>OZ245740.1:5247689-10495379 GCA_965227305.1 Limisphaerales bacterium | reverse complement strand
TCATGGTGTAGCAACCGAGCTGACTCCAGCGTCATAAGCCGAATCGCTGTGGCCACATCGGGCAAGCCTTGATCTCCCTGGGAAAGCACGGTCTCGATCTTCACAAACGGTGACAACTCATCCGCGTCCCAATCGCTACTCAAGGTCATCGGAGCCCCCGCTCGGAACAGCGCTCCGGCCGGAAGATACTGATTCACTCGATTCCCAATAAAGCCCCGGACTTCTCGCAAATGCTCTCGTTCGACCGAACTCGGTGCTAGCTGGAAATCCGCAAAAACATCGAGTTCACGAAACCGGGCGCGATCTCGTTCCGCCACCATGAACAAGTGAGTCAATCGATGCCGACGATCTGTCAGCCCGTTCCGGCGCCGGGCTTCGGCAATGGCGTCCAAGGCCAAGCCTGTCCCCCGATCCCCCGTCACATGAAAGTGCAACTGAAACCCCGCCTTCTCGAACGCCGCTGAGAAATCGAACAATCGGTCCGGTTCAAAATATAAGAACCCTCGCTGCTCGTCCGATCCGAGTCCCAAGGCGGATTCATACGGTTCGTACAAGGCCGACGTGGCCTGAGAAACGATTCCATCGACATAGATCTTGGCCTGATCAAACCGAACGAGCCGATTCGGATCCCGGCGCTGAAGGCCCTGGAGTGTGGCAAGCTGATCCGCCAGGGATCGATCCGGATAGATGTAAAAGGCATTACTGGCTCGAACCGTCAGCGTACCCGCCGCTTCCGCACGTTCCCACACTCGGTGATGACCGCGAGGCCAATACCCTCCGGCATCGCTCACGGTCGTGATGCCATTCGCCGACAAGGTCTGCGAGGCAGCCACCAAGCCCTGGTAAGCACGCTCCAAATTCTCATCCGTGGGGGCAAACGCCAGGTCCAGGACGGTTTGCGAAGCGCTCTCCAACACCACACCCAGCAGTTCTTCCGTTTCTTCGTCCCGGACCAGAATCCCCCCAGCCGGATCCACATCCAATCGATCAAATCCGGCCGCCCGTAAGCCCAAGGTATTGACCCACGCCCCGTGTCCCAAGTCATCCAAAATGACTGCGGGACGATCCGGGATCACCTCATCAATCAGCTCCAACGGAGACTCTAGGGCTTCCATCAATCCCTCCATATTCACCCCGGCACCGACAACCCAATCGTTTGCGATCGAATCCACGGCCGCTTGCCTGAGCGCTCGACGGTACTGCGTCGCCGTTCCAAACTGAGGCAGGCTTGCATTGGCTTCGTTCACCCCCGCCTCGACGGCATGCAAATGCGGATCTTGGAACCCCGGCAGCAGTAGCAAGCCTTCGGCATCGATGATCTGAGTGGCATCCCCAATCCAGGCATCCATCGCCGCGCGATCCCCCACCGCGATCAACTTGCCTTCGCGAATGGCAACGGCCTCCGCCGCGGGTTGGTCCGGATTTACGGTGTAAACCCGTGCATTAACAATCACCCGATCCGCGGGAGCCACCGAATCCGTCTCTCGCACCCGGAAATAACGCTCCTCGCGATCCGCAAAGGCCACCCAATGCGGAGCAACCGCCGCCCCCACATCGCGCCATGGTCCGGCAACCGTAGTCGCTTCCTCCAACTGCCCGTCGGTCCAGAGCAGCGACAAGCCGGCGGCTTCCCGCTGAAAGGAAAGCTCAGCGGCTTGCGCCACCAGACCGCCCAGCAGTCCCAAGACGATCACTGAGAACACGCGCATCCGAGGCATCCGGTTTCTAGTGTCCGCAAATACAGGCGTACTCAACCAACTGGCAAGAGGAACAAGTGGAGAAGTCGATGGTAAACCGTTCCACCACGGGTTCTGCCGACTCCGCGGTCTTGATTTCAAGAATCCCCAAGATCTTGTCTCCAGCCGGGAGCGCTTGATCTGAGACCAACACGTCCCCACTCTTGGCAAAGCTCAACTCGATAGGCGCCTCACGATCCCCCCCACTAAGCGATACATCCCAATCGAGCGCTGGGATGGCTTCGTTGTTTTCGTTCACAAAGGTGAGCTGAACCGTCCGGTCCTCTTTGACAAAAAACTCCACCTGGGGAGTAACACTCGTAATGAGGCGCCCATTATTGGGACCAGGAATGATCTCCTCATGCACGTGATCCCCATCGGGACCGTGACTATGCGTCCCGGCTCCATGCGTATGCCCATGCTCATTTCCGGCTACTTCCGTCCCCTGATTACCACAACCCACACCGTAACCAGCCAGCAGGGCCATCATCATCCATCGAATGCCATTTATTTTCATAATCTCTTCTTTCTGATTCTATCGCTACTTCCGATTCCAACTATCAATCCGTTGCCGGTGCCTTCGCATCCACCGCCCGTTTTGCCGCACGTTCGCCAAAGAGGTAGAACGCCGCCGGGGTCACCCCCAAACCCAAGACGGTCGAGGTCAATAATCCCCCCACGATCACCACCGCCACCGGGTGGAGAATCTCCTTACCAGGCGCGTCTGACGCCACCACCAAAGGAAGCAGGGCAATCCCAGCGGAAAGCGCCGTCATCAATACCGGAACCAAGCGCTCCAGCGTCCCCCGTTCAATCATCGCTCGGCTGAAGGTTTCCCCTTCATGCCGCATCAAATGCAGGTAATGCGACAACATCATCACGCTATTACGAGCCGCAATCCCCGCCACGGCAATCAAACCCACCAAAGTGGCAATGCTGATATTATCGACCACTAACCAAGTCAACACCAGCCCCCCCACTAGCGCCAAAGGAATATCGCACAAGATCTGAGTCACGAAAACCAAGGATCGGAAATAGCCATGCAACAACAAGGCCATGACAATCAATACCCCGGCACTCAACCACGCAATCCGGCGACTGGCCGCCTGTTGGGCACGGTATTCGCCTTCAAAACTGACATGATACCCCTCCGGCAGCGTTACTCGCTCGCTGACGGCGGTTTGCCAGCGCGTCACCAAGCCCGCGAGATCGCGTTCCGTCGGGTTTGCACTCACCACAAATCGGCGTTCCATATTCTCACGCAGAATCACATTGGGTCCCTTCGCCTCTCGAATAGTCGCCACCAGCCCCAAAGGCACTCGGTGGGTATCCCCGGAATCAATATACATCTGACGCAAGCGCTCCGGAGAGGCGCGCCACGATTCCGGCAAGCGAACCACCAAATCGATCACCCGTTGGCCCTCGTACAGCTCACCGACGACCTCCCCCCCCATGAGCGAAGCCAATTGCCGATTCAAGGACCCGGCCGTCACGCCGTAGGCCAAGGCCCGTTCTCGATCCATTTCAATTCGCATCTGAGGGATCGGAGCCTGCTGCTCGCCGCGCGCCTCACCAAGGCCGGGAATCTCGCGGCCAATCGCCCGAATCTCTTGCCCGATACGCCGAATCTCCGCCAAATCTGGTCCAAAGACCTTCACCGCCACCTTCGCCGAAACCCCACTCAACATATGCCCAATCCGATCGGCCAAGGGCCCACTGAGCGCCGAGAAAGTCCCCGGTATGGTCCGTAACTTCTGGCGAATCTCCTCCTTTACCGTAGCACGGTCCCGCCCTCCCGAATCCAGCTCGATGTCGAACTCCACCGTCGACACCGGCACCACATGATCCCCGCGTTCCGCCCGCCCCAATCGGCGCCCCACCTGTTTAACCTCCGGCACAGAAAGCAAGAGCCGGTCCGCTATGTCCGCCAACGCGCGCGTCTGCGGGAGGGACGTCCCGGGTGCGGCCGTCAACGCGACCAAAAGCGTTTCCTCCTGAAACGCGGGCAGAAACTCCTTCCCCATGCGGGGATATAGTGACACCGCCAGAGCTACCAATACGGCCGCTATGCCGAACACAAGAAAGGGACGCTGCAAAGCAAGCCGAAGCCACGTCCTTCTGAGCAAGTCCTTCAACAAACGCACCAGCCAACCATCCCCATGCTGTCGTCCCGGACGAGACCGCAGAATCAAGGAACACAGCACCGGAATGACCGTCACCGAAACCAGAAACGAGGCTGACATGCTGACAATCGTCGCCACGGCAATCGGTGTGAAGAGACGTCCCGCAACCCCTTCCAACCCCAACAACGGCAAGAACACCAATACAATGAAAATCGTGGCATAGAGGATCGAATGCCGCACCTCGGCCGATGCCCGGGCGATCACTTCCAAGTGGGGCAGCGGATTTCCCGCCGCAGCATTCTCCCGGAGTCGACGAAAGACATTCTCCACGTCCACAATGGCATCATCCACCACCATCCCGATGGCCACGGCGAGTCCGCCCAGGGTCATCGAATTCACGCCGATATCCATCGCTCGAAAAGTGATAATCGTCACAGCAAACGAGAGCGGGATCGCCATCAGTGTGATGAAGGTCGTGCGGACGTTGAGCAAGAACAAGAATAGGACGATCGCAACCATCAGCCCTCCATCTCGAATGGCCTCCTTCAAATTACCGGTCGCGTGCTGGATGAAATCCGCTTGGCGGAAAAGCGTCACCAGCTCTACACCCTCGGGCAGGCTCGGCCGGAGTTCTTCCAGAGCCGCTTCGACCGCCGCCGTCAGTTTTACGGTATCGAAACCGGGCGCCTTCGTGACACTCAGGATCACGCCATGCGTCCCATTCACCGCCGCGTCCCCTCGCATCGGTTCCACCCCCCAAACCACATCGGCAATATCGCCTACCGTGACCGGACGATCATTGACATGCTTGACCAGGGCCCGGCGAATCACCCGGAGATCGGTAGTCATGGCCAGATTCCGCACCATGATCTCCTGAGCCTCCGAAGAGACAAAACCACCCGTCGTGCTACTCGCCACCTCACTGGCGGCTTGTCGAAGTTCTGCAAAGGTAACACCGAGCGACAGCATGCGATCCGGATCCGGCTGAATTTGAATCTGCTTCACCCCGCCGCCCATTCCCAATACTTCCGCCACGCCGGGAAGGCCCTGCAGCCGGCGCCGAATGGTCCAATCCGCCAAAGTGCGCAGATCCCGCGCGGCCACCGCCCCATCCGTACTCCGTAACCCCACCAACATGATCTCCCCCATCAGCGACGCCACCGGCGTCAGATAGGGCACGATGCCCTCGGGCAGTGCGCCCGAGGCGGATTGCAAGCGTTCCTGCACCAATTGGCGAGCCCGGTAGATGTCCGTACCCCAATCGAACTCCACATAGATCAGAGAGAGCGACACGTCCGAGATCGACCGCAGACGAGTCAGCCCGGGTGTTCCCATCAAGGCGCCCTCCAGCGGGAGATTGACCCAACCCTCCACTTCTTCCGGTGCCAGCCCCGGCGCCTCGGTTAGGAGCGTGACGGTCGGCTTCGTCAGATCTGGCAACACCGCCACGGGTAGGTCTCGGCCCATTTGGAAGGCCAAGCCCATCACCATCAAAGCCACCACTACGATGACCGACCGCCGGGCGAGCGAATAACGGATCAACCGGTCAAGCATCCGCCGCCCTTTCCTTCGGCTCACGCCGCCGGGCGCGTCGTTCGCTCAGGCCCAACAGGCCAAGTAACAGAACACAAAAACAGGCCAAGAACAGGGTCAATCCTCCCGGTGCCGCAGCCGCACCACCGGATTGAGCCGCGTTCCGTTCGGCTCGCTGAGCCGCCGTCATCTCAGAGCCATCCTCATTGTGTTCGTGCCCATGTGCCGCATCCAAAGCTTCTTTCAAAGACAAGGTCCCCCCACCGGCATAGGCCAACGGATACGCACCCTGGATGACCACCTCGTCACGTCGAAAAAGACCTTTCTGAATTTCGACTTGGGTATCATTCCGCATCCCAGTCACCACGGGCGCCCGAACGAAGGCATTCGGCAAGTCAAAGTCCGTGACGAACACATACTCACCGGCCGTGTCCGTCAAAATGGCTTCCTTTGGCACCGTCATCACATCCTGACGTCGCTCCAAGATGATCGAGAATTCCACCCGCATATTAGGCAGGATGGCACCCGACGGACTAGCAACCAGAAACACCGCCTCAAGCGTGCCACTCTCCAAATCCACGGTGGACCCAAATCGAACCAACTCAGCCTCAATAACCTCATCCGGCAATGATGAGACTCGCAACCGCGCCGACATCCCCAGATTCAAGCGAGCAACCAGATCTTCCGGAACATAGGCCACGGCGTACACTTCACTCAAGTCCAGGATCTCCATCACAGGCACGTCAGGTTCGACCGGTTCGCCCACACTGATATGATTGTCAGAAATCACCCCGTCGATTGGCGCCGTCAACTCAATAGTCGGCGGCGGATTTCCGGGTTGGCGACTCTCGACCAAGGTAACCACGTCACCCCGCGAAACGCGCGCGCCTTCAAAAGCCAGCAGGTTCAAGACCCTACCAGAAGCCCGACTACTCACAACTGCGCGTCGACTCGGAATCGCCTCCACCCGTCCCAACACGAAGAGTGTTTCCTCGAACTCGCCCACCCCAACCGGAGCAGTCTTCAGGCCGAGATTCGCCGCACTCGTTTCATCCAACAAAACGCGGCTCGCTGCGGAACCATTAAGCGGGCCGACAAGCAAAACCAAACAGGCCCAACCCGTTGACCACCTCGACACGCCACCCATCCAATCAAACCCTCTCATTGTGTTCCCTCTTCGTCGAATTGCCCGGTCGCGGTTTCATAGTCCACCCGCGCCAAATAATAATCCCGTAACGCATCCAAACGGGTTACCTCCAAAGAGACCCGCTGTCGCCGAGCCCGGAGGACATCCGACACCGGCACCAACCCGTTTTCGTATGCCTCAAGAACCTGCTCGGCGTGGCGTTTTGCCTCCGGCAGCAACTCCTCTTCAATCTCTCGGGCGTGGCGTGCCAAGGTCCGCATGGTCGCCCAAGCACTCGCAACATGATTGCGGATCTCATTGGCAAGTGCCTCTGCACTCACTTCCAAACGGGCGGCCTTGGCCGTCTTTTCCGCAATGGGCCCCGCATTCCGGTTCCACAGCGGCAACGGTACACTTAACCTCACTCCGATGCGTTGTTCTCGCTCGATCCCGACGGGATGATCTTCCTCCCGACGATCCTGGGCAAACACCCCCAAGGTCACATCCTGCCAGCGACGCGCCCGTTCCAGATCCGCTTCCACCGTCGCCGACTCCGCGAGCACGAGCGCCGCGCGGTAGTCGGGGCGTTGGGTTAAGTCCAACATCGGTTGCTCCGGTTCGGCGACCAACTCCAAATCGCCCGCGACCTCCACAGGTTCCTCCGGAGACAAACCCAATAGGCTCCGTAAGTTCGCCAATAGCGGCACCCGTTGGTGGGTCAGATGATGAATCTCCAGTTCCAGTTTGGTCGCCTCCAGACGGGCGTGTCCCGCTTCCAGCAAGGAGCCTTCGCCTTGGTTCCCCGCAGCCGTCGCGTAGTCCGTCAAATCGGTCGCCAGCTCATACTCCTGTTCCCGCAGCTTTCGCTGGGCATCCAAGGCCAACACGGAAACTAGCAGGATCTTGGCTTCGGCAATGAGGCCCCGCTCCCGATCGGCCACCTCGTAGCGGGCTGCCGCCACCAATCGACGGGACACTTGTTTCTCCAGACGAAGCCGAGCTGTCACGGGAAAGGCTTGGTTGAAACCAAACTCCCCACCACGTTCCATCCCGTCCGGATCGGCCTGAAAAACCGTCCGCACTTGAGGATTCTGCCAACGCCCTGCCCCGACTAATCGGCCTTCTGCCTCGGCAATCCGAAACTGAGCAGCCCGCAAATCCAAATTACCGGAACGTACGTGCTCGGCCACTTCGCCAAGCCGCACCCGAAGCGTTTCGGGGTTCGCCTCACGCGGCTGCTCCGCCGCTGAGAGTCTTGATTCAACTTTTGAGTAAAGGCTGAGGACGATACAGCCCAGCCAAATGATTCTTCGATTCTGTGTCTTCACGGATCCCTTCCGTCCCAGTCAAAAATCTTCCATCCCGGCTAGTATCACCGGTCCAGTTCCGAGGGAAAGAAGGGAGTTTCAGATCAGAAGCGAGACCGTGCGATACGCCTCCAAGACACCCTGCGGTGGCGGGAGATTCGCCGGTTGGAACCGAGGCAGAAGAAGCGCCTCGGGCCCGACCACCAAACTGGGGAGCCAAGCTAGCAGAGAGAGATACAAGACCGGCATCTCCAAAGTGACTTGAGACGAAACCAGCCGAGCCTCTTCAAGTTGCAGGATAATATCGACACACCCGCCACAGCAAGCCGGTTCCGGATGGGAATGGGATTCCACCGGTTCATCCGAGTGACAAGCCCCCGCATTCTCCGCGGGATCCGCTTGGTCCGGCAAGCAGCAAGGCGCCGGCTCGCAGTCGCCACCCGAACCGAGTTCGAGAGCCACATGGCCATCCGCGCCCAGGCACAACACCGACACCGGCCCACTGAAAAACACAATCGGCAACAACAGCCCGGCAATCAAACGTTTTGCGAGTTCCATCCGCAACACATCCCTACCACTAACGCCGAACCAAAATATTTCAAGGCCTAAGCCCCAAAAGGTAGGGCGAGCGTACCCGCGAGCCGCTGGGCAAGTACAGCCCCCAAAGAACACCATCGCCCCCAAATAACCTCCCCCCATTTTGCATTCTCCCCTTCCCCACATAAATCCCCAACCTTGATCCCAAGAACCCACCCCGCCATAGTCCCCCCATAAACACAAAGCCATCCCACCTCAAAACCATGCGCACCCCACACTCTATCTTTCCCCTCCTCCTACTCCTCAGCATCACCGCCCCGCATTCGCAAGCCGCCGTTCCCCAAGCACCCAACATCCTCGTCATCTACACCGATGACCAAGGCTACGGCGACGTCAGCGCTCTCAACCCCGACTCCCGATTCCAAACCCCCAATCTAGACCGACTCGCCCGCGAAGGCATGGTCTTCACCGACGGACACAGCTCGGACACCGTCTGCACGCCCTCGCGCTACGGCCTACTCACGGGGCGCTACAGTTGGCGCACGGAGCTCAAGCGCGGGGTCTTCGGCGCGGAACGCCCCTGCCTCATCGCCGACGACCGGGTGACCCTCGCCAGTTTCCTCCGCGCCCAAGGCTACCAAACCGCCATGGTCGGGAAATGGCATCTCGGAATGGACTTCCCCAACGAACGCGCGAATCGCGACTGGACTCAACCCCTCCGCGATATGCCGCTCGACAAAGGGTTTTCGTATTTCTGGGGCATTCCCGCCTCGCTCAACTACGGCGTACTCGCCTGGTTTGAAGGTCGCTTCGCCACCGTACCTCCCACGCAATACACGCAGAAGAAGCCCAACCAGATCGCCTATTCCGACTACCGCATCATGCCGCCTTACGACACCACCACCGCCCTGCTAGAACCCGCCAACCCTCGTACAGGAGGGATCAAGGGACAACTGGAGGTCGCCCCGAACTTTGTCGATTCCGAGTGCCTCACCCGCTTTACCGATCAAGCCATTCGTTGGATGGAGAGCAGCACCGTGTCCTCGCATTCAACCCGCCCGTTCTTTCTCTACCTCGCCTACACCTCGCCCCATAAACCCGTGATCCCGCTCCCTCAATTCCGCGGGAAAAGCAGCGCCGGCGCCTACGGCGATTTCATGATCGAGACGGATTGGCACGTCGGCCGCATCTTGGAATTTCTCGACCGCTCGCAACTCGCGCAGAACACACTGATCGTATACACCAGCGACAACGGTCCCGAGACCACCTGGCGCTATCGGGAAAAGACCTACAACCATTCGAGTGCCGGTCCCTTCCGCGAAGGGAAACGTTCCATCTACGAAGGCGGGCATCGCGTCCCCTTTCTCGTCCGGTGGCCGGACCAGGTGCCAGCCGGGAGCCGTTGGGACGGTCCGGTTTGCCAAACGGACATCCTCGCCACCGTCGCCGAGATCCTCGATCAACCGCTCCCGAACGATGCCGGAGAGGACAGCGTGAGTTTCCTCCCGGCGCTCACCCAACCCGCCGTTCCCAAGGAACGCGCCCCCATGATTCACCACGCCATGAACGGACGCTACGCCATCCGGCAAGGCGATTGGAAACTCATCATGGAAACCGCCAAACAATCCCGCGAACTCTATCACCTCGCCGCCGACCCCGGAGAGGAAAACGATGTGATTCAGGATCACCCGGAACGGGTGAAGGCTATGGCCAAAGCGATCACGCGGATCATACTGAGCGGTCGCACCACGCCGGGCTCCCCCGTACCGAATGATACGCCGCATTGGCCCGACCTGACCTGGATTCCCAAACCTGCCACTGAGTAGGCCAACCCAACGCAACACCCGCGGATAACTCGTTGAGCCACGACCGCCCTTTTCCTCGTCCGATTTCTGGACTAGAGTCCGTTAATGACATCGGAGCCATTTGCCGGGGACAAGAAAGCGGGCGAATCCATGCTCGGCCGTTGGGAGAAGCAATTCGTCAAACGCTGGGTGACCCGCATCCCATCAGGAATCGAGACCTACCACCTGACCGCACTCACGCTACTCTGGAGTCTCCTCGCGTTGGGATTCTTTTGGCTCGCTCAGACTCAAAACAATCTCCACTGGCTCTGGGGCGTCTCCGTGATGATCGCGTTTCAGTATCTGACGGATCTCTTCGATGGTGCGGTTGGCCGTCATCGAGACACTGGCCTCATCAAATGGGGTTTCCACATGGACCACTTCTTGGACTACGTCTTTCAGAGTGCCATTGTCATCGGCTATGCCATCATCGCCCCGCCGGGTCTGCAGTTTTACTTCTTCGGAATCCTACTCCTGACCGGCGGCTTCATGGTCAACTCGTTCCTCTGGTTCGCAGCGACGAATCGATTTGAGATCAGCTACCTCGGCGTAGGCCCCACGGAAATCCGCATTTTGAACATCCTGCTCAACGCCTCCATCACCTTCCTCGGCACTTCGTGGTGGCCGGTCACGGTCCCGATCTTTTTTGCCGTCTTCTTGGTGGGACTCACCGTCCTGACCTTCATCACCCAGAAGCGCCTGTGGCGAATCGATATGGAGGCCAAAGCCGCACGCGATTAAGCCTCTCGGCGAGAGAACCGCTGCAGAACAATGAGGGAACCTAAAATAAGCGCGCCGCCCACCCAGATCCCAATCCCCGGTACTTCCCCGGCGATGAAGAGGCTCGACTGGATAACCGCTGAGAGTGGAATGAGGAACCGATAGCCCGCCAACACATTCACACTGTATTCCCGAACCAACCAGTTCCAGATACCGAAAGCACTGCCCGAAACCGCTGCCAAATAAACCGTCCGCCCCCAAATGCTCGGCGTGCTCAGTTCCCAAAACGTTGGTAACGCCCGCGCACCACAAAGCAGCAAGAGAGCTCCACCGCCGAAGAGGGAAATCGAGGTTGCCAAACGGACATCCATAAACCGAGACAGCGGCACTACCACAATCGCCCCCAAAGCCCCCGCCAACGATGCCCCTAGGAAAAGGAACGTTCCCAAGACCGCCGAACCACTACCAACTCCGGGCGCATATACCGCAATCAGAATACCTACCGAGCAGACCGCCAACACACTCCAGTGCTGCCAGGTCGGCGATGGCGTACCAAGTAAGTAAGGGGCTAACACCACCCACCACAAACTTCCCGTCCCCACCAGAATCGATCCGAGCACGCCACTTGAAACCGCCATGGCGCTATAAAAGAATACGTATTGAAGAAAAGTCTGGGTCAATGCCATGGCCACCAGGAGTCGGCCGTAACCCGGCTGGCACCGTCGCAACTCCGGGTAGCAGAAAGGAAGTATGATGAGCCCGGACAGCATGAAGCGCAGTCCCGCGAAGCAAAGACGCAGTTCCAGCGACTGGAATTCCCAATCCTGATAAACGGACTTGATGACCGGAAAAGCGCTCCCCCAAAGCAAGGCGCAGACGACTGCGAAGAGCGGAAGACGAATCGTGGAAAACGCCTTCACCAGCCCGCCTGAGGGTTACCGGAGCACTGTCACACCCAATCGACTCAGAATGGCCACGCCGGCATCGGAGCGACGAATCATTTCTTCTTCGGCGGGGCGGCAATCACGAGGAGCCAGGCATCCCCGTAGTTATCCTTATCATCCCCGCCAATCACGAGGTGTTCTCCTTTCTTCAGGAGCGTCGATATGGGATGCACCGTCTTCTCCGCCAGCTGGCCGTCACCAAACAGCAACACCTCGATCAAATCATCCCCGACTTGCTTGATAATGAACTCGCACCGCTTGCTCACCCGGATGCGTTTTCCATTATGCTTGGGCAATGAAACTTCTTTGCGAGTGATCTCAAAGTAGTTTTTCCACTTCAAAACCCGTTTCAGCTTATCACCAAGTTTCGGTTCCACCGGCTTCATCTCCTGCCCGGCTGGCTTGGTCTTATCCGTGCACCAGACGAGTCGAGTCAGAAACTTTTTTTCCGCCGTCGCATCGGCAGCGCGGGCCACCGTGGCACCGAGGAACAGACTCGCGACCGCCATTAGGAACATCGGACGGAGACGCGAAAAGACGTATGAAGCAAGCATGGTCACAAGGGGTTCTTAATCATTCCGGCGAAGAATCGCAATTCGGAAAATCAGTCCGTATCGATCCAGACGACGGTGATTCCTTCCGTATTCGACCGGAAAGTCATAACACTCCCGGTATCCAGCGGATGATCCACCTCAACATAGCTCGGAGACCGCTCGTTTCCTCCGCCACTCGCTGGTGGCGCATCAAACTGAGACACCACGGAAATCAACAGCAACGCCGCCACACCGCCCACGGGGACGAGCCAACGGACCCAATCCATCAAGCCCCGACTCCGCTCGCCCGAAGCAGGACGATCGGCCGCAGTTGTCTCCCGCTCGATAGCTCGTTCGATTTTGGACCAGTAAAACTCGCGCGACTCTGGCACGGTCCGCTCGAGTTCCTCTCCTTGTAAAAGGGACCGGCTCGCCTGAAGCGCCTCGCACATCATCTGCGCATCGGAGTCCGTCTCTAGGAGCGCCTCGACGGCGACGCGTTCGTCCGCCGGCAATTCGCCGTCCACGTACGCTTGCACTTGAAAGAGTGTATCGTCAGTCATTCCTCAATTCTCCTGTAGCAATTCTTTCATCACCGCCGCCATCCGGCGCCGGGCATAAAACAGGCGCGACATCACCGTACCAATCGAGCAGCCAATCCGCTCGGCAATTTCTTTATATTGCAACTCTTCGAACTCATGCAGAATCAATACCGTTCTATGATCTGCGGATATTTTTTCCAGTGCCTGATCGATCTTCGCCCGCAACTCGGCCCGTTCCAATCCGGCCGTCGGATTCGGATTCACCACCGGCATTTGGCGCTCCACCCCTCCGGTGGCCTCTTCCATCGCCTCAACCGATTCCGCCCGCTGCCGCTTGGCTTTGCGCAGATAATCTAAGCACAGATTGATCGTGATCCGGGTGATCCAAGTGGCAAAACTCGCGTCCCCGTGAAATTGATGCAGTCGCTGCCAGGCCTTAATCCACGCTTCTTGCGATAAATCCAGGGCCTGCTCCTCGTTGCGAACCATGCTATAGGCACGAGCATAGATCTTATCCCGATGGCGGGCGACGAGTTCCTCATACGCCTCGGTATCGCCACCCCGAGCGGCTGAAACCAATTCCACGTCCGAACATTCGGTTCTGTCCTTCTGTTCCGACATTATTTCCGACGACGCCCCATCACGGTTTATTCAACTCAAATTGATTCTTACAGCTTACCCTTCGTACTGGGCAATCGTTTGGCGATCCGCGGGTCACGCTGGCAAGCGGCGTCAACCGCTTTGGCAAACGCCTTGTACAGCACCTCGACCACGTGATGCGGCTCTTCGCCGTAGAGCAATTCCAAGTGCAGGTTACACCGCGCCTCATTGGCGAACCCTTGGAAAAACTCCCGTGCCAACCCAAATCGGAACGCCGAGGACATGTCCTGCTGCTTTTCTTCCGGTGTCACCCGCATGTACCCCATGGTCTGCATGCCGCGCCACACCAGGTAAGGTCGCCCACTAAAGTCGATCACGCAACGGGCCAAACACTCGTCCATCGGCACGTAGGCTTCCGCGGTGAAGGGATTTTTGGGATCAAACGCAAATCCATACCGGCGAATCCCCTTTTTGTCCCCTAACGCTTTCACAAAGGCTTGTCCGAGGGCGATTCCGCAATCTTCAACCGTGTGATGTCCGTCCACCTCGATATCGCCGAGGCATTTCAGCTTCAGATCCATCACCGCGTGCTTGGCGAACAGACAGAGCATGTGGTCGAAAAAGGGGATCCCTGTTTGGACCTCGTAGTCGCCTTTCCCGTCCACATTCAGGGAAAGGTTGATTTTGGTTTCTCCGGTATGCCGCCGGATGCTCGCCCGTCGCTGCTTCATTGGCCGGCATTAAACACCGTCCCCTCAAAAAGAAAACCGGAAAAGTCCCATCCAATCCGGGAGAGAAGTCCTCGAAAGACGTTCTCGGGTCTTCAATGCCCCCTTTTTCAAGCCCCCTCCTTCCCCCGGGTGTGATTCAATGTGCGGGCATCGGATCGGAAGGATGCGGTAGGTTTCCCATTGGAGCCGGAGAAAGAAAGAGTCCACCAAACGGAAAGCGGGAGCCATGCTCCCGCACTCCATAAGAGAGGGCTGAATTTTCCATTTTGCAGTTTTCATTTTAACTTTTTCATTCTCCCCGTAAAGGACCGCCTCCTAATGCGTGAATATCCGCTTTGCTACAACCGATGTCCCCGCATGTTCCCTTGCACCCGCATCGCCGAACCGTCATCATCGCCGCGTGCCAAACACCACCACCATCTTTGGCCTATTCGTCCGCACCGGCGTCACGCTCGTCGGAATCTGCGGGTTCCTTCTCGGTCTTAACTCCGCTCAACCACTCCTAGAACAAGCCCGCCTTCGCTACCCCGTCGCCCTTGAGTTCGGCTACGAAGACGGCACTCTATACACCGCCAACCAACGGAGTGGATCCATCTCCCGAATCGAATTCGGCCAACGCTCCCAGCCCCCGCAGGTCGTTGCCGAAACCCCGATCACCAGCGCTTTAGCCGATCTTAAGGCAGTCCCAGATTCGCCCTACCTACTGACCTGTGATCCCGACGCGAATGAACTCATCCTCATCCGCGCGACCCGACGCGGCGTAGAAGTCGTCGACCGCGCCCCCATGCCAGCCGGGCCCCGACGAATCGAAGTCCACCCCAACGGCCAAACGGCCGTCGTCTCGACCCGCTGGGCACGCCGCGTGGTGCGAGTAAATCTCGACCTCTCGCGACCCTTCGACGCCCGATTGCGTCCCGACCGCCACCTCGACCTCCCCTTCGCGCCGCACGAGCTCCTCTACCTCGAATCCATCGACCGCTGGGTCATCGGGGACGCCTTCGCCGGCACCCTCGGCATCCTGGATCTTGAAACCCCGCGACTCACCCACACCCTCAATCTCCCCGCTAACAACATCTCCGGGCTCGCCGTCCAAGGAAACCACGAAGACGCCCGACTCTGGGTGGCCCATCAGTCTCTCAATTCCACCGCATCCACCCTCCAGCCCGAAGTTCAGTGGGGCGTGCTCATGGACAATCACCTCCGCTATCTGGCCGTCGACCAGCTCGCCGAACTCCCGAACGGGGACGCACCCCAAAGCAAAGTCATCGGCCTCGGCGATGAGACCGGCCCCGGAGGGGATCCCGGAACCATCCTGGTGACCCCGGAAGGTCTGGTAGCCGTCGCTCTGTCAGGCGTCAATCGGATCGCCGTCTCCGAGACCGGCCGGAGCGGAACCTTTACCCGAATCTCGGTCGGCGACCGCCCCCGCGATCTGGCCTACCATGCCCCTTCCCGACGCCTCTTCGTGGCCAATCAGTTCTCCGATACCATCTCGGTCATCGACACCGAGTTTTTCGACCGACTCCCCGACATCGCCCTCGGGCCGCGGCCTGAACTGACGGCTCAAGATCGGGGCGAGCATCTCTTCCACGACGCCAGCCTCTCCCTGCGCAGTTGGTTTAGTTGCCATAGTTGCCACACGGATGGGCACTCGGCGGGACTCTTGAATGATAACTTGGGCGACGATGTCTTCGGCACGCCGAAACGCATCCTCACTCTCCTGGGGGTCTCGGGAACGGAACCGCTGGCCTGGCATGGTGGTGTCGACTCCTTGGAAACCCAGGTGCTCAAGTCCCTGGAAAAAACCATGCACAATCGCACCCCAAGCAAGCAGGTCGCTCGCGACATCGCCGCCTACCTCAGAACCCTACAGCCCCCGCCCGCACTGCTCCCGACACGCGAGCCGATCGATACGGGCTTACTCGCGAAGGGCGCCAAGGTCTTCAAGCAGCAACGATGCGGGAAATGTCACGCGGGCGAGGTCTATACCAGCAAAGATACCTACGACGTCGGCATTGTGGATGAAACCGGACGCACCGAGTTCAATCCCCCGTCCCTCCGCGGCGTGAGCCAACGGACTCAATGGTTCCATGACAACCGAGCGGATAGCCTCGAAGCCATTTTCGCCGAACACCAGCACCCCAACGGCAAGCACCTTTCCAAAGACGAAATCCAGGCCCTAACCTACTTCCTCAAAACGCTGTGACCGCACCCCTGTCCCCCTTTCACCTCGCGTTTCCCGTTCACTCTGTTGACGCAGCCCGCGCCTTCTACGGGGGCCTGCTAGGCTGTGCGGAAGGCCGGAGCGACACGCATTGGGTCGACTTCGATCTCTACGGCCATCAGATCGTAGCCCACGAAAGCCCGGACGCCCGACCGGTCGAGGAAGCACCGGAATCCGGCTCCGATCATACGAACCCGGTCGACGGCCACGAAGTGCCCGTCCCTCATTTCGGGGTCGTCCTCCCTTGGGAGGAATGGCAAGACCTGGCGGCGCGCCTTCGCGGACAGCAGGTCAGGTTTATCATCGAACCCTACATCCGGTTCGAAGGAAAGCCCGGCGAGCAGGCCACCATGTTCTTCTTGGATCCGTCCGGCAATGCTCTGGAATTCAAGGCCTTTAAGGATCCGTCTCAACTCTTCGCGACCGGGTCTTAGCCCAGCCGCTCGGACCTATTGGCCGCGCAACTGCGCGAGTTCGGATTCGACCTCATTCAACATGCGGCGAAGTCGTTCCACCTTGGCTTCAAGTCGCTTCAAACGCTCCTGATGCTGGCTGGCCTTCTGACGGGCCTGAAGGGATGCCGCACGTCCCGCAGCCTTCTCGGTGCGTTCGTCCAGCCAACGCTTCAGCGCGGCTGAATCTTCCGAATTATCGGCTTCGCGAAAGGACACCAAGGCCGCCCGCAACGCCTTCAACTCCGCCTCTACTGTCGGGGCCTGCTTGAGCAGGTCATAGTCCGCAACGGAGAGGTTCCCTAGTGATCCCCCGAGGCGGAGACGCCGTGCCTTCACCGAACGCCAAAGCGTTGCGGCTTCCTGATCCTTGCCCGCCTGTTCCAGGCTGACCGCGGCACGCTCCATCAGCGCCAACTGTGCTTGGGCAGGGTCTTGTTTTGCCTCGGCAGCCGACAGAGTCCCAAGACTCGACAGCCCCAACGCGATTACCAAAAGGTGCCGAAAAATCGTATTCTTGATTGTCATATTACTCCGTTCTTATGCTACGAATATTCGTAGAAAACTCTTTGCCGGTCAACCACCATTGACTGGCGCCAAAGCCTACGGCAGGCGCTTGATACGAATCCGCCGATACTCCATTTGCCCCCGGTCCCCTTCGAGCCCAATCGGACCCGAGTCGGGTAATTTCATGGTGACTGGAAGTGCTTCGCCATTACAGGTTCCGCGGGCTTCATTCCCTCGGACAATCACCTCCAGTTGGTTCCATTCTTGGGGGCGGTAATTCTCCAGATCCTTGAACGGTCCGGCTAGTCCATAGTCCCGGCACTGCAATTGAGGCTTGCGAATAAACACGCCACTATCGGCAAACGGCGTGGCGCGGAAATCCAGCCGGAGGACGAAATCCTCGTCGAAGGCTTCCGTCGTCCAAAGCTGCTGAAAGCGCCGATACTCGGGCGGCGTAGTCACAATCAGACGACCATTCTTGGCCACATAGCGACCGTCGAGACTCGCCGTGAGTCCGTCGAAGCGATTGGTCCGAAATCCCCACCCGGTCAGATCCACACCGTTAAAGAGACTCTCGAAGCCGGGTTCGAGCTCAAACGGATCGGGCTCCGTTTCCATTAAACCCAAGGTGGCAAAGATCGGTCGCAGCGCCTTGGCCCACTTGGCATAACCCGCGTCGTTGGGATGGAGGAGATCGGGAAACTCCGCTTCCTTGGCATCGCCAGCGGCATCGGCGAATAGTTGCCAGGTCTCGACCACCGTGACTTGAGAATCGCCTTTGACCAGTTCGAGATAACGCTTGTTGACGGCCTTGATCTGATCTGCTGATCGCTTCTTACTCGCTGAGCTGGGAAACACCAGATTCAGCACGATGGGAAACCCGGGGCGATGAGCCTTCAGTTCCTTGAGGATCACCTTCAGATTTCCGGCAATCGTGGGCGCATCCGCGCCTTCTTCCAAATCATTGGTCCCGATCAACAAAACCACGGCGGACGGATTCAACGCCAGGACATCCTCCCGCAAACGGATGAGCACGCCACGCGTGGTATCCCCACTGATCCCCCGGTTCGCCACCTTCATGCCGAGGAAGCTACCCTTCATGGTATCGCCCCACCCTTGGGTAATCGAATCCCCCAGAAAGACAACCGCACCTTGATCCGCGGCAACCGACTCCGCCCAAGCCCCGCGCCGTTTCAGCCAAAGGTTCTGGAACCAGGGGTAGCGCCGGATGGGCCCCGCGCCCGGGAGCCCCTCATCCGTGGCCGGAATCGCCAGGGCCGTCTCAGCGGCCGAGACCCCTTCGCTACCCAAACCCACGAAGCCCCAAAGTGTCACCACGGTAACCACGGCAAGCCCCGCCTTCAGTCTAGAGTTCCAATGCATGCCGAAGTCTTGCCCGCCCAGAGTTCCAGGACAAGGCTGGAATCGCTCCCCTCCCAGGGCTGCAGGCCCGTACCGTTTCAGTTCCGGAAGGTGGGGCGAGCGTACCAGACTGTGTAAAAACCCAATCTACTATTCTGGCATAATAGAGAACTGTGGTTTACACTTCAAGCATGGACCACATCAGAGGAACAAATCGTTCTGAGGTTCAGCTTATTCCCCCTACGATCGATGATTATGTCTCGGCTGATGCACCGGTTCGCTTCATTGACGCCTTTGTCAATTCGTTGAACTTGGTCGAGCTGGGATTTACCCATGCCCATTGTGCTAGGACCGGGCGGCCTCCTTACAACCCGGCAACCTTACTCAAGCTCTATCTCTACGGGTATCTGCATCGCATTCGAACGACCAGGCGCTTGGAAGCTGAGACTCATCGCAATCTCGAAGTCATCTGGCTGTTGCAGGGACTTCACCCCGACTTCAAGACCATCTCCAATTTTCGCTCCAGGAACCGGAAGCGATTTAAGGCGGTATTTCGAGATTTCAATCTCCTGTGTCGCCGGATGGGCCTCTTTGGGGCGCAACTGGTTGCTATTGATGGCACCAAGTTCAAAGCGGTGAGCAATCCTCGCGATCATCACACGACCAAACAGCTCAAGAAGGCCATTGAGCTGGTCGAGAAACAAATCGAAGCCTACCTCAAGCAGCTTGACCAGGCAGATGTTGAAGGGGCGCCCATATCAGAAAGCGATAGCCCGACCGGACTCAAGGAGAAGCTGGCACGGATCCAAGAGCATCGAGAGGACTTGGCAAAAACGCTTAAAGTTCTGCAGAAGAGCGAGAAGCCTGAGATTGGCGGGAATGACCCCGAGGCGCGGAAGATGAAAGTCTCCAAAGCCCCGTCAGTAGGCTACAACGTGCAGATTGGAGTGGATGCCAAGAATCATCTAATCGTGGCTCAAGAAGTCGTTCAAGATGCCAACGATGAAAACCAATTGCAGCCGATGAGTGAAGCCACTCACCAGGAACTTGCTCCGGAAAAACCGGAGATAGTCGCCGATTCAGGTTACCATAATTTCGAGCATATCGACCAATGCGAAACCCAAGGGATAGTCACCTATGTGACTCGTCCGAAGACGACCAGCGGAAGGGGTAAGAACGGAAGAGTGATCTTCAAGAAAGAACGCTTTGAATACAATCGGGAGCAAGACTACTACCGATGTCCCGGAGACAAAGAGCTCAAGCTAGTTAGAGAAAGAGAAAAGGATGGAAAGTCGATAAGGGTCTATGAGAACAAAGCGGCCTGCGCGAGTTGTCCTCTTAAAGAAGAATGTACGACCGGAAAGCTTCGCTCGATCGAGCGTCACTGGGGGCAAGCAGCAGTCGATCGTTTAGCGCAAAGGACGAGAGAGAATCCCCAGATTTTGTCCCAGAGAAAGGCGACGGTGGAACATGTGTTTGGGACACTTCGGATGTGGGGGCATGACAGATTCGTGATGAGGGGACTGGAGAAAGTGAGGGCCGAAATCAGTCTTAGCGCAATGAGTTACAACCTCAGACGGGCGATCAACGTAGTCGGAGTGAAAGGACTGCTCAAAGCCCTGGCCCAAAGCTGAGAAAGAGGCCGTGGGGCCGAAATTGAAGCCCAAAAAGCCACTCACAGCCCCCAAGAGCCCAGTGAGAAACTCTGGGAACGGGAAAAGCCGAGTTTAGAAAAGTTTGGGACCGAGGAAAAAATCTTCACAAACTCATATCCTGAGCGCCCACAGCGGCTGGTGAGATTTCAAATTTAGTTTTTACACGGTCTGGTACCCGCGAGCCGTCGTCGCCAGTGTGATCGGTTAAAGAAAGTCGTCCGCTGCGCACCAACCGCATCCGCCGATCCTGAGGATCCGGAGGGCCCTGTCGTCGTGCGCCGTGTTCCGTTTCGGGTCGACGATCATTCGCGCGCCGACGGCTCGCGGGTACGCTCGGGTGTGATTAAAACTGCGGGCATCGGATCGAAGCGGCAGGCTTCCCTTTGAAGAGGCTGGAAGAACAGGTCGCTGACAAGGAAAGCGGCAGCTCTGCTCCCGCACTCCACATGAGAGAGCTGAATTTTACATTTTACATTTTACATTTTACATTTTGCATTTTGCATTTTGCATTCTTCCCGCAATACGACCGCCTCCCTATGCGTGATTACCCGCTGCTTCTACAACCGATCTCCCCACACTTGGAATCACACCCGGTAAGCCCCCACAAATGGACTTGTCCCACCAAGCCCTTCCAGGTCATCCTTCCATCACCCTCTACCGCACCAATCCAGTGCCCAAACTGCTTGCGCGCCCATGAAAAACTTATTTGCCCTATTCCTCACCCTCTCACTCGCAATCCCGCTCCAAGCCGCCAAACAACCCAACGTCCTCATCATCATGGCGGACGATTGCACTCACAATGATCTTGTGGTCTACGGCGGCCAAAACGCCAAAACGCCCCACATCGACCGGCTCGCCCAACAAGGGCTCGTCTTCAACCGAGCCTACCTGGCGGAAGCCATGTGCCAACCCTGCCGGGCGGAACTCTTCAGCGGCCAATTCCCACTCCGCAACGGCTGCGCCTGGAACCATTCCGCCAGCCGTCCCAGCACGCGAAGCGTGCCGCACTACCTACGGCCGTTGGGCTACCGCGTCGGACTCGCCGGCAAAGTACACGTCAAACCCGCCAGCGCTTTCCCGTTCGAAGCAGTCCCCGGCTTCGATCCCAATTGTGTCCGCAACCCCACCCGTTCCCATGACCTCGACGGCATTGAAGCCTTCTTCAAACGCGATCCACAGCAACCGTTCTTCCTAACCGTTGCCCTGGTCGAACCGCACGTACCGTGGGTCATGGGAGATCCCAGCCAATACCCCCAAGACAAAATCCAACTCCCACCCAACATCGCCGACACCCCAACGAGTCGCGAAGCCTTCTCGCGCTACCTGGCGGAAATCACATACATGGACGGACAGGTCGGCGAGATCCTCCAAGCCCTGGAGGATTCCGGCCAAAGCGATAACACGCTCGTTCTATTCACCTCCGAACAGGGCGCTCAGTTTCCGGGCTGCAAATGGACAAATTGGGATACCGGTGTCCACACCGCTCTCATCGCCCGTTGGCCGAACCGCATCGTTTCCGGCAGCCGCACAGATGCCATTGTCCAATACGCCGATATCCTCCCCACCCTCGTCGATGCCGCCGGGCAAAACCAAGCGCCCACCGCGTTCGATGGCCGGAGTTTTCTCCCCGTTCTCTTGGGCGAACAGAGTTCCCACCGTCCCTACGCCTTCGGGGTGCACAACAATCTTCCCGAAGGCCCAACCTATCCCATACGCACCGTGACCAACGGAGAATACCGCTATATCCGCAACCTCCTCCCAGACCAAATGTACATTGAAAAACACCTGATGGGTTGGACGGGAACCGGACAGCTCAATAATCCCTACTGGCAGACTTGGGTTCGTGAAGCATGGCGCAATGATCACACCTACGCCTTGGTCAAACGCTACCAATTCCGCCCGGCCGAACAGCTCTACCATACAGCCAAGGATCCTTACGAAATGGAGAATCTAGCCGACTCCCCCGAACACCTCTGGATCCGGGAACAACTCAGCGACCAACTGGATGAATGGCTGAAGGATCAAGGCGATCCTGGAGCCGCCGAAGATACCGACGCCGCCCTCCAAGCCGCCCGCAAAGGCGAACACCTCTACGGCACCGTCAAACACTAGGCAACGCCTACTCGACAAGACGGTAGCCGGTTCCATGCACGGTCCGGAGAAACCGGGGCTGGCCTTCCGGCTCCCCAATCAGGCGACGGATCCGTACCACCACCTGATCCAAGGTTCGCGTATTGCCCGTGTAATGGTAGCCCCAAACCGCGTTCAGCAAGCGATCCCGCGATAGCACCTCGCCCCGGTGCTCGGAAAAGAACTGCATCAGTTTCAGTTCCTTCTCCGTCAGCATCGTCGTCTCGCCACTGCGTTCTAGTAGATACGTCTTGGGATCGACCCTCGCGTCCCCAATGGCAAAAGAACCCAATTCATCCGAATCTGACTGCCCCGCGGATCCCCCCCCCATACGGCGCGAACGTCGCAGCAACGCCTGCACGCGGGCCAAAAGCTCCCTTACCCCAAACGGCTTGGTCAGGTAATCATCGGCTCCAATCTCCAACCCGCGCACCTTATCAATCTCTTCACTCTTCGCCGTCAGCATGAGAATGGGGATGGTGACCTCTCTCCCCCGGAGCTCCTTGCAAATCTCAAGTCCATCCCGCTCGGGAAGCATGACATCGAGGACCAAGAGATCGGGAGCGAAGGCATCATAACGACTCACCACCAGATCCCCTCGATCCACCCGGGACACCTCTGGATCCGGGAACAACTCAGCGACCAACTGGATGAATGGCTGAAGGATCAAGGCGATCCTGGAGCCGCCGAAGATACCGACGCCGCCCTCCAAGCCGCCCGCAAAGGCGAACACCTCTACGGCACCGTCAAACACTAGGCAACGCCTACTCGACAAGACGGTAGCCGGTTCCATGCACGGTCCGGAGAAACCGGGGCTGGCCTTCCGGCTCCCCAATCAGGCGACGGATCCGTACCACCACCTGATCCAAGGTTCGCGTATTGCCCGTGTAATGGTAGCCCCAAACCGCGTTCAGCAAGCGATCCCGCGATAGCACCTCGCCCCGGTGCTCGGAAAAGAACTGCATCAGTTTCAGTTCCTTCTCCGTCAGCATCGTCGTCTCGCCACTGCGTTCTAGTAGATACGTCTTGGGATCGACCCTCGCGTCCCCAATGGCAAAAGAACCCAATTCATCCGAATCTGACTGCCCCGCGGATCCCCCCCCCATACGGCGCGAACGTCGCAGCAACGCCTGCACGCGGGCCAAAAGCTCCCTTACCCCAAACGGCTTGGTCAGGTAATCATCGGCTCCAATCTCCAACCCGCGCACCTTATCAATCTCTTCACTCTTCGCCGTCAGCATGAGAATGGGGATGGTGACCTCTCTCCCCCGGAGCTCCTTGCAAATCTCAAGTCCATCCCGCTCGGGAAGCATGACATCGAGGACCAAGAGATCGGGAGCGAAGGCATCATAACGACTCACCACCAGATCCCCTCGATCCACCCGGGACACCTCAAACCCTTCTCCAACCAACAACTCTTCCAGGCCCAGTCCGATATTCAGATCGTCCTCAGCAATGAGTATTTTGATCCGACGTTCCTTCATCCCACTCTACTTCTCTACACTTTCAATCGCCGGAAGCCAGACTGAAAACACACTCCCTCCATCGCCCCGGTTCCGCGCTCCGAGGCGCCCCGAGTGCGCCGCCACAATCCGCCGCGACAAGGTTAGTCCCAGCCCCGAACCCTGGGCCCCTTTCCGCACCACTTCCGGGGCGCGGTAAAACTCATCGAAAATCATTTCACTCGATTCGGGCGGGAATCCAAGCCCACGATCTTTAAACTGAAGTTCAAACCCACCCGACTTCGCCTGCAACTCCACCTCGACGGACTTGTTCTCAAAAGAGTACTTCTCCGCATTGGACAAGAGATTCACAAACACTTGCGACAAGGCATCCGGATCGCCTTCGACCCAGACCGGCTGCGCCAATCCGTGCCGTTCCAACTCAAACCCGCGCTCCTCCAGCCGAGGCCGCAACATCTCCAAAGTATCGTCCAACAACTGACTCAGATCGATCCGTTCCCGCCGCACCGCCGCGGTCTGTCGCTCCGATCGCGAGAAGTCGACCACGTTGTTAATCAGTCGAGTCAACCGGTTCGCTTCCCCCGTAATAATGCGGAGATAACGCGCCCGCTTCTCCTCAGACTGAACCCGCCCCTCAGTCAACATTTCGGAAAACATCCGGATCGAGGTCAGTGGCGTCTTGAGTTCATGCGATACATTACTGACAAAATCCGTCTGCTGGCGCGCCAGCGTCATACGCCGTTGCAAGGCCATCGCCACCACCACGCAGCCCACTACGATCAGCAACAGCAACACCGCCAACAAGGCCCCCATCGTCCATCGCACCGACGAGGCCGCCGAGGTCACCACGGCTGGGTTCTGCAAATAGACCGCGGCCTCCCAGTGCGGAAGCGCTTCACCAATTTCCGTGGCGACAAAGGGCCGCCGCCAATTCGCCTGCATCGCACTGGGCATCACGGCCACCGGCTCTACCCGATCATTGATGACCGCGACCGCAATGCTCGCCCGCAGATCCTCCGGCAATTCCAACTTCGCCCCGATGCCCTCCGTAATCTTACTCATGGACAAACGAGCCCCAAAGACCAACTCCGGATTCTGCGGCAAACGTCGCCAAACCATAAAGTTCAACTCATCATCAAGAAACCGTGACAGCATCCCCTCCTGCGCTTCGCCCACCACATCGACAAACGCCGACTCCGTCACCGTCAACCCCGACTCACCCTTGGTCCCATGCTCGGGCTGGACCTTTCGCCGGGACCCGCCTTTGGTAAACAGCTTCGATTCATTCGTGACCGCCTTCATCGCCCCCTTCGTACTCATCAAATACACCTCCGCCGGATCCGTCCCGCAGAAGAACTGACTATTCTGCAGCCGAAACTGCGAAGCAACTGAATCGCCTTGGCCGAGTGAGGGACACATCATGGTTCCTTGCAGGGTTACCACAAATCCCACTTCCGCTTCGGGCCAAGCCCGACGAAGCTCGCCGTCAAAACGCGTGCTTAAAGAAGGGAGATCCGACTCCGCCAAGAGCGCGTCCACGGCGAGCCCAAAGTCGCGCTGAATCTCCTTCAGATAATCGACCACGGAAGCCGCCGTACTATCGGCCACTTCTTGAAATAGCACCCGCTGTTGTTGGGCAACAATTAGTTCCTGATCGCGTAGGGAACGTTGCACCAAGAACGCCAAGACCAGGCTCGGCAAAAACACGGTAACAACCAGGATGGAGAGGATCGACTTCAACTCAAAAAACCATCAAAGGCCGTCGACCGAACACTTCGATCGACGGCCCACTTTTCGGGCTTCCCAACTTACGGCGCGACACTCGACACCGCAAGGTTCTCCTCGGCGGCTTTCTTCGTTAGAGCCACCCGGCTGCCATGTTTCAGCCCATGAATCCGATGACGGACCAGCTGGAACTGCAAGTCCCGCAAACGAGTGAGCGCGGGTTCGGTAAAGCGGCCCAGATCCAACTGCGCAATCGACGCCAGCGTTTCGCTCGTATTCGCTTCCCCACGATCAAACCGGGTAAAGTACGACTGCAACGCATCTTCAACCCGGGGCGCGATCAACTCCGCCCGTCCCACCATGACACGTTCCATGGCCTTCGGAGCGGGGGACACTTGAATCGGCAGTGTCTTGTCCGTCCAAGACCGCGGCAAGACATAGAGCACCCGAGTGCCCGATTCCGTGAGCCAAGACGACTTCCAAGTCGCCACCATGGACTTGGCTTCTTTCTCATAAAGCCCGTTCTCGACAAATGCCGTTACGAGCGCCTTGCCAATCTCGGGTACCAGCGCCGGTACCTCGCGAAAAGCGGCGGATTCAGCAACCTTCAATCGCTCATCACCCTTCGCCTCCAAACCGGAAACCACTTGAAACGCCGCACGTCCCTCGATGACCTCCAGAAACAAAAGAAATGGGATGGCATCCTTCCCCGTATTGCGCAAAACCAAGCTCCGCGGCGAATCAAACCGCACATGCAACGGGGTCTTAAAGTCCCCCACGCCCCGATAGAACAAGAACTTCTCCTGCTGCGGCTCAAACCCGGTCAGCAAGCCCTTGGTTGCCGTCAAGACGTTGGCGTCGACATCCCGAGCCTCGTAGTAATGGTTCGCCTTAGCTTCCGAAGGCAGCGGCTCGGGATCCGATTCCCCCGTCTCGACCGTCACGTGCTTCCAGCGCACAAAACTATCGCGCTCCACAGGCAGCCCATCAATGTGAGCGACCGATGGACCAAACCCGGTCACTTGGGGATACCACTCGGTTATCTGTCCGGCAGGGAAATCCACCCGCACATCGAGTTCCAGAGCGTCTTGGCTGTAGGCGTAGATCACCGGCGTTTCCATCCGTTGCCGCCAAGTGCCGCGAGCCTTGGAAGGAATCCGCCGATCCGCCGCAAACGCCGCCGGCTGCCCACTCTTGAGTTCAGTCAAGGGATGACTGCGATCGTATACAAAGCGCGGCAACTCATCCGTCTCGAACGGATTCCAATACATCAAATTTCCATCCGAACCCTGAATGGAAGTGAACGTGCCCCATTCGTGAATCACCAGCCCCTTATCCTTCTCCGGATCGTAATCCTGCGCCTGAAGGAATCCGCCCACTAAGGTGGCTGCCGTCAACATGTGAATGAATCGATTTCTCATATCGCCACCACCCTGACACAAGCCCCTCAATCTGTCGTAATACAGCTGTAGAAAGGTTGTAAATCAATTGTAAAAAAGCCGATCCTGCTGCCTCCATCCAAAGAACAAGACTCCCTGCACCAACCTCAAAACGGGACCAAATGCGTCCGCCCATCCCAACTGCCATGCTCCGAAAGCGGCTTGAAACGAAGCGTCGTAAACTCGAAATGGAAATCACGCCGTTCCCGTTCCTTCATCGCCACCGCATGCCGCTCCGGACGCTCGACCCGACTATGACCATGCACCATGGCAACCATCTCCTTCTGCGAAGACCAAACCGAGAACGTCGACACCGTACGCGGAAGACGCATCGCAGCGGCCGCAACCGTGGCTCCGGGATGATCCCGCACCAGTGCCTCGACCGGCTTCCCCCATTTAATAAACCGTGGGACTTCTGGGAGCCTCATGCGCGTCAAGGTGAACCCAATCACCGGAGCATCCGGATCGGACTCGCCGGGATTCTCCGGAAAGCAGGTCAATTCCTTCACCGAACCCCACCGACGCAAAAAGGCCATGCGAACATGCCACCCCGAGGCAAAGCGTTGCCCCAGTCGTGTGTTCGCTAGAAAATCGTCGATAGCTTGCTCACTCTCCCAGGCGGCGAACATCGCCAATCGCGTGAACTGCAATCGGGCGGCGGAAAAGATCGGCGCCCCGAGTTCCATCCCGGCTAGGCATTCCGCATGAATCAGCCCCGGAACCCGATCCCTCCGCGGCGATCGGCACAGCGCGGAAAGCGTCCCCGCAACCGTCGAACGCGTATAGCTGTAGGTGTAAACCGGCATTGACCTTCAATCCTCCAGGGATGCTTCCGTGATGTTGTAAATCATTCGATACGCCGGCAACGACCACAGCGTCAACGATTGTTCCGCGATCAGGGTCCCGCCATCGCGTTCCGAAACAACCAGTCGTTCACGAAAACTACGCAGGTAGTGTTTCCACAGAACCCCCTTCCCGTCCTCCACCAGAAAATAGAAACCGGGATCCCCATAGTCACGCCCGGAGGAAACCAAGACCAGATTCCCGTCCGTATCGTTCTCGATGCCAAACACGACCGTCGCACTCCCGTGCGGGAGTGGAAACACCGCCTTGACGCAAAGCGCTCCCGACGGAATCCGGCAGGTGGAATAGAGCCCAAAGAAAACCACCTCGCCTGTCTCCTTCAAATAGCGATGCCAGATCGTATGCGCAACCCGCCCCGTAGAATCCGACAGCTCGATAATCTCACTCTGAAAAGGCACGGCTCGATCCGCCCGGCCATGCGGCAAATTGAGTTGCTGCACCCGCCGACTGAAAAGCTTCGCCACCAGGTAGCCAAGGGTACCGAAGACCGGTTTCCAAACCGTCCGAACCGCCAGATCGAAATCCGCGGTCCGAGAATAAAACTCCCCAATCCGGGGCCGAACCGAAACCGGCCACTCGTCCAGATTGCGAACCAGCCCCGCCCCGGACCGACCCCGTTCGACCCGCAGCCCCTTCTCCTCGGCCAGTCGTTTAACAAACCCGTTCACGTCTTCCCCCTCAACCCCGAGAGGGCCCAATAGCCACTCATCCGCAACCGCTTCCACCGGCTTACCGCACGCGATGTTCCAGGCCTGAGTGATCCAGTCCAACGGATTCTGTTTCGCGGGCAACGCCATGGTCTGTTCAACAAGGACCGAAATGAAGCGCTCGGCTAAAACGCTCCCAAAACTCCGAGATCGACTCGGGTTGCGCCGGATACCTGGAAGCCGCGATAGACTGAGTCACCCAAAAGAGTCCCACAACGAGCCCTCCGGAACTCAAGCATCGCAAGACCCCGAATCCACGATACCAAGAAAGAATCGGCAAAACGAAAGCACCACCAACCACGCCGCCTTCAACCAACTGCTTCTGCCAAACGTACCCACCGCAAGAAAACAGCCCAAGAAACCCACCACCAAATACGGCAAAGGCACAAACAACCCCAGCGAGCAAACCAGGAAAGAATCTCATCTTCGCCCAATCTTCGTAAGATATCTCCGCTCTCATTCCCAAATCTGCGTTCATCTGCGAGCATCTGCGGTTCAAGACCTTCCCCATCAGGTTCCGAGCATCCCCGTCCCTGTCAACTCTCAAAGGACGGCCATCACACAACAGAGAGCGCTCTCAAGCCAACTTCCGTCGTTGCCAAGACTAGCCCTCCAGTGATTCAATCCTCCCATAACCTATGAGCACCGAATCCAACGCCCTGTCACGACGTCATTTTCTCACCCTCGGCGCCGCTGCGTCCGCCGGCCTTGCCGCCACCCGCTCCGGCTCCGCCCACGCTGAAACCGCCGCATCCTCTGAAATCGTCCTGCCCCCCACGCACAATCGCATCCTCCTCTCGTGCAAACTGGGGATGATCGCCCGGGAACGCGACGGTGAAAAACTCACCCTCACCCAACGCCTCGAAATGGCCGGCGACGCCGGCTTCGATGGAGTCGATCTCGACCAAGCCGCCGAAACCACCCCCGCCGACGCCCGAGCCGCCGTGCAAGCCTCCGGCGTGTTCGTCCACAACGCCATCAATCACGCCCATTGGAGCAAACGCCTCACCAGCGGCAACGACGAAGACCGCGCCACTGGCTTGGCCAATATCGAGCACTGCATCCGCGTCTCCCACGCCGCCGGCGGCAACGGGGTGCTCATCGTCATTGGCCGGGGCGACGACGGCCCGGCCGAGATCGTCGAGGAACGGTGCCGGCAAGAGATCAAAAAACTCATCCCTCTCGCCGCCGCCCTCGGACAGCCCATCCTGATCGAAAACGTCTGGAACAAGATGTTCTACGAACACGACGCCCCGCCGGAACAGTCCGCCGATGACTTCGTCCGCTTCGTCGATAGTTTCAATAGCCCCTGGGTCGGGATGTACTATGACATCGGCAACCACTGGAAATACGGCCAACCCAAGGAGTGGATCCACAGCTTCGGCCACCGCTGCATCAAACTGGATGTGAAGGGCTTCAGCCGAGCCAACAACAAGTTTACCGACATTGGTGAAGGCGATTTGCCTTGGGGCGACGTGCGGGCAGGACTGGATGAAATCGGTTTCACCGGCTGGGCCACTGCCGAGGTCGGCGGAGGCGGCGTCGAGCGCCTCAAGCTCGTGCGCACCCAAATGCAGCGCGTTTTTGGACTCTAGCGGCCTGATCCGGGGCCAAAATCGGCAACATCTTGCCGCAGATCAAAAGATTCCTAAGGATTTGTTCCACTTTTCGTTGAACAAATCAGGTTTCTCTTTGGTCAAACCCCCTATTGCTATTTGCGGACTTATTTGCGGACTATGTGGTCCGGATTGTCGAATAGTTGATTGACGCCCAGGAGCCCAGCTGATAGCAAAATAGGCCAAAACAAGGAGAAACGGAACCGAGTTCCACCAAATACGAGCAGAATCCCATGAGCGCCGACATGAACGATGCCACCCCGCCGGAATCGACCCAAGCACAGCGCGAGACCCTGCAACAACTGCTGGGCGCCATTCGACGCAAGATATTCGCCCAGGATTTCGTCACTCACACCATCAATACGGGCCTCATTAGCCTCCCCTTGGGCGCCTTCCTGATTGCTGGCGCGCAATGGACCGGTACGCCCATCAGTAACTTCTGGCTGATCGTCGGCATTCTCGCTCTGACCTTGGCTACGGCAGCGGGACGGGCCTACATTCACCTCCGGGCCCAAGTCGCCACGGCCTTGGCCTTCGACTCGGAAGCCAATCTACAAGACCGAGTCACCTCGGCGCTCAGCTTTCTCGAAACCGAGTCACCCACAATTCCACAGCGCCTGCAGATCAACGACGCAATTGACCGCGCCCGCGAAGTGAATTCAGGCAGTCTCTTCCGGCTCCGTCTGCCCGCCCACACCGCCTGGCTCTCACTGGGTCTGATCCTGATCGCCGCGAGCCTCTTCGTCCCGCTCTCCCCAGGCATGGAACAAGTGCAGGCCGCCGTGGATCCAACGAAAGAGCTGCAACTCGATGAGCTCAAAGCATTGACGGAAGATCTGGCCACCGATCCCGAAATGGAGGAAACCCTCAAGGAATTGCGCGAGCTGGAAGAAAAATTTGAGCAAGGCGAAATCACGGATCGCGATCTCATGATCGAACTCGCCCGCCTGGACGAAAAGCTCCGGCAAAAGAACGAACAGCTCGGCGTCCAACACTTGGAAGGCGAACTCAACACCATCATCCCCCACCTCATGGGCAGCGCTGCGACCCAACAAGTCGCCACCGCATTGAAGGAAAACCAGATGAATAAAGCCGTCGAAGAGCTCGAAAAGCTGGCGGAACAAGCCCGCGAGAACAAACTTTCCGACGAACAGAAACAGCAAATGGCGGTCAACTTCGGCGCGGCCGCAGCCAAGCTCGGCCAGCCCAATGCAAACTCCTTCGCCGGAGAATTCGCCACGGCCTCCGAATCCCTCGAAAGCTCCAACACCAAGGGATTCTGCTCGGCCACCAAGGCCATGGGAGACAAGTTTAAGAAACTCAACCAAGCCCTTAAGATTGCCAAAGCCTGCAAAAAGATCGGCGAGTGCAAAGCCTGCATTGGCCAGTGCAATTCCAACGTCGGTGGCTACAAGTTAGGCGCGAAGAAAAAGGGCAACAAGAAAGGCGGCCTCGCCGCCGGCACAGCGGCCTCGGACGAACCGCTCGGGGAAGCCAGCCGACTCAGCGATAGCTATCGCCAACTATTGCAAGTAGCGGGGCAAGCCGGTGAAGGCCCGATCGAGACAGAGACTGAAATCACCGAAGGGCAGCTCTCCCCCAGCCAATTGGCAGTCAAAGATTTGCATGCGGAATTCGCGGCCGTCGCCGAGGAAGCGATCGAAAATGAAACGATCCCCCTGAGTCATCGCTTCCACGTGAAGCGCTACTTTCAGACGATCCGCCCTAAGGAGTAAGCACACTCTCTGTTACTAAACCCGACCGGTCCTAGTCCCGAGCCAACGCGAGGGCGAACCGGTGAGGACTATCTCGATCCAGTCGAAACAATTTTAAGAACGAACGCACCGACCCAATCCATCCGCCTTCTGAGTCATGCCTGACCCCACCGCTAAATTCAAACGCGATGCCGGCAAATTCGCCGCCGGATTTCAAAAGATCCACACGGAAATCTCCAAAGTCATCGTGGGCCATGACCGCTTGATCGAGGACGTCCTGACCGGACTGTTCTCCGGCGGGCATGTGCTACTCGAAGGGGTTCCAGGCATCGGTAAGACCGTTTTGGTCAATACCCTTGCCAATACCATTGCCAGCCAGTTCTCCCGCATCCAATTCACCCCGGATTTGATGCCCTCCGATATCATCGGCACGCGCGTCGTGCACGAGGATGCAAAAGGAACCAAGCACTTCAAATTCCAACCCGGCCCCGTCTTTACCCAAGTGCTACTGGCCGATGAGATCAACCGAGCCACCCCCAAGACCCAATCGGCGCTCTTGGAAGCCATGCAAGAAAAGTCCGTCACGGTCTACGGTGAAAGCCACAAACTCAAGCCGCCGTTCTTCGTACTCGCCACCCAAAACCCACTGGAAATGGAAGGGACCTATCCGCTCCCGGAAGCCCAGCTGGATCGGTTTCAGTTCAAACTGCTCGTCACCTTCCCCTCGCTCAATGATTTGGTGGAGGTCGCTCGGCGCACCACCGTGGGCGAACTCCCCAGCATCGATTCGGTCATCAAGAACACCGAGGTGGTCAAACTCCAAGCCATCGTCCGAGCCGTCCCCATTGCGGAGCACGTCGAGATCTTTGCCGCCAAAGTCATCGTGGCCACACACCCCGATTCCGAGTTCGCCACGAGTCAGGTGAAACAATACGTCAAATACGGCTCCAGCCCGCGCGGCCTCCAGGGCCTCTTGCTGGGAGCCAAAGTACGCGCCCTATTGGATAGCCGATTCAACGTCTCGATCGACGATCTCAAAGCGGTGGCAAAACCCGCTCTCCGACATCGCGTCCTCCTTAATTTTGAAGGGGAAGCCGAGGAAGTCCCAACGGATCGTATCATTGACGAAATCCTCGATTCCATTCCCGTCGACGCCGCTTAACCCGCGCCCGCATGCCAGAACTCCAGCAGGCAAACGATCGCGACGATCCCGTATTCGGGGATAACTTCCTCGAAACCCTCGAATACCTACACATCATCGCACGCAAGATCCTGTCCGGCCAAATGAAGGCCGAGCGCCGGAGCCGGCAGAAGGGTGTGAGCGTGGAATTCGCGGATCATCGGCCCTACGCTCCGGGGGACGACTTCCGGTTCATCGATTGGAACGTCTTCTTCCGCACCGAACAGCTCTTCCTCAAACTGTTTGAGGAAGAGGAAGATCTCCATATTTACATCCTCTTGGATTGCTCCGGCTCCAGCGATTTCGGGATGCCCTACAAATTTCACTTCCTCCGCCGCCTCGCCGCCGCAATCGGCTATCTCGGTTTGGCGGGGCTGGATCGAGTCTACGTAATCCCCTTTCGGGATTCCCTTCCTCGAACCGCAGCCGGCATGCTGCAAGTCCGAAGCAAAGGTAAAGTCTTTCGCCTGCTAAACTTCTTGGAAGGACTCAAACCGGAAGGCGATACCAACCTCAACGCCTGCATGCGGACGTTCAGCAGCAGCAAAGTCAAACGCGGGCTGGTCGTCGTGCTCTCGGATCTCTACGACACCGAGGGCGCCATCACCGCGCTCAACACCTTGCGGTATCAGAAGTTCGACCCCTTTGTCGTCCACTGCGTGTCCCCGCAGGAGGCCGATCCGACCCTGGTGGGCGATCTCCGGCTCGTGGACGCGGAAACGAACCGATTTCGAGACGTCACCCTGACCGAATCTCTGCTCAAACGCTACCAGGCGGCGTTCATTGAATACTGCCAAACCATCGAGCAGTTCTGCCGTTCCAAGGCCATCGGCTACGTGCGCTGCCGCACGGATCAAGCGTTCCAAGATGTGGTGATCCAAATGTTGCGCCGCGAGAAATTCCTGCAGTAAGACCATGGGCTTTGCGCAACCACTGATGCTGGCGTTTCTGGGACTCTTCATCCCGGTCATCCTCCTTTATCTGCTCAAGCAGCGCAGGCGCCGCATGGAGGTGGCAACCCTGATGTTTTGGGATAAGATTCTTAAAGACGAACAGACCGTCACCTCCCTAACCCGGCTCAAGAAACTCCTTTCGTTACTGCTCCAGCTGGCCTTTATTGCCCTGCTCACCGCCTCCCTGGCTCGTCCGCTCCTCTCGGATCGCCTCACCGGCACGCGCCGTCTGGTCGTTTTGATGGATACTTCGGCCAGTATGTTCGTCACCGAGGGAGATTCCACCCGTTTCGAACTCGCCCGCGAACAGGCCCTGGACCTCGTCAAGGGTTTAGCCCAAGGCGATACCCTGATGCTGGTAGCCGTGAATGACGAAGCAATCGTCGCCCACCCCTTCACCAACAGTAAGCGCGATCTCGAAGATGCGCTCAATGCACTCGAACCCACGCACACGCCCACCGACTTTGCGGCAGGTCTTGCAGTGGTGAATCAGTTACCACCCAGCGAATCAATCACCCAAGTCTATCTCATCACCGATGGCGCCTTTGAAAAGATTCCTTTCGACCCACCGGAAGACACCCAGTTCGCCTATCTGAGTGTCGGCAGCGCCAAGACCAACATCGGCATTACCGCCTTTCAAGTCCGCCCATTGCCCGATTCGCCGCGGGACTTTGAAGTTCACCTCGAAATGACCAATGGCACGGACGCCCCGATCACAGCGCCACTCGAACTCCGACTCAACGGGGCTCTGACCGACGCCTACGAAGTCACCCTACCGGCTCAGGGTTCCGTGACTCGCAGCATCCGCCAATACGCCGCCGAGGGCGGCACCATCGAAATGGTGTTGGACTATGACGACGCCTTTCCCATCGACAACGTGGCCTACGGCCGCATTGCAGCACCGGATCCGATCCGAGTGCAACTCGTGATGGAACAGAACCTCTTTCTTGAAAGCGCCTTGCTGACCGACGCAAATGTCGCCCTGGAACTCGTCGCTCCGGGGGACGTTCAACCCACCGACCAATTCGATGTCACGATCTACGCCAACGCACCGCCAACAACGACGCCGACCGGGAACTCCATCTTCATCCATCAATGGCCCGAAGACTTGGGCATCGGCAGCAGCGAGATGATCGAACAACCCATCATCACGGATTGGGATCGCGAACACCCTGTGAACCGCCACCTCGCCCTGCAAAATGTCGCGATCTCTCGTGCCCGCAAAACCCAAGCCCCGGACGGTTACCAGGCCCTGGTAAGTTCCTTCGATGATCCCCTACTGCTGCTCAAAGAAACGGAGCAACAACGCATTCTCGTCATCCCGTTTGACCCGATGGCATCCGACCTCCCACTGCGGGTCGCCTTTCCGATCATGATCGCCAACGCCATTCGTTACTTGAATGGCACCCAAGGGAGCGACGCCTGGATGAATCCCGAGGTTGGCCAAGCCTTCGCGCAAGCCGAACTCGAGACCTGGTGGCCTCAGGCTACCGGCACGGAACAAGACCTTCCGTCGCAGGTGCGATCACCCGACGGAGAAACGACCGATCTGGATGAAGCGGGATCGCTCGTCGTAGCGGATCGCGTCGGGCTTTACTACGCCACCGAAGCGGAGGAGGACACCCCCCTCTTCGCCGTCAACCTCACCTCCACCGCGGAGAGCCGAATCGAGAGCAGTCCCGAGCTTCCCATTACTTCGGAAAAAGCCTTACCGGAGATCCGGTCCGGCTTTCGACTAGGTTACGAACCCTGGTTTTTCGTGGCCTTGGTCGCCGTCATTTTGTCCCTGACCGAATGGATTCTCTACCACCGGCGCCTGATTGAGTGATGCCCTTTGAATTTGAAAACCCGCAATTCCTTTGGCTGGCCCTATTCATCCCCGCCGCCGTCGCCGTTTTGCGCTATTCCCTCACGGATGGCTCGTGGGGACAGAAAACGGTCGCGCTCTTGTTGCGTGCCATCATTCTAAGTCTCTTGGTTTTGGCACTGGCCGGTACGCTGTGGACTTCCAAGTCTCAAAAGGTGGCCCTTTGGGTTCTGGGAGATCTTTCGGATAGCGTACCCGAGACCGCGCTGACGCAACTCACCAATCACTGGACACAACTCACCGCCAACAAACCGGAAGACGCCGACCTGTCCCTAAGCGTCTTCGCCGAACAAAGCGCGCACCTGGAGAACGCTCAATCGGAATCCGGCCCTGCGATTGCGCTTCCCGAAACCATTGTTAAATCGGATTCCGATATCGAACTTGCGCTCCAACAAGCCGCTCAGTCGCTGCCTCACAATTCCATCAAGCGCGTGCTCCTACTCTCTGACGGAAACGAGACCCGCGGAGACGCCCTAGCCATCGCCAAACGCCTGAGCAACCAAGGCATCACGGTCTACACCCAGCCCTACGAAACCGAAGAACGCGACGAAGTCTTGCTCGAAGATCTCATCGTCCCGACCGAGATCAAAAAGGGCCAATCCTTTGCGGTAACGGCCATCGCCAACAGCCGCAAAGAAACCGAAGCCACTTTCGTCCTCTACCGCGACGGATTCAAAATCGGCGAACAGGCCCTTACTTTAAAACCCGGAAACAACTCGGTCACCTTCACCGAAACCCAAGCCAACGAGGGCCTAACCCGCTACGAACTCCGGCTTCAAGCCCAGGATGATTTCTACGCCGACAACAATATCGCCTCGGGCATCGTTTCCATCGCCGGAGAACCCAAGGTGCTCTTGCTGGAAGGCAACGAACGCGATGCCCGCTACCTCTCCCGCGCGCTCGAAGCAGAGAATATCCGCGTCGAAATCCGCGAGGGACGCGGCATGCCGGGCTCATTGGATGAACTCGCCCAATACGACGCCATTCTGTTTTCCGATGTGCCGGCCACGGATATGTCGGTGACTCAGATGAATCTCCTTCGCTCCTACATCGAAGATCTCGGTGGCGGTTTCGTGATGATCGGCGGAGAAGAATCCTTCGGGCTCGGTGGCTACTATCGAACCGCTATTGAAGATGTCCTACCGCTCAGGATGCGTTCCGAGAAAAAGAAAGACACGCCCAGCTTGGCAATGATGTTGATCATCGATAAGTCCGGCAGCATGAGCGGCGACAAGATCGAACTCGCCAAAGAAGCCTCGATCGCCACCGTTGAGCTGTTGAACGAGCGGGACTACGTTTCGGTAATCGCGTTCGATGGTGATCCCTACACTGTGGTGGAACTACAAAGCGCCGGCAACACGATGGGAATCACCCAAACCATCTCCCAGGTCGAAGCCGGTGGCGGTACGAGCATTTACCCGGCGCTCACCCTGGCCCAAGAAAGTCTCTTCACCGTCCCCGCAACTTTCAAACACGTGATCCTCCTTACGGATGGCCATTCTCAACCCGGTGATTTCGCCGGCATCATCGATCAAATGGCCAGCGAGATGGTCACGGTTTCGACCGTCGCCGTCGGGGATGGCGCGGATGGCGAGTTGCTGCAGGACATCGCCCGTTGGGGCAAGGGACGCTACTACTTCACCGGGGACGCCTACGACATCCCACAGATCTTTACCAAGGAAACCATGACGGCCTCCAAATCCTCGCTCGTCGAAGAGCCGTTTCTGCCCCAAGTATTCAAAGACCACCAAATCATTCGCTCGATCGACTGGGAACTCGCTCCGTTCCTTTTCGGCTACGTCGTCACCTCCGCCAAAGCCACGGCTGATGTATCCCTGGTGACGGAGCGAGGCGATCCCCTCCTCGCTTCTTGGCAAGTCGGCTTGGGTCGCTGCGCCGCCTTCACCTCGGATGGGAAAAGCCGTTGGGCCGCCGATTGGATCTCCTGGCCGGGCTTTGGTCAGTTCTGGGCTCAGTTGATTCGAGACGTCATGCGCTCCAGTCAGAACCGCGGCACGGAGACCACCATCCAATACCATGGAGACACCGGCGAATTAATCCTCGATTCCGCCAATCTCTCGGGACAATTCCTCAACGGCCTCAACACCCGGCTTCAACTCATCCAGCCGGACTTGAACATCGTGGAACAAACCGTCACTCAAGTCGGTCCCGGACGCTATCAGACGGAATTTCCGCTCGATCAAACCGGCAGCTACCTCTTCAAGATCCGCCAAACCGTCCCCACGACCAATAGCAATCCGAACGAGGATCCGGAAGTCTTCGCGGATCTCACTCGCGGTCTGACCATTTCTTACAAGCCCGAGTACCGTCATCTCGGATCCAACACGAATTTCCTAGCCGAACTCGCCAACGTTACCGGAGGGCAGTTCGCCCCGGCATCCGCAGATATGTTTGCGGTGGACGAATCCCAATCCGTCACGGTTCGCAAACCGCTTTGGCCGACACTTTTGATTCTCGCCCTACTCTTATTCCTGGCGGATGTTGCGATTCGCCGACTGGATCTCGCGGGTCGCGGTTGGTTCCGCGACGCGTCCCAACGTTATGGTTGAGCCCTGAGCCCATTCCATTTTCCCAATCGGGCCTCCTCGGAGGCCCACTGAAACCTGACCGTGACTGCAAGAACTGGCACCATGAAAACCGTGAGCAAGCTCTCCACCCTCGTTGCCCTTGTCTCCCTCACCCTCACCGGACTGACCCAAGGACAATCCGTTTCATCACCCGAAAACCTCGACGATCGCGATGCCCGCATCCGCGATCGCTACGAACAAGTCCTCCAGCGCAGCCCGTTCCAGGACCGCGCCTTTACCCAGGTGTTCGATAGCTACCTCAACCTTGAGGGCGTTGACGCCTGGGTCGACAAACTCAAACCCTTGCTGGAAGAGCCCGCGAGCAAAGAAACTGCGGCTATCCTGCTCGGGCAGATCTACGCCCGCCAATTCAAGACCGCGGACGCCATCGCCGTGCTCGAACAAGCCAACCAAGGCGAAAACACCCGCCCGGAATTCAACCGCTTGCTCGGAACGCTCTACTACCGCAGCGGTAACAACGAGCAAGGCATCCAGCTCCTCACCCGCGCACTAGAGACCCTTACCGATCTGGACGAACGTACTCAGGTCTGTCGCATGCTAGGGAATCTATTCCTCCGCGAGGGCAATACGGACCAAGCCATCGCAACCTGGCAACAAATCACGGCCACGACTCCCAACGACCTCTTTGCCCAGATCGAGCTAGCCGAGATTTACGAAGAAAACCGACTCTGGGACGAAGCCATCGCGGTCTATCGCCGCATCGAATCCCTCTCCGAACGCGATCCCTACCGGCGTTGCCGCGCTCTGCGTTCCATCGGGAATTGCCAACTCCAAGCCGAGCGTTTCCCCGCCGCCATCGCCACCTACGAGTCGGCCCTGGAACTCGTCTCCCCCGGCAACTGGCTGTTCGAGGATCTAAAACTCCGCCTAGTGCAAGTCTACGAGGACATGGGCGACCTCGCCGCCCTGGTCACCTACGTCCAAGCCCGTTTGGAGCTCAATCCCGCCGACCTCGAATTCCGCGATCTCCTGGCCGAAACCTACCTCCGGATGAACCGCCTCGAAGATGCCGAGGCGGAATACCAAGCGCTGCTCGAACGCAACCCACGCCACGCCCCCACGTTTGAAAAACTCATCGTCCTCTTCGGACGCATGGAACGTCCCGAAGCCGTCGTCGAGACCTTTGAAAAACTCATCGAACTGTTTCCCGCGGACTCAGACTACCTCCGCCGCCTGGGCGAAACCCAATGGCGCGCGGGCGAAGTTGAAGCGGCTCAAACCACCTGGGAACGTCTGATCGCCGATGCGCCGCAGGCCAGTGACTACGCGGAACTCGCGGGCTGGTACGAAGTGTACGATTTCCCGGAGAAGGCCACCGAACACTATCGCAACGCCCTCAAAGACGCTCCGAACAAAGAATGGACCTTCCGCCTGGCCGAACTCATCTTCGATCAAGGCGACACGGACGCCGCGCTCAAGACCTGGCTCGACAGCCTCGATCCCGAAAACGCCACCGGTGCGGACTACGCGGAAGTGGCTTCCATCCTGGACGCCCACCAACAGATCGCCCCCGCCGAGCCCCTCTGGCGTCAGGCGGCTGAGAAAGATGCCGACACCCTGGACTACCGCCTCCAACTCGCGCGCAATCTCATGCGCCAAGAGAAATACAACGACGCCGTCAAAGACTTCACCTTTCTCGCGGAACAGGAAGAAAACCTCTACTTCCAAGAACGCGGAGAAACCGGCCGTCTAGATGCTTATAGTCGCTTGGGCGTGCTTGCCACCAAACAAGCGGAATGGGAAGCGGAACTGCGAGCCAGCCCCGACTCCATTCCCGTGATCTCTCGCCTCGCCCGCCTCTACGAACGTGCCGGCCAGCGCGAGAACGCCTTAGCACTGCTCGAAAAACGAACGGAACTCAAGCCCACGAACGCCGATTTCCGCCGCGCCTTGATCCGCAGTTACAAGTCCGGCCGCTACATCGATCAAGCCGTCGCCGAGCTCCAACGACTGGCCAACGAAGACAAGAACCGATCCCGCGTCTACTACCAAGAACTCTTGGAAATCTACCTCGGCCTCGACCTCCGCGACGAAGCGCTCCAAATGGCTGAGAAAATCGTGGAACTTGCCCCGGCCGACGCCGAGGCTCGCCTCGACCTCGCCCAAGTCTACGGACTCTACCAACGCCCCGAGGAGAGCCTGCAGCAATACCGCTACGCTCTCCGTCTCGAACCCAACGAACCAGACTACCACCGACAATACGGATCCGCGCTCCAGCGCGAGAAGCGTTACGGCGAAGCCCTCGAAGCCTTCCGTCGCATGCTCGACACCGCGAAAGAGGACAATACCCGCCTCTCAGCCGTGGCGAGCCTGGCCCAGATCCACTTATTCCAAAACTCGCTCGATGAGCTAGTGACGGAATTCACTCGCCGGATTCGCAACACCCCGAAGAAACTCAGTGCCTACGAAGAACTTGCCCGCATTCACAAAGAAGCCGGCGATCCCTATCGCTCAGTCAACACCTTGGAAGACGGGCTACAAAACGTGGACGACAAAGGTCCCGCGCTCAAAAGCCTGATCCGAGCCACCTACGAAACCCAAGAGTTCGACAAGGTGGTGAGCTACTACGAACAACTCATCGACCAACGCGGGAAACCTTCAGCCTACGAGTACGAACGCCTCGGGAGCATCTACGCTCAAATGGGCGATTTGGCCAAAGCCAAGGAAACCTGGGATGCCATGATCGACCCGGATCAACCCGATCCCAAATCCATGGACCGACTCGCCAGCGTGCTGCAACGGGAAAACTTCATCAACGAAGCCATCGAGTACAAAAAGGCTGCCTTGGATATCGATGAATACAATTACCGCCGACGCTGGGAATACGCCCAAATGCTAGCCGCCAACGAAGATTCCGGGGCCGCCATCACCGAGCTGCAAAAAATCATCGAACTCGGAGATCGGCAACAAAAAGAGAATCCCGAAAAGGTCCGTGAGAAATCTGTCCAACGACGATCACGCGGCGCGCAGTTGAATCAAGGATTGGTCAACCCCTACATGTTCATCTACGGAGTTCAATCCTACGGCGGCCGCTACTTCGGCGGTGCACCGCGAGGCAACTTTGCCGAACTCCGACCGCAAATCATCGGTTTCATAGCCTCCCTCGCCCAGAACAGTATTGGAGAAGACGCCCTTGTTGAGGAATACACCAAGCAGGTCGAGGCCCAACCGAACAACACCCAAGCCTTGCGCGATCTCACCCTGATCTACCAAGCCTTTGGTCGGGTAGAAGACGCCCTTAAGACAGCCAAAAAAGTTCTAGAACTCGCGCCCAATGACGCGGACCTCCTCCAACAGGCCGCCGTCTACCACTCCAGCCAACAGGAGTATGACCAAGCCATCCCGCTGCTCGAAAAGCTGGCGGAAGCCCACCCCAAACATCGCGCCCAAGCCCGGCAGGGCCTCGTTCCGCTCTACTTCCAAAACGGCGCCGAGGAGAAAGCCTTGGCGCTAGCGGATGAAATGATCGACGAGAATCCACGCAATCTTCAATCCGTCTACGTCGTCGCCAATCTCATGCAACAACAAGGCAAGCTCAAGGAAGCCGTCCAGTTCTACGAGAAAGCCCGCGAGAATTCCGACGACAAGCGAATGAGCTACAACCTGTCGATGAACCTCGGCCAGCTCTACTTCCAAATGGGCGAGAAAGAGAAAGCCAAAGCCATCTATAGCGAGGCACTCACAGTGAATCCCCGGACCTTCTCCGGCATGGGTGTTCGCCGACAGAGAACCGCTCTCTACGTCCCCGAGGTGGGGAACAATATGAGCCGCGTCCGCTACGGTGGCGGCGCTATCATGAACCTGCCTCGGACCCTCATTGGATCCGTCGACTACGTCAAAGGCCAAGCGATCCAACAGCTTACCCAACTCGCGGAAGAAGGCGAAAACCCGCTGGCCCCTCTGGAAACCCAAGCAAACCAACTCGAAACCGCCACCAGCCTCAACGCAAAGGATGATGCTTGGGACGCCGCCAAGCTCTTGGTCGCGAATCACATCGCCAAAACGGAGTATGACGAAGCCCAAGCCTGGCTGGAGAAACTCGCTCCCTCCAGTCAGAATCGTACGGAGTGGTACAACCTCGCCCTCTATCTCGCAGAAAAAGGAGACGACTGCGAACGCATGATCGACCTTTACGATCAGGCCGAAAAACAATTCCCGTCGGAGACCCGCAAGATCGTTTCCGCCAAAGCCTCCGTCGCGCTCCTCTGCGAAGACTACGAAGCCGCCGGCCGTCACATCGAACACATGATCCAACAACGCGTTCCCCCGAAAGACTTGGTTCAAATCATCCGCCCCCTCGTGACCGCCGACCAATCGGAACTGGCCAAGACGCTCTTGGAGCAACACCTGGCCGGCATCAGCCGCAATGGCGGAGCCCTCGCTCTCTTAGCGGAGATCTACGGAGCCGAGGACCAGCACGACCAAGCCATCGCCTTGGCAAGAGAGGCCTGGGATCGCTCCTCCCACGGCACCTCCAATCAGAACTACCGTTACTCCGGCTACTACCCGGGACCGACGAGTCGTCCCACCAACGCCCTTCTGCGAAACTTGCACAGTTACTACGTCAAGGCGGGCAAGAGCGCCGAGCTCATCGAAGAATTCACCGAACGACTCGCCAAACAACCCGGCTCGGTTCGACTCCACGAAGAACTGGCCAGCCTGCACCAGATGAATTCCGACCGCGACAAATCGATCGAGATTTACGAGTCCCTCATCAAAAAGCGACCGCACTTGGCCCAAGCCAAACAGAACTTGGCCCGACTCCACACTGAAACCGGCAACTTCGCTAAGGCTACAGAAATCTATCAGGCTCTACTTAAGAGCAACCCCAATATCTACCAACAAATCAGCTGGCAACTCCGCGACCTCTACCAACGCACCGGGAAAGGCAAAGAAATGGTCGAGATGGAAACCAAGCTCGCTCAAAAAGCCACCAACCCAAACCAGATCCAACAGCTTGCCAGCCAATTCCAACGGAGTGGCGAACTCGAAAAAGCGGCCGAACTCTACCAACGCGCCATCAAGATGTCGCCGGGCTATCCCTGGCTGAACCGACAACTCGCCGAGGTATACATTCAGCTAGGGCAACACGAAAAGGCTCTAGAGCTCTACCGAGATTGGATCACCTCACCCCGGATCCGAGCTCAGGGCAACGTCGATAGCGGAACCATCCAACACTTAACCGGCGTCTACGCTTCGACCGGACGACTCGACGAGCTCAAAGAAATCAATGCCGGCTTTCTGGAGAAGAACGCGAACGATCCCATCGCCGGGACGCTCACCTCACAGATCGCCGTGTTTGAAAAACGTTTCGATGATGCTATCGAGGAACTGTCCAAAATCGCCGCCTCCGGCCGGGATCCGAACGCCATTTCCAGCTTGATGGAAATCGCGGAACTCACGGGTCGAAGCGCAGAAGTTTTCGAACACCTCAAAGATCTCCCCGCCATGGCCAACTTCTACGACAAACGGCGCTTGGCCCAACTCCACTTCAGCCAAGGCGACCTGAAAGAAGGCGCCCGCATCTACCGCGAATGGGTCGAGGAACAATCTCGCTTCGGCGGCAGCGTGGGTTACTACGTCCGAGAAGCGGTCGACCTCTACGGCCAACACGGTCTCTGGGACGAAGCGGAAGCCCTCATCAAGAAGAGCTTTCGCGGCAACCTGCGCGACTACGATCGACGCGAGTTCAATCGCCTCATCTCGGAGACCTACGTCGAGTCCGGTCGACTCGGCGGCTTTGTGGATTCGGTCCTCGCCAAAGACAGCTTCAAGGGGTCGGACGCCGAGCTGATCACCGCCATTGCGGATCAATACCGCCAAGCCAACCAAACCGAAAAGCGCGCGGCGTTCCTGAAACAGATCGTCGACAAAGATCCGGGCAACCGCAAACTCATGTCGGAACTCGCCCGCCTCCACCTGAACGAAGACGCCGAACGCGCAGTGGCTCTGGCAAAACGACTCGTCGAGGCGGAAGGGGCGAACGAATCCTATCGCCGGCTCTATGCCGACGCACTCAATGCCGACAAGCAACCGGACCAAGCCATCGCCATGCTTACGGAATGGGCGGAAGAAAACCCCGCCGAGAACCGATATCGAATCCTCGGGGATTACCTCAAGCGGCAGAACCGGCTCACGGACGCCCGCGCGGCTTATACGGAATCGATCGAACGAGCCGATGCGTCCCGTCGCCAAGCCGCCGAGTTACGACTGGCGGAGTTCGATGCCGACTACGGCCGGACCGGACCGGAGCTCGCCGCCCAGGCCGCAAACTTCGAGGCCAAGCGCGATGCCAACGCCTTCAATCAATATCTCGGCTTCCTTCGCAACCACGGCTACTACGCCGAAGCCAAAGATTTTTTCCAGAAACACAAGGATGATGGGTTCATGGATCGCTACCGCAACCAAACCGCCGTCTTGGTCTTCACCGACGAGGGCGACTACGAAACGCCGCAAGATATTGCCTGGAACTTCGTGCGCTACGCCGAGCGGTACAATCGGGATCACTTCTTCAACGAAGTTCGAAACATCTTCCGCAACCGGGGCAAAGGCCAACTCTTCCTCGACGGGGTTCACGAACGCTTGCAGGCGGAGGAAAACACCAACCAGGCTATGCTCATGCTCTTGGCCCGTTCCTATGCGGAAGCGGGTCTGGAAACCGGGGCAGACCCGCTCTATCAGCAATTGATCGAGGCCAACCCATTCAACCAAAAGCTCGCCGTCGACTACGCCACTTGGCTCTCTCAAACGGATCGCACCGAAGAAGCCGTCACGCTGCTGCAAAACCTGCCGCCGGCACCCACACTTCGGGAAGACGTCCAGAATCAGATGCTGCTGATCAACTACTATTTCAAATCCGATGCTGACGAATTGGCCGAGCAAGCCATCCAAGACTTGCTCGCCTGGAATCAAAGTGGCGAAACGGAGAGTCAGATCGCCAGCGTTTACTTCCGGGAAAAGGACTACGAACGTGCCAGCCATCATCACGAAAGCGCGCTCGGCAAGTACCAGGCCAACACCTACAACCTCGCGACCCGTCGCGTTGAGCTAGGCAAGTGCTACGCCATGCTCGGCGAAACCGAGAAAGCCCTCGCCGAGTTCAACCGGGCACGCGAGCTCAGAAACTCGCGCTACCAATTGCGATCCCTCGCTCGGTGGCTGATGACTGAGAAACGCTACGACGTTGCCATCGCCTACCTGGAGTCCAAATTCGAACGGGGTGGGACTCCGACGAATGAACTCAGGGATCTCGCGACTTGCTACCTCAAGAGCGAAGGACCGGAGGCCGCACTCAACGCCTATCGGACTCACTACGACAAAGCGGCAAAGGCCGCTCGTAAGTCGATTCGCTCCGGCTATACAGACTTCATCGTGGCTGAGAAACTCGCTGAGCACTTCGACCCAGCCTCAGCGCATCCGCTAGACAAAACGGCTCGCGTCCCCCTGGCGACTCGGATCGTCAACTCGGATCGCTCCCCCGCAGGGATTGAGGCCGGAACTCGCGTATTGGGAGACGCCAAACCCACGCCCGCCTACCACCTGGCCGTGGGGAGCGCCTACATCAAACACGAGCAAACGGACCAAGCGGTCCCGCACTTCGTCGAAGCCCTTAAAGCCAAGGCAGTGAATCCCCTCAGCAGCGCCGCCAGAAACCTGATCGACGCCGACGCTGAACTCGAAGCCGTCGGCCAAGCCATTGAAGCCTATGTCGCGGAAAACCCGAACGCCCTACTGAATCAAATCTCCCTCTTCGAGTCGTTTCTGAAGACCGGGGATCCCAGCACCGTAGACGAAACCGTAACACGTCTGATCGAAGGCATCCCCTATCCCGCCCACCAGGCATACTATCGTTTCCTACACGGGCATTTCCGGAACGACGCGACAACCGCCGATCAAGCGCTTCAAGAGTTGGTAGCGTCTCCCGAACTCTCGTCCCAACAACTCGACCACTTGATCAAAATCTGTCGCGATACCGAGCAGCTCGACGCAGCCGCCACGTTCTACCAGAAACTGGCCGGCGGCGGCTACAGCACGAATGCGAAGTGGGGCGCACTCAAATCCCTCACCGAGTTGCGACTCAAGCAGGGTCAGACGCAGGCCGCTGTTCATTCCGTGGCCGCACTCTATCCCGAGTGGCGACTCAAAATCGGCGAAAGCGCCCTCTACGCCCTGCACCAAGGAGTGACCGCCGAAACCTTGCCCGAATTGCGGGCCGGCATCGAAGAACTCCTGAAAGCCGATCCCAGCCACGAGCGGGGCTCGCACTTAGTCGCCTTCTACCAAGAAGTCTGCGAGCGACTTGAGATCACGGACGCACCGGCGGATTTCTCCCTGAGCCCCACGCAGCAGGCCGACCTGACGCGATTCCAGGATCTGATCGAAACCTGGGAAGTCGCCGGCCCGTACGATGGCCCCCAACAAAGCCAGATCGCCACGGATGACCTCGCCTACGCCCCAGAATCACGTCCCGACGAAGTGAACTGGACGGCCGTGGGTCCCAAGGACGGTTTCGGCTACGTGGTGTTTGATCGAGCGCTCTCGCTCCCCTCGCGTGACACCAACCAAAAGGTCGCCTACGCCCGGACTCAACTCGTGAGTCCGGATGACCGGACGGTCACCCTCTCGCTGGGGTCGGACGATTGGGTGAAGGTGTTCCTAAACGGCAAGGAAATCCATCGCTACGTGCAGGGGCGCCCAGCGTTTCCGGACCAGGACCGGATCCAACTCCCGCTGAAAGCCGGCTCAAACCAACTGCTCGTCAAGGTCGGGAATCTCACCGACGGCTGGCGATTCTGTGCTCGGCTCGCAGAGAACCACGAAGGCGTGGAAATCCAACTCCCCTAACGTCCGGCCCGCGGCCGCGGCACCGTTTCGAAAAAAGACGGGTAGCGAAGACGACGTCTCCGCTACCCGCCAAACTACCTCCCTGGCGTCATCGGAAGTAAGCCCGGATTGATCGCCTCCCAGCACTTGTGGCCGGTTTCATCCTGGCTGTATATGTCTATACGGCTCCGCCACCGCGATCTTTCAAGAATTCTTCCAAATTCCACATCCCTCGTGGTTGGAATCTTCCCTCCCGCCACCACACACACCGGATTCCATGAAGTCTGGCGCCTAAAACCTTGGACAATCGTTGCGTTTCCCTGTTTCATCACCCACTTTTACAGTGCTATGGACGAAACGAATTCGCTAATCGCGCAGCGCCGAAGCAAGCTCGACGACCTTCGCAATCAAGGTATCAACCCCTTTGCCAACAAGTTTGAGCCCGCGGAAACCTGCCAGAGTGCTTTGGATAACTACGCCGAAGACCGCGAAACCCGCGTGGCCGGCCGAATCGTGTCCCATCGCGTGATGGGCAAGAGCCAGTTCCTGCACATCAAAGACCAATCCGGTCGCATCCAAGTCTACGGCCAAAAACAAGTCCTCGGCGAAGAGTCGTTCGCCATCCTCAAACATCTGGATCTTGGCGATATCGTAGGCGTGACCGGCACCCTTTTCACCACCAAGATGGGCGAACGGTCGATCAAGCTGCAATCCTTCGTGGTCCTAAGCAAAGCCCTCCGCCCGCCACCCGAAAAATGGCACGGCCTGGAAGACACGGAGATCCGCTACCGACAGCGCTACCTCGATCTGATGGCGAACGACGAGGTCAAATCGGTCTTCCTCAAGCGCAGCCAAATCATCCGCGAAATTCGCAACTTCCTCGACGACCGCGGCTACGTGGAGGTCGAGACCCCCATGATGCAAGCTATCCCCGGAGGGGCGGCCGCCCAACCCTTCGTCACCCAGCACAACGCCCTCGGATGTCAGTTCTACATGCGCATCGCACTCGAACTCTATCTCAAGCGGCTGCTGGTCGGCGGCATCGATCGCGTTTTCGAGATCGGTCGTAACTTTCGCAACGAAGGTCTCTCCCGACGCCACAATCCCGAATTCACCATGCTTGAGGCTTACCACGCCTTTGGGGATTACGAAACCATGATGGATTTGGTCCAGTCGATGATCTGCCACGTCTCCGAAAAAGTCACCGGCGGGCTCGTCATTGAGCACCGGGACGACGAAGGCAACGTCACCAAGACCATCGACCTGACGCCCGACTGGCGCCGGGTGCCGTACAAAGATCTGATCCGTGAGAAAGCCGGTGCCGATTGGTTTGAGCTGACACCGGAAGAACGACGAGCAAAAGCCACCGAGCTTGGCGCAGAGATCCATGATGACGACGAAGACTTCGAAGTGACGAACGCGATTTTCGAAAAGTTCATCGAACCCACGCTGATTCAGCCCACCTTCGTGACTCATTTGCCGAAAGAGCTGGTCCCGCTGGCCAAGCTTTCGCCCGACGACGACACCACGGTAGAAGTCTTCGAGTGCTGCATCAACGGCCAGGAAATCGCCCCGGCCTACACCGAGCAAAACGATCCGATCCAACAGCGGGAGCGCCTAGAGCAACAAGCCGGCGGCGAGCAACAGAAACTCGATGACGATTTCCTCGTCGCGCTCGAACACGGCATGCCACCAGCTGGAGGCATGGGCATGGGCATCGACCGGCTCTGCATGATGCTCTTGGGCCAAGAGAACATCCGCGACGTCATCCTCTTCCCCCAAATGAAGCCCAAGCAATAGTGGGCCAAAAAGAAATCGATCAAGGGAATGAGCAAACGGAACGTTTGCAATTGGATCTTGGATATAGGTGAACCGTCCCTCATGACGCTCTCTTCCGCCTGAAGCATGGTAGGGCGAACGTACCCGCGAGCCGTTGGGCAAAAGCAGGCCACGCACCCCGCAACCACCCTATCGGCAGAACCGGCTCGCGAATACGCTCGCCCCAGGGTGTGATTAAATGTGCGGGGCATCGGACCGGAAGGATGCGGTAGGTTTCCCATTGGAACAGGAGAAAGAAAGAGTCCGCCAAAGGGAAAGCGGGAGCCCTGCTCCCGCACTCCATAAGAGAGGGCTGAGTTTTCCATTTTGCAGTTTTCATTTTAATTTTTTCATTCTCCTCGTAGTAGACCGCCTCCTAGTGCGTGAGTATCTGCTTTGCTACAGCCGATCTCCCCGCATTTTTGATCGCACCCCTCGCCCCACCCGGTCCCCATCCTGTCTTGCTTTGCCCGAGAACCCAGCGCATGCTCCTTCCCGTCCCCAAAACGGATTGGATGCATGACCTATGAGCACGAAGAACCCGCGTCTCCCCCTCCGAACTTTCCTCCAACAGTCCGCCCTGGCAGCGGGCGCCCTCGGAACCGCCCCACTCATTCTTGGAGCCACTGACAAAGCGGGCTCGAATCGCCCGCGCGTCGGCGCAGGCGATTACATCTTCGAGTGCTATCATGATTGGGGACTCGACGCGCTCCCCGAAGGCCATCACTACGGTGGCGCCTCGCACGCCGTCGCTTTCGACTCCAACGGCCTGATCTACATCACGCACCACGGCGGTCCGGGTTCGATCTTTGTTTTCGATCCGGATGGGAAATTCGTTCGTTCGCTCGGAGAACACCAACAATCCCTGGATCGCCGCAGCGGCAAAACCATTGGGCGCGGTCACGGAATCGCGATCCGGAAAGAGGCGAACGGCGAGTTCATCTACCTCGCTCCCAACGATGTCTCGCTCTACTTCTCCAAAATGACCCTGGACGGCGAACTGGTATGGAAGCGCAACCGGCACCAACTCAGCCAGCTCTCCACTGTCTTCGCCGATAGCCGAACGCGCTTTCGCCCCACGAACACCAGTTTTCGTCCCGACGGGGGCTACTACCTCGGGGACGGCTACGGCAGTCACACCATTTTCGAATTCACAGCCCAGGACGTATTCGTCCGCGCGATCGGCGGTCGTGGCGTCGGCGACGGCCAATTTCAAACTCCGCACGGCCAGTGGCTCGATGATCGCGACGGCACGCCCAAGCTGGTGGTGGCCGATCGCGCCAACAAGCGCCTGCAATGGTTCGACATGAATGGCCAACACCTACGAACCCAAGACGGCTTCCTATTCCCAGCCGACGTGGACGTGCAGGGAGACCTTATGATCGTGCCTGATCTACACGCCCGCCTCACCCTCCTGGATCGTAACAATCGAGTGATCAATCACCTTGGCGACGATCCCGCCTGGCGAGCGGCCGTGCTCGACTCAAACAACGCCATGCGAAGCAAACGTTCCCAGTGGCGCCCCGGCCGATTTGTCCATCCCCACGGAGCCAAATTCGATCCGGAAGGCAACCTCTTCGTGGCCGAATGGGTCGTCACAGGCCGCGTCACCAAACTCGTTCGGGCTTAGTTCTGCATTCCTCCCAAACATGATGAAGCCCCTTTCCGCACTACTCGTTGGATGCCTCGCCCTAGCCATCAGCCTGCCACAACTCTTGGCCGACCGCCCCAATATCATTCTTTGCATGGCCGATGATCATGGAAGGGGAGATACCGGCTACTACAACCATCCCTTCATCCAGACTCCACATTTGGATCAAATGGCGCAGGAAGGGCTTCGGTTTGACCGGTGGTATGCCGCCGCTCCGGTCTGCAGTCCCACGCGCGGGAGTTGCCTCACGGGCCGTCACCCCTATCGCTACGGGATCTACTCGGCCAACGTCGGGCATCTCAAGGCAGAGGAGATCTCCCTGGCGGAAGTCTTGCGCGAACAGGGCTACACCACCGGCCATTTCGGTAAATGGCACCTCGGCACCCTGACCCGCACGGTCAAGGATGCCAATCGTGGCGGCAGTCCCAAAGGAGAAGGCCACTACGCCCCACCGTGGGAGAACGGATTCGATGCCTGCTTCTCAACCGAATCGAAAGTGCCCACCTTTGATCCCATGCGAAACCCCGCAGCCGTCAGCCGCGAGGCCAAGCGAAACGTTCCCGAAGGCGGCAGTTACGGAACCGCATATTGGACAGGACCAGATGAACGCGTCCCGGACGACGCCCTACGTGGGGATGATTCCGAACTCATCATGGATCGAGCGCTCGACTTCATCCAACAAGCAGTCACCGACGAGAAGCCGTTCTTCACCGTGATCTGGTTTCACGCCCCCCACACACCCGTCGCGGCGGACGCCCAACACCGGGCGCTCTACCCCAATCACCCGCGCGGACTCTACGGCCAACACTACCACGGCTGCATCTCGGCGTTGGACGATCAAATGGGCCGACTGCGGCAAACCCTCCAGACGCTCGGCGTCTCGGACAACACGATGCTCTGTTACTGCTCCGACAACGGGCCGGAAAGCTCGACGGAGAAAGGCGCGGGCGGCACGGCTGGATTTCGGGGACGCAAACGAAGCCTCTACGAAGGCGGTGTCCGCGTGCCTGGTCTACTGGTATGGCCGAATCAAATCCCCAAGGCACGTATCGTAGAGACGCCCTGCGTGACGAGCGACTACTTCCCCACCATTCTCGCCGCCCTCGATTTACCTCTGCCCGCCCGACCCTATGACGGGATGAATCTCATGCCCGTCATTCGCGGGGAACAATCCGTCCGTCCCCAGCCGCTTTGTTTCCAATCCAAGAACCAAGCCACGATTCAAAACAACCGATTCAAACTGGTCCGTGTGACCAATGGGGAGACCACCCAGACCGAGCTCTACGATCTGTTATCAGATCCGGCCGAGACCGAGGACCTCGCCGACAGCAAGCCCAACACCGTGCGCGAACTCGCCACCCAACTCACGCGTTGGCAAGCCTCGTGCAAAGTATCCGACCAGGGCGGCGACTACTAGAGCCTCCAGACGATTGTCACCGAAGCGACACTTCCCCGGCAAACCACAACCTTTGAGCGGAACTCATTGCAGTCCACCTCGGCTCGTCTCTATGATCGGGCTCGAATTTTGATGAGCACCGAGAATCAAACCAACAATCCCAGCGAAGGATACACTCGCACCGACGGGCGGCAGCCCGACCAACTCCGTTCCATTCGGTTTCAAAACCACATCGCACCCCACGCCACGGGCTCGACGCTGATTGAATGGGGCCTCACCCGAGTGATCTGTGCCGCCACGGTGGAAGACCGCGTGCCGCGCTGGATGAAAGAGCAGAATGTGAAGGGCGGCTGGGTGACGGCGGAATATGCCATGCTCCCCTACTCAACACTCTCGCGGAAGACCCGTGATAGCTCCCGGGGAAAAATCGACGGACGCTCCCAAGAAATCCAACGCCTCATCGGCCGTTCGATGCGCGCGGCAATCAACCTTGAAAAGGTCGGTTCCCGCACCATTTGGATCGATTGCGATGTCTTGCAAGCCGACGGTGGCACCCGCACCGCCGCCATCACCGGCAGTTTTGTCGCCCTCTCCTTGGCGATTCAAAAGCTGCTGGCCGCCGGCAAGCTCACGGAGAATCCGATCGTGGAAGCGATCGCCGCCGTCAGTGTGGGTGTCGTAGAGGGCACGCCGTTGCTCGATCTGTGCTACGAGGAAGACGCGGCCGCAGACGTGGATCTCAATCTGGTCATGACCGCTGGCCATGAGTTTGTGGAACTGCAAGGCACCGGGGAACGCACCACCTTCGGAGCGGACGCCTTGGCCAACATGTTGGCCCTGGGCAAAGCGGGAGTCGAAGAGTTAAACCGCCTCCAAACGGCCGCGATCGCCGCGGGCTGATCTCAGGCCACTAAGACCATGACCGGTTCGAACCGCGCCCTCTACCTCATGCGCCATGGCGAGGTGGACACCGCCTACCACCGCACTTTTGGTGGTAAGATTGATATGGATTTGTCCGCTCAGGGCAAAGAACAAGCCGCCGCCCTGGCTGGGTATCTCCGGCAGCATCCTTTCGATTCTAGTTTCACCAGTCCGATGAAACGGGTGCTTCAGACCGTGCAACCCCACGAAGCGCATCACGACCAAAGCCCCACCGTCTTGGACGGGCTGCGTGAAGTGGATTTCGGGGCGTGGACCGGCTTGAAGTGGGATGAGATTGGCGAGAAACACAATCAAAGCGCCTTCGACTGGCTGCACCTCCTCGCTAGTAATGAGATGCCAGAGGCGGAACCCATCGAGTCCTTCCAAGGCCGCGTGCAGTCCGCCCTCAGTCACATCCTGGATGGTGAACATGGCGATCGAATCGGCATCTTCTGCCACGGTGGCGTCATCCGCATGCTGCTCGCCCTGATCCTCGATGTCCCAGTCCCGCAAATGTCTTCCTTTGAGTTCGACTACGCCAGCGTGACCATCGTCCAATTCAAAGGCAAGCGACCGGAAGTCCAACTGACCAACTACTGCCCATGGCGCCACGTTCCGTAAAACCCGGGCTACGGCAAATCGCCGTAACAACTGCCCTCGGTATGGAAGAAGTCATCGTGCCGCTCCTCGAACGGCTCTTTGAAACCACGCCGTCCACGATGATTCTCAACGACGCCACAGAGGCCGTGACCTCGGTGTATGTGCCGGAAGATCGTCGCACGGCAACGGATCTCAAACGCGAGCTGCGTCAAGAACTCCGCCAGCTCGCCGACTGCGGCATCGACCTCGGCCCCACCCGCCTCAGTGTCCGAAAGCTGCGCCCACAGGACTGGTCCGAGAGTTGGAAGCGCCATTTCCGCCCGCTCGCAGTTTCGAATCGGCTGCTCATCAAGCCACCGTGGAGCCGACGAAAAGGTCGGCCCGGCCAAGCCACGGTGATCCTCGACCCCGGGATGAGCTTCGGAACCGGGAACCACCCCACCACATTTTTCTGTCTCGAAGCCCTCGCCAATGAAGCACCCGAGTCCGGGGCGGCACCGCGATCCTGCCTCGATATCGGAACCGGGTCCGGGATTCTCGCCATTGCGGCCGCCAAGCTCGGATACCAACCCGTGGTCGCCTTTGACAACGATCCGGATGCTGTGAGCGCCACGCAAGAGAACGCCCAGCAGAACGGAGTCGCCGAGGCGCTGGACATCAGCCAAGCCACTGTCGAAACGCTACCACTCCGCCGGCCGCAACAGTACGATTTGGTCCTAGCGAACCTGACCCACGATCTGCTCAAGGCCCACAGCAAGCGCATCGTGGCCGCCGTAAGGCCCGGGGGGCTCCTTTGCCTAGCCGGGATTCTTACGGAACAATTCGCCGCCGTGACCGCTTGCTTCAAAGACCTGGGACTGACTCCGGAGCAGGCGACCACCCTCGGCGAATGGCGGTCCGGCTCCTTCCGCAGGTGATTCAGCGGTAATCCGAAACAAAAGAATCGCTTCCGTAACCGTTCGCTTGCCTCCCCGATGCGACGCGTTCTGAAAAAACAGCGACAAAACGAACCGAATCGTCACCACTTAGTCGCATTTTATCGCTAAATTGCTTGAATCTTCGTAGTTAACTCCACTACGGTCACGATTGTGTTACCGCTTCAGGCATATATTGATCCTGGTTCCGGCACTTTGCTGCTCCAATCCATTTTGGCAGCACTAACGGGAGTGGTCCTCTTTCACAAGCGACTCTACTACGCCATCAAAGGATTCTTTTCTAAGAACAAAGAAGGCGGCGAGGCACAGCCAGCTCAAGCAGCCGGCAAAGATGATCCATCGCTGGAGTCCAAGAGTTCCCATCCCTAGGTAGTGCCCGACTTTACCAAACCAACGCGGGTCGAGGGTTCTTTTCGGGATCCGAGCGGGTTTGTTTTCCACTACGAAGATCGCATCATTCGGGCGGTCGACGGGCCGTTTCACGCCCTCTATCAAGAGCCGGACCACCGAACGCTTCTCGACCGACTAGTCGATCAAAAACTCTTAGTCAAAACCTGGCCCATCGACGACGAATCCGAAAGCCGTCGCTTCAACCAGGATTTCCCCGACTTCACCCACTATCTGGAGCACGAGAAACTCCCGTTCATCAGTTACCCTTACGAATGGTCCTTTTCCATGCTGGCGGACGCCGCGCTGCACACGTTGCGGATTCAGCGAGAACTCCTATCGGCCGGTCTCTCGCTGAAGGACGCCACGCCCTACAACATCCAATTCGTTCAGGGGAAACCGATCTTCATCGACATCACGTCGATTGAGCGCCCGGAACGGCTGGATATCTGGTTCGCCCTGGGTCAGTTTCTGCGCCTCTTTTACTATCCGCTCCTGCTCAGCAGTCAACGAGGTTGGGATCTCCGATCCTACTACTTGGGAAATATCAACGGCGTCTCACTCGAACAAGTAGCCGCCTCACTCGGGACGCTCGCCAAATACTCACCGGGGAACCTCCTGGATGTCGGCCTCCCGCTCCTCTTGGAACGCGGCGACAGCAAGAAGGTGAAAAAAGAAGACGACGCTTCCAAGCCCGTCGACATGGCCGCATCAAAAGGCAACGTCCAAACCCAACTCTTCAACCTCTCGCGCCTGGAATCCAAAGTAACCAAGCTTAAGAACCGACTCGCGAGCGATCACCGCAGCGTGTGGTCGGACTACACCTCCAGTTGCAACTACGACGAGGCCGCGACGGCAAACAAGAAATCGTTGATCGCCGCATTCCTGGAAGAACACCAACCCGCGACGGTGCTGGACCTGGGGTGCAACACCGGCGAGTACAGTCTCCTGGCCGCCGAACGCGGCTGCGAAGTCGTCTCGGCCGATTTTGACCGCGTCGCAATCGATCGGCTTTACCGCCAGGTCGGAGCCTCCGAGGGGTCCCCTACCGCTATCACTCCCATGGTCCTTGACCTGGCCAATCCGAGCCCGGCAATCGGGTATATGAACGTTGAACGCGACTCCTTTCTAGATCGCTGCCCCTTCCAATGCGTCTTTGCCCTGGCATTAATGCACCACCTGTTGGTCTCGGAAAATATGACCCTCGAAGCCATCGCCCGGCTGCTCGCTGCCACGACCGATCGGTATTTGGTCTTGGAGTTCGTCCCTACGGATGACTCTATGTTCGTCCGGCTACTTCGTTTTCGAAAATCCTATTTCGACAACCTCGATTTAGACGCCTGTCTCACTGCCTTTGCACCGCGATTCACGCTCCTGAAGCAGAGCCCCATCCCCGGAACGGTTCGCACCCTTCTCTTCTTTCAGAAAAAAGGCGGAGAGCATGAACCCGCGTAGCGCAGCGATACTGTGTCCGTCCCGCTCAAGATCGCTATCGCTTTAACCCTCGGGTTTCTCTGCTGCCTCAAGCAAATCCAGACCTACTCTTCTGAAATCAACCGGTTCTATCTCAACTGGAACCAGTTGGACACCATCGCCATTTTCCTAGGGCCTGTGCTCCTGGCAGCGGTTTTCTTAACGTCCCATTTCACCCTCCGTAAACGCCCCGTCTACAAGGGGATCGAAATGGCCCTCATCCTCTTTATTGTCGCCCAGGCGGTCATCACGTATTTCTGGCCCAGAAAAATGGGCCTCACCGGCAAGCTCATCCTCATGGTCGGCATTTGGATCCCCATCGGTGCCGCCATGCTGCAGGCTTTCAGGAACCCTCGCGCACCCGGTTTTAAGCTGATTCAAGAAGGAATCCTGATCTTCTCCCCGATCGTCGTCATGATCACGTTCACGATCTTTAATTGGTCCGTCTGGCCGTCCCCCATTGAAGAACTGACCCACCAGGAGTCCGCCGGCAGCGACCAACATCCCATCTACATTTTCTATTACGATGCCTGGTCCGCCCGCCGGACCATGGGAGAGGACGGCAAGTTCCTACCGAAATACCCCAACATCAGAGACCTCGCGAGTCGCAGCCACGTCTTCAGCGAAGCTTACTCTACGGATCACAGCACCTTCCCCTCCATCCCTAACTGTCTCTATCTGGTCGATGATGATTTTCGCTGTGCCCACGAACACTACCTCGTCGAGAATCCCAAAACTCCGGATGAGAATCTTTTCGGCATCGCGAGAAAGGCCGGATACTCCGCCTACCTGGTCGGCTTCAAGATCCCCTACCGGAGCGTCCTTGGCGACTCCGGCGGCACCGTGCGCTCCTACGCTTTCGATCCCCATCCGGAAGGTTTGCTGCCCAAAATACTCCATCATCTTCAGGGTGATTTTCTCTTCTCCAAGAACCCGATCAGTCTCGCCGCCAAAAACTATTTCTATCGCCGGCTGGTGAGCAACCGATGGGTGTTCCTCAACCAAGCCACCCTGGAAGACACCCACAACATCATTGAATCCGGCCCGAACAGTTCGCTCGGCATATTCCACCTTCCCGTGCCGCACTCCCCCTTTATCTTCGATGCCCAAGGCAACTACAAAGGGCCATACAAAGGGCCTATCTCCATGGGGACGGACCTGCCCGGGTATCTGGAACATCTGGGCTACCTGGACACCGTGATTGGAAAAATGGTCGCCAAGCTCAAGGATGCCGAGAAGTATGATGATGCACTTATCATCATGACCGCCGATCATAGTTGGATTGAAGATACCTACGAAGGAAACAAGATCGATATCCTACGCCGCAAACGCCACGTCCCCTTAATCATCAAGTCTCCGGGGCAGACGGAAGGAGTCGAGGTCAGCGGCAGACGCGAGGTGCTCGATCTGATCGTGCTGATCAAAGAAGCCTTGGAGTCCGGACAAGGCAATCGAGTGCAACTCCAAGAGTTCATTTCCCCAGAATAGGCGGCTGGCCCTCCAAAATCCCTCTTTTTGCCCGAAATCGGCCATCTTTCCCCCCGTCTCATTCTTCGAAAGACCTTGAACGCCGGACTTGAAATCTGGTCTGAATCATGTAACGTTTATGCGTCGATCGTATGAAGATTCGCGCCGACATTTCGGGGGCACCCCGAGCGCAAGCTTCCTCTGCCGGGGTTTTGGCCCTTCGTGGCTCCCGACACGTCGACGCCTACCCTAATTCCGGCTCTGCCGGACATCGAGACCGAGGTATCGAACCTGAATCCGCTTGCGACATTCAGCCCCTTCGATCTACCGGCTCGCAATACCGAAAGGAAATCAGAATGACGAAAAACCAAGCAACCCTCAATGACGTCATCCGAAACTCCAAACATGGCTTTCAACAAATGGACGATCGTCCCGGTAAACCGGCTAAACACCGGTACGAAAGGCGCAAAATTCGGGAACTCCTCCGGAGTAAAGACCTCGCTGAGGCGGACAGTTGATCCGCTTTCTTGATACGGTCGACTCAGTTGCCCGTGTCGATCTTGAAAGCCGCCTCTCTTGAGGCGGCTTTTTTTGTTTCCAGTTTCGGTTTCAAACCTCCCAGACTTCCTATTGGCAGTCCGGACAAACGCCAAAGAATTCGAGTTTGTGAGTCACGTCACGATACCCACTGCTCGAAGCAATCTGTTGCTCAAACTCACTTGGGAAACACTCATCGATCTCAACGATCTTGGAACATTCCCGGCAGATGAGATGATGATGATGGTGATCATCCCCGTCCCCCACCATCTCAAACCGGGCCGTCCCATCACCGAAATCAAACCGCTGAACCATGCCCATTCCCTCCAGCATGTGCATCGAACGGTAGATAGTGGCAAGATCACACGTTTCCCCTAGAGCCGAATGGACCTCTTTGTTGGTCATCGGATGCGGATGATTCCGCAACAAGTCGAGAATCTGCTTCCGAGGCCCCGTGATCTTCAAGGCCCGACGCCGAAGCTGATCCGTCAAACTAGACAGTTCTTGCTTCGGGTGCTGATGGGAGTGGGCCATGACGCAACAAACTTAGACGGCGAACCGTTCCACGGCAACTCAGGATTGATTTGAGCCGGCGGCTTCGCCTGGGTTTAGCTCAACCGCTCAAAGAGCAAAGCTTCCAGTTCGGCGATCGGCACGCGCGTCTGCTCCGTGGTGTCCCGATCTCGCAACGTAACGGTCCCCTTCAAGGAAGCGTCTTCACCATCGCCGATAGTGTCAAAATCGACCGTCACGCAATACGGTGTCCCCGCTTCGTCCTGCCGCGCGTAGCGCTTCCCGATCGAACCCGTTCCATCATAGGCGCAGGCAAACCGACGCTTGAGCCGATCGTAAATCTCCGTCGCCTTGGCCACCAACTCGGGCTTATTCTTTTGCAACGGAAACACGCCCACTTTGATCGGTGCCACCCGCGGGTGGAACTTCATGACAAGCCGTTTCTCCAAATCTCCCTTCGCATTGGGAATCATTTCCTCGCTATAGGCATTACAAAGAAGCGCGAGGACCAAACGATCGACACCCGCACTGGGCTCGATCACGTGAGGCACATACTTCGCCTTGGCTTCGGCATCGAAATACTCCATCGACTTGCCGCTGTGCTCTTGGTGCTTGCTCAAATCATAGTTCCCACGGGCGGCAATCCCTTCGAGCTCCTGCACACCAAATGGGAACCGGTACATGATATCGACAGTCGCTTGCGCGTAGTGCGCCTTTTCTTCGTCGGTTTGCCAATAAAGCTCCAGCGAATCCTTCGGCAATCCAATGCTCTCATACCAGCGCAAGCGTTGGTTGATCCAGTATTGATGCCACTGCTTCCAGCCCCAATTCGGTGCCGGAGTTTCCGTCGGCGCGTCCTCGGCTGGCGCCCCATCCGTATGCGCATGCGCGATCTCATCCGGTTTCACGAAGAATTCACATTCCATCTGCTCAAATTCGCGGGATCGGAAGGTGTAGTTCCGGGGATTGATCTCATTCCGAAAGGCTTTACCAATCTGACAAATCCCAAACGGCACTTTCTGTCGCGACACATCCAGCACATTCTTAAACTGGGTAAAGATGGCCTGCGCCGTTTCCGGCCGAAGGTAAGCCACATTCTCCTCGGACTCGACGGGACCAACATACGTTTTGAACATGAGGTTGAACGCTCGCGGCTCGGTCTTCTCAGCCTGACATTCGGAAACCATCCGGCTGGGCTTGTCCGGACAGGGCGTGGATTCGAGCTGATCCGCCCGGAAGCGCCCCTTGCACTGTTTGCAATCCACCATCGGATCGCTAAACGTCGTGGTATGGCCACTGGCCTCCCACACTTTCGGGTGCATGATGATCGTCGCATCTAAGCCCACCACATCCTCGCGGTCCCGGGTCATGCTCTGCCACCAGCAGTCCTTCACATTCCGCTTCAGCTCCGCCCCCAGCGGACCATAGTCCCAAAAGCCGTTGATACCGCCGTACACCTCCGATGATTGGAAGATGAACCCACGGCGTTTGCACATGGAAACGAGTTTTTCCATTAATTCAGTATCTTTTGGCTCGGACATAAGCGCGGCAGTTTTCGATATGGGACTGAGGATGTCAAGCGGTGGACCGCTCTGCGGGCCCATCATTTTTCCTATCCTGGCGATAAAAAACCGCCAAAAGGCCTTCGAAACAAGCAGCGATCGAAGCACCACATCCCCGTGGACAGCCCCAATCGAAGCTGCTAGGATCCGCGCTCTTTGTCGTGGAAAGCACACCAACCAGCGCTGCTATCGCCCCTCAAGTGGGCTCCAGAATCGTCGATCGGATCGGGAATACCCCGCTCATCGAAGTCCGACGCGTTCTCCCTTCGGAGGTCGGTCCGGACGTTCGCATCTTTATCAAAGCCGAGTGGTTCAACCCCGGCGGTTCGGTCAAGGATCGCCCCGCCTACCGTATCGTCCGCGATGCTCTCGCCAGTGGCGAACTGGATCCTGAGAAGGGATTGATCGATTCCACCTCCGGCAATACCGGCATCGCCTTCGCTATGATCGGAGCCGCCATGGGATTCCCCGTCCACCTCGTGATGCCGAGTAATGTCAGCACCGAGCGTAAGAAAATCCTCACGGGCTATGGCGCTAACATTATCTACTCCGATCCGCTCGAAGGCTCCGACGGTGCGCGGCGCTTGGTGAAAGAATTGATCCAGGGCGAGATGCGGGATCATTACTTTGCGGATCAGTACAGCAACCCGTCCAACTGGACCGCGCACTACGACACAACCGGGCCCGAGATTTGGCGCGACACCCACGGCGAAGTCACCCACTTCGTGGCCGGCCTGGGCACAAGTGGCACCATGATGGGCACGACTCGCTACCTCAAGGAACAGTCAGCCGCCGTCCAATGCACGGCCCTACAGCCAGAGCCCTTTCACGGCATTGAAGGATGGAAGAACATGGACACGGCCATCCCGGTCGGCATCTACGATAACACCGTGCATGACGACTTACTCACCGTCCCCACCGAACCGGCTTACTTTTGGGCCCGCGAATTGGCTGCCAAAGAGGGGCTCTTGGTGAGCCCATCAGCCGGAGCCGCGTTCTATGGCGCGGTGGAAGTGGCCAAAAAACTCGATCAAGGCGTGGTGGTCACCGTCTTCGCCGATAGTGGTGACAAGTATTTAAGCACCTCACTTTACCAATGATCCCGCGCCTCGACATTCCTGCGGCGATGCTCGCTGCAATGACCGAGCAAGCCGAAGCCGAATATCCCAATGAATGCTGTGGGATGATCATGGCCAGCAAGGACGGCGAAGCACTGACCCGCGTGCGCCCCTGTAAGAACGCCCAAGACAAATACCACGCCGTCGATCCGGAAGCCTTTCCCCGACAAGCCAAGACGGCCTATTTCATCGAGCCCATTGAGCTCCTCAGGATCGATAAGGAACTCAGCGCCAACGAGGAGCGCATCGCTGCCATCTACCACTCGCACCCGGACGTCGGCGCTTACTTTTCCGAGGAAGATATTCGCCAGGCGGCTCCCGACGGCGAGCCCATGTATCCCGGAGCCGCCTACGTCGTTCTCTCCGTCGCTCAAGGCAAAGTGGACAACCACAAAATCTTCTACTGGGACGCCGAGTCAGCGACTTACGTCGAATAACCGGCTCATTTTCCGTCCCCCCTTCCTCCTCACCCCCCCCTGCGGCCGCTAAGCGGGTGGAATCGCCCGGGAAAAATCACGGCGTATTCCCATTAGCATTTTTTCCACTCTCGCTTATAGTATCCCATGGTCGAAGTGTACCGTAGTTATCGCAATCTGCCCCCGCTGGCAGGCATCTGTAGTATTGAAGCCGCAGCGAAGCCGGGCCTATCGATCGATGCCTGCGTTGGACGCCTCAAACGCTACCACTACGCGTTCAAACGTTTACACGAGATCTTCACGGCCTACATCGCTTCCGAACCCATTTACGAGCTTAAGATGGGCTTCTCGCTCCATGCCCACCTTTGCTCGGAGCACGTGGCCGCCCTCCGCACCCGAGTGGGAGAGATGCGTGAGCCGCCCTTGGGACTCGATCGCACCCCCGACCCGAATCTAGAGATCCTCTTCGACGAGATCTTGGCCGCACCAGCCGTATCGGCCCGTCTGCAAGCCATCTATGAAATCGCCATTCCCGCCCTGCGTGATGCACTGCAAAAACACCTGACTCAGACCAACCCCCTGGCGGATCACCCTTCGATGCGGCTCTGCAAGTTCGCCCTCATGGAGGTGCAAGAAATGTTGATCTACGGTAAGGGTTGTTTGGAAGAACTGGGCGACTACGAAAGCCGGGAATCCGCCAAGCCGTGGATCCAAAAACTCAAGCAGTGGCTGGCGGCCGCTGGTGGCTTGGACGGGACCCAAGATCGCCCCCGAACCCCGCTACCCGAACGGCAACACTCCGCCGTGCCATTTCAATACGATCCCAAGCCGCAACGGGATGATCGCTTCCCAGATCCCTACAACATGGGTGTCAACGCCGAGGCGTTTCTCTACGACGAACAATTCGCCGCCGAACCAAAGACGCTCATGATGTTCTACAAGCGCCTCCGCGAAATCGATGTTCCGGAAATGATGTCGAGCATCATCATGGAAACCAAAGACAAACCGTGGGATTACTACCGGGACATGACCCGGCAGCTTTGGGACGAAGCTCGGCATGCGATGATGGGTGAAGTAGGATTTGTTGATGCTGGAGTGGATTGGCGGAAGGTCATGGTGAACTTCACCTGGTCCCTCGCCCTCAACACGCAGCTCAAACCCATCGAACGGCACGCCGTTCTCTACTACATTGAACAAGGCCTCATGCCTAAGACGGGGAAACGGTATGAATGGGAAGTCGGCGTGGCCTCGAAGAACAAACTTTCAGCGTTGTATCAAGACTACGATTGGGCCGACGAGGTCCTGCATGCAAAAATCGGCCGAGACTGGTATCTCTCGGAATTCGAAGATCCCAAACACGGGGTGGAATATGGCGATGAGTGTTGGTCCAAAGTGCTCATCGATTGGAACCAATGGAAAAACGAAGGCCTAACCGAGCACCGGAACTGGTGGCCTGAAGTCTACCGCGAAGCCTGCCGCCACTGGAACATCACTCCTGACGAGAAAGTGCTCGCCTACGATACTTCGTATGAGTCGGTCCGAGCGGATCTGAAAACGATCTCTGCCTCCGCTTAGCTGCGTCGACGAGGTCGCTCAGTCGAACGACCTCAACGACCTCGCACGATCAAACTCACTTTTCCGGCTTGGCGTGCGGAGACTTTGAATCCGCGGGTTTGGCTTTTGCTTCATCCCCGAGTTCTCGAATTCGAATATCTCGCAGCTTGGCCGACGTCATCCACGTTGCAATGCCGAGCGGGGCGGACTCTTCGATCTCGCCAAACCGCATAGAGATCTTGCGATTCTTGGTCTTCAGATCCACCAACTTGTCTTCGTCAATCCAAGCCTCGATCTTCTTGGGCGTGGCCCGAACCGTGATGCGGTACCAACGGTTCTTATCAAACACCATGTAGTCAGCCGTATCGTTCTCGGAGGCATCCATTCCATCGACGCTGGAGATGCCAACAAGACCGCCTCCCCATCCCCCAACCACAAAGCTGCAGTGACTCTCACCGTAGGGAAAGGTCAGACAACAGAAGAAGTCATTCCCGCTGATCTTCTGAGCTTCCAGCGTGATTTCAAAATTCATCTTCGGCGGCGGCTCCGTGCGGTTGATGCCACCCAAGGCCAACCCTGCGGGAATGTGCAAGAGTCCGTCCACCACCTCCGGCTCCGCATGACCGGCAAAATCGGTGACTGCCCAGCCATCCAGAGTTTTTCCGTCGAAGAGAGACTGCCACCCTTCACCGTCCAGATCGGGATGATCGCTAGGCGCCTTCTTTTCCGCGGCCACTACCGGGTTGATCAACAAACCCAAACCGAGCACCAAGGCCCCACTCAAAAGCATTCCAAAACGCAGTTTCATAAAACGTAATGAAAACCGTAGGCCATCCCCGCCCCCCCGGGAAGCCTTAATCCAAGGCGAAGCCGGTAGGGGTGTGATTGGAAAGGGGTGCAGAATTGATAAGGTCGACTGCGTTGGGAGAAGGCGGGAGCAAGCTCCCGCACTCCATATTTCGTCCGCATATCGAGCGTTTTTTGGAGTGCGAGAGCGAAGCTGTCGCTTTCACACTCTCTTACCTGCAGATGGAAAAGGACTTTTTACACAGTCTGGTACCCGCGAGCCGTTGGGCAAAAGACGGATCCGCATAAACCAAAGGCTCAGAGGAACGATCTGGGCGGGAACGGCTCGCGAGTAAGCTCTCCTACGCCCCCTCAATGACGTACTTCTACGTCACCTCCCGATTTCTCCAAAACGCATCAGAATGCTAAACCTGGCAGTGATGAAAACAGAATCGCTTTTCTCTCTGATCATCGCACTCGCCACTCTGGCCAGTACGTCCCCCACCCACGCCGTATCCTTTTTCACGGATATCTCCGCCTGGCAGGCGGCCGCCAGTTCGAGCCCCACCACGGACACCCTTAACGACGCCACCAATGACACCTTCCCCAACCCCTTGTTCATTGAACGACAGGCATTCGGCTACCGCGTCTTGGGAGCCGTGATCCTGGACACACCCAGCGGTGGCATCGACACCATCTGGGATGTCAACGGCACGTCCTATTTCCAAAACAATGTCCGGGCCGGTTTCCCACCAGATGTGGTCACGTTTCAATTCGATCAAGCCATTAGCGCTTTCGCCTTCGATGTGCGATCGGCCGGCCTGAACAGCTTCAGTTCTCGGATCGATATCGTCACCAATGACGGTCAAACCGGCTTTTTCAACCTCCCGGCCGTTCCCGGATCCGAGTTCCGCGGGATCACCTTCCCGACGGCGATTACCGCCCTGGAACTACGCGCCGTCGGCAGCCCCTTTGCCACCCACGGTGCAGACAACATTCGCTTTGTCCCCGTTCCCGAACCCCAAACCTACGCCACCGTATTTGGAATCCTCCTGTTGGTAGCGGCACTCGCGAAGCGGAACCGCGCGCAAACCGTCCCGACTCAAGGCAACTTTGAAGGCTGAAAACGATCCTCGCTCCACGGATCCGCCGTGTTGGAGTAACCTCGAAGTTCCCAAAAACCTAAAATATCCCGATCCAAAAACACCATCTCACGAATGAACTTCGCCCCCTTCCAAGCATAACGCTTCGGAATGATCACCCGTGCCGGGCCTCCGTGCTCACGCGCTAGCGGCTCCCCATTCCAAGAATGAGCTACCAAGACATCATCATCCAAACACACATCCAAGGGATTATTGGTCGTATAACCATCGTATCCCTTAAAAAAAACGTGACTCGCCGAGGGCTTCGGTTTCACCAATTCTGCTAGCGTGAAAAACGCCACCCCCGTCCAGGGCATCTGAAATTGGCTCCAGGTCGTGACGCAGTGAAAGTCGCTGACATCGGAAAACTGCGGCAGCCCCATAAAGTCTTCCCACGTTAGGGTTACAGGGTTCTCAACCTCCCCGTGGATCCGCAGCGTCCACTCGGACTGCGGCACCTCGGGATGGAGCCCTAGGTCCAACACCGGGAAGTCCTTCACCTCGTGCTGCCCCGGAGGGAGTTTCCCGTCAGCCGTTCGCTGAGGACGCGGTCGGTCGGCCATTTTTCGAGCCCAACGCTCTTTGCGGGCGATGTAGTCGTCGTTCACGGCCCCTACGCTAACGCGAGAACCGAAAACACGGGAAGATTCGATTTCCGTTTGCCTGGGATCGACCGGCTGTCTAGACTCCGCCCTTCCGAACGCCGACCGCGCTTGGAGAATGGGCACCGCTCCGGAGACGAGAACGTCTCGTCACCCTTTCCCAAAACCAACGCCGGCGAGAACTGTAAAGCTGAATCCATCAAGAAAGGACCGACCCCGAAATGAGCGTACTAGTCGCACGCGAAGCGCCCGATTTTACCGCCGCCGCCGCCATGCCTGACGGCAGCATCAAGGAAGATTTCCAACTCTCCAGCCTCCGCGGCAAACACGTGGTCCTGTTCTTTTGGCCGCTCGATTTCACCTTCGTCTGCCCGACGGAGATCATCGCCATGGATCACCGCTTTGACACCTTTGCCGATCTTGGCGTCGAAGTAGTCGGCGTCTCGATCGATTCTCAGTTCACCCACCATGCCTGGCGAAACACCCCCATCGACAACGGCGGTATCGGAAAGGTCAAATTCCCCATCGTCGCCGACGTCAAGCACGCCATCTCACAAGCCTACGGGATCGAACACCCGGATGCGGGCGTTGCCATGCGGGCCACCTTCTTGATCGACAAAGCCGGAGTCATCCAGCACCAAACGGTGAATAACCTCCCCTTGGGCCGGAACATCGACGAGCACGTTCGCATCGTCGAAGCACTCCAGTTCGTCGAAGAATACGGCGAGGTTTGCCCGGCGGGCTGGAACAAAGGTTCCGAAGGAATGAAGCCCACCACCGAAGGTGTGGCCGAATACCTGGCCGCGCACAACAGCTCTCTCTAGGCCACCGCGGCCGATCACACTTTGCCCACTCCCTGACCTTTTCCCTGGCCTCTGCCATAAAAGGCGGGGAGTGGCAAACTTCCGGACTCTCGACAGGGATTAGCTCGGAGCGTTCGCTTTCATGGACGCCAACAGCGCCTCGACGCACGCGTCGGCGTATTCCGGGTCGTTCACCAAAACATCCCGTTCCACCACGGGAATGTCCTTCCGCAAATTCTCTCTCAAGGCCGCAAACAGCACCTGGTCCGCTTCCGCATTGGCAAACGCCTGTCCTGGTGCCCCGATCACGCTCAAGCCTTGGAGCGGCAACACCACAGTAACCGGCCCAACGGATTGATTCAGCTTTTCGGCGATGCGCGCACCCAGCTCCCGTGATTCACTCACCGAGGTTCGCATGAGGGTTACTTGCGGGTTGTGCTCGTAGAAAAGACGATCCCGATAACGCTCCGGCACGGAATCCGGCTCGCCAAAGTTTACCATGTCCAGGCACCCCGGCCCCACCACTGCTGGCACGCCTGCTTTTGCCGCCGCTTCCAATCGCTGGGGACCGGCTGCGAGCACACCGCCGCACAACTCGTCTGCCCACTCCGTCGTCGTCACATCGAACACCCCGGCCACCATCCCGCTCTCGATCAACGATTCCATCGTACGCCCCCCGACTCCGGTGGCGTGAAACACCAACACTTCATAGCCGGCGGCTTCCAACGCGGCTTGAGCCCGTTGCACACAGTCCGTGGTGTTGCCAAACATGCTGGCCACGACGAGCGGGCGCTGGCTGTCGACCGCTGGCTTGGTTGCCGCCATTCCGCAGATAGCCCCGGCAGCCCGAGTAAACAGCGTGCGTGAAATCCGATTCAATCCCGCGACATCCACAATGCTCGGCATCATGGTAATATCCTTCAACCCCACATAGGGTTGCACATCCCCGCTGGCCATCGTGGACACCATCAACTTCGGCACCCCAATCGGAAGCGCCCGCATGGCGGCAGTCGCGATTGCCGTGCCACCGCTCCCACCCAGAGAAACGATGCCATCCAGACCACCGTCCGCCCACCGCTGCCCCACATACGCCGCCGCTGCCGACGACATCTCTTTCACCAACCGGCCCCGATCCTGCGCCGCGATTAAGGCGGCATGATCCACCCCGGTACACGCGGCCACCGTCTCACGCGAGACATCCGGTTTCACGGTCGGATCCGCGAGCCCTCCCACATCCACCAGCACCGCTTCGTGCCCCGAAGCCGTGATGGCGTCCGCCAGGAACTGATGTTCCGCACCCTTGGTGTCGAGCGTTCCGAGCACGAGAATCGTTGCCATAATGAATCGCGTTAGGTTCAGGGTTAAAGTTTTAGCGCGCCAAATTTCCGAATCTCAGCCGTCATGGCGATTTCCGTGGGGAGCCGCTCCATCGAACTCGCGCCGTAAAATCCGTCGATTCGCTCGCACCGTTCCAAGACATACTGCGCGTCATCCGGTGAAGCGATCGGCCCGCCGTGGCACAGCACCAGCACGTCGGAACGTTCCCCTTTGGCCGCGTCAATGATCGCCTGAACTTGCCCGACGCTCTCGTCCAAGGTCTTGGAACTCAAGGCCCCAATCGTGCCGCTGGTGGTCAAGCCCATGTGCGCCACCACGATGTCCGCCCCGGCCCGGGTCATTTGGGTCGCATCGCTGGCATTAAACACATACGGCGTGGTCAGGAGATCCATCTCACGCGCGGCGGCCACGCAATCCACCTCCATCTGATAACTCATTCCCGTTTCTTCGAGATTCGCCCGAAACACCCCATCAATGAGCCCTACGGTGGGAAAATTCTGAATGCCCGCAAACCCCAAATCTTTCAACTCGCCCAAAAACCGGTCGCGCATCATGAAAGGGTCCGTGGCGCAGACGCCAGCCAGCACCGGAGTCTCCTTCACCGCCGTAATCACCTCAAAGGCCATTTCCTTCACGATCGCGTTGGCATTGCCGTAGGGCATCAAGCCAGCCAAAGAACCCCGCCCCGCCATCCGAAAGCGTCCGGAATTATAGATCACGATCAGATCGATCCCGCCCGCCTCCTCACATTTGGCGGAGATTCCCGTTCCGGCGCCGCCGCCAATGATGGGTTGACCAGTCGAGACTTTGGCTCGAAATCGGTCTAGAATTGCAGTACGGGTGTGGGCAGAACTCATAGGATTGAGACACCATACCGAGAGGATCTCAGCCCGACAAGTTTGCTCATGGCCAACGACCCCGCAGCACCCGTAGCCGATCCGCGCACCCAGTTCTTCACGCTCGCCGATGGACGCCAATTGAGCTTCCTTCGCTGCGGCGATCTCACCGGCAAACCCTGTTTTTACTTTCACGGATTTCCCGGCTCCCGACTCGAAGCCGAGCTTTACGCCCAAGAAGCCCGCAACCACGGCCTGCAACTCGTCGCGGTGGACCGCCCGGGTTACGGCCAGTCTAGCCCCCAGGCACAACAAGCCCTCCTCACCTGGCCCGAAGACATCCGCCAACTCGCGGATCACCTCGGTTGGCAACACTTCGGCTTGATCGGGATCTCGGGCGCCGGTCCCTTTATCTGTGCCTGCGCCTACACACTAAGGAATCGAGTGGTGCGGAGTCTCCTCATCTCTGCCCTGGGCCCGACGGACCACCCAGGCGCGCTCACCGGCATGGCCGCCTACAACCGTCTCCTCTTGGCCCTCGGACGCCATCTCCCGATCGCGGGCCTGGGCGTGCTCCAGGGCGTTGCGCTCGCTGCCCGCCGCCGACCGGATTGGCTGATCCAAGCCATGGCCCGATTCACCACATGCCCGAACGACCGCGAAACCCTGGCCGACAAGACACTCAGCCAGGGCCTCGCGCGGTCCCTTGCGGAAGCCTTCACCCAAGGTCCCAAAGGAACCTACCTGGACGGCATGCGCTACGCAAAACCGTGGGGTTTTTCCCCGCAACAGATTGATACACCCGTAGACCTCTGGCACGGCACCGCCGACCCCATCGTCCCCGTCGGAATGGGTCGCTACCTGGCCCAGCACCTGCCCCGTTGCAACAGCCATTTTATTGACCACGAAGGCCACTTCTCATTGGTCGTCCGCCATGGCCCAGCCCTCATGGAGACCTACGCCAAAAATCTCGACCTGGCCCCACACTCGTCCTAGGTTCGATACCGTTCAAGCACCATGAAATACCGCGTCGCCGTCATCGGAGATACCCAGCAAGGAAAATACGGGCACGGACTCGATCGGGTTTGGCTCCAAATCCCGGAAACCCAAATCGTCGCCGTGGCGGATCCCGATCCGGACGGTCGCGCCAGCGCCGCCCAACGCCTGGGCTGCGAATCCTCCTTTGCAGACTATCGCGAGATGCTACAGAAAACCCAACCGGACCTCGTCAGCATCTGTCCGCGTTGGTTAAACCAACATCACGATATGCTCCTCGCATGTGCGGCGGCCGGCGTTCGCGGTGTCTACTGTGAGAAACCGCTCTGCCGCGATCTGGTTGAGGCCGATGCCATGGTCCAAGCAAGCGAAGCCGCCGGCATGAAGGTCGCTGTGGCCCACCAAATGCGCTACAGCCCGATCCTAACGGAAGTGAAAGCACTTCTCGACCAAGGAGACATCGGAACGCCACTGGAATTCCGCGGACGCGGCAAGGAAGATCGCCGGGGCGGAGGTGAGGATCTCTGGGTCCTCGGCACACACGTATTTGATCTTATCCAACATCTCGGCGGTGAAGCAGAATGGTGTTCCGCCGTGGTGCAACAAGACGAGGTTCCCGTCACGCGCGAACACGTCGCCCCTGGAAACGAAGGAATCGGCCCCTTGGCCAGCGATGACTTGCACGCCATGTACGGACTGAGCCGAGGTGCTACGGCCTACTTCGCTTCGCGGCGCAACCTAGGCGCCTCCCCGACTCGGTTCGGCCTCATGATCTACGGCTCCGAAGGCGTGCTCGCAACGAGTTTCGGCTACCTTCCCAGCGCCCATTGGCTCCCCGATGCCACCTGGACTCCCGGGCGCACAGACAAGGAATGGATTCCGATCACCTCCAACGGTCCCGGCAAAGCCGAGACGCTCCCGGACGGAGGTCTGGATGAGGGGAACCGTCTCGCCTGCCGCGATCTTATTCAAGCCATTGAAAGCGATCGCGAACCCGAGGCCAGCCTCCGGAATGCCCGGTCGGCCATCGAAATGATTGCCGCCGTTTTTGAATCTCACCGGTTGGGGCGTAAGGTGACAATCCCACTTGAGAGCCGCCAAAACCCGCTCACCCGGCTGTAGAACGGCTACTCCACGGCGGCCGTCAACTGGCCCAGAATCTCATTGTATCCGCTCGCGGCGTCACCGGGCAAAAACTCACCCCACCGAGCCACAGCCGTCACCATGACCAAGTTGAGACTCGGGATGATCACGATATTGTTCCCCCGTGGCGTCATCGTCATGACCGTATCGGCGGGTGCAGATGGCCACGTCGGAGTGTCGGGATGCAAACGTCCGACCGCATTAAACCACCAGTGCCCCCCATAAATTCCGGCCCCGTAAGACGTCCCCGTTGAGTCGCCGCCGAACAAAGTGCCGACACCGAGATAGTCATTCGTCTCTACCTTCAGACTCTCCGGTAGATCCTTGGGAGTTTGCGGCTTCATCCACCGTTCGAAGTAGTGGGCAGGCAGCAATTGATGACCGTCCCAAGCCCCTTTCTGGCACCAGAACCAAGCAATCTTGGCCATATCCCGAGGCGAAGCGATCAAGTGACGGTTGTCCGGCGAGATCGCCGGGTGATCGGTCAGTGATAGGCCACCGAGTCGGTTCTTCGACAACATCACATACGACCCCGGAGCACTATAAATCCGATCGAACAAAGTCATCTGAAACAGATTCAACGCGTAGTCGTTGTAGGCCCACGCTTGCCCCGGACTCTCCAAACGCGCATAGCCACTCGTCATGTTGACGAGGTGCCGGAGTTCCATCGATTGATCCTTCGAATCCAAGGTCCACAAAAAGCGCCCCACTTTCTCATGCATGCCCGCCACGCGCCCTTCTTCGATGGCGAAGAAGAGCAGTGTCGTAAAGACCGGAGCGGCACTGGCCTGCCAATCGAGCCGACGCCGGAGATTCCGCCAACTTTGGACCACGTAACCGTTGCGGATCACGCACCCCATCCCACCGACACGCCGGGCCAACGCGTCCAAGACATCCGCGTTCATCCCTTGACTGGCAGGGCTCGCTTCCGCCCAATCTGGCGTTGGGAAAACCACCAGGGTGTCCTCGGCCGCCTCAGCCCGGTGACTGGCAAGCGATCCGAAAAAGAGCGCGGCCGTCACAGAGAAGAAACGCCCACTCCAAGGGAATATCTGATTCAACGCGTGGAACATGGTGGCCCCATTCTCGGAGTCCGAGAAACGAAGTCCAGAAAAACTCCGAGCTCTGCTAAAAAACGGCTAAAAAAAGAGTGCCGGTCGCCGATTACAAAGGCAGGACCGCCCAACCAATTGCCCCAACTTTTGCGCTCGCCGAATCTCACCAACACCACTAATGTTGTCACCCATGGAGAATCATTCCGTTGCCCGAACTCCGTTCGACGCCGTTGATGTGGCTCGAAAACTATGCGTGCTCTGGCTAGCAATCACCTCGGGGTTCCTCGCCCAAGCCGCCAACGTCGCCGCCAACCGAATCAATGGCGGGCTTGACGCGGAGAAGAACCAAGCGGCCGCCAATGGACTCACGCTGCTCGAAACCTTGCGTCACGACCACGCTCGGGAATCCGCTCGCTTCGCGGAAGTTCGCAAACGTTATAAGGAAAAGCATCCGCGCTACCAAGAAGCACAGTCCCGGCTCGCCGTTCTCGGCGCCGCCCTGGTCCACGCCGAAGATCAGTACGCCCAGGCTCAATCCTCACCCTCTGCTGAAACCCAAGCCACAGCAGCAAAACGCAATCTCGACGAAGTGAAGGCTGAACTCGTCCGCGAACGTTCGAAACTGGCCACGCTCAAGATCCGTTACAAAGAGAAACATCCCCGAGTCGTGGAACAGAGCCATCGGGTCCAATCCTTGGAAAGCTATCTGGTCCAGAACGCGGATCAGCCAATTGGTGCTTCCGACCCCCTTCTGGCTAAAACGATCAACCAACTCGACAATCAGATCGCCATCATCGAAGCGCAAATCCAATCCTTGGAAACCCGCTACTTGGACGGATACCCCAAGGTGCGAGAAGCCAAGAACCGGCTGGCCAAGCTCAAGGAACGGCGCGAGCAAGCGGATCGGGATGCCGCCAAACTCCCCGCCTTGGTCCCCGCAGCGCCCACCACAATTCAGGACGCGGAACTTCTCAAAGAAGAACTCGCACTGGTGACAGCTGAGTGGGAACAGATGAACGCCAGCGGCCGCACCGACTCCACTCCGAAAGAACGCAACACCACCCAAATCGAGCTCCTCCGCCTCCAGGAGGAACTGGCGCTCAAGAAATACAACCTGCCGCTCGCGCTCCAGCTCCTCAAGCAAGAGCAGACGCTGCTAAAAGCCCGCCAAGACTTCTCGCACACGCCCCGAGCATTGATCCAACTCAAGCGCGATTCGCTGGCCGTTTCGCTCGCCATCCAGCGCCTGGAAGCGGAACTTGCTTCCCAAGACTAGCTTTCGCGTTGAGTTGCGGGGCTGATCCCGCGAGACTCCCCATCGCAACCGCATCCTGGCAACGTTTCGGAGGAAACGCGGGCCACCGGAGCTGCGGCACCGCGTCTTTATGTTTGAACTGCTGAAGAAAGATTCCACCTCCAGAGCCCGCCTCGGCCGCATGACCACGGCACGAGGCACCATCGACACCCCCGTTTTCATGCCGGTCGGCACTCAAGCCACGGTCAAGGCCCTCGACAAACGGGAGCTCTTGGAATGCGGCAGCCAAATCATCTTGGGAAACACCTACCACCTCGCCCTACGCCCCGGGATGGAGATCATGGCCGAAGCGGGCGGCCTTCACAAATTCATGAACTGGGAACACCCAATTCTGACCGACAGCGGAGGCTTTCAAGTCTTTAGCTTGGCCAAAATTCGCAAGATCCAACCCCACGGCGTGGAGTTTCGGTCTCATCTCGACGGTTCGCCCCTATTCCTGGGTCCAAAGGAATCCATGGGCATCCAGCGCACCATCGGCTCAGACATCGCGATGGTGTTCGATCAATGCCCTCCCCACGACGCCCCCGAGAGCGAACTCCGTGCGGCCGTCGACCGCACGATCGAATGGGCGGCGATCTGCCGTGACCAACCGCGTGCGGCCAATCAGTTTTACTTCGGTATCGCTCAAGGCGGGAACCGAGCGGATCTCCGCGAGGAATGCGCCAAGAAACTCGTCGAGATGGACTTCGACGGCTACGCCATTGGCGGCGTAAGCGTGGGCGAAACCGAGCCCGAAATGATGGCGGCGGTGGAATACACCGAACCCCATCTCCCCGAACACAAACCCCGCTATGCGATGGGACTAGGCACCCCAGCCCAGTTGGTTGAGTTGGTCGCTCGCGGGGTGGATATGTTCGACTGCGTGCTCCCCACCCGAGTCGCCCGCAATGGCACCGCCTTCACGCGCCACGGCACCATCAGCATCAAAGCGGGGCGAGAAAAAGCCAACTGGGACCCGATCGAACCCGAATGCGGTTGCTACACCTGTCAAAACTTCAGCCGGGCCTATCTGCGCCACTTGCTCAATGTGGGCGAAATCCTCGGACTCAAACTCCTGAGCCTGCACAACACCTACATGTACCTCGATCTCATGCGCACCATCCGCCGCCACCTCAGCGAAGGGACATTTGGCGCCTTTCGCGAGGAATACCGGGCGACCTACCGCCCCACGGATCGGATTCTCGAACAACGGGCGTCCGCCGCGGCTGCCGCAGCGGCCTCAACGCAATAATTTGCGATTTTTGCCCCATCGCGCTAAAGTCCCTGCAAGAACTCGCTCGTCCGGAGCCAATCCGGCCCAGAATCTGGAGAATGCCATGGAGACCCTGCCCGACGCGCCCCCGCCAAACTCGGCACACCAGCCACCCTCGTGGCTCGTGGCCCTGGAGCATTGTCGCTGGCCCCTCGCCTTCCTCTTCTCCGTGGCAATGATCGCATTCACCGCCTTCCTCGTCATGGACCGGACGAAGGGAGCGGTCGATAGCACCGTCCACGAATCCGCAGAGCTGGTCAAGGCAGTGGGTCGCAATGCCAAAGCCATCGCCGACCGGTTCACCCAAGGAAACATCACCCAAACCTTTGTCGCCTCTCTACCGACCATCAAGTCCGATGGTTCGGGGCGGCTTGAGCTCGCCATTCTCACAGCAACCGAACGTTTCCGATCCGAGGACGAACTCCGCGTCATCGGCAACTACCTCTACCTGGGAACCACTGTTTCCGAAATCACCGTACCAGTCACCTATCGCTATCACCTCAAGCTCGATGATGCCTGGTCGCTCGATGTCTCCAACCAAACCTGTCTCGTCACCGCCCCCCGGATACGGCCGACGCTGCCACCCAGTATCGATACCGGCCAAATGACCAAGTCTACCCAAAACGGGTGGGCCCGATTCAACGCGGACGAGCAACTGGATCATTTAGAGAAAGGACTCACGTCCACCCTCGCTCAGTATGCGAGCGAAGACACGCGATTGGACATTATTCGGGAAGAAGCTCGCGAAACCGTACGCGCCTTTGTGCAGGGTTGGCTCCTTAAAGAAGACCATTGGCGAGATGATCGCTTTCACACCATTGTCGTTCGGTTCGACGGGGAAGAAGTCCCGGAACCCCTACCACTAGCGGAGACGGACGTTGTCCTGCGGGTAGAATAGAATCACCTTCGCCCGGCATCGACGCGAGGAACGGAGAATCCCAAGTGCGGCTCAGCGGCGCTGGCTAAGCCTGCGTCGGACGCCAATGCAGCAGTTTGAGCTGGATCGAGCGACGCCCATTGTAGTCATTGATCTGCGGCGCAAACGCCAAGTCAAAATGCCCCGCAGGCAATTCTTCCTCACCACAATTCCACCACAACACCTCATTACTGACGCGACCATCCGTCACCCAGAATTTGGCGTGTTGCCGATCTTTCCCCATGCGATGAGGTAAGCTCTGCAACATCACGTTGCGCACGGCGAATTGCAGCGGCACATTCCCCGCCCCAAAAGGTCGGAGGCGAAAGAGCTCCTCCATCTGGGCCAAGCCCATGGCGTCCAAAGGCACTTCCGCATCCAAGCCAATCACCGGTGTGAGATGCTCCTTGGAGATGGCCTGCTTGGCGTAGTCATTAATCCGCTCGCGAAAGGCCGGCAAATTCTCAGGCAAGATCGACATCCCAGCCGCCATGGCATGGCCGCCGTGCCGGATCAAGAGGTCGTCACACGAGCGCAAGGCTTCGGCCAGATCAAACCCTTCCACAGATCGTCCGGAACCTCGCAGTTCCGCTCCCTCTCCGCCCAAGATAATGGTGGGCCGGTAAAATTCGCGGAGCACTCGGGAAGCCACAATCCCAACCACGCCCACGTGCCAATCCAAATCCCCCTGCACGATGATAAAATCTTCCTGAGGATCGTACGCGGCACGCACGGCAGTAACCGCTTTTTCAGCGATTTCTTTCTCGATCTGCTGGCGTTCCCGATTGCACGCGTCCAAGTCTTGCGCCTGTTGCTTGGCCTGTTCCAAGTCCTCGCAGAGGAGCAGATTCAGCGAGGCCATCGCATCTTCCAAGCGTCCGGACGCATTGATTCGCGGTCCGAGCTGAAAACTGATTTCAAACACCCCAATCTGATCCCGCACTTGCGCCACTTCCATCAAGGCCAGAAGCCCCGCTCGGCGAGTTTGATTGAGCCGATTCAAACCGGACGTCACCATAATCCGGTTCTCACGCACGAGAGGCACGAGGTCTGCCACCGTCCCCAAAGCCACCAAATCTAGAAGTGGCTTCATATCGTAGTCCTGCGCTGCCGGCGGGTCATTCAACTCGCGGCACCGCATCACGATGGCGTGCGCCAACTTAAAGGCCAAGCCCACGGAACTCAGCTCACAAAATTGGCCTCCATTCACCTGAGGATTTACCAGCGCCTTAGCCTGCGGCATGGGATCCGAGATCTGGTGATGATCCAAGACGATCACATCCACTTGCTGACTATTAAGAAAGTCAATGGTATCGCCTGCTGTGGAACCGCAATCCACGGCCAGAAAGACCTGGGGATGAAAGCGCTCCAAACAACTCTCCACCGCAACTCGGCTCAAGCCATACCCTTCGTTGAGTCGATGGGGCAGATAAGAATCCACCGCCCAACCAAATTCCCGCATGACTTCGATCAACAAGGCCGTCGAAGTCACCCCATCCACATCGTAGTCGCCAAAGATCACGACGCGCTCGCCTTGAGCCCGCGCGGCAAAAAGCCGAGCCACGGCCGCTTTCATATTGGGGATATCGAGTGGATGGGCGAGATGGCGCAACTGAGGAGTGAGAAAGCGTTGCGCCGCTTGAGGATCATCAATCCCACGATTGATAAGGCACTGCCCGAGCAAGGGAGAAACCTCCAACTCCCGAGCCAACTGCTCCGCTGCAGCGTCTTGCCTGGGAGCTACTGACCATCGAAAATTCATTGGGACGCCCTATCGGAAATAAGCATGCTCGGGCACCGCAAATCTAACAAGGCAATAATTACTACCAACCAGACTCCGGATGCGTCTACGGATGCATCTCCGGAAGGTGGGGCGAGCGGACCCGCGAGCCGTCGGCACGGGGATAGCCTCGGCCCTAAAAGCCCCAAGGCGCACAAGAACAGAACCCCCATAGGCCCAACGATAGCAATAGCCGAGCGCAGACGGCGCGCAACGAACGACTCTCTTCAACCGCTCGCCAATCCGCCCCGAAAAGAAAAGCGCCGTCCCCCGTGGGAACGGCGCTTGCAAAGGTCGATCAACACCAGCAGATCGAGCCAGCCGGAAGTTACCCTCCGACTCTAGACTCAATTAACTAGCGGAAACGCTATCCAACACCACGTCTGGAGACGTCTCGGTCAGGTCCGGTTTCTCACCCTTCGTCCACCAAAGAACAATGGAAGAAGCGATGTAGATACTGGAGTAGGTCCCGGTGATAATCCCGATCAAGAAGGTGAAAGAGAAATCATTGATCACCGGCCCGCCAAACAGATACAGCGAAAGGGCCGCCAAGAACGTCGTTCCCGAAGTGATGACCGTTCGGCTCAAGCACTTGTTCAACGCGGCATTCATGATCTCGCGGAAGGTGCCGCGAACGCCCAATCGCAGATCCTCTCGGATGCGGTCAAAGATCACGATGGTATCGTTAATCGAGAAACCAATCACCGTCAGAATCGCCGCCACCATCGGGGCATTGAGCTCGCGTCCCGTCAGGAAGAACCAACCCAGGGTCATCAAGATATCGTGAACCACGGCCAGCACCGCACCGATGGCGAATGAAAACTCATAACGCAACGCCACATAGAACAAGATCCCAAAGAGCGCCAACACCACGGAGATGATGGCCGACTTCTGAATCTCCTGCCCCACAATGCCCCCAACCTTGCTCGCACCGAGCAATTGGAACTGACTATCGGGAAACGTATCGGTCAACACCGTGGCCACTTGGTCCGCAGTGCCCGAAGGACTGGTGATGCGCAGAGTCTGTGCTCCAGAGCCCAAACTCGTCTGATAGGTGATCTGAGCGCCCCCCACGTCCAGTCCATCAATCGCCGTGCGGATCTCACTCACCTCGGCGGCCTGCTCATACCTAAAGAGCTGGGAATCACCCCCGGCAAAATCAACCCCAAGCAATGGATCGCTTCGGAAGAAGCCGAAGCCGACTCCCACTAAGATCAGCCCCCAAGAGATGGCAAACCAAGGTTTCCACAGTCGCATGAAGTCAAACTTGTTATTGTGCAGCAAGCCGAACTTGAGCATGGAAACTTTCTTGAGCGTCCCACCCGCCAACAGACCTTGGAACACCAAGCGGGTGACCACGAGGGCCGTGAACATACTGGCCAAGATACCGATCGTGAGCGTGACACCAAACCCTTGAACCGGCCCCTTACCCATAAAAATCAAGATGACTGAGGCAATCAAAGTGGTCACGTTCGCATCGAAGATCGTGCCGAATGCCTTGTTGTAACCCGCCTCTACGGCTCCCTTGGTCGATTTACCCAATGAGAGTTCCTCGCGAATACGCTCCAGAATCAGCACATTCGCATCCACCGCCATACCGATCGTCAGCACAATACCGGCAATACCCGGCAAGGTGAGCGTGGCATCCACCGCGCAGAGGACGCCCATCAGGATGATCAGATTGAGAATGAGGGCGAAGTTGGCAATCAATCCCGCCAAGAGGTAGTACACTGCCATGAAGGCCGCCACCAAAACGAGGCCCACGATCGAAGCCCGCAATCCGGACTGAATCGAATCCCGTCCCAAGGTCGGCTCAACCGTTTGTTCTTCCACGATCTCAACCGGCGTCTCCAGCGGATTCTCCAAGACGTTGGCCAGCTCAAACGCTTCATTGAGATCATAGTTGCCCGAAATCTCACCACGACCGCTGACAATCGGCGACCGAATCACCGGTGCGGACTTCAACTCACCGTCCAGCACGATTGCCAAGAGACGCCCGGTATTCTCCGTGGTCACCTCAGCAAACAGGCTCGCACCTTCGCTGGTCATCTGAAAATCAATCTTCGGCCGGCCCGACATCGGATCCGGATACACCCCGGCTCGATCCAAATGCGCTCCCGTCAAACCGTTCTCTGGCTTCTTCTTGACCAGATACTCGACGGTGCGTTCCTGCCCGCCCTGATCGGGGTCCTTGATCTTTTCACTCAAGATCTCATAACCCGGGGCCAACATGCCCTGCTGCAGCAACGCGTCGCTCTGCTCGTGCACGAGTCGGAACTCCAGAAAAGCCGGCTTCGTCAGCGTCGTCCGCGCGCTCTCATAGTCGACCTCGGACAGACCGGGCAACTGGATCAGAATGCGATCGTCGCCCACGGGCTGCAGACTCGGCTCGGCCACGCCAAACTTATCAATACGTTGCCGCAACACCTCGATTGCTTGATCCGAGACGGACTTCAAATCCTGGTCTTCGCGCAACTTGTTCGTCTGCAAGGCCACGAGAAAGGAGATCCCGCCTTGGAGATCGAGCCCGAGCCGGATCTCACCCGCTGCTTGAGATTGCAACGTATTCAAGATCTTGCGGTTCGGATCCTCTTCCGCGGTGACGTCGATGCTCGGGAACAGCACGCTCAATTGGTTGGTCCCGACAGCGTCCATCAGATTGGCGTATTCCCGTCCCGGATTAGCCGATTCCAACTCCCGAGCGCGCGCCAAGATCCCGTCAATCGTGGCCGTCAGCTCTGTGTTGCTGCGGTCCACATTCAGTTCAAAATGGTCGACCAGATTCTCGCTTTGTGGCGGGGTGACCTCGTTAATGGCCCACGCGACCACAAACACCACAAAGATCCACTTCCAATAGTATCCTGATTTCATTGAATAAATCTCACCAAGACTAGCTCGGGTTCTTCTCGGTCACTTCGGAGATCGCACTCTTTAGTATCTCCATCTTGGTATCGGCCGACCGAATAGCCACATTCTTGTCTTTCAGACTCACGACCGTGCCCACAATACCCCCGGTGGTCACGACCTTGTCCCCGACCTTCAGTTTCTCCAACAAGTTCTGATGATCGCGGTTGCGCTTCTGCTGCGGGCGAATCAGTACGAGATACAACATCACCATCATGATCACCAGCGGCATCATTCTCGTCCACGCCGGTGCCGGATCCGCACCTTCGGGAGGCGCCATGAACGCCAGAACTTCGGGTCCCAAAAATTCCATTATCTGCAAATTAACAAGTCAAATGAGTCGGTTAATCTATTGATGAACCAGCGTTTGGCAAGGGAAACCTGCGTCGAACGGCCCCATCCGCGGCTCATTATAAACGGGTGCCCACCGCTCCGGTATTTCCATAACTTCCGTCCGGCCCGAAATCAATCCTGAGAACCGACTCGCACGGACAAAGGCCCGCTACCCGAAGCGCGTGCCCGCCAACTTCGGATTCCAACCGCGCCCAGCGAATCCAAACGCAAAAACCCTTCAGCCCAACGGGCCTCTTTGCTAGCGTGAAGCCATGAATCAGTCCTTCTGGACCCTTCTCATCGCTCTCAGTAGCAGCCTGACGCTCTCGGCGGCGGAACTCCGCCTGGAACCGATCGATACCCCGGTCGATGACTTCCCTCCGTCATTCACCGCCAGCACCGGCGGTTCCGGCCCCGAAGGCGACTGGAAAGTCCTCACGGATGCCCTCCCCTCCGCCATGAAACGCATCTCGCCTCTGGCCCCGAACACCAACCGCAAAAAGGTCATCGGCCAGTTTTCGACGCTACAACAACGGAACCGATTCCCCATGCTGACCTACCAGCCGGAATCGTTTGATGATTTCACCCTGACCACTCGCATCAAAACCACCGCCGATTCTCCCAACCAGAATGCCGGCCTCGTCTTCCGTTGGCAGAATCCGGAGAACTACTACTCCGTCCGGCTGGACACCAAGGGCGGCTGGTTCCTCTTCCGCAAGGTCGTCAACGGTCAAGCTCAGGAACCCCTCGGCAACCGCACGCAAGTCCCCGCCGGCGAATGGCACCAACTCAGTGTCGAGTGCCAAGGCCCTCGTATCACGCTCAGCCTCAACGACTCGGAAACCATCCCCGTGCTAACGGACACCCAGTTCACCACCGGCAAAATCGGCTACTGGACCGAATCGGGCACCATCGCGTTCTTCGGAGATACCCGCATCAACTATCAACCCAAGATTGCCACCGCTCAACGCATCGTCGATCCCGTCCTAAAGAAGTTTAACAAAGTAATCGACCTCAAACTCTTCGCCCGGAGCACGGAAGACGGCCCCGCATCCCTCATTGCCGGATCGGACCCGACCGTCGTGGGAGAGCCCGCCGACGACGCAGCGATTGATACCATCGACGACGGCCGGATCTACTACGCAAAAAAGAAAAAGAGCGTGATCGTGACCATGCCAGTGAAAGATCGCAACGGCGAGTCCATGGCCGCCGTTCGCGTGGAACTCAAGTCTTTCAAAGGCCAGACGCAACAAAACGCCCTGGCTCGCACAATCCCCATCGTCAAGATGATCCAAGCACGGGCCCTCGACCGCGCGGACCTCTTTGATTAACGGACTCGCCCGACTCCCCCAGCTCAGAAACGGAAAAAACCCACTCTCGACCACTTCAGAGAACCCCCGCACAAAAAAAAACGTCGCTTTTTCAATTTCGGCAAACCGTATGCTTCTCTCAATTCCGTATGAAAACAGCGGTATTTGTGGAAAGGGACGGGATCCTCGTCAAACGAGTGCGGGATGGGAAACAGGAGCGACCGCCTTACGGACTTCACGAGCTACAGATCAACACCGGCATAATCCCGCTGCTCCATGAAATTCAGGAGTCGGGCCTCATGGTCATTGTGACCACCAACCAACCCGGAATCGCTCAGGGCGCCTTTACTCGCCGCGATTTGGAACACATTCACGACCTCCTGCGTCACCAACTACCGATCGATCAGATCCAGTTTTGCCCTCACGACGAGGCCGATGAATGTGGCTGTCGCAAGCCCCTCCCAGGCCAGTTGCGAGAGGCGGAAATGGAACACCGGCTTGATATTAACCACTCCTACGTCCTGAGCGATCAATGGCAAGACGCCGCCGCCGCCCAGGCTATCGGATGTACCTCTATACTCGTGGATTCGCCCCGGAACGGCACAGGCCATCGCGATTTCGTCTTACCGACGGTGCAGGAAGCGATCCAAAAAATTGTCCACCTGCATACCCACCAGTCCGAATTGTTTATGCACTAGCGGGGGGGAAACCCCACGGCTGGGCCCGGACAGCAGAATCGTCTGAGATTACTCTCCGCCCGTCTTGCCCAAGCTTTCCGTCGCCGCACTGGGGACGGAGGCCCCATTCACTTCCTGCAACTGTTTCAGCGAAGGCGGGAGATCGGTATCCATCGGCACACGAATCCCCCCCACGACCCCCACGAGGTTGTCTTCAATCGGTCCGAGCTTCGGACGGGACCGCGTGTAATCATACCGTTGCCGGATCATCAGCGCGCCATCTGGAGTCACCACCAAATAGCGAAACGCTCGGGCATCATACTGCTGTAGGAGGTGAAGTCGGCTGTAGCGGTCAATCTGTGCTTCCGGCGATCCGAATGAAACGAGATTCCCAACGCGAAACACCCCATAGACCTCCGACTCATCCTGGCTTGCGACCCGTACGTAGAGCATCAGTTGATTGTCATCCAAAGCTCGAATCAATGAATACTTGCGAACCTGCAGGCCCCGCTCGGTGCCCGTCGCGACTCCGAACTGCTTTTGCCACAGCGTTGTCGCCCGGATAATAATCACCTTCACCGGCGCGCTCTTGACCACTTCTTGGATTTCTTCCAGAAACACCGTCGCCACAACCTGATAGCTTCCCGGATCCCGCATCCGGTAGTACGGAGCAATGTTGACCCGACGCGTGCCGCGGGATGCATTGGGAATCTCAAACGCACCCTTCACCGATGGGGTCCCGTCCTGATCGACCAAAAACCCATCTCGCGCCTCCACCGAAAACATCAACCAGTGATTATCCCGTCCCAGGTTCAACGCACGACCGGTGAAATTCGTGATTCGCACGCTGGCGATCATGGTTTCATCGGCCAGAAAGACATCTTTTTCAAACTCGAGTTCCACCGTGACCTGCGCCGTCAACGGGAGCAGCAGCAGCAGGGTGGCCAACGCAACTAAAAACCGAGTTCTCATGACGGCCAATCTAGCGCCTTCCCCGGAGGACGCAAGGGCCAATCCACCCGCCTCCCAGGAGGGGGTCCGATCAAAAATGCGGGGACATCGGTCGTAGCAAAGCGGATATTCACGCACGAGGAGGCGGTCTACTACAGCGAGAATGAAAAAGTTAAAATGAAAACGGCAAAATGGAAAACTCAGCCCTCTCTTATGGAGTGCGGGAGCAGGGCTCCCGCTTTCCCTTTGGTGGACTCGTTCTTTCTCCTGCACCAATAGGAAACCTACCGCATCCCTCCGATCCCATGCCCCGCACATTTACCTCCCCCAGAAGGTGATCGGAGCCCATACTCACGCTCTCAGTCGCCCCAAAAGGGCTGAAGACCCACCCGATTTCAGCCCGGTCTCCGCCCCGGGGCCCCATCCAAAAGAAACCAAGCCCCGTACGGGTGCGCCAAAAAACCAACCTCACCCACCGGATTCGTCCCGTTCCCGATTTGCCATCAGCCTTGGCTGTGGCATTGACAGACCCCCCTTCAGACCATCTACTCTTCTGCACATGAAACGATTTCGCTGGATCGTCGCGTCCATACTCTGGGGTGCGACTGCGCTCCTCCCGATCACGGCATTCGCCTTGGAGGGTGTGGTACTCAACGAGCGAGTCAACGTACGCACCCGTCCTAGTATCGCCAGCGAAGTGATTCACCAGCTGAACACCGGTACTAAGGTGACCATCCTGGATCGCATCAATCTCAACGATCCGCAGCCTGGAGAACCCAAAGAATGGTTCCGCATCGGCATTCCAGAGGACACTGAGCTCTGGGTTTCCACGGAGTTTCTCGACCCGACGAACCAAACCGTCAATGCCTCCCGACTCAACGTCCGAGCCGGTCCCGGGCAAAACTACTCGGTGGTCGGGCGGATCGAGCGCGGCACCAAAGTCTCCATCCTCCGCGACAGCGCGGGATGGACTGCGATCAGCCCGGTTGCCGCGACGGTTGCCTACGTGGCGAGCGAATTCATCAACGTCCCCTCGACCGCAGACGCCAACAACTTGATCGAATCCGCGGAAACCACCCCGAGCACGGAAACCACAACGCCGCCATCTCAACCCGCCCGGGCCGAAGCCGAGTCGGTAGCGGAAATCCCCGACGTGATCATCGATGACTCTGCCAATTCAAGCGTCCCGGCCTCGACTCCGCCTTCCAATGCATCCACCCCGCCCACGATCACTCCTCCACCGATTTTCCCGGTAGAAACTCCCTCCCGTTCCCAACCCACCGGGACGAGTGGCACTTTCGTTCCTTTGGAAAGCCCTTCGGCTGAGGAAAGCCTCTTTGACAAGATCGAGAACCCGCGAACCATCGTCCAGCCACAGACCAGCGCCTCCTTCACCACGCCGCCAGCCCAAAACAATGGACTGGTCGCAATGACCACCGTCGTGCCAAGCACTGCGGAACCGATCTTCAACGCCGAACCATTGGCGCTCTCCGATGAAGTGGACGCCCACCTCAAACGCGTGATCACCCGGGACGGAATCGTTCGCAAGTCCCGCAACATTCAATCACCCACCTACCATCGACTCGATGACCCGCGGACCGGAAGCACGATCAATTACCTCTATACCGGCAAACTTCAAGTCGACCTAGGCACCGGCCCCAAAGCCTTACAGCCTTACGAGGGCCGCAAGATTCGGGTCATGGGAGTGGAAGCCGTGGATGCCCGATGGCCCAAGATTCCGGTCATCGAGGTGGAGAAGCTTCGCGTTCTGGAATAAATCACGTGGACAACCTGCTAGACGGACGATCAATCGCCGCGGAGCTCCATTCGCTCACGACGGAACGCACGGCTCAACTCAAACAAGCCGGAATCCAACCCCGCCTGGTTTTCATCCGCGTGGGAGAAGACCCCGCCTCACAGGTCTACGTGGGGATGAAAGAGAAAACGGCCGCCAAAGTAGGGATCGACTCCGAAACAATTGTCCTCCCAGAGGACACCCCAGAGGCCGAACTCCTGGACCGGATCCAACACCTCAATCGGGATCCCAACACCCACGGCATCCTCGTTCAGGCTCCGCTCCCCAAACACATTTCCGAAGCCACCGTCTTTGCCACGGTTTCACCGCAGAAAGACGTCGACGGGTTCCACCCAGAGAATGTGGGCAAACTGATGTTGGGCGACCCAGACGGATTTGTCCCCTGCACCCCGGCTGGTGTGCACGAGCTCCTGCGGCGCAGTGAGATCGAGATTCCCGGTTCACAGGCCGTGATCCTGGGACGCGGCAATATCGTGGGCAAACCCATGACCTCGATCCTCATTCAAAAGGCGGCCGACGCCAATTGCACCGTCACCCTCTGCCACTCACGCACGCCCAACATCGCCGAGCATTGCCGCCAAGCCGATATCTTGATCGCCGCCATGGGCGTGCCGGAGTTCGTTCGTGGCGACATGGTCAAGCCAGGTGCCGTCGTCATCGATGTCGGCGTGAACCGCATTCCGGACCCGAGCAAGAAAAGTGGCTCCCGACTGGTCGGCGACGTCGCCTTTGCCGAAGTCCAACCGCAGGTCCATCGCATCACCCCCAATCCGGGTGGTGTTGGTCCGATGACCATTGCGATGCTGATGCGAAACACCACCACGGCCGCCGCGCGCTTGGCGGGGCAACAAGCCTAAACGGCAGGTCATCAAACCTGGTCATTCCCATACCAAAGTCTTTTCAAAATCAACGTCCCCATTTATCCCGAGCCCCACAGCGGCCTAATTTCATGGAAGCCTCAAGAATACTACCCGATCTCCAATCCTCACTCCTGTGCGAAGACGTTCGCCAGGAATCGAACGGCAACTTCATCATCATTGGCGTCATCGGTCTGATCCGTGTCCCCAAGGTGCCCATCACCGCCCTCAAGCTCTGCGTCTTTAACCGCTGGGCCGCTGGCGTCGGCTCCTTCACGGAAGAAGTGCGCTTGATCGCACCGGATCAGACCACCGTCGTCCGCAAAAGCCAGGTCAAGTTCGCCCTGAAGGATGCCTCCAACCATGCCACCAATGTCTCTCTGTTCGGCCAAGTGGAGTTCAAAGAAACGGGTACCTATTTCGTTGAAGTCACGGTGGACGACGTCATGAAATTGCGTTTCCCGCTCGTCGTCGCCATCGCCCCCCAACAGGGCGCAGCCGGAGCTGGCCAACAGTCACCGGCCCAACCGCAGGCTCCGACACCCCCGCCGCCTCAAACGCCACCGGCACCCGAGAATCCCTAACCAAGAGCCGCGAAGAGCCTGAGCGGGTTGAAACGCTTGGAAACGACACACCCAACTCCGAAAACCACCCCGGCACTCCCCGTGCCGTTGACGTTTCCCGGAGTGGCGGCGTTTTCCTTGCGCTCCTCCGCCTGGCTTTTTGCGGTTTGGAGCCTGCTCGCTGCGACCGGTGCCGGCGCCGTGGTCTGGTTTCTAAGCGCCTGTTGGGAGCCCGTCCTGGAAAACACGATCCAGTCCGCACCCGCAGAACTGGGACTAGCCTCCGGCACACTCTCCGGTCTCCCGGAGACACCCAACCAACACCAAAACCGCTTCCTATCGCTGGTCTTGGGGTCGGATCCGGATACGTTGGAGAATATGACCTCCGACATCCAAATCCGGTTCACCCAAGACGGCATGGAATGGCGTTCGCTCTTCGGTGCTTGGGCGCATCCCTATCCACCGAACCTCCAACTCGACCTCTCTCCCGACACGGTCCTCCCCTGGTGGCGCGCACGCCGGACCCTCTTCTTTAGTGCGGCATTCCTCGTTGTCGCCATCGGTCTGATTCTCACCTGGTTGAGTCTCGCCACTCTCTACTACTTCCCTCTCGTCATCGCGGCGTTCTTCCTGGATCGCACCAATGCTTGCACTTGGCGGCTCGCCGGCAGCGCGCTCATTCCCGGTGCCGTCATCATGACGCTGGCGATCGTCCTCTACGGGATCCACCTCCTGAACCTGCTAGGACTCCTCCTCGCAACCGCTCTCCATTTCATCGCCGCCTGGGTCTTCGCCTTCGGCGCCGCGCGAAACCTCCCTGCTGCCCCTCAAGCCGACCCGGCAGGCAATCCCTTCGAAACCCTCGATGAGGCCCCCGACGAGGCTGAAGAAGAAGACGAATACGAAGACGAAGACTAATCTCGCCCACTCGCCCGTTCGTTCATCCAGGTCCGCAAGCCATCCCCCACAAAATTCAGGGCCAACAGCGTGCTTACCAAGGCACCGGCCGGAAACACAATCATCCACCAATAGATGCGAATCGGATTGATCTGTTGGGCTCCCTCCGCAATCAAGCTCCCTAGGCTGGCATACGGCGGTTGGATCCCGAGCCCCAGGAAGCTGAGAAAGGATTCATACAGAATGATCGCGGGGATGGTCAGCGTCAGGTAAACGAGCAACACACCATACAAGTTGGGCAGAATGTGCCGCCGTAGAATCCACCCGGGCCCGGCCCCTAAAACTCGGCTCGCGGCCACGTAGGTCCGCTCCCGCAATACCAGTACTTCCCCTCGAACGATGCGAGCAATGGTCAGCCAAGAAACAGCTCCCAACCCGAGGTACAACAACAGCAAACGCAATCCCGAAACCCAACCGGCTCCCCCTGCATCAAAGAAGCTCGTGACATAGGGCGCCACGATGCCGTCAAAGCCCGCCATCAAAACGATCACAAAGATGACCGACGGCATGGCATACAAAACGTCCACCACCCGCATGAGAGCCGTATCCCACCAGCCGCCGAAGTAGGCCGCGCAACTGCCCCAAATGGTCCCAATTACCAAACTCACCCCGGCCCCGCACAGCCCCACCAGCAACGAAATCTTGAGCCCAAACAAAGTCCGCGCAAATAGGTCCCGGCCATGAATATCCGTCCCGAACCAATGCGTCGTTGAAGGAGCCAAATACTGAGCCTCCGAAAGCGCCGTCACGGAGTGGCCGGGAAGGAATTGGACCCAGCCCAAAACCAACAGAATCAAAACGAGATACGCCCCTCCCACACTAGCGGCAGGATGACGCCGGCACATTCGCAAAAACTGAGACTGTCGACGCTCACCCGCCACCCCGGAATGCTTGCAGCCCACCCCATGAAACTCAAGCCTAGGCCTCGCTGGCAGGACTGAGGGTCCTCTGAGGCTTACGGTGTTTTCAAATGCCTCCCGTGCCCAACGGCTCGCGTTTACCAGATTTGTGGGTGAAAGCGACAGCTTCGCTCTCGCACTCCAAAAAACGCTCGACTTGCGGACGAAATTTGGAGTGCGAGAGCGGAGCTGTCGCTTTTGACCACCGCGATGGAGTTGCCAACGGGATGTCTTCACAGTCTTGCACGCTCGCCCTACCAATTATCCCAACCCATTTCTCAGGGCCGAAGGCCCGCCCCATAACAGCCCGGGGCAACGCCCCGGGAATATCCACAATGAAATCCCGAGCCCTGTAAGGGCGGACCACCCCACCGACATCCCCAAACATTCCGCCTTTACTCTCCCCTGATTCTGAGCACAATCCCCAAAGAGTCTATGCTCTGATTCATTCCGATCAGTCCACACACGCCTCTCGCTCAACGCCAATCCGGCGATTTCAGCGAGCCGGTTCCTTGTGTCCCTCCGACTGATCGATCCCCCAACAGGATGCGTCACCCGGCGGCCTAAGCCGTGCGGCTCCCCAATCCGATTCAAATTACCCTCCGGCCCTCTGGTTTCGAACCGCGGTCCGGGCGGTAACGGTTCCCCTATCGATCAGACCAAAGGCTCTCTGAGCCCTACAGCAATGACTCTACAATCCCTCGGGTGGACACCCACCCACGAACTCGAATGGCAATCTCAGCCAGACAATCAAACCTGCAACCCGGCTCGCGTCGCATCGAGCAACCGAAACCTAGCTCTCCTATTCACACCGCAAGGCAAGATCACCGCCCATATCCCACCACCCAATCGCTACCTGGACACCTATCCGGTGGTCGGAGATTGGTGCGCCGTCCAACAGCAATCCGCCCCCGAGGGCCTATCCCGGATCCGGAGTGTCCTCCCACGGGACAATCAGCTGAGCCGCAAAACGGCCGGCAAGCAAACCAGCGAACAAGTAATCGCCGCGAACATCGACCGCGCCTTCATCCTGACGACCCGGGGTGAGGAGTTCAGTTGGAATCGCATCGACCGCTTCCTGGCCATGATCCTGAACGACGGCATCCGGGCCGCTATCTGTCTCACCAAAACCGACCTAGATCCGGACCCCGAAGGAACGGAACGCACGGTTCAAAAAGCCTTCCCCCAGATTCCGGTCATTAGTGTCAGCAGCGAATCCGGTGCCGGCATGGATCGTTTCGCTGCCACACTCCAAGCTCATGAGACAGCCATCCTCCAGGGCTCATCCGGTGTCGGGAAATCCACGCTGACCAACCAACTCCTAAGCGCCCGCGCGAGGGACACTCAAGAGGTTCGAGAGTGGGATCAGAAAGGCCGACACACCACTTCCAATAGCGAGATGTTCCCACTCCCAAACGGAACCTGGCTCATCGATGCCCCCGGGATCCGTGAAATCCAACCGTGGGACAGCGCCGGCGGAGTTGAAGAGACCTTCAGCACCCTGAGCAGTTTGGCGGCCGCCTGCCGATTCCGGAATTGCCACCACCAAAACGAACCGGGCTGTGCCATCATGGAAGCTTTGGAACAAGATCTGGTCACGGAACGCGAAGTAGCCAGCTACCTCCGCCTTGCCCGAGAGCAAGCCTACCAAGAACGCAGGGTGGACCAGCAGTCCGCGCAACAACAAAAACGCTCCATCAAATCGCAAACCAAACTGGCCCGCCAAATCATTCGGCGCAAACGCGGGTTCTAACCCCCAAGCCAGTCAAAACGCAAAAGCGCGCGAGCCACAAGACTCGCGCGCTTCTCTCAAAACGGGTCACGGACGCTAATGCACAATCCAGTCACGCGCTCGTCCCAGCGCACGGTTCCATTCGGCGTAGAGCCGTTCCCGCTCCTTCGGCCGCATCTTCGGTCGGAACCGGGCATCCACTTGCCACTGCTTGGCAATCTCCTTCTGATTTTTCCAATAGCCTACGGCCAAACCAGCCAGATAGGCCGCGCCCAGCGCGGTGGTTTCCGCCACCCGCGGTCGCACGACGGATACGCCCAAGATATCGGACTGAAACTGCATCAAGAGGTTGTTCAAACTCGCTCCGCCATCCACGCGAAGCTCCTTCAAACGGAGTCCGGTGTCCGCTTCCATTGCTTGCAACACATCCCGAGATTGATAGGCAATCGATTCCAAAGCCGCCCGCGCGATATGCGCCTTACTCGAACCGCGAGTCAGCCCGACCAGAGTCCCACGGGCATAAGCATCCCAATGCGGAGCCCCGAGGCCCGCGAAGGCCGGCACGACATAGACGCCGCCATTATCCTCGACTTGTTTGGCCAACGCCTCCACGTCGGGTGAGCGCTTGATGATCCCCAACCCATCGCGCAACCACTGCACCACGGCACCGCCGATAAAGACACTGCCTTCCAGAGCAAACTCCGTTTTGCCATCCACTTTCCAGGCAACCGTGGTCAGCAACTTGTTCTTCGAAACCACCGGCTTGTCCCCCGTGTTCATCAGCATGAAGCAGCCCGTGCCGTATGTATTCTTCGCCACACCCGGAGACGTACAGACCTGCCCGAAGAGTGCCGCTTGCTGATCCCCCGCAATCCCGGCAATCGGAATCGACGGCCGGAACACGGTCGCATCACCATACACCTCACTCGACTGACGCACCTCGGGCAAAAGACTCTCCGGCACCCCAAAGATTTCTAACAACTCGGAATCCCATTTCCCCGTACGCAGATTGTAGAGCATCGTACGCGACGCATTGGAGACATCCGTCACGTGCTCCCGCCCACCGGTAAGCTTCCAGATCAGCCACGAATCGATGGTTCCAAACGCCAAGCGTCCAGCCCGGGCCGCCCGTTTTGCCCCTTTTACGTTTTTGAGAATCCAGGACAACTTGCTCGCAGAAAAGTAAGCATCGATCACCAACCCCGTTTTCTTGGTAATCCGTTTCCCCACGGAATCCGCCCGCAACTGATCACAATGCGCGGCCGTTCGCCGGTCTTGCCACACGATCGCCGGGCAAATCGGTTTACCCGTTTCCCGGTCCCACACCACCACGGTTTCGCGTTGGTTGGTGATGCCAATGCCGGCGATGTCCGCGGGCGTCTTGCCGGCTTTTTTGATCGCTTGCTTGGCGACCTGCAACTGCGTGCGCCAAATCTCCTCCGCATCGTGTTCCACCCACCCGGGTTGCGGGAAGTATTGGCGAAACTCGCGTTGCGCCATCGAAACAATCCGACCACTCCGGTCAAAGACAATCGCCCGTGAACTCGTCGTTCCCTGGTCTAATGCGAGAATGTATTTCATAATCCTAATCCGCTCCGAAACCCACCTCTATTAAAAGAGAAACTGATAAAGCCCGGCACCCAATGCGCCTCCCACCAAGGGCCCAACGATTGGGATCCAAGCATAACTCCAATCGGAATCCCCTTTGGTCGAAATCGGCAGTAACTGATGCGCAATCCGCGGCCCGAGATCGCGGGCGGGATTGATGGCATACCCCGTGGGTCCCCCCAGCGAAAGCCCCACGGCGAAAACAAGAAAGCCCAAGAGCAACGGAGCCAGACCGGGCGCAAAGCCCGTCCCTTCCACGAGATTGTCCCCACTCGTGACGGCGCGCACGGCAAAAACAAACACGGCGGTAGCCAACAACTCGCACAACAGATTATCAATTGGGCTGCGAATGGCGGGCGCCGTGCAGAAGACCGCTCGGACCGAGTCCTGATCGGTCGTCGCTTCAAAGTGAGGACGATAGCAGAGCCACACCACCACAGCCCCTAAAATGCCACCCGCAACCTGAGCCGCCATGTATCCCGGCACCAGAGTCCAGGCAAAGTTTCCGGTTACTGCGAGACCAAAGGTCACGGCCGGATTCAAGTGGGCCCCACTAATGGAGGCGACCGAATACACCGCCACCGTAACGGCCATCCCCCAGCCGGCTGTAATCACGATCCATCCGGAATTGTTCCCCTTGGTTTCACCAAGAACGACATTTGCTACCACGCCCCCACCAAAAATAATGAGGATCATAGTACCGACAACTTCTGCCAAATATGGAGACATAGCGGTTCTTAAAACGGGTTCCCGAAAGAAGAGCATCCTTCAACCAAGAATTCAACAGCAATCACTCCCGCCCGATCCGATCGGGTGCGATCAAAAATGCGGGGAGAATGAAAAACTAAAATAAAAACTGCATAATGGAAAATTCAGCCCTCTCTTATGGAGTGCGGGAGCAGGACTCCCGCTTTCCCTTTGGTGGACTCTTTCTTTCTCCTGCTCCAATGGGAAACCTACCGCAGCCTTCCGATCCGATCCTCCGGGCGGATACGGTAAGAACGATCGCCCAAACAACCCACCTCGCTACTAGCACCGAAGGTGCGCCCCTCCCCAGCCCAGGGCAACGCCTTGGGAATTACCCGCAAATATATCCTAAGCCCTGTAAGGGCGGACCAACCTACCTCAACAACCAAAGAACGCAGAACGCACCACTGCCCAATCTCCCGACTTGACCCAACGCCCCAAACTCAGGAACCCTTCCTTCCCCGAACGCATTCATCCGTTCGCCCATTCACAAACCATGATCAAAACGGAAATCTGTATCAACTCCCCCGAAAGTGCCGTTGCCGCCCAAGCCGGCGGTGCGGATCGGGTTGAACTCTGCGCCAACCTCCTCGAAGGCGGCACCACCCCTAGCATCGGTGCCGTACGAGCCGCCCGAAACCATATCAACATCGGTCTCCACGTGATCATCCGCCCTCGTGGCGGCGATTTTCTCTTCAACGAAATCGAGGTCGAAACCATGAAAGCCGATATCGAAGCCGTGAAAGCAGCCGGCGCCGACGGGATCGTGATCGGTTCACTTACCGCGGAGGGTGATATCGACGTCCCCCAGATCCAATCCTTGATCGAGATCGCCCGTCCCCTCAGCGTGACCTTTCATCGGGCCTTTGACATGTGTCGGGATCCGTTCACCGCACTGGAAACGTTGGTGGACCTGGGTGTCAACCGCTTGCTCACCTCGGGACAAGAGGAATCCGTCATCGAAGGACTGGAGCTGATCCGCGACTTAAATGCCAAAGCTGGCGATCGCTTGATCATCATGCCAGGCGGCGGGATCACCCCGCGCAACCTACCCAAACTGGTCCAGGAAACAGGCGTCAAAGAAGTCCATTTCGCCGCAATGAAAACGGTCACGAGCGGCATGACCTTCCGCAATCCGCGCGTCTACATGGGGGGCACCTTACGTCCACCCGAATACGAGGGCGAAGTCGCTGACGCCGAAGTGATCGCCTCCATGCGCGGTTCGTTAGGAGGATCCGCGACCTAACGCGAATGAACAGGAACGGAACCGAGACTCCCCCCGCTTAGCCACGGCCCAGGAACGGCATTTTTACCGGAAGTATCACACTTTCCAAAAGATTCACTTCCTTTGGCAAGGCTGCCATTGCCACGATCGACTCCGCGACCGTGGCGGGATCCATCGCGCCTTCTTGGGCCACCACCTCACGCCGCTCATCCCAGATGGGCGTGTCCGTATTCCCGGGCTGAATCACGCACACGGAGACCCCGTAGGCGCGTGCGTCCAAGGCCATCGCGCGAGTCAACCCTTCTAAACCAAATTTCGACGCCGTGTAGGGAGCAGAGCCCACCCGCGGCACCTTGGCCGAGACACTCCCGATGTTGATGATCCGGCCTTCTTGACGCGGTTTCATCCAACGCAGTGCTTCGCGACTGCACAGGAACGCACCGGTCAAATTGACATCGATCACCTGTTTCCAAACCTCAAAAGCAAGCTCGTCCGCGGGTCCCCCCAGCGCCAACCCGGCATTGTTCACCAACACGTCCAGCACCTCAAACTCAGCCCGCCCCTGTTCAAAGGCTCGTACGACCTGGCTTTCCTCAGTCACGTCAGCGGGCGTTACCAAGGCGCGACGTCCCTGTGCCGAGATCGCCTCTGCCACGGATTGCAAGCGTTCCTCGCGGCGGCCCACCAGGATGACATCGGCACCTTCGGCAGCAAAAGCCAGCGCCGTACTTTTCCCGAGGCCCCCGCCGGCCCCCGTGACCATGGCCACTCGATTTTCCAAACGTTTCATGAAGCAGACGCTAGCGTATCCGCCACCACCATCGAGAACAATCCCAACGTCCCCGATTCTCAGGGGCGATGGGGGCCATGCATTCGTTTCCCTCTCTTGCCCAACGGCTCGCGAGTACGCTCGCCCCACCAGAAATCTCGCCCCGTTTCCCAGGGCCGAAGGTCCGCTCCGTAACAGCCCGGGGCAACGACCTGGGAACCGTCAATGCATTCGTTTCCTTCACTTGCCCAACGGCTCGCGGGTACGCTCGCCCCACCAGAAATCTCGCCCCGTTTCTCAGGGCCGAAGGTCCGCTCCATAACAGCCCGGGGCAACGCCCTGGGAACCGTCAATGCATTCGTTTCCTTCACTTGCCCAACGGCTCGCGGGTACGCTCGCCCCACCAGAAATCCCGACCCCTTTCTCAGGGCCGAAGGTCCGTCCCATAACAGCCCGGGGCAACGCCCCGGGGTATCCCCAAAAAAATAGATCCCAAGCCCTGTAAGGGCGCCCCACCGAAACACCCTACGCTCCCACCATCGTCAAAAATTCTGATTGTGTTCCGTCCACGACCCTCCCACGCTTTGCGCGTCGTGTCGCCTTTTGACCTCAGCTTAAGCACCTATCTCGCCGCTTGTTTCGGAGCCTTTTGCCTCGGCTTTTCCAAAGCGGGTTTTCCCGGCTTGGCCCTCGTGAACGTGGTCATCATGGCCGAGCTCTTCGGCGGCAAGGCCTCCGTGGGATTGATCCTCCCCCTCCTCGTGACCTGTGACTTGATCATCTTCCCCCTCTTTCGAAAATACGCCTCCTGGAAAGACACGCTCCCGCTCCTCGCCATCACCACATTGGGCGTGTTTCTGGGCTACTTCATCATGGGCGCCATCCAGCCCAGCACCTGCCGCCACGTGATCGGGGGCCTCATCCTGCTCATGCTCGCCCTTCAAGCCATCCAGCGCATGGGAGTGGCATTCATCCTTCAACTCAAAGGCGCCGCCTGGTTCCGATGGTGGTGCGGCGGTCTCATGGGGGTCTCGACCATGCTAGCCAACGCCGCCGCCCCCGCCTATTCCCTCTTCGCCCTGGCCAATCAGTGGACGAAACACCAATTCCTCGGCATCGGCGCTCGCTGTTTCCTCGTCCTCAACCTGCTCAAGGTCCCGCTCATGGCTGACCTCGATATGATCACCCGCCACTCACTCAGCCTCGACGCCGCCCTGCTCCCCGCATTGCTAATCGGGATTGCCTTGGGGCGACGCCTCATTGAGCGAATCCCGCAAAAAGCCTTCGAGTGGCTCCTCTACGCCTTTACGCTCGTAGCCGGCTTCCGGCTCCTGCTCTTCTAGCCGAACTCGCCGGAACCAGCTTGAGCAACCCAAACGGGCGCCCTGAGCGCCCAGAGCACCTAGAGTGTCTTGAGATAGGCCACCAAATCGGCCACATCCGCCGGTCCAAAACCAAAGTTCTCGGCCGCCATCATCAAACTCCGCTGCATACGACGCCGCTTGTCGATCCGCGCTTTCGGAATCGTCTGCGTCTGCCCCGCCATCGAGCGAATGATCACGGGATCGCCTTCCGAAATCACGATGCCCTGGATCGTCAAACCGTTATCGGTCACAATCTCCGTCCCGCCATACCCATGCGCAATGTCCGCTGAAGGATTGATGATCGACCGAGCAATGACCTCCCGCGTCTGAGTCTTACCCCACCCCGTCAAAGTGGGGCCAAACTCAATCCCTTGCTCGTCCACCTGATGGCACATGTAACACGCCGTCGCGAGGGCTTTCCCCCGACTCACATTCCCTTCCAACTCCAAGATCTCTTCAATCGGCGGCATCTTTGATTCCGGCGCTTCCGGCACCACCACCGACACCAACTCCACCGTATCCGGGTCATAGATCCCGTTCGCCTTCAAGGCCTCCATCACGCCAAAGTCTTGCCAATCCGAATCCTTCCGGTTCATCAACCACCACACCGCATTCGCGCGAAGCGTTCCGGTCGTTTGCCCAGCGGCCTCGATCATGGCATCCGCGGCGGCTTCAGTGCCGATAAAGCCCAACGCAACCAAAGCTTCTTTCCGATCCGCCTCGGACAGCGTCCCCGCCAAAGCCCGCGCCTTGAAATCCGCCACCGCACGTTCCGGTGTCAAACGCCATGCCAGCCGCGCAAACGGCCGACTCCATTCTCGTGAATCCGCGCCCCCCATCGCCCCAGACAAGGCTTCATACACTTGGGTTTCCTTCCCCGTGCATCCCGTCCCGAAGGCTTCCAAGTAGTAGCGATCCTCTCCGTCATACCCCTTGGCCAATGCCATAAGGATCGGACGCGCCTCGGAAAACGGGACATCGCGCAAGCTCACCGCCACCTCCCGTCGCACCGATGCCGAAGGATCCGTGGCCAGTGCCATGGCATTCTCCAAGTAGTGATGATTCTGTCGGCGCAAGGCCCGGAACGCCACCACCCGCATCTGCGAATCCCCGTGCTCTAACAACGGCTCGACAACCCGAATGCCCTCCGGACCAAGCTGAGACAACAGCCACACCGCCCGAGCCCGGATGTAGGGATCATTATCCGCCAACAAACTCGCCACCACGGGCACGGCTTCAGCCCCACGCGCCTTCAACCGATTGAAGCCCAAGTTCCGCACATTCACCGCGGTACTGCGTAGGGCCGTCAACTGCCCGCGATCCGTATCCAGATCAAACGTGGGAATTCGCGGCACAAACCCCTTCGGCGCCACGCGGTAGATCGCGCCGCTCATCGATTCATCCAAATCCTGATGCCCGCCGACGCGGGGATCAAACCAGTCGGAAACATAGACGGCCCCATCGACCCCAACCATCACATCAGACGGACGGAACAACGTCTTCATCTCCCGCGTGACACTGCGCCCCCCGCCTTTGAAATCCGCCCCGGCGAATTCGCGTTCAAGATTGGTCGTCAGAAAATCGAATCGTTCCAAACGGAACCCCGCACCTTCCGGCACTGGGAAGTATCCAAACACCACATTCCGCGCTGCCTCACAACTCAACAACAAGCCCGAAACCCCGTCACCCAAAGCCCCGTTTTCGTAATAGGCAACCCCTGTCGGCGATCCGCCCCCGTAGACATCTCCGGGAGGCATGGTACCGGGATCCTCCTGACGCCACTCAGCGATCGCCGTCGACTGCCCCGGCCGCCGATCCGCCTGCCAGGACCGTTGTCCATCTCGCGAGCCAAACCCCGCATTGCCATACTCCATCACAAAACTCGTCCGACAGGCCGGCGGGTCATCATTATCGTTCTGAAACACATCCCCGAACGACGTCACCGTCTGTTCGTAGGAGTTCCTATAGTTGTGCCCGATAATCTGCACATAGGTCCCATCGGGATTCATCCGAGCGCTAAAGCCACCAATATAGACATGCCCATCATCGCTCTTCATCCCAGCAATCTCCCGCGGCACAAACCCAAGATCTGCTTTCGGACTGTAAGCACTCCCCATCCGAAACGTCCGCCCGGACCGATCCGTAAACAAAGACCCACAATTCCCGGCATTCCAATACCACTGCCCATCGGGCCCCACGGTAACGGAATGCAGACTATGGTCATGCACCCGACCGTTAAACCCGGTAAGCAACACCTCACGCTCATCCAGCCCCGGATCGAACTTCCGATCCCGATTCACATCGGTATACACCACCATATCGGGGGTCATGGAGACCACGATCTTGTCTTCCAGCACGGCAATCCCGAGCGGCGCTCGGAGAAAGGGCTCTTGCACAAAAACCGAACTCGAATCGGCCTGCCCGTCCCCGTTGGTATCTTCAAGCACGACAATCCGATCCCCCTCGGGTTTCCGATCGTAGTGCCGTCGATAGTTCACGCCTTCGGCCACCCAAATCCGCCCATCCCGATCGACATCCATATTGGTCGGATTGAGCAACATCGGAGATTGGGCCCAAACAGTGACCTCGAGATCCCCGTAAGCGGTAAAGTAATCCACGGGAACAAGATCCTCAGCAGCGGAGAGCGAGGAAGCGGAACCCAAAACCAGGGCCCCAAGAGCAAGCACAAAGGGTCGAGACATATTCATAAGCACCAGATTTCCAGGAATCCGGTCAGCATAAAACCTCCCCCCCAACAAGCAAGCCAATCGGTAGCCCGTCCGGCAAGAGCCCCCGCCTCCCAAAAATCCAGGGCCAAAAGGTCCCACAACAGCCCGGGCCACCGCCCCAGTGAAATCCAATCAAATCCCCTAGCCAAAGCCTCAGGGCCGAAGCCCCCCTCAATACCCCAAAGCAACGCCCCGCAATCTCCCCAAACCCAAGCCTCACGACCGAAGATCCGCCCCACAGCAGCCCCGGTGTACCGCCACCCAAGCCCCAATCAGACTCCCAAGCCCTACCTTCCAGGCCGAAGGTCCCCCCCATAGCAGACCAGGGCACGCACCCGGAATCTCCAACCAGATTCCCAAGCCCTACTTTCCGGGCCGAAGGTCCACCCCATACCAGCCCGGGGCACCGCCCCGGGGACTGCCAAACAAAAACCCCCAAGCCCTGTAAGGGCGCCCCAAGGCAACCGTATTTCTGATTGTCACTCCGTGAACCGACCCATGATTCACGGCTCAACACACGAAATATCGAACCGCAAAGCCCCCAATTCCCCCATTCCAAGCCCCGCATTCCATCACGGCACGGGCACTCCTCGCATCCCCACGATACTATCCGGACAAAAGACAACAAAATCGCTTGCGTCCCCCCATGAAGCTCGCTAGGTTCCCCAACCCACGGCGCACCCGTAGCTCAATTGGATAGAGCAGCTGACTACGGATCAGCAGGTTGGGCGTTCGAATCGCTCCGGGTGTACCATTCTCCATCAACGACTTACGTCGATTTTTACCCTCTCTCAAAAAGCCTTCAGTATACAAAAAATTGTTACAAGGCGTTTCAGAATTTGCAGCCGACCGGCTGATTATCGATCAGCAGTCTGAGCACGCTTCTGGCGGTCGAATCGCATTCTTATCGGTTTATCGGAAATCGGTAATTCGTGGGTTTAGGCGCTCGTCCCGGGGCTACCGGCCTCTCGATGGTGCATAGGCAATTGCCAGTTTTCGATTCCGTGCCCCAGTGATCCGAATCAAGCCCATAATCGACGCCCAGCAAGAACTGCCATTAAGGCCACGAACTAGCCGGTGGTCGCCCCCCCCCGCGGGCTAAGAATGCCCAAGTTTATAGTTGACCCGCATTGTGCTAAACTCTTCGATTACTTCAACCACCATCAAAATCGATCTCGCTGCAACAGAGTCTTCCAGGGCCGTTCCGCCAGGAGGGTGCCGTCGGCTAGCAAAGCAGGTTTTGGAGTGGCATTTCGGAGATCAAATCGCGCTTAGACAAGAAAGGAGGCAAATTGACTCAAGAATCACAGAAAAAAGATTACCTACCTGATTTCAGCGACGTTTCCCGCCAAAAACGCGGAGGTTCCGGAAAAACGCAATTTTGTCCGTTGATAATCAACGACTTACACAAGCAGCGTCAGAGATGACTTCGGGGGTGCCTCCGGTTATGACTTCGGTTGGTATTCCCTAACCGTTCCGCGTCGACGTCAGAGATGACTTCGGGGGTGCCTCCGGTTATGACCTTCACCCAGAGTTCCCACTCGTTCCCTACCGGTCAGAGATGACTTCGGGGGTGCCTCCGGTTATGACGACGCCGGTGCCGGCAGGGAAGTCGAGGTAATGTCAGAGATGACTTCGGGGGGTGCCTCCCGCCTCGCTTTCAACGGCGCATATCGAAATTCGGTAGTAGTCTCAACTCCACCAGGCATGGCAACATCCTCCCTGGGTTGAGATGTTGCTCGCCACGGCCCGGCCGGACAGCTCCTCCTGGTGATACCCTTTGAACCCACAGCATAACCCCCGACGCCCCCGTCCAAATACCACGCAAAGAACGCTGTCGGTCCGCGAGGACCGGCTTGCCCTCAGCGATCTCCCGTGAATCGCTCCAATCCAACAATCGAAGTCGGGTTTCCAAGAAAGGGAACAAGCGCCCTTCGCGGTCGGGATGTCGCCGGTTACCTACACTCGCTGTTAAGGGAAGCCCAAGGCACCGGGACTGAGCGGAAAGGCTTTCACCTTCGCCATCGTTCTCGCCAATGGTGGATTCTCCAATATAGCCGCCTTTGGTCACCTCGTTCCATGGACGGCGCTAGTCGCGCTCTTGGCCATTGCCCGACCCGAAGGAAGCGCAACGTATCAGGCGTTTCTGACTCTACTCTTGATCACCAACGTGATCTACTTGGACTTCAATTACAACAATGCACGCCCTCGGCTTCAGTCGGGAGGTTGGATCCACCTCAAACCCACAGTACGAACCAATTTCCCAAGAATTACCCCCCTGCATCGCATTCTCCGGGAAAGTACAACGCAAGACACGAAGCTCTTCTACAAGCTATGGCACGGTGTCTATACCCTGCTTGTTAAACAGCTCCAACCTGCGGTTGGCAACGTTCCCCTACGTGAGATGCTTGACTGATTCGGCCACATCTACGTCTATCACTTCGATTTCGCTCTGGTTCTCGTAGCACCAACAGATTGCGGCCACATCTCGGAGCGGATCGGGACCGTCCACGCGCCCAGCTGAACCAGTGCTCCTAAACGGCCAGCTTCATCCTATGTTCAACCGGAAGATGGTTCCCAAACTCGAAATGCCCACGGCAGACTCCGTAACATACACGGACGACCCCGCGCCCGCCCGCGAGAGAGTTACACCGGCAGAGCCTCACCCTTCATGCTTGCTCCCGTCGGCCAAGACGTTGGTAAAGTGATGCCAAGCAGCCAGCTCTGAGGTTGAAAGGTTCCGAGTGACGAACTCAATGCGTGGGCTCCTTCGGCATCCAAGTCCTACAATCGCTTCGAGCGCTCTCCGGCCAATTCGACATCTTTCACAGACAGCGGAAAGGCATTGCTGGTCCACTCCACGCCCTGGAATAGCCCTCCGCGGTTTGAGTCGGGACCGAGATCCGTACCAGTACCGAACCAAAACACGTCCCGCGCCTAGAACTATTTCCAGCGGTAGTATTCAAGAATCGATACCCAAAGGGACACACCCAATCGGGGGCTAAATTGGTGGCGAAAATGCATAGCATCCTAATCGCCCAGCCCGATCACCAAACCAAATCGACCCACGTATTTCGTCCGACCCAATATCAAGCTGTCAACGTCGCACGTCGTGAACATAGAAACCGGTTTCCTTCCAAGATTCGGCATCGCCGAAAACGTCGGATGCAAAGAGATGCACTGAAGTGCAGGCAGCTCCGAGCCACTAGCATTGCCCCACCAACCACGCTCTCGGGTCTTGTGATAGAAACCTGGATCCGTCTGAACTATCGACGACAACTGTTTAGAGAGTTTCCCGACAAGGCACCGCGACAAGTCCTCATCACCTCTATCTTGTGCACGTAGGCCCAAAACCATTGCGACCAATCTTTCGAGCAGACCAAGCAGATTGCCAATCCATCAAGCGGCCCAGGAATTCCTTCAGTCGTTGCCCCGCCGGTTCTTGTACCCCCAATCAAGCCTCTACTTCCGCCTAGATCACCAGTTTGTCTCACTACCACCTCACTGACCACGCTACAATCCGGCGTCCACACACCAGCCTTGCATTAACAATCAGCTAAATATTCAATGACTAATTCAATGTTGGAGAATAGGAACCATGCCAGCGAGACCCTCAAGACTTTCTCAAACAACAGCACCACAGGGAAGTGCAAGCGAGATTAAACAAGTTCTCCTACACTCAGCAAGTGGTCGAGCGTGGATTCCGATCGGAGCCGCCGCATTCGGACTCTTGCTACTTTACTTCGCCTTCCGCTCGCTGGGAGAGGAAGGCGTCAGCGAACGGTGGGCGCAAGTAGATATGGCGATCGGGGTCGCGACGCTCTGCGTTGCCATTGTCGTATGGTTCGGAGAAGCTCGAGAACGATGGCGTGAATCGTTACCTAATCGGCTCACAGTCGAGTTCTATTATGGCGCCGGCACTGAGCCCGTCTTAGTCTGCCGCAATGCAACCCTAGCCTCTCCAGGAGACATTCGGGCCTGGAGTCAGCAAATCGGACGCCAGCTTCTCGGAGGCAAAGACCTTGATTTCAACCTCCACTACGAAGTGTCCCCTGCACTTCTAAGCAAAGACCTTCGAACCGAGGAATTTGTCAACCACTACCGAAGCCGTTTCTATCTCAAGAGCCTTCCCAAGGACTTGGTTGAACTGCGAGACCAGCACGGAGAGGACGCCGTGCTCGAGTTCGTTCAACACGGAGCAAAGCTCTCGAGATCGATACGGAAAACTCCATGACCAGTCGCGATGACAACCCCTGAAACACGAAGCAGGCCTCGGCAATCCATTGCCAGATCGATCTCCACGAGAACCCTCAAAGGCTCTGCCAAAGGTTGGTCTAATGAAATCCGAACCGCCGTTCTTACTGCCGGATTCGGAGTTAGTATCCACCTTTTTGCGCACGCTGCATACCAAACGCTGAAGGGGTTTCAGTCCTACGTCTCGATAGGCTCTGGTCTGTTCTGTTTTGTGGTGTTTGGTTTCTTGGCCTATGCCATCAGCCGTCACACCAGTCTCCACGAGGGTCACTCAGTTCAGTCGCCCAACGGCCGGAGCATCCTGCCCAAGTTACCACGCAAAATACTTGTTCCTATTCTTGCCTGCTGCAGCGCCGTCGGACTGCTAATGTTCGCTTTTGGCTTAGAAAAACTGCTCCTAAAGACCTTCGCCACAGCGCCGCAAAATCCACCCTACCTTAGCACAGCGGTAATATCGTTCATCGGAATGGTCCTTTTTCTATTCTTGGCACACCGCTACACCGACATCTTCTCCCACCTTGAGGTGAAGACCGTACCCTCAGAAGCCAGGCACACTCTCATATTCCTGGTCTCCAGCGAGAATTTCCGTATAGGAAAACCTCGTCTCAAATATTCCAGCATGGAAAATGACCAGGCACGTTTCTGGTTCCTAGATTCACAGGAACATCAAATCTATTCAAGTGAGCTTCGGTCCCTTCCACTGCTCAGTCGGGTTGATCAGGTAATTGAGAACGCAAACTGCGGAACCGCTCCGCCCTGGCCATGGCAACAGATACTGCGTGGTTTGCGCCCCCATCTAGAATACGGCGCCGAAGGCTCCCCGCAGCTTCAAAGAATCTTCCTCATTGGGTCAACAGGCGAGAAGGGATCATTCCAAGCACTACCGAGGCTCCGAAGATTCCTGAAGGATGTATTGGGCAAATCGATCGATGTCCGCATCGCCGCTGCAGGAATCGAAGATACATCCCACTTCACCGACGAAAAGGCGCACGCCCTAATGAACGAACCAGAGTTTGCCATTGATTTTGAGGACTTCTCGGCGCTCGTTCCGTTTTTTGAGAAAACACTAAACCGAATTGCCTCCAGATATGGGACTCCGTTTGACCAAATCATGATTGATGCAACCGGAGGACTCAAGACTACCAGCATTGCCGCAGCAGCCATAACACTCAAGTCCCGTGTTCGCTTCCAGTACGTCAGGACAGCTGGCAACGGTGAGGTCCTCCAGTTTGACATCGGTCTCCGCGAACGCGGCCATTGAAGAGGCTTCACCGCGATGAACCGCCAGAGATTTGATACCCATACACACACAAACTACAGGCTCTAGCACTACCGGGAATGATTGATACGGTCAACGCGCTCGACACAAATCGGAGACCGAAGCATTCCAACGGCACCCAGTCGCGTGAGCACGCCGCACGAATCGTTCTCGAAGGGAATAGGCTGACCTCGTAAGGGTTATCGATCAGAATCACGACGCACTCCGCCTATAATCCGCCATGTATTTGAGCCTATACTCAAGTCTTGAATCCGGATCTGATTCACGTATTTTCGAAAAAGGGATTGGGCAATGAAAAGGCAGAATTCAGACTCCAGCATTCTCATTGGCAACACCTATCCCACTTCTTTATTTAGGCGGCGCGCCATCGTTGAACCTCGTTCCGTCGCAGATCTTCGATACGCCCTAACCCAAAACTCATACCGCTCCTACTGGGGCCATGAGAACACCCAACGAGCCGCCAGTGAGTTGCTGGGAGCCGACGTTGCACCGTCAGAGCCTCGCCCCTCCCTTTGCCTAGACTCGTCTGGCTTCCCATGCCTAGCAAAACAATCATTCCGGTCGGTTTGGGTATTGGCGCCATCGCTTCGCGACGGTTTTCGCCCCCATCCCAACCAAGAACTGAGTCTACCCGAGATCGAAGGTTGGGTTGTCGTTCGAATACAATTCTGATTCTGAGTTCAAGGCATGCAAGACCAAGCTGTAGAGATCACGCCATCGAAGTGGCTAGTGACGGCTTCTACCAAGGGAATTCAGGAGTATATCCTCCGGAGCCCAAAACTGAAGGATATCATGGGGGCCAGCACGCTCGTCGACAGCGCACCGACAGAGCTTCTCCAAGCCACGATTGAAGCAGGAGGATTCGACGTTCAAATCTTGAGTCAAACGGCCGGCTCAGTCAGAGCCTTCTTTGACGCTGAGACTCAAGCCAAGCAATTCGCGCGCATTTGGTCTGTCTTGCTGGATTTCTATGCGCCTGGCATTGAGGTCACACTCGCCGTTGTGGCCTGCACAGATTCGCCCGCAAAAGCCATCGGGGACGCGGAAACCAAGCTAACAGCCCATCGAAACTTCCAGCGCATCAGCATGCCCGTTCCGGGCCCACTGGTAAAAAGAAACCCGCGAAGCAGCTTACCCGCCACGGGAAGACAGAGCCAAAAGGACGAAGAACCCGAACTCGTAGACCGTGAGATCGAAGCCAAACACGCCGCGCTCTTGATCCGCAAAGGGCGTGATAGCTTGATGAATCGCCTCGCTCCTGAAAGCCCCGAAGGCTCTGAACTCGTCTGGCCAGTGGATCTTTCACAGCTAACAGAGGAATCTAGGAACCAAATCGCTGTGATTCACGCAGACGGAAACGGCCTGGGCCAAAGAGTCATGGACATGGTTTCAAGTCTTCGACTTAACGAGTCCAAGGCGGAAGAAACCGCCGAAGCATACCGCGCCTTCTCCAAAGCGATATCCCATGCGATCGACACATCGGTTCAACGTGGCCTTGAGTGGGTGATCCATCAACGCGTCGTTGAGGAGGCCGATTCAAGCGGTCTAGATAAAGAGGATCGAAGGTCCCGAAAGCTCCTCATTCCGTTTCGGCCGATAGTCTGTGCCGGAGAAGATATCACCGTAATCATTGCCGCGCGGTTCGCGATCCCATTCACAAAGCTCTTACTTGAAACCTTCGAACAAGAATCCGCCCAACAGCTCAAGGCTTTGCCCACGGGCCAACTCCCCGGCCTTACCGCTTGTGCGGGCGTCGTGTTCTGTAAGGCTGCCTACCCATTCTCGCGCGCTCACGAGCTAGCCGCGACCATGTGCGATCAAGCCAAACACGCAACGGCGCGGTCCCGTTCGGCGATCACCTTCGCCCGAGTCAAGGCCTCACAAGTCGCCAGCGATAACTACGAGGATTGGATGGCACAAGAATACTCCGGAGCAGACAGCGGCCGGCTCACGATGTGCCCCTACACAGTTGGAGAATTCGATACGGCAGGTCCCGCGACAGGCAGTGGAAGCGACCTGCCACACCTAGCACATTTAGCGCAGCTCGTCTCGTCATTGAGCAAAATGCCCAAAGGCAGCCTTCGGGAACTAGCAACGCTGGCCTACGGCAACCGTGAAACCATGAACCGGACTGCCAACCGCATCGGCGAGTTACTTCAATTCAGTTCCCGGGACTCGGATCGAAGCCTGCTTGAAGACGTAAAGATAAACCTTACCCGCCTGACCGGACAACAGGGAGCCGAGCTGGCGGCACGACTTTGGCAACCGCGTTCGGATGGAACGGAGCAAACCCCACTGCTCGATGCCCTAGAGCTCGTCCCCTACAGTAGAGAGTTATCCAATAGTTTCGCTGACACGCACAATACCCAGCCGTAATCAATGCAACGCTTCACACTCAAAGTGCAACTCTTTGGCTACTGGCATGCTGATTCAGGCGCCGGGCAAGGGGCTCGTGCCGACGCCTTGATCATTCGCGATAAGGACGGATTGCCACTGTTGCCCGGTAAGACCCTCAAAGGACTGCTCAGGGAGGGGGTTCAAATTGCCGTGGATTCGGGGCATATCGAGCCAGAAGGGCCTCAAACGCTCTTCGGTCACCGCACCACTAAGCCAACAGAGGACGAGGTGCAACTCCGGCAAGGATGTTTGACCATAGACAATGCCCACCTGGCGCCCCCACTCAGAGATTGGGCGCGTGCGCAGCCTGCAGACATCAAGCAAGGTTTTACTAGCTATCAAGCATCCACGAGTATCACCGAAGAGGGGCAAAAGCAGGAACGATCCCTGCGGGTTATCGAACTCGCAGCCCCAGTCACCCTCATTGCGCACGGTGCGATCAACGCGGACGATCTATCGTTAAGATCCGCTCTAAGCCTCGGGGCACGGCTGGTGAAACATCTTGGATCTCACCGTTCGCGCGGCCTCGGACGCTGCTCCCTTTCGATTTCCTGGCATGAAGCTGAGCCCGCGCAGCCACCCTCAGTGATAGATGCTGGAAGTGAGTCTCCTGGCATAGCACCCAGTTACCGTTCTGCCTGGCTCCAGATCCACCTGAAATCAGAAGTCATCGTCTCCGCCAATGCAGCAACGGTGGGCGGCCATCGGTGCTTGGATTATCTTCCAGGTTCGGCTCTCCTCGGGGCGGCAGCCAACCTCTGGCGAAGGGCTGGAGGCGCCGGCGGCCGATCCTTCGCTGAGCTGTTCTTTGGGGGAACGATTCGTTTCACTGACGCCCTACCGTTGCTTGAGTCATCAAACCAACGCTGTTACCCAACACCACTATCTTTTCAAACACCCAAGGGTGTTCCTTTGCATAAGGGCCCGCTGCACAACGGCGTTTACGGCCCCCCCACAGCGAATGCCCAGTACCAAAGCATTCGCGGCAACTATCTTTCTCCCGGGGGCCACGCCGTTAGCCTAGCCACCGGGGCTCACCTCAAGACCGCCATCGACCGGAGAACTTTCGGGCGGTCGATGGATCAGCAATTCTTCGAATACATCGCCCTTCCAGCTGGGCTGACCTTTAGCGCCTGCGTTTCTTGGGACACCAGCATGGATGAGAAGGCGCAAGAGATATTGCGTCTTTTAACCTCCCGGCCCGTAAGATTAGGGCGTTCTCGGTCTGCTCAATTCGGAAACGTCAGCATCCAACGCTCCGCGACTCCACAACAGTGGACAGGGCACAACGATGCCTTTGCTCCTCCCGACTCCAATCCCCTGGCAGCATTCTATTGTGTTAGCGACCTGCTCCTACCTCACTCGACAGCTGGCACGCCTGGCACGCCAAATCCAGTCGATTTCGGATTTCCGGAGGACTCCGCTCACTTCTCCCCTAACCGGAGTTTCATGCGCTACCGGCATTACTCACCATGGAATTCATTTCATCAGGGAAGAGAGACCGAGAGGCAGGTGATATGCCGAGGCAGCATTCTTAGCTTCTCGCTGGCTCCCGGCGTCGACGCAAATTCGCTCTGTGACCAAGCCCGCGCCAAAACCAAGCTTGGCGTTGGCGAACTGCGCCATGAAGGACTTGGTGAAGTGATCCTCAACGGATCAATGGTCACAGATGCTGCACCGCGCTTTCCCGATCGATACACTCTACCTCTTGCTGTGACGAATCCAGCCCCTTCCGCTTGTCCGGACGAACCGCTAGCGGCAGTCATCCTGGATCGGGCCGCCAAGAAAGAGTCAATGGCACTTGCGCTTCGCCAAGGACAGGATCTTGCGGAGAAATGTCTCAGGCTCCACAAAGATTTGGAAGAGAAGCGACACGGAAAATCTCAATGGAACCAGATTCAGCTTCTCGCACAACGGCCTGGATCGACACCCGAGGAAAGAGTTGAATTGCTGAGGGAGTGGTGCACTAAATCCAAGCGAAAAGAATACTGGACCAAGCACCCCAAGAGCGGCCCGTACAAAACGAATTCACTCTGGGGGTTGATACAGTCCGAGCTTGTCTCACGGGAGGAACAGTCGTTGATGATTGTCCACCAAGCGGCAATTGAAGTCGTTCGCCGATTAAGTGAAGACAAGTCCAAATGACAACCACGATCTATTTCCCATGCCCGAAAAAGCTTCAGTTTCCATGGAAAGACGACAAGTCCGGCACTTGGCTCGGGTAACCCTAGAACTCCGGACTCCTCTACACGTCGGCACGGGGCAACCCGGACAGACTGTCGATGCAACCATTGTTCGGGACTTCAACGGACTACCCGCAATTCCAGGCTCAAGCCTAGCAGGAGTGATTCGCCAACTCTATCTAGAAAGACTCCAGAACGAACTCAGTTCCGCAGAAGCCGGCCAAGTAATTGATCGCCTCTTTGGCTATCAGCTCAAAGATAAAGGGCAAGGTTCCCGAGTATCATTCTCATGGGCCTACTTACACGACGCCGATGATCAGCCTGTCGACGAAGTCCGTTTCCCGGACCAGCGAATGCACAGTAGCAATGGGCCCAACGGGGATCCTATCCTGGGGAATGCGTTGGAACTCCAAAGTCGCGACCACGTGAAAATCCTTCACACCGGAACAAGCGACGCGGTCACCCGCGCAAAGTTTGATGAGGAGATCCTCTGTGCCGGGCATCGTTTCACGTTTGAAATGGAAATGGCAAACCCAGGTAGTCCGGACCAATGGAATGGGCTTCTCGATACTCTATTGGATGCGGCTACAAGCGGTCGCTTCAGACTCGGTGGCCGGACGAGGCGAGGTTTCGGCAACGTCGCGATCACAAAGATCGTCGCACGAACCTTTGATCTCAACAAGAGCAAGTCGGAGCTAGAAGCCTATGCCGAAGTTCCTGCCAGCCTCAAGAGCAACCCCGATGATTGGGATATCTACTCACAAGCGATCTCCAACAAAAAACACCGCGACGGATCCAGTCTTGAAATCAATCTCGAACTCACACCAACCTGTCCTTGGATGTTTGGAGGCGGCCTGGATCTAAACGAGGAAGAAGAAGCCAACTTAGCCCCAATCCAATGCCCCGTGGTCGCAAATCAGGATGACGGGGCTCAGGCTCGCACCATTTACCAAGCCTGGGTTGTACCCGGATCCTCAGTCAAAGGCGCCCTTGCTCATCGCGTCGCTTTTCACGCAAACCTCAGGAACAAGGCCTTCGCCGACCAAGTCGTAAACGGAACTGAAGAAGCTGCCAACGATTTAGAAGGATACGTGGGCGCCAAAAACGAAACCGTTCTCGAACTGTTCGGTGACGCTCAAGAAGGTGACGCCGTCGGCGGGAGGCCGGGACGTGTCTATGTAGACGACGTTCACATCCGCCAGAACGAGACGAATCAAGGTTTCATCCGCCACGTATCCATCGACCGATTTACTAGCGGGGCAATCACCGGGGCTCTATTCAGCGAACGCCCGCATATCTCCGGGTCTCCAATTACGATTTCGCTCGTCATTCGTGACCGTGAATCGCTCAGCCGAATCGCGCTTCAATCCTTGCAGGATGCCCTGATAGATCTTTGCCAACAACGTCTCGCTCTGGGCGGTGGGAGCGGCAGAGGTCTCGGTTACTTCAAGGGCGACATCGCCCCGATTGAAGAAATCGGCCGTATCCAATCCGCCGACAATCAAAGCCCAAACCCGTAGTTCCTAGCATGCCCTCTGATTGTGAAGTCATTCGATCGGTCCTCCAGCGACTAAAACTAGGCAGCCGCGCTTCGGAGTCCGCAGCCGGGGTGAGACAAGGGCGGCTCGTCTCGCAACAGATCGGGAGCTACACCGACGCCACCGATGCCCTTCGCCAATTCCTCGACCTCTCAGGAACGGGATGGCTCTGGACCGCCGGTCATAGCCAGATTCTACGTATCCCATCGATTGCGGAAACATTTAAGCCTCAGGACGACTGGCCGTGGGAAGGCGAACTCTTCGATTCGGAGACCGATCGTTCTCACCACCTTCGACGAGCCCAAGATCGATGGATCATCAATCAGATCACCCGCGACTCACAGCCCGATAGCCAAGCAATCCTCACTCACCGTGCTCTAATGGCAAAAGATTCCAATGACTGGCTTCACTACGAAGTCTGCTGGACACGGCAACCGGTTTATACCAACTCCCCCAACGACGGACATGAGGAACTCCGACAACAGCAGGCTCGATTCCTTGGATTCGCGGCCTCCCGGGAACCTAAAAACGCCTTCAATTCATGAGATGAAAATTCCTTCTCCCTACAACTTCGTTCCCGTTTGCGAGCAGGTCTACTGTCCCGAGTGGTCAAGTCAAGTCTCTCACGACATTCCGTTCAGCGATGGAATCTGCGGTTCCTTTCAATTCACGATAACCGCCCATACGCCAATCTTTGTCCGGAACTCTGGCGCCAAACACGCGCCTGAAGAAGAGGAAAAACGGGAGTTCTCGCAGGATGAGAAGGCGAGACGCCGTCGCGGTTTTTTTCGCCTCAGCCCCGACGATCCCACATCTCCGTTCGCGATCCCTGGAACAACCATTAAAGGAGCCATCCGCACCGTCCTTGAAATCGCCTCATTTGGAAAGTTTAGCCCAATCGAAGATAAGCGCTTCAAGCACCGAAAATCTTCAAAATCTCCGGCTATCGACTTCAAGAACAGCATCCGAGATCTGGCAAACCGCCAACAAAACAAAACTGATTCTCGCGACCTCGCCGAAACCATGTTTGGAAGGGTCTCGGACGGCGACTCGCTAAAAGGTCGGGTCAGCTTCACTGCGGCCATCGCCACGGGAGAACCGGAACCGCTTGAGGAAGGCTACTATACGCCAGGATCACCAAAAGCGTCTTTCGCCCACAACTACTTGGAGCAGGAGATTTCGAAACCGACTACTCAAAAAGGTAGCGGCCAAGCAAGCCATGGAAAGGTCAACCGCGTCAAAACCTATGATGACCACGGCGCCAAACTGCGCGGATGGAAACGCTACTTCACTCACCCCAAGAATAAGGACTGTTGGGCACCAGAGATTTTTCCAAGAACTCTAGCAGGATTCGAGAATCTTAGTACCGTCCAGTCGATGGCTCCGCTACCGCAGGGGACACAGTTCACAGGGACTGTGCACGTTCACAATCTCCGACCGATTGAGCTCGGCGCCCTACTCTGGGCGATCGAGCTGGGCAGATCCGACTATGGCTTGCAGGTCTATCACCGGCTCGGCTCGGGAAAACCTTACGGTCTAGGTGCCGTGACTCTTGAAGTGACCGGGTTTCAATCTCCCTTCCTCTACGCAGTCAACGGCAGTACGCCCAAAGAGGCGAAGGATTACATGATTCAGTTCGCAACGTGCATGGACAGGTTTACCACTTCAGCACTCAACCGCCACTGGCACGAAACCGAACAGTTAAACGCTCTCTGGGGGCTGGCAGCACCAGCAACGAGTGAATGGGCAAACGATCTACGTTACCCTGAACTGAGCGATTTCAAGCAATTTGAACAGAATAATCTTGTTCTTGGACGCGCTCCGCGCCCCACCCTACCAGACAGCGGAAAAGAGGAGCGAAAGGCCAAACGCCAGAAGATGATTGGTCAAAAGGTTGAAGCAACTTACTGGGGGGAAAAACCTTCGCCGGGAACGAAAAAGGGGAAGAAACGACCGCGTTGCACCGTAACAATTGAAGGAAACACCCAGGACGCACTATTTGCCAGTCAGTCGGCAGCGAAGCACCTTAAAACAGGCGAGAAGTTCGACGCCGAGATCGTGACCTTCGTGGAGGGGCAACCAATCAAGATAAAGCCAATAGTGACCCGAGAGGCCTAGCACAATCGAAAATCCAAAAGCCTACAATAGGCAATCAATCCGACACTACTCGTGCCCCCTAGACACAAACCCACTTAGACAAGAAAGGAATCGAATTGACTCAAGATTTAGTTAAAAAAGATTACCTCCCTCGTTTTGGCCCCAGCCCACCTCAAAAACTGAGAGGTTCCGGAAGATCGCGATTTCAGCCATTGATAATCAACGGTTTACATAAGCAGGGTCAGAGATGACTTCGGGGGTGCCTCCGGTTATGACAACCAAGTATCGCATGCCATTTGAAGTAGAACAGTCAGAGATGACTTCGGGGGTGCCTCCGGTTATGACGTCCGAATCCCCGCGCATGGTTGCCTCCGCGATCGTCAGAGATGACTTAGGGACTGCCTCTGGTAGAGTAATACGCAACTGGCTCCATGGAGCATCCCACATGACCTGCAACGCATAGAACTTCGAGACCTCAAACCGAAAGCACTGTAACTTGCTATGGCACGAGAAGGACACTACGTAGCCGTCTACGACATTTCGTCCAACAAAGAGAGGACCAAGGTCGCTAAGATTCTTTCCGGATTCGGATTCCGAGTTCAGCAAAGTGCTTTTGAGTGCCGTCTCAGCACGGGCCTAAAAAGAAAACTCCTTCGCCAGCTCCAAACCGAAGACATCAAAACCGGAAGCTTGTTTCTCTATCGGCTACAGTCCGGCTCAAAGCGGGAAGAACTTGGCGAGCCAATCGATCCATCACCAGACGCTGACTTTGCCTTCGTCGGATAACGAAACCCGCTATGTCAGCTTCTACCAAAACGCTTTACGCCCCGCGCTGGCTCAAGCTTCAGGTCAAACTACGAAACTCTCGAAACACCTTCGCCAAGGAACCCCCAGTGGCGATTTTTGACGCCGTTTTCCGAAGCGCCCTGGCTTCGTCACAACTCCCGAGAGAGACAGTTTTCTTTTTCCACCCACGCGGCCGTGGACTAGGGAACCGAATAAGACGAGGTAGCCAATACGATCTCGAAGTCATTTTCCCCGATGCGGCGCCAGAGGGAGTCGAGAGCTTCGCACATCAGCTGAAAGAGCGAATGCAAGCACCGCAGAACAACTTCACTCTGGAATCGGTGACGCCACCAATTGAAAGCAGCCTCAAATCAATCGAGTCCGCCACCTCAAAGTTAGACGGAATTCAAGGTGAAATCTGCCTATACTTTCATGCCCCACTCTCGATAGGTCGCAAGGACCCAAAGCGACCATGGCGCTACTCGGCAGCCCAACTTTTCGAGTCGATCGCGACTCGACTAAATCGATTGTTCAATCTGCAGCTCGTTTCCCCAACCATCGACTCAAGCAAGACCAGCCTATTGACGGCATTCTGGCACTATCAAGAACATCGGCATCGGTCCAAAAGCTCTAGCGGAGTAAAACTAATCAACGGCTGGGAAGGACCACTCTACCTTAAGGGGGAGATTGCGCACCTGCTACCTTGGCTGCGGATCGGCCATGAACTCCATGCAGGAAACCGGATCGGATTTGGCCAGGGATACTACTCCCTGGATTTAGACCGGCCTCATTTCGATCCACTACTGACTCAGGCCGAAACCTACATTCCGGCCCTCATAGAAGCTTCCGAAGAGACTGCCGATCCGGATCCGTTTCTTCACCCTCTCGATTCTCATCAGGCTAAAGCCCACGAAATGGCAGAATCGATCCGCGATCAAAGCTATACAATCGTTCCTTGCCGGGTATTCCAGATAGAAAAGGGCTCCACCGGGAATCAGCACCGGACCATCGGGGTCTTTGACGGCCGTGATCGGGTATTGCAACGAACAATCCATCGCATTCTAACCCCTGCCCTCGATCGGCTTTTCGAGGATGAGTCACTCGGATACCGGCCTGGGCGATCCATCCAAGAAGCACGCAAGGCTATCACACGAGCGTGGAAGGAAGGTTACACCTGGGTTTTGGAATCCGACGTTGAATCGTTCTTTGACGAGATAGACTGGGACCTCCTGTCGACCAAAGTCCGCCGCGTTCTCCCGTTAGCAGATCACAAACTCATTGCCCTACTGGAGTCAGTGATCCGTTGCCCAATCACAGAACGCAACCAAGTCCGTCAACGCCAACGAGGACTCCTGCAAGGCAGCCCACTGTCGCCGCTCTTAGCCAATCTGTATCTCGACCAATTCGACGAGTCCGTACAGAGGGCCAATCTCCGAATGATTCGCTACGCAGACGACTTCCTGATTCTTTGCAAGTCGCGCGAGGAAGCCCAACTTGCGTTGAACCAGATTCGCAAGTTCCTTGAAGATCTGAAGCTTAGTCTCAATGAAGACAAGACTCGAATTACTCCCGCTGAGACCGGCTTCAGCTTTCTGGGTATGGACCTCGGTGCCGAGATGGATGAAGAGTTCGTTGAGCGCACGGCCCTTCGCAAACCGCTCTTTATTCGACAGCAGTTTCAGTACATCGGACTGAATGGGGATACCGTTGAGCTGCGACAAGATTCCCGGATCCAGTCTCGCTTTCCTCTCAATCGAATTGGCGAAATCGTCGTCTTCGGAACAAACTCTCTCTCTTCTCAACTCCTTCGCCGCTGCGTTGAATGCAACATTCCAGTGTCGTTCTGCACCGCCGGCGGCTACTATGTCAGCACCTTGCGGCCCGATTCAAAACGTCACTTCGAATTAGGGGCAAAGCACCATGCCCGTCGTGAATCCATGCCAGCCTCCGACGTCCTAGCCACGGCTCGGCGAATAGTCGCTGCGAAGTTTGGAAACTACTTTGACTGGATACGCGAATCCACCGATAGCCAGTCGAAACAGGTCGCTAAAAAGCTAGAGCACACAATGGCCCGCCTAGAGACATGCGAATCTCTCGAGTCGTTACGAGGCTCCGAAGGAAGTGCTGCGACGCTCTGTTTTCACGAGGTCAACAAGCGGGCACGCCCAGAATTCAAGAGCGAGTCGCGAGGAAGACGGGAAAAGGCAGACATCTACAATGTCCTACTCAATTTTGCCTATTTCCTTCTCTTCACGCGGATCAATGTGATCCTCCGTAGCGAAGGGTTGAACCCCTACCTAGGGTTTCTTCATAGCCCTAAGGACAATTTCGAATCGCTCGTGTGCGACCTACAAGAACCATTCCGAGCTCGAATGGACCGGTTGGTGATATCAGTCATCAACCGACAAATTATCCAGGCAGGAGATTTTCAACGCAACGACAAGAAGGGCTGGTTGCTTTCGCGAGAAGCTTCAAACAAGCTGGTCCAAAGCTTTGAGAAGGAATGCCAAACGAGGCGGAGTCGAGATGGCGGCACACTCATTCAACTCCTGCATGCCCAAGTCATGGCCGTAAAGCATTGGACCGCAACCGGCGAAACTCTCAAGATCTACCGACGTTAGTGGACACCTTCCCACGCTAGGGCAAAAACCGGTTTAGCCCATCGGGCGGGCAGATCGACTCTACCCATCTCCTATCTCGACTTCGCTGGACGAGACAAAAATAAACGCCCGCAACGCTCTGGTGCAAATCAACCTCCCTGGCCAGGATTCCGAGACTGGGCCTGCGCGACGAGTAAGCCGCCGGGATTCAACTATTAGCAACTAGCCCTGCTCGCTCCAGCAATTCGGATCAGCGCGCAAACAGAGCATTCAACACACAACTTTCTCGCCATCAATATTTTACACATTCCACACAGAACCCCCTATTACTTCTTATCGTGGAAAAAAAGGGTTCAATTTCGCGATATTTTTCACGTTCCTACGCGTATGGTCTACTCAAAGGGCCTCCAGAGATTTACCCCCCCTCCCCATTGAAAGGACATAAGCTCGACTCAGAGCTACGGAAGTGAGCATTCGAAGCTATTGATTTCGAAGCTGCTACTCCTGAACCGACGTGCATCAGATTGACCGTCTGTCACAAAGCTGGACTAGCTGTCCAACAAACCAGGAAATACGCGGTGATCCCTACGGTGCCAATGTCTCCAACTACAGCTTGGCTGAGGCAATTAGCAACTGGGTAGTTAGAAAAACTGCGCAAGTTTACAGTTGACCGGCATTGTGCGAAGCCTTTCGATTCTCCCATCAATCATGAGGGTCGACCCGGCTACAACTAAGTCTTTGAACGCTGTTTAACCAAGACATCCGCTTGGTAACCATCCAAGTTCGTGAGAAGCATTTCAGATTACAAATCGCGATTAGACAAGAAAGGAGGCTTATTGACTCAAGAATCACTGAAAAAAGATTACCTACCAGAATTCGGCTACGTTTCATGCCAAAAACAGGGAGGTTCCGGAAAATCGCAATTTCAGCCCCTGGTAATCAACGACTTACACAAGCAGCGTCAGAGATGACTTCGGGGGTGCCTCCGGTTATGACATCGAAGTCTTACGAACGAGAGGGACGACGAGTCAGAGATGACTTCGGGGGTGCCTCCGGTTATGACTATAATGACCCAGAAGCTGTCCGAGAGTTTAGTCAGAGATGACTTCGGGGGCGCCTCCGGTTATGACCTTTGTGTTTTTGCTATCATCTGGTTCGCTGGGTCAGAGATGACTTCGGGGGCGCCTCCGGTTATGACTTTTGAGGTAGCAAACCTCGTTAATTTTTCAGGTCAGAGATGACTTCGGGGGTGCCTCCGGTTTTGACTCACTACTTGGCCAGAGAGGAACGGTTCCGGCTGAGTCAGAGATGACTTCGGGCGTGCCTTCGGTTATGACTTTAGATGAATAGTCCCAAACGGTTGTCACCGGTCAGAGATGACTTCGGGGGTTCCTCCGGTTATGACATCGCGGTGAATTGGGCAGTGCCGCCAGAGTGTCAGAAATGACTTCGGGCGCGCCTCCGGTTATGACTTTTCGTCGAATCGGCGCATTGAGTTGGCTTCCCAGGGATGAGTGCGGAGGCGCCTTCAAAGGCAAACTGAGATTCGAATCCGCCTGTAGATGAACCCGGGCCGTGGGCTGTACATGTTTAACACTTTGAGACCCGCTCTGTTCGCCAAGGAGATTGCCCCTCTCCAGTTTCTTGCGCATCAGATCGACGTGGAAACAAGGAGCTGAGCATTCGAAGCTATTTCTTTCGGGGATGAATCTCCTATACAGACATGTCCCCAATTGACTGCCAGATACGAGGCCAGATCTCTAGCCCAACGAACCTAAGACTACGCGGTGATCCCTCCGGCGCCGATGTCTCCAACTACAGCTCGGCTAAGGCAACTACATAGTTGGAAAAACTGCGTAAGTTTACAGTTGACCGGCATTGTGCGAAGCCTTTCGATTATTCCATCAATCATGAGAGTCGACCCGGCTGCAACTGAGTCTTTGAAGGCTGTTCGAGCAATAAGTATTGAAGGCTGTTCGAGCAATAAGTATGCTTGGCAGCCATGCAAGCGCGGGAGAGGCATTTCGGATTACGAATATCGCGCTTAGACAAGAAAGGAGGCTTATTGACTCAAGAATCACTGAAAAAAGATTACCTACCTGAATTCGGCTACGTTTCACGCCAAAAACAGGGAGGTTCCGGAAAACCGCGATTTCAGCCGTTGATAATCAACGATTTACACAAGCAGGGTCAGAGATGACTTCGGGGGTGCCTCCGGTTATGACGTTTCGGTCACCGCATCGGGCACCGCGAGAGTCAGAGATGACTTCGGGGGTGCCTCCGGTTATGACTTGGCAAAACCCCCGTTGCTAGACCCTCTACAGTCAGAGATGACTTCGGGGGTGCCTCCGGTTATGACTTCGAGCTCACCAACGTCCGTTGGAATCGGATGTCAGAGATGACTTCGGGGGTGCCTCCGGTTATGACTCGGAATAGAAGCCACGCGACGTGACCCCAGAGCTGTCAGAGATGACTTCGGGGGGGCCTCCGGTTATGACAATTGGGCCGTATCCTGTGGGCAGCTTGCCTAGCTGTCAGAGATGAATTCGGGGGTGCCTCCGGTTATGACCAATCCGAATAGGTGTTTTCACGCCTGCGAGACGGTCAGAGATGACTTCGGGGGTGCCTCCGGTTATGACGTTTGCAGGTTGCCGAGTTCTTCCACAGTTGCAGTCAGAGATGACTTCGGGGGCGCCTCCGGTTATGACCAATGCTTCGAACACCGCATTTTGGGTCCGTAAGTCAGAGATGACATCGCGGCTGCCTCCGCACCCGTCCGAATTCCACGGAAAGAACGCTGCTGGTCCGCACGGACCGGCTTGCTCATAACAGTTCCCCGTGAATCGCTCTGATCCAACGGTCGAAGTCTGGATTCCAAGAAGGGCAACAAGCGCCCTTCGCGGTCGGGATATCGCCGAATGCCTACGCTCGCTGTTGACCGGAGCCAAGGCACCGGACCGCGCGAGCCACAACGTCCTCTAGACAAACCAACCAAGACCTCGGACCAACGCCGCACACCTAGTGGATTACGTTCCCACCCGGAGACCACACCGATAATGACCGCGCTCTGGCCTACTCAAACTTCTTCTGAGCGCTACTCATGTGTCCGCATCACCGAGGTGTTCCGCACAAACTCGCTTTAAGTTCCCCAGGGCTCAACAAATCCCAACTCGAACCGAGCATGGCATCTCATCTCTCGGTCTGGTGGCAACTTGCATCGACTCGCGTTCGACAATTCTGCTTAGAGGAAGGTTTGAGGTTACGCCCCCCCCCCCCGCCCGGCCAGACGCTCTGCCTCGCTATTCGGGCCGCGCGGGCACAAGGTAACTTGAAGGCCTAGAAGTCAGTCAGGAGATGTTGAGGGCCACCCTAGGAAGGTGGGTTAAGGGTGGTCCTCGTAGCCAAGGAGTAGTGGGAATTGAAACACAGACCCACTGCATAGAATTTGCCTGCTGCAGAAACGATTGTCAAAAGCCACCGTAGCTAGGTCGTTCCACGGTTTCCTTGGAATCAGGGAGCCAGGCTATTCACATTCTTCACCGGCCCAGCATTCTGGAAGAGTTTGCGGAATTTCATAAACTGATGTCGGCGCCCGTTTCTAGGCCATGCCATGTCGGGCGCCGTCAGACTGCGTGGCGTAACCCTTTCCACTGCTCAAACCGTTCCACTGCCCTCAGGCACACTGAATCGCGCTGCTGGAGTGCCGTTGCATTCAAATCGCTCCTCACGCAATGCCATTCACGCAGCCTTTCTGCCATCGAAGAGAATGCCATCAAAGAGAACTCGGCCGCGCGATTCCCTCGTGAATAAGCCTCTGGGCACCTGATTCACGATCTGGTCCGATTTGGCACTGACAGGCGACCCGGAGTTAGAACCAGCCGCTACGGAGACTTGATGGCGAAGTCCGAATCAACCGGCCGCAGCCCACTCCGTCGCTACCTAGGGATGATCGAGACAGATTGCTGCGGATGAATGGGCAAGTGGAACAGTTGGCGGGCCAGCGGTCGCCGCCTATCACCCTTCACTACGGCAACTAATTGCCCCGTGCGTCATACATGAGCAGGATCTTCCCGAGCTCGTCATCGTCCTGCAGGATCGATCCAAGCTTCGTGCGACTAGCAGGAGTGAACCCAAACTCACTGAGCATTGACCTGGTTCGTCGCCAAGCATCTTGCGCCTGAAACACAGCCGGGTGGGCCTTTAACAGGACGGAGCCGTCCCGTCGCTTGCCCTCATACACTCTGCCGTGTTTATCTATCTCAGCCAGGCATACCCGCCATTCCGAATACGCCTCACAGAACAGCTCAATCGCAATTGCATCGCAGGCATCGAGACATTCCATCGCTTCAAGGTGCTTCACGGTTTGATCCCACAGCCGTGAAGCCACTGGTGAGAGTGTCCGCGGTTTTCTAGGTTTTCTCCCAGTGGCAGGCTCCGCAACGTTGAGTGGGCGCCGTCCTGGGTTTCCTTGGGCTTTTTTCACTGATGTCGGTTTCGGCGGTCGTCCGCGTGTCATAGCTGTCTACCTTTCAATTCTCTGGGGTTAGCATTTTACCGCGCCTTCGCTGCCAATAGGGCATCAATAGCGGGTTGGAGATTGTCGTTGGCGATTACGGACCCGATCGTGGTCGTTCTACGCGGAGGATTCGCTTTCTCGCCCAGACGCCGACCACGCCCTACCCGAGAACTCCGCACCGCGGCACGACTACCCACTAAGGTCGGTATCCAGTGCAATCGGGGCAGTCGGTCCTCAAGGGAGGGTAAAAGAACCCCTAAATGGTCCGCGCCCTTCGGCTCGTTAGGGGGCGCAATTCGCCGCGGCGGATTCGGAAGCCGATCGCAAACACTCACCGTGCCTTTCGATGATCTGAATCCGGAGGATTCGCGACGGAGGCGCGGCCAAGCCAGAACGGTCGATGGCACCATTGGCGGGGTCGACGTCGGCGATGAATAGCGGAGAGGTCTCATGTCGTCACAGCACGGCCTCAATCATCCTTCTCTGGCTTCGGGAAGTGGATGATTTGGCTCTCTTCGCGAAGCCTACGAAACAGGGCCTTACCTCGCTCTGGTGAGAGTAGCGGTTCGACATTGGCCGACACGCCATTCATCGTGAGGATGATGGGGCGCTCTGCTTCATACCGTTCATCAACGATAGTCCACAAGGTCTCTTCAACTTTGTCCGTGAGCTTGGCTTTGAACGGGTCGTTAAGGACCACCAAGCTGGCGTCGATGATCCTGTGTACTTCACGGTTGTATTCGGTATTCGAGCTTGCTGACAAAGCGACCAAGTCACGGAGCCGAGATCCGTTGACCACGGAGACGCGCCTCCCGGCAAAGTGTTCTCGCTTGGCAATGAGGAACGCCGCCCAGCTCTTTCCCTGGCCCGTGTATCCGTGAAGAACCAAGCCTTGGGGCCCGAATTGCCATTCGACCGCCTCATTGAGCTTGTCCCGGTTTCCGGTGAATCTCTCAGGATCGAAATCTTGGAATCGTTTAGGACATATCGCAGGGACCTGACCTCGATCGAAGCAAATGAATCCTGATCGCCATCGCTCATCCAACTCCTTGAGACGCTCACGCCTCTGCTCTTCCTCCTGCTGTTTCTCCCACTCTTTCCGTTCGTCCTCACGCCTTTTCTCTTCCGCGGCTTCGCATGACTCGCACAACCTGGAGCGAACCTCACCAGGATTCGGAGCGCGAAAGAGGGCTTGCACTTGATGCTTTGCTTGGCACGAAGGACAGACCGCGTCACATGTTCGTTCAGGGTCTATGCCTAGGGTATTCACCGATACAGCCATCGTTCTCTAGAACTTTGTTTGATCAACTTCGTCTTCAGTCGGTGCTCGTCGGGCATTGCTTCCGCCTGACTTAGGCTCAAAGAGGCCAGTCCAACCCTGAGTTGCCGACTCTCTCACCATTGCGAGGGCCCTTTGTTCTCCGATCGGCTGGCACTTGGACTGCAGTTGCCGAATGAAGAATTCCATCCACGGCAGTCCCGGTTTCCTCAGCCCCATCCGATGATCGATCCAACTCTCGAACTCCGCCCGGAACTCCGGCGTGTCGAGCTCTTCGGGATACGACAACTTCGATTTCACGGACGCTTTCACAGAAGCTCTCGTATTTCGCTTCTGAGCGCGTTTAGCCGGAGGACCCTTGTCGTTTATCGACTCACCACCCGAAAGAGATTCCAGGGCAACACCTACCCCCAGATCAACAGATGATTGAACTTGCTCATCATCCAAACACGGCGAGCTTGCCTCGCCACTCCCCCCACCTGGGGGGACAAAGGGGGGGACCGCCCCTTCTTCCTTAGGTAGGATACCCTTAAGTAGGGTACCCTTAGTGGGAATACCTTTGAATGCGATTTGGGGTCACGTCTCAACATTCGACATATCAATGCTGCTGAATGTCGAATGTCGAGACCCGACCCTTAATCCCTTCTTCTTGAGCTTCGGCCAATTGCTTGCGCAGCTCCAGAAGCGCGAAGACCACTGCTTCTTCTCCTTGACCAAAAATAGCCCGAGCTTGCTCGGACGTCAGTTCAGGACCAATCGAGATATCATCCAGAGAAGGTGACATGCTGCCAGATACTCTATCCAGATGTCCCTAAACATATCACACCTTGGCCAGTACCGCGGAAATTACTTCAGATGGCTGAAATGTTACGAAGATTCGGATTCAGTCAAACTCTTCTAGTGATATCAGAAAGGTTCAAAAGCTCCTGCCCCATCGACACGTCACGACCACGCGGATTTACGATAACCGCCGTGTAACTGCCAAAGAAAGCGCGCCTCATGAGGTCCCAATCTAAAGGATCGTCAACGGTCGGTGGATTCTCGAAATAGTATATGCACGCTCTCATCAATAGAACCAAAAACGCCCAAGAAACATTGAATTGCTAGGAAAACTATCCGAATCTGTTGGGAATCAAATGGAAGAAGAAACAAAGCCCACATGGTACAATAGCGGACAGCCAATCTTCGGAAATTTCAAGATCCATATTATAGCCTCAGCAATTTACTTTGCTAGTGCAGTGGCTCCACTGATTGGGATAGCCTGTGGCAGCATTCAGCTCAACACTTTGAAGAGTCCGTTTGCTGTCGGGTGGGCGTTCTTCGTCCTCTTGGCTTACCCTGCTTGGTCATGGATTGAGACCTGGAAGTTTGAACGTTGGGTTAGACAGTTCAAGAAGTCTCAAAGAGATATCGAGAGACACTACTACAACGTTATGCTTTCCCATGCCAAAGCTTTTTGGACAGCAATGCTTGCGGCGTATTCGTTTGCAGGAATCTGGGGCTTGCTGATGAAACCATGAATTCCGAAGCTCCTATTTTTGTATGCTGAGTTTTACAAGAAATTGACTCACCTATCTTACACATGGTCCTTGGGCTTTATTCCCCTCCTGGAGAGCAGCACACGTTTTCTAATGGTCTCCTCATTGGAGGGGTCGCAAGGCTTCAAGACGTTCTCGGATGTATGTGATTTGGGGTCACGTCTCAACATTCGACATATCAATACTCCTGAATGTCGAATGTCGAGACCCGACCCTTAATCCCTACGGGCGATTCTCTTTCTAGTCCCAAGTACCTTCCATAACGACATTGCTTTCCTTTCTCGAATGGGGCGGTGCAGCACAAAACGAGAACTTAAGTCCGACATAGCAATCTTGAGAGGGAGGTTAGGGGTCACGTCTCAACATTCGACATATCAATACTGCTGAATGTTGTATGACGTGAATCGACCCCACACCCCTACTTTCGCTCATGGCTACAGATTCAAAAACTGGGAAACTGGTTAAATCCTGAGAATCCGTGAATTGAGCCTTATGCTAGCAGCAGCCTCGTGGCTGTCCCAATTCCGCCTCAATCTGGGGGCAACGGACCCAGCGGCTATGGAGAAGCAGAGGCAAAATGTCTCCGAGTTTCTCAAGGGGGTCTATTAGTTTTCCACCTCAGTTACGACCGATTATAGGCTTTCCAGAGTCATTTGCGTATGCTATCGAAGCTACCTCGATTGCCAGTACACGTGCGGACGTTTCGGGAGATCGAGGCACTGGCATCAATGAGAATCAACATGGCTATGAGCGACAACGAAGAGCCAACGAGTTCTGCACCCAATTGGAAGTCTTTTGCGTCTTTGGTCCCTCAGGCGTTCTTCGATGTCATCGCAAGGCTTGTTCCAGGTACGGTTCTAATTCTCGTGTATGGGGTGGTGATCGATAGTTGGGACTTTAATCTCCTTCTGGATCAAGTTAGAGAGTTTTCGTTTTCTGCGTGGTCCTTGGGTGTCGCGGGGTGTGCCTGTTTGGCCTATATTGTCGGCGTTGCCAGCTTTGGATGGTGGTGGGGCTACTGCTGGTGCTGGACCTCTCTTCGGTGCGGTTTGGGGTTGGGCGGTTACAAGGTCGTGGCAGACAAGCTCCTCAATCGTCCGCAAATGTTTTATGAGCCCGCTTTCCCAGGCGTGTTTGAACTGAATGAACAATTCTCTGCGGATCGAGACCGGTTGAGGGAGAAGGATCCTGCTCTCGGAGCCCGAACGACAAAGTTAAAAGCAGAGATTCATATGTCTGGGGGAGCGGGAATCGTGTTGTTTGTATTGGGGTTGTACAATGCCTTCGTTGGCAAATCGGAGTTGGACCTTGAACCCTTGTGGCTCGTTGTGGTTGGTTTGGGGCTATTGCTTGCGAATCGGCATTTCACGATCGTCTACGTCTGCTCGATAAAATGTAGAGCAAGAACGGAAGACTTGGATCCGCAACCAAGAGTGTAAGGTTTGGGGTCACGTCTCAACATTCGAAATATCAATTCTGCTGAATGTTAAATGTCGAGCTTCACCCCGCCCCCCTTTGGCGTATCCGCATGTTGTGAGCCACGCCACAATCGGTACCGAGCCCTTTGAGCATGTCATGGAGGATGCGGGTTTGCTCTCGTAGTGGTTTCTGTCGACTGGTCTACTCCTAGGCATTCAACGAGGCCTTTCTGTATGTATTCATTTCTCTGAGCTCGGCTGGTGCTACGGGAATACCTGCGAGCTGTCGCACCGAGCGTCATTGGTTTAAGACGGCTGTCCGTTGCGCACCGATCGCGATCGGGTATCCCTCGGATAAAGGGGGTCCTATCCTTGTGCGCCCGGTTCTTTTCTGGGTTGGCGTCTACGCTCGTGCCGACGGCTCGCGGGTACGCTCGCCCCACCTTCCGGAATCGAACTCAGGACGGCCTCCGGTATCTCGTGCGCCACTATCCCATCACGCCCAACTGGTAATGGGGGATTCTTTGAAAGATCTTGAAGGACACAACGTATCAATAAATCTGCGATTTGGGGTCACGTCTCAACATTCGACACATCAACAATGCTGAATGTTGTATGTCGAATGTCGAGACCCGACCCCGCACCCACTCAAGAGATCCCCCAGTGAGATAACGTAACGCCACCTGATAGGCGAACAAAACAGAGTTTAGCTCCCATTGCCTTTAAGTGCTTTGAAGGCTCAAACCTTATACGCTTCCAATCACTGTCTGGTTTGAGATCGGAGACAATCTCCCTTCCGAATGTAAGAATTCTTGAATGGCCAGCAATCACGGATTCTTCAACCCCTCCTTTTGGTTCGTGCCCGTCAATATAGCGCATCCAAATCCCCTCAGCGTATTCGGTAGAGTCTAGTTTAAAAAGGAGATCAATCGAACTATCTGGATCCAGTCTCGCTACTATTTCAACGTTTCTTGGAGACATCGGAGGGTTTTCAAACCCGTAATGAACATAGAACCGATCAAGCCTGTCGAGAACTTGCTTACTGAAGGTTGGAACGTCGCCACCATCTTCCCCAAGCGACCCTTCTCTAACTCTGCCCAGGAGCTCCTTGAGGCGTTTTCTATCAGGTTCTAGCACCCTCAGTGCTTTTAGTCCCGGACGGGGAGATTCAGTCAATCTGATGAAGGGAAAAGGATGGATATATGCCGTCATCAATTCTCCTGTGCAATTAACCCAACGGGTCATGTCCATCGCTGTCGTGAAACTATCGACTTGATCTACCAGTTGTGGTTTCTTTTCCTTCACCAGAAACTTGGAAAACGAAAACGTGATGGTGAGGAGGATGAAGCAGGTTAGGAATGCGACGCCTAAGCTGGCCTCTTCCCCAAGCCATTCAACCATCGGCGTAGCGCTTCCGATTAACCACCCAAAAATGCCGGAGAGTAGACTGGTTGGTATGATAGAATATATGCTAGCGATGCTACCGAGAGCCGTGACGCGCTTTCCGGACAGTATATCCCAAATCCTCATTGATTGACTATACCAGTGAGCCTGCAATGCACAAGGAAACGACGGCCGATGTCGCGATCAGAACTACAGTAGGTGTCACGCAACAAAAAACGTCCACCAGCTCAAATAGAACAAGTCTCGCCACAAAAATGTCAGCGTTGCCTACGGCCACCGCGCCAACGTTTAAAGGCTACTCCAGCGGCAGACTAAAGTAAGCCCAAACCCACATTGCGAAAAGAAACACACCCACCAAACTTTGCACTCCGGAAAAAGCCCGCACCCATCCCGTCGATCGCAGAGTAACACCTCTCGGATCCACTCTCGTAGTCCAATTCCCAATACTCAGATCCTTCCAACCAATCCGGAAGGTCACAATCGCACTGTAATACAGAGCGTGTCCCCAAGCGATCAACCAGCGCCGTTTTTTCAGAGGTTTGGGGTCACGTCTCAACATTCGACATATCAATACAGCTGAATATCGAATGTCGAGACCCGACCCTTGATCCCCCACCTTCGAGCCGTTTACGTTCCATGACACGCCATCCCGGGCCACCCCCTGGCGATTTCGCACATCTCTTACAATCGGGAGTTCAGCGTCAGCCCTCAAACAATAAATCTATAGACCATTCAAGCGGAATTGGTTCCTAAAGGGCAAATCCGGAATCGTCCTATAGAAAACCGTAAAAACCTGAATATCAATGTTCAGAAGGATCTATCACACCCTCGCCAGCCTGTCCGAACGGCCCCTGAACGACCTCCCGGCACTTCAACGCCCTTGACAAGGAAAGCTCGACAGTCAGCTAGCCGACCGTAAGATACCTCTATCAAAGGAGAACCTCCCACATGAACCTATGCAAGAGTCGCGACTCGCTCACGGTAGACACCCGAATAAAACCAGAAATGAAAGCAGGTAGCCCAGTAGAATCATTACAGGAGTATATCAGTAGAATTCACTACTTACTAAATCGGTGGAAAAACGTGAGTTCGCCAACTCATGCTTGGTTCCGTGGACAGTCGCACTTAGACTGGACTCTCCAACCTAGTTTAATCCGCGGTCCCAGAAAGTTTAGAGAACGACGGATGTTTCGGGACTTTAAACTCAGAGCGAGTGCATTTTCAGATGTACAATTCCAAAGCGATGTTGAGTTGCTGTTTGCCATGCAACACCACGGCATGCCTACCCGACTCCTGGATTGGACTGAAAGCCATCTAATCGCGCTGTTTTTTGCGGTGGCTCAGGAAGACTCAGATTGTAACGGGGCAGTCTGGGCCATCAGACCCGCATCTTTGAATAGGTTTTCAGGTTTCTCGTATACAGTCCCGATGAGCAATCACCGCGTATTTGAAGATTACACTCTAGACGTAGATTCACTTGACTCTCGAAGGAATGAGGTCGAAGCGGTCAGTCCAATGGCGCTTAGACCGCGTCGCAACACTCCAAGATTGGTCGCACAGAGAGGGTTATTCACGATCCATGGCAGCGACTCGACTCCCCTCGAAAAACTCAAAGGCACTAGGCAAAGACCCGCACCAGTTCTTGAGAAAATAATTATCTGTGGGGAGTCAAAAGCACTATTGAAAAAGGAACTGTTCTTGGCCGGAATTTCCTACTCATTGCTTTTTCCTGATCTGGATGGTCTATCAAAAGAAGTTTCATATCGATACTCTGAAGATTACCCTAGAATAAAGATCTCCAAAATTCCTCCAGACAATGACTAGCTCTTGTAGAGAGGCTCAAGACCATGTGCGATTTGGGGCACGTCACAACATTCGACATCTTAATACTGTTGCATGTCGCGACCCGACCCTGCCCCCCTCCCGTTCACTCAGGCTTGGTCAAGCCCTTCAAAACAGACTTCAACCGATCGTTGAACTCGTCACCATTTTTAGTGGCACCCCGGAAGTCGCCTACGACTAGCTTCAGGAATTCAGACCGTCGACGATGCCTCCACTTTTCGAACAAGCAGTCATCAATGGTGACCGGAAACAAAACCCTTTCCCCAGTGTCGTCCTGGTGACTAAGGGCAATATCGATCTCGGGTAATACCGGCTCGCTCGTCAACGAGTTCTCCGAGCAAACAAGAAGCAATCGATCATGGAGCCTGATAGCTCGATCAACTTCTCCTTCCAATCTGTCGAATGTGATTTGGGGTCACGTCTCGACATTCGACATATCAATACTGCTGAATGTTAAATATCGAGCCCACCCCGCCCCCGTTTGGCGTATCCGCATGTTGTGAGCCCCGCCATAATCGGTATCGACCCTTTTGAGCATGGCATGGAGGATGCAGGGTTGCTTTCGTAGTCGTTTCCGTCGACTGGGCTATCCCTAGGCTCTTAACGAGGGCTGTCTGTTTGTTTTCATTTCTCTGAGCTCGGCTGGTGCTACTCGCTTGGCCGCAAGCGGTCGCCACGAGCGTGATCGGTTTAAAAAGGCCGACCGTTGCGCACCGACCGCGAGCAGGTATCCTTCGGATAGCGGGGGCCCAGCCGTTGTGCGCGAAGATTCATTTCGGAATAGCGGCTGCCCTTGTAACGACGGCTCGCGGGTACGCTCGCCCCACCTTCCGGAATCGAACTCAGGATGGCCTCCGGCATCTCGTGCGCCATGATACCATCACACCCAACCGGGATAGGGGGATTCTTTGAAAGATATTGAAGGCTACAACGTATCACTAAAGGTGTCTCAAATAGGGCAGCTTTTTACTTTGCTTAGGTAAAACATGTGATAGAAAGAAAAGATGGGTTCTAGGCCACTAAACTTGTATGGTTTTGACTGCTTGCGGTGCGAACTCACGTTCGATCTCTACTGCAAAACAGGGGCAACTCTCTGCCCTGGGTGTGGGCACGCTATCAATGCATTCGCCGTTCTTACCCCGCCTTACTACGATCCGGTTGCCTCGCAACAATTGGCAGCACTCGTTCCAGTCGCGTCCCTACCAGCCTTGCCTAAGAAGGTGACTTTCATGATCCCGAGCCCCTCCCCGTTCTCTCAAATGCGAGTCCGCTCCGCCTGAGGGGCTTCGACTTTGATTCGATCCGTGCTTCGGTGCGGACACTAAAGGTGGTTGAAAAGATCGGGCGGCTCAATTTAGTAGCGCCCCGTGAAAACGAGCTCTCCATACGACTGGAGCAGCCCAACACCGATCCTGAGGATCAGGAGAATCCCTTGTGAGTCGCGTCTGAACGAAGCCTTTGCCCGCCCAATCCTCCGGTCCGTCGAAACGGATCAAGGGTTCGTTCTTGGCTTCGTTCTCAACTGGAAGAAACGTTGCGGGAAAACGGAAGCCGCGTTGATCTGGATCTCTGCCTCAGACTCGGACACAGTTTCAGCGGCGGGTGTTACCAGCTCCCACGGTCCCGCCACTTGGCTCGCCGCATACACATCCCAGGGATACGGGGGTGGATTCAGCATTGGGATCGTGAGAACGCGGCCGTCCGGCTGCAGCAACTGCAGGCGCACCGCGTCTACCGTGGGGAGCACCGTTTGTTCAGGCACATAGGTCACCACCAATTCCCACGATCTCAGCACGCCGGTATCCGCGGCAGCTCGATCACTGACCCTTAAGTTCCACTCGCCGTCTAAGCGCACGCCCGATCCTAGGCCGATGTCCGTATCGATCATCAGATCACTGGAGCCGAGTCCAAGGTCCGATTCGGCCAAGACAATAAACCGGTCTTCTGGCTCGACGAGTTCAACATGGAGATCGCCAGCATAACTATGCCGTATATCAACCCGAACGTGGAGTCGGACGAGCTTGCCCAACTCGGCGATGTTGATCGACGCCTCCACTCCCGACTCTTGGTTATCTGGAATCGGAAGATCACTGCCATCCCATGAAACCGTTTTTTCCACCGCGCCTTCATACACTTGGATCCCAATGGGTTCGCTCTGAACCGTGCCGAAGTTATTCGTCACCGTGACGTGATAGCTTCCGCTATCGCTGCCTCGGGCAGCGACGAGTGGCAAAACTGCTGAGTTGGCTCCGGGGATTCGTTCTCCGTTGAGATACCACTGGAAGCTAAGCGGACCCGCCCCGGCCGCACCAACGTTGAGTTCATGGGACTCACCCGCCAGAAGCTCGATGCTCTCTGGTTGGCGTCGAATGAAGGGCGGCGCCTCTAGGTCTTGCTCGACGCTATTGATCATTTGCCGCATCGCGGAAGCTCCGGGATAACCGGAGTCCGAATAGAGCACCTCCCACGGAAAATGGGTTGTCGCTTCGAGCGCTCCGTTGATGATCACGAACTGAGGGATAAAACCGATAGCAAATTGAGCGTAGGCTTGGTCCGGGCTCAAATCTTCCGCGACGTTGGTGATTCCCAAGTCCTCAATGAAAGCAGCGGTCGCAGCGGGGTTTTCCGGCTCCACATTCACGGGAATCACCGTAACCGGGATACCGGACGCATTCCCCCCGCGTTCTTGAAAATAGCGACTCACATTGTGTTCCAAATCCGGCGACGATTCGCGACAGGGCACACACCAATGCGCAAAGAAATCGAGTACCACAATGTGCCCTTCAAATTGGCTTAGTTCAATGGGTTCCTTGGTCTCATAGTCTTGGATGGTGAACGGCCGCGCCTGGTCTCCTTGGCCAACGAATTGGGCCTGCACCGTTGTGGCAGCGAGGAGGCCACCCAACAGGGCCATCCATAGCCTGCCGCCAGACGCCGAAAAGGAATACCGATGGGTTGTCGGAGCGATGTCAGATTTCATTGCAAGTCACTCGATGAGCCCGAGCAGGCTAGGGAGAAAAAATGCGCGGAGCGCACAACGCACCATGCGTTCGCCACTGCGAGGTCACACACCACTGGTTGATGGGACAGGTAGCCTTGCCAAAGCCAATGCTAGCGACGTGTCCGTCGGCGAACCCATAGTTGGCCCGTCCGCCAATCTCCGCATCGGGCCCGCTCCCGCGCCGATGCCTGGCCTCAGCCAGGTCGGCAAGAAAATCTGCTGAAATTGGCAACACATCCAGCCAAGCCTGCTGACTCACATGCGCCTTCTCACCAAAAACAATCGTGCTCGTCGGGAACTGGATGCGGGAAGTGGCCAGACTCATTGGTTCACCGACCCAATCAAAATCCCCTCGAACATCATAGAATGCATCGCTAAACCCGTTCATGACATAGCTCCGAGTGGGCAACAGGGTAACGCGAAACTTAACTCGATTTTCACTGTTTACGGAAGGCGGACGATCCATGGCGCAGTGAAGAAGTCGACTCCCAGTCGCCCTTGGTTCGTTCCCGGAGAGTTGCGGCCACCAATCGGATTCCGGGCCTCGTTCCGGATACCGGTCCTCGGCATCCATCGTGGCCTGAATGGTAAACAGCATGAGCTGCCGGATATTCCCCACGCAATCCACCCGTTGGGCTGAACCTTTGGCGCCTGAGAGAGCCGAGAGGAGAAGGCCCGCCAGAATCCCGATAATTGCGATGACGACCAACAGTTCGACCAGCGTAAAAGCAGACGCAGTCCGAGTCGCAATGTATTGACGAGAATCTCGCATGGCTTCGAAAGGAAACACAATCTCCCGTGATGGAGAACCCCCTCCCTAATACGGACAAGCGTACCCAGAGCCGAAGTCACTGACAAACAAATTCGGGAAACGGCAGCCTCCGAAAAACAGCCGTCACTTCCGAACAGTCCGGACGTTCATGGCAAGATACACCGGACCCGCAACGACCTCATTCTTCGGGCTGCCGCGTTTGAAAAAAGATCGACCGGGAAGCCTCCACCGGAATTCGCAACTCCTGAACATCCGAGGAAATCGTTCTCAAGATGGGATCCGAAAACTCCGGCGTGGAATCTTGCCACAGGATCAAGTCGCCCTTTGGTTGCCAAGAAACTCTCACCTCGGAAGCATCGCGAACCCATTCAATCGTGAGTCTCCGCTGAGCAAACGGGTGTGGAGCACTCCCACGAATCGTTCCTTCGATCTTCAGATCCGCCTCCGTGGAACTTTCGTCAGCGGAGAGCGTCTGACTCAAATCCAGACCGACACTCAACTGGCCATTCTGAGACTCCAATACTCCGGCCATATCGAGTTCGATCGGCCACTGATCCTCAAGAAGGGTCGTTTCTCGATCGATATCGCTGCCCTCAACGATCAGAGCTCCCGTGACGCTGAATTCTAACCGATCCATCAAGAACGTTCCCGACGGATCGACCGGAAACCACTCGAAACCGGATTCGTTTACTAAGGACAACGCCAAACCTCGCACTCCCATTCGTCGAACTACCGAAACAGATTTTCCATCTACCGACTGCCCCAGTTCAAACCGAAAGCTCCATTCCAAGGTCCGTCGACCAAAACTAATCGCAATGGCCTGAGGTTGAATCGCGACCGGTTCCCCGTCCTCAAAACGAATGGCAGCCTCAATTCGTCCGATCCCTGAAATGTTCCGGACGCCCGACCGGGTCTTCAAGCCCTCGCTGGTTTCCGTCCCGACTCCGAGCTTGGCCTCAGCCACAAACGCCGTTGGATCCACGGGAAAGATCACCTGAGCTTCTTGGGCCTGCAACGCCTCACGTGGTAAGCCCACAGTGATACCAAAGCCCATCAATCCAATCGGAAGCAATCGATTCCATTTCATAACATCTGAGATATACCTGAGAGTGGTCTAAGGACACCGAACCACGCCAAAATAACACCTAGAAATCCGCGGGCGCTCGCGAAACTTGGAAATACCGGGTCAAGGGATCACGAATCCGCGAGGGCAAGCCATTCTCAAGGGATCCACTCGCTCGAACCGCCCCCCCAGAGTCCGTGTTGAAACTGACTTCAAAACGGTTACTTCCCTGTTCGTCATCGAAGACACGCAGATCGATCTCGATATCGACTCTTCCCCACCCCAACCAAGAGTAACCTCCATTCCAGTCCGAAGCCAAGAATCGGGGCGAACGCCCTCTGGCCCGCGATCTTGGGCCATTGAACCGCCGCATGGGGATCCGCATATACGTATCGAGAATCTCCATCCTCTGTTTCCCGACCAGTCGCCCAAGCTCTTGACGCCAAGCTCGTTCAAGTTCAGCCGCCTGTTTCGGGAATGCCTGAATCACCAAGCGGCTACCACCCGGCTCAACTTCTCGCAAGTTTTGATACTGCAAGTCGTAGAATCGTACCGACAGTCGGTCATGCAGTGCTAGCACAGCCTGACCCTGCTGACCGTCGAACCCGAGCAACAGGCCTGCCGCATGCGAGATCCCGTTCCAACCCTGGGCAGGAACACGCAAGCGAGAAAGCAACTGCTTGTCGATCGCCACAAAGGGAACATTCTCATTCCAGACAGCCGCAGTTCTCAACGGTTCCTCCGACATTGAAGGCTCCAGACCTTCCCTTAATGCAACTGAGTCACGGACGCTGTCCCCGCTTCGCAAGGCGATTCGTTTCCGCCAACGCTTGAGGACCGTTTGCATTTCCTGAGGCGCATACTGATCCTGAGCAGAACCCAACGGCAGACCTCTCCAACCCGTTCCAGAGTATTTACCCAAAAACACCAAGGGGAGATCCCCTTCTTCAAGCTGATAAACCCACAAAGCGAGGCTCCGCTGCCCCACCCGCTGCGTATCGTTCTCCGCCCGCAGCATCCGTAGTTCACCTCGTTCCATCAAGGAATCCAGGACCCATTTTGCCCGCGTTGCTCCAAGGATCGCATCAAGTTTGCCCGATAAATCCTCTCGCAACTCAGCCGCTTTCTCGGGAAACGGACGCAACTCAAAAGAATAAGACTCTGCCACACGTCTAGCCTCTCCTCCTTGGGAAGGGAAAGGCGATGAATTCTCCGGAGGAAGCCTGTTCGTCGGCATCAAATGCTCCCGCTCAAGCAAGCGATAGTCATGCACGGCGCGAGCAAGGGCACGATTCACACTCGCTTTTTGTTGCGGTGTCACAAGGCAGACAGCAGCAAAGATTTGACTCAGCTCGAAGTTGAGCGCGTTCATGGAATCGACGCTGAGGATCGGAATTCGCAACTCGCCCAACGCGGATTTGGGAAACCGCTGCACCGCCGCGAGATCATCCCACCGATAAAGAGTGTGTCCCCCAACACGCACACGGGAGTTGTTCAGGATCGGATCAACCGGAACAGTTCCACGATTCGGGCGCATTGCGGAGCTGTCCTGCGACGAAACAAAACCCGTTTCATCCGCCCTCCCTGAATCAGCAGGCAACGAGACGCCGGAAAACGGAAGTATGAGGCCACTCATCGCCATGGAGACAGCCCATCGAACCTGGGATTCGCAGGATCTGGGGCCCGCTCTTAGGACATTGCGAATTCGACTTTCAATCGCGTTCGGGGGCAGCGATGCCCGCCCAAAACCACAGGCCGTGTCCGGATGGGGCACCTTACTGGACGATAAATAATCGACCACTTTGAGAAGCAACCCCGCATACCGTTTTGGTGAGGCGCCAACGCGGCTCATCACCTCGTCATCACAGTATTCATCCTCCAGCCGTTCCAGCTCATTCCTCGCCCACCACGCGATTGGCAGCCACCAGTAGAGAATCACAACACCCATTTCGAACCAGCGTCTCCAGGAATCTCGTCGACGAAAATGGGCCATTTCGTGGGCCAGCAAGTCTGAAATTTCTTCCGGGCTTAGCTGCCGAATCAACTCTTGAGGCAGATAAACCGTCGGCCGGAAGACGCCCGGCCAAAGCATGGGCGCGATGGGGGCTTCGACAATCCATACCCGAGGCGGCATGTTTGCCCGGGTCGCACCAAGGATCCGCCCGGCTTCCTGAGAAAGTTCAGAAGAAGGAATCGACGCCGGGCTTACATTCCGCCGAAAGCGGCATAGACGAGTCAGAGTCAGCAAGAGCAGAAACACTGAGCCCGCCCCCCAGACCAGCAACAACAGCCAGGGCCATCCGGGTGCCCGAGAGCTAACGCCACCCCGCGGTTGTCCTTGAACCAGGTCTCCCTCAGTTCGATCGACTTGATTCACATTTTCGAAAGGACGAGCGCGAGTCGGTCCAACTCTCCACGGTTCTACCACTTCTAGCTGGGGGCTCGTCGTCGGGGGTGCTTCAATCCTGGCGCCCAGTTCCGGCAACCAATTAAAAGGAACTCGCACTAGCGGTGGAGTCACTAGCTTGATCAGCACCAGCAACCACAACACATAGCCCAACCGAGTGGCTGAGTTCCTCGTCGCCGTCCAAGCCAAAAGCGCCAGCAGGGTGGCCACTAGCACATTCGCCACAAGGACTTGGATCCACACATTCATTCAGGATTCCTCTTCAAACTCGTCAATGAGCCTCTGCAACGCCTCGCGCTGTTCCTCGGACATCGCCGTCCGGGTTGCGATGTTCGCAACGATCGGCGTGAGGGATCCCGCGCAAAGCCGGTCGGCCAACCGTTGCAGGCTTTGGCCCAGCAGATCACTCCGACTCACAATGGACTCGAACTCATTCACGCCGGCGCTCTTACGCCGACGGACAAACCCTTTCTCTTCGAGTCGATCCAGTTGACGCTGCACGGTCGCGTATTTGGCGGTGGTCGGATTCGCATAAATCGCTTCCGTGATCCTCCGAATGGTAAGAGAACCGTGTCCCCATAGCTGCGACATGACAGCAAGTTCATGATCCGTAAGCCCAAACTCTTTCATTGATGTCGCCCGCTACGACCGAGACGGGAAGGCGATTTACCCCGCTCAGTCGGTTGGACTGACCCTAACATCAGTCCAACCGACTGAGCCGTCAACGAGAAAATCACGAACCCGCTCAAATTGGGTGTGATTAAAAGTGCGGGGCATTGGATCGAAGCGGCTGGCTTCCCTTTGAAGAGGCTCGAAGAACAGGTCGCTGACGAGGAAAGCGGCAGCTCTGCTCCCGCACTCCATATGAGAGGGCTGAATTTTACATTCTGCAGTTTTCATTTTAACTTTTTCATTCTTCCCGTAATAGACGGCCTCCTTTTGCGTGATTACCCGCAGTTTCTTCAACCGATCTCCCCGCACTTTGAATCACGCCCGCTCAAATCATCCTATTCGACTCACTCCCGGGGATTGTAATTGCGACGGTCGCACGGAGCCGCATTATTAGTAGTGTGATAGAAGGCAAATCTCTGAGTTCAGTCGAAACGCTCCCCAATGATCCGCAGGGTGGTAGTTTTGAAGCGATCCCGGGGCTGGCTGTCGTTGACTACTGCGCCGAAGTGGAGCTCCCATCCGTTGCCCCCTCCGCGGCCGGAACCGTCAATGAGGAAACCGGAAAGAACCTCCGCCCTCCATTCGATCGCCAGATCATTCGGTCCGCAATGGCTTTACTCTGCATTTCCCTAGCCTTCACCGTGCACACGGTGTCTGAGTTCCCAATTCAAACCCCAATCAGCGAGGAACTTGCCCGACGCAATCCCATCGCCATCCTATTGATCTTTGGGATCCTCCTAATCATCGTTGAACTGTCTGTCGCCACGCTACGAGCAGGTGAGCACATCGAAGGTTGGTCGCTCCTCCCCATCCTACCCACGCTCGTGGCCATCGCATTCACTTCGCCGGATTCCGAACTTCACCTCAACCTGTTTATCGGGCTCGCCGTTTACGGGTTCGCATGGCTCGGCTTATTCTCCTATCTCGACGGGAACCGAGCCGTGGTATTCCTTTGTGGGATCTTGGGTGTGGTATCGATCGTCTTCCTCATCATTCTTGCGACGATCGGGATGCTCTTTCCATCCACCGCGCTCTCGCTTTCGCCTCTTGGGATTCTCCAGAAGCTCTTGATCACACTCTTTGCGGTTTATGCCGGCACCAAGAGTGTTTAAGCCCGTGGGCCCCAATCTACCTGGTAGATCCTGACTCAATCCAGAATAGAGCCATTCGGTTTGCAACCTTGATCAGGGAAATTCTGATCCATAAGTCATGCAAACCATTCGAAAGACAATCCTCCTCCTCAACACCACCCTGCTGAGCACCTTCCATCTCTCCGCAGCGGAACCCATTGCCCCCATCAACCGCGGCCCCACACTGGAGTACGGCAGCAGCTACTACCAGATCGCCACCTACGATCAGTCCCTCTCCTGGCATGAAGCGGTCGACTCGGCTGCCGCCCTGACTCTGGACGTCGGGATCGGCTACAATCTGCCGGGCCGGCTCGCCACGATCACCTCTGCGGGGGAACAAATGTCCATCGAATCCATCCTCCCACCCGTTACGGGGCCCCGGATGCGGGTTTGGATTGGGGGCCAACAAAGTGGCTCCGGGCCAGAACCTGCCGGTGGCTGGGAATGGATCTCTGGCGAACCTTGGGATTACACCAATTGGGATTCATTCGAACCCAACAATAGTCCCAACGGCGAAGATTTCTTGGCCATCAAGGTGGGAAGCATCGGATTCGAGACTTGGGGAACTTGGAACGACGATCTCGCGAACAGCCCGTTCGCACCCGCCCGCTTCGGCCTGGTCGAGTTCGATGCCTCTGCCGTCCCGGAGCCTCAAACCATTCAGCTCGCCCTCCTCGGCCTCGGCGCATTCGGGGTTTGGTATCGCCAACATCGGCGTCGTCACCTTCCCTGAGTTTAAGCCAAAGCCGAACGCTACGACGAACTCGTCCAGCAGCAGCACGGGATCGACACCAGCCGAGTCCAAAAAATGAAGTCGGACTCGCAATGAGAAACGACGACAAGAATCGTAAGCGACAACGGCACGCCGATTCCAGTATCGTGGCTCCCATGGTGAGTGAGAAAGGGAGACAACCGGAATGAAAGCGACTGAAGAATGCCCGAAATGCGGATCGAAAGATGTAACCGCGAATGCCGTCGCTGAGGACCAGACAAACTATGGTCCGCAAGCGCACAAGATCGCGGTCTATCAAAAGCCGGACGCGATCATTTTCAAAGAGAAGTCCTCATCCTCGCTGTCAGCGTGGGTTTGCACGGATTGTGGGTATGTTGAGTTCTACGCCGACAACCCCAGCGCTCTCAAACGCCTGCCCCACATATCGCCTGAAAACCCAATACCAAGGGAATTCTAACTACGCTCCAATCGCGGTCCTATCATTGCACGGGAAAATTCGCCTGGGTTTCCGCAAGCCATCGCCCAAGTTTCGCATCTAAACGGCGAGCCAATTCCGGCAACTCACCAATGAGATTCCGTTCTTCGCCCAGATCACTCGCCAAGTGATACAGCTCCAACGCGCCATCCTCGTACCGGCGGATCAACTTGTAATCCCCCTCACGAATCACGCTGCCCAGACGATTCTGCTTATGAAAAGCATAGTTCGGATAATGAAAGTACAAGGCCTCTCGATCCAAGGGTGTTCCCTTCGTCAAGAGAGGCAGCAATGAAACCCCATCGAGCGCTTTGCGCGGGCGCAGTCCCGCCAAGTCGAGCAGCGTGGCATACACATCCATACTGATCACCGGTTCGGCACTCACCGTTCCCGGCGCCACCTTCCCAGGCCAACGCACGATCCACGGCACGCGGATGCCCCCTTCCCACAGATAACCTTTTTGACCTCGTAGTGGCGCTACGTCTACCCCGAACGATCCATTGTCCGATTTGAAAAGCACGAACGTGTTTTCCTCAAGATCCATTTCGCGTAACGCCTTCAGTACGCGACCGATCGAACGGTCCATCCCTTCGATCATCGCCGAATAGGTCGGGTTCTCATTACCGGGTCCACGACGCGCCTCGTATTTCTTTATCAAGGCCTCGGGCGCCTCAAAGGGATAATGCACGGAATACGGCCACCAATTTAAAAAGAACGGTCCGTCCCGATTTTCTCGCAGGAACGCAACACACTCATCCGCCAGACGGTCCGGCAGATACTCGCCCTCGCGACGTGACGCAAGTGCGGGAATCCGATACGGCTCAAAGTAGCTCGGTGGCCCGCCCCGATCACAGCCGCCGATGTTCACATCAAAGCCTTGATGCTCAGGACGGAGCTCGGTTTCCCGCGGTCCCTCCTGGGCGCGGCGCGGCCGATACGAGAGATGCCACTTCCCGACAAATCCCGTGGCATACCCTGCTTCAGATAAGCGCTCGCCGATCGTCTCGTAGTTCAATGCGAGATGTCGGATCCAATCTGCCCCGGCGAGAGTTCGCCCCTTCGGCACCATTCCGGCCGGATGCCCGGGTGCGTGATTGGTAATCTGCAAGCGAGCCGGCGCCAGTCCCGTCATCATCGCGGCCCGGGTCGGAGAACACACCGGCGCGGCGGCATAGCCGTCGGTGAAACGCATCCCGTCCCGTGCCAATTGATCCAGAACCGGCGTATCGAGACGTTCGTTTCCCTGGACGTGCAAATCCATCCACCCTAGATCATCCGCCATGATGACAATGATGTTAGGTGCGGCTCGCCCTTCAATCGCCCACAATAGGCAACAAATCAATAATTGTACTCGTAGTCGATCCATCTTGTTCCACTTTAACGTCATCACGGTTTTGCTTGGGGCGTTCGTTGAGACACAGGGTCAACGATTACGGCTTGGGTTGCTGAGTTTGGTTGCCGGCTTTGCCCATACGACAGGCAGACTAGCAAGGGTATGCACGCGCGTCGAATTCTCCAGTGGGGCAGGGATCAAAATGGGTGTGATTAAACGTGCGGGGCACCGGATCGACGCGGCAGGCTTCCCTTTGAAGAGGCTGGACGAACAGGTCGCTGACAAGGAAAGCGGCAGCTCTGCTCCCGCACTCCATATGAGAGAGCTGAATCTTACATTTTGCAGTTTTCATTTTAACTTTTTCATTCTTCCCGCAATAGACCGCCTCGCTATGCGTGATTACCCGCTGTTTCTACAACCGATCTCCCCGCACTTTGAATCACACCCGATCAAAACGAGTTGTTGTGATTGCCAGTTCAGGGGATGGGAATGCAAAAGTTAAACTGCAAACTGCAAAATTGGGGGCGAGTTCTTGGAGCACGGTTTCGGGCCTCATACAGGCTCATCGCGCTGGGGCTTAAGACGGTTTGCCAAGAATCCCGTTGCCAAGGAAAGATCGAGATCGGCAACCAACACCCCTTCTTGGCCATACGGTTGGTAGCTGATGAGCTGGCCTTCGGGGTCAACGAAGGCCGACGTCGTTGACGTTCCCTCCGGCAACGCACAATTTACGGAGGCAAAATAGCAGGTGTTCTCCGCCGCTCGACAAAGTACCGCCTTTTCGTGAAAGGTGTTTTCTGGATTGGCAAACCGAGTCGGCAAAGAGGTACTCTGGCCCAAGATTTCGACATGCGGGTGGAAGACGATCTGCGCCCCGTTTCGAGCCGCCCAGCGCACGGTCTCCGGGTAACGCCAACCTTCATGACAAATCACCACGCCGAACGTGAGGTCTCCGAGGTGAAAGACACGACGATGGTCTCCCGCGACGTACGTCCCCTCTTCCGACGGATCTAACTGAACCTTATCCTGGAAACCCAACAGATCCCCTTGCGGACCCGTGACCCGAGCAGAGATTCGGCTTCCTTCCGCCATCACCCGCTCCGTCCCCAGAACCACCCCGATCTCAAGCTCGGCCGCACGTCGATCCACTTCCGCCCACGCCTGGTCCAACCAATCCGCCGTCGGAGGCGTCGCCTCCGAACCAATTCGGTATCCGGGAATAATACACTCAGGGAAACAGACAATCGATGCCGCTGCTTCAGAGGCCGCCTGCATCCCGTCCAATACGATCGACACGGACTCATCCGGATCACCCGGAAATCGGACATTGGCTAACGCAACTCGCAATTTTGACATGGTTTTTCAACGACCGGCTCTGAAGTCGATTCTCTTGGTTGAATTCTGCTCCGCATCCTTACCGCAAAGGAATCCTCCACGATCCTGCGGGAAGAACAAACTATCGTAGTCCGCCCAATTAGCAAAGGCTAACGGCGTCAGAGAAAAAGACCAAAAGATGTCCAAGAATCCATTCGATTCCTGCCATGTTGGCACTAGGCCTGCGAAGGAGGCAGCCACGAAAGAATGCGCCGCTCATTTGAATCGATTTACTGCCAACGATATCGGGTCCGCCGGATTCGATTTCAACAAACCATCCTCGTCGAGACCTGCTCATGGTTCGCCCGGCCACTGGCGAAGCTTCTCTGCCAAGTAGGTTCCGCATCGATCAAAGACGATCTCCACCGCATTGCCGCCATGGGCCGCGCCACGGCGCGATCCGAGCTCTTGCAACAAATCAACGAACTCCAGACCTTTCATCGCGACCATCTGCCGGTCTGGAGGCGCGCCCTGGGATTGCGCCCTTCCACGGCCCGTCTGAAACGACTTTCTCGACTCCTTTACTGAGCCCGCCACCAGGACTATCGCCGAAGCCGCAGTCGCCAAAAGCCGTACAATCCTGTTCCGTCAATGGAACAGGCAAGGCCGTGCGTTCCGAAATCGGAGTCTTGCCAAACCCTCATCGGTCGACCGAAGCAACCTACCCCCCAGCACTTTGGACGGGTAAAGACATCGGTTTTCGTTTGCTGGCGCCGAGAGATCTTCTCTGCTCCGGCCGTGGCCGTTCACCGAAATAGTGGCGATATTCGTCCGCGAATCGCGAGAGGCGCTTGAAGCCGAGGTTGGCCGCCACGTCGTGGGGACGCATGCCATCTTCCAAGAGCCGTTTGGCTGTATGCACGCGCAGCTCTCGCAACCAAGACTTAGGCGAAATACCCAAGCACTTCTCAAACTCTCTCTCCAAGGTCCGGATCGAGACGCCAACCCGATCGGCCAATCCGGACACGCGATATTTGACAATCCCAGCGATGGGTCGCAATTCCAACTTCACCCCCCGCGCCGAAGCATCGGACACGTACAACACTCGACCTTCACTGACCTCAATCATTCCGCTTGCCTAACCTTCGTTGAGACTGTCATTGCCCTCACCTAAACGAGACGCAGAAAACCGTCTCGCATTCCCCAAAAAAATCAAAAGCCGCCGCTCCCTCGCAATAGGCTGATTCCGGCGATTCTAGAGTTGCCTTTGACAAACCGGATTCTCTAGCTTCCTCCTATGAATCCGAAGATTTCGTTTTGGCTCGCCTGTATGTTATTTAGCTCCCTTGGATCCGGATTTCCCAAGGTGCAGGGTGCAACCTTTGAAGCCAAGCAGGTGATTCTTGAAGAACACGCCATCCCCTACGGGGCACTCCCTGAGGAACACGAAACGCATGCCGCCACGATCACCGAAGCGGGCGATGGGACTCTCCTCGCGGCCTGGTTCGCCGGCACCGAAGAAAACGCACCCGATATCAAGATTTACCTCAGCCGAAAACCCGAAAAACAATCCTGGAGCCCGCCAGTCGTGATTGACGCCGGATTCGACACCCGACACGGCGACACCAAAGAGTACGCCACGTGGAATCCCGTACTCTTTACCGATCCCAAGTCCGGAACGGTCTATCTCTGGTACAAAATCACAGGAACTGGCCCCAAGCCCGGCTATCAGAACTGGTGGGGTGCCGTTCGCACTTCAAAGGATCACGGCAAAACGTGGTCAGCACGGATCTGGCTTCCTCAAGTCGACCACCATATCCCTCACTTCGAACCGTATGACTTCTACGCCACAGGCCCCGTGAAGAATCGTCCGGTCATTCTTCCCGACGGCCGGCTCCTCTGTGGTTCCAGCACGGAATCGCCGCTGGGTTGGCGCACGCATTTCGAAATCTACGCCGCCGGAGACTGGACCGGGCAACGACACGGCGTGACCGTCATCGGCCCTTTGGAAGGCCGGGGTATCCAAGCGTCCTTCATCATTCAATCCGCCGACTACAAAAAGATTCGTGCGTTCACGCGGGATGACGGAATCACCTCAAGCCAGGACGGAGGCGAGACGTGGACACCCATCGAAAAAAGCCCGGTCACGACTTCCAAAGGCTTCCACGCGGTCACCACCCGTGAGGGATGGCACTTCTTGGCTTTCAACCCGGATCGCACCCGAACGCCGCTGAGCTTGGCGCGCTCACGCGATGGCGATGACTGGGAAGTCGTCATTCCCGATCTTCGCTCCGAAGGTAAGAAGTCCATGGACTATCCCAGCATGATGCAAACCCAAGATGGCCAGCTGCACATTGTCCACACTTTCGGCCGGGACTACATCAACCACTTGGTTCTCGATTCTCAGATTCTGCAAGACTAGGGTCGACATCAGTTCTCGGCACCCTACAAATCCCAACGGGGCCACGAATCAGCCAGGCAGCTATTCGTCCAGTACAGACCGGGAATCAGGCCGGTAAGTCACCCATACATGGGCGGCATCAGACTCCTCAGCAAGATTTGCATCCGCAGACACCCACGTGGAACCATAGTAGAATTCAAAATATCCGGCTCCGAACAATACGAAGCATTGTTCGTCTCGCTTGAGCGGCACTTGAAATATCTTGCCCCCCTCTTCCGCCTGCGAGGATCGGAGTTCCAACTCCAAAGCTTCATCATCCCCAGCAACCATCTTCCCATGACAGAGGGCTTCAGCCTCGTCGTTCAACCAAAGCGGAAAGGCATCCCGATTCCCCAGCAACAAAAACCCAGAATAAACAACACCCCCTTGGCCATCAGGAACCGGTTTTAGCCGGGTCCAAGTGGTCCGTCCGGCTGTCACCCCGAGTCCCCGGAAACGCTGCCGCTGGGCACGAAGCTGGGATAACCCACCCGCCTTCAATCCCTTGACCAAGCGCCTCAGAACCTCTCCATAGGCCTCCGGCAAGCGACCTGAATCGGAAAGCGCCTCATAGGTTTGAATCACCCGGACCTGCTGGCGCCTTAAGGCTTGCAACTTAGCACTCGCGGCTACTTCTAGAGGTGAAGCCTTGGCACCCTGAACATACTGTGCGAGTGAGTCAATATCCCACACCACCCCAGCCGTCACCAAGTCTTCAATGATTTCACGCTCCTTCGCAGTCAATCCGGCATGGATGGATACCTCGGTCACCAAGGACCGTTTCGGCCAATTTCCCGTCGGCAGGAAGAGACGCCGCCCACTATACGGGCCCGTCAACGCATCGAACACGCGTTCACAATCGAGGGCAGACACGCTGGCACCCACCCCGTAGCTCACCTGGAGGGGCCTGCGCTCGCTTTCCCCCGGTGCCACCCGAAATTGCCCGTCCGGATCGAACTGCCCGACGTCTTCGGGATGGGTTGAGCCAAAGGAAAACCGAAGGTGAACGGGATCGTCAAAAGAACGGGATCCGTGAAGCGCGATGATGCGATCATCAAACGGAACCCTAAACGCCGCACGCAAGCGGTTGCGGGGATAGCGATGTTGCCAGACCAAGGCAGCCACGCGACGCACATGGGGGAGCATTCCCAACTGGTGTACTTCTCGGACGGATCCAGCTTCCGTCAGCGCCGTTCGCAGAGTAGCCACGACCGCGTCAAAATCTTCCGCTGGCAGGGGCCGATCGAATACCACATCAAGAGGGTCGGAATAGGAATCCTCCAATAACACCCACTCCCGGAGCCCGCGCCATTCTTCCCCATCCATCGCCCAGCGCTGGACCAAACTTTCCCCACCGGGTTCTGGATTCTTATACGATGCCTTCAGAACCTCTTGATGGACAACGGCGACCTGCGTTAGGTAACCATGGAGTAAGGCTTTTTGAACGACACGCTCGCTTTGCTCAGGCCCACTCAATTCCGGCTTCGTCAAGGCCCACCAAAGCTTCCATTTCAGGGTCAGCCAATCGTCACGCAGACGTACCTGTGGCAGTTGTCGGCCATAACCGTCCTTTCGCACTTGAGGATACTGTCGGCCACCCCAATCGCCGCCAAAAAACTGGCGGGTCATGAAACGCTCTAGCGGTGGCTCTAGTTTCGCTGCACGACTGCGGGCGAGCTGGTTCGTAGCCAGGACATCGTCCAAAAAGGTGACCAGTTCCGCTCGCCAGGTTGCTACTTCCTTCGAATCGCGGCGCTCGGGATACTCCGTCTCCACAGCCATCACCGCCCAACGGGCCACTCGTTCGGAGAAGTCACGGGCCGGACTCGCAGACGATCTGAAATCCGCAGCCCCTAAAACCGTGGCAACGACGAAAACCAACCCAGCGCCCCATTGCCAAGAGCCGGCCGGACGCGACGGACGCGTCACCGTGACAATACGGCGAATACGCCCCTGCAACGAACTTCCGCTCATCTCCGCTACCGTCGATAGCTGCAACGGTCTCACGCGAACCCGACTCCCCACCGCCAACAGCGCGCGAGCATACTCCGCGGGCCGAATCCCACTCGCGACGACCAGATCGTCACACGCACGCTCCCGTTCATGCACCATCCCGCGCCGCGCCCACCAACTACAGGGATTGAACCAATAGACCGCACAAGCACACTGCGCCACCAAGAGCCACCAACAATCCCACCGTTTCACATGGGCTAACTCATGACGGAGGATGGCTTGCAACTGGCCATCCGGCCAGGCCTCCGCATCTTCCGGAAGGAAAATCACGGGACGGAATAAGCCCGCTGTCATGGGAATCGTCCCCGCAGGCAACACCACCAATCGGACGGCCACCCTTAGCTTTAGCGCGGCTTGCGCCCGGTCCAGTTCGGCTTTTAGGCGCGCGCCCGAGGAACTCCGACCCTGCCGAATCAAGTAGCGCATTCGTCTACCCCCCAAGAGCAAGCGGAACAAGAGCACCCCACATCCCGCTCCCCACAGCAGAAATCCAACATGTCCTCGACTCATCTGGACACTCGAACTCTCCACTTGAATGCGAGCATTAGAAGGGCTGGAAAGCTCGGGCGCCCTTCGATGCTCACCACCTTCCCGTTCGCGACTCGCAACCAGTAATTCTCCGCCATTGAATTCCGAATAAAGACTCGGGTTGACGGCAGCATTCGATTCCCCAACCGTTTCGGCTCCCGGAACGGGCTCAAGAGGCTCGACCGACGCCACCGTTCTTTTCCCGAGAGTCGGAAGCACCCGCCAATCTGGGCCCAAACCATCCACCAATGGAATCAGTAGCAGCCCAATCAGACCGGAAGCCCACAAGCTGGCCCGGACCCGAGAATCTCGGAACCGCAAGCCCGCAAGGAAGAGTCCCAATAGGCTAATCAATACGACCGCCTTCAACTGCCACAAGAGCACCACTCCCCATTCTCCTAGCCAAAATGCCTGCATCCCCACGCCTTTCAGTTCAGTTTCTCCTCGGACTCGTCAATCAAGGCGCGGAGTCGCTGGTAGTCCTCCGCACTCATCGTCTCCTTCCCCCGATTTAAATGCGCCGCCAATGCGTTCTCAAAAGAGCCTTCGTAGAACGTCTCTAAAACATGTTGCAGCGCTCGAATTCCCGCTCGAGACCGCTTCACCACCGGCAGGTATCGATACCCTCGACCGATTTTGATCCGTTTCAGATACCCCTTCTTTTCCAAAATAACCAACAAGGCCCGAACGGCGTTCCCGCTGGGAGCCGCATCCATCTGTTCGCGGATCTGTTCCGTCGTAGCCTCCTTCAAGGCAAACAGAATATCCATGATCTCGCGTTCCCGCCGGGACAATCGAAGAGGATCTGTCATAGCAATCAATCAGCGTCAGCAACACTAAAAAATTAGTGCATTAAACCCGAACGTCAACTCATAACACTAAAAAATTAGTGTTAATTTTATCAGGGCTTACCCAGCGGATGTCTCACCCCGTCTGTTTGAATCAAGGCGTCATGAAGAACGCTCGATGTAACACACTGGCTCCCTCCGAACGAACTCCCGAGGAGGAACAACACAACGAAATCTATCGCCTTACCCTACGCACGCTGATCTATCCGGCGCACGACCAGATTGTGGCGTACGCCTTGGATACCGATCTCATGGGATCGGGTCATGACGAAGAAACTGCAGTGGAATCGCTCCGGCAGACGGTTCGTGCCTTTCTTGAAGAAGCGGCCGGCAAAGACCGAGCCCACGAATTCATGTCGCGCAAGGCTCACCCCAGCTTTTACGAACGCTGGCAAGAACCGCCCTACGGAGTCGAAGCCGGATACCTCTCAATCACGATGCGATTTCGCAAGCAAGCGGCCGTAGCCGAGCCCATCATTCACGAACTCATTCCATCTTAGCCCGAACGCCAAGGAGAAAAAACAAACAAGCCGGCTTCCATGGAAGCCGGCTTGTCACCATCTAAAACGAATGGATAGGCAACTCCGAGGATGCCCTGCGAGTGGGCTAGGCGTTCGCCTTGACGTCAAATTTGATCACCACTTCATCTCGGATCAAATCATCCGCCTTGCCTTTGTAGACGATATCGAAGTCAAAGCGTTTGATGAAGAACTCCGCCTTCAAGGATACCTCCGTGTCACTGATGGAAACGTCGGCAGGGAAACTGATGCTCTTCGTCACGCCATGGAGGGTCAGATCACCCGTCACCTGGTGGCCTTCCGCATTGGCTTCAATCGCAGTCAACACGAACTTGGACGTCGGAAACGACGGCACGTCGAAGAAGTCGGCGTTTTTCAAGTGGCCGGTCAAGCGGTCTGAATCCGACCAGGTCGAATCCATATCGATCTCGATGCTACTCGGTGCGACAATCGCACCATCGGCTACGGAAATCGATCCCGTGAACGACTTAAAGCCCCCGCTATGGCTACCGGTAATTTTGGAACCGGTAAACTCGATCGTGGAATCCGCGTGAACGGCATAACTCGTGGCCCCCTCCACGGGTGCCGCTGCCGGAGTCGCTGCGGGTGCGGAGACTTCTGCCTCGTTCACGCCCTCGGCGGGATTCCCGCAGCCCACCACTACGGCCGCCACGAGAGCCAGCAGACTGGCCGTTTGGAATGGGTTCTTTTCAAATACTGACATCATGATTTGTACGCTGGATTGATCTTGGTGTGACGTCCCGATTCTTTCCCGATTTCGACGCCACCCGCAACACCGGACTTCACGGGTTCCGACCCGGTGTTCTCTTTACTGACCCCAACGAGGGCGGTGAGGTTACAGAGTGGTCCGCGCCTTCAGGGCTCGTCAATTCTCGTAGGGGTATTCCGCGGGGCACTGCTCTTGGCTGATACGGCTCGGGCCTTCGGCCCTGAGAAAGGCGGCCAGATCAGAGTGCGAACCACCGCTCAATACCCACGGACCGGGTATGATTCAATGTGCGGGGCATCGGATCGGAAGGATGCGGTAGGTTTCCCATTGGAGTAGGAGTAAGAAAGAGTCCACCAAAAGGAAAGCGGGAGCCCTGCTCCCGCACTCCATAAGAGGGGGCTGAATTTTCCATTTTGCAGTGTTCATTTTAGTTTTTTCATTCTCCCCGTAATGGACCGCCTCCTAGTGCGTGAGTATCTGCCTTGCTACTACCGATCGCCCCGCATTTTTGATCGCCCCCTTACGGACCGCCACCTCTGGAATGGACTTGTGCCCGCTCGGCCCGTCCCACTACTATTCCGACCATGATCCCCAAATCGCCTGTCCTCTTGGGCCCCTTACTGGCCCTGACACTCGTCCCATCCTTGGCAGGCGATCTCGAATTCCGACTTCACACCATCAACGCCAAATCGATCTTTAGCGCCTGTGCCATCATGGACGTCAACCGGGACGGCCGCCCCGACGTCGTATCGGGTGACACATGGTATGAAGCACCAAACTGGCAACCCCACTTCGTCGGCCGAGTCGAGGTCATTCGAGGTCGGCCCGACGGTTATTCCCATCTCCCACTGGACGTCAACGAAGACGGTTGGGAAGATCTCGTTCACGTAAACTTTCGCAGTCGCTCGCTGTATTGGCTCGAACATCCCGGCCCGAAACTCGGGCCCTGGACCAAGCACCTGATTGCGAAGCCCGGCCCCATGGAGACGGGTCGACTCTATGACATCGACCGCGATGGTCGCCCGGACATCTTACCTAACGCGTGGTACTTTGGAGCTTGGTGGGAATGTCTCCCGCCAAGCGCTGACGGCCAAGCCCGTTGGCAACGGAACGATCTCCCCAAAACGGCGGGCGGTCATGGTTGCGGGTTCGGTGACGTCAACGGCGACGGCCGGGGCGATGTGATTGCCACCAAAGGTTGGTTGGAAGCGCCATCCGATCCGCGAACGAAGGACGATTGGGTCTGGCACCCCGAGTTCGAACTCGGCCGAACCTCCATGCCGATCATCGTTGCTGATGTGGACACGGACGGAGACGGCGACCTGATCTACGCGATCGGACACGACTACGGCGTCTACTGGATGGAGCAACGTCAAACAAACTCGGGCCGACAGTGGAAGCGCCATCTCATCGACGATACGTGGTCCCAAGGACATAGCCCCCTCTGGGCAGACCTCGACCAGAATGGTCGGCCCGAATTTATCAATGGCAAACGCTATTGGGCCCACGAAGGAAAGGACCCGGGTGCCCGGGATCCTCTCGTGATCTACCGCTACGAGTACGATCCTACGGAAAAGAAATGGCAGCGCGATGCCATTCAGACCGACGGACCGGCCGGGATCGGACTCGACCCGAAAGTGGCGGATCTCGATCTGGATGGAGATTTGGATCTCGTCCTCCCAGGGCGATCTGGTCTCTACTGGTATGAGAACCGATTGATTACCAAGCGTCGCTAGCCACCGCCAAAAGGTCTTGCCAGCTCCGTTCGAACCCCAAAGCATAGCGCCATGCGTTTCCTAAGCCTATTACTCATCCTCCTTTCGACGTTTGGGTCCCTAGCCGCGGCCGACACTCCGGTCGAGCGTCCCAACATCGTGCTGCTTTTCGCCGACGACATGGGTTACGGTGATTTGGGCTGTTACGGCAACCCGGTCATCGAGACGCCCCACCTCGACGGATTGGCCCAAGACGGCCTCCGCTTGACTTCTTTTTATGTCGCACCGTGGTGTGTTCCCTCCCGCAGCCAACTGATGTTGGGGCGATACTCCGTCCGCACGCGGCTCGGCCGCACGGGTTCGGGCGGTGACGGCGGGATTCCCGATGATGAAGTCACCATTGCCCAGACCCTCAAGGCGGCCGGCTATCAAACTGGGATGGTGGGCAAATGGCATCTGGGCTACCAACAAGACAAATACCTGCCAGTGGGGAAAGGCTTCGACTACTGGTATGGGCTGCCCTACTCCAATGACATGCGTCGGCCTTGGGTCAACACCGACGTACCGCTCTGGCTCTATGAAAACACCACCCGAATCGAACATCCCGTCACACAAGAGACCTTGACCACGCGCTACACGGATCGAGCGATTCGATTCATTCGGCAGCATCGCGAAAACCCCTTTTTCCTCTACCTCGCCTATGCCATGCCGCACCTTCCGGTCCGTACCAAAGACGAATTTCGAGGGCAATCCCGAGCGGGATTGTACGGCGATGTGATTCAAACCATCGATTGGTCCGTCGGACAAATCCTGGCATCGCTAGAAAAATACGGCGTAGCCGACAACACGCTGGTGGTCTTCACCAGCGACAACGGCCCCTGGCTTAATCTGCCCGCCCGAATGCTGCAAGACGGGAACCTCCCGTGGCACGCTGGCTCGCCGGGATTACTCCGAGGCTCCAAAGGTACGACCTACGAAGGCGGGGTTCGCACCCCATGTCTGGTTCGCTGGCCCGGCCACATCCCCGCCGGGAGCCGTTCGGCCGAGATGGTGTCCTCGCTAGACTTTTACCGCACCTTCGCCCGTATCGCCGGGGCGGAAATGCCTGATCGACTCTCGGACAGCCACGATCTGACCCCATTCCTCACCGGCATGACGGACCGTTCACCCCGAAAAGAGTTTTACTACTTCCATGGCAGCCGGCTCGACGGACTCCGATCCGGGCCTTGGAAGATCCGGTATCAAGATGGATTGGAACTCTTCAATTTAGACCTCGACCCATCCGAACGCTACAACCGAGCCGAAGAAAAACCAGACTTGGTCAAGCAACTGACTGAACGTTTGGAACAGATGGCCGCATCCACGGCGGCTCGTAAGACTTGGTAGAGAAATCAGGGAAGCCTATTCCAGCCACTCCACTTCCAGTTGATGTGGACCATACTTCTTATCTCCCGTCAAATAGGAGGCCTGGATCTGCGTTCGGCCCAATTGCTTGAGCTGAATCGGAACAACCACGGAGGTTTTCCCGCCCGAGCTCTCCACGGTCCAAGACTCAGCACCCACCTGCACTGAGACTTGGCCCTCAATTCGTTTTGTCTCGGGATGGACGCGCACCTGATAGGTTCCGGCTCGCCGAACATCGATGACCCAATGTCCAAAGGAATCCTTCGCCCAAGGACGTCCCCGGACATGCCGCCAATCCTGACGCGTAAGCACCACGGGATTCTCATTCTCATCACCCACGTAAATGGCGGGAGGCGCATAGTTTTCCGAGCGCGTCTTCCCGACATCATCAAACCAGCGGTCGTAGGCTGATTTCATCGATCGCACGACGTCCGGGCGTTCCGCTGCCAAATCATGCCGCTCCAGCGGATCGGCAGCCAAATCGAAGAGCTCAAACCGGGGTTCCCCTTCAAAGTTCTCCCGACCGAAACCACTCGCGTGAAGGAGTTTCCAGCGGTCATCCCGCATCATGAAATTGTGGTACCGAACGGGTTGGTTCCCCCGGTGGGCTTGAATGAAGAGGTTACGATTCGGCAACGTTTCCCCACGCCCATCCAACTGACCTAAGAAACTGACACCATCGAGCGGCAGGTTCCCAGCGGTCTTGATACCACATGCTTCCATCAGAGTCGGGAGCAAATCATAGTGGGCGGTTGGTGCATGCCCAATCTGTCCGGCCACAACCCGGGCTGGCCAATGGAACAGCAACGGCGAGCGTACGCCGCCTTCGTAAACCGACGTCTTACTCCCCTGCATCCCGGCGACGTAGCGTCGCCCATTGGGTCCATTGTCGACCAAAAAGACCACAATGGTGTTTTCATTCTGCTCTAGGAGACGCAAGCGATCAAATAGACGCCCTACGTTTTCATCGATATTTGTAATCATCGCAAAGATTCGGGCACGTTTGTCCAGCGTCGCCGCGTTCTCTTTCGGAAGTGGATGCCCATCGCCAACCGGGAAGCGGGCATTGGAGAGGTCCTGTTTGCGATACCATTCGTACAACGCCTTCGGAGCGTCATTGAAAGGCCCGTGTGGGCAATTCATCGGTAGGTAGATCAGGAAAGGCTGCTCCTCCGCCACGGAGGCATCGATGAAATCCAACGCACCACTGAAATAGAGATCGGTGCAATAACCATAATACTGAGTTGAAACACCATTTCGCAATAGCACGGGATCCGTATACTTGCCTTCCGCCCCGATCGGATCGGACGGCTGCCCAATCCCCCCGCCCCGATGCACCAATGATTGTTGGAAGCCCTGATCCATTGGCCGCATGGGATAGTTATCACCCAGGTGCCACTTCCCAAAAATACCGGTGGCATACCCGGCTTTTTCGAAAACTTCGGCCATCGTCACCTCCTCAGGATCCATCATCGCCCGCCCCACGTAGGTGTCGATACACCGAGTACGGTAGTTATAACGACCGGTCATCAGACAGGCGCGCGTCGGGGCGCAGACGGGACTCACGTAGAACTGACTCATTTGCCCGCTACGACGCGCCATGGCGTCCAGGTGCGGTGTTCGCACCAGCGGATTCCCCATAAAGCCAAAGTCACCGTAGCCCTGGTCATCGGTCATGATCACCACCACATTGGGGGGCTGTTGGCTGGCGCTTTGAGCTCCGAGACTGAACGTAAGCCCGACGACGAACCCGATGATTGGGATCCATTTTAGTGGTTGGCAAAGTCGGCTAAAACCATCCATTGCTTCGGAATTCGGGCCTGAGTTCACTTGGTTCATAAAAACGGGACAACGTAGACTTGGGTATGAATGCGCGAACCACAATTCTCACCAAAGCAATCCCTCCCGACAAGATTCGAAAAAGGTAGGGCGAGCGTACCCGCGAGCCGTTGGGCAAGAAAAGGATCCGCAAACACCACCGCCCCCGAGCTACGTGCCAGGCAAGAACGGCCAGCGAATACACGCGCGCCCTACCGAGGTTACTGCTACAAAAAAAATGGGCCCCACCCAGTGGGACCCATTCAAAACATTGGCTGCGTGAGGCTTAGGCTTCCGCCTCTTCTTGCAGGTATTGCTGGTAGAAGGAAAATGCCGCGGCCGTTCCTTTTTCAAATTCCAGCTCGCTGCAGGCTTCCTTCCAGGAACACTCGCGGGTGCTGTCATCCGTCAGTTCCCAGATCATCTTAGGACTCTGGGTTCGGATAATGTAAGATTGTTGGCCGTCGGTTCCCACCAAATGGGGCGGAACAAAGGAACCCTCGTCTCGAAATACTGCGGCGATCTCGGCATCGGGCAGCTCAGGGCTATCGGGCCCCATCATGCTCTCCCAGAACTGCCGGGCACCTTGCTGGATCAAGCGCATAATTTCCTCGTAGTCATAGCCGCTCGGGTCGGTCAGGAACGATGGATACAAATTCAAACCGCGAACCGCGCTGGCAGGAGTCATTGCGGCAACTACCTCGGCATCCGATTTGAAGGCCCGAAGTTTCGGCATCACCATCGCGAAAAAGCGAGGTTCCTTAAGATGCACAATGAAGGGCATGCAAGTCGAGGGATCCGAATCTGCGATTACAAAATTGTCGTCCATAGCCGTGGTGTTTTGAGTGTTAGTGTCGCCGGTTTCCCGACTTGTGACGCTAATAGGTTTAAGGGTATCTGTCTGCGCTCAACATCAGTACAAGTACTGAAAGTGAGGCCCACTTCCCTCCCGCGTATTCCTTGGCCACACAGGATCCTTCCCCCCCGGGATCCCGCAACGCATGCTCCGAGCCAATCACCCCCCCCTAAATCGGCCACCCCATGGTATTCACCCCGAAACAGAGCTAAAAACGCGTAATTCTACCGCTCCGACTTCGTTTTTTTGTTGTGGCAAGCCTAGGTCGCCTTTTACCTTCAAAAAGTTCAATTCGTCGAGCTTCCACGCAAACGGCGAATTCTGAAACCAGCGCACCGGGATGAAACTCAACCAAATCGATGCAACGAAAGTGGATGCCAGCCGCGAGCTGGACGCATTCATTCACGAAACGCTCTTCGATTGGGACGAAGACATTCCGTGCCCGACCTACTCCAGCCGCCGCCCAAATGGGATGATGGTTGCAGCCCGGTTAGAGGAACTCTACGGCATCCCCATTCGACTCGGGCGTCTACGGGTGCAGGATCACAAAATGTATTTCGCCCGCGCCGGAGTGCAAAAAGAGACCTCCACGGAGATGCTCGCGGTGACCCTAAGCCTTGCGGTCTGCCGACTGGCGATTCGGCTGCTACAAGATACCGAGGATGGTAAGCCCCTGCTCCAAGAACCCGAGCAGCGGCCATCGCTACCTTACACTGAATGGGATGATGATTAGGAGGGATCGCCCATAGGGGCATTCCTTACCGGTCCATCACGAATTCCGGCAACCACAGCACGGTCTCCGGAAAAACTGCGATCACCACCAACGTGAGCACGTTAGCCCCGAGGAACGGCAAGGCGCCACGGAAAATCTCGCCTATCCGGAGGCCCGACACGATCGCCCCCACATTCAGGCAGTTCCCGACGGGTGGCGTACAAGCCCCTACAGCCAATCCGGATACAAACAGCACGCCAAACAGAATAGGCGACACGCCGGCCGCCACCACCGCCGGCAGAAACACGGGTGTTAGCAAGAGAATAGCCGGGCTCACATCGACGAAGGTCCCGACCATTAGAATCACCACAACCAACACCAGCAAGAGTCCCGTGGGCCCCATTCCAAGCCCTTGTATCCATTGTGACAATGTCTCCGGCGCTCGCTCCAAGGCCAACACACGAATAAACACTTTTGAGAAGGCGATAATCAACATGATCTTCGCGCTCGTCTCCGCCGCCGCTTTCAGCGCCGCCCAAAAGGCCCGTAGGGTCAAATGGCGCGTCACCAGTGCCCCAACGATCACCGCATAGATCACCCCGAGGCCCGCGGATTCCGTCGGCGTCGCGACCCCCATCACCACCGTCCCGACCACTACCAGAGGCATCAGCAATACCACCCCGGATCGCCAGACTTGGTGTCGAACTGCCCGCCAAGAAAAGGCCACGCCCTCTCGCGGATACTGACGCCGGCGCGCAATGAGATAAACCAGACCCAGCTGAAAGCTCCCCACCATGAGGCCTGGGATAACCCCTCCCAAGAAGAGTCTCCCAACCGACTCTTGCGCCATCACGGCAAACAACACCATCGGGATACTCGGGGGAATAATCATCCCCATAGTCGATGAAGCAACGGTCAGTCCCGTGGCAAACGACACGGGATACCCGCGTCGCTTCATCTCCGGAATCAGCACCGACCCCAAGGACGCCGTATCCGAAGTGGACGAACCCGAGATACCGCCAAACAACATACTCGATCCCACGTTCACCAACCCCAAACCGCCGGGGAAACGCCCGACGAAGAGAAGACAGAAATCAATCAAGCGGCGGGTAATCCCTCCCTCGTTCATCACATGGCCCATCAGGATGAACAAGGGCAGCGCGATCAGAGCATAGGAGTCCATTCCCGCGAACAAGCTCTGCGGCAACATGCTCAACAACTCGGGGTGAAACACCACAAAGTAGGTGAGTGAAGCCAAGCCCAAGGCATAGGCAATCGGAACCCCCAACGCGAGGAGCACCAACAAACTCACCAATAACAACCCCATGCCTAGACCTCCGTTGAATCCGAACCATCACGGGCCGACCCGGCTGTATTCTCCCCTTCGTCCGTAGGGCGAAGGCACCGCCAAGCGCGGCAGCCACAAAAAAACAACACGCACCCCGTCCCTAAAGGGATGCTCAGCTGCACCACCCAACGGGGCCAACCCGTACTCGCCATCTCATACTGGCCCGTCGTTCGGATCCAACCGATGCTGTAAGCCAACACCACACCATTCAGCAGGGCCACCAATCCAATCGCCAGCAGGTCCACCAACCATCGCCATCGAGCCGGGATCCGCTCGACCAACACGGGAATGGCAATATGTTCCCACCGCGCCACCCCCACGGCCGCGCCCAACGCCGTTGAGTAGATGAAGAGAATGGTAATCACTTCGTTGGCCGCCTGGATTGAGGAATTGAACACGTAGCGCAACACGACCAAGGCGCCAACTAAGAGCAGAATCACCGCCAACAATGCACCGATGACGCCTTCCAGCAAGGGGATGATCTTCTGCTCGACTCGTTTCACGTTCAATTGACAGCTAGAACTTCGAGCCCGTAGGAGCCGTTCGCCACCTAGGCATCCGGCTCACCCCGAGCGGCCTGGCGCGCCGCATCGATATCCGCTTGAGAGAAATCCCCTTTGGCGATGAAGTGATCGTAGACCGGTTTTACCGCGTCCCGAAATGGAACCAACTCCTCCTGGCTCAAGCGATTCACCTCCAGCTTGTCGCTGAGTTGCGAGACAAACTCATCCTCTTGGTCCCGATTGAGCCGGTCGCTATGAACCATCGCCTCCCGCGCCACCTCGTCGAAGAGTTTCTGTAAATCCGGCGGCAATGATTCATACCAGGCCAGGTTGACCATCAAAGGATCCGGTCCCGTGGCATAGTTCGAAATCGTCAGATACTTGGAAACTTCGTACACCTTAAAATCCCAGATATTGGACGGGGCGTTGTCCTGTCCATCCACCACACCAGTCTGTAGGGCTTGATACACTTCGATATAGGGAATCTCCTGCGGATTCGCGCCAAATGCCCGAGCCGTCTCGACATAAACCTCTTGGGCCGGAACACGCATCTTCAGCCCCTTCAGGTCATCCGGGTGTTTGATGGGCCGCTCATTGTTGGTGTGAGCACGAAACCCCTGCGAGATCCCCGTCGCGGGAATGTGAAAACCTCGGGCCCGAGCTCCTTCGTTTACCGCGCGCGTAAAATCGCTCCCGACCAAGCGAAGCGCCTGGTCCCAATCATCGACGAGAAACGGGAGGGTATAGAGCGTGAACTTGGGATTCGCATCAGCAAAAAAACCACCCCGAGTCCCTTGCAACGCCCCAGTAGCAACCAAGTCCATCAACTCCCGCTCATTCCCCAACGTACCCCCAAAGAACAGCTCGACTCGAATCCGCCCTTCCGATCGCTTCTCCAGCTCTTCCTTAAAGAACAGCATCGACTGACTCCGCAAAGCTCCCTCCGGCTGTTCATTGCCATACTTGAACACCAAGGCCCCGGCGTCCTGGCTGCACGAAGTCAGCCAAGCCAAACCGAGCACCAAGAGACCCAAAAAGGAGGCTCGCGTCATCGTCATATCCCTAACCAAATAGCCGTTTAAACTCATTGAGGGAGGCTTTGAACCCCGCCTCAAAATCGCCCCCCTCCGGGCGATACACACTCTCGAACGAAGTCACTCCCTCGTAGCCTTCTTCGACCAATCCTTGCGCAATCCCTTCCAAGTAGGGCGCCATCTGCCCCTTCCCCAACTCGCAGAACCGAACCGTCGCTTTGGGCATATCCACGATCCCGTCTTTGATGTGAAAGTGTCCTAAATACCCACCACGAAGGGCATCGAAGCCGTCCGGAAAAGCCGGCTCACTCGCGTAGAGACAGTTGCCCGGATCCCAAAGAATCTTCAAGTGCTGCGATCCGAGATCGTCAATGAGCTTCCGGCCCAAATAAGCCGACGGCACCATCGCATTGTTCCCGGTTTCCAAAACGAGCGTGACCCCACGTTCCTCCGCCAAACGAACCGGACCTTCGAGAAGTTTCAACAACTTATCCCAAGCACCATGGCTCACAATCCAATGGTCCGCCCCATCATGCCCAAAAAGAATCATCTCCCGTCGGAAACTCATGATCCGCACCAAAGGGCAGTCCAGAGCCTGCGCCATATCAATACAACGCGTCAGCCCGTCCAAGTGCTTCTGATAGTTGGCGTCGCCCACTTCCGTCTGCCCCACCAACATGCCCGCAAAATTGTGCCGCGAGATACAGGAGACCTTGACGCCGAACTGTTGAATCAGACCCTGCGCCCGGGCCATCTCCTCGTCATTCAAGTCTCCAACCTCCTTATCCCAGAGGTATTGCAACTCCGCATACTCCAAGCCAGCTTCCGTCATGACCCGCAAGGCATGTTCAAAGTCGCGGCTGATTCCGTCCGTAATGACACCCAGTTTACCCATATGCTCAATCGATTCTTTCCGGCCCTACCACTTCACTTCGGTGTCGGCAATCTGTTCCAACAACTTCACGATGGACCAATTGTCCTCATCCGGAAACATCGAGATCCCGGACTGAAACAATTCGTACGCCGCACTCGTGGTAAACATTGCGGCACCGCTCTCACGGGCCAAGCCCATGGTGATGCCCAAGTCCTTGTACATGGTCTTGATCTGGCTCCCCGTGCCTTGAAACTTCCGATCCATTATCAGCTCGGCGCAATTCTTAAACAGCGGGCTACTCACCCCACTCGCGCTAAACACATCAAACAGCACCTGCCCCTTCACACCGGACTTCGCGCCCAAAACCAGCGATTCGAAAATGGCCGTAAAGGTCGCACCAATCAGCGCCTGCAACGAGGCTTTCACCGTTTGGCCCATCCCGATTTCATCTCCCACGTGAAAGATATTGCCGCCCACGGCACTCATGACATCCTGCTGCGCTTCCCACACCGGCCGTTTGCCCGCCGCCATCATGGCCAAGGAACCGGCTTCGGCCCCACCCTTGCCGCCACTCACGGGCGAATCGATCATATCGACGCCCTTTTCCAAAACCGTCTTGGCAATCTCCCGAGCTTCGGACGGTTGAATCGTAGCGGTCAGAATGATGGTTTTCCCCGGGCCCATCGTCTCCAACAAGCCGTCCTTCCCACTCACGATTGCCGCCGTCTGCGCCCCGGTCATGACCATGATGAAGACCACTTCCGCCTGGGCACCTACGTCCGCCGGAGAAGCGCCCCGTTTCCCGCCGGCCGCCTCCAAACGAGCCAACTGTTCTTCGCGGAGATCGTAGCCAATCACCTCAAAGCCCTCCTTGCAGAGATTGGACGCCATCGCCCCCCCCATGTCTCCCAAACCAATAAACCCAACTTTCTTCATTCTCTTCGCGTCGTTGTATCGCGGCGTGTTCTTATTCACTAACCATTCACCCTGCCCGATGCCCGCCGTTCTTCCGGGCTAAGCCCAACGCGGATCGGCATCACCGTCACCGGCATCATCCGACCCCACACAATAGCCAAGTATTACTTCTTAAAATGATAATCCGCAAAATCGAGGAACCGCATCCAATCATACATCTCGATCGAATGGCCTCCTTCGCGAACGTGGTAGCCCACATCACTCTCGATAATCGCCGTCCCCACTTCAGGAGACGCCTCTGATTCTAAGCCTTGTTTCCCGAGGAGTTTGTAGACCTCACTCGCATGATAGGCCGAGAGGTATTCCCCGCGGGGATCCGCCCAGGTATCGTCCACGCTGCTATGCACATAGACGGGACGTGGCGCAATACACGCGAGCAAGAGATGTTGATCTACCGGCAGGTCATCTTCCTGTTCGACGAATTTCCACGCGTTCCGGCACAACCAGTAGGGAAACCGAGTCACCATCTTTTTCAGGGTTTCACCCGATTTGCGGCGCCACAAAGCCGCACCAGCGCATCCGGATTGGGCCGAAACCGCCAAAGCAATCCGTTGGTCCTGTGCTGCCGTCCAAAGCGCGGCTTTCCCCATCTTGGAGTGTCCCATGATGGCAATCCGCCGGTGGTCAATGTCCTCATCCGTCTCCAAGTAATCCATCGCCCGCATCGCGCCCCAAGCACAGGTGGACAACACACCCCATTCGTGGGCTTTGGGAAAACTCTGTCCTTCGGGATAGAATAGTTTGTGAATGCCTTTGAGGAACTCGACCTCGTTGTGCCGTAGAAGATCCTGCTGATAGACCGCACAAAAGCCATAGCCTCGATCGAAAAACTCGCCGAGCGGCCAACCATTGCGCAAACGTCCCGGACGCGTCGCCGACGCTTCAAAGTCTCGCGATTGGGTATTGTTGAAGGAATGTTTTAAGAAGGCTGGCACAGGCTTGGTGGCCTGGTTGGGCACAAAGACCAGGAAGTGCATACTCACCTTGCCCTTGTCGTTCTCGAAGTGGATTTTGACATCCTTACGCGTCGCCTTGCCGTCCATGAAGTCCGGATCCGTCTTCACCACCTCAAACCGAGTCGTAATGGGAACCGCGGGCGCGGGAACGCGCCCATAGAGGAAAGTTGCAAACTGAGAGAGGATCTCCGGACGTCGGTATTGAAACCATTCTTCCGGAGTGGTGACCGGCTTGCCCATCGAGGTCACCAAGGCGGGCGGCAGCTGATAGTTCGGAAGCCGCGCTTCTTCGTAATTCAGGTCCGCATCGTACTCCTTGGCTTCCCGGGCCAGGACGGCGCTCGCGCCCACCAGCCCTATCGCCAAACACGCGCTCAGTCGCTGTATCAACATCCTCCGCTCTCCTCGGTTTAATTGGGTTCGGTTTAAAAGGTCAACTCGTTCGGCAAGTATTTGGCAATGAGTTTTTCGTAATACCCTCGCAGCTTGTCCCACTGCGGCAGTTCCGGGCACTTGGTATACAGATCGTAGGGATTAAATTTACGCACCCAAAACAGCATCTCCCGATCCGTATCGTCACACAAATAGTCATACTCATTTTCCCGGTGCCAGGCGTAAAAGGAGTGATAGCGCACCATATACAGCGCGGGTTCCGGCAGGTAGTCCTTCAGGATGTGATACATGTACTCGTCGTGCCCCCAAGTCATGTGGACCTTGCTCAAGCCACACCCCTCCTGATAGACGCCGAGCCGGGTGTTGTAGCGCGAGTCCGCATGATCTGGATTGGCTTTGAAAAATTCGGAATACACGATGCGGTCACTGAACCGGCACCCCACCGGATGGGTATCGCCGACCACGGCCCATTGCGGTTCTCCGAAGAGGCACAACACTTTGCCTAAGTCATGGAGAAAACCGGTCAGGACGAACCAATCTGGGTGCCCGTCTGCCCGGATGGCTTCCGAGGTCTGGAGTAGGTGCTGGAGTTGGTCCAGATCGATATCCGGATCCGAATCGTCAACCAACGTGTTGAGAAACTCCAGTGCCTCCAGCACGGTCATCTTCTTCCGCCGCATGGGCAACCACTCGGCTTCCTTGGCCGCCACGAAATCGTAGGTTTGCTGCTCGTGGTGCTGACGGTAAAACTCGCGCACGCAATCCCGGCCCGGATCGTCATAGTTCCGATAGTCGTCTTTGGCCTTTTTCTTGGGCTCGGGGTAGACGTCGTTAGCGACAAAATCATCCCAATCACCAATGTCTTTGAGCGGCTGACTTGAGTTGTCTGATACTTTCATGGCAAACGTGCGCTAGGTTGCGGGCTTTGGCCCGATTCATTATGGATACCGGTCGCCATCCTGCTGGTCGCGGAACCCTCTTGTCAGGCTTTTTCTTCGTTCCAACCGGGCTTTCTCCACGGGGGCCTGGCCCTTCGAGCCAGAGAGCCCGGGCTCCCTCGATTTCAGCCGGCGACTCGACTGTAACCCCCACCTCTCGGCCACCGTCCAATGGACCGTGACTGTTTCGCCCCCTGCCCGAACATCCCGCTCTTGCTTCCGAGCGTTCCATTCAACCCGCACCCGGATTCTCCTCCATAGTCTCGTCTGCCTCGGGGCACTCCTCACGGCGGGAATCCCCGCATGGGCGACCAAAATCCCCAACCCCCGAATTCTCCCCGCCCCCACGGATCGCACCCAAGCACAGGGCTACCAGATCGAGGGAGACGTCCGCTACGGAGAACTCGGCGATCCCTCCCGTGAATACTCCGGCTGGGGGGTCCGCTTCCTGAGCGCTAGCAAGAACGCGCCGGATGCCGCCCCTACGTACGGGTCCGTCCGCACGGTTGTCACCCAAATCCGCGCGCTCAATCACCGCTGGTTTCGCTTTCAAATCCAAGGACTGGCTCAAGCCGGATTCGACGTCGCTCGTGACGACCTCTACCTCCAAGTCGAATTCGCTGGCAGCAGCCCCGGAGATTCCCTCGACAAGATCAAACACCGAATCTACCCCCAAGTGCGCCAAGAGCGAACCGATCTCGCCGATCCCAGCACCAGTGACAAACTCGGCCCCGCCACCTGGCGGAGCTACGCCATGGAGTTCCGCACGCCATTCGCCGAAGTCGATACCCTAACCCTAAGCATCGGTTTCACCGGCGGCAGAGGAACGGGCGAACAGGCCGAGTTCTGGGTCAATGAGGCCCAACTCACTCCAATCGCCCCACCCGGACATTTCCGCGCCCGCACGACACAGATCAGTCAACAAGCACTGCAAAACCTCATGCCCATCGGTGGCCGGTGGTATTACGATCCGACCGGCCTCCCCCGACAACTGCCCAAGATCTTCAATCACACCAACGCCAATCGCCTCCTCTACCTTGCCGAACACCTCGAAGCCCCCTTCGCCGACAATCTTTCCGCCACCCTCCGAGACGGCTACTACGATCTCCAAGGGCGTCTAGTGAAACGCCCCAGAAGCCTACCCAACAACGTCGTAATCACCTTCACCGACCAACACTTGATCCTGCAATCGCACAACATCCCCAACCATCCCACCGCGTTCTTTCCGGATATCTGGCGCGCCATGGACGGCAATCCCAATCGGGTCCAAGAGATGATCTCAACGTGGCACCTTCCCTTCAATCCACAGCCCAACCCCAATCGTGTCGCCATGACCAAGAGCAACGCCAACGGCGCCCTCCCCGGCGGGCCCATCGGCGTGGCGGTCAACGGGGTGGTGTTTTTCAACCCCTACGATCTCGATCGGAATGAAGACGCAATCTGGCGACTGGACCGATGCTGCGGCCACCCAGCGCCGAACTCCCAATACCACTACCACAAGTATCCGGTTTGTATCAAATCGCCCTGGACGGATGACGGGCAGCAGCACTCTCCCTTGATTGGGTTCGCGTTTGATGGGTTTCCGGTCTACGGCCCGTACGAGGCCAAAGGCGTCTTGGCGAAAAACGCTCAGGCTAACCCCTTAAACGATTTCAACGTGCATCACGACGAGGCACGAGGCTGGCACTACCACGTCACCCCCGGCGCGTTCCCGCACATCTTGGGAGGCTACTTTGGAACAGTAGATCCCCAAAACCGAAGAGGCCGAGGCCGCCCTCCTCGCGAGGGACGAGGCCGCCCCAGACGCCGCCCCGGCCGCTAGCCGCCCGATGGGACGCCCGGTAGGGCGGCCGGTGGGGCGAGCGTACCCGCGAGCCGTTGGGCAAGAGCCGGAAACAAAAAAGCCAACAGCGCAGCCCCCCCTTTCCGCTGACACCCAGCGCGTTTGAAACTACCCCCTACCGCCCGGTTCCGGATAAACCCAAGGCGCCCGATAATCCCGACGCATCAAACGCGTCGCTTCCGGGTCATTCACAATCTGTTCCCGATCCCCATCCCAACGCACACTCCGCCCCAAGCGATAGGAAAGCATCCCAAGCAGCGGCAGCACGGAAGACCGATGCGCGGCTTCGAGATTAGCCACGGGTTGGCGCTTCTCGTCGATAGCCGTCATAAAGTCCGCCCACAGCTGCCGGACGTTGTTGCCATCCTTCGGGTCGCTAAAGTCGGGATCCTCATGCACGGTGGGCTGTTTGGAATCTTTCGGATAATACGTCCAACCATCCCGCCACCCCATATGGAACACGCCATTGGCCCCGTAAAAATACGCTCCAATCCGGTGCTTCTCCGCCTGGTTCCCGGAATACTTTTTATGTTCCCACACCGCGGTGAACGACTCGAACTCGTAAACCGCAATCTGCGAATCCGGCGCATCCGTCGTAGCCTCCTCCGCACTGGCCACCGCGGGCCCTAGCACGGGCCGCCCGCCTGTCGAGTAGACAGTCTTGGGATACCGCTCATCCGTCCACCACAGGACTTGATCCAGCCAATGCACGCCCCAGTCCCCCAAGGTGCCATTGGCATAGTCGAGAAAGTTGCGCCAACCACCCGGCGAGAGCTTTCGGTTAAACGGCCGTTCGGGCGCCGGCCCACACCAGAGATCCCAATTCATCCCCGTTGGCACGCGCGAATTCGGACTTGGGGTTTCCGGCCCAGAGCTACGCCCAGTCACGAAGAGTCGCACCATCCCGATATCGCCGACTTTTCCGGAACGAAGGAAGTCCATTCCCGAAACATGGTGTGGCCCAATACGCCGATGAAGCCCGACTTGCACGGTCCGATCACCAGCCTCGGCCGCCGCCAACATGGCCTGACTCTCCACGATCGTATGACTGGTCGGTTTCTCGACAAACACATGGGCGCCCGCCTCCAACGCGGCAATACAGGGCAACGCATGCCAATGATCCGGTGTGGCAATGATCACAATCTCCGGTTGCGTCGCCTTCAACATCTCTCGGAAATCCTCAAATACCCGCGGCTGATCCCCAGACAAGCCTTCGACCTCATCCGCCGTAACCATCAGCGGGCGGCGATAGACGTCACAAAGCCCCACCACCTGACACCGCCCAGACGCCATGGCCTCTCGCAATATGTTGTTTCCCCACCAACCACAACCGATCAGGGCAGTGCGAAATTTGCGATCATTGGCGAGACCCAATGCGGGAAACGAAACGCCTGTCACTCCGGCGGTGCCGGCCAATTTCAAGAATTCGCGACGGGATGTCTTCATGCTCTGTGAATGGAATAAAAAATCAAATCAGTTACCGAAACGCACCTCAACGTGCCTTCACGGATAACGACGCAATTCTGCCATGGGAGTTACGACACAGGATGCGACCATTGGCCAAGACCGGCGCCGTCCAACAATCCGAGTCCAGCACGGGGACAGTCCCCACCAACTCAAAAGCCTCAGGCTTGGCCCGCACCAGACCCAATTGACCGGATCCGCCCATAACCAAGAGGAACCCATCCGCGGCAGACAAGGCCCCAAAACCAAATTCCTCCGCTTCCCAACGAACCTCGCCCGTGTCCCAAGACACGCACTTGAGTTTCGCCCGAGACGAGCTATCCCCGTCAAATCCATACAAGTGATCGCCGATTCTCACGGGGGCATTCTGTTGCGCGCGAAATCGCCGTTGGCGCCAAAGTGATTCGGGCTCAGTTTGCCCGTTCAAGCGGACCAGTGTGGCACCTTTCCCATAACCCGAACTCACAAAGACCTGATCCCGCCAGACAATGGCGTCAGCCGCATTGACCCCGTAACGAGTCAACCAGGGAACACTCCAACGGATGGCTCCGGTTTTGAGATCGATTCCGGAATAGGCTTCGCCCGAAGAGACTACCGCGCAGGCTTCACCCTGATAGGTATAGGGAACCGGCGTGGCATAGCCGCACTCGGCCTCCTCCGACCGCCAGACCGTCGCCCCAGTGGCCGCATCCAGTGCCAAACCCGCCGAACCCACGTTCAGCACCAGCAGATCCCCCCAGCGCAAAGGAGACCCACTCAAGCCCCAATCCGGAACCGGCATGGATTCTTCCTTCGCCAACTGCCGTTGCCATACCGACTTACCATCGGCCACTTGAAGACAGAACACCTCGCCCCACTTGCCGACCACATACACACGTCCCGCCTCGGGATCGACAGTCGGAGTGGAACCCGGCCCTCCAATATAGAACATGGCGCCGATATCACTCGGATAAGTTTTTTTCCAGAGCACCCGTCCCGTGTCCTCGGCCAAACACCAAATGGTATCCTGCCCGTCATCGTGCCCAATGGTAAAAACGCGGCCCTCGGAAACCGTCACCCCGGAAAACCCAATCCCGACATTCGCCTGCCAGGTCACACGAGGGGATTGCCCCTTCCAATCCTGTGTCCACCCGGTTTCACGCGAAATCCCGTCGTGATGCGGCCCCCGAAACTGCGGCCAATCCTCGGCCTCTGCCAAGCCCATACCCACTCCGGCACACCCGATCCAGACCAATACCCGCCGGCACGTCTTTCGAACATCTAAACCCATGCCCGGCACACTAACAAAGCCCACCGGAAAGCAGAGCGAAAAATGCCGCCAGACTCCAGCCAACGCTAAGGCTTCAAATCCGAGAGATCCCGATAGAGCCCTACGTCAAATAGGCCCTCCAGGGCCATGTTATCCCCACGGACGGTGATGACGTTCGTGCCTTTGCGCAACGCGGCTTGCCCCGCCTCTGAGAGATACACCAACAGATAGCGACGCCCCGTCCAACCATGACGCCAGAGACACAATTGCCCGTTCAGGTAGATCCGCGCATTGTCATCCTGAGCCACTCGAAGCACTAAGGGTCCCTCAGGTACCTCGTCCAATTCAAACGTTTGGCGCGCCCACAGCGTTCGAGTGCTCCATTCCGTCCGGACGAATGGCCGGTCGATGTTGCCAAAACCACCAGGCCCCTTCAGCCAAGCACCGTCATCGTATGCCGGGTCCAACCAATCAACCTCGGGGGCCTCGAAACGATACCGCCAAGTGACCGCATCCGCTTCCGAATCGGCAACCACGGGCTCTAATTCGTCGGCCTTCAAATAATAGGCCAAGTGCTCCAACGCTCGGAAATTCTCAGGATCTCGCTGAATCACATCGCGCAAAAAACGCTGGGCATCCTCATCCCGCTCCTGACCACGATAGAAGGCAAAGAGAAGCGTGACGGCAAAGCGTGTTTCCGGATGGCTTTCCCCCAAGGTTCGCCTCCTCCCCTCGTAGACACGTGGGAGCAGCGCTTCCGCTTCTGCCCATTGTTTATAATACTCATACTGCCTACCGAGAGCGGCCATAACGGTTAGATGGTGGGGATGGTCCGGCCCGAAGGTCGCCTCCGTGAGTGTCAGCGCTTCCCGGTAAAGCGTCTCGGATTCCGAACGCTTGCCTTGAAAATAAAGGGCTTGTCCGAGATTCGAAAGGAGCATGATCGGAAACGGATGCTCCCTGCCAAAGCGACTTTCAAAGGACGCCAACCAATCTCGATAGAACCGTTCCGCCTCAGCGTAGCGCTTGCGATAAATGAAGTGGGCGCCACGGGCGTTGACAATCGCCGGACGCAGCCAATGATCTTCCGGCAGGGTCGCCGGCATGCGTTCCAGAAGCTCGGCCAGGAGCGCTTCCGCCTGTTCGGGTTGCGAAAGATTCCCCAACGCCAAGGCCTGCCAATAGGCCGTCTCCATACTCAGCTCATGTGCGTCGCCGAACTGCGCTCGCGTTACAGCCCGTAGTGTCTCCAAACTGTCTCCCGCCCGGCTATAATCGCCCAAATCCACCTCCACACCCGCCAAGAGGATTTGAGCCTTCAGGCGCGCGTGGGTATCATCCTCTTCTTCCCCTTCCAAGAGGCGAACGGCCGTCTGTGCGTGTCGTTTGGCCGCGCGAAGATCGCCCAGATTCAGAAACGCTTGCCCCACGGTGTAGCGAATCGACGCTTCCACCAAAGGTTCGTCAATCACGCCAGCCTCGATCTTTCGATCCGCCCGTTCCAACAAGGTGCGCAACCGCAGGTCACGGTTGGCCTCATTGACCGGATTCGCACGCCCGATCAAATCTTCGTTGATGAATCGGTTCACCGCCTCCGCCACGCGTGCTTGGCGTTGGGCTCGTTCATGAGCATCACGTGCGGAACGCTCCGCGGTTTGCGCGACTTGTCGCGCCTCAAACTCTTTCGCCAACGCCTCCCGTAAGTCCCCCTCCGCACGGATCGCCCGCGCCGCCATGACCGAGCTCACCACGATGCCCACCAACAGACTGCAGGCCACCATCACGGCCGCCACCAGCATGCGCCGCTTACGCCGAGCAAATTTCCCCATCTGATACCAAACGCTCGGTCCCGCCGCTTCCACCGGTTCGTCATCGAGATAGCGTCTGATATCCATCGCCAACGCACTCACGCTTTCATACCGACGCGCCCGCTCCTTATCGAGGGCCTTCATCACCACGCGATCCAAATCCCCCCGCACTTCTCCAAAGAGACTGCCCGGCTCGGTCTTCCGCAGTCGAGCGGCATGGGCCAAATCCCCTCGGTTCAAGGTATGCAAGCGGGTGCTGGGTTTTTGCGGCTCTTGCTCGCGGATGATGCGCCGCATGGATTCATAACCGCCGCTCAAGAGCGCTTTGGTATCAAACGGCGTTCGCCCGGTAAGCATCTCATACAGCAACACCCCCAGCGAATACACGTCCGTGCGTGTATCAATATCCAACCCACTGAACTGGGCTTGCTCCGGACTCATGTAAGCCGGCGTGCCAATGAACTCCTGGTAACGAGTAAAAACCGTCTTCTCCGTCAACTCATGTTGGGTCGCCTTTGCCACGCCAAAATCAATGACTTTCGGAACGCCGCGATCATCCGTCACCGTCACCAAGACATTGTTGGGTTTGATATCGCGGTGAATCACACCCTTCTGATGCGCATGATGGATCGCTTGGCAGACATCCAAAAAAAGGCGGAGCCGTTCATCGGTCGAAAGCTTGTTCTCGTCACAGAATTGGAGAATCGACACCCCTCGCACCAATTCCATCACAAAGAACGGTCTTCCGGTGTCCGTCGCCCCCCCATCCAACACCTTGGCAATATTGGGATGGTCCATCATGGCCAAAGCCTGTCGTTCGGCTTCAAACCGTCCCACCACCTGCTTGGTGTCCATACCCAGTTTGATGATTTTGAGGGCGACGCGTCGTTTGACAGGTTCCCGCTGTTCGGCCATGTAGACCACACCAAAGCCCCCTTCGCCAATGCGTTGGAGCAATTTGTAGCGCCCACTTACTGTCCCAAGGACGGAATCCGTCAAAGTCTCGGGGTGAGGCGTAGCGGGAGCGGGAGAAACAGTCTTTGCTGGAGCCTCTCCGCGCAGAAAAGCACCGGCTTGGTCATGCGCCGCCAGCAAGGCCTCCAACTCGGCGAGCAAAGCGGCTTCCGCCCCGCAGGCCTTCCGAACGAACGCGGAGCGCTCGTTGGCATCCTCGATATCGAGCGCCCGCATAAAGAGCGATTGTGGGTCTGGCTGATCCTTGGAATTCACCGTTGCCGGAAAGTTCAATTGAGTAGACTGCGATGCCAGATGGGCCCCTAGGGCTGGCTCAAATCGCGGTAGAGACAAGCCCGGGCATAGGCCCAGAGACGGTTGGCCGACCGCTCGGCCATGCCCATCGCCTTGGCGGCATCTTGATTCGTCAAACCGGCGAAAAAGCGGAGTTTGACCAATTCCGCCGCTTTCGGATCGCGCTCGGCCAAACGGCTCAGCGCCTCATCAATGGCCAGCAAACGCTCATCGTCCGCCTTGACCGCGATGTCCATATCTTCGAGCGCCACTCGGTCCATGCCTCCACCGTGGCGAACGGCCTGCTTCTTTCTCGCCCGGTCTACCAAGATGCGCCGCATCGACTCAGCGGCGGCACCAAAGAAATGGCCCCGACTATTCCATCCGTTGGTCTGCTCCGATCCCACCAGCCGCAGATACGCTTCATGCACTAAGGCAGTCGCTTGAAGGGTCTGCCCGGCTTGCTCCTGCCGCATCTTGGCCGTCGCCAAGCGTCGGAGTTCCTCATAGACCAACGGCATCAACTGATCCGAAGCTCTCGGGTCGCCACGATCAATCGCGTGGAGAATCTGGGTCACGTCCGCATTCATGTCGTCTCGCAGGCAGACACCAAGCCAGGAATAGGCGCACGGGTGATCGCCGACGGTCCGGGCAACACTTCCTGAACCGTCATTCGGAGCAAATCATCCGGCTGGCTCGCCCGCATTTGAGCCGCCACAGGCCCATCCACAAAACGCTGAACCGCCTGCTCCGTGGCGAACAAACAAATCCCGCAGACCGATTGGGTATCCGGGTTGATCGTCCATATCATCCAGGTCAGTCCGGGAATATTGGCGATCGGGTCCGCCAGTCGCAAGGCCTCATGTTCCCACTCAGACGGGGACCCTCTGAAAGACCGCTGAATCAACAGCACGCGGCCCGGTGGATCGTGTTTTGTCATTTTCATACGCTGCGAGTGGCGGGAGGCACTCGGGAAGAAACACAGCGTTCGACACCTGCCCCAATCCGCCATTCATAGGACAGTGCGAAATTCAGACAACACTTCGGCCAAGAAAATGAGAAAAATCTTTCGAGGGTCGCTCCCGGAGCCAGATCCCGCGTCTAGAGGTCCGGTAGCTGGTCCGCAAAATAGCGTTTGACCACAAACAACATCAGGAAGGTCGAAGCATTGAAGAAACCGTGGGCGAGCACCGCCTCCCAGATAGAGCGGTGGAAAACCATAATTGCCCCCAGTCCCAAACCTAGAAGCGTGGTCATCACCATCCCCCCGGGACCCTGAACGGCGTGTCCGGCCCCAAAGAGAAGAGCCACCAAAAAAACGGTAAAAAGACGCGCGCCCCAGCTCTTATCCAATCGGGGAAATAAAACAAAAAAACCTCCAATGACCCCGGCTCGCCACAATTCCTCTCGCAAACCTGCGAGAACAAAGCTCACCAGTGTACAATTCAGAATCAGATAGACCGGATCCTCCCCCAATTTCTCGGTGCTGACCACCTTCCCGACGTCCGGGCGCAGCCCCTCGGCCACCTCAGACGCACTCCGTTCACCACCCGCAGACAGGAACAGTACAATTCCAACCACCACAATCCCGACAGCGACCCGCAAGGCAACGGAATAGAAGATCCCCAACCCCACGGCTCGAAAGAGGTGCTTACCGCGAAGCAGAAGTTGATCGACGGTGGCCCGCGAAAGATACCAGGCAGCCCCAAACCAGACGCCGAAAATGAGTAGCTCCGAACCGACGACCCACAACAGCTGGTCGACCGACGGACTGAGAGCCACCGTCTCTGAATTGCCACCAAACTGCCAGGCAATCAGGCCCATCACCACAGGATAGGACCCCAGGAAGCACAAGTGCACCCACCAAGCCGCCCGGCTACCTCGAAAACCAGTCGGTTCCGGCTCAACCCTTACGTCAACCGTATCGGCTGAATGGACTTCCTCCACGTCACTCATAGAGAGCGCCCATTACAGCCGAGGACCGATCGCTTGTCGAAAGCTTTCGCCACCCGCCCTCGCCCCCGACAAGGGGACGCTGGCGACCACTCAAGAGAGTGGACGCCTCAACCTATGCCTTGGCGGCACTCGGACTGGTAGAAACCGGACTGGAGACTGGGGTTGTGGCCCGGGTTCGATTGACTTGCTCTTGACTTTCCACCTCGGCTGGAGGCGTGTCCTCAAACAATTCTTCCGGACTAATGCCATCAAAAAACCGGACCTCCCGCGCCAAATAATCGTACCGCTGGAGGCCGACAATGGCCGCGGCTTCATCCAAAGAACGCCCATCGGAGAGAAGTCGGTAGAGGTCTCGCATGCGCTGTTCCCGTAACCAGTACTTAGGCTTCACCCCTAAGCCTGCCACAAAGTACCGCTGCAAGGTGCGGGGCGAAAGCCCGAGGATTTCCCCCATCCGAGCAACCCGGTAGTTTGCTTCCCGCGCCAACAGCTCCATGTCGACCGGATACCCGACCCGCCGGGGATCCTCATACACCACGTGATCGCCATTTTTTCGTATCATTCAATTACCTCACTCTGTTCTTATTTTCGACACTTTCGGCGAAGCAACTGCCATACCCTTCTCAAATATGCGGCGGACAGGACAGCAGTTTCACTCGATCCACGCCTCTTCCCTTTCCACGCCAGAACCAATCAAAATCGTGCGCAGCCATTCGAGCCCTGCCCGAATCGCCCCACACCCAAATGATCACTCTATCATGCGTGTCCATCTGCAAGAGACCAATCTATCCAATACCGCCGTCCATTCCACCTAAGCCGAATGACTTCTGAGCCACAAGAGCAATATGAAGAGAGCGGTTCGCGATCGCGGGAAAGGAGGCCCCGTGTCGTAAAATGAGTCATTCTTTCCGACTAAATCGATTCTGAATTAGCTGGAATAAATGCAGAAACACGACAGATCAACACAAAGATCCGCCATACTGAATAAGAAGTAGATGCCCGTTTTTCGGGAAAACTTAAGTGTATTTCGCCCCCATCCGGGGACGCGCTTTAGGCCCCTCTTTGACCGACGCAGAGGCCCTTAGCGCTCGGCTAAACGGACTGTTGCTCTAACTCCGCAAGCACCTCCGGATCGCGGACGTCCACCCACCGGCCCTCGATCGCGTGCCCGGCAATCGTTTGATCCGCATCCACCATGGCTTGGATCGCATCGGTGAGTTCGTACTCCCCTCGGGGTGACTTTTCGAGCCGAGCGGTGAACTCAAAAACTACAGGGCAAAAGATGTAAATCCCGGCGTTGTAATAAACCGGCTCGCCGGCCTTCAACTCGCCCGACGCGCGTAGTCCATCGATCTGTTCCTGACTGGGTTTTTCCACCAGCCGAGTCAAACAAAACTGGTCATCAAAGAAGTTGAGCCCCCCCTTGGTCACATCCTCTCCCTCGGTCACGGTCAACAACCCCGAGAACGTCCCTTCCCCAAACCGATTCACCATGGCCTGATAGGTTTTCGAATGCACCAAGATGTCGCCGTAGGTGAGAATAAAGTCATCGGTTCCCACAAATTCTTTGGCCAACTCCGGGGCCTTGCCGGTTCCGTCTTGAACCGCTTGGCGAACGTACTGGATCGAGGTATTGAAGGCCGAACCGTCTCCGAAGTAGTCCTCGATCATTTCGGCTTTCCAACCCGTGATGATACAAACCCCATCGACGCCCGCAGCAACGAGTCCTTCCACAATGTGTTCCAAGATGGGCTTACCGTGCACCTTCAACATGGGCTTGGGGAGCGCCACGGTGAGGTCCCCCATTCGAGTGCCTTTTCCTGCTGCGAGAATAACTGCTTTCATTTCGTGGACCGTCGCGGTCGGGCGCCGGCGAGCGGATCTTGAGCGGAACCCGCGATGGTCGTCAACCGGTTATTCGTCAACGGGTCGGTAGTGGGTGTGATTCAAAGTGCGGGGAGATCGGTTGTAGAAACAGCGGGCAATCACGCATAAGGAGGCGGTCTATTGCGGGAAGAATGAAAACTTCAAAATTTAAAATTCAGCTCTCTCATATGGAGTGCGGGAGCAGAGCTGCCGCTTTCCTTGTCAGCGAACTGTTCTTCCAGCCTCTTCATAGGGAAGCCTGCCGCTTCGATCCGATGCCCGGCACTTATAATCACACCCGTCGATAGTCCCAGAGCACGGGCACCGGAGGGAATGGCCCGCCCCTTCAGGGCTCGACGCTACGGAGGGTCCCGGTTCCCAGGGCGTTGCCCTGGGCTGGCAATGGAACGCACCTTCGGTGCTGGGAAGCCCTTTGGGGATGGAATCCCGACCTTAGTTTCTCTGGACACGGTCCCACGGTCCCACGCGCCTCGCCCGGAACCCGGGCAACGGGACACATCATCGGCACGCGATCCCACGCGCCTCGCCGGAACCCGGGCAACGGAACACATCATCGACACGCAAGATCCCAACCGCCGATTCTCGGGGACACGATCCCACGGGCCTCGCCCGAACCCGGGGACGCAACACACCGTCGACACGCGAAATCCCGACCGCCGATTCTCACGGACGCGATCCCACGGAACCCGCCAGAACCCCGGCGACGGAACATTCCTTCGGCACTCGGAAACCCTGCCCTCTCGCACGGGAAACATTCCGCCACTTCCCGAGGGCCGAAGGTCCGGTCCGTTCTAGCCCGGGGCGACGCCCCGGGAAAACGGAACAAACAAGCGACAAGCCCTGTAAGGGCGGCCTATTCCTACCCCGCGGTCACCCCTTGCAAATAGGCAAATATCAACTCCGGCAAATCATCGCTATAGCCCCCTTCCAACACGGAATAAAACGGCACCCCCGTTGCCTTCAATCGTTCCCCAATCCACCGAAAATCCTCCGCCCGCAAGGTTTCCTGAGCAATCGGATCCCGATAATACGCATCAAACCCAGCCGAAACGGCAATCAAGTCCGGCTGCCACGCCACCACCGCCTCCATAGCTCGCTCCAGGATGGCGCGATACTCGGAAGGCGGTGTCTGCGGCGCCACGGGATAGTTCAAACAGTTCGATCCCACGTTCTTCGTCCCAGTCCCCGGATAGCAGGGATGTTGGTGGATGGACGAGAAGGAAACACCGGGTTGGTCCAATAGCAGCGCTTCCGTCCCATTGCCGTGATGCACATCAAAATCATACACCGCCACCCGCTTACCCAAGGTCCGCGAAGCGTGCAGGGCCGACAAGCCCACCGAGCCCAAGTAACAGAACCCCATCGGGCGACTGCCAGTGGCGTGATGCCCGGGGGGACGCAACAAACTAAAGGCTTGCTGCCCTTCCAGCGCCAACGCCAACGCATCCATCGCCCCGCCCACGGACCGTCGTGCGTGTTGATCGATTTCTGGATAGGCCGGCGTATCCCCGTCAAAATCAGCAACCGGCGCCCGCAAGGCTTCGATGTGAGCGTCCGTGTGCCCCAGCCGGAGTAGCGCGTCGGTGGCCACAGACGGAGCGTGCCATTCGATCGGAATCTCATCTTGAGTTCGCAATTTGGCCAAGGTATTCTTCACCCTCGCAGGTCGCTCCGGGTGCCCAGGCGCGTGATACGCTAGGCACCGTTCGTCTGTGATTACGTGCATGTCGCTATCCTGGCAAACGCGAATCAATCGCGCACGCGTCAAATCATGGATCCGCTAGGGATTCGCAGATTTACGACGCTCGGCCCCTTCGTATCACCCCCCCTTCGCGAGACTTGATGTAATGTATTACCCCGATCTTGAATCCTTCCGTGAGCTGTCCCAAGACGGCAACCTGATTCCAGTGACCCGGCAGATCCTGGCGGACTTCGATACGCCGGTGTCCGCCTACTGGAAACTCCGCGATCAAGGGGAGACCTTTCTTTTCGAGTCCGTCGAGGGCGGCGAGCACCTCGGCCGCTACTCATTCGTAGGCTGCCACCCCTCCGCCGTAATCCGGCAAACCGAGGACCGAGTCGAAATCCAAGCTCCGGGCGCGCCGCTGGAAGAATTTCAAGTTCGTCGGAAGGGCACTCCCGATACGGAAAACACCGTTCGAGACGCCCTGGAGGTCGTCGAGCGCTATCTCAAGCGCTACCAACCCGTCTCCCTCCCCAATCTCCCGAACCGGTTCACTGGAGGCGCAGTCGGGTTCATTGGCTATGAGTTTATCCACGATGTCGAACCCACCGTCCCCCGCCCGAAGCGGGATGACCTCGGCACCCCCACGGTCTATTTCCTCATTGCCGATGAATTGCTGGTCTTCGACCGGGTCTCCCAAACGATCACCATCATCGTCAACGCCAAGCTCAGTCCGGACCAAGACCCGGAAGCCACCTACGCCGATGCCACCGAACGAATCGAACGCATCGTGGCGTGCCTCTCAAAGCCCGTGCAATACCAACCAGCCAGCCTCCTGACCGATGCTCCAGCCCCGGACTTTCAGTCCAACATGGCCAAAGAAGATTTCCTTTCCTACGTCGAGCGAGCCAAAGAGTACATTCAAGCCGGCGATATCATTCAAGTCGTCGGTTCCCAACGCTTCGAAGCTCCCGTTACCGCTTCGCCGCTGGACGTCTACCGTGCGGCCCGTTCCGTCAACCCCTCGCCCTACATGTTTCTCCTTGAATTGGAAGGCATGGCCTTGGTGGGGGCATCACCGGAAATCCACGTTCGGAGCGAATCCGGCCGCGTCGAAATCCGCCCGATCGCCGGCACCCGCCCCCGCGGCCGGGACCGAGACGAAGATCTCGCTCACGAGAAGGATCTATTGGCCGATCCGAAGGAACGCGCCGAGCACGTGATGCTAGTGGACCTGGCACGAAACGACATCGGCCGCGTCTGCGAATTCGATTCTGTCGTGGTGAAGGACCTCATGGTCATCGAACGCTACAGCCACGTGATGCACATCGTGTCTCAAGTGGAAGGCCAATTGGCGAGCGGCAAGACGCCCTACGATCTGATGCGAGCCACCTTCCCCGCCGGCACACTCAGCGGCGCGCCCAAGGTGCGGGCCATGCAGATCATTTCCGAGTTCGAGCAAACCCAACGCGGTCCCTATGGTGGGTGCGTGGGTTACTTCTCCTATGACGGCAACCTGGATTGCTGCATCACCATTCGCACGGCGCTGATGAAAGACGGCAAAGCCTACGTGCAGGCAGGTGGAGGCTGGGTAAACGATTCCCAACCGGAAACCGAGTTCCAAGAAACCGTAAACAAGTCCAAGTCGATGATCCGTACCATCGCACTGGCCGAAAGCTTCAGCCAGAAAGCGGCCGGAAAAGATTAGGCCGACTCCATCTCGGCCGCATCCGCGGCTTCGAGAATCCGAACCGAAGCCGACGTGCCTAAACGACTGGCCCCGGACTCAATCATGGCCAAGGCAGCGGCCAAATCCCGGATACCGCCCGACGCCTTCACCCCGAAGCCGGGCCCTACCAAAGTTCGTAATCGCGCCACCTCTTCGACCGTCGCTCCACGCGGACCAAAACCGGTCGAAGTCTTCACAAAGGCAGCGCCGGACCGTTTGAAAAGTTCGACGACCCGATCAATCTCCGCGTCCTCCAAATACCCCGTTTCAAGGATCACTTTCACGGGACGCTCGTCGGCCGCTTCTACGATATCTCGTAATTCACGGAAGATCAGTTCATCCCGATCGCCATCCTTCACGAGACCGACGTTGATGACCATATCGATTTCATGCGCGCCGAGGTCCACCGCCATCTCGGTTTCGTACCGTTTGGAATCCGCATCGCTGGAACCGAGCGGAAACCCCACAACTGAACAGACGCGAACGTCGGAATCCTCCGTCGCAGCCACGGCCGTTTCGATGCGAGAACTCGCGACACACACACTGTAGCATTCCCACTCCACGGCCTCTTCGCAGAGATTACGAATCTCGCTCGCCGTGGCGGTGGGATTCAGCAGGGTGTGATCGATATGACGGGCGAGTTCCCGTCGGGTCAGGTTCATGATGGAACGCGGAAAGAGACTAGCAGCCTAACGTTAGGCCTGAGGCAAATGCTCAGCGACCATGGCCTTCTCTTCCTTCAGCTCGGTCACGGTAACATTGATTTTCTCCTGGCTAAAGGCGTCCAACGGGAGGCTCTCAACCACGCTCAATTCATCCCCGTGGCTGCGGATCGGGAACGAGCAAATCAGCCCTTCCTCGATGCCATAGTCCCCGCGCGAAGCGATACAAACGGAAGACCAATCTCCGTTCATGGTGGGATTCACGATCGAGGCGACACTGTCGACCACCGCATTCGCAGCGCTAGCGGCACTGGAGGCACCACGAGCCTTAATGATAGCGGCTCCACGCTGCTGCACGGTGGAGATGAACTCGCCTTCAAGCCATGCGCGATCTTCGATCACGCTGGGGACCGGCCGGCCGCCGATCTTGGCATTGGTGAAATCTGGGTATTGCGTGGCAGAGTGATTGCCCCAAACCGCCAAATTCGTCACCTCCGTCACATCCACGCCAGCTTTCTGCGCCAGTTGGGACTTAGCCCGATTTTCATCCAATCGGGTCATGGCAAACCAGCGATTGCTCGGGATATCCCGAGCATTGTTCATGGCGATGAGACAGTTGGTATTGCAAGGGTTGCCGACCACGAGCGTGCGGACATCGCTGGCCGCATTGTTCTGGATGGCCTGGCCTTGGCCGACGAAGATCTTGCCGTTGATACCCAGCAGGTCCTTGCGCTCCATCCCCTGCTTGCGGGGTACGCTCCCAACCAGGAGCGCCCAATTCACGCCCTTAAATCCCTCATCCAAGCTGCAAGTCGGCACCGTGCCCTTCAACAACGGAAAGGCACAGTCTTCCAATTCCATCACAACCCCTTCCAGGGCACCCATGGCGGGCTCAATTTCGATGAGATGGAGGATGACGGGTTGGTGAGGGCCAAACATGGCACCGGAAGCGATCCGGAAAAGCAATGAATAGCCGATTTGCCCGGCTGCCCCGGTCACTGCTACGCGAATTGGAGAAGAGTTCGTCGTCATAGTCGCAATAAAGAAGCCGTTTTTACGGGAGCGCCAGGATCGACGCAAGCTCCCACTTGACCCCGTCTCGAATCCTTGGGTAGATACCCTTATGCCACGTCCGATTCTCATCGCGAGCCTAGCCCTCGGGGCCGCTGCATTGTCTCTTCAAGGTGCGGAACATTACCGTCACTCATTCACCAAAGTGCAACTGACCGACCAGTTTTGGAGCGAAGGGGCCAACGCGGGGGATTTTAACCGCGACGGCCACCAAGACATCGTCTCCGGTCCCTACTGGTGGGAAGGCCCCAATTTCTCCATGCGGCATACCTACTACGCCGACTCCCAGAGCTTCGAACTTAAGCAAAGCGATGGCTCGATCCGCATCGTGCCCGGCTACCCAGGGGCGCTCAGCAATCGCAACGGCTATTCCAGAAACTTCGTCGCCTACACGGATGACTTCAATGGTGACGGCTGGGACGACATTCTCATTCTCGGATTTCCCGGGGAGGAATCCACCTGGTATGAGAATCCGCGCGGCAGGGAACAGATGTGGACCCCGCACATCGCCTTGGCGGTGACGGACAACGAGTCGCCGCACTACGTCGACCTCACCGGAGACGATCGCCCCGAAATCGTTTGCAACTCCGGCGGCTACTTTGGATTCGCGACGCCGGACACAGCCAACCCCACCCAGCCCTGGCCCTTCCGCCCAGTCACGCCAAAAGGCAATTGGCAACGCTACACCCACGGCATGGGCGTCGGGGACGTCAACGGAGACGGGCGAAAAGACATCATGGAAATGAACGGCTGGTGGGAACAACCGCCCTCGCTCGCTGGCGATCCCGCTTGGACGTTTCATCCCCATCCGTTTGCCCCCGGTGGTTCCGCCCACATGTATGCCTACGACGTGGATGGAGATGGCGACAATGACGTGATCACCTGCTTGGCGGCTCATGGTTACGGGCTTGCCTGGTACGAGCACATTGAGAACAACGGAAAAATCGATTTCAAAGCCCACGTGTTCGTCAACAAGGAACCCAGCGAAAACCCCTACGGAGTAAAATTTTCCCAACCCCATTCCATGGATCTGATCGATATGGACAAGGATGGCCTCCTCGATGTCATCACCGGCAAACGCTTCTGGGCGCACGGCCCGAATGGGGACGCGGAACCGAACGCACCAGCGGTGCTCTATTGGTTCAAGTTGGACCGGCGTAACGGCGTCAACTTCATCCCCCATTTGATCGATTCGGACTCCGGTATCGGCACCCAAGTATTAGCGAAAGACATCACGGGCGATGGCTTTCCAGAGATCATTGTAGGGAACAAGAAAGGGACCTTCGTTCATCGGCACCAAGCGGAATCCGTCTCGCGAACCGAATGGGAAGCCTCACTTCCGCCCGTGCTCCACTAGCAGCAGCTCTCACTCCGACACACCACCATGCAACTCAAGCACCTCTGCCTCTCAGCTCTCCTCATCTTGGGAGGAATCGGCTGTCAGTTGCCGGACAGCCTACCGCGCAAATCTCGCTTCAGCAGTCCCCCTACCCAGCTCCTCACGGAACACGCGGGCGAAGGCCCGGTCTGGCATCCGGAACTCGGCCTCCTCTTCAGCGGCCATGGCGACATCACTCGCTACCTGGGCGAGGGCGAGACAACCGTCCATCTTGAGGACGCCGGTTCCAACGGCCTCTTAATCGATGGGCAAGAGCGGCTGCTCGTCTGTCAGCCCGTGCGCCGACGTGTCAGCCGAATCGAAGCGGACGGTTCGCTCACGGTCCTGACCGATCAGTACGAGGGCCAAGCTTACAACCAACCCAATGACATCACCGTCGATACCCAAGGCCGGATCTATTTCTCTGATCCCCGATACGGGAGCCGGGAAGGCATGCAGATCCGAGACGACGACGGTCGTCTCGTCGAAGGGGTTTACCGGATTGATCCGGATGGATCGGTGACTCGTGTCATCACCCACGAAGTCGACCGGCCCAACGGCGTCTTCGTCACAGCCGATGATCGGTTTCTCTTCGTAGCCGACAACAACAACAACGAAGTGGGCGGCGCTCGAAAGCTTTATCGTTTCGATCTCCTCGCCGATGGCACGGTAGACGTCGCGTCTCAAAAGCTAATCTTCGACTGGCAGAGCAGTCGCGGTCCCGATGGGATGGCAGCCGATCAGGACGGGTATCTTTACGTCGCTGGCGGACGCTCAGAAGCGCGCCTCCCCGCCGAGACGGCCTCGCCCTACGTCGGAGGGATCTATGTCTTCTCCCCAACGGGCGAGTTCGTCCAGTTCGTTCCAATCCCGAATGACGAAGTCACCAATTGCGCTTTCGGAGGTGAGGACCGTAGAGATCTTTACATCACCGCTGGTGGGACCCTGTGGACCATCCGCACGCGAACGCCGGGCGCGCTCCGTTGGTAGGCCTTTGCGAGTTTGGCTCCTATTGTCATGCCCAAAGACGGATCTCCCGGCCACCTACGCAGCCTAATGGCTCGCCCTGGCATCCTGCCAAGCGTGGCTATCCACGACGTCTTTTCGGCGCTCATTGCCGAGCGGGCGGGCTTGGAAATGCTGTTCATCGGCGGTTTCGGGACCACCGCCTCGCTACACGGCTTGCCCGATCTAAATTTTCTGAGTGCCACCGATATGGCCGACGCGATTCGCCGCACAACCGCGGCGGTCTCCGTGCCCATTATTGCGGACGGTGATACCGGCCATGGGGATTTGCACAATGTGCAATTTACGGTCCGGCAATTCGAACAGGCGGGCGCAGCGGGATTGCTACTGGAGGATCAACTCGCGCCCAAGCGGTGCGGTCACTTTGCCGAAAAAGCCGTCATTCCGCGCGACGAGATGGTCTTGAAGATTCGGGCCGCCGTCGCAGCCAAAGCTGATCCGAGTTTTGTGGTGATTGCCCGAACGGATGCGCGACAGGTCCACGGCTTAGACGACGCCATCGACCGGATGAACGCGTATTGCGAAGCTGGCGCGGATGCGGCCTTTATCGAAGCCCCGGAATCGAGTGAAGAATTGGCGTGCCTGCCCCAGCGGGTGCCCTACCCGCAACTGGCCAACATGTTAACCGGAGGCAAAACACCCATTCATACCGTCAACGAACTCGGCACCATGGGCTTCAAATTTGCCGTGCTACCGATTGAATCCCTCATGGTATGCGCCCGAGCGCTGCAAGATCTCTTCAGCACCTGGGCAGGGCAAGGTTCTCTCGACGGTTTGAACACTCAAATGGCCAGCTTCGACGACCTCAAGTCGCTGCTTAAGCTAGACCACCATCTGACCATCAAGGATCGTCTCGAAGGCCGCTGAGCGGCCAACAGACCCACGCTCAGGGCTGGGGGCCGGCGTTGCCCTTCACGGGGCTCGTCTCTGGTTCCAACATGTTCCAGAGATTGATGAACATGGACCGCACGCCCGGCGCACGTTCTTTCTCAAAGCGTTCTTTCACCACGACCATCGCCGGCTTGGCAATCTCTTCGCCCATTTGATAAATCGCATAGGCTGCCATCTCTCGCACTTGGGCATCTTTGTCTGATCGAACCACCTCGATCAGCGCGTCCAAAGCCGGTGCGGCGTTCTGCAAGCCCTCGCTAAGCTTGACGCAGGCATCGACGCGTTGAGCGCGATCCGAGTCTTTCAACTGGGTCAGAAGCGCCTGCACATCAATGTCCGCCGCGACCGCTTCCGGGAGCTTGTCACCACAGCCAACAGCCAAGAGAGCCCCCATGAGGGCGATGAGGAGTTGAAATTTCTTCATAACGAGCCGCCGTCAATGAAACACTAATCCGACAGGCAAACAAGGCCAAAGCACCCGAGCGGCGTTACCCGGGTGTGATTAGAAAAGGGTGCTATCGGCCAATGGCGCCGGCAAGCCGGCGCACTCCATGGAGTGCGGGAGCTTGCTCCCGCCTTCTTCCGACGTAATCGATCTTATCAATAGCACCCCTTGCCAATAACACCCGCGTTACCCGAGAGCCGTCCTGAGTGGGTTTTCGAAAACCCAAAAGAACAAAGCCGCTCAACGGGCAAACCCGATGAGCGGCTTGGAATGGTTACCGTGGTCCTAGAACCGTCTAGTTTTGCCCCACGGGAGTGGCGTTTTCCGGGTCAATGGAATTCCACGTGTTCACGTGCTGCAAACGAGCATTCGTATCCCGCTCGGTCTTTACCAACTCTTTGATCGGCTCGATGGCAGCCTTGGCTTCTTCACCCAACACATAGATGTTGTAAGACGCCAGTTGCCGGATCTCGGGGTTGTCGTGCTTCAGCAGCTCGATTAGCTTGGGGAGCGCCGGCTTGAGCCGTGCTTCGGCCTGCCAGAGGTTGGCCAGGGCATCGACCACTACTTGATCATCACCACTATCCAGCTGAGCGGTCAAGGCGGCGACATCCACATTGGGATCGATGCCGCTCTCGTCCTTCGCACACCCAGGAAGGGAAAGCAGCAACGCGAGGCTAAACAGAGCCGTTAGGAAAAATCGAATACTTGAGTACATCGTTTGTATCAGTCGGATTTCATTGATTTCACAGATTCTCGCCGCAGAGCAGATCAACAGGCGAGAAAAAAAGGTAGCCCGCGGAAATCCGCGGGCTACCCACTAATATCGTCACTAACCTATTCGCGGGTCGAACGGGACACCTTGCGGCTAGCCCCCAGTTGCAACCAGTCGACGTCGCGGTTGTTCGGCGACAATACATTCAACGGAATAGAACCATTCCGCTTCAACGCCGGCGTCGTGCGGGGATCGACCCAGCGCTTCACTTCCGCATGGCCGTCGGCAAAGGCCAGAGCACCTGCACCATTGTGGTAGCTAGCCGGGTAATCCACAATACGGTGCGCAGAAGCACGCACGGGATCGAAGCTGCCCATATCCACAGCGAACCAACCGTCGTTGATACTGTCTTCACGCTCGGTGATGAACACCCACAAACGAGATGGGCCCGGGCGATTCAACTCGGCCGTCTTACGGTATTGAATGTAGCCGCCGGTGAAAGGTGCCCTGCGGGGGCCAAGGTAGCCGTTCATTGACATACTCCTCACTCGCGGAACGCCATTCGAGCTCGACTTGTCCGCCGGATCTTTCATGATCTTGGTGGAATAGCCAAAGTAAGGAGCCATCGGCGAAAGCCGGATCAACGCTTCATTGGTATTTGCGTTGTTCGGACTGCCAGTTTGGGTGTTCAACCAACCGAGAACCCAAGTTCGGTTGCTATTGGCAAGGGTCTGCACGTCATTACCGTCCAGATTCCCGATCAAGCGGTCATCATTGTCGTCGGCATACATGATCCAAGCCAAACCCAACTGTTTGTTGTTGAGGGCCATGATGCCATGCGCTTTAGATTTGGCCTTTCCTAAGGCCGGCAGGAGCATCCCCGCCAGGATAGCGATAATGGCAATCACCACCAGCAACTCGATGAGCGTAAACGCCCCCAGTCGCGGCAATCGCCATGATTGGTTCTTCGTCGGCTTATTCATATATGCGATTTCTAATTCGTAACTTAGTCGTTATGAATCGTCGACTGGAACATAGACGGGCGGGAACAACCTGACAAGTGTGCTTCTGAGAGCACAGCAATTCACCCGGCCTCAGACCCGATCCAGCCTTCAGACCCGATCCAACACCTCCAACCACCAAACCTTCAGGTAGGCCTCACCACCGGACACCAGACCAAAGTCCCAGGGTTGCGTTGAATAGGCCCGTCGGCCCACTCGGCGCCCGGCCCGCCCCACCGCGGTTTCCACAGCATGCGTGAACGCCTCCGGATGCCAATAAGCAGGATTGCACGATACCAGAAGGCGCCCTCCGTCCCGAAGCAAAGGTACAACCCGCTCCACTAACCCAGCCAAGTCTCGCGACACCTTAAACACGCCCCATTCTTTGGACCGCGAAAACGTCGGCGGATCTAGGATCACCAGGTCAAATCGCTGTTCGCGTCGGACAAATCGCTTCACCCAGCCAAACACATCGCCATAGAGAAATTCATGTTGATCCGGATCCAACCCATTGAGCAGAAAGTTCCGTTTCCCCCACTCCAGGTATTTCTTGGACAGATCCACGCTAACGACCGAGGCCCCCGCCCGAGCCGCACATACCGAGAATCCACAGGTATAGGCAAACGTATTCAGGACCCGGGGCGGTTCTGGTCCCGAGTCCGGGAAGACTTCAAAACCCGCGGCGATTTGGTTTTCTAGGATCCGCCAGCGATTCTCGCGCTGATCCAAGAAAAGCCCCACGGAATACCCCTCCGTGAAATCCAAATGATACCGAGTCCCCCACTCTAAGATCTCCCCTTGTTTCCGATCCTCAGGCCCTGCAAGCCAAACGGGAGATAAGTGGGACTTTCCCTTTCCTTGCAAATGCCGATCATGGCACTTCCAAAAGAGCGTCCCCTCACCGCCAAGCTCGCGAAACCAAGTCGCTAGCGCTGACACCGTCCGCTCATCCGGCCGCTTGGCCGACTGGAGCAAGCCATCCGCCCCAAGCTGATACAAAGTCCAATCCGATCCTACCCAAGGTTCTGCGGGATCCACGATCCGTGCGTTTGTCGCCAACGCATTCGCCCCATCCTGAAACGGCGACGTCTCCCAACGAACCGGTGCGCTCATCCACGGGTGGGATATCTCCCAGGCGCCATCATCCAATCGGCGACAATGCAAACCTTCTAACGCGGCATTACCCGAATCCGTGCGATCGAGGAGATAGCCGCAGTTCGCACCGAGCCCAAAAGAATGGCAAGGCACCTTCGGATCGCTCCCCCCTCCGTGGCGCCGCAACCACGTTAGGAACCCTTCGCTCCCGTAGAGGCCCAAGTCCTTCTCGGGCACCCGCGCCGGCTTCACGGCGATCACCCCTTGGCTCGATTCAAAGATGATCACGGGTCAGCAACGCCGCCGGCGGAACCGTCGGCTTACCAGAATTGCCAAGCGCCCCGGTTCACGACCCAGAGCGCCAACAGAAAGTTTGTAATGGCATGCGCCGTAATGGCATCGCCCAAACGCCCCTTGCGAATCACCAACCATTGGTAGGCCAAGCCACAAATGAAACCGGACAGCCATTGATTGTGCTCCAAGGCAAAGATGAGCGAAGTCAACAACAGCGCGCCCCAGTGGAAGCGTTGGAAGGGGACTTTTTCAAAATCCGGATCAACGACGTAGCGATAGACCGTCGAACGAAACACCACTTCTTCCAAAGGTGGAACCACCAAGGAAGAACCTAGGGTCCGGACGAGAATGAAGAACCAAGCCAAGAGCGAACCCTGGCCAAACGCCAAATGCGGATTCCAAGGCGGACTTTCCGGTGATTCGGAGCCACTCCCCAACAATTCCCCCAGCCCCGGATACCGGCCTTCCAAACCGACCCACAGGACAAAGATACCCACACCCACCACGACCGCCTCCCAACTTAGCGACCACTTCCATTCCTTAATCAGGGGCCACAAGGCCCAAATCATCCAGGCGCCAACGACCGTTTTGAGGAGGTAGAACCAGTAAATCGATTCCGGAAACACCTTCCCCTGCAGCCCCGTCAGCAACAGGAAAACCACAAACGGTACCACCCGCACCGCAAGGGGCGAGGTTTCAAAATACTGGCGAAGTTTCGCAGGCAACATGAGTTCTTCAAACAATCGGTGTCAGTCCTTCATAACAAGGCACCGCTTCCCACGAAAGGGTTTTCCCGCCGGGATCGGCATAGCGGGTGCGATCAAAAATGCGGGGAGATCGGTTGTAGCAAAGCAGATACTCACGCAGTAGGAGGCGGTCTACGACGAGGAGAATAAAAAAACTAAAATGAAAACTGCAAAATGGACAATTCAGCCCTCTCTTTTGGAGTGCGGGAGCAGGGCTCCCGCTTTCCCTTTGGTGGACTCTTTCTTTCTACTGCTTCAATCGGAAACCGACCGCATCCTTCCGATCCGATGCCCCGCACACTGAATCACACCCCGGCATTGGGAAGCCAATCCCGCTGGAAACGCCATCAATGGGTGGGCGTCGTCGCCTCAGATCGTTCGGTCTTGAGTCGAAGCTGCCCGCAGGCTGCGTCGATATCGTGCCCCTTCTCCCTCCTGAGCGTGACCCGCACTCCGAGTTCAGTTAACGCGTCACAAAAGGCCTCCTGCACGGGCTCAGTCGGCCGACGCCACTCCAAACCGTCCACCCGGTTATAGGGAATCAAATTCACCTTGGCTCGGACCCGGCGGGCTAAATCCGCCAGTGGCTCGATTTGATCCAGTCCATCATTAACCCCCTCGATGAGGATGTACTCGAAAGTAATCATCTTCCCACGACGTTGGGCGAAGAACTCGCAAGCATCCGCCAATTCGGCCACCGGATAGCGCTTGTTGATCGGCATGATCTGGCTCCGCACAGCGTCCGTAGCTCCGTGCAGTGAGATGGCCAAACGAAATTGGGCGGATTCCTCCGCCAAACGACGTATCTGGGGAACCAATCCGCTGGTCGAAATCGTCATCCGCCGCGCCCCGATGCCGGCACCCCAATCGGCGTTCAGAATCGACAAGGCACGCAACAAATTGTCGAGATTGGCCAACGGTTCGCCCATCCCCATGAACACCAAGTTGTTGACGTAGCGCCCGCCACTCCCCTCGGCCTCCTCACCGTGAACGGCCACGCACTCCTGCTCAGCCGCAATCACCTGCCCCACGATCTCAGCCGGGGTCAGGTGTCGCTTCCAACCATCCAAGCCGCTCGCGCAAAAAACACATCCGTAGGCACAGCCCACCTGACTGGAGACACACAGAGTTTGCCGATTGCTCTGACCTCCGGACTCCGCTCGGTTTGCCGGGATCAGCACACTCTCGATCAGAGCACCATCCGCCAGACGCCACAGAAACTTCTTGGTCGTATCAAAGGCCCCTTGTTCCCGCACCCGCGTCGGCAACTCAAGCGTAAACTCCTCGGCCAGGGCCTGACGCAGCGACCGCGGGACGTTGGTCATCTGATCCCAGGACGTCACCCGCCGGGCATAGAGCCACTGCAACACTTGGTCGCCTCGATAATTGGGAAAGCTGCGCTTCTCAAGCCAATCCAGAAGCGCATCCCGATGCCAAGATCGAATGTCGTCAGACATGATCGCTGGGTTCGTGTTTCGGAGCCACCGGAACGCGCCGCGATCCGGTGATCACCGACTACAGCTTGTAATACTTGTTCGCGTAGTCTTTCACCATCCGCCAGGTGCTGTACTCCGGCGAGAGAGTCGCCATGGCACGGCGGATTTTCTGGATCCACTGCCGCGGAATACCGTTTTCATCCCGGTTGAAGAAACAAGGAATCACCTCATCCGTCAGAACGTTATACAAGTTTTCGCTGTCCACCCGATCCTGCTCCTCGATCGAATCCGGATGGGAGTCCTCACCAATCGCGAACCCGTTGGTTCCGTCGTAGCCCTCACGCCACCAACCATCCAGGATACTCATGTTCAAGCACCCGTGCGGTGAGGTTTTCTGCCCACTCGTACCCGAAGCCTCCAAGGGACGCCGCGGATTGTTTAGCCAAACATCACAGCCCGACACCATCTGCCGGGCAACGTGAACATCGTAGTTCTCAATGAACACCAAATGTCCGTGTAGCTCACTAAACTTGCTGAGATGGATGATATGTTGAATGAACTTCTTGCCCTCGTCATCGCGCGGATGCGCTTTACCCGCGAAGATAAACTGAATGGGCCGTTCCTGGTCTTTGACCAGCTTCACGATCTTTTCGAATTCCTTAAAGACCAACGGGGCTCGTTTGTAGGTGGCAAAACGACGCGCAAACCCAATTGTGAGCGCATCCGGATTCAATAGGTGATCGAAGGCGATGTAGTCACCGGCCGTGAGACTATGCCCCTGAAGCAGCAATCGGCGCCGAGTGAATTCCAGCAGCTCGCGACGCAAACGGTAACGCAGGGCCCATAGTTCTTCGTCGGAGATAAACTCCGGATCCAGCATCCGATCCCAATAAGACTGTTCGTTGACGTTCTCGTCCCAGCCCCTTCCCAACCGGTTTTTCCAGAACGAACGGAGCGGTCCTTTCATCCAGCCCAGGAGATGCACCCCGTTGGTAACATGTCCAATGGGAACCTCCTCCACTTTCTTGTCCGGATACAGACATTGCCACATCTCTCGACTCACTTGTCCGTGGAGCTCACTCACCCCATTGGCCGCCCGCGAGAAGCGCAACGCCAACACGGTCATACAGAATGGATCCGCCGGATCGCCCGGGCTCACGCGGCCCAGGTCCATCAACGCCTCATGATCCAAGTTGAGGTTCTTCGAAAACTTGTGCCCCACAAAGGACATGAGCTCGCTGTTGAAGCGGTCGTGGCCCGCTTCTACCGGCGTGTGAGTCGTAAAGATACACTCCGACTTGGTCTCCGCCTGGGCGGTTTCCCAATCCCGTCCGGAAGCCATCTTCTCTCGCATCAGTTCCAGGCCCAGAAACGCCGCATGCCCTTCGTTCATGTGGAAGGTGGAAGGCGTAATCCCCAGTTGTCGCAACAAGCGCACCCCGCCGACCCCGAGGACGATCTCTTGCATGATTCGAGTCGAGGTATCACCGCCATACACGCGGAGCGTCAGGTCGCGGAAATGGTCTTCATTCTGCGGCAGATTCGTATCGAGCAAGTAGACCGGAATTCGACCGACGTTCACCCGCCAGGCTTGGTAATACACCTGACTCGTCGCGATTCGCACCGACCCGATGATCGGCTCGCCTTTCGCATCCAGCACCGGTTCAATGGGCAAATTCTTGGGTTGGAGCAAGGTGTAGTACTCCGTCTGCCAGTTGTCCTGGTTGATGGTCTGCATGAAGTAGCCCTCGCGGTAAAACAGGCTAATTCCGACAAACCCGAGGCCAAGATCACTGGCAGATTTGGCGTGATCCCCCGCCAACATGCCCAAACCACCGGCGGCAATGGGCAAGGTCTCATGAAAACCAAACTCGGCCGAAAAGTACGCCACCGGCCGTTCCTTCAGGTGAGCCATGTGCTCATTGCCCCAGGTATCCGAGGCATTCAGGTAAGCATCAAAGTCGGCAATCACCGACCGCACCCGCTCGGCAAACTCCGGCTCATACAGCCGCATTCGGAGTTCGTAGTCCGAAACCTCGTGTAGGATGGCCACGGCATTGTGATAGAGATTGCGCCATCCGCGCGGAGAAAGGTCTTGGAACAAGTCTTGTGCGTCCTGGTGCCAAGTCCACCAGAGGTTTCGAGCGACGCGGTGAAGTCCAGCCGTTAACTCAGAGATTTCGGCTGCAGTCAGTGGTTTTGAATTCATTAATTAGGATCGTGACAGTCGTAGTTCAAGTGAGCCCTGGCCGGCTACCCACCTGCCGCAGGCCCAGCGACCGCGCAAGCCAACCCGAAAGCCCCACAAAAAACAACCCCTCGTTAACTCGGAAGCCATGAAAGAATCGGCCCTTCCAAAGCAATCACGCTTTTATTATCGACAGGTGAAATCAAAGTGATATCACTTTTATATCGAAAGGAATCATTCATGAACGCCCACCAAACCAAGAATCAACAGCACCAACTCAACACCGCTGGCGGTTGGCTCCCGCTCGGTGGTATCCTCGGACTCGCTCTTGCCTCGCTGATCTACCTCATCTTCCAGCTCAAGGCAGGTTCGCCCGCTGCCCTGGACGTGATTGTTCCCATCCTCATGATCGTGGCATCTGTCGTCCTCTGCCGGGGCTTCTTTACCCAACAACCTAACGAAGCCACGGTTCTCATCCTCTTCGGAGCCTACCAGGGCACCGAAGTCCGGAGCGGATTCCACTACACGAACCCCCTCTACACTCGCAAAACCGTGTCGTTGCGATCCCGCAATCTCAATGGCGAGAAGCTCAAGGTGAACGATAAGCGGGGAAATCCGATCGAAATCGCCGCCGTGGTGGTCTGGCGCGTTCGGGATACGGCTCAGGCGATTTTCGATGTCGATGATTACGAGCACTTTGTCCGCGTACAAAGCGAGTCCGCAGTTCGCCACTTAGCCAATCACTTCGCCTACGACCACGGCGAGGACGACGAAACCACGCTCCGAAGCGGCGGGGAAGAAGTCACCTCCACCTTAAAAAGAGAACTCCAAGCCCGCCTCGACAAGGCGGGGGTCGAGGTCGAAGAAGCCCGCATCACCCACCTGGCTTACTCGCCAGAAATCGCTCAAGCCATGCTCCGTCGCCAACAGGCCGAAGCCGTCATCGCCGCCCGGCGCAAGATCGTCCACGGAGCAGTCAGCATGGTGGAGATGGCGCTCCATGATTTGGCGGAGAAAAAAGTGATTGAGTTTGACGACGAGCGAAAAGCCGCCATGGTCAGCAACCTGTTGGTGGTGCTCTGCGGTGAAACCGAAGTCCATCCCGTGGTCAACACGGGAACGCTGTATCAATAGCGACACCGAGTGGCGCCATCGTGCCCATACCGGGCACAACAAATTGCACCCTTGGCATCCCGAAAGTCATTCCTACTACGAATGGACCCTTCCCTCTGGAAGGAGCTGGAGGCGTGGGCGCAAGAGGATCTTCGCAGCGTGAACGGACAGATGGAGTTCCTGCTACGGCAGGCGGTTCAAAAGCGGAAACGGCAGACGAACCGCCCCCCACCCCAGAACGAAGACTCGGACGATTCCCCCTAGCCCCCCCTCGGTAGGGCGAGCGTACCCGCGAGCCGTTCCCACCCAGAGGGTCCCTCGGAGCCTACGGTTTATTTGCACCCTGCTCTTGCCCAACGGCTCGCGAGTACGCTCGCCCCACCGGGGCGGCAAGTCGGCTCAATCCCAATAGACCCGATGGAACCAAAAGCCCGACGGGATCGGCGATTGCACCGCACGCACCCATCCAGCATAATCCGTTTCAGAACCCCGTAGGCTCATGCCCAATCTTGGATCCTGATGAAATCGTCCCCCTCTCTCTCCCGTCGCCAGTTCCTCCGCACCACCACAGCTGGCCTCGGCGCTGCCGCCGTCGCCCCCCAGATCGTCTCCAGTCAAGTCCTGGGAGACAACCGCAAAGCCGCCCCGAGTGAACGCATCACCGTCGGCTTCATCGGGTGTGGCAAAATGGCCAATGACTACCACCTCCGCACCCTACTCCAATTCGGCGATGTGCAAGCCGTCGCCGTCTGCGAAGTGGATCGCAATCGCCGCGCCCACGCTCGCCAACGCGTCGAAGCCGCCTACTCCGATCGAACGGATTGGAAAGGTTGTAGCGAGTATGTAGACTTTCGCCAGCTTCTAGCTCGACCCGACATCGACGCGGTCGTGATCGCCACCCCGGATCACTGGCATGCCATCCCCCTCATCGAAGCCTGTAAGGCTGGCAAAGATGTTTACTGTGAAAAACCACTCACCCTGACCATCGCGGAAGCGCAGCGCTGCATCCAAGCCGCACGCAAACACGGTCGTGTCGTCCAAACCGGGAGTCAACAACGCTCCAGTGTCTTCGGTCCGTTCCGCAAAGCGTGTGAAATCATCCGTAGCGGTCGTCTCGGCAAGGTCCAATCCGTCACCGTGGGCGTTGGGATTCCTAGTGTCTGGTGCGACCTCCCGGCGGAACCCGCAGAACCGGGCCTGGATTGGAACCTCTGGCTCGGCCCGGCCCCGATGCGGGCCTACAACCCCATCCTCAGCCCTCGCGGCGTGCACAACCATTTCCCCGCCTGGCGCAGCTACCGTGAGTACTCTGGCGGCGGCCACACGGATATGGGCGCGCACCACTATGACATTGCGCAATGGGCCCTCGGCATGGACCAGTCCGGCCCCACCACGATCACCCCGCCCGAAGATCCCAACGCCACCACCGGAGTCACCTATGAATACGCCAACGGCATCACGATGACCCACGGCGGCCCCAGTGGCTGCACCTTTACCGGAACAGAGGGAACCCTGCGAATCGATCGCGGCCACCTGAGTAGCACCCCCAAGGCCATCGTTGATACCCCGTTGACGGACTCCGACGTCAAACTCTACAACTCCCCCGGACATCACCGGGACTGGATCAATTGCATTCGCGAGCGGCGCAAACCCGTCGCCGATGTTGAAATTGGGGCCCGCTCCGTCACCCTCATCCACCTCGGCAATCTCGCCTATTGGAACCACCGGAAACTCCAATGGGATCCGAAGAACTGGGAATTCCCCGGCGACGCCGAAGCGAATGCCTGGCGGGATTGTCCCCGTCGGGATCCCTGGCAACTCCCTACCGTCTAAAGACCATGCATCACCAAGACCATTGGAGCCGGCGCCAGTTTCTGGGGCGCACGGCGCTGGCCGCATTGGCCAGCGCCGAGTTGCTCCCACACAGCCACGCGCAGACCGCCCCCAAGCTCGCACCCCTCAACCGCTTCCCGAGAATGGTTCAAGAGTACTTCGTGGCTCGGGTCCGCGCGCTCAGTCAGGCCCGCACCGAACAGCTCTACGGGTTGGCCACTCAGCGAGACGCCGAGGCCTATGTTCAAAGCGTCCGACACCGCGTCCGCCAGAGCTTTGGCCCGGACCCCGAACGGACGCCGCTCAATGCTCAGGTGCGGCAGGTCTTGGACCGCGGGACCTATCGGATTGAGAATCTGATTTTCGAAAGCCGCCCCAACTTTCTCGTCTCCGCCAACCTCTACCTTCCCAAGGAATCCGCCCATCGCCCCTACCCACTCCCAGGGGTCATCGGAACCTGTGGACACTCGTCGAACGGCAAAGCTGAAACCGCCTACCAATCCTTCGCCCAAGGCCTCGCCCGACAGGGCTACGTCGTGCTCCTCTATGATCCCATTGGTCAGGGCGAACGACTTCAATATCCCGACGCCGCATTCCGATCCGAGATCGGGGTCGGAGTTCGGGAACACCTCTACGTCGGCAATCAGCAATGTCTCGTGGGCGAGTTCTTCGGGAGCTGGCGCGCCTGGGATGGGATCCGCGCACTGGACTACTTGTTAACCCGACCCGAAGTCGATCCGACTCAACTCGGCGTGACGGGCAATTCAGGCGGGGGCACCATGACCACGTGGCTCGCCGGTTTGGATCCGCGTTACACCATGGCCGCACCTTCCTGCTTCGTAACCTCCTTCCGGCGGAATCTAGAAAACGAACTCCCCGCGGACACAGAACAATGCCCGCCAAGAGCACTTGCTCTCGGACTCGAACACGAAGACTTCCTCGCCGCCATGGCGCCCAAGCCGGTCATCATTCTAGCCAAAGAACGCGATTACTTCGACGTCCGCGGGAGTGAAGCCGCCTTGGCGCGACTGAAACACCTGTATCGTTTGCTGGGCGCCGAAGACCAGTTCGCACTCTTTACCGGCCCCACGACTCACGGCTACTCGCAGGAAAACCGCGAAGCCATGTACCGCTGGTTCAACCGTGCGACCCAACGACAGCACCCCAGTCCCGAGTCCGAATTAGTCTTGGAATCCGACGACACCCTCCGCTGCGCGCCCAATGGCCAAGTCGCCAGCCTCGGATCGATATCTGTCCACAAATTCACCCGGGCTCACGCCCAAAAACTAAAGACCGCCCGCGGCAAGCCTAGGGGCGACGCACTCCGCAATGCCGTTCAGAAGGTCCTCCGAATCCCGGACGAAACCAATATTCCCAGCTACCGAATCCTTCGACAACGGCGCAACCGGCATTTCCCTCGCCCCCAGTTCACCACCTATGCCATTGAGACTGAGCCAGGGATTCAAAGCCTCTGCTACCTATTAACCTCAGAGCGACACCAGTCCCGGCCGCCCCAACAAAAGCAACCCGCCCTACTCTATGTCTCGCACCTCTCGGCGGATGCGGAACTACGCGAATCGCCCTTCCTCAAATCCCTATCAGAACAAAACCCAACTACCCCTCTCTACGCCACGGACCTCCGCGGCAGCGGCGAATCTCAACCCGACACCTGCGGAGAGAACTCGTTCCTGTCCCCTTACGGGAGCGACTACTTCTATTCAATGCACGCATGGATGCTCGATGACCCCTATCCCGGGCAGAAAACTCGAGATCTCCTCGGAGTCGTCCACTGGCTTCGCAGCCAAGGACACGAATCCGTACATGTGATTGCCAAGGGCAGAGGCACCATCCCCGCCGCCTTCGCCGCTGTCATGAGCGACGGCATCGACGAGCTCACACTGATCAACGCGCTCCGTTCCTACCAAGACATTGCCGAGAGCGAACGCTACGACTGGCCCCTTTCCACCTTCGTTCCCGACGTGCTCCAACACTTCGACCTCTCGGATCTACACGCCGAGTTTCAAACGCACCACCCCCTTCATTTTGTCACTCACTAGCCCCGACCAAAGCAACATGCCTGCCACCCGCCCGCTCAGTCGCCGCCAACTGCTCCAGCAACTCAGCCTGGGCGGCATGGTCATGGCGTTTCCCAATGGCCTCCTCGGGCAGTCCGATTCTGGAGGAGAACCAAAGTCGGTGGCCGGCATCCTCACCTGGTACATCAAGGGCTCTCACGCCGACGTCCTCATCGGAAAAATATTGGAAGGATGGGCCTACGACGGTGGTCGGGGTCCTCAGCTCCGATTGGCGTCCCTTTACGTCGACCAGTTTCCGGATCGTGACATGGCCCGTGCAATGGCAGCCAAACACAATGTCCCAATCTTTGATACCATCGAAGACGCCATCACGCTAGGTTCCGAAAAGATCGCCGTGGATGGCGTGCTCAGTATAGGCGAACACGGCGATTACCCGTGGAACGAAAAAGAACAACACCTGTATCCGCGACGACGCTTCTTCGATGCCATTGCCGATACCTTCGAGAAACACGGGCACGTCGTCCCCGTCTTCAACGACAAGCATTTGGGTCCTGTCTGGAGCGATGCCGTGGCCATGTACGAACGCGCACAGGCACTCAATATTCCCTTCATGGCGGGTTCTTCCCTACCCGTGAGCTACCGACAACCGGACCTGAGCATCCCACTAGACAGCCCCATCGAAGCAGCTGTCGGTGTCGGGTATTCTGGTCTGGATATCTACGGGATCCATACCTTGGAAGTCTTCCAATCCATCGTCGAGCGCCGCCGTGGTGGCGAGACCGGCGTCCGCTCCGTCCAGTGGTATGACGATCAATCCATGTGGCAACTCATCGATGACGGGATCATCCCAAGAGACGTCTTTCAAGCTGCCCTGGACGTGACGCCCAAATCCGATCCCACCAAACCCGTTCGCTCGGTTCGCGGCAAACACGTGGGCGCGTTTCTCTTCGAATACCGCGACGGATTTCGTGGAGCGATCTTTATGCTCTCAGGCTATCTGGCGGGTTGCGGAACGGCGATACGCTTGACCGGCCAATCGCTTCCGATGGCGACTCACGCTGAGGAGCGTCGGGAACCCCACTACCCTCACTTCGCCTATCTCCTCAAAGCCATCGAAGGCATGATCCTCAGCGGGCAACCCAGCTACCCGGTCGAGCGCACGCTACTAACGACCGGCATCCTTGATCGGGCTCTCACGTCCCGGTTTGAGGGTGGCCGCCGCATCGACACGCCGGATTTGGCCATCGCCTATCAACCCGCAGCCTACCCGCACGCCCCGAATCCTCCCTTGTAGATTCGTGCCCCTACTCAGCAGGCAGGTGTTGCCGAATTTCTTTCAGCACCTCGGATCGCCGACCGCGGATGAAGCGACGGATCTGATTGAGCGAGCGATCAAAACGGCGCTGGGACCGGTCGACATGCGGCCGGAGTAAAGCCTCCATCCGGTCCGTTTCGGCCAACAGCGCATCCGCATCCCAATGCTCATCCAAAATTGCCATCATAGTCCGCGCGTACCGCTCGCGCGCCGAAGCAAACTTCCAAAACCGATTGGCAATCAAGCCCTGCGTCTTAACGGAGATCGGTTTACCCCAGGTATTATGCACCATGCTACTGTTGGTAAAGAGACAATCCGCGCCCCAGGGTAAGAAATGCATCTTGTCCGTCCCGGGATGATGGTAGACGAAAAAATTATTCCGATTCCCCGAATAGCCGTCCCAGAAACCCAACAAACCTTCTATCGCCCAGAACCGGTAAAACGCGTCCAGATCCACGTGTTCTCCGACCACTTCTTCCAAAGCAAGCGTCTCCAACCGCAAGACAGCCGCAACCAACATATCCGTACTGCCGGCGGCGACATTCAAACCGTGGACCGCCAAGACGTTGCGTCCCGGCACCAACAAGCTAGCCGCGTCCTCCAGATAAAACGGCTGGTAGCTCAGGGCTTGACCGTCGTCGTGATTTTCCGTCGCTTGGCTGTTCCAACGGGGCTTTGCCGGACCATTCCCGGAGGCTACTCGTTTGCCATTCAAATAGGCAACAAACCCGTCATCATACCGAACGCGTAGCACGAGTTGTCCCGCACGAGCCACCTGCTCCGGATCCGCCACGTCGAATGGAATCCGCAAATAAACCGATGTCTGCTGCTGCCGAAGCTCGCGCCCAAAATCGAACTCGGCACCAATCAAGTCTTCATACCCTTGACCGTCCTCGAAACCCACCCCGCCAGCCCCAGGCCGCCATTGGGAATCATCAAAGTCGGGATGCATCCAGATCCCGTCCACCTGCGGCCCGGTCGGCACCCAAGCCCGCGCTGGCGTGTCCTCCGGAAACAAGGGATTGCCAGGGTCCCCCTCCATCGCCTTGATCACCTGAGCAATTTTCTTTCGTCCCGGCTCGTCCTCGCCCGTCTTGAGTTCGAAGCTGTTGACCCAGCCGGGATTGAAATCGACCACCGTCCCCTCATAGAGCGTTCCGGCATCGTCCCCAAACTCCCGCTTGAGCAGCGGTTTGCGGACCGTCTCCACGTGGGAATACACCCCCAAGTTCTTGCCGTTCACCGTTACGCGAGCAAAGGCACAACGAGGCGCGGGTGAACCCACCTGATTGAAGATGCGATACGAAAGATACTGGCTCAAGAGGCCGGTATCCTGATTGTTGTTATTGAAGGTGAGCGTCCTAAGTCCGCCCATCTCCCCTTCTGGATCGGTGAAGTTGAGTTTCACCTTGAGGGACGGCCGGGTGTGACTGAGAGAACCAATAAACCCCTTCTTCCTCAGACCCACCTTCGGAAAGGAGACACCGTTAATCGTGACGTCACCTTCGAAGTAGGTAAATGGGTTGGGAATGGGAGCGAACTGACGATTCCCGATGGTGGATCGATCCCGCGTCTGATACCGCAATGAGTTCCAATCCTGCGGATCCATCTGAATCCGCACATCGAGAACGGCGTCGTTGGGAAAAAGATCGTCCAGCGTGAGCGAGTCCGCTGCCTTCAATGCCGAGTCCGTGGCCCAACAAAGCCCCATCACCGCCACGATCCATCGTAAACGCTTCATTCCCCCATGGTGTTGATAGCGGTTGGAGGGAAGCAAGCAAATTACACGCTGACTTCCGGAGCCGATGCGAGGCTCCGGAAGTCCCGATAACTAACGCCCGGAGTAAATGGATCGAGTCGCCCGATCGAGCCCATCCATTACGCTGCCCCCCAAGTGAGTCCCAACACCAAACCCGGCTCGAATCTTCAAATAGGGTCGTTCGCCCCGAGTGTACACCGGCCAATCCGGCAAGTCCGCTCGATTGGGATTCCCCGTTCGAGCAAACTGAACCCACAAGCCGGCCATCCGATCTGCCACCTGCCGATCCTCCTCCGTCGCACCCTCTAGGAGCGTTTGGAACACATAACGGAGCTCGGCAGCGTGCGGCACACGGCCGTCGGTGGATTGAGCGCTCGGTTGGGCGAATTCGTAGTGAAAGACGGCCGCACGTGACGCCGCTGCCCCCTGCAACAGTTGCCGAGCCGGATGCACGAACCAGGCATCCGTCACGAACTGAGTCCCGGCCTGCCGTAGCGTCGTGGCGTCGGTCCCGGGGTAGCAAGCCGCTACCGCGCCTGCAGCGGGCCCGTAAAAATCGTTCAACGCGCCTAAGAACTCGGAGCGCCCACTGAACGAGACCCAATTCGTGAAGTAGGCGCCTTCATCCCGCGTCGTCCCAATCAGCATCGGCACCGGGGCTTGCTGTCCCGCTGCAAATACCTCAGCGGGATGGGCCGGTAAGAGCCACCCGTCGATCGTGGCACGGGTTCGATAATAACTGAGGCCCTCCCGCAACTGCTCCGGCGTCAGGGAACGCAACTTATCGACGGCCGCTGCGGGAGGCAAACCCACCGTGAATCGGCTCGCCCATTGTTGCCCCAGCGCTTCCGCACTCGGCGTCGACGCCACCGGATCGCGCAATCGCACCATATTCGGCTCAGCCAACTTGTTGATGAACCCAAACATCCACGGGCTTTGAAGAATCGCCCGCTGGAACAAGCCACGGGCCAGCGGCGAAGCGCACAAGACCGCCACACTCGTCCCTCCCGCAGACTCCCCAAAAATTGTGACCCGATCCGGATCCCCACCAAAGCCGGCGATATGCCGTCGCACCCAACGCAGGGCGGCGATCTGATCCAAGAATCCATAATTCCCCGAAACCCCGTGAGCCGACTCAGCGGAAAGGCCGGGATGCGCGAGGAATCCGAGCGCGCCCAACCGATAATTGAGCGACACCAACACCACGCCCCGTTCCGCGAGCCCCGCCCCGTCGTAAAACTCCTTGTGCGCCCAACTCCGATTCAACCCGCCGCCATGAATCCAAACCATGACGGGCAATTTCGCCGCGGGTTCACCCGCCCGCGGGGTCCAGACATTCAGATACAGGCAATCCTCGCTAAAGCGCTGAGTGGGATGATTGGAGGGTTGCGGCGCCGCGGCACCAAACGTCGTACACGCCCGGATGTCCGACCACGGTTGCACCCGGCGCGGCGGCTGCCATCGGAACGCCCCAACCGGCGGTGCGGCATACGGTATCCCACGATAGACGGCAAGACCGGCATTCCCGCTCAAGCTCACACCGGACACGCTGCCACCGTCGACCTCGATGATTGGGGGAGTCGCGCCCCATACGGGCATCAAGAGAATACCGAAAATCCAAGCAAGGCAAACGCGAGTGCGAAGTCCAGTCATAGCAATACAATGGTTTTAAAAACGGCTGGGATGCCCTGATTCCTAGTCCATTGCCAGCCACTCGTCGAGCGGATCTCGCCAGCGAAACGACGCGACGGCTTTACTTGCACTCAAAATCTTGGAACTGTAAGCCCGTGGATGACCCCAAGCGGGACCGAATGAATAAAAGATTTGAACGCGGCAAGCGCCGCCAGCGGCCCTTTTCACCAGGGATGCACAAGAAAGTCGTGGCACCGGATGCCTTTCCGGATCGCCACGGCGCCTGGGCGCAAATCAAATACTGGAGCTTTGCTCCGGCGGTTTACCCCAACATGATCGCAGCCGTTTCCGAGGCCGCCCAGCCCGGCGGCTTGATCCGGGTCTACGATAAGGAAGGCGGCCGCTTCGGCCACGGACTCTACAACCCCAGTGCCAAAGTCCCCCTCCGCGTCATCCATCACGGCGAGGACGACATTGATGAAAGCCACTTCGAAATCGCCATCGACCGGGCTTTGGATCTCCGCACGGAAGTCTTCGATCTCGGCAAAACTCAAGACGCCTTCCGCGTGATCCATTCCGATGCGGATGGCTTGAGTGGATTGATCATCGACAAATACGTCGATGCCCTCGTGGTCGACATTCACAGTTTAGGCATCTTTCAACGCATCCATCGCTGGCTCCCCAAGATCCACGATCGCCTTGGCACCACCAAGGCCCTCATCCGCGTCGAACCCGAGATTGCCCGCCTCGAAGGGATTAACCCAGCCGATATCCCTAAAACCACACTCCGGCCCATCAAGTTCCAAGAACACGGCATCCGCTACGAGGTCAATTTCCAAGAGGGACACAAGACCGGCTTCTTCTGTGATCAGCGAGACAACCGCCTCCTCCTTAGCACGCTCGTCCGAGGCAAACGAGTCGCGGACGTGTGTTGCTACACGGGCGGTTTCTCGCTCTGTGCCTCCATGCTGGGCCAAGCCGCAGAGGTCACCGGCGTGGACCTGGACGAAAAAGCCATCGCCCAAGCCCGACGCAATGCGAACCTCAACCAACAGCGCATTGATTGGGTCCACTGCGACGCCTTCTCATGGCTGCGACAGATGCAAGAAAACGGACGACGCTGGGACGTGATCGTGCTGGATCCGCCCAAGCTCATCGACAGCCGTGATGAAGAAGAATTTCAGATCGGGATTCGTAAATACGAGGACCTCAACTCACTCGCCGTGGACGTCCTTGAGCCGGGCGGACTCCTAGTCACCTGCTCGTGCTCCGGACAGCTCTCGGCCGATCTCTTCGAAAAACACGTGATCCGAGCCGTGCACCGACGGGGCCGTCGTCTCCAGATCTTCAATCGTACCGGAGCCGGAGTGGATCACCCCAACCTCTCCAACTGTCCGGAAAGTCGCTACCTCAAACTCATTTGGGGTCGAGTGCTCTAAGGCCATCACTCAGTTTGCCGGCACCCAGGCTACCAACGCCGGCCTCGGGTGCCCTTGAGACAAGCTCAAAGACACCCGAGCGGCGCGGGCTTAACACGCCTATCGGCCTTCCAACACGTCGCGCAGTTTCACCTCGGTCAGCATCTGGTCCAGCACGCTGTATTTGATCACATCCCGGAACTCATCCATACCGGCTTGCATCTCCGCTTCCACGGCTCCCCGCAATTCTTCGGGGATCCTTGAAAGAGCATCGTCGTGGGTGCTTTGCACCTGGGCCTCAACCCGTTCCGTCCAATTGGTCCGCTGCTCCTCGGTCAGAATCGCTTCAAAGGCCTCCAACTCGGGAGTTACCAGACGGGCACGAGTCGCAGCCCAGCTCCCACTCGCTTCCCCCTCTTCGGACCACCCAGCATCGGAATAACCGGAAGCTTCACGGGCCGGTGCCCAAGCCGTAATCGACCGGGCTGGATCCCGTTGTGGCCCATCTGCCAAAGCACTTCGAAGCGATTCAATCTCCCGCTGGTTCTTCCCAGTCGCCCCCCACATCAATCTTCGCAACTGCTCGGTCTCCTGGCGAACGGCTCGCAGTTCCTCATTCACTCGCTCCACCGAATCAACCGTGGCGCTTGCCACAACCGGCGGAGCCACCGGCACAGCTGGCGCGCCCACTCGGGGAGCCGCCGCCAAATAGATGACGAGGAAGATGAGGGCTGCCAATGCCACATACACCAGTATCGAGTACTTGATCACTTTCATCTCGAACCGTTCCTTGGATTGTTTCCCCGCTAGGCCCCATACCGTTTCGCGCATTCTCCGGTCCAACCGCCGTAGTTCGAGATGCAGGAATCAATCCCATCATCCGCATCCGAAGCCGCATTCCGAATCTTATTATCCCGCTCTACCAGAATCCCAGCCACTTCATCCGTCCACTGCTCTTTGGCATTCGTCGAACAATCCGCCCCAGAATCAACTCCCTCCATCACCCCATCCGCATTACAGGCCGCAACTCGAACCAAATAGGAATTGAAAGCACTCACCGCCAAGGTGGCCGCCACAGATCGAAAAAGCGTCTCCTTGGCATAAAAGCTCTGTTTCCGATCGCTGATACACTCCTTCAAGGCCACGATGGGACCTCCTTCACGTTCGTGATACCCGATGATCCGGCGCCCCGTGAGACCGTTGCCACCATACACGGGCACACAAGTGGGCTGATTCATGACGCGAGAAAAATACTCACCCGCATAGTCCGACAGATATTCGCCCCTAATGGTTTCGCACTTCGGGCTCAGTTGATTCGGACAAGCCGCAAATCCAGTATGAACGGCCATCCAGTTCAGCAGTAACAGGGTTCCGATTACGGACTCAACTCGCACCTTCAATCGTCTCATCATTCGTTCTCTCGCTTCGGTGTTAATATCTAGACCGCTCCCTCGTTATAGGAGCTCATCTACTCCTCTAAAGCGAAAGCCGTACCAACGCCGCAATAGCACCGAACCACCGAGCTAAGAAACGTCCACACCAGCAAACATAAGCAACTCCCTACCAACAACTTAACCACCAAGTAGAGACACAATGAAAAGAGCAAGAACGAGATGAAACCCCGTAAACACGGAGCAACAATCCGACGCTACCAGCGCTCAAGAGAACTCTAGCAGCGCGCTAGTAGCTCTGAACCGCCCATCTGTACGAATCCAAAAAGTATCGAAAATCGTCACTATTACTCAAATAGCCGTAGTACCAAAAACCAGCCCCTCGATTCTGAGTGAGATTTGCACAGCGCCATGAACTTACCAGACCGTGTAAAAAGCCCTTTTCGCCCTGCAGGTAAGAGAGTGTGAAAGCGACAGCTTCGCTCTCGCACTCCAAAAACCGCTCGATTTTCGGACGAAATTTGGAGTGCGAGAGCGGAGCTGTCGCTTTGACCACCGCGAGCCGTTGCCATCAATAGGGTCCCTCTGAGCCTACGGTGTTCGCGTCCCCGGCTCTTGCCCAACGGCTCGCGAGTACGCTCGCCCTACCCCTGGGAACTCAGACGGAGCATCCTGTTGTTCCATAGCCGGCTCCCTTCGCTTCAGCCTCAACTGAAGCACGCTGCGACCGCTTCCGCCAGGCGGCGTCCAACACGGGACGTCTTACGAAAGATCACCTGAAGCTGGCGACTCGGAGCGGGCGAGACCGGGAGACAACGGATCCCTCGCAGATTCGACTCGTTTCCCGTAGCCATATCGGGAATCAAGGTCACGCCCCCATTCGAACGGACCAGCGCAAGCAGGGTCGCGATATTGGCCGCCGCGGTATTTTCGTTGCCCACCACTTTGTTCGCCGAACAAAACGCCAAGACCTGGGTCCGGAGACAGTGCGTATCTTTCAACACCAACAGGCGTTCCCCCGCAAAGTCTTTGGGAGATACCGTTTTCTTCTTCGCCAACGCATGTCGTGCGGGCACTGCCAAGTAGAATGGCTCCTCAAAAAGAGGCATCGCTTCGATCAACGGATGCTCACACGGGGTCGCCAGAACCCCGACTTCAAAATCGCCTTCCACGACGGCGGCAATCAATCGCTCGGTTGTTTCTTCGTCAAACAAGGGAGACACCTGAGGGAACCGTTTCTGAAACTCCCCCTGCAGCCGTGCAAACTGGTACGGCGCGATCGTCGGGATGGCCGCAATCCTTACCCGCTCCGGAAGACCGCTCTGAAAATGTCGCGCCGCATCCAACAATTCCTGCTGTCCTTGCAATAGCTCTTTGGCCCGCCGAACGACTTCCTTGCCGGTTTCCGTGATGACCACCCGGCGACTCGTGCGCTCCACAAGCTGCGCCCCGACCTCGTGCTCCAGCTTCTGTAGTTGGAGACTCAGGGCGCTTTGGCTCACATGACACGCCTCTGCCGCGCGACCGAAGTGAGACCACTCCGCCACGGCTACCAGATATTCCAAGTCGCGAAATGTCATCGAATTCTACCGTTCTTCATTCATTTATTTTTCCTATCAATAATGCCTTTTTAATCAATTTCAACAATTTCAATCCATCCCCGATAGTGAGTGCACAGGGCAAGAATCAATAACCCTGCAACGGACACCGGGCCGGGACGCCACCGAGCAACCCACCCGAATCAGGAACTCGACCATGAAAACCCAGTATCTAATCCCCCTCGTTATGAGTTTAAGCACAGCTTCCCCATCCAACGTCACCGCCTCTCCCGGCCAGGACGCATCTACCTCGTCATCCGATTCCGTGGCTCAGTGTCCCGTGATGGGGCACGTGAATCCTGCATCCGCCCGCCACACAGCCTCCGGAGCCCAATCCAATCGTGACTGGTGGCCGGAACAGGTGAATCTCAAGATCCTTCATCAGAACTCCCGCCGAGGAAATCCCCTGGGCAACGCGTTCAACTACGCCGAAGCCTTTCAACAACTCGATCTGGCCGTGGTAAAGCAAGACCTCCATCACCTGATGACCGATTCCCAAGACTGGTGGCCCGCAGACTATGGGCACTACGGCCCCCTCTTCATACGCATGGCCTGGCACAGTGCCGGCACCTACCGCGCTACGGACGGTCGCGGTGGAGCGGGCTACGGAACCCTGCGTTTTGCCCCTTTGAACAGTTGGCCCGACAACACCAATCTGGACAAAGCCCGACGACTCCTCTGGCCCATCAAACAGAAATACGGGCAACAGATCTCCTGGGCCGACCTGATGGTTCTCGCCGGCAACGTAGCGCTGGAATCTATGGGGCTCCAAACGGTCGGGTTCGCCGGCGGCCGCGAAGATGTCTGGGAACCGCAGGAAGACATCTACTGGGGCCCGGAAAAGGAATGGCTGGGGGACGAACGCTACCACGGGGACCGCGAGCTCGAACAACCCCTTGCCGCGGTCCAGATGGGCCTCATCTACGTCAACCCCGAAGGTCCCAATGGCACCCCCTCGGCCCTCGCCGCAGCCAAAGACATCCGGGAAACATTCGGACGCATGGGCATGAACGACGAAGAAACCGTCGCCCTCATTGCCGGAGGCCATACCTTCGGAAAAGCGCACGGCGCCGTGAGTGACGAACACGTGGGGCCCGCGCCAGAAGGAGCAAGCCTCGCCGAACAAGGACTCGGATGGAACAACAACTACGGTAAAGGAAACGCCGAACACACCTTCACCAGCGGCCTCGAAGGCGCCTGGACGCGCACCCCGGCGAAATGGTCCCACGACTATTTCGAAAACTTGTTTGGCTACGACTGGGATCTCATCAAAAGCCCGGCCGGCGCCTGGCAATGGACCCCGACCGATCCAGACGCTGGGAGCGATGTACCAGACGCACACGTCAAAGGAAAGCGACACGCCCCCATGATGTTCACCACCGATCTTGCCCTCCGGATGGATCCCGCCTATGGCAAGATCTCCAAACACTTCCTCGACCATCCGGAAGCATTCGAAAAAGCCTTTGCCGAAGCCTGGTACAAACTCACCCACCGCGATATGGGTCCCGTAACCCGATTGCTCGGCAGCAACATCCCGGAACCTCGCATCTGGCAAGATCCGGTTCCGGCAGTCGAACATGCCCTGATCGATGCAACCGACATCGAACGCCTCAAGCAGACGCTTCTCGAATCTGAGATCACGGTATCGGACTGGGTCGGCACGGCGTGGGCCTCGGCCTCCACCTTCCGTGGGAGTGACAAACGGGGCGGTGCCAACGGGGCCCGAATCCGCTTGGCTCCACAAAAGGATTGGGCCGTCAATCGTCCCGACGAACTCGCCGTCACCTTGGATCAGATCGAGGCGATCCGAACCCGCTTCAACGCCTCTCTCTCGGGTGGGAAACAAATCTCCCTAGCGGACTTAATCGTTCTGGGTGGCAACACCGCGATCGAAGCGGCGGCCCAAAAGGCGGGCGTTGATATCGAAGTGCCTTTCGCTCCCGGACGCACGGATGCCACGCAAGACCAGACCGACATCGATTCCTTCGCGCTACTCGAACCCAAAGCGGACGGCTTCCGAAACTACGTCGCGCACACGATCGACCGTCCCGCAGAAGAGCTGTTGATTGATCGGGCCCAACTCCTCACGCTCACGGCGCCTGAGATGACCGTGCTCATCGGTGGCTTGCGCGTCTTGGACACCAACGTTGGGTTCCCCGGAATGGGCGTCTTCACCGATCGGCCCGGGACCTTGAGCAATGACTTCTTCGTCAACCTCTTGGACATGGGAACGCAGTGGCGCACGTCGCCCGTCTGCGAGCACTTCTACGAGGGACGCGACCCGAAAACCGGAAAAGTGAAATGGACGGCGAGCTCGGTAGACCTAGTGTTCGGCTCCAACTCCCAACTCCGTGCCATCGCCGAGGTCTACGCAGGTCAGAACGCTCAGGAAAAATTCGTGACCGACTTCGTCGCGGCATGGAACAAAGTCATGAACTTGGACCGATTCGATCTCGCTTCATCCGCTCTCTAGAGCCAAACCCAACACGGAACAAAACTGGCGGATAAAGTCCCTACTGGTGCGTCCCGAAGACGCTCAGGAGGGACTTCCTTTTTGGTTGTTTACCGAAGGAGATGATTCACCGCCTCGGCCCGGTTCCGAGCCCCTAGCTTCTTATAGATCGAGCGCACATGGCTCTTCACGGTATCCAACGAGACCTCCATGCGCGATGCGATCTCTGCATACTTGAGACCGTCCGCCAGGATCGTCAGCACCTCTCGTTCCCGACTCGTCAATTGATTCACGGCATCCGAATTCGGGAGTCGCTTCAGCTTCTCGGATTCGATGCGCTTCAACATCCCCACAACTAAGCGAGCGATGGAGGGAGACATCGGAACACCGTCATCACAAGCCTCGCGAATGCCATCACCGATCTGTTCCGGCGAGGCGTCCTTGAGCAGGTAACCGTCCGCCCCGTTCACAAAAGCTTCCAACACACTCTCCCGCCGAATCTCCACGGTCAACATGACAACCCGAGCCGCGGGTTTGAGCTCCTTGAAGGATCGGATGCATTCGATTCCCGTGATCTTGGGGAGATTGATATCCAAGAGCAATACGTCCACATCCAAGTCGGCCACCGCGTTGAGAAAACGCACCGGATTGCGAAAGGCGGCTACAAAGACCAACTGAGGGTCCGTCTCAATGACCAAGCGCATGGTGTCAATGTAAGAGGAATCATCCTCCAACATTGCCACCCGAATCACTCCCTGATCACCACTACTCATTGCTTCCCGCCGCTTTTACAGTTTTCTCAATTGTAGATTCAAGCGTTACTTCCAAAGCAGCCACCGACCACGTTTTCCAACACGGGATCATTCCGCCCCGAGACCCAGAACCGGCCAAATGACAAAAACCTGTGTGAGAGCCCAGTGTTTCAAGTGTCCGAAAAAGCAAATCGCCCGATTTCGTGATATTGCCCCCTAGAATTCGAAAGAAAAATCACCCGAAAGGGTGGTGGAAATGCATTCGGAACCAAATCACAGACTCAGGCAACAAAGATCACGAAAGCGAATTCGCATCGTCGCTCGCCCGCGAGTCGAGCGAGACATCGATCCGCACTCCCCTGTCAGCAGCCGTCTCCAAAGCAAAGGTCCCATCCCAACGCGCCACGCGTTCCCGGATCGACTGCATCCCAAGCGAGTCACCTCTCACCGCTTGGGGATCAAACCCTATCCCGTCATCCACAAAACGTAGCCTCACACGTGGCCCTTCACCGAATAGCTCACAACGGAAAACTTTGGCCTCTGAATGCCGTATCACATTGCTCGCCACCCCTTTCGCAACCAGAACCAGATCTCGCTTAAACGAGGGACTCAAGGTAGGAATTTCCCCCGACCATTCTTGCTGATAAACAAAGCGAATACCGGATCCATCAAACAGATCCTCCAAAGTGCTTCCCAAAAACTCCGGCAGTTCCTCCTCCACACCGCCACCGGCCTGCAGGGCCCACAAGATCTCACGCAACGTTTGTGACCCGCCCCGAGCCAGGGTCACAATTCGGGAAACCGTATCGTTGATCGCTTGCCCTTTCGTACGTCCCTGCTCCACGAGTTCGCCCAAGATCTTCATCTGTGCAAAACTCGCGCCGATTTCGTCGTGCACGTCATGCGCGATCCGTCGCCGATCCGCCTCCAGCCGCAGCCGCGCCTTTAAGTCCTCTTCCCGAAGCGTCCTGCGGATACGCGAGCGATGAACCCCGTAACCCAAGGCCAGAATCCCAAGCATGCCCCCCAGACGAAAGATCCCGGTCTGATAAAAATGAGGCAACACCTGAAACTGCAAGCGAGCCGGCTCCGGACTGAAAACGTTATTCTTGTCCCACCCTTCAACCTCAAACTCGTAATCACCCGGCGCAAGGTCAAAGAGCCAGACCGATCGCTGATTCTCGATCTCAGTCCAAGCCGAAGACCGATTCGCCAAACGATACCGAAATTTCAACAACTCGGGCTCCGAGAAGTAGAGCGAGCCAAAGTCGATTCGCACATGATCTCCCGCGCCCGACTCCAGCACAATCTTCGGGCTCTCCGGACGCATCCCCACCTCGGCCTGCCAAACCTTGGTTTCCCCGTCCCCAATCGCCTCCATTTTCATTTGCGGTCCCGCCGACAGCGTCTGCAAGAGCGCGTCCGGTTCAAACTGCATCAGCTCATTGTGCATGCAAATATAGACCGTTCCATCCTTCGATTGCACCATCCCCGGGGAGTATCCGGATTCCGCCGATGGATTTGAGAACCCGTCATAGAGGCCAAAGCGGAACCAAACCAACTCGCCCGTTGGATCCGACCGCCATTGCCGAACCCGCTCGGCAGGCAAAGCAAAAACTCCGGAGGCCACCCCCGCCCAGAGATTCCCGTCTCGGTCTTCCAGCACACTATGAACGGATGCACTTAAATTCCCCGTTAGCACGGCTACCGCGCGTTCCACCGCCGGGTCAAACGCAAACACACCATCCGGCCCGGCGCACCAAAGACTTCCATCGCGGGCCCATGACAGGCTCGCCAAACGGTTCGACGGCAGTGCGCCATCCTCGACGCTGTAACGATCTACGATTCCCGTTTCAGTCGACACCCGGTACAAACCCTGTTCCGAGCTCGCCACCCAAACCCGACCGTCCTTTCCCGAAACCATCGCCGTGATGGGAAATTGAGGCAGATCAACACCACCGCTCCACACCGGTTCCTCCTCAGGTCTGCAAACCAAAAGGCCTTCGTCAGTCCCCAACCACACTCCCGAACCTTCGACCCACAGTAACGACCTCACGTCCCGCAGCCCCAGTGGAAGCGACGACATTGTGATATAGGAAACGCGGTCCCCCTCAATCCGAGCAGCGACGGGGATGGGTGTGGGCACCTCCCCTTGAATCGCTCGTTCACGATGATCCAGCCGAGGAACCACGCCAGCCCACCACACGTCTGGTTCCCGAACACTGCCCGCACCCACCGCTCGATGCTCAAGCCCCTTCTGAGTCTCCGGCAGACTCCAGCCCGATTCCTCAAGCCCAGAAACCATCGCTCGCCGTGCGACCATCGGGGCACCCCGGTGATCCAATCCAAGACTCACCGTCCGCGTATGCACATTCCGCTCAGCGTCTGACGACTCCGGAAGTGAGGTTGGTTCTACCGCGAAGGGTTGGAACGAACACAAGCCATGCCCCCCATTCGCCATCCAAATACTTCCACCTTCGCCTTCAAATACCTTCGTCACCGCATGACACATCTCCTCAGGAAAATCGGAAAAGTGCACAATTCGAGAAGGACTCGGCATTAGAAACAGCCCTCGGCTCCCAATCACCCAAAGCCCACCGTTGCGACGCGGAAAGGCGCATCGAAGCGTACCGGTGTGAGGCCTAGGAAAGTAGACGTCGATCACTCGTCCGTCGGTATCGTAGTGAATGACGACACTCAAGGAAGTCACCCAGAGCGTCCCGTCAGAAGCGTTGTGGACCCACGCCAGATCCCCCGCTCGCGGTTCGATCCAATAGGGCAGCCTCTCTCCGCTAAGATCCACTGGCCGGATTCCCTGCGGCGTACTCACCACGGCACCATCCATGAATTGTCCCACATGGTGTATCCGATTCAGGTGGGACGCATCCGGGTCACGAAGCAACACAAGTTCTTCTGCCCCCCAACTGGTGAGACGCTCTTGAGGGTCGATGCGTCCGATTCGATCTGAGTCATACGAAAACCACAGATTCCCGGACTCATCCCGACTCAAGCCACCAGGCACCGTATTTTCCAGGTAGGGATTGCAAGCGAAAGGTTCCCACACCCCGGCCCGATGGCGAAAAAACCCGTGGTGTTTGAGCATCACGATCAAATTCCCCTCAGCATCTTCGCTCAAGCCGCGACAGTTCCATCCGGGCAAGGACGGCGCGGTATCCGGGTTGAAGGTCTTCCAAGTCAGGCCGTCAAAACGTGAGATTCCATCGGTAGTCCCAATCCAGAGGTAGCCGTCCGAGGCCACGAACATGGAACGGGTCGAATCACTCGCCAAACCAACCGGCTCCGACCCCCAACGTCGAAAACGTCCGCCTCCCCGGATTTCAAGCTGGGGAGAGACTCGCGGACGGCAGGCCAATTCCTTGGGATTCAGACTGCGGTCCAACCAGATCCCCACCCGCCCCGAAAAGATGTGGCCGTCCGAGGGGTAGGAGAAAGCCCCCATCCAAGCCATGCCGCACGGTGTTTCGAATTGGCGCAGGGAGCATTGGTCATCTGCAAACACCGGACTCCCCTGAAAACGCAATGTCCAACTTCCATCCTCCTGGGCCTCGATTTCTATGGACGCTTCCCAGGAAAAATCCCGCGCGGGGGTCGTCCCCACCGTCCGGAATTCACCGACGAGCCGGCCTTCGGACGACTCAACCAAATCGAACACCCCGGCATGATGCACATTCCCCAGCAAACCGGAGAAAGTCCCAGGTCCCAACTCCTCCCCGATTAGATTCGAGCCGTCCGCCCCCAAAAACACCCCTACCAGCACCGCAATCCAATTCCGGAAGGGCGCGACATGAGATGGTCTAGAGGCAAACAGCACGACGTCTCCTTACCGCGGTTTCGGGAATCAAACAAGACTGGGGCGACACCAAATCCTACCGCGCTTTTCCCAAAACGGATCGGACCAATTCCAAATCGATTGCTTCCGCGGTTCCCCACATGCCCTCGACCCGGGTCGCCATAAACAGCGAGTTATAGATCGCTTCCTCCGTAGCATCCATCACCGCCACAAAGAACCGGCTCAATGCGGGATTCGGCAAAAGCGCCGGCACGGCGATCGGATCCCTTTCATCATCAGGCACACGATACGCCGTAGAAAACCCGATGACGTAGTCTCCGGAGCCGTTACTCATGGAGGCTCCGGTCCGCGCCATTCCGTGAAGAGCCCGTTGGGCGACTCGCTCGATACTCCGAACCGATAGCGGTGCATCCGTGGCGACGATGATCATGCAAGAGCCGTTGCCATCGGGCTGTTTGCGTGCGGCTCTCTCGGCAATGCGAGATTCTCGAAGCGAATTCCCATCGATGGATAAGGCGCCGCCAAAGTTGGATTGAACCAATACTCCCAGCGTAAAGCTCTTTCCGCTCCGGGTCGTGACCACCCGGGAGGCCGTTCCAATCCCCCCTTTAAAACCAAAACACCGTGTCCCCGAACCCGCCCCCACCGAACCTTCTTTGACCCGTCCCGACTGAGCGGATTGAATCGCCGCGAACACTTGCTCCTTCGAGATTCGAACCTCGCGAATATCATTCAGGTAACCGTCATTGGTTTCACCGACCACCGCATTCACCGATCGAACCCGTTCATTCCCCGGGAGATCCAAAGTGTAGCGCACCAGAGCATTCATCACCGGCCCGACACTCAGAGTACTCGTCAGCGCAATCGGCGTTTCGATGTTCCCCAGTTCCGCTACCTGAGTCACCCCGGCGAGCTTCCCAAAGCCATTGCCGACCACAATGGCAGCCGGCACCTTTTCCTGAAAAACGTTGCCCCCATGGGGCCGAATGATCGTTACGCCAGTGTGAAGGTTCTTACCTTCATGAAGCGTCGTATGGCCCACCAACACCCCTGGCACATCCGTAATGGCATTCCATTGCCCCGTCGGCAGGTTGCCTATGCGAATGCCCAAATCCCGAGCTCGCAACCGCGGGGAATCTTGCTTCGGTTTCGAGTCCGCTTCCTGCCGAGCCCATTGGCCCCAAACCCGTAGATACTCGGGAACCATAATCGCTCCATCCCGATTCCGGTCCCACGCGTGAAAGACCGCTTCCGCGAGGGGGCGATTGCCCTCGGGAGCAAATGCTCGCCGCACAAACTCAGATCGCTGCACGACGCCATCCCCGTTCTCGTCCATGGCCTGAACCAGCGCCTTTGCTTCGTCGGTGATGAGACGGTTCCGCACATACTCCTCACGGGTCACGAACCCATCGGAATCGGCATCCGCGGCTTGAAAGATCCCGCGGCGAACGAACGGAGTGGCATAAGGACCCTGATCGATAAACTCGGTGCGGGAATGCTTGCCGTCTTGGTTGAGATCGACCGAATCGAACTGGCGGCCATAGCTCGCGAGCACCTGCGCTGAGACGCCTTCCCCTAGTCGTGCTCCTAAACGCAATAGGACGCCCCGGCCGTTCTCGACCGTCACCGCCGGAGTCTCACGAGTAGCGCCCTCAACCGATACACTTTGGAATAACAGCGCCGTTGCAATCACGCCACAACAGCAGGACGGCCAAACGTGTTTCACGCGTCGATTCAGGTTGATTTTAGAGCGATGCACGCTTGCGATCTTAGCCCAAGAGGATCCCGACGACAACGACGCTTCGCCCCCCTTTCGTCTCCAAGCGTAGCCCAAGAAAGGGATGAAGCTACGGAGACCTCCGGAAGGTGGGGCGAGCGTACCCGCGAGCCGTTGGGCAAGATTAGCGTCCCTCTAAGTCTTTGGTGTTTGCGTTCCCGTCCTTTGCCCAGCGGCTCGCGAGTACGCTCGCCCCACCTTCCGGAATCGGCCTCAGGATGGCTCTCGTGTTTGGGGGACGCCCGCCTGGTCCGAAGGAGCGATTATATTCATGAGTCCAACAAAACGTTGGCCTCAGTTGGTATCGGGGAGCGGCACCTGCGTCGGACTTGTCAGATACTTCACTAAATCGGCGACCATTTCCTCGGGCATGGCTTCAAACAAACCAGAAGGCATCAACGAAACCGCTTTCCCCTCACGCTCAGCCACATCGGACAATTTCACATCAACGATCTCTCCTCCCGGCAAAACCACTTTTGCAAAACCACCCGCTTCTTCTTTGACCATCCCGCTGACAATACTCCCATCTCGGAGCGTGAAAGCAGTAATCGTATAGTCCTTACCCACCACGGCACTCGGCGCGAGGACGTTTTCGAGCAAATAGCTCAAATCCGCCCGATTGGAACCCGTGAGATCCGGGCCCAATGCCACGCCTTCGCCAAAGAGTTGGTGACAGTTGCCGCAGAGCATTTGGTAGGCTTGCCGGCCCTTGGAGGCATCGGCGCGTTGGATCACTGCGGGACGAAGCCGACCTTGCCATTTTTGAATCTCGTCCTTCAGCTCGTCCAAGCTCACTTCACCGCCGCCGCGGACCCAGTTTTTTTCGATCAAAGCGGCGATACGATCATCCTGGAAGGCATCGAACTGATCCAGGAGCACGGGCGAAATCAACGACGAAGAAACCGCCTTGGAATCGACCGCCCGCAACAAGGCCAAAGCCATATCCGCTCGCGATGCGAGAAGGTTAATGGCCTCATTACGCTGCTCGCGAGTGAACGACTCGAGTCGTGGAACAAGCGCGCTCGCCGTTTCCGTCCCGGGATCAAGCCGCAGAGCCCGAATAGCCTCAGAACGAAGAGCGGGCTGATCCATCACCGACCGGGCAATGTTCCCGAGCTCAGCATCTCCTCCAATACGAAGCAATTCCAGCGCCTCAATCCGGGCGGCGGCATCGCTACCACCATCTTTAGCCAAGTCGCGCCAAACCGAGAAGTAGTTCGCATCTCCAAAGCGAGCACCGAGTCGATTCAAGACCGTGCGAACCGCGTTATCATCCTGGGCCAAAGCCTCACCCCGTGTCCGGGCCGCGTCCCACCCTTCGGGTCGGGCCACCGGCGGCATCTTGGCTAGGGCTCGCAGCAAGGCCTCCCCCAGGGTTTCGTAATCTCCCACGCTGTCTGATCCACCCAGCGCCGTCAGCAACTGCGAACGACCCGCGTCACTCGCGATCGCGCGTCGTAAGGTGAATTGAAAAAGCTTCTCCCAACCACTCGCTCGCACCATGCGCAGCACACGGTCCGCGTCGGCTTCCACCAGAGGTTCGATGCCATACCAAACCAAGAGCGGAATGTTGTGATCTGTTTTCGAGGCTTCGTGCGACAAGAGACCAGCCGCGATATCCCAACGATTGGCCAGCTGGAGCGTCTGTAACTTGGAAGCTAAATAGCGCTGCACCACCGGTGAGGCATCCTCACGCGCCAACTCGGCATAGCGAGGGAGCGTCCGCCCGTTCGGTTCCGAGAGTTGCACGGCCCAAGCACGGATATATTCGGAACGATCCTTCAAAGCCACCCGCAAGCGCGCCTTGGAAAGCAATCCCGTCACGTACCGGGCCCAGAAGATTCTCAGGCGCACACTGAGGTTGTTCGCGAACGTCCGATCCAACGAACTAAACCGGAGGTTCGCCAAATCGAGATCCAATTCGCCGGCGTTCGCCCGCTCGTGGAGAACCAGCTGGGCCTGTCGCGCCACGGTGGCATTGGCATTCACCAAACGGGTAATCAACACGACATCGGAATCACTTCGGAGGTCGATCTTTTGCACCCGGACATCGCCGTAGCGGACGCGATAGATGCGCCCATTGCTCCGGTCCCAGATCTTATCATCGCGATGATGACAGGTCTGGGGATCCACCCAATCCGAATAATAAAGCGCGCCATCCGGCCCTTGCATGACCGTCACCCCGATAAAGTCGTGATCGTTGGCGAAAATGAAATCTGGTCGGTGCTGGGCAATGTAGCCGGACCCACTCGGTTCCAGATGCTCCTGCAGAATCCGGTGGCCATGCAGGTTGTGAAAAAAGGCTTCCCCCCGATACTGTCCCGGGAACACATCGGCTTGGTAGATCGCCAGTCCACAGTGAGCGTGCCCCCCACCCAGCTCAGACGTGCTCTGCGGAGCCGCTGGTCGCAAGGTTTTGTTTTCGCCCCAGAAGGCGTGATCGCGAATGGAGCCCGCATAGTGTTTGTGATCCGCAATGGTATCAATCTCGCCGAAGGTGTAGGGATTGAAATGATTGCCCGCCTGTCGGATGTATCGACCGCCCTGCACGATATGAAAGAAGTGTGGGATGACACAGGCACTGATGAAAAAATCCCCCTTCTCATTAAAGTCCACGCCCCAAGGATTACTCGTTCCGTGGGCAAACACTTCAAACGCGTGTGAGACGGGATGAAACCGCCAAACCGCACCATTCAATCGAACGCGATCTTCCTCCGGCGTCCCGGGTTTCCCGACCTTCGAGTGGGTGAATACCCCATGACACCCGTAAAGCCACCCGTCCGGCCCCCAGGTAAAACTGTTCAGTGTCTCGTGGGTGTCCTCGTAGCCCCACCCATCCAGAACCACTTGGGGTTCGGAATCCGGTTGATCGTCGTGGTTGGCATCCGGAATAAACAGGAGATATGGGGCAGCTCCCACCCAAACCCCGCCGAAACCCACTTCGATCCCACTGGCCAGGTTGAGGCCTTCCGCAAAGATCGTTTTGCTTTCGAAGGAACCGTCTGCATCCGCATCCTCCAGAATCACAATCCGATCGCGCCCTTGCCCTTCCGGCGCCCGCAACGGATAGGTATGTCCCTCCAACACCCAGATTCGCCCACGGGCATCGAAACACATCGCGATGGGTTGCGCGATGCCAGGTTCGGCGACAATCAGGTCGACCGCAAAACCCTCGGGAGCGGCCATCCGCTCCAATGCCTGGGAAGCGGACAAACCCGATCCGTATTCACTCTGCGGAACGACATCAGCAAGGCCCGGCGAGGCAGCCAAGAGCCCAAAAGCAAGAAGGACGGAACAAGATCTCTTCATAGGATAATTCCGGGTATTCACTCCCGAAACGCCCAATTTTGCAAGCGCACGAACCTGACTTTCTAAACGAATGGCGTGACCCAGGACACAACCCACTGAAGCGGAACGTCCTTCCCAATCGTTGCCTACTCTGGCTGCCTTGAAACGTCGTTGACCTGAACCGCTCTCTCCGAATCGATCAACACCTTATCACCGACCTCAAGACTGCCGTACGATTTCCCGTTCAATTGGAAGGTAATTCCGCTACCCGGCCTTTTCTCCAAGTGCACCGCAACGTCATCGCCTAGATTAATGTCGATTTGGGCGTCCGTCTTTTCCGGATCCGAGTGCAACCCGCCCTCGAATTGGGATCGGGTGAGACTCCCGACAACGCTCAGAACCTCGAATTCAATGCCCCACACCTTAGCCGTTCCACGCCCATCCAAATTCTCTACAAAGTCCCCACTTGACGGTGGGTAGGTTCCAATCTCCTCTTGCCCACAACCGCCAAACACCATGAGCGAACTCAGGCACACCACGAATGCGAACCGATTCATCCCCATACGTTTCCGATCTCCGCTAGTCGTTTCTTGCTCTCGCATGCTAGGGAGTGTGCCACTCGTCCATTTGACTGACCACTTTGTTTTGGCAATTTCGGTCCGATCCGATCCCAAACCATTAGCCCTCTGCCCGCTCGGCGTTCAATTTAAGGCTACTCAGTGGCCTTGAAGGCAACCGCCGATACCCAGGCCTGTGCGAAAAGAGCTCCCTCCCGCTCGCTCCATTCCCGAAACACTCCGGCAGAGGCAACGTCTCCATCACGTTCGAGCTGGCTCGCCAAATACTCTCCGATCTGCGCGGGAGATGCATAACACTCATACCGCGCGGATAATTCCACCCGCTCAAACCCCGCTGCCGCCAGATGCACCCCGAGCTTGCGTCCTACCCGGACGTCGCCGCCCCGTTCGTTCTGCCGTGACATATACCGATCCAAGGCTTGCGAAAGGGCCTCACTCGGTGGCGACAGCAGAAATCCACCCCAATCCGGGCAACAGAGCCCAATCACACCACCCGGTTTCAAAACTCGGTGCCACTCCCGCAAGGCCCTCACCGGATCCGCAAGATGCTCCAGCAGGGCATGACTGAAGATTCGATCAAACCGAGAAGCATCAAACGGCAGAGCCGCACAATCGGCGGTTTGAAACGCCACATTGTCCACACCGTCACGAACCGCTTGCGTTTCCGCTCGCTCAATTTGAGACGCCTCGCGATCAATGCCGACCACCTCTCCCGACGCCACCCGAGCCGCAATTCCCAAGGTAATCGATCCCGGGCCGCAACCACAGTCCAAGACAGAGACACCCGGCTCCAAGTGAGGCAGGAAGAACGCCCCATGGGTAGCCAAGCTCCGCCGAGCCATGAAGTCTGTCACATCCGGACTGTGACCTGGCAAATAAGCCTCACTGCTCATTCGATCCGCTCCCGCTCAGAAACACCGATTTCGTCTCGCCCGGTTTCACCACGGCCTCGCTCTTTCGCACCGTGCGTCCCTCCGAGGCGCCCACGATGTCTTCGCTCGGCACAAATCGCATCAAATTCACCGACCAGCGTCCCGCCGGAATGAAGCTCAATCGGAACGGACCGTCATCTTCCCGTTCGATCTTAGGGGCAACGTGGATGAAATCCCAAAAACTCGAACGAGCTTGCGACCGCCCCAAACCCACCTTCCGCACGATCCGTTGCCAAAGCGACGTGTTCTTGGGCGGCGCGGCCAACGGGGCCATCCGATGGATACCAAGGCGCAGATCCGGAGCGAACGGAGCTTCGATGACGCCATCAATTCTCGACCAGGGTTCCAAAACCAGGTCCACCGGCGCAGTGGCATCTAGGGTCTTGAGAGCGGCAAAACCGGTGGGATGCGCGACAAGAATTGGGAAATTCCCCGCCCGCGGCGAAAATTGAAAGTGCCCCTCTCGATCCGTTCGTTGGTGCTCATGCTGTTGCAAGGTGTCACTCCGAAATTGACCCTCCTCCACAAACACCAAGTAGGGTCGCTCGCTGTTCGGCCAGGTCTTCGTGATCAGAACCACCGCACTCGCCGCAGGCGTGCCATCGGGACTTCGCACGACACCATTGAGGCCGCGTCCCAGCCGCAACGCCACCTCGATCCGCTCGCCAAACTGTCCCTCCACCGCAACCGTCTCGGGTAAGTAGTCCTTGGCTTCAACCAACACGTGTGCGGAACCACTCCGTTTGGCCAACACCATCGATCCAACACTCCCGCTACTCCCATTCACCCTTCGGGATTGAAAGTGATGCCAAACGGGATGCTGCCCGCCTTCAAACAACCAACCCGGAGTGATCTGGTAATCGGAGATTCGATCGCCGGATTGAGCATCTCGAACGACGACCGTCACAGACGCCGCTTGCTCGGATCGAGAGAGTGGTTCACCCCCTCGAAACGGCCGCCGCGTGACGAACTCTTGTCCCATAAAATCCGGCAATCGTTCATTGCCCTGATACGGGCCCGGCTCCACCAGCAGTTCCACCTCATTCCGCGAGTGGGTCAAAGTGCCCGCGAGCCGTCGACCTCGTTGCCCCGTGAAACTGCGATTGCGCGGAGAGAAATGATAGTTCGGCATGGTCAACGACATCCGGGTATCGCCGGGATGCAAGCCCTCGAACCGGAAGCGCCCGTCCGGCGGGAGCACCACCGACTGTCCCTTCCAAATCTCAGCGTGCGAAAGATAGATCACCGAATCTTCCGGAATGGCCTCGCCGTCACTCGTTGCCACCACGCCGGAAAGTATCAATCCCGGCTCCACAACAAGATCGCCGAGCGACACCACTTGTTCGTCTTGCAACGCATTCACCCGCTCGATTGGGGTGATCCCGAGGTGACGAATCGCTTCCATCGACGCGGTTACGAGATAGTTCTTGTTAGGCGGTAGATTATAGAAATGAAAGATCCCCTCGTCATCCGTCGGCACGGCGGTCTGATAGAACCCCGCTCCCATGGTCCGATTGTCTGAGGCGATTTCCACAGTAATTCCCGCAACCGGTTCCCCCTCATGGATCACCCGCCCGGAGAGAGTTCCTCCCCGTGGGAGCGCATAGCGACGATCCTTCTTTCCCGACGGCACGTTCGGGAAATGGTGATCAGCAAAGTTGCGAGCAGAAACGGCGAGCTCTACGACGTCAAACGGTTCCTCGGCCACCATCAAGAATCGGCCCTCCTCGTCAGAAACCGCAACCGGCGTTGCCATAAAGCCCTGGAGACCGCCCCATGAAGTCCGATCCCCTCGCGTCCGAGCACTCACCGTCACCACCGCATGGGCAATTCCATCGCCAAAGGAATCCACAATGCGACCCGAAATCAGGAATTCGTCGGGCACGCCCGTTAAGTCCAACGCTTCTAACTGAGTCTCAATCGGCCCCGCTGACGGATCCACCTTGGGAACAAAGCGAGCAACCAAACCCTCCCCGACACAAAGCACCTCAAACCGGAGACTAGGATCGAGTTGATTGATCTCAAAGGTGCCATCGGGTTGAGTCAGCGTCGCCTTACCGCAATCCGCATAACAAGAGGGGCAAAGAAACCGCGGCCCCGTTTTCGGTGCCGCCGTATTCAGCGAGACGCGCACCGAGACCAGTGGATTCCCCGCGACATCGGTAACGGTCCCTCGAAGCGTCGCCAGTTCTTCAGCAGCCTGCAGTTCGCAGGGCAACAAGCCGCCAAGCCAGCCTACAATGCCGAGCCACAGAAGACACACCAACGGTTTCCAGTCTATTCTCATCATTCGCCCAATCATCTCTCCTCCTATCCATTGCCTCTCACACCCACCCCTCTGCGTCAAGATTCTTGTTCGCACACCTCACATCCCGGAAACAAACAAAGCAAATCGATAGAGCAGTTTCAGCTTACTTCTTAAAAAAGATCTCTCGTAGCCCAGCAGCGAAACGGAACGCCCCAAAACCAAATCCGCGAGCCGTTGGGCAAGAACCGCTCACCGCAAACACCACCGCCCCAACCCAAGCCCCAGGGGGGGGAATTTAAAGTGCGGGGAGATTAGTTGCGGAAAAAGCGGGTAATCACGCATAAGGAGGCGGCCTATTGCAGGAAGAATGAAAAAGGTTAAATGAATACTGCAAAATGGAAAACTCAGCTCTCTCATATGGAGTGCGGGAGCAGAGCTGCCGCTTTCCTCGTCAGCGACCTGTTCTTTCAGCCTCTTCAAAGGGAAGCCTGCCGCTTCGATCCGATGCCCCGCACACTGAATCACACCCGGCTTTGAGGCGATGGCGTATGCGGTGAGCGGTTCTTGCCCAACGGCTCGCGGGTACGCTCACACCGCCCCCCTCACCCCATTTGTGGCTTTTCCTGCCTCGTTCTGCGCCCTAGGCTCCCCACGTGAGCTGGTTGAGCGATCGACAATGGTTCAGCGTCGCAGTGATACTCTACGGCGTGTGCCTATTCTATTCCGTGTTTCTTTGGCGAGGTGGTTTTCGCCAAGGCAACCGCGTGAATTACTTTGTCCTCCTTGCTGCCTTCCTCCCGCACACCCTGGCGCTGATTTCCCGAGGGTTTTCCCTCAACCAATGTCCCGTGACCAATCTCTACGAGGCCACGGCATTTGTGCTGTGGACGATCACGGGCAGCTATCTCGTCATCGGACTCTGGCCCCGCCTCCGCTTTCTCGGGGCCTTTGTGTCCCCGCTTTTGTTCGCCGCCAGCGTCTTTGCCTTGATGCCCGGCCTGGATCAGCAGTCCGAAAAACCGGCCTTTATCAACGGAACGGTCAGCCTGCACGCGACGCTGATCCTTCTGTCTTACGGAACCTTTGCTCTGAGCGCCACTGCCGGAGCCATGTTTCTCACCCAAGAGCACGACCTTAAATTCAACAAACTCCGGGCCATCCTCTCCCTCCTCCCCCCGATCCAGCGTCTGGACCGCATCACCGCGGCCCTGCTTTTTACCGGGATAGGCCTCTTAACGGCGGGACTCGGCATGATCCCGCTCCTTTATTCGGATTCCGGACCGTCTTTCCAATGGGACGCAAAAACCATTTGGTCCGCGATTGTGTGGGCGCTTTACGCGGGCATGGCTCTCGCCCGATTGCGCGCCAACCTCCAGGGACGTCGTTTCGCCCTGGGCTCGCTCTTGGTCTTCGCCTTCGTCATCCTGACGTTTTGGGGCACGAACCTGATGTCATCAACTCACCAGTGAATTTCGCCCCAGCAGCCGCACCGCAATCCCATGTCACCACTCACCCTGACTGAAACTGCCGCCTGATGTCGTTCCTTGTTGTCGGTTTGAGCCATCACTCGTCCCCGGTCAGTCTCCGGGAACAGTTCGCCGTGGCCGAATCTCATCTCCCCGAGGTCATGCAACGGCTCCGCGCCGAGACCGATCTGGAGGAGATGGTTATCCTCTCCACCTGCAATCGGGTCGAGATCTACGCCGCCCACGAATCCGCCACCGCCGAACTGGGCGAATCCCTCAAACAACAGTTTGCCGCCAACCGCTCCGTGGAGGAACAACCCGGTGACGCCATCTACACCCACGTCGGCCGCCAAGGCATCGAACACCTTTTCCGGGTCGCCAGCGGCCTGGACTCGATGATGCTCGGGGAAACGGAAATCCTCGGGCAACTCAAGCAGGCCTACCAAGTCGCCCTACAACACAAACAAACCGGCCGTCGGCTGAATAAGACCTTCCAAAAAGCGTTTCAGGTTGCGAAGCAAATCCGATCCGAAACCAACATCCAGCGCGGAACCACCTCCGTGGCCTCCGCCGCCGTCGAGCTCGCCGAACGGATCTTCGACGGGTTGAAGGAACACCAAGTCATGGTCTTGGGCGCCGGGGACACCAGTGAAAAGACCGCCCGAGCACTCCTTTCTCGCGGGGCGAGCAGCGTGATCGTTTCCAACCGATCCTACGATAAGGCCGAAGCCCTCGCTCAAGAACTCGGCGGACGGGCGATTCATTTTGATGATTGGGCGGGCGCGTTCCGCGAAATTGATATCATCATCAGCAGCACCGCCGCGCCTCACTACGTGATCGATCAACCCAAGCTTCAGGAGCTCCTGACGCATCGTCCCGCACGGCCTCTACTCTTGATTGATATCGCCGTCCCTCGGGACATCGATCCGGCCGTCGGCTATCAAGATAACGTCTACCTCTACAACGTCGACGACCTCCAAGCCATCGCAGCGGATCATTTGAAACAACGGAAAAAAGAAATTGCGCGATGCGAAGGGATTATTGAGGAACGCACCCAAGAGATAATCGCCGCGCTCGCGGCCCGTCCTCCGAGCGGGAAGAACAAACCGGCTTTCGGGCACGAAGCTTAAGAAACAGGCCGCGCTAAAACGAAGCGCTAGAAACTAAATATCGATCACGTCTTCGCGATCCGCCCGACGCACGCGGGTCGCACTGGTGCCACCGGGGCTTTTCACGGATTGCCGAGCCTGGTTCTGCGCCTGTTGCAGCATGCGGCGCCAACGCCACCAGCATATCCCGCCCCCAATCGCCGCCAAGGGCAAGACCACCACCACCAGGAAGCTGAAGGCAAACACGGCCAAAATGCCGGTCAACACCAAGCCGACTCCGGCGGCCAAATAATTCACCAAACCGGGCCGAACGCGTTGACTCGAAACGGCATCCGGCTGGTCGGCATCACTTGCCGACCAGGACGCTTCGTCGCGATACTCAATCACTCGCCATTCCATACCAGTGCATCACTACCCCGTAGAGACTGTCGCCAACCTAGCGCACTCCCCTCACGAATGCCAACGGTTTTCCAGCAAAGTGGAGACGTTGGGATTCGGCCCTCCCGCCAAAAAACGGGGCAATCAGCAAAAGGTAGGGCTCGCGGGTACGCTCGCCCCACCAGCCGCCCTACCGGCCGGACTAGTTCACTCGTTTGGTCTGCCCCTTCCAGTAACGTTCTCGCAACCGAAATTTCTGCAACTTCCCCGTCGCCGTCCGCGGCAACGCGTGGAGAAACTCGACCGAGGTGGGACACTTGAAATGAGCCATGCTCTCGCGACAAAACGAAATGATGTCCGCCTCCGTTGCCGACGCGCCGTCGCGGAGCACAATCAACGCCTTCGGTGTTTCCCCCCATTGCTCATGGGGCACGCCGATCACCGCACACTCCAACACCGCCTCATGCCGGTAAAGCACGGCTTCCACTTCCGGCGAGCTGATATTCTCGCCCCCGGAGATGATGACGTCCTTCTTGCGATCCACAATATTGATACTCCCCGTGCTATCCCAAGTAGCTAAATCTCCAGTGTGAAACCACCCATCCTTCAAACACTCGGACGTAGCCTCGGGTTGTTCCCAATACCCTTTGAAGATCACATTGGATCGACCACAAACCTCGCCAATGGTTTGATCATCCTGGGGCACCGGATTCCCCGCGTCATCACATACCTTGTGGGTCACGCCCAACACCGGAATCCCCGCCCGGCTACGGCGAGCGTAATCGGGCGTCTCCGTATGGTGATCCACCGGCGTGACAGTGAGCAACGGGGAGGTTTCCGTAAGACCATAGATCTCGATAAAGTGCCAGCCCAACTCTGTCTCCAATCGCTCAATAAAGGCGGCGGGCGGCGGCGCACCGGCCACCACGAACCGTGGCGAGGTTGCAATCGTGTGCTGATCCCGATCCGGATACTCCAGAATCGTGCTCAAAACCGTAGGCGCCATACAGGCTAGGGTCACGCCGTGGCTTTCGATCAACTCAAAGATTGTCTTGGCCTGCACCGCTCGCAACACCACATGCGTACCGCCCAATCCCGTCAGCGCATACACCCCGCCCCACCCGTTGCAGTGGAACATCGGCAAGGTCCACAACTCGACGTCTTCATGCCGCATCTGCACATGAATGATCAAATTGTACGCGTTCAAGTAACAGTTTCGATGCGTCAACATCACCCCCTTCGGCCGTGCGGTCGTCCCTGAGGTATAGTTGATGGAAACCAGGTCCGACTCAGACAGCCCCGGATCGGGCGGCAACTCGGTCGACTGCGGCGCAATCCAAGCATCCCAGGATTCCCATTGTTCCGTCACCGTCCCTTCCCCCTGGGCGGCGATCCAGACAGACACGGCGCTCAAGGAAGCGCGAATGGCATCCACCATTTCGAGATAATCTGGATCCACTAACAGCGCTTTCACCCCGGCGTGGTTGATGATGTATTCGTGGTCTTCCGCCACCAACCGGTAGTTCAACGGCACCAGCACGGCCCCGATCTGACTCACCCCATAAAAACTTTCTAAGAAGTAATGCGAGTTCGGACTGAGGATACAAACGCGATCTCCTTTGCCGATTCCGGCCGCGAGTAAGGCGTGAGACAGCTGATTGGCCCTCTGCTGAAACTCACGATACGTGTAGCGGAGCGAACCTTCGATAATGGCGACCTTATCCGGATACAGGGTGGCCGCACGGTGCAAGAAATCGGTAACCAGCAGAGGAACTTCCATCGTACTAATGCGTTATCACATCCAAGTGTGTGGGACTGAACCAAAGCGTAGGCTGGTTCCCCAACGAACTCAAACGATTTCCCGCGTCCCTCCACCCCCAAGAGCCCCAGAGGGGCGAAAGGCGGTAGGGCGAGCGTACCCGCGAGCCGTTGGGCAAGAGCGGCGTCCCTCTTAGCCTTCGGTGTTCGCGTTCCCGTCTCTTGCCCAACGGCTCGCGAGTACGCTCGCCCTACCATCCGGACTCCCTCTTAGAACGGCATCCTTTTTCGATCCTCCCTCACTGTCTCTGGGATTGCACTTTCCCTCCGAAAGCCTAAGTTGAGCCGTCGCCCCATCATCATGAACACCGCCATAGACCGAAACAATCAGTTCGCGATTCGGCTACTCTGGATCTGCCTCACAGCAACCTTGCTGGAACACACGCTGGCGCAGGAGCCTGCAACCAGCACTCCCTTTCAACCCCTTCGCGCGAACCTTCTTCGGGTGGCCGAGACCCTAAACTTCTTGGGCGCACCACTGGATGAGACCATCCTAGGTAGCCTGCAAAACGCGAATCCCACGGATGACTCCGAAGCGCTCGCCGAGGCCATCGAGAGCGAGGTCAGCTTCTTCGTTCACATCAATCCCGAAGTACGTGTCAAAGTCCGCAAACGACCAGGTCCGATTCCGCTACAACAAGGCGGCTACACCCCAGTGCTAATCAAAGTCACGAATCAGAGTACGAGCGTGGAACAACTCCGGATCCTCAGCCCGCAAAGCGGCCCCGTCTACGCCGGAATGACACCACTCTCGGCCGTCCGGATGCAGCGCGAGGCCTTGGCCGAGACATCCGTCGCAGAATCAGACCCCGACCGTTTCCTGGCGCTCGAGATGTATCAAAAACCACCCATGCAAGAACACCTCTCGGGACTCCAAACCGAATATGCCATCGGACTCATCTACGCCCACACAGCGGGACAATGGGAAGCCACCATCGGTTTTGACGTCGGCCAAGGCAACCAAGACATTGGCTTTCGGGGCGAGGTCGCCACCCTCTTCCAGGTCCAGCCCGCGATCGAAGTGAAACTCCGCGTGCTCGACGAAGACAATCAGCCCACGACGGGTCGTTTCGTGTTCCGGGATGCCCAGGGTCATGTCTACCCGCCTCAAGCCAAACGACTGGCACCCGACTTTTATTTTCAAGAGCAGGTCTATCGCAGTGATGGCGAAACGGTCACGCTTCCACCAGGCCAGTTTTCCGTCACATCTTCACGGGGCCCGGAATATCGCACCCAAGAACGGAGCGTCATCATCGACGCCGCAAACCCCACCCCAGAACTCCGCTTCCAACTGGAACGCTGGATCCGTCCCGAAGATTACGGATTCTACTCCGGCGATCACCACATCCACGGTGCCGGCTGCGCCCACTACAACATGCCCACCCTGGGAGTCACCCCCGCCGACATGTTTCGCCAAGTCAAGGGCGAAGGGCTCAACGTGGGTTGTGTTCTCACCTGGGGACCGTGTTTCGAGTTCCAGCGCCAATTCTTTGATGCCGCCGTCGATGCCTTGAGCGAGTCCAAGACGCTGATGAAATACGACCTCGAAATCAGCGGCTTCGGTTCCGCCGCCTTGGGTCATGTGTGCCTGCTGAATCTGAAGAACCAAACCTACCCAGGTTCCGAGGGCACCAAAGACAAAGGCTGGCCCACTTGGACCACACCCGTCCTCCGCTGGGCTAGGGAACAGGGCGGGATCACCGGCTACGCTCACTCCGCGAGCGGCCTACAAATCAATCCGACCCGCGCGACTCAACGCCTCTTCACCGAGTTCGACGCCAATCGCGACGGCACGCTCACGCGGGCCGAAGCAAAGCTCGCTCTCCTCCCCCAATCCTTCTCGGCAACCGACCAAGACCACGACGAAGGCCTCGCTCCCAGTGAACTCCGCTCGGCAATCGATTCCGCCGCCGACACGCTCCCCAATTTCGCCATCCCAGAAATGAATAGTGTGGGCGCCATGGAGATCTGCGTCTCGGTCGCGGCCGGTGTCTGTGATTTTATCAGCGCAATGGATACCGCCCGCATTCCGGAATGGAATATGTTTTATCACATCCTCAACTGCGGGTTCCCTTTGAAGGTGAGCGGCGAGACCGACTTCCCCTGCATGAGTGGGAGCCGCGTGGGCCAAGGGCGAGTCTATGTTCGACTCGGGAAACAGCGGCGCCTCGATTTCACCGAGTGGTGCCAAGGCTTAGCCGCGGGACGCTCGTACGTCTCCGACGGCTTTGCACATGCCCTCGACTTCGCCGTGAATCAAACCCGACCGGGATCCGGGTCCGTGCACTTGGAACAACCCGGATCCGTCACCGTCACCGCCGAGGTCGCCTTTGCCCCGCGCACTCCGGAGACCGTTGCCCAAGGCCAAATCACCCCGGTGGGAGGCTCTCGCTTTGTGGGAGACACCGTCACCTTTCACGGACCACCCCCGACCACGGAAGTGGAGGGTGGCCAGCGCCGGGTCGAACTCGTGCAGAATGGTCGAGTCATCGCCACTCAGACCTTTCCGGCGAATGGGCACATACGCCGCTTGACGTTTAAGGTGCCAGTCGCGGACAGCAGTTGGTTCGCCCTCCGCCACTTCCCCCAACTGCACACCAATCCCGTGGACGTTTTGGTCGCGAACCGCCCCATTCGGGCCAACGCCCGCAGTGCCCGTTGGTGCCAAGAAACCATCCGGCAACTCTGGCGCGCTCGCCATCGACAGATCGCCGCCTCGGAGCGCAAAGCTGCGGAAGCCACCTTCGAGTGGGCGATTGCTCAATACCAGCAGATCGCCACCGAAGCAGCCGAACGCGGGCACTAAAACCTACCAAGAAAGCGGTAAATAAGCCGTGGCCACGGAGGACGGTTCCGCCCGTTGCTCTAGCGAACGGCGAATGGCAGCGAAGGATCTCGGGACCTTACCCGAAAAGACTTGTTCGCCGTTTGCCATCACCCGGATGGGCTGATCCAGATCAATCAAACCGTCCCGGAGTCGCAACGCCACCGAGGTTACCCCGTCGGCTTCAATCGTCACCGATTGCCCGTTCACCTCGGCCGTGATCCGTTGCCGATCGGCAATCGCTTCGCGGGATACTTCCAACCAATAAAACCGCTCGTGAACCACATCGTCTTGCAACCATTCGATCCGGCTGGGCCACACGTTGCGGGAATACTTTTGCATCCAAGGCAAGGCCTCCCGATCTTCCCGCTCCATCCAGTGCCCTTTCCCGGGATAGATCTGCACCCAGTGCGGGTAGCCGTCTGGATCCTGGTTCCGCAGTTGTCCCAAGGACTCGCCCCAGCTCGCCGCGACTTCATTTCGTTTATAAGCCTTGTCCTCTCCTCCCATGAAGAGAGCAAAGGGGAGATTCCGTAGGCTGATCGGTTTCGTCTCATTCGGATGCCCCGCCATCATCGCCGCGGCGGCCCAGCGATCCGCCATCCGCGGACCCAATTGGTAAACCCCATCCCCACCGGCCGAGTATCCCATGACATACACCCGATTCGGATCCACCCCGCGAGCAATCACATAGTCTTCAATCAAGCGTTGGAACAAGGCATCAATGTGGGCTTGATGCCACAGGTTCCAGGTATCCGTGGGAGCGCGCGGCGCCACGTAGATGCCCTCTTCCGGTTCGTAGAGCCGGATCTGATTCTCCCACTGCCGGTCGTTGACCGCAGGTGGCGCACCACCACCACCGTGCATGGAAATCCACAACGAATGCCCCGCATCGGGCGCTTCACCAAACACACGTTCCTTAAACTTCAACTCATGATCGCCAAGACGGATCACCTGATCCTTCAACTCTTGAGCACGCGCCTTTCGTTCCTGCGCCACGAGATCCTGCCAGACCATCGTAACCACTCGTTCCGCCTGTTCAACAGACCATCCCTCGGCGGCTCCCGCAGGAAGTTCCGGACGCACGGCTTCGGGCACCGCTAACCAAGCCTTGATTGCAGCCACCGGATCCGATTCCGAAGCGGCCGAACTGGGCAACGCCGCCCAAACCAAATCCAAAGTCACGGGACCATCCGCTTGTCGAGCGATCGGAATGCGCTTCTCCTCATCACCATGACTCAAACGCAACCAAAAGGAGGCGTTCGGACGACACGTCAACGCGGCGATATCATTAAGATCCGCCCGCCCCGCCTTGGTCATGACGCCGGTCACGACCTGATTGTCCGCATCAAGCAATTCGGCCTTCACCGCCAAACGCTCCCCACCCTGCGTGTCACGGACCCGCACCATTAATTCATGGGCATCCGCACCTTCCTTACCCGCAACGGCATACCGGTCGGTAACGTTGTAGGCCGGCACCGATTCATCCCCACGCGCCCACACCATCGGGAAATGGGTGTCCGCGGGTTTCCAAGAGCTGGAGTAGATGGAATAGCGGGCTTGGGTTCGATCCGCTTTACCGGCCGCTCCGACAAACCAACCACGATCCAGCCCCTTCGCATCGTACTCATCCGATCCGGTAAAGTGCCAGCCCCCATCCCAGATCTCGGTCCAGGTGTGATTCCCCCGGTTGTTGGTCCAAAGCGGTGTCCCGGTGATCCGCGCCGGAATGCCCACGGCACGACAGGCGTCAACGAGAATGATCGATAATCCCGTGCAGGTGGCTCGTCCCTGTTGGATTGATTCGTCCGGGCTTTGGTTCGGGCGTTTGCGCCCCGTGTTGTAGTGCACATTGATCACGTTGAATAACTCCCGGTTGATTGCCTGCACGGCTTCGGTAGCGGTTTCCGCGTCGGCCACGATGGCTTTGGCTTTTTCGTACAAGCCCGGCCGCCACCGTTCACGAGATTCATCCAACGAAGCGTAAGGCAACACGTTGTTGAAAAACATCGCTTCGGACACCTTTTGCGCCCACGGAAACTCGGCCCTGGCCCGCAGAGCAAAATCCAGATTCTCATTGAGGAAGGCCGCACTTAGAGATTGGCGATCCTTCTCCGGCATGTATCGCACCAGGAACTCCGCCGCACGCTGCCCAAAATCTCCATGCGCGTCCGCCGCATGCGCCACAAATGCCTCCAACTCGGCTCGATTGGCACCCGCTTGGTCGAGCGCGCCGCCGACATCTGCTACGCTCGGAATGCTTCCAAGCAACAGCAAAACAACCCCAACCAAGGCCCCAAATCGCATTCGCTTCAATCGAAACAACATCCCGCCATTTAACCCACCGTCGTTTCCCGAAGCAACCGCGAAGCCACGGCAATTCGTCCCCCAGAAGCTCGCCGGCCCCGAACACTCCGAGGTCAAAGAACAAATCCGGAATCGCCTCTTGACTACCTGCGACAGTTGTACCATTTTAAATGCGACAACTGTCGCAGATATCATGAGCCAACCCAAAAAATCCATCCGCATCACCGACGCCGAGTGGGATGTCCTTTCGATTGCATGGCAACAGCCACCGGTCGCCGCCACCCAAGTGCTCGACGCACTTTCCAAGGATCGTCAGTGGAGTCTCGGAACCGTGCGCACTTTATTGACCCGCTTGGTTAAGAAAGGGGCGCTGCGAACGGAGAAAGCGGGGCGGCGGTTTCTCTACTGGCCGCTGGTATCGATGGAAGCCTGCATTCGACAAGAGAGCCGCACGTTCATTGACCGGGTCTTCGGGGGGGCTCCGGCATCGATCGTCTTGGATTTGGTCAAGGAGACCGAGCTCTCGAAGGGCGATATCCAAGAGTTACGCCGCATCCTGAAGGAAAAGGAGGAATAGAAATGGAATGGTTGACCCCAGCGGCCATGTCGGTGGCCCGTGCCAGCGCCCACGCCGCGCTCTTGGTGCCCGTTGTTTTGTTACTACAATGGCTACTTCGCCATCGTCTGACCGCCCGCTGGCGGCATCTCCTTTGGCTGGTGGTCTTCTTCCGGCTCCTACTCCCGCAAGCGCCCACTAGTCCGCTCGGTGTGATTCGACTCCCGGAAGCTGAATCGACTCGCGCGCCCGTCCGGGTTGAAACCGGCGTATCGCCCGCCACCCCAACCCCGGAACTCGTCTCACATGAAACACCACCGACAGAGGCACCCCCGCGTAATGCGCTATCGGTTAGTCCGCCCCCATCTGAACCGATCGGGACTCACCCCGCTCCCCCATTCGTAGCACCAACGAAAGCGAGTCCCAAGGCGACAGCAGCATTCTCGCAGCCGAGCTACGAGACAATCCTCCCCTGGCTCATGGGCATCTGGCTCACCGGAGCAGCCGTTCTCCTGGCAAAACTCATCTTTCAAGCCAGTCATTTTCGGTGGCGACTCCATCGCGAAGGCGGGGAACCCTCGGCCCAAACCCTATGCGAAGTCGCCGAAGCGGCCGAGCGCCTGCGGATCTCCCACCAACGCCTACGAGTCCTTGAAACCGCGGCCGTCAACAGCCCGGCCATCTTCGGTATCATCACCCCAATCCTGATGCTCCCACGCGGTCAAACCGAGCGCCGATCCGCGCACGAACGTTGCTGCATCTTTCTCCACGAACTCGCCCATGTGAAACGCCATGACCTCACCGTCCAGTGGTTCGTGAGTCTGCTGCTCTGTCTCCACTGGTTCAATCCCGTGCTTTGGTTTGCCGCCCGGCGATTGCAAATCGACCGCGAACTCGCCACGGATGAACTCGCCCTCAACGCCGCCCACCCGGAGGAGCGCAACCGCTACGGCGAAACCATTCTTCAGCTGCTTGATGAACTCAACACGCACAAACGACTGCAAACCACCGCGGTCGGTATCGCAGAAAGCCATCTCGCCATTCGCAGCCGAATCCGAGCGATCGCCCGGCATGTTCCCGGCAAACGAGTGTCACGAGTCGCTCTCCTCGCCGCGCTAGCGATCCTTCTGACCGGCCTACTAGAAGGAAAAACCAAATCCCCTTCAATTCCGCCGCAAGACAGCGACGAATCCATCGAATCCGCAAATGCCATTGAACCCGAGGCATTGCCGAAGATGACCGTCGATGTGGAAGTCTTCGACATCAATACCCGGAAACCGATCCCAGGCGCCCTCGTTTACACCGACGGCTCCCTACTCGTCCGACGCGGAACGCCAGAGCGAACGGTCCCCGCGCCCGCCGCCGAGCGAACCGACGCTCAGGGCCATGCCTCGATTCAACTACAGACCGCTACGGACGCATTCAGCACCTTGCTAATCAGTGCTGAGGGATACTCCGCAGCGAGCCGTGGTCTCGACCCAAAGAAAGCCCTTACTGTCTCCCTCTCCATCCCCCTTGAGCGAGCTCGCACCATTCGCGGCCGCGTCGTGGATCCATTCGGTCAACCGCTTCCGGGCACCCAAGTGTGGATCCTGTCCGACTCGCGATTGAATTCGCCCCCCAGCTCTCCATTGGTCACAGATGCGCGAGGCGACTGGACCTACAACCAATTGCCAGCCTCCGCGACTTCGGTAACACTCCATTGCCGTCACGATGCCTATGCTCTCGATGGCAATCCCACGGACAAGCGCAGCGTCCCCTATCACCGACAATCCATCGTGGTCAGCCAATGGCCCAAACCCCGCCTGAGAACTAAGCTCGTTCCCGGCGCCAAGCTGCGAGGGAAGATCGTCGACGAAGCCGGGAACCCTATCACAGGCGCCGTGGTCAGCGCTTCCTCCTTTCATCAATTCAGTTCCATTACCGACGCAACAGGCGCCTTTCGCCTCCCCGGATCATACGCCGGCCGCGTAGAACTGGTCGCTGATGCCCAAGGGTTTAGTTCCGAACTCCTGGAACTCGACGCCTTACCGGATCTCCCCAGTCAGACCATTACGCTCAAGCCGGGGAACAAACTCTCCATTCGCTGCCGTGCACCGAACGGCAACATCGTCACCAACATCGCGCTGATCCCGAACGACTTCCAACGCTACGGTCACCAACTCAACCAAAAGCTTGTCAATGCCGAAGGAATCTGGGAATGGAACAGTGCTCCCGGAGAGCCCGTCGAGCTGAACCTTTTGGCGTTCGGTGGCTACCAGTCGATATCGAGACTTCGCCTTCAGCCGCAGCCGGAGCCCCACGAGATTCAGCTCACGCCCGCCACGCGATTCGCAATCGACGCCGTCGACGCAAACGGTCGACGCTTACACAGCTTTGAGTCCTTCTACCGACAAGGCGTGCCTTCTCTTGACTCGTCAGCCGAAACAACGTGGACCCGCCAACGGAAAGTCGGTGTCAATTCAACCTCCTTCGATTACACACCCCCAAGTCTTCCGCACGAGGAAACCAATCTCATTCACGAATTCACCATCAAAGCCGTCGGCTTCAAAACCTACCAAACCACCCATATCGGCAAACCGATCGGCACCACTCGAATCAAGGCCCAACTCGAACTAGCGGACCAACCCATCGGCATCCTTCAAAACAGTTCGGGAATTCCACTCGGGAACCGCACCATATTCTTTCTTCCTAGAAGAACCCCACTCAATCTTGTGGGCAGTTCGCTTTATCCCGTCCCGGAAGAGGCAGTTCGTCTGCGGACGGACCAATTCGGCCGCTTCTCATTCCCAGACAAAGCGACCGACTTTATCCTGGTCGCCTCTCAACGCGAGGGAATCTCCGTGACCCACCACGACCATCCCACCGAAACCATCAACCTAACGCTTCAACCGTGGAGTCGCCTCCAAGGAAAGTGGAATCCCTCCGACCCCGCACCAGACACGGATCCAATCCGATTACAAGTCACTTGGCTTCCTATAGATCCGGTCCTCCCACGAATCCACTTGGGAGGCAGTATCCAGGAAGATCGCAAGTTCAATTTGAAACGAGTGCCTCCCGGCCGAGTTGAGATCCTTCCCATCCTGGTCAATGACGATTCCGAAGATTTGTCCCATCTCCGCCAAGAAAGGACCCTTCGTCCCGCCACAGCGGATTATCTTGAGTTTCGACTCAAACACCCGGAATTCGTGCAGTTCCATTTCGAGTTCCCCGACGAGTGGCAGGGCCTCATCGACTTCGAGCAGTCCAAACACGCGATCGCCCAGGTCTCAAACGGGGTAATCTTCCGCAACGATGGCACGCTCGTGCGGAGCCTCATGACGCGGCAGACCAAACATACGATTCAGATCACTAAGTTCGGAAATGCCATCATTGGAGGGCTGATACCCGGAAACTACGAGATTCACTTCAATTTCAAACCCACTCCCGGCGCATCGCCTCAAGCGCCTCAACTCCAAGCGCTCCCCGCACCCTTCGAGATACCCCGCAGCTCCCGCCACGTCATGGAAGACATCCGAATCCAAGTCACGCCCCGTGCCGCCACAAACGAGCCCGGCCAAAATCCCCACGGGCAAGACTGAAAATGAGCGCGTCCATTCCGGATGGTAGGGCGAGCGTACCCGCGAGCCGCTGGGCACACAACGGGTGCTAATGGGCCTGTGGCCCTCGCCTACGCTGGTCTTGCCCAACGGCTCGCGGGTACGCTCGCCCTACCAGGAGGCGTGTATCAAGACTCGGAATGGGGGTGCCAGAAGCGGGTGGGTGTGATTAGAAAAGGGTGCGACCGGCCAATGGCGCCGGCAAGCCGGCGCACTCCCTGGTGCGAGAGCTTGCTCTCTCCTTCTTCCAACAGAATCGATCGTATCGATTGCCCCCTCCAAGAATCACATTGACACATCAGACATTTTGTCTGATGCTGACTCCATAGACCTCAGACAAAATGTCTGACAGAAAAGCGAGCACAGTGAAAACGATCGAAGTCACGGACAGCGAACTCAAACTCCTTGAGGCGCTATGGCATGAGGGTCCCCAAACCATCCGACAACTCGCCGACGCCATCTATCCCCGAGGAACCGCCGCCGAGTATTCCAGCGTTCAAAAGCTGCTCGATCGTTTGGCCGTCAAGGGCTGCGTACGACGCATCAAAGAGAAACCGGCGCACCGCTTCGAGGCCACTATGAGTCGGGAAGCGCTGATCGGCAATGGTCTTGAAAGTCTGGCCGCGAAACTGTGTCAAGGCTCGCTCGCTCCGCTACTCGTTCACCTCACCGAGAAAGTCGATCTCTCCGACACCGAACGCCAGGTCCTGCAAGATCTCATCAACCAATCCGAGGAAACCGAATGAACCCATTCATCACCACGGTCCTGTCCAATCTCGTCATCGCGACCCTCATCGCGGCGGTGGCCCTCATCAGTAGTCGCATCCCACGGTGGACACAGGTCACTTACCTCCTGTGGCTACTCGTGCTGGTTAAACTCGTGACCCCACCTATCTATCCAATTAACCTCTCTCTCCCTGAGCGGTTTTCGGCTCTAAACACGGCATCCCCCATTCCTCCCGCACCATTTCCAACACTCGATAGAGACGTCGTCGCGGCCAACAACAGTCCGGAATCCATTCCTCCTTTACCTCCGCAAAACAACTCGATTCCAGGTTCACATGCTATCTTCACACAAGCCGAGCCGAGTGAGACAGTCAGTGTCTTTCCCCCACCCGCCAGCGCTAAACCCTGGGAATTCCACGAAATCGCAATGGGGCTCTGGCTGTTGGGCGCCCTCACAACCGCGAGTGTTGTAGCGAGTCGCACCCGACGCTTTCACCGCCGGCTCACCGAAACCGCTCAGCCTTCATCAAGCCTGTCTACCGAGGCCAAAGCTGCCGCCAAAGAACTTTCGCTAAAGGCAGTCCCGCAAGTTTTGACGGTCGATTCACACTTAGCCCCCATGCTCTGGCCCGGGTTGCTTCGCCCCCAAATCATCTTCGCCGCGGCATTCGCCAACCAACTCACGCGAGCGGAGCGCCGACTCGTGTTCGCTCACGAACTGGCGCATTTCGCGCAGAAGGATCCCTGGCGACGCTGGTTCGAAACCGCGGTTGTCTGCCTCTACTGGTGGTTTCCTCTCGCTTGGGTCGCACGCCGCGAACTCCAGAAGCTGGAAGATCGCCGTTGTGATGCTTGGGTGCTACGGCGACTCAACAACACGGATCGAAAGCAGTATGCCACCGTCCTGTTGCACACCATCGATTTCCTGAACCAACGCATCCCAACCCGCCCGTTGCCCGCCTGCACCTTCGGATCATCGAGTCGGAATCTGAGAACGCGAATCGAGCAGGTGCTTCAACCCCGTGGGTTCGCCCGTTTCACCCGGGCACAACAAGCGGCGATTGCTGGCTTCGTGCTAGCGGGACTCAGCCTCTCCGCCGAATGGAGCCCTCAACAACCCCAACCGGATGCCCCTCTCACCGACAACGAAACGGGTTCACAATCGACTGAGACGACGTCCGTGCCGTCTCAAAGCGCTCCTGCACCTATCCTTCAAGCCGTAAGCATGGCCGATTTCGCCAACATGCCCTACGCCTTCAATCTCGCGTCTCATTCCGAGCCCGGTTCCACACCGCAACGCTGGACGAGAAACGCGCACGGCATGTGGACCGTTACCGGATCGGATAGCGCCATCACCCAATACCGCATTTTGGGCACAACTGAGATTGATGGCGCCCCAGGAAGCGTCGTGGGCGCCATCCAACTGAACGACGGATCCCAAGGAGCCGCCACCGCTCGCCGCTCTAGACTCTTCATCCCTCATCGCGGGAACAAACAGACCTTGTTTTACCAAGGGGAATCCGAAACCGAGGCGCCCGGATGGCATTCGGCGGGCAACATGACGGGTATTCGCACCGCGAAACTCAATCCCGACGCACTCAAGCCGGCGGCACCTACGGTGATTCGGATGCAATCGCTCCCGGAAGCCCGCGGCGCTCGGGGCATCCTTTCTTCCGTCGGAGACCAATCGCAGGCCTCCGTGATCGTTGACGCGGATCGCGTCGCAACCGCTGGCGAGATTGGCTTCACGATCACCGCCTCACCGGAATCCCCACCCCTCGTGTTTGAGATTCAATCGCTCTACGAGTATCCCGAAAACAACGGGCCTCGATACTTAAGCAACCCGCTCACGAGGACACTGAACTCGGCAAACGAGCTTCTCCCCGGTGAAACTGTCGCTACTAAAGCCTACTTTCCAGGCGAGATGAGCTATCGCCTCACCGTCAGGCCCGAATGGAGTTTCCCTCATACCCCGTTCAAATTCGACCTCTCGGTAACCCTCTCAAACACTTCAAATCAAGAGCCGGGCCCCTACTTCTTGCAGGCCCTCCAGCACCGGCTTCGCCAGGCTCGTGGGCAAGCCCTACCCAACCCCATCCAGATGCCGATCGACTCCACCATCTACATCAATCAGGAAGGAAAATTCTACAATGGCGGCAAGCAACGCACCCTGGAAGAGCTAGACCAAATCTTGGCCGCCCTCGCAAAGCTGGCGCCACAACCCGATATCAGCGTGTCGATCCATACCGCGGCTCCGAAGCACCTCCTCATTCAAATGCATTTCCACTGCGGGAAGTATTTCCTCGGCAATAAAACCCGTCTGGGGATTCACGAATCGGACGCTATCATCGGAGCCACCTTCAACGCCGCCGAAACCAACTCCGAACCCGATTCCGCTCGGTAACGTTTATCTTTGTGGAATGAGCGTGTCCTGGATGAGCTGTAAGCCGAATTCTGTCTACGTCCCGAAGAACGGAGAGGATCATTTATCTCAGCGATCTTACCCGGAACCCATGTAAACCGAAGCTCACAAGCGGAGCGGGTCGCTCCAAGGTCCCCTATTCGATCTTGCTCCCGATGGGGTTTACCGTGCCTCCTCGATTGCTCTTGGAGCGGTGGGCTCTTACCCCACCTTTTCACCCTGACCTGAACGAATTCAGGCGGTTTATTTTCTGTGGCACTTTCCGTCGACCTGCCTCACGGCTCAGCCTCCCGCGTGTATCCTTGATGAACACCGATAGATCGGAGCCCTCGCAGTTACCCGGCATCGCACCCTATGGAGTTCGGACTTTCCTCCCTTAGCTCAAGGCCAAGAGCGACCCTCCACTCATCCAGGACGCCGCCAGCCTACAGCCACCGCTACTGGTGGGCAAGTCACTGCGCTCACAAATGGGAGATTCCAGCTCAGGGATGCAACGGGCGCGTGGCCGCTGCTTGGGTCACCCATTGCCCAATGAAGGAATCCGCAATCGCCTGTGCCAGGCCGCGATGGTCTTCCGGATTCGGATGACCATCCTCGACAAAGGCTTTCAACGGAAACAGCGAGAGATCGAGCGGCTCGGGGTCCACCTTATACAGCCCCGCCACCATCGAAGGCACCCATTGCCGTCCCGGTAACAGAACCAAAAAAAAGGCAACGCCTTCCTCGTTGCACATCCGATTGATCTCTTGCACGAATCGAACCGTCAACTCCCGCTCCGTTGCCGCCACTCGCTCATCTCCAGGGAGGGATTCCTCTTCACCCACCAACCCCTCAAATACCAAGTTGCCATTGATGAGTTCAAAATGAGGATGCTGCCTCCCATAAACTCCCAAATTGTGCACCCATTCCCGTCGGATGTAATTTCGGATGATGTGCCCATTGAGCAAGGGGTAGATAATCGCCGCCGGCCGATCGTCTCCCTCCAATTCGTCCAAGACCGTCAAATACGCATGGGCCGTCCCGTAACCTGATACCGCCCGGTTCTCAATCCTCCATTCCGGCCAGTAATCCCGAGCCAGGATCGCCGGAAAGGGTTCATCATCCTCGACGCCAAAGCCGAAGGTGTAAGAACCACCTACAAACACAATGCGCCCACGTGACTGCGCCGGTTTGGGAATCAACCGTTGCCGCTTTTCATCAATGGTGTAGGAAACGGAGTAATCCCAGTCAAAGTGGTCTCCCTTGACATTGACCCGATGTTGATACCCCAAGAGAGGGTGCTCCTCATAGATCCCAAGATGCTGGGCACGTTTGAGGACGACTTGAATGACACTCTTGGAATACTCCCAGAGCGCTGAATTCCCGTTGGCGGTCCGCTGGAAATGGAAGGTGGAAACCAGTGCTTCGAGTACCAGCAACAGCAAGAGCACCAAAACCGTGCTAAAACCGATCTTCCGAATTCTTGAATTCTTCAACGCTCAATCCAACCGCTCCGCGGCATCTCAAAACTGCCCACCGATCAGCGGAATCCCCGCCATGTCCGCCGTCTTGACGTCAAAGGCACCGCGACGTCCCGGCCGCAGCCCCCGATACGGCTTCAGCGGATCCACATAGCCATACTCTTTGCGCGCAAACGGATTGAGCAGATTCACGAAGAAGTGCTTGGGTAGCTTCCGGTCCCGTTTGCCAAACAAGGACGGGATCAGTTCCTTCACCAACCCTTCCTTCTTCCAATTCTCTTCCACCGCAGGGGGTTCGATCACAATCGCGGAAAGTTCCTTCAAATCACGCGAAAACGGCGTTTCCACCGTCATCAGCAATTTCATTGCCGGGCTTTCGAGCTGCTTCTCGGCGTGCGCGAATACGGGAACCTTCTCCGCCCCAAGGGCACGAACGCTCAACAAACACAGACATAGGATACCCACCCAACACCCGAAAGTTCTCATCAGCACGCCTTTCATCAATCTACTTCGCCGCCGCAAATCCACCGCCAACCCGGCACAATACCAGCGCAGTCGATCTGCTTGTTCGAGTTACAACTCTGCAAGCCTAAAAAGCCGACACGGAGAATACCAGCCCAAACCGCTCGCGGAGATCCCCGCAAAGACGGTTCAAAATCACCCTATTGCAGCAGCCCTACTTCTGAACGGCCGTCACTGATTGCAAGAATCGTAGAACGCAGCAAACTTATCTTTATCCTCGGAATCCCGCACCTTCATCGCCGCTCGCGGATGCTGGTTCAGGAGACCCGTCACCCCGTAGGGCACCAGAGGCCCCCATTCCACCTGTTGACGGATATCCAACAGATAGTCCTCTAAGAGTTTCAGGATGGGTCGGAGTTTGAACTTGGGATTGCGCAAGAAGCCAATCAAGAGCTCCATGGGACAATTCCCGGCTCCACGCCCCAAACCATACATCGTGGCGTCAATCCGATTGGCGCCCTGAATAATCGCCTCGATCGTATTAGCAAAAGCCAGTTGCTGGTTGTTGTGGGTATGTATCCCGACTTCTTTGCCCGCTTCTTTGCCGGCCGCCAAGTATTTGGTGACCAGGGCCCGAATCTGCTCGTAGTAAAGTGCCCCGTAACTGTCCACCACCACGATGGTATCGACCGGCGTTTTCACCAACGCTTCCAATGCTTGGTCAATCTCCGCATCGCTGACCGTCGAGATAGCCATGATATTACAGGTGGTTTCATACCCCTTATCATGCGCATCCTTGATCATGTCGATCGCCGTCGGCAACTGATGCACATAGGTCGCCACCCGAATGCAATCCAACACACTTTGATCCTTCGGCAGTATGTCTTCCTTGTAGTCGGTCTTCTCCGCATCCGCCATCGCGGTCAACTTCAGCGGCCCCTGATTGTCCCCCACGATGCGTCGAATGTGATCCTCGTCGCAAAACTTCCAATCGCCGAATTTATCTTGGGCAAACAGCTTCTTGGACCCCTTATACCCCATCTCCATGTAGTCGATTCCCGACTCGATACAAGTCGTGTAAACCGCCTTCACGAACTCGTCCTCAAAGAGATGACTGTTGATCAAACCGCCGTCGCGGATGGTGCAATCAAGTACTTTGATTTCGGGGCGAAATGTCACCCAGGGTGCTGTGGTCGTCATGTATCCTCTCTGATTAGTTTCGTCGCGGCTCATCCGCGTCGGTGAATGGTAAAACACTTTGGCCGCAAGCCAACGAAAGTCAAGCCCGGCGCCCAGCGCCCCGCACAAGGGCCAAATGGTAGGGCGAGCGTACCCGCGAGCCGCTGGGCAAAAGAAGGTCCCGCAACCACCACCGCCCCAACCGAACGCTCCAGACAGGAACGGCTCGCTCCGGGACGCCCCCCATGACTAACACTCTTCGTTAAAGAGGATTTTGACGAAGCGCATCCCCTTGGAATCATCATACCCCTGCTCAAACAGCGTTTCGGCCTCATCAATAAACGCCGACTTAAACCGAATCTCCGCTCCCGTATCAAGCCGCAGCGTGCCTTTCAACTTCTTCTTCGCCTTTGTCGCGATATCCCGCGAGACCGTAAACCGATCCCCCAACGCATAGCCGCCGCCTTGTTCGTAGCTGTCTTTGAACTGTTGGAACTGATCAATCACTTTAGGTTCGCGCAAGGCCGTGGTCTCAAAAGCCTGCTGGTCGAACTCATCCGCCCCGACCAAATAATTGACCGCTCGATTCGCCAACTGATACCGCTCTTCCTGGGAGGTCGTCGGAGCCAAACCATTCTTGGCAAAGTCCACGCAGAGCTCGGTATAGCGCTTGGTCAAAAAGTCATCGCTCGTCCGCGGCACGACGCCTAGGAACTGCCGATTCCAAAACAGCGGATCCGCCCCGCCCTTATCAAAAACTAAGACCGAGAACCCTTCATCCTCGCGGTCATTGAATACCAGACAGCCCTTGTCGATCTTGTCGGGATGGATCCCCTGATGCGTCAGCAGGTGAAGATCCCCGTCGTTCACGGCAATTTCGAAGAAGGGCACGGTGTTCTCACACTTGACGATACAGAGACCGTTCGTGTGCTTGCCATTCACCACCAATCCCTCCATCCGTGAGACACAGAGATCCCCCGGCTTGATATTCGGGTGATCGGATTTCTGGAACAAGCGTTGGGCAATCTTGGCGGCGTTCTCCAGCAGGGAATCACCGTTGGAAAAAATCGCCTTCGCCAATTGAAAAACCGGATTCTGATCCAGGCTCGTTTCGTGATGGAAACGATGTTCTTCAAGCGACCGGAACGGCTTGAGGAAGCAATGGGTGAGGAGTTCCGCCTCCGAAGCATCGAAACGACACAGCTCCTTCGAAGTCTGGAGCAGCCCGTCCCGGAGCGGATTCCCCAACCGGGCCAAAGCCAGGCCCTGGAGTTTCGCGCGTGTGTATCTCACTGTGAGTGCCATGAATGCAAGGCTTCTAGCCGAATCTACCCCGGCATTCAAGCCAGGCTCGGAAAAAGTCCTTAACGCTCGGTCCGTTCGGCCCTAGATTCCCTCCCAGGCCCCGTTGTGGAGTGAAATACCGGGGTTTTCCAGGAAACACCATGACCGCACCTGCCACCGCCCCAGCCCCGAGCCTTTCCCACTACGTCGATGGACAGCAGTACCGCCCGGAGGGTGGCCGCACCCTGGCCTGCCAATCCCCGCTAGACGGGCGATCTTTGGGGGACCTTCCTCTCGCCGATGAAGCCGCGGTCAACCACGCCGTAAGCGTTGCCAAATCCGCATTCCCTGCCTGGGCCGAAACCCCAGTCAAAGACCGAGTTCAGTGCCTATTCCGGTTCAAACAACTGGCCGAACAGCAGATTCAGGAGTTAAGCGAAGTCATTAGCCAAGAAAACGGCAAGACCGTCGCCGAGGCCGAAGCCGGATTCCGCAAGGGTCTCGAAGTGGTTGAATACGCCTGTAGTTTGCCCGCCATCGAAACCGGCGGCCTGCTCGAAGTCAGCACCGGCGTCGACTGCTACACCCGCCGAACGCCCCTCGGTCCCGTGGTCGGCATCAGCCCCTTTAACTTTCCCGCCATGGTCCCGCTTTGGATGTTTCCCTTGGCCCTCGCCACCGGGAACACCTTCATCCTCAAGCCTTCGGAAAAAGTACCGCAAACACCTCTCCACATGGCCGCGCTACTCGAGGAAGCTGGTTTACCCAAAGGGGTTTTCAACGTGCTCCAAGGAGACCGGCAAAGCGTCGAACAACTCGTCGCCCATCCCGATATCAAGGCCGTGGCCTTTGTCGGCTCCACGCCTGCGGCCAAGGCCGTCTATCATCGCAGCATCGAACACGGCAAGCGGGCCCTGGCCCTCGGCGGCGCCAAAAACCACTTGGTTGCCGTGCCGGATGCGGACATCACCATGACCGCCAAGAACGTCACCAGCTCGGCCACGGGTTGTGCCGGACAACGATGCATGGCTGCGAGTGTCCTCGTTCTGGTCGGAGACTGCCAGGATCTGCTCGAAGCCATCGTCCAGGAAATGCAACAAGTCCGCCCCGGCGAAAACCTGGGAGCCGTGATCAACGCCGAGGCCAAAGCCCGCATCGAGAACTACATCACCGAAGCGGAAGCCGCCGGAGCCAAGATTCTCGTCGATGGTCGAGGCGCAACCGTACCGGACAAACCCGGCGGCCACTACGTTGGCCCAACACTGATCGACGGCGTCCAGCCGTCCCAAGCCTGCGCCTGCGAAGAGATCTTCGGCCCGGTTCTCAGCGTGATCCGCGTCGCCACCCTCGCCGAGGCCTTGGCCATCGAGAATGCCAACCCGTATGGCAATGCGGCCTCCATCTACACCACCTCCGGCGCCACCGCCCGGTTCTTCGAAGGCCGCGCCAACGCCGGCATGATCGGCATCAACATCGGTGTGCCCGTCCCCCGCGAACCCTTCTCCTTCGGGGGGTGGAACGACTCCCGCTTCGGCTGCGGCGACATCACGGGTGAAGACGGCTTGCGTTTCTGGACCCGAGGGAAAAAAATCACCCAGAAATGGTCCGTCAACGCCGCCCAAAACTGGATGAGCTAGGCCCACACCGCCTGACCTGAGAATACCCCTGCTATGAAAGCCGCAGTCTATCACGGTAAAGAAGATATCCGCATTGAGAACGTGGCGGAACCCGAGCTGAACGACGGAGAAGTCCTGCTCGAAATTGATTCCTGTTGCGTTTGCGGTACCGACCTCCGCACCTTTCGGCACGGGGATAAAAAGATCGCCCCGCCCCGCATCCTGGGACACGAGTTTTGCGCCAAAGTTGTGGACAGCCGCGCCAACGGAAACGACGCCATCCGGATCGGCGATCGGGTGGTGATGTACATCGTGCTCCCCTGCGGCTCCTGCCGTTACTGCCAACAGGGACGTACCAATCTGTGCCTCAACCGGACCACCATGTCTTACCACTACGATGGCGCCTTCGCCCCTCTGATGAAAGTTCCCGCGCAGGGCGTTCGTAACGGTCACCTCTTCCGGGTGGAATCCGAGATCACCTCCCAGCACATGGGGCTTTCCGAACCGTTGGGCTGCGTGATCAACGCTCACGGTCGACTCCAGATCGGCCTGCACGACACGGTGGCCATCATCGGCGCGGGTCCGATCGGAATCATGCACGCCGCCGTGTCTCGGCTCCAAGGCGCCCAAAAAGTATGGGTTCTCGACACCTTGGACGCCCGACTGGAAATGGCGGAACGATTCGACATCGACGGCACCATCCGAGTCGCCCCAGACGGCAGCCACGTGGAACGAATGGCGGAACTCACCGACGGGCTCGGTCCGAGTGTGGTCATCGTTGCCTGCAGCAACGCCCACGCTCAAGCGGACGCACTTGAGATCGCGGGCAAAGGCGGTCGCGTGGAGTTCTTCGGCGGGCTCCCCAAATCCGCCCCCACGGCCGTGCTCAACACCAACCACCTGCACTACAAAGAGATTACGGTCAGCGGTTCGTACTCGGAAAAAATGAGTGACTTCCAAGCCGCCCAAGCCCTGATTCAAAGCGGTCGATTCCCGGCGGATAAGATCATCACGCACACCCTACCCCTGGAACGAGTCAACGAAGCTTTCCCGCTCATGGAAAGCGGTGCCGCCCTTAAGGTCTGCATCGAACCCCGATAGCCCGCCTCTTAACTATGTTGCTATCCCCCGAACAGTCGCGACGCCTCATCACTCACGCAGTTGAGCAACGCTACGCCATCCTGGCAGTGAACGCCGACAGTCCGGCCGCCATCACGGATTGTCTGGAAGCCGCTCGGCAATGCGATGCCCCGTTAATCATTGAAACCAGCCTCTGGCAGCTCACCGGAAAGAGCTACGGTAACGGCAATGCCATCACCGGTTTAGCCCGCTACCTGACCGATCTCGCCGTCGTAGCCAACCGCGATCCGTTTCGTCACGTTCCCGTGGTTTATCACACAGATCACATCAAAGGCCCGGAAACGGCCTCGATCCTCCAAGCCGCTATCCAAGGCGTGCCGTTCGAGTTTTTTCAAGAAACCACCTTACTCCGTGCTTCCAGCGTCTCCTTGGATTCGTCCGAGCTAAGCGCTGAAGCCAACATCGCCCTTATGTGCCAACTCTGCGAATTCGCCGAGACCGACCAAGCGCACGCCACCCTGGAAATGGAAGCCGGCGTGGATCGGGGCGTCACCGCCATCGAGGAAACCGATCGCGTCTTTGGCACGGTCGAGCGGCGGCACCCGAACCACTTGGCGCTGTGGGCACCAGGTTTAGGCACCGAGCACGGTCTCAATACGGGGAACCACGTGGATCCGGACGCCGTTCGGGCTCATCAAGAACGGGCCTCGGAAATATGCGAACGCCCCATTGGAATCGCACTCCACGGCTCCTCCGGACTCAGTCCCGAGGCCCTCAAAGCCGCCGTCCAAGCCGGAACGGCAAAGGTGAACTGGTCTTCAGAATCGCTCCTGGTCCGTTCGCAAGCCGCCCGAGAATACTTTGCCAGTCACACCGCCGAGCTGGATGCCAAGCACCCGAAGTTTAAGGTCACGGCCATGGACAACGGCCTCCAGTCCTTCGTCGGGGCTCGCTACCAACCCGTCGTGGCAGACCGGATACGGCTCCTCGGAGGCGAGGGCCAAGCAAGCGCCTTCCGCGCACTTCTCGAACCCGCAACCAATTGAACTCAACTCAAGTGAAAGCAGCAATCACCGGCACCGGATTCATGGGGGGCACCCACACCGAAGGGCTCCGTCGCGCAGGCATCGAAGTCGTTGGCATCTTAGGATCCAGCCCCGAAAAATCGCGCGCCGCCGCCGACCAGTGGCAGATTCCAAAAGCCTACGATTCCCTCCCTGACTTGTTGGCCGACCCGGACGTGGATTCCGTTCACATCACCACCCCCAACCGCTTTCATCACGCCTCAGCCAAAGCGGCCCTCGAAGCCGGGAAACACGTCCTCTGTGAAAAGCCCTTGGCCATGAACGCACCGGAGTCGGCGGACTTGGTCGAATTGGCCAACCGATCCGGCCGAGTGGCCGGGGTCAACTACAACATCCGCTTCTATCCCCTCTGCCAAGAAGCCCGACAACGAATCGCCCGCGGGGATCTTGGAGAATTATTCTCCGTCACGGGAACTTATGTCCAAGACTGGCTACTCTACGATACCGACTACAATTGGCGCGTCCTCAGCACCGAAGGCGGGCTGCTCCGTGCGGTCGCCGATATCGGGACGCACTGGCTGGACCTGGTTCAATCCGTAACCCAACAACGGGTGAGCGCCGTGTTTGCCGACCTCCACACCGTGCACCCGGAACGCAAACGCCCGCAGGGCGAGGTCCAGACCTTTGCCGGTAAGACGGCGAATGAACCCGAGCGTGAAACCATCACCATCGAGACCGAAGATCAGGCCAGTATCCTCCTCCGATTCGAAAACGGGGCCCGCGGCTCGCTGTTCGTTTCTCAAGTGATGGCTGGAAAGAAGAATTGTCTGCGATTTGAAATCGCCGGTGCCCAACAGAGCCTCTCCTGGAACAGTGAAGCCCCCACCTACCTACACATCGGTCATCGGAACCAGCCCAATGAGACCTTGATGAAAGACCCCAGCCTCGTTTCCGCCCCGGTCCGATCCATCGTGGACTACCCGGGCGGCCACGACGAAGGCTACCCCGACACGTTTAAGATGTGTTTTCGAACCTTCTACGATTACATCGCCGCCGGCGACTGGACGGCACCGCCACCGTTTCCCACCTTTGCGGATGGCCACCGTGAAATCCAAATCTGCGAAGCCATTCTCCGCAGCCACGAATCCGAACGCTGGATCACACTGCCCTAAGAGAAACCCACCAGGCCTATCCAGCCACGGGAATCTTTTCTTTTGAAATCAGGCGGATCTCCCCGATTCGCATGCCCTTGTCGACCGCCTTGCACATGTCGTAGATGGTCAATGCAGCGACACTCACTGCCGTCAGAGCCTCCATTTCGACACCAGTCTGGGCCGTGATCCGGGCCGTGCCCGTGATCCGGATGCAGTCCCGAGTCGAAGGAATGTCAAAGGTCACTTCGGCATGCGAGATGGGCAACGGATGGGCCAAAGGAATCAAGTCTCCCGTCTTCTTGGCGGCTTGAATCCCGGCTAAGCGGGCCGTGGCCAAAACATTGCCCTTGGCCACTTGGTCGGACTCGATGAGTTCCAACGTCGCTTGATCCAAGAAGAGCGTTCCGCCCGCCACGGCCACCCGACGCGATACCGGTTTCTCAGACACGTCTACCATGGACGCTTCGCCGGATCGATCGATGTGAGTCAGTTGGGGCGCCGCGCTTTCAGTTTCAGAGTTTGTCATACCTACTTTTCCTTACTCGCCAGCGTCTTCCGTGCGCACGCGGGTCTGCCAGCGCTCAACCGCAGCCTTAATGAGTTCACCGGCATTCAGCTCGGGCTTTACGAATCGCGGTGTAAACCAAGGGAATGCACCCACCAAATCATGGCTCACTAAGATCTGACCGTCACACCCCGGCCCGGAACCAATCCCAATCGTCAAAGCCTGCACCTCCCGAGTGAGTTCCCGAGCAACGGCGGGCTTCACGAGTTCCAGAACCATCGCGAAGGCCCCCAACGAATCCAGCAGTTTTGCATCGGCGATCAACGCTTCCACCTCCGCCTCGACCTTTCCTTTGACCCGATACCGGCCTTCTTCTTTGATGTGCTGTGGAAGCATGCCCAAATGGCCCATAAACGGAATGCCCTGATCTCGGATGGCACGCACCTGTCCGGCGATCGCCTGGCCTCCTTCAGCCTTAACCGCGTGGGCTCCCGCTTCGACGAGCCGAAGACTGTTGTCTACCGCCATGGCTTCGTTTTCGTAGCTGCGATAAGGCAGATCCGCCACCACCAAGGCGGCGGGCTTGGTCCGAGCCACGGCGCGCACATGGTGCAACATGTCGTCCATGGTCACGTGAGTGGTGTCGGGGTATCCCAAAACCACCATGCCCAACGAATCCCCCACCAAAAACATTGGCATGGCCAACTCATCCAAGAGCCGAGCCATTGGATAATCGTACGCGGTCAGAACGGGGAGTTTCTCTTTCCCCTTAAAGGCCTGAATGCGTGCTAGCCGGTCCGTCTCCATGATTCGGCTCAAAGGGCCGTCGATCCTTTCACTTCTTATACATCTCCGCGAGTTCGCTCACGGGCGTCCCCCAGTAATACCGAAGCGTCACCCGCCACATCAACCAATACGTTCGTAAGACGCCTCGACGATGGAATTTTCGGGCAGACGTGATCACGGTCGCATCCGCCAAAGCCAAAACGCCTTCAGGCCGCAAGGCCCGGCACAGTTCAAACTCTTCCATCAACGGGACATCCGGCACCCCACCCACGGATTCCAATACCGACCGCTTCACAAACATCGCCTGGTCTCCCATCAACCGCTTTGCAAACAGAATCCGAGGCAAACACCGAAAACGCGAACCCCACATCCAAATACTCGCCCGGTCAAAATCCTTCCAAAACCCGCCCCCAACCACGCGTCGATCTCGAAACGTCGCCAACAAAGCCCTCCCCGCCCCTTCCGGCAGCACGGTATCGGCATGCACCAACCACACCACATCCCCATGGGCCACCTGTGCCGCCGCCCGCATTTGCGTGCCGCGTCCCGGTGCTGCGCGCACAATCCTGCATCCCAAAGATTCCCCCAACTCGCAGGTCGCATCCGTACTGCCGCCATCGGCCAAAATCACTTCTTCCACGGCATCGATCCGTTGCACCGTCCGCACAGTCTCGGCCAACGAACCCGCCTCATTCAAGGTGGGAATGACCACGGAAATCGTTTCCGGCAGCGTCTCATCATCGGACCGCACCAAACGCCGTTCCCCCCACCACCACAATCCTAGTCCCACAAAACACCAAGCAAAATTCACGGCCAAGGTAAACAGCGACGCCGCCACCGCGTCCTCACCCGGCACTTGGAAAAACCCGAGCAACACGAGCGCGGCCCCTTCCCGCAATCCGGCACCCCCAAAACCCACCGGCAAACCCGAGATCATCGAAATCAGCGGAAACAACCAAAGGATTGACCACCAAGAGATGGACACTTCGGTAACCGAGGCCAGACACGCCACCATAGTAAAGCTTAGGCAGGCATGCAGGGAAAAGGCCGCCATGGCACTTTTGAGCAAGACGAATCGATCCGCAAACAAAGCCGCCCCCCCTTTTTGCAAGGAACGCCGAAATCGATCCAGCGCCTCGATGCGGGTCCCACGCCAACGGCAAATCAAGACCCCAAACAAAATAACGCCCGCAATCACTGTGCAGATCCAAAGAATCGGGAACCACAATTGTCGCCCCCCGAGAATGTCGAGAGCCCCCTGCGAAATACCGATCACCAACATGGAGCCCCCAAACAAGATCGCCCCCACCAAGGCCATCAGCCGATCCAACGGAGCCGCCGCCAGCACTTCCGACATCTTGAGTCGATACCAACGCGCATAGATCCCGGACTTCACGACATCCCCACCCGCCGCACCAAATAAGAATGTGTGGAAACAATGCCCAATCACCACCCCCCTAAGGGATGCTCCCGGATGGACCACATTCCCGCCCAGCCGAAGCATCAAATGCCAACGCCACGCAGAAAAAGAGAGCCCACAACCAAAAATCAAAAACGCCCCCAACAATCCCAGAGGGTTCGCGTCTTGCAGGGCTTGGAGGAGAGCCGGCAGATCCAATCGCCGTGCGATTACCACCAACAGTCCCAGCGAAACCAGTACGGCAACAACGCGGGTCCAGACCCACATGGATTGCCGCTTCTCACCGATCACCGCGCCATGTTGGGAGTTTCCGTTCCCAGAAACCAGCATCAATTCCACCACCTCCCCCACGTAGGGCCAGCGTATCCACGAGCCGTTGGGCAAAGAAAGCGGGCGTGGACACCCTACCTTTCTAGGAACCCTTTATTCAGCCTCCAAAACCGCCCCTTTCAACCGGTCCGCATTCCGGTTCCGAGAATAGGGATTGAGACCGAATTTCGCCTTGCTCCAAGACAGAGATGGGCCACACTTCCCCCTAAAGAAAGCCCCCCAGAACATGACCCGTAATCCTCAGAGCAACGCCATCGACCGTCGAGCCTTCCTCACCACGGCGGCGGGCGTCACCGCAGCGGCGGCCACACTTTCTCACCCGGCCCAAGCTCAAACCCTTCGTCCCAAGAACGTCAGCGAAATGGCCGGGGTCGAACTCGCTCTCGCAACGATCTGTTGCGACGGATTCGCCAATCACCACCACAATCCCTCCTTTGATATCATCCCGCAAACCCGATTCCGCAACGTGGAATTCAACGTGTGGTATCCCGACACCATCACGCCTGCAGCCATTCAAACCCTGAAGCGTCGGTCAAACCAACATGGTCTCACACCCATCAGCCTTCAAGGCAGTGGCTTTGGTAGCAGCGGCAACAACGGCATCATCAAGGATCTATCGCATAAGCTCAATCTCATGTATGGCTGCCGCCAATTGGGCTGTCGTCGCGTCAAGTGCACGGGCGCTCGCCGCGGCACCCAAGGCGGGCTTGAGGCCGTCATCACTGTCCTACGCGAACTCGCCCCCGCTGCGGAAAGCATGGGCATGCTCATCCTGCTCGAAAACCATGCCGGGAACGTGCTGGAACGCATCGAGGACTTTGAAACCATTTTCAGCAAAATTGACTCCCCCAACGTCGGGCTCTGTCTCGATACCGGACACTTCGAAGGCGTCGGAATCGACCTCATCCATGTCCTCGACCGACTCCACTCCCGCACGCTCCACGTCGACCTCAAGGATTGCCGGAAACGCGGCGCCGGGCACGACACGGTCGTCTTTGGTCAAGGCGTCACTGACTTTGACGGGTTCCTCAAGCACCTATTCCACTACAACTACTCGGGCTACCTAGTCATCGAACAGGCTTGGCGCGAACCCAAAGAACCGCTCTTGGAAAACCTCCATGCCGCTTACAAGCAATTTCAGCCCTACACCTCTCGGTCGGCCTAAGTTCGCCTAAGTTCCTTCTCCCGCCCATGCGCACTCATTCCCTCGTCGCCCTGGCCCTTACCGGCGGGCTCGCCCTCTCAACCCTGCCCACACTCCTCGGGCAAGGGCACCCCACGGTACACGACGACCGACTCACCCTCACACTCTTCGCCGAGACGCCCGACATTGTTACGCCCATCGGTTTGGCCGTCGGCCCCCGGGACGAGATCTACGTCGTCGAATCCCACACCCACCTGGCCCCGGCGAATTATCCGGGACCAAAAGGCGATCGCATCCTCGTGTTCACGGATACCAACCAAGACGGCCAGGCCGACCGCCGTACCGTTTTCGCCGAGGATCTGGAGGCGGCCATGAACCTCACGGTCACGGCTGACGGGAGAGTCTTCGTCGTGGGCGCCCGGGCGGTCTGGGAGTTGGTCGACGCGGATCGCGATGGCCAGAGCGAATCCCGCCGCACGATCGTGACGGTGGACACCACCAACACTTACCCACACAGTTGCCTCCTCAGTATCACCCACGACCAAGCGGGCTGGCTTTACCTTGGCCGAGGCAACAACGGCAGCGCCGCCTATACCCTCCAAGGAACGGACGCGTCTCAGGTGTCCGGCTACGGCGATGGCGGGAACATCACCCGCTGCCGCTGGGACGGAAGCCAACTCGAACTCTTCGCCACCGGGTTTTGGAATCCATTCGATATCGAGTTCGATCAATCCGGCCATCTTCTCGCCGTCGATAATGATCCCGATGCCCGCGGGCCGAATCGCTTGGTCCACGTCGTCCCCCACGGTGATTACGGCTACCAATCCCTCTACGGCGGCAGCGGCAATCATCCCTATCAGGGTTGGGACGGATCCTTACCCGGTACCTTACCGTATGTGTCTGGCACCGGAGAAGCTCCTTCCGGGCTGCTCGACGCCCGCCGCGGCCGACTCCCTGCCGACTATCAGAAGTCTATCCTGGTGACCGTCTGGAACGAACACACGATCGAAAACCACCCCCTCCAAGCCAAAGGAACGAGCTTCGAAGCCACGCCCTCGATTTTGGTTTCGGGTCCCCAGAACTTTCGCCCCGTCGCCCTCGACAGTGATCGCCACGGAAACATCTACATCACCGATTGGGTTCAGGTCGACTACCCGAATCACGGGCAAGGGCGGATTTGGCGCCTTGCCGCGAAACCGGAAGCCTCCACCAAGCCACCGGAAGCCTACGACGGCGGGAAGCACCAATCTGCCGGCACCCGCCGCTTACAATCCATCCGGCAAACGTCCCGATCGGCATCACTACTTGAAGCACTCGCGTCAAGCGATCCTTTTGAACGCCAGGCCGCCATCCGAGCTCTAGCCAAACCGACCGCAGCCACAACCCGCGCTAAAGCGATTGATTCCAACCAGCCTCTGGTGCGCCTGGGCGGGCTGCTCGCCGAGAAAGCCAGCAGCTCCGAATCCGCGCTGCGCCTCCCGCCTCGGTTTCTCCAAGATCCCGATCCGAGCATCCGCCAGGCCGCCATGCAGTGGATTGGCGAAGCCGGATTAGCCCAGTACCGGCAAGCGCTCCTCCCCTCGCTGTCCCGGGAACCGAGCACCTCAGCCCTCTTCGAAACCTACCTGGCCACCACCGAAGTCTTGAACGAGTCCTTCCTGGAAGGGTATCGCACTCAAGCCGAAGCCAAGGCCAACCGACTGCCCCTCGAACGGGATCCACAACTCGTCCGTCAGGTGATCAATGATCCCGCTTTGTCGCCCAACTTGCGAGCGCTCGCCATCGCCCACTACCCGCATCAATCCATCGACGGTGCCGCGACGTTCCTTCAGGCCCTGGCGGAGGACGGACCAATTCCCATCCGCAAAGCCGCAATCCAATCCCTGGCCGAACTTTCGGAGGATACGGTTCCCGAACAACTGACCCGCATCGCCACCGATCCGAATCAACCCCTCGCGCTCCGCTGCGACAGCCTCGCGGCATTGGATCGCTTTCCGCTCACGGACCTGGATCCCTACCTCAAACTCACTCGCGATCCGGAGCCCAAGCTCGTCTTGGCCGCGCTACGTCTCCTGCACCTTTACATCGATGACAGTCGGGTGAAACAAGCCTTCAATCGCGCCTATGTCATCTACCGGAACCGACCCAAATCCGATGCCCTGGTCGAACAACTCGAAGACACCCTCTACCCGGATCCCGGCTGTTGTCAGCCCCGCGTCACCCATCGCCCGCAATCCCCGGAAGAATGGCAATTTGCTCTGCGAAAGGGTGGCGATCCCGAGGCCGGACGCCGCGTCTTCTTCTCACTCCGAGCCAGCTGTTCCCAATGCCACACCATCAATCATCGCGGTGGCAAGCTCGGTCCCGATCTCAGTAACGCGGGTCAATCCGTGAACCGGTCCCAGCTCATTCACTCCATCCTCAAGCCCTCAGACCAATTCCCGCCCCAGTTTCAAGCCTGGATCGTAGAAACCAAAGACGGTGAGGAACACCGTGGCCTGCAGCTAGACCACAAAGCCAAGGGAGCGATCGAACTCTACACCCTCCTGGGCCAAACTGAACACTTCTCGGCGGAGGAGATTGATCGCTACTACGCCGCTCAACGCTCCCTCATGCCTGACGGGCTCGAAGCCGGGCTCACCACGAGTGAAATGAGAGACCTTGTGGCCTTCCTGGAGTCGCTCCGATAAGCCTTACTCTTCCGGCAAGGCACTCGCAAAGCGATCGAGAGCCGCTTCGTAAATGCGGACCAACACCTCCAAGTCTTCCACGGAGACCCGTTCATCGGTTTGATGGCAGAGGGCACTCAAGGTGCCGAATTCAATCACCTGCGCCCCCGTAGGAGCAATAAACCGCGCGTCCGAAGTTCCGCCAGAAGTCGAGAACTCGGGTTGCTGTCCCGTCAACGATTCGATGGCGCCAGCCACCACCTCGCTCAGGAGCCCCCGTTCCGTCAAAAACGGATCCGCGTCCCCACTCCATTGGATCTCGTAGTCCAATCCGTACGGCGCAATCAATTCCACCACGGCTTGCTGCAAGGCCTCGGCCGTAAACTCCGGCGAAAACCGAAAATTGAAAATCAGCGACAACTCACCCGGAATCACATTGGAAGCCCCCGTTCCCGAGTTGATGTTAGTGACCTGCAAGGAAGTCGGAGGAAACCCTTCCACACCTTTGCCCCAACTGCGCCCACAGAGTTCGTTCACCATCCCGGCCACTTCGTGAATGGGATTCCGCGCCAAATGTGGGTAGGCCGAATGCCCTTGCTTCCCGCGAACGGTCATTTGCCCTACCAAGGAACCGCGTCGCCCGATCTTGACCATATCCCCCAGCACGTGCTGAGAGGTTGACTCGGTCACGATGCAATAATCCACGCGATCCTGGCGTTGACGCAAACGCTCCAAGAGATCCGTCGTGCCGTGGTTCGACATCACCTCCTCGTCCCCCGCGATCAGAAACCCGAGTCGAAACGGAACCTCCCACTCAGGATGGCGAGCCGCGAACTGTTCTGCTGCCACAATACTTGCAGCTAAAGGCCCTTTCATGTCCACCGCACCGCGCCCAAACAGATACCCCTCTTCGATGTGTCCTCCGAAAGGCGGAAAAGACCAGGCCGCCTCGTTGCCGGTTGGCACCACATCAGAGTGTCCCGAGAAGGCCACCAAGGGCCCCTGATCCCCAAGGATGGCCAACACACTCGGGATGCCATTCACGTTCAGACGTTCCACGGTGAACCCGGCGCCCGCCAGCCGATCCGCCAAAATCCCCTGCGCGCCGCCGTCTTCCGGACAGACGCTGGGACATTTGATTAGGGCTTTCGCCAATTCTACGACGGCAGATCTCGGATCGCTCATACCCATCAATCTCTAACCGATGTCCAGTCGGGCTAGCCCGCCAAAGTCTCACGCGCCTGTTCGAGCGCTGCTCGCGCTTGATTAAGCCCGGCAAACCCGCCGTACTCGATCCCGCAGTACCCACGAAATCCACTGTCCAAAACAATCCGAAGCATTTTGACGAAATCCATCTTGGATTGCTTGCCGTGATCGTCCCAAACCGTGTCTTTGATTGAAACGCCCTTGGCCCAGGGGAGCAGCTTCTTCACCCCACGGTAGGAATCATAGGTTTCTCCCTGCTTGATGCGAAAATTGCCCGTGTCCGGCAAGGTACCGCATCGCGGATGATCGACCCGCGTGATGACTTCCGCCAGCCAGTCCGCGTTGCTGGAAAGGCCACCGTGGTTTTCCACGATCACATTCAAATCGAGCTCGGCTCCCAACGCCGTCAAGCGCGCCAAACCATCGGCAGCCAGCTTAACTTGCTCCGCCCACGAACCCGCACTCCCGGCGTTGACGCGAATGGAATGACAGCCTAGGAATCGGGCGGCATCCAACCACTTCCGGTGATTGTCGACCGTCTTCGACCGCTTTTTGTCGTCCGGGTCCCCGATGTTCCCCTCTCGGTCGCACATAATCAGTAGACTCTTGACGCCCAGATCTGCGGCCCGTTTTTTGAGTTCTCCGAGATAGGCGCGGTCGTTGGCCTTATCCATAAAGAACTGATTCACGTATTCGACCGCGTGGATTCCGTGATCATGGGCGACTTTGGCGAAGTCCAAGGCATCGATCTTGCCGGACCGCAGTTCGCGATTGATCGTCCATTGCGCCAAAGAGATTCGAAACAGGGGTTCTTTATCCGCGGCCAGGAGGGTGTTCCCGCCGACCCATCCCGCGCCCAAAGCAAGGCAAGATTGGCGGAGGAATTGACGACGATTTTGTGGCTGATTGAACGTGTGCATAACGGTTTGGAGCGTAGGACGATTCATCGGCCGAGACAATGGGAATTCGGAAAGCGGCCGCCCTTACAGGGCTCGTTGTGGGTGTGGGGAACGGGTTTCCGGGGCGCTGCCCCGGGCTATTACGGAACGGACCTTCGGCCCTCGACCGGATCCCGAAGCGCGAACCAATTTCCCCAGCCCCGAAGGGGCGCATAATCACACGCGTTCGAAACCACCGTGGACGAATCACCGACCGACACGATGCGAATCCGGAATGGGTCCGCCCTTACAGGGCTCGTCGGGGGTGCGGGGAACGGGTTCCCGGAGCGCTGCCCCGGGCTGGTACGGAACGGACCTTCGGCCGTCGACCGGATCCCGAAGCGCGAACCAATTTCCCCAGCCCCGAAGGGGCGCATAATCACACGCGTTCGAAACCACCGTGGACGAATCACCGACCGACACGATGCGAATCCGGAATGGGTCCGCCCTTACAGGGCTCGTCGGGGGTGCGGGGAACGGTTTCCCGGGGCGCTGCCCCGGGCTGATACGGAACGGACCTTCGGTCCTCGACTGGATCCCGAAGCACGAACGAATTTCCCCAGCCCCAAAGGGGCGCACCATCACAGCCCAGGGCAACGCCCTGGGAACCACCGTCCCCCCTTGTTTCGAGCCCTGTAAGGGCTGACCAACCGTCCCCAGAAAATATCTGTTCGATCCCCCCACCCGAACCTAAACTCGTTACTATGACCAAAACGGAAGTCCTCGCCCTCCTCAAAGCGAACCGCAACGAACGCGGACTCGCTCACTGGGCCAAAATGGGACACGAGACCCGCGGACTAAAGAGCTTCGGCATCGGTCTCACTCAACTTAGGAAACTCGCCAAGCAGGTGGGACGCGATCACAAACTCGCCCTCCAGCTTTGGAAAACCAAGAACCACGACGCCAAAGTCATCGGTCTGCTCATTGACGATCCGAAAGCCCTCACACGAGAACAGGCAGAAGCCCAAGTCGAAGAGGTGGACGCGGGTATGCTATCGCACGTTTTTAGCTCCTGCGATGCCACTCTGCCCAAGGCCCCGTTCGCGGTGGAACTCGCCGATGAGTGGCGGGATAGCAAGGATCCGGTACGTCGGCGCTGCGCCTATGGCCTGCTCTATGAGTTGTCCAAGAACACCCGGGACGATCGGCTCACGGATGCCTTTTTCCTCGACTGTATCGAGCGGATTGATGCCACCATCGAGACGGAAGAGAATTGGGTCCGCTTGGCAATGGGCGGCGCGTTGATGGGCATCGGCAAACGAAACAAAAAGCTGAACCAGCGAGCCATCAAAATCGCCAAACGTCTGGGACCGATTGAATACGACGCCGGCGACACCAGCTGCGAGCCCTTGGACGTGCTCAAACATCTCACCAGCGACTACTTGAAGAAGAAACTACAAAGCTAAGCTCCCCGTGATGCACCTTCGATACCAAAGCCGTTCGGCCCGCACCGCAACCGTCCTTCTCGCGGTCGCTGAGTTGGCAACCGCCGCGGTGGTCTCAGCCCAAACCTGTCTCCCCACCGATCACTTCGCGGATCGCTGCCGTCTGGAGGCCGCATCGCTCACGGCTCCGTTGCCCCCTTCCGAAGCAACCGCAGAAGTAGGCGAGCCCTCTCATCTCGAAGACGCCACGGGGCGATCCCTCTGGGTCGAATGGGCGGCACCCCGCGCGGGCGAACTCATTGTCACCACCCTCGCCGAGAGCCTGCCACCCCGCATACGCCTCTACACCGGCACCACCCTCCCCGCGCTGGAACCGATCTCAGCCAGCGAATCCCGCCTCACGCCCGAACAGCAACCGGCAGAACAGGCCCGGATTTCGGTCACAGCCGGGACCGTCATTCAGATTGCCCTGGTCTATTCTGAAGACACGCCCACCCCCTTCGAATGGACCCTCCAGCTCGCACCGCCCAATGACTCTTTCGCGAATCGAACAGAAATTCCCGTAGATGCCGCCTTGATCGTTGAAGGACACAATGAATTCGCCACCGTTGAGCCTGACGAACCCAGCCACGTACGCGCTCAAAACCCCGCCGCTACCGGATTGAACACCGTTTGGTGGACCTTCACCGCGCCCCCGGAAAGCACGAAGATCCGGATCACGGTCACGGACTACGAATTCTCTTCCAATCGACCTCCCCAACTGGCGGTTTATCAAGGCGACGGGTTCACCGAAGGATTGACCCCTATCGCCAGCAATTTCTCAGGAGCAAAGAACCCATTCACCTTTCCGGTGACCGGTGGCTCCGCCTACCACCTCGCGGTCGACAGCTTGAAACCCTTCGGACTCGACCCGCCCTTTTCCGTCCCCCATCAGTATGGCAGCTTTCAGTTTCGAATCCAAGAAGGCCTCGAAGTGGCGAACGACGACTACACCAACCCGCTCCCGATCGCCGTGGGCCCGAACTCGGAATTCACCAGCGCCATTGACGCCACATCTCAAGGAGCATTCGAACCACAAGTATTCCTCCCAACATCCGGTTCCTCCCTCTGGTGGTCCTTTGCGCCCCCCGCCGGGGCACCAACGATGTGCTACACCATCACCGCTGAGGGACGCCAGTCCGACGGCCCACCGTTTGCCCCCCTGATTGGTCTCTTCGAGTTCCCTGTCCAGGGTGCTACCGAGGCGCTGGCCATGGGACAGGGCGCCTACACCTTCTGCCCGGATCCGGAGCAGGACCAGTATGCCATTCTATTGGATAGCCATCCTTGGCTAAATCCTGAAGCCTATCGGATCGAAATCAATCCCGCGGTTCCGCCTCCCAATGACGAATGGACGAGCCCTGCAGTCCTCACCGCAGGGAGTCCCGTATCGGAATCCAACCTCACCGCGACGGTCACCGACGGAGAACCCATTCACAGCGGATTTGCTGGCGAGCGCTCCCTCTGGTGGCAATGGAACAGCGCAGACGAACCGCTAACAGCCAGCATCAACACCTCTGGAAGTGACGCCCCCCACCAGGTTCTCTTGAGTGTCTTTCTGCTAAATCCGGAGGGCGAACTACAACGCGTGGCGGAGAATCTTCCCATTCCCGATCCCGATATCCCCGGCGCCTACCCCAACATGGCTTCGGTGACGAGCTTCCTCCCCCTCGCCAACCAAAGCTACCTGATTCGCGCCGCCAGTGCGGCCCCTCCCACCCTCGCGGGCAACACGCTGCAATTCGAACTCGAACAGATTCCCGCTCCCGAGAACGATCACTGGCTTCAGGCAACACCTCTGACCACGACCACGCTCACCGGCACGAACCGCGGAGCCACCGCAGAGCCCTCCGAGCCCAACCATGGAGCAGCGCCACCCGCTCACTCCATCTGGTGGCAATGGCAAGCGCCGACTCATGGCCGAGTGACCTTGACGCCATCCGCAATCGAGAACGAATTCCAGAGCAGACTCGCCGTTTACCGCCGCCCGGAAGTGGCCCCCCAATTCAGCACCCTCACGGCGATCGCCCGTAACGGGACACCTGAGCGCGGGTATTCGGATACGCTCGTCTTCCCTTCGGTCGAAGGCACCACCTATCTCATTGCCGTAGATAGCCGGGATGGCTCGGTGGGCCGCACCCGGATCGATCTTGACTTCGTACCGGGCTACCGACTGGCTACGCCCACCAGCACGAGCGATTCACTGGAATTCGAGGTTTTGGGAAACCCAGACTTCGTGAGCCGCTTTTTCCAAATCGAATCCAGCCGCGATCTCATCTCCTGGACTCCGCTCGAAGGCGTTCTGGAGCTGGTTGCCAATCGAGCCTTCTTTACGGCTCCCCAAACGGAGTCCGCGCAGTACTTTCGCGTGGTGGGCACCGCGGAATAGCGTCTCAGCGGAGAGCCCGAGGCTCTTGGGGAGTTCTGTTCCGCAAGCGAACGACTACGGTGCCGATGTTGGAGCCATTCCAGCGGCCCAGCGGATGGCTTCAACCACGTGCTGTCGTCCGAACGGCGTGTCCAAGGACCGCACATCGTGCCCGAGCTCGGTGTAGAAAAAGCGCCCCCCACCGTTCGTATGCAACCAGGCAATGGGGTGATCCTGACCCATCGCTTTTCCTCCCCGTTCCCGAAACAGCTTCCGCACCGGTTCATAGGACGCCTCATCCACTCGCAACAGGACCTGAAACCCTTCCAAGCCCGTCACCGAGCGGTCATGATTCGTCCAGTCGGCCGAATAGAGAAATGACGTCCCGTGACCGCGAACCGTCGGATGATTCCGGGCCTTGGCATCCACCTGAATCCGCGCTTCGAGAAACTCCGAGTCACTATCGAAGTCACAGCCCGCCAAGGCGTTGAACCAGGGCCACTCGGTCTGACGCACAAGAGCCGCGTGCAGGGCGACAATCCCACCGCCTGCCTCGTACCATTGCTCGACCTTTGCCCGATGGTCCTCATTCAAGATAGCCGTCATTTCCGTACAATTGTTCAACACCAAGACCTGGTACCGATCCAGAATCCGCACGAGATCCGACGGGGAATCCGTCACATCCACCTGCAACGTGAGCTCCGGTGCCAAGCGAGCCAGCCAACCGCTCACCGCCGGCACCTCGGGATGCCGATACCAGCCGGTTCCACCAAACACGAGTACGGTCCCGATATTCTTCGGGCTCCGATCCGGTTCCGCTGCCGCCAAATCATCCGTCCCCAAAAACGTCACCAGTCCAAACACCGCCAAAAAGCCGCAATTCACCGTGATAAGTCGCTTCACATTCATGGATACCGGCAACTCTGGCACAGTCGCCCACAGCAGCAACAGATAATAGTGCGGGATCGCGAAACGCCGTCGCGTCTGGATTCCCCGAACTCAACACAAAGTCGACGCGACACAAAAAGTTCAAGTTTTGCGACAAGGAATCTAAAAACCAGAAACAACCTCCCAAAACAGGCCTTATCGAGGAAAAATGAGGGTCGAAACAGTCCATTTTGAACTGGGCACCACCCCTCGTTCCGCTAAAGTCCGCTCCTTGGAGTCGCGTCCATCCAATCTAAACCCGACATTACCGCGTGACCCTGCCAAACGCTAGGACACGGTGAAGCAAGCCGAGCAACGATCAGTCCGATGAAGGCCATCCATCTTCAAGGCGGCAGCCTACAGCCGGACGGGAACAAAGGCAGCGCACTGATGCTGCAGGTGGTATCCGCTCGGATGCGATCCATCCGGCCGGACTGCGCTCAAGCCGTCACCCCCGGGGCGGCTCCTTTTGAAGAACGCTGTCGCTTAGGACTTCGGCAACTTCTTTTCCCCAAGCGATGGAATCACATCAGCGGCAGCATTGGCTATTTCGCCCTGCACCGTTATCGGCAGCAAATTGGGATGGTGGCCGAGAAAGATCTCCGAGCCGTGGTTAACTTCGCCGGATACCGCTACGCCTACATGGGCGAGGAGGAAACGGAGAAAGACGCCGAGATTGCCGACCAACGTCGGACCCTCGGGATCAAGCACGTCTACCTGCCCCAATCCTACGGTCCTTTCCACAACGAGAATCAACGCGCCCAGGCACGACGCCTTTTCCACGAGGCGGAACTCATCACGGCTCGCGACGGACAGTCGCGCGACTACCTGCAAGACGCCCTTGGTTCGGAAGCAAAAATCTCCGTCTATCCGGATATCACCATTGGCATCCCAGGGCAGCCGTCCGAACACACGTTACCGGAAGACTTCGTGGCGATCATCCCCAACTGTTGGATGTTGTCCCGAGCGCCCAAAGAAGACCAAGAGGCCTATCTTGATTTTCTCCGGAAGGTGGTCCGGTGGATCCACGCCGAGGGCTTGGCCGTCGTCCTTCTCAATCACTCTCCCAAGCAAGACCAAGACGTCATCGATCAACTGACGTCCAGTTCTTTTCCCGGAAACATCACTCACATTGCCGAAACCGACGCTTTCAAACTCAAAGGCATCATCGGCCGCGCCCGGTTCGTCGTGGGGTCACGCTACCACGCACTCATCGGAGCCTTGTCCCAAAATATTCCCGCCATCGGCACTGCCTGGAGCCATAGTTTCAAAGTCCTTTTTGACGACTACGGGATTCCCGACTGCCAGATTTCCCCGGCGGCAATCGGGGACCAACTCCACCCCTTACTCTCGGCCGTCGCGACCGGTCCCACGCGTGATCGCTACGTGGCCGCTCTAGAAGAAGCGAACCGAGGATTCGCCGGTAAAACCCGCGAACTCTGGGAACGCGTCGAAGGGATCGTCTAACCCTTCCAAACCCAACCTTGTTTTCCCGGCACGACTCGGCGAGGCTCTGCACTCGTGAACCTCGTAATCCGACTCCTCGTCGCGGCCGTCCTGAGCGCCCCACTCGCTGCCGGAGCCGCATCTTGGCAGGCCCACATCATCGCCCCGGATCCCCTCGATCACGGTCCCGACGGGGTCACGATCCGGGATTTTGATGCCGACGGATTGCCCGATGTGCTCGTCCCCTACGAGCAAGGAGGGTATAGCCGGATTTACTTTCATCCGGGTCCGGGCGAAGCCTCTCAACAGAGCCGCTGGACATTCATCGAGTTCCCTTTCGGAGGCGAAGACAACGGCGCGGGCGATCTGGACCAAGACGGTCACGTGGATGCCATCGTCAACGGCGGGCACATCTATTTCAACCCCGGCCCGGCCGACGCCCGCAGCGTCGATGCCTGGCAGCGCATGTCCCTGTTCGACCGACAGGCCCGAACCCCGATCATCCATGACGTCGATGGCGACGGCCACGGCGATCTCTTAGTCGACGGCACTACGGTCTTCCGAGCCCCAAATTCGAACAAGCGCCAGGCGGCCCACTACACCCAACACACCATCGGTTCGACCACCTGGGTGATGAACACGATCCCGCATGACGTGGACCGGGACGGAGACGCCGACCTCGTGATCGCGGATCGCAACGGACACGGTACAATCTGGTTGGAATGCCCCAACGCCTCCCGTCTCAGTCCGTGGAAACAACACACGCTCGACGCCGAGAACCGGATCAGCTTTATGAAGGTGGCCGACCTTGATCAGGACGGTCGCTATGACTTTCTCATCACGGACCGCACGACTCAAAGCATCAAGATTCTTCACCGTACCAACGATCGCGGCATTCCGGAATGCACGCCCCACCGCATCCCGCAAGTAGCGGGCGATTTCCCCAAGGGCCTCAACGTTCACGATTATAATCAAGACGGCTCCCCGGAAATCTTCGTCCTCTCCAAAGGCCAAGGCGAATGGTTGGTCGGATGCGCCACCCCGACCGCACCGCTGGATTGGATTGCGCGACCACTGGACATTCGAGGCGATTGGTCGCGACTCAAAATGGACGATGCCCGACACGCAGACCTCGACGGTGATGGCGATGTGGATGTCTTGACCACGGACGAAAACGGCGGCTGGGGCACGCTCTGGTTCGAGAATCCAAAACGGCGTCCCGAACCACAAATGCCACTGAACTTGCCGAATCCCTACCGGATTCAAGGCCTCCTGCACGCAGATGATTTCGACCGCGACCTCAGCCACTGGGCAGTCGAACAGATGCCCGGAGGAACGACTCGGCTCTGGCACGATACCTTAGAGATCGAAGATGCGAAGGGCTGCACCATCTGGTTTCGTCCCAAGCTACAAGCACCCGTTTTGATTGAATTCGATATCAAGATGATTCAGGCCGGTGGGCCCTATGATCGGTTGAGCGACCTCAACTCCTTCACCATGGCGATCGACCCCGAACATCCCAACGATCTCTTCGCCAATAGCGCCAAGCGCGGCGGTCGGTTCCCGAACTACCACGGACTCCGCTTATATTATGTGGGCTACGGAGCCAACAACAACCGTACCATCCGCTTCCGCCGCTACGTCGGCGATGGGAGTCGTCCCGTGTTGCCGCAGCACGACCTGAAGGGCAGCCACCTTCCCAATCAATGGCGACGGGTCCGGATCCTCTCCACTCGGGACGGCTACCAATACTGGATCGACGAAGAGCAAGTGTATGAAGTCCGCGACCCCGCCCCCTATACCAGCGGCTGGTTCGGCTTCCGCACGGTCCGCAATCACATGCAAATCGACCGATTCCGAGTCTGGGCTCTCGCCGAAAAGTAAACCGCAGTGGGGCAAAAAAAAACCAACCTTGCCGAGAGGCAAGGTTGGCGAAGAATTCCGACAGAGGGGCGGATCTTAGCGCACCACGCGAGCGCCGCCGCCACCGACAATCTTCTCGACGTCTTTCACCGAAACCATCGACGTATCTCCGGGAGTCGTCATGGCCAATGCCCCGTGTGCCGCCCCGTAGTTGACCGCCTGATCCGGGTCGCCAAAATTCAGGAACCCATAAATCAACCCGGAGGCAAAGCTATCGCCGCCACCGACTCGGTCCATGATCTCCAGGTCCGGGAAGTGCCGAGACTCGTAGAATTTGCCGCCCGCCCAACAGATGGCGCCCCAGTCATTGACCGTCGCCGTCTTCACCGCGCGTAGGGTGGTGGCCGTCACCTTGAAGTTTGGGAAATCCGCCACGGCGGTTTCGATCATGGCCTTAAACTTGTCGATCTCGATCGCAGAGATGTTTTCATCCACGCCTTCCACCTCAAATCCCAGACAGGCGGTAAAATCCTCTTCGTTCCCGATCATGACATCGACGTATTTCGCAATGCGTCGGTTCACCTCTTGGGCCTTCGCCTTGCCACCGATCGTCTTCCACAGGGACGGACGATAGTTCAAGTCATAGGAAACGATGGTGCCATGTTTCTTCGCGATCTGAACGGCTTCTTCAATCAAGCCCGCGGTGGTTTCCGAGAGCGCGGCGTAGATACCGCCGGTGTGCAGCCAGCGAACGCCTTTGTTGCCAAACAAATCTTCCCAATCCACATCGCCCACCTTCATCTGGGAGGCCGCCGTGAGCCCGCGATCTGGCACACCGACCGCACCGCGAATCCCAAACCCACGCTCGGTGAAGTTCAGGCCATTGCGGACTTCTCGACCGACCCCATCGTAGGGCACCCATTTGATCAAGGAAGTGTCCACACCCCCTTGAAAGATAAAATCCTCCAAAAGCCGGCCCACTTCATTGTCGGCAAAGGCCGTCACCACCCCGGTGTTCAGTCCGAAGCAGCGCTTCAAGCCACGGGCTACATTGTATTCACCTCCACCTTCCCAGACTTTGAAGTCTCGAGTGGTGCGGACGCGCCCTTCGCCAGGGTCCAGACGCAGCATGATTTCTCCCAATGATACCAGATCATACTGGCATTCCTCGGCGGGTCGGATATCTAAAATGGCCATTATTTCTTAACGTTTCGAAACCGCGAATTATCCGAGCCCGTGGCGCCCTGTCCAATGAAAAGTTTCCTGCCGCCGTGAATAACCCGTGAATAAGCCCCCGATCAAACCGTCAATAAGCTGGGCATAGACGGGGACATAACTCCGCGTTGTCAGAATTCGTCCCTTCCGCTTACAATCTGCGCCAGCATGGATCAGCCCGACATCGTCTTTGATGAACCGCCCGTCGATCTCCAATATACGCCTCGAAAGAAGAAAAAGAAGGCCGCACCGCCGCTCATCGACCGCCTGCCGCCCCACTCTCCCGAGGCCGAGCAAGGCGTGCTGGGTTGTATCCTCCTTGATCCCACCGAGAACCTGGGGCTTTGCATCGAGAAGTTCAAAGAAGGCAAAGAAGTCTTCTACGAACTCCGCCACCGAGATCTTTATGAGCAATTGGTCGAGCTGTATGACGGGAAACGTCCGATCGACCTGGTGACGCTCTCCCAGCACCTGAAAGACAACAACTTGCTCGACGGCGTGGGAGGTATTGGCTACCTCAACACGCTCATGGATGCCGTTCCATCGGCCGCCAATCTCACCTACTACCTGGATATTGTTCGCGAAAAAGCCGTCCTCCGCAAAACGATCAACGTCTGTACAAACATCGTCGGCCGGGTGCACGAGAACGAAGGCTCAGTCGACCAACTCCTAGACGAGATTGAGCGTGACGTGCTGAAAATCAGCCAGGACCGCATCGAAGCCATCGACCGCTCGATGAAGATGCTCGTCACGGATGCCATCAGCACTTTGGAATCTTACCATGCGAATCAGGGCTCCCTCACGGGCCTGTCCTCCGGATTCGCGGATTTGGACAAAATGACGCACGGTCTTCATGGTGGGGAAATGATCGTGATCGCGGCTCGCCCCAGTATGGGGAAGACCTCGCTGGCCATGAACATCGCCGAAGCCGTCGCGCTGGACCAAAACTGCGCCGTGGGGGTGTTCAGCCTGGAAATGACCGCCGAATCACTCACCCTGCGTATGCTCTGCTCCCGTTCCCGGATCAACCTCCGAGCTGTCCGCGACGGTTTTTTCGCCGAGAGAGACTTTCCTCGGATCACCCAAGCCGCCGCCGAACTCGCCAAGGCCCCGGTCGTCATCGACGACACGCCGGGCCTCTCCATCCTCCAATTGCGAGCGCGGGCGCGACGCATGCACCAGCAGCACGACATCAAATTATTCGTGATCGACTACCTCCAGTTGCTGAATTCCACCGCTCGCCGCGCCGAGAATCGCCAGCAAGAAATCGCCGATATCTCAAACGGTGTCAAAGCCTTGGCCAAGGAATTGAACGTGCCGGTCATCATCCTGAGTCAGTTGAACCGCGAGTTTGAAAAGGACAAGAATCGCAAGCCCCGCCTCTCGGATTTGCGCGAATCGGGCGCGATTGAACAAGATGCCGATATTGTGGGTCTGCTATACAAGGCAGAAACGGAGAACGAAGATGACGAAGCCCAAGCCTCGGAACAAGAAGCCGTCGCGGTGAATCTCCTGATCGCCAAGCAGCGCAATGGCCCGACCGGTGATGTGAATTTGACCTTCCTAAAAGGCTTCACCCGCTACGAAAGTGCCGCTAAGGTCAGCGCAGACGATATCCCCCCGCAAGCGGGAAACTAGACGAGAATGAGATACACCTTGAGTCGACGCTGGCCCGTCTGGGCCTTTATGGCCTGCTGGCTGCCACAAGTCGCTGGACAAGCGCAAATCCCTGCCCAAACAGTCGAAAGCATCGAAGTCCGTCACGTCGGTCCGGCTGCCGTCAGCGACGAGCTCGTCCGTGCCAATATCCAGACCCGGCCCGGGGATGCTGTAAGCCAGGCAAAGATCAACCAGGACATCAAGGATCTCCTCGGCACCGGCTATTTCCACAATGTCAACATCGCCTGGGATGAGGCCCAAGACGGGGTCAAACTCATCTACTCGGTCCAAGGCAAGCCCACCCTCACCGAGATCGAATACGTGGGGAATGAGGAACTTAGGACGAGCAAGCTCAAGAAGAAGGTCACTTCCGTGATCGGTGAACCGATCGATGAGAAGAAACTCTTCACCGACGCCCTCGCTATCAAGGACTTGTACGAGAAAAAGGGCTTTCGGGAAACCACCGTCAAATATACTCCCAACATCAACGAAGATCGCGGGCAAGGTACCGTCACGTTTGAGATTTCCGAATCCCCCAAAGTGCGGATCAAGGAAGTGAACTTTGAAGGACACAGCGCGTTCAAACAGAAAAAGTTGCGCAAAACCATCAAGACCCGCAACCGGTGGTTCATGTCCTGGTTGACCGGTTCGGGTGTGTTTAAGGAAGACCAATTTGCCGAAGACCGAGAAAAACTTCGCACCCTCTACTACGAGAACGGCTACTTGGATTTCGCCATCAAAGATGTGCGCTTTGACTACCCTCGCCCCGATCGCATGGTGATCACCCTGGAAATCTTTGAAGGCAAGCAATACCGGCTGGGCGATCTGACGATCGATGGGAATGAAGTCTTTTCCACCGAGGAAATCCTCTTCGAAGAAACTCGCAAAGGCCCTCGCAGCCGCCTGGCCATGCAACCCGGGGATGTCTTTTCTCCGGACGGCTACGATGCCAACAACCAAGCCATCAGTGACCTCTACGAATCGCGCGGCTACCTCAGCCCCCGAAACCAAGGAAACACCCGGGTGCTGCCAATCCAGACCGCCAACACGGAAAACGGGACGATGGATCTCAATTATCAGATCTCCGAAGGCGATGAGAGCACCATCGAAAAAATCGAGATCCGCGGCAACACCAAGACCAAAGACAAAGTCATCCGACGCGAACTCGCAGTGGCTCCCGGCGAGTCCTTTAACATGGTTCGAGCCCGCTTGAGTCAGGTCCGACTCCAAGGTCTACAATACTTTGACGAAGTCGACATGTCCGTGGAGCCTACCGATATCCCAGACCGTAAGAATCTCGTTGTTAAGGTCACGGAACGCGCTCAAGGTACCGGAAATTTCATCGTGGGTGCCGGCTTCAACTCCGTGGAAAACTTGGTCGGTTTCGTTGAGTTAACCCAAGGTAACTTCGATATCTCCAAACCGCCGCTCTTCCAAGGTGGCGGCCAAAAACTCCGCCTGCGCACCCAGATCGGTACTCGTCGGCAGGACTATTTGATCACCTTTATTGAACCCTGGCTGTTCGACCGCAAGTTGGAGCTGGAAACCAGCCTCTTCCATCGCGAGTTCGACTTCCTTAGCAGTATCTTTGACGAAGTCCGCACCGGTGGCCGGGTTGGCCTCCGCAAAACGCTCTTTGGTAGCGATTTCATTATCGGCGGAGTGAACTACACTCTAGAGCAAGTCGGGATTGTGAACGTAGATGACAATGCCTCGCAAATCTTCAAGGATGAGGAAGGACGTCGCCTGGTCTCCAAGGTGGGCACCTCCATCTCCTATGACACGCGGGCGGGAGGACTCCTCCCAAGCGGCGGCCAAATCACCCGACTCACCAGTGAAGTTGCCGGTGGGCCCTTCGGAGCCGACACGGACTTCTACAAACTCGAACTCGGCTCCAAGCACTACTTTAAGGGCTTCGGTGAAGGCCACATTCTGGAAGTTCAAGGCGAGATCGGCGTGGTAGAAGAGTATGGCAATTCGGACCGCGTCCCGCTCTTCGACCGCAACTTCCTCGGTGGACTCTACAACCTTCGTGGTTTCCGCTTCCGCGACGTCGGCCCGCGTGACATCAACGGCGAGCCTATCGGTGGTCGCACCAGTTGGTTCGCTTCGGCTGAGTACAGCGTTCCCATTATTGAACGTTTCCGTCTGGCCGTCTTCTACGATATTGGAATGGTGTATGAGGATGCCTACAGTTTCTCACCGCAAGAAATCACCGATGCCGCCGGGCGGGTTATCAATACCGGCAATTACAACGACAATATCGGTATTGGAATGCGGCTCAATCTGCCGATTGGTCCGCTCCGCCTGGACTACGGTATACCGCTCACCTCGGATCGTGAGAATGATTCCGGCGGTCGGTTCAACTTCGGTGTCGGTTGGGAACGCCCGTTCTAAAGACCCAAGAACGGTACGGAACCGGCTGAGATCAACTCCACGAGAATTCGGCGTTGCCGCTCGTCCCAATTTGCTTTACACCCCAACCCAAGAATGGATCAAAAATCTGCTATGACCAACATCTGGAAACCTATTCAGCTCGGCCTGACGATTCTGGCCCTGTCCACCGTGACCTCCGTAGCCCAAACCGCCAAGATCGCCACAATCGATATGAAGACGGTTTTTGACGGCTACTGGAAGACCAAGCAAGCCAGTGTGACCTTTGAGGACCGCAAGCAGGACTACGCCGAGCAACACCAAAAAATGATCGACCAGTACCAGGCTGCGAACGAGGAGTATCGCAAACTGCGCGAAGCCGTCTCGGAACCCGCTATCTCTTCCTCGGAGAAGGACCGACGGACCGCCGAATCCGACGCCAAGCTCAAGGATATCCAGAAGCTGGAGCGCGACATCCGCGACCACCAGAAGAGCATGGAAGGAAACCTCACCGAAACCCGATTCCGCCTCCGCCGGAACATCCTTCGTGAGATCCGTGACGTGATCAACACCAAGGCCAAGACCGAAGGCTACACTCTCGTGCTAGACAGCGCCGCCGAAGGTATCAATCAAACTCCGATCATCCTCTTCAGCGACGGCACCGCCGACATCTCCGATGACGTGCTGAAGAGCTTGAACGCCAGCGCACCGGCAGACGCGAAGTAAGCCCAAGAACGACTCTCACGAACGGCCCCGGTGAATCTCGGATTCGCCGGGGCCGTTTCTGTTTCTTCAACTGGCGTGGTTGAGAATGGTGAGGCGAGGGTACCTGGGAGCCGACGTCGTGAGTGTGAAGGGATGAAGAAAGCCGTTCGTCGCGCACCATAGGCTCTCGCCTATCCGATGGATTATGGGGGTTCTATCCTCGTGCGCCCTGTTTCCTTTCGGAAAAGCGATTACGCTTGTGCCGACGGCTCGCGGGTACGCTCGCCCCACCTTCCGGAATTGTGCTCAGGACGATTCTCGGGGCTCCAGTGCAGCCTTTTATGAGCAGCAGCTTATTCAATCGAGCGGTGAGAAGGCTCTCGACTTTGAACAATTCGTGCGGCTCACTGGTCTCCGCAGGTTCCATCACATTCTCACAGCCATGCCTGACAACCGTCCCAGACCCATCATCACGCTCACCACGGACTTTGGCGAAGAGGATTGGTACGTCGCCGCCATGAAGGGCGTCATCCTTGGTATCAATCCTGAGGCCACGCTGATCGATATCACCCACGCCATTGCCCCCGGCAACATCGCGGGAGGCGGCTTCGTGCTCGACCAAGCCGTGAGAACCTACCCGCTGGGCAGCATCCATGTCGCCGTCGTGGATCCCGGCGTGGGCAGTGCGCGACGCGCCCTTCTCGCCGAATGCGACGGTCAGATCTTCGTTGGTCCCGACAACGGATTGCTGACACGTGTCATCGAGCGCGCATCGGCCGTACACCTCTTCGAACTAGACTCCCAAAGCCACGGGATCGTTCCCGAGAGCCGAACGTTCCACGGCCGGGATCTATTCGCGCCAATTGCCGCTCATCGTTCGCGAGTCGACTCCAGCCTCCCTTTTGGCAAACCAATCGCGAAAGAAACCCTCGTCTCACTTCCGACCACGCACCAGGCCTCCCCCGAACAAACCGAGGTCGTCGGACAAATCATCCACATTGATCACTTCGGCAACGCCATCTCCAATCTGGCTGCCTCCGTTGTCAACGGCGCAACTCAGATCCGCGTCACCATGAATCACCTCCCTTCCCTCCCCTGGTGCCAGACCTACTCAGATCAGCCCGCGGGAACAGCGATGGCCTTAGTTGGTTCCAGTGATTTGATCGAGGTCGCCGTCAATCAAGGAAACGCCGCGGCGCAATTTCGAATTCGAGTCGGCGATCGCCTGACTCTCTGCCTGGAGAACGACGTCGACCCGGTCTAGCCCCCCTCGGGGCGAGAGCCTATGTCGAGCTGCCGCATCCGCTCCCAGAGTTTGCGCTCGGCTGGGTCGTGGGCCGCGGGGATTTCGATGGCCAAACGTAAGACCAAGCTACCCTGCTTCCCCTGATCCATCGGAAGTCCTTGCGAGCGCACCCGGAGTTTTTGGCCCGGAGCACTTCCGGGGGGAATCTTTACTTGAATCGGTCCCTCAAGCCCGCGAACCACTGCGATGTCGCCCAACACAAATTGCCAGGGCTTTAGGTACAGCTCGTGATGCAAATCATAGCCGTCGACGCGGAAATCGGGGTGTTGGGCATAACGCACGGTCACAAAAAGATCGCCCGTCGTCCCCCGACTCAAACTCGTCCGGCCCTTTCCCTTCAGCCGAATCATGTGCCCGGGACGGACACCAGCGGGGATTTGTATCGAAAACTGCCGGGGTTGATCCGAGGTCCCTTTGCGCCGCAAGTTGAGCACGCGATTGGCCCCATGCAACACCTCATTCAGCGTTACCATCACCTCGGTCTCTAGATCGCCAAATCGCACATCCGGCGCTTGGCGGTCCCGCTGCCCGCGACTCTTCGCTGTGCCTCCCTTCGGCCGTGAGTGCCCAAACACCTTGTCGAACAAACCACCTGACGCGGGCGCATCCTCCCATTCCGCATCCGCAGATGGATCGTCATCCTCATCAAACCACCCGTCTTCCTTGGGAGCCGTCCGGGTTGGTTCCACCTCCGGCTCATAGGCCGTGTCCTCGGGGGGATCGTCAAAATTCACCCAGCGGGGATCATTCACAGCCGCCCGATCGCGGTCATACTCCTTCCGCTTCTCCGCGTTCTTCAGCACACTGTAGGCCTCGCTGATCTCGCGAAACCGCGCCGCATTCTCATCCGTCGGAGCGGCCATGTCCGGGTGACACAGCTTTGCCAATCGCCGGTAGCCTCCGCGAATCTCCTCGGGCTCGGCACTGGGCGAGACGCCCAGGATCCCGTAGTAGTCTTTCAGCTGTCCCGAAGGTCGCGCCATTAGAATTGCCTCAATTCTCGCCGCACTGTCATCATCTCAGTGGATTCCGTGCCGCACGATTACCCATCGGAGCCATAGTCAAAGACCACCCGTTCGCCGGTCCGAAAAGCTCGCTCCGCCCCTTCCGCCAGAATGAAGTTCTTACGCGCATCCTCATAGGTAATCGGCAAGGGACGCCCCTCCACCACGCAATCGCGAAAGGTCTCTAGCTCGCGCAAATACGCCTCGCGATAACGGGTCGGAAAGGAAAACTCAATCGGGGACCGACTAACGGCCTCCACACCGGAAACCACCGTGCTGACCGGAGCACGATTCTCGGCTTGAATCATCCCTTTGTCCCCAAAAGCCTCAATCCGCTGGTCGTAGCCGTAGACGGCATGTCGTGAAATATCAATCGAACAGAGCAAACCACTGGGGAACTTGAGCGACACAAGCACGGTATCGATGTCTCCAACGGCGCCGATCTCCTCAATAAAGCTACTCCCATAGGCAAAGGCTTCCACCGGATCTTCACGCACAATAAAGCGCACCATATCCAAATCATGAACGATGCAATCGTGAAAGATCCCATGAGACGTTTTGATGTAGTCCATGGACGGCAGTGGGCAATCCCGAGAGGTGGTTCGCAAGAGTTGCAGTTGACCAATTTCCCCCGAGTGGACTCGGGCGGCCAGATCGGCAAACGACGGATCGAACCGACGCATGAATCCCAGAAACAACGGCAAACCCTTCTCTTCAGCCCGCCGATAGCAGGTATCAATTTCCTCCAGGCCCGTGCCCAAAGGCTTCTCCGTAAAGACCACTTTGCCGTGATCCAGTGCATTCAGAATGTAGTCGTGATGCGTCTGGGTCGGCGTGGCGACTATCACGGCATCCACCTGGGAATCTTCGAGTGCTGCCGTCGGATCCGTGCTTCCCTGACAATCCCACTCCTCCGCCACACTACGCGCAACCCCCTCGTCCACATCGACCACATGCAGGAGTTTCACCCCTCCCGCCTGTCGAATACTCTGCAGGTGAAAACGGCCGGCTCGTCCCAATCCAAAAAGCGCTAGTCGCAATGGTTTCATAGTTTGCCCAAGTTCGCCCAAATCGAACGTCTCGTGAAGTGCCTCCAAACCATGCCCCTCACGCGCCTACGAGACAAGCTCAGAAAACCCCCAACGCCCAGCGGCCAAACGACTAAGGAGAGAGAGAATCGCCCGCTACTTCCCGCTTTTCCACTCGGGTATCGGCGATATGTCTCCCGATTCGCGAGTAGACAATCCACTCGAAAACGGCCACCACCAAGACGTCAAATAGATGGGTCTCTTTTCCAACGAGCCCGATCTGGTATCCCACAATGCCGACAAGGATCCCCAGCGGGACAAGCAGCAGCAGACACCGAAAAAACACGACCCACCCCAGAACGACATATTTCTGAATCAGGTCAAATCCCTCATTCCCTCCATTACGTTGGTATGCGTAAAACACACCCCAGATCGCGAGCACAAAACTCAAGCCTCCCGACACGCCATCCCAAAGGTTGTAGTCGGAGCTCAAGGGTAACGCGACCGCCAGACTCGCAATCCCAACATACAGCAAAAAGTAGGGCAACGCCTCCCGATCAGAAACGCTACGGGATCGGAGTCTCTCTTTGAGGGGTTGATATTGAACGAAATACATGTTCTTCAATTGGTTGACGAGCGTGACTAAAGACCTCCTTCCAACGATCCGATAGTCTCTTTTCTTGATGTCACTCCTGTCAATGCCAGGAGTATCTTCTCGGGTGTGAAGAATAAGCAAGAGCGCCCTAGATCCGCGAGAGCCGTCCTGAGTCCGGTTCCGGAAGGGTGGGGCGAGCGTACCCGCGAGCCGTCGGCACAAGGGCAGTCGCCATCCAAAAAAGCATCACGGCGCACAAGGATAGCCCCCCGGATTCCCCAGGATAGCCGAGCGTGAACGGTGCGCAACGAACCCTCTCTTCAGCCGTCCCCCCACCGGCGTTGAGCCGCCGATCAGCTACTGCTCCTCTTTCACCCGACGGTAAATCAGTTCGGACGCTTTGCCCTCCTGGCCCTGGGGCGTGATATTGTAAGCGGTAATTAAAACGGTATCCGCATCCTTGACCTCAAACTCAGTTCGCCAGCCCCAATACTTTTGTTTGGGATGCATGCGATACTTGGAAGAGACCACAAATCCATTACCAGCCTCGTTCATCTTGCCGGTCGAAAACAGGATCGCGTAGTTCATGTGAAACGTATCCACCCAGGACACCTGAAACTCCCCCTCCGGCCCATTGTATGCCAAAATCTCTTCACCCGTCCGCGGTTTCTTCCGAAAAGACCCCTTGTAGGTATGACGAAAAACACTCGTCCCCGGAATCTTTGCGATTTCACCAACCACGGTAGATTCATCCGGCGCCACCCCGGGTCGTAGCCAAATCTTGTAGTCGCCTTCCCATTCCCCAACCATGCTCTCAAGCAGCTCTTTCGCCTTGGCGTCCTGGGCTTGCAACCCCGCTCCCAACATGCATCCACAAACAACCCATAGGAGGAATCCCACAGTTCGACTTCGGTTCATAAGACTCATGGCGTCACATTTTCCAACCGTCATGACACGACCATGGCGGGCAGCATAACAATTAGAAAGCAAATAATCCGAACCCAGGCGGCATTCGACCCGCCTTTGCATTGAGGAATTCTCAGGGGCAAGGATCTGCCCCCGGGGCAACCCAATCCACCCAACCTACGGTTCCGCCTTTACCAGCCGGAAGTAAGCCGCCGCTAGTTCGGGAGCAATCGTCATCGTCGAACGCAACCCGTCTCGGCTCACAATACCCGACACGCGTTCCCAGCCCCCCATCGAGCCCAACGCCTCGGTCGACTCCAGCACCCACGCATCCGCACTTTCCCAACCGATCCTCAACCCAGCCCCGCCCGCATGCGTAATCTCCAATCGGGGTGAAGTCGAACCGACCGGAACGAAGGGTTCCAGCGATAAGGATTCCCCCGGAATCAATTCGGAGATCAAGTCAGCACCATCCGGTCCGAACCGAGTGACCCTAACCCGCCCAGATACCACCGCCACGCCGGTCATCTGGCTCTGCTCGTCATACGAAAGAGAGAACTCGGCATCCCGATCCGCCATCGCAGTGGCCGCAGGGGTTTCCACCAACACCGGCACATCTCGCAGCCCGTCCTCCGAGCGATTGATCACCACTGTGCCTTCAAGCAGCTTTACCACTACGGCTGGCATGGCTTGTCCCGAGGCATTCAGCGTGGCGGAAGTGGACTCCCGCAAATGGATCGTCGAGCCTTGACCAAAGGAAAGGAACCCTGTCGTCGAGGCACTCGTCGAGATCGGCGTCTGGACCGGGATGAGTTGCCCCGAAGCCGTCGACATCCCGTTGGCCTCAGGACCCAAGAAGAGCCCCGAACTAGCTTGGATACAAGCGATGCGCGGCCCCGTGGTGCTGAGTTGAAATTCGGTAGTCGCGACAAGTCCAGCGGTTATCTCCGCATCCGGGAGCTGCTCGTCACGATCCACGGTCTTGATCAACCGTATCACCCCTGAATAGTCTTGCCCTGCGGCCAGCACTCCCGAGGGAATTGTTATCCCTCCTTGTGCAGCGGGCGCGAAGGCCTCAAAAACCAGATCAAAGGGACGCGGGCTCAAATAGAGCTTGGCCGGGAATCGTTCCGTAATGATGAGATGCAACTCGTCTCCATCCGCAGCCCGGTCGAATGGAAACAAGAGATCGAAAGGCTGGGCTGGATCGATGTGCTGCGCTTCGCACGGATTCTCCACTTCTAGGAAACGGGGAAAGCCGTCTTCTTCCAGTTCGAGTTCGATAGAAACAGCTCCGTTCCGAATCGTGGTTAGATTGAGCTGATGCAAGGAAGACGCGACGGGTGGATCAAAGGGACTCGCGAACGAACTCTGACGTTCATGCAACAAGGAGCCTTCCGACAAGATATCGTAGTTTAGCGGGGTCACCTCGCCGTCGGGCGTCGCCCAACTCGCCTCGACAACCGTGAATCGAGTCAAGGGAGGGAGCGAAACCGTGGCATGGGTATACGTGATGCCCAAGACCTGAGTCGCATCAACGGAATCGAACACCCGTTCTTTGACCAGCGCGATGTCTGCGATATCTCGATAGACGGAACGGGGACCGTCTGCCGTCATGATTGCTTCCGGACCATGACCGATCACCAACAAACCCCGCCGATTCTGCTCGATCGGATTCCCCGAGAAATCCGTAAAGGGAGTCACACCGTCCGGGCTCGATTCTCCCTCAGATTCGGGATTGAAGGTCCAGCGGTAATCGCCCAGCTCCAGCGGGTTCTGCGGTGAAACAATCAGTCTTTCTCGGCCGTCCAACCAATGAAAAGAAAGCGACTCCGGATCCACGACCTCGTTCTGACCGTCCATCACGCGTTCGAGCCGAAACGCTGGCCGGTCCGCCTCCGTCACCGGCAACATGGGTTCCGTGAAGCGGAAAGCCAGCCCTGAGTTCGCCCGAATCCCCTCTCCCCCCCGACGAAAGCCTCCATCGTAAGAAACCATCGGTCGACTCGCATCGGCTGTGACAACCAACGTGTAATCCTGGCGGCCCGCTAAGTCTCCCACGATGGCTTCCGATACTTCGACGGTAAACTCAAACGTCCCCGGAGAGAGAACGGTCCCTCTCAGAATGCCCAGAAGAGGATCCAACTCAAGCTGTGACGGGAGTGGTGCCGAGTCCTCAGCCAACGCCCAGGAGTAGAGGCCACCACCACCACTGGCACTGAGTTGGATTCTCAGCCCCTCCCCGGCCACCACCATCGGCAATACCGCAGGCGTCACCGTCAGGCTTTCGGGCGACGGTTCAACGGTGAACTCCAGTCGCGTATCCTCCGCAATCACGACATCCTGATCGACGGGATCCTGCACCCCGTCCGGCAGGCTAGAGACGGACACGTCCCACGCCCCGGATGCCACTCGAAGATCAAACTCGCCATTAAAATCCGTCTGCCCCGAAACGGAGTAACGCAGCCCTCCCTGCCGCTGCGACGCAAACACAAAGGCGTTCTGAATAGGAATGCCAGTCGTGGATTTCACCGTCCCGGATAACACGTGCTCGGCCATGATCAGATTCAAGACCAACTCGGCAGATTCATCCCCCTCCTGCACCAACTGCTCAACCGAATGCGCAATGATCCCACGGGCCGCCTCAGCCTCACTATCCACGAAAACCCGCCATGATCCAGGACCAACCTCGACCTGAAAAGCGCCCGACGCATCCGTCACCGTAGACACCCTTTCGCCCAGGAAATCTGAGTCCAGATTCCAGAGAGTCAGCTCCAGTTGAGCCCCAGCCGGGCCGTTCGAGCCTTCAAAGGTCGCGGGATGGACCCGGCCATGGAGGGTGGCAGCCTGTCCAAGCGGGACCAGACCGAAAAAGAAAATAAAAATGAGTCGGTAATTCATAGAATAGCTCCTTGGTATTTCTCCAGCATTCCTCCAAAAACACACAGTCCCCCTTCGAACCGTGGGCTCCTTTACGTCCATTGAGACAGCCTCAACAAACTAACAAGTAACCCGTCATCGTCAAGAAAGAGATTCGCCTCTGCGCCATTTCGGGTGAAATGTGACGCATTCAGAACTCAGAAGCTATTATAGATTCCGCTGGGAATTATTGTTCGGAAGGAAGCAAACCAACGGTGGGGCGAGCGTACCCGCGAGCCGTTCCCACCCAGCGCGCACCTCTCAACCGACGGTCTTTGCGGCCCCGACTCTTGCCCAACGGCTCGCGGGTACGCTTGCCCTACCGCATGTTCGCTTGTTGAAGGAATCGTGGTTTGACGGGGGGTGCGCCCGTATCCTATCGCACCCGGGGCTACCGCTGCCCCAAGACCCAGCACGTCGCCCGGCCTTCGTCCAAGAAGGTTCGGACTGTCCCCACCGGCACCACATTTCGGGAAACGCGTCGGCAGGCGTCTTCCACCGGGATATCCCCGCACAGAATCGCCAATCGCTGCAGGGATTGATTGATCCGCAGAATAATGGGGTAGCACTCCACCCCGCCCAAATGCTTCAAGCTACAAAACCGCAACGACAGAAAGTCGATCAACATGCGGTCGATTCGCTGCTCTTGCACGACATCAGCCACAATCGCCAAGGTATCTCGGAGCAACTGAGCCGTTACCCGATCAAACCCTCGTAGCACCTCCATTTTGAGGAATCGCTCGTTCGCATTAAAGCTAATCCGGACGTGTTGATCCTGATCGATCACCTTCAATCCAACGTTCTGCTCGGCAGTCTCTGCTAGTCTCATGATCATTTTATGGGATGTTGCGTGTTTCCGATGAGAAGCATCTCCTTCCGACGCCTCCCACCATTGCCCGTCTATCCCCTAGCAGCAAGCCGCTCTCAGGCCCAAATCCGCTCCGTACCCGCGCAATGGCTATCGAGAATGTAAGACAGAGCCCTCCACCGCGCTGGTCTTAAAATGACGTAGTTCTACGGTGTCCACGTTGCCTCCTCCTTGGAGCCCCAAGCCGAGTATTCCAATCCGAATCCGCCAGCCCCCCCTCTATCTCACGGCACACTTCCTCCCCGATCTACCCATGAGACGCGCTGCTACAGCGCCGAGTCTAACCCCTCCCTCAAGCAGCCCCTGAGCGGGTATTCAAGCCTCTAAAGAAGTTTACTTCTTCAAATGGTGAATCAGAAACTCCACGTCATCCTTAAAAGGCAAGGTCGCCTTGGGATATTTCAGATGAACCTCCACCCCGTGTCGCTTCAACTGCTCCTGCATGACGATCCCGAAATGAACATGGTGAATTGACCACCCGCGCGCTCGTTTCGGATCCGTAGGAATGGAATCCGCCGGATTCATTCCGTAACTCATAAATGTCGGCGGGTCATCCGCACTAATATGACGAATGATCGACATCTCGTTTACCAAGGCTCGCCTCTCAACAGACGACAAGTCTTCGTACGCCTGGCCGCTATTGTGATACCGCCGTTGGTAACCCGGGATATGCTTCACCCACCAATCCAAGTCCATGGTCGACTGCCCCCCAATGGGAGCCACCGCCGTCAATCGCGAAGACTCCCGCGCAATCGGGTCTTCGCTCTCGGGATCGGCCAACTCATCTCCCCATGCCAAATAGGCCACCAACTGCGCGCCCGCCGAACCGCCGTAGGCCGCGATCCGCCCCTTATCAATGCCCCACTCCTCGGCCTTACTCCGGAGAAACTGTAGGGCCCGAACCGAATCCTCATGGGCAGCCGGCAAGCGGGCATGCTTCATGAACCGATATTCCACCGAGGCATGATGAATTCCCGCGTCCAAATAGCGCTGAATCTTCGCGCCGCTCACCTTGTCATGCGAGCCGCCACGAAAACCACCTCCATGAATGAACACCACCAAAGGCGCTGCCCCCTCCACATCGGCCTTCCAAAAATCGATGATCTGATTGGAGTGGTCTCCATAAGACACGTTTTCAAAGGTGATGGGCGGAACGCCTTTCGCGGGCTGGGCCAAAGCCGCGACACAGAAAACACTCGCGATCATTCCAACGGTAAGAAAACGACGAGATGGACAGAAATAGTTCATACAGTAGTCCTTCAAAATGCATATATCCAACGGGCTCGGGAACCCGCAAAGTCTGCCCGCCCCCACCGAAAAGACAATCGCATTCGTACCCCGATAACCGCCCCAATGTGAACTGAACCACAGATGACGCAGATTTTCTGCAGATTCTGAGACAGGGAAGTTCCCCTCCAAAACTTTCAAAATCTGCGAAAATCTGCGCCATCTGCGGTTAACCCTTCCCGGAAAACCGATCCACGGACTAGTCCATTTCCCCGAATCTTAGTCCCCAACCGAACGATTTCGTCCGGTTGGGCCATATTCCCTCCCCCCTCCATTCCCTATCGTGGTTGCGGCATGACAACAATGCAGCAACATATCAACTGGAAAGCGGGCCTCGCCGCCCTGCTGGTGCTGGTCGGGAATAGCCTTCCCATACACGGCCAATCGCAAACCGCAACGTTCTCGATCGGTTCCACGATCGTCCAGAATGCGTCCAATCAGTTCGGCATCAATCTCGATTGGCCCTATTACAACAACTGGACTCACGATCCCGGCATGGAACCCGTCGCCGTAAACCTCCGCGGCACGGCCACCGGAGGCGGATCCGATTTCGTTCTCAATGACGGTCCCGTGGACACCACCTTCAACGGTGCCTTCACCGACGGCTTCTTCGTCAATGCCGCGATCCGCATCTACCGCGAAGTCAATGGCGCTGTCACGCTCCTCCGCTCCAATACGGTCACGGAATACTACGCCAGTTCGAACACCGACTTTCGGATCAACCTCGACGCCACCGGCCCAGCCGTGCAAGCCGGAGACGTCTACTACCTGAACCTAGTGGCAGACAACGTCCCTGCCGCCAGCGTGCCCCCATCGGTACAAGCCAACCTTCCCATGGCCGATCCCTGGAGTCCAATCGGCCCGGTCGACCAGTTTCGAGACCGGGCCACCGTAGCACCCGTTGATGGAGGCCAAACGAGTATGCGGCTCCACACCGATCAACCGGAATACGTGGGCATGTTTCAGTACCGCTACGGCCCACTCGATCTCTGGATGGATTCGCTAGATCACGGCGAACCGTATCGCATGGAAGTCTGGCTGCGACAAGAAGGGCGCGCTTCGGATGAGGTGGTGCTCTGGATGGACGAAGGCTACGACCAAATCAATACCATCTTCAGTGGCGTGGACGGCACCTGGCAGTTGTTCCAATACGACTTCATTGCGCCAGCCCGCCCGGCTGCCGGCGATCCAGCCATTCCTCAAGGCCTGGTATTTGAAGGGCCCGGAACCGTCTGGGTCGACAACTTCCGGGTCTACAAAACCACCGAACCCGTCTTCTCCTACCAACAAGACAAGATCGACGCGCTCCGAGAAGCCAACCCTGAAACCGTGCGTCTCTGGGGCGGCGTCGCCAACGAACAATTGGGATCCACGCTGGATGATTGGACCAGCTCCGAAGCCGTCAGCCTCCGCCAATACAATCCGGAGTACGGAGCCCAATACTCCGATACCGCCCTCAAACTGCCCACCGCGCTTCCCGTCGTCGCTGAGTTGAACGCCAGTCCCTGGTTCACCTTCGGGCCCTACCACTCCGAGGAAGAAATCCATCGCTTCATCGAATTCATGGCCGGCCCAGTCGGCACGCCCGGCGGGGATAAACGTGCGGCCCAGGGTCAGATCCAGCCCTGGGTGCACCTGTTCCCCCGGATGTTCTTTGAGTTCGGCAATGAGAGTTGGTTGTCCCTCTTTCTTTGGCAGATGGAGCCCGAAGAATACGGTCACTATGCGGAATACTTCTTTCAAGTCGTCCAATCCAGTCCCTACTATCCCGCGATTGCCAACAAGATCGTCTTCGTCATCAACGGCGCCCTGGACGAGTCCGCCACCACGGACTATGGGCACGTCGCCATCCAGCACTGCCCCTCGGCTCATATGGTCGACATCGCCCCCTACATCGGTGGTTGGGAATCCAACGTGGAGTTTGGCAATGGCAGCGTCAACGATGCGGGCTTCCAAGAATACCTCCTCTTCCCCGCCGCTCGCATCAAACACCATACGGACATTCACGCGCAATCGCGAGACACCCTGGCGGCCCAAGGGATTGACTACGATTTGATCACATATGAATTCGGTCCGGGCACCCAACTTCCCACCGGCAACACACCCGTGCAATGGGTCATGGAAGCCTACGGCAAATCCCTAGCAGCAGGCGTTGCCACCCTTGACATCATGCTCGACATGCAACGCAACCACTATTTCGCGGGCAATTACTTCCAGTTCAGCGGTGGCACCAGCTACGCCACTCACACCCATCCGGAAGCGGACTTCCGCCCCCACCCGTCCTGGCTAGCCGTGCAATTGGCCAACGAACACGCCATGGACGCTCGCGTCGCCGCGCAGGCCGTGAACGTGCCGACTCAATTCGTGGCGGGCGAAGACGAGTTCCCGGATGCCGACGTGCCTTTGGTCGATCTCCACGCCTACCGCGACGGGAACGACTACACGGCCATCTTGCTTTCACGCTCGCTCGATGCCGAAACCTTGGTGACCCTACAACTCCCCTTCAATCAGATCACCAGTGCCACCCGGCACATGATGACCGGGGATCCGCGGACGAATAACACGGTCTCGGAGTTGATCACGGTTCAAACCGAAGCCTTCACTCCCACGCTCAACGGATCGAGCTACACCTTCCCATTGCCGCCCGGATCGGTCTACGTATTGGAATTCAGCGGCACCACAGTCACGCCGACTGCTCCGCAACCCATCATCGGGCTCGCAGCGAGCCAGGGGTCTCCTACCTCAGATGCCACCATTGATTTCCACGTGGCATTCACCGAGACGGTCACGGGGCTGGACAGCAGCGATGTGGTATTCTCCGGAACGGCTCTCCCCGTGAGCATCCAGGTCGACGACGCGTGGCCCTACGACGGCTCGCAATACACCGTGTCGGTGAACGTGCAAAACGTCAGTGGCAGCGTAGACATCACCCTGCCCGCCGGTGCCGTCACCAACTTGGCCAACCTGAGTTCACTGGCAGCGACCGCAACCCACGCCCCGGTTCAATTCGAGCAGACCAACTACCCCGGGTTTCTCACTCCCGCGGCCGGGAGCACCTTGACGGGGACGAGCAGTACCATCGAGTGGACGACCGGTGATTTCAACGTGGACACCTTCATTCTAGAAGTCGGAAGCCAACCGGAATGGGACGATGTCTATGCCGGCACCTTCACGGGACAAACCCTTTCGGCACTTGTCGACACGCTACCGGACGATGGCAGAACGCTCCATGTGCGACTCTATTACATCATCGGATGGCAATGGGCCTACGAAGACATAACGCTCCAAGCCTACGAGGCGCCGCCTCTACCGGCTCCCGCCCTGACATTTCCCACAACGAATGTCAGTGGCACGAGCGCCGTCTTCACGTGGACCGACAACGGCAATACCGTCGATCACTGGTACCTAGACGTTGGCACAAGCCCCGGAAGCAGCGACCTTCTCGAAGGAAACTTCACCGGCTCCCAACAAAGTGCCACGGTATCCGGCCTACCCGCAAACGGCTCCACGATCCACGCAACCCTATGGTACTTGATCGACTGGACCTGGACCTCAGCAGACTACCAATTCCAGTCTCAACCCTAAAACTAACCAACCACCAGACCACCACGCGTGAGGCTCAGAAAGGGCCTCACGCGTTTTTTTGGAAGCAACTCCCCTCCCTCCAAGAATTCCATCCATTTTGCAGTTTGCAGTTTGCAATTTAACTTTTGCATTTCCCCTCCCCCGCAGTCCCCCAAAAGCAGCTAACGCCGATCCAAAAACCGAGCCACCTCAATCTCAATCCCCTTCCCCGTCATCCCCTCAGCCACGATCTTCCCCTCTGGATCGATCAAAAACATCGTCGGAACGTCCTTCACCCCATACTGCTTGGGAATCGGACTCTGGTCACGCGGCCCCACAAACCCTTGCAACCACGGCGCCTCGTTCTGCTTCAGAAAGTGGTCTATCATAATCATCTGCTCGTCGAGACTCAGACTGATCACCACAAAGTCATTCCGATCCGCATACCGTTCATGCACGGCCCGAATGTAAGGCAAATCCGTCAAACACGGCGCGCACCAAGTCGCCCAAAACCCAAGCAAGACAAACTTCCCCTGGTGAGCGACCAGATCAACCACACCTCCCCGCGCATCGGGGACCTGAAAAGTGGGCGCCATCGTCATCCCCTCCAACGAATCCGGCGCCAACCGCACGGAAATCACCCCCAGATCGATCGGTTCCGAACTCGCCCGGGCCACACCCCCCGGGATTCGAAACGCATGCGAGACCGTCGCCACATACCGATCCTGAACTCCGATCCGTCCCACTCGCGGATCGTGAATCCGAAACGCCACCTGGTATTTGCCGGGCAGCACGTCATCCATCCGAAAACTTCCATCGGCAGAAAAGATCAAAGGGTACCTGCGACTCTTAGTAAACTGAGCGGCGATGTCGGGTCGGTTTCTCCAGGCACGAAGAGCGGGCACGGTGTTGACCGATTGGGGCGGATCCGGCAACACCGACCGAGCCCAAGCATGTTCCGGATCGATTTCCCAATCGACGGTCACATAGGGATTCTCGACCTCGAACCGCCCCACGACCGAGGTCGCCCCCGTCTCGCTCAGCTGGAGTGGAGCCAAGGCCGTATCCCGAGGCGACTGGCCATGAGTCCAGACCACGCCAGCAATCCCCCCCAAACAAATCCGCACAAAACCAGAGAGGGGCCGTAAACGCGACTTCAGTCGCGTCCCACCACAGCGCGCACCACCCCAACGCAGCCTCCTCCCCAAGGCCCCAAACCTCAAGCTCCGCCCCCTTTCAACCCCGTTTTCGATCCCCCTCAAGATACCATCCATGACACACATTAGGTTCCTCCTCACCACGACAGCACAAACTGCCTATCATTGCAGACCTCCGTCTCCCGACTCCCGTCTCCCTCACGTCCGAAGGCGAGACTACACTCACGAACCGCCCCCTCCGCCCCAAACTAAAACGCGGGAAGTTCCGACGTGTTCTTAAAAAGATCCGGCTTCAATCGAACCGGAATAACCCCAAGGTCAATCGCGTCAGTCCCCAGTCCCACTTCGGCGCCGCTGATTTGAAAATCATGCGTCACTGTCGCTAGGTAGTAGCCGTGACTAAAACTGTCCGGGTCACGCGGATCCAAGATCACGAAGGCGAGCTGGTAATTGCCAGGCAGCACCTCATCGATCTGAAACTGCCCCCCTGGAGAGAACTGAACCGGATGGCTTTTCAGCCGACTGAACTGCTCAGCAATTTCCGGCCTCCGTCGCCACGCCTGAAGGGCTTCAACCGTATCCACCCCCTTCGGAGGATTGGGCAACACGGAACGCGCACTGGCGTGCTGGGTATCCCCCCGCCAATCGACGACGACATACGGATTCTCCAACTCAAACCGACCAACCACACGGCGCCCTTGCCCCCCGAGTTGGACTTGAGCCGTCTGCCCGGGCTCCAAATCGACCACCACGCCCCCTCCGGATGCGTTCCCCTCTTCTTGGCGATACATGCGATCAAACCGGTGCCGTCCCGGAGGCAAGTAATCAAACTGAAACCGACCGCCGGCATCCGTCTGGCCGATAGCCCGCGAAAGATCAACCGGCCCCGCACCAGGAAAAATCTGGATCGTACCATGGATCTCCGTCCCCTCCACGAGTTGATCGTAGGCACGCACCGTTCCCTCGACCCGAGCCCATGGCTCCAGCCGGAGCACCATCGGCTTGGCGGCATCCCACTCACTCACACTCACCCAGGCAATCCCATCATCATGCACGGCAATCACCCCAAACCCCTCCGGATCCGGATTCAATTCAAATTCGCCATTCTCACCGCTATAACTGAGCACCTCTTCGTACGGGTTTTCAAATGCCGGAGCCCCCATCAAGTAGACCCGCGTACTCGGTGTCCGCCACGAGATCTCAGCGCCGCGCACCGGACGCCCTTCTGCCCCCAAGACCACACCTTTCAACAAATCAACAGGCTCCAAACTCCAATCGCGATTCAACTCTCCCAGATCATCTTTGCGAGAATGAAACACCCGCGAAGTCTGAGGTCGATACCCCTTGGCCTCGACCCGGAACCGAAACTCATGGGGATACCCATCCGACCACCCGTCGGCATGCAATCGTCCCAAATCGATCCGATAGCGCCCCTTCTCTCCCGACAGCGCAACGGGCTCCCAACGCTCTGCGTCCGATCGTGATTTCCAACGGATCTGGAACGCATCCAACGGCTGTCCCGTTGCCGAATCAACCACCCTCCCCGTGACCGTGAGCGGTTCCGGAAGGGTCAGCGTCTGCTCTAATTCGGTGGAAACGACCGGACGGCGATGCAAGTAGCCGGCTTTGGAAAGTCGCACCCGAAATCGATCACGCGGGGCATGGTCCCACCGAAAACGGCCTTCGCTGTCCGACGTAGTTGTCCAGCGAGCGCCCAGCCAATAGTTCCAGTCCATCATTTCAATCCCGGCATCCGCGACGGGCTGCCCGGTTTGATCGACCACCGTACCCGTCAACACCCGCCCCTGGTTCAAGACCAACTCGATCCTATCCGTCCCGTTCGCCGGATCCCAAACCACAACGGCGGGAGCATACCCCTCGACTTGAGCAACAAAATGATGCTTCTGAGATCGCAGGTGTGGGAGGCGAAACTGTCCCTGCTCGTCGGTGGTGACGTCGCGCAAGCCCATGGCATCCTTGCCCCAGTGCTCCTCGCTGCCGCGGTCCGTATACTGGACCACCACTCCGGAAAGTGCTTCACCGCGTTCGTTTCGGACCACGCCCCAAACCCGGCGCCCGGGTTCCAAGACCTGCGGTGTCGCAAGACCCCGCAGATCCTCGAACCACACGGCCGTCCCCACGCCCATTCGCTGCATTTCCTTGGTGAGATCGGTTGAAAAAATCCCGTCGGCATAATCCGGGTGCCGAATTCGCAGGCGAACGACGCGTAATTTCTCACTCGCGCACCGAGCACGCCATCGTCCATCCGCATCCGTTGTCGCCAAAGGCACGCCCGCCGCCACGGAGACCACCTGGGATTGAATTCGGCCAAATTCGGCACCGATGAGGTACCGTCGAGTCCGGTCGCAGTAGACGACCGCGTTTGGTATCGGTTTTCCTTTCGGATCCACGACCCGCCCTCCGATCTCAACGCCACGCGTGACCGGCAATAGGAGTCGTTCCGGAAGTCTCAAGATTTCTTGATGCCGCCAAACTCCGCTCGTTTCAACATAACCCACCTGCCGAACCCGGTATTCCAGTGATCGCAGCGTCGTCGGATCAAAACTCATCTGCATCGAACCCGGCGACAAGTCTCCGGAAAACGTTCCCACTCGACCGTCATCATAACTCATGACCGTCGTCAGGGTTCCCCCATCCAACCGCTCGCCCGATGCTTCATCCACAACCACGAGAGTGAAGGTCTTTAGACCGACAGCCTTCGGTTTCGCAACGGCATCCGGTTTTGCCGGGCTCGTCTCACGGGCATCGGTCAAGGCTACACAGGCGATCCCCAACAGACACAGCGGAGCCACCGCCCGCCAGTGCCGGATACGACCAAACTCCACGATACTTTGCAGTCGCACCTTGAGTTGAGCCTTGTCTTCTGCAATCCCAACGACGCGAAGATTCCGGCGCGTGGGCTGTAGGTCTTGCAGAACGCGCAAGAGGGTTTCACCGTAGCCGACCCCGCTCTCGTTGCCGGCCGCGGCAAGGGCGAGTTCGTCCGTCGCCAATTCCCGATCGGCTCGCATTCGTGCGAAGGCCCACCAAAGCAGAGGATTGAACCAGTGAACCGCTTGGAGCACATTCACCGCAAACTGGGTCCTGAGATCCTGCCGTTGGACGTGCGCGAGCTCATGCAAAAAGACATGGCGCAAATCGCTGTGAGTGAATCGGTTTGCGAATCCCACCGGTAAGAGGAGCGTCGGACGCAAGAGTCCACAGACGGCTGGGCGATCAATGCGATCTGTTTCTATGAGGCGTACCTGGCTTCGCAGTTGCAAGCGTTCCGCGCATTCGTGAAGGAGTTGCGTGAGGCGCTCGTCCTTGGGACCCAGCAGCGTTCTGAATTGGCGGGCTTGGGCCCACTCGGCTTTGAGATTCCGCAGCAAGAGAAGGATGGCAACACTAAGCCACAGGCCGCCTAGCGCCTGCGGCCAGGTCCAAGCCCAGCGTGGGCTCGGGGGGAGCGGTTTAGATTGCGAGTGCGAATGCGAACGGATCTGGGGTTCGGGTTTTGGGTGGGGTTGTGGCTGCGTTTGGGGGGAATTGAAGGGGGTTTGCTGCTGGGGGCTTGGGGTCGCGGTTAGTGAGAGGGGGCCTGCCTGGGGAACTGCGGCTGAAGCCGCAGGCGCCTCGCTACGGGGCGCTGATACATTCGAGGGCTTGGGGGCTAGGTTGTAAACACTCCAAGAGGTGCTTGGCATCACGGGCATCAGCAGCCGCACGATCAAGAGCCACCATAAACCATATCGCCATCGCGCACTGATGCGTTTTCCAATGACCGTCTGCACGCCTACAATCAATAGCGCCAGTACCGCTGCCTGCCAGCTCACATGCCACACTACGGCGAGGCTCTTTTCTAGTGCCTCTAGCAACGCCTCGAATGTAATCATTGCGGATCCTTTTGGCGCAGCACACGCTGCAATTCTTCAATATCGTCCTTACTCAGGTCCGCGTTCTCAACGAGGTGGAGAATGGTCGCCGCCGAAGCTTTGCCCAACATGCGGTCGAGCAAGGTCTGGCTCTCTTCCCGCAAACATTGCTCGGCAGAGATCAGTGGAGAATACAAATAGCGCTTACCCTCCGCCGTCTGCTCGACCGCCCCCTTCTCCACCAATCGGCGCAGCAAAGTCCGAACCGTAGCCAAAGCCCATTGCTTCTGCTCCCGCAACGCCTCAACCACCTGCGTCGCCGCCACCGGCGCCCGCTCCCAGACAACCCCCATCACCAACCACTCGGACCGTGAAATCTGAACCTGCTTCTTCATCGAACCTTTGTGTTACGTTTGTAACACGATTAAGTTGTGTTACAAACGTAACACCGTCAAGGCCCATTTCAGAAAAAAGATTTCCCCCGGGAGTGGTTTACTGTTTCACCGTCAGTCCCGTCAGATCGCTATCATCCCATCCGCGACGACTGTGGTATTTCCACCAATCCTGCTCATCGGGTTGACGTTTCTCGGGAGCCGCATGGCCATCGGCAAAGACGAGGTTGAGCTTGTCCTGGTGAGCGGATATCTGCGGATTCCAATACGGCATTTCCCAAAGGAGCACGGCCCGCGTCGGAGCTACGACCGAAGCGGTCACTCGCCCACTCACCCGCCGATCCGTTTCGTAAGTCGCATTGTCCTTGGCCAAATAGATATGATTCCAGACGTAGGTCACGTGATCATTCGCCACGATGAAGTCACTCAACCGACCCACCGCGGGATCCTTGGTCTTAACCCCGGTGGGACAAGTGAAGATCCCCTTTCCAGGATGCGCTGGCGACCGGGACTGCGCCTGGCCAGCCCGATTCGTCTTGTCATTTCGCATGAGATAAGACTCTAAAAGTTTCGGCAAATACTCCTTGGAACCGGGCGATGCAAATGAGTTTCCCCAGGACCGTCCCCAGTTGATGCTCAAAGGAAAGCGCTCGTCGTGGTCCAAGGAATACATCGTGATCGCCAGGCCCATCTGCTTCTCGCTGTTCAGGCAATAGGTTTGTTCCGCCTTTCGTTTCGCTTTCCCTAAAGCCGGAAGTAGCATGCCAGCCAAAATGGCAATGATTGCAATGACAACGAGGAGCTCGATCAGGGTAAAGGCGGACTCTCTAAGAGTGTTCATGGTCGAATAAGCCAAACGGGTTTATCGAGAAATGCTTGGGAACTACGTTGAACCTACCGACCGCAGATCTAGATGTCACTGAGAAAAGGAACCCGGTTACCCACTGCCAATGAGACCCAATCAATGAGGCTAAATGTCGCATTTCGATAATTTCCTTGAACGCGGAACCGGTGCCGCACCACACTTAGCCCCGATTTCCCACAGATGTCTCGCTCCGCTACCGCAACGGATTCCAAGTCCAACCACCGCTCGATTGATTGGATTCCTCTCACGAGTTCCGTTGCCTGTGTGCTTGTGGCTTCCGCGGCGATCTACTTCGCACCCACGTCCGCTTCCGAATCGATCAACCACCTCTTCAATCTCCTCACGGGACGTCTGGGGGGCGTGTTCATCATTCTGGCTTTCGTCCTCCTGGCCCTACTCATTGGACTCGCCCTCAGCCCATACCGCTCCATCTCGTTCGGCTCGGGACCACCCCGCTACTCGGCGATCTCATGGGCGGGCATGTTGTTCTCCACGGGCATTGGCACGGCAGTGCTCTATTGGGGAACAACGGAATGGATCGGCTACTACCTGTCACCGCCATTCGAGGCGACACCGCGATCTCTAGTCGCGCATCAATGGGCCATGAGCTACGGGATGTTCCATTGGGGACTCTTCGGCTGGGGATTCTATGCGTTTCCAGCCGTGTGTCTCTGCCACGCCTATTACGTTCGCCGAGAACAATCCCCAAGTCTGGCCAACGCCTGCGTCCCCGTCTTGGGCGACCGAGCGACCCGATGGCCCGGAAAAATCGTCAATGCCGTTTTCATGATCGGGCTAATCGGTTCAGCCAGCACGGGACTGGGACTGACCACCCCGTTGATCACGGAATCCGCTAGCCAATTCCTTGGCATCGAACCCTCTTTTCGGCTCACCGTCATTGCTGTCGTCCTCGTCATCGGACTGATCGCCGCTTCCGTCTCTTTGGGCCTCGACCGAGGCATTAAGCGCCTCTCCAATATCAACCTGGGTCTTATGTTCCTTGTACTCGCCGTCATCTTTCTCGCGGGACCGACAAAGCACATCACGCTTCAAGGCTGGGAAAGCCTCCAGTTCATGTTTCGCAAAACGCTTCCGATGGCCGGCATCCACTATCCGGCCGAGAATCGCGCCTTCACCGAGTCTTGGACAATTTTCTATTGGGCCTGGTGGTTGGGCTTCGGGCCCTTCGTCGGCATATTCATCTGCAAAATCTCTCAGGGCAGAACGCTAGCACAAGTCATTTGGGGCGTCTTGGGATTCGGCACCTTGGGGTGCACCCTCTGCTTTATCATCCTGGGCGGCTACGCCTCCTACCTCGAACTTGAGCTCGGCACGGGCATCATCGACACCTACAACACCAATCGCCATGCCGCCGTCGTGCAAGTGATCACCTCACTGCCACTCGGGAAGGCAATCCTGCCGATATTCTTCGCACTCTGCGCCAGCTTCGCAGCAACGACCTATGATTCCGCGTCCTACACGCTCGCCCTAGCCGCGACGCCGGACTTGAAACCGGAGGAAGATCCGCCTCGCTGGCATCGGGTGCTCTGGGCCATCGTCATAGGCATTCTCCCACTAGCTATCTTGTCCATCGATCAGCAAACCGAAGTCCTCGTAGCCCTCCAAACTGCGTCCGTACTCGTTGCCGTGCCCATGCTAGCGATCATCCTTCTGATGGCTATCTCACTTCTGATCGCTCTAAGAAACCCGCCTATCGAATCCGAAAGAATCGGAACGGTTCCGAAACGCGAACGGTGAATGGCGAGGTCGCCCCGTCGACCACCCCATACGGCCCTCCGATATCGGCTGCCACCTCCAAACGCCCTCCCTCTGGCGTCCAAACAACGGTCACCTCATCGCCGGCCCGCGAGATCTGCATCCTCGTCAGCACGGCAGGAAATGGATCCAACACCTCACTCGTCAGTCGCCCCTCTTCCGAGTTCACGATGGGTTCTCCGCTGAGAATGGCACCCTCGATGACTTCCACAACTCCACCGACATTCTGAACCTCACCCTCATTGCGGAGCGCGCCTCGCACCGTGATCTGTTTCGGAAAGTTGCGCAGAAATGGATTTCCTCCGAGCTGTATCTTCCCAGTGTTATGCAACGTCCCACCGCGGTCCACCAAGAGTACGCCATTGACATCAATCGCACCTTTTCCGGTAATCGCGGAGCGCCCCCCGAGCACGGTGAACGTCCCGATGGAAAGCCGCCCACCAGCCCCATTCTCCATCCGCGGACCTACGGCGTTCGCATCAAAGACGGACTCCTCCAAGAAGACGACGTCTGAATCCTCAATGACCATACTGTGCGGAGGCGACGCGCCGGGCAATAGGTTGTCTTCAAACACCGTCTGAAACGTATCAATCGAATCCAACTCTTCGAACACCGCATCCAGACTCAATCTCTGAGCACCGTCCAGCAGATCCTGTCCCAATTGGATAACGCCTTCGGTCGTTGACGGAAACTCTGCTTGTCCGGATCGTCGGTTAACCAAACTCGTGACCGAGCTTGAAACCGTTCCCGAACTCAGGATGTTTAGAAGCGAGTCATTGGAAAGCACCAGCGACGAGTTAAAGTACGAGAGAAAACCCGCCACCATCATCGGACTCTGAAAGACCGCAGCCAGTGCTTCGTTGACATGAAGCACCATCCCGGATGCGCCGACATTGAACGGACTGTTGCCACTCACGATCACCAGTCCCCCATTCAACTCCAGGCTCCCATCTACCGTCACATTCGCCGCCTGTGTCGCAACAAACGTACTCCCGTTCAACTTTACCTCTGAAGCGGAAGCAACGTGAAACATCCCGCCTTCCCCTCCATCCGGATTGCCAACGACCAACAACTGTCCAGCCTGGAGATCCACCGTGCCACTGGTCGCAATCGTCATATCCGACGATCGAACCACCACGTCGGCCCCGACTCGGTCATTTTCCACTAACTGAGCCGACGAACTCAAATGCGCACCATCGCGCACATCCAAAGTACCCCGCACGCCATCCTTCCCGCTCACTTCCAAATGCGACCCCGGGCTCAGGGCAATTTCCGAACCGAACCCTTGAATCGAAACCGAAGCCCCTTGTCCGATTATCTCAATCGAGGATTGCGCAACGCCACTATCGTCCGTAATCCGTCCCTGCTCCTTGATGGTTAGATCGGATTCCTCACCGACAATCTCGATCTTGTTATTCGGGCCCTGATATCGGATTGTGCCGGACACAATCTCAACCGAGCTCGCCAAAGTCGACGAATTGAGAACCAACTCTCCCTGAATCCCAAGCCCCCCCTCCAACTCGGACAGATCAAGCCGACTCGAATTTAGGATCAAGCGCGATCCTGACGGCACAAAGATCCCTTTGGCGCCCTCCGGCCCCGCCACCACGCGGAGGTTTTCCCCGCTAATCGTAACCACACCTTCCTCTCTCAATCGGCGGTTCAGTACGGAAACATCGATCGCTACCAACTCGGCCGCCCCGATCAACAGCACCATCATCCCAATCCCATAAACCTTCATAGTCCCACCATGGCGAAAAAAAACGTCCCAAACTAGTCAGGTAAACACCGGACTAGACTCTCCCCCCCCAAGAGAATCAGCTTGGTTCCCCCAAGCGGAACAGGCATAAAAACCCGCGTGAAAATCACCGAGATCGAACCGATCCTACTCTCCTACCCCATGCCTGAGCCGATCGTGCTCCCCTTTTGGGGCGGCGTCCGCACGATCCTGAAACGGGATGCCATGATCATCCGGATCAAGGCCGACAATGGGTTGGAAGGGTTCGGTCCCGGCCCCGCGCACGACGAAGCCGCCCGCCGCATTCACAGCACCATCTTTCCTTTCCTGGAGGACAAGAACCCGCTGGATTGGAAAACCTTTCAATTCCCCGCGGCATCCGTGGCGGATGAAAAGCTCTACCACGCCGTCGAAGTCGCCATGCTCGATCTGGTCGGAAAACACGAGGGTTGCCCAGTCTCCGAACTCATCGGTGGTCGCAAACGTGACACCATCAAGCTCTACGGGAGCGCCGGCATGTATATGGATCCCGAAGGCTTCGCCGAAGAAGCCGCCGCGATTCAGGACATGGGCTTCCCCGCTTACAAAATGCGCCCCGCCCTGGGGCCGGAACGCGATCTGAAGACCGTCGAACTCATGCGCGCCGCAACGGGTCCCGATTTCGGCCTGATGATCGACGCCCACTCGTGGTGGCGCATGGGCAACCGCAGCTATGACCTCGCCACCATCAAACAACTCGCTCAAGACATGGGCGCCTTCAAACCCACGTGGTTGGAAGAACCCATCATTCCACACCAACATGACGACTACGTGGAACTGATCCAAACCGGATTCGTTCCCGTGGCTTCGGGTGAACACGAGCAAGAAGAAGAGGGATTCTACGACCTCATCGAGCGCGGCGCGGTGGACTACATCCAAATGGACGTTTGCTGCCAAGGCGGAATCGCCATGGGCCAACGCGTGATGGAGCGAGCCCAAAAACATCAGATTCGCTTTGCGTTTCACAGTTGGGGCAATGATCTCGAAGTCCTCGCCGCCGCCCACCTCGGAATCTGTTGGCCCGAATCCACCGTGGAGTGGTTGGAATACCCGTGTTACGCAAACGACGGAAAAGCAGGAATGTATCCCTTCCCGGTGGCCCAAGAAATCCTCCGCGAACCGTTGGCTATTCAAGACGGGTATCTAACCACCCCCGACCGTCCCGGGCTCGGCATTACGGTCAACGCGGATCTCGCCACCAAATACCCGTTCCAACCCGGCCCCTGGTCGTACTTCAAACTCGATGATCCCCCAAGCGAAGTCGCCGTTACCGGAGATCACAGCATCCAGTGGGTGGACACCAAGTAGATCTGTGGCAGATAAAGCATGATGCATATTCGTTCTCAAATTTCCCGACCGGCGGCTTGGCTCACAGTTTCGCTCATCGCCGGTTCGTTCCCTTTCACTGCCGCATTCGGAGCGGAGACCAGCCGCAACGCGGTCGACGGCCCTCCCCCCATCCCCATGCCTAAGGCCGGCTGGTTCCAACGAGTGGAAGCCGGTTTCACCCAACAATTCGAAGCAGACGCCGATTCCGGTGGGGACTTCGAAGTCAGTCGCTTCATCTCCCGCGCCACCATTGGGTATCGTACGGACTTTCAAAACAGCACCGCCTTAAGCATCAGCTATGGGCGAGATGACTACGATTTCAGTGACTTCGGCGGATTCGCGGCCGCCACGCCGTGGGACGAAATCCACACCGCCGGTTTGGGGATGGTCATCCGGCGCTCCCTTTCCGACCGTTGGTCCGTACTGGCGATTCCTTCCGTGCGGCTGGCCGCCGAGGATCAAGCCGATATCGAAGACTCGCTCACGGGCGGCGCGATTGCCGGATTCTCCTACACGGTGAGTCCCAAGCTCACGATAGGCCCAGGCTTTGGCGCGATCACCCAACTCGAAGACAGCACCGCGATCTTTCCCGTGATCATCGTGAACTGGCAAATTTCGCCGACCTGGAAGCTTGAGACCGGCCGCGGACTCGGCGCCTCCCTAGGGCCCGGGCTTCTGCTCACCCACTCCGTATCAGAATCATGGGATGTTCTGTTTGGCGGACGATTCGACCGTCGACGATTCCGCTTGAGCCGCGAAGGCGTCGTCCCAGACGGCGTTGGGGAAGAACGTAGCGCTCCCGTCTATCTCGGCGTCCGCTACAACTGGCCTCAGTCCGGCAGCGTGGCTCTCTTCGGCGGTGCCAATCTCGCCGGCAAGTTGCAACTCGATAATCCGGACGGCAACGAACTCGTCGACACCGAATTCGATACCGCTCCATTCGTCGGTCTCAGCGCTAGTTTCCGTTTCTAGTTCAGAGGTGCGGGCTACTCGTGCAGTAGGAAAGCCCGAGCCTCAGGACGCGAGGGATCCTTCCACCCATAAAACAGCAGCATCCCCGGTACCTCCGAACCATCCGGATGGAGGACGGGTTGAACATTGTTGAATCGCCAGCCCGCATACGTCTCGCCTTGAGGCGAAAGCACGCGTCGCCGATGCCAGGTCTCACCGGCATCGGTCGATACCCACTCCTCGATCCGCCCGCCACCGTGGCCATCCATGTAGCCTCCCGCAAGATAGCCTTCTTCCGAGACCACGTAGGCGTGAATATCCCCGTTCGCTGCATGCCGCAAGTGCCCGCTATTCCACTGATGGTTTGAAGGGCAAATGGCGGTCTGTCGCCAACCCTCAGCCACTCGCCGCACGTAGTAAAATTGATGGGACCGAATGTCCGCTCCCGATAAGACATGCAGGAACGTGGGTTCGCCACGCCCATCCAAGGCCAATGCCGGCGGGATGCCTGCACCTCGAAACTCCGTATCCCAGATCTGGCACTTTGCCTTCGAGTAATCGATATCAATCGGCGTCCGCAAGCGCTCGCCATCGGCGTTCCACACGTCGTGATTCCGCAAATCAACCCTGAGGTACGAGAGGTTGTATTTCCATTCGTTGTTCACGGAATGGTCGTAACGAGGATTGAAGAACCGTTCCTCGGAAGGCGTGTGTTTGTTGTCGTCGTAATCCGTATACACCACGTGCAAGTAACGCCCGTCCCGACTCGGAATTTTGGTTTGGTAGGACGACCAATCCAGCCGGCCCTTCGAGTCGAGATCAGTGACCGCGTTCACGGGCCCCTTCCATGTTCGCCCATTGTCATCGCTGATCCGGTAGCTCCATGAACTCGTGTGACCGCCAGTGCGATAGTAAATCACTTCACGATCTCCCTCGACGCGATACACCGTGGGATAAGAAAGCTTGGCCGCAATGGTCGAGCCCTCCCGCCAGGCGATCCCACTCGTATCCGCTCGCACCGGTTCGGAGGAAACCAGGTGGGTCCCTGGTGTCTTATGACAACCATGTAGCACATGCAGAAAATCGGCTTCGTCCGCCCAGATAATGGGACTGAAATGGTGATCCGAGTGCCTCGGCCCCAAGGGAACCGACTCAGAAAACGTTCGCTCGCGGGGGTCGTAAGTGATCAACATAGGCCGAGCCTCACCACGCCCATTCGCCGTTGGGACGGCATCAGCGTTATAGACCAAATACAATCGATCGTGCAGTAACACGGATTGCGGTCGCTGCCGAACGTCGTAAAGCATCTTAAACTTTCCGGCATCCCCAAATGGAAGGATATCGACACCGGCCTCGACACGAGCCTGTGGTTTTGGCGTGGCCCGTTCATATACTTCCGCCTTGGTCCCCGTCTTCCGGGTTTCAGCACCCACTTCCGACAGATAGCCCGTCATCAGCGCGTGCATTTCCTCTACCCTCTCGGGTTGGGCCGATGCGAGATCTCGATCCTCCTCGGGATTGATTGCCAAGTCGAAGAGTTCCAACTGATTCTTGGCCCAAGTCTTGACCAACTTGTAATTGTCTCGAATCAAAGCCGTCTCCGCCGGTCGCGCGACGGCCTGGTGGAAAAGTAAAAACGGATTCGACCGCTCCACGCGCCCGCGTCCTCCGTTGAAAAGCACCGGGGCGAGACTCCCTCCATCCAGCGCCTTCGGTAGCGGCTCGCGATAGCCAGCCAGCTCGGCACAGGTGGGGAAGAGATCCAATCCGGTCACGGATACCGAGCTGACCACTCCGGGTTCAATCCCTGGTCCTCGAACAAGGAACGGCACACGAATGCCTCCCTCGTACACGGAGCCTTTACCATCCCGCAACGGACTATTGCGAGGCAGCGTCCGCTGAGACTCACCTGGCACGGTATTCCGCCCCCCGTTGTCCGACAGGAAGAATACATAGGTATTCTTAGAAAGCCCCAAAGTCTCCACGGATTCCAAGAGGTTTCCCACGGCTTCATCCAAGTCTCGGGTCATGGCAGCAAACTCCGGCAGGGTGTGTTTCTGCCCCCGTTTCATTTTCGCTACCCCAGCTAGTGTGGCGTCGCGATAATAAATGTCCAAATGCACCGCGTAATGAGACACTTGGACATAAAACGGGTTTCCCTCCGCCGCGCACCGCGCCATGAAATCAGTCGCCCGACGCGTGATGGCTGAAACCAGTTTGGGATCGTCACTCGCTGCGGGACCACCCGAGCCCTTCCCTCCACCCGTCCCGTTCCCGGTATCCCCGTCACTCACGTCATACCCCATTGCTTCGGGCGTCACGCGATCGAAGCGAAGGTCCCATTTGCCAAAGTGCGCGGTGCGATAGCCTGGGTTCGCTCGCTTGAGCATTTGGGGAAGACTCAGTTGCCCCCGATAACGCGTCGTCCAATTTGGCTGGTCCTTGTGGTAGATGTGACGCGCCGGGCTTTGCCCAATGAGGAGACTGCGCCGCGTGGGACAACAATACGGCGCCGGAGCGTACCCTCGGCTAAAGCGCATCCCTTCGTCGGCCAAGCGTTCGATGTGGGGTGTTTGGAAATAGTCGCTCTTGGAACGTGGATCCCCGGAGTCCATCCGGAGCGAAGTCCCCACCCAGCTTTGGTCGTCGGTTAGGATCACCAAGAAATTCGGGGGTTCGGCCGCCTGTGCGTTGAACGCAGCCAGCCAAAGGCACGATAACACGACAACACGGCCGACCAGATCTCGCGAAAAAGGGAGCATAGTAGGAATGCCAACAGTGTGGCCGATCTCTTTAGCAACGAAAGCCCAAAATCTCATCGAATCGGAAAGCGGGGCGGGGAAACAATGCAAACTGTAAAATGGGAAATGGAACAGTAGGACAGGCTAGACACAAATGGTGGGGCGAGCGTAATCGCGAGCCGTTGGGCAAGAAAGACATCGCCGGCTCCTCCGAAGATTCCCCCTAAGGATTCCGTCCGAACCTTCGTTGTTCCTCATGTCCCTGCACCGCATTGAGCAAGACACCCAGGCCAGCTCACCCAGGTCACGACATGAAGAAAGCATTCACCCTGATCGAACTCTTGGTCGTCATCGCGATCATTGCCATCCTGGCAGCCCTCCTATTGCCGGCGCTGGTCCTGGCGAAGGAAAAAGCCCGCCAGATCGGCTGCGCGAGCAATCTGAAACAGATCGGGCTCGGTCTCCAAATGTATGTCACGGACTACGGAGCGTTCCCCCACGCGGTCGTCCGGATTGAAACGGATCCGCTTACCCTCTACAGCTGGTACGACACTCTTGAACCGTATACCAGTGCCACTTGGACGAATGCTCTTTACAAGTGCCCGAGCCACAAAGGCCCGACACTCCCCCGCCGCGTTTCCAGGCGCGGCTTATGGGCTGATCCCCAAGGGAGCTATGGCTACAACGGCGTGGGGACAGGCGCGAACCGCTTCGCCCATCTCGGACTGGGGCCTTTTATCGTGTCCAATCCCGAATTTCTCTCCTACGCGCCCAAGGCACAACGCGAAGGGACGGTCGTGGCTCCATCCGAGATGCGTGCGATTGGGGACGGAGGCGACTACGATGACGACTACAACGTCCGCAACCGCTATGACACCTTCCCCCTCGGCACCACCTTCAATCACTCCGACCAGATGAATTGGGTCTTCGTCGACGGCCACGTCGCGCACGAAAAGATCCGAGCCGTATTCCAACGAACCGAAGCAGCCCGAAGCCGATGGAACATCGACAATCAGCCCCATCCAGAAACATGGGAACCGGAGGAATCGGAAACCCCGTGAGGCACAACAGCCTGGCTGGCTTTGAGCCCCACATCAGGCATCGAACAACGGTAGCGTTTATACAACCGATTCGGCTCGACGCCGTTTACGAATCACCCATGCCATGGCCCCAACGGAGAATAGCAGAGCGTAAGCGCCCGGTTCCGGCACAACGGTGATCCCGTTCGCCGCAAGAAACGCCAAATTACTGGCTTCATTGACAGCCGCCCAGATAGACACATCACCGTATTCCGACGCATTCCCAAAAGGATTAAAGCCGGCATTGAGAATGCCCACGATCACATCTTCACCACCGTGATTGACAATCAAAGGACCGCCGGAATCGCCGGTTGCCGTGCCACCTTCTAGGGCCAGCGGCGCATTCAAACCGAACGTACTCGTATTCATTGCCGGAGAATCAAAATCAGCCTGAATGGAAAAACCCTCCTGAGCAGTATTCCCAACATGATCCACCTGATTGTTCGCCGCCCGCTTCAAGGTATCGCTCGTACCCGCGAACGTCTGGCCATTCCCTGAAAGCCCGAACCCCACCATCGTTCCCATGGCGCCCGTCGGATCCACATTGTGCACGGTCATCGGGTTGATGCTATTGAACGGAGAACTAAGCGTCATGACAGCCAAATCGAACTGGGCCAAACCATTTGAAGTCGACCACTGGGGATGGATCGTGATGCTTGCGATATTCGAGACGGTGAAATCCGGAGTCGCCACATCAGTCCCAAACTTCATCGCATAGTTGGACAACACCGCGTCATCCAATACCCCGTCATTGTTATTATCCACACAATGAGCCGCCGTCAGAATCTTGGTAGGCGAAACGAGCGAAGCCGTACAAAGCCCCACACTACTCTCAATTCGGCCGACCGCAGTGAAACCCGCAGCAAGATTAAAGTAATTCACTTCGGCTACGTCATGACGGATACTGACTGCACCCAGGTGATGAGAAACGACAGTCGTCCCAATAAGTAAAAGGCCGCAAATCCGAGGGGTCATGTCGACAACTAATATTACGTTTTCTCAGATGTCAATAGTATTTGTAATTGTCGCTTTATTGATACTCTTCATCAAGCAGGCCTAGTCACCCCTCAAAAAAACAGACAACGAAATACCGAGCTAGAGAAGCACCCCTCCAAGAGTTCGTCCTAGTAGCAAGTATTCAACTATCTGAAAACCGAAGACGCCACCTCACGCCTCTCCATTCTACGGTCATCCCCAAGGCGGATACCCGAAAGGCGAGAGGAACTCGTGGAGACAAAAGGGTATGATTTTGGCTACCGTCGGAACGACGAAGGTACTCAATCGCGAGGAAACCCACATCGACCTGCATTTGCGGAAGCGTCAAAGCGGGCAGATGGCCACCCGGCTTCTTGCTCCCCCTAAGATCGAGTGAGAAACAACACTTAAGCCAACATCTCGGTGATGACCTTACCCCCGAATTGACTCAGCTGTTTGAATCGACCGGCGTGGAAGTAAGTCAGCTTGTTATCATCCAAACCAAGAAGATGAAGCAAGGTGACGTGGAAATCTCGGATAGGATGCACCACATCCACGGCGGACGCACCGAGTTCATCCGTCGCACCTACGATCGAACCCGCCTTCACACCGCCACCCGCCAGCAACATCGTCATTGCGTTGGCATTGTGACCACGACCCAAGGAATACACCCCTCCCCGTTTGTTGTTATCGGGAGTCCGACCAAATTCACCCGTCCAGACAACTAGGGTATCCTCCAGCATGCCTCGCGCCTTCAGATCCTTAATCAACGCGGCAATCGGTTGGTCCACGCTGCGAATTCGAGACGAGTGTCCCCGCTCCAGATAGTCATGACTATCCCAGCCACCGGAGAAGATCTGCACAAAACGAACCCCCTTCTCCACCAACCGCCGAGCCAGTAGACACTGTCTCCCGAAGGCTTGGGTTTCTTTCCCATTGAGGCCGTACATCTCGCGGATCGATTCTGGTTCCTGATCCACTCCGATCACTTCCGGCACTTCCATCTGCATCCGGTAGGCCAACTCATAAGTCTCCATCCGGGCCGCCAAATCGCGCTGCTCAGGGTGGGCTTTTTCGTGTTGCTGATTTAAGAAAGCCAACTCGTCTAGCGCACGCCGTTGATGCGCTCGATTCTTGAATACGGGCGACTGCAAGTCGAGGATCGGTGACCCCGTCGGACGCAATCGCGTTCCTTGGTAATAGGCCGGCAAAAACCCATTGGCCCAATTCCGCGGCCCACCCTGGGGCAAGGCCAGTTCGGTCATCACCACATAACCCGGTAGATTCTGATTCACGGTACCGAGACCATAGGTCGCCCAAGCACCAAGTCCCGGATCCCCGCCGAGGCGGCTACCCGTGTTCATGTGAAACAAGGCTTCGGGATGATTGAGCGATTCAGCCTGACAGCCGCGATAATTGCACAACTCATCCGCCACGTCCGGATCGGCCAGATGTTTCCATTGGTCGCACATCTCAATCCCAGATTGCCCCACTTTTTGAAACGAGAACGGACTCCCAACGAAGAACTTGAAACCCCGCTCTAGACCGGCTGTCAGCTTGGATTCCGTCTTGTGGCGGCGGGTGAGCTCCGGCTTCGGATCAAACGTATCCATGTGTCCTGGTCCCCCTTCCATGAACAACATGATCACGGCCTTGGCTTTTCCTGGCAACGGCGGTGCCTTTGGCGCCAATGGCGCACCCGCGGGTTGCCCCTCGGCTCGAAGCATGGAGGAAAAAGCGACCGAACCCAAGGAACTCCCTAGTCCGTAAATAAAATCACGACGACTCTGTTTCATAGTAGTGGCAGGCAATGGCTAATAGCGGCAAACGATCGAACGATCTCAATACAAGAACGCAAACTCGTGACTGTTGAATAGGATCAAGCAGAAATCCCCCAAGGCACGGGTTCGGGCATCTACGTCGGCCGCTTTCGTATCTGGGACGTAGTCTTCAAACACCGGCAAAATCTCTTCGTATTCGAATGGCTTTCCAGAAAACTCCTCAACCAGCGAGCGAGTGATCTTTACGGGATACTCCACGGGAGCGACAGACTGCTCTCGGTGGTACGCCGTCATTTCTTTCACGTAGGCCACCATCCGCGAACGCTCTGCTTGCGAGGCCGAACGTCCCAGCGCCAACCGAAAGGCACGCTCCACCTGCCCGTCCAAGGATTGCACTTCACGAACCAACCGAGCCGCGAAGGCGATGGATCGATCCACCATTAAGTCACTGTTCATCAGCGTGAAGGCTTGCGGTGACACCGCCGCCGCGTGCCGTTGCTCACACGACTCGTTAGGATTGGGCTGGTTAAAGATCTCCAAAAAGGGATCCGCCTGACCACGAACGCGGTAGGCATACAGGCTGCGTCGATTCCGATCTTCCGGTAGCCGTGAGGGCTGGTAAGCCGGAGCAATCGAGAATTGAATCATCCGCGGCTGCAAAGCCACTTCCATATTGATCTCTGGCCGAACGGGAAGCCCTCCGACTTCCAGATTCAACTCCCCGGTTGTGGATAGCATGGCGTCTCGCATCTCTTCGGCCGTTAAACGTCGCGAGTTGAACGCGGCCAACAGCGTCCGATCCGGATCGACTGTTTCCAGTTTCTCAGGATCCGGATGGTGCACGGACCGTTGATAGGTCTCGGAGGTCATGATCAGCCGATGCAAGCGTTTGAAGTGCCAGCCATTCGCCACAAAATCCCGCGTCAACCAATCCAACAATTCGGGATGACTCGGTTTGGCGCCCTTGGCTCCGAAGTTATTCGGATTCGCAGCCAATGCCCGGCCAAAGTGGTAACCCCACACGCGGTTCACGATGGATCGCGCCGTCAGCGGGTTCTTAGGATCCGCGATCCAACGGGCCAACGACAGGCGACGTCCCTCCAACCCATCATCGATAACAAAGGGGTCCTTCCCATCCAGACTCACGGGAACAGCAGTTGCACTCAAAACCCCCGGGGATACGGATTCACCGGGCGCTTCTAGCGCACCGCCCATCAAAATTCGACTATCCGGTCGCCAATCCGGATTCATATTCTTAGGCATTCGCAGCTTGCGTGCATTCAGGAACTGAGGATCCGGCCCGTTGTAAACGCTTTGAACCATCGGCTCATACCGCTCCAGTCGACGGTTCCAAATCCAATCATCTTGCTCCCGCACCTTGAGGCGCCCCTCATCAACATAGTCCAAACCCACGTGTCGAGGCGGCTTCTCCTCATCAGGCAATGACTTTCGATCCTCGTGAGAGACATACGGTTTCCCGCGTTCGGCGTACCAGGCCCGGGCCGCCGTTTCGCGTTTGTTGATCAAGGCGTTCTTGCGCTCGGCCGCAAACTGATGCAAGCGCTTGGTCAAGGCACGATCCGATTCGAAGGATTGGCGATTCTCCTCCGGCAGAAATGGTGCCGGACGCTCCGCCATCTGCGTTCCGGCAAAAGCCGCATAGAAACGATAGTAGTCCCGAGTAGGCAAGGGATCGAACTTGTGATCATGGCACTTGAAGCACCGCATGGTCGTGGACAAAAAGGTCTCACCAACCGCATTGATCACATCGTCGATGTAAAGCTGGCGCGCCTCCGGCGCCATCACCATGGCTGGATCCCAAGGCCCCATTCGCAAGAACCCCGTAGCCACGAGAAGTTCGGAGTCCCGCGCACTCGAATCCTGTTGTTCCCACAACTCATCCCCCGCAATCTGCTCCACCACAAACTGGTCGTAAGGTTTGTCCTCATTGAAACTCCGCACGACATAGTCCCGATAACGCCAGGCATTCGAGCGTTCGTAGTCATTGGAATACCCACCGGTATCCGCATAGCGCGCCACATCCAACCAGTGCTGTGCCCAGCGTTCTCCGTACTGCGGTCGCTCCATCAATCGATCAATGAGATCTCCCCAAGCCTTCTCCGGCTGGAGCGCATACGCCTGCTCAAAAAGCTCCGTCTCGACCGGAGCCGGAGGCAACCCAGTCAGATCGAAAGAAGCGCGACGGATCAATTCACGAGGCGACGCTTTCGGAGCCGCGGATAAGTCTTTCGCTCGCAAACGCTCCGTTACAAAAGCATCAATGGGATGCCGCTCCCCAACCTCACTCCAGGACGGCGGTTCCACCGGCGCCACCGTCTGGAAGGCCCAGATATCCGCATCCTGGTAACGCCGATAGGTCCATTCATCCCCCAACCCACCGGAAGTAGCCACCAGCACGCCGTCCTCGGTCCGCTTCCGGCTTTTCTCGGCTTCCCGAATCGAGGATTGAATCGCATCGCTGGGCCACGGTGCACCAAGTGTGATCCACTCTTCAATCCAGCCAATCTCAGTTTCGGTGAGGCGATCATTTTCCTTGGGTGGCATCTCGAATTCCGGGTCCGCCCAGCGGATCGCCTGCAGCACAAAACTCTTGGCCACATCCCCAGGCACCAAGGTATCCGCGTGTTCATCCCCACCTTTCAGAAACCCGGCTCGCGAAGTGAGGTCGAGCCCGCCTTTAATCTTCTTGCCCGGCTCCCCGTGGCACGCGACACACCGGCCGGTCAACAGGGGTTTGACCCGCAACGTAAACAAGACATCCCCGGCCGCATGAGGTTCCTTGCCGGCTTCGGCAGCAAGGACAGCTCCCGCCAGCACCCACTGCAACACAAGGCTTCCCCCGATCATTCTCAACACTTTCAAATTCCTCTTCATGCCATCAGCTCCCTTAGACAATATTCGCTTCGATCGCCCGCTCTGCCTCTTCTCGGTCGCGCCGCTCGAACGCGTCCACAATGGCGGCATGCTCTCGATAAATCTCCATATGCTGTTGTAAACGGCTATAAACCATTCGGATCCGGACCGCGATCGACAGCCAAATCGCTTCCAAATCCACCGACCCCGCCCGGCGAACCCAATAACGATGCAAGGCTATATCTGCTCCGGCGATCCCACTCATATCCTTGCGCCGGCAGGCTCGCTTCATCGCATCCAATATCTCCCGCAAAGCCTCAAAATCACTCTCAGCCAACTGGTCCCAAACCACCTCAAGCGCCCGAAATTCAATCTGCCGCCGTAGCGAGACCAACAAAGCCCGATCATCATCTCGGCTCGGAGCTCCCACTCGCACCCCCGCGTTCGGCTTGTACACCAACGCCCCTTCCTGAGTCAGTTGCAGGAGCACATCCCGGATCGGCCCTCGACTCGTCCCAAACCGTTCCGCCAACTTCGCCTCACGCAAAGGCGCATTCGCAGGGATCTCCTCCGCCAAAATCTCATTCCGCAATTGATCCGCGATTTGCTCGCGCACCGACCGGATGGGGGCCTGATTGTTCGACACCGACATGACTCGTTACCGATCACTATGACGCCACAGATTGTAAATTGTCAACAATCTGAAGCCAAACATTGCCATCGAATCGAACGCCGCAGCCGTAACCCTTTGACACCGAAGGCTTCCGTCGGTAACTCATTCCCATGAGCACGACCATCGGTACCCCCTTCTCGCCCACCGCCACTCGGGTTCTCCTCTGCGGTTCCGGTGAACTCGGCAAGGAAGTGGTCATTGAGCTTCAACGATACGGAGTTGAGGTGATCGCCGTAGACCGCTACGCCAACGCCCCCGCCATGCAAGTGGCCGATCGCGCGCACGTCGTCTCAATGCTGGACGGCCCCAAGCTCAAAGCCATCATCGAGGCCGAAAAACCTCATCTCGTCGTCCCTGAGGTTGAAGCGATCGCCACTGATACGTTGGCTGAAATCGAAAAACTCGGCCTCGCAACCATCATTCCGACGGCCCGAGCCACCCAGCTCACGATGAACCGGGAGGGTATCCGTCGCCTGGCCGCTGAAGAACTGCAGCTCAAAACCTCTCCGTATCGGTTTGCGGCCACGGAAGAAGAATACCGGCAAGCGATCGCCGAGATCGGGCTCCCCTGCATCATCAAGCCCATCATGTCCTCCTCCGGAAAAGGGCAAAGCACGGTCAAGACCGAGGCAGATATCGGCCCCGCATGGAAGTATGCCCAAGAAGGCGGCCGAGCCGGTGCAGGCAAAGTCATCATTGAAGGCTTTGTGGATTTTGACTACGAGATCACCCAACTCATCCTCCGTCACGTCGGGGGAACGAGTTTCTGCGATCCCATCGGACACATCCAGGTCGATGGCGACTACCGTGAATCGTGGCAACCCCAACCCATGTCCGAGACCGCACAGGCCAATGCCCGCGACTACGCCAAGAAGATTACGGACGCCCTCGGCGGTCGAGGGATCTTCGGCGTAGAACTCTTCATCAAGGGCGATGAAGTCTATTTCTCAGAGGTGTCTCCCCGCCCCCACGATACCGGGATGGTCACGCTCATTTCGCAAGACCTCTCCCAATTCGCCCTCCACGCGCGGGCGATTCTCGGATTGCCCATCCCGAATATCCATCAACACGGCCCGAGTGCTTCAGCCGTCATCTTGGTGGAAGGGATGAGCCAAAGCGTGACCTTCAGCAACCTCAACGCCGCACTGACCGAACCCGACACGCAACTCCGCCTTTTCGGCAAACCCGAAGTGGCCGGCAAACGCCGAATGGGAGTCGCGGTCGCCCGAGCGGAAAGCATCGACGCAGCCCGAGAGAAAGCTCGCCAGGCCGCTGCCGCCGTAGAGGTCAGCCTCTAAACAATACAGCGACTTCAACACGAGACACGCGCCTGGGCAGCCGCCTAAACAAAGCCTTATTACTTCCGGAGCACAATCGCCTGGGATTGATCATTGCTCAGAAGCTCCTCTTTGGCGCCCTCAAAGCGATCAAAAATCTGCCGATGAGCCGCTAGCGAAAACTCATCCTCCCGAGTCTCATAATCTCGGACCCACTCAATCAACCCAGCCAGGTTCCGATCTTGCGCCTCCCGGCTCTCGTACTTGTCCGGCTCCCAGGGCCGCGCCTGGCAGTTCATCACACAAGCTTCGATCCCAATATTGAGGAAATACACCTGATCGGCCCTGGACACGGCATGCTCAATCAGAGAGCCATAGCACCCCTCAATCACCCATGCGGGATGTTTCCCCACAAAGGCGTCGATCGCAGCGCAACTCAGGGGAACCTCTTCCCGCTCCGGTGGATTCGCAGAGCGCCATGCCACCGAATCCAAATCGAGATGCGGATACCCAAGCTCCCGCGACAAGCGCCTCGCAAGTGACGACTTCCCCGACCCCGAATTCCCAAAAACTACGATCCGTTCCATCACTTGCCCCCCGTCAGAGTAAAGTCCATAGGCAAGAAATCCAACAACGGCTCACCTTGATCTAAGTGCCCCGAATCGGGTTTCGCCTCAGCGCCTAGTCCTGGACCAACACCCGGATAAACGATGGATTCCCCATCTCTTCGGCCGAAAACTCTAACCGAATCGGTCCCGTTTCTTCGGCCCGAAACCGACGTAGATCCTCCCATCGCTCCAAGTCTCCCGACCGTTGCACCGTGTAGAACTGACGATCCACCTGCTCCATAATCAGCTCAAAACCGCCTTCGCCAAACGTACCGAACTCAAAGATCGTCCCACCATCGAACTCAGTGGGATCCGTTCCGAGAATGCGCTCAAGCTCATTGCTAATGCCGTCGCCGTCCGGATCCGCCGCAAGTAAGTGATCCCCATCCTGTCCATTAAAGAAAACGGTGGCAAACGTCATATAGCGTTGATCCGTCACCTCCGGAACCGAGCCACTCTTCACGCCAATCGAATGCCCCCCAAAGTCGGTAAAGATCCCTTCCCGATTCATTGCCCGCTGCAAGCCTTGACTCCCAGCTGAAGATGTATTCACCACAAAGCTCGTTTCCTCCGTGGTGAGTTGCTCCCCAAAAGCAAAGACATTGATGACATACGTCGTCTCGGGATCCAGATCGTGAAACGTCCACTCTCCCTTGTTATTCGAAATTGTCGAAACATCGAACCCCGGAATATACGTCCCATTCCCATCGGAATCGATGTAGAGCGTGACACCACCGATTCCCGATTCGTCACTGTCCTGCAACCCATTCTCGTTCGCATCTTCGAAAACCACTCCGGAGATCGAGGTGAGTTGCACGAGATCAAAATCCACCTCAAGGGAATCACCCGACACGTAGGTTCGGTTCACCAAGTCGAGCTTCGTGCTATTCGTGGCAAACCCCTTCGGAACCACCACGCCAATGGTCAGATCCCCTTCATCCACCGCCCCAAACGCATAGATTCCCCGCGTGTCCGTAATGGTCGATCGATCGTGCTTTGAGTCATACTTCCCATTGCCATTCTCATCGATATACACCCGGAATCCATCGAGCGGAAATGCCTGACTCACGTCGAACACCACTCCGAAGACCGCCGGCGCGATGGTGTAAGGGCCAAGGTATTCCGTATACACCACGGATTGATTCTGATTGTCCAAGCGCGCATAGAGATAAAACTCGTCGGTGGGATCTCCCGTCACATTCTCGATGGTCCAATCAACCCGATTGGAAAACGGATCGGTGATCGACGGATTGGTGTAGCGGATCTCATCGCCAACCCGATGGCCATTGTAGCCTCGATTGTTAGTGTCCAGATAGAGACCGATGGTCGTCTCCTGAGCAAACGCAGCGTCTGTGAAATACGTCAGGTCAATCGGGAGAGTTCGCCCGGTAAACAGAGTCGTCACACCATCACTGGTCTCCGAATTCGCTTCGTTCAAAGAAACCCCATCCAAAGAGATCGTCGGATCCGGATAGTCGTAGTAAACCGTCAAGGTCGGCGTATCGATGGTAAGGAGGCTGTCATACCCACGATCGTACGTCAGTGAGATGGTCACTTCCCCGGGGCCAATCGCCAAAAAGCCAAGCTCTTGACCGATCACGGGATCCGTCACGATCAATCCTTCGGAACTAAATGTCGTGCCAAAGCTCTCCGTCACCACTGTGATGAGATCATCCGGAAGTGCGAGATACTGACCGGGACTCGAATAATTCAACTGATGTAGCGAGAGCGCCGACGTACCCGTGGAGCCATCCGGACCAACCACATTCCCCTGCCCGGAGATGATCATCTCCGGAAGCGGCAGCCGTGCCTCGGCCGGCGCCAACGGGAACGGGTCCAAATACCAATCAAAATCGATGACAAACGAGGTAGCCCCATCCGGGATATCAAAGGTGTAATGTTTGGTGATAGTTGAATTGGCCGCTTCCGCATCCTTGATCTCATCCTTGATATCCGCAATGTCGCCACTGCTGATGTAGTCAATATCGCCGCTGTGGAATTTGTATTTGATTCCCGCCTGTTCCGAAGTGAAGAGGAGATCGATCGTCACCCACCCCGCCGCAAAGCTCTTTGTGGAATCCCGCATATCGATGAGTAGATCGGCATCAATCGTTCCCAGATTGTCCCCCCCAATGATGGGGATACCATCCGGCACACGCACATCGGCCTCGGCCTCCAAGACAATGCTCTCATTGCCGAAGCGCAGGGATTCTGAAATGCGAATACCGTAGTCCGTCGGCATTCGGATCTCTCCGGACAGCGAGTAAACGCCACGCGTCCAATTCAAATCCAGATTGGCCGACCCTTCGTAGATTACCGAAGTCCACTCCCCGTCGTCGTCCTCATAAGCGCCGTAGAAAATCGTATCCGTGAGCTGCAGTTCGTCCGCATCAATATAAACGTCCCCTTCAATGTAAGCCAACGTGACCGTCTCTCCCGCAATCGACAGCTGCCCGCCAAATTCAATCCCTATGCTCCCAGTAAGAATTAGATCGGCCGGTTGATCCAAGTTCTGCAAAGACAGCCCCAATTCCGCGATGTCCAACCCGGTATCCAAAATCTCCAATCCTTCCGTTGTCCCGACCGCTTGAAAGTCCGTAAAAATGTCCGTGATCCGACCGTTGTCGACCCGCACGTCCCCGGCAACTTCGATCTCAAGTTCAGGAATCGATACATCCAACTCAATCTCCACTTCGATGTCATCACCAACATCTCGGGAGTACTCGACCCGGAGCTCGTTCAGTTCCGCAAACCCCAGATCAATGCTGTCGATCTCAATCGCCAGATCTTCGATGTCCCACCGGTTGTCGGTGATGACGATGCCGGGATGGTCTTGGGAGCCCAGTTCGATGATCGTGTCCCAGAGCGAATCCAACTCCGCCGTTCCGGAAAGCGTATACGTGTCTTCCGCGCGGTCGTAAGTCACCGTGAATGGATTGTCGTCGGGCGACTCGAAGGAAAATCCCCCAACCTCAAACCCCGTCGAAACACCAATGTTCAGGGACTCAAGCGTTCCGCCGGAGATGACCAATCCCGGAGTGTCCGAGTCGCCCAAGAAGGCATCGAGCTCTTGCTCCTCGATCACCAAATCCACCTCGCCATAAAGCTGATAGCTATCGGACCCCGTATCGTAAAGAAATGTGAGTGGGTTGTCTTCGTTGATCGACAGTTCAAGCCCAAAGAGCTCGATATCCGCCGCCACCGAAGCGCCGATAGAGATGAGTTCAAAGCTATCCCCCTGGCGCTCCAATACTAAACCGTTCTCCGGAACACTCAGCGTTAGCGACTGATCATCAAAATCAAAACTGGCACTCCCTGATCCGGAGTACTGGTTATCTCCGGGACCTTCGGAGAAATCGATCGTCCCGAGACCAAAGGTCGCGCCATTCAATTCGACATCGCCATCGGGCGCCTGCGCCGCAAGATGGCTAGTCCACACGATCCCCACTCCAAACAACCAAACGACACGCCCCCGTTGTTTGCGAAACTTTTCGATCCAAGCGACAAGAATGCTCACCCCTTCAGAATGGTGTCTCAAGAACGAGATGGCAATGTTTCGCTGATCACCACCACACCCGCCCGAAAAAAGCGAAGCAAATGGTAGGGCGAGCGTACCAGACCGTGTAAAAAGTCCTTTTCCACCTGCAGGTAAGAGAGTGTGAAAGCGACAGCTTCGCTCTCGCCAAAAAACGCTCGATATGCGGACGGAATTTGGTGTGCGAGAGCGGAGCTGTCGTTTTGGCCACCGCGATGGGGTTGCCAACGGGATTATTTACACGGTCTGGTACCCGCGAGCCGCTGGGCAAAAAGAACGCCCCCAACACACCACGGTGTTCCCCCACCCCTTTCGTCCGGAATGGCCCGTGAAAGGACGCCCCCTGCCTCTGCCAACGGGACGGTGCCCATCCTTCAATCACACCCGCTGGCTAGCAACCGCACGGGTCACAGCGACTGCTTCGCTTTAGCACTGCCTCGGAAGGGCGCTTTCCGGATTCATCGGGCAGGCCTTGCAGGCCTTAAACGACACCGAGGATAGAAACCATCCCGCACCACATTGGACGAAATTCGCCAGACCACTGCACCATTTTGGGCAGCCCGCCGACCCCAACAATCCCCAGAGGCGAGTTTCGCGCAGAATTCAACGGCATCCCCCGCCTGGTACGCCCGCTGCTTCACCTGCTCTCGAACGCCTTCGAAAAGCTTCGACGGCCGTTCAGTCGGACAACGACGTCCCTCCCAACTCTTCGTGCAAGGTCGCACTTCCGAGCCACGCGGGCTCTTCAAGCCAGTCGATCGTACCGATCACTCGCTTGGTCGCGGACGCCCTCCGCAACCCAAACCGGAATGACAATGCGAAACATGAACAGCACGCCCAAGACCTTGAAGATCCTTCTCGTGGATGATTCCGAGGAACGCGCTCGCGTGCTGGTCAAAGCGCTCAATGTCTGCGGCTACGGGGATGTGGCGTGTATCCGCACCAGCGACGTGCTGATGGATGACGCTCGACTGAATGATTCGGACATCGTCTTGATCGATGTGGAATCCCCCACTCGGGACACTCTCGAACAGTTGACCCTGATTCGAGATCACCAACCCAAACCGGTGGTTCTCTTCACTCAAGACGAAAACGTTCAATCGATCCAAGCCGCTATCCAGTCCGGAGTGTCCGCCTACGTCCTCGATGGCATTTCTCCAGATCGGGTCCGTCCGGCAATTGAAATCGCCATGGCAACCTTCAAGTCCTTCCAAGAGCTTCGAGCCGAACTCGACCGCACCCGAAGCACTTTGGAGGAACAGCGCCTGGTGACTCGTGCCAAAGGCCTCCTAATGGACAAGAAAAAGCTCAGCGAAGACCAGGCCTATCATCTCCTGCGAAAGATGGCGATGGATCGGAAACGAAAAATCAGTGAGGCAGCCCGCGATGTGATCGCACTTAAAGATCTGATCGCCTAAGCCTCAACGCGTCCCAGCCGACCCGCTCGGCAGCCCTTCAAAACGAACCATCAACCGCTTCCCATCAATCCCATGAACTTGCAAAACGATCCCTTTAATCCCAACGTCGATGTCTGGAACGAATGCGGCGAACGTGGCGCTGGCGACGCCGAGACGCCAACGAGTGTCGCCGATTTCGTCGTCTCCTCCAAAGACAACGAATCAGAGGAATTCCTGTCACGCCGCTCCTTCGACCCTAGCGACCCACAATCCGTCGCTCATCGCGCAATCGAAAACGCCGTCCTCAAAGGCGTCTTCAAGACCGATCTCAATCGTCGCCGCTTCCTCAAGGCAGTGGGCTCTAGCGCGACCTTCGCCGCGATCAACGCCATGATCCCCTTCAACTCCCTTCAAGCCATGGTGGACGACGCCATGAAGAAGATTGAGAAGAAGGAACTGAAGGTGGGCTTTGTGCCCATCACCTGCGCCACTCCGATTATCGGCGGCCACGCACTGGGCTTCTTTGAAAAATACGGCCTCAAGGTGGACATCATCAAGACCGCCGGATGGGCGGTGGCTCGTGACAAGTGCATGAACGGGGAATACGATGCCTCCCACCTCCTCGCTCCCATGCCCGCCGCCATGTCGCTTGGGCTGGGATCTACGTCTCAAGATTGGCGCATGGTCACCAACGTCAATACGAACGGACAAGCCATCGTGCTGGCCAACAAGCACAAGAACAAAAACGATCCAAAACTCTGGAAAGGGTTCAAATTTGGGGTGCCGTTCGAATACTCCATGCACAACCTGCTGCTCCGACTCTACGTGGCGGAACATGGAATCGATCCCGACAAAGACATTCAGATCCGCGTGATCCCGCCCCCCGAAATGGTCGCCAATCTCCGGGCCGAGAATGTGGATGGCTACTTGGCTCCTGATCCCTTCAATCAGCGAGCCGTCTACGATGGCGTCGGCTTCATCCACAAGCTCACCAAAGAAATCTGGGATCAGCACCCCTGTTGCTGCTTCGGCATCAGCCAACGCTTCATCGACGAGAACCCCAACACCTTTATCGTTCTCCTTACCGCGATTCTGGATGCCACCAACACGGTGGAAGTGATGCAGAACCGAGTGGCCTTCGCCGAAGCCATGGCCCCGAGAAACTATCTCAACCAACCCTCAGCCGTGCTCAAACAAATCCTCACCGGCGTTTATCCCGACGGTTTGGGGAACATTAAAAAGGTTCCAGATCGCATCTCCTTCATGCCCTACCCGGCTCAATCCATGGGCGTATGGATCCTCTCGCAAATGAAACGCTGGGGCTATATCGGCAAAGACATTGACTTCGGAACCGTATCGGATGAGATCTTCATGTCTACCGAGGCAGGAAAAGCCATGATGGCCATGAGCGATAAAAACCGGAACGTCAAGTGGAGCGATATCCCCGCATCCAAATACCCAGTGTATGACGTCTACGGCAAGCAGTTCGATCCGCAGAAGGTCATCGAGTACATCGAGAGCTTCGCAATCAAACGCGGCTAATCCAGTCGTCCCCACCTCCACGCCCGTCTCGGGCATCCCACAAACGAACAAAACCGCAAGCCCCGTAGCCGCTCTCTTCAGCGGTAGCGGCTATGGGCACCAACTTTAAGTCCCTCATGACTCTAGCCTTTCGACTCCGGGCCGCCATGCTGTCCGTGGCGATGTTCATCGCGTTCTTGCTGACCTGGTACCAACTGACCTACCAGAAAGACGCTTCCGTCGAGGGCCGCACATTGAGCCCGCCGCAGATACAGGCCCTGGCCGACCAAGGCATGGGTGCAGCAGACATGGAGGCCTACGCCAAGCAAGGCCTGACCTATGAACAAATCAATCAAATCGCCGGCCTAGGACTGAGCCTTGAAGATATCGACGCCGCAGGAGGTATTGCAGCGTTTGGTTTCACAACGGGCGGCGCCGCCGAAGAAGCCAAGACTGGCTTCCCCGGACCAGGACTGGTCTGGGAAGAAGCCTACGAGCAGATCCGGGATCCGTTCTATGACAAAGGTCCCAACGACAAAGGAATCGGGATCCAACTCCAGTATTCCCTTCTCCGCGTGGGCAGTGGCTTCCTCCTCGCGGTGATCATCGCCATCCCGGCTGGGTTCCTCATCGGCATGTCCCCCCTTTTCAACCTCGCTCTTACGCCTTTCATCCAGATCCTTAAACCCATCTCGCCGCTCGCGTGGCTCCCGGTGGCCTTGTTCATCATCAAGGATTCCGAGAAAGCCTCTGTCTTCGTGATCTTGGTCTGTTCGATCTGGCCCATGCTGATCAACACGGCCTTCGGGGTGGCAAGCGTGAAGCGCGACTACATCAACATCGCACGCACGCTCGAACTCTCCAAACTTGGGACCGCGTTTCAAGTGATTCTCCCCGCAGCCGCTCCCACGATCTTCACCGGGATGCGCATCTCGATCGGGATCGCCTGGCTGGTTATCGTTGCGTCCGAGATGGTCATCGGCGGCATCGGCATGGGCTACTTTGTCTGGAACGAGTGGAACGGGCTGAATCTCGCCAGCATGATCTTCGCCATCTTCGTCATTGGCATCGTCGGACTCCTACTCGACTTCGGGATCGGGCTCTTGATTCGCGTCACAGAATATAAGGAATAAAGGAGGTCACATGAGTTATCACGTCAGGGGCGAACTACTTACCAAAAGCTTTCCCGGTGAAGGCCGGGGCGAAGAGGACTACGTGGTCTTCGAAGATCTCAATCTCGGGATCCAAAAGGGCGAATTCATCACCTGCATCGGGCACTCCGGCTGTGGCAAATCCACCATCCTCAATGTATTGGCCGGACTCGAACAACCCTCCAGCGGCGCAAGCTTCCTAGGCGAACGGCCCATCTCCGGTCCCGGTCTGGATCGCGCAGTCGTGTTTCAAAACCACAGCCTCTTACCCTGGCGTTCCGCCCTGCGCAACGTGGCCTTTGCCGTCAAAGCGCGTTGGCCGGAATGGTCCAAAGCTAAGGTCGAGGAACACAGTCGCGAATTTCTTAGTTTGGTGGATCTGGACAAATCCGTGGATCGCAAACCCTACCAACTATCCGGCGGCATGCGCCAACGGGTCGGCATCGCCCGAGCCTTCGCCATCAAGTCGGACCTACTCCTCATGGACGAACCCTTCGGCGCCTTGGATGCCCTCACCCGTGGGGTGATTCAAGACGAGCTGATTCGGATCTGGAGCCACACGAAGCAAACGGTGTTCATGATCACCCACGACGTGGACGAGGCCATTCTCCTATCCGACAGAATTTTCCTCATGACCAATGGCCCGCGAGCCACAATCGCCGAGTCCGTCGTCGTCAACATCCCCCGACCGAGAAATCGGGCCACGATTATTCATGACGAACGCTACTACGCGATTCGAAACCACCTAGTGGATTTTCTCGTGCGGCGCTCACAAGCCCTCTCTGCTGAGGCCGAATCTCACGCCACCGAAGCAACCGAGAATCCCCCAGGGACTCTCCGCTACCCACCCGAAATCACTCCCAGCCTGGATGCCGAAGCAACTCGCACGGCAGAAATGGCGGCTCAATGCTAACTATCTAGAAAGGAAGTACAACATGACAAAACTCGAAATGACCGAAGCCATTATCGTGGCCAAAAAAGCCAAGAACCTAAACTGGGCAAAGATTTCCGCTGCCACCGACCTCGCGGAAGTCTTCATTGCTTCCGCCTGTCTGGGCCAGAACAGTCTGAGCGCCGAGACCGCCGAAAAACTGACCAGCTTCCTGGGCCTCGGACCGGAAGTGACCGCCACACTGCAAGAGTGTCCCATGAAAGCAGAAAACGTCGACACCGTGGCCAAAGATCCGCTGATCTACCGCTTCTTTGAAATCGCTTACGTATACGGAACCAGCCTGAAGCAGGTCATTCACGAGAAGTTCGGCGATGGGATCATGAGTGCCATCGATTTCACCCTGGACGTTGAGAAAGTTGAAGATCCGAAAGGGGATCGGGTCAAAGTCACCATGAACGGCAAATTCTTGCCGTACAAGAAATGGTAGACATCCGACCGTGGCTTCTTCTCGTAGGGTTCCTTTGCCTCGGAACCGGTTGCCAAACCGGACGCCAGGACTCGACGCTGGCAGCGGCACGTCCATCCGCTCCAGCCACCCTGGCGTCCCAAATGGCGGCTATGGAGGTCGAGATGAATCGACTCTTCCGTTTCGTCGAACAGCAAAAGCCCGCTAGGGCACTCGCCGCAGCAAAGGAACTGCGTCGCCGACAAGCCGCGAGTATCCGCCTAACCCCCACAAGCCTCACCACGCTCCCAACAAGCGAAGCCCGGCCCTTGAAAACTCAATATCAAACTCGGGCCAACGAAGCCGTCTCGCTCTTAGACGAACTCATTGGCCACCTCTCCCAAAACGATTTCGAACAAGCCCGCACGGTTCTAAACAAACTCGACCGACACCGGCGCCATTGCCACACCCTCTTTGGTCTGCACAACGAAAGTCCCAAAGCCATCTCTCTCCATGAAAACCCTATTGGCACTTAGCCTCACTCTCCTCTGCCTGACGGCATGTCAATCCGTCGGGCCAACCCCAAACCAGGCTCAAACTACCCAGACGCCTTCGGCGGCTCAGACACCTTCGGCTCCTCCTACGACTGTGCCGCCGCCCCAACCTTCACCTGAGCCCACTCCGAACCTTCGAGCGCAGATCGTCATTCCCAGCGAAACCGCACCGGAGCCGGTCAACCTTCGATCTCAAATCGTGGTCCCCAGCGAGCTCGCCATGGAGCCCGAAAACGATCTCCGTTCTCGAATCGTCGTACCGAGTGAAACCCCAACCGAACCCAGCAGTGCCAACCTACGCTCTCAGATTTACATACCGAGCGAGTCATGAATCGCTCCCGATCCAGCACCTCCCCAAACCAGGGACGAGCTCAAAAAACAGCCCCCCCGTGAAGGATCCAGTTCCAAATCGGCAGCCTTCCCGCTGGAAGCTATTCCGCTCGAGGCGACGTTTCATCCCCCGCGCCAGTTGGCTCTTCCAATGACTTTAGAACCACGGGCGGTGGACGGGGGCCCACGGTGAGAAGAATATCGAACCCGAGGACTCTCCCAATCCGCAATAGAGAGTCCTCCGGGAAATCGCCGCTGAGATCCTCGATCGCTACCACATCCCCCAATGCGGTCTCTTTGCCAATCGAAAACTGGCTGGTGCCACCTCCACTGAAGCCGTTCGCTCTACCGTGGAGCTCCACCATGAGCTGCGAGTCACCGTCACCTCCCGCGGGTTTGGCCAACGCAACCGCGATCACATACTCCGCTTCCGCCAACTCGTTCCCCGTCGCACCCAATAAAGGCGCACCCGAGTAGGTAACCACACTCGATGTTCGAGTGTGGTGTTTGACCGTGACTTGCTTTTGGCCCCGAGTTCGAATCTTGAGCACTTTGATCGCGAATGAGCGGTCGACCAAGATCTCTTCCGTCTCAAGCTGAAAGCTTCCTTCCGGAAATGAAATGGGTGCGGCCGTTTCAGCCACTCGGCATCCGAACAGCAGGCAGCAACACCCCAGAACAACACTATGCCATAAAACCTTCATCGCAATGGACTCTCCTTATCAAACTCGAAACTTCTTTAATCAATTCTCACCCCGTCGGGTCTCTTCGCACACAGCCACGCCCACATCAACCCGAACACAAGCCTAGGCCCTCGACTCAGTCTCGCCGCGTCGACCCGCCAATCGCAGTCGGTCGCACAGGTACACTCCGAATCCCCCTAGGACAAGCCCCAGCAAAGTCGTCCCAATCAAAGTGGGCATCGGATCCGGCGTGGTGTCAACCGCCCGATGCGCTCGCTCGACGACCGACATCACCTGGTCCTGCATCCCAGCCGTCAGATCGACTTCCTTGACCCGCTGCATGACGGCATCATAGAGCGCTTGAGTCGCATCGACTTCCCGCTTCAACACCGCGTACTCGATCCGTTTGTCCGATACGTCTAACACCTCCATTTCCGTCTGTCTCAGCGCCTTCTGCAGCGTTTGTTCCTGATTCTTCAATCGTTCGAATTCCGCATCCAGTAATTTTGGTGCCGCCAAAAGCGCTTGTTCGTAGCGTTTGCGAAGTGTCCCCGCGACGTTTTCATGATCGGCCATCGCACCTGGCTGATCGTCCACAATAAACTCCAACGCCTGATCGTGTCGCGTCATCAACTCCCGCACGCGTACCACGCCCTCCGAATTGTAGACACTCGGCACGGCCCGCAATTGCTCCAAACTCGGCTCGTCGCCTAGCTCCTCCAATAGCGCCAGATCGTTGCCAATCTGAGAGATCGCCAGGGTCAAAGGTGTTAGTTCGGAATTGATATCCGCCAGCGTCCGTTCCAGCAGCGCGATTCGCTGATCGATAGGGATGACCAATTCGGAACTCCTACGATACTCCAGAATAGCCTCTTCTGCCCGTTGCAGCTTGAGCTTAAGCCGCTCGGTTTCAGCCGTGAGAATGGACTTGGCCACTTCATTGGCACTCAACCGCCGGTTTACGGCCTGCTTGATCGCTCCGTCCGTGATCCAATCTGCAAGGTCCTGCACCAGACTCCCGTCTCGACCTGCCACGGTGACATCGATTAAGCTAGTACCCGGGCGCAAACGGGCCTGAACCATTACTAAAAGACGACGAGCAAGGCGATCCAAAGACACAGGAGTTGCGTAGCCCCCGGTAAAGGCCGAATTGTTTAGCAAGTCATGATCGATAATCACTTGCCGCATCAGTTCGGTATTCACCAGCGTATAGCTGAGAGTATTCAATTCCGAGGATGCCTGGCTCTGCCCCCCATTTGGCTCGTTAGACAACAACCGGCCCGCCTCCCCTGGGCCCGAATGAATCTGTAGGGTCGTCTTGGCCGAAAAAGACGGCATAATCTTTCGCACTTGGACCTTGGCGTAGGACCAGCCCAGAATGCCCGCAAGCACCACCACCGCAATTCGTGTTCTCACCGCACCTGAATCGCGCGGTGGCTGAGAAGGTTCTCCTCGTTGGACCATACGCTACCAATAAGCCACTCGATTTCTTCTGTCGACCCAATTTCGGCCAATTGAATCTACCATTCAGATTCTTTTGCAACTTTCCCATCCGTCCGACACTCTTCCTCAACGATTAACATGGTTACGAATCATCCCAACGCTCCTACTGAAGACTTCTTTGCTTCGGCCGCCGAACTGCTCCTTAAGTCCAGCGTCTCCATCGCGGAACAATGTCGCCAAGATTTGCCGGCTCTCTTTCCTCCTGAATCGGATTCGAGTCCCCTGGTGCACGAATATCTCGCCTGCCTCGGCTCAATCGCGCTCCACGAAGCCCACGCCAAACAACGGCTGCCGACCCCCGTGGATATCAACCAAACTTGTCATGCGCTAAAGGATAGCTTGGCGCGGGTCACTCATCTGGATGCCTCGCTTCAGAGGCACGCCCAGCTCTTCGATGAACAAACGTTTCATGATCTCCTCGCCCACTACTTCAATGGCAAGCTGAGTGGATTCGGATTCACCGCGCACGAGGTCCAAGATGTCACGGTCCTGACCGGCCTGGCCGCTCCGCAGAGTCCAGGGATCGAAACCCTCTTCTTTGCGCTCCTGGTAAGGCTGTTTCGTCTGGCCGATCTCAAACAGATCGCCGACGCCAACCAACGTCAAAAAACCGCGCTCCAGCTGACCCAACATACCGAAACCGGAATCGCATCCTTTGGTCTCGCCCTTCAGTTGTTGAAGTAGGTAAGACTTTTCTGCGACCGCAGGAATGAGGCGTCCGCCCTTACAGGGCTCGATATCTTCACACAATAACATGTCCCAGGGCGCTGCCCTGGGCTGGTATCGAGCGCACCTTCGGTGCTAGGGAACGGGCTTCGCGCTCACGACGACATCCGCACATTCTCAGGGCTGAAAGCCCGAACCGTTCCAGCCCGGGGCAACGCCCCGGGATTCTCGCCACAAAAGGAGATGAGCCCTGTAGGGGCGGACTAATGCCATACATTTCTAGGGCGATACCCTCGACGGGAATCGGGATTCGCGATCGCGACGAAGTCCGCACATTCTCTGGGCTGAAAGCCCGCCCCATTCCAGCCCGGGGCAACGCCCCGGGATTCTCGCCACAAAAGGAGATGAGCCCTGTAAGGGCGGACCAATGCCATACATTTCTAGGGCGATACCCTCAACGGGAATCGGGCTTCGCGATCGCGACGAAGTCCGCCCATTCTCAGGGCTGAAAGCCCGCCCCGTTCCAGCCCGGGGCAACGCCCCGGGATTCTCGCCACAAAAGGAGATGAGCCCTGTAAGGGCGGACCAATGCCACACATTTCTAGGGCGATACCCTCGACGGGAATCGGGCTTCGCGATCGCGATGAAGTCCGCACATTCTCAGGGCTGAAAGCCCGCCCCATTCCAGCCCGGGGCAACGCCCCGGGATTCGCGCCACAAAAGGAGACAAGCCCTGTAAGGGCGGACCAATGCCACACATTTCTAGCGCGATACCCTGGACGGGAATCGGGCTTCGCGATCGCGACGATGTCCGCCCATTCTCAGGGCTGAAAGCCCGCACATTCTCAGGGCTGAATGCCCGCCCCATTCCAGCCCGGGGCAACGCCCCGGGATTCTCGCCACAAAAGGAGATGAGCCCTGTAAGGGCGGACTAATGCCATACATTTCTAGGGCGATACCCTCGACGGGAATCGGGATTCGCGATCGCGACGATGTCCGCCCATTCTCAGGGCTGAAAGCCCGCCCCATTCCAGCCCGGGGCAACGCCCCGGGATTCTCGCCACAAAAGGAGACGAGCCCTGTAAGGGCGGACCAATGCCACACATTTCTAGGACGATACCCTGGACGGGAATCGGGCTTCGCGATCGCGATGAAGTCCGCCCATTCTCAAGGCTGAAAGCCCACCCCGTTCCAGCCCGGGGCAACGCCTCGGGATTCGCGCCACAAAAGGAGACGAGCCCTGTAAGGGCGGACCCTCCATATAAAACCCCACCCAAAACGCGGCATTCTTTTCTTTGACTCTATGGGCGGTACCAATGTTAGCCTCCGGCTCAACAAGCCTACGCCACGCATTCACAGCGCGTGGCGTCAAATGGTTGCTGACTTCTATGCACGACGACCCGCCAACCCCGGTTCCTCCAGAGGAAACGTCCGCGCCCCATACCGCTCGATTCCCTGCTGATCTCCACCTCCCACCCGGCGATACCAGCTTACTCAAAGAAGCCAGCGCTGCCGTCGCCCAAGAGTTTGGTAGTCTTGCCCAATGGAAACAGCTCCACTGCCAGAAAGTCAGCGTTGTCGCCGAGCACGACCGAGGCAACGTACACGTCATTCACGTGGGTAAACGAGTGGATTTCGATTGGTCGTGGGAAGGCGCCAAAGCATTTGCATCCCATTCCGCCACCCAGGAAATCAACACCGCAACCGGCTCTCTGGAAACGCTTCCCAACACGGACGATCCGGCATGGTCTGGTGAAATCATGGAGGTGGACGAAATCAACGGTTCCCTCTTCCTCACCCTGGATGATCCGGAAGCAATCCCTCAGACCGGCCCATTCTATGTCAGACCCTACGAATTCCTTTCCGGCCTGCACGCCATCTACCGTAGCAGCGCGTACGAAGCCATCCGGGAAAAACTTCCCGAACGTCTCCGAGCCACGGAAGGCAATCGACACCCACACATCCCCCAACCCACTCGGCTTGGTCTGCCACACTTAGCGGATTGGTGGCAACACTCCTGGAACATTCTATGGGGTCCACCCGGCACCGGCAAAACGTGGACGGCCGGACAACAGATCGCTCGAATTCTAAGCGACGAGAGCGAACGCGTGCTCGTCATCTCAACCACCAATCGAGCCAGCGACGCCGCCGCGTTATCGATCGGTGAAGCCGCCAAAGAGCACTGTCCCGCCGCCCTCGAAAACCAAACACTCCTCCGGATCGGGAAAGGCGCGTTCTATCCCGATTTCGTCGAGCACGAATTGGACGCCATGCTAGCCGGCACGGAATCCGAGGTTCTTTCCAAAATCTCGGAACTGGTTCACGACCTGCCCCAACTCAATAGTCCCGAAGACAAGGCCTTCACCCGCCAGCAAATCAGCACCCTAAACCAAAACAGTAGCGACCAAAGCCGGAACCACTTCCTCAACCCTGAAAAGCAAGTCATCATTTCCACCGCCTTTAAGGCGATGAGTTTTCTAGAGCACCATGAGATCCGATCCATGATTGAGGCTGGCGACGCTCCGTTCACGACGATCGTCATCGATGAAGCCGGTCTCATCTCTCGAGCCACCATAGCGGCACTCTCCCTGCTGGCAGCCCAACGTGTAGTCCTGGTCGGAGACTCCAAACAGCTGGCCCCAATCAGTCGCATCTCACGCGTGCTCCCAACCCGCCAACAAACCTGGCTCGCCAGCAGCGGCTTAAGTCACTTGGAGGAAACCAGTGTGGTCCCAACCGGCGTACACCTCTTGTCCGAGCAGCGCCGCATGCACCCGGACGTGTGTCGCGTGGTCTCGGAATACCAATACAATGGGATCCTCAAGACGGCGAATGCGCGTATCCAGCAATCCTCTCCGCTTCCCGCGTTTCTGAGCCAGGCATCGCGAACCATCTGGTATGTCATGGATGACGAAGCGAGCGACCTTGCCACCATTCGGGCTAGTCGTGGCCCGGGTGAAAAGAGTTGGGTCCGCAAACTCACGCCTACCGTGATGGAGAAGCTCTTTTCCAATCTCGAAATGCAGCAAAGCCGAGGGCTTTTCATTGCGCCATTCAAAGCACAAGCCCAGGTCATCAATAGTTGGTTCGCCCGCAACGGATTGTCCCAATGGCAAGCATCCACGGTACATACCCAACAGGGTCTTGAAGCGGATATCGTCATCTTTGACTCGGTCAATGCCGGCAGCCAGGCATGGGGCATTGTTGAATGGAAACGCCTCGTCAACGTGGCCGTCAGCCGAGCCCGCGAGGCCGTCATCGTGCTCGCGAGTCGCAGTGAGATGGAAGAACCCTACCTTCGCCCCCTCAGACGGCACTTAGATCCCTACACACTCGTTCGGGAGGGCGCTAAGTTCGTCTGGCACCAAGCCGATCCAGCCACGCCACGCACTTATGCCGCTCTCAAACGAACACAGGAATCCTTTGCGTGCAAAGAGAAAGCGGATGACGGTTCGACTACGGACCCGGCCTCATCCTCATTCCGAATGGGCGATCAATTCGCCGCCAGAGAGGGAATGCAACCCGTGTTGTCTGAAGAACAACAGCGACTCGCAAATCTGGAGCTCGACGGAAAACCACGCTTGGTTCGCGGCGTTGCCGGGAGCGGCAAATCGGTGGTCTTGTGCAACTGGCTCGCCAAGACGGTCCGCCGAATGCGCGGGAAGACGGACGCCAAAATCTGGGCCGTCTACGCAAACCGTAGCCTGCACAAGCTGCTCTGTGATTCCATTCTTACGGCTTGGGAATCACAGATCGAAGGTGATCTCCTCGAACGCCCCGATTTCCCGTGGGAGATGGTCGAACTGCTTCACATCAAGGATGTGTTAGCCCTACTCCTACCGAACGATCAACTGAACCGGGCTCCGATCGGCTTCGACTACGATCGCGCCGCCGAGGAGTTCTTGAATCGCCACGACGCCGCGGATCTTTTGCCGCGCTGCTCGGCCTTGTTCATCGACGAAGCTCAGGACATGGGCCCCTCAACCCTCCGTCTACTCCTGTCAGTCGTGGAACAAACCGACGCCTCAAATGCGAACAGTCGTTCCGCCCACATCTTCTATGACAACGCCCAGAACGTTTACGAAAAGAAAACCCCCAAGTGGTCTGACTTCGGCCTGAACATGCGAGGACGTTCGACAATTATGCGCGAGAGTTTCCGCTCGACCCGCGCGATCACCGAACTGGCTGTCAACGTACTCGATCGCTTGTCCGGATCGGACGCCCGCGAGGATCAGCGTGAAATGATCGCCCTAAAATTGCTCAAAGAAACGAAGCGAAACGGCGAGCGGTGGCTAGACGTGCGCTATAGCCAAGTCGAAGGTCCGAATCCACTCTTCCGCCAGTATGGCAACCGGGACGAAGAAATGGCTGCCATCACCAAGCATGTGAAACACTTAATCGAGCAAGAAAGAATCTCCCCAACCGACATCACGATCATCTTCAACGGCGTGCACGAGGTCCTCGAATCCAAATTGGCACCGCGCCTCGCCCAACACGGGCTGGAATTATCCGTTCAAAGAAGCCAATCGTTCGAACGCCAACCCAATACCCTGATCGCCACCACGGCGCATTCCTATAAAGGATACGAATCGGAGGTCGTAATCATTCCCTGCGTCGAACAGTTCATAGCGAGCGAAAACAAAGTCCTCGCAACTGGACTCTATGTCGCCATGACTCGGGCGCGTTCCCTGTTGGCCATCTACGGCCTGCGCGAAGGATCCGAAGCGGGACGACTGATCACCAACACCATCGCATCCTCTGCCCAAGCACAGCAAACACCTCCCATAGTGGAAATCGAATCGGATGCCGAGACAGCATCCCTCGACGACTGAGACACGGGTGTGACTGGAAAGGGGTGCAGAATTAATAAGGTCGACTGCGTTGGGAGAAGGCGGGAGCAAGCTCCCGCACTCCATGGAGTGCGCCGGCTTGCCGGCGCCATTGGCGAGTAGCACCCTTTTCTAATCACACCCCTGAGACACCTTACAAGCCTTGGCCCGTTTGGAAGTCAAAGACGGGCCTCAGGTTCGGGCTCGCAGGAATTAACAAAGCCTTAAAATTACTGAGAGAGCCCCGAAACGGATAAGGCCCCGAATGCCATAGCTTCCCATCGTCAGAAAGAGCCACCAAAGAATAGTGATCCCCCAAAACACGGAGCCAATTCTTGCGATCGGACACGGGCACGAGCCCCTGGGTAAGATCCAGCGATCGGACAAGCGTCGTCTCCCCGGGCTCGACACGGAGGAGCTGATGGCTCGCATCAATCATGAGATGGGCCGTGGCATCCGGAGTCTTTGGAAAGACCAATTGCAGCGGTTCACGATCAGAGGGAATCTGAGCAAACAGACCCGAGTTCTCCTCAGGATCTACGCCCCAGTGATCATGAGCACATCGTTTAGGCACCCAAACTGATCCGTCTACCCGCGTGGCAATCAGGATCCGCTCCGCAATCACCCTCCGCCGCTGCCTCTGTCCGGCCCCGGCATCAGATTCAAGTTGGCGATCAGAATTTGAATAAGTGTCTACATGTCCGAGAATTCGTTCTGAATAGCGGACATGTTCCCATTCGGCAACCGATCCCACTCTGCGAGGCTTGTTTGCAAGGGCCAGAATTTGGTGCGTGTGGAAATTAGACGCTTCGCGGGAAGTCGCTACCGCGACTCCAGGCGCAGCAAGATCGATCCCGAGTTCATCCAAGACTTCTTGATATTGCCGCCGGACCTCCACGATACGATCCGACGAGGGAGTCGGAAGTTCTTCGCGAGGGAACAAAACAGCCATTACTTCAGCAATCTGCCGGATATCCGGTCCCGGCATGTAGGTCCAATCACCGGCAGCCGGCATCCCCCAAGCCCAGAGCGAATGATCGAGCTGGACTCCCACGCACGTCGATCCATTGTGCGCAATCGAACGCCAACGGGTTTCGGGCTGGAACGCGATCGGCTCGGTTACCTTCCGCTCTTGGTCTTCGGTCCAAGTCCAAAGGCTACCGTCGGCCTTAAGACCGTATACAGGCGCCTCGCTTCGCCCACTGGCAATAGCCACCCAGCGGCTTTCGGAGCGAGGATCCGGCAGGGCCTTCGGCTCCAACGCGTCCGCCCCCCACTTCGCCGCACGAAAGAGCCGCCCTTCCCGATCGATCAGATAGACACTCCGAACCACGCTAAAGGCTCGAACCCATTTCTTCGCTGGGCCGATCCGTATCATCGGTTCGGTCGCCCGCTTGGCCTGCTCGGACCAGGAGGGTTCGAAGTCAGAGGTCCACAACGTTCCATCGGGCGCCAGGACGGTCGACCATGTCCCGGGAACGATCGTAGCCCGAACCTCGGGGTCCGAGACCTTCGGTCCCGGAGCCGGCGAGCGATAGGTCATGCTTTCCCATCCTCGACCGTAGACGAAGATCGTTAGCCCGACACAGCCGACGAGATAGCCACCCCAAATCAGACCGTTGGAGACAAAATTCCGTCCGGAGGTTCGGATCGATCTAAAATTCCAAACACTGAGCCCACCAAGCACCACCACACCGACGCCCGTCAACACTGCAGCGAAGAGGAGTTCCGGCCGCGCCATCTCATCCATCGTCACGCTAGCAAGAACGACCCGGATTCCGACCAGATAGTTCAACAGACAGCCCAAGATCACCGCCAGGCCTGTCCCGAGCGCTACGAGAAAACTGTTACTCAAGGATGACGCATACAACCCAACCGTAGCCGCCAACAAGGGAACCAGAAAGGCTACCGCGACTTGCAGAGACCCTTCCACCGCAAGCCGGGACCAGAAGTCGCGATACATCGCGTCGAGCAGGACGGGAACAATCCCAGTACAAAACAACGTTAGGCCATAGACCGTCCCGGCCTTCAGCAACCATTGAACGTTGCCCGACACCGGCAAAACTTGCTGCCACTGACTCACCTGCAGTCGCCGTTCCTCTGCGATAGCGGTCGCTCCAATCGCAAGCGGAAGAAAGAACAGCAAGAACAACCGGGCCAACCCCACCAGCAGAGCCGCTTCATCCGGAGTCTGGGTTAGCGGATTATAAACCGAGGCTGCCGCCACATAGAGCACCAATAGAGCGACAACAGTGAACAGGTTCAACTGCTGTAGACTCACTTCTTTCGACACCAGCCCGAGCCATGGACGATACCGCCGTCGCTGCGCCTGCCCTCCCACACGACTTCCCTTTGCAGACCGAAGAGAGATCCAAACTTCGCCACCCCACGGGCCTAAATCCTGCCAACCTAACAAGCGCGATTCGGCGAGCCGGACGAGCACAAGTCCATAGACAAGCGTCACCACCAACACGAAAACCCAATAGCCGACGGGTATCTGAGTTAAAGGTGCAAACAGAACCAAGAAGACCAAAACCACCGCCATTGCGAACGGAGTCAGCAAGGTAAACCAAAAAGCCCCCTGGTAGGAACGGAGCGCGAGTGAGAAAAAAGTCCCTCCGCCGATATTCGCCACACCAATAGCCCCCACAGCAAACAACAACATCGCCGTCCCCCAACCCAACGGCCCGCTCGCATCATCCCCGCCAAGCACGACAATCGGAAGCACCGCCAGCAAAAACACCGAGCCGATTTGAAGCACCAGCGTTTTGAGTTTTTCCGTCCAGAGCCTTTTTCTCGATTCGCTATTCGCGAGGGAAAAAGCCAGCATCCCGAGAGACACGTCTTTTCCGAACACCGCCGCACCTAGCCAAGCCGTTGCAAGGGCGAAAAAAAGGAGGTGGAAAGACAGCAACTCACCCGCCTCCCACCCAAGAGCTCGAAGCATCGGAACCGGCGCACTCACCAAAAGCAAGGCCAACACCCATTCCGGAAAAAGATTCCGTAAATCTTTCTTAATACGTAGCGACATGATGCTTCCCTTTCATTCCTGCATTGACGAGAAAGATGTCCTCAAGGGAAAGCGATTCCTCGGCAATGTCAGCGGGTTGATACCGAGCGACCAACTCTCGGACTTCATCCACTTTCTCCCCGACTGTCAGCTCAAGCTCTCGACCGTCAGACGCACTCCGAAGGATCGAATCGTGTTCCATCTTCGGCGGCTCGTTCTCAAACTGCACGCGTAAGCGCCGAAACTGAGTTCGAGCGGCGTCTGTTTCGGCGGTAAGAATGGCTTTGCCCTGATCGATGATGGTAAACTCATCAATCAGCCCCTCAAACTCCGAGATCAAATGGGTTGATACGAAGACGGTGCGCCGCCCAGGATCCGTTTCTTGATACGTTCCAATAATGGTCCGAATGAATTCGCGACGAATGATCGGATCCAAGCCCGAGGTGGGTTCATCGAGAATTAACAGTTCAGGCTCCGGACACAGGGCACCAATCAACGCCACCTGCACGCGTTCCCCGCGAGACAGCGCATCCACCTTTCGCTCACGGGGCAGCTCAAACTGACGCAGCAGTTCGTCCTCCATATCTCGATTCCAGTGTTTGCGGAATGAGGCAAGGAATTCGAAATACTGCTGGATCGACATCCAAGGATAGACCGGGATTTGGTCCGGAACGTAAGCAAGTTTTCGTTTAATCTCAGTCTCCTCCCGATTGGGATCGAGCCCAAACAAACGGACGGTTCCTGAATCCGGCTTCAATAGATTCAATAGACACTTGATCGTGGTGGTCTTGCCCGCACCATTCCGACCGAAAAATCCATAGCATCGGCCCGGGGCTACCGAGAGCGTCAGTCCCTTCACCGCTTCCGACTTGCCATACGCACGGACAAGCCGGTCGATCCGAATCGCTTCACTACTTTGGCTCATGGGGATCCTTTACTTTTTTGGTTTCGATTCCGATTTCGGCAGGCGATCGGCAAAAACTTGGATTCGCTTCTGCACAAGCTGGAGAAATTCCTCCTCAGACGCTTGAAGATGATGGGCTTGCACCAGGGCAGCATCGACAGCCTCGGTCAGAAGCTGATTTCGAACGCTTTTCTTAAGCGGCGAGTTATTCTTCGAAATAATACACCCGACCCCGGTTACGATCTCAACGACCCCCTCTTTCTCCAGCTCAGAGTAGGCCTTCAGAACGGTATTCCGGTTCACGTTCAGTTTGACGGAGAGCGGTCGAATACCCGGCAGCGCATCGCCCGGCCGCAAGAGGCCCGATGCAGCGGCGTATTTGACCTGCTCCGCAATCTGCACGTAGGCCGCCTTACCGGATCGGAAATTGATTTCGATGTTCATGACGCAGCAGGTTTAGTGTTATAGAACACTATAACACTAAACCAAATCGTCAAGCCCAGTTTTTTCAACCATGAAATACGAGGGATCAAAAATGCGGGGAGATCGGTTGCAGCAAAGCAGAGACTCACGTACTAGGAGGCGGTCTATTACGGAGAGAATAAAAAAGTTAAAATGAAAACTACAGAATGGAAAATTCAGCCCTCTCTTATGGAGTGCGGGAGCAGGGCTCCCGCTTTCCCTTTGGTGGACTCTCTCTTTCTCCTGCTCCAATGGGAAACCTACCGCATCCTTCCGATCCGATGTCCCGCACATTTATTCACGCCCTGAAATAAGAAGGAAGCAACGATCGGTTCACCGCACGCCAAAAGACTGATTCAAAAGCGAAATCAGTCCAAGCGGTCAAAGAGCGATCCCTACCAACGACTCAAGTGGGACCGTGATGACGAAGACAGCCGAAGTTAAACGGGACTAACGCTCCCTGGCAGGCTGACAGAACACGGCACCGAGACGAACGAGACTATGATGCGGTTCACCCTGAATCCCCCAAAACCACGCTCTTGGAAGTGCCCCCTCAAGAAGGAAGACATCAACCCGAATTGCATGGAAAGCGAGCGGAATTGTAGCACGCTCAAGACAACGATCGCCTGGAGATTACCCAGCGGATCGACGCCAGACAAATCGAAGAAGCGAGATCCCACCAATACCCAAGCACAACAAGTAAAGCCCCCTCGCGAGCCAAGTCTTCCTCTGCGCCCAGATACGCCCAGCAGAAGCCTCCGCCGACGGATCGGAACGCACAGACACAACCTGATCCATCGGAAGCCTCTTACCACCGAACATCAAGTTTCGAGTCATCCGATCACCGTCATAAACTGAGTATGATTCAGGCGGACTAAACTCAAACAACCCCTCCGGGAATTTGGGGGTCATCTCGACCTCTATGAATGTCACCTGATTGGTCACAAACCCCTCTGGGGTCAAACGCACATTGATCCACTCGCGGGGATAGCCATGAGCCAAGCGCCCCCGCCGTTCGTCCCGATAGACCAAGGCACCCTCAGCGTTTCGGAGCTCAACGCCATGAATTTCAGTTATCATGGGGTCAAAATCCAACTGCACCCGCGGCCGAGCTGATGGACGCCCCACCTCGACAAGATTGAAGCGCAGACCGTTATCACGCCGCCCCAGGACCAATCGGACCCCTTCCTCCCCCTCCGTAGCCAAACGCATCGCCTTTTCTGAATCGAACACGATATCTCCGACTGGAAGGCGCACCCCCATTCCGCTTCACTCAGAAACACACCCACCCACATCCCGACGAAGAGAGTCGGCCTAGGAAAGTCGAAGAACTCCTTTATTAACGCAGCAATGCGAATCGAACTATTGAAGGAAGGCAGAAAAACAGACGAACACCGAAGACTCGCCTCAGGGCAGCATCAGCGCCTTTCGCGCTCGATAACTGGTTTGGCGGTCTTCAAGTTGCTGGGCAGCCTGCGTTCGGCCCTGGGCCTTCAATCGCCTTAGCGCTTCGTCCGCCGCAGCGACTGCTTTCTCAAACTTCCCACCCGCGGCGTACGCAGCCGCTAAGGTGTTGAGCGTTTCCGGCGCCTGGTAGCCGGTTTGTTGGCACGCCGATCGTGCCCAACGAATCGCCTCATCGGCATTTCGCACCGACGGATCCGCACTCGTCGCCAAGATCCAAGCCAAGCTATTGATGGCCGGGAGGTGGTTGGGTTGCTTTTCAGCGACCTGGCGGAACAGATCGACAGCCCCCGCCAGATCGCCCTGCTGCTGCAAGATGAGTCCCAAATTCGCTTTGAGCGCAATCGAGTCCGGCTCAAGCACTAGGGAAGAACGAAGTGCTTCGACCGCCATCGTGCTCTCTTTCTTCTCCAGGAGTTTCATTCCGGTCTGTTGATACAGTTGAGCGAGTCGCCCGGTTTCATCCGGCCGATGGGCAACGGTAGGCCTGCCTGCCGACGAACTCCCAGGGACCGAATAATGCTCCTGCAAATACCGCAGAGCCGTATCGGCCCGCCCCAGTTTCAAGAGCTTCTCAGGATAAGCGAGTTGATCCGGCAAGAGTGGATTTACATACCAGCGCCCCGCAAACGGCACCGCCCGATCTCTCTGAGCCAGCGCCAGTAAGCCAGATTGATCCACGTCTTGCAGGAGCTGAGCCACCTCCACCCGTCCTTTGTAGACAACCGTCACACGCCCTTGAGCATCCAATAGAAAGCTACACGGGACCGGAATGGCGATCTGCCGTCCGATGATCACGCGTTGCAAGGCATCCAGGCTTTCGACAACTTCAGTCGTTGCCAAACCGCTCGCCAACGAGATGCGATTCCGCTGCAGGAACTTCTTCACCCGGGCTTGACGCTTCTCGCCACTCTCCTCAAGTCCTTCCACATTCAACAAAAGGGGACTGATACCCCTTTGAGTCAACGCTTCCCCTTGCTGCTCGAAGGCTTTCATCTCCTGCAGGCACGGCGTGCAATACGTCGCCCACAACATCACTAGGGTGAATGGCGAATCACTGCGCAGATCCTTTGATTCGCCCGCCGAATTCACGTAGCTCAGCGGCGGTGTCCACAACGGCGCATGTGGCACAATACGGGCAAAGTCTGTTTTCTCCACAGACCTAACTCCGATCCCTGGCAGTTCAGTAATGACTTTCGAGATGTTCCGTTCTGCCGCTCCTGCCCCTTCCACCAGTCGGTAATGCCCTGACCCTGTCACGCCGTTGAACGTCTCCTTCTCGTGCCCCGGCCACCAAACCTCCACGCGGTCCACAACGCTCCGTTCCGGCAGTCCAAAGTGCAAGATCTTACTCGACTGTGCCAGGTACCCCTCCCCGGCTCGCACCGTCTTGCTCAGAACCGAATCATCGTTCCCCTCCAGATAGAGTCTGACTTGTGCTCCAATGGCATCTCGGTTCGCTTGCCGCCCCTCTAGCGACAAACGCACGGAGTTTCCGGCAGCCCTTGAGTTATTGCGCAGCAGCCGCAAACGGGGCGCTGTTCGGTTGCTCACCCACAAATCCAGATCCCCATCCCCGTCATAGTCCACCAACGCTACCGCTCGCGAATCATCGGGAAAGTCCAAGCCGGCCATGCCCGCAATCGCGGCAAAGCGTCCGTCGGCGGTGTTCAAGAAGGCGCAGTTTCGTTCCCGCCCACTCCACGAACGCCCGGAATCCAGTAGCTTGCCGATCGTATCCCACGCCCGTAAGTAGCGCCCGCCCTGCTCCCGGCCCGCTTCATCCTCAGGAAACGCTAATGGTGATTGCGACGTGACCCGTCGCCAAAAGAAACTTCACAAATCACCACTGTCTTCCACGTTCGTCACGAGGCCATTGGCCACCACCAAATCCTCCCAACCGTCGTTGTTAAGGTCGGCAAAGTTGGAGCCCCATGCCCAGCGCCCCATCGTAACCGCCGCTTCCAAGCTCACGTCCTGAAACGTGCCATCGCCCCGGTTGGCGAACAATGAATTCCCCCGTGCATGCCGTTGATACTGGGCAATCGTTTCGTTTTGATCGCCCGCGCGGTACTGCCGTTGATACGCCACCCGATTGCCTGCCGCCGAATACATATTCCCCACGTACAGATCCGGCAACCCATCGCGATTATAGTCCCCCCAACTCACCGACATCCCCGCGGAAAGATCCTCCACCCCCGCTTCCGCCGCTACGTCCGTGAAACGACCGTCGTCGTTTCGGTAAAGATTGTTCCTCCCAAAATCATTGGCCACGTACAGGTCGAGATCCCCATCCTGATCATAGTCCTCCCATGCGGCCGCATAGCTGAAACGGCGATTATTACTCTCCAGTCCAACCGCCTCGGTCACATCCGCAAAATCCCAAGAACCCACATTATCAAGAAGATAGTTCCGCACACCGTTATTCGCGTCGTGATACGGCAAGGGACGACCAATCCCGGCTTGGTCCTGCGATTGACCGAAATACCCACACACGTAAATGTCCAACAAACCATCCAGATCAAAATCAACCGCCGTCAACGATCTCGCAACCGACCCTGTTTGCATGACTCGCCTCCGCGTAAACTGGGCCTTCCCATCATTTTCGAAGAAGAGCAGATTCCGCCCGGAACTCATCACCAAGTCGGCATCCCCATCGTTGTCTAAATCGACGAGCAAGGCACTGGAGGACGGCTCCAAATAATCCAGGTTGCCCTCAGCCGAGTGATCGAGCAACGTACCGTCTCCCTGCTGCACATAGAGTCGATTGGGGAGCCCCCCCGTTTCGCAATAGAACAGGTCCTCAAGCCCATCCCCGTTCACATCACCCACCGCCAAGCCATGGGGTCCGGTCACCATCTGCGTGAACCGCCAATCCAGTCGTTCTCGCCAATGATCGACGCCCTTGCTCAACTGCGAAACGAATGTGGGATCGTCCCCCAGCACCCGCGCCGTGACATCGGAAAAGAGCGGTTGCGATCCAGGGGAATAAACAACCTCTTCAAACGCATGGACGGTGACCCCGACGAGTAGCGGCAGTTCCCGCCCCTCGGTAGCCGGTAGCCATCGACAAGTCCAAGTCGCATTCTGCTGGAGCCTTCCCAATGGCCCCTCGGCATTGAGCTCCATGAGCACTCGGGTTGTGCTAGCCCCCCGTGCAGGAGCCACCCCGACCACCTTAAAGGCCAGGCGAAAGGAAGTCTCGGCCTCACGCGCAAACGCTGCCAGCATTTCGACAAAAGCTTGCCGGAAGCCTTCCGCTTTCTCGAAGCTTCGGTCCGCGCCACGGGACGGATCAAGGGACGAATCGGGGGAACGCCGAACAACGATCTGCGGATCGCGAAATACCTCCACTGTTTCCGGAGGCAACAATGCGGAACACGAAAACTCCGGAGCAATCAGATTCCCGTCCGGATCGATCGGATCCTCCAAGGAACCTTCGATCCAAGTGACCAGCCGCCCCAACTGACGGGACGCGGCGTCATTGACCATCTCTCCCACCCACCCCTCTTTCTGAGGATCCAAGTGAGTCAAATCATCAGCGACATCCTCCAGATAGCGGGAAGTGCTCGTCTGCTCCAGCGGCAGGAGACTCGAACGAGCCTGATCGGTCACTCCCGTCCCGGACGACACCTCAGACTCCACCACAGAATCGCTCAATGGCTCTGCGGCGGGCTCCGGGACATTCCTGGGCGAGGATTCACCGATCGCTGCCTCGGGTTGCGCCGCCAGGGATGGTTGTTTCTCAGGCTCAGGACTACAGCCAGTCAAACCGAGGCCAATCAGCAGCAGCACACAAAAGCCAGACTTGGCCAAGCAAGTCCAAGCGCTTGGAATCGACATTCTCATCGGGGTCCTGAAAGGTTCATACCGAACCCCGCGGCTGTCAACGAAAACGGAAACGTCCGGAAAGAACATTCGCCGCCTGGCCCCGCCCTAGACCTCCCAAGACGCCAAGAGGCGAGCCTCGCATCCGCAAGACCCGCCTCATTGGACCGGAAAGTTCGTAGCGCGAATCCGCTAGAACGAAAAAGCGGATGAGATCCCAACCCGCACCGCGTCAAAGACGCTCGCAGAGAGGTAATCCACTCCAACCCCAACGTTAAACGATTCGCTAGCGTGATACACGATTCGGCCACCATAGGTTTGGTAGTCATCAACGGCGGCGGCTTCCAAAAATCGGGTATCAATGACATGAGCCGATGCGGCGAATCGATTGAAGAGCTTCTCCACTTGGAAGCCATTGACTAAAACCCGTTGGTCGATGTCTCGGTCCACATCGATCTCACCAATCGTCAATCCAATGTCATGGAAGGATCCAATCTGCGCCCCGTAGCTGACTCGCACAGTTTCACTCACGTCGTAGCCGAGACGACTGGTCAATCCGTAGTTATAGAGCAACGCACCATTGGCCCCATCGGGACTCGCTCGTCCCACCACCCCGCCCATCGGCGCAACACGCCAACTCCACGGCGTTTCCTCATTGTCCACCACATAGAAGGGCACGCCTAACAACAACCCGGCACCGGCAATCTGAGAGCCCTCAATCTCGGTGTAGCTCAATGGCAATGAGAGATCGACACTCCATTTCTCAGTCCCGTAACTGAACTCCAACGGCAAGTAGAGTTTATTGGCATCCAAGTCACCCACGGCCGTCTCAATGGTCGCATTGTAATAGCTAAACCCAACGCCCATCCCGAAGGTCAACCGCGCGGCATCTTCCACCGCCGCATCCTCGTCTCCGGTCGCATCGGCCTCAGTGGCATTCGCCTGACCCGCTCGCGTATTGGTCCGAAACCCAAACCGATCGAACGTGGTGGTAGCCATCTCCGCTGTCGTGGCGAAGGGATTTCCATCGTTGATTGCCGCCGCGGATCGTTTCGAGATTGCCGCATCCAGAGCCGCCAATTCCGAGGCCCCGTCCTCCTCGAACCAGTCATCAATCACATCCGTCAACTCATCTCGAGTACCGGCTACAAAGTTTTCATTCAAGCTCGTCAACGGACTCGAAAGTTGCGCTACGACCCCACCGGCTCCCAAATCGTTGAACGTCACTTGAATCGCTCCCGGCACGGCATAATAGGTCGCCGTACCAGAAAAGTTATTGGCTCCCGCCAAGAACGTGAATGCGCCTTCCCCCTCGATAAAGGCATCAAAGAGATCCAGAATCGATTCCCCTCCCTCAAGCACCTGGGTCGGCGCCCCGTTCACATTGTTCACGTTGATCTGGAAGAGATCCCCAGCTTGTACGGTACTCACCAGAAGAGAGCCCGCGACGAGACCGACTCCTTTTCGAATAAATGTCCTATTGTGCTTTGCCATGTGTGTTGGTGGTTGGAGTGACTTTCAGTTCCGTTCTTACGCCTGTTGTTTCGCAAAGACTAAAGCCGTGAGGAAGCTTGTCCCAGTGCTGAGGCCACTGCCTGGCCCAAGTCACTTTCATCCAGAATCCACACGCCTCTACTCTTCCGAAAAGTCTCCTCGTTGATCGTTGCTATAAAACTCTTTGCAACCTTACTCGCCTTCCCCGATCCCTTGGCCCGTTTTCCGCGTCCACCGCCAGCAGGACTCATCTGCATTTCCAAGGACACCGTATAAGTCTTGGATTTCCGACTGACGAACCCCGCACTGAATCCTCCGGTTCGAACTCGAATCCGAGAAATATCGATCGTAAAGAAGGCATCGAACAACGTTCTCTGAAGATTCGGCAACACCGTACTCGCTTCATAAAGAAACCCGTCATTCACCACGGTATACCTTCCGGTGGCCTCCAAGACTTGAGCGGCTTTATACTGCGTGTAAAACTTAAGCGGATCATACTCGGCGTTCCCCGTCGAGTTGGTCACGCTTGCCACCCGAGCGATTTTCTTCGGACTAACGTTGGGACGACGGTAGACCTCTAAGAAATCTCGGGTCGCTCGCCCGGCCGCCTCACGTGCCCCCAATAACGGATCGTCTCCCACTAAAGCGGCACGACTCCGCAGACCACGAGCCGCCCAATCCCCCTGACTGAAGTCGTAGAACTCAAGCCGCACCTCAATCGGGTACTGCTCAGCCTCTCGCGTCAGACGCCACCCTCGCAGCATTTCATCGCGCGAAACTTTTTCAGGTCGAACGAAGTGCGAGGTAAGGACCAAGGCACAGTCGGCTTTGGCGCCCGGATTCACCGCTGTCGCCTCAACCAGAAAGTCACGCAGGAACCCAACGTCATCGAAACTCCGAGGGTCCATGAAAAGTTCGAACCGCGGGTCTTCCCCCAAGACCTCCTCCACCGTCTTCCAAACCGCAAAACCGAATCCGCGAGATTTTAACTCGGACACAATCTCGGGGTATTCCTCAATCGCGAGCTTTGAAAATGAATTGGCCAACACATGAATCCGCTTCTTCCCAACACTCGTGGATTGATGCAGTTCGACCCGTGCCAAGTCAGCCGCCACCCCCTCGAGACCAGCCTCAACAGGAAACTCGAACTGCAACCGCTGCGAGCCCGTCCCCGACACCGGTTCAAGATTCAGATCGGCACGAATGAGGTTCCCATCAACCGAGTAGGAACCGGCGAGCACCGCTTGGACTTCCGGAAGCGTCCCCGCGTTGCCCGAACGTGGTGAACCCACAATTCGGGAGCGCTGAAATCGCCGTTCGTCATCCAACTCCTTCAAGCGAGTCGTCGTCGCCACTTCAAAGTGACTCGACTGGGCCAAGACCACCTCAACCCGTTCTTTCAACAATTCACTGTACCGCGTCAGCCCGCCATGGGCAGAACAGATAAATGGTTTTACTTCGACAAAGCCAGGCTGCCCATCGGTCCGAAGTGGACGAAGCTGTGCTAGCCCGGTTTTCAAATCCGCCGCTACCCCAAGACCCCCAAGACCCGAAAGAAAACCAGCAAGCAACAGCGTCACTCCGCGTCTTCGGGACGAATGGAACCGGGTTCGCAACATCACTTCTCGAATTGCTTGTTCTGCAGTCTCCGGATGAGTTTCTTCGCCGCTTCCGTAGCCGCTTTCCGGGCCCCGACCAACGGATTCTCCGCATCCGGCGCCAAGCCCGAAACCACAATGGGATCCCGATACCAAGGCTCGTTCTTTAAATTAAAAAACGTCAGCACGATCTCAATGGTGAAGGTTTCGTTCACACCTGTCCGATTTTGAGGGTTTTTTTTAACAAACAGCTTGCTCTCAGTCGCCACCATTGCCTTTGGCCCACTCTTGCTATCACCCTCTACTACGGTGCTTTTGATGAAATCTTGCAGAAATTCTAAATTTCCAACACCGCCGGGTTCCATGTAGAGCTCGAACTGGGGATGATCGCTAAAAAACTCCTCCAACACCGTCCACACCGCAAAGAAATAGCCTTCGTCGCTCAGCTTCTTGACATATACCGGGTATCGCTTTTCGGCATCCTTGGAAAACGACGAGGCGAGCACATGGAGCGGTACTCGATCCGGGTTGATCGGTGCATGAAAGGAAGGTTCCCAAACCGATTCATCGGGCAGCGTCGACCTGTCCAACTCCAACTGCACTTTTTCAAGCCCCCCACCATTCAACCAAGCGATCTCTACGAAGACCGTGATAGTATCTCGCAGCACAAAATAGGAACCTCGAACCAGCCCATCGATCGCCGCTATCTTAAACTCAGCACCCGGCGAATTCGGATCTACAATACGCCTTTTCTGAAACTTATCCTCGAGCTGCAATTCACCAATGTTGTTCCGGGTCACCACCGAGAACTGCTCCGTCTTAGCCAGCGCCACCTCCAGGCTTGAGCGAATGAAATCGGAAAACGGCGTCTTTGCTCCGAGTCCGCTGTTCGGGAAATTTCCCACCCCGAGATTCACCCGCCCCGCGTCTTGGGCTTCTCGCTCCAGATCCAACGCCGCTTTCAAAAACACGTGTTCGGAAGCCCTCAGATCAAACCCAGCGCCACCAAGAACCAGTCCCAGTAAAGTCAACACACAACGCCGAGCCCCCCCCGACGCTTTGCCCCATCCCCAATCAAACCGAGAGAATTGCATCAATAGCCTCCTTCAACGTCGCGGAAGTTGTCGCCCCTGGGCAGGTTCCTCAGGATCGTAGGCAAACTGAATGAAATGCGGTGTTGCCCGGTCCAACGCATAGTCCAAACCGAGAAAATCCTCGATCGTTCGCGATAACTCCGCACTCTTCAGCCGACTTCTCACCTCCAAATAGCTGAATCCTCGACGGTCAAACGATTGCTCATAAACCGCTTCAACCCCTTTCACTTCGTTAAGCTGCCCCACCAACTCTCGGTACTTGCGCGATCGCACCCGGTCCAACTCAATCGTGATTAGGGTCCCAAAATCCAGTTCGACGATATAGTGCGACAGAAGGCGTCGAAACAGCCCCATAGCACCGGGATACTGCAACCGATCATCCCCCTTCATCATGTTTACCACAATCTCGCGCGCCGCCGACCGAACATCCTTCTTATCACTTTCCAGATCTTCAATCCCGGGCATTGGGATCGTCACCAAAACCTTACCGGAGTCGGGCCGGACCGCCCTCAGTTCACAGTTCATTGAAAACCGATGCTGCGGCAAGGTCCCATACAGTGTATCCACACCCAAATAGCGAGCCCGCAACTTCACCTGCAGCACGACATCACTCTTCAACTCGAAGTCCGCATTCCGAATCCGCACATTCTGTTGCTCGCCAAAGGCTTCGTCGCGCCGGGCCGCCCGAGCACGGCCCCCACTCACTGTCTCAATGCCCACCAGATTCAGTTTTAAGGATTGTGCAGTCGCCTCGAACCAGGCCGAGGCGAACTGTGGCGGATCACCAAAGTCCGCAGGCAGATTGGCATAGGCTTCATCCACCTCAACCGACACCCGCGGGCACCCCTTGCGGGCGATCAACTGCCGTAACGCCAACTCGTCATCGAGCCCCGGCGTCCCCTTTCCCACCGTGGCTTTCACGGTAACCGTGTAGACACCGTCATCCCCTAGCCCCTGCTGAATCACAGCATAATCCCGCACATAACCGAAGGCCGACGTCATGATTCGATCGTATTCGAGCTGAAAGTCCTCCACCTTGGTCTGGCTGACCAAGTCCACCCCCACGCCGACTCGAATGGCCTCACGGAGCGCATCCGCCAGCGCCTTCTCCCGAGAAACCTCCTGTCCGCCTACCGCCCGACCTTTCGCCGTCACCACCACGCCGTCAGCGGGCTGGGCAATACCCGTCATAGTCAAAAACAGCGACACCCCGTAGGCCAACAGCCCTTTTCGAAACATCAAGAACGCACTCATATACGCAACCCGCCACTCTCTTCCCTACCTCTGCACCCTATCAGGAGTCATCAAGAAGGCATTCATTAGAAGTATTAAAACGCTTCTGTTTATTGCAAAAACCAGCCATGCAGAGTCCCCGCCGGTTTCTTACAGTAGAACCTGATTTTCCGCCTATTGTAAACATCCTACAGGTCACAAAAATGCCGAACAAGTTCAAGAAGCACCGAACATGACTGAAAAAGGAACCCCCGAAAGAAGCCCCGAACGATACTTTCCTCAAAGAAATCCGAGCGCTTCCCGACGCTCAATTCCAGGCGTCCCACCCCAATTCCTCGTCAGAGAACTAGCCACCAAACAAACAAGAGCATTGACGCCTTACTCTTTATACTCACAAATAATCTCATCTATATTGGCCTGCTACCCGGTCCGCCGGTAGAACCCGCCAAAGCAACTCTCATCTCTCTTCCCTCTATTCGAATGAACGAAGAGAGCAACCAAATCGGTCCATCGTATGACGACGCCGCAATCCAACCCAAGTAGAGCTGACCGCGAGAAAGTCGAAGATTTTCAACGCCGCAATCGCACCGGACTCGTCACCATGATGTTCACCGACATGGTGGACTCGACGGCGTTGAAGAGTCGCCTCGGCGAGAAACAAGCCCTGGAACTCATCGACGAACACAACCATCGAACCCGCCAAGTCCTGGAGGACTACGAGGAGGCCGAAGAGATCAAGACCATCGGAGATTCCTTTTTCCTCGTCTTCGTTAGGCCTTCAGATGCCGTCGAATTCTCCCTACGACTCCATCGCGAGATGCGAGCCCTATCGGAAGAGCGGGGTCAATCCATCAGCATTCGAATCGGGATTCACATCGGTGAAGTTCGCATCCAAGGCGCGGATCAGAAGACAGGGCGACAGAAGGATCTCTTCGGACTCCAAGTCGATATCTGCGCACGTGTCATGGGTCTGGCCGAAGGTTTTCAAACCGTCCTCACTAGAGCTTCCTTCGACAATGCCCGACAAGTTCTCAAGGGTGACGACACCGGCACTCAAGACATCGAATGGCTGAGTCACGGCCGTTACCTGCTCAAGGGAATCAACGAGCCCTTGGAGATTTGCGAAGCAGGCGAGCCCGGCATTGCCCCACTAGCCCCTCCCAAGGGAGGCGGGAAAGCCAAACGGCTCCTGGACAACGACGACGAGCTCGTCGTGGGTTGGCGACCGGCGCTCGGACATCTCGTGCCTCAAACCGCCTGGATGCTCACGGAGAAACTCGGGGAAGGTGGTTTTGGTGAAGTCTGGTCTGCGATTGATAAGGAAACCCGGGAAAAGCGTGTCTTCAAATTCTGTTTCGATCCAGCGCGCGCCCGGAATCTCAAGCGTGAGGCCGCCATTCTCAACCAAGTGAAAGAGCAGGTCGGAGATCATCCCCACATCGCACGCATCCGCGACGTCAGTCTGGAATCGAATCCCTTCTACGTGTCGACCGACTTCGTTCCAGGATCGGATCTCAAAGCTTGGGCAGAAGCCTCGGGAGGGATCGCAGCAGTCCCATTGAGTCGTCGCCTCGAAATCGTACGACAAGCCGCCCTCGCGCTCCAAGCCGCCCATGACAGCGGCATCGCACACCGTGATGTCAAACCCGCCAATATCATCATTGGCGAATACCAGGGCGGGCTGCGGTCCGTACTGACAGACTTCGGCGTGGGACAATTCGTCGACAAGCAATCAGCCCCCGATCTCACCGGAACCGTGACCGAGACCACCGGCACCCAAATGTTCATGGCTCCCGAATTAGTAAAGGGAGGGCGCGCGACACCGCAATCGGATATCTTTGCCCTGGGTGTCGTCCTCTTCCAACTCGCTTCCGGCGATCTTAATCAACCCCTGACCATTGATTGGAAGGCCGACTGCCCCGAGTCAGAGCTCATCCCCATCCTGGAGAAATGTTTGGCTGGCAATCCTCAGAATCGCTACCGACAGGTTTCCGAACTTGCGGACGCGTTGGAGATCATGGACCGAAAGACGAACGATTCGAATCCGCCAGGCGTTCCGATGGCGTCTCGTCGCCACCCACTTCTGATCCTGGCCGCGGTCGTCGCAGCTTGCCTGACCCCCCTGGTTATCTGGCAATCCATGCTCCCTTCCACCAAAGGAGCCAGCCAAGGATCCCCGACACCGGATTCGGCGAACGGCACACCCGACAATGGGAATGTCGAAGCAGACCAATCACCCCGCCCACACGCGACCGCGGAGACGACCACCCCCAACCAAACAGAAGCTTCGACCGAAACACCTACGGAGCCGATTCCGAATCTCGCCAACGCCAACCCCAATGCCAATGAGACCACGGCCACCGTCACGCCTCAAGAATCCCAGGTCTTGCCAAGCGTCTGGTCCCGCGTCGGCCCGCAAGCCAAGATCAATGCCCGGCGCGCGGCACAAGCTCAGGCCAGCCGCACCTTAGCCGAACGCATCTATGGTTTGCCCCTAACGACGAAAACCACGCTTCAGGATCTGACGCTCGGCAATAGCACCGTCGAGACCACCGTGCGCCAGTTCATCATGGGCCTCCAAGAAATGGGAGAACCTCGTTATCAAGAGAACGGAACCTTCGAGCTGGACTATTCCTTAGAAACCGCTCCGATCTTCGAAGCCCTCCAAAAACAACTCGCGGCCAATCCAAGCGCCAACATCGATCCTGCCGTCGCTGATGCCCTCGCAGGCCAAGCAAGCACCCCTCAAACCCTCCATACGACGGGATACAGCGCCCTGCCGGATTCCTCCGGCCTCAAGAGACTCTACGCACGCCGGGCCGCCGAACTGGACGCCTACCAAAAGCTCGTTAAACGCGTACTTGAGATGCCCCTAAACTTCCCAACCACCGTGAAAACCCTTGCTCTCCAATCCGCCCCTTTGAAAGCCAAACTTGCCGGCTTAGTGAAAAGAGCCCAGCAAACCGACCTCACCTACTTCTCAGACGAAAGCTGCGAACTAGTCGTCAATCTCAACTCCGAAACGGTCTACGAAGTCTGCCTCGTTCACCTGGAACAGATCAAGCACCCCCAGGCCGAGATCGACCAGATCCGTCAAAACGCACGCTCTCGGAACTATTCGGAAAAAGGAAAGGGCCTACCGTCACGAAGCGCCTGGCCACCGCCTATCACGCTCTACGACAGTGAATCCGAACGGAGCCCCTACGGCGACGTCAAGGCCATGCTCGACGGACTACTCAAATAGTCCATCACGAGCCCCCCGGAGTCCCAGTTTGGTGCCGGCTGTGGCCACTCGTGCAAAATGTCTTGCGAACTATCGCCGCAATCCCAAGTGGCTTCCGACCAGGTTGTAGAGTTTGGACACGTTGTCCACGGCCCCGGTCGTAATGGCCTTTCCGATGACCAATTGTGGCATCCGGCCTTGTCCGCTCGTTCGCAGATTCGCCTCGTAGATCTTTACCGAAAGTTGGATCAAGTCCTCGACCGGCTGACTCGCCATCGTTTCCTGCAGGGTCCCCATGTCCCCCACAATCTCCGCGGCCCGCTCGACGGAAGCCCCAATCGTCGGCGGCGCACCACCGGCAAACAGCCAATCATCAAACCCCGCCCACTCCGAGGGTTTGAGCAGGAACACCGCCAGGCTAAGGGTCGCGTAATGACACGCGTTCTGATGGGCTTCGGTGACTTCGCGTCCCATCCGCCGCATCAAGGAATTGCACTCGGGATTCAAAGGCAACGGCAAGGACACAATCGCCAAATCATCCGCAAAAGTATCGTGCAGGGTCTTCAGTTGCTGATGGGTCGACCGACAATGATGGCACGTGTAGTCGAAGAGACTCAGCATGTAGTGACCCGCATCCACTTTCCCCACCAACGGATACTCCGAAACATCCAACTGAAACCGACCGCCATGAAGCCAGAGTTGGTTCTTCTCTGACGCTCCCCCGGCTTCGTTCGCATCTTCGGCAATCGCAACGACCTCAAAAGAATCCGGTTTATAAACCAACTGCCCCGCAATCAAGAGCGTCACCCCGATCCAACCACCCACTGCTGCCAGCTTCGCCGATTTCAGGGGCAAAGGCTGTCCATCGAAAATCGCCCCCTTGAATGCCAGCCCACGCACAATCAGCACCGATGCTACGAACCCCGCCGCATGCGCCGTCAGACACCACGGACAAAACTCACCCAAAACCAATGCTTGGATCGCGGTGAACCAAACCGCCGCGAGCATCACAACCAAGCTTCCGGCCAACGCGGCCGCGACCAACGGCTCCGAACCACCCTTCCGTTGGGCGCTTCCCAAACGTGCAGCAGAGAAAAACAACAACCCGTAAACCGGCAAGGCCAACAAACTAACGGGAATACCGAACCACGACGACCACCGGCTCGACAACACATCGCTACAACCACTATCCGGCCCACAACCCGCGATGGAACCAGACTGTAGCCCGGCCCACCCGAGATAAGCAGCAACGCCAAAAGCGATTGCCAAAAGCCCCAGAATCAACCAAGGCAGCCCCGGTCCGCTCTGCCCCCCCGACCGTCTCACTTCCGTGCTGGGAGATTTCTTACTCTTGGAACGCTTTTTCTTCGCCATAAAACCACTTATTCCACCGATTCATCAAACCCCGGCAAAGGGGAAAACGGGTCAACCACAGATTGCTCAGATTTCCGCAGAATAGAAAAACCAAATCTGTGTAAATCCCAAAAATCTGCGGTTCAGTATGTCCGAACCCTTCGCCCCTACGGGCCAACAAACGGCAGAGCCTGCTGCCACCCTTCAAACGCCTTGCTCAACTCCGCCAATCGTCCCGGATGCTCGGCAGCCAGGTCTTTCGTCTCAGCAAGGTCTTGTCTCAGATTAAAGAGTTGCCACGTTTGATCGGACCGCTCACGGACAATCTTCCAATCCCCTTTACGCAATGCCGCATGGCTGCGAAACGAAAAGTAGAAGGATTCATGCTCAGACTTCGCGCCAGACCTCAACAACGGCAACGGATTCTTTCCGTCAAAAACAATCCCTGCCGGAAGCGATACTCCCGCAAGCTTGGCACACCCCACTAGGATATCCGGCGACCAAAAAGGCTCCGCAATCACCGAACCCGGTTGGATTCTCCCCGGCCAACGCGCCATCGCCACCACCCGAATCCCCCCTTCCCAACACGTCACGCCGCCACTTCGCAACGGATCATTGATGCCGATATCTAGTCCTTTCCGGTTCAATCGAAACCCTCCGTTGTCCGACATGAAAAAGACAAAAGTATTCTCCGCATCACCACTGGTTTCCAAAGCACGTAACACCTGACCGATTCCGTGATCGAGGGCCGTCACCACCGCCGCATAGCGCTTGATCGGATCCGCTTCATCCGGAGACCACCCATATTCCCGAAAGGCCCAATCCGGGGCTTGCCATTCGTTCTTCTGTCCCGGTTTCTTATTCCGGGCACTTGGAAAGTGAGGCGCATTGAAAGGCACATAACAGAACCAAGGCGAATCCGTTTCGGATCGCCGCACAATAAACTCGCTCGCCGCCTCCGCGAAAATGTCGGTGGCGTATTCGCCCTGACGATGCAGCTCCGTCACGCCCTGATACAAATCATGTTTCCCAGCGTAGACATGACGGTAGTAATCCATATTCCCGGAGGCATGCCCGACGAATTCATCAAACCCTCGCTCCGTCGGCCGTGAGCCTTCCGCGAACCCAATATTCCATTTCCCGAAACAGCCCGTAGCGTACGGCGTGGACGCCTGCTTAAGAAGCTCAGGAGTCAAGAGTTCGCGAGGATTGAGCCCCACACCATAGTTCCCTTCCAGGCCCGGCAACTGATTCACCAAGCCATGCCGCTGCGGAATCCGCCCGGTCAACAAACACGCACGCGAAACCGTACACGTCGGCGACGCTGTATAGAAACTCGTCAATCGCGCCCCTTGCCCAACAAAGCGGTCGAGGTGCGGGGTCTTGATCCGAGACTCGGCATTGTAGCAACGCAAGTCGCCATACCCGAGGTTATCACAGGTCACGATCAGAATATTCGGAAGCGAAGCCGCGAAAACCCCATCCACAACCCAAACCGAAAGCAAAACGCAACGGAGCCACATAGCAATACAAGTCACTGCCGAAAGATTAAAACCCCGGCACCGGAAAAAACCCAACCACAGATTTCGCAGATGCTAGCAAATCCTTGAGTTCCGTATCTGCGAGCATCTGCGAAATCTGTGGTCCAAAAACTCCGAGCATCAAAGTTACACCCCACACGAGCCCCCTCCTATTATACACCCTTAATCCGCCTCCGGTATACGTATGTCGGCGTATAGGCACACGTATCAACACACCCCTATGGTTTCCTCAACGCCTCAGAAATGAGGCGGCACTCACACACAAAAACCAAACAAAACAAACAAAAATCATGAAAAAAACACCATACGGGATAGGCGCAATGAAGCTGTTCACCAACTCGATCGCAGCCCCATCGGCCCTGCTCCTTCTACTCACCACGTCATTGCACGGCGCGTCCCTCTACAAGAACTCAAGCGCTCACTTTAGTCCTGGGTCGGGCCTAGATTTCTCAACAGCGGGCTCCTATGACTACTGGTTTGTTGGGGGATCCTCGCTCGATATCGGCAACCCGATAATCGACTTCGACATGGACTGGTTCACAGAAGAGTCGGGTTCTCAAATCACCACCCGGGGCACAGCGAGTGCGTTCGACTATTCCGGACGCTACCCAAACTGCAGCGACGGGTTGACATCCACGTCCGATTCCGACAACTACGGGGTAGGCAGCTACGCCGCCTACCAATCGGCGGCGATCAGCACCTTCTTCGCGGAGTTCTCGGGCAGCCTATCCACGCAGAACATCACCGCAACGGGATTCAGCAACAGCTACATTCAAACCGGATCCTACACGGTCACTGGGGTATCGGATTCCAGTTCCTGCACCCCGCAGCACACGGGCGACTACTGGGGAGCTTACTACCACGTGCATCTGGAATGGGATGGAACCGGATCCGCACCCAGCTATGGGAGCACCGGTTCGGCTGGCTTGGATTTCTGGCAAGTCGAACCCAACGTTTCGATCACCCACGCCGGCAATGCCAGTGATAACTACTTCGGCGGAACCTACTCGGGAGGCTTCTTCGTCCGACGCTGTGATGGCGACAACAGCTCGCCCTTAACGGTCTACTACACCATCAGCGGCACTGCCACCAACGGCACCGACTACAACACCATCGGAACGTCGGTCACGATTGCGGCAGGGAGCAGCCGAAAGGCCATCAACATTGTTCCCCCGAGCAACGACCCGCTCGACGGCACAGAAACCGTGATCATCACCCTATCCCCGAACAGCGCCTACGTCCTAGGCAACGGTTGCTACGGAGGAGCAACCACCCAAACAGTCTACATCTACAACAACTAACCAGCCACCAACCGTTCGAAACACGGGCGTCCCTCAAGGGGCGCCCACCTCTCAACTGAGAGCGGGAACTAGTCAACCGCAGATGGCGCAGATGCTCGCAGATTTCTGAGTTCAGAATCTGCGAGCATCTGTGACATCTGCGGTTCAAAAACTCGACCTATCGCACTATAGTTCCTAGTCAATCAAGATCGGATCACCACGTTTTAGCATCGCGTCATACTTATGGTCGCTAACAATAGGCGACTGACCAACAAAATGATCCTCAGGTATTTCCGCAATCAAACGTTCCGCTAAAATCGTGGCGTCTGATTCGGACAGCAGAATTTCATGACTACCATCGATGTTGGTGTCCCAAGTCAGCCAGCCCAACAGCGAACGCCACGTATTCTCCTGAACTTCACCCCAAGTCTTGCCAGCTTGAGGAATCGGAAACGGGTCTCCGCTAGGATGAACCCCTGCCTCGTGGTATTCGACCAAATGACTAAAGATGCGCCCCCAAATGACCGGATCCGGCTCTAGCGCTGCCTCGGAAAGGATATCGTGCATCTGTTCGAACCCAAACGAGAAACGTTGAGGACTCTCGTGGTAGAAACTACTCAGAAACCGATGCCGCTCCAACATCCGCTGCATCTGCAACGACTCCGGCGTCCCACCTTGGAACTCGATCTGATCAGGATCGAAGACAATCGATAAATGATAGGAAGGCTCAAACGGGAACCGTTCTATCCAATCTTCCCGAGTCTCCCAGTAGGCCGCTTCGTCCGCCCGACGACGGGCCTCTTCGTCGCGTTGCCGTCGAGCATACTCAGTTTCCAAAGCCTGCAATTCTTGCCCGCGCCGTTGCCCGTCCTGAATCCCCGCCACGAGCTGCTGCTGAATTCGAGAACTATGATCCAACAACGGCTTTTCGACATCGTCGCTGGCGGCACCTGGATGAGAGCTCGGCGGGCTTTCAACGATCGATCGGTGTCGAAATACCAGGCATAGACTGAGAATCCCAACGGATGCGAGTCCTGACAATACGACGAGCGTTCTCATCCCGTGGAAGGAAAAGTTCTGTTTCGTCATAATCAATAGACGTCTTTCGGAATAGAAGCCTGTCGTTCTTTCGCAACCAACTGATCGTAGAACCCCCTTCCATCAGTGAAGTGACCAGGCGGATAACTCCAGTTTCCGAAGCAGTTCCGGGGCGGGTTCAACCAGCTAAAGCAGTATTGATTCCCATTGTTCGAATGGGCACATTTCTTGACCGTTCTCCTTTCCACCCAACGTTGAACCCCACCAGCTATCCAAGGTTGCGATCAAAGGATCGCGCAACCAGACTTATCATTTCATGTTCCTCCTTGGTGCGCTATTCAAAGTAGCAATGATTGAGAGCACCCTGTCCGGTAGCTCCATCTGCCAACCTGACCAGCATACCCCTCTAGGCAGAAATCTCTGATGCAGATATAGCACCAATCAAAGTTCACAAAAACGGAACAAAGCCCCAACATCCGCCTCATGAGTCAAGGGAATCACTCTAACCACCTCAACCAGAGGGAGCTGCCTAGCTTCAGCAAAACTTGAAAACCTTCTAAGCTCAATACCCAATGCCTGCATCAATCATGCAGTTGCGCAACCCGAACCTATTTCTAAAACTACTAGCGTTCTACCGGCACGTTAGTAGCGCGCCAGCAGGACGCTAGTAGCTCTATTTCACCGAGAACCCCACAAACTTCGTAATCTTCAGATTCTTCGGCGAGCCTGGAAGCAACCGGATCAATGATGAATGTTACTGTCACTCCGATGCGTTTTAGCCCCCTCCACCAAAGTAGGACTGCCCACACGAGGGCCGATCGAGGCCAGGCTTATGCAATTACTCGGTAAACTTCGCCCCCCCGTCCGGCATGTTCCCGTTACCAACGAAGATTCTTTTGCAGACCTTCGATTCACCTCTGACTCCGGAACCAGGATCATCGCTGGCCCCATCGAGCAAGATCTACCAAGCTGCATCCAACACAGATAGGACCAGCCCCAGAAGCCGGAGAACTCAGGACCAGCCCCAGAGGCCGGAGAACTCTTTGGATCCAAACAATCGAGATCCGGGCTATCGAAGATAGGTCGCTCGACATCAAGAAACCGACAGATCAATACCCGCCCCCAAGCTTCGTAGCTTTGCACCTCTTCGAGTTTGAGAGAGAAAAAGACGAAAAACCATATCGATTTCAGCTCAAAAAAACCAATCCATTTGACCACTCAAACAGGAACTGGAGATATTAAAAATCGCCATCGCTGTCCAATGCCCGACAACACATTAGAATACTTCTTTTTCTTGCTTTACAAGCCCCCCACCCATGCTCACTTTTCTTGCATACCGCAAAGGGAGCTCAAGATACCACGGAACAATGTTCGGCATACCCCTTGCGACCTCACTCATCGAAAGACAGCCCCACATACGCCAAAGCTCTATGATTCTAGACAAGAGATTCTCGAATGCTCGAATTACCTTCACTTTGATCACCGTGATGTTCGGCAGTGTATTCGGACAAGCTCAAACACCGACAGCAACATGGCTCGGACGTTACGTCGAAGAAGTCGAGTGGGACGATGGCGGCCTACTTTGGAAGATACAGAAAAGGTCATCCGAAGAACTCTTTTCGCCACGTTCTCAGTATTCAGCCACCTCTTCAGTGCGCTATTTCTATGATCGGGCCACGGCACTCCGATATGGAATGTCATGGACTGAGACCAAGACAACTTACCGAAAAAACGGGACGTGCTTTTCGGAGTTTCGTGATTCTGCGAACGGTTATCGTCGACAGGAGAACTACGCGCTTCATTCCGCTTCAGCGCCAGATTGCATCGGCCGAGATCGCTATTTCCCAGGGAGTCAAATGAGGATTACAGCAGATTATCACCCTAAACTGAAGGTCTCGGCGAGCGGCCGACAGCAAGGAACTCGAAAGTGGGATGTATCAATCACGGGAACAGATTGGAACACGTCCCGAAGGGTGTCCTGCCCGCTACAGGTGGTCGAGCTACGCCCCTCCTATTACATCTTAAAGACCCCGTGTCGATTGGCTAGTTTGGCCTGTTCCTTATCGGCGTCTATCTACCCTCACTGATGATGGCGGCCTCAGCTTTCTCAATCGGCATACGATGAAAAGTATGGGTTCAAGACTATTCGCCAGCCTGGGCCTGATGATGTTTCTGGGCCTGATAGGGATCATCGTATCCCTACGCACCAAGACACCCCAGTTTCATAACCATGGCAACATTCCCAGGACTGTTTCTGACAAGGATCGTTCCGGAAACCGCACGGAGCGAGGGAGGATCAAACCTTATGCAAAAACCCACTATTACGATCCGAAGATCGCCAAGACTGCCCACGGAAAATCACTCGCATGGGAACTACAGCCGTTCGCTCCGACTCCGCAAGAATTCCAGATGATTGCAGGTTTCGAAGACGGGTTACGACGCCTCAATAACGAAACGAGCGAGGAATCCTACACCTCCCCCGAAGGCCACGCCGAATGGCGCGCCCGAGTGGCAGACTTGACTGCTGAACTGAAGGCAAATCTCGGCGAGGAACGCTATGAACGATACGAAACGGTTCTCGGGCACGGCAGCCGGTATTCCCAGGCTTGGAGACTGATTCACGTGAATGAATTAGCCGTCGAACGAACAGACGAACTGTTGGACCTGGCCGAGGCATACAACCAGGAAACACAAGGACGCAGGCTAGACGGCAGTCGACTCAAATCCAATGATGCCTGGCAATGGCCGGCAGAAGAAGAACTTGAGAGTATCCGTCAGGCGTATCGAGAGACACTAGAAACTCGGTTCGGGCCTGAATTGCTCCAAGACCTACTCGCGCTTCCCCACCTGGACCTATTCGAGGGACTTCAAGAAGGCGCAGAAGGCCAATACCCTTCTCCATGGGGAGATGCTGATACGCGGCATCGCCTCGAAGAAAACTATCATATCACATTCGAGCTAGCGGATCCCGTAGCCGGCCAGCCCCCCTTGATGGAACACCTCCGACAAAGTGAGTCACAGTATTCCGGAATGCTGAGAGCCGAAACAGATGAATGACCTGAGAAAGAAAGATCCCGGCGCCTTCTACGGATTCGTCGCAGGCCTCGTATTCCTATCAGGATACATTTGGCGGGACTTGTCACACAAACCGTAACGCATCCCGGAACAACGCGGTGGAAGGGAGTCGCTCGCACAAAGACGCGAAGTCGCCAAGTATCCGAATCGTAACAGGAATAGCATCCAACTTCGCTCCGCGGCATTGCGACTTTGTGCGAGAAAGCATCACGCCTATAGGCAGGGTCACTCCGGGAGCGGGCTGGCAATAATCAATGACATCGATCCAATGAAGCGAACGAATCCAGTTCGGGTTTCTGTTGTGCTTTTGGGGGCACTGGGTGCGGCTCTTTGCCTGTTGCTCCTGCATTCTGGGAAACAAACTTCCAGCGAGAAATCTGAAGCGGATGTTCCAGCCACAGCGATCGCCCCGAGTGCCGGCCCGACATCCCCGAGTTTTTCGCCGCCCTCAGCCAGCGAGATCCACAAAGCAGCGTCTCAACGGAAACAAGACCAACTCCAGCACCCAGAGGATTTTCTAGATCCGAACAATCGAGATCCGGCCTATCGAAGAAAAGTCGCTCGGCATCATCGAATCGGCGCATTTGTCGAATCGCCGCTTAGGGAAGACCCGCGAATGAGGAACATCTTGATCTACCTCCTCGAAAACGGTTACGGCATCGACCATTGGGCGGGAGTGGTGGGTTTTCTCTACAACGACACCTTTCTGACCCGCGCTGCAATCCACTCCCTTCGTGGCCGCGGAATGTCGATGGAAGCAGTCGAAACCGCCCTCGCCGATCCCGAACCAGAACCGGGCTCGCCTCTATGGTTCCGTCAAAAGGAAGTGGCCCGCCGAGAAGACCGAGTGAGACGATTGGGACTCATGTCCGGCATATCCGATCCAACCGTACTCGACAGCCTACTGGGATTCGAGTCCACCTTTCATAACCTCGGCCTCAACCAAACCCTCACGGGAGATACCGTAGCCACAGCGCAACCCGGCGATCGACTCTACACGGACGAAGACTGGCTAGCCCCCGAGTTCATCGCAGCAAAAGCAACCTACACCGGCGAACCTCGCCCATCCCGATGGGAAGAACAAACCAACCTGCTCGGAATCGCCCCACCCGCCATCGAGGAACCAACAGAACAAAACGCGCCGAACTTTAGGGACTAGCCGCCCTCCCAGCTTCGTGGCTTCGCCACTTCACGAGAAGAAACACCACAAACCACCCAAGGCCCGTCAACCGAACACTTCGGGCACAATTGATCCCAAAAAGGCCAACCACACAAGAACTCCAGAAATCCACAAACAAGCTAAACTAATCTCTTAAGGGCTGACCCCGGCCCCCAAGCACGTGCCTACACCCATCTCGAACTCAACGGCCTTCAGGAGGCCGTAGTTTCAATTCCGTTACCCCAAAAAAGAATAGACTTAAAACGAGCGCCGCAGACTAATACAAACACACAAATTATCCCCTACAAGAGAAGCTCCCATCGCAATTACGCAACGACTGAACCCCGCTTTGCCCGGACGAACCCTACCTCAGGTGAAACCTTCAAGATTTCGTAAAGCTGAGCGAGAGTTCTATTCATGCTTATGTCGATACACTCACCACAATCCTTAGGGGCGCTCGCAGGCCGGGGGCAGTTTTGAAAGGTCTTCCAAGCCGACTGGAATGTCGAAGCTCTCTTTCCCAATGGCATCCCCGTTGTCGCATTCCCCCGGTAAATTCCACAGGATTGTATCATCCCACCATCCCCATGGGCCTCGACGACCGTTCTCAGAGTTCGAGAAAGACAGCTATCAAAGTAAACATTTGGGTCAAGACTAAGTTCGGTTAGATTCCTCTTCGGGGTATAAACATAGAACTCCGATGGCTCAGAATATGAACGGAGTCGCGAATACAAGCCTGGAAGTGCGTCAAGCTGATCACGAGACCAGCTGCCGTGGAATCCATGAAAGACTGGACGAAACGAAACACTATCAACACCAATGGCCCGAAATTCATTCACTGCGGTAACCGCTTCGTGAATATTTTCAGGAACGAGCAAAAAAGTCGCCCATATCATTGGTGACCGCCCCCCCCCCGTTGACGCCCTCTGTCTAATGATTTTCCGGATTGAGTCCTTCACATCGGAAAAACTAGCAGTTCCTCTATTCGGTTGATGAACTTTACGTCGAGTCTCATTGCTGACAGCGTTAGCGCTCCAGCGCAAATGGGCTACGTTCTCGACAATACGTTCGATCCGGCCTTCCCGATGGTTTAAGTAATCCCCATTGGTAATTATAGTCAGCAGAAACCCCAACGCTTTAGCTTTAACAATAAGTTCATCGACATCGGGATGAAGAAGTGGATCTCCACCACCGCAAAAACGAACCGAAGACGTACCTAATGATCTGAGCTCTATTAACAGCTTCCATACTGCTTCCGCATCAAGTTTTTGCCCCCTGTAACCTGGGATTTGATAAGGACGAGAAAAACAAAACGTACAGCTAGAGTTGCAAACCTGAGTAATATCAATATCCACCCTAACTGGAGCCCGAAACCCTTGGTTTGAAACAGAAGCTCGCAAAGCGTCGATATAATGAAAAGGCGACTCGGGGAAAAAATCCCCATCATGCGCAGGAACAACACCAATAACTTCGTCAGCAGAACCCAGGCCTAAAAGGCTATCCCAAAGCCCATAGGCTTCAACAGGAGAAAGATCATTTGAGACCCGAATGAACTCCCCTTCTAATTCACGGGCATTCGCATCCATCTTTCTACCGACATCTCATTGATTTTCTTCCGCAGCGAAATATCAATCAGTTTTTCGCAATCAAGGACCATTTCCTGAGCACGCCCCCTATCTGACTTCACCTTCTCAAACAAACCTTTCACACACCAATACCGGAGAGATACAGAAGGATGCTGCTTCAAGACTTCTGGATCAATATCTTGAAGTATCCTAGCAGCCTTCGATTGAATCTGCCCCAACAAGGCATCGTCATTTATCTGGTCACACATATTGAGACAGCATGCTATATAAGTGAACCGCCCCGCAATTGCACCGTAGGCAGTCCTATTCGACTGCGCCGAACCTCCCAATGCCTTCTCAGCGACACTCAACACACGGCCAACTCGACTGCTGGATATGCTTAATGATTCAATCAGAGCTGATGTGCCAAAGAATCGCCCCATATGGTGCACCTCTTTGTCACTTCCAATACGTCCATACTTTGTGAATATTTCAAGAGCCCGAGTTAAGTATTCCCCTGCCTTGTTTAAATCCTCACGCCCGTTTACACCGGCAGGTAAAGGCAGTTCAAGATCTACTACAGCCTGACAATACTTATTCAAAGCAAGAGTAACAAGAAGATCAGCATAGACTATCTGCAAACTTGAGTCCGCATGACTACTTGGTGGATAGGCTTCACCATCCTCCAGTATTCGATCAGCTTCCGGATAACGTCCTTGTCGAATCAATGAAATCGCAAACGCAGACTCATAGCCAAATCGAATAGAATGAAACACCCTCGCCGGGAGTGACTCAGCCCAGGTTTTAAGCATAATTTTGATCCGATCATTGAATCCATCAAGCTTAGCCCATTCCTCAGCCTTGTCTTTAACTGACACGTTTAGCCACAAGTAGCTCGGGAGACTCCTCAATTCAGGAAATCTCCCCTCTAGCATTTCATCAAGATCATCTAGCACCTTCTGAGCTTTCGACAGATTGTTGCCCTGTTTATGAACCGTTCCCAGTTTTAGAAACTCATCCACCGATAATATTTCACGCTTCAATGGAGACTCAAACGCAATATTCTGAATGCGCGATTCCCAAACTTCGCCAAGAAACCCAACGGAATCTTGGTAACGGGACTCAGAGCCCACCGATATTGGGCGGATTGCCAGCCCACGCAAGTATCGCAACCGCTCCTCATCTGTCTCGGTGGTAACTAAATAACGCTTTGGTGAAGGAAGATTCATTTCGGTTGAAAGATAAGCCAACATATCAACTATATGAGCATCATCGAATCCATAACCAAGAAAAAGAGCCGGCATGGTGCTCAAGAGATAAAGCACAAAACCATCCACAAAATGCGGAGTCTGCCACCTCCGCAAGTAATCAAGTTGCGAAAAAACCAACATCTCCTGCTTCTCCACGTCCCCGTGGAGCTTCACGATTCTAATGCGCTTTCCAATGTTACCTACCAACGACTTCGCACCTGAAATCACACCAATGGCATCTTCTCCATGAATCTTGGCGCAAGCAATCTCAAGCAGGCGGTCATAGTTCGTAGTGATAACATATGGAGGATCTAATGCAGCAACCATCCGGTGAATATCATTGGGAAGAATTGACTCAGAATAAAACGTATCATGGAACACATCTTTAAAATCTGGATTTCGCTTGAGGATTTCAGTCCCAAGGCGCCATGAAAGATTTGTAATACCGTTCTCCTCAAGAAAGCCTCTAGCCAACGGAATCTTCGATTCTTTCGAGACACCCGCACCACAAAAAACTAGAAGTTGCCGTTCCTTTAGCGCTTTTGAAAGCTCTTCAATTATCTTTGGATCAGTGGTCATATCGCACCCAACAAGCTTTCTTGAGATAGCCCTCACACATACCTACCAACCATCACATAGCGGACGTTTCGCAACGATCCCCAGTGTTCTCACCTGGTTTTAGTTTTCTCAACGTAGTCGACAAACCGCCTACCGCCCCCTTCTCTACTGAAATACGAAATGTCGGGGTAAAAACGCTTTCGCCACGAGACCGGGAAAAGATCAAAATTGAGAGCTAGATCAAGACACTCCCTGTCAGTGATGGAAGTCAGACAATCAACTGTCGAGCTTTCCAATAGACGCAGGTGCAATGGAACCATCAACTCGGTTTGAATGAACTTGCCACGAGAAACTCCGAGATTATTAATCGGAAATATCAGTTCTCGCATAAACCCTTCCTTAACTTCCGCACGAATCTTCTGAAACGATTCACCTCCGATAGCCTCAGACGTGATTTCAGGGTGATTCTTTAAGAATGAATCAGCAACTTCCGTAAACAAGCAATCAAAAGATGCAAGAAAAGCGTTCAGTTCAAACGCCGTATTGAAGACTCTAAAAAGAGAATATAGTTTGGTGAAGAATTCTTGCTTTTTATAGTGAAAACCTAAGAACTCCGCGATTTGTGAAGGAATTATTTCAGGCGAGACATCCAACGTGCACATCAGCCATATCGGATCCTCAAGAAAACCGGTAATTATATCAGCAAGAAGAACTATTCTCCCTTCACTATCAAGGCTTGTGTGATCTTTATTAACTATCCCAACAAGATTTCCAACCTCAGCAGAGCTAGTATCTATTTTTTCTCTGCAGAAATACGACGGGATGTCACCAGCTTGATCAAAGAGCCCCAACTCGCTGTTGTGTGCAAATGGCCAGCGGTTTAGATCGTGTCCCCAAGCTAACCTACCGATCTTTGAAAGACTCTCCGATGAAATAACACCTTCCTTACGGGCAATAAACAACGACAACCAAACTACTCTTCGAACGTGATAGTAACGCGAATAAACTAGCGGCCTGGGATCCGATTCAGCATAGAGAATGGTCACAAAACCTGTAACACCCTTCATTCTGTTCGCTTGCCGTTCAAAATCTGAAGGAGGCTGGAGCCTGTCGGGCGGAGGGATTTCAACTCCATTTTTCATTCGTAAAAGCTACAATTTAGAGTTTCTTGAGTAAAGTTCGATCGAGATAACAGTATTATCAAGACACGGATTCGGGCTGGAGCTTCGCCGGTCTCGGAGCACGGCATCCACCCAACAGCAAGATAAATGGCTTTTCACGAACAGAACCACCGTATCAGCCTAGCGACCATTATCAAGAATCCGTCCGAAAGAACAAATAGAACACCCAATATGTCCGTTTCGTAATCCCGCATTCTGCTCGACATATGCTCAATGGCGACGCACTTGGATTTCCGGAGCCAACGGAACCGCTATCAAGAGTGAGACGATTACTCGAATGACCTTGCTGCAGGTTCGTTTCATCTTGAAGCCTTCGACAAATCTGGGGCCCGGAATCCGCCATCTATGCACCCAGCTCATTCTCCTCCCGATCCTTGAGAGTTACTCCAGTGTCATCCTTCCATGCCTGTAATCCGTTGGCATTCCCACCGTGAACTACAGCAGCGGCTGCACTCGGACTCGAAAACTCGTAATCTTTGGCAAACACCAGATGTTTATTCTCCTCTAGTAGAATTCCATCCGTCTTTAGCTGACTTCGCAGAGTTGCAGCATACGGATGATACTTGGTGGATGGTCGCTCTTCTTTCACCGCCTTCGAATGCTTGAGAACAAGAAAGCCTTTCTCCGTTTGTCGCCCTGTCGCCCGAAGCCCTTTGATGTCGCAATGGAATAGATCTTCTGCCTTATCTTCTCCGGTCGGCAGCTTCGAAACTGGCTTGAGGAACTCTTGACCTAGAACAGGAAGCAATTGGGCTACCTTGCGAAGAAAAACATCCATATCGGCAGCATCCGATTCTGGGAGATGTGATCCGCTTGAATTGACATTCTCGAGTTCGAACCGGTCCGCATTCTTTGCTAGGTCAATCAGTTTTCCCTCCAAATATTTAATGTGAGCCTTGGTGAGGTTTTCATCCTTGCTAACAAAGAAAACGACGGTCCGCCAAAATTCCATGCCTAGATGATTCTTAATTCTGGACCGAATCACTTCCGCTTCACCGACGTAGACCCTCTCTTTTCCAGTCTCTGGATTGATCCCAGTCAGAAAGTAGATCCCCGCTTTTTCCGCCTCGTCTCGCGCAAGAATGATCTCAAACTGAGAACGCGGCCCCGCCACTGCCTTGCCGGTCCAATTGGAGATCTCAGCCGTTCTTATCAACGCAGGATCACCGTCCACCAGAAAAATCTTCACAGTCGCGCTATCTTTCATCACTCCTCACGTTTCTTACCCTTCATAGCGTCAGGCAGTTTCATTAGCATCTTTTTTTCCATCTCGATCCGTTCTTCCGTCGACAGCTCTTCCGCAAAATCAAACTTCTGCTTCATGGGTTCCTTCCGGTCTGGCTTGTCGGTTGGAGACGTTGATTCAGCCCAACCGTTCAGGTTTTCGTAGAATTCTAAATGTTCCAAGAACGCCGTGAGTGAACACCACTGGAACTCCGGGGTCCCGTCTTCACATGCGATTCGGCTGCAAAACCCCATATTTATACGAAACTGAAGCAGTCTTAAGGATTCTCTTCAAAAACGGCTTTCGAGAATCGAATCTGAGAGCGTTTCGAATAGTGGTGAAGGTGTTTGATCCACTCAGTTTTCGGCGTTGGAGGTTTTGCAGCGAAATCCACATGTCAGTTATGTAAATCTCTAGAATTGGCTAGGGCCAAGCCGTCACAGACAATACTTGAGTCAATCTGCACCTATCTTTAGCCGGACGATCCAGAGTTCCATTAGAGTATTCGTAACGTAGCGCCCAATCTTTCAAACTTTTTCATAAACCGTGAGCGGTCCCAGCTATCGAATACCTCCCACTGAATTAATGCTCGGAGGTCGGCATGCCAGCCGCAAATATTTCGAATGTGGGGAGCGGGTGAAGGGAACACTCGGCGCGACAGCGCTTTCAAAACCATTGGGGCAACACTCTGTGGGGGCCGGGAGGCCAATCTAACCCGTTGGGTTCGGTTCCCTTCGCCCTTGCTACCTGAATCGCACGGATACACAGTAGTCGATCGACACAGGTAGGGGGGAGTTTCTCTCGAAGATGGAGCGGGTGAAGGGACCACTCGGCGCGACAGCGCCTTCAAAATCCATGGGGCAACACTCTGTGGGGGCCGGGAGGCCAATCTAACCCGTAGGGTTCGGTTCCCTTCGCCCTTGAAACCGGAATCGCACGGATACACAGCAGTCGAACGACGCAGGTAAGGGGGGAGTTTCCCTCTAAGATGGAGCGGGTGAAGGGAATCGAACCCTCGTAGCCAGCTTGGAAGGCTGGAGCTTTACCACTAAGCTACACCCGCGCTCGCGAGAGCCAAGATATCTACCGGAGCTGGCTTGCCTTGTCAATTCCTCGCCCGCTATCGTTTGCCAAAACATCACTTTCACCGCCCTTGCATTGCTATGACCGACTGGGAAGCCCAATACCAAAACAATGACTGCCCCTGGGATAAAGGCGCCCCCTCCCCGGGGCTCGTCGATTTTCTCGCCGCCGAACCCGATCTCCCCCGCGGCACCGTTTGTGTCCCCGGCTGCGGGCGTGGCCATGATGTCGGCGAATGGGCCCGACACGGGTTCGATGTCACCGGCTACGACCTCGCACCGACTGCCATGCGGGAAGCCCAGGCTCAGGCGGATGCCGCCGGGTATCAGGCCACGTTTCAAACCGGGAATTTCCTCCAGGATCGACCCGAAACCCGGTTCGATTGGGTGTTCGAACACACGTTGTTTTGCGCGATTCAGCCCGAGGAACGGGATGCTTATGTGGAAAGTGTCGCGGCTTGGTTAAAACCTTCCGGTCAGTTCCTCGCTATTTACTACCTGCTTGAGGACGAAGATGGGCCGCCCTTCCCCTCGACTCGGGAGGAGATTCATCGGCGGTTTGGTGGGCGGTTTGAGGTCGTGCGGGAATGGGTGCCGCGGTCTTGGCCGAATCGGACCGATCTGGAATGGATGGTTTGGTGGCGGCCTCGGAGCTAGCGGGCGGCCTCGGCTCGGTGCGGGTCGGAGCGGGAAGTGTCGCCTACCAGCAGGGTTCCGCGGTTGGGAGTCGGCCGACGGTGCGGTCCGCAACCCAGGATTCGTAGAGGGCCTGGATTTCGGCTCGGGAACAACGGGGCCTTAGGAGACAGCGCACGTCCATTCCGTAGGTTTCACCCACTTCGTATTCGGGGATGATGAGTTGGAAATCCCACGCGGGGTTATTGGTTTGACGCGTCGTGTTGGTGCCGCCACCGCTCGGGGAATGGGAGAAGCGGACGCGGTCGTCCGTGTGAAAGAGGACGATCCAGACCAAGTCACCGACGTTGCCGTAGTAGAACAGGTGTCGATGGCGTAAGGGAGAATGGTTGCGGAATAAGGTGTCGCGGTAGTCCGGCGTGACTCGGAGCTCAAAGTCGTCGTTGTGGGCCCGGACCGTGCTTTGGTCGTTGTGATACTGGGTGCAGTATTGTTGCCACAAGGGTTGTTCCGGGTTTCGGCCGCCGAGGAAATAGAGACTCTTGTCGGTCGGGGCGTTCATGTAGCTCGCCCAGAAGAGTCCGATGTAGCCGTGATCGAAGACGTGCTGGTGCGGGCGGCACCGGAAATGCATGTCTAAGGTGTCCGGAGCCGAGAGATGGAATTGGGTGCAGCTTTCGAGCTCGAAGGTCGGGGTTGGCGGTTGGTGGAGCTGGACGCGGTCGTCGGAGAGACGGGACAGTTTCATCGGAGCGTAGCGAGGCTCGAAGAAGACTTCGCGGTGGAACGGGGGCGCGCCATCGAAGATGTGTTCTAAGTTTAGGCCCGCATACGCGGGGACGAAGATGTTTTCCGCATGGGCGCGGTGCGTGAGGCTCCAGACGCCGTTGTAGCCCGCGCGATGGGTTTCGTGGGCGGCGTTGTCGCCGATGATCGCGGTGAGGTCGCCGGAGCTTAGGGTTTCGTGGGCCATGGATGGGTGGCCTTTCTGTTTTTTGGGCTTAGCTCGCGGTGTTGGCGGCGCGGTAGATGGCTTCGAAATCCGTGGCTTCGATGGGGCGCGGGTTGAAGTTGGCCGTCCATTGGGCTGCGGCTTCTTGGGCTAGGGTTGGGATCTTTTCGTCGGGGATTTGCCAGGGGGTTAGGGTGGTTTCTAACGCGGCTTGTTGGAGGATGCTGTGGAGGGTGGAGACTAAAGTCTCCGTTACATTTGCTGTCGCTTCGAGCTCACGGTAGGTGGCGGCGGAGGTTGGGTCTTTTCCGTTGAAGGCTACTATGTGGGGGAGCATCACGCCTACGGCTTGACCGTGGACCACGCCGTAGTGCGCCGTTAAGGGGTTCGCTGCGGAATGCGCCGCTCCTAGCATGCTGTTTTCAATCGCTAAGCCCGCTAAGGCCGCTCCTAGGAGCATCGATCCTCTCGCTTCTAGGTCGCTTCCGTCGGCTAAGACTCGTGGTAAGGCGTCGATGATTAATCGGAATGCTTCGAAAGAATAGAGCTTCGAAATGGGAGTTCGTTTCTTGGTGACTGCGGACTCCAACGCGTGGGCTAAGGCGTCGACGCCGGTGCACGCGGTGACTCGACGCGGTTGGGACAGGGTAAGCTCGGGATCTAATAGCGCTACTTTGGCGGCCGCTTTGACGTCGCCACAGGCCATCTTGGCGTGGGTGGTTTCGTCGGCGATCAAGGCGAAGGATTGACACTCGCTTCCCGTGCCCGAAGTGGTGGGAATGGCGATTAAAGGCAACATCGGCTTGGTGGCTTTGCCAACGCCCCAGTAGTCTTTCATCTGGCCGCCGTTGGTGAGGATGAAATTGCAGCCCTTCGCGGTGTCCATGCTGCTACCCCCACCCAGGCCGACCAAAAAGTCCACCTCGTGTTCGCGAGCGGCGGCAACGCATTGATCGACGTCGAGTGTGGTTGGGTTTTCGCGTACGCGGTCATAGACCTCGGCCGCGATGCCTTCGGCCCGCAAAGCCTCCGCGACTCGTGCGCAGTGCCCTGCCCCGACGATTCCGGGATCCGTGACGATCAAGGCCCGGGTTCCTCCCAGATCTTTGACCAAGGAACCGACTCGCGCCACTGCCCCGGCCCCAAAGACCAGGCGGGTGGATGCGGGCGATTCAAACGTCGCGATTCCGGTAGCCCCCTCCTTCATCTCGATTACGGCAGATTCACTCACGTTGACTTCAAAATTCCGACCAATACTCCAGCATCTGGATCACGGCTTGCCTCCCGAAGGCTCCCTCACCGGGCGACATAACCTCAATAGAAGACCCAACTCTGCGCGTCTTAGTTACGTTCCAATTACCTACGCCCGCTCGATGGAGCGTCGCTTGTAGAGGAATTCGAACATATTCCCCTCATGCGGCTGATCCCAAGACACCTTCATCGTGGTGATCGGTCCCAGGTTCAATCGCTCGATCAACGGCGAGTTCAACAGGTCTTGGGTGAAGCCCTCGTCTTTGGTAATCGCACTCACCACCAAGGTAGGCCCAATCTCGGAAAGCATCTCGGACTGTGGCACTTCCACCACACTGGCGTAAGGGCACAGGAACTCGCGATTGTAGAGCGGGTGTCCGGTGTTCTCACAGTAGACCACGGTGGGTTTCAGGTAAGTCCCGCCGTCATAGGACACTTTCCGATCTCCAGACCGATAGCGCGCCGTGACATCGTCCGCTCCTGGAGTCTTCAGATCTTCCGTGATGGTCCCATCGATGTACTCTGCCATCTTCGGGTTGGCGAATCCGGAAAGACGAGCGCCTTCATCATCGGCTTTGGTAGGTTCGAGCGGGCCCAGGGCTTTGCCCAACGCTTCCGCAATGGCTTTCCCATTACGCGGCGTCATCACAACCGAGGCATTGATACAGCTCCGACCGCCATTCTCCGCGATGCTGGAGGCCATAAGATCAATGTGTTCTTCCCAGTTATCCGCCTCATCTTCGCCCAACAAGATCTTACTGAAACCCGGTCCGTGCACCTGGATGGCCGGGTTGCTGGCGTATTGGTCCGTGGTGTTTTTGTCGCCGAAGATCAAGGCACGTCCGCATTGCTGCAGAATCGCTCCCGAACCTTCATGGTCGGTTCCATAAAAACCAAACGCTTCTTTCGGGCAACCCGCGGCAATGAAGGCCTGGATCAAACGATACGGTGTCCAAGGCTCTTCACGCCCCGGTTTAATGATCACAGGAATTTTTAGCGCAATCGAAGGCAACCACAGCGAATTCACCGCCGGCGAGTTACTAGGCATGACCAAGCCCAACGCTTCCGTAGTCGGGAAGTAACTGATACGCGTCCCAAACTGTTCTCCGAAACCACGATCAATAATACTCAGATCCAACCCGCGGGTCAGCCCGGTCAGGACCGTGCGCATGTGCGTCAGCGCGTGGTGAATCTTGGCCATGTTGCGCCGGACCATCACGAACGGTAGTCCGCTGGTCGACGAGAGCGTTTTCACATAATCGTCCGCGGATTGCTCGTGCCCTTGATCGCCCAAGGGCAGCGTTCCGTTCAGGAACAACTCACCGGCTTTGGCCGAGATTTCAATCAGCTCTTCGACCGTGTGTTCCGCCAGCTTGGCACGCGCCGCGCCTACTTTGCGGAGGTCGCGTCGAACGATCCCGGCATTGACCTGGCTCACGGTCGCCAAGGGTTTGTTCCCTCGGTAGTCCGTGACATCGGCCTGGTTTAGGCTGGTGTAAGGCTCGCCGAAGCGCAGGCAAGGGATGTGCGGTAGATTGACTTTCACCATAATCAGTACACTCCTTCTACAATCTTCTTCTCCATGGCGCCGAACGGTCGCACCTCGGCCACACCATCCCACGGGTAAGGCGCTCGGGGACGTCGCCGAATGGCCTCATCTCGTTCCAGAAAACGCGGCATGAAGAACTCTTTGGTCAGGGTGGTCAGTTCCACGCGACCCCAATCGTCGTAATCTCTCACCTCGGTGGTGTTCTCCGGATCCACCACCCGTAGGACGGCTCGCGGCCGTGGTGCGTAATAAGTGATCGAGAAGTTATCCTCCGGCTGCAACGGCACACTGGCCGCTAAACCCATCAAAGTATTGCCGTAAGTGGGATAAAAACCAATCTTGCCCTCCAGCACTTCTTCCGTCAGGAAGCGCACATACTGCGGATCCATGGTCGTGCCACCGCAGAACACCCCACGCAGACCGGCCTTCCAGAGGTCAATACGTTCCGAGAGTGCTTCCAAGAGTTTCGGGGTCGTGAACAACGCGCTTACGCGGCGGTGCTTGAAGATCGTGACGGCCTGATCCACCACGTGGTCCATGTAGGAGCGGGCCACATCGAACTTCTTCTCCCCGATCACCTTCTTCACGAAGCGCGGATCGAGATCGATAAAGTAACAGGAGCAATCACGCACGTTCGCCAAGTGTTCGATGGCCAAACGCAAGCGACGCGGCCCGGTCGGGCCCATCATCAACCAGTAGTGATTGCGGGGAAAATGCTCATCGGCGATCTTGTCGGAGAACTCACTGTAGTCGACCTTGTAGTCGTTCCAACCGATGCGTTGCTTCGGCATCCCGGTAGTCCCGCCGGTTTCAAAGATGTTGAAGGGCTGCCCGGCAAAGGCTTTGGGCACCCAAACCTCGGGCTGGAGATCACGCAACCACTCGTCCTCGAAGTGCGGGAACTTGGCAATGAGATCCGCAAAGCTCGTCACTTCTTTGGCGGGGTCCCAACCCGCTTTCTCCGCCCACTCCAACCAAAAGGGGCAGCCCGTCTCAGGTGAAAAATGCCACTGTACAATCTCGCGAACATGGGCATCGAGCTGCTCATTCGCCTGTTGAATGGCTTCCGGGGTCACACTTGTGTCACTCATAGATCTCATCGAAGTCTGCTTCGCGGCAGACGGTTTCTCAAACCAAGGGGTTAACTTTTTGGAAAAAACTTCTTAAGGGTTGCTTCGCTGGGCGGTCGCGTCATCAACGAAACACCCACCAGCGCCACGGCCGACGCCAACACACACACGGCAGCCGGAACGATCCCGGGCCCAACCGCGTAGGGCCCGCCGTAGCCCGAGGCCTGAAAGAAATACAACCAGGTGATACCCGCCACGGCGATCGAGGCATACGCGCCCGCTAAAGTGGCCCGCCGCCAATACAAACTCGCGGCCAACAACGGCACGAAGGAAGAAAAACCGGTGAAGCACCAGACGGCCAAATCAAAGATATTCTGCGGCGCCACAAACGAAAGGAGGTACGTCACCGCCACCACCCCCACCACAAAGCTGCGGGCGATCACAATGATCTGCCGGTCGGAATACTGCTTCTGATCTCCGGCGCGGTGCACCACGATATCGTTGGTGAACATGGTCCCGAGACTCAAGAACTGAGAATCCAGGGAGGACATGATGGCGGCCAAGACACCCGCCGTCAGGAACCCAGACAGGATGGGACTCCCCACCAATAAGGCTACCATGTTTCCTAATACGCCCCCGACTTTGCTCGATTCGAGCGGAGGCAGGATTCCGGTCGCCCACGTTCCAATCAGCACACACGGCACCCAAACAATCAGGATACACAAGGGATGCGCGACGATGGTCAAACGGAACGCACGGGCGCTCCGAGCCGTCAACCAATGCTGAAACAAATGAGGAAACATCCCGGCACTCAGCGGAATGAACAGGTAGGTAAAGAACATCCACTTCCCGATTCCGAAGGTACGGTTGAACGTAATCTGATTCCCGCTCGCGGGATCCGTCGTGTAGAGTTCGACGGGCGTCGGCGTTCGAGCCAGCAGCGGTCGTTTCCCAGCCACGGATTCGGCATCGCCCAAGGATTTCCCGATCACCTTCGGTTCAGCGAGTTCGTTCAAGGAACGCGTTCCCGGATCATAGGCGTGGGTTTGTATCAGTTGGCCCTGGGCATCAAACTGCGGGGTAATCTGGGTGGCTTGGGAAAAGCCGCCCAAGCTGCTTGAGATAAAGAAAAATGCCAACACCCCCATGAGCATAAAGACAACGGTCTGAAACGTATTCGCCCACGCCGCACCACGGGATCCGCCCATGAACACGTAGGTCAACACGACTCCACAGACCACTAGCCCAGTCAACCAAACCGGAATGCCTCCCGCCCATTGCGGCGTGGCCTCATTAGGGAATAGCCCAGGAAACGCACCAGTGGTCACCGGCAACAGTGTCTTTCCGGCACCCAAGATGCCAATCAACAAATACGGCACCACCAACAAAACTAACAACGGGAAAAGCACATAGCCGATCCGATCCGAATTAAACCGTGCTCGAAAGAACTGCACTTGGGTCACATAGCCATGCTTCTTGCCAATCGACCAAATGCGCATGCCGATAAAGAAAAAGACGGCCACGTGGACCAGACCACTCATCGAAGCCATTAAGCCATAAACCCCGATCCCCTTCTCAAAAGCTTTCCCGGTAGACCCCACCAAAGCAAACGCCGTCATGGTGGTACCGAAGACACTCATCAAGAGTGGGAACGGTCCAATGGAATGACTAGCCACGAAGAAATCCCGGCTCGTGCCGCGAAACTTCAGGCTACTCAGGAAGCCCAGCCCCAAAAGTAGGAGCAAGTAGAGAACAACAATGACGAGCGGTGTCATGCGATAAAGGGCGCCTTATTCGGCTCCGTTCTCCGTCGTTCCCTCGTCGTCATCGAGACCTTTGGGCCAGGCGCACTGCACCGCCCACCACCAAAACCCAGCAACGGCTAAGGTGTAGACCGCGTGATAGGCCAAGCCGACGGGAAGGAATCCGGCGATCAGTGTTTCCTGGTCATCCCAGAACCAAACGTCTTGGTGCAACGCGAGGAAGACCAATACACCGAGAAGAACCAATGCGGACCGAGACATGAAGTAAGAAGAAAGCAAACGTTGGCCCCTACCCTTGCGAACAAATCGAGCAGGAGCATTCAGAGATCAGCCGGGTGGGCAGAACCGCACCCGGCTGACTCCGAGTAAACCAAACTACTTAGCGATCGCGTAGAGGTGGGTTTGGGTGCCGACATACAGCACACCGTTCGCCACAATCGGAGAAGAGTAAATCGGCGCGCCAAAGTTCACTTCGTTCAACACCTTCTTCTCCTTGGTCGCGGCCAAGATCACGAAGTCACCGTCCTCATCGCCCAGGAAGACTTTCCCGTCGGCAACCAGAGTGGAGCTCCACATATGGGCCTTCATGTCGTAGACCCAATGCTCGGCACCGGTCTCAGCATCCAAACAGTAGACGAAGCCAGAATAGTCACACACGAACAACAGACCCGTATCCGGATCAATCGAAACCGTGGAGATGGTTCGGTTGATTTTGTCGTAGGTCCAGATGGCGCCGCTGGTGGAGATGTCCCCTTCCTTGGTCGCATCAATGCAGGACAGCATGCCGACACCTTCACCGTGTTCCGGATCTTGTCCGATGGAAACGTAGATTCGATTCTTATACAGCACAGGAGTACTGATGATTTCACTAGGACCTTCGGCCAAAGGATACTTGATGGGTTTGCCGTCGCGGGTCTTGTACTTCTCGGGCACACCGTCGTATTTCCAAACTTCCTTCAAAACCATGATATCGTCCTCACCCGGAATCGGCTTCGGATCGAAGGCGTAGGTGAAGCCATCACCAGCACCGAAGAACACCATCTCCCGGCCATTGACGCTGCCGAAGGCGGGCGACGACCAGTTACAGTGCATGAGGTTTTGGCTGATGCCCGAAGCTTCTTCGCCCAACAGCTCACCGGTCTTCTTATCCAACGCCACCAAGCACGGAGCGAAGGGCGACGGGATATTCAAGTGAGACCAATCCTGACCGTTTGAGGTGGTCGCAAAGACGGTGTCGCCTGCGATCACAACCGAGCTACTCGCGATGTTGTGCGGGAACACGCCCAACTCTTCGCGCATATCAAACTTCCAGATGATATCGGCATCCGTCGCACCCGGCGCTACCGGCGGTTTACCCTGTCCGCCCATGAAGGCGGCTTCATCTTTGAAAGGCCCATCATTGCCGTTGGCCAAGCCTTCGGTGTCCAAGCAAAGGATTTCGCACTTGTTGGAAACCACGTAGACGCGATTGCCTTCCACAGCCGGCGACGAACAAATACCGAGGTATTCCCAGTCGCTCACTTTACCAGCACCCAACTTTGGGACCACTAGCTGCCAAAGAAACTTGCCGGTCTTTTCGTCGAAGCAATACACCACGCCTCGGTCCCCCTGATGCTTGGGATCGCGCGGCGATTCGTTGTTGGTCCCGATGTAGATTTTGCCACCGGACACCGTGGTATTGCCGTAAGCCTGGGAACCCAACTTCTGGACCCACTTCACGTTCTTGGTCGTGGCCATATCGACCTCTTCCGTGCCCCGTTTGAAATCCCCGGGCGTGAACTCATGCGGAATGCCTTTTTCCGGCGAGTACAGATTCTTGTGTTGGTTTCGCCCCCATTGCGGCCAGTCGTCGGCCACGGCGAACGAAGCAGTCATTGCCGAACCAGCAATGAGCGAAAAGAGCAAGCGTTGCGTTGTCATAATGATCTTTGGATCTTGGGTTCAGGTGAAAGTTTTCTCAGTTGGGATAGACGGACACATTGTCCACGTAAACACTATAGCGGCTCTGCGGGGAGAAGCCACGGAGACCGGGCGCCCCACTCGGATGCGCGTTCTTGTGCGGCACTTCGATCGTCCAAGCTTCCGGCTCTGCGTCGCCCTTTTTCCAGGCCTTCGCTCGTACCACACCCGAACCATCCGCGGCGGTGTCCACTCGGGTTTTGAGTCGGTACCACGTCTTAGTGCTCCATTTGAAGGGCACGGAAACTTTGACGCGATCGTGATTGGAGCTGACTTCTAGCCGTTGCCAGTTGCCGATTAGCATGATGTCGTAGCGCTGATTGATGACACCCACGTTGGACTTCATGCGGCGATTGCCATCCGTCATCACATCGGCTTCGACGGTGTAATTGGACATGGAGGGATCGCCGATAAAGCTGGTCGCCCGTTGAAAGAGCACGCGGTCGAGCGTCTTCACCAAGACGTTGTTCCCGTCCCGGTTTTGGATATCCCACTTAAACCGAGCCCCAATCCAAGGCAACGGCGGATAGGCAAACTCGGTGCCGCCGTGGCGATGCCCATCGGGATACTTTTCGGTGATCTGGAAGCCTTCAAAATCTTCGGTAAAGGCTTGGTCCGGCAACACGCGGGCTTTACCAAAACCAGCGATCGGTCCGACGTTCGCACGAAACGCACCGGCAGAAGCCTTGGCGTTCTTGGTGGCACCGATTTCGTTGGAACCGAATACGGCATCCACTTCCGCTTTCACCTTGGCGGTCGGCGGAATGAATTTGGCAAACTCAGCGTCCACTGAATCGCGCACCACCACGCCGTTCTTGTCCAAGCCACGAACCTCAAACTCAAGGTCGCCACCCGGATTCAACAACACGTCCGAAGGCACGATTTGCAACTGAGCCACTTGGCCAGCCTGCGGGTCGCGGCTCATGTGAGTGACCCAAGGAAGGCCCTTGTGTTGCCCACCGGTTTTGCCGAAACAGTAGAGTTTCTTCTTGCTGTGCAGGAAGATCTTGCCATTCCAAACTGTGGGCGCACCGAGCAGGCCGCCATCCACGGTTACCATATCCAACTCTTCCACACCGTCATCCTTCACTTTGAGAATGTAGAAGTTCCCGTTCCCCATCGGCACATACAGTTTGCCGTCGGCATAGAGCGGCGAGGCGTGGAGTTGCCCGTTCTCCAGTTTGTGGTGCCAGAGAATCTCACCTGAGTTGGCGTCGATACATTCCAACTCACCGGTGTGCGTCACTTGATACACACGATCCCCCACCAACACCGGAGAGCTGGTGAACATGACCAACGGCTGGCGCCAGAGTTCGGAGGACTTGTCCAGAACGACCGGCCCTTTGGTTCCCGCAGCGGGTTCGGCCCCGATCTTAATGGCAGCCATACGACCTACCTCGGTGGTGTCGAGATTCTCTTTCCCGTGGATGGCGATCAGCTTGTTATTGTCGTGCAACAACACCGAGGAATTCACACCCCCATAAGACATGTGATATCGCCAGAGCGGTTCGCCGGTCAGCACGTTGATGGCCACCAAGTTGCCACAACCCGTCCCACAATACAGAACCCGTTTGCCGTTGTAGAACTCCACAACCGGCGAGGAAAACGAACTGTCCTTAGGCGGCGTGCCTGGGGTCGAACTCCAAACCAACTCGCCCGTCTTTTTCTTAAACGCAAAGAACCGATCCCGGGCCGGCCCATCCACACCCCAGTATGAGGTAATGCAGTGGTGGATGACCAATTCGCCCTCAATCACGGCAGCACCACGACGCCCATTTGGAAAGGTCAACAAACCGAAACGTTCCATCATGGAGTAGCTCCAAAGCAGTTTGCCGTCGGGATTGAAGCAGGTCATCTCGCCTGCCGTGGTCATGAGATAGATGTTTCCGGTTTCGCTATCCACCGTCGGAGCGCCGATCGCATACCGCTCATAAACGATGTCACTCAAGAAATCATTAAAGCCATGCTGCCAGATCACCTCACCGGTATCCGCATCCAAGGCCGTCAAATACTCCCGCAGATCCGGACCCTCACCTTGGTAGCCAAACGCATAGACTCGATCCCCAGCGGCCACGGCCTCGCCTCGCCCCGCCATTTCAAAGGTCCAGAGGTGGTTCTTGCCGCCGATCTCAATATCATCCGGAAGACCGGTTTCCGCGGACGTTCCGTTTTGGTTAGGACCTCGCCAATGCAACCAACCGGTCACAGGAGCCGCAACCAGGGCGCTTCCCGTCAGGGTCAGGAGGGAGGAAAGAAGTGCGAACTGAACTTTCATCTTGTTATCTATCTCTATCGGACCAGATTGGCTTCAGAAAACGGAATCCTTTCCGAATTTCCTTCTCGAAGTGGGGCGAGTATTCTACACCGAGAAACGCCTGGCAACAAAATAATACCTACACGTACTAATTGGCATTTGCCAGGGATTGGACGGAATGGACGACACTGAAAATTCAATTCTAGATTCGACTGAAAATCTGCCCATCGACGCCCCGGATCGGCGCCGACTCCCCCCGCTGTTGAGGCGCAGTTGGTATGGCCTGAATCAAGCGTTCCGACGTCGAATCGCCCACCTAGGCGTCACGCCGGATCAATTCACCGTGCTCCGCTCCCTCCTAGAAGGCGACCCCGAAGGCATGACCCAACGACAGGTCACGGAGGCCATGAGCAGCGACCCCAACACCGTCGCCTCGCTCCTAGAGCGAATGGAAAAAGCCGCCTTCCTAGAGCGACGCCCCCACGAGAAAGATCGTCGTGCGCACCGCATTATCCTCTTAGAAAAAGGTCGCACGACCTACACCGAAGCGCGCGACATCGCGGTCGCGCTCCAATCCGAAGTCGTCAGCGTCCTCCCCGAAGCCCAAAGAGAAGCCTTCCTAGAATCGCTAGCCCAAATAGCCGACGCCTGCCGTCAAGCCGCCGAAGACTCCCCCCGCCGGGCAAAACCGTAACGGAGACTTCAGTCTCCGCCCCCCACAGCAATCTCCCCACAAAACCCGAGAATCCCCCAAATGCCATCCCCAGCCCTACAAACCCTAACCCTAGAAGGCATCCCAAAAATCGCCCAAGGCAAAGTCCGAGAAATCTTCGACCTCGGGAGCCACCTCCTTTTCGTCGCCACCGACCGCATCTCAGCCTTCGACGTCATCCTCCCCAACGGCATACCACAAAAAGGCGAAGTCCTAACTCAGATCTCCGATTTCTGGTTCGAGCGCACGCAACACCTCGTTCCCAACCACCGCCAAGGCATCACCGAAGCCGACTGGCCCAGCGCCCTCAACGACCACACGCCCTCCCTAAAGCGCCGCGCCGTGGTGGTCCAGAAAGCCGCCCCGCTCGCCATCGAATGTGTCGTCCGCGGTTACCTAGCCGGCTCGGGTTGGAAAGAATACCGACAATCGCAAACCGTCTGCGAAGTCCCCCTCCCTGCCGGACTCATCGAGTCCTCCGAACTCCCAGAACCCATTTTCACCCCAGCCACGAAAGCCACCTCCGGCCACGACGAAAACATCGGCTTCGACCGCGCGGCCGAAATCGTCACCCGCCCCATCGCGGAAAAAGCGCGGGACCTCAGCATCCAGCTCTACACCCAGGCCCGCGAATACGCCCGCGAACGCGGCATTATCATCGCCGACACCAAATTCGAATTCGGCATTCGCGACGGCGAACTCATCCTAATCGACGAAGCCCTCACGCCCGACTCCTCCCGTTTCTGGCCGGCCGACCGCTACGAGCCGGGCCGGTCCCAAGAAAGCTTCGACAAACAGTTCGTCCGCGACTATCTGGAATCCCTCGACTGGGACAAGACCGACCCCGGTCCGGAGTTGCCAGAAGACATCGTCACACAAACCCGGGCCAAGTACATCGAAGCGTACGAAACCCTCACCGAGTCCTCCTTCTAAGCCCCACCGTGAAATCGTCCCTCAGCACACCGATACCCTTCGCGGTCATCGGCCTGCTATTGGTGACCGCCTGCAACCGCGCGCCCTCCCCACAACCCCAATCCGATTCCTCTAAAGCAACGGCCCCCGAAGCCACCCTCACAGAACGCACAGCCAAATGGGACCAAACCCATTGGGCCTCCGAAATTGCCGCACGCCCCTACACCCAATTCATCGATGCGTTTTGGGACCGACTCCGCCAAGCCCCGGATCCATGGGCCGTCTTCGCCACCCTTCCCTTAGACAGAATCACGTGGCGCAACTGGACCGTCCCGGAAACCATCGAACACGGAATCACGCTAACCTCGCTAACACCGGACGCCTCCTCTCACGAGACCGCCCCAGTCCCAGGGATACTCGCAAAAGCCCGGGCCGAGAACTTCCAACTCGAACTCTCTGAATGGCGTCACATCCGTTTTCAACCCGCAACCAACGAACCCGCACAATCCGGCATCGCTTTCACCCTCCATTGCCTCCAGCCCTCGCCGGAAACTCGCTATACGCTCCGGGGCGAACTTGAGATCAATTGGCAAGAAACAACCCCACCTCAAATCGAAGCCATTCGCCTCGTCCGGGCCGAACTCCTCAGCCGCCCCGGCCCCACGCCCTTTGGGCACGTCGTCCCCGACCAAATCGCCCCACCCGGCCGACACCAAGCCCAAGAGCCGAACCTTGCCGTCATCGACCTCAACCACGACGGACGCACGGACATCATCGCCTCCCGTATCAACCGCATTTACTGGAACCAAGGCCAAGGCCAATTCCGTCCGACACCGTTGTGCGATTTCCCGCTCGCCTTTCTTGAAAACGGCACCTTCGGCGACTTCAACGGCGACGGACACTTAGACTTCCTGGGATTCAACAAACGCGAACTCGGGCTCTACCAAGGGGATGGCAGCGGCCAATTCCCCCACCCACCCAAAAGAATTGCAGTTTCCGAAACGCCATTCGAAAACCCCTTCGTCCTAACCGCCGCAGACGTGGACCAAGACCAAGACTTGGATGCCTGGCTCATTCAATACCGCGTCCCTTACCAAGGAGGCCAAATGCCCACACCACTCGACGATGCCAACGATGGCTACCCGGCTTACCTCCTCCTCAATGATGGGCAAGGCGCCTTCACCGACGCCACCGAAACATCCGGACTAGCCACAAACCGCTTCCGACGCAGCTACAGCAGTTCCTTTATCGACCTGGATGCCGACCACGACGCCGACCTGCTCGTGATCAGCGACTTCGCCGGGATCGACTGGTATGAAAACACGGGCCAGGGACAATTCCGGAATCGAACCCGCGACCTCGGCGGGCAACACTACGGTTTCGGCATGGCCCACAGCTTTGGCGACTTCGACCGGAACGGACAGCTCGACTTCATCATGATCGGCATGAATGCCCCCACCGCGAGTCGTCTGGATCACCTCGGCCTCGCCTTGCCGGATCACTCGACCACTCCCGCCATCCGGAGTTCGATGACCTACGGCAATCGCCTCTTCCTCCAGAACGAATCCGGTTTCGATCTCGCCCCCCAAGCGCAAGCCGTAGCCGAGACTGGTTGGTCCTGGGGTACGGCCAGCGGCGATATGGATAACGATGGCGACGAAGATCTCTACATCGTCAACGGCCATATCTCCGGCGCATCCGTTCGCGACTATGAGAGCCAATTCTGGCTCTACGATATCTACCTCGGAGACTCCCAACCCGATGCAGCCCTCGATGCCTACTTCCAAAACAAACAGAACGCTACGCGCGATTCCGGCGGCTCCTTCGGCGGGCACGAGATCAACCGCTTCTTTCTCAACCGCGGTGAAGAAGGCTTTTTGGAAGTCAGCTACCTCCTCGGGCTCGCGCTGCCCATCGATTGCCGCAACCTGGTCTGCGAGGATCTCGACGGGGACGGTCGCTTGGAATGGCTGACCACGAGCTTCGAAACTTGGCCCCAAGGCAAGCAGGCCCTCCACCTGTTTCCGAACTTTATTGAAGACTCCGGAAATTGGATCGGCGCTCATTTGCGACCCGCCCCAGGAGCCCCCGTCACCGGCGCAGTCGTCACTCTAACGACGGACTACGGACAGCAGCGGCGCTGGATAGTGACGGGCGATTCCTACCGCAGTCAACAGGCGCACACCGCTCACTTTGGTATCGGTGCACTGGAAAGCGTGCACGGACTCGAAGTCCAATGGCCCGGCGGCCGTTCGACCCAACTGCAGGCTCCGAAAATCAATCAGTATCACACGGTCTCAGCCGGCCCGGCGGAATCAGAAAACTGATACAAACCCCGCAGCCGATCCGCATGTTCGTCATAGGCGGCTTCGAAAAGCTCCGTCGCTCGCTCGGCGCCCACCAAGGCCGAAGCCGTTAACACTTTCGGAGGAGCGCCCCCGGCAACCAAGCGGCTCGCCACTTCCGCCTTGAGAGCATTGACCACCAAACTCCCACCCACCGTGGAACCGGGACTCACCGGCGTATCCAACCCCGGCACCGTCACCATGGCATCGCCGGCAGGGGCGCCGGTATCCAGCACCAGATCCGCACAGTCCTGCAACTTCTTACCACTTGAATGTCGGCTCGTCGAAACCGCCGCGTGCCGTTCACTCACCAGCGCCACCACTCGAATCCCGCGCTCTTGGAATCCCATCGCCATCTCAATCGGCACGATATTGCACCCACTGGACGAAACGACCAACGCGGTATCCACCTTATCCAAGGTGTAATTGCGCAGAATCCGGTCGGCCAAACCGGTCGTATTCTCCAAGAACATCGCCTGACGCTGGCCGTTCGCTCCAACCACGCCGTTGTGAAAGGTCAGGGAAAGTTCCACGATCGGATTAAACCCGGGAAAGGATCCATATCGCGGCCACATCTCCTCCACCATGATCCGGCTGTGGCCGGACCCAAATAAATGCACCATTCGGCCGGCAAGAATGGTCCCGGCAAACCAGTCGGCGGCTTGGGCGATCTTCTCTTCCTGGGCGGCAACCGTCTCGACCAACTGACGCGCTTGCGCCAAGTAATCCTGAGTGACACTCATAGCGTTTCCGTAAGACTCCTCCCTCGGTCAAACGCTACCGAGATTGTTTGAGGAACCACTCGTAGAGTTTCGGATTGTCATAGCTCTCGGTCCAAGAATCATGCCCCGCCTCGGGATAGATCGTGAACTCCACGTTCTGATTGCCACGCCGAAAGAGCTTCACCAAACGCTCGGATTCAGACAGCTGAACCACCCGATCCTTGGCACCGTGAAACACCCAGAGCGGGATGGCACCCAAGGCAGCTCGGTGCTCCGAACCACCGATGACAAACTCGATAAAATTGCCCCCGCCGCAGATCGGAGCCGCCGCCGCAAAACGACTTGGCGCTGCCGCCACCAAACTCCAGGTCCCAAAACCGCCCATACTCAAGCCCGTCACGTAGATCCGATCCGAATCCACCCGGTACGCGCCCTCGACAGAATCAATCAAGGCCAGCAATGCGTTCGTATCCCAAATCGCATTGGTTGGGCATTGCGGTGACACCAGAATGAAGGGGAACGAATGGCCAGCGGCCACCCGTTTGGGAGGACCGTGTACTTTCACCTTGTCCAGATCGGACCCGCGCTCACCCGCCCCGTGCAAGAACAACATCAAGGGCCACTTCTTCTCCGATTCCCCATAGGCTTCCGGCAACCACAGCAAATAATCATAGCCGACCGACCGTTCCACCGTACCTTGGAAGCTCGCCGCGACCTGCTTTCCCGGTTCTCCGGCAAGTCCCAAACCACTGAGAACAAGACCGGCACCAATTAACCATACCTTGAGAGTCCGCATGACCCGTTCATCGCCGAAGGACCTTCGAATGTCAAGAGCCACGAAACCGCATTTGACGTGTCGAAAGGGTGCAGCTACGTTGGGGCGTCGTTGCCATGATCGCATCACGCCGAAAGAAAACCGCCACCGACGCACCGGCCTTCCGTACCGGAGACGAGCGTCTTATCAAACTGACGGACAATGCCGGGAAAAAGGTCGGTTCACTCCTGACCAAACAAGGTCGTCCGGAAGGCGTCCTACGCGTCGCCGTTATTGGCGGAGGCTGTTCCGGACTCCAGTACAAGATGGACCTCCAAGATGCGCCCGCCAATCGCGATATCATGGTCGAATCGGCGGGCATTCGTGTCGTCGTCGATCCCAAAAGCGCGCTCTATGTAACGGGATCGGAACTCGATTTTGTCGAAGCCCTCCAGGACGGCGGTTTCAAAGTCAACAACCCGAATGCCGCCACAAGCTGCTCTTGCGGTGAAAGCTTCAGCGCCTAAAAAGCGCCCCGTTTCCCGACACCCCCACCGCATCAAGGCGCCTTTCGGACCTTTCATCTGCAACGCTTTGCACTATGTCTGACGATGCATTTGCATTATTGGGGTTCGAACCCCAGGCATGGATCGATCCCGAACAGCTCAAAGAGCGGTACGTGGAGCGAGCCCGGGAAACACACCCCGACCAGCAAGCCGCGCCGTCGGACGACACCGACACCAATGCCGAGGCGGCCGCGATCAACGCGGCCATGAAAATCCTGGAGAACGACGTTTCCCGCCTAGCGCTATTTCTCAAACAGGTCTCCGGCGAAGACGCCACCCAGGACCGGAACGTACCCGAAGCCCTCATTGAGCTATTCATGCAGCTCGGGCCCAATCTCCAATCCGCGGATCGTGCGCTCCAAGACCTCAAACAGGCTCAGTCCCCCATCCTTCAAGCCAGCGTGTTTGCTGCATCTCAATCCGTCTATCAGACTCTGGCGCAACTAAATACCCAAATGGAAAGCGCCGTCGGGGAACAGCTGGACCGGCTTCGCAACGCCCACGAGCAATGGCTCAAAAAGGGCCAATCCTCATCGACAGATCCCCTCCTCACCGAATTCCGCACCATTTACCAAACCCTGTCCTTCCTCCAACGCTGGCGAGAAACCATTACGGAGAAGTTGTTTCAACTGACCCCGGGTTGACCCAACAAAGTGAGTGTGACACGCAATTGCGCCAAATTGTCCCACTCAAAACCGCTGCTTAGTCCGAATCCGTAGCGGCTAGGATAGAAAAGAGACAGGAAGATCAAAATCGACCGGAAGTGATCGACGGGTTCTCGGCGTTCCGAATTGGGATCCACGCAGAAAAAGCACTCAATAGACTCTCTAATCTCCTGCCGCCCAACACTTTCAGCTGATAAACACCAGATTTGACGATGAATTTCAGAAAAAAACAGAATCACAAATCTGAGTTGGCACCAGCATTGCTACATCTCAACCATGGACAACATGCTTAGACATGACTCAATCAAGAGCTCATCCTCGAGCATGCCAGCCTTCGGCGCCCTCAGCGTGCCGAAACCAAGGCCTATCTAAGTCCCTCTTCGCGCTGGCTCGAAGAGCCAGTGTCCTGCTTGAGATAAAGAAATATCGTCCGGCGGTCTGCGAGATCCAACAGGCCGCCGGATCTTCTTTGTACCCCCAGCACCTCCATCATCGGATTAACGCTCCACGACCCGTGTCCCACAGACATAATCGTGAAGAACCCGCCGCTCAGGATCAAAAAAGATCGTCAAATACCCCAAAAACAACGTCAGTGCCGTCAGCATATCCACTAACAAGCGAGCCCCCGATCGCCAAAAACCAATCGGTCTCCCATCCGCAGTCACCACCTTCACCCTTACCGCCATTTTGCCCAACGTAGCCCCATATTTCCAAATCATCCCCCAGACATAAACCATCGGGCACACTAGACTCATGAAAAACAGGAGCAGGGACGCCCTCAGGAAAATATAGTCGAAAGAGAAGGAAGGCTCCAAACCCGCAGAATCTTCCACCGGTAAAGCCACAGGCAGAAGAATAACGGGCACCAGCGCCAAGAAAATCAGTGACAGAAAGCAAACAACCGTAGCATCGATAATCCGCGCCCCCAACCGATACCACAACCCCGCAAACACGGGCCCGGTATATCGCGGTTCCTCCTTCTGGAGCCGCCGGTCGACCAACTTGGGCTGACACGACACACAGATTAAGCGGCAACGAATGCGCTTCAGATCCCGGAGAGCATGTCCCGTCCCACACTCGGCACAGACTCCGGATGCCTCCGGCAACGCCGTCCCGGAAGCCTCCGGCAACGCCATTTCCGGCACATCTCCCTGCAACAAACTTCCATAGGTCTGCCATTCAGAGGCGCCCTCGAACCAGACCCAAGTATCGTTGGTAATGACTCCCTGAAGCGCCAATTCCTCCAGCCCAGCCAGATCGGCCGGACCTTGGGGCTCCTCCCCTACCATGTAGTAAACGCTCGCACTCATGCTCTCCTCCTCCCTTGCCTCAAACGCGGCCTCAAACGCGACCTCCCCTCATTCCTCCCGCCCCCCGCAGACAGCCGGCCAGTCGAGTCGCAATGATGTCGGAAAGACAAAGGCGTTTCGAGAAGCAAATGATACTTCTCTCGCGCCCGCAGGCCGTATCAAATCAATGTCGAAAACGAAGGCGATTTCAACCTACTGATAGTCTTCCCGGATCGGGTGGAAGACGTCAATCACATGACACCGCGACAGAGCTTTGCCCGAATGAACGGCGTTTGAAGGAATGATCCCGACCCCGCCTGCCGCCAAAACTTGAGACACCCCGTCGATTGTCAACTCAAACTCGCCACTGATCACATTGCAAACCTGCTCATGAGGATGCGCATGCTCGGGTAGCTCCGCTCCCGGCTCGATGTCCCAATGGGCAAAGGTCATGGTATCCGAGTGAACAAAGCGCACCTGAAACCCTGGGATCAAATTACGGGATTCGACGGCATCGAGATTCAAAAAAGCCATACCAATCTTCTAAGCGAACCCCGTAGCGGGGTCAAAAACGAAACGCCTAGGAGAGCGAATGGTAGGGCGAGCCCCACCAGCCCCCCAACCTGATCCCCGGCCAAATTTCCAATCCCCGCCGCAATCCCGAGTTGCATTTCCTCCCGGAGTTCGGTTTGCTTCCCTCCCTTCATGAACAGCCAGCTCCCCGTCCCCATGTCACTACCCAGGGCGCTGTTGGTTCTCGGCCGAGCGTCGAACCTGCCAACGGTTTGGTCCAATTGCTTCGTCGCATACCTCCTCGGTGGCGGCGGGCCCTGGGAAGGCTTGGTCCCTCTGTTGATTGGAGCCACCCTTTTCTATCTCGGGGGCATGTATCTAAACGACGCCTTCGATGTCGGTTTCGACCAACAATTCCGCTCGGAACGCCCCATTCCCTCCGGGGCAATCAAAGAAAAAACCGTCTGGATTCTCGGTTTCACTCAATTAGGCGCCGGCATACTGTGCTTTTCGGTCTTTAGCCAAGTCCCCTTCTCGCTTACCGTCTTACTAGCGGCCTCGATTCTCGCTTACGACGCCCTCCACAAATCCATCAGCTACTCTCCCATCCTAATGGCCCTCTGCCGATTCAGCCTCTTTCTCTGCGTCGCCGCCGTCGGCGCTGAAGGCATCACCGGATGGGCCCTCTGGAGCGCCGTCGCTTTGGCGTGCTACATCATTGGCCTCAGCTACGTGGCCCGCCGGGAAAGTTCTGGAGGCATGATCGCCTACTGGCCCTGTCTGCTCTTAGGCTTCCCGGCGATCTTGGCTTACTTGATCAACAACGACGCATTTCGAAATGCGGGCTGGCTCATGATCGGGATCTACGTGCTCTGGGTGTTACTGTGTCTTCGTGACATCTACTGGCGGGTGACGCCACGCATCGGCGTTGCGGTCTCTCGTCTCTTAGCGGGAATCGTGATCGTGGATCTGATGGCCCTCGGTCTCCTGGCACCCACCTGGACCTTCGCTCTGGTCGTGTTGTTCTTGGCCGCGTTGCTGTTTCAAAGATTCATCCCCGCCACCTGATTCCGGATGGTAGGGCGAGCGTACCCGCGAGCCGTTGGGCAAGAGAAAGGTTCAACAGAGCCGAGGATGGCTCGGGACGCTCTGCGTGCCCAACGGCTCGCGAGTACGCTCGCCCTACCGTTGTCCGAATAACCCCATTCACGCGTTGCACGCACCCCGTCACCTGCTAGCATCCATTATCAAGACCAACCCATGAAATCCATCGCTCTCGTCATCCTTTCCGCCTGGGCCTATACCACACTCGCCCAATCCCCTCCCAGCGACCGAGGGCAAGCCCTCTTGGATTCCTACTTTACCCAACGCGTCGCATCGATCCGTAGCACCGGGCTCCAACGCTATCAAAGACTTTCAGACTGGCAAACGGACCGTCCCGAACGCCAACGCCGCCTCCGAGAAATGCTCGGTCTCGATCCCTGGCCCGAACGAACCCCGCTCTCGCCCAAGATTGTAGACCGGATCGAAGAATCCGATATCACCGTCGAAAAACTCCACTTCCAATCCGTTCCCGGACTCTATGTCACGGCCAATTTCTATCTTCCCAAACACGTCGAAGGCCCGCTCCCAACCATCCTCTACGTGTGCGGACACGCTTTGGTGAAGGAAGGCGATCGAAGCTTCGGCAACAAAGTCGCCTACCAACATCACGGCATCTGGTTTGCCCAAAATGGCTATGCCTGCCTGATCATCGACACGATTCATCGCGGAGAAATTGAGAGTATTCACCACGGCACCTACAGCTATGACATGTGGTGGTGGAATTCCCGAGGCTATACCTCGGCCGGGATCGAAACCTGGAACAGTATTCGCGCCCTCGACTATTTGGAAACGCGCCCCGAAGTGGATCGAGATCGCATTGGAATCACCGGCCGCTCCGGCGGCGGGGTTTATAGTTGGTGGACCGCCGCTATTGATGAACGGATTCGAGTCGCGGTCCCGGTAGCCGGGATCACCGACCTGAAGAACCACGTCGTGGACGGCACGGTGGAAGGACACTGCGACTGCATGTTTCAGGTCAACACCTACGGTTGGGACTATCCCGAAGTCGCAGCGCTGATCGCGCCCCGCCCCCTCCTCATCGCCAACACGGACAAGGACTCGATCTTCCCCTTGGACGGCGTCGTGCGCGTGCACCAAGCGGTACAGTCCATCTACGAACTCTACGATCAGACGGACCACCTCGGTCTGCTCATAACCGACGGCCCCCACAAAGACACCCAAGATCTGCGTGTACCGACGTTCCGTTGGTTCAATCGATTCCTCAAAAACTCCCAAGCGGCGATTCAAAACCCCGCATTGAAGCGTTTCCCCAACCAAGCGTTGGCCGTCTTTGACACCCTCCCCAAGGATGCCATCAATCGCACCGTCCAGGAAACGTTCGTTCCGGCGGCGCCGGCGCCTGCCGTCCCGACGAGCGCCGTAACCTGGGCAGAGCAGAAGCAAGTCTGGCTCAAGGCATTAGCCGAAAAGAGTTTTCGGAGCTGGCCATGGGGGGAACGCGGCACTGAGATTCGAGACGGCGAGCGCAAGACCATCGGTAGCGGAACGCTTCACCACTTTACAGTCGGCGTTCAACGCATCCCCTTATCCCTCTTCGTGTTCCTGCCAAAAGAAGGGAGTGTGATTGACGGACTTCGTCTCCACGTCCCCATCGAATCCGAGTGGCCCGAAATCCAAAGCGCCCTTCGAAGCGCATTGACAGGGCCCGGCGATGCCCCGTTCTTTCGCGATCTGGATGCCTCCAAAGCCCATGCCTGGTTTCCCCCTCGTGGCATTGGGCCCACGGCATGGAGTTCAGACAAACGCCACGTGACGCACGTGCGTCGTCGCTTCATGCTTTTGGGTGAGACCCTGGATTCCATGCGAGTCTGGGACATTATTCGTGGTGTGCGGGCCATCGGATCCCTCGCCGCACTCAAGTCGCTCCCCATCACGGTAACCGCCTCCGACACGATGAGCGTCAATGCCCTCTACGCGTCGTTGTTTTTACCGACGGTCAAATCACTCGAACTGATCGACTTGCCCGCCTCCCATCAAGCCGGGCCAGACTACCTCAACGTGCTTAAGATCTGGGATATTCCCCAAGCGCTTGCAGTCAGTCTTGAACACCGTTCCATCCACCTAATCACCCCGGCACCGCGAGTGGCCAACTTTGCCAACACCACACGAGAACGACTCGGATGGCGCACCACATTGACCCTTGAGTGAATAAAAAGGCCGCCTCGTTCTATCGAGGCGGCCAGCGATCCCAATTAACCCAACGAAAATTTAGCGCTTCTTCTTGGCCCGTCGCCCGGCTTTCTCTTTCTTGGCACTGAGAAAGCGGTTCACCGCATTCAGATAGGCGCGGGCACTGGCCTCAATGATGTCCGTGCTCGCACCACGGCCCGTCACCAATTCGCCATCGCCAAAGTCTGCCTTCACAGTAACCTCACCAAGCGCGTCCTTCCCCTGCGAAACACCCCGCAGGGCAAAATCCTTCAAGCGTCCCCGAGTCTCGGTCAACCGGTCAATCGCTTTGAGCGCCGCATCCACCGGACCATCGCCCACGCCGGCATCCTCCAAAGTCTTCGGCTTCTGCCCCTTCCTGCCACCGACTTGGGTCAAACGCACCGTCGCTGTTGGCACCGTTGAGGAACCACTCGAAACGCTCAGATAGTCCAAAGTCCAAGTTTCGGGAACCACGGTGATGTGCCCTTCCACCAATGCGGCCAAGTCATCATCGTAAACAAACTTCTTCTTGTCCCCGACTTCCTTAAACCGAGCAAAGATCGCGTTTACATCCTCGTCGGTCATTTTGAAACCCAAGTGTTTCAAGCGCGCGGACACAGCCGCCCGTCCACTGTGTTTCGTCAGTGGCAGCTCCGTCTTGCCCCAGCCGACCTTGACGGGATCCATGATTTCATAAGTCTCGCGCTTCTTCAGAATCCCGTCCTGGTGGATCCCGCTACTGTGGGCAAAAGCATTTTCGCCCACGATCGCCTTACTCCGCTGCACCGTGAGCCCCGACATCCGCGCTACCAATCGGGAACTGCGAACAATCTCCTTACTGTTCACGCCGCACCGATAGCCACGGAACACATCTTTCCGCGTATTCAATGCCATCACGACTTCCTCCAGAGAGGCATTACCAGCCCGTTCGCCGATGCCGTTCATGGTACACTCGACCTGACGCGCACCCGCTTCCACAGCAGCCAGCGAGTTGGCAACCGCTAGACCCAAATCATTATGGCAGTGCACACTGATAACGGCTTTCCCGGTCTGGAACTCTCGGACGGATTCATACAACTCCTGAATCAGCGCACCAAACTCCGTAGGTACCGCCCAGCCCACCGTATCCGGAATATTGACCGTCGTCGCACCGGCATCCACAGCGGCCTGGCAGACCTTAATCAAAAATTCCGGTTCCGTACGGGAGGCATCCTCGGGCGAGAATTCCACGTCGTCCACGTAGGACTTGGCTTGCTTCACCCCTTTGACCGCCAATCGGATGATCTCGTCTTCCGCTTTCCCCAACTTGAATTCACGATGAATCTTGGACGTCGCCAAAAACACATGAATCCGCCCCCGCTTCCCGGCCGGTTTCACGGCGGCGCCGGCGGCATCGATATCACCCGGCACACAACGGGCCAACCCAGCGATCGTAGGCGTCTTGAGCTCTTTGGAGATCATCTCAACAGCGGTAAAATCGCCGTCGCTAATCACCGGGAACCCGGCTTCGATCACATCCACCTTAAGGCGTTCCAGCTGCCGGGCCACTTCCAACTTCTCGCGAAGGTTCATGGAAGCTCCGGGACACTGTTCGCCATCACGCAAGGTGGTATCGAAGATGATCACACGTTTATTCTTCATGGATTCGATCAATCAAGTGTTTCTCGGTTCGTTTCAATAATACGGTCAGACAAAAGAAAACCCCACCGCCAGATTCTGGCAGTGGGGTTACAAAGTCTTCAATCAGCGACTAACACCCTACTGCCGGACTGCCAAGAAGCAGCCCGCTGATAAGCAGCAAGAGAGTGTTCGCAAAATTCCGCATCGGCGCGGAAATTAGCACTGCTACCTCAGGGAGGTCAATGGAAATATCAGGAAACTCAACAAAAGGATGCGATTCGAATCGCGTGCGAATCTGGGTTTCAAGGGCCGCCCCTTCAGGGCTCGAACTCTTTTATTACCCGATTCCCGGGGCCTTGCCCCGGGCTGAAAAAGAACGGAGCTTCGGCCCTAAGAGAAGCGTTGCCAACCCAATAGCTGAAACCAATACCAAGGCGATAGCCTCCTCGGCCCGCAGGCCCACGTCACAGTAGCCAGGGGCAACGCGATCGCTTCCTCGGGCCGTTGGCCCAATCCATAATAGCCCGGGGCAACGCCCCGGGGGGGAATGGTTCACAATAGGATTCAAGCCCTGTAAGGGCGCACTACCCTTACTTCCCATCGAGAACCGCTCCAACTAAGATCATCCCTACGAGCCACAAAACGCCCACGATCGCCATGATCGCGGGACGACGGCCCAAATCCTTCCGGATGCGAAATCCGTAAATCATCGGCGTAACCGGATACACGAACAAATTCAAGAAGCCCCAACCGACACTCCCTCGGAACCCGGCGACCGCACCCCACAACCAAGCCACCCCATTCACTCCAAGTAAGCCCAGCACCGCCAATCCCCAACCGATGATCTGCGCCGGTTCCGGCGGATCGTCATGCAGGATCACTCCTTCTGAATCGCCCTTCAGTTGGCGTTCCACCGACTCGCGCCTCAGCGTGACAAAGTACTTGAGCGGTTGGGCTCCCTCACGCGCAGGTCGATCCGCTAGAATGCGATCAAACTTTCCCTGCGCCCACTCACCATTCACCTCAAACAAGGGGCGAACAAACGAAGCCACTTCTTCGATCCGCTGGTGAAGAGCCTCCTCCGCAAACCAGGTATCCAGATACGTCTCCAAATACCGGTGATACGTTTCCCGGTATTCGGGGATACCCAAGACGCGCTCCACCAAGGTGTGTCCGTGGCCTCCGGGGTGATCAATGCTGAGATTGCGCCGGGATTTCGCCGTTCCCACCATGACAAATGAACCAAAAGAATGATCCATATCCCATGGCAAGTATTGGAACTTATTCGATTCCGGTTCGAGGTATACGTAATGATTCTGAGCGCCGCCCAGAAAACTGTCGAGATTCACGAGCAGGACGTTGACCGCCAAGAAGCGCAAGAATTGATCCACGTCCAAATACTCGGCGACCTGAGCCGCAAAGGCGGATTCATCGGCCTTGTGAACCAACCGCGCAAACTCGATCACCCGTTGTTTCTGCGTCTCGGTAGGTTCCGTTTTAGGCACATAGCCCAATTCGTAGTCCGCCCAATCCTCACCAAGGTAGCGGAACGCCCCAAATGTACTCGGTTTCATCAGCAGCCCCTTGGCCGAACCATAGCGATCTTTGAGAAACCGCTTATCCACCTGCTCCACCACCGTGTACAATCCGTGCGGTGAACGATCAAACTGACCCGGCACCGTCACACTCACCCGAGCGTAGCCCACGCGGGAACACGGCACTCCGGCCGCCCGGAAGAGTTCGTAGGAAAGCGGTTCCCGCATGAACGAGGGATCGGTCGTGTTGTTGTTTAGATTGATCTTCGTCACCCCTCGCCAGCTCTGCTCCGGATCAAACTCATTAAAATCGATCTTGAAGGAGAGCCGAACCGTCGGATCGCCCTCGACGTAGTTCAAAAAGGTTCCGTTCCCCTTGTACCGGATGCCTACTCCATCCACGCGATCGCCGTCCAAGGTAACGGTTCCTCGCCCATATTGATGATTCACACCTAAGTAGCCCGCCACCCCCGGTCGAACATCGGATGCTTTTCGAAAATTCCCCCCCATTATGGCATCCATCATAATACCCCGCATCGCCACGCCAAAATCCATCTTCGTTCCTGGAGGCGGCTGCATCTTAGCCCACTCCTCAGCGGGGATCTCCAAATGAACATCGATTACTCGATCGAGTCCAAAAACCGAATCCAAGGAGGGCTCCGTCGCCGGTGCTTCCTCCTGGCCAAACGCCACACCCATCCCGAAGCACCCGATCAAGAATCCCAGAAAGCCAAGCCTCAAATGTCCGATCATAGAAGAAAATGAAAAATGCCAAACGCCCACACTGCCGTCACTGAACACTGACGGGAACGGCACACTAATGCAACATCGATCCAAGGATCAAGAAACCACCCTACTCGTATGCATTCCTGCCTGCTCATCGCGTGAAAATCGAGAGCCTAAAGCATTGCACATGCATTTCACCAAAAATCTAACCACTGCCCAAACGCATTGCAATCCGTCGATAAAGTCACAAAAAACCAGGCAATTCGCCTGAAAACTCACCAATTCCGAGGTTCTGTAGGTCGGGTACACATTCTGCATTAGCTCGTTTTGCGAGACAAAGATGCAGCCAGACGACCACAGTTTCTTGCCAGGACGGGCCTCCGCTCCGCCCAAGTTAATTCGGGCAGTCCCGGCGGTCGCCGCCGTCCTAGGCGTGCTGCTCTCTCTGGGGACCTTCGGGTATCTCCGCTCCAGTCAGCATGAAACCATACGAGCAGAGTTCAATCGGCGCGCAGCGGATCGAGCGATGGCAATCGAACAAGAACTCAATCACATCATCACTCGCCTGCAACTCGAAGGCCGCGGACCGCTTGCTTGGCACCCCCAGTCACACCTGAAAGCTCGGCGACAGTTGTTGGAACTCGTCCACCAAATCCCGTTCAGCGGTGCCGCGATGGTCACGAAAGAAAACCAAGCTCGACTCTGGCTCAACCATCGCATGATCCCGGTGCTCCCCGCCGCTCTCCAGCAGGATGGTCCCGTAACGTTCTACTGCGGCCCACGCAACTCGCTCCCTCGCGTAACGGTTCGCCCCAGCGGGATCGTGACGATATCGCTCATCGGGCACAGCCCAGGAAACCAACTCATCACAGGCTTCGACATCGACGAACAAGCCGCGTGGGCGATCCAGGTTCCAATCGAAACGCCGAACGCCGACGAAGGCGCCGTGGCTCCATCAGACTTTCTCGTAGTCGCGGGCACCTTTGAAGCCCTAGTAAATCGAGCTTTCTCCCGACTTCAAGCTGGGGGCGTGCACGTGGCCTTGGCCACGGCCTCAGGAGAACAAACGGACAGGCCCTGGGAATACTTACATACTTCCAGAACTGAAATCAAATCCCCCCCGGATATCATGCAAACCCTCGCCACGGGACCGGTCCGAGAATGGTATCCCAAGGCACTCAACAATCACTTAAGGATCGCCTGTTTCCCCTCGCAACAGCTGACGGCCAACCTGACCACTTCCGCTCCGCAGCTCACCCTCCTCGCATTGCTCGGCGTCACAGGCATTCTGTACCTTTACCTACGGAAGCTGCTCAATGGTGTTGAGAAAACCGCACTCACTGTGTCCAAACACATTCAACATCGGACAAACTCCCATCGAATGCACGGGGAAGAAAGTGACCAGCGACGTAAATCCCCCCGAACCCTTGTGACAGCAAAAGGAGCACCGGAATCTGCCCTTAACATCGAACGGCAGTATCTTTCTAAAATGAGTCATGAACTCCGAACTCCGCTAAACGGAGTGATTGGTTCAGCCTCGCTACTAGGCGAAAGCCCCGGACTAAACTCCGATCAGAAGGAGTATGTTGGCATCATCCAGCATAGCGCCCAACAATTGCTCGAAGTGATCGATTCCATCCTCAAGGTCTCGCAGATCCACTCTGGTTCCTTGTCCGTTGAAAACAGGGATGTCGATCTCATCGAATTGCTTGAGGGATTGCTCGATGAATTCTCCTCAAGGGCTGCTCAAAAGGACCTGACGCTGACCCTCACCTTCGACCACCGCATCCCTGACCGCATCCTAAGCGATCAAAGGCACCTTGAAGAGATCCTGCGTCGCTTACTTGCCAATGCGGTCAAGTTTACCCCGTCCGGCCATATTGAAGTCCGTGCGGAGGTAACGGGAACGCTCGAAGGCAGTAGCCACCTAGCCATCGCCATCATCGATACGGGAGTCGGAATCGATCTCGATCAACAATCAGACATCTTCGAACCGTTCAGCCAGGCGGACAACTCTTCATCCCGTCTATTCAGCGGAGCAGGTCTAGGCCTCACCATATCCAACCAACTCGCCCAACTCCTGGGAGGGACCATCACCATAGTCAGTTCCCCACAGCAAGGGTGCACTTTCACACTTGAGCTGACGGTAGACCATGCCCCTCAGACAGCATCCGTAGGGCGAATCGTAGCGCCGGAATTCAAGGCTGGGTAGGCCGAAACGTTCAGCCCCCTTTTTACTTCCCTTCCCGAAGGAAGCAACGCTGAGAACTCCGCCGAACAAAGGCTACTGCGTCTCGGCACCCCAGCATTGAGCCCCGGAGTGTGGCACAAATCCATATCGGATCGATGAAAGCAGGAGAAGCCCAACCTTCGCACACAAGTTCGAACTTCAGACGGAAACGAACCCACTAGGAACGCCGAACAGGTATGTCCACGCTATGGGTCGGTACTCAGCAGAACAACCGGACTAGGGTTCGGTTACTCCACGGGGAGAATCGCTCGATAGTACAACTGACCGGAATCCTCAATCGCGATTCGTAGCGTGCCACCGGATTCCTCAATCCTGGTCGCGACGGGCTCCCAACTCTCACCCTCAACCAACGATTCTCGACGTTGAATCTGCACCCCGGCAAGAGTCGCCCCGGTGACTTGATTCCCCGCGTCATCCCATAAGGAGATGCGAAACGTATTTGGCAGGTCCGTCTCGAGACGAGGTTCCACTCGAAGGAATACGCCCGTCGGAAGACTCGACGCAGCCTGCTGGATAATCCCGGTGCGAGTCGCGTGCGCATACACGGCACTCACACCGCTCAGCTCGTGGACGTCCACTCCCATCGACGCTTCCGACAAGCCCCAAACAACCACCGTCCCATCCGCCCGCAAGGCCACCGAGTGTCGGTCTCCTGCAGCTATCGACACCACGCCGGACAGACCATGCGGTACCACTGCCCATCCGCTGGTCTCCGGATAGGAAAACACCGTCCCGTCGTCCTTCAGGGCCAAGTAGTGCTCAGAACCTACCGCAATAGCAACAACGCCCGATTGAGGTTCTGGAACTCGAAGCGCTTCAGGTCGAGGCGGTTCATTCCGATTGGATGGATGGAATCTCCCCCATGACACCACCGAACCATCCTCCCTTAACGCCACCCCAAACCCGCTCGTAATCGCAACGTCCCTAACTCGATCAAGTCCCTGCGGGGGACGAGGTGCCGCCCCCCAAACTACGAGCGTGCCATCCGCTTTGATCGCAGCCGATCCGTTTGTCGACGCTCTGACTTTGGCAACGCCCGACAATCCATCCGGTACTTCCAATTGCTGTCGTCCATTGGCACCCACAGCAATCACCTCACCGCCGGTAGTCAACACCAAGAGATGGAATGCCCCAGCCACAATCTGTGAAGCTCGAATACCTTCCAGCGGTTCTGCCTCCATCGTAAGTCCCTCCCGGCCCCAAACATGAACCTCTCCAGATTCGGTCAAAGCCGCACTGAATCCGGACCCCACCACTGCCTCCACCACCGGCGGAAGCCCTTCTGCGATAGTCGATTCCCCATCCCTATTTCCACCCCATCCGGTCAATGAACCGTCACGATGCAGAGCCAGCGTATGGTTCTCGCCCACGGCCAACTCTCGGACATCTCGAATCTCCGGTGGCGCCGGAACGACGACTATCGGGGGCCGCCTCCCGCTTCCCAGCTGCCCCCACACCCTAGCGTCTCCTACTTGCCCCAGCTCCGGAAGCGCCGAGACCACTCTCAACTGGACCCGATTCTCCGTCGAACCGTCCTCATTCCAAATCTCCACCGAGTATTCTCCTCCACTCTCGATTGTGGCGGGACCCAGATCGAGCTCGGCTAACGTGCCACCTTCGATGAGTATGCCGTCCTTGTACCATTGAAAATGAAGATTCCGTCCCTGCCCCCCGGAAAGTAGTTGGATAACATGACCCTCTAATAGAACGGACGGCCCGATGGGCTGAACGACCTGCGGAGAGTCTGGAACTACCACGAGATAGTTCCTTAGTCCCTCAATAGCCGCACTGACAACCCGTCCCGGAATTTTGATCTCCCGTCTAGGAAGCACCCCGCCGAGTGAGCTCCCCAAGCGGCTCGGATACCACGCGAATAATCTGCCACTATCGGTTGTGGCAAAGAGTGGCCCGCCGTCCGAATGCGAGGGCAACCACACCTTCACAGCATTCTCCGAATCAGCAATAGTCCGAATCTCTAGCTCTCGATCCGCAGTCGAAAACCATCGGATCAGTCCATCGGCACCAACAACAGCTCCAACCTCGTCGCCGGCAGCAATCGCGGTTCCTCCGGCAACATCCGCAGCAGGGATTTCAAAACTGGTCGAACTTCCCCAGACCGCCACATTCCCGTTTTTCCGCAATCCCAAGGCAATATGCTCACCCAGCGAAATCGCCACAAAATCACCGTCGACGAACCGTCCCTCGGCCAAGTGAGTCAAGCTGTCCCCAAACAGGCCAACCGCACCATCGGCCCTTAAGAGCATCAACACTGGATCACCAAAGCTACCTCCAGCCGGATTCGTCTCCATCGCAACCACGCCATGCAAATTCGGTGGAAAGTCGATACTTGATCCCAACTCGGGCCAGGTTGGCTGGAACTTTCCGTGGTCGTTAAAGGCACGAATAGTCCCATCGGCTTGCAAGGCAAAGACATCAAGCGCGGACAACTCGACCTGAACAAGATCCTCTCCCAAACCAGTAATAATGCCCGATGTCGCCTCACCAGAGAGCCTGATACTCCCGTCAGTTCGAAGCACTGAGATAAACGACCAGGAGGCCACATCAACCGTGTTGCCATACTGACTAAGAATCGAAACTGGATCCTCCCCTTGCCCTTGAGAGAGGGCTAGCTGTCCAAAATCTCGCCCAGTATTCCGTTCCGGGAGCACCTCAATCCGAATTGTTCGGCTCGAACTATCTCCATCGCCGTCGCTTACTCTCAGCGTATAGTCGCCCGAGTCACTAACTCGGGTCTGCGCAATTTCCAACCTGGATGAAATCGCCCCATCGATTGGCATCCCGTCTTTCTCCCATTGATACGTCAGGATTCCTTCACCCGCTACCGTCACCTGCACAACCATCTTGAACCCGGCATGCAGGCGTGGCACGTAATCCATCTCAAGAATGACCGGCTTACGAGCGTCGACGATGGCCGCACCGTGGTCCGGCCCGGCGGCAATCCCCCGCACCTGATTCATGAGGCGCGGCACCTCCACTGCCCCAAGACCATTCCGCCCCCAACCCTGTACGTGACCACTAGCCAAAAGGACCAGTGCATGTTCCCCTTTAGCCGAGATGGCCACCACATCAGGCAGCTCGGGCGGTTGCAATTCCTCCGCGCCACGATGCCCAATACTGGCCAGGCCACCATCTTCGAACAGCTCGATTTGCCCCACTCCCAATGGCACGATATCGACCAGTCCCGCAAGCCCTTCCCGCGACAGACGATTTCCTCCGATCCGGTCATGCAACCAGCCCCCATCCAAGTCTCCCGCCAAGGACAAGCGGCCATTGACGGCAATCGCAAAATCGACATCGCGCACCATAAGTCCACGAAAACTGTTCTCCCTCAAACCGGTAGACGTCAGCGCGAATTCGGAACCCGCAATCCCGATCACCTCTTCCAATCCGGTAAAGCTCTCCCGAGCGCTTGACCGAGAGAAGTCTTGGTAGACGTCCCAGGCAAGCAAACTACCGTCAGCCCGCAACGCGGCCGCAGCGTCGTCCCTGAGATCGATTGCTACGATATCATGCGCCTCTATCGGCAGACCGGGCTCCGGTCGCGAGGCGCGATGCCGCGCCCAAGGCCGGGCCCAGACAACCAAACTCCCGTCTGCCCGCAAGCCTAAGGTATGAGCATCTCCCGCAACAATATCGATCACATCCGAATACTCAGAATGAACGCTTACCTTACCGTTATCACGCCCCCATTCCACGACCATCCCCGCATTCAATTCCGAAGCTCGCCGAGGTAAGACATGGACTTGAAAAGCTACCTCCTCGATATTGCCGCTCTGATCGGTCACTTGTACCAAATAATCCCCCGCATCCGTCATGCTGGCGTTTTCCAGCGACAGAGAATCGTTAGAGGCTCCGGTGATCTCCTCTCCTGCATGGAACCACTGGTAGCCCAATCTCCCGTCGCCAATCGCATCCACTGTGAGATCCGCCGCTTTCTCTTCGTTGATAATCAACGTTCGACTGCTCGGTAGAACAACCGGCTTAAGCGGATTCGCAATCGCATAAAACTGCCCATCTTGACCATCGCCAATCCAATCTACACCGTCCAGTCGAATTGCATCGACGGGTGCCACCCCCATCTGATCCCACGCAAACACCTGTCCGGAAGCATCCAAAGCCAGCACCCGATAACGCCCCGCGAAGACTCGGACGATTCCTTCCAATCGGTTCGCCCCAAGCCCAGCCACGTTTCCCCAAGCCACAGCCTCCCCATCCGCACGCAGGGCAATAACATTCGATCCGCTGGCAGCCACCGAGACAACTCCATGGAGATTCGCCGGCATCCGAGATAGCGCACTAGGAATCTCTCCCCACATCTCCACAAACCCACCCTGAGTCAAGGCCACTCCAAAATTACTACCAGCAGCCACAGCAATGACATCCGACAAGTCCGGCGGCGGGGTTCGCCTACCACCAAAGCCCAAATCTCCCCAAACGACGACCGTGCCGTTCGTCCGAAGTGCCACAGCAAAGCCCGCTCCCGTGGCCACGTCCAGAAACGGCCCCAAGTGGTTAGGGATATCTGATTCAACCGGCGGATAATCTCCCCACGCGAGAAGCCGCCCATCAGTATTAAGGGCAACGAAATAGTCCCTTCCCGCGACGAGCTTCGCGACCGTCCCAAGGCCATCAGGCAAGGCCCAGTCCCCCTCAAGCTGCCCCTTGATTGGAATCACCGTTCCATCCCCGAGCAAAGCAAGCACATGATCCCGAGTCTCAGCAAAGGAAACGGCAGGATGGTACCCTCGCGGTGGGTGCCTCCTGATCGAACCGTCAAGAGCGACCTCAACAGCCTGACCGGCAGGTCTTTCCGGAATACCTGCTGATTCCAAGATGATAAGCTCAGCCTCAGCACCGACCGAAGAGCCGTCACGGTCCGTGACGACTACAGAATAAGTTCCCGACTGCCGCCCGTCACCGGGAGGAATCACATAGGTCGCCTCTACCGCACCCGCTATGGGTTGTCCTTCAAATGACCATTGATATTCGAGAGGTCCCAGTCCCGCCGCATCCACCGAAAAGAGGGCAGTCTGGTCCCTTGTCACCGACGTCGAACGAAGTTCAGACAAAAGGGACGGCAAATCGGAGACCACTCGCGCTGTGAAGGACCCATCACTACCGACTACGTCAACAACGTTCTCCAAACCAATCGGGACCGCCAAAGACCGCCAAGTCCCATCCCGATTCGCGAGAAAGCAAGTGACCCGCCCTCCAGAAACCACCGCCAGTGTCGTCACCGATCGAGAAGAGACTCGGTGAGACCCCAGGCCAAATTGGGTAATCCCACTTGGCAACGACTCCGGGAGAGACATTGCCTCCCCCGAACCCGCCTGCCACGACCTCAGCTCACCAGAGACAGTCAACCCAATGATTCGATTCCCGTCTGTCGTATCGATATCGACAAATCGCTCGTCCAGTTCCACCAACGACTCCGCATATTCTGGAGAAAAATCGATCTCCAGAACCTGCCCCGTTCCCGTCAAACCATAGGGTGCCGACCGGAAATCTCGGATCACGGTAATGAGATCAAGGATTCCCTCCCATTGCTCACTGATCGGCAGCGGTTGGGGGTCTCTACCACCACTAAGGTCCCAGACCACGGCCGCACCATCACTCGGAATCACATAAAGGGAATTGAAATACCGAAACAGCGACTCGGGGACCGTATCACGAGGCAGAGTCACTCGCGCTGTCGGAACGCCCCGACCAAAGATCGTTACCACATCGCCACCGGCTAGCAGGGCAAAATCGTCAGCACTCGCATGGACCGCTCCAAACACCTCCGGGTTCACAAGACCAGCCCTCAAACCATTCCATCCTTCCAAGGTCCCATCATCTAAGAGAGCAACAGTACGATTCGACAAAGACTCGATCGACAGAACCCCCTTCAAGTCGCTAGGAATCATCAACCCCTCATTGGCATCGATCCCCCAACTCACCAAGTAACCGGAGGGTTCTGCCGGCAACGTCCTCGGTATGACCTCCAGTGACGCCGTAACAGAGTCCTGGACGCCATTCTCTTGAGTTACGACAACGGTGTATTCCCCTGCGTCACTCGCCCGAACACGTTCGATTACCAAACGACGCCCCACCACGTTCGGAACAGGCACGCCATCTTTCTCCCAACGAAACCCAAAGTCATCATCGGCCACATACGCGGCCGAAAACTCGACGCGATGTCCAGGATTCACCGAGCGGTCCGCCGGAGGGTCGACCAGGACAGGCACCGCCGTGGGTACGATCGCAAGGGATCGTTCCCGGCTCCACCGCACCTTTAGTAGCGGCTGTGCCTCCAAATACAACGGCAGCTGCAGACATTGCGAAAAAGGCGATTTGTAAGGCAATGCCAAGTAGAGTTCCGGCAATATCGCAGAGCCTTGCCGAGCCACCACCGCATCGAATCTCGTGATCCCCGCAACCGCTCCCTCACCCGCTTGTCGGTAAGCCAGCAGGTACCCCCAGTTGGCCGACTTCCCCTTCGCGATCTCGGCTACGCCTTGCAGGTGTTCCACCGCTTCCACCGTACCCGACGGATAGTGAACCCGAAACACAGTCCCATCAGACCGAAGAGCTGAGAAGTAGGGCCGGCCTGCCTCAATCTGCACCACTTTACCAATTTCGCTCTCGTTCAATCGGATCGGTTCCTGGTTCCCTAAAAGGTTCCAGGCTGTAAGCGAACCTTCTTGATCCAGAGCCACTGAGTAAGAAAATCCCGCTGCGACTTGATCCACGTGGCCCATCCCCTCGGGAACCGGATGAAAACCCCGTCGATCCCACACAGAAACCGAACCAGATGCGTTGACCGCAATTGAATGGGTCGTCCCGGCATCGATGTCAACAACGTCCGTCAAGCCATCCACCTCTGACGCGCCCTCCGAGAGACGATTCCCAAACTGAATGACAGTACCATCCGCGCGCAGGGCAATCGACTGCTCCGCACCCACCGCGACATCCGTCACCAACCCGAGCCCCGCCGAAGCCTGAAAATCGCCGCGACAGTCCCACCCCACCAAATACCCCGGCTCAGAGCGGTCCGTTGGTCGCTCCGGTTCCAGCACAACCAGCTGAGCGTTCTGCCGAGCCTCCAACCCACTCGCGTTGGTCACGCTTACCGAAAAATCTCCGGCATCGCCCGCACTCACCATGCCTAAGTCCAGCGATTCCGAATTGGCCCCCTCAATCGCGTCCGGCCCACGAAACCATTGGATGGAATAAGGCGTCTCACTCAAGACCTCTACCTGGAGCCTAATCTGATGCCCGACGCTGGCTACCACCCGCGGCTCCAATCCGAGGATCACTGGGACACGGGAATCCACCAGGGCACCAATCGAATCGGCAGCCGCAATGGCCAGCACACTCGAGAGCCCGGTTGGGGCGCGGCGCCAGCCGTTGTCACCGCCACCACCCCAGACGCGTACGGTCCCATCCGCTCGCAAGGCAACTGAGAATCCAGTTCCCGCACGGACGCCAATCACGGGACCCAAGTCCTCAGGGATATTAAGTTGCCCATAGGTGTTTTCCCCCACCCCAGTCACTTGTCCACTCTCAAGTAACACGAGGGTGTGACTGGTTGAGACGGACACCTCCCTGACCGGTTCCTCTATCCCCGGCAAACCTCCTTCCCCACACCCCGGGCACCAAGTCTTGGCCGTCCCATCGGACAAGATCCCGATCACTCGTCGATCACGGTTAGCATGGATCCGCTGGACGGAAACAAATTCGGGCGCGAATTCATCCACGAAGCCACTCTGGGTGGTTCCTCCGACTTGCAAGAATCCAACTCGCCCGTTTGGAAACAATGCGTACGCCACGTCGAACGCCACAACCATTTCAATCGGCGCTCCCAGGACCTCTGGAAAACTCCAGCCGCGATACACTCCTCGTTGATCCCAGTATTCCACTCGCCCCGCCTTGGTCAGGACAATCGCCATCTGAGAACTGCTGGCAATCATTTCGACGGGAGTCAGGTTTTCCGGCACAGCCACAATCGGATCTCGATCCCGTCCAAACCCGACCACCGATCCGTCCGCGTCAACCGTGAGCAGGTGGCTTTGGGACAGAGAGAAGGAGACAATCCTGCCCAAGTCTGATGGAACCTCATAAGCGGGAAATTCAGGCTCCCCCCAGATATGCAGACGCCCGCCATTCGTAGCCGCATCCGCCTCTCCAGGCACGAGCCAGATCAGCACGCTCACACCTACCCAGAAAGATTCAGCCGCGCGCTTCAAGAGTCCGCGCAGGGACAAAAGCCAAAATCTCCCTCTAGCTAACCATCCACCAAGAAATAGATCCATCGAATCCCCACTCCTCGTTAACACCCAAACATACTGCCCGAAGACGCCCCCACAAAACAAGATACACTTCGCCCCATCATCGAATTCAGGGATTCAACAACGACCTCTTAAGCGCCAAGAAACTCCTAGGGCAAACGCGTATTCGGCCGAACCGCATCTGCCGGGTAAGGATTCCCACTCCCAAAAACCAGCATTTCGGCCCGGCTTTCCTCCACCACAAAAGACTCGTCAATCGCTCCTTCGGCATCGAGCACGGCAGATAGGTCCAAGTTCAAATGCCGCGCCAGAAACGGATAGGCAGCCATCCGTTTGGACAGACCGTAGTCATGCTCTTCGTTCCCGAAATGAGCATTCGCGACGTGCAGCCCCGCACCATACAGATCGTAGACTTGTTTCACATACGGGTATTCGTGTTGCGGCGTGTGCTGGGTCCAATCCGAACCGTTTGAAATGATCATCTGGGGCCGCGGTGCTGCAAGCGCGGCGATCTCGGCGTTGTTGGTCTTGTGGGTGGCACTCTGATGAATCGGCATGCCACTCTCACAAACACACCCACCGAAGAAATGGGCGGACACCTGACAGACCGGCACACTCACCGCAACGCGATCATCAATCGCGGCCAAAACGAAGGATTGGGTCCCACCACCCGAACAGCCCGTGATCGCCAAACGATCGGCATCCACATTGGGTAGTGTAAGCAGAAAATCCAGCGCTCGAATACTGTTCCAAGTTTGAAGTCGCAACACTTCCGGCGTGTCTTTGTGAGACCATCCGGCTTCTTTCCAGTCACCATAGCCCACCATATCATACTGAAAAACTGCCGCGCCCATCCGCGCCAAGACCGCACACCGCGCCTGGCGACTACCGCGGAACCGGCCGCCGTGACCGTGCGGGCAAAGAATCCCAGCTAGCCGGCCTTCAACCTCCGTCGGTCGATACAGCGTACCCGTCACGTAAAAGCCAGGCGAACTCTCAAACGCGACGCTTTCCGCCGTATATCCCGGGTAGGTCCGCGTGTTTGAATACCGAGCGTTGAGCGGCGTCTTGTCCGGAAGCGTGGTTAGTCCCGCGCCCTTCAAGATCCCGGATCGAATCTTCGCTTTACGAGCCTCCCACCCCTTGAGATCGGAATAGCTCTGGCGAAACTCGGCAAGCTCTGCGCGAGCCTCATCCGGAGTTTGCGCGTGGCCGCGTCGCAAGGTCACATCCTCGGCACACGCATCGAACACCACTAGGGCAAGCAAAACAATGAGAAGGCGATTCATAGACCCCTTCATCGTGGCACACGCCCCCACAAGTCCAAGCAAGAAAGAGCGGCCCTCCGGGCCGAGATCCGAAATCCGAAAGGTGGGGCGAGCGTACCAGACCGTGTAAAAACTAAATTTGAAATCTCACCAGCCGCTGTGGGCGCTCAGGATATGAGTTTGTGAAGATTTTTTCCTCGGTCCCAAACTTTTCTAAACTCGGCTTTTCCCGTTCCCAGAGTTTCTCACTGGGCTCTTGGGGGCTGTGAGTGGCTTTTTGGGCTTCAATTTCAGCCCCACGGCCTCTTTCTCAGCTTTGGGCCAGGGCTTTGAGCAGTCCTTTCACTCCGACTACGTTGATCGCCCGTCTGAGGTTGTAACTCATTGCGCTAAGACTGATTTCTGCCCTCACTTTCTCCAGTCCCCTCATCACGAATCTGTCATGCCCCCACATCCGAAGTGTCCCAAACACATGTTCCACCGTCGCCTTTCTCTGGGACAAAATCTGGGGATTCTCTCTCGTCCTTTGCGCTAAACGATCGACTGCTGCTTGCCCCCAGTGACGCTCGATCGAGCGAAGCTTTCCGGTCGTACATTCTTCTTTAAGAGGACAACTCGCGCAGGCCGCTTTGTTCTCATAGACCCTTATCGACTTTCCATCCTTTTCTCTTTCTCTAACTAGCTTGAGCTCTTTGTCTCCGGGACATCGGTAGTGGTCTTGCTCCCGATTGTATTCAAAGCGTTCTTTCTTGAAGATCACTCTTCCGTTCTTACCCCTTCCGCTGGTCGTCTTCGGACGAGTCACATAGGTGACTATCCCTTGGGTTTCGCATTGGTCGATATGCTCGAAATTATGGTAACCTGAATCGGCGACTATCTCCGGTTTTTCCGGAGCAAGTTCCTGGTGAGTGGCTTCACTCATCGGCTGCAATTGGTTTTCATCGTTGGCATCTTGAACGACTTCTTGAGCCACGATTAGATGATTCTTGGCATCCACTCCAATCTGCACGTTGTAGCCTACTGACGGGGCTTTGGAGACTTTCATCTTCCGCGCCTCGGGGTCATTCCCGCCAATCTCAGGCTTCTCGCTCTTCTGCAGAACTTTCAGCGTTTTGGCCAAGTCCTCTCGATGCTCTTGGATCCGTGCCAGCTTCTCCTTGAGTCCGGTCGGGCTATCGCTTTCTGATATGGGCGCCCCTTCAACATCTGCCTGGTCAAGCTGCTTGAGGTAGGCTTCGATTTGTTTCTCGACCAGCTCAATGGCCTTCTTGAGCTGTTTGGTCGTGTGATGATCGCGAGGATTGCTCACCGCTTTGAACTTGGTGCCATCAATAGCAACCAGTTGCGCCCCAAAGAGGCCCATTCGGCGACACAGGAGATTGAAATCTCGAAATACCGCCTTAAATCGCTTCCGGTTCCTGGAGCGAAAATTGGAGATGGTCTTGAAGTCGGGGTGAAGTCCCTGCAACAGCCAGATGACTTCGAGATTGCGATGAGTCTCAGCTTCCAAGCGCCTGGTCGTTCGAATGCGATGCAGATACCCGTAGAGATAGAGCTTGAGTAAGGTTGCCGGGTTGTAAGGAGGCCGCCCGGTCCTAGCACATTGGGCATGGGTAAATCCCAGCTCGACCAAGTTCAACGAATTGACAAAGGCGTCAATGAAGCGAACCGGTGCATCAGCCGAGACATAATCGTCGATCGTAGGGGGAATAAGCTGAACCTCAGAACGATTTGTTCCTCTGATGTGGTCCATGCTTGAAGTGTAAACCACAGTTCTCTATTATGCCAGAATAGTAGATTGGGTTTTTACACAGTCTGGTACCCGCGAGCCGCTGGGCAAGAAAAGGAAACAACGACACCAGAGACGCGACCCCACGAACCCGAGCCTTAGCACTCAACCCACCTGCGCTGTTCACAACAACCGCTTCGCCCTCGCACCCAAAGCTTTCCCCTCTACGCTTTTTGCTTTTCCCCCCGTACGCTCCCCCCCAAACTCCAAGCTAAGCTATGAAAATCCAACGTCGAATGACCCGCTCCCTCACCGCCGGAATCCTACTCAGCTTTGCCACCACGCAAGCCGCCCTGGCACAGACCCCGCTGCAGAAATCATTAGGCGATCTCAACATCGCCGAATTCTGGACCTACGACGATCTGGAACTCGGAATGAAGAAAGCTCGCGAGTCTGGCAAACCCCTCCTCGTCACCATCCGGTGCGTGCCCTGTCACGCGTGCAAAGGGATGGACCAACAGGTGATCAACCCGAGCGACCTCGAATTGCTCAACTTGATGAACCAGTTCGTCTGTGTCCGGATCGTTCAAGCCTGGGCCTTGGATCTGACACGCTTCCAATATGACATGAATCAATCATGGGCTGCCTTCATGATCAATGCCGATGGCGATATCTACGGCCGCTACGGAACACGGGCCGCTCAACGAAACGACAAAGCCATCACCGTAGCGGGCTTTCGTAAAGCCTTGGACGGGGCCCTCCGGCTTCACCGGCAATACCTCACTGCCCCAGCCACTACCAAACGAGAAATCGCGGCCAAGACGGGCCCGACTCCCCGTTGGAACAAACCGGACGACATCCCGGTCATTCAAAAGACCGTTCGCTGGGGCAAGCCCCTGGGTAAGATGACAGGCAATCAACAAGCCGAGTGTCTTCATTGTCACTTCGTCCCAGCGGCGGAAATGATGTCACTCCTCGATGGTGGCCGCCCGATCACGGACCAAACACTTTGGGCCTATCCGCTCCCAGAAACGGTTGGCTGGTCTCTCGATCCCAAAGAGGTGGCCACCCTCACGGGCGTGGATACCGACTCCCCCGCAGAACGGGCCGGCTTCCAGGCTGGAGACCGCATCGAACGCATGCAGGGACAGCCCATCTTATCGATCGCCGACGTTCAGTGGGTGCTCCATCAGGCCGAGGAGCGCGCCCGAATCCCGATCACCGTCCGCCGAAACGGCAAGTCGGAGGACCTCGAACTCAGCCTGACCCCGGGGTGGCGTCGGAAAGACGAATTTGTCTCACGAGTCTCAAGCTGGGATTTCTTCAAGGTCAAACTATTCGGAGTCAACCAGCTCGACCCGCTGCCCGCCACAGAACGGGCGAAACTCAATCTGGAAGCAGGTCAGACCGCACTCAAAGTCGTCAAACTCACACCGGGATGGGGTGGGATGAACCTCGACGCCCGCAAAGCAGGCCTCAAGGAAGGAGATGTTATCGTAGGGATCGACGGCCAGTCAGGGATTCACGACCACAGCACGCTGCTCGCCTATCTGGTTCAGAAGAAGAGAGATGGAGACGAGTTGAAACTTGAGATTCTCCGCGATTCCGAACGCCTCACTCTCGGGATTCCACTCAACTGGTCCAACCGCATGCGAGCGCTCAGAAAACCGTAAACCCAGAAAGCATTGGGAAGGTAGGGCGAGCGTACCCGCGAGCCGCTGGGCAAGAAACGGGTCCGCCAGCGACGACGGAATCCGACCGATCCCATCGGGCCCCGCTCACAATCACGATCTGGAGCCGAAGCGCCTCGGGGCCCAATAGGATGCGTCTTTTACCCAACGGCTGGCGGTTACAAACCGTGTAATAAATCCCGTTAGCATTTCCATCGCGGTGGCCAAAGCGACAGCTCCGCTCTCGCACTCCAAAAAACGCTCGATATATGCGGACGAAATTTGGAGTGCGAGAGCGGAGCTGTCGCTTTCACACTCGCTTTCCTGAAGGTGGAAAAGGACTTTTTACGCAATCTGTTACGCTCGCCCCACCTTTTGCCTCACAACCCCACAAAAAAACGGAGGCCGTTGCCGGCCTCCGTTCGCGATTTGAGTCAGTCTAGATCGTTCTGATTACTGAGCGATGTAGAACTGCAGATCTGCCGAGGCATCCGTGGTCCACGGAGACGTAGCGCCCGGGATCGTCAGGTAGGTTCCGTCAACGGTTGCAGAACCGCTCAGGCTACCCGAGAAGACGATCGTCACAGTGCCGTCGCCATTGTTGGTGATGGACTCGATGCCACCGTCACCGCCAACCGGCGGAACAGGAGGCAACGGCGGCTCAACAACCGGCGGTTCCGGAGCAGCGCTCGGAACCAAGACGTAGAAGTCATGGTCGTTGGCACCACCAACGGTGGTGTAACGGAACGTGGTCACACCGCCGAGGTCGCGAACGACCTGGTTGCCGTCAGCATCCAACAACGGGAAGATCTCGAAGCTGTCCCAGCCCGCGGTCGCGCGACCCGGCTGCCAGACACCAAGAACTTCCGTCTCTTGATTCGGCGAACCAGCATCCGAGGTCACGATCGAGAACGAGGTATCGATCGCAGCACCACCGGAGGACAGGCGGCCGAAGATGGCATAGGTGCCTTCGGGGACGTCACGGGTGTAGTTGGTCCAGTCACCAGCGTCATTCCAACCCACAACGTGGTTGGTTTCGACTTCGAATGCACCACGGAACAGACCCGCAGGACCGTTCATCTTACCCGCTTCCACACCGGTGTCCGGGCGGTAGATGGCTTGAGCATTGGCATTGTTCGGCTCGAAGTAATCGACACCAAAGTCGGTGCCAGAATCCACTTCGGTCTCGTCGATACCGTCACCGAGGTCTTGGTAGGTACCACCAGGATACGCACCAGTCGTTCCAATCGGGTTGGACTTATCCCAGTCGCCTTGACCGAAGTTGAAATCCTCAGCTTCGATGAACACAAGGCCGTCGCCTGCCAACACCGTGGTGCGGAAGGAAGCGGCCACAACGCGGGTCACGCCACCAGCGTCAAAGCTGATTTCCCAGTTGTATACGGTGTTGCCGTCCAGATCAGGAAGATCGGCGGTGATGGTCACCACGTCGCCGTCTTGAGAGGCAGACGGGCTCAGGGCCTCGCCGTTCAGCGTGCCAGCGACCGAACCGGTGTCAACCGAGGTCGAGCCGTTGGTCACGGTCACAGAGATCTGAGCACCGGAAACCGCGATTTCACCAGCACCGTCAACAGGGCTGAAGGCATTAACAGCAGCAGGATCTTCCGGAATGTCACGGAAGGTGCGCAAGCCACCGTCACCGTCGTTCAGCAGACCGAGCGGGTTGCCGTCTTGGTCAGCCAACCACCATTCGAGGTTAGCACCGCCGCCACCTTCGTACCAGATGCTGCGCAACTTGTAGAAACCAGCTTCTTCGAACACGACGTTGTAGAACGTGGTGTTGGCACCGCGGCCACCGTTGAAGATACCGAGCTGAATGGCTTCAGCAGCATCACCAACCGCACCAGCAGTGGTCTTGAATCCGTCATCAGAGTTGAAGGCGAAGTTGTAAAGACCAGCTTCCGGGATTTCGATCACGGTGAGGATCTCAGCCGTGATGTTGTCCGTGCTACCTTCGAGACCGGGGATACCGGGGATGAAGTCGTCGAACACGTCAGCTACCGAACCGTCACCCAAGTCGCGGAAAACACCTTGAGGATTGCCGTCTTGGTCGAAGTTGATCACACCTTCGATTTCTGCCGTGCTGTTATCACCCAAGAAGAAATCATCAGCGAAGTTCTCGAGGGGATCACCATTGGCGTCCGTCAACGTGCCAGCAAGATGCTGCTCACGTTCCGAGTCGTTGTTGGCCAAACCAACGTTGGCCTGCAAGACGCGCATAAGGAAGCCGCGGTTGTTGGAGCTGTAGTCGCCCAAACGAGCCGAGGCAGGAACGGTGGCAAAACCGCCAACCGTGAATTCCTTGGTGATGGACTGGCCATTGAAGTTAACCACGACGACGTGCACCGAGCCAGCTTCGAAGAAGCCTTCAGGGCGGGTATACACGATCGAGGTTGCAGCACCGTCCTTGCTCACGTCACCAGCGACATCAGCGCCGTCAAGCGAGAGAGAAACAGTGGCAGGATCCACTTCGATAGCGCCGGCGCCTTCACCGTCGCTCAAGACTACGGTAAACCCAGTCGGGCCACCTTCAACCGTGCGCAAGAACGGTTGACCGAAGTCGGTTCGATCGAAGGTCGAGAGGAATTCACCGGAGATGGGCTCTTGGCCGTCTTCGAAGAACTCAGGACCATCCGTGTTCCAAGCCACAGCGAGGTTATCACCACCGCCGCCTTCAACGGCACGGGCCATAACAGCGTAGGCTTGACCAGCTCGCAGCTGGATACCAGCCGAGTGGTTCTGCAGAGAGCCCCGATCCTCGTCAAAGGTACGACGGGCTTCCGATCCAAAGGACCGAACAGGGTTCCAGTCCGGCTCATCGGCAATCAGTTCCAGATTGGCGAAGTCGGAGTCGGTGCTGAGCCAAAGCTCACCCGGATCATCCGCAGCAATCGCGAAGTAGTAAGTGGCCGTTTCCGGCGGATGGATATAGCCTCGGATTTCCCAGGCATATTGATCTCGAACATTCCCTTGGGGCGGAGAAGCAGGATCTTCAACATCTTCCGTCATCCCGTCCGGACCCGCAGGCCATTCGAAGATATTCGGGTAAGAGGTTCGATCCGGAGAATCCGGATACCCTTCGTAGTCCGTGAGACGACTGATTTCATTCGGCCCGGATACATCATACTCGCGCACCGTGATCCGCCCTTGAGCGGAATCTGGCGCTTGAGCTTGTAGCGCTGTCCCGGCCACGCTGACACCAATGGCGACTAGCAATGCGGCCTTAATCCGATTTTGGTACATATTACGTTGTGTTCTTTACGTTGTGAGTTGACGCGCAGGCAGAACGATATCAAGCAATCCATTCAAATAGCCCAACCCGTAACAGAGGACCGGAGAGAATAAACCCCACGACGATAATGTCCTGCCTGCGCAAACTTGGAACGCACAAGGTATGCAACAATTGGGTGACAATTGCAATGATTTTGTACCATCCCGAAACCGAAAAACACCGCCTTCAAGACAACCGAGCCACCTGATCCCAAAATAGTCCCTATCAACTGGTTACAACTTTATTGGGAGTAATCTAAATACGACACCACGGCTCCGAAGAAGAATCCCGCGGCACGACTTTCTCCCGAAATCAACCGGAAATAACCGAGTGAAGCGCCGGGCAAGCCTTGCTTCGTTCGACCAATTTGCCTCAGATCCCCCAAAACGCGCCATTTTGGCCTGTTGAGCGGAGATCGGCACGGCCAACGAAGAAGCTTAACTCTCTGTGAATCAACTCTTTACATAGAAAAAACGCCGTTTCGAAGTCACGAATGCCCGGCCCATCAACGCGGGGATTCCCGAACAACTGGCAACTTACGCGAAAAGTTCGTTTTCTGGCATCCTTAGGGCCCCACCAGCCGTCATTGGCAAGGAGTGCAGTTGACGAGTTCGAATCCGTCGAAAAAAGGCGAGAGCAAGCTCTCGCACTCCATGGAGTGCGCCGGCTTGCCGGCGCCATCGGCCGACAGGAACCGTTTCTCATCACACTCAGTCTCACGGTTCGGCAAGGATTCGAATGGTGTCTCGGCCGACATTCACCTAAGGTCCCCACCCTCGATGGCCGGAACTCCCGACGCTTCCGCTCCATGGATCAATTTGCCGCGAAAATGCAGATTCTTACCCATCACCTTGCGGGCCCGCTCACTGACCGGCGGCCGTTTGCAGAAAGCTCCGTTTTCCGAAAGAAACTCATTTCGTGCTGGGCCTGCCTCGCTGCCAGCCTGTTAACTACGCACGCTCAGCCCCTTCAGTGGGAGGACCGATCCGGCTACCGAATCGCCGCCGTCGCTCCTACCGGCACGCCGTCCGAGCATGGTTTCGAATCCGTTCCCTCGGATCAGTCCGGCGTGACCTTCATCAACCACCTGTCCCAGTCACGGATTGGCGCCAATGCCAATTTGATGAACGGAAGTGGCGTCGGGCTGGGAGATTTTGATGGCGACGGCCTCTGCGACATCTACCTCTGCTGCCTACAAGGCCCCAACAAACTGTATCGCAATCTGGGCGATCTCAGATTTGAAGATGTCACGGAATCGGCCGGCGTGGCCTGCCCTGAGATGCTTTCGACCGGGGCGGTATTTGCCGACTTCAATGGGGACGGACGGTCCGACCTGGTCGTGACCTCAATGGGCGGCCCCAACGCCCTCTTCATCAACCGAGGCGACGGCCGTTTTGAAAACACCACACAGGCGGCCGGGCTGACGTCAAAACTCGGCAGCAGCTCGATCGCGGTTTCTGATACGGACGGCGACGGAGACCTGGACCTTTACATCGCCAACTTTGGCGCTGACAGCATACTTCGAAGTGGCGGACGACTCGCCGTGGGCGTCCGAAATGGCAAGCAAGTAGTTCGCGGGCGATACGCAAAACGCATCAAGATCATCAATGGCATCATGTATGAGTTTGGAGAACCGGATTACTTCTATACCAATAACGGTGACGGAACCTTCACGCTCCAGTCATGGACCGACGGGTTCTTTCGAGATCGCAACGGGAAGCCGTTTCAAGAAGCCCCCTTGGACCAGGGATTGTCTGTGATGATCCGAGATATGAATCAGGACGGACATCCGGATATCTACGTCTGCAACGACGCCTTTACCCCGGATCGATTCTACCTCAATGACGGCACCGGAAGATTTCAAGAAATCCCGGAACTCGCCTTGCGTCAGACCAGCCACTTTTCGATGGGCATCGATTTCGCCGACTATGACCGGAATGGATGGGATGACTTTTTCGTTGTCGATATGCTCAGCCGGAAGCACGAGTACGTCATGACTCAGCAAAGCAAACTGGTCACCCCACCGGACGATACGGGTTCCTATACCAATCGGGACCAGATACGCCGAAATACTTTCTACCAAGCCCGAGGTGACGGGACTTACGCTGAAACCGCCAACTACTCCGGCCTCGCCGCCACGGAATGGACTTGGAGTGTGGTCTTCATGGATGTAGATCTCGATGGATGGGAAGACCTTTTAGTGACCAACGGGTTTCCCTTCAATGTGGATGACCAGGACACCCAAGACAGAATCGCCGCCATGGGTCGCTCGGCCGCGGGCCGCCCCCGCCGCACCATCACCCTGTATCCCCCCTTGAACACACCCAACGTGGCCCTGAGAAATCCGGGACACGGGCGCTTCGAGGACATGGGAGACACGTGGGGCTTTAATGACACCCGCGTTTCCAATGGAATGGCGCTGGCAGATCTCGACAACGACGGCGACCAAGACATCGTGGTCAACGCCTTCAATCGTGAGGCCCTCATCTACCGCAACAAAACCACAGCGGACCGCATCGCGGTTCGGCTCAAAGGGACGGCTGGGAACACCCAGGGGATTGGAGCCCGAGTTCGTTTCTCGGGAGGACCGGTCGTTCAGGAGCAGGAAATCGTCTCTGGCGGCCGATACGTGGGCGGCGATGATCCGATCCGGGTCTTCGCGGCGCCGACCGACAACCAACCAGGGACGCTCGAAGTCACCTGGAGGTCGGGAAAAGTGTCACGTATCCCCAACGTTCGAGCCAATCACTATTACGAAATCAGTGAAAGCTCTGCCGAAGCATCTGTAAACAAACCCGCAGACAAACCGGCAATCGAACCTCTATTTGTAACAAGCTCCGAAGCCCTCACGCACCAGCACCATGAAGTGCCCTTGCCCAGCATCCAAACCCAGCCACTGCTGTGGAAAACACTCAGCCGATTCGGTCCGGCAAGCGCGTGGTTCGACACCAATGGCGACCAAGTGGATGAGCTGGTAATCGGATCCGGCAGCGGCGGGAAACCGGGAGTCTTCCGGTGGAACAAGGACAAATTTATCGCTCTAGAAACACCGCTGAAACCAACCACCAGCGACGTCTCGATGATCCTAGGGGTCACAACCCAAACTGGGAAGTATCTGCTCGTTGCAAGCTCCGGATACGAAGCCACTTCCCGAACGCGGAATTATCTCCGCGTGCTAAAGTGCCACGCGGACGGGAGTTTTGAAGTGTTAAAGGAAGACATCGAGAGTGGGATTGGAGCCCTGGCGATCGCGGACGTGGATCAGGATGGCAATCTGGATCTATTCATCGGAGGCCGCCCCATCATGCGCCGCTATCCCGAGGCCACCTCTTCCCAAATCGTTTTCAATCTCAACGACTGGATCCTGGGCAAGCCAACAAAGACGTCCGTGTTGGAGAACGCCGGACTGGTGCACGGCGCCGTTTTCAGCGACCTTGACCAAGACGGAAAAACCGAGCTCCTCCTCGCCTGTGAATGGGGACCGATCCGCATCTACGGTTTCAAGAATCAAACGCCTAAAGAGATCACGCAGCAGTGGCGCGTGAGCAACGCTCAAGGCTGGTGGCATGGCGTGGCCACGGGCGATTTCAACCGGGATGGTTTTCCCGATGTGATCGCCACCAACTGGGGCCTGAACGACCGTTACGCGGATCACCTGATTCACGGGGACCTTCAATTGACGTATGGAGATTTCAATTCGAACGGCGCGATCGGGCTTATTGAATCCTTCATGGACTCTGAAACCGGCTCTCGTGTTCCGGTGCGGGATCGCATCTGGATGAAGAACCTGTTCCCAGACATTGACCGCCGATTCCCAACCCACGTGGCATACGGCCGGGCCAATCTCGAATCCATTCTGAAAGGACAAAGCAAGAACCATTCAACGAAGTCGGCCAACACACTGAGCGCCGCTCTACTGCAGAACCAGAACGGATCCTTCGATCTCAAACAACTACCAATGGAAGCCCAACTCGCCCCCTCTTTCGCTCCGGTGATTGCCGATTTTAACGGAGACGGTTTCGAAGATGTTTTTCTCAGTCAGAACTTTTTCACGTTTCACGGGAGAACCCCGCGCCAAGATGCGGGGCGGGGATTATTGCTAGCCGGAACCAACGAAGGATTAAAAGCGATCGATGGGGCCCAAAGCGGGATCAAGATCTACGGAGAGCAGCGTAGCGCCAGTGTGGCAGACTATAACCAAGATGGACGCCCCGACTTGCTGGTAACCCAGAACAGAGAACGCACCCTACTGCTCGAAAACCGGAACAGCAAACCCGGCGTGCGAGTCCGTTTCGTGGGCTCGGAGAACAATCCGGACGCAATCGGCACCTCCTACCGAGTGTTGTACGCGGGCCAACCCGGGCCGCTACGCGAAATCCAAGCCGGCTCCGGATACTGGTCACAGAACTCCTACATCCAAGTAATTCCAGCCGCTAAAGAAAAGACCCTGACGCTCGACATCCTGCGCCCGGACGGTCAACGACTCAAACGCACCATTGAAGTGGCCCACAACAAGATCAACCTGGTTCGTTTGTATGAGTAAAAGCCCGAACGGAATCGATTCCTAGCGCTCGGCGCTCCGCTATCACTCCCGCGGGAATTGGAATCGACCGAACTCGATTGCTTCAAGTTCTCCCTCGCCTTCCGTGATCCGGATCATCCGGTTCACAGTGACATTTTCGAAACGCTGGGTCGTATCACTCGTGGGCCAGAAGATTTCCATGCGGGCGATTTCTTCAGCTTGGCCCACCCCGATCGTCTGGCGCAATGGATTCGCCCCGAAACTGCCGCCACTATTCACGCGACGGTAAACAGACCTCTCAGCCCCCTCTTCCCCCTCACGAATCACCAAGCGAATACGGGCACCAATCGCCGAACGGTTCGAACGCGTGCCAACGAGTTGAAGGGCAATCCAGTTGTTGTCAAAGCCGGGATTCTCGAACAAGGCGTCGTTGAACTTATCCCCCAACTTAGCCCCACCCATCTGCGCATAGATATCCTGATCACCATCATGATCGAAGTCGGCAAAAGCGATACCATGTCCCTTCTGTAAGTGACCAAATCCCCCATTCCAGGTGATGTCGGCGAACCGCCGGCCCGACTGGTTGTGATACATGACATTGGGCATGAGAGCATCGTACGAGGGATAGCCCGTGCCCAGGTAGAAGTCGAGAAACCCATCGTTGTCCAGATCACCGAAGTTGCTGCCCATCGGTAGCACCAACCGGTTCAGGCCGAGCTGAGCGGCGGACTCCACAAACCCACCCCCACCGTCGCCGCGATAAAGACAGGCCAACTCGTCCGCAAACGGCATTCCCAAATAGCTTTGAGCCAGACTGGCCAAGGATTCCGTCCGGCCGAAGTTCGCCGCGACGTAAAGGTCCAGGTTCCCATCATTATCGAAATCCCAAAACCAGGTGGGAAACGCCGCCGTCGGCCCCGTGACCTTCATCCGCCGCGCGACATCCGTGAAGGTGCCATCGCCGTTATTGCGATAGAGTCGGTTCGCACTCCCCATATTGGACACATACAAATCGGGATACCGGTCGTTGTTGTAATCGCCCCAAGTGACGCCCTTGGCAAAACGCCGGTTGCTGACACGGGCTTGTTGCGCCACATCCGTGAAGGTGCCATCACCATTATTGCGAAAAAGCTGACTCGGCGCCTTGCTCTTACCGACATGTTCGTTACCAACGTAGAGATCGAGATCCCCATCGTTATCATAGTCCGCCCAGGCCGCCGTTTGTGTGGGATAAAACGGCTCGCCCAAGCCCGCTTCGAAAGTGACGTCGGTGAACGTGCCGTCGCCGTTATTGCGAATGAGCGAGTTGGGATGGTTGCCGGCTTCCATGAGCCAGGCACCCCGCAAGACCAGGATGTCCGTGTGCCCGTCATTGTTGTAATCCGCCTGCACCATGTTCAACCCGCCCAACAATCCGGATAGCCCCGCCGACTCCGAACGCTCGGAAAAGGACCCGTCGCCATTGTTCCGGAAGAATCGCATGGCACCGGAGGTATCGAAGGTCGACGTCACGATATCCAGATAACCGTCACCATCGAAATCGTCAGCAATCGCCCCTCCAGATAGATTAAAGGTGTCGAGCTCCAGGTTTGGAGCAATGTTCGCGAACCTCGGCCAGGCCTCATCGGAGGCAAACGCCGATGGCGGAATCCGATGCGCTTCCGGAACGTCATCCGGGTAAGCGTCAATCGTCATGTAGGCGAGGTTGAGCAACCACTTCGCCTGAACCTGCAGTTTGGGCCCGGCATTCGGGCTGCTCAGGATCTGTTGGAAATGATCGATCGCTTTCCGTGATCCTTCCTCATCCCGGTGGATTCCCTGCCCGCGGATCGGCAGGATGCAACTCTCGGCGGAGTGCCGCGCACAACAGTTCTGGGTTTCCCCATACCTGAGATAGGCAACCCCAAGCCGATACAGAATCTCGTCCTTCGCCTGAAGGGTTTCCTGCTCACCCAACTGCAGGCAGACCTGATAAGCCTCTTCCAGTCGTTCGATCACCAGCTGTTCCTGGCCCTTGAGCGATTCGTACTCGGCCAGCATGACCAGACACTCCATCCGTTCCGCCGTGGGCGAGTCGTCTGGAAGGGCATTCAACCGCGCTTGCCAAACCCGCGCCTGGGAATCGCCCAGGTAAGGATTCTCGTCGTTGGTGCGTTCGGCGATCTCCTGAAGCAAGTCGACCATGCGAGTCGGTCCAGAGGCTTGGAGAGAAACTTCAGGGACTTGCGCGGGAACGGATGATGCCAGCGCGTCGTTCGGCTCTGCCTCCCCTACGGACTGGCCGGGCTCATGGCAGGCGACAAGCCCCAAGCCAATCACGAGCAAGCACAACAGGATTGGATGAGACAACTTCCCACTCGGCTCTGGCTTCTGACTATTCACGGTCCGTATAACGGAACTATCCTAACGTTCTGATAGTTACCGGGAAAAGCCTCGAATCGCATCCCCACCCGAGAGAACCGTTCTGGTTACGATTCCGGATGGTGGGGCGAGCGTACCCGCGAGCCGTTGGGCAAAAGAAGCATCCGTCTAAGCCTATTGCGAATTCAGACGTTTCTCGGGCCAACAGCTCTCGGGCAGCAGAATGAGTCAGAACACCAGTTTACCATCCGTCCGCGTCGGTCAAAGCGACAGCTCCGCTCTCGCACTCCAAATTGCGTCCGCGTATCGAACCGGAGTTCCTACACAGTCTCGCACCTTCGCCCCACCAGAGAGAAGGTCCTTAATCCTTTCAAGACGATCCGCATCGCGTTTCGCATTCCCATGATTATTTGAGTGGTAATTCCGCAGAAATTCACCTTAGATCTCCTTACTCACATCCCCCCCGTTGATAGCGGAAGCACAAGGCATTGCTATGCCCTACTCATGTTCCCAGTAAACGCAAACCTTAGAAGTAAGCCTGTGAACCTTAAATCCAGGGAGATCTCGACTCCAAACGGGCCCATCTTTCTCAATATCCTCACATTGCTTTGGAGCTGCCTCGCTGTCGCCCCATTAGCCGTGCAAGCTCAATCCCTTCAGTGGCAAGAGAGACCGGGTTACCGGGTCGCAGAGGTTTCTCCGGCTGGCTCCCTATCAAAACACGGATTTGAAGCCATTGCTTCAGACGATTCTCACGTCACCTTTACCAATCGCCTCTCACCGGCTCGACTCTCAACCAACGTGAATCTGATGAATGGCAGCGGTGTCGGCTTAGGTGACTTTGACAACGATGGACTCTGCGACATTTACCTCTGCTGCCTGGAGGGTCCCAACCGACTCTATCGCAATCTCGGCGGTTTTCGATTTGAGGATGTCACCGAATCGGCCGGAGTCGCCTGCCAAGAGATGTTCTCCACGGGGGCCGTCTTCGCTGATTTCAATGGAGACGGGTTGCCTGATCTGATCGTCACTTCCATGGGCGGACCGAATGCCCTCTTGATCAACCAAGGAAATGGCCGCTTTCGCAATGACACGAAGAAAGCCGGACTCACGTCTCGCTACGGTGGCAGTTCCATCGCGATCGCGGATACGGATGGTGATGGGGACCTGGATCTCTACATCGCCAACTTTGGCGCGAACAGTATTCTTCGCACAGGAGGACGGCTCGCGGTCGGGATGCGCAACGGCAAACAAGTGGTGCGGGGAAGATACGCCAAACGCATCAAAATCATCGAGGGTGTGATGCATGAGTATGGAGAACCGGATTCCTTCTATCTCAACAACGGCGACGGGATCTTCAAACAACAATCCTGGACGGACGGCTTCTTCCGAGATCCGGCGGGAAAACCCTACCAAGAAGCCCCCCAGGACCAAGGACTCGCGGTCATGATGCGAGACATGAATCACGACGGCCATCCGGACATTTATGTCTGCAACGACGCCTTCACCACCGATCGCTTCTACCTCAACGATGGCACCGGCCGCTTTCAAGAAATCCCGCAGCTCGCGGTGCGGCAAACCAGCTACTCTTCCATGGGGGTTGATTTTGCCGATTACGACCGCGACGGGCGGGACGACTTTATCCTGGTGGACATGCTGAGTCGAAAACACGAGTACGTCATGACTCAGCAGAGCAATCTCACAAGGCCGCCGGACACCATCGATTCGTATCTCAACCGGAATCAGATTCGCCGAAACACATTCTTCAAGGCACGACGAGACGGGACCTTCGTAGAACTGGCCAATTACGCCGGGCTGGCGGCCACGGAATGGAGCTGGACGGTTCTCTTTATGGATGTGGATCTCGACGGTTGGGAAGACCTTTTGGTAAGCAACGGCTATCCGCTCAACGTGGATGATCAGGACACCCGGGAAGCCATCGCCAAACTGGGAAGACTCACATCCAGTCAGTCCCGAAAAACCATCACCATGTACCCCCCACTGAACACACCCAATGTGGTCTTGAGAAACCAGGGAGACGGACGCTTTCAAGACCGGAGCCAGGCCTGGGGATTCAACGACACGCACGGCGTCAGCAACGGGATGGCTCTAGCGGATCTCGACAACGATGGAGACCAGGACGTAGTGATCAATACTTTCAACAGCGAGGCCTTGATCTACCGCAACCGAAGCGCCGCAGGCCGAGTGGCGGTCAGACTCAAGAGCTCCGGCAACAACACTCAAGGAATCGGCGCGCGAGTCCGTTTCTACGGAGGACCGGTCGTCCAGGAACAAGAAATCATCTCAGGCGGAAGATACGTCAGCGGGGATGATCCGATGCGAGTCTTTGCCGCCAACCCCGACAACCAGCCCGGCTCCATCGAAGTCACCTGGAGATCCGGCAAGATTTCGAGAATCTCAGATGTCCGGGCCAATCACTATTACGAAATTCACGAATCCTCGGCGAAACCGGCCCTAGCCGACACAGCAGAGAAGCCCGCGAACGAACCCCTGTTTGTGCCCGATACTAAATCGCTCTCGCACCAACATCATGAAACCGCGATCCCCAGCATGGAAACCCAGCCGCTGTTGTGGAAATCACTGAGTCGGTTCGGCCCCTCAAGCGCCTGGTTCGACACCAATGGCGACCAGATCGACGAACTGATACTCGGAGCCGGGAGCGGAGGCACCCCGAGCGTTTTCCAGTGGAACGAAGACAAGTTTGTTGCCTTAAAAACGCCCCTAAAACCGTTTCCCAGCGACGTCTCGATGATTCTAGGTGTAACCACCCAGAGCGGGCGGTATCTGCTGGTAGCAAGCTCCGGATACGAAGCACCGTCCCCGACTCAAAATCATCTTCACGTGCTCCGATGCCACCCCTATGGACGATTCGAAATGGTGCAGGAAGGAATCCAGAGCGGGATTGGAGCGCTTGCCATCGCTGACGCGGACCGGGATGGTCACTTGGATCTGTTCCTTGGAGGTCGCCCCATGCTGCGACGCTACCCGGAAAGCAGCCCTTCTCAAATGATCTTCAACCTCAACGATTGGATCGAAGGAAAGGCAGCAAAGACAACTGTGCTGGAAGAAACGGGCCTCGTACATGGAGTCGTATTCAGCGACCTCGACCAGGACGGAAAAACCGAACTCATCCTCGCCTGCGAATGGGGACCGATCCGCATTTTCGGTTTCAACAATCAAGCGCCCGAAGAACGCACCCAACAATGGAACCTGGGAGAAGCCCGAGGTTGGTGGCACGGCGTATCCACCGGCGATTTCAACCGGGATGGCTTACCGGAGATTCTCGCCAGCAACTGGGGCTTGAACGACCGTTACACCGATTACTTAGCGCATCAGGACATTCAACTGACGTACGGTGATTTCGGTTCTACCGGCAGGGTCGGCTTAATCGAGTCCTACTATGATTCCGAAACGGGTTCCCGATTTCCGATTCGGGATCGTTTCTGGATGCAGAGCTTATTCCCTCGAATCGCCAACCGTTTCCCGACGCATGCGGCCTATGGAAAAGCGAATCTCGAATCCATCCTAGAGGGACGGAGCGAAAGCCACACGACCCTGTCTGCCAACACCCTCAGCGCCGTCCTACTCAAGAACCAAAACGGATCCTTCAAGCTAGAGAACCTACCTCTCGAAGCACAACTGGCGCCCTCATTTGCTCCCGTCGTTGCCGATTTCAACGGAGACGGTTTTGAAGACATTTTTCTCAGTCAAAACTTCTTTGCGCTCCATGAAAAAACCGCTCGGCAAGATGCCGGCCGGGGTCTGCTCTTGCAGGGAACCGAGGAAGGACTGCAAGTGCTAAGCGGCGATCAAAGCGGAATCAAAATCTACGGAGAACAACGAAGCTCTGGAGTGGCAGACTACAACCAAGACGGACGTCCCGACCTTTTGGTAACCCAAAACGGCGATCGCACCCTCCTCTACGAAAACCGAACCGGTAAACCAGCGGCTCGCGTCCGATTCATCGGATCCGAAAACAACCCCGACGCCATCGGGACCTCCTACCGGGTTCGCTACAACGGCAAACCAGGCCCGCTACGGGAGATCCAAGCCGGTGCCGGCTACTGGTCACAGAACTCCTATACTCAAATGATCCCAAAAGCCAACGAGACCGCTCTAGTCTTCGACATCCAGCGCCCCGACGGTCAGAGAATCAGCCGTCGTATTAGTCCAGCTGGCGACCAGATCACGGAGATTCACCTATATGAGTAACAGCCTCCGCTAAGCGGAATCGATAACCCGCTTCGCAGCAAGCATCCCCACGCTCTCCGCACTTCAATGGCCAAAGAGCCGCTCCCGTTCTTTGTCTGGTGACTCAGTTCTGTAACGATGTATTTCCGCCTATGCTACCCGGTCATACTCGAACCAAGTCCTCCATCCAATCTCCCTTCCGGTTTCTCGGTTTTCACTCCTGTTGACAATGTGAGCATTTTTGAGCACTTTTGAGCAATGGACGATAAGACCGTTCTCTTTAGGGCGCGCGTACCAGCTCGGCGGCTAAAACGAGTGCAGAAAGTTCTCGATAAACTAGGACTCAAACCAGGCGACGCACTGAACATGATGCTTGCTCAGATCGAGATTCAGCAGAGGCTACCATTCGATGTTTCAACCAATCCTAAGCCGGTGCTAACCTCAGAAGAACAGGGTGAACAGTGGACGGAGGCTCTTGGTGAATACTGAGCCACAGGCAGGCGAAGTGTGGTTTGCCGACCTGGGCATGATTGAAAAGAGTCGACCTGTCTTGGTGCTAGCCATGCCCGAACCCAGGGACGCTCGCGCGCTAGCCGTCGTGGCTCCACTCACCTCCCAAATTCGAGCCATGCGTGGTGAGGTAGAACTCGGCAAACCTCGCTGGCTACCGAAGGAGTCTGCGGTCAACATTCAAGGTCTCGCCAGTTTCGACCATGGCAAACTTTCTCGGCAGCTTGGAAAACTAACCACAGCGCAGAGCAACCAAGTAAAAGAAGCGTTGCGCGACTTGCTCAACCTTTAAGTGATTGATCGCGAGCCAGGAAAATCCCCACTCTCCCAATTCCCAATTCCCAATTCCCAATTTTGCATTTTGCATTTTGCATTTTGCATTTTGCATTTTGCATTTCCCGACTCCCTCCCCACCACCAAAGTGACATAAAATCTCGCTCTCATCCAACCAACCCCACTACAGTGCCTCGGAAGGCATGAAAACCAACACAGCAAAACAACCCAACCGAATCTACCCGATCTTATCTTGGTTCGTCTTGCCTCTGGTATTCGCGGTGACCGGATGCGGCCCCTCTCCAGAAGCGCCTTCCGAACCCGCTGCTCCAAAGGCCACCGAAAGCGCCGCAGCGCCCACGCCAGAAACGGCTACCCCAGAAGCCACGGACTCGGATCCGGATCTCGACCCGTTTGAAGTAGCCGAGCAGAACTTCACCACCGCCGCGGAATTGATGACTCAGTCGCGCTTTCAAGACGCGATTCCACTGCTCCAAAAATATATCGCATACGACAACGAAGACGAAGAAGCGCACTACCGCTTGGCGTTTTCTCTCGCCCGCACCGGTCAGCCGGATCTCGCCATCCAGCACTACCAGCAAACGCTAGAACTCGTCCCGGACTACGCCGAAGCCCACAACAATCTGGGCAACCTCCTGATGCGGAAAGGCAATCTGCCCACCGCCGAGAACCATTTCCGAAAAGCGATTGAATTCGCCCCCGACATCGCATCCGCCCACAACAACCTCGGCACGGTTCTCAGCCGACAATCGCGCATCGCCCAAGCGATCCCCCATTTCGTCCGAGCCCTCGAACTCGACCCTGTTTACACGGAAGCCCACTGTAACCTCGGCAATGCCTACTTGTTCCAGAAACGGGCTCAAGAAGCCGCCGAGGCCTTCAGCAAAGCCCTCCAGATCAAGCCCGGTTTTCCTCCCGCTCTCAAAGGCCTCCAGCGGGCCCGAAGTGCCCCTCGCTGAAGCCTTGCCATAGGCGGCTTGAACACAGCCTTGCCCGTACCGACTACAACAAAGATCACTAGGGAGCATCAGCCTCGTCAGCACACTCGCAGCCAATCCGGCCCGTGCTGATCACAAAGTCATCAAAATAGCGTTCCTGCAGCTGCGGCGAGCCCGCGTTCCAATAGCTTTCCAAGAAGATCGCATTGATCATGGGACGCTCTGGAACTCGATTCCAATCCCCGTGCCAGTTCAGCTCTTCACGGCGCACTTGCAACTGATCGTTAATCCAATACTCAAACACCCCGTCCTTCTCGCCGGGACGATTGAGCCGCACATGCGCTTCGATACAGAACCACTTCCCGGCATGTTCGTCGGCAAAAAGCGGAAACTTTCCTTGGCGGTAGCCGAGCCAGCGGAGATTCCCAAAATCATTATAGCGCGTCGAACGCAGCACTCCGTCCGTTCCAATACCCGAAGCCGGGTCCACCAAAAGGAACGCATTCTCATCACCACCCGACCACAAGTGCGCAATCATACCCTGAGCCCAACCCTCCCCCGCCACAAACACGGTGGCCCGCGAAAGTTTCGCCCCGCCACCCCCTTTCCAATCGGCCGAGCGCCGGAAGTAGAATCGCCAATAGACTTCACGGAAAGACTCGGAAGACCGGGCCGCATGCCGACCAATGTACGAGTTTAGCGTCTGGCCAAAAGACTTTTTCAAACTCCCGGCACTCACTTCTCCCGCCTGAAAACGGGCCCGCAAACCGCGACTGCCTGATCGCCCGACTCGATCCAGCACGACGAAATCTCCCTCGTCATCCTGATGCTCGAAATAGCGATCAGACAATGCTCCGGTGGACTCAAAATCATCACACCAAATCCACTCAGGATGACGTTCTTCCCACCCCTCACAGCAGTCGGCGACCACCACCACCGGGAACAGGAAAACTACCAACCCGACGCCTTCCAAACAAACCGCCCCAAGCTTCAGCAAAGCGCTCGGCAAAACAACTCGACCACTCATGCTAAAGTAACTCCACTTCTGTAAAATAAGCCCCGCCCGCGGCTCCCGTTTCATCGAACAGCCGCGTAAGCAATTCGGTCTTCCCGACCGGCAGCTCCAATTCGAAAACCACCCCCAGAGTTCCCACTTTAACCTCCGAACGATGGGTCTGCCCGGCAATCTGAAGTTCGGCTCGCACCGCCTGAACCGGGAGCCCCGCTTCAATGGGAAACTGTCTCAAAGTAATCCGATACCGGCCGGCCTGTTTGACCTCAACCTTCCACGGCCCCGTCACACGAGGAAGCTTACGGATCGTCCCAAAATGCCACGGGGGATTCCCATTGGGCAGATACCAATCCTGCGAGCACAGCACCGTTGGGTTCTGCCCCAGATTCCCCAGATCAATCGAAACCGGCCTCATACCCGGCGACACCGATTCCCAGAAAGGCGGGTAAAGTGCCCGCATTTCAGCGAACACCTGAGGGTTTGCCGCTGCGACATCCCGACGCTGAGCAGGATCCGCTGACAGATCGTAGAGTTCCTTTCCGTTGATCAATCGCCACGGACCTTGGATGACGCAGGTATCCGCCCACGCTTGAGGCGCCGTCCGAAAATATGCCCCGCCTTGAAACTGAACGATCAAGGATTCCCGCAACACCCTTTTCTGCGGATCTCGCAACGCAGCGGCAAACGACACTCCGTCCATTCGTGGGCTTTCCGGCGCCGGCAAGCCACACAAGTCCGCCAGAGTCGGCAACACATCAAGGTGTGCCGCCAACCCATCCAGATCCCGCCCCGCATCCAGCCCTCCCTTCGGCCAATGAATAAAAAACGGCACGCGGTGTCCACCTTCATAGACCGAAGATTTCTTACCCCGCAGTCCGGCATTGAACCCCGCCTCCGCCTCGGAATCCAACCCCTTAAACGTGGCTCCATTGGCCGTCCCATTGTCCGTCATAAAAATCAGAATCGTATTCTCGGCAAGCCCCAACGAAGCCAGTTTCTTTCGAAGTATCCCAACGTTGTGATCCAAATTGGCAATCATCCCCAAGAAGTTCGCCCCGTTTCTCCAATTCGCTTTCGTCTCGTAGGGCTTACTCCACTCCGGCGGCACGCGGTACGGTCCGTGCGGCGCATTTGGAGCGAGATAGAGAAAGAAGGGCCGTTCGCGATTCCGTTCGATAAACCGAATCGATTCCGCGAACCAAACATCCGTACAATACCCCTCAAACGGTTCAAAGGCACCATCACGCTCGTAGGTATCATCAAAGTAATCATTCCCCCAATAATCTGAAGCTTGGCCCACACCGCCGCAGCGATGCCAAACCACCTCATCAAAACCGCGATCCTGGGGCCGATGCGGCGCGTTATCTCCCAAGTGCCACTTGCCCATCATCCCCGTGACGTAACCATTCGCCCGGAACACATCGGCAATGGTCCGTTCCTCCGGGTGCATCATCGTCCGACCCGAACTCGTCCGATAAGCTCCAGTCCGGCCTGGATATCGCCCCGTCATCAAGGCCGCTCGCGTCGGCGTGCAAAAGGGACTCACATGAAAATTCGTCAACCGAACCGATTCCCGGTAGAGGCGATCCAACTCCGGCGTCTGCAAAACGGGATTCCCGTGACAACCCAAATCTCCATATCCCTGATCATCCGTCATAATCAGAACCACATTAGGAGACGCAGCAAATCCCACCCCCCAAACAAAAAGAGCCCCAATCCCAACCAACAAGCGCCAACAATTGATCATCCTCAAAACCCTACACCACCGCGCCCCCCCAGAAAAACTTTTGCAGTTTGCAGTTTTCAATTTGCAGTTTGCAATTCCCTCACCTCCCCCTCCCCGAAAAAAACCACCCCACCCGTAACCAAACCCCACTTCCAACCATCTACTCCCCCAATGAAGCCGACTCAAAGGAATCGCGCCCAGACAAAGCCCGGCGGTCTAGCCGCCCTCGCCGCGATCGGCAGCTTTCTCGTCCACAGCGTCTCCGCCCGCGCCCAAGCCCCGCTAAAACCGGCGGAAGAAGCCTTTTTCGAGCAACATATTCGTCCCGCATTGGTCCAGTATTGCTACGATTGCCATTCCGAAGAGACGGGCAAAACGCGTGGTGGTCTCCTCCTGGACACCCGTGAAGGCATGCACTTAGGCGGCGACAACGGGAACATCCTGGCCGGTGACGACTACCAAAAAACCCTCTTCTGGGAAGCCATCAATTGGCTCGACCTCGAGATGCCTCCCAAACAAAAAATGCCCACCGAGGTGATTCAACACTTCCAACAATGGTTGGAAATGGGCGCCCCAGACCCACGTTCGCGCGAGCAAGTTCTGGTTGAATCGAGCGTGGATCTAGAAGCGGGCCGAAAACACTGGGCTTTCCAACCGCTCGCAGCTCCCACTCGCGAATCCATCGACTCCCTCGTCGAAAAGCAACTAAACACCAACCGTCTGAGTCCCGTAGCGCCCGCGCCCGCCAACACCTTACTCCGTCGGCTCAACACCGACCTCGTCGGGATTCTCCCCACCCCAAAAGAGCTCGCAGCCTTTGAGGCTGCCTGGAAAAAGGATTCCCAAGCGGCCATTGAAGCCAAAGTGGACGAACTCCTCGCCCGCCCGCAATACGGAGAACGTTGGGGCCGTCACTGGCTCGATGTGGCCCGATACGGCGAATCAACCGGGAAAGATGTCAACGTGACCTACCCCCAAATTTGGCGATACCGCGATTACGTCTACGACGCGTTCAACCAAGACAAACCCTACGATCAGTTTGTCCGCGAACAGATCGCCGGTGATCTTTTACCGGCTCCAACGGACGCCGATTGGCAAGAAAACCTGATCGCCACCGGATTCCTCGCCATGGGCACGAAGAGCCTCAACGAGGCGAACCCACGGCAACACCGGATGGATGTCGCCGATGAACAAATCGATGCCATGAGCCAAGCGATCCTTGGGCTGACGGTCTCATGTGCCCGTTGCCACGATCACAAGAACGATCCTATCCCAACCACCGACTACTACGCCCTCGCAGGCATCTTCCTGAGCACGGACACGCTCTTCGGCACCGTCCGGTCCGCGCAAAACAAACGAGCCACACGACTCCTAGAGCTACCCCTTGAAGACCCTCAAGTCGCCGCGAATAAATTCAGTGCGGACGACATCGCCCAACTCCGAGAACAACGGGTCCGCCTCATCCAGACGCGCCGCAGCGCTCGGGGCAACGAGAACGCTTCACAACAACAGCTGGCCGCGATCCGACGCCGACTAGCAGAGATCGACGCACGCCTGGCTCAGATCGAATCGGATGGCACACCGATCACAACCGCCGTCGCCGTCCAGGATCGGTCTCAAACCGGCGATACCAGAGTCCTCCTCAGGGGAGAAGTTGAGAAACCGGCTCAAACCGTTCGCCGCGGTTTTCTTCAAGTGTTACCCGGAGGTGGGCCAGCCCAAATCAGAGCGGGCCAAAGCGGTCGTCGTGAACTGGCCGAGTGGCTAACCGCACGCGAAAACCCCCTCACGGCTCGGGTCATGGCCAACCGTGTTTGGCTGAAGTTGTTCGGGGATGGGATTGTACGCTCGCCCAATAACTGGGGGCTCACCGGCGAAGCACCCACCCATCCGGAACTGCTCGATCATCTGGCGCAGGAATTCGTCAACCACGATTGGTCCGTCAAGCACCTGATCAAAACCATCGTCCTTTCCAAGACCTACCAACGGGGATCCCAGGGAAACCCCACCGCGTTCGAAAAAGACCCTGACAACAAGCTCCTTTGGAGAATGAGCCCGCGTCCCATGGATGCGGAAGTTCTTCGAGACAGCATTCTAGCGCTGGGTGGCGGGCTTGATCTCAAGCGCCCCTATGGCTCGCAGGTGGCGGAAGTGGGCGACGCACGCGTGGGGCGCGGATTCAATCGCTCGCGATTCCCCTCGGACATCCGCTACCGCTCGGCCTATCTCCCGATTCTCCGGGACGATCTTCCGGAAGCACTTGGACTTTTTGATTTCGCCGACCCCAACATCTCAAAACCCAAGCGCGAAGCGACCAATGTGCCAGCGCAGTCGCTCTTCCTCATGAACAGCCCCTTCGTCCTTCGGGAAGCCGCCGCGATGGCCAAACATCTACTGCGGGAGTTTACGAGTCGCGAGGCGCAAATCCAAGCCGCCTTCCTCATGGCCTATGGTCGGGCTCCGGATTCCGCGGACACCCAAGCGGCCGAAACATTCTTTGCCCGTTATCAACCCGTTGATTCCCCCGCCCCTCGCCGAAATCAATTCCAACGCGGCGGGCGTCAAGGCCGGCGCCCCGGAGCCGGCGGCGGTCGGCCGAACGCCGGACAACGACGCGGTCGAAACGGGGATGCCATGAATACGGGTCGCGGTGCCGCCCGAGACGGCATGCAGAGCATGCGCGGACGCCCCCAAGGCATGGGTGGCGGACGGCGCCGTGGCGGTGGCTCAACAACCGCTCTCGAAATCCCGGCCCTATCCGCTGAAGAACAAACACTCGCCGTCTTCTGCCAGAGCCTGATGGCCAGTGGCGAGTTCCGCCAAATCCAGTAACCCACCCATTTTTCTCCCATGAAACAGCTCATCAATCGACGCGACGCACTACGCACGCTCTCGTGCGGCTTCGGCTCCCTAGCATTCGCGGCCATGGCCACGGAACAAGCGGAACAAGAAGCCAACCCACTCGCGCCCAAGCGCCCACACTTTACTCCCCGGGCCAAGAACGTCATTTTCCTCTCCATGGGCGGCGCCCCCTCCCACGTAGACACCTTTGACTACAAACCCCAACTCACCAAAGATTCGGGCAAGAAAGGCAAGTACGGCCCGAACCTACTGGGCTCTCCGTGGGAATTCCGTCAGCACGGCCAAAGCGGTCTCTGGATCTCCAGCCTCTTGCCGCGCATCAGCGAACATGCCAATGAGCTCTGCCTCCTCCGTGGGATGCACTGCGATCAACCCAACCACAGCCAAGCCAGCCTTCAGACCCACACGGGGAGTTTCCAGTTCGTCCGTCCCTCCATGGGCGCATGGACGCTCTACGGATTGGGCACGGAGAACACGGATCTCCCGGGATTCATCGTCTTGGGCAATAGCCGGGGCGGGATCAATTTCGGCAGCGCCTTCCTGCCGGCCGTCTACCAAGGCACCAAGGTCGGTGCCGCCGGAGGCCGAGGACGACGCGGGGGCGGCGGGAGCAGTTTCCCCAACATCAAGAACCCACTCCTCGACGCCGATGCCCAGCGCACTCAGCTCGACTTTCTCCAAAAACTGAATCGCAACCAACTGGCACGCGATTCGCACCAACCTCAGATTGAGGGCGTGATTCAGTCCTTCGAACTCGCGTTCCGCATGCAGCGGACCATGCCGGAACTGCTCGACCTCTCACAGGAAACCGAGGAAACCAAAGCTCTCTACGGCATCGGCGACGTTCCCACCAACGACTTCGGAACCCAATGCTTGATGGCGCGCCGGATGGTCGAATCGGGCGTGCGCTTTATCGAGCTCAGCAGTGGGAACTGGGACCACCACCGCAATCTCCGCGAAGGCATGGAAACTAAGTGCAACGAAATCGACCAGCCGATTGCGGGACTCCTCACCGATCTCAAACGCCGTGACCTGCTTAAAGACACCCTCATCATCTGGGCGGGAGAATTTGGCCGAACACCACACGCCCAAGGCGGCGACGGCCGGGACCACAACAACAAAGGCTACACCACATGGATGGCTGGCGGAGGCGTCAAAGGTGGTTTCAGCTACGGAGCCACGGACGAACACGGCTACGAAGCCATCGAGGGCCGGCTCCATATCCACGACTGGCACGCCACGATCCTACACCTCCTCGGCCTGGATCACGAACGCCTCACCTACCGCTACGCGGGCCGCAACTTCCGCCTCACCGACGTCCACGGCACGGTGGCCAAAGAGATCTTGGCCTAACCGCGTCTCTAACAGGTTTCCTAATGCAGCAATCTCCACCGTAGTCGCGAACGCCAGCATCGCCCACTGCTCCGGCAGGCGAGTCCGGTCAGTTCCGTTTGGACTTCGGTCAGAAACCACGGATCCAGTGCCACAGATGTCACGGCGAGTCACCCGAGACAAATCGCACGACCGCCCGCAGCAAGTACTCCAGGGGTCCCGCAAGTTGAGCGATCAAAAAGAGCGCCACGAGCAAGAGAAAGATACTACGCCTTTTCAAAACAGATCATGCGATTTCGGACTCATAAACAAGACCATCTGGGGAACGCTCAAACATCGCGACGGACTCCAAGCGCAGACTTCCCAAGACACAGAACGAAACGTTGCCGAGGCAGCGCTTGACCAGCAAGCACGTTCACCCGATCACAAGGCTGGAGCAAAGACACCAACACCGCCAACTACGGTTCCGAAGGTAAAATGATCTCAATCTACTCTGAACACTCTCTGTCCAAGAGATCCCCCACCCACTGGCTGTAGCGATTCCGCATCGGCAACTCAGGGTCGATCTGTATACGACGCCGTTGCGCCCGGGTTCGCACTCCCGTCCGGCGATTCACGCCCTCCTTCTCGTAGGTCGTCCAGTACAGCCCAACACCCCGCTTCTGCCACGCCGGCACACGATTGAAATTCAGCCCCGCCTTCTTGAAAAGCAGCTCATTCTTTGCTCCCGTCGACAAGCCGATCAAAGCCTGAGTGGCTTCGCGGACACTGGCACCCTGCTTCCGAAGCGCCCAATAACAGTGCGCATTCAAAGCGTTTCGGTGTGCGTCCTCATTCCGCCAACGGAAATAGTCGACCCAATCTTGCCGGGTAGGAAGCTGACAAATACGGCAATCAAACGAAGCCACGTCCCCTAGCATGAGAGAAAACTTGGCGCTCGCTTCGCCGGCGAGAATGGAATTCAGTTTTCGGGTCTTTCGCCCAAACAAAGCCTCATCCCGGTGCAACGCCAGGGATATCTCATCACTCTGGGTGTATCCATAAATCACACGAAACCCACAGTTCATCAAGTGCTCGGTCGTGGCCACCATGTACTCTCTGAACCGCTCATCGTAGGGTGCTTCGAACGCGTGAACCTCCTTAGTCAAACGTGTGAACGACCGGCCATCAATCCGTGCCACCATGTGGATACCCGGCAGAACACAAGTATCTGCCGCAGTCTCAAAAACACGGAGTTTTGCATCCAGTTCATCAAACTTCATCTTCCCACTCCTTCCTCACAAACTCACCCTCAGCATTGATCGAAACGTAATAGAGTTTGGTAAACCCTTCATCATAAGATGGCCGTTCCAGCTTCGCGGACGTGGCTCTCAAGCCCACCTCCGGAACCACCCACTCGGGAGCCCGGCTCGCGTTCCGGATTTGTGCGTCCCGCAACCTGGATTGGAAATAATATCCAACGGCCACAAAGTTCGCCGCCAATGCCGGTTCGAGATATCGGAGCCGGTCCATCTGGGTGGGATTGGTATTGTCCACGACGAAGGATTGTTGCGCCTCGATACACGCCGAGACCAGGATCCGTTCGCGTCGACGCGTTCGTAGCATATCTAGATTGATACGGATATGAGTCGAACCGAACTGCCGGCTATAGTACGTCGATTTCCCCGTCGCTTGTATCCCCACAAATACAATGACCTCCGGCATGGCACACCTCTCACGCTACTAGACTCTGGACCACCTCCATGGCTGAGCCGATCTTGCCTTAGATCGTAGGCGCCTGCAATCAATTCAAGTATTCGAGCGATTCTCGATAGATCCACGCATCCGCCTCGACATCATAAATCGCCTCAACCACGGCGACGGGCCCAAGTCCGATCCGAATCAGAACGAGCTTTCGCGTGATCCAGGAAGCTTCGAGTGTTCGAAAACCTCGCATCGAGATCACCCTGCCCGACTCCAAGCCCGTTCCCTCGACTCGGAGCAAACCGAGCTGCTTCTCGTACCCGTAGTGACTACCGCGCGTGCGCTGGATGAGGAGGGTCCGATCCCGAGAATCGTTGTGGACCCGCACGACCGGTTCGACCGACTTCCCATCCAACGAAACGATTTCCCCTCGTTCCGGATAGCGCTCCTTAAAGGCATCTGAATACCGCACCGTCTCCGCACCAGCGCCAGTCACCGCAACCAGGTAGATGAGAAACAACCAAGACCGCACCCACTGAATCAATGTCACCCGATCGACACTCACCACAATCATCAGACCATCGTCCCGCGATCCCATTGAAAAACAAGCCCGAAGCCCCAGGTTCTAACCCGGAGAATACAAAGAAACCAACGAATACACGGATGCCCCGCAAACCCCGCCTCCGCAAGGGGCCTGCGACCAAGACGGAGGGGCGAGCGTACCAGACCGTGTAAAAAGTCCTTTTCCACCTGCAGGTAAGAGAGTGTGAAAGCGACAGCTCCGCTCTCGCACTCCAAAAAAACGCTCGATATGCGGACGAAATGTGGAGTGCGAGAGCGGAGCTGTCGCACTCCAAAAAAACGCTCGATATGCGGACGAAATGTGGAGTGCGAGAGCGGAGCTGTCGCTTTGACCACCGCGATGGAGTTGCCAACGGGATTTTTTACACGATCTGTTACCCGCGAACCGTTGGGCAAATGCAGGGAACGCATCATCCAGCGTAAGCTCCAATGACCGCCCGAGGCCGGAACGATCCCTATTGCCCAAAGACCAACCCCGACCGCCACCAGGTCCTAAACTAAGGCACAACCGCAACCGGATGCACCTCGACGCTGTAGTCACTCATGCCAACAATGGTCCGGGGCCCTTCAGAGGTATCGATCTCCCACTCCAACACGGCCGATGGTTCCTCTCCCTTCGGAAATGAGATTCCGTGGAAGACACCATTTCGTTCCCGAATCGTCTCGATCTGATCCAAATCAAACACGCCTTCTTCCTCGCAATCCCGGAGAGTCGCAAGGCGCCCCTCTGCACCTTCAGGACGGAAATCCTCACTTTGCATGACCTCCAACAGGAGGCCTTTCATGAGATTCATCTCCTGAATCGTCCGCGAGTTCGGTTTGATCCTCGATCCGGGCAGCAGAATCCCCGACAACACCGCCGCAGCCGCCACCAACAACACCCCGATCCCAATCAGTCTTCGAGTCCTCATCGACTGCCTTTCTCTCAAAGCCCCTACGAGGCAGGTGTCGTTTCCCGCAACCCCTCAGGTGCCAGATCCCCAATGGACGCCGTCAAGGCATCCACATCCGCACTCGGTGTAGCTCCGGCGCCCTCGGGCAACGGCACGTCATATTGATAATCCGGTTCCACCTCTTGCCGACGCCAGGTTGCGAGCATCTCCCGCCAGGCGCCCGTCAAGGAGGGCGGCGGCGGCATGTCCTCAGCAATCTCCCGACTCAGCGCCTTCAATTGATAGCACGGCACCCCGGCATACATGTGATGTTCCGTGTGCCAGTTCATGTGCCAATAGAGGAATTCAGAAAACCAATCCAATCGTATCGAGCGCACGCACTTGCGAAAATCCGGCACATCGTCCCGAAGACCACAATGCTGAGTCAGCCCAATGAAATACGCCCACCAATTCGCGGTAAAGGACGCCGTGGTAAAGATCAGAGGCAACACCCAAAGCCCCGAAACCAACGAAACGACAAATAGAGCGCTATGAAACCCGAGTGTCCATCGGGCGAACCACACCGACTTCTGAAACTCAGCCGGTTGATCTTCCCGCAAGGCTTGCAACCATTGATGACTCGGAAACTCCGGCCGGTCAATCCGACCCGCGGCCAGCATCGCCGCCATCCGAATCGCCGGGATGAAACCTCCCTTGCCAAAAGTGCGGTTCCGCTCAGTCAGTAGGTTCAGGGTAAACATCTGTATCAGAAACGTCGGGTTCACCGCGGGATGCAGCGGCAGCAACACCTCGCCATCGCCCTCGCGGTGCAAGGTGTAGCGATGGTGGTAGGTATGACTCACGTTGTAAGCAAACGGGTCGAACCAACTGATCGTCGTGATGGGATAGAGAAAGAGACGATTGAGCCAACGGGTCTTGAAGACCGTGCCATGCCCCAACTCATGAGGCGCAATACCCGCAAAGAAGCTGGCTACGGTGCCATGCGCAAAGAGAGCGACGGCAAACAGAGGCCAACTTGCGGTCGACCAAGCCCAAAAGACTAAGGAACCGGTCAACGCGAACAACCCCAAATGCCCGGCGACTTGCAAGAACCCGCGAAGATCACTTCGTTGGCTCAGTTCCTTGAGCCGCCCGGGAGGCAGCGGACTGCGGTACCAATCGATCCGCATCGATCGCCGAACCTCACCTAGATTAGATGGACACTCATCACTCACGGTATATTCGAAGCCTACCCCAAACCACCCCACAACACGAGCCCAATACAAAAGCGCGACCATCCGATGGTAGGGCGAGCGTACCCGCGAGCCGCTGGGCAAAAGCAGCGACCGCAAAAACCGAACGCCCCCCCGATTCCAATTACCCCGCCCTATTCCAATTGCACCGCTTCCGAAATCCCACAATACTCCCCTCATGAAAACACGTCTCCTAGGAATCAGCGCCGCTTGGCTTCTCGCCACCAGCCTGCAGGCCCAACCCGTCCCGACCGCGGTCTTGACCGTCAAGAGCTACACAGAACTCACCCGAATCCTCGAACAATTCGGCGACACTCTGGAACCCGGCACCTCCGCCAAAACCCTCGCAGAAATGCAGCAAGAATTGGGTCTCTCCGACATGGCCACCGTCGACCACTCCAAACCCTGGCAAGTCGCGGTGTGGGCGGAAAACACCCGGACGGTCCCGGGACTGAGCATTCGGATTCCCACCACGGATTTCGACGCGTTCAAACGTTCTTTGGTCGAGGGCAAACTGCTACTCGGCACCAACGGGAACCATGAACTCACCGCCTCCGGCACTGACGCCATCATCTGGATGCCACTCGGAAACGGTGGTTCGCCTTTCAAAGCCCAACACGATCGCTGGTCCGCCGAACCCGCCACCGGCATCGGCGAAGCCGTTCAATTGACCCTGACCCCGCGAGAGGCGCTCCGTGACGAAATCGTTCAATTCGTGGGCCTGGGACGCTTCATGATGGCCGGGGCACTGAGCCAAGAAGGCGTCGCAGTCCCAGGAGTGAATCCGGCCGCCCTCACCGACGTGCTCAACATCTATCTCGACGCCATCGAAGGCGTGCTCAACGGACTAGAGTCCTGGACCCTCTCCGCAGATGCCGATACGGAAAGCATCACCTTCGGCCACCACATCACCCCGCTCGCCAACTCCGCCCTCGCGGAATGGCTCGTGCCCAACAAAACGTCTTTAGAATCCGTCGTACCCTACTGGGATGCCCAGGCCCCAATGGCGTTCGCACTCCAGTTCGGCAACACGCCTAGCGGAATCCCTGCCCTGAAAGAACTGATCCAGCTCACCTTTGAAATGCAAGGGATGAGCGAAGAAGAGAACACCAAGAAAATTGAATCGCTGGTCGAAACCTTTCTGCCCTTAAATTTTGCAGGCACCTTCAGTCTCAAAGGGGGCGTGGATTTCAGCGGCGTCTATCAATTCCCTGAGGTCGATCTCACGACGGAATACGCGACCATCAAGACTCTCATGAAGGATCTGGTGACCGCCATGACGGGCGAAGACAAGCCCTACAAATCGGCAGACGTACAAGATGCCCAACGCAAGATCCAAGATACCACCATTGATCGAATGAACCTGGCCTTCAACTTTGATGCACCCATGTTTCAATTTCCTGGACAACGGGAGACCATCGAAGCCATGTGGCCGGACGGTGAATTCACCCTCGATATCGCCCATGACAAAAACCACTTCTTCATGGGATCCCCCGATGGCCTGACCCGGCTACTAAACGCCCAGGATTCACCAACCGCAGACATGCCACTACAGCCGGATACGGAAACGGTCGCGTTTGCCCGCCTCAACCTCCTGGAGTATTACCGAGCAGTCTTCACCACCCTGCCTATGATCCCACCCCAGCTCGCCGCTCCTTTTCAGGATTTGGATACCACGGGAACGGATGTCTACCTGAAAGCGAATCTCGACAACGCCTTCGACATGCGGGTCGCCGTCCCGCTCAAGCTCTTTAAGGTAGCGAAAGAGATCTCCTTTAGCACGCCGACTCCGAATGAACCGCTCCGCCCCCAATAAGTTCGGCGGCTCAACCCTGTGTTGGAACTAGGCCAAGACGCCCTTCACCACCGAGCCGTGCACATCCGTCAATCGATACTGACGCCCCTGATACCGAAACGTCAGGCGTTCGTGATCGATACCGCAAAGGTGAAGTAATGTGGCTTGCATATCGTGGACGTGCACGGGGTTTTCAACAATGTTCCAGCCAAACTCGTCCGTGGCACCGTAGACCGTCCCGGGATTCACACCGCCGCCCGCCAGCCACCAGCTGTAGGCGCGTCCAAAATGATCCCGCCCTTTGGGATCATTCGGATTGCCTTGCCCGAATGGCGTCCGACCAAATTCACTGCACCAAACCACCAGCGTATCCTCCAACATCCCGCGATCCTGCAAGTCTTGAATCAAGGCCGCAGACGGAGCATCCGTGTCACGACACTGTTCTCCGAGCTGCGAGAACAGATTCCCATGTTGATCCCAACCGGAATGCATGAGCTGCACAAAGCGCACGCCGCGCTCCAGCAAGCGGCGGGCAATCAAACAATTGTTGGCATAGGAACCTTTGTTCAAGGCGTCGGGACCATACCGTTCCAGAGTAGCCTTTGACTCATCGGAGAAATCCACCAAGTCCGGCACACTCCCCTGCATTCGAAAGGCCATTTCGTACTGGGCGATGCGGGTATCGATCTCCGGATCGCCATAGTCTGCCAAATGCTCCGCGTTGAGGGCGGCAATATCATCCAGCAGAGCCCGGCGAGACGCACGACTCACTCCGGGCGGGTTATTCAAGTAAGGCACGGGTTCACCCGTATTGCGAAACCGAACGCCTTGATATCGGCTCGGCAAGAAGCCACTGCCCCAGTAGTAATCAAAAAACAGTTGGCCGCAGGTCTTCCCTCGATCACTGGAGGTCATCACCACAAATGTGGGTAAGTCATCGGTTTCACTCCCCAAGCCATAGGACAACCATGCTCCCATACTCGGGCGTCCCGGCACTTGCGCCCCCGTCATAAACAAGGTCACTCCCGGGGCATGATTCACCGCCTCGGTGTGCATGGTTCGCACCAAACAAAGTTTGTCCGCCAATGAACCCAGCTTCGGGAGCATCTCGGTCATCCGAGTCCCGGACTGACCATAGTTCCGATGCGGTTTGATGGCCGGCACGCAGGGCCAACGTTGGTAACTCGCCGACATCGTCGAAAGGCGCGTGGCCCCTCGTACCGAAGCAGGAATATCTTTCCCCGCCATGGCGCCCAGTCTGGGTTTCTCATCGAACAAATCGACATGCGAAGGGCCGCCACCCTGCCAGAGTAATACCACGCGTTTCGCTTTCGGTGCAAAGTGCGGCACTCCCAAACCCGTTCCTGCAGCCCCTGCTGCATTGGCCGAGCGGTTTAGGAGACTCGCCAATGCCACCGTTCCGAGTCCCGCCGCCGTCTGCCCAAAGAATTGCCGTCGCGTCACCCGATTCCAATTCTCACGCTCCAGTTCCATGCTCATAGGTCTCCCTTTACTCTCGGGTCAATGCTTCATCCAAATTGAACAACCCCAAACACAGCGCGGTGAGCGCCGCCTGCTCCGCCGAGGCGCCTTGCCCACCCAAGAACGCGGCGGCAGCCTCGGGGTCTTGTCGGTAAAATGCCAACTGTCGCTCGTAGGCCCCGACGAGTCGGTCCAATTCCACCGAACGGGGTTCGCGGCAAACGACACGGAAGAACGCGGACCGAATCCTGCCTCGCACCGTTTCTTCTTCCGCCGCCGTTCGCGCGGCCAAGCCACGAGCCGCGTCCACCCAAGTGGGATCGTTCAAGGTCGTCAAAGCATGCAGTGGCGTACTGGTCGTCGAGATCCGCACCCGGCAAGCTTGTCGGTCCGAAGAGTCGAACATGTTCACCGGCCCAACCGTGCGACGCCAAAACGTATACAGGCTCCTTCGATAAAGAGCGGCGCCCGATGAGGCCGGATAGGTAAAGTCCCGCTCTTTGGTAATCGCCAAAGCTTCCCAAACGTTATCCGGCTGGTACGGATAGACCGGCACGCCTCCAATCTCACGCACCAACAACCCCGACGTCCCCAGAGCCCAATCCCGGAGAATCATGGCCGGCATTCGAAAGCGACTAGCTCGCGCGTAGAGCCGGTTCTCCCGATCCAATTCGCGGTGCCATACCGCCATGCGGCTGGATTGCCGGTAGGTGGCGCTGGTGGCAATCAGCCGGTGCATCTGTTTCATGCTCCAACCGCGCTCCTGGAATTCGACCGCCAACCAGTCGAGCAGGTCACGGTGGATGGGATACTCACTCTGCACCCCAAAATCTTCCGCCGTCTTCACCAGCCCTAAACCAAAGTAGTGCTGCCACATCCGGTTGACCTGAACCCGAGCAGTCAAGGGATGCTCTGGCGCCAACAACCACCGCGCCAAACCCAAACGATTCGCCGGAGCCGACTCCGCCGGAGCCGGTAAGAAGGAAGGCGTTCCGAAACTAACGGGTTCAAGCGGATCCAAATAAGCCCCCCGATTCAGGATGTGGGTTTGCCGTGCTTTGTCATCACTCATCACCATCGGGCGCGGGATCTGATCGCCTCGATATCCCGCCAAGTCTTTCTTCAACCGTTCGATTGCCTTATGACGAGTCAGCTTCTCGTCCAATCCCGGCTTCACTTCGGCGTCAAAATACTTCCGTAAACCCGTAACCAAAGCCCTCAACTCGGATTCACCCAACTCATCCTCGGGCCGTTCCGCCAGAGCCCGCAACGCGTCCGAGGACTTATCGTTCTTGAGAGAAACTTCCCCCTGGGTCAGAGAATGGCGCCAATCACGGAACGCGGTTTTCAGCGCCGGTGCCACCTCCAACTCCAATGCGCCGATTTTCGTCTCAAACTCGGCGATACGCGCCCGATTCTCCGGCGTTGGTAATTCGATAAAGGGTCGGGCGACGCGAATCCGCGTGGATTGCCGCTGAGGCGTTCCGGTTTCCGGCACCCGATTGAACGCATCCATGAACCGGTAATAGTCGCGCTGGGTGATCGGGTCGTACTTGTGATCATGACACTGGGCACAGGCCATCGTCAGCCCCAACCAAGTCGTCGCCGTGGTGTCCACGCGATCAAACAAAACGACAAACCGTTGTTCCTCCGGAATGGCGCCTCCCTCACCGTTCAACAAGTGATTCCGATTAAAGCCACTCGCAACGAGTTGATCCGTCGTCGGGTTTGGCAACAAATCCCCCGCCAATTGCCAAACCGTAAAATCATCAAACGGCAGGTCTTCGTTCAAGGCACGCACCACCCAGTCACGCCAGATCCACTGCCAAGTATCACCATCCTGTTGGAAACCATTGCTATCCGCATACCGTGCGGCATCCAGCCAAGGCAAGGCCATCCGTTCTCCGTAGTGACGACTATTCATCAAGCGATCCACCAACCGTTCGTAGGCCGCAGGATCGGGATCTTCGACAAAAGCCACCACCTCCGCCGGACTTGGTGGCAAACCCGTTAAGTCAGCCGAAAGCCGTTTTATGAGTGTGGCTCGATCCGCTTCGGGAGAGGGGGTGTGCCCCCGCGACTCCAGCTCGGCCAAGACAAACCGGTCGATGGCATTCCGGGCCCAGTCAGCCCGCTTCACTGAAGGCTCATCCGGCCGCTGAGGCGCTACGTATGCCCAATGGTCTTGATACGCCGCGCCCTCGTCGATCCATTGTTTCAGCTTCGCTTTTTCCGTCGCGGAGAGCGTACGGTTCGAACCCTCCGGCGGCATTCGGTCATCGGCGTCTGACGTCGTAATCCGCTCGATCAGTAAACTCTTTCCCGCATCCCCGGGATGGATCGCACCAGCATCAACGGCAGCTTGACGTTTATCCAGTCGCAGATCGGCTTTGCGCTTATTGCCATCCTGACCATGACAGTAGAAACAATTCTCAGAAAGTATTGGACGAATATCGCGATTGAAATCAATTCCTTCCCCAAGCAACGAGCGAGCCCCTGCGAGGGACAGGCCAAGCAATACGACACCCTGCCAACGCGTGAACGAAACAAATGGAATCGGCGCGATCATGAATCAATTGAACCCCAACAAATTGAATCGCGAACCCTCCAGAGTCGAGCCCCAATTCCCGAGAGAAAAGGACTGGATCAAATACGAGAAAACCGTCCCAAGTCCGTTTCCGGAAGGTGGGGCGAGCGTACCCGCGAGCCGCTGGGCAAAAGCAGCGACCCTAGTGCATTTAGACTCTGAAGAGCGTTTAACGTGAATGTAGCCCGTAAACACCTTCGCCTAAAGCGAAGGGCCTACCGCTTCAATCCCCAAAGCCACTCCCAAGTCAGAGAGAACCCACCAAACGATCCGCTCTCGTTTCCGTCGCACCGCCCCCCTTAGGGTCGCGGACGACGCGGCGGCCCACCACGGCGCCCGCCCCCCGGCCCTCCGGGTCCACGGCCACCACCGCCACGGCCACGCCCAAAGAACCCGCCCACCATCTTCATGATTGATGCATCGACCGTAGCCTTCACCGGCGCCCCCTCTTCTCGGGCGGCGGCGGAAAATCGAATCTTACCATCAATCGGCTGCATCCCCCCGGGACCAAAACCAAACCCGGCCCCCGTGCGCATCATCCCGCCCACCGATACCGAGTCGTCGCCCGAAGGCGCGAAGCTATCTTCATCGACCATCAACATGAGCGTTACCTGTTCGCCGGTGTCTTCCCGTTCTCCGACGAGATTGATATTGGGTTGCCCCGGGCCACGGAAACCAAAACGCCCCATGACGGCGTGGACGCCCATCCGCTTGAAGGTTACCGGTTTCCCATCCAACTCCACCGTCACATCCACCTCGCCCACTTCCGTCGGCTCGCCTGGTTCGTTGTCATACCACTTCCCAGAGAAAGTTCCGCTCAACTTCCCGATCGAGGCGAAATACATCGGCTCCGAAGAACCCGGCTCGATCTCAGGGGCAGACTCGCCGATCTCTTCCATGATCTGTTCTCGGCGAGAGGCAAAAAAATCACGCGTCCGCTCCAGCGCTTCCGGAAATCCAGCCTGCCGTTCATGCACCGAATCCGCGACCAAAGCCTCAATCCGCTCGGTCTCAGCCTGCAGCGCGTCTTCATCCCAAACCGTTTCCAACAGTTGTAGCAGAGCCTCGCGATAACGCGTGCGCATCTCTGGAATCTCGTAGAGCCGACTCGCCAAACGTCCGCGCGCTTTAACCGACTGCGGTCCGCCGCGATCAAACATCCCGCGGGACGTGAAGACGGAATCCGCTCCCCAAGGCAGGAAGTGGAGTCGATCCCCTTCCGCATGGTGGAAGACAAAAAAGTTATTCTGATTCCCAGCGTAGCCATCCCAGAACCCAATTAAACTCTCCAAGGCCCAAAACTTGAGAAACGCATCCAGATCGACTACCGCTTCCACGGCCGAAACGAGTTGATCATCCGGGCCTTCCAAAGCCGCGATGAGTTTCTCGATCGCCTTTCGGCCCCGTTTTTTCTTCCCGAACTTGTGTTCAAAACCGCCGGCCCAACCGGGGTAGAAATCGACAATCGTGCCTTCGAACAAGGTGCCTTTCGGCGATTCGAAAGCCCTTTCAATCAACGGTTGGCGTGCGGATTCCACGTTGGTGTAAATGCCCAGAGGGCGCCCATTCACACTTACCTTCGCGTAGCTCGTCCGTGAAGCAGGCAATCCCGCCTTGCGAAACAGGTCGTAGGTCATCGTCTGACTGACGAGAGCCCCGTCCTGCTTATTGTTATTCAGGGTCAGCTGGGATAGCCCAGCCACTCGGGCATCGGCATCAGAGTGATTGAACTTCACCTTTAGCGAAGGCCGTTCATTGTCCAAAGAACCGATGAACCCTTTCTTACGCAGACCGATTCCCTGGAATGCCACCCCATTGATGGTGACGGCGGCGGTCACATAGGAGAACGGACTCGGTGCCTTGCCCTCCCGGCGCGCCTCCCCCAAGGCCTGGGCAAAACTCCGCGTTTGCTTCCGGATGGTGTTCCAATCGGCCTCGGGAACCGTGATCTGTACATCGAGCAGCTTCCCCGGATCGTAGAGCTCGTCAAAAGTCAGCGCCCGCTCGCCCCGTGCCGAACCCACGAGCAGAGAACCAAACACCAAAAGGAAACCGAAATGACGCCAATTCGCCATAATTCTTCCAAAAGCCATGGCTGAGAATCTGCCCTGCGACTAGGCTCAGCGCAAAGATTTTGGCACAAATTCAATCCACCAGCGCAAAAAAGGGACATCCCACCCTCGTTTTGAACCTTTTTCTACCCACTATGTCCAAGTTTCTTACGGTGAATCAGACTAACTAGCGCGTAAGCACCTCACCACGACTATGAATGCAAAAACCCTCGTTTTCGGCGTTTCCCTCATCCTCAATGCGGTCCTGATCGGCGCATTCGCGTTGCGCCCGAGCGACGCGACCCCCGTCGAGGAAAGCCCAGCCCAGGGTACCGCACCCGGCCCGGGTTCGTCCGCCCCCGCACCGAAAGCGGAACCCGAAAACGACACACCAGACACACCTCCGCTGCGCACCTTCAGCTGGGAATCCGTTGAATCCGCCGACTACCTCACTTATATCGACAATCTCCGATCGATCGGTTGTCCCGAAGAAACCATCCGAGACATCATTACGGCGGACGTAAACAAGCTTTACGAACAGCGCTGGCGAGAAATCAAACAGGAGCAAGGAAAGGACAAATTCGAATACTGGAAGAGTAATGCCATGTTCGGCGGCATGAGTAGCGACCTCCGCAAAGCCTACCGCGAGATGGATGACGAACGCCGCACCACCCTTCAGTCTCTGCTAGGCGCCAGCGTGCCACGAAAGATCACGGATCTTGCAGCCATGTATGACCCGATGGAGAACATGCTTGGATTCCTCCCTCAATCCAAACGAGACGCCATCATGGACATCCAAACCCAAATGCAGGAAAGCATGATGGACGCAGCCGAAGAAGGGTCCAATCTCGACGCATCGGACTGGCAAAAAATCCGCGAGTCTCAAAAAGAAAAACTGGCCGAAGTCCTCACACCCGAGGAGCTCCTCGAATACAACCTCCGCATGTCCGATACGGCCAACATGCTCCGGAGCGAGCTCGGCGGATTCGATGTCAGTGAGGATGAGTTTCGAGACATGTATGCCCTGCGTGAAGCGTTCGATGAAGAATACAGCCCCTTCGGATTCTCCGATCTCCAAGGTGAGGAAGCGCAGGAGTATTACCGAGAGCGCGCCGAAGCCGAAAAAGATCTTCGTGCCAGCTACGAAAGCGTCCTAGGAGAAGACCGCTACAGCGACTACCAACACGAACAAACCCTCCGCGGTAGCAGCCTCCGCAACGTTGCCAAGGAATTCGATCTTCCTCGCGAAGACGTTTACCAAGTCTTTGACACCACGGACGCCGCCCAAGAAGCGGCCAATGCGGTCCGGACCGACCAAGCGCTCTCGGACGCCCAACGCCAAGCCGCCCTGGATCAAATCCGAGCAGAAACCGAGGCAGAAGTCGCGCGCCTGATCGGCGACGAAGCGGCTCAGCAATACATCGACGGCGGAAGCCGCATCCGGAACTTGAGCAACAACAACGTCGGCAGCACCACCGAGCTAGCCGTTCCGGTCTCCAGCTCCACGGTCATCTACTCCACGAGCCCCTAGGTCTGCGCGAACTCAAGCCGATCGAGAACCCCTTCGATCCATTCCGGCGTAACGGGTCGTTCGTCGATCACGGTATACCACAGATCGGAACGGGGTCGTACATACTCGCGAAGATTGGCGATCGACGCTCGGAGTGTGTCCCGATCGATCTCCATTGCGAATGGCTGGTATGCCAAACCGACCTCGTCCATGAACGCGCATACCCGCTCCGGTTGGTTTTCCTGCCATTGACTGAGCACCGCTACGCCCAAGCCCACAATCGGGCCATGAACAAACGGACGGCGCAAGCGCTCTTCCAGCTCATAAAACAAGTAGTGCTCCGATCCTTCTTCGACTCGATAGTGCCCGGCCGGTAAGCAGATCTGATTCACTTTCATGTACCCATCCACAATCGCCTGCAAGCCCTCGTCCGAGTTGGCCCGAATGGCCGGACCGAGTTGCCAAACCGCGGATAAAATCTCCCTGGCTTCACGCACGGCTTGCTCACTAAAGGGATACTCGCTGCGCCCAGCGGCAGCCGCGAGCTCCCAATCATAAGTGGCCGTATGAATGGAGAGTAGATCGCCCACTCCGGCAATGTTCATCTCCGGCGGCGCCGTCCGCAGCACTTCATAGTCGATCACCAACGGATCCGGGCTGGCCTCCCCGACGTAGTGCACTTGGCCCTCACGGCGAATGCCGGCCGCCGGCGTGACAAATGCATCCACACTCAAGGCCGTCGGCACCGATATCAATCGCAGGCCTTTTTTCCATGCCACATACTTCCCAAGATCAATCGCTCGACCGCCACCGATCGCCACCACAGTCGAGACATCCGGCACAGAGGCTACCTGCTGGTCCAAGACCGCTTCATCCATGGAATCCGCCATCAAGACAGCTCGTGGCTCTCGCTTGAGCTGCGCTTGTGCGATCGTCCACGGCACCGGCATCGTGGTCACGATAAAATCAGAGACCAAGTCGTTTACCGTAGCGAGCACATCACGACCGCACAGGAGTTCCTTCACATTGGTATCAGGATGAGGATGTATCATGTCTCGTCTTTCGTTCCGCCCTAAAGCGCAGTGCGTCTAAATAAGCTTGCTTCACCTGGAGTCCGGCCGGACGCCCCGTCACTCCGTCCACGAGTTCCAGCCCCATCCGGCCTCGCTGATTTTCCGTCGTCTGCACCCAATAGGGATACAGCCAGAAACTACCAACAACAAAATCTTCGGAATCACGAGTCGTTCGGGCGGCTCGGTTGAGTCGCCAGTTGAGAAAAGTCCGACGGGCAATCGCTAAAGTTTCCAAATCTGTCAAGGGATAGGCGATCTCGTCCGGATTCATCACCGCTTCAATCGGCGGAGGATCCAGCATCAACGCCGCTTGGCGGGCAAAGCCATTGACGAGCAAAAAACCAGCCGAGGCATCTTCTTCGGATTGGAATCGAACTTGTCGGCAGGGCAACCAACAGCAGGTCACCACGGATTGTTTTAGCGGCGCCCGCAACCAGCGGCGCCATGAGAGTCGTCCACCAAGGGCCAATCGATCCAATCGGGATACAGCATCGGATCGTTCAATGACAGGCAGTATCCGGCACACCTCCATCCCGCCGGCCGTCTGTCTACACCCGCGGGGTGCGTCCCAGCGCCATGGCCCCGCCCCCGACGGCTACCAAGATGGCACCGGCCACCACCGTCACGAGTCGCGCTTCCGACGCTTGCGGCCAGAAGAGTCCGATCCAGACCAACACGCCGAACACCACGAAGAACCCGCCCAGCCAACGAAAAATCAACCGGTCTCGCGCCTGTAAGTCGGACGCTTCTTTGCCTAGATCACTCACAATCAGTCTCGCGGTGTTTTAAAACAAAAGGTAGATCAACAGATACGGCACCAAAACGACCACCACCCAGAGACGCAAATCCGCCCACTTCGTCGTCACCTGGCACCCTCGAAACACACTCTCACGCTTGAGCAATAGGGTCCAAAGCGTGCCAACGATCAGGAACAAGCAAACACTCGCACGCCAGAGGGGTGGCGGCAGTTGGTCCAGTGCGCTGTGCAGCGGATCCAATAGCGGCTTTAGCCCGCGCACGAACACCGATTCGATTGTGCTCTTCAGCCCATCCATCACGTCTCCCTAGTCTTGATTCGTTTGCTTCCCTTCGTTCAGCTGGGCCCGCAAGAGCGCTTGCGCCCCGGGATCATCCACCACCGAACCCCAAATCAACCCCTTAATCTGTTCTTCCGATGGCGGCCGCGTGAAGGCGCTAACCAGGGCCGTCACCACGAGGGAATAAACAAACGTCCAGAACGCCACAAACAGGAAGGGATCATCCGAGGGAAACAATTGATCTCCGACGAGATTCAGACACATCGAGAGCCCCACCCCAGTCACCAAGCCCACAATGGCACCGATCCCATTGGTGCGCCGCCAGAATACGCCCAATAGCAACAAGGCCAGCGTTGGCCCTTGGAAGAGGGAGAACATCGTCTGCATGGCGGAGTAGATGGTTTCAAACTGATTGATCGCCGGAGCAATCAATCCCCCCGCTACGATCAACAGCACCGTCAGCACACGCCCCAACACCAGACATTGCCGATCCGAGGGCTCCTTACCCGTCATCCATTGGGTGATCGGCCGATACGCATCGGAAATAATGATCGTGGTCGACGAGTTGAGATACGAATCCACACTCGACATCAACGCCGCGAAGAAAGCGGCAAAGACCAAGCCCATCAAACCGGGCGGGAGGACATCCGCCACGAGACGCGGCACGGCTCGATCCGGTTCATCCAAGGCCGGATGCAATGCCAGCGCCACCAAGCCGGGGAGAATAATCAGCACTGGCACCAAGAGCTTCAGCAAAGCGGCGAATAACAGAGACGCTTTCGCATGCCACTCACTCCGCGCCCCCAGCACGCGCTGGATGACGGCTTGATTACTGGAGAAATAAGCGGTCGAGAGAACAATTCCCAAGCCAAATAAAATTCCCGACCAAGGGTACGGGGATGAGGTGCTATTGGGCAGCAAGAGACTGAAGTGATCGGCAAACTCCGGGCCCCGTTCCTTGACCGTCTCCACCATCGCCCCGACACCACCGAGCTTCCAAAAACTCAACACCAACAACGCGGCCGCGCCCACGAACATAATGACGGTCTGAATCACATCCGTTAGCACCACAGCAGTCAGCCCCCCCATCACGGTATAGATCCCGACGATGAACACGGTCAACCATATGCCCCCTGTGGTTGAAAGCCCCAGAATCTCATTCAGGAACACCGCGGAACTCCAGAGCATCACAGCGAGCATGCTAACGAGAAACCCGAGCCAAATGACGGCTTGTAGTTCCCGGACGACTGGACCGTAGCGGCGTCCCAAGAACTCGGGCAAGGTACACACGCCAGACCGCCAGTAGAACGGTACGAACACGAATGCCACCACAACCATGGCCGGAACCGAGCCCAGCCAATCGAAATTAGCCTGAGCCAAGCCATATTTGTAGGCCGCCCCGGCACCCGCCACCATGTCGATGGCCCCGATATCACTCACCACCACCGACATCCCAATCGCCCAAAAAGGCAAGGACTTGCCGGCCAGGAAGAAATCACCGGACGTCTTAACATAACGGCTGAAGAGCACCCCCAAGACCAGAACGGCTAACAGATAAAAACCAATGATCGCCTGATCAATGCCTGTCAGCACACCTGGATTCGTGGAGAACACACCCAGAGTAGTAGCGAAGGTAATTACCTTCCGTCAAGGTTCGAGCCCGACTTGGATCGATGCGCGATTGAAAATGAGCCGCCCCGGTGGGACGGCCCGGTAGGGCGAGCGTACCCGCGAGCCGTTGGGCAAGAGACGGGTCCGCAAAACGCCGTCGCCTCAGAGCGACCCACCGCGCGCCCAGCGGCTCGCGATTACCAGGCCGTGTAAAAGAACCCCGTTGGCAGCTCCATAGCAGTGGTCAAAGCGACAGCTTCGCTCTCGCACTCCAAATCTCGTCCGCAAATCGAGCGTTTTTTTGGAGTGCGAGAGCGAAGCTGTCGCTTTCACACTTTTACCTGCAAGTGGAAAAGGACTTTTTACACAGTCTGGTAAGCTCGCCCCAGCCATTGCCGAAGCACGGGTTCGGTCAGGCACCTAATAGGCGAACGCGTTGATTCCGAAATCGGGTTCCTCGCCATCCCGGATCGCTTGGATCCATCCCGGAATCTTCTCTCTTCCCATCCACCAAAACTGAGCGCACGATTCGAGATACGCCACCACGGTTTCGTCCGCATCAAACTCCAACAACGCCTTCGCCAGCGCCAGGTTGGGACCAAACGACCGAAGCGTAGGCGAAGTCTCGGCTTTCCCCGCAGCTAAAAGGCGTCGTTTAGCTTCTTCAAGATCCCCATCCATCAGCGCAATCCGCCCTAACAGTGCGTTGCCGTCGTGCACGAAGGGCCCGGAATGCCGCTGCCGGTTTTTCACGCTCAACATGGACTCCGCGTAAGCCGTCGCATCCACCAATTGTCCGGAAGCTAACGCGGCTTTAGCAAGGTCGTCCAAAAATTGATCCCGTGCAATCGGCAGTGACCGCTCGTAAGCCCGCCGAAACGCCTCCAAGGCGCGTCGGGCGGCAGCCTGATCCACCTCGCCGTCGCCACCCTGAGCATCCAACCGATGAAGCCGCCCCACACGTGCGGGCCAACGCGCTCTTTTAGGCCGCAAAGCTTCCGCCTGTTGGACCAATTCTAAGGCGCGGGGGCGATCCGAGTGCATAAAGAAATTCGCAGCATTGCCCAGCACCTCAGGTGCTTCCTTCTGGGATTGCACGCGTTCGTGCCACAACGCTGCCACCCGTTCGAAGGCCTCTGGTTCCGCATCGGTAAAGACTTCTCCCGCAGGCGTGCCCAAGACCGGGGCGGCTGGCGCGTTTCCAACCAACCAAAGGAGATGCCGCAAATGCGCCGCCTTGCTTTCGGCATCGCTCCGGGCATGACGGTGGTAGTAACTCAGCAACAATTCTCGATCCCGCAGCGCATCCGGATTCTCACGCAGGCGCGCCTCCAAAGCCTCGGCTTCCGGAGCGGTCATGCGATACCCTTCGGCAATGGGCGCCGACCGTTTGTGCTTCATAAACTTCGCGGCCCAAAACCCCACTAAGACGCCGATCAGAATCGGCACCACAATCCCCCAGTTTCTCGTTTTCATATCACTCCTTGTCGTAGCCTCCCAACCGTTGCACTTGCTCGGCCTGCCTCAGGATGGGTCCTTCTAAGAGCGGATCCCCCGTCCGCCGCATCCAAGATTCCAATTCATTCCGCAGAGCATCCCTCGTTGCCGCGAACCCGGGATCATCGATCCGATTCACCCGCTCGGCAGGATCCTCCCTAAGATCATACAGTTCCTCCCGTGGCCGCCGTCCCCAGATGCTCTCGTCATCGGCAATGGAAACGCGAGTTGGAGAAAGAAATACATCCGTGGGCAAAACCAACCGAGGCCGGTCCTCAAAATTCCGAATGTACTTATAGCGCTCCGTCCGCACACAGCGTATGGGATCATAGTGCTCATGATAAGTCTTCTCAGCGAAGATTTTCGCTTCTGAATCGGCCCCACTCGCAGCCGGATCCAGCATCTCGGCCCAACGACTCCGCCCTTGGATCCGATCAGGAGGAACCTGCCCGGCCGCTTCCAAGAGTGTTGGCATTACGTCAATGTTTGAGGAAAGCTCGGCTCGCCGCTGTCCCGGGGCAATCCGCCCCGGCAAGCGAGCCAGGAATGCAACCTGGATTCCAGGGTCATAGAGCGTCCCTTTGGCGCGTGGAAACGGGAGCCCATGGTCAGCGGTAAAAACCACCAAGGTATCCTCAGCTAGACCATTGGCTTCGAGCGCATCGAGAATCGTGCCCACGCCTTGATCCACCCGCTCAACCGAGGCATGCAGTTCAGCCAGGTCGCGATGCGTGGGGGGATTGGTAGGCAAATACGGCGGGACCTGAATGCGGCCCTGCGCGAGGGCTTGCGCGCGCTGCTCCTGTTCCGGATCCCCACAAAAAGGCCGATGCACCTCCCAAAAACCAAGGTGAAGATAGAAGGGCCGCGACTTGCGAGCGGGCTCGCTTAACCATTCTGCCGCCCGCTCCGAGCCGATCTGGGCCGGCCCCTCGGCCGTGGCATCCCGCGTGGAAGCATTGGGAGATACCTCGCCAAACGCCTCCAAAGTCCACGGATCCAAATGCCACACTCCAAACAAGCGCGTATCGTAGCCCGCGTTCCCCAACACCTGGGGCAAAAGCACCTCATCGGGATACAAACGCCACCCCCAATGGGCCAAACCAAACTGCCCGTTGGCATGCGGGTAACGGCCGGTCACGAGCGAGGCTCGACTCTGGCTGCATCCGGGCGAGGTGACAAAGTGTCGCTCCCAACAAATCCCCTCGGCCGCGAACTGATTTAAACATCGCGATTCCTCCGTCGCCCACCCGTAGGGTCCAATGTGACAACCCAAGTCGTGGGAAATCATCAGGACGATGTTGGGTCGGGAAGCCATGGCGCGCATCCAGACCGTAACGGGGCGCCTGCCAGCAAGCGAGCTAAACTCACGAACAAAAGCCCCAAGCCCTCGGGTGGAATAAAAAGTGCGAGGCATCGGATCGAAGCGGCAGGCTTCCCTTTGAAGGGGCTGGAAGAACAGGTCGCTCACAAGGAAAGCGGCAGCTCTGCTCCCGCACTCCATATGAGAGAGCTGAATTTTGCATTTTTCAGTTTTCATTCTTCCCGCAATAGACCGCCTCCTTATGCGTGATTACCCGCTGTTTCTACAACCGACCTCGCCGCACTTTGAATCACACCTCAAGTCCTCGGTTGCCGAGAAACAACCCTGACAGAAGAGTGCTCGCCGACTTGTCCCCTCCCCCAAGGCACGTTAGCCTGATGACGAAACGTCGAATTCGAACGCCGCTATTACCGATCGTGAAACAGTTCATCAGGCAATGCCTCTGGCGCGTCCCTGGCGCTCGTACGTGGGTCCATCAATCCCCTCCCTACTATGTCGGTAGCGTCCTGGAGAATCGACTCGGCTGGCAACTCGTCCGCCTGCGGTGCAGCCCCCAGTCGTCCTACCCCGACGAGGTCATTCCATCCTCACATCGCGCCTACTTTGAAGAACTCCGAGAAACCGGTGCGACGGTCATTCCCGACGCGCTTCCCGCAGACGATCGCAAGACCGTAACCGCAGAAGCCGCTCAGATCGAACAAGGCATGCATTTTCAAGGCCTCCGCAACAACGATATGGTTGGCTACCTGGAGCAGGCCACGCATTCGATTCAGGACGCTGGCAGCCACCCGATCTTGTGGCGTCTACTCGCCCAGAATGCATTGATTCAGGCTCTCGCCACGTTCGTGATGGGCGTAACGGTTGGTCCGGCGAAACGAATCGACCTCGACTACTATCGTTCCATCGACCAACCCCAAGAACAATCGAACGACGTAGACAACGTGCTTCACTCGGACCTGCATCTCGACACCATTAAGGTGTTTTACACGCTCTCGGAAGTCACGCTTGAGAACGGGCCCTTTGTTTACGCGCGCGGCACCCATCGGCACACGCGCGCCCGCAAGCGACATGAGTACCGCAAGAGCATCGATTCCGCCCTCTTGAAGGCCGGTCGCCTCAGCGAGATTCCACCAGAACGCCTCGCTACCGTCGGGAATTTGAATCGCATTCAACTGACTCCAGCCGAACACACCGAACTTGAAGTGGAAGAAACCCCACTCACGGCGCCACCGGGAGCTCTCATCGTCGCGAACACTTTCGGGTTTCATCGCCGCGGCGAATTTCAACCCGGACAACTCCGGCGTTGGATCCAAGTTGGTTTCCGCGGGTACAATCGAGGCATCTCCTAGCCCCCCAGCATCTGTCCCATCGAATCCAGAAGGGTGTGGGAGGTTTCCCCTTGGAGCAGGAGAAAGAACGAGTCCACCACAAGGAAAGCGGCAGCTCTGCTCCCGCACTCCAAAAGAGAGGGCTGACTTTTTCATTCTCCCCGTCATCGACCGCCTCCTAGTGTGTGAATATCCGCTTTGCTACAACCGACGTCCCCGCACTCTTGATCGAAACCAATACGGAAGACACGTAAGAATCTGATTTGACTTTCCGGCCGCCAAATGCTTCACTCCGTTGTTCTTTATCTCAATCAGGGCACTGACTCTTCAGGCCCGACCGAGGGGAGGGGTGTATCCACAAGCCCCCAAGGGAACGAAGTTCCCCAGAATCTTGATGGGAAACCAGAGGCCATTGACCCCGATATCGTGGTTATTCTCCCCCATCCCGGATCACCAGAACTCGGCTTTGGAGCCGAAAATCAATCGGATTAGCGAATAGAAACCTAGTGCACTCAGAAACGTTCGGCACCACCTCAGACGGTCAAACCGTCACCCTCTTTACCCTCACCAATCGAAACGGCTTGGTTGTCAAAGTCTCCAACTACGGTGCAGCCCTGACCGAATGCCACATCCCAGATCGAACCGGCACCATGGCCGATGTCACGTTAGGATTTAGCCAATTCTCCGATTATCAGGACAAAAACGACCCTTTTCTCGGCGTGGTCGCCGGACGATACGCCAACCGCATCGCCAAAGGACGGTTCCGCCTGGAAGGCGTCGACTATGAGCTCGCGATCAACAACGGTCCGAACCATCTCCACGGAGGCAAGCGAGGTTTCGACCGCCGGGTTTGGCAAGCCAGCCCACTAGGCGAGGGCAAAGAAGGTGTCCGGCTCGGCTACCAGAGCCCCGACGGAGAAGAGGCCTACCCAGGAAACCTGGAAACCACTATCGAGTATGAGCTCACCGACGACAATGAGTTCCGAATGGCATATCGGGCCCAAACGGACCGAGCCACACCGATCAATCTCACCAACCACGCCTATTGGAATCTCGCCGGCGAGTCCAGCGGCTCCATCCGGGATCACCAACTCAAGATTGAAGCGGAACGCTACACCCCCGTGGATGAGCACCTAATACCAACCGGCGAAATCCTGACGGTCGCGAATACTCCCTTGGATTTTCGTAAAGCGCGGACCATCGGCGAACGGATCGACCAAGTGGGCAAAGACCCCGTTGGATACGACCACAATTTCGTTCTGACAAAGGAGGAGGAAGGCGCGTTGAACCTAGCCGCAACGGTCACGGAATCCCGCTCTGGACGCAAAATGGAAATCTTTACGACGGAACCCGGCATCCAACTCTACACGGCCAATTTCCTCGACGGCACGCTGACCGGGAAATCCGGCCAGAAGTACTCCGCGCACGACGGGCTGTGCCTGGAATGCCAACACTTCCCCGACTCACCGAACCATCCTCACTTTCCCTCGACGATTCTACGCCCCGGACAGGAATACCGCCAAACCACCCTGCACCGATTCTCGCTCGACGGGCAATAAGGCGAACGCCGCCAACCAATACGAATAAAAAAACCGGAAACCCTGAGGTTCCCGGTCATTGAAGTCTATCGGAATCCGCGGCGCGAGCGCCTTAGGAATTGGAGACCTTTTCTTCGGCTTCAGCCGGTGCTTCCTGAACAAATGAGAGGTGATCCCCCTCAGCGGTGACTTTGATCGGTGCGTTCCCGGTAAACTGACCACGCAAGATCTCCTCGGCCAAGGGATCTTCCAGATACCGCTCCACCGCGCGACGCATCGGCCGGGCACCATAGGCGGGATCATAGCCCTTCTCCACCAGGAAGTCTTTCGCACTGTCATCCAGCACCAACTCCAGTTCCCGTTTCCGCAAACGTTCCAGAACCTTTTCCACTTCGATGGAAAGAATCTCGATCAGGTTCGTTCGGTTGAGCGAGCGGAAGACAATCACGTCATCCAAACGGTTCAAGAACTCGGGTTTGAAGGAGCGCTTCGCCTCGTCCATGATCCGGCCCTTCATGGCACTGTAATCGCCTTCATCATCATTCTGAGTAAACCCGATCACACCGGCGTTTTCGGCCTGGCTAGCCCCCACATTCGAGGTCATCAGGATGATCGTGTTTCGGAAATCGACCGTCCGTCCCACATTGTCCGTCAACTTACCCTCTTCCAAGATCTGCAAGAGCATGTTCATGACGTCGGGATGTGCTTTTTCAATTTCATCAAACAGCACCACGGAATAGGGCTGACGCCGAACCTGTTCGGTCAGCTGCCCGCCCTCCTCATACCCAACATAGCCGGGCGGCGAGCCCACCAAACGCGAGACAGTGAATTTCTCCATATACTCGCTCATGTCGAGCTGCACCAAACACTTCAGATCGCCAAACATGTGCACCGCGATCGTCTTGGCCAACAGAGTCTTGCCCACGCCCGTAGGCCCGAGCAAAGCGAAGGTCCCAATCGGGCGGCGCGGATCTTTCAGATCAGCCCGTGAACGGCGAAGGGCCTTGCACAGGGCCGAAACCGCCTCGGCTTGACCGACCACCGTGTGTGACAGTTCTTCTTCCATGGCCAGCAAGCGCTGGGCCTCTCCCTGCTCCATCCGTCGCAGAGGAATCCCCGTCCACTTCGCCACAATACCGAGAATATCATCGTCATCCACCGTAACCCGCTTCTCCTCACGGGTGGATTTCCAGGCATTCAGCACCGTTTCCAACTGCTCCTTCGCGTGCTTCTCCTTGTCTCGCATGGAGGCTGCCCGCTCAAAGTCCTGTTCCTTGATGGCTTTCTCTTTGTCGGATTTGATCTCATCAATCTCCGCTTCCAAGCTTTTGACATCCGGCGGCCGCGTCATGGACTTAATCCGCGCCCGCGCCCCGGCTTCGTCCATGACATCAATGGCTTTGTCGGGCAGGTAGCGCCCGGTGATGTAACGATCCGAAAGTTTCACGGCCGCTTCCAAAGCTTCATCGGTCAGGGTGATCTTGTGATGATCCTCATATTTTCCACGGACCCCCTTGAGGATGAGAACCGCATCATCAATGGAAGGGGCTTCGACTTTTACGGACTGGAAACGGCGTTCCAACGCGGCGTCCTTCTCGATGTACTTGCGATACTCGTTGAGCGTGGTCGCTCCGATACATTGCATCTCGCCACGGCTCAGCGCCGGTTTGATGATGTTGGATGCATCCATCGTACCCTCCGCCGAACCTGCGCCCACGATCGTGTGCAGCTCGTCGATGAAGAGAATGACATTCTTTGACCGCTTGATCTCATCCATCACAGCCTTGATGCGCTCCTCAAACTGCCCGCGGTATTTCGTCCCAGCCACCATCAAGGCTAGGTCGAGCGTGATGAGGCGCTTATCGCGGAGGATTTCCGGAACGTTCCCACGGCTGATCTCCTGCGCGAGGCCTTCCACAATGGCTGTCTTACCGACACCCGCTTCACCCAAGAGCACCGGATTGTTCTTCGTGCGACGGCACAGGATCTGGATCACCCGCTCGATCTCTTCTTTGCGCCCGATGACGGGATCCATCTCACCCTTTTTCGCGATCTCGGTCAGATCCCGACCAAAGGCGCGTAGGGCAGGCGTCTTGACGTCCCCTTTCTTGTCGCCCGTTTTCTCGGCCATCTCAGCGCCGGCAAACTCTTCGCCGCCCTGAAAATTCGGGTCCAACTCGCGCAGGACTTCTTGCCGCGTCTGCTCGATATCGATGTCCAAAGTTTTCAGCACCTTTGCGGCCACCCCGTCCCCCTCGCGCAACAAGCCAAGCAGAATGTGCTCGGTGCCGACATACGTGTGGGCAAGCTGTTTGGCTTCCTTGGCCGCCAGGTTGAGGACTTTCTTCACTCGCGGCGTGTACGGGATTGTGCCCACGACTTTTTGGTCGGGTCCACTGGGGACGTGCTTCTCAACCTCCAAACGGACGGTGTCGAGTTCCAGCCCCATTTTCTGCAGGACATTAACGGCCACACCTTGGCCCAGCTTGATCAACCCAAGCAGCAAGTGCTCGGTCCCCACGTAGGTGTGGTTAAACCGGTCCGCCTCCTTGCGTGCCAAGGCTAGTACCTGCTGCGCTCGCGGTGTAAAATTGTTAAAAGCGTCTTCGCTCATATCAGACTCCCTCTAAGACGAAACCAGATCCTGCCCCAAATCAAGATCTCATTCCTGCCTCGACTCACTCTACTGTCAGATGCCCCTTAGTGAAGCACCGGAAAAGACTCAACCCAACAAAACTGCCGCCATCTCCCACCAAAAGGTTGTCCCAAGCGGCTCTAAGTCCTTCCTGTTCCTGCTGAGTAACTACAACGAATGACCAGAAAAATCCAGCGACAAAGCGGAGGAAATGTGAGTTTTATCTCAAGACCGTCAGAGATCGGACAAATTCACGATTCCCACTGGCACTTCTCACACCCCTACCCGTATAACTCCCGCGATGATTTCACTACCCGAACCGGAGATCATATTTACCCACGAAAGCGATCTGGACGGCTTCGTCGCTGGCGGCTTACTGCAACGCCTCGCGAAGGTGCTCTTCGGAAAACACATTGATGTAGAGCCCCTGTCCTCCAGCCCCTGGAACAATCTGAAACGCTATCCCGGCCGAGCCTGGGTCTGCGATCTCTCCGCCGAACCCCAGGTGGATCGCCCAGGATGGGTCATCATGGACCATCACGTCACCGAGCACGAACTTGAGAATGCGACCCTGATTCACGACTCAAGCATCTGCGCCGCAAAGATTTGCTATAATCTACTTGAAGAAGCGGGCGGCGGGAATCCCACCTTGGCCCGACTGGCCGATCTCACCAATGTCACCGATCTCTATCAAAGCGATCACGCGGATTTCGACCGGGCCTGCGACTACGCCCGCCTGGTGAAAACCTACCATTTCCGCCCGCTGGCCCGCCTGATCGGAACCGATCTTGAGTCCCTCCTGGACCACCCGCTGATCGAAATCATGCAATTGCGCCGAAAAGTCGAGGATCCGATCGGCCTAGCCTGGAGCCAAAAGCACATCCAGCCGATCTCCGACACGGTTGCCTACGTAGCCACAGCCGTAGGTGACACCAATTCCATTGTCCATCACCTCTTGGAAGCCCCCGGGCAACCCTACCACACCCTTTTTACCCTGTTTAAGAAACCAAGCGGCCCCGTCACGGTCAGTATCCGGAGCCGCGACGGTGAAGCGCTGGAACTCGCAAAAATGCTCCAAGGAGGCGGACATCCCAATGCCGCTGGAGCCACCCTTCCGCGGTCCATTTCCACTTTTGACGGTGGAGTCGCCTATCTGAAGCAAGTGCTCAATCCGCCACCGGTCGTCACTCACGCTACGACAGCGGAAGGAACGGAGTCGCTATTCGATTCGGCCGGCTTTTGAAGGCCGGAGGTCAGCGGTGGCTGAAGCAGAAACGCCTGAGGGTCGTCGAACGGGCCTATTCCGCCTCGGGTTCCTCCGAAGCCGGAGCATCGGGAACACTCACCTGATCGATGGGTTTCGGAACCACCTCCAGGCGTTCTCGCAAGAGATCTGCCCGTAAGACATCGCGCTCCTCGGCCGATTTCTTCCCTTCCGAACGTCTTTGGATGTGAGCGGGCTCGGTGACGATGAACAGCTCGTCCACCAAAGCGCGATACTCTAACGGAAACAAGCCGAGGTCCACCCCCAGCCGCAGCAGCGACAAGAGGTTTTTGGTTTCTTTCGAAGAAATACTGTGGGCATGGGCCAAGATCCCATAAGCACGCCCGATGTGGTTCAACAACATCTTCGGATTCGTCTCCAAGACCTTTTGGCGGGCATCCTCCTCGTTCTCCACGATCTGGAGCACGACCTTATTGAGTCGCTCTACAATCTCAGCTTCAGACTCACCCAAGGTCATCTGATTGGATACTTGGAACACATTACCCAAAGCCTCCGTCCCTTCGCCATACAGCCCTCTTACGGCCAACCCAAGCTTGTTCACCGAAGTGATGACTTGGTTGATATGCTCCGCTAGCACTAAGCCCGGCAAGTGGAGCATCGCACTGACCCGAATCCCGGTGCCCAGATTGGTCGGGCAGGCGGTCAGGTAGCCATACTTCGAAGAGAACGCATAAGGGACTTCATTCTCGAGCATACTGTCAAAGTCATCAATCCGGTTCCATGCCTCTTTGACTTGGAGTCCGGGCAAGATGACCTGCATCCGGAGATGATCCTCTTCATTGATCATCACGCTGATCACCTCGTCTTCGCTCAACACCACCGCGCTTCCAGCGCCACGAGCGGCGTGTTCGCGACTGATCAAGTGACGTTCTACCAGGATCTGTTTCTCTAAGGCCGAGAGTTTCCCCATGCCCTCGTGCGCCCCTTTCGCCATCGGCGGCAGACCGGACACGGAGGGCAGCAAGGTTTCCAACACCCGCACGCGTTGAGGCTTCTTGGAATGGCCGGGAAAGGGCACCGCTTCCAGATTACGCGCCAGACGGACTCGACTGGTCAAAACGATCTTGTCCAAGGGCCCCGAGCGGCCCGTATAGGCGTCCGGCGGTTTCAAAAACTCAAGCAGCTTCATTCTCGCCTTGCTCCTTATTGCCCAACTGACGCATTTCCTCTGTGACCTCCTTCAACTCATCGCGAAGTACGGCAGCCTCCTCAAATTTCTCCTCCGCCACCGCAGCATCCAAAGCCGCCTGCAATTCTTGGGACCGGTTCACCAGTTCCTGGCTGTTGCGCAATGCTTCCGGCACTTTGCCCGAGTGTCGCACCCCGCGGTGCATGGTCTTGAACACTTGCTCAAGCCCTTCTTCAAAGGCCTCGTAACAGCCCGAACAACCCAGCCGGCCCGTCTTCTTGAACTCACTCTGCGTGTAGTTGCAATACCCACATCGGGCATCGCCTCCGGGATCACGGGCCGGAGCCTCACTTTCTTGCACCGACTCCATCCCGGTCAGTACATCCGCTAAGGAAAATCCTGCGGGATCATCGATCCCCTTTTCTTTGGCACACCCCTCACACAAATCCACCTTCTTGATCTTGCCCTCGACCATTTGTGTCAGATACACCTTGGCCTCGTTCTTTCCACAAACATTGCAAAGCATAGATCAGATCTTCTTGAGAGGTTTTTTCGCAAACATCACCCGGTTCGAACCATTCAAGAGGCCTTGACGATGGCCACCCCTTCGGATCGCGTCAAATCATGGTAGGCGGAGATCAACTGACGCGTCACCGGCCCGGGTTCTCCCGAACCGATCTCGCGCTGATCCACTTTGACGACCGGAACCACTTCCGCTCCCGTTCCGGTCAGAAAACACTCATCCGCCACAAAGACATCATAGCGTGAAAGATTCTTCTCCACAACTTCGACCCCGGCGGCCCGGGCCAAATCCATCACCACATTGCGCGTGATTCCATACAAGGCCCCGGCTGCCAGTGGTGGGGTGCAGAGTATGCCCTCACTCAGGATGAACAAATTATCTCCCGTGCATTCCGCCACAAACCCCTCGGAGTTGAGCATGATGGCCTCCTCACAACCCGCATTGGCAGCCTCGATCTTGGCCAAGATATTGTTGAGATAATTCAGGGACTTAATCGCGGGATTGATGGCATTTTGCAAGTTTCGCATCGTCGGCGCCGTGACGATCGTCAGGCCCCGCTCGTAGTACTCCTCCGGATACAACTGGATCGCCCCCGCAATAACAATCACGGAGGGATGGGCACAACTCGACGGTGCTAGCCCTAAACTTCCCTCACCTCGTGTGACGATCAACCGGATATAGCCATCCTCGATTTCGTTGGCTTCACACGTCGCTCGAACCGCTTCACACAGTTCGTCAACCGACATCGGAATCGTCAGCAAAATCGCCTTGGCCGACTTAAACAGCCGTTCGACATGTTCGCGCAACTTGAAGACGCGCCCATTATAAGCCCGAATCCCCTCAAACACACCGTCACCGTATAAAAGCCCATGATCGAAGACCGAAATCTTCGCATCGGCTCGATCACGTAACTCGCCATCAATGTAGATCTTCATGCCCACTACTACGCACCAAAACTAAAAACAAACACCCTTACCTAGCAACCACTAAGAACTCGAATCCCCTCCTGGAAACAACAGCCACGCCGCGAACAGCAACGAGCTTTGCGACGGGAGCGGAAGTCCGCCCTACTTCACCTCCGGCAAGTCCTTCTGCACGATCGCCAGAGCCGCCGCCGCGTCGTCTGGGAGCGGTTTCACTTCAACGTTGCGATAATGGACCACGCTGCCGGGATCGTGTTGCTGGAGCGCCAGGTGGCCGACTGTGTAGGTGTTCTTTTCGTCGACAAAATCCACCACGATCTTGTCGTTGATTTTGATAATGATGCGATTGCCGATCGCCACCACGTGTTGGGTCCACCAAGTGTCATCAGCGACCAACTGTTCTCCGATCTTTACAAAATTGTAGAGACTCCCGGTGCGTTGCGGATCCGAGCTCGTGTTCTCGACCTGCGTTTCATAGCCCTTGGGCCAGCCCGGACCGAGCGCCGTGCGGAAATACATCCCACTATTGCCCTTATGGTTGAGCTTAATCTCCGCACGAAACTCCAGGTTTCGGTAGGTCTGCGGACTAAACAGATGGCTGCGACCGCCCGTGCCCTGGAGGAGCCCATCGTCCGTAATCTTCCACGCATGGGGATCAAATGTCGCCCACCCGCTCAACGTCTTCCCATCAAACAGAGCAAACCAGCCGTGGTTGTTTGGAACCGAGGGTACGGGCTCGCCACTCACCGTTTGAGCTACGGCTTCTTGACCCAGCAAGCCCACGGCCAACGCGATACCCATCCACTTTCGATTCAAAAGACGTTTCATAACGGCCCCAATCTTAGGTCGAAGCCATTTGAAAAGACAATAGATTTGAAAGTGCCCGGGCGGGTCCGATCAAAAAAGGACACACCGGGTTCCGCTCCGGAAGGCGGGGCAAGCGTACGAGACCGTGCAAAAAGTCCTTTTCCACCTGCAGGTAAGAGAGTGTTGAAAGCGACAGCTCCGCTCTCGCACTCCAAAAAACGCTCGATTTGCGGACGAAATATGGAGTGCGAGAGCGGAGCTGTCGCTTTGACCACCGCGATGGAGTTGCGAATGGGATTTTTAACACAGTCTGGTACCCGCGAGCCGTCGGCACAAGAATAGTCGTTGCCCCAACAAGCCCCAAAATAAGCGGATTCGGTCCGCGCGAAACAAACACCTTCCGTCAACCGATCACCATCGAGCCCCCCCGTTTTACCATCCGCCGCCGGTTCGAAACCTTGCCAGCGCCCGAACCCTCGTGTTACCACTCCGTGGCTTTAAGAGATGACCGTCTACCCGCGAGCCCATCGCCTGCAAGAGCAGTGCCTCGCCTGGCGCCAGCAAGGCCTCCCGATCGCCCTCGTCCCCACGATGGGCAATCTCCACCAGGGCCACATCAGTCTCATCCGCAAGGCCCGCGCCCGCGCCGGCGCCGACGGACGCGTGGTGGTCTCGCTCTTCGTCAACCCAACCCAATTCGGCCCCAAGGAAGATTTCGCCGGGTATCCCCGGACCTGGGAGGCGGATCGCCGCATTTGTCGCGAAGAAGGGGCCGACGCCCTCTTCGCCCCCGCGCCGGAAGAGATTTACCCCAAAAAGCCCGGCCCGCCCGCCAGCACCATCGTCGCCGAGACCCAGCTGAGCCAAGCCATGGAAGGCGCCTCGCGCCCCGCCCATTTCCAAGGGGTCACCACCGTAGTCGCAATCCTACTCAATATCACCCAACCCCACTTCGCGGTCTTCGGCGAAAAAGATTTCCAACAAGCAGCCGTGATCCGCCAGATGATTCGCGACCTTCATATCCCAACCAGACTCATTCTTTCTCCCACGGTTCGGGAACCTGACGGCCTGGCCTGCAGTTCCCGCAATAGCTACCTCACGCCAGAGCAACGCCGCGAAGCCCCGATTCTTCGCAAATGCCTGCTCGAGGCCAGACGCCAGGTTCGCCAAGCCAAAGGCTCCATCCGGGTGGCTTCCCTCACCAAACGGCTCCAAAAGCTCATCGCATCCGCCCCGCTCGGGCAGCTCGACTACCTGGCCTTCTTCGACGCTCACACCTTGGAATTCCGCCAGCGGACGGTGGCACGCGGGGATCGCCTCGCACTCGCAGTCCGCTTCGGGAAAACTCGATTGATCGACAACGGACGACTCTAACGCCCGGTATTCTCATGTCAGCTGCCACTCAAGACTACCAATACATCGTCCTCGGAAGCGGGATCGCCGGGCTGTATTTCGCCCTCAACGTGGCGGACCGCGGACGCGTCGCCATCATCACCAAAAAGCATCGCGCCGAATCGAACACCAACTACGCCCAAGGCGGCATCGCCGCGGTCATGAGCCCGGAGGATTCGATCGAACGCCACGTCGAAGACACCTGTAACGCCGGCGCCGGACTCTGCCGCCGCGAAGTCGTCGCCGAGATCCTAGCGGAAGGGCCCGACCGGGTCCGCGATCTCGTCCGCCTCGGCATGGAATTCTCGGAACGAACCGCCTCCGAGAACGGTCGGCGCGAATGGGACCTGGGCAAAGAAGGCGGCCACACCAAGCGCCGCATTCTCCACGCCAAGGATGTCACCGGCCGCGAGATTGAACGCGCCCTACTCCAAGCCATCGCCGACCATCCCAACATCGAGATCTTCGAGAACCATTTCGCGATCGATCTCATCACCACCAAGAGCCTGAAGCAGGACGGTCCCAACCGCGTGCACGGGATCTACGTGCTCGATACGGAACAGGAAGAAGTCCATACCTTCCGCTCCCCAAACATCATCATCGCCACCGGGGGCTGCGGCAAAGTCTACCTCTACACCACCAACCCGGACATCGCCACGGGTGACGGCGTCGCAATGGCCTATCGCGCCGGCGTTCCCATCCTGAACATGGAATTCGTCCAATTCCACCCCACCTGCCTGTATCATCCAGAAGCCAAGACATTCCTCATTTCCGAAGCCGTGCGAGGGGAAGGCGGGATCATCAAAAGCCAATCCGGCCGCGAATTCATGGCGGACTACCATGAACTCAAATCGCTAGCTCCCCGGGATGTGGTGGCACGCGCGATCGACAACGAAATGAAAAAAGAGGGCCGGGATTACGTCCACCTCGACATCACGCACAAGCCGGCGCCGTTCATCATGAATCGGTTCCCGAACATTTACCAAACCTGCCTGAAATACGGGATCGACATCACCAAACAACCCATCCCCGTCGTCCCGGCGGCGCACTACCAATGCGGTGGGATTCAAACCGACACACAAGGCGCCACCACGCTGCCGGGACTTTATGCCATCGGCGAAGTCGCTTGCACCGGCCTCCACGGCGCCAACCGCCTTGCCAGCAACTCCCTCCTCGAAGCCCTCGTCGTCGCGCACCGAGCCGCAGAGCAGCTCAATGGAGCCCCCCAAACCGAGCCACAAACCAACCTACCGGCCTGGGAAGACGGGGATCTCTCCGACCTCGACGAACAAGTCGTGATCTCGCACAACTGGGACGAAATCCGCCGCTTGATGTGGGACTACGTCGGCATCGTCCGGACCGAGAAGCGGCTTAAACGGGCCAAGCGCCGCATCCTAAACCTCCAGGAAGAAATCCAAGACTTTTACACCAACTTCCACGTCACCCCCGACCTCTTGGAGCTTCGCAACCTAGTCACTGTGGCAGACCTGATCATCGAATCCGCCATGACCCGCCCCGAAAGCCGTGGCCTGCACTACAACTTGGATCATCCGAAACCCAAGGAAGACTGGGCACACCACGACACCGTCCTAGAGAGGCATCAACGTGAGATTCCGTAGCAATAAAACGTAGCTCTGTCCCCATTTCTAATTTCTAACCTCTAACTTCCAGCCACCTGCCGCCCCGCCTCAAGGCGCACGACCGAATCGGCCACCGCAATCGCCTGAGGACTATGAGCAATCAACAGAATCGTCGTCGACTTTTTCAAAGTCTGTAACGCCTTCAACACCGTTGCCTCGTTCGCGTCATCGATCGCACTAGTCGGCTCATCTAGGACCAGTAGCGAAGGTGACCGCATCAATGCCCGAGCCAGCGAGAGTCGCTGCCGCTCACCGCCAGAAAAACGCCCCCCCCTGTTCCCCACAATCGTTTCCAGTTGCTCTGGCAAGGCCCGCACGAACCCAGCAGCCGAAGCCTGTTCCAGAGCGAACCACATCTGCTCTTCTGTCGCCGACTCATTGGCCCATAATAGATTCGCTCGTATCGAATCATGAAGGAGAAGTTGTTCCTGGGGCATATACGCCACGGCCCCTCTCCACCGAGAGCGCATCGTTGAATCCAACGTGACCTCATCAACGATGATCCGTCCCTCCGTCGGTTCCAGGAGCCCAAGGATCAAATCGGCCACCGTGGTCTTTCCTGCTCCGGAAGGACCGGCCAAAGCGGTGATCGACCCCGGTTTGATAGAAAATGAAATATCCCTCAGGACAGGCGCCCCTTCGTCCAGGTAGCGAAAACCTACGCTTTCCAAGCGGAGATGATCGCCCAGTTTCAGCCGCTCGTTTTCCAAGCTTGTAGAAAACGCCTCCGTTTCGGGCTGCAGGTCGCACGCCCGTTGGTAGAGGGCCTGTAGTGCCGGCGCTGTACGAGCCAACGCATTGACGGATTGCTGCACTACATTGGCAATCGCTAACAGTCTGGCAAAAATCACCGTGAGCACCAACACACGATCACCGCCAAGCCCCAACACACTAACACCGGCATAAATTAGGACGCTGAGGAAGGCAGCCCCCAGAACAGCGTATGCGACTGGCACACCCGCATTGGCGTCCGCCGAACGAATCCGATGACGCCGCATATCCTCGGTCAGCCGTTGAAACTCGCGCCACTCGTGATGTTCTCGCCCAAAGCTCTTCACCAACTTGATCATCGAGACTCGCTCCTCAACCCGCTGGTAAACACCACGAACTCCCGTCCTGATTGCCAAGGCTGATCGTTCGATCCGACGTTTCACGGGCCAAAGGCAGGCAAAGATAATCAGAGCGGCCAGCGTGGCAAAAGCAGTGAGTATAAGTGAAAGCTGGATAGCGACTCCGAGATAGACCAACCCTGTAATCGCCCCAGCCCCCAGAGCGACCCCCGTATTAGCAACACCCTCAACTTCTCGCGTATCTTGCTGAATATGTTGCTGCAGCTCGCCCCTTTCGAATCTGGCGAGGGTGGTCCAACGTGCCGCGATAAGGTTTCGATACAGCTCGTCTCGCAGCATTCGTCCAAAGTCAGAAATAACTCGAACTTGCACCAACGCCCGCGCCCATCCCAAAGACGACGTCAGCAACACCAACAAGACGAAGCCACAAAGAGCTGTGAACAAGTTAAGAGGGATGATGGAAGTTGGCCAAGCCTCGACCAACCACTCGACAACCACTGGCCAGTTTGAAGGCCCCTGGTTTTGGCCAGCCAACTCAAGAAACGGGAGCACCATCAGCAACCCTACTCCTTGCACCAATCCCGCTGACAGAGCGAGCCCTAGGAGGCAGCCCGCCCGCCATCCAGCACGATGCAAAAAACGCCTGAAGTAGTGCCGAAGAGCCATGAAAACACTCGCTTACTTCACCAGAACCAACACCCAGTTACCGGCTTTTCGACAGGGACAAATGCTGATGTTTAAACTTCAAGATGACGCCACCCTACTCTCTAGTAAGCCTACGATGCCAGGAACTTCGAATTGAGCAATCGAAAACCGGCGAAACTCACGACAAAGGGAGCTCATGCATTGAATCTCATCTTTCACCCCGAGGTCTAACCTGCCGAAAATCCGCCGCCCTATCGCTTCGCACCTCGTATTGAAAGCGTCACTTTCAAGCCTTGGTACAGCCAAACGCTTCCCAAGGCGCTCTCTTGAATATCTTCTTCTTGAGATGTGCAAACTCCACGCTAGTTTCTCAGTCAATGCCCCTAAGAATAACCAGCAGCATCTGGTCTGATTCCTGTTCCTATTCTCCTATGATTGACACACCGTCGTGTTCCCTGGACTTGCATTGGCCACACAACCGATCAACGCTCTCATTCGACATCGTTCGATCATGACTCCGATTCGCTGGAAGAAGGAAGGCCACCAGCTTCCGCTTTTGATTGCCTTGAAGCTTGCGCAACACGCAGCCCAACGAAATCCAGACAATCCCGCCAGACACGCCCGCGTCGCTGAGCTACACTTGATGCTGTTGGATGCTGAATCCGCTGAACAATCCTGGCGGAAATGCCTCGAGCATGGGCAACGAACACCGCGGTTCCTCAACGGGTTGGCAAATTCTCTGATCCTCCTAGAGCAATTTGACGAAGCGCACGCCGTAGCGCAAGAAGCGCTAAACCGGGGCGGGGACTCCGCCCGAGCCACTCGATTGATATCCCGCTCGAGCCGTGCTCTCCAGAAACATGACGATGCGATCGCCAACGCCAGAAAATCGCTCGAACTTGCTCCCGTGCATCCAAGTTCCCGAGCTTGTCTGATTCACGCACTGAAGGACGCGGGGCAGCCGCTCAGTGCGGAAGCCGAATGCACAGAAGCCATCGAACGCGGAATTTTAAGCACGGAAATACTTGCGCTTCACGCTTTACTGCTCGGCGAATTAGGCGAAGACGCGCGTTGCCGGGAACTGCTGGATTTCCCGCGCTTTGTTCATGAGAACGAGCTCCGCACTAGCCCAGAAGAAACTGCATTGTTGAATCGTGATGTCATCCAAATGCTGGCCGAACGGCCCGAGACACCAGTCGATTCGAATTCTTATACCAATCATTCTTCCGTATCCGGCGGCGAAGTCTTTCTTCTCAGCCATGAAAAGGAATGGCCAGGAATGCGACGGTTGCGCACCCAGATCAAGCGCGAAGTTGAATCCTACATTCGTTTACAAGATGGCGAGCACCCGTGGTTTCGTCTGAAGCCGGAAGAACTCAGCCTCAATTTCTGGGTTCTGACAATGAACCAAGGCGGGACCGCCCACAGTCACATCCACGAAGCCGGGTGGCTATCCGGCGTCTACTACGTTGACGTTCCGCAGCCTGACTCAAACGTTGCTCCGCCCCCTGGTTCGCTCGTCCTCGGCCCCCCTCCGATTACGGAAGCGCAGAGCTATGTCATGCCCTCGCATACGATTATGCCTCGTCCCGGGATGCTTGTTTTGTTTCCGGCTTACATCTACCACCAGACAGTTCCCACAACGTCGTTGGCGCCGCGAACCTGCATTGCGTTTGACGTGCTGTAAGCTTGAAAATGATCTGATTGAAGCCTCGATCATCCGAAAGAGCCGACGCCAGTAATGCAGGATTGTAATCAATTCCCATTTTATTACGCTCCGCTGCCGATGATTTTGGTCCTGACGATCGGGAGAAGCGGTTCGTCGCTTATGATGCAAACCCTGCGCCAGCTTGGGCAAAACGTGCTGGGACCGGCACACGCTGAGGAGGGAACGCACTACATACAAGGCAATCCAAAGGGCTACTACGTGGAACAAGAGATTTGGAATCAGGGAATCTGTTCTCCAAGATTTCAAGAATTGTTGACGCAAGATTGCACGCAAATGGCATGCAAGATGGCGGTTCGGAACCTCCATGCGGCGGAGCGTGTCGCAACTTGGCCCAAAATCGACCGCCATATCCGAGCGGTGTTCATTACCTTCCGGGAGCCAGTGGAGCAGGCCTCGTCACTGATTCAGCTGTTCTCCAAGAATACGAATGACCGCATGGCCCGGTTTATTACCGCTACCGAGTTTTTCGGGTACTACGTTTGGATGGCCAATGCCCTCGCCCGAGCCATGACCAACGAATTATCTGGTCTGCGAACGCGCACTCAATTGATCGACTATAAAGAAGCAATCATCAATCCCGAGGCCTACGTTGAGCGTATCATAGGCGCTGCTGACCTCAAACCACATCCCGATCAAACAAAGGCAGCCATTGCTAACATCGACGCCAAGCTCTATCGGCACAGACAGAAGCAAATGCCGGAAGAGTTACAAGTTTGGTCACAGAAGTTTGGAGCGGCGCAAACCTACAACCTACAGGTCGACGCTGGACACCCCACGAACTGGGAATCTTTTGCGGCAGCCCTATCGCAGAACAAAACTGTTGTCTAGGTCAGAATTACTGCGCGTTAGAGGCTGCATTTCGGCTCATTCATTCCGTAGCACATCAAAGGCGATTGAAATGCGTGGGGCGTCACTAGAGGTCGGAGTGGTTCCATGGTAGAAATACGAAGGAAACATTACTAACAAGCCCGGATAGGGATTGATGGTGCATTCCGGCCCCGCCACTGATCCGTCTTCATCAGCACCAAAGACCAGCGCTCCGGCTCCAGGCACTTCGGCATCGCCTGAGTCAGGCGTCTTGACATAGTAGACGCCTGACATCCAACCAGAAACATGGATGTGGCGATCTTGGTGGCCGCTCCGATCAAGAGTGACGCCCCAGATGGTGGTTTTAAGCGTATTTGGTTTCATCGCCAACCACGGGTGCGGTTCGCTACCAAGAGTGGATGAGAATTCCTCAACCGATTGCTGAATAAATCGACTTAACTCGGTGAGAGAAGGATTGATCTCGTTATTCAGTATTCGCTGCTTCCCGTTATGAACAGGGTAGCCCGCGGGCTCGAATTGAAGATGGCGACCTTGCTCAATGATCTCAGCAAGTTCACTGTTGAATGTAGTAAGTTCAGCACCTGATCGCGGCAGAGAGGTGCGGTAAATTAATCGATCATAGTCGAGTAACGCCCGACAGGCGGCTTGGTTTTCGAGTCGCGCGTGTAGCTGAGCATAAAGGGCGAGCGTCTTGGTACTGGCCCAGCCCTCTTCTATCGCCCCTTGGCAGGCGCGCTCCCCTTCCCCAAATCGTTGAAGGTCATAAAGTATCTCTACAAGATAGTTAAGCGCGACAGTGTACCGTGAATCTACCAGCAAAGCACGCTGTGCCGCTTGTAGTGCCGATCGGGAGTTTTTCGACCGCCGAAAGGCATTGGCAATGAGTGCATGCGCTGCCGCGGATTCCTCGCCTCCTTGCATCGACTCCTCTGCCAACACGATTGCCTCGTCATATCGTCCCAATCTCATGAGACAGCGAGCAAGCTCAAATCGCCAACTCAGACGGTCCGGGGCGAGCTCAATCGCTCGACGCCACGAGGCTTCCGAAGCCTCAGCATCAAGGAGGTGGAACAATGCCTTGGCCAAGGCTGCGTGCCGGTTCGCATTCTCCGGCTCCCGCTCCACGGCTCGTCGCGCCAATGCCGCCACGGTTGCGGTCGAGAGGGTTTGGGACTGATCATCGCAGAGAGACAAGGACATGTTCTCCCCTATCGAGCCATGTGCTTGAAATCGACGCAACAACTTTTGCTTGTCCCCGTAGCAGTCTATTGGGTAGGGGTTTAGAACTTAATCTGATTGAACGGAATGTTTCATTACATAGCTTGTGGATTGACGATCGCTTCCGAACTGGAGCTTCCCTGCGACGTCTTGCCCGAGAGCGGACGTCATCGAGCGGACGTCACGGTGCGTTTTGGCAAAGTCCCCAATGCTCTGGCGGATGAAACAGGTTCTGGCGCCGCATTTTCCGTATCCAAAAACGAATTACTCTTCACAGCGCCTAACGTAGGCCGATTCCTCGCGATTGCCGGAAAGCAGATCATCATTGATCGAATGCCCGGCGCAACCGATACCGCCGTCAGGGTGTTTCTACTAGGATCCTCATTCGGCTCTCTCCTCCATATGCGAGGCCTATTCCCGTTGCACGCCAGCGCGGTGGCGCTCGGAAGCGAGGGCTGTGTCGCCTTCTCGGGTACTTCCGGGGCGGGTAAATCGACTTTGGCTGCGTTCCTAACGAAGCGAGGATACCCCTTAATCAGTGACGATATTTGCGCCATCCGCGTCGATCCGAAACAAGGACCGGTGGTATATCCCGGTTTTCGTCGCTTAAAACTTTGGGGAGATGCAATGGATGTCATCGGGCTGTCCCGCTCGGATGCCGAGCGCTTGAGGGATGCCGACAAATACGAACTCGCCGGCATGGAATCGGTCGGGCCGGACCCACTACCATTAAAGGCCGTTTACCAACTCCAAGTCATATCGGATGAGGCACATCAACCCAAAGGAGTCGTGCCCATGAATAAGGTGGATGCGTTGCGTGCGTTGGTTCACCATACCTACCGATTCCGTTACTTAAACTGGTTGGGAACGAAGAAAACGCATATGCATACGAGCGCAGGCATCATAAAGTCTGTTCCCATTTTTGACTGGTGGAGAGACAAGTGTTTTCCGAAAATGGAGGAAAACCTCGATCAATTGGAAGATCATTGGAACACGTTGAATATCTAACAAACATGTCAGACTCTGAACTGAATCTCAGCATGGACACCGTGGTCCAGCAAACCCCCAACCAGGTAAGCGCGGCGATGGGCGAATGCACTGCTGTCCTCAATATGGACTCCGGCCAGTACTTCGGGCTCAATGAATCGAGTGCGGAAATTTGGGAGCTGATTGATGCCCCGAAACGGGTCAGTGAGGTCTGCGCCTCCCTGAAGGAGCTCTTTCAAGTTTCCGACGAACAGTGCCAATCCGAAGTCCTCGCCCATTTGACGAGTCTCGTGGAAGACGGTCTCGTAGAAGTCGTGGACGAACATGCTCGCTAAGCTGCGAAATCTGATACGCCTGCCCGCAGCCGACAAGGTGGCACTCCTTGAGGCAATCGTACTCAGCGCCTGGGCTCGCTTCCTGATTCGCCAACCATTCGACCGATTAGCGCCTCGCCTAGGTGAACACGGAAAAGAATCGTCCGGACAAGACACCGGAACCCAACTGCTTCTCAAGATCCGACGCGTCCAACGAGCCACTCGCATGGCGGCACGGAATCTGCCCTGGGACTGCAGGTGCTTCGTAAAAGCCATCGTTGCGCGAACCATGCTCGATCGCCGGTCGGTCGACGGCACACTTTATCTCGGCGTTCGTCCAGGAGGAAAACGTGGCATTGAGGCCCACGCGTGGGTTCGATGCGGCCCTATGATCGTTGTTGGCCTTAGCGAGTACGAATCTTACGCCATCGTCTCGGCGTTTGCCTTTGGGCCGGAAGACCTGCGACCTCGCAACGCTTGGGTGCCACAGTCTCGTCCGAACCAAAATCCCTCCACGCAGCTTTCTCCAGAGCGGCAGGCGGCAAGCCTTCGTGACTTAAAATGAATGGAACCGGTGCCAAACATGCACGGGTCGAAACGGGCATCATCTGGTTGGCCTCCTATCCTAAGTCAGGAAATACTTGGTTCCGCATCTTTCTCCGCAATCTGGGAATCGAAGATCCCAAGGCATTCGTTGGGCTCGACACGATCGGATTCAACATAGGCTCTGCCCGCGAGGTGTTCGACCATTATTCCGGTATCGATTCCTCTGACCTTACTCATGATGAAGTCGCCTCGCTACGTTCGCGCGTTTTTGAAGACATTGCGTCAGAAGCCGCCAAGGACGACAAGGGCCACTGTTTTATCAAAGTACACGACGCTTGCACGAATGGGAATGGCGGCGCGCCCTTATTCACCGACCGTGCCACAGCAGGAGCCATTTACATTATCCGCAACCCTCTTGATATTGTCGTTTCGTATGCTTTCCACAGCGGCCATAGAGACTTCGACGCAATAATTGCCCGCATGGCGAACCCTACCGAAGCCGTGGCCGTGCCGCGATACGGCCTGAACGATCAAGTGCGTCAAACCCTTTTGGACTGGAGCAGCCATGTGCGAAGTTGGGTGAACGCCCCCTTTGCCGTTCATACCATGCGCTACGAAGACATGAAGGCGTCACCGCTCAAAACGTTTACCGCATCTGCGCGATTCGCCAGAATAGATCACCACGAGAGTGAGATTGCATTGGCCCTGGACCAGTGCCGCTTTGAACGACTTCAAGAGGCGGAAAGACTAAACGGATTTCACGAACGACGAGTAACCAACGCACAGTTTTTTCGCGAAGGGAAAGCGGGGGGATGGCGTCGTTATCTAAGTAAACAGCAGGCCGAGAGAGTCATCAACGATCACGAGATTGTGATGCGAGAGTATGGCTATCTCAGGGAAGACGGGGAACCGGTCTACTGAGATTACGGAGCAACCGACTTCGTTCTACTTACTGATTACCCAACTGTGAGCGACCTAAAATGAGCGCCATTTGCGGCTTGCGGCACCGGAACGACGCGCCCCTAGATCAAGACTCATTTGCTTCGATGATGAAGGCCTTGAATGCCTTCGGGCCCGACGGTTCGAACCAATGGAAGGACAAGGGCATCGCGCTCGGATTTCAAGCCCTACACATCACTCCAGAATCTACAAAAGAAACGTTGCCCACATGGTCCTCGGATCTCCAACTCGCGATTGTCGCCGATGCGCGGATCGACAATCGCGCGGAACTTGCCCCTCAACTAGGTCTTCCCGCTAATGCCCCGGACAGCGTCTTCATTCTTCACGCTTATCATAAGTGGGGCGAAGATTGCCCCCCCTTCCTGATCGGTGACTTCGCCTTTGCCATTTGGGACGCCCGGAAGCGACAACTCTTTTGTGCCCGTGACATCATGGGCATCCGGCCATTTTACTACCAAGAGACCAAGGGACGGTTTGTGTTCGCCAGCGACTGCGAAGGACTCTTCGCGGCCGGCGTGCCGCGAGAGCCAGATGTAGAATTCATCGCCGCCCACTTGCGCAATCATTGCAACTATCCCCATCGCACGCGCACCTGCTATGATTCCGTTTTTGCCTTGCCAGCAGCTTCCTCCCTCACAGTGCGGAATCGGACGGCCCAAACCCGAACCTATTGGTCGCCAGATCACGTGCCGTCCCTCGGCAATTGCTCGGAGGCCGATTGTGTCGCCGAAGTTCAACGCTTGCTGACGCGAGCAGTCACGGATCGCTTGCGTTGCTTCCATCCGGTGGGGGCCCATTTCAGTGGCGGATTGGATTCTTCGGCGGTTGCCGTTATCGCGCACCGCGAACTAAAAAAACAGGGCCGCTACCTTACGGCAGGCTATTCCTGGTCGCCTCAACCAGATAAAGAAGCACCAGTAGGAGAGGAACAGGAGCGGATCGAACGTATTTCTAGCCGTGAGGGAATTCCTGTGGAGTTCGCCTCAGTGACAGAACTAGATTGTGTGAACGCTCATTTCAACGTCCCGGATCTCAAGTACACATCCGACTGGCCCGAGGAGTGGGCGGTCAGACGACAAGCCAGCAATGCCGGAGTTCGCTTGCTCCTTTCCGGCTGGGGAGGCGACGAACTTATCGCTCAACAGGGTCATGGGTATCACGCAGAGCTTCTGGGGAAAGGGCAAATGCTGACCCTGTTGAGGTTGCTGCGTCGAACGTCTCGCGGCCGAGCCTCGCTACGATATTTCTTACACGACTCTCTGGCGCCATGGCTACCGGCTCGTCTGCTGCAGCTCATCAGTCCGCAAGACCTTTCGGATACCTATTGGCCTACCAGGCGCGTCCCCCGGTTGCTAAAGCATGAGTTTCGGGACCGCCTCCAGTCCGCGCGGGCACTCCAGGATCGGTTGCTCCGTCTTCAACCGGGTGTGCGCAAAAACCAGCTGCTCTACCTCGAAAATGGACATCTCACAAGGCGCACGGAAACATGGGCTGCTGTCGGCGGCAGGCGAGGTATTAGCTATGCTTATCCCTTGCTGGATCAGAGGGTGATTGAGTTCGCGCTAAAACTCCCCTCTCGACTCTTCTTCAAGAACGGCTGGAACCGACACTTCTTCCGTAAATCGGCAGAGGCGTGGCTGGCGCCAGAGATCTGCTGGAATCCCAGTAAAAGTGAATCGGGGCTGACTCGCCGGCGACAGGATCTTCATCGGCAGCTACGGGAAGCCTGGGCCCACCTACTCAATGAGATTCAAGATCTTGACGTGCCGTACAGGCTCTTGGACGCGGCAACCGCCCGAACGACGTCGCATCGGGGGCTCGGATTCGTGATGCGAATCGAATGGAGCTTCAATCCCCGGCTAAGGCAATCGGGCGCCACTCGGATTGAGAAAATCCGACGCGCACAAAATGCATGACAGGGCGCCAACGGCCTGGTAAGTTCTGGAAAATGAGCTCAACTAAAGAGTCAGGTGACGAGAATCCCAAAGTGAAGCGCGATTGGATTACGCCAAGCCACTCTCGCGTTGATCATAAATACACCGATGGAGGAATCCAGAACTCCGTCACGGAAGGCGGGCATGACGTAAAATTTGCGGGATCGCCAACAGGCGGGCCGATGGGTATGGCTCCAAGTTGATCCTACCGATGCTAGGATCAGCTTCCCTCACTCTAAAAAACTGATTCTCACAGCGGATTTCGCTACAACCGGCTGATAGGGTCCGTGGATTACTTTGAATCTCTTGGGAAGGCGATCGAACAAGGTTGGAGTTCCCACGATTCCCCCAATCAGTTCGCGGCTATCGCGACACAGGTAATCACCGAAACATCGCCTCCCGCTATTGACACGGCTTTCATGGCTCGTTGGATGAACGACCGTGCAATCCTTCCCAAACAGCTCAATTTCGGAGCAAAATTCGGCGAACCCTCGATAGTGGTCTACACAGGTGAAGGCTTCTACATCGAAGTCCTTTTCTGGTTCACGAGCCGCACCGCCATCCACGGACATGGTTTTGCCGGTGCCTTCCGCGTCCTCTCCGGGCATTCGTTACAAATCGAATACTCATACCAAAGTGAGAAATCCATTTGTGAGGGACTCGAGTGCGGCTCCCTAAACTTACGCGAAGTACGCCTGATCGGTCCTGGCGACGTCGCTACAATCGCCTCGGGTGACCGGTTCATCCATTGTGTGGCGCATTTGGGCCAGCCGTCGATTAGCTTGGTCGCGCGCACCAAAACTGCGGAGGGTGAAATTCAAAAAGGATACTCGCGAAGTGGTCTTGCCTGGAGATCATACTATCAGGATAAGGACTTCCATAAAAGAATGGCTCTGGTCGCTGCCATTCGACGCCAGGATGATTCAGTTTTCGAAACCGCCGTATTAGACATGGTGAAGACCGGAGACCCACTCCGCTGTCTCCGCAGCCTTCTGAAACTTGAGAGCACGGGAGCCGATGAGGCGTTGCTTCAAAAAATAGCGGAAACGGGGTGTCCAAACTCAGAGTCACGAAATTACCTCTTGGCGACCATGGAAGAAAGAAAGCGTGAGCGAATGATTTGGCAGGCGATTCAAGACTTCCCGGTCGATCAACGGCTTTCCATTGCCCTCGGCGAATTGTTTGGTTCCAAAGCGGAAACCGAACGCACCATAGAGCGCTTTTTCCCGGCTCAAACCGTCAATGAGACGCTCGCCCAATGGAACGAGCAAGTCCGTCTATAAGCTCGGAAATCAAGGAACGCGGTTAAATCAACATAACGGACTTCCTCGGTTCGCCAGTCGCTCATCTGGCCTTCGAGTACATCAAGTTTAGGATGCGGCTGATTCATGGCAAACAACCGCCTCAAGATTGCAACGGAGCCCGGGAAGAATATGACAATCATCTCATGGCGACGTTGCTCGAACAATCTCAGGAGCAGATGCCAAGAATGGTCGATCGTTCGTTCTGGCCGACCTACAGCGACTATCGCGTTTACAAAGAAGAGCTCCGTCGCAATCATGGGTTTGACCAAAAACCCCATCAAAAAGCCTGATGACGCAGTCTCGATTTCCCTGGTATGATTCCTTATGGCTGAATGCCTACGTATGGGCGCGCGAGACAGTGCAACGGGATCATCCGGATCGGCTATCTGAGTTTTTGGCGGCGTTTGAACCACTGAAAACGAAGAAAGCAGTCGTGCCGATTAAGCGCAAATCACTGTTGGATCCCAATACCTTGAACAACGCCAAGGCGGTCGTAAGAGAGCTAACGAAAAATGAATTGGAGCGGCACGAATTCTTCCGTATGGGACGGCACATTGTGCATGATCATGCGTATTTCACGGAGTTGCAAAACTCCCTTACGGAACGTGTGAGTGACATGGCCGGCGAAGAACTAGAGCCGCGGTACAATTTTCTAAGTTTATACTCTAATCTGGGTGCGTGCCAGGTGCATATGGATTCTCCTGAGTCAAAGTGGACCCTCGATGTCTGTCTCGAACAATCCGATGTTTGGCCCATCCACATTAGCCAAACACGAGATTGGCCGGAAGATTTTGCCGTGTCCTCTGAGGATTGGATTCAACACATCAAAGAAGATCCAAAGAACGCATTTCGTCCATATGCCTTACACCCGGGAGACGGAGTCTTGTTCTCCGGAAGTAGCCAATGGCACTATCGGGATCCCATAGCCAAACCCCGCGAGCGGGGCCATTTCTGCCACTTGATCTTTTTTCATTACATCCCTCGAGGCACTGCTGATCTGCTTGATCCCAGAGCTTGGGCCTCGCGATTTGACATTCCAGAACTGGCGCGCGCAAAACCTTCCCAATCGCAAAAATTGCCAACCGCCGAGCAATGACTCTCTTTAGGAACAAACGGCTCTGGACGTCACTGTCGCTGCTGGCGCTCTTGGCCGGCATTTTTTGGAGTGGTTCCCGCTACCCTGCTCTCAACGAAAAGGCGGCCATGGGTGCTGAGACTGAAGTCTCCGGTCTCGCGTTCGACATCATTTGGGAACTACCAGAAGACCCTACTCTTGCCCAGCAGGTCAGTCGCACCGCCGTCAACTGGGGATACACGAACTGGAAAGGAATGGTCTTCGGCCTGCTCTTTGCGAGCGCGATAATGTGCGCACTGAGTTGTATCAATCCACAAGAGTGCACGGACCCGTTTGGGGGCGCCCTCTGGGGAACCATCATGGGAGCTCCTCTGGGCGTCTGCGTGAACTGCGCCACGCCTATTGGCCAAGGGATTTATGCTGCTGGGGCACGCCCTGCGGCGAGTCTTGCCGCCACCATCAGCTCGCCTACTCTAAACGTTCTCGTGCTCTCGATGCTCTTCACCCTACTGCCCTGGTACCTGGCCGTGATCAAGATCATCGGAACGCTCCTCGTTCTGTTTGTCTTTCTCCCCTTCTCACTCAGAATTCTCAAGATAGAACGGCGCCGCACCATCCCAGGACGAGAAATTCAGAGCGAAGGCACAAACTGTGTTACTGTGCCCCCCCCCATTTCTTCCAGTTGGCGCGACTCCCTTCGCTGGCTGGCCAAAGTCTTCCCCCAAAACCTTTGTTTGATCTTGCGCAAGACTGTTCCTGCCATGATTGCGGCCGGTTTACTCGGGGCGGCAATTGTGAGCATCATTCCAGTCGATGAGGTAGTGGCACTGATGCCTGAAGAGGGTCGGTTCGGAAGGCTTTTGGGAATCCTCCTAATTGGATTCTTTGGCCTGCTTCTTCCCGTCCCTATCGCCTTTGATGTCATTCTAATCACCCTGCTCCTGGGCCAAGGCATGGAAGCGGGCCCGGCAATGGCCCTGCTATTCTCCTTAGGCATATTTAGTATCTACCCCTGGTGGGTGATTGGTCGTTCCATGTCCTTTACCCTCTCCTCCACGTTGGCTGGGGCCATGCTCCTTGTCTCCCTACTCGCCGGAGTAGGCGCGCACTATGGAGCGGGATACGCAGAGCAACGAGAGCAGGAACTCTTTGTTCGTACCTTTCTACACGAAAGCACTGATGATTCCGCAATTTGGCCCCAACGCGGAAAGCCTCCCGGCCCCGCTACCGACTTGGAAACACTCAATCTCGACATTGGAGCAATTCCCCCTCAGACCAATCTGACGCCAGGCGTTTCCATCTCCAAGTTTTCATTTGTCAATGCAGACAACAGTGGTTCCCCAACCTTGTTCACGCAATTATCCGTGAAAGAGTCGGGGCTGGATGAACCGACTGTCGCGTCGCCACATCGACTGCGCGAACCTTTCGCCCAATTTCGTCCTATTGCAGCGGGTGACATCCACAACGACGGCTGGGACGATATTGTAATGGGTTCGGACCCCTCGTATGGTGGATTCTCCGTCTTCGCCAACCAACACGGAACGGGGTTCGTTCGTCAAGAATGTGACATTGGCGAGATGGCCAATCATTTTGTCGTCGATCTGACCTTGGTCGATATGAACAACGATGGCTGGCTCGACCTTGTTCTCTCCTCTTTCGGAAACGGCGTTCGTATTCTCTTCAACAGCGAGGGGCAATTTAGCCACAGCAACGCGATCGATCTCGATATCCCAGATAACACGGTCATTGTGTCAGCACTGGCCTTCGGCGACATCGATCGTGACGGAGATCTCGATGCCGCGCTCGGCCGCTGGAGTGTCGGTGGCGAATTCCATACGGAGGGCGCCAACACCGTATCGGCATCGGCCTCACGCAATCTGCTGATTTGGAATGAAGACCAAACCTTCCGCACCGAGTTCCTGCCGGCGACACCAGGAGAAACGCTCTCTTTACTCCTCAGCGATTTCACCCAGGACGGTCGGCTCGACCTCAGCGTCGGCAACGACTTCGGAGTCCCAGATATGTTCTATCTCGGGGGTAACGACGGTCGGCTAAGGTTGGTAAACCGGGCCGACGGCCTTATCGAACGCGTGCCGCGCACCACTATGAGCATTACCTCAAGCGATATCGATAATGACCTTCGCCCCGATTTGTTCATCGCGCAATTCACCGAGGAAGATAGAAACAAAGAGCAGCGTGTTTCAACCCACTGGGTCAACACCGAGGCAAAGCCCCAGACACAAGAACATCATCGCTACGCGAGGCTTCTCGCCAACGCCCGCAACCAACGTTCACTGGCTCCGCTGGGGCAGATCGAGGACTCGGTCCACCGGCGCATTCTCATGGGCATTAATATTCTCGACCGGTATATTTTAGGCACGTGGAGGCGCAGCGATAAAGATGCAGAAAAGTGGCTGCAAAAATATGTCGGCTCGCTTCCGCCAGATCTGGGACTCCTTGGCAATAATATGTTAGCGGGTCGACACGAAGAATCAGCCGAACGCATGGCCGCTGCGTTACCAGAGCAGCATCGAGACAACGCGCTCCTGATGCCTACTGAAAAGGGACGCTTCGTCGACCGTGCGACCGAATTGGGTGTCAATCGCAGTAACTGGGCCTGGAACTCCAAGTTTGCTGATGTCGACAACGACGGACTTCAAGATCTCTTCGTCGTCAACGGTTACCTCATCGGCATCGCCCGCGCTTCAAACCACTGGTTCCACAATCGTGCCGGAGAAGGTTTTTCGAACGAGACCGAATCCGCCGGCCTGGTAGACCGTGTGTGTACGAGCGCCTATGTTTACTTGGATTACGATCGGGATGGCGACCTCGATATCGTGACCGTTCCCATCGATGACATGCCGCGCCTTTATAAGAACACAGTTTCCACGAGCAATGCTATCACGTTTCGCATCAGGGATTACCTTGGGAACCGTTTTGGTGTGGGGTGCCGGCTGACGATTCGCTATGGCACAAACGGCCAACTCCGCCAGATGCGCGAGATCAAAGCCAGTGGCGGGTTCATCTCACATGACCCCTTAGAAGCGCAATTTGGACTGGGGAAACACACCGAGATCAAGAAGTTGGAGATTCTTTGGTCAACAGGTGAGAAGAGTGATTTGGAAACGTCCTTCGAGGCAGGATCGAGCTACGTTATCACGCGCCGATAAGAAGCTTGCTCTAAACCCCACAGTCCCTGTTGGGAGGTTAGAGAAGCATCTCCCTCCATCGCGGACTGATGCGAAACCCAAAACTCCAGCGATACGCTTCGTCAGAAGCGACGCAGTGCCACAGAAGGCGCTGCGGACTATGGCGAAAAATATTAATGGTCGTCCCTTCGTCCCACGACGTCATCAGCTCTCCCGAATCAGGCTCGACAAATCGGAAAAACGAAGCGTGAGAACGGTCCGCATAAACGAGAAACAGAAACCACGTATCTTCATCCATTCCGCAATCGAACTTATTCGTGTGCCATTCACGAAAGCCCCCCGGGGGATAGAGAATGCACCCCGCTGGAGAGCAAGTCAGTCCGGTTGCCGCTGTGATCTGTTCCTGTAATGGGCGGGCATGAATAGTAGGGGGTTTCCACACAAAGCTTCCACTCCCCAGTTCAAAGGTCACCCGGTCGGGATTGTTCTCGTTTTGCTGCCCCGTTCCGTCTTGCTGCCCCAACCCGTTTCGCAGCCCCACTCCTCGTTTCGCGATCGCATTCTTTCCTTCCCGCTTTAACATCTCCTCCGTTGCGGGCAGGGCATGAATCTCATTTCGCCAATCGCGATACTTCTGATCGTCTAGCAATCGTCTGGCAAAGATGCTAAGATCGTGACCTTCCGGTTTCACACAGCACTCTCGAAACGCTTCAGCCACACCGGTAAATCCTCGGAGCTCATTAGGTTGAAACGAGTAAAATGTGTCATCAATCTGCATAGGGCCACTAGATCACTGAACCTTCGAAGATTCTCGGCCGACGGACAAGGTTAGATTGCCCAGCGAAGGGGTATTTTTCTTTGAAATTGTTGGTTGACCAACGGATTCTCACCTATGCTCAGCCGCCAAAACAACATAGCGGGATGAACTGGTATGATAGATCGGCCAAGCAGATTCGAAGTGAACGCTATGTGTTCATGAATCACGGCTACGCCAATCCGAATACAGAAGACGACTTCACCTGGGTTCAGCCGCTCGATCGCGATCAACGCTTCGCCGCCAACTTGGTCCGACACCTCGTAAGGGACATGGATCTCACCGATAAGACAATAGTCGATGTTGGTTGTGGACGAGGCGGGGCCTGTTCGTACCTCGCCCGGCACCACTCTCCGGGCGCTGTTATTGGTGTCGACATCTGTGCTGGCAACCTCGAATTCTGCCGTCGAGTCCACTCGTTTCCACGCGTGAAATTCCTCAACGCGAACGCGGAATGCCTTCCCTTTGACGAGGATTCAATAGATGTTGTTATCAACATCGAATCCTGCCATCGGTACCCGAACAAAGATCGTTTCCTCAACGAAGTCCGTCGCGTGCTTAAACCGCAAGGAGTCTTTTGCCATACGGACACGTTTCCGGCTATCCCTGCAGCCCTATGGGGAAAGGTGCTGCGCCGAGTGGGTTTCTCCGTCAAAGACGAAACTGACATTACACAAAACGTCATTGCCGCCATCGAACGAGGAGGGCATCAAATGCGAGCATTCTTCGACCACATGATACAAGACGAATCAGCGGACGCCGAAATTCTCAATGAACTCTACAATCAGATCACCGGCGGGATTCGGCGAAGCTACGAGGACGGCCGATCAAGGTATCTTTTGTGGAGATTGATAAACCGCTCCAGCCCAGCACCGTAAACCTTGTAATTGAAAGAGCACCGGATGTGCCCCTAAGCTCGCACTCGCAGGCTCCAGCCGCTTAGAAAAACGTGCAAATTGGTGACGCACCTTGATTGAGCAGAATCCTCATGAATGACACAGCGCTTACGGATCAAGCGTCGCGACTGAGCGGAGGGAAGCTGGTTATCGCATTGATTCCTTCACTCCTGCTGATCGCTTTTGCCATTCTCAATGACGGACGCGTACGTCGTGACCAAACCACACCATGGCATTCGGGGAGTTTTGGAATGCACGCCACCCTTCAATCCTCGCCCTACCGATTTGCTCGCGTCTACGGCATCGATGCCGGCGACGAGAGGCACCGACTCAAGCTTCTGTGGAAACCCAGAATGGGCAACGTCTCCACACTAAAACCGAGCCCGGAGAATTCACGCAAGCTTCTCACCAGGCTCGACCAGCAGGACACCGAGCGCTTTTCAGTTTATGAAGTGGAAATCTGGGAATACACCTACGATCGACACAAACCTCTCCTCGGCGCTCGGTTTCTAGTGAAACACCGTTTGGAAGACTAGTTATGAATTGGTTGATTCCACGCGAATGGCGCAACGCCGTGATCGATGTTTGGCGGAACGGCATCGATGACGACACCCGCCTGGAGCTGATGCTCAAACTCACGCTAATCTACCACTTGGGTCTGCTTACCAACCACGCCAGCCGGGCCAGCTTCCCAGCATTTTTTCTCGCCATCCTCGGATTAGTCTTTAGTCGAGTATTGCGCCACCCCATTTTCTGGGCCGCCGTAGTCGGCGTGTTCGGCATTCACCTCGCCGTCAAAGAGGTCAGCTTCTCCTCTCGCTTCCTCAACTTCTATTGGTGCGTCGCGATCTTCATCGCGCTCCTTTGTGGACGGTATCGACAATCCATCTTAGCCCTCAACGGCCGCCTTTTGATCGGACTCGTCTTTCTACTCGCGATTCTTTGGAAGACAATCTTTGAGACGGACTTCATTAACGGCATCACCATGCGGTATTCGCTGCTCTTTTGTTACATTTTTAACCACCGCGTGGTTTGGATGGGCTTGATCGATAGCAACACCCACGAAGCGAACCTTGAAATCTGGAACTCACTTGCGGAAGCGGATGGCCCTGTCGCGCCCATACCCGTAAACGAGACCAGCTTGCTCACCGTAATCGCGTGGACCGCAACCATATGGACTATTGTCATAGAGGCCCTGCTCGCCCTTTCCTTTCTCAGTCCGAACCGGTGGAGAATCGCTAAGCTCCGCCCCATAGCCATGCTGGTCTTCATTTGGACGGTTTATCTTTTTCTACCCGTCTGGATTTTTGGAGCGCTCTTTTGCGTGCTCACCATTGCGGTATTACCGCCCCGCGAGGGACGTTGGTTAATCCTGCTTGTTGTCACGTTCTTCGTCCAAGCCATCTTGCAATGGTATATCGATATTCCTGTCCTTTCTGGCGTGCTCCGAGGCGAGCTGCCCTGGGGTATGCTCTTAAGTCGATAAACATGATCAGAAAGCACGTCAAATTACTCTCTACGGACAAGTCGCTCCTCACACTCATCTCCATTTTTGTGCTCTTGGTCGCCGGGCACTGGGTATCCACACTGACACCCACGATCGACCCTGGAACCGCTATTGCTGCCGAGAACGGGTGGGCCGTCCCGTCAACTACCAACGCATCCAAGCTTGATTCGGCATCGCAAGTGATGCAGTTCTCGTTGGACTGGGCACACCACAATCTCACGCGTCTCACGTTAGGACTGTTGTTAGTCTTTTTGCTCTCCGGTATTTCAAGCCGACTCTCCGTTCTTTTTCCTGAGAATAATTACCTCCGAGCATTTCGCTTACGCCCTCAATTTATTCGGATTAGGCCAGATTCACATCCGGCTCATTGCGGTCTCTTCGAAGTTGCGGGTTTGGCATTTATGATCACGTTGCTCCCCTGGTATTTTACTTTCCTTCACAGCACGGCAGCGATCGTTATCCTCACCTTCACCATCCGTTGGACCAGCCCAAAGACAGGTAGCGAGTCCCCACCCAAGGTAAGCCCACCGACTACGACTCGCGCATGGTTGCTCTACATCGGGAACGTAGCTCGGGTTCTGTTGATCGCTTGTGTCATTGCAAGCGCATTTGCCTATTTCGAATTGGTGCCCAAACTCATCTCCCTCACCGCAATCTTTGGCAATCTGGTTCCCGTCGTCCAGACGGCAACTTTCGCTGTAGGTGGGCTGCTGCTCCCACTGTCGACGCTGACTTTAGTAGTCATCCTTGCCCTGCTTCTAAGCCTAGGTTTGCCTCCTAGCGCAGCATTAGCTTTAGTGATTTCGAATGGAGCCCGCGACATCTTTCGGTGGCAGACAACCAAACAGAGTCAAGTGTACTACGTCATCGGCGCCCGATTTGTAATCGTGCTCGGCTGTTGTGCCCTAGCTGGATTTGCTGCTAAAGAAATAGTCCGCTGGGATGCGGATCGCACTTTGGATAGAGTTGTCCTAGACTACCTATCCACCTCCTCCGCCGAGGCGGACTGGCCCCTACGAGGTCAACATCCTGGTTCACAAGTCCCCTTCGATGCCTCCGTAACTCATAGCGCTACCGAACAGGAAACTATTGAGACCAAGCCCGGATTGGGCTTCACCATCTCCAAGCGGCAGTTTCGAGGAACCAAAGGTGCTGAGACGGATTCACTATTTCGTCGAGAGAGCTCCCAAACACTTGGGCTTGTTGAGCCGGTCACAATGGCCCCTCTTCGGCTACGAGAGCCTTTTGCCAATTTCCGGCCGATCGCTTCCGGAGACATTCATAATGACGGGTGGGATGACCTTATCATTGGCTCCGACCCTTCCTACGGCGGTCTCTCCGTGTATGCCAACCGCAACGGCGAAGGCTTTGTTCGTCAATCTGTCAATATCGGCAGCTTGCGCGATCTTTTCGTGGTCAACGCCAGCCTTGTGGACGTCGACAATGACGGATGGCTAGACCTTGTCGTCTCCACATTTGGACACGATGTTTTCATCCTCCCCAACCAGCATGGACAATTCAACTTTGAGGAGGCTGTCCGACTGAAGCTGCCCGATGACACTGTCATGGTTTCATCACTGGGTTTTTGTGACATGGACCGTGACGGCGACCTAGACGCCGTGTTGGGGCGCTGGTCGATTGGAGAAGAATTGCGTAAACCAAGCCCTTTTGCCCTTTCAGCGGCGAGTTCGCGTAACTTGCTCGCCTGGAACGAAGGGGGGCAATGGCGCTTGGAACCTTTGGGGGCGACGCCCGGTGAAACCACTTCGACGCTCTTTAGCGACTTGAATCAGGATGGTTGGCCGGATCTTGTGGTCGGCAACACGCTGAACGTGGCGGACATGTTCTACTTCGGCGTCGGCGAGGGCCGACTAAGGCTCCTCCAACGAAAGGACGAAGTGATACCTGAAATACCGCGCACGACAATGAGCGTCAGCACTGCGGACATCAACAATGACCTCAAATCCGAAGTCCTTCTCGCTCAGTTTGCCGAGCGAGGTCGCCCCCAACTTCACCGCGAATCGGAGGCGTGGAAACTAACCTTGCCCGAAGGTGTGTCACGGCAGCACCACGAGTACGCTGAGCTACTTGCCAACGCTCGAATTTACCAGACTGTGGTTCCCTTGCTTGGCGCAACCAACCGCGGGCATCACCGCCATTTAATGGCGATCAACCTCGTTAACAGATATGCGCGAGGCATTTGGTTCCATAACGATCGCTCAGCACGCCGATGGATGGGGAAGTTCTTGCCGTTCTTGCCGTCCGATCTGCAATTGATCAGCCAGAAACTGATGGAGGACCGCTTTGCTGAAACCGTCGAGGCAACGGCCGCGTCGATCCCCCAGCAAAGGTCCACAAACACTCTGCTCGTGCCTAGTGAAGGTGAGAGTTACACCGAACAATCGGAGGCTTTTGGCATCGATCGCGCCGATTGGGCATGGAACGCGAAGTTTGCCGATTTGGATCACGACCAATTTCAGGATGTCTTCGTCGCCACTGGCTACATTCCAGCCTTTGGTCGTCCCTCCAACTACTTTTATCGCAATCAACAAGGACACCGGTTCGAAGACCAGACCGTACAGGTAGGGCTCTATGATCGTTACTGCACCTCGGCGTACACCTATGTCGATTTCGATCAAGATGGGGACTTGGACATCATCACGCTCCCTGCCGACGACGTCCCTCATGTCTACCGAAATCTCACTGACGACGGCGCCTCGATGATATTTCGCATTGATGACCGAATCGGCAATCGGTTCGGCATCGGGACGCGATTAACGATTCATTATGGACCTGACGCCAATCGACTCCAGACTCGAGAATTGCGCGCGAGCGGCGGCTTTATTTCGCACGACGCGCCACAGGTGCACTTTGGCTTAGGTGCCTATCGACAAATCGAACGATTAGAGATCCATTGGTCTACCGGCGAAGAATCGCTCTTCGAAAGCCCTCTTCAAACGGGAGCAACTTACACGATTCATCGCCCCCGACAGCCATGACGTACTCGCTAAAACAGTTCGGGCAAATGATCGGGCCAGAGAATCACGTACGCGTAATGGCATTCGAAGAGGCCTTACGGCGGACCGTGACAAAAGACACGGTTGTGCTCGACATCGGAACCGGCACGGGCCACTTCGCCCTCGTCGCCGCCAAACTGGGGGCCGCCCACGTCTATGCGATTGAAACCAATCCGTTAATGGCGCTCGCCGAGAAACTTGCCTCCGAGAACGGGTTCGATGACCGAATCACGTTCATCCGCGGGCTGTCCACAAGCGTTGAATTGCCGCAGAAAGCAGACATCGTCATTAGCGACCTTGGGGGCGCCATCCCGCTAGCCAACCTCAACGTGCTCTCGCTGGCAGACGCCAGGGACCGCTTTCTAGCGCCTAGGGGACGAATGATACCAGAGCAGGTTTCCTTATTCGCCGGCGTGGTCTCCGTTCCAAAGCTATACGAACAGATCGTCGCACCATGGAAACGGACCGAATGGAATCTCGATCTTTCCAGCGCGCTGACGCAAGCCGTTAACACACCACAGGCCTGCCAACTCTCCGATAATCACTTATTGAGCGACTCCGCGCAATGGGGAGAGATGGATTACCGAACGATCAGAAACACCGATGCGCACGCTGAGCTTTCACTTTCGGTTATTCGTGAGGGTACCGCTCATGGAATTGCCCTGTGGGTGGATTACCACATTGTGGGCGATATTCGAATCTCTAGTGCTCCCGATAAACCAGCTCTGCCAATCTATGGGCAACACCTCTTGCCTTTCACCCGTCCGGTCGAAGTTGAGCCGGGAGATTGCGTGAACGTTACTCTCAAGGCATATGGCCGCAACGGCAGTTACGTCTGGGGCTGGCGCACCGCCGTGACCAACCAAGCCGGAACCCTAAAGGCCTGCTTCCGTCAGGCAAACCTGCCGCCGCCGTTTCCGGTTTCCTAATCAAGCGAGCCTGCCATAGGTCGAGCAAACTACATGACCGTTGCGAAGCTTTGAAAAGCTATCCTACGCCAACGCGCGGCACTGCTGGAGAAGTGCAACCAGTTTCTCGACCATAGAGGACTCTGTATGGCTTTCCCCCAAAGTGCGGTTCGGTTTTCTCCAGTCGACATTCTCACCGCGCGCCAGGCTCTTCAGTGCCAGTAACACACGCTGCGTGGATTTAATGGTGAACGCCAAACCATTGGCATAAACCTGAACTCCATCGCCCCGCGCAAACCACGTCAAACTGCCTGGAATCAAAAGTCTGTACGGCCCCGTGCCTTCCACCGGCCGAGGCGCATCCATGGGGGGCACGTGCGCGAACCCACCAGCGGAAAGTCTTTGCAGCCAAAACTCAGGAACTAATGAGTCAGTCAATCCGGCCGAAGCAACCCCGGCGAGCCTTTTGCAAGCCGCCTCGAGGCTTATCGATGAGTTGAGACCTTCACCTCTTTCGTGCGACAAAATATCATTCGATCCTAGTTGTTCCTTCAATAACTCACGAGCGTTGCCCCTCGCTGGTTCTCCACGCGACACTCCAAAATACGCACTGAGCTGGACGACTGCCGATGGTTGACCTTCGGACAGGGCCACATGCCAATAGGAAGACGGCCAATAAACGATATCCCCAGGTTCCGCATCAATGATGATTGCATCGTCTAGCTGTTCTTCAATTCTCCGCAAATCGGGAGTGCGAACGGCTTCGTCTCTTGGGTCAAATCGTCCCTCAGGCCAGAATGCATAGCGCCGGCGCCCCATGATACAGAACGCGAATACGCTAGCCGGGTCGCGATGAATGCCGAAGGGCGTTGCGCGGTACGTTCCAACAAATGAGTCTACCTCCCATTTGCCTGAAGGAATTCGCCCTAGCGAATTGTTTAATCCTGCCGCAAAAGCTCGAAAGCGCAACCACACATCGGGGTTAGAAACCTGCAGCCGATGGATATTAACCCCGAATGGATGTCCCCGGAGCCGCTTATGGCATCGGTCAAAATACCCTCTCAGATTCTGATCGGAAGCCCCTGGCCCAAATGATCTAACGCAGAGATTCTCGAAGTCCGAGTGGGACCTAGGTTCAGCGACGCGTCCCAACCAGAACCGGTCCGCCGGGGAGGGCTCAGAACGATCCACCATCGCAGTAAAAAGCTCATTTTCGTCAACAATAGGCCGCGAGAACTCGGTAATGAACCGGGCCGGAGATTGTTCCCAGTGACGTCCAACAAACCCGCACCAGACCTCTTCTGGCACTCGAAATTCGCCGCAGAGCTCCGAATCTATCACGACACCCGCATCCTTCTTTGGTTATCACGAACAACGGAATGAATCGGTAATGGGATCGACTTCACGATGAGCTAGATCAGCGTTGTCTTGAAGTTTTGCTGGCCCCAAGGAGCAAATGTCCCGAGACAAGTGGAGTCTGACCGGCTGATGAAAGCGCGGTAGTACAAACCTCTATTACGAACGGAAAGCATATCTGGCGGCTGTCGGAACAACGGTAGCGTTTTGCCGAAGGCATCGATACTCATACTGAGCACCCCATGTCAATCAGCGAGTGGTCTGGGGAACCCAACAGGATGTCCTTAACCTTTGGTGCGCGCGCAGCCCTACTGCCGCTTTTCCCCCAGCCAGCCTGATGGCCATCTCCAGAAGATAATCGAACCATTCGACGCAAAAGGGGTGGAACACCAGGCTGACACATTCCCCGACATGCAGGTGACAATCCCTGCGGACTCAATCACAAATCGATGGCCGAGTCGCAAACAATCACTGAGTTCCGATGGCAGGCTTCCCTCGTGCTTCAGACAAATGTAAACTCCACACCACATTAGAACTGGAATTCAAGGGATCTCACGTGTTTTGTTGGGCTGTGCCCCACTCCTAATCAGCAACGTCCTTATTCTCCTGCTTACAGAGATGTTGAAGAATAGACTACGTACGCTGAATCAGCAAAGGCGGGAATTGCAGGAACGATTACTGAGATGGGAGTATTCTCGGAGCATGCCGGAACGGATCCTCGGGTATTCGCTACGCGTCGCGATGGCCCTCTATGCCCTTCTACGGAATCGCCAATTCCGTTCCTACCAGCTCGCAAAACTTCGGAACCCTGACGAGGTGATGCAGGGCAGTTCCTACACGTATTCCGAGCGGTACCCTCGACTGTTTGACGCCTCGCAAGAGGAACTCAATCGCATTTTTCCGAACGATCAGGTGGTTCGACTACTCTCGTTCGGCTGCGGCACTGGAGAAGAGCTCATTGCACTCCGAGAACGTTTCCCAGCAGCCACGATTGTCGGTGCGGATATCAATCGCTGGTGTCGCCAACAATGCCAATCAAGGATTAGAGATCCACGAACATTCTTGGTGGATCCGACGACCCTGAGCTATAAACAGGAACCAAGTTTTCATGCCATCTACTGCTTAGCGGTACTTCAGCATTCGGAAAACCGGCGTCTTCCCGTCGACTGGCCCGCACGGCGGTTTCGCTTTGACCAATTCGAGAAGGCACTTCGAGATCTGGATAAAAAACTGATTACCAACGGACTCTTGATTCTCGACCACTGCGATTTCGAATTTCTCGATATCGAGCTATCCAAGCGCTATGAACCAGTCGGGGAACCCCGCCCATGGCGAGAGGATCGCGTGCTCTACGCTTCCGACAATCGACGAAAAACACCCCCGCAATCGTACCATCGAATCTTTCGTAAGCTGCGGTAGAATAGGTGAGGTGGCAGCGGACTTTTTCCCCGGAATCTCGGGATAATCTAAATGGCCTTAACCAAGAGATTCGTTGAGGCCCACCCTTTCGGCAAACCCTCTGCCATCCTAAGGAAAGAAACGAAATCCACCAACCAGAATTCAGGTATCTACTGACCAGGGAAATACAGGCGCTTACCCGTCATATCGGGGGGCGTCCACTCCACAAACCAATACCGACCACGGTCCTCCAAAAGCCGAAAGCCACTCTGCTCATAAAACCGGATCGCATCTGTATTCGTCTTGTCCACATGGAGCCGCAGCACGCGGTTCGAGGCAGCAGCTTCCTGCTGAATAGACGACATAATCGCATACCCAACACCAAGCCCACGATGTGAACGGCTGATAATCAGGTCCGCCAGACGGATTTCCTCCTTGTCCTGATACACCACCATCGATCCGACCAAGTCATCGTTAAATTCGATGACGCATTCCTTCTTGTCCCAATCCGCATTCTCATGCCCAGCATCACGCGCCTTGCTCTGGGTCTTCAGCAGGTCCTGCGTTACTTTTTCGTCAAAGCCCGCCTCATCAACCAGTAGGCGCTCAGCGTCCATCTCCGCATGGAGCGCTTCAATAAAAGGTAGATCGTCATCCCGCCGTGGTCGGGACGTGAGCTTCACTTTTGCGGGACCGCCCGCAATCGGATTCGACGGTTGGCTCATGTTCTAGTCAGTTTACCACCGCTTGATAAACATAAATCCCATCTTCGCGGATGTGATCGATGGTGTTTATGAAAAGTAAGAAGGATAATTCGGGCTTCGACAATGGCCGAAGCTTATAGAGCGAATCAGGAAGAAGCACCTTATCAGGTCCGACGAACTCCATCAGAAACGGATGTTTGCGAACGGTTTTCCTACGCTTTAACTCAAGCGTCGGCTTCTTCTCGATCTCGTCGAGCGTTATCGGTTCCGGAATAAGCCCATCAGGTCCCTCCAAAGTAAACGGCTGACCGAGCCAAGGCTCAAAGTCAGCCAATTCATAGGAAGGAACGGTGCCGCAGGACTCATAAAAAGCCTGCTCTTGCTGCCTTCTGGCAGCTCTCAAGTCTTCGTCCTGGGCACCGGCTTGGGCCTCGCTGTCGTGATCCATCAAACTGTGGGAAGCCGGACGAACCTAACCGACAACAATCGAGTAGGGAATCTTATCGTCATCGGGGTTCAAATCCGCTAACGCCTGGATGAAGAATTGCGTCCCTGCATCAATCCCATCTCCCGTCACCTCAAAGCTGGCTTCCGGAACACGCTGCTGCATGCCTCCCGACAGAAGGACGGTGAATGGGTTCTTGCAAACGTTATCATCATCACACTCAATCGGCTTACCATCTTCCACACCTGTCACCGTCAAAGGGACAGACACGTCATCGCCCAACTTCACCTGGATTTCTTTATTCACCAGGGCCTTAAACGTATCGCTGTTCAAAACAAAACCTTTCGAAAAGGGTTCACGAGCCCCAGGACACCACCAAATGAGCATCCTGGGGAATTCTCAACCGCAACAATTCAGCAGCATTTAACTGCGAGACGGAAAGACGCCTTGCAGCGCAATCTCGTAATACATTCCCAGATAGGGCGACATAACACTGAATGGAATGTTGCTACCCGCGTTAGTATTCGTAACGGCAAGATCGAGGCACTCGGCATTCATATTTACGGACGCCGTCGAAGTATCAATGTAGGTGTTGTCAGAGGAAGAATCACCGGCAAGAAAGTTTCCCTCAGGATTCCTCTTGGTACCAGAGGCCCTCTGGGCAACAAGATTCTTGGTAGTAAACACAGCGGTATGAGTGTGAGATGGCATCTCATTGACGGTCAATACAGTCTGCTCAAGGCCTCCGCGTTCCCCCCACTGCCGGTTTGTGAGTCCGGCTCCGCTCCCTACACCAATTGGTGCCCGTCCTCGAAGATCGGGCAGCCCAAATGTCGTGCGCCCATCACCGCCGAACGTTGTGCCAAGAAGAGAGAATAATGCGGTGTTTTGCGAAATCGGCAGCAACTGCCCACTACAGAGAGAGAAGCCTCTTTGCGCAAAGTTGTAGCCAACGAGCCATACCTGTCCAATAAAGGGATCTGACATAGTGCTTGAGTTATTGGTTCCTAGTGTTTGTAACTGAATATGCTGATTTTACGACCACCAAACAACAAGCCAATTGTCGACATCGCTACATTGGGGTCCGAATAAAGACATTAAACTCACCGAATTCGCAAAAAGGCAAGTCGATTCCGCAATCAATCAGTAATCTTCAGTTTTGGACACGATCAACTCCAACCGATGTCAAAGGCTATGGAGTTACGGCTTGCAGGACAATGAATCGGAACCCTCTGGTAATAGACGCATGAAGGGAAAAGCATCAACCTCTCATTTCACGGCTGATGTCGCTATTCAGGAAACATTCTTCCGGATCCTGTCCATGGGACACCACACCAACCTCAATGGCTCCCGCGTCAATGCCGAACGGGTCTTCCACTTCGCAACCGGTTTAAACGTCATACACACCACTTCCCCCTGATACTCGCCCAAAAAATGCCGCCAACTCATCGTTCATGCCATCTCAATGTCGCTCGCCCCAGCTCCGAAGAGAGCGTCGATGCTAGAAACGTTTCTAAATTGAGTAGCCGTTCGCAGCCAAAGACAGCCCTTGGGCCATTGTTGCCACAGATTCACCATCTCGAATTCGTAACTCTTTCCTCCGAAGCAACCCTCGCTCCACAACAGTTTTTCGCGTTGCACGGAACCCGCAATTGCCGACGGACTCAGGACGCCCCAATGTCAAACGCGATCGAAATTCGAGGACGATCGCTGGCAGTGGGAATCGTTCGGTGGTAGAGGAACGAGGGAAACAGGATGAGATCGCCCGCCGTCGGTTGGTGTTGCCGCTGGATGGCAGTTCCACGACCTGCCTTGTCATCGGGAAACATCCCAAATTCAATCGCCCCTGCTGCTGTATCAGGTGCTCGTCCCGTGTCCGCCTGAACGTAATACACGCCGCTGAGCCAACCCGAGGGATGCACATGAGGCTCTTGATAGCCTCCTCGTTCCAGAATAACGCTCCAGATTGAAAGCTCGACTCGTTCGGGAAGAAGTCGCACCCAAGGGTGATCGGACCGAAGTCCCTGCACATACTGGTCCACGCGTCGCCGGAGTTCGACTAAGAACGCTTGCCAAGCTGAATTCCCCATCGCGCAGCTCAAGGTCGTTTGGAGCCCGCGCTGAGTTGCCGTGCTATCCGGCTCAAACTGCGCTCCCACCGAGGCGCGAACAAACGCTCCAAGCTCCTGATTGATCGACTCGTCCAACTCGCCAGGTCCCGAGCCAAATAGGGAATCCACTCGCAGCAATTGATCCAGCTCTAGAAAGCGCTCACATTCGTCGGACTGCCCGACCGCCATCAGCAACTCGGAACGCAACGCCAACGACTCGATATTATAGCAGCCAGATTCAATCCCTTCCCAGTTCCACTTCAAGGCGCTTTCAGAGTCCGAGCAGGCCCGCAAGCTCTCGACGATCACATTTCGAGCCGCCGCCGACTGAGAGTCGATATCAAGCGCCGCCTGTGCTAGTTCCATGGCAGTCGAATACTCATCAAGCCAGAAAGCGCATGACGCCCCGAGTTCTCGTGCCCGAACATGCTGGGGTTCCAGTTGGATCACCCGGTGGCAATGCTCTATGGCCTCTAGATCCTGACTCCGCCCCGCCAATACCTGAGCCAACCCGAAATAGGCGTCAGCTCGGTCTGATCTTCGTTCCAACAGCTTTCGCCAGGCACGTTCCGCGCGTTCCAAGTTACCCGCCCGCTGCCAAGCATGCGCAGCCTGATACCACAATCCGACGTCCGTCGAATTCCGCATCGCCCCTTCCTCCGCAAGGGTAGCCACCACGCTGGGAGGAGGTTGCTGGTTTTCAATCCACTGAACGGACTTCATGAATCTGCCTATTGTCTATCCGGCCACTGGAACGGGATTCCGGCTCATTTTCAACGAAATCGATGAAAAACCATCGGCTCGATCGCTCTTAGTGCTTCGAGACCACCAAAGAATTGCCGAGACAGAACGAACAGTTTCAAGCTGCCCAGCACCTGACAATAGGTGGGCTGGGAGATCGGGTCTTCGCGTCAAATCGAACGGGTAGCGGCACCGGAAGGTATCAATCCTTCTGCCGGGATGCTACGCCCATCTCCGTTTCAGCCTCCCACACCGAGTTCTTCCTGACAAAGAGAATTAGAACGCGGCCCAAACCCCGGAGACGATCTCGAATTCCGTCTGACCAGTGCCGGCCGGTGCTTTCCACCCGGTTCGGTAGGCCCTTCAAAGAATCGAATTCAAATTTCTTGGCCGACTACGCGCAACCATTTCGCACTACTGGATGACGGCACATTAAAACCCCGTTCAACAACACCAAGAATCCACTCGAATCCAAAACCAATTAACGAAATGAAATCCATCACGCCCATCATCAGCCTCGCCGCCGCGCTCACCACCCTCGCGCCTCAAATCACCCACGCGGGCGGTCTCACGCCAAACAACAAGACCGATATCGAACTCGAAATCGCCTTCATGACCCATCTCGATATGAACCTGCATGAGCAGGACGTCTACATCGAGCGCACCAAAGGTAGCAGCCAAGTCTACCGAGTCACGGCCGGCGATCACAACCTGCGCGCCCAGCTCTACAAGGCCGCGCACAAGATCCCGCACGATCCCTTCAACTCCGACGCCGTCGGGCCCTACATGAAGGGCGAACCGCTCAACATGACCCTCGGCCAATGGCTCAAACACTCCGGCAAAGGCACCTACACCTACAAAGAGGGCCAAGGCACCCTGAAGCTGGAGTTCACGGGATTGGTTCCCAACGGGGTCTATACCATGTGGCACGCCTTTATGCCCGCCACGCCGCCCGTGCCGTTCACCGGCACGCTGGATCTCCCGCTCGGCGCCAGTGACGGAACTGAAAGCGTGTTCACGGCCAAAGCCGATGGCACCGCCACCTTCACCCACACCTTTCGCCCCGGACTGCAGATGTCCGATGTCTGGACGGTCTCCATGCTCGCCATCAACTACCACAGCGATGGCAAAACCTACGGCGGCCATCCCGGACAATTCGGGCTTAATGCTCACATCCCCTTGTTCACCATGCTGCCCAAACGCCCCGGCATTCAATAAACCACCAGATACACCAGGACTGGCGGAACCTCTCCGTCAGTCCCCAACTTCTAACCACCAAAACAGCCCCCCCATGATCGCACCCATCCAATCCCTGGCATGCTTCCTCACTTTCACGCTCCCACAAGGACTCGTGGGTCAACTGCTCCCGCCCGCTCCCACCGACGCTCACTATCACGATGAGGGCCGCCCTTCCGCTGCCAAAGTCGAGCTCGGCAGGTTCTTATTCTTCGACAAGATCCTCAGCGGGAACCGCAACATCTCCTGCGCCACGTGTCACCATCCCACCCACGGGACTTCGGACGGATTGGCGCTCCCGCTTGGCGAAGGCCCACAGGGACTCGGCCCCGAACGCCGCACCGGCAAGCAGGTCGGAGAAGCCGTGCACACCCGAATCCCACGGAACTCTCCGGCCCTCTTTAACAAAGGCGCCAAGGAGTTCGTCCGCTTCTTTCACGACGGCCGCGTCGAAGTGGATACCAACGGCTACTACGAATCCGGCTTCATCAGCCCGGCAAAGTGGAAGCTGCCGCAAGGTCTCGACAACGCACTCGCCGCCCAAGCCATGTTCCCCGTGACATCGGCGGATGAAATGGCCGGGCACAAAGGTGAGAATGAAATCGCCGACGCCGTGTCGCTCAACCGCGCTGCCGGTCCCAACGGAGTCTGGGCGCTCCTGACCAAACGCCTTACGGCCATCCCAGAGTACGTTGAGCTCTTTCGCCAAGCGTATCCGCAATCGATCGACCACGCCTCGGATATCCAATTCACGCACGCTGCCAATGCCTTAGCCGCCTTTCAGGCCACCGCATTCCGTGCCGACAACAGTCCGTTTGACGCCTTCCTACGCGGTAAAACGGACGCACTAACCGCACCCGAAAATGCCGGCATGAAACTGTTCTATGGTCGAGCACGCTGTGCGGACTGCCATTCCGGCACCTTCCAAACGGACCACCAATTCCATGCCATCGCCATGCCGCAACTCGGCCCCGGTAAAGGCGATGGAAACCACGGCGACTACTGGCGCGCCAGCGGCCATCGCGGGTTCCTGGAAGACTACGGTCGCGGTCGCGTAACGGGACGCTCGAAAGACAACTACAAGTTCCGCACGCCGTCGCTCCGCAACGTGGCCACCACCGGTCCCTGGGGTCACAGCGGCGCCTTCAACTCGCTCAAAGACGTCGTGAAACACCACCTCAATCCCGAAGCCAGCCTACAGGCCTACGATCCGTCGCAAGCCGAGCTCTCCGAGCTCGGCAACGTCGTCGAACTCACCGCACTGAACGCCTCGGTGGAGCAACAATTCATCACCGGCACTCGCCGCGAAGGTTACCTCCTGCGCGATACCTGGGTACAGCAGAACGCCAAACTGAGAGACCAAATCGCACAAGCCAACGAGCTCCCCGCCGTGGCGCTCAGCGAATCCGAAATCGACCAACTCGTCGAATTCCTAACAGCTCTCACCGATCCCATGGTGGACACCATGAAGAAAATCGCTCCGGAACGCGTTCCGAGCGGTCTGCCGGTTAACGATTAAACCTCGAAGGCATCCCCATCATGAACGAAGAAGCCATCCCCAACTGGAACGCCTTCGCCCATCGGCGAATCCCGCTCAGTCACTGGATCAACCAGCACGCCACCGGAGTCCTCCGACTCTCACTCTGCGTGATCTTTGTCTGGTTCGGAGCCCTCAAATTCTTCCCCGGACTCAGCCCCGCGGAAGCACTGGCCGGCAATACCATTGAAACCCTGACCTTCGGTTACGTACGTCCCCACATCAGCCTCCCGCTCCTAGGCTGCACGGAAGTCTTGTTAGGTCTTGGACTTATGTGGGGCCGGGCGGTCCCGATCACGACCCTCCTACTCCTCGGACACATGGTCGGTGCCGCCTCTCCCATACTCGTCTCGCCCGAACTGGTATTCGCCCAATCGCCCTTCGTCCTCACGCTGGAAGGCCAATACATCGTCAAAAACCTGATCATCATCACCGCAACCCTAGTCATCGCCGCGCAGCGGCGGAGTCAGTAACACGGACTTCAGTCCGCACCCCACCAGCGCGAACTAAAACCCAAAATCACCCCATACCCCAATGACCACCCAAAAACACATCCTCCTCATCCAGCTACGGTACGAACACCAACTCGACGCATTCGCCACCGAAGCCGAAACCATCGCCGGCCCACTCAAAGCCACTCCGGGACTCACTTGGCGCATGTGGATCGACAACCCCGACACCAAACGCCCGGGCGCCGTCTGTATTTTCGAATCGGCAGATTCCCTCAACGCGTTTCTCCGCGGCCCAAACTCTAAGCGCATCCGGAATCACCGCAGTTTTTCCAAAGTGAAAATGAGACGTTATCGTCCGGGTTCCGATGCAAACGGACAACTCAACTGAGAATCCACCGCAAGAAAAAAGCGGGAGCAAGCTCCCGCTTTTCTTTCTACACCACCAAAGGCATCCATCCCCACAGACCGCGATCAGAAGAATTTCTTTCTCTCAGTCCGGTCCGCTTCCTTTTGAACCTCAACCTGAATCTTAGAAATCCCCGCTGCCTCCAGTTTCTTAACCAATTCCGACACGCGAATGTATGGACACGACGGCGCAATTGAGAGCGTCACGTTCTCAATCCGATCCTTCACCACCGTCGCCTCGATACTCACATCGTCCCCGACGGAGACTCCGCCCAGTTCGCTCAAGGTAACCCGCATTCCCGGATCCTTGGCGGGTGCAACCCCCAAGACCAGGTCCAGATCGCCATCCTCATCGAAATCCGCCATCAACTCGCCAGTTCCCTCCACGAGATCCAAGGGGTCATCCTGAGGAAGGACACCCGCCAGCCCCAAATCGGAATCCGCATACTCGCCAGCCCCACCCGGGATCTGAACCCCGAGGACGTAGTCCGTATCCTGAGGCCAGTACTGCTCGCCCGAATCCAGATCGAGACAGAAGCCGCTCTCATTATCTGGGCCAAACTTCAAATACTGGCCGTCGAGCACCTCCGGCGTCTCTCGTATCGAATCTCGCAATTCCGTTCGCCAAAGGATTTGATTCGCCTTCGGGTGTACCCGCATCACGACATTGTCAAACATCTGAAGCCGCCCTTGTTCCCCACTCTCGCTTTCAAAAAACAGTTCCCGTGCCTTTCCTTTGGCCTCAGGGTCCCGATTGCCAAACAAGTTCCCGAGCGTGCCCTCGGGTGCATCGAGCCCCGCCGCCCCGGCCTGTTCCGGCCCTTGCCCGAGCAAGGATCGATTCTTCTGCAGCCCCAGCGTTTCCGGATCATCTCCATCCAAACCAAAACCCGCGAGCGGCCAACACAGCCCCACAACAGCGGCAAGCAACAAAGCCCCTTGCGTCCGAGAAAAGCCCCTACGATTGACGCGTGCCCGCAACAAACGGGCGATTCGATCCTCTAACCCGACCCGTCGCGCCATCCCCAAAGCCGGTTGATAGCGGGTCGCGACGCTTTGAATCCGGCCCGCAATTGCCACCAAATGCTCGGCATAACTCGGCGCGTCGAAACCCCGCACCAACACCATGTCATCACACGCCAACTCCCGCTCCGTCGCCATCCGTCTGGCCGCCAACCAGGCCAGCGGATTGATCCAAAACAGCGCACACACCACCTGTCCCAAGATCCGTGCCGGCAAATCCCCGCGCCGCACATGGGCCAACTCGTGCAACAACACCGCCCGCAACCGATCCTCCGACCAATCGGTAGCCTCTTTAGGCAGAACGACAACCGGACTCAGAACGCCGCAAGTCAAGGGTCCCACCGAACGATTGCTCTGGCGCAAAGCAACCTCACGCGTAACCCCCATCTCGGATCGGCAAACAGCAAAGCTGCGCAACACGTCCTCATCAGAAACCGGAACGGACTCCGAACGCAACCTTCCCAACAAGTAAAAGCCCGCTCCCATTCGCGCGAAAAAATAAACCACGCCAATCCCCCACAATCCCATCAGCACGGACGGCCACGACCCGCCCCCAACCGGCGGCTCACCCCGAAACGGGAAGGGCACCACAAACTGCTGCTCGGACTCAACCGGGGCGCTCCCTTCACTCGCCTCCAAAGGCCGGTGATCGACCGCAACTTCCGTTAGGGGCGTCTGCTCGACCAAGGCTTCGCTCTGCCAAGACCATGAAGGCACCACCAACGAAAGCCCCATGACCAAGAGCACCGAAGCAAACATACTGCAAAGAATCGCATGTCGAGTCGCCGCAGAGGAACGCTTTAGCAGGAACACCAACACTAGTCCGATGACGAGGAGAATGGATCCCTTCACCAAGGCTTCCGTTAAGAAGCCGCCATACATATCTACAACCGTGGATTCGCTCATTGTTTCGATGGGTTGGTGCGCGCCGCTTCGATCATGCGAATGAGCCGCGCACATTCTTCTTCTGATAATTCAGTATTAGGGTCTCGAAGATGGGTTGCCAAGGCCTGCTCGACCGAACCGCCAAAAAAGGTAGTGAGTAAGTGCTGGAAAGCATGGCCGCCGGCTTTCTCCGGATTCTGCGCCGGCCGATAAAGGAACTTGCGCCCATCCTTGCGCCGTGTCACTTGCCCCTTCGCTTCCAGAATGCTCAGCATCTTCCGGATCGCCATGCCTCCCGGGGCATCCGGAAGCGCGGCTTGAATCGCCACCACGTCACCCTCTTTCAAATGAAAAAGCGCATCCATGATCTGACGCTCTCGCCGACTTAAATCTTTGGGTTCAGCCATATCAACTCCGTCAACCGTTACATGAGAAAATTTTCTCACTTCAGGTAAAAAGTCAACCCGAAACGAGAATTTTTTCTCACTTTAGTTTCCTCCTTCCCGGAACCATTCCCGCTGCGACTCGCCCTGAGCCTTAGGGCGTCAAATCGTTAGGCGAGGCAAACACGAAATTCAACGTCTCCGCCAACCGAAGTCCCGCTTGCTTGAGTTGTCGCTCCAGTAGCGGGCGCTTTTCGTAAACATATCGATACGAACCGCCGGTGCCCGGCGCGGGCTCTTGATAGACCTGATCTCGAAGGGCCACCGACTCGGCGACCCAAGCCAGGATGTTGGGCGGTCCCAACGGGGCCAGCTCGATCGGAATAACCCGATCCACCCGGCGGGCATATTCGGAAAAGCTCAACCCCACCGCTTCAATCAATCCCGAATCCCAAACCGAATGAAGATTCCGGTTATCGCCGAACCAATCGACCCGAATGGAATTCCCTCCACGGTCACTGGACCGCCCTGCGTGCAGGGGTTGATGGATATCACCCGTCAGATGCACCAGCCACTTCAGAGCGACGGCACGCGCAGCTTTCGGCGCGGAAGTATCCCGCAGGGTCGCCACGACTTCGGTCAGCTTGACGACGATATCGCCCGCGGGATTCTTCTCACTCGTGGCGTAGGATTCACCATCTTTCAGGTTCACGTAATGCCAAGGACTGGCATGACGCCAACGAAGGTCGGACTTGATGTCGTCCGCCCAAGTGGCAACGTCCACCAGAGTCTCCGGTCCAATCAAGTCAGCGACGCCCAGCCTGGCCGCGGGTGTCAGATACCCTTCGGCAACGCGGCCCACGATCCGATGCCCAGTGGCCCCAAAGGCAAACCCATCGCCCCCGACAAGCATCCCCGCCAGCAACACCGCACATTGCACCCACCGACCGCCACCATTAACCGCCTTCATTTTTCTCCGTTCGGATTTCTAGTTTGTTACTTTTTAATTTCAAGAATCGTAACCCGACAGAGTACCTCACCTCAACGACCATCTCGTCGCGAACCAGAGGCAACCATGGTAGGGCGAGCGTACCCGCGAGCCGCTGGGCAAGAGCAGCTAACCCTTATGCCGTCGGCTCCAAAGCACGTCTTGGACGGGAGCGACTAAAGTTCCTTACTCGCCTACACTTGAGATCTTGAGGGTTCTACCCTTGTGCGCCATGAATCCCTCCTGACTGGCGACTACGCTGGTGCCGACGGCTCGCGGGTACGCTCGCCCCACCTTCCGGAACGAGGCTCAGAACGGCTCTCGCTTTTCGACGGCATCCTAATTCAATTACTCTCCCCTGCCACCGCCCCCCTCATTCGGTCCTTCACATTTTCAGCTACATTCTATACTAATGACTCATCTCAGAACCTCCCCAAACCGGCCAAGAAGCACGCTCTCCCATGCCTGCCAACGATCTCCACTCCACGGAACAGGATCTCCACCGTTTGCTCCAAGAGGAGTCCCGAGTCCTGGACCCGCCGCTGCCAGGGGCCCATTCCCAAATGGTGGCGAAGTCCGATATCTCCACCCGCGGACTCGCCGAGGAACCGTGGTTGGAACACGCCCGCAAGGATCGATTCGGATTAGCCTTCTCGGGCGGAGGCATCCGGTCCGCCACCTTCAATCTTGGCGTCTTGCAAGGGTTGGACCGTCTCGGACTGCTCTCCAAAATCGACTATCTCTCCACCGTTTCCGGTGGGGGCTATATCGGTGGTTGGTACGGCGCGTGGTTGTCCCGCCCACACAACTGGCAAATCCACAGTGACGAAGTCATCGACGAATCCCGGCTACTGGCAGGCCTAAACCAAAGCCCCGAAACCCCTGCACTCAAGTGGCTCAAAAGAGCGCTCCGCTTCCACCAGCCCAATGCCTCGGAAGAATCGTCACGCCCGAGCCCCCTATGGCGTTTGCCCCGGCGTCGACGCCGGCCACAGGCCTTTAGCCAGGCGTCCTTCGGCTCCAAGGCATCTTCGCTCACACTCATCAATCGACTCATCGTCAGCGACTCGACCCGCGTGTCCTTCACAGATACCCGAGGACTCTCAGAAGAAACGCGACGCCTTCACCATTTTGCCCGGCAACGTGGCCGAGGGTGTCAGGCGCAATTCCTTCGCCATCTCCTCCAGGATCTCGCGCCCGGAGCCATCAAGCCGCATCGCAGCTTTCCACAAGTAGGTCGGGATGAAGGCAGCCCCCCTGTCTCAGACTCGAAACAATCCGTGTCGTCCAACGACCAACGGGATCCAAGATCGATTCGGCACTTGCGAGAGTTCAGCCGCTTCCTCGTCCCTCGACTCGGCGTCTCGAACATCGACATGTGGACGGCACTCTCCACCATCGTTGCGGGGCTGATCCCGGCGGCCCTCACCGCGTTCAGTCTCTTGGTCCTCGCGCTTAGCCTCTGGCTCGGCCTAGCCTCACCACTCGCTCGGCCCACAACGGTCTGGTGGCCCTGGTTCCCGCTGATCACGGTGGCCCTGTTCTTGGTGGGCACGGAGATCCGATTTCGCACCACGCGCCCCATCGATAATCCTAGCAAAGCGACGTTGGGTTATGGGATCTGCGTGGTCGCGGCCCTCGTCCTTGTCTGGGTGGGGACCGGAACCGCGGCGTGGACAAGCAACTTGTTGAGCGAAAGCGAAAGACCGTTCCGCAGTACGCTACTCCCAACCCAGCTTCCCCCTCCGGGCGATGCGGCAACTTTGGGCGGCACCTTCTCGTTCGAGGCCGGCATTGCGGCCACCTCGGAGCCCCGCCTCACCGTACAGGCCGAGGCCGGCCCCGTCCCGCCAACGCCAACGCCAACGACAGCCGATTATCGGTTGAATCTACAACTCTTCGAGTTCGCCATCGTACTCTGGGCTACCCAGGTTCTATTCATTCTCCTTCGCTTGGGGTTTTGGCGTGTCGTCCGGTGGCTCCTAGCTTCGACGCCGCTCGATGCCAACCCGGCAGCGCCTTCTTTAGTGGGCGCCATTGATGCGACGAGTCAACGGGTTATCGGACGGCTTTGCGCCCTCGGGATTGCTTGGATAGTACTCGGTGCACTCTGGGAAATCGCCGTCTACGGAGTCACGTGGAACCGCAATCTCGCCGTCATCGCTCCCGGGGGTGCCAGCGTCACCGTTCTTTCACTATTTGCCCTATTAAGAAAGTGGTTCGCGGGCCCCACGGAAGAGGCCCCGTCCCAGTCCGGAGAGAGGCTGACGGGCAAATTACGCCAAGGACTTCCCATGCTACTAGCCTACTTGGCCGTCCTCAGCACCGCCGTATTCACAATGTCCGCGCTCATCGCCGCCGCCCAGGAACTTTCACTGGCTGTCGCAAACGATCCCTCATGGTTTGATGCCCGGCTGTGGCTCCTGGTTGGGATGGTTTACCTCAACGTCCTCACCCTCGCACTTACCATTTTGATCGTGGCGAGCGAGTATGTGAGAGACCTCCTTCCGGAAGGGACCTGGGAGCAACGACTCCAACGAAGGCGCTTCGATCCGCGCTCGCTCGTCTTCGCCAGCCTAGCCGTATTGCTCACGCCTTTTCTCGTCTTCAATCCCTATCTCAATGCAGACTACTTGCTGGCCCAGATCACCAACCTGAATCCCCTACTCGACGTCGCCCACACGTTCCGACTCGTACTCTACCTAGCCGCTTCCTTCAGCGCCGCGTGGATCATCGGGGCCTTGTTTTGCTTCGACGTGGAACGCGTCGGCCTCCATTACTTCTACCGTTCACGACTGGCTCGCGCGTTCTTGGGAGCGTCGCACCCACCGGACCTTGAGACCGCCTCACCCGACCCCAATCGCAATCGACAAACCGAAGAACGCTTGGCGGACGACCTCCCCTTCCGGGAGTTGGTGGGCCAGCGCCCGCACCATCTCATCTGTTGCGCCGCGAACGATCTCGGCACGGACCGGATCGCCACGCTCTATCGGGGCGCCCGGAGCGCCACCCTTTCGCCTCACGGGATTTCCCTCCTCGGTTATTTCCGGCGGGTGCAAGAACTGAAGCTCTCGTCCGCCATGACCGCATCCGCCGCCGCGTTCAATTCGGTCATGGGCTCCAAGTCCATCGCTCTGGGCTATCCGGTCTCGCTCCTCCTCGCTGCCCTAAACCTGAGGCTGGGGTTGTGGATGCCCCATCCCTTGAGCCAACGATCCCACGATCAACGCTTCCCCGGATGGCTCTTTTTCAAAGAACTCTTCTGGCAAACCCGCGCCGGCACGCGAACCGTCCGCCGGCAGGGCAAAGACCAACTCGTCCCTTCCGGCCACAGCGTCCATCTCTCCGATGGTGGCCACTTCGAAAACCTCGCACTCTACGAGCTAGTACGCCGCCACTGTCGTTACATCATCCTCTCCGATGTCGGAGCCGACCCCAACTACGAGTTCTCCGATCTGGGCAATGCCGTACGCCGGATTCGCGAGGACTTCGGTGTGGAAGTCGAGCTCAGTCTCGGCCCGCTTCGCCCCAACAAAGAAGGGCTCACCGCACAACACGTGATCGTGGGGACAATTCACTACGACGGCAAAGAAGGTATCGATAAAGGCACCATCGTCTACCTCAAGCCCGCCTTCACCGGTGATGAGCCGATCGATATTGAACAGTATCGCGAACGGTCTCCGGATTTCCCGCACGAATCCACGGTGGATCAATTCTATGACGAAGCGCAGTGGGAGGCCTATCGCGGTTTGGGGTATCACACCGTGCTGGAAGCGTTTCACTTCCTAGAGCATTCCAAGCCCCAGAAAAGGAAGGCAGACTCTCAGAACGCCTCTTACCTGTTTCAACGCCTTCGGCAGTTCTGGTACCCGACCCCGGACAACTTCTCCCAATCGTTCCTCGATCTCACGGCCCGTTTTGCCGACTTGGAGTCCGAAGTGCGCGAACACGCCCCGCAAGCTCTCCAACGGGAGTTTTTCCCCGAACTGGTCAGTGAACCAGATCGCGAGCGCTCGGTGCCCCCCACCGCTCGGGAGGAAGACGGACTCCTCACGATCCAGATGCTAATGAAGGTCTGCCAGGTGCTGGAAGATGTTTGGTTGGGATGCCAACTCGATTCCTACTGGAACCATCCCCTAAACAACGGGTGGCTAAACTATTTTCATCGTTGGGCCGCCACCGAATCCTTTCGCACCTACTGGCCCAGTCTCGCCTACCTTTTCAATCCGCGGTTCGGCCGTTTCATGCAGCATCACTTCCAACTTGAGAGTATCGACCGGCCGCAGGACCCGGACCGTTTCCGCGTCGAGTTCTGTTCGAAATCCCGTCTCGAACGCAATCACTGGCCCCGATGGATGTTTACCCCGCGAGTTCCCCGTCGAGGACTCGGTAGCCATGAACGGGACATTGTCCTGTTCTTCAAATTCCAGAGTCGAACTCGTGTTCCGCTAGCTGCGATCCGCATGGAAACAGAGCCCGGCACCCGTTGGGGTTCCGCGAAAGTGGTCCGATGGACGGTTCCCGGGCTCCGGCGCGCACCGGGCTTTCGTGACGCGGAGTTGACGGTCTTCTTCTTCGAACGCGTGCTTAAGGCATTGGAAACCAAGCTCAAGGACTGCCAACAATTTGAAGTGCGTTTCGCGGCCACACCGGAAATCGAAGCGGACGATACCCAGGCCAAGCGCAACCGGGACATGAGCCCCGCTCGCAAAGCGGATCAAGTCGCCACCCTGCGGCGTCTGGGCTTCGAACTGCAGAAAGACACGGATCGAGGCGCCCGCACGGAACGGGTCATGATCCGAGTCGTCAAGCCCCCCCGACCGGCAGCCTCGACTGCGTCAAAACGCAAGAAAAAGGCCTAGTTACGCCGGAAGCGAATCCCCAGTTCGCTACCACAATCGCACGAGGGGTGCGTTCGAAATTGAGGGTCACGACCGGACCTGAAATGGCCCGCTCTTACAGGGCTCCTCTCTCTTTTCGATGGTGTTCCCGGGGCGATGCCCCGGGGCTGACCAGCGGACGGGCCTTCAGCCCTAAGAGTCAAGGAGCCTGGTCGGACTCACGCGGGACCTCCAATTCCGAAGCACCAAAGGTGCGGCACCATGCCAGCCCGGGGCAACGCCCTGGGAACGCTTCCGATTTTTGCTTGGAGCCCAGTAAGGGCGGCCGTTGACGCGCGATTTCAAATGCACCCTCGCACGAGAGTTCCCTTGCGCCGTGGCGATCGGAACGCTATCAATGCCCGCTCACAGGTCGCACAAGGGCCGCCCCGCACGCGAACGCCTCAGAAAGAGACCTTTCAGATGCCCACGATACGCAAAGCAGTCATCACCGCCGCCGGCAACCAACAACAGGCCTTGCCGCTCCAAACCCTGGTCGACCGTGATGGAGAAACGAAGTCTGTGCTGCGCATCATTGTGGATGAGGTCATTCGGGCCGGGATCGAAGAAATCGCCGTCGTGGTCTGTCCTAATACCGAAGATGCCTACCGACGAGCGGCCGGTGACGCCGGCAAGCAACTCTCCTTTATCGAGCAACGCGATTCCCTGGGTTATGCGCACGCCATCTACTGCTCGAAAGATTTTGTCCGCGAAAGTTCGTTTCTCCACTTAGTAGGCGACCATCTCTACGTCAGCGCAGAAACCCGCGGCTGCGCCAAGCAGCTGATTGAAGTGGCCAACCAGGAGTCCTGCTCGGTATCCGCCGTCCAACCCACCCGCGAATTCAATCTGCATTACTACGGTACCGTGGGAGGCCAACGCCTACCGGATCGCAAGGACATTTACCGAATTGATGACGTGATCGAGAAGCCCACGCCCACCGTCGCCGAGCAACGCTTGGTCATTCCTGGTCTGCGCTCCGGTTCCTATCTCTGCTTTTTCGGAATGCACGTTTTTTCACCCACGATGCTGGAGCTGTTGGAAGAACGTTTTGAGTGCTCCGACGCTCAGCCCCCTCGCTATCTCTCACAAACCCTCGCGGAACTGGCCAAGCGGGAAAAATACTTGGCCTGCCAACTCGCCGGTAATCGATACGAAATTGCCGCGAAGTATGGACTTTTCCACGCCCAACTCGCCTTAGCGATGGAGGGCAAAGATCGGAGCGAAATCCTCTCCAACATACTTGACTATTTGGCCACCCGACACCTCCAGAACGGTAAGTGATGTCGGACAGCGCCTTCATCAACGTCATCCTATCAGACGATCCGGAGATCCGGAATACGTCCGTCGAATCGCTTTGCCAGGACCTTTCCGCCCAGGCATTGCTTGTTGAGGTCGCGCGACTCGAAGCCTTCCGTTTGGAAACGGACAATTTGTATCACGCCGTCCGAGCGCTCTTCTTCCTGTATGCCATTTACCGTTTTCACCTCCCCTTGAGGGAGACCTGTGCTCCGGTGCAGGAAACGCCTTACGAAGCGGTCGCCAAACTCCGAGAGCGACGCTTCGAAGAAGCCATCGAGTGCCTCAAAGATCAACAAGCGGCTCAAGGCCCAAGCGCCCCGATCGCCAGTGGCCTCGCCTCCGCCTACCACGGGCTGGGTTTTCAAAAACTGAGCGACCAAGTGCGACGAAGTGTCCGCGCAGTTCGCGGCAACCAATGGATGTTCCGCGTTGGTCACCCGTTTGACCACCCGCTCCGTCTGGTCCCTCAACTCAGCCAACTGGACGCCGAGCACGGCAAATTCCCCATCCTCCGCGAATGCACTCCCGTCCGGATGGATCTCTGCCACAGCGCCTGGAGTGATATCTTCTTCCTCGGGATGGATTTCCCCGAAGGCGCTCGCGTGATCAACGCCTCAATTAACCTCGGCGTCCTTGATCGGGACCAAACCCCACGTCCACCAGTAGAAGCCTACTTTCGAGTCATCGATGAGCCTTGCCTCCGCCTCACCAGCGTGGATCTCAACGCCACGGCAACCATTTCCTCATTGGGCGAAGTGTTTGATTTCGCCCGCGATTACTTGGGCCTCTTGAAGGCGGCGGTGATCGCTTCCGGGTTGATCCCTCCAGGCATTGAAGGATCGGGACAGAATCTCGCCCAGATCCTCGAACGTATTGTGGGGCCGAATCGCGGGATTGAACTGGTCAGTTCGGTCAATGATATCCCCAAAGGCTCGCGACTCGCGGTTTCGACTAACTTATTAGGCGCCTTGATTGCCGTCTGTATGCGGGCCACCGGGCAAATCGTTAACCTCGTGGGCCCGCTTTCCGAATCCGAACGCCGGATTGTGGCGGCTCGCGCCATTCTCGGTGAGTGGCTCGGAGGATCCGGCGGGGGATGGCAAGACTCTGGCGGCGTCTGGCCCGGGATCAAGCTCATCCAGGGCACCTCGCCCACGGAAGACGATCCGGAATACGGGATCAGCCGCGGTTGTTTGCTGCCCCGACACACGATTCTCGATGCCGAAACCATCCCTCCGGCCGCCCGCGAACGACTCCAATCCTCCCTCGTCCTCGTCCACGGCGGGATGGCGCAAAATGTGGGTCCCATCTTGGAAATGGTGACCGAGAAGTACCTGCTCCGGCTCGGGGCCGAATGGGAGGCACGGGAGCAAGCCAATCGGATTCTCGATCGCGTCGTAGACGCGATGAAGCGCTCCGATATCACGGATTTGGCAAAAGCCACCACGGATAACTTCTTCGGTCCGATCCAAACCATCATTCCTTGGGCCACCAATCATTACACGGAATCGATCATCAACCGAACCCGAGAACGATTTGGCGAGGCGTTTTGGGGTTTCTGCATGCTCGGTGGCATGGCCGGCGGTGGGATGGCCTTCTTCTTCGATCCGGCCGAACAGAAGGCCGGACAACGGTTTCTCCAAGCAACGATGAAAGAACTCAAGGACCACTTGGCCCAGGCGCTTCCTTTTGCCATGGATCCACTGGTCTATGAGTTCACCATCAACGACGACGGTTCAACCTCAAGCCTGCTCGAAGGTCGAGACGGACTCATGCCAAAGCGGTACTACGATCTGATGATACCGTCCCTGATCCGCCAGGAGAACCGAAGCCTATCGCGAGGAAGCCGATCGGAACTCCAAGCCTTTGCCGCCGCGTGCCGTACGAACTCCGAATTCTCCAACGCTTTGGATATTTTGTTCGATCACCTCTTGCCGGAAGAGGAATCGGAACAACAAAAAGAACAAAGCCTCTGGGAACAGTTGAAACAAAACGGGTTCGACCGCATCCAACACGAGCAAGTCCGGGCGGAGTTGACCGTGGGACGAATCGGTCTCGCGCAGAACCGACTCCCCACTAGCACCACGATCGAAGACGTCCCGGAATCCGATCTGGCCCACTGGACTGAGATCAAACGGGACAAGGACCTCGGGGATCGCGGAGAAGCCGCCTTGCAAAACGGAGAAGTGGCCGTCGTGACGCTTACTGCCGGCGTCGGCAGCCGTTGGAGCCATGGCGCGGGCATCGTCAAGGCCCTCAACCCCTTCACCCGGTTTAGCGGCGTCCATCGAAGTTTTCTCGAAACCCACATTGGCAAGAGTCGACGCACCAACCAAAGACTCCGGCATCCCATCCCGCATATCTTCACGACCAGCTACCTCACTCACCAGCCCATTGCGGATTTCATCTCACGGTCAAACAACTTTGGCTACGACGGAGACCTTGTTCTCTCAGAAGGTCGCTCGATCGGCCTGCGGATGATCCCCATGACGCGTGACCTGCGTTACGCCTGGGAAGAAGTCGCCCAACAACGTCTGGATGAGCAAAAGGAAAAAGTGCGCGAGAGCACGCGTGCCGCCTTACTCAAATGGGCGCAGGATGAAGGCGAAGGGTCGGATTACACCGACAACCTTCCCAGCCAATGCATGCACCCGATCGGACATTGGTATGAATTCTCCAATCTCCTCCGCAATGGAACGCTTGATCGACTCATCACCGCCCGGCCCCAGTTGCAATACCTCTTCATGCACAACATCGATACTCTCGGGGCCAATCTCGATCCCGCCCTCCTGGGCTACCACATCGAGGAAAAGGCTGCGCTCACCTTTGAGGTGATTCCGCGCTGGTTCGATGACCAGGGCGGCGGATTGGCCCGAGTCAATGGCCGGATCCAACTACTTGAGGGCTTGGCCATCCCCAATGAAGAGGACGAATTCAAACTCCGATTCTACAACTCTAATTCGAATTGGATCCACATCGACCGACTCTTGAATCTGTTCGGCCTCACCCGACGCACCCTCACGGACCGAAAACGAGTCGATGAAGCCGTCCGGCGGATCGCTGCTCGCATGCCCACCTACGTCACCCTAAAGGACGTGAAGAAACGTTGGGGTCACGGTCAGGAAGACATCTTCCCCGTAGCGCAATTCGAAAAGATTTGGGGAGACATGACCTCATTACACGAAGTCCCCTGCCGCTACATGGTTGTCTCCCGCCAACGGGGCCAACAGCTGAAAGATCCGGCACAACTGGACAGTTGGTTCCGCGATGGGACTGCGGACTACGTGGAATCCCTCTGCCAATGGTAGTCTTCGTAGGCTCGGTAGCCGACGTGGAAACGATGGTAGCGGCGTGACCCGGGACTAACACTCCTCGGCAAACAAATCCAACTGCGGGGGTGGCGCCAGGTCTTTGAGCTTCGCCCGTTCGCTTTTCGGAGCGGTCTTGGATTGAGCGCCGCCGGCCGGATTGAGATCGGCTCGTTCCAAACGTTCCAGTATCCCTTTCGCTCGTTTCAGAACCGTCTTGGGAATACCCGCCAAGCGAGCGACCTGAATCCCGTAGCTCTTGTCCGCCCCGCCCGGCACAATCTTTCGGACAAAGAGGATACGATCATCCCACTCTTTGACCGCGACCCGGAAGTTTTTCACCCGCTCAAGCCGACCGGCCAGTTCGGTCAGTTCATGGTAATGAGTCGCAAACAAGGTTTTCGAACCAATCTGATTGTGTAAGTGCTCCACAATCGACCAAGCCAGACTCAAACCATCAAACGTACTCGTCCCTCGTCCCACTTCATCCAAGATCACCAAGCTGCGCGCCGTCGCGTTGTTCAAGATATTGGCCGTCTCACTCATCTCAACCATGAACGTAGACTGGCCTCGGGCGATATCATCGGAGGCCCCGATACGCGTGAAGATCCGATCCAGCAAATCGATCCGTGCCGATCGAGCCGGAATGTAAGATCCGGTGTGGGCCAACAAGGCCAACAAGGCAACTTGGCGGATGTAAGTGCTCTTACCGGCCATGTTGGGGCCGGTGATCAACGCGACCTGAGTTTGGTCGGTTGAAAGCTCGGTATCATTAGGCACAAATCGCTCGCCGACCAAAGACCGCTCCAGAACGGGATGCCGCCCATCCAGAATCTCTAGCTGCCCTTCGTCTCCGAGCTCCGGGCGACAGTAATCGTGCAGACGCGCCGCATCCGCAAAGCCAGCCAAGACATCCAACTGCCCCACGGCGGCGGCCGTTTGCTGAATGGCTCGGAGTTGTGCAACGACTTGGGCGCGCAGTTCCAGGAACAATTCGTATTCCAGTTTCTGCGCCCGCTCTTCAGCGCCGAGAATCTTGCCCTCGACCTCTTTGAGCTCCGGAGTGATGTAACGCTCCCCGTTAGCGATAGTTTGCTTACGGATGTAGTGCTCCGGCACTTTGTCCAAATTGCTCCGAGTCACTTCGATAAAATAGCCAAAGACCGAATTGAACCGCACTTTGAGGGAAGTAATCCCCGTTCGTTCCGCTTCGTCCCGTTGCAGACCCGCAATCCACTTCTTCCCATCCCGCCCGGCGGCCCGGAGTTCGTCCAAACGGGAATCATAACCATCCCGAATCAAATCCCCTTCCTTAAGCGTCGTCGGAGGTTCATCCGCAATGGCCCGGGCAATCAGCGCCGTAAGATCGGGCAAGGGGTCGAGCTGACGCGCCAAGGTTTGAAGGTAAGCAAGGTCCTCCCGCGGCGCATCCGGATCCCGCGTCTCATCCAACAACTCGGTATTCGCGTCAGCAACCGAGCCTAAGAGCGGCTCCAACACGGATTGCAACTGCGGGATGCCTTCCAATCCATTCCGAATCACCACCACATCACGCGCATTACCGTGCCCGAGGCTCAAACGACTGATCGTGCGCTCAAGATCCTTAATATCTCGCAGCACGGTCCGAAACTGCTCAAGCAAACGCGGTTGGTTCAGCCAAAGTTGCACCACATTTTGGCGCCGAAGAATGGCCGCCTGCCCCGCCAAGGGCTGCGACATCCACTGACGCAAACAACGCGCTCCCATCGGGGTAACGGTATGATTCAACGCGCCAAAGAGACAGGCACTACGCGGTGCATCCCGATGCGAAGGTTCCAGCACCTCCAAGTTCTTCAACGTAATCCGATCGAGCACCAGAAACTCGCTCCGTTCGTAGAACTCCAAGGGCTTCAAATGCCCCAAATCTCGCCGTAAATGGTGCCCGAGATAATGAACCACACTCCCAGCGGCCAAAACGGCTTCAACCCGATCGCGCAACCCATACCCATCCAGTGAACCGACATCCAGTTGCTCTTTGAGCGCATGCTCCGCCGTTTCTCGGCCGAAGACCCAATCTTCATACGAACTCAAATTCCAAGCCTCGTGCTCCAACTGCTGCGCCAAAACCGTATCTCCTTCCGGAAAAATGATTTCCGCCGGTCGTAGACGTTCCAATTCCGTCCGCATCAAGGCCAACGACATGTCTGTAACGCCAAACTCACCGGTGGTGAGGTCCACACTGGCAATCCCTACGCGTTCCTCATGGCGCACCACCGAGAGCAAGTAGTTGTTCCGCGAGGACTGAAGGATGGTCTCATCAAAATGCGTTCCCGGACTCAAGATCTGGGTGACTTCTCGCTTTACCAACTTACCCGGTCGGGCTTCTTCAACTTGATCACAAATGGCCGCCTTCTTACCGGCCTTTAAGATCTTTCCCAAGTAGTTCCCCGCTGCATGAAAAGGGATCCCACACATCGGGATATCCCCGCGTTTGGTTAGCGCGACTTCGAGTATCTCGGCACCACATTGGGCATCCTCAAAAAACATCTCGTAGAAGTCGCCCAACCGAAACAACAACAAGGCGTCTTCGGGAAGTTCAGACCGGATGTGGCGGTACTGCGCCATCATCGGAGTCAATGCTTTCGGTTTCGGCATGCGAAGACGATAAAGGTGAGCCGACAATCGCCGAGAAAAAAACAAACGAAATAGCAAGTCCTTTCACAGAAAAAACTAGCCAGCAAATATGTTTTCAGTTAGAACCGCTGGGTCTTAAAGCCATAGAAGTACCGAATTAAAACGGAACGGAGGTGAGAATCTGTGGCACCAAAGAAAAAAGCTAAAAAGAAAGCTGCCAAGAAGGTAGCAAAGAAGAAGGCTGCTAAGAAACCAGCAGCTAAGAAGAAAGCTGCCAAACGTCCGGCAGTTAAGAAGAAGGCCGCGAAGCGTCCAGCAGCGAAAAAGAAAGCTGCGAAGAAGCCAGCGGCTAAGAAGAAAGCAGCTAAGAAAAAAGCAGCCAAGAAACCGGCAGCTAAAAAGAAAGCAGCTAAGAAGAAAGCGGCCAAGAAACCGGCAGCTAAGAAGAAGGCTGCTAAGAAACCGGCAGCTAAGAAGAAAGCGGCTAAGAAAAAAGCAGCTAAGAAAAGACGTTAGAACACCTCTAGGTCTTGCAATCCAGGATGGCCGTGTCGCGCTTGCCGACGCAGCCATCCTGGGCTCTTTTTAGGCCCCTAAAATCCATGGCTTCGCTCGTCTTCGATATTGAAACATCCGCCCTGCCCGTCGAAACCTTCGACGAAGTAACCCTTGAATACCTCTTTCGCCCCGCGGAACGTGAGGCGGACCCGGCCGCACAAGAGGCTCGACGCGATGAGATCGCCCAACAGTTTGCCCTCTGGCCCTTCACGGCAGAAGTGGTCTGCATCGCCATGCTCAACGCCGAAAGCAACAAAGGGCAGGTCTTGTTTGTCGCCGACGACTTTGATGATGATCCCGCAAAAGCGCCCAACGTGGCCTTCGTCCCCTTTCCAGATGAACACGAACTGCTCACTGCGTTTTGGGAAACCGTCAAACACTACGACCAAATCATCACCTTTAACGGGCGATCCTTCGACGTCCCCTTCCTCTACCTTCGCTCGGCTCAATTGAATATCCCGATCAGCCGAAAAGACTGGCTCGGATACCGCTTCCAAACCAAACCGCATTGCGATCTCGCCGACCAATTAACTTTTTACAACGTCAGTGGCCGAGACGGTGCCGCACGCCGTTTCAATCTCGATTTCTACTGCAAGGCCTTCGGCATCGACTCCCCCAAGGCTCAAGGAATCACCGGTTTCGATGTCAGCAGCCTGATCGCGGAAGGACGTTACCGGGATGTCGCCGAATACTGCCTTCGAGACGTGGTCGCCACCACTCAGCTCTTTCACCTCTGGAAAGATCGCCTAGCCGCGAATTCAAAATAAACGCGCTTGGCAAACCCAGAGGCATCGCGCATGAACCCCACGGCTCGCTCTTCGAATTGGCTCCACGCCGGCTATCAACGCTGGCTCAAGCCCGCCTTCTTCCGCATTGATCCGGAAACCATCCACCACACCGTGCTGCGGAGCCTGGCATTCGCAGGACAATCTCCTGTCTTGTGCGATCTCCTCCGGGAGCTTTTCCCCATACCCACGTTACCTGTTCGTGCCATGGGGCTGGATTTCCCAAACCCCATCGGTTTGGCGGCCGGCATGGACAAGAACGGCGTCGCCATCCCCGCTTGGGGAGCGATGGGATTCGGCTTTGCCGAAGTGGGCGGCGTCACTCAATACCCCCAGCCCGGAAATGATCGTCCCCGCCTCTTCCGTGCTCCAACGACGGAAGCCATCGTCAACCGCATGGGCTTCAACAACCTCGGCGCCGACGCCCTACAACACCAACTCAAGCGCCCCTCCAACGCCTCTCGCGTGCCCATCGGGATCAATCTCGGCAAATCCAAGCGCACCCCGCTCGAACACGCTCACGAAGATTTCGCCTACTCATTTCAGTCACTACGGGACTATGCCGATTTCTTTGTCGTCAACGTCAGCTCCCCAAACACACCCGGCCTCCGCCAATTGCAGGATCGCGACGCCCTGCGAACCATTCTGACCACACTCAACGACATCAACGCCAAGGGCGAGAGCAACGACGGCACCCCGACAAAACCCATCTTGGTAAAAATCTCACCGGATCTGACCCTGTCGGCGGTCGATGACGTGATTGCGTTGGCTCTGGATCTAAAACTCGCCGGTATTGTCGCCACCAACACCACCACCCAACGTCCCGATCCCGCCAACGGTTCCGTCCCGGACAGTTATTCCGAAACGGGCGGGCTTAGCGGGCGTCCCTTGCAGGAAATGAGCACCCAGATCGTCAAACACATCTGGAAAGCCACCCAGGGTCAGCTCACGATCCTAGGAGTCGGCGGCATTCACGACGCCGCCAGCGCCTGGGAAAAATTGGCCGCAGGAGCCACCCTGTGCCAGCTCTACTCCAGCTTGATCTATGAGGGACCCGGCTTACTTGGACAGATAGGCGAAGGGCTCGTGGGCCAGCTCCGACAACACGGTCTACGCCGCGTGGACGAACTCGTCGGCTCCGGCCTGCCGTATGTTCCACCCACCCCCTCGGGCCCTCGCCCCAATCCGTCGTAATCCTTCCCGTGATCTTTCCGGCGGGGCCCGGTCAGATAGAGTATGATTTTTAGCCTGGCCATGGCACGCGAAGTGGAAAAAAACAAGTCAGGCCCCTTGCCGAGCGATTTTTCCGCGATTTACGAAGAGTATTCTCGCTCGATCTACTACTTTGTCTTGCGCTACCTGGGCGATCCCGCCCTCGCCGAGGACGCTACCCACGACGTCTTTATCAAAGCCTTCAAAGCCATCGACCGCTTCCGCGGCGATGCCAGCATTCGAACCTGGCTTTATCGCATCGCGGTAAACCACTGCAAGAACCTCCGCCAGTCCTGGCACAACCGTAAAATCCAATATGAATCCGAGCTAGCGGAACACCTCTTCACCACCGCCTCTGATTCCCCGCTCCGAGCCATTGAAACCTCCGAGCTCGGCTCCCGCATCCAAGACGCACTTGACAACCTTCCCAATGAGTATGCGATGCTCCTCTTGATGGTGGCCGATCAACGGATGTCTTACGAACAAATCGCCTCACTCACCAACCAATCCGCTGACGCCGTGCGAGGCAAGCTGTATCGCGCCCGCAAAGCCTTTGCCACGGCCTTCCACCGCGACTCCGAAGACTCAACTGGACAATAGGAATGAAACACCGTCATTCACCCAATAACCATTCCGGCCAGCACCGTGTGCTCCCCCTCGGGCAACACACGGGCTCCCCGACTGAGTTTGAGAATCCGGAAGCGCTCCTACGCTTTGACCAGCAACGCACACCGCTCCCCGAATCCATTGAAAAACGGCTCGAAGACACGATCGCTGAGCAAGACCTGGGACCACGCCCCTGGTGGCAACGCCTCTTCAAACCGAACCCCGACTCGGATTCCGATCTGACCTAAGACCGTCCCCACCCGACCGCACCACACACCTTCAACGGATCGGGTCGCAGACAGTCCCCGCCCTACAAGAAGTCCCGCAAGCCACACAAATCCATGCCCGGCATCGCATCAGAACTTGAGATCCTGATTCGAGCTCGGTATCCGATCCTTTACCTCAAGACCTTTGAGGAAGCCCGCTTTCAAAAGGAGATTCACACCGTCGCCGGGCGACTGAACAAGAAGGTCTTCGAATGGAGTATCAATCGAGGACTCCGACAAGCCTTTCCCAAGCAAGCACCGGGTTCGTCGTCCGCGGCACAACGCAAGAATCCCGTCGAAGTGCTCGACCAAGCCATCGAGCAAATCGAACCCGCGATCTTTGTTCTCTACGACTACCACGCTTTCCTCGGACCGGACCAAGCAGCCGTCATCCGCAAACTCCGGGAAGTTGCCCCGCAACTGAAGAACAGCTATCGAACCCTGATCATCGTTTCCCCCGTGCTCCAGTTACCGCCCGAGTTGGAAAAGGCGGTGACGGTCCTGGAGTGCCCTCTCCCTACGCGGGAGGATTTAACCACGCTGTTACAAGACCTGGCACACCAACTGGAAAACCACCCCCACGTTCGTCTCGATCTCGATCCGTTCACGCAGGAACAACTCGTCGATGCCGCCCTGGGCCTCACCCTGGACGAAGCCGAGAATGTGTTCGCACGCATCATCGTCAGCCAGGAACGACTCAGCGCGGAAGATGTCGACATCATCATCGATGAAAAACAACAACTCGTCCGGAAAAGTGGCCTTTTAGAGTTTTACCCGGCCGAGGTTGGGCTCGACGCCATCGGCGGGCTTGGCGCCCTCAAGGAATGGCTCTTACTTCGCAGTCATGCCACCAGTCAAGCCGCTCGCGACTTCGGACTCCATCCCCCGCGCGGTATCCTACTGCTCGGCGTGCAAGGCTGCGGAAAAAGTCTCTGTGCCAAAGCCATCTCCCGGGCTTGGAAACTGCCCCTCTTGCGATTCGACATCGGGCGGATTTTTGACAGCTTCATTGGTGCTTCCGAAGCCAACATGCGTCGCACGATCCAACTCGCGGAATCCATCGCGCCCGCGATCCTATGGGTGGATGAGATCGACAAGGCCTTTGCCGGAATCTCCGAATCCGGCGCCTCGGATTCCGGCACCACGGCTCGCGTCCTGGGAACGTTTCTGACTTGGCTGGCCGAGAAACAATCCCCCGTTTTTGTCGTCGCCACCGCCAATGACATCTCCCGACTCCCCCCGGAACTTCTCCGCAAAGGCCGCCTGGATGAAATCTTTTTCGTCGACCTCCCCACCGAAGTCGAGAGCGAAGAAATCTTACGTATCCAACTCCATCAGCGCGGACGCTCACCAGAAGCCTTTGACCTCAAACAACTCGCACGACTCGCGGTCGACTTCAGTGGCGCGGAACTGGAGGAAGCGATCAACTCGGCACTCTACGAAGCCTTCCACCACGAGACCGAACTCACCACAGATCATCTCGCAAAAGCGATTGCAGCAACGGTGCCTTTGGCCCAGACTATGGATGATCGTATCAAGCAGCTTCGATCGTGGGCGAAGGGACGCGCACGGATGGCTGGTGGAGTACCTTCAGCCAAGGAAGTATGAGCCCGCGCTTTGCACACCTCGAATTTGACGATGGGAATCACGCCACAGTTCCTCTTCGCGAGGAGGAACAACGCGATGCCGACTACTACCTAGACCAGGCTACACAGGCTTTCGAAGCCGAAGCGTTCGCCAACGCACTCAAACTATTTGCACGCGTCCTCGAGTTTGATCCCGCTCAACCCCGGTCTTGGTATGGCCAAATCCGCAGTCTCATCGAGTTGCATCGACTGGACGAAGCGCTGGGTTGGGCCACGCAGGCACTGGAACAGTATCCGACTGACCGCACGCTCATGGCCCTAAAAGCCATTCCCCTCGCCCGCCTTGGCCAACGCGAAGAAGCCCTGGCATTCTCCGACGCAGCCAACAACCCCGAAGCGCCTACGGAGGCATTCTGGCTGAGCCGAGCGGAAGTCTTCATCCACATTGACGTCGCCGCCGCGGAGTATGCCCTGGAGACGGCCCTGGCTGCCTCACCGAGCGACTGGCAACTCGCTTGGCTTGCGTCTCGCATGCGGCATTTTCATACCCATCACGCGGCAGCCTTGAAACTCGCCACCGTCGCCATGGAACGCGCCCCCACGCATGCCACCCCGTGGCTTGCGCTCGCTCGCTCGCAGATTGCATTAGGCCTTAGCAAACCTGCCCAAGACTCCTTGGCCCGAGCCGCCGAGCTCGCCCCTGATTCCCCGGTGATCACCCAGCTTCGAACCGATTCCGCACCGAAAGGCCGCCTGGCCCACTGGCTCCAACGGTTCCGCCTGCGTGCCTAACTTCCGCCATGACGAACCCACTCATCGATAAACACCTCCAGATGGCATCGGAGATGCAGGCCTCTGATTTGCATCTCATCAAAGGAGTACCTCCGACGTTTCGCGTCAACGGGGAAATCATCTTGGCAGAAGATGATGCGATCTCCGGACACCATCTCGAACAGGTCTATCGAGAACTCACCAATGCGGATCAACAAGAACGCTTCAATCGCGATTGGGAGCTCTGCATCTCCCTCTACCATGCCGCAATCGGTCGCACGCGCGTGACCGTGTACCGCCGCAACGGATTCCCGGAATTTAGTTTTCGCTTCTGCGGCGAAGCCATTCCCTCTCGCGCGTCCTTGGGCCTACCGCAAAAGGTCGATGAACTGGCTCGACGTCCCAACGGTTTGATCCTCGTCACGGGGCCCACGGGTGCCGGAAAAACCACCACGCTCAACTACATGATCAATGAGATGAACCGCGAACGCCGGTGCAAGATCATCACGATCGAAGATCCCATCGAGTTTGTTCACGAAAACAATCGCGCGATTGTGATCCAACACGAGGTCCTCACCGACGTAAAAGACTTCAACAGCGCCCTGGTACACGTTCTGCGCCAGGACCCGGACGTTATCGTGGTAGGCGAGCTGCGCGATCACGAAACCATCGCTACCGCCCTCTCTGCGGCTGAAACGGGCCACCTTGTCCTGGCCACCTTGCATTCCCCGAACGCCGTTCACGCCTTCGAGCGGATCCTCGGTGTGTTTGAAGGGAATGCCCAGCGCCAAGTAATCCTACAACTCGCCAATACGCTGCAAGGAATCATCGTGCAGGAATTGCTCCCGTCCGCCAATCGACTCCAACGCGTCCTCGCATACGAGCTTGTGATTGGCAATGGGGCCGTTCGCCGTCTCATCCGCGATAACCTGCTCCACCAAGTCGAAAACGTCATTCAGACCAGTCGCAAAGAAGGGATGGTGCTGTTCGATAACTGCCTTTTCGAACGCTACTCGAAATGTCAAATCACCTACGACACGGCCCTTAGCCATGCACGCGACCCAGAATCCTTCCAAAAGCGGATTGAGACGGACCAAAGCGGAACCGAGTAAGAGGGGCGTTGCTTGGCGAGATTCAAACGACACAGAGAGATTTCACGAGGAACGTGACGGCTCCGCTGGCGCGAGCGGTAGGCTGAAAGCTGTAGGATAAAAAAAAACGGGCTCCACACCGGAGCCCGAGGAAACCCTCTTTCAATTGACCCACAGGCACCCGCGAAAGGCACCCAAGAAAAAAACGCGGGTCAGAAATTAAAACCGGGCCCTTAGCAAAGAGGATAGCATCAGGGCCCGGGGAGTTTTCTGAATCAGTACAATATATAGTAGGATATGGGGACTTTTGGTTTCCACGTGTACTCGCTTCCACCAAAATTCTTTTGGGCATTCCAAAGAACAAGTGAGTAACAAACAATGCCCGTTTAAAAACTCTTCCTTTACTTACGACAGGGATGCCAGCCTGTCAAGCGAGGCTGGCATTTTTTTTTGAAAAATACAAAATTCAGTCAATCAATACTGTTTTGCGACGTTAACCGTCGCTTTTAGAGATGATTCTCGCAATTTCCTCCGGTGACGGCCCTGGCCTCACACAACGGAATCCGGTGTGTGACAGCCCGGTATCCGGCGACGACTTCATCCGCATGGCCGGTCGATAGCCGGCACAATAGGATTCATCACACAGGTAAGATCCGCCGCGCATGACCTTCTTCATCACGCCGGGTTCGTTGGGATCATAGCTCGTATTCGGCCCCGGGGGATTGCTACTGGGGCAACTCGCGTAATAATCCGGTAGGTACCAGTCCAGGCACCACTCCCAGACATTGCCCGCCATATCGTAAAGTCCAAAGGCGTTCGGCTCAAAAGACTCGACCGGCCCAACGCCTACGAAGCCGTCATGACCGCTGTTAACCATGGGAAACTCGCCCTGCCAGATATTGCCCCGCCACTCTTGATTCGGAGCCAATTCCTCCCCCCAGATGAATTCTCGGCGTTGGAAACCGCCCCGAGCGGCATACTCCCACTCGGCCTCGGTCGGGAGGCGTTTGTTAGCCCAAGTCGCATAGGCGACGGCGTCTTGCCAACAGACATGGACAACCGGGAAGTTCTCTCGCCCTGAGTTGCTCGACGCGGGACCATCGGGATTCCGCCAACTAGCCCCGGGAATATAAGTCCACCAGGCGTAGTGGTTATTGAGCGAAACGGGCTGTGAAGGCCGGGCAAAGACCACTGACCCTGGTACCAGCAGAGCCGGATCAGCCCCGGGAAATTGGGACGGATCGGGTTGTTGCTCCGCGACCGTCACATAACTCGTCGCCCGGACAAACTCATCGTATTGCCGAACCGTCACCTCAGTCCGATCGATCCAAAACCCGTTCATGGCGAGCTCACGCACCGGCTGCTCGTCCGACTGCCCCTTCTCTGAACCCCGCCAAAACTGACCCGGCGGAATCCAGACCATGTCATTCGTCCAAGAGAAATCGAGCTGGATCCCCTCTCCCAGGCTACTCGGTGACTCGGCGGCCGTCTCGGTCGCAGGATCATTCGGCCGCGGGACCAAGATCCAAACGGCCGTTCCTACCGCAACCGCCAAAACTAAAGTGGCCAGGTAAAACGACGCGTTGCTAGATTCTTTTGACTGACCGCTCATCTTCTTTCACGAGTTCGAGGCATCCACTCAAATCAAACACCAAATACTTCTTCCAGCGCCCGGTGCATGACCGCCGGATCCGGGTCGATCCCCGTCCAGTATTGGAACCCCAAGACCCCCTGATTCACCAACATCCCTTTGCCGTCAATGACGGAACAACCAGCCGCTTCCGCCGCCTGAATCAAGCGCGTCCGCGGCGGATTCGGAATCACATCCGCCACCACCAAATCAGCCCGCAGGGAGGCTTCCACCAAAGGCACGCGCGCATCAACATCCGGAAAGAGCCCAATCGAGGTGGCATTGATCACCACGTTGGCTGTGCTCGGAATCTCGAAATCCCCTTCCCATGGCACATAGTCCGTCGCCACCTTCACGCGATCCTGCAATAAGCCGACCAAGGGCTCTCCGCGACTTGCCGTGCGATTCACAATGGTAATCCGTTTCGCCCCCGCCAAGGCCATCTCTACGCTGATGGCCCGCGCGGCTCCACCGGCTCCCAGAATCACTACATCCGTCCCCTCAGGATCGCGCAACGCGCGGAGGGATTGAACAAAACCTTTCCCGTCCGTGTTTTCCCCGATCAATGCGTCGCCGCGCCGCACCACACAATTGACAGCCCCCATGAGCTCGGCCGACTCGCCCAGGCCATCCAAGTGTTGGATCACCGCAACCTTGTGCGGGATCGTACAGTTGAAGCCCCGAAACCCCATTGCCCGAGCCCCCTTGACGGCGTCTTCCAGTCCGGCTTCGTCCACCTCCAAAGAAAGATACCGCCAGTCCAACTCGTGGTGCCGGAAGGCGGACTCGATCATATACTGGGTCGGGTTCTCAGCGATCGGTTTGCCAAAGGCTCCGGTCAACTCCTGCTTAAAGTTCCAAACTTTGCTCATGGTCCAATGCGATCCGTAACTTGGGTGTTCGGAATTATGGTCGAAGTCCCAAAGGAATTACCAGAAGATCTCATCCCTGGTGCACTTCTCCATCAACGCAGTGCATCATTCAACGCAACGGAAAGTCCACCCAAGCCGGTGCTCGGGCGCGGGTAGCGCCATCCGATTCGAGTGGGCGGGAGTACCCGCTAGCGCAGGCTGACGCGCGGGAAGGAAAACACGTCCAAGGAGCAGAAACCAATGGTCGCCACCAGGACCAAAGTCCAAAGGAGGCGGTAGCGCGGATCTTGGACCATGGGATCCGATAGCCCCCCATGCTGGAACTGCACTGACATTGCCGGAACGGGTACGGATGTGGCGTTCTGCCCATCCAAACGAACAAATTCGGACCAATTTCCACAGCGTGGGCTCGTCTCAGGCTCGCGGCCGGTTTGGTAGCAGTAGACACCGTCTTCGCTCGACACGGAAGCGACCAACCAATAAGACGTTTCCGGCTCCAAAATCACGACTTCCTCCAATTCGTAGGTATGAAACCCAGCTTTCGCCGGATTGTCAGAACCACTGAACTGAGCAACCCGCTCCCCGGGCTCGCCACTCCCATTATCCTGGTGCAGAGCCAGCGAAAAACCACCCGTCGGGTTCGGGGCATCCTTCATCTCCAAGCGAATACTGCAAAGGTCGTGCGGCTCCCCCATCGTGATCAAGCGCCCTGCCACCCCCGCGTTGCCGCGGACCACAGTACCGTCTTGCTGGCCCGCTTCCGATCGGTTCGCCGTCCCGCTGTCCGACACCCCATCCGCCAATCCGACCGACAGACCCCCAAAACACCCCAATAAGACCAACGCAATAACTCTCAATATGTTCTTCATCTGCAGTGGAATCGCCCCGTTCTTACGCCGATTCCGCGTATTCTCAAAAATGAGGTCGGACAACATACGTCACGTAAATGCAGAATGCAAGCCAACCTCAAAAAGACGAAAGTCCCCCATACTCGTCAGTCAAGAGCCGTCAAAAGACCTCCACTTTTCATACCCAACGCCGTCGAAACCCGTCACCAAGGACTCAATTCGCGTCTATGGCTGGGAGTGAAACGGCTGCCGCAATCCTGAGAACTAGGCGAGCAACCGCGCCCGCTCGGGGTCCCAGGCCGCTTTCAACCCAGCCGTTGCCGATATGCGGCGCCCATTGAGCTCGACTTCATAGCGGCCCTCCGTCCATTTCCCGCTCCAACGCCCCTGGGGATCCGCCACATATCCTAGCGCCACGCTGGCCCCCAGGGAGTGCCCGTAGGCGGCCGAGGTCGTGTAACCCACCACTTCCCCGTCCCTCAAGATCGGCTCATTCCCCCACAAGTAGGCATCGGGCTCATCCGCCACAAACTGTAGCAATCGCCGCTCGCGCGGGGCGGAACGGATCCGATCCAAAGCCTCGCGCCCCAGAAAATCCCCCTTGTCCCTAGCCACGGCAAACATCAATCCGGCTTCATACGGCGAGTCGGTCGGCGTCAATTCAGCGCCCCACGCCCGATATCCCTTTTCGAGCCGCAAGGAATTCAAAGCATAATAGCCAGCCAACTGTGGCTGCTCCCCTGCCGCCCCGTCTTGGAGCAACTGGAAAAGGCCCGCATATTGGTCCACGGGCACGTGCAGTTCCCACCCCAACTCACCCACATACGAAACCCGTAAGGCCCGCGCGTTGTAGCGTCCCAGATCCAACGCCTGCAGCGTCCCAAAAGGGAATGCCGCCGAGGAGAGATCGGTCTCCGTCCGTGTTTGCAAGAAATGACGCGCCCGAGGTCCCATCACGCCCAGCACTCCATACTGAGCGCTGACATCGACCACGTGCACCCGTTCCTCCGGCTGACGCTGTCGGAGCAACCAAGCCCGATCCCGAGCAATTTGGGCGGACCCCGTGACCAGGTAGAACGAGTCACGCCCCAATCGGGTCACCACCAGATCGCTCTCGAAACCGCCCCGTTCATTGAGCAGCCCCGTGTAAGTAATCTGCCCTACCGTCACGTCCACATCATTGGCGCACACTCGCTGCAGGAAGACGGCCGCGTCGGGTCCCTCGATTGACAGTTTACCAAAGCTCGACTGATCAAAAAGCGCGACTCCTTCGCGCGCCGCAAGATGTTCAGTGCGATGGTTCGCATCCCAATTTTGCCGTTCAAAAGAGTAGCGCACCACGGGCTCTTGACCGGACTGAGCAAACCAATTGGGCCGTTCCCATCCGCCCTTAACCCCGAAACAGGCACCAGCCTCCGCCAAGGCCGAGTGAATGGCCGAACGCCTCAGATCCCGCCCCGTCTCCGGCTCCAGATTGGGCCACGCCATCCGGTAGTGCAACCCGAGCACCTCACGGACCCGCTCCTTGAGGAACTGTGGATTATTCGCCCAAGCCCCAAAACGCCGGATATCCACCGACCCGAGGTCCATCGGCGGACTCCCTCCCACCATCCATTCGGCCAAGCACTTCCCGGCGCCCCCCGCACTCGCAATCCCAACAGAATTGAATCCCGCCGCCACAAACACCCCAGCTACTTCTGGAGTCTCTCCGAGAAGAAAATTGTTATCCGGGGTAAAACTCTCAGGGCCGTTCACGAACTTCGCGTAGCCCGCCGTTTTCAAGGCCGGTATGCGGTGCTCTCCCGCTTGCAACGGCACCCGGTAGCGTTCCCAGTCGGGCTCCAGCAGTTGGAATTCAAAATCGTCCGGCACGGACCGAACGTCCCAAGGCTTAGAGTCCGCCTGAAAAGCGCCCAACATCACGGCATTCCCTTCCCCGCGAAAATAGATCGTCGCATCCGGGTCCCGCCCCAAGGGCAATTCATCATGAGCACCGTCCATGGGTTCACTCACGACGTAGTGGTGTTCCACCGGCCAGAGCGGAATCTGAATCCCGTGGGCCAAGCCAAATTGCCGTGACCACATCCCACCCGCAATGACGACCTGCTCGCACTGGACCCGCCCCTGATCCGTCACAACCGCCTGCACGCGTCCGTCCCGCACCTCCAGTCGCTCGCAACGCACCCCCTCCAATACGGTCGCACCTCCCGCTGCCGCTCCCTTGGCCAGCGCCTTGGGCACCTCACCCGGAATCACCTTGCCATCGTGCGGGAGCCAGGCGGCTCCCTGGAGATCGCCCGCTTCCATCAAGGGCCATTTGTCGGCCGCCTCGTGCGCGGAAAGAATCTCCGCCTCCACCCCAAAATACTGCGCCATGGCAACCGTACGCCGCAGTTGGATCATGCGATCCTCACTCTGGCCCACAATCAGGCTGCCCACCTGTTTCCAGCCAATCGAGTGCCCGGTCTCAGCTTCCAACCCGGCATACAGCTCGGCACTGTATTTGTTGATCGCCGTCAAACTGTTGGAAGTCCGCAACCGCCCCACCATCCCGGCCGCGTGCCAGGTCGTGCCGGCCCCCAATTGGTTCTGCTCCAGGAGGAGCACATCCTTCACACCCAATTTCGTCAAATGATAGGCAACACTGCACCCCACGATTCCCCCACCCAGAATGACGATCTGGGCCTGACTTGGTACGGCTTGATTCACCACATCGCCACCATAGATCGGCCATCCGGTAAAGATCAAACCTCGAAGCGGTCGAGGTTCCTGGCGTGGCAGTGCGAACGACTGCCTACGGAACCTCATCTCCCAATTCCGAAACGCAAACCATTGCCAAACCGCCCGCCCAAGTCGTAATCTCACCCCATCCCAACCCGAGGCACTTTGGCCAGCATGATCACCGCAAAGACTCGTTCGCTCGCCAAACGCTTCGTCCTCGCGATCCCTCAACATCTCGCTCTCGATCTCCGTGCACTCGGCCTCTTCCGTATTGCGCTCGGGTGCCTCCTGCTCGCGGATGTGGGCTTTCGAGCTCAAGACCTGGAAGCCCACTACGGCGAGACGGGTGTTCTACCCCGCTCGGCCCTCACCACGCCATCAATCTTGGCCTACGGACTCGCCCCCCACCTCTGGTTGGATATTCCGTTCGGCAATTCTTTCCTCGTCGGACTCGCTGCCTTGGCCGCCGTAGGGGTTCTCTTGGGCATCCAGACACGCCCCCTGCTGCTGCTAAGCTGGCTCCTCTGCCACTCCATCCAAGTCCGGAACCCCGATGTCAATCATGCCGGAGATAAAGTCCTCATCCTCATGATACTCTGGGCACTCTTCCTTCCACTGGATCGCTCCTACAGCGTGGTTAAGAAAAGACGCCCGAATCCCTCCAACCGTTCCAACCGGGTGGCTTCCTTTGCGGCAATCGGACTCTTCCTCCAACTCGCCTCGATCTACTTCCTGGGCGCCCTCCGCAAGTCCGGCCAAATGTGGCAAGACGGGACGGCAGTGTGGTACACCTTACAGATCGACCAATATGCCCGCCCCTGGACCCATGCCTTGCTGGACTACCCGCTGCTCCTCAACATCCTGACCTGGGCTACGCTGGGCATCGAGCACCTCGCCCCGCTCCTCCTGCTCCTCGGAACCGGAAAAGTCCGATGCTTCAGCCTCCTCCTACTCGCCCTGATTCAACTCGGTTTCCTGGCCACGCTCGAACTCGGCCTCTTTCCTTGGATCTCTCTCGGCGTCCTGACCTTCGCGCTCCCCTCTTGGTGCTTCAGCCCTAACGTCCCGGCAGCAGTCCCGGCAGCACGATCCGTTCTCCCAATCCGATATGGCTTCGGCGAAGGGCTCGCCGCCACCCTACTCGCCACGCTGATACTCTGGAATCTGGGAAGCCTCTTTCGCTACCCGAATGACCTGAAACAACCCCTACCCCGGTGGATCGTCGCCAGCCTCGAAGTCCTTCGCTTCGATGCCTATTGGAGCATGTTCGCGCCAAATCCCATGACCCTTGACGGTTGGTACAGCATCACGGGAGAACTCCGCTCCGGACGCCAAGTCAACCTGCTCCAACCGAACCAGCCCCCCGCAAACCGGAAACCAATCGCCGTGATCGCTAGTTTTCCCTCAGATCGTTGGAAGGAGTATCTGATGACCCTGACCGACCTCGGCGATCCCCCGGAGCGCTGGGCAGCCGTTGGGCAATACTTGGCCAAAGAGTGGGAAGCTCAGTTCAGCTCCGCCGATCCCATCGTGCAAATGACCGTCACCTACCACCTCGAACGCACCACCCCAAAAGGTGAAGCTTCCCCGGTTCCCGAGACCGTCTGGGTTTCACCTCCTCGGGAAGACGTCCCCAACTGAAAAGGGCCTGACGGAAACGCCCCCTCCTACCCTCACACCAAAACGAGGGATTCGCTTTGACCCGAGTTCACCGGACGCCTAGCCTTAGGCCCGAATCCGACGGCGGATCCAGGCAGTGGGCGCATGACCACCGAAAGACAATCCATGACAGCCCCAAGCGGGCTCTCGATTCATCTCGGGCAAAGAACCCTCGCCGCGACCCACAATTTCCGCGGCCTCGTCAAACTCGCCGGAGCCACTTTCATCGCGATCCTCACCCGCCCCATCGTTCGATCGCGACTGATCCGCCAACAAGTCCGCAAAGAGGTCGCCCGCAGCGGAGTCCAAATGCTACCCTGGACCACCCTCCTTGCCGCCGTTCTCGGGACGATCGTCATCGGCCAGATGCTCGCAGTGCTCACTCGACTTGGCAGCCACCACTACCTAGGAACCATCCTCGTAACAGTCGTCGTCAATGAACTGGCTCCCCTCGCCATCGCCCTGCTGGTCCTCGCTCGGGTCGGGTCCGCCACGGTGATCGAACTCGGCACGGCTCGCGTGAGGGGAGCCATCGACGAGCGACGCGGGTTCGGGAGGGATCCCATCTACCTCCTCGTTGTCCCTCAGGTAATCGGCTATAGCGTGTCGATTCTTTGTCTCACAATCTACCTTTCGGCTCTCACCGTCGGTTTCGCCTATCTAATCGTCATGATGGAGAATCTCCCCATCATCCCGTCCACCTATTTCCGGCAAGTCATGGCAGCCCTTAGTTGGGAATCCTTCGTGTTCCTCCTCCTTAAGTCGGGGCTCTTCGGTTTTGCCATCGGCGTCACCACCAGCTATGCGGGTTTGGTTCACTCCGCCGATATCCGCCACCTCTCCCAAGCGACCATCCGCGCCGTTATGACGGGAGTAACGGCTTGCGTTCTCTTGGATGCGATCTTCATTATCTACCACCTCGTCTAAGGCGATGGAAACTGACCTGAGAACACCGCGAAACCGAGTGCAGCAGAAGTCACCCTCATGACCGAATCTGATCCCAGCGAATCTCCCATAGCCGTCTCTCGCTACTCCGAGCGTTGGGTCGGTCTCTTCGTTATCGGAGCTGCCGTGCTCCTCATCGCTGGGCTCGCCGCCTTCATCTGGTATACGGCAAGCCAACGCGGCTGGTTCCTGAACAAAGCGCCGTACTTCACCTACGTCAATTCAGCCAAAGGCCTGAAGGAGGGGGACAAAGTAAAACTCATGGGTTTCGACGTGGGAGAAATCACCGAGATCGAGGCGATGCCGGCCGATTACTACGACTGGAACGTCAGTATCAAGTTCGATGTCTGGGCGCCTTACTACGGCTACCTGTGGATGGATTCTCGGGTCCGCGTGGAGTCCGGCGACCTACTGGGGGGCCGCTATCTTGAAGTCACCCGCGGCTTTAACGGCCAGCCGTCTTACAAAGAAGAAGGCGGGCGTTTAGTAGCCCAGTTCGATGGCAGTGAGTACATCCCCTTCACCCCGGGGATGAATCCCTTCCAACTCCATGCCGATGAATCCGCCGTGATCACGGACCAGGTCAATGCACTCATCGGGCAAGTGCAGGCCGCGCTTCCCGGCTTTCTGGCGCTCACCAATCAGGTCGCCGGCGTTCTGACCCAAAGCACCTTGCTCTCCTCAAACCTCAATCAAATGACCGTCTCCACCAAGCCGACCCTCGACAACTTGGCCCTCATCTCCGCCAATCTCACCAACGCCAACGGCGGTTTGGGCGCCTGGGCCATCCCCACCAATATCAATCAGGAGATCGAAACCACCCTCGTCTCCGCCGGGAACACGCTCCAGAGTGCGGATCAGAATATGACCCTCGCCGTCTCCAACCTGAGCCTCACTCTCACGACCGTCGCAAACCTCACCAGCAATCTCAATTCACAGGTCGCCGTGAACACCAACATCCTCGGTGAAATCTCGACTTTGGTCACGACGGCCAACGACTTCATGGAGAAGCTTCGAGACCACTGGCTCCTCCGCTCGGCGTTTCGCGAGAAACGTCGCCGTTAGATACGCCATATTAGCACCGTTTTGCGTCATAAAGAACGCATTTATGTCGCATTTCGTGCTTGAACGCCGGAACTTATCCAGGCTACTCTTATCACCGTTCGTAACGGTTAATGCCTTCAAGCCAAGATCAGTGAAAACCTTCCGCGCGACCCCAATTTTTTCCGCCCTGTCTGTGTTAGCCCTGAGCAACACCCTGCTAGGTGCCACTTTCACCTACCTGGAGAATAATGCCGTCAACGATGGCTTGGAGGTTTATTCCAGCGAAGCCAATCTAGCCTCCGGGAGCTTCACGGGAGGTTCGAACAACACCTTCACCTGGGATGTTTCCGGAATCGTGGGTATGGCCTTCGATGGCAGCAATTACGTCGGCCTGTTCGGGGCTACCCCCGTAAAATACACCAGTCTGGAAAACCTCCGAACCAACACTCAGGTCGCGGGCTTGGATGACGGATGGACCTCAGTCGCCAGTCTTTTTGGAGTCGCAGCAGAAGCCGAAGGCGGTAAATACTACGTCCTCTGGGATGACGACGGCGGCTTCAATGATCGGATTTTTGAGTATTCGAGCGAAAGCAACTTCCTTAATGCCAGCTCATCGACCATTCACACCGCCACCTGGGACTTTACCGATGCTACCAACGGAAATGTCACTGGTTTCGGGCACGATGGCACGGCTTTCTACGTGACGATCAACGATGGCGATGCAACCCCAGGGGATGTAGTTCGGAGCTATCCCACCCTCAACGATCTGATCAATGACACCAATTCGAGTTCAACCTCCTTCACGACGGGGCCCAACCTAGACCTCAACGTGGCTCTTGCCGTAGACCCGGCTCCGGTACCGGAACCGACCACATATGCGGTTATCTCGGGCCTGCTCTTGTGGGGTTTCGCCGCCATCCGCCGGCGGAAGCAAGCCTAACAGGAACAAGGCCGAATAAGCTGGCCGATTGATGCCTCTCGAACTTAGCGCGCGTACCGTGCCGCCTCCGGGGCAGGCGTTGCTCTAAAGTATCTCCAGATCCTCGGCACGGACTTCGGAAACGTGGGCATGCCCACACGCACGCGCCAAACGGCCGATCTCCTTCCGCAAGGACAAGATGTAGTTCGCACAGCGGCCAGACTTGTGATCCGCTGAAAGGCCTCGCACCAACCATCGGTTTTGCGTCGCTACCCCAGTCGGGCAATGCCCGGAGTGACAGCGCTGGGCCTGGATGCAGCCGATGGCCAGCATCGGCTCGCGAGCCAAAGCGATCACATCGCACCCGAGAGAAAAAGCGTGGAGAGCGACCTCGGGGAAACCCAGTTTTCCGGATCCAACAAAGGTAATCTTCTCACTGAGACCGGCTTCCTCGAAAACAGAATACACCCGTTGGAATCCTACCTTGAAGGGCAGAGAAACGTGATCGGAAAACACCAACGGTGCCGCGCCTGTGCCCCCCTCGCCGCCGTCGATCGCAATGAAGTCGACCGCACGTTTACCGTCCTTCATTTTTTCAGCCAACTCGCTCCAGAACGGCATCTGGCCCACGGCCGATTTAATGCCGACAGGCAAGCCGGTTTCGCCCGCCAACAACTCCACCCAATCCAACAATCCATCCACATCGTCGAACGTCGTGTGACGAGCCGGGCTCAAGCAGGACTGCCCGACGGGGATTCCCCGAATCTGAGCAATCTCCGGCGTCACCTTCTTGCCGGGAACTATGCCCCCCAAACCCGGCTTGGCCCCCTGACTGAGCTTGATCTCGATGGCCTTGATCTCGGGTACGTCTTCCACGGTGCGAAGAAACTGTTCCAAGGAAAAGCGCCCATCTTCGCCCCGGCATCCGAAGTATCCCGTACCGATCTGCCAGACCAAATCAGCACCATGTCGATGGTGACGAGAGACGCCCCCCTCGCCGGTGTTGTGCCAACACCCGGCTACCTTAGCTCCACGATTGAGCGCCTCGACCGCCGGGGCGCTCAAGGAACCGTAGCTCATCCCGGATATGTTGATGACGGACTGAGGACGAAAAGCGCGTTTCCGTTGCCGATGCTCGCCCAGGATCTTGGCGGAAGGAATCGGGTAGCTCGGATCATAGTCCGCCTCCCCGGGCTGCGGATCCAAAAGCGGGAAGGCGCTGTGTTTGATGATCAGGTAGTGCGGCGTGAGTTCCAGATCATTGTCCGTTCCGAACCCAAAGTAGTCATTCTGCCGCTTCGACGTGGAGTAAACCCAGCGCCTTTGATCCCGGGAAAAGGGGCGCTCCTGATCATTGTCCGTAACAATGTACTGCCGCAACTCCGGACCAATGGATTCGAGCAAGTAACGAAAATGACCCAGGATGGGAAAATTACGCAGAATGGCGTGTCGGCGTTGCGTCAAATCATAGATCGCAACACCTGCCAGCAAAACCAGCACTCCACCGACGTAGTAATACCACATAGGCTCGAAACCCCACGGCTGGGGCAATGCCTTTACCTTAGCCTTACCTTAGCTCATCGATCGAACCCACCACGGATCCCACCAAACCGTATTCCACAGCTTCCTGTGGCCCCATCCAGAAGTTGCGATCGCTGTCCTGGGTCACGCGCTCAAGCGATTGCCCCGTTTGGTCGGCAAAGGTTTGGTTGAGGCGTTGCCGCATCTTGATGATCTCCTTGGCTTCGATCTCCGCATCCGAGGCGGAGCCTCCAACCCCACCGCTGGGTTGATGCAACATGAACCGCGTATTCGGCAACGAAAACCGATCCTCACGCGGCGGTGCGGAGTAAATCAAAGCACCCGCGCTCGCCACCCAGCCCGTTCCAACCATGATGATCCGAGGTTTCACAAATCGAATCATATCAAAAATCGTATCCCCAGATTCCACGTGCCCGCCCGGAGAATTGATCAGCACCCGAATGGGATCTTCCGATTCATCGGCCAAGACCAAGAGTTTCTCCGTAAACTCACGGGCCGCTTTCTGCGAGATTTCACCGAATATCGTAATCGTGCGCTGTTTCAAAAGCGCCGCCTGAATAGGATCCTTGGAACTTTCCTTCGTATCCGAAGAACAATCACTGCTCATAAGTCGCCCCATCATGTGAGCTCTCCCCCTTGGATCAAGCATAAAGCAGGCGAAAACCCGAGTCTCCTAATGACACGAAGCCATCTCCCCGTCCACTCGAACGCCGGTGGCCATGCCGGCACCAATAAGAGTTAGAGTAGTTCGGCGATCGCGGGTCGATCGCCCTTGCCGGCGAGGAGATAGACTCGGTCCCCTTCCTCCCAACTTACCGTCGTCCAACCATCCTGAAAATCCGGACCGGAACCGAGGCCGGGCAGGAGTGAGTTCAAGGCGGAACGATCCACCACCACCAGGTGTGTCAGCTCCCCGGATGGGGAGGAAAAACAAACCAAGGTCACTTCGGCCCCGTTCCAATCCAAGATCCGGCAGCCCATGGTCGGGGCCGATTGCACATCGGCCGGCACGGTCAACCGATCCATGCCCCGCTCCTGCACCAACCAAGCCGAAACCTCGGAAAAGGCCGGAGCCCGAAAATCGAGCCCCTTCAACTCGTGCTCTAAGAAGTTCGTCATGTCCGACCGATACAGCGCAAACGAACGCTCCACTTCCGGCGTTCGCTGCCCCCAAAAAGCAGCCAAACCAACAAACAGCACCACCGCCGCCGCCCAACTCAGTGCTCGGCTCCACCAAGGCCGCGAAGCCGGTCGCGAGACCATCATGCGATGCCCCGCCAAAATATTGGAACGCAGGGACGGCGGTACGGCAACCTGACTCAACCGCTCGCTGATCGCGACATCAAGCTCGCGCTCCCGACGGAACCACTCAGCCAACTCCGGATCGCGCGCGGCTTGCTCCAATGCCTCAGCCATGACCGGATCCTGAGCGTCACGACCATTGGGCCGATACGCACTCAGAATAAACTTGGCTTCGTCGTTCGTCATGAATTCTAAACTAAACTCGTCGTGGCCGGGTTAAAGGTGAACCACCTTGCTCACCGTTCCCGCCGGACGCTCACTCGCCAGGCGCTGCCGGAGTTGCGTCTTCCCGCGCGATAACCGGGACATCACCGTCCCAATCGGGATTCCCAAAATATCCGCAATCTCCTGATACGAATGTTCCTGCAAATAGAACAGGGTCAGCGGCCCGCGATACACCTCATCCACGTCCGCCAACATCCCAATCAATGTCGTGCCATCGACAAGATTGGCAAGTTTCGGTTCCACCTTCGGCAAAGCATGCTCCACGAGACTCACTTCATAGTGCGGGAAACGAGTCTGCCGACGCCGGGAACCCAGAAACTCTCGGTGTAAGGTGGTAAACAACCAAGACTTTACCTTCGTTCGGTCCCGCAACTGATGCCCCTTGCTGGCCCACAAAAAAAACGTTTCCTGCACCAAATCAGACGCATCTGCCGTCCGCTGCGACAAACTGAGCGCAAATCGATACAAAGGCTCATAATAAGCCGACACGATCTCTTCAAAGGTTTGCTCTGCAAGGGGTTGCGATTTCATCCCAGAACCGCCCGGAGTTTCCCCCCGGTCATAGATACAAGAGGCCCACCGGATCCGGTTTATTCCCCCCGAAAACCAATCTTTCACCGCAGCTCCGCCCTGCATAGGGAACGTATCAAAGTTTGACGAAGCCAGCATATCTCGGGATCCTATGGCACTCCTCATGAACAGACTCAGGCCCATTCTCGCTGTAATCGCCGGCCTCGGGATCGCTTCCACGACCTCGCTGACCCAAGAACCCGCCACGGCCCCGACATCTGCACCCAACGCAGAATCAAAGCCCAGCACGCCCCCCTCCACCTCGCTCTCCGCGACAGCGGACGCACCCCCACTGGTGGCTCCGGGCACACCGGATCCGGCCGAAAAACTCAAAACCAAACCCAAACAAGTCACCTATGGCGGCGGCCTGGTCCACCTATTCCAAAGCACCCCCAAAGCCCCGCTCACGGCCGACTCTGATCCGGACGCTCCGAAACGCACCCTCACAGGCTGGCAACTGTTCAACCTCAAAGCCCCGGTTGATCGATCCGTGGAAACCTCGGACTGGACCGGCAAACGCCCCCGTTCCAAACGCATGCAAAAACCTAAAACCACCGATACCGAAGGAATCAAGCTCTTCACGATCCGCTTTTAACGCCGCATCAAACATCAAATAGCCCAAGGTTTTCCGTGAATTTTTCCTTCAAGAATTCGTCGGAAGTCCATTACGGTTCGTAGCCGATAACCCCGAAAAACGACTGATCTTAGACTGATCACCAATTCCAAATCATGAAACACGGCCTCCTCCTCACGCTCGCTGGTTCCCTGCTGGCGCTCAACCTCCAAGCCGCCAACTGGGGGCAGTGGCGCGGCCCTCACTTCAACGGATCCACCACGGAAACCGGACTCCCGAGCAAATGGTCCAAAACTGAGAATGTCGCCTGGAAAACATCGCTGCCGGGCGCCAGTGCATCGACTCCGGTTGTTTGGGAGGATCAAGTATTCCTCTCCAGTACGGACGTCGAGAATGAAACCCTGGTCGCCATCTCAATCGATCGCAAGACGGGTAAAAAACGGTGGACCAAAAAGATCGGCAGCGGCATGCGCCAAGACTCACGGAGCGACTACTCGTCCCCCTCGCCTGCCACCGACGGTGAGGTCGTGGTTTTTTTCTACGGCAACGGGACGATAGCCACCTTCGCGATGAATGGCCAAGGGCTCTGGACCCGGAATATCCAAAAAGAAGAGGGTGCCTTTACGTTCCAATGGACCTTTAGTTCCACCCCACTGATTCACAATGGCATTCTCTACCTTCAAGTGCTCCAGCGCGATACTCCGGTGCACGGCCGCGGATACCGGGACCGCAAGAATCAATCCTATATCCTGGCGATGAATCCCAAAACGGGCAAAACCCTCTGGCGCCACGTCCGGGAAAGCAAAGCTAAGGCTGAATCATTGGAATCCTTCGCCACCCCAATTCCATTCAACTACCAAGGCAAAGACCAAATCCTCATCGTCGGCGGCGATGTGCTCACCGGACACGATCCCGCCAGCGGGAAAGAACTGTGGCGCTGGGGCACGTGGAATCCAACTCGCATCGGTCACTGGCGGCACGTCCCCTCTCCGATTGCCAGTGAGGATGTGATTCTGGTCTGCGCCCCGAAACGCGATCCGATTTATGCCGTCAAAGCGGGTGCCTCCGGCGTCGTCGCGGACGAAGGTCTGGCTTGGGTGAGCAATGAGACTCGGGAGCTCTCGTCCGACGTGCCAACGCCAGCTTACTATGATGGCGATTTCTTTGTCCTTAGCGATGTCCGCAAGGCCCTTTCGCGGGTGGAACCAAAATCCGGGCGAGTCAAATGGGGCATCGAGCTACCGGGCTATGCCAAGTTTGAAACCTCTCCCCTGGCCGCGGATGGCAAAATCTACATCATGAACTTTGCCGGCGACGTCCACGTGATCGACGCCGAAAACGGCGAAATCATCAGCAAGATTCCAATGGGGAGTGGGAGCGATGATATGACCCGTTCCTCCATTGTGGCCGCTCACGGGCAACTCTTCGTGCGCACCAACAGCGAACTGTATTGCATCGAGAAGTAAACCGACAACCTCCCGCCAAGCGCCAACTGATATGATGAAAAAGAACTTCGCTTCCGCCCTGAGCCTTTCGATGGCTCTCGTCCTGAGCGTTCCCACACAAGCCGAAGACAAGGAACCCGTCGTGGTCACTCCGGGAGCCCAACCCGGGGCAGCCCCATCGGATGCCATTGTCCTATTTGACGGGTCTGACCTCTCTAAGTGGGAGAGCGTCAAGGGTGGCGCCGCCAAATGGAATGTAGAAAACGGCGCCATCGTGGTGAACCGCTCCGGCGATATCCGAACCAAAGAAACCTTTGGCGATGTCCAACTCCACATCGAGTGGGCCTCCCCCTCCAAGGTCGTCGGCGAGGGCCAGGGTCGTGGCAACAGCGGGGTTTACCTGCAAGGCCGGTATGAGATTCAGGTCTTAGACTCGTACCAGAACAAGACCTACTTCAACGGCCAAGCCGGTGCCTTCTACGGGAACCAACCGCCCCTGGTGAATGCCTCCCGAAAGCCGGGCGAATGGCAGACCTATGACATTGTCTTTATTGCGCCCAAGCCCAAAGCAGATGGATCGGGCACGGAACCCGGTTCCTTCACCGTCTTTCACAACGGAGTCTTGATCCAAAACCAAACCCCCATTGAGGGGAAAAAGACCACCGCCGCCGCCTACTCTGGGGCCACGGTCAAAGGTCCCTTGGTCCTGCAAGACCACAGCAACCCCGTGCGCTACCGCAACATCTGGATTCGCCCCTTGTAGGGCTCCAAGGTCTGTTTCGCTAGAGCCGGATCCATCCGTGATCCGGCTCTTTTTTGCCTCGCAAGCCCTCCTAACTGTCTCTCGCACCATGGCCTCTCCCCTACCGGCTCACGGAAAAATCACCGTCGAACAATTTCTCGCAGACAACCACCTGCCTTCAGATTGTCCGCTCGAACCCGTCACCAGTCGCGAAGGCCGCTACGTCTTGTTCTGCCATCACGAAGGACTCGACTACGCCGTCAAATACTTCGATCCAAAGGCACCGGATGCCGCAGATGAGTTTGCTCGCGAACACCGCTTCCACGAATTCCTTCGCCCCCTCCAGACCGGCCAAACGCCCGCTCTTCTGGCCGCCGACGCCCAACAACAGACCCTGCTCATGACGCGAGTCGCGGGCCGCGGCCTCCGTGAAACTGAGATCACTCGGAACCGCATCGAACGCGCCGGTGAATTCTTGCAACGGGTGAACTCCGATCTCAACACCGCCCACGAAACCATTGATTTCATCGCCCAAGGCGGCTGCCAATCAATCGGAGAACACCTCGCCCAAGTCGCCACCCACGTCGCGGATATCCAAGCCTATGAAGATCGCGTGGACCCACAATCACAGGCCTTCATCAACGACGAACTGAGCCCGATCTGGCAAAAAGTGCTTAGCCACGTCCTCTCGCAGTTTGAAACCATGGGAATCGACGTCCAGCAACCGCTCGATGATCACCACCTGATTCTTTCTCCCGGCGAATTGAACTTTCAAAACGCCATTCTCACGCCCGAGCAAGACCTCTGCTTCGTGGATTTCGACCAAGCCGGCTGGGATGATCCAGCGCGGGTCATCGGACGCTTCTTCACCTTGGGAACCCTCCCCCCAAAACTGGACCACTGGGATACGATGATCGAACTGATGCTCGCCCTCCCTCAGCCCGATCCCGCCTTTGCGATTCGGGCCAAGGTCTTGCTCCCAGTCTATCAAGTGGCTCGCGCTTGCCTGCCCCTCATACGCTGTCTCCAAGAGGAGGCTCGACAACTGAGTGACGAAGACGAGGTCCAACACTCCAAAACCAAGCTCATCACCCTGACAGGCCGTTCCCGTCAGTGGCTCCTCAAAGCCAACCAACGGCTCTAAGTTTCTAAGTCCTGGCTTAGGTTGTTTCGGACTTGGAAGGCGTCACTTGCGGCTTCGAATCGGCCTCGCTCGGAGTCGCATCCGTCGGTGCCTTCTCTTCATCGCGACCCGGCCGCAAGATCAGGCAGATTCCCAAGCCCACACAGAGTGATGCCACACTGATCATGAGTCCGGTCTGATCCGGCTCATAACGGAAAGAGACCGTATGCTTGCCGGGCCCCAGCACCACGCCCCGCATCAGATAGTTGCAACGCAACAAGGGACGCGGCTCGCCATCGACATACACATTCCAATGAGGATGATACCGGTCGTTGAATAGCAACACACGATCCCCTGCCGCTTCGGTTTCCACCTCGATGCGTTTCGGACGGTAGTTCGTAATCGTCGCTTGCCCCACTTCGCCGCCAGCCGCGCCTGGATCCGCCGCCGGCACCGAGCCATCCATCACCACCACGGATTGCGAAGGATCAAACTGGAGATCCCCTAAACGATTCAACGCCTCGGCCTCCTCTTCAATCACTTCCCACCGCGCATAAAGCTTGGCCTTAGGCAAAGCCCCTTTGAATTCAATAATACCGAAGCTCCCGGCGGGATTCGTCGTGGCGGTGAGATCGTCTACACTGACGGCATTGCCCGGTTGGTTGGACTTCGGCGCGAAGTTGAACCGTGAAAGAATCTCAAAGCGATCCCGACTATGGTCAAACTCCCGATTGAGCACCGCCACATACCCCGTCATCCCTAAGAGATAGCGCGTGCTCGTCAACTCCCAGAGACGCGAATACCGACTCCCTTCCTCGCGCGTGGTCGGGACAAAACGCGCCCCGAAATTCACATCCATCGCCTGAGGCCGCGGCATCTGCACCACATCCAACGACTGGATGTTGTAGTAGGGAAACTGGTGTTGCAGCCACGAATTGGCAATCACGTTAAAGAAGCTCCCGTTCTCATTCGAGAGTGAGGTAGGGGCAAACGGATTCAACGTACTGGTCACTCGCCCTTCGTAGGATTTCTCTCGCAACGTTTCGATCACAGGGTTGGTGGCATACTTCTCTTTGTAGTCGTAATAGATAATCCAGAAGCGATTCGACCGCCCCAGATCCACCAAGACGAGGCACACCAAGATCGTTCCCATCAGGGTCGCCTGCGACCGGCGTACGGCACCACTCAGCAGCAGGGTAATCCAGACCCAACCGCAGAGAAAAAAGCCCACACTCGTCAGCACCTCCTTGGCACTGAAGGCATGAATCGCGGCAGCCAGATCGCTCGGCATCGCGCCCGCGGTCAGTACCCGGGTCATCTCACTAGCGGAAGACGCATAGATCAGCCAAAGTAACACGCCGGCAAAGCCGCAGATCCCACACCCTAAGGTCCACTTCCGGTCAAAGCCGCTCACCCCGGCCCACCATTGCTTGAGGTAGGCCTTGAAGTCCTGCTGCCGGTCCTTACCCGAATTAAAAGCGCCCACCCACAGCGTGTGGAGGCCGTAGCCAAACAGGATCGTCACCGCCAAATGCACGAGATGCATGAACTTGATCGGATTTCGAATCATCGAAACATACGGCAGTTCGTACACCATGCGGTAGAGAGGTCCATGTTTCCCGAGCGCCAGTAACGCGGACACCACCGCAACCGCCGCCCAAAACCAAACCGCCCGGCGACTCCGGACCGGGAGCGCCCCCCCGGCTCCCCGAAAGCTTTGGAAAACGGCGAACGCCGCCAGCAACAAAACTAGGATCCCCGCATATTCACCCGAACCGGAATGACGAGGTAGCCCTTGCTTATGCTGCTCCCAACCTTCCGTGCGTCCCACGGCCCCCCAATAAGAACTTTCCTCAACCTTCCCCCCCATGTCCGTCATGCGATACCCGAACATCCCGGGGACGGCCACGCGCAGTAGCTCAGACGGTGGCAAACTCCACTGAGTCGCTTCCTGCCAGCGTTGTTCCCGTGCCCGTTCATCCTGATTCATCTCGGCCACACCACGCACCTGAGTACCGATCAAGGTGCTCAGGGCCTGCGCCGAAAACACCGCCGCGGCCACCGCCACCACGGCAACCAAGCCGACCGCTTTCAGTCCCTTCTGCCCGATATCGCCCTTTTCCTGCAACACCAAGAAGGCGGTGTAAAAGCCCACCGCGATACTGTAAAGCGCACCCACATCAAAGCCTTCCATGATGGCATGCCCGACACCAAACCCGGCCAAAACATACTTCAGAAAGCCAAAGCGGCGCGGTCGGAGGTGTAAACAGCCCAACGCGAGGACGATCGATGCCAGCGTAGTCGCCCGCGAGGGCAGCCCCCAGCAGGCGTTGGAAAACGCATTCATGTTCAAGGCAAAGGCCAAGGCTCCCAGCAGGCAAACGAAGGGATGAAACCCCATACGCCGAAACAAGAACCACCCCGCCATCCCCAAAAACAACAGCGAGACCGGAGCGTAAATCTTGGAATAGGTCACCGAACTCCCAACCAACAGACCGAGAAACATGGAAAAATCCGGGAGCGCGCTGGGATTCTCTTTGCCGACCCAATTCAGATCGTCCCAATAGCCCGCAAAGGCCCCCGGCAAGGCGCCGGCATCGGAACTGATGATTCCCAATGGCCCGTCATTACTGAACAGAACCATCTCTGAACGCAAACTCGGGTGGAACAGGATGACCAGCGGCACCAACAGCACCAGAAGGGCTTGCCACCAGCGGATTCTCGAGTTGAAGTCACGCGTCATGCGGCGTGAGCATGCCGCAACGATGCGAAGGATGGAAAGGGAAATTCTAACGGGGATTTTCGGGACGATTCTTCCCAAAAAGTAGATCCCGCACCAAGACACTGCCGTAACCAATCGCCTGGTGAAAAATACTCATCTCACGACGCACCACCGCCCCAATCTGCTCCGAAAACCGCGGGTCCTGGCGCATAGTCCACTGTTGCTTTACCCGCGAACGCGCGGCGAACAGGATCTGCTGCTGGTGGTCCCGTAGGCGGTTGCGCCAATAGGGTTCCGGAATCATATCCGCTATGCGCTGCATGGCCCGAAACTCGTCGGTCACCCAGGCGTTTAGATTCTGCGTGTTCTCACGCGTGGCGTTCGCGTCGTGCCGCCGAATCTCACACAAGCTTTCCGGCACCGCCAGAATCGCCTGGCAGGCCGCCGCCAACTCCGCATAGAAAACACAATCCGCCACATGCGGCATGTCCCGCCGAAATCGAACCGGCAAGGCGTAACCGCCGGTCCGAATCAATACCGACCCAACACTCACCGTCTTCAAAAAACTCTGACGCGATAAAAAAGCCCGGCGAGAGACCGACTGCACACGGCCCGCCCGGTTCTGCCCCACACTCCGGATCACCTGCCCCTCCGCGTTGATCCAATCAATCCCACAGTAAGCCAACGAAAATGGTTTCTCCCCCTCCAGGCAGCCGGTGAGACGCTCTAGAAACTCCGGACGAACACAATCGTCCGCCAACAAGAGATGGAAAAAGTCGGCCTCCTCCGCGTAACCCAGAGCCAAGTTCAGATTGGGGAACAAACCGACGTTCTTCGGATTCTCCACCAATTCACAAGGCAATCCCTTAAACTCCCGCACCAAGTCCCGCGTGCCATCCGTGGAACAATCATCAATCACCACCACCCGATCCGGCCGACGCGTCTGCGCCGCCAACGACTCCAAAGTCGCCGCCAAATACGATTCCCCATTGTAGACAGGGATAGCCGTGAGTATTTCCGTCATCGGGATTACCACACAATGGTATCCCTAAACCCTAATACCAATTCACGAATTCCGCAAGCAGCTCGCTTAGGGCTCGCTCCGGAACATTGGCCTTGAGAAAACGGGCCACAGGTTGCGATTCGGCGGGAAGGATGTCGACACCAGCACCCCAAAATTCGGCGAGTCGTTGCAAAAGTTCATACTTACTCACCACCGGTGTCGATGCCGGCTGAATCACCCGCCCTGCTTCCAGAGCCTCTCCCGCAAGGACCCGGCCACACCAACGCGCCCACTCAAGCGTGGTCACGCCATTCCACTTTTGGTTCGTGAACCCATTTATGGAACCGCTCTGCCTCTGCAACCAGCCCAATAGACTTCGGGCCCCGCCACCGAGTTCCGGCCCCACGATCGAGCAGCGGATAATGATATCATTCGGCCTTACCAAAGCCGCTTCCGCCTCTGCTTTGGTACGACCATACTCCGTGTCCGGGTTCAAATCCCAATCCCATTCACACGTCTCCCGAGAAGCCGCAAACACCGCATCGGAACTCGCGTGAACCAAACCACAGCCCGCCGGCAACTCCCGCGACACCATCGCCGGGAACTGGGCATTGGTAAATGTGAGCGCACTCGCATCGCTCTCTCCACGAGGCAATCGCCCCACACAGTTTACGCACCAATCCAGCTTCTGATCTCTTACCCAGCCCGCAAACTCGGCCCCCGCAGTCGCCGGACGCCAGCGCGCCTCCGTCGTGATCACCTCGTGACCGATTTCCTGCAAGTATCGCGCCACCACATGCCCCAACATCCCCCGATGCCCCAGCACGGCGACTCGTTTCATGACACCGGAAACGCCGTCAACCATTCCCCGGAAAACTCCGGATTCTTCGCCACGATATCGTCACGATAATTCCAAGCCGTCACCAAGCAATGCGCCCCGGGCGACGCAACAAACTCGGCCCGCGTGCGCACCGGCGTTCCCACCGAAGGCAAGAACGTGCCTGTCCGAAGCGGGGCCTCATCCACGATGTAATCGAAGTTTAGTTCCCGCATCTGGTTGAGATACACGTTGGCTCGTCCCGAAGCCCCATAAGCCACTATACGGTGCCCGGTCGACTGCGCCTGCAGCAGCCTTTCCACCGCGGGCACTTCAGCCCGACGCCGATAAGCCTCCGCCAACGCCGTCAGTTTGGGATGCGGCTTGCAATCCGTTAAGGAACTCCTGCCGCTCCCCTCCGTGCGTTTCTCAAAACCACAACGAAGCAAGCCACCGTGTAGCGGCAAACGTTCCACAACCTTGAGTTCAAAACCGACACGCTCCACACACCGCTGCAACGCATCGACACTCCATTCCACCTTATGTTCGTGATAGATGGTATCCCACTGAGCGCCTTCCAAGAGCGCTTCCAAATCATGCACCTCCACCCAAAACCAACCGCCCTCACGAAGGGCTAGATGCACGCCCGCAAAGATATCCCCCAAATCCGAAATATGAGCGAGGCAGTTCGACCCACTAATGCCATCCCAGCTCCCCTCCCAATTTCGAGAGCGCACCAACTCCGCCGAAAACGGCTCTGCGGCTAAGTCGTACCCATCCGCCTCCCCAACACCGGATCGCGCCACATCACTCGGGTCCACTCCGGCCCGTTTCCACGCGTCCGGCAAACGACGCAGCAGTACCCCGTCATTGCAGCCGATCTCCAAAAACCGCACCCCCGCACCCGCTCCAAAGTGGCCCTTCAGAAAGTCAGCATAACTTTCAAAATGCCGGACCAAGCCGGGAACCGTCGACGACGCATAGTTGTATTGCTCAAAGAGATTGGCATCCGATACATCCTCCCGGACTTGAACCAAACCACAGCCCTGGCAACGCAACCAGGTCAATGGAAACCGCGGTGCGGCCGCCGCCTCGTCGGCACTGCGACAAAAAACCCCGGCCAAGGGCATCGGATCCATCTCCAACACCGGTGTCAACGAATCCGACGAAGCGTGGCAACCTCGGCACCGTGAGATCGGACGATACGATGCAGTTTCGCTGGACTCGTTTAAACTCACGCGGTCGACCACTCCAACGCTTCAAGCGTAGTCTTCGGCCTGGGTCATTGCATGCAAACAACCCAGAATCTGCTCATCGGAAACCAACTGCTCGGTGTTGGCCGACGTGTATTCCGCCCCCAGGGGTCGACGTTCACCCAGATCGGGGACGCGATACTCTGGAAAAATCTCAAAGTAGCCCGATGCCTCACGCGCCCGCTGCATCTCATATTCATTCACAAGAATCTCATGCAACTTCTCACCGGGCCGAATCCCCGTCACGTGAATCGGATGATTTTCCCCGCGCGGACTCAACTGCAGCCGCATCACTTCGGCCAACCGTTTCACCGTGCAGGCCGGCGCTTTTCGAACAAACACCTCGCCCCCTTCCGCCCGCGTCAAGGCGCGCAAAACCAAGTCAACGGATTCGTCCAAACTCATCAGGAAGCGCGTCATCTCCGGCACCGTCAGGGTCAACGGCACATCTTCCTTAATCTGCTTTTGGAACAATGGAATGACCGACCCTCGGCTCCCCATGACATTCCCATACCGCACACAGCAAAAGGTTGTCCCCGCGGCGAACTCGTTCTGACTACAAACGATCTTCTCCATCATCGCCTTGCTGATCCCCATCGCATTGACCGCCTTAACGGCCTTGTCCGTGCTGAGCGCCACAAACGTTTTCACCCCATTCGCCCGAGCCGCGTCGCAGGCGTTTTGTGAACCCAAGATATTAGTCTTCACCGCCTCAAAAGGAAACTGCTCGCACGAGGGCACTTGTTTCAAAGCGGCCGCGTGAAAGACAAAGTCGACGCCTTCCATCGCCTGATTCAGCCGGCCCGCATCTCGCACGTCCCCAATCAAGTATCGGAACTGAGGATAGCTCCGTTGCATCTCCCATTGCTTCTTCTCGTCGCGACTAAAGATGCGAATCTGCTTCGGCTCTTCCCGCAACAAATGCTGCGCCACACGCGATCCAAAAGACCCCGTTCCCCCGGTAATTAATATGACTGAATCTTTCAAAGTCATCCCAATGGCACCCGGCGAGAATACGCAGAATCATCGAGGAAGCAACTGTATCTCACCCCACCAAGGATTCTCATTTTTCAGTCCTCACTTCCCCCTTCAAACAACGCTTCCATTAACCCCATCTCCTCCCGAGCCACTTCGCGATAATCAAACCGCCGCACAAAAGCCCGTCCCTGCTGCCCCACGCGTTCGCACTCCGCCCGATCCCGAATCCATCCCGCGAGCACGTCGGCAATCGCCGCCGTATCCCCCCGCGGCACTCGTCGAATCTGGTCCGCGAACACACTGGCAAAAACCGGTAAGTCATAGGCCGCCACCGCCAACCCCGCCGCCAAATACTCCGTGACGGAAAGCCCCCACCCTTCCTCATAAGACAAACTCAGCCCAATCCGAGACGAGGCCAAAAGCGCGTTCTTCTCTCGTTCCGGCACCCCTCCCACAAACTTCACCCCGTCCTGCAAACCCCGCTCCGCAAAGAGTTCCTGCGTCCGAGACCGATGCGGCCCCTCACCGATCACCAAGAGGCGTGCTTCGGGCACGGCAGCCACCACCTGTTGCCAGACCTCCGGCAGCTCAAAGACCCCCTTCTGCTCGTGCATGCGCCCGAGCAACACGACGTCATACTCACGCTTCATTTCCGGGGTCGCGTCGATGACTGAGAAATCCAACCCACAACCAACCTGAATCACCTCAGACAGCGAGAACCCCAGATCCGCTTCCAACGCCGCATAATCGTCCCGAACCGGATTCGAGAGGCACATCATAAGATCCGCATGCCGATTCGCAATCCGCGCCGCCCACCGTTCCGTCTTCAAAAAGAGCCGATCAAACAACCCATGACGCTCCGTCTGCGAATGCAACACGTGCTGCAACTTCACCACCAACTTGGCCCGATGCCGCCGCGCGATCACCCAAGCCGGATACACCTCGAAGATGAGAAAATTGGAGGCATACACCACGTCATACCGACGCTCAAACCGCGCCCAATGGGCATTGACCAAGCGCCAGCCATACGCCGGAAAATAACGCCACGTCTGCTCGATGTAGTTCGAAGCATTGAACCATCGGTCACTACTCACCCGGCCCGCCTCGGGACACAAATCCGCGATCTGAGGAAATCCCGCCGTCGCAACTAAGAAATCCACCGTGTGCCCATCCTCAACCCATCCCTTGGCCACCAAGGCATAGTGCTTCAGGACCCCGGATACCGAAGTCGAATCATTCAACGAGTTGTGCACCAAGAGAACGTTCATGCGCCTTGGCGGCGAAACCTAAATCAAGCCCCCTCCCCTGTCAGGCCCCAAGTGGAAATAAGCATTGCACCCAAAGAAAAAACCCCTCATTAGTGTCGACTCGCCAGTCAACCGTTCTTAGCGAGACGAACGCCATTCGAACCACCATGATTATCCACCGGCTCATCGCCCACCACCTCAAACACGGGGATGATGCCGCCTTCTATCAACTCCAAGCGGACGACGCGATCCAATGGCTCACGGCTCAAAGCATCCCCCTCGCCCCCGAGACTCACGCCCTGGACCTGGGATGCGGACACGGCATCTTTGGCGCAACGCTAATGAAAAAGGGGTGCCAGGTCACTTTCGCGGACCAAAGCAATGCACTCGATCCCGGCCTGAAAGAAGCCCCGTTTCACGCGATCGATCTGGACCACGACCCCTACTCGCCCCTCGGCACCTATGACCTCGTGATCTGTTCCAACGTCCTTGAGCACCTCTCGGATCCCGACCGATTCTTAAAGCATTGTCGAGAAATCCTGAACCCGGGCGGACACCTCTACCTCAGCTGGACCAATTGGTTATCTCCCTGGGGCGGCCACGATTTTTCCCCCTTCCACTACCTAGGCCCCCACTGGGGCCCGAAAATCTTCGATGCCCTCATCGGCCGTAAGCGGATTCACACCCCGTTCGAGACCCTCTACCCGACCTACATCGGAAGTCTGCTGCGCCAGATTCGCGCCTTGGAAGGCCTAGACGTCCGCGCCACCGTTCCCCGCTACTACACAGAGGCCGCCGCCCTCATGCATCTACCGATCATCAGGGAATTCATCGCCTGGAACTGCGCCATGCTCATCCAGCGCACCCCGAATCCCTCAAAGTCAGCGTCCTAATTCCGATTCCGAATCCCGAACTTCGAATTCTAAGTTCGAATTCCAATCCCCGAAATCCCCTAGGAATCCGCCTGTCCGCCCACAAAATCGAGGTAATAGGCCAAACGCGATTTCATTTGCTTGCGCGGAATAATGGCATCGATCAAGCCGTGCTCGCGGAGAAACTCTGAGGTCTGAAAACCCTCCGGCAAATCGGATTGGGTCGTGTCCCGAATCACTCGCGGCCCAGCAAAACCAATTCGCGCCGCGGGTTCCGCCACGATCAAGTCGCCAACACTGGCAAAACTTGCCATCACACCGGCCATTGTGGGATCCGTCAGTACAGAGATGAACGCCAACCGTTCACTGGCATGATACGCGAGCGCGCCGCAGGTCTTGGCCATCTGCATCAAGCTGAACATCCCTTCGTACATCCGCGCGCCACCACTCGCCGAAAAGATCACCACCGGCAAACGGTCCCGGGTCCCGCGCTCGATCAGTCGGGTCAGTTTTTCCCCCACCACGGATCCCATGGAGCCACCGTTGAACGAGAAATCCATCACCCCGAGCGCCACGCGATGTTTGCCCACCTGACCAACGCCCGTCACCACGGCGTCACGCAGATTGGTTTTCTTCTGGTTGGTCGCCAGCTTCTTCGGGTAGTCCGGGAATTCCAAAACATCCACACTGGCCATGCCGCCGTCCATTTCCTCGAACGAATCCGGCTCCACCACGGACCGCACGCGATCCCAACACCCGAGCGGAAAGTGATAATCGCAATTGAGACACACCTTTAGGTTGGCCTCCAAATCCTTGTCAAAAATCAACTCCCCACAACCGCGGCATTTCGTCCAGAGTCCCTCAGGGATGGCGCGCTTCTTGGGTTTGCCCCCCACCGGACGCCGATACAGTTGCGTCTCCTGCGAGGTAGACGGCGGCGTCACCACCGACTCTTTCGACTCCATCGCCCCTGCTTTGGGGTTAAACGACTTCACATTCGACTGTTGCTCTTTCTTCATCTCAATCCACCACCAAGCAAACCGAACCACTCCCGGCCGTACCGCTTCCCGAACGCAGATTCACGCTCAGTTATAAGCCGCGGGCCACGGTCATCACCCAAATCTCGCGCGCCCCGAGCCGCCGCACGACCCGCGCGCAGGCATCAGCAGTCGCCCCGGTCGTCAACACGTCATCGATCACCAACACCCGTTGCCCGGACAAGGAAGCGGGCTGAGAGGACCGAGACACGTCGAAGGCACCCTGCATATTGGCCAATCGCTGGCTCCGGCCCAGCATAGTTTGCGACCCGGTTGGCGCAACCCTTTTAACGAGCCTCGTGTGCAACGGCACGCCGAGCCGCTGAGCCACCTGCCGTCCCAAACGCTCCGCCTGGTTAAACGAGCGTTCCCGCTGTTTCACCGGGTACAGCGGGATCGGCACCACGCAATCCCACCCTTCCCGCAGCCCCAGAAAACCCAACTGATCCCATAACACCCGCGCCAACAAAGGCTCCAACCACAGCGCCCCCCCATACTTATACTGGTGGATCAACTCCAAGCCCATCCGATTGGCCACCAAAGCAGCCCGAGCCCCGTCAAAAGCCCAGTCCCGGTCCCGACAATTGCCACACCGAAACACGGACTCCACCGCCCCCTCGTAAGGTAAGCCACACTGGCCACAAAACGGATGGCGTAAAAAACGCAGGCGCTGCCAACAATCGCCACAAACATACCCATCCGAAGGGACCGCCGACTGCCCCTGACAGATCTGGCAAATCTCCGGAAACAACCAAGCACTCCCCCAATCCAGTGCACGACGCCACGGGCCCTGCCAACGAACCCCGAAACGAAGCCTAGGAAGCCGTCCCAATAAACTGTTAGCCCCAGCAAAACGCACACTCCCGGCACCACACCGGCACAAATCCTGCAACCTCTCCACTCGCCACTGCCACAAAACGGTGGCAAAGCCTGAGCGCATTCGTTATAACCCGCGCCTCGGTCCCATGTTAAACCTGTTCTCCAGCAAAACCGAACCGGAAAACGAGCACGAACCCGGCCCATTTGGCCCCTACCGCTTGGTGGAATTGATCAACACCGGCGGCATGGCCGACCTGTGGCTGGCGACCAACCCGGACGGCCAGACTGTCGCGATCCGCAAGCTCCTACCGAAACTACGCCGGGATGGAACCGCCAAAAAGCGCTTTTTCACGGGCTGCGAAGTCCTGGCCGAGGTGCACGAACATGAATACATCGTGCACTACATCGAACACGGCAAAATCAAAGGCGTCCCCTTCATGGCGATGGAATACATCGAAGGGGCGAACTTGAAGGAATGGATTGCCGCCCCGACCGAGGAACTGGGCCAATACATCGGCAACATCCTAATCGACATGGGCGAAGCCCTGGAGCACGTGCACGACTGCGGCTACATGCACCTCGATTTCAAGCCGGAGAACGTCCAAGTCTCCTCCAACTGGAACGTCCGCCTATTGGATTTCGACCTTGCCCAGCCCCGCCCTGAGGATCCGATCAAACTATCTAAAAACCCGGGCACTCCGGCCTACATGTCCCCGGAGCAACTCCGCCGAGAGCCGGTGGATCACCGGGCGGACATCTTTGCCTACGGGGTTTCGGTCTACGAGATCCTCACGGGCCAGAAGCCCTTCCAGGGGCACACCCCGGCGGAAATCCTACGCAAACAGCTGAATCGCAAGCTGGATTTCGTCAACCCGCGAGACCTCAACCCCGGGATCCCAGCAGGGGTCGAAAAAACGGTTCTCAAGGCCCTAGAAGCGGACCCAACGAAGCGTCACGGCCTCTTAAGCGTGATGCTCCACGATCTCCGGACGGCACTGTACGTCTGAGGGAGAGCCACTACGGAAAAATGGGCACCAGATTTTGCTTGCTACCCTGGGCAAAAACGGTTTCTTTTAACACCCCTTTAGCGGCAGGAGAGATGGCTGAGTGGTCGAAAGCAACGGTTTGCTAAACCGTCGTACCCCTAAAAGGGTACCGCGGGTTCGAATCCCGCTCTCTCCGCCATAACCCCTTCAAGCTCAGCCGTTTACACCATGCTCAAACATCAAGAAAAACGGTGTTTTCCCTGCAATTGTGATACTTTTGAATGTTATATATTACGCTGTTTTAGTCCATTTTACGTTTGAATTCTGGTAACATACGGTAACACTCTTTCAAATCATGAGGAAACGATCAGGGGCTTCTGTCAGGGCGGAAATCATAGGCGGAAGAAAGAGATGGAGGCTCAGATACACGGACTCTGATGGCAAGGATCGGAGCGAAAGATACTCAAAGAAATCCGACGCCACCAACCGACAGACCCAGCTGAACGCTGACAGAGATATACCGCTCTCTGCCATCCCTGTTGGGCAACAGCTTGAAGCTGTAATGGCGATCAGGGTCGCCAGTGAACATGGCTTTAGCCTTCTTGACGCGGCCAACCAATACCTAAAGCTGAGACCAAAGACTGAAACGTGCTCAATCGGAAAAGCTGTCGACGAATTCATAGAGACTCAGGCCAGGAAAAAACTGCGGCCACGAACGATCGGTAGCTATCGGGCATCACTCAAAGCGTTCACATTCGGGATTGAAGATTCCATTGTGACCGACGTTTCAAGAGGAGATATTGAGGCCTATATTTCAGGTCAATCATGGGGGGAACTAAGAGCGCGGAGGTTCATCACTGAGATTGGAACCTTCTTCACGTATTGTGTGAAGTCCGGCTACTGCTCCACCAATCCAGCGGATTCTATCGAGAAACCAAAAATAGAGCATGCCGACGTCGAACCGCTCACCGTTGAGCAGTGCGGGCGACTGCTGAAGGCCACGGTTGAACATGCCCCGAAGACATTGGCCCACGTTGCTATTGCGATGTTTGCCGGAGTCAGGAGCCAGGAGATCTTGAGAATATCCTGGGACAGAATCGACATGGATGAAGACATGATCGACATGAACATCAAGGCCACCAAGAAGAGGAGGCGCAGACTTATCGACATTCACCCTACTCTCAAGCTTTGGCTCATTGAAGCAAAGCAACGTGGCGCCCGGCTTCCCTACCCTAAAATCTACCAAGTGTGGAAGCTTCCTATCTCAAAGGCAGGGATCAAGAACTGGTCCGGCAGCCAACTAAGAAAGACCTGCGTCTCGTATCATGTTGGCCACTTCAAGAATCTCTCGCTAGCAACGGATCAGTTTGGCCACTCAGAAGCCGTGCTGCATGAGCATTATAGAGGTGTTGTGAAACGGTCGGAAGCGGCGAAGTTTTGGGGGCTGACGCCAGAGAGGGTGTTGAGAGATTAATACCGAGCAGGAACGACCAATTCTGGCAAAACGCTAATCGTGTTGTTTTCCCCTCCAGCATGTGATACGAGTTCGACAAACGGAAGAACTTACATGAGGAGACACCAGAACCACGCTAGGAAAGATCCACCAAGCGAGCCTAACCGGGAATAAACAAGGACGAACGATCAAAGCTTGAGGAGTTCGCTGGGAATATCGACTCTAATGGGGAACTGAAGGAAACTGCGAATTTCATGAACAAGCCGTTAGGCGACAGAACTAAACCCAGCATACTAGCCCTCATCAGGACCTCGACCGCTCAAGCCAATGATCCCAATAATTCGAGACGCAATTCAACCCCTAGGAAAGCGCCAACCAGACATCTTTTTGTCACACAATTCGCAAGACAAGCCAATCGTCAGAAAGCTTGCCAAACACCTCAATCGATTCGGTTTAGACGCATGGCTCGATGACTGGGAGCTGGAGATTGGAGATTCCTTGCACGAGAGCATTGGCAGGGCTCTTGAGGGCTCGAGATATGTTGGCATCGTCATCACCAAATCATTCCTAGAGTCAAATTGGTGCATGAATGAGTTGCGGCAAACACTCTCACGTGAGTCAAGAGAGCGAGCCAAAGTCGCCCTTCCGCTATTGCTGGAAAATACGCCCCCTCCCCCATTCCTTGAAGACCGAGTCTACGTCGATCTCGGTTCAAACTACCATCGCGGGCTAGTACGGCTAACCGGGCTCCTGCACAAATTCCCCCCAAAGAAGATTTCCGACGTTCTCGAATCGAAGACCTATAGTGATATCAGGGATATCTGGCTTGCGAGATCAGCTCTACTAGACATGGGTTGGAATAGGAAAAGTCTAGTTGATAAGGATGTTTTTGAGGAAGTGAGATCCATTCTAGAATCTGAAGGCATCCCAATAGAAGGTGAAGTAATCTGGCTCAAACAGGACATCTTGCAAACCCTCTCATTATCCCAGTCAGCCACCAGCAAACACAACCTTGAGAAACTCTACTCGCTCCTAATGGAACTGGATTGAAATCGCCCCCCCCCCCCCCCCTCCCCCCATCTCTCAATCTACATTCATAGGAACACCCAAGAGCACAAAAGCAAAGCACACTTCCGGCCCACCTAGTTGCCACGCCGCCCATACAACTGCGAAACATTCGGCCGTCCGAACACTTGATTCACCTCTTCTTCTTTGCTGCGGCCTTCTTCTTCGCAACCGACTTTTTCTTCGATGCCACCGCTTTCTTGGCTTTCCCCGCCTTGCTCGCCCCCTTCTGCGCACGAGCATTGAACCGCCACCGGTCATCTTCACGTGTGGCCTTCTTGATACGGCCAGACATCTCTTTAAGAACCGCAATCCCCGACTTCCCAAGGCGGTTTTTCTCTACGTCGGCTTCAAGCCTCCCCTGAAACAACCAAAAGATCACCTCCAGTACTCTCGCCTGCGATAGCCCCGTCTCCTCGCCGAGTCGCGCAATTGTCTCATGGGTGTCAGAATCGAAAGTGTAAGACACCAAACGGCGATCTCCTCCGTCTGGCGCCAGATCCGGAGGCTCCGGCAAATCAGTAAGTTCCCCCATTGTGACAGCCCTAGCCTCGGTCACAAACAACTGAAAAAGTCGGTCCCATGCCCGAGACACCTTCAATCCCAAAGCATCAGCATACTCCTCCATTTGGCTGACAACAGTCTCAGGAAGCCGGAAACTCTTCAGTTTTCTAGCCCTATAGGAATCTGATTGATACCCAGCTTTCGCCGGATCCGTCTTTGATTGAACGACGTGCCTTTGGTTGAATGGCATACAAAACTCATACCATTTTCACTACTACCGCGCAATACGTATTAGTCTGTTTTTTCTGAACAAATCACTTGCACCCAACGATCTTACGTCATAGTTTTGTATTGAACTCGCGAGAATTGTTTCAAAAACAGGGCCTTTCCAGTGATTCAAACCCAACCACTACTTGATTGAAGTCATAAACGTTTTTCTTTGATGCAATTGTATCGTCTTTAGAGAATACATCACAAAACTACCACCAATGCTAACCATCCAACAAGTCGCCGACCACTGGCACGTTTCCTATCAACACGTCTACAAGCTGATCAAAAGCAAGCGGCTGAAAGCCATGCAAATCGGCCGCGCCTGGCGAATCAAGCGAACAGCAGTTACTGAATTCGAAAGCGGCAACACCACCATCCAGTAACCGCCTATGATCCTCAAATCACAACAATTCCGTGGCATCGTGCCCCGTCAGCCCTATCACATCTACCGGGCAGACCCATCAGTGGCGAACTCAGACATCGGCCTTTGCGAGCACTCGATGCTCTCATATGCATACTGGACTGGCGATCAGACCCCCAAAAAGACATCCAGCACGGTTATGGAACTCGGGACGATCGTCCACAAACGGGTGCTTGAACCAGGGAACTTCGAAAAGGACTGCCTGTTCATGCCTGAAGGAGTCACCCTGGTCCACAAGGCTGGCAAGGAACTGAGAAAGCAGGCAGAAGCGGAGGACAAGATCCTGGTCCGCCGCAATCACTTTGAGATCGCCGAGGGAATCTACCGCCATCTCTTGGAACACGAAACCTACAGCCCCTACTTTCTCTGCGGCGGAAACGCTGAAGTGGCCTGCTACGCCCGGCTCTGGGGGCTTGAGTGCAAAGGCCTGGTCGACTGGCTGCCAAATACAGGAGGCTGCATGATTGACGTGAAGACTTCCGGCCGGCTGGTAACCAAGTGGGAGATGGCAAGGCAGATCGAGAAGCTGAAATATTACCGCCAGTTCGCCTTCTATCGCGCCATCCTTCGGAAACTGGGAATGACGGTAAACAAGGTGTTCGTCTTGGCGATCGAAACCGACCCTCCCTACCACATGAAGATGTATGAGATCCCTGAGCCGCTTTTGCTTGCAGGGGAAGACGAAGCCCGTCGATGGATCGAAGCCATCAAGCAATGCATGGCGACCAGGAATTGGCCTGGTTATCCACAGGAGATTGAACGAATTGACTGCCCGGACATCACCCCGGCCTGGGCATACGAAAAAGCCGGAGAAAAACCACGACTAATCAACCGATAAACCACTATGCGAACCACCTACATTGGAATCGACCCAGGAGAAAAATCTGGGTCCATCGCCTGGGATGACGGAATCTCCGGGCCGGCTGTGATCCCCATGCCAGAATCAGGGCTGGAGACGATCGATGCCATACTCAACATCATTGAGACCTCTGAATCTGCTGACCGGTTTGTCGTAGCCCTGGAAGACATTGGGAACTTTGTTGGCTCAGGGAAAGCGGTGTCTTCCATCCTCAAGGTTAAAGGGCACTGCCGGTTCAGCGAGGGAGTCGTCAAAACCCTCAGCCGGATTCACACAGACAGCAACATCGTGTTGCAAATGATCACCCCGGCCAAATGGCAGAAGGCAGCCAACATCCCTCCAAGGAGGAAATCCGGCAGGCAGTTCACCGAAACTTCTCCGCAGTTCAAGCGTCGGCTCAGAGTGATCGCCCAAGAGCGGTTTCCGAAGCTCAGGATCACTCAGAACACTGCAGACTCCCTGCTGATCATGCAGGCTGGAAGAGCTTTGGACCTTGGGTGATACTTTTGTAGTCTTTAAGAAAATGGTCGGCACCGACTCCACAATCAATGCCGACCACAACCACCGTTTTCACCACGTTGGGGGCCTCACACCCAAGCGATGAGAAGATTACTTTGACCTCTAAGTGATACAATAACAAGTCTTTCCAGGCACAATGCCTGAGAGAAAACCACAACAACCACAAACGAAAGAGTAAACAGAAAATGAAACTAAACAATGGAGCCACCGAGTTCGAACCTCACCCAGTCTACCAAGGCGTAGCAGTCGTAGTGGACGCGACCGAACCCTACGAGATCAACGACACCTACAAGGGTGACGGTTCGAAGAAGACGGTGTTCAAGGTCGTCATGGAAACCGAACTCAAACGCGACGACGGCAAGCCTTGGACTATCTCAACGATGCCATTCTCGCTCAACATCGGCCCAAAATCCAACTTCCGGAAATTCCTCAACGGGACGCGGGGCTCGGACATCACCGAAGAGGAAGCTGAGAGCTTCGATACCGAATCCCTGATGGGGCAATCGTTCTACATCGAGACCGAGCAAACCGAAAGCAAGGACGGCAAGAAGACTTACGACGGACTGGTCCAGAAAACCGTCAATGGCGTCAGTGTTGGTTGGGTATGCGAACCTCTGAAAGATGGCCAGCAGCCGCTCAAGCCGTCAGGGAACTACGTTCGACGCAAGGACCGACAGGGAAGCGGTTCCGGTTCCGGAACTATGAATACGGGTTCCCCAACCTCTGAAACCACCTCCAAGAAGAAGGCCGACAAGAACCCGCTCAACGTGAAGGTCCACGTTGGCAAGTTCAAGGGCTCTGACCTGCTCGACCTCGACGAGGAAGCCATCGAGGTGATGTATGCGAAGTGGTATCTGAAGAAATTCAAATCCACCGAGAAGCCTTCCGCGGACGACAAACGGCTGGCGAAGGCACTGGAAACCTGGAAGACCGCACACGACGAAGCTGGCGCAGAAGAAGAAGACGGATACTAAGCCATCCACCTGACAACCACCCAACAAAGGGGGAGGCGATAATTCCCTCCCCCTTTTTCATGCCTCAACAGAACCACCACCATGACCTGCGAAGAAAAACGACAAGACGAAAAAGAATTTCAAAAGGTGCTCGATGAGAACCTGACACCTGAAGCCATGCTTGATCTCCACCTCAAGCGAGGGCGAAACATCTTCCTTACCGGGCAGGCCGGCACGGGGAAGAGCTATCAAGTCGATCGAATCCTCGAACGATACCCCGACACCGACATCACCGCCTCCACAGGTGTTGCCGCTCTCAACGTCGGGGGGATGACACTGCACAGATGGGCAGGTATCAACATTGGTCCAAACCCGGGGGAAACCTGGTCAGATGCCTACGCCCGGCTCAGTGTTACGAAATACGGCACGCCAAAGAAAGGGATCGGCCGCATCCAGAACTGTCAACGGCTCGTGATTGACGAGGTGTCCATGCTACCCGGCGACCTGCTCAACTTCTTCAACTACTTCTGCCAGCGAGCACGGATGTCTGATGAACCGTTTGGCGGGATCCCGGTGATCGCAACCGGAGACCTCCTGCAGCTGCCCCCGGTCCGAAAGGTGAACTACCAACCCTACGATTGGTGCTTCCAGTCTGACGCATGGAAGAACGCCGGATTCCGGATCGTGTTGCTTGAGAAGATTCACCGACAATCCGATCCCGTATTCACCGGGGCCCTCTCCCGATTGCGCATGGGTGAGCTCAACAAAGCTGATATAGCCCTGTTCCGGGACCGAGAGGTCCAGTTTCCGCACAAGAAACACATCCGGCTCTTCACCCACAACGCAAAGGTCGACACCCACAACAGACAAATGGTCGACCGGATCGAGGGAGATGAAGTCACTTACCACGCAGAAACCAATGGCTTTGACTCTGAGATCGAGTTCCTCCTCAAGAACATCCTGGCGCCGAGGGAGCTGACTTTAAAAATTGGAGCCCGTGTCATGCTGCTGGTGAACGAGCCGGACCAGTCGAAGTATTTCGTCAACGGATCGATTGGAACGGTGCTGGAGCTTGGCAAACGATCAGCCACCGTTGAGATCGAATACAAAGGCGACGCCGTTGCTGAAGTGGTCGTGGAGCCCAGGGAGTGGAAGATGGACAAGAAAACCAAGGGCCAGACATCCAGCGTCTCCCAGTTGCCTCTTCGCCCTGCCTACGCTCTCTCAATCCATAAATCGCAAGGACTGACACTCAACAGTGCCTACATCGATGTCCGGGCGGCCAATGAAGATGGGCAAGCGTATGTTGCTTTTAGCCGAGTGAAGTCTCTTGAAGGGCTGCTGCTGAGACAGCTGCCGGCGTCGATCAAATTCAGCATGGATGCGGTGAGCTTCTACAAAACTGCGCAGGGGGTGAACCGATGAGCGAAATCAATATCCCTGACATGTCTGGTTGGATGTTTCGGAAGGGCGAGATCAGAAAGGTTCACTTCATTGAGCTTCTTGCGGACGGCGACGTTATGTCCCTAGAGGATGACGGCGAACGGTTCTGCGTCCCGTCCAGCACGGCAATCTACGGAAGCCGGGAACGCCTTGAGGCGGTAATCGAAGAGCAGCTCAAAAAGGTTGATCGGAACGAGAATAGATACCGAGGGCCTGCCCACGTCCAAGATCCGAGGATAGGTCAAGAGGTTTGGTTCTACCTAAGCTGCGGGACCACCGGAAGTGTTAAATACCAGTCTCGCTCCGGAGACGGCAAGATCAACGTCACTCAGTCAGTCGGAGACCATAGGCCTGATGTATGCCTTCCTGCTGACACTAAACTATTCGAAACCCGGGAGGACCTGCTAGTAGCCCTAAGCCTCGGCCTGAAGGAGCTGTATCGACATGAGGAATAGACCATACAGCAACCCAAGGCTCGGCCGGCCAGTGTGGCTCTTCCACCGAAGCAAGCTCTCAAAGGTATACTTCATGGGCAGCACTGGATCAGGAATGCTGCTGCTTTCAACTGACAGCTATCAGTTTCACGTGCCTGCAGACACGCCACTGTTCGAATCCCGCAACAGACTCTCTTCGGCAATCACCATGGCAATGAGGGGCAACAAGAGAGGAATTGAGGTCCATGGCGAATAAACCAACGCGGCGGATACCTGAGCCGATCGTCAATCCGGCAGACAGGCACGAAGTGTGGTTGCACACTGACGGGTCGACGGAAAAAGGAAACGTGTCTCTCAGCCCACCGAAGACTGTCAGGTTAAGGTCACGGCAACACATCCGACTGGAAGACGCGGGCCCTCTCTTCAAGACCAAGCAAGACGCCGCTGACGCCATCGACTTAGCTTTAGAGCAATTTTACAAAAACCATCCAACTCAAACGACAACCAACTATGGCGAAAACACCACCACTGAACAGGCCGGGAGTCAGTGAAGATTTCCTAAAGCAACACGACATACGCAGAGTCGACAGGAAGGAAGCCTATGAACTCACAGGTGAACCGTCCCCTGGGATCTTCATCCCTTACACCAACGACACGGGCCACCCGATCATTGACGGCAACAAGCAATACGGTCGGCTCAGGTTAGACAGGCCAAAGGGCAGCAAGAAATACCACCAGAAATCCAAGACTGGAGTCCACCCCTACTTTCCGATCCCAACCACCAAACTGGAGAGTGCTGACTACATCATCTTGGTGGAAGGAGAATTCAAGGCCTTGTGCCTTGCGGAAAATGGATTTCCAGCAATCGGCCTCCCCGGGTTCTGGGGCTTCCAACAGCGAACTGGTGAAGACAGATACCTTGATCAATCGATTGGTAGGGTCATCGACCACCTGGATGTTAGACGAGTCTACTACATGGGAGACAGTGACACCGTCCTCAACTACGCATTCTTCCAAGCAGCTTCACGACTAGATCAACTAATCGGCGGCAAGCACGAAGTTCTCATGATCCAACTCCCGATCGACGGTGACGGAAAGGGGATCGACGACCGATCGGAGAACTTGGACGTAAAGGTTCACGTTGAAAACCTGATGAGGGGAGCCACGCAGATCACCCGCGACACTGAAGCAATGGCTTGGGCTGCAATTGAAGCAGCGGAAGTTGCCATTGAACGGCAAGTGAAGACCGATAGAGGGTTTGGAAAATTCTTCTTCGATAGAGCATGCAAGATGGCGGCTCAAATGAGAGGCGTCTACCTCGCAGGGAACTTGGTCAAACTCATCAAAAGGATCTCCGGCATCAGCGTCTCAGACATCCGAGAAGCAATCACCCGCCTTCAGTGCAGCACTTTGGACATCGACGAAGCACTGAAATCCCTCGACCTCTACTACGACCCGGCTGGGCATGGGAGGTTCATCTTCTTGAACAAAAAAGACCAATACATCCCCATGCCGCACAGCTCCGCCCTCATGTTCCTGCGGTGTGAAGGCTACTCATCCAAAACGGCGAAAGACCTCCTCTCTTCCCCGGCAGACATGATCCTCAAAGCAGCAATGGACAGTCGAGCGGTCAGGACCACAGAACGCCTAGCCGGCTACCGAAAAGGGGTGGTCAAAACCCACGAAGGCGACCTCCTGGTAATGAACGACCCGGGAACACCTAACCTACAACCCGGCGACTGGAGCCACATGAAGAGCTTCATCGAAGCCCTCTTGGGAAAAGACGAGGACCAAATCGCCTACTTTCACTCCTGGCTCAAGCTTTCCATTGAATCCTTCCTCTCCTTCGACCCCGAGAAATGGGTCCGCGGCCAAGTCCTCTTCTTGGTAGGCCCAGCCAACTCCGGCAAATCCCTCCTTCAACGGATCATCACTGAACTCTTGGGAGGGGCAGAAGGCAGGCCGTTTCAGTTCATCTCCGGAGAAACGGCATTCAACGCCGATCTCTACTACAACGTCCACTTGGCAATGGAAGATGAGCAAGCTGACACGTCAATTGCAACACGGCGCAAGATCTCAGCAGCCCTCAAAACCTTCGCCGTCAACCCTTCTCACTCCCTCCATGCCAAAGGGAAAACCCCCATCACCGTCCGCCCCCTCCTTCGAGTCACCTCCTCCATCAACGGGGAAGATGAGAACCTTCAAACCCTCCCACTCATGGACCCGTCAATGCAGGACAAAATGTCCATCCTCTCCTGCTCTCAGCCTGAAAAACTGACGGATGCACGAGGAGCAAAAACCTTCGTCGAATCCCTCCTCAAGGAGATCTTCCACTACGGTTACTGGCTCGTGAACTCCTTCACCATACCAGAGGAAATCGAAGCCCCGCGAACCGGTGTCGCAGCCTATCGAAACCCTGAAATCATGAAGGCCGTGACAGACATGACACCTGAAACTGAGCTCTATGAAATCCTCCAAGACTACATGACAATCACCGGGAAAGACGGCATCCACGACCAGACTCCAACAGAGATCATCACCGCCTTGGAAGACAACGAACACGTCACAAAACTGCTCAAAAAATCCACCTACAACAGGGATCTCACACCCAGGAAATTCGGCCGCTACATGGCCCGGGCAGCAAGGGATATGGATGGAAATGTTAGCTCAAAACGAGGTAATAGAGGCACCCTTTGGACCGTCTTGAACACCGGATACAGCATGACTGAAGGACTTGAGTAACCTCAAACCAACCCTCGATCAACCCGTCAACCCCCTCACTTTTGGTGCTGGGGTTTTTTCGCGGGCCGCCTATTTCTAGGAATTTGACTACTACGACAACAACAGAAAAAACCCCGAAGGGGACCGAAAACCGTTTTTACCCGGGTGGAAATAGGGGGTTTAAGCCGGAATCGTGTAATTGATTTCCGAGTAGTGTAGGTAGGATTTGGCTTGTAACTGCTTGATAGAGAATTACTTAGAACCCTGTGCAATCAATTTCAGTAAGTCCCGGGTCAGAGCTGTCATTTTCCCATATTTCCCCTATATATTATATCTTTTATTTTTTACTTTCCTCTTAATTTATTAAGAAAGTAATTACACTAACAACACAAGGAATAGAAAAGACCCGTCAATACTGGCTGATCTGAATGACGTTCCGTCTTCAAAAAACGCAATCCGAATTGCACTCCTTGCACTGAACGATTTTCGGTTGACGAAACAGCTAACACGTTATTATTGTATCACCGATGAAAGTCACCGTCCAAATGCACCAAGGCAAATTCCGGTTGATGGTGACAAACTTCGGGATGACCTCCCCTGCCGGTCCTCGGTTGATCAAAGGCGGTATCTGCCCAGTCAAAGAGTTTTCGTTCTTCTGTGATACAGTTGCATCCCGGCAAGCTGAACTGCTCCAGGAATACCTTACCAACCCGAAAAACTTCAGAGAGCAGAAACCCAAGAAAGCACGGAGGAGACGGAAAGCATGAAAGCTGAGGGAACTGGCAAGGACGTGATGAATGGATCTCTGGGAGTGGGTAGAGGTGAGAGGTGGGGTGATATAGGTGTTTTGAAGGGTCCTTTGCCTCAAACCCCGGAATACCCCCTCCCCTTTGTTGGTTTCATTGATCCTTTCCGTGCAATATACGACTCGTATGTAAATACCTTGCTTGCAATTACTTGCATCCCAACTACTAAGCATTTTGAGCACAGAACGCGAAAGAAGAGCGTCGATATAACATGGATTCTGCATACATGTTATGGTTGTAACCGCATTGCAACGGTTGAAGAGCCGGGAAACCTGACCCAAGACGGGCAATTCCCACTCACCTCTCAACCATCCTCTCACAGACACCCCATTTTTACCACCTCCTTTCGTCTCTCATCGCGTTTCTCTCTTTCCAAGGGTAACCACAGCCGACCAACAATGAAACGAGCTGAGAGAGCCGATTTAGAGCTTTTTTGTGATACACTTGCACCTACTGCATCAAATCCCAAAGCAACACAATCGACGAGGGTGTTCAATTCAACCGTTCCAGCAACAAGCACAAACAAGCAGCTGACGGTGCAACGGATCAAACAACACGGCCCACAAGGGTGAACGATACAGATCTTTTACATGGCTAACGGGGAGACTGGCAAAGGTGCCAGTAACAGAGAGCAGGACAGTCTGATTGCAAAAAGCGAAATCGGCTCTCTCAAATAAACGTAGGATTGAGCGGTTGAAACCCGCCTTCGTCGGAGACGACGGACAGAAGACAAGCGGTCCGGGAACGGATCGAAAGCCTGAGACGGCAGCTGTAGTGGTTGCTAGCTCGGTAAAGGTTCCCACCCTACTCAGGGTTAGTCTGAAGCAAACCAGTGACAGGATCATTGGTCTTTTTGAGTGGTAGCAGTTGCTATCCGTTGTCTGTGACAGAGGCGACGAATCAGGCTCAGTGCAAGCAATAGCTTGCTGCTGTGGTCTCATTTCAGCGGAAGGAGTTGAAGGGAGACGGACAGAAGCAAACTGAAAGGCAGCAAAACACAAACACTTTTCCGGCGGGTTGGTGGTTCCCGCTGGTCGAACGGTCCCAGACGAGAGGTAGGTGGTTCCTGTCGTCTGGGACTTTTGATTTTCAGGTAGGACAACAAACAACAACTCGGAACAAGTCAGGAGGAAGCAATGGCAGGAGAAACGATTGAACAGGTGGCGGATAGGTTGGTGCGCAACGAAGTTTTGCTGTGTTTATCGAGCCTCGTATCGGATTTATCCAAGATTGAGGACGTCGGCACACAGGATTTCATGCTGGAACTATGGGAAGGCCCTGGAGACTACCAAGAAGCGGCTGAAGGAGAGGGCTGGGTCAAAGATGAGAGTGACAACATGGTTCGCCAACCTGTTGAAGGCTCTGGCGAATACGAGTCATGGCAGGAATGCTGTGAGTCCGAGGGGATTGACTTTGAACGGAGGGAAGTGTTCGAACACTGGGCGGTGAGCAGTTGGTTCGCTGATGAACTGCGGGAACGAGGTGAAACTGTGGTCGATGCTCAAGACTGGAACGTTCAAATCTGGGCCCGGACGACCACGGGACAGGCAATCAGCATGGATTGGATCGTTCAGGATATTGCTAAAGAGGTGATGGCATGAAGGAAACCATCAAAAAGGACGTTATTCTCTGCGATTCGTGCAGGAAGGAAGCAGACGCCAACCATGCGAATGAATTGAGAGCGGCACGGGATTGGGTTACTAGGGTCTGTTCGAAAATGGTTCAACGAAGCCAATCACAGATGGCAGCCAAGGTGACTAGGTCCAAGTAGCGTGAGGCGAGTTTCTCATATCTCGTGGAGATGGCGCGCTTTTCTTTAATTCGCTGGAAGAAGTTCTCAACTTGATGTCGGCGCCTATACTGGCCCTTGTGATAGGATGCTGGATCGGTTCGGTTTCCCTTTGGTGGAATGCAGCCCTTAAGTTCTTGCTCCTGCAGTAAGCTTCGAAATTCATCTGAGTCATAGGCCTTGTCCGCTAGAATTGTTTTGCCGATGCAATCAGAGACCAGTTCAGGAGCCGCAACAATATCATGGCGATGGCCTGCTGTGAGAATCAAGCGTACGGCCCGCCCGTAGGTATCGACCAAGGCATGAATTTTGGTGTTGGCTCCCCCTCGGCTCTTGCCAATCGCTTGATTTTCTGAGGAATCGGAGCTTCCTTGGGCATGCTTATGGACTTTGGCACTCGTTGAATCGATACTCCATAGCTGTCCCTTGGCCGACGAGCTCAAGAAGTTGAGAATGCGCTCCCATATCCCTTGTTCACACAATTGTTTCCAACGAGTGTAGATGGTTGTGTGCGGAGCAAAGATACTTAGAGCTCGCCAGGAACACCCTTCACGCAGACGAAACAACAAAGCTTGGAGGAGGACGTTCAGCGAGATAGGAGGTCGTCCTTTCTTCTTTAAAGTAGTTGAGTCGGCTGTGGCCGTACCGAATGAGTCGTGACCAATTTTTTTAGTCCAGCGATAACTCGCGCATCAGCTTGGTGAATCCGAATTTTCTTCATCGCTGAAATCTTACAAGTTGCTGGGATTTGTACAAGCCCTAATTCTTGCTTATCTACGTTTTTCGAACAGACCCTAGACATTGACGCTTCAGGGGTTGGGGGTCTTTCCGCCGCCTCCCCTCCTCTGCTGGCGTCTCGCCCCGCCTTGCTTCGCATTCCTCCTGGCAAGGTGGGGCACACTTTTTCGAAAACAACACGGAGAGCTAGGGTGTGAAGGGACTTTCCTAAAGGGGAGGACAAACCACAGTAGTAGAAGAACCCACACACAGAGGGTTCAGGTTGGGTGATTGAATGCAGCTGCCAGTCACCGAGCGTGAGCGCTTTGGGTGTGGGTTTCTTTGTGTCTAGAGGACTTTACCGATGAATCAAACACCAATCGTAGCAAACACGATCACCAGAGCGGCCAAGATCGCAAACAGAAGGAACCTCAAACCAGGTCAATGGATATTCATAGGGACCCTGGAATCATTCAACCGTCTGCCTACTGGCTCTGGGTTCGTTGTTGACGACCGTATGTCACCAGAACTGACCACAGCGGTGGCTGATCGCATGGAACGAGAAATCATGGAGCTGATTGACGGTTTTGCTCAGAAGAAGAAGTCAGAACGAAGCCGCCCAAGAAGCGGTCCCCAAACTAGCTCATGACTGAGAAGGAAGAGGAGCAGGCCAAACGACGACTCAAGGAGAAAATATGCAAGATAATCAAGCAGCTGATATGAGGGAAATAGTCGGGGAAGTATATACACTCAAGCTTCCGGAGTGGGTCGAGGAAGATGGGAACTTTTCAACTGATTTCCTAGGCAAGGCCTTTCGGTTGGAGCCGTACCCTGTCGCGCAAGGCTTCTACCAGATTTTCGTTGAACAGTTAAGGGCTGGAGACTTTCTGACGCTTGAGCCGGCTCGCCACCCTCTGAACGGAGTGGTTTTTCAGTCCCTCGAAACTGCAAAGACGGCAGTCATTAGCTCTTTCAAGGAGTTTATGCGCCAACACTTGAAACCCGCCGCCGCCCCCACTTCTTTCCAGGTTAAGGATCCTGGTTGGGTGAGGGACCCGGACACAGGGCTTTTCTGGGTGATCGTGCTTGGCTTTAGGTATGAAGTCGTGCCGCGCAAGGACGATGACGGTAGCCCTGTCTGGGTTATTGGCGCATACGACTACAGGACAGGTGAGTCGACCACTCACTTTCGAGTTGGAATCAAATTCCTTGACCAGCAAGCAGCAATGGACTGCGTCAAAGCCATGATCCGAGACCAGATCAACGAAGTAACCGAACCGCTCTCCTCCCCCACCCCGCCACGAGAACAGCAAAAGAAAGGATTGCCTGGAAACGAGGACAAATAGGACAACCAGCAGGATCACTGTTACCCTAAGACAATAGCAACAAAGAGAAAGGCTGCTTATGAAGAAACACTAATACGCATGTTGATCCGTATCCATGATCGGCCCCGTCAGCTCTCCAGCACAGTCAGATGAGCGGAGTTGGCGGGGTCTTTTATTTTCACCCAACCGTTATGAAAGAAATTTGCCACACAATTAAATGCTCGATGCAGAATTGCAAAAATGAGCTAAGCCTTAGCATCAGGCTAACATCGCCGGAGGAGATAGCCAAAGCCATTGAGGCAAACGGATACTTGTCCATGAGAAGAAATGAACCGATGTGTCCATCCTGTCGGATCGGATACCTGGAGGCGACTATCATGGATTTGCAAAAACGATTACGACGCGGAGGACTATGAAAACCAAAGCACTAGTAGAAAAAGAATTTGAGTTCGACAGAATCCGGATTCATATCCGCGTTAAATCTGACGACATCACGCCCGAGGAAGAACCCCTACCCTTCCTCAATGAGAACGGGTCGTGGGACATCACAGTTGACATTGACACAGGCCGGATCCGTGAATGGCCAACAGGCCAGGGACCGTTCGATATTTATGCAAAGCCGGTTGACACTGGTGTTTACCAGCTCTTCAAAAAGGGTCAGAGCGAGCCCGCCTACAAGCTGAGTGGCTACGTCCCACACGGAATCATTCCTGGGGAGTTTGGCGACTATGTTGACCTGCAAATCAACGAGGATGGAGTCATCACCAATTGGCCGAAGAGCCCAGACGTGAGTGCACTCACTGATATTGGAGACTGAGCTGGCATGGACAATATCTTAAACATTCCTTTGGATCAGTTAGGGGCAGAGTCCAAGGAGTCAGCACAAGGTCAGTGTTGCGCGAACTGCACGCAGTGGACTTGGGCTGGTTACCCCGGGATCGGGGCCTGCGGAAAGAATCCGACAACAATTAAACACCCCTCAGGCAAGACGTGGATGGCGGTAACCATCGCCATTTGTTGGTGTGAGCACTACGAGGACAGCGGATCATGAGCACCTTTATCGATTTCGACCCGGACGATCCACCGACGTGGCCAAAGCGCGAAGAGTTTGGCGGCCAGTTAGCCCCCTGAGATCGCAGCGTTTTGGTTGTGCTTCGGCGGGGTGAATGCAGAACAGATCTGGCTCGCCTTCGGATGGACAGGGCTTCCGGTAGTAGCATTACGGAGATCTGCTGGGAAACCGCGACAGGAGGCATGTTTGTTGAGGCCGAGAACGACCAATCTTGGCACCCACTCCCAACCCCAGACGATGGCATGGTGATGGTGCCGGAGAAGTTGGGGGACCACGAAACCTGGTGGTATGACTTCTGCAAGGCCATCAAGACCGGAAAGCGGGCTTCCGCCTACACGGATTTTATCAACCACTTCAAGGAGGCCGACCAATGAGCCCAAACATAACAGAAAAGATCGAAGCACTGGTCGAGGCTATCCGAGCTGAGGCGCCAGACAACGCAATTACGTTCCGGCTGTTTGTGAACTCAGAGGAGCATAGCGTAGAGGTTCAGCACCGAACCCCCGGATCCCTCAAGGCTGACGGCATCTCAATGCGTAACCTACGTGGTGAGTGGATTGAGGAGCCCAAGCAATGAGCCCTCAAGACAAAGTAACCCTAACCCTCCGCCAGCTAGTGAGGCTCCACAACTCCGGCTACAAGTCCGGGCACCATGACACTGTGGAAAGCGTCTACGTGGACATCCATGATTGCGACATGAATAGCTACCACCAGGAAGAGGTTGAGGAGTGGCTCAGAGAATGGAAGGAATACCGATGACCCCTGACGACTGCCAGACCCTAGAGGACTACATCGCGTTCTTTCGGGCGATCCCGGAGGAGCGGTGGATATGCGACAACTTTGAGCATGCCGGCCGTTGCTGTGCCTATGGGCATTTAGGCAATCGTTGGGATGTGGCCAGTGAGGCGGGCTTACGGTTGAGAGATCTATGCAAACAGCCTGTTGACTGTATCAACGACGGCGACGATCCCAACTACCAACAACCCACCCCCAAACAGCGGGTGCTGGCGTACTTGTGTGACGTGAGAGATGGGAGGGCGAAGTGATTCGGAAGAAGTATATCGTATATCCTGGCTCGGTCAGGTCCCGAAATGATGGCCAGTTTCACCACATTAGTTTCGCCAAGCTGTGCCGCCTCTACGGTGTCGACCCCAAGGAGTGTTACGATGCCAGTTGTGGGCTGGAAGGGTTGCCACTTGATACGTTCACACACCTTCACCCCCGGCCGACCGGTAATTACAGGCTATCTAGAAAGGACCAAACCCAATGAGCAAACCACAAAGCACCCCACCGGGGTTTAAGGAGTTGGAGTTTAGGGATGATCCCGACAGCCTTCACATTCTTATTGCAACCGGGCCGTTCGGGCTCGATTACAAGATTTGGGATGATGGCGAATCGCTGGAGGTTTGGTTCTGCGGTGGGGATGTATGGGTAGGTAGTGACAACGAAGACCTAGAGGACGCAAAAGCCGCCGCCAATGAGCATTGTCACAAGGAGATTGGGAGGTGGGTGCGATGAGCAACCAAGAAGCACTTAGGATGCTGGCGGCCGGGAAGCGGGTGGCGTGCCCGAGACGGTTTGCTGGTAAGGTATTGGAAGCCCTGGATTGGTATTCCTCGTGCGCTGAAGTCAAGGTTTCGTATTCGCGGCTGGCGGCCATCTTCGACCCCGTAAAGGTGGAGCTGACCAGCAAAGGAAAGGAGTGGGTGAAGCAATGAAAACCCCAGAGCCTTTGTATCCGTGTGCTGCCGCTGAATGCGCAGAGTTTGGCCCATTTCGACCCGAGCTACTGTGCAGATCTGAAACCCTTGGTGGCTGGTATTGTCCTGATTGTTTTGAGTCTCGTGACGAGCTGGCAGACGAAGAAGGGAGCATCTCCCTAGCCGACCACCTCAAACAAACCGTGGCCGTGATGCCGAGGGAGTTGACGGCGGAGAACGGTGCGAAGGCGGCGTTGATGGGGGAGTTTTCGGAAACAGTGACGATCGATTGCCGGTTTTGTGGGGGCGAAGGTTGCCCGGATTGCGAGCGAACAGGTGAAGCTAAAATTCCGGTGCCCGTCACATGGCCTACCATCAAAGACATTTACCGCAAAGCGATTGAACACTGTGAGATTAAGGAGAAGAGATGAGTTATTGTGAGTTGGTGGAAATCCGGAAGGGCAAAGCGTCTGGTGGCTTCGAATTCATGAATTCTCGGGGTGGGTCAGCCAGAATATGGGCGAGCCTCTACAATCGGTATTTGCTGAACCCTGAGATCCCCTACGACGGTTGGATTAACGACAGATCAAATCGGCTGTGGCGCCTAGCAAATGACTCTCAGATTTGGTTCGGCGACCGAGCAGTCTTGGCATCAACTTTCGACTACGCATTAGTGTTCCAGGAGGATTTCAAGCGACACGCCTTCAATCTGCGCTCTTTTGCTTCCCGGTTTCCGAGCGGGCGATGCGTTTGCCATTTGATCGAGTGGGCCAAAGTCTACGAGTCTAGCCCCGCTCAGGCGATAGGCATCTACGGGACGTCAGTTGGAGATAATCTATGGCAACCCTGGGATGAAGAACTTGACGAATCGGTGCCGTATGACCTGGTGACTGGCGACCGACATCTGGATATCTACAAGGAGCTAGACCAATGACCACCCAACCAAACGAAAAACCAATCCGCCTCTGGGTTGAGGCGAGGGAAAAATAGGTATGGCTGTATATGTAGATGAACCGATTCACCCCTTTGGGCGAATGATGATGTGCCACATGATGGCAGACTCCATGGAAGAACTCCACGCGATGGCCGACAAGATCGGGGTTGCTCGGAAGTGGGCTCAGATGACTCGAATGCCCCACTATGACATTTGCAAAAGCAAACGAAGCTTGGCCGTCAGGTATGGGGCGATAGAGACAGACTCTAAATCGCTGGTCAGGAGGTTTCTAAGAAAGGAATCGCCGCCCGCATCCGAGGGCAGTGGCCAGGGATCTTTGATGAGGAGGTGAGGGGATGAAGATTGAGCGCACAGAATGGGGGATTGTTCATGTTGAGGACGAAGTTGTTCTGTTCATTGACGGCAGTCTGGCGAAGGAGGAGCTGCTTAAGGCTTTCTCTAGGAGGATGAAACCAAACGCGGCGAAGCTCTTTGGTTGGCATTCAGTATGGCTGCGACTTGAGCGACAAGGCTACCGCTGCGTCCGGGTCACATTGACTGCGGAGGTGGAGGGGTGAAGCCTAAGAAGCTGAAGTGGATGCAGCGAGATGGCGGATACGTGGCAAAATGCGGCATCTATGGTGTTGTGTATCGTATCTGGAAGTATTCCAGGGCGCCGGGCTGGGCGTGGGAGTGCCTCAGCGGGCGAAGGATTGGTTGGATTAGGCGTGATGGATTCAAAACCCTCCGAGAAGCCAAAGCCGCCGCCCAAGCCCACTTTGAGGAACAAGTAATGAGGTGTTTGGAATGGGTGATGATTTAGAGTGCCCATATTGTGAGAGGTGGTTCGAGGCGAACACCGACGACGGCAACCTTTGTGAAGAGGACCGGATATACGAGGAGCAGTGTCCGCACTGTGATAAGCACTTTGTCGCTACGGTAAGTTGGACGCCAGTCTATCTCAGTGAAAAATCCGACTGCTTGAACGGCGGAGAGCATGAGTGGAGAGAGCGAAAGTGTTACCCAAAACCGAAGGTCCCTGAGATTTCATGCCGGGTGTGTGGAGAGGTGAAACAAGCAATGGTGTGGGGGTTTGAACGATGAGTGAAGAATACAAATGTGAGACATGTAGAGACGGCGGGATGTTCCCGATAACCAGTGTGAAGATTGGCGGAAGAAACATGCCGATAATGCACAAGATCTGCCCCGATTGCGGCCACGACTTCGAGAAGGCGTCCCAGGAGCGGCGAAGGGCGGGCGAGGTCTTAAAGGAGCTGCGGGATGACTGAATTAAGCTATGAATGAACTACCAAGAAAATGCCCCCGATGCGGGGAGTGGTATTACATGTATTCAATGATGGTTGGCGACCAGTCAATCTGCCAGAGGTGCCAGGCTGAGATTCATGCGAAGGCATCCAAACGGACTGAGTGGGGTTTCGGGGTGCCAAGGCCAATCAAGAGAGACTGATTTAACGGCGAGAGCCACAACAAGAAGGAAACACATGGAAGAAAACTGGAAACACTACAAACGCAAAGGCCTTAGCGAAATGCGGCCATACACTCCCGGAGACGACATGTCAGGGATCAGCGTATCACCGGAAGACACGGCAGCGGGCTCACCGAAACCCGGTGACATGATAGCTCGAAACCCGAAGAACAACGCTGACCAGTGGCTGGTGTCTGAGAAGTATTTCAAGGACAACTTGGAGCCGGTGTAGTGAATCAACGGCGAGGTGGTGTAACGGTAGCACGGGTGCGCATGCATAATCTCAGGAACAGCCCCGAGTCGGTTCGAATCCGGCCCTCGCCAACTACTTTTTAAAACATGAATGGAATACCAATAATTGGATGGGCGATTAGATTTGCGTGGAATGTTTCGCTGGCCGTGCCGTTTTGGCTTGACTGGACGGTGCTTGATGTTGGGCGGACCTACTTCGGGTTTGTCCCTGAACAGTGGCAGTCGATCCCGTTTTGGGATTGTGTCTGGCTCTTCATGTGTGTCGCGATCATAAGGCAGGTTGCAACGCCCAAGTTTGCCAGCGTCGACAATTCGAATTCCGTCAAGGGCGCCTAAGACCCAGGGCTTTACATGGAAAACAAACAAGTTCTCGTAATCAAAGAAGACGGAACCCCTGTCGATCTTGACGACATTGGAATACTGATGCCGTGGAGGACAGGCCCTGAGTCGCCCAGGAACCTGGCTATCTTCTATTCCAGCCCAGAGGATTACAGGCAGAGAGGCGATGAGAGCAAACAAATCCTTGACAAAATATTCGGCGCAACCAGGCAACCTGAGTGCCGGTTTTGCGGTGATACTCTTGGAATGAAATATCAGGCCCTGGAACACCTTCGAGACGAATACCTGGCCGCATCTCACAACAGCGACTTCAACGCGATGATGTTGGCAGAACTTCGAAACAAGATGTTTCCAGTTGGATCGTTTGTTGACGTGAACTGCAGCCGGTATAAGGGGCCCGGGATCGTAGTCAATGCCCCTGAGTGTAGCCCTACCTCTCTTCCTGTCCGGTTGCAGAACGGGAACACTTGGTTCTACCCAATGCTTGACTGCTGCCCTCGCATTGAGCCGCTAGGACGTGAATTTGACAAGCAGATTGAAGACGTGAAGGGAAGGAAGCCGTGAAGACTGATTATTCAAAGGAGATTGAAGCAATCAAGCGAGCTGTGGACGAGCACAATTTACTGTCCTTCAGCGGTGTCGTAAAACATTCCGGAGTAAAGATGGACGACGCCGAGCTTGTCCTGCTGCTCGCCGAGATGAAGGAAGAAGGACTGATCCATTACTCTGTATGTGTAATGAGCCCTTCAGGGAGGGAGATTCTTTTCACCGCTCCATCGCTTTGGGACATACCCAGTGAGGTTGAAGTTCTGGGTAAAGGCGAACCAATGACGGTCACCTCGCGAGACATCTGTGTCTTCTACCGGAAAGTATCTCATCACCCGCCTCATAGGCCTTTGTTCAACAACACCAGAACCCAAGCGCAGGAAAGCCTTGAGCGCACAGTGGGCCGAGTATTTTTCTTGGTTTTAACCCTAGCGCTACTAACGATTGGCGTGCAGGTAGTTTGCTGGACTGTGCTTAGCGAGAAGATAGATCGAATTACGGAGGAAACAGAAAGCATCAAACAAAGGTGAACGGGCCCAGGAGCCGGCAAAAACCTTCCCGGATGCAGGATTGAAAAGCTCTACGCGCCACTTTATTGTGCTGTAGCATGAACGATAAAGAGACATTAAGCTACGAGGCGGCCGACAAGAGGAGCGAAGCTGTGCAATCCGTTGCAGAGCAGTGCAGTCCTGATGCTGTGCAACGAATGATTGCTAGGCTAGGCGCTCAAGCAGACCAAGCCCTCTACGCTGAGGACGGGACGTCGTTTTGGGAGCGCTGCAACATGCTCAAGGAGAGCATCCGTGATCGTCTCCGGCGTGAGGGGAACGCGTTCTGGGATGCTTGGTCCCCAGGTGACCTAGAAGGCTATATTCAAGCTTATCTTGTTAAGAGGGGACAGGAATACAAAGAGCTTGGTTGCACCGGCCTGAGGAGAATCCTTGAGCATTAACCGTCTCGCAGTCAGCGTGTTTTTCGATCTCGATTGTCCCCTTATCTTTTAGCAAACCACTCGTAGCAATTTAGCCCCATATCACATCATTGATGTGATCAACCCTTTTCGCCTAGCGGCTCTACTCATCCAGTAGGGCCGCTTTTCTTTTTACCTATCTTGATAAATCACCATGAAACAATACTTAAGATTACTCAAAGACGTCCTCGAAAACGGGGAACTCACAGGCGACCGAACCGGCATCGGAACTCGATCCGTGTTTGGCAGGCAGGTTCGGTTCGATCTTTCAAAAGGTCTGCCGATCGTCACCACCAAAAAGATCTTCTTCAAAGGGATCGTTGCTGAACTGCTGTGGTTCTTAAGCGGATCCACCAACGTCAAGCCATTGCAAGACCAGGGAGTTCACATCTGGGATGAATGGGCAGACGAGAAAGGAGAGCTTGGTCCGGTTTACGGGCATCAGTGGAGAAGCTGGCAGAGCCCATCAGGAGAAACGCATGACCAGATCACTGAGGTTATAGACCAGATCAAGAACAACCCTACCAGTCGCCGGCTGATTGTCTCGGCGTGGAACGTGGCGGATATTCCTGACATGAAACTCCCGCCTTGTCACTGCCTCTTTCAGTTCAAGGCGCTGAACGGCAAGCTGCATTGCCAGCTCTACCAGCGCAGTGCAGATATTTTCCTGGGAGTCCCGTTCAACATCACGTCCTATGCCTTGCTCACAATGCTGATTGCTCAAGTGTGTGGGCTTGAACCCGGTGAATTCGTTCACACGTTCGGGGATCTCCACCTCTACAACAATCACGTCGACCAGGCGAAGGAGCAACTGGGCAGGAAACCTTTCAACCTTCCCTCTGTGCTGATCAATCCCAGGGTTGGGGGCCTGTTCAATATCAAGCTGGATGATATTCAGACAACGACATACCGCCACCACCCTGAAATCAAAGCACCTGTTGCTGTCTAGGCTATGAGCAAGAAACAATGGGTTCACGACCGCCTCCGCGAACGACTGCATGCAAAAGCAGGCATCACAACCTTCGAACTAATGGGCGAGAAGCGAGACGTTGCGAGCCTCCACTCAACTGAGTGGTCGCCGGAGTTCGAACAGCTGATGAGGAATCGGTTGATTATGGGCGCAATGCGGTATGGCACAATGAAGAGGAATCGCGGAAAGCCATACGACCGGACTGGTGATGCAGTGAGACGAATCAAGCGCTACCAAGAATCTGGAAATGATGAGGACTTGGTGGATGCTGCCAACCTCTTGCTTCTGGAGTTCGAATGCGGCACTCACCCCAACAAGCATTTCGCATCTGTTGACGACGGTGAGCATTGCAAGCTGCTGCCATGAGGACAGCAATTGAAGGTCTCGTTGCCCAAGGCGACACCATCCTAACCAACTTCACGATTAGGCGAGGTGTCTCCATCATTCTCGCTCGTCGCAACATCGATCTCGATGCCCTGGTTCACGGGGCATACTTCCGTTACTGGCAGAGAACACCAATCAAACGAGTCCAGGCAGCACTGATAGATGTGTTGAACGGACACCGCCAGAGAACCCCGCCCGTCCCTGACGACGTGCCAATGTATTATCCAGAAAGAAATGAACACGACACAGCTGAAAGCAAACATTAATGCCCTGGACCGAGCAAGAGAGCAAGCGCAGTCGGTCTTGAAAGCCAACTCTGTTAATCTCAGGGTTAACTACGTGAGCCCCGACGGCATGATCCTTGAAGCGAACGAGCTTCGCAACGTCATTACCGCCTACATTCAAGCAAACATTAAATCCATTGCTCCGACTGCTCTCGATTGGAAGCACGAACAGCTAATCAAAGAGGCTAAGGCGGTTAAGGAACACTCTGTCGAAGAGATCAGTGAGGCAGCTCGAATCGCCGCAGAGCTGCAGGCTAGAGACGGAATTGCTCCGTGACACATATCACCATAAAGGATACACTTGTATCCCATGTTAGCAGATTCACCCAATCCACACGTGATCGTCTGGATTGAGGAACACAAGATAGATAATTCACAAGCAGCACAACCTGCGCTCAAGGAAGAAGAGGAAGAGGTCGTAACTCCTCCGCCCTCCTCAAAACTCCCTCAACCACCCTGCCCTCGCAGGATCAAACCCAACGCCTCCTTGCGTTGGCGCCCATTTAACCACGGAACTCCCCTCAAGCAACCGGCGTGGTCTAGCCGGAGGTGGAGGTCTCTCACATCCAAGCACCGATGATTCAATTGATACCCTTCGCTGTGGTCCTTGCATTCGTCGCAATGATCATCTTCGCGGCCGACCTGCTCTCAAACTGGAATCTCCGAAGCCGTGCTGACATTGCCGCGTCTCTGGTCGCATTTGTTACCTGCGTCGGATTGATCGTTATTCTAACCATTTACCACTGAACCACCCTAATGAACAACCATCTCACTTTGTCCTTCAACGGCAACCCAGTCGCAGAGATCGACTTGGATAACCCGAGCAAACCGCAGGCCGTCCAGCCTCCGGACCACCGCTGGCATCCTGGCAATGTGCTGTGGCATGCGCCACCTGAGAACTGGGATGCAATCCGCCAAGGCAAGTTGCCAGTAGATGACTACTACAACAGTGCCGTGAATGCCTGCGTTCGGTCTGCAGCTGAGCGCGCAAAAAGCACAGTCTACCCCAAGGGATCTGGCAGGAAACAGAACGCAACCGACGCTTTCAAGTCTTCATGGCCGATCGTTTTCCCGAACGGAACCTACCTCGCTAGGAACACTTTGATTCTTCCGCCTGGCATTGGGATTGAAGGCGGGAAGACGATGGAAGATGTCACCATTCGAAGCGATTCAACGACCAACGTAGACGTCAAAGGAAGGCCGATGGCTGTAGGGTTGGTCATGCTGAGCTACATTCGGGTAAAGGACCTAGGCGTGGATGACTTGGTGTTCAAGGGGCGCTCACGCGGAGCAACCGGGATACGAGTTACGCCATACTCAGGTCAACCCATTGTTGGATACCTCCTCGCAGGGCAGCATGCCAATACGCGGTTTGAGAACATTGGGTTCTTGGGTAGCTCCGATTCTGCTGGCGCCTGTTTTGTTACACAGTCGCAATACCATTCTCATTACACCTTCCATTCACTAGACAAGACACACCCTCCTGTCGTTGTTGAAGCACTCCCAAAGGCAGGAGTCTGCCTGGATCTTTGGCTTCATGAGTATCAATTCGAACGTGCCGAACTTGGTGTTGTGATCACTGGTGGGCTGCGCTGCAAAGTCCAAGGTTCTGTCTGGTATTGCAAGCAAGCGATCTCGCTCGTCGACTGCTACCACTGCTACACCAAGAACTTAATCGGTGATCGGTGGAACGGCCAGCCCAGCCTTGGCACCACGAAGCTCGCTCTCTATGTGGCTGGCAACGGAAACACTTGCGAGGACCACATTCAATACGCAGAAGATTATGGGGCGCTGGTTCGGGGTGAAGGAAACAGTGTTAGGCGCGCTTACAACATTCGCAAGTTTGGCTATCGCCACTGCTCTGGATCGAAAGAAAGTCCATCTGCCAGAGGTGATTATGTTCCTGAAGGGCGAGATGGTGACAGTTCATTCGGCATATGGAGGACAGGAGCCAGGCCATGGGGGGGTTCGCTTTCGGCTTACCAAAAACTTTGGGATCAGGAGGAGATCAAAGATGAAGATGAACTTACCGAGTCTTGAGGATCAGCAAGGCCTGGCTCTCACGAATATCATCACTGAAACCAAGAAGATTCATGGCAGCAGCGATGGCACATCCCGCTGGCGTTGCCCCTGTTGCTCTGAGGGACAACTTGAAGTCCATCACCGACCAAACGGAAAGACCTCAGGCTTCTGCGACAACCACCAATGCAGGACTCAATGGTTCGATAGATAACAACCACCAACATGGAACTACCAAAATACTACCTCGTTTGCGATGAGTGCGGCGAGTCGAACACCAAGAAAGCAAACGGAGACCGCGGCAAGATGTATGCCGAAGCCGTTAAGGACGGATGGAAGAGATGGGGGAACAACACTCATCACTGCCCAAAGTGTTCGGAGAAGCAGAGATTCGAAATCAACCAGTCTAGCGAGCCTGACTTTACCCCTAATACACCAGACACAAAACCGGACTCACCGGAAGACGACGAGGACTACTAGCCATGGGATACAAAAAGAAGCGATACACTTTCATTGAGAAGTCACAAGACCACCTCGGTTATCAATGCGTCAAATGCAGGCGCAGTGACGGCATGCCTGTTGAGATCGGGATGCCGACCTTCAGGAGATTGCAGAAGGAAGGGAGGATTGACTATGTGCCAGGAGAGTGAAAACGCCCCCCTGCCCTCCGAACTTAGCTGCTCCTGTCACATCAACCCGCCCTGCTCTCATTGCGTGGCTGGAGGATACTGTAAAGAACACGACTGCATGAGAGAAGAATGCGGATGCGATAGCGACGAGACATGAATCTAACCAAAACAGCCACCAGAAACCTGAAAGACACCGACCCTATGCCATTCGGCAAACATCAAGGAACACCAATGCAAGATGTTCCTGCAAGCTACCTTCACTGGCTGTGGGTCGAGGAAGGCGTGCAGGACAACAAGTTCCACCGACTGCACGGCTACATTAAGCGGAGCTTGGGTGCACTTCGGATGGAGAACCCTGATCTAATCTGGTAACAAAAACCCTCAATCATTAATCGCTGCCGCCCTGCCCTCCCACAGGCAGGGTTTTTTGTTATGAGCCCAAACACAACAGGATACCGAACAAACCAAAACATCTACTCGTTGAACTTCCCGCACTGCGTTCCGTTCACGATCGATCGCATTCCAAACGACGGGACAAGGGCGAAGATCTTCACCATGGAGGGCCCCGTCATACCCTGCAACATCAATGACGAAGCCAAGCGGGCCACGGTCGACACGCTTGGCATGCCGGAAATCAAGCGAGGGATTGCAATGCGAGGAACCCAGTTCCGGATCCTACGCAGGGGAAACCCTAAGGAATGGGACAACAGCAAGCCGTGGAGAACCACGAGTGATGTCGACTGCATTGTGTTGGTTGGTGAGGACTATTTCTCAAACAAGCTGGCTGAATCCGGCAAGGACTTTGCCAAGCAACTGAACAAGGAGTTTCCAGCATACCAATGGCGATCTCAGGCGCTGGAACTGGACCGGATCGTTATCAAGAACAAGGAACCAAACACAAACGGCAAGACGACCTGTCTTCTTGCCAAGCAAGTAGCATAAAACATGAAGAATAATCACCAAACTCGACACCCACAGCTAAAAGGTCAGGGTCAACTCGAAATTCTAATCACAATCTTAAGGGATGTGGGGCCAGCAGGGTTCATTTCTTATCACGACATTGAGTCAAAGGCCGGTTTCAATCCAAGGGTGGCCCGAGGCATGCGTCTTCGGAAGGCCCGAGAGATCTTGGTTGTTGAGCAAGGGATCGTCTTCGATGTTGTTCCTGGAGAAGGGATTCGTCGCCTAACTGAGAATGAGAAGTTTCTCGTCGCCCGGCGAGGAATGAATCAGATCAACCGAATTGCAGCCAAGTGCCACCGAGTTCTCGCCACCACCAACGCCGATAGGCTGAGCAACGATGAGCTGGAGGAGAACTTCTTCAACCAAGCGCAGTGCGCGATGGTTTCCGCTGCAACATCAAACCACGGCCAAGCGGTCGTCCGGAAGAAATTGAAGGACAAATTCAGGAAGCCCGTCCAGCAACTGCCTGCTCCCCGGCGAAAGGAACTGATGCATCAGATGTTCGCCCACTCCATGGAGGCTATGTTGAACGTGACATAGGATTGCAAATCGAGGGCGTTCGCATTATTTTGTTACAACTGTATCACTTATGCTCAATAAACAGGCAATCATCGTTCGCCCTTCACTTGGATTCCCTAGCTTCAGGAAGACGATTAGGGCCGGAGAAAAATCCACCACTGTTCAACTGTTCCCCAAGAAAGAACTGGCGGAATCGGTCAAGTTCCGGAATCGACTGAATGATCTCACGAGTTCGTTCGCTCTGCCGGGTTTAGGGATTGGGGAGCATGTCTTAAACCAGTCCCTCATCGTCCAGTTCAACGATGCTTTCGGGGAGCTCCGAAGCGAGTGGGTCGATTACACCAAGGGGTGGCTAGAGGGCTACGACGGCAGGGTTGAAGAAGCTCTCTACCGCTATTCTGACTTGTTCTCGGTTGATGACTACCCGTCTCGCGAGGAGGTCAAGGGAATGCTGTTCATGAACCTGGACTATGACTTGATCGTTTCGCCTGACATGGTTAATGGACACAACCTCTCTGAAGATGTTCAGGGGATCGTGGCCAGCCAGATATACCGTCAACTCACCACGCTTGGAATCAAGCTTCGGAGAGAGGCAGCTATCAAGCTGCTGTCGGCAGTCGAGTCCGCGATCTCTGCGCTGACTGAGCCAGGGAGAAGGCTACATGATGCAACAGTGTCTGGTGTGAGCAACACAGCTTCCCGCCTCATGGAGGTGTGCCCCAACCCTGATGACAGGCTTTGGCAGATCCTGGAGCAAGCGAGCCGAGTGGTCTACCCGATCGAATCCATTCGTTCCAACACAGTCACGCTCAGCGGATGGCCAGTGACGGGAAAGCATTGATTGGGTCACTGGAGTCCTACGTTAAGGACGTCACATGAAAGGTGAGGTTTTTCGGATGCGGCGGCAGCAGCTGTCGGACAGTTCGGGTGGGAGCCTGGTCTTCCGATACAAGTGGCGAGTGCCCGGGCAGCCAGGCAAATGGCTCCGCCGGCAAAAGACTGTCGAACTGCTTTCATCACTCGCAGCAGACGAGTTCCAACAACTCCTGCTAGGGCAGCTAATCAAGGATTTCTCAACACTCAGCCGGAAACCCAAACCACACCATCCACCCGAGCAGCTCGGGTTCAAACAAATAGCCAATGAAAGCAGAAAATCTGAACGAAACCATCAGGTCCCTTGAGAAGGCTCAATCTGACGTCGAAGAAAAAATCACAAAAACACACCCCATTGGACAGTCTGTGTCCCACCACCTCAGGCAAGCTTTGTTAGGTCTGAACCGGTATCGAAACGAAAATGTGTCTGGTCACGGTGGCGGGTATGGAGGCTCTAGCTATCGGGGTTGAATGCTAGCCCGGATAGGTCGGGGCATATAGGGAGGAACAGTGGCTGTCATCTCGCAATCGTCTGGGGCGACAGTCGTAACTTGAAAGAAAGACGTAACCACCGATGAGGATAAACTACGAACTAGAGCCTGAAGGGAGTAGGCTTGAGACTTTAAGCAATCGAAGACTAATCGCCGGAATCAAGGACAGGGCAAGTATTGGAAAACCGATGACACACAGCCAAAAGGTGGCACTGATGCGTGAGATTAGGGACTCCACGCCGAAAGAACGGGATCAATGGCGGGAGCTTTACCCTATAATGGTCCAGACAGTTGAGTTCTTGCTGGACTACTAGGCTGCGCCGGATACCGCCCGCAATACAATGACATAGGCCAGCCCGGCCAAGACTGAAGAAATGGCAACCTTGTTAATCCATCGTTCGATCGGGTGTTCAAGCCCTTCCTCTTTTAGGTGGAGCCGAAAACTGTAGACGTGAAGCCAGGCAGCCAACAAGTCAGCGGTCTGCCTGAAGACAATGTTGAAGTAGACACCGGTGTCCACCCATTGCCCAGCCTCCGGGCTGTCAGCAAATGACAGTGTCCACGGAAACATCCAGTAGAGCGAGTCAAGGGCCCCTCCCAGAAAGGACACGCTCACACCAATAAAGAAGAAATCAATGCTCATCCGGGTTCCCGGGGCCTTAAAGATTGCCCTGGCAGTTCGGCTAGCCCAGATCGCCACCACCAAGAAGGACGCGACAATAGATGGGATCGATCCCCCCAATGAAACAAGTTCAGCTGTCTTATGAAGCGTCACTCCTTGCTACCTCTTCTTGCCCACGGCCTCTAACACTTTCGCATGAAGCTCTTCAGCGCTGCGCTCGATTCTTTCCATCGCTGCTTGGCCTTCCTTGATCCCCTCGGACTTCCCCTCGATCCTGCCAAGCCTTTCAGACATCGAACGCAATTCTTTCTCTGCTTCCGAGTGCTTCGTTTCGCACGCTTCAGCACGTTTGGTGAGCTTTTCTTCGGTTGCCGCCTGCTTCTTCCAAAGGGTGGTGAACAGGACTGTAACTGTCCCGGCCAAGCCACCACCAACCCATTTGACAAGGCTGATCAAATGAGGGGTGGCGTCTTGAATGACTGATGTATCAGCCATGAGGATGGTTTATTCAGGATTGGTTGCACCTTCACCGGGGCCGTCAGCGTTACGCCTCAGTGCGTCCCGGATTTGCAAGATTTCAACAATCTCTTCTTCAGTAAGATCGCCAAACGACCTCAACGCCTGCGGGTCAAGGGTTGCCAGCGGGGCCGGTTCAGGCTGCGGGGCAGCGGTTTGAGCCAGGAACTGTGGGTTGTTCATCAGGCCAGCCATAACTCCTCCAGCGATCGTGCCGGCCATTTGCCCCATCTCCGCGAACTGCGCCTGAGTCGAGACGCCTTCCAGACCAAGACTACGAGAAGCATTGGTAGAACTGAGGGATTGAGAAGCAGCAGCATGCTCAAGGGCAGACTTGCTTCCGACAGTGTATCCACTGGATCTGGTGGACGAACCGTCAGCAAGGTTCGCTTCATATCGGATTCCGGCGCACCCCGACCCAAACAACACGGCCGACATTAGAAAAACGGTAGTCAGTATTTTCATCAAAAGAAGCCTACCGATAGCTATGGCTAAATCCAGACTTTTGTCATACTCTTGTATCCATTATGAGCTACCATTCCCGAACGCCTAAACTATTAGACCAGGCACAGCAGGATGCTCTACTCCTTAAAGGACAGACGTTTGCGCCATTTGAGGAAACGTCCAGACGGTGGGGTCAAGACGCAGAACGTTTCATGCAGTGGAAATATGGGACAACCAAAGTGAAGACCCAGGGCGAGAACCGGAAGGATTTGCGCCGCTTCCTGAAGTTCATTGGCGAGAGGAGCATCACCCACAGGATCATGCAGGGATATGTGGTCAAGCTGCAGACTGACCACCCTACCCGAGCAGAACGATCTTTCCACACCCCTAAGGCGTTCATCCGTTACTTGGCCGACAAAGGCAGGACTCAGCCCGCGGTGCTCGATGGCATCAGGGTTCGTCATTCGGAACCAGAGATCAAAAAACCAATCACCTACCAGGAGTATCTGAAGCTAAGGGAGGTCGCCCCGTCCCACTTCTACGAATGGTTGATAATGCTGGGCTGGAACACCGGCATGTCGGCAATTGATTGCTGCCTTCTCACGTTCAAAGACGTCGACATGGAAGACTTAGTTATCACTCGCAAGCGATCCAAGATGACGTTTCGACGGTCCGGAAAGGCTGTCATCCCGTTCGCTGCCGGTGGCGAGTTGCATGAAATGTTCATCCAGTTTGCCCGAAGAGAACGGAACGAGACGGACTACGTTTGCACGGAATTGGCGATCGAGCAGCAGAAAGCCCGAGTATCCAATCAATTGACTGGGATGCTGAAGAAGGCAGGCATCAAGGACAAATCCTTCCGATCATTCCGGATCGCGATGGCAACGTCACTACTTGGAAGCGGGGCGGACGTCTTCACTGCAATGCGAGCACTCGGCCATTCCAACGTCAAGTCAACACAGCGCTACATGCCTGAGAACAAGGAGATGATCCGGGAAGCTGTGCTGGCAGCAATCGATTCACGGACGGACGATCACGATGTATTCCAGAACGTTCAGCACGAGCCATTGGCTCAGCCTGCTCCTAAGCCTGTGGAGGATGACGGGACAGTGAAGCATTTCGTGCCGGCAATCATTGACGGAGGTGTGGAGTTCTCCTGTCTTCGAACCAACATCGAACCCTTCAGGTTGTGGGTGCAGATACCAAAGACTCGCGGGACGAGAAGGAAGCGGATCTACGTCTCCAACCAACACGGGATGTTCTACCAAGCCAACTGGAATGGGAAGCCTATCTCGGATTCACCGGAGACACTGCGGCTCTCAGAGGCAGAAATGTTGCCCCGATCAAAGCCGATCGATGAAAAAGCCAAACTAGAAATCATAGAAAGGGACCGTGTGTTTTATGGAGAAACCACAAATGAAGGTGGAGATGCTCAGCCCTCTGGAGATCATGCCACCACCGATCTGCAGGCTGTTGGCTAGGAAAGGCCAGGGTCAAGGAACCAGACTATTGACTGACACTGAAGTTGCAGAAGGTTCCGGACTCAATCGTCAGCACGTCACTCACATCTCGCGGCTGGAATCCTGGGACACGGTGGCTGTGGGGCATATCCGGCAGTTCCTTCACGGCTGCAGGCTGGGGCGGAAGAGCCAGATCTGGCACAGAAAGCAAGGATTGAAGGCCAGCCTGGAATCCAGCGACCCGTTCGGTGTCCTTCGCCAAGACCCGACCGCAGACATCATCATCGCGAGGATCAAACCTGAGATGATTCAACGATTCTTGAAAAGCCATGGATTTGGAGCCTGAAGAAAACAAGTGCATCCGTTGCGGCACGCGAAAGCAGCTCATCCCCGAGTGGGAGCTGGAAGAATACACCGACGAGCGGATCAACTACCGAGTGAAATGCCGCGGGTGCAGGGAGGTATCAAAGCCGGCTGACACGGCATTGGCGGCAGTGCAGAACTGGAATGCTATCAACCCCTGCAGGGAATCAACCGACAACTAGGCGTCGCTTTGCGCGAGGGATCCGGGCCCTGACATTCGGCAGGCGAGCGGCAACAAGCCGGGATCGATTTCGGCCTCTTCGAGACCGACGACGGGGCTCACCCCTGAAAGAAGCATGAGGGATTCTTAAGGGGGCTGGACTGCGAGTAAACGGCAGGTCCCTCCCAACAATGGCACCAAGCTCCTCAAACACAGCTTTGCCGCGGAGGTATGCATCTTTCTGACTGGGGGTCATTGCCTCCAGTAATCGTTCCTCTTCGTCGACAGTCAGCGGCCTACCGAATGCCCGGCGTGTTGGAGTCTGTGAGCCAAGGGAGGACTGCACGGATCGAACAGGATCAGCTACACCCTCCTCTGTCTTCATCTCAATGGCTCGTTGAATCTGTCGGGCTGCCTCTTTTTGGTCTCCGTTGTATGCAGCCTGGATAGCGAGCCGTATAGCCTGAAAAGATGGGGTGGATCGAACTGTTCCCCCTCGCCGATTCCCGTAAGTGACCTCAATATCAGACGGTGCTGCAGCTGCAGCTGCACGGATGGCTGATCGTTGCGCTTCGTCCCCTTCAAACGGAGTAAACCGAGAGAAGGTCTTCATCCAGGGCACTGTCTGGGCCATGAAGTTGTAGACGTTGAGAGGGATTTCGCCGGTCTGGTAGATGCGCGATGCAGTGCTGTGAAAAGTGGCAAGCAGCCCTCCAACCACAGAGCTTCCCAGCAATAACTCCTGCGGCTCCTTCCCGTTACCTGCCCCCATCATCTTCGCGAGCAGCTCCCCGTGCATCGGGACAACCGACGTAAGTCCGATCGTAGCTTGGCGCAGTAAACGGTCTGAGTCCGGATCATTGAATACGTTGGTCCATCTTTGCCGGCCTGGAACTCTTCCATACACCAGCCTTTCAACAACCCCTGTTGCCTCGTCTGCAATCCCGCCAGCCAGCACGGCTAAGGTGGCAAGGATAAGTCCGATCCGGATCGAGCCGGCAGCTTTGGCGATCTCATTATCACCGAGGGATGACACTGCTCCTGCTCTTGCAAGCTGGTCGGCCTGGTTCGTAGCGAAACCGATGAACGAAAAGACCCCGTGAGCCCATTTTGCGCGATTGCCTCCAAAGAAATCAGGCCGGTTAGAATCAAAGGCTGCGTTCTGGGTCTTGGCCAGTTCAACGAGGACAGCGTTTTCCTGGGCCGGGTCCCGGAACAATGGAGCCTTTGATCTCTCGTCTGGCGTCATTCCCTTGGTTCGATCGTAGAAGTTGAACAACACAGACTCTAGCGAGCCGGCCGGGGAAACCAGTTGGCGCATCTGTTGCAGTGCGGCATCGTTCGGCAACGCCAACTCTCCGGCCGTCAGGCGGTTTTTGGAGTCCCTGACATCAGCCCACCCCGGCACACCGGACTCCTCCCTAGCCTTGAAAGCAGCGAACCCTGCATGCGCCCACCGGTCCAATGTCCTGAGGTTGTCCTCTGTCAGAGTGACGTTGACTATGTCTTCAGCTGCACCAACCAAATGCTTGAACCGATCGAGCCCTTGAGCAACCCCTGGTAGAGACGAAATACGATCCAGCAGTTCGCGTGGCAGTGTCGGCGTTGCACCACCGATTCGGCCGTCTTGAGTTCCTAGAGCGTGAGCTGTGATTGCCCGATTCCTAAAGTCCGTTTCTCCATTCAGGATCCCAGCACGAACACCTCGCTCATACGCTTCACGGTAATGATCAACGGCGCTGACCAAATTCTCCACATAAGACTGAAGTGGCGCTCGGTGCTTTTTCAGAGTCTCATTGAGAAACTTGTCGCCACCTGTAGAGGCGATCACATCCAAGACCACATTCTTTGCCACAGCTTTGGCGTTCCGAACAACTCGAAACAAGGACGACGCCCCCCTCGCCCCAAGGGACTGATCGAGGGCAGCTTGGCCAAACAAAACGCCGGCGGTCAAATTCTTCACAAGCGTCGTTGGGGCCGACAGCAACGAGGTCATGTGCAGCCCAATCAATTCCTTTGCAACGCCGTGTTCAAAATCGATCTCCGAATCTATCTGAGATGCCACGCGCTCAGCCTCTTCCTGAACTGTCCCCAAGTCGTTGATTAGCTGTTCGATCTGCCCTAAGTCAAACCTCTCCTCGCCAGCCTGTGCCTTCCTGCGGCTCTCCCTCTTCACCTTCCTACGCGATAGCCGAGATGACTTGGTCTTTCGGGAATCTGCTTCGATTCGCTGTCGCATTGCGGACGCACCGGACTGGAGAGCCTTCCGTGCTGCATCGATCTGCATTAGCTCAGTCAACTGTAGCGGGAGCTTGGCGTTAGCGATGAACCGGTAGAAAGATCCTTCATCGGTTAGGCCGTAGCTATAGAACGAGCTTGGCGCCAACATCTCGCCTCGCGGCTTGGTGAACGACCCTTCAGCACTAGTCATCCGCATCAAAGGGTCTGGGACCCCAGAGACTGGTTTAGGCTGGGGGCTGTTCAAAACTTTCCGGTCAAACCCATCAACAGCCCGATCGATTTCAGAGACCAGGGCATCAGTGACAGCAACAGTGTCGAGCACTGTATCCGTGTCGAGCCCTGAGCCTACCTCAACGACCCGACTAACCAAGTCATTCAGATTGTCAGGGCGAAATTCACCTGACCGAAGTTCAACTGTGATCTGTCGGTAGGCATCTTCGTGTTCAGAGGTTCGCTTGTATTCAGGATTTCCCTCGACCACATGTCCCAGTGCAACCAAATGAAAGCCGTCCCCCTCAGAGATCATCTGGACCTTGGCTTCAGGAGGTGCCCCCTTCCATGCCTCGGTGAATTCACGGCCAAAGTCAGAAACCCGGCGAGCCATCGTTAACAGGCCTTTACCAAACGTATCACGGGACACCTTCTTATCGGTAAACTCATCAGAGATCTTGATCGGCCGATTCCCGAGCGACACGTTTCGAACATCCTTGGCTTGCGTGATCTCTAGAGTATCGGTCTGAAACTTCTTCATGGCTTCGACTGCAGCCATGTCCTCCTCTGTGACCTGATCGCCAAGGGGTGTGAAATCACCGACCCTGACACGAACTCCGGAATCGTCTTGGTTCTGAGAAATAATCCATTCGGCAATATCTCTACCCCACACCGAGTTGACATCATCCGCACCTTTGATTCCGTGGCTCTCCGCGGCAGCAACAATCTTGACCTTCATTGCTGCCCGATCCCGAGTTGCTAGGTTTCTAAGCGATCGATCAAGAAAGTCTCGGGCATTGACCAGTTGGGATAACTCCCTTCCAAGTCTACCGCCGAGAAGGTTGAATACTGAATTGCGAATCAAGAGGACCTGCCGGAACCCGGGAATCCGTTTGAACTTCTGGACAACACTGGTCACGGAATACCGAACGGACCCGCCGCCAGGAGCAAACGATGGGTCGATCATATTCTGCTCGATGAACGACTTCCTGCGCTCCCAAGTCCTCCGAGTGACGGGGTCGGTCTCCGGGTCGGCTAGAACCTGAGCTGCCTCAACCAAGAGCGCATTAAGGTTTGCCTGGTTCTCGATTTCAACCTCTGCTTCTGGCCGAAGGTCAACGGTATATTCATTGCCTGTAACTGGCCCGGTGTAGATCAACTGTCCGCGAGGCCCGCGAGACACATCGGACTCTGCGGTTAGGTTTGCAATGTCGGACGCTTCAGAGAAACGACTTTGAAAGTGATCAGAACTGATCAACCGATCCACAACGGTATGCGCTTGAGTGAGGGCCTGAATAGCGAAGTCGAGCCGACGAAGCTTGGAGCTTGTCCCCCGTGCAGCCTCAGCTGCATTTTCCTGCTCCTTGATAAGTGAATGGTATTGCCTGGCAAACTGCAACGGAGTTACGGACTTGTTGTCGAAGAAAGCTTCAAACTCGGCGATGGATTCCTCAACTGAAGTCCGCTTCGCATTAACGTCTTTAATGAACCGGATTGAAGAAAGCAGGCTGCGATACCGCTGCAATGCAGGCCTAACTCTGCCGGATCCTACCAGCAAGTATCGAATGACATCATCGCCAACCGCACCTTCCAGGAGATTGTTATCCAAGGCATAGGACACAAGCTCTTGGTTGGTGGTAAAGCCTTCCAGTTCAGCGTCTGGGACCCTTTCGGCGATTCTCTTAACCGCAATCTCGATCGCCGCCGGTGACTGCTGAAAATTCTTGAGCTGCCTACCCAGGCTGTCCAACCGTTCTTTCACTGCCCCGTCCAGTGTTTTGGTTCGAGACGCAATAGTTCTTTGGTCCGCCAAATACTGTCGGTAATCATTCGCTAGAGCTCTTGCGACACCGGAAAAATACGTTGCCAACCTGTTCGGCTCCTGTGCCTCATTGGACAAGTCCGGGACTAGGACTTCAATCTGAGCCTTGGCTTTTTCAAGCTTGCGGGTAAGCGAGTCACGGAGCTTGATTAGTCGGTTGATCTGCCTGACTTGTCCATGAGCGGCAACCTCTCTGAGCCGTTGGTCAGGGATTTCACCCAATGATTTCCTGTCGGCAAGGTTCGAAACATCAATGAGGGGCCTCAGTTTTGCGTGTGCAGCCTTGGCGACTGGATCGTTTTCAGCTGCTGCCAGCCCTCCAATTTCCTCGACGAACTCAGGCGGGATAAGATCAGCCTGAACACCCGCGTTGTTCTGGATAGATTCTTGTTGGTCGAACTCAAGACCTGGTCGGGACGTAGCTTCTGTTACCTGAGTCCTATTTTCGAACAGCGGTGCAGTCCCGAGCCGAATGCCGGCCGCGGTAGCATTAACCAGTTGCGGGATCTGGGTGGATCCGGTTGCCGGGATTCCTGAGGACGCCTGCTCAAACAAGATACCGTTGCGCGCATTGACATCAAAGTTGCCCGAGAGCAAGTCGTTAACAATCTTCTCAATGTTGGGCCGGCCGGAGAGAGTTTGCAGGATCGAGCGAAAGAATGCTTTGATTCGATCGATCAGGGACTTGTGCTGCTGACTTGCGCTGTGTCGTTTCTGGAATTCTTCAGAGAACGAAGCAGCAAAGAACTCTGAAGTGTTGACTAGTGGGTAAAGATCATTGAAGCCTTCTCTCCCTGCCACAAATTCAGCGAACTCTGAGGAACTGATCTCGTTTTCTCTGATCTGAGTAAGCAATGTGAGCTGATCGTCTGAGAGGTTTCCGGTTTGAACCCGAGCGTCGATAGCCCTGATTCGCTCCTGTCGGAGTTGGGTTCGAGTCTTCTCGCCCAGGAATTGTTCAAGGAAGTGAGCGACCTCATGCGGCCCAGTGGTTGGATCAAGTGAATCACTAAGCAACGAGATGGCTTGAAGGGCCGGGGAAAACTCACCCTCTGAGGCGCGGACAATGTCGTCGATCGAAAGGTTGAGCCCTGCAGCATTGGCTGCTGCCCGAACACCGGGGGTTTCCAGGACTGCTTGCAGCGTTGACGCCACGTCGGGGTTCAGCGGGGATAGTGGAGAGCGGATGAAGGCTAATGCTTGGTCAACAGTAAGAGATTGAGACGGTCGAGATTGACCGGATTGACGACGACGGCGAGATGGGAACGACCCCAAGATGTCGTCTGGAATGCTGAGCTGGCCGCGTTGAAATGCCGGAAACAGGCGGTTGGTCGCGAAGTCTGTCAGAGTTTGCTGGAACCGGTTCGGGTTTGTGAGGCTGACCTGCTGGACGGCTTGATCTAACGGGATGCCTTGGGCGCTAGAAATTTCCTGGGCCACGTCAAGCAAGACTGGGCCAAAGTCTGCAGTATCATTAAATCGACCTTCGGACCGGAGATTGGAAATAGCCTCAGAAACGATGCCTCGAAACTGGTCTTGGGTAACAGTGCTCGGATCTCGGCTACTGACTCGCGCAATGATTTCCTCACGGATGTCGGTCGGAAAGGTTGCTGAGCCGGTGTCCAGACTTAAGCGTTCGATCCCCCGCGTTCCGTCTGGTGAGTCTGCAAGGACAGCGCCAATGCTGCTGATACTTCGTTCACTCTGGAGAGGGTTGAAGTCATCATCGGATTCTATTCCGTTCTCTCTATCAATCTGTTGCTGCTGTCTTGCCTCTTGATCTTTCAAGGCCTTAGGCTTGGCCGGACCGACACCAGTGATTGCTTGCTGCTGCTGCTCGGAAACGATCTGGTCAGCCGTAAAGTCTCTTGCTCCGAGGCGGAATGCATCGAACTCTTCCTGCGTGAAGACGGATTTCTCTGCCCGCTTGGTGGGGTCCTTTAGCCGAATAGAGGCCAACGGAGTGAATCGTTGCCGACCGTCGGATGTCTTGGTTCGGAAGAAATTCGCAAAGTTGCTCCCCCTCCCCTTCTTGCCTTCCTGGACTTTGACCGCATCCCCAATCATGAACGTGTCGCTTCGGTTGGTATGAACTGGAGTCAGAACTATTGCTCCCGTTTCTTCGTCTCGGACAAAAAGGTGGCGTTTTGTGTTGCTGGTCGTTGTAACACCGCTTTTTCTGGCTCCACGAGTAACAACATTGCCGAGGGCGGTCAGAGATTCGCCTGTGTCATCAATCTCAGGAAGCCGTTCGTCGAATGAGACGCCAAGCTTGTCGCTGTCCCGATCAAAGTCTAGGTCATCAAGGAGTGTTGGCAGCTCGGGGAGAACCGGCAGGGACGGCTCAACAACAGGTGTTTCAGCGATTGCAGTAGTCGATTCAGCGGTTGGCTCTGCGGTTGGCTCTGCGGTTGGCTCAGGAACGGGCGGGTCGAATGGCTCAATTTGCCGTGTTATGGCTGGCGATTCTTCTGGTTGATTGCCTGGCTCAGAAGCACGTTGCCGCTGGTTCCGTCTTCGCTGAAACTCAGCAAAGAGATTGTCGTCATTGAACCCGCGGAACGGTCTGCGGGTTTGAGTCCTGCGCCCCAGTCTTGGCAACGGGTCAGGTAGAGATCGAGATTGGCCTGGCTGAATGTTGTCTTGAGGATTTCCAGAGGGCTGGGTTTGACGGGGTTGCTGAAGCCTGCCAAGAGATGATACACCTCCGCCCAGGCCAAGCCCGATCACACCACCCAGAACTGCTGACTCAGTGACTCTGGCAAAATTCTCCGGGGAAATGAGCTTGAAGTTTTCATCTGCAATATTGTCAGCGATCAAGGTGATCGATTCTTGCGATGCCTCAGTCCCGGCCTCCCGGAGTGTTTGCTGAATCCCGAGCCCGATTATGTCTCGAAACACATTCTTTCTGACTGCGGAAGTTTCCGAACCGAATAAGCGACCAATTAACAGCCGGTCACCGAGAATCTCAGCCATAGCAAAAGGGACGCCGGCTGCAAGAGAGAGGGCTGGGTGGGATTCTCCGGTTAGTTCCTGAACTTCGTTTGCAATTGATCCTGCGCCTTGCAGGAAGGATGTGCCTCCGACCGATGTTGAAGCTGCTGCCGTGGCTGAGGCGCCTGCGGCCCTGAGGCCAATCCCGCCAGCAATGGTGGAAAGAATGTTGGGCAACTGTTCTGCTGCGGTCTCACGAATCAGTGTTGTAAAATCTCCGATGGATGTTGTGTCCGCGAGGCCGGACGGGCCGATACGAGGAAATCGGGTTGCTGCTTTTTCCCGTAACTCGTTCGCCTTCTGCCTCAGTGAGCTGTTTTCGCCGGAAAGCCCAACTAACTGCATGCCTGAGTCGAATGCCTGGAGCGCATTAGCTCCGAGCTCAAGGGCGCCCCTTCTCACAGGTCTTACCTTCGGGGAAACGTCTGAAGCATTTATCCGATCCAACCGCTCCTGGTGCAATGCATTTGCGTCCTGCAGTTCACGCATTTGGTCGAGTTGCCCGATGCGTTTGGTTAAGAAATCACGGTTATTATTAAGAACCGTCTCGATTCTGTCCTGGGAATAGTCCTCGGGGAATAGGAGATACCCAAGGCCTTTGACCAAAACTGCCTGTTTTTCTTGTGGCATATTTCTGTATCCATCCTGACGGAATAGTTACAAATTGCAAGAATTGATAGAATTGACATCCGTGACTGATTGGGATCTTTTAAGGTGATGGGTGATGCGTTGGTAAACGGGTTGGCTAGTGCCTTGATCTGGGTTGCCGTCTTCGTGGTTGGCTACCTGATGTATGCTTTCAGAGATTTTTTGAAGGCAAAGGTAGGCATGACGCAAGGAACGTGGGACAAGATTATGAACGTGCTTGGAGGGGTTATACTCGCCTTGTTCGTGTGGTTTATGGTCGACACCTTGTTCTACACCTAACCGCTGACAACTTCCTGGCCAATGAATTCCCTAGTTGAATTCGCTCAAGCACTGCTTTGCTTCGCTGCAATAGGGTGGAACATTGCACTTTGGTCAGATGGGTGGAAACAACTCAACAAACCGGAAGGGTTCGAGCGCATAAGAAAAAGCGGCTACTCCTTCGCTTTTTATGTTGGGCTGGGGATCTTCGCGAATATCGCCCTATTTCGAGGTATGTCGGAGCTTCTGAAGGACTCTCCTCCAGACGAAACCAACAGCTACGCTCCACTCTACTATTACCCTGAAGCATCGACAGGCCCCGGCGCTATGCTCGACGACCCGGACTGGATCCACCAGTCAGAGCTGGAAGGTGGCGACTACTACGAGGATGTTTCACCAAGGGGCAGGTAGCTGGCGGATAATGATAGATTTCTTTGAAGACGCCATAGTGAGCGGTTTCCTCTGGCTGCTGATAACCGCGCTCCTGATCTGTCTGATGCTCTTCAAGCAGTCCCTGCTCAGGCTAACAGGCATGACACAGCGAATGTGGGACACGGCAATGGGGATAATTGCTGCGTGTTTTGTGATCTGGGTGATAGTGGTTATTGCTCAAACCGACCTTGGCTAGCCTGTTCCACACCTCTTCAGCCCGTGACAATTCTTTCAGCCCCTGTTAAATTCTCAATATGGTAGCACTAACTGAGTTCATAGAAGACACGCCTCCAGCAATCCCTCTTCCTGGGATGACGAAGGAGGAGCAGTTGGAGTGGCTCACTAGGAAGATTGACCCTCGGATGAAAGGCTGGTGGTCTGACTGTGACTGCATTCAACGATATGAAGACAAATTCATCAACGGCAAGAACCCGGACGAAAGGACAGGGACCGTCCACAGGGGAGGTCTGGAGTATCTCATTGAGGAGGGTGAATCCATTCTCAGGTTTCTTGAGGAGAACAATCTAAGGCTAGTCAAAACCGAAGACCGTGTTGGAGAAGGCGATATGAGAGCTCAGATTAAATTCCTCAAAGGAACATTGAGGGCTCTTTACATCCAACCGGTAACCGATGCTGAGATAAACGAGATGTTAGAGGTTGGGTCCAATGGGTAAGGACTCGCCCGCCCAGGTGTTGGTAGAACTTTTGCGGGAGCAGAACTACTTGCGCGGCAAGCAAGAGTCGGAAAAACTGCACCTTGAGTTTGAGCGAAAAGCAGAGGAGATCCATTCTGAGCATTATTCCAATCAATGTTCGTTCGAAAGATTCAAGGATATTATCTGGAAGATGTATCACCGGGAGGAATGGCAAGACGACAAGAAACATTCCTCCATGCCTCCAAGAGCTTAGAAGAGTTCGCCAAGGACTACCTTGCAGCCAACCCGCCCAAAACCATCGCCACGCCCTGAGCTTTTCGGGCTCGAACCCTGACCTCAAATAGACATGGGTAACCACTGTGAAGGCATCTCACCGAGAGACAGGACGCTTTTCATTCCCGCCCCTTGGATACTTAATGACACGAGATTCCCAATCTGTAGTCGCCCGAGCTCCGCCAGAATCAATAGAATACCCTCGGAGGTCCGGGGGGTGTGATGTCCTGGCAGAATGAGGAGGTGAATTAAGAATGGAGTGAAGCCGCTCGACTAGGCGTTCATATTGCCGAATCAGAGCCTCTAGGTCGGAGCGGTTGACAGTGCTGCGTGCCTCTAAGAGTCTCAATCCTTCCAACACCTGATCTACAAACTGCCAGTCTGAGCTGACCGCATCCAACAGCGACTTCAGCCGGTCAAGCGCACCGGGGTTACTCATTGCCTCAATCGTTTCAGCCATCTTAAGAAGGTCTTCCTGAGTCCCTTTCAGCTCATCTGTCTGATTCTGAATATCCCGCAAAACTTCTTCAGCCGCCGCCTGAACTGCGCCAAAATCCGAGGACTGCTTCTTCTGCATGGCTGCTAGATCTACCGTATTGGACCTAACAATGTCCAATTGCCGCAAAGCGTTTGTGGAAGTAAACCCTACGTAAGCGATGCTTTCCTGCGCCCGCATCGAAGAAGCCTGCACGTTCTTCTCAAGCTCAGAATAACTGTCTTGCACAGACTTGGATTCGGTAAGCGCGACAGTCACCGCTTTCTCCACTGCTGAATTGAATGCGCCATATAGAGCAAATCCATTGGCCAATAGGAACGCGCCAACAATAGCTGCGTTCCACCTAATCAAGGTGCTCCAACGTTTTTCAAGATACTCATCAAGCATCTCCTTTGCCTCGGGATTCAGCCTCATTTTCTCAGACATGGTCGCAGTTTAGGATAGCCGGGCGAGGTTTGCAGCTATTTTGAGAAAGGAAGATTGGAATCGCCGGCCCTATGCGAGCTGTTCAAGTTTTCTGAGGTTCTTTGAGAGATTCGAACAGCTCCGGACGGATACTGTGATGAAAGTGGCGAGGACTGCCAAGACACTTCGTCCTTCGCCTCTTCGTCCGAAACACCCCAAAGAGAATCAATGTCACACCAATCACCGCAGCATACTCTTCTGGCTCGGGGACGACCGAGGTGCTTGCCTGAAAGGTTCCAAAAGGTGTAAGACCGCCGAGATTTCCCCAAGACAAGACCATATCCCCATCCAGGTTACCAGGCACGAACGTTCCCGCCGGAAATTCTATGGTCACAGGGGAACCAGAGTATGGGTCGCCAGGGAAGAGAGTAGTCGTCAAGCCCATACTTATTCCATCTCCGACAGCGGTGGAAAAGGCACCAGTAACAGTAGTAGAAAGGCTTATTCCGCCACCGGCGATTGGAGAGCCAGTTACGTTTTCCACATCCTGATTAGAAACGCTGGCCGGAATCCAGTCATTTTCCCCCGGGATACTTGAGCTCAAATAGAGATTACCGGTGGCGTTTCCCGGGTCAGGCCCAGCCACGTTCCCACTTGCTGTGAACGTAATCTGAGAGTCTGTAAAACTGGTGACGATCAGTGACTGAGCATCGGCTGAAATGATTGATAGGTTCAACCAAATAGCGCCAAGAAGTTGAATTCGAAATGTTTTCATAGGAATACTAATACTTTGTTGTGTTAACGTTTAAATTAGATCGATACTAACAAATACACAGCCTCCTTAGTGGTTGTTCAGCTGTTTTTGAGGAGTAAGGTGAGAAAAGAGCAGCCTGCGCGGGAAGTTCGACAAGAGATTCTCTGGCTGCAATCTGCCTTAGTTGCGGAACTGAGGGAGAAGATTTAGTCGTCATCGCCTCTGCTGTAACTCCATTCTGAATCGTCAGCAAGGTGAACACGTATACAACATACTGCGGACTTTTCTCCGTCAACAAAAGAACCGCACTCCAAGCGAATCCAGTAACAGACATAGTTGATTTACTATCATATCTCTTTTAACACGTCCAGGATATACCTGTCTCTTTTAAGGGTTATTAAATCAAGAATAGAAAAACCCGACGCACCTACCCAGAAAAACGGCATTCCAGTATGGAGATTCATCCAGGGAAAACTTTCCGAAGTCACGCTGTGTTCACCTACACTTGTCAGAGACACAATACATGGTAGCGCCTAGAAGCACCTGTCATCCCCTTCCCCCTACACACCACACTCCTTACGACACCGTCATCAACGATCCTGGTTGGATCCACATTTCCGAACTGCAAGACTTCGAGCCGTAGATTCCCACCAAAAGCCTAGCAACAGGCGCCTGAACCTTCCCCACTAAACACGGAGGACATAAGGGGCTGTGGATATTTTTTCTTCATTTTCTGTCTTGCAGCCTTCTCCTGTTCTTAGCTATGTTCTTCCCTAGGGACGCTAACACGGGAAGCTTGGAAGTTAGCGAAGCCAGAGTAGTAACATCAATCACGAAAGAAGCAGCCTGCTCCGGTCCCTGCTAACCACTCTAGGGACCGATTCACTAGCCAAGGCCCTGAGAATGAGCAGCACTCAGGTCACAACCAATTCTTCTCACCAGCAAGGAGCGGCCAAGAGCTCTGCGCGAACTGTTGAAGTTAATTCGTTCGAAAAAGAAAGAAAGGAAGCACGACATGGTCGTAGACTTAATTTCTATTTCGCTCGGGTTGACTGACATGCAGTTGAACCCGAAGCGTCGGACGCTCACCGGGGGACACTGCAATGTCAGAATCAATCGCTGAGCAATTAGAAAAGAAACTCAACGCTTACAAGGCTGGGATCAAGGAACTACCCAAGCGCGATATCCTATTCTGGAGCATATTCAGCACCGGAATTACAATCTCAGGAGTCGTTGCTGGGAGCACTCAAGATCCCAAAATGGCTGGCCTCTTTATCGGGGCTACAATCATATCGCTGCTTATCGCCGTATGGCGAGAGCTCTATGGCAAAAGAGAGACTAAACCTCCTGATTGAGGAGGAGATCAAACAACGGATGGATCAATTGAAATCCGACATTTCCGGAACATCGTTGACTGATGTGATCCGAACAGGCGTCAGCCTGCTGGAGTTGGTCATCGAAAAGGAAAAGGAAGGAGGCAAATTCCAGTTTGTCGACAAAGACGGCGAACGGGAGACGCTGAAGATCCTTCGATAGTAACCAAGTTTAAACCTAAAAAGGCCGCCCCATGCAGGCGGCCTTTTTGTTTGGAGTGACTCGTCTCAGTAACCGATGGCCAGGGGCAAACAAGGCCCCTGGCCTGGACACCTATCCTCCCTGCGACCTCCCGAAATATCCGTTAACCAGAATGGCAAGGATATCCTTGAGGACAAGAAGGACTAGCACCACTTCGGTTGCTTCGTCCATTTTGCATGCTCCGTTTTATGGTTTTTGTTTGTGATGCACTCGGTGGTCGTTCCTTGTTTTAAAAGGAACCCGAGGCAGTGTCGCAATATAGCCGATCGCGGCAACAGCCACTAGAATTTTCCAAATCAAAACAGGGCTAAATAAGATTGTCGGCAACCCATCAACTGGGCTATCGTCCCTTTGAATCCCTGCACTGGTCAGGTTTGAGGCTCGGCAGAGAAGGGAGCCTGCGTCAGCAGCGCCATCGTTCTGTTGGTCCAGAACAAAGCATGTTCCGTGCGATTGGTAGCTTTCTTCGGTATGACTGAGTTTCAGATCTGTTTTGGCGCTGATACTCAAGGTGGTGCTCCGTGCTGGGGGCTTATGCACCGGGGTCCCAAAGCGGGAGGATTTGGGGACCCGTTAACCGTCCTGGGAGGGCCGCTCGACGATGCCTTCCCAGGGCCAATATCTCTGAACCGAGAAACCGAGCCACTATATTGCCGCACGAGTTTCAACCGCCCCTCCCTACTAAGGTCTCCAGAAAATAATTCAGATTTCTTGAAAGATTCCAGACACACGGACCGAATACTGTCCTAGAACGGTCCACCAATGATTCATTTCAAGCATAGCCTGAATAGGTGCTTTTCCGCTGCGGGGAAGCATTCCACTGCCACCTTCTTCTCCGTGTTCGCCGTTATTGCATTGGCGATTGTGGGTTGGGTAGAACAAGTTCCCGCGGAAACGGTCCCGAACGGAACCGACAAAGAGGAAAGCGGGCAGTCGCTTCCGGCGCCCGACGTCCTGACTCCTTTCAATCCGGCGATTCTCAAAGGCCTTCCTGAAGTTGAAGTGAAAGTCATCTCTTCCCTGCCCCGCCACATTGCATCCAAGGCTGAGATTCAAACTGCACTGGAACTTGCGCTTCGCCGCCACGGCATCAAGGTGGTTGAAACTTCGCTTCACAAGCTGGTTTACGGCGACGTGTTCTTTGAGGATTTCGGGGAAACGAACCACGCGTTAATGGGGCGACTAGACCTCATGGAGCCGATCTTCGTGATGAGAGACGGCTCGCCTGAGATGGGTGTCGGTGCATCCTGGAGGGAAATGGACCTGTTCCAACTGAAGAAAGCCGACCCGAGAACAAGCGTTTTCAACGACCTTGAGAGGTTGGCAGAGAGTTTCTGCAACCAGTTCTTGAAGGCAAACGAGGGGGAGGGTTCTGAGCTTCAAGTGTCTAACAGCAAGCATTTAAGCGGGCAAAAATGAGCCTCTGAGCGAGGCACTGCCGGAAAGCTCGGCAAAGTTTCAGTATTGATTTTCACTATTAGTGCAATAAGTTGACCGAGCGATGGATGAGTCAAACCCAATCCCCCCAGGAAATGCCGCCAGGATGCAGGCGGATTTTCCGGTGAATGTGTATATCAACGATTTTGATTTGTGGGGAGGATTGGCGGACACCAGGATTCTGCTTTACAACAACAACGAGCCGATCGCCTCTATCGATCTTTCGTATGAAGCAGCGAAACATTTAGCGATGAAGCTTGCTCAGTTGGTGCAGAATTACGAGCAACTGACCAATCGGCAGGTCCCGTTCACGACGGAAACCGCCGAAGCCGTCAAGAAGCTCTCTAAAGAAAATGGACCCAATACAGATTAACGCGGGACCCCAGTTTCGGTCTAACCGGAGGGAATCGATGCGCCCAATCTGGATTTCCGGAAACGCGTCCGCTGACCAGGAAAGAAAAGAGCCAAACAAGGAAGTGGTGTCGAAGCTGAAAGAGTTTCTTTCCTACAAAGACGGGTGGCATTACGGAGAAGGTGTGAGATTCTCCCGAAGAGCCGTGCACGATGTTTTTAATCTTTGCAGATACTCAAACAGTATTGGGCTCCTCGAAGCTGATGTGTTCCCTGGCTTGTCAGGCGACCTTCAACTAGTGATCTATACTGAAGAATCCGAATACGTTGCCACGAGGAAGCCTGATGGAAGGTGGGAGTTCTCCATCGAAAGCGGTGACAACGAAGTGGAGCTGTCCGAAAACGCAAGCTTTGAGGCAGTTTGTGCCTGTATCAGGGAACTAACTCTTAAAAGGAGAAATCAAGTTTGGAGAGTTACATCAGGGTCATCTCAAAAAAACATTGGGACCGAAGAAAGAGGTTATTCCGGAGCACTGCGTTTTGCCCCTCTTCCAATGGCGGGGGAATTTCAACATTCTGCCAAGATTGTGCGGTAAGAACTTCGGGGTCTGTTTGTGATCATACTGACCGGTTCTACGAGAACCAGATCAGCAACCCGCCAGATATTGGGCGGGCGGTTCTGTGGTCAATTAAGCGATCCGAGCTCCCGCCTAATATCAGTGTTCAGACGACTTTGGGCACAACAGGAGATTCCTGCCATAGAGATCTTTCCGGATTCTCCAGGAGCACCGCAAAAAAATTCTTCAAGAAATACCGGGAAGTAATATCGAACTTCAGAATCTGCGATGGCAACGGAAATGAATCCATGCCGCTGCTGGATGATATGAAGGGCTGGGGTGAGTAGTCTCTAGCCGCCCGTTTTTCTACTTCACGCTAGTTCGCGGAGCCCCGCCAATTCCCCGAAGAACCGAGTTAGTTGCCCGAGTCGGGCGAACACTCCTTATCCTGCCTGTTGGGTCAATCCCGATGTCGAAAACTGGAATTGGCGGCTCGGCTGGAGCTGCTGGCGGGGGCGCCGGGGGTTGCGTGCCAGCACCAAATAGCGCCGGGTCCGGAACAAACTTCCCGCCTTGAACGGTGAGCAACTGGGCCCCCGTGCCTACCTGCCTTGCAATGATCGCCCTAGTTGCTGAATCGTTGGCGTCTTTATTGCCCAGCAAGTCGTTCGCCCGTCTGGCTGCCAACAATGCCTGTAGCGCGAATCGTCTCCTCGTAGCGGCATCCCCGAACACCCCTCCTCCGCTATCAAGCAAACCAAGCTCCCTCTCCAGTTCAACAGTCCCATCAAACTGACGAGCATCTTCTGCAATCCTGGCGTCAGCAATGCGGTCCTGGGACTTTCGGGTCTCAACAGCTTCCGCGAGACGGTTCTGCTCGTTCGTGTTGCGGTTTGCTTCCGCTATCTCAGCCAGACTGAACTGGCGCTCGCTGTGCCGCCCCTGTTGAGCAAGGCTTTTCTCGTCAAACGCAAGCTGATTGGCTATTCGAACATTTTGCTGGTCCTGCTGAAACCGAGCCAGTGAGTTGCTCAGATCGGCTTGCCGTCGCTCTTCCTGCAAAGCAGCGAGATCCAAGGCAGTGCCAAGCTGCAGCGCTTGATTGAGACGGTCTTGCTCTAAAGCGCGAAGAGCCAACTCCTGGCCGGCCAACTGAGCCTGCTGTTGTTGGGCCTGAGCCAAGTTGATCCCGGCTTGGAGATCCGAAAGAGTCGATCCAAATGCTACACCATTCATTACGCTACCTGCGGGAATCCAAAGATGAACGGGTTTGTGTTCGCCGAAGTAGTCCCGCCAAGCCCAAGGGCCTGGAGAAGCCCGATCAGCCCAGCGGCATCAGTTTGGTTGTTTTGCGGGATTGCCGGAGTGGAGAACAGGCTCTGGCCTAGCCGACCAAAATTGCTACCGTCGATCGCTCCCAACGAACTGAGCGCAGACCCGATCCGTGCTGCAGTGTTGGGCTGGGACTGGAACCCGGCCGTGTTGGTAGCTGCAGCCGCCCCTAGCCCTTGCAGTAGACCGGCCTCACCTTGAAGCGTGTTCAGGCGGGCTTGAACCGGATCAAGAATGAGAGGCAATGTCCTCCGTGGGATCTGAGTTCGTGCGTCGATCAAGCCCAGCACTCGGTTCGTGTTGGCAATGTCATTGTTCAGCACTTGAGCAGACTGCCCCCCAAGGTTAGCGAAGATCGTGTTCAGGATCGGGGCTGCCTGGCTAGAAAGGAAGGACTGTCTCAGCTGTGTCCCGAACGAAGAGTTGGGCCGGCCGCCCAAGCCAAGCTGAGCTTGAGCGACCTTGTCAGCGCGAGAACCCAATCCAGACAGTCGGTTTGTGAAACCAGCCAGCGCGCTAATGTTTCCGTCCCGGATACGCTCAAATGCATCTAGGCCGTCAAAATTCTGAGCCCGCCCTAACAAGCCCGTGATAACCTCCGTGTCGGCTGGAGCAAGCCGGTTGATCTCATTGATTGCCCGACCGGTTTCAGCGTCAAATAGATCCAGGGCGTCATTCGCTTCCTCCCGGAAGACTGGCAAAGCCTCAGATGCAAGGTTTACTTGGCGGGCAACCCCCTTGGAGAACGGCACTTGCCGAGCTGAGCTATTCCCGCCAAGAGCGGAGACGGCCCCGCCAAGGCCGCCTAAAATTCCTGTAACAGCACCCAATGGCATAATCTCCGATCGTATCTTTTTGTATCACTTTGTCGAGCCATTACCGACTGGCGATCGACCAGCGCAAAACAAATCGGTTGAAAGACGCATCGCCACCTTGAACAGGAGCTAGGTTCTCATCAGCAATGATGAGTCGGGCAGCAAAAAGCAGCCCGCGACGCATAAAGTTGAAGTCCGCCGGCTCCGCAGCCCGCGTGTTGTTTTGTGTATGTGCCGTGTTGCTTTCGGTCGTCAGCCTGTCGATTGGCTGTTTCGGCGTCTCAGACCACTGCATATGCCCTGGAGTTTGGCCGTAGCCGATCTGACAAAAAAGGTAAGCAGGGGTGGCATGATCAACTGAATCAAACTGAACTGTGACCCTTCTGAAGTGCTTCTCCCCTCGCTCGCCCAGGGTATCCGGGTCCAGTTGCAGAAGAGAAACGAAGCCGTTTAACTGATAGGCGCCGGCGGCGATCGGATGGGACCGCTTGGTGTCATTGGTCCCGTCATAGCCTGAGTCGTCCCAGGCTAATGGCGTGACCGGCGCGGTTAAAACCTCTCGGGCAAACCCGTCCTCGGTGAACTCCTTCAGCACATTGTCGGCTGTGTCAGCCATCACAAACCCGAAGTCCGAACCGCATTGCTGACAGTCCAAGTATTCGCTCCCGATCAGGTTGCAAAGGCTGTCTGCATCTTCAGGGGTCTCAGGGTCCTCGACGGCATTTCGAATACTGACCGCGGTGGTAGGCGTGAAAGTCAGCGGTGAGGGGTTGCCTTCATTCGGCTCCGGACCCACATCACAAATTCCCTTAGCCGCGAGCCAACTACGCACAGACTGACGATCATCCAGAGCAAAGGAAGCGAAAGCACTGAAACCGTGATCAACAAGGCACGAAGAATTCTCGCGCAGATTGAGCACAAGACTGTGGCTGTTTCCGGTTGCAGCTCCTGCAGGCCAGGAGAACCAAACGTTTTTGCGTTGCTGATCATATCCTGCGACTGGTAGGTGGCACTTGGTTCGATTCAGCGGCTCAATCGCTGACACGCCCAGCGATGCCGGAAGATCGGCCAGATCTCCGGACCGAATGCCTTGGAACACGGCGCCTGATGCGTTGTGAACCCAGCCGGTAATATTCGGTGTTCGATCATACTGGCCAAGCCTGACGATCGATTCTTCGGAAAAATAGAAATGACTGGCGCCAACATCGACGATGGAGTTTTCAAAAGCCGGAACATGCGGCCCCGAATAGATTTCATTGAAAGAGAACACCACATCGCCGCCGACAAGGTTTACCTGGTAAATCGCTCGGTTGGTGTAAATCCGAAGCTGCTCACCGATGGGTAGCATCCCAAGGACTCGCTCCCCTCCCCCTAGATCCATGAAGCCGGCGGCGGAATCGGGCAAAGCGAACCATCTCCGAGGGTTGTTGTAGTCAGACCAATAGATCTTTCCTGGGTGCTCGACACCTCCCTCAACCGTTCCGGCGATGAACATGAACCCGCGGTATTCGGCAACATGCCGGGCAGACGTGATGTCTAGCTCCTGAAGGTCAGACACAGGATAGCAGGAGCCTTCAGCTGTGTGGCTAAAGTCGTCTTCAAATACCCAGTAATAGATCAGATCCTGCCCGTTGACGATGATCGAGACATTGCCAAGTGTGGCGGCCCGGAAGCGAATAGAGGTGTCGGACTGATCCCCTCGCCCCACATCATCAAGAATAATGCGCCAGTTCCCGCTGTCGCCGGTTGAGGCGTAAAGTCTGGAGCGGGTCCCGGCTAAGATTCTCCGATCCCCGTCAGCGTTTATGACCTCCTTCAAGAGCGTCACCTCTTGGTGAACTTGAGTGTCGGCGGGATGTGTCGGGGTGGGATCGGAGGGAGCTGGCGTGAGCGTGTAAGACGACAACAACTGGTCGTGCAAGTCTTGGTTATTGAAACCTCCGGTGTCGTTCTTGCCTAGCCGTTGCCAGCCCCCTAACCTGCGAAGATTTCCGTCTTCACAGGAAAGTAAATTGAGAGAGATTCGAGAGCTCTGAGTCGGCAGAGAACCATTGGCCGACCGAAGATCCATGACCTTCGGCAACGGCCGCAAGTTGGCTACTCTGAAATCTCTGATCGCCATTAAGAAACACGGCTTGTTCGAATCACGTAATAGATCGGCATGAAGGGCGGCATGTTGGGGTGCCCTTCACCGCTACCTACAGAACTGGATGTTTGGTTCGCACGAGGGGTTCCACCAGGAGGATCGTTCGCCATGTAACCCTCGTTTGGGCTTTGAGCACCGCCGCCGCCAACACCATCCACTGTGTAAGGAACGTCGTGAGTATGTGCCGGAAGCTGATCAACTGTGAGGGTGGCGGTTTCCGCCCCTCCTGCAGCAGCCGCGGCAAACACTGTCCCGGTCCCTGCCGTTCCTGCCCCAACTAACGTCTTGCCGATCAGATTGGGGGTTCCGTTGTTTCCGTCGCACAACCGAAAGAAAGGATCACCGGTATCCCCGACATCTCGATACCACATCTCAACTACGGCAGCGACGGCAACGGGATCAGTGTCGGTTGAATAGAATGTCCAGATGGTGTTCTGAGGCGGCAGCATCAATGCCTTGAACGGGTTTTCAACCGTTCCTGTAGCCGAAAAGCCCCAGTCAAAGAAACTCTTCATGACCTTCGCTAAGTTCAGAAGGTTGCTGAACTTAGCGCAAAGGTTCGCTCCCGGGGAAGCGATCACAAAAGAGTCTCCTGTGACTGGGCTAGGCATTGTGCTGGGCAGAGCTTACTGAGCTTCCTTGATGCAAGGCATCAATCGAGAGATGGTTGCGGGATCTGGAACTGGCTCGATCAATTGAAGCTGTTCCAGGGTAATGTCGTAAGGCTCGAAGTCCGCCGCTGTCTCATCAAGAGTCCGGGCCTTGCTGTTTGCTTGCGCTTGAACTTCCTGAATCCGCTGATCAAGGGCGGCCCTGTCTTTCTCCGTTTCGGCTGCAGAACGCTTCACTTGAAGAGCCGCGGACTCAGAGGTGAATTGAGCGTGGGCTTGCTGCATTTCTCTGTCGTAGGTCTTGAGGGCCGAGTTGGCTCGGTCTCGGTTTCGGCCGAGCGCATAAGCCACCTTGATGTCGTCAGGGAACTTGTAGAGCTTCTTGCCGTCGCTCCCTTCCTTGGAAAGGTCGTCGACGGCTACCCGGATTTCCCGGACTTGCAGGTTTGTGAGGCTGGTCGGTTTTTCACTGGTATCACTCATTTCGCTACAATTGTATCTATCTTAGAAACTGGATCAATTCATTTATGCTGACAGACCACTGCCGGGTTCATCCAAACGTCTAAATTGTATCGATTCTTGAGACGAAGCCCGAACTCTACGCAGTCACCTGCCAGCATAACCTGGCCTGTGTAGGCGTCCTTCACTGTCTGGTCCACCCCGGGAAGGAATCTCATCTCTTGACTGACGTCCGAGTCGATCCAGAGACAGCCGAGCGGAGCGACCTGGGATTTCATGTCCTTGTAGGTTCGCGGTGAGTAGAGCTGATGAATCACGTTCTCGCCCACCTGACAACCGGCGACCCATCGAGTCTTGCGTTCGATCCGGAACCTTCCATCGAGCAACCGATTGCTGACTTGAATGCCTTTGTCTCCTCGGACCGGATACCATCCGCCCATGACTTTGTGTCCCCTGGCTTCCGATCTCCATTTGAACATCTCGATCGCATTGGCTGGCGGGACAACATCGGAGTCCATGTAGAGAAACCATTTCCGCTTTGCCGTTCGAAGGGCCCTCTCCCGAGCTCGGTTTCTCGTGATGTTGATGTTGGTGTATTTCTCCCGGGCCGGGTTGTTCGGGTAACGAACCTTTCCCCCTTGGACCTCGACGATCAGTTCGGCGCCGTTGTGGACGGACTCAACAATAAACTTCTCTAGCTCGGGGTTAACCGACCCATCCGAAGGCATGATAATGCAGACGTCGCTGCAGTCGCGGTTAGACCCGGTCTTTTCTGACCCAGAATTCAACTTCATAGTAAGGAGGCAGGTGGTTTTGAGTGTCTGAGGAGAGGTCGTTCTGGTCGCTCAGCAAGTGAAGATTAAATCCAACGCCAGCAGGAACCCCGTCCATCTCTGTTGTCGGTCGCTGCGCGACTGTGTGGGAGTGAGAAGCTGAGCCGCCGGTTCCCCCGGTAACCCCTGTTGTCGATCGAATGAATTTCTCGTCCAAGTTCGGGGTTACCTTCGTGTCCCACCTCCCTCCTGAGATCGTCAGACCGTCACAGATCTTCCAGTAATCCGAATGAGGGGTTGGCGCATTCACAGCACTCAAGGAATCGATTCGACCAATCATGGCACCAACTGCACAAAAGCCGGACTCGCCACCTTCCTCCCCAAGGCCAAAAACAAACCGATCCCCGAAGTTGTTCTCAGAACTACACCACACGGAATAAGGAGACCGAAGATCATCGTGTCCGGTGAATAGTCCTACGTGATCAAGCTTTGATAAAATATTGATATCGTCAGCCATCAGGCAATTCTTAACCAGATCTCCGCTTCATAGTATGGCGGCTCATGGTTAGCAGACAGAGAACTTAGATCGTTGTTGTCATTCAAGGAATAGAGACTCCCTGAGCCCGTGCACATGGTTATGATTGTTGTTGGGCGCTGTGTTACAGTGTGGCTGTGAGAAGTGCTTCCGCCTGTCCCTCCGGTTGCCCCAGTCGTGCCTCTGAGAAAATCTCCGTTGAGCGTTGGTAAGACCTTTCCGTCCCAGATTGATTCAGCATTACTGATCGTGCCTCCGTCACACAGTTCCCAGTGGTTCGAGCTAGGGGCTGTGCTGCTCACTCCGCCCAACGCATCAAGACGGAAGATTAAGCCACCGACAAAGACCAATCCAAATTTCCCGGTCGTTGTGTCAAACGTGTCCCCTTCGCCATTCTCGTCCAGAGCATAAAGGTCGCCTACATCCGAATTGAACCTTGGTAGGTCATGGTCCAGTTGAGAGAGGATTTGAAGGTTGAAGCCAACAGCCATTGCTTACCCATTTGCTGCTATCACCGAAGCTCTGAATTGGTTGGTTGTCGGGGCTGTCCGGAACTTGATCGTAACCGTGTTGACCGTCGTGGCCTCCCAATAAACAATCACCTTGTCACGAGGGCTGGCGGACCGTTTTACACTAACATCCACGTCGAAAGTCCCAAAGTTGTGAGTTATGACTATCGAAGTGGAGCTGTTGTCGCCAACATCAAAGAACTTGATCCGAGCTGCTTCAGTCCCGAGACCAATCACGCCGGTCGAGGAATTGTAGGCGATCTCTGCAGAACTCGCCGAAGACAATGCCGATCGCGCTCGACTGTTGCTGAAATACAAATTGGTCGATCCTTCAGCCAACAAGTCGGATGTCCCTGTGCTGGTTAGGTTCCTCGATGCGTCAGTGAATACCACGCTGTTCACGTTCAACGCGTCAAAACGAGATGTCCCCGAGACATGCAGATTGACCCCGCTTGCCGGGGTTAGGCCAAGCCCCAGCCCATCCGGAGTGAGGCGTGCCGTCTCGATGAAAGAACCGGTCCTGAACGCGATGTATCCGTCTGCCTTGTTGGTGTAAAGGCAGATGCTTCCGCTCGTGTAGCTGTCCCCAGTCAAACCGCCATACCCGTCACTCCCAGAAGATGGCGAGTTGAACCGAAGCCCGGCGGTTTGCGCGTCAGGCGCAACAAGGCTCAGCCCCGGAGACACATCCGACTCAAGGACCAGAGTGTCAAACGCACCAGACAAGGTGTAGGTGCCCGCATCACCCTCATAGATGTGTGACTTGTAACCAGTCCCAGAGACGCCGACCGAAAAATTTCCAGACTCTACGTAAAATCCGCCAACTGCAGTCTCCGGCCGTGCGGCAGGAAGAGTTCCGGTAGTGAAACCAGTTGCGGTCAGCGATACTTTATTCTCGCCATCGTCAGAGTATTCAACCAGCACGCTGATGGCATTTGAATTCACGACCCAGACGGGAATTGAAATGAATCCATTCTCCTCCACGAGGGGCTCAAGCCGAATGTTGCCGCTCCCGAAGTTCTTCGTTGTCCGGTAGTAGTTTGTCGACAAACCGACACCGCTGCCGCTGATGAAAGAATATTCAGCCTCCTGCCATCCAAACACAGGCTGATTGTCCCACCCTCCGGTCGCAGTAACACGTAAGCTCGCAATATTTGAAACGGTGTTTCCGTGAACCCGGATATACCAATATCCTGACCCTGTGTTACTCCCAGGGGACCCGAAATAAAACACCTTACGGCTCCACCTGGTAGTCTGTTTGAATAAGCCATCGACGCGAGCGTTTCCGCTCAATACATGAAGAGACTCAGAAGGCGTTCCCGCCCCCCCTACTCCGAGCATAGCCGACTCCGTAAGAACCATGAGCTGGCTGGCTAAGTCGACACTCTCGGAATCCTTCATCCATCGGAAACAGGCATCCGTCCCAGAGTTGTCCGTGTCGGCGATGAAGTTCAGACTGTGGATTGAACCTAAAGTAACTTGGTTGGCTCCAGTAGTTGCCTCGTCATCGTCAAAATCCAAAAACGAGTATGCGGAACTTGATTGGCTTCGAAAGACATCTGACTCAAAACCAACGTGACCAACAACCCAACCAGTGCTTTCGATCACAATTCTCTCCACAGCATTAGCCCAAAAAGCCATATTGTCGGTTGCATGGTGGTAGATAATACGGCCGGAAGAATTAGAGGACGCATCCCCAAAGTAAATTGCGGCATCTGATGTTGATCCCGTAAGAAAAGACATGCCGGCTGACGAGTTGCTTTCAATAATGAGATCGTCAGCGGAGGTGCTTGGCGCTACGCCGGCGTTCCCGTTATAGGCATGTATCAAGCCGTCCGGAGAATCTGTATTGATTCCCAGGAACCCGCTGGAGGTCAATCGCATCGCTTCCGAACGCGCCCCGCCGTCATCAACGCACCAAACAAAGGCTGTGTTTCGGCTTGATCCAGATTCCGCAATCGTGCCAAACGACGACACTCTATTGAAAGTCCCCCCGTTGATCCCAAATTGAATCTGAGATTGAGCATTAGCAATCTCGGACCCAAGGTTGTTCTGCAGTGACAAGATTGTGTTTGATACGCTGGGGGCACCCCCTGCATACGCGTTACTGTTTTCCTGAACGCCTTGAATCGTGGTGGAAGGGGCTGTCAGTGCGCCTACCCCAAACTTCCGATCTTCAGTCAGTATGGCAACAACATCTGCCGAGTTCGGCGTAGCGCTGTTTCTTCCCCAGAGGAACTTTCGGTCAGTCTGCGTGTTGTCTGAATCAATAAGAAAAGCCACTGAGTCAACACTACTGACAGCCGTATAGGTGTCTGCACCATCAACCAGGTGGAGATCTAGGAAGCTTCCGGATGCCCCAGCCGTGTCATAGTAAACCGGAGAGGACATCTGCACGATCGCTGACACATGGGCAGAGCTGTTGATCCTGAGAGCATCCGTGGTCCCCGATCGGAAATCAGTCCGAGCATTGCTGGCGCTGTAGAAAAAGTTAAAAGCATCCGGGTCACCATTTGCGCCCATGTAAAACGAAGCAGTGCTTCCGGCCCCCGTCAAAACAGAGATCCCTGCCGAGGCTGCAGCCTCAACCACAAATGTCGAAGCCGCGATGCTTGCTATGGTTGAGCTGTCCCCTGCGCGAATGTGGCTAAGGTATGAAGGAGAATCAGTCCCAACACCCCAACTCCCGTTTTCCAGCAAGGCCATCAATGCGGTCGCTAAGGAAGGGGTGGCATTGTTTTTGAACCAAACAAACTTCTGATCAGTGTCGTCATTGTTCGAATCGATCGTAAACGCCATGGAATGCTCTGAGCTAAGAGCGGTATAGGTCGACCCGCCGTCAACAAGGAACACATCCAGGAACGATGACGCTGTCCCTCCAGTATCGTAGTAGACTGGAGCGCTCATCTGAACGTTGGCGGACACATGCGCGGAACTGTTGATGGTGATAGCTGAAGTTATACCAGCGTTCAGGTTGGTAGCAGAGCTGCTTTGTGCATGAGTGATGCTGAACGCATCCGAATCACCGTTTACCCCAAGCTGAAATGCTGCTATCCCACCCAGCCCAACCAAGACAGAGAGCCCTGCAGATGTAGCACCTTCGATCACGAAGTCGTCAGCTGCAGCATCTGCAATTGTAGAACTAGCCCCTGAGCGAAGATGGAATGTGTAGCTTGGCGTATTCGTCAGCAAGCCGAACCGGTTATCGTTGTCGTTCCAAAAAAGGTTAGCCGAGTCCGTTGTGTAAACACCGGATGCCCCGGCGAAAATCACGGACCCTGCAGTGAACTGCGAGCTGGTCCCTGTCCCGCCATTGCCTACCGGGAGTGTTCCGGTTACGTCTGCTATGAGGCTCACTGCCCCAAATACGGGGGCACCCCCCGTGCCTTTAAGAACTGTTCCAGATACTCCCGCTGTCAAGAATCCGATCGTGCTGGCACCAGTAGCGTAAGGAATGTCCCCGGTCGAATAGCTGCTCGATGTCGCGAAGTGAAACGTGTTGCCAGCTTTGATCAGGCCATTGCCGGCACTGTAAACAGTCTGCCCGCCTGTCTGAGTGAACGTGATTGATGTGACGCCCACAGTGATCGGGTTTGCCGTGGTGATCGAAAACAGCCCGCCGACGTGGGTTAACCCCTCCTCCACAAACACCGTCAGGCCACTGGTTACCTCGGCATCCTCATCAGCATCGCTTGCCCTGACAGCTGCAACGCCTGCCCCCTTGTATAGATAGATCCCGTTCTCGCTTCCGGTGCTTTGGTCCTTCGCAAGAAACCGCTCATCCAATAGCAGGGCAACACCGTCCACCGTGGCCGGCATGGATGAAAGGTTCAGGTTGCCTGTGGACGCGACTCGAACTGAATCCTTCCAGTCGCGATCCTCGAAAGCATCGTCAACATATTGCTTGGTTGCTGCGTGAGTTGCAGCTGTCGGAGTCGCAACAAAAAGAGTTCCGTCAGTGTTGCGGGTTGCGAGCGTATCCCCAGCTAAAGCCTGGGAGGCGTGAAAGCTGTCCACACGGTCCGCGTTCAAGTTGGTGACAACGTCAGTCTTCCCTGGCCCGACAGCGAATGGAGACGATCCAGACGAAGGGTTGAAGTTCCAAACAGCTGCAACTGTTTCAGTCAGGTCAAGGCGAGGGACCTCGATCCATTTCGATCCATCAGCAAAGCGAAGATGCTCATTGTTGACGTCAGACATGTAATCCAACATCCCAGAAAGAACTTCTGCCGGCGCGGGGCTGTTGTTCTTCAGGCGGAAGGCTTCCCAATAAGCCCCGCCAATGAACTTCATGCTGTTCAGCGTATCGATAGGTGCGTCAGCCATTGAAATCCTTTATTTGAAGAGTGCGTGACCTGTTCTTGTCGCGGTAAACTCGAACACGGTAGTAACAAACCCGTTCTGAACTTGGGCGATCACAATGTTGTAATTGTCATCCATCAATGTGACTGAAGGCATGCGACCAAGATTATGATGAACTGTCCACGTAGACAGCGGGTCAGACTGGGTGTGCAGGTAAAAGGTTGAAGACTTGAAAGCATTGATTTGAGCCTGAAGGTCGGCAATCTTCGCCTCGATGTCACTCAAGTCCGTGCTGTGGTTCTTGCCAAGAACTGTAATGCTGTTTTTAAGTGCGATGATGGCAGTATCCAAGGCGTCCAGACGAGACAACGGGTCCACCAAGAGCTGGTCAACATTAGCCACCGCTTCAGTGGTTGTTGGGACTGGGAGCTGAGCCTGAACCTGGTTTCGCCAAGTAATCCACTCTTCTTCCGTTTCCCGCAGCTGGGGGTATTTGTTGGTGATCTCGACAGGGAACCGAGGAGGGTCAGGCAGTAAGATACTGGACCGGCCTTGACCGGTCTGACCTTGGGTCGTCGGATGCTGAGCACCTGAGACGAGTCGATTAACTTGCGCTAAACTGCTCAACGATACTCCAAACTTCTTTGTGGGCCTGCAATTCGCTGGCTTTGATGCAATCACGGACCAGCGTTGGCCAGTGCTTCCAGTAACGATCCCCTCCTAAATGGACATGGAAGTTTACGACTGGGTAGCCCTTGATAAAGATTCCGTGTCCAGTCTCAATACCCGCTTTTTCACATGCGTTGACAAAATCATATTCCCCTTCAGGGTCGGTGAAGGCAACTAACGCAACGTCAACTCCTACATTGTATCCTGGGTGGAAATAGCTTCGCCCAAATTCACCCGGGGCTCCCCCGCGCTCAAGGTCTGGTAGAACGTCGAAAAAGCCCTGATCCAGGAAGGGGCTATGAGGCTCCGTAAGGCAATCCCCCTTGTTCCACCTGTGCCAACCTTCTTCAGCCGATTTGAATACATCGGAGATCTCGTTCAGGGCAGCGGGCCGACAAAAAAACTGACCCGCATTGAACCTCCCATACTTAAAGCTGTCCCACCCCCCATAAAACTGATGGTTGCACAGGATTAACTTGCTGTGCCTGTCGGCTCGGAACCGGCCCAATACAACCATGTCACAATCCAGGTAGAGAGTATTGAGGAACGATGTTAGTGCAGACTCGACCACATCGAGCTTCTTCATCATCACTGCCGGCGGGGGAGCCCCTTCGTTGTAAGTGCTGGCGATTTCACCTGGGGACGCAAAGTTCTCACGGTAGGAGGAGCCTGCTTCCAAATCGTCGGTTGGAAGGAGCGTGACGCGACCAAGGCCAAGCCTCCTTAGCTTCCGGCAGGACTTCCTGTCCCCCATGACGACAATTGGTTCCTTGTGAAATAATCGAAGAGTCCGAAGGAACACTTCTGCTTCAGGGAGGACGGATTCAGTGACGATCGTGCAAAAACTTCTGATGAAATCAGGGACTGGGTTCTCGTTCATGTAGGACTCCGATGCGCGCCGAAGTGAATCCTCCCTGCCCTCAGTCAAAGATCCCGGCCGCTTTCGGTATTCATGAACAGGCGGGCCATGGAAAGCGCCAAACGTTACCCCTCTCCGGATCATGTCCCAATGGGCGCAGAGATCATCATAGGCACCGTCGCCAACTGTAAACACAGCGCCGTCTTCAGGAATCACGGACACATGGAGTAGTGTCGCCCACGGGCCGAATTCCAGGTAGCTAACCGCCCGGCCGGCTGGCTGGTGCGTGACTTTCCCACCCTTGGTTTTGTCGACAAGGCGATGCCCGCCAACAACAACCTTGTGCCCATGCTTCACAGCGCGGGGCAGCAGGAAATCGATCTTGTTCTCCAGCATGATGTCGTCAGGGTCGTGCCAAGTCACCCACTGATATTCATGGAATAGCGGACGAGCCGCCCGGTAGAGCCGATTCTTTGCCTCTGACACAGTGGGCGCCTTCTCAAACCCGTAGGAGAGGACCCGCTCAGCGGAGCACTGAAAGTTCCGAACGATCGACAAGGACACATCTTTCGATCCGTCGTCGCACACCACGAGAGCCCATTTGCGGCCAGACATTGCTCTGTCAATGGATCTCAGGCCGCGGGGCAAGTGCTTGGCATCGTTATGAGTCGCCATCAACACGATGACGCCCAGTTCCTTCAACGGCTTCTCTGCCGCAGGTGGCTTTGCGCCGCCAAGCGAATTCGCAACAGAAAGCTCCAGAGCAGTCAGCTGGGTGCCCAACCCTTCAATAGCAAGCAGAACAGGGTCCTCCTCTACCACCGGCGGGCTTAGGAGCGGCTGCACAGCTGGGGATTGAGGCTTTAAATCGTTAGTCATCGGTAGGGTTTGTGGATTAGGAATTCGTCAAGCTTGACACGGTGGTCGTTGTAAAACCGGAGTCGAATGTCGGTGTCGTAAAAGTCGAGTTTCAACGCCCCGAAGTCCTCAATGAATTTCTGACTGTTCGGGTCGGCTGGGACAGACACACTCGGAAGGGCAAACCAACCTCCGGTTCCGCAGTTGATGATCGGGAGCCCATCAACCGAAAGGCGCTCGTAGGATCCGGGCAAGCCGCTGAGGACTAAGTCAATCCCAAGATCCTTGAATGGCCAACGCAACGCTTCGACCGCAGTTTTCCCGGCGGCTGATGTGTAAAGAGGTTGACCGACCACAACAATTTTCCAATAGCTTTTGCAAGCTGACACCTGATCTCGCAGCCAAAGGAACTGGTCGCTGGAAGAATCGTTGCCCGCCAGCTCAATGACTTCCGAGGCCTGGTTTAGCCCTGCGTTCAGAACAAAGAAAGTCACATCGCTGAGAGTGTGAGCAAAGAACAGCGAGCTTTGGTTGAAATGCGCCAGGAAAGCCGACCCGTCGTCTTGAGAGAAGTCGTCTGGGCTCGCGGCAGAAATCATGAGTCCATCGTCAATCATCTCCTTCCAAACCTCGAAGGTTTGGGCGTATTGCTCGGCCAAGGTTAGCCCCGATCCTGGAGTCAGGATGTTGTTCCCTCCGCCCCCAATCATAAGCCGCGGCGCCATCCAAGCAACTAACCCTGCAACGCGAGCCATATTGACGTGCGCTTGAAGGAAATTCCCCGCAAAGGCAACAGTGGTCCCAATGTCTTTTGCGGGGCGCCTGGTCTCTTCGATGGTTGTTAGCATACCCCTGGCGTCGACTGAGTTTGGCTTACGGTTGGATACCGCCGATCAACCCAAGCCGCATCCCGATACTGGAAAATCAAGTGCGCCACTTTGCTATTGTATTCCCCAAGGGCAGCCGCGGCGTCCGTCAGCATCCGGTCGATCCTGCGCAAGCGTTGGGCGTCAGCGTAATCCTCAAGAGCAGCTTGAACATCTACATCGATTGATACAGTGTCCGTGTCTGCCCACGACTTCTTAATGCCTGACCAGCGAATGGTTGCCGACTCAGTCGAACGTAATCTCGGCAGCATTACAACGTGCCCTTCTTTCAGCGTGAAGAACCCGTATCGTGTGTCAGTCTTCCTGTCGGCGACAGAACCCGCTACCTTGTAACAATCGTTGATGGATGCAAACGTTACCGCCACCGTGCCCGTGCTGGGGATTACTGCGGAAGGGTCATAAGGAGTGGTTGCCCCATAGCCGCTGTTGGTTGTTTCCCAATCACTGCCGGCGCCAGAGGCTGGGACCGTGACATCGTAGGTCGTTTCGGTGGCCGGCGCTGCCCGGCTCCGAACCAGGTCATTCTGCAGCTGATCCATCTGCTCAGGAAGGATGTAGCGAAGATGAACCTCGTCCTCGCAATCCCCGCCAGACAGAACCGATACGCCTGACACCTTCCCGTCCGGACAGTCAAACACCGAAGACCACCGGTAATACCGGGTTGCATCGAACGGGACAGTGTCGCGATGGTAGTTGCGAAGCTCAGGTATTTTGGTTTGCAGATCGATCAGCCCCAACACAACAAACTGCCGATGGAGAGTGGCGAGATTTTCCGCCATCCCCTCGGGGTAGATGTTCGCGTTAACGGATGTGACTAGATCTGCAAACGTCATGGGCTAGGCTAATAAGCCTCAGGGTCTTCCGGGCTGTCCTCCACAGCCGGTGCGGAAGTATCAACGCCTGCCGCAGCAAGAGCCGCTGCGCCCTTGGCCTCGCTGAGGGAGCGGGGCTTGCCTGTAGCCTTGGGCTTGCTGCTGGGCGGTGCCGCCGGGTTGACCGGAGGCATTGACTGAGAATCGATCACTTCCTGCTTGCCCCAACCTCTGGCGTTCCGATTTTTTTTTAGGTCGTCGTATTCCGCCTTGGTGATCACCCGGACACCGCCGCGACCCAGCTCAGCAGCTTTCGCGAGAATCCCTGCGATCTCATTGTCAGCGTCCAGCTTCAGAAGGCCTTCGTCTCCTGGAATCGGATCGAAATCAATCGGCTTGTCCTCGAACGACAGTTTGTTTCGGATGTTTGTTTTATGGAAATATTTCGATGGCATATGATTCAGAATAAGAAAACGGGCCAGGTTTTCAAGCCTGACCCGTGCAATTGTATCACTTTTTATTGAGCGTTAGGCGGCGCCCTTCAAGTCAGTCAGACTGCCAGCCGAGGCCTGATCCGGTTCCTCGTGCTGGATACCTTCAATGACGAACGATGTGGCCGGAGAGTCGAGGATGTAGGTCATCACTTCGGAGAACAGGCGCTTCTTGATCTTCGGCGTGTCCATCACGCAGAGGAAGGTGCTATCAACCTTCGCAATGTCACTCACATTCCCCGTTTCGTTCACGACCTGATTCGTCATGACCGGCGCCTTAGACACGGCCGACCAATCGATACACCAAACCATCCGGCCAGCGTCACCAAACCCAGCACTGGTATGAGCGGTCAGGATGTCATCGAACTCAGTCGAGAACAGAATCCGAAGCTCGATCGCCGGTCGCTCCAGTGCGAACTTGAAGAACTTGATCCCGAACGGCCCCTGATCGGCACCGCCCGATGCGATGTCGTAGTTGAATGTCACAGCCCCGGTAGGAGCTTGATTCTGGACATAGGTCATGAACGCCTTCTTCAACAAGATCGCGTATCGAGAATCAGTCATGACCTCAATCACGTTCGCGTCAACGCCAACAGTGTTTCGGGCACGCCACACATTGTAGAGCTCATCAACCAACTCAGCGATCGACAGCTTGTTGCCTTGGAGGTCGAACAAGCGACCACATTCTGCAAGCTGCTCAAAGATCCCAACCGCATTGGCCCGATACCCTACACATTTGGCTTCGATGGGAAGATTAAGGGCAGCAGTCGCTGGGACCTGCACCTGCTGCAAGCTCCCCCAGCCCGCTAGAGTCTGGTTTGCGAGCGGTTTGTTGAAAAAGAACGAATTCACCTGACGAACCCGGAAATCGTGAGTGATCTGGCGGTTCTTCTCAACACTCGGGACATGCTGGAAGGTCTTGTAGTAGTCATTGCCGGCCACAATCTGCTGGATGTAGAGCTCGGTCTGACTGTCCTCGGTGATCGAATACCGGGTGGACTGCAGCCAATACTGGTGCTGCTGAGTCGGATTGATCGCCGGGATCTCCTCACAATAAGACTCGTAATCAGTGACATTCGGGACGCCGCGAACCGCGAGCCCCAACTGGTTGCCAGCCGTAACAGTCGGCAAAGTCGTCTTCGCAGACGGCATGTTGGAAGCGGAGTTCTGAGGGATCAATTCAACCACCACGCAGACCAGGCCATTTGCCGCACCAGACCCGGCCGTCTCGGTCGTAGGTGCAGGAGAGGCCGCAACCTCCCAAGCCGTATGAATCACGTCACCGGCGGGGCCTAGCGACGTAAGGAAGACGATCGAACCTGCGGGAAACCAGGCAGGATCAGCCGGAATGCCGTGCTGGGAATACATCCACACCTGCTTATTGCCTGAGGCATCCGCCTTCCAAAAGGCATTCCAATAGTGAGTGTTGACGATCGATTTGCGCTCCGCAGTGATGTAGGGCTCGATCATCCACTGATGGTTGCTGGACTGCTTCTTGGTGATCCGATTCGATCCAACCGGCTTACTCAGCATCTGGATCAGGTCCCAAAAACCAAAGCTCTCCGTGCCGTAGGCTCGGGCATTGAAATGGGACGCGAAGATGTTTCGCAAATCCCGGAACTGACTGGACCCGTCTCGAAAGATGGTCGCGAAATCCGCCTCCTGGATCGTGGAGATGTCGCACGTAGTGATCGACCCCGTGCGATCGATGTCAGTGCTAATGGCTGGTAAGCACTTTTTGAAGATGTTGCTCGTATCAATAGGCATGTCTTATATTTACATCTTACTGTTCCTTTGAGACAAGATAGCAGCGAGACTCGTAGGGCCGGAATCTGGACCAAACCCACCCACCGGGGCCTGAGGGGGTTGCGCTGGCGGCGTGACTGCCGGAGGAGCCGCAACAATAGCAGGCGAAGCCGCTGGCGTCGGGATGGCCGGAATTGGTGCGCTATTTTGATTTTGGGCAGGAGTTGCCTGCCCGCCAGCCCCCATGAACTGCTGTTTCAGGGCCTGATATTTCTGAGAAATCTCACTTGCGGCGACATGGTTGATCGCGGCGACGAACACATTCGGGTCTGAAATCGCGAAATATTGGGCCCGCTGCTCCGGAGGCAACTTGGAATAGGTTCCCCACTGAACCAGAGCTTTACCGGTATTGCCAGTAGCGGCGGCGACTGCTGCCACAGCGTTAGGATCTGCGGCAACCTGCTGCTCGACTTGGGCCATTCTTGTCTGGAGGGCCGAATGACTCGGGTCCTTCCCGTCGAATTCCACATGATTGCCGAGAACGGCTACACCAAGCTCAATCGTGGGAATCTGCCAGCTTTCGACTTGCTCAAGCACCATCTTTGCGGCCACGTCACCTTGGACTTCACTAAGAATCTTGGTGCGATCAGCGCCCTGAGCTTTCAGCTCTTCGCCGCGAAGCGCCTGTAGCTGAGCCTCTTGAACTGCAGCACCGTATTGAGCGACGTCCTGAGCCAGCTTCTGTTGAGCCGTGTGCCTCCGAAAGCCTTCAATCTCTTGGCCGTATTTCTGGTCGAATTCATCTTTGACGCTCTTGCGAACATCGTCTGTGATCTCATCGCGAATGATTGCCCGCTCGGCCTTCCGTATGTCCTCACCAGACACGCTAACATTCAGTCCATCGAAAAACTGATCGTGAGCAGAATCATCGGGGTCAAACTTCTCGCCTTGGTTGTCAGTTAACCACTTTGCCTTGTAATCCCGCTGTGCGGCGGACGCCTGGTTCAAGCGCTCGGCAAGATCCCCATACCGATCGGGCATATCGGTGGCTAGGCGACGAACAACCTCGGGGGTGATGTCGACACCCTCAGGAACATTGATTGCCTGAGGCGCTGCTGGTTGGTTCTGCGATTGAAGTGCAGCTTCAGCAGCGGCTTGAGCGACGGCACTCGGGTCGATCGGTGCGGGCTGAGCCGGGACGATAACAGGCTCGGGTGGAATCGCAGGAGCCGCGGGAGCCGCAGGGGCTGGAGAAGACTGAGGCTCTGGTGTCGCTTCGGGCGAAGCCTGTTGCTGCGGGGCTGCCGGTGTAGGCTCTTGGTTCGGGTCGCTCGTCATGGCGTCCAAGAACGGTTTCATGTCTACCTCGGGCTCCTTTACGACGGCTTGCGCCTGCTCGATGACTTGGTTTGCTTGCTGCGTTGCAGCGCTTTTCTTGCTCATGATGACTTTGTAACGGTGGTTTCAGTAATGGGAAAATACCCAGAGGAAATCTTGTCCCAGTGTTTCAGGAAAATCTCTAGCTGCGCGATGTCGCCCGCTGCCTGCCCGAATTGGCGGAGTGTGTCCTGGTCAGTAAGATCTAAATAGTCCTCAGGGGCGGATTTAATCGGCCCCGGAAGCCTCAGCCTAGCCTCATCCAGCTTACCTTCGATCGTCTCCCGGACTAATTGACCAAGCGGTCCGTTCATCCATTGACGAATGTCATCGGCCCTCTTGTCGTTGATCTCTTTGCTGATTATCTCGATCACGTGATAGGCTGCCCAGCGACGCTGGAAATGATCTCAGTTATTTTAGCGATTGCTTGGTTCTGCTCACCGTTCTCGGCCTGCAGCTGCTGCAGTGCTTCCCCTAGCTGATTTCCTTGATTGGTAATCTGTGTCGCGGTCGCATCAGCAAGCTGCTGGACACTTGCCTGATTCTGCTGAATAGCATGAGCCAGGGCTTCGAACTGCTGAATGATTTGAGACGACTGCACTTCGGCGTTCTCGCCTTCCGGGACCTGCAACCGGAAATCCTTCGGGACCCCGGTGTATTGAAGGACTTGATTAAAGAACTGGATGAGCTTCGTGACTCCGATCACTTCAACGACCTGAGGCTGGGAGAACATGACCTGGAAGGTTTGAATCATCGTAGAGGCAACCCGAGAGTCCGTGACCCGATTGCGCCCTTCCCTATCGGTGGAGAATCCGTCGATGTCCAGATGCTTGATCTGGGCGCGAACACCAATCTTTGTGTCAAGATCTGCCGATGTCTCATCAACCTCAAAACCGGCTTTCTCAATGTCTTCTGTAGTAATGCCAGAGCCGGCGGGAACCTCAGCGACAACCTCTTTTGACCCATAAGCTCGCATCGCGAGGTAAAGCTGGTTCTTACGAGCATGGATGCCCTCATCGACAAACGAAGATGTGAGGTCTGTCCGGCTGCTAACCCCTTGAGCGGTGAGAGAAACCTCTGTTGCGGATTGCTCGTGGCTGGACACCGCTCCAACCTCCTGAGGAGAGAAGCCGATCAATCGCTCAAGGATGTTCAAGAATAGCGAAATCGAGGCCGCAATCTCAGCCGTATTGACCTGATGACGGTCAACGGCCTGAAATGGATTGGAGCTGTTGAGGCCGGCATGCCTCCGCGCTGTCCCGCTAAATGGAACGAAATTGGATTCAACCCTCGGCCGGTTGTCAGCCGTCCTCAAAGCCTCAATATCCTTTGCGTCGACCTTGTCTTTGTCGAAGAAAACCGTCCGATCCAAATTGCGGCGAACAGACAGAATATACTGGCTGAACATGTTGGTCGTCTGATCCTGGAACGGAATCAACTCCAGCGCGAGGGACGAGCTGTTGGCCTTTCCAGTGTCATCATCGTAGAGATAGGCGACCATCGGCGGGTAGGCAATCGGCTCGCAGTAGATCACTTTGGTTTCCCCGGCAATCACCAACCGCATCCAAACAGGATGCTCGTAGTCGAAAAGATCCCATTCCCTGGGGACGACTTTCACGTAATGGATCGCAACATGAACACCGTCATCCAGTCGGTCAGTGCTGTAACGAAACGCCTCCCCCTGGCGGTCATTGGTTCGGCTTGGATCTGAGCTCCACGGGAACTCAGCCACACAAGGGAACATCATCTCATAGGCTCGCTGAGCTTTAGATCCACCCCTGAAGACAGACTTTGCATCAATGCCAATCTTGTCGAGATTCCAGAACGATGCGCCGTCAGAAAAGAGCTCACCAAACCGCTTCACATCCCAATAACCACCATATGTAACACCGGTGTCAGTGTTCACGGTTGACAACGGATGAGCTTGGTCGTAGTAGACCCGAGACGGGTGCGGAACGTGATACCGAACCCCTTCCTTTACGATCGCAGACCGTGGATCCCCTTCCTCTACTGATACCAATTGCTCCTCCTTAAAGTAAGGCTCAACGGGAAAATTGATGCACCGAGAATACATCAACATGTAGAGGATCGATTGTCTTTCGATCGACTTGTAGCCCATGTTCTGGGCCATTCTCTGGATAGAGCTGGTGATGATCTCAGACTTGATTCGGTTAATCCGCGTCAGGCTTGCAGGGTTGTAGCGGTAGAGAGGAAATAGGTTCCGCTCATTGAAGAGCTTTGCCCACCGAATCTTGACGTATGCCGCCACAAGAGGAACGAACACATGGAAGAACGTCGGCAGGTTGAGCCCCTTCATTGGCTGGCCGTCTGAACCGTTCATCACATGCCCGTTTGTGTCGTAGACATCCGTGAGCATCCGGGTCAACCCCAGCTCGCCGACAACGTTTGAAAGCTGGTCGGCAGAAAGATTCTTCTCAAACAACCCCTGAACGAGCGTCTGGGAAACCTGGCGCTGAGGGGCGTCAAAGGCCTGATCGACCGCCCAGAATTCCCGGGAGTAGGACATGTTCCGGGAGACGCCAGCTTTGATCCTGGCAATCTGGAGATCAACAAATCGCTGAAGCTTCGGAGAATACTCCTCTGCCTCAAACTTTTTCCTTAACGCTTCGGCGGAGCCGCCACGCTTGCGAATGAGATTAATGTCGATCATCGAGACTTGTGATACAAAGACCTTGCTACTATTATCCGAGTAGCCACCGTTGGCAAGTCAATATGCCTTTCACCTCAGACGGAACCTGGATCCCTCGCCTCAGCGAGAAAGGTCTTCAGGTGTTCAACTGCTACACGAGATACCTGCTTGTTCATGGTCCTCGTAAGTCGGGAAAGACTATCTCTGTCCTGCACAAGCTCTGCCGTCATGCCTGGGAAGTTCCGAACGCAAACATCCTGATCGTTGCCAAGACACTGTCCAACGCCAAGAGCGGGGTATGGGCGGATTTGAAAGATTTTGTGATCCCTGAGTGGGTGGATTCCGGCATCGGGTTCCGAATCACCATGCAGGAGAAAACCGAAGCAGACACAAAACTGACCCACATGAAGGTCAGCAATCGGTTTGGCGGCGAGACAGACATCCAGATCAAATCCCTGATCCACGACTCTGACGTAGAGACCCGTTTCAAATCCACCCGCTACTCAATGATCTACATCGTTGAAGCCGATGGGTTCGGCGCTTCGATGGTCATGGACATCTTAGGGGATCAGCTCCGAATCATCGGGTTACCGTTTGAAGCCCATCAAATGATTCTGGACTGCAACCCTCCAGCCGAAGGGCCTAAGCACTGGCTTTACAAGAAATTCTTCCTAGATCCGGTTGACCCCAAGATCACCGAAGAGCATCCCGAATTCGCCAGGGACTACGACCAGATCAAGATCGCGATCCCTGACAACCCCTTCCTAGACAAGAAGGAAGCTGCTGAGCTGATCCGGAAATACTCACCTGACCCGCACAAGAAAGCCCGATTTGTTGACGGCGAGTGGGTTGAAGACGATTCCAATGGGTTATTCGCTGACACCTTCGAGCGACTGATACACGTAGTTGGATCAATTGAGAACCGGAAGCACATGGTCCCAGGGGGCGGGTGCATTGAGCTGGTCTCTGGCTGGGACATCGGCGACGTGAATCATGGGGCCTCGATCCTGGCCCCCAGACCAGGCGCCCGAACAGTGTTCGACATGATTGACGAAGCCGTGGTCGTAGACGCAATGATCTCGCTCGGAGATTTCGTTGAGCTGTTCATAGAGAAAATGAACCGATGGGAGGCTTGGTTTCAGAAGAAGCGCGGCGTCAATCCTGTCTGGAGGTTCTGGTCTGACAATAGCTCGTTCCGATTTAAGTCCGCAATCGGCGGGTTTGAGGTGGATGAGGTATACGAGCTGAGCAAAGGGCGGATCCTTCTTGAGCAGGCGCCAAAACCCCGCGTCAAGTCCAGGATCATGCTGCTCAACAAACTGCTCCTGGAAAGACGGTTCTACATCTCAGCGCAGCTTGAGAACGCCCTGAACATGATCCGACTGCTGAAAGGGACTGGACCAAAGAAGGACCAAATCCCCCCAGCCTCTCCGCACAAACACTCGTTCGACTCTATCACTTATGCTCTCTACTCCGAGTGCCCGTTCGAGTTCACCGAAGACGCAAGCCCTAAAGAAGAAGAAACCAGTGGAACTGGAGTGATCTCAATCCCATGAAACCAATCGGAGACACAGAACTCTGGCTTGCTAAAGGAGGAACGCGCCAAGAAGACGGCCGAGTTCTACACTGGCGACTGCCGATGTATGCCCGACCGGTCAAGGTCCAGAGGCAGAAGCATTACATCGTGCAGGCTGCCATGCATTTCAAGGCAGACCACTACAGGATGCTGGCCGCATCACTGGCGCCGCTGGCAGCACAAAAGAGCGGGAACCGGTGGCTGATCGACTACCACCTATTCCAGAGCCGGTTTGAGAAAGCGCCCGGTGTCACCCCGAAATACTACTTCAGGTGGAAGGCGAGGCCAGCGACAACTGCAGAAGAAGAACAGATTCCGGAGCCCGAGCACGCGCCGGACATGGGGGCTGATGAGTATTTCATCCCGTGGCTCAGGTCCCGTGTCCCGATGGACCCCAAAGACCTGGTTCTCGCCTGGAGATTCATCACACGGCTGATCCCGCAATACCTTCTGGAGACCGGCCGATCGGTCAACATGAGCTTCGCCAAGATCACAGCTGTGCCGTTCAGGGCGAACTGGAAGAACATGGTCGTCGGCCAGAATCCGGAACTCGCAAGGATCTACAAACTGACCACCGTGCAACGGGCTGAGCTGGTCAGATACTCCAACGCAACACGGAGCTTCCGGCGGGCCGAGCTGATCGAAACAGCTAAAACTCCCAAGGGTGATGTTCATTTCGTCTGGAACCTGGAGATCTCCCCGTCCAAGAGCTGGAACCGGTTTGCCAGGGAAACTGAAGCCAGTCGCATCACTGCCCTCGGGAGGAACTACCCGACGCACTGGGCAAACTGTGTCACCAAAGCAGAGAACCAAATCCATGAAATCCTTTCCGTTTTCACGCGCAAGATCTCGGCTGCGTGCGCGACAGTGCGCGAATGCCTTGATGATGGCAGCATATCATTTGGCCAGAAATACAAAGTGGAGCCGCTTCGCCGGAACCGTCTTTGGACATTTACGGATACTACGGCTTGCCTACCTGACCCCGAAACCTTCATCGATGAGGACCCGCCAGAGGATCTCCTGGATCCGGAGGATGAGGGCTTGTCACAAGTGCCCCTTGTATTCACATCAGACGAAGACCTGCGGGACTCCAGGGGAGATGATGATTGATGGGCCTCCTCTTGGATGTTGGTGCTACATGCCGGCCGCGGCCCGAGCGGAAGAAAAAGACTGTTGGGCAAGAGAGATGAACATGCCTGATATTGGCTGGAGTGATGAGGTGAGACCCAATGAAGCTTTCGAACGTTGATCCAAGCAAGGAGATCCTGTCGCCGCCAGTAGCAACAGCCTACCAACCGCCGGCCGTTGCTGAGGACAAAGAGCAACAGATGGAAGATGAGGCCGCAACCCGAGCTGCCCGGGATGCCGGATACGTGACCGTCAAAGGCAGGAAGCTCCACGCCCTCGGCGACCTGGGCAGCTTCATGCAGCAGCAAGGAGTGGTCAACATCGGCCGCGGGATGCTGGTTCTGTCACAGGAGCAACTGCAGGCAATGGCTGGGAGGATGGAAGCCTTGACCGAGAGAGCGATGCAGCAGTTGGAAACCCAGGGTGACGAGCCGCTAAAGATCGGAGATGACAACTTGTCCCTGTTGCTTGCCTTGACCAACGTTCAACAAGGAATCCTAAAGCAACATGCAACGGTTGCGACTCAGTTGGTGAAGTCAGCCCCGCAGCAAGTGGCTCCGAGTGGTCCGGTTAATCCCGGTCCGGCATTCGGACAGATGTTAGCGCCAGCGGTGGGGGCGAATGTTCAAGTGAATGTCAACAACAAGTAACAGCACCCCGAGTGCCTTCTCAGTTACGCACTTCTGCGTTTCGTTCGAATCTTCTCAGTTCTGAAAGGCGAATAGCTATCGAAGCCAAAAAAACTCGGTTGCTGACAACCAACTCAGACTCACGGTAGAAGCTCCTATTTGCAGGAAAAGCTCGGGAAAGCGAATGGAAGCTGCCTAGGACCGACTCATATCCCACCAAAGCCTTTAAGTGGTCGAGCTTCAAAAAATCAACGTCCGCCTTCCGAACGGCTGCATACAGTCTTGCTGCCCCACCGGGGGCTACTTCAACGCCTACTAACTTCGGCGGGCGGTGTCCCGTCAACTTATCAGCAATCCACAAACCGAATTCAAGCCCCCCCGACGCAAGGAAGACAAACAACAAAAGATACAGCGCAACCGTTTCAATTTCCCTAATCTTATTAGACATATCGGCAGAACAAAATAATTGTGATTAGTTCCCGAAAACGAAATTACAATTCACCGCTCATTTGGAAATATTCCGGACCTACTTACTGCGTGGTGCCCCTTTTTCCCTATCCTTAATAATAGACTCCAGCAATTCGTTGAGCTCCCGAGCCGAATTCCCAAACAAAACGTTGTCCTCCAAGGCCTTCTTTTTTGCGTCTTCAACGACGCTCTCAAGATCTGTGATCAGATTCCCGGCTTTTACAGATGCATCCTGCCGAATCATCTCCTTCAAGCCTGGATCCCGAGCAAGATGCCCAGCAACAGCATCGCTAATCGAAGATCGCAAATTCTTCACACTGATCACGCCAAACAGCGTCACTAGCGACGCAGCTACCAAGAGATAGTTGCGAAACTGCCTAACCACATCGTTGAAGACGTGGTGCTTTACGTGCTCAATGGCCTGAAAAAGGAGCTTCCGCTGATCCTCAGTCAAGGATTGAAGCACATCATCGATCTCAGACTCGTCTTTTTCCTCCCCACTCATCAGATTTAGCAACATAGTCTCCTATGCATTTGTTGCTGTCGAACAAGAATTTGACGCAACCTTGAAAATGCTCAAGCCAGTAAGGTAACTCCTTGCTCAAGTGAATGTGGGCAGCGGAGGCGGGGCGGAAATCAAAACAACATGAACGACTAGGGGTTGGAGTGGCTCTCCGGCAACACTTAGCCAAACTAATATTGGATGATCTCAACAATTCCCTCTCTGCAAACGACTAGATTCAGCAAGAGTCACCCCGCGCCCGAAAGCGAGCAGCTCGCGCTCTTCGTGAACGACTCAGTCTGAAACTCCCAGCTCTCCGTCCGAACCGGAATGTATCTTTATCCACCCTCTGGCGGATACAAAGGCTTCATTCGTTAGACAGCCGCACAAGTGGAGCCTGTCCCGGAAAAGTAAACGATTCATCAGAAAATCGGCCCCACCCGGCTCGGTAACGACAAACCGATTGGTTGAGGGCAATCGCGTAAATGCCAAATCGGCATTCTGGATCACAGTGTTGTGGATCAGAGCTGAACTCAAATCGCAGTTTGTAAGATTGGCGATTCTTCCGCGGTCCGGAAACAAACCGTCGATGAGAGGCACCCCAATGGTTGTGTTTGATAGATTTGCACCCCCAAAATCTATGTTGTGCAAGTTTGTAATGATACCAATATCGTCTATCAATAGATTCTGGAGTTGAGCGCCTGCAAGACTAATGCTCCCTGGGCCCCCGGGGCCGACAACGACTAGACCGCCTTGCAAATCGCCACGCAAACGCCGAATCCTCTTTCTCTCAAGAATCAATAACGCTCTCAAGGCTTCGATTCGGTTTCGCTGTTCGTAATGCGACAGGTATTTGACCCCAAGAAGAATGTTAGTATACGTGTTGGTCGGGGAAGCCCAAAGCAACCTTATGGCTTCAGCCAGCGTTGACTGGTCGAACTGTTGCTGCTGAATGTGAATCTGAAACTGTATGTTTGAGTTCTGTAGCAGGACGGCCCGGTTCTGCTCCCTCATCACCTCCGTCTGTAGCGCCATTTCGCTTCGCTGCTCAATCAGTGTATGAGACTGAATCCAATAAAGAACCAATGTCGCAACTGCGATAATACTACCACCACCGACAACAATAGTTGACGGGGACACCAAGAGCCAAAACATTGCAGTCTCACAGGCAGAACGGCGTGGGTCACCACGATCAGGCCACTTCTCGTTCCTTGTCAAGAATCTTGAGACAACCTTAAACGGTCTGTGATCCTGCTCGATGAGTTGAGCCTGGATTTTCACCTCTTCCTCTCCAGCCATAACCATATCCGTTTACCGAAAGGGCGGTAGGTATGCATCAAAAAACTGCTGCCATGCCGCAGCTATGCCCTTTCAATATGAAACTAGAGTGTTCCTCAAATCTGGTAACTTTTGGTAACATTCCAAAAACCGCGTTCTGCACTAATCTGCCAAACACCCTATTAACAGAGGGTTTTCACCGAATCCTGAGATCTGGTAAAGCAGCTGTTTGTCGGTTTGCTAAACCGTCGTACCCCTAAAAGGGTACCGCGGGTTCGAATCCCGCTCTCTCCGCCATACTTTTTCTGACAGGATTCACAGGATCTTCAGGATAAAACAGACCTCCTCTGCCCCCTCAAAAAACAACATCCTGTTAATCTTGATGATCCTATCCAATGGGACTCCCTCGCTTAGTCGAGATTGAGTAATAGATCCCTACAATCCGCTCACTCTAAATCGAAAAGTGCGAAGTGTTGGGACAGACCCCTTTTCCACGCGGAAGCCCAGGTTGTTGTTCCGGTTCGTCGGCGTGTTCCTGTTCCGATTCGCCGAACGGCAGTTCCGGGCGTTGTTGTTCCGGCTCCCGCCGCGGTTGACGCAACGCTTACTCGCCGGGGTCGATCGCCGTTGATACTCGCAAGTATTCCTCACCAACCGAAGGCGGCTTCGCCGATTCAATCGAGCTCCAGTTGATTCGAGAAGGAACCCCAAAAAGGGAACACCCGCCCGCAACCGAGGAACGCCGAAGTGCGTCAACGTCAATCCTAATGCCTGTCTCAAGAATCGAGCCGGCATCGAAACCGAACAAAAACCAGCAAAAAACCAAACCTAAGAATTGCGAGGCCATCAAATCATTCTCCATGGCTTTGTCATGAATACACTTTCCCACTTCAAAGGCTTTCTGATTTCGGTAGCTGTCTTGTTGATGAAACAATGACTTCAGTTTAAAGCATCGATCAAATCAGCTGCCACCTTCGTCTACCAAAATGGGATCTGCTCAGCTAAGTTACTCAACTCTTTCCCACTCGTGAAAACCCAGACGCTTTCCGTCGTAAAAGGAGTATCCGCGATAGAGGTCATCAGTCACCCTGGACAAGCGGAACTCGCCAAGGCGCGGCAAGCCCCAATCAGAAAAAAAAGACCACTGCTTACCGTCAAACCTCACGTTTGAAATCCCTCTACTGTCGATAACTTTGTCTGGTTGGTTTATTGATCTCAGCTGGCGCATTTGATATCCCCCGAATTGCTTCTCCACCCGAAATTCTCCCACTGCACTGAGCCTTTTCTCGCCGAAGATCCTTAACCTCTGAACCCACACTCCCTCTATCCCCTTGTTGGCTTCTTTCAAGACTCTCGGTTTTCCTATCGTGCCACTAGAGAATCTCACTACCACCGAACTCGTCTCAGCCTCACGAACAATCACTTCTCTAATCAACTCGTGCCCTCCGACATCTACAACGCGAACAGTATGTAAGCCCACCTTGATTCGATCCCACGATAGAATCTTTTTCCCATCGTTTCTGAACGGCCCTTCCCCATCAATCCAAATCTTAACCGACCGAGAGGACTTCACTTCCAACGCACCAGTTTTTGGAGTGTCTACAGGGACAGGCAACACGAAGACAAAATCGCCCTGATCAAATCTAGGATCCGGTAGCGGTCCAAATCTTACCGTATTCTTGGTCGTGCCTGCCGTGGCATCCGAAACTTTTTGGCGAATCCACACAAATAGCTCCGAACCAGTCACGTAACCGTCATCGTTCATATCGGCTTCCCCGTTAATTCCTCTCGAAAGGTAGGGCGTGAAGACACTCCGCGCTGGCACCTCTTCACCAGCTCCACCGGCCGTCAGGAAGGCCCGAATGGGTTTCCCAGTTAGCTGCGTCATTCGTTCGATCGCCGCTTTTGAATGGGAACGCGTTGAGAAAACCGTCCCACCGAAACAAGAATCAAACGCGATGAGAACATGCTTTGCTTGAACATCCTCGGCCCACCCCTTGAACTCCCTGATCGGCAAGGCCCTTTGGAGAAAGCCGACCCTGTCCTCCACTGGATTCGGCGCATCAACTGGCACAATATACCCTTTACTTCCATCAAGTGTCGCTCCATGACCACTGTAGACTATCAACAAACGATTGTCAGGATTGGCAATACCATGCCGATCCACAAAAGACTGAACCAAGCGACGCGTCTCTTCTCGATTCAAATTCGTGTGCACTCTGCCACCAAAAACCGCGAAACCTTGTTCCACCAAACTGTTCTTCAACACGGTCAGTTCATGAGTGACCGTCAGCAAGTCATGCCAACCAGAACTGTATTCGGAATTACCAATCAACAGAGCGTGACTTTCATCATAGAAGAAGCCCGCGGAACGATTATCCAGCGGGCGAATCTCCAACCGCCCTTTGGTTTGAGAATCAACACTTAAAGGGATCAAGACACTCAAAAAGAACGCCAAAGTGAATCGGACCAAGGCGACATAACACCAAGATGCCTCGCACATTCTCCAACTCACTCGCTGAGGTTTCGCACACTCCCCGACCTCTTCTCTTTTCCAATCCTTCATCACAATTTCACAACTAAGCAATCAGCCCCACTATTCCACGGCAACAACGGAAACCCGAGATTCCCCCACACTCTTTTCAGGATCAGGGGCATCCCTCGTCACCGAGAATCCTAGTCGACCATACATGTTCCCACGCTCAGCAAATACCCCCGACTGCCGACTATCTTTCTCCTGTGCACCGTGGTTTTTTTTTAAAACCACCAACCAAGATCTCCATTTGCCCATAGCCATCGTTTTATTGAACGTAATTCCACCAGACCTCGAATCCATCCTAGCCGAGCACGAGCATCTATTGTATCCGTAAAATCACTTCCGAGTTGACTGCTCTTACGACACGAAAACCAACGTAATTGAACTCGTAGTTCGGACCTAACGACGCGACATCGCCAGATCGGCAAAAATGTTCGGGATCGTACCAAGCCCCCCCTCGAATCACTCTTTCGTTTCCAGATGATGGCCCAACCGGATCTTTGCCACTAGATCGATTGAGATCAAACCAGTCTAAGCACCACTCAGCAACATTGCCGTGCATGTCGTAGAGCCCCCAATCGTTAGCTTGGTAGCTCCCAACTATTCGGGTACTCCCCCCAAAACCTCCGCGCTTTCCATGATTCGCCAATTTCGGATTAATGTCTTGCCCGAACGAGTAAGGCGTCTCGGTTCCAGCACGACATGCATACTCCCATTCAGACTCCGTAGGCAATCGATAAACCTCTCTATCATCTAGTCTCCCGTGGCGCCGCTCCTGAATGGTGAGCCTCCTACAGAACTCCCTCGCCTCGCGCCATGTTACCGTTTCTACGGGCCTATTCTCACCCCGAAAATGGCTCGGATTCACCCCCATTACAGACTCATATTGCGTTTGAGTCACCTCATACTTTCCAATCCAGAACCCACGCGTGAGTTCAATTCGAACTTGCCCCCAAGGACGCCTCGACAGCTTCTCGCTCTGTGAGTTTCCGCCCATGTAGGTCCCAGGATGACAATAAACAAATTTCATCCCCACAGCGTTATCCTCAAGGAATTCGAAACCCGGATGCCTCTCACCTTCCACTCCATGGAATTCCGCAGTTACCTCCGTTAGTTGACCCTCCTCAATCAAAACCGACTCGTTAAAGCTACGTCCGCTCACGATGACTTCGATTTCATGCGCTCCGGAGATTAGACGCTTCCATTCTAAACCCGGTCCAGCAGCTATCTCAACGGGCCCTTGACCATCCAAACGAACCTGTCCCGCACGCGGCGACTTTACAATCAAACTCCCATAAGTCTTCACAGGTGTTGGAGCCGGCATGTCGGGGCCAATGTTAGGGACCTCAAACACCATATCGCCTTGATCATAGGGATGGGGAAGCGCGGCAAATCGAACCGTATTCTCAGTCGTATCAGCGGTAGCAAGGCTAACTCTATCCCGCACAAAGGCAAAAAGCTCGGTCCCTGTTACAAATCCATCTCGATTCAAATCTCCTTCCCCGGAGATGCCACGCGTAAGATACGGAGTGAAGGCACTCACCGCCGGAACTTCTTCACTAACGTTTCCGGCAGACATCATAATCCGCACGGGCTTCCCAGTGAGTTTTCCTATCTTCTGGACCGTCTTTCGCCGCAGGGATCGCGTCGAGAAAACAGTACCTCCGAAACATGAATCAAATGCAAATAGGATATGCTTTGCCTGCGCCTCTAGAGCCCAGTTATGAAAATGCCGAATTGGGAGAGCTCGCCGCCGAAAGCCGAGCATATCTTCGTTGGGGTCGGGAGCGTCGATTGGGACCAAATACCCATCCTTGCCGTTCAACGTCTCCCCATGCCCGCTGTAAACAATGATTAGTCTGTTATGCTCGTTGGCCAGGCCATGGGTTTCGATAAACGTTTCAATCAATTTCCGCATCCCGTCTTCATCCTGATCCAGGTGAACACGCCCCTCAAAGATTTGAAACCCTTGTGCTTCTAAGGTTTTCGCGAGGGCGCCCAATTCCACCGGAATCTGGTGCAGATCTACCCAATCCGGATCCTGGTAATGGACGTTTCCAATCAGCAGGGCGTGACTCTCGTCGTAGAAAAAGCCCGCCGACGGATTCTCGCGTGGTCGAATTTCCAACCGGCCTTTGGTTTCGCCAGACTGTTCGGCAAAACAATGGCCACAATTAAGGTATGGCATGAGCATCGCGAGAAAACACCAACCCCCACCGGCCCTCGTGAATCCCTCCCCAATTCTATTCAAAATATACATAACCAGACAGTAAACTCGTGTTTTTCAGTTTGGGAGCATTTTACCGGATTCCGATAGCAGTGCCCTTTTTGGTCAGAACCAAGCGGAACCCCCTATACGACGACTGATCACTGGGACTCATGAGTTCTTGAGCCCCACAACGGCAGCTGGGTTCGTAGTGATAAGCTGAACCTCCTTTTCGAATTCTTGATTTTGACAAGTCACCTTCTAACCGATCAAAGACTATCTCCTCAACGTGTCCGTGCATATCGTGAATACCCCACCCATTGGGGCGATACCCCCCAACCTCCTGGACCGGCCCGGGCCGGCTCCCACCATACACGCCACTCTTTCCAGTATTATAGCTCGCTGTCCATCTACTTAGCGCATCCCCGAAAGCGAATGGCGAATCAGCTCCAGCCTGACAAGCGTACTCCCATTCAAGCTCGGTGGGTAACCTGTACTCGTAATTGTCCCCCAACCTTCCGGCATCACGCTCAGAAGCATTGAAGCGTCGAACAAACTCAGAAACGTCCGCATAGCTCACCCCTGTAAGAGGGTGTCGTTTTTTCGATTCGGAAAAAGTCACGCCGACAGGAAAAGACTTCATGACAGCCTTCCACTCACTCATGGTAGCTTCAAATCGTCCAATCCAGAACCCATGCCCCATGCGCCTCCCCCGTTTCACCGAGCCAGCGTTGTGCTCGTCATCGGCATTGTGATTTCCCGGCAAAGGGAATCCTGGAGGACAGTAAACAAACGCCATACCGATGCCGTTGTCATTCCTCATATCGCCGATCCTGTGTACGACGATGCTAGCGGCAGATCCATCGAGCTTTGAATCTATCTTGACGTTTATATCGCCATCGGCTTCCTCAAAGACAGGCGGAACAACGAAAACCATTTCGCCTTTGTCAAGTTCCGGATTGGGCAGTGGACCGAATCGAACGGTGTTCTTAGTGGTAGCGGCAGTCGCTTTAGCAACTTTTTCACGGACAAAAACAAAGATTTCCGATGAAGTAATATAGCCGTCACCATTTAGATCCCCGGCACCGCTTAGAGCAGTCACCAAGTATGGAACAAAGACGCTACGCGCCGGGACCTGTTCCCCTGCTCCACCATTGGATATCGCATCGACAGATCTCTTTCCGGTGAGATGCGAGAGATCCCGGGATCTTGGCAGTGAACGGGTCGTGAACACAGTCCCACCAAAACAAGAGTCAAACCCAAACAAAACGTGTTTTGCCCGTGTCTCCAACGCCCAGCCTCGAAATTCACGAATAGGCACTGCCGTCCTTCGGAAACCAAGTTCGTCATCCAAAGGTGTGGGTGAATCCACGGCAACAAGATAGCCGTCTCTCCCATTAAGAGTTTCACCATGCCCACTGTAGAAAATGATTAAGCGATTGTTCTCGTTTTCCAGGCCATGCGCTTCAATAAACTCCTCGACAAGTCCCTTGAGACCATCTTCATCGAGGTCTAAGTGTATAGTATCCCTAAATATCTTGAATCCATGTCTCTTCAAGACTCTCGCCAGTGAAGTGAGCTCATCCGGGATATGGGGAAGGTTTTCCCACCCCGGATCTTGATAAACCGAATTCCCAATGAGCAGAGCGTGGCTTTCGGTGTATACAAAGCTTGACCCCGGTGTGTTCCTAGGCCGAATCTCAACCTGACCTTTGGTCTGGCTAGATACAGAACTAGACACCAACAAATGGCAACATAGAGCCAGTATTCGATATGATGTTTTCATGTGATTTCTAAAACTTCGCCACCACGATTATCCAAGCTCACTATTCAACCAGGAGGAATCCCAACCTAAGCGACACCGACCTCGCGAGCCGGCCTGAAGGGGCCAATGTCCTCGGCCGCACCTGCAGCCGCCCCCTCGTGTATACGTCGTCTGGTGCCACAGATTTCACAAATTCGCCCTGCGTAAACCGCTCCGCTTCCTTCAAATCTGAGAATGCCACTTCGGTCGCCACAAACTCGATATGCTCAGGGCCGGTCTTTCCACTTGTCGCCCATTCGACGCCAGTCTTCGGCCCCAGTATGCGTATCTCTTGATTCGCGTCTACATGGGAATTTGGCTGATGCTCATTCGGGAACATCTGAGTAGTCGAACCATCCGCCCCAAAATGCACCACTCGGACAAACTGATCCCTAGTCACCTTGAACCGCACATCCAAAGCATCGCCTACTTTGACTACGCCTTCACTCATGGTTGCCACCAAGCGCCCGCCTCCCGGAAGCGCCACCTGGGATTGGATCCGAGCCGAAGCGCCCGAAACTGGCCGATGTGAGGGAATGCCCGCGGAGACAACTCCCTCAACCTCACCGCCGAATTCTTCGTACGGAATGGGCTCGAAAGACCGCAACGGAATATCTAGCGCAGCACAAATGCGCGGCCACGACTGCAACCAAGCGTGACGAGGGATCGGAAGCCCGCGTTCGAGCTGAGCAGCCAGAATCACCACACCGTGATCGTCCGACTCTTTCAACACTCGCAGAATAGTCTCGCTCGTTTCGCCCAGTTCAGCCGCAACCCGGTTCAAATCTAAGGGCTGGTTGAAATGCCGATAAAGGAGCGCCACAGGCTCGTGAACATCGGCATAGGGACCATACGCTTCTTGGACGGCTTTAAAGAACCGGCGCTGATCTCGTCCCATCTCCCGGCGAAGCGTCTCCGCATCCGTATAAAGTGCCTCCACCGTCCGGCGCTCTCGGAAACTTTCCACGCGCTCAAGCGCCACAGATCCAATGTCATCTTTCACCGTGCTCAACCCAGGGGCATTGGGTGGAAAGTTCATGCCGTCAGAGTGGCAAGAGATGCAGGATATGCCATTTAGTATGACACCGTCCGAACGACTCTTGTCATGCACAATCTCGGACGGCGCTCGATCCAAACGCTTCCCGTCCGCCGTCGCGAGATAGTATCCCTGCAACCCATTGGGGAGGTGAAAGATGATCTCACCGCCATCATGCGTGAAGGCCAAGGAACGATTTTGAGTCAGGCCGGCACTGAAAGGGCCGAGTGGTGCGTTCATGAGAAAGTCGGTTAGCCGTGCCCGCAAGGGACTGAAGTCGTAGCTCTTCCAATAAGCCCCTTGATAGCCGGGTAGAACGTGCCGCTCAATGAGCCGGTTCGCATTCGAAACGCCGGACACCAAAAACCCGGCTCGAATCGCTTCGAGGTCGCGCAAATTCTCCAAGGTATCCACCCCCAATTGGCGCTCCAGTGCTTGCTCCGTGCGGGGCAGCTTGAGCAAATCGTGATATAGCGGCGATTGAGAAGCGGCAAACGCAAACCAATCGGCTCGCAGCCAAGCCCGCCCGGACTGACTCATGCGGGCAATAGCCCGCTCTTGTCGCCCGTTCACCCCCTCCAGCGCAAAGGGGTAGCCAGCAACCAACAGTTCCCAATCGCTCCGGGTCCATCCATAGTGCCGCAGGTCAATCCGCAAGACCACCGCCTCCGGATCGATGGGTTCAGGAACGATGATCTGCGGGGCTCGACTCAGGCTGTTCACCAGCTTGCTAACGCCAGCCCGGTAGGCGAGCATCATCTGATCGTCCTCCGTGGGTAGACCATTACCCCCTTTCAACTCATGCAGATTTCGTAGGGTGATATAGCGTTGATACGGCTGATCCCGCTCCGAAGTCTGATTCAAATCATCGTGAATGCGTTGGACCACATCAGCGCGGGACAATGAGGCACGATCAGCGGTGGCTGAGACACCTGATTCAATCCACTCTCGCATCACACCGATTTCCTCCTTGGTCACGGGGGCACGATACCCTGGGTCGTTGACTCCACCTCGGCTCTTGGGCATCCGTTGTCGGCTATCGGCAGGAAGCACCAAACGTTGAAACAAGGCAGATGCAGCGGCATCTCCCGCTCGGACATACTCGGTATCACGGAGCAGGACATCGAGGTTGATTCCGTTATGAAGCTCAGGGACTTCGTCACCGCGATGGCACTCCGCACAGTGCGTTTCAAGAATCGCTCGCACCTTGGAATCAAGCGAGCTGGCTTCGGGGACGGCAATTTCCGGAGCGTCACCCTGAATCCATTCTCGTAACAAACCGATCTGCTCCGAGTTCCAGGGTTCGCGATAGCGTCGCTCACCCGGATTCCCTCGGCTTTTGGGCATCCGCCCCTTGGTTTGATCCGGGAGCGTGACACGATAGAATAACTCTGACGATTCCGGGTCGCCGGGGGTGACATATTTCAGGTTCGCTCGCAGGGCCGCCAAGTCAATCTCACTGTGGAGATTTGGCTCCTCATCCTCGTAGTGACAATCCGAGCACGTTTCCTCAAACAGCGCCAATAGCTTTTCTTCGATCACCTGCGCCTCTGCTACGCAATTGATAGAAATCAACAAGATAAGAAGTGATGAGTATTTGCTGTTCATAAAGTCGTTTGATTCACGGGATTCTCTGTTCGAAAGCGGCTTGCAAGCGTCGGCGCGCCGCTTCAACGGTGGGCTCGTTTCGATCTTCAGGAGGGAGGAGTTCCAAGACCATCAGGGCTTCCCCAAACCGTCCCACGGACTCTAGGCGCAGGACAATTGTCAGCGCGTCATCGACCGTCGCCGGTACTGGGGGGCGCGGCCCCGCCTGGTCCATGATCGTGAACGCCACGGCCTCGCCAGCCAGTCGTCCCTGATCCCCTAAGCAAACCAAAACGCGATAGGCTTCTCCCGGGACGAGACGATTCCCTGGCGTAGCAGATTCCAGTTGATCGAACGCCAGCGGAGACCTCACCCCTTTCTTGATGAACAACGCGGGAACATCGCTCACGTCACCGGAGGCAGGCAGGATCCAAACATCATAGGATTGGTCCGGGGCACTGTCCCAGATGATCAGCGGTTCCGTCACAGCGGTTGCGCCACGGGGAGCCCAAGCGGGAGGAATGGTCGCAACCTGAGCCGAGGAACCCGATTGGGGAGTCAACAATCTTCCCAACTGAGGACCGATCAACACCAACAGCCCCACTAAAACGGCAGCCATCGCTGCCACCCACTTTAACCTCCGCCCAAGCGGAGGTTGGGGAAACGGAAGCGTTTCCAACGACGGGTCTCGCTCCAGCAACTCGCTGCGATTACGTTCCAGGCGATCATAAATTGCCTTCGGCATCGGTGGATTCTGGGCAGCTTCGTCGGTTGACACTACAATCACTTGTGCCAGCGCATCATCTCCGATTGCTTGGGCTTGAAACCGCTGAAGATCAGGATCTCGCTCTAGAGCCAAATTGAGGTGCTCGCGCTCTGCCTCAGGTAACTCACCGGCAATCTCCAGGAGAACCCACTCCTGCTCGCGAGTCAGGTTGATGCTCATTCGGAGTCCTCCCTAAACTGTGTTGCACGCTGCCGAAGCCTCTGCTTAATTCGGTGGATGCGCGAGAGAACCGTTCCACGGGCTAGCCCGAGCTGCTCACTCAGCTCTTTGAACGTCATTCCTCGGAGAATCTGCATCTCGATCAGGTGACGGTCCTCTTTTTCCAACTCATCGAGCAATCGATGGGCAAGTTCCGCATCGATCCGCACCGAGACCACCTCAATGGCCTCCTCAGGGATCGTTTCGACCAGCTCCTCGCGCCGGCGGTAAATCCCCCGCAAGAAGTCGACAATGCGCCGGGTGACAATCGTCCGATAGAGTCCCAGGCTCGAATTCATGCCGATTCCCCCTCTTCACGCGCTCGACGATAGAGACGTTGTTGAAAGTCCAGGATGGCGCGAGCCACCACGTCCTCGCGATCTTTCTGGTCCGCGCTCGCCATCTTCCGATGGGCCAAACGCATCCCTTCGGCCCAGAGAATCGGATACGCCCGGGACCAAGCCACATTCGCAACCGCCAGATCCCGCGCAGTCAACTCGGCCTCCGATGGCAATTCATCATTCCCCACAACGTCAAAAGGTAGGAAAATGACGCGATTAGGCCAAGACGGATCCGAATAGACCCGATAATCCTGAGTGTGGCCAGGAGACAAGACCGGACAATCCAGATAGGCGCAGCCGCCGTCCGTCGCCACCAACAAGCCGAAGCCGCACAACGAGAGCAAGGCGAATACGAGGCGAGCTCTCGTAAAGGCGAAAAATGTAGAACCGGTTGTCATTTGCGACTCACTCTCCGAGCCCTAAACGGGGCTTCACCATGAGAGTTCGCCGAAGATCCGGATTTGATTGCAACAAAGTTAATCTTTTCTTCTAAATCGCATCAAAAGCCCCACTCCAGACAAGAAATCCAGGAAGCGATGGGACTTCCGCTGAAGTTGTTTTCTGACAGTTTCTGACAACTTTTTGGCGAAACCAGTCGCAATCAGAGCAATCCAATGGATTGCAGTAATCGCTATAAATCATTGCAGTAACCAATGTTTACGTCGCAATCAGCACGTTATCCCGACGCACGTTCCTTGGTTTGCTAAACCGTCGTACCCCTAAAAGGGTACCGCGGGTTCGAATCCCGCTCTCTCCGCCATATTCTTCCGGGCCCGTTCCCCAATCTTTGATCAAGAACCCCAGCAAGCCTGCTGGCGCCCAGAACCCCAAAGAGATGGCAGCCGAAATCGCGCAGTTGCGCAAGCAGCTAGCGAAGTCTCAGCGAATGAATGAGATTCTAAAAAAACGGTCGGTTATTTCGCGAAGGAGGAAAGAAGGCCCATCAGTTCATATCCGATCACTCCGACCGATATGGTGTGGATGAGATGTGTGAGTGCTTGGAGCTGAGCCGAAGTGGACACTATGAATGGAAGCGACGAGGCCTGAGCCAGCACGCCCAGAAGGATGAGGGCCACAAGACACTGATTGGCGAGCTACACCGGAAGGCCCGTGGAACTACGGTCATCGCCCGAACTATCATCACTTACGTGAAGATGGAGTCTCATGCGGCCGAGACCGAACATTGCGATTGATGAAGGAAATGGGCATCCAAGGTCGTCAGACAAGGCGCTTCAAGCCAATGGGAACAGATAGCCGCCATCGATGTGGCTATGTCCCCAATCGGCTCAAAGAGTTGGGGGCTGCTGACAGATGCGATCAGATCTGGGTATCGGATACGACGTATTTGCGAACCGATCAAGGATGGTGCTATCTGGCCACCGTAATGGATCTCTACAGTCGCCGAATACTCGGCTGGAGTGTTTCGCAGCAGAACGACTGCAAACTGGTGAGAGCGGCCCTGCACGGAGCGATTCTGAGTCGAGGAGGGCGAATCCAAAAGGGGCTGATCCACCACAGTGATCGAGGGAGCAACTACGCCAGCCATGACTACACCCGCATGCTCTCAGCGGATAGAATCATCCAATGTATGAGTGGCAAAGGAAACTGATACGATAACGCGGCGATGGAGTCTTTCTTTGATCGGCACAAGAGCACCACGTCAGGCGTTGTAGAGTTTGCCGGTGAAACGGAGGCACGCAGCCATGTTTTTGAGTATATCGAAGTATTCTACAACCGCTTTCGGAAACACAGATCATTGGGCTATCAAAGCCCGAGGGAATTTGAGGAAAAAATTTTGTCCCCCATGGGGGGCAAGGGCACGGCAAGCCTGACGGCTTGCCCGGAGAACAACTAAGCACTACGCTAACGAAATAAGAGAAACCGCTGTCCACCAAATCCAGGGCACATCTTGGCGTGTCTGAGTGGTACGCAGCTAGCGAGATATGATGATCGTATCGGAGGAGTTCAAAGGGTTTCACCAACTGTAATCGACTTATGGGAATCGGACGCCGTCAGTTTCTTCGCATCTTCGGGGCTACCCTCGCTGCCGCCGCCAATCCGGCGGCGGCGGTCACAATGCTCGATAATTTCTACGTCAACCGCCGACTTGGAATCGGTTTTCGGAAGCCGTCGACGTGGACATTTTCAGACGTGAAACAGATGGAGGCAATCGTCGATGATCAGATCTTTGACGTCGATGATCCTGACCTACTGAAGGAGATCAAGGAGTCAGCAGGATCTCCGCTATTGACTCTTTCAAAAGATAAGATTTCACCAGAATCCAGGAGATTCACTCCAGGAATGCATGTCTACGTCGACTACCTCGAAAATGAAAAAGATGCTAAGACACGGCCCATTTTTCCATTCTACTTGAGTCATTTCGATATTCGTTTGCTAAGGGATACTTTAAAGGACTACGAGACGACAACCGAACCAGTCTTAAAATGGATCTCTGAATGCCCAGCTATCGAATACGAGTCGGTATTCACCTTCGAGCATGCAAATATCCGCCCCACATTGGTGAGGCTAAGATCAATGCTCATCTACCAGGGGAAAGCATTCTATACACTACGGATGTTTGACTCACCTCAACTCGGAGGCGATCGAGTGTTCAACTTTGCCCCACTCGTCGAGAGCATCCGAGTTGTCTAGCCACCACGGCTAGCGTGATAGCCTCCCCAAGCTTGTAAATGAAGAAAACCGATCAACTCCCAACGGGAGCCGGTTTTTGACTCAGTAGCAGATCTGCTTAAACGGGCAAGCAATCACATTAACGATTGTCGGCATGCTATTGGCTGCGATAGCGGTGACGCTGTCGACGTATTCAAAGTGATGCCTGATCCCACGATCAATGAGGATCAAACATTGTATCGGTCTCGCCCCCCTCGCCTCCCCGACGGAGATCTTGGCTCTTTACCGAGTAAAGAACTGTTTTCCCCTCACCAGCTGGCAGGTTACTACCATGGTGCACTAAGTTCGGTAGACACCTACTGTTTTGAATCAACTGCCCCCACCTTCTCCGATGATTCTCTCACTCTCACGAAAATCATATGGCCATCTTCGGAAAAACCAGTTGGACGACCTCCTTTGTCTTCAAGATCATTCAGAATGTGAAGCTCGCCATCCTTGATGCGGTAGATTCCACGCCGATATCTCTGCTCAATCCGCGAGTAGGGAAGGATTGACGTGATCCACTTGGGCTCTTTCGTCATATCGACAACATATTGCGACCGTGATACGACCACTTCCGATAACAAATTCCAGATTACGATTTCCGACTCCTCAAATTCCCAGCCGACAACCATACCCTCGGACTGAATCTTGGAATTCGATAGCTTCCACCTACCGATCAATCGGCTATCGACGTCACCCGCAAAACGAGATTCGGAAATCTCAAGCGACTCGAAGAAGGCACCAACTTCTCTCGGAAGCTCAACGAGCTCTTTCGGGACGAAGGCCGAAATAGAATACATTCGCCGGCCCGCTTGAATAAACCTACCGCGATAGGAGTAGCTTCCACAGTCCATTTCAAAAACCTTTGCCGGAAGCCTGCTAACAACCGTATTGCCCTCAAAAGTGACCGTTCCCTTCTGAGCCCTCGCTTCGTTGTCCACGGCCCCATCAAGAACTTTGAACATCTCACTTAATGGTGTTTTTACAGGATACTCTACGACAGACAGTACCAACCCGACATCTGTGTGAATCTTCTTGGTATAACTCCACCGCCGAAGAAGCCCAAACGTAGACTTTGCCATCGTCGAAGCTTCTTTCGGGCGACCGGGAAAAACGACCGTAAACCCTCTCTCTGGATTTGAGATTCGGAATGGGACGCCGGCTGCTACCTCACCCTTCTCTTCCTCATTCAGGCAACCGACGAGAAGCCCAGATAAAACGAAGATCAGAGTGCCCCTTATTGTTAACGCGAGCATCGGAATCATGGTAAGAGCCACATCTCGTCGAGTGAAGCCACATCGAACACATTCGCGCCTCACGTAATGGTCAGACAGCCAGCGTGCCGAAAATAAACGAGAGAAATAAAATTCATGCCGGAGAGAATTGAATGACAACGGGGCTTGGAGCAGCAATCCTCTGACAGGTAATAAAGCCTCAGGCTCCCATGCTCTAGTTTTCTGACAACTTTCTTTCGAAACCGTTCGCAATGATGACTTTTCATCCTATCTCCCTATATCTTGCAACCTGTTGATTCAACGCATTGTTACACCGTAACACTCACCTATTCACCACACTTCTACTTCGGTTCACCAAGCCGTCGCACCCCTAAAAGGGTACCGCCTTATTCTTCCGGCCCCGTTCCCCAATCTTTGATCCCGAATCACCTATCGCATCCCAAACGGGTTGATGATCGTGACGTGACCGTAGCGTTGTCCGTGGTTGAGATCTTCTGAGTAGAGTCTCCAGGCATCCAACCGTTCTGCCGCCGCTAGAATGGCCCCATCCCAACAGAAGATTTGATACTTCACGGAATTCCGAGCGAATCGGAAGTCGGTAGGCACTGTAGAGAAAGCTTCAAACTGATCGAGAAATGCTAGAACGGTTTTCGGGGAAAGAGTTTTCGCTAGTTTGCGATTTACGGTAACATAGAACTCCTGCGGCACCTGCGCAGGCAGCCCAAAAACTAAGGATTCGATTAGGCGAATTGCCCCTTGCTTCTTTCGTGCGTTTTCCTCTGAAGCGTTAGCGGCATAAACCAGCACATTGGTATCGATCAGGCACTCAGCGGTCATAGAGATCTTCCCTTCCCCATGTCCGCCGCCCGATCTGCGCCGTGGATTTCTTAAACAATCTTGAAAGCTCTTTGCGAGGAGCCTCCCGGCGCGATTTCCGTTTTACTAGGTCATTCAAAAACTCCCTCACCAAAGCGTTGACGGAAGTCGAATGTTCGCCGGCAATCTGTCGAGCTTTGTTCAACACGTCTTCCTCCACTCGCAAAGTGAGATTCTTCATATCGCACAGCTAATGTGCATCATGTGCAGTGTCAAGTTGCTGATTGCTGTCGTGGAAGGCGTCACACCCCGCAACCCACTCACAAACTACGAACCATATTCCAAGTCTTCATCTAAACTGTCTCTGAGTCAGACAGTTACGACCGGCCCAAAGCAGCTTGAGGTACAGCGAAATCAGAAATTCATTGAGTAGAGAGCCTTACTCGGTCCGCTATATTCTTCCGCCCCGTGTCCAATCTTTGATCCCCCCCCTTCTGCCGCTTTTCGAAACGAATCGGCAGCCTTGGCCTTGCCCACGCTCTTCCCGCGCTTCCACGCTGGTATAGAAATGCCAGGATGGATTCCCCATCAACGTCGCCGTTTCTCAGCCGACAGTCGGTACCACTTCATCGCTTCCTCCCTGCTCTTTGGAACTCCTAATCCGAACTCATACATCGAACCCAAATGAGCCTGCGCCCAAGCATGCTCCAGGTCCGCCGCCCTTTGATACCAAACGAAGGCTTCGGTATTGTCCACCGGCACCACCAGTCCGAGAAAATAAATGAATCCCACCAAGAATGCGGCTCTTGGCTCCCCGCCAAGAGCGAGCTTCTTCAATTCCCGAAGACCTTTCTCGTAGCTCGAGGGTAAGCTTCCGCTTTGTGTCTCTATCGCGCGCTGCCGTTTCCGCTCCCAAGCGGCAGCCTCAATAACGTTGCCGGCTCGATCATGGTGTTCCTCCATCACAACCATCGCCAACAAATCGCCATTCTCAGCATGGAGTCTCGCATGCCCCAAATCCCACTCCCGATAGCCGGGGATATACCGCTTCTGTGCCTCACTGTGGACCAACATCAGATTCTCGAGCGCAAGCTCGTTTTCGCTGCTAATCACAGCGTCACGTTCGATCCGTTCGTAATCTGCCATCTGAAGCTCAAGATCATGCCGACCAGGAACCAGACTCCACCGATTCAAGGGAGTCACTCCCACTTCCGATCCATCTACGAACACTCGGGCTCCGGGTGGAACACTACTCACCGTCAACCACCCCTCGGGCTGGGGCTGGGCTCGGGAATCACGATTGGATTCTCTTTCCTCATCAGGAGATCCCCCTTGGCGACTCACCTCCCGCGTCTCCGGGCCAGATGGCCAGAAGGACTTCAGACCGCCAGCGATTCCTACCAGTGCCAACAAAATGACGGCTACCAGCGCCCAGAGCTTACCGCGGCCTTTCTGCGATCTCCGCGAAGATTCAGCCTGCTTGATCGCCGACTCGTCTTGGGATGACGGATTCGTTCCCCGGCTTCCCGCTCCCAGCACGGTGGATGTCCCTTCCTCAGGGCACCCATGCCCAAGCAGCTCCTCACGCCAAGATTCTACGGACTCCGGACGGTCTCTTAGATCAATCGAGAGTGCATGGTCAATGGCGCGTAGAAACCCGTCGGAATACCGTCCCGCAGCCAGCTTGTGAACCGGTTTCAATTCATCCTCTGTGATCCGGTCACTGGCCATGGGAGGTTTCGCACCCGTGATGGCTCGATACAGCACACCTCCCATCGCATAGATATCGGTGCCGGCTGACTGTCGCGCTTTTGACTGATACTGCTCAAACGGAGAGTAACCGTGACTCACCATGCTGGTCATCGTCGCCGTCTGCCCCAGATCTAGCCGAGCTGAACCAAAATCCAAAAGAATCGGCCAGCCATCTTTAGTGATGTATATGTTCCCAGGTTTAATATCTCGGTGAAGCACGCCTCTCTCGTGAACCGCCTTCAGGCCATCCAACAACGGTAACACCACATTCAACAAGTCTTGCTCGGTCAGCCCAGTCCGCTTGCGCTTAAGATAGGCCCCGAAGCTCTCCCCCTCTAGATACTCCATCACCATGTAGGCTGTTCCGTTCGCTTCAACCAATCGCATGACCTTTACCACGTTGCGATGTTGAATCTGCGCTAGTGTTCGTGCTTCCTTCACGAAGCTCTTCAACGACCAGGAGTAGTCACGCTCTAGCAGGTCGCTTTGTGCGACAACAGTAATCCCATCAATCCGTGTCGAAATTCCGTCAGGAAGATGCTCTTTGATGGCTACTTGCTGTTGCAGGTGGAGATCCTTTGCCAGATACGTGATCCCAAACCCACCCTTACCGAGCGTCCGATCAATCGTATACTCTTCGAGACGGTACCCAGCCGGCAGTGCCAATCGATGCTCTTCGGAATTCATTGCCGTGTTCGTTTGGTCTTCATCCTCTTCAAATTTCTCCTAAACAGATTTCACGGGCCGAAAGGCCTCAGAAACCCACTTTCTGACATTCTATCCCGCAATCGCCCGCCCGCCTTGCTAAAATCCGCGGTCTTCGCTTCGGCCACGCGTATCCCTCTTCCGCCGCCCTCCGATACGACATCACAGGGACGAAAAACCATCTTTCGGCTCATGAGCTAGAACACCTGGTTCCGGAACTAGTCCTCGGTAGGGTAACGGCTTCGGAAACTCAAGCCAATTTAAAGTGAACAGGCAATTGAGGGCGTGATTAGATAAGGGTGCTACCGGCCAATGGCGCCGCCAAAAATCACTGGGAATGCCCGTGTCGCCCAGCGGGAGAACACCCTTCGGATTCCGGCTAAAGTGGGTATCAAAACGCTTCGGAGCGCCCAATCCGGAACGGGAAACCATGTTATCCCCAAACGATCTCTTCCTGCACAAAATGCATTCTTTTCATTTTCTTCTCCCGTCTGGTCAAGATGGTGGTCTCCCCTTGAAAATGGCTCAAATCTTGGGGAGAGGATCACTCCCAGGACAAGAATAGCCTAAAGCATTGCCCGCGAAATCCATGTCCGGCAATCTTTACCCCACATGATTGCAACAAGGTTAGCACTCGTAGTTTTTGGCCTTTTCTTTGGTTTGAAAAGTATGGGCTCTCCGCTCATCGCGTATTCGAAAGACACGCGGACACTCACGGTTTCCAACGAGGGCGAGACCCAGTTCGAATATCATTTCGACAAGCCCCAACACATCCATGACATGAGTGTCAGTATCAGCGGTTACTACGCATATGTTTGGCATAGTTCAAAGCCTCCGAGACGATTGAAGATCTTTCGGCTGTCGGATAGTAAAATAATATCAGACTTTGTGCCGGGATATGGAGGAGCAATTTTGTGGACGAAAGGGGACAAACTGCTTCACGCCTGGGGATGCGGTTCGTCCTGCCAAAGCATAAGAGTATACGACGTGGCAGGAGGCATTCTCCACCAGGACGTCGTTAGCGGGCACGAACTGACTGAGTATGGCTATTATCTACTTTACGAGACTTCTGGTGATTGGAAAGCGGCGGGATTGTCGATCCAGGATGTTGTCACGGGAAAACGGAGACACCTGCTCAAGCAGCTTCCAGATCTACCAACTGAAATCAAGTGCGAGCCGACTCAAATCGTCGTAATCTTTGACGATCTGCCATCCAAAACCATCCCTCTGGTTCGCTAGTTCGTAGCGGGGCGTGGTTCGAAAGGGGTCCTACCGACGCTACGCGAGTCGCAGTTCTCCTGAAGTCATTGACTGGTCCGCGATAGATACTCTTGCACACGATTCTCGGCTCCTATCACGGCACTCTCAGACATCTCGGCCTCGAGACGCAGCGCCCCTTCCTTTGCCGAAGCGTTTTTCAATTCCGCCAGATAGTACCATTTCAGTGCTTCAATTTTATCCTGCTCTACGCCTTTTCCAAACTCATACATGTCTCCCAAGTAGTAACGCGCCTCAGCCTGTCCTCGCTCCGCCGCCTTGCGATACCAATCTGCAGCTTTCAAATAATCCTGTTCGACGCCAACACCCTCTCGATACATTTTGCCGAGATGCATGAATGCCGCTACGTGACCTTGCTCGGCCGCCTTGCGATACCAATTGATAGCTTCACCGTAATACTGCGCGACACCTCTCCCTGTCTGATACATTTGCCCAAGAACATCTTGGGCCGGAGCGTAGCCGAGTTCAGCGGCTTTACGAAAAAACCTCGCCGCCTCAGGCTCGTTCTTTTCAACGTTATCAAGCGGGTCGCCATACAGGTACGTAAACCCCTCGTTATAGTAGGCGATCGCCTCCTCCCGATCCTCACCACGAAACTTCCATTTCCACGCATGAAACTTTTCCAGCGCCAGGCCCTGACCACCTCGAAGTGAGGTCTTCCAGGAACTGATGGAGCTACTCCAATCATGGTCGACGACCAACCAGCCAATCAAAATCACCAGCCCAACTCCGCCAACCGCAACCATTCCACCAGCAAGCTTCAGAGAGCTAGAGGAATCTTCGACCAGCACCGCTTTCTCGGGCTCGACGGCTTCTTGTGGCAAGCTTGATTCGGGACGCTCCGTTGCCGGTTCCGATTGGGGTTTTGGATCAGGAGACGGTGTCTTCTGAGCCGTTCGTCCAGCTTCCAGCAACTCCCGACGCCACGCCCCCACCGAGTCCGGCCGATCTTCTAACCTCACCGCCAAGGCATGATCAATGGCCCTCAGAAAGCCAGCCGTGTATCTTCCCGATGCTCGCTGACTGACCGGTATGAGGCCGTCATTGAAGACCCGGTCGTTTGCCTGTTCTGGCTTCTCGCCTGTGATCGCTCGATAAAGCACCGCTCCGATCGCATAGATGTCGGTGCCGGCGGACTGTCGCGCTTTTGACTGATACTGTTCGACGGGAGAGTATCCATGACTCACCATACAGGTCATCGTGATGGTTCGTCCCAGATCTTGTCGGGCCGCTCCGAAATCTAACAAGAGCGGTCGTCCCTCCTGCGTCAGATAGATGTTCGCTGGTTTGACATCACGATGAAGCAACCCGGTTCGGTGAACCGCCTCCAATCCGTCCAGAATTGGCAATACGATCTCCAACAATCGTTCCTCACGGATACCGGCGGGCGTCCGAGCGAGATACGCGTCGAGACTTTCCCCCTCCAGATAGTCCATCACCATGTACGCCGTCCCATTGGCCTCCAATAACCGGCTTACCCTCACGACATTGGGATGTTGGATCTTTGCGAGCGTCCTCGCTTCCTTCACAAAGCTTTCCAGTGACCAAGAATAATCCTCTTCCAGCGGCACGCTTTGTGCCACGACGGTGCTTCCATCCGCTCGAGTGGAAATCCCATCGGGGAGATGCTCCTTGATCGCGACTCGCTGCTCCAAATACAGATCCTCCGCCAAGTACGTGATTCCAAAGCCGCCCTTACCAAGCATCCGCTCGATGCGAAACTCCTCCAGCCGATACCCAGCCGGCAAGGCTAATCGATGTTCTTCTGAAGCCACACCTTCTTCCCCGTTCCTAGACGCAAGCTGGGTCTCGCCCTTGAGGTTCTCTCAATCGAGCCGCAACCTCAATATTTGCAGGCCGAATCATTCGTTCTTTCCGTTCTAACAGCCCTCAATCCTCCGACTCTAGGCCCTCCGGGCTTTTGTTTCTAAGGCACGGGAACTCGGGCCACGCGGAAGCCCAGACTGGAGCGCCCGCTCCACGGCCCGTAACTGTCGCGGTTGGCCGAGCGACAGTGATAGGCGAGGACGAACCAACTCCCGCCGCGGTAAACACGGCGCCTACCGGACGACCCGCCCATCGGATCTGCTCCCCCGGAGAGTCTCTCGTCATACCAATCCCGACACCACTCCCAGACGTTTCCGTGCATGTCATACAATCCCCAACGATTTGAACGATACGAACCGACCGCTGTTGTCTTTTCGTGAAACGGCCCAGTGCTCCCGTCTCCATACGGAAAATTCCCATCAAAGTTTGCTTCCCGGCTACTCAACGACTTCCCATAGGCAAACGCAGTTCCCGCCCCCGCTCGACAGGCATACTCCCATTGCGCCTCCGTTGGCAACTGATACGCTTCGTCCTGTCCCAGCCGTCCAGCTTGACGTTCCCGATTTGTCAACTTACGGCAAAACTCCACCGCATCCTCCCAACTTACTTGCTCAACAGGTAGTTTCATCCCTTTGAAGAGACTCGGGTTGTTCCCCATCACGGACTGAAACTCTGACTGCGTTACTTCATATTTCCCCAGCCAAAACCCCTTGCTCAATCTCACCTGAACTTGATTCTCATCGTCATCTCGATCTTCCTCGCCCTCAGGACTCCCCATCGTAAAGCTCCCCGCTGGAACGTAGACCAGCTTGAGCCCAATCCCGTTGTCGTTTCGCTCCTGAACGGTACGTCCTGCGATCTCACTCTCCTTGTCCTCTTCCTCGGACCGGGGCTGGGCTCGGGAATCACGATTCGTTTCTCTAGTCTCATTGGGGGAACCTTCCTGCCGATTTACCTCGCGTGTCTCTGGGCCGGATGGCCAGAAGGACTTCAGACCGCCAGCGATCCCCATGACTGCCAACAAACTAACAGCCGCCAGCACCCAGGACTTACCGCGACCTTTTTGTACTTCCCCCAAAGACTCGCCCGGGTTGATCGTCGGCTCGTTTAGGGATGACGGGATCGATTCACGGCTTCCCGATCCCTGAGTTGCGGTTGTCACTTCCTCAGGTCGCCCATGCCCAAGCAGCTCCTTGCGCCAAGATTCTACCGACTCCGGACGGTCTTCTAGCATTACCGAAAGCGCATGATCAATGGCCCGTAGAAACCCGTCGGAATACCGTCCCGCTGCAAGCTTCTGAACGGGTTCCAATTCATCCGTTATGATCCGGTCACTGGCCATCGGAGGCTTTTCACCCGTGATCGCCCGATACAGCACACCTCCCATTGCATAGATGTCGGTTCCAGCTGACTGTCGCGCTTTTGACTGATACTGCTCAAACGGAGAGTAACCGTGACTCACCATACTCGTCATAGTGATCGTTCGACCCAGATCTTGTCTGGCTGCTCCAAAGTCCAACAAGATCGGCCGTCCCTTCGTCGTCAGATAGATGTTCGCTGGTTTGACATCACGATGAAGCAATCCGGTTCGGTGAACCGCCTCCAATCCGTCCAGAATTGGCAATACGATCTCCAACAATTGTTCCTCACGGATACCGGCGGGCGTCCGAGCGAGATACGCGTCGAGGCTTTCCCCCTCCAGATAGTCCATCACCATGTACGCCGTCCCATTGGCCTCCAATAACCGGCTTACCCTCACGACGTTGGGATGTTGGATCTTTGCGAGCGCCCTCGCTTCCTTCACAAAGCTTTCTAGCGACCAAGAATAATCCTCTTCCAGCGGCACACTTTGTGCCACGACGGTGCTTCCATCCGCTCGGGTGGAGATCCCGTCGGGGAGATGCTCCTTAATCGCGACTCGCTGCTCCAAATACAGATCCTCAGCCAAGTACGTGATTCCAAAGCCGCCCTTACCAAGCATCCGCTCGATGCGAAACTCTTCCAGCCGATACCCAGCCGGCAAGGCTAACCGATGTTCTTCTGAAGCCATACCTTCTTAGCCGCTCCTAGACGCAAGCTTGCTCTCGTCCTTGAGTTTCTCTCAATCGAGCCGCAGCCTCAATATTTGCATTCTGACCCATTCGTTCTTTCCGTTCTATCATGCTCTGCTGCGGACCTCCGCTGCGGCTCTCTTTACCCCGCAACAAAGTCTAAGGTCCTGTCTTGTTTCGGCCAACGCACTAATCTGTCCCTTACAGGCTTCTAAGCCCCCAAGTGCCACCACTTCCCGTCAGCGAGTTGCGTTACAAATCCGCATCCTACTGTCCACATCGTCCGCAACACACCAACCTCCCAAATTCTTCGTTTCGCCCTCCACAGAAGCGCTGCACGCAATTGCCTATCTACCACCAAACATTCTTACCCAAAAATAATAGCAATTAGGTAACCTATCTCTGAAGCTATCACCACAGCAAGTATCACAATTTTCGTTTTACTTGTCGTCGACAGACTCGGCTCAACTTCATTCTCAGACTCGCCCTGAGGCCTATCTATTCTGGCGCTCAGATTTTCGGCTGTTTGGACTGACTGAGGCTCAGAAACGAACGAAGGCATACCAGTTTTGCGGTCAAACAACTCTTCTCGCCACAACGCTACCGACTCGGGTCGATCCTCAAGCGACACAGCCAAAGCACGATCAATCGCCTTCAAAAAGTCCTCACTGTATCGGCCTGCCACCCGCTTTTGAAGTGGCTCCAGTTCATCCAACAGAACTCGATCACTCGCAACTGGCGGCTTGTCACCCGTGATGGCTCGGTAGAGCACGCCTCCCATCGCGTAGATATCCGTCCCGGCCGATTGCCGCGCTTTGGTTTGATACTGCTCAAAAGGCGAATACCCGTGACTCACCATGCTCGTCAACGTGATCGTACGGCCGAGGTCCTGACGGGCCGCCCCAAAATCCAATAAGATCGGTCGCCCTTTCTTGGTTAGATAAATGTTCGAGGGTTTGATATCACGATGCAGCAAACCGACTTCATGAACCGCCGACAATCCATCCAGAATGGGCAAGACCAACTCCCGCAGGCGTTCTTCACTCACTCCAGGGGGCGTTCGCTCCAATACAACATCGAGGCTTTCCCCCTCCAAATACTCCATCACCATGTAGGCCGTCCCGTTCGCCTCCATCAATCGGGTGACCTTCACAACATTTGGATGCTGGATTTTCGCCAGCGTCCGAGCTTCCGTCACGAAGCTATCCAACGACCACGAATAGTCATCCTCTAGCGAATCACTTTGCGCGACCACCGTGCTCCCATCGATCCGAGTAGAGATCCCGTCAGGGAGATGCTCCTTGATGGCAACCCGCTGTTCCAAGTGCAGATCTTCAGCCAGATACGTGATTCCGAATCCGCCTTTGCCAAGCACTCGGTCGATTCGGAACTCCTCCAGCCGATACCCAGCCGGCAACGCCAGTCGATGTACTTCTGCCCTCATAAACTTCCTAACCGAGTTCGAAACGCTTCGGCTCGATTCATGGCTTCGGCAACTTCGTTGGGAGACAGCTCTTGTTTCAATTGCTCCGCTTGGTCCGCATAGTATTGTTTTCGAGGAGAAGCCAAGATGTACCACTTCAAAGCCTCCACAAGATCTTTGCTGACTCCGAGGCCGGACTTATACTTGAGCGCAAGTCTGAACTGCCCGTCCGCGAACCCTTGTTCTGCCGCTTTTCGAAACCATCTGACAGCTTCGACAGGATCACGAGAAAAACCAGGCATCCCGATGAAATAGTTCCGCCCAAGATCTGTCTGAGCTTGTGCGTGCCCTTTCTCTGCTGCCTTTCGATACCATTCCCCAGCCTTGCCCTTGTCCCTTTCCAAACCCAACCTTCCCAGAGAATAGAAACTGCCGAGGGCATACTCCGCTTCAACATGAGCAGAGTCTGCAGCCATTCTTACCCACTCCAATTTCTCAACGTCACCGACGCCTAAAACAACGCCTGCCCAAGAGGATCCACCCAGAGTAAACTGTGCAGATGAATTCCCTTCATTGGCCGCTTTCCGAAGCCACTGAGATGCCTTTGGTGGGTCATTAAATGGGGGATTCAGATAAGCCATACCAAGAAGGTAGGCAGCGAACGGATCCTCTCCCTGTCCCAGTTCCAAGAGCTCATCCATGCCGTCACGGTACTTCGCCACTAGTTGTGAAGGATCCTCATTCGTTACTAGCTCGAGACTCGTTCTCCATTTGTCCAATTCCACCACGGATCCGGTTCGCTCGTAGTGTTCGACTAGAACGAGTATCGCAATAAGATCACCGCGCTCGGCATGGGTCTTGGCATATTCTAGGTTCCAACCCTGATATCCCGGTACGAAACGCTCTTGCGCTGCCAAAAGAACTAGCCCCAGAGTCCCAAGGCCAAGCTCTTCATCTGCCTCGATTTCGACCTCTCGTGCAAGCGTTTCATACTCTGAGTGCCGAAGCTCCAATCGATATCGCCCCGCATTCAGTTTGAGCCGACTGATAGGCGTGACACCATGCCGTTCACCATTAATGAATAGGTTTGCTCCTTCTGGATCACTAGCCACGCTCAGCCAACCCTCTGTAGAAACGGCAACCGGAGGGCCACCATTCTCTGACTCCCCAGGGTCACTGCCCCGCCCGAGTTCGCTGTTCGCGAGGGTTTCATTTCCCGATCGTGGCATGAAGTGATACGCACCAAGCCCAACTAAGACCACAACTAGTAGCACGACCATGGCTCTCACGCCTCGTGACCTCAATATAGCAGCTACCATCGCTGCGACGTCATCTGCACGATCAGGCGCACCCTCCACCGTTCGAGGAGTCTCTCGTTGGTGAGAGAGCTCGAGATCAGGCAGCGATTCCGAGCGGTTTTCGCTTCCTACCAATTCCTCCCTCCAAGACGCGACGGAGTTCGGGCGATCCTCTAGGGCTACTGCTAGTGCGTGATCAATCGCTCGCAAAAACCCCTCGCAATACTGACCCGACACGCGTTCTCGGATCGGCCGAAGCTCATCAGTAAAGATCCGATCACTCGCCACCGGGGGTTTCTCCCCGGTAATGGCCCGATACATCACCGCGCTCAACGCGTAGAGATCGGTTCCAGCTGATTGTCGCGCTTTGGTCTGATACTGCTCAATCGGTGAGTACCCATGACTCACCATACTCGTCATGGTGATTGTTCGACCCAGATCTTGTCTGGCCGCTCCAAAGTCCAACAAAATCGGGCGCCCCTCCTCCGTCAGATAGATGTTCGCTGGTTTCACATCACGATGAAGCAAACCGGATCGGTGAACCGCCTCTAATCCCTCCAAAATCGGCAATACAATCGCCAACAATCGTTCTTCACGGATACCGGCAGGCGTCCGAGCCAGATACGCATCGAGACTTTCCCCTTCCAGATAGTCCATCACCATGTACGCCGTCCCATTGGCCTCTAGCAGCCGGCTTACCCTCACGACGTTGGGATGTCGGATACTTGCGAGCACCCTCGCTTCCTCCACAAAGCTCTCTAGGGACCAACGATAGTCCTCTTCCAGGGGCACACTCTGCGCCACGACAGTGCTTCCATCGGCTCGGGTGGAAATCACATCGGGAAGATGCTCCTTGATCGCAACCCGCTGCTTCAAATGCAGGTCCTCAGCCAAGTACGTAATCCCAAAACCGCCCTTGCCTAGCATCCGCTCAACGCGGAATTCCTCCAGCCGATACCCGGTTGGCAAAGCCAGTCGATGCCCTTCCGCACTCATAAGCTTGCTTGCCGTGAGCGGAACTCCTCGACTCGTTTCATGGCTTCGACAACTTGGGCTAGAGATAGCTCTTGTTTCAATTGTTCCGCTTGGTCCGCATAATACTGGCGTTCGGGAGAAGCCAAGATGTACCACTTCAAAGCCTCAACAAGATCCTTTCTTACTCTGTGGCCGGATCTATAGCTGAGCCCGAGATTATACTGCCCCTCTGCGAAGCCCTGTTCTGCCGCCTTCCGAACCCATTTTAGAGATTCGACATCATCACGAGAGAAACCATTCAGGCCTGTTTCATACAATTCCCCAAGCTCTACCTGAGACTTTGCGTGACCCTTCTCTGCTGCCTTTCGATACCATTCCCCCGCCTTGAACACGTCCGCTTCCAAACCTAACAATCCAAAATAGTAGGAATCACCGAGTTCATGCTCCGCTTCGGCGTAACCGGCGTCCGCAGCCGTTCTAAACCACTTCATTGCTTCACCACCGTCGTTCGCCTTGAATTCCCCTGACCGCAGGTACCTCCCCAGAGTAAACTGTGCTGCCGCATTCCCTTCGTTTGCCGCTTTTCGAAGCCACTGAGATGCTTCTGATCGGTCATCGAATGGGGGATTCAAGTAAACGGAACCAAGTAGGTAGGCAGCGAACGGATCTTCTCCCTGCCCGAGTTCCAAGAGCTCATCCATGCTGTCACGGTACTTCGCCACTAGTTGTGAAGAATCCTCATTCGTTACTGTCTTGAGACTTGCTCTCCATTTGTCCAATTCCACCACGGATCCGGTTCGCTCGTAATGTTCGACTAGAACGAGTATCGCAATAAGATCACCGCGCTCGGCATGGGTCTTGGCATATTCTAGGTTCCAACCCTGATATCCCGGTACGAAACGCTCTTGCGCTGCCAAAAGAACTAGCCCCAGAGTCCCAAGGCCAAGCTCTTCATCTGCCTCGATTTCGACCTCTCGTGCAAGCGTTTCATACTCTGAGTGCCGAAGCTCCAATCGATATCGCCCCGCATTCAGTTTGAGCCGACTGATAGGCGTGACACCATGCCGTTCACCATTAATGAATAGGTTTGCTCCTTCTGGATCACTAGCCACGCTCAGCCAACCCTCTGTAGAAACGGCAACCGGAGGGCCACCATTCTCTGACTCCCCAGGGTCACTGCCCCGCCCGAGTTCGCTGTTCGCAACGGTTCCATTCCCCGATGGTGGCATGAACTGATATGCAACAATCCCAACCAAAACCACAACCAACAGGGCGACCACGGTTCTCACGCCACGTGATCTCATAGGAGCCGCTGCCGGCGCGGGGACTTCGTTTGCGCAATCAGTCCCACCATCCGCTGTTTGCGGTGGCTCGGGTTGACTAGAGGGTGCAACCGCTGGGCGCGATTCCGAGTCGGCTTCGCCTCCTCTCAGTTCGTTTCTCCATGACGCAACGGACTCCGGACGGTTTTCCAACGTGACCGCCAGAGCATGATCAATTGCCAGCAAGAACTTCTCACTGTAGCGGCCGGCGGCACGCTGGCTCAGAGCTTCCAGGTCATCGGTGAAAATCCGATCACTCGCGACCGGAGGTTTTTCACCCGTGACCGCGCGATACAGCACCGCTCCCAGAGCGTAGAGATCCGTCCCGGCTGCTTGCCGTGCTTTGGTCTGATATTGCTCGATTGGTGAATACCCATGACTCACCATACTGGTCATCGTGACCGTTCGACCCAGGTCTTGTCGCGCCGCTCCAAAATCCAACAAAATGGGCCGGCCCTTCTTCGTCAGATAGATATTGGCGGGTTTGATATCTCGATGCAGCAACCCGGTTTCATGGACCGCCTCCAATCCATCCAGCACGGGCAACACGATTTCCAGCAAGCGCGCTTCGCTATGCCCGGGCGGATGGCGATCCAAAAACTCTTCCAGACTCTCGCCCTGGAGATACTCCATCACCATATAGGCAGTGCCGTTCGCCTCCAACAAACGCGTCACCCGAACCACGTTCGGATGCTGTATCCGCGCAAGGACTCGTGCCTCCTCGACAAAACTCTCTAGGGACCATCGATAATCGGCTTCCAATGGACCACTCTGAGCCACAACCGAACTCCCATCGACCCGCGTAGAAATTCCATCCGGGAGATGTTCCTTAATGGCGATTTGCTGCTTTAAATACAGATCTTCCGCCAAATAGGTAATTCCAAAGCCCCCCTTGCCGAGGACTCGCTCAATCTTAAATTCCTCCAACCGGTAGCCAGCCGGCAATGCCAATCGATGCTCCCCCGCGCTCATGGACACTCTCGTAGACGTACTCTACCGAAGATCTATTCGCTAGGGCCTAATCATTGACCACTTGCTGGACCTCAACTTGATAGTCTGCGCCCGCACGCGAAAGTCTGAACGCGACTGCCAAGCGAGCCGTATCTTTGTATTTTTCAGAGGGCCGCAAATTCACCGAGAACGCTTGGCTCTGCCCTCGTTCGGGATCCGACGGGTAAAGCAGTACCTCCCCTTTGACCGGAACGTTGGCGGATCCACCAGAGTAGTAAGAAATATATGCCCGATAGGCTCCCGGGCTTGAATCATCAAAAATCGGCGCATAAAAGACCTCCCAAGGCGTGGATACCCTAGAATCCCTTTGGTCTCGCATTAATCTACCCCACGGTCGTCTAATATTCTCTGGGCGGTAGTCCACAACGCTATCTACTCCGTCGGGATCGGTGTGTTCCACGTGTAAGTCCACATCGATCGCGGGATTCGGCCAATCGATTCGAATCGCGAAATCAATCGGAACCGGAAATCCCTGTTTCTTTGGTTCGGGGGGCACTGGAGTAGGAGGCACTGGAGTTGGGGGCACCGGAACCGGGGGCTGAGGTTCAACCGGTTGCACCGGCGGCTCGGGAACCGAATTTACGACGTCCGCATCCCCCTGCTGCAAATAGTACGGAAATAAGATAACGGCAAGGATCGCAAATGCCCCGGTTGCCGAAGCAAACAGGTCGAGAGCGGACAAACTAAAGATGTTCACCTCGCGACTTGGACGTCTCATTTAAACCATTCTCTTAAGTATGCTTTCATCCCTGGATTTCCCTTGCGGCCTTTCTAGAGACGACTCTATAGTCCCAGTTATTCACCAATAGGAGTCCATGTGAAGTTTCATCGCAGTGTAAACAGAATCCATCTCTACGCGAGAGTTTTTCTCCTACAACTCTTCCTGGTGGGAATCTCGCAAACTACAAAATCAGCTGAGCGGGCAGAGTTTGTAAATACCCATACGTATGTCCGGGGCAGCGGGAACCCCGGAACCGAACTGGCGCTCCACTATAGACTATTTCCGGCCACGAGGATCAGCAACGTGCGTGTCGAGTCCGGAGGCCAGATACTGAATGCCACCTCCGAGCGTTTTCCAGGCACCACTGGTATCCGATCGGCTTACCTTTTCCTGGTTGACGTCTCCAAACGGGGTCGCTCTCAGCGCAAACGCCGAGCCGTTCTGAAGCAACAAACAGAATTCATCGCCAACGTGCTTCAGGCCACAGCCTTTCATCAGGATTTCGGGCTCACCATCTACGACGCCAGCCCCCGCCAGATCGTCTCCCTCGGAAGCTCGGGAATCGATACCCGCAATGCTCTGGCTCAAATCGCGTTGGGGTCTGAAGGTACCGCGTTTTATCCAGCGGTCATGACCGCCCTGGACGAACTCGCTGGCGTCCAAGCCGAGCGGAAAGCCCTCATTATCATGTCCGACGGCTCCAATACGGACACCACCTATGCGCAGAATGAACTGACCGAGAAAGCCAAGGCTCAAAACGTGACGGTATTCGGCCTCGGCTATCCGGAATCCGATGACGAGAATGAGAATCTTAAATTGGGCTTCCTCCGACGCCTCGCTAGTGAAACAAGAGGCCCCTACTACCAGGCTTCCAGCAATCGCCACGAAATGCCGAACACGGTAGTTCCAGGATTCTTCCAACAATTGGAGTCAGGCGGCCGGATATCAGTGCAACTCCCTCCAAGGCAAGGAGCTACGCAGGTCTTATTCACTCTTTCTACCCCGACAAATGATCTCACTTACATTCATAGACTAGTAGCATTCCCCGCTTCCTCTCCACAGACCGGGGACTCCACCGAGCCTGAAGATTCCACCGAGCCTGAAGATTCCACCGAGCCTGAAGATTCCACCGAGCCTGAGGATTCCACCGAGCCTGAAGACTCCACCGAGCCTGAAGACTCCACCGAGCCTGAGGATTCCACCGAGCCTGAAGACTCCACCGAACCTGAAGACTCCACCGAACCTGAAGACTCCACCGAGCCTGAAGACTCCACCGAGCCTGAGGATTCCACCGAACCTGAAGACTCCACCGAACCTGAAGACTCCACCGAACCTGAAGACTCCACCGAACCTGAAGACTCCACCGAGCCTGAGGATTCCACCGAACCTGAAGACTCCACCGAACCTGAAGATTCCACCAAACCCGAGGATCCCACCAAACCCGCGAAACCCGAGTCGAGCTCCACTAGCAACCTTATTGGATATGGCCTTCTGCTGATTGTAGTCCTAATCCCAATCTACTTCATGCTAAGCCGACGATCCAAACGGGTCGTCTACGCTCGACTAGAGCCCTTGGACGGGCAGAGTCAAATGTATGAGATATCTTCGACGTCAACACGAATCGGACGCGCTACAGAAAACGAAATCACCTTGACCAACGACAGCGTGTCAAGTCACCACGCTGAAATCAGCCGCATCCGGGACGGTTCCTTCGTCATAACAGACCTCAAATCTTCCAACGGAATCCTCGTTAACGAAAAAGAGGTCAAGCAAGCACCGATCAACGACGGCGATCTCATCGAGGTTGGAGAAGTCCGGTTTCGTTTCCACCAATAAGCCATTCTGGCCCATCTTGAAAAAGAAGCCTTATGGAAGTTCTAACGGTAGGCAGAGATAACTCCAAGATCCGGTTGGATATCCCGCTTCCATCTAACAATGACTCAATTAGCCGCCTACATATTGAGCTAACTATTGGTGAAGACGGACGTTACTATATTCTCGACCAAGGCTCCGCGAACGGCACCTTTGTCTTCAAGAACGGCCAATGGGCCGAGTTCAAGCAGGGTTATATCGAGGCAGAAACGCCACTGAGACTTGGGGAATACCAGACGACTGCCCGTCAACTACTCAGCAATCGCACCAACAAGAACACCGGACCCGTTCAAGAGCACCGGAAGGCCTCAGAATCCCGTCCTCGGCGGAATCCAGAGACCGGCGAGATTTTAGGCTAGAGATGAATCCACAAGGAAAACAACGAAGCATTGCATTTTTCGTCTCCCTCATCATGGGAGTGATTGTGGTTGTGGCGCTGAACAATGTCCTTCCGAACGACACCTATGCCGCCAAATTGATGCTGGATAAGAATGACGCACCGAACTATTTCAGCATTCAGGCCTTGATGTGGATCGTCTTTTTCGTCGGCCTCGCAGACCTCTTGATTCGTTTGCGATGGTGTTTCGGTGAGCAGGAGCAACTCACTCAAAAACTGCTCCCGGAAGACGAAGAAACGCTCATTACGGAAGCCGATATCCCCTCGATCTACCGCCGCGTCAAGGCTGCGGGAACCCATTTCTTCCTTCCGCGACTCATCCGTAGGGTCGTCCTACAATTCCAAACAACGCAATCCGTCGGCGAAAGCAACAATCTGCTCAACTCAAGTTTAGACCTCTTTCTTCATGAGATTGACCTAAGATACAACATGCTACGCTATGTCATCTGGCTCATCCCTACCCTTGGATTCATAGGTACCGTGATCGGAATCGCCAACGGCCTGGATACCGCAGCGATTCAATACCAGGAAAGTGGCGGCGAAATTGACATTGCTATCGTCACCCAAGAACTCGGAGTAGCCTTCTTTTCGACCCTCTTGGCCCTCATCTTCTCGGGTATACTGGTCCTCATCATGCACCTCGTCCAAGGATCGGAAGAGTCCGCCCTCAACAACGCCGGACAGTACTGCCTCGACAATCTAATCAACCGACTCTATACCAAGTGACCATGTTATGAGTGACGCAGATGAAACCCGCATCATGCCGGGAAGAAGGGGCAGGAGAGACCTCCAACGCGACCCAGACGAGACCGCGAAGCCTTCTGGCGGGGCAACCCCTTCGCCACCACCACCGCCAAGTTCTGACAAGACCGTCATCTATCGACCGTCGCGAAAAACGGCTTCCTCTGGGACTCTACTCGCGCCCGCCGAAAACTCTGAGACGGATCCAGTCGTCGGTTGGCTGGTTATCGTCGACGGGCCCGGGCGTGGTCGAAGCGTCAATCTGGGCTATGGCATGAACTCAATCGGGCGGGCACCCGACCAGCGAATCCGCCTTGAGTTCGGTGACGAGCAAATCTCTCGAAAGGAGCATGCCATGCTCACCTACGATCCACGGGGTAGAAAATTCTATCTTCAACATGGCGGGGGAGCCAATCTCACCTACTTGGGTGACGTGCCCGTGCTGCAACCGGCCGAAATCAAAGGAGGCGAGACCATTTCCCTCGGTAACACCAAGCTTCGATTCGTCCCACTTTGCGGCAGCGATTTTGACTGGGGCGAAGACAATGCAGCCGGAAGTTGACTTCTCCGGCAGACAATGGATCGGCTACCGTAAACGCCAGGAGGATTATTACTGTTTCTGCCCCGTCGTGGAGACGGAGTCAGGCATCGATAAACTCCTCCTCATCGTAGCTGACGGCGTCGGAGGAGAAACAGCCGGTAATCTCGCCAGCAAAACTGCCGTCGAGCGTTTTGCGGAACGGTTCTTGGAAGAACCCGCCCAAATAGGGGCAGACGATTCAAAACTTCTCAAGAACGCACTCCTGGCAGCCAACACCGCGATCGCTGACCTGGTGGACTCACACCCTGATCTCGCAGGCATGGGGACCACTCTTTCAGCCGTCACGATTGATCGAGACGCCATCCAATGGATCTCTGTCGGCGATTCGCCCATCTACCTATTGAACCGAAATGAAATCGTCCGCCTGAGCGCGGACCATTCGATGGGCCCGCTTCTAGACGTCCTGGTTGAATCGGGCGAACTGACCAAGGCCGAGCGAGAAAATCACCCCGAACGGAACTGCCTCCGCTCAGCCCTGGACGGAGGCCCCATCGACCTCATCGACCACGACCGTCAAGCTCTCGAAGAAGGAGACATTCTACTCGTCGCCTCAGATGGTATTCGCCCCCTGAGCGAAGAAGCGATTCTCGAAAAAACGGCGCAACTGCTGCAGGAGGGAACCAGTGCGGGGAAATATGCTGATTCATTGGTCGAATCGGTAAAGGCAATCTCATTGCCAAAGCAGGACAACCTCACCGTCGCGGCCTACTTAAACGGAAGCCAGTCCCATTCCTGATCCATCAGGATCGCTCCTAGCAAACCCAAGGTCGCGAGCAAGAGCAGCCAAAAGACGCATCGGGCCGCGAACTCTACCGAGGTCTCCGTTCTTACCCGCCGCCCACTAGCAATCAACGCTTTTCGCTCCTCCGCACTCAACTCGTCATCAAGCGGAGGTGGCGGTTTCTTTCTCAACCGAGCCGGCTCTGATTTCTTCTCGGCTGGAGATCCGAAATCAAATTGTCGCCTCCATTCCGCCACGGATTGAGGCCGATCCGCTATCTCCATCGCAAGACCGGAGTCAATCGCAGTCAAACAGGACTGGGCGAGATTCGAAGATCGCATTTGGGCCGCGGGTTCAAACGAGTCCCCGGCATTGCGGGCAGGCGCCGTCGGTGGATCCACACCTGCAACGCACCGATACATCACCGCAGCCAGACCGTAGATATCAGTCCAAGGTCCAAGACGGCCATCACGAGCATATTGTTCCAGAGGAGCATAGTGAGGCGTCAGCACCTGAGTATTCTCTCCGGGATGATCGGATTGTCCGATTCGCTTCACCGCTCCAAAATCGAGCAGGAAAGGCACTTCTCCCCGGCTCAAGAAGATATTGCTGGGCTTGATATCCCGATGAAGGAACTGTGCGGAGTGAACGATCTCCAAGGCATCCAGTAGCGGACAGAAAAGAGACTGGAACCGCGGACCATCCAACTGAAACGCTCCTGACCCCATACATTCCTTCAGCGTCACGCCTGATTCATAGAGCATCACGATAAATGAAGTACCATGGGATTCGAAGTATCGCTGCACTTGAACAATATTGGGATGTTTGAGCGACATCGCCACCTCAGATTCCTGCTTGAAACGATGCCGGTCCTCGTCGAACAGCTCACGATCATGAGTTTCATCGAAGATCATCTCCCCGACCGGGCTATGCCCGACGCAAGTGGGGGGAACGAGTTCTTTAACGGCGTACTTGGTGGAGTCCTCCGCGCCTGCACACAAGTAAGTAATCCCAAAGCCTCCAGCTCCCAAGACTCGAATAATCTGGTATCGTTCCTCGATAAAAAAACCAACCGGCAAGGCACGATCATTGAGAATCGAGTTTGGCATCGAGGGACTACTTTACTTTGAGGCGCAGGGTCACTTCCCCGAATTCGACCGAATCCCCATCGGACAATTCGAACCATTGAAACGGATCAAGCTCCCGCCCATTGACCCGGGTCCCATTCCCCGAGTCACAATCTTGGATTCGCAAACGGCCATCCCGGATCTCGAGTTGAGCATGTTTCCGAGAGACGCTTGAGTTGGGAATCACTTTGTCTGCGTTGTCTCGTTTTCGTCCCACGATCAAGGCGCCCTTTCCTCCTGAAAAGTCCGACTGCGTGAGAGATATCGACACGAGCGCATTGCCGCTCTCCTGATTCTGCCCCTCCAGCAAGAAACAGACCTTGGTGTCCGCCATGAGATCGGAGCGCCGAGGCCTCCCCCCACTATCCATTAAGTCCGACCGTCGCACCTTGCCGGAGCCGGCATCTCTACCGCCTCCCACCAAACGCCTAAGGACGGTTGTGGAAGCGTCCATGATCACATTCTTCTTTCTGATGGCAAAGAACAGCGCCAAAATAGCTGTCAACGAACTGACGACGACAAGAGCCAGCACGCGGGGATCCTGATCTGGGTCAATGTCTCCGCCTTCGCACTCATCTGATTCCAGTATCGCCGCTGACGTAACGCCTCGCAGCGGACCAAGCAAGGCAGACACATGGGATGATCTCACGACAATGTTGCCGAAATCATCTCTCTCCCCCTGCGTATTGACTCCGACCACCCGACCACACTCATCGACCAGCGGCCCGCCGCTGTTACCTGAGCTGATCTCTGCCCCGTGATTGATGATCCTGAGTTCCTGACCATTTCTTCGCCAACTGAACGTTTTGACACTACGGACGTGCCCAATAGTCACCTCAGCAAGGGTGGCATCCTTAAATTGCCCGGCAGAATCATCAAAACTGGTAAAACCCAGCTCACTGAGTTTCCGCCAAAACCGACCCACCTCAGCATCGTCATCAGCCAGCGCGGGATATCCCAGCGCCCGGACTCTGGCTCCGGTCTTCGGTTCTTCCCCCGCGGCGATGGAAAGCGGTTTCAACACCCCAGAGGAAATCTTCAAAATCGCTAGATCAACTCCGGCGTCCTGCCACAGCACCGACGCCGTTTCAACCGTAATCTCGTCCCCAATCCTTACCACGGCATGGACGTTATCCGCGTCTTCTACGACATGATAATTCGTCACCACGTGGCCTTCCGAAGTCACGCAAAAGCCTGTTCCGTGGCCATAGCCCCCCGTAGATGTCGTCATAATGCGAACTACGGATTGCCGAAAGAAACCCGATTCCACGGGTAGTTGCGTCGCCGCCTCCATTGAGCCCCACAAAGGAATCACACACCCCAAAGCAATCAACCCGTATACAACCGGAATTCTCATATAAGCCTCGCCCATTAGTCTAACGCGATCGAGCCCCAAATATGAAGTACCAATGCGATCTGAGCAAGTGCATTAGCCCCGACGCGCTAGCAGATCAAAAACTAAACAGACAACACAAACAACTTCTATAGATAGACCACCCTAAAAAACGCTGAGCAATTCGACAATACGGAAGGATTAAGGATAGTGATACTCGTCATCTCGCCCCGTACCCGAGCGAACAAAGGCAAAACTCAGTCGCAATGCGGGCACGAAAGCCTCCGCCTCCTCAGAAATAGGTGTGAGTACCAAGGAGTGCCATTGATAGGCGCGACTACGTTGGAAGAAGGTGAGAGCAAGCCCGCATTCCATGGAGTGCGCCGACTTACCGGCACCATTGGCCGGTAGCACCGTTTTCTAAACCCACCTGCCTATTCTGGAAAACTGTTTTTCCAAAACTCGAGGAAATAATCCTCGTCTCCACTCTTGGCGTCGGTGACCGGAAAGAGAGCCGACAGCTTAACAATCAGAGCCTCCGTGTCTGGGCTGTGATTTTTGGCAGCAGCAGCAATCGCTTCTTCAAAGACTTCCTGGACCAAGCCATGGTCTTGCGCCGATGCCTTCGCGATATCTGTCAGCGCTTCGACGATCAGATCTCGCCCCCGCAGAATATCATTATTATGTCTTATCAAAGAGGCTTTGGCCGTTGGAACTAAATGACTCAACCCGGATGCTTCCCATTCCGCAATGGTAGTTTCCAGTAATGCAGCTTCATCGGCGGAAAGCTCAGCTGCTCGCCAGCGGCGAGTTATCAGACGTATCTGACCGTAAAGATCCTCCCGCGACAAAACGGACGTTCCCGGCCTCGGGACTTTGGGGTCTGATCCTATTTCTTTGCCAGGATCCACAGGGCCCGTAGGCGTCTTCCCAGATGTTTTGTCTTTATCCGACGGCCACAATAGAACAACGGCAAGCGCCACAAGACCGACTCCCAGCAACGAAAAGAGAACCCGCTGAGTTCCAGATCTTTTTCCCGATTCCGACACCTCAATAACCTCAAGGCCTCGATCACTGACGACTTCGACGGACGCCCCCAATTCGCTCGCCTCATTCGGCTCACTCGGCTCACTCGGATTCTTCGAACCACTCCCTTCTGCCGGCCCTTGGGCCTCGCCCAATAGTTCACGCCGCCAGGATCCGACCGAATCGGGACGCTCCTCAAGATCCACTGCCAAGGCTCGGTCTATCGCGGTCAGAAAGGCTGTCGAATAATGACCTCCCGCTCGTTGGGAAACAGACTCAAGCTCATCACGGAAAACCCGATCGCTCGCAACCGGTGGTTTCTCACCTGTGATCGCCCGATACAAAACCCCACCAAGTGCATAAATATCCGTGCCTGCGGATTGCCTTGCCTTGGTTTGATACTGTTCAAACGGCGAATAGCCATGGCTCACCATGCTAGTCATCGTCACCGTTTTTTGCCCTAGAACCTGTCGTGCCGCCCCGAAATCCAGCAATATCGGTCGACCGTCTTCCGTGAGATAAATGTTGTCGGGTTTGATATCCCGATGCAGAAGACCCATTTTGTGAACCACAGCCAAGCCATCCAGCACGGGAAGAACGATCTCTAACAACGCGTCCTCGGTAAGGGCGTGCTCTGCTCTACGAAAGAAATCATTTAGGCTTTCTCCCTTCAAATACTCCATCACCATATACGCAGTCCCGTTCGCCTCAATCAAGCGCGTGACCTTCACGACATTCGGATGTTGGATTCTAGCCAAGGTTCGCGCCTCGGTCACAAAACTCTCCAGGGACCAAGAGTAATCCTCCTCCTGAGGGACACTCTGCGCGACAACAATACTCCCGTCTACCCGCGTTGAGATCCCATCAGGTAGATGCTCCTTGATTGCGACCTCCTGCTGGAGATGTAAATCATCTGCAAGATAAGTGATCCCAAACCCTCCCTTCCCCAGCACACGGTTGATCTGAAACTCTTCCAACCGATATCCTGAGGGCAATGCTAAACGATGTTCTTCTGAACTCATAAGACTCCGTTCAAAACTAACAAGTGGACAACAAAATCATTCCTTGGTCACAAGCTCACTCGGTGAATCCGGCCACAACGCCAGTAACCTTCGGGCAATAACGCATAGCGACCGAGCAGCGCCCAGTTTTGTCGTCATCAAGACCCATTGCCCCCCCCAATCAGACGCTCCTTTACTTTCGGCAGGATCCCGCATCAGAGCCCCCCCGATTCACTGACCTCGTTGTGCATGGCTAGTTCTTCATTGTGGACAACGTGAAGTTTCACATCAATACCAGAATCTAGCCACTCATTTCGAATCACGGACTTGCTCTGCCCCCGAAAAAGGACACGTATTTGAAATGAAGCTCTACTCTCATTCTCGGGCACGACTTCATCTCGAACTCGGCACCTTTTTGCGGTCAGAATGATTTCACATCAGGAAATAAAAAGAAACCGGGCTTCATTCGCCCCTTTTGTGCCATGCCTATGCCGCCCTCAGCCACGAGCCAGCCACGTACTTCTGCCAATCGCTTTCGAGACATGCTTATAGAGTATTGGAGCAATAGTTTTCCCAAAAGATAGAGTTGCAGCAATTCCTAACTGCGGTATTGTCGACGCCTTAGTCCACTATCAAAGGAGAACCACTAACTTCGTGATGTTAATGAACAAACTACATTCTGGTGAATTCAAGACACTTATAGCATGCCTAACAGCCGTCCTGTTAGTAGGCTGTGCCTCTACGCCTACAACAACCTCCAGCCCTGTGGAGAAGTTGGCCAGACGGGATGTCAGAAATAGCGCTTTTGCCGGAGCCGCTCTCGGAGCGCTTGGGGGTGCCATCATTGGGAATAATGTTGGCGATAGGAATGCAGAACGTGGCGCCCTCATTGGGGCAACTGCAGGAGCGCTTATCGGGGCTGGCGTTGGCAAAATTGCCGCCGATCGTCGCCGGGCGTTCGCATCAGAGCAGGCCTACCTTGAGTCAGAAATCGCGATAGCAAACGAAGCTGTTGACGCGAAAGAGAAAGAATTGGTGGCCGCAGAAGCGGAAATCGTTCGCACGGACCAACTCATATCAGAGTTGCAGCAACAGAGAGCGAACAACAGGAATGTCTCAGCCGCGGCTGAAAGCGAGATTGAAACCCTCAACAACCAGATACAAGGTTACGAAAGCGAGCTCCTGGACTATAAAAACTCGATCGACTACTTGAAGGAGGCGCTTGACACGTCCGAACAGGAGGCGGCACAGGCTGGATCCGATCGGATGCAAGTTGAAGCACTTCAAGAACAACTTCTCGCAAAGCGGAATGACCTCGAATCTCAGTACACTCGGTTGAGCGGGATAAAAGAACGTAAGACTAAACAGAGAAACATCCTTTTAGCGATGAACTAGATTCATTGGAATATGAGGGTCTCAAGAGGGCACACACGCCGATACCGCGCAAAGACGTTAGCATTTCTGCCAACGATCGTCGCCGTTTTCTTCTTGTCGGGTTGCGCAACTCCCATGCGCGATCCATCAAAAGCTGCTACTGAGGGTTCAACCGGGACCTTTTTGTTCGGTCACAAGCAGCTCAAGGACTACTTAAAAACCCGGCAGCAGGAGTTGACGCAGCTAAACCAACGTGTCGAACAACTGGATAATCAGTTGCTAACCAAGATTGGTGAACTCTGGCAAATTCAGAAAGAGTTAAAAAAGAATCAAACTGAAACGGCGATGTCGGCGACAGAGAGAGCCGCCATCGAGCAGCAAGTTGCCGATCTTAAATCGAAGGCTGATGCTACCTACAGAGAGATTCTGACCTCAAAACAAGAGAAACAGCGACTTGTTGATGCGGTGATCGATTCTGATTCCGCCGCCAAAGCTGACAGGAAGAGGATCTCCGACTTGAAATTGGATATCAACAGGTTGGAAACCGAGACCGCTGCCTTGACGAAGGCTGTTGACAGCACCAATAGGATGCGAGCTATCCAAGTACTAACCGCCGAGGAAGGCATCTGACCGAACCTCGCTGCTTCCGTCTGGCCGCCCCCCCTCTTCGACGGAGTCCGACCGGAGACGGGGGGGGCAAAGCGCCGTGAATTCTTCCGGGGTTTGATATCTCAGCGGGATATGCGGTCGCTGCGCCCTTATCGCTTCCAGATGCTTGTTAACAATTTCACTCCGAGCGCCTCTTGATTCGCCGATGTAGCATCGCCACGCCGAGGGCTGCACAACCGACTAAACCAGCGGTGGCCCTTGGCTCGGGAACGGCCGTAAATTGAAGCTGGAGCGGGGTAATCTCCGTCATAGAAGACACGGTGAACGTGTCGCCCGGATTCTGAATGGCGGTCGCCCCTTCGCCAAACAGCGAGATATCGAGCGCAACCGTACCCGTTCCTGAAAAGGTTAGGGTTTCCTCCTCACCGAACGCGCCGCTGGCATACCAGCCCCAGTCGTCATCGCGGGAGTCGGCAGCATTCGAAACTAAGAACACGCCATCGAGATCATGGGAACCAGACACCGTACCGGTCACAGTGGCCCCTTGGCTCAAGGCATGATGGCGGGTTTCCATACCTTCGGCATTGACCGGGACGAACGTGCCCTCAGCAGAATAGTCACCGCTCAAATGGTTCGGAAGGTGATCGAAATCATTGATGGCGCGACGAGTCCTTCTCGAATTGAAGGAATGGAAGCCGGCACCAGGCCAAGAGTCACTCACAGCCACATCATACGATCCGGAGAACGTCCACTCCGTCACACCAGAACCAATCACACCAGAGACACTCACCACCAGATCCGCCTGACTCTCGAAAGCTCCAACGAGGAGTCCAACAGCCACAAACAGCGATTGAAACCGCCCACTAAACTCATTGAAATGCCGAAGAAACGTTCTTTCCCCCAACAGATTCCCCCATAGAAGAGAAACTTCGCCCCCTTGTTGCCTTGTTTTCTTCCTCATAATCCAAATTCTAATCACATTTCTTACTTCTGAGTCACCTAAGTCACTCGCGCCACATCATCACTCGCGCCACATCAGCATCGATGCCCCCGATGTGCCGTGTCCGCACCCTGCACGACACAAAACCAAATAACCGGAACCCTTTCACGATGCACGCAAGAACGCTCCAAGTGACACAGAAAGGGCATTCTTTTCGCATCTGTATACTTACAATGTCGCGTCAGTATTTCAAAAGTCGCTGTTTTGAACAGCCCAGGCGAAGCACCCGCTTTGACCGGCGCCTCCGAACAGGCCATCGGCGCCCCGAATCGAAATCCAAAATCTTTTCACTTCGCTTGGTCCAAAAAACGGAGGGGTTGCAGTTTAATCACCGCACAGAAGAAGTGGGGCTTCGGCAAAAACCTGCAACCATTCGCCGCAAGATCTCCGAACAGATCAGACATTTTTGAAAGAGATTGCCAAAAAAATGACGAGGCAACCGACGATCGAGTGACTTCATCGACAACGCCAAGCAAGGCACGCAGCACTCTCAGTACGGGAACGGATCTCAAAGCCCCAGCAAGAGGGGGTGTTCCGCCGCGCCTATTCTGAGCTGAGCGATTCTTGTTCTTTCCTTTCGCAGATTGCGGTGTATTCGTCCCGCGAAGACTGAATCAGTTCTCTCAGCCCGGCTTCGAGCTGGTTCGTCTCGCCGTGCACAAACAGACCTGCAGACTTCACCATCAGTCCCCAAAGGATGGAAACAGCTTGCGGATAGCAGCTTATGGTCTGTCGGTAGAAAGGAAACTCATGTTCATTGATTTCAGCCAGCATCTTGGAATAAGGCTGGCGATCCTTGCTACATTTTTGAAGTTTCTCTGAAATCTCGCAAAACCGACGTCTGTAGGGAAGCTGCTCAATAACCTGAATGGTGTCCTTAGCTGTCGATTCGTAGAAATGCCTCAGTACTGGCAACCCGATCGACCGATTGGTCTTTGATAAATCCTCCATCTCACCCGTGAGTTGTTTGATCGTCTCCACCCCAGCTCGCCCGGCAATACTTCCCTTCAACACGCCAAGATACCACGCACCAGAGACCGTGCATGGAACGCCCCGACCACCTTTGGGGAGACGAAAAACACGCAGACTCTTCGTTTCTCTCTCTACGTGCAGCTTATCCAGCCGTCGTCGACGAATCGCCCACGTGTTGAACCATTGCCTCGATATCAGTGCTGGAGGCTCCTCACGAGAGGGCCGAAATCTGTTTTCGGCAATCTCTTTAAGGTCTCTGAAATCTACGATTTCGAGAAAATAGAGTAACGTTGGCAACCAAATATCCTCGTCCCAATTCAGGCGTTCGGTATTCGACTGCTCAGATGGCCCACTTTCACCTGACGCATCACCAGATTCCGATGGCCGATGCACGAGGAAATCATCCCCTTTCAAATGTGACAGCGCGATCTCAAGCAGGAAACTTACGCAAGACTCGGGTTGATCCCTGCAAAATGTGAAAACGTACGGTTCGCGAATTCCGTCACTGGAGTCAGACGGCTCATTTCTGTTCTTCGAGTTTAACTCAACTACAAGGGATTTTAGCGCTTCCCAAGTTGTGATACTTAGCTCGTCGTTTTTCTCTAAGTCTTTGATGAATACGCTTAAAGACTCGTCCTGCGCCTCAGACTTTATGTCAACATCAATGGCGAGCACACCGCAGTTATTACGGTCAGGAAAGGCGTACCATGGGAATTTTTCTTCATTTGAATGTATCCTCTTGATTTTTGCCAAAGCGAGATCATGAGCCGTCGTGACGTAGTCATGCCGGTACTTCAAATGGTCTTTCTTGAAATCCGGATGACTTGCCATAAGCCCTGTCATATCCTCAATCAGATTATCCCTGATTAGCGTTTCAATCCACGTTTCATCAATTGCGATCACGTGGCAATCGGAGAAAGGCTGGTCACGAGAGAGTGTCAGCGCATTGTACACGTGCTCATACTGGTCGGGCTGGTAGAAGTGCATCTTTATGGATCTTCCCGCCAGTTTGCTCAGCGCAGACTCCTTCTCGACATAATAGCCGTGAAGCGGAGAATCTTCCTCATCGCTGTGAAGAGACATCGTAATGTTAACTGACTCCGGATTACCGGACAGCACGTGCTTGTAAAACTCGAAGGTATACTTTGCCTTCAGTTTCCGCCTGCCTTTGAAAGGTTCGTTCACAATGTGGAAGAGCGTCTCTTCCTGATCGTGCCCAAGAAGTTTCAGAACGGAAAAAGCAACATGCGGTTCCGAGTGCAATTCAACGTGTCGCAACAGAAAGACATTTTCCCCCAGCCCTGCCGCGAAGGATTCTCCGAGTGGGTTGCTTCCTTCGCCAACCTCCACAATATCCAGCACTAACGCGGTTACTCCTTCGCCCCTAAAAATAGCGAAGAGACTCGTGATAAAGTGATTCGTATCTTGGACCAACGGGAAATGAGCGGTCAGTGCGTAGAGACTATCTATGACCACTCTCAGCGGCCGGCCATCAGCGTTCTCGTGTTTCTTTGACCGAATAAACTCAGAAATATCCTGCACCAGTTTTGCCTCCGGGATATGTTCCGGCGCGAAATGGCGAAATGCTCTCTCGAAGAGTTTCTTGTGGTTCTCGAATGTGTCGTCTGCAGGAAAGAAACGTTCGAGCGCACCAAACAATTGATCTCTTGTGTGATGGAAGGAAATGTAGGCGACGTTCGAATAACCGCTCGCTACGTTAACTGGAGGCTGGGAAGGGTCCTTTTCTCTGGAAGGGTCCTTTTCTCCGGAGGAGTCCTTTTCTCTGGAGGGGCCCCCTTCTCTGGAGGGGTCCCCTTCTCCGGAGGGGTCCCTTTCTCCGGAGCCGTCCCTTTCTCCGGGGGCGTTCTTTTTTCTCCGAAGCTCCTCTGGCCGAAATGCAAAATGCAGAGCCAACTCTTGTGCCTTAACATCCAGATCTGAAACCAAAACACTTACAGTTCCAGCATCGAGAAAGCCGTCAGAGTCTTTTGAACCACCGTCACTATCGCTCCGCTTTGTTCGCTTGATCTTGAGGTCAAGTTCCTCCACTCCAAAATCTGTCGCATGGTTTGCCTCGGGTTGGGTTTCAAGAGGCTTAGTTCTAAGGTCGTAAAGCTGAGTCGTCAAAGCGGGGTAGATGACTATCCCGCGTTTCCTCTCTTGATTGCTCGCTGTCGAATTAAGAGCACCGACGATGCTGAAATGGTGTCTGCCGCGCCGATGAAATTGGCTCTTGGCCTTAAGGACTTCAATACTGCGCTGCTTGTAGCCTCCCGCGAAAATATGGTAGCCCAATCGAACGACCCAATCAGCAGCGTAGGCTTGCCCAGTTGTGGCTATCTCCTCGTGAGTCCACGCTTCCTTTTCAGCCGTCTGATGAGGGTGCTGGCCTTCATAGGGCGACTCTTCAAAAAGCATGATAACGTTAATTCCATGTTTGCCGCAGAACGATCGCACATGTTTGTAGAAATTCTGGTCCGAACGGTTTGTCGCTCGGCAATCCTCTGGACTCAAAGAATGATCCGTCGTGGTGGCACCTAGAATCGCTTCATCTGCGAGAGTCTCCGCATTGTCGATGATGATGAGCGGCATGAACCGGTGAACAGAGCCACCATCGCCTTCAGAGTCATCCGTTCCGTTACCCGTCTTTGAGGCGGAATCGGTTCCATTTTCGGCAGAATCCCGAGAGGACGCATCGTTTCGATAGTGGGTCGATCGTTGCAGAACCAGGTTCAACACATTCGTAAGAATCTCACGCTGTTCCTTTGAAGACACCGAAAAATGAACGAGATGAAGGCCATCGTCATGAAGATGTTTATCGTGGTCTTCCAAATAGCAAGAGCCCCCCCCTCTGGGGTCATGTATTCTCGGTTCCTTATCAAGAAACCCAAAGGCCGTGATTTTCGATTCCAGCAACGCTGAAGATTCCTGTGTCAAAAAAATGACATACGGCCTGCTGCCCCGTCGAAGCTCCTGACGAAGACAGGAGGTTGCAATTTGCAATCCGAATATCGACTTCCCGCTTCCAGCACAACCGAAAACGACTCCAAAGAACCCCGTGTCCGGGTGGTAGGCGATCCCCTTACTCTTAGCCTTGCCTGCACAGGGAAAAAGCCTATCAAAGCTATCGATGCCGGTCTCGAAAAAGGCCAGTTCTCTTTGGTTACTCTCACTGCTCATTCTAGACTCCGGTCTCAATATTCTTGGATACCAATAATGCTAAAGGGAAGGCGGCCATTGATAGTTTTCTACAAAACCCCTAAGGCCCGTTCGATACACTTTGATCCCATTGGCCAGTCGGTCGGTTAATTGAGTCGCAAGATTCTCCCTCATCTTCTGTTCGTGTTCCTCATCTCCGTACGTCCAAACTTCGACCTTCGGCGGGAGCAGGGAATCGAGCGCCTCAGCAAGAACGTGCCTCACATAGCTATCCGTCGGCGGGAACGAATAGCCAATAATAACGATCCTGCCGGCAGTCCGTAACTCTCGACGAGCCATACTCTGTACCCGCCCAATCAAGGAATCTCGCTTAATGTCACGCCGCCAGCTAGGTGGCACAATGATCGGCCAAACAGAATCGGTTATCGGATGAGGTGTTTCGCCAGGAATTTGTCGGATAGAGGAGTTGTTTTTCCGGAGCGACGCACCGTCGAGACTAGTCGAAATAATGGTATCGACGACGTTCGAGACGGGCGACACGAACGCGTCGTTTGAAGGTGTATCTGCAAGCCAGCTAATGGATCCGTGATACTTGAATAGCTTCGGAAAGTTCCAAGTAGACGATTCGGTTAAGTTATCCTGAGATCCCCTCTTTTCCTCGAAAGGTCGGTAGCGCAAAATCCAGTCAGAATCCCTGTCCGGCTGTTCTCTCGGTCTTCTATAGGAAGGAAAAAATCCTTTAACACAGTAACCATCCACCTCATGCGGGTATCCTCGAATAGAAAAAGTTTTGCTACCGCCAACTTTGAAGTTCTGTTGGGAAAAACAGGCCAACTTCGACTCAATCAACAAATCATAGTTCAGAGAAATAATGGAGTCCCCTGGACCTCGATACTTCTTCACCCTCTTGTGATGTCGAGCGAGAACTTTGGAAAAGAACGCGTGATACAGACAGACGTTCTTCGTCCGCTCATCCATCAGCAAGGGATAGACCGTGGGCCAATTCCCGGAAAACGGATGGACGTATCGTTGCGACGCATACTCCGGTGATGGATACAACGAGAAGTGGTGGCGACGTTCGTGGGAGACCGATGCCACAGTCAATACCGTCAGGATGAAGTTGTAGACAATTTCAATCGCGTTTTTCCGAATATCGGGATAATCGACGGAATCCATATAAGAGTAGATCGACTCAAGATTGACCGCCCCATCTTGAAGATTCAGCAGTCGTGGCGTTTGCTGAACCAGGCGCCGCATGTTCTGAGCCATGCACTCCAACTCTGGGATCGCCTCCTGCCAAGTGTTCATCTTCTTCTCGAGAGTCTTGGGATCTAGATTCGAAAAGGCACGATGAAATCTGCTGTCCCGCGATCTGCAAAAGAGCATCTCATTCAGCACATCTTTTTCGTCTTCGAGAATCTTTAGACCGTCCGGAACAAAACGACTCATGACTGGAAATCCAGCGGAGGCGCTAAAACCAGCTCCTAGAATGTACACCGTCTTTCCTGATTCCCAATTCTCGGGAGACTCAGGAGGCGGGGCTATCGGTTTCTCAGGGAGGTCACAGTGGCTTGATTTCATCGATCCGGAAGTAGCGGAAGGCTAAATAGTTTGAGTCGACGGCTTACAATGTCTAACGATTCCGTAAGATATACTTGAGCATCCTGAATCTCGCAGAGATGAGGTCAATCCATACGGACTCTCTTTACACTGTTCCGGCTACCGATTCGACTAACGTTACCAGCACAATCCGCATGCTTAAGCAAGCCACAAAAGTACAGGTTTCCGATAATCGGACCTTTTTTGCACAATATTTCGATCCTAGTCAAATGTAAACATCCCCAAATGAGCCTCACTTCGCTAGATGTCGCAAAACACTACATTAGATTCAAATACCGTCCCCCACATACGCATGCAGACTGCACCTTGTTGTTATTCCTTGATGCTTTTACATGCCAGTTCGCCACTCAATCCAACGGATGGGGCACTAGAAAAGCGGACACGGGACTCTCTTATCGAGGGGATGCAACAGTGAAACGGCGATGGCATACGACAGAGATCGCGACGCCCCAAAAGTCATCGCAAATCTGCGTATTACATCCGCCCTATCACCAGATTGAGCCAGGATGGTATCGGGCCACGATACCGGATCTCCACAGTCTTCGGCCCTACGGTTGAACCACGGCGCAGCATATGCGAACAAAGTTTACTCACTTCCGGGAGCAGTGAGTGCTTGCCGAAGATTCCTCGAAAAGTACAAACCAAGCAACCCCAAGAAATCGACAAACAACGGTGTGGGGATCGTCATGACTTCCTGTCGGTAAAGATAGATGGAGGCCAGGGTATCATTCCCAGCACCCCAACACAAAATGCCCAAGAGAAAATACCACGACCATCGTTGCCCTTGTCGGAGCCCAAAATACGCGAGACTCGACAGAGTCGCTCCGAAAACGATCAAGAGCTGCCAGAAACACAGTGCGGAGATCCCCATAAAGACACCGAGCTCTTTGTTGTACTGATAAACGTCCGTCATGGCCATGGAAGTTGTTTTCCAGAGCACGACCATGGGTTCATCGGGATACAGAAGAATACTACGGATGAATGCGGTCGCGTATCCATAGATCCCAATACTGAAGGGAAATAGCCCGGCACAAAACGTGAATTTCCAACCCTGCTTATGAGTCATGGCTTCCTGTCGTTCTATCGTTTTTGCTACAGCGAATACCGAAGTGTCCCGCAACCAGAGTCAAGGCCGGCTAATCGTCCCCTGCGACGAAGGCTCCATGGACACTTTCCACGGCTCACGTCTAAAAACGTGCTGGCTTTTGCACATCCCCGTTTACCGACATCAAAGCCGCATCCTGAGATCTGTGCACTCAACTCTCTCGGAAGTAGGAGTTCCAAAAAGAATGCAACAACCTTTACGAACCGTACGGACGTGGCCGTTGGAGAACAACTAAATTCGGCATCCATGAGCCGACCGAGAGCCCGTCTCATTTCGTCGCTGTCAAGAGACGATGGCGCATCTCGATCTCGCAACAATCGAACCTTTCACTCGCCGCTGAATCGTGCAAACTCGCTTCAATCTCATGTTGGCTGGGCGCAGAAAACGACGAACAATCGCGCTGGGTGGAATGATTACGATGTTCCTCGAACTTGTAGGGTTCGGGGGCACGCTCTCAGCGACCGCGGCAGTTCGGGTTGAACTCATCGATCCCGTCCTCACAAAGCAGTCAAACGCCTGGCCCGACAACGCCGTCTTTGAATACAGCCAGCCCGCATTCGCTTTCACTCGCTTGCCCCAGGCCTACACCGCAGACGGCCTGCGAGACGAATGGCCAAACCCCTTGATGGTTCGAGCAACGGCTGAAATCCCACTACCTGAGGGTGAGCACCAGTTCTTGCTGCGTTCACGTCGTGCAGCCCGCCTCTTCATGAATGGCAAACTCATCGCGAAGACCCCGTTTCCACCGAAGATCCGCGATGGTCATGATCCCGTCGACCGTCCCTTCATCCCCCTTGGTCCCGATGTCCGGTTTCTCGCACCAGGCGACCAAGAGAAACTCGTCCTCTATAACGCCAATGAAGGAACGCATCAGATTCAGCTGGAATTCTTCGTCGGCGGCCACGCAGGCAAACAGCCGATGCGCCCAGAAACCGGCGAAACATTAGTAGCCGTTTCGTTTTACCAGGACCCGATGTTCTACCTGCTCGGCGCAGATTCTAGCATCCCACTCACAGATACCGCCTGGGAAGCATTTCTATCGGACAGCAATCACGCCATGGATCAGTTGGACGAGGATCGCCGAATCGCATTGCAAGTATCCGAGAAAGATTACTGGAACGAGCGACACGAGTGGGCTCGTGCCGTCGTCGCTCCCGCCGAATTTCCACCGGTCGCGAGCACCATTGATCGCTTGGTTGAGGCCCGCATTCATGCCGCCAATCAGTCCATCGACACCACGCCACAGGCGAGGCACTTCCACGAATTCGTATCCCCCCTACTCAAGGATCGTTGTCATTCGTGTCACGGTCAGAAGGCGAAAGGAGGTCTCACGCTGGATTCCCTAGCACACGCACGAACCGGTGGGGACTCCGGGGTCCCAGCCATCGTTCCCAAAGATCCCAATCAAAGCCTCCTCCTCGAACGGATCATCACCACCACCGAAGACGATCGTATGCCGCCGACGGGAGAGCCGCTCAGCAATCTCGAAGTCCGAGCCGTGCGTCGCTGGATCCAAGATGGGGCTATATGGCCAGCAACATCGCTGACAGAGCCAGTCGAACCCACCTCCATCACCGAAGACTGGCAATTCCTCCGTCGGGTCTACCTCGACACCGTCGGCGTCCCCCCCTCGGCTCAGACCACTCGCCAATTTCTCAGAAATAATGCGGGTGACAAACGGGAACAACAGATCGACAAACTCCTCGACGATCCTCGTTGGGCCGATCATTGGACTGGGTATTGGCAAGATGTCCTGGCCGAGAATCCCACCATCGTAAACCCCACGCTCAACAACACCGGCCCCTTCCGCTGGTGGATCGACGATTCGTTTCGCGACAACAAGCCCATGGATCGATTTGTGACGGAGCTCGTTCTCATGGGAGGCTCGCTGCACAACGGAGGACCTCGGGGGTTTGAGATGGCTTCACAAAACGACGTCCCCATGGCAGCCAAAGCAAACATCCTGACCACAGCCTTCTTAGCCACGGAAATGAAGTGTTCTCGCTGCCACGATGCACCCTTCCACGAGAACACCCAGAAAGACCTCTTCGGGCTTGCGGCAATGCTAAGCCAAAAAACCTTGTCCGTACCCGCAAGCAGCAGCGTTCCGCAGGATAAACTCCATACCGGCAGGCGCCAACCACTCATCAAGGTGACACTCAAACCGGGAACGCCCGTCGCACCGGCGTGGCCCTTCCCCGAGTGGACCTCGAATACGGACAGCGGCAAGTGGCTTCGGGACGCCAAGAATACGCGCGAACAGTTGGCCCTGCAGATCACGTCGCCTTCCAACCCCCGGTTTGCGCGGGTGCTTGTCAACCGACTGTGGCAACGCCTCTTGGGGCGCGGTATCGTTGAACCCGTTGACGATTGGGAGAACGCCACGCCCTCAAACCCAGAATTGCTGAGTTTTCTGACCTCCGAATTCGTTCGAAGCGGCTACGATCTCAAGCACGTCACTCGGCTCATCCTAAATTCAAAAACCTACCAACGCCAAACCTCTCAAGAACCCGATTCGATTCGCTTCTTTGCAGCACCCGGCCCTCGCCGACTGACTGCCGAGCAGATTGTAGACTCCATGTTCTCGACCACCCGAAAACAGATGCGCACAGAGGTTCTTACCGTGGACATTGGAGGCGGTCGTCCGTGGTCCAATGCCGTTAATCTTGGGCGTCCCACTCGAGCATGGATGTTCGGAGGGATGGCCAACAATCGTGATCGTCCGAGCCTCATTCTCCCCCGAGCTCAGGCTGTGATTGATGTCCTGACGCAATTTGGCTGGCGCCCTTCCCGCCAAGAACCCACGAGCTACCGACAAAGCCCGTTGAGCCCAATGCAACCCGCCACGCTGAACAACGGAATCATGACCACGTGGCTAACTCGCCTATCGGACGATCATGGGTTTACCCAACTCGCCCTGCAACCGATCCCACTCGACGAGCTCGTTTCGGAACTCTACTTGAGCATTCTCACCCGTCCCCCCAGTTCCAAAGAGGCTTCCCACACGATCGCCTTGCTGCAACCAGGGTATTCATCGAGAGTCGTGCGCGAAGCCAAACCGTACCCGCACCATCGCCCTGAGGCCCCCCCTCCATTTGTCACTTGGGCCAATCACTTGCACCCGGACGCCACGGGAATCCAACTCGAAGAAGCACGAAAAGCAAAAGCCGGCGATCCCGTCACGCCCCGACTCCAGTCGGACTGGCGCGCACGGATGGAAGATGTCCTTTGGGCACTCATCAATCTTCCTGAAGCCATCCACTATCCTTGACGTGAAAGAGAATCCGCCCTCCACAAAGCAGACTCGACGACGATTCCTCTCCGGCTTAGCCGCGTCGGGCGCTGCCGCACCGTTGCTATGCCACCCCCTAGGGGCTGAAATCAAAACACAGCCGCCAAGTCCGCGAGCAAAGAATTGTATCATGATCTGGCTGGGCGGCGGGATGGCGCAGATGGACACCTTCGATCCCAAGCGAGTGGGCGATGGAAAAAGAAACATTGCCGGATCCGAGTATCCTTCGATCCGGACCAACGTCCCAGGTGTTCAGGTCTGCGAACACCTCAAGACCTGTGCAGACCTAATGGATCGCATGACCGTATTACGAACCGTCCACCACGATGTGATCGACGAGCACGGCGCGGCAGTAATCCGGGTGCACACCGGACGGCCGACCAGCGGCACGATCCAGTATCCGTCCATCGGGTCGATCGTGGCCCATGAACTCGGCCCCGCCACCGAGACCACGCCGGCCTACGTCGTCATCGGTTACCCCAACGTTGCTCGGGATCCGGGATTTCTGGGACCTCAACACGGCTACCTTTATGTGACCGACACAGCCGCAGGTCCCACCGGCCTCAGCCGCCCCGCCTACTTAACACCGGAACGCCAGCAACGACGCCAAACCCTCTTGGATTCTCTGCGCGACGCCGAGGCCCCACCGCACGTGCAAGACTACAACGATATGCTCACCCAGAGCCTGCAATTGGCTGGCCCGGAATTCATGGGCGTCTTTGATTTGAAGCAGGAACGTTCCAGCCTTCGCGATTCATACGGGGGAGAATTTGGCCAACGCTGCCTTCTAGCCCGACGCCTCGTGGAACGCGGAGTCCGATTCGTAGAGGTCTCGCACAATCTCAATTTTATCAATGGTACGGGCTGGGACACGCATTTTGAAGGACAAGCAAACCAACACCTCCTAATAAGAGAACTCGACCAAGCACTAGCGGCACTGATTCTCGACCTGGAACGCCGCAACCAATTGGACGACACGCTCATCGTGGTCGGAACTGAGTTTGGTCGTCCCGCTCATTTTGACTCCCTCGGCGGGCGGGGTCATCACGGCAGGAACTTTAGCCTGGTATTGGCCGGAGGAGGCCTCCGTCATTGCGGTGCCTACGGTGAAACCGATGACTTGGCGATGAAGATCGAGAAGCACCCCATCAGCATCCCCGATTTCCACGCTACCATTTGCACCTCACTCGGCATCAACCCCGCCAAAGAACTCTACGCCGGGAATCGCCCCGTCCCTATCACGGATGGAGGCCAGCCCATCGCGGCATTGTTCGTCTAACATCAATGGCAGCAAGTCTTACATAGGGGCTTCACAGAATTCTCAGAATCAATTCGCCTTCCTTCGGCAAGTCCCGAGTCCGGATCCTGTCCACCCTCTCCATCCTGTCCTCCCCTTGCCCTTCGTTCCTCCGGACTACGGCAAATCGAATCCACGCAGTGAATTCCGGGACTGTTGTTGAATCTGCTGAACAAGCTGCTTCCATATCGGAGAAAGAAACCGAGGGTGTTCCAGACTTTCCCCGGGATACTTGCCGGTCGCTTGATTGAGATCTAGGTCCGCTACGAGCACCGCTTCCGACTCGTTGTCTGCCAAGCGCAGCGTGCGCATGTCCGGCGCCACGATCTTGGAGTCACCCGCGGACCACCGCCCGCCTCCCTGCGGACCCACGCTATTGGCGAAAGCATAGTAGATCGCATTCTCGAATGCCCGGATGGCAATACCATCCTTGCCACCACGCTTCTGCTCCGAAACGGCGAGCGTATCCATTCCGGCGTTCGGATGAAAAAGAATCTTCGCTCCGGCCATACAAGCCAGCCGCACCAGCTCAGGGTAACGCCTTTCATGGCAAATGATCGACGTGACACAGACCCCGTCGACATGGAACAACGATACCGAGTTCCCCGGGAGGAAGGACTTTTGGTCTGAGGGCGTCAATTGACACTTCGCGTAGCAATGAGCCACCCGCCCATCCCGATCAAACTGCACCAAACAATTATACAGACCCCGTTTCTTAAATACCGGCGACCCCATCAAGACGTGGACACGACTCGCTCGGGCCAAGCACCCGACCTGCTTCAATGCCTCCCGAAGTTCCGCACGTTGCAACTGCTGAAAGTCGGCAGCATAGCCCGTCGTCGCCGCCTCAGGAAAAAGGACGACATCCGACCGTTTCCGTGCCGCCTCGGCAACCGCCGCCGCGATCCTCGCCAGGTTCTCATCAATGCTCCGACCAAAACGCATCTGCACCACAGCGACTCGCAATTTTGACAACATAGGAGAAATAAGTATTCAAACCTCGGTCAGAACCCACTCCTAGGCTCAAAACAACATCAAGGCAGCGGATCCGTTGATACGTGATCCTAGACAAACCAACCCCCTCACGCAATGGCGGAACCCGGCCCTCACGTTGCCGCCTGCTCTGTTCATTGAAGGCGCACGACAAATCACACCATTGCCGCGTTCTCCCTCAGAAAAGAAGCGCGAAGCCACGAAACACCCCCATTTCGATCCATTCTCTTTCCAGCCCCTCTTTCTGTGCAACCCGCCCTCCCAGATTCTTATAGCTATGGATAGAGGCGTCGAAAAAGCAGCGGTTCCGTTCATATCTAAAAAGGGAATGAAAGCTCGCGCGAAGTTGCGATACCGTCCGCCCGCGCCTAAATGATCGATTCTTATCGCTTTCATCAGAATCAAGCAGAGTCGGGATTTTCGCATCCGGATACACAACGACAAAGAGGATGAACAAAAACGGGAAACAGTGGCTCGGAGAGCTTTCAATTCAATCGAAAAAACTGCCTTGGATCGCTAGCATCCTGCTTTGGGGAACCCTTCTGTCTTCCTCTCTTCAGTCTGTCGCGGACATTCGAGTCGTTCGATCCAACGAATCCGAACCCTATCAGCTTGAGTTCACCACGGCTCCCGATTCGTACTACATCATCGAAACCGGCACCGAGTTGGGGATGCTTCAACAAGCTCAGGCTTTGATCGATGGGCGCACGACTACCGACGCCCAAGCCACGTTCTCATTCCTGCCATCCCTTGGTCAGGCCTTTTACACGATCCGCCGCTTCTCCATATCTCAACCCGCCGATTATGACCGCGACGGCATGGACGACTTATTCGAACACAACGTCGCTTTCCTAGATCCATTCAACAGCCAAGACGGTGAGGCAGACTACGACGCCGACGGACTATCGAATGCCGAAGAGTATGCGAGAGGCGCAGACATAGCCACACGAGATGTTTATCCCCTCGTTTCGGAATCCGATGCACTCATCGTCGGTCCTGTGGGGACTTCGGCGCAGATCGAAGTCGGCCTAACCCAATGGGGACTGGACAAACCAAACGTAACCTTCCATGTCACAAAATCGGAGACGTCCCAAAACACGCCCCCAACTTCACTGACACCCATCCGGTCTGACGAGAACGGACGCTTGACCCTACCGGTCGTCATCGAACCAGGAACGACGAAATATGTGATCGGGGGCCAATTCGCAGCCAATGAACTCGAATTCTTCATTGCGAGCACGCGACTCTCGCCGCTCTCGAAGCTCTCCACTCAATACGATGCCGGGACCGAGACCACACTATCCGTTCATTTGGAAGGCTGGACAGACTCCGGGATCGAGCAAGACCTTCAACTCCAGCTAAGTGCCCAAACCGAGGACGGTCTCCTCCAGTCCACCATCGGAGTTGACGACCAAGGAACCGCTGAATTTCCATTCTCTGTCCCTGCCGGCACTAGCATCGCACAAATAAGCTCTCCCCAGCTTGCCGGTCAGCGACTGACATTTCGAATCGAAGGAGTCACCCAAAGCGCAGACGCGATACATCTCACGGCACCCTTTGATTCGACGGCCCCGTGGCTCGAATACGGACAGTCGGCTACCTTTGAAGTCGAGGCTATCGGACCGCAAGGACAACCTCTAGCCGGCGTCCCCCTAAACTGGGCCGCGACGAAAGGCAGCGCCCACATCGAACAAACGAAGCCATTCACCGACTCCAACGGACGCATGCGAGTCGAAGTAACACCCGAATCGACCGGACTCATCCAGCTGGAGGTGAGAAACGGAGCTTCAGTCGTCGAGTCTGAATTCGCCGTCACACCCGTGACCTATGAAAACGAATTGCGCAGTGTCTTCCAAAAATGTGCGGACTGCCATCACGCCGACTTCTCGTTACCGCTACTCACCTATGAACAGATTCGCTACGGCATCGGGCCACGATCTGGAAAACCCATCGTGGATCCCCGAGATCCGGACAACAGTCCCCTGGTCTTCCTCACACAACCCGAGGATGGAGAAATGTTCCTGAACAGTCAGTGTTGTTCCTCCACGTCACCCCTTACAATCGAAGAAGCCCTTCTCATCCGCGAATGGGTGCGCTCGGGGGCCCAGGAGGCTTTCTTGCGCCCCGGAACGCCAGAGGCCTTAGTCGTAACCAGCGGGATGGACCAAATCGGGGTTCCCGGAACAGAGCTCCCCCGACCGCTTCGCTTTACGGTCGTCGATTCCCTGGGGATCGCCGTTCCGCTGACGACCGTGCGCGTCACGAGCAGTGGCAACGGCGACAAACTCGGCCAAGAGGAATGGAAATCAAACTACGCTGGCGAAATCGAAGTCCCGTTGAGGCTGGCAATGGAACCTGGGAATCGCGATCTAACTCTTGAGGTCGATCACCCCAAGCTCGTGCAGCGCTTCGAACTAAAAATCAATGACGCCTACCACGGCGGCGAACTCGCAGCCTCCCCTCATTCTCTCGACCAGGCACTCACTCAAGTCCTGAAACCCTCGAACTTGGAACCCGCTCCCAGAAGCACTCAGGGGGAATTCTTAATGCGAGTGGTGGAACACACCACGGGGCGTCACCCGGATACCGACGATCCTGAACTCGGATTCGCCATTCAAGAGTTCCTCGGCGATGCCGACTCGGCTGGAAGTCGCCGCCGCTTGATCGACCACTTGGTCGATAGTGAGGCGTTTCTGAAACACTGGGTCTCCGATCGGATCTCGTCCTGGATCGAGGTACCCGAAAAAGCAGATATCCGTGATGGCGAACCTCGATTCGATGTGCCTGCGATAGATTTGCTAACTAAGAACGACTCGTTGACACGTTTCGTACAGACGATCGGCACCTTGGGCGGACGTGGAAACGCCTGGAAGAACGAGGGCTACCATGAGGCCGGTTATGCCATCTCCAGCACGCACGACGTCATGGAAGGAGGAAAGAACAGTTTTGAGCAAGTCATGTCCGCCTTCGCAGCCACCAGCATTGGTTGCGCCCGGTGCCATGATCACAAACTCACCGGCAACCGCGACAACCCACGCTGGACTCAAGAGCAGGCCTACGGGATGTATGCCTTCTTCGCCGAATCCCCCGAGGCCCTTGAGATGCCGCAACTCGATGGGAGTCTGAAGCCCGCTGGACTCGACTATCCGGTTTGGTGGTTGGATGGCGTTGACAACGCGCAAGTTTCCACCAACCCCGTCCAAGACGTGTGGGCCGGTCCGGTAAAAACCCTTATCAATCGCCGAACCGAGTTCTGGAACCGACTGACCGCCAGCCCCGTGTTCAGCCGAGCCGTGGCCCACCGGATCTGGACCGAACTATTCTCGCCATTACTGGACCCGCGAGACATCCGCGCGGAAACGATGGAGCCCTTGCGCCAAACGGGAATGATCAAAGTGCTGAATCAATTGCAATCCGCCTTTGAGCAGAATGAAACGCGTCTGAGAGAGTTTGTCCGGTACTGCCTCTACTCAGAAGCCTATCAACTCAGTAGTCGAACGCACGAACGCTATGACGAGTCAGCGGACGCCCTGATGGGCCGATTCCCAGTGAGCCGCCGGTTTGCGGAAACCCTCAACCATGGCTTTCACTTGGTCGGCGGAGTGGATTTCGAATCCCATCACTACTTGCCGTTGAACATCTTGGGGTATCCACAACGAAGGGTCGTTCCCTTTTGGGATCACCGACGCCACACAGCCGGGGTCACCGAAGCCCTGATGATGCTAAACAGTTGGGCCAGTCCGGGACGTCTCGCGGAATCCGGAGACTCAACGTTTTCCCAGGACTATACCCCACTTCTACAGCAACCCATCCCCGGAGAACAAAGGCAAGCCTTCACTACGCTCGCAACAGAATTGGTCTTCAAGGCCCTCCTCCGACCACCCACCGAGATCGAACGGCAGTATTTGGAATCGCTCCCCCCCACCCTAACGAGTCTCAGAGACCTCGCTGCAGGCTTAGGAACCAGTTCGGAATATGTCTTCCGTTAGAAGCAAAGTGATGAATTTAGATCGAAGAGAGTTTTTGATTCGCGGCAGCTCCGGTATCGGAGCCAGTGTGTTCGGATTGAGTTGGCTCAAGCAGATTGCCCTTCAGGAAGTGAACGGCCAAGAACTCGCCGACACCCGCCAGTTCGATGCGGCGATGTTAATCTACTACGAGGGAGGTCCCTCTCAAGCCGACTCCTTTGATCCCAAACCAAACACGTCCGGAGATCGCTACGGTGCTCAACGACTTCAAGGCGTGACCGACATCTACGATCAACCCGTCTATTTGTCGAAACTCCTCCAACGATTCGGTGGGATCATCGGACCGAATGCCAGCGAGGGCTTGGGTACGATACGGATGGGACTCATCCGCAGCATGCATCACGGAATCCCCGTCCATCAGTTCGCTCAGAAATTCACCACCGGCTTTTGGCAAAGCCCGGTTGGATTTCGTTACCCGCCGGCGGCGGCCGTGATGGCGCACTATTTCCGCAATCATGCCGCGAACACCGGGCTTCCAGGGTCCGTCTTCGTGCGCGGTGATACCGGACGCGATGCCAACACGATGCGCGATGCCCGAGTCCCGCTCGCGCTCGAAGTACTCGGCAACCCCCAAGGCATCAACCTCATGCCCAACCTCTTATCCCAAACCGCCGGGAATGATCTGTCCCGGCGCCGGGAAATTAGCGAGGTGTTCAGCCGTTCGTTCCAGGCAAACCGATCGGACGAGGAGCTCACCGGATGGGCTGCCTCACTCGACCAAGCCGTGGATCTAACCCTCGGTGGTATCGCCGCGGACGCGTTTCGATTGGACGGGACGAAACTGCTGGCAGCAAACAACGAGAAACTCTACGTGGGATGGAAGCAACGGTTCACTCTAGCCCAACAGTTGATCAAACACGGCGTTCCCTTCGTCAACGTAGGAATCGGGGGCAATGATGACGGGCACTTTAACAACAACAGTGCCGTCGAAAAGATCTTTGGCGAAGCCACGGACGACCTGGTTCGGCAAACCCTCTTGAGTCTGGAAGAATGGTGTGTCAAAGAAAACAAGCGCGTACTCGTCTTGATGTCCGGCGAGTTTGGCCGCACGCCTCACGAAATGGGCGAGCGGAATGGCAATGACACTCGTGAACACTGGGCCTCCGGATTCACTTGGACCCTACTCGCGATCAACCATCCTCATTTCAAGAACACAGCCATCGGAGACACGGGACCAGACGGGTCCTACACCCTTGGCGAAGGCAACCTGGTTCACCCCGTGCGTCCTAGCGCTGTTGGGGGACTCCTTTACACGGTCATGGGGTTCCCACCGATTGCCCCCGAAAATCACATCGAAACCCAACAGGGGATGGTAGCCCCCGTTGATCTTGATTTCGTTCGAGCGACAGGACCGGACGGCTCAGAGGCTGGGAACACCCCGTGGCTGATGACTCAATTAGGCCTCACTTAGCACGACCAAGAATTCGTACCCCGAACAGAACCCACTCATAGATTAAAAGACATCAAAGCGGCAGATTCCCCATTGGCAAGTGTAGTCAAAATAGCACACCCAAACGCTGTCGGGACGCCCCGCGCAAATCCCCCCCCCATCCAGCGATCGGTTTACTTGCGACTACGGGATTTCACGCTCTTGAGCCACTCCAGGATCTCCTCATTCGTCCGCTTTTTCCAGGCTTGATCCTTGATCCGATACCCATGCAACTCCCCGACAGATCGCTCAAAACGTTTCTCGACGACTCGAACTTGTTTCGCCGTTATCTCCGGAAGAAAATCCCCCCTCTCAGCGACCGGCATGCGCGTGGCTGACTCAACCCGCCCCCGGAACACCTCCGTGACCAAAGGCGAGGCGGGCGGACTCTTTACGCCAACCGGTTTCACATGCGGAGGACTAAACCGTCGGTATTCAAAGACTCCCGGCAAATCCAGTCCGCCTTCTTGGTAGCGCGACAGGATTTTGAACTGTGCCGCCGGATAACGGGGCTTCCAATCATTGAACTGAGATCCGTCAGGTGCCTTATGCGTCGACGGACCAATCCAGGAAACCTCGGACGGAAGTCCTGAACGATCTTTCGTTACCGTGTCGATCGAAACGTCACCATAGATCTCCTCATTGATGGAGAAACCGTGCAGCGTCAGCCCGCCACGCTGATTCTCATGCTCTTCCAAAAACCGTGACGAGGCGAAGGCCAACCAAATCAGCTGTCCCAAGGTATGATGTGCCTCCGGGAAGACTCCTTCTGTCACGAAGCCAAATTCTTTGTTTCCACCGGCTTCTTCGAAACGTATCAGCTTATACGAATCCAATCCGTCCGACCCCGTGATATGAATCACTTCTTTTCCGTCCGGATTGGTGTGTATCGTCCGCAATTGATACCGCGGTTCCTCCACCTGGATTTCAAATGGAAAGGTCCTCGTCTCGCCGTTAAACTCACTATCAACCGTACCGGTGATCCGAACCCCTGCAAGCAAGCTACTCGCACTCAAACCTGTTCCCCAAACGATCACAACAGTCAATCGCCAAACAATGCTAATACAAACCCACCTCATCCCTCCACTATAGAGACGCCTCTGCTTTCGACAATGGGAATCGAGAACGACATTCGTACCGGGATTCCACCGCGCTCACAGAGTGTTTTGAATTGAAAAACACCCTGATGAAATGGGATGTGAACACCGCGACGTCAGAATATGGCACTTACCTGAAAGAAGACGGGTATCAGCCTAGCGAGGAAGCGCATCTAATTCCGAGCGCCCAAGTGTTGATGGACGTGAGACGGGAGTGGAACATAGTCACTTTCTCGAACCATCCAACGATCCAGCTGAACGCGGAATTCTTTTTCCAGCCTCGCGGTCGCGGGGCTGCCAGCCAGGTTGTGCAACTGGAATGGATCTTCCTTCAGATCATACAACTCGAAGACAGGTCGCGGCAGTTGGAAGTAAAGGCGGTCGTGCCTGTCCGATAGTTTTCCATCACTCCTCGCGGTTCGAATGGCTTTCCAAGCGATCCGATCCTCCCGCACCATATCGACCGGACCATACGCCCGTTCGGGAATCGCGTTGTAGACAAAGTGGTGCCGCCGGGTGGTTACGGAGCGGACCAAGTCAAAGCCGTCCGATCGATCGACCGGGCCCCAATGCCAACCGCGTTCCGCGAAAACATGATTCCGTCCTCTAAACCGTTTTCCTTCGAGCTCAGGAAGAAAACTCATGCCAGTCATACCATCGGCAGTCTTCACCCCTGCCGCATCCAAGAAGGTCGGTGCCAAATCGACACCACTGATTAACACCGAACTAGCACGCCCCGGTTCGACGACTTGAGGCCACCGAACCAACAAAGGAACATGGATCCCCCGCGTCGCAAGCGTACCCTTCCCTCGAAGCAACGCCTCACCGTTGTCCCCCATAAACACAACCATCGTATTCCGCACCAACCGACGTTGCTCTAGCGCCTCCAGTATCAAGCCCACACCCCGGTCGAGGTCTCGCAATTCAGCCAAATACCGCGCGTAATCCAACCGCACTTCCGGGAGGTCCGGCCAATCCGGAGGCAAGGTGAGCATCGCGGGATCGATACCGTCATGATCCATCCCAAAAGGACGATGCGGTTGATTGAATCCAAAGTAGAGAAACCAAGGCATTCCATCGGGAACAGAATCGAGCACGGCACCCACTTTCTCCCCAACGAGCCCGAGCGCCTCACCTCGCGTAGAAGCATGCCCGACAAAGTGATCGAAGCGTTTTTCAAACGCGTCCCCTTTCATGCCTTCCTCGACGAGTGTTTCTGTCACGTGCGGCAACCCCCTTACCCGTCCGTTGAGGTGCTGATGCCGACCATCCAACCCCACCCAATATCCGGCCCTGCGTAGCAGGTCCGTGAACAGGGGAACCTCAGGTCGTGCGGGCTGGGCAAACCGAGTCGCGGCAAGCCCCACCGGAGAGCGACCGGCAAAGATCGCCGTCCGCGATGGGGCACATTGCGGGGCCGCCGTGTAAGCCCGGTCAAAGCGAATTCCGTTCGCCGCCAGTCGATCCAGATTCGGCGTGAGGTTCAGGGCTCGGCAATGAGGATCCCCGTAAGCCCCGACATGCGGATAACTATGATCATCTGAAAGGAGAAGCAGAATATTGGGACGCTGCTGCCAAGATAACGCCGTGCTGGCTTCAATGACCAAGAAGATCGAGACGGCAAAAACAATTCTCATGCTTAGGTAGAATCCAAGAAGCCCGAAACACAAGTCTCATTCTTCTCAAATCAGTTTTCACTCGGAGCTCACAAGAGCGGCGGCGACGCAAGTTCTCGAAGTCGCTCCAAAACCGCATCTGGAGATTCGTCACGCCGTAAGTCAAACTCGCTCCATGCTTCCTTTGCCAGCACAAAGAACTCGACGGCACGCTGACTCTCCACCTCGGCGGCATTCAATCCGAATCCTAGGGGGCTGCAGAGACACAGACAACCCGGCACAAATGCATGGGCTATTTGCAGAGATCTGCCTACGATGCCGTCGGACGAATCGATCCGGCGAGCCGAGGCCGAAAGTCCCTAACGGCACGAGGTCAATCACTCGCGTCCCCCTTGTATGTCTATGAATGCCTTTTTCAGACTACCACTTGCAGCGTCAATTCTCATCACAGCGTCTCTGCCCCTTTGGGCCCATGACTGGCATCAACATGAGCAGCCCTCTGGTTCCGACGAGCCCTCCATCGTCCCTTCAAACCAATTCTTAACCGCAGCTCAGGTCAGTCGCAACCAACCCGATATCGCGCGATCCTTTAGCCAATTCGCTCGGGTCCAGACTCGCTCGGATTCCAACACTCTCTACGTGGAATCCAACGGCCTCCCGGACCACCAAATGATGGTCGGCATTCGCTCATGGCAACAGCAAGTCCCGCTGCCACAACCCTTCACCGGCAACAACGCGTGGCAGATCCCGCTCAATCCACGGTTGGCTCCCAATCCGATCTCCGCTCGGAACAACCTCTTCCGTGGAGCGATCGCCCTCGCGGTCAATGGGGTTCCCATTTTTGACGCACTCAATAACCGAGGCGAAGATGCCTTCCTTGCCGGAGAACTGGACCAGTGGGGAGGCCACTGCGGTCGGGGTGATGACTATCACTATCACATTGCCCCAATTCATTTGGAAAAGGTCGTCGGCAAGGGGCAACCCATTGCCTATGCCCTCGATGGTTTCCCGATCTATGGGTTCACAGAAGCCGACGGGTCCCCGGTCGGCCCACTCGATGCGTTCAACGGTCAATTCGACGCCCAAGGCCGCTACCACTATCACGCCACCAAAACGTATCCCTACATCAACGGCGGGATCCGAGGCGTCGTCACCATCCGCGGCGATCAGATTGAACCCCAACCGCGGGATGCCCCAATCCGCCCGGCCCTCCCACCCCTGCGTGGCGCTACGGTCACCGACTTCACGGCCAAGGGCAACACCTTCATGCTGACCTACCGACTACAGGGTCGGACGGGATCAGTCGCCTATTCTCGGGTTGATCCGACAACCTGGAGATTCACCTACACTTCCCCCAACGGATCAACGAGGACCGAATCGTATCAGAGAAACGCCCGACAAGATCGGCGCGGCTCACGTCCGCCCAACCGCCGGCCCCGCGAGAACCGGCCTCAGCGGAGGCGTTAGTGCTCGAGACAAGGGCCGGCAGTAGCGCCAACCATACGCGGTCACTGGTTGAGAAAGTCCTCTCCCGCAGGAATCCAATCGAATGTTTCAGTCGAACTTACCCCCTACGATGCGACAAACCGAACGTTTTCACCGCCTCCACAACCCTTCCGAAAATCATGAATTTCGACGGTAACCAATACTGTGAGGACGACGTCTGTCCTCGCAGAAAATGAAGAGAAGCTACCAACCGCCCAAGCTGACATGCTACGGCAAGATTGCCAACTTTACGACCGGCGGGAGCGGTCGTAAATCTGAGTGGAAATACAAGTCCCCGAGTAGTAGCAGCAGTTCCATGATGGGCAGTAGTAGCAGTGGAGACGGATGGACACGCAACTACAAGCGCAAGAGATCCCCCATCAAACCATAACCCCGCAAGGTGACTCGGGCAGTTCTAGGAGTGGGCTCGTTCCCGTGTTATAAGAACGCCCCGCACAAAGTTCCGAAACTCCGGAAGGACTTGCCAGCCAGCCCAGAACGCAGACTGTCGGGGGCTCAAGGTTGTCCACCGACAAACGAAACCCGAACCCGAGACAGCGTCAACAAATTCCGCGCCCCACCGGAATCCAAGGTGATCGCGAACGTACCCTCCGGTCCGACGACAGCCGGTTTGTTCAGTTCCAGAATCAACTGATGACCCGCATCCTTCCCATCGAATTCCGGGACGGACCAACCCGTATCGGTTAGTTGATCGATGCAATTCCCAACGGTTGCGTCATCGAGCCCTCCCAAGAATCGGCACCCTTGAAAATCCAGGAGAGTCGTGCCAACCGCTGCGTCTTCAAGACGCGGTTTCACGTCAAACAAGACGAGCTGTTTTTCCGGCGAGACAGAGGAAACCTCAGGCGGAAACACCTCTAACCGGATCCGCTGAATCTGGGTAGCCTCGGGGAACTCGAAACAAAGCGTGAACTCTTGCCAATCATCGGACCCTCGCAATTGAACCGACTTGTCGGCGAGAATCTCAGCAGTGCCGCGAGATGACCACTCGACGCGTTCGGGTAGGGCCGGCAGCCACTGGGTCTCGCGGGCAGCGGGTTGCGCAACCGGTCCCGTTCCCACGAGAGCCAAGCTGGCAGCAACAATGAGGGCATAAGTCTTCATGACCCTACCAACATACACAATCGGTCTCCCGCGTCACGCGCTAAGAGTTGATTCGAAAAGCCTCGACGGTCAAAGCACCTCATCCCACACAAAAACTCGAAGCCCAAACCGTTCCAAATTCTACTCCGGAAGGTGGGGCGAGCGTACCCGCGAGCCGTTGGGCAAGAGCAGGAAACGCTGCACAGAAACGGCTCGCGATTACGGTCGCTCGACCATTGCTAACCCGTCGCGGGCTCCCCGATCGCAAACTGGCGCAAGGGATCACTCGTCGCGGCACCATCCCCCAAGCACATTCGCAACAAGGTTCGAGTCGGCGTAAAACCCAGCGCCTCCGCCAATGCCACTGCAGGCCCATTCGGATCCGGAATATCCCAAAAGGTCAACCCACTCAAACCTGTCGCTAATGCCCGCCCCAACGCTTCGCCCCCCTGCGGTGTCGCAGCCACAACCGGCCCCAGGTAGTTTGCCCGAGCCCCGGCGCGTGCCATCCCAAAGCCCTGGTCCGAGACGATCACCTCTCGGGAATCCTTGGCTAAGCCTTGCAACCATCGATATCGATCCGCGCCAAATGCTCCGCGATCCAGGCGGCGATGGGCTTCTAGTGGAACGTATGACTCATTCTCCTTTGGAATACCCGCCAGGCTCGCCTCCCATCGCTGCAGTCCGAACTGGGGTTGAAACCCCAGGCTACGATATACAGGCTCGCCCTCGGGCGTTGCATCGAGCTTGATGCAACCGACACCACAACGCCGCAAATACCGGATCGCGTGATTCATCAAACCCGTCGAGACCCCACGGCGTCGGAATTGCGGATGCACCAACATCATGCCGATCCAAGCCAAGTCCGTTCCGTATCGGGTCGTCGTGATCGTGCCGGCTCGTTGCCCGTCCCAAAGCGCGCAGAAACACCCCTGCGGTTCGTAGTCCAGCAGACGTTTCCAATCCGTCCGGGTCTGGTTCCAACCACACGCGGCCCGCACCTCATCCGCAAACCCTAGATCACTCTGCATTAAAACCCTGATTTGCAGGGGACTCGTATCGCCCACGGCTTGAGGGGTGCTTGAAACAGCGTCCATTCTGATAAGATCAATTTATTGGCTTGAGAACACACCCCCAGGGACGCGGCCAATGGCAATGCCACCTAGGCATTTGCGGGGACTCTGTCTTCAGCAGTCACATCGACGCCAACGGATAGAACGGGCTCCCCGCCCCCATTCACCACGCCACGCAAAGGACAGATGTCCAAATAATCGCGCCCCCAGCCAATGGTGATATGCCGTAGGGACGGCAAACACCCATTGGTCGGATCCAGATCAATCCAACCCACATCCGGACAATACAGCGAGACCCAGGCATGCGAGGCGTCCGCCCCCACCAACTTCTCACTCCCCGGCGGCGGGTCCGTCTCCAAATACCCACTCACATACCGGGCCGCCAAGCCCAGCGAACGAAAGCAAGCGATCAGAAAATGCGCGAAGTCTTGGCACACCCCACGGCGGCGCTCAAACACCTCTGATACCGGTGTAGCAATCGTGGTGGCACTCGGATCAAAAACAAACTCCCGGTAGATTCTCTCCGTGAGATCGCGCGCCGCCGTCAGCAATGATCGCTTCGGAGTAAAGGATTGTAGGGCAAAATCCACAATCCCCGCCGGGCTCTCCACCTGCGGCGAGGGATAAGTGCATTCAAGCGCTTCCAACGCGGAACGACTCCGGTCCGTTAAGATCCGTGCCCGAACCATCTCCCACGGCGGCGTCTCGGTCTCGTCAGGAATGAACGGCAACCGCACGTCCACCACACTCCGCGCCGTGACCTCAAGACGCTTCAAAGCACGCCGATGAATCAACACCGAACTTTCATTGCCAAAGTAGTCGGCCATTTCGGTCGCCACTTCGCAATCCGGCGACACCTGCAACTCGAAAGACTCACAGCGCTGGTGTCTCAAATCCCGCGGCCGCAGTTTGACGATATGATCCGCCTCGGTTACCTGCGCCGAAAAATCGTACACCGTGCTATGCCGGATATGGTATCGCAGATAGTTCATGGAGTGAGGCTCTCGATTTGAGGAGGCTAAAGTATTGCCGCGTCACGGAATCGGACAACGACGACAACTGACCGTGCCAACGACGCAAACGCGCTGGTCTCACCGTCACCCGTCCGTCCGCATCACGCGAAAACATCTGGAGCACGGATTTCCGATTCAGCGTCCGCCGGATGCGTCGAATCTGCACTTCGTGATCGCTCACGACTTCCTCAATCTCCAGTTGAGGCAGCCCGCGGCAGAGTTCGAGTAGACTATTGATATTGAATCGCAACGAGCGCGGGTTTTGCTCATTGAGTAACAACTCTTCAAGCACGGACGCGGGCTCCGGTTCGGAGTAGAATTGACGCCGATAACTCATCGAGCTATCAGAAATCTCAAGGACCGGATTCAGCAAGAGATCGAGTCCTTCGGGATGTTCCATCAAACTGTGCAAGAGATGACACAGATTCTGGGCCCGTTCCAAACGACGCCCCACATTGAGGAAACGCCATTCCGGTCCCCGCACCATGTTCTCGGTTTGAATGCCAATCAGAGCGGCCTGGACGCCTAGGAGCTCGTGGAGTCGCTGCTGGAGTGCGCTGAGTGGAAAGTGCTCGGGACGCGGCCCTGGGAAGTCGCGCAGTCGGCTCAACACCCTCCAAGCGTCTCCGGAGAATCGATCGCGGACTGAGTTGACAATCGTCAGCGTCCGCCGGCACAAGGCATCGATTCCCCCCACGTAGCTCGGATCATAGGCAATCGCCAAAACCAATTGTTCCGATTGAAATAAAGAACCATCAAACGGGCTCGACTGCGGATGAAACCCAAACCGCCCCAAGAGTTCCGCAATGGCAATTGCCTGCTGTTGGATCCGCGGCTCCGGCTCATCCACCAAACGTGAGACGGCGCTCCGTAACATCCGAATCAAATTCTCCAAACGCTCCGCATAACGCCCCATCCAGAAGAAATTATCCGCCGAGCGACTCGGCACCCCGGTCAACACACGGGCCGCCGGACGAGACTCCAGCTTGATCGACGGCGCCGCCGGGGCGTCTGAAGCCCCCAGAATCCAAGTATCTTTGCTGCCCCCTGCGAGTTGGAACCCGCGCACGGGCGAATACGGCGAGTTGGAAACCTTCGTCAGCCCTCCCGGCAGAACGTCATACGAATCCCCATTTGCGGCGACATAGACCCGCAACACCACAGGCAACATATCCACACTGTCCGACGACCACACCGGTGCCCGCGAAAGTTGAATCGGTGTTTGGCCAACGTAATCGTGCGGTTGCTGACGAATCTCCTCGCGCAACGACTCGAGTTCCGTTGCCGAAAGCTCCGCACCACTACGGGTCCGCCGTCCCTGGGCGGGAAAGGTGTTCTTGATGATCATCTGATCCAGCTTACCCGCCACCGTTTCCCACTCGTAGGGCTCGCCACACCACCAGGTCGGTGCCGCCGGAAGACGCAAATCTTCCTTGAGGAGATACCGACACAATTCAGGCAGAGCCGTCTGCAGGGCGGGCGTTTCCATCAGGGCAGAACCCAAGGCATTCGCCAAAAGCACCTTCCCAGAACGCGCGGCATGCACCAATCCAGGCACGCCCAGCACGGAGTCCGATCGCAATTCAAGCGGATCGCAATAGGCATCGTCCACGTATCGCAAAATCACATCCACGGCCTGCGGCCCTTCCACGGTCTTCAGATGCACGCGACCATCCCGCACGGTGAGATCGGCTCCTTCGACGAGCGTGTAACCAAGATAGCGCGCCAAGAGAGCATGCTCATAGTAAGCCGTGCTGTGAACCCCAGGCGTCAACAAGACGACTCGCGGCCAGTTCGTGGCCGAGGGAGCCAAATCCACCAAGTTGTCCCGAATGCGAGTAAAGAAACGGTTTACCGGTTCCACGCGGAGTTCGCGAAAGAGGGACTGAAACACCCGCCCGACAATCGTGCGGTTCTCGATGGCATACCCCACGCCCTTGGGCGTCTGGGTGCGAGTATCGAGAATCCACCACTGCCCGCTGGGTGATCGTGCCAAATCAAAGGCCTGCAGGTGAAGAAAGGTGTCTCCCGGAACGGGTATGCCTCGACAACAACGCAGAAAACTCGGATTGGCCAACACCAAGGCGGGCGGGATCATCCCGTTGCGCAACAAGAATTGCGGCCCGCTGTAGAGATCATGTAAGACGAGATTCGCGAGCTTGGCTCGTTGGATGACTCCGGCTTTGAGGGTCTCCCACTCCGAGGCATCCACCACAAACGGCAGCACGTCCAACTCCCAAGCGCGTTCACTGGAACTCTCCCCCGCGGCGACATTGTAGGTCACTCCATGATTTCTCAGGATACGCCGAGCCGCGTTGGTATGTTCGGTACGCTCGGCCGCATCTAGCTGTTGGACGTGCCCAAGCACGCGAGACCAATGCGGTCGAACCGCCCCCTCTGCGGTGCGGCACTCATCGTAGCCCGCCTCAAGGCCCGCGGCCGCGATCACTTCTCTCGGCCCGTCAGCGCCAGCAGCAGTGGTTTCAATCCCGTTCATCGTCATACGCGCCGGATCCTAGCACCCGCGCTTCAGGGATGTTGCCGAAGACTCGTAGGACTGCCTAGTTTGAAACGTCCCAAGCGCGTCTACCCCTCCGTGGATCCGGGCTCGGGCCGGCGCAGATCCAGCGTCATGGGCAAATCCGGATTCGGCTCCGGTTTGGGAATCGGCTGTTTCCCCGGCGAATGCCCGATGGCTTCAAACCGAGCCAGTCGTCGACTCTCGGCCTCAAACGAATTGACCGGAAAGGACTCCGGGTTGACGCCGCCCGGATCGCTTACGTGATAGGTAAACCCACCCAAAGCCCGCTCATTCCAAACGTCCAGCAAATCGAACCGCAACGGGGCATGCACCCCAATCTGCGGGTGTAAACAATGCGGGGGTTGCCAAGCTCGGAACCGAACACCCGCCACGTACTCCCCTTGCGTATCCGTCGGATGCAAAGGCACCCGCCGGCCATTACAGGTCACGATGTGCCGCGAAGGAATCAACCCACGCGCCTTGACCTGCATCCGCTCCAACGACGAATCCACCGATCGCGAAGTGCCTCCCGCCGCATTCTGTTCCCCCAGCACGTGCCAGGGCTCCAAGGCTTGCCGCAGTTCCAATTGCACGCCCCGGTGATTGATCTCTCCGTAGCGTGGAAACCGAAACTCGAAGTGAGGTCGAAACCAATCCATTTCCAAGGGCAAACCGTGCTCGCGCAAATCGTCGATGATATCCTTAAAATCGATCTCATTGAAATGCGGCAGCATGAAACGATCATGCACTTGAGTGCCCCAACGAACCGCCTCTTGATGATAGGGAGCCTTCCAAAAGCGGCGAATCAATGAACGAATCAATAATTGTTGGGCCAGACTCATCCGCGCATGCGGGGGCATTTCAAAGGCGCGCATTTCCAACAAGCCGAGTCGTCCCGAAGCCGAATCAGGCGAGTAGAGCTTATCGATACAGAATTCGGCCCGATGAGTATTCCCGGTAATATCGACCAAGAGATTGCGGAAGATGCGATCCACCATCCACAGCGGGAGCTCTTGCCGATCAGCAACCTGTGCGTGGGCAATCTCCAATTCGTACAACGCATCATTCCGAGCCTCATCCACCCGGGGGTGTTGGCTGGTTGGCCCGATAAACAGCCCGCTAAACAAGTACGACAGGGAGGGATGGTTCTGCCAATAGTTCACTAAACTCCGCAACAAGTCAGGCCGACGCAGAAACGGGCTGGAAGTCGGCGTCTCTGCACCCAACACGATGTGATTCCCCCCTCCCGTGCCCGTGTGCCGACCGTCTCGCATGAATTTCTCCGTCCCCAACCGACTCAACCGAGCCTCTTCGTAAACCACATTGGTTTGGCGCACGAGCTCGTCCCAATTGGACGCGGGCGGGATATTCACCTCAATCACCCCGGGATCCGGCGTCACACTAAACCGGATGATTCCCGAATCATGCGGCGGCAGTTCTCCTTCTAAAATCACCGGCAACCCCGTGTCTCGCGCCGACTGCTCGATCGCGGCCACCAGTTCCAAGTAGTCGCCCGCCGAGTCTACCGGAGGCATAAAGACGTGCAATCGCCCCTCCCTCGGCTCGACACAGAGAGCCGTTCGTACGATCTCCCGCGATTCCTGCTGAGCCTCGCTCCCCTCGCTAAGAGCCGCCTGCATTCGTGGCGCCGGAGCGGGGATTGTTGAGAAACGCTGAAAGAGTTCTCGCGCTTCCGGTAAGTCGGCAAAGGTTTGCGTGGGATCAGGAGGATGAACGAAAGGATAGTCCTCCTTGGCAATCCAAGGCAACGAATCCAAAGGCAAACGATACCCCATGGGGGAATCCCCAGGGAACAGGAACAGATGCTCTCGGCGCAGGAACCACTCTCCGGATTCCCACCCGTCTTGAGTCGCCGCCCTCCGGACGGGCAGCGCATAACCGATGACCTGATTCAAGCCCTGTTCAAACAAGCGAGCCAAACGGTCTCGCTCTTGTTTGTCTTCTAGATTTGAGTGCAACGGATCCACGTTGGCCGGCAAACGACGTTCCCGCCAGAGGTAATACCATGCGTCCTCGTAGGCGGGCAAGGCATGCCCCGGCTCGACGCCCAAATGACGGGCGAGCTGGTGAATGAAACGTCGAGCGTCCGTCTCGGTATTCTGGTGCCCGCCGCCCACTCGGGCGATCAAGTCATCCTCTCGCCAAACCGGTTGGCCATCCCGACGCCAAAAGCAACCCAGTGCCCACCGCGGTAAGGGCTCGCCCGGATACCACTTGCCTTGTCCGGAATGAAGTGCCCCGCTCGGCCCTAGCTTGGCCCGCAGACGCCACATGAGCTCATTCGCCAAAGCAAACTTCCGCTCGCTCATCGCCGTGTAGTTCCACTCCTCCCCCTCCATGTCATCGAGGGAGACAAAGGTGGGTTCGCCCCCCATGGTGAGCCGCACGTCCATGGCCTCTAGCTCTGCATCCACTTGATGCCCGAGCGCCTCAATCCGTTCCCACTGCGCCTCGCTGTAAGGCAAGGTGACACGGGGCGATTCAAAGACCCGCTCCAGTCTCATGTCATGAAAAAACTTGGAGCGCGTTTTCTCCGTCGCCCCCGTAATCGGGGCTGCCATGGACGGTTCCGGTGTGGCTGCCACCGGGATGTGCCCTTCCCCCGCTAATAACCCCGATGTCGGATCAAACCCAACCCACCCCGCCCCGGGAAGGAACACCTCACACCAGGCATGCAAATCGGTAAAATCTTGTTCCGCACCCGAAGGCCCATCGAGCGATTTGACATCCGGCTTGAGCTGGATGAGATAGCCCGAGACAAACCGCGCTGCCAGTCCCAACCGACGCAAGGTTTGAACCATGAGCCAAGCCGTATCCCGACACGATCCCGAGCCCAGTTTCAGCGTCCGATCCGGTGTCTGAACCCCCGGCTTGAGGCGAATGACATATCGAATGTCGCGGGCCAAACGCTGATTGAGCTGCACCAAGAAATCAATCGTGCGGGTTCGCTCCAACGGAATCGACGCCACAAACTCAAGAAACCGCGGCGTGCCCCTTCCCTTCTTTAGATAGGGCGCCAGTTCCCGATTCAGCGCCTGCTCATACTCAAACGGAAACGTCTCCGCCGCATCTTCAACAAAGAAATCAAACGGGTTGTGCACCGCCATCTTCGCCACCAGATCGACATCAACGACCAAGCGGTCCAGCTTGGAATTGAAGACACAACGCGCGAGATAATTCCCAAACGGATCTTGCTGCCAATTAAGAAATAAATCGTCCGTCGAAAGCCTTAGGGAATAGCTCAAGATCTCCGTCCGGCAATGAGGCGCCGGCCGCAGGCGGATCACATGCGGACCATGAAAGATCGGCCGCGGGTACTCGTAGCGGGTTTGGTGGTGAAGACCGACGTGAATCGACATGGGCGGTACGTCTCAGGTTCCAAGAATTTGAAGCCGATTTAGGACTCCGAACTTTGCGAAGAAGCGACCCGGTGCGGCGAGAAAACCGAAAGCTGCTCCGAGCTCCGCCGATGGGTATCCAAGCGATCCGCGGCCGGGACTTTTCGAGCAAAAAAGGTTTGATGCACCTCGGTTCCGACTTGGTTGAGCCGATCCTGGAGATCATCCAGATACTCATGCAATCCGGACTCAATCACTTCACTGGATTGGGTATAGGTCACATCGGAACACAAGGCCCCCAAGATCCGTTCGAGATCTGTCCGGACATGCCCGGCGGGTGTCTTGGTGATCGCCCTCAAAGATTCATGCGCCTTGTCTAAGCAAAACCGCACGGCCCGAGGAAAGTCATGGCTAAACAAGAGAAAATCCACCACGCGATAGGGAGAAATCGCCCCGTATTGTTTGCGATACATCTCAAACGCACTGGCGGACCGAAGAACGGCACTCCATTGAATGTGGTCGATCGGCGAACCCACTTCCGCGATGGACCGCAAAAGGATAAAATACTTCACATCCAAGATTCGCGAGGTCTTGTCCGCCCGCTCAAGCATCCGCCCCAGCTTGGAAAATTGATACGGTTCCCCGCGCGTCATGGTGGAGTCGGTCATCCCCATAAACGTGCTCGCACCGCGCCGCACTTGGAGAAAATATCGGTTCAACGATTCAATGCGATCCGGCTGCGCTGCGGCATCCCTTACAAACAAGTAATACTCATTCAGTTGTTGCCACATGGACGAAGCGATAATCTCCCGCACCTGCCGAGCATTCTCCCGCGCGGAGCGGAGGCAGGACAACACCGAGTTGGGGTTCTCTTCATCGAAGGCGAGAAAGCGGATGACGTTCTCTTGGGTCGCCTCACCGTAGCGCCGCTCAAAATCCTTATGATCCCCTGAAGTGTTCACCAAAGGCTGCCACTGTTGCTCCTGGCCCACATCGGAATCCAACATGAGATCGAGGTTCACGCTTACAAAGCGGGCCACATTGTCGGCGCGCTCAATGTAACGGCTAAGCCAGTAGATCGAATTGGCAACGCGACTTAACATTACTGAACCTCTTGCATGACCCAGGTATCCTTACTCCCCCCACCCTGTGACGAATTCACGACGAGCGAACCCTCTTGCAACGCGACCCGAGTCAATCCCCCTGGCAACACATAGACATCTTCTCCATAAACGATATACGGCCGCAAATCGACGTGGCGGCCCGCCAAGGAGCCGTCGCATATCGTCGGCACTCGTGACAGAGATAGGGTCGGCTGCGCAATAAAGTTTCGTGGATCCGCGTGAATCTTGGCGGCAAAGGCCTCGCGCTCCGCAGCACTTGCGGCCGGCCCAATAAGCAAACCATAACCACCGGATTCATTCGCTGGCTTCACGACGAGTTCATCGAGATGCTCCAAGACATACTTTCGGTCCTTTTCCTCCGAACACAGATAAGTGGGAACATTGGGCAGAATCGGATCCTCATCTAAATAATACTTAATGATGGCTGGCACATAAGCATACACCACCTTGTCGTCCGCGACCCCGGTTCCAGGCGCATTGGCCAAAGCGACGTGGCCGGCTTGGTAGGCGCGCATCAATCCCGGCACGCCCAGCATCGAATCCGACCGAAACGCCTCGGGATCGAGGAAATCATCGTCAATCCGACGATAAATCACGTCGACCCGCTCAAAGCCACTCGTCGTCCGCGTCCACACAAAGTCATCAAACACTACCAAGTCCCCACCTTCCACCAACTCAGCACCCAACTGCTGCGCTAAAAAGCTGTGCTCAAAATAGGCCGAATTGTAGGCCCCTGGTGTCAGCACCACACACTTGGGCGAGGCCACTTTATCCGAAACGAGATACTCAAGCGCATCTCGCAACTTGAAGGGATAGTTATCGACCGAGCGAATGCGCCCGGTATCGAACAGCCTTGAAAAGAGATTCTTCATCAAGTGCCGATTCTCCAGCACATAACTCACCCCGGACGGGCACCGGAGGTTATCCTCAAGCACGTAGATTTTGCCGTCCGTGTGCCGCACCAAATCCGTCCCGGTAATGTGAATCCAGATATCTCGCGGCGGTTTGAGTCCGATACATTGGGAATGGTAATGTTTGGACGTCGCCAACACCTCTTCCGGCACCACCTTGTCCTTCACGATCTTGCGGTCGTGATAGAGATCATCGAGGAAGAGATTCAACGCTCGGATACGCTGAATCAGTCCGGCTTCGATCATATTCCACTCGGTGGATGAAACGATCCTCGGAATCAGGTCAAACGGGAGCGTTTTTTCGACGCCTCGGTTGTCTTTGTAGACATTGAAGGTGATCCCAGCACGCACCATAGCCAGCTCCGCAGCCGCTTGGCGTTGCAGCAGTTGTTCCGGGGTCAATTCGACGATGCGCTGAAGCAGCAGAGACGCCGCAGAGCGGGCAACGCCAGGCGCTTCAAACAACTCATCGTAGAACTCGCCCACCTGGTAGGTTGATAAATCCATTCGCTCTTCGACACTCAAGCTTAAACACCGATCGAGGCTTCACAACCGAAAAGCACGCGAAGTGCCAAGGCCCTAGAATCCCGGCAATCAATTCGTTTTCATCCGAATCGGCCATTTTTTCAGGCCACAGCAAGGAACCCAACCAACCGTACGTGAAGGACCTTTTTCAGAGTGCGCAATTATCGACAGCCCTACCCTAGATCACTAAGGAACAATGCCACCCCGCGACCACCCCCAAGAGACCAGACGCCGAATCCCAACCCAATCCACGCCATCCAACCGTCCAGAAAGCGTTCCATTCAACGCTACAAAAATGCCAAACCGACTCCCGTCCCCCAAGTTTGAAACTCAAACTACGAAGCCCTTGAACTCATTAATACCAAGCACTTTACCCTCGCGCGCCGATTCCGATTCCAATCAAGAACCTTGGCTGGCGCACCGGCTCGCCCTCCCCATTTTTTAACCTGACAGTCACAAATCGCACGTGTTAGCTTCCCTGCATGCAACCCAAACCGTCTTTGATGACGCGATTGAAGAATCGTACCCTGGGCTACTTGAATCGGGGGTTTACTTTGATTGAACTCTTGGTGGTGATCGCAATCATCGCGATTCTGGCTGGGATGCTACTCCCGGCGCTATCCAAAGCCAAGGAGAAGGCCAAGCGGACCAAATGCATGAGCAGCTTGCGCCAGGTTGGGATCGCGAGCCAGATGTATGCGGATGACAACAACAACATCCTTCCACCGATGGTCGACAATCGGAACCAAGTCGGCAACTGGTCCTGGGACATGCCGCAGGCCACGGTCTCCAATCTGCTCAGCTACGGATTCGCTCGAGACATCCTTTACTGCCCCTCCTTCCAAGAACAAAACAATGACGAGCTTTGGAACTTCACCTCACGTTTCAAAGTATTGGGCTACGCCTTTGCCACCAAGGGATCACCGGCACTGTACCCGACCAACGTCTTCGAACGGATTCAACAAAAGGTCGTTCGCAATCGAGATGGCACCACCTTCACGATCGGCATATCCGAAGCCATCTACGCCGCAGACGCCACCTTATCCAGCCGGAATTCAAGGGAAGGCACTGGCGGCAACTTCTCGAAGGTAGACGGCGGATGGGCGGGGCACAGCTCGCCACATCTCGCCGCAAGCTCGGCTCGACGCGGCCAAGCCAGCATCCAATTACCCGCTGGGGGCAATGCGCTCTACTTAGACCAACATGTGCAGTGGAACAACTTCCAAAAAATGCAACAACGCCGAAGCAGCGGCCCTTGGTTTTGGTGGTAAAGCCCACCGCAAGCAGCCCGAGCCTAGCTGGGAAACAAAGCTAAAAATCAAAAACAAAAGCCGTCTGGGGGCCACCCTCCAGGCGGCTTTTCCACGCCTCCCCCCCCAAGCTCCCACCGCCTCGCCCCCAAATTTTGCATTTTGCATTAAGCAGTTTGCATTTCGCCCCACCTTCCGGAACCGATCCCACCAATTTCCATCCCCCAGACACACCACCGCCCGGAAATGCGATTGATACAATTACAAATCTCGGAGACACTACCACGACCACTTAGCACCAAGTATTCGCGCAAGCCGACGTCTACTTTCAAAAGGAACATCTTTGAAAGGAACTCTCGACATCGGTGACCAAGCGTAAACGAACGCAGCAAAAATGAGATGCCATCCACCAAAGCACCCAACCGCCTCGCGCGCCTTTACGCTGATTGAACTCCTGGTCGTGATCGCGATCATTGCAGTCCTCGCCTCGATGCTTCTCCCCGCACTGAGCACTGCCAAAGGAAAAGTGCAACAGATCTTCTGCATCAACAACCTCAAGCAGCTGACCCTAGGCGTCACGATGTACGTGGACGACAACGACGACTGGTATCCACCGATGCAGGATGCACTCGAAGGCGTCGAGTCTAGCTGGCGGCCGTATGTGTTTGATTACGTGGGCCGTTCCGCTGGGTCTTACGACTGTCCCACAGAAAAGAAAGACCGCTACGCCCTTGGCGAGCAACACTTAATCGGCGCGAAATTCGTCGCGGGCGAGATTGCAATTGCGAGCGGAATCGGCGCCGTCAACGTGCATTGGGAAAGCGGCGGCGCACAGCCGCCATTCGGACGCGGGGAACGTTATGAGAACAATCTCTGCCGAGCATCTCGCGTCGAATCCGCCACGCAAATGATTCTCCTCGGAGATGGCCACAGCGATTGGGGTGGCTGGCCAAACGATCGTTGGTGGATTTGGAAAGAGCAAGGGGCAGCGAACGCTCCGGGCTTTGATCGGGTGCTACAGAATGATCCAGGGGCAATCCGCCACAATCGTCGTTCCAACTACGCTTTCGCCGACGGAAGCGCGCAGAGTCTGGACGCGGCAAGGATTCCCTGTGATCGCGAACAGTGTTGGTGGTCAGCCCCGATCGATGCGCATTGATGGACAAGATCGCAAAATCTGACGGTGCTAAGTTAGGCCTCGCACTCGGGCTTCTAGCAATCTCCGCGTTCTTCTTCTATCGGTTCTATCAGAATCACCGAGAGGGAGAGCCTCAGGTATTCTTCTATGACCTCAGCGAGGGGCAGTTATTCGTGGGTGCACAATCCGCAGTGCCACCGATCGCGGGTTTAAACGATGGCGAGGAAGACGGAGTGCGAGCGATCGTCATCTCGGCCGACGGAAATTGCTCGGAAGAAGACCGACAGATCGCCTATCTGGAAAAGTACTCCCCGGAACTCAAACGCCAGTTCGAATCCTTCCGCCAGCGCGACCTCGACGGAACCCCACCGGTGCAAACCCTGAGTCGCAGTGAGTCCAAGGGGCATCACTTTGTAAAACGAGTCAAAGACACGAAATGGCATCCGATCAATTCCCCGAAAGGAATCGGAATCACCGAGGGCTGGCGCGTTCCAGGGCCAGACGGCCAGGTACCGGTCGTCTGCGTACCGTAATTACTTATCTTTCCCGTCTAGACAGTCTGCACAAACGAAATGTCCGCCAGGGTGCCTTCTTCCCCCCAATTCTCCAGTTTGCAGTTCACATTCTGCATTTTCTCCCCCTTCGAGTCCACACGCTATCAACGAGTAGGGTTTTCCCGTTCCTACGCCATAGCTGTGAAACTGGGGCCAGACCTGTGATTAGTAAATACGAACATCAGATTCCTCCAATCCTGCCTCAAGACGCTCCATGAAGTAGTTCCGGTCAATATCACGAACAAATAGTCGATTCCGATCCATTCTACAACTTCCGAGCCGTCGGCACCTAACGCGGGGGTGTGATTCAAACTGCGGGGATATCGGTTGTAGAAACAGCGGGTAATCACGCATAAGGAGACGGTCTATTGCAGGAAGAATGAAAAAGTTAAAATGAAAACTACAACATGTAAAATTCAGCTCTCTCATATGGAGTGCGGGAGCAGAGCTGCCGCTTTCCTTGTGAGCGATCTGTTCTTCCAGCCTCTTCAAAGGGAAGCCTGCCGCTTCGATCCGATGCCTCGCAATATTAATCACACCCCTAACACGGCAATTGGCCCCTAGAAAATGAATTCGAAGCGGTCTTGCCATCCCATTAGTTTTCCGAAAATTACGCACCCGTGAATTACTATTTACAGGTCTGACCCAGACCGAACACCGCGGTCAAAACCTCATATCGTACAGCGAATAGCAAAAACTATCTGAACAGACCGAGGAGAAGAAACTGAGAAAACAGACAGCAAAATGTCCCCCCCTATTTGGCACATCGCCAAATAGGGGGAACTCACCTGACTATGAGTCGTGTCAGTTGAAGACTCTCTGCAGTTGTTCTAGCTACCGAGATTGAAGTATGCACTCATAGCAGTTCGGCCTGCATTCACTAAGGCTTCCAAACGCTTTTCCGACATATCAAACTCCGTGGTCCCGTAGCCTTTCGCCGGAAGCCGGCAAACCTTGTCAGCGTTCGCGTCGATAACAGTTTTATCGTGAGCCGTCATCATCGTATCCATCAACTTGGTAACTCGATGCACTGTCTTCAACCGTTTCGCGGATGCCATAAGGTCCTTGTCATCGTCAGTACCTTCATCAACTTCCCGCTCAGGCGCTCCAGCCACTTCCAGCGTTTCATCGATCAAGAACCCCAATGTATCAGCCCCATCCGGATTGGTGTCTCCCATGACATCCGTCACGGATTTATCGCTAGATATCAAGAGGTCGAGCGGAAAATTCGAAAGGGCGCCACCATCTACGATTGTGTTCCCAGTCAGTTTCGTCCCCCGATACTCTCCCCATTGCTCACGCCAGAGGACCTCCTGCCAAACGAATGGAATACTCATACTCATTCGCACCGCCCACGCCACGGGAACCAGGGGAGCCGTCCGATGATTCAATACCAACATTTCTTGGGATTCCGTATTCGATGCGACGAGTGACAAATCGCACCCCGTGGCTTTATAAAACTCTTCCAGCGTCGCCTCGCCCCACCCTTTCCCCTTGGCTTCGAGCTTTTCTCGAATCCATTCAAGGAACTTGTCTCCCGCATACAGACCACCTCTCTCTACAAACGAGAATACTTCTCGGTAAACTTTGATTTTCGTCAGCCCGCCAAAAATCCTCTTATCAATCTTTTTCTCTATCCATTCCGGGACGCCAGGCAGATCGATCGAGTGGAAGATCGCATAGGTCAGGCTATTATCAATCGCATGTTGGCTAAACCCCGTTGCGATATCCATAAACGTGGCGAATCGTGGAATATCCTTTCCTGACGAATCCGTAACTCGCTCATTAGCAGCATCAAGCAACCCCTTCGAGTTATAGCCCGCAGCGAGCAAGGTCGCCGTAATCGCTCCAGCCGATGTTCCGACTAAACGGCGTATCGTCCCGCCCTGTTTCTCGAACACCTCCAAGGCCCCCACAAAGACAGAGCCTTTAGCCCCCCCTCCTTCAAAACAAAGATCATATTCCGCCAGAAGAATTCTCCTTAGAACAAGTCTTCCAACCTTTCATCACGACTTTGTTTAATGTCGCAAATTAATACCGAACACTTACAAACAATTCACCGAAAGGCAAGTGAATCGTGACCACTTATTGCCAAGCCAAATAATCAATCCGTGCTCTCCAAAATCCGTCATGAGAACCCCAACCAGGGACTCTCACATTGAGGGCTGCCACCCGGGGCGCCCCGTCAGGACCTAGGGTCACGTCTTAACACGTCAGTAACACGCAACATTCTTTCAACCCGCTGAAATCGCTTCCCCATTGTATGGTCGGTTTCAAGCTTCTTCGTAAAACGTTTGATCCATGTGGAACCGGGGACAGACCTCTGATTAGTAGTTACGAACTGAGGTGGACCTCATTGTTCGGCCACTCTCGCGGTAAGTTAAGCTATGACGGCCCAGCCGTTTTTTGGTTTCTAGTCTGTCACGTTCCAATGCCATTACATTGTTGCATCGTTCAACAATCTCAGTCTTTCCCCGTTTGTCGCCCATCGACCACGACCCTTCGCACTGCAAACCAATCAGAGACGACAGTACATCGGCGGTCCGCTTCGTAATCGTTACGTATAATCGAACGTACACCTCATTGCCTTGGCCTATCGACATAGCCTCAAATACAGTCGTTGAAGTTCGATTAGCTCGGATTCCCTCGTTCGTACCGCTCTACAAGGCCAACATTCTCGTAGACACTGAATACCATCTCGGCTCCGATATCGGCCAATCCGCGGAGTTCCTCTTTACTTAGGGAACAATTGCACTGCCCATCGTGGTAATACGCGACATCAAGCTCGATCAGCTCACAACCATTCGCCATGACGGTATCATAATGTTCCTTAATCAGCGCCACCAGCCAGAGAATCGTCTCTCGGTTCTCAACCGACCGTGGAGGCTCGATATCGCAGAATGTGAAATCCGGCCCTCTGTCAATGTCCACAAACTCAAGGCCTGTCTTGTTCGCCAATTCTCCCGGATTGAGATTACGCCCGATCAGCCGAATGGTCGCGACTTGATAATACATTGTTTGATCTCTCCCGGCATGGTATCCGGTCCGTAGCCCTGCTAACCAATAGATTTTTTCAACCGAGAAACTTCCTCCTGCGCAGACCACTTTCCCTGGCACTGCTGTTGCGATGGTTGGCCTGTAGGTGCTAGCTCAAAGCTGCATGACCACCAATTCGCGCCCCGCACCCTTTTTCATACAATCTGAACGGAACACTTAATTCCGCTCCGAAGATTCCTTCCACCTCCCAAGAAACCCGGGCCAACGAAGCACTAACTTGACGTCATCCTTGTCATCAACTTCGTAGAAAGTTGCTCCACTCCAATCAAACTTCATTTTCTGCTCACAATGACTACATTGCCATGACGACCGCAATTCAGTGGCCGATACCAACCCGTAAGAACGATCCTTGTTCCTGCACTTGGGACATTTAGGTGGCGGTGGAAGCAAGCCCAGTCTTCGAAAGATTGGCGTGGTAAAACAGGCTACCAACAAGAGAGCCAAACCGATCTCAGCTAAAGGATTCGATAGAATGGAAACATATCCACCAATAATGCGCCCAGTAAGGAGACCGGCAGTCATTAAACCCGCAAGGACTATGGCATGAAGCAAATTCATTCAGCGAGCAGCAACTTATCTTTCTGGAAGTGTGACATATCCACCAGGTATTAAGAACGGCCATGGAGCTCTCAGGCCAGGTGTGGCCCCGGTATCCCATATACTTGGCAGTTGGCCAGGACTCCACTGCCCGAATCCGACCCCACGTTGCCCCGGAGGAAGTCCGCCGAGCATTTTAAAGGCATCATCACCCACAAGTTCGAGCTACCAGCTAGTAAACATCAATGTCAAAATCCACCCCTAATGAAGCAATCCGTCTTACCAACCGATTGTCAAAGTAAAGGGCAGGCCGGCCTTCATCGTCATAGACTACACAGGAGAACACGGCTTCGTCCTTTTCGGCTACTTCCCTCACCCGTTGCTCATGCGGCTGCAAACGATCTAGGAGCGCAACGATGTGCGCATCAAGCGTCTGCTGTCTGTTCTCCACGTTGGAATAAAGCTCCCAGCCATTGCATCGTTCAACGATCTCGCTCTTCCCACGCTTGTCGCCTACCGACCACGACCGGTCGCACTGCAGACCAATCAAAGACGTCAGTTCTTCGGCGGTCCGCTTCGTACTCGTTACGCGCAATCGAACGAATACCTCATCATCTTGGTTACTCGACATAGCCTTAGAATAAATCGTTGAAGTTTATCCCAGTCGGATCACCTGGCCCTAATCCATCCTTCGGTCGGATCTACGCTGGCACTAGGGTCCTGCGGCACTAGTGCGGCACTAGGGTCACCCATTGGGGCGGGTGTCAACAGGTAAAGAGATTTCCTGTCCCAACTTCGTTCTCTTTCAGTTGGGCATAACTGATCTCGAGATTTCATGCTTCTGGATCTGGTTCGATCCATTGACGTAGCGGCAATGGAGTCAGCCCTTAAGAAACTAGTTTTACTATGTTTCAATTTCCATTCAATGCATTCCCCACACGCACGAACCTTGTCGTCCGTTCCGTCTCATGTACTATCACATAAGTTCAAAAACTAATCTTTTAACGGCTGACCCCGAGCTCACGCGCGAGACATAAGATGAAAGTGGAAGTATCTAGAAAACAGAAGTGAAACAACCCGAAAAGCCTGCTTAACTAAGCGCCATTCAGGGCTGACCCCGAGCTCGAGTTCGCGGGGCGCATTGGTGCGGTGTGGCGTGCCACGACTTGTTCGTTTCTACTTTTCTTCGAGTTTTACGGCAAGGTGCTGGCACTAGGGTCAGCCCTTAAGAAATTAGTTTTGCTGTGTTTTCAATTCCATTCAATGCTTTCTCCACACCCACGAGCTTTGTCGTCTTTTCCCCCTCATGAATTACCAAATGAGTTCGAAAACTAATCTCTTAAGGGCTGACCCTGCGCCCCCCTCTAGGAGCCGCTCTCCTGTTCCCTTCTAATTCGCTGTGCAACAACTCGTTTGGCCTCCTCATACCACGGAGGAAACCGACCTTTGTCACACCTCGCGATCTCCTCCGCAATTCCTATGTCTTCTTCGTCGTAGGCTACGAGCGGAAGATCTTCTTCGGTAAGTTCTTCCCACCTCGTTCTGGAGAATTCAAACCAAGGCTCTCCCTCTTTATCATCACTATCAAGAAATGCTACGGTCACAATTGCACCTAGCCCCAGATGCAAAGATTTTGCTATCGCCTGCTGCCTCAACGCCATCTCACGTTCATGGGAGCGGCACTCAACCCGAGGAAGCTGTCCTGATAGGACATTGACAAAACATGCCAGTTTGTTCTCCAGATTGACACCAACATGCAACCCCTCCTCCAGCTCAGAATTAGAAAACTCGAGCCCGATACTGATATCATTCTCATCAACGATCAGATCCCAATCGAAATCATCATCCACCCGCCCCCTACCAATTCGTCTAGTGAGAGTGAAGTTCGGAAATTGCCTCCACGGTAAAGCTCCGAATCGAAAACCCTGAGATTCGAATGACTTGAATAGGATCTCGAAAAACTCTTTTCTTGCGGACATCGGATTCAGCTCAATATCGATACTCAACATCATCGCAACACCTCAGTTAGATGGTTCGCACTCCACGTCCGGTAAACAATCCCGTCAGAGCCATCCATTGAACTCTTCAATTAACTTACTACTTCTTCCAGACGACTCGTAATCTTATCTTGGAACGGAGAAAACGCAACCCAGAAGCATAACTTATAGGCCAGTCATTTCACCAGGCACTGCCCGTGATATGGTTACGTATGGGCTGTTACTCCGGGAACAAGGGGGCAGCCCCGGGATTCCGATACTTGCTACAGAATCTCTCGACATTCTCTCTGGTCCGCTGGCACTAGGGTCAGCCCTTAAGAAATTAGTTTTGCTGTGTTTTCAATTCCATTCAATGCTTTCTCCACACCCACGAGCTTTGTCGTCTTTTCCCCCTCATGAATTACCAAATGAGTTCAAAAACTAATCTCTTAAGGGCTGACCCTGCGCCCCCTACATTCGAGTCTTCGCCCCTATCCCGGGGTATTCGGATCGTTTTGCCTTTTTGGGTCTTCAGGTGGGGTTCTAGGAAAACGAGTACGAGACACGACTGCGATCCGAGTCCGAAATCAACTCAACTCCCCCAAAAGCCCTCGATCCGTTTCTTTGAATCCAGACCGCTCGCCCGGTCCAGAAGTCTCAAGAGCGTTTGGCCTCTAACACAAGCGCCTTAGTCAACCCTTCACTCCCCCCGCCCAAGTCGGGCTTGTTCAACCAGAGGTGTGTTTGATGGCTTCGCATCAACACACCCTTCCTCGTTGAACGAAGCCGCTGCCGCGGCGAAGGGGAGTCACTCACTTGAGACATTCGTATGTCATGCGTTTTTCATTTCCTCTCGCCTGGCCTCTGGCAACCTGAAAGGCGGACGGGCCAGCATGCGGGCTGGCTCCGACCGTGTAATAGGTACTCTTATTTCCTGTCTTATGAACATAAAAAAAATCGTCACCTCACGCCATCCTTAAATCCTTCGCCGATGATCTCAAATTGCTCCCCATCGGCCATCGTACCGAACAGGCCTACTGGAATTGCCTGCGGCAGTTGAGCGAGCATTGCAAAAAATCCCCCGATCAAATCACTGCCGAGGAGGTCCGGCAGTATTGCATCTTCCTCAAGGTCGAAAAGCAAGTCGCCCGGCAGACCTCCACCCAGGCCATCTGCGCCATCAAACTCTTCTGGGAGAAGACCCTTCAGCGCGAGTGGCCCTTGGAACTCCAACTCGCTCGCGCCAATCCCGAATACAAACTCCCGGTGGTCTTGTCGGCCCTCGAAGTTCGGCGCATCCTCAAGTGCGTCGACCCGCTGGATCATCGCACGGCTCTTTCCACCATTTATTCCTGCGGGCTCCGCCTTGGGGAGGGCCTCCAGTTGGAAGTTCGGGATGTTGACGCTGACCGTTCCTTGCTGCACATCCGATCCGGTAAGGGCAACGCGGATCGTTACGTTCCCTTGCCTGGACCGATCGTGTGTCGATTGCGCGATCTGTGGCGGGTTCATAAAGATCCTCGTTTCCTTTTCCCTGCCAAGGGACATGCCGGGTTGTATCGCTCGCCCGCTGAGTTCCCCATGGCTCGCACCACCCTTCAGCGAGCCTTTCGCTTGGCCTTGGCCAAGAGCCGAGTCAAGAAGGCTGCTCACATCCATACCTTACGACATTCATACTCCACTCATCTCCTGGAGAACGGTGAAAACCTCAGACAGGTCCAAGTCAACTTGGGGCACCGTCGTCCCGAAGTAACGGCTCGAAACACCCATACACCCATCTCACCAGTCTTTCACAGACCCAACATCAGAAGCGATTGGATCAACTCATGGCAGATCTCTAATCCCGCTCCTCGGTGATCCTGCCAACGGACGGAGCCCAGATCCGCTTTAGCGACTGCTTGCGGCGTTTCGCTCCCGACTACATTCGAAAATACGGTTCCACCATGCCGGCGCGGCAACCCGAGGTCTTGGACAGGCTCTTGCGTTGCCGTACACCGGCGATGAGGGGGACACGTCTTTCATTGTTCCCAGTGCGATCGCACTCTCTACCGGTGGCATTCTTGCAATGATCGCCACTGCCCCCAGTGTGGCGGTGTCGACAGCCAGCAGTGGTTGGAAGCCCAACGCACCCGACTCTTGTTTCAGACTGACTATTCCCCCATCACCTTCACCGTTCCCTCCGCACTGGCTCGTTGGATACGTTCCCATCCTCGGGAGGGATATCGGCTCCTCTTTGCGGCCTCCTGGCAGGCATTGAGTGACCTCGCCGCCAATCCCAAACACTTAGGTGGACAACTCGGAGCCTTAGGCGTCTTGCAGACCTGGTCACGCACCCTGATTTACCATCCCCATATCCACTTTCTCGTTCCCTCCGGAGCCCTCAGCCAGAACGGCACCCAATGGATACCCGCCAAACACCCTAAGTATCTCGTCCCCTTCACGCCGTTGGCCGATCACTTTCGTCACTGCTTCTATCAACGTCTTTAGGACGAGCAACCAGACCCTCTTGCTGACATCGCCAAGGACACCTTCAAACAACGCTGGGTCGTTGATGTCCGCTCCGTTGGATCGGGGGAAAAAGCGCTCGCCTATCTTGGCCGTTACATCTTCCAAACCGCTACAGGCAATCGACGGCGCCCTGTCTTACCTGACGGGCGTTTGCGCTGGACCTACCGAAACAGTCGTTCCGGACAATCCGAGTCCGTCGACTTGACACCACACGAACTGATCCGCCGCTTCCTTCAACACGTCCTTCCCAAGGGACTGCACCGTGTCCGCCTCTTCGGTTGGTTTCATCCGGGGGCCCGCCAGCGGGCCAATCGTGTTCGAGCCTTGCTGGATCAGTCACCGCTCCTCACCCAAGAGGAGAAGGCGTGTTGGATGGGAGAATCACCAAAAGAGAATCTCTCGCCGCCCATTATCCGGAAATCATTGGAGATCACCTGCCCGTGCTGCGGGCAGACCTTGCATTCCATTGGCCATCTTGTTCCGGTCAGGGGCCCACCCCTCGTCGCGAGTCACGCTGCATGATAGAATCGTTACAGAACTCAAAACCCACCAAAACCGGAGTGACTTCGGAAAGACTCGCTTGTGCCACGCCCCCTCCTGCCTTCCTCCGAAAAGCCCCGGATCACTCATTCCTCACGCGCCCTACAGTCACCCGGCATGATTCGAGACAAAGATCCGCATCAGAAACGATCATTCCCGTGATCGCGATTGAAAACCACTCCCCCTGACAAATCACTTTCCGCAAGTCACTCCCCCCGAACCTTCGAGCGTCGTTCAACCCGGGAATGCAAGTAACGCTCCGCGTTACCTACATTCCTTTTTCCTGTTAGCCGCTCTGTGTCTCATCCTCTGACATCATCCGTTGAAGGTTGTGCCTCAACCACGGTCAGCAACGTCACACCAGCGTCACCGTGCCTGCCGCCTGCCCAAAAGCGAACGTAAACGCGAGCGGGCAGTCCGCACTTCGGACAGACCCAATCGAGAAAATCCCGCGTGTCGGTGACGTGCTCCTGTGCGAACTCGTCGAAAAGCTTCGCTACCCCAATCTCCAGATTCGAGCGGCACTGTCGTGCTCCGCTCTCAAAGTCGAGCTTGTGAAATCCAACCTGCGTGCCGCACTGGGAACACGTATAGGCTGTAGTGAGGGGCAACGCCATTCCGTCCACGACCTCATTGCTGAACTCCGTGTTCTCGAACCGCTCTGTCGCCTGGATGGTGGAAATCTTCATGGCGCTCGATAGCGTCTACCGATGAACTCAGGCGCAACGCGTCAGCGGCGTTGCCTCCAGCGAACTGGTAGGCCGCCCGTCCTGGGTCAAAGTAGATCATGATCTGCTAGAGCGTCACTCCAAATCACGTCCGTGCTCTCTCGAAAGTATCTCCTCAAAACTGCCTCGACTCCGGAGCTCTCAAGTTCGCCGGAGTCGACAGCATCTAGGAGCAAACTCGAATCTCCTGAACTCAAGCTCTTGTTGGACTCCACCTCACAGCAACCGAAGCCATCGAATGAAATCCGACGAAGAGAAACCGTGCCAGTACCATCCGTGTCGAAGTCCGCGAAGACGCTGCCTCCCTGCAAGCACAAACAAAAGCTACACGGTCGAGTCGGCATCACCGGGTATCTCTGGACTGCAATGTTCATGGTGTGACTGATCTGCTTACCGATAAAGTGAGCCACCGGCGCTAGCCGTTGGCCCCACTGGACTGGTGTGCATCAAACGGCGTCCTTCTTGAGTCGAACCTTAGCTGATAGTAAAACCATCTCATTCTGGCCGACGCTCTCATACTCGAACTGGCAGTGAATTCTAGCCTCGATCTCATATAGGTCATCGGCGATCCGCTTGAAGGAAATCGTCTTCAGGTCGGCTGGGTTGTGGGCTGATCCAATGTAGATGGACCCATCATTGCAAGGCGGTCCCTTCCCCAAGTGGAAGGTCCGGCCATCCAACTCATCAACGGTCTCAATTGGAATGTCGTTGCCTTCTAAGACGAATGATGACGACTCAGGCTGTGGTACATGGTCCAAACCAGTATCCAACGGCTCTAACGGTATCTGTAGGGAGAAGCATGCACCTACCTGCTCTCCAGTATCGGCAGAAATCATGGCGGCCATCTCCTCATCCAGTTCGGAAAAGCACATAACGCCTTCGCGGGCTTTGATGAGTTCAATAGGAATCTTTGGAAGGTCACTCATGGGTAGCTATTTTCAGATACACACAACGGTGAGCTCACCAACGCGGCGAAGCCGTGTTAGGTGCAGCGTCTTGTTCGCCTCTGGAACGGACCTGTCCATCGTGATAAATCCACAATCCGGGAATCCACTTTTTGCGGTAAGCAAGTCGGTGAGTATAAGGTACTGAAGTGCTATCGTCTACTACGGCAATGATACCGAACGTAAGCGCCATTCGGGTCAGCCCTTAAGAAATTAGTTTTGCTGTGTTTTCAATTCCATTCAATGCTTTCTCCACACCCACGAGCTTTGTCGTCTTTTCCCCCTCATGAATTATCAAATGAGTTCGAAAACTAATCTCTTAAGGGCTGACCCTGCGCCCCCACCATTCGGAAACATTCGCAACAGATTTCGATCCGAGTCAGAGAATAGGACCCTTCCTTTCCCATCGACCAAGAATGGACCATTCAGCGTTTCCCTCCGAAAGGCCGAAAACTCACCGCGTTCGATACCGTTATGGAACAACCGATAAAATGATCGTGCCGGCGCAACCAGCAGATCACCGTTGTGTAGCTGAGCCACGCCAGTCACCCGTCGCGTTCTCAGTTGAGTGCCGATTCGAGTCCAGGACCAATCCTCATCACCCGGCGCGTTGAAGGTCTCATCGACCTCGCCCCGAGCATCGATCCTCACCAAGAACGATTCACGGTCCGGAAAACGGCCTATAAGAAGCACTTTCCCATCAGTCTGAACCTGCATGTCATACACGATGGCGCTTCGATCACCAAACGGTCTAAAGCTCTGATCCGCGCAAAATGCTCCGTCGTCGGCCGCCAGAGTCCAAGACAAGGGCAGAACCAGCCACAAAGCTCTCCACCCACAGGACACAAAAATGGGCAACCACGCCCCCAAAAACCGTTTCAAACCTATTGCCTCAAAACAGCTCGGATTACTCCCCACCCGGTTCGTCAACCTAAACCGGTCCAAATTCACCGTTTCTCTAAGATTCAAGATCCAATTAACCTAGCGTTGCACGATTACAGTAGTAAAGAATCATCCAGATCACGAATGGCGTCACCAATAATCACGCGTCGAGCAAAAACCCAAGAAATATGACGGAAAACAACAACGAAACAGAAAATCCATCTCGCCCTTCTGTTGAGCCGAAACGAAAAGAAAAATAAGTAGCGGAATCCTGGGACTACGCCCTATCCGACAACCTCTCTTAATTAATGGTCAGTCCTTCCTACTCGTTGATGAATCAATGGCATTGTGGTCAGTCCCTACGTAATTGTTTTTACTGTATTCTAAGTTCCATTCAATGCCTTCTCCACACGCACGAGCCTTGTCGTCTTTTCTCTCTCATGTAGTATCACATAAGTTCGAAAACTAATCTTTTAAAGGCTGACCCCGAGATCAGCTCTCGTAAGTGTCAGAATCACGTCCCGCGTGCAACTCCCCTCACTTCTTTTTCCGACTAGAAAGCTCTGCAATGTAGGCCAGAATCGCGATCACAACAGGAAAGCTTGTTGCATAAGAGAGGAAACCTAGCAAATCAGGCACCGACTTGCCATTGTATCTTAAGACCATGACTGAGGCTATGCACAAAAAGAACACACACACCAACAGCAGGTAGAAAACATAAGCCCTATTACTCATTCAAAACCACTCTACGGTTTTTGATACTCACACCAGGTTCCCCAGCGTCACACCCACTTTCCAAAATAGTCACCGGCAGAGAAGAACTTGTCGGAGACACCAAGGAGCTTGGGCCAAATTCAGCAAATGCTGCTTGAAGAAGCCATGACGGCTTGACACAGGAAATTCTTGCAGCACCTGACAACGGCCGCCCGTGGCACTAGGATCAGCCCTTAAGAAATTAGTTTTGCTGTGTTTTCAATTCCATTCAATGCTTTCTCCACACCCACGAGCTTTGTCGTCTTTTCCCCCTCATGAATTACCAAAGGAGTTCGAAAACTAATCTCTTAAGGGCTGACCCTGCACCCCCATCTCTGTGGCCTGGTAGTCGAAACTTTCGACGGGCTCAGTGGTAGCGGGCATATCGTCAATGATGATATCTGGCTTGGATGCATAGCCCTCAAAGTAGTCGGTCAACCCGAGACGCTCAGCAGTAGAGCGAGCGTAGTCAACTCCCACGGAAGACCAGAGAAACAGGTGACACCCTGCATCCCGCAACCGATCAAGCCCATCAACTGCATCGCCGTAAATCGCACCCTTCTCGTCTACCAGAGTCAAGTCGACATCGATGAACACGTTGGCATTCTTCATTCTTTCTGCCTACCGATGAGCTGAGGCGCGTGGCGAAGCCACGTTGCCTCCAGCGAATTGTTCTGACAGTTTTCAGTGACGTGGCTTCAAACCGTGACTTCCGTACCAGTACTTTGCCATTTCGTGCTTCGTGCTAACACCAGGTAAATCTACCGGCGCAACTTCGGAAAACCAACGATCCACAGCATCAACACCAAAGGTCTCGATGCAAGGATGAACAAAGAGTTTAATCGTACTGGCATTACCTAATCTTACTCCGGCCGCGAGGATCGGCTGCATCAGGGCTTTCGGGATCGGGTGGCCCTCGAAAACTGCCATCACGAACCCGGCGGAACTAGAATCAAGTAAGGCTTCCTCAAACCATTTCCATCGGTCTGGCGTCTTCTCTGTCGGGATCGCCTTCCGTGCGTTGTGGAGGATCTGGTGTGCATCCTCTCGCCGACCTTCTTCCAAGGCTTTCGTCCAAATCGAGTATTGCCTAGGCCAATCCATTTCTAAGCAGAACCGATTAGGTGAGCCACCGGCGTTAGCCGGTTGGCTCGACCGGACTGGTAGGCACGCTACGGCTGCGGCCTAACCAATATGATACGGCCAATGCGGACGCCGGCAAGCCTGCAGAGACCAGCGCTAGAACGTAGCGTGACGCTCCGTATTCGCGAATGACTCGCGGATGCTGGAACCAATCACCCCAGAATATGGGAAATAATATGATCCATCCGATGGCGAATGGCATCAACATGCCGAGCGTCCGGCGCGACCATCTAGTGCAGGCGAAGAACACGACCGCCATCGCAATGCCCGTGAGTAATACGCGCGTGGCTGCTGTGACGTTATAGTCCGTGTAAGTCCACATGTATCTTCTGCCTACCGATGAAGTGAGGTGCGCCGTCAGGCGTTACCTCCACTGGATTGTTGGATGGCCCGGCTGTCGTCCCGAACCGCCTGAAGCATAGAATGCAAGTTTACAATGGCTCGATGGAGATGGAAATCATGATCATGAATAGTATGATCTAGGAATCTAAGGAGTAGGCTCCAGAATTCATCACGAAGGTAGTTCTCGCTCCCGTAATCGTGGTCAAAATCAATTCCGTGAACGTACTCAGTAATGCGAATGAACTCCGCCAGCTTCCCATTGGCGCCAAAAGCGATGACTGACTCCAAGAATTCTTCCGCATAAACGTTCTGAATCATCCAGCCATCGGTACCGTTTTTGGAGATCCGGTATGCCATTTTGTTCATCCAACGACTAGCTCAGGCGCGCCTCGCAGCGGCGTTGCCTGCAGCGCACTGGTAGCTGGTGTAGTTACTTAACGTCACGACTCGTTCGATACTTGGCGACCATATCATTCAACTCGCTCATAGCACGTAAGAATGATGAATAGAAAGACGGGTCATTCCATTCTTGTGATCCGTCGCCCTTGGCCTTCGTGTAGGCTAGTGGTACCGCTTCCAAAAAGGCCCGACGCGAAGTTTCATCAAGGTCCGATAGCTCAATGTGCTGAGTCGCTCGCGCTGGATCATCCTCGTCGAGCAATCGCTCTCTCAACGAATCTCCTCCGGGAACTGTTTCAAGGGCCCAGCAAATATCCTCTACGGCCGCCCGGTAAACCCATCCCGCTTTCCCCCAAAACAGTTCTTCGTCTATTGCTATGCCACCTGACATCCGAGATTGAAGCTACCGCAGAGGTCTGGCGCGGCGCGTTAGCGACGTTGTCCAGCACCGCCTTGTTCTAGTTGGTTGTTTCTGTGGCTAGATGAAGCAGCTACTTCAATTCCCTCGTTAAGCAAGGCGAAGTGTCTTTCTGATACGCGTTCATATTCCTTCTGTGCTTCACCATCAAATCCCATGTCATTCCATGATCCCATTCCGCCATACACCCATGAACTCATGGCCGCCTTTAGAATTGAGCAGGCGAGTGGAGTAAGCAGGTCGGAAATATACAAGTCTTTGTGGTATCCGATATCAGCATCTGGGTCATCAATCGCTACTAATGCCTTCGCGAAGCAATCCGTGAAGCCATCTTGAGTGTAACTCCTAGAAAAATCGTGAATATCCACTAAGGTCTCTTTGAACTCCTTCCAGACCACATCCAATTCACGAAGTATGTGGGGCTGGTTCTCCGAGCGGCAAACCAATCCATAGTAAACTCTCCATATCCTACTTTCCGGCGCATTCTGGTTCCACACGTCCCAACTTGCGATCCAGTAGTTGCAGCTATCCTCTGAGATCGCTTGGAGAGCCCATTCACCTCCTCCGCCAACAAATCCGGCTGACATCCGATCGGATAATTGTGGATCGTCGGTAGGCTTTCGTCGCATACGAAATCCAGTAATTCTATTCTTTTTCTGATACGTAAACCAATCGTCTGGATTACTTGCGACGATTTTCTCCTTCGGCTTCCCAAAGATTCTCCTCCTGAATTCGAAGAAGTGAATGTGATCGCAAAACTGGCAGGTTGAATTATCCGGGAAGAATCGTGAGATATCCTTTCCTTCCAAGAAGGCATTCCCTTGGCAGGTAAGTGCAACTAACTGTGCGAGTGGCCCATTCATTTGGTTTGTAGAACGACTAGCTCAGCCGCGCCGCGTCAGCGGCGTTGGCTGGAGCGAACTGGTAGACATGATGTGGTCATTCTCTGGTCTGGAAACCCTTCCCGGCAGACCGAAAATCTGCGAGCAAACCCTCGTCTGACACATGACGAATCGAGGAGTAGGCCACATGCCCACGAGCTATTCCGATTACTATGTCACGTTTGGCATCATACCGCGCGTGGTATTCCCATGTGTAGTCAATGCCTGACTCCGTGTCACCAACATTCACAGTGTCGGGAGCACCCAAGCAACTGAGAACAACCTGTTCTGCAACACCTTCGTGAACAGACCGAAGCGAGAGACGAAACCTAGCACGCAAGAATAGGTGCTTTATCCCAGAGAACATGATGATCTGAAAAGAAGTCTACCGATTAGCTCAGGCGCGCAGCGTCAGCGGTGTTGCCTGCAGCGGACTGGTAGCCACTCAAAAAATGTGGCCCAATTGTAGTCATCTTACTCTGTCTCATCTGCGACTGGATCAAACAACGATACTGAATCAAAGCCGTCCCTTAACAACGCTGGGACGTCCTCAAGTCTGAATGAGAACCACCACTCTTTACCATGTAGATCAATGAATGAGAACGAAAACTCTCCATCCCTGCCGCTCTCATCAGCCTCAAACCCTCCTACGAAATGCTTGGTCTGAAACCAGTCATCCGACTCGCGTGCAGCCCAATCCGCAGCAGACCAACCATTCAAACTGATCTCACGAAGAATGTCCCTAAACGATTCGTCGACAACAGCACTCATGTCCGGCTACCGATGAAGTGAGCCACCGGCGTCAGCCGGTTGGCTCCGCTGGACTGGTAGGCCTTCCCAATCGATCTCTAGCACAAAGATCATTCAAGTCCTGAATCAGAATGTCAATGAGCTCGTCAATGATCTCATCCTCAGACCAACCCCGCTCTCGCATTGATGGCACCGGACCGGTAGATGAGTGAACCCATCCGCGGCGCTCCAAGATATGCTCCGAATGCGCCGAAATCTCAATCCCCATCGCACCTAATGCACCACGAAATCCTGCAAGGAACGTCTATGCATCAGCCGCCGACGGATTGAACCACATGCCTTTGCGACACTTGATATCCTCAAGCCTTGATATCGCGGAGACTAACTTGTCCATACCCTAGGTGCCTACCGTCGAACTGAGCCACGGTGCGGACAACCTTTGGCTCGGGTTAGCCGAAAAACGGAACGAAGAGCCAACGACCACCGTTGGCTCCAGTGGCTTGGTAGACCCATCACGTGTCCTCGGGAACAAAAACCTTAAACCTGTCCTCGCCCGGCTTCTCCCACATGATCCGTCCACACTCTGGGCACTCGTAGAGTAAACCATGATACCGCGTGACGCGTCCCTCTGCATCTTGGTCGTCCCGTGCAGCAATCTCCGTATCGATGAGATCTTCGTAGTCACGATCGCGAACGGTCGTCCATCCATCATCGGGAATAGGTGACAGATTGTGAACGAACCCGCATGGACAACCTAGCTTTGGCATATGCTCCAGGGTCTACCCGTCCGAGCTCACCCAACCCTGACCAGGGAGCGAGCGTCGTTAGCGGGATTATGGTTCGAAATGGGCATGGCTTTCAACTCCACTGCGGGTCAGGGTTTGGGTGCAGCGGCTTGTTCGCTCGGTTTCGTGTTCTCGTATACGGCGATTTCCTCGCCCTCTGGGTTCATATGAGTGAACTCGAATTGGATTCCATTGGCGGTGAGAACTTCGGCGATCTTAGCGCAGCAAGTGGTGGCGTCTGTCAGGTCAACGCCGTAGCCATCTCCTTCAATCTCGTAGGGTTCCATTGGCGTGATGTTTCCGACATAGGCGATCTTGAATCTCATGGGTGAATCCAGCCGAACTGCCCATTGGCCAATCGTTGCTGGGTATCCTGCTGAGTCAAACATGGATGCGAGTTCCCCCTTGGTGACCTCTGAGTAGATGAGGCCATCTGCGAATGAATCGTGGGTGCTCATCTTTTTTTGGAGCGAACGATCAGCTGAGGCGCGCGGCATAGCCGCGTTGCCTCCAGCGCACTGGTAGCTTCAGGATGTAACTAGATGCAATCACGGCTTGTCATTGCGTCTACGTCGCTGCCGGCGCAGTGCACGAAAGAGCATAACGTCCCACGTAGACAGAATCACAGCCAAAATCCCTAGTCCAATAGCGATGTAGAACAGGACCGGTGAATCGAAGGACTTAGCGACCAGCAAGAGGATTCCTGAAACGACGATGAGAATGGCGCCCAGTATTGACGCCTCGGGATGGAGGAAGCCACCTATCAAGGATTTCTCTCTTTCTGGAGAAGCAGGCATGGAAAATGGTTCAGGAGATTTGCGATCGTTCGGTCAAATAGCTACCGATGAAGTGAGCCACCGGCGTCTGCCGGTTGGCTCCACTGGACTGGTAGGCTTTCCCTATCGATCTCTAGCACAGAGATCATTCAAGTCCTGAATCAGAATGTCAATGAGCTCGTCAATGATCTCATCCTCAGACAATCCCCGCCCTCGCATTGATGGCACCGGACCGGTAGATGAGTGAACCCATCCGCGGCGCTCCAAGATATGCTCCGAATGCGCCGAAATCTCAATCCCCATCGCACCTAATGCACCACGAAATCCTGCAAGGAACGTCTGTGCATCAGCCGCCGACGGATTGAACCACATGCCTTTGCGACACTTGATATCCTCAAGCCTTGATATCGCGGAGACTAACTTGTCCATACCCTAGGTGCCTACCGATGCGCTCAGGCGCGCCGCGTCAGCGGCATTGCCTGCAGCGGACTGGTAGGCGAGCTCATACTCATACACCATCGGCTACCTTGGAGAAATACTGGAGATCTTTGAGGACTTCGGCAACTGTGCATGCTGGGGAGGAATAAGACTGATGGCAGGACTCCAACATCATGAGTGAACCTATGCTTTCGACGCCCATGCGCTCTGCAACTGTAAGTGAGCGCCCACGCCTCTGCTCTGCTGCGGCAATCACTTCCTGACGTGATGCTGTAACAGCCTCTTGCATTTTGTCACCCATTTCGGAGTTTCCGCCTACCGATGAAGTGAGCCGCCGGCGTCAGCCGGTTGGCTCCACTGGACTGGTAGTAATCAGAGGTCGTAATCCTCTAGCCAATATTCAGCGATCCAAAAGGCGAAGTCGGCCTCCCATACCGCGTGTGATTCTTCGTCATGGTAGAAACGGCCAATGCGCCCATCCAATCCGATGGTGAAATAGTCACCATCGGATTGGCAAAACGGGAGATGATCTCGCCCAATCCCCGCATCCCAGCCGCCTGATGCGGTGTGCCTGAGATCTTGGTATTTGGGAACGTCAGGTAAAACAAGTCCTGGCTCTAAAACACCATACACCACATCGCTAGTAGTCAACTGGAACTGGCGATACTGCGCTGGGAACGGGAACTGGAGGTCGATCTCGACTCGGGCCACCTCTGTCTCAGTGGGTAATCTCGTAGGCCTGCGGACTGACTCTGCCCGAGCCCTCAACAATCCAAGTGCGTGTTCTAGTTCCATAGACTGCTACCGATTAGCTCAGGTGCGCCGCGTCAGCGGTGTTGCCTGCAGCGGACTGGTAGGCTCAACATTCAAACGAATGTCTACTTAAATCAATGCCGAACATCTGGCGGCGCAGCCGGTAGACAATCATCAACTGGTACATTCCAGATCTCCGGGACTTGACCTCCAAGGCCTCCGTCGGACACGCGAACGCTCTCCGGAGCTCCAAACCATAGCGCAATGTGCTCTTCAGGAGCACAACCGTCGTGGAAGGTTCCCACCACGGCAGCTAGGAGACCATCGACCTCAACTAGATCTCCTCGATTAAATCTCATATCAGATCATTCTGCCTACCAGTGTCAATACGTAGAAAGTTTCTACCATATTGGTGGTAATAGAAAGAAGTTTTCTGCGTATTGGAGATAGTTAAAGACCGGGGAACTCTGTATATTACAGTTACTTCTCACCGTCGTTCTGGCTAGTCAGGCCAAGTTTCGGCCCAATCCTGACGTTCGCCTCATGGACCAGGCCCGTGAGGTCTTGCGCTTCCGCCACTACGCCCTGCAAACCGAACGGACAAATGTCAATTGGATCCTTCTCTACATTCGCTCTTAGCACTGCTGCCCCCCAAAGAAGAGATAGGGCCGACCGAAATTGAGTGTTCTCTGTCGGATTTAGCTTCCCAGAAACAGGTTACAGCCAGCATGTAGCGCCAAGTCCTCAATGCCTCTACTGGGAAGAACTCGATACCTCCGGCGCCGATCAAATCGCACGCATACGAGCTGTAACGACCCGACGGCCCTTACCTGGCTCAGCAAATGAAGCAAGGCACAAGCGCGGGCGTCCCGCCTCTCATCATTTTGCAGTTTGCAATTCTCATTTTGCAGTTTGCAATTCTGTTTCCCCTTTGAATCTCTTTGCCTATCTACGCGTTAGATTTCCTCGCTCGTTCAAAGAAAAACGTCTACTCGTCGAGAGTCGAGACTCACCATCCTCTACCTACCAGGTTTCTACCACCGGTAGACTTGAAGATCAGCGATATTTTCGAAGTGAGTGTCGTGACTGGCCAAGTGCAACTGGTGTTGCAGCGCCAGAGCGGCAATCCACACGTCGTTAAGTGGAATCATGCTCCCGGCCCGGGCGAGTTCGGCCCAGACTCGCCCGTATTCCCGAGCGGTCGCGTGATTGCTTGCCAGGACAGTAACCGAAGGCAGGAACGATTGAATTAGTCTGCGGTGATAATCCGGACGAGCGCTCTTCTCGGCGCCAGCATACAACTCACCAAGAGCGACCTGTGAAAGGTAGAGATCGTGGCTACCCAGAACGTCGATCAGCTCCCCCTGCTTCCGGAAGTGCCGAATAACGACGTTTGTATCCAGAAGAACCCGTTCACCAGTCATTGGCGTCAACCTGATTGGACGCCTCTCTGACGGCCGCTTCAAATTCAGCGCCGTCTTCCCCGGCTAAGCATCCCGACGTCGCTTGGAGCGCCGCGATTTTGGCGTCGTGCTGGCTCTTTAGTTTGAGCGTATGGCGCGTCAACCACTCCGAAAGCTCTGCCACTTCCTGTGGGCTTAGCTTTTCGATCGCCGATTCGATTTCCACCACCGAACTCATTGTGCAGTGAACTTAGCAGCTAAAATAAATAAGGAAAGACACGATCACCGAAATCGGAGCAAGAAGAGAGCATTCCCGAGATTCCGTTGTAATTTTCCAACAAGAACTACAAAGAAGAGCGCGTCCCTCCCTTCGAGATTCGACCACTCCTTTGTGCCACTAACAAGGTTCCCTACTTCGGATTTGCCAAACACAAAATTCCGTTGGTTCAGAGGAAAATCCTTATGTTAAAAGTCGAGCCCTCCCTTAAATCTCAACCGCAGTCGCTTGCCCCAGGATGGCCGCTCCTTGCGACACCATTTCCTCCAAAAGCCTAGGTTCATTCCCCGACGTTCAAGCTCCTTTCGATTCAGATCATTGGGAATCCTGAATTGAGCTTTGGTAACATGATCTACGAATTCCTGCGGGAGCTTTATTCCGAATCGCGATACATAAATATGTAGCCCTTCAGGCCAGAGATACGTTCCGTCACTGCGGTCCGCATCACCCATCTCTGATCCCTCAATTCCTGGGGCAAGCCGGCACGTGGAATACCCTAACATTTCACGCAGGCGTATTCCCGAACGCAAATAGTCAACAAGCCTAGACTGTTGCGATTTGCTCCAATCGAATCCCACAAGATACTTGGGGTGGATCCACTTCTTTCCCTCATCTGGATCATCCCAATAGCCGATTAGAATGAGTGGCTTTTGAGAGTTCACTTGCAGTTCAGGTTACCTTGAGCGAGGAATGATTGGAGTCACGTTCTGCCGCTCGACAATGGAGGCCCAACCACGAGCGAGGGTGTTCCCCTCTCCCATCATTTTGCAGTTTGCAGTTCTCATTTTGCAGTTTGCAATTTTGTTTCCCCTTTGAATCTCTTTGCCCATTTACGCGCTAGATTCTCTCGGTCACGTGCTTGGCGAGACAGAGCGGCGGGGAAATGAAAAAGTTAAGATGCAAACTGCAAACTGCAAAATGTCGGCGAGGCTAGAACGCTGTGGTGGCTTGGAGTGTTCCGGCTCCAGCTGGCAATACCACGCGGAACTCGGCGCTTCCATTCGCCAACGTGACATCGGGGTCGCCTTCCGCTGGAAAAGTGACCCGTCCTTCGGGGCTTCCCACGATGAGTTGCACCGGCGCACCATCCGGTACGTTCCGCGCCGTTATTTGTACGACCACTGTGTCTGTTGAGGACAACGAAACATCTGGGGTTCGGAAGTTCCCCTGGGTCGGTTCGTTTAGAGGGATGCCCGCTACACTGGTGATCATGAGTTCCGGTAGATTCTCAAACGTGCGTTGGGTATACGGCGGGCCCACGATCGGCGTGGTGATTGAACCCGCCGCCAAAGGACGCTCAAACCCTTCCAATCGCACGCGACCCTCGCCGCCCAATCGCGAGGTGACATCGATGGTTCCGGATCCCAACAAGCGATCCGCTACCAAAACCACGGCCCCGCCGGAACCATGGCCGCCGTCACCGTTCGTTGTGGAACTATCCCCACCCCGCGCCGTGATGGCACCGTTCAGCGTCAGGTCGCGCGAAGACGCAATCAAGATGGCGCCGCCTCCGGCTCCGCCATCCGAGCCCAAGCGGTTCCCATCCGCGGCAGCGCCACCGCCGCCGCCGGATCCTCCCATCAATGGGTCGACCAAGAGATTCCCATACATGCCCGCGTACTGACCATGGCTCCCATTGGCTACGCGCGCCACACCCGGAGCGCCTCCGCCCGGCCCCAGGCCGGGTTGTCCGGCAAAGGTGCCTGTTTCCGGCTCGGGTCCGCCTCCGATGCCACCGCGAAAGCCGCCTGGCCCCGGTTGCGTTCCCTGACTTTCACCATCGTTGACTTGGCCGTCCTCCCCGTCCAAGCGGATGCCTCCATCGATCACGACCGACTCGGATGCCAGCCAAACGACGGGAGTGTTGGCGGCGTTCGGCGCAAACTGAATCGTGACCGACGCTGGAATGGTAATCGAGGTAAACTGCCAAACCCCACTGTCACGCCCTCGCATGTCGAAAAAGAACTCACTCCCCGTCACCTGAGTCCAGCTCGATTCGTTCAAGCGCCAGATATCATTCAGGTTCACGTCAAAGCTTTCTCCTCCCACAATCACAACCCCCTGGCCAGGGATATACGCTGTCCCGTGAAAGTAGCGAGCCGACGGCCGAAACGGAATCACACGTTCATCCCACTGAGTGCCATTCCAAGCCCAGAGATGATCATGCACCCGATCACCGCGATGTTGAGCCGAACCACCGATCAGCAGGACTTCCGAGGTCGATGGGTCATACACCAACGCGCCGCCCACCGTGGCAGGCGGCTGCGACGGGAGCGCTTCCTCGCGCCAAGTCGTTCCATCCCAGGTCCAGGTTTCCGCCAAGATGCCGGAACCCGCCCGTCCGCCAAAGAGGAGGGTCCGCCCTCGGGCGGCGTCATAGGCCATGGAATGTTGGAAGCGCAAACTCGGGGTCGATGCCGGCTCGCGCTGCGTCCAATTCGTCCCATCCCAAACCCAGGTATCCCCGACCACCGGAGAGCCGATGCCCCCGCCAAAGATCACGAGTTGTCCGCGCGCGGCATCAAAGGCCCCGGCATGGTTCCAACGGGCCGGCGGTCGAGCAGCCGGCTCACGTTCCGTCCAGTTGGTTCCGTCCCAAACCCAGGTATCATCAAAGAGAGTTTGCCCATCGCGCCCGCCGAAGAGGACGATCTGATTCCGCACTGAATCCCAAACCATCACCGCGCTATGCCGCGCCGGTGGCAACATTGCCGGACTCACTTCTTCGAATTGAACGCCATCCCAGGTCCACATCCGTCCCAAAGCCACGGCGTCGTTCCGATCCTCCTGCGCGCCGCCAAAGATGATCAAGCGCTGCCGAATCGGATCATAGGCCGTCGCCATGCCTTGCAGGCCCGCATGAAACGGTTCCAAGACCGAAAAGGCCCCATCGCTCCCGTTGGAACCACTGCTGTAGCCCAAATCCTGGGCGTGCCCCGGGGCGGTTCCAAATAGCAACACGAGCCCGATCCAGGCGATCGCAATCAATGGAGGGAAGCGGTGAGTAGGCATAAGGCAACAGCGTTAGAGGTTGTTCTGAAAATGAATCGGCGGAGACGCCAATTCACGGCGATCCAACGGCGTTTCAACTTGGTTGTTAAAGTGAATGGGAGGACTAATCGCCCCGCCCGCAGGTAAGGGTTGACCTCGCTCAATTAGATTATGAAAGGCAACGACGTTCGAACTCACCGATTCAGAGGGCGTGCTCTCGGCCGAGAGCGGGTCGGATCCAGACAACACCTCGATGTTGTCATCAAACCCATCCCCGTCCGAATCCACCCGCTCAACACTCGTTCCTGCGCGTAACTCGGAGACATCAGGAAGTCCATCCAGATCGCCATCCTCGGCCGCGTCCAACACCCCGTCACCGTCCGAGTCCGGCGAGCCCGGATCGAAACCCAGCACTAATTCCAGTTCGGTCTCAATCCCGTCCCCATCACCGTCTTCCTGACCATCCAGAATCCCATCATCGTCGGTATCCGGATCAAAGGGGTCCAAGCCCAAGTCCGCCTCGGCGGCATCCGGAATGCCGTCCCGATCCGTGTCGGTCTGACCCAATACCACGAAGCTCACCGACATCGGAGCCGCTACTGGGTTGCCCGCTTCGTCAGCCAGAGTTTCGCTGAGCCGCACCAAGTAACGCCCTTCGGCCAAGCGCTCTTCGAACTGGAGGGACACCACGTTGCCGGCTTCACTCTGGCGAAACCGTCCCCCGGTAACGGGTTCGTCATCGGCGGTCCCCAAGAGACCATCGACGCCCGCCCGCAACAGAGCAAACGATTCCTCTTTGATGGTATCCGGATCAATTCCTTCCGAGAAAAACGCTGAAATGCCACGGAGCGTTCCCACCACGGAACCGGCTCCGGGTCGGATGGCCACGATGGACGGCTGCGTCGTGTCTGGCGTCAGATTGAGGATCAGCGGGGCTGAGAAAGCCGCATTCCCACCGGTGTCACTGGCACGGCCCACGACTTGAATCTGGCGACTCGCCGACCGCCGCCCCGCGGGCAGGCGCACTTCAAACGGGAAGTTTCCGTCCGTCCGGATCAAACGGTCGTCGATGTAAAACTCAACGTTGCGAACCTGCACATCATCCGCCACCTCTGCCCGGAGCAAGAACTGACTGCCCTCCTCTACCTCATTGCCGCCCACCGGACGTCGCAACGAAATGGTCGGAGCCATACGCTCCGTATCAAAGGCTCGATAATTCACCACGTGGAGTCCCGCCGTTCGGTCCGCCACGTAGCCAATGCCGTTGTAGATCACCACCGCCAAGGCCACCCCGGGTGTGGGAAACTCGGTCACGAATCGATCCGTCTGGCTGGGATCAGAAACATCATATAGCGAGATATGATGCGGGCCATCGAAGGCTTGATTCGGGCTCACCGCCGCCAGACCCAAGCCACTTCCGTTCAGAACCAATTGCTTCCAACCGAACTGCGGAGTCGTCGTGGTCTGAATGATCGCGGGATTAGCCGGATCTGTGATATCGATCGTATTGTACCCCCGCCGGTGAACGGTATAGGCCACGTCGCCACCGACAAACAGCCGCATGCGCCCAAGGTCATTGTTTCTTCCACCCGGCGTGTTGATTGTCGAGACGGATTCCAGCGCTCCGTTCGCAAAACGCAAGATGTGCAAGCGGGACTCTTCCAGCGCATACACCGCGTCGCCATAGAGTCGCACATCTCCGATAGGACGCGACGACAGTTTCATTCGATCCATCTCCAGACCGCTCACCGCATCCAAAGCGATCACATGCCCGTCGGTTAGCCCGGCAAAGGCAAAGACGCCATCGAGAACAATTGAACGAGCCGAGGCTCCGAGCGCGATTTGGTGCAGGATACTCGCGGAGGGAGGATCACTGATATCCAGAATCGCCACCCCTTCTTCCCCATCGGCTACCGCCACCAAATCCCCCGCTAATGAAACCGAGTCGGCCGTGCCGGGCGTCGGCACTTGGCCCGTGATCATCGGCTGCATGCCGTTGAAAATATTGAACAGCATGACCCCGGCACTCGAATCCGCCACCACGACCAAGTCATTGAACGCATCAACATCATGCGCCTCTCCGGGCGTGTCCACGGAACCGATAATCCCGGTTCGAGCCACGCGTTCCCCGAGTGGATTCAATCCCTGCCGGACTTCCGGTCCGTCCGGAATCCCGTCAGCGTCCGTATCGGGATCGCGCGGATCCGTGCCCATGATCCGCTCGCCATCATCGGAAAGTTCATCCCCATCCGAATCGCCCAGAGCCGGACTCCCAATCACGATATCCGGAACTCTGAGACGTTGCCCGCTGGCGCGCGTCCGCAATTCCACCGAACCGATATCTAGGGTAGCCGCCTGTAGGATCCAAATCCGGTAGCGCGTCTCCGGAGCCAGGATCAACGAGTCAAAAGCCACCCCATTGGAGCCGGCTTCCCCGCGCTGCTCGATCATGCCGGTGGCCAGATTTTCAACCGCGAAGTAGTGCAACCCGCGCTGAACCTCCTGAGATTGCACCGAGACCAACGCCAAAAACCCCAAACCGACGACTCCCCGTCGCCAGAGTCGGCGCAGGCTTCGATTGATGAAGGTTGCTATCATTGGGTTCACTCTCATTCCCCGCTACTAAACAGCCCCATGAACGAGTTCCCTAAACTCTCCAAGGCTGGAGCGGGATCATCGAAGAAATCGACGATGGGTTGCGCCACGTTTTCTTCCAAGTATTCCAGGCCTTGATCAATCCCCTGACTAATCTGCTCGGTAATCGTGGGTTCATAGGGCCGGATTGAGGCTTCACTACCAGAGTCGCCTTCACGAATGATATCGACCTCACCCATGTTGTAGAGAAAACTTCCCCAATCCGTCAGCGCATCCCAATTCCGATCCCGGGAGATGCCGACATCGTAACTGGTCAATGTCGCCCACCAGCAATTGTAAATCGGGTTCCACCGTTGCTCTTTGCGACTCCGCCATTCTCTCAGCAAAAGCTGATCCTCTTCCCGCGTGGAAGGCACGTTAATGCGCACGACAAAATCGTGGTAAAACAAGCGTTGCTTCGTAGTTCGCACCGTCCAATCATCACTCGCCGTCCCCATGGTGACTTCAGGTGAAAAGTGCAGATCGCGCGTGCCCGTCTTATTCCCTTGGGCATCGTAAACATCCACCGTGATGTAGGCATGAGGCCCAAGGACGATCTCTCGATCGAGCCCGAACGGATCCAGGGTCGTTGCCGGATTATTACCGACAAATGTGTATCCATTGCCGGTGTTTTCCGCCGTACGCCACATACCCATCGGATCGCGGGTGGTGAAGCGACCGCTTCTCGGATCCAAATAACGTTTCCGATAAAAGTACCAACCGGACTCAGGATCGAAACGCCTTCCCTGAAACAGATAGGCATTGCCAACCCCGGACTCAGCCAACGGTTCCCCATCACCGTCTCGGATGGAAGGCCCACCGTAAGGTGCATAGTCGTAGCGCTCGACCACCTCGCCCTGACCGTTACTCAGCACATTGACGCTGTACCGATCATCCGCATGGTGGTAGTAGGTCTGCCCGCCACGCTCCATCTGAATGACATCGTCAACATAGGGCCCATAAACATAGGTCGCGAGCGTCCCGCCATCCGCATCCTGCTCTTCACAAACTTGCCAATTGGCATAGAAGAATCGCGTCGCCGCATTCCCTTCCCTCCGTTCGATGCGCCGACCCAACGCATCATAGCGGTAGCGGGTCTGTCCATACGCCACCATGCGATTCTGATAGTCATACACGACTGAAACCGAAGAGCCATCGACGGGATCCATGACGCGATTTCCATTAGCATCATGCTGCTGCTGCCCAAACGGCGTGTTGCTGTATTGATTCACCTGACGATCCCCAGGCTCGGGTAGCGTCCCGTTTAACGAGTAGGCGCCAACACCCTCGGCATCCGGAATCGTGGCCGAAACCGATTGCCGATTCCCAACTCCATCAAACTCAAGATCGATCCGGCCCGAGGCATCTCCTCCCGCGGACTCCCAACCCGTCAATCGATACACCGAGTCATATTCGTAGTCCGTCGTCTCCATCCCTCCGCCGGTCCGAACCGTCAACGAACGCTTGTTGAAGGCCGGATCCCAAGCGTATTCACGCTGATCGATCACGCTCGCATCTTCACCGGTCCCAGAGAAATGCACGGTCGAGGAAGGCCGTTTCACTCCGTCATAAAAGTAATCCGTCGTCGTTCCATTCCGTCGCACACGCTGCTGCAGTCGCCCTGGACCGACATAGGCTTGCGTGGCCAAGACACCGGCCTGGTCACTGATCGAAGCGCTCCGTTCCAAACGGTCAAATGAAACATCAATCTCACGCCCACCAGGATACCGAATCATCCTTCGGTTGCGCACGCCATCGTAGGCCATGGTGGTGGTTTGTTCATTCAGTGTTTCCGCCACCACGTTGGACAGAGAGTCAAAGGCCCGACTCACCTCCGAGTCATCATCCACGGCAAGCACCATTCGGGATCGACCGTCGTATTCGAAACGCTCAGCCGTAGTATCATTCGAAACGCCGGCCCCAGGTGTGATCCGATGATCCGTAACCCGGTTCAACAAATCATAGTCACTGCGAACTTCGGACCCATTCGCATCCACAGTGCGCACCACGTTATCATGCACGTCATATTCCAATTGATACCGCGTTCCATCGGCATGCTGACGTTCCACCATCCGGTTCAATGGATCGAACACGAACTGCGTTTCATTCCCGGCATCGTCAACTCGCGCGACCAAACGGGAGGATCGATCCCAACGCATCTGCGTCTCAATCTGCCCCGCGCCCCCGCCGCCGCCCATACCGTTATCCGTCAGCGGACGCAACTGCCGCACGGGACGATTCAGACCATCAAACTCCGTCAACCGTAGATTACCGGGACCGTCAGGACTGGCCCGGAGCGCATCCATTTCCAGCACGCGATTGTGCCGGGAATCAAAAGCAAATTCGTTCACATTCCCCACGTTGTCCAAGCTGCGCACCATCCGGTCCAAACCGTCATACGCCTGCTCGGTTCGGAAGATTTCAGGTTCCCCGCCGAGATCCGAAAACTCCGTTTCTACGACCGCAATCACATTGGAGTTTGCGTCGTATTCATAGGCCATATGATTGCCAGCGGCATCCGTCACTCGCTGTTTGCGATTCGCCGTATCGTACTCCCAGGTCTGCGAGTTAAGATTGTCGTTCGTGACCCGAAGCAACTGCGAGTTATCCGTGTAAGCGTAAGCCACGCGTGACACACCATCACCAACGCTCACTTGAGATTCGGATTCAAAATAATGCCGGTCGACGGTGATCTTACGATCCAAGGCATCATAAACGGCGCTTTCCTCGCGCAATCGCAGATTCCCCTCGCCGCCGGGGCCGTCGCGGAGTTCTCCGAGCACCAGCTCTCCGACCCGATTGTGATTGGCGTCGTAGCGGTAGAAATGCTCGTTCCCCATGGGATCGATTTCACTGACTTTGCGATCGTATCCATCGTAACCCAGAACAAAAACTCGCGGCGCTTCCTCAATACCTTCCCGTCGTTGATTCAAATTGCCATTCCGATCATAAGACCACTCGTCCGTCGACTGACTCGGCGAACCGGGCCCGCGAATGATGCGGAATAGTAAGTCACGCTCATCATACTGATACTGGATCGCATTGGCTGCTTGGTTCCCGCTCACCGCTTCCCCATATCGTGAGACGATCCGGTTCCGATTCGCATCATACTCATACTCCGTCACCGCAAACTCGCCTTCGGAAATCTCCTGACTCCGCCGGATCAAACGGTTTAAGAGCTCGTATTCGTAAAGCATCGAAAAATGTCGATTGGCCTGCACCGCCCCGGTGTGATCGCGATTCAGAATATCGATCCGGACCACGTTGTTGTTGGCATCGTAGTGGTAATCTCGCTCGTAACGCACGCCACCTCCCGGGGTCACCTCGCGCGACGTCTTCCGAACGATCTGGTCCAGCGCGTTCACGGTGACATCCATCGCTTGCCCCTTGGGATCAATCTGACGCACGATATTGCCGACCAGATCATATTCATACCCCGTCGTCAGACCAAACCCTCCGGCATCCTCCACCCGACTCGCCCGATAGCCCCGCTGAGGCCCGTCTTCATAGTAGGTGTAGACATCCATCCGGCGATGACCGCTCCCGTTATCCGGCAAGGTCCGTGAGATCATCTGACCGAAATCATTGTAGTCAAACTCTTCAACGATTCCCTCGATCCGATGTTGCGTGCGCACCCGATTGCCGCGGCCATCATACTCGTACCGCGTCACTTGCCCCCGCCCGTCAAAATGAGCAGTCACAAAGTTCAAATTGCAGCAACCAAAATGGAAATCGGTTCCATACTCAAAACGCTGGATAATCACTTCCTGATCCCCTGCGGGAGAATGCGTTCCGGGCGTCCATTCCACTTGGCGTAAATTGCCGCGCGCCCGTGGGTCCGCCAACGGATTCAATTCAGACTCATAGATCATTTGCTTCTCATTCCCGTTGGGATAAACCACCCGTTTGAGCTGGGAATCCTCATTCCACTCATAACGAGTCACGAAGAAAGAGGGATCCGTGCTTCGCAAAGGCCGAACGGGACGATTCGCCGTGGGGGTCGTTGGCAGATCCCCGTCGGCACGGCCGGTGAATTCGAGCCGCTGGGTCAGACGATTGCGAGCATCATAGAGCGTTTCCGTTACATTCCCGTTGCGATCGTTCAGGATCGCTTTCAACACAGACTGACCGTTGGAGGGTGACGGCCGGAGCCGGCTGTAGTGGAGATGAATCCAATCATCCGCTTCGCCCCATGCCTGCGCAATCACGCGATCGTAATTCAGATCATCCGGATCGGTAGCCTCGGCGTAGACGTTTCTCAAATAAGGCCCCTCACCGAAGGTGGGGTCGTTCGGATCGTTCCGTCGGCCATCCGTGATCGTGAGCAGATTGGAATTCAATCGGGGATCATCGAATCCGGTTGAATAGGTGTAGCTCACGCGTTTGCCCATCGGAAAATCATTGCCTGTGGGGGTATTGGTCACGGCGGGAGAGATTACCGCTTTGAGATCGCCGGGGTTCCCATTCGTGTCACCCGCTCCGAAGTACTCGTAGCGCACGACGCGACCGGCAAAGTCCGTGACGGTTTCAATCAAGCCTTCCGCGTTCCAACCAATCCGGATCTCACGGTCCAAGGTATCCACGATGCGCTCCAGGCGCCCCCCCGCGTCGTAGAACACCCGAATCGTATTCCCATTCCGATCCACGATCGCCGCTAGCTTCCCTGCCGCCGGTCCGCCATCGAAGGGAAGAAACTCCCAACGCCCGCGATCCGAGAAGAAGAGATGGAACGTGTCTGGAGCCACCTCGACGAACTCACGAAAAAACTCTTCCCGCACAAAAGAGCCCGGGGACTGAGCCGGGTAACGATCACGCCGGGAATCCCCATCTGCCAGAATCAATTCATCGCCATCCCGTTCAATGAAGATATTGTAAGAATAGTCCCAGCCATTCCCCTGGGCGGTTTTCGGCCCGATCTTCGAGCGGTATTTCCGAGACCAAACAAAATCCTTCCCGCGGCCACGGATGCGCAAATCCTCCACGGTGAAGTAGAACTCACCCGAGAACAGATAGATCGGATCGGTATCCGTCGCCCCCGGATCCTGCTCCTCGATATCCGGACAATCGCCATCTTCATGTGGGCAATTCCGGGCCCGTGAAGAGCTACCGGGTTCGGAATCATCATCCGACTCTTCATTGTTCCGCACGATATCGCCCCCCTCAACCTGCGTTCCTTGACGCGCACCATGCCACCCCGGAGCCAAAATCCCGGAGCCCGGATCGGAACACACCAAATTGCCGTCGAAGCTCGCTGTCATTGAACCGACCACTTCCCATTCCCCCGTATCGTGATTAAAGCTCCAGAGCCCCGTAGTTTCCCCGGGAAGCAAGGGACGTCCCGTAGCCGGATCGGGCAGATTCGGGAAGCACACGGGAACGGGTTGGTCGAAATTGGTGGCGCCATCCGTCTGGACCGTAATCACCAACGGAAACGACAAGCCATCGGGCAAGGGCCCCGGTAAGCGTTCGGGATCCACAGGCGCAATCCCCACCATCCCGCCGGCCTCACCGTTGTCCGCAAACAACGCCCCCGGTGGCACTGTGAGTGCGACATCACCAAACTCCGGAAAGGTCTCCAAGACGGACTCAGAGAATCCCACCGTCGTTTCCTCCGCTGCGCTCACGGCCTGCAATGTCCCATCACTCACCAAGGGGAGGAACACCTCGCCCACATTGACTTCCACACCCGCCTCGGATTCCCAAGTCTTGCCAACGAACGGATAGTAAGCCCCGTCTGCGCGGCCGGCACTCGCCGGACGACCGTCGACGTGAACAAAGAAGCGGCCCACGGGAGCGTTATCCAAACGAAAGTTCCCGTTCTGGTCCGTCACGGCAAAGAGTTCGTCTTCCATCCCATCCACGGTGATACGCACGCCTGCCAGGGGTTGATTCACCCCCATCGCGCCATCCTCAGAAACCATCAATTCCGACGCAAACACCCGCCCACACACGGCGGTTCCCGGCACACTGCTCAGCCCCAAGGTATCAAAATCAAAACTCAAAACACCGCCCGGAAACCCATCTCCGTCGGCATCGACTGCGGTTCCGCGAAAATCAATCAACCGGTCGCCGTCGAGGGTCACGCGCACTCGGGCACTCGGTGGTAGGACGGAATCATAGAAAATCGTCAAAGACCGTCCGTCCGAAGCGCGATGCAGCCGCCTCGGGATCGCTTCGCCCGCGAACGAGACATCAACCGCAAGCGGATCGAGCCCGTCGCCCTCGGCCAACGGGTCGGAGAATCGAATGATGGTTTCCCGCGTAATCGCCACATCGGGCTCACCGGCCCCCGGAGACGTCGTCGTGATCACGGTCACTTGATCCGCCACGTTCGGATCGGTGCCTCGCCGGAACTCTTCACCATTGTTGGCACCATCTTGATCCGGATCCAGGCCCGCATCCGCCGCAAATAAAGGATTTAATCCACGGAATAATTCATAAGCGTCAGGCATCCCATCTCGATCTAAATCCTCCGACTCCTCAAGATCCACCCAGCGGACGTGATAAAACCGGTGGGGTCCATCGACCGGAACGGTTACGGCATCCCCCAGCGACAAAGCGACGGGTTCGAACGGATCCGTCACCTCCCCGGCACCGGACAGCACCGCATAGAAGCCCGGTACTTGATCAAACTGAAAAGCAATCTGGTCGGTTTCCGCGACGGCAACAGATCGAATGAAGAAAGACTGCGCGTGCAGTTGCGACCGAGAAGTAGTCAGCAGTGTAAATAGCGCAAAAAGAAGACAGCAGACAGAAAACACGGACCGACCAAGCCCAGCTTCCGGTCTACGACCTTCCACCTGAGGATCCGTCCGTTTACCCCGCTGAAGCACCCACAACACGGAAGAAAGCAGTAACAAAAAAACGACCTCGGGTCAAGACAACCTAAAAACCGAAAGTGTTTGTCCGGGCCCGACAAAGCGAGTCCCCGGTAGGGCGAGCGTACTCGCGAGCCGTTGGGCAAGAAACGGGAACGCAAAGGGAACACAAACCGCCATCGGCTCAGAAGAACGCTCTGGGTGGGAACGGCTCGCGGGTACGCTCGCCCTACCAACGGACTCGCCCGACCGGGGGCTCTGCTCAAGAACCTAAAGATTGCACAAACTCGGGAAAGCGGCAGTCCTGACAAGCCGCATTGGTATGCGCGCAAAAGTCCCGCAGCACCTGCAACAAGCCCTGTTGGTCCGCAGCACACGACAGCAACTTGCCATCCCCTCGCCCCCAAAGCCGTTGGAGTCCGTCCCGAAGCAAACGATTGCTATCGGACGCGGGCAGCGCCAGGAAGAGCTTCTCCGCGCGCTCTTGAAACGCCCCGTTGCCGCCCACCTCCGCACGACTCCAAAACCAGGGTAAAAGGGTATTCACCGCCAAATCGATCAGCCGCTTGCGGCCCAGCAGAAATCGACTCGGAATCCCGGAGACCGAACGAAAATGGCTGTGCGTGGTCCAAAACTCCGGTGTGGGAAACGTCAAGAGCGGTTGAAGTTCCCCGAGCGTTCTAGCCGGGTCCGAATCTGAGAACCAATGTTCCAAGCGGAGAAAGAAATCGTCACGATGCAACCACTGAGCGACCAAGGCCAGGCGGCGGTGGGGATGATTCGAAGGGCGCATCCCGCGCATCCGCCAGATCCGGTCGGGAAAAACCGCTTCGGCGTAAGCCCCACGCAAGCGCCACCAGATTCGCCACCGCTCGGCAACATAGGGCTCGCGAGCCGACCGCAAGTCGGCGGGCAAGAAACCCGCCAAGCCAAAAAGTCGCGCTTCCGTTTCCGGCAACGCACAGGTGCTTCGCCCGGTTTCAGCAAACCCCGGAATCAATCCCGGCGTCCATTCGGCAAGGCGGCGGAAGGGCCAAGCATTGTGTCGATAGCCCAAGCCAACCAAGAGCCCCTCCCACAACGCCATCCGCCACCCCACTCGCCGGGCACGGGCACCGAGCTGCCGAGCCTTCCAACGGAATCGCACCAAGGCCGCCGTCCGCAACAGCGCCTGCACGTCGCCCTCCGACCGACCCGACAGCGGCGCCTGACAGGCCCCGGCAAATTGGGCCGGCAAAGGCAGAATCTCCCCCTGAAAGCCGGCCAGCAGATCCCGAACCGGCGAATCCAGCACCGGTTCCAGGGCCAACACGGGGCGCTCCGAGGGGGCGACGCGGGGCGTATGCCAAACGACCTGAAGGATCACCCCACGAAAGTCCGGGTTCCGATGGTGTCCGTGGGCTTTCCACCCCGCAACCGTTCGGTCCACCTCGATCGCCCCCTCGATCCAGTCTCCAGATCCGATCCGCACCACGGCTTGATGGAAATCCGGACCGGCACCCGGGTTCCAAAATCCCGGATGCAAAACCTGCAAAGGACGCCCATCAACCGTCCGCAAGCCCTCCGTTTGGAGTCGCTGGTGCTGCCAGACAAATTGCAACAACCGCTCGTCCGGCGACGCATCCGGGGCATCCGCCAAACCCAGATCCGATTCTTGACGCCGGCGCCAGGCCTGATACGCATCTAAGGAAACTTTCATTGGATCGTTCACATTCAAATCGATTAGCCCAAAATCCTAGCAACCAAACCGCAATGATACCAAATAGAAGTATCACGAAGTTTATCCCTGAGAGACCTCAATGCGACACTGCACGAACCCAAAGACGCCGTCTCAACCCAAGGTTCGCCAGCGGAGGGTTCAGCCTGGTGATGTGGGCCCTTTTCCTGACCTTCGTCGGCCGTTCCCAAACAGTGCAGGCCCAAGGCCTAGACCTGCGACGCGACGCCACCGTGAACGCCGTCGAGAAGGTGCTCCCGTGCGTCGTCAACATCCAAACCGAGATCCTCGTCCGACGGCGAGATCCCTACAGTGATCTCCTCTGGGATTTCTTCGGTCCCTATTACCGGAAGCGGGAATCCCGCGAAGCCTATAGTTTGGGATCCGGGGTAATTATTGACGACCGCGGCTACATCCTGACGAATTCCCACGTGGTCCGTCAGGCCGACCGGATCGAGGTGCTCTTATCCGACGGACGGAAGTACGAAGCGGAAGCCATCGCGGGCGATCAAGACTCCGACGTCGCTTTTCTCCGTCTCATTGCCGACGACGGCGATCGCTTTCCCGCCGTCAACTTTGCACAGCCGGATGACCTGCTGCTCGGCGAGACTGTGATCGCACTCGGCAACCCGTTTGGGTTGGGCAGTTCCATCAGCAAGGGCATCCTCAGTTCTAAAAACAGACGGCCGGAGATCGAAGGCACCTTGGACGTGGCGGACTGGTTACAAACGGACGCCGCGATCAACCCCGGTAACAGCGGGGGTCCCTTAATCAATCTCAATGGAGACATGATCGGCTTGAACGTCGCCGTCTACAAAGAGGCGCAAGGCATCGGCTTTGCCATTCCGATGAAGCGCGTGGCCGAGGCGATGAGTAAGATCTTCATGCCGGAGTTCCTCAGCGGACTTTGGTTCGGCGCCCAAGTCGATGCGGGGCAACAACCCCTCGTTGTGACAGCCGTCCAACCCGAAGCTCCGGCTGCGGAAGCTGGCCTGAGGGCCGGGGACCAAATCATTGCCATCAACGATGTCCCCATCCTCAATGTGATTGACTATTTCAACGAGCTCACCACGACTCCGAGCAAGCGCCCCGCGCTCATCTCGATTCTTCGCAGCGGGGAGCCGGAGGTCCTGAAAGCCAGCCTGGTTCCCGAAGAAAGCCACTACAACGCCGATCTCATCAAGCAGCGGACGGGAGCCAGCTTCCAAAAAATCACCTCCGACCTGCGACGCTATTTCGAACTCCAAGGCATCAATGGCTTTATCATTTCGAATGTGGAACCGGGCAGCCCAGCGGCTCAAGCTCGACTGCAAGAAGGTTTCGTCATCACATCCATCGCCGGCCGGGTCGCTCGGAATCTGACGGACGCGGCGAAACTCATCGACAGCATTCCCAAGGGGGAAACGCTGATTCTGGAAGCTCTAATCCAACGTCGGCTCGGCAACCTCGTCTCGCGTCGGACCATTGAAATCCCCCTCACGCTGGATTGAAGATTTCCTTGGCCGGTTCCTAGCGCTCCGGCAGACTGACCACCGACGGATTGATGAGTGAAGACGCCGTATTAGAGGTTCGCCACCTGAGTAAACGCTACTCGGGACGCACTGCCGTGGATGACATTTCTTTCCAGATCGGCAAAGGCGAGATTGTGGCCTTTCTCGGGCCCAACGGCGCCGGCAAAAGCACCACCATGCGGATCATCACCACCTTCCAACCCGCCACCTCCGGGACGGTGCGAGTGGCGGGGCACGATGTTTTCCGCTCCCCGCAGGCCGTCCAACGCTCCCTGGGCTACATGCCGGAGAACAATCCCCTGCCCTTGGAAATGCGGGTGACGGAGTATCTCCGATTTCGAGCCCGCCTGAAAGGCCTCCGTGATCGGGCACGTATTGCGGACGTCTTGGAAGCGTGCGGACTGGCGGACGTAGACCGCCGCATCATCGGCCAACTCTCTCGCGGCTACCGTCAACGCGTGGGGCTAGCGGAAGCCCTCCTGCATGAACCGGCGCTTCTAATTCTGGACGAGCCCACCTCGGGATTGGATCCGAACCAGATACGAAGCGTGCGCGATTTGATTCGATCCTTGGCACCAAAGATGACCGTCCTGCTCTCCACCCACATTCTTTCCGAAGCCGCACTGACCTGTGACCGGGTGATCATCCTGCATCACGGACGCATTCTGGCCGATGACACCACCGCTGCCCTACAGAAACAATTCCGCCAATTCTCAGAAATCATCGTCGAACTCAAGGGAGCCGAGCCGAACACGACCGGTGCCGCCTTGGAAGCGTTGGATGAAACCCAGGTGGTGCGGCACACCAAACAAGACGACGGCTTTGTGGAGTATGTGGTTCGTTGCCACGGCGCCATCGACCTTCGGCCCGCCATTTTCAAATTGGCCCACGCTCAGGGTTGGGAGCTTAGGGAACTCCGGCAACGCGAGTACCCGCTAGAAGAGATCTTTGCGCACCTGACCCAACAATCCGCCGCATGAGCACTGTTCTGACCCTAACGCGCCGCGAACTGGCCGCCTTCTTCCGGCAATTGACGGGCTACGTGATTATCGCAGCCGTCATGCTCGTGATTGGGCTGAGCTTCATCGCCGTCATTCTGGCGATCAACGGTGAAGCTGTAGACGCTCCCATCACGGAATCGCTCTATAGCACGCCGTTCTTCTGGTTGATCGTGCTTCTGGCCGTCCCGGCCATTACCATGCGGAGCTACGCCCACGAACGTGCCGTCGGCACTTACGAAACGCTCATGACGGCTCCAGTCACGTCGACTCAAGTCGTTCTGGCCAAATTTCTCGGGGCATGGTGTTTCTTTTTGACGATTTGGCTCCCGTTTTTGGGCTACATGTTTCTGCTCCGTCCCTACTTTGATGATGCCTCACTCTTGGACCTGAGGATTGTGCTCTCAAGTCTGATCGGTGTGAGTCTGCTCGGTGCGCTCTACACCGCTATCGGTTGTTTCGCTTCAGCCCTGACTCGTAGCCAAATGCTGGCGGCCATGGTGAGTTTCGCCCTGGGCGTCTCCCTCTTCTTACAGAGTTTCGTAACCTACCAACTGCCCGAAAGCGCCGGAATTTGGCACGCCATCTTTGCCTACACGTCCCTCTTCCACCACTTGGAGGACTTTGTGCGAGGCATCGTTGATTCCCGGCACGTGATCTTTTACCTCACCCTGACCGGCTTCTTTCTCTACCTCAACTGGCAAATCGTCGAAAGCCGACGCTGGATCTAAGCATGGCGCCCGAATCATTCCATCGCGCTCGACGACCGCTGACCATGATCACCATGGCCGTCTCCGTACTGAGTCTGGCCGTGATCGTGGTGGGACTCAATTACTTGGCCGCGCAACACCCTTGGCGCACGCGATGGTTCCAAAACGATCGCTTTGAGCTCTCGCCGCTCACTCAAGGAATCCTTAAAGGGCTCGACCAGGAGATTCTAGTGATCCTCTACCAGAACCGAGATGACAGCAGCGCGCTCCACACCTCGATCGAGGGCTTGCTGAAAGAGTACGCCTACCTGTCTCCCAGCATTCGCATCCGCCGAGTGGACTACGTCCAGGACCGCGAGGCCGCCCAACAAGTGGAACAAGATTACGAACTCATCGGAAGGGCCCCGTCGGACTTGGTCGTCTTCGCCACCGAAGAACGCCACCGAATTGTCACGCTTCAGGAACTGCGGGATTACCAATCGGCCGCCCGCGCCAAGGCCATTCTGGAAGGCCAGCAAGAAACCAAACGGGTCGGTTTCCGCGGAGAACTCCTCTTCACCTCCGCCATCCTCAACCTGACCAGCGGCACGGCTCCCAAGGTGGCCTACCTCGTCGGACACGGGGAACACGATCTCGATGACGAGAGCCAGAACGGCTACCAACGCTTCCGCCAGGCTCTGGAGGAAAAGAACTTCGAAGTCACGGCCCACCATCTCTTACAAGACGGTCCCATTCCCGAGGCCACCCAACTCGTGGTCATTGCGGGCGCCCGCATGGCCTTTGCTCCCAGCGAACTGGCCGAACTCAATCGATTCCTTCGACAGGGCGGCCGGCTCTTCGTGCTCTTCAACTACAACGGCATCTTGCAAGCCACGGGGCTTGAGGAACTTCTGAAACAGTGGGGCGTGGACGTGGGTATGAACGTGGTGGATGACGTTCATAAACTGGGCAGCGAACTCTACGTCGCGGAATACCAAGATCACCCCATCACTACGCCGTTGGTGGATGCAAAATCGGGCCTGCTGATGTTTCTTCCCCGTTCCATCACGCCGCTCCCACGACCCGCGGATACGCTGGCCGGCGACTACGCGAGTTTCGGCCTAGGCTTCACCACCACCAACGGGTTTACAAAGTCCGATCTGCAGGGCAACCGATTGGTCTACAGCCACTACCGCGATCAAAAAGGCAGCATCCCGCTCATGGCCGCCGTGGAGATTGCCGCCGATCCATCTCCGATCAATCAAGCCCCCCGACAAGCCCGACTCTTGGTCACGGGCGATTCCTTCTTTCTCAGCAACGCCCGGATTCACCAGTCCGGCAATCGGGACTTCGCCACCCTGGGCCCGGGTTGGCTGTTGGATCAATACGAACTCCTGCAAGGGATTGGCCCCCAACCCGTGTATGAATTCAAACTCTCGATCCCCAACCCAGACCTGAAGCGATTGCAGTGGTGGATGTTGTTGATCCTGCCCGGAATCGTATTCGCCTTTGGCATGATTGTTTGGTGGCGCCGACGCGCCTAACCCCGTTTCCCGATGAGTATTCGCCACGCCTTAATCCTCGTCACCCTCAGCGTCGCTTTGTCAGCCTATGTCTGGTTCTTTGAGAACCCGTGGCAAACGGAGGTTTCATCGGATGCGAATTCCCAACTACTCTTCCCAGAACTCGTCCCGACCCAGATCACTCAGATCAAGCGTCAAACCGAGGACGGAACGCTCACCCTCGAAAAACTCGACGGCCGCTGGCAACTCCGAGACCCCATGGACTTTCCCGCCGATGAAACTCGTATCGAGGCCTTTCTGAGCGAAGTCAGCCAATGGAGCTACCGAAGCCGCATCGAGTCGCCTTCGACCGGTCAGTCCGGAACCCCTAAGAGCAAGGATCCCTACGGCTTTAAATCGGCACCCGAACAGCTCACGATCACGAACGGACAGACGGAGATCCAGTTGGACATCGGCGACACCACGGCCACTGGGAATCTCGTCTTCGTACGCCGCGCCGAAAGCGGCACGGTTCAGACGATCGACGCCGCCCTTCTCGCTCCCCTGCAACGCCCGGTCGATACGTGGCGGGATCCCCGGCTGGTTCCCTTCCCGACGGCTCAGATCCAAACCATCGGCATCGCTACCCCGCGCGGCGAAGTGCAACTGGAACGCGTCCCCGAAAAGAACGCCTGGCGCATGGTCCATCCTGTCCAGGACGCGCGACTCGATCTGGCCTACATCAACGCATTCTTGGAGCAACTCGCCGAACTCCGGATCGCCTCCTTTGAAAAGGGCCCGGATGCCCCGCCCCAAATGGAACTGGCCTTCGGACAGGCCAACGGACGAACGCACGTGATTCACGTCCAAGGAACCAAAGCAGACAACGCCTCACTGGTCTGGGCGTTTCTCCCGGAGACCGGCACTTCGATCACCCTGGCCAAAGCGTTCGTCGCTCCGATGATCGACCCGGTAAAAACCTTTCGGAGCCCGTATCTCCTGGATCAAGATATTCAGTTTGACCAGATCACCGTCAAAGGTAGCGAAACCTTCACCCTCTACATCGATCAAGCCGCCCGCGCTTGGCGCTTGGCCCCGCCCTTTGACATCCCGGCCGACAATGAATTGGTCACTTTGTTCCAACGGCAATTCGCGGAACTCCGAATCAATGAATTCCGCGCGGACGGCGAGGTTTCCTTAACGGAATACGGGCTCGACTTCCCCTATCGCTCCCTCGTTTTTCAGAAACGCAAGCCCGATGCGGAACCCGACGCAGAGACGGAAGAAGCTACGGCCGAAGAGGTACTCCGAGTGGATTTCGGATTCAAAATCCTCAACAATCTCATGACCCACCGTTCGGATGAAGATGCCGTCTACGCGGTTCCTTACGGTGCCGTCATGCAACTCCCGGACCGAGCCTTCAAACTCCGCGAGCGACGCGTGTGGTCCGCGACCGAAGCGGATATCGACCACATCCGCATCACCGGGACCGAACGCCCCGAGACGGACTGGCGGCGGAAGGACGGACTCTGGCATCGAGACGGCGAGGCGCTGAGCGATCTGGATCACGAATCGGTGGCCCAATTGCTGGGCGAAGTGCTCGCAGTGGAGGCGCTGTCTTGGGTCGAACAACCGCTCATCGATCCGCAACGTTTCGATCTCGGCCCGCGTCGAAAACTTGAGATCACCCTGACGGAAGGCGCCCCGCTCAGCCTTCAATTCGGTTCCATCAGCCCCCGGGGCAATCGCCATGCCTTCACCCAAGTGGACGGCAAGCCAACCGTATTCGAATTTCCTGGCGACCTTTACGTCAAATTGCATCACGTGTTCGATCTGGAGCCCCAAACTGAGCCGTGAACCGAGCAATAATGCCCCGCGCCAAACCGCAACCCACTCGCAAACGCCGCCGCCTGTTCCGCTGGTGTTTCGGTCTCGCGTTGGTGGGGCTGCTCGTGGTCGGGGGCTGTTTTGGCTACATCAACCGAGTCGGGCTGCCTCCCTTTGCCAAGGCCTTGCTCCAAACCGAGCTGCAGGCCAATGGTCTGGACCTCGAATTCGAACGGCTCCGCTGGCGTGCTGGCCACGGTCTGGTGGCGGAGGGGATTCACCTCCAGGTCACTCAAACCAACGCCCAACCGACGTTCACGGCCCAAGAGTTGGAGATTCAGCTCGTGCCGCAATCTTTGATCGGCGGCCAACCCAAGGTGGACTCGGTGATCCTGCGAGACGGCCAGATCGCGCTCCAGCTACCCGAGATCGGAATCGAAGAGGCAGTCAACTTCCAGATCAGCGGGCTCCACACCCATCTTTCCTTTCCGTCCCCCAACCACTGGGTGCTGAATCAACTTCAGGCGCAGTGTTTGGGCTTGGACCTCCAACTCACCGCCAACGTCACCAACGCCTACGCGCTCAGACAATGGCAAGCCAAGCGCAAGCCACGAGAAGGCCCACCCAAGTGGCCACAGATCCTTCGGCAGATCGATACCATCCGCCAGCAACTCAATTTTGACGACACCCCCATTCTGCGGATTGACCTGGATATGGATGCGGCCCAACCCGATGAGTCCCGGGCCACCTTAACCCTGGAATGCCCGCGGGCGGATTCGCCTTGGGGCGTGCTAGAACAACTCTCACTAACGGTATCCACCGACGAGACCGGTCCGGGGAACGACGCCGAGTTCGGATCCCAATGGACGCTCTCCGTCGGCAAACTCCAACAAGGCGAAACGCTCGTCAACCACCTGCAACTCACCGCCAACGTCGATCACGACCGCCTCACAGGCCGCGTGACCCGCGTGAACTGGACACTCAACACCGGCCCCGCCGTCCACGCCATCGTCGGAGCCGACGCCCTGCAAGTGCTCGGCAACACCCAACACGCCGCTGAGCGGCCGGACTGGTTCGACAGCTCCCTGGAAGTCGTGATGAACGAGGTCACCGGACCGGCGCTGACTCTCGACCGCGCTCGACTTTCCACCGCGGTTCAGCATCGGTCGAATTGGCGAGAGGCCACCGGGAACTGGGAAGGCGAGCTCACCGAACTGACCACGAAATGGGCTACGGCCGCTACGGCCGCCTTTTCCGGAACCTTCCTCCCCGCGCCCGAAGCCGCGGACCAACAACCACCCGCTTGGGGCCCTTGGACGAGTTTGGCCGGCCTTCAGCTCGCCTTCGAGTTAGACACCGCCAAGGTCGATGGTTCCCAACTGCAGGCCGATCATCTGGGCTTGCAAGCAAAGTGGACACCGCCACGGCTCGAACTCCAATCCGTCCGAGGAACGCTCTATGACGGTGGCTTTGACTTTGCCGGCAAGCTCGATGTCGAAACCCGAAACGTTGATCTCAAAGGTCAGTTTGACTTTGACGTGCATCGCATTCGCCATCTCCTCACGGAAAAAGGTCAACGCTGGCTACGACAGTACACCTTCGACGAGCCTCCGCTCGTCAACGTAGACGCCTCCGTAACGCTTCCGGCATGGGATGATCCCGAGCCGGATTGGCGCGGAGAGGTCAAACCCACCATGCGCATCCTGGGGGATTTCACGGCTGGGAACGCAGCTTTCCGCACCGTCCCAGTAACGGCTGCTTCTTCAAAAATCATCTTCACCAACATGATCTGGAGTTTGCCAAACCTGCACATCGAGCGCCCCGAGGGAAACGTCTTGCTCGACTACCGTTGCGATGCCCGGACACAAGATTATCACTGGCGGGTGGACGGTCATATCGACTACCACGCTCTGGCCCCCTTGCTGGGCGAAAACCAAAAGAAAGGCCTCGCGCTCTTTGACCTACGGCAACCCGTTCATACCCATGGAGACATCTGGGGACGCTGGTATGCCCGCGAGCTCACGCGATTCAAAACCGATCTAGCAACCACCAACTTCGTCTTTCGAGGCGTCCCTATAGACACCTTCAAAACCCATCTCAGCTATGTGAACGGTTTGGTTACGGGCCAAGGTCTCCAGATCGAGTTGCCCTCCGGCGCCCTCAGTGCCGATCGTATCCAAATCAACAGTCATTCCCGACTCATCACCCTGACCAACGCCGTTTCCAACGCAGAAACAATGGCAGTCGCCAAAATGATCGGCCCCTCGATCGAGCGTTCCTTCCGTTCCTACCACTTCGATCCCCCACCCACCATCACGGCGAACGGCATCATCCCCATCGATAACCTCGGGCCCGCCGATGCGCATTTTCAAATCCAAGCCGATGGTTTCTCTTTTTGGCGCTTTGAGGTCCCACAGATCGACGCCGATGTGGATTGGGTGGGCCGGAAGGTGGACATTCGCAACGTGGACGCAGACTTCTACGAGGGCGTCCTACGCGGCGATCTAAGCCTGAAACTCAAGCGGGGACGCGGCGCGGAATTCGGGATGGACGCACGCGTCCTGAATGCCGATCTCAACTCGCTTTTTGTCGACGTATTCTCACCTGAGAACAAGTCCCAAGGCATGCTGAATGGCCATCTGGTTATCGACAGCGGCGAGACGGATGATTGGAAGAGTTGGGGCGGACACGGCGACCTCCAACTCCGAGACGGACTCCTCTGGGACACCCCTCTGTTCGGCATCTTTTCCCCCGTGCTCAATGCACTCTCCCCGGGCCTGGGCAACAGCCGAGCCAACACCGGACGCGCCACCTTCACGATCCGGGACAGCATCATCCACACGGACGACCTCGTCGTCCAAGAACCTACCACCCGGCTGCTCTATCAAGGCAAGCTCGACTTCGATGGGAATCTGGATGCTCGGGTGGAAGCCGTGCTCCTACGGGATGCCCCGATGGTTGGGCGCCTCATGAGCCTGGCGCTCTGGCCCGTGTCGAAACTCTTCGTTTATGAAGTAGGAGGGAATCTGCGAAAACCGGAAGCTCGTCCGGTTTACGAGCTTCCACGTTTTCTGATGAATCCGGTGAGCTCCATCCGTGATCGGATGAGCCCACCGGATCCGAAAAAGAACGACGCGTCTAACTGAGTTGGTCGCGAACTCGATTCAGCAAGTCGAGGGTCAACTGGATGCCTTCCTCGGGCGAGTGCTTGCTTCCTTCATACTCGATGCCCACGTAGCCGTGGTAACCCGCAGCGAGCACGATCCGCATCATCCGGACATAGTCCGTTTCAACCTCATTGCCATCCGCATCAAATTCGTGAGACTTGGCACTCACTGCCTTGGCGTAGGGCATCAGCTCTTCGACGCCTTGGTAGCGATCATACCATTCGTCCCCTTGGATGCGGAAGTTCCCGAAATCGGGTAGTGTGCCGCAGTTGCGCATCCCGACCTGGTCCATCACCCCGGCCAACCAGCGCCCGTTGGAAGACAGACCGCCGTGGTTTTCCACGATGATGTTCATGTCGTAGGGAATGGCATACTCCGAGAGACGGCGCAAGCCATCGGCCGCCCGCTTCTGCTGCTCTTCAAAGCTGCCAACGCCTCCCGTGGCGGCATTGACCCGGATCGAGTGACACCCAAGAGACTTCGCCGCACCAACCCATTGGTAGTGATTCTGGATCGCTCGGGTGCGCATGTTCTCATCCGCGTCGCCCAAGTTCCCCTCGCCGTCCACCATGATCAGAAGACTGCGAACCCCTTCACCGTCGGCGCGACGCTTCATCTCCCCGAGATAGTCGCGGTCGCTTGCCTTGTCTTTAAAGAACTGGTTCACGTATTCCACGCCATCCAAACCGAACTTGTTCTTAGTCACCTTGGCAAAATCCAAGTGATCCATCTCCCCACCAAACAAAGCCTTGTTGAAAGACCATTCGGCCAGGGAAACCTTATAGCGTGCCCCGGAACTCACCCCGAGGGTGGAACAACCCGCCAGCCCCATCGCGCCGACCATGCCGGCGCATTTTAGGAATTCACGTCGATTCGTCATAATCGTTCTTCGTTACGTATTTCGTCCGTTCGTTCAATTCGATTAGGACTGGGCGCCATCGTTCGCCTCAGTGGTGGCCGGCTGCGCTTTATCCCAGAAGGCCACAAAGAATATCACGGTAATCACTGCCGCCATCAGGCAGGGATAGATCCAAAACTCCTTCCACTGCAACATGGTTTCCGAGAGGACATTGCCCGCCACGTCCGGCTTATCCACCGTGAACATTTTGCCGAACGATTCCAAAAAGGTGAACTCTTCGGGAGCCGGCATCGCTTGGGTCAATTCGTCCGCCTTCGTCACCGTGGAACCAAACTTGGCGTTGGCCACTTTAAAGCCGAAGAACATCCCCACGCCTTGGGTAAAGAATACCAACATCGCTTGAGCCTGCCCGCGGATCTCCTTGGCGGCCCGATTGTCGGTATACATGAAACCCGTCACGAAGAAGAAGTCATAGCAGACCCCGTGCAAGATCACGCCCAAGAGAATCATCCAGGCCACCTGATCCGGGGCGCCAAAACTGAACAAAGCATACCGTGCCACCCAGGCCAACATACCGACCAAGATCATGACTTTCACACCGAGTCGGCGATAGAAGAACGGGATCAGGATCATGAAGAAAATCTCGGACATCTGCCCCAAGGTCATGGTGGAACCAGCAGCGCTAAAGCCCACATGGGTCAGGTAGTTGGAGGTCAGCGCGTAGTAGTAAGCCAAGGGGATGCACACCAAGGTGGAACAGATGATGAACACCAGAAAGGGCACATGCCCGAGCATCTTGAAAGCATCCACCATCAGTAGGGATTTGAGATCCACGGGTTTGCCCTTGGCCGGAGGCGGCGTCGGTGGCAGGAAGAAGCAGAAGATACCCAACACCACACCGGAAGCACCGGCCAGGTAGAAGATATTCGGACTCGCGGACCAGCCAAGCCCGCCGACAATCAAACCGGCGACAATCCAGCCAATGGTTCCCCAAACGCGCAAAGCGGGGAATTTGTTCTGATCATCGATATTGGTAAAGGCAACCGTATTCGATAGCCCGAGCGTGGGCATATAGCAGAGCATATGACCGGTGAAGACCCAGATGAGGGTATTGCCGTCCCCTTTCTCGATCAGCCCCGGAGCCAGAAATAACAGCGCCCCACCGATCAAGTGCAAGACACTCATCGTCTTCTCCGAATTGAAAAGACGGTCGGCCACCAAGCCCAAAAACAAGGGCGCAACAATAGCCGCAATCGGAGCGCTCCCGAAGGCACCGCCGATCTGTTCGGTCATCCCATTTCCCGCGAGGGCGACACCCAAAGTGGCAAACCATGCCCCCCAGACAAAAAACTGGAGAAACATCATGCCCGAAAGCAAAAGACGGATATTACTCTTCATAGCAAATACCCCCGGTTTCCCTCACTCTCGATCCCCACTACGGCGATCCCTGGAAACTTTTGGGGTTCGACCCGGGACGCTAACCAAAGCCCCAAGCGGTGGCAAGAAAGGAGATTCCATCCCAAGCTCAGCGGGCATGATCGGCAAAAGACGCAATTGCTAAGCTCGATGACGATCGAAGAAGGCGAGAGCAAGCTCTCGCACTCCATGGAGTGCGCCGGCTTGCCGGCGCCATTGGCCTTTCTCCACGCCAGAAAGCCCATTCCCTCCCGGATCGACCCAATCAATAACAATAATACCCGAATCCAAACGCAGGCCCCGGATAACCATAAAACGGTCTGGGCGGCGGCGGCGGGTACCAGAAACTCGGATAACTCCGAATCGCATTAGTGGCCGGCGTTGTCATGAGATAATCCACCACCTCCGCACTTACCCCGGCATCCGTCAGCATCTTCACGTGGTCGGAAGTGAGCTGGTAAATGGTCCGCTCCTGCTTGATATACCCAAGAGTCAGCGAATCCGGGACGTTTTTGGCCGCCAGATGCTGGATATCCACCAATTCCAACGGCAACCGCTTGGCCATTTTCTCCACCAAGTGCGAATCTACACCGTAGGCAACCACATGGTCGGCGTAGTTGACAGAGCGCGATGTTGTGGCACATCCCGCAAAGAGAACAAGAATGCCGATCCAGCCGATTCCCTGAGCCAACGCCCGTTTGATCATGCCTGGCAGCCTAGCCCAAGCCCGGGCTGGATCCAAGCTCGAAGCCACCCCCGTCAAATCCTCCCTAAAAACTCGAACTTCGTGAAACAAAGCCTCGGTCCCAAGGGTAATGCATTCAGGAAGCGCACATGCTTGTCTCACTCACCAGTCCCACGGCCCACAGCGCCGAGAAATCTACCCAAGGCCAGATCATGCCCATCGTCTCTCAATTCTACGGCATCGTGATCCGGATGCTCTACCAGCCCACCCATCGCGCCCACTTTCACGCCTACTATCAAGGGCAGAAGGTCGTCGTCAGCCTCGCGCCCATCCAAATCGTCTACGGCGATGCCCCGGCTCGTGCCCGGGCCATGGTCCTCGAATGGGCCGCGCGACATCAACGCGACCTCGTGAATGCCTGGCACCGATCCGCCAAACGCCAACCCCCTCTCGCCATCCCGCCGCTCACGTAGGGAATCGAGATCCATGCAAACCATTGACGCCACGGCCCGATAGCCGATACTAACCTACTGCTAGCGAGGCGGTCCCCGCCAAGTAGCACGCCCCTTTTTTGGCAACTAAATTGAACTTTTGAAGGCTCTCAAGCGACTAAGAACTAACGTGTTCACCCTGCATTCCATTCGCCGCTCCCAAACCCTAGGGACTTTTCACGGCCGTTCTCTCGCGCTGGCCGGACTCCTCGCGGCGCTCGCAGCGGGTTGCTCCGGGCAAAGTGGCTCCGGTTCGGACAAGTCACGGCAAGCGCCTCAAGCCGTGGCCGTCGAAGTCACGGAGATCGCACGCGGGCCCATTGAACGCGTCTTGATGGCATCGAGCTCCCTCGAAGCCGAACAGGAAGTCAAGATCATCGCCCGCACCGCGAACCAACTCGTACAACTCCTGGTGGAAGAAGGCGACCAAGTGACTGATGACCAGTTGTTGGTCCGCCTGGAAGACGATCTGCAGCGCACGGCCCTGGCTAAAGCCGAAAACCAAGCGGCCAAGGCCCGGGAAGAATTCGAACGGCAAGAATCGCTCCACCGCCAAGAACTCATCAGCGAACAAGTCTTTCGCGATGCACGCTACGACCTCAAACAACTCGAGCTCTCCGTGGACGACGCTCGCCGCGAACTCAGCTACACCGAAATCAAAGCCCCTTTCGCCGGAACGATCACTCGACGCATGGTCAAACTCGGTGATGAGGTCACCAACGGCCAACACCTCTTCGACGTGGTGGACTTTGACTCCATCGTCGCTCGCCTCTACGTCCCCGAAAAGGAGCTAGGCTCCTTGGAGTTGTACCAAGAAGCCCGGGTGACCGCCACAGCGTTCCCGGATGAGAAGTTCAAAGCTCACATTCAACGCATCTCCCCCATCGTCGAAGCCAACTCCGGAATGGTCAAAGTGACCATCGCCTTCAAAGACATCGGCCCCCTCCGACCAGGGATGTACATTGATGCCAGTATCGTCGTGGCCACCAAGACCGATGCCGTATTGGTTCCCAAACGGGCCCTCGCCTACGACGGGGATCAACAATACGTGTTCCGCCTCAAGGATGATCGTACCGTCGAGCGCCTCGCTCTCGACGGCGGCTTGGAGGACGCCATGATGGTGGAATCCGTAGCCCTGATCCAACCCGATGACCAAATCGTGATCGCGGGACAAACCGGCCTCAAAGATGGCGCTAAAGTACGTCTCCCCGGAGATCCCAAGGAAACCGCCGATGAGGATCCCGAGGAAGACACCTGGATCAGCCGCATCTTTGGCAAGAAAGGGTGAGCGAAGACGAAGCTGACTCGGATCGCTCACTCCACGTAGCCAAGTAGCCGTTCCACACTGGTCCGTCGTCCCAATCACACCACGGCATGGATAACACCCCGACACCGCCCCCACAATCCGGTAGCTTCGTCACCGATCGCCCCGTCGCGGTCCTGATGGTGTTCGTGGCCGCCGTGGTCTTTGGGTTCTTCTCTTTCAAACGGCTACCGGTCACCCTCATGCCGGAGCTCAACTACCCGACGCTCACGGTTCGCACCGAGTATCCGGGTTCCGCTCCACAAGAGGTCGAGAATGAAATCAGCCGCCCCGTGGAAGAAGCCTTGGGCGTGATCAACGGTCTGAATCGGATCAGCAGTATCAGTCGAGCCGGGATCAGTGACGTGATCCTGGAGTTCACCTGGGGAACTGACATGTCGGCAGCGACTCAGGACACCTTGGAGAAACTCGATCTGGTTTTCCTCCCCACCGAAGCCGAACGTCCACTTCTGCTTCACTTCGATCCCGCTTTGGATCCGGTCATGGAGCTCAGCTTGTTCGGCCTCGGCAAACAGTATGAGGGCGAATCGGGACTCAGAAGACTGCGTAGAATCGCCGACCTCCAGTTGAAACGAGAACTCGAACCGATCCCGGGTGTCGCCGCCGTTCGCATCCGGGGTGGCTTGGAAGAAGAGATTCACGTTCGGCTCAACGAAAAAGCCCTTCGGCGCACCGGGATCTCGATCGCCCAAGTGATCGACCGACTCCGCCAAGAAAACATCAACGTCGCCGGCGGCGAGGTGGATGAGGGCAGCACGGAATACATGGTCCGCACCTTGAATGAGTTTCAGGAAGTCGAGGAAATCGCCGAAACCATCATCAAACGCACCGAGACCGGCGAGGTTCGCGTCAAAGACATCGGAGACGTCGTTCGCTCCCACAAAGAACGCGAAATCATGACACGCACCAATGGCAAGGAAAGCGTGCAAATCGATATCTACAAAGAAGCCGAAGCTAACATGGTCGCGGTTGCCAAAGCCGTCATCGATAAAGTGGGCGAAGCTAAAGACGATCCATCCAAAAAGAGCTACGCCTCTTTCGGCCCCCAGAGAAGCCGGAGCGAGAAGCTCGCCAAAAGATTGGAACGTGAGGAAGGCGCCACCTTGGAAGTTGTGGCCGATCGCTCGGTCTTCATTCAAAGCTCCATTGATGAGGTCCGCAATACCGCGATCATCGGGGGTATCTTGGCCGTCGCGATTCTCTACGTATTTCTCCGCAATCCCACCACCACCGCCATCGTGGGCGTGAGCATTCCCATGTCGCTCCTGATCACCTTCGCCCCGCTCAACCTGTTCGGTGTGACCCTCAACATCATGTCGCTCGGCGGCTTGGCGCTGGGGATTGGGATGCTGGTGGATTCATCCATCGTCGTCTTGGAATCGATCTTTCGCTGCCGAGAGGAAGGCGCCGATACCAAAGCCGCGGCGATTCGCGGCACAGCTGAAGTTCGCGGTGCCGTCGTTGCTTCGACGCTCACTTCCATCGCGGTGTTCTTACCGATGGTCTTCGTGGAAGGGATTTCCGGCCAAGCCTTCGGCGACCTCGGAATGGCCGTCGTAATCTCGCTCATCGCCTCCCTCGCCGTCGCCATCTTCTTCATTCCCATGTTGGCCAGCCGCCAACGCCCTGAGTTCCTCCCGCACGAAGGATCGGGATTCGGTTGGAGCCGCTGGGTCTCTTGGGAACACCTCCGGCGCGAACAACCCGCATGGCGCACGGATTGGCGTCGTTGGTTACTCCCCTATCTGTGGATTCGCTTCCTGCTGGCCGTACAACTCGAAGTGATCGCCAAGCTCCTGGTCACCATCGGCGGCGTGCTCGGCTACTTGATTTTCAAACTGCTGGTTCCCGCCGCCGCCAAATGCCTGCACCTTTTGAGCCGCGTTCCCGTCGCGGTCACCAATCGACTGCTGACCGCCATTCAGGACGCCTACCCTCCCATCCTGCGCTGGGTGGTTCATCACCCGGGAAGCATGATTCTGGTCACGCTGGCCTCGGCCGCCATAACCCTTTTGATTGGTCGGTCGCTGGGTACGGAATTGCTACCCGAGGTGCACCAGGGCGAGTTCACCGTGGAAGTCAATCTCCCCGTCGGCACGCCACTCGAAGAAACCAGCCGGATTCTTGGCGAGGTCGAAGAGCAGATCCTCGCCAACCGCGACGGCATTCGCGCGCTCTTAGTCACCTACGGCTACGATGTCACCAACATGAAACGGTCGGACGAAGGAGAACACTCCGCCCGCTTTAAGGTGTTAGTGGAAACCGGTCGCTCGGTCGCCGCCCTGGAAGAAACCGTGCTCCGCCGCATCCGTGGCTATCTGGTCGACTTGCCCGACCTCTCCGAACGCGTGGTGCGCCCCGTGCTCTTTAGTTCCAACAAACCCATCGTGGTCGAGATTCAAGGGGATAACCTCAACGCCCTTCGCACTATGGCTCAAGATGCCGAAGCGCTCCTGCAGGATCATTCTGAATTGGCCGACGTCGAAACCACCCTTCGCAAGGGTGCCCCCGAGATTCAAATCACTTATGACCGGCAACGCCTCATGCGCTACGGACTCGGGCTGGGACAGGTCGCCGAGCAGGTCAAGAATCTGGTCAAAGGCTTTGAAGCCACGCGGTACAACCTCAAAGACCGCCGCATTCCCATCATCGTCCAACTCGCTGAAGAAGACCGCCAACTGCTGCATCACATCGAAAACCTGGCCGTCAACCCCACCGCGGAACAGCCCATCCCGTTGAGTGCGGTCGCCGCCCTTGAAATCGGAGAAGGTCCCAGTGAAATCCGGCGCGTAGATGGCAAACGCGTCGCACTCATCCAATCGAATCTCGGCAACGCCAGTCTGGGTGAAGCCGTCGCCAAAATCCGCGACACCTTGCTGACGGAAATGGACTGGACCGCGGACCTCTCCTTCGTCTTTTCCGGCCAGAACGAGGAATGGGAACGCAGTCGATCGAGCCTCCTCCTCGCCCTCGGGCTGAGCCTCTTTCTTGTATACGTGATCATGGCCTCCCAATTTGAATCACTCATTCAACCCCTGATCATTATGGGCACGGTTCCCTTGGCCTTTATCGGGTCCGTGTTGGGACTCAAGATTCTGGGTATCAGTCTGTCCATCGTCGTCTTCCTCGGCCTGATCATGCTCATCGGCATCGTGGTGAACAACGCCATCGTCTTGATCGATTATGCCAATCTGCTCCAACGCCGCGGACACAGCGCGGAAGACGCCACCCTGACCGCCGGCAAGGTGCGGCTCCGCCCCATCCTGATGACCACAGCCACCACCGTGCTCGGCCTCTTCCCCATGGCCTTGGGCTTGGGTGATGGCGCGGAGATTCGCACGCCCATGGCGATTGCCGTGATCTTCGGACTCATCAGCTCCACCGCACTTACTTTGCTCGTGATTCCGACGCTCTACCTTTTGGCCAACCGCGTGCAAGGGTGGTTGATCCGTACCGAACCCACTCCCAGCACCTCTACTCCCTCCACCGCGTGAGCTCGCAGAAATCCATCGCCGGCAAACTCGCCGAGTTTTCTCTCAATCGCCGCGTTTCGGTGATCGTGCTCCTGATGAGTATCTTCGTCATCGGGATGATCGCCACCCAAGGAATCCCACGCGAATTGTTCCCACGCGGCTACGAAAGCAAATTCCTCCGCGTCTATGTCCCATGGCGCAACGCCCCGGCCGAAGAGGTGCTGGAAAAGATCACGCTCCCGCTCGAAGAAGAACTCAGCACGGTGAAAGACCTCGTCCACGTCAACTCCTACTCCTCCCAACGGAGTGCCACGGTCTTCCTGAGCTTTAAGCAAAACGTGGATATCGACGTCGCCTACCGCGAGGTGCGCGACCGCGTCGAACGAGCTCGGCTCCGCTTCCCTGATGATGTCGAACAGGTGTTTATCCAGAAAGATGATCCCGACAGCATGCCGGTAGCCGTTTTGGGAATGGCGATTGATCCCTCAGTCACCGATTTCTACAACCTGATTGAAAAGAAAGTCGTTCAACCCCTCAAGCGACTGGACGGCGTCGCCAATGTCCAAACCGATGGGATCATTGAAAAAGAGGTAATCATCGAGGTCGACAAGGAACGCGCCGACGCCCACGGGTTAAACATCTACGAGATGGCCCAAGATCTCGGGGCCGACAACTTCACGCTCGCCAGTGGGAATGTCCGGCAGGCCGGCAAGAAGTACCTCCTCCGTTCCGTCGCCACCTATGAGACGATGAACGAGATCGAGAACCGGCCCGTCAATGACTCGCTCCGGCTCAAAGACATTGCCCGGGTCAAATACGAGGAACCGGAAAAGAACTTCGCCGTGCGCGTGAACGGGAATCCCGCTGTGGCCATCGTGATCTTCAAAGAAGGCGACGCCAACACCGTCGACATCTGCGCCAAGCTCGCTGAGGAGGTCAAACGCATGCAAGCGGATCCGATCTTTTCCAGCGTGATGATGGAGATGTTCTTTGACCAAGGCCGCATCGTCCAATCCTCCATCACCAATCTGGTCACCGGCGGCGAGATCGGCGGCGTCCTGGCCGCACTAGTGCTCTTTGTGTTCCTCCGTCGCTTTCGACTGACGCTGATTGTCTCGGCCTCCATCCCGCTCAGTCTCTTGATCTCGCTTACGGTGATGTACTTCTCCGGAGAATCCCTCAACATGATCACGATCCTCGGCCTTGTGATTTGTGTCGGGCTGCTCGTCGATAACTCGGTGGTGGTAGCAGAAAACATCCACCGCCATGTCCAAGAAGGTATGGAACGCCGCGCAGCCTGTATTCACGGCGCCCGGGAGATCGCCTTGGCGATCACCATGGCCACCCTGACCACCGTGATTGTCTTTCTGCCCGTCGCCCTCGTGGAAGGTCAGGCTCAGTTTTTCTTGATGCGCTTGGCCCTCCCGATCTCGGTTTCCTTGCTGGCATCCCTAGTGGTGGCCTTGGTCTTTATCCCGATTAGCGTCTACGTCACCCTGGGCCGAAACCCGTCGCACCAACCCGCTTCGGACGCCGAAACCGGAAACGGGACGCCAAACGGGTCCATCTTCAGTCGCATCGTCAACCGAATCTACGACCACACCGTCGAGCCCCTGGCCCGCGCCTACCAAAACGTCCTCGCCTTCTTCCTCCGGCGCCGGATGGACTTGGTCATGCTGATCATCGCCCTCTTCACACTCACCTTCACGGTCATCTGGGAACAGATCGATATCGTTCCCAACCAAGAAGAAGATCGCACCTCCTTCCGCATCGGCGTGGAAATGCCCCGCAACTCCAATTTCAAAGACGCGGCCCGTTACTTTGCCGATGCCGAACGCGTGCTGAAGGAAGTGAAAGAAGAGCTCAACTTAAAGGGCTTCATGTTCGTGCATTTCGCCCGCGGCGGGCGGCTGGAAGGCTGGTTGGAACCGGATCAAGAATACTCGATGACGGCCACCGAAATGGCCGACTACGTGATGGACCTCCTCCCCCAACCACCCGGCGTGAAGCTTGAGACGGGGCGCGAGAGCCAGGTGGAAGAAGCCAAAGGGAAGTCCGTCTACGTGGTGCGTTTGGAAGGCGAAGATGCCAATCAACTCAACGAACTCGCAGAGGAACTCGAACCTCGCTTTCTCGAAATCCCCGGTGTCATCGGAGCGCGTTCGGGCAACGAGCGCCCCCCAAACGAGCTCGCATTGGTCGTCGACCGTGACCGAGCCAATGCGTCTCAAGTCAACCCCGAGTTCATTTCCGGCGTGGTCGGCTACGCCTTGCGGGGTCGCGCCCTCCCCCGTTTTCACTACGAGGGACGCGAGATTCCAGTCAAAGTGCGGTTCCCGGAAGAAGACCGGCAAAGTCTGAGCAAACTCGCCAACTTCCAAGTCCCGACCCAAACGGGCGAATCGCTGCCCCTTTCCGCCCTCACCGACGTGAAGATGCTCCAAGTCTCCAGTGGCATCTTTCGGACGGACAAAAAGACCGCTCACACCATGACCCTGGACCTGAAAGAAGACATGGCCCGCGAAGCACGGGAACGGATCTCCGCCGTGAAGAAATCCATCGATCTGCCCGAAGGCGTTTCGTTTGGCTCCTATCGCGGGGACGAAGCCATGGGCGACGATGTCAAGAACCTCCAATTCGCCGCCCTGATGTCCGTAGTCTTCATCTACCTGCTCATGGGGTTCCTCTTCGAAAGCTTCATTCTGCCGCTCTCCATCATCATCACCATCCCATTGGCAAGTATCGGAGTGGTCTGGATCCATTTCATCACCGGAAAAGACCTAGACATGTTGGGTTTTGTGGGAGCGATCCTACTCATCGGTGTGGTCGTCAATAACGGCATCGTCTTGGTCGACTACGTGAATCAACTCCGCCATCGAGGCATGGAACGAGCGGAAGCACTCAAGAAGGCGGCGGAACGGCGTTTTCGCCCCATTGTCATGACCGCCATCACCACCGTCATCGGCATGGTCCCTCTCACCATCAGCAAGCCCAACGAGATGGGCTTGAGCTACAAGAGTTTCGGTTTGACGCTGATCGGCGGCATGACCACCGCCACCATCCTCACGCTCCTGGTGATCCCGCTGTTCTACACGTTCTTTGACGATCTCCGGGGCTTTCTCAGCAACTTCGCGGCTCGTTTCTTTCAATCGGCCGACGCTCCCGTCGGCCCGCGCGCGGAGGCGCTCACCGAGTCCCAGTCCTAGCGCTGGGACGATTCGGCAAATTCCTCTGTCACGAAACGGCGACTCACCCCAATAATTGGGTGACTGCCTGATTCGGGACCGTTATGGAATTTGAGAACATCGTCCGAGAGCACCAAGCCGGCCTTCGAGCCTTTATCCGAGCCTTGGGTGCCGACGAAGCGTGGGTGGATGATCTGGCTCAAGAAGTCTTCCTGGTGGCCTACCGAAAACAGGACCAATTCCGAACGGAAGCAGACCCGGGAAAATGGCTGCGAGGAATCGCCCGACGGATCGTCAAAGGCGAGCAACGGAAATCCGCCGGGAGAAGCCGACTGATGCACGACGGAATCGCGGATATCCTCCTCAACCTAGGCCTAACACGAGAATCCCATGACGCCTACCGCACACGGCTTCTCCCCATCATGCAATCCTGCGTGCAGGAACTCCCCGAACCCGCCGGCACCCTCCTGCGGGACCGCTACCAGGAAGGCCGACGAGCGGAAGAACTAGCCGAACCGCTCAACTCATCCGCCGTGGCCGTCCGGAAGAAATTGCAACGCATTCGCCTCACCGTGCGGAACTGCATCGAGAAAAAACTCAAGGAGCAAGCGGAATGAAATCCTACGAAGAACTGGTGTCCCTGCTCCTCGACGGTGAACCCACCGCCGACGATCTCGCGGAGCTGGAGCAAATCCTCAAGGAAAACCCCGAACGGGCCGAAGACCTCCGGGAGCAATTGATCGCCTGGGAGACCTGGTCACAATCCGTCGCACCGGAGCGATCTCCAGAGGCGTTTTTGGCCGCCTTTCAAACGCGGCTGAGAGCCGAAGCGGATTCCACCCATTTCCAACAATCTGCGATGCGGAAACTTAGGCCCGCCTGGCACCCGCTCCAATCACCGGCCTTCTGGGCAGCGGCGGCACTGATCGTAATCCTCTTCAGCTATTTCCGATTCCAACCGGCTACGACGCCTATCCCCGATCCGAATCCAGTTCCCGCGCAATCGGAACTGTTCACCGTATCTGGAGAAAGCGTCTGCACCCAATGCACGCTCAATCAAACCAGCCGCCACCAAAAAGCCATCCGCTACACCGGCGCCGCAGGCGCCATCCAAGTGCTCTTGCTCAAGCAGGATCCCAGCCTGCGCGAGCATACCCCGCATTTCTGTGGCGGCCCTACCCCGGTCCAGGCCGAAGGCAACTTGGTGCAACACGAAGGACAGGAAAAACTGGAAATCGTGTCTCTGAGTTTTCCCAACGCGACTCCAAACCCGATGGAATCGACGGCCCCCTAAAAAAAATGTATTTCGATCCGTCACGTTTCGCAACCTCGACACAATAGGAGAGCAAACAATTCAATTCGTCATACCCATGAAGAACGACTCACAAGGAAACCAACTCGGAATCGCACTCCTCCTCACCACCCTCATCCTCGCAAACGTCACCACGGAGGCACAACAACGCAACCCACGCGGTAGCAACGCCGGTGGCCGCGCCGGGGAACGCGGGTTTGTGGCTCAACTCGCCAACCGCGATACCGACAAGAGTGGCACACTCTCGATAGAGGAACTCTCCAGGGGTCGCATGGGGATCCGCCCCTCCCTTTTCAACGCCGTCGATCAGGATGGTGACGGACAGATTTCGAAGGACGAAGCCAAGGCAGCCGACCAAATCGAAACCTATCAAGGCACACCCAAACAAATTGAGTTTGAAGGAAAAACCTGGAACGCAACCCACGCGATTGGCGCGAAAGTCGTCGAATTCAACGGCAAGCAGGCACTTCATATCGTTGGCCGGGAACAATGTCTCGTCTACCTCCCCGTCGCCGACTTTCAAAACGGCACCATCGAAGTTGATATGGCCGGAGACATTTTCACCGGATTGGGGTTCCGCATCCGCAACGAAGGGAAACGATCAGAGAAGATGTATTTCCGCCCCCAGAACGCCAATACCGCCCGACACCAGAATAGTGTCCAGTACGCGGTCATCGGACGAAAAGACGGCCATTGGAGTGCGCTACGCCGCAACCATCCCGGGAAATACGAAAGCGGTGCCCAGATCAAGCAGAGCGAGTGGTTTCACGTTCGCCTTGAGATCAAAGACGCCGCGGTTGAAGTCTTCGTCAACGAGGATTCCGTCTTGAAAGTCGATCCCATGCTCGACGGCGTTTCCAAAGGAGCGATCGGAGTCTGGGGCTGGGACTCCTACTTCGCCAACTTCAAATACACGCAAGACTGAGGTTTCGTAACGCGACCGGAGACGGGGTCGCGCCCAGTCGTGACAAGAAAAGGGGTTTGCATCAACGGGATCCTATGGAAGATTTCCCGGCGGTGTGCCCAATGAAACTGTCATCATCATCGGGGCCGGTCTAGCCGGTCTCAACTGTGCCCGAGAACTCCGTCGCGCCGGAATCCCGTTTGCCTTGTTCGAGCAGTCCGACCGCGTCGGCGGCCGCATCAAGACAGACCGGGTTGACGGCTACAAACTCGACCACGGCTTTCAAGTCCTGCTGGCGGCCTACCCCGAAGCTCAGGCTGCCTTGGACTACCCACGGCTTCAGCTCCAGCCGTTTTACCCCGGCTCGCTCGTCCAGTATCGAGGCCATCGCCACCTCGTCGCCGATCCGCTCCGACGTCCCGCCGACGCGGTGGCAAGCCTGTTTGGTCCCATCGGAACGCTCAAAGACAAGCTCCTCGTGGCCAAACTCTGGCGCGCGTCGACTCGTCTACCGCTCGAAACCCACTTCAATCAACCCAGCGAACCCACCCTTGAAATGCTGCGGAATCTGGGTTTTTCGAATTCCCTACTAGAACGTTTTCTCAAACCCTTTCTCGCCGGCGTGCATCTGGATCCGGATCTCGAAACAAGCTCCGTGATGACCCAGTTCGTGTTTCGCATGTTCGCTGCGGGTCCAACGACCCTTCCCCTCCAGGGCATGGCAGCCCTCCCCGAGCAACTCGCCCAGGATCTTCCCGCCGACCAACTCCACCTCAGCACACCGGTCCAAGCGGTGAATGGCAATTCGATCACCCTTCAAGATGGCACGGAAAAGTCAGCCGAGTTCGTCGTTCTCGCCACCGACCTACCGGGCTTCGAGAACCTCAGTCAAACCGACACCAAGCGTCCCCATCGACGCACCACGACGTGGTACTTCGCCGCCGAACGGTCCCCCATAAGTCGCCCCTGCCTCTTGCTGAACGGCGACGGACTAGGCCCCATCAACCACCTCTGCGTGCCGAGTGACGTAGCGGCCAACTATGCTCCGCAGGGAAGAACACTGATCTCGGTGAGCGAAAAGACCACCACTCAAGAGATCTCCGAATCCAGTCTCCGCCAACAACTCGAATCCTGGTTCGGGCCCGAAGTTCAAACCTGGGAGACCCTGAAACGTTTTCCGATTCGTCACGCACTACCTTCGATGCGAACGATTCCTCAATCTCAATCCCAAGGGTTCCTTCAGATCACGCCGCACGTCTTGGCCTGTGGCGATCACTGCACCACGAGCTCGATCCAAGGAGCGCTTCGCTCCGGACGGAAAGCCGCCCAAAACCTCATCCAAAAACTGAAATGACCGGAAGGATTGTCATCATCGGAGCCGGCATCAGCGGCATCCTCGCGGCCCGCACCCTCCAAAGCCACGGGAACGAAGTTCGGATCCTGGAAAAATCCCGCGGCACCGGGGGACGCATGGCCACCCGACGCTTGGGCGAACTCCGCTTCGATCACGGCGCCCAGTTCTTCACCATTCGGCACACCGCTTTCGCTTCGATCGTGGAACCCTTGCTCACCGACGGCATCGCTCGGGAATGGTGCCACGGCTTTCTCGACACCGACCGCAACCCCAACACGGACGGCCATCCCCGTTACTGCGGAACCGAGGGCATGAGCCGCATCGTTCGCCATCTCAGTTCGGGACTCGATCTCCATTTCCAAACCCGAGTCGCCAGCATCCGATCAGCCGAATCCGAGTGGATCCTGGAAACGGAACAGGGGGAAACCATCCTCGCGGATGCCATCATTTCAAGTGCCCCCGTCCCCCAAACACTGGCCTTCTTCAAGGACCACCAATCGGATCTCCATGCCGGGCTACATCCCGTCATCGGACACCTCACCTACGAACGCTGTCACGCCCTGATGATCGAGACGGAAGGGCCCAGCCCACTCCCAACGCCCGGAGGCATTCAACTCCATCGACCGCCACTGGCATGGATAGCCGACAACCACCAAAAGGGGCTCAACACCAACCCGGACTCAGCCACACTCACCGTGCACTCAACGCCGGAGTTCGCCGAAGCTTATTGGGACCGCCCACTGAACGAATCCGAGCAAGCCCTAAAAGAAGCGGTCACCGCCGAGTTTCCTATCAAGATCCGGCAAAGCACCTTTCACCGCTGGGGATTCAGCAAACCCCACGTCCAATTTCCGGAGCGTTGCTATGGTTTAAAACAGCCCCACCCCATCGTCTTCTGTGGCGATGCCTTCGGCGAACCCCGCGTCGAAGGTGCCGCGCTATCGGGACTCGCTGCGGCGGATTGGTTAGCAGCTTGCTAGCCGCCCTACTTGTTCTTACGCCTCGCGTTCGATTCGCGGACGGAACCGGACACGCGCTTCCAAATGCGGAACGCCTCCGTCACACCCCAAGCCTGCGCATCGCAACCCCGTTGCGTGTGCGGCGCATCCCCATCCATCACTTCAGGCAACTGACCGACACACCCACGCGACAAGAGCGCTTCACTCGCGCTCAAATACGAGCGCACCGCCGCTACCGCCTCCGGCGCGCCTTCCCAGGCTTCGAGCACGGCTTCCAAGAGCGTGCCGAGCGGCCAGGTCCAGACCGTGCCATTGTGGTAGGCTGGCTTCCGCCGCGTGTCTTCATCCCCCTCATAACGTCCCCAATAGGGATGATGGGGATCGTTCAGCAAGCCACCGTCACCGCCGTGCACCGGCAAGGGCACCTCGACGGGCAACGCCGCCAAAGACCGGACCCCACCGGGAACAATCAGATGACGCAAGGCCACTGCGACCGCCCGTTGTGCCTTCGAACCGCGCACCAATCCCGTGCCGACCGCCAGCATCGCGTTGCTCCGAATCGACCGGTCAATCGTCCCGTCGGCCGCAGCCACCCCCGATGAAGCGAGGATTCCGTCGGCCAAATAGCTCGTGGACTCGACCCAAAAATACTTGTGGAAGGAGGCTTCCGCCAGATTCGCCATTCGCTTCCACGGGGCCTTGGCGTCACCGGCCCGCTCCAGGAGTCGCAAGAGCTGGATCCACATCACCTGAATTTCAACCGGATAGCCTTCGCGTGGCGTGCCCGGCGGATGGTTTGTATCCATCCAGGTAAAATGGGACGGACTCCACACCAACCCGGAATCAGCGTCCATGCGAATCCCATTGGGCGTCCCCGCCGCATAGCCCTCGGCAATTCGGACCAGCACACCACCAATCGTTCCTTTTTCCGGAGCCGACTCATCCAACGGGGTGTCCAAGTATTTCAAGCCCATCCGTTCGACCCGATCCCGGCAGACCATTCCAAACCAAAGCGGCGCATCCGAGGTATCCCGATTGGACGTATCCTCACCATGAATGCTATTCGGCAAAGTCCCGCCCGCTTCCAGGCGTCCATACACTTGCAGCAATTGATCCACCTCAGCTTCATATCCCGCGACGAGCAACCCACGGGCGCAGATCAGCGAATCCCGCCCCCAGTCCAAGAACCAAGGATACCCCGCGATCACGGACCAACCATCGTCTCGTCTTACCACGTAAGCATCGATCGCTTTAGCCAAAGCCACGCCAAAGACATCTTCAGAGGCCACTCCCGCACGTTTCACCAACTTGGCGACCCGACGTTCCCGTTGGGCAAATCCACGCTCCGCCGCTTTCCAAGTGAGCGGCTTGGCCTCAGCACACACCTGCCAATGCGCTCCCTCGCCCGCCGTCAGCGGCACATCAAACCAGCCCGGACTAAAGGCATCCCCATGTCCCTTCTGCCCACGACTCGCCTCCACCCCATGCTTCAACCCCACACTCCACTCCGGCTCGGCTCGGTAGACTCCCCGATCACACCGAACCTCCAAGCGTCGATCCGGCGCCGGTTGGAAACGAAATCCCACCGCCTTCTTCAGGGTCGAGAGATGGCGATTGAAATGGGCTTCCGCCCCCTCGCTTCGTTCCGTCTCCCAGTGAAAACTCCGATCCTCAAGATCCATCCGCACCGCCAACGAAACTTCGATCGCGTCAATCTCCTCCGCCGGAATCAACCGCGCCCGCTCTCCCTGAGCTTGCCCATACGGTTGTTCGACATCTTCCCAATCCCATTCACTGGCAGGAACGCGGCGACATCGCAACAAGAGTGTATTGCGATCCGTCACCAACTCGGCGGTCAACTCCAGTGGCACCCACTTGGCTTGCCCGGCACAGACTAGAAATCGCCAACGGGCCGGTGGTCCCGGATCAAAAGAAATCAAATTGTCGCGCCCCAATCCCGTAATCAAACCGCCCGCTCGCACCCAAATCCGCGCCCGTTTGGCCAAGACATAGCGATCCACCGGAACGCGTTCGTGCAAATTCGCCCCCAATAAGCAGTCATACTTGGATTTAACCGCCCCAAAATCCACACCCAATCGTGCCATACCGCCCCGGCTGTTGGTCAACAGCACGATCGGGGCTTCCAAACCATCCCGGTTCTCAGGCCAGACCACTCGCTGCTCACCGTCTTCGGAAGGCCCAAAGGGCAGCAGCTTGACGCGTCCTTCAAGCCGCACGGCTTTCCCCGCGAGTGAAGCGAATTCCACTCGCACTTCGCCCGCTGCAGAAGCCAGCGAGTCCACCGCCACCACATGGCAATCATCCTTCAGAGCCACCGAGGTAAAGTGCCGCACAGGCTGTTCCTCACCGCAGTGAAGTCGAACCACAAATGGCCGCCGATCTCGCACCAAAAACCAGTGGTCCGCCGGCACGGGAACGACCCGCCGCTCATCCCCCGGTTCCCAAAGCACAACGGAAGGAAACACCTCGGGAAAGGCCCCTTGTTTTAAGACTTGGTTCCATTCGAACCCAACCGCATCGCGACGCCCAGCTCGCACAGTGGCCAAGAACCCGATAGGATCGTTTGCCACCAACGAAACCAATCCGTCCCAATCGACGTTCCCCCACAATCCTTCCGGCCAAACGGTTTGAATCCGTCCCACGGCCCAAGCCCGAACGGCTTGGTGCTGCCGATAGTCCGCGCCCATCCCATCTGCGGGCAGCGGATCCTGCGTCACACAATACACGGATGCCGGCTCCAACTTCAGTTCCCAGCGGCCGTCCTTGTGTTTCACTCCGGCTGGCAACGATTGCCCCAGTAAGTCTACCCACTTCCCCTTCTTCCGCACGGCTTCCGCTGGAACTTCGGCCGTGGCGGCATTCTTGGTCAAGGTATTGACCAAAACGACCACACGATACCGTCCATCCGCCGACACCCGTTCGAGCACAAACACATCCGCATCCGGACCACTCAAGCGTTGCAGTTGTGCCCCATCAAAGAAGCAAGGGTGTTCACAAAGCAATTGATTCAGCTGGGCGATATCAGCAACCAGGTTCTTCGACGCGCCCCAATTCAACCCGGTTCGTTGATGGACCACGATCTTCTCAGCCGCTAACCACTCCACCCCACAGGTAAACCCAAAGCCGCCTCCGACACTCGTCAAGCCACACAAGCGATTCCGCAACCGCGACCAAGCCTCACCCTGACCGGCCAAACGCGGATTGTCATGCGTCTCGCTGTAGTGAACGTAATTCCCCATTCGTTGGCTCTGACGCAGCGCATAATCCAAATACCACGCGACTTGCTGTCCCGAGTAGTTTTGGAACAACTCGGAATAAGCCCACTGCATACCGCCCTCGGTCAACAGTTGTTCCGTGGTTTCCCAGGCCCCGCCCAGGCCTTCTAGAAGAAAGATCGCGGCAGGAAACTCGCGCCGCACCCGCGCCGTGATGTATCGCCAGATCGGCAAGGGCACCATATAGCCCGCATCACAGCGAAACCCATCCACCCCACGTCGACACCAAGTCAGAAAGACTTCCGCCAAATGACGCCCCACGGCGGGATCATCGTGTTCCAGTTCTACCAAATCCTCCCAAACCGTTCCCCATGCGCCCGGGCTCTGGAAGCGACCGTCGGCATGCCGCCGGAACCACTCGGGATGGGCCTCGTAGAGCGTTGATCCCCATCCGGTATGATTGATCACAAGGTCGAGAAAAACGCGACCGCCCCGCCGGTGCACGGCCGTCGTTAATTCGCAAAACTGCTCGACCCCGGTGGCTCGTTGATCGAACTCAACCAATGCGGGATCAATCGCCGTCAAATCTAATGAAGCATAGGGACTCCCATACCGGCCAAACCGAGCCATCGTCGTGGGCGTCGGATTCACGGGCAGCAAATGTAAGATGCGGCACCCCAAACGTTCCATGATGTGATCCAACGATTTCGCCAAATCACGAAAGGTCCCGGACGGAGGAATCACGGTATAGCCCCGTTCATCGAGCGGAGCCAAGCGGGTCTCTTCGTCCGGATCCATCAACTGAGCCTCCGCCTTGCCCTCGCCAAACAAGCGCGCCCACGCACAATAGATCGTATTCGCGGTCCGGTACTCGCTGGGATGGATCGAAATCCCGAAGTCATCGCCCGCCGGCCACTGCTGACGTCCCTCAGCATCCACCCAATACGCCTTGGCCCGAAAGAAGCCCGTTTCACCGAGCGTCAGCCGAACGGCAAACCCATCCTGGGTCGCCTCCATTGGGATGTCGTGCCAAGCGACCTTGCTAATCGGGTGCGACGATTCAAATGCCCGCACGATTTCATCATTCAGGATCGCGCCCGAGCCGAGCGTCGTCCGTAGAAACGCCGTGCTGCCCGCCAACTCAGCCGCGCCAGCCCCCGAAATCGAGAGCGTGAACGAGACCTCATCTCCCACAAATGCCACTTGCCGCTCCCCTGGGGAGGGCTCCATTTTTACCGTTAAACTCATACCAGCCCACCAGCACTCTCGCTGGCAGGCATTCCTCTAAGCGGAAACCGAGCGAGAGAAAAACAAATTCGAAACTTTCTCGCCTTTAGAAGGTAGGGCGAGCGTACTCGCGAGCCGCTGGGCAAGAGGCAGAAACACAAACGCCGTCGGCTAAGAGGGACGCTGCACTTGCCCAACGGCTCGCGGGTACGCTCGCCCTACCTTCTTTCTTCCACTCGCGCGCTCTTTAGGCAAATCACGCTGAGCCCTCCCGCCACTTCCGATTTGCATTTGCATCGGATGTGCTATACATCATGAATGCAGTTGCATGATTGTTGGCATCAGTGAAGGCAAATTCAGCGGGCGAATCGTCCGGCGTATCGAATCGCTCGGGCATCGGCACCAGAGCTGTAGTCCCGACGAGATCAAAGAACTGAGTCACAACTCGACCGAGTTGGTCTACGCCTTCCCCCTAGCCGTCACTCAGAGTGATGACTGGGCAACGCTTCGCGTTCGTCTGGCGCACACCAATCGACTGTATGTGGTGATCGGCGACAGCGCGTCCACGGATCAGATTGTCACCGTCGTCCGCGATGGCGCCTACGACTACCTCGACATCAAAGACTCGGACGAACGTTGGAATGCCGCCCTCGACAAGGCGGTAGAGTCCCAAGGCCTTTGGATCCAACTCTACGGCGGCGCCCCCATTGAGACCGAAGAGATGTTGATTGGCGAATCCCCGGGGATGATTAACCTCAAGGAAGCCATCACGCGACTCGGCCCCACGGACGCCACCGTGCTCATTCTCGGCGAATCGGGCGTAGGCAAGGAACGCGTTGCGGAAGCCCTCCACAAAGCCAGCGGCAAAGGCCCCTTCGTCCCCATCAACTGTGCCGCCATTCCGAAAGATTTGATCGAAGCCGAGCTTTTCGGAGCGGTCAAAGGAGCCTACACCGGCGCCTTGAAGGATCGGCAAGGCTTGGTGGAACAAGCGCGAGGCGGGACTTTGTTCTTAGATGAGATCGGGGAAACGGACATTAGCCTCCAACCTAAACTCCTCCGTTTCTTAGAGACGCGCATGGCTCGCAAAGTGGGCGGCACATCCGAGTACAAAAGCGATGTCCGCGTGCTCTCCGCAACCAATCGCAATCTCCAAGAAGATATTGATAGCGGCACCTTCCGGGCCGATCTGTACTACCGACTTTCGGAGATCACCCTTCGAGTGCCACCACTGCGGCTGAGGAAAGAGGACATCCCCTTGTTCACCCTGAGCTTTATGCAGAAAGCTGGGGAACGCTTTGGCAAACTTTTCGATCAGGTCGAGCCCGGCCTAGTCAAACGGATGCAAGATTATCAATGGCCCGGCAACGTGCGCGAACTCAAGAGCCAGGTGGATCGCATGGTCATTCTCTATGACGGGCCAATCCTGCGCGAAGCTTGGTGGGAACCGCCACAAACCATGACCGCGACCGGGAACGTCCTGAATTCCCCGGACAGCCCAGCCGAATCGGGCGTCCCCTCCGAGGCACCCTTCTCCGGAATGCCCGCACGCATTCCCAGTCAACGGGAACGGATGGAACGCGCTCGGGAATTGTTGGCGAACAACAATCAAAACCTCAGTTGGGTGTCCGCCCAACTCGGGATCCACCCCACTACCCTGTACCGCTGGCGGAAGCAGGGGAAGGTTTGAAACGGCCGCCTCCCTACGGGGACTAGCCGACGGTGATCCGATCGAGCGGATTCGAAATTGAGGGAGGCCGCCCACTCGACATCCGTGGAAGCCATTGATCCAATCCGTCCTCAAGGCAATCCGAACATGCATCATTGGAGTTTTGGAAGCGCCCACAGATCGGGCACGTCCCCTTCCAATGCCGTTGGGGCCCCGCCACCGGAGTTCCCCATCCCTGCCACCAACGCTTGTCCGCAGAAGGTTTCATACCAACCACTCTCGTTGTTCCATATGTCAAACCACCTCCGTCGATGTGACAACTCCGTGACACCTGTCCCCGATTTCAGCCTCGCATTTGTTGGAAGAAGCCTCTGTAATTCTCCCATGCACTCCCCGTCTCGCTCCGACACCTCGCGTATCCGGGCGTTTACCCTAATCGAGCTTCTGGTCGTGATTGCCATCATCGCGATTCTGGCGGGCATGCTGCTTCCCGCACTGGGCAAAGCCAAAACCAAGGCTCAGGGCATCTTCTGCATGAACAACCAACGGCAAATGACCCTGGCCTGGATCATGTACGCGGATGACCACGAAAGCCGCATCCCACCCAACCACATCAATGGCAGCAACCGAAACGTCACCTGGGTCCAAGGTTGGATGGACAACGCCCAGTCCGTCCCGGACAACACCAACACGGTCTACCTCATGCAGAGCCATCTCTGGCCCTACTTGAATGCCCTGGAATCGTGGCGCTGCCCGGCGGACAAAAGTCTCTCCCGCCACGGCGGCCGACTCCTACCCCGGGTACGAAGCGTGGCCATGAACAACTGGCTCAATCCCAACCAAATCCTCTTCGGCCAAAACCAATTCATTGCCTACCGGAAAGTCTCGGACATGACCCGCCCCTCACCCACCGGTATCTGGGTCCTCTTGGACGAACGCGAGGACCGCATCAACAACGGATTCTTCGCCGTCAACATGGCGGGTTTTAGCCCAACCAATCCGTCGCGATACGAGATGGTCGACATCCCGGCCAGCTATCACAATGGCGCCGGTGGCGTTGCCTTTGCGGACGGCCACGCCGAGATTCACAAATGGCTCGACCCACGCACGCGGCCGAGCATTAAAAAGAAAAGTAATCTCTCCCTAACCGCCGCATCGCGCGATAATCCCGACGTCGCCTGGCTCCAAGTGCGCAGCACCAATCTCAAATAGCCGGGCTCGAACGAGAAACAAACCATCACACTATCACGATGTCGGCTCAGAACTTTGGCTGTGGCGAATGGGGCATTCGCCACCTTACCGAACGTGCCCAATACGAACTCACGCAGTCCCTCGGACTCCCAGTCCTTGAGTTAGGATTCAGCACCAATATAGACAGCTCGCTCCCCAGCGCACTCAGCGATGAAGCCGCGGGCCGTCACCGCGACCTTCAAGCCGAGTTCAGCGTCCGAACCCCCTTCGCCGCCATCGAAACCGAGCTTACTCACGAGGATTCGGCAGCACTGCGGAATACGCTGAGCCAGCTCAAGACATTGCTGGAACAACTTCCCGCTCTGGGAATCGAAATCGTCACCCTCCAAGCAACGGCGCGACCGACGATTGACACCGAAACGAATCATTCCGATCAGTTGGTCACCCATCTCACAGAACTCGCCACCATCGCCCAGCCGCTGGGCCTCCGCATCGCGGTCGCCACGCGCGGTTCCCTGGAAAGTCAGCAAGACCAGGCCCGCGTCTACGCAGAAACCGTGTTCACCCAACGCTCGACCCTCACAAACCTCTTGGAAGCGCTGCCAGACCGAGTTGGCATCACCTACGAACCCGGCATGGTGAAAGCGGTATGCCCGAATGATTGGCGCTTCCTGGTCGATCTGGTGAAAGACCGCACACTCCTCATCTCGTGCCACGACTGGCGCTCCGAAAACCGGGCATTGATTCCCGCCCCAATCGGGGATGACGACCTCGATTACCGCCCCTTGATCAAAGAATTCGCATCCGAAATCCCCATCCTCCTCCAAGCCAGCACCCCGGAAGAACCCGCCCCCGGAATCCAACGCGCCCGCACCTACCTTCAACACCTCACCGAAGAATCCTAACCCCGCCAAAAAAGAGCCCCGTAAACACCAAAACCGTTCGAAGCCAATTCCGGAAGGTGGGGCGAGCGTACCCGCGAGCCGTCGGCACAAGGGCAGCCAACACCCCAAAAAGATTAACGGCGCACCAGCGCAAAACCCCCGCAATTCCCATACCCCCCTCATAACCGTACCGACGGCTCGCGGGCGCGCTCGCCCCCTACCTTCCGGACTTTACGCAGCGCCCCCACCCGATAAGTCCACCCTTGGACCTGAGTCTCCATTCCGCTAGTCTCTCCCCAACTCCCATGCCCACGGCGACTCACACCCGTAATCCGCTGCTTCCCAGCACTCCAACCAAACCCCGTACTGTGATACTCGCGGCCTTAAAATTCGCTCTCGTCGCCCTCGTCTTGACCATCACCCAAGCGAAAGCCGCGGACACCCCATCGTTCACTCCCAAACAAATCCAGTTCTTCGAAACCAAGATTCGCCCCCTCTTATCCGAACATTGTTTCGATTGCCACAACGCCCAGAAACAAAAAGGCGGCCTACTCTTAACCAGTCGCACCCAGATCCTCCAAGGCGGGGAAAGCGGCCCAGCCGCCGTTCCTGGCAGCCCCGACACCAGCGCCCTCATTGAAGCCGTTCGCTACAAGAACAGTGATTTCCAAATGCCGCCCAAGAAACGGCTCTCGGACAACCAAATCCACGCGCTCGAAACCTGGGTCGCCGCCGGCTTACCCTGGCCCACCGAATCCCCGGCCTCGTCCGCCCCTCAATCGGCATTGACCCACGAATTCGCCATCACGGAAAAAGACCGTGCGTATTGGGCCTTCCAACCCGTCGAACGCCCGCCGCTTCCCGACCTCCAAAGCACCGATCCCCCTGCGTCGCCCATCGATCATTTCGTGCTGGCTCGGCTGCAATCCGCCGGACTATCCCCCAACCCAGCCGCCGACCGCCGCACCCTGGCTCGACGCGCCTACTACGATTTAATCGGACTTCCCCCCACTCACAAAGAGATACAAGCGTTTGTCACGGACGAACGTCCCGACGCCTACTCACGCCTCATCGAATCCCTCTTGTCAAATCCCGCCTACGGTGAGCGCTGGGGCCGCCACTGGTTGGATGTGGTGCGTTTCGCCCAAACCAACGGTTACGAACGCGACGACGAAAAACCCCTCGCCTGGAAGTATCGCGACTACGTCATCGACAGTTTCAATCAAGACAAGCCCTACGATCAATTCGTGCGAGAACAACTCGCTGGCGACGAACTGGATCAAGTCACCCGAGAATCGCTCATCGCAACCGGCTTCTTCCGCCTCGGGGTCTGGGACGACGAACCCGACGACCGCCGAGCCGCTGAGTTTGACGGGCTCGATGACATGCTCAAAACCATGGGCGAAACCTTTCTCGGACTCACCATCGGCTGCGCCCGCTGCCACAACCACATGTTCGATCCCATCTCGCAGCGAGAATACTACCAACTGCTTTCCTTCTTTCGCAACGTGGCCTACTACGACCGTCCCAAACAGAGCCACGATTCCGCCACCTACATTCCGCTTGTCCAGCCTCACGTCCTCAAAAAGTGGCAGGGCGAACTCCAAGAGAAAAAACAATCACGAGACACACTCCGCACCGCCGTCCTGAAAACGGCCCGAAAAGCGTGGATCACAGAGCAGCAAGCCAAGCTCACTACGGATCAACAAACCGCCCTCGCCCTTCCCGCGGAACAGCGATCGCCCCAGCAACAGCAACTCGCCGAAGCTGTCAACCAAACCCTCAACCCCAAGGACGAGGATTTGATCAAAAACCTGCCCGAGGACCAACGCCGCGATCTGGAGCGACTTGAGAAAGACGCCGCCGAATTTGAAGCCACTCCCCCCTGGGACAAGAATGACTACGCCCTTGCGGTGCGGGAAGCATCCCCCCAAGCACCCTCCACACATCTCTTGATCCGCGGCAACGCCGGCCGTCCCGGAGAGCGCGTTTCCCCGGTCTACCCAAGCATCTTCGAACACTGCGCCTTGGATTCTCCGACGATTCAGGCTCAGACCCTCACCACGGGAAGGCGGCGAGCCTTAGCCGAGTGGATCACGCAACCCAAGCACCCGCTCACTGCCCGTGTCCTCGTCAATCGCGTGTGGCAACACCACTTCGGCCGCGGTCTCGTCGCAACACCTAATGATTTCGGAAGATCCGGGATCCCCCCTAGCCATCCCCAACTCCTCGACTGGCTCGCCAGTGAGTTCGTCCGTAACGACTGGTCGATCAAGCACCTGCACCGCACGATCATGATGAGTCGGACCTACCAACAACGCTCTACCAGCCAAGCCAAGAACGCGGCGGCCGATCCCGGCAATCAACTCCTCTGGCGACAGAATTTGCGCCGACTTGAGGCGGAATCTTTGCGGGATTCGATCCTCGCAGTCGCCGGCAAGCTCAACCCGACCATGGGCGGACGCGGCTTCTTCCCCATCCTCAGTGGCGAGGTCGTGGCCGGCGGCTCGCGCCCAGGACGCGGCTGGGGCTATTCCCCGCCAGCCGACCGGCATCGCCGGAGTGTTTACACGTTCATCAAACGCACGATGGGCGTCCCGCTCCTGGAAGTCTTTGACTACAACAACACGGAAGGCTCCATCGGAGCCCGCACCACCACTACCGTCGCCCCACAAGCCCTGACGCTCCTCAACGACGAATTCGTCGCCCAGCAAGCCCAACACTTCGCGGATACCCTCTGGCAATCGCACGGCTGGCACCCCGACGCTCTGATTCAAACCGCATTCCAGAAAGTGCTCGGCAGGCAACCGTCCGATCGGGAACGCACCGTTGCGCACCAATTCCTCAACGATCAAGCCGCGGACCAAGAACGCATCAAAGCGCAACTGATCTTTCGCCCCGACGTACCAGGCTCTTTGGAACGAGGCTACCTGACCAACTTGCCCAAGGAGCGTTTCTTAATTCCTCCCAACCCAGACTGGCAATCCTACAAAGGCCGTTGGGGCAATGAATACGAAGGCATTCTCGTCGCCGATCCCGACCATGGACCCTTCACCCTCTGGCAACCCCATTCGTTCGGCCCGGTTACCATAACGGGCGAACTCTGGATCGACGCCGCCACTAAACGAAGTAGCCTCCTCGTCCAGGCCCACCCCAACAAAGACACACTCAGTGGATTCGAGTGCTTGATGGATCAGGAAAACGGTCGTGTGAGTCTCATCCGCCATCAAGAAGATCGCACCATCCTTAGCCAGCTTGATGTCACCCTCACCCCAAATACCTGGATCCCGTTTCGACTAAGCGTTACTTCGGGCTCGATCACGGTCGACTTCCCCAAGCACCAACACCAGCTTCACATTCAGGACGCCACCGCCGGAGCCTCGAAGGGCGCCTTTGGTCTCCGCTCCTGGGGCGGTGGCACTCGACTGAAAGACATCCACCTCCGTGCTCCAGACCTAGATCTCCGACTCACCAGCAATCCACTTCGCTCGCACACCGAGAAGACGCACACCCAGCGGAAAGCCCTGCGCGAGTTCTGCTCCCTGCTCTTCAATCTGAACGAATTCGCCTATCTCGATTAAGCACTCCAACATCCAGCATCCGAGATGAAATCCCCCACTCTCAATCGGCGTAGTTTTCTTCAACAATTCGGCACCAGCCTAGCCGGCACTGCCGTATCCGGCATCTTTCTCGGAGACAAAGTGTTCGCCTCGTCCTTGGCACGGCAGAACCCCCTGGCGCCCTCCCCAAGCCACTTTCCAGTCAAGGCCAAGGCCTGCATCTACCTCTACATGTATGGTGGACCTTCGCAGATGGATCTCTTCGACTACAAACCCGTACTTCAGAAGTATCATGGTAAGACTGTCGACATGGAAATCCGCCGACGCGAATACCGCTCATCGAAACTCCTGGGAACCGAGCGGGAGTTCCTCCGCCGCGGGCAATCCGGCCTCTGGTGTTCGGACGCCTTTCCGCACATCGCGCAACACATGGACAAGATGGCCGTCATCAAGTCCTTATACATGAATTCCTTCGCCCACGGCTCCGCCAACCTGCAAATGAACTCCGGCCGCACCCTCCAAGGGCATCCCGCCTTGGGCGCCTGGATCGCGCACGGCCTGGGTTCCCGAAACCCCAACCTGCCTGGTTTTGTCGTGATGCTGGACCCCCGTGGCGGGCCCATCCCCGGCGCGGCCAACTGGACCAGTGGCTACATGCCGGCCGCCTACCAAGGCACCGTGCTGCGCTCGGTCGGCAACCCCATTCTCAATCTCACGCCCAGCACCAACATCCTACCCGAGATGCAGGGCAAAAAGATCCGGGCAATCAACGCCCTCAACCAGGAACACCTCAAACAGCGCGAAAGCTATTCAGAATTGAGTGCCCGAATCGCGAGCTACGACCTGGCCCACCAGCTTCATACCTCGGCCCCAGAAGCCTTGGACCTCAGTCAAGAGAGCGAGCAAACGAAAAAACTCTACGGCCTCGATGCGCCGGCCTCAGACCACCCCCTCTCGATTCCACCCGCCCATTTCGGTCGACAATGCCTCATTGCCCGACGCCTGGTCGAACGCGGGGTTCGCTTCGTGCAACTCTATTCCGGCGGCGGGCACCAGCAGCAAAACTGGGACGCGCACTTCGGAGTCGAGGAAAACCTCAAGATCCATTGTCCCGAGGTAGACCAACCCATCGCCGGGCTCCTCACGGACCTACACCAAAGAGGACTGTTGGAAGAAACCCTCGTCGTGTGGGGTGGAGAGTTCGGTCGCCAGCCCGTCTTTCAAGGCGAGAACGGTGGCCGAGACCACAACCCCAAAGGATTCACCTATTGGCTCGCCGGCGCCGGTGTCAAAGGCGGCACCGAACATGGGGAAACAGACGAACTGGGCCACGAAGCGGTGGTGGATCGGCACCACATCCGAGATCTCCACGCCACCATCCTACACCTCATGGGACTCGACCACGAACACCTCACCTACCACTACGGAGGACTGGACCAAAAACTGACCGGCGTGGTTCCGGCCGAACCGATTCACCCCGTTATGGCCTAGGCGCCGCGACAGGAAACTCGAATTCGGCCACCACGGGCAAATGATCGAAAAAGCCTTCTCGACCGCCAAATAACGAGTCCGTCGGCCGCAATCCAGAAGCCTTGAGTTGCGCTGCCGAAAGCGACGTAGTATTCAGCACGCCCCCTCCCACGCTACGAAGCACGCTATCGGTAAACAGCACGCGGTCCAGCGCACCGGGAAGGAAACGCTGCGCATCATTCCGCCACGTGTAGAACTCTTTCCCAGCCCCGTTCACGCTGGGACGCAAATCAGCCAAAGGCGACTCGTCCCAATCCGGCAAAAAATCCGAACCAAAGCGCGCTTCGTCCTGAATGTCGCCCGTTATCAAAGTTGCCAAGTGTTGCCGGGGATCATCCTCATTACTTTCATACACGTTAAAATCCCCCGCCACCACAATGGGCGTTCGGCTCGGCACATCCACAAACCCACCGGGTATGCGCACGTCACGGAGCCAAGCCGCCATCTGATCCGCCTGTTGCTCGCGGAGCGCCACACTCGCGGCACCACTGCGACTCTTAAAGTGAGCCGTCATGACATAGAGATCGGACGCAAAGCGTTCATCCGGTAAGTCCACCAAACACATCGCCTGTCCATAATGAAACTCCGGCTGTCCGGGTTGCGGGTGGGCCACTGCGAGAGCCCCCTGCCGTTGCCGCAAAGGGAAGCGACTGGCAATCACCAGATCCGTCTTCCAGTGAATAAACCACACCGATCCCGACTCCAAGGGTAGCTCGGTTTCCAACAGTTGCTGCACCAAACCCTTGTCGCGCCGCGGCCAGATCTCCTGCAAACAAATCACGTCAGGCCTTACCGCCCTTAGAATGCGACCGAAGCTTCCCACTCGAGTCCCGACTTCTTCATCGACGGGTTGCGGCACCTCTGCGGAAAACAACGAACCCGCCTTTACGTTCCAACTCAGGAGCCGGAGCTGCCGTCCTCGGGTCGGCTCACCCTGAAACCAAGAGTCGTCGGCCCGGCTCGGCAACGTGCCCCAGAGTCCCAGCACAATCACCACCCAGGCTACTCTTTGAATAGGTGTCTGAAAAAAACAATGAAACACGACGGCATTATGAAACTCTCGCGCCCAAGTCAGCAACCCAAATACGGCACGTGAACTGGAAATAGAATTGAGGCTTCGATTCAAAAATGATAGGAACTTCCACCACAGTCAGGGCGGCCTATGAATGATTTCAGTAAGCGACAGTCAGGCTTGAAGTCCAACTCCGGACTCAAGCAATTCACCCTAGCGCTAACGCTTCTCTTTGTCACCAACGGGCCCAGCCCCCACCCCTTCCGTTCTTTCTTCAGGAGCGGGGACTCCCAGTCCATCGCCACCCGCACAGCATCGCCAAGCTCCGCGACCACGTTCGCGCAACGTATCCGTAGCACCTGGGCCGATGCCTTGAGCTCAAGCCGGAAGACTCCAGCCACGCCCGCCGCAAAGCCATCGTGGTTGAGCCAATCGCCATCGTCCCCGGCAACACGGCCCAACGTGGAACCGCCGCATCAGTGGACCGCCGCCCAGGCGCGAAACCTCGCCCGGCTGCACTGGCAGAGCGGCAAACAAGTTCAGGCCAGCGCCCGACCTCAAAACGGCACCATCCAACACCTCACCGGTTGGCGACTGGAAGAAGCCGCTACGGAGGCCCGAGACGGAGCCACTCTCCACGAAACCACGGCCCTGAATTTCTTGGCAGAGAATCAGGACCTTTTCCTGATCGATGAATCCAATCGAGAATGGGTCTTGGCCGATTCCAACCAAGACGCCTTGGGATATGCTCAAGTGCAATTTCAACAGCATTACGAAGGTCTCGAAGTCTGGCCCGCCAGCCTGACGGTTCAACTCAATCCCCAAGGCCACGCCCACTCGGTCTTCGCCGCCTATGCCCCAACACCGGATCACATCCAAACCACACCAACGCTTACCGCCGAAGAGGCCCTCACCTTAGCCCTCGCTCATGTTCAACTCGAAGACCTCCCCTTCACCCGAGCCGCACATCGCGGCCTTCAAGAACTGCTCATTCATGCCCCAATCGGTTCCGAGCCGCAGCTCGCCTACTCCGTCGAACTCCATCAAAGCAGCGGTCTGGATTGGCAAGTCTTTGTGAACGCCCACACCGGGGATGTCCTCTCATCCATCAACCACGTCTGCTCCGCCTCCGTCCAAGGCGAAGGACAGGACGCCGGAGGCACCACCCAACCCATTGAACTCTGGTTTGAAGACAACATCTATTCACTGGTGAACACCACCAAGCCCATGCACGATGCTCAACGATCCGATCCCCCCGGTTTTCAAACCACGGTTGGAGGCATTCTGGTCTTTGACGCCAACAACGTGAACCCTCAGGAAAATCCCAACGCCTTCAACCCCCAACTCGTGACTTCCACCGCACTACAAACCGGCTTTGGTCCCAATGCCGTTAGTGCCTCCATCAATCTAGCCCGAGTGTATGACTACTTTGAAGCACGACATCAACGGGTTTCGATCGACGGCCAAGGCGGAAACATTATCGGCGTGGTGAACGTCCCCATCAACAACGCCTACTGGCAGAACGACATCATCACCTTCGGCAGTGCCGATGACTGGGCCCACGCCCTAGACTTTGCGGGGCACGAAATGACCCACGGTGTCATCGAGAAAACAGCCGGTCTCGTCTACCAGGATCAACCCGGCGCACTAAATGAAGCCTTTGCCGATATTTTCGGCGAAGCCGTCGAAGCCTTTCAAAACAACGCCTCCCCCGACTGGAAACTCGGCACCCTATTGGCCATGCCGCTACGCGATATGCGCGACCCGGGAAGTCTCGAGATCGGCCTCGGCCGGCCTTTCCCTTCGCGAATGAGTGAATTCATTCCGCCCAACGATTCGTTCCTCGATAACTTCTCCGGCCGCGACAACGGCGGCGTTCACCTCAATAGCAGCATCATCAATCATGCTTTCTATCAGCTCGCGGAGGGACTGCCAGCAGCCATCGGCATCCGCTCAGCGGAACGTATTTTTTATCGCGCCCTCACCACCAAGCTTCAGAAACAGTCCCAGTTTCTGGATTGCCGAATCGCCTGCGTGCAGTCCGCCGAAGAACTCTTCGGCGCCGGTGCCACCGAGGTACAACAGACGGCTGCCGCCTTCAACGCCGTCGAAATCTTTGACCAACGCCAAGCCCCCGAACCCACACCGCTGCCCACCGTGACCGGTGAGGATGCCACCCTCTTCACCTCGGTGAATCCGTTCGATGGCTTGACCTATCTGGGTCGCCGAGAGCCGGGCCAACCCGACGTTGAAACCGGCACCCTTCTCGTTCAAACCCCGGTGGCCCCCGGGAAACGTCCGGTCGTTTCCGGTGACGGCACGGTCGCGCTCTTTGTCACAGCTACCTTCTCGGTTGCGGTTATCGATACCCTTACGGGCGAAGGCGAAATCATCGGGGATCCCGGTTCCGTTTGGTCCGTCGGACTTTCCCCGGACGGTCGTTTCCTGGGCATCGTGCTCGCCACCAACAACCAACCCGAAGACGTGATTCGCGTCTTAGACCTTGAAACCGACTCGGCCCAGGAATACGCCCTGTTAGCCCCAGCCTTGGACGGCGGCGCAACCGATACCATCCTCTTCGCTGACGTCTTAAACTTCACGCCAAACGGCGAGATTCTCTACTATGATGCGTTGAACCGAATCACCTTCTCCGATGGTACGAGCATCGACAGCTGGAGCATCTACGCCATCAACCGCCAAACCGGCAACACCATCAGCGTCGTGCCCCCCATTCCCGGTCTCAGTATTGGCAATCCGTCGCTTGGACGCTCCTTCGTCGACCACATGGTATTCGAAGCCAGTGATGCCACCACGGGACAATCGCATATTTTCACTCAAGACCTAACCACTGGGGAACAAAACCAAGTGGGCGTGATCCTGGCCACAGCCGGGCTCGCCTTTCCGGATTTCTTTGGCGACGATCAAGCCATCCTTTATTCGGATTACGCTTTCAACGCCTTCGGATTCCTGGCCGGTAGCGGTCTCACCCGGCAACCCCTCGGCGCCGATGGCTTAACGGCCAACGGCGATCCCACGGTATGGCTACTTGGCACTGCGGGTGGTCCCACCATCGGAACAATCTACCGTCGCGGCGCCTACGCAGGCGTCAACACCATCGAAGTTACCACCGCCACCCCTACACTAGAGGAAGGTTCGGCAACCGAGGCACAGTTCGTGATCTCCCGTACTGGTACGGCATTCCCCGCCCTCGGCGTCGAGTTCGTCATTACCGGAACAACGACTCCGGGCGAAGACTACGAACCCATCCCACTCTCCACCCAATTTGAAGCAGACCAAACCGAGCTCACGCTCAGTATCCCGCTCTTGGACGATGCCCTCCCGGAAGAGATGGAATCGCTCTCACTGAACCTCTCACCGGGCAGCAACTATTCACTCGGCAACGCCTCCACGGCGACCATCCAAATCACGGACAACGATGACACCGCCCTCACCGGCTATGCCCTGTGGGCCAATGAACAAGGGGTCGGCGGCCCGATGGACGATGCGGATCAAGACCGGCGTCCCAACCTGGTGGAGTACGCCGTCGGTTCCAACCCCACTGTTGTGGATCTGGATCCGGTGATCCGGGCGAGCATCCTCACCCTCAACGGCGATTCCTACCTCGCGCTGACGGTCCCGCGCAGCGAGCTTCGGACAGATGTCCAATATGGTTTCGAAGTCTCGCAAGACCTCAATACCTGGACCGACGCCAGCAACCAATTACTCGGGGTTGAAGATTCGGCAACCCAGCTCATTGTCCGAGAGAACGGTCCGGTCGGAGGCACCACAGGTGGGTTCTACCGACTCCGACTTACACTACCGTAGCGATCGAATCGGACGACTAGGAAGCGCTTCCAACGGCTCCCCGCTTCGCTTCACTGCATCGATTGCAGCAGCGGGTGGATGTCGGGAAGGTGGGGCGAGCGTACCAGACCGTGTAAAAAATCCCCTTGGCAACTCCATCGCGGCGGTCAAAGCGACAGCTCCGCTCTCGCACTCCATATTTCGTCCGCATATCAAGCGTTTTTTGGAGTGCGAGAGCGGAGCTGTCGCTTTCACACTCTCTTACCTGCAGGTGGAAAAGAACTTTTTACACAGTCTACTATTCTGGCATAATAGAGAACTGTGGTTTACACTTCAAGCATGGACCACATCAGAGGAACAAATCGTTCTGAGGTTCAGCTTATTCCCCCTACGATCGATGATTATGTCTCGGCTGATGCACCGGTTCGCTTCATTGACGCCTTTGTCAATTCGTTGAACTTGGTCGAGCTGGGATTTACCCATGCCCATTGTGCTAGGACCGGGCGGCCTCCTTACAACCCGGCAACCTTACTCAAGCTCTATCTCTACGGGTATCTGCATCGCATTCGAACGACCAGGCGCTTGGAAGCTGAGACTCATCGCAATCTCGAAGTCATCTGGCTGTTGCAGGGACTTCACCCCGACTTCAAGACCATCTCCAATTTTCGCTCCAGGAACCGGAAGCGATTTAAGGCGGTATTTCGAGATTTCAATCTCCTGTGTCGCCGGATGGGCCTCTTTGGGGCGCAACTGGTTGCTATTGATGGCACCAAGTTCAAAGCGGTGAGCAATCCTCGCGATCATCACACGACCAAACAGCTCAAGAAGGCCATTGAGCTGGTCGAGAAACAAATCGAAGCCTACCTCAAGCAGCTTGACCAGGCAGATGTTGAAGGGGCGCCCATATCAGAAAGCGATAGCCCGACCGGACTCAAGGAGAAGCTGGCACGGATCCAAGAGCATCGAGAGGACTTGGCCAAAACGCTGAAAGTTCTGCAGAAGAGCGAGAAGCCTGAGATTGGCGGGAATGACCCCGAGGCGCGGAAGATGAAAGTCTCCAAAGCCCCGTCAGTAGGCTACAACGTGCAGATTGGAGTGGATGCCAAGAATCATCTAATCGTGGCTCAAGAAGTCGTTCAAGATGCCAACGATGAAAACCAATTGCAGCCGATGAGTGAAGCCACTCACCAGGAACTTGCTCCGGAAAAACCGGAGATAGTCGCCGATTCAGGTTACCATAATTTCGAGCATATCGACCAATGCGAAACCCAAGGTATAGTCACCTATGTGACTCGTCCGAAGACGACCAGCGGAAGGGGCAAGAACGGAAGAGTGATCTTCAAGAAAGAACGCTTTGAATACAATCGGGAGCAAGACCACTACCGATGTCCCGGAGACAAAGAGCTCAAGCTAGTTAGAGAAAGAGAAAAGGATGGAAAGTCGATAAGGGTCTATGAGAACAAAGCGGCCTGCGCGAGTTGTCCTCTTAAAGAAGAATGTACGACCGGAAAGCTTCGCTCGATCGAGCGTCACTGGGGGCAAGCAGCAGTCGATCGTTTAGCGCAAAGGACGAGAGAGAATCCCCAGATTTTGTCCCAGAGAAAGGCGACGGTGGAACATGTGTTTGGGACACTTCGGATGTGGGGGCATGACAGATTCGTGATGAGGGGACTGGAGAAAGTGAGGGCAGAAATCAGTCTTAGCGCAATGAGTTACAACCTCAGACGGGCGATCAACGTAGTCGGAGTGAAAGGACTGCTCAAAGCCCTGGCCCAAAGCTGAGAAAGAGGCCGTGGGGCCGAAATTGAAGCCCAAAAAGCCACTCACAGCCCCCAAGAGCCCAGTGAGAAACTCTGGGAACGGGAAAAGCCGAGTTTAGAAAAGTTTGGGACCGAGGAAAAAATCTTCACAAACTCATATCCTGAACACCCACAGCGGCTGGTGAGATTTCAAATTTAGTTTTTACACGGTCTGGTACGCTCGCCCCACCTTCCGGATTCAAATCCAGAACGGCTATCGCCTTTCCGATGCCCTCTTTTTCAATCGGCTCCTCCCACCAACTTGGACTGGCCGGAACTCGATCCGGACTTTATGGTCCTGCATCATCACGAACAATCCTCACAACGCTCATTCGCCATACGCTATGCGCCATCGCACTCTAGCAGCCACACTGTCAGCGTTGACCCTCAGCGCAACCCTGCCTCTAGTCCTGTCCCTAACCCTAACGGCGGCCGAGGATCCCTTCGCTAAATCCGGCAACATCAAACCGAAGATCGTCACCCTCACCCCGGAGGAAGAGGCGGCCATCCTCAGTGACGTCACCGTCCCACCAGAATTTGAAGTCTCACTCTTCGCCCCATCCGCGACCGCCAACTACCCGGTCTACGTAGCCGCTGCCCCCAACGGCGATCTCTATGTCTCCAGTGACGGCAACGGTTCTCTGGGACGCGATCCCGGCCGCGGACGCGTCCTCCGACTCCGAGATGAGGACGGCGACGGTCGCGCGGATCAAGTCACCGAATTCATCCCCGATATCGATTCGCCCCGAGGTCTCATCTGGGACCATGATCGGCTTTACCTTCTCCATCCCCCACATATCAGCGTGCACTTCGACCGCGATGGCAATGGCATCGCGGAAGAATCCAAGTTGCTGATTCGCAACATCGCCTTCGGCTTCAAGGATCGACCGGCTGACCATACCACGAACGGCCTGGAATTGGGCATCGACGGTTGGATCTACATCGCGGGCGGAGACTTCGGATTCATGGACGCCGTCGGCACGGATGGGCGCCACTTACAACACCGCGGCGGGGGTGTGATCCGGTTCCGTCCCGACGGCACCGGGCTGGAACTCTTCGCCACGGGCACCCGCAACATCCTCGGCACCCCCACCAGCCCGCTGCTGGACATCTTTGCCCGAGACAACACCAATGACGGCGGCGGTTGGGACGTTCGTTTCCACCACTTCACCGGCTTGGAAGATCACGGCTATCCGCGCCTCTACATGAACTTTGCCCCGGAGCACATTCACCCTCTCGCCGACTACGGCGGAGGCTCGGGCTGCGGCTCGGTCTACATCCATGAGCCGGGCTTTCCGACCGCCTGGGCAGATGCTCCTTTCACCTGCGACTGGGGACGCGCTGCACTCTTCCGTCACAGCGTTCGCCGGGAAGGCTCCACCTTTGTGGAAACAGCCACTCCCCAACCCTTCATCAAAATGACCCGCCCTACGGATGCCGATGTCGACGGTCTCAGCCGGGTATATCAAGCCAGTTGGAAAGGCCCCGCAACCTTCCGTTGGAATGGTCCCGACACGGGTTACATCGTCCGCGTCCAACCCAAAGGATTTCGGCCCAAACCGCTCCCGAATTTTCTAACGCTCTCAGACGCCAAACTCGTCGAAACCCTGGAATCCGAGAGTCACATCCGAACGCTCAATGCCCAACGCGCCCTCCTTCGCCGGGCGGATTCCTACGAGACACAAAAACGATTGATCGCCCTTGCCGGCGATTCGAACAAACCCCTCCGCGCTCGCGTAGCGGCACTGTACACCCTCACGCAACGAGCAACCCCACAAAGGGAAAGCGCACGCATTCTTCGACTCCTAGAGCCAATCAAGGAAGACGCTTCCCTCCAACCCTTTTTGCTCCGGGCACTGGGTGATTTCGGACTCGACCGGAAAGGCGCATCTTCCCGAGGGCCCGCCCCCGCCGAATGGCTTGCAAAGGGACTCCAAAACTCGGATCCGCGCACTCAAGTGGAGGCCATGGTCGCTGCCACACGGCAAATGGCCACAGAGCAAGCGGAAACCATCGCCACCGCCCTGGGAAACACCGATCCCATCCTCGCCCACACCGCCTTTCAATCCCTCGCAAAGTTGGGGGCTAGCGACGCCTGTTTCCAGATTCTAGATCAGTCCGGCTCATCGGAGAGTCAACGACAAGGCGCCGCCCATGCTTTGATGCGGATGCATCGAGCCGACGTAGTGGACAACCTGATTGGCCGCCTCCAGCAAGCCGACCGTTCCACCACCCTCCGCCCGATCCTTGCCACCCTATGCCGGCTCTACCACCGCGAAGCGCCGTGGACCGGAGATAGTTGGGGAACCCGCCCCGATACCCGAGGGCCTTACTATCAACTCGAGACTTGGGCGCAATCCGACAAAATTCTCGCAGCGCTGAAACAGACTTTGGAGAACGCCGCTCCGGCCGACGCCGCCGCGCTCGTAGTGGAAATGAATCGCAACCGAATTCAAACCAACGAGGCACTCAATCGCATCCTCGAACTCGCGAGCCAGGATGCCGCGCACCTCCCGACCGCGCTCAGCCAACTCGCCGCCGTCGAGACCTTGCCGGACAACGCCATCTCTCTTGTGTTTCAAGCCGCGGAATCCATCAAGGAGCCGCCCACGGTGGTGGCGCAAACCGTCGTTTGCCTCAGCAAAGTGGATCGCCCCCACGCCATCGAATTAGCACTAGCGCCACTGACTCACCTCGATTCCGCGGCCGGCGCAGACCGGGCCCGTCGGCTTGCCCGCCAAGCCTTTCTCAATAGCCCCACACTGGCGAACCACATCGATGCCCTTGCCCAAATGGCCCGCTCGGATTCGGAATCGGGCCCCGCCCGCTGGACCCACGCCGGACTCCTCCAGGTAGCCGCTAAAAAGAATGCCAGTCCTGAAGCACGCGCCCAAGCGAGTCAGGCCATCGACGAAGCCTGGCAATCCCCGGAACGACGCATCTTACTCATGCGCGTGGCCAGCGAACTCCGAAATCACACCTTGGACGCCCGCATTCGGGCCGCGCTCAGCGACTTTGATCCCGACGTCGCCAAGGCCGCCAAAGATGCCGCCCGCCGGCTCCGGATTCCGGAACCCGGTGCGGACACCACTCCCAAGCTGGCCACCCTGACTCCCGCCGACGCCATCGCTCAAGTCCTGGAACACAAGGGGGATCCCGCTATCGGGGAAGCCGTATTCTTGAAGGCTGCCTGTGTCACGTGCCATACGGTTCGCCAAGACCAGCCCCAACGCGGTCCCTATCTTGGGAACATCGCCAATACCTATCGGCGACGGGAACTCGCCGAGTCCATTCTCCTCCCCAACAAAACCATTGCCCAAGGCTTTGCAACGAACGTGATCACCTTGAAAGACGAGACCGAACACACCGGGTTCGTCACCAACGAAGCCGGTATCCAAGTCACTCTGCGCGACGTGGCGGGACAGGAACACGTGATCCCGAAAGACACCATTCAACAGCGCACCACGAGTCCGAATTCCATCATGCCTCCGGGATTGATGGGCGCCTTTTCGACGCACGAATTTGCGAGTTTGTTGGATTACCTCGAGCAGCTTGCTGAAGCGAAGTAGGCCTGAAGAGACTACCGAACGTGCGTCACAACGATTAGTAGTCCAAATGAACAACCAAAACTGGAAAGCCGAAGCTTTCTTTTAGCACGCTCGATATCGGGGAAGGCGACGCCGAAGAACTCCTAGACCAAGGCAAAGAGTCCCAACGATCAAGGCATAGGTCCGAGGCTCCGGCACCACCACAGAGAACGTCACACTCGGGTCAGTGCTGGACAACGTTACCTTAAACGTATCATCGAAGTTGCTCGTCCAAGCGGTGGTATCACCGGACTCGAAACCGTCGGAGAATAAATTCGTCGAGGCATCCAGATCTACACCGACATTCATATTCCCATCGGTGCTGGAAAAAGACCCGGACTTCGAGTCATTCACGTTAAACGAGTTCGGCCCGGTTTGGCTGAGATCACCACTGGTCAAGGAATTCCCACTGGTAAAGGGAGTAAAGCTTGAACTCGCACTAACCGATCCGCCCGCTTCAAAGAGAGAACCGCCTCCATCCAAATCATCAATCCCTAGTTCGATGAACAAGCTAAAGAACCCATTATTAGCGACATCAGGACGCTCGAAGCTGCCTTCTGCCTCGAACAAGACATCTACGTTGAAACCCGTGTCAGGCCCTGAAATATTGATCTGGGTAAGCGTATCCATGGCGATCGTCATGGAATTGTTCCCCGTCGTAGAACTATCGCCCAACTGGGATTTCAGTCCAATCTCCGACGAAAAAGTACTCCCGCCCGAAGCATTGAAGCGGGCCGAGAAAGGCGTATTTGACTCCAATCCGACTGGTGGCGTACCGGCTCCAAAAAACTGATTGAACGCATCCAGGCTCTGCATACCCGTCGCATTTCCGATCCCCACCAACTTCTCGTCGACGACCGACATATTCATGTCGTCAGTCGAGCTGAAGAGCGCCTCAAAACAAACGTGCGGTAGATTTGCCGACGCCCCATTTCCAGTAAAACCTAAACTGCTGCAGGTTTCCCCATCCATGATTGCTTGCCCATTCGCCGAGACCGTTCCGGCGACCACCAAAACCACACCTGTCAGATTCTTCATAAGGACCCCGCGAGAATGAATCACAATGAGCACAATTTCAAGACATGCTGAACAAAAACACGCCTACAACTTCCTCCTACGTCAAACGTCGCAATTCAGACAACATGCTTCGCAGACTCAGAACAAAAAAAACGAGATTCCGGGTTGACCCTCACGTTAGGGGATAGTTGAGAAGAGATGTCGATCGCAGATGTCATGAAGGCATCTGCTGGAAAGCAACGATGGCATACACGGTCAAACAACTCGCGACGCTCTCGGGAGTCAGCATCCGCACCTTGCATCACTACGACGAGACGGATCTGCTGCCACCAGCCTACATCGGTCGGAACGGCTACCGGTTCTACGAGGAAGAACAACTGCTCTCATTGCAGCAAATCCTCTTCTACCGGGAACTCGGGCTCAGTCTCCTACAGATCAAGGACATCCTGCAACGAAGTGACTTCGATAAGATCGCAGCGCTCAGCGCTCACAAGAAAGCGCTCCGGGAACAGGTGGGAAGAACGCAGCAGTTGATCGTCACCATTGACAAAACCATCAAGCACCTGAAAGGAAAGCAACTGATGAGAGAAGAAGAACTATTCGAAGGGTTCGATCGACAAAAGCAGGCTCAATACGAAGCCGAATTGGTAGACCGCTACGGAGGTGAGATGAAACAGAAGATCGCGGAATCGAAGTCCCGAATCAAAGGCTGGTCCAAAGAAAAATGGGCCGCGACACAAGGGGACTTTGAATCCATCTGCCAAGATCTCACAGCGGCGCTTCAAGCCGAGCAACCCACGGACGGAGAAACTGTCCAAGCGATTGTGGGAAGACATTTCCACTGGCTGAGTCAGTTCTGGACGCCCAATAAAGAGTCGTACGCCGGACACGGCCAGTTCATCGTGGAAACCGAGCTTCGCCAAGCCTACGAAAAACATCACGCCGAGCTTCCCGAGTATCTCGCAGCAGGGATTCAGACCTATGCGGAACGGGAACTCTAAGCGCACCTGGGGATCGTCACTCGTGACGATCCCCTCCCCAAGGTGGGGCGAGCGTACTCGCGAGCCGTTGGGCACGGAAAGCGTTCGCAATCGCCATAGGGTCAGAAGGGCGCGCTTCTTGCCCAACGGCTCGCGAGTACGCTCGCCCTACCATTCGCCTTCGGCGGCGCTTCCCCATTGCCAGTAGCGGGTTAATCTTCTACTCTTCCCGCCGCTACCCCAACGCACAACCATCATGACTACTCCCATCCGAATCGCGGCGCTGCTCGCCAGCAGCTTGGTCTGTCTCAATCTTCTCGCCGAAGACAATTGGCCCCGGTTCCGGGGTGCCGCCGCTACCGGCGTTTCGGAAAATGATCCACGCCTACCAGACCGATGGAGTCAGACCGAAAATGTCTTGTGGAAATGTGACATTCCTGGGTTCGGCTGGTCCTGCCCGGTCGTGTGGGGGAACAAACTGTTTCTCACCTCCGTCACCAGTGACGGTGAATTCGAGGAACCTAAAGCCGGCCTCTACAACGGACGGGGTCGCGAAGAAATCCCCGGAGGGGTTCATCGATGGATGGTGCACTGCCTCGATGTGCAAACCGGCAAAACACTCTGGACCCACGAAGCCTTCAAAGGCATCCCGCCGGTAGGACGACACCCCAAGAATACCTATGCGTCCGAAACTCCCTGCACCGACGGAGAACGCCTCTACGCCCTGTTCGGAGATATGGGGCTCTATTGCTACGATTTTGAGGGTCAGCTGCTATGGTCCCAAAAGGCCGATCCCAAGAAAACCATGCGGGACTACGGCGCGGCGGCGTCGCCGGTCGTACACGGAGATCAGGTCATCGTGATCTACGACAACGCGGAAGCCTCCTACATTGCCGCGTATGACACCAAAACCGGGAAGGAACGCTGGAAACAAACCCGCGACGAAAAGAGCACCTGGGCTACCCCCTTCATATGGACCCATGATCAGCGCACGGAAATCATCGCCGCCGGGCGCAACCGCATTCGGTCCTACGGGTTGGACGGATCCGTGCTTTGGCATATGGACGGACGCATGTCCGTGCTCACCATTCCCTCACCTTTTGCCGCACACGGGTTTCTGTATGTCACCTCCGGTTACTTCCAGGACCGCAAACGGCCGATCTGGGTCATCAAACCAGGCGCCTCCGGCGACATCACCCTGGACGAAGACCTCTCCAGCAGCGAATTCGTCCAATGGCATCACCCAAAGCTAGGTCCCTACAACACCACGCCCATCGTCTACGGGGATTACTACTACACCTTGCTCGACCAAGGCATGATGACCTGTCACGTCGCCACGACCGGTGAGGAAATTTATGATCGCACACGGTTTCCCCGCCTGACGAGCTTCACGGCATCGCCCTGGGCCTACAACGACAAGATTTTCTGCTTGGCGGAAAACGGCAAAACCTACGTTCTGAAGGCGGGCCCGAAATTCGAGATCATCCAAACCAATGATCTCGACGAGCTGAGCATCGCGACGCCGGCCATCGCCCAAGGCAAGCTCTTCATCCGCACGGCGTCGAAAGTCTACTGCATCACGAACGATACCGCCCTCTAGCCCTCCCCCTCTTTCGGGGGAGATGGTAGGGCGAGCGCGTACCCGCGAGCCGTTCCCACCCAGCGCGCCCTCGTGGGCCTACGATATCGGCAACAGCGTTCCCGTGCCGTGCCCAACGGCTCGCGGGTACGCTCGCCCCACCATATTTGTGTTCCAGCCCCCCCCTATTGGGGCGGATCGGGGTTTCCGCATCCAATTCGTCGCGCCCGGCCAAGCGGCGACGGAACGAGTTTGCCAGCGGCAGGCAAACAGTGTAGCAATGGCCCCTCCGGAACCCGGTGCACGGGATTCGGAGCCCAAACTATGTCTGACCCGACGATTATCTACACCAAAACGGACGAGGCACCGGCCCTCGCAACCTACTCTTTTCTCCCGATCATCCGCGCCTTCACCCAGCCTTCTGGGGTGTCTATCGAGACCCGCGACATCTCGCTAGCAGGCCGGATCATTGCGAACTTTCCCGAGCACTTGAATGAAGAGCAACGCATCGGGGACGCCTTGGCGGAACTCGGCGAACTCGCCAAGACCCCTGAGGCCAACATCATCAAACTCCCCAACATCAGTGCCTCCATCCCGCAATTGAAAGCCGCCATTGCGGAACTCCAGGGTCAAGGCTATGCCCTCCCCGACTATCCCGACGAACCTGCTAGTGACGAGGAAAAGGCCATCAAAGCCCGCTACGACAAGATCAAAGGCAGTGCCGTCAATCCCGTGCTTCGAGAAGGCAACTCCGACCGCCGGGCCCCCCAAGCCGTCAAAGCCTACGCCCGCGCCAACCCGCACTCGATGGGGGCTTGGTCATCCGATTCCAAGACTAACGTTGCGACCATGGGGCAAGATGACTTTCGCTCGAATGAGAAGTCAGTCACCCTCTCCGAACCGACCACGGCCCGCATCGAGTTCGTCGCCGAATCCGGTGATGTCACCGTCCTCAAGGAAGCCATCCCGCTCCAAGCCGGCGAGGTCATTGACGGCACCAAGATGAGTCGCGCCGCCCTCGTGACCTTCTTCAAGCAACAGATCGCCCGCGCCAAAGCAGAAGGCACCCTATTCTCCCTGCACATGAAGGCGACCATGATGAAGGTAAGCGACCCCATCATCTTTGGCACCTGCGTCGAAGTCTTTTTCGAAGATCTCATCGCCAAACACCAGACCACGTTTGACGAACTCGGCGTGAATTTCCGCAACGGGTTCGGCGACCTCATCAGCCGCCTCGAATCCTTGCCCGCTGACAAGAAGGCAGAGATCGAATCAGACATCGCCACCGCCTTCCAAAACGGCCCGGAACTGGCCATGGTGAATTCCGACAAAGGCATCACTAATCTTCACGTTCCGAGCGACGTGATCATCGACGCATCCATGCCCGCCATGATTCGTACGTCCGGTCAGATGTGGAACACCGAAGGCCAACAACAGGACACGCTCGCCGTCATCCCGGACAGCTCCTACGCCGCCGTGTATCAGGCCACCATCGACTACTGCCGGCAGAACGGCGCTTTCGATCCAACCACCATGGGCACGGTTCCGAACGTGGGCCTCATGGCACAGAAAGCCGAGGAATACGGCTCTCACGACAAAACCTTCCAAGCGCCCGGCACCGGAACCATTCGAGTGATCGATGCCTCCGATCAGGTCTTGATTGAGCATGCCGTCGAGACCGGCGACATCTGGCGCAGTTGCCAAACCAAGGACGCGCCCATTCGGGATTGGGTCAAGCTAGCCGTCAACCGCGCCCGCGCCACCGGTTGGCCCGCCGTCTTCTGGCTGGACGAGACGCGAACCCACGACGCCGAACTCATCAAGAAGGTCAACACTTACCTCAAAGAGCACGATACGGAAGGTCTCGATCTCCGCATCCTCGCCCCTCTAGCAGCCACCCAGTTATCCGTTGAGCGCATTGCCAAGGGAGAGAATACCATCTCAGTCACCGGCAACGTGCTTCGAGACTACCTGACGGATCTGTTTCCCATTCTCGAAGTCGGCACCAGTGCCAAAATGCTTTCCATCGTTCCGTTAATGAACGGAGGCGGATTGTTCGAAACTGGCGCTGGTGGTTCCGCTCCCAAACACGTACAACAATTCCAAGAAGAGAATTACTTGCGCTGGGACTCCCTGGGAGAATTCTTGGCGCTCGCTGTGTCCCTCGAACATCTCGGAACGGTCTTCGATAATCCCAAAGCGAAAGTCCTGGGAGCCGCACTCGACAACGCCACCGAGAAACTCCTCACGGAAAACAAATCCCCGACACGCAAACTCGGCGGCATTGACAACCGGGGCAGCCACTTCTACATCGCTCTCTATTGGGCTCAGGCATTGGCGGACCAATCGGAGGATGCGGATCTGAAAGCCCACTTCGGCCCCATCGCGAATCAACTGGCGGAGAACGAAGAAAAGATCATGGCGGAACTGATTGGCGTCCAACGATCAGCCACCGATGTCGGCGGCTACTACCAGCCGGACGAGGAAAAAGCCGCCGCAGCCATGCGTCCGAGCGCGACGCTCAACGCCATCGTCGGTTAGTCGCCCGAGGAACCTCCTCTCCCTGATCTTTGAGGAGCGAGTTGGGATTGAATCGCCCGCACCGCGTCCGGCAACCAACCACTTTCCCAGTGGTGCCGACGTCGCGGGCGATCTTGGTAACCGTGACGAATCCCCATCGTCTGCATCAGACGATGGACCGACCTGTGCTCCTCGGCAAAGTTGCCTTCACCCAAGAGGAATAAGCGCGGCAAGCCATCTCGCTTGAAGGATTCGCCCGCGCCTGCCAAGAGCGCCGTGACTTGGTATTCGCGGAAGCGGGCCTCTGTCCCAAAGATTGGTCCCATGCCATAGACATTCGGCCGATCCACCATCATCGGTGCATCCCAAGCCACGGCGGCAGCAAACGTGTCGGAATGGCGCAAGAGTAACGTCCACGCGCCCCACCCCGATTTACTAAAACCAATCAGGAACCGCCCTCCGGAATCCCCGCGCACGGGATAGCGTCGTTCCACATAGGGCAGTACGGTTTCCAGAAAGTAGGCTTCTTGTTGCAGCGCGGGATTCGTCGGATGATCGGCATACCACGGTAACGCATCAAAGGTCGGAGAGACAAAAAAACAAGGCAGCTCCTCCAAACCCTCCACTGCAACCAGCGCCTCAAATGGATCCCCCCACTGTTGCCCTAATCCAGGCTCGACCGGGAGGAGAAACACCACGGGGTATCGCTGCTCGGAAGCGACTCCACTCGGCGCCAGCACTCTGATATGGGTTTCGCCGGCTTGGTGAATGGATGAGAGTCGATGGGTATGAAACCGACCGGCCCACGACTCGGGTTGGGCGGCTTCAAGGTGGCCAACCGCAGACAGCACTGCAATCCCCAGTGCCATCCCCAGCACAACAACTGTTCCGTTCCGGGAGTTTTGCCTCGAAAACCGGGTTCGCACGCGATTCAATCCCCGCATCAATGAACGCGCCTCCAAAACGGTGGCGCGCCCTATTGCCTGTGGCCATGTTTTCATTCCCAACATTCGAGGCCGAGCCGCCGTCGTCGGCAAGTCGATTCTGGATTGGAGCGATGCTCCTAGCCACCCTGCTCATTACGGTCACCGGGCAGGCCCAAACTTCGCCCACCTCACAATGGGTCACAACATCGCATCAGCTCGACGGCAATCGCTACCTCGCCGGGGCGGGACAGTGGGATACCAACGAGCCGCTCTTTGTCTCGCTTCAAGCCGTGCCAGAGTGGCTCGTCGGAGCTCGATTCAAAAACGGCGCGCTCTGGGTAGCCGTATCTGCCGCCGGACAGATCCAAGCCTTTGAAGTCCGGGCCGCCAACGTTCGCGAAGTCACTCTCAACACCGACCAACTTCCCGCCGGGATGCCTCCGCTACTGCACATTCGCAATGATCAGGCACAACTTCTCGTCCCGACCGTCGCGAGTTCCCCATGGAGCCATCCGGTCTGGATCGCAGAAACCCAAGCCATGGTCACCCTCTCTCCGGAGGGCCAACTCGTGGTCGAACGCAACCCGGACTCGTGGTCTCTTGAGGTCGACGCACTTCCGGATGCCCGACTGATCGTCGGCGACCGCGGCCGACTCGCCCTGATCACACAACCGACCGAGGAATACCGCCACAACGTCCTCGGAGACCCCATCGAGGGCAAAGCCATCACCCTAGTCACCACCCAAGGAGAACCTAGCATTGAGCGTGTCATCCCGGTGCCTGCGGGTTGGGTAATCGAAGGGATCGCCCCAATCTGGGCGGATCTCAACGGTGACGGGCAACGCGAGTTGATCGTTACGCTCTCGCGCGCAAGCGACGGAGGGAAGATCGTCGTGTATGATGAAGCCGGAAACCAAGTCGCCGAAGGCCCCGGAATCGGCCGCGGCTTCCGTTGGCGAAACCAAATGGCGGTGGCTCCGTACGGGCCGAACGGGGAACTGGAACTCAGCGCCGTGCTGACGCCTCATATTGGCGGCACGGTGGAATTCTATCGTTGGGAAGGAGCGAACTTGATTCAAACCGCAGCCTTGCGGGGCTTTACCTCACACGTCTTTCGTTCGCGCAATCTCGACCTCAGCGTGAGTCTCGACCTCGATGGCAACGGGCACCCCGTGGTGCTCTTGCCAAACGATCGACGCACCGAGCTCGCGGCCATCCGACACCAAACCGACGGTGCCATCCGCACCCACACGCTGCCATTGGAAGACCGACTTGCAACCAATCCCGCGGCCGTCCGCCTCGCGGATGGAACGGTCACGCTCGCCGCGGGACTCGAGGATGCGCGGCTCCAGATCTGGCCTGCGTCAGAAACCCTCACTCAACTTCAAGCGGTTGCTCCCGAAAACGGGACGGAAACATTTGACCTGAGGATCTACGGCACGCCCTTCCAAAGTTATACACTCCAACAGACACACGACTTCAACGAGTGGCAATCTCTACGCCCGTTCACAATCGAAAACGAATCCGGCACCACCACGCTTCAACTGGATCTCGACGCCAGCCCGGCGTCCTTCTTCCGGGCGATTCCCCAAGCTCCCGTCCCACTCGCCGATGTGACCGCTGCCGAGTTTCGTTCCCAAGCCAACGGCTTCACTGCCTCGGTCACCATTCAAAGCCCGGACACGGGATGCGAGCAGTATGCCGACTGGTGGGAAATTATTTCCGAGACCGGCGAACTCCTCTACCGACGTATCCTGGCTCACAGCCACGTGACCGAGCAACCGTTCACCCGGAGCGGGGGCCCTGTCCCGATCACCGAGACTGACACGGTCTACATCCGAGCCCACATGCATCCCGGCGGCTACGGGGGCCAAGTCTTGAAAGGATCCATGGCAACCGGATTCCAGCCTCAGGTTCTGTCCGAAGACTTCGCGTCTGACCTAGAAACACTCCCGCCCCTACCAAGCTCATGCGCCTTCTAACTGAATACCTCCGGAAGGTGGGGCGAGCGTACCAGACTGTGTAAAAAATCCCGTTGGCAACTCAATCGCGGGTCAAAGCGACAGCTCCGCTCTCTTACCTGCAGGTGGAATTGGACTTATTACACGGTCTGGTACCCGCGAACCGTCGTCACCGAGGCGGCCGGCTAGGGAAAGCCGTTCGTTGCGCACGATCCTCACCCGGCAATCCTGGGGATTCTGGGAGGTCTATCCTGGTGCGCCGTGATTCTCTTGGGTTGGCGGTAATTCATGTGCCGACGACTCGCGGGTACGCTCGCCCCACCTTCCGGAAACCGCGCACTTTTTTCAATCAGCCTCCCAAACTGAGCTACGTCCTCTTAGCAGTTGAATCTCTGGTTCACTCCCGTCAGAATTCAACCAATGTCGGTCCCAGTCCAGCTCGCTCACCGCCCAGCGGTAGACGCCGTCTCCCTCAGTGTTCTACTGACCTTGTTTCTCGGACTGATTCCGAGCGTTTCGGCAGCCGACAAAAAACCCACCGAAGCCTCCGAGGCCGAGGCCCTCTTTGCCCACCAGATTTGGCCCACCATCAGCGCAAAATGCCTGGCCTGTCACGGGGACGATCCCGAAAAAATCAAGGGAGGCCTCAAACTGCAATCCCGCGAACAGGCACTAGCTGGCGGTGATTCCGGACCGGCCCTCATTCCCGGCAAGGCGAAAGAGAGTCTCCTCTTTCAAGGAATCACCTGGGAGGACGGAGAATTTCAAATGCCGCCCAAGGAAAGCGAACGCCTCAGCGCAATGGAGGTGGAACGTATCGCATCGTGGATCGATGCCGGCGCTCCATGGCCTTCCCCCGAACGAATCGAATCCATCGTCCAATCCACCGAAGACCAATGGTCTGCCAAACAGGGCATCCGGGTCGAAACGAGTGGCGGGCTTAAGTCGGATTGGACGAACCGCCTTTACCTCCCCGAAAACCTCTGGGCTTACCAAGCGCTTCAACCCATTGAGCCGCCGCGAATCACCGAATCCCAACATCCGATCGATGCCTTCATCGAACAGGCACTAGCCTCCACCCAACTCGCCGCCGCCCCGCGGGCGGATCGCCGGACTCTGATTCGACGCGTCACCTACGACCTGATTGGCCTCCCACCGACGCCCGACGAAATCCAAGCCTACCTCTCAGACCCAAGCTCGGAAACACAAGCCTTTGACACGATCGTGGAACGGCTCTTGGCTAGCCCTCATTACGGTGAACACTGGGGACGTCACTGGTTGGATGTCGTTCGTTATGCAGACACCTCGGGCTTCGCCAACGACTTCGAGCGGGGCAACGCCTGGCGTTACCGCGACTACGTGGTGCGCTCCTTCAACCAGGATAAGCCGTATGCCCAATTCGCCCGCGAGCAAATTGCGGGTGATGAACTGGACCCCGATTCGCCAGAATCGCGCATCGCCACCGGATTCCTCCGAATGGGTCCTTGGGAACTAACCGGCATGGAAGTCCCCGCCATCGCCCGGCAACGTTTCTTGGATGACGCAGTGAATGCGGTAGGCCAAACTTTCCTCGGCCATACGCTGCGCTGCGCCAAGTGCCACGATCACAAGTTTGACCCGATCCCCACGCGCGACTACTACAGCCTCTACGCCACCTTCCAAACCACGCAATTGGCCGAGCGCAAAACCTCGTTCTTGCCCAATGAAAACCGCACGGGTTTTGAAGAAGTGAGCTACCTTCGAAAACAAGAAGCTCGCGTCAAAGAGCAATTGAAACAGTTGAACGCGAAATCGCACCAAGCCATCAAGGCGTGGTTCGCCGAACGGAATCTTCCTTACCAGACTCGAGAAACAGCACAGAAGGCGGGACTCGGCCCCGATGAAATCCCGCCGCGTCGATACGGTTTCTCTGTGGAAGACTTCGGGATGGAACGCATCGCCCGCAAAACCTTGGCCCGACTCGAATGGGAACTCGAACGTTACGAACCCGTGGCGTTTTCGGTCTATCACGGGCGCACCCCCAAGCGAACGGGCTACACCAGCCCGCAGCGCCGCCCCGAGAAACCGCTCACCGAAGGCACGGAAGAAAAGGGTTTCATCCTCATGGGCGGCGACGCGTTCTCTGAAGGCGAACCCGTCACACCGTCGGCACTCAGCATCCTAAACCATCAAGTCCCCGAACTTGCTAGAGTCCAATTTCCGCAATCGATCGCGGGCCGACGCCAAGCGCTGGCGGAATGGGTCACCCACCCCAAGAATCCGCTCACCGCTCGCACGATCGCGAACCGCATTTGGCAATGGCATTTTGGCATCCCCCTCGCCGGCAACCCCAACAACTTGGGCGCCTCGGGGAAGAAACCGACTCATCCCGAACTGTTGGATTGGCTGGCTCAGACTTTTCAAGCATCGGGCGGTTCGATCAAAGCGATGCATCGGCTGATCCTCTCTTCCCAAGCCTATCAGCGCAGTAGCGCGCATCCTGATCCGAAAGAACTGGAACGAGTGGATTCGACGGGAACGAGCTATGCCCGTTTCCGGGCCCGACGGCTCACCTCCGAAGAGTTTCGGGATAGTATGCTGGCTATCAGCGGCGAGCTCAATCCGGCGCTGGGCGGCATCCCGAATCGCCCGGAGATCAATCTGGAGGTGGCCCTGCAACCGCGCATGGTCATGGGCACCTTCGCCACGGCCTGGCAGCCCAATCCCTACCCTGCACAGCGGCATCGCCGCTCACTCTACGCCCTCAAGGTGCGCGGTCTCCGCGATCCCTTCATGGAAGTTTTTAACGAACCGGACCCCGACCTCTCCTGTGAAGTCCGCGATGCGTCCACCGTTACCCCACAAGTCTTCAGTCTCTTCAACTCTCAGATCGCCTACGACCGCGCCGTCGCCTTTGCCGTGCGGCTCAGCGAACAGGCGAGAGGCTTCGACGAACAACTCGAACACGCGTTTCAATCCGCCTTTGGCCGCTCGCCCACTCCCACCGAGCGGCGCGCTTGCCAAACGCACTACCACGCCATGGTTTCGCGACACGAAGCGGACGTAATTCCAAAGCCCACCTACCCCACGACCGTGGTTCGGGAAGCGGTGGAAGAAAACACCGGGGAGAAATTCTCGTTTACCGAACAGCTGGATGTCTTTGAGGACTTCGTCCCGGACCTCAAAATGGCGGACGTCCCGCCGCCCGTTCGAGCACTCGCAGAAATCTGTCTCGTGCTTTTTAATAGCAACGAATTTGCCTACGTTTACTAGAGAGGACTCTGATGAACCCATCTCCCTTCAAGGCACTCGAACAGCCCATCCCCCGCCGCAATTTCCTCTACGGTCTCGGCGCTTCGCTCGGTAGCGTCGCGCTGACCTCTCTCCTGGCGGAGGATCAATCCGAGCCGACGCAGAAACCGGCTCATCTCCCCGCTCGGGCCAAGCACTGTATCTTCCTGGTGATGGAAGGCGGACCGAGCCACATTGACACCTTTGACCCCAAGCCGAAACTGGATGAACTGCATCTCAAAAAGTTCCAACGCCGGGGCAGGATGAAATCAGCCATGGAGAGCGGGGACCGCTACTACGTCAAGAGCCCCTTCCAATTCGGTCGTTTCGGCCAGAGCGGTGCGGATATGAGTCTCGAATGGAAGCATCTCCAAACCGTGGCCGATGATCTCTGCTTCTACCGGGGTTGTCAGGTGGACTCCGTCAATCATCCCACCGCGCAGTATCAACTCAACACCGGCAATCGATTCGGGGGCGATCCGGCCGTGGGCGCTTGGGTCAACTACGGCCTCGGCACGCTCAACCGCGATCTTCCCGGATACATCGTGCTTCCCGAAGCTGCGTTTCCACAAGGCGGGACCGCAAACTGGAGCAATGGCTTCCTGCCCGTAAGCTACCAAGGCACGACACTACGACCCAAGGGCTCCCCGATTCTCGATCTCAAACCGCCGCCCGGCATCTCCCGCGGCGATCAGCGCGCGAATCTGGATCTGCTCAACGTCCTGAACTCCCAACACCAAATGCGTCACCGTTGGCATCGCGATCTGGACGCTCGCATGAGCAACTACGAACTCGCCTTCCGCATGCAACTAGAAGTCCCCGGCGTGCTCGACATCGACGGCGAAGACGAGGCCACCAAAGCCAGTTACGGCATCGGTCAAGAGCCCACGGACAACTTCGGACGCAAGTGCCTACTCGCCCGGCGGCTGGTGGAAAAAGGCGTTCGCTTCGTCCAATGTTTCCACGCCACTTGGGATTCTCATGATTTCATCGAACGCGCCCACGGCGCCCTCGTACCGCAAGTGGACCAACCGATTACCGCATTGATCCAGGACTTGAAGCATCGTGGACTGCTCGACGAAACCCTGATCGTTTGGGCCGGCGAGTTTGGCCGTTCTCCGGACAACGGCGTTCGGGGAGGAATCGCTTATGGTCGTGACCACAACCCGAAAGCCATGACCATGTGGTTTGCAGGCGGCGGCGTTCGCGCCGGGCACACAATCGGTGCCACGGATGAAACGGGGGCGGAAGCCGTCACGGAAGTGCATCCCATTCGGGATTTACACGTCACCCTACTGCGACTCTTGGGACTGGACGACAACCGCCTGACCTATTTCCACGGCGGCCGCTTTAAGCAGCTCTCCCAATTCGGCGGTGAAGTCATTGAGCCCCTGCTCGCCTAGGCGCCAACGGCCCAGATCTGGGCCCGGGCTCACCACCAGTCGAATTCAATGTCCGGCTTAGGTGAATTTACCCAATTCTGAAATTCCTCGGGCCACTGTACGAACTCGACATGCCCATCACCAAAAGTCATGTTGTAACGCGCCTTGCCTTTAAAGTTGTGCCACACACTCCGCTTGTCCGTGAGGCCACGATTCCCGTGCCAATGCCAGTCCCCTTGAATGACTTTGGTGGTGGGACGAAGCGCCACCTCGCTCCCGCGAATCGGCGTGGCCTCAGGTGCACCCCGTTTGTAAGAACTGAGGCCCAAGACCCGCCTGACGCGAAACGCGTTCCACCAAGCCCCGCGGTAACTATTGCCGAGGGCGGTGAAGACGTGATCATTCCCCTGCAGTGAATCCCCCTTGTCTGCCGGACAGCGAAAGACATCCGGAGATCCCGCGTACCGATTCAAGGGACGGTTCGTCTGCTCGATCAAACCGTTGACGACGTTGTTCCCCAGCACTTCACCGGTCTGCCCACCCACGGACGCGATCCCCGGCGTCACGGGATACCAGTCATCGTTATCATCCACATACATCTGATAGGCCAACTGGATCTGACGTTGGTTACTGGCACAGCGGATCTTATGCGCCTGTTTCTTCGCGTTGCCCAATGCCGGCAAGAGCATACCAGCGAGAATGGCAATGATCGCAATCACCACCAGCAACTCAATCAGAGTAAACGCCAAAGTAGCCTGTCGTCGTGGGGCGCGATAGCCGCGGTGGGGAATCATCCCAACAGCCAATCGAATCCAGAAAGCTTTGGCAAGTGCGATCGTTCGCCCCCCGGGCACTTAGGAGGCGGAGATCGCACAAAATCCTCGAAATCGCCCCCCCGCCTCGGCACACTCGCACCCGTTCACCAACAAATAGGGTTCGGGGCCTGATTGCCCCATTTTGGAACCACCTCGGATCAGCATTATGAAATACCTATCCCGATTCCTTTTGGGTCTGCTGCTGGGCCTGCTGTTGCTAGCAGCCTCACCGCTCAGAGCCCAGATCACGGTTGAAGACTTTGACCAAATCCGTCTCTACACCTTACGGAACGCATCCGGTATGGTGGTCAAGATCACCAACTACGGCGCCATCGTCACCTCCATCATTGTCCCGGATCGCAACGGCGGATTCGACGACGTTGCACTCGGCTACAACGACGTGCAGGATTACATCAACGCCGTCGACAAGCCCTACTTCGGCGCCATCGTGGGGCGTTACGGGAATCGCATCGCCAAGGGCTCGTTCACCGTGGATGGCGAAACCTACTCTCTCGCAATCAACAACAGCCCCAACCATCTGCACGGCGGTGTCATTGGCTATGATAAAGTGGTCTGGACCGCCTTCCCCACCGCAGGCGACGGGTGGCAAGGCCTCACGCTCACGTACCTGAGCAAAGACAAAGAAGAAGGCTATCCAGGCAACCTGAGTATCCGCGTCACCTACAAGCTCACGGATTCGAACGAGCTCTCGATGGACTACCACGCGACCACCGACAAGGCCACGCCCATCAACCTGACCCAACACACCTACTTCAATCTCAAAGGCGAAGGCAACGGAGACATCCTAGGCCACGAGCTCATGCTCAATGCTTCCCACTACACGCCGGTGGATGCCACCCTGATCCCCACGGGCGAGATTGCACCTGTGGCCGGGACACCGTTTGATTTCACCAAAGCCAAGCCGATCGGACGCGACATTGGCAAGCAACACCAACAGTTGGAATACGGCCTGGGCTTTGACCACAATTGGGTGGTGAACGGGAAGGCGCAGACCGGTCAACTCCGTCTCGCCGCTCGGGTACACGAACCCATCACGGGCCGCGTCCTCGAAGTGCTCACGGATGAGCCCGGAGTCCAGTTCTACTGCGGCAACTTCCTGGACGGTCGCCTCCGCGGAAAAGCCGGCAAGCAATACGTCCACCGCGGCGGCTTTTGCTTGGAGACCCAACACTACCCGGACAGCCCGAATCAGCCCAACTTCCCGTCCTGCATTCTGCGCCCCGGCGAAACCTACCAAACGACTACGGTGTTTAAGTTCTCAACCCGTTAAACGGCATGGATCATTCGGCAGCCTCGGCGCTCTCATTCACACAGCAGCGCCGAGGCTAGCCTAGGTCCCTCTTCCATTCGCCCCGCATGCCCGACTCGTCGCCATCCCCAAAGTCCCGAACCGATGGGTTCGACTTGGCGCGAAACTTTTCTCGGCACAAGCTGGACTTGTTCACCAAGTATCGGGGTCATTTTTTACTCTTCTGCCTCTCTGCTGCCGCCGACGCCGCTTCAACCCAATTCTTCATGCGCTTAGTCGGCCATCAAGTAGAGTCAAACTTCTACGTCCGGGTCCTGAGCCACTACTACGGCTACACCGCCGGCCCGTTGTTGGGCAAACTGTATCAACTCTTCGCCTTGTGGGGCTTTTCCATTCTGGCACCACGATTGACTCGATTCGTTTGCATCATGATCATTGCGATTAATTTCACGGCCGCGATCGTGAACTACGCCACGTATCTCAAGAAACCACCCGGCTCTCGCCGCGGTCCGCCGCCCGTCTTTCTCATTGAACTCCCGGCCTCACGTTAGCTCTCGACCGGAGTGGGTTTCGGAGAGAATAAATCTTCGGGAATGTCGATGGGAATCCGCACTCTCAATTAAATGAGCGCCTCGTGCGCCACCGCCATGGCCACGATTCCAACACCATTTCCCCCACCAGATTGGCACTTCTGGCTCGGGACGGCTCTGTTTTTCTTCACTTCACTTGAGAGTTACGGAAGATCCCCGTACCCAGCACCGCCTCCATTCGGCGACTACCGGGTCGAAGCGGGTTCCGATTGGCTCTCAACCTCTGATCTCACGCTCAGCCTCTCTTCACTGGGATTACGTCGACTGACCGGCGATACGGATTGGGCCTTCGGGATCAACCATGCCAGCGTGGACATGGACTTTGAGTCGCCCGATATTTTCACTACCCCAACCCAAGTTCGCGAAGATCGATTCGGTGCCCAACTGCAGGCCTCCCATCGACTCACCCCCTCCCTTCGCGCCCAAGCCGGGCTCCAGGGCTACCAGGGATTCGCCAGCTACGCCACAGCCTGGTTGCACGAGTTCTATCGGCAACGATACGGCCTGTTCGGCTACGACGCCGTCGAACCCTACGGCATTCAAGCTTCCGGCGGCCTCCGATGGGAATACCTTCCCGGCACCGCCTATCTTCAGGGAACCGTCACCGGGCTCGCCCGTCGAATCGCCCCCGGAGCCGAGTTTGATGGTTCGCTGACCCTGGGAAACGAACGCCTCACAACCATGAGCTATGCCATCAGCACGGAGAACATCCTTTCCCCTCGTATCCGCTCGCAACTCGGCCTCACTTTCATCGACACCACGGATCGCGATCTTCGACTCAGCCTTCGAACCCAACTCAACTACGCTCTGGGCGAACGCTATGTCCTCCAAGCTAATGCCGCCTGGACTCGGGAGCCCCCCGGATTCGACTCCTATCAAGCCGGCCTGACCGTAGAATGGGCCCTGCAACCCGGCCTACTCCTAAGCCTCACCGGACGCTACTACGAGGACACCGGCGAGATCGAAAACTCGTTACTCTTCTCCACGGCCGCGCCTGGAATCGCCTCCTGGCAAGTCGGGCTCGGGCTCCGCTATTCCTGGCGGCGTTCCTCAGCAAAACTCTATGTGGCGCCGTATACGACGGATTTCGAACCGATTGGCCGTGGAACGGAGTTTTTCGGGCAACTCTACCGGGATCGTGATTGGCTCTTGATTCAAGCCGCTTATACGTGGGAATTTTAGCGCGTTCGCCGCGTCCCACTTTCTAATGACTCGACTTCGCACTCAGCACCTGTGGTTCTCGATCCTGCTGCTGACATCTGCGATGAGCCTAACGGCTACGGCTCAACCGGATCTCAAGATCGGAGATACGCTCGATCCGTCAGAAATCGAATTGGTCGGGTTCGGAACCGGTGATGCCTTTCCCCTCGACGCATTCTCCGGAAAGATTCTTTACCTCGAATGGTTCTATTGGTGGTGAGACACCTGCCAAACGGCGGCCCGTGAGGTCTCCCCTCGAATCGAAACCAATCGTCACGGCATCGAGGTCGTCAAGATCGCGCTCAATCAACAAGCGGGACAGGACGCGCAAACTCAGCGTTTCGTCGAATCGTTCGGCTTCAAGAACGTCGCCGATGATCCGCTCCGAGCCTTTCACCACCGCCTCTTTCCCGAATCCGCCACCACGACCTTTGCCGTAATCAACGGCCTGGCCGATTCCCGAAGCCATGCACCGTGGGAGATCGTGGCGGTCCGCGACGATCTCGGGCGCCCCGAACTCGCCGTCACGGAACTGCAAACCGCGATTGATTCCATCCTAGCGCCACGAATGCGCTATCCCGATTGGGTTGAGAACCACGGCCTACCCGAGGACCAAAGCGGCTTCATGGCAGATCCCGATGATGACGGGAGTGCCAACTACTTGGAATTTGCCTTCGGCACGGACCCCACGAATGCCCGATTCCATCACCGTCCAAACATCCAGCGCAGCGACGAAGGAATCACCTTGGAATATCGAATCTCTCGCGCTGTCAGCGGGCTAGAAATCGAGATTGATCGCAGTACAAACATGGAGACATGGCTCCCGTTTACACCAACAGAGAATCAACTCCGCGTCGGTACATTCCCAGGCTTCGAAATCCGACGCATCGAACTTCCCCAAACCGAGACCGGTTCAGAATACTTCAGGTTCCGTATCACCATCCAAACGGACCAATAGCCTCGCCCGCTCCCCCATTTTGCATTTTGCAGTCTGCAGTTTAACTTTTGCATTCCCCCCTTTTCCCTCCATCCCCAACAACCCACCTCCAAGATCTTCCCTCCGCCCCCACCAACTCCCGAATCCCCCGCTCGCGCCCCTGCCCAAGCCAACGCCGAACCGCAAACAGCGTTCGTACCGTCTCCGCCGCCAGACTCGGGATCAGCCGGCGTTCCTCATGGTCGACATGCTTCAAACTCGGCTGGGGTTGAACCTCCAGCAACCAAGCGCGCTGGTTTTGATCGATCAAAACATCAATCCCATAGAGCCCACAGAAAAGCCCCGAGTTCGGCACCTCTGCTAATCGATCCCCCACCGCATCCATCACCGCCCGCACCAATCCAACGGTTTGCTCCAAGGGGGACTGAACGTCCTTTTCACCCCCGAGCGCCGAAAAGTGTTCCAAGAACCGAGGATAAGTCCATCGTAGCGTAGCCGTGGGGTCAAATTCCGGGTGCGCGGTCTGACGGAAGGCATTGCTGAAATGGACGAGCGGGTTGTCCAAGACCTCCAACGTGTAGGGCAAGGCGTTGAGCCGAATCGTTGCTTCGGGAAAAAGCAACGCTACGAGCGGCTTCACGCTGGCAACCAAACAGTAATACCGCAGTTCAAACTTGCGTCCGTTCAGCAGAAGTGGATCGGCGACATAGCGCTGAACCACAGCCGGCTCATCCCGGTCCGACAACAGGTCCCGAACGGCTTGCCGATCCTTGAGAAGATGAAAACCGCGTCCCTTGGTTTGCCGGGTCGGTTTCACCAACCACAGCCCCTCGGCCTGGGCCGAAAGCCAGGACGCTCCGGCTTCACGATCGGCCGCACCCCGATAGTGAAAGGTAGGTGGTTGCGCCACCGAAACCGTCCTCCCGGCGCGCAGGCCCTTCTCCGTGGCAGAATTGAGGCGCTCCGCCAATTGCCCTTTGTCCGTCAAAAACCGTTCCTTGGGGATCTGGTTGAGAAGTTGCCAGGGAGCCAAAGCTTCCGACATCCCGGGCTGAAAGGTCCGCAACCAGATCAAGCCAGCCCGTTCGGGCTTCCGGGTCAAGCGAAAGCCGGCATCGACAAACAATTCCCGCACCTGCGAAGCGATCGGCTCGCAATAAATCCGTTCATTCGACAATGGATCGGAAGTCTTCCAGGGCCAAACCATCATTTCGCACCAGATTTACGGAGAACGAGGTCAGCGCCCATCCTTAATTTCGAATGCCCCGGCGGAAAATAGACCCGGAAAACGGCCCCAAGGCCAAGCAAGTCACTAAGGATCGAGCATTCAATCCGTTATCGCCTACGACGGCCCGAGAAAGGGAATGAGGAAAAACCCTTGAGCGTCCCAGAAGGAAACCATTAACTGACCGGCACCTAAAGCTTGCGGAACGTAGCGCATGAGATCATTCCTAGGCATAGCCTCCAACGCGTTCATGGAATTGGTGCGTCAGCCCATTTTCCTGATCATGGTGGTGTGTTCCTCGAGTTTCATGATGGTGCTCGCCAGCATTTATTACTTCGGCCTTGGGGAAGACACCAAATTGGTCAAGGACAGTGTCCTGGCCACGCTCTTTGTCTCCGGGATCTTTAGTGCCGTCATCGGCTCAACCAGTTCTGTGGCGGAAGAGATCCGCTCCGGCACCGCCCTGTCCGTCCTGTCCAAACCCGTCGGCCGCGCCCAATTCCTCCTCGCTAAATACGTTGGACTGATCTTGGCCATCTCTCTACAGAGCTACGTAGGCACGCTCGCTGCACTGCTCGCAAGCCGGATGGGTTTCGACGCATACGGCTCCCCCGACTATCTGGCCCTAGGCATTTTCGCGAGTGCAATAGCATTAGCCGCACTCTACGGAATCGTAGCGAATTTTTTCCTCAGCCGATCCTTTGTAGGCAACATGGTGATGGCAATGGTCGTGACCGCGACGCTCGCCTTTGTCGCGATCAACTATGTGGATAAAGAAGGGCAACTCCAGGCGTTCGGGACTTCGGTGGACTGGCGCTTGATCCCGGCCTCGATCCTCATTGTGTTCGCCCTCTGGATTCTTTCCGCGATCGCGCTCGCCTGCACGACTCGGTTCGAGCTCCTCCCCACCCTGGTCATTTGCTCCGGCGTGTTTCTGCTCGGGCTCATGTCGGACTACCTCTTTGGACGTCCCGCCGAACAGGGATTCTGGTGGGCCAAAACCATCTACGCCGTGCTCCCCAACTGGCAGCTCTTCTGGATGGCCGACGCGTTGGAGGACGCGCAATCCATTCCTTGGCGCTACGTGGCCAAGGTATTTCAATACGTCGTCAGCAGCCTGGTCTTTTCGCTGGGGCTGGCACTGTTTCTGTTCGAGGACCGGGAGCTGTCATGAGTTCGCTTAAGGAACATCGCTATCCGGGTCTGGCCCGAGTATGGGGTATTGCTCGCCTGACAATCCGTTCGGCGTTTCGCTATCGACTCATCGCGTTCCTCCTCCCCTTGTTGGCCGGCCTGCTCATCAGCCTCCCCTACTTGATTCGCCACAACGGGACGGCAGAAATGCTCACCCAAGTGGTGCTATCCTATTCGCTCGGACTGATCATTGCGCTACTCGGCGTGACCACGATCTGGTTGGCCTGCGGCTCCATGGCCAAAGAGATTCAAGAATGCCAACTGCAGATGGTGGTAGTGAAACCGATCGCCCGTTGGCAGATTTGGCTAGGGAAATGGCTCGGCATCACAACGCTCAATGCCCTGCTTCTGCTCGCCGGAGGTGTCATGATATTCGGTATCCTCTACTCCGAATCACGGAAGCTCTCCCTGGAGGAACGGAAACAGCTCCGCGAACGCGTCCTCACCGCACGGGGAAGCCTAAGCGAACCGCCGCCCGATCTCTCTGCAGACGTCGACCGACTCTTCCAAGAGCGGTTGCAACGCACTGAAGTCGCCGACATGGACAAGAACTTCGTGCGGCAGCAAATCGAGGACGAAGTCTGGGCCATGAACCAGATTGTCAAACCGCAACACTTGCGACGGTGGGAGATTGATTTTGGTTGGCGCCAACGATTCGTACAAGACCGGCCGCTCCACTTGCGGGTCAAATTCTACGCAGCGCAGGCCTCCAGCACCGGTAACTACCGCACTCTCTGGATCGTCGGCGATCCCAATCGAGGCATGTTCTGGCGCCAAGAGTTCGATCTCAGTCCCACGCGGTTTCACGAGATCGAAATCCCGAAGGGATTGATTGGCGACGACGGCATCCTCCAAGTCGAGTGCCGGAACTACACGGAGGCGAGCTTGATTTTTCCTGCCGAAGAGGGGCTTGAGGTCCTCTTTCCCGAAGGCAACTTTGTCTTCAATTACCTCCGTGCCCTGTCGGTGATCCTGCTCTGGCTCGGACTCTTGGCTGCATTTGGACTGGCGGCGTCCAGCATCCTCTCATTCCCCGTGGCATCCTTCCTCGTATTCGCCCTCATCTGTGTCATCTTCTCCGGGAACTTGGTTCAAACCATCGTCAGTGAGGGAACGGTATTTGCCGCCGATGAGTCGGGCCAAGCAGAGGTCAGTCGCATCGATCGTATTCTCGTCCCCCTATTTGACCTGCTACTGCAAGTCATCGAAGCCGTTCAAGCCATCTCCCCGGTGGAATCCCTGGCTGCAGGCCGGAGTATTCCCATCGACCAACTCGCAAAGGTAAGCTTCAAACTCATTTTCTTCCTCGGGCTCCCGGCCGCCGGATTCGGGATGTACCTGTTTCATCGCAATGAGTTGGCCACCTCAGGAAAGAACGGATGATGAACCGATTATTCTATCGTCTGGGTCTGATTGGGTTGATGGTGGTAGCGACCGCTGCAAGCCACTTCACGCAACGAGGACTGAACCAGTTGCGTTCGAGCCTCCAGATCACTCGGCTCGAACCCCTCGAAAACGCTCCCCCCATGCTGGCATTCACGACGGTTGCCATGGGCGGGTTTCGCGGACTAATTGCCAACTATCTCTGGATGCGGGCAGCGGACCATCAAGAGAATGGGCGTTACTTCGAAATGATCTCCTTGGCCAACTGGATCACCAAGCTGCAGCCAACCTTCGCTGCGGTTTGGAACCAACAGGCCTGGAACATGGTCTACAATATCTCGACTCAACTCCAGGACCCGCACGAGCGGTGGCTCTGGGTCAAGAGCGGCATCGAACTCCTGCGCGACGACGGCCTGCGCTACAACCCTATGGAATCCGAACTCTACCGCGAGCTCGCCAGCATCTACTACGACAAGATGGGGGGCACGCTCGACACGGCACACCACTACTTCAAAGAGGCGTGGGCCACCCAAATGGTCCAACTCCTCGGACGCGAGCCCGACCTCGAAGCACTCGCCGGGGCCACCGATCCAGAAAGCCAGGCGCGCGTCGCCGAATTGGAAAGCAAGTATCGGCTCAATATCCAAACCATGGTCGAGGTCGATACCGATTACGGACCACTCGATTGGCGTTTGCCTGAGACACATGCCATCTATTGGGCCCACGTCGGCCTGCAAAAAAGCAAAAAAGGGCGCCTCAATTTCCTCCGACGCGTCATCTGGCAATCTCTGATCCTGAGCTTCAAAAGAGGCAAACTGGTCGAAAACTTTGCCGATCGCCGTTTGGAATACGCCCCGAATCTGGAACTCGTCACCCGCGTCGATGAACATTTCAAGCGCGTCCGTGAAGAAGAAGAGGACCCGGACTACTATTCCACCATCGACCGAGCCAATCTCAACTTCCTCAAAGACGCGGTCTACTTGCTCTACACCCACAATCGGCTCACAGACGCCGCTCACTGGTATGGCGTGTTGCAAGAGCGTTTTCCTGACGACAAGGACGGCAAGCTCTCCCTGGACCAATTCGCTGTGGAACGGACGGAGGCTCAAATCGACCGAGCGCACAGCAACGAGATTCGCGTGGTGATTGAAGGGCTCTTGGAAAACCATTTCTACAACCTGGCGCTCGGAGAGGAAGATCGCGCGCTGGGCTTGAACAACCTGGCCCAAAAGATCTGGAACCACTTCAACACCCGCATTCGGGGTCAGAATGAACGTATCGGCCTACTCCCCTTCCCCGAAATGCGCCAGCTCATCCTCGAACGCGTGCTCAACGGCGAAACCCAGGTTAGCGCCGCCCTGATCGCTCAGCTCAGAAGTCGCTTGGGTATCGGTGCCACCGCCCCCGATCCCGCACCACAGCCATAACTCGGCGGTGGCCACGGGTTCCTCAAGCCGTAACCCAAACGTCCCAAACACCCCAAATGAGCCGACACCGCCCGGTCTACGCAGGATCGTCCGTCAAAAAATTCATGCGGACACGCAGACTTTCCATTGCGGCGCCACCCAATCCACGCTAACTGTGGGAAGGAGCGTTCGACAACACAGAGTAGCCTGATGGCAAACCCTGTGGTGGCGTGCCCCAGGTAAGTCAACGATCATGAGCCGTTCGCACCCCCATTATGGACGCGATTAAGGGTTGGTTTAAGCGTCAGCTGGCCAATCCTCAGGTGGCGCTGTTGGGTGTGCTTCTGCTGATCGCCATTTTGGTCATCTCCTTTTTTGGCGACATGTTGGCTCCGTTTTTCGCCGCCGTCGTCATTGCCTATCTCCTGGACGGAATCGTCCTCCGGATGCAACGCCACCGGATTCCCCGCCTCCTGGCCGTCAGCATCGTGTTTATTGGCTTCCTGATCGGGATCGCCATGCTTTCGTTCGGACTCGTGCCTTCGGTGTTCACTCAGCTCCAGAGCTTTGTGATTCGCGACGTACCGCGCATCGTTTCAACCGCTTCTCAGGGTTTGGAAGAAGCTCAGCTACGCTACAACGAGTTTCGAGAGGCGACCTTCCCCGATCTATTCAAAGAACAACGCCAAACGACGAACGGTGATCCTTCCTCCACCAACCAAGTCGAAGTCGGAAGCGTTCCCGTTGAAGCTGGGAACGAAACGGGACCAACAGAAGGGGGAACTCCAACGCCTCCCCCCACGGAACCCGAACTCGAAGCCGAGCTGGCGTCCGCTCCGGAAGGTCCTGGGGGTAACGCGCGTAATAACTCAGACAACGGAACGGAGTTTAAGGAGATCCAGCGCCTCCAAGCCACCCTGGAACAAGAGATTGCCAACCTCGGCCGGACGGTCGTCACCACCTCGATCAATTCGTTTCGGAATCTGGTGGTGTGGATCGTCTACCTGGTTTTGGTGCCCGTGCTGGTGTTCTTCCTCCTCAAAGACAAGGAACGGATCATCAACTGGATCATCCAATTCCTGCCCCATGACCGTTCCCTCACCAATCAGATCTGGCACGAGGTCAACATCCAGACCTCCAACTATATCCGCGGGAAATTCTGGGAAATCATCTTGGTCTGGTCGGTCACCCACGTGACCTTCAACCTGCTCGGCCTCAAATCGGCCCTCTTACTTTCACTCTTCGTCGGGCTTTCCGTGATGGTTCCCTACCTAGGCGCCGCGATCATGTACATCCCCATTTTCCTGGTGGCCTTCTACCAGTTCGGGTGGGACCCCATGCTCTTCTGGACGCTCTTGGCTTACACCATCATCCAAATCCTGGACGGCAATGTCCTCGCTCCCATCCTACTCTCCGAGGTGACCAGCCTCCACCCCGTGGCCGTCATCGTGGCCATTCTGATCTTTGGCGGGCTGTGGGGCTTTTGGGGCGTCTTTTTCGCTATCCCGCTCGCGACCTTTGTCAACGCGGTCATCAAAGCCTGGCCCAAGGATCTGGCTCAAGCCACGAAATCAGGGTCAACAGATTCATGAGGGCGCTGGTTCGCCCGGCCGGCTCGCCATCCCGTTCCAATAACCCGGCGGTGGCCAGCTGATGGGATTCCCAACCTACATGCTGCTCCCCTTGGCGGCCGCCTTGGCGTATTCCTATGGGAGCCTCTACTTCAAACAAGCCTTCCAACACGGTATCGGCCTCGTTCACAGCTTCGTGGTCACGAATTGGGCCATGGCGCTCGTCTTCGCTCCCATCATATTCTTGGCCGAACTCCCTTCCTTCGGGTGGATCTACCTGCAGCCGCTCGTTTGTGCCTTGGGGTTTTGCCTTGGGAATGTCTTAACGATATCCGCAATCCGCCGCGGGGACATGTCCGTCGTGGTACCCGTCATGGGCACCAAAGCCTTCTTCGTCGCCGTCGGCGCCTCGCTCTTTTTTGGCAAAACCATCGCCCCCGCCATGTGGATTGCCTGCGTCCTGGCGGCGATTGGCATCTACGTCTTGGGCCGCTCCGACCGGACCGAAGGGAAAGGCCAGTCCGGTGCCATTGGCCTCACGATCCTCAGTTCGGCCTGTTTTGGGATCTGCGACGCTGCCATCCAAGCCTGGGCCCCGGACTTCGGCTCCAAGGGGTTCATGGGGTCCATGTTTGTCGTCATCGCAGTGTTCTCAACCGGTTTCCTCAAGATCGCCCGCCGCCCCATCACAGGAGCGGATCGCACCGGCATGAAGGCCCTGATCATCGGATCTGGCATCATTGCCCTGCAGGGGATCCTGGTCGCCATTTCGGTAGTCAGCTTTGACAATGCTACCGGGGTCAATGTGATCTACAGCGCTCGCGGTCTGTTCTCCATCGCGCTCGTGTGGTGGATCGGCCACCGTTTCAGCCCCGACACGCACGAATCCGAGCGCCAGCTCCTCGCCCAACGCCTCGTTGGAGCCGCCATCATGATGGCGGCTGTCGCATTTGCCGTGCTGGCTAGCCCAAAGGGGTAAGGAGCACGCAGGATTGCGCCTCTATTCCCCCCCCAGAACCACCCCAACACTTGGAACGCGAACTGCTCGTATCACCGCCAAGAGCACCGTAGACTAAGCGTCCGTCTCAACTCTGAGCCCGCCAACCGCGGCCTAGAGCCAAAAAAGATCCCATGGCACAACGATTCCTTCTCCGTATTTCCCCCAAGTGCGCCTCCTTGGCAGCCCTTGGGACCGCAATCCTGGTCAGCCTCGGCCTTCCAGCCCAAGCCCAACTTGTGGTGAGTGAAATCATGTATCATCCACCGGCCGTGTCCGCCGATGACACCGACGACGCAGCGGAATTTCTCGAACTCTTCAATGCGGGCATGACTCCCGTGGACCTCTCGGGATACCAGTTCGATCGCGGGGTCCGATACCTATTCCCAGCGGGAACCACGCTCGGGAGCAAGGAATACCTCGTCCTCGCGAAAAATCCACCTCTCCATGGCAATCTAGGCCCAAACACCCGCCTGCTCGGCCCCTTTGAAGGCTCCCTGAGCAACGCAGGCGAACGCCTCCGAATGCGAGACGCCTCCGGACGGGATGTGATCGATTTTCGCTACGGCACCCTGGGAGACTGGCCCGCCGCGCCCGACGGCACGGGGCACTCCCTGATTTTCCCCGATCCAACCCTCGATCCCGCGTGCGGCCGCGATTGGCGCGCGAGCGAAAAGCGCATGGGCAGCCCCGGCGAATCCGGCCAGTCCCTCATCCCGCCGGATCAAACCCAGCGGTCCCTCATCCGCAAGGGAACGGTGGGACGCTATTTCAAAGGCCGTCAGGAACCCTCCGAGGGGACCCTCGCCTGGACGGAACCGGACTTTGAGCCCGATCGCACCTGGCTCACCGGCCCGAGCGGCTACGGCTACAGTAACAACGCCACCGAACGGGCCCCGATCAGCACGGTGCTGTCCGATATGCGCGGCAACTACCTCTCCGTCTATGTCCGGCTTCCCTTCGAGATCCAACAGGACGAACTCAACCGCCTGGACTCCCTCATGCTGACCATGCACTACGATGACAGTTACGTCATTTACCTCAACGGCACTCGCGTCGCCGCCGCGGGCGTGAACGGCTCTCCGCCCGCGTTCGACCAAACCTCAATCGAAGGAGCCGACTACGCCCCGCACCGTATCGACCTCAGCGCCCGGGCAAACCTGCTCCGCCCCGGACAAAACATCCTCGCAATCCAGGGCCACAACGTCGGCATCAACAATTCCTCGGACTTTGTTCTCGGCCCAGAACTGGACCTGACCGTCGCCCCTGAACTCTCCCAAGACGAGGCCATCCGAAACCTCAGGATCAATGAGATCCGCGCCAACCACCCGACCGAGCCAGACTTCGTCGAGTTCTACAATCCCACTGACACCGCGATCGATCTTTCCAATACCTGGCTCTCCGATGAAGCCGATGAACTCAACAGATTCCAATTCCCGCCAGAAAGCATCGTGGAACCCATGGGATTCCTATCCGTCCCCCTGAGCCTCGACACCCACGGATTCGCCCTCGGGATTCGCGGGGATCGGCTCTATCTATCTTCCCCTGAGCTCGATTACGTCGCCGTCGCCTACGCCTTTGGCAGCCAGATTCCGGGACGGCACATCGGACGTTTCCCGGACGGCAGCCGAAACTGGTACTACAGCACCACCCCCACCCCCGGCACGGCCAATGTCCGAAACGTCTCGCCGCAAATCGCGCTGAGCGAACTCAACTACCACGATCCCTTAACCGAGAGCCAAGAATACATCGAATTACGAAATCTCGGAGAATCTGCCGTCGATGTCACGGGTTGGGAAATGAACGGTGTGGGCTTCCAGTTCCCCCAATCGTTGATGCTACTCCCCGGGCAAGTCTACCTGATTGCCGACGATCCCGAGGCCGTTGGGCAAGCCTACAGCGTGCCTTCCAACCAGATCATCGGACGATACACCGGCTCACTCAGCAACCGCGGCGAGCGCATCAGCATCCTGGACGGGAACGATATCGTCATCGACTCCGTTCGTTACCAGGACGAGTTCCCTTGGCCCATCACAGCGGACGGCCTGGGCGCGTCCCTGGAGCGTCGCTGCTTTGAATCTCCGTTCGATACGCCTTCGGCATGGTCTGCTTCACCGCTCAATCGCCCCTCTCCCGGACTACGAAATAACGTAGAAAGCTGCGAACCCACCGGAGCGACTGCCATCCAGATTTCCGAGCTTCACTATCATCCCGCCGTCCGCGATTCCGACGACCGGGCATTCGAGTTTTTGGAACTCACGAACCGTAGCGGTGGGGCTGTCGATCTCACCGATTGGATCGTGGCCGGAGACATCTTTTACCTCTTCCCGCCCGATTCCCAGCTAGCCTCGGGCGCCAGCCTGATCCTCTCTTGGGACCCGCAATTCGCGGCCACTCACTACGGCTTGGACACCAGCCAGGTCTTCGGTCCCTACCAAGGCGAACTACCAAATGGCGGCGGCGAAGTGCTGCTTGTTCGGCCCGACGGACAGCTCGTCGAACGCCTTCGTTACAATGACGATTTCCCCTGGCCATCACTCGCAGATGGTGGAACGGAGACCGCTGAGATTGCCCTTCAACGCCGGTGCTTCGACGCGTCGTCCGACGGGCCGGCCAACTGGGAAGCCACCGCGCCCCCCACCCCGGGGCAACACACAGGGGAGACAGCCGCCTGCCAAGAACCGACTCACCTAATCGCCACCGCGACGGAGCCGGCCCTCGTGACCGCTAGCACGCGGCCCCTCATCACAGCACGCTTTTCCGGATCCGCCCCGGACTCGGTTCGCATCCGCTATTGGATCGACGATCCCGAAATCAGCGAAGGTGAACCGGTAGCCGAAGCCGCAATGAATGACCAAGGAGCCGATGGCGATCAAGTCGCTGGGGACGGGCTCTGGAGCGCCACCCTGCCCAATGGGCCGGTGAACGCCGTCATACGCTACCAAATCCTCCACCAATCAGGGGGAGAAAGCGGGGAGTCGCCGGCGGCCGATCGAGATGCCTTTTCCTGGCACGCCTACTTTGTCGATCCGGAAAGTGATTCCAACCTCCCGAACAACTACCATCTCTTCGTTTCCTCCGCCAACTGGCGTCGACTTCACCAAGCCACTCAACCCGGTCGAGTCAGCGGGAGCCGCGCCAACCCGCGCTGGAATGAGGAAGTCCCGGCGGTATTCGTGGCTGAGGGCGTGGTGCACGACGTCATGGTGCGCCATCAAGGGAGTCGATGGAACCGAAACAACGGCTCTACGGTTCGTTTTGATTGCGAATCGCATCGGTCGGACGGCATGGCACAAGTTCGGAGTTGGCGCATCGATTTTCCCTCGCATCGGAACCACAACGGGATGGACGTCATCCTCCTACAGAAACAATCCGGTTGGCCGCAGCACATCTCCTTCAAAATGTTCGAACTCGCCGGCGTCCCGGCGCCACGCACGAGCTGGGCCAAGCTGCGGATCAACGGTTGCGACTACAATAGTGATGCGTTTCAAATCGAACGCCCGGGACGTGACCTCGTCGCCCGATGGTTCGATGAAGTGGGCGATCTCTTCAAGTCGCAGGGATTCACCGGCAACGAAGGCCCTTGGAGCTGGGGCGATGCCCGTCTGATCCGCGGGAGTCGGAATGGTTCCACGGAGCAAGAACGCTACGAACACACCTACAACCGCAAGACACTCAGCTGGAAGAACAACCCCTTTGACGGCATCGAGGACGCCCCGGAAGCCCTGATCGAAGGCCTCCACTCGGCTCGAAGGGACGGCCCGGCAGCCCTACGCACCTACCTGGCTGAACAATTCGATGTCGACCGAACCCTTCGCTACATTTGCACAATCAACTACGTCGGTACCTTCGACGACATGTTCCAAAACCACTACCTCTACCGGAAGGCCGAGGATGGCAAGTGGTGCATGTTCCCGTGGGATATGGACAACACCCTGGGGGGGAGCTTTGGCCAATCCAACGCCAACCCGTTTCGCGGGGTCGACGAGAGTCGGCACGGCAATGTGGGTAACCGACAGGGCTGGTGGAACCGGATCAAGGACTCGTTCTTCATTGCCTACGAAGCGGAATTCCTCGCCATGTTTCACCACCTGAACAACACGGTACATTCCCCATCCGCACTCCTTCCCTACCTACAAGAAGGGGCCCAAATCCGCGGGCTCGGACAAAGCTCCGTGACCAACTTAGCCAACCATATGCAGCGCCGCCACGACTACCTCAATGGATTCATCGCCCCCTTACTCCCGCCTCCCAGACTGACCATCGTTCAAACCGAAGATACTGTCATCGTGGCGTGGCCGGCCGGTCGCAGCGACTACCGATTGGAGACGGCACCGGCACTCGACGATGCTTGGACCCGAGTCCCTTCACCTCCGGAGAACCGACTCGTCATCCCCTTGTCTCAGTCTCAAGGCTTTTACCGCCTGATGCCCAGCAACTAGTTCCCTTACGGGACTCGGAAATAAGCGACGACTCTATAAAAATACCGACATCGATTCGAAGAACGTGCTGCGAACGACGCGGAAGGGTCCAGTCGTGCCGCTTTTGAACTCGCACATTCGGCTCAATTCGCCCACAGTCGCCGCATGAAATCGCGCGCGCTCTGCTTGCTCAGCATCCTCTTGGTAGGCCTCCCACCGATGCTCAGCAGGGCTCAGAGTCCGAACAACGCTCCGGCGATGCGCCGCCCCACCGGAGCAACGGAGCGCGTCTACAAACACGCCAGCGATGCCGACCTGACCCTCTTCATTTACGGTCTGACGAGCAATCCAAGTAAGGCAAAGAAATCAGCCATCGTCTTCTTTTTTGGAGGAGGATGGCGCGGGGGCACTCCGGCCCAGTTTGAGCCTCATTGCCAGTATCTCGCTGAGCGCGGGATGGTGGCCATCACGGCCGAGTATCGAGTTAGTTCGCGGCATTCCGTCAAGGCACTCCAATGCGTGCTCGACGCCAAGTCCGCCATTCGCTGGGTCCGGGAGCACGCTTCGGAACTCGGAATCGATCCCGACCGAATCGCCGCCGGGGGCGGTTCCGCTGGCGGGCACCTGGCGGCCTGCACGGGCTTGATCAACGGGATCGAGGAACTGGATGAGGATCTCACCGTTTCCTCTCGCCCCAACGCACTCCTTCTTTTCAATCCGGCACTCGTTCTGGCAACGGCTGAGGGCTACCTCAATATCGACACCAACCGCCACGAGCAATTGGAAGCTCGCATGGGAATTGAACCTAAGAATCTTTCCCCCTTCCACCACGTCCGACCCAACGCTCCTCCCACGATCATTTTCCACGGCCGGGCTGATACCACCGTACCCTTTGTGACGGCGAAAGCGTTTCACGAAGCCATGCTCGTGCACGGAAATCAATCTCAGCTCAAGGGCTACCCGGGAATGCCCCACGGATTCTTCAACTTCGGCAAGTACGACAACCAACCGTTCACCAGCACTGTTACCGCGGCCGACGAATTCTTGGTTTCTCTCGGTTTCCTAGACGGCGTTCCACACGTCGGTTCATTCGTCCAGCAACAGCAGCGTAGCCGATAGCGTCTGCCCGATGGGAGCTCACCTCCGCAGCCTCAAGCGGTCGCCGGACCGCGCCTCCGGTGACACGACCGGCTAGGATCTCCACGATGGATTTTTTCTTTCTCATCGTCTTCCTAGCCATCTACTACATTCGCCCCCACGAATGGATCGATTGGGTCGGTGCCGTTCGGCCCGTCACCCTGGTGATCGTCCTCGCCATCGCGTCTCTCTTTCTCCGAGAACGGGGTATCCGCCTGTCACAGATACTTCGAACGCCCCACGACCGACTGATGATACTCTATCTTTTCTGGATCGGGATTTCATCAAACGATTTCTGGACGGCGATCAGTCAAGCCTACCACCTGTTCATATTCTACTTCCTGGTCGTGCTGGTCATCGACGACCGGGAACGTCTTCGTAGCTTTCTTCGGTGGTGGACGAGTATGATTTTCGGCATCGCTTTTCTGGCGTGGGCCAGTGAAGTTGGATTTGACCCAACCGGCAGTCACTATTTGACACATGGCACTCGCCTGGAGGGGCGCCTCGCACTGAACACGTCTTTGTTTAACAATCCCAACGCCTTGGGACACAGTGTTGTGCCGTTGTTGGGGATGCTCTACTTGTTGTTTTTCTGGAAGCGGAATTTCTTCGCCAAGCTCTTCGGAACCCTCGTGGGAATCCTCCCCACCTACGTCATCTTCCTGACCCAATCCAAAGGGACCTACATTTCCGGCTACGTGATGATGTTGTCCGTTCTCACGCTCCGGCGTTCCATGGTCATGAAGGTCGGAATCATCGCGGCCATGTTGACGATCGGGACGGCGGGAATGATGTATTTGCCCCGAATGGAGGATCTACGTCGGCAGAAGGACCATCGTGAAGAGGGTATTGAAGGCAGGCTCGCGGCCTGGGCTCATGCACTGGCGTGCCTACAGAATTACCAAATCCTGGGCTTCAATCGGTTTCCTGTGAGTTTCATGAATACCCACGGCTACCACAAACCATCCCACAGTTCCTATGTCCAGATCGGGGCCGAACTCAGCTACCCAGGCCTCTTCTTCTTTGTGGGGCTGATTTATTTCAGCTTTCGGACGCTCCATGATCTCAAGCCGAAAACCGTAGAGATGGAACGCCTTCGCCGGATTCTCTTCGTCCTCCTCGTGGCCTACGCGGCATCCAGTTGGACTGTGGACTTTGCCTATCGAGCGACCTTCTTCATGTTGATCGGATGCATCGCAGCGCTCCATCGCCTTCATATCAAAGAGACCATCGTCTTGGAATCGGGTGCTGTTACCATTGAGCCCGCCAAGGAAAGCAACACCAAACCTCTTTTCGAGAAGATCCGGTTCATGGAGTATCCGATCGTGGCATTGCTTACCTACCTCACCGTTCGGATGTGGGTTTTCCTCCAGAACTGGATATAAAAAAATGCCGTCACCTCAGTGACGGCATTTCTGGTTCAACTATCGAATCTACTCAGAGAGGCTCACTGAGGACGGCTGGGACGCTGCGGACGATCACCGCCGCCGCCGCCGCCACGCCCCCCTCGGCCTCCGCGGTCGCCACCACGACCACCGCGACCACCACCGCCAAACGCGGCAGCCATCGCCTCAATTTCAGTCTTGTCCAACGAGCCATCGCCATTGGAGTCCGCGCGTTCCATGATGCGAGCCATGCGCTCAGGCAACTCATCCTTGCTGATTTTGCCATCCTTGTTGGCATCCATTTCCATCAAGCGATCGACAAAGCTCCCGCCGCCGAAGCCACCGCGACCGCCGCCGCCACCACCACCGGGACCACCAGGACCGCCGCCAAAGCCACCCCCACGGCCGCCTTCGCCGCGCTGCGGACGCAACTCATCGGCACTCAGTTTGCCGTCGTTGTTCTTGTCTAAAGTCTTCAAAGCGGCCGCCGCGTTGGCGATCTCACTGGAGGAAAGGCTCCCATCTTTATCCGCATCCAGCGCAGCCATCACGGGATTCATTCCCGGCCCGCCAAATCCACCACCAAAGCCACCTCGGCCACCCCGACCGCCACGACCCGAGCCTTGAGCGGATACGGTTTCAGCCACCAACATTCCAGCCACGGCAACGACTGCCAGTTTCATCCATTGTTTCATCATGTTTCCTTTAGTTTATCTGTTTCGGTTTGAATCCACTTTCGAGCCCGATCCGAAGGGTCTCACTTCCCTACTGCATACAAGTACTGATCGGATCGCAGATAGATCTGATTGTCTGCGAACGCCGGAGTTCCATTGAACTGACTCGCGTCATTCGCAAATTGGTTATGAGCTAACACCTCAAATTCCGGCTTGGCCGGCAAGACAAAAGTGCCTCCGTAACGACTCACAGCATACACGCGATCATCAGCCACCACGACGGACGCATACATGGCACGACTGCGACGGTCCGTCGACAAACCGGGCAAACGCTCTTGATAGCGGACCTTCCCATCACTGGCCTGCATGCAAAAGGCCTCGCCACGATCCGTGACCCAGTACAGATGCCCCTGATGGATGACTGGCGAGGCCACGTAGGAACTGACCCGGCTCTTCCAGACGATACTGTCCGCCGTCCGATCGCCTTTGCCGCCAATCTTAACCGCGAAACTCCCCTGACTGGGATAACCACCAAACCCGTAGGCAACGCCCTTGAGAGCCACCAGAGTGGGACAGATGTTTCCAGGGAGTCCCGTGTCCGCATACCAACGGAGTTTCCCCTCGTCCGGATCCAATCCCCACACTTCGTTCGGGACTGAGATTAACAGAGACAATTCACCGCTCGCCGACTTCGCTAGGACGGGCGTTCCATACGCCAGTTCCAGACTCGATGCCTCGGCTTTCCAGATCTCTTTTCCCGTCGCTTGTTCCAGCGCCCGAATGGATTGACTCTCATCACTCGCATTCACAATCACGCTTTGACCATGCAGGACAAGGCTCGCTGCAGAGCCCCAACGCCGGTTGCTCGACTCTTGGCCGACTTCGGTTCGCCACAGCTCGTCTCCGTCAAAGTCGAACGCCAAGACGCCCGTTTTGCCGAAGAAGACAAACACCTGCGAACCGTTGGTTACCGGTGTGTTACTCGCGTAGCCGTGTTCGCCGATATAACCGCGGTAAGGGTCTTCCGGCAGCCGCGCCGGGACTGGACGATTCCAAAGCACTTTTCCGGACTGACGGTCCACACAAACCAAATGCCGCTTCAACGCCTCCATTTCACCCGGATCTCGGCTATCCACCCCATACCCGGAATAGCAGGTCACGAAAACCCGATTCCCCGTAACAATCGGGCTGGAGGACCCTGGTCCGGGCAATGCGACGCGCCACAAGAGATTCTCCTCAGAGTTCCATTCCATTGGCGGCATCGGATCCGCACTCTTGCCGGCACCGTCAGGCCCACGGAACTGCCGCCACTCACTCGCGACGGTGGTCCCAGTCGCAGCAAGCAAAGCCACCGTCAGCGTCAGGAAGGCCCCGATTCGGCGGCTCAATCCAAGGTCCATTCGTAATTCGTATGCAGGGGTCATTGCGTTGGGATACCAATTAGATTCACGAGAGACAGACGGTGGCAAAAAGCGGCTGGTTACCAAAAAAGCGGCCCCAAGATCGTGCAAACGCCGCATACGTCCCAAGACGAGTAGAGAAATAAGTTGGCCGGAGAGATTGCTCCCTCCGGCCAACTGCTAAACGACTTCGACGCGCACCTAACTAAGCTCTTGCAGAGCCCCGGAAGGTGAATCCTGCCCCGCGATTCCGTCCTCGACCGTTCTCGCCCTCATTCTCGGGCTCAGGCCGCCATTCCGGTCCACGCTGCTCAGGACGCAGCCGTGGCATTGGTGCGGGACGGCCTCCGACGGGTTCTCCCAGGAACCCACCGCCCTTACCAAACTCTGCCGACATCCCGTCAGGGTCGGTCTCAGGGAATCCCACCGGGGGCTGCCGCATGCCAGGGGCCGCCGGGTCCGGCTTCTGCTCGGGCATCCCCCGAGAAGGTTCACCATCGGGAATCATTCCCACGGGTCCTTCCGGTCCGCGCTGCTGCCCTGGATCAGGATTGAAGGGGCCCGGCCCTTGAAAGGGACGGTCCTCGTTCGCGGGCGGATTCGCACCAAAAGAAGGCCGCTCGCCGATCGGTCCCGTCGGGATCGGGCTCCCCGGAACAATGGCGTCATCCACAACATAACGGATGTCATCGACGCCGAAGATATCCCGATCTCCCGCAGGCTCCCCGTCATACAGTTCTATCATGCTAAACTGTTTGATCGGGCAATGCTCGGCGATGACTCCAAAGAACTGAAGCCCACCACCGGGATTGAGTCCGGCTTCCATAGCGATCGCCTCATTCGAACCGTCCGCATACTCAATAAAGGCCCAGACGGACCGTTTCCCTTCTTCCAAGCCGATCAGGTAAAAACCCAAAGCCTTGGCTGGACGAACAAAAGACAGTACCACCCCGCCATCCGGTCCCGCGTTCAACGGCAACACCTGCAGGTGGTTCTGCCCGCCAGCCGTTGTGTTGTAGCCCAAGCCGGAACTCGCAGTAGTTTGATCGCTGATCCCGGGCTGGTTCCCCGTTACGGCATCCCCGGTATTGGGCAACGAAGCCGTCACATTGTGATCCAACACCTTGGTGGTAAAGTCCCCCACGGCGAAGGCCTCGAAATCGATGAACCCGTGCTCACCCATCACCAGAGACATTGCCAAGTCAAAGTCCATGGCTTTCTGTTCGGAAATCGTCCCGGCAACCTCTACCGCCCCGGGATCATTACCCCGATACGTTTCCAAACAGTCCTCTTGGGCTTCCGGCACATTGACAAAGTCGACGTCCATCACATGATCGCCGGGACCTAGTATCACCTCGTAGTCATAGGTCGGCGGTCCCGGCACCACCTGAACCCAACCCGCTACCATCTGTTCGGCAACGAAATAGGTTCCCGGCGGCAAACCGTTGAACTCATAGTAGCCGGAACCATCCGTCGTGGTAGAGACTTCGCCCGCATCCAGGTTTCCATTCCGGTTTTGATCCAGATAGATCACCCAACCCGGCAGGCCACCGCCACCACCACCAGGAGGGATACTCAAGACTGCCGTGGGAGCAAAGAACTCTACCAGCAACGTAGTCAGATCAATGCGGTAGATTTCATCCTCATCGTAGGACGTCACGTAGAGCTTGCCATCCGGACCGATCGCCGTACCACGCGCCTGACTAATGCCCGTCGCGATGACCGAGATACTTCCGCTCGGCGTGACTTGATAGACACTACCTTCATCATACGCCGAGAGATACAGGTTTCCCGCAGAATCGCGTGTCAGTCCTCCTTCGGTATAGGCACCGGTATCGGCATACAAGGTACCCGTAGTGAAATTGGCCACGGGCGGATCGGAAGGCATCTCCCAGATCTTTCCGTCGGAGTCGGAGACAAACAGCATTCCGGCAGCTTCCACCACCACGACACTCTGCGGATTGGACAAACCATCCGCCAAGATCTTGTCAAAGGAACCATCCGGGAAAAACCGGCTCACAAACCCACCGGAACTCACCACGTAGAGATGATCCAAGGCGTCAAAGGCGATGGCGTTGGGGTTGGATAAACCGTTGGTCTCATCCAGGTGCACAGTCACACTTCCCAAGGGATCCACAGAGAATACGCGGTGCGTATCATCCGAGATGTGCAACTCACCCATCGAATTGAACGCGACTCCGGAAGGACCGTTGAATCCGAGGGCGAAGGTATCAACTTCGCCAGTTGGGTTGACGTCCGAAATATGCCAACCACCGCCACCGCGACCCTCATTGGCCACGTAGAGCTGTCCCGCGTCCGAGAAGGCCAAACCAAACGGCCCAAACAAGTTGTTATCCGGCGTCTCGCCACCGTCAAACTTGTAGCCACTGATCTTCCCGCCTTGTGGATCCGGGTCGTCGTCGTGTTCGGGTTGATCCGGTTCGTCAGGGTCATTCGGCTCATCTCCCATGATCGGGCAGATGTGATCGATGTACAACTCCTGACCACCAACACTGAACTCCGAAACAGAGCCCACCGCCATCAACTCACCCTGGTCATTCCCATTCCCGCCAACCACAAAGATCACCGCGCCACCGATTACGGCACCGTTAATGTCTTGGAAGTTGTTAAAGTTTCGGAAGTCGCCGTTGATGGAAAAGTTTAAATTTCCACCATACTCGCCAAACAGCATCGAGAAACCCGGGGCAGGCCCCATGGAAGAGCTGAACCGCAGCCCGATATTGTTGATGTTGAATTCATTGCCTCCGTGCCCCGCGTTGCCACCGTTCTCAACCGTGGCGACACCACCGGAGAAAACCGTTCCATCAGCCCATTCAAATGGAACCGCCTCCACGTCTAACATGGCCGTCATACTCGAGTTTTGAATCGTGAAAGTATCCCCAACATTGTAGGCCGAGCCCAGCGCCAGGTCTTCCAACTCGAAGCAATCGCCGCAGCAACTCATCTCGGGCGGGAGGTGCTGAATCCCAATGTTATCCACATGGAATCCCGAATTATCGGAAGGACTCTCCAAGTATACGGCATCAAACGTCACAATGGGCGAACCGCTTGTATCAACAGCTCGTCCCACCATCACGACAGGGAATCCGTGAAAGAGACAAATCTCCACATAGTCGCCGCGATTGGTAATGCAAATCACCGCGGCATGATCCATTCCCGTGCCCTCATCGGCCGACTTCGGCCACGTCGCCATCGAACCGTCGGGTTGCACCAGGGTTCGAATATCGCCAGTCTCCGGGATGCTCGGTGGACGCCAATCCGGAGGACTCACTTGATTGTCCAAGAGCGGTCCCAGATCAAAGTCGTCCCAGACGTTGTCCTCCCGTCGCAACGAAAAGTCACCGTCTTTGGTGGTCGATCCACTGGTGGCATTATCTTCCCAGTAGCTCACGTCTGCCAAGTAGCCTTGGTCATCGGTGAAGCTCGCCGTTCCGTAGGTTTGATAAGCTCCGAATCGCAGGAAGTTGAAGGGCTGCATCCCAGGGTCATTTGGTGGCGCATCATACCGGTAATCAACCTTAACCCGTAGGGATTCTCCAACTGCCAGACTCACCGGCGCAAACTCCACCTTAAGGTTCGTCTGATCATGCACGCTCCGATACACCTGCTCCGGCGGCACCGGATCCAATACAGAATCCGTCACCACAGTCCAGTCTGGCATGGTGGAATGAACTAAATGGGGATTTCCCGAAGGGCTTCCCAAGGTGTCCAGATCGAAGGTAATGGGAGGAATGACGGCCGCTCCATTGAGGGCGGCCCCTTGGAACACGCACCCGGCTAAGACGAGTGCGCGCAAGTAGCTATTTTTTTTCTTCTTCATGGGTTTCATCGTTTTCACATTTCCGCATCGCACCTTCCTTATTACAGAATCCATGCCAATCTCAGAAATGCACCCCTCAAACCAGACAGACAACACCTTAAAACCTTTGCTATCAATGAATTCCACAAACAGCAAAAGCCTCCAAACACGAATAAAACGCGTCAGAATCCGGTTTCTCAAACACGAACGGTGGCACTGCAAAGGGCCCGAAAACGTACTATTTAGAGGAGAACCAATTGAGAAATCGGACTCTCGATCGGGTCGAGCCTACTTTTCTGGAGGAGTCGAGAGCCGGTCCATTCGCTCAACATCTGAACCTTACCCGAACCCGGCGGGCGGGCTGTTTCAGATGGTGGGCCGAACGTACCTGAAGTTGTTCATATGCCCTACCATCAAGGAACCAAATCAGAATAGCGCTTCTGCCCCCTTCGGAGCTCGACCGAAACAACCAGCCCGCTAGACACAAAAAAACCCGCCAGCGAACTGGCGGGTTTCGAAATAAACGGTGTAGAGAAAGCTTAGTCCTCTTTCTTCTCCTCAGGCTCACCTTCAGAAGCTTCGGCCTCCGGGGCCGCCTCTTCAGCGGCCGCAGCCGGGGCTTCCTCAGCAGTAGCTTCTGCTGGGCTGGCCTCTTCCGCAGCGGGCTTCTCTTCTTTTGGCTCAGCCTTCGCAGGAGCGCTACTAGGAGCCCCTTCGCCGGCTTCTACCCACTCCAGAATCGCGGTAGGAGCGGCATCGCCACGTCGCACACCCAACTTGATGATACGCGTGTAGCCCCCTGCTCGATCCTGATGTTCGGGTGCCAACTCGTTAAAGAGAATCCGAACCGCATCTTCCTGGTGCAGTCGGGCGGCCGCCAACCGACGGTGGTGGATCGTGCCCTTCTTGCCCAAGGTCAACATTTTCTCGGCGACCGGACGCGCGGCTTTGGCTTTTGCCAAGGTCGTCGTCACCCGACGGTGCTTGATCAAGCTACAAACCAAGTTTGCCAGCATCGCATTCCGATGGCTGCCTTTACGACCAAGCTTTGCCGTGTGTTTCTGATGTCTCATCGATGTGTTCCCTTACCAACTAGCCAATCACAGCACTATCGTCTTCCTTACCGGATTCCAACAGAGCCGCATCAATATTCATACCTAGAGTCAGACCGAGACCTTGCAGTTTGTCCTTAATCTCGTTCAGTGACTTCTTACCAAAATTGCGATACTTCAACATCTCCGCCTCGGATTTCATGGCCAACTGACCCACGGTGGTGATGTTCGCATTGTTCAAACAGTTGGCAGCACGGACGCTGAGCTCGATCTCGTTGACGCTCATATTCAAGAGCTTCTTCATGCGAGACTTCTCGTCGTCCTTCTGTTCCTCAACCTCTTCAAACTCAACGGCGTTCTTGTCGTAACCGACAAAGACGTCCAAATGCTTCTGTAGAATTGCCGAAGCCTGGGTCAAAGCATCGTCCGGAGACATGCGTCCATCGGTCCAAACTTCCAGGATCAATCGGTCATAGTCCGTGCGTTGTCCGACACGCGCACTTTCCACCATGTATTTCACCCGACTCACCGGCGAAAAGATGGAGTCAATAGCGATCACCCCAATGGCCTGATCCGGCTTCTTGTTTTCGTCGCCCGGGCAGAAACCACGTCCCACCTTTACTTCCATCTCGATCTCGAATTTCTTCTTCTTGTCGATCGTGCAGATGTGTTGGGACGGATTCACCACTTCGATATTTTGGTTCTCCGTGATGTCGCCAGCCGTCACCGCCCCTTCCTTGTTCACACTCAAGAGCACGGTCTGAGGGTCGCGGGAATGAGAGCGGAGCTTGACTTGTTTCAGATTCAGGATGATGTCCGTGACATCTTCCACAATGCCGTCCACGGAAGCGAACTCGTGCATCGCTCCGTCCAATTTGATCGACGTGATGGCAGCCCCTTCCAGAGAAGAGAGCAAAACACGGCGGATGGAGTTCCCGATCGTGTGACCGTAACCGGTCTCAAACGGATCGGCGATGAACTTGGCGTAGCTATCAGTGGTGGTTGACTCATCCTTGGTCAACCGTTTCGGCATTTCGAATCGTCCTAAACGTACTGGCATCTATTTATTGGGAATGTTTGCGGTTTTAATCTGACGTGGCTGCAGCCCGTGCAAGCCCCATCCATATACCCGCATTTATTTCTCGGACACGCTCTCGTGGGCTGCTTAACGAGAGTAGAATTCAACAACAACCTGCTCGTTCCCGATCGGTTGGATTTCGTCCCGGGTCGGGATCCGCGTCAGCACGCCTTTGAAAAGCTCCCGATCCAAAGCCAACCAATCTGGCACGGTTCGGCTGGTGGAACTCTCCATATTCTTGGTGGCCAACTGCTTGGAAGCACTCGCTTCCCGCACTTCGATGGTGTCGTTCACTTGCACGGCGTAAGAAGGCACATTCACGCGCCGACCATTCACCTTCAAGTGCCCGTGGGAAACCATCTGACGAGCGGCCGGTCGAGACGGCGCCAAACCGAGCTGGTAGACAATGTTGTCCAACCGCGTCTCCAAGATTTGGAGCATGGTTTCGCCCGTCACACCCCGTTGCCGGCGTGCTTTCTCATACACGGCTCGAAATTGCTTCTCCAAAAGGCCGTAGTAATAGCGAAACTTCTGCTTCTCAGCCAAACGCAAGGCATAATCGGTCATCTTCCGACGGCTCTTCGGGCCGTGCATGCCAGGCGAGTAATTGCGACGTTCCAAATACTTCGACGGCCCATAAATGGGGATGCCGAAACGCCGACTGATTCGAGTCTTTGGTCCTGTGTATCGAGCCATAATCAAAAATCCTTACACGCGTCGCTTTTTGCGGGGACGACAACCGTTGTGAGGCACCGGGGTAATATCCCGGATCGAAGAGATTTCCAGGCCGATGGCCTGCAGAGCGCGAATCGCCGATTCCCGACCGGAACCCGGCCCTTTCACACGGACTTCCACCTCTTTCAATCCGTGGGACATCGCCTGGCGAGCGGCATCTTGAGAAACTTGCTGGGCGGCGAAGGCCGTGCTCTTGCGAGAGCCTTTGAAGCCCACTTTACCGGCACTCGACCATGCAATCACATTGCCTTGCATGTCGCTAATCGTAACTAGTGTGTTGTTGAACGTCGCCAGGATCGTTGCCACACCTACGGTGACATTCTTCGAGCCTTTGGCTTTGATGATCTTTGCCGGTCCGGTATCGGTAGCCAACAACTCCGCTGCGGTCGGAGCGGCGGCAGAGCCGGGATCATCCTTCTTCTTCTCGCCTTCCTTACCTTTGGCAGCGGGCTTGGCATCCGACTTCGCTTCGGCCTTTCCAGCGGTTTCAGCTGGCTTGGCTTCGGCAGCGGCTTCTTTGGCCTGCTCAGCTTCAGCTGCAGGAGCAGCCTCTGGCGCCTTCGTCTCCTCAGGGGTATCCGGCGTCGGGTTTTCTTTCACGTCTTCAGACATAAGTTCTAATGCTCTCTACTAATGAATTCCCGACTTCGCATTCGGATTTCTCTGCACACCCACGGTCTTCTTAGGACCTTTCCGCGTCCGGGCGTTGGTCGACGTCCGCTGTCCCCGCACGGGTAAACCACGGATATGTCGAAAACCACGATAGGATTTGGTGGCCTGGAGGCGCTTCAAATTCATTCCAATCTCGCGGCGTAGATCACCTTCGATCAGATACTGACCTTCTTGAATGGCGTGAACAATCTTGCTCACTTGATCATCGGTCAGATCTTTGGCGCGCAGGCTGGGTTCAATCTTGGCATGTTCCAAGATATCTCCAGAAATCTTGGGACCAATGCCATATAAGTACCGGAGCGAAATATCGATTCGCTTCTCTCCGGGGATGTCGACACCTAAAATTCGAGGCATACGGTTTCTTTCCTACAGGTTAGCCTTGTCGTTGTTTGTGGCGAGGGTTCGTACACACCACGCGAATCACACCTTTCCGGCGAATAACCCGGCAGTGCTCACACAATTTTTTTACCGACGCTCTGACTTTCATATTCTCAATTCTCTATCTGTTCCACGATCGTGCCTTTCGACAGATCGTAGGGCGACATCGTCACCCGAACCCGATCACCCACATCCAACCGAATGAACGCCAACCGCATCGGACTCGCTAAATGAGCGACGATATGGTGACCATTCGGCATTCTTACGCGGCATCGGTGGTTCGGCATCAACTCGACGACCGCGCCTTCAACGTCAATGGCATGTTCTCGGGACACGTTAGGATCTCTGGCTCATCTTCCGTCACCAGGACGGTATGTTCAAAATGAGCCGAACGACGCTGATCGCGCGTCACGACTGTCCAACCATCCGATAACACTTCAACTTTCGGCGAGCCCAGGTTTACCATCGGCTCGATCGCGAGCGTCATGCCCGCCTTCAACTTCGGCGACTTACCGCCATCAAAAAAATTCGGGATCTGCGGTTCCTCATGAACCGACCGACCCACCCCGTGGCCTACGAATTCACGCACCACCGCCATGCCATTGTCTTCCACAACCCGTTGCACGGCCCGAGAGATATCACACACCCGATTCCCCGCCACGGCTTGCTTAATACCTTCAACCAGCGAGCGCTCCGTCACATCGAGCAACTTCTGATCTTCGACACCACAACCACCCACGGCTACCGTCAGAGCGTTGTCTCCGACAAAACCACGAAACCGAACGCCGACATCGAGACTGACGATATCCCCGAACAACAAGGTCCGAGAACCCGCAATCCCATGCACCACTTCTTCGTTGACCGAAATGCAGATGTTACACGGATAATTCCGATAACCCAAGAACGCACTTCGGCATCCGTAGTGTTCGATGCGTTCTGCCGCAAATTCGTCCAACTCTTGCGTGGTCCGGCCCGGCTCTACCTGAGCCGCCACTTCCCGCAAAACGGTATTGGCTACGGCACCAGCCTCACGCATCGACTTGATGTCATCTTCACTCTTAATGACGATCATCTCTGCTCTCAGCTCGTAGTCGTATAGCCCATCCGATTACCACTCCTAGAAGCGGCCCCGGATCTTACCCTTCTTCATGAAACCGTCATAATGACGGGTCAACAAGTGGGACTCCATTTGCCGCATGGTGTCCAACATCACACCCACGGTAATCAAGAGACTGGTTCCACCAAAGAAGGTCGCCACGTCAAACGGCACACCTAAAGATTGTTGCAACACGGGCGGCATGATCGCAATGAGGGTCAAGAAGATCGCCCCAGCGAAGGTGATCCGGCTCATCGTGCGATGCAAGAAATCGCTCGTCGCCTGCCCCGGACGCACGCCCGGAATGTAACCACCGTATTTCTTTAAATCATCCGCAATCTGGATTTCGTTAAACTGCGTCGCCACCCAGAAATAGGAGAAGAAGAGAATCATCAGCCCCTCCAGCATCATATACCCCAAACTGCCGTAAGACAGAAGTCGACTGATATCCAAGAACAGCTTGATATCCGTCACCTTACCTAAAGTTAGGAACAGTTTGTCCGGGAACATCAGGATGGCTTGAGCGAAGATGATCGGCATCACACCGGCGTAGTTAACGCGCAACGGCATGAACGAACTCCCACCCGAGTAAACCTTGCGGCCCACGGCACGTTGGGCGTATTGCACCGGAATCTTACGTTGGGCCTGCGTCACTGCAATGACACCCGCGATAACGGCACCCAGGATTAGGATCAACGCGATTCCGTGGAAGATGTTGTAAGCGTTATCAACGGCAACCGGGGGGTTGAACATGTAGTAAAGGGACCGGGTGGCTTGCGGGAGGCGGGCCAAGATACCAATGGTGATCACCAAGGAAATACCATTACCAATCCCCCGTTCGGTGATCTGCTCACCCAACCACATCAACAAACACGTGCCCGTGGTCAGAATCAACACCGTCTGGATGCGATACCACCAGAGATTATCGGAAATCACCAACTCACCACTGAAACCATCAAAGATCTTCGCAGGATTCTCCCAGCCTAAAGCCATCACAAAGCCTTGTCCCAAGCACAGCAGCACCGTGAGGTAACGACCGTATTGGATGATCTTGGCGCGGCCACCTTCTTCACGAGCGAGCTTACTCAAGCCCGGGAGCACCGCCGTCATCAACTGAATGATAATGGTGGCACTAATGTACGGCATGATTCCCAGGGACCCAATGGCACAGCGCTCAAGCGCGCCCCCGGTAAACAAACTGTACATCCCCAACAATCCGGCACCGCCCGACTGCTGTGAAGCCTGGTTCAGAAAGTCTGACAACGCCGATCCATCCAATCCCGGGATCGGGATCAAAGCGATCAAGCGGCAGACCGCGAGCACCATGAGCGTAAAGAAGATCCGAGACTTCAGCTCGGGAATCTTAAAGCAATTCGCGAAGGTGTTGACTATTCCAGAAACCATGGTTTACCGATCCCGATTAAGCCGCGTCTTCGGATTTCTTCGACTTGGACACCGCGGTCACTTCACAGCTTCCCCCGGCACCCTCAATCTTGGCCTTGGCAGACGCACTAAACGCCTGAACTTTAACGGTCAGTTTCTTTGAGAGTTCACCACTCCCCAGAATCTTCACGCCATCGGCATTCCCGTTTGCCAAACCAGCCTTCTTCAAGCTCGCCCAATCAACCGTGGCGCCGTCTTCAAAGGCGTCCAAGGCGCCCACATTGACCGGAATGTAGGTCGTCGCGTGCTGAACATTGCTGAAGCCACGCTTCGGCAAGCGCCGGATCAAAGGCATCTGACCACCCTCAAAACCAGGACGGAAAGAACTACCCGCACGTGAGTGCTGCCCCTTATGTCCACGGCCACTGGTCTTACCCAAGCCGCTTGATTCGCCTTGGCCTAACCGTTTCCGTCGATGTTTCGCCCCGGGGCGGGGTTTTAAATTATGTAAGCGCATGTGATTTACTCAGATACAGTGCCATCCGTGGCCGGTGCCGGAGCAGCGGCCGCCTCATCAGTAGCAGGTGAAGCCTCAGCAACTGCCGGCGCCTCCTTAGGCGCACTCGACAACGGCTTTCCGCGATCGGCGTAAATATCCGAACGCTTCCGCAACCCGGTCAACGCGGCCAACGTGGCCTTGGCGACATTCGCCGCATTGTTGGATCCCAACGACTTCGTCAAAACATCTTTCACACCGGCCGATTCCAAGACCGATCGTACAATCTTACCAGCGATCACCCCGGTTCCAGGACAAGCCGGGCGGAGCATCACATTGGCCCCGCCGAAGCAGGTGTTCACGCGATGCGGGATGGTATCGCCAGTCAATGCCACCGGCACCATCTCACGTCGGGCATTCTCACTCGCTTTGCGGATCGCGTCGGCCACTTCGCCCGCTTTCCCCAAACCAAGTCCAACCTTACCTTTGCCATCACCGGCAACGATTAAGGCGCTAAAGTTAAATCGGCGACCACCCTTAACCACTTTGGACGAGCGGTTGATGAAGATCACCTTCTCGGTAATGTCGGAATCTTCGCGTTCGCCAAAGCGGTTGTCGCGTCCATCCCGTCGACCGCGATTGCCACCGGGCCGGCCACCTTGACCGCCACGGAATCCACCGCCGCCGCCTCGGCCACCCTGAAAACCGCCGCCTCGGCCACCTTGAAAGCCACCACCGCGGCCACCTTGAAAACCACCGCGGCCACCGCCGCCTTGAGGTCCGCCTCCCGGGCGCGAGCGTCCAGGTCCGCCACCCATTCCCGGCCCACCAGGCCGATTCGTCGTCGGGGGCGTCGAAGTCGTCGTATTCGCTGCGTCTGTCACAAGTATTTCCTAATTAATTAAAATTCCAAGCCGCCCGCGCGAGCCGCATCCGCTAGGGCCTTGACCTTGCCGTGGTACCGAGCACCACTGCGATCAAACACCACATTCGAGATGCCTTTGTCCTTTGCCGCCGCTGCTGCCAATTCACCGAGGGCAGTCGCCCCCTTGACATTCGCCCGCAACGCCTCTTTCCCGCCAGACCGTTCGCTAATGCTAGACACCGCAGCGAGCGTTTTGCCCACACTATCGTCAATGAATTGGACGTAAACGTTCTTGCCGGTAAACCGAACGCTCATTCGCGGACGTTCGGTCGTGCCGATCACTTTCTTACGGATTCGGTACCGCCGACGCCGCACTAGGTTGATTCGATTATCAGTCTTCATCTGTCGGTCTGAATGTAAATTCTATGATCCCTAAGGTTGCCTACTGAACGGTCTTACCTTCCTTGCGGATGACGCGTTCGTCCTTGTAGCGTACGCCCTTGCCCTTATACGGCTCCGGCGGGTAGAAGCCGCGAATCTCAGACGCTACTCGGCCCACCAATTGTTTGTCTGGACCCTCAATCTTGACGTTGGTCCCTTCAGCAACCGTCACTTTGACACCGTCCGGAATGGGATAGTTGATCACGTGGGAATAACCCAGATTCAAATCAATCACCTTCCCCTTCACGGCGGCTTTGAAACCTACGCCTTGGATTTCCAATTCTTTGGTGAATCCCTGGGAAACACCGATGACCATATTATTGATCAGCGACCGCGTCAGGCCGTGCATCGCTTTGGCCTCTTTGTCGTCACCATCCCGTTCCACAGTCACCGTCTTGTCGTCCAACTTGACCGTAGTACGGCTAGGGACTTCCCAAGACAGTTTTCCGTTCGGCCCGTCGACTTCGACCGACTGGCCATTCACGGCTACTTTAACCTTATCCGGGACCGTGATCGGTGCTTTTCCAATTCTAGACATACCAGCAATCCTTACCAAACGTGGCAGAGGACCTCACCACCAACATTCTGTTTCTTCGCATCTCGCCCGGTCATCACGCCCCGAGAGGTCGACAGGATCGAGACTCCCATCCCACCGAGCACGTTGGGCACTTCCGTCGCGGACACGAACTGACGCAAACCAGGTTTGCTAATCCGTTTGATTCCGGCGATCACACCCCGTCGGCCCTTATACTTCAGGGTCATGGTGATCTTCTTTTTCACGTCTCCGGCTACGGAAAACTCTTGAATGTAGCCTTCGCGCTTCAACATCTCCAACACCCCCACTTTCAATCGGGAATGCGGCACGGTCACTTCAGGCAACAACGCGGAACTGGCGTTCCGGATGCTGGTCAACATGTCGGCAATCGGGTCCATAGTGCTCTACCAACTCGCTTTCGTTACGCCGGGAATCAAACCGGACAATGCCATCTCCCGAAACGTCAATCGGGAACAACCAAATTTCCGAAAATAGCCATGTCGTCGGCCAGTCATATTGCACCGGTTGACGACGCGGGTCGGACTGGCGTTTCGCGGAAGCTTATTCAAGCCTTCGTAGTCCCGTTGCGCCCGCAACTCCGCTCGGCGCTCGGCGTACTTTTTGACCACCGCGGCCTTTTTCTTATTTCTCTCGATCCAAGCTTTTTTAGCCATACAGAACTCCGCTTAGGCAAAGGGCATGCCCATTAATTTCAACAATTTCCGCGCCTCATCATCGGTCTTGGCCGATGTCACGATGGTGATGTCCATCCCCTGGGTCCGTTTGACCTTATCCAAATCAATCTCCGGAAAGATGGTTTGATCGGAAATACCCATCGAGTAATTCCCCCGTCCGTCAAAGGATTTGCTGGGAATCCCGCGAAAATCGCGGATACGCGGCAGGGCGGCCGTCACCAGCCGATCAAAAAACTCATACATCACTTCCCGGCGCAGGGTCACACGACAACCGATCGCTTGGCCCGCACGCAGTTTGAAGTTAGACACACTCTTCTTTGCGCGACAAACCACCGGCTTGCGACCCGTAATGAGCGTCAAATCTTGTGTTGCGTCTTCCAAGGCACTCTTTTCCAGAGTAGTGCTTACACCCATGTTCACCACGATCTTCTCGATCCGCGGAACTTGATGCGGGTTGCTATAAGCACCGTCTTGCTTGAGTTCGGGAACGACGGTATCGACGTATTTCTGATAAAGTCTCGGCTTCATCCAACCTTATTCACTCGTTTGCCCGCGCTTCGCCGCCCGAGCGTCAAATTTCTCCGCCACCATCACATTGGAAACATGCAAGGTGCCTTCGCGCTCCAAAATCGCGCCTTCCGGGTATTGCTGGCTCTTGCGGACGTGCTTCTTGACAAGATTCACGCCTTCCACAATCACCCGCTCTGTTTTCGGCAACACGGCAATGATTTTCCCGCGCTTGCCTTTTTCGGTTCCTGCAATGACGACAACCTCGTCGCCACTTTTCACATGAAGATTCGTTGGCATAGACTCAAATTACTTCCGGTGCTAAGGAGACAATTTTCGTGAACTTCTTTTCGCGAAGCTCACGCGCCACCGGCCCAAAGATACGGGTCCCGCGAGGATTTTTGTCTTTGTCAATGATCACCACAGCGTTGGAATCAAATTTCAGATACGAACCATCGTTGCGCCGGATCTTGCTTTTCGTTCGCACGACCACGGCATTGACCACATCACCTTTTTTCACCGTGCCATCTGGAGCGGCTTCTTTGATGTGTGCCTTGATGATATCGCCGACTCGGGCGATCCGTTGGCCCTGCCCGAGCACACCGATCGCGGCCGCCTTCTTGGCGCCCGTGTTATCGGCTACGTTGAGTAGACTGCGTAATTGAAGCATCGTGTTTCGCCCTTCCTATTGGTCTCAAGCGGCTGTCTTCGAAGTAAGCACTTCGACCAGTCGCCAGCACTTGGTCTTGGACAACGGCCGCGTCTCCAGGATCCGCACTTGATCCCCAACCTTGGCCTGTTCCTTCTCGTCGTGGGCGTAGCACTTGCTGAACACCGTAATCACCTTCTTATAACGAGGGTGATGGATGCGGCGTCGAACGCGCACCACAATGGTGCGGCTCATGCCGTCGGAAATCACTTCCCCTACGCGCTCTTTGCGATGCCCTCGCTTAGCTGTCGACTCTGCTGCCATACTGTTAAAATTAATTCTGCTGTTGCCCCTTGAGGATGGAGATCTGCGTTTCGATCCGTGCAATGTCCCGTCGCAGGTCTCTTAGCCGGGAGGGTTTCTCTAGTTGGCTGCTCGCCTTCTGGAGTCGGAGGTTGAACAACTCTTGGCGCGCGTCGCGATTCTTGGCACTCAGCTCAGGCATCGACAGATCACGCAAATCTGACATTTTTAACGGCATAATCTCTTACCCTAACTTGTGTCTAGCGATGAACTTGGTGCGCATCGGCAGCTTGGCAGCGGCCAGTCGCAGGGATTCTCGTGCCAAGTTTTCCGACACGCCATCAATCTCGAACAAAATCATCGCCGGACGAATCACGGCTACCCAGCCCTCAACAGGACCTTTACCCTTACCCATTCGGGTTTCCAACGGCTTCTTGGTGTAGCTCTTGTCGGGAAAGACCCGAATCCAAACCTTACCGCGCCGCTTCATGTTGCGGGTGATGGCAATACGGGCAGCCTCGATCTGCTTGTTGTTCAACCAACAACGCCCCATCGCTTGTAGGCCAAATTCACCAAAAGCCACCGACTCGCCACGACGCGCGATACCGGCTCGATTGCCCCGCTGCATCTTGCGATGCTTCACCCTTGCTGGCATTAACGGCATAAGAAATCCCTCGCTCTCTTCCTATCTGATTGGTTCTAACCCAAAAATGGTGAGCTGGTCGTCGCCGGCTTGGTGTCCACCGCCGTCATATCGATCTCACCCTTACAAATCCAACACTTCACACCCAGCACGCCGTAGAGCGTTTTGGCCTCAGAAAATCCGTAGTCGATGTTCGCACGCAACGTGTGCAGCGGCACTCGACCTTCAAGATAGGACTCGACGCGTGCCAGCTCAGCACCACCCAATCGACCCGCGCAGCGAATCTTGATCCCGTCCGCACCAAAATCCATGGCGGTCTGAACGGCCTTCTTCATTGCACGGCGGAACGAAATGCGGCGTTCCAATTGCAAACAAACATTGTCTGCCACCAACTGCGCATCAATTTCCGGGCTCTTGATCTCTTGGATGTCCACATAAATCTCTTTGCCGGTCAGCAAGGAGATCTCTTCTTTCAAGCGGTCGATTTCGGCACCTTTACGGCCGATCACCACGCCGGGTCGGGCGGTGTAGATCGTCACACGGCAACGGGTTGCCGCACGCTCAATTTGGATCTTCGGCACCGAAGCAGATTCCAGCTTCGATTTCAGGATCGAACGGATCTGATGATCTTCGGCCAGCAATCCGCCGAAATCACGTTTGTCGGCATACCACTTTGACCGCCAGTCTCGATTGACGGCAATTCGGAGCCCAATTGGATTAGCTTTCTGTCCCATGTCAAAAAAATTCCTAGTCGGACACCACGATCTTCACGTGACAACTCCGCTTCACGATCGGCCCGGCCGATCCGCGCGCCTTCGGCACAAAGCGTTTCAGCGAACGCGCTTGCCCGGCAACCGCCTCCCGAATCACCAAACCTTCCGGCTTCATGTTGTTGTTGTTTTCCGCATTCGCGATCGCGGACTTCAAGGTCTTCTGCACCACGCGAGCCGACTTCCGAGGCACCGCGGACAACACGGCCACGGCCTGCAGAGCATTCATGCCCTGAATCTGCCGGACGACTTCACGCATCTTCTGCGCGGAGATGCGAACGTTCTTAGTAATCGCCTGAACTTCCATGACTACTTAGTTACTTTAGCCGTGTGAGAACCGTGCTTACGGAACGCTCGGGTGGGCGAGAATTCACCCAATCGATGCCCAACCATGTTTTCCGTCACAAAGACCGAGTGAAACACTTTGCCGTTGTGGACACTGAAAGTGTGGCCCACAAAGTCCGGCGTGATCATCGAGCGCCGTGACCAGGTCTTAATCGGCTTTTTCGTACCGGTCTCGTTCATCTTGGCAATCTTCTTCAGAAGATGCCCGTCGATGAACGGCCCTTTCTTGATCGAACGTCCCATAGTCGCTTCTACTTACGCTTCATCGGTCGACCGTCACGCCGCACCAAGATGAATCGGTTTGAGATTTTGTGTTTGTTTCTCGTCTTATAGCCCTTGGCTAGCAAGCCCCAAGGCGACACCAAATGCTGACGGCCACCACCACTCTTGGATTGGCCATTACCACCACCGTTCGGGTGATCGTGCGGGTTCCGCGACACACCACGCGTCATGGGACGGCGTCCCAAGTGGCGCGCACGGCCTGCTTTACCCAACATCACGTTCTCGTGTTGGCTGTTACCGACGGCCCCGATGGTCGCTTGGCATTGGCCATGAAAACGCCGAATTTCACCGGAGGGCAGCTTCACCTGCGCATACCCCGAATCGAAAGACATCAAAGTGGCAAACGAACCGGCCGAACGAACAATCTGTCCGCCGCCGCCCGGAGCCAACTCCAGACTGTGGATGCTGGAACTGACCGGAATCTCAGCCAGCGGCATCGCGCAGCCAACTTGCTTCGGTGCACCAGGACCACTCATCACTTTGTCGTCTACCTTCAAGCCGTCCGGAGCGATGATGTAGCGCTTTTCGCCGTCGGCATATTGCAGCAAAGCCAAGCGAGCCGAACGGATCGGATCATACTCGATCGCGGTCACCGTTGCTTCGACACCATGCTTGCGGCGTCGGAAATCCACATTACGGATCTTTTGCTTGTGCCCGCCACCAATGGCGCGCGCAGTGATCCGTCCGTAACAGTTACGACCACCCGTTTTTTTGCGAGTCTTGGTCAGCCGCTTCTCAGGTTTCTTCTTGGTGAGATCGTCAAACGAAGCCACCGTCAGAAAACGCCGAGCCGGCGTTAAGGGTCTAAATGATTTTACAGCCACAGCTCTTTCTTTCCCCTACTAAGTCAATTCGATCTTGTCCCCTTCTTTCAGGGTCACGATGGCCTTCTTCCAATCCGGTGATTTTCCGGCTTGGTAGGTGCGTTGACGACGTGCTTTCCCACGAACATTAATCGTGTTCACACTCAGCACCTTGACTTTGAACAATTCTTCCACCGCCTGGCGGATCTGAATCTTGTTGGCCCGTTTGTCAGTGACAACGGTGTACTGATTCGCCTCGTCCGACAGAAGAGCGCCTTTTTCCGTGATTCGCACGGTCTTGATCACATCGAAAGCATTCATGTTTATGCGTCCCCTTCCTTGTCAGCCAAGCGTTGTTCTACAGCTTCGAAAGCGCCTTGAGTGAAGACCAAGTGGTCATACTTCAAGATATCGTAGCTGTTCACCGTATTGGCGAGGGTCGTCTCCGCATACGGAATGTTGCGGGAAGACAAGACCAAGTTCTCGTTGACGGAATCGGATACAAAAAGCGTCGTACCACTTAGCCCAAGCGCGTCGCAAAGTGCCAAACAGGCCTTGGTGCTCGGCTTCTCGAAGCTGATAGAATCCACCAAAACCACATCACCCGCTTTGAGCCGTTCGCTCAGAGATTTGCGCAGGGCGAGGCGTTTGGTCTTCTTGGAAACGGTCTTCTGAAAGCTACGCGGCTTCGGTCCGAAGACCACACCACCACCGCGCCAGATCGGCGACCGTGTGTAACCGGCACGAGCGCGACCCGTGCCTTTTTGGCGCCAGGGTTTCCGTCCGGAACCGGCGACTTCAGCAACGGTTTTGGTGCAAGCCGTGCCGCTGCGTTGTGCCGCGGTGTAGGCCACGACCGCATCATGCACCGCCTGGGTGCCGCGGCCATTTTCAATGACCTGAAACTTGACTTCGTAGTCCCCGGCATCGCCGCCGGAGGCATTCTTGACTTTGATATTCATCGTCTACTCCCGTCAGCGCTTACGCTGCAGCCTGCTTCTTCTTCTTGGCGCCGCGAATCACCACGTAATCCCCCACTGCCCCAGGAATGGCTCCGCTCACCAACAAAACTTGTTCTTCTTCCATCACTCGCACCACGCGCAGATTCTGCACCGTGCGTCGGCGTTGGCCCATGTGACCCGGCATCGGTTGGCCCTTGCGAACGGTGCCCGGCGTCGAACCCTGCCCGATCGAACCTGGACGGCGTTTCCAACCTTTGGCACCGTGAGTCGCACGACCACCACCAAAACCGTGGCGCTTCATAACACCTTGGAATCCGTGACCCTTGGTCGTCCCGATCGCGTCCACCCAGTCACCAGCCGAGAAACAATCTCCCGGCTTCACTTCATCACCCGGCTTCACCGAGAGTTCGAAATCCCGGAACTCTTTGATCCGCTGAACTGGCTCTGCGTTGTGCTTGTGGTAGTGGCCGGTCAAGGGCTTGTTCACCCGTTGGGCTTTCTGGACACCAAACCCAATCTGGACCGCGTTGTAGCCGTCGGTCTCTTCAGTCTTGCACTGCAAGACTCGGTTCGGCCCACATTGCACAGCGGTAACACAGACCAGCTTGCCACTCTCGTCATACACCTGGGTTTGGCCCAGTTTCTTTCCTAGTAATCCCAACATGGCTAGATCTTGATCGTAATGTCCACACCTGCCGGCAGATTGAGTTTCTTCAACTCATCCACCGTCTTTGCCGTCGGATCGAGGATGTCCAACAGCCGCTTGTGTGTGCGTTGCTCAAAGGTCTCGTGAGACTTTTTGTCCACGTGCGGCGACCGCGTCACAGTGAATCGCTCGATGCGGGTCGGCAGCGGTATCGGGCCAGCCACCCGTGCACCCGACCGCTTGACCGTATCAACAATCTCAACTGCCGATTGATCGATTACTCGGTGATCGTAGGCCTTCAACCTAATTCGAATTCGTTGTCCTGACATACTCGACTGTTCTCAATCCTATTCGTCCTCACGCCCGCACGGCATACCCAAGTCCCGTGTCCAAAATCGTGGCCATAATCGTCTCCGGCACTTCCTCAAACTTCAACGGCTCCATTGAGTAAGAGGCTCGCCCTTTAGAAAGCGACCGCACCACGGTGGAATATCCAAACATCTCGGAAAGCGGCACTTCAGCATTCACCAAAGCGACTTGAGGTTTGGACTCGATGTTTACAATCTTGCCCCGCCGCCGATTCAAATCCCCAAGAACATCGCCCTGGTATTCGTCCGGCGTGCTGACTTCCACCTTCATAACCGGCTCAAGCAGAATCATGCCGGCGTCTTTGGCCGCTTCTTTAAAAGCGAAGATGGCCGCCATCTTGAAGGCCAATTCGTTGGAATCCACATCGTGTGCCGATCCGTCAACAACCGTGACCTTCAGATCCACCATGGGATAACCCGCCAAAACCCCTCCAGCCACCGATTCTTTCAAGCCCGAGATAACCGCAGGGATAAACTCTTTCGGAATCACGCCCCCGACAATCTTGGACTCGATCTCCACGCCTTCGCCGGGTTCATTCGGCTCAACCGTGATTACCACATGACCATATTGCCCCTTGCCACCCGTTTGCCGGATGAACTTCCCATCTCCACGGGATGGCTTGGTAATCGTTTCCCGGTAGGCAATTTGCGGCGTCCCGGAATTAGCGGAGACTTTAAACTCTTTGAGCAGGCGATCCCGGATAATCTCCAAGTGCAACTCGCCCATCCCGGCAATGATCAACTGACCGGTCTCATCGTTGGTAAAACACTTAAAAGTGGGATCTTCGTCCGACAAGCGCTTCAAACCATCGCTCATCTTCTCGCGATCGACCGTGGTCCGTGGCTCAATGGCCATAGAGATCACCGGCTCCGGGAAGGTCGGCGGCTCAAGCATGACCGGCTTCTTCTGGTCACACAGCGTGTGCCCCGTAGCCACGTTCCGCACCCCAACAATGGCCGCAATGTCACCGGCATAGATCGCATCCACGTCGGTGCGCTTGTCGGCTTGAATCATCAGCACGCGGCTAATCCGTTCTTTTTTGCCCGTAGCCGTATTCAGCAAAGTGCTGCCTTTTTTCAAAGCGCCACGGTAAACTCGGAAGAAAACTAATTTGCCGAAGAATTGATCCGTCCAAAGCTTGAAAGCCAACCCGCAAAACGGCTCATTGTCGTCAGCCTTGATAGCGATCGTCGTATCCAGATCGCCAACCGGATGCCCCTCCATCGCGGGAACATCAAGCGGAGACGGCAGATAATCAATAATGGCATCCACCAGCGGCTGAACGCCCTTCTTTTTGAAAGCGGAACCACCCACCACGGGCACCAGCTCAAGACCACAGGTCAAACGGCGAATCGCCGATTTTAGAACCGTCGGATCAATCGGTTTATCTTCGATAACCAATTCCGCGATCTCATCATCTTTATCAGCAACAGCAGCAACCAATTGATCCAAAGCAGACTGCGCCATGATCTCTTGATCTTCCGTCAAATCAGCCACGGAATACTCCACCCCGAGCGGATCGCTGTCATTATAAAGAATCGCCTTCTGGCTCACCACGTCGATCACACCCGTAAGCTGATCTTCGCTACCGATCGGGATGATGACCGGGTAAGCATAAGCCCCGAGTTTGCAGCGCATTTCTTCAACCGCATTCTCGAAGTTAGCGCCAACGCGATCCATTTTGTTCACGAACGCGATGCGGGGCACATTATACTTAGTAGCCTGCCGCCAAACGGTTTCGGACTGCGGCTGAACCCCAGCTACCCCGCAGAAAACTGCTACAGCACCGTCTAAAACCCGCATCGACCGTTCGACTTCTGCGGTAAAATCGACGTGCCCAGGGGTGTCGATAATATTGATCCGGAATGGCTGCCCCTCGAAACTTTTGACCACACCATCTGGCCGTTGCGTCCAGAAACAGGTAATCGCCGCCGAGGTAATCGTAATCCCCCGCTCTTTCTCCTGCTCCATCCAATCCGTCACCGTGTTCCCGTCATGAACTTCGCCCATGCGGTGAATGAGGCCAGTGTAGAAAAGGATTCGCTCGGTCGTGGTCGTCTTCCCGGCATCAATATGCGCAGCAATCCCGATATTCCGCGTCATTTCCATAGGAAACTCGCGGTCGGGCGAATTGGCATTTGATAGTTGTTCCGGGACGATTGTCACTCTATTTAGAGACTAAAAATGCCCCGATTTGATCACGAACTCGGGGCAACTGATTTTAGATGTTTCTACCAGCGAAAATGTGCAAATGCTTTGTTTGACTGTGCCATCTTGTGCACTTCGTCACGACGTCGGATTGATGCTCCCTGACCTCGGTAGGCGTCCATGATCTCACTCGCCAAGGCCTGCCCCATCGGCACACCCTTACGAGATCCAGCAAACTTAACCAACCAGCGAAGCGCCAAAGCGTTCTGCCGATCCCCCGAAACTTCCAAGGGAACCTGGTAGGTCGCACCACCGACTCGTCGCGGCTTCACTTCCAGTCGCGGCTTGGCGTTATCAACCGCCCGCTGCAACACTTCCAACGGACTGGAGTCCGGGTTCTTTTCCGCCAACACGTCGAAAGCGCCATAGACGACTTTCTCGGCAACGGTCTTTTTCCCTTCCACCATGACGACGTTGACCAATCGGGCCACGAGCGTGCTGTCGTATTTCCCGTCCGGGGAAACACTTCTCTTAACTGCTTGTCGACGACGAGACATAAACCAGACTCTTTAAAACTATTCTTTCTTATCCTTCGGGCGCTTGACGCCGTACTTCGAACGGCTCTGACGCCGCTTCTCCACGCCACCCGCATCCAAGGTTCCCCGAACGATGTGATAGCGAACACCCGGCAAGTCCTTCACACGACCACCACGCACAAGCACGATCGAGTGCTCCTGCAGGTTATGGCCTTCGTCCGGAATATAGGCGATGACTTCATAACCATTGGTCAGGCGCACCTTCGCAACTTTCCGCATAGCGGAGTTCGGCTTCTTGGGCGTACGCGTCATGACCTGCACGCAGACCCCCCGCCGGAACGGGCAGTTCTCCAAAGCCGGTGATGACGACTTCAGTCTGATTTTCTTTCGTCCTTTACGGACCAATTGATTAATTGTCGGCATTTCTGCTCAAAAAATAAGTAACAAAAGCCCAAGTTCTACCCATTGCCGGAGAAGCGGAAGGCGGATACTAGCAAAACCGGTTCCCCGTGCAATAGATTATTCGAAAAAGTTTCGACTTCTTTCATCCACCCGGATTTAGCCCGCCAAGGGCTCGCCCTGGGGCTCTACCGAAGCTTCCGATTCGTCCGTTTGTTCCTCTTCCAATGGCAACAGATCTACCAGGTGTTTCACCTTCACGTTGCGGTGATCGTTGTAACCCGTTCCCGCTGGAATGATGTGCCCCATGATGACGTTCTCTTTGAAGCCACGCAGGTTGTCCACCTTGCCCATGGTTGCCGCCTCAGTGAGCACACGAGTGGTGTCCTGGAAAGAAGCCGCACTGAGGAAGCTCTCCGTCTCCAACGAGGCCTTGGTGATACCCAGCAAGACCGGTTGCGCTTCGGCGGGTTTACCCCCCATCTCGTCAATACGCTCGTTCTCACGGTCAAAAGTCGATTTCTCGATCTGCTCACCCCAGAGGAACGTCGTATCACCGGGATCGGTAATGCGCACCTTCCGCAACATCTGACGCACGATCACTTCGATGTGCTTGTCGTTAATGGTCACACCTTGAAGTCGATAGACTTCTTGAACTTCGTTCACCAAGTGCTCCTGCAGTTCCTGCGGACCACAGACATCCAAGATCTCATGCGGCACGACGGGCCCCTCTGTCAGCTGCTGTCCCTTCTTCACATAATCGCCCTTGAAGACGATCACGTGCTTGGCGATCGGGATCAGGTGCTCTTCCTCGACCCCGGTATCCGAATCGCGAATGATAACACAGCGCTTACCGCGAACGCTCGGCCCGAAATCAACGATACCGTCGATCTTCGAGATCTCTGCAGCATCCTTGGGACGGCGCGCTTCAAACAGTTCCGCCACACGCGGCAGACCACCCGTGATGTCCTTGGTCTTGGAGGTCTTTCGGGGCGTCTTCGCCATGAGGGTTCCAGCCCCAATCTTGGCCGATTCCTGCACCACAATATGAGCTCCGGAGGGGATCGGATAGTTGGCCAGCACTTCACCCTTACTGCTTTGGATCATGATCTGCGGGTGCAGGTCCTCTTTGTGATCAATGATCACCATGGCTTCTTGTCCAGTGGTTTCATCGACTTCCTGCTTCATGGTCACCCCTTCGATGATGTCGTGGAACTTCACCTTCCCGGACTTCTCAGAGAGAATTGGAACGTTGTACGGATCCCACTGCACGAAGGTTTCACCCTTGGTGACTTCTTCCCCGTCTCGGATGGAAATCACCGAACCGATCACCACGGTGTAAGATTCCAGCTCACGACCATCCTCGTTCATGATGGCCACGCTGCCGTTCTTGTTCAGCACGATGCTGTTGCCGTCTTCCAACTCCACCTTGCGGATGTCCTGATAGACCAGTTTACCGGTGAAGCGGGCTTTGATTTGAGGTTGTTTGAAAATCTGTGACGCCGTTCCACCGATGTGGAAGGTACGCATGGTCAACTGCGTTCCAGGTTCGCCGATTGACTGTGCCGCGATAATCCCAACGGCCTCACCTTCCTTGACCAAACCGCCAGTCGCCAGATTGCGACCATAGCACATCCGACAAAGCCCTACTTTACTTTCGCAAGTAAGCACCGAACGAATCCGCGCGCTTTCAATCCCCAGAGACTCGACCATCTTGGCCTTCTCTTCGTCGATCTCATCGTTGGCTTTGACGACGACGTTCTTCACGTCCGCCGGATCCACGATGTCATCGCAAGAGATTCGACCAATCAAACGTTCACCCAACTTGACGACCTCATCTTCTCCTTCGTAGATCGCCTGAACAGTAATACCGTTCGAGGTGCCGCAATCATGCTCACGCACAATCACGTCCTGAGCCACGTCCACCAACTTACGGGTCATGTAACCCGAATCAGCGGTCTTCAATGCCGTATCCGCCAATCCCTTACGGGCACCGTGCGTGGAGATGAAGTATTCCAACACGGTCAGACCCTCGCGGAAATTGGAAAGAATCGGACGCTCGATAATGTCACCGGACGGCTTGGCCATCAGTCCACGCAGACCGGCCAACTGGCGCACCTGTTGGCGGTTACCACGAGCACCGGAGTCTACCATCAACCAGACCGGGTTAAACTCATCCTTGCCCTGGTTATTGAGCAAGGTCTGCAACATCACGTTTGCGATCTGATCGGTACAATGCGTCCAGATATCGATCACCTTGTTATAGCGTTCGCCAGGGGTAATGACACCCTTCCGATACTGCTTCTCAACATCGGCAATCTGCTTCTGAGCGAGATTGATTTCCTGGGTCTTCTCCGCCGGGATGATCATATCATCGATCCCGATCGAAACGCCGGCACGAGTTGCCTCGCGGAAGCCGATAGCCTTGAGTCTGTCCAGGGTTTCTACCGTGCTGTTATGGCCGCAGTGTTTGTAGCAGTGCCAAATCAAGTCACCGATCTTGCCCTTACCGATCACCCGGTTCGGGAAGCCCAACTCGGTCGGCCAAATCTCACTGAAGATCACGCGCCCCACCGTGGTTTCGATAACCTTCTTCTCGGCATCCCCAAAAACGGTTTCCGTTCCGAGATCCGGGTTCGCCAAGTGGATGCGTTCGTGTATCCCAACAGAACCGTCTTCGAAGGCAAAAATCACTTCGACCTTACTTCCGAACAACTTCAGACGTTGATCCTTCTTGCGGCCCTTCAGTTCTCGGGGCTCTGCCGTGAGGTAGTAGCAACCCAAGGTAATATCCTGCGTCGGCGTCATGATCGGCCGCCCACTGGAAGGACTGAAAATGTTATTCGGCGCCATCATTAAGAGACGCGCTTCCATCTGCGCCTCCACTGAGAGTGGAACGTGCACAGCCATTTGATCCCCATCAAAGTCCGCGTTGTAAGCGGTACAAACTAGCGGGTGCACTCGGATAGCTTCACCCTCAATCAGGACAGGTTCAAAGGCTTGGATCGACAGTCGGTGAAGCGTGGGAGCACGGTTCAACAATACCGGGTGACCGTGGGTCACTTCTTCCAGAATATCCCAAACCTCTGGGGATTGCCGTTCGATCAACTTCTTGGCCGAACGAACGGTATGCACATAACCCAGCTCCTTCAAACGGCGGATGATGAATGGCTCAAAGAGTACCAACGCCATTTTCTTCGGTAAACCGCATTGGTTCAACTTGAGTTCCGGCCCGATCACAATGACGGAACGTCCGGAGTAATCCACGCGTTTTCCGAGCAAGTTCTGACGGAAGCGACCGCTCTTGCCTTTGAGCATGTCACTCAAAGACTTCAGCGGACGATTGCCCGCCCCCGTAACGGCACGTCCGTGACGGCCATTATCGAAGAGCGCATCCACGGCTTCCTGCAGCATGCGTTTTTCATTCCGGATGATGACCTCCGGCGTTTTCAACTGGAGCAAATTCTTCAACCGGTTGTTTCGGTTGATCACGCGCCGGTAAAGATCATTCAGATCGGACGTGGCAAAGCGGCCACCTTCCAACGGCACCAACGGTCGCAAATCCGGCGGAATCACCGGCAGGACGGTCAGGATCATCCACTCAGGGCGACTGCGAGAGCTCTGGAACCCTTGGAACAACTTGATGCGCTTGGCTAGTTTCTTTCGGATCTGCTTGCTGCGCGTCTCCGTCATGGCTTGCTGGAGATCCTCAATCTGAGGCTGGAGCTCAACCAAAGTCAGCGCATTCCGCACGGCCGCGGCACCCATCTCAGCGGTAAAGGCATCCGCACCATATGTCTCGCGGGCTTCACGGTATTCCAATTCGCTCAACAACTGATGCTGCTTCAACGGCGTGGAACCGGGGTCGATCACCATGTAATCCTCATAGTAGATCACTCGTTCCAATTCCCGGCCCGTCATATCCAGCATCAAGCCGATGCGGGAAGGCATACATTTGAAGAACCAAATGTGAGAAACGGGAACAGCCAATTCAATGTGCCCCATGCGTTCGCGACGCACTCGAGACAGCGTCACCTCAACACCGCAGCGGTCACAAACCACACCCCGATGCTTGATCCGCTTGTATTTACCGCACGAGCATTCCCAGTCCTTGACCGGGCCGAAGATGCGCTCACAAAACAGACCGCCCTTCTCAGGCTTAAACGTTCGGTAATTGATCGTCTCCGGATTCTTAACCTCACCCTTGGACCAGGATCGGATAGATTCAGGGGAAGCGACCGAAATACGGATGTGGTCAACCAGGTTGACCTTTTCGAGACCAAACAACTCGCGAGTGGAATCTTTCGTAGAAGTAATCATTCTTTCCTCGATCTGAAATTGGTGGTTCTTCGATGTGGCTTAACCCAACGCCGTCAGCGGAGACGGAGCGGCGGGTGGTAAGGCCGGCTTTTCTTCCCCGTGGGCATAACCCACTTGCACGTCCATACCGAGTGACTGAATTTCCTTCACCAACACATTGAATGACTCGGGAACTCCGGCATCCAATGAATTGTCCCCCTTCACGATGCTCTCGTAGATGCGGGTACGTCCCTGGACATCATCCGATTTAACCGTCAAGAGTTCCTGCAAGGCATAGGCTGCCCCATATGCTTCCATGGCCCAGACTTCCATTTCCCCGAAACGCTGACCACCATACTGGGCTTTTCCACCCAGGGGCTGTTGCGTCACCAAGGAATACGGACCAACGGCACGAGCGTGAATCTTGTCTGCCACCAAGTGGCCCAGCTTCATCATGTAGATGTAGCCCACAACGATTTCCTGATCGAACCGCTCACCCGTTCGTCCATCATAGAGATGAATCTTGGCGTGCTCGGGCAACTCCGCGTCCTTCAAGTAAGCCCGGATCTGGGATTCCTTGATTCCGTCAAACACCGGAGTCGCATACCGCATGCCCAGGATCTTCGCAGCCCAGCCCAAATGCGTTTCCAACACCTGCCCCACGTTCATACGCGAAGGCACACCGAGCGGATTCAGCACAATATCAACGGGAGTCCCATTGGCCAGGAACGGCATGTCTTCCTCGGGCACGATCTTCGCCACGACACCTTTGTTCCCGTGACGTCCCGCCATCTTGTCACCCACGGAGAGCTTCCGCTTCGAGGCAATGAAGACTTTAACGGATTTGATGATGCCGGTATCGACTTCATCACCGGATTCCACCCGCTCCATCTCTTCATCGTGCTGCATCTGCAAGTCATCGAATTTCTTTTTGAAGGATCCGATGATCTCGTTGATTTTGTTGCGAATCGGAGACGGATCAATTTCGATCCGATCGTAAACCCCGGCCAGTTTCCGCAGCAGGGTTTTGGTAATCTTGCGATTTGCGGGAATGATGATTTCACCGGTTTCGGAATTGATCACATCCAAGGGAATCTTTTCACCCAACAGAATGTTACTCAAGGCCTCGGTCAACTGCTCACGCAGCTCATCCATCTTCTTCTTGAAGTCATCCTCGACCTGCTTGGCGTGCTTCTTGGACTCGCTCATGTTGGTCCGGATCGTGCGCTCGGACTCTTTCTTAGCTGAGACCTTCACATCCATCACGATCCCGTAAGTGCCGGACGGCACTTTCAGGGAGGTGTCCTTCACGTCCGCCGCTTTCTCACCGAAGATCGCGCGGAGGAGCCGTTCTTCCGGCGCCAACTCCGTTTCGCTCTTCGGGGTGATCTTACCTACCAGGATGTCGCCAGGCTTCACTTCGGCACCAACACGGATCACTCCATCCAGCCCCAAGTTTCTCAAAGCCTCTTCACCCAAATTCGGGATATCACGCGTGATTTCTTCCGGTCCCAGCTTCGTATCCCGAGCACTGACTTCGAATTCGTCAATGTGAATCGAGGTAAACACGTCGTCCTTCACGATGCGTTCACTGATCAGGATAGCATCTTCGAAGTTGTAGCCATTCCACGGCATGAACGCACACAGTACGTTTCGTCCGAGGGCGAGTTCGCCTTCGTCGGTACAAGGACCGTCCGCGATCACATCGCCCTTGGTGATGACTTGCCCCTTATCTACCAGCGGTTTTTGGTTGATGCACGTGGCGGCGTTTGACCGCATGAATTTGCGGATGCTGTAAACACTCAAGCCATTGGCCGGATCATGCTTTAGCTTGCGCTTCGATTCCGGCAGCGTGCCATCCTCGGTAATAACGATCTGATTTCCATTGACCGAAGCTACCTTACCCGAATCTTCGGCCACCATGACGGAACGAGAATCGCGCGCCACACGGGCTTCCAGACCAGTCGCCACAAACGGCGCTTCCGTCACCAACAGCGGAACGGCTTGGCGTTGCATGTTCGATCCCATCAAGGCTCGGTTTGCATCATCATGCTCCAAGAACGGAATCAAACCAGCTGCCACGGAGACCAACTGCTTTGGCGAGACGTCCATGAAGTCTACGCCCTTGGGCTCGACATCAATGAAGTCGCCTTTGCTTCGACACATGACGCGCTCATTGAGGAAGTTCCCCTTGTCGTCGATCGGCGCATTAGCCTGGGCTACGATGAATTGCTCTTCGCGATCCGCCGTAAGGTATTCAATCGTTTCCGTCACCCGCCCATCAGTCACTTTCCGATACGGCGTTTCGATAAACCCGAAATCATTCACCCGGGCAAACGTTGCCAACGACGCGATCAGACCAATGTTCGGTCCTTCAGGCGTTTCAATCGGGCAAATACGTCCGTAGTGAGAAGGATGCACGTCGCGCACCTCAAACCCAGCACGGTCACGGCTCAAACCACCCGGCCCCAGCGCCGAGAGACGGCGTTTGTGGGTCAGTTCCGCTAGCGGGTTGATCTGATCCATAAACTGGGACAACTGACTACGGCCGAAGAAATCTCGCACCACGGCGGACAGCGCCTTCGGATTAATCAACTTCTGCGGCGTCATGGTGTCCAAGCCTTGATCAAACAAAGTCATGCGCTCCTTGACCAATCGCTCGGTGCGAGCCAAGCCCACCCGACATTGGTTCGCCAGAAGCTCACCTACCGTCCGGACACGGCGACTACCGAGATGGTCGATATCATCGATGCTACCTTCGCCCTTTTTGAGACTCAGGAGATACTTCGTCGCCGCGACCAAGTCTTCCCGTTCCAAAATTCGGGAATCGTTGTCTGGCTCCAAGCCCAACTTTTGGTTGATCTTGTAGCGTCCCACACGCCCCAAATCGTAGCGCTTGGGATCAAAGAAGAGACGCTTAATCAACGCCCGTGCATTGGCCGCAGTAGGCGGATCACCGGGACGCAGGCGACGGTAAATGTCCTTCAAGGCCTCTTCTTCATTGGTCGTCGGATCCTTCTTTAGGCACTTGATCACGATGCCATCGTCCACACTCGTGTCGACCACCCGGATTTTGTCGACGCCCAATTCGGCGATCTGTTTGACTACCGCTTTGGACAACGGCTCGAACGCGCGAGCAACCACCACGCCTTTTTCCAAATCGAGCGCATCCTCGGTGAGGACCTTGTTTTGGATATCGTCCAGACCAGCGGCTTTCTTAACCGGGATCTCCTCAATATCGTAAAAGAGTTTCAAGATTTCCGCATCGGAACCGTAACCAAGGGCCCGGAAAAACGTGGTCGTCAGAAACTTGCGACGCCGCTTCTTCCGATCCAGGTAGACGTAGAGCATGTCACTGGTATCGAACTGAGCCTCGTACCAGGAACCGCGATCCGGAATGATCCGGAAGGAGTGAAGCATTTTGCCGTTCGGGTGCTGGGTGGCTTCAAAAGCCAAACCGGGAGAACGATGCAACTGGCTGACGATCACCCGTTCGGCACCATTGATGACAAACGTACCCTGGGGCGTCATCAGCGGGAGTTCGCCCATAAACACCTTCTCCTCTTTCGTCCCCTGCTCATCCTTGAGCCGGAAGGTGACATAAAGCGGAGCTCCGAACGTTAACCCTTCGCGCAAACACTCCAACCAATCCATTTTTGGCGTACCGATATCGTAAAAGTGGAAATCCAGCACACATTTCCCGTCGTAACTTTCGATCGGGAAGACTTCGGTAAATACCGCCTGCAAGCCCAGATTTCGCCGCTTGCTCGGGGCGATATTGGACTGCAGAAAGTCACGGTATGAATCCAGTTGGACTTCGATAAGGTTCGGAGGAGTGATGATCTCCTGGATCTTACCGAAATTAATTCGCTCAGGTTTTTTCTTTGCCATGCCTCTACTCAAACTGTTCCGATTTAACAGAACCAATTAGCGACTCGTTTCTTTACACAAAAATTGGTCCAAGCCGGTTGAGTCAACCAGCTCTGGACTCACCCAGAGTGATGTGTCTTTTCGCCGTCCGTCCCGCAATATTTTCTGATCCGGTCAGAAACCGCAGAGCCAGGCGCCGAACGAAACCCGTCCAGCGCCTGGCCAAACCCTGCAAAAAGTGACTACTTGAGTTCGACGGTCGCGCCGGCTTCTTCAAGTTTCTTCTTGGCGCCTTCAGCCTCTTCCTTCGGAGCAGCTTCCAAGATCGTTGCCGGAGTTCCCTCCACCAACTTCTTCGCGTCAGCCAAGCCCAAACCGGCTTTCACTTCACGCACGGCCTTAATGACCGGGATCTTCTTGTCCGAAGGAGCTGCGGTCAGAACGACGTCAAATTCCGTCTTTTCTTCACCGCCGCCGCCACCGCCACCGCCGCCATCAGCTGCCACTGCAACTGCTGCTACCGGAGCCGCAGCGCTCACGCCCCACTTCTCTTCCAACTGCTTCACCAGGTCGGCGGCTTCCATCACCGTCAACCCGCTCAAGTCCTCAATAATTTTATCTAGATCTGCCATATTTAAGTCTCGTCGCCTTCTACCCATGTAGTCGATTTAAACCAGTCACCCGGTCGACGATTTACTTTTTTGTTTTCGTTACTACTCGGACAAGACAGCCACCACCAAGCAGCCATCCAAAATCAAACCACTTATTCCTGCTCGCTCTTGGCCTTCAAGACCTGAGCCAATTGGCGAGCCGGCGTTTCGATGATCGTTGCCAGGCGGGTCGCCGGGGTATTGATCAACCCCGCCAGGGTGCCACGAAGGACTTCCAACGGCGGAAGATCGGCAATCCGCTTCACACCATCACCGTCCAAACGTTCTGAACCCATGAAACCGAACAACACGTCCGGTTTGTCAAATTCCTCCGCAAAAGTCTTGATGATCTTAGCTGCCCCCGAGATCTCACTCTCGCCTGTCACCACGGCAACTTGCCCGCGTAAAGGCTGCCCCAAATCCTCAATGCCCGACTCGGCCGCAGCAATCTTGAAGATCGAGTTCTTGACCACGTGAACCTCACCTTTCACACCGCCCAAACGGGAGCGGAGCTCGGCAAATTGATCCACCTTGAGGCCATTGTAATCCACCACAATGAAGTAGGGGGAATTCTGCAGTCGCTCAAGATACTCGGCGCTAATCTGCTTCTTCTCTTCTCGCATGATCTTTCTCCTGGTTCGCCGATTAAATTACACCACTTTGATGAACGGTTTCACATCCAAGTGAACCGCAGGACTCATCGTGCCACTCAAGGTGCAGCTGACAATATAAGTACCCTTCGCACTCGCAGGCTTGGCCTTTTGCAGCGCGTCAATCACCACTTCGGTGTTCTCTTTGATCTGATCGGCAGCAAACGAAAGCTTCCCAACCGGAACGTGCACGTTAGCGGTTTTATCAATTTTGAATTCCACGCGCCCGGCTTTCACTTCCTTCACCGCCTTGGCGGTGTCATCCGTGACGGTACCGGTTTTAGGATTCGGCATCAAACCGCGCGGCCCCAGCACTTTACCCAGTTTCCGCACCTCCGCCATAGCTGCAGGAGTCGAAACTGCCACATCGAAACCAACCCAGCCTTCACGGCACTTTTTCAAATACTCGTCGAAGCCCACAAATTCGGCCCCCGCTTCGGTAGCAGCTTTTGCCGCCGCAGAATCATCCGCAGCAAAAACAAGCACCTTCACCTCTTTACCCGTTCCATGGGGCAAGGGCACGGTGCCGCGAACCATTTGATCTGACTGGCGGGGATCCACACCGAGGTGAATCGCCAAATCAATCGTTTGGTCAAACTTGGTCTTCGGCAATTTGCCGAGGGTTTCGATCGCCTCGTCTAGGCTATAGAGCTTCTTCGCGTCGATCAGCTCAAGGGCTTGTTTGTATCGTTTGCTAGGCATGTTTTCAAAGCGGTGCAAACGCGTGTTCCCACGCTCCCGCCACACTGGTTATTCTTTGACGTCGATCCCCATGCTCCGGGCCGTCCCGGCAATCACGCGGAATGCGGCCTCGTCACTGGTCGCATTTAAATCATTCTTCTTGGTCTTCACGATTTCCATCACCTGATCCCGCGTGACCGAACCGACTTTGTCTTTGTTCGGCGCTTTGGAACCCGATGCCACTCCGGCAGCTTTCTTCAAAAGCACGGCAGCAGGCGGCGACTTGGTGATAAAGGTAAAAGACTTGTCCTGGAAGACCGTGATTACCACGGGAATCACCATCCCAGCCTGATCCTTCGTCCGGGCATTGAATTCTTTGCAGAATCCCATGATGTTCACCCCTTGCTGACCCAGAGCAGGCCCCACCGGCGGCGCCGGATTAGCCTGACCCGCAGGGATCTGCAACTTCACAATTCCTGTTACCTTCTTAGCCATGTAACTCTATGCTTTCTCGACTTGCCAATACTCCAATTCGACTGGCGTATTGCGACCAAAAATGTTCACTGTCACCCGAAGCTTCCCGCGCTCCGGTTCGATCTCTTCGATCACCCCACTGAAATTCAAGAACGGACCGTCGTTGATCTTCACCGTTTCGCCCGCTTCGAAATTGATCTTCGGCTTCTCCGTATCCTCGGAATCCGAGATCTGGGCTTTGATCACATCAATCTCTTCTGTTGGCGTCGGCGTCGGCCGCTCCCCGCCAACGAACCCAATGATCCCCTGCGTATCCCGAATAAAATACCACGGCTTATCAACGATCCGTTGCTCTTCATCCAACAAGATCATGTTGATGAAGACATAACCCGGGTAGAGCTTTCGGTTGGTCACCGTCTTCTTTCCCGCCCGAATCTCGGCCACCTTTTCCATGGGCACCAACACCTCGTTGATGTATTCGCCCATTTCTTCGGTCTTCAGCCGTTTTTCAATGCTGTCTTTAACCTTCTGCTCTTGCCCGGCAAGAGTGTGAATTACGAACCATTGGCTTTTCATATTGGTCTGTGATTACCCAATCAGAGCGCCAACCGGCTACATAATCAACTGCATCAATTCCATTACGATCAGATCCACACCGACCGTAAATACCCCCACGATCCCCGTCGCAATCACCACTACCACAGTAGACCCTTTCAACTCATCCTTGGTCGGCCACGCACACTTGCGCAACTCATCCCGCGTAGCGCCCACGTATTGCGACAAGCGCAACAAGTAGCCCTTCCGCCACAACACACCGAAAACGGCGGCTGCGATCACGATCCAAATGATATATGTATTGTCCACTGCTTCTATTCTGGTTTGGCGGAGGGGGAGGGATTCGAACCCCCGAAGACTTTCGCCTTAACGGTTTTCAAGACCGTCGCAATCAACCGCTCTGCCACCCCTCCAATGTCTTCGTTGAGCTGGCAGGGCGAGAGGGACTCGAACCCCCAACAAACGGTTTTGGAGACCGCTACTCTACCAATTGAGCTACCGCCCTTCCCGTGCCTTTAGTAGCGGTGCCGCCGGTTATCCGACAGCACCACCCCAAAAAATGCGGGTCTTACTCAACAATTTCGCTAATGCGACCTGCACCAATGGTGCGGCCACCTTCGCGAATTGCAAAACGTTGGCCCTTCTCCATGGCCACCGGGGTGATCAATTCTACGTCTACCGAAACATTATCTCCAGGCATCACCATTTCAACACCTTCCGGCAAGTTCACCGTACCCGTCACGTCACTCGTGCGGAAGTAGAACTGCGGCCGGTAGTTGGTGAAGAACGGCGTGTGACGACCACCCTCATCTTTCGAGAGCACGTACACCTCAGCCTTGAATTTCTTGTGAGGATTGATGGAACCGGGTTTCGCCAGCACTTGGCCGCGCTCCACATCGGTCTTCTTGATACCACGCAGCAAAACACCCACGTTGTCACCAGCGGTCGCGCTGTCCAACAACTTACGGAACATTTCGATGTCCGTCGCGGTGGTCTTCTGCGTGTCACGCAGACCAACGATTTCAACCTCAGTCATCTTGAGCAACTCGCCACGCTCAACACGGCCGGTCACCACGGTGCCACGACCTTCAATGTTGAAAACGTCCTCAATACACATCAAGAACGGCATGTCGACGTCGCGGGTCGGCAAAGGAATCTTGGCATCAATCGCCTTCAACAGATTAGCAATGGCCTCTTCACCTTCCGGCGTGCCTTCCATCGCTGCCGTGGCGCTACCACGAACGATTTCGGTGTCATCACCAGGAAATTGATACTTGTTCAGCAGATCACGGATTTCCATGTCCACCAAGTCGAGCAACTCGTCATCATCAACCAAGTCAACTTTGTTCAAGAAGACCACGATGGCAGGCACACCGACCTGACGAGCCAACAAGATGTGCTCGCGGGTCTGCGGCATCGGGCCATCAGCAGCGCTCACAACCAGGATCGCACCGTCCATCTGAGCAGCACCCGTGATCATGTTCTTCACATAATCCGCGTGACCCGGACAATCCACGTGAGCGTAGTGACGCTCGTCAGACTCATACTCCACGTGAGAAACGGCGATGGTCACCGTCTTGGAATCGTCACGCACCGTGCCACCTTTTGTAATATCGGCGTAAGAAATCACCTCTGCGAGGTCCTTGCGTGCCTGCACTGCTACAATTGCTGCAGTCAGGGTTGACTTACCATGGTCAACGTGACCAATCGTTCCGACATTTACGTGTGGCTTAGTTCTCTGAAACGCTTCTTTTGCCATGCGATTTTATGTTCTGATTGTATAAGTTACTCAGTGTCAGGCACTTAAGGTTTTATGGAGCCCATGACCAGGCTTGAACTGGTGACCTCATCCTTACCAAGGATGTGCTCTACCAACTGAGCTACATGGGCGTCCCAAAAACAATCAGCGCCGTCAAAAAAGACGAAAACAAGCCTCGATCCCCAGTTTCCCTTCGAACAAACAGACAAACACGGGGGTCAATGCTTTTTTTCTTCGTTTAGACCCTAAAAACGAGCCGGGAGATTAGGTGGCACCGTTCCAGCTGTCAATTGGTTTCCATAAGTTTTTCAAGGTTTTTTTGAGGGCCGACTCGCCCCCCTTATAAAACCCATCAAAACAACCCGGTGCATGACCCACTACAATCAACGCAACATTCTCCTTAAGAACGTTTTAGACCAACCTGACTACACCTGCCTGGGCTTCCGCCCCTAGTGCCGCTTCTACTAAACCTGGCAGTTCTGCCTGGAAGTCAGCCGACAGTTTCGTCAAAGCCTCCGATTCCAAAGCAATCCCGCCGGAAACGGATTCAATGAACGACCGATTAATCCTCTCCGCGTAACGCACCAGCCCCTGTCGCAACGGAATGGAAAACGCGGCGAGAATCACCCCGTAAACCACGGAATGCCAGCCCTGGGCCCGTTTTTCAGTCACGGAAACGCAATATCGTTGCACCACCCGATGGTCTTTCATCCCCAAGAGCGATCGAGCATGGCACATCCCCACCCAGCGGCTTGCGCTGGCAAAGTCCCCGAGTTGCGACTCAGAAATCCGCCCATCCAAGGCCATCAGCTCCTTGAGCGCCCCTTCGTGAACCCGTTGAGAGGCTTCCACGATAGCGGGCAGCTCCACCGCCCCCAAGATCTGCTGTCGGTAGTCGCGCAGGAATCGCCCTAAAGATTCTGCGTCCGTAATGGCGGCGGTTTTCAAGTCCAACCCACCGTCTTTCGACGAGATCGCAGGAATCGCGGGAGCGCCAATACGCTCAGACAATTGGCTAAGGTCTCCGAGAAAACCCTGCACCACGGCCTCACCGGACGAACCGATCACACTATCTGTATTACTTTGCATCTTGCGGGCCGAGCAGATCACGTTTCCGCCACCCGGAAAGCGCGGGACCCTAACGAAAACCCAACCAGTCGCCAACCGGAAACCTCCACGATATGGCGCGCACGAGCAAGGCTGCCGCTGTGACAAACACGAACAACCTCCAAAACGGACCTCCCCAACCCCGACGTTCCGGTTTCAAGAAATCAGTCCCAACGCAATCACCCCCACCACTGCGATCACCCCACCAACAATCGCCCGAATCCCAGGCCGATCCCCTTCCATCCAAAGCGACAACGGCATCACCACCAGCGGCGCGGTCGCAACGATCGGCAAAACAATCCCACTTTTCGTGCCCTCCAAAGCCCACTGATAACACGCCACCCCGAAAGAAGGCCCAGCCAGCCCGGTCATAAGAATCCACCGCACGGAAGCGCTCGGCGGCAACCAATTCCCAGGCCCACGGCCGCCCGACGCGCGCTTACCCGCCCAACCGCTCGAAACCACCACCCAGAGATAAGTGAGCACCCCAACCAACAAGCCGCCCAGAATACGCTGATAAGCCACGGTAATCCCATCCGCAGCCACTCCCTGCTCCGAATTCATTTCGTACCCCACCCGACTCATCACCGCCCCAAGCCCCTGCCCGGCGGCAGCCACCACCCCGAAGGCAATCCCTACATACAAAACCCGTCTATCCAAATGGGGGTTCTCCGCGGGTGCCAAGGCCAAGGCCACCCCAACCAATATAGTCCCACTGGCCAATAATTCCGGTCCCGTCAGCCCCCCCCCCAGATAAAACCACTCCGAAGCCGCCGCAATCGGCGCCGCCAAACAATGCACCAAAAGCAGGGTCAAACGGGACCCGAGCCGGGGATACGCCAAGTACAAACCCACATCGCCAATACCAAACCCAATAATGCCACTGACGAAAAAGACTCCAAACGCGCCCTGAAAACCGACCCCAACCCCATGCGCCCAAAGCGCCAACAACGCCGTGGCAAAGAGCAAACGCCAATAATTCGCCTCCACGCTCCCCGCGATCCGAGTGGCTCGATTGGCGGATACCGCCGAAAAGCAAAAAAATACCGTTGCTAAGACTGCAAACCCCATGGGAATCCCAACTTCAACCCGATTCCAAACCGAGAAGCACCCCATTCAAAGGACTCCGGCCCCCAGTGGCAATCGTGAATCCTTCCCATCGAAACCAGCAACCCGATTCACCTCATCGGCAATCTGCCCTCGGCAGGGGCCGAAGGAACCGATGCTAAAAGGATTGACGAACCGGAGCCGTGCCCCAAAATCCGGGCCGTCAGTGACTTGGGAAGGCTTTTTCCCAGGTACCGACCGCTCCAACATGCCTTCCCACAGGGGACACGAGCACCCTGGAGCACTCCTCAGGCTAAAAAAATCGTGACTTTCATTTGCGCGCGTTTGAGGTAAGTTTGCGGGAAACTGACGACGCCGAATAGTCCTGTTGAGAATACTCAAAAGATTATCCAAAGAGCCTTTATGTCCGAATCAGCTGAAGTTAAGACACCTGACGCGAGTAACCCGGGGAGCACCGGGCCCGACCACAAGCCGAAGTATCCTGGAATCCGGGTGACCTGCAATGGCAACCAGCTCGTGACCGAGCACGTGGAAACCCGAATCACCGACGGGGGTATTTTCTACCCGATCACGCCCTCCACCGAAGGCGGTGAAATCTATCAGCAGGCTTTCGCCCAAGGCCAGTTGAACGTCTTTGGGGATCAAAAAATCGCCGTTGAGTGTGAAGGCGAGCACGCCGCGCAAGGGGGGGCCACGGCCTACGCCGTTGCCGGCCGACGCTCCGTCAATTTCACCTCGGGCCAGGGCATCGTCTATGCCATGGAACAATACTACCATGCGCCCGGAAAATGCTCGACGATGGTCTTGGAAATCGGCGCCCGCGCCCTCACCAAGCACGCCCTAAACGTCCATTGCGGACACGACGATTTCAACGCCGCTCTCGACACCGGATGGACGATGCTTATGGCCAAAGGCGCGCAACAAGCCGCCGACCAGGCCATCATACTGCGCAAAGTCAACGAGCTCTCCCTCAATCCCGGCATGAACATTCAGGACGGGATGTTGACGACCCACTCCGAGCGCACCTACTACGCTCCGGAATCGGCTCTCCTCCGTGAGTTCCTGGGAGCCCCGGGTGACACCATCGAATCGCCCACGCCCGCTCAGCGCGAACTCTTCGGCCCGACTCGCCGCCGCGTTCCCGAGATGATGGATCTCAAGAACCCGCTCCTCTTGGGTCCGGTTCAAAACCAAGAGCATCACATGAACGGGATTGCCGCCCGGCGCAACAATTTCAACGAACCCATCCTTGGCTTCCTCGAAGAAGCTTACGAAGAGTTTGGCAAACTCACGGGCCGCTACTATGGCCTCGTCTCCGGCTACAAGGCCGACGATGCCGACACGCTATTCATCTCGCTGGGTTGTGCCGCTGAGAACATCGACGAAGCCGTCGACTACCTCCGCGAGAATAGTGACGCCAAGGTGGGATCCCTGCACGTCAACGTGATCCGCCCCTTCCCCGAAGCGGCCATCATTGAAGCCATCCGCGGGAAGAAGAATATCATTGTGCTGGAGCGTACGGACGAAGCACTGGCCGGTGACAACCCGCTCGCCCGTGACATCCGCGTCGCCATTGGCAAAGCTCAGGAAGCCAAAGCTTACGGCGGAACGCTTCCGGCGTTGACGGCCGAAGAAACGCCGCGAATTTTCCGTGGTTCCTACGGCCTGGGTTCGCGCGACTTCCGCCCGGAACACATCCTCGGCGCTTACCAATTCAGCCAAGGCGACATCACCCGCAAAGACGGCAAAGCCGCCGCCGATGGGGAGACGTTCTTCGTCCTGGGTGTCGATCACCCCTACGCCGTCATTTCCCAGGAAACGCCTTCGCTCCTTCCGGACAAAGCGATCGCGGTTCGTTTCCACTCGATTGGCGGTTGGGGTATGATCACCACCGGTAAGAACCTGGGGTCGATCATCGGCGAATTCGGTAACTACATCTCCCAAAGGAACCCAACCTACGACGACCACGGCGTGATCGAAGACAAGCTCTTCGTCAGTGCCAATCCCAAATACGGTTCCGAAAAGAAAGGCGCGCCTACCAACTACTACTTGGTGGTCGCTCCCAAACCGATCCGGGTGAACTGCGAGCTTAATCACGTGGACGTGGTGCTCTGCTGCGATCCTAAGGCCTTCACCCACACTAATCCGCTCGAAGGAATCAACCCTGGTGGCAGCCTTGTGTGGGAATCCAAGGACAGCCCGGAAACAGCCTGGCAACGCATCCCGCAAAAGCACCGCGAGTTCATCCAAAAGAACAAAATCAAGGTCTACATTCTTCCCGGCTTTGACGTGGCGAAGAACGCGACCAATCGCGCGGACCTCCAACTTCGTATGCAAGGCAACTCCTTCCTCGGGGCCTTCTTCCGCGTGTCCAGCTTCTTGGCGGACAATGAGATCTCGGAAGACCGCTACCGCGAAGTGGTTCGCAATCAATACGAGAAGAAGTTCGGTCGCTTCGGTGAAGCCGTGGTGAACTCCAACATGGAAGTCATGACGCAAGGCTTCAAGCGGGTCGTCGAAATCAACTACGGCGAACTCGAAGATCCCGACACTTCCAGCATGCGCAAGCCCCCGATCGCTCCCCTTGGGGACCACGCCATCCCGGCCACAGCCGGCTGCGAAGCGAGCGGCTGCGGCACCTGCGCCCCGCCCGAAGATCAAACCGAGCGCGCGCCGTATGCAATGCTCTCCAAGTTTGATAGCGAATACCGGAATGGTTTGGGCTACCACCAACCGGCTGGCGCTCTCGCTTCCGTCGGCCTCATGAGTGCCGCGACCGGGTCTACCAATTCGAAGTACGTCGCCCGCCGTGAGACCCCGGTCTACATTGCGGAAAACTGCACGCAGTGCATGGAATGTATCACGGCTTGCCCAGATACCGCCCTGCCCAATACCTCGCAGGAAATCAAGACGGTTCTACTGACGGCCGCTCGCAACTACATCAGCGACGCCGCCCAGCAGAAAGCCCTGATCGCGGAACTCCCTGGTGTCGAAGAACGCGCCCGCGCCAAGATGGTCGAGGCCGTAACCGCCAAAGAGAAAGTCCCCTTCAAGGACATTGTGTCGACAGAGCTCACCGCCTTGGATGCGATCAATCAAGCCACCAAAGACGAGTTCAACCGCATCATCGGGATGCTGCCTCTGGCCTACTCCAACGTACCGGCCATATTCCGGTCCGTGGAAAAGAAAAAGCCGGGCGAAGGCGGACTCTTCTCCATCTTCGTTTCCGACCTCTGCAAAGGGTGCGGCGAGTGCGTGCAAGTCTGTGGCGATCACGACGCCCTGCGCATGACCGAAGAAACCGAAGAGTTGAACTCCGAGCTGACCACCGCACAGATTTTCTCCCGCTTGTTGCCGGATACGAATCAAAAGTATTTGGGTCTTTACAACGACGGCGCACCGGAAGACTCCCGCGAAGCCGCTCTGCGAAACCACCTCATGGTACGCCGCAACTACGAAGCCCTGGTTTCCGGGGACGGCGCCTGCGCCGGTTGCGGTGAAAAGAGCATCCTCCGCGCGGTCGGCTCCGTCACCGAAGCCTACATGCGCCCCCTCTACCACAACAAAGCCGATCGCCTCCGCGCCCTGGCGGATCGATTGCAAAAAGAGGGACCGGAGAAACTCGCCAAACTGCGCGATCGTAGCAGCGAGGAATACGAACTCTATCGGCAGTCCATCGCTCACACCGTAATGGGCTTGGGTGGCGAGAGCGACGAAGACACCAAGAGCCGGATCGCTGAACATGGTGAGATCACGGATCAAGAGATCATCGACGGCTTGTGCGCGGTCATGCGGACGGATGCCTTCAACCACAAGGAACTCCAAGCCGTGGACGGCCGGACGCCCAACGGGCAATCCGTCATGTTCATGGGGGCGAGCACCGGTTGTAACACCGTTTATGGCTCGACGCCGCCGTCCAACCCGCATCCATATCCCTGGATGAACTCGCTCTTCCAAGATGGCGCCACCATCAGTTGGTTGCTGAGTGAATCGCTGGTGGTCAATCACGCCCGCCGATCCGTCGTCCCGGAGCGTTTGGCCAACAACCTCTTGGACCGTGCCGAAGACGTCATGACCGCGGAAGAGTATTTCACTCTAACCCGCCTGGATGACACCTTCATGACCGACCAGGAAATCAAAGAGCTTCCGAAGGTCTGGGTCATCGGTGGTGACGGTGCCTTGGGTGACATTGGCTTCCAGAACGTCTCGAAGGTCATTCTGCAGAACCGCCCCAACGTGAAGATGATGATGCTCGACACCCAGGTGTATTCCAACACGGGTGGGCAGAACTCGGATTCCTCCACCATGTTGGGTGGCTACGATATGAACCAGTTCGGTCAAGCCTCCCAAGGCAAACTGATCGAGAAGAAGAATGTCGCGGAAGCCTTCACCTCCGGGCATGGTTCGCCATTTGTGGCGCAGGTTTCGATGGCCAACTCCGCCAAGCTCTACCGCGCCATGCTGGACGGTCTGGAGTATCGCGGCACGGCCTTCTTCCAGGCCTACACGACCTGCCAACCCGAGCACGGTGTGGCGGACAACATGTCCGCCGACCAAGCCAAGATGGTTCGCGACGCACGCGGTATGCCGGAGTTTGTCCACAATCCGGAAGCTGGCGAAACTTCCCAGGAAGTGTTTAGCCTGAAAGGCAACCCGTCCCTCGCTCGCGATTGGTGGGAAACCAAATACAAGTCGACCGGAGATAAATACAGCTTCACCGTCGCCCACTGGGCCTTGACCGAAGCGCGCTTCCGCAAGCACTTGAAGGCCATTTCGGAAGAACAGGCCCAAGAGTTCATTCACATGGACGACATGCTGGTGTGCATCAATCAGAATGACGTGATCAATCGTCGCGTATTCGATCGAGAACACCGCTCCTACGTTCCCGATTTCGGTGTCTACATCCAGGCCGAGGTCAACGGTAAGATGAAGTTCTTCACCGTTTCTCGCCAGATGGTGCTCTTCGCCGTAGAACGCCGGAAAGCCTGGCGCGTGTTGCAGAGCAAAGCTGGCGTGGTGAACAAAGATTACCTCGCCCAGCAGGCACTCTTGAAGAAGGTGGATGCCAACGAAATCGCCCTCGAAGAACTGCAAGGCAAGACGCGGGAGTTGTTCCAAGCGGAACTCGAAGCCGTGAAGTAACGGAAACAGCGACAAGTTTCTGACAGCCTCGGCGGCAACGCCGAGGCTTTTTTATTGCTCTAGCAAGCGCTGAACGGGAGCCCAGATCCGTTCGGTGACGGCATCAATCGTGCCGTCGCCAAGGATTACGCGCACCCGGCTGGGCTCTGCCGCCGCGATCGCCCGAAAGCCATTCTCGACCCGGGTAAAGAAGTCATCCCCAGATTGTTCGAACCGATCTGGTTTCGCTTCCGAATCCGAGGCATCGCCGCCCCGCTCTCTTTCCCGGCGTCGCTGCTTGCTCAGGGACAGGGGGATATCGATCAGAAGTGTTAAGTCCGGCTCTAAGCCCCCCGTCACGAGCGCCATCACCCCTCGAATCCGGGCTTCCTCCAATCCCCGTCCGTAGCCTTGATAGGCCAGAGTAGAGTCAACGAATCGGTCGCAGATGACAATCGTTCCTTCCTCCAAGGCGGGCTGGATCACGGAGCGTATCAACTCGCGCCGACTGGCAGCCACGAGCAAGAGCTCAGTTTCCGCGCTTAGCTGCCCCGCCAAGTCCGGGGCCTTGAGAATCTCTCGGATGCGCTCTCCGACACGGGTACCGCCGGGTTCCCGGACAATCAGAACGGACTTGCCCAGACTCTTCAGTCGTTCCGCAAGAATCCCGATCTGAGTCGTCTTACCGGCACCTTCAGTACCCTCGAAGGTAATGAATTGGCCCCTCATCCAACTCGTCAACCACGACCGAATCTCGACCGCTTATTCGTTGGGGAGGCTGGTGGGCGCTTTGACGGTGGCTTTGGCCGTCTTCTCAGACTCACCTACCGGCGTATCTGGAAAGCGTTTGACCATGTAAGCACTCAAATCCTTGATCTGCTCGTTGGTCAACGGGCCACCCTGGCCTTTGTGGAAAGCAGGCATCAGCGTTCCCGCCTTGCCGTGGGTAATCCACAGACTCCAGTAAGCTTCCGTACGGGTGACTCCCGCCTTGGCGATACTGAGATCCGGTACCATGGTCGCTCGATTCGGCGTCTCATGGCAAATGCCACAAGCGGCTACGAAGAGATCTTCACCCACTTTGCCTTGCGCCGCATCATAGTGACACGACTTACATTCCCCTTTGAAGACCGCCTGGCGATCCTTGGCCGCAATCTGCATGTTACGCAACCGATCGCTCATGGTCATTTGACCCTGCTTTTTCTTCGCATCCGGAAGATGCACTTTAAAGGTCAGGTATTTTCGCCCGGCCGAGCTGTAGACCGTCACGGACTTGGTCAGCGTGCCGCGTTTGCCTTTCAGGTTGATGGACAGATTGATGGGATCGCCCTCTCCCGGATTCAGCGTCCAGGGCAAATCCGGGCTCTGGGCCAACGTGCACCCACAAGACGGACGGATTTGCGTGATCGTCACCGGTTTATCCGTCTCATTCGATACGTGAAAGAACAACTCACCCTTGTCCAATCCGACGGCGGGATAAATCTCCTTAAACGTGGCATCCCACGTCAGCGTCTTATCCTCAGTATACTGCCGGTATTTTGGAGGGGTGCTTCGCTTGGTGGCGGGCTTCTGAGCTGGCTCGGGCGGACGCAAGGGAGCGGGCACTTGATACGGCGCCTGAATCTTTGGTTTGGCGGGCGTCGCTTTCGGAGCCTGCTGCGCTACCCCCCAGCAAACGCTGCCCATCAGCAACGCGCCCACTACAATTCGCTCACGCTGTTTCATATCCTAAACTTCCTAGCCCACCAACGGGCAATTGTCTCTAAACTGGCCAAGCCTCGCGGAAAATTCAAGCCCGCTTTGCTCGTGGGCCCTCCGGAGTGTCTTCGATGACCCACCCCGATTCCAGGAGCTCGTCCCGAATCGTATCCGCCCGATCAAAGTCTCGCGCCTTCCGGGCGGCCTGGCGTTCTTCCACCAAAGCCACCACCGAGTCCGGCACGGATTCCGCGGCCACGGCCTCGGCCTCAATTCCCAACACGCCTTCGATTTGACGCCAAGCGGCCAACTGAGCCGCGGCTTCGGCCGCACTGAGTTTCGCTTCGGCCATCCGACGATTCATCTCGCGCACCCAGTCAAAGACCACGGCCCAGGCGGACGAGACATTCAAATCGTCGTCCAAGGCCTTCCGAAAGGCATCCAACAACGCTTCTTCCGGCTCCGCTTCCTCCGCGCCGGCGAGCCCAGCCAATTTACCCACGCATTCATCCAACCGACGCAAAGCCGTCCGCCCGCCCCGCAAGCCATCGAGCGTGAAATTGAAGGTCTCGCGGTAATGAGCCGACAGCAGAACAAAACGAACTTCCCTCCCGGAAAACCCCTGGTCGACCAAATCCCGCAGGGTGAAGAAATTCCCCAATGACTTCGCCATCTTCTTCCCTTCCACCAGCAGATGAGCCCCGTGCACCCAATAGCGCACAAACCGTTCGCCGTCCTCCTGCAGTCCCGCCGCTTCGCTCTGAGCAATTTCATCCTCATGATGCGGGAACACCAAATCCTCTCCTCCCAAATGGATATCAAAACTCGGCCCAAGCAGTTTCATGCTCATCGCACTGCACTCGATGTGCCACCCCGGACGCCCTGGACCCCACGGGCTGTCCCACGCGATCTCGCCATCCTCCGGCACACACGCTTTCCACAAGGCAAAATCTGCCACGGCATCCTTCTCATACTCGTCATTACTGACGCGTTCGCCCTGGCGCATCTGGTCAAAATCAATCTTCGTCAACTGCCCATACACACATCCGCACCCTTGATACTTTCCAATACTGAAGTAGACCGAGCCGTCGGGAGCTGCGTAGGCAATCCCCTTGTCCACCAATCGCTGGATTAGATCGATAATCTCTGGCACATAGTCCGTCGCATGCGGGATGTGATCCGGCTTCCCACAGCCCAAAGCCTCCAAATCCTCGAAGAAAGCGTCTTCGTACTTCTGGGTGTATTCCTTCAGCGTCACCCCGGCTTTGTGCACCCGGGCAATGATCTTGTCCTCCACATCCGTCACGTTCATGACGTGCGTCACGTCATACCCACGGAAGCGAAGGTAACGGCAAACCAGATCCGTCAGGACGAAGGTGCGAAAGTTCCCAATGTGCGCGAAATCGTGAATGGTCGGCCCACAACAATAAAGCCGGACCGAACGACCATCGGAGGCCAACGGCGTGAATAGCTCCACTTCACGGGAAAGGGTATTGAACAGTTTTAAGCCCATAGCAAAAACGAAAACTTAGACGCACTCGCGCGCGCAAAAAAGCGGAAACTCCTCCAGCTCAACCAATCGGCTCGTTCTAAGCCAACAAGCCCTCGACCACCCGGGACTCCTCAACCCCCGTCAACCGCATATCCAGCCCCTGAAAGGGAACCGAGAAGTGACGGTGATCCAGCCCCAGCAAGTGAAGCATCGTCGCATGGAGATCCCGGACATGCACCACGTTGTCCACGGAATGATAACCCAGGTCATCCGTAGCCCCATAGGTCTGCCCACCGCGAATGCCGCCGCCGGCCAGCCACATGGAAAATCCTTTGATGTGGTGATCCCGCCCCGGTCCACCCTTCCCTTGATACATCGGCGTCCGGCCAAATTCACCGCCCCAGATGATGAGCGTATCGTCCAACATCCCGCGCTGCTTCAGATCCGTCAGCAAGGCCCACGTCGGTTTGTCCGTCAGCCCACAACAAATGTTCATATACCGCTCCAGGTCACCGTGGTGATCCCACCCACGATGATAGAGATGAATGAACCGCACGCCCCGCTCCGCCAAGCGTCGCGCCAGCAAGCAGTTGGAAGCATAAGAACCGTCACCGGGCTTCGCGCCATACATATCCAAAACATGTTGCGGTTCGTCTGAAACATCCATTAACTCGGGAACGGACAACTGCATCCGAAACGCCATTTCATAGGCCGCAATACGAGTCTCGACCTCGGGATCTTGAATGAGCTTGTTGCGGTGCCGATTGAGGGCGTTGATGGTTTGCACCAACTTGCCTTGCTTCGCCGACGAAATAGACTCTGGATTGCGGACATACTGCACAGGATCCCCACTGGATTGAAACTCCACACCTTGGTAGCGGCTGGGCAAGAAGCCCGCCCCCCACTGCCGCGAGGCGATGGGTTGCGGATTGCGCCCCCCCACACTGGTCAACACCACAAAACCAGGCAGATCCGTGCTCTCCGTTCCCAACCCGTAGTTGACCCAGGCCCCCATGGAAGGTCGACCACTGATCGCCGTCCCCGTGTTCATGAACGTGTGAGCGGGATCATGATTGATCTGTTCGGTCACCATCGACCGCACCACCGCAATCTCATCCGCCATCTTGGCATGCCAGGGTAAGAAATCACTGATCTCCATCCCGCTCTGCCCATAGCGCTGGAAGTTCGTCATTGGCCCCTGGCATTTGAGGGCCTGGCCTTGCAACTGCGCAATCGGCTGCCCCACCGTATACGAATCTGGCATGGGTTTCCCATCCAGTGCCGCCAAGGTGGGTTTGTAATCGAAAGTCTCCAAATGCGAAGGCCCGCCCGCCATGCAAAGGAAGATGACCCGTTTGGCTTTGGCTGGCAGTTGAGGAACGGCCCCCGCCGCCTGTCCGCCTTGCAGCATCGAGCGGAGAGCCACCGCCCCGAGTCCGACTCCGGTCTGCCCCAAGAATGTCCGCCGATTGATCCGTTGCTGATGCTTGTTCACCGTTCCAATGCTCCTCTCTTGCCTAAGGCCGGGTAATGGTTTCGCTCAAATTCAAAATGGCCCGCGCTACACCCACCCAGCCCACCGCTGGGGACTGATCGCCTGTCACAGGTTCGACCAGAGCCAAAAGTAAGGTTGCTTCCGCCTCGTCCGGAGCTCGCGACAAGGCCAGCTCGAATCCTCGGGCCAGAATCGACTCGTCCGAATCGCCGCCTTCCCGATGCATCCGCCGAGCCAAAGCTTCCGCCGCCGTCACAAAACTCGGATCATTCAACAGCACCAAGGCACTCACCGGGGTGTTCGATATCGGCCGTTCCGCCGTGCATTCCTCCCGACTCGGCGCGTCAAATGCCGCCAACATCGGATGCAAAAACTGCCGCTGCCAATGGACATAAACACCCCGGCGCCACTGACGCTGATCTTCGTGCGCTTCATACTCGCGCTTGGGAAAATTCAAATGCCGGTAATACCCCTCGGGCTGATACGGCCGGACACTCGCGCCGCCCATCTCCAAATCTAGAAGCCCGCCAATGGCCAAGAGACTGTCGCGAATCGCTTCCGCTGGCAATCGATACCGACTTTGCCGAGCCAAGAGACGGTTGTATGGATCCTGTTCCCGATGCTCGACCGATTCATAGGAGTCTTGCTGGTACACCCGACTCGTCGCGATCAAGCGCAGGATGTGCTTAACATCCCAACCGCTCCGCACAAATTCCACCGCCAACTGATCCAACAACTCACCATATTCCGGCGGCTCGCCCTGCCCGCCAAAGTCATCCAAGGACCGGGACAACCCCGCGCCAAACATCAAATACCAGAACCGATTCACCATCACCCGGGCCGTCAATAGCCCGCCCCCCGACTCCGCATCGACCAACCAGTTCGCCAAGTCCATCCGCCCCGCCCGACCCGACTCCGGATTCGCGAGTGTTCCCAAAAACTCCGGCACGGCGGGGGCGACTTCCGGCCCCGAGTCATCCAACCAATTCCCGCGCGGCAGGACACGAATGGTCCGCGGCTCCACGGACTTCGAAATCATGATCCGACGTGTCCCCTCCGCCCACGTGTCACGAACATCGCGAAGGTAATTGAGCCGATGCCCGTCTCCAGCCCCGTCGGAACGTCCCAAAAGACCAATCTCACGATCCAAGGAATCGATCACCGATCGCTCCCGTCGACTCAACACTTTAATCTCGGGTTCGCGCAGCGTTGGCAAACTATTCGAACCGTTCTTAAAGTGCGCGGTTTCGTCGAGATCGGCAAAGAACGCCTGCATGGCGTAAAAGTCTTTACTCGTGATCGGGTCATACTTGTGGTCGTGACACTGGGCACAGCCCATGGTTGCCCCCATCCAAACCACAGAGAGATTGCGCACCCGGTCCGCGGCATAGATCGCCAGATACTCCTTAGCCTGGACGCCGCCTTCATGGGACGTCTGCAGTAGCCGATTGTAGCTACTGGCGATTTGTTGATCCACACCCGCATCGGGCAACAAATCACCCGCCAATTGCTCCCGGGTAAACTGATCAAACGGCACGTTGTCATTGAACACATCGATGACGTAATCCCGGTAGGGCGAGATACTGTGGTCCTGGTCCCCATGATAGCCCACGGTGTCGGCGAACCGCACCAAATCCAACCAATAGCTCGCCATCCGTTCGCCAAATTGCGGGCTATTGAGGAGCCCATCCACCAGAGTCTGATAGGCGTGCGGGGAGGGGTTTTGGAGAAAGCTTCGAACGGTCTCCGGATCTGGTGGCAAGCCAACCAAATCAAAACTTACGCGACGCACCAAATCAACCGGGTCGGCATCAAGAGACGGTTTCCAACCTTCCGCTTCCAACCGCGCCAACACCCAGTGGTCGATCCAATTCCGAGGCCACGCGGTCTGCTCGACTCGCGGTGCGGGCTGCGGCTTCGGCTGTTCGTATGCCCAATGTTGAGACCATTCAGCGCCTTCATCAATCCACCGCGTCAACAAAGCGATCTCCGCTTCATCCAATGCTTTCCCGGAATCAATCGGAGGCATCCGGTCATCCGGGTCCGACTCCAAGATCCGCTCCATGATCGCACTTTTCGAAGCATTTCCCGGGACGATCGCAGCCCCCCTTTTTCGATCCGCTTTGGCGTCCGCTTCTTCATCCAGACGCAGGCCCGCCTTCCGCTCATGCTCGTCCGGCCCATGACAGAAGAAACACCGATCCGAAAGCAGTGGCCGAATGTCTCGATTAAAATCGATAGCCGTCTCTCCGACCAACCGAAGCGCCGCCCCATTCGACACGAGCACCGCCAATGCTAGAAGTGCCCCAGAGGATTTGATCATGGTTCGTCTCATTCCTGTTCTCACCCCACCCTAAATATAGTACATCTCCTGCTCGGGTTGCGACGCCTCAAGCATTTCTTGAAAAGTAATCTCATCCGCCGCTTCGTTTACGGCCCCCTGCAGCTTGCCCCAAGCCACCTTCAACTCCGGCGGCCCCCCATCATCCCCCGTCGACGATTCGAAGATCTGGCCATGCAGACAGCGAATGACATCCCCCAAGGAAACTTCCTTCGGGGCGCGAGCCAATCGGTAACCGCCTTCTTTACCGCGTTGGCTTCGCACCAGTCCGGCGGTCTTGAGCTCGATCAGGATCTGCACCAAGTAATTGTGTGAGACGGCCTGTTCCCGGGCCAGGGTTTCCACGCGAACAGCCTTACCCGTGGCGTAGTGTCGGGCTAAGCCCAACACCGCCCGAGCGGCGTAATCACATTTCACGGTCCGTTTCACCACCCAAGCTTAGCCGCAAGCCCCGGAAGGGAGCAACACCCCAAAACCATAGTTTTCCGCCGACGCGAAGCGAATGGAGGGGCGGCTGGTGGGGCGAGCGTACTCGCGAGCCGTTGGGCAAGAAGCCCGTCCCTCTGAGCCCTTGAGTTACGCGAACCCTCTCCGTGCCCAACGGCTCGCGGGTACGCTCGCCCTACCATTCGCTTCGATCGTTTCCTTTGCCTAGGGCCAATCAAGCCCGTTTTAATTGACGGCGAGGGACCGCCCTTGGTATGCCTCAGACGCCTTAAGGCGCCATGACACCCGAAGATCAAGCCGTCTATCGTCCTAAGTTGGAAGCGCTCGCCGAGGAACTTCGCGCCGATCTCGACAGCAATGCCGACGCCTCCCAGACGGTAAATTTGGATACCTCCATCGGACGCCTTTCCCGCATGGATGCCATGCAGTCTCAACAAATGGCACTCGAACTCCGCCGTAGGCAACAGAACCAATTGCAACGCGTGGAAAGCGCCCTGGCTCGGATTGCCAAAGGCACCTTTGGTCTATGCGGCCGCTGCAAGAAACCCATTTCCGCCGATCGACTCGATGCGCAACCCGACGCCGTGCTCTGCGTCGGCTGCGCCGAGAATCGCTAGCCGACACTCGCCCCTAAGCGTCGGCCCAACCCTGCGAGATGATCCGCGACTACTTTTCACTTCTCAGAAGTTCGCCACGCGTATTGGGATTCGGCTTCCTACTCGCGTTTTTCTCGAGCTTTGGCCAAACCTTCTATATCTCACTCAGCGTGCCCCAAATCATGGAGCGCTTCGGACTCTCCAATACGCAGTGGGGCTCGCTCTACTCCGGCGCCACCTTGCTCTCCGCGCTTTGCCTCCCGTTTGCAGGTCCCCTCATGGATCGCATGCCGATCCAGACCTACGCCCGCAATGTCGCCCTCGGTCTGGCCGCCGCCTGCGCCATCACTGCGGGCGCCCCGAGCCTCGGTATACTGGCTCTCGGTCTCTTCGGTCTCCGCTTCACCGGACAAGGCCTGCTTTCGATCACCGCCACCGCCACCATGGCGCGAACCTTTAACATGCAACGCGGCAAGGCTCTCAGTATCGCCACTATGGGCTTCCCCTTAGGGGAAACCTTTTTCCCACCCTTGACCATCGCACTCATCGCCCACCTCGGGTGGCGGCCCTCTTGGTGGATTGCGGCTTTTCTCGCCATTGCCTGCTTGGCTCCGGTCGCCTACTACCTGCCCCAAAAATCCGCGGCACCATCCGAAGACAAATCCGAGTCCCAATCCAGCCTGACCCGTGACCGAACCCATTGGGACCGCGGGCAAGTGTTAAGGCACGGACCATTCTACCTGCTCCTGCCAACCTATATCGCGCCCGGCTTCCTGGCGACCGGATTGATTCTCTACCAATTTACCCTGGCCGATCAAAAAGGCTGGTCGCACGCACTCATGGCTGGTTCGTTCGTGAGCTTCGGCCTCAGCCGGCTGGCCTTTGCTTTTCTAATCGGACCGCTGATCGACCGCTTCGGTGCCTCCCGGCTCTTTTCCATCCAACTCGCCCCCCTGGCGCTTGGCATGCTGATCATGGCCCGCCTTGACCACATCAGTGCGCCCTTTCTCTACAACGGTCTCATGGGCGTGAGCCTCGGCATTGGGTCCAGCACCACCTCGGCGCTTTGGGCCGAACTCTTTGGCACTCGTCACCTCGGGGCGATCAAGAGCCTCATGTCAACCATCGGCATCTTCTGCACCGCGCTCAGCCCCATTTTGGTCGGTACCTTGCTGGATCGCCAACTGCCATTCGAACAACAGCTCATGATCTACTCGGCGTGTCTAGTGTTGTTCGCCATGGCAAGCCTGAGCGGCATCCGACTCCACCACCACCAACAGTCGAGGGAATAAGCCGGCCCTTGGCAACGTCTCAACGAGAGAAAGAACGTCACTATGCATTTCCGGATTCCCCTCTCTCGCAGCCCCTTCCTCGGCCTCACGCTCCTGCTCGCACTGGTGGCATGCATCGGGCTACGAGCGGAGGACTGGACGGCTACCTACGATCGATTGTTGCAAACCTATGTCACGCCGAAAGGGGTGCGTTACCAGGCGTGGCACGCCCACGCCGCCGATCGGAAAGCGCTCACCCAAGTCACGGAAGCGATCGGTCAGGCCCGGATCGCAGGCCAACCCAAACCCGCTCAACTCGCCTTCTACCTCAACGCGTACAATGCCTGGATCCTGAAAAAAATCCTCGATGCCTACCCCACCAAGGGACCGGGTGGCGGCGGCTTCATCGGGCGCACCCGTTTTTTTCGCTCGAAGTCCATTCGGGTTGCCGGCAAGCGAACGAGCTTTCACCTGTTGGAGAATGACATCATTCGGCCACGCTTCGAGGAACCCCGCATCCACTTCGCGCTCAACTGCGCCAGCGCCAGTTGCCCCCCACTGCATTCCCGAGCCTTTGCAGCCGAATCTCTCGACCCAACCCTGGATGATTTGACTCGCGCCTTCATCAACACCAACCCCTTGGCGCTTCGGAGCACCGGCCCCAAGACGATCGCCGTATCGGAGATCTTTAAATGGTACGTCGATGACTTCACCACCAAAGGAACGCTCCGAGACTACCTGAATCAGTATCGAAACACCCCGATCCCGACCGGCATCAAGATTCGCTACCAAGACTACCGTTGGACCCTCAACGAAGCACCCTGACCACCCGCAAAACTTGATCCGTCTCAAAAAGGGCGGCGTCACGCCACCGATTGCACTTGAATTCCCGGACGGCTGTTTCTAGGTTTCGTCGATGGATTCGCAGATCACTGAATACATTCCGGTCCTCATTCTCGGTGCCGTCGCCGTGCTTTTTGCCGCCGGTACCCTGATCGCCTCGGTCGTATTCGGCAAACGCGGCCGCCGCAACACCATGAAAGACACCGCCTACGAGTGCGGTATGTTGCCGGTGGGCGAAGGCAGTGCGCGGTTTTCAGTCAAATTCTACCTGGTCGCGATGCTCTTCATCCTCTTCGACGTGGAAGTGGTTTTTCTCTATCCCTGGGCCGTCGTCTACAAAGAGCAACTCGCCCAAAACGCTCACTTGATCTTTGGTTCCATGATGGTTTTCCTCGGCCTTTTCACCGTAGGCTTCATCTACGAAATCAAGAAGAAAGCCTTCGATTGGAAGGCCTAAGCCATTCCGGAGCGGCCGTCTGAGCGGAGCTCCTATTCCGAAAACTGTCCCGCCTCTCGAAAACGGGTACTGAGGCCCGTATCGGAGATATGTCCGGATTCGCCAAGAAAACGGCGACCATTACCTCAATATCAGTCCCCACTCCTTTGAAAGAACCATCGACCATTTATCTCCGCCCCCGTACCTCGGACCGGATCATCGCCGGCCATCCCTGGATCTACAAGGGGGCCATCCAGAACATCACCCACGAGCCCGAAGACGGCGAGCTCGTCCAGGTGCGGGACCACAAGCGTCGGATCATTGGTTTCGGCTTCTACAACTCGCAATCCAAGATCTCCGTCCGTCTCCTGACCAAACGGCGCGAGACGATCGACGAAGCCTTCTTCGTCCGCCGATTCAAGGCCGCCCAAGCCCTGCGTGACAAACTCATGCCCGGTGCCACCTCCTATCGCCTGATCAATGCGGAGGGAGACGGCCTGAGCGGGTTGATCATTGATCGCTACGAATCCGCTTTCTCGTTCCAAATTTCCTCCATTGGGATGGATCAACGGAAGAGCCAGATTCAAGCCGCCCTCACGAGCCTGTACCAACCCGAAACCCTTTCGGAACGCTGCGACTTGGCTTCGCGGAAAGCCGAAGGCCTCGCCATTCCAAATCCGGAGGAAACTGCCACGTCTGGAGGGGACGGAGACGCTCCCTTATCCATCTCCCTCAACGGCCTCAAATTCGCAGTCGATCTGAGCACGGGACACAAGACCGGGTTTTACTTGGATCAACAGCACAATTACCAAGCCGTTGCCGAGCTGATCGAGCGCTGGGGTTCTCGCCGAATCCTGGATTGTTTCACCTACCAAGGCGGCTTCGCCCTCCATGCTGCCCGACTACCGGATCGGCGAGTGGAAGCGATCGACCAAAGCGGCCCAGCAATCGCCCAAGCCAAACGCAACGCAGCCGCCAATGATCTGGCCGACCGCTGTGAATTTCACGAAGCCAATGTGTTTGATTGGCTCAAACAGGCGCAAAACACCACCCGACCCGATTCCGAAGAAAACAAGTACGACGCAATCATCCTGGATCCCCCTTCCTTCACTCGGAACCGGAACTCGGTAAATGATGCATTACGCGGTTATAAAGAAATCCACCTCCGAGCCCTCCGCATTCTCAAGGAACGCGGGCTCTTGTTTTCCTTCTGCTGCTCCCACCATGTCGACGAAGGCATGTTTGAGGAAGTCATTGCTCAGGCCGCGTTTGACAACCGTCAGGTCTTGCGTCGGATCGCGGTGTACCACCAATCCCCGGATCACCCCATCATCCCGACGATTCCTGAGACGCATTACCTCAAAGGGTACGCCTACGAACTCCTTCCACGGTAGCGGCTACCGTCCGCTACGCGCCGAAATTAGGTGCTAATCAACCGGCGCTGCCACTGCATCATCTGCTGCATCTGAGCGTCCCAATCCCGGGCCAAGGCCACCAGCTTGGCCTTGCTTGCAATCAAGGTCGGATCCAAGCCCAGATCTTCCGCTCGGGAATCGCGGAGGTTTTTCAACTCCTCGATCCGATCTTTCTCTTTTTCGGTGATCGGATTGCGCACAGAGCGCTTCTTGTTGGGCCAATCTTCGGGATCCATTTGCCCCGCGAGTTCAATCTCCGACCGCATCTCTCGCCGCCGCCGGGCTGAAAACCGTTGTGGCACCGAATGCTCCCATCGCTTCCCCGCGGCCGCCAGAGACGCTACTTCCACCAAGGCATCGTGCCGCAGCACAAAATACGGCGGCTTATTGGCACCACACGCTTCCCGCTCACGCCACTCCCAGAGTCCCCGGAGGATTGCCAGCCCATGCCGATCCAAGCGGCTGCTGCCTTTGATGCGCCACGCATCCTCGTTCACGGTTTCACTACTCTGCACCGCATCCTCGATCAAACGCCCGCCGAGTTCCTCCACCCATTCGAGTCGATCCGCCTCGACTAGAGTGTTTCGCAGGGACTGGTGAATCGACAACAAGTAGCGGACATCATTCAGCGCATACTCCGTCATTTTCTCCGTCAAGGGGCGTTTCCCCCAGTCGGCCTTCTGGGACCCCTTTTCCAACTGCACGGAGTGAAAATGGGTCACTAAATGGTGCAATCCAAACTCGCGAAAACCGAGCAATCGTGCCGCCCACATGGTGTCAAAGATCTTGGAAGGCGCAAAACCGAACCCTTTGTGCAAGAGCCGCAGGTCATAATCCGCCGCATGAATCACCAATTCAACATCCTGCAAACTCTCCCACAGGGGATCCAAATTCACGCCAGAGAGCGGATCAACCAGGAACAAAGCGTCGGGCAAGGCAATCTGAATCAGACAGAGGCGCTCCGGATAGGAGTACAAGCTGTCCGCCTCCGTATCCAACGCCACCACGGGGCACGCGCGCACCCGATCAAGCCACGGGGCTAGGGTCTCATCCGAATCGATCACGGCGTCAACCTAAGGAATTCAGCCTCAAATTCAAAACGATTCCGCCGCTCAATCCGTGCCCCCACCTCAAAATGCGTTGCCTCGCTAGGCCTTTTCTTCAAAATACCCGCATGAATCTAGCCTCGGAATTCCTCAAAACGGCCGACTCCAACCGCGATAAAACCGCCGTGTTCTGGGGCGATGACGACTACACGTACTCTCATTTCCATGCCCAAAGCGGGGCCCTGGGGCACCATTTGGTCGACTCCCTAGGCATCCAACCCGGCCAAACCGTCGCAATTTGGCTCAAGAATTGCCCCGAATTCATCTCCGCAGTCTACGCCATCCTCCAAGCAGGGGGTGTCGTCGTCCCAATCAATAACTTTCTTAAACCATCCGAAGTGGCCTATATCGTCTCCGACGCCGAGGCCAAGGCGATCATCACCGATGACGAGCTCGCCCCTCAGCTCAGCGAGATCACCCAAACCCAGCCCGACCTGAAAGTCATCCAAACCAATCAATTCGACTCCTTCCCAGCACCGGCCGCAGGAGCCGAAAACACCGCGTACCAAGCCCGCACCGAGCAGGATCTGGCGGTCATCATCTACACCTCCGGAACCACCGGAAAGCCCAAGGGAGCCATGCTCACCCACGGCAACCTCCTCCACAACGTGGAAAGCTGTCGGCACGAACTGGAGGCGGTCGAACTCGACCGCATGGCCATTCTCCTGCCCATGTTCCACAGTTTCATGCTCACGGTCGGTGTGTTTCTCCCGACTCTGGTCGGCGGTTCGCTGGTGCTGATTCGTTCCCTCCACCCACCCAAGAATATCTTGATGGAAATCATCCGCCATCAAGCCACTATCCTGCCAGCCATCCCGCAGCTCTTCCGCACACTCGCCAATACCGAGCTCCCGCCACTCCCCTTAAGGCTATGCATCAGCGGCGCTGCTCCGTTACCGGTTGAAGTGCTCCAACAGTTTACCGAACGCGTCGGGATCCCGCTCATTGAAGGATACGGGCTAAGCGAGGCGAGCCCGGTCGTTTCCCTCAATCCGATCCGGGGCACGCGGAAACCCGGCTCCATTGGGCTCCCGGTCAAAGACGTAGAAGTGGCCATTCTCGACGAAGCCGGCAATGTCCTGGCGGAAAAAGAAATTGGTGAAGTCTGCGTCCGAGGGGGCAACGTCATGCAGGGCTACTGGAAGCGTCCGGAAGAAACCGAGCTCACACTTCAGAACGGCTGGCTGCGGACTGGGGACATCGGCTACCGAGATGCGGATGGGTATTTCTTCATCACGGACCGCAAGAAAGACATGCTTCTGGTCAACGGAATCAACGTTTATCCGCGAGAAATCGAAGAACGTCTCTATCAGATCCCCGGAGTCAAGGAAGCCGCGGTCGTTGGAAAAACCCACCCGAAAAAAGGCGAGCAACCCATTGCCTTCATTGCGCTGGATGCGGACGCCACGGTCACGGCTGCGGAGGTCAAAGAGTTCCTCAAAGGCCGCCTGGCGGATTTCAAACAACCCCGCGAAGTGCACATTTGCGAAGCCCTCCCCCGCAACGCCACCGGAAAAATCCTCAAGACCGAGCTCCGCCAAAGATTAACGGAAGCTGGCTAAGCCCGAGCATCACCCCAGACCCTCAGCTCAGGATCTAGCCCCCGTAAGGGTGGCGCATAAAAAGAGAAGGAGAGGTTCCCTCACGCCGAATCCCTCGCTGGGTTCCAACGGTATTTTTCTCCCCTTGACGCGCCTAGGGTTGCGAACTACCTTGACCGTCAAACGATGGCCTCAAGACCAAAGCAGTGTCGTTCCGCGACAACTGCTTTTTTAGTAATTACCGGCTGGTAAGCGGTCCGAAGACGGAGAAACGAACTTAACCAGGAGCGCACGGTGGATTTCGAAGACATCAAGTCAATTGTCGAACTAATGAACAAGAACTCCATCTCAGAATTTGAGATGGAGAAAGAAGATTTTAAGATCAAACTCCGGCGAGGTGTCGAGGGCTACACGGCCACCACCTCGGAAGGGGGGCCCTACTTACTGGCGCCCCCTGCCGCCCAAGCGCTCCCGGCAGCTCCTCAGCCCGCCGCCAGTGCCCCGGCCCCGGCAGCCGCCCCAGCCGATAGTTCGAACGACAGCACGATCAACTCTCCGATGATCGGCACTTTCTACGGCGCACCCTCACCGGACGCCTCCTCCTTCGTGGATGTGGGCACGGAAGTGGATGCCGAAACCGTGGTCTGTATCATCGAGGCCATGAAGGTGATGAACGAAATCAAAGCTGAGACCAAAGGGGTAATCACCGAGATTCTCGCCAAGAACGCCGAGCCTGTTGAGTTCGGTCAGCCCCTGTTCAAGATCAAGCCTGTCTAAGCCTTCTCCCAACGATCCGACCGCCAATGTTTGAAAAGATTCTGGTAGCTAATCGCGGGGAAATCGCCGTCCGCATCATCCGCGCCTGTCGAGAACTCAATATCCGGACTGTTGCCGCCTACTCCGAAGCGGATCGCAACTCCATGCATGTCCAAATGGCTGACGAAGCCATTTGCATCGGAAAGGGCCCTAGCCCTGAAAGCTATCTTCGAATCGACCGATTGATCAGCGCGGCAGAAATCGCCGACGTCGACGCCATCCATCCCGGATACGGCTTTCTTTCGGAAAATGCGCACTTCGCAGAGGTTTGCGAGAGTTGCAATATTCGGTTCATCGGCCCTCGCGCAGCCGCCATGAACGCGCTCGAAAACAAGGCCACCAGCCGCGAACTGGCCAAGAAGGCCGGCGTCCCCATCCCCCCTGGCTCGGTCGGAGCAATCGAATCGGAAGAAGACGCCCTCGCGATCACCAAAGAAATCGGCTATCCCGTGATGATCAAAGCCGTCGCCGGTGGCGGCGGTCGCGGGATGCGCGTCGTGCACAACGACATCTCGCTGATCAAAGCCTTTCACACCGCCCGCGGTGAAGCCGAGCAGTGCTTCGGCAACTCCAACGTCTACATCGAGAAATTCATCGAAAACCCGCACCACATCGAGATCCAGATCCTGGGCGATGCCAAAGGCAAGGTGCTCCACTTCGGTGAGCGTGATTGCTCGATCCAAAGACGGAATCAAAAACTCATCGAGGAATCCCCCTCCCCGCTCCTCAACGAGAAACCTTTCAAAGACATCCGCAAAAAGACTAGCCGAGCCGCCATCAAACTGTGCGAACTCGCGCAATACACCAACGCGGGAACGGTCGAATTTATCGTGGATGAGAAGGGCAACTTCTATTTCTTGGAAGTCAACAAGCGCATTCAGGTGGAACACCCCGTTACGGAGGAAGTCACCGGTCATGATCTGGTGAAGCTTCAGATCATGGTGGCCATGGGAGAACCCATCGGCATCAGCCAAGGTGACATTCGCCCCAGCGGTCACGCCATCGAGTGCCGTATCAACGCGGAGGATCCCTTTGACAATTTCCGACCTTCCCCCGGCCGAATCGAGATGCTCTATGCCCCGGGCGGCCGTGGCGTCCGCTTCGAATCACACGCCTACGCGGGCTACCACATCCCGCCCCACTACGACTCGATGATCGGTAAACTCATTGCCTTCGGCAAAGACCGTCCCGAAGCCATGAACATCATGACCCGGGCTTTGAACGAGATGATGATCACGGGCGTCAAGACCACGATCCCGTTCCAACTCGCGATCCTCCAGGATCCCGATTTCAAACGAGGCGTCTACTCCACCAACTTCGTCGAACGGTTCCAAGGCGGAGCTGGCCACGAGCTGTTGGCAAATAAGAACTAGCCCTCTCCCGGTCTCCCAGTCCGGCGCAGCCCGATAGGTGATATGGCAACCAAACGGTCCCTCGCCGACTGCCGTCTTTACACCTTTGTAGATACCGGCTACCTGGGGGACCGATCTGCCATCGAACTCACTCGCCAACTGTGTGACGGCGGGAGCGATGTGATCCAACTTCGCGCCAAAGGCTACGCACCCGACCAAGTGCTCGCGCTCGCCGAAAGCATGGCACCCATCGCCGAGAATGCGGGCGTCCATCTGGTGATCAATGATCACCCCTCGATTGCGGCTCGCCTTCCGACCCCTTTCGTTCACCTGGGTCAGGAAGACTTCTTTGATGCCGGATGGCAATCCAAAGCCGATCTCCCGAAAACGGATCCGCCGATGACTCTCGGCCTTAGCACCCATGCTCCGGATCAATGCGAACGGGCTCTGGCGACCGCAGCCGACTACGTCGCCATCGGCCCCATCTTCGCCACCCCCACCAAGCCAAGCGCCAAACCCGTCACGCTGGAATACGTGACCTGGGCCGCCGAACACGTGGACCGACCGTGGTTTGCCATCGGAGGCGTCAATCGCCACACACTCCCGGCAGTCATCGCGGCCGGGGCCACCCGGGTTTGTGTCGTCTCGGATATCCTCAACGCCGACCACCCAGACAGGGCTTGTCAAGCCATACGGGACCAATTACCGTCCTGAGCCCAGCTCAATCCCGGATCCCGATTCCAGATCCAGCTGGCGAACGTTACTCACAATAAGATCTCTATGAGCGTACTCATCGTCGGAACCACGGCCCTCGACTCCATCAAGACCCCCTACAGCGAAAACCCGCGCCTACTCGGCGGATCCGCCAGTCACGCTGCAGTAGCAGCCAGCTTCTTTTCGCCCGTCAGTATCGTTGGCGTGGTCGGCAGTGATTTTCCCGAGGACTACATTTCGCTCTACGAAAAGCACGGCATCAATCTCGAAGGGCTGGAGCGCAAAGAAGGCCAAACCTTCTTCTGGGAAGGCGAGTACGAAGTCAACATGAACAACCGCCAAACCCTCGAAACAGTTCTTGGCGTAATTGAAGGTTGGCTGCCAGACATCCCCCCCACGCTCAAACAACATCCCTACGTCCTCCTCGCCAACTGCGAACCTAAACTCCAACGCCATATCCTTGCCCAAACCAGTGACAGCCAGTTCGTCATCGCCGATACCATGGATCTCTGGCTCAACATTGCCCGAGACGAACTGCTGGCTCTGCTCAATGAAATCGATTGCTTAGTCCTGAACGATTCCGAAGCACGTCAACTCACTGAAGAGGACAATGTCGTCGTGGCGATCAGTAAGATCCATGAACTCGGCCCACGCTACGTCATCATCAAGAAAGGCGAGCACGGCGCGCTCCTTTCCGGACCGCAGGGCTTGTTCATCGCGCCCGCGTTTCCGCTCACCAAACTCACCGACCCCACCGGAGCCGGCGACTCGTTCGTGGGCGGCTTGATCGGCTACTTGGCCGCAGCCGGAGGCGATATCGACGAGCACCTCCGCAAGGCCATCATCCATGGAAGCGTCACCGCGTCGTTTTGCTGTGAAGGATTTGGTCTCAACGCCACCACGCAAGCCTCGCGAGAGGCCATCGACGCCCGCGTCTCAGAACTCGGGAAGTTAGTACATTTCTAATCCCCTCGGGGCAGTCCACATCGACGGCCCCATCCTACCGCCCCCAAAATAGAAGAGGGGGCGGTAAACAGTATCTCGGTATGGCTAAGCTCTTCACTTTGGCCCTGGCCACCACACTTGCCGGACTCTTACTGGGCGGAACGGTAGCCCGCGCAGCGAATCCTCTCCCTGTACTCCGCATGGAGGCACAGGAGGCGGATCAGGACCAACTGCACGAGCTCCTCCATGCCGCTCACCTCCTGGCCCATCGCGGGATGGAGTTCGAAGCCGCGCGGGTTCTGGCCAGCATCGCCCATTACGCGGCCGACTACGAAGTGGGTGAAGAGGCCAACCGTATCCTGCACGATTGGGGCCTCAGCATCCAAGCGGTTCAGGAAAAACCCGCCGAGGAAGTCGCACAAATCGTCGCGAAGCAGTTCCGGGGACGGTTCCAGCTCGAAGCCCAGGAAGGCTACCTGCACAACCTCGTCGGCTTGGAGCGGTATGAACAGGCAGCCGCGGCACTCGAACAACTCCCTCATCCCAATCCCTGGCGCGCGTCGGCCGACGAATGGAACCGAGAGCAACTCGCTGAGACGTTCCGACTCTTACCGTCCTTCCGCTCGGACGAAGCTCCGCTCACCACGGGCACCCTAGCCGATGCCCTTGCGCAGGCCCACCAAGCTCGCCTACGGCTCATTGAAATCTTCCGACTGCAGGGAACCGACCCCGAAGCCGCTGAACTCGCCCACGCCCTCATCCAACGCTTCAATCCAGAATGGCGGCGGCATGAGGACCATGACGAAGAACACGAAATCGACGAGGACGAACGCTCTCAATCCGAAGAGCGCACCGCTCTCCTCACAGAAACTGCCGGCTATGCCGTCAGACATGCTGAGGATCAACCCAAGGCTTCCCGTGTCCTCGTCCAACTCATCCGCCTCCTCGCACCAGATAGCCCGCAAGCCGCATTCGTGGCAACCCTACCAGACCTGCCTGAAACAGAGGTGCAACACCAGCCGATGTCCAAAGGCGTCCGAAGCCCGTTCCCAGATCCGGATCCGGCTCAAGCCCTCTTCGAGCCACTGCAAATCCACGACTACGCCATCGAGCTCTCGCCCGAAGCCTTCGCCCTCCTCCAAGAAGAACCCAAACACTATGTTCGGGGCACCTTTCGCTCGGGCGACATGGAGCTGCAAAACGTCGGCATCCGACTCAAAGGCGGCTGGGGAAGCTTTCGGGATTTGACCGATACGTCCAAGAGTGGGTTCACCATCAAGTTCAACCACTTTGAAAATGGCCAACGCTTCCAAGGCGTCCGCCGAATCGTCCTTAACAATGCCGTCCAAGATCCGAGCTATCTCCGCGAGTCACTCGGCTATTCCATCTTTCGCGATGCCGGGATTCCCGCACCCCGGACCACTTACGCCAGCGTGACTCTCAACGGCCGGCGCCTGGGCCTCTACGTGCAAATCGAAGCGGTCACGAAAGACTTCCTCAAACGTTGGTTCAAAAAAACGGGAGGCAACCTCTACGAAGGCCCCGGAGATGTCACGGAATGGCGAGAACTGGACCTCGACAGCAACCAAGACCGAGCAGACCGGACCGACCTCCGATCCCTGGCCCGAGCCATCGCAGAGGCCGATGACGCCAACCCGTGGCCCGCGCTAGACCAGCACGTGGTGCCGCTTCAATTCGCCCGATTCCTCGCCGTCGAACAGTTCGTCAACCACTGGGATGGGTACACCCAAGTCAACAACTACCGGATCTACCGCAACCCGAAAACAGACCGATTCGAATTCCTTCCGCACGGAGCGGACCAGCTATTTGAAGATCCTTACTCTCGACTCACCCACCAACAAGGCGGGATCTTGGGACGCGCGCTCTTGCAAACTGAGTTTGGACGAGAGCAGTTCGAGCGCGTCGCCCGAGATCTGATCACCACCTCATGGGACGAGTCCACTCTCCGCGAACGCATCGCCGAGCGCTACCTACTCGTGCGCCCGTTTCTTCAAGCGAACGAAAATTCGGAACACCTCGCCCGCTTCGATGAAACCGTCCGCCACGTCCTCCACTACATTCAAACCCGGCGTTTCGCAATCGAACGGGAACTCAACCTCACCAACCGGAATCGTTCCTGGCGCGAACCGCAGCACGAATTCCACCCCCATTCGCTCTTCGAAGCGTTTTGGTGATCGCGGTCGGGTTCAAGATCGCGCCCACCACCACCATCCGGCACCTACCACCTAGCGCGAAGTCTGGCTCGCGCGAATGAGTTTCAACGCCGCTTCGGCAAACCGCTCTCCCAGTTTCCGATAGCCGTCCGCCGAATAGTGTAGATCATTCTCAATGGACTTACCGCGTCGATTCACGCCGTCATTGAGATCGTCAGTATCTACCCAGGAAAATCGAGGGTTCGACTCCGCAACACGAACCTGGATCTCCCGAATGTCCGTCCATTGCTTATACTTCTCATTCTTCAGGTCAAAATCACTCAAACGACCAATGACCAGATTCACATCGGTCCTTCCGAGATCCTTGGACACCTGCTGATGTAAAGCCAACAAACTAGCCTCGTAAACCGATGCCCACTGCATCCGAGCATCGCGTTCTCCTTGCATCCAGATAAAGGTCACGCTGGCCAGTTCCGTATCCCCGACCGCAGCGTTTACCTTGCCCATGAGGCGATCGTAGAGATCTCCGGTCGTTTCGGGCTCCGTCCCATCCGGCGCTTGCCACCCCTTGTGCCAGCGCTGGATCGGCTGCCCTCCAACCGCATCCTGCACGATGAGGACCTGCTCGCCCCCCAAAGCTTTGGAGACACTCGGCGTGAAGGCTTCCTCAGGTCGGTGCCCAGCCATGTTGGACTGCCCCGAAAGAATAAACAAATGCTTGGGCGAAGCGGCCAAAAGGCCGGGGAACACCAGCGCCGTCAAACACACGCACAGGAGAGTTCTAGAACGGGAGATCATAGACCCTCACTCTCGCTTCCGAAACACCGCAGCGTCAATGCGTTTATTGCGCAGCCTCTAAGGCCGGACTCGATTCCAGACGCAATCCGGCCAATTCATAGATCCGCCCTGTTGCACCCAACAGATTGATCTCACGATTGGCCGTGTTATAGAGATTGGCGGCATCATCCGTCCGACTATCCGTCAACTTGGCTCGCGTCTCCAACAACTGATCAATATTGATCGACTGAGCAAAGTACTCCGTCAACCGCTGCTCATACTCCGATCGCATGGCCGTCACCAAAGAGAGGATCTTCTCCCGATTCCGCTCGTTGTCGACAATCCCCTTGGACTCGGTCGTAATCTGTCTCCGCATCTTGATCTCCTCCGCTTCAATCTCGGATTCGAACTGACGAATCTGCGCTTCCGCCTTCTTTCGGGTCGCCGCCAAAACGCGTTGATCGTTCAAGCGCACATTCACCCCGCCGCCGACGGTCCAGCCATCCAGCCGATCATCAAATGTTTCCGATCCCAACGGAAACAAAGTACCTTCCACAAACGTCGTCACGTCATACCGTCCTTTGATGGCTTGATCGCGCTGAAGCTCGGTGTTCTTGATGGCATCGCCGAGCACTTGAAATGCTGGATTGTTCGCACGCGCCTTTTCGATCAAAGCCTCCAACTGAAACCCGCGCCCACTCCCATCCCGAAACGTGCTGAGCGACGAACTCTCCGCATCAATGGAAAACTCATCCGTAGAATCCATGGCCATATAGGAAAGCAAGATCGCTTCGTACTGGTCCAGGCGGGCTTGGTAAAGATTGCGCGTTGTCTCCAAGGTGCCTTTCTCTGAAGAAACCCGAGATCGATCCTCCGGTCGCAAACGATCGTCCTCCAACAAGCGATCCAGATCATCCATCGTTTCCTGATACACGTTCGCCAAACGCTGGTAGTAAACCGTCAGCGAGAAATACTCGAGCCCGTTGTCCACCAGACTGCGATAGGCCTCTAGGTAATCGAGCTGCGCTTTTCGCGCCGTCGTCTCTTGAAACGCCTGAGCAATGATTCGGTTCTGCCGCCGGCGCGAACCAAAGAACGGAATCTCAGCCCGCGCTCGCACCAAAGCTCCCGCTCCAGACTCACTCGAACTCTGTGTCGCCAACACGCGATCGAATTCAAATCGCGAAACGGACCCTCCTACCTCAGCACTAAAAACGGAGCCGCGAAAGGTCTCTTGCTGAATCCCCACCACCGACTCGACAGCACCGCCAAAAGCCCCTCGCCGATTGGGAAACTCCGACAGGTCCGACCGGGTTTCAATAAACGGTTCTAAGCGACTCAGGTTGGCCCGAAACTCCTCCAAACCATACTTGGCGGCCGCCATCTCTTCACGGGACGCATTCACAGATGGGTTCCGCTGAAAAATAAGCCGGACAATGCTCTCAATATTCAGCTCATACGGCGGCGTCAAGAGCGCATTCGGAGGATCCTCCTCGGAAGCGGAAATCTCACCAGAAGACGGCAACGGCACCTCCGCAGTTGGAGTGCTAACCGGCACAGAAGAGCGCTCCGGGCTTTCGTCCGGGCTCGGCGTGGCACAAGCCGAGCCTACGACCAGGCAAACCAACACCGCCCAATGAAAGGGCTGCCACCACCTTTGTTTGTCCGTGTCTCGTTTTCCAGGGGATTCTCCCCCAATTGCTTCCACATCCTTCTCCATCTAGGGAGCCAGAGTGTTTGCCTGCAGGATCTTCCGGAGTCAAGCCGACAGGAAAGAAAACCAAAGAATCCATCGACGGATTCGAAACCTCCGTGCCCTTCCGCTCCCTAGAGCAGGAAGGCGCCCGTCGCGTCGCTGAGCGACGAGAGCGCCACGGGTTCGGCAGCCCCCGTCTCGTCGCCAGCCAAGTGATAGAACGTGTGATCCTCGGCATCGACCGCCGTCGCGACCACGAAAGTAAAATCCGCCTGCTCTCCTAGAAACGCACCGCAAGCCGGCACCGCGATCGCCCAAGGGGAAGGCCCCTGCTGCCCTCGGAGATCCCAACTTTGAAGTCGGTCCAAGAACATTTCCGCCGAACCCAAATCTTGCAGATACCGCACGAAACCATTCGCAGCCAGTAATTGCCCGCGTTGCTCCTCCCCAATCGGCTCCCCTAAGAACGCTTTGAGATCGTTAACCGACTCCAAGCGGAGACTACGCAAAGCCGTGGAACGAGCAATCGCATCCGCCAACCATCTCAACGGCTCCGGTAAGTGCTCCCGAATAAAGGTCACGCCCGTATTCACCAGCAACTCATCACGCTCCGTGGCCCCTAGTGAATCCCATTCCTCGTAAGCAGTTGCCAAATACCCCTTGAGAACATGCCAAACTTCCGCAAACAAAAGCCGCCGATCTTTGAGCTGCGCCTCCACCAAGGGGAGCTCGCCAGTCAGATGCGGGTACGCCTTCCAGACATCACGCACCTGGGAATCGCGAAACAGATAGATCGAACCCTCGTCGAGAATAGCATCCGCCGTTTGCGGATCGATCGACAAGCGGGATTCCCCCGTCACCATTTCAAACAAAGCTACCCCTACCGCAAAAATGTCCGAAGCCTCGGTCAACGGCACCCCGCTCTCCACATTGGAAGAGTCAATCAACAGTTCAGCATAGTCCGGAGTAGCCGAATACATATACTCCTTGGTCTCCCCCAAATGCCGCGCCGTGAAGAAAGCCCCCATATCCACAAACCGGATACTCCCGTCTTTTAACCGCAGCACGTTCTCCGGTTTGAAATCAATCACGACAATCCGATTCTCGTGAAAGCGCTCTAGAATGGATACGGTATGGTAAACCACCCGACGAAACTCACTAAGCCATTCTACCGGGTATCCGCCTTCCCTGGCATCATCGCACCATTCTTGAAGATCGCACCCATCCAAGAATTCCATGGCGACATAAGCAAACTTCCGTTCCCCGTCTAGACCGGAACCATGAAACGCGGGCACGGCACTCCTCAATTCGGCAATGGGAGCAATCTCCTCATAATTCGCCACCTCTAACTGAAACGCTACATAAGGCCCGTAGCTCACCTCATCCTCAAGCCCGCAATCGAGATCAAACACCTTGACCACCACTTCCGGGTGACTCGTCCGGTAGACAGCCGTTTCCGTCGCGGCACGCAAAACACTTGTCAGCGTAATTGGGCCCAACTCCGGAAGGTTCAGCTCAACGCCAAGATACTTATGCCCCAATCCACCCGATTGCTCGAGGACTGTCACAATGCCTTCTACTTACCATAGTTCCCAGGGCAATGAAAAGAAGAAAGTCCCGGTAGGGCGAGCGCACCCGCGAGCCGTTGGGCAAGAGCGGGGCACGCGAACACCATAGGCTTCTAGGGACGTTCTATGTGCCCAACGGCTCGCGGATACCAGACTGTGTAAAAACCCCGTTGGCAATGTGCGCGGTGGTCAAAGCGACAGCTTCGCTCTCGCACTCCAAATTCCGTCCGCAGATCGAGCGTTTTTTGGAGTGCGAGAGCGAAGCTGTCGCTTTCACACTTACCTGCAGGTGGAAAAGGACTTTTTACACAGTCTGGTACGCTCGCCCTCCCATTTGCCAAGCTAGCCAAATGGCTGAGCCTACTTCTACTTACTACCGAACAGCGTCTTCACTTGCCCCTTCGTCACCTTTCCCATCGCATTGCGTGGCAGATGATCCACCAACAACAAGTGCTTGGGCAACTTATACACCGACAACCGCTCTCGCCCCCACTCTCGAAGTGTCTCCAGCGATAGATTCTCCCCAGCCACCGCTACCAAGGCCACTCCCACAGCCTCGCCCCACGTCTCATCCGGTAGCCCGACCACGGCACATTCCGCAATGCCGGGATGGTCCAGGAGCGCAGCCTCAATTTCGAGAGCCGATAACTTATACCCCCCGCTCTTGATTATATCCACCGACAAGCGCCCCATGATCCGATACGCCCCCCGCTCCAGCACCGCCACATCTCCCGTACGGAACCAACCCGCATCAAACGAGTCTTTGGTGACTTCATCCAAGCGCCAATACTCCTGAAACACCGCCGCCCCCCGTACTTGAATCTCGCCCGCCTCGTCTTCGCCCGCCACCAAATCTCCCGCCTCGGTCTTCAGCCGCACTGACACGCCCGGCAAAGCCTGCCCTACCGCCCCTGGACGACGTTCTCCGTTCAACGGATTGGACAAGGCCATGCCGATCTCCGTCATTCCATACCGTTCCAACAGCTCTTGCCCCGTCAACGCCGTCCAAGCCTCGTGAACACTCGCCGGCAACGCCGCGGAACCCGACACCATCAAGCGCATCGCCCCAAACCCAGCGAGCACCGAAGAACGTTCGTCCTTGCCGAGCCGCTCCAAGGCTTCAATCATCTTCACATAAATCGTCGGCACCGCCATAAAAACGGAATAGGCACGGGCGCGCACCCGTTCAAATACGCGCTCGACTGAGAAACCTCGAAAGGTCTCAATCGTGGCGCCCGACCAAAGCCCGCACCCCAGCACATTGACGATACCGTGGATATGGTGCAGCGGCAGGAACAAGGGAATCGAATCCTGCGACTCCCAAGCCCACGCCTCCACCAGCATTTCGATCTGAGCGATCAGATTCGCATGGGTCGACACCACGCCCTTGGGCCTGCTAGTCGTACCGCTTGTGTAAAGAATCATCGCTCTTCGGTCAGTACCAACCGACGGCAACGCGACCGGCTCCCCCACGCGAGCCTTCTCAGGTTGAATCCTCCGCAAGTCCGGGAATGAACCTTCAATCAACGGATCCAATTGGGGAGCAAACTCACCGCTACAAACAACCCGCGACACTTCCGCATTCTCAAGCGTATACGCCCACTCCCGCTCAGTCGCCCCCAGGCACAAAGGCACGACCACACCGCCAGCCCGCCAAATAGCCCACTGCCCGACCACATAATCCGCCCCAGGCGGTATGAGCAACGCAATGCGCTCCTCGCGAAGGTCCGCTCGATCTTCCAGAAGTAAGGCCGCCAGGGATAGTGATCGCTCCAAAAGTTCGGCATAGCTGACGGCGCCTCCGTCCTCACGAATCGCCGTGGCAGCACTGTGGGCTTGAGCTCGCTTGATGATCGCGACCGTATCACTCATGCCGGCAAAACCAATCGGATGATCAAGTAGATGAGTGAAGGCCCGAGCAGACAGCCAACACCGGTGTAGAACGTGGCCGTCATCGCACCATAGGGCACCAGTTTCGGATCCGTGGCCGCCAATCCTCCAGCAACCCCACTGGTCGTACCCATCAAGCCGCCAAACACCATGGCGGCGCGGGGATTATTCAAACCAATCGCACCCGCAACAAACGGGGTCACGGTCATTACCAAAATCGACTTCACCAATCCCGCCGCAACACTCAAAGCCATCACTTCCGAACTGGCGCCGAGAGCGCCGCCGGTAACCGGTCCCACAATATAGGTCGCCGCTCCGCCGCCAATAGTGGTCACACTAACTGGATCTCGATAACCAAACGCAACCGCAACCGCGGCGCCCACAAGAAACGATACGGTAACCCCGACCAGCAGTGCCAAAAACCCCGGCAAACCTGCCCGGCGAAAGGCCTCCATCCGCACTCCAAACGCGGTCGCCACAATCGAGAGATCTCGGAGCATGGCTCCCCCCATCAATCCCACTCCCGCGAACACGCTTACATCCGCCAGCCCCTTCTTCCCGCCGGTGTAGATTCCACCCACATACGCCAACACCAAACCAAGCAAAATGGCGATGGCGGATCCATGCAACCGCCCTTTGGTTCCCCGCCGTGAGAGACCATAGGAACACCAGATAAGCAGCCCCACAAAAGCGAACGCCGTTACCAAAGAGTACTTGGTCAGCACCCCTTCCCAGGCCTCCAACAAACCCGTCATTCCCGCTCCTCCACGTGGGAATCCTCAGATAGCCTTGCGTCTCCGCCCCAGCGCACCAAAACGGGCACGAGAACAAAACAAGCCACCACCGAAAGAAGACCAGCCAGCAACGCCACCAAGCCACCCTTGAACGCCGCCAAGACGTTCTGGCTCGCCGCCATGGCAACCACGATCGGAATGTAGACCGAACTCCAAAAGGCAATCCCACGTTCGCTCGGTGGCGACCAACGTCCCGTTCGTTGAAGCCAATCGCAAATCAAAATCAACAACAACATGGCTATCCCAACGCCTCCCACATTAGCTTCCAAACCCACCGCCCACCCCACGAGCCGACCAAGCAGAAGCCCAACTAACAGGCAGCCCGCCAATAACGCTGTTCCATAGATAACCATTTGAAACTCCCGATTCCCGGGCAGAGACCATTAACCCGCCCTAGCGGGGTGCCTTCGGGTAAACCAAGCCCCCCTGGGAGAGGAAGGCATGGCACCGTCCGGAATACTCCCCTTTGATCAACAACCCGGAATCGACCGAATTCACCAAAGCGGGACGATCCAGAAACTTTAAACCGTCCAGAGCAGCCAAAGCGTGCGCATCCGTCACCGCGCGGCGCGCTTCTTCAAGAAAGAACGTCCCAGCCCGATCCGTCTCCCCCAAACCACCCAAGACAGCCGCCGCCATCAAGCGAACACTCTTGTCTCCATCCCGCAGGCCTGCCTCGATATCGGCTAAACTCACCCGGGCTTCCTCCCCTAACACCAACATCCCCAACAAGCCCCAGTAGCGGATCAACGGATGCGTGTGCCGACTTGCCAGCGTCAGTGCCGGCAAAGCTGTCACCTCACCGCGCGTCGCCAGGTTGGCCACTCGAACCAGTTCGGCAATCGGATACCGGATATCCGAGTTCGCATACTCATAGACGGTATACGAGTCATCTATGGCCACATCCGCCAAATAGGGTTCGGGCATAAACCCGGTATCACGAGTTCGGATCAAATGCGCATCAAGCAACACTCGCATCTCTTCCAAAGCCTTCTGATAGGCCGCTTCACCGACCCGGTTCCGCGTTTCATCCGGATCGTTCCGAAGGTCATACAGCTCTTCTCCTAAACGCCGCTCCTGAAACAAGAGCTCGCGCTGCATCGGGCTCAGAGCGTCCTCGTGATAAAGCGAGCGAAGCCGTTGAACGATCGCCTTGCCATCTTTGTAACGGCTCGGTTGCAGATGCGGCCGGAATGGATGGTAGTTGCGAATATAGAGAAAGGAACCCGTCCGTACGCTCCGCAACATTTCCACGGTCTCATCACATCGATCCCGAGCCGAGAACACGGCCTTCCGAACTTGGTAGTCCTCTGCAAGGATGTCCCGCCCCTGCATCCAGCCAGGCACAGGGATGCCCGCTGCCGCCAGTGACAGAGCCGCCATGTCGATGTGTTCGATCGGATCCGTCCTTACCACGCCTTGCGGCACTCCGGGACCACGAACCACAAATGGGATATGAGTCCCCTCCCGGTAAAGAAACTGCTTGCCCCGAGCATGGCTAATCCCATGGTCGGTCATGAACACCACCAAGGTATCCTCCAACACTCCCTCCTCTCGAAGGCGTTCGATCACCTGCCCGACGTGATGATCGGTCAACCGAACCGAGTCCATATAGGCCGCCCAATCACGCAAGAGAACCGGATCCCGCGGATAGTAGGACGGCAGCGTTACGGCAGCCGGATCCACAACGTTTCCAAACACCGTGCGCGCTCGATCCTGGATCTTCCGAAAACTCTCGGCGTTCGCACCTCTCAACTTTCCCCCTGCCATCTGCACCTGCATAAAGAACGGTTGCCCAGGCTTTCTGCCGGCCCAATCCGTTGAGTCATATAAATCCCGAGCCGGAAAGAAATTGTAGTCCGTCTTATTCCGATCCCGCTTCCCACCTCGGTCCGGCAGTCCGTCCCCGTTACAAGTATAGTAACCGGCATTCCGGAACAACACGGGTAACGAGGCCATTCCCGACGGGAGTTCAATCCTAGCGACATCGCGTCCGCTTCGATGGTGGTGCACCCCCACACTCGCCTGGTACATCCCGGTCATGAATGCGGAGCGACACGTGGAACACACAGGCGCCGTCACGTGCGCGTCGGTAAAGCGCAATCCCTCTCGGGCCAGTCGATCCACGTGCGGGGTGGCGATCAGGGATTCTCCGTAGCACGAAAACTGGGCCGACATGTCATCGACCACAAACCACAAGATATTGGGCCGGGTTTCCTCAGCCGCCTGAGACAGCCCGGCAAAGGCACCGAGCCAAGCGACGAACAACAGCACAAGACGTTTCATCATAGCAAACAGGTAAGCCAAAAGAACCAACACGGAATTCGCGAAAAAGCAAGCCACCAGTCCGGCTGCGTTGGCTCCACTAAGGCCAACAGGAATCCCCCAATGAACTATCCCAGCGCCCGCAAACCAGGAAACAAACGGGTCAACGCCAACCACGATCCGGCCAAGAACATTCCCAACGCCGAAAGCCATAGAAAGACATCCCAAAGTTTCCCGGGACGCAACCGCGGATCACTGCGGAAGTAACGGAAATACAGCGCGGCGCCCCCCAACATCGGCAGCAAGAGCGCCTGGGTAAAACCGGCGGCTAGAATCAACTGCGTGGGTTTGGAAAAACAGTAGTAAACCACGAAGCAGGCCAAGGGAAAGAAGGCACTAAAGAAGCGTAACCACCACCGTCGGGAAGCCTCCACATCCGCTCGCCAACCCAACACCCGCAGCCCATCCGTGGCCAAACGGGCCTTACTCGCGTTGGTGACAAAAAAGGTCGAGTACAACACCGCGACAGACCCAAACAAAAAGACCATCCCGGCCCACTCGCCGAAGACCGGGCGGTACATCACGACCAAGGTCGAGATGAGTTCCAACCCGACGGGCTTGAGTCCCGTTCGATGCAGGATGGCGGCCCCAAGCAGATAAAACGCCACCGTTGATAGCGTGTACACTACCATGGAACAAAAGGCATCCCACCGCAGGACACGCAACCATCCCGTCGCCCGGCCATACCACGCCTCGCTGCCATCATAGGTTCCGACAAAGCGACCGTATCCCTTCTCCTGACACCAATAGGGATAAAAGACCAACTCACCCGCCCCCACCCCGATAATTCCGAAGGTTGCCAAGGCAGTCGCCAAGGGATAGACATCGGCCGACGCCGGGGGCAGCCGAAAACTGAATCCAGCCCACCATTCGGCCGGCTGAATCGCCCATGTTTCGTGGCTTTGCAAAAGACACACGTTAACGACCGTCATCAAGGTAAACCCCGCTACTAAGCCCGTAGCCACCAATTCAATGTGTCCATAGCGACCGACGATCAGGAGCACCGCGGTTCCCAAAGCCACCAGAAAGGCCCAACCATAATGATCGGTAACCGTGCCGCGCAGGGATTCAAGTGAGACTTCCAGTCCCGAAACCACCCCCTCGGGATCCCCGGCAACGACCGCCGCGATTTTGTCATCCACCAACCGGTTATACTCCGCCCCTTCCGCCGTCCACGGAACCGCAATCTGCAAGGCCTGCCCCACGCCGCCCACGATACCTCCCAACTGCCCCACACTCACCACAAACACCACCAGCCAAAACAGCACCAGCCAATTGAGCGGCCCAAATCGAGGCCCGGGCACCTCCGCCAAGGCCGCCAGACTCGTCTTCCCACTCACCATCACATACCGAGCCAGCTCCACCTGAACGAAGACCTTGATCAAACACCCCAAAATGATCAGCCACAACAACCAGAAACCGGCTTCCGCCCCGGTCAGCGTGGTGGCCACCAACTCGCCCGACCCGACGATCGCCCCCGCTACCAACAAGCCTGGCCCCAGCGACCGCAAGATCCCGCCAACAGTCTGCGGCGGTTCACAGGTCCCACCCGCATCGCTGATGTTTGCCGTATCTTCGCTCATCGCTTCTACAATCCCGCCAACTCCACTACCGCCATTCCGATGCCCACGGGGCCGTCTTGAGTTGGCTCCGAATATTCCATTCGCGCAATTCCGCCAATAAACGGGCCTTGGGCTCACTTGCCTCGGCGCGATCCCATAAATTGTTCACTTCGTCCGGATCTGCCTCCAAGTTAAAGAGCTGCCCCCAGGGCTCATCCAAGAAGTGCACCAACTTCCACTTCTGATCTCGAACCATCGTCATGAACTGCGACGTCGTGAAGTTGCCATCTCCCGATTGCTCGGCATAGACGTAGGGCCGCCCCGAATAGGACTCGCCACGCAAAGCGGGTAAAAGCGACTCCGCTTCCATAATCTCAGGTAATGGCGCTCCAGCAAGTTCGAGCAGAGCTGGGCCGATATCCATCTGTTGGCAGAGTTCCGTGATCACACGCCCCCCATCGAAGCGATTGGGCGACCAAACAATCATGGGCATCCGTGTCACCAAATCATACATCGTCCACTTCTGAGAGTGGCCATGATCCGTCAAACAATCCCCGTGATCCGAGGTGAACACCAGGACGGCGTTCTCCAGATAACCCGTTTCCTCCAGAGCTTCTAGAATCTCACCGATTTTCTGATCGATCATCGTGACATTCGCCAAGTAATACGCGCGCTGTCGATGGCGTTGTTCAGGACTAGGCTCCAAAAGATGGACCACGGAATCGTGATCCACTTCCGTGTTGTGAATCCGCATCCCACGAAAGGGCTCGGGTTGATTCGCCAACTCTTCTTCCGTCACGGGTAATAGCGGCAGGTCGCGATCGAGATAAGGCTCGGCAAAGCGAGGAATGGGATCATAGGGCGGGTGCGGCCCTGGAAACCCAATCTGCAGAAAGAGCGAATCCTTCGGTGGCGTGTTCCGAATCCACCAACTGGCCAAGTCGCCGACGAAAAAGTCTGGATGGGTATCCTCAGGCAGCTTCCACTCAAACGCCCCCAACCGTTCGCGGTAGTCCGGTAATTTTCGGTAGAGTTCCCGTTGTTGCTTTACCAGGCCTCGGGCCCGCAGCGCCTTGTCCCATTCGTCCAAGTAGTAGCGTCCCTCCAAGAACCGATCCTTATTCTCCACCACAAATCGTTGGTCAAAACCCAGCGGCGTCTCAAACGGCCAGGTGTGCATCTTGCCAATGTTGGTACAGTGGTACCCTGCGGTATTGAGCTGCTCCACCCAGGATCGTCGCCATCGATCCGCGTTTTTCAGTATCCCGGTGGTGTGCGGATACAACCCGGTGAAGAGACTCGCTCGGGCCGGAGCACACGAAGCGGCTGAGATAAAGCATTGTTCGAAAGAAACGCCTTCCCGCACGAGCCGATCCAGATTCGGCGTATCCACATGGTCATAGCCCAGCGCGCGGATCGTATCGTACCGCTGTTGGTCCGTGATGATGAAAATAATATGAGGACGTTCCTGGGCCATAGATCACATTTGCCAACTTCAGCTGTTAGGAGTGGATAGCCACAGCCTAAAAGCCCCCACTTTCAGCGTCGAGCGCGATATCGGTTTTCTATCTCAGAAGAGGTGGCGAATGAAAATTGGTAGGGCGAGCGTACCCGCGAGCCGTTGGGCAATAACAGCGACCGCGTGTACTAACGACTCCGAACGACGCTCCGGAAAGAAGCCGCTCGCGAGTACGCTCGCCCTAGCGTCCGAGACGTGCTACCACTCCGGCATGCAGGTTGAGAAACTCAAATACATCATCTGGGCCAAAGATCTGGAACGAGCCGTCAGCTTCTACACGCAAGTCTTCGACGCCCAGGTGGGCCGGCAGTCCGAGGTAATGGCTGAACTCACCGTGGCCGGCGGTCTCATCGGTATTCACAGTGGCGGCGAGGGAAAGCGCACCTGGACCGGGATGAGTTTTCAAATCGCCGATCTCTTCGAGGGATGTCGCCAACTAGAGGCTGCAGGAGGCACCGTCCTTCGCCCTCCGGAAGATACACCAGAGGAGCCCGCCCACCTCGCCATGTGTGCGGATCCCGAGGGAAATGAAATCATGCTAACGAAGAAACGCGGTTAAACTGGGCGCTGAAGAGAAGGAGAGAGGTCAGGTAAGCGAGCCTGCTCACCCGACCTCTCTAAGATCTTAGGTCAGGTTAAACCAAGATCCATCACACAGACTGACTAGGTCTGCCTTGAGAATCGAAGGGACCACAGGACGGCGGGTCCCATCGAGTCCCCAATGAAGAATACGGTCGAGATCTCGGAATCTTTCAAAGATTCTTCATTTTCTTTCCTTCGAACAGCCCTCGCTTCTTTTCCGGCTCACCATTCGCCTGCTGCAACCCAAATCGCAATGCACATGCAACTTCTTCGCAATACACCACATCTCAAACTCGTGCAATCCAGCAGCCCGTGTTGAGCAAACCCCACAAAGCGTTTCCGATCGGAGCGCGACCCACAGCGCAGTTTTCCGCCTCATTGGCCATGAATTGAGCCTATCGAGCGTCTGTGTTACACTTTCCGCTAACCGGACTCGGGAATTGATAAGCCATTGGTACACTACCGGCTTCCGACATCATTTTGACTCATGCCAGGCACTGTACAATCTGATACTGGAACGCTATCTCCTGCCGGGACAGCGCCCCAACGACCAGACAAACCAGGCTTCGAGCTCCATTTCCCGACAACCATCCTCGGCCTACCGGTCTGTGCCCCAAATAGTACGATCCCCCTCCGCTGTCTCAGCACCAAAGCTACTGAGCGGAAGGACGGCAGCTACTACCTAGCCAACGTCAGTTTCAAGTCGCTGCTCGACGCCCAAGCCGACAAGGACCTGTACCGCTGCTTGGTCAAAGCCGACTATCTCTTCCCCACCGGCACCCCCGCCCACGTGGCGGCCCGATGTTTCGGCCTCAGCTATCGGAATGCCGCCTCGCATTGGTCCACCGCGAAACAGCTGATGGACTATGCCGAGGCCCACAACCTACGCCTCTTCTTGCTGGGAGAACGCCCGGCACCACACGCCAAAGTGCATAGCCGTCTCAACCAAAGGCGCCCGAAATTACAAGTCGTGGGGGAACATTGGATCTGGCCCGGCGACTGGAACAAAGAGACCGCCATTCAACTCAACCAAACCATCCGCACTCTCCAACCAGACATCGTTTTTGCGGCACTCTCCTGTATCCAAGCTAAGATCTGGTTGGCTGAAACCGCGAAAACCCTGGCCTCCGCATTGGTATTCGATCTCGGCGCCAGCGAAGCGCTCTTTACCCGGATCGTCCACCTAAAAGCCGAGCGACGCCGCTATTCCTGGGCCTACCGGATTTGGAACAAGATCGGGCGCTTTCCCACTGCCAACTTCTTGGCGCTCAAACGTTGCAGCCAATTCGGCTTCCGCATCTTCACACAACAACAGTACTTAAGAAGCTGCGTCTCCCCAGCCCGAGCCTACGGCCAAGAACGGCCTTTCCCGATTCAAAGAGAATCAGATCTGACGCGAATCAAGCTCCCGGAACGCTTTGACCAGACCTTTCTCCACCGATTTCGCTCAGAGTGGACCGAACTCTGCCATAGCCGAGTCGGCATCATTCTCGACGCGGCAAACGTCAGCACCTTTGACCTCCTAGTCCTAGGAACCTTGGTCCACCTAACCCAGATTCTTCGTAAGCGAGGCCTCCATTTGGTCATCCAAGACCCACCCCTAGCACTGGTTCGCTACTTGCAATATGCGGAAATGTCCAAAGTACTGTCCACGCGTTACAACGCGTCCGCCGCCGAGGATCTGGCTCGCTCGGCCACCTGGGACCATCCCAAGGCGGATGACGACGATAGCGAAACCATATTCTGGCGTGGCAACGTCACCGCACAAACGGTGGATCAAATCTGGACCGACACCATGGATCAGATCCGCACCGGCGAGGACAAGTATCAAGTCTTCAATGTCGACCTCGCGGGGGTTACGCTGCTGGACAGCACCGGCATCGGCACTATGATCAAGCTGAAGAAGCGACTGAACCGCCGCGGTTATCGACTGGCCTTTAAGAACGCCAAACAGAATATCACCAAGATCCTTGAGATGACCCAACTCGCCGACTACCTCTTGCGCACGTAGACCGGATAGCGAGCGAATCAATTCAACACACCGACGAACAAAGGGCAACGCAAACATGTACGGGCTAGTAAACAAAGCAGTAGAGGGGCTCGTCGTAGAGAACTACGGCGACGAGACGTGGGAAGCCATCAAGACCAAGGCCGGCATCAACATTGATCTCTTCGTTAGCAACGAAAGTTACGATGATTCCGTAACCTACGATCTGGTCGGCGCGGCGGTAGAAGTCCTGGACGCGCCCGCGGAAGTCATTTTAGAGAAATTCGGAATCTACTGGATCACCAAAGTCGCTGCGGAAAGTTACGGCGAACTCATGAACGCAGGAGGCAAAAATCTTACGGACTTTCTCCAGTACCTCCCCAATTTTCATACCCGGGTGGCCATGATCTTCCCCAAGCTTCAGCCGCCTCGGTTTGAAGTGTCCGACGTCACCGAGAACAGCCTCAAACTGCACTACCATTCCCATCGTCCTGGCCTACAGGCCTTCGTGGTCGGCCTCATGAAGGGGCTCGGGCAACGATTCAATCAAGATGTGAAGATTCACTTGGAAGAAACCGTCAGTGAGGATCCAGTCCACGACATTTTCTTCATCGAGTGGTAGCCAATTCGTCGATGACAACCGGCAAACGAATCGGCCTCAGTCCGGCGCATTTCTCCGATGCGTTTCCGTTTCATTTTGCCTTCGATAGCACGTTCGCTTTCGTGACCATCGGCACCTCGCTTCAACGGATCCTCACCGATGCTTCCCTTGGTGCCCCCATTGTCGACCACCTCGATTTCCAACGTCCTTCGTTGCCGTCGACCGCCGAGGCACTCGCGGAACACTTCCAGACCCTGTTCCTAATTGACTGCCGCAAATCCCACGTCACGCTCCGAGGGCAAATCGTTCAAAGTGAACCCGGTGAGTTCCTGTTTATCGGTTCGCCGTGGTTTGCCGAGAGCGAGGAATTGACGGCAGCCGGACTCGGCATCGCTGATTTCGCCATCCACGACCCGGCAGTCGACCACCTCCAACTGCTGCAGTCGCAAAAAATGGCCTTTCAGGATCTCCGTGAATTCGCCAATCGACTGAAGAAGCAACAAGCCGCGCTCCGCCATCAAGAGGCCGAGGCTCGCAAGCTCGCCCATGTCGCGGCCCGGACGGACAACGCGGTCATCATCACTGACGCCAACGGCTTGACCGAATGGGTCAACGACGGGTTTACCAAACAGACCGGCTACGTGCTTGCCGACATCCAGGGCAAGAAACCGGGCCACTTGCTGCAAGGTTCAGACACCGACCCTGAAACCGTCCGCGAGATGAGCGAACGCATCGAAGCGGGCGAAGCGTTTCAGATCGAGATTCTCAACTACACGAAGACCCGTGAAGCGCGGTGGATCGAAATCGAAGTCCAGCCCATTCGCGACCGGGACGACAAGATTATCAACTTCGTCGCTATTGAGACGGACATCACGCAACGGAAACTCACCGAGGAGTCCCTCCGACGCGCCAAGCAGGATGCCGAGAAGGCCAGCCGAATGAAGAGCGAGTTTCTCGCCACCGTGAGCCACGAGATACGGACGCCCATGAACGGGATCCTCGGCCTCTCCGAACTGCTGATCGGCTCCGAACTCAACCCCAAACAACGCAGCCTCCTTCAGTCCATCCGCAGTAGCGCCAGTTCATTGGTCACCGTGATCAACGACGTCCTGGACCTGTCAAAAATCGAATCGGGCAAAGTGGAGCTGCACCCGGAACCTTTTGAAATCCGGCCCCTCGTTGACGCGGTGCTGGAAACCGTGGCGGACCGCTGCGCCCAACGCAATGTCGGCGTGGCAGCCATCATTGCCCCGGAAGTCCCCAGCCATCTGGTGGGCGATCACAGCAAGCTCAGCCAAATCCTCATCAATCTCCTGGGCAACGCATCTAAGTTCACCGAGGAAGGCCACATCCGGTTCGAGATCTCAGAGACCTTTCGGGACCGAACTCAAAGTATCCTCGAATTCAAAATTCGGGACACCGGCATTGGTTTCGATCCCGCCGAGGCCCAACAACTCTTTCAATCGTTCCGGCAATCGGATTCCGGGCCCGCCCGTCGGCACGGCGGGACGGGACTCGGCCTATCAATCTCGAAACAACTCACCGAGTTGCTTCAAGGGACCATCGACGCTCATGGAGAACTCGGCGTCGGCGCCACCTTTACGTGCAAACTCCCATTCTCGCTTCTCGACGGGCAGGATGTCAAAACACCCTATGCCTTCCCGCCGGATCGCCTCGTAGTCTCCCTCACCGACATCGATCCTCTCTCAGCCGCCGCCATCGCAAACCATCTCAAGCACTGGGGACTTCCATGCGTATCGCCCGACACCGCCCGGCAAACCTCGGACGATACAGCCACTGCCCCCATCCACGTCAATATCCGGTCCGAAAGTGCCCCCGCACCCCAGAGCGCGGACACCACCATCACCCTCACCCGTCTGAATTCACAAGACGACATCGAAGCCGACGAAAACATCCTGATCCGGCCCGTTCGATTCGGTCAGCTCCGCACCGCATTGATCCATCTGGTCGCTCCTGAGCAGATCCAACCATCACCGAGCGCTTTTCCGGGTTCGGACACCACGTCCGGTAAGCCGCGTTACCAAGAACTACTCATCGCTGAAGACAACCCGATCAACCAACAACTCATGCGCGAGATCCTTCAGCGCCTCGGGTTAAACGCCAAAATTGTCGAAAATGGGCGAGAAGTGATCAAAGCCATTCAAGATCGGCCCTACGATTGCATCCTGATGGATTGCCAGATGCCCGAATTGGACGGTTATGATACCACTCGACGGATACGCGAACTGGAGTCAGAGGATCCTGAAGAAGCGCCCCGTACCAGGATCATCGCCATGACCGCAAACGCACTTTTCGGAGATCGCGAGAAATGTCTAGAAGCCGGCATGGATGACTACATGGCAAAGCCCATATGCCTCGATGATGTCCGGCAAAAGCTGATGTGCTCCGCACCGCCGGACGGCACCGAACCGCCTCCCGCCTCCCCGCCGAACGAAGACCAGCACGACATCGAGGCCCAACTCGACATCCTCGAAACAGACCTCGGAATGGAAGCCGTTTCGATGCTGGTGGAGGAAGTTTTAGGAGATTGTCCCGGACGCCTTTCACAGATGCGAGAGATGGCCCAAGGGGACGATCGCGAAACGTTGAAGCGCGAGGCTCACAGCCTCAAATCCGTGTGCCGCACCTACGGCCTCACCGAAGCGGCAAACCTTGCCCAGGACTTAGAGCTAGCAGCCGGGACCTCAGACCCCACCCCGTTGGCCTCGCTGGTTGAATCCATGACGGCAGCCTACGAACGAGACGCCGCTATTTTGGCCCAAGCTCTCGAAGCAAGAACGCCGGATTCCGACGCACCTTCGTAACCTCAGGGCCCGAAGCAACGATTTTAGACCGATTTGCGCCATCCTTCCAGAATCGGACAAAATCTTTCCCAGAACAAAACCGAGAATTGCCGTTGCCTCTCGTTCCCCCTAGTCTTTCCCCGACTCGACCAGTCTGTTGTGAAGATCGCAGCCGTCATATGTCCAGATACGCGTTCCGGACTCGAATTCCTCACTCGCGCCACACCGCTCGTGCTGGTGCCCTATGGAGGCAAGTCGCTCCTTGATCACGCTCTGACTGAACTCGCCTCCAGTGGCTTCACGCATGTTCAACTCTACCTCTCGGACCGCCCGGAAGCCGTCCGGCAACAAGTGGGAAAAGGCGAGAAATGGGGTCTAGAACTCGCCTTTCACCCCACCCACACCGAACCCACGCCAGAAGAGCTTCGTTCTCAACTCGAATCCAGTGACCAACCGGTTCAGATTTACACCCTCGACCGGATCCCACTGACCCACCCAAATTCCCTCTTCTCCGACTACGCCACCTGGTTTCAAAGTCTCGTCGACTACCTGCCAGTCACCGCTGCCCTCCAAATGGGCATGGAGGAACAGGAGGCGGGCATCTGGGTCGGGATCGGCAGTCAGATCGCCCCCGGGGTAAAAATCACCCCGCCCTGTTGGGTCGGGCGCAATGTATTGGTCGCGGATCGGGCTCAAATCGGTCCCAATGCCATCATTGAAGATCAATGCTTCATTGACGAACGCGCACGGATTCGGGACAGCCAAATCGGGCAACGCACCTACGTCGGCCCCGACACGGACGTGGTAAACTCCTTCGCTTGGGGGGCTCGGCTCCTGAATTGGAAAACCGGGAATGGCCTTGAGATCCAAGACCGTTTCCTCCTCGCCCGCTTAGGCGCGGATCCCTCATCAGCAAAGTCATTCACCACACCACTGCGCCAACGCGCCGCCGCCATTCTGATGCTGATACTCGCCAGCCCCTTACTGGTCATCACGATTCTCCTGCTGAAACTGCGAGGCAAAGCGCCTTTCATTCTGCACACGGCCGCTCGTCCCTCCACGCTCGCCGGCGAAGGCCCTACGGGCACCTTCCAATTTCGAGATCTCAACGTTTCGGGCCATCGCCTACGCCGACTGCCGCGTCTCTGGTCCATCATTCGCGGACAAATGCATTGGGTCGGCAACCCGCCAATCCCCCCCAAGGCAACCGAGCACTTGGAAACTGAGTTCGACCAACTCTGGCTAGCGGCGCCTTGTGGCCTGGCCTCGCTGGGAGACTGCTACGCCTGCATCGATCCAAGTGATAGCGATGCCCGCGCGCACGCCGCCTACTTCGCCGTTCAACCCAATGCGGTGATCCGGCGACAAGTCTTGACCTGGCTATTTTTTGGAAAGTAGAACGATCTCATCCCTGAACCGAAAGCGCTCTCATGGACATCAAAACTGAAGGAAACGCCCTCACCGTCTCCGGTATTGCCGAACTCACTGCCGCCAACTCCGCTGAGATCAAGGCGGCTATCAAAGAGGCGCTCCAATCCAGTCACAATCGAATCGATGTCGATTTCTCTACGACCACATTCATTGACAGTAGCGGCCTCGGTGTGCTCATCGGCCTCCACAAAGCCATGGTCTCACAGAGCGGCTCGATCCGAATCCTCAACCCGACTGACAGCGTCCAGCAGGTCTTGGAACTCACACGGCTCCATCGCCTCTTCGAAGTGGTGCGGCAATAGCCCCCCGGAACCGGGTTACCCGCTCAGGTCTCGCTGACCAGCACGATTCCCTGCCCGGGCCGGAGCCGGTATTCAAAAGGTGTGGGTAAGTAGTCGAGCGCAAACTCAGGCGAGACATCAACCAAACGAATTCCCGGTCCCACCCACGCATACAGATCCGGACAGGCGAAATGTTGGTGCGCCCGCCCATCCGTATTCAGGATCAGCAACGACTCCGCACCATTGGAAGCATCCCGCTTGTGCAGCACTAAGATCTGGGGGTTCTCGGTCCTCAGCCGCTCCATCGGCACATCGGATTGAAACGTGGTCGAGCGGGCCCGAATCTGATTCACGGCCCGGATAAAGTCGCGGAGATCCAATCTGGGTTCCTCCCAATCCGAAGCGCGCGTCGTGACTACATTCAACGGACGTCGAAAACCATATTCAAACCCAATGGGCATCAAAACGCCCGCCGCAAACAAACTAGTAAATAGGTATCGTTGCTTCAGCAGATTCGGATCGCCACTCACCTCCTCGGCCAGGCGCGGCGTATCGTGACTCTCGGGAAACCCAATGGAAGAGACCTTTCCCTGCAGTTGATGATACTGATCGAGCAGCCACGGCTCGTGAAAATCCCACCACTTCCCACTGTGAAAGACAGAGTCAAATCCAGCGGTGGCAAGCGCCACGGTATCCTCAGGCAGACAGCCCAACGTTTCCGCCACAAAGACGATTTCGGGACGATCCGCCTTCGCCCGAGTAATGAGTTCCTCCCACACCACGACCGGCACTTGATACGCCGCATCGCAGCGAAACCCAGAAAACCCTTGTTCCACCATGAAGCCGATAACCCGGAGCCAATAGTCCACCAAGGCACCTCGTTCCGCGCCCTCCCGATAGGAGAACTTCGCCAAATCACCCCACTCGATTCGTTCTCCATTCTCATAACAACCGGGATGAACAATGGCGTCCCCTTCCCACTCATACCATTCGGGATGTTCCCGTACGAGGGGTGAGTCAAAGGCGCTATGATTAATCACCAGGTCGGTCATCAAACGTAGCCCTAATTCCTGGGCCGATTGGCGCACGGGCTGGAATTGGGCAAAAGGATCATCGGCACCTCCTTCCTCAACGAGGAGCGGATGCCAACGGAAGTAATCCGAGACGGAATACAAACTGCCGGAAAAGCCCGGGTAATGAATCGAGTTGGTGAATACCCAATCGAAAGCCAAATCCTGGGCACGTTCCAGATGTTGGGGCCAATCCTCAAATCGCCCCGCGAGCAACGGAAACAGGTTGTAAATTCGCATCATAGAACCCTTCAACCAAACCAGCTCTCTCAACCTCGGCCATCCCACCAGAATCCTCAAGTCAAAAGAGGCATTCACCATCCCGGAATCCCCCAAGCGGAGCCCTGGACTCGAATCGCCTCTGGAACCGGTTCGCCTGGCGACAGGCCCGCTAAACTCAGCCGAGAAATGCATTGAGCTTCCCCAGCGAGACCGACAAACTGACCCCACAGGGCAAGAGCCCAACCCTCTCGGGCTCAGGACGGGGCTCAGAGTGAGATTGGCTTCGCCCGGGGCCGCTCTGGTTCGTCAGGATGGCTAACCCGGCCCGAACCCCGTTATGCGATCATGAAATCTGTCTCGGACGAGATCCGCTCCACGCTAGAAGGCACGCACCACCATCCCCATCAATTCCTCGGGATGCACCGAGTCAAAGTGGATGGGAAGCCCGCCCTAGTCGTGCGTGCCCTGGTCCGCGGCGCTGTCTCTTGCGCCGTAGTCGATCTCCAATCCGAAGATGGCGCTCGTTTTCCACTCGATCGCACCGATGATCGCGGCTTCTTTCAAGGCATCATACACGACCGCGACCAAGTCTTCCCTTACCGCCTGTGGGCGGAACAACCCAACGGGGAATTCCGCGAGTTCTACGACCCCTATTCCTTTCTCCCCACCCTAGGCGACGATGATCTCTATCTCTTCAACGAGGGCACGGACCGGAAGGTCTACGAAAAACTCGGCGCCCACCATCGCACCCACCAAGGTGTTCCCGGAGTCTCTTTCGCCGTCTGGGCTCCTAATGCCAAGCGAGTCTCCGTGACCGGCGATTTCAACGGCTGGGACGGACGCTACCACCCCATGCGCTCCATGGGTTCTTCCGGCGTTTGGGAAATCTTCATTCCCGGTCTCAATCCCGGAGCCCTCTACAAGTACGAACTCCTCGACCGTGAGGGCCATATTCGCCTCAAGTCTGATCCCTACGCCACCTATTTCGAATCTCCCCCCAACAACGCCTCGATTGTTTGTGCCGAGTCCGACTACCAATGGGGGGACCAAGCCTGGATCGCGAAAAGGGAACAAACCACTTGGGCGGAGGCCCCGGTCTCGATCTACGAGATGCATTTTGGTTCTTGGAAACGTGTGGCTGAAGATGGCAACCGCCCCTTGTCCTATCGCGAGATCGCCACGCCCTTGATCGACTACCTGAAACAAATGCAATACACCCACGTGGAGTTTATGCCGCTCTCCGAGTTTCCCTTTGACGGCTCCTGGGGTTACCAAGTCACCGGCTTCTTCGCACCGACCCATCGTTTCGGAACACCGGATGACTTCCGATACCTGGTCGATACGCTGCATCAAAACGGCTTCGGGGTGATCCTGGACTGGGTACCTGCTCATTTTCCCAAAGATGCCTTTGCCCTCGCCCAGTTCGATGGCTCACACCTCTACGAACATGCGGATCCCCGCCAAGGAGAACATCAAGATTGGGGAACACTGATTTTCAATTTCGGCCGCCCCGAAGTGCGCGCTTTCTTGATTGGGAGCGCCCTAGCTTGGTGTGATCGCTTTCACATCGATGGGTTACGGGTAGATGCCGTGGCCTCCATGCTCTACTTGGACTATTCCCGATCCCACGATCAATGGGTTCCCAATCAATACGGAGGGCGCGAAAACATTGAAGCAATCGATTTCCTTCGGGCCGCCAACGACACCCTCCATCAAGCCTACCCCGGCGTCCTCATGATCGCCGAAGAATCCACCGCCTGGGGAGGGGTCACAAATACCACGGCCGAAGGTGGACTCGGGTTTGATCTAAAATGGAACATGGGGTGGATGCACGACACGCTCGACTACTTCCAAAAAGATCCCATCTACCGTAAGTATCACCAGAATGAGTTAACCTTCGGAGCCATCTACCAACATTCCGAACGCTTCGCACTCACCTTTTCCCACGACGAAGTCGTTCACGGAAAAGGCTCCATGCTCTTTAAGATGGCCGCCGATCACATCCCGGAAAAGGCGCAACAACTCCGCGCCCTCTACACGTGGATGTGGGGATGGCCGGGGAAGAAGACGCTTTTTATGGGGAGCGACTTTGGGCAATCCAACGAATGGGCCTACGATCAAAGCCTTGATTGGCATCTCACCCAATACCAAGACCACCGTGGGATTCAGGATCTGATTCGAGACCTCAACGCCTACTACACCCATCACCCGAGCCTAGCACGATCCGACTTCGATGCCTCATCCTTCCAGTGGATCAATCACTCGGACCACGATTCCTGCGTGTTGAGTTTCGTCCGACACGATTCCACCGGCACCCGATCGGTCGTCGTAATCGGAAACTTCACCCCGATCACTCGCAAGCACTACCGCGTCGGCGTTCCGCTTGGGGGCACCTGGCGTGAGGTGATCAATTCCAACGCATGCCAATACGGAGGCAGCTCCCAGGAGCAAAACCCCCAATACGAAGCCCACGCCACCCCGTGGGACGGCCAAGATCAAGCCATCGACATCCAGCTCCCAGGGATGACCACCCTCTTCCTAGAACACCAATAATCCAAGCCGGGTGCACTAGATACGCAAGAGCCGTCCTGAGTTCATTTCCGGATGGTAGGGCGAGCGTACCCGCGAGCCGTTGGGCAAGAGCAGGAACCGAATCCTCCAATCCCAGACTGCCACCACCCGATCCCGAAGCTCCACGAACGCCCCCAGGTTTCGCAAACACACTCATCCCAACAGCTCGCAAATTCGCGATCCCCCGCAGGACCCCCGAAGATTACGTAACCAGGCTTGGCGCCCCCCACCGTTTGCGCTACGCTGTATTCGGACATGACCTCAATCGATACCCGGCGATTCCCCCCACTCTTCCCACCGCCGGGAATCCATGAGTTCCCTCAAAAGCTCCACCCAAGACTCCATACCGTTCTCGGCGCTCACCCCGTCGCCGACTTACCACAGGATCACACCCGTTTCGCCGTCTGGGCCCCGAACGCAGCCGCCGTCGCAGTCGTTGGCGATTTCAACGACTGGGACCCAACCGAGACCCCGCTCTTTCCGATCGAGAACACCGGCATTTGGGCCTCAGTCGTCCCAGGAACGGCTCCGGGACAACACTACCAGTTCGAAATACTCACTCGCGAAGGGAGCACAACTCGCAAAGCCGACCCCTTCGCCACGCGTTCCGCTCGGCAACCCGATCGCGCCTCGATCCTTCACCGCGATCGCCCTTTCCCTTGGTCCGACCAAGCTTGGTTGGAGACTCGAAAACAAAGCCATTCCCCCCACGCCCCCATGAGCACCTACGAAGTGCATTTGGGTTCCTGGCACCATCGCACCCGCGAAGACATTCCGCTCTACCGCGCCATCGCCGAACCCTTGGCGGCATACGCGACTCAGCTCGGCTTCACCCACGTGGCTTTCCTCCCGCTCACCGAATACCCGTTTGAAGGTTCCTGGGGTTACCAAGTCACCGGATACTTCTCCCCTACAAGCCGCTACGGATCCCCCGAGGATCTCAAATTCCTCATCGACACCCTACACCGGCATCAACTCGGCGTGATCATGGATTGGGTTCCCGCCCATTTTCCCAAAGATGATTTCGGGCTCTATCGTTTCGATGGCACACCGCTGTTTGAAAATGCCTGTCCCGACGCAGGGCATCATCCGGACTGGGGTACCGCCATCTTTGATTTCGCCAAGCCCGCCGTACAAAGTTTCCTCATCAGCAGCGCCCAAGCGTGGTTGGAGCGGTTTCACTTCGACGGCATCCGGGTCGATGCCGTGGCCTCCATGATCTACCGGGACTACTCGCGTAGCTCCGGGCAGTGGAGTCCCAACCACGAAGGCCACCACCACAATCTGGCCGGCATCGCCTTTCTCCAAAACCTCAACGAGACCCTCGCCCAAAACTTCCCAGACGTGCTGCGAATCGCCGAAGAATCCAGTGCCTGGTCCGGCGTCACCCGCGCCCCCGCCGAAGGCGGTCTCGGCTTCGACCTCAAATGGAACCTCGGTTGGATGCACGATACGTTGTCGTATTTCCGCCAAGCCCCTGAGGACCGACCGGCCCATCACCACCAACTCACACTCCCCAGTCTCTACCACTGGGACGAACAGTTCTGTCTCGTATTGTCCCATGACGAAGTAGTGCACGAGAAAGCCTCACTGCTCCGTAAAATGCCAGGGCAAGATCCGGAGGAACAGGCCGCCCATCTGCGTGCCCTCTACGCCTGGATGTGGGCGTGGCCCGGAAAGAAACTCCTCTTCATGGGCGGTGAATTCGGCCAAGCCACGGAATGGAATCATGAAGGCGCGCTCGACTGGAAACTCATCCACCGCGCTCCGCACCACGGACTACGCACCTTGATCACCTGGCTCAATACCTGTTATCGCGCGCATCCTGCGCTGGCCGGGACGGATGCCAAACCGGAATCCTTCCAGTGGATTGCCGCGGACGAGGTATCGAGCAGCATCTACGCCTTTACGCGTCAAGCCGAGGGCAACGCAACCATCCTCTTGGTCATAGCCAACCTATCGTCCCATCCCAGAAGCAGTTTCCCCATCGGCGTCCCTGCCCCCGGAACCTGGGAGATCGATCTCTGCTCCGCCTGGTCCCTCTTCCAAGGCTCCAGCGAAGCCGGTGCCAAAGCCATCCCAAGCCAACCCATACCCCACCACCACCAAGCCCAAAGCATCCGCCTCGACCTTCCCCCACATTCGACCACCTATCTTACCCTAGAAACACGCCCCACCCCATAGCCGCCTACCCCATTTCCACTTCCGACTTCACGCTTCTCACTTCTCCCTTTTCACCCCAAAAAGAACCAGGCAGCATCCCTCCGCCGCCACTCAAAACGGCACTCCTCTCCCATGCGGAACGAAGTACTTAAAGAAGGCCAACGCTGGATCAGTGAATCCGAGCCCGAACTCGGGTTGGGCACCATCGTGCAACTCCAATCCGGACGCGTCAGCCTGCTCTTCCCGGGCACCGGCGAACTGAGGCAATACGCCAGTGACAACGCCCCGCTCAAACGCGTGCGTTTTCGCGCCGGCGACCGCATCACCACCCACGAAGACGAGATCTTAGTCGTCGACTCAGTCACCGAAACCGATGGCCTCATCACCTACCACGCCGAGAACCAATCGATCCCCGAGGCGCAACTCAATGATCGCATCCGGTTTAGTCGCCCCGAAGACCGCTTCCTGAATGCCCACTGCGACGAACCTGCCACGTTTCAATTACGTTGGGACTGCGCTCAACTGCGACACCGCCGCCAACAATCGCCCACCCGAGGTTTTGTTGGGGGCCGCGTGGACCTGATCCCGCACCAACTCTACATCGCCCACGAATTGAGCACGCGCTACGCACCCCGCGTGCTGCTTTCGGATGAGGTCGGCCTCGGGAAAACCATCGAAGCCTGTCTCATCCTTCACCGCCTGTTGGTGAGCAACCGCGCCGAACGCGTGCTGATCGTCGTTCCCGAATCCTTGGTTCATCAGTGGTTCGTCGAACTCCTGCGCAAGTTCAACCTCTGGGTCAATATCTTCGACGAAGACCGTTGCCAATCCATCGAAGCCAATCAAACCGACGCCAACCCCTTTCTCGACGACCAACTGATTCTCTGCAGCATCGGCCTCGTGTCCGGCTCGGAGAAACGGCGACGTCAAGCCGTCGAAGCCGGCTGGGATCTGTTGATCGTGGATGAGGCGCATCACCTAGAGTGGTCAGAAGCCGCCCCCAGCCCGGAGTACCTGGCCGTGGAATCCCTCGCCCAGCACACCGAGGGCCTGCTCCTACTCACGGCCACCCCGGAACAACTGGGACCCGAAAGCCACTTCGCTCGGCTGCGACTGCTCGACCCCGAACGCTACGCCAGCTACGCCCAGTTCGTGGACCAGTCGGCTCACTACCACGAAACCGCCAACCTAGCGGAGACACTCATCGAAGGAGACAAACTCTCGCCCGACCAACAGGCATTGCTAGAAACCCGCCTCGGCAGGACTATTGATACCAAGGGCTCCAAAGAATGGCGCAACGCGGCACTCCAAGATCTGCTAGACTTTCATGGTCCCGGAAGAGTGATCTTCCGCAACACCCGACACACCATCCAGGGCTTTCCCAAACGGTGCGCCCATCTCGTAACGCTCCGCGCTTCAAAAGATCACGATCAATGGGTGGATCAAGTCGCCACAGAATTCGCCGGTGACGCCGGTGACACTCACTTGCAATCCCAGCTCCGCCTGAATCAAGACCCACGCATCCGCTGGCTGGCCAATCTCGCCAAGCGCACGGCCCCTGAGAAGATCCTGGTCATTTGCCGCACCAAGGAAAAAGCCCAAGCCATCGATGACGCCCTCCGCGAACAAATCAACGCTAAGACCGGCGTCTTCCACGAAGACCTCCCCCTTGTGCAACGTGACCGCAATGCCGCATGGTTCGCCGACGAAGAAGGCGCACAACTCTTGCTCTGCTCCGAGATCGGCAGCGAAGGCCGCAATTTCCAATTCGCCCATCACCTCGTTCTCTTCGACCTCCCCCTAAACCCGGAGCTCGTCGAACAACGTATTGGCCGGCTGGATCGGATCGGCCAAACCGAGGATATCCAAATCTACCTCCCCTACCTCGATCACAGCCCACAGGAAGTCGTGAGCCAGTGGTATCACGAAGGCTTAGACGCCTTGGAAACCAACCTCGAAGGAGGACAATCCCTGTTCCAACAGTTTGGCCAACGTCTCCATGACTTCGCTCTGGAATACCCGGCTCTCTCCAAAGACGAAGCCGCCGCCGAGCTTGAAACCCTGATCAACGAAACCCGCAAGGAACGCCAAGCCTTGGTCGAACGCTTAAAACAAGGCCGCGACCGCTTACTGGAACTCAGCTCCTACCGCGCCGAACCGGCCCGAGCGGTCATCGATGCCATCTGCCAGGATGACGAAGACACCCACCTAGAATCCTTCATCAACCGGGTCTTTGATCACTATGGCGTTCACGTGGATGAACTCGCCCCAAGAACCTACCGGCTCGACCCAAGCGGCGTAATCACCGACGCCTTCCCGGCCATTCCCAAGGAAGGCTTGATTGCCACCTTCGATCGTCAGCGCGCCCTTTCACGGGAAGACGTTGCCTTCATGACCTGGGATCATCCCATCGTCGCCGGGGCCATCGATCTAATCCTCAGTTCCGAGTTGGGCAACAGTTGTTTCGCTGTTTGGCAAACCGATAGCCCCGGACTTCTCATCGATACCTCCTTCGAGCTCAGCACCGTGGCGCCAGGGAAATGGCACGTTCACCGCTTCCTACCGGCCACCCCCATTCGCATCGTTCTTGACCACCGAGCCAACACGATCCCCATCGACTCCTTACCCGCGCCTCACGACCGAAATCTCGTCAACGCCCCGCCGTATCAACTCTTGGACGACGACACCTTCAAGACAGACTTGCTTCCCAAGCTACTCGAAGCCGCCGAATCAGAAGCCAAGCGACAGGCCGAAGCCATCCGCACCGCGAGCCTGCAGCGCATGAACCAGGCCTTGGAACAAGAACACCAACGCTTGGAAACCTTACAGAAGATCAACGACCACATCCGTCCGGCCGAACTGGAATTCGTACGCACTCAACAATCCCAATTGAGCCAAGCGATTGAAGAAGCCAGCGTCCGTCTCGACGCCATTCGGGTCATCTGGAAAACCGCCTGAAATGAAAATCCGAATCCCACTCCTTTCCCTAGCTCTCCTCGGCCTCCTCAACCTAGGGATCCTACGGGGCGCTGAACCCTTCGCTCTGCAACCCGGCACCCAAATCCGCTGGGCGGACCGGGAACAAGCGGCGTCGCTCCTACAAACCAGCGACACCTTCACCGAAAGCCTCAGTCCCTTCGACCGAAAAGTCCGAATTGGCTCGGCGACGGATCCTGGCGAAGAGGCCTTCCGAAGCTACATCAGCCAACAAGTCCAAGCTTGGACCCAAACCGAGATCGATCGCCAACGCGATGCCTGGGGTCGAGTCAAAGAACGGCTTGAGAACTACACCATCCCGCTCCCTGAAACCGTCTGGATGGTCAAAACCAACGGCAAAGAAGAGCCCGCTCCCTACACGCGCCAGAACGCGATCATCCTGCCCCAACGGGCCGTTGCCTCCCCGCGCCCACCGGACGGGCTCCTGATCCACGAACTCTTCCACGTTGCCTCCCGCAACAACGCTGAACTCCGCCAAGCCCTCTACGCCATCATCGGGTTCCAACCCTGCGGCCCTCGCAAACTTCCGACATCCCTTCAACCCCGCCGCGTCACCAACCCGGACTCCCCGGTTTACGATTTCGACATCGAGGTCGAGTACAAAGGCAAGACTCAACCCGCAATCCCAATCCTCCTAACCCAGCAACCCGACTACGATCCAGCGGACGGCAAACCCTTCTTCAATTATCTGGAACAAAAACTATGGCTCATCGAAGCCCCAACCAAAGCCCCTAAATTGGTAGACTTCGCGGACGCGACAAACTTCTTCGACCAAATCGGCGGCAAGAATTTCAGCGTCTTCCAACCCGAAGAGATCCTAGCCGCCCAGATCACCAACCTCCTAATGGACCGCACACCCCCATCGCAAGAGTCGCTGGCCGACAAGCTAGCCCAAGAGCTGCAGTAACCGGGACTTCAGTCCCGCCCCCACCACCGCAAGCGCCAGCCAAGCACGTCCAATACCCCCATCACCCCAACCAGTTCCACAATCCCCCCAGGAAACCGAATCCACCCCGCCGCATCAACGTCTCCCCCATCAAAGCAAGCGCCAGCCAAGCGAGCCCAATACCCCCATCACCCCATCACCCCAACCAACTCCTCAATCCCCTCACCAACCGAATCCCCCCCTCGCATCAACGTCTCCCCCACCAACAAAGCCTGAGTCCCGCACCCGAGCAATCGATCCACATCCGCGCGCGTCTTAATCCCGCTCTCGGCCACCAGCGTGATATCCTCCCGATTCGGCGCCGCATCAATCTGGCTCGCCAGCGATTCCGTCGTCCCCAAATCCACGGTAAAGTGGCGCAGATCTCGATTATTCACCCCGATCAAAGTCGCCCCAATCGCCAAAGCCCGCCGCAATTCCACCTCATCGTGCACTTCCACCAACACACTGAGCCCGGCTTCTCGCCCCAGCGTATGCAAAGCCGCCAGCGTCTCGTCATCCAAGATCGCCACGATCAAGAGAATGGCATCAGCCCCCCACTCAACCGCCTCCAGCACCTGCCGGGGATCGATCATAAAATCCTTCCGCAATAGCGGCAATCCCACCGCCTCACGAATCGCCTTCAAATAATCCAACGCCCCCTGAAAATACGAAGTATCCGTCAGTACGGAGAGACAAGAAGCCCCACCGGCCTCATACCCACGCGCAATCCGAACCGCATCAAAATCAGCACAGATCACGCCCGCGGACGGCGACGCCTTCTTCACCTCAGCAATCAACCCCAGCCGCCCGAACCGAGGTTCACGCAAGGCGGCCGCAAACGGCCTGACCCCACCCCGCGCAGCCAACCGCTCCCGCAACAACTCCGGCGTGATCGTCTGTTCCGGCAACAGCGCCACCTCGCCCTTTTTCGTCTCAACAATCCGATCCAGAATCGTCATAAAGCCTCCAGCACCCGCTATTCGTCTCCCGTATCCGCGATCCGTTTCATCGGACAGCCCGCCCGCAACCAACCGTTCACAAACGGATCCAGCTCCCCATCCATCACCGCTTGAATGTTACTCGTCTCCACCCCGGTCCGAAGATCCTTCACCATCCGGTAGGGTTGAAACACATAACTCCGAATCTGGTTCCCCCACGAGACGCTCCCCTTCTCGCCATAAAACCGCTCCATATCCTTCTTGGCTTCATCCTCCCGCAAGGCATACAACCGGGACGTCAACAGGGTCATCGCCGTCGCGCGATTCTGGTGTTGTGACCGCTGAGTCTGACACGCCACCGCCAAGCCCGTCGGAACGTGCGTAATACGAACCGCGGTTTCCACTTTGTTCACATTCTGCCCGCCCTTCCCGCCGGACCGAAAGGTATCCACTCGCAGGTCACCCGGAGGGATATCCATATCGATGGCATCATCGATCTCCGCAATCACATCGACACTGGCAAAACTGGTGTGACGCCGTTTGTTGGAATCAAAGGGCGAAATCCGAACCAATCGATGCACGCCCCGTTCCGCTTTGCAAAATCCGTAAGCGTTATCGCCCGAGATCATGAGACTCACGCTCTTCACGCCAGCGGTATCGCCTTCCAGAAGATCCGTCACTTCCACCCGAAAGCCTCGAAGCTCGCCCCAACGCTGATACATACGCAGCAGCATATCGGCCCAATCACACGACTCCGTCCCTCCGGCGCCCGCATTGATGCTGAGGATGCAGTTTTTGCTGTCGTGCTTACCGGTGAGAAGCGTATTGAGTTCCAGCTCGTCCAAACGACTCGACAGCCGCGTGACATCCGCGGTGACCTCCTCCTGAATCTCCGCTTGAGCAGCCTCCGGCTCGGACTCGCCCAACTCGACCATCACTTCAAGATCATCCAGTTCCTTCTGAGCCTGATCCAGGGGTTCGATCTTGCGTTTGAGGTCCCCGGACTCATCCATCAACTTCTGGGCTTGTTCCCGATTATCCCAAAAGCCCTCCTGCCCCATAGCGGACTCTAACTCCGCCTGACGCTTACGAATCGTATCGACGTCAAAGATACCTCCGGAGGTGAGATAACTTGTCGTTGAGTTCTGCGATTCGTTCTTTGACGGTCTCAAACATAGAGCCCGCAAACGTAGGAAAGCCGCCTCAAATTGACGAGCGAATATTTTGAAATCAGCAACCAGCTCCCCCTCCCCGGGCTGAAAGCCCGTCCCGTCTCAGCCCGGGGCAGCGCCCCGGGAAAAGCCCCAAAAAATGAAACAAGCCCTGTAAGGGCGGACCACCCTTTCGGAACTGTATTCCCCTACAGCCGCGCCGGATTCACCGGCGTTTCGGGTTTGCGCCCCACGGAGTGCTTTCGGAGCAATGGTCGCAATTGCTCCATCGCTCGACGGGATTCGGGATCCGGGTTCTGCGCCAGGTTTTCAAACTCCATGGGGTCGGCGTAATGGTCATACAATTCGACCCCGAACTTCCCGCGTCCCCACTCCGAGTAACGCCACCGTTCGGTTCGAATGCTGTAGCCCATCACCAATTCCGGCAATCGCTGGTCCGCCGGCCGAAGAACCTGGGTGATCGCGTAGTGATCCCACGCCCGAATGGGATCTTCCAGCAACGGTCGCAAACTCCGCCCATCCAAATCATCCGGAACACCCAATCCCGCCGCATCCAAAAGCGTGGGATAAATATCCACAAACTCCACAACCCGTGGCGATGCCTGCCCGTTCCCCGCCATTCCCGGCACTCGAAAGATCAAAGGCGCTCGGGCGCCTTGCTCAAATAACGTGCGCTTTTGCCACACCCCATTGTGTTCACCCAAGTGGTAGCCGTGATCACTCCAAAACACCACGATGGTCTGGTCGCTTAATCCGAGGCGTTCCAGGGCTGCCAACATCCGCCCCACCTGCGCATCGATAAACGAGACCGACGCATAGTAAGCCTGAATCGCCTTGCGGAGTGTCATTTCATCCAGACCGTAGTTCGGCACGGGACAGTTGTGGGCAAAGGCCGCCGTAGGGATGTCGTCGCGATCCCCCTCGGGCGCGTAGGGCAACCGGATGGTCTCCAAAGGATATTGCTCAAAGTATTTCTTGGGCGCGACGTAAGGGGTATGCGGTCGAAAGAAACCCACTCCTAAGAAAAACGGCGTACCTCGTTTCTCTTCCATCAAGCGGATGGCTTCGGTCGCAATCATCCCATCGGTCTGTTCCTCGTCAGCCCCGTCCGCCGCCAACCAACTGAGAGCCGCTGAGATCTTGCGATGCGGTTCGGCATTGAAGATCAGATGCTCTTCGGCTTTATCGCGGCCTTTCGGATTGATGGTCTGCTGCCAGGAAGGCGGGTCGTCAAATCCGTCCGTCCCGATACTCGCAGGCACATTGTAGTGGTAGATCTTCCCGACCCGCGCTGCATCGTAACCTGCCGCCATAAACCGTTGCGACAGCGTGACCACGTCCGGCAACTCGTCTCGGAAATGACGATCCAGATCATAGACTTGAATCCGATCCGGTCGCAGGCCGGTCATCACCGAAGCTCGGGTGGGATTGCAGAGAGGGAGTTGGTTATAGGCCCGATCAAAGCGGACCCCGGTTGCCGCCAAACGATCAATGTGCGGGGTTTGCGCCAACACGTCTCCATAACAACCCAGCCCGGCCGAAAGATCGTCCACGGCAATGAAGAGCACATTGGGCTTTCGAGCGCCATCGGCCGCCATAGCGACCCAAGTTGTCACGGCACAGGTGAACCAAACGCAGCACCAGCGAGGGAAAGTCATACGGCAGCCTATGCTAGGAGTACGCTACAACTCCAGCAAAACTCAGGCAGGATTGGGATCGCTGCGCGTTATTTCGGCTGATAGGTAAACACCTGGCCACCGATGCTCGCTTCGTACATCAGACCACCTTTGGCAACCGTGAAGATGGCCAGTCCTTGATCAAAGGTGGCGTCCGCCGAAGCCCCGTAGGTCAAGGCCACCGCGGAAAGCTGAGCCCCAAACTCAAACGAACCGTTCTGAAATTGCTCCAAGGTCTCATTGTCCTGGAAAAAGATGATCTCTACGTACGACTGAGCCCCGAGCTGCAAACCAAAGGAGCCCTGCGTCAGCACGGAGGTACCAACCACGTTCCCGTCTTGATAAAACTCCCCCTTCCCCATCGCCCCTCCAAAACCAACCCCCGCCTTCACGACGGCGGGAAAGACCACATACCCCACGGACTCCTTGAAGAACCGGTCGACGTCCGGATCCTCACGCTTCATCATCCGAATCGCATCCTGCACTTTTTCATGCAAGGCCCGACTTTTCTCTGCGGGCGATTTCCGTTTAAAAAGCCCCCCAAAACTCGCAGCTTCAAGTGACGTTGCCAGCAACAACACTCCCACCGCAAAACCCACTAGCGCACTGAATCGAGGCATCACTCTCATAACACCCCGTTACCATCCAGATATTACCGCAGAGGGAAAGCAGAAACCACCTTTTGCCAGCAGCCCCCAAGGTATAACCAAAACGCATCACCGATCACACTACACGGTATTGGCGCAATCCACCGTCATAGACGATGCTTATCGTATGAAAACGCAAGTAAGTCCGGCCCCCGAACAAACCATCCGAATCCGCCGCGCCGAAGATCGCGGGCAAGCCGAGCACGGTTGGCTCCATGCCCGTTTCACCTTCTCTTTTGCGGAATACTACGATCCCGCCCACATGGGCTTCCACTCTCTCCGGGTCATGAACAACGATACCATCGAACCCGGAGGCGGTTTCCCCCTCCATCCCCACCGGGATATGGAGATCTTTACCTACGTCATCCAAGGCCAACTCGAGCACCGGGACAGCCTTGGCAATGGTGCCGTGATTCAAGCCGGCGACCTACAATACATGAGCGCTGGATCGGGCATCCGCCACAGTGAATTCAATCCCTCCCGAACCGAGCCCACCCATCTCTACCAAGTATGGCTCCAACCCAACACTCGCGGTGGGAGCCCACGGTATGCCGAAATCCACCTAGCACAAACGGCTCCGAAGAACGGCCTCAGACTCCTTTTCTCACCGGACGGACGCGAAGAATCCATCGCCATTCGTCAAGACGCCACCATCTCATTTGGTTCGATAGAAAAGCGGGCAGCCCTCACTCTTCCCTCTGATGCCGAACACCCTCACACGTGGGTTCAGGTAGTCACTGGCAGCGTGCAATTCGGCGATCACACCCTCCACGCCGCAGACGGCCTGCAACTCGAATCCACTCCCACGGACGCCAGCCTGACGGCATTGGAAGACGCCACGTTGCTAGTGTTTCAACTCGCCTCCTTTCCGGAATCGTAATCCGGTCAAGGGACCCTGATCCCACTCAATCCCCGCAGATCCCGCTTGCTCAACCCGGCAGTTCCCGCGCAGAAACCGCGGGCTGCCGGTTCAATTTGCATTGACTCTGGATCCCGATTCCGTAGAAGGCTTGGCGTGCGAAACGCCAAGGAGAGCGAAGTCGATTGCCCCACTCGGAACCCAAGTCCGGTTTCGGCTATGGGGTGCTACGGTTCTCCACGGTTTTCGCTCCCATGCCGGGCACATTGCCGGCGTGCCATCGCATGAAACCGCAAGGCTCCAATTTCATCTCCAACGTCGATCCCGACGCGGAAACGATCCTATCGGAAACGCATCGCAGCACGACCCGCGATGTAGCCGAAGAACGAGACGGCATCCGGGGCATGGGACGCCAGCAGCTGATCGACAACTTTGAATCCATCCTGCGGACGCAATCCATTTTCTACCCCGTCGCTTACCGTTTTCACGAGCGCATCGGGGAAGGCCGTCAGGGCGTGGTCTATCATGCGGAACGCCAAGGATCCCGCGGGTGTATCACGCATCACGCGGTTAAGATCTTTGACCCCAGCATCTACTCTACGGTCAAAAAGTATTGGACGGATATGGGACGCATCGCGGCCCAAGTTTCGCGCCTTCATTCGGCTCGCTCCCCCAATCTGGCCGACTGCGACATTTACGAGGAGACTAATGGCATCGGATACATTCAGATGGAGCTCATTGGGGGGATGAACCTGCGTGCCTTTCTAGAGCGTTGCGAGGAACGTTTTCTCAACAAAGAGTGGCACTCCCGAAGCGCCGAACGCGGGGTGCGTACCATCCTGAATCTCTACGACGGACGCCTCTGCATTCAGCCCGGCGTGGCGATCTACGTCATGCGCCAGATCTTGGCCGGTTTGGAAAGCTTGAACGCCGCCCGCTATCTCCACTGCGACATCAAACCGCTCAACGTCATGATTGATCCGCTGGGCTACGTCAAACTCATCGACTTTGGTCGCGCCGTGATGTTGGACGAGACTTCCAATCCCCTGGTCGGAACGCCGCTCTACATGGCACCCGAGATTCACGAACGCAAACCCGCCACGATTCAATCCGATCTCTACGCCGTAGGCCTGGTCGGGCTCGAACTCCTCCGCGGTCAACGGCTGATCAGCGATCCCAAGGTCACCGAAGCCAAACTCCTGGAAACCAAGCTCGGTCTCAGCCAACGGCTCGAGACGCTCCTCCCCCCGTATGTGCGCGTCAATCAACGCTTGGTCGCGATCCTGAGACGCTTTCTGGACCCCAATCCGGCCCAGCGCTTCCCCGATGCGCAATCCGCCGAATCGGGGCAGGATGGTTTGGCCACCGTGCACAAGCAGCTGACACAAATGGAGATTGATTCCGACTATCGTCGCGACCTGGCCAACTTTCTCGGCATGTTAGACCATCGGGCTTAACTCGCCCCGACCAACGCCGCCACCCGCTGCCGAAGGGCTGGGATCGCCTCCTCCTCAAACCACGGGTTCTTCCGCAACCAAAGGTTGTTTCGCGGACTCGGATGCGGCAACGGAAAGTGTTCGGGCAAGAAGCGCTCCCAGTCACGCACGGTCTCCGTCACACCCGCCTTCGCCTGTCCGGCCAAGCAGTGCCGCTGCGCATACTGCCCAATGACCAGGGTCAACTCGATCTCCGGCATCAATTCCAGCAAAGGCCCATGCCATTCGGCCGCGCATTCCTTGCGCGGCGGGAGATCGCCCGATTTTCCCGTCCCGGGATAACAAAACCCCATGGGCATAATCGCAATCGCCGGATCATTGTAAAACTGCTCCCGTGGTAGCGATAACCAATCTCGCAGGCGATCCCCGCTCGGATCATTCCACGGAATCCCGGAGCGGTGGACGCGAATCCCAGGCGCCTGCCCCACAATCAACACCCGAGCCGTGGTGCGAGGAATCACCACGGGCCGCGGCCCATTTGGGAGGTGCACCGCACAAATCCGGCACTCGGCAACCCGGCGACTCAAAGCAGCCAATGACTCCGTGGGTGACATCCCAACATCCTTCCGCAATCCCCCCAAAGATCAAGAGCGGAACCCCTTTCACTCCGCTCACGGGTGTGATCGGAAAGGGGTGCAAAATTGATAAGGTCGACTGCGTTGGGAGAAGGCGGGAGCAAGCTCCCGCACTCCATGGAGTGCGCCGGCTTGCCGGCGCCATTGGCGGGTAGCACCCTTCTCTAATCACACCCTCTTCTCACCCTTCCCCGGAATAAACCGCGTTCCCAACCGTCACGTCCTACATGAAGGGTTTCATTGCCTGTGTCACACTCGCGCTCGTCGCGGGCTGCACGCAAAACGTCGCGGGTCCCGTGGTGGCCAAATCGTCTCCCGGTGGCTCCCAACTCCTGGAACTCTACACCTCGCAAGGGTGCAGCAGTTGCCCCCCCGCTGAGCGCTTTGTCGGGAACCTAACGAAACACCCCGAGCTCTGGAAATCACTCGTTCCGGTGGTCTTCCACGTTGATTACTGGGATCGTCTGGGCTGGAAAGACCCCTTTGCGTCGAAAGCGAATACCAAGCGCCAGTACGACTACAGCGGCTTTCACCGCATGCGATCCGTCTACACACCGGGTTTCTTTGCCAATGGTCGGGAATGGAGAGGTTTCTTTGAGCGTCGACCACTCCCGAGCCAGCGCGTGACCGGCCCAAGTTTGAAAGCAACGTGGGACGCAGGACGCGTGGTTGTCGAAACCGCCCCCCAATCCGCACCTCAACAATTGCACGTTGCCGTCCTTGGCTTCGGGCTCAAGACCAGTGTCAAACGAGGCGAGAATTCCGGCCGCAGCCTCGAAGGAAACTTCGTGGTCCTGGCTCACGAAGAGCAAACAGTCTCTAGCCAGCAAACCAAGACCCAATTCAAATTGAGCGACCAAGATCTCGCCGGCAAGGCGCCACGCTACGGATTTGCCGTTTGGATGACGGCCGCGGATTCTCCATTGCCCAAAGTGGCAACCGGAAACTGGCTCCCTAAGAAACCCTTCCAGGTCACCGCAGCGAACTAGTCCGATCCACCGCAGTTGAAAACTCCAACGAGAGAGGGTGTGATTCAAAGTGCGGGGAGATCGGTTGTCGAAACAGCGGGCAATCACGCATAAGGAGGCGGTCTATTGCGGGAAGAATGAAAAAATCAGCTCTCTCATATGGAGTGCGGGAGCAGAGCTGCCGCTTTCCTTGTCAGCGACCAGTTCTTCCAGCCTCTTCAAAGGGAAGCCTGCCGCTTCGATCCGATGCCCCGCAGTCTTAATCACACCCAACGAGAGACGCCCTTACACTTTGGACCTGATTTCTCCCCGAGAGCACGCTAAGTTCCCGTCGTTAAGGCAACGACATGCTCTCGTTCGGAACGCTAGATCTAAAATCCAATCTCTTTCTCTCGCCCCTGGCGGGCTATACCAACCTGCCCTTTCGGCTCACCCTACGTGAGCTCGGCGGGTTGGATCTGGCGACCACCGACCTCGTCAACGCCCGCTCGCTCTTGGAGAAAAACCCCAAGGCGTTGAAACTCATCGAAACCAACGAGCGGGATCGCCCTTTGGCCGTCCAACTCTTCGGGAGTGTTCCGGAAGAAATGCGCGACGCGGCGTTGGAACTCCAGGAACGCGGGATCGCTTCCATTGATATCAACATGGGTTGCCCGGTGAAGAAAGTGTGCCGGGTTGGCGGCGGCTCGGCCATGATGAATGAACTCGACCGAACCGCAGCCCTGGTGCGCCAAATGGTGGACGCCGTTCGCATCCCCATAACGGCCAAAATGCGTTTGGGATGGGACACCGAGAACCTAACCGCACCAGATCTAACTCGTGCCTTGGAAGACGCTGGCATCGCCGCCGTGTTCGTACACGGCCGCACACGGCAACAAGGCTTTGATGGCAAAGTCAGCCTGAAAGGGATTCGCTCCGTCGTCGAGGCGGCCCGCCGGATCCCAGTCATCGGAAATGGCGATGTCACGACTCCCGCGGCGGCTCGGGTGATGATTGAAGAAACCGGCTGCGCCGGGGTGAGCATGGGCCGGGGTGCGTTCTACAACCCTTGGATCTTTCAACACACGCTGGAATACCTCCGCACGGGCATTCTCTCGCCGGAACCCAGCTTTGACGAACGCCTCCGGGTCATGTGCCGACACTTTGACCTAATGATCGAAGTCTTCGGGGAAGACCGGGCTTGTCTCATGTTCCGCAAAGTGGCGCCGTGGTACTCCAAACGGTTCGGTCCCGCCAAACCCTTCAACCGGCAAATCGTTCACATCAGTAGCGCCGCGGCTTTCCACGAACTCCTGGAAGAGTTTCTCGCCTGGCGTCAACCGTTCTTGGACGAGGACGGCCAGCTTCTACCCCGTTACCAACCCGAGGCCATGAAGCCAGACTTCGCCGACGAGCCCGAGGTCTTCCGCCGCGAAGCGATCCCGGTGCCCAAAGGTCCGGTCGAAGTGTGGTAGGCCTAGAGGAACACGTAGCGTAGCGTGAGCAAGGCGGCCACGGTCACCGTCAAGCCGTGCACTTCTCGCCAGCGTCCCACCCCAACCATCAGCAGCACGTGCGTGATAAAGCCCACCGCAAGACCGTCGCTAATGCTGAAGGTCAAGGGCATGGCAACCAGCGTCAGCACGGCTGGCAAATACTCCTCAAGACGTTCGAAGCGTAGCTCGCGCACGCCTTCAATCATGGTCACCCCGATGACCACCAAAGCCGCACCGGTCGCTAACGGAGGGATCGCCAAGATGATCGGCGTGAACACGAGGGCTACCAGAAACAAGATCCCAACCACCACGGTGGTCAACCCCGTCCGTCCACCGGCCCGAACGCCAGCGGCCGATTCCACATAAGAAGTAACCGGCGAGGTCCCCAGCACGGCTCCCCCCACGGTGGCACCGGCATCGGCCAATAGCGCGCGATTCATCCGCGGCAAACGCCCCTGAGCATCCACCAACCCCGCACTCCGCCCCACGCCGACCAAGGTCCCCAAACTGTCAAACAGATCGACAAACACAAACGCAAAGATCACCGGCCAGGCGGTCTGCCACTGCTGGAAGGGATACCAAAGATCTAAAGCAAAACTCGTTCCCCGCGGCGACGCAGGCAAGGAAACCCACGTGCTCGGCAAGCGCGTCACGCGGCCCTCGCCTTGAGGCACCAGGCAACCAACCAGCGCGACCAGAACAATCGCCAACAAAACCCCGCCGGGAACCCGACGAGCCACCAACACTCCCGTCAGCCCCACCCCAAGGATGGCCAACCAAGAGGCAGCCGCTCGCATGTCGCCCATCGTCACCAGAGTGGCGCTCTGGTCCACCACCAAACCCGTATGCTGCAATCCAAGAAAGGCGATAAAGAACCCAATTCCGGCCTGCACGCCAATCTTCAGATTCAACGGCACACTCTCCACCACTTTCTCGCGGATCCCGGTGGAAGAGAGGATCAAGAACAACACACCCGTCCAAAACACACAGCCCAAAGCCGCCTGCCAGGGCATTCCCAAGGTCTGGCAAACAAAAAACGCGAAGTAGGCGTTCATGCCCATCCCGGGCGCCAAAGCAATCGGAAGATTCGCCAGCCCGGCCATTAAGAAACAGCCCAAAGCCGCTCCCAGTGCCGTAACCGTCACCAGCGCATTCCGCTCCATGCCGGCGGCTTCCAGGATCGAGGGATTGACCGCCAGGATGTAGGCCATAGCGGCAAACGAAGTCATTCCGGCCAGCACTTCGGTGCGTACCGTCGTGCCTTTGGCTGAGAGCTGAAACCAGGCGTCCAATCGGTTCATCGCACGGGCCGCAGCAAGTTAATTGGGTTAAGCAATCAAGGCCCGATGGGACCCAAAGGCGCCTCGAAGCGCCTTGGACGTTTCCGTCTGCAAGGCCTGCAAAGCCTGGTAGCGCGCCACGGCCTCCGGATTGGGCACCGCCCGTTCGCGTCCGTTCAAGCGCACGAACCGGTCCGTGATCTCGGTGATCGACACCGAATCCCCTTGCTGACGTTGCCAACACCAAAGCGCCTGCAACGCCGCACCATAGGCCGCACCTTCACCGACTTTGAGCGTCACCACTTCGGCATTGAAAACGTCCGCCATGATCTGCCGCCACAGCTTCGAGTTCGCACCGCCGCCCGTGGCTCGGATCTGAGTGGGCTTTACCCCAAGTTGAGCGAGTCGTAACAAGCCGTAATTCATTCCCATCGTCACGCCTTCCATCGCGGCTCGGGCATAGTGACCGGCTCGGTGCGTTTGTTCCCGAACCCCGAGCCAAACGCCGGTTCCATCCGGCACATTCGGGGTGCGCTCGCCTTCTAAGTACGGCAATAACATGAGCCCGTCACTTCCCACCGGCACTCGGGCTGCCGCTTTGGCATATTGGTCGTGAGTCCAACCAGACTCTTTCCGCACCATCTCGGTCGCTACCGTGACGTTCATCGTGCAAAGCAAGGGCAACCACCGATTGGTTGAATCACAGAAGGCTGCAATCTCGCCAGCCGGGTCAACCACCGGTTTCCCGGCACAGGCGTAGATCGTACCACTGGTACCGAGACTTGCGGTAATCACCCCCGGTTGGGTGTTCCCGGTGCCGATGGCACCCATCATATTGTCCCCGCCTCCGGCACTGACGATCGTATCTGAAGACACGCCCAACTCCCGCGCAAGGTCCGCTCGGACCGTCCCGATCGGCAGGTCGCTAGGAATCACCTCGGGGAGTTTCTTCGAGAGTCGCGCATCCACCGCCGAAACAGCCGCGTCACTCCAACGCTTGCGCCGGACGTCGAAGAGAGCCGTGCCGCTCGCATCGCCACTCTCCATCAATTGCTCTCCGGTCAACCAGTAGTTCAAATAGTCGTGCGGCAACAACACCCGAGCCAAGCGCCGGAAGTTCTTGGGCTCGTGCCGCTTGAGCCAAAGGATTTTGGGAGCCGTAAATCCCGGCAACATGGCGTTGCCAACCGCTTTGATGACCTTCTTCAGTCCGCCCAACCGTTCGGTGAGCTCACGGCATTCCGGTTCCGTTGTGGTATCACACCACAACTTGGCGGCCCGAATGACTTCACCCTGCTTATCCAACGGAACAAAGCCATGCTGCTGTCCACTAACACCGATCGCCCGCACCGACTCGCGGTTGACACCAGCCTCCTTCAAGGCCCGGCGAATCGCAAACGCTGTCGCAGCCACCCACGTGGCGGGGTCCTGCTCTTTGGCCCCCGGCTCCAGCCCATCGATGAGTCCATAAGCCTTCGACCCCGATCCCAGCACCCGCCCGGAGCGCGCGTCCATCACCAGCGCCTTGGTGGACTGGGTCCCACTATCAATTCCAATGACAACCGTCTTCATCCTGCTCCGTTCTCCCCAAACTATTTCTTTTTACCAGCCTTTTTCTGCCGCTCCAACCACAGGGCATGGGCCCGAGCGACTTGTCCCATGTAGCCGTTCTCTTTGTACTGCTGGGCAGCTTTCTTGATGTAGGTGTAGGCCTGGTCCCCGTTTCCTAAGGCTTCGTGATAAAGACCTAGGTATAGATGCGCATAAAAGATCTGCCGGCGTTGTCCGCCCCCAAGCACCTGCCCTTTGTGGGCCCGTTCGATGACGGCGTCTTCGGTGCCCTTGCCCCCGAACAAAGCGTATACCTCCATCATCGGCACCCGGGAATCCCCCGGAATCGGCAACAGTCTCTCGCGAGCCGCCTCGATGCCCTCGGCTCGGGTCAAACACAGAAAGTGCCAAACCGCATTTTCTACGTCACTGCTGTTCACCGTCTGATGGCTTTCGAACTGCGCGACGCCTTCGGCGAATTGCCCCGTATAGTAATAGGAGATACCTAACTGCCAGTGATACGGCGCCCGCTCGGGTTGCAACTGGATCACGCGCTCAAAATCCGCAACGGATTTCTCAAACTCGCCCAGCTTGAAATACTCTTCGCCCCGCCGCTGCAAGGCATCCACCGACTTGGGCGCCAACTTGATGGCTTGGGAAAAGTCCGCGACGGCTTTCTGGTAATCCCGCTCATATTGGTAAATGTACCCTCTCGCCAAATAATACTTGGGCTCCTTCTTCGCCGCATCAATCGCCTCCGCCGCGAGCCGCAGCGCCTCATCCACTTTACCCGCGTTATAAGCAGAGATCGTACGTTTGTAGAGCTGCTCCGCCGCATCGGACTGGGCCAGGACCGTTGAGCCCCCTAGCAGGAGCCAAGCACACACGAATCGTAGGGCACACGTTCCGCCGATACCAAATGGGTTTCGGACAAGCTTCATCATAGTAGACCGCCAGCCTAGTGCCTCCCCAATGGATAAACAAGTCAGGAACTACAGTTCCTGAATTCAGAATCCCCCGTTGCTCAGTCTCCTTTCCCGAACCACCCCGACTGGGACAGGAAGGATTTCGGTCGGTCTGGCATTTGGCCGCGATTCGTTGACAGAAAGACCGGTTTCGACAAAGCTCCGGCATGCCAAGTTGCTCAAAAAACCAATGCAATCAGCGCCTCCTTGCGCTACTGGCTCCGTTCGTTCTCGCTGGATCGGTTTCCGCCGCTCCCGTGGTGCCCGGCGTCGAGCGCCTGCCCGCTGCCAAACGCGCCGAGGCGGCCTTCGCCGGCGAGATCTTGATCGGAGAATTAGCCTGCACCCAATGCCACGCAGGAGACGAAGGGAACGCTAGAATTTGGACCAAAACCGCCCCGGATCTCAGCCAGGTCGGCAGCCGCGTCACCCCGCAGTACCTCACCGAATTCCTCACCCATACCCACAACACCAAACCCGGCACCACCATGCCGAATATTTTCCACTCCTCCGATCCCACTGCCAGGGACGGCGCGGTGGACTATCTCACCCACTTTTTAACCTCACTCGGAGGTCCCATCGCACCGTCGGTCTCGGGTGGCACTCCGGAGCTAGTCGAAACGGGCAAAGCCCTTTTCCACAGCGTCGGCTGTGTTGCCTGCCACGGCCCACAGGACGAAGCAGCCGAGGGGAACTTCAAGCCACTCGGCAATCTCGCCAAGAAAACAACCGTGGATCAGTTGATGGCGTTTCTCAAGAACCCTCACCAAGCCCGTCCCGGTGGCCGGATGCCGTCGCTCTATCTGTCCGATGATGAAACCCGCGCTCTCAGCGTCTACTTGTTGCGCGAACAACTCGAAAACCCGCAATCCCAATCCGCTCCACCTGCCACCCAGCCCGGGTTGCACGTGGATTACTTCGAACTTCGCCGCATTCGTCGCGTCCCCAATTTCGAGAACCTTGAACCCCTCAAGAGCGATGCCGTCGAGACCATCACAACCAGCGTGCCCTTCAAACGACGGGGCGATAACTACGCGCTCCGTTTCACAGGCCAAATCACCGTTCCCGAAACCGCCGAATACCAATTTGCAACCGTTTCCGATGACGGCTCGCTCCTCTTCATCAACGGAACCAAGGTGGTTGATAATGATGGCGACCACGGCATGCGCCCGCGGAGCGGGAACATCTCCCTCGAAGCCGGAACCCATTCCTTCGAACTCGGTTATTACAATGGCGGTGGCGGCGGCGACCTGAGAGTCGCCTGGCGCTACGGCGACGACCCCGGTGAGTGGGCCCCGATTCCGGCCGGTGTCTTCACCCGCTCCGGAGGCGAACCCATGATTCCGCTTCACAGCATTGATTTCGCCGTCGATGCCTCGAAAGCCACGATTGGCCGCCGCATGTTCCAAGCCATGCGCTGCGCCTCCTGCCATGACCTTGAAGGCACCCCGGCGCTCTCCAACGCTAAGCCGCTCGCCGATCTCGATTTGGATAGCCGAGACGGCTGCCTCAGCACGTCCATTCGCAAAGGCCTACCGGACTACCAACTGACAGACACTCAACGGGAACAAATTCGTACCGCCCTGAGCGATCGCAGCTCCTTTCAAACCGCGCTTTCCGCTCACCAAGAAGTCCGCAAAACCTTGGCCACCTTCAACTGCTACGCCTGCCACGAACGGGACGGAATTGGCGGACCATCGGATGCCGTCGCCGCCACCTATTTCCAATCGGTCGGTGACATTGACTTGGGTGAAGAAGGCAAGATTCCTCCGACCCTAAACAATGCCGGAGCCAAGCTCAAACCGGCCGCCATTGAGAGCATCATCAGCAGCCAAAAACTGCACGTGCGTCACTACATGCAAACCCGCATGCCGAACTTCGGGATCGATAACGTCAAACACTTTGCCGAACACGTCATCGCTGCTGATGAAGCCCCCGCTTCGGATCCCAACCCACCCTTCGGCGAGGAAGAAGCCGAGACGGGTCGACGCCTGGTGGGCGTTACCGGGTTAGCCTGTATCACCTGCCATCGCATCGGCGGTCAAAACGCGCTGGCCATTCAGGGCATTGATTTGGCCACCGTCTACGATCGAATCAACCCCAGTTGGTTCGAATCGTTCCTCCTCCGTCCGGCCGCCTATAACAAGGACACGCGCATGCCGCAGTTCTGGCCCGATGGCGAATCACCCTTCCCCGATATCCTAGACGGCAACACGGAGAAACAAATCGAGACCATCTGGACATACCTCTCCCTGCGAAACTCAGCACCACCGCCCGAAGGAATCGTCCTAGCTGGCGATGTCGGCATGGAGCTAACGCCGCTCAGCGCCCCCATTGTTCACCGTACCTTCATGGAAGATGTTGGACCGCGAGCAATCCTGACGGGCTTCCCGGAAAAGCTCAGTACGGCCTTCGACGCCAATGTCATTCGTTTAGCCAAAGTCTGGCGAGGTCGCTTCTTCGATCACTCCGGAGTGGAGAGTGGTCGCACGGATCGATTCCTAGCCCCGCTCAGTGAAGATGTCCTAGACCTCCCCGCCGGCCCAGCCTTCGCTCGCCTCGATAGCCCGAACGCAGCGTGGCCGACACCCGAGAAAACTAGCCGCAATATCGGCGGACGCTTCCTCGGTTACCAATTGGGTAAAGACCGTCGCCCCACCTTCCGCTACCGCTTGGGCGAAGTCACGATTCAAGAGAAACCCGAGCCCCGACTGCGGCCCGGTGGCGCCACCCTCCAGCGGACCTTCACCATCGAGGGCAACACCGCTGATGGGCTCTATTTCATCGCTGGCGAAGCGGATTCGATCACCGACCAAGGCGGCCTCTCATACAAGCTGGGCGACAGTGCCACCATCAGCCTCCAAGGCAGCCCGACACCACGCCCACAAATACGAAGCGTCGGGGACGTGCAACAGCTGCTCGTTCCGATCGCCGCCGACAACAACACTTCCCTCACGCAGACCATTGAATGGTAACCCTCCACAAGGATTGACTATGCACCGAATGAAAATCACCGCTTCCCTCTTGCTGGCCAGTCTCACCTGCAATCTGGCCTGGACGGCCGATGAGGCTGACTACTACCGCATCGACACCCTCCCCACCGAAGATCTGCGCATGGAAATCGGCGCCATGATGCTGCGGCAGGACGGGCGCATGATGGTCGGCACCCGCACGGGCGAGATCTACATCATCGAAAACGCCTACGGCGCCCCGGAAGAAGCCGAGTTCAAACTCTGGACCCGCGGCATTGCCCAACCTCTCGGCCTCTTGGAGCACGAGGGCTGGATCTACACCGCCCAACGCGGCGAACTTACCCGCATGAAAGACGTGGACGGGGATGATCAATGCGACATCTTCGAGACCGTCAACGACGACTGGGAAATCAGCGGCAACTACCACGAGTACAACTTCGGCCCCCGCTTGGGTCCCGACGGATACCTCTGGGTCACCACGAACAAACCCTTCGGCGGCGAACCCTACGGACGCGCCCACTGGCGCGGTTGGGCCGTTCGGATCGATCCTAAGACCGGCAAGATGCTCCCCGTGAGCGCCGGCCTCCGCTCCCCTGCCGGCGTGGAAGACAGCCCTTGGGGTGACATGTTCTACACCGACAACCAAGGCGAGTGGTGCAACGCCTCCAAGCTCTCTCACCTGGAATTCGGCGATTACCACGGACACCCTCACGGTCTCATCACCAAAGAAAAAGCCGGTGCTCCCTTCAATGAGTTTCCCGAACCCGTGTCCGGAACTTGGATGAAGGACATGCACAACCAAAACCCTCACTTCAAGATGCCGGCAGTCTGGTTTCCCTACGATAAAATGGGCAAGAGCCCGAGTGGACTCAAGTGGGATCAAACCGGGGGCAAATTCGGTCCCTTCGAAGGCCAACTCTTCGTCGCCGACCAACATCACGCCAGCGTCATGCGAGTCGTTCTGGAAGAAGTGGATGGCCACTGGCAAGGCGCCTGTATCCCATTCCGCGAAGGGTTCCAATGTGGGATCATCCGGATCTGTTTCGGTAAAGATGCGTCTCTCTTCGTCGGCGAATCCAATGCCGGATGGGGCGGTCGTGGCAATCGCCCCTGGGGCGTCCAACGCCTCCACTGGACCGGCAAGAGCCCGTTTGAAGTCCACACCGTCACCGCCCGTCCCGACGGCTTCCAACTCACCTTCACCCACCCGGTTGACAAAGCGCTCGCCGCCAATCTCGAGAACTACACGGGCGAAAGCTACACCTACAAATTGGAGAGCCGCTACGGGGGACCGGAAGACGATAAGAAGAAACTTGAGATCACCAAGGCCGAGGTCAGCGAAGACGGCAAGATCGTTGTCTTGCAAGTCGGCAACCTCCGAGCCGGGTATGTGCATGAGTTCAAGCTGCAGAACTTGGCGGACCAAGATGGCACCGCCCTCTTGCATGAGGAACTCTACTACACGCTGGTCAACATTCCCAAAAACTTGACGCTCTAGTCGGTATGTTGGTCGGCATCCTTTCCGACATCCACGATAACGTCCCGGCCCTGCGTTCGGCGCTGTCCGAACTACAGGCCGCCGATTGCTTGATCTGTTGCGGCGACCTTTGCTCACCCTTCGTCATCAACGAACTGGGCAAAGGTTTCGCCAAAGACATCCACATTGTCTTCGGCAACAATGATGGGGATCTGTTTCGGATCACCAACAACAGCCGCAACTATCCCCACATCCAACTCCACGGGGAGATGGCCGAACTGACCCTGGACGGATGCCGCTTTGGGATCAATCATTACGACACCATCGGTCGCGTCTTTGCCGACTCAGACCGATACGACGTGGTCTGCTTCGGTCACAATCACCAGTTTGAAATCAGCCGGGTCAACCAAACTACGGTGATCAACCCCGGTGAAATCCTCGGCACGCTCAGCGGATCCTCCACCTACGTCACCTGGGACACCCAGGCGAAGCAGGCTGAGAAACACACGTTGGCGGGCTAGAGAAACAAAGCACGAAACAGGAGCGAGAAGGCCTCCTGTGACCAGCCGCGATACTGCGGCCGGAACCCAAACAGATCGACCTGCCCCAGCCCGTATCGGGCCCGCACCCAAGCATGGCGCCCGGCAATCACCCCGGGCTCCTGGATCCAACCGGAGAGCAAGACCGGTTCCCGTCCATAGGTCACGATGGGTGCGACGGAGGTCTTCACCTCGTGGCTTCCGGAGCGCTTGGCCGAACTATTCGTGCGCCAAGCCGCCGAACGGGAGAAAAACAATGCCACCGAAGCGGGCAGCCCAGCCGTCAATTCGCGCTGAGCCAGCACTGGCACACCGCGCACCACACTCCCCGGACAGGAAAAGAGTCGGTTATTGGATTCCCGGGTCACGTTCACGAGTGGAAAGTCAAAGAGATCAATCGCCCAATCACTCGAACTCCCCACCGTCACCAAACGCCCGCCCAAGCGCACGAACTCTTCAATCGCCACCGTCCCTTCGGGCTCCAAACCGCGCGTGTACTCCGCTCGCACACTCCCCTCCGACCGCCCGGCATCCAACTGCCGCCCGGACAAGCTCGGCACTACGAGCACATCCAAGAAATCCGTCAACTGCCCGGCACGAATCTGTTCGTTCCGCACACTGACATAAGGAATCGAGTTCGCATCCAACACATAGCGCATCCAACCCTCATCCATACTCCCCTGCCACGGGGAATAAACCCCAATCCGCGGCAGTCGCTCCAAGCGCTGAGACAATGGCGGTACCGATCCTTCGCTCCCCGAGGCTACGGGTCGCGCGTCGCCCAACTCCGAAACGAAGAGTCCGGCATCTTCCCCACCATAGACAAAGTAAGTTGACTTTCCCTCTCTCAAGCGCGCCGCCAAGCGAGCCCAACTTCCGGTCGACTGAATCGAAAACTGCCCATCCGTTCGCACGCGCGTGTCCCCCTCAAAACCACTTACGGCTTCGGCCGCCGTACTCACGAGCGCCGCCTCAGTCTCCGGACGCTCCATGACTTCCACCCGCCGTACGCCCAAGAGCAACGGCAGAGTCCACCCGGACACGTCATACGGTGACGCTCCCGCGGGATAGCGCTGGATCTCAAAGAGATCCTTCACATGCGCCCCGTAGGGTTGATCCCTTAGAATCAAAAGAGAACCCGCGGGATACGAGCGACCGTCCGCCTCGAAGGATTCCGACACCCGCCGCACCTCGACCCCGGATTTCAACAACACGTTCACCAACCGTGCCACGGCATCCGGATCCCGATTGTCACTCGGCACCACCCACGCTTGAACGCCCTCGCCACGCCCCTTGCGGATCGCCCGCTGAGCCGCCTCCAACGCATTGCGTCGCCACGTCTCCGGCTCCCGAGCCAGTGTCCCAACCAGCGATTTCCCAAACTGAAACTGATACTCGTTGATGTCCCGAAGACGCCACCACCCTCCGGGCCAAGGAGACGGAAATTGATTGGAGGGCCCGTAGGCGACGGCACCAACCGGTGAAGAAAGGTCCCGCTGCCGAAGAAACAAGGGCGTTGCAATATCCACCGAAGCAGCCTCGGTCAACAGCCCCACAATGTTGTGCCGCACGGGAACGTTCCGGTTGCCGCCGTTCCACCACATATCATAGGTCACGCCCGTGGAGATCCCCGTCAACCCGGCTCGGGTCATATCAAAGAGGGCTCGCCCCCCGATGACGCCAATGCCCGCAATGATTGCGGGATCCAGATTTGGATTCAACGGATCGCGAAACGGAGGCACAAACATGCGTTCCTTCCGGGAACCCTGCTGGTGAATATCCCAATACACTTGCGGACGCCACACCTGGTAGATCTGCTCCGTCACCAGCTGCGTTTCTGTTTGGGTCAACATGAACCAATCGCGATTGTTATCGTGCCCGGAATAACGCTGATAAAGCTGCAGGAGCCCCGTAGCCTCGTACGGCGTCCCTACATTCTCGCGATACCAATGCACCACATGGTCCAATCCATCGGGATTGGTACAGGGGAAGATTCCCACCATCACTTCCTCGCGAGCTGAGACCCATGGTTCGTCCGAGGACGTAGCCAAGGTGTAAGCAAACCGCATGGCCGCTTCCGTACCCGCCGCCTCGGTGGAATGCATCTGCGGCGAGAGCAAGAGGATCACCTTTCCGTCACGGACAGCCTCCTTGAGCCGTGCTTCCGAATGCCCCCGCGGATCCGCCAGCACGGCGGCATGGGCTTGAATCTCCGCTCGGTCCCGCAAGTTGGCTTCACTCGAAATCACCGAGAGAAAAAAATCTCGGCCCTCGGTGGTAATCCCGATCCGCTCCGTCTCCACGCGTGCGCTCTCGCGGGCCAAGCGTTGGTAGTAACTACTGACTTCGGCCCAATCGGCCAACTTGAAGTCGGTGCCTAGCGGGCGTCCCAAATGCTCGCTGGGCGACGTGACAGCGGCGCTCGCAACTCGGCTTCCACAAAGACCCAGGAACAAACCCAGCACGAGGTATCGGCAGTGCATTGACATGATCCCGTCATACCGACGAACCGCGTCCTCCGCAAGCCTCCCAACGACCGGATGACACGTCCCACTCAACGGGTGCGACCAAAATGCGGGAAGAACGAAAGAACTAAAATGAAAACTGCAAAATGAAAAACTCAGCCCTCTCTTATGGAGTGCGGGAGCAGAGCTGCCGCTTTCCCTGTGGTGGACTCCTTATTTCTCCGGCTCCAATGGGAAACCTACCGCATCCTGCCGCCCCAATGCCCCGCACATTTAATCACCCATACACTCAAACCCAGCGGGAGTTTTCCGTTGACAGTCCTCCGCCTACGGTTCTTGTTAGAGACGTGATTCCCCGGGCTCCAGAACCCTATCGCTGGCTAGTGACGGCATTGGCACTACTCACTCTTAGCTACCTCCCTGGATACCAATCGGCAGCACAGGCTCAGCCCCCCACCAATCCATCGCCTCACGCCACCCTAGACGGCCGGGTTCACTACCAAGCCGACCCAGCCAACCCCTGGCGTTTCCAGCGCTACTACGTCAAAAAAAACGATACCGGCGAACTCGCAGAAGCCGTCGTCACGCTCACTCCGGTCTCCGAAAAGTCCCTTGAGAAACGCGCCAAACCCAAACAAGTGACTATGGACCAGATCAATTTCCAGTTTGTGCCTGAAACGGTCGCGGTCCAAGTCGGCGATTCCGTACGGTTCACCAACAGCGATGACTCCCTACACAACGTCCTCCTGCCCCACCCCAAAGAAAGTTTTAACGAAAACATGGGCAAGGGAGAACACTATGATCACACCTTCCAAAACGCGCTCGGCATCGATCGTCCTCATCGCCTCAGTTGCGTCTACCACGGCTCCATGCGGGCGTGGGTTTTCGTCTTCAATCATCGCTTCTTCCAGGTCACATCCAAAGACGGAACCTTCCAATTCACCAACGTCCCTCCCGGCAAATACACGCTAGAAATCCGACACCCCGCCGGCAGGCTGAAATCGTCGTCGCCGCTAACTCTGAAAGCGGGCGAACACAAGAAAACGGCGATCGTTCTGTCCGCCAAGAACCAACCCTAACACCCCGCGATCGAAACCCGGAACCAAGCAACCCAAAGGTCACCATGTCCAGTCCTGCCCCAGCCACTCGCTCCCTGTCTCGTCGCAAAGCGCTTCAAACCAGCGGCCGCGCCTTGGCTGTCGCCGCCGGGATCCGCGCCCTCCCCAATTGGGCTCTCGCCGAACCGCAGGCGAACGAAACCCTCGTCCCATTCGAAGACATGCCCCGCACGCCGCCCAACCGTCTGGACTGGGAGACGCTGAACGATTGGATCACGCCCGAAGACCAGGTTTTCAACGTGCAACACTACGGGATCCCCGAAGTCGACCCAGCGAATTTCTCGCTTGAGATCACCGGTCTGGTAAAACGCCCCGTCAAACTCAACCTAGCCGACCTCCAAGCCCGTCCCCAACGAGACGTGGCCATGACGCTCGAATGCTCGGGCAACGGCGTTTCCAAAGGCTTCATGAATGCGGTCTACAATAGTCGATGGCAGGGCTCCGACCTACTCGCCCTCTTGGAAGAATGCGGGATTCAATCCGACGCCCGCGAAGTCGTGTTCTTTGGCTCCGACACGAAAGAAGAAACCCTCCGGGAAGGAACGAATCGAGAACTCAAAGTCACCGTACCCTTCGGACGCAGTATGTCTCTCGATGCCGTGCGCGAAACCACCCCTCTCCTCAGCACGCATCGGAATCAACAACCCCTTTCCGTTCGCAACGGAGCCCCGCTCCGGCTCACGGTGCCCGGCTGGTACGGGATCGCCAACGTCAAGTGGCTCAAACGCATCGAACTCCGGGCAGATCGATACATGGGACGCTACATGGGCCGGGACTACGTCACCGTCCGCGGAGAACGTCGCGGGGATGAAGTGGTCTACGTCGAATCTTCCGTTACCAAGATGCGGCTCAAGTCCATCATTGCTCGCGTGCACCGCCGCCCTTCCGAGAACGGTCGCATTCCCCTCCGAGCCATGGGCGCCGCGTGGGGCGATGGCACCGCCCTCGCCCGAGTCGAAGTCCGCGTGGACGACGGTTCCTGGCAAGCCGCGCAACTCGACACCCAACCGCGTGAACGCTACTCGTGGAGATTCTTTTCCATCGATCTCGGCTCGCTTGCCCCCGGGAAACACACCGTGGTATCCCGAGTCATCGACGCGAAAGGACGCATCCAGCCAAGCGTCGACGATGACGCCATCGCTCTCAAACGCACCTATTGGGAGGCCAACCAACAATGGCCACGCGACATCGTGCTCTAGGTCTTTTTCTTGAAAATCAAACCCACTTACTCCTTAATCTACCTATGTTCCCAAAACTCTCTTGCTGGGGCCAATCAAGGCGGCGGACGCTCGCCTTCACCCTGATCGAGCTTCTGGTCGTCATCGCCATCATTGCCATCTTGGCCGGTATGCTCTTGCCCGCGCTCTCGAAGGCAAAGAACAAGGCCCAAGGCGCCATCGATCTCAACAACAACAAACAGATCATGATCGCCATGACCATGTATGCCATGGACAGCGAAGATCACCTCCCCTTGCCAGGTTGGGGCGGCAGTGGCAACCCCGATCCCTGTTGGCTCCACGGAGGCAGCATGAGCGGCGATGGACGGGCCTCAGCAGCCACCGTCTCCAATCAGATGCGGAACGTCGAACGCGGGCAACTCTGGCCCTACACCGGCGCCCATAAAATCTATATCTGCCCGACCGATGCGGTCGAATCCAAGGGAAGTAAGGCCGGGCTGTTCAAACAGCGGCAAGTCTACGTCAGTAGCTATGTGTGGAACGGATCCGTCCACAACTACAACCGTCTTCCTCGCGGAAAGACTTACAAACTCTCCCAATTCCGGGCGATCGACATTCTCCAATGGGAAACCGATGAACTAAAGCCCTTCTTCTTCAATGACGTCTCAAGCTACCCGGACGAAGGGATCTCTCAACGTCACGGCGGCGGACGGGCTCGAAGCACGACTCAGGATGTGGGAGGCGGCGCCTACGTTGGGGCTTTCGGCGGGTCCGCCGAACGGATCACCTATCGACGCTTCTACGAACTAACCGGCCCCGTGGATGCCCGCGGTCGAAACCTTCGCCCTCCGGCCGTTCCCAATGAACTGTGGAACGTGCCTGGCCACCCCAAAGGTGGCATTCCCTAAGCCGCCCCGCCCTTAATCAGCGCTTTCCTCACGATACGCCTCCGCGAGGAGTGTGATCGGGTGCGCTAGTCGCAGGTCCCGCCCCTGCTTCTGCACACCGTTTTGAATGTGCAATAGACATCCGGGATTCCCGGTCGCCACCGTGGTCGCCTGCGTCGCCGCGATATGGCCGAGCTTACGATCCAGGAGTTCGTTGGCCATCTCGGGCTGCGTGATGTTGTAGATCCCGGCACTCCCGCAACACCAATTGCTTTCCGGCAACTCGCTCAATTCCAAACCAGGGATCGCCTTCAAGAGCGTGCGAGGCTGTTCGGTAATCTTCTGACCGTGGCACAGATGACAGGCCTCGTGGTAGGTCACCGAATGCCGTTGGGGGCGACGAATCTTCGGTGCCCGAAACCCAATTTCCACCAACCACTCATGAATGTCCTTCACCTTCCGATCCCACAAATGCGCCCGCTCGCGATACGCCGGATCCTCCTCCAGTAAGGTAGCATAGTGTTTGAGGTGCGATCCGCAGCCCGCTGCATTGGTAATGATCGCATCAAAGGATTCGGGCGGGAAGAGATCGATCTGACGTCGTGCGAGATCCTTTGCCGCCTCCCACTCACCATTGTGCGCGTGTAAGGAACCACAACACGGCTGACTCGGCGGCGTGATCACCTCGCATCCATTCTGGCGCAAGACTTCCACCGTATCCACATTCACATCGCTAAAGATAAGATCCTGAGCGCAACCCGCCAAGAGCGCCACCCGGTAACGCGTCTTACCGGAATACGGCGCCAGCTCAGGAGGCACCAATTCGTCCGTAAACTGCGGCTGAATCGTCGGGGTCATCCCTTCCATATGCCGCAGCCGTGCCGGGAACAACTGCATCACACCGCTCCACCGAACCAGCCGCTGGACGCCCAAACGCTGGTACAGGCGCATGAGGGTGCCCAACAATTGCAGACGAGAGTGGTCCATAAACAACCACCGCAGCGTCACAAAACGAATCACGCGTCGCCAGGGCGTATCCAACACCTGCGATGCCTCCGCCTCCGCTCGGGCATGCTCGAAGAGTTCAGCATAGTTCACCCCGGCAGGACAGGCCGTCATACAGGCCAAGCAGCCCAAACAAAAATACATCTCCTCAGCAAAGGCTTCTGTGGCACTCAACTCCCCATCCGCAATCGAACGCATGAGTGCGATTCGCCCCCGCGGACTACTACGCTCCAACTTCGTGGCATCATAAGTCGGACAAGTCGGCAGGCATAACCCACAGTGCATGCACTGCTGCACGATCGAGTAGTCCAGATCCTTCAAATACGAATCCGGGCGCGCATTTCGGGAAGCCAATTCAAGTAACATGGGAATCACTCACGAAAGGAAACACTAAGATCGCTCACTCATTGAGGACCATCCGCCTCCTCGGGTTGCAGGGCATTCGCGGCGTCATCCGCGCGCAGAAAATTGACCGTCCGCACAAACAAAAAGGAGACGATGGATAAAAAAAACGCCGCCAACAAGAAGCCGATCCCGACATCCACGAGCTTCTCACGCGAGACACCTCGCAACGAATAGGCCACCGAGGCCGCCATGCCCCCAAAGGTGAGCACCACCAACATAAAGAATCCCCAGCGCTTGCCGGCTTGCGAACTTCCCGCGCTCCCCGCCGCTAACTTCGGAAACAGCACGAGGCGACACCCCCAAAATGAAAGCCAGCCCACAATCGCCATGCTGACCCACGTCTTCCAATCCAAGACAAACTCAAGGCTCGGGTTGACGGACTGTATCGACACCAGAAAAGCCGCACCCACTCCCAAACCAACCGTTGATGACAGGGTGACAATCCACTCAATCGCAAAACTGGGCCCTTTCCCCCCGCGCCCAACCTCACCCGCATCAGTCGCTGATTCACTCATACGCCGCCCTCAGTCAAACATCTTCCCAGGGTTCAGAATCCCCGCCGGGTCCAAGGATCGACGCACCTCGCGAAGGACCTTCATCTGAGTGTCACCGACAAACTTGGGCAGGAATTCCTTTTTGGCCAGACCGATCCCATGCTCGCCGGTGATCGTTCCCCCCAGACGAATCGCCTCATCAAAGATCTCCTTAAAAGCCTCTTCCACACGATGCATTTCCGGTTTGTTCCGTTCGTCCGTCAGGAACGTAGGATGTAAATTTCCGTCTCCCATATGGCCGAAGGTTCCGATCTTCAACTCATACTTCTTTGCCACGCGATCAACGAACCGAATCATCCGCGCCAACTCGCTCCGCGGGACCGTCGCGTCTTCCAGAATCGTCGTCGGCGCCATTCGTGCCAAAGCCGAAAATGCCGATCGCCGGGCACTCGCCAGCTTCACCCCTTCCGCGGCGCTCTTGGCCACACGCACGGCCATGGCCCCCTGTTCCTGGCAGATCCGCTCCATCGCTTCCGCTTCTTCCGCCACGACCGCGGGGTGCCCGTCCGTCTCCATCAACAACAGGGCTTCACAATCCAGCGGCAACCCAATCTTAGCAAAGTCTTCCACGCAATGAATCGTAGTCCGATCCAAGAATTCCAAGGTGCAGGGAATGATCTTGGCCGCAATGATGGCCGACACCGCTTCGGCGGCCCGATCCATTTCGGAAAAAGTGGCCAGCATCGTCTTCTTGCTCGCCGGCTTCGGAATCAGCCGAAGTAGGATCTTCGTCATCACCCCCAAAGTACCTTCCGACCCAATGAACAAATCCTTTAACGAATAGCCCGCAACATCCTTGACGCACTTATTCCCCATCCACATCACGTCGCCCTGCGGCAGCACCACTTCCATGCCCATGACATAGTTCCGCGTTACCCCATATTTCAAACCCCGTAACCCACCGGAATTTTCCGCCACGTTCCCGCCGATGGTCGAGATCTTCATCGAGCCGGGATCAGGCGGATAAAACAGACCCACTTTCTCCGCGGCATCGGATACCTGCAGCGTGGTCACGCCGGGTTCCGCCAACAGCGTCAGATTTGCCTCGTCCACTTCGAGAATCGTGTCCATCTGCACCGTACACAACACAATGCAGGAAGCGCTGGGCAAACTCCCGCCACTCAAACCGGTCCCCGAGCCGCGCGTCACCACGGGCGTCTTGGTCTCATTGGCAAGTTTCAGAATCGCCGCAATCTCCGCCGTCGAATGCGCAAACACCACACACGCTGGGAACGCCTTGAGTGCCGCAGTCCCATCGAAGGAATAGGGAATCAAATCTTCCCGCTTGGTCAGAACATTGGAGGCGCCAACGATCGCCGTAAGAGCCTTGAGAATTGGCTGCTTTAACCCCATAAATCAGGCCTCAAGCATGAGCATTGCCCCATTGAGGGTCAATCAAAGTTTGGCCTGAAGAACCGTTTTCCGGCGCATTTCCAAACGCATTCAAGAACCGAAAAGGAGCCCCACTCTCGTCCGACTCATTGCGCCTGCTTTGAATCGCGCACGTGCAGCAGGAACAACTGCCGCGACTTCCCGTCGGCAGCCAACCCTGGCACCAGAATCTGAGTCCCATCCCGATTCCAGTTCGGCGACGGATCTTGCCGCAGGTCACCCGACACCCATTGGCCAATCGGAAACCCCGATGAACGCTGATGCGCCCCATCCGACCGACGGTAGACCACATAGTAATTGGCTCGGGCCGAACGATCCTTGAAGCCATTGACCAACCAACGGCCATCCGGAGAAAGGGCGATATCTCCCTCCGGATCCGGAAAGACCTCCGGCGTTCCCAATTGCCCCACGACCTGTTGGATGTCCGTATCAAAAAGGATCTGACGATCCTCCTGTCTCCCAATCAACCGGTGCCCATAATCCCACTCCGGATGCCCGCCGATGTGCCGCGTCATCCGGGTGAGCTGCCCGCCATCTTGATCCATCACAAAGGACGCATTGATCCGCCGTTCCCGATTCCCAAAATGCCCCCGCACAAAAAAGAAGATCCGATCGCCTTCCCGATTCCATAAAGTGTGGTTAATGAACAAGGGTGTCGTCGCCACATGAGGCAACTCCGCCTTTAAGCGATCCGCCAGAGTGGCGAAAGAGACAAGCAAGCGTGCTTCCCCCGTCCCCACATCCACGCGAAAAACCCCATCATCCGCGGGGTGCAGCCAATCCCGCGTCCAGTCATAGGCCCCGCGGTATCCCGTCACCCGGCGGAGCCAATCCAAGCGCCCGTAATTGATCCCCAAGAACGCGCCGCCCCGCTGAGCAACACCACTGTTCCCGAACGGGGTGGCCGGAAACCGGAACTCGCGCACGCGCCGTTCCCCGGTCGGCCGACTGATATCAAACAGCACGACAAATACTTTTCCTGTTTCAGGATCGCGATCGTTAAAGAAAAACTGCGTCTCCGGCGCTTCCGGGTTCCAGTAAAACATCGTGCCTTGTTGCGGGTTCCAGGCACGCGTGTGGTCGACGACTTCAACGGCATAGTCCATCTGAGTATCAATCAACACCACCTCGGCGGGTTCCTTCACATCCGGCAAGTGGTCCTGAAAATCCGTCCGCATGGCCAAGATGAATCGACCGTCTCCGTTCCAGGGAATGTTTTGCACGTGCCCGATATAGCCAAAGAAATGATTCTGCGGACCGCGAGTGATCTGTTCGGATTCGAGTCGAAAGGACTGCCCAAGAAGCACCCCGGGGGCCAAGAATAGAACCAGCCAAAACAAGCGAACCACTAGACTGAGAGACATACCCAGATTGTGAGTGGTCCCCCACCCAATGACCACTCCATTCTCACCCAGGATCATGAGCCCCGGTAGGGCGAGCGTACCCGCGAGCCGTTGGGCAAGAGCGACGAACAGATCCACCAACGACTTCGAAGAACGCGCCCCACCCTTTCGCCCCAAAATCGCCTCCATCTCGGAACAAAGCCACGAAAGTATAGCATTGAATCCCCGCCCGCGAACTCTCACACTGGAGCCGTCATGATCGGCGACGGAGCATCCCCCAAAAAATCGGTCGGACCCCGCGGTTTTACGCTCATCGAGCTCTTGGTCGTGATTGCCATCATCGCAATCCTGGCCGGCATGCTCCTCCCAGCCCTTGGGAAGGCAAAAGCCAAAGCCAAGGGAATCAAATGCACCAGCAATCTGCGGCAAATGGGCATCGCGATGATCGCCTACATCGATGACAACCAGCGCTACCCCGTTGGCATTAATCGCGAGCACGCTAGTGCCTGGATCTGGCCATCCCTCCTACGCCAATACATGGGACTGGGTGATAACGTCGAACTCTTCAAATGTCCCACAGCCCCTCCAGGCGCCCAATGGAAAGTCGAATACGGCAGTGGCCTTCCCGCTCTCGACGGGTATCAGGCAGACGAAGTCCGGTTACGCCCTGGCGGCGCCAGCTTCATGAGTTACGGGTACAACGTCTGGGGCGGCTGGGCCGGACAAAGCCCCAACACGGGACTGGGCGTTTACAAAGGTGATCCGGTCTATGGAGGCGCCCTGGAAGCCTCCGTACGAGTCCCCACGGATATGATCGCCCTGGGCGACAGCAACTGGGATCTCGATCAAAAAGGGGACCGGGACTGGAGCGGCTTTATCGGCATGTATGCAGAGCGGCAGTGGCCGCTCGAATTGCACAGCGGGCGGGCGAACATCCTCTTCGCGGACGGGCACGTGCAACCCCTCCCCCGACGAGAAATGATTGCTCAACTCGTTGACGGACAGGCAGAAAAAGAACGTGTCGCTCGGCGCTGGAATCGGGATTACGAACCCCACGTCACCCCCTAGCAATTCCCCTCCGGAGTCCGTCCCAAACCATCGGATCGTCCCCGATTCCGTCACTCACAAACCCTTCGTTCCCCAATAACCTAACAGCACCATGAAGCATTGGGGACTCGGTATCCTGATCCTCGCCGGAATCACCCTGGCCTTCAGCACCGCCGCCAACTGGTCGATGGTGCAACACGGCCAGCGACGCCAGGCCCAAATGGAGACCCTCGCAGCCGACCTCCCCCAACCCAACCGGGAACAAGCCTACATCAGCTCGGATCGCTGCCAGTCCTGTCATCCCGATGAGCACGCCACCTGGCATCAAAGCTATCACCGCACCATGACCCAACGGGCCCTACCGGAAAACATCGCCGGACGGTTCGACGGTTCAACGGTTCGCTCCGGAGGCTTGGATTACCGCATCTTCACTCAAGACGACCAGGTCTTCGCAGAGATGCCGCACCCAGATGAAATGATGTATGTCATGCAGGGCAACAAACCGCTCAAACCCGAAGACATCCCGCGCATCGAACGTCCCGTGGTCATGACCACCGGCTCTCACCATTACCAAACCTACTGGGTCGAAAGCCCCACCTACGAAGGACTTCTACAGACCTTGCCCCTGGTCTACCTGATCAAAGACCAGCGCTGGATTCCCCGAGAGGCGGCGTTCATGACCCCGCCGGAGACCCAGCGTTCCCTGATCACGCAATGGAACCACCATTGCATCCGTTGCCACAGCACGGGTGGCAATCCCGGCCTAAACGAAAGCACCGGAATGCTCGAAACCAAAGTCGGGGAACTGGGCATCGCCTGCGAAGCCTGCCACGGACCGGCCGAAGCCCACGTGGCCTTCTACGAAAATCCCGTGCGGCGCTACCAACAACACCTCGGCGGTCCCAGAGACGCCACCATCGTGAACCCAGGCAAGCTTGATCACAAAGCCGCGAGCCAGACCTGCGGCCAGTGCCACGGCGTCTATATTATGGAGGATGATTACGCGATGGACTACGCCCGAGAAGGGGCAATCTACCGCCCCGGCAAGGATCTACACCGGACTCGCTACTACATCCAACATCCCGCCAACGAGTCCACTCAATCCCGCCAAGACGATCTCAAACAAAATCGCGGATTCTTTCGCGAACGCTGGTGGGACGATGGCACGATCCTCGCCGGCGGTCGCGAATACACCGCCATGAGCGTGAGCAAATGCTACACCCAAGGAAGCCTTTCCTGCCTGACCTGCCATACCATGCACGGGGACGAACCCGTCGACCAACTCAAACCCGGCTATCGGGGTTCGGCCGCATGCATCGAGTGCCACCAAGAACCGCAATACACCGACCTCATCAGCGAGCACACCTTCCACCAACCCAACTCATCCGGCTCCGACTGCCTCAACTGCCACATGCCTCACACATCCTACGCCCTCTTCGGCGCCCTCAGAAGCCATCAGATTCAATCCCCTCAGGCCGCTAGCAGTATTCAGCATGGCGTCCCAAACGCCTGTAACCTTTGCCACCTGGACCAAACTCTGGAATGGACCCAAACCCACTTGACGGAACGATACGGCCACCCCATTCACAGCCTAGAGTCGGAGGACAAAACGACCTCAGCGGCCCTCCTTTGGCTTCTCAAGGGTGATGCCGCTCAACGCGTCATCGCCGCTTGGCACATGGCTTGGCCTCCAGCCCAAGCGGCAAGCGGCGACCAATGGCAGGCCCCATTTCTCGCCGAACTTCTCGATGATCCCTACGGGGTGGTACGCTACGTAGCCGGCTCCCAGTTGGCTTCCCTACCGGGCTACGAAGACTTGGCATACGACTTTCTCGCTCCTCCCGCGGACCGCAGCCAGGCCCAACAACGCGTACAAAACCAGTGGCAACCCAACGCCTCGGCCCACCCCGGCCACACCCTACAATCCGACATCGGAGACCTCCAGCGAGCAAAACTCCAACAGTTCCTAGCCGAACGGAACAATCGCCCCGTAACGATCAAGGAATGAAAAGGTAGGACGGGCGTACCCGCGAGCCGTTGGGCAAGAGAGGCAAACGCATAGGCCAACAGGCTTCGATGGACGCCGGTCAGGAAAGCTCACCGATACGCCCGCCCCATCCGTCAAACCACCCAAACGATTGGATTTTGCAATTCCTTTCCCGGTGTGTAACAATTCTCTACCGGGTGCCACCAACACCGCTGCATAAAGAACACCACCAAAACGCCAAACCGTAAGAGAAACGATGGGATTTGTTGATTCGGTCCTAGATTATTTCAAATTACCTGAGCACCAAAAAAACCCTCCACCCGGTACCGGAGCCGCCCAACCTGGCCGTACCCCCCGGGAGGTGCAGCGTAGAGCCCCCGCGCCGGCTCCGACAGCTCAGCAATCCGCTCCCCCGGCCTCGCCCCCAGCAGATGAGACCGTACCGCCGCGCATTAGCGAGCGGATCGTTCCACCACAAAACCCCGCAACATCAATCGATGTCTCGGATGAACCCGTCGAGATCCTGCTTGTGGAGGACGATCCCAAGTGGGCCAAACTCGTCCAAGCCTACATCACCGCAATCAACGGGGAACGGAGCCTCGGCAAACTTAAACTGGACGTCGCCGAGACCTTATCCTCGACTCGAAAAAAGCTGGAGAAGAAAGACTACGACCTGATCTTTCTCGATCTGATGCTACCGGACAGCAATGGCATCCATACCTTCGATTCCGTTTGGGAACGAGTCGCAGAGGTTCAGACCCCAGTGATCGTCATGTCCAATCTCGACAGCGGCGGCGTCATGGATCGTGTCCGTGAAGTCACTGGCCGCGACATCTTGCTAAAGAAGAACATCAGCAAGAAGGTCCTCTTCGGGACCATCGACAACAATATCTTCGACGAGTAACTCGAATCCCGCTCCGGAAGGTGGGGTCCGGGATAGGCCCGCCTGACTCTCGCGAGTCAGACGAGGCCCCCCGCAGATCCGGACGAGCCCAATTAAGGCATCCGGTTCCTCTCAGAATGGCTTTGCTAAACGAATCGGTGATGCACTCGCGGAGGGGCCAAGGGATGCCTCCTCAGCCAGGCGTTCATCTGACTCCAGCTCACCGGGCTGCCCCGATTGCGCCGCGATAACCAGCGGCGCCAGTGCCTTTGCAGACTTTGCCTCAGGCGGCGGAGATGGTAAGTGTTGTGGGTCACGCCATAATACGCATCGTGGCCCCGGAGTTTCTCGTTGAGCGTTTTCCATTGCTCGCTGAGTCTGTCGTGCCGGTGCTCCCATCCCCATTGTTTCAGACGCTCCAGTGCCTGCCGAAACCGGCTCTGGGAGGTCTTTACTTTGGGGATGTTTGCACCGGATTTTGAACGCCCCCAGTAGACCGTAAAACCCAAGAAGTCAAAACTCCCGGGTTTTCCGGTGCCGGGACCATCATACCGACTGGGCCGCTTGAAGCGCACCAACCGGCTCTTCTCCTCATTCACTTCCAGCCCGAAAGCAGCAAAACGTTCCACTAGGGCCCGTTCCATTGCCTGGGCGTCTTCTAGTCGCTCAAAGCCCATGACGAAGTCATCGGCATACCGGACCAGAAAACTCTCTCCCTGCATCTTGGGCAGCTGGTCCGCTACGAACCATTTATCCAAGACCTCGTGCAAGTAAATGTTACTGAGCAAGGGGGAAATCACACCGCCCTGGGGGGTGCCCCGGGACGGATAACTCACTCGCCCTTGTTCCCATACGCCCGCCTTGAGCCATTTTCCAACTAGGCGGGTGATCACTTTATCCGTTACCCGGCGACGCAGCAGGTCCATCATCCAGCCATGATCAACCGTGTCGAAGTACTTCCGTAAGTCCACCTCCAGGATCCAGTGCACTTTCTTTTCCACGCACTGCCCTCTGAGATACGACAGGGCTTGATGCGCTGACCGACCGGGCCGGAAACCGAAACTGAACTCGCAAAACTCCAGTTCATAGATCGGTTCCAGGATCATTGCTACCGCCCGCTCCAGAATCTTGTTCTCGATCGTGGGTAGCCCAATCGGCCGTTTCTCCTTTTCGTTTTTGGGCACGTAGCTCCGTTTGACCGGTTGGGCTCTGTATCGCCCACTTTTGACCCGTTCCAGCAAGTCCTCCAACCGGTCGGTCAGACCCTCGCCGTAAGCAAGCCAGCTTTGCCCGTCCACGCCTGGCGTAGCCTTCGGGTTGATCCGATGATACGCCTCGTGCAACATCACCAGATCCAGGTGGTGGTGAAGTGTATGCAACGGCACCTCACGGTGCCGCTGCGCCGCATTGACTATCCGCCGTCTTCTGTGGGACACGCTTTCCATCGACTCTGCGCTCGAAACGTGTTTCCGACGACGGTTCCATTCTTCGGTGTCTGCCTTCATTACTCGCGGGCTTCCTTGGGTTCGGTTTCCCCGCTTTCGATCATTACTTCGCAGACACTAAGACTACCTCTGCCCATCTCCTTACCTTTCTTCTTCGGTGTCGGATTCCTCGGTTGACCTTGCTCTTTCGCTGCTTGGAGAGGGAAGGTACGACCTCTCCAGCCCGGGTCGTTGAGTGCCGGTGGCGACCCTAGTCCGGCTTTTCTCCGAGGAGACAGGAGGTCCTCCCAGCTTCCCAGGGAACCCCTTCACTGCTTTGCGCTGCTCTTCGACCCCGGGCGACCCTTGGCACCTTACCCTATACTTGACGGTACCTCGGCATGGCCCCCGATCGCTCGAGTACGAGGGCATCACCAACTTAGCTTGATTTCGGGGCTCAATCACACCGCTTCGCAGCTCGCTTCCCTACGCTTGAAGACAGCCTCTCAACTGCCGACCAAGGGTCGCTTCCGGTGGGGGGTTAGGCCTTTCCGGGTGGGTCTCCAACCCACGGGGTTCCGGTAGAGACTTTCCGATTCAGTCATCTTTCTTTTCTTCTCCTTTTATGTCTGTTTCTTTCCATCTCTCTGAGCTTGGCTGGCGCCACGAGCGTACTCGCGAGCCGTCGGCACGACGGCGGCCTCCACCCGTAGATCGAACGCGGCGCACCAGGACGGGACCACCAGAAGAATTCGTTGGAGGAAGGCGCCGAGTGCGCAACGGAAGCCTTTCTTCAAGCGGTCTCTCCCTGATCACGACGGCTCGCGGGTACCAGACCGGGTAAAAAGTCTTTTTCCACCTGCCGGTAAGAGAGTGTGAAAGCGACAGCTTCGCTCTCGCACTCCAAAAAACGCTCGATTTGCGGACGAAATTTGGAGTGCGAGAGCGGAGCTGTCGCTTTGACCAACGCGATGGAGTTGCAAACGGGATCTTAAACACGGTCCGGTACGCTCTCCCCACCTTCCGGAAGGCAACCCGCTCGCTACTGCGGGATAGACTCCGATTACCTCGCATGGGCAAAAAAGGGGGCCAGCCCGAAGGCTGGCCCTTGCGATCCAAGACTGCGTTACGATCGCAATCTATTGAGCAATGTAGAACTGAGAATCCGCTCCGGCACCCGGATCCACCGTGATCGGTGAAGTCGCGCCCGGAATCGGCAGATACGGACCATCTACGGTCGGAGAAGCACTCAACGTGCCCGTGTAGATGATCGTGATCGACCCGTCGGCATTCACTTCATACGAAGTAATGCCACCACCCGTCGGAGGCAGCGGCGGCACCGGCGGCGTCACGCCGGACGGCAAGGTCGCCACAGTCAGTCGGATGTTATCGATGGCCCACCACCAGTTGTTGCCGGCATCCAAGTAGCCAAACGTCAACACCACGGTGGAAGCGCCTGCAGGGTTCTGCAACAGTGCCTCGATGGTGTCATTCGGCGCATGATCCTTGAAGTTGGCACTGGCCGGATCCGAATCGAAACGCACGATCTCAATCGGTGCGCCCCCGTCAAACGCTGCGGTAACCACAGCCGTCTGTTGAACCTCCGGACGCCAGCTGGAATCGAAGACCAGGATACCCGCTCCGGCAGGCACGCCTGAGATGTCGATCGGAGGCGTGCTGAGTAGGGTCGACATGTTGCCGGGTTCACGCGGCAAGTCATCCCACTCATCGCCATCGGCCACTGCCACCACACCGGTGCCACGGGTGAACTCGGTCCGGCGTTGATCCCCAGCGGTCTCAGACCACCAAGCGCGATCGGCAAAACTCCAACCCGCCCACTCGGTGACGCCATCATTCTCAGGATCACCAGCGCCAGGCACCAGACTGTCATCAATAACCCAACCAGCAGGGGCCGTCTTGGTCCACACGGCGTCACCCGCCAGTGCTTCGTCCACATTCGGTCCCAAGGCTAGGCTATCGAAGTTCTCACTGAAGATTTCGAACAGACCAGAAACCTCGACGTTATCGATCGCCCACCACCAGTGGTTGCCGGCATCGAAGTAACGGAACGCGATCACCATGGATTGCGCACCGGCAGGGTTGTCGATGGCGAGGGTCACGGTTTCGTTGGTTGCATCCGGTTTGAAGTTCTCCGTGGCTTCGGAATCCCAGAACAACAGTTCCGTCGCTTCGCCGCCATCAAAGGCCACAGTAACGGTTCCCTTCTGAGTCGCGTCCGGACGCCAACTGGAGTCGAATCGCAAGACCACCGAACCCGGTGCCACATTGCCGACCGGAATGACCGGAGTCACCAGGGCGGTGTCCATGTTACCCAGGTCAGCGGGATCACCACGGTCATCCCATTCGTCACCATCCGCAATCGCCGAGGCACCAGTGCTCTTCGTAAACTGCGTCCGTTGTTGGTCACCACCAACTGCGGCCCACCATTCGGTGTTGGCAAAGCTCCAGCCTTCCCATTCCCGAACACCCACGGCATCGTCACCTTGGCCGGGCACATCATCCATGATCCCCCAACCGGTAGGCGCAGTTTTGGTCCAAACCGGACCACCGTCCGGGTTTTCCTCGTCGATGGAATCCCCTAACGGCACACCGTCAAAGTCTTCGAAGAGAAGAACCGTCGGTCCAGAGGGCAGCAACACGGTCACCGCCGTGCCGTTGCTCGTGATCGTCCCACCGGCATTGGTCACATCTACGCTGTAAACGCCGGCATCACCGAGTCCGAGATTACCCAATACAAGGATGTTGTCATTGGCATCCGGGATGGCGACGCGGTCGTCACCTTCACCGAAGAACCACTGGTAAGACAACAGGTCGCCCTCGGCACTGACTTCCAAAGCCAGGCTTTCACCCGTGGTCGCTTCCACTAACGGCTCGGGTTGAGCCAGGAACACGGGCGGCAACGAAGCGGTGCCAACCACCACTTCCACGTTGTCAATCGCCCACCACCAGTTGTTGCCGGCATCGAAATAGCCAAACGTTAGCACCATGCTACTGGCCCCTGCGGGGTTTCGAAGCGGAATGGAAACGCCCTCATTCGGGGCATCCGTCGTACTCGCCGTATCGAACAGCAGCACTTCCACCGCATCGGCCCCATCATAGGAAACCGTGACATTGGCCTTTTGGTCGTTCTCCGGACGCCAGCTCGAATCGAAGTTCAAGAACAAGGTATTCGCAGCTTCGCCGGAGATGTCGATCGACGGACTCGAAAGGAAGGTGTTCATCGTGCCAGCCGCGCGCGGAAGGTCATCCCACTCATCGCCATCGGCAATGGCGATGGCGCCCTGGCCACGCAGGAACTCGGAACGACGCTGATCACCAGCCGTCTCGGCCCACCAAGCGCGCGAAGCAAAGCTCCAGCCCGCCCATTCGGTCACACCGTCATTCTCCGGATCTCCCGCTCCCGGAACACCGGAATCGTCAATGTTCCAGCCCGCGGGCGGTTCCTTGGTCCAGACCGCATCACCGGCGACCGCTTCATCCACGTTCGGACCCAAGTTCACGCTCTCGAAGTCTTCGAAGAACACTGCCGGAACCTCACCCGATACAGCGATGTTGTCCACCGCCCACCACCAGTTGTTCCCGGCATCAAAGTAGCGGAACGCCAAGACCATACGGCTCGCGCCTTCCGGATTATCAATGCTGGCAAAGATCGTATCGTTCGGCGCGTGATCCTTGAAGTTGGCACTGGCACCGTCGGAATCAAACCGAACCACCTCAATCGGCTCGCCACCGTCAAACGCGACGGTCACGGTGGCGGTTTGAGCATTCTCAGGACGCCAGCTCGAATCGAAACGCAAGTTCATCGAACCCGCCACGACACCTTCAATGTCAATTTCCGGGCTGATCAACAGGGTATCCATCGTCCCAGCCTCGCGAGGCGCGTCATCCCATTCGTCACCGTCGGCAATGGCAATCGTGCCCGTTCCGCGAAGGAATTCCGATCGGCGTTGATCGCCGGCCGTTTCCGCCCACCAGGCGCGGGTTGCAAAACCCCAGCCAGCCCATTCGGTCACACCGTCATTCTCCGGGTCGCCCGCTCCAGGCACCCCAGAATCATCAACCGTCCAGCCCTCAGGAGCCGTCTTGGTCCAGACCATATCTCCCGGCACGCCTTCATCGACGTTCGGCCCCAAAGGCAAGCCTTCGAAGTCTTCCGAGAAGAACACCACTCCGCCCAAGTCGGGCTCGATCACGACTTCCAAGTTCGCCGGGTTACTCCGTTCCGAACCCGCACTGTTGGAGACCTCAGCCACATACGTTCCGGCATCGTCGGCACCGGCCGCTGCGATCATGTACGTCGAGGCCGTCGCCCCATCAATGGCTTCGTCGTTCAGGAACCACTGGTAGGTATCCGCCCCGTCGGCGATCACTTCCAGGGTCACAGCAGCCCCTTCCTTAACCGATTGGTTATCTGGGCTGGAAACCACCGTTGGCGGTTTTGCACCGGCATTGACCGTCACGTTGTCCACGGCCCACCACCAGTCGTTCCCAGCATCAAACATGCGGAAGTTTACCACCAGAGAACTGGCTCCGGCTGGGTTCTCCAGATCGATGATCACGCTCTCGTTCGTGGCAGCCGCCTTGAAGTTCGGGCTGGAGGAGTCAGAGAGCCAAAGCAGGATCTGCTGCGGGTCCCCGCCATCGAAGGAAACCGTAATCTCAGCGGATTGATGATAGTTACTATCAAACTCCGGTCGCCAGGAGGAGTCGAACTTGAGGAAGAGCGAGTTCGCGTCAATTCCGGTCAAGTCAATCTCCGGCGTCTTCATGATCGTTTCATACCAACCATTCTCTTCCGAATCCGCATGGCCGGCATCATCCCATTCGTCGGGATCCGCGATGGCAACATTGCCAACGCCACGAGAGAACTGCGAACGGTCTTGGTCACCGGCGGTTTCTACCCACCAATCCTTGTTGGCAAAGCTCCAACCCGCCCACTCCGTCACACCATCATTCTCAGGATCACCCGCGCCCGGAACACCGGAATCATCAACTACCCAACCTTCAGGTCCATTGTCCCGAGTCCAAACCGCCTCAGCAGCCAAACCTTCATCCACGCTCGCTTCCAACTCCAGCCCCTCGAAGTCTTGAAAGAACAGGGCGGCCGTAAAAGTACGTGTAAAGGTTTTCAACCCATCCGCGTCATCTGTGTAGCTCAAGGTCATGGTGTGGCTCGTGCCCACGCCAAACGGCGCGGCAGGGGAAGCCACGACGGTCAGCACGTTGCCGTCCTGTGTCACCGTGGGACTCAAGGCCGTGCCGTCGATCGAGACTTCGATCGAGGATTGGTCAATCGTCGCGTTCCCTTGATTGATGACCGCACCCAAATCCGTATTCAAGGGAGCAACGTCACCCCGAGGAGTGAATTCTACGATGAAACTTGGCACCGCCGGGAGTTCTTGGGGAATACCGGCTGCGCTCGGTCCACCCAACGCAATCATCTGCTCATTGGACAGCACCTCAGCGCGGAATTGGATACTATTAACATACCCCACCTCGGTCTGGGCCACCGCCCCATCGGAATCATCCGAGAACAAGAGCGAAGAGCTGTCAATCGTGAGACGCCCACCGTCAAAGTCCAGGTCCGTCACATTGCCGGACCCAACCAAACGACCGTCGACAAACTTCCGAACTTGAAAGCTCGCAAAGTCGGTTACCCAGGCGATGCGGTGCCACGTATCCGGACGCACCGTTCCTGCGCCACGACCCAAATGGGTCAGCGTGTTGGCCGTGTCCAATCCGAACTCAGCGCCCGGCACCGAACCGAACAAATCAAGCACGCCACGGTTCTTACCAGATGAATCAGCGGGATAATAGATATCCATGATCAGCGTCCAGCTGTCATGATTACCGATCCCACTCGGAAAACCGTAGCCATCGCCAAAGGTCGTCTTTGGCACCTGCAGCACAGCGGCTTCCTCACCGTTGATGTCGGCGATTCCCAAATCGGTAGTAGTACCGAACTCAGAACTCCCCTGCGTGTTTTGAAACGTCAGGGCATCGCCACCGAGCGTCGCGGACAGGTCCCCATTGTCAAAATCCCATTGGCGAACATCCTGACCCAGCACCGCACCCACCATGACGGTGAGCGAGGCTAGCGCAGTCAGATTACGCCGCATCTCTGTTGATCGTCTCATACTCGTTCTTCTTTTATTTCGTCGCGTGATTGAACTTGATGTACTGCTCGGCACTTCGGTCTTGCTTCTCCGAAGCCTGCTCCTTGATCTTGGCGGTCAAGGTGATCAGGCATCGGCTCGCGATCTGCCTGCGCTCGTCCGTAAGCTCGCGCAGATCGCAAATTCGTCGAAATTCGGCGATCGATTCTGGATATTTCTCCGTCTCGAAAAGAGTCACGGCTTTCTCGGCCATTTCCCGCGTTTCCCGCGGAGCTGCCGCAAAGGCTTCCCGAATTGCCGTTGGGAGGTTTTCATCTTCCAAGGCCACCGGGCCCTTGTAAGTGTCGCTGCCACATCCGGTAATCAACAGCAGACAGGCCAAGGTCAAGAGAGGTCGTAGTCGTTTCATATTCGGTCGATAGTTCAAGAGTCTCTCTCGGTCCTCCGCTGGTTGCAGCGGGCATTCAAAAAGAGAGACCAAATCGAGTTAACTTCGGTGTCCTGCGGATCTAAGGTTGGTCTACTGGAGTCTCGCCCGTGTACCACCGATAATCGACACCGCGATCAAATCCATTGAACTTGATCGTGGACACATGACCGGGAAGCCAAAGGGTGTTGCAGATATTATTGTGGCGATACCATTCCTTCCACATCTTCCGATCCGGATACAACCCCGCCAAACCAATCCGCCACTGAGTCAAGATCTCCGAACTTCCAGGAAATAGGCCCAAGGTATCGCTGGCACCGTCCATCTTCTGTTCAGCCGCGTCCTGCGCAAAGATGGTGGTATTGGGACTCTCATAACTGGACACCTTGGGACGTCCCTTATTCACGAGCAAGCCGTTGATCCCGTAGGTTGAGTTCAGCCAGAAACTATGCGGAAACCGCAACCCATCCTCGCGCCATTCGTCCACAACCTTGGCACTGGGACAGCGGAACACCTCACGAGTCCGGCCAAAATACTCCTGGTATCCGATCGCCCAATAGGCCAAGCCGTTATCTTTGTCTAAAGGCACATTCGAGTCGGGATTCGCAAACCACATGCCATGGTTCGGAATCTGGGGGTTATCCGGCGTGCCACGGTAGAAATACTGATCCTCATTATCATCAGCATACATGGTGGTAGCCAAGCCGATCTGCTTCAAGTTGCTCATACAACGCGCACTCTTGCCTTTCTCTTTGGCTTGAGAAAGCGCCGGTAAAAGCATGCCAGCAAGAATGGCAATGATCGCAATCACGACCAGAAGTTCGATGAGGGTGAATCCCCGCCGCGGGACGGAGTTCGCGTAAAGCCGACAGAATCGGTTAATTTTCATGAATCTAAGTTTAACACGAGGTCCGGCTCGCAAGACAAGCCGTCTTCTGAGTGTCCAAATCCTAACAGTTCGCCCACCTTCGCCCAATGACCTGAAGTAGCTACCGACGTTTTCCCTCGACTGCTACTTGGCCACTGGCCTCGCCTTCGCGAACCGCACGAATCTAGATGCAGGAGCTTGGTTACAGAAAATAGTCCCTTCGGAAACATTCTCGAAACGCGCCCGGTCTCCGCCCCCTCCCGCCCTCATCCAGGCCCAATTCTCTCCATCGGCACTCGGACGCCACCAAATCTAAATCTGTTGCCTGGAGCCCAACCGTCTCCGCGAACACCCGGAATCCACGACTTGATTCCTCCCGGTTGGCGAACTAAGCTCTCCATTGATGTCCAAGCAGAGTCAAAGCGACGCCCTCAAGAAATCGCCATCTGCCAAGAATGGGGTGCCGCCCCAGAAGATGTCCGTACGCTACTGGGAACGCCGCCTGCTGAAACCGAGCTTCACCCGCAACGGCGTCCGCAAACAAGTAAACCATTGGGCCATCAAGCTTCAGCATGAGGGCGTTCGTCGCTGTCTCTCGCTGGGTACGGAATCTCGTCGCGAAGCAGCCCATCGCGCCCTGGAAATCTCCCGCCACTTGACCACCGGTGGTTGGCCCGAAGTAGAATCGTTCCTCGCCAGCTCCGCCCCCTGGTTCCCCTCACGGCGTACCACCAGTGATTCCGGAGGCACCAAGACATCCAGCTACTGGACCGCCCGACTGTCACAACGCGGCTACCTGGCCGAAGCCGGGCAAAAACCTGCCAACCAACTTTCCGTTCGGGTGGAACGTGGCGGGGTCAGCGAATTCTTTCCCACGGGCACCACCAACCCAAAGGAGGCCATCCAATTCGCCAATCAACTCGACAAAGATATCCAGGCCAAAGGTTGGCCCTCCGTCCTCCGCACCTATCCTCGCGAAGTCACGGTCGCCCTGTTCTGGTCCACCGGGCCGATTACTTGCACCTACTCCACCATGGTTACCATCCTGGACCATCGCAAAGCCCCCGCGCGCGCTCACGCCCGTCCCTCCGACGACACGCATCCCCTCCGTCAAACCTTGATCGTAGAACCCGATGCCCAGATTCGTGCCACGCTCGCCCACTGGATTGCCAAACACCCCGGATTCGCCCCACCCAACGCCGTCCATGATATTCCCTCCAATCAAGATCCGCTCCACGAAGCCGACTACGACCTCATCCTCGTCAACCGACAAACCCAACACGCTACTTTCGAACGACTCATCGCCACCGGCGCTGGTAGTCAGATAAAGACCGCCGTCATCAGCCACGGACTCTACGAAGACAGCAACCAAATTTTCCATTCCGTCGGCGGGGTTGACCTCGGCTACGCCCTCCGACGCCGCAAGCCGGATCGCATCCTCGCCCCCATCTTGACGAGCCCACCCGATGCCATCTTCCGTTCCTACCTCCCCACCGCCGTGCAGACTTATTTCCAAAACCTATTCGCAGAGGTCGCCCATCCCAATAGCGTTTCCCAACTCAGCCTGCTCACTCGACGCGAACTCGAGATCCTCGAACAACTGAGCGCAGGCTACCTTGACAAAGAAATCGCCCACCATCTCCGAATCAGCAACTGGACCGTCCGCAACCATCTCAAAAACATCTATAGTAAACTCGGTATCCACAATCGCACGGAGGCCGTGATTCAATACCTCCAGAAGTAGTCAGTCAGCTGCTTGAGACCAAGCTCGTATCCGCTCAATCTCATCCGCCGAAATCCCGAGCGAGCGCAGAAACGCGTCGTGCCCCCGCGGGGCCCGTTGCTCAAAACTGATGTGCCATCGACGCATTGCGGCCTCATCCATTCCCGCCACTCGCAACATTTCAACCCAAAGCGCCTTATCCACAGCAGGTTCGCTCTGGCCCGATGTCATCCGATCCAGCATCGCTTCAATCAAGGAATGATGACTCTGCAACTGGCGCGTCTGGTCTTCAATCTCCGCTAAACGCTGTCGCAACACCCGACGAGACGGTCGCTTCCCACACGCCAACACTTCCCGGATGGCTTCTAACCCCAACCCTAATTCCCGATAGCGGCAAATCTGTCCCAAGCGCTCACGAGCCGCCGCATCATAAATTCGATAGCCCGCCGACGTCCGCCCACTGGGTCGAAGCAGCCCCAATCGATCGTAGTAAAGGAGGGTACTCCGCGAAAGTCCATGGAGCGCTCCCAGCTCGGAGATCGTCCAAGACTGCTTCGACTTGCGTTTCATCCCGGTGACCTACGACCAATCCTGTGCCGCGCTTTGCCGCCGGACCTGAGCCACCCGCGACTCACTCAGCCCCAGCCACTCCAGGAAGCCTTCATGCCCGTCCGGATGGCGCGCCTCAAACAGCTCGTGCCAGGCCTGCATCTGCCCTTCGTTCAACCCGATCCCCTCAAAGAGTGCCACCCACTGTTCTACCGTAACCGCTTTGTTCGTCATCTTTTTAGTCGATTCCTTTCCAATGGCTTCATGCCAACGACAAAACCCTAAAGTGTGAAGCCGTAGACAGGTCAAGGGGCCGACCACGGCAAATCGAAATCGTCCCCAAGCTTGATCTGTCTCGGGGAGTCGCTAGGCTAAGATCTCGATTGAGATGAAGCAATTCCTGGCGTTGGCAATCGGCTCTTTCCTCGCCCTCGGGGCGGTGAAGGCAGCCAGCCCTACATTCCCTATTCCCAAACTTCCCGGTCTTGAGTCCAACCCCATCCAATCGCTGGGCGAAGGGCGATATCAAATCGGCCAAGTTCGCTTCGATAAATCCAAGCGCGAACTCTCCTTCCCCTCCCAGGTCAATCTGCGGGACGTGCTGATCGAATACGGCGTGGTGGGCAAAATCGGCAAACTGCACGAAGCACTGCTTCGCACAGACGTCCCACCGATTCATATCCATCTGGGCATGCTCTTACTCGGCACCAAAGACCTGCGGCCCAAGGCCGAAGAACGGCGTCTCCCCCCGGGCCAGCCCATCGACATCTTGATCCAGTGGGACCACAACGGCAAAACCCACCAGGGACATCTCGAAGATTGGATTGTCGTCGAAGGGGAGAAGGAACCCATTGAGCGCGGAATTTGGGTTTACAGTGGTGCCCGCATCAGCGACGGCTATTTCACAGCCAATACGGACGAATCCATTGTGGCAATCATTCTCGATATCGATGCCCTTGCCAACAACCCACGACTCGGCAACGAGAACGATGATATCTGGTTCCCGAACGAACCCAAGATCCCTCCGGTCGGGACCGAAGTCCAAGTCACCTTTCGTTTCCGCGACACCTACGAGGTCCCGAAAGCCAAGGCGAAGCGGAAGCCGGCATCTCCTTGAGGCAGGGCGCCTCGAAACGGGCGCCCTTACAGGGCTTGGTGTCTTGTGGATCAAGGTTTCCCGGGGCGCTGCCCCGGGCTAATACCGACCGGGCCTTCAGCCCTAGATTGAAATAGCCGGATCGTTTCCCCGCGAACTCTCCCAACACCAACGGAGCACGCCGTTCCAGCCCAGGGACCTGTTAGAGAGATCCGCCGTCCGGCTTTCCGAGCACCAACGGTGCGCCCCGTTCCAGCCCAGGGACCTGTTAGAGAGATCCGCCGTCCGGCTTTCCGAGCACCAACGGTGCGCCCCGTTCCAGCCCAGGGCAACGCCCTGGGAAAAGGTCCTCCCCCCCTAACCCCGAGCCCTGTAAGGGCGGACCATTCCTCTCAAATCCAACGTCCGCACCACCATCCAGACTAGCCCTAGAGCTCGACCGTCTTCCCCGTCCGGAACGACTCATCCGCCGCCGCGACAATCCGCATCGAATTGATCGCATCGGCCATATGATCCGACAAATCCAAATCGTCCCGGATCGCTTTGAGCAGATAACTCTGTTCACGGAAACAAAGCCCGTCATGATCCGGCTCATCTTCCATATCGATCCACTCATCTTCCCGGACAAACTTTTGTTCCCCGTCCAACTCACTGTGATGCACTCGCAAAGATTCCGTCTTGGTATGCGAATCCACATCCGCCGAAGCCCCACTCCCGCCGGCTTTCTTGGCCTCGATCGTGACACACCCCTTCGGCCCAACCACATCCTTCACGAAAAACGCCGTCTCACTCATCATCGGTCCCCAACCCGCTTCGTACCACCCCACAGAACCGTCTTCAAACGTCACCTGCAAATGACCATAGTTGATCTTGCCTTCCGGCAGTTCGTCAGTCAGCCGGGCGCCCAACCCGGAAACTCGCACGGGTTTGGAGCGCGTCATCTGGCACATCACATCCACATAATGAACTCCACAATCCACAATGGGTGAAATGGAAGACATGAGCGCCTTGTGGGTATCCCACATATCTTCAGAAGACTGCTGATTCAGATTCATACGCATCACGAGCGGTTTGCCCAACGTCTGGGCCACTTCGATAAACTTCTCCCAACTCGGGTGATGACGAAGGATGTAACCAATGACAAGCTTCCGTTGCGTTGCCTTGGCGCGCGCCACGATCTGTTCGGCTTCCGCCACGGTCTCAGCCAAAGGTTTTTCGATAAACACATGGGCGCCCGCATCGAACGCCGCCAAGGCATAAGCCGCGTGGGTATCGGGATAGGTGTTGATGCTCACCACATCCGGCTTCGTCTCCGCCAGAGCCGCCTGATAATCTCCAAACTCTGCATAACCGCCGCCCAATTCGGCATTGAGTTTGCCGCGGGACTCCGGAGAACGCGTGACGATGCCGACAATCTCGAAATCAGGAATCTGATGATAAGCCAACGCATGAGACCGGCCCATATGCCCGGCCCCCACACACAAAACACGCAATCGTTCACTCATAAGCGCCCCGACTCTAAAGGCGCGATCCCTCAAAGCGCCAGTCCTTTGACACACTTCCCAGCAAAGCCGGTAGGGCGAGCGTACCCGCGAGCCGTTGGGCAAAAGCAGGAAACGAGATAGCCCAACGCTCCCGACGACGCGTCGGGTAGGAACGGCTCGCGGGTACGCTCGCCCTACCATTCCCCCTCCGCCCGTGCAGAGCATTTGTCATTGGGTCTCACCACCAATCCCGTTAACGTTCCGGCGTGAATCCGATCCCAACAGCCCTCCGCGCCGTCAGCACCCTCCTCGGCCTTGCTTGCCTATTTGCCCCAAAGGCGGAGGGTCAAGGCCAGCTCCTCCAAGCCGGTCCCATGGTAGGGCACGTCGATGCCACCTCAGCCCAGGTCTGGCTGCGAGCCAAGAGCGGTGCCGTAGTCACAGCCACGCTCCGGCAACGGAATCGCGCCGTGCGTCCGGCCCGCCTGCAAGATCTGGGCAGCGGCTTTCAGATTGTCCATTTCCACGGACTCGATCCCGCACTCCGCACCCAAGTCTCTTTGGCGGTCAGCCGCGATCGCGCGCCCGTCGAGGAAGCAACCGTGCAATTTCGCACCGCGCCCCGGCCCGCCGCTACCGGTACCGTCCGCGTGGCCTTCGGATCCTGCAGCAAAGTCTCGCAGTACAAAACCGGTCCCATCTATCAGGCCATCGCGAAGGAAGCCCCGGACTTCGCCCTCTTCGTCGGTGACAATTCCTACTTCATCGTAGCGGATGGCAGTGACAAGCATTTCCAAACCTCTGGCCCCGTCGGCGATTGGACCTCCCTCGAAGGCATGATCCACCGGCATCTCATGACACGAATCAATCCGGATCTCCAAGCCATGTTCCGCTCCGTCCCCTGCTATGCCGTCTGGGACGACCACGACTACGGTCCCAACAATGCCGACCGGACCTTCCCGCTCCGCGAAGAAGCGCTCCTAGCCTTCCGCCAACTCTGGGCCAACCCCGCCTATGGAACCGCCGAGACGCCCGGCGTGTTCAGTTCCTTCCGCCACGGACCGGTTGAGGTCTTTCTGATGGACGATCGATACTACAAATACTCTCCGCAAGAGCACGAGGACGTTAGCCCGGAAACCGGCGCCATCTGGGGCACGGCACAACTCCAATGGCTGATCGACGGACTCCAACGCTCCACCGCCCCCGTCAAACTGGTCGCGAACGGGACTCAAGTCCTGAGCAAAAGCGAGGGCGGCGAGGGACACTACCGGGAAGCCACCACCGAGCTGCACCGCCTACTCACGGCCATCCAAACCCACGAAATCAGCGGCGTGGTTTTTCTGACCGGTGACCGTCACTTCTCCGAAGCCATGCAAGAGCGACTCCCGAACGGTCCACTGGTGGTCGATTGCACCAGTTCCCCGCTCCAACAAGATCAGAAAGTCGGACCACTCGAAGGGCGTCCCAATGCAAATCGACTCTGGGCCATGCGGGGCAACAATTTCGGTCTCATCACGGTCACGATTCCACTCCGAGGTCAGGGCACGGTTCGATTCGAAACCCGAGACGAGAACAACCAGCCCTGCATCGTCAACGGAACGCCGTGCCAGACGACTTGGAGTCTCGCGGACCTTAGCTTCTAACGAAAGCACTCGCCTAGTTCGCGGTGTAGGTACGCCCCTGGAGCGAGGCGACGCCCGTGACTCGCGCGGACCGCCCCGGCAAACCGTTCCAAGTCTGGGAGCCGAAATTGACGGTCACCGTCACGACTTGCTTGCCCGTCCCATACTGGGTTCGCTGCACTTGACGATCCTGCGACAACACCTCAAAACCCACCATTGCCAAGGGTGCAATCACCCGGTGCAAGGCCCCCCAGAACCCCACGTGCTTCAGAACCGTCTCCCGCCGCGTCGCCCAGGTCTCGCGATTCAGGTGATACATGGGCGGCACACCATAGAGGATCTCCAGCAAGGCGCGCGTGGCCGCAACATCCGAGAGCTTTAGCGAGTCAAAACTCCAATGGTGCGTCGCCACCAACTCATCCCCCAAGACGGCTTGATACAGCGGCACTCGTAGCGTGGGATCAAAGTAGGGAGACTTCAGTTTCTTGGGCAACGCAACGGCCTTAAAGCTCTGCTCGGGTGAGTCCGGAGGCCAATGACGGCCCAAGTAGTGCGGACTCTTGCGATCCCGGAATTCCGGTGCCAGGTGCCCAATGTAGGGAGTATGGACGCCATGGCCAAAATGGATCACATCCGCAAAGAGAATGGAACCACCCTCACTCCCAACCAAGACGTTCCACTTCCCTTCCAGCCACCGGAGTCGATCCCGGCGCCAACGCATATCATCGACCTGAGTAGCGGGGTGATGCGGACTGTAGTCGTCAAAACATTCCCCGGTGGCGTCACAATCTATAAACCAGGAGGTGTAGCCATTCCGTCCCATCAAGCGCCCGACGCGCTCCTGCACATAAGGCCAGGCCGCCTCGGGCGAGAAGTGAAACCCGCGCCCCTTGAATCCACCCTGGCGTCGCCCGGACTCCTTAACCACTCGACCGCTTTCAAAAGCCTTCCGATCAAATTGGGCGGTAACCCACGTGTCATCCGGCCCTGCGTCCGGCGAATGCACCGAGTGATACGAATCATAGGGTCCCACCAAGTAGCCCAGCGATTCCGCATGCGCCACCACATCGGGACGAACGGCGGGCTCATACAGATCCGACAGCGTCAGCACAGCGTTCTCAATCCCGGCCGCATCGAGGGCATTCATCAATGGGAGGGACAGCCCATCGCCCCACTCTTCCACCGGCCGCACGCCGGAACCCAACTCCGAAGCCAAGGCTTTTCGATTGCGCGCGACCCGCTCCCGAAGATCCGTCCCCCCAGCCCCGACCAGCGAAATTTGGGTCAAACCCCGATCAATCGCACCCGCGACCGCAACCGTCAGATAGTTCATCGGCCAATCGGCTTGAGCCAATTCTTTCAACGCTCCCTGTGCCTCGTCGGTAAACGTTGCTCTTAGCCGCCCCGTCACGGACGACAGTCGAGCCGCCTGAATCTGCCGCGCCACAGCCACCCAACGCCGCCGCTCCACATCGTGCCGACTGAACCCAGCAGGCCCCCACAGATAAATATGCGGCGCACCATAGAGCTGAGTGACTTTCGGCAAAGCTTTGGCTTTGGCTCGCAAGGACCGGGGCCGGGGCAGTCCCCCAATATCCGCAGCGCTGGCTCGCCACGTTCGGAAGGCTTGGGCCAAAGCCACCGTGCCCTCATCCGTCCACTGCGCTACAATCCGGCACGGCGTCGCCTGATTCCGATCCGTGGGAAACTCAAACCGAATGCCACACCGCTCCCCCACCACGAACGCCGCATAGTGAGGCCAAGGCACGAAAACGGCGAGCGTTCGCCCCTCATACCGAGCCCCCACCAAGGGAAGCTCCTTCAAACCATAGGAGCGGCGTTCCTTCAAGACCGCCACCTGCCGAGCATCACTCGTATCCACTCGCAGCCCGCCGGAATGCGGCAGCGTCCAAACCTTCACTCCCTTGGGAAACCACCAAGTATACGACCGATCCGGTCCCGCCTCCCCCTCGAACACGGTGGGGACCGTCCCTACTTGTTCAACGGGAATCAAACGCTCGGCTCCCGCCGCCCGCAATCCGACTGCTTCACTCCCCCATACGCCAAGCAACAAAAACCCGGCGCTCACACGGATCAAACCTCTCTTAAACATATATAATACTTCTTATTATAAACCGTAATCCTTTTCTGTGGAATGATCGGTAGAATTTCTAATCTTCCCCTTCGAGCAGCCGTCGCACCGCCTGGCGAATTTGCCTCTCTTCGTCTTCCAAGAACGGCTCCAAGAGTTCCGCCAACCGACCCGAGTCCGGCTCAATTTTTCCCAACGCGACGACCGCCGCCCAACGAACGTACCATTCGGGATCGTCCAAAAGCGCGGCCAGTGCGGGGACGGATTCGATCGCCTCGGCCCCCAAACTTCCCAGCGCCATAGCCGCCGGCTTACGCACATGCCATTCCGGATCGGTCAACGCGGTCTCCAATACCGCTTGAGCCGATGCCTGCACTCCAACCGTCAGCAACGCATAGGCTGCTGCCTGTCGAACCTGCCACTCCGAGTCAACCACGGCCCGGACCAACGGATCGTGCAGTTCACTCGCATCCACTCCCCATTGAGCAACGGTCATGGCAGCCCGTTTGCGCTTCTGCCACTCCGAAGCCTGCAAGTCCGCCAAAACAGAATCCATCGCCAGCTCGGAACCCTGTGGCGGCTCCGCCCGAAGCTCGGCAACCCAATCCAGATCCGATTGAGTCCCAACTGCGTCGCGTTCCGAGTTGAACCCGGCCACCGATCCCGTCAGTCCCACTCCCGCGATCAGTCCCATCAAGAACGTCCCGTAGCGAAACAAGGCTGACACCCTTCCAGTCACTCCGGACAGAGACGACAGACTCGCAATCCGTCGCCGCACACGGGCCACCGGAGCCATCGATGCGCAGTGTGCGTTGGGCCGGTATCCGGCGTTCTCCAAGGCAATACGCGCGAGCAGTCGACCATACTCACAAACCCCACCCGACTCCGGAATGGCCGCTGCATCGCAAATCTGTTCCGCACCATCGGCGTAACAGCGTCGTAGCGGCCAAACCAGCGGAAGGTACCAAAACGTCGCTTGAACGAACCGAATCAACTCCTGCCAGAACACGTCTCTTTGATGCACGTGGGTCAATTCGTGCGCCAGCGCCGCTCGAAAAGCGCTGGGATCCGCCTCGGCTTCCGCGAGCAAGGAGTCATTCAGAACGACGGTCGGTCTCAGGACGCCGCAGGCGTATGGCGATTCACTCCCCGCGGCAACCCGCAAGCGAAAAGACTGTGCCAATCCGATTCGTTGGGCGATCGCGTGTGTTTCCGAGGCTCGCGTTGGTTCCAGCGACCGCGTATGCCGCAATCGCAACATCAAACCAATCGTGTCCCGCACCCCACTCAAGAAAAACCCGATCCACCCCAGGATCGTGAGCAGCACGAGCCAAGCGCCCACCCCGAGCGCTTCAGCCGAAGCGGTCCCCCATTCCGTTCCTTCTTCCCATTTTTGAAACAGGCCTACCGACGGTGGGATTCGCTCAGGCGACTCTAAGGAGGAGTACCGAACCACCATGCTTTCCGGTGAACCCGCGAGACCAATCAGCTGACTCAAAACATAAACGCCGATCACCACCACCAACACACTGCTTCCCACCGCCAAAACTAGCTGTCGATGGCGAACCCGCCCCGCCGTGAGCGCAAGGTAGAACAACCAAACGACGGAAAGAATCGCGATCCCATGAAGCACCAGATCGGGAAACGTTTTCCCCCACTCGACTAGCAGAGTCATCTCGCTCACTTCAGATTCTCCTTCCGTTCGGACAACACTTTCTCCAGTGCGGCCACATCCTCTTTTGACAAAGATTCAGATTCCACTAGGGTCGCAACCAAGCGCCCCTTGGAACCATTGCAAAACACATCGGAAAGCTGACGGACCATGCGCTTGAAGACCCCCTGTTGCGAAGTCGCCGCCTGGTAGAAGAAGGCCTTACCCCGTTTCGACCGGCGCACGTGGCCCTTCTCCAAGAGAACTCCCAAGAGCGATCGCAAGGTAGCGTTCCCCACCGGCTCAGCCAATTCATCCTGAATCTCCGCCGGCTTTGAAGGCCCCCGTTCCCACAGCACCCGCATCACCTCAAGTTCTTTCCGAGTCAGACTCTTCATACCCTATTCTCAACTGTGGTATTTCCCACACATGCAAAGGCAACACTGTTAAACCCGTTGGTTCCCGGTGTCAACCGCTTAAGTGTTGCTTTTACCACACTTTAAAACAACCCCTCCGATCGTGTTCCGTCCGGGTGCGTTCGAAATTGAGGGTCACGACCGGACGTGAAATGGCGCGCCCTTACAGGGCTCCTTTATCTTTTCGATGGTGTTCCCGGGGCGATGCCCCGGGCTGACCAGGGGACGGGCCTTCAGCCCTAAGAGTCAAGGAGCCTGGTCGGACGCACTCGGAACCTCCAATTCCGAAGCACCAAAGGTGCGGCACCATGCCAGCCCAGGGCAACGCCCTGAGGACGCTTCCGATTTTTGCGTGGAGCCCTGTAAGGGCGGCTGTTGACCCGCGATTTCAAATGCACCCGTTCCGTCCTTGCAGCCCCGCCGTCGAATCCGCAGCATTCCCAACTATGAGTCTGCCTGTAGACGACCGCGATCCAACCCAAAGGGCCGAAGGCCTATGGACCCAAACCGTGCCCTTCCGCCTCCTAGGCGCGCAGTTCGGACGTCGATCGGTCCTCCTGTACCGCAACGGTCTTCGCGCACTCTTTTCGCCGAACCTCGGGAGCCAATCGTTTGTTTCAGCCACCTGTGGCTCCAACACGGAGATCGACTATCTCATCGCTCCCACCTGGTTTCATGACACCCATTTCGCCCAAGCAATCGCCGATCACCCCCACGCCAAAGCCCTAGTGTCTCCCTCGTTCCCCTCGATGCCAAAACTATCCCTGCATTCGCTGGAGGATGCGTTTCCCGAAGAGTGGCGTGACGCCGTCACCCCCTATCCGATTGGTGGGATGCCGAAGATTCAAGAGATCGTGTTCTATGATCGGGAAAGTGGGACACTCCTCATCAGTGATCTAATTTTCAATTTCGATGCCACCTACGATGCCTGGTCCCGCGGTTTTTTTCGTGTCATGGACGCCTTCGGAAGACCACGTATGAGTCGGCTCTTCCGTTCCTACATCAAGGACAAGACAGCCTTCCAAGAGTCTCTCAAACCGCTACTAGAGCTTCCCATCAAGCAAATCTTGCCCTCGCACGGTAAAGTGATCCTGGCGGATTCCAAGGACGCCCTCCAGGCAATCCACGACCAAGTCTCGGAATAAAAAAAAGCCGGGAAACAATTCCCGGCTGCAAGCCCCGGTGGGGCGAGCGTACCCTCGAGCCGCCCCCACCCCGAGCATCCTCCTTGAGCAACAGTGTTTCCGATTGCTCTTCTTGCCCAACGGCTCGCGAGTACGCTCGCCCCACCTTTTGCCCCGCTTGCGGATCTCCCTAATGAGCGACGAGCACCCTCGTCTGCAATAGGGAGCCACTAGCAGGTTTCTCAATACTTCTACGAACTCGAATCCGCCGACGGGCTCTTACCACGGCCCGGAGTCGAGCTCAGCTCTAGCACGCCGCTCATGCTGGACGGAATGAAGACCTTGTCGGCTGGGTTCTGCGAAATTCGATCGAACCCATCGATCACCTTCTGAGCCAAGAGCACATCGGCAGCTCGTTCCGCGCCAATGGACTCGGCAAGGGATTCCACATACCGCTTCTCAGCGGCGGCGGTGATTTCCAAAGCCTTGGCCATCCCCTCGGCGCGTTGAATCGCTGCTTCCCGATCGGCAGCCGCCCCTTTCACGGTCGCCTGCGCTTGCCCCTCGGCTTCAGAAGCCAAGGCGCGGCTGCGGCGTTCCGCTTCCAACTGCTGCAGCATGGCCGCGCTGGTTTGATCGTCCGTCCGGAGTTCCTGAATCTCGACGCGGAGGATTTGAATCCCCCACTTGCGCACGGTATCCGATAGTCCGGCCACGATACGTTCGTTCAGCGTAGCCCGAGTGGCCAAGGCATCATCCAAGTCGCGCGAACCGATCTCGGAACGAATCACATTCATCGCTGCTTGGAGCAAGGACTCGTGCAGGTGATCAACTTCGTACACGGCCTTGATCGGGTCTGCAACGCGCCAGCTGACCACGCAATCCACCATCACTTTGGCGTTGTCACGCGTGATACATTCACGAGGATTAGTATCGGCGATCTGTTCAGACAGCTCGATAAAGATCCCTTGCTTGTTAGTCTCGGCGCCCCACTCGTCGGTGACATCCTTGACTTCTTCAATCATCGGCAGACGGAACGCCAAGCCGCTGTGTTGAACTCGCACGGGTTTGCCGAATCGTTCGATAATCCGGCAGTGATTTTGTGGAATCGTCGTAATCATAAGTTGTTCCCTTCGTTCGTTTTCTTGGTTGTAGATGCTGTATTAGTCGACGGCCTGAATGCGAAACACTCCATTGTCATTGGCGGTAATCGTGACCCGATCATGATCGGCAAACCCGGATCCATCCGCACCGGGGCTCGCTTCCTCCAGGGGCCATAGGTCGCCATTCCAATAGACAAAGGCCTTCCCATCAATCAAGCGATACTCCGCCGAGGCGCCCACCGCCGTGTTCACGGACTCCTCCATGCCAGTCATAAATCCACGGCGAATGAACGGCACGCAGAGACGTCGCCAGAACAGGTAAAACACGGTCACTAAGCCAATCCAGCCGAGAAGAACCGTCAAAACACGCCATTTCAAATCCAATTCAACCAGCCACGAAGCATAGACGGAGATCCCCAGCAAGGCGCCCACACTCAACACCTCCGTCTCAAGGAACACATCCGCCAAAATAATGACCAAGCCAATTCCGATGACCCAAAACAATCCTGAAAGGGACGGTTCAAACATCATTTTCGTTTCCAGTTGATTCGTTGTGTTCTCAGTTTCCTTCAGCCCCTCGGCTACTTACAGTCAAAAAAGAGGCCCTCTAGTTGTCGAAGAGCTTACCTACCAAACCCGCCGGCATCCATTACAAGCCCTCGGTGCGATTGTAGATAAGCCCGGAAGATTGGCAACCAACCAAGATTGGTGGCCCCAGGAGGAATCCGCCGGGATTGCCCTCGGAGCTGACTTGACCCAACCCGCGCCCGTCCAGAAACTGTGCTGAATTGAACCCCATGGTTCCATGGAACGGACCAATGCCTCAGATCATCCGCCGCCAAAGAAGCCGCCCGGCCGTTTGCTCGGCACGCGGGGGGTTCTTGCGATCGTCTTCATACTAGTAGCCAGCTTCGCGTCGTTCCTTTGGTTGGAAGAACGCTTGACCCCGACCTACCGCGGCGAGTCCGTTCACGTTTGGGCCAAACGATTGGCCGAGGAAACCGCATCCGTACGATCCGAAAAGACAACCGATCCAGAGGCGCGACTCCAAGCCGCCAAAGCACTACGCGCCCTCGGCGACCGCGCTATCCCGTACCTCCTGCAAGAGCTCCAAGCCGCCCCTCCCCGTTGGCAACACCTGCGTCAGCGGCTGGCGGAAAAGAGTCCGAGCTACCTGGCTCAATGGATCCTACCGCCTCCCGAAAGCAGGCGCGATCGCATCCGAAGAGCTGAAGAAGCGTTGTACGCGATGGGCGGCCACGCGCGAGCCGCGATTCCCGAACTCACCTCATGGCTCTCCCTGCCGAACAAACGATACGCGGCCGCTCACACCCTCGGTCTCATCGGTCCCGAGGCCGTGCCGACCCTTTTGAGGCAGCTGACCGCAACGGATCTCTACACCCGGAATGCGGCAGCGATCGCCTTGCAGTACTGCTCCCCCTTCGCGGACTCCGCAATCCTTCAGCTCCTGAAGCTCCTAGACCTTCGTCCCGATGAGCCGATCGGATGGTCGGATCGATCCATCGCCGAAACCAACGCTCAAGATCTGTCGCGCGCCGCCAGCTCGGATCCTCCTTACCCCCAGCTTGCCAGGGTCATCCGTCACGCCGATCACGCCGCACTCAGCGCTGCGATCGCCCAGGTCCTGAAACAACATTCCAAAGAATCGATCGAAGCCTCCGCCGCCCACCAAGCCACCCTCGCCTTCCGACGCCTATGGCGTGAGACACGCCCACTCTTGGAAAACAACCCATCTGAAGAGAGTCTAACTCAGGTTCTCACAACCCTGGATCAAGCGATTCACGCCCACCCCACGCGCGCCTTCGCAATCGGCCTCATCAAATTGGAGCTCGCGTTGGCACATCAACGGATCGACCAAGCCGAGTCCACGGCCAAGCACCTTTATAGCCTCACATCGGATCGCTGGCGGCGCCACTACGAACTCGCAGACACGCTTTGCCAAAACACCACCCTTACGGAACCCATCGAAACCCTCGCCACCCAGGCCGGCGCGCGGGCCTACGAGCTAAGCCATCGCACGAATATCTTGGCAGCAAGTACCCTTCAATGGGTGCTCATGACCCTTCCCCACGAGTATCCCGAAGAAGAAGTGATCGCGGTCAGCACTCAGTTGACCACACTGGTCCAGACCAATCCATTCTATCTCCCCGCTCGTACCCGGAACAAATCCGCACCGGCACGCCCGACATCTCAGCCCTAATCAAAAGCAGCCGCTGCAATGGCTCACCGCCAGAGTGGTTCAAGGATACGAACTTCGCCCGAATCGGCATCCATGCTCGTTTGATACCCAAGAGGTAGCGCGGAATTAAAGTAATCGTGTCCCGAGGGAAAGTTCATGACGACTGGAATCTCAAGTCCCTCAAAGTAGTGCCGCAACACTCGCTCCACATCCCAGGTCCCCTCGGGGTTCTCGTCTTCACAATCCGTAAACTGCCCCAATATCACCCCCGCAAGAGAATCCAATTGCCCGGCCAATTGCATTTGGCTCAGCATTCGATCAATGCGATACGGTCGTTCCCCAACATCCTCCAAAAACAATAGACACCCATCTGTTTTCAGTTCATAGGGCGTCCCAACAAGCGCAGAAACCAAGGAGAGATTGCCCCCCACCAAACGCCCCTGAGCCGTACCTCCCTGCATCGCCGTCGGCACCGGACATCTCGCCGCCTCGGGATCCTCCGGCACGGGACTTGTCCCGACCACGAAGTCCTCCCCGTCCGCCTCCATCAGTCGCCAGAACCAAGCCCGACTGGATGTCTTCTCATCCGGCCCCGAACGCCCAAAACCATCGATCAGATTCGGCGTATGGAACGTCGTCCAACCACACTGCGTCCACAGAGCGGAGTGGAGGGTGGTGATATCGCTGAAGCCGGTCGTGATTTTGGGCTCTCCCAATTGATCAAAATCAACAAACGGCAACATCCGCATCGCCCCATAGCCACCGGCCGCAGCAAAGACCACATCCACCTCGGGATCCGTCATCAGAGCCATGAACTGTTCCGCACGGTATTCATCCTCCCCCGCCAGATAGCCATCCGAGGCATAAAGGTCACGGGGTCGCCGAACCACATAGCCTCGACTTTCCAAGAGCCCAATCGCGTGTTCCATACGCTCTTCCTCCACCGGACTGGACGGTGTCATCACGCCAATGGTGGCACCGGGCTTCAGTCGCGCCGGTTTCCGCACCGATTGGCTCTGGTTGGAACACCCCGCAATCACGATTGCCAATAGCAATACAAAACCCCGCGGCACTCCGCACCCAGGCCCCAGGCTTCGGGCCCGAAACGCTCCGAGGGCCACTCTGGTTGATAACACTCTAAACACAAGAAACAGCAATACCGTTTTCTCAGCGCACTGCCAAGCAGGACTCCCCTCACCACAGCAAACGGGCGCTGCTCCAAGGTTGTTGACCACTCCGAATCTTCGAACCATAGTCCTGCCATGAACCTCCGTCTCTCGTGTCTCCTCGCGCTCGCCACTGGCGTCGTCGCACAAGCCGCACAGCCCTGGCAGGTCAGTAACTGGTCGGACTATCGTGGCCCGGCCGGAACCGGCCATGCGGATTTCCCCACCCAACCAAGCAACCGCCAACTCCCAACCCATTGGAGTGAAACCGAGAACGTCGCCTGGAAAACCCGGATCCCACTCACCGGCCTTTCCACTCCCGTGGTTCAAGACGGTCAGGTATGGCTCACCACAGCCACGGAAGAAGGGCACGATTACTACGCCATCTGCGTCGACGCAAAAACGGGCGAGATTCTGCTCAACCAATCCCTCTTCCACTGGGACAAACCGCAATCGCTCGGCAACGGTAAAGGCGTCAACTGCTACGCCACTCCATCAGCCGCCGTCGAACCCGGACGGGTCTATATCCACTTTGGAAGTAGTGGGACCGCTTGTTTGGACACGGAGACGTTTCGCGTCCTGTGGTCGCGCAAGGACATGCCTTGCTGGCACTACCGAGGCGCCTCCTCCTCGCCCATCCTTTACCAAGATCTCGTCATCCTCACCTTTGATGGTGCCGATCTCCAATACCACATTGCGCTCGACAAACGAACCGGACAAACCCGCTGGCGCACGGAACGTTCGGTGGAGTGGAACGATGAAGATGTCGACCGCCCCATGGTGCGGGAAGGCGATTGGCGCAAAGCGCACAGCACCCCCATCATCGTGGCGCAATCCGGCGCCGACCAGATGTACTCCGTCGGCGCCAAAGCCGTCTACGGCTACGACCCCGCAACCGGGCACGAGCTTTGGAAAGCCCAATTCTATAACTGGTCCGCCGCACCGCGCCCGGTTTGGTATGATCAACGCGTGATCTTTGTCACAGGCTATAGCCGTGCGGAACTCTGTTCCATAAAGACAGGAGGCAGCGACGACGTCACCGAAACGCACTATGACTGGCGGGTTAAGAAGCCGATTCCTCGCTACGCGTCCCCCATCGTAGTCGACGGCTTGATCTACGTCGCGGCGGAGGAAAGTTTCCTCTCGTGCCTGGAAGCAAGCACGGGCGAAACCGTCTGGACCGAGCGAGTCGGCGGCAGATACTCGGCCTCCCCAGTGTATGCGGATGGAAAGCTCTATTTCCCCAGTCAGGACGGTACCACCACCATCCTACGCCCGGGCCGTCAATTCACCCCCATCGCAACCAACACGCTGCAAGGTGGCGCCGCAGACAATCCGAGCCCGCGTCCACCGGGTTTTGTCGCCAGCCCCGCCGTGATCGACAACGCACTCCTACTCCGCTCACGAGACTTTCTCTATCGGATTGAAGAAACAGAGTAGATCTCCGATTGAACGGCCTATTTTACCCGATTGTCTCTAAGGGTTATGGAGGCTCATCGTATTCTAGGGGTTATGAAAGTTCATCAAACTCTGATCGGGATCAGTGTGATCTTGGGATGTTTCGGATCCCAGACAGCTTGGAGCGACAACGGCCTAGAGCTCACGGTGGTGGATGCCGCCACGAAACAACCCGTTGCAGGTGCTCGCATCGAACCAAGCCAGCCCAGCACGGGACGAACAGAGCCATACAGTCAAAGCAACGAACAAGGAAAAATCCAACTCACCTGGACAAACAGCGCGGACCGCTATCGATCCTACCAAATCCACACGCCCGGCTATCTCTCTGTTCGGCTCCCTCACCCACATTTGCTCGCCGCGGAGACAACGGTTGCTCTCACCAAAGCGAAACAAATCGGTGGGAGCGTCATCGATGAATCTGGATCACCGATCGAAGGGGCTCGCGTCGAAGCCTTCGCCATCGCCACCCAATTTCATCGAGCCCCCCATCAACACGTGCTTCGGACCAACCGTCGGAACCCAGCCGTTACGGACGACCGTGGGCGATGGCAGGCCGAAGTAGCGACCGAACTTACGGGCCGAATTCAACTCACCATCTCGCATCCCAACTATTGCAACGCGAGGGCAGATGTTTCCAGTGGGTCCGATGCCGTCAAATCCCCATTAGAATTACTATTCAACCAGCACCATCAAACCACCCTTGTCGCCGGGACCACCATCTCCGGAACCGTCACGGACTCAAACGGGCACCCGATCGAGAGCGTTGAAATCACGGCCTATGAGGGGGAGCTCAACCGCCCTACGCAGCTCCATAGCAAGACGACCACCGATCCAAAGGGGCGTTTCAAAATTCACGTCCAGTCCACCACCGAGAGTCACCTTTCTTTGCAAAAAGACGGGTTTACCCAACTCAGCCAGCCGCTCTCGGAGGCATTACCCGATCAAGAACTCGATATCAAGATGAACACCGGGAGAATGCTTCGGATTCGCGTCACGGACCTAGATGGGGTCCCGATACCCGAAGCCTACATCTCACCCCTGAATCGGAATTTGGCCTTTCGACCGCTCAACTCAGCCACGGATGGGACCGGCATCTGGCAATCCGGTTCCTTACCCGATCACAGCATTTCCTTGGAAGTCCTACGAGCCGGTTTCCGGTCTAGCCACCTCACGCCCCGACTTGAGCAAACGGACGTCATCGAAGTGCAGCTCACCCCCACCCCAACAATTACCTTTACGGTTGCTGATGCCAAGACGGGCCAATTCATCCCCGAATTCGCCGTTACTCCAGGCAATCTATACGCCGGAATGCTCACACCGCATTGGGAACACTATCTAGCCAGTCAAGGCAGGAACGGAAGGCTAGAAAACAGGATTGATCGGCCACTCATGAACGGCGGAAGTCGCGTGTTCCTGATTTCTGCAGAGAATTACTTACCCAAAAAGACCGAACCCTACGGCACGATCGACCGTGATCTAGCCATCCATGTCGAACTCGAAGAGGCGACGCCGATCCGGGGTTGGATCACCACCCGTCTTGGGTCCGCTCCAAGAGAAGCCATCGTGGTGGCGCTCAATCGAAACGAAATTCTGGGCGTCATCAGTCCCGGATATCAAGGGATCGTTGCCGCTGCAAAACGGGAACGAAAAACGCACGCTCTAGCGGAGAACGACGGCCAGTTTCGGATCTTCCCGGGACTCGACACTGCGGCACTCATCGTAGCCTCTGAATCGGGATTCGCTCTCGTCAACGAACCCAGTAACACAACCCCCTTCCAAGTGGAACTCGCGCCCTATGCTCAGGTCTCAGGCTTCGTACGAGGCATCTCTTCCGATGTCAGCCTACGCAATCCTACGACCCGTCACACCAGCACCGCGCCCCTAAGTGTCACACTTAAAGCGGCCCCCAATGAGCTGGGAGCCTATCACTTCCATTCGATCCCACCGGGAACCTACGAGATCGGCCGGAGTGCGGGTGCTGATCCGACGCATGCCGGCCCAAAAATCTCCGTTCAGGAAAAGTTCGATCTGGCCACTGGCGAGCAACGAACGATCAATATCGGCGGCACGGGACGATTCGTTCGCGGTCAAGCCATCCTAACCGGGAACGCCGAGGCTCAGATCGATTGGTCAGAAGGCTACTACGAGATCTCACTTTCCCCACCTGTCTCCGAAATTCCTCAGCGTTCCCAGTATGATTCCGACCAAGCCTTCGAAGCGGCTATGGAGAAAACAAAGGCCGAATTCATGGCCTATGCCCAAACAGAAGCCGGCCGCAAATTCCTGATGAATCGAAAGGAGTATCCACTAAAAATGGAATCAAACGGTGTGTTCGAATCCACCGAACTTCCCCCGGGACGTTACAGCATCAGCCTTCGCCCATTTACCTGGGAATGGATCAGTAAAAATTCTCGCAGCACCGCCGACATTGGCTCCGGGCACAAGACGGTCACCGTACCCGCCGGCTATAGCGATGAGCCCCTGGACGTGGGGGTTGTCGAAGTCGAACCCCGGGTAAGACTACCGATAGGAGCCCTAGCACCTGGATTCACGCTTCCGGATCAGGCTGGAGACGAGATCAAGCTCGCCGACTACCGCGGCAAATTCGTCTTCCTTGATTTTTGGTCCACCACCTGTGGTCCTTGTATCGCGGAGATGCCCTACCTCCGGGAAGCCTACGAAACGTTCCAAAACCACCCGGATTTCGTGATGATTGCCCTGAGTCTGGACGAGGATTGGAAGACAATTGACCGTTTCAAACGACGCGAACCCATGCCCTGGAAACACCTTCGCGTCGGTCCCTTCAAAACTTCGAAGATACTCGATGACTACGGCGTCTTCGGGATCCCCTCAAACTTCCTGATCAGCCCCGAAGGCATCGTCTTGCGCAAGGAAATGCGGGGACACGCCGTGCAGCAAGCATTGGAAGAGTTCCTTCCCAAACAATAGACTCCAACGCCATCAACCCGTCAGTGCCTCTGCAAGAGATAGATACCCTCTTCCCGGGTAGTGGCCACCCAACGGTCTCGGACTTCGAAACCAAAGCTCCCCAAACAATCCAACCAGGCCTCCGGCAGCCACCGCTCCGAGCCAAAGAGCTCGATCTCGGCACCGGCAGCCAGCGGAATCTCCATGCCATAGGGACGCACGGTTCGATCGGCATGCAGGCGGGCGGTTCCCGCAATTCGGAACGCTCCTGAAACATCGGGCAACTCCTTGAGCACTACGCTCAAATCAAACTCTTCGCGCGGAATTCCCAGATCGACCAAATATCCCGCATACCATTCACGGGCGGGTGCGTTGTCGTATTGCGCCAACACGTTCGCCCGATCGGCCTCGGCCGCGCTCGACAAAAGATTGGCCGAGAGGAGCAAGCTCTCCCCGGGAGCGATCCACTCCTGTAACCGCGGAAGCAACGCCGCGTGTCCAATCGTAGGCGCCATCCCGAAACAGGTCCACAATCGGGGCATGGCTTGTTCCTCCACGACCAAGTCCCCTCGAGTCAACGAAGCCATCAAGTCCACTACCAAACACTGGCACGGTCCGATCGCAGGCCGAAGTGCGGCCTCCAACAGCAGCGAAGGACTGCAATCCGTCAGGCTGGCTTGGACCTGGAATCCACGCTCGCGAGCCCGCTGCACGCACACGACATCCTTCACGCCATCCCCACAGCCCAATCCCACATAGGCCAGCGCTTCCCCCTCAACCATCGCCAATGCACCGTCGTAAGCGTCACGGTAGAGCTGCTCGATCGTTTCCTGTTGGTAGAGCGGCGCCCATTGCTGGGCATAGGCCATCCAGCGCGCGGCTTGTCCCGGAGATTCGTAAAGAAAGCGCGGGGGAACGCGATGCTGCATCAACCCCGCCTTCAACTGGGCCCGAACTGCCGGCGGGTACTCCGAGGGGTGAAACTGTAGCGCAATGCCCATGCGCGTCTTCTAGCCGCTTCACGACCCCGAATCAACTGCAGACATCACGCCAACGTCACAAAGCTGTAACACTCTCGAAACGGAATAGGCCCTTACCATCCACCAATATGAAGTCTAGGGTTTGAAGCAAGGATCGTGACGCGACTCATGCTTCAAAGTCCTTGAAAGACGCCCCGAGCCTTCAGATATTAGCGCACTTATGAGCAACCCGACCGTTCTCATCCTATGCACCAAAAACTCGTGCCGCAGTCAGATGGCTGAAGGCATTCTTCGCAGCCTCGCAGGCGACACTTTGGAAGCCCGTAGTGCCGGGGCCGCTCCCGGCGACGCGGTCCATCCCCTGGCAGTCGACGTGTTGAAGGAGATTGGCATCGATATCTCCGACCACCGCCCCAAGGCCGCGCAAGATTTTATAGGCCAGGATATCGAAACGGTCATTACGGTCTGCGGCAATGCCGATCAAGCCTGCCCGACATTTCCCGGTCTGGTGAACCGACACCATTGGCCTTTCTATGATCCCTCCGACGCGCCGGATGAAGGCGATCAACGCATCACCGCTTTTCGTCGGGTTCGGGATGAGATTCGGGCTGTATTCCAAGCCTACCTCGATGGACGGCACGATGCAGCCGCATCAACCCCAGCCTAAGAATCACAAAATACCTCGCCCATGCCCAACTGGCTCAAAGGTGAATTGATCGGCACCTTCCTCTTGGTTTTCTTCGGAGGAAGCGCGGTGGCGGTATCGGTCGCCCTCGGGGGATCCGTCGGTGTGTTCCAAGTGGCCATTGTCTGGGGGCTGGGCTTGGCGGTGGCGATCTATCTCACAGCAGACCTCGGCGGCGCCCACTTAAACCCCGCCATCACGTTGGCCATGGTGCTGTTCAGAAAGTTCCCTATCAAGCGGCTTCCCGGTTACTTCGTCGCCCAATTCACCGGAGCCTTCCTAGCCGCGGCATGCGTGTTCCTGCTCTTCGAACCAAACATTCAACGATTCGAAAAAGAACAAGGCATCCAGCGTGGTCAACCCGGAAGCGAGGCGAGCGCCATGATCTTTGGTGAGTTCTATCCCAATCCGGGCGGGCAAGCGCTGGACGACTCCCGTCGGCAAACGCTTTCTTCCGGTCGCGCCTTCTTCGGCGAATTTCTTGGCACCGCTTTGTTGGCCTTGGCCGTGTTTGGCTTTACTGCCAAAAGGAATGCATCGAGTCCGGGTGCGTTGACGCCGCTCGCTCTAGGTCTGACGCTGGCCGTGTTGATCTGTGTTTTCGGCCCCTTGACCATGGCGGGGTTCAATCCGGCCCGCGATTTCGGTCCCAGAGTCTTCAGCGCACTCGCAGGTTGGGGAGCCCTTCCGTTTGCCGTCAATGGTACTGGGTGGTTCACGGTTTACATCGTGGCGCCAATGCTCGGCGCGCTTGGCGGAGCGGGTGTCGCTCGGTTGCTCTATCCCGAGTCCGCGTAGGCGTACGCCGTGGCAGGGAGAGGCCGTTCTTCTTGCCCAACGGCTCGCGGTTACCAGACCGTGTAAAAAGTCCTTTTCCACCTGCATGTAAGTGTGAAAGCGACAGCTCCGCTCTCGCACTCCATATGGCGTCCGGATTGCGAGCGTTTTTTGGAGTGCGAGAGCGGAGCTGTCGCTTTGGCCACCGCGATGGAGTTGCCAACGGGATTTTTTACACGGTCAGGTACGCTGGCCCACCCTATTGCTTCGCCGCCGGCGCGGTACTGTCAATGGGAATGACTCTGAAGCCAGGCACTTGGCCTTCTTGGGGAATCGCTGCTTCAGAACCAAAAGACTGGGATCGCTCGGCTGGCTTTGCCAAACTCGATGCCGTGGCGACCATGAATATTGCCGACCTCAGACGTCATTACACCCAAGGAACGCTCCGCCGCGAGGATCTCGAGGCCAATCCGTTCGCGCAGTTCAAACGCTGGATGGACCAAGCCTGCGAAGCCGAGCTCTTGGAACCCAACGCCATGAGCCTGGCCACGGTCGATACCGAGGGCAAACCCTTCCTGCGAACCGTACTGATGAAGGGCTACAGTGACGCCGGCTTTCTCTTCTTCACCAACTACGAAAGCCGGAAGGCCCAACAGATCGGCGACAACCCCAAAGTGTCTCTCCTCTTCCCGTGGCTAGCCCTGGAGCGGCAAGTCATCGTCAACGGAATCGCCAAAAAGATCTCTCCAACCGAATCGCTCAAGTACTTTCAGTCCCGCCCCGAAGGCAGCCAGATCGGCGCATGGGCCTCGCCCCAAAGTCAGATCATCACCTCGCGAAGCATTCTCGAACTCAAATGGGACGAGATGAAACGAAAATTCGCGGCCGGGAAGATTCCCCTCCCGTCCTTCTGGGGCGGTTACTGTGTTGAGCCGGAAACGCTTGAGTTCTGGCAAGGCGGCGCCAACCGCATTCACGATCGCTTCCTCTATACACGCGAGGCCGATGCCAACTGGCGCATCGACCGGATGGCCCCTTAGGCCACGCTTCTCCCTTCCACGCGCACAAAAAAAGCGCGACCCGATTCGGATCGCGCTTCTTGAATTTGGCTTATCCCCAGGAGGGAGATCGCTGAAACTAATAACGGTAGTGGTCGGGCTTGTAAGGCCCATCCAACGGCACCCCGATATATTCGGCCTGATCGGAACTCAGGGTCGTCAACTTGACACCCAGTTTCCCAAGGTGCAATCGAGCCACCTCTTCGTCGAGCTTCTTCGGCAACACATAAACGCCCGGCTTGTAGGTCTCGCGGTTGGCCCACAAGTCCAGCTGCGCCAAGGTCTGATTCGAGAACGAAGCCGACATCACGAAGCTCGGATGCCCCGTGGCACAACCCAGATTCACCAAGCGCCCTTCGGCCAAGAGGAAGATCTCGTTACCATTCGGCAGGACGTATTGATCCACCTGCGGCTTGATGTTGACCTGCTTCACACCGTCGTGCCCATTGAGCAGATCCACCTGAATTTCGTTATCGAAGTGACCGATGTTACAAACGATCGCTTGATCCTTCATGCCGAGCAAATGATCCAAGGTGATGACATCCTTATTCCCCGTGGTGGTCACGTAGATATCCGCTTCGCCGAGGGAATCTTCGACGGTCGTAACCTCAAAGCCTTCCATCACCGCTTGCAACGCGTTGATCGGATCGATCTCAGATACCAAAACGCGAGCACCAAACCCACGCATCGACTGGGCACAACCCTTACCAACATCGCCATAGCCACAGACCATAACCACTTTGCCGGCCACCATCACGTCGGTAGCCCGCTTGATGCCGTCGGCCAAAGACTCGCGGCAACCATACAGGTTATCAAACTTCGACTTGGTAACGGAGTCGTTCACGTTGATGCACGGAACGAGCAGTGAACCGTCTTGTTGCATCTTGTACAAACGGTGCACACCCGTGGTCGTTTCCTCAGAAACGCCCTTCAGTTCCTTAACCACTTCGTGCCACTGATAAGGATTCTCGGCGTGCACTTTCTTGAGCAAGTCTTTAATCACCTGCTCCTCGGTGCTGCCTGATTCGGTATTGACCCAATCGCTGCCCTCTTCCAATTCATAGCCTTTGTGAATCAGGAGCGTGGCATCACCACCATCATCCACAATCAATTGCGGCCCTTTGCCACCCGGGTGGATCAGCGCCTTGTAGGTGCACCACCAGTATTCTTCGAGCGTCTCACCCTTCCAAGCGAAAACGGGATACCCCGCCTTGGCAATTGCTGCGGCGGCGTGGTCCTGAGTGGAAAAGATGTTACAACTCGCCCACCGCACCGAAGCCCCGAGCTCGCCGAGGGTTTCGATCAGGATGGCGGTTTGGATCGTCATGTGCAGGGAGCCGGTGACGCGCACGCCAGCCAGTGGTTTCTCACCCGCATGTTTTTTGCGGATCGCCATCAACCCGGGCATTTCGTGCTCGGAAACGGAAATCTCTTTCCGTCCCCAATCCGCTAGCCCGAGATCGGCTACCTTGAAGTCTTGATCGGTCGTCGTCGCTGTTTCTGTCGTCGTACTCATGTTTGAAAAACGCTTCGTGTTTCCCGGTTACTTCGCTGCTCGTTGCAGCGCTTTGACCTTGTCGGTCCTTTCCCAAGTGATGGTGTCTAAATCATCCACTTTACCAAAGTGGCCGTAATTCGTGGTCGCCGAGAAGATGGGCCGCAACAACTTCAACTGCTTCACGATATCAGCAGGCTTAAAGCTAAAGACTTGCTTCACGGCATCGGTGATAGCTTCGTCGGGGATTACACCCGTTCCAAACGTATCCACGGCCACGGAGACCGGATCGGGATACCCGATGGCGTAGGCAAACTGAACTTCGCAATGCGTGGCCAAACCGGCAGCAACCACATTCTTCGCCACATAGCGTCCCATGTAAGCCGCACTGCGGTCCACCTTCGAAGGATCTTTCCCACTGAAGGCGCCACCACCATGGCGTCCCATCCCGCCATAGGTATCTACAATAATTTTCCGTCCCGTCAAACCGCTGTCGCCTTGCGGTCCCCCCACAACGAATCGACCCGTGGGGTTGATCAGGATTTGGGTCTTGCGGGACATCAAGCGCTTCGGAATAACTTTGTTGATTACCTTCTTGGTGATGAAATCGCGAATCTTCTTATTGCTCACGTCCGGCGTGTGCTGCGTGGAGATAACCACGCTGGTAACGGCTTTGGGTTTGCCGTTCTCATACTGCACGGACACCTGCGACTTCGCGTCCGGTCGCAGCCAAGGCGTCTTGCCGGCCTTGCGAATCCGGGTCAATTCCCGTCCCAAACGGTGCGCATACATAATCGGCGCCGGCATCAATTCAGGCGTTTCGTTCGAGGCATACCCGAACATCAAGCCCTGGTCTCCCGCACCCTGCTCCGCCGTGGCCTTACCGGAAGCCTTCTTGGCGTCCACACCCTGCGAGATGTCATCACTCTGGGACGTGAGCGCATTGGTGATAAACACTTTGTCGGCGTGAAACACATCGTCGTCATTCACATAACCGATCCCGCGGATCGCGTCCCGAATGACCACATTGTAGTCGAAGTTGGCTCGCGTCGTGATCTCGCCACCCACCACGACCAGATTGCTCTTCACAAACGTTTCACAGGCCACTCGGCTGTACTTGTCCTGCGCCAAACAGGCATCCAGGATGGCATCAGAAATGGTATCGCACACCTTATCGGGATGACCTTCACCCACGGACTCAGAAGAGAATATGTAGTTTTTACTCATAGCACTTGCGTCTCCGAAACGCCGGACCGTCAACGATCATATTGACGTATCACGATGGGATGATATAAGCTGGCTCAGCCCAGTCAAAAGAATTCTGAAGGAATCTTGGGCCGTCCCATCATGGTCTCTACCCTCAAATCGCTCCGAATCTTGGCGGATCCCACCCGCTTGCGGCTGATTGTGCTCCTGCGACAGGAAGAACTCTCCGTCAATGAACTCCAAGAGATCACCCGCATGGGCCAATCACGGATTTCCACCCATCTGGGTCACATGCAAGAATCCGAATTGCTGGTCTCGCGCCGCGAAGGCAAACGTATCTTCTACCGCCTCAACCCCTCGCTCCCCGACCACACCTTGGAGTTGATCCAACTCGCTATCGCCGGGGCCGACGAATTGAGCGAGGCACGCGGAGACGAAACCAACCTCCGCCGCATCGTCGAACGACGCCAAGACAAAGCCCGCGTCTACTTTGATCAAGTGGCCGGCCGTTTCGATCGCAGCTACGGCCCCGGCCGCTCCTGGCAAGCGTTCGGCAACCTACTGCTTCGTGTCCTCCCTCCCCTCGAAATTGCCGACCTCGGATCCGGCGAAGGTTTGTTGTCCGAGCTCTTGGCCCTCCGAGCCAAGCGAGTGATCGCCGTGGACAACTCCCCCAAAATGGTGGAATTCGGCACCAAGAAAGCCAAAGAAAATGGCATGGATCATCTGGAGTTCCGGTTGGGTGACCTAGCCCACCCCCCCATCGATGACAACTCGGTCGATCTCGTCGTCCTCAGCCAAGCCCTCCATCACACCGAACAGCCCGAGTCTGCCATCAAATCCAGCTTTCGCATCCTGAAGCCGGGCGGCCAGGTTGTCATCCTTGATCTCCTCCGCCACAACTTCGAAGAAGCCAAAACCCTCTACGGCGACACCTGGCTCGGCTTTGAAGAAAACGAACTCCAGACCTGGTTGGAACGCGCGGGCTTTACCCAAGCCGACGTCAGCCGTGTCGCCAAAGAGGTCGACCCGCCCCACTTCGAAACCCTACTTTGCTGGGCCCAGAAACCTTAGTTTGCCAGGATGAACAGGATTTGCAGGATAACTCTCGAATGGCCAGCTGTTCTAGCCATCCTGTAAATCCCGTTCATCCTGGCAAAAAACATCACCGGAGCTCATCCAAACGCCCCACGATTGCTTGGGTCAAGACGGCAGCACCTTCGGTATTGGCATGGTTGAAATCGTAAAAGTACTCCAACTGAGCATCGAAAAGCTCACTCAAATCCAGCACGGATAACCGAGAGGAAATCTCAGTAAACCGGACCACGACCGGTGGCGGAACGTTCTTTCGAAGCCGTGGATGAATCGGCGGGGCTACAAAGGTGATGACAACGCCCTCCCGCTGACAGATCGCGACCATCCGGTCAAAAGCCTGCACCGAAGGCTCCCAAACCAGTTCGGGCCGGCCGAACAGCTCGTTCACCGCTTCGGCGAACTCATCCTCCGTAAGATAGGTTCCATCCCGAAGGGTCGTGCCAAAAAACAAGTCATGGTAATCTGGAAACGGCGGCAACGTGACGCCGTAGCCTTGCGCCCTCAAAAAAAGCCCCTGAGAAAAGGATGTCTCAAACGAATAGCCCTCAAGATGATCGGCAAGGACTCGGTACAAGAGAAACGCATTGTCACCGAGCTGCGCCGATTGGGTCGGTCCTGCAGCATACGACGAGAGACTGTTGAACGAGACAAAGATTATCACCCGTTCCGGCCGTAGTTCCGGCCACCGTTCAAAGAGAAAGTCCAACCGAGCCCGGGTCAATTCAGGAGTCTCCCCAAATCGTGCCAAATTCACCGCACCATCGATAAGATCATCATCAAAGCCCATCTGCGGTTGACTATCCCCCATCACCCAAGTCGTCTGTCCGTCAATCAAACTCCGAACCGCTCGCTCGCCTTTCCATCGGTGGCGTTGCGACACCCCAAATAGAATCAGGCCAACGGTCCCAATCAAACAACCGGTGTAGGCGATGAATCTGACCAGAGGCGTGCGCACTAGAACTGAAAATAGATAAATTCGTTCGGATGGATGTACTGTCCCAGATAGACCAACGCGAGACAGAGCACCACATCTGTTGCGAATCGAACCGCAAGATTCTTCGTCGGAAGCACCACTTCCCGTTCCCGATAAAGATACTCAACGATCATCAGAATAACAATCAGCGGTATCGGAGACCGGTGTTCGAGCCCCCCCGAGAAGAAACTACTCGGACTCAATATCACGCCTAAGTAACCGAATGCCGCTGACAGACTCTCGCTGCGAAAAAACACCCACCCCAAACACACCACCACAAAAGTACCAACCACCCGCATCGTCTCCCCTAAAGTAGGAAGCAGCCGCGCCTCAGCAATCCCGCCGGTCCACCGCCGCGGCTTGCCACCAAGAATAAGCGGCAAGAAAAAGACCGCGTTAAGGATGCCCCACACCACAAAAGTCCAATTGGCCCCATGCCACAACCCGCTGAGCAGGAACACGATTAGGACATTCCGAATCACGATCCCCGGACCACCCTTAGAGCCTCCGAGTGGAATATAAACATAGTCCCGAAACCACGTATTCAACGAGATATGCCAACGCCGCCAAAACTCACCCAGATCTCGTGAGAAATAGGGATTGCGAAAATTCACCATCAACTCCACGCCAAACAAACGGGCTACGCCACGAGCGATATCGGAGTACCCGCTAAAGTCGCAATAGATCTGGAACGCGAACAAAAACACCCCCAAAACCAGAGTCATTCCGGATTCATTCCCATAGTTCCCAAAGATGGCATCCACGTGAATGGCACAACGATCCGCGACCACTACCTTCTTGAACCCACCCCAGAGCATGAGCCTCAAACCATCCAGTGCGAGTTTCTGATTAAACTCTCGCGGACGACTCATCTGAGGAAGCAGCCGAGCCGCCCGCTCAATCGGTCCCGCGACCAATTGCGGGAAGAAACTCACGAAGGTCGCGAACCGAAGCAAACTCGTGGTGGGCTGAATGCGCCCGCGATAGACATCAACGGAATAGGACAGCGTCTGAAACGTATAGAATGAGATCCCAACCGGAAGCGTCACCTGTAGCGTGAACGCGCTCACTTCAACCCCCATCCCACCCCAAAGCGTGGCCCAAGAGTCGGCGAAAAAATTCCAATACTTGAAGAAGCCCAAGAGGCCCAGATTGAACCCGACGGTCAAGCCCAGCCACACACGTCGGCGAACCGGATCCGTCGCATCATGAATCCAACGGGCGCAGAAAAAGTCGACTACCGTACTGAGGGCAATCAGGGAAAGAAACCGCCAATCCCAACAGCCATAGAAGACGTAACTCGCGACCAGCAGAACCGAGTTTTGAAACACCATCTTCCGCGGCAAAACCCAATGCAACACGAAGACAATTGGGAGAAAAACAATGAATGGGATTGAGTTAAAAAGCATCCTGAACTTCAGCTAGCTTTCACCTGAATCGCGAAGGACACTGGCGGTTCAAACCAACCCCTGTCGAGGACAAAAAACCAAACCCAACCGGCACGGGGTGTGATTAAAAGTGCAGAGAGAATGGTTGCAAGATAAGCGGGTAATCACGCATCGGTAGGCGGTCTATTGCCGGAAGGATGAAAAAGTTTAAAAGAAACCTCCAAAATGGAAGATTCAGCTCTCTCATATGGAGTGCGGAAGCAGAGCTGCCGCTTTCCTTGTAAACGGCCTGTTCTTCCAGCCTCTCCAAAGGGAAGCCTGCCGCTTCGATCCGATGCCCCGCACATTGAATCATACCCGCCGGCACGAAAACACTACGATCGGGAAACAGCTGCTCTCACTGTGTGGCACGGCGATTCAATCGTTTCCCAATAGCCCTCATCTACGATAGCATTCCAACCGTGCCACCGATCGCATACAGGGAGTTACTGATCGCTTGTCGACGCCGAGGAACCTTCTCGCTCCGCGTTTGGTCCGCCGGAGCGGCTCTGGGGCTGTTTGTCTTCCTCTACCTCGTACCCATCCTCGGATCCCGCGCAAGCGCCATCGGCCAAGGGCTCCTATACACCATCGCCACCATTCTCTTCATCTACTGTGCCATAGTCGGCGCGGTCACCACCGCAGACAGTTTGGCTCGGGAACGTTCTGAAGGCACTTTGGGACTCCTCTTTCTCACTCCGCTCCGGAGTTACGACATCACCCTCGGCAAGCTAACCGCGGCCGGACTCGCACCGTGCTACGGTCTCGTAGCGGCGATTCCCATCATCGCTCTCCCCATGCTCGTCGGCGGTGTTTCCAACACCCAGGTTGGACTCGTTGTAGCCGTGTTATTCACCACCCTCTTTCAGGCGTCGTGCGTGGGCCTCGCAGCGTCCGTGCTTTGTCGGGAGCCCGAGCAAGCCCTTTCGGTCTCCCTGATTTTTCTGGCAGTCTTGATCGTCCCATTCCCATTCATCGACGCCATGAACCGAGCGCCCACTCCCTTCGATGGCATCGCCTCATTCAGTCTCTATTGGTTGCTACTAGATGCTTGTAGTGGATGGCCTCAGCCCCAGTTTCCCACACTGCTCGGGGGGAATGTCCTCGTGGGAGTTGGCGCGCTTGGCATCGCCACGTGCCGGCTCCTGGGGCTGGCGTTGCAACCGGAAGTAAGAACCACCACTCCCGAATCACTCGGGAAAGATTCGCAAACAGCCCCGGCAACTTCTCCCAAACTCCGGCGAGGGCCCGATCGTGAATTTCCTTTCGACTGGCTCGCGCGCCGTACTACGCCACCCTCAAAATGGCTCTCTCTGACAGCCATAGCCGTTCTGATATTTAGTATCCAAGGGATCGAGGCATTCGGCGCCAATGACCTGACGGAGTTCGCATTGTGCCTCTACCCGGTTCACATCCTTTTCAAAATGATCGTGGCCTATACCGCCGTCCGTACACTTAAACGACACATGCAATCCGGAGCCTTGGAACTCCTTGCAACAACACCCACGCCATTACCCTTACTGGCCGCAGCCCTGTTCCGCGAACTTCGCTACCATTTCCGGTATCCTGCAGCGATCCTCATGCTTATCAACATGATCGTCACCTGGAAAATCGGCGTCCAATTTATCGAACTCTCTGGCCCGCGCTCTCGGGTCGAGCTATTTCCGGCTTTGCTGGCCGTGATTGGAGGCATGATTCTCCTCCACCGGGACCTCAACGCCTTCATCTGGGCCGGTCTGGTAGCGGGACTCCGTAATTCAAGCACCGCCCGGGCCTTTGCCAGCGTCGTGCTTCCGCCCTTCGGATTCTCGTGGATCGGGATCATGGTGCTGCTGGGCTCTGTAATCGGCCTCCATGCCGGACCAGGCACATTTGCCTTTGGCCTGTTCTTCTGGCAAATCTGGATGTGCCTTACCGCTGCTCATATCGCCCGCGTTTCGGAGCGAGAACTGGGGATCCGACTCCACGACGGGGCCCTAGCTGGCGGCTTCCGTGTCTCCGATGGGGTCGGCAATCAACACGCCAACCTCCCTCTGAACCATTCCTCTGCTTGATCGCGTCCGTTTCCTCAGGGAGAATACCGCCATGCCCCGGTTCCTCCTACTCTGTTGCCTCAGTGGGTTACTTCCAATGGCACCGCTGTACGCCGCATCGCCCTCCGGAAAGGCCCTCTACCAAACCTATTGCGCGGGGTGTCACGGAAGAAACCTCGAGGGGGTCAACGGCCTACACCCGCTTCGCAAGTCGGACTGGATCCATGGCCGCGCACCGAACACCATGCTGCAAACTATCCTCTACGGACTCCCCGGAACAGAGATGGCTGCGTGGAGTCAGGTCCTCACACGAGAGCAAGCGGTTCGCGTTCGCGACTTTGTTATCGAACAACAAGACACCCCTCCCGATGCCTTGCGCGAGTTGCCAAAAACGATTTCCACGTCGGCCGGTGAACTCCGCGTCGAGCTCCTCATCGATCAAGGACTCCAAACGCCCTGGGGCATCGAATTTATCAGTCCGAATCGAGTAATCATTTCAGAACGCACCGGCAATCTCCGCTGGTTCGTGAATGGGCGCCTAGACCCGAGACCCATCGAGGGACTTCCCAAGACGATTCAACACGCCGATGCCGGGCTCCTTGATCTGGCTCTGGACCCGGACTACCTTTCCAACGGATGGGTCTATCTAGGATTCAGTCACGCACTCGGGCCCGGAACAGACAAACCCAGCTCAGGCATGACCCGAGTCATTCGAGGCCGGATCCGAGACTACCAATGGGTTGATGAAGAAATCCTTTTCACCCTCCCACCGGAGGACTACCTGGCCAACGTCTATCGCTGGGGCTGCCGCCTTCTATTCGATCGCGAGGGATACCTCTACTTCTCCGTAGGCGACCACGCTCGCAACGACCACGTCCAGGACCTGTCGAAGCCCAGCGGCAAGATCTATCGAATTAATAGAGACGGTTCCATTCCTGCGGACAATCCGTTCGTTCAAGATCCGGCCGCACTCCCCGCGATCTACACGATCGGCAACCGCAATGCCCAAGGACTTGCCCAACACCCCGTCACGGGTGAGATCTGGGCCACGGAACATGGTCCCATGGGGGGCGACGAATTGAACATCCTCCAAAAAGGAGCCAACTACGGCTGGCCGCTCGTTACATTTGGCAAGGAGTACAATGGCACGACCGTCTCCGAACTGACGGAGCAAGACGGTATCGTGGCTCCGGTGATTCATTGGACACCGTCCATCGCCGTTTGCCCGGCGGAGTTCTACACCGGATCGCTGTTTCCGGACTGGAAGCATGACCTCTTCGTGGGCGCACTGGCCTATGAAGAACTCCGCCGCCTGGAAATCGAGGACCAACGGGTGGTCGCCCAAGAACTCATCTTGAAAAACTATGGCCGTGTTCGAGATTTGAAAACCGGCCCCGATGGCGCGCTCTATGTCGTCTTGAACCAACCCGATTGGGTTTTCAGATTATTACCAAACGCCCCACCGTCCGGCTCTGTCACGCCGTCCCAAGCAAAGACCCAGGGACCAAGCGAGACTCAGATTCCGCCGCGATTCTTCGTCGCGCCCGGGTTAGACCCGGATGGATCCCTCGTTCGCTACTATCGCCGCGGACTTGACTATGCGATCGACTACTTCGGCAATTATGGTCCCTATAACATCTACCTCCTTGGCCCCTCGGATGAAGCTTCGATTCGTTCCATCTACCAAGCCCGCGCATGCACCCGAGTTCGCGCGGACACGGACCGGGCCGAAGCCCAGCAGATCAGTGACTTTCTAGCCCAACCGAACGTAACCGAAGAAATCCAAGCCGTGCTCAAAGGGGAGGCCACCGGAGGGCTCACCTGGACGCAACGCCCCCACCGGCTTTACGAGGATGTCACCACCAACGCCACCGAACGTGCGGGAGATCCCAAAGAAAACACCTGGGGCGCCTTGCATGAATACCATCACGTTTTTCAAATCGCCCACCAAGGCTCGGATCACGACCGGGATTCCGACCGGAGTCTCAACTCCTGGATGCTGGAAGGCGGTGCGACTTACAGCTCAGCGCTATTCATGCAACGATTGGGACTCGTCAACTCGGTCGAATACTTTCAATCCCTCTACATGAGCGGAGCCAACATTGGGCGACCGGGGATCAAGACTTTCATCGCCCAAAACCCTGAATGGCGCCTGGAGGAAGAAAGTTATTGGGAAAGCGGTGATGCCCCTCAGGTTTACTACATGCTCGGCGCCTGGGCGACGGCCTATCTCATCCACGGCTTGGGCATAGACGAACGTACGGTGCTGCGCGACTGGTACTTCGACGTCCCGCAGCTTGGCAAAAGAGCCGCCTTCATCAAACACATGAAAAGAACCCCGGAAGCGTTCTATGCCGAATTCCGGCGCTTCATCCAGCAGCCGGACGGAGTCATCAACCAACTGTTCGCCAAGATCCCCGCCTCTCAGCCACGGTAAGAAGGTCGGCTAGCGCTGAGGCTCATTCTCGTCTCCCTGCACCAGCCAGCGATAGACCGCTTCCGCACTCGGGGTTTCCAACTCCACCAAACCACCCGGCCCAATGACAAAGAAATACGGGATGCAAAAGATACCAAAAGCCTCAGCCACTTCCGACTGTTCCCATTGCCCTACATAGACCTCACGCCAATGCCGGTTCGCCCCTCTCGGCGCACGCGGAAAACGAAAACCCCGCTTCGAGTCCACCAAGAGTGGGGAAATCAAGACGGGCCGAACCGCTTCCTCAAGTTCCTGGTGCAGGGCATTTCCCAGCACCTGGGTGGCTCGGTCGGAGGCCGGCCCGCCATTTCCGAAGGCCAGCACGACCCTTTGACCGACCAAGCTTTGTGAATGAAAGAGCGTCTCGCCTTCGTCGACCGCGCCCGCAAACAAAGGCGCTGGTTCCCCGACCGCGGGGTGCTTGGCCCAATGGAGCGCCAAGTCTCCAAGTTCAACCGCATTTCCTCCTGACTCCGCGGGCACTACAAATTCTTCTTCGGCATATCCGAGCAAGACCCCTCGATTCAAGAGCCCCCGTACGGAACGCCCAACTCCAAGCATTGGAAGGACCGCCTCCCGCATCTCAATCATTCCACCAAAAATTCGGTTCAGCTTGTTCGGCTTGCCGATGACTCCGAAGGGATGCTGAGCCGGTCCCGGCAAATCATCCGTTACCACATAACGCAGACGGTAGCGCCCGGGCGGCACGCCCGCCACCGAGAAACGTCCCTCCGCATCCGGCCAAATCGCCCGCGGCTGGCGTCTCGATTCGCCTGCTTTCGAACTCGGAGTGTCCGCGTCCCCCCCCGAATTTCCCGATACCAAATAGAGTCCGGATTGGATACTGTGTGGAATTCGGTTCTCGGAATCGGAGAATTTCAGCCGCCCCGTACTCCAGTCGATTGCCGGGACACCTGGATCCGCGACCAATCTTCCTAGGACCGCATAGCCGGCGCCCCCTATTTCAAGGGTCCGGGATTGCCCGGCCTCAGCAACCACTTCGCCACGGCGATCCAGCATTCCGGAACCGGACTTCAAAGCCACGGCAACCTCGTACCGGCCCGGAATCAGTCCTTCAAACCGGGCCTCGCCGTCGGCGTTCGTCCGTCCCGGAAAACTGACTTGCAGCGCGACGTCCTCAGGGTTGCCAATATGACTCAATTGGACGCGCCGAAAGGCCGCCGGTTCACCACTCTCCGGAAGTCGGACCGTAACTTCAGAGAGGGCTTGCAACTGGATGTGCCCGCGATCATCCATTTCCGCCACAGGCACGCACGCAAATCCTTCAGCCGCCAGCACCAAAAGATACTCCTTCTTTTCTGCTTTCGGCTTGGCTTCCATCGACCTTCGAATCGCATCCGGCAGCCCCTCAAAGGGTGACGGTTTGGCCCATTCTGGCCGCTCATCGTACTGGATCGGCTGATCCCCAATGACAAACTTCCCGTCCGTCCCCGTTCTCGTCCGCGTGTAGGCACGGCGGAAAGGGAACGCATGTCGGTGATCCATGTTTAATAGCCCACGAGGTTCTGCGTCCGCCTCCGCAATCACCGGCAATACCACCGGTTGGTTCCGGTCTCGCTCTTCCCGAACGATCCGTTGCACGGTTGCGCCAGACACCGGCTGCCCCTCCGCATCAGACACGGAACCTTCAATCGGATCGAATGGCCACAGCTCTACCACCAACGGATTCGGGATATTCGGCAGATTATTTGGCCCCGCCCGCGCCGTGAGAAACCCATCGGCACTGATTAACACGGACAGCGTCTGGTGATCATATCCCTGCGGAATCTCAACCACATAACTCCCGTCACGCCCAAGGGCTCGTCCCAACTCGATATCCGACTCAACATCCGAATCGGCTTCATCAACGACTCGGACCAGAAACTCCGCCAGCGGCGCCGCCGTTTCGCTATGCGTCACTGTTCCGCTTAGTTTCACCGGCTCACCCAGCCGGAATACGCGAGACGACGACTCCGGCAGCTCCACCTCATACTCCGCATCTCGCGCCTCGATCCCGCGGAAATCCGTCAACCTCGATCGCCTCACAAAAGAACCGGCCTTATCGACCATCCATCCGAAATGCACTGTATACCAACCATCCAATGGATAGGGCCAAGCGAAGCGACCATCGTCACCGGAAAAAGCCTGTGCGCCAAACACGGCACCGCTCGGCTGCCTCCAACTTTCGAGCCGCACGGAAACCTCCGGCACCGGGTTACCCGCGACGTCAACCACCTGACCCTCAAACAAAGGCCCGGGCTTCAATTGAAACACCGCTTTATGAACGCCAGTCTGAAAGTAGGGAAAGGCCTGATGCGCCAACTGCAATCCCGCCTGCCCCACAACGAGCGAGACCTCATAGTCCGCGAGGGCGATCTCGGCGGATTCGCGATCCATCAATACGAATCGAACCACCCGATCCCGAATTTCAAATCGGCCCGCATCATCCGACTGAAGCTTCAGGATGCCATTGCTCCATGATTGCGTCATTCGCCCACCGCGTCCAACAAACGGCGCCAACAGAGCCACATCGGCTCCAGCAACGGGCTGCCCATCGGCGTCGTTCACTTGCCCCGAACACGTAAACCCGCCACTCATCACCGTCACCGCATCCCCCCTGGTGAGCAACTCCGCAAGATCCCACGAACGAAAGTTTCCCCGAGGGTCCCAACTCCACCAGGGATGGTCCCGCCTGAGTGGATCTTCGGACTCAGAGGGGTCGCCGTGATCCGGGAATTCGGGATGCTGGAACCGAAGGCGCGGCGACCGATCGCGACGCGAGACCCAAGCCACCATTTCCCAACGCCCGTCCTCATCCGTGATCGCTTGTACGGCTTCAGTAAAACCTCGAAATCCAACCTCGCGCTTCCGTTGATCAGAGGTTCCTCTGTGATAATAATCCAATAGCACCGTAACCCCCGGAATCCCCCGCATCTGCGCATCCACCACAGTCCCGCTGATTCGCCGAGTCCGCGGCATCAATTGGACCTGAGACCGAATCACTGGTTCCGGATCGGCAAAGCTGCGACTGTAATGCGCCAGATCCCAGTGCGTCGCGACGGACATAAATCCGGAACGCGTGACCCGACAATCAATCTCGCGCACTCGACGATTCGCCAGATTCAAACCACCGATGCCGTCGTCACCAGTCATAACTGACTCGGTGAATGCATCCCCCTCTGCCGGCAAAATTCGGAAAACCAGCTCAGCACCCGGCACCGGATTGCCATGCTCTCGGTGAACCACCTGTATTTCAACGCGGCCAATCGAAACGGATTCCGCCCAAAGAATATCAGGAAAACTCGCCGCCCCCGCTACCACGAAGAGTACAATCCGCAGAAACCAGCACCCCATACCGTAACAGATCTTCTCCAACAAAGTCTTCTTACTCTTAACACACATGTAAACCTCCAGAGTGAGCCCAAATGAAAGACCTACCAAACTCATCATCACCCAGTGCGAACACGATTGCCAGGAAAAGTATCTGTGAAAGACCATTTAGAGGGAAAGATCCATACATCTAAATGCGACAGTAACACCGAATCCTCAGCCACGAGCATGGGAAGTGACGCAAGGTTGCCCCCAAAAAAGGCCTCGCAAACCGACGAGAGCTTCGGCACATTCCTAGTAGTCCCAAAGCCAACGATCCCAACCGGCCGCCATCACGTCCGGAACGGGTCATTCAATACCTGAAGTCTAAGTGAAATGGCATTCGCTCGAAATGATACTCTCGTAAGGTGGCCAAGGGCCGCCTTTACCCTCATCGAGCTCCTGGTCGTGGCAGCCATAATCGCCATCCTCGCCGGGATGTTGCTCCCCGCTTTGGCGACTGCCAAGGAAGCCGGTCGCACCATCGCTTGCCTCAACAACCTGCGTCAACTCGGCCAAGGCTCTTGGATCTATGCGGACGACAACGACGAACATTTCCCCTCATTTCGCGGCTGGCTCTACTCGCGCCAGGGCGACCTCACTACCGGCACCCTTTACCCCTACCTCAACTCAGAGAAAGTCTACAGTTGCCCGACCGACCGTATTGAACTCGCTACCAAACGCCGGACGTCCACAGTCGGGCGCGCCAGAGGCGGTCGCAACAACAGTCCCCACGATCGCAACTACAGTTTCGGGATGAACTGCGGCATTTGCCATAGCACCAAAATATCCAGCTTCCTCGAACCGACCTCGACCATGCTCTACATGGAGGGCAATCTCGGTCCCAAGGATTACAGTGGCCAAGTCGGCCCCCAATTCGCCTCGCGTTCCCTTGCCTTCCGGCACAATAAACGAGGCCACCTCATCTTCGCCGACCTGCACATCAGCAAATGGGAGACGGTGGAATTTGACGCCAAGGCCGAACTCCGCCGCTTCTGGCTGCCTACCGATGCCGAGTTCGATGGCCCACCTCGACGGATGTTCGATCGCCTCAAGTAACCACGAACGCTTCGCGGGGGAGTTATTCCAACGCGTCACTCTGCACCGGAACGTTTCCGAAAAGGCGAAGCCGCCCGCTGCGCCCCCGCAGCCAAGACCCAACGAGCAATCTGAACATATCGGTTGCCTTCATCTGCAGCGGCAATCTCTCGCCACAAAGTCTGCTGTTCCTCGTAGCCCACCGGCTCAGATGCGATTTGTTCCTGCCCTTCGCTGGCCGTCACCCGTCGGATACGAAAGCCCGCCAACGACTCGGCAAAGAGGCGCCACCAAGCCGGTATCGCTTCCCGAGGTCCGGGAGGAAGATCCCACAGCGTGAAAAACTGGTGCCCAGTTCCAAACAGTTGATCCCCCCGTTTGGTAAACGCCAACGCAATCACGTCCCCCTCGGCACCCGCCGGGAGTTCCATCAACCGAACGCCGGTTTGTCGGTCCCACAGATTCGCCGTCTGGCCGGCTGAACTGGTGGCAATCCGATCGCCGGTAGCATCAAAGTGCAAGGAATAACAAGGGCCAGAATGCCGCAATCGCCCCCCTACCGGCTGCCCGCTCAGCAAATCCCAAACCTGAGCCGTACTGTCATGAGAAGCCGTGGCCACAAACCGCCCATCGCGACTGAAATCGAGCCCTACGATCGTCGAAGCATGGAAAAGCCCAAATCCCTCGCGACTGTTTCTAGAGCGCTCTTCCCAGAGACCAAACTGAGATCGCCCCACCAACGCCTGCAAACTCGTCCCTTCGGCAAAGAAAGAATAAACCGCATGATCACCCTGAGGATAGTCGCCAATCAACTCGCCCGATTCGATATTCCAAGCAAAGTGACCGCCGCCCCATTCAGACAGGCAAACTCGGGTTTCACTCGCATCGAATCGAATCGTGGCCGGCTTCCCAATCGGTTGTTGAAAACGGATACGAGTCGGTTTCGCCTCGGCATCCTCAACCCGCCATACCGCAAGATCTCCCTCTGCCCCCACTGCCGCCAAATACTTCCCAGAAGGAGAGAAGTTCAAGCCCACTATGGATGCCGGGCCTTCACCAGACTCCCAAACGATCTCGCCCGTGGAAACCACCCGCAATGACAGCCGCTGGGAGTCCAAAGTAACCGCGTACTGCTCCGAATCCGGCGCCACAGCAACCAGCACGCGCCCGTAAGCCCCCGGCACGGTCTCTTCATAGAGCAGCTTTTCCGTGGCGAGTTCAACCGCGCGGGCGCCGGGACCAATAAGATACTGACCGTCGGGCGTAACCGCCGAATGTCCATATTCCCATTGAGACGTATCAAAACGATGCACCACAGGCTCGGCTACCCGACCCGGGACTCGCCACTGCTCAAGAGAACCATCCGCGTTCAGCGAAAGGATCCGATCGCGATGAAAGCCGCCCCCTACGCTGAAAGGAATGGGTTCACAAACAGCCCGGCCCGAGGTGGTATCCCAAACGCGCAACAAATTGTCTGCGCCAACCGTGAGCAAGTGGCGTTCATCAGCCCGAAGCGCCCCGGTGACAATCGAACTCCCATGGTCCATTTCGAGCGAATCGAGTCGATTGGCCGCATGATCCCAGAATTGAATACTTCCGTCGCTCCCCAAGAAGACGCTCCGGTCCGTTGCATCCAGGGCAAACGACTCGTAAGCCGTGCCGGCCGCCGTGAACGTCCCTTGAGTCTCCATCGTCTCCCGCCGCAGCACGAACCCTCGCCCCCCGTCAAAGGACACCAGAAACTCCACTGCCTTGGGGCCCCACGCCACACTCGCCAAGTTCCCGTTGTCGACACGAAGCCGGATCCGCCCCACCTCACGTCGCCCCGCAACGTCATAGACCAACACCGTTCCATCCGCCGCTCCGAGCAAGAGCCAACGCCCATCTGGACTGAGCGCCGTTCTCGGACCAAAGTTGGCCCGCTTCGCCGCCACGGGCTCCGGGTTGGGCGCCAAGACGACCCGGCCATCCTCCAATGACCAAACGACACCTCCCGCCGCTAGCAATCGTTCGTCTTCGCTGACAGTCACGCTCAACCCCGTCACGCTTCCCTCGAAGGTATAGGGCGGCCAACGATGCCCCCCCGTGTCGAGATCCAACCAATGTAGCTCGCCCGATTGCCAGTTGGGATGAACGACGGAGACCACCACAAGCCGTTGCCGCGGCAAGAAAGTGAGCCTTCGCGGCGCCGAGCCAAACTGCCAGTTCCCCACCCAAGCGCTCTCCAAGGAATCCCAAACCCGCACGCCAAAGTCGACCTCACTTAACGCGATGTAGCGTCCTGCAGGATCGACCCCCAACACATTCAAGCGCCCCTTACTTCGCAACGGGGCGCTCGCGGGGAGCGGGATTCGTTCCTGCAGGCAAATCGCCGCAATCCGAGCCGCTGCGGCATGGTGTTCGAGATCTTGCTCCAAAGCCTGGGCCCAATAGGCCAGCCCCGACCGCACATCGCGCTGCTGATAATACTGCCCGCCTTGAAGGAAAAAAGACTCCGCTAACACTTGCACAGCGCGCTCCCGCTCTTGCTCGGTTTCCTCCAACGCATCCGTAAGCCTCACACTCGACCAGGTCGAAATCCAGGCCACGGCCACCAAGGCCAATAGCGCGATCGTTGCCGCCACCGCAAGAAACCGGTTCCGCAACACCCATTTTCGAAACCGAGCGATTTTACCGGATTCGTATGCCCGAACCACGCGCCCATCCAGGTAAGCCTGAAGATCCTCTGCCATCTGGGCGCACGTCGCGTACCGTTGGTTCGGTTCCCGTGCCATCGCCTGCTCGCAGATCGCTATCAACTCGGCAGGAACCCCCGTTCGTCGCGGAATCGCAACTGGCGCTTCCCGTTGCAACGAACGGATGACTTCTTCGGCGGTCGTGCTCTGTCCGTTCCCCATGTAAGGCGCGTGTCCGGACAGCAAATGATACAGCACGGCACCCAACGCATACACATCCCCCTGCGGAGCCGCCGCGTGTGAAGTCCCCATCGCCAACTCCGGAGCCAAATACGCCGGGGTCCCGACAATATTGCCCGTCTTCGTATCGCCTCGATGAATTTCAGAATCCAGCGAGCGAACCACGGCAATCGTATCAACGCCACTCGACTCGCCGGGAATCTCCGCCCGCAACGCCTCTCGGCGCAGGCATTCGAACGCCTTAGCCAACCCCCAATCCATGACGTACACCTCACCCAACTCCCCCACCATGATGTTGCTCGGCTTTAGATCGCGATGCGCAATCCCCTTGGCATGGGCATAGGCCACCGCCTGACACACTTTGACCAAAATGCCGATCACGCGAGACTGATTCCACCCCCCGTCGCCTTCGCGCACGAGGCGAAAAATCGTCCCCAACTCCCGGCCACGCACGAGCCGCATGGTGTAAAAAGCCCGTCCGTCCTCTTCAAACCCAATGCTATGAATCGGCACAATCGAAGGGTGATCCAACTGGGCAGTGATCTGCGCCTCCTCCAAAAACCGTTCGAAATAGCGTACCGCTTCCGGTCCTTCGGACTCATCCGGCACAAACAACATGCGCTTGAGCGCCACCTCGCGATTGAGCTCGATATCACGCGCGAGAAGAATCTCCCCCATGCCCCCAGAAGCAAGAGATTCGCCCAGCTCATATCGCTTATAAGCCTCAGCCACGGCGTGAGTTAAGCATACTTCGATCCCAACGAGAACCGGATTCGCACCCGGTAGGGCCTAGAGCAGACGATCCCGTCTCTTGCCCAACGGCTCGCGAGTACGCTCGCCCTACCAGCCCCGCCAGCCCCAGAAAAAAAAGAATCTGCGTCCATCTGCGAAATCTGCGGTTCAAAAAAAATAAAAATAAACCCGAAACGTTTCCCAAGAAATTCCGATAGCACCCCCGAACGGAATTCTATGAGAACAAAAAAACAGCTCTTCATCACAGTTTTGGCTCTCTGGTTCAGCCAGTCCGCCCTCGCCCAAGACTGCCTGCTGTCGCCCTTCGGAAAAACCTTCGAACTCGGAGGCGAACACGAGATTTATCTTGGTGGCCTCTCTCGCGGGAGCATCGGGGCGACCCGCCACAGCCTCTTCTGGCGCACGCTAGACCAACTGCAAGACACCCCCACCGCCCCCAAACGCTTGGTCAATTACCAACCCGGCCCGTTCCAAGCGGAAGTCGCCCAAACCCGATTCACCGATTCTCACCGAGCAACGGCCGCCGATCTCAACGCCGACGGCTACGACGAATTCATCCAAGCCTGGAACACCACCGATAACTCCGGCCAGACCATCACTCAAGTCGCCACCACCAACTACCGCACCACGCCCCCCATCACCAATCTCCGGTGGCATGGCGCGATCTCGATTCCGGATCTTCACGTGGCCACCGGCAACCTCGACGGCATCCTTCTCGAAAACGGTGGCAAACCCAACAGTGTCATCCTGGGGGGACTGGAACAGGGCCCGGTCCCTACTCCCGTCGTCTACGTCTTGGATACCAATGAAACCGACGGCTCCATCGCCGCGGACCCTCAGTTGGCCAACGCCCACTGGCGCTTGCCCCCCAACGAACGTTCTCGCGTCAACCACATGGCGATGGCGGTCGGCGACGTGACCGGGGATGCGCGCGACAACATCGTCCTCGCGCTGACTCGCGATGGGTTTCTGGAGATCATTGTTCTTGAGTGGCACCGCGAACGCACCCCCGACGGTGATTCCAATCTTCGCGAAGTCGCCCGACGCCGCACCACCCCGCAACTCCCCGAGCGCATCCAACTAGCCATTGGCCCAGTGGGCGAACGCCCCGGCAACGAAATCGTCCTCGCCACCGGCACGCCCGCGTCGGGAGATCCCCTCCAAAACGTCAGCCTGACCGTCGAAGTCCTGCGCGTGACTCCAGCAACCGACGGGACAGCCGCCGCATCCATCACCAGCCAAACCGAGTGGACCCTAGCCCAAGCCTCGAACGATTCCACTAAAGGGCTCAACCTGGCCCTCGGCGATACCGACGGTGACGGGCTGCGCGAAATCGTGCTCACCTACTTCAACAGTTCGCAAAGCCGCTGGCAGGTTCGCACCCTGAGTGCCACTCGCAATATCGTTGCTCAAAGCCTGTTTAACGGCCCCAATGGCAATCTCTCCAATAGCAACATCGCCAAACTCCACTCCCAAGTCGGCGATCTGGATGGCGACGGCTTTCATGACATCGTCGTAGCGATCGTCGACAATCGGAACCAGCTTCGCCTCGTCCACCTACGCGAAGTCTTCTCCCCGAATCCACAACTCATCGAAAACACCACCTTCGCCAACCTGGAACCGGGCCAGTTCACAGAATCTCCCGTCATTGCGTTGGGGGATCGAAACTTTGACTCGTTGGTCGCCACCTTCGAGCCCGTGAACGAAGGCCTCGCATGCAGGACCGTCACCGAGCGCCAACTCACGGCCGTCGCGTTTGTCCCGCCGTATTGGGAACATCTACAGGGAGACCTGGATCGCTCCGCCGAGATCGCTCGCGGGAACTCTGCCGGCAGTAGCACGAGCGACGCTCTGACGGTATCCCACGGTCACTCCATCTCGGCATATGTCGGGAACACACAAGACATCGATATCCTGGGACTCTTCGAGCTTGAAGCAACCATGCGCGTGACGGGCGGCTTAGATCTCGGCAACAGCACGCAAACCGGAACGGAACGCAGCGAAACACAGAGCGTTTCGAGCAGCAATGCGATCGAGGTCGGCGAGGCACTCGTTCGCTACTCTGAAACGGAGTACCAGGCATTCAACTACCAAATGAGCACGGACGGCAACTTGCTCGATGGGCAAATGCGGTTCTCCGAATTCAAGTCCGCCAACAATGCCGGATTCAGCCTCAATGACTGGGATCAACTCGTCGCGACGAACAGCGTCCCCAGTTGGGCTCCCGTCCTTCGGGATTGGGCCAACCTCGCCTTGTTCCGGGAGCAATTCGCTTCCCAATCCAGCACGCTCTTAAATGCCACCGCCGATCGGGCGATCGATGGCAAACTGGATCCCCGATTCGAAGGCAATTCCGTATCCGCCACCCGTTCCGAACTCGAACCGTGGTGGCAGGTAGACCTCGGAGAACAAACCACCATTCGGCATGTCCGCCTCTACAATCGAACCGACCACATCCGCGACGAACTCAAGGACGTGTGGGTGTTTGTCTCCCCCACACCGTTCGGAAGCAAAACCCTGAGCGAGCTAAAACGGGATGGCAACGTTGCTAGTTTCTTTCACCGGGGCAATGGCTTGGAGACGCTGCATTTCCTGACCCAGAAGAACAAGGCGGACGTGGTCGGCCGCTTCGTACGCGTACAACGCGAAGGAACCGGCACACTGAGCCTCACCGAAGCGCAAGTCTTTGGTCCTACCCACGTCGATCCGCACCGCTACCCCACCGCCCTCCGCCGCAGTTTCCGCCGCCCAAACGACCTCTTTGAGGTCCAGCTCTATGACCCCAAGGGAAGCTTTCGCTGGGTGGAGACCCGCGGCCGCGTCCAATGGGACGGAACCCAGGATCCAGGTTTGGCAAACGAAATCGTCAGTGTCGGGAATGGCTCCGTTGGCTGGAGCCTCCAACAAGATACGGACACGTCCCGATTCGAAGGGAGCACAACCTCCTCAGCCGTCCGCATCGGCGCCGAGCTGGATCTCGCCACCGGAGCCTTCGGCATCGACGTGGAATTCGGCGGCGGCTACGAATTCTCCACGGGCATCGATGAGGAATCCACGACCACCACCACCTACGGCAAGAGTCTCGAAATTGCGGGATCCGTCAGTAACTTCGCTTCCCTCGACAAAGAGATCTGTAAGTATAATTACATTCCTTATCTTTACGAAGTGTCCTCGCAGTCGAATTTGGGCTACGAACATCGATTCTTCGTCGTGGACTACTTAGTCCCCAATCGCGTCCTCGATCGCGAGCGCTGGGAGGCATACTGCGAATGCCAAGATAAGTCCGATCGCCCCGAGCCCAGCCTACCCGCTCGTTTTCTCGCCGAAGCATTCGATTTCGATGATCCGAGGATGGCCTACCAAGCCGGCTCATTCCGCAATGAATCGGAGAACCGACCTGAGTTTAGAATCGGCGATGGCCCCAGTGGACTCCGCGGGGACCGCTACGTCTCGTTTGACGGCAACCGAACGCTTCGATTCGATAACGCTCCAGCGATCGTGCGCGCGGGCTTCGACGGCTTCAGCATTGAGGCTTGGGTTCGTCACCCGACCAACACGGCCTCCAGGTTTGGCACGATCGTCAGCGGATCGAACAGCGCCGATCGCTGGTATCGATTCTATCTTACCGAGGATGGGCGCCTCGGCATGTTTTACTCTGTTGAAGGTCGCTTTCTCTCCGACCAGTCGATTCCCAACGACGGTCAGTGGCACCACATTGCCCAAGTATCCCCGGTGCGCGGTGATATTCGGTTCTACATTGACGGCCAACCCGCCGGCACCAAGCCCATGAGTCTAAGCACCGCAGAATTGGGCCTCACGCTGGGCCAATCCGCAACGGCCAACGTGGGCGTGGAAGTCACCCGATTCCGTCCGGGCGGCGGCGCGCCCGCCGAGTTTCGAGAAGGGTTCAAGTTCAATGGAGATCTCGATCGTCTGCGTTTCTCGCCGGCCGTTCTCGCTCCCTGGGAACTGGACTCGGATCCCGATGCCCGCGGCACCACGCGCATTGTGTTCCCCAATGCGGGCGGCCAAGGCCTGGAGGGATTCTATCCGGCACCGAGAGGGTTCGGCTCCTTCCCGGCGTCTCACCCCAATCTTCGAACAGAGACCTTGCCCCATCTCACCAACACTCCCGGAAACGGCCGCGGCTACGGACTCGTTCTGACGGGATTCATCGTTCCGACCGAGACCGGGTTCCATACCTTCCGGCTCAACTCCCCGAACCCGGCTGAGTTCCACTTGAGCCTCGACCCATCGCCCACCGGGACCCGAATGGTGGCCGCCACCCCCACTCAACCACTCTCCGATCCGATCTGGATGGAAGCCGGACAACGCTACTTCTACGAGGCGGTCATGCGGGAGCAGAGTAACAACGAGACGCTGACGATTGCCTGGCAACGCCCCGGAGACCCCTTGCCCAACAACCAGTCCGCTCCCATTCACAACACCTTCTTACGCCCACTCGGAGGCATCGATCATGAACTCACCACTCGCCCGGCTCCCTCGGACGCAGATAAAAACTGGGACGGCGATCAGCTGACGAATCTGCAAGAATTCGAACGAGGCACGGATCCGCGAAACGCCGATACGGACGGCGATGGTCTGCTCGACCATCAGGAAACCAACACCGGCATATGGATCGCTGCCTCCGTAACAGGGACGGATCCGTTGGACCCGGATTCGGATGATGACGGACTACTCGACGGCTACGAAACCAACACCAGATTCTTCATCGACCCGCAACACACCGGAACCGATCCTCACGAATGGGACACCGACGGGGACGATGCCTCGGACGGAGAAGAAGTCGCCCAACACTACAATCCCCTCGACCCTGAGAATGCCCCCACCACGGGTGGTCGGCGTAACGGCTTCTTTGGCATCTCCGGGGGGTCCGGCAATCTCCCCCCCCCTCCGACGGATCCGACCGATCCTGAGCCTACGGACCCCAATCCCTCACCCAGCGATCCCGCGCTCAACTACGCGCTCGAATTCGATGGGAATGACGACTACGTGCGTATCCCCCAAAGCATCATTCCCACCGAAGGAAATTTCACCATCGAGTTTTGGTATCGGATGGACGAGAGCGCCCTCGGAATCTTTCGAGAAGCACTCAGCCAAGCAAACGAAGCCCGATTCCCCCGCTTCTACGTCGGCATGACCCCCGAGGGAAATATCCGAGCGGGCGATGCGTGGTCGGACACCGGAGTCCGACTCCCAACGGACGGGCAGTGGCACCATGTGGCCTTGGTCCGAAGCTCCCAGAACACGCACGTATTTCTCGACGCGTCTGGGGGCGCAACCCTGGGTCGAGCGATTCCCAACCCGTCTCGTGAGCTGTGGACAGACATCGGACAACAATTCGGTGGAGGGGAGTTTTGGCAAGGTGGGATTGATGAGCTCAGAATCTGGGCCACCGACCGGAGCTTGGCGGATATCGCCGAGCATCGCACTCGCCGACTCAATGGCGACGAGGAAGGTTTGGTCGCCTACTATCCCTTCGACGAAGGACCCGACGCTGCCGAAACTCGGAATACCGTGCCCGGCGCATCGAGTGCTTCGCACGGAGCGCTCCGCGAGAACCCGACTTGGGTCATGGGCCTGGCTCTAGCAGAGCCGCCAACTCCAGAACCTCCCGTGGTGGAACCACCCGTGAACCCAACCCCGGATCCCGGTATCGGGCTCCCCCCAACAATGGCCGACTGTCCGAAGCCTGGGCGAGGAGGTCTCCTGAACTTTCTCAACACCCAGGGAGCCGTGATGAATCCCGATGGCAGTCTCGCCGGAAACAACGTCATCGGACAAATCTGGGCCGGACCAACCCGGACTCAGTTGCAGCCGGTCTGTGAGCCGATCACGGTATTTGCCCTGGGCACGTTTGCCGGCGGCGTTGTGGAGCTACCCTTTGTGGGGACGACCGCATTCGTACAATTGCGGGCCTGGAGCGGAGCGGTCGAACGCGCGGACGCCCCGCTAAGAGGGGAATCAGGGATCGTCGAACTCACGCTGAACGCACCGGATGTATTGCTCCCACCGCCCTCGCTCCCGACCAGCCCCTTCCGTCTGCGGGAAACGCCAGCAATCGACCTCCCTCCTCTCGGGAATCGGACCTTAGCCGTAAGCATCACAGACACGGGACTCATTCAGTTGGAGTGGGAAGATTCGATCCGTCTCCAACTACAAGCGGCGAGTCGCTTCGATGGTCCCTGGTTCCCCGTCCTCGCACCGAGACGCACACCAGGAGAACGATCCCCACTCATCATCGACAGCCGAGTCGGCCCCACCATCGTAGCACCCCCCGGACAAACCCCGTTTATCGAAGGATACGGCTTCTTCCGGCTGATCGATTTACTTGCCGAATAGGCCTCGCCAAGGAGACAGCAACCGCATCGGGAACGGGAAAAATGGTAGGGCGAGCGTACCCGCGAGCCGCTGGGCAAAAGCAGCGACCTAAAAAACACCACAGTGTCCCCCAATCGCTCGAATCAAGAACGGCTCGCGAGTACGCTCGCCCCACCGCACCGGCACGTACAATTCCCGCTTCACGACTGCGCTTCGATATGGCACTTATGGGGAAACGAAATCCCCCATGCCATCCGATCCCCAGCATCCGGAACGAACCGCAACCTTTCCCACCACCCGTTGGAACCTGGTGCTCCAGGCAACGGAAGGTCCCGATGAGGATGCCAAGATGGCCTTAGAAGAACTCTGTCGCGCTTACTGGTATCCCATCTACGTCTACATTCGGCGAAAGGGATACGCACCGGCCGACGCCGAGGATCTGGCACAAGGATTCTTCACCAGCCTACTGGAGCGAGAAGCCTTAAACCGGGTGGATGCGGACCGGGGACGCCTGCGGACCTTCCTACTCACGGATCTGAAGAACTTCATCGCCGACGAGACTCGGAGACAATCCGCCCTCAAACGCGGGGGCGGCATCCAGTTTGCCCCACTCGACGACGAACAGCGGGAACAAAACTATCGAGCGACGTTAAGTGAAACCGGTCAAGACCCGGAAACCCTCTACCTTCGCGCTTGGGCATCCACGCTCATTGACGGATCAATAGAAAGTCTGCGGACCAACTATCGGAGCGCAGGCAAATCGGACGTCTTCGACTTAGTCAGCGAGCACCTCTACGGCAAGAATGCCGGAATCCCCTACGAAGAAATCGCCGCCAAGCTCGCATGTAGTGTCAGCGCGGCACGACTGACCGTGTTCCGGATGCGTCAGAAGTTCCGCGCCATTTTGGAGTCACAAATCGCCCACACGGTGGAAACCACCTCAGAGATCAATGCCGAGGTCGAATTCCTCTTTCAGATCCTGTCTCGCAACCCGACCTCAAGCTCACGCCGCTAGCGATGAGATTGGGCGGAAGGCGAGCGGCAGGAAGACAGATCGATTCTAACGGTTTCGCGCTCCCATCTTCCTGCCGACATTCGGATTCAAAGGGACTAGAACACCCAAGGACGGGCTTGCTTGATCACCAAGGTGCCCTCTTTGGAAATCTTGTATTCGATTTCCATGGCAAACTGATCCTCTTTGCTGTGCCCATACAAGTCGCGAAAGCGAGCATGAATCGTTGCCAGGTGATCCCGAAGGCTCGCCAAGTGCTGCGGCTTCAGCAACGTGTCGTCTCCTTTCGCAGCAAGCGAGCGCCGCACGACTTCGTGCCCATCTTCCTGCCACCAGCCTAACAAGACTTCTTCGGGTGACGAGGCCTCATCCGGGTTGGTCACCAAGTCTTCCCCAACCTGAGTGTTGAGGTAGTAGTTCCCTTGGCTCTCATAGAGAATGTCATCCGTCACCGCCACACCATTGGCCTGCTCGTCTTTGTAGTTCGGATGCAGCAACACACCCATGGCAGCCAACTTGTGATCGATCCGATAAAACTCCCGCTCTTCAAAGGCACGGAAATTCCAGAGGCTGGCAAAAACTTGCTTGATGGATTTCGAAAGCGGTCCCTCATCTGCGCGATGGGTAAACGAGTCATAGAGCCCAGCTCCGCTGAAGCCCGGCAAGTCTTCATTGTTTGTGCTGGACCGGCACCGGATCGAAGCCCCCTCATCGAATGATTTCTGAGCCGCAGTCAACGCGGTTTCCATCCAAGCCGGCATGTCCGCTTCACGCATCTTTTTCCGCAGCTTCTTCAACGCCTTGCGCAACTCGTCCGGGTCCGACCGGACGGAATCATCCTCCAAGAGCGCATCCACACGATCATAGAAGTCGTTGTGCTTCATGAAAGCATCGTAGAAGTGAAACGGAATCGCTTGCCCGGTCGGCACCGTGCCTTCCGGCAAATCGAAAGTCAACATGGTGCCGAGGTTGGCAGCTTTCACCCCGAAGGCGCCGGCATCTTTGAACGCAACCTGGCTGAGAGGGCGAGCGTTTTTGACACTCAAATCGCGCTTCGGTTTCTGCCCTTCGCTCGGGCGCAACTTAGCAAAATACGCATCCACTTGATCCGGCTTGGCTTCCTTCAGCGAATAACCCTGCGGCGTCACTTTGTAGTGCACCCATTTACCGATCAGCGACTTCACATCGCTCAACCCCAAGGCACCATTGATAAAGGCGTTCGGAATCTTGTCCTGCACCGCCCGGAGATTCACGTGAGAAAGCGGCGTCTGACGCACTTCCGTGATCACGCCAGCCACGCGCGGCATCTGGTTCGGCAGAGTCTTATAGATCACGACATCGCGCGGCGAGGGTCGCGCTTCGTTTTCCATGACTCGCAAGCGCCCAAACGATTCCGCCATGTTCAACGGGAGGTAGGAAATATTCGTATAGAGATCCTCGTCATAATGCACCGCCAGATTCGCGGCCTTGTATTTGGCGCGATCACGCTCCGCTTGGTCTAGATTGCCGCGCAAGGGGTGGAAGGCTACCTTCCCATTGAGAATCGGCATTTTGGCGGACAGATAGCCCACGACTTTCTGAATCTCTTCAAAGGTGTAGGAATCGTTGGGCTGAAAATCGATGATGTAGAGTCCCGGGCTCTTATCCGGCGCCGTCAGTCTTGGGAGATAGGTAATCGCTCCGCGCACCGCACCTTGGCGATCAATCCCAACTTCGGGCATGAAACGCGGGTGGGCCCGGTGGTTGTTGGTGTTCATGAAATACACCTTGGCCTTGGGGGTATCAAAATTCTCGATGATGAATTTGACGAACTCAAGATCCGCCAAATACGAATCCCGCATCACGTCCGGGCCCTGGTAGGAGAGCTTCTCAAAAGTCTCTCGATCCGGGATCGCGGCCATGCCCAAGTCGAAGGTCAGATCCTCGGGTTCGATCCGTTTTCCGCTACCCTCACCGCCCCCAGGAAAACCTCCACGGCCACCACGCCCGCCTCGTTGCGCCGACACGTCCAAGCTCACTCCCACCAGGGCGGCACCGAGTAGCAAGTGAACGAAAATGCTGTTTTTCATCAAATTGAACCTTTCTCAAACCGGTCCCTGCGGATTTCCGCTCGGAACAGCCGATTCAACGGCGGCGATGGGACCATTCAACGGAGCAGACGCACGCTGCGACGGATAGGTTACGGAAGAGTGGCGAATTTAGACCGAATCAGACGTTTGACTCGCTCCGGCCAGCTGCGAACACAGGAGAAGACTTCGGGGAAGATGAAAGCAACTTTTCCACAGATTCCCTTTCAAACTCAGCGAAACCGCCCCGTCCCGGCGGAGGTATCCATACCATTCTCCGTGGGTCGGATCGGAAAAATGCTCGAAACTCCAGTCACACACGGTCAGAAATCGCTCTCGAAACCGTCCTTCCCCGGACAGTCGGTAGGCCATCAAGGTGGCAATCATGGCCTCGTTATGCGGCCACCAGAATTTCATGTCGTGCCAGTATTCCTGGACGGGCTTTCCGTGCAGATCCCGGAAGTAGAAAAGCCCCCCGTACTCTGAATCCCAGCCACGGGTCCACATCCAATCCAACATCTGCGTTCCGAGCTTCACCAGGGCATCCGCACGGCGAACTCGGCCTTCTTCCATAATAAACCACGCCGCTTCGATTGCGTGTCCCGGGTTTAAGAGACGCCCGTCAAAGTGGTCCAACAGCTCACCATCCGCCCCAACGGTCTCCATCACCACTTCAAGGTCCTCGCGCACGAAGAGCGTTTCGATCTCATTGAGGCATCGATCGATCCAACTCTCTAGGGTCAAATCCTCCCCCAAGTGCTTGCGCAACTCCTGAGCGGTCACCAAGGCTATCATGTACGGCCCGAGCCCGGCCATAGGACGCGCATCCGTAAACTTCGGGGGAATGAGCCCAGGAGTAAAATGCCAACGCACAAAACTATCGAAAAGCACTCGCGCTTGAGCGGCCGAGGCCTCGTTCTTCGTCACGCCGTAGTGCGCCGCATACGCAATGGCGGCAAAGGATTCGCTGAAGGCATAGCGGCGTTTCCGAATTGCGGTTCCATCGCGCGCGACGTGGAAAAACATCCGACCATCTGTGTCAAAACAATGCTGATCCAGGAACGCCAAACCGCGTTCGGCCGCCTCCAACCACTCGGAACGCGGCTCAAGCTCGGCAAACAGCGTCAGCAACATCCAGGACATCCTCCCCTGCGCCCAAACGGATTTGTCCGTGTCGAGCACGCTCCCATCCCGATCCAGTGAGTGTAGAAACCCACCGTGCTCACGATCCAGGCACCGCGGAAACCAAAACGGAATGACATCGCTTACCAGCGCGTCCCGGCACCGATCCCCCGCGCGACTCAGCTCCGCATCCGGAGCAGCAGCGTTCGACGCACTCACACCACGATCAGTTGTTGGCATTGACGGGAATCGTCGTCCGTTCCGCCAACCAAATCATATCTCGATTGTTGGCTGAGGCGACGTTGAGCGGCATCAATTTGTTTTGCACGGGCAAGACCGTCCGCGGATCCAGCCACTTTTTGATCTCGGCATGCCCGTCCGCAAACGAGAGTCCCGCCGCCCCATTGTGGTAACTCGCCGGATAATCGATGATGCGGGCACTGCCCGGACTTTCCACCATCTGGTTTGCAAAACCGCCGGCGTTAATGCTATCCGGATGCTCATCCAACAAGACATACATATTGGAAGGTCCCGCGATGTTGATATCCGAGCTTTTGATAAATGCCCGATACTTCGTGGCACCGGGCGAGAGCCAAACTCCAGGACCACCCATCGCCTGACTCATCCCCATGCTTCGGATTCGACTGTGCCGCTTTCCACGGATCGTCACGTAGCTCTTATCGGCCGGACAGTGATACACCTTCACGGAAGGCAGGTAGGGAGCAAACATCGCCCGTTCGGGATCCAGCAGATCTTGGATATTCGTGTTATCCGTGTTGCCGGCGTTGTAGTCGATCCACCCGCCAACCCAGGCATAAAGTTCGTCCCCGCTATTACCCGGTTTGGTCAAAAAGTCATTGTTATCGTCCGGATACATGAGGTGCGCCAGCTGCAACTGCTTCAAATTGTTCAAGCAGGCGATCCCCTGCCCCTTGGCCTTGGCTTTGCCCAACGCCGGCAACAACATACCGGCCAGGATCGCGATGATGGCAATCACAACCAACAACTCAATCAACGTAAAGCCCAAGCGGCTGGTGGGAACACGGGTAGCTTTCATGAGGAAACCAATCTCCCGACACCCCAAATGAATGTCAAGAAAAGGTCGGGCGAGCCCCGGTGGGGCGAGCGTACCCGCGAGCCGTTGGGCAAGAGAAGCGTCCGCAAAACGCCACCGGCTCCGAAGAATGCGCCGGGTTGGAACGGCTCGCGGGTACGCTCGCCCCACCAGCCCACAGTGTGGATGCACGCACCACAAATAACTAAGGAACTCTGCCAGCCAACGTTGCTAAGATAGCTCAGACAGAATTGAACCCGATTCAAACCCATGCGCTCGCTCCTAGTTATCCCGCTCCGGTCGCCAAACCCCAGCCGGCAACTGCTCGCCTTGCTTCTCTTCATTATCGGAGCCACTGCGCTCACAGCCGGATCCAACAGCGAATTTCTCGAAGCCTGCGAAACACTACTCCGTTCACACACCCAGGTTGAACGCCACCGGAGTCGCCCGGCCTTGGAACCGCACATCAAGCATGCGCCCAGCTTCCTCCCATCATTGATTCTCGGAAACCGAAACGATACGAAACCAGTCCCCGACCAAAGGGAATTTGCCCTGCGCGTCTACGAGCGGGCGGGAACCATTGCCGCCCCGACCAGCGAGCATCTGTTGCCAGGCCTGAGCCATCCCAGCCCGGTCGTGCGTCAAGCAAGCGCCCGCGCGCTGGGTCGAATCGGATACCCTGCCGGTCATGCCGCGCCTCGTCTCATTGCGCTCGGCCGTGATCCCGACCCCGACGTCGCGACCACGGCTCTAGAAGCTTTCCACCATTTGGGTCCCTGTATCCGAACCATCCTCCCGCAATTCACAGCCCTGTTTTCCGACCCGACGGTGGCCGAAAACATTCGAGAACTCGCCCTTGAAATCCTCCGCGAACTCAAGCGCGAAGCCGCCCCATGCGTCCCGCAAGTGAGGATCCTGCTACGCAATCGCGAGGAACCGCTACGCCGTCACGCACTCGATCTGATCGTAGAAATCGGCCCCGCGGCCGCCGCCGCAGTTCCCGAATGCCAAGCGATTATCCAAGAAAACCCGCCGCAACCGCTCATGGGCAGCGCCGTCGAAGCCATCGCCTCCATCGGTCCCCTAGCAAAACCGTGCCTTCCGATCCTGGTGAAGATGTTAACACGCTACCCGGCCGACGATCGCAGCATCGGAGTTATCGAAGCCATTTCAGCCATCGGAATGGAGCCCAGGGACCACAGCCAGTTGCTCCTTGCGTGTTGGCAGCGGGTCAACAATCCCTCATCGTCACTCAGCATCCAGTATCGGCACGCACTTGAGAACCTGGGTGCAGCCGCCGTCCCAGGACTGCTCGCTATCATCCAAGATCCCAATTCCATCCGGCGAGCCGCAGCCCTCGAAACGATCCAACGAATGGGAACCGTGGGACACGCAGCAACCGAACCGCTGAAAACGCTTTTAGATGAACCTTCAATGGAATCACTCCGTGTCCAGCTCGCGGTGGCACTCTCCGCGATTGCCCCGTCGGAGGAACAAGCCTACGAACCCACGTTCCTTCAGATTTTATCCGGCGCCGATCTGAGAGGGCAAATCCAAGTAGTGGCGGCGCTCGCTCACACTCAACTCCCCGAGCCATCCGATCGATTGATCGATGCCCTCACAGCTCTTCTTGAGCACGAACCACACTTCGTCCCGCAGTACGTCGTCTCTGCCCTCGGCGATCTGGGACGGGCTGCCCGGAGAGCACTCCCCAAGGTCCACCAAGCTCTCCAGAAACCGAACCCCAAAGTCCGCGCGGCCGCACTCCACGCGATCCCTCAACTCGGCGAACCCGCAGCGTCCGGCATCCCATTGCTTTACTCGTATCTCGATGATCCCGACGATGAGATCCGCGATGCAGCCATCCGAGGACTCGCTCACTATGGTCCCAAAGCGGAATCGACCGTGCCACGCCTAACAGAGATCCTTCTCGATCTGGCGGATGTCGATCGCCGCCAAGCCATTCTTGCTAAGACTCGGAAACCTCAGGGTTTCGGCGGAGTCGAACTCACCTTTACTCGTCCCAACGCGGTGCGAACCACCACGGCGACCGCGATCGGCAAAATTGCCCGACACCCAGATATCGCGATCCCGGCCCTCACCCGTGCGATCAGCGATTCCCATGAAAGCCTGCAAGAATCCGCCGCAATCTCACTCGGAGCCTACCGAAGTGCCGCTCGTGACGCTCTACCCCTTCTGCGCGAGATGGAGATCAACTACCTCGACCGGCGCTCCCAAGCAGCAACGATTGCTATTAGCCTGATCGAACCACCCAGCGAAAAGACGGTTACACTCCTACTTCACCTGGCTCAGACGACACGGGACAACGTTCAGGGGTATGCGATTGAAGCGCTCGGCATACTGGGACCGATTGCCAGTTCAGCCCTTCCATACCTCGAAACTATCAGCGAGAGTCGGTCCCCCTATCTTCGCCCGCGGGCACAGAAAGCGATCGCCAGTATTCGGGGCCGTTCGGAACACCTAACCGAAAGCAACTGACAGACCAACGAGATTCCCGTCACCGGCGGCGGGCCACAACCAACCAATCCCAGGGATAGGGCCCACCCAATGACTTCGGTGGATCGATAAGCTCAGAGGTCCAGGGATACTCCACCCGCTCGACATCTGTAACCCGCAATCCCGCCTGCTGCACGAAGCGCACGATCTCTTCCCGCATCCAATGCTTGGTCGGCACCCCGTCAATCGCCACGGCACCGTCCAATACGGAGGGCACTTCCCGAGCCACCCAGCGCCGCGCCACTGCCATTGACATTCCTTGATCCCCACCCAACGTCTCCCGCAAGTGCACCAGCGTATGATAAACATGCAGGTGGGACTCAAGCGCCGGCACGGTAAGAATTAGCGTCCCGCCCCGGCGAACCGTCCGGGCAATGGTATCGCCAAAGCGTCGCAACCGCGCTCGATTGGCCACAATCAACACGCTCACACACAAGACCACATCGGCCGTCCACCCCCACCCCTTCTCGCTCGCTAGGTTGAGTTGGCGGTAACGCAGTTGCTTGGATTCCGAAAATTGCTTCCGAGCCAGGGCCAAAAGCTCCGCAGAAAAATCAACGGCGGTCACCGATCGAAAGCGTTTCAGAAGCGCCGGTATCATCACCCCTCGGCCGCAACCCAGATCAGCAACCGAACGCCGCGGAGAAGCCACTCGATCCAAGGCCGCCACCAAGCGCCCCTGAAGATCGAGGCTCCCAACCTCCATCACGTCATCCCCGAACGTCGGGGCCAGGGCATCCCAATAAGCTTGGTCCAAAATCGCTTATCCCCGCTCAGGCCAACCAGTCTTCAATAACCCGCCCGCCGACATCGGTGAGCCGGAAATCGCGGCCCTGGAATCGATGCGTCAACCGCAAGTGATCCAAGCCAAAGCAATGCAGCATGGTCGCATGATAATCGTTCACATGGACCGGTTTGTCCGCCACCCCCCAACCGATCTCATCCGTCTCGCCATAAATCTGCCCCCCTCGGATACCACCACCCGCCAACAGGGTCGTGTAGGCGAGCGGATGGTGATCACGCCCGGTATTGCTGTCCCGTCCCGGCCGATTCTCACCCAACGGCGTGCGACCAAACTCAGCAGCCCAAGCCACCATCGTGCTATCCAACATCCCGCGATCCTTCAGATCTCGAATCAAAGCCGCGATGGGTTGATCCACAGCACCCGCGTTATAAGTGATATTCTTGTCCAGCTCACTGTGCTGGTCCCAAGAAGCATGAACGATGTTCACAAAACGCACGCCGCGCTCCACCAGCCGACGCGCCAGCAGGCAATTGCGAGCAAAGGCGTCGTAGGTTTTCAGATGCGGCAAGGTACCGCGATAGTTCTTCCCCTCGGGCTCGGGACGTCCCACACCGTATTGTTCCAAGGTCTTCTCAGATTCGCTCGAAAGATCAATTAACTCGGGCGCCGCTAACTGCATCCGTGCCGCCAACTCGTAGTTCGCGATCCGCGCCGCAATCTCCGGATCATGCACTTCTTGATATCGGTTCTGATTGATCTGTTTCAGCACATCCAACCCACGCCGCTGCAAGCTTGGTGGCAAGCCGTCCGGAGACTTCAGATTCAGCACCGGTTCCCCTTGATTCCTAAAGAGCACGCCGCCGTAGGTCGATGGGAGAAAACCGCTCTGCCACAGCGTTGCACCTCCGCTGGAACCGCGACCCGCCGTGAGCACCACATAGCCGGGTAAATTCTCCGACTCACTGCCCAGGGCATAGGTCGTCCACGCCCCCATCGACGGCATGCCAAAGCGAGAAACGCCACATTGCATCGCCAACTGTCCGGGGTGGTGATTGAACTCCTCGGACTGCATGGAGCGAATCATCAACAGATCATCGGCGCAGGATCCGAGATGCGGGAGCAGATCACTAAACTCCATGCCACACTGGCCATGTGGCTTGAAGGTCCGCTGAGTGCCCATGAGAGTGGCGGTATCGGGTTTGATGAAAGCGAAGCGAGCCTGATCGAGTATCGACTTCGGTAAGGATTCCCCGTGGAGCGCGTTCAACCGCGGTTTGGGGTCAAACAGGTCCAACTGCGACGGCGCTCCGGCCATGAAGATCGAGATACACGCCTTGGCCTGCGGCTCAAAATGGGACGGCCGCGGGGCCAACGGATTGACGTCGGCCACCCTGCCTTGACTCGGCGCGCCCAAAACACCTTCCTCCGAGAGCAACGCACCCAATCCCAAGGCGCCAATGCCGGAAGCCGTCGTGGTGAGGAATTCTCGGCGATCGAGTATTCGCTTCCCGATCGCGTCGGGCACAGGGGGTTTATTCCGTTTCATGAATCAGCTTCGATTAATCACTTCATCAAGATTGAGGATCACTCGTAAACACACCCCCCACGCCGCCAATTCAGCGGTCTCGGAGGCATCCCCATCCTGCTGAGCCAACCACAGGGATGCGTCCTCTGGATTCGCCTGATAGTGGGCCCGGGCCTCAGTCAATAATTCGACCAGACTCGCGAGTTCATCGGGTTGCGGCAACCGCACGGCAGCCGTCAAGAAGGCCCGATTCAGCCGGTCCTCGTCCTTCAAATCGTCCCATGCCAGAACACGCTGAGCGAAGGCTCTGGCCGCCTCCACAAAGACTTTGTTGTTCAGGGTTGCCAGGGCCGCCAAAGGGGTATTGGAGCGATTGCGTTCAATGCACGTCGTGTTCGAATCCGGACAATCAAAGGTCATCAAATTGGGATGCGGCGCCGTTCGTTTGAAGAATGTATACATCCCGCGACGATACCGGTCCTCTCCCGGACTCAAGTTCCACTTCACACTACTGTTGTATGTCAAGGCCACCACATCTTTGCTCGTAGGTGGAAACACACTGGGACCACCAACCTTGGACGACAGCAACCCGGCAACCCCGAGATACAAGTCGCGGACAATCTCCGCTTCTACCCGAAACCGATTCTGCCGGGCTAGTAGTTGGTTCTTCGGATCACGATCCATGAGTTCCGGCCGGTGATCGGAACTCCGCCGGTACGTCGCCGACGATACGATATACCGAATCAGCGCCTTGCGGGACCAACCAAGCGCCATGAACTTCCGCGCTAAATGATCCAACAACTCGGGATGGCTAGGTCGTTCTCCGCGCACCCCAAAATCATTTCGAGTCGCCACTAACCCCTGACCGAACAAGTTCGCCCAAACATGATTCACCGCCACGCGAGCCGGCAAGGGATTGTCCTCACGGACGAGCCACTGGGCAAAATCCAATCGATCCGGACGTTGCTTGGGCTCCCTTCCCACAAGCTCAGGCAAGACCGCCAGCACCCCCGGCTCGACCGCTTGCTGTGGCTTGGTAAATTCTCCACGCTCAAGCACACGGGTATCCCGCGCATCCTTAAGACGCTGGGTCACCACCCGAACCTTCAGATGCGGTGGAGCCGGAGCCGTCTTTTTGAGCTCCCCTAAAGACTTCTTCAACCCCTTCAAGGGTTCGTCCTCCGATTGGATCTGCGTGCGAATCGTTTTCTTCTGTTTCTCGTTTCGCTCGGCAACAGCCACATCCAACGCCTCTTTAACCGCATCGGACAGATCCAGAGCCCCTCCGGCTTCCAGAGCCTTCCGGGTCGCGGCTTCCCACTCGGCTTGCCCCTCAGCCAAGGCGGCCTCTCGTTCCTGAATGGCTTCTTCCAAAGCCTGCTCTTTCACTCGATAAGCCGGATAAGCACGCTGATAGGCCCGGAGCGCCTGCGGCGACTTAACGAGTTCCGTGGTGGTTTCATCCCCATTGTTGAAGAATGCGTACATCTGATAATACTCCTCATGGGTGATAGCATCATACTTGTGGGTATGACAGCGCGCACAACCCACCGTCAATCCGAGCCAAACGGAACCTGTGGTTTCCAAACGATCCATCACTGCCGCAACCCGCCACTGCTCGCGATCCGTTCCCCCCTCGGTGTTGGTTAGGGTTTGACGATGGAAGGCCGTCGCCAATCGTTGCTCATCGGTAGCGGCCGGTAAAAGATCGCCCGCCAATTGCTCCATCGTGAATACGTCAAAGGGCAGATCCTCATTGATCGCATCGATCACCCAATCCCGGTACCGCCACGCGTTCGGCCGCGCATTATCCTTCTCATACCCATCGGAATCCGCATAGCGCGCCTTATCCAACCAGTGTCGCCCCCATCGCTCGCCAAAGTGTTTCGAGTCCAAGAGTCGATCAACGAGACGATCATAGGCCGAATCAGAACGATCCCCGACAAACGCGGCGACCTCATCGGGATCCGGGATCAAGCCCAAGAGGTCGTAGTACAAACGCTTAATCAAGGTATGCCGATCCGCCTCTGGTGAAGGCACCACACCCTCGGATTCCAACCGGGCCGCGACGAAGGCATCGACGGGATGTTCACTGCCGGGATAACTCGTCGTCGGAATCGATGGGTCCATGAGCGGCCGATAGGCCCAATGCTTGGGATACGGCGCGCCTTGATTCACCCATTGGGCCAAGACCTCGATTTCATCAGTCGTCAACGACTTTCCAGAATCCTCCGGCGGCATGCGATCATCCGGATCCTCAGTCCGAATCCGCTGGATCAAACCACTCGCCTCAGCCTGCCCCGGCACCAAAGCCCGTTCCCCGGAATCCAACACCGACAAAGCCGCGGCGCGCTGGTCGAGCCGCAGCCCCGCCTTGCGTTGGCGCTTGTCCGGACCGTGACATTGAAAACAGTTTTCGCTAAGGATCGGGAGAATCTGGGATTCGAAGTCTACGGTTGGCTCCACCGCCTCCGTCGAGACAGGAGCAGCAACACTAAAGAACAATAACACTCCGACGAAGACGAACAACGATCGAAGGCCATACCGAAAGTACACGGAATCGTTCATGGACGATCGCCAGCATAGATTGAATCCGAAGTCGATGCAACGGCAACCAACAGGATTGAGTCGGATCGAGATGACCAGAAATTCAGCAAATCCAATCCACAGGAGTTTGCCCGATCAACCTAGCTCCCCTTGAGTGGAAAAATTCGATAAACTCTCTCAAGTCGGCATTCAGCTTCACCTTGTGGGTCTCCTTACTTCACCAGCTCCAATAACAGGTCAACCGCTCCTTCGGAGTCAGCCCTCTCTTATGGAGTGCGGGAGCAGGGCTGCCGCTTTCCCTTTGGTGGACTCTTTCTTTCTCCTGCTCCAATGGGAAACCTACCGCATCCTTCCGATCCGATGCCCCCGCACACTAAATCACCCTCCCCCAACTCCCAGAAGCGAGGATTGAAAGTTTCGCCCACATCAGCCAACCTCCCCTCGCCCGAAGTCATGAGTTCGTCCAACGACCCCATCCGCATCAGTGTGGTTGGAGCTGGTGCCAACACCCGCGCCAAGCACCTCCCGCTTCTCCAAGCAATCCCCGGCGTGGTCATCCAAGGCGTCGTCAACCGTTCCGAAGCATCCGCCCGCAAGGTCGCTGAAACCTTTTCCATCCCGACCGTTTACCCGAGTCGGGAGGACGCCGTCAGCGATCCCAATGTGGACGCGGTCGTCATCGGGACCTGGCCCAATCTACATTGTCCCGTCACCCTAGCCGCCCTAGCGAACGACAAGCACGTGCTCACCGAAGCCCGCATGGCGATGGATGCGAGCGAGGCCCATCAAATGCTCGCGGCCGCGAAACAACGCCCGCACCTCATCACTCAAGTCGTCCCCTCCCCCATGACGCTCGGCGTTGACCAAACCATCCGCCGCTTCCTCCGTGAAGGCACTTTAGGTCGACTCCTCACTATCGAGTGTCGCCACGGCGGCGCCTTCCTTGATTCCGAGGCACCGCTCCATTGGCGGCAGGACCGCACCCGGAGCGGCTTGAATGTGATGACCATGGGCATCTACTACGAGGCCATCATGCGCTGGGTCGGCCCCGCGGAACGCGTCGTGGCCCTGGGCAAAATCTTTACTCCCCATCGCAAAGACGAATCCGGTCAAAACCACGCGATCGAAGTTCCAGAACACTTGGACGTGCTCGCCACCATGGCCGACAACGTCCAACTCCATTTGCAGGAATCCGCCGTCTCGCCGTTCCGCACCGATGACGGCATCCGGCTCACCGGCGATCAAGCCGTGCTTCATTTTCACGACGGCACGCTGAGACAAGCCCGTCGCGGCGATTCGGATTGGCACTCGGTAACCGTTCAGCCCGAAGAACAAGGCGGATGGCGAGTCGAAGAAGAATTCATCCGCGCCATCCGCGGCCAAGAGACCATCTCCCATACGCGTTTCGAAGACGGCGTTCGTTATATGGAATTCACCGAAGCCGTCCACCAGAGTCAAACCACGGGTCAAGCCATCGACCTCCCCCTGGATCCCACGCCCTCGGGCACCAAGTTGTAAAACACTATGAGACCGACGTCCCATCCCTTCATCCTGCTCGCCATCACCGGAATCATTAAGGCAACCCTCTGCCTCGGCGCACCGGTGCTTTTGGATGACCAATTCGAACTGCCCGACGGCTTCCACATCTACAAAGCAGCTCAGCCCGAACTGACCGGAGGCTCCTACGTTCTGAGCTTCGATGGACAAGGCACCCTCCTCGTGGGCACGGGTAACGCCATTCACCGACTCCTGGATTCAGACCAAGACGGCGTCTACGAGCAAGCCGAGCCCGTCGTTGGCGGCCTCGGACCTCGAGGTCCCCAAGGAATCCTGGTTCACGACGATCAGCTCTATGCCGTGGGCGGCGATGGCGTCCAACTCTACACCGGCTATCCGGAAAACCCCCAACACCAGGGACGCATTGGCGAACCGTTTCACACCGGTGGCGACCATGCGGCGCACACGTTGCTACGAGGTCACGATGACTGGATCTACTTCGTCACGGGAGACGGCGGCGGCACGCGGGACCGCATGCACATCACCGAAGTAAGCTCACCCGTACTTCGCGAACGGAACGCCTCGGTCTTTCGCTTCAATCTCGCAGGCGACCAATGGGAATGCGTCAGCGCCGGCGGGCGCAATCCTCCCAACCTGGGAATGAATTACCTCGGAGAACTCTTCAGCCTCGATAGCGACATGGAGTGGCACGTGGATGTGCCGTGGTACCGCCCCGTGCGTCTCAACCATTGGGCGGTCGGCGCGGATCTCGGCTGGCAAGGCGTGGGCGCCTACCCGCCGTACTACATCGACACCATCCCGGGCATCGCCGACGCCGGAAGAGGTTCCCCCACATGGGGCACGTTCTACGAACACCACCAACTGCCCGATCATTATCAAAACGCCTTCATCGTCTGCGACTACCGGTGGAAATCGGCAACGGCCGGCAACTACAACTCCAGCGGTCGCGTGTTGTCATTCCCGCTCGAACGCTCCGGAGCCACCTGGAGTTCCGCCATGGAAGTATTGGCGATCCCAAAAGCGGAAGCTCGCATGCCGGATGGAACCCCCATCGACTTTGCGGTCGTCGACGTCACCGTGGCGCCGGACGGCAGTCTCTTTATCACCGACCACAACCAGGGAGTCTGGCGTCTCTTTTACGCCAACGAATCGGATTCGAGTGTAGAGATTCCCGCCATCCTTCCGCCACGAATCACCCTTGAGAAAGCCCGTGACCGTGTCATTAAGCAAGTCCTCCAACTCCCTCAGCCCCAATCCGAGTGGACGCGCCTCCAGATCCTCGAAGCCAAAAAGCAGCTTCGTTTCTCCTGGCGCCCCGCACTCCAGCGCTACGTGCTCAACGAGGGCATCCCACTGGAAGACCGGCTGCGGGCACTCCGCCTCTTGTCCCCAGAATACAAGCGGATCTCCGGCAGCTTCTATCTCCGGCTCGCGAAGTCTCCCCACGAGGAACTGCGGGCGCAAGCCGCCTGGATCACCGGACTGCAACGCGCCCGCTACGCGCCCCAGATCTTGTATCCGCTACTGGAGGATTCCTCAGCCTTCGTCCGACGTCGTTCCGCCGAAGCACTCACGCGGGTGGCCACCCCACGAAACATCCCCTACCTCCTGACCGCGTTGGAGGATGAGGATCGTTCCGTCCGTTATGCAGCGATGCAGGCCCTCGCCCACCTACCAACCGAAAGCTGGATCGACTCCGCCCTCAATTCAGACGCCCCACAACGCCTCATGCGCGCCCTGGTGGCAGCCGACGTCCGTCGTGAGCACCCCGAAACGAACCGACTCGTCTCAGCCATCGAACGGCTGTTCAACGTGCTCCCCAGCGAACGCTCGCAGCAGTTGGATTTCCTCCGCGTTCTCGGCATCTATGAGGAGGCGTTGAGCAATTCGCCGGACGCCCGCGCGCGAATCCACCAACACTTGAGCCAGAATTTTCCCCACACCGATCCCGAGATCCGTTGGGAACAAGCGCGACTCTTGGGCCAATACCAAGTCGATGCCGCTGTTCCCAAACTCTTGGAAGCCCTCGTTACGGAAAGCGATCCCGTGACGCAGTTCCACCTAGCATCCGCACTCTCCTATCTCAATACCGGCTGGACACCTGAGCTAAGAGACGGACTGGTCCAATGGCTCATCCAGAATCAATCCGGGTGGTTTACCGAGTTCTCCGGTAAAGGCCTGCAGTTCCCGAGTTTCTGGGGCACGGTGCTCAGCCGGTTTACCCAACAACACCTGCAGGCACTAGAGCAAAGCTTTGACCAGCTCCTCCCCACGAGCCAATTGGGCAAGCTTACCATCGATGCGCTGGTCAAACAGCATGAGAACCCCGACCAACTCATCGCCCTCTACCACCGGTCCGAGAGCGAACCCGAGCGGCTGGTATTACTGGAAGCCTTGAAGCGCCGTCCCATGCCCGCGGCCAAAGCACTGGCCCGCGAACAACTCGCTGACACGAGCGGCTCCCCACTACTCCGCACCCGTCTGACCGAGCTCCTCATCACCCAAGGAGCGGAATTGCAGGACCTCTCGCTACTCTGGCAGGCCGCCCGTGATGCCACCAACCACGAAGCCCTAGAGCAAAGTCTCCAACCCATCCTTCAAGTCGGCCTCCAGAGCGGCCGTGACGCTACCCTTCAAGCTCTTAGGCTCAATACTGCGGAGAGCCAACCCACGGCGCTCGCCACGACCTTGAATCAACTCCGGCAACATCCCCGCGCCGCCACCACACTCGATCAACTCGCCACTCTGATCACCGGACACTCGCGCCAATCCCAACTCCCCAAACCGCGCTGGATCTGGGCCCGGGAAAAATCCGCATCCGAGCCCGAGGCCTTCTTCCGCCGCCAGTTTCAGGTGGAACACGCCACGACAGGCGTACTCCAAATCTCCGGAGACAATACCTTTAAGGCGTATCTGAACGGCGAAGCCATCGCCGACGGAGACGATTGGCAATCCCCGCATTCCGAGCCACTCTCGCTGAGCGAGGGAAACCACGAGCTGGTCATCGAAGCCAAATCCTGGGACCCAACCGCCGGCCTCTTAGCCAGCCTGACTTGGCCGAGTGCAGACGGCCATACGGTGAAACGTCTAATCTCCAACGTTGCCTGGCAAGCTCGACCGAGTCGTCCCGCTGACTGGCCTCAGACGGATGAATCTGATCCGTCCTGGAGCCCGGCCCGGGATCTCGGCGCCGAAGGTGTTTCTCCTTGGGGTGACGTGTTCGATGATTCCACCACAAACCCACTTGAGCAGGGCATCATCGCCACCTATTGGTCCAACTGGCACGCTCAACACACGGATCAAGCTCTACCGACCGAAACTCCAACACCCGCTACCGCCCCCACACTCACCGCCGAGCAACGCCGTCGGATTCTCACGGAAACCGCTCTCGACGCCGGATCCAGTGCCGATGGCCGCACCCTCTACTTGCAACTCCAATGCCATACCTGTCACCAGGGCGTACCAGAAATTCCTGGGCAGGTCTTCGGTCCGGATCTGGCTGGTGTGACTCGCCGGCTCACCCGGGACCAACTGGCGGACGCCATCCTCGAACCATCAAAAGAAGTCGCCGAGCGTTTCCGCGCCACGGAGATCGAAACCCAGGACGGCGATGTCTACAACGGCTTCGTCACTGAACAAAGCGGGGACACGGTGGTGATCGCCACCCAAACTCAGATCGTCACCTTGCCCAAAGCAGATATTGCCACCCTGCAACCTTTGGCCAGTTCGCTCATGCCCGCCGGACTGCTCGAACACGCCTCGGAAGAAGCGATCAAAGACCTGCTCGCCTTCCTGAACTCGCTCTAGGACCTGGGATGCTTATCGCCCATTGGGCGCAACCGGCAGAGAGCTAGGGCAGTTTCCAGAAACGGCCCTGGCTCAAATTCACGTATCGCCCTGCCGGACTGCTGGTCTCCACGGCTCGTCGAATCAAGTAAAACGGTTCACCCGCTGGCGGCCTAGTATCCCGAAAGGTCGTTCCCGCCACCGGCACGGCACCCGACACCCGAGAGTAAGGTCCTAAGACGGACGCGGCTCGATACACATACACCCCCAAATCCCCGGTTAATGCCTCCCCATACTGCCAGGTCAATTCCACCCCGGCACCGTCAACCCGGCCTCGCACGGACGACACTGGCGGCGCGACATGCAAACGCAACGTGGCATCTCCCAACACTCCCATCGAACGCCGAACCCCCTTTCCGGCTCGTTCGCGATTGGCCGTCTGTAGATAGCAGAACGACAGAGGTTCGCCCAAGGCCATCGGTCCCAATTGCCACTGCCCATGCAGCGAGCTCATGGCCACCAAGCCCGACATCGGGGAAACCAACAACGACTTGGTAAAACTATCGCGCAGGTTCCAATCGGCACTCCACGAAGCGTAAAGCATGATAAATACCGCGTGCGCACCAAAGTCGGGCCGGTTCAAAAATGCCGTTTGATAGCGTCCGGACCCCACGGATTGACTCCCGCCATAGCCGGCAAAAAACGCCCAAGAAACCGGCTGCTGCACCTGAAAACAATCCGCCTCCATCACCGAGTTCGGCGCCGTCCCAAATAAAGCGGCGCCATTTCGAAACGCATTCTGATCCATGTTCGCCCACAACTTCTGAGGCAAATAGTTCTGTGCCACACTCCGAAGGGCCACATTCCATTCGCCATGCCGATACGCATGGTTCTTCTCAAAATAACGCTGCATCAATCCCGCCTCGATCCGGCTGGCCCGCGTGGGTTTCCCAGGTAATGAAGCTCCTGTGATGCTCGGGAGATTGGAGAAATCAATTCGACTCACCGCGAGTTCCAAAGCGGAAGGGAGGAAGTCTTGGTCGAACCGTCCATCGCCCGGTCGATTGGTATTGGACCCGTGCGTTCGATTCGTGTGATCCACGGAAGTATCCGTCCATCTCCCATCCATGTCCCCATAGAAGGCATCGCAAGGCCAGCCCCCCCGGTGATCGTCTCGAACCCCTTCATGCCCATCTTCAGCGTAGGCGCCGGAATACGGGATGGGCACATTGCCAATCAAGAGCACGACGTTATCATCGCTAGGCGCTTTCTGATAAAAGGCCCGGATCCGATCTTTCACCTCTCCCACCAATCGACGGTAGCGACTGCGAATCGAAGACCGGTGCTCGGAAACCCAAGCCTGTTCGATCTCCCAGCCGTCTCCCACCAGGTCCAAACTAAAACGACCGAGTTCTCCAGCAATCCGGCGCCCCAAATCCTTAGTCACGACTAGCAGGACACGGCCCCGTCGTTCCGTTGCAGGCTGACGTCCCAACCCAACCACGACCCGCCGAGACCCAACGGCATATTCATAACGCTGCCCCGCCGCAAACCCTGGATCCGAGTCGGTGTATCGATTTCCCTTCAAGGAGCCGTTTTTCAGCGTCCACTCCGAGTCGCCTAACTTTCGTCGCCGCACCGAATCCCGCCGCTTCGATCGAGATCGCCATACCAACTGCACCCGCCACGGATCTTCCGTGACGGTGGCGGACAGCGCATACGCGTCGCGCCGTTGCAAAAAACTGCTCCGCGGGCCACCGAAATACTCAAACTCGTCCAAGCGCCCACGGATGGGTTGATGCCCCCGATGATTGTTCCCGATTCGAAGCCCGTATTGCTTCAAGGCCGACAGGGGAGGCGGGGTCACAACCCCTTTCCCATTTCCAATCACGGCACCATCCAGGCTTAACCGAGACGCGGCTCCGGAATACACCAGCATCAGGTCATACCATCGATCCGGTTCAAACAACACCGGTGCCGCCAGAAACGTCGTTCCGCCTTCAGCTGATTGTCCGGAGAAAATGATCTGAGTCCCGTCCGGATTCGTCGTCAACGCCCAGTAACCCACCGTAGGCTCTGGAGCCCACTCTCCGATGGAAAAGAAACTCGCATAATGTCCCGGTCCCTTCCCCGATCGCCACTCGGGGCGAAACCGAAACCGGATACTGCCTTCCGTCGGGGACAGCCAGGGATCCAAACCGTCCTGACCTAAAGGGAAAACCAAACTCGCACCCGGAACCGAAAACTGCGGTGCCCGCCCCGTAAAGCCGTCCCCCCACACCACCCCGCCGGTAGCCTCCCATGCGCGGGTGGAGGCCTTCTTCGCCACTCCCGCCTCAAACGAAGCTCGCACTAACGGCTCACCCTGCCCCTGCAACTCGGCCAACGAAAAGCCCCCCCCGACTAGCAAGAAGGTCATCCCCAAAAGCCAACAACCCGGGAACCAACTCCGAGTGTTTCTCAAATCGAATCTGTCCGTCCTCAAACTCATAAAGGTGCCTCGCGGCGACACGTCCATTCTAGCGGACGCCCCAGAAAGACAGCAACCACCCGTGTCATCATGACTCTGATGACTCCTGTTCGACTCCATACCTTCTCAGACTTTGGAATAGACGCCATGAGCATCGAATCGCATTCGATTGCATTTTCAAAAATGACAGAAAATGTCATTTCAGACTAAAACACGACAAATAACCCCCAAAGGCTAAGCCGCTTCGTTGCAGCAACTTACGACGATCCATCTTGGATCGCAAATCTGGCTGGCATCCTCTCTGCTAAAACTCCACTGCGGTGCAAAAAAGCCGACACTGCTCCAACAACCAGTGCCGGAAGATCACCGCAAAACAAACACAAGAAAAACAAACCAAGAAAACCATGAAGACACAAAACAAGCCCTCAAAAACCTCACGCAATCAAGGTTTTACACTCCTAGAACTGGTGATTGTCATCGCAATCCTCGCCGTCATCGGTGGTGCCGCTCTGGTCTCCTATGATGGATTGGATCAGAAAGCAGCCAAGAGCCAAGCAACCTTTAACCTCGCCGCCATCGATAAAGGCGTTCGGTTGTTTAAGGTCGTTACCGGCGATTATCCGGATGCGCTGGATCTACTCACGGTCAGCGACACCACGGTCGCTGATGTCACCGGCAACGCAGCCGTTACGGCCACTGCAGGCGGCTTCTTTACCCGATTGACTCGGGATCTGGAAGGCGCCGATGGAAATAAGGCTACTTCCGATGGTTCGCTACACTTCTTCAGCACCACGGCCGCTATCGCGGACGCGTTTGCCGAGGTCGGAATCGAAAACGTTCGGGGAATTCCCAACGCCAGTGATACCGACGCCGTCAACATTGCCAATCGGGCCTACGACGACGCCACCTCAGGGGTCGGCGCCAACGTCGCTATCTCCGCCGGACTGGTCTTACCCATCGTGAAAGCCAAAAACCTCGGTGCCGCGGATTCCAGCCTGCTGGAAAACATCACCGGACTCGCCTCGGAGACCACCCACCTGGTCGTCGCCCTGGGATTGGGCAACAACAGCACGATTGTTTCGGACAACGTGAATGTGAATTCGGCCAACTTCTCGGAAGCGCCGTTCTACAGCGATGTCGCCAGCACGGAATACGGCCGCTTCTTGCTGCTGTTCCACGTGGCTTCGGACGCGGATGCCAATGACGAGATCGAGGACGGAGAAGTGTTCAGCCAAGCCAAGTTCATCGGCGTGCTGGATGCGGAAGGAAACTGGCTGGATCAGGAAGTCGCTGACGCTGTTGGCACCAAATCTTGATAACCAGTAGCGAGAGGAGCCTGATCCAGCTCAGTAGTGACGCAGCGGCAACTTAACAGGCGCCGTACTACAAAGCAAGGACGACCTGAGCTCCCCTCCCCAACGATTCTAGTCGCGCTACAGCCAGCGCCCCACCGAATCGTTCTGAAAAAATCCACAAGGGCTTCCGGGGGAACGCCCCGCCGTTCCCCCGGTCCCTGGTAAGCCAAAAAACACGGTTCATCCCCGTCGATTTTCCCCGGAAAGTGCAACTCTGTTACCCCTTGCTAGCCATGAGTGTTTCTAAATTTCGGCCGTCCACCCATTCCGCCTTTACGCTCCTTGAGTTAATGATCGTCACGGCTGTTCTCAGCACCATCGCTGGCGGCGCCATCCTAATGGTCGGACAGACGGAAGAGCTCGCCCAAGGCCAGATTGGTCTGACAGAAATGAGCGAGGTTCGGGAAGCCTTGATCCAATTCAAAAAGGATACCGGTTTCCTGCCCAAACAAGGCCCGTTCCGACTCACGACCGAGGGCGGTTTTGTTCCCGTGCCCGAAGACGGATCGGATTGGTTCGCCAGCCCGGCGAACATGGCCCAACTCTTGGAAAACCCGCTCGCCGGTACCGGCCACCCCTTGGCCACTTGGAACCCCGATACCAAACGCGGCTGGCGCGGCCCCTATCTGAGTTCCTCCGGTGAAGGCTACGTTGACTTGGGCGATGATTTGGATACGACCGGTTTAGGCAGTCCCACCTCGGGCGATGTCCTGACCGATGTGCCGGCAATCGCCGATCCCTTCATGGCTCCGGCCGAAGGGAGCTTCTTTCTCTGGAAGAAGAACCCCGACGGGACACCGATGAGCCGCCTCGGACGGCCCTATCTGTTCTTCGATCTTCACGACGCCAATCTGGCGCGCATCGTCGGCATGGGCCCCAATCGGACCTATGAAGCCGGCTCGGGAGACGACGTGGTGTTCTACCTCTTTCGCTAAGTCGAGCGAGCCTCAGCATCCCCACCCCTCAACCCTACCCCGAGCATGAAAGCGTCTCACGCCAAACCCCCGTACTGTGCCCGGCCCTATTGGGTACTCGAAGCGGGATTCACCCTCTTGGAACTGCTCCTGGTCGTCGCGATCCTGAGTGCCTTGGCGGTCGGAAGTATCGCTTTGGTAGATGAGACGGACGAGCAACTGCGCTACGACGACTGCAAGATCCGCTTGGAGCAAATGCGGCAAGGGATCATTGGCGACCTCGCCACCCACATAGCCGATCCTCCCACGGTGAGCGGTTTTCTCGCCGACATGGGGCGGCTCCCAAACAACGTTTCCGAACTCCTCAACCCAGGCAACCTCCCCACCTGGAGCTATCACGCAAACGCCGGCATCTGGGCTGGCTGGCGGGGCCCCTACATCTACAGCGGCACGGAGGAAAACGGACTCCGAATCTTTCACGATGGTTGGGGCAATCTGGGCAACACCAACAACTTCGGCTGGCGCTTCGAGCCGAATCAAGTCACCGGCCAGGTCGTCGTTCAAACCTACGGCTCGAACGGCATCGTCGGTGGCACCACGCCCTTCGAACAAGACTATCCCACGTCCGGAATTCTGGTTCACCCGCATGAAGGACTGCTTGATATCGCCCGCTGGCGCGTGACCGTCTTCCTGAAGAACCCTCAGGCTAGCGGCTCGGGCCCTGGTGACGATGATGACGACGACGATGATGATGATGACGACGATGACGATAGCAGCGGGGACGATGAAGCAGGGGATACCGTCACGATCTGTCACCACCCGGGCACGCCAGCGCAACAAACCATGATCATCCCCACCTCTGCCCTCCAAGGCCATCTGGCCCACGGCGATACCCTCGGCGCTTGCGACGAAGAAGACATCGTCCCGGACCCGGGAACAGACCTCCCGGCCTCTGAATTATCCGTCCGAGTACGACTCCACTACCCACAATCCGGATCACTTGATTGGCCTGCTACCTGGCCCTCCACGTCCGCCGAACGCGACGCGGCCCCCTACCTCAGCAAGGCGGTAACCGTTCCGGCCGGCGCCGTGATTGACGGGAGTCTCTATCAACTCGAATTCGACTTTGGAGAGACTAGCAAACGCGTTCCTTTCGGCGTTCGATCCCTCTCGGTGGTCGAAGATGAAACCGGCGCCACCATCGGATCCGGCAATCATCCCTTCGAGATCATGCTCCGTCCTCAAGTCACCACGGAATCCGCCAGCTTTGTCTGGTCCCTGGAATAGCCATGAAACACCTGGCCCAAAAACTCCTGCGCAAGCGCCCGCAATCCTGGCTCGTCTTCGAGTACAATGGGTATCGCACCACGGGTGTATTGGCCATGCACGAGGACGATACCGTCCACATCCAGCGCACTGCGATCTCCACCGAGGCCGCTCCGGACAAAGCCCTTCAAACCGTGCTGAGCGACCTCGGCCAAGGCGAAGAATCGCTTCCCGAGCGCGCCATTCTCCTAACCAGCCAAGCCGCAGCAAGCGTCGTCAATCTACCGATCAACCCAGCGGTCCCGTGCAAACAGGAACAGTTGCAAGAACTCGTCCAGTGGGAGTTCGAACAAATCCTTCAAGAACAAGCCGCTTCGCTCTCCCTGGAAACCATCCTCGTGGGTCGCGGCGCGATGACCGAAGATGAGATCGACGATGTCCGCATCGCCATTGGCCAGGAGAAAGCCACCACCTCATGCCTCAGCATCGCCCCCAAACAGTTCGGCCAACAGGCCGTCAAAATGGGCTACACGGATGAAGAAGAGGTCGAGATCTGCCGCGAACTTCTAGAAGGATTCAGCTCACCTGATGATGCCCCGATCTGCCGCATCTTCCCCATGGAATCCATCGCTCCCGGACTGGGCAACGAAGGCTTTCCCTGGCTCGTCTGCGGGATGGGACGCCAATCCCAGGGCCAATGGATTCAACGCTTCGCGGCCCTTGGCTTGCACCTCGAACGCATCTTCCCGTTGGGATTCACCTGTGGAGCCTCGCTACCGTCGCCAGCGCCAGATGGAAAGAACGGTGTGATCACGCTGCTGGATGGAATGGATTGCTATGCCAGTTTCGAAAGCGGACAGATTCAAGCCCTTCGCTCCGGCCCGGCACCGCTCTCCCCCCGCAATCCGGAAGCACTCGCGGCCCTGATTGGGGAAGAATCTCTCGACGCGCTTTGGTTAGCCGGCCCGGCACGAATCGTCGATGGCGTACAAACCGTTCTGCATGAATCGACCCGCATCCCCACTCACGCCTTACCGTCCCAACGGCCTATCCATTCTGCCTCGGACGGCACCGCCTTTACGATCCGCTGTTCTGCCGACGCCCTCGGAGCTCTCCGCTTCCAAACCGCCCTCACCCCCTTGCAAACTCCCTGGGTCGAGGGAGCACCACCGCCTCCCCCTTGGTGGCAGCAATCCACCCGTTGGTGGGGAATCTTGGGAATCCTCTTAGCGGTGCTCGTCGGGTTGTCCGAGATCTATCTCGGTTTCAAACGCCACTCCGTCACCCTGGCCACCCAGGAAATCCATCAGCAAACTAAGAGCGTCCAAGGTGAAATCGCCAAGGTGCAACAAGAGCACCAGACCGCGGAACAACTCCTCCAAACGCGCGAGGAACTTCAAGAGACCATCGGGGTCACCGAACAAGCCGCGAACCTCATCGGTATCGGTCTCGACCTGCGACAGGCCTACGTGACGGACCTCTTCGTGCAACTCGCCGAAGCCGTCACGCCCGGCATCGCGATCAACGACCTCGAAGAACACAGCGATCACAGCCTCACCATCAACGCCTGGGCCCTGACGGAAACCGAGGCGCAGACGTTCATTCACTCCTTGGCGGAACGAACCGCCGATTGGGGCTTGGGCATCGCCCACCAAGAAGTGCAGGTCGAAGCTGGTCGACTCGGCCTCATGGGCTACGCCATGAGTTTCGACCTCGTCCCCACGCAATCCCGCGCCCTCTTAACCCACCGAACCGAATAGGCGTGCGCATGAAATCCCAATCCCTCTCTCAACGTGAGAAGCTCCTCTTACCCATGGCGGTGGCCGTAATCGTCTTGGTCCTCTACGGCGCCTTCCGGCTACGCCCCGGGCTCAAGCAGATCGAATCCCTGCGAGCCGACCTGAGCAAAGCCGTCCAGGGTCGCGAGACCTTGACCTGGCCCACGCAGAGTCCTTCCGACGTCAGCCGACTGCGCGCGGAGATTCAGAAATTGGAAACGCAACGAAAAAACCTGCTCACCACCCTGGCCGAAAACGAAGACTCTTTGGCGAGTCTCAGCAACAGCACAGAGCTACAGAGTCTCCGGATTCAAATCTCTGCTCTAGCTCGCCAACATAATCTGACCGTGATCAAAAACGTTCCGGCCGATGGCGGCCGGGAGGAGGATTCCCGCTCCCCCCTCCGACTCCGACTCCGACTCGATGACGCCCCCAGTCAGCCCCAACAGGAGCACGCCCCCTTTATTCAAGAATACTTTCAACTCGCCTACGCCCGCCCGCTCCAAAGACTGGAACTGCGCGCCACTTACTCGGCCCTACAACAATTCATCGCCGCCCTGGCCGAACTCGATCATCGAGTCCACGTGGCCTCCTTTCGCATCAAGATGAACGATGATCCGGACGCCGTCGCCGAACCACGACTCCACAGCGAACTCGTCCTGGCCCTCTAACCCAAAGCCATCCCATGAATGCCTGTCTCACTCGGTTCGAATCGCTCCTCCAAGAATCCGTCAACCTGGAAGCTTCGGATATCCACCTTTCTGCCGGCAAGCCGATTTACCTGCGGCAATACGGACGTTTGATTCACTCCAAACAAGCCACCTGGACCGAGGCGGCGCTCCACGCGCTCACGGAGAGTCTGCTCGCTCCGCCACAACAAGAGTGCCTCCGCTCGGAACATTCCGTAGACCTAGCCTATAGCTCGGAAATCGGCCCCCGCTTCCGACTCAACATCTACCACGAGCGCCAACGGCTGTCCTTGGCGATTCGACGCATCGCCGAAGAGATCGCCAACTTTGAAACGCTCCGCCTCCCGGCGTCACTGGACAAACTCACGACCCTTCACGACGGTCTCGTGCTGATTACCGGGCCGACGGGCAGCGGAAAATCCACCACGCTCAATGCCATCCTGGATCGAGTCAACCAAAAGGAACCTCAGCACATTATCACCATCGAAGATCCCATTGAGCAGGTGCATGACGAAGCCAAGAGCCTCATTCACCAAAGAGAACTCTACACGGACGTTCCCTCCTACGCTCGCGGGATCAAAGACGCGCTCCGGGAAGATCCCGATATCATCCTCGTCGGTGAAATGCGGGATCCGGACACCATGCGAACCGTCATCGCCGCCGCCGAGACCGGCCACGCGGTTTACTCCACCTTACATACATCCGACGCCGTCGGCGCCATCAACCGAATCCTGGGCGGATTCAGCGCCGCGGAGCAAACCTCCATCCGCCACCAGCTTTCCATGGTCCTCCGGGCCGTCGTGTCCCAACGCTTGGTCATGACCCGCACCGAAGACAGCCGCGTCCCCGTGGTCGAAATCCTCTGGGGCACCAAAGCGGTCTGCAACCACATCCGCACGGGACGCTTGGAACAAATCTATACCTTGATGGAATCCGGCTCCCAACACGGCATGATGACGCGGGAACAATCCCTCGCTCAGCACGTTCAAGCCGAATCGATCAGCCTCGATGAAGCTCTCCGCCTCGCCAAAGATCCCAACGTGTTGGTCGATCTCTTACGGGCTCGCGAGAAGCAAGCCGGTGAGTCGAACGCCTTCGAAGTAGCCGAGCTTGAATCCGCCGACGCCGTCGGAACCGGCGCCTCCCATCCTGAACCGCTTCAAATGCAACCATGAGAGCTCTGACACCGGAACAACTATCGAGTGCGGTCGTCGACCGAGCGCTGCTCAGTGGCCAAGAAGTCGAGGAACTCAAACGCCAGGCTCGTCGAACGCGGGTCGAGCTGATCGATCTCATCACCGCCCGGGGTCGTTTTCCAGCTTCAGCCGTCTACTGCGCGGCCGCGGAAGTTCGAGGCATACCGTTCATCGACTACCACCGCGTCCAACCCAGCACGGACTTGGCGCGGGAATTCCCGGTCAGTGTCATGCGACGCGGCGCGGCGATTCCTGTCTCACGGGAAGGCAATAGGCTCTTGGTCGCCTCGGGTTGTCCGGACGACCACCTCTTGGTCGCCGAGATCGAACGCCGCACCGGTTTCGAAACCGACTTGGCCCTGGCGGAACCTCAAGCCCTACGAGCCGCCGCCTCCCAGATTCTAACCGAACTGTATCCGCGAGAAGTTCCCCTCGAGACGCCTACCCCGGTCGAAGCCTTCGATCGCATCATGAAAGAAGCTTACTTGCGACGCGCCTCGGACATTCACCTCGACCCGCAGAAGAACGGGCTCGTCGCCCGCATCCGCGTCGATGGCCGACTCGAACCCTTGCGTTGCCACATCGACACGGATCAAGCCCAAGGGTTGGTTTCTCGCATCAAGGTTCTCGCTGGACTGGACATCGCCGAACAACGCTCGGCTCAAGACGGCGGCTTCAGCTACGAAATCCCCGGCTTGCCCGATACCGCCGTAGACCTGCGCATCGCCACCCTGGCCACCCGCTGGGGCGAACGAGTCACCATTCGAGTCTTGGCCACCGAGAACAAGGCCTTCTCGCTGAAAGAAACCGGCATGCCGGCGGACTCACTCGCCACCTTTCAGGAAGCCCTGGACCTTCCCCACGGAATGATCCTCATCACAGGCCCTACGGGAAGTGGCAAATCCACCACCCTTTACGCTGCCCTGCGCTCGCTTTGCCGTCCTGACGTCAACATCATGACCCTTGAAGACCCGATTGAATCTCACATCGATGGCATCTCGCAGGTCTCGGTATCGCGGAGCGAAAAAATGACTTTCGCCAAAGGGCTTCGATCGATGCTGCGACACGATCCGGACGTTCTGATGGTGGGTGAGATTCGGGACCAAGAAACCGCCGAAGTCGCGCTACGCGCCGCCATGACCGGCCATCTGATTTTCTCAACTCTCCACACCAACGACGCCCCGTCAGCCGTCAGTCGCCTCATGGACATCGGCTGTCAGTCTTACCTCATCGCCTCAACCCTAGCCTGTGTCGTGGCGCAACGACTCGTCCGACGGCTCTGTCCGGAGTGCAAGGTGGAGCGCCCCGCCACGGACGCCGAACGGCACTACCTCGGCCTAGACACACCCAAGGCCAGCCTCTTCGGCCCCAGCGCCCAAGGCTGCTCGCGATGCGTGGGCACCGGTTTTCAAGGTCGGGTCGGTGTCTTTGAAGTGCTCCGGATTGACAAGGAACTGCAGCGTCTGATCGCCGACCAACAGAGCCGTGAGAGTTGGGAAAGAGCCATCGCCTCCCGAATGACCGAACTCAAACGGGATGGTTGTCAGAAGGTCATCGAAGGGCTCACCACGATCGAAGAAATCAAAGGCGTTGCCGCCTCATAACCCCTCAGTGCCATGGCTCAATTCCGCTACCAAGCCCTCAATCAGTCCGGCAAAACCCTCGACGGTTGTATCGATGCGCCTACCATCCACAACGCCGTCGCCAAACTACGGTCGGATTCACTCTACGTCTTGGAAATTGCCCCCAACGCTACCGCACAACCCGGGCTCTCCGTGGGCGGCACAAACGGAACGCCTCTAGCGCGGAAGGGGTATATCGCGCGATTCCTCGAAAAGTACCAACCCATCTCGGCGCACGAGCAAATCTTCTTTTTCCGCCAACTCGCCGTGATGCTCCGCTCCGGTCTCCCGCTCCTACAGTCCCTCGAAGTCTGCCGCTTTCAAGGCAAGAACCACCGACTCCAAAAAAACATCGGGGAAGTCATCGAAGGGATTCAGGGCGGAGCCCGCTTTTCTCAGTGTCTCAACAAGCTGCGGAACGTTTTTCCTTATACCGCAATTCGACTCATTGAAACGGGCGAAGCCAGCGGCGAGCTTGACCACGTCCTGGAACGCGTCGCCCGGCACCTGGAGATGAAGGTCAGCCTCAAGTCCAAGCTCCTCACCAGCCTCACCTATCCGTCCATCGTGATCTTTGCCGCCGTTGCCGTAGTCCTGTTCCTCACCTGGACGGTGATTCCCAAATTTGCCGAATACTTTGCCAAACGGAAAATCGAACTTCCGGCATCCACGGAGCTGTTGTTGCAAACCTCCGGCCTCCTCCAACAATACGGACCCTGGCTTCTACTCCTCGGCATCATCGGGTTCATCGGGATCGGTTTTGTCTGGCGCAACACCGCCGGACGCCTCTTTCTTAGTCGCAGAGCCACTCAAGTTCCTGTGGTGGGCAAAGTGCTTGAGGTGTCCTCCATGGCCCAAATGGGCAAGACGCTTTCCCTCCTTCTCGGGAGTGGACTCACCGTCACCGAATCGCTGCAGGTCACGGCGGCCACCACCGGGAACCCCGCCTACCGCAACGGCCTATCCCTGTCCGTGTCCGACATTCTGAAAGGCCGCTCCCTTTCCGACAGCCTCAATCAGGAGGATTTCCCCCCATTGGTGAAACAAATGATCGCCGTTGGAGAACAGACCGGCGAACTCTCGCTCGCGCTCCAACAAATGGGCAATTTTTACGAAAGCGAACTCCAAACACGAATCCAGAGAATGACCGTGCTCATTGAGCCCGCCATTCTCTTTTTCATCGGCGGCATGGTCGGCTTTGTCTACTTCGCTTTCTTCAAAGCCGTCTTCCAAATTGCCGCCTCAGGCTAAACCAACACCCAAGTAAAACCATGAAACTCAAAAACTCCCTGACTCAACGAATCGCCCTTTGTCTCGCGCTCATCACCCTACCGGCGGGTTTCCATTCCACGGCCGTTTCGGAATCCAGCAACGCCCCGGAGCCCGTGAGCACGCCCGAAACAGAAATCACCGATGCCGGTCCCGTTAGGATCAAGAAAACCAACGATCCCTTCGCGAACACCGTCGCCATGATTCGCAAGGTTTCCGAAAACAATCCCCTCTCCAATACCATCTCGGCCATCACGGGCTCGATGAACCTACGCCTCCGCGGTGCGGTGATTGACAAGGAGGGCAATTCCTTCGCCCTGCTGGAAGTCGACAAGGGAGCGGTGCACGTCGTACAAGTCGGCGATTCACTCTCGCTCAAAACCCACGGCCACAACTCCAGCGTCAAGATCATGGCGATCCACAGGCAGAGCGTGGAAGTGGAATTCGGAGAACACGAAAGCTATATCATCGTGAGGTAAATCATGAAACGTCGTCAGCCCCGCCTCGGCACATTCGCAATCCTCTCGGGTCTTGCCTGGGGTCTCCATTCATCCCCGCTCCTAGCTCAACCCAGTGCCCCCACGACTACCCCGATCGCCTATCGCGGAAGCCAGCACGCCCTCGACAAGTTCCAGCTCAAGCAGAGCACCATCGTCGATGCGGCCCAACTCCTCGCCGAACTCTCCGGTGCCAACATCGTGGCAACGGAGTCTGCAGGACAACGAACCGTCTCGCTCTATCTTCAAAACATCACGACGGCGAAAGCCATCGAAGTCATGTGCCGCATCTCCGGACTCTGGTATCGCAAAGATCCGGATGCCGATATTTACCGGATCATGACCACCGAGGAATACGAGCGGGATATCGTGGTGTACAAAGAAGAACGCACCCGAGTCTTTACTCTCCAGCATGAGAATGTCCTGAGCGCCGCCACGGCCATTGCCGATCTCTATGGGCAGCGCGTCGTCCTCTCCTTGGGCTTTGACCAAGGGGGCACCACTGCCGCAACCGGTGGCGCCGGAGCCACTGCAGGGAATACCGGCACGAACACACCCACGGCCGGCAATGGGAATACCGCAACCGGATCGGGCCAGCCCAATCGCGGTGCCCTATTCGGAGGCGGGGCTGGCGGGGGTCTGTCGCGTGCCATCGGAACCGCCAACAGCGGGGGACTCTCCTCCGCACCGATCGGCGGGCCACGCACGCCCACGTTGACCTCCAATCAAATCGCTCACCTGGAAACCCTCACTCAGGACAGCAACGCCAACGCCACGGTCGACAGCGCGTCCCTCCAACAGGTCACCGGTCGGGAACCCGATATCTACATCACCGTCAACCGACAGCACAATTTGCTGATCGCCCGGACGAGTGATCCCGAAGCCATGCTCGATATCGAAACCTTGATCCTGGAAGTCGACCGCCCCATTCCCCAAGTGTTGTTGGAAATGAAGATCCTCGAACTCAACCTCGGAGACACGTTCCGATCCGCGTTCGACTACGAGCTCGTCAACGGCCCGGACACCCTGGGCACACCTAGCACCCAGATTCTCAACCCGTTAAGTCCCGGCAGCGCTCAGGTCGCCCGAAACGTCACCGCTCTAGGCCGCTTCCCACTCGAAGACAACCGCTTCGTGTATCAATTCCTCAACGACCGCGTCCGTGCCCGCATCCAACTCATGGCTGGGGAGAACCGCATCCAAGAACTCGCCACCCCGATGATCCTGGCAGCCAACAACCAAACGGCCCGGATCTTCATCGGGGAAGAACGCGTCCTCACCACCGGAGTAAATACGAGCCTCGTCACCCCCGGCAACGGAGCCACCACAGCGACTGTCGAGCCGCAAACCGAGGTACGGGATATCGGCAACACGGTCGAAATCCTGCCGCGAATCAATGAAGACAAAACGGTCACCCTGACCATCACTCAAGATTCCTCCTCCGTGGCCACCGGAGCCGCCATCATTCCGGTCGCAGCGGGTGCCGGAAACGTTCAAGGCTTCAATGTCGATACCGTGAACACGGCTCGGATCCAAGGCACCATCATCGCCACGAACAACCTCACCATCGCGATCGGTGGTTTGATTCGGCAGCGACAAAGTGAAAACCGGCAAAAAGTCCCATTACTCGGCGATCTTCCCGTGTTGGGTTCGATCTTCCGGCGGGATGTTCGAGAGAACACGAAAACCGAGCTCGTGCTACTCATCACTCCACGAGTCATGAGCACGCCCGCCGACGGCCAATCCGTGACTGAGGAACGATTGAAAGCCCTCTCTAGCCATCGCTATCACGACCTCGGCGAAGCCGCCATTCCGCGTCCTCGCTCGACGATCGAAGCAAACTCCCGACGGGAATCCCGGAAGAAGCCCAACCTTTAGTCCTGCGCTATTCGCGGACCCGCACGTCAAAAAACAGCGCGGCCGCAGCCGAGTCCGGAGCGGGAAATGTATAAGCGGTGAGCTCGCCATCCGCAGTAGCCTCACCCGCAACCGTCCAGGTCTCCAAATCAAGCGACCAACGCGCCTCATACGTCGCGCCCGCTTCGCTGTCCCATTGGATCTCAAAGCGCCCATCCTCCAGGAGAGCATAGGATTGAATCTGCGGCCGAGCCACATCCCCACCCCCATCCGGAGGCGCCGCTCCGCCCCCGAGAACCTCTAGCGCTTCGACGTTGAACCGAACATCGTGGCCAGCTTGGCCAAACTGAGAAAAGCCCTGACGCAAAGAAAACGCGCTGAGATCCAGCGTCAACGGTAAGGCATCGTTGGAAAAGGCGGAGGCGTTGTTATCCGTAAGGTGAATGTTGTAGTCGCGGATTTCGTGCTCACCGATTGAGAAGAATTGGGCACTCGCTAGTTTGCCACCAAACCCATCCCCCAAGGGCGCGCTCCACAACCATTGATCGCTTTGGAAAGCCCCCATGCGATCATTGATAATAATCCATTCCTGCGGCCCTGCCTCCACACTTGCCGTTAAGTCACCGCTGGCGGCGTGAATCGTGAAGGAAGAACGCACGACGGGATACCGCGAAAGCCCGGCAAACACCGGGCCTGCGTCGGGATCAAAAATGACGTCGACCGTGCAAGCGTCGCCGATCTGAACCGTATTCCCGAGCGGCACATCCACCTGATTTACACTCCCGGTAAAGCGAAACGTAATCTCTTCAGCATCGAGGTTACCCATCGCAACAAGCCCCAAAGCCCCTAGCACCGGAATAATAGTTTGCCTTACCATCGTCTTGAATTCTCGTTCTTTCGTTCCGAAGAATCGACCTGAAGCCCCCTACATTTCAAGCCCATTTCATGCGAAGCGAACGATTAAAGTACAACCGAGACAGGAGTAACGAATTCCCCTGGTAGGGCGAGCGTACCCGCGAGCCGTTGGGCAAAAGCAGGGTCCGCAAAGGCCATCGGCTCAGATGGACGCTCCGGGTAGGAACGGCTCGCGAGTACGCTCGCCCTACCAGGGGAAAAACGGCCCTAGGCCCCGGCCCTATCGAACCAACTCAAGACGAGCTCGATAAAATTCTTGAGAACGACCGATTTCGATCCGAATAGAATCCGTCCCCGGCTCCAGAGCCGGCACAATCCTGTGCCAAGCGCTTTCAGGGTGAAAAACAGACCTCGATTCGATGACCAGGTTCGGATGGTCCGCCGGGGAAAGCGGGACGCCATCAGCCCCAGTAATCACGAGCCGGAGAGTGGAACGATCCGTATCGCTCACTCCCGCTAAAGAGAGTCTCAGGGAGGACTCGAAGACGGCACCTTCGACGAAGTATACCCGCCCGACCCCAGCCGCCAGCGACAGCACAGAGGCATCGGCTCGATTCGAGAAATCCGGAAACGCAGGAATACCTCCTACCTGCCCATCAGCCCGAACAAAAGCAATCTGATCCTCGATCGCAGAAATGGCCGTAACCCCATTCAGGCTCTCGGCGTGCAGCGATTCTGTCATCGGCGTCTCCCCCCAAGCAACGATCCGGCCATTCGCCGTGAGAGCCAAAGAGACCCGCGCCCCGGCAGCAATACCGATCACATCCTCCAACCCGGAAGGCACGTCGGTTTGTCCCGCCAAGTTTCGGCCCCAAGCCACAACCGTTCCGTCACGCCGGAGTGCCAGGGTGTGGAGATCCCCGGCCGTCACTTGAACCACATCCCTAAGCGAGGCGGGGACATCGATCAACCCTGCTCGCCGATCCCCCCACGCGACCACAGAACCATCCTTCAGCGCGGCAACGGAATGCCGGGAACCAGCCGCAATCGAAACGACATTGGCCAGCCCATCGGGTGGCGTAGCTTTCCCGGCATCATTGTCCCCCCACGCAACCACCCGGCCGGTTTCCGTGAGCGCCAGGGAATGATGATAACCGGCGGCGATATCAACGATGGGAGGGAGATCCGCCGGCACCTCAATCTGCCCATGCTCGTTATCGCCAATTCCCGTCACCGATCCATCAGCGTGGAGCAACAGAGCGTGATAGAGTCCTGCCGCCACGGTCACAATATCGTCCTCGCCCCGCACGGAGTCCGGCAATAGATAGCCCCAGGCTCGGAGCTCGCCCTGCGAGGGCGACTCCCCCGAAGAGACAACGCTTAGAGTCGTTGACGTTGCGTTTACGCTCCCCTGAGCATCACGCAGCTCCACCGTGTATGTTCCCGCATCCGTAGTGGAGACATCGACCAGCTCCAAGCGGCGTCCGGTCGCGCCGGGAAGGATCTCGCCGTCCCGGTACCATTGATAGCTCACCGCCTCGGGATAGGTTGCGGCAACGGTCAGAGTAGCGGTATGCCCGGGGTGGACGGTGAGCGGTTCCAAGGGCTGGCTAATCATCGGAAAGGGCTTATCCGCCAGTACCGCAATATGGGAGTCCCCGGCAAAAATGGCGGCCACTCGCACATCCGGAGGAATCGTTGGTGTCAACTCCGGCGGCGCGTTCCAGACCTCCACCCGGCCCGTCCGCGTCAACCCCATAGTATGATGACCGAACGCTGCGATATCCACATAGTCCGGTTGGTCGGTCGGAATGCCTTCAATCGCATCCGGTTTGCCAAAGACATGAAGCCTACCATCCGCTGTCAGTACTACTGAGTGCGCGAATCCGGCCGCAACGGCCACAACGCCGCCCAAGTCTTCCGGAATCGCGGTCTGCCCAAACTCGGAACTCCCCCACGCACGAAGCGTCCCGTCCTCCAACAGCGCGATCCCGTGCGACCGCCCAAGGGCGATCTGTTTCACATTCGCTAGCGCCGGAAGCGTGAGAACCGGATCATCGAAGCCGCCCCAAGCGGTCATAGTTCCATCGGCCCGGCGAGCGAGGAAATGGGTCGAGCCCGACGCGATCTGTTGGATAGGCGCCCCGCCTTCCGGGGCTCGATAGTCCGGCTCATTGCGGAGGGGCCAGTCGATCACACTCCCGTCATCCCGAACGGCATAGCCCGCTTTCCAGGAAGCCTCGACCGAGACAAACTTCGGTTCGCCATCCGCCGGCCGAAACTCATCCGGTCCCGCAATCCCCCAGGTCACGACCCGGCCGTCGGCTAACAACGCGGTTTGATGATAGCGCCCGCTGGCGTAGTCAAGCGCGGGTCCGAGTTCCTCCGGGAGTGGCCCACCTCTCCCCGTGGGCAGACTATTCAACCAAGCCGAGCCCCAAATATGCAGATAGCCTTGAACCGGTTCCTCGCTCTGCGTCGAGAATGGGAATGCGAAGAAGCTTGCCAGCAGGAGCCCACTCCAAGCCAACGGGACTCGCACGAACGTCTTGCGAAGATAGGATAATTCTTTCATGTGCAGACCAGAAAAACCAACCCTGATCCTCGCATGATTTGCCCCCGAAACAAGTGCAAAGCAGAGCCACACTCGAAGTCGAACAGAACAGAAAAGACGATCGAGTTCCTGAAGCTTGGATCCAAGGTAGGGCGAGCGTACCCGCGAGCCGTTGGGCAAAAGCAGGGTTCGCAAAGGCCATCGGCTCAGAGGGACGCTTTGGGTAGGAACGGCTCGCGGGTACGCTCGCCCTACCTTCCGGAAATAAATTCAGAACGGCGGTGGTTAGCCGGACGCTCGGGATTTCACCCAGTCCCTCGTCAGCTTGAAGCCGACCGGGCTCAATAAAGCCAACGCAATGAGATTCGGCACGGCCATCAACGCGTTCAGTGTATCCGAGAGCAACCACACCGAGTCCAAGCTAGCCACGGCCCCCAGCGGCGCCGCCAAACACCACACGACTCGAAACGGTTTGGCTGCTCCCGCACCAAACAGATACTGCGCACAGCGTTCCCCATAAACGCTCCAACCCAGAATGGTGGTGAAGGCGAAAATCGTCAGCGAGATCGCAACCAGGTACGGTCCGATTCCCGGCAAGGCTTGACCAAAGGCCGCAGCGGTCAACGTCGCCCCTTGCTCGCCACCCGTCCAGACTCCCGAAGTCAGGATCACCATGCCCGTGATGGTGCAAACAATGATCGTATCAATAAAGGTCCCCAACATCGCGATCAGTCCCTGACGCACCGGATCGTTCGTTTGGGCCGCGGCATGGGCAATCGGCGCACTCCCCAATCCGGCCTCATTGGAAAACACCCCACGAGCCACGCCATACCGGATGGCGAACCAAACCGCGGCGCCGGCAAATCCGCCTTCCGCAGCAGACGGCGTAAAAGCATGCTTGAAGACCAAGGCAAAGGCTCCCGGCAGCGCGCTGGCATTCATCGCCAAGGCGGCCAGACCAGCCAACAAATAGGCTCCCGCCATGAACGGCACAAGCGCACCCGCCACTTGCGCAATCCGTTTCAGGCCACCAATCAAAATCGCCGCAACGCCGATGAAGATGACAACGCCGGTCAACCAATTCGGCGCACCAAAATTGCTCGCGAGCACGTCCGCGATCGAGTTCGACTGCACCATGTTTCCGATGCCAAACCCGGCCCCCGTCCCGAACACGGCAAACGTCACCGCTAACCAATTCCAGCGCGGTCCCAGCCCATTCTTGATGTAATACATGGGGCCCCCGACATAGTCCCCGTTGGCGTTCACCTCGCGATAGCGCACAGCCAATAGGGCTTCAAAATACTTCGTCGCCAAGCCCACGAAAGCCGTGCACCACATCCAAAACAGGGCCCCGGGTCCCCCTAAAAAAACGGCCGTCGCCACACCGGCAATGTTCCCCGTACCCACCGTGGCAGAGAGCGACGTCATGAGTGCGTTGTAGGGAGAGATTTCGCCTTTCTCATCGTCTTTGCCAGAGACCTTGCGTCCCTGCCAAAGTAATCGGAAAGCACCTCCCAACTTCCGTACGGGCAGAAAGCCCAACCCCACTTGCAAGTACAGCCCCACTCCGAGAATGAGAGCCAACATGATCGGCCCCCACACCACCCCGTTGATGGAATTCAATACCGAAACGATCGCCTCCATAATACCTTCTCCATTTCCACGACCTATAACAGCCGCATTCTAACCGAATCTCCCCAAGCGGCAAATGGTTCCGATAGCGAGCCTAGTTGGCTACCACATTCACCAGTTTCTTGGGCACGACAATCACGTTCCGAATGGTCTTCCCTTCCAGGAACGCCACCAACTTCGGATCGGCCAGCGCGGCCGCCTCAATCTCATCCTTCGAAGCGGTCTGGCTTACGGTCACTCGGGCACGCAGCTTGCCATTGACCTGAACGGGAATTTCCAAGGTGTCTTCCACCAACAAGGCCGGATCAAAACTCGGCCACTCAGCGTAGGCCAAGGTCCCGTCATTGCGCCCTTCCAATTTTGAAAACAACTCCTCCGCCAAGTGCGGCGCAAAAGGTTCCAACAGACGCAGGAACGTGCGCAATACAGAGTTCGGACGCACGTCCCAACCACTCGCTTCGTTCGCAAACACCATCAGCGCTGAAATCGCGGTATTAAAGTGCATCGCGTCGAGATCTTCGGTCACCTTTTGGATACAGGCATGCAACACTTTCAACTGATCCTTAGTGGGTTCGACGTCTTGCACGGCTGAATCCAATGCAATCGATTCCAACAACGCGGTCGCGTCCCCTACAGCCACTGCCAGTTCCTGATGGAATGCTTTGTCACTATCCGAATCGACGAACAAGCGCCAGACCCGTCCCAAGAAACGGTAAACTCCTTCCACCCCTTTGGTGTTCCATGGCTTCACCATTTCCAAGGGCCCCATGAACATCTCGTAGAGACGCAACGCATCCGCGCCGTAAAGCTCGAGGATATCATCGGGATTCACCACGTTGCCGCGGGACTTAGACATCTTCTGCCCATCCTCGCCTAGGATGAGCCCTTGGTTGACTAGCTTGTAAAACGGCTCGGGAGTCGACACATGGCCCAGATCAAACAAAACCTTGTGCCAGAAACGGGCGTACAGGAGGTGAAGAACGGCATGCTCAGTCCCCCCGACATACAAGTCGACACCCGGCACGCTGCCCTCGCGTCCATCGCTTCCCATCCAGTATTTCTCAACGGCTGGATCGCAAAGCGCGTCCTGATTCTTGGGATCTAAATACCTCAAATAGTACCAGCAGCTCCCGGCCCACTGAGGCATGGTGTTGGTCTCCCGTCGCCCACCATCCCCGACAGCACACCATTCAGTTGCTCGGGCCAACGGCGGTTCTCCGTCTTGGGTCGGCTTATAATCATCCAGACCGGGCGGTACCAACGGCAACTCGTCGGCCGAGATCGCCCCATGTTGCCCATCCCGCCAAACGATCGGAAAAGGTTCACCCCAATACCGCTGTCGGCTAAACAACCAGTCCCGTAACTTGTAGTTGATCGTCCGGCGCCCGTGCCCGTGCTCTTCCAACCAAGCCAGGATCTTCTTCTTAGCCTGCGGGGTGGGAAGATCCGTCAAGAAATCTGAGTTCACGCTCGTTCCTTCGCCTGTGAACCCGATGGACTCAACGCCCTCTGGCGCTTGAACCACTTTCTTAACCGGCAGGTTGAATTTTTCGGCAAATTCGAGATCGCGCGAATCATGCGCCGGCACGGCCATAATCGCTCCCGTGCCATAGGTCACCAAAACATAGTCCGAGATCCAGATCGGGACTTCCTCGCCATTCACCGGATTGACCGCAAACGCGCCAGTGAAAACCCCGGACTTGTCTTTCGCCAAATCCGTCCGTTCCAAATCACTCTTGGCACCGGCGGCCGCCTGGTAGGCCTTCACTGCCTCCACACAATCCGGCTTAGTGATACGCTCCACCAACCTATGCTCGGGAGCCAAAACCATGTACGTCGCACCAAACAAGGTGTCGGGTCGGGTCGTAAACACCGTGATCTGATCGTCGCTTCCAGCCACGCGAAAGATCACCTCAGCACCCTCGGAACGACCGATCCAGTTCCGTTGCATCTCTTTCAAAGACTGGCTCCATTCAATCCCATCCAAGTCTTTCAATAAACGGCCAGCGAAGGCCGTAATCCGCATCATCCATTGGCGCATGGGACGACGCTCGACGGGATGTCCCCCCACCTCGCTCTTTCCATCGATCACTTCTTCGTTGGCCAGCACGGTACCCAGCTCCGGACACCAATTTACCGGCGCTTCGGCCACATAAGCCAAGCGCGCGTCCCGAATCTGTTCGGCTTCACTGACTCCGGCGCTGACCTCATCTTGAACCTTTAGTTCATCGATCGACTTGGCCCGGTTGGCCTCCGCATCGAAATAGGAATGGTAGATTTGCAGAAAGATCCACTGCGTCCACTGGTAGTATTTTGGATCCGTCGTGTTGACTTCCCGGCTCCAATCGTAGCTGAAACCCAGAGCCCGGATCTGTCGCCGGAATTCATTTACATTCTTTTCCGTGGTTTCCCTTGGGTGTTTCCCGGTCTTAATCGCGTACTGCTCGGCCGGTAGCCCAAACGCGTCCCACCCCATCGGGTGCAAGACGTTGAACCCGCGCGCACGCTTGTAGCGGGCCAGGATATCGGTGGCGGTATAACCTTCGGGATGTCCCACATGAAGCCCGGCGCCCGAGGGATACGGGAACATATCCAAAATGTAGTATTTCGGCGGGAGCGCCGCGCCATCCACGGCGCCGGAAAGGCCGTGCCGTTGGGCGAATGGGTGCGTGGCGGGGATGTCTTCCCCGGGATTCCAAGCCCGAAACGTTTCGTTCTCCAACCAGCGGTCTTGCCACTTTGGCTCAATCAAATGGAACGGATACGACTTGCGTGCAGTCGACATAGGCCGGGCATATTGAAAAAATCGGCCCCGGACCGCAACCCCCTTCTGGAAGAAGTCTTTAAAGAGACGCGCGACGTTCGGTTCCGGAAGGTGGGGAGAGCGTACTCGCGAGCCGTCGGCACAACGATGGACGCCAATTCCGAAGGATCCCCGGCGCACGAGGACAGGACCACCAAAACTTTCGACCGCACGGAGACGGTGTGTGCGTTACCTGCTCTTGCCCAACGGCTCGCGGGTACGCTCGCCCCACCATTTTGCCAGCCAACGCTTGGAAAAGCGGGCAACACGGGAACCTCCGGGCGCTCTTGAATGTCCCTTGACAATCTGCGACTCCCCCCTACTCTCTCACCGTCCCACGAGATCCCTAACTACCTCGTACACTGGAAGTTGACACTTATGGAACCCCCTCCTTCCACACCCCAAGCCGGATTCACTCGCCGCCTCGGTCAATGGCTCCCCTTTTCGCTACTGACTCTCGGTGTCGCACTTTGCCTCCTCGCCTTACCATCCTCGTGCACCTCGGTGAGTCAATCCCTCGTCACCCCGCCGCAAATCGAGGGCGCCGAGTTCGTCGGGAACCAGAAATGCGCGGATTGCCACGGTGAAATCACCCGCGCCTTCCCGGCCAGTGTTCACGCCCGATTCTTTAAGGACGACACCAGTCACCACGGCGTCAGCGGTTGCGAATCGTGCCACGGTCCCGGCAGCAAACACATCACGGCCGGCGGCGGCAAAGGTGTCTTCATTCACAACCCCGGCCGCGATCCCCAACCCTGCATGGAGTGTCACCAAGAAAAGCATGCCGAGTTCCGCCTGCCCCAACATCACCCCGTGCTCGAAGGCCAAATGAATTGCGTGGATTGCCACGACCCCCACGGCCGCGAAATCTTCAAACAACCCGGTGGACTCGGACTCGCCCGCCAGGACCAACAATGCGCCGCCTGTCACCGGGAACAAACCCGAAACTTCGTCTTCGTCCATGAAGGCATGCGAGACGGGTGCACGACCTGTCACCAACCCCACGGCTCCATGAATGACAAGATGCTCGTCCAACGCGACGCGCATCTCTGCCTGCGTTGTCACTCGCAAATGCAGTTCGATCCCACCCAAGTCCTGGTTGGCAAGGTCGATCACAGCGCGTTTCTCCAAATGGGCACCTGCTGGACGGCCGGTTGCCATACCGCGGTGCATGGTTCCATGGTCAACCCGCGACTCCTGTATTAACCCCCAAACCGTAGAGAAACCGGAATGGCTATGACGACTCGACGCTCGCCGCAGCTCCGATCCCACGCCACTTGGCTCTTGGGGGCACTCGCGCTCAACCACGCTCTCAGCGCCCAGGATGTTGATATCTCGCAACTCCCACCGCCCGTGGATCGCACGGTGGTGTACTCCCAAGACGTGCTTCCAATTTTCGAAGGCCACTGTTTCCAATGCCATGGCGATGAACGCCCCAAAGGCGGATTCAACCTGAGACACCGCGACACCGCGCTGGCTGGCGGCGACTATGGGGAGAACATTCTGATTGGCGATAGCGCCAACAGCCCGCTGATCCATTTCGTGGCCCACCTCGAAGAAGATCTGGAAATGCCACCCATCGGCAAAGCCGAACGCTTGAATACGGATCAAATCGCCGTTCTCCGCGCCTGGATCGATCAAGGCGCCGAATGGGATGCCGCAGCCGAAGAACCCTCCCTTTCCTACGTTTTCGAACCGACTCTCAATTACATCTCCGTCTCCGGAGACGAAGCCCGTTTCCGGGAACATTATTGGCAAGCAGACGGATTCAGTGGTGGGATTTCCCGCTTCACGCTCAAGGACCGCATGAAAGACGGCACGCGAGTGGAACTCAACGGGCGCTCGATCTTTGAAACCGAGGATCACGAATTTGACGTGACCTTCACCCGCCCCGATTTGGGCTTTATTCAGTTGGGCTACGATCAGTTCCGACGCTTCTATGACAACACCGGCGGCTTCGCGAGCGACGTCGGCCAAGGCGCCATCTCTTTGGATCGCGATCTCTACCTCGACACGGGCCGTGCCTGGATCGACGTGGGCCTCACGCTACCAAACTGGCCCCGGATCGTGCTCGGCTACGAACACCAGTTCCGTGACGGCGAAAAATCCATGCTCCACTGGGGCCCAGTCTTTCCGGCCACCCCGCCCGGCGCCACGGGTCGCGGGATCTATCCCAGCGCCAAAGCCATCGATGAAGAGACCCACATCATCAAGCTCGATGTCTCGCACACCTGGAAGGGATGGCAATTGGATGAATCGTTTCGCGGCACCTTTACCAATCTAGAAACCCGACGTTCTACCGCCGACTTCATCACCGCTGGTGACGCGGCTCCCGCCTCTGCGACTCGCGTCGAAGAAGACTACGATCAATTCCAAGGCTCCAACACCATCCGAGCTGAAAAACAGCTCAAACCCTGGTGGCTCGTCTCCGCCGGTTACCTTTACTCCGATCTCAGCGCCGATGCCGGCTTCAACCTCGAAACCTTCCTCCCCACCAACCTGGCCGCCGCCCCGTTCCAAGGCGATACCAGCCAAGGCATCGTCCTCGATCGCGACTCCCACGTCATCAATGTCAATTCGCTCTTCGGCCCCTGGGATGGCCTGAGTCTATTCGCCGGCGTGCAGAACGATTGGACCAGCCAGAGCGGCGATGGCGATATCTTCGTCTTCGGCTCCCCAACCGGGATCGGTTCCAACATCGACCAAATCACCACCGAGGAAAACTTTGGCCTGCGCTATGATAAACTCCGCCACACCGTCCTGTATCTAGATGCCAAGTTCCAGCAACGGGATATCGGCCAACGAGAGAATCAATTCATTGACGATGGATTCCCGGATGCCACGGATTTCATGCGCGACACCGACGCCACCATGGATCACAAGGAATACCGAACCGGGATCACCTACTCACCCTTGAGTTGGGCTTCCATTGAGAGTTGGTACCGCCGCCGTTTTCGCCAAAACGACTACAATCACGATCTCGACACGGACCTCGGCACCTTCGCCCCACCGGGAAATGGTTTTTCCGCCTTCATCCGATCCCGCGATACGGATACGGACGATTTTCAGGTCAAGCTCACCCTCAAACCCCATCGTCGCGTTCGGACCAGCCTGGCGTATCGGCTCACCGCCACGGATTTCCGCACCGCAACCGATTCCGTCGATGTCTTTGGAACGGTCTTTCCCGCGAATGACATCTATTCCGGCAATTTCGACGCCCACCACTACACCATCTCCACGACCGCCCAGCCCTGGAATCGACTCTACCTCTCGGCCACGGCCACCGTCAGCGATCTCCGAACCACGAGCGGCGTGACGGATGGTGCGATCGTCGTTCCCTACGAAGGCCAGCTCTATACCGTGCTCGGCTCTGCCAACTACATTGTGAGCAAGTCGCTTACGTGGGAAACCACCTATTCCTTCTCCAAAGCGGACTTTGCTCAATCGGATACGCCTCTCAATCTCCCTCTCGGGATGGATTATGATCGGCATGGCATCGTCACCGGATTCACCAAAAACCTGAGTCAAAACAGTCAAATCCGCGCCCAATACGGCTTTTTTGACTACCGTGAGCCCTTCACGCAAGGGGCGAACGACTACACCGCGCACGGGCTTTTCCTCACATTTCGGCGTAGTTTCCCCTAAGAACAGCCGTTTTGAGGCAAAACGAGCCCCATTCCAAACGCTCACCGCTTTTTGTATACTCCCAATCCCGCCGAATTCGGTAGGATAGGCCCCACGAAAAAACTGGATTCGAAATGAAACTTTCCCCGATCCAGTTGGGTATTGAGAACAGAACTAACCTTTCAGCGAGGATTTGATTATGGAAATAACTGCAGAAGCCCTTCTCGGAATGATGATAGGACTCGGTCTCAGCGCGGCCTGTGGGTTCCGCGTGTTTGTCCCGCCTCTGATCGTCAGTCTCGCCGCCTATTCGGGTCATCTCGAATTGGCCGATGGATTTCAATGGATGGCCACCCCGCCCGCGATGATTGCCTTCACGGTCGCAGTGGGTTGTGAAGTGGTGGGCTACTACGTTCCCTGGGTCGACAACATGCTCGATGCCGCCGCAGCTCCGGCCGCCGTCGTGGCAGGGACAGTTTTATCCGCCTCTATGGTGAGTGACGTGAGTCCCTTCGTCCAATGGACCTTCGCGGTGATTGCCGGGGGCAGCTCTGCCGGATTCTTCCACGCGGCCACCGCCATCCTGCGAGGGGGGTCCTCCCTCACCACGGGTGGACTCGGTAACCCATTCCTCTCCACCATGGAGATGGGTGGCGCGGCCACGGTATCCGCTCTTGCTATCATGGTTCCCGCGCTCACGCTGTTCGTCGTGATGGGCTTGCTGGCCTTCGCGATCAAGAAACTCTTCATCGATCGTCGCTCGCTGGCGGCTCCTAGTCCGGTTGTCGGCACCCAATAGACCAGGCTCGAACTAGATTCCTCTTTCATCCCGCGTTTGCGATCCTCGCAGACGCGGGATTTCTTTTTCCCCAACCCACCCGCAAAAAGGACCACCAAAACTCGCAACTTTTTCCAGCGCGGTTTTCAAATTGATGTATACTAGACGCTGAAACTCTCGCCTTGTCCGCGTGAGTCTCGATTGACGTACTCCAGAGTCGTTTTCGTTTGAATCCGTAAAGATGAATAGGCACCCACATCTGTTGCACAGAGCCCGTCGTGGAGGGTTGCCTTCCGGTCCGCAATCCGTCGTATCCTTTTAGCACGAAATATCGAATGCCCGAGCAACCCGACGCGTCAATCCTCACTCAATGCTGCTAGGTAAGCGCTTGCTCAAATGCTTCACGATACGGGGACGGTCCACCCCAGGGTCACTCCTACCCCTGACCGTCGCCTTGTCTTGTCTCCTCGGCTGCCAAAGCGGCTCCAAGGAGAAGAAAAAATCGCCCCCAAAACCGGCTCGGATCGATCTTAGCGCCGACGCGCCCAAATATAGCAAAAAGTACGACACCGAGATCACCCAGGTCTTTGAGCTCGCGAAAGAGAATCGTTGGGAAGACGCCCTCAACATCACTACGGAACTTCTCCAAAAAGCTCCCGACGATGCCAGCGTGGTGCGCATCCACACTTGGGTCACCCAACAGCAAGAACTCCTGCGCAACCAAGCTTTGGAAGACAAGATTCGCCGAATCGATTCCCAAAACTCCGTATTTAGTCCCACCGTCCAAAGCCTTGTCACCGAGCAGTCCGACCGCGGCCTGCCCCCACGAAAGGACCTGCGAGACGCCGTCCAAGACATCGAATCGACCCCTTACGTTCCCGAATCCTACAACGAAACCATCGTCGAATCGGCCCGCATGTTCGATTTCAAGAGCCAAGCCGGACGTATGGCCAAGGAGTTGGACAAACAGATTTCAGTCAAACTGGATGATGTGACACTGGAGTCGATCATCTTCGAAATCGGCGAGGAAGAAGATATCAACTTTGTTGCCGACCGCTCCCTCGAAGCCTTCAAACAAAAGCTCAGTCTGAACTTTGACAACGCCCGACTCGGTGAGTTTCTCTCCTATGTCTCGCGCAATTTCGATCTCCAGTTTCAAGTCGGGGACGATTTGATCTGGATCGTCGATGGCAAGGACAAGCAGAAAACCATCGAAGAAACCCGGATTTACCGCCTCCGCAAAGGCTTCATTCTACCTGCTGTCTTCGGAGCCGATGAAGTCTCCAAAACCGAGACCAAAGCCAAAGATGGCACGGTCACCACCGTCACCGTCCAAAAAGCCAAAACCTTCGTTCGCGATGGCGCCTCTTCGGTTCCCGCGATCGAAAAGGCGATTCAAAAATTCTTCAAGGGGTCCGAATACGAGATCGACTACGAGCGCAACATCATCCTCGCTACCGGGACCCGCGAGCAGTTGGAGGTCCTGGAACGCATTATCGAAGAATATGATCGCCACCTCCAACAGGTCTTGATTGAGGCCCGCTTTGTCACCGTCTCGGAAGCCGCCTTCCTCCAACTCGGCGCCCTTTGGGAAACCGGCCGACCGGAAGTCGAAGATGGCCGTGCTCCGAGCGATTTCTTGGGCTTCGGCCCCGACGCCGTTGGGCGAGGGCTCCAGGAGACTTTTACCGACATTCTCGATCGGGACAACCTCAGCGTCACGCTCACCGCTCTGGAACAGGAAGGGGAAACCCAAACGCTTAGCGCCCCACGCATCACCGTGGTCAACAACCTCCCCGCCCGCATCTCCGACGGCAAGATCCAAAACTACTACGAGGAGTACACCGTCACCCAAACCATCAACGAACGAAACATCGCCTCCACCCTTGTGCCGAAAGGTTCTCCCAAAGAGATCACCTCAGGCGTGTCCCTAGAGGTGATGGCGAGTATCGGGGGGGACGGACAAACGATCTATCTAGCTCTATTCCCCGAAGTGAACCAAGACGTCCAGCTCGTTCCCTTCGCCACCGTGGCGGACTCCACCGGGAACTCGCTCGAAATTCGACTCCCAGAATCACGCACGCAGAGCTTGAACACGCGCGTGATTGTGAAGTCCGGACAAACCGTCGTCATGGGCGGCGTCTTGGAGCGGGAACAATCCACCTTTGTGGAGTCGGTCCCCGTCCTCGGTAAAATCCCGGTCATCGGTTCTGCCTTCCGACGCCGGACGGAACTCGACAAACCACGCTACCTGCTGATCTTTGTCACCGCCACGCTCCTGTCCGAAAGCGGCGAGTTCATCGCCGTCGATCCCCCTGTTCCGCCACCGTCCGCTGGACGGCCATTGTCCTTCAACCAGTGAGCTCCGTTCTCGCCAGACTCTCCCGCATCGCCCATTGGTCGTATTGGATGGTCGAGCGGGTGATGGTGATCGACGCTGGGGAATCCGCCACGTTGATTGTTGTCGCGGAGCGTATCCTGGGACACATCCAGATCCGCGACCAGGTCTCCATCCCGGCCGAACTCGGCCCCGCGGATCAATTGGTTCCCGAAACTTTGGCCCAACTCCGCGCGGAACATGATCCGATCCACGTCTTCTTCATTATCCCGCAATCCGAAACCGTTTCCCAGCGCATCGCGCCGGACGGGGAAACCATCGAAGCATTCGTCGCCCGCGAGAGTGAACGTTTTCAAGAGCTGCAAGGCCACCTGCCGGTCATCGACCACCAATTACTCGAGAACGCCCCGAAGCCCGCTTATTGGCTCACCTATTGCCAACAACAAGCCATCACCCAACGCTTGCAAGCGGTCGGTCTGAGCTACGAAGACATCGACGATGTCACCAGCGCGGCGGAAGGCCTCTGGGGGATGTTCGAAGCGGCCCGATCACCGGCGGGTGAAACCTATGTGATCGACTTGGGCCGGCAGCACACCTCGGTCATGCACGTCGTAGACCGCCTACCGCACTACGCAACCAGTTTTTCCGCCCGGCTCTGGCAGGGAGACCATCCGGCCGAACCGGACCGGTTGATTGACTGGTACCGCCGCCTTCAGAAGGCTCCCGGGGCCTTCGATGGCTTGCCGCAGACCAGCCTAAAACTCAGCGCATCCGACCACGTGATCCTGGCCGGCGACCAGCGCTTGTTTGAAGCGGTCGCTCAGTATCTCAAGGAACAAACCTCGGCCACCATCACCATGAGCAGCGAGTCGGACGCCGGCAAAACGTCCACCGCGGAATTCGCCACCGCCTTGGGTGTAGCACGCGCTTCCCTCGGACTGAGCAAGCTAACCGTCTCCCTCCTCCCACAAACTTATCGACAACGACGCAACCAACGGTTCGTCTGGGATCGCCTTCGCGGGCTCAACAGTGTCCTCGCCGCCATTGCTCTCGTGCTCCTCACGATCGGCATCTGGCAAAAGAAGATGCTTGTCGATATCAAGCAAGAGCTGCTGGAAGACACCAACCAAGCCATCGCCAAGATGGCCCAAACGGAAGTCACGCTAGGTGACTTTGCCGAAGACTTCGAACGCGTGCGCCCCATCCTACGCTTCCAACAAGAAACGCACGAGTTGATCGAAACCCTGGCAAATCTCCAACAAGGCGCCGCGGACCCGGACTATTGGCTCGTACTTTTGGCGGACTACGATACCTACCAAAGCACGCCCATCATCAACACGGATACCAACGCCGTCGTCCAAGCGGAAGCCCTCGTGGCCACCAACCGTTTCGTCGGCCGCTCCGGCTTCGTCGCCGAATTCAGCTTTGCGCAACAAGGTGAAGCCATGCGCTCCAAACTGGTCGATCTAGTCAACCAACTCAATGACTCCGGAACCTACGCCCGGGTCGACACCCTCCCGGATGACCTCCGGCGTCCACTTGCCGAAACCAACGTCGTCCTCGCAGACGGGCACGCGGCGCTTTCGTTGGAGTTGCCGCGAAATTACTTTCAAACGCGCCTATTCACCACCGGCAGCGAACCCGCGCGCCCGACCCCGCCCGCCAATCGCGAGGAAACGGAAACCGGCACCAATTTTCGCGAACGCAACGAGGCCATCCCAACCGAGGTGGATCAACCCTAAGAACCCATGCGTGCGCTCCTCCGTTGGTCTCAATCCAATCAAGGCTGCCTGGCGATCACGCTGTTGGTCCTGATCGTCTACCTCGGATTCTACCGTCCGCTGGACGCGAAAACCATCGCCATGGATGCCCCCCTCCGTCAGTCCTGGAAAAAACTGATGGCCGCCAACCAGCAGAGCCTCACGCCCGATCGACTCGACCTCGACAACATCTCCAAGGGCTTGAAGGAAATCGAACAACAACAACTCGATGTCCCCGACGCCAACCAAGCCCTGCTCTCACGCGTTGCCATCGATCCCGCCTTCGAAGCGCGGACGCAACAAGCGTTCCAACTGATCGACTACCAAAACGAACGACTCAGCAACATCGAAGCGCTGACCAAACTTGCCGGCGAACGGAAGACGACCATTGCCAAGGAGGTGTTTGACGGATTCCCAGTCTTTTACAGCGACCAACGCGCGCCCAACCTGCTCTGGGGCGACCTCAACCTCACCCACCACCTGGTGCAAACCGCGATCTACGCCGGCGTCGAATCCGTAGCCAAACTCAAGACCCAACGCCAGGCACTCCCCACCGCCACGGAAGAAACCAAGCCGCTCTTGACGCGACTCGTCAGCGAGATCGAGTTTGAATGTCACTCCGCCCGTCTTGCCCGTTTGCTCGTCGCCCTCCCGCTCCGCAGCGAAGAGCTCAACGCCGCGCTGGGGCTGAAGTACCCGGCCCACAAGCCGAGCCTCTACGTGGATCAGATTCTGATCCGAAAGAACTCGCGAGAGCAACCGGCCAGAGTTAAGGTCTGGATGAAGACCGTGGGGTTCATCGTAGTCGCCCCACCTCAGGGAGAACCCTAAACAAGCCCTTGTTCTAACCCCACGTTTTAGCTTTCAGTTTCTCAGCGTCTGCCCCCAATGTCGCGGCAACTCCAAAACACCCTCATCACCGTCCTCGCGCTTGTTATCTTAAGCAGCGTGATCGCCGGAGTGGCGTTTGGCATGGGCGGGGATATCCCAGCACTCCCCCGACTGGCCATGCAAGGGCCACCGCCCACCGACGCCGCGTTTCAATCTCGTATTCGATCCATCTTTAAACCGCTCACACCGGAAACCTTAAGTCAAGCCACGGAGACCGACTCACCCTACTTCACCAAAACCTTTGCTCCGCCGCCAAAAGCCCCCCCCAAAGCCAAACCGAAGACCAAAAAGGTCACCATCACCTTCCAAGGCTTTTACAATTCGGTAAAGCAATCCCAGAAAGCGTTTCTTTTGATCGATGGCAACTTCCGCGCCTGCCGAGTCGGGGATACGGTCACCGCCGACCTAAAACTGATCAGCCTCGACGCGAACACCATCCGAGTGGGGCGCTCAGAAGAGGATGCTACCGAGATAGCGTTCCGGAAGTCCCAAGCCGTGGAAATCCCCCTCTAATTCGGCATGGTAAGCTCCAGCACCATAGACGTCGCCGACGTTTTGCTCCAAAAAGGCGCACTCACCGAAGCCCAAGTCGAGATGCTCCGGAATCACGGCAGCTCGCGCGACCGGCCCATTCATCGCTTGATCCTGGAACTCAACCTGGCCACCGAACAAGATACGCTCCGAGCGCTCGCGCAGGTGCATTCCTTGGAGTATCGCGCATTAGACGAGCTCCAACTCTCCGAAGAGCTCTTGCGGTTGATTCCGCTCAAACTCATCTTCCACTACCGCTTTCTCCCCCTCGAAGCGGATAATGAAGTCATCACCGTCGCCTATGGTGACCTCCCCAGTTCGCTGGAATTGGCCAACCTGCGCCTGCTCCTCAAGCGCGAGGTCCACTACGTCCTCACCACCCCGAGTCGGATCGACGCCGTTATCAAATCGCAATTCGGGCTCGGCGCTGAAACCGTCGAGAAACTCCGCGAGTCCAAAGGCGATCTGCTCGAACCCGACAACCTCGTTTTCGAACTCGAGGAAGGGGCGACAGCCGACGATGGCACCATCTCCGAACTGGTGGATCAAATCCTGGCTGAAGCGCTCAAACTACGCGCCACCGATCTCCATTTCGAACCTTACGCCGAGTCAATCAAACTCCGCTACCGAATCGATGGCGTCCTCCGTTCCATCCCCGTGCCAACGGAACTCCGCCCCCTGTATGCGGCCATCGTTTCGCGCCTCAAGGTGATGGCCGAGTTGGATATCAGCGAGCGCCGCGTTCCCCAAGACGGACGCATCTCCATGAAGACCGCAGGGGAAGCCTACGACCTCCGCATCTCGATCATCCCCACCAAACATGGCGAAGCGCTCTGTCTCCGCATCTTGGGTCGGCAGAGCCTGTTCCTCGGTTTGGACCGGCTCGGCATGTTGCCGGAACAACACACCCTGTTTTCAAAAATCACCGGCCTCGCCCAAGGCTTGATTCTCATCAGCGGGCCTACCGGCAGTGGTAAGACCACCACACTTTACGGCGCACTCAATCGCGCCAAAGACGAATCCCGCAAGATCATCACGATCGAAGATCCCATCGAATACCAAATCGAAGGCATCGCTCAGATTCAAACCCGCGATGACATTGGGCTGACGTTTTCCGAAGGGCTCCGATCCATCCTGCGGCATGATCCCGACGTTGTCCTCGTGGGTGAGATTCGCGATCAGGAGACCGCGGAGATCGCCGTCCGCGCCGCCCAGACCGGCCACTTGGTCTTCACCACCATTCATGCCAACGACAGTCTCGCGGCGATTCCTCGCTTAATGGATATGGGAGTCGACGCCGCATCCCTCAGTGCGTCCCTCGTCTGTTCAATCGCCCAACGCCTCGCCCGCCGAAGCTGCATCCGTTGCCTGACGGACGATCCCTCGCCCGATCCCGCATTGTTGACGGAGATGGCGGAGCAACTCTCCTGTTCGCCAACCGTACTGCACCCCAAACGAGGGCAAGGCTGCGTGGAGTGTCAGGACACCGGCGTCCGCGGGCAGATCGCGCTTTACGAATTTGCCCCCATCACCGAGCCCCTCGCCGAAGCGATCCACCAGCGCCCCAGCCTCAAGCAACTCAAACAGCTTTCGCAAGCCGACGGTTGGAAACCGCTCCGGCATTGGGCCTTCCACCGTGTCCAAGACCAAACCATCGCACTCCCCGAACTCCAACGCATCACGTGGAGACTCGACTTCGCGTCGTAATCACGCCAGGCTAGTCCCATGCTAGCCATTCGAATTCTCGCTGTCGCCCTCTCCATCTCTTTCCTGACGGAATGCTGGGCTCCCGCGGTCGTGCAGGCTCAATCCTTACCCGGATTTACCCGGGAACGCATCCTGGGGCCCGAAATCGATACCGGCCGCTACAAGCACCCCTCGTGCATCACGGAGTTGGACAATGGCGATCTCTTCCTCACCTACTACGGCGGCGATGGTGAGTACGCCACGGACACTGCGGTGTTTGGCGCCCGACTCGCCCACGGCACCCATCATTGGTCCTATCCCAAAGCGATCGCACGCAACCCCTTTCAATCCATGGGCAACCCCGTCGTCTGGCAAGCCCCGACCGGACGCGTCTGGCTGTTCTTTGTGGTTCGCTTCGGGGCCACTTGGTCCACCTCTAGGATCATGGCGAAAGTATCCGATGACCGAGCCGAGACTTGGTCCGATGCCTTCGTGGTCACCTACGAAGAAGGCACCATGGTCCGCGGGCGCCCCATTCTGACCGACTCCGGCCACTACCTCTTACCCATCTACCACGAAACCGGGAACGACACCGAAAAAACCGGAGCCGATACCTCCTCGCTCTTCGTCCGGTTTGATCCGAAGACCCAAGCCTGGGAAACCTCCAACAAAGTCTATTCCCGCATGGGCAATCTCCAGCCGGCCGTGGTGGAGCTCACACCCGGGCATTTCCTCGCCTTCTGCCGCCGAGGCGGTGACTACGAACCCGGCGACGATGGCTACATCGTGAAAACAGAATCTCGCGACAACGGACTAACCTGGTCGCAAGGGGTCGAAACCGAATTCGCCAACCCGAACGCCGCCGTCGAGCTGATTAAACTACGCTCTGGCAACCTCTTGTTGGTATTTAACGATAGCATGGACGATCGCACCCCGCTCACGGCGGCGCTCTCGCAAGACCAAGGACGGACCTTCCCCCACCGCCTCAATCTCTGCGAAGGCCCCCGATCCTTTGCCTACCCCACGGCAATCCAAACCCAAGACGGCACCATCCACGTCGTCTACAGCACCAACGAACGGACCACCGTCAGTCGGATCTCTTTCACCGAATCCGCGTTCCTCAAGCAGGCCAAGAAACCGTGATGCATCGGCCTCCCAAGCACGTCTACTGACTTCATGCCGCACTGGCTCCGCATACTCTGTTTCCACGGGCTCCTGATGAGCTTCATCGGGAGCGGTATGCCGGAGCTACAGGGACAGAGCCTGTTTAATTGGCGCCGCTTTGCCACCACCACCGGACTCACCAATTCGGCCCTGAGTTCTGTAACCATCGGCCCGCGCGGCACCACCTGGATCAAGCACGACGACTTAGCGGCAATCACCCGCTTTGACGGTTATCGCTTTGAAACTCTTCCTTTCCCTGGGTCAAAACCCACCCGCATCTTTGAAGGGCGCTCCAAACAACTGTGGGCCGTAGATTCGGAAGCCGTGCTCGAATACTCCGGTGGGCGCTGGCTCCGGCACCCGCTTCCTCAACTCCGGCGGGAATACCAGAGCAACATCCGCCGCGTGACGCATCCCATCTCCATGGTGCCCCTCCGGATTAATAACGTCCTCATCCTGCTTTCGGACCAACTCATTCGCTACGACTCTCGACAGAATCGCGTCACCGTTCTGAAGCGAGCCGAAGACACCCAACTGGCCTCGTTCAAGGACTTGGTCGAACGCCGCGACCAGACCTTGGTCCTTTCTGGCGAACGCGGGATTGCCTGGATCAACACCCCATCCCGTGAATTGACAGCGGACACGCCCTGGACCGAGCAACTACCACCGCCCGGCCTAACCCTCCGCGACTTTCACCGACCGACCGAAAACCCCGACGGTTCCGTCACCTTGATCGCCAACAGCGAAGACAAGGAACGTTTCATCGTAACCGTGCACAACGAAGAATGGAGGATCGATTCCATCGCGGATGCCCGATTGCGCTACGCGTGGAAGCAAACGCATTCCGGCTTTTGGGGCAAATCCTACAACGGTGTCTTCCAAATCGATCCCGAGCAACCGAACCCGATCCGCCCGGACGAGATCAGTGCGGGGCTCCTCTTGGACGTCGCCGTCGAGTCTCCAGAGGTCTTCCTAATCGCGAGCTCAGAAGGCCTTTTTCGCCACGCCCCTTCCTGCTGGCAAACCCCCTACGGGATTCGAAACCTAACGGCATCTGTTCACGGAATCTTGGAAACCGCAGACCGACGCATCTGGTTCCTCAGTACGGACGGCGTGATCGAGCGACAAGCCAACCAAGCCAATGATTGGCACTTACACCCCTGGCCCGACGAACGCGAACTCCTGTTTCGACCCAATAGTTCGCTCTATCCATTGGACAACGACACCTTGCTCATTGGTAACACCGGTGTCCCGCTCATCTTTCACATCCCCTCTGGCGAGCTCAGACCCTTCCCTACCAGCAATGGCGAATCGCTGGTGCGCGTGCTCGGAAACGCGCAGAATGGATTTCCCATCGCCCTCACACAGAAAGAGGTCGACGGTCAAACCTCCCAATACCTGCGCCTCCTCAAAGGCACCCAATTCAACTCACTCGCTCGCCTCACCACGTCTTGGACGGAAGAAAGCGAACTGACTTTCGTGACGGAAACCCGAAACGGGGAATTGTGGTTTGGCGATCAAAACGGCATTGGGGTCGTCACCGAAACCGGCCTACAACGGTTTGGCTACGAAGCCGGTCTCCCAAACGATCGCGCTTCCACCCTAGTTGAGTTGGAGAATGGGCTGCTGTGGGCGGCAATCGGAAACGGGCTCTTCGAATACGATGGTCGACGCTGGAAAGAGATGTTTTTTGCCGTGGATCGAATCAACACCATTCTCCAAGCCAACGACAAAAGTATCTGGGTGGGTAGCAATACGGGCCTACACCGCTACCACTTCGATTCCTGGGTTACGCTCACGACTCAGGATGGATTGGCTGGCAATGCCGTTTACTCGATTCACGAAGACCAGCAAGGCCATATCTGGGCCACCACCACCCGCGGGATCAGTCGCTACCATCCGGAGGCCGATATCGATCCCCCCCAATCAAGCATCCGAATCCTCACCAACGAACCCGCTCCAGCCGGAGGGAATTCACGCTTCGCGGTCTTCGAAGCCCGCGACAAATGGGACTTCACCCGCCGCGAGAACCTCCTCTTCTCCTACCGCCTGGATCAAGGCGCCTGGAGTCCCTATACGGAAACAAGCCACTTGTTGTTGGAAGACCTTCCAGCCGGACAGCACCGTCTCGAAGTCCGGGCGATGGATCGGAATTGGAACGAAGAACCCATCGCCGCGGACTATGCCTTCATGTGGATCATTCCCTGGTATGACGACCCGCGCCTGATCATCATCTCAGCCATTGCCTTCGGGGTCATCCTGCTGCTCTCCGGCCTCGCCATCAACCGACACCTCCGCCTGATCAAGAGCTACGCGGAAGTGGAAAAAATCGTATCTGTCCGAACCGCGGAATTGGAAGCCGCCAACCGAGAGTTACTCCAGACTCAGAAAATGCGCGCCCTCGGCACGCTCAGCGCCGGCATTGCCCACGACTTCAACGGCATTCTATCCATCATCAAAGGGTCGACCCAAATCATCGAGTCCAACCTGCAAGACGAGGACAAAGTACGCACCCGGCTCCAACGCATTCGCTTGGTTGTGGATCAAGGTGCCGGGGTCATTCGCGCGATGCTCGGCCTGGCCCGGAGCGGCGAGAAGCATCTCAAGACCATTGACGTCAACGAGTCGATTGCGACGACCATCCAGCTGATGGATGACCGCTTACCCAAAAAGCTCGAAGTGCAATTCACGCCGCTCTCCGAACTCCCCCCATTGCGACTCGCGGTGGACCTCCTACAACAGACACTTATCAACCTGCTCTCCAACGCCTCGGATGCCATGGGGGGCACGGGCGTGATTCAAGTGCGCTCCGAGCGACTGCAGGATCACTGCTTGCCCAAAGAGATGGCTCTCAAACCCGCCCCCGCATCGACCTATGCGCGGGTCTCCATTGAAGACACCGGCTACGGCATCCCGAGCGAAGTCTTGCCGCGGATCTTTGAACCGTTCTTCTCCAGCAAGTCCTTTTCGTCGAAACGCGGCACGGGCTTGGGCCTTTCGATGGTGTACGAAATGGCCCGTGAACTCCGTGCCGGACTTCACGTCGAATCCGTGGCCACCGAAGGAAGCACCTTTTACGTGTGGCTCCCGCTCGTACCGATCGAAGGCACCGAAGCGGAGTCGGCTAATTCGCCGTCGGACTAAGCCCCAGCCGCCGCAGGCTGCCCGGCTTCCACCGCGCTCACGCAACGCCCACAAATGGTCGGATGGTCGGCATGAGCCCCAAGGTCCGATTCCCAATGCCAACACCGCCCACACTTCTGCAACCCGAAGTCAGAGCCTGGGTGCACGTAGACGCCGTCTTCACTCGGCACCGGAACAGACTGCTCATTGAGCGTCACGGCATCCGCATCGCTCGGGAGAAAGATCAGATGAGACACGTTGAGAATCTCTCTTAAGTCCTCGCCCCATTCCGCGAGAGCCAATTCCGCGCTATCCTGCGTTCGGATCGCCACCACAGCTTCCAGAGACTTCCCAATCACCTTATCCCGACGTTTAGTCTCCAGCTCCATGAGCACGCGATCTCGAAGAGCAAAGAGCGTTTTCCATTGAGCTTCATCCTCGGGTTGCGCCACCGCGGCAGACGCCTGATAGGTCGCCAAATGCACGGAAGCCTCTCGCCCTTCGCCCGGGATAAACTCCCAAACTTCATCAGACGTAAACACCAGAATCGGCGACAGCAATTGGCTAAGCGTCGATACCAAACGATACAGCGCGGTCTGGGTAGAACGGCGCTTGGGATGATTCGCCGCCAAGGTGTAGAGCCGATCCTTCACCACATCATGAAAGACCGCCGAGAGATCCACCGCGGCAAACTGACCCAACTTCTGGTAGACCGCGTGAAACTCGTACCGCTCGTAGGCTTCCACCACTTCTTGAGCCACGGTCTGTAAACGCCACAAGATCCACCGGTCGATCGTGGTGAGCTGATCATCAGTAACCGCATCCGTCTCCGGATTGAAGTCGAAGAGATTGGAAAGCTGATACCGAAACGCGTTCCGAATCCCACGATAGGTCTCACCCACTTTCTTGATGCGATCCGCGCTGACTACGATGTCATTCCGAAAATCCTGCGATGCTACCCACAAGCGAACAATGTCCGCGCCATAATCCTTGATGTAGGCCTCGGAAGTCTGCGGCTTGTCATAGCCCCCTTGCCCCTGCTTGCTCTTGGAGATCTTCTCCTTGTCGGCATCCACCATGAACCCGTGCGTCAGAACGGACTCATACGGCGCGGCCCCATTGCTCGCGAGCGACAACAGCAGGGAAGACTGGAACCAACCGCGATGTTGATCGCTCCCCTCAAGATAGAGATCTGCCTGAAACGGTTTCCGCTTCTCCCCATCCGTGCCCCGCAACACATCCCGTTGGAGGGTCACCGAACGGGAAGACGATCCCGAGTCAATCCACACATCAAGCGTATCGGTCGATTTACGCACGGCTTCGCCGCCGGACCAATCCGCCGGGCGGACGCGTTTCCAAAGTGCTTCGCAATCCATTTCAAACCACACGTTCGAACCGGCTTCGGCAACCAGGTCGGCCGTGTTGCGGATGACGGCAGGATCTAAGATCGCCTGCCCTTCGGCATCGTAGAAGGCCGGGATGGGAACTCCCCAGGTACGCTGACGCGAGATGCACCAATCGGGCCGTGACTTCACGGCACCTTCGATTCTGTTCTTACCCCAGTCCGGGATCCAAGCAACCCGATTGATCTCCGCTAAGGCTTGATCGCGGAATCCGTCGTGATCGATCCCGATAAACCATTGATCCATGGCCCGGAAGACCACCGGGGTCTTGCTCCGCCAACAATGCGGATACGAGTGGCTGTAGGCCTCGTGCAAAAGCAGGTGTTCGGTAGAACGCAGTTGCTCCAACACGGCTTCATTGGCTTCGCTCTTGCCCTTCTTCTCCAGGACCGATTTCCCGATCAAGTTCTCGCCAATCTGTTGCTCCACCGGCAAGTCATCGGTTTGAGTCAAGCACCCCGAGTCATCCACCGGAGAATACACCGGCAACCCAACCGACATCCCCAAACCATAATCCTCCAAACCATGACCGGGCGCAATGTGCACAAAGCCCGTGCCCGCCGTGTCCTCGACAAAGTCGGCCGGGTAGAGTTTGCCCGTTCGGTTACAGAATGGGTGCTGATACTCGATCTGTTCGAGCTGCCCCTGATCCAAAGAACGGGTGATCTGAAAATCGGACCACTCGCACTTCTCCGCCAACGTATCCAAGAGACCCACCGAAACGAGAAACGCTTCGTCGCCCACTTGGATTTGGGTGTAGTTCAGCCGAGGATTGAAGGCCACTGCCAGATTCGCCGGCAGCGTCCATGGCGTGGTCGTCCAGATCAACACCGACAGACCCGGCGCGCCCACCACGGGGAACTTGACGTAGATGCTCTGGCTCACGTGGTCCTGATACTCCACTTCGGCCTCCGCCAATGCCGTGCGGCACGGGATACTCCAATAGACCGGTTTCTTCCCACGGTAGACAAAGCCCTTCTCCACCACATCAGCAAACAAACGCAGCTCATCAGCCTCGTACGCTTTGTCCAAAGTTAAGTAAGGCGAATCCCATTCGCCCAAGACCCCGAGCCGTTTGAATTGAGTCCGCTGCAGATCGATGAACTTGCGGGCATACTCGTCACAAGCCGCCCGGATCTCCGCGGGGCCCGCGTCGGCATTTCCCGCCTTCCGCATTGCCTGAGTCACCTTGAACTCAATCGGCAAGCCATGGCAGTCCCAGCCCGGCACATAAGGGGCATCTCGGCCCGCCAAGGTCTGGTATTTGATGATGATATCTTTAAGAGTTTTGTTCAGCGCCGTACCGATATGCACATCACCATTGGCGAAGGGGGGACCGTCGTGCAGAATGAACCGAGGGGCACCGGATCGCGCTTGGCGGATTTGCTCATACAACCCGATGGACTCCCAGCTCTCCAGCCGAGCGGGTTCACGGTTGACCAAATCCGCCCGCATGGGGAAGCTGGTCTTAGGTAGGTTGAGTGTGTCTTTGTATTCCATGGCCCTCTAAAGTTAAAGCGGGCGACGGTAACAATCCCCCATGGAGGTGTCAACGAGGTGCATCCCGCTGAAAGGAAGAGCTGAGCGGCAAGAGAGAGGCCCGCAATCCCAAGGTCAGCCCAATTGGCGAACACAAGCTGCCCCGAACCAAGGACCAGAAAAACCTAAACCACCCCCCATCAATTAGTTACAACCCAAATGATAGAAATCGACGGATCCCAAGGCGAAGGCGGTGGCCAGATTCTTCGCAGCTCCCTCTCGCTGGCCATGATCACCGGCCAAGCCGTCCGACTCACTCAAATCCGCGCCGGACGGAAGCGGCCGGGCCTCCTTCGGCAACACCTCACCGCCGTGCAAGCCGCCACCACCATCAGCCAAGCCACCACCCAAGGCGCTGAATTGGGATCCACGGAGCTCGAATTCGTTCCCGGCTCGGTGCGTCCCGGCAACTACACCTTCGCCGTCGGCACCGCGGGGAGCGCCTCCCTCGTCCTTCAAACCGTACTGCCAGCCCTCTTCACCGCCGACGCCCCGTCCAAGATCTCAGTCGAAGGCGGCACCCACAACGGCATGGCGCCGCCCTACGAGTTCCTGACCACCACCTGGCTTCCCCACATCAATCGCATGGGCCCAGAGATAAATCTCACTCTGGAACGCTACGGATTTTACCCCGCCGGCGGAGGCCAAATCACGGCCGAAATCACTCCGTGTCCGCGGCTCCAGCCCCTGCAACTCACCCGCCGGAGTGGCGACGCCCGCACCGAAGCCAAGGTCATCAGCAGCCGCATCCCGGAAGAAGACACCAAACGAAGCCTCCGCATGCTGAAGAAACACTTGGAATTCCCGGAAGCCAACTACCAGGTCGAGAAAACCCGCAAGAGCCCCGGCCCGGGCCAAGTCTGGCTCGCCTCCATCGCTCACGAGAATCACTCCGAAGTTTTCAGCGTCTTTCCCGAACGACGCCAACGCCCCATCCACTTCGTAAAACAGCTCACGGATCAGGTGCGGGAATACCTCAACACCGAGGCACCGGTCGGGGAATACTGCGCAGACCAACTCATGCTACCCTGCGCCCTAGCAGGCCAAAGCCGCTACCACGCCACCACCCGGTCCCGACATGCGGAAACCAACCAGATCGTGATCGAGAAATTCCTCCCGGACTCAATCCGTGTCGACAACACGTCCGACGGTTCTTGGTGTTTTGAATTCCCGTAGCGAGGCCCCCACCGGACGGAGGATGGCGCTTCCCCCGGGGAATCAGGGAACGCTCAGTCGGGGTGGCCGGGACGACTTCAGCCGCAAGCGCTCGACCACTTCTTGCGCCAGCACCTCGTAAGCCGCCGCACCCGCACTGTAGGGATCATAGTGCAAAACAGGTTTGCCGTGACTCGGCGCCTCCGCCAATCGGGTGGTCCGGGGAATGATGGTATCAAAGACCTTTTGGTCGAAGTAATTGCGCACCTCACCGACGACATGGTGCGAAAGCCGCGTCCGCGAATCGAACATGGTCATCAAAACCCCCAAGAGCTCCAACTCCGTATTCGCACCCGCTTCCTTCAATTGATCCACCACCCGAGTCAACATGGCGATCCCTTCCAAAGCGTAATACTCGCACTGCAGCGGAACAATCAACCAGTCCGCCGCCACAAACGCATTCAACGTGACGATGGCCAACGAAGGCGGACAATCGATCAACACCACATCATACCGCTCCGAGTCCGTAATCCCATGCAAGGCTTCTTTGAGCCGAAAGAGATGGTTCGAAGCTTGGGCCAACTCCACTTCCGCCCCGCAGAGATCCACTTCGGACGGAATGAGATCCAAGCGTTCAAAATCCGTGGTAACAATCTTATCCTCCAGCCGGCCATCACCCAAAAGCGGGCGGTAAACGCTCCCGCCTTCCGTCTTTTCGACGCCGAGTCCACTGGTTGCGTTGGCCTGGGAATCAATATCGACCAACAGCACCCGCCATTCATCCGCAGCCAAACAAGCCGCCAGATTCACCGTGGTGGTGGTCTTTCCTACTCCGCCTTTTTGATTCGCAACCGCAATGACATGCGCTGACACGCCTGCGATTTAAGGCGAGCCCTAGAGGAAGATCAAGATATTCGACGGCGTTTCCGCCGGCGAGTTCTCTTCCTCCTCGCCGGACGGAAAACAAAGCGCTAGCGCCGTCGCAAGATCGCCTGGACAGGATAGTGATCCGAGGGGTATCGACCGTCCTCGTTCGTGTAGTTGATGGCCGCGTTCAAGGTCACGAATTTATCCGAGTGAATGATCCAATCGATCCGCCGCCCCTCGCGTCGGCCGGTCCATCGCGTGGTGGTTCCTTCTCGTTCCGTGCGGACGGGAAAGATATTGCGATACGAATCTTGAAACTTCGGTCCGGAAAAGCCTTCCGCGTTCACCAACACATCGTAAGGCGCTTCGTCATCGCCCGTGTTAAAGTCCCCCACAATAATAACCGGAGCATCCGCCTCAACGCCTTCCGCGCGCTGCCGGATGAGTTTCGCGGATTCCAAGCGTGCCTGCCGTCCCCGGTGATCAAAGTGCGTATTGGCAAACACAAACGGACGCCCATCACCCTTGCGATCCCGAAGGATCACCCAAGACGCCATCCGCGTCAGCGACGTATCCCAGCTCATACTGCCCGGCACATCCGGCGTTTCACTGAGCCAAAAATGACCGGAGTCTATCAGCTCGAACCGATCCTTCTTATACATCACCGGTACGTATTCCCCCTTCGCATTCCCATCCTCACGACCCACACCGTGGAACGCGTAGCCCGGCAATTTCTCACGAAGGAAGTCAGCCTGAAACTTCAAGACCTCTTGGGTTCCCAAAAGGTCCGGGTCGAAATGCTGGATGGTTTCCAGCACCAAGTAATCTCGATTCGGCCAACTATTCTCGCCGTCATTGGCCTTCCCGTAACGAATATTGAAACTCATCACCTTGATCCCCGGAGACTTGGCTACATCCGCCGCAAAAGCTGCGGTCGCCGGAAATACCACCGCCAGCACCAGCACCAACGTTCCCGCCAAGGGCCGCAAACGATTCGCCCACTTCAACCAACGAAAACACCGATCGCCCATCAATTCTTTCAGGTTCATCACCACCCACTATGCCGAAGCCCACCCAGTTTCAAATTTCAAATTTCGAATTTCTCACTTCAAATCTCAGACTTCTCCCCGCTATTCTCCCCTCATGAACCCCAAACCGACCGATCGACGGTCTTTTCTCAAGACCTCTACCCTGGCCGCAGCCGCTCCATTCATTCTGCCCTCCGGCATGCTGTCCGCCGCCACCAAACCCAACGACCGCATTAACGTCGGTTTCATCGGCATGGGACGGCAAAATAGCGGACTGATCCGCGGCTTCATGCGCCACGACCACGTCCGGGCCGTGGCCGTCGCGGAAGTGGACCGCAACCGCCGCCTCGACGCGAAAGCCAAGGTAGATGAGAAATACGGCAACACGGATTGCGACGACTATAACGACTTTCGGGAACTGATCAGCCGGGACGACATCGACGCCGTCTGCATCGCCACCCCCGACCACTGGCACGCCTACCAGACCGTCGCCGCGCTCGACACCGGCAAGGATGTCTATTGCGAGAAACCACTCACCCATAACATTCACGAATCCATCGCGGTGATGAATGCCGTCGAGCGCAACGGCCGCATCCTGCAAACCGGCTCCATGCAGCGTTCCTCACGCATCTTCCGCGTGGCCTGTGAACTCGTGCGCAACGGCGTCATCGGCGACATCACCCGGGGCGCCGTCAGCTTCGGACCTCCCGGAGTGCCCTGCGATTTACCGGAAGAAGAAATGGAACCCGGTTTGGACTGGGACATGTGGATCGGCCCTGGCCCACTCCGCCCCTACAACTCGGTCCTGAGCCCACGCGGGGTTCACCGCCACTTCCCGAGCTGGCGCAACTACAAAGAGTATGGTGGCGGTATGGTTTGTGACTGGGGCGCCCATCACTTAGATATCATCCAATGGGGTCTCGGAACAGATGACTCCGGCCCCATCGCCGCCGTTCCTCCCGCCGAACCGGAAGGCATGAAAGGCGCGCAGCTCATCTATGAAGGCGGGATCACTGTGGCACACGGACAAGGCATCGGAGCACACTTCTTCGGAACCGACGGGGATGTGCAAGTATCCCGCAGTCAATTCGCCATCAGCCGCAATGGAAAAATGCTAGCTGGCAACCTGGGCGCCGAAAACGCCCGTAAAGTGCTTAACCCCGAGCTGGATAAAGCCGAGTCCATGTTCCTGAAGGACGCCAAAGTAAAGCTCTACCACAGCACCAACCACATCGATGACTTTCTCGCCTGCATGCAGAGCCGCAAGAAGCCCAATACCCACGAGGGCATTGGCGGACGCTCGGCCATCTGCTGCCACTTGATGAATCAGGCCTATTACAACCGGCAATCCCTCCTCTGGGATCCGATCAAGCTCCGCTTCAAGAAAGGCACGGGCCACCCGTCCTGGATGACGCGCGACTACCGCGGCCCGTGGGTCGTAGCCTAGTCCCACCCAAAAAAACGAATACTCTTCGCACTAAGCACCAACCCGTTGCGCAGCCGCGCAACGGGTTTTGTGTGCCCCCTCGGCTACATTTCAACCGTCTGGCGGATCTCCAACTTGCCACCCACCTCTAAGCTCGGGCAGTCCAGACACAGTTTGACGGCTTCGTCATAGTTGGCGGCCTCCAAAATGAAGTAGCCCACCACGACCACATCCAAGTCCCCCACCACTCCTTCAGCCGCCTCCTTCTTCTCACAAAGCAAGCGCCCCGTCTCCTCGATGGGTTGGCCCTTCAACCAATGCCCACTCTCGGTCAACTTCTCAATATAGGCATTCCACTTCGCGTAGATTTCATCCCGCTTTTCCTCGCTTAAAGACTCGAACGTCTTGCCGCCACCGCGCACTAACACCAAGTATCCATTCATATCGTATTCTGTTCTGTTACTTCATTTCGGTCGCTTCGTTCGGCCCCAAAGGTCCGAAGAAAGTAATGCCCCCAATCCCCCGCGACGGTTTCCAGAATCGCTGCATCCTGCCGCGCCCGAGCCAAAACGACTGCCCCCTGCAACGACGCAAGAATCACCTCTGCCTGTGCCTCCGCATCAAACTCCTCAGACGCTCCCCCGCGATAGAACTGAGCCGCCGCCAGCTCGCGCCGAAAGGCATTCCGCATGGTCTCCAGAGCCCGCTGACAGCGCCGACGAAAACGTTCATTCACACAACCCAACTCGTTGACAAACACCCCGATCAAACACCCCAAGACCGGGCCACGGCTGTAGGTTCGCGTAAACGATCCCAACATCTGGTTGAGTCGGCGCACGGGATCCGCGGTCGTTTTCGGATCCCGCGCAAAAGCCATCGGGGCGATCAGCTGCTCGATAAACCGCTCCAAGAGCTGCTCGGCCATGAGCTCTTTCGATTCAAAGTGGTAGAAGAAAGTCCCCTTAGTCACGCCTGCGTGTTCGCAGATCGCATCCACTGTTGTCGCCGCAAAGCCTTGGAGCAGAAAGAGTTCCCGCCCCGCCTGCAGCACCCGATGTCGCCGCGCGTGTTTGGCTTTGGATTCTTTTCGAGGGGATTGAATCATAAAAACATACCAACTGGTCAGTATTTATTGATTTAAGACACCCACTTGTCAACGCTCGAAACCGCCGGCATCCGAATCAGGTTGGCCCGCCCCTACAGGGCTCGAATCAATAGAATGCGATATTTCCCAGGGCGCTGCCCTGGGCTTGAACGGGAACGCACCGTTGGTGCTCACAACATCGAGTGACGTCCACACCGATGAACCATCCACTAGGCTCGCCCCCTCATCCCCAAGGGCTGAAGGCCCGCCCCGTACCAGCCCAGGGCAACACCCTGGGAAAACCCACCCCAAAAAAACAAACGAGCCCCGTAAGGGCGGCCCACCGTCCAACGTAAGTCTATCTCACGGCAATGCCCGCTCAGGAAAATATCCACTCCGCGCAACACCAAATCATTACTCCAATCTCGCCCCCTCACCCTCAAGGGCTGAAGGCCCGCCCCATACCAGCCCAGGGCAACGCCCTGGGAAAACCCACCCCAAAAAAACCAACGAGCCCTGAAAGGGCGGACCACCTATCCAACCTAAGTCCATCTCGGGACAAAGCCCGCCCAAAAAATGGCCGCTACGCACGACACCATCTCATCAACCCAATCTCGCCCCAAAAGGGCTGAAGGCCCGCCCCATATCAGCCCAGGGCAACGCCCTGGGAAAACCCAACCAAAAAAAACCAACGAGCCCTGAAAGGGCGGACCACCTATCCAACGTAAGTCCATCTCGGGACAAAGCCCGCCCAAAAAATGGCCGCTGCACACGACACCATCTCATCAACCCAATCTCGCCCCCAAGGGCTGAAGGCCCGCCCCATATCAGCCCAGGGCAACGCCCCGGGGAAACCCAACCCAAAAAACCAACGAGCCCTGAAAGGGCGGACCACCTATCCAACGTAAGTCCATCTCGGGACAAAGCCCGCCCAAAAAATGGCCGCTACGCACGACACCATCTCATCAACCCAATCTCGCCCCAAAAGGGCTGAAGGCCCGCCCCATATCAGCCCAGGGCAACGCCCTGGGAAAACCCAACCAAAAAAAACCAACGAGCCCTGAAAGGGCGGACCACCTATCCAACGTAAGACCATCTCGGGACAAAGCCCGCCCAAAAAATGGCCGCTGCACACGACACCATCTCATCAACCCAATCTCGGCCCCGAGGGCTGAAGGCCCGCCCCATATCAGCCCAGGGCAACGCCCTGGGAAAACCCACCCAAAAAAACCAACGAGCCCTGAAAGGGCGGACCATTCCCACCAAATCAACACACAAAAAATAAAGGAGCTAATTTTTTAACCCCATCAATTGACAAACACCCCAAGGCGGTTAATTTATTAACCAGATAGCAGAAGACCCTTCCCCAATACCATGCCCGAACCCAACGAACCCCAACTAAGCCGGCGCGAACGCGAGATCATGGACATCGTCTATGCCCATGGCCAAATCTCCGCACTCGAAGTCATGCGGAAACTCCCCGAAGCGCCCACGAAAACGGCCGTCCGCACCCACCTGCGGATTCTGGAAGAAAAAGGCCACCTGACGCACACCCAATCCGGTCAAACCTACTACTACCGCCCCACCCGCCCCCGCACCAAAGCCGGCAAATCCGCCCTCAAACGAGTCCTCCATACTTTCTTTGAAAACTCCCTCGAGCAGGCCGTCGCCGCCCATCTCGCCGATGGCACCACCCCCATCAGCGAGGCCGAGCTCGAACGCATCTCCCATTTGATCGAAAAAGCCCGCTCCCCAAAAAAATGACTGCGCTCTCTCGACTCCTCGAATGGCTCGCCATTGCAGACGGCATTCCGCAAACGTGGACCCTCTTGACCCTCAAGGCCACGCTTCTGGTCCTCTGCGCCCTCGGCATCAACCAAGTATTACGATGGTGCCGAGCATCGGCCGCCACCCAGCACTGGCTCTGGGCCACAACCCTGGGGCTCCTCACTCTCCTCCCCGCGTTCTCACTCGGTCTCCCTCAGTGGAACACCATTCCCGTGGCTGCCCCTCCAGGCCCATCCGTTTCCTTGAGACTGATGCCATCACCCCCCTCTGGCCAACCGATCGATGCGAGGATCCAAACTCACGTTTCGGACACCACCACGGCGTCCCTCGCGGAACCGATCATAATGGTCGCGTATCCAACGCCACGCTCACCCAGCCCGACACCCACCCTGGCCATAGTCCCGGACCATAGCTGGATCGCCAAGCTCTGGCTTACGGGGTTTTGCAGCCTTCTGGCCGTCGTTCTCCTGGGTGCCATTAGCCTTTTTCGTCTCCGCCGCTTCCGCTCCCAACCCGCGGACCTTCCTTTACAGACCGAGACGAATCGCCTCCGAACGCAACTCGGCATCACCAGTCCCGTCCGAGTCCTGCAATGCGCGACCCGCCAGATTCCCATGACCTGGGGTTGCTTCCGCCCCGTCATTCTCTTGCCCACCCAAGCCTCGGATTGGTCTCCGGCGGAACGAACGGCCGTGCTCGCCCATGAACTGGCCCACATCAAACGCTACGACAGTTCGCTCCAATGGCTCGCCCACCTGGCCTGTGCTCTCCACTGGTACAACCCGCTCGCTTGGATAGCCGCCCACAAACTTCGCAACGCCCAGGAAACGGCGTGCGATGATACCGTACTCAATCTCGGAACCAACGCACCGCAATACGCGCACCAACTCACCGCCATCGTCGCCCAATGCCAGAACCGTGCCTTCCGCATGACCCCTGCATTGGCCGCGGCACGACCCGGAAAACTCGAACGTCGCATCCACGACATCCTGTCCCCAGAACAAAACCGCACCAACCCAACTCGAAGCCAAATGACCACCATCAGTTTATCTCTAGCCACCCTCGCTCTGACGCTAGCCGCCACGAGCCCCGTAATCCGAGCAGCCGCAAAGGACACCACCCCAACAGCCCCAGTTGGCAAACAAACATCGCCGGAACGTTCCCTCGGCGCCATTCGGGACTCCCTCGCGAACCAATCCGTCAACCGCCCCTCCCAAGAAAAACTCACCCGAGCCGCCATCGACGGCATGTTGCAAGAACTCGACGACCCACACGCTCTCTACCTCGCACCGGAGGAACTCGCGGACATGCGATTTCACATTGAAGGCGAACTCTTCGGCATCGGTGCCAAGCTGCAGGAAACGGATTCCCAATTCATCATCACCGAACCCATCCCCCGTTCCCCCGCCGCCCGAGCCGATCTCCGCGCCCGCGACATCATCGTCAGCGTCGACGGAAAATCCGTGACGGGCATCTCCCTCACCCAACTCGTGGAGCGGATCCGCGGCCCCATCAATACGGAAGTCACGCTTACGCTCAAACGAGACGGCAATGAGATCGCCAAAACCGTTCGCCGGGGCCGCATTCCGCTCCCGACCGTTTTCGGACTCCGAGGCACGGAAGATCCCCAAGGCAAAGCCCGGCCACATCAACTGGGCCGGCAAGGACGCATGGGTTACTACCAAGTGAGCTACGTCGGCAACCACACCGCCCAAGAGCTCCAAGCCCTCATCAACGAGCAGAACCCCAAGGGCATCATTCTGGATCTCCGTTTCTGCCCCGGCGGCACACTCAATGCGGCCGCCGCCGTTGCCGACCTCTTCCTTCAAGAGGGCGCGATTGTTCACCTCACGAACCAAGACGGCGCCAAGGAAGCCATTTCCGCCCAAGCCGCCCCCTATCTGGATCAACCACTCGTGGTCCTGATCAATCAAGAAACGGCCTCGGCCGCCGAGATTGTCGCAGGAGCCCTCCAGGATCACGAACGCGCCGTCGTCGTAGGCACGCGCACCTTCGGCAAAGCCTCCGTCCAAAGCTTAGTCGAACTCGGCCACTCCCTCGGAGCGGTCCGCCTCACCACCGGCCACTATTTCCCGCCGAACGAGCGCAACATCGACCGCCAACCCGATGCGGAAACCTGGGGCATTGACGCGACCGAGGGCTACTTCGTCGCTACGGATCCCACTGAATACCCCACACTGAAATCCCGACTCACAGGAGCGCAGAACGTCGGCAATAAACCCATTCGTATCAACCCAAGCAGCCTTGATGCACTCGGTATCGTCCTTCACGACGTACAACTCACCGCCGCGCTGACCACGCTCAAACATCGCCTCGACAAGCAAGCCTTCCACCCCACCGGAGGAACCCGCCAAGCCCTCCAGGCCCACGTCCGGCAAACCGACCTCCGCAACCGACAGCTCGATCTCCTACAGAAACTCGAAGCCGTGGAAGCCACCATTCGCGACTGGAATCCAAGATCAGAGTAACCCCTTTCCAGGCGAATCTCCCCAATCCCCACGGGATTCAAGATTTCGCTCTGAAGAACAGCAATCCTATTGGAAGCTCAGTATTCAAAGGTGGTTGTGAGTAGTGTCCCGGGCCGAATCCAAAAAGCGGATTCGGGCTCTACGAGCCCTAGGCACTCTAAAGTCCCCCAGGGCCATGTGGGAGTTTCCCTGAACCAGCTGGGTAATCGCCCAACAGGACTATGGTAGCCGAGGATAGCAAATCTTGAGGCTTCGACGTCGAGTCACGGACACAGGCTTCACCTCGAGGGTATGATTCAAAGTGCGGGGAGAATGAAAACTGCAAAATGCAAAGTGCAAAATTCAGCTCTCTCATATGGAGTGCGGGAGCAGAGCTGCCGCTTTCCTTGTCAGCGACCTCTTCTTCCAGCCCCTTCAAAGGGAAGCCAACCGCTTCGATCCGATACCCCGCACTTTTAATCACACCCTCACCTCAAAACGCACTCGCAAGAAACGCGTAGGGCTCATAGGGTGTTTGTAGAGTCGAGCCAATGAATTCCCTAGTGGATCTATATCCCACGCTATCCATCGCATCATTTGGGACCACCATTCTGTTGGGGTGTGCCGGTTGGGTGGCATCTATCGTCGCCGTCTGCCGATCCAAGAAAGGGAAAGGCCTAAGAATCCTCACGATCCTGCCACCAACGTATCCTCTTGGCTTCCTGGCTCTTCTCATTCGAGACCCAAAGGCGACGGTGGTCGCGCTCCTTCTCTACTTGAGCGGCGTTCTTGCGATCCCCGTGGGCGGTACTCTCGCGGCTCTTTATGAACAACGCCTACTCGATAGCTACGAATCGAATCTGACAGCCGCTGGCGTTTCCCTCAATTTGCCACAACACCACCCGCAGCCGATATCCGACGACGAGAATGTTTGGCAGCATCCATTCCTCATCCCAATCGCGGACGCCGGACAGGATGACGCAGCCGGAGAACGGGCTAGAGCCCTCATCAGTAGGACAAACGAGGCGTCGCCTTATTGGCCCCTTCAGCCGCCGAATCCGCTAGCGAGTCTCCGATCTGATTCGTCAACGGACCAAGACGCCTTCAAGCCGGCCAACCCCACAAACACCACCTTGAAAAACGTCTATAGCCAAGCGGCTTCCTTGATTGCCGAACGCGACGGAATCGCCAACGACGAAGAGATACCTACCGACATCTTTAGCCAAGCCGCTTTCTTGCTCAACGAACCCGAAAGAATCGTCCCGGCCGACAAACTGCCCTCCACCTGGCATCAAGTAGGAGAAGCAATCCAAGAACACTACCGAAGCGCCGAATCAGAAACGCGAGAACTCGAAGAAGCCTTAAAGCGCCCCAACAACGTCTACCCCTACCAAAGGGACAAAGACTTCTTTGAGATGTTGGGACCACACCTCTCGCTAGTGCGGGCGTTCTCACGCACAAGTCACTTGAGAAGCGCAGGGGCAGCGATGCGTGGAGACGTCGAGGAATGTTTTCGACAACTTCGCCTGCAGTTGGATCTGATTGACACTGAAGAATCGGAACGACTCGTCAGCGCACTACTGAAGTTTGCGCTGGTCGAGCTCGCCATCGATAGCCTGAGAATCATTCAGCAGTTTCACCTCGGAACAGACGAAGATTGGAAACAAGTGGGGGCCGCACTCGACCAATACGCGCTAACCCACTCACTATCAGAGGTAATTCGAAGCGAGCGAGCGTTGGCGGCAATAACCATTCGCCCTTCGACGAAAGCATCACTCTATGAAGTCCTAGAGGAGATAGACCGGTGGCTCCGTCGTAACCCTAGGCAGTATTATGGCGGCCGTTTTGGCGCCGCGGTTCGGCGATTAATATCAATGCTTTTGACCCCAAACGTACAAGCGGCAGTTAGGATGAACTGGAGGCAAACGCTCGTGGCCTTCGAAGGAATGATTAAGGCAACGGAGGAGGCTGAAGCGCTCACAGAGACCTCCCCGTGGAATCAACGCCTCACCCCAAAACTAGACCGACCGCTTAGAGCATACGGACCTATGGCAACCCTCTTTCTGGCAGTCTATCCGAAATCCTTTGAAAAAGCTCTCAACGCCCAATACGCCGTCGAAACTGCGAAAATCGCAATAGCCCTGGAACGTTATTTCATTCGACACCAGAGGTATCCAGAATCGCTCCAGACACTATCGCCCACCTTCTTGCCAACGCCGCCTAACGACCCGACGACCGGGCTGCCATGGAAATATCGCCGCATCGACGAGAAAGGCTTTGGGCTTTATTCCCCCAACCAGAAGGGCAACCACGCTCGGCAAAGCGATGCGGCCCCATCCGAATCAGACCCAGTCAAGTGGTACATTTCATCGACGGAACCAAGAATTCCCTATGAAAAAGACCCGCAGCAATGATTCTGACGGGAAGGAAAGCGGCAAGAAATAGAATCCCACCACGGAGCTCAACCAAACTGCTGCTCAACGGGCTCTTCCGTCAGTGAGGAAGAGCCCTGCATGGGCGGCAACCAAAACTCGCCGAGGGCCTGCACCGATGGAGCCACAAACCGGTTTCTGAGGCCCTCGGCCAAAGATTCCCGGAACTGATCCCAATCACGACGCAGAAAACACACCTCGATCGCCAACGGCTCGGTTACCTCACTCCCCGCTCCAAGCTGCTCGAGATGCTCGATCGCTTGGCTCGCCACTTCCGTATCACCTAACGCCAACGCATACTGAGCCCGCGCCATCCACGGCTGGGTTTCCTCGGGTGCCACCCGACAGGCCCGCTCCGTAAGATCCGCCGCTTGGCGCAAATAAAACCGTTGGATTTCCGGATCAATCACCAAGTCCAAGGTCACGAGCTCCGTGTACTGCTCCGCCAAAGAAAGGAGCAGAGAAGTATCCTCAGGTTTCTCATCGAGCCCCTGCTTAAAGGATGCAATTGTCTCCTCATATTGCTCCACAATCGCGCTCAATCGACTCTGCGAATACAACTTCACTTCCTCGTCACTATCGATCAAACCGGTCCGAAGCAGCGGCACGGCATCATTCGCCGGAAGATTCCTAGCCCCCAAGATGAGGTTGCGCCGAGACTCGACATCCGGCCCCGTCATAACACCCAACATACTTGTGGACGCATCCGGCCCGTTCACAAAATCCAACTCGGACGCTGAAGGAACTCGGGTTCCAATGGTAAAAGGACTCTCGACCTCTTTTTTGACCACCGCTGGACGTCGCTCCCCGATCAAATACAACATCAAGAAGACACACGTCGGTCCGGCCACGGGCAACGAGATCGAAAGACCCAGAACCATCGCCCCCAAAACCCCGGCATTCTCACCACCGGCTCTCGGTTTCCAAACGCAAACCGCCCACCACAAGAAAAGGCATGCCACTCCATGCATCCCCAACACACTCAACTGATACGGCAAGCCCAATACCCCCACTTGGAGTCCTAAGAGCCACAAGGAAAGCCCTTCGAAAAAAAGGAACGGCACAAACAGCAACCAGCGGAAACGCGCGAGCTGCCAGCGCGTCCGCTGGGCGTCTACCCGCGCCTTCAATCCGGCCATCTGAAAGCGCAACACGCTACTGTTGGAAGAATCGCTCATACGACACCACGATCCACGCTAACACCGATCGAACCCCATCCATTCACCACTAGGTCTAATGGGATTTTTAGCGAAGATTTGACGCATTAACTGTTAATAATGCGTCACGGGTCGAGACTCTTTTCCCGAGCCGTCGTGTTTTAGGTAGGGCCGCCGCAGACCCCGGGTCGTTGTCGGGAATCCGGCCAGCTGGAGTGAGGGCTCGCGCGAAGCCGCAAAATCGCAAAGAAACTAGATTAGAAAACGCTGCGCTCTCAGCACCTCCGCTAGCGCCCCCTACCGATCCCAAGGGAACAGCAACGTGGGCCGGTTCGCGTAAAGACGATGCCGCAGTACGAGACTAGCCCCACTCCCAGGCTCAAGTCGTAGTTCGAACTCGGGGGCATCCACCCGGTATTCCTGATCGTCCACCGCCACGGATTGAATCTGATGTTCGGCATATGCCCCAGCCTGCACCACCACCCGACGGGAGTGGGCCGGATTCAGATTCAACACCGTGACTGACGTCGTCGTCGCCGTCACCGAATCCACCAACGCTGCCACGTCACTCGGCACCCCTGCGCGACGTTCTTCCGAATCAAAGTAACGCAAGCGCGCATGCAGTGGCCCTCCACCCCGCCCGGGATCCAAGCCCGCCATCATTAGTTCGCTCAAGGCCCGCACGGTCGCCGGGTTCTTGTCCATCGGATCGTCCGCCAAACGCGTATCTGGCGTTGTCTGATCCGTCCGCATCTTCTCCGCCTTCACTCGCACCTGCTCAAACGCCGCTCGGAGCGCCTGTTCCGGATAGCCCGCATTTTCTCCATGCAGGTAACGGACCCAGGGATGGTTCGCCACCCGACGGCGATCCGTCTCCCGCCCGGTCCAAAGCCAACACTCCAAAGCCCCATAGTTCCACGGCGACGGCTGGTAATCATACCACCCCTGATCCCCATACATTCGCGGGTAGTGCTTCACCCCATCAATGACTTTCACATTGGCGTTGATCAAATCAATCATCCCGCTCCAAACGTCCACGTACCGAATGTCTCCGGTTAACAAATACGCATTACCGAACCCCAACACCCCGCGGTAGACCCGCGGCCGATGCGCCATCGCTCCCGTGCCCGGCACTTCCACCGTAAAGCCCCAACCATAAACCCCGCCATACCACTTACCATCGGTCTCCCCACCAATCGTCCCATCCAGCCCGATGTTGGAAGGCGTAATCCCCCCATTGCGTTCCGTTCGTTCCACCCAAGCATCCACATACTCCAACAACCAGTCTTGATACTTAACTTCTCCGGTCAACATATAGGCATTCAAAGCCAGCGTGGTTGCGGAAAGGTTCTGGGGATGATCGCCGACAATATCGTTATAGTCCTTAAAGTGAAACACCATCTCCTCGTAGGATTTCTCCCCATGCCCGAGATCAAATCGGTTCTCGACCTCAATCGGATCCCCGGCCCAGTCCAATCCGGTGGCCTTACGCATCAGTGGCCCGCGGCTTCCATTGAACAGACTCCGGATAATCCGATGCTCGGGATCGTAATTCGGCGCACCGGGATCTTCATTCATGTAAAACCCGGCAAAGCGCCGCGCCCGCCGGTGCAAGGCCAAATCATTCGGATCCGAGAGCCCTTGAAGATTAAACACCCGCAACTCCTCACCCAGGTGCATCCAATCAAACATGACGTGGAACTCCTTATAAAACATCCCGTCACGCGCAAAAGGCACATGCGTCGTCTTGGCTTCGGTATACTGCCGCAGATGCCCTTCCCAGGCCTTTTTGTAAAGCCGCAACACATTGTCTCCCCCACCCAGCGCATGCAACACCGGCCAATCCGCAACACATTCAATCGCATCATCCGGCCCATCATCTCCGCCCCAGCGTTCCACACACTCCAGATACCCTCGCTCGTCGAAATAGCGCTCAAAGAATAGATCACAGAGCTCGGTCTGCGACCGCAACAACGCCCGCTCCATCAAGGCCCAAGCCGGCGGCACCATCGGCGTATCCACCACGATCCGCACTTCAGCCCGCAATTGAACAAAGCCAATCAGCCCCAACAAAAGCCCAGAAAGCGCCAACCGGAGGAATCTCATAGCGTTGATCATCCCCCGAACCCGAAAGAAAACCAAGCCACGATTCCTCCCCCACATTTTGCAGTTTGCATTTTGCAGTTTGCAGTTTGCATTCCCCCATTCAGCCCTACACATCCCACCTGCCCCCCATCCAACTTCTAATTTCAAATTTCCCTCTTCAAACTTCAACGCCGCCATGCCAGCCTAAGTCCCATGTCCGAGTCTTCCCCGGCATCCCCCAACGTGGTTTACATCCGCGAAGTCGAGACCCGCTTCAAGAAAAAGCGCGTCAAGGGCGACCTGCCGGTCCATCAACCGCTCACCGATCCGAGCGTGGTGGTCGGTTTGTTTCAAACCCTACAGAACGCCACGAAAGAAAAGCTCATCGCGGTCGCGGTCGATGCACAACTGAAGATCCTTTGCTTCGAGGTCGTGGCCATCGGTTCCATCTCAGCGGTCGATGCCCAACCCGGCGAGATCATCCGCAATACCTGGTCCCTGAGTCCATCCGGCTACATCCTCGTTCACAACCACCCCTCCGGCAATCCCACGCCCAGCGAAGCGGACCGAGTGATCACCGCAAAGTTTGCCAAAGTTCTCAAGGACTTAGGCGCCCAACTCTACGACCACATCATCATCGGAGAGCCGGACACCTACTACAGCTTTGCGGAGTCTGGAATCCTAACCTGAATTAAGGTCTCCGCCGGACTGAATGACGGCTCGGAGTTCAAACCACGACGCCCGAATTTCCGTTCAAAACCGCTCTTCCAATGGCGGTAGGTTCGTTCTCTGTCTAGCCCGGGATTTCCTCGGACGCCTTGGCACCAGGAAGAGCGGAAATCTTCAGGCCACAATCGTTCCAGTTACTCGATTCGTCCCCTTTGCCACGGAGCGTCCGGAGTGCATTCGGACGTTCCCCTAGATTCAATACAAAAATGCCAGGCTCCGTTCTCAAAAATGCGCTCCGTTTTGAGAATTTGGTGTCCTCGCAAAAATCGATTCAAAGACTCATGCAATGAGTCCGGGGCATCGGACGGAATTCGAATTAATCGAAACTGGCTCGTATCATTACCGCGGGATCTACTGCTAATCGGCCGCTTCGCCCTGGCTGTTCGCTCTAGTGGGGCTGGCTTCGCCTTCAGCCCCACTTCGCTCACTGCCAGCGCTACGCTCGGGTTCAGCCTGGAGGGAAACACGAAAGCCCTGGTAGTAGCTCCGGATCTCGGGATCGCTCCCGTCCCGACACGCTGAGCGGCAGCTCTCAGCGGCGTCGTGCCAACTCCCGCCGCGAACCACGCGATACGACCCCTCAGGCGGGCCTACCGGGTCTCTCTCAGGACTAGATTGGTAATAACTCTTTTCATACCAATCCCGGCACCATTCCCAAACATTTCCGTGCATATCGTAGAATCCCCACGGGTTCGCAGGGTAGCTCCCCACCGCTGTCGTTCGTTCAAGGTACTTCCCTTTCGGTGCCATTGCATACGGGTAGTTCCCGTCGAAATTCGCCAGGCTCGAATCGATCCGATGCCCATCCCCAATTGAAAAGGGAGAATCCAAACTCGCCCGACACGCGTACTCCCATTGGGCCTCTGTCGGCAAATCAAACCGCCACCCCTTCGGCGGCCCGCCCTCGTTTTCCGCCAAACCATTAAGAGCGTCGCAAAATGCCACGGCATCGTGATAGGAAACCTTTTCAACGGGAGCCTGCCCATCTTGAAAAGAACTCGGAGATTTGCCGGTCACGCACTGATACTGTTCTTGAGTCACCGGCAGGCTTCCGAGGTAAAACGGTGCCGTTAATTCAACAGGATGTCGGGGCCCATCCTCGTCCATAAATCCCTCTTCGTCCGGATCACTTCCCATGCGGAACCTACCAGGAGGCAACCACAGAAAATCCATCGTTCTGCCCTTGGGCAACCGGACCACGCGGTGCCGAGGATTCTTTGCCAAAGCCAAGGAATCCCCCCCGTCCACATGGATTGTCAGCGATTCTTCAGGCACCTGACCCCGCAAAAACCCAGCCAACTCTGCCACCGAAATGACCGCCCGCCCCGAGGCACCCGCCCAGCCCTGCCCGAGACCGCGATCGATAAGCTCCGGCAAACCTAACTTGCCCCCTCCCCGCTGCAGCGCAATCAAGAACACTCCGTCTGGCACGGTGATGCCCGATACCGGTGCTTCTACGTCCAAGAACAGCAGCTTCGTGGCAGCATTAGCCCGGGCTAATGCCGAAAGATCCCAGGTCGCGGGAAATTCCGGCCCGGCGAAACCCACAACCAACTGATTCCCGGCAAGTTTCGACTCAATCAGAGCGCGCCAATCAGCATCTGCCTGGGAACACGTGAGGCGGGCCACTGAAGCTCGGCTCGACTGGTTCCCATCCGGGAAGAGCTGAGCAAAGTCGAATCCGCTTTCTGAGACGGCCTTGGGCCAATCGACCAGCAGGAGGTGGCGTCCCTCCTCCGCCGGGTTCAACGTCGCCCGCTTCGCTTGCTCCTTTTTCCCCCGGCTCGTCGGGCCGGCACCACCAGCTGGAGCCCAAATGCCTTCGGCATTACCGGCCTGGAGGGAAACACGAAAGCCCTGGTTGTCGTCCCGGTTCTCGGGATCGTTCCCGAACCGACACGCTGAGCGGCAGTACCTGGCGAGGTTGATCCAACTCCCGCCGCGAACCACGCGCTTCGAGCCCTCAGGGGGACCCAGCGGATCCGTATCAGGACTCTCGCCGAAGTATTGCGCGTCAAACCGATCTGCACACCATTCCCAGACATTTCCGAGCATATCGTAAAACCCCCATTCGTTCGCCATTTTCTCTCCAACCGGATGGGTACCGGACCGATCTTGGGCATACTGTCGGCCAGGCCAGTCTCCCGATGCTACGCCCCCTTCATAATCCACGCCACTATTGCCGCCATACCACGCGATCGGGTCCAACTCCGGAGCGTGACACTTTCCCTTAATCGTAATGGGCCCGGTGTACAATGCCGTGGACTGGGCACTTCCACCTCGGCATGCGTATTCCCACTGCGCCTCGGAGGGCAGCGCAAAATGCCAATCGGCGGGCGGCCCGCCGTCAGCCGGTGAGAGACTATTCAAAGCCCTGCAGAACGCCACGGCATCGTCCCAAGAGACTTGCTCAACCGGCGCTCGGTCTCCTGCATTGGTAAACGCCGAAGGGCTCTCCCCAGTCAGGGCCCGATACTGCCCTTGTGTCACGGCGTATTTCCCCAAATAGAAGTCCTCGGTCAAGGTGACTTCGTGGAGCGGACCTTCGTCGTCATAGCGCCCCGGCTCATCCTCAGGACTCCCCATCATGAACGTTCCCTTGGACACTCGAAGCAACTCAATCTCATGGATTGAAGTTTTAAAGTACCGCGGATTCCTCGCCAGCGGCAACTGCGTAGCAATGGGAGCCACAACTTGAACCCGCTCGCCCAACGCGTCAACCAAATCTCCCAAGGTCACAACCGGATCGCCACGCCGGTTGGCCAAGCCGGACCGAAGCAAGGCCTCCGTCTCAGCAACCAGCGACTCCCAATTCTCCAATGGAGACCCAAGCACCACCCGCCCCAAGCCCCCGGATGAAACCGGCATCCCCGTACCAAAAGTCAGGACACCCAGAGGACGGTCCGAGTCGATCTCCAGCCCTGCTAACGCCTGTTCCAATTCCTCACCGGCAAAACTCCCCATCAAGAGACCACTGTCCTCCGGACGCAACCACGTCACCCAGTCCGTCAAAAAGCGCTCTAGAGATTTCTCATGCCCGGGATACCAGCTAGCAACCAAATACCCGCCCCCCTGCGGGTGCTGTAGCCGCTCGGCCAAGGATCGCAACGCCTCGAAACGCTCAAGCGTATCCGCCGCCACCACGGCGCGGCGTCGCGGTCCCCGGGGACGCGGAGCCTCCCCGCCTTGTTCGGAGAGGAGATTCGCCACATCCTCATACTCGCGGCCGAGTCGACGCAACACCGCCGCCCCGACTCTTGCAAAGGGTCGATTGTGCTCGGGAATTTCAAAATGGGACCGCGCATCGGGATCCTTCACGATCGCTAAGAAGTCGATCACGGTCTCGTCCCCCGTCTCACTCAGGTAACGCGAAAGTTCCTGCAACACATCCACGGCCTCGGAACGGCGGAGATCATCCAGCAAACGTTCTCGCAACTCCGTACCCTCAGCGACCCGCAAGAACTCGTAGCAAATCCGGTCGGGCGGCCCCAAGGGATCTTCGCCTTCCGGCCGATACACCAAGCCACTTAAGAAGAGTTCGATCAACTCACTCAGTCCGGTTCGGGGTGCCAAACGGGATTGCACCAAACGAATCACCGGCAGAATCAAGGGACACGCCGCCAGCAGGACGGCCAACCGCTGCGCCCCGGGCGATTCGGAACGTTGGAAACGTTCCAGTCGCTCCGTCAGTTGGCCCTCCGAAAGCGGGCCACGGGCTGGGAGCGGCTCGGGAGGAATCTGAAAGGATTCCGGTCTGGGCGTGTAGGCCGTCAAGGTGCCGCGCGATTGCCCGGCCATGAAGCGGGCCCAATCCGCCAGATCCACATCATGAAGCGCGACTAATGGGAGCGGCAACCAATCCGATCGCGTGCCGGCGCTTCCGCCCAATTCACGCCCGGTCGGTAGGTAGGCCCGATTCGTCACCGGGGTCACGGTCCCGCTCCGCAGTTGGGTGCGATGCCATTGCGACCGGGGCAAGATTGGCACCAAGGCCACGCTGGCTCGTCGGGCCCAAGCGTTGAGTAGCCCGGGTAAACGGCCGTTCCGCCAGCTCCGAGATAAGCAGTCACTGAGAAACAAGACCCCGTCACGGCTGCCAAAAACAAAACGGGTCGGGTCCGCCACCCGGCTCCCCCTCCGAGAACGTGCGCGCCAACGGGTAGGCTCCAATTCTGCGTCCGGCGGGATCTGGAGTTCCCAGGTGGTCACGGTAGCAAACGCGCCGGAACGACGAGCCACGCGGACGAAGTCCTCAACCTGGGGTTCAAATATCCGGAGCGGTGGCGTGGCCTCCACCACCACGTGCAGGGAAACACCCCGCTCTTGCCCACGCTGGTGAACCGGCGCCCAAACCCGCCCGCCGTGATCCGCCATGCGTTCCGCAGTCGCCTCCAAATCTAGCACCGGCTCGGCTTGTGCGGAATGGCGCGCCTTCCGGAGGGGCCATAGGGCTTGTAGGAACTTGAGTGGTTCGGGAAGCGCTTCCACGCCCGGCACCCGCACGGGACGTCCCTGGGTGGCTCGTCCCGCTCCCGGCAAAGGCGCGCTCGGGAGTAAGACATCGCGCTCGGCATCCGTCTCCAGGTCGGATTGTGTCCCAACGTTGGGCAAATCATCCAGCGGAACGGATTCATCCCCAGGCGGGCCTTGGTCCCATTTCGGCAGCGGGCTTTTGCCCGCCAAGGGGTTGGTCGGCGTTCCCCCGCTGGACTCAGATTCAGAGGACTCGCCGCCCGCGGGCGCTTCGAGCATGACGGCCGCATAGTAAATCGCATCCGCCAACCCCTCGGCATCCGGCAATGCGCCACTCCCCGATCGGTAGGCTGCCAAAAACTGCTCCCAGCGGTCGTTCGGGGATTGCGCGTTTCGCTTGGTCTTAGGCATCTTCCGGTCCCGTCTCGGAATCCGAGTCCGTGCCGCCGAGATCATCCACCGGACGCAACGCAATCCGCTCTTCCAGGGTCGGACTTGAGGTGCCCGTCACCCGCAGGAAGAGCGCGTTCAGTAGCTGATCCGTCGCCATGATCTGTTTTTTCTGGTCCCGTAGGTCGAGGAAACGCTCCAAGGCCTCATCCGGCGCCCCCATGACCTCAAGCCCCGCCGCCACGGCCTGGGAATTCTCTGCTTCAGGCTGATCCGAGGTTTGGCGATAGGGCGCCAAGCGCGTCTCCAGAATCGTCCGAAGCGTGGCTTCGTTTGGGGGCGCGATCTGCAGCCGCAGACAACGGCGCATGAAGGCCGGCGGAAACTCACGCTCATCATTACTGGTAAACACGATGAGCGGAAACTCGCGGCAACGCACGCGACCGCGCCGGATCTTGACCCGATCTTCCCCCTCCCCGTCCGATTCCACGGCATCGGCTGGGACCACGTTGCAATCCCGAAATGCTTCCGTATTGGGCAAGCGAGCCAGTTCCTTCACGGTAAACTCCCCTTCCTCCAGAACTCCCAAAAGGTCATTGGCTAAGTCCGGATCTGCTTTATCAATTTCATCGACAATCAAGACGCGCGGCCGCCCTCGCTTCACAGTCGGGACCAAGGCCGTGCCGAGCGGGCCGAGGGTGATGTATTTGCCGATATCCAGGATCTGCCCTCCCTCAACGACCGGATTCGCCTGATCGGAAACGGTTTCTAGCTTCTGAGCGGCCTCGGCAAAAGAAGCGTCCTGTAGCCTCGCAATGGCATCGTATTCGTACAAACCCTGTTGCAACGTGCTCCGTGACGTAATCCCCCAATAAAGCACGCGTCCCAAACCCAACTCGTGAGCCACCGCATAAGCCAGCGTACTTTTGCCGATGCCAGGGGTTCCCGTAACCAAGAGCGGGCGACGCAAGACCAAGGCGGCGTTTACCATCTCCACAATCGCCTCGCCACCAACGGCTTTCTGATTCACGGAAACAAACCCTTTCCCCCGTTCCAACTGAAAGGCGGGCATCTCAGGCGCGTCCCGGCAATTCGCCTCATCGATCGTTGCCCCCGGATCAAAGGCACGCCACGGGGGAGGTGCCGGGAGTTCCGACAGGGGGACTCGCCCAGAATCTACCTCCGGGCCAAGTCCGGTAAAAAAGCGCTTGGGAATCTGTTGCAGGGTATCTTCGTTCATCTCAGTCCTTCCAAAACTCCGTTTCTTAGTTTTAAAGCTGGTCGCTCACCGATTCTAAATCCAGGTCCCCGGCCGGATCCGGCGGAGCCTCGGATTCCGGGTGATCGCAGATCAGCGTGCAGTTGCAATACAGGGGGTCCCAACCAAGTCGCCGCTTCGCCTGCAAGAGTTGGGGCCAATCCTTCAAGAGTTGTTTCGCGAAGACGCTCTTGATCCGTTTCAGATTCGTTCCCTCATGGTCCGAGCAGCACCGAGGCAGGCACGCCACCGGTTTCCCTTGCTGGATCAAGCAATCCACAACTGCCCACACGAAACTCGAAACCTTACCCCCATCCGAATGACTGCGGGCCGCCATCAGGATCGGCTTATTCCGATTCTCCCCCTCCGCCCCTCCGACCCGTCCGGCTTCCAAGTCTCCACAGTCGACCTCGTCGTCATTCAGCTCGTATCGCTGTACCTTTAGATGGTCCCACTCTTCTTCCCAATGCTCTTTCAAGTTGGCTCTCTGGCTGTCCGGCAGATGGTAGACACGCACTTGCTGAGTGCGGAACGGGGTGGTCGAAAAGTGCCGCTCGTAAGGCCGGACACCCAGCGCGTGCCAAAGCAGGAGCTGGCTCGTCGTCTTGGATTCAGCCAAACAGCCTTCGTGGATGGCGCAAGAATCGAGCGGTCTCATGACATCCTGAACGGTCAGAAATAGCTCGACCACCATCTTCGACTGATCCTTCGGCCCCAACCATTTCCGCGCGGCTTCCACCGCCGACAAGACGGCTGCCGCCACGGAATCGCCCGCTTCCGTATTCTCAAGCGTCCATTGGTAGGAATCGATATCAAGATCCAACTTCCGCAAACAGCCGAACCGCAACCAGGCCGTCAGATTCCCTCGATCCGACCGGAACGTTTCCCCGGCCCGTCTCCCAGCCGAACCTTCCGGCACAAAGACAAGCTGCAAAACGGGACTCGAATCCCATGTTCTGGCCTGGGCGTCCACCTTGGCCTGCAAGTAGTCAAACAACTTCTGTTCCGTCTGGGACTGCACCCACTTGACTAAACTGGAGCCTGTTTCCTCTAAATGTCGGGCATAGTGCAGGGTGAAACACCACAGGGCTCGTCGTTCAGAATCCGTCAATGACACAAAACGCTCAAATACGTACTTCAGCAACAAATCCCCCTTCATCCCACGCAGTTTCACAGCGACATCACGGTCCGCTACGGGCCACCAGGCGAAATAAAGCGCCCGAACCAAAGTCTCATCAATCCGATAGGCCCCACCGATGTGACTCAAGAACTCTTCATAGAGCGCCTCCGGCGTTTCCGCCTCCACCCGTCGTTCTTTTCGAGTGGGAAACAGGAAGCACTCGCCCACCAGCCGAGAAATGAGCTTCGGCTCCTGATAGCTCGGCATTTTTCCCTGAAGGGTCTTGAACAGAGATTCGGCCGGCACATGAGACAATACCCGAGGATCAAATTCACGGAGCCCTGCGATGAACCGCGGCACAAACTCCCGCTCATAAGCGTCCGACCAAACTTGAGTAACCGCCCAGAAGTAGACCTCAGGGAGCGGCACGCCCTCTTGAAGGGGATCTGTTTCCAGTTCGACCAAATGCTTTTCAATACTCTCGATGCCGAACCCAGCCGAGCAGACATCCAAGATAATGACCACCTGCCGGGCCCGACAGTTTGCCAGCAGTGCCGCCAGATACTCGGTGGAAAGGGCGCCGGACATCTTTCCCTTCTTAGATCCTCGGAAAGCGAGGAAGTGTTTCCGAGCGTGCACAAATCCATGACCGGAATAGTAGAGTAGAACGGAATCCCCTTCCTGAACCTCATCAGTCAGGCAGTTTTCCAGTCCCTCTACAAACTCTTGAGCCGTTGCGTTTTGGGTCCAATCGTCCGTCACGACTTCGAAGCCCAACTGCGGCCGGTAGTAGTCACGAAAGTCTTGAATATCCCGATCCACTCCTGGGAGTTCGTCCCAGCTCTCGTGATCGTAATACCGCGTTCCAGCCGCGATCAGATAACACTTTCCTCCCTCAGAATGATCCATCTTCCAATCCTGCCCGAATCGCCGTCCCCACTTCCGCGGTCTGCAAGTATTTCGACGCATCGTGCACGTGTGCCACATTATCCACGAAACGATCATCCACACGCAGCCCAAACCGAAGTTGGAGTTCCTTCTCCAGAGCCACGACATCCCGACGATCCACCACGTTCGTCCAACGCTCCACTTTCCCCGGCCAATGCCCAACGTCATCCGCTGGCGCCGGTCGGAGCTGATCAAAGACCAACTTAGGGACACCCAGCGGAGACCCCATTGTCACCAGCACCTTCACGTTCCACTCGGGATGAGCGCAAAGTCCTTCATAAGCCACAACACTCCCTAAGGAGTGCGCCACCACGACCTGAGTCTCACGAGGATCAACCGCTTCGACAAACCGCTTCTGAATCGCGGCACGGAGGGCGTCCTCCTTCAGGTAGCGCTTGACCTGTCGCAAACACAAAAGCACCGCGGAGCGGGTCAGGCCGCCGAAGAAAGGCACTTGATTGAGTAATTGAAGCATCCTTTGTAGGGACACCGGAAACCCTCCCTTCGCGCTACGTTGAGCTCCAACAGATTCGTCTGGGTTCGCCGCTGCCGCTTCGCGCCAGCAGGCTTCGATAAAGGCCCGCTCCCAGGAGTCCTCAACGACCACGGGACGCTCTGAACGCGCCACTCCCTTCGCTAGCGGGGTTGTCCCGCTCGGGGCCAAATAAAGATCGCCATAGAATGCGGCCGAGAAGAGATCAGGCGCTAAGTCTTTTAACAAGGCTCGTTCCAACCCCGCTTCGAGGGCAGACCACCATTGATGGTGCATCGACTCCACCGACATCTTCTCCGCTCCGATGCCATGTACTCCGACGATTTTGGCCATTAAACAGGTGCTCCTCTACCACACTAATGACCGATTTCGTAACAGAAGCACGGTTCTGTGTCCAGAAATGGGTACGCGCAACCCGGCAATCCAAGGGTGAGTCGCCATCCCCGCCAGACCACAGAACACGATTCCCACTCTTCAATTTGCAGTTTGCATTTTGAATTTTGCAGTTTGCATTTATCATCCGCCCATCAGAAACCCCACCCATGCAATCAACACGCCCATCCCCCACTGAGCCCCACCGGATCGCCCCCCTAGCGCTCTTGTGTCTCCTGCCCCTCTCCCCCTTTGCCCAAGCCGAAGATTGGTCCACGTACTTAGGCGGCAAAGAGCGCAGTCTCTACTCCACGCTCAACCAAATCAACCGCGAGAACGTCTCCCAACTCAAGCCCGCCTGGACCTACAAAACTGGCGACGTCGGCGAATACCAAGCCAACAACCTGATCGTCAACGGCATCCTCTACACGCCCACCCCAACCCGTAAATTGGTCGCCCTCAACGCCGCCACCGGGGAACGCCTCTGGCAGTGGGATCCCGCCAACGAACGCACCGGAGCCGGCCGAGCCCGCCAACGCGGATTGGTCTATTGGGAAAACGAAGAAGGTGGCGAGCGGCGTCTCTTCACCGGAGTTCGCGGCTGGCTCTTCGCCCTGGATCCGGCTACCGGCGAAGTCATCAAGAGCTTTGGCGATCAAGGCGCTGTGGCTCTGGGCACCGGCTTAAACACACCCGGCGTCATCTACCAAGATTCCCTCATTCTCGGAGGCCAAGGCGGCCAGGGCAGTGTCCGGGCCTTAGACGTCCGCACCGGGGAACAGCGTTGGATCTTCCACCTCATCCCGCGGCCGGGCCAACTCGGCTACGACACTTGGCCCAAGGATGCCTACAAGACCGTCACCGGAGTCATGCCCTGGTGCGGTCAATCCCTCGATGAGAAACGCGGCATCGTTTACGTTGCCACCAAGACCGCCGAGCCCGATTTCTACGGCGGCAAACGCCACGGCAAAAACCTATTCGCCAACTGCCTCGTCGCCCTGAAGGCCGAGACCGGCGAACGCCTCTGGCACTACCAAATCGTCCACCACGACTTACTCGACAAAGACCTCCCCTGCCCTCCCGTGCTGCTAACCGTCACACACGATGGCAAAAAAATCGACGCCGTAGCACAAGGCACCAAACACGGTCGGGTCTTCGTCTTTAATCGCGTGACCGGGGAGCCCCTGTGGCCGATTGAAGAACGCCCCGTTCCCCAATCCACGCTGGAAGGCGAACAAGCCTGGCCCACGCAACCCTTCCAGACCAAACCACCGCCACTCATGCGCCAATACTACACCGAAGCAGATGCCTCAAACATCTCGCCCGAGACGCACCAAATGACCCTAGACCGCCTCCGCGCCTCCCCCAACTTCGGGCCTTTCCCTGCGCCGAGTCTCCAGGAAACAATCATGTTTCCCGGCTTCGACGGCGGGATGGAATGGGGCGGTGGTGCCGCCGATCCCGACGGCATCTACTACGTCAACACCAACGAAATGCCGTGGCTTCTCCAAATGGTGGAAACCCGCTCCGCCGATGGCAGCGCCCTCAAGCCCGGCCAGCGGGACTACATGCTTTTTTGCGGTCCCTGCCACGGCCTCGACAAGAAAGGAAACGTCGCCGCCGGATTCCCCTCTCTCATTGACGTCGACAAGCGCAAGACTCGCGAAGAGATCGTACAAGTCACGCGTCAAGGCGGCGGCCGCATGCCCGGCTTCCCCCAACTCTCAGACCAACGAAGGGAACGCATTTTGAGTTACGTCCTCAGTGACGACACCACACCCACACGGGTTCCCAATGCACAAGATTCCGACGAACCGGTCCAAACCGAATACGCGTTCGGCGGCTTTCGCCGCTGGCTCGACGACGAAGGCTACCCGGCCATCAAACCGCCCTGGGGCACCCTCAATGCCGTGGACCTCAACACGGGCGAAATCAAGTGGCGGGTCGTCCTCGGAGAATACCCCGAACTCACCGCCCGCGGCATCCCGCCGACGGGAACCGAGAACTATGGGGGGCCACTCGTGACGGCTGGTGGGATCATCTTTATCGGTGCATCGGCCGACGAAACATTCCGCGCCTTTGACAAAGAGACGGGAGAAATTCTCTGGCAAGCCTCCCTCCCCTTCAGCGGCAACGCCACCCCGAGCACCTACACCGTCAATGGCCGGCAATACGTCGTGATCTCCGCCGGCGGCGGCAAATCCGGCCGCACCCGAGGCGGAAGCCTAGTAGCCTTCGCGCTCCCCGAGAACCCGTAGCCCGAACCCACAGCACCAAGAGCGTCATCCCGGTTTCGATTCCGGAAGGTGGGGCGAGCGTACCCGCGAGCCGTCGGCACAAACGTCAACGCCACCCCAGAAACAATCCCGGCGCACAAGGATAGGACCCCCTTCATCCGTAGGACAGGCGCGTACTGTCATCGCGCAACGAACGGCCTCTTTAAACCGATCACGATTGTCACGAACGGCTCGCGGGTACGCTCGCCCCACCTTCCCAAACCGGTTCGCCTCTGCAGCGGCTTCTGCAACGTTATCCGTGCACAATTTTCAATCACCCACGGCACCCCGAGCTACTCCGTTCGCCCCTCGACCCGATACCGCACCACGTCGACATCATTGGCTTGGTCCGGACCGGCGTTACTACGCCCCCGAACGATGAGTTGCTCGAAGAGGGCCTGAAGTTCGCGGACCTTGTCCGGGAACCGCTCGGCCAGGTTATGGGTTTCGGCCAGATCATCGGAGAGCCGATACAATTGCTCACGATCTCCTTCTCCCCCTTTGGTCCAACCTCCGGAACCACCCCGCGGAATATACTTCCACGCACCCGAACGAACACTCGGCACACCCTGGATCGAGGCACTCACCGCGTGCTCCCGCACCACGCGATTCTCGCCTTTCAAGAGCGGCATGAGATCAAAGCTGTCCTCACCGGCATCCTCCGGCAAGGCTTCACCCCAGATCGCAGCCAAGGTCGCCAAGAGATCGGCTTGATGGACAAGTGCGTCCGACTGAGTCCCCGCCGCAACAAGCTCCGGCCACCGCACGATAAATGGCACCCGATGGCCACCTTCCCAGACGTCCGACTTGTAACCGCGCAAGGGACCACTCGGATAATGCCCTTCCGCCTCCAACGCCGCCACATCAATGTAGGGCGCACACCCATTGTCACTCGTGAACAACACCAAAGTCTCTTCCGCCACCCCGCTCTGATCAACGGCATCCAAGACTTGGCCCACAATGGCGTCCGTCTCCATCACAAAGTCCGCATACAGATTTAAGCCACTCTTGCCGCGCCACTCGGCATTGACGGACAGCGGCGTATGGGGCGAGGTCAGAGACAAGTAAACCAAGAAGGGCCGCTCCGCTCGTGCTTCGTCTCGAATGAACGCCGCCGTTCGATCCCCAAGCGCCGGCAAGATGGGCTCCAGGGTCCACCCGGGCAAGGCCGGCCCTTGCACGCTAGCCTGATTCCGCCGAAATAAAGCGGCATCCGCGAACTCGCTCGGAAGGCCGATCGTGCGATCATCTTCGACAAAGCAGTAGGGAGGCCAATTCGGCACATCCGTACCAAAGTAACTGTCGAATCCCACCGCCGTGGGCCCGCCCGGGATCCGCTGACTAAAGACCGACCGCCAGACCTTCCGATGTTCCTCCGTCGCGGTGATATCCTTCTTCCCACCGTAACCTCCGGTCCGAAACCACTTCAGCTCGGCTTTGGGAATGGGCCAATTCCAACCCAAGTGCCACTTCCCCACACACGCCGTTCGATAACCCTGCCCCTGCGCCAAACGACCAATGGTCACGCGATCCGCCCCAATCAACGGATCGCCCCACAACCCAACAATTCCTTTCTGCAAACGCGTACGCCAATGATAGCGCCCCGTAAGCAGAGTATATCGCGAAGGAGAACACACAGCCGAAGACGAGTGGGCATCGGTAAACCGCATCCCTTCGCGGGCGAGCCGATCGATGTGCGGTGTCGGGATGCGCCCGCGATCCGGATTATAGCACTGCACATCGCCATAGCCCAAATCATCCGCGTAGATCACCACCACGTTGGGCCGTTCAGACGACGTATGGCCCCACGTCACACCTAAGAACAAAAAGGCCAAGCAGCCCACAAGCCCGCGTTTCATGGAAGCGAACTCTAAAGAGAACTCACGCGGAAAGCGAACTCGCAAGTCCACTCAAAACGAAATAGTCTGATCCCCTTGAAACCTGATTCAAATCCCCATTTCCAAAATCCCGAATGCACGCGGCGTGCCTTCTTGGGGCTGGGCTGTGCCGTGGCCCTCGGCGCACGTGCTCAAGCCCCAGCGAAACAACCCGCACATCGCCCTCGGCTTTGCATGGGCACCTACGGACTCCAAGCATGGTCGCTGGAGAAATCGATCGATGCCATCGCGGAGATCGGATTTGACGGGATCGAGATTGCCGCCATGCCGGATTACCCGGGCGCCCCGGAAAAACTCTCCGCCATGCGGCGCCAAGCACTCCGACGCCAACTGCGCCACCACGACCTCACCCTGGTCGCGATCATGGCCGGTATCCAACCCAGCCCCCAAGCCAAGGCACGCCGCTCGAATCTCGAACGTCTCCAACAATGCCTCGAACTCGCCCAAGACCTCCAATCACCAAACCAGCCCGCCCTCGTCCAGACCATCCTGGGGGGGCGCCCCGCTAATCAGTTCCCGGCTTATTTCCAGGACGAACTCGCGGAATGGTCCGAGCTGGCCCAAGCCACCCAAACCACCATCGCCATCAAACCGCATCGCGGCCACGCCCTTTCCACACCTGGCCAAGCGATCCCCCTCTTGAAGGCACTCGGCCCCGAATCCCGCATTCGACTTGCATTTGACTACAGCCACTACGCATTCCGCAATCTCCCAATCAAGGCCACTATCAAGACGGCATTCCCCTGGACCGCTTACGTCGTCCTCAAAGACGCCTACCAAACGGAAGCCGGCCAAGTCCGCTTCGCCCTCCCCGGCACCACCCCATCCTGGGATCACGCCGAGATCATTCAGTCCTTTCACCAATCGGGCTATCGGGGCCCCTACTGTTGCGAAATCAGCAGCCACGTCTGGCGCAGCCCAACCTACGACCCCGCCAATGCTCTAAAAACCTGCTATCAAAACACCACCCGGGCCCGAACCCGCGCCCAGCTCTCCAAATAAGCTTTCTAGCTTCAATCCTCCCCCTTCTCCCTCCCCACGACCACTCGCGCCCCACGACGAAAAGTAAAGTAGGAGTAAACCCACTGCAAAAACACAGCCACCTTATTCCGAAAACCCACCAAGAACAACAGGTGGACGCCAAGCCAAGCCAACCACGCCGGCAATCCGGACCACTCCAATTTCCCCATCTTCGCCACAGCCGCCGACCGCCCAATAGTCGCCATCGTCCCTTTGTCCCAATACTGAAACGCGGGACGCTCAGTAGGGTTCGCGACACGACCTGTCTCCGATTCAATGATAGAGGCCACGTGCCCGCCCATCTGCATGGCCGCCGGCGAAACCCCGGGGACCGGTTTGCCGCTCTGGTCGATCACCGAGGCAATATCCCCGATCGCGAAAACCTCAGGATGTCCCGGGACGGACAGATCCGCTTGGACTTGGATTCGCCCGGCACGATCCAACGGCAACCCCAAACCCTGGGTCACCGGATTCGCCCCGACACCCGCCGCCCAAACGATCGTCTCCGCCTCAATCAGATCATCCGTGAGTTGCACGCGCCCCGCTTCGATTGAGGCCACCATCGAACCGACACGCACCTCCACGCCCAAGTGCTCCAACTGCTCCTTCGCCCGATCCGAAAGCGCGGGCGGCAAATGAGCTAAAATCCGTGGCCCGGCCTCAATCAGAATCACCCGCGCCTGGGCCGGATCGATATGTCGAAACTCGGACTTCAAGACATGGCGCGATAACTCCGCAAACGCGCCCGCCAACTCCACCCCTGTCGGCCCGCCCCCCACCACAACCAGGGTCATCAAGCGTTGCCGCTCCGCGGGATCTTCCGCCACTTCCGCTCGCTCAAACGCCAACAACACTTGGCGGCGTATCCGAATGGCATCGTCGAGCGACTTTAACCCGGGCGCATGGGCTTCCCATTCCGGGTGCCCGAAATAGCTCGTCACCCCACCCAGGGCGATAATGAGATAGTCATAGTCCCGGGTCTGTTCCCCCACCCGCACGGAACGCGCCTTGAGGTCGATGTCTTCCACCTCACCCAGAACGACGGTTGCGTTCTGCTGCTCAGCCAAAATGCCGCGAACCGGCTGGGCCACCTCGGTAGCGGACAAGCCCGCACTGGCCACCTGATAGAGGAGGGGTTGAAAGAGATGATGATTCTGCCGATCCACGACCGTTACCGAAACCGGCGCCTCCGCCAAGGACTGACAGAGCTTCAGCCCACCAAAACCCGCACCTAAAACCAAGACTCGAGGTCTCCGTCCCTCCCGCGATGTATCCTTCACCCAGCACATCGTAGAACAACCCCACGCCCGAGCAAGCCCGGATCCAATTCCGGAAGGTGGGGCGAGCGTACCCGCGAGCCGTTCGTGACAATCGTGGAGGACTGAAGAAAGCCGTCCGTTGCGCACCGAAGGCAACCGCCAATCCTTGGGACTTCGGGGGGACACCATGGTGCGCCTTGATCCTTTTCGGGATGGCGATATCCCTCGTGCCGACGGCTCGCGGGTACGCTCGCCCCACCTTCCGGAACCGCAAACGTTCCGTTCCGGTCTCAAACTATCCCATTGCGCAACCCTGCTTTATCTGAGAAACTCCTTACTACTCCCAAGACACCCGCAAATGATGAAAACCAATTCCTCCCGCCCCCACGCCTTCACCCTCATCGAACTACTGGTCGTCATCGCGATCATCGCCATCCTGGCCGGCATGCTACTCCCGGCCCTCTCCAAGGCCAAAACCAAGGCCCAAGGCATCAAGTGCATGAACAACAACAAACAACTCCAGCTCGCCTGGTTCATGTACGCCGACGACCACGAAGACAAGCTGGTCCCCAATGGGTGCTGCGGCGATCAAGTCGGCTGGGTGGAAGGTTGGCTCAAGACGCCTCGAGACGGAACGAACATCACCCATCTGATGGCCCCGAAGGGACTCTTGTGGAACTACAACCAATCCCTCGGACTCTACAAATGTCCGGCCGACCGTAGCCTCACCCGCATCGGAACGCAGACCTTTCCCCGTATCCGTAGTATGTCGATGAACGGGTGTATGAATGGGGATAGCTGGTACACCGCCGAGATCGCCAAAACGCACTACACCTTCCGCAAACTCTCCGCCATCATCGACCCGTCGGAAAAATACGTGTTCCTAGATGAGCACCCGGATGCGATTGACGACGGCTATCACCTTACCTTTGTGAATCGCGTCAACACCTGGGCTAACATGCCGGCCAACTACCACAACGGAGCCGCCGGATTCTCCTTTGCCGATGGGCACGCCGAGGTACACAAATGGCGCGATCCCGACACGCTATTCAAAACGATCGTACCCGGCCCCATGGGCCCCAATGACGTCCCCTGGATCCAGATTCGCACCACGGAGCCCATCAACGACAATACCGTTTGGCCGCCCCAATAGACCCTCTATTCGGCTCAGAAAACCATGTCTCACTCCAGAATCTGGATCGCCATCCTTATCACGTTCACTCATCTTGCACTAAACGCGAGCAGCGTCCCCTCATCGCACTCAACGGCGTTGAGCGACTGGCTACTCCCGCAACAATCCGCAGACCACCAACACCAAATCGGCATTACCGATGGCCCCATCCAGACGGCGATTCTCGAAACCGAGCGCTCCGTGGAACAGATCTGGAATTTCTACGCGAAAAAAGTCGGGACCCAGTACCGCTTCGCACCCAAGAAACTGATCATCGACCAAGGGCAAACGGGTTCGGGACGCTACCTGATCAAAGAGACTTTCAAAGGGACAAACCGCCAGGCTCTCTTTGTTTACACGTGTCAGGAGTTTACGCTCAACGCATCCATTCGGCCCGCAGCCTCAGTCACGACAATCGAGATCACTTTCGTTTCCCACAGCCCAAACTACAGGGCGGAATAAAAAGCCCAAACGGAAACGAAGCACACACCCCAAGGAGAATTCCTCACGCCGTCCGGCACACGCTCAATCCGTGGTAAGACGAGTCAACAGATTGGCTTCAATCGTCAGGCTCAATCAAATCTGAAGCGTACCCGTCTCTCTCATGGCAATCCCTCGATCCATCTCTCATCTCCTCGAAGGCGAGGAGATTGCCGTCTTTGAGCAGATCCTCAACTCGACCCAACGGAACTCAAGTGAGCCCTGGTCCCGCTACGGTCCCTATCTCTTGAAGGAGACGATTGGCCTAGGCGGTCTCAGCATGGTATTCCGGGCACAACGAGTCGACGGTGACTCAAGCGAGGTCGCCCTGAAGACTCCGCGCCCTTTTTTCCTGCTGAACGAGAAAGTCATCACCGTCTTCGCCCGCGAAGGCCAGCGTTCCTCCGAGCTCAAACATCCCCATATTCTGCCCGTGCTCGATTGGTCCGGAGATCCCAGCCATCCTTATATCGCGTCGCCCTTGATGGAAAGAGGGAGCCTGGCCAAAGTCATTGCCGAGGGCCCAACCGATGTCAGCCAAGCGCTCCAATGGATCCGACAACTCACATCCGCCCTCGAATACGCCCACCGCGAGATGGGCCTCATCCACCGCGACATCAAACCAGAGAACATCTTGTTGGACGCCAACGGAACGGTACGGCTCACGGATTTCGGTCTCTTTTGCGAATCCACCCACGATTCCATGGCCCAGGCATTTCCCAACGCCCTACTCGGCACCCTGCCCTACGTCGCGCCCGAGGTTCTTGAGGGCTATCGCGTCGACACGCGTGGGGATATTTACGGACTCGGAATCGTCATGTTCGAACTCCTCACCCAGAAGCTTCCCTTCCCCACGGATGCGACCGAAATCATGCGGGATCGAAAAATGAAGGGCATGCTCGACCCGATCAAAAAACACCGGCCCGAGTTGGTCGGCGGAGTCGATGCCGTGATTCGGCAGGCCACCTCTGTTCGCGTCGAGGATCGCTTTGCGACCATGGCGGAGTTCGGTGACGCCGTGTCAGATCTCGAAAACGACCGTTCCCCAAGCATCCCCACTCGTGCGATCGGTATCGCGGCCCTGCTCCTGGGATTGTTGTTCATAAGTAGTATGCTCTTCATTCCCTCATTTTGGGAGAACCCAGAAACACAACCTGGAACGCCCATCGGTGCCGCCCAAGCACCGCCCCCCGCCGAGAGCATTCCTTCCGGCCCATCGTTTAAACGGATAAGAACCTTTCCTCTCGATCCCCAAATCGAGACCCGTTACGCGTTCCTTGTTTGCCAATGGCACGCGGATCGCCATCAAGAGATCGCCTTCCTTACACCCCAAGGGGCCATCGTCTACTCGCATACCGGAGAGAATCTGGGACAGGTCAGTCCCGATGCAGGCGAGGTGTTTTCCGACTATCGCGCCTACATGGCTCGCGATATTACGGGCGATGGGTTGGATGAACTCTTCTTGACGACCCGCGACGAAGGCAATCTCACCGTTCATGTTCTGAACCAATCCGGCAAAGCCATGCGAGTCTTTCACGCACAGGGGGCTTTTGAAGAATCCCGCGGGAAAATACTCGTGGACAGCAACAATAGCTACCTCATCCCCAAAGCTTGGATTTCCGCACGAAACGGAGAACCCCCACTATTCTTTGCCTTCATTCGCACCGGCCACTTAGGGCAACCCCGCGGACTCCTCTGCTTTGACGGCAATACGGAAGAATTGCTCTGGTTCCACCCCACGGCCCCGGAACTCGTCGATCTAGATCTACTCGATCTCAACGGAGACGCTCTTGAAGAGATCGTAATCTCTTCAGCGGCGGTGGGGAACGACGCCGTTGCACCGGATGGACGCACCGATCACACATCCTACGTCGAAGCGCTCTCTCGTGACGGATCAAGCCAATGGCTCCACCCGACCGGCGGAACGCATACAAATGCGGGAGTGATTCAATCCCATCGCGACCACCTCCTCACGCAATTGGCTTCCGATCTTTCGGATCGCCCCTTGCAAGAACCAACTTCTATCAATCTGTTTAGCATGGAACGCGGATTGATTAGGGATAGACCCGCCAATGCAGTACCTCAGAACGCCATGACGGTGCTTGATTTCACGGGCGCCGTGAAATCAAGCTTATACTTTGACCGCCCCATCGTTGGGTTTGCCCACCCGTATTCCGCTCCGACGGGACCGAGAATACTCGTGCTACTCGGGGATGGCGGACTCGTCACACTTCACCCAGATCTTGAACGGGTCTATGACTATCGAAACCAGCTGTTACCAACCCGCGACAGTGCGATCACCCACCAACACTTTATCGGGCAAGCCAATTGGTCGGGAGATCCGAGTGTCGAATTTGTCATCAGACTTGCCGAACAAGTGACCCATGTAAAAAACCACGAATCGAATCCTGACGAAGCCCCAACCCAGTACACCCGGTATGGGCAACGCCTCGTTCTCCTCGACCAGCGTTTGAAACAGCTCGCTGAAATCTCCATCTCAAACAGCGAACTCAAACAGCCCTTCTATCCCGGAATGGCCGAACTGGATGGCGAGGGCTCTCCAGAGATTTTCCTCGTAAAGGATGACGTTCAGATCTTTCGAATCGACGAGTAGGTTCTACGGCCGCAATCCCACTTACGCCTCTTCTTCAATCTGTTGTTGAATCAGAAAAGCCGTCATCTGCGCCAGGGTCTTAAACTTGCCGTTCAACCACGGGAGTGACTGAACCCACCCCAGCCCCGCTAACAGCTTTCGCCGATTCCCAATCCGTCCCGCCCCCTCGGAGACCGATTTCCCGACCAGCATGAACAACAAGGCTTTCGTGCTCTCGTTGATGAAACCCGGGCCGTTCGAATCGATCGTACGGATCAAGCTTTCCTGAAGCAACTCGACGATTTCGAGAGGCACGCGCTTTGACTCTAAACAATCCTCGATAGTCTGAAGGCGAATCTCCCCGGTTGCCAATCCGGTTAGGTAGTCCTGTTGTTGAACCGGGCAATCGAACTGTTCGGATAGTGGCGAATCTAACAAATACTGGAAATACCCCTCCGCTCCGTCCACTGGCACTTCATCCTGCTCGGCAAGAATGGAATCCAACAACTCAGACAAATGGGACGATTCGGCTTGCCATTGGTTCTTCATACCGAGTCTCCAACATCTATAAGCTCATACGCCCTTCGGATTGAGATTATGCACGCGCATGGCCTTTATGTGCCGGCCAAGTTCGTCGATTTCGAAGTCCACGGATTCGCCCTGCCCGACATATTCCGCAACCAGTGACTTAAGCGTTTGCCGAAGAAGCCGGTTCACATTCGTAATCGTATTGTTGATCTTGGACTCCGAGGGGTAGCCCAACCGTTCCGCTAACGACTTCCTGGTTGGCCCTTTTTCCCCCGTAAGCAAGGGTGTGAGAAACCCTTGATTGTATGCCTCCCAATCTTTTGCTCGATTCTTTGATCGGTAATGGCTCTCGACCCGCTGGACGGACTCTCTAATCATCTGCTCCACCCAGGCCTCCTCAAATACGGAGTCGATCGTCCCCCCGTTTTCCTCCTGCTTACTTTCGGGATGTCCATTTGAATCTGCCTCTCGCCGATCATCATGCCACCGGACCTTTCTCAACTGATCCACGACATAGTTATTCAGCGAAGTCCGCATGAAATCTCGAAACCGCCCCTTTTCCGGGCGGGCGCGAGCGAGAATGCCTTTCTGCATGATCTTTTGTTCCACAAAGTCGTGAAACCAATCCTCGGCTTCTTCTCTTGAGGCCCGAAAACGCATCTGCAAATGGCGCAACGCGGGTTCGCGATACCGAACCAACACTGAGGACAGAGCCGATTCTCCATCTCCCCCTTTTCCCGGCTCGACAGCCAGAATCTGAGACCAATGAGTCGTATGCCAGAAGCGTCTCTGAGGCGGCGATGCCTGCGAGGATTCAGATCCAGGACTCCCTTGAACCACCTCCGTTTCATTCCGCAATACGGAGCGATTTCCCGCACCGAAGTCCATGTGCTGATTCTTTCTCCCAATCGTCACGCGCAACCCTTCCGTTCACTTTGTGCAAAAAATCACCTCTGGAATGCAAGATCCGATTCCAAGGTTCGTATCAGCAGCTACAAAACATGAGATTGCGTCCTCGTTGACCGAGCCTACCCGGAAAGATCGACCGGAAGCAGGGCCCTTTCTGGGCGCAACCCGAAGAACAATGAACACAAAAAGACTCTTTCAAATCCCCACAACGCTCGCCCTCGTCATCGTAGCGGCACTTTCGGTGTTGTCCGTTAAGGCAGCCTTGCCTTCGTTATCGGACCGGCTGGTCGGATCCTGGGACTTCAACGGTGATTCTCTCGATGACAGCGGCAATCAAAACCATGCGACCAGGCAAGGCGCCGCCTTTGGTCCGGATCGGTTCGGCCGCGATGGGCACGCCCTCGTATTCGACGGTGTGGATGATTTCGTAGACCTTGGCCGACTGGGGATCGTAAACGAAGACTTCACCGTATCATCTTGGTTCCGAGTCGACTCGTTAAAGTGGCATACGATCTTTAGCGAGAACCACGGGGAACTGGATCGGGGCATCCTGCTCGCCATTCAAAATGATCAGGGCCGAATGTGGTTTGTGGCCGAGGATCAGAATCACAATCAAACCGCCCTTCAGGCCAACCAATCCCCGGCCCTGGGATCCTGGCACCACATCGGTGCGGTTCGAGACGGTCAACTTCTATCCCTTTATCTTGATGGCCAGCTCATCGGACAGCAAACCATCCAGACGTGGCAAACCACCAGTATTTCGAACTCTGCGAAACTTGGCGTACAGTCCGATGCAGGGAATCACTGGTTCCAAGGAAGTATTGATGACGTTGAGATTTACGATACCGCGCTGACACCGGAAGAGATCGAATCCTGCTACCTCCTGGGCCAACGGCTACCGCCGGACCGCATCGTAGGCTCAGTCGGCATGGAGATGATGCGGATGGCCGCCGGAACCTTCCGCATGGGAAGCCCCAGCACAGAACAAGACCGCGGCGACGACGAAGGCCCACTAACGAATGTTACTCTGACGCGTCCCTTCTGGATGGGCCGCTATGAAGTCACGCAACGGGAGTGGGAAGCGATTATGGACTTCAATCCGAGTCGATTCGAGGGACCGGACATTGCGGTTCACCGTGTAAACTGGTTTCAAGCGGACGACTTCTGCGAGCGCCTGACACAGCAGGAACGGGACGCGGGTCAACTACCGGCAGGCTACGTCTACCGACTCCCCACGGAAGCGGAGTGGGAGCACGCCGTCCGTGCCGGAACCCAAACCCGATTCTTCTTTGGCGATGACCCGAATTACACCGACCTACCGGACTATGCGTGGTATTTGCCGAATCAAGGCGGCCGCGTGCACGAAGTCGGGGAGAAACGTCCTAACCCTTGGGGACTCTACGATGTTTACGGCAACGTGGGTGAATGGTGTTACGATTGGAAGGCCGACCAACTCCCGGGAGGAAGCGTGGTGGATCCGACTGGTGTGGAGACGGCCCGACTGAAAGCGGTCCGAGGCGGTCACCGCGGGAATGAAGGCTACCGTCTACGCTCGGCGTGGCGCCGCGGCGCCCAGATACCCACGGACCCGGGTTCAAACTTTGGCTACGGCTTCCGGGTCGTGCTCGGGCCCGACCTGAACCAGGCTCCCAATCAGCCCCCGACCGTTAGTCTTTCAAGCTCCGGGACGGAATTCACCGCCCCGGCCCATGTCGAACTCACCGCCCAAGCCCAAGATCCTGACGGTCAGATTGAAACGGTCGAATTCTGGCAGGGAGACCGTAGAGTCGCAACGGACTCCGACGCACCCTATCAATACACCGCCCGAGATCTGACTCCGGGAACCTATCGTTACCAAGCCCGCGCGATCGATACACTTGGGGCAACGGGTCGCTCCGAAACGATTGTCATTCGAGTCGACGAAGCGCCTCCCAGCATCGTCGCGGCAACTCACCGAGCAGCCGGCTATCAACCCGGCCGCACCATGGACGTGATCATCACAATCGAACACCCGGGTGACCTCACCGCCTTGGGCTACGAAATGCGGATTCCCGACGGCTGGAGCCTGGCATCAGAAAACTCTGGCTCGGACATCAAACCGGGAGTCGAGCAACAAGGCCTCTTGGAATGGGGCTGGTTCAATCGCTTTCCGCAAACAACGAGTCAGTTTCGGGCCACCCTACGAGTGCCCGCCGGAGTGAGCGGCCCGCAAGCCATCGAAGGCAGCGTCATCGCCCGAATCGGCGGTCCGGAAATCCGATCGGTCGCCAATCCGAATCCGTTAATCATTGAAGAGACTCAACTGTTTCACTCCGCCGATCTCAACCAGGATTCAAGTTTCAGCATTGGTGAGTTGCTCCGTGTCATCTCCCTTTTCAATCACACCGAGCGCAATCGAAGAACCGGAGAATACCACGTTCGCGCCGGCACCGAGGATGGCTACCACCCCGGTAACGGCAGCCAAACCGGGGCACCCCATTCAGCCGACACAAATGGGAACTGGAGATTCGGACTCAATGAACTCTTACGACTGATCTCGCTCTACAATTACTCCGAGGGCAACCAACGAACGGGCGAATACCACGTTCAACCCGGAACCGAGGATGGATTCGCCCCCGGTCCGCCCACCCGGGACCGCCGACGAATTATTGTTAGGAACGGGAGCAGCCAAGAGGATTCGTCTCTGAGAATTGACGATGTCGATGCCCGATGGGACTCAATTACGAATGAGGGTAGCAGCATCGTCACATTGATCCTCGACGCTCAATACACCGGCCTTCCCAAAGCCGCGGGATGGTCCTTGTCTCTCCCCGCCGGTTGGTCCTTCCATTCGTCATCAGAGGCCACTGTTTCCCCCACACCCGGGCAAGAAGGAAGACTGGATTGGGCCTGGGCGGACCACTTTCCCGGCAACGGAACCCCATTCCAAGTTCAACTACAGCGAAGTCTCGGAGTGGATCTGGACCCAGCGCTCCGGGCAGACCTGTCTCTGGTGGGGCCGGATCACCACGAAGCGCAATCTCTGGATATCTCTCTCCCAACTCCCACCACGCTAACTATGGCACCGATCGGTATCGAAAACTCAGGACCCAATCGCCTTATTCTTAAATTCATCGCAGAACACCGTGGCTCAGGAACGCCACCGCCCTCGGGTCCCTTCTGGCTGGAGACGACGACCGACTTCCTCCATTGGACGAACCCAGAACCCGTGCAGGCGACCGTTTCGGATGGCATCACGACCATCGAAGTGGAACGTCCCACAGACGTGCCGATGCAGTTCTACCGACTCACGACAGCACAGTAAGCTACACCGCGTGCCTATGGAAAGACCAACACGGCAAGTGAATAGACACCTACAGATCTGGCTACTCTTATTCACGTGCTATGCTTCCCCCGTCACCGGGCAGTCAGCAGCCGGAGAGCGCATCTCTTTGCACGCAAACACGCCTAACTACGAGCCGGGAGCAACCGTGACCTTAAGCATGGCACTAGACTATGAGAGTCCGGTCACTGCTCTCGGCTTGGAGTTAGATCTTCCGGAGGACTGGTCCTTCGCGTCTTCCAATGCCACGGCTCAAATCAATCCCTCGCCCGGGCAGGAGAACCGACTCGAATGGGCCTGGTTCTCCAACTTCGCACCCAGTCCGACCGAATTCGAGGTTGTCTTGAACACTCCCCTCTCTGCAGGGGAATCGGTCGCATTCACCGCGAGAGGGATCGTTCGAGAACCGCTTCGCTCACTGACATCCCCCACTCTCACCTTGATGAGGGGCTCATCCGCCTCTACGACAGAGCAGGAGTCCATCGAGCTCAGTGTCTCCGGAAACGAGGATACGCCCACGTCCAGCGCAACGGTGAGAATCGCCGTGACTTATCAAGGCGATATCTCCGCGATGGGCATCGAAGTCGATATTCCGGCGGGTTGGCATTTTGTCTCATCTACAAGTAATGCCCAAGTCCGCCCAAGAGCCGATCAAACCGAGCGCTTGGAATGGGCCTGGTTTTCGGATTTCCCTACCTCCGGCGCCACGTTTGACATTGAGCTACGCCGGGATGGCCCGGCCGAGCCGCTCTCAAAGATCGTCGCTCGGGCCCACCTGAGAGAGCCCGCCAGGACCGTAGAGAGCAGCCCCGTTTCACTCGCCCCCACCACTCCGTCCATGGTGCCGCTCGGGTTCAAATGCATCGGCCTACTCCTCGAACCAGACAACGCCTACACCCTCATCTTGAACCCCGTTGGCGACCACATGCTCAGCCCGGCTGATGTTAGTGCATTACAAGTATACTGGTCTTCAGATCTTGAAACCTGGATCCCACTAGAATCCGGAACCTTCGAGATCCAAGGTCACGACCTGCTCATGTCGGTTGTGCCCCCCAATGAAGGCGACCTCGGCTTTTTCAGGGTCATCCGGAAGCAATCGCCCTAACACAAAATCCTCCCGCTACTGCCAATCCAACTCAAAACCAAAACCGGGTCGATCCGGAGCCTGCACATAGATCCCTTCCGGACCGCGGGTCAGTCGGTTCTGTTCCTCATAACGTTGGTAGGCTTCGGGCGGGCCTCCCGGGGGTGGCATAAAGATCTCACACCACGGACTATTCACCGTCGCCGTGATAAAGTGCGGCGCGCCGCCCCGATACCCCCCGTGTGGGATCACCGGAATATCATGCGCGGCCGCCAAGGCGGCGATCCTTCGCATCTCGGTCAATCCACCACACCAATTCATGTCGGGCTGCCAAATGTCCGTAACGCCGTGGTCTAACAAGAGCTGAAAGCCGTAGCGCGTGTACTCGTGTTCGCCGGTGGCGATCCGGGTGGATTGGATCGCAGCCCTCAATCGTCCGAATCCTGCGTAGTCATCCGGAGGCAAACACTCCTCCATCCAATACACATCGTACGGCTCCAAGGCTTCAGCCAACTCAAGTGCGTAGTCCTCGGTGAACGCCATCCAGCAATCGAGCATGATATCCCCTTCACGACCCAAGGCCGCTCGCGCCCGCTTGACTAAAGCCACATTCTTTCGAAGGCCTTCTTTCCCATCGGCTGGTCCATGAGGAATCGCTAGCTTCAATCGCTTGAACCCAAACGCCACGTGCTGTTCGATGTCATTCCCCGTGCAATAGGCTGGGATCCGAGGCTTGGTCTCGCCGCCCAAGAGTCGGTACACGGGCGTGTCGAGGGCTTTGCCGAGCAGATCCCAAAGGGCGTTGTCCACGGCACTGATGGCGTGTACGACCAAGCCCTTGCGTCCGTAGTACAAAGTGGAGCGCCACATGATGTCCCACAAGCGTTCGACATTCATGGGATTCTCTCCTAGCAAGAGTTTCACGAGATGCTTCTCCACCACAAAGCCCGCTCCGGGCCCACCAAATCCAATACCCGTGAGCCCTTTGTTGGTGGTAATCTCGACGGCCTCCGGCCCCAAATCATCTGCCATAAACAAAGATCGCTTTGCCTTGTATTTTGGATAGATGGACATCGGATTGGCCACCTCCACGCTTCCCGGCGACCAGGCGTCCGGTGACGGTTCATAACTTGGGATCGGCCGCTTCGGGCGGGTCTTCACCATTCGGACACCCGTAATCTGAAGATCCTTCGGCGCCGCTCCCAACAACCGTTCTGAAGTGAAGAGCCCAAGCCCAAGGGCCGAGCACGTCTGTATGAATTCACGTCGTTCCATGGGATTTGCTCACCCGATGGAACGAAACCCGGTCAATTTTCACAAGGGAGAAACCAACGCTGCCGCACGATAAGGTGTGATTAGAAAAGGGTGCTCCCGGCCAATGGCGCCGGCAAGCCGGCGCACTCCATGGAGTGCGCGAGCTTGCTCTCGCCTTCTTCCAACGCAACCGATCTTGTCGATTGCACCCTTTTTGAATCACGCCCCCCACCATCCGGAACCGTCCTCTTTTCCCCATCTGGAATTCCCCGATCGGATCACTCGCAGCTTGATAGAGATTCTCAGAACCGCCGCCACCCAATAGGATGTGGCAAAGAAGTTGCTTCGGAGACCGCCAGTGACTAGATCCGCCAAATTGGGACTCGTACGAACAGGATGCCTCGCGCTCTTCCTGTTTGGAGCGAGTATGCTCGTAGCCCAACGATTGGAGCTAACCCCAAGTTTTGAAACGATGGGCGTGCAGGTGCTCATCGGACGAAACGCGGCCGCCACGGAATCTGTTTCGGTCTGGTACCGAGTGCGAGGCTCAGCGGAACCGTTTCGCGAAGGGCACCCATTGGTCGAAATCGAACCCGGGCGTTTCGCCGGGAGCTTGTTTCAGCTCTCGCCGGATACGGATTACGAAGTGTCGGCTCGATCCGAGTCGTTCTCGACCGACAGTATCCGCTTCGGCCGGACGCGCAGCGACACATTCCCAGCCCCTAGCGGGACCACCCTGTACGTTTCTGCCGAACAAGGCTCGGACGCCAATGACGGACTGAGCCCCGACCGCGCCCTTGCCTCCTTGGCGCGCGCACTGCCCCGGGTTGCCCCTGGATCTCGCATCGTGCTCGACAACGGAGTCTACTTTGAAGGCGATCTCCGAACCGAACGCTCCGGAACCGCCGATAATCCCATCGTGATCGAAGCCGCCCCAGGCGCAACCGCCGTGCTCGACGGCTCCGACCCGGGGTTTGAACCCAACTGGCAACCTCTCGCAACAGGCTCACCCATCTACCGCACCCTCCTCACATCCGAATTGGACAAAGCCTACCTGGACGGCAATCACTTCTTCCGCCATGCCTCGCTAGCCGACTTACGCAACAAACGTTGGAATCTACCCGGTTTCTACTCCGACGGACGCATCCTTTACGCGCGCTTCCCCAATGATGATCCGCCGACCAATCACATCGTCCGGATCCCTCGCTTTTCCACGGGCATCACCTTCCTCCGTGCCGCACATTGGCAGATCAAAGACCTCCAATTTCAAAACTACGGCAAGACCGCCTTCCACCGAGGGATTTACCTGGAGGGCAGTGACCATTTTCTCATTCAGAGCTGCCGCTTCGACCAGTGTGTCATCGGCGTCGGGATCCGTGGAGCCGCTCATTTCAACGTGATTCAGGACTGCGACTTTCGAGACGCCCCTTTGCCGGACTGGGATTGGAACGCGGTGAAATCCGGAGCCGCGAGCTACGAAGGAGGCGGCGTCTTCGTATACGGCAGTGACGAGGCCAACACGGGGAACGTGGTCCGCCGTAACCGCTTCATCGATCAGTTCGATGCCGCGCACATCGCATCCATGACGGCGGCCGGGCCCTCAGAGAACTTTGATTTCTATGACAACACCGTCACGAACATGGGAGACGATGCCTTGGAGACGGACGGCACCGGCGTCAACCTGCGTATCTTCCGCAATCACTTCGATGGATTTCTCACCGGCGTCTCCGTAGCACCGGCACATCTAGGACCCACCTTTGTCACTCGCAATTACTTTCTCAACTGGCGCTCATCCGGAGCCTTCACAGGATACCCCATCAAACTCAACTCCGATTCGCCACTCAGCACCCGATTCGTCTATGTGTACCACAATACGTGCTATACCGATATCGGAGGGCAGGACGGTTTTCTGATCCGACGTTACTCCAACTGGTCCGATATCGTATCGCGAAACAATATTTACGCCGGAACGGACTATGCCCTGGAGAGTGTCAGCGCGAGGCACCCCATCAGTTTTGACTACGACGTGTTTTACAGCCGGTCCCCGACTCGCTTCATCCGCTGGGCCGGCCGCTCCTACACGAATTTGCCGGCCTTTGCGGCAGCGACGGGACAAATGCTGCACGGCATCCAAGGGGAGCCCGAATGGATCTCAAGCTTCGGATCCGGTCCCGCGGCGGAGCCTCCCGAACCGGTCCGAGACCGGGGTCTTCGAATCCCTGGAATCAACGATGACTTTTCGGGTTCCGCACCCGACATCGGCGCCCAGGAATATCTCACCCAAGGCCCCGATCTGGGTTTGGCTGCCGCGATTGAGTCCGTAGTCTATTCGCAGGGAAGCATCCGGATCCGATTTCTCGGCATAAGCGGACAACAGTACGAGATCCAAGAGCGCACCGAGCTCGTCCCAAGCAGTGCTTGGAGCCCGCGTTCCCTCTCCGCCGAGGCAGGAACGGATGGTCGATTCGAATACGTCAGTCCAATCCAAGGCTCTGTCCGTTTTTTTCGCGCCGTGACCGTCGAGTGATCGACCCACCCCCTCCGCCTCGGACAACAATTCGCGAAGGGTCGCTTATTTTCGCTTGGTCTCTCGTGGTTTTCTTTGTTGAGTGATTGGCATCAACCGGATGCCTCACATTCGAATCATCTCCTTTCGCCCCCGTAGGACGTTATCCATTCCGACTGCCCTGATGGCGACTTGGATTTCCGGCCTGTCGCTGACCGTGATCGCAGCCGAACCCGAGCACCGGGTGGAACTCGGACGCATTGAGCAGCGAAATCTCGCCACCGTGCTAGATGGCTTCGGGTCCCTGGAACCGATGCGGAAGATCTCAATCAGCGCCCAAGGCCAGGGACGCTTAGTCGAGATGGGCGTTCGTGAAGGCGAATGGATGGAGGCTGGGGATCTGTTGCTCCAATTGGACCCCCGAGCGGATCAGATCGCCCTTCGCCGGGCCGATGCCGAAAAACAGAAAGCCGAATTGGAGCTATCCAAGCTACAAGCCGGTTCGCGCCCCGAAGAGATTGAGGAAGCTCGGCGTCGCCTCTCCGCAGCCGTCGCCGTCATGAAGGCCGCCGAGGAAGAATGGGAACGAGTGGACAGTCTCGCAAAGCAAGGCATCGCAGCCGCCAGTGAGTTGAGCCGCGCCCGTTCGGACTACGACGTCAGTATCGCCCAGCATTCCCAGGCCAAGGCCCGCTTGGCGTTGGTGGAGGAAGGGGCGCGATCCGAAGAGGTGCTGATCGCGGAAACCGAGGTCACGATCCGGACGGCGGCGGTGGAAGCGATCCGCCGGCGCTTGGACGATCTCACGGTCAAAGCCCCATTCAAAGGCGTGGTCTCGCGTCAGATCATGGAGATCGGCGAATGGGCCAGCCCAGGCGATGTTGCCCTGGAAATGATGGTGATGGATCCCATGCGGCTCCGCATCTCCGTCCCACAAAAACACATTGCTTTTATTCGCCCGGATCAAACCGCAACGATCACGATCCCCGGAGTTGAAACACCGAAACTCCAAGGCCAGGTCGTCGCCGTCATCCCGCAAGCCAGTGAGGGGTCGAGAAACTTTCCGGTCGTACTGCGCCTGGAAAATCCCGAGCGCCGCTTGGCGGCCGGAATGTATGCGAAAGTTTCTTTAGTGCTTGGCGACGGACGGGATGCCTTGGTGGCTCCTAGGATCGCCTTGCAGTACCGAGATCAGCGTTTGGTTCTTTTCCGTTTCAACGCCACCGAGAAAACAGATCAGGGCACGGTTTCCGCAATTGAAGTCCGGGTCGGGCGAGAATTGGAAGGTGAAGTCGTGGTGGAACCCCTCACTGACGGACAGTTGCAACCAGATGATCGCATCGTGATTTTGGGTGGCTCCAAGCTGAAAGATGGGGACGCTGTCAAAGTGCTACCCCCAACCAAAGGTCTGACGCAAGTGGATCGCCGACGATCGTGAACCTGATCGAGCACAGCGTACGGAATGGCACCGCCGTGGCCGTCGGGATGATCATGGTCATCCTCTTCGGGCTGGCGGCCCTCCAACGAATTCCGGTTCAGCTCAACCCGACCATCGACCGCCCCGTGATCTCGGTTTACACGGACTATCCCGGCGCCGCATCCATGGAGGTCGAATCCGAACTCACCTTCCGGCAGGAACAGAAGCTCGCCACGGTTCAAAACCTCAGACAAATCCGTTCCGAGTCCGAAGAAGGTCAGGCGGAGATTCATTTGGAATTCGAATGGGGCATCGATAAGGACGCCGCCGTCATCGACATCAACACGAAGCTAGGCAGCGTTCGTGCGCTACCAGAGGAGGCCGAGAAACCCGTGATCTATGCGGCGGATTCCGAAGAATACACGTCCGTTGTCCGCATGACCGTGCTCAGTGACTTGCCGGTCAACGAGGTGCGTGAGGTGATGGAGGAAACCATTGGCCCCCGCTTGGAACGAGTGGAAGGCGTCGGCCGCGTGAGATGGTACGGAGGCTCGCGGCGCGAGATCCAAATCTTGCTCGATCTGACCGCCTTGGATTCTCGCCAACTGACTATTGCCGAAGTGCGCGAAGCGTTGCGACGCGAAAACGAGAACCGCCGTGGTGGCGACATTGAGGACGGCGCTTCCCGTATGCTCGTCCGCACCGTAGGGCAATACTCAGACCTGAATCAAATCCGCCGAACGGTGGTCAAGAACGGTCCTGACGGAGTCGTTCGCATTGAAGATATCGCCGAAGTGGTCGACGGTTTCCGCGAGCCGGAATCGGTGGGTGGGACGATGGGTAAACCCGCAGTATCGGTGAGCATCGCAAAGGTGACCGGCGCAAATACGATTCTGGTAACCGAGCGGGTGAAGGCCGTGGCCGAACAAATCAACGAAGAATTCGCCGCCAGCGGAATCAATCTTTGGATCAACTACAACGCCGCCAATTACATCTGGGACGCCGTGCTTCGAGTGACGCGCAATCTCTTGATCGGTGCGATCTCAGCCACCGTGGTGTTGTTTCTCTTTCTCCGTTCGCTCTCCTCCACTCTTACGATCGCCGTAACGATTCCGCTGTGTCTGATCGGTACGTTTGTACTCCTGGCCGCGTTCGGCCGCTCCGTCAACGTCATCTCCCTGGCCGGGCTAGCCTTCGCCGCCGGAATGGTAGTGGACAACGCGGTGGTGGTTATGGAGAACATCTTTCGTCATCGCCACGAGTTCAAGAAAAAGGCAAACCTCGCCTCCGTGTCCGCCGCTCAGGAAGTCTGGGCGCCCATTGTGGCTTCGTCCCTAACCACCCTCGTGGTGTTTATCCCCGTGCTCTTCATCAAGGAGCAGGCTGGCCAACTGTTCCGGGATATCGCTTACTCCATCTCCTTTGCCGTCGTACTATCCATGTTGGCATCGATGACGGTCATCCCCATGTTGGCCAGTCGGCTCGTAGGCGGACGCGATGCCAAGCCCAAGGCACCCAGCGACACGCCAAAGGGCAAAGTCCGCGGCCCGGCTGCAGCACTCAATCGTCTGGGAACCGCGGTTAAGGATATGTTCCTCTGGTGTGTTTCTTTCGGTCTCAATTCCGTCCCACGTCGACTCGTCATTTTCGGTGTCGTGCTGCTGGCGTTTCTCGGAGGTTTGGGCCTTATCCCCCCCGCGGAGTACTTGCCACAGAGTAAGAGTGCCAACGTTTTCGGCCGAATTTCCAACCCAACCGGGATGAGTCTGGCAGGCGCCCAAGGGCAAATGAAGAAGGTGGAACAGTTCATCATGACGGAGATCGACCACCTTTACCGAATGTTCTCCTATGCCCGGCACTCGAGTTCGTTCTTCGGTTTCTACTTGGAAGACGAACACGCCAACTCCGAGAACGCCAACGAGGCCATCGAAAAACTGGAAGCCTTTGCCAACGAATCCCTACCCTCCGATTTCCGCTTCAGCGTCTACCGCGTCTCGGATTTCGGCTGGCGATTTGAGGGCAAGAGTATCGATCTAGAGCTTATGGGTCCCGATCTCGATATCTTGCAGGCAATGAGCGAAGACTTGGAATCAGAACTCCGGGCCATCCCTGAAGTCAAAGAAGTATTTAGTTCTTTCGTCCTAGCGAACCCCGAACTGCAAGTCGTTCCCGATCGCGAACGCTTGGCCGACTTGGGAATGACGTCATCGGATGTGGCGATCGCGGTCGAAACAATGGTCGAGGGCACGCGCGCTTCCTATTTCCGCGACGGCGGTCGGGAACACGAGATCGTGCTGAAAGCGCGCGAAGGTCAGATCTTGCACGCGGATGGCATTCGAGATTTGTTGATCGCGACGCCCGGAGGATACCCCGTTCATTTGAGCGAGGTGGCGACGGTGCGGAAGCGACTCGGCCCAGTGAAAGTGGAGCACCTCAACAAGGAACGTTCCATCACACTCGATATCAAGATTCACGACGGCGTCCCGTTGCAAACCTTCATTGCCAAAGCCCGCAACGAGATCCTGCAACCCTTCCGGCAAAAGATCCAAGAGCGCTACCGCGTCTCGCCAACCGCCTACCAAGCGCAACTCGCCGGTAGCGCTGATGATTTGGAACGTACCATGTCTGCTCTCAGCCGCTCCTTCCTCTTTGCCGTCCTCATCTCCTACCTTTTGATGGCCGCTCTGTTTCAGTCCTTCGCCTTTCCGCTCGTGATTCTGTTTTCACTTCCCCTGGCACTAACCGGTGGATTTCTTGGCATCTGGCTCTTCCAAGCCGAGTTCAATGTCATCACGATGCTGGGCTTCGTTCTCCTCGCTGGGATCGTCGTAAACAACGCAATTCTGCTCGTCGATTTCACCCTCCGTGCCGTTCGTGAGGGCGAAGAATTGCATCAAGCGGCTCTTAACGCAGTAAAAGTCCGATTACGGCCCATTTTCATGACCTCGCTGACGACCATGCTCGGCATGATGCCGCTGGCCCTCGGGCGTGGCGTTGGGACCGAGCTCTATAGCGGTCTTGGGGTCGCTGTCGTCGGGGGAATGGCGCTCTCGACGGTATTCACCTTGGTTTTGATCCCGCTCGTCCTCGTCTCTGCGTTGGAAATGCGGGAATGGTTGCGCGCCAAGGTTTTCCAACGCTCGGCCTAAGCATACCCGGTCGCGAAGCCCGGTCACTAGCTGTCGGGAATGCGGGTGACCTGACCAAATAATGCAGTTGACCTACGGGTCAGGGATTCTAGACTTTCCGCCGATGAATGCTGAAGAGTTTCGCAGAGCCTACACCAAAGTACTCACGACTGCCTGGGAAGATGAAGGCTACCGAGGCCGTCTGACCTCCGACACCGCTGCCGCTCTTTCAGAGGCCGGCTTGACCGTTCCCGCCGGATCCACAGTGACCGTCAAGGAAGGCAGTGGCGACCAGTCTGACAGCGGCTTGGAAGACCAATTCAAACTTTGGGAAGCCGGTGGCGATATCAGCCTCTACGTTCCCACCTCCCGTCCTCAGTTGGAGCTCGGCGACGAGGCTCTTGAGGCAGTAGCTGGTGGTGGCGACACCTACTGCTGCTGCTGCAGCCCCTGCTGTAGCTGCACGTAAGCAGACGCCCCAACGATCTTTCAGGGCCGATTTGATCCGTCCGGGTCGAATCGGCCGTCCTTTAGGCGGACCGCCGGTCAAAGCTGGATGTCCGTCTTGTTGTATCAAGTCCCTTTCACTCCATGGAGCGTCCCGCGACGAAACCGTCACAAACGACGAACCCCGATCGCCCACGCTGGCGGCATTCTCTTACCGTTTATCCGGTATCCAAAAACGCGCTGCTCGCATTTGATGAGCTCGGACACTTCGTACTACAAGGTCCCATCCTCGTAGCACTCGCGCCCCATCTTACCGGCGAGCACGAAGTCTTCGAAGTGGCGCAAGCTCTTGAGCCCCAGTTCTCCTTGGCCGAGGTCACCTACGCCATTTCCTATCTCCGCCGCGGCGGTTACCTGGCGCAAGGCGATGATCGAGAGTGGCGAGAGCAAGCCTATTGGGAACTCCTACACCGCGTCGATCAATCCAGTCTCGGACAAGCCAAGCGCCATACCGTCGCCATCCAGTGCCTGGGGTCGCTCGATGCGAAACGAATTACAGAACGCTTCTTCAGCGATCCCACCCTGCCCCTCGGTCCACCGGAATCCAGCCTGCTCGTCGTGTTCACGGACGATTACAATCGCGCAGAGCTAGCCGATATCAACCAAGCGCGACGCGCCAATCAACAACCCTGGCTCCTCGTCAAACCGGTCGGGCTCAGCCTTTGGATTGGCCCCCTGTTCCGCAAACCAGAGGACGCCTGCTGGGAATGCCTCCGCGACCGGGTCCAAGCCAACCGCCAAGCCGAGAGTTACATCCAACGCGTCCTCCCGGAAGCCGAGTTTCCCATCACCGCCAAAGCGGCAACGGCCGAACAATTGGACACCGCCACCGATCTCGTGCGTCAAATGGTGAAGCGATTCCGCACCACGGGTGGGCACAGCGGTTTGCCCAACACGGTCCGAAGCATCCGTCTCCCCGAGATGGTCAGCAAAGACCACCCCCTAACCAAACGCCCGCAATGTCCGGTGTGCGGCAACGCCGATTACTACAATCAAAAAAGCGTTCAACCCGAATTGAACGCCACCCCGAAACGGTACGCCGATGACGGCGGACACCGAGCCCACGTCCCCGAGGCCACCCTGGCCCGCTACGAACATCACATCAGTCCCATCACCGGTGTCATTCCTTGGCTGCAAGATTTGGAACCCGAGGATCCCCACATCAACGCCTACGCAGCCGGGCATAATTTCGCCATGCTCGACTCGGGCCTCTACACGCTCAAGAAGAACATTCGCGGCCGCAGCGGCGGCAAGGGCATGACGGATACTCAAGCTAAAGTGTCCGCCCTCTGCGAAGCGATGGAGCGATTCAGTGGCGTGTTCCAAGGCATCGAGAATCGCACTCGCGCCTCGCTTAGCGAATTGGGCGAGCGCGCCATCGACCCTCGGACCTTGCTCAACTACAGCCAACAACAAACCGAAAACCACGCCACCCACAATCGCTCCTTGGCGGAGAGTCGGATGCAATTGGTATGCCCCCCGTTTCAAGACGATCGCAAGATGGACTGGACGCCGGTTTGGTCACTCGTCGAGGATCGGGAACGCCTCGTGCCCACCGCGTATTGCTACTTCGGACACTCGGACCTGCTCGAATACCTTTCCGTCATGGCCTGCGGTAATGGCTGTGCCGGCGGGAACACGCTGGAAGAAGCCGTGCTGCAAGCGACCTGCGAGATCGTCGAGCGAGACGCCGTGGGGATCTGGTGGTACAATCGGATCCCACGCCCCGCCATCGACCTGGACTCACTGCAACATCCCTTTATCGAACAGAACCGACAACACCTCCGCGAACGCTACCAACGAGAGGTTTGGTGTTTGGACTTAACCACGGACGTCGGTATCCCTGCAGTCGTCGCGGTCTCGACCCGCTCTAACGCCAAACAAGCCTGCCCCGTCATCGGTTTCGGAGCCCATTTAGATCCGCGCATGGCGGTGCTGCGCGCCCTCACTGAGGTCAATCAGTTCCTCCCGGGATTGCAGCAAAAACCCGACGGCTCGATCGAATATCGCTACGATGATCGAGACACCATCGATTGGTTCGAAAACGCGAATCTAGCAACCGATCCCTACCTCAGCCCCCTAGCGGAGACCGCACCGATCCCGGTAGACTCGCTACCCAACCTCGCCACCGAGGACCTGCGCGATGATGTCTACGTTTGCCGCGATCGCTTGCAAGCCGCAGGACTCGACATGCTGGTGCTGGATCTAACACGGCCCGACATTGGGTTCCCGGTCGCCAAAGTCATGTCCCCCGGGCTCTGCCACATGTGGCGGCGACTCGGCAGCCGGCGACTCTACGAAGTGCCCGTCAAAATGGGCTGGCTCAAGGCGAGCAAAACCGAAGCGGACATGAATCCGCGATCCGTGTTCTTCTGATGGCTACCTCTGCCCCAGACACGTCGCAGCGAATCGTGCTGGGTTGGAAGCCCGGGATCCACGTCGGCATCCACGAGGGCCTTCTGGTGATTGAAAACCTCAACCGCCCGTTTCGCCTGAGGTTGAAGCAGGGATTTGAAGAACGCGCGATCCAGCTACTGCGAGAACATCGGCCCGAGGCGGAAATCGCGGATACCATGGTTGCCGAATTCGGCATCAACGCCCTCGGCTGGACCCATCAGTTCCTCAACTACGCCAAATCGCGAGGCTGCCTGTGTTACAGCCTTCGGGAAGGAGAGAAGACGCTCTTACGCCTAATTCCGCTCCAAGCTGGCGTCCGACCACCGGACTCCGCACCGAGCCAAGCGACACTTTCAGCCACCGCAACGATCCGCTTCGAGGGAGAAACCATCATCATCGAAGATCCGCAGGCCAAAGCGCGGGCCGAACTGGCGTGTCCGACCCTGGCTGCGCAGCTACTCGCCCCCACGGACGCAGACTCCGAACTCACCCAACAAGCGTGGTGTCTACTGGCGGGAGCGGCGCTCGCCCGCCCCCAATCTGAAAACCAAAGCGCCCCAGCGCACTGGCAGCCTCACGAAGCCTATTTCCACTATCGTAGCCGAATGGGCGGACACGATTACAAGTATGGCGGCACGTTCCCCGGAAAGAAGCTCGGGATTTCTCCTCCCCCACTGACGCCACCCACGACGAACACGCTAATCCAACTTCCGGCGTCCACCCAACAAGGAAACGGGAAGGATTTTTTTAGTGTTACGGACGCCCGCAGATCCATTCGAACCTACGCGGACCGAAAACTCGAACTTCAAGAACTAGCCGATTTCCTACATTGGTCCGTACGGTTTCGCTCCGTCATTTCAGAGGACGGCATGGACATGGGATTCAAGCCCGTCGCCTCAGGTGGCGCGATCCATGAGGTCGAAGTTTACCCCTGTGTCCGGCAGGTCACGGGCCTTGAGGACGGGCTCTACCGTTACGACGCGGTCAATCATGCCTTGGAAAAACTCGCTCCCCCGGCCCAGGCCTGCCAACCGCTCTTCGACATGGCTTGGGTGGTCAACGGCCAGCAAGGACGGCCTCCGGTAGTCATCACGCTCGCCGTCAACATGGAGCGAATCGCTTGGAAATATGAGTCCGTCGCCTATGCTTTGGCTTTGAAACACGTGGGCGTTATCTACCAACAGTTCTACCTCGTGGCCACGGCTCTCGGTCTCGCTCCTTGCGCCCTTGGGGGCGGTGACTCCCACTTGTTTGCTTCCATCAGCGGGATCGACCCGCAGCAGTGCCCCGCCATCGGTGAGTTCATCCTTGGACCGCGCGCGGACATACCTCCTTCCCAGACTCCGGACGACACTCCGAGCGCCGCGTCGGTCGTCCGTCAGTACTTGGCGGCACTCGGCCAGCAGAACATTGATGCCGTCATCCCACTGCTCGATCCCGGGCTTGACCATCAGATTCCCGGTCTTCCACCGGGCCGCGACGCTTTCATCCAGATGTTGGCTACCTATCAAGCCGGTTTCACCGAATGGGCGCTCAAAGTCGAATCCCTTCATACCGCCGGCCCCACGGTCACCTCGAAGACCGTCGTTTCCGGCCTACACACGGCCCCCTTTCTGGGACACGCTCCTACCAACAAACGGTTCTCCGTCGGAGGTCTCTCGCTCTACCAAGTCGAGGGTGATAAGATTGTGAAACTCACCGAGATGTTCGATACCTTCGGCATGCTCAAACAACTCGGAATCGTCTAAGCCCCCTCGTGATCGCATCGCCCCAAACCTTCGATCCCCAGCACGAGCCCGTGGTGACTCTTGGGGCTCACGAAGGCTTTGGCGGCGATCCGTTGGGCTTTCTCGCGCGTCTCCGGGCGGCGCACGGTGAGATCTTTCACTACCGCGTGGGACCACAGGATGTGATTTTCGTCGATGACGCGGAGACGATCGGACAGATCTTTGCTCGCGATGGTCGCGAGTTCACCAAACGCCAAACGCCCGAACTCATGATGCTGCAACCCATGTTGGGCAACGGACTCATGACCAGCGACGGGGAAGCCTGGTCGCATCAGCGCAAGTCGCTCCAGCCCTCCTTTCAAGCCTCGCTGATCGAATCCATGCACGAGGCTATGGCCGAGCAGGCCCAAAGTTTTCTGGCGGAACTCCCGACTGAAGAGACCATCGATCTCGCGGAATCCTTCACCCGGCTGACGACGCAAATTCTCATCGCTTGCCTCTTCGGGAACCATATCCGGGTGAATCTCGAAGCCTTCTGTACCGCGGTCAGCACGATGAATCGTGCCATGGGCGAGTTCCGCGAACGCGGCCCCTCCGTTCTTCAAGAGTTTGAGGCCGCCCGCAGACAAGTCCTGCGAGTCGTCGCGGAAATCGCGACGGAGATTCGCGCCGATCAGCCTCTCGGTCCGATGGGCACCCTACTTCGCGAGATTGCCCAAGACCCGCCGCATCCCAAATACCTGGAAGACCAAATCATGACCTTTGTGATGGCGGGTCACGAAACCACCGCGGCCTGCTTGACCTGGACCACTTGGCTTCTCACGCAACACGAGACTTTCCAAGATGCCGTGCGCGCCGAGTCTTCCGTCGGGGTTCGAGAACGCCATCGGACCCAGCACGTCATTCAAGAATCCCTCCGACTCTACCCACCGGCCTGGATTTTGTCTCGCACGGCCAAAACATCGGTGGCCTTGGACCGAGTTACGATTCCGCAGAACTGGCTCGTCGTGCTGAGTCCTTTCATTACGCATCGCCACCCGGCGTACTGGTCCGACGCGGAACAATTCCAACCCCAACGCTTCGAAGGTTCGAACGAACGTCCGGCTTATGCCTACTGGCCCTTCGGTGGCGGCGGTCGGCACTGTATCGGGCGTCACTTCGCCACGAGCGAAATGGCCATCGTGTTGCCGCAGTTGCTCGACGCCTACGACATCCAATACACCGGAGAGAACGCCCCCGTGCCATACGCGATGGTCACACTCCGCCCCGCATCAGGGCTACCCGCCCGACTCACCCGCAGACCCTCATGAGTGTTGGCAGCTACGAACCCGGCACACAAACCCGCACGCTCGAACGGGAGCTCCAACGGCTCGCGGATCAAGTCGCGCTCAGCGTGGATGAAGAATTCGAGGTGCTGCAACGCCGCGGTTTGAACGACGCCAAGAGTCTCCTAGAAGTTGGCTGTGGCCCGGGCTATTACTTATCAGCGATCCAAGAACGGTCACCCGAGTTGAAACTCTCAGGCATCGATCATGATCCGCAGATGATTGCCCACGCTCGCGAGCAGTCCGGGCTGGATACCGATCGTTTACTCAACGAGACTCCGGCAAACCTGGCCGCCAGAGGGGAAACGTTTGATTGCGTTCTCCTACGCTACGTCGTCCAACACCTCCCCAATCCGATCGAGTTCCTGCGCGAATGCTTTCAACTCGTCCGGCCCGGTGGAGTAATCGCGGTGATCGACGTCGATGCCCCGCTGTGGGGCGCCGCGCTTCCTTCCTCCCCGCAGTTCGCTGCCCTCTATCGAAAGTTGGAAACGTTCCAAAGCAACCAAGGCGGCGACCGACTCATCGGTCGAAAGCTCGTTCCCCTATTACGAAAACTCAATGGAAGCCCACCGCAGCTCGACTCATTCTGCTACCACAGCGAAGTGGGAAACAACGCTCGTTTCCGTTCCCAGCTCAGTCCGGATCGACTCTACCGTGCCGCTGCGGAAGGCTTGATCACCCAAGCGGAGTTGCTCGCGGCTGAGATTGAAGTCGATCGGTTTTTGGAAGCCTCCGATTCGTTCGTCATGATGCTCGGCTTCATCGGAACCACGAAACGTCCAAACTCGGGAGGATCCGCATGATCTCAGATCCGGACCAAACCTCAGGCCCCCAATCACCGATTCGCGTCGGCCTGGTGCAATTCAACATCGAAAAGCACTTCCAACAAAAACGCGGCCGAACCAAAGTGACCGATCCCGACACGGGAGCGGTTCAATACCGACGCGATCAGAGCCGCATTCCGGATTCGTCCATTTACCCCTACTCCATCGGCCTGCTTCAAGCCTACGCCCAAGCCCATTGTGAGGATGCCGCCGCCTTTGACTTCTCCGTTCTCCTGCACCGGAGAATGAAAGTTGCCGATGCGGTCCAAGCGCTCCGGGATATGGATATCGTCGGCTTTAGTTCCTACGTTTGGAACGAACAACTAAACCTCCGGGTTGCCGCCGAACTGAAACGCCTTGATCCCAGCAAGCTGATTGTCTTCGGTGGTCCACAAGTTCCCGACGGAGGCGAGGCCTATTTGCAACAGCACGTCTGCATCGATCTTCTTTGCCACGGCGAAGGAGAAGCCACCTTTACCGAAATCTTGGATCGAGCCGCCGACCGGCAGTGGGGTCAGATTTCAGGCATCACCTACCGAGACGATGAGGGCAAACCAAAAACGAGCCCACGCGGAGAACGCATTCAAGAGATGGCATCAATTCCCTCTCCCTATCTAAGCCAGACCTTTGCACGCCTCCGCAAACAGTTCGCCAGTCACTACTGGGTCGCGCTGTGGGAAACGAACCGGGGTTGCCCCTTCAAGTGTTCTTTCTGCGATTGGGGTTCGGCGATTGCGAGCCGGGTTTACCGGTTCGACGAAGGACGCATCCAGCAAGAAGTCGCTTGGTTCGGTCGGGAACGGGTCAGTGTGCTGATCTGCTGCGACGCCAATTTCGGGATGTTGGCTCGGGACGAAGCGATTGCTGAGAAAGTCGTGGCCACGAAACGGCAAACGCATTTCCCCTTCGCCTTCGCCGTTCAGAACACCAAGAACGTGACGGACCGAACCTACCGGATCCAGAAACTGCTCAATGACAACATGAGCACAATCGGGGTCACACTATCGCTCCAATCCGTCAACCCGAAGTCCCTCAAAGCAATCGCCCGCGAGAATATTTCCACGGACGCGTTTCAAGATCTCCAAGCACGTTTTTCGCAAGACGCGATCTACACCTACACGGATGTGATCCTGAGTTTACCCGAAGAGGACTATGAATCCTTCCAAGACGGCGTCGAAACCATCATTCAAAACGGGCAACACAACCACATTCAATTCCACAACCTCTCGATCCTGCCCAACGCAGAAATGGGGGCGGCCTCCTACCAAGCCAATTATGGTTTGCAGCTCCGCCCCCAGCGCTTGCTCGCGATTCACGATCATATCGAAGACGTGGCGGATGAAGAAATTGACGAGTGGCTGAATATCGTAGTCGGCACCGAGACCCTACCCGCTGAGGACTGGTGCCGCGCCAAGGTCTTCACCTGGATGATGGACTTCCTGTATTTCGATCGGATCAATCAGATCAGCTTCCTACTCCTACAACGCCTCACCGGCTTGCGCGTGGTCGACTTGGTCGACGCCACCCTTTCCGACGATCTGACCGACTTCCCGCTTCTAGCCAAACTGAAACAGATTGCTTTTGATCACGCAAAAGCCATTCAAGACGGCGGGGACGAATACCTGCCATCTGAGGCGTGGATGGGCGTTTATTGGCCGGCCAACCATTTCCTTCGCTTGACCGTCGACGAAGGACACGCGTTCCCCCAACTCTGGGACGAACTCGAACGCCTGGCCACCCGCAGCCTCAAGGCCAAAGACATATCGATTGATCCCAGCCTGCTTGCAGAGATCTTTCGCCTCAACCGGCTACTCCCCATCACCCACGGCCAAGAAACCAGCCGAAGCGCTGACTTCCAATGGAACGTCTTTGAACTTTATACTGCCGCCAAGCAGAGCCTCCCGGTCCATCCGCGCACGCTCCCACACACGGTAACGGCGGAAACGGATGCGGCAAATGTGACGGACCGCGAGCGATATTGCCAATACATCATCGGCGCCCATAGCTCCGGCAAACACAAATACCTTTCCGAAGTCACCATCCAGTTTCCCGAACCCACCCAAGCAACCTCCGACTGAATCTGATTATGGCGACCAAGATCACCGAGCTCGCTCGCAAGCGCGCCTTAGCCAACGTCAGCGCCCCCGAAGAACTCGACCGCGCCCTGCGAGTGATTCAGCCCCGCGACTGGATCTGGGCGGCCATGATCATCACTGTGGCGTTGGCCGGTTTGAGCTGGGGTTGGTTTGGCCGAATCCCCGTCTATGTCACCGGAAACGGCGTTCTGCTCCCCTACGAATCGGTTATCGAACTCCCCATTCCCAATGAGGGCAGAGTCACCGACATCGCCGTACGCGTGGGCGAAAGCGTCAAGAAAGGCCAAGTCCTCGTCACACTCCGAAACGAAGACCAGTGGTTGCAGTTGCAGGCGGACGAAGAGAATCTGAAACTCAAACAAGACGAAGATCAGAAGCTGCACGAACTTGAAACCCGCCAACTGGCAGCGTCCAAGTCCAAGCTAGACATTCAACAAAAAGCCCTCGACGAGTCCGATCGCCTCAACCAGGAAATCCTCACCCTGCTCAGCCAAGAAGATACCAGTGACCAAAAACTCTTCTCAGACCGACTGCTCACCAGCAGTCAATTCCTGCAGACGCGCCAGCAACTCGCGACGCTGAAATCTCAAATCGAATCATCGAAGAGTGAGCGAATTCAGAACGAACTCAGTTACCAACAAACCCTGCAAACCATCGAATCCACCCGTTTGTCCCGCCAAGAGCAACTCGCTCAACTCACCACTCAACTGAAACAAGCCCGATACGACTACCAACAAGCCACCGAGATCCGGGCCGAGTACGACGGCGTCATCACGGACTTATCGGTTCAAAAGTATGAGAAGATGACGGCTGGCAGTAGTGTTGGGACTTTGAGCACGACGAGCCGCCTGGACGCCGGACTCCGCTGCGTCAGCTTTCTGTCCGCCAAACACGCCAAAGCGATTGCCACCAACATGGTCGCCCACATCTCGCCGACCTTTGCCGAAAAACAACGCTTCGGTTTCATCCTCGGTAAAGTCGACCAAGTCTCCATCACCCTCGCCGATCAGAACGCCGTCCAAGAGGTCCTCCCATGGGGCTTTGATTCCGGGACGACCGACGGACTCCTTCAGGTACACGCAACGCTGGATAAAGATGAATCCACCGTCTCGGGCTACCAGTGGTCTTCGCGCGGCGGCTATCCCCACCCCATCACGGAGGGATCATTGGTCTCCGTTGAAGTCGCCATCGAGTGGCGTCGTCCGCTGTCCTTTGTTGTGCCCTGGATCAAGAAACAACTGGGGATCTGATGGCGAAACTCCCGACAGTCCAATCCCACGGCAACGTCGCCACCCCAACCATTCTCCAGATGGAATCGGTGGAATGTGGCGCGGCCGCACTGTCGATGGTGTTTGCCCATCATCAGCACTACATCCCGTTGGAGAAGATGCGGGAACACTGTAACGTCACCCGGGATGGCACCAAGGCCATCAACATGGTCAAGACGGCCCGCCAATACGGCATGACGGCGAAAGGCCTTAAGGTAGAGATCGACTACCTCAATGAAGTTCCCCTGCCGGCGATTCTATTCTGGAACTTCAATCACTTCGTGGTCTTCGAGGGCAAGAAGGGTAAGGAATATATCCTGAACGATCCCGCTGCGGGACGCCGCCGCATCTCACCCGAGGAATTCGACGGATCCTTTACCGGAATCGTACTGACCTTCGAGCCCGGAGAAGCATTCACCACCACGGGCGGGCCTCCCGGTTTGCTCGCGGGACTGATGCCACGCTTGGAGAAAGTCAAAAACGCCCTTTCCTTCGCCGCTTTGACCGGACTCGTCCTGACTATTCCTGGAATCTTGATCCCAGGATTCTTGAAAGTCTTCATTGATCGCGTCCTTGTCGAGGGACGGGTCGGCTGGCTGCTCCCCATGACCTGGCTCCTCGCCGCAACGATTCTCCTCCAAAGTGTCTCGAAATGGCTACAGACCCGCTACCTCGCGCGGCTCCAAAGCCAACTCGCCATTGCTTCCTCTAGCGAGTTTATCTGGCACGTGATTCGTCTCCCACTCTCGTTCTTTACCCAACGTTCCCCGGGAGATATCAGCTCACGCATTCGGAGCAACGATACGGTGGCCAATCTCCTCTCGGGCCAGCTCGCACAGAATCTCCTCGCCTTGCTCAACATCGTGTTCTTTGCCGCCGTCATGTTTGCCTACGATGTCCCGCTAACCCTGGCGGCGATCGGTGCGGTGTCCTTCAACCTCATGCTCCTAGTTTACACCAATCGCCGCCGCGTCGAGGAAAGTCGTAAGGTCCAACAAGAAGTCGGCAAGCAATACGGCGAACTCACTTCCGGTCTTCAAAGCATCGACAATCTCAAAGCCACGGGCCGCGAGGGTGATTTCTTCACCAAATGGGCCGGCTTCAACGCCAAAGCCGTAGACGCCCAACAATACCTCTCGGCCATCGCCAACGCGATGAACGCGGCCCCCGCCTTTCTCAAGAATTTCATCGTCCAACTCCTGACACTTGGTTTCGGGGGCTACCAAGTCATGCGCGGCCAACTCACGATTGGTGAACTCGTCGCTTACCAAAGCTTGGTCACGAACTTCGTCACGCCCGCCAACCAACTGGTGACGCTGGGGAGCCAACTACAAACCGTGCAGGCCGACATCGCCCGTCTCGACGACGTACTACTCTTCGACCAAGACGCCAGCTTTAACCAAAGCAAAGCGGAGGCCGAAGTGGAGAAGATTCGCCGCTTGTCCGGAGCGGTGGAGATCCGCAACGTTACCTTTGGCTACAATCGCCACGCCGATCCTCTGATTAAAGACTTCAGCCTCACCCTACGCCCCGGTGGCCGAGTCGCTCTCGTCGGCTCAACCGGATCCGGCAAGTCCACCGTGGCGAAGATTCTGAGTGGCGTCTACCAGCCCTGGTCTGGGAATGTACTCTTGGATGGAGAGGATATGTATTCCTTCTCCCGGCAAGAACGAGCAGCATCAATCGCTGCCATCAACCAAGACGTCCAAGTCTTCGAAGGCAGCATCCGGGACAATCTAAAAATGTGGAACCCGGCCATTCCGGACGCCAGCATGATCGAAGCCGCCCGGGATGCCGCCATCCACCCCATCATCACGGATCGTCCCGGCGGCTACGATGGCGAGCTTGAGGAAGGCGGCAAGAATCTGAGCGGCGGCCAGTTGCAGCGAATCGAAATCGCCACCGCCCTGACCAAGAACCCCGCGATTCTCATCATGGACGAAGCCACCAGTGCCCTGGACTCTGAGACGGAGCGGATCATCGATGAGAATATCCGGCGCCGTGGCTGCACGTGCATCATCATTGCGCATCGACTGAGCACGGTTCGGGATGCCGACGAGATCATTTATCTCGATCAAGGAAAGATCGTCGAACGAGGCGCTCACAACGAGCTCATGCGCCTCAACGGCAAATACGCCCAACTGATCGCCGCCTCATGATCGACGAACACGCATTTGCCGCACTCCTCGATCGGGCCGCCGCGCCGCTTACGGCCGGTGCGAATCATCCCATTGATCTGTGTCAGGAAGACCAAGTCCTCCTCATCGAAAAAGGCCAGCTCAACGTCTTTGCCCAACAACAAAAGGACGGCATGCTCACGGGCATGCGCACCGTGGTGAATCAATTCACGGCTCGCGATATCCTATTCCCATTTCCCAGCTCCGAAGCATCCGACCTGACGATCGAAGCGGTGGCGGAAATCGGTTCGGTCATCCGGCCTATCCCGCTGCAAACCTTTCTGGACCACTTTGAACCCGCTTGGGAATTCACCGTCAACCGAACTTTGGCGCAGTATCTCTCCCCAGTCGTCAATCCGAAGCCGACCCAGGAAACAGCCGAGAATCTCCCTACGAATCAGAAAGTCACCTTAGAACCACAGGCCATTCGGATCACCTCGGACCGTCTCCTCTGGGTTCACCTCAGCGAAGGCGCCGTCACGGATGAAAACGACCACGTGCACGAACCGCAGGCGACTCCGTTCCCACTCGTCCCCGGGCAGGGAATCACGAATCATCAGACGAGCCCCGCGGATATCCAGACCCATTCTACGGCAGCACTGGCCGCCTCGGGAGATCTCGGCAAAGCGCTGAATGCCACTCTTCACACCTTGGCCATTCAACTCCGAGACCGCTGCCTGGACGCCACCGAAGCGTTTAGCGAGACTCAAGCCACCCGGGCCGCCGTGTTTGCGCAACGCCTGGCCGGAGTCACCCGTTCGCTGGCCACGGTGGCGACGGGACGCGACCTGGGAACCGGGTTTGGGGAGGATGATAACCACCCGCTGATTGGTGCTTTTCGACAGGTCGCGAGCGCAGCTGCCATTCCCCTGCCAGAACGCTTTCCCGAGTTGCAGGACGATACCACGGCTCCGATTCGCCGCTGCGCTCAGATCGCCCAAGTCCAGTATCGTGCCATCAAACTCACGGGTGCCTGGTGGGAACAAAACCAAGGTCCCCTCCTGGGCGCAGCACGCCTCGAGACCGACCCCGCACCCGATGAGGAAGACGAGCTACAAGAGGAAACGCTGCTCCCAGCGGATTGCACTCCGGTCGCCCTGATTCCTCAACGCTCGTCTGGGGGTTATGTCATGCGCTACCAAAAGGACGGCGAGTTCGTGGAACGCCCTGTCACCGCAGCTACGGCGGCGGTCATCCAAACCAAGGCAGCCATGTTCTACCGCCCCATACCGGAGGAACCCATGTCCATTGCCGACTTTGTCCGGTTCAGCATGGCTTTTACCGCACCGGATTTCCTCCGGATCTTCGTGGGGGGATTCACCGCGGCGCTCCTGCTTCTGCTCGTTCCGATCGCGACGGGGCATCTCGTCGATACGGTCGTGCCGAGTAACGACTCCAACGAACTCTTCATCACCATTGGCGCCCTTGGGATTGTGGTTCTCACCGTCGCCGTACTCCAGTTCTACACGGGACTCGCGGTCTTGCGGGTGGAAACGCGCGCCAGCACCGCGATGCTGGCCGGCCTGGTGGATCGCTTGGTGAAACTCCCCGCCTCCTTCTTCCGCCGCTTTAACGCCGGCGAACTCACAGCCAAGGTGATGGGCGTCGAAACGGCCCGGCAAACCTTGACCGAAGCCGTGATGAATACGCTCGTCACCGCCGTCTTCTCATTCGTGTATCTGATCCTAATGCTGTTCTACAGTTGGAAACTGGCGCTCGTAGCATTGATTGGTTTGATTGTTTTATACCTCATCGTCTTCGGGATCGCGTGGCTCCAAATTCAGTGGGAAAAGAAGATCCAGGATGGCCATGCAAAAGTCGGCGGGATCAGCCTGCAAATGCTCACCGGAGCCGAGAAAGTGAAGACCGCGGCGGCAGAGTCGCAGATGTTTAGCCTCTGGGGACGGGCTTTCGCCAAATTACGTCGCTACGAGTTCGACGCCACCTTTTCCCGCAATGTTATGGATGTCGTGGAGCCCGCCTTTCTCCCGGTGACCACCACCCTGATCTTCTGGATCTACGTCCTCTACGTACAGGGGTGGACCTTGGACCAACCCATTGCCGTGTTAGGCGCCAGTTCCCTGAGCACCGGCGACTTCCTTTCTTTCAACTCAGCACTGACCATGATGGCGGCAGCCGCCACCAACTTCGCCATGGCCCTGATGATGGTGGTGAAAGTGGTCCCCATCATCACCCAATCGGAACCGATTCTCGCCGAAGCCGTCGAGTCCTCCGCCACGAAAGGAGACCCGGGAACGCTTACCGGCCATATCGAGTTCTCTCACATCACCTTTGGCTACGCTGCGGAGGCGCCGCCCGTACTCGACGACCTCTCCTTCGAAATCCAACCCGGAGAATTCGTCGCCCTCGTCGGCCCGTCCGGTAGTGGGAAAAGCACTGTGCTCCGCCTCTTGCTTGGATTGGAAGACGCGCGTTCCGGACAAGTCCTATACGACAGTCAACCGCTCTCGGAGCTCAACCTCCAAGCCCTTCGCCGACAGATCGGCACGGTCATGCAAAATGGCCGACTGATGTCCGGGGACATCCGGGACAATATCATTGGCGAAAGTCTCCTCACCATGGAACACGCCTGGGAAGCCGCACGACAAGCCGATATCGCCACCGACATTGAAGGCATGCCGATGGGGATGTTTACCGTGGTTTCCGGAGGAACGCTGTCGGGCGGACAACGGCAACGGGTGCTCATCGCGCGAGCGTTGGTCAACCGCCCCAGTATTCTCTTCTTCGATGAAGCGACCTCGGCACTCGATGATGAAACCCAAGCCAAAGTCGCAGCCAGCATCGACCGGCTCAAAGCCACACGAATCGTCATCGCGCACCGACTCAGTACCATTCGGAATGCCGACCGCATCATCGTCCTCGAACGAGGGAAGATCGTCCAGGAAGGCACCTACGAGAAACTCGCGCAACAAGACGGACTTTTCCGAGAACTGGTTAGGAGGCAAACCACGTGAAGCGTCGTCCCATTTCCCACTCACTACTGTCCTGTGGCTTGGTGTTCTTCGCCACGAGTTGTGCGTTGTTTGAGCCCACGGCACCGGAGCTCACGCCCAAAGAAAACGCCCGTCTCCGATCACTCGAAGGGTTTCAGCCGGAGTCGGTGGCCGCGGGTCCAGCGGAAACCAAGCAACAAGCCATGCAACGGCAATTCGGCAAACCGCTGGATCAACTCCCCATCCCGCAATACCGCTTTGAGTCCGAACCCATCGCACTGGAACGCGTTCGCGAGATCTTGTTGCAAAACAACCTCAACCTCCAAATCAGCCGCCTCTCCCAAGAAAGCGCAGCCCAAGGCGTCTTCGCCGCATTGGGCGCCTTTCAGCCCACCGTAAGCGGCGCAGTCAATCTCACGGATACCGACAGCTCCACTACGGTCGGCACCGACACCGCGCGTTCCCGCACCGACACCATCAGTGGCTCGGCGGGCGTCTCCGTTCCGCTTCTCATTGGTGGCTCCCTCGACCTCGCCTACGACGTTAGCGACTCGCGAACCGGAATCACGGACCTCTCCGGCGGCGGGCTCGGGATCCCCAACACAGACTCCGCCACCGCCACTCCCAGCGTGTCCTTGACGGTGCCATTATTGCGGGGCGCTGGCCAGCGAATCGCTCAGTCCGGCATCACCATCGCCGCCTATCAATCCCAAGCCGCGACCGCCCGTTTCCGCAACCTCCTACAAGCCACCCTCGTGCAGGCGGAACAGACTTACTGGAACCTCTACCAAAGCTTTCTCACCCTAGAAATCCAGGTCGAACAGTTGGATCAGTTTGACAAACAACTCCAGATCGGACGGGAACTCCTAGATGCCCGCGAACGCACCCAAGCCGATGTCCAACGCCTCCAACTCGCCTACAACAACCAACGGCAATCCGTCATCGAAGCCAACCGCAGTCTCCGTGTCACCGTCCGCTCCCTACTCGGTCTGCTACAAAGCGTCGACTACCCCTTAAACCTCGACGGCCAAAAACTGCTTCGACCGGCCACCGAACCCTCGGTTCTCTTTCGACAACTCAACGGGGCCAAACTCGAAACCCTCGCGATCCAAAACCGATCCGAACTCTTGGAAGACCAATACAACATCGCGGCGAGCAAACTCCAATGGGACGTGGCCCGTAACCAACGACTCCCCAGCCTCTCGGTCATCCTCGGAGCCAGTGCCCCAGGACTCTCCGGCAACGACCCCGGCTTGCGCGGTGCCATCAGCAACTCGGGCGCGATCAGCTCCGACCCAGCGTTTTCAGCCGGCATTATTCTCTCAACCCCACTCGGTCGGAATCGCTCCGCCTACGCCCGCGCAGAACAAGCCTACCTAGACTACCTTTCGCAACTCGCGACCTACGAGGGACGCCTGATCACCATCAAACAAGCCGTCCACAACGCCGTCGACGAACTCAATGCCGCCTGGGCCCAGGTCCTGCAACAAGCCCACAACCTGCAACTCGCCCAAGCCAGCTACGAACTCGAAACACGCCTCTTCCAACAGGGCCTTGCCAGCAGTAACGACATGATTGACGCGCTGGTGAATCTGACCACCGGTCGACTCAACGAACTCAACGCCATCGTCCGTTACCAACAGGCCCTGATCGGCCTCGCCACCGCCACCGGCACCGTCCCCCAACACGCGGGTGTCACCCTTGCCGATGTCCCCAACCAAAACGAACGCCTAAATCGGCGAACAATCTCAGGAGCCGGCGACTGAAAAACGTTCGATGAGACCAAGCCAAACATCGAACACCGTCTGAAACAGTGCGTCACTCGTTTCCACTCGATCTCACTGCACCCTTCTTCCTGAGACGCCCTAAACCGAGCAGCGTCCAATTGATCACCTCGTCCAAAGTTTGTGCTTCAAATAACTGCTCATTCTCGCTCACGGAGAGCCCATTGCACTTGGCGACCGAGTCCAACACACCCTTGCCACCCAACAGTTCGGTCAAGACCTTCGCCGGTACCGGATAGGCGTCGCCACTCGAAGAGGCATAGGCATCCCAAGTGCAGGGATATTCAACGGGATACGCCTCGGAGAGCGTCTTGCTTGGCTCAAACGCCAGCGGACGGGTCGGCGCACCGTGCAAGGCCTCAACCACCCACTCCGATACGCCCCCCAAAACCTTCGAGATAAACAATGGTTTTCCCAACAGAATACTCAGAAAAGCCTCTTCCACGATGCCCGGCAATCGTCCCGAAGGGCCCGCTTCCGGTTTGTTTGGATCCATGTCTCGCCCCCCCACACAGATTCTCGCAGCGGATTCCTGCGTAATCCGCCGTCGCATGTCGGTAAGCGCCCGCGCCCGCCAGTAATCCGGTCGAGCGCCTTCACGGCGAAGCCTCACCGGGTCTTCACAAGTTACGATTCGTAGCACACCCTCCATCCGCTGAATCTGCCCATCCTGTTCCAGAGTGGACCGCTCCCCGTACTCCGCGCAGCGATAGTTTGTAATGATAGGCTGGCGGTCGTCCGGTCCCAAAACAATCTCATCGTGCTCCTCGGCGAATTTCAGGATCGCCATCATCACGCCGTCGTTGCGCCAGTCATGCCCAAAGGAACAGCCAAAGTGATTGGCCACTAGAGTCTTCGCCAAGCGAACGACCATGTCGTTCATGTCTTTCACGTGGTAGCCCCGGGACTGAAGGTCAGCAAGGTGTTCAGAGATCGATATACTAATGACGGAACGTTTCATCGCATTACTCATAGATTCTCGAGTCCGTGCCTCCCATCCCTCCAGCAGAACGGTATGCGGAGTCAGCATCCTGCCCCCTCCCTTGATGGCTCCTTCCACCGCCCACTCTGCACTCTTCCGTTGCAAACCAGCCAAAGGAGGGTCCGGATAAAGTAGGATTGCCTGACTCCCATCATGGCTCGTGCCGAGGTTCTCAGCCGCCCCGAGGATATGGATGGATCGCGGCTTTACCGGAAGAGCAGCCAATGGGCAGTCCCCGGTGCTTGAACGTTCTTTCAATGCCCGACCAATTCGCAACAAACAGATTCGCTTCAAGCTTTCGGCCATCGCCGGAAAGAGAAGCCGAAAGAAATTCCCATCCCGCAGGCTCACGGTGGGAGAACTCGGATTCGTCAACTCATCTGGAGGTTGAAACTGTCCAGTTCGCGCATCCACCGTGATCATCGGGATACTGTGCTCGACCGCCCAGAGATACTCACGTCGACACCAAGGCCGTGTCTCGTAGGCATTGGTCCGGAGAACAATCATCACCGAACTGAGAGCTCCCTCTCTAATCTCAGCCCGCCAGTCCGGCACCCCAGCCAGCCGTTCGGCATCATACCAAGCCCTCAGACACGGTTGCGACTGGATCATGCCTTTGATCGACTTCACCAATGGAATCGCATCCTTCTTGGCATGGCTGAGGAAGAAGTCGAGTTTCTCCGCACGCAGTCCCTCGGGAAAAACCACCTCGGCGAGCAAAGTCCGACAGGAATGCAACAGATGGAGCGCATGCCACGCGGGATTCTCGGCATGCTCGGAGAAACGAATGGTCTGCCCGTCGGGAATCTCACCACTCACAATCACTGTTTCAATACGACTCCGCTCCGAGACCTTGAACTCATCGAGCTCGCCCAAGAGTGCAGAAGAAGCCAGAGTCAGTACCATCCGATGGCACCCCGGACGCATTTCAACGGCTTCGATACATTCCCCGAGCCAACTCCGCCATGGACTCTCAGCGCGAAGCATCTCGGTATCGACGAGCACGGACACCAAGGTATGCATCGTCCCATCCAACAAGTGAGCCACCGGTATGTCAGGCGGGTCCAAATCCACGAACCGTCGCACTGGGACCGGCAAGGCCTGCTGCGACCGAACATAGTAATTCTCAACCCCATCCTCCCCTGTCAAAACGGCTTCGGCAGCCTCCAAAAACGGTGCCAACGAGTGATCCGCTTGATGACGGCATAAGATAACCCCCAAGGGCCCTTTGACAACAGCGTCCATCGTCTGTGTTTCACCTTCTATTTCGCGTTTCACATACAATGATTACGAATAGCGCTCGTGAAGGTTGCAGACTCTTGAGAACTGGATTCGAAATCAAGGGTCTTCCCTCCGATACTCAAACGCTGTCCGGCCCGAAATCTCATGATTCGACAAGAGCCCATTGACACAGCTTTGCCTTACGATCCGATCGGCTCCACGTGTCTTGATTCCACAACGCCCGCAAGGGCTCCGAACGTTTCGATGTAGGCTACAACTTTGGCATTCAGTTCATTGAGTTCTACATAGAACTCGTCATGACCGGGCCACGAACCTTCATCCACCAAGGCCCCGGCTAGCTCGCGAGACCCTGGAAGACATTTCCCTTCTTCTACCATGCCTTGCCACACCTTGGCCTCGTAGTGACACAAGCTCGTGTGCCACACCACCAATCGCGGTCGGATCACTTCATTGAGCAGCCGCATCGCAACCGTCCCGACAGATTCACGGTTCTCACCGGATCGACAAACATCCACCCCCCCATCCCGAAGAATGCCCCGTACCAAACCGAATAAAGCGTGCAACGAACTAAGCGCCTCCCTTACCGAACCCTTACCCGGCGTCAGTTCCTGGGTGGAAACGCGCGTGCCCAGCTCCACGTAAAGCGCCCAGGCAGCCCGTTCCGCCGCTTCACTCAAATCCAGTCCGACACCCCCAAGACCGCCGGGGAGATTCAGCGAAAAACTCTTAAGAACAAATCTCATCACTCAAGTGATTTAATGTTTCAAACTAACAAAACAAACCTGATGCCACTGGTTCTACAGGCTCCCAAACTTCGCTTGAATCCCGAAGCGATCCAGCAACTTTGAGAGCTGTTCATCCGCTTCGGCACGAGGAATTCGCTTCCTTACTGTTTTGGCGTGCCCAAGAAGGGCCTTTTTCGCGCGCACCCCATCCGCCCCCAGGGACGTCTCGTTCTCAGCGATCCAATCCAAAAAGCAGGTGATTTCTGCCGGCGTTAGAACCATCGATTCCGTAATCAGATCCGCGGCATGCTTGAGTTCGCTAACCACCTCTCCTGCTGAACCGTAGCGATTCCGCTCAAATGCTGCCCGAGCAAAGGTGGCTTGAAAGTGACGGCAGAGAGGGGATTCCGATCCGATCGAATCAAAATAAGCTTCCAACGGCGTCTTCTCGTTGCGCACTCCCGCTCGAATGACAATACCGCGCTGAAGATCATTTCGAGAAATGAGGTCCCGGGCTTGAATCGCGTGTTTCGAATCTGTCGGTGCCTCCACCCGAACACTCGTCGCGCGAGACAAATGGAATTTCGGAGGCTCCACGCAGGTTCCATACTCGGTCACAGGTTGAGTCCACTCGACCCGAGCCCGAATCTCATAGTCGCCAGCTTCCGGGAACGCACACTCGCTCCCATTGGCAAACAAGGTTGCCGCATGGCTTCGCGAGGCTCCGGGTCCCAGGATGACGGGAACATCCTCCTGATCTTCCATGGTCATCAGCGCACGGATCTCCGTACGGCGACCGCTGGGCGACCGCACTTCAAATGAAACGCAGCCGGCCTTGAGCGCGAGACTGCCCGGTGCTTGGAGCCAGGTTGGTCGGGATGTCCAATGAGTCGTATTTCGAATTCGATAAAACACTCGAACCGGCGCACCTAACGGAAAGGTCGGCTCCAACGGCACCAACTCAAGTTCCATCCCCGATGCTTGTTCCGGCCGTGTCTCATCTCCTTGTTCGATCGCACCAGTCCCACAGCGAGATCCCGGCCGCACGGCGGCGTCCGGCCCATGACGCAAATGACGAAGATCCAGATCGCCAAATTGCCATTGGATGTTGTCGGGAAAAGCCCGAATCGAGTCGATCAACTGGTCATACTCTTCCGCCGCATCAATGGTCGTAAACGCGTGCGTGTCTCGGATGTGCTTCGCAATCGCATGCTTCTGCCGGAAGTAGGGCGCTTTCTCCTCCGCTTCCCCCTCATCAAGTTCACTCAGTATCTCGTACGCTTTTTCCGTCATCATTCGGAAGTCCTTCGTTCCACTCTCCAATATCTTGAGTTCGCAGGCGGCATTCCCCCATTTCTGAAACAATCCGGCAACCCGCCGAAGTGAGTTATTTCGAGCGACGATATTACTGGCAGTCATGAAGCCATCATCACGCTGATTGTGGCCCAAGCCAAAGAGATGCCCGACTTCATGAACCGCGGTCCGAAAGTAGAGCGCACTCGCTTGGGAGAATTGATCGCCCGCAAATTGGGTATAGCCCCACAATCGGGACTCACGAGCGTCACAATCCACATCCTCCGCCTCTGGAAAACGGTAGTCGGAAGCAATGGCGGCCCCTTCCCGCGGCGGCGACCCCGCCTCATTCACGGCCCCATCATACATGACCCCGCGACCGAACCCGGCTATCTGCGGCACGCACAAGAGATGGTAGTGCCATCTCTGATCCAAGTCCGCGTCCGGCGAGCGAAACGTTTCCATTGCCGCATGCAACTGACTCGTCGACCAAACCCGCCCCACGCTCGGGAAGGCCTTCCGAAGCTCTGTTTCCGGTACATCCTCAACCCGCAACGCATCGAGCTTCCAACCAATATTCTCAAAAACGTCTCTCCATTCTACTCCGCTTCCGTTATCCAACGGCGCCGAGCAGTCTGGCATGCAATCGATTTCCAATGAAACCCGCCGAAAATAAGTCTCTGACACCCGCCCCATCTCCACGACTCCCTCAAGCCTCCCCCCTGCGGCTCTCATTTCTCCGCGATAGAATCGTTCCCCAAAAGAGGTTCCTATGAGGGCTTTGGGGGCTTCCGCTCGGGCGAGCCGCAGCATTCGTTTTCCACAGTCAAGCAACTCCGCTGACTTGGACTCATAGGCAAAGAGTTTTAGCTCCACCGAAAACTCGTCCGCATCCGGAGAAGCTTCTTCAATGACTGCGGTTTCCAAATAGCAGGAGTATTGATCGCGGGGAAAAATGGGAATTGCATCCGCCGCACCAAAAGATGTTTCCGGCCCAGTCGTACCCTCCAAGTGTCGGTAGATATCGCCGCTACAGATTCTGGTGTCTTCAATACTCTCAATCCGAATCGTACCATGAAAATAGTCCATCCCCGCCCTCGGAATCGTCGGAATGATTCTCACATAGTAACACCCCGAACCGGTATCTAGGGTCATGGCTTCCGTCTCTACGTGTGATTCCGGCTCTGCTCTCGAACTCATATAAACTGCCTTCGCTACATTTGCTATAGATTGAATCCTTCCTGCCTCAAGGCAGAGTCCTCAGCCAACGCGCACAGTCGCGTTCCGGACTGGAGAACAACATTCTTCCAAATCCTTTAAGCTAAATCCGACACAGGGTTGCAATTGAAGAGAAACTCTCATGCTCGAGCGCGAGCCGTAAGAATCTGCAGCCGTCACTTTTTTTTCGACGAGAATGCAACCCGACTGGCGCCGTCGCTGATTAGGACTAATACAAAGTAAAATCAAAAAGACGACTCGTCCGATTTTGCTTCGTAACTTGAATAGGTCCCGCTTTGCGAGACCGAAACACAAAAGTACAACTAGTCAGAGAGACCCTCATCATGCCGAATTCCAAACCAGTCACCATCGTCCTCCAACCAGGGCAAGAACTACGAATCATTGCCGCCGACCGCTCAGGCACAGGCACGACAAACGGCCCGACAGGAACCCATCCCGGCGACTGTCCAGACACCGATTGGGACCGCCCATCGCCAAGCACGAGCCCGGACTATGATCGCCCGTCACCAAGCACCAGCCCGGACTATGATCGCCCCTCGCCGAGCACGAGCCCGGACTACGATAGGCCCTCGCCCAGCACGAGTCCCGATTGGGATAGTCCGTCTCCCTGCGCTGGTCCCTAATCCGACTCTCACCCTCTCTCATTGCTCCCATGAGTGCCCCCACCAAGCTGATCCTCCGCTGCGGACTGTCGCCGGGAGACATCGTCATGTTAACCGGCGCCGTCCGAGATCTGCATCGCCACTATCCCGGTCGATTCCTCACCGATGTTCGCACGAGCGCAAGAGAACTATGGGAACACAATCCCTACATTACGCCACTCTCAGAAGATGATCCGGAGTGCCTGCAGTTGGACTGCGGCTATCCACTCATCAACCGAGCAAATCGGGAGCCGGTCCACTGTCTGCAAGGTTTCGTCGAGTTTCTGAACCATCGACTCGGCCTGAACATGCGCCCAACGGAGTTTCGCGGAGACATCCACCTGTCTCCTGCCGAACGGAGTTGGCATTCGCAGGTTCGAGAGCAGATCGGTTCCGATGTCCCGTTTTGGATCGTCTGCGCCGGGGGGAAGTTCGACGTGACCATCAAGTGGTGGAGCTCGGAACGTTACCAAGAAGTCGTCAATCACTTCGGCGGCAAGATACTCTTCGTGCAAGTCGGACAAAGCGGGCACTGGCATCCGTTTCTCAAAAACGCACTCGATCTACGTGGACAAACCTCGATCCGTCAGATGGTCCGGCTCATGTATCATGCGGAAGGCGTTCTCTGCGGGGTAACGTTCCTGATGCATCTCGCTGCGGCGACTCCCAGCCCCCGCTATCGCCCCGGGGAAAGACCCTGTGTCGTGGTTGCCGGCGGCCGAGAGCCTCCGAACTGGGAGGCTTATCCCAGTCATCAATTTATCCATACCATCGGAGCCCTCCCATGCTGCGCCACCGCCGGATGTTGGAAAGCCCGCGTCACTCCGCTCTACGACAATGATCCGAGAGATGAATCCAAAAAACTCTGCGTGGATGTTCGCGAGAACCTCCCCCGCTGTATGGATCTAATCACGCCACAGGATGTCTCAAAGCGAGTATCCCTTTACTATGACGGCGGCGTCTGCCAATCGCTCAGTGCCGGGGAATGGAAAAAGGCCGCTCAAGCCATCAAAGCAACGCCTAGAAGTCGATTCGAATCGGAGGGCATGAGTGCCTCAGCGGCACGCGTAGCCATTGAACACACCGTCCATGCCCTCGCCACCCAGCCACCTAAAATGAAGGGAACCGGAATCGTCTGTTGTGCAGGGACCCGCCACTTCTTCCACAATGCCCTGATATCACTCCGACACCTGCGGAAGTATGAACCACGGCTCCCGGTCGAACTTTGGGTGGGAGACAGCTATTCGATTCCGGAATCCAACACCGAGGAACTGGAGCGCCTAAACATTCGAATCATCCAGACCGATTCAAAACACGCCCCGACAATGGACTGGCGACTCAAGGCATACGCCCTCACCCATACGCAGTATCGACACGTCCTCTTACTCGATGCGGATTCATGTGCCGTCTCCGAGCTTGATTCCCTCTTCAAAAGCCCAGCTTACCAATCCCACGGCGTCATGGTATGGAAAGACATCGTCAACATGAGCGATGGGGATCCCTCCTGGAAGTGGTTTGGACTCAATGCAGACGATCATCCGCTTCTCGACTCGGGACAACTGGTCATCGACCGGGAGCGCCACTGGAAGTGTGTCGAATTCATTCGCTGGTTGGCTATTCACGGAGCTTTCTTCGATGCCTACCTGGGCGGGAGTGGCTGCTTTAGCTTTGCCCTTTGGAAAACAATCCCAAACCTGACTCCAGAGCCAGCCGAATCCACCTATTCAAAAGGAACCCTAGCCCATTCAGCCCCATCCGGGATTCCGCGATTTGAACATCGAAGCGGTCAAAGGGCCTATCGCACACCATCAAATTTTACCGTACCAATACGGACTCAGGGACCACCCGATGAGCCCATGATCTCCAATGGCTTCGTGCTGCACCACCCACTCGATCAGGCAACCCAAAGACGCAACCACTTAGCGGCTGCTTCCCGGCAATGGGTCAGCCAATCAGACCGCTGGCAGCTCTGCCCGATCGACTACGACAACCTCCCCCGCCTATTTCGTGATGGAGGCCGTCGGCTCCCCTATGTCAAAGACGTCATCTCGCTCATGCTGGAGGAAGCACCCGCAGAAAGCCTACTAGTATTGACCAATACCGACGTCTGCCTCTCGCCGCAGGCTCCCAAACAGATTCGCGAAACCTTGAAATCCACTGAAGCTTGCTATTCAGCACGCCGAGACTTCGATCGACTCGATCGGCTACTAACCAAGAACGAGGTTCAACAAGGAGAACGATTCAACGGTGTGGATCTCGTTGCCTTTACCCAAGAATGGTGGCGAGAGCAGGTCGAACACTTTCCGGATCTGTTGCTCGGAACCGAAGCCTGGGACTGGTGTTTCCGAGTTTTGATCCAAACGAATGCCCGAAACCACGGTCGGGGCTTTGACAATCTTGTATACCACGAAAAGCACGAATCGTTCTGGTTTCGGAACGGCAACGTAAAAACTCTCGCCTCTCAACAATGGAACCGATCTCTGGCCAAGCCATTCTTGCAAAAGCTGGGCCAATGGCCGAGCCAGAATCCTTGGTAGCAGCGGCAGCACCACAGCCATCAACCAGACAAAGCAAAAAACAAAAACAACCGAGCAATACGATGAGTGAAATAAGAACACCAAAAATCCGCGTCAATCTGCCCCATGTGGGCGCCCTCAACATCGAGGTCACTCCGGTTCAACGGAATGCTGCCTGGGCTCTGTACATCGAACTCACGACTCGGGTTACCGTCCAGCCGCTTGAAGCTCATCACGGATCCATCCGTGAAGCCCTAAACTCACTCTACAGTCTCTTCGAAATCACGCGCAATGTCCTCAAGGCCGCGGGCCCGGACGTCGCGAAAGAGACCGACTCAGTTGGTGCCGCAGCCCTTTCCATCCTAAACGAGAGACTGCGCCCATTCCTCACCCAGTGGCACACTAGCTTCTCCAAGTATGAACTATCCCAGGCCACAGCTGAAAAACATAATCCGTCCGGTTTCGTAGACGACGAGTCGAAATGGGAGGACTACCAAACCTTCTTCCAACAGCTTGCGGAGCTTCAAAGCGAACTCGAAACGATCGTCACGGAACTTGGCCGCATCGCCCAAGCTTAGGACAGCTGAGATACCAGGAACCACCTCCGCCCGCCCCCACTTCAATCGCGCCGCACAACCGATTGAAGGTGGGTGTGATCATCGATCGCGATTCCAGCGATCCAGTTCTTGTTCTGAGACCTCGAAGACTTCCGGATAGTCCTTCGAAACCGCTTTCCAGAGCGCCTCCATCTCAGTGGTCTCTAGCGGTTGTAGCCCATACCGGGGATCGTTGCGCTGCGACGACAATAGCTCTACGAGCGGAAGCAACGCTTTCAAAGTACGCTCCTCCGGGATGAGGGAAAGCGACACGACATCACCTCTCTCCCGTTGAACTAAGAGTGCGGAATCATCCGGAGCAAACATCGCGCCGGCAATACTCTGATTACCTCCCCAGAGCCGCATCACCCCCGGTCCGAGCGGCGTCCCTCGCTCGAGATCCCACAGCTGGACGCGATCCGACATCACGGCCGCCACCCACCGGCCTCCGCTCGAAAAGGTCACGCGTTGCACATCATTCTCATTCTCGATCGCGAACCGCAAGGTGTAGCGCCCACGATCCCAGTTCCAGATTTTCACATAGCCATCTTCACTCGCCGTCGCCAACAGTTTACCCTCCGGACCAAACTCACTATGTACGACTCCATCTTGGTGCCGGAGTCGCGCACCCGTCGGCTCTCCCGTCTCGAAATCCCATACTTCGGCCCAAAGATCGGTCAATCCATTGTCGGTCACCGAAACAATCAGCGTGCGGTTGTCCGGGGCTAAACTGATATGACTGATCACGAATGAACTCCGGTAACCCGGGTTTTCGGCTTCCCCGTAGAAATCCAGAGGTTCTCCAATCACACCGTGAAACACCTTTGCGGCTGTGAAACAGAATATCGCGGACTCGTTTACCGGATCGAAGAAGACCCCACGGATACCATGAAAACGACTCTTCGGCTGTTCGAACGGACGATGATACTCACTGGCCCCCTGCTCCCGACTCAACACCGACCGAACCGTTTCCCCACCGTTCACATCGAGTAGGCTCAGAACGGCCTGGTCGTCATTCGTCAACGAGTAGACCACTCGTTCGATCCCGGGATCGACTGCCAGGATTGACGCTTCCGCCTCCAACTCCCGGTTCAATAGCGGGACGAGTTGCCCCGCTTGGCGCGCCAACACCCGAATCGTCAATGGGGATTCGGCCCCCTTCTCCGCTGTCGGACCGCAAATCAAGAATCGTTGTTCATCGGCAGACACATAGACCTCACTAGCCGCAATATCGCCCTCTATCCTCTCGACAATGGAACCTTCGAGCCGGCTAATCACAAGTTCATCTCCTGTTTGTGAAAACAAATACTTCCCATTCTTCGTCAACCGACTCGCCAAGTTATCGACCGCCCAATTAATCGGAGCGAGGTCCCAAACACTTACGATTCCTGAGTCGGTCCCGACCACAAGGCGGCGGCTGTCCGGAGCAAAAGTCGAGGATTGAGTCTCACTCCCATGCCGAATTGGGGCGCACACGAGACGGTATTCCACGTTCCCGTCCGTTTCGTTCCGTCCCCATACCCGTACCGTCTTGTCCAGCCCTGAGGTTACCAGGAATCGACCATCCGGGCTGTAGGACACCGAAGAAACGTGATGCTCGTGCTCGACAGAATCGAATTCCTCCAAAGTCTCCAAGTTCACCAAACGAACGCTTCTTTCCATAGCGAACGCGAACTCCGGCAAGTTTGGGTGCACGCCAAGATTCCCCTTCCAGCCGAGCCAAGGTTCCCGAAGTTCGCCCTTCGGCTCCAGAGTCTCGCCATCCAAGAAGTGGATAGGGCCTTCAACGGGCGCAGCAATCACAATGGGGTTCTCCCCAACAGCCCCAATGCCCAATGAGTTTACATTGGGATAGGTCGTATCCTCTCCGAGAGGAATCTCCGAGAACACAGCGTCTTCTCGCCAATTGCCGACCAGAAGATTGGGGTACAATCCGGAACGGAGCGTCCCGAGAATCAATCGGTCATCGCCATCCAGGAAGGTTAGCGACGTAATCTTATCGTCCGTCTCAATGACCTTCTCCTTCGATCCGGTTTCCACTCGCCAAACCACCATATCGGATGGGGCATAGCCCACTACTAAGAAGCGACCATCAGAACTGTACTTCAAATCGAACACCTTACCTGCCTCATGCGGAAGCGTCACACGCGGCTCGTCCTCCCCCATACGATAGACCCGGACCAAACTGTCCTCGCACCCCACCGCCACCTCCTCGCCGCTGGGCGCGACGGCCACTTTCGTGACGCTCACTCCGGGGAACCACATTTGCCCGAGGCGAGGCAGGCTGTTCATGATCAAACCAACCCGATGACGGTGAGTTCGTTGCGCCCGGGAATCCGAACGCTCAAGATCCATTGCCGAAACGTAGGGCACCAACGCCCCAAGTAAGTCATCACGCTCTAGCGCCCGGGTTCCGGCGGCCAGGGTGGCACCAATCTGCCGCTCACGATCCTGCGCCCGGAAGAACGCCATCACCCCTGCAGCACAGACCAATCCCAGCACGGCCACCGCGGCTAGCGCCCTTTGTTTACGGCGCTTGACCAATTTCACGACCCGGTATCCCAGGCCAAGACTCCGCGCCATCACGGGGCGATCGTTAAGATAAGAATCTACATCCAACGAAAGGTCTAGGGGAGACGAATAGCGATCATTCCGCTCTCGTTCCAAAGCCTGCAACACGATGGCATCCAGGTCACCCCGCAACGAGCGGCTCAGCTGATCCAACTTTAAACTCAACTTCTTCGCCACCGCCTTGCTCGACCGCCCTTGATTCATCCGAACACGAACAGACGGGGGGATGGGATCGTCATCGATGATCGTCTGTCGCACCTGATGATGGCTTTTCCCCGTGAGTTCATGCGGGAGGGAACCGGTTAACAGCTCATTCAAAATGACTCCTAGAGAATAGACGTCACTCCGAGTATCCACCACTGCGGCTCCCAACTCAGCCTGTTCCGGACTCATATACGCTGGCGTTCCCATTAGCGCTTCGCTCCGCGTGACAAAGAGAGAATCTCCGACCTCGGGCGACATCGCTTTCGCAATTCCAAAGTCAATCACTTTGGGCACACCCACCCCGTCCTGATCTTCCACCAAAATATTCGAAGGCTTCAGATCGCGGTGGATCACCCCACGCTGGTGGGCATGCTGCACCGCATCGCAAACCTTGCGAAACATCTCTAGGCGCCCCCGCAAATCGACAGCTTTCTTATGGCAATATCGCGTGATGGAATCTCCCGAAACAAACTCCATGACGAAGTAAAGGCGCCCCCCCTCACTCACGCCGGCATCAAAAAATTTTGCGATGTGAGCATGCGACATTCGGGCCAATGCCTGCCTTTCCCCCTCAAACCGAGCCCGGGCCTCGTCTCGCCTCACCTCACCCTTCAAGATCTTGACCGCCACATCCCGTTTTACAGGGGCAATTTGTTCGGCTCGATAGACCTCGCCAAAGCCTCCTTCGCCCAATAGAGAAACAATCCGGTAGCGCCCCCCTAGAACCTGCCCCTCCATGGCTTCTTCGGGACGCCCTCCCGGGCCACCAGCGGTCAATGCGATACGCAAGAGATCAGCCGCCTGTAAGGCGATCTCGGAATCCGGATTCTCGCCATCCGGAAAATCAGAATCTCGGTTTGAGTCTTCCTTCATTTCGACAACGGCATCATCAAGATCAGATCCCCATGGACTCCACCTACGATCCAACCTGAGATATTAAGTAGCGAAGCTCGTCATCCACATCACGCTCGTGATCCACCGTTTCTTCCACCGCAGCTCTTAGCCGTTCGCCAAAACGGTCTCGCATCCGCTTAGCGTCAGATTTGACCGTCCCCAATGCCACTCCAAACTTCTCCGCGGCCTCCTCATACTTCATTGTCCCCTCAGTTTTCAGTAGGCTCGCCCGTAAGTAGGCAAACAATTCGCCCTTGTCCCGCTGCTCATACTCCAACCGCAGTTGTTCGAAAACGCCATTCAACAGGGTCAACGCCCACGTCCGATCATACAACGACTCCGCTTCCACGGGTCCGCCCTCCTGTTGCGCATAGAGGGCGTCGGCGCGCTCGAAATCCAAAGACACGTGATGAGCGCCCCCACCGCGTTTCTGAGCATTCTGCCTATCCCATTCGTTCGCCATATGGTGTTTCAGCGCGGTGATCAAGAAGGCCCGGAATCGCCCCTTTCTGGGATCGACACTTTTGAGAAAATTCTTTTCCAACAGCCGACAAAAGAATCCCTGAATAAGGTCTTTCGCTTCATGGGAACTCTGCCCTTTCCGCCGGGCAAAGAAATAAAGTGGATGCCAGTAAGTTTCACAGAGACTCGTGAGAGCCTCCATTTGCGCGGGTTCCTCCTCATCGGCAGCCTTCAACACAACACTCCATCGTGTCGTGGCAAAGTCTCGCGCTCCGTCCAAATCAGTTTTGCCAGCCATAACCGTTCTCTTGCTTGCAACACCAAGCCTAAAAAACGGTTTCTCGCTGTCAACTCCGCCATAAAGGTCAAAATCGGACAAGCGGAACCACAAACTCACACCAAGACGCTCTCTAACAGCACGACTTACATGAATGGTAGCCAACATACAAATGATAGCGCCAAAGACCGCGTTCCTGAAATCCGTAGGATTACAAAGGACGGGAATTCGACTCCCGCCCGCCCAGCAATCACGCTCTCGCAATAACAAAATACGATTTCATTCGAAAAGGTTGCACCATCATCGGAATTACCAGACCGCAGCCATCACTAGTGTCACCTAGGATAATTTCCTGCAAGAGCCAGCAGACCGAGGTTTCCCCCGCATCGTGATCCCGTTCCTCCCAATTCTGGCGGCACCATTTCGCCCGGCGTTCCCGCGTACCCGAGCCACACCGTGAAGGGCAGCCAAGACTCCGCCTCCTAACGCGCCACGACAAAATCCGCAACCAAGAGAAGATGATCGCTGGCAAGACTGTCATCGCGCTTCAAGCCGAGCCGCCTGAGCGCGCTCTGAGACATCCGGGTCGTATCGACGATCACACTCTGGGTCGCCTGCAATTTCCGGGGGTCATAGGTGAGCCAATCCAATCGCCCAGGATAGAATGACTCGCGCCCATTAATGCCTCGCCACGTATAGGCAGCACCGCCATCTGGGACCGAAAACGCGAGGGCCTGCATCCCTGCGGACTCCAGAATCGTCACAGGTTCGCGCGATCCCACCAAGTTGTAGTCACCAATCAAAACAAAACCTGCCTCTCTGGCTTTCTCACCATACTGCCCCCTACGGATCGCTTTGATCCCCGCCACCAACTGATTCGCCTGGCGGATTCGACGTGTCTCCTCTGAGCCAGTCGCCGAGCCACAACACTTTAAATGAAGGTTGAAGACCACCAGGGACTCCCCACTAGGCAGATCCACCCGACAAGCCAAGTTACTATCCAGATCGATCGCTAGACGCTCCATCGGCCATTCTGTCACGATTGCCCGTCCTCGGGACCAAGCCACGTTCAGACTACGATCAGCGGGAGTGGCGACCACCTCGGGAACCGCGTTCCGAAACTTCTGCTCGTCCCATTCTTCTTGTAGACAAATAATATCCGCATCTGAAGCCGCCAGGAGTCGCTGGATCGATGAAGAGCGCTCGGGATCTCCAAATCCTTCGCGCAAGGTGTTCAGATTCACGATTCGAACGGCACCATTCGATGACAAAGCAATCGGTTCCTCAGGACGTTCAGTCGCTTCCTCAAGGACCAGCTCGATCGGGCGATCCAATTGGTCTGAACCACCAAAGTTGATCGAAACCCGATCACCGGGACCGATACCGACTCGGGCGAGATCGATCACGAGCTCAAATTCGCCAGATGCGTAAGTTGGCAGGCAGACAAACCCCAGTTCGGACCAACGAAGAGGTGTGCGGCCAAGGGAGAGCGCCCGCTTCCGAAAATCAATCTCCAGTTGAGGTTTCCCGGGCGAGTCGATCAAGATTTGGAGAGTCCCATCCTCGGCCGGGCCAGACTGCAGATTCAAGACCCGTCCGCTGTCGAATCGAAGATACAGTTTCGTCCCACTACTCAGCGCCGAAACCTGGCCCAAGTCGAAGGCCCCATCCGCATCCCCGCGCTTGTCCCTCGCAAGAATGGAAGCATCGGACCACTCAGACACATCCCCATCAATAACCGGTAGAGCACCATGAACCGAGGCCAACGTCGCCAATCCAAATAACACAATCCAAGCGCGATGCATGGATAGAGAGTTATCCAAAGACGACTATAATAACCACCTAAATCCGACTATACCCAAACCACATCGCGTCCGAGTGAGGCGAATCGGCAGCGCAACCCATGGGAGAGCTAAGATCGCTCCCTAGCGGAAGCCCCGCTCCACCCCAATAGAAACGCCAATAGGACGTGGAAAGAGGTAAAGATCAAGACCTTCGCCCATGGCTCTAGGGTCGGTGGTAACAAGTCCCGCGCAAGACCAATGCCACTCGTAGTAATCGTTACGATGAGTGAAATAGCAAATAGCAGTCTCGTCAGGTTCATACTGTTCTGCGGTTGAAACAAGGTCTCCAACTAGGCAGCCATTGACCGAGAGAATCTAGCGGCGCGATCCACGCATTGCTATACGTGCATCTACGGATTCTTTTCCGGCCAGCGGATACCCCGTGCTGTATCCCTAGCCTTCCCACACCCAGGCCTCAATTACAATCCGTTCAAAGAATCCGAATCACCCCTTGCCTCTAACCATCTTTTTCCTACTGCAAATCAATCAAGAAACTCATCACAGGCAACTCACCCAAGCATGCCCCGAAAAGGACGCCTCACATCTGCAAATCCACCCGGGCGACCGCGTCCACTAGATTCCCCACTTCGGCGTGCGTTTCCAGCGCGTGTCGCAAGCGTAGCTGTCGGTTGATGGTATAGTGGTTGCGACGCCCTTCACGCTTGCGTTTCAAGGCTCCGGCTTCTTCTAGATCCGCCACAATCTTTTGCACGGCCCGTTCGGTGATCCCGACATGTTGGGCCACCTCGCGCAGCACCATATCAGGGTCCCGCGCCAAACAGATCAAGACGTGAGCGTGGTTCGATAGAAACGTCCAACTCGATTTTTTTTCAGTCGATTCCGATGGATTCTTCATTTCATTTGACTACGTGTTCTTCACGCAGTATATACGAACAAGAACTCGTAATTCACGATTCACGACAACGAATACATAATCAAACACAATGTGACAAAATCGTCAAACAAATCCCCAAAAAGCGCGACCAAGCCGTCCCAAGGAGTCGACCCCTTTGTGGATCAGGGCTTTGAGAAGATAGAGCGCGACTACGAGTTTCTTCTCGGGTGCTTCCAAGAAGTGCTCGTAGAAATCGGCTACCCCCATCTGGCGAGTGCGCTTCTGAATGGTAATGCGGCCAAGCCCTCTCTCAATCAAGAGACAGCCAGGGTTCTCTCTATTGCATTCCAGCTCCTGAACTTGGTAGAAGAAAACGCCGCGAATCAAATCGCGCGCCAAAGATCCGCACAGCCCGACACCAAGGCGATGTCTGGAACCTGGGTACAGCAGATCCAATCACTCTGCCCCTCGACGCGCGCGGCCCAATTCATGTCGACACAGCTGGGCAATGCCGAAGTGGAGATCGTTCTCACGGCGCATCCGACCGAGTCCAAAAAGTGGAGTATCCTCGACCAGCATCGGGAGCTCTATTTGAACCTCTTCGAACTAGAAAACCAGCTCTACACCGAAACGGAGCGAGCCATCCTGCGCGCCCAAATCAAGAACACGCTGGAACGACTCTGGCGAACCGGAGAGATTCCGGCAACCAAGCCGGACCTCGTCGCCGAGCGGGAAACTGTGCTGTATTACCTCGGCGAGAAGTTCCCGGAAGCCATCCGTGTGCACGATCAACGGCTCAAACAAATTGCAACCCGGCTTGGATGGCGCCCGAAGGGCACTCGGCGCAGCCTTAATCTGCCTCAGATCACATTCGGAACCTGGGTCGGCGGTGATCGGGACGGCCACCCGTTTGTGACGGCCACTGTCACCCGCGACACCTTCACCGCCTTGCGCCAGCGCGCCCTACAACTCGCGGACGCTCGCCTGCTGGCTCTGAGCCAACGCCTCCCCCTCTCAGCTCAGAATCAAGAACTCCCCCCGGATCTGGCAAAACGGCTGCACCACCTTCGGCGCACTCTGGGGCGTCCCACCACTGGACCCGTGATTGCGGACGAACCCTGGCGCGAGTACGTCCTCTACCTTCGAAAACGACTCCCCACTACCGACGGAACCAATGAAAACAGCCCCACCTACCGCCGAGTAACGGAGTTGCAGACGGACCTCCGAATCCTAGAAAACTCGCTAAACCAAGTAGGTGCGCATCGACTCGTCGATCACGAATTGGCGCCCGTACAACGGGAAACAGACATCTTCGGGTTCCATCTCGCCACCCTGGACATCCGGCAAAACTCGTCCTACCTCGAGCAAGCCCTCGGCCAACTCTTGGACGCCACCCAGCCTGGGCTGGCAAAACGATTCAAAGAGTGGTCCGAAGACAAGAAGGTGGCTTTCCTGAATGAAGAACTCAAGACCTCTCGCCCGTTGACCAATCGCTTCACGCCACTCGGCAAAGAAGCCACTGAGACATTGAAATGCCTCCGCGCCTGCCTCGACAAAATCCGGCATGAGGGTCGAGCAGGCATTGGCTCAATCATCATTAGCATGACGCGAAATCTTTCGGACCTTCTCATGGTCTATGTGCTCTGCCGGGAGGTCGGCATGGTCGTGACCTACCAGAAAAAGCCCGTCTGCCTGCTCCCAATCGTCCCCTTGTTCGAAACTCGCCAAGATCTGGAAAACGGCCCCGCGATCATCGAGGCCTTCCTCAAGCATCCCGTGACCCAACACAGCCAACCCTTCTGGGACCGCGCCATCGATCACGAGATTGACGATGCCTGGCTCCGAAAACCGTCCCGACGCAAGAACCCGGGCCGTCCCCGACAACAGGTCATGGTGGGCTATAGCGACAGCAACAAAGACTGCGGTATCATTGCCAGTCTCTGGGCTATCCGACGGGCACAGATTGAAATGTCCGAGACGGGTCGCCAGCTCAAGGTCGACATCCAATTTTTCCACGGACGCGGGGGGACGATCAGCCGGGGAGCGGGCCCCACGCATCGATTTCTCGACGCGCTGCCGGGTGGCAGCGTCACCGCCGGGCTACGCCTGACCGAGCAAGGTGAAACCATCGGACAAAAATACAGCAACGTCCTCACCGCGGCCCACAATCTGGAACTACTCCTGGCCGGCACCCTCGCCAGTCATGCCCGTCCCTTTGAGACCGAAACCGACGAGGGATGGAATCAAATCATGGACCATCTCAGCGTCTCCAGCCGAGACGCCTACCAAGCGCTGATCCACCGCCCCGGTTTTGAGGCGTTCTTCCATCAGGCCACGCCAATCGATGTCCTTTCCCACAGCCGGATGGGCTCCCGCCCGGCCGCGCGCACGGGCAAACGTACGATTCAAGACATGCGAGCCATCCCATGGACCTTCAGTTGGAACCAAGCCCGCTTCTACTTGCCCGGTTGGTATGGTGCCGGCAGTGCCCTGGAGGCGCTCTACGGGGAAGCACCGGATCTGTTTGAGGCCCTCGCAGCAAACGTCACTCACGTTCCCTTTCTACGCTACGTATTCTTCAACCTCGAAGGTAGTCTGGAAAGTGCCGACACCTCCATCATGAGCGACTACGCGAAACTCGTAACGGACAGCCGCATTCGCAAGGAATTCCTCTCCCGGATCCTTGACGAACACCAGAAAACGCATCACTGGCTCCAAACCCTTTTGAAGACGCCGACGAAGACTCGGCGCCCGCGCTTCTATCGCACCTTGCACGCACGGGATCGCAGTCTCCGTCTCTTGCATCAGCACCAAATACGGTTGTTGCGCCAATGGCGGAAAACACCCAAGGAAAGCGTCCTCAACGAGCTCCTGGTAGTCGTCAACGCGATTGCAAGCGGTCAACGGACCACGGGTTAGGGAGAGAGCGTCTTCGGTTTTATTCAAACACCGAATCTCAAGACACAAGGCCCCTTTAATGATACATTCCAATCCTGTAGTGCGGCTTGCACCAAGGAAGCACCGGCCCTTGCCAAGACGCTTACACGCCGTTCCGAACACCTCTTTTCACACACAACCATGACAGCCGACACCGCCAAAAAGATCTCGCCGTTTACACGGCTCTTGTCTCTCCTGCGGCCAGAGGGACGAGACATCACGGTCATCATTTCTTTCTCCGTCATCACCGGCCTTCTCTACCTCGCTACCCCGCTGGCCGTCGATGCCGTGGTGCAAAACATCGCCTTCGGCGGGCAACAGCAGGTCTATCTGCAGACGCTCCTAGTCTTCAGTTTTGCCCTGCTGACGTTCTTGATCCTGCTGTCACTCATCAGTGCCACTCAGCACTACGTCTCAGAATTGATTCAACAACGCATCTTTGTCCGCCTGGCGACGGATCTCTCATTCCGTCTCCCACGGCTCCGCTTTAGCTCATGGGAACAATCGCGAACGCAGGAACTGATCAACCGCTTTCTCGATGTGACCACCTTGCAGAAGAGTAGTGCCATTATCCTACTCGATGGGGTCAACGTCGTGCTCAGTTCCAGCATTGGTATGCTGGTCTTGGCCTTCTACCACCCATTTCTTCTGGCCTTTGACGTGATCCTGGTGGCAGCGCTGCTCTTCATCCTCTTTCCTTTGGGACGACACGGCGTTGAAACCAGCATCCGCGAATCGTATGCCAAGCATAGCGTGGCGGGATGGCTCGAACAGTTGGTCCTCTTCCCCGTCGTATTCAAGGCTCCGGCAGGCAAACAACTCACCCTCAAACGGTCCCACGATTACGTGGACCAATACCTCAGCAAACGCAAAGCCCACTATCGGGTGTTGATCCGTCAGATCGTTGGGCTTTTGGGCCTGCAAGCCTTGGCCAGTGCCGGCCTCTTGGCAGTCGGTGGGGCGCTGGTGCTCGGGGGAGAGCTGACTCTGGGACAGCTCGTAGCTAGTGAGCTCATTGTGAGTGCCATCGTTTCGGCCCTGGTTGGACTCGGAAAACACATCGAGATCTGGTATGACGCCCTCGCCGCTACCGATAAGCTGGGTAGTATTGTGGATCTCTCCATCGAACGGGAAACCGGCGAACGTTTCGCACTCTCCGAAGGGCCGCTCGCCGTTGATTTCGAGGATCTCACCTTTGGCTTCGACCGCAATCTGCTCTCCGACTTCAACTGCGAAATCAAACCCGGAGAATTCGTTGGGATCACCGGCTCGCTGGGCTCCGGCACGGGGAGCCTGGTGGACTTAGCGTACGGGTTGCGAACTCCGCGTAGCGGTACGGTCTTGGTCGATCATCGCGATATCCGCCTATGGCACCTGGATACGATTCGGTCCGAGATGGGATTCATGCGACACACCGAAGTGTTTGAAGGCTCGATCGGCGAGAACGTTCGACTCGGCAATGAGTCCATCTCAATGGACGCCGTGCGCCATCACCTGGCGGAAGTCGGCTTGCTCGAACGGATCCGGCAGCTACCCAACGGCCTCGATACAGTCCTCGAAGCCGGCGGCCGCCCCCTATCCAGTGGCGAAAATCGACTCATCTGCCTGGCCCGACTCCTCGCTGGCCAGCCGCGGGTCATCCTCCTCGACAAAGTCTTGGACGGGCTTGACGACCATCAGTTCGCCCGCGCTCTCGACACCCTGTTCCAACCCGAACGCCCCTGGACTCTGATCGTTGCCAGCCGAGATCCTCAGATTCTCAAACGGTGCGATCGCGTCATCCACCTCAAGCCCGAAACCCAATCTACGGCCGAAGCCAGCCACGCCTGATGACACGTCCTAGCCAAACCGACGCCGCAACCAACCCGTCGCCCAAAAGCGGGAAAGTTCCCGCTCAAGAACCGACCGGATTCAGCACGGCCATGCCGCTCTTCGACCACTGCGCCGATTTGCAGTGTATCGATCGAACGCGCTTGCCTGTCTCGTTTCGACGCCTGAACTATTGCCTGACCGCCGCCTTCCTGCTGCTCTTACTGGCGCTTCTGTTTCTTCCCTGGCAGCAATTTGTTTCCGGACAAGGCAAGGTCACGGCCTTCAATCCTATGGAACGAAGCGTGTTGGTGGAATCTCCCCTCCCCGGCCGCGTCGTCGAAGTAGCCGTCGTCGAAGGGCAACGCGTCGAGATGGGCGACATGCTGGTACGACTCGCTGATAATGACCCAGACCTCTTGAATAACTTGCGGGACCAAAAGGAAGATGTGACCAACCAGCGCGACGCGGCCAAGGAACGCCACGAGCGACTGAAGAACCGGGTGACTCAACTCGAAACCTCGCTCCCCGAAGCCTTACGCATCGGCGAACAGCAAATCGAAGCGGCCCGCTTTGCCGAAGAGGCGGCCGACCTCCAATTCGATCGCATCAAAACTCTCTATAAAGATCCCCGGGGCTTGGCATCGGAGCGCGACTGGGAGTTGGCCCGAATGCAACGCAATAGCAAACGGGCCGAAACGCTAAAGGCTCAGGCCTCACTCGCCAAGACCCGCCTAGACCTGGAGGCCAATCTGGAAAGTGCCCGCGCCTCGGTTGAATCAGCCCGAAGTGATCTCGCCAAGGCGGAAAAAGAACTGCGCGACATCACCATCAAGCTCAACCAAACCGGAAGGCAAACCATTCCCGCCCCCCGAGCGGGTATCGTCTACCGTTTGCGAGCCACGGAAGGCACCTTTCTAAAGGCCGGTTCCCCGCTATGCACCATTATCCCTGAAACGGAAGAATACGTGGCCGAGCTCTGGATCGACGGCAATGACATGCCCCTGATCCAAGAACGCGAAGTAGCTGAGGATGGCACGATCACTCGCCGCGGCAGTCCGGTGCGGCTCCAGTTCGAAGGCTGGCCAGCGATTCAATTCGTCGGCTGGCCCAGCGTAGCCGTCGGAACCTTCGGCGGGGAAATCATCTTTGTCGACGCGATCGACAACGGGGCCGGGATGTTCCGCGTGTTAGTCGCAGCCCTACCGGATCAAATCACTGGTGACGATGGCGAAGTGACCGAGATCACCTGGCCCGCACCGCCGATCATGCGCCAAGGCATCCAAGTTCAAGGCTGGGTACTCCTGGAACGCGTCCCCCTCTGGTTCGAAGTGTGGCGGCAAATGAACGGTTTCCCACCCACCGTCGACCGAGACAGTGCCATGGGCAAACAGATCGACAAACAATGAAAGCCATGCTCAAAAACGACCGTATATTCTGTAAGGCACCGCGCGCCTGGCTTCGGGCCGGAGGCTGGCTTCTCTTCGGCTTTCTCCTCGCTCTGTCAACGGTCGGCACCGCTCAAGAACGGGCGTCTGAAACCCTGAGTCTCAACACGGTCTTAAAATCCGTAACCGAATACTATCCGCCCTACCTCTCGGTCTTGGTCGAGCGAGACATCGCCCGCGGCACCGTTCGTCATGCCCTAGGTGCGATGGATCTGCAAACGTATCTCAAGCTTTTCCAGTCTCCCGCCGGATTCTACGAGAGCACCACCGCCGAAGCCGGCTTCGAGCAGTTTACCAACCTGCGCGGGGTCACAATCTACGGCAACTATCGCTACACCGAAGGTTTCTTGCCCGACTACTATCGGAGCCGCCGCACCAACGGCGGTGGCACCCCCACCATCGGCCTCCGCGTCCCCCTGTTGCGGGACGGCGCGATAGATCCCCGCCGCGCTGCGATCTATCGCGCCAATATCGACCAGGAACTCGCCGATCCCTACATCCAAAACCAGCATCTCAATCTCTCCTTGGGTGCCATGCGGACCTACTTCCATTGGTTGGCCGCCGGTCGCAAGCTCGCGATCACCGAGTCGCTCCTCAATGTCGCCAAAGAACGCAACGAAGCAATTCAAACCCAAATCACCCAAGGCCTCATGGCCCCCATCGCTGCCCTAGAGAACCAGCAGCTGGTCGTGAGCCGCGAACTCTCCACCACCAAAGCCCGGCGCCAACTCCAGGCCGCCACGGCTGCGCTATCCTTGTTTTACCGCGACGGGGACAGCAATCCGGTCCTACCTTCCGAACGGCAATTGCCTCCGGCCTTTCCGACACCCGAACCGCTTCCCCAGGAAACCTTAAGTCCGGCCCTCCAATACGCTGCGTCAGAGCGTCCGGAAGTTCGCCTCTTTGAGTTGAAGCTTGAGCAACTCGACATCGACACGCGACTCTTCAAGAACCAGCTCCAACCCTACTTAAATGCTTACGTATCGGCTGGCCAAAGCCTCGGCGATCAGCTCTACAAAGACACCAATGAGTTCGAAGTCGAATTTGGATTCGAATTCAAAATGCCCCTCCAACGCCGGGCGGCCAAAGGGAAACTCCAAGTTAATCAAGCTAAGATCGACCAACTGCAGCTGGACGCCCAACTGGCCATGGACCAAATCGCCACGGATGTCTGGGACGCGCACTCGGCGGTCCGAGCCGCCTGGGAACAAATCGAACAAGCGCGCACCAACGTAAGCCTGGCAACCCAACTCCACGACGTCGAACGCGACCGATTCGCCCTAGGCGCCGTCGATTTTCTGACCCTACAACTTCGAGAACAGAGCGCCTTCCAAGCACGCCTAACGGAGATCGATGTCCTCCGCGACTACTACGTAGCCGTCGCGAGTCTCATGGTCGCCACCGGCATTGACTGCCGCAGGCTCATCGAAGAAGCAGACGCCCATCCGATCGAGATCATCCACAACCTAAACCCACGTTCGTTCAGCATGAGATCGCCATAAATCGACTGAGGCCTCTCCTCGTCGCAACCGGACCCTTACGTAATCCACCCCATCGCTTACTAAACCATGACGCTCCATCCACCTCGAATCGATACGTCCCAAAAAGCCTTTCAACTGAATCTCGACAACACGGTTTACGGCACACTGGCCGAGATTGGCGCAGGGCAAGAAGCGGCCCGGTGGTTCTTCCGCGTCGGCGGAGCGGCGGGTACGATCGCCAAAACCATGTCAGCCTATGACATGGATGTCAGCGACGCCATCTACGGTCCAACGCCCCGCTACGTCAGCCAGCAACGACTCACCACCATGCTGGATCGAGAATTCGAACTCCTAATCCAGCGCCTGCAAACCCAAAGAGACATCGATAGCCGATTCTTCGCCTACGCCAACACCGTAGCCACGCGCAGTTTCAAGCGGGATGCAGACGGGCACGGTTGGATGGGCATTCGATTCCAACATGAACCGGCGGCGGATCCCTCGGACGTGATCATACACGTCCGACTCAAAGACAATGACGTGAACCGCCAACAAGACGCGGTCGGCGTCCTGGGTATCAATCTCATTTTCGGGGCCACAAAGCTCGCAAGCCGACCGGACGAATTCCTCCAGTCACTGATGGATGAGCTTACCTTGGATCGAGTGGAAATAGACATGATTCGCATGTCCGGCCCGGCGTTCCCAGAGCTCGACTCGCGACTCATTGCTTTGAAGTTGGTGGAGTTTGGCCTCACTCGCTCTGCCATGTTCACCGCTTCGGGAGACGTCGTGCAGCCCACCGAGATGCTCTACAAGAAACCCGTTCTCGTAAAGCGCGGGACATTCCAAACCTTTTCGAAACTCCAACTGGACCGCTTGGATGCCGCCACGAATCAATTCCAACACGAACCCCGCAATAAAGGTCAAGAGCCCGTCGTGCTGCTGGAAATGAACCTGAAGAATCTTCCTTCCGGTCCCAAGCGAGACTCTCAAGACTTCCTTGCCCGCGCCGAGCAACTCAGAAAACTCGGTCACCCCGTTCTGATCACGAATTACTATCGTCACTTACGCCTGGCCGACTACCTGTTTAAGGCCACGAATCAGATGGTTGGCATCGTCATGAGCAGCGAAAGTCTCACCGAGCTCTTTAAGGAGGATTACTACACCGACCTCAATGGAGGCATTTTCGAATCCTTCGGCCGAATGTTCAAAAACGACCTGGTGGTTTACGGCTACTCAGCCCGGGGAGAGGACAAGCATTCCGCGCTCTGCCCCAATGAACTCAAAGTGGCCCCTCACCTCCGGAATCTCTACGCCCACCTGCTTGAAAACCGAAACATTGTCTCACTGGCAATCCCCGCCGCAGACAAGGCAGACACGAGAGGAAACACTCAGCGAACCGCCCTCTCGATTGATTACACACCCTGGGTTGAAGATACCTCGGCTGGGGTCCGCGCCCTACCCCGCGAAGAATCCCTCCCTCAAGCCGCCCCAGCCAACAATTGAAGCGGAGAGCAGCGGCGGCGACGGAGTCCCTGCCCCCGCTTCCACCCCACTCTCGACTCGTACTTTCCCACTTTCAGTTTGACAGCGATCGTAAGCTGCTTATTATGCGAAAACTTATTCGCAATTCAAACATCATGATTTAGACTCCACCCGATTCATCACTCAATCGAGTTTTTCCCTGGTTTTTCGCATCTTGCAGACGAGGATCCTCGATCCGGGGGGGGCGAGTCGGCCGGCAAAAAAACGGGATTATTGATTGGCAATCATCGGACTCAAACGCACACTGAAGTCAGCGCAGGTGCCCCCTTGCGACGGCCAGCCCGTTCACTGTCGTCGGTTGCGAACGGATCTATTTTGTCGGCCTTTACAAGCCAAAATTGGCCAAAAAGAATTGCCGAGGGGGTAACCCAACACGATTTCATTACAGAAAAACTCTATGCCGAAGCGAACTGACATTGATTCCGTCCTCATCATTGGTGCTGGTCCGATTGTGATTGGCCAAGCCTGCGAATTTGACTACTCCGGCACTCAAGCGTGCCGAGCGCTGCAAGAGGATGGGTTTCGGGTCATCCTGGTGAATAGCAATCCGGCCACGATCATGACCGATCCGGAGTTCGCGGACCGGACCTACATCGAGCCCATCACGCCGGAATGCGTCGAGAAAATCATCGTCAAAGAACTCGCGGCGATGAAGGCGCGCAATGCCGAGGGCAAACTCGTTTTGCTGCCAACCCTTGGGGGGCAAACGGCCCTCAACACCGCCATGGCCATGCATCGAGACGGCTCATTGGAGCGACTGGGCGTTGAGCTCATCGGGGCCAAACCCGACGCAATCCAGCGAGGTGAGGATCGGCAGGAGTTTAAAGACGCCATGATCAAGATCGGGATGGATCTCCCGAGAAGCTACACGGCCCACACCTTTGAAGAAGCCGAGGAACGGGCGGCGAAGATCGGGAAGTTTCCCCTCATCATTCGCCCCGCCTACACCTTGGGTGGGACGGGCGGCGGAATCGCCTACAATGGTGAAGAGTTCGAAGTGATCGCCAAGCGCGGGCTGGAGCGTTCCCCGGTTTCCGAAATCTTGATCGAAGAGTCCCTCCTAGGCTGGAAGGAATACGAGATGGAGGTCATGCGGGACAAGGCCGACAACTGCGTGATTATCTGTTCCATCGAGAACTTTGACCCGATGGGCGTCCACACGGGTGATTCCATCACGGTGGCCCCGATCCAAACCCTCTCCGACAAAGAATACCAAATCATGCGTGACGCCTCCTTCGCGATCATTCGCGAGATCGGCGTTGAGACCGGCGGCTCAAATATTCAGTTCGGCGTTTGTCCGGATACCGGCCGCATGATCGTGATCGAAATGAATCCTCGTGTTTCACGCTCTTCGGCATTGGCGTCCAAAGCGACCGGATTTCCCATCGCCCGAATCGCCGCCAAATTGGCCGTCGGCTATCATCTGGATGAAATCCAAAACGACATTACCCGCGTCACGCCCTCCAGCTTCGAACCGACCATCGACTACGTCGTGACCAAGATCCCCCGATTCGCCTTCGAGAAATTCCCTCAGGCGGACTCCACACTGACCACCCAAATGAAATCCGTCGGGGAGGCCATGTCGATCGGGAGAACGTTTAAGGAATCGCTCCAGAAGTGCCTGCGCTCGCTGGAAAACGGATACGACGGCCTGGGTGGCAACACCAAGACATGGCGCGTCGGCGACCAAGTCTTTGAGGACCAAGACATCCTCCCACTCGACATCATTCGCCCCAAACTGGGAACGCCCAATGCCGATCGCATTTACTTCATCCGCCACGCGTTCCGCGCCGGATTGAGCGTCGGTGATGTGTTCGAGATCACCAAAATCGACCGCTGGTTCCTGATCCAAATTAAAGAGCTGGTCGACTTCGAAAAGGAACTCGCGGACGCCACGTAGTATTGCGAATTCAACGATCGTTACAGCTTTCAACCGGGAGAGTAGAAAGACCTAAGAGACATGGACATCGACACCATCCAATCGATCGCCGAACTCTTGGAAGGCAACTCAGTCACCGAGTTCCATCTGGAAACGGAAGACTTCAAGATTCGCATTCATCGCAGCCCCGAAATCGCTCCGCTTCCCGCCCCGGTTTCGCCCACCCAAACGGCCCCGCCGTCCCTTCCAGCACCGGCTGCGGAGACCGAGCCAGCGGCTCCCTCCATCGATGAAATCAAATCTCAAATGGTCGGCACGTTCTACACCCAACGCTCTCCTGAGTCTCCCCCCTTGGTTGAAGTCGGCTCAAAGGTAGAAGCCGATACCGTCATCGGGATCATTAAAGCCATGAACGTCGCAAACGAGATCCGAGCTGAAGTGAGCGGCACGATCGAAGAAGCAGTCACCGAGAATGGCCAACCCGTTGAATTCGGGCAGACGCTATTCAAAATCACGCCCGAGGCCTAAGCGCCCGAACGAGCCCCTCCTGCAGATTTACCGGCAGGAGATCCGGTAGGAACACCGCCGATCTCCCCCACCCATATGCTCCAGCCGCTCGACGTCGGCCTCGCCGGTGAAGAGTTGCTGGAAGATGAGGAGCTCCGCATCGCACAGCTGCGCGCAACTGGCCACGGCACCTGAAATCGGGCAATGGTTTTCGTAAAGCACAAAGGAACCATCGGCCTGACGCTCCAACTGCGCCAAGTACCCGTCCGCATCGCGCATGGCTACCAGCGCCTTCAGTCGAGCTGACAAGGTGCGCTTGCCCGACAAGCCCTTGCGATATCGCGCGACTTGATCGTCGACACAACCACACATCGCAGCCTCCATCCGAGTGGCTCCCAAAGCCTCTTGGGCCGAGCGGAGCAGGCTCTCCACCAGGGGCGAACCGTTCTGCGGAAAGTGAACGGCTGCCGCCTGGGTCAGTTCCCAAATCTTAGCAGGACGCCCCATGGGCCGTGGCTCATCCCGCGACGCCACCAAGCCCTGATCTCGTAACGTATACAGATGCTGCCGAATGGCCGTGCCGGTTACCGCCAAGGGCTCAGCCAGCGACTCCGCAGTGGACGGGCCCAGCTGCTTGAGTAGCTGCATGACCCGCTTCGGACCTGCGCCCAGCTCGGTAGCCTCTTGTTGGTTTTTTTCTGGCATGGATAGAAAAACTTTGCGAATCGCTCTTGCTTTGCAACTTAAATAAGTTAAAACTTACATAAGTCAAAACTTATTTAAGTTCAACTCCAAGGCAAACCATCATGGCTGAAATTGACAACCGCTACCCCGAGAACACCGCAGGAACGTTTTACGTTGATGACCAGTGCATCGACTGCGACCTCTGCCGTGAGACGGCGCCGGACAATTTCACCCGCTTTGAAGACGGCGGCTACAGCTACGTCTACAAACAACCCGAGAACGAAGAGGAAACCGCTTTGTGCCAAGAGGCCCTGGACGGATGCCCCGTAGAAGCCATCGGCAGCGATGGGACAGGAGGTGATAGCTGATGACGCATCCCTACTCTCTCAACCTCAAAACGGCGCCCGAAGATTTTTCCAAGGAAGAGCAGAACAAACTCGCCCAGGGAGACTACGGCGGCTCGCTCACCGAGGACTTCGCAGATTCCGCCTTTCAAGGACTTCAGTGGGAGTGCGAGCAACTCGCCAAGAGCCACGGAATCTATCTGGAATTCAACCGCGATCATCGGGGGAAAGAAAAGGACTGGATGTACATGCTCCGGATGACCATTCCGGGCGGCGGTCCACTTAACAAAGATCAATGGTGCATCCTGAACCAGATCGCGGATCAGTATACCATTGATCCCGATGGGCGCCCGTCGCTCCGCTTAACAACGCGCCAAAACGTCCAGTTCCACTGGCTCAAAAAAGCGGACGTCCCTGAAGTCGTGCGCCGAGTCGCGGATACCGGTTTCTATGCCTTAAACGGCTGTGGCGACAACATGCGCAATGTCATGGGCTGCCCGCTATCGCGGCACTCCCTGGCCTATAACGCCCACGCCCACGCCGAAGCATTTGGAGCCTACTTCCAACTCCCACTCGGGCCCCACCTACAAGTGTTCGGGATCAACCCCAAGGCACCGCCCCGGCAACCGGAGGATCGCTTTCAATACGGCCCGGCCCTGTTGAACCGAAAGTTCAAACTCGCCTTCGCCGCCGTGACGCGTGATCCCGAGAGCGGACTCCTCATCCCAGACAACTGTGTCGAATGCCGAACCAACGACATCGGGGTTTCCCCTGTCATTGAAGCGGACCGAGTCTCGGGATTCCAAGTCTATGTAGGCGGCGGCCAGGGCGAAAAGAACGGCAAACCGTCTCTCAGCACCCTAGGAGAACCGTTCGGTATCTTCTCACCAGATGATCTCAAAGCCGGGCTGGATGCGATCGTCGGCGTGCACCAGGAATGGGGCGACCGTCAGAATCGAATCTGGGCGCGTCTCAAATTCGTGATCAAAACTCAGGGCATTGCCTGGTTCCAAGATCGAGTTCGTGAACGAATCGGCAATCGCTTTGAATTGCCGGATCCTCACCACGACCCCGGCGCCCGTAATCTGCACCACGGCTGGACACTCCAAGAATCCGATCACCAGTGGACTTATGGGCTCTTCGTCGAAAACGGCCGTCTTCGCGACGATGAATCTCTTGCCCTTAAGCAAATGGTTCAGGAACTCGTCAACCGCTACGACGCCGAGATCCTGATTACGCCCAATCAAGATCTCCTGTTCACCAATCTTGCTGAAGATCAGCGCGCCGCCTTTTCAGCGGACTTGGAAAAATACGGATATGGTACGCGTCAAGGAGCCCCCTACTCGAAGCTCCGACGCCATTCCATTGCCTGCGTCGGTTTACCGACCTGCCGCTTGTCTTACACGGATTCAGAACGGTTCCTCCCCGAGTTGATCGATGAGTTGGACCGTCGGGGTTGGGGGGACATGACGGAATCTCTCGGCGTCAGCGGCTGCGAACGCCAGTGCTCTCGTCCCGCCACCAAAACCATCGGATGGGTGGGCAGCGGCCGCAACCGCTATCAACTCCGGCTCTTCGGCAGCGAGGATGCCCGCCATCAAGGCCAGCCTCTCGTGGATGAGGATGGCACACCCGTGCTGAAGATGGTGACCAAAGACCGCATCGCGGACGTCGTGGAAACACTTTTCAAGTTCTACCAAGAATCCAAGACCGATCAGGAAGACATGGGCACCTTCCATCGACGCATGGGCATGCCGGCCCTGACCAATCACTTGAAATCCGCCCCGCAGACCCGAGACCTGTTCAAACCCCGCACAAAAGCCAAATCCGACGCCAGCCTCCAACCCGCCTAGGCCAAAATGAACTCAGATCGCAGACTCGACGCTCCCCCGGCTCTCCCCATCCGGCCCTTGCCCGATGAAAACCCGGATCGCCCACTGCAAGAGTCGCTTTCCACCGTTCTCGGCACCTGTCTGCAGTCCGTCCCGCAACCGCTGCGAGCCGGCTTCTTGCAGGACGTGATGCAACGCGCCGGTGAGGAAGGCCACCCACAGACCACCCCGATCTCCACTCCCTACGTCAACACGATCACGCCCGCGGAACAAGTGGCGTTCCCGGGCAATCGTGAGTTGGAGCATCGCATCAAGAGCCTCGTGCGCTGGAATGCCATGGCTATGGTCGTCAACGCCAATCGCTCGGAAGGAGGGATTGGCGGGCACATCTCAACCTTCGCCTCTAGCGCGACCTTGTACGAAGTGGGCTTCAATCACTTCTTCCGAGGAAGCAACGGCGATCGCCCGGCCGACCAGGTCTATATCCAAGGGCACGCCTCGCCCGGCACCTACGCTCGCGCCTTTCTCGAAGGTCGGCTCTCGGAAAAACAGCTGCGGAATTTCCGCCGCGAATTACACCCGGACGGAGGGCTCAGTTCCTACCCCCATCCGTACCTGATGCCAAGTTTCTGGCAGTTCCCCACGGTATCGATGGGTCTGGGCCCGATCATGTCCATCTACCAAGCCCGCTTCAACCGCTACTTGATCGATCGCGGGCTAATGGACGGGAAACAAGAGCCCAAGGTCTGGTGTTTCGTCGGCGACGGGGAATCCGACGAGCCGGAAACCCTCGGGGCCCTCACCCTGGCGAGTCGCGAACGTCTCAACAACCTCGTCTGGGTCGTGAATTGTAACCTCCAACGCCTCGACGGCCCCGTCCGCGGCAACGGCAAGATCATCCAAGAACTCGAAGGGGCCTTTCGCGGCGCTGGCTGGAATGTGATCAAGGTGATCTGGGGATCGGACTGGGACGAGCTGCTCGCTAAAGACCATCAAGGCCTCTTGCGCCAACGCATGGAGGAGACTGTCGACGGCGAATTCCAAAAATACACCGTCGAACCCGGTAGTTACATTCGCAAACACTTCTTCGGGACCCACCCCGACCTCAAGGCCATGGTCAACCATCTGACCGACGATGCCTTGCGCCGACTCCTCCGGGGCGGTCATGACGTGCACAAAGTCTATGCCGCCTACCACCGCGCCCACCAGGAAACCAACCGCCCCACCGTGATCCTGGCAAAGACGATTAAGGGCTACGGCCTCGGGGAAGCGGGCGAAGGACGTAACATTTCTCACCAACAAAAGAAACTGAACGAACGCGAACTCCGGCACTTCAGGAAACGTTTCAACGTTCCGATCACCGACGAAGAAATCGCCGAAACACCGTTCTATCGCCCCGACGACGACAGCCCCGAGATTCAATACCTCCTCAAACGACGCCAAGACCTCGGCGGCTTCCTGCCCAACCGTGAAACCATCACCATGCCGGTGGACACGCCCGCGTTTGAAAAGTTCGCCAGCGTGACCAAAGGCTCCAATGGATCCCCTGCTTCCACCACCCAGGGCTTTGTGCGCCTGCTCAGCACCCTCCTCCGTGACCCAGCCGTCGGCAAACAAATCGTCCCCATCATTCCCGATGAAGCCCGCACCTTCGGCATGGACGGGCTGTTCCGCGAAATCGGAATCTACTCCAGCAAAGGCCAACTTTACGAACCCGTCGATAGCAGCTCCATCAGCTACTACAAGGAATCCAAGAACGGGCAAATCCTCGAAGAAGGCATCACCGAAGCCGGGGCCATGTCCTCATTCATCGCCGCCGCCACCTCCTACTCCTCATTGGGAACCCCGATGGTTCCCTTCTACGTCTACTACTCCATGTTCGGCTTCCAACGCGTCGGCGACTTGATCTGGCTGGCCTGCGACATGCGCGCCAAAGGCTTCCTTTGCGGCGCCACCTCCGGCCGCACGTCTCTGAACGGCGAAGGCTTGCAACACCAAGACGGTCACAGTCTGCTCAACGCAAGCGCCTTCCCGAGCCTCATGGCCTACGATCCGGCCTTCGCCTACGAGGTTGCCCTCATCGTCCAAGACGGCATTGAGCGGATGTATCAGAAAAACGAAAACCTGCTCTACTACCTCAGCCTCTACAACGACGCCTACCCACAACCACCGATGCCAGAGGGCGTGGACGAAGGCGTGCTCAACGGTCTCTACCGCTACCAAGCTGGAAACCCGGAAGCTCCCATCAAGGCGCACATCCTCGGTAGCGGCCCGATTATCCGCTCGGGACTGGAAGCCCAGGAACTCCTCGAGGGCTTCGGTGTCAGCGCCGATGTCTGGAGTGCGACCAGTTACAAACGCCTCCGGAGTGAAGCTCGCGAGGCACGGCGATGGAATACCCTGCACCCGCTAGAAACACCACGCCGCTCGTACCTGGAAACCCTCCTCGCCGACGAGGAAGGTCCGTTCATCGCGGTCTCCGATAATGTGTCCACGCTGCCAGACCAAATCGCGCCTTGGGTGCCGGGCGGCCTTTACTCATTGGGCACCGACGGCTTCGGCCGTAGCGACTCGCGCTCGGCCCTCAGGCGCTTTTTCGAAGTGGACGCCGAGTGCACCGCCATTGCCGTGCTTTACCAACTAGCCCAACGAAAACAAATCGAACTCAAGATCGTCCAAGAAGCGATCCAATCACTCGACGTGGACCCCGAAAAAGTAGCCGCCATACTCGTCTAAACCGACGCCGATCGAAACCATGCAAGAACGACTCGACAATCTGGGAGAAGGCATCGACTCGGGAACCGTTGTCGAGGTTCTCGTCCAAGCCGGCGACACCGTCACAGCCGGCCAAACCCTCCTGGAAATCGAGAGTGAGAAGGCCGTTCTGCCCATCCCGGCTTCCCAAGACGGGACCATCGCGAATCTGCTCGTGAAACCGGGCGACGCCGTCAAGGTTGGCCAAGCGATTCTAGAGTACAGCGGCACGGGCCAATCGGCCCCAGAGTCAACTGCCCCCCAACCATCTGCCCCGCCCACAAACCCGGTCCCGGCGCCTGCACAGGTTGCCTCGTCTAACCCGCGCCCGACGGCGCCGAGACCCATTGCAGTGGCCGCCGTCTCGAAACCCACTGGTCCACAACCAGCCGCATCCCCTACCGTCAAACGGATCGCCCATCAACTCGCGTTGGACCTGCGCCTGGTGCCTACGATTTCTCCCGGAGGTCGAGTCGAGCTCAGTGATCTTCGCAACTGGATTCACGGACTGATGGGCGCAGTCACCGCACCGACGGCGGATGCGACCACGCCGACAGAACACCCCAAGCCCGCCCCAATCCCATTTGAAAAGTGGGGTCCGATACGCCGCGAACGCCTTTCCGAGATCCGGAAAGCAATCAGTCGGCACATGGTCGACAGCAAGAATTTGCAACCCCATGTCACGCAATTCGAAACGATCGACATCACCGAACTCGAAGCGGCCCGAAAAGCCAACGCACCCGCATGGAAAGAAGCCGGCACACCGCTCACCCTCACCGTGTTAGCCGTGAAGGCTTGCGTTGCAGCCTTACAAGCGCACCCCATCTTCAACGCTAGTATTGACGAGACGACGCAAGAGATCGTCTTCAAAGACTACTTTCACATCGGCATCGCAACAGATACGGAGCACGGCCTCATGGTTCCCGTCATCTCCAACGCCGATTCCCTGTCTTTGCCACAAATCGCGGGCAAGATTCCGGAACTAGCCAACCAGGCACGTTCTCGCAAGCTCGGTAAGGAAGCCATGACCGGAGGCACCTTCACCATCAGCAATCAGGGCGGGATCGGCGGCAGCCATTTCACGCCGGTGATCAATCGGCCTGAGTCCGCGATCCTCGGAATCGGCCGAGGCCAATGGCAACCAGCGATCGCGGAGGGAGAGATCGTCCCCAGGCTCATGCTCCCGCTCACCCTCAGTTACGACCACCGCACCATCGACGGCGGCACGGCCGTTCGATTCACCCTCGACCTTATCAAAGCCCTCACAGCGTTCACCGAAACGGAATTGCGATACCCAGGCCAATGACGGTTACCCCCAATCACGAAACCGAACTCCTCGTCCTCGGCGGCGGCCCCGGCGGTTACGCCGCCGCCTTCTACGCTGCGGACCACGGAAAGGATGTGCTCATCGTCGAGTTGGAAGAACAGCTCGGAGGCGTCTGCCTCCATCGAGGATGCATCCCCTCCAAAGCCCTTCTCCACGCCACCCACCTCCTAGACCAAGCCGAGACCGCCAATGAGTTCGGCATCCACTTTAGCAAACCTGAGATCGACCTCAGCAAGCTTCGCCAGTGGAAAGACCAAACCATCCAAACCCTCGCCAAGGGAATTGATTCCCTAGCTGCGGCACGGAAGGTGCAAGTCATCAAGGGCCGCGGTTACTTCGAAGACAGTCACACACTCCGGGTGGAGACGACGGAAGGCCAACAGTTCGTTCGCTTTCAAAGGGCGATCATTGCGGTCGGCTCTCGAGCCACCTTACCCCGTGCCTTTGATCTCGGAAACCCGCGCGTGATGACTTCCCGTGGCGCGCTCGCCTTGGAAGAGATCCCCCAGCGCCTCCTCGTAGTGGGCGGGGGCTACATCGGGATGGAATTGGGCAGCGTCTACGCTCGGCTCGGCAGTGAAGTTACTCTCGTAGAGACTCAGAACCGCCTCCTCCTTGGGGTGGATCCCGACCTCATTACACCCGTGGTCAAGATCGCCAAAGAGCTTTACCAGGCCATCCATCTAGAAGCCAAAGTGAACTCCCTGGCCACCCACGGGCAGGAAATAGCGGCTGAGATCATCAGGTCGGACCAAGAGAAAATGAGCCAGACCTTTGATCGCGTCCTGATCTCGGTCGGACGCTCGCCGCGAACCGAAGACATCGGTCTTGAAAACACGGCGATCGAAATCGATCGACGCGGATTCATCCAAGTTAACGAGCAACTCACAACGGGAGAAAGTCACATCGCTGCGATCGGCGATTGCATCGGTGGCGCGATGCTGGCGCACAAAGCGCACTACGAAGCACGGCAAGCCGTGGACACCTTCTATGACGCTGAAGAACCCAAACTGGCCCCGCACATTCCGGCGGTCGTGTTCACCGATCCGGAAATCGCTTGGTGCGGACTCACGGAAACTGCGGCGAAGGAAAAAGGTATCCAACACCGAGTCACCAAGTTCCCCTGGGCCGCCTCTGGCCGCGCCATCTCTGTGGGCCAACGCCACGGATTAACCAAAATGATTTTCGATCCCGACACCCAGCAACTCCTCGGCGTCGGCATTGTGGGCAATGGAGCCGGCGAACTCATCGGCGAAGCCATCCTCGCCCTTGAAATGGGCGCCACCGCCTACGACCTCGCCAAAACAATCCATCCCCACCCGACGCTAACAGAAACCTTGATGGAAGCCGCTGACGTCTTCTACGGCCACGCCACCCACTACCGCCGAGGGTAGAACGTCATCTCTAACACGTCTCCATCTTGGGACTCCGGAAGGGGGGGCGAGCGTACCCGCGAGCCGTCGGCACGAGTGTATTCGTCAACCCGAAACGGATCACGGCGCATCATGGCGCTCCCCGTCTATCCAAGTGATTGGCGAATGTGGTCGGTGCGCAACGGACGGCTCTCGTCAGCCGTTCACCACCGTGCCACCGACTCACGGGGACCAGACCGTGTAAAAAGTCTTTTTCCACCTGCATGTAAGAAAGTGTGAAAGCGACAGCTTCGCTCTCGCACTCCAAATTTCGTCCGCAAATCGAGCGCTTTTTGGAGTGCGAGAGCGAAGCTGTCGCTTTCACCGCGATGGAATTGCCAACGGGATTATTTACAAGGTCTGGTACGCTCGCCACCATCCGGAACCGACGCACCAATTATCAATCACCAGGGCGACCGAATCAACATTCTGGGCCGTGTCCTCCCAAATCTACCAATACCAAGATCCGGTAATCATCGGAGGATTGCTGCCAACTCAAAGCGACTCAGCACGCAACGCTCCCATCGAGTCTATCGCCACGGCACGTCGAGCCGGAAGAACAACGGCCATCACGGCCACCAACAGGAACAACAAAGAAATCCCGAGCAAGACTGCAGGCTCCATAGGTGTCACACCAAATAGAACTCCCTTCAAAATGTAACCGAGGGCAATCGCCCCGCCCCACCCCAGGACAAGCCCAATCACAACCGGCAGCAGCGCGTCTCGAAGAACCAGTTTTGCAAGCTGGTTCGCGCGAGCTCCGATCGCCATTCGGATGGCGATTTCCAGCCGCCTTGAGTTCACGGAAAGCGTGAGGATCCCATGCAAACCAACCGCAGCCAAGCTACAGGCAATCGCCGAGAAACCGCTCAGCAGCTGCAGAACAAACTCGGGGATTGCAACAGATTCGTTCCGAATCTCGGAAAGGGCCTTGGCGTCACTGATCGCCAGGGTGGGTTCAATGGCTCGCAGTTCTTGCTCCACCACTTGGATGAGTTGACGAGGCTCAGCGACCGTTTTCACCAAGAGGTGTTTGGTAAACGCGATCGCTTCCCAAAGAGAAAAATAAATCTCTGGTTCCGGCTCGCGATCCAGCGAGTCCGTTCGGGCGTTCGTCACGACACCGATGACCTCAACCGGCGGCTGGCGCTCGTCGTCCGTAAGGATGAGCTTGCTTCCGATTGGATTGGCTGCCCCAAATAAGCGTTCCGCCATCGCCTCATTGATCACGGCAACACGCGGGTAGACGATTCGATTCGTATCTCTCGAAACCTCATTCGGAAACCCTCGTCCAGATCGGATGCTCTGCCCCATCAGCTCAAAGTATCCCGGCGTCACTGCCCGGGTCGGCAGCGAGACCATATCCCCCAAGGTGCCGTCGTTGGACCGTCCCTCAATGCGCGCGTTCGTCAACCAACGGTTTCCCGTCAATGGTAACCCCCAAACAAAGGCCGCGCTTCGGACTCCGGGTAGACCGGAGAATCTGGCAAGGGCCTGTTCGTGAAACGCGAAAAACTGTTCCCGCCGCACATCTGTGACGTTCATTGTCAGGATGTTCTCCGTGACATAGCCGGGCCGAACGGCAGCCAAAGCTCGCATGGTCTCAACCAGCAGGCCCGCCCCAGTCATTAACGCAATCGTCAGGGCAATCTGCAGGGCCACGACCCCTCTCAGCAACTGCCGCTCCATAGGACCAACGACGGCACTCGCGCCGCTGGCCTTGAGACTTGAGTTGGGATCGAGACGAAACGCCCACAACATTGGAACCAGCGAAGCCAGGAAGCCCGCAAGCAACGCCGCACCGCAGCCCCACAGAAACACATCCCAGTTCAATTGAACCGCATCAAGCCGCGGAATCACCCCGACGCCAACCGCCCTTATCCCACGCACCGCAACCCAAGCGAGAATCACTCCAACCCCACCCGCCAGGGCCGCCAGCACCAAAGCTTCGGATAGAACCTCCCCCAACAGCGTCCCGCGTCGCGCACCGAGGGCCATTCGAACACAAAACTCCTTTTGCCGATGAAGGCCCCGAGCGAGGATCAGCCCAGAAGCATTGAGGCAAGCGATCAAGAATACCAGGATCGCAGCACCAAGTATCGGTAGCAGGAATTCCCGCCCGGCCTCATTGAGTACATCCGTCAGCAAACGGACATCAGGCCTTACGCCCTCAAGTTCAGAACGTTCCGGCACCAGACGCTCTGAGACAGCCATTAAGTCTCGCTCCACACTCGCCGCAGAACGCCCTTGTGAAAGTCGCGCCGCGACGCTCCAGTGACCGTCGTCCGGATAGGGCTGTCCCACGGGAGCCGGAAGCCAAAAATCCACCCAATCGTTGACATCGTAGTTGGGTTCCCCAATTGCGGAAGCCACCGGGAGAAAACGAATCTCTTCCGGCATCACGCCCACGATCGTCAAGGGAGGCTCACGGCGAGCGAAGCTTATCTTTCGACCGATGATATCGGGATCTCGGCCGAAATGCCGCTCCCAGAGCCCGTCCCCAATGAGGACAACCGAAGCGTCTTCATCCGCCGGCAAGAAGGAGCGGCCGAGCACGGGCTGCCGTCCGGTCAGTCTAAAATAGGCCGGGGTGACCCGCATCCCTTTCACAGCCTCACTCCCATCAGGGAACCTCAAAAAATCGAAAGTCCAGTCGTACACCGCCATTTCCGAGAATAGCCCCGATGCCGTCTGCCATTCCCGCCATTCGTAGCCCGCAATACCGTTCCGGTACGTCTGCCCATCCAATCGCCGCTTCGAAATCACGACGATCCGTTCCGGATTTTCAAACGGTGGAAGAGTCCAAAGGGCACCCTGAAGCACGCTCAACAGCCCCGTAACTGCGCCAATACCAATCCCTAGGGTCAACACCACGGAGAAGGCAAACGAGGGCTTTTTTGAGATGCGACGCAAAGCGAGCTTCAGATCATTCATTCAATGATTCCGAACACGCAAAGCGCCGGTAGCGGAACTGGGTTTGAGTGAGCCGCAAAAGGACATTCCACTCAAGAGACACTCACCTCCCCCGATTTTGTATCTTAACCCCTGACTTTCACATCGAAGATCGAATCACCCCCCCATTCAAAAATCAGAAACTGAAATCTGGAAGTCGATAGTCGGCAACTCGACATGAACCTCACGGAGGTGCTGCTAAGCTAGCAAGATCCTACTCCGAATCAGCGCCCCCACCATGAACATGGAGATCAGACCGTAACTCGCGGGCGCGAGGAACGACGGAAGACCACCAATCCGACACAGACGAGCCCGGTTATCGCAGCGTAGGTTTCGGGCTCAGGTACCAGAGTCCAAGTCACGGAAGAATCGGTGAGCACATTACTACTGCCGTCGATCAAGAATGCAGTCCCACTGGAACTCAACTCGGTGAAATTATAATTTACACCGGTAATCTGGACACTCCCCGTACTTAGAGGGATCTGGTCATTCACCGAGTATGGCACGAAAGGGACATCAAATCCTAAAAACAGATCCGTTAGATCCCTGGGTGGCGACTGGCTGGTTCCATTAAAAATGTTCGTCGTCAATTCATTGATCGAAAAGTTTCCTTGCTCAAAGGAAACCTGAGCCACTGTATTGCCCACCAGTAGATTATTGAATACGACGCCAAAAAAATTGTTGTTGCCCGCAGATGAAGAAGTCGCAGTAAAAACGGCACCGTTCAGTATATTCACGTTCAAACCGCTAGCGTCTTGAGAAACAGTCAGGGTGATTTGCCCGTGAATGCTACCTATGTTCAGTAACAGACAGCCCCCCGCAATCATTGCCAGAAGCCGAGATTCGATGGAGCACAATTTCACTAGAAAACGTTTAAAAGCTTACAAAAAGACCCAGTTCCTCGGACACTTGGACACCTCCCGACGCCACAACATCCACTAACCGAACTACGCAAGTCCGCATATGTCAAGTGGGATGTATTACAATCGAAAACTCGGACACCAAAAGAAGAAATGGACTTCCACAAGCTCCCAAACAAGGATCCGACAGCCCCCACCATGAACATGGAGATCAGACCGTAACTCGCGGGCGCGAGGAACGACGGAAGACCACCAATCCGACACAGACGAGCCCGGTTATCGCAGCGTAGGTTTCGGGCTCAGGCACGAGGGTCCAAGTCACGGAAGAATCGGTGAGTACCGTGCCGTTAACGTCGAACAAATAGGCCGTTCCATTCGAGCCCAACTCAGTGAAATTATAATTCACACCGACAATCTTCACGCTCCCTGGACCTAGGGGGATCTGATCATTTTGTGAATAGGGTTCGGGAAAGGCATCGAATCCCAAAACCAAATCCGTCGCGTCTCTACCACCATGTGACAACGTCCCATTGTAAATATTCGTCTTGCGTCCGTTGAGCGCAAACGATCCCTGCTCGTTGAATGACGTCTGCACCACCGTGTTCCCGATTAGCAGATTCTTTAAGGTAACACCGAAAAAGACATTATTGCCTACGAATGAACTCGTAGCCGTGAAGACAGCTCCATTCAAGACACTCACATTCATACCACTGCCGTCTTGAGAAACAGTCAGCGTAATTTGCCCCTGAGCGGGGTACATGTTTAGGGCCAGACAAACCCCGACAACGAGCCCCAGCAGCCGAGCTCTGGCAAATCCCAAGCTCACGGAGGAAACGAGAGAAAAAGGCATTGCCCTTGCAACAAGAAGGCGCCCCGTGGCAGACGCCAAGAAAAGGGAGGAATCGACACCGCAGTCAGTACGATTGCCAGCTCCATTCTGGTTCAGCAGTTTCATAAGGGGAGTGTCCTAGTGCTTAATCCTTGATCACTCTAGCGTCTCCCAACGCTCCGAGCTACCCTCAGAAAGCACCGTAGACTCCCTAATGTCAAGCCGCATTGCCTCAAACCAAGACGGCATACGTAGACCAGGAAAGGAAAACGGCCCACATCCTGGCCACTAACACGACAACTTCCTCCTTAGATCAGCCAAATGCTCCTGACGCGCTCCCTCTCGATACCGTGCTCGGCCTACCTTCCAGGGAAGGTCGAGAACCGTACCGTCACAGATCGCGTATGGGGCGCCATCCGCGGCTCCCTGTTCCCAGGCTAATTCTGTTCGCCGATCTGTGTCTTCATCCAGCCCGCGGTATTGACACCTCGGGCTTCGGGCAACGGTAAGGCAACAACGTCACCTTCATCTTCGAAATAGAGCCCGAGTTCGTCGAGTCGGGCCAGTGCCCCATCTATCGCTTCCAGAGAACCTCCCCGCGCCTCGGCTCGCACGCTCTCAAGTGGCACAGGCTCATCCATCAGGTCCAAGAGCGCCGCCTCCAATTCCGACAAGTCATGGGCTACCGGGTCGCCAAAGCGGCCATCTTGAATTCGTCGCCCTCCATCCTCACCGCTCCGCACCAACGTGGCCGTCTGTTGTTCGTCCATGCGGGTCCAGGCTTGGAGTTCGACAGCGAGCCGCCGGTGCAGCGATCGCAGTTTCTCGGGCACATGATGCACCCGGTTAAAGTAGTAAGCATAGTCGGCCGCCGAAAAACCATTGGCGGTGACGTAGTCTTCCGACAACAAAATGTCATAGCGCGGCTCCGGATCGGATACCGGCAAGCCCCATCGCTCCGGAGCCACCTGAAGCGGTGCCCCCCGAGTAATCTGGACCGGGATCTTGCTCATCGGCGAATCTAAATGGCGCAGCCGCGGGACCATGCGCAACATTCTTTCATACGGTTCAAATCCCTCGCCGGGAAAGGAGTGCAGCAGATTATAGAACACCTTGATGCCCACGGCACGCCCCACCCGCATGAGATAGACGCACCGAGTCGATCGAACCCCCTTATCCATCAAACGAAGGATCTCGGACGAGAAGCTCTCGATCCCAGGTTGCACATCCACAAACCCGGCATCGGCCAAGAGCTGCAACTTGTCCCCTTGCACGTTGGCCTTGATCTCGCAGGCCAAGCTATAGTCGCGTTTCGAAAGCGCTGGGATCAACGTGTTGTAGTAGGAGTTCGGCAAAATATAATCGGCAAAGCGAAAACGCTTTTCCCCCCAACGCTCAGACAGAACATCCAGCTGTTCTAGTGCCCGCTCGGGGGACTTCTGCCGATAGGCCAGATCACTGTCGTAAATACCGCAGAAGATGCAGTGCTTTTTGGCACCCCACCAACAACCCCGCGAATTCTCGACCGGCATTCCAAAGGTCGAAATGTCCAACAGGTGGTCCCGAGACAAGCGCTTCAGATCCTCGAACCAATCGGTATAATCCGGGATCGGGATGGAATCCATTTGCCAACGTTCGGCGTCAGCCGTTCGTTTCGGAGCCCCGGCCTCGTCTCGAATCACAAGCCCCGGCACTTCATCCAGCGCGATTTGACCAACCGAAGCGCGAGCCAAGCCCGTGATCACTGGTTCGCCCTCGTCGATACAGACGGCATCGATCCACGGGAATGCCCGAATCAACATCTCCGCCGTCGGGCTTCTCACCGCATAACCACCAAGCGCGATCAAGCGATCGGGCGATCGGGCCTTCAGCGCCTTGCCAAGGGCAATCGAAGCAAAGGTCTGGTCGAAGACACACGTCATGCCATAAAGGGTGAAAGGCTCCGCAGCCAACCGGTCCGCCGTTTCTTCCAGCCATGCCGGAACCGTCTCGTCCCGCAGCTTATCGATCCCCGCCGTCACCGCGTCGAGATCCTTGACATCCCCGTTGTTGTAGGTCGGCGACCACCAAAGTTCGGCAATGGTTTCTTTCACCAAGCGACGCCGATTCCCGACCGGTTGAGCATCCAGATTACCCGTAAAAACATAATCATTCAGCGCCCAGATCTGAGCCAGCCCGACATAAGTCCCTTCTCGCAAAAAGCGCAACATCTCAAGATTCAGATGTTCCACTCGTGCCGAAATGCCCTCATCCGCAAGCACGGACTTCAGTATCGCAAGGCCGAGATTCGGTTGCGTGATATTGGTCCACGGCAGCGAACCCAACCAGACGCACGGCTCCGTGCCGACAGTTGGCCCGGGCTCTTGGATTTGAGAAACCATTAGAACTTCTGCAATCCCGACCGATCCGTAACCGTACGAAGCCCTTCGAAACTAGCCTTCGTTGCCGTCACCACCAACCCCACCACAATCGAATCAACCACCACAATCACCGTGATTCCAACCGCAATCGACACCGGCTCAGCAAACTGCCCCCCACCCAAACCGGTGGAGGCTCCTTTCAAAATCCGATCGAAGGCGGCATCGCTCAACTTGATATCAAGCGCAGCCGAAACGGACGCCGGCTTGGCGAGGAAGGAGTCCGTATAGCGCCCGTCTTCAAGCACCCGATGCAGGTACTGAACCACCTCGCGTTGTACCGGATCAGATATGCGATCAATCCGAGACGGCGCGAGGGAACGGAGCGTCGAGATCCCTTCTTCATCTAACTCAACATCCAACTTTTCGGCAATCTCACGCGGATCCTCAAAGAGCTCGATCACGTTCATTTCGTGTTCGATGGCTCGACTCAGCAAGCGCACCGACGTGCTATCAAGAACGCCCGCCGATTTCAGTTCATCCGGCGTGGGCAGTACTTCGGGCTCCGGCGGGAGCGGAATAGGCGGACGGCCTTCAGAGCCGCAGGTAAAGCCTCCCTCCGCGTCGGTATAAACCACCCCACCATCGCGATCCAGTGGCCCCACGGCTCCCTCGATCCGTTCCGTCAACTGCCCGGCTAGTGCCGCAGCGGACTTCTTCAGTGCATCGGCCTCCGCATCCTTCGTCACGGTAATCACAGCGGTCAGTCGATTTAAAGAGTCCGCCAAATTCCGAGTCGCGAGATCCAGTGCAGGAATACGACGTGTGCGCGCTTTGTCGATCAGCAGGAATGGGCCGTCAGCCGAGAAGATAAGTTTCCGCATGGGATGTCCTTTCAATCTATGGGGTTGCTATCAAACGCCTTTTATTCTCAAACAAAACACGCATCAAACCCATTTCATCTCCATATCTGGTTTAGAGGAGGCAATGGCGTGTTTAGGGCTACATTAACTGTACCCACTAAAAGCAGTATGATAGCTCTATTTTACGACACCGAGAGATTCTCCCCTTCCTTGGCCCAGTAATCCAGGGGCTTCACGATCACGACATCTCGATCTCTTCAAAAATCGTTGGCCCAGCTCGCTAAAGGCCTCATTTAAGGACCAAAATCTCACAAAAAAGAATTCCTGCTGAAAGGCTGTCGGATTCAGAATCCCTTGGGTGTTATAGAGTGAAGGAAATGACGAGCGATCACGAATTGCTGCAACGCTATGCACAGAATCAGGCCGAACTCGAGTTCGCGGAACTTGTTCATCGCTACGTGGACCAAGTGTGGGGCACCGCGCGACGCATCACCCGAGATGACCATCTCGCACGGGATGTCACCCAGAGCGTCTTTATCGACTTGGCCCGCAAGGCGAACCGGATTCCCGCGCACGTCCCGCTGGCCGGATGGCTTCACCGTGCCGCCTTCTTCGCCGCCAGCAAGTGCGTTCGGGCCAACGTGCGTCGCCTAGAGCGAGAAAGGCAAACCATGGAACTCACCCCACCCGACGATCCCGCGAACGCACCGGATCCAGGAGACCAACTGTTGCCGCTCTTGGATGACGGGCTGGATCAACTCCCGGATCAGGACCGTATCGCCGTGATTCTCCGCTTCTTTCGCAAGAAGAGCTTCGCCGATATTGGACAAACCCTCGGTGTTTCCGACGATGCGGCACAAAAACGGGTCTCGCGGGCCCTCGCGAAACTCAAGACCTACATCGAGTCTCAGGGCAAACCGCTGAAGGCCACCTCCATGGCCACCCTGCTCACGACCGCAGCCGGACAGCTCGCCCCAACCGGGTTGGCGGCCAGCATTATCCCCGCAGCAGCGGCAGCCTCCGTCGGCACGGGCACCTCACTCTACCTCCTAAACAAACTGACGATTACCGCCATGAATCTCAAAACAACCCTCACTATCGCAGCCGCAACGGCCATCACCGTGCCCCTCATCATTCAGCACAACGCATTGAACCAAAGCCGGTCTGAGCTGGAATCTCTCCTCCAAACCAACGTTGCCCTGGCAGATCTGCGCGAAGCAGCAATGACTCAAAACCACGTCCTCCAGCAGCATGATGAGATGCAGCAACTGGAGTCCAAGCTTCCCGAACTGGCCCTTCTCGAAGCCGAAGCAAAACGACTCGGAGTGGAGGACCTTGATGAGAAAAGAAGACTCCATGCAATGCTGGGTTCAAGACGTGAGCAGTTGGCTCAAGCCCAGCAGCGGACCGAACGCATCCAAGCTGAGATCGCTGCCGAAGTCCTTCGCGATCACACCGTTAATGCACTCAAGACCATAGGCATGGCCAGCCGAGTCTGGGCTACCGATCACGACGACACGTTTCCCAATCGATTCATCCAGATGACCAACGAACTCGCGCACCACTACACCGAGGGATTCGGGGGCAATCTACACTTGGAAAACTTCGAATGGGTGAAACACGCCCGCCCCGTGAGTGTCAATGAACCCCAGTACGTCCTGTTCCGAGAGAAGCAACCGCGCCAACTTCCCAATGGCACTTGGGAACGCTGCTACACCCACTGCGATGGTTCCGTGATCACCTATCGGTCTGACTCCCCAGACTTCGTCGCAGTGGAAGAGAAGCATCATCTGGTCGCCACCGATCCCACCATTCCAGAAACCTTGCGCCATCTCCCCGCCTATCAAAAAGCCATTGAATAGACTGATCGGCAGTCACCCCCAACCCATCATGTCAAAAACGATTCTCATCTTTGCCGGCTGCGGCTTCTACGGGCTTGCCTGCCTCTTGCTCTATCTCCATCGAGGTCAAGAGCAGGCCCGACTCCAACACGAGATTCAGGCGCAAAGGGAAATCGCCAACGAAGTCGCTCACCTAAGAACCCAACTCGCGGACACCCCTCCGGCGGCTCCAGATGCCACTACGCTCGCTCGACTGCGGGAAGAAAACCGCAAACTGATTCGCCTACGAGGTGAGGTGGCGGGTCTGAGACAAATCGCCCTGACCGATATCGACGAGATGATGGCAGAACTGGATTCCGTTCAGGACCAAATGCAAGCGGCAACCAATGAGGGTAATCTCCATAAAGCCCGAAGAGAGGCCCAAAACAAATCGAAGCAAATCATTCGGCTCTTTACCAACCTCTATGGACTCCTCGCAATCGCCGCAAAAGACACCTACCCAGATTCCTGGCACACCCTTGAGCGCAACCTAGCGGCAGACACGGCACCCGGATTCGGTCGCGAGCGACTAGACGAGCTGTCGCAAAGCCAGCTCCTCAGCGGCCCGGTCCCATCCGAAGTCGAGTTTCTAAATCCAAGCAACGCCACCTATGAGGGTCCGGAAGTCTTTCTCATCCGCGAACGCACCCCTCGCCCGCTTCCCGATGGCGGATGGGCCCGTATTTACGCCACCAGCAAAGGTCGCCGGATTGAGCTCACGGCGCCGGACGGGGACTTCGAGCAGGCAGAAAAATCCTTTCTGACGGGGCAAAACGAATAGCCTCGGATTCATGTCCCATTTCAATCCGGGCTGCCAAACCACATCCTAGTTCCATCACAATTCACCACCAGAGATGAATCCTCCAAAGAAGCGCAGGTCATCAAGGATACGACGCGCCCGTTCCCGAAACGGGCGGCACGCCGGCTTTTCCCTGACTGAACTCATGACGGTCATCGCGATCCTCGCAGTTCTTGCCGCCATCACACTGACCGCCATAGGGAAAGCAAAGACTCGGACGCGAAGTGCCACCTGTCTCTCGAACATTCGGCAACAACTCGTTGCCCTAGCCGGCTTTGTAGCCAACAACGATGCATACCCCCTCTTCATCGCAACGACGGCACAACGGCGAAGACACACTGCGCAAGGCACGACCTGGATCTCCAGTATTTTCCCGAAGACCGGGAGTCTTAACCTGACCGTTGAAGGCACCGTATTCGACTGTCCGGGGACATCGCGGCCCCGCGCCATGGATCCCAGAGAAGGCTACATGGAATATGGCTACAACATGGACGGCCTAATGGGAGTCAACCGAGTTGGTAATCTCGGACTGGGTGGCGCTGCAGACACGGCATTGCAGGAGATCGTGCCCGTAAGACAAACGCAAGTCCGCGTGCCGTCCTCAATGATCGCCATCGGTGACGGCGTCATCGGCTGGGGAAATACCATGAGCGACGGCATGTCGAAGATCGGCCGCAGCGCAACTGAATCCAAGAACCGCCCGAGTTCCGATCGACGCATACGACGACGTCACCTCGGGCAACTGAACATCGGATTCTGCGACGGGCACGCTGAATCGCTCGGGCTTGAGGCCTTGTTCTCGTCTACCAGCGACGAAGCCTTATCACGTTGGAACCGGGACGCGGAACCTCACCGAGATCGGCTCTAGTGGCATGCCATCGTCACTGCATGTCTTTGGTCCTGGGCATCGCGCCGACGAAGCCCGCCTTGGTTCGCGTCAGCTCATCCAGGGTCGCTTGTCGAAATCGGAGTAAGGAGTCCCGATACCGTGCCTGCTCGGCGAGATTGTTAAGTTCCGTAGGATCCATCGAGAGATCGTAAAGCTCTTCCGTCTCACCGGAAATCAATGTTCTTACATACTTATAATTCCCTTGGGCCAACATGACGTACCACGGCACGCCCGGACCATGAAACAAAGCGGCATCCTCGATTCCAGGAATGCGATCCGTGGCGGAACCATACCGTTTCCCGGTGTGAACCAACATGGCGGCGGACGCGCGCCGGCTCTCTCTTCGCGTTAGCAACGGGCTCAAGTCTTCCCCATGCATCGCCCAGGGCAGTTCCAGACCGGCTTGTGCGAAGAACGTCGGAGGGAGATCCACGCCGCTCACGGGAGCGTCGACCACTTTCCCGGCGGTATAAACCGCATCCCGTGGCAAGGGACGCACAATCAGCGGCGCCGCGACGGTGGCGTCATAGGGCGCAACCTTGGATTTAAACCCGTGTTGTCCCCAAGCAAATCCCTGATCCGAAGTAAAGACCACGAAGGTGTTTTCGTCCTGCCCACTCTCCTGCAGCGCGGCCAACAAACGCCCCACGCCCTCGTCAATGGCCAACACACCCTGATGATACTGCCGCACCCAGTCCCGCAACGAACGTCCCGGAAAATCTTTCATCCCTACCGGCGCCTTGGCCCGGACTTGTCTTTCCACGGGAGCACCTTTCTTCCCGGGTTCCCAAAACGCCATTTGGTCCACATAGGCCGGTTTCCCCGGTCTCGGCGGGTAAACGTCCTGAGGAATTGGCACCTCCATCTCTGCAAGCGCGTCCCGATGCCGGTCCGCGGGCGTAAACGGACCGTGGACGGCACCATAACAAAGCCAGAGGTACCAGGGTTTTCCGGGCTCTCGCCCCTTCCCATGAATGTAGTCCACGGCCCACTGCGTGTAATTGTCAGTCGTGTACCCCGTCACCATCCGCGGTTCACCTCCATTGGCAACCGTCAATTGATTGTCGTAGTAGTTGGGTGCATTCTCGGGGTACTTCGGACGATTCCAAACAATCTGATAATCCCAATCACGGCCAAAACCCGTGTCCGTGCCCGTGTGCCACTTGCCAATGTGAGCGGTCGTGTACCCATTCGCTCGAAAGACGCTCGGCCAGAAACGGCATTGCTCAGGGTCGTAGGCACTCCCGGGATATCGCCCTTCCATCCGCATGGATTCAATTCCATGTTGATGCAACCCCGTCAACATCGTGGCCCGTGAAGGCATGCACCAAGCCCCGATATAAGCGCGTGAGAACCGAACGCCCTGCGCAGCCAAGGAATCAATATGGGGCGTCCGCACCCCGTCGAAGGCCTCGGGATAACAGCTCACCGTCCGGTGGGATTGATCATCCGTATAGATGAACAAGATGTTGGGACGATCCGCTGCCTGCAATATGGCCAGCAAGGACCCGAGCCCCATAATCATACTCACGATCGACTGTTTCATAGAATCAAAGTAATCAGCGTCCCAGGGAGGATTCGGCTCTACTATCGGCGTGTAGTTCGGAAAACGCAATTCCATCTGGGATCGCGGCCCCAGCTTGGACGATCGGCGGTTGGCTCCAACCCAGCGGTCCGGGCGAAACCAGTAGCTTCGCTCTCGCCCATCTTGAGGGCGCGGACTCGCTCTGGACTTTATCGTTCGCGTCCTCAATCATCTCCCAATGTTGGGCCTAACGAGACTCTCGCTCTCCCTCCTCATCGCTAGTGGTTTGTATTGGCATGTTGCCAGCTCGACCGTCGTGGCGGCCGACCGGGCCCAGTGGGGTCAAGCCTGGGGACGCAACCAGGTATCGTCCGAACTCGACCTCCCGACCAAACCGGATCCGAATAACTCGCGCCTCCTGCAATGGAAAGCACAACTCGGCACCGAGGCTCATGCGACCCCGGTTATCGTCGATGGTCGCGTTTACATCGGCACCAATAACGCCCACCCCAGAGACCTGAAACACTCCGGCGATCGCGGCGTCGTGATGTGTTTCAACGAATCCAACGGCTCCCTTCTCTGGCAACTCGTGGTCCCCAAACGGAGCGAGGACCCCTATTTCGACTGGCCCAAAAGTGGCATCTCTTCCCCCGTAACCGTTGAAGGGAATCGCGTGTACGTCGTCAGCAATCGCGGAGAAGTCCTCTGTCTGGATGCGGCAGGGCTCAGTGATGGCAATGACGGTCCTTTCATGGATGAAGGCCGTCACATGACGCCCCCTGCAAGCGCAGCGCGTCCCCCCGCTCCGCAAAAGGGGGCACAGATCAATCCGGAACGTCTCGAACCCGACGGGCCCATTCTAACCCCGGGGTCTTTAGATGCCGATATTCTGTGGATTCATGACTTAGTGGAAGAGTCGGGCATCTGGCCTCATGACGGCGCGCATAGTTCAATCCTCATTCACGGCGATCACCTCTACCTCAATACCGGCACCGGCGTCGACAATACCCACAAGCAGATTCGCAGACCTCAGGCACCCAGCCTTGTCGTGCTCGACAAACACACGGGTCGACTACTCGCTCGCGACCAAGAAGGTATTGGTCCCAACATATTTCACTGCACCTGGTCAGCTCCGTCCATGGGCGTGGTCGACGGCAGCCCACTCATTTTCTTCGGTGCGGGCAACGGAATGGTCTACGCATTTTCGCCCGTAGCTAAGGAGCCAAAATCCGATCAAGTCGTTGCCCTCGAAAGCGTCTGGCGTCACGACTACGACCCCACGGCTCCCAAAGAGAACGTGCACCGCTTCCACCAGAACCGGCGCGAAGGTCCCAGTAATTTCTACGGCATGCCCGTGTTTCACGATCAATCCATCTACCTGGCTGGCGGCGGCGACTTGTGGTGGGGAAAGAACGCCGCCTGGCTCAAATGCCTCGATGCGGAAAGCGGTCAGGAGAAGTGGTCAGCCGATCTCGGCCGTCATGTGTTCTCCACCCCTGCTGTCGTCGACGGACTTGTGTTCCAAGCCGACAACAGCCGATTCGTCTACTGCTTCGACGCCGTCACCGGAGCACTCCAGTGGAGGCACGAAGCAAGGGGTGAATTCTGGGCTTCTCCTTTCGTCGCCGACGGTAAGGTTTACATCGGATCCCGGCGTGGGGACTTCTGGGTATTCGCGGCGAGCCGTGAGCGGAACGTGTTAGCGGAGATCGACTTCGGAGCCCCCATCAGCGCGACCGCCGTTGCCGCCAATCGAACGCTCTACGTGGCCACCATGTTCGATCTCTACGCCTTCCGGAACCCCGCTGACTAAGGACAAACAAAGGTGGGCGAGCGCTAAAACTGCAACTCAGATGCCGTCAGTCCATGCGCTTCCGCCACCGGACCGCAGGTCAAGGCACCTTGATGACAATTCACCGCACTTCGAAGATCCACCTGCTGTTCGCATGCCTCACGGATGCCCGCCCGGGCAATGTGTAGGATCCAACGCTCCGTCACGTTGTTCAGTGCTAGCGTCGATGTGCGAGCAAAAGCGCCCGGCATGTTCGCCACACAATAATGCACCACGCCTTCCTCAACGAAGGTCGGGTTCTCATGGGTCGTCGGCCGACTCGTCTCGGAACAGCCGCCTTGATCCACCGCAATATCCACGAAAACGCTCCCCGGCGCCATGAGCCGAAACATCTCTCGCGTGATCAACTTAGGCGCGGCCGCACCGGGAATCAGAACGGCACCGATCACCAAATCGGCACGCGGCAAAAGATCCGAGATATTCGCCTGTGTGGAGTAAATGGTATGGGTTCCATCCATCGTGATATCAATAAAACGCATCCGTTCGAAATCAACTTCCAGCACCGTGACATCCGCCCCTAAGCCAGTCGCCACGCGAGCCGCATTCACACCCGCCGTGCCGCCGCCGATGACGATCACGCGTCCCGGCGCCACTCCCGGCACTCCTCCCAGCAAAACGCCCCGGCCGCCCCGATGATTGGCTAAATGATACGATCCCACCATTGCGGACATACGCCCGGCGATCTCACTCATGGGTTCGAGAAGGGGCAATCGGCCCTGCACCGACAGGGTTTCATACGCAACGGCCGTACACCGACTAGCAAGCAGGCCCTCGGTCAGGGCCCGATTCGCCGCAAGATGCAGGTAGGTGAACAAGGTGTGCCGCGCTTCCAACATCGCAACCTCTTCCGGTTGAGGTTCCTTCACCTTGACAATCAACTCGGCGGAGGCAAAGACATCGGCGGCAGCGGGAACGAGCGTGGCACCCGCCGACGTGTAGGCCGAATCGCTAAAACTGGCCCGATCCCCGGCCCCTGTCTCCACAAACACCTCGTGCCCCTCACGCACCAGACTCGAAACCACCGCCGGTATCATTCCGACGCGATGCTCTTGATTCTTAATCTCTCGCGGCAACCCAATTTTCATAGCGATCTGTATTTGATACTTCCTTTTCCGTTGAAGAAAAACGCGCGACCTCAGGACACTAGCAAGACCAGCCTGAGCCAATGCAGGCCCAGTCAGGCCGTCCCAAACTTGGCCCGCCGCACTTTTCACACGCCCAGTTCATTTCACGCTCGGCTCTGGCAGGCAACAGCAGCCTCCAAGCCGTCCCACTCCATCACACCTACTCTGCCTCATCTCGACCGGGTTTCCAACGAATTCTTCTCTAGCGGGGATGCGCCAGAAAAGGTCGAGCGAGCGTGAACGGCTAAAGAAGCCCCGGCTGCCCTCCGGATAGCGGGGGTCCTGCCGCTGTGCGCGGGGATTTTTTCCGGGATAGCGGCTGCCCTTGTGACGACGGCTCGCGGGTACCAGACCGTATATAAAATCACGTTGGCAATTCCATCGCGGTGGCCAAAGCGACAGCTCCGCTCTCGCACTCCAAATTTCGTCCGCATATCGAGCGTTTTTTGGAGTGCGAGAGCGGAGCTGTCGCTTTCACACTCGTACCTGCAGGTGGAAAAGGACTTATTACACAGTCTGGTACGCTCGCCCCACCATCCGGAAAAAAATCGAGAATGGCTCAGCCATGCCCGATCGCATTTGGATTTGACATTCCAATTTGCCTCTGTATATTACGAATAATTATTCGTAATTTCTTTCTCGCGATTAACAACTCGCCACTATGAAATCACTAGAAAACATCCTCATCGCCACGGACTTCTCACCCTGTGCCAATCGTGCCCTTGAGCAAGCCGCTCGACTTGCGAAACGCACCCGAGCACAGCTCCACGCACTCCATGTCGTCGACGGAAGAACCCCCTTCGAGCTGGCCGAAGTCTTGGAAACGAGCCCCACCAAAATCCGATCGCAACTGGAGCAAACAGCCCAAGAAAGAATTGAACAGCACCTCGCCGAACGTCGGGTCGACGCCAATATTGAGGTCAGAATGGGGACTCAGATTGAATCCGTGGTCACCTACTCCCGGCAAATAGCGGCAGACCTGCTGGTCGTCGGGGAGCACAGCGAAGACCAGCCGGATGCGAACGCCAGCCCTCTGGCCGTCCGGTGTTTGCGCAAAGGTCCGGATCGCGTCCTCTTGGTCGACCAACAGACGGCCGGAAGCTTCTCCCGAATCGTCGCCTGTATCGATTTCTCCGAGAATTCAAAAACTGTCCTGGAACAAGCCGAGCAGCTCGCCGAACTAGATCAGGGCCATGTCTGCGTGATCCACGTTTTTACGCCACCTTGGCGCAAACACTACGCCTCCGAACTGCTACCCAAAATCACCGAAGAACGAAAAACAGCCTATCGAGAATCGATCTCCAGGAAACTGAGAGAATTTGCTTCCGCTACCATCTCAAAGCCATTCCTCACGGAGGTGATTGAGCATGCCAACACGGGGCAAGGCATTAATGAATTCGCTGAAGAATGGAATGCCGATCTCATCCTCGTCGGAAAGCGAGGGCACTGCACCTGGCCTCAAATGCTCCTAGGCAGCACGGCCGAGGCAGTGGTGAAACAGCCAAAATGTTCGGTACTCGCCGTGAATGCACCGAGCAAACGCAACGGAACCCATACGCCCAATGCGGCTGTGCCCACGAGGGCTTAATGCCAGCCTCCGTGAATACATTCCCCAGCTACAAAGTGAGATCGTGACTCCTTTCCCCCATCAAACGCAACCCACAGAGGTGACTTCTTGCGGTCGACGCCTAACCGTCGCCCCGCACGCGTTCGGCGAACTCGAGGAGTCAAGACTCGACGATCCTTTTCAAGAACTCCGGACGAAACTCAGCACGCACGGATATCTTTTCTTTCGCAACCTCATCGACCGATCCACGGTTATCGAAGCCCGCCGCCAACTGCTCCAAGCGTTGAAAACGGAAACCGCCTTGGATCCGAATCGCCCGTTGGAAGACGGCATCGCAGCCCCAGGCTTCGTCAGCGATCTCCGTCCCGAGAACGGAAACTTTCCCGAACTTCGCCGCATCCCACGCACCGCCGAAATCCGAAACCTGTTCAGCAGCCTGTTCCAATTCCAATCCAAGTGTATCGATCACACCTGGATTCGAGTCAAGTCACCGGGAAGAGCCACCGCCCCGCACTGCGACATCGTCTACCACCGTAAGGGCTCCCCCAGAATCCACACGATCTGGATTCCAGTCGGAGACGTTCCCCTTGAACGAGGCCCCATCATGGTTCTGGAAGGTTCCAACACGAGCGAGAGGCTGCGGCAGCAGTACTGCCGACTGGACGCAACCGAGGGTAAGAACGCGACTCGACTCCGCTTCAAGCATGGCGGTTTTTTCCGGGGCGGGCAGTACACCAAGAAACCCGAAGCAGCCCAGAAGGAACTGGGCGGGCGTTGGCTCACGGCCCATTTCCAAGCCGGCGATGCCATCATTTTCTCCGGGTTCACGCTCCACGGAGCACTCGACAACCAAAGCAACCGTCTCAGACTCTCCATCGACGCCCGCTACCAACCCGCAAACGAAGTCATCGATCCCCGCTGGCGCGTCGAAGCTAGCCCATCTGAGGCTGATTAAAAAACGATCACAGCAAACTTGCCAAGGCTCACGACTGGCACCCGGATTCGAGCAGAATCGAACAATACCGGCCAAGCAAACCGGTAGAGGAAGCCTTCTACCGCAATTCGACCCACAAATAGCCAAAGGCTCCGGGTTGAACGGCCACCCCCATCAGAACGGCTAGCAGGTTGAAGACGAAGCTACCCTTGACGTCAATTCTACAATGAGACGGCGACAAGCCTCCCCATCTCTTTACAGCAAATCACTCCGGCGTCCAAAATCCAAGGCCTATCGAAATGAATTGACTGAACCCCCACCTACCCGCACCTTCAAACGGTTGGCTCGTGTTCAAGCATGGCCAGCCAAATCGCCACTCGAAACTGAGTCTCGTGCATCGGCAGGAAGGAAATAGTGGAATCAGTGATCGCGCGTTCGCCTGGCTACTGGGGGTCACCCTAGTCCTCGGGGCGCTGACGAATTACAGTCCGTTCCTTCACCTGGTTCTTCGTCACGGCTCGCTGAATCTCGCGGAGGTTCACTTTCATTCCAAACCGCAAACGGCCCACCCGCTTCAAACCCCTACCCAACAGCAAAGCGGGCAACAAAACGATGCGCTTCATTTATCCGGTTCTGATGCGAAAGCCCCGGAAAAAGACCACGATCCTGGCGACCATGAACACCACGGACTGCCGGAGTTACTCCTCGCCGGGATGGTGGATGTGGCGACGACCGATCTGCCTCCAGTAAGTTCGCCGGCAACGAGTTTCGAACCCATTCTCCGATCCGAGTCCGTAATCGCGGTCTCATCTCTCGATCCGGTCAGCGCCCCGCGACCGCCCCCCTACCTGACGGACCTTCTCTAGATCCGTCTCATCCCGAACGCAATCGGCTAATACCGGCTAACACAGCCGGGCTGGATTCGCACCAAGCCGTACGCCGCATTGCCACCGGGCACCTACTCCGAGTTCGTCTGCAACATTCAGACCGCCTGGAGTCATTTCTAAAATACTACAATAATACACAATCTATGAAACCAGACACCTTCAAGGGGCGTCGAGGGTTTACTCTGATCGAGCTGTTGGTGGTGATCGCCATCATCGCGATCTTGGCTGGTCTACTCTTGCCAGCGCTCAGCACGGCAAAGGCCAAAGCGAAACAGATTCGCTGCAGCTCGAACATGCGTCAGATCGGCCTCGCCATGCGGATGTACGCGGATGACTACCGCGGCATCCTACCCGGTCCCGGACACGGGATAGACGCTCACGAAGAATCATGGATCGACGAACTGAGTCCCTACACTAGTACGCTCGATGAGCTACGTGATTGCCCCGCCGACCGCCACGGACACGAACGAGTCGCGAACGGCGGGACCACGTACGTGCTGAATGGATTCACTGCCGTGGATCTCATCACCCCGTTTGGAGAAGTCCTTCGATCGCAACGGAACCTCGATCAGTTCGCCCGACCGACGGCAACCATGATCCTGTTTGAAGTTGCTGATGCCGCACCACCCGAGGTTTTCAAGGACCACGCCCATTCGCGCGCCTGGAACAACGGTTGGCCATCCGTGCTCAGCGATATCCAACCCAACCGACACCGCTCGGGTGGACCGGACAACGAGGGTCTCAATGGCCGTGCAAACTACCTCTTCGCCGACAACCATATCGAGGGCATCAAGGCTGCACCGCTCAAGGAACGGATCGATCAGAAGGACAACTTCGCCGAACCACCGCAGTAACGCCTCAACGAAGCCCCCCGGTAGGGCGAGCGTACCCGCGAGCCGTTGGGCAAGAAACGGCTCCGCACACACCGCCGACCACAAATCTCTAAGACAGCCATAAACAATGAAACCCTTTCCGCTACCGACCCAAACCGCCTTCGCCTTTTTAATCGCCATCCAAACCGCATGGGGAGCCACAAAACCCTTGATCCTCGATTCCGGCCACAACCCGATCGAAGTCCTGTATGAAAACGACGAATGGACCTTCTTCATCGACGGCTCCGAGACCGGGCAAGGCCACCTCGCCCCGGAAGAGACGGTTTACCACCTCACGGACGCGACCCAACTCACCATTCCCACCAATCCCAATTTCGCCTTTCTCGGAGAGACCGGCGCACCGGTTTGGATCGCTCCACATATCGAACGCACCGGAGTGCTCCTACTCGGAGTCTCGGGGGAACGCATCGCCCCCAATCTATTCCGGAACGATCGCTTGAACCTACGCCTCGTATCGGTGGACGGCCCGGGCTTTTTCACCATCTACGGGATAGACAGTTCAGGCAGCGTTGAGCTGTATCAAAATTCCGGCGACGGCATTAATGAACAGGATGCACTTCCATTCGGCATCGGTGGACACGATCATCAGAACTGGACCTTCAGTTCACCGGGACTCTATGAAGTTACCTTTCAAGCGGAAGGGACGCTACAAAGCGGCGAGCAAGTGACGAGCCCTGAGGCCACGTTCCGCTTCGCCGTTGGCGACGTCTCTCCAGTCCCACCCTGTGACCCGGTGCTGGTGGATGAGGGAGATGCCGACGTAGCCATCGTATGGGACAACGATACCTTGCGGCTGGAAGTATTTTGGGGCGCAAGAGAGGAAACCTACCAGGCCAATGAAGCCCTCTACCTCGTGAAACCCAACAGCCGTGTGACCGTCTCCGCCGATCCGGCCTTCGCGTTTCTGGGCTCGCCGGGCACGACCGTCTGGGTGGGACCCCAGGCCGAAATCCCAGAGAAACTGTTCCTGGCTCTCGCCGGAGATAACCTGCCACCCGGGCTCTTTGCCGATGACCGACTCCGAGTCACGATGAAAAGCTTTGAAGGACCGGGACAATTCTACGTATACGAGACCGACGTCTTCGGGACTCCCACGGTCTACTACAACTCCGCTGACGGCATCAGCGGTGACGACACGAGAGATCTGATCGCTGGCGAACACTACCACATGAATTGGGCGTTCACCCAGGCGGGAACGTACGCCGTAGGTTTCGAAGCAAGCGGTGAGCTTCAGAGCAGCGGCGAAACCGTGGTCAGTGAGACGACGGTATTTCACTTTCGAGTCGATGCCCCCCAACCGCAAGGCGTCCATCTCACGGCGCGAAGCATAGCCGCCGACAGGCTCGCAATTGAATTCGTTGCCGCCTCGGACGAGCGTTACCAACTGCAATCCCGCGACGTGATCGCATCCGGAGATTGGGAAGACGAAGGCACTCCAATTCAAGGAAATGGCGAAACCCACTCCGTAGAAGTTTCGGTTGATCCCACGACCACGGCTCGCTTCTATCGAATCCTTGAACTCTGAGGGAACGGACGATGACGTTTGCCACGGCGTAACCGAAAACCAGAAATTCAGCCACCCGGCTCTCCGGATGATCAGCGGGGCAAACTTCGTTGAGATCATCCGGAGAGAATCCGGAACCATTGCGAGTTCACTACGGAAGCGGGAGAAAACAGAACTCGTGCCCGACTAACCCCCTTCGAGAGCTCAAGCCGCCTCAAGACAAGCCTGGGGATCGAGATATTCAAGAAACGTTTCCATGGCGGCGACGGCACAATCTCTGTCCTGGCCGATCGTATGAAATTCGGATCTCTCGGGTACCCCACAAAAACTTCGGCACCACTAGCGCCTACCAAATAATTTCGAACACTTGTATTGACTCTGCCTACAACTGTAGGCATGTTCCCACCTACAGTTGTAGGCAGCTCGAAATCAAGCCTTCAGAATGAACCCATGACTCGCACCAAGAAAACCAAAACGCCGGACCTCCCAGATCTTTCGCCGAGTCAGCTTGAGATCATGCAGGAAGTTTGGAAGCAGGATGAGACAACCGTCAGTGAGGTCCGGGAGAGGCTGCTTGAGAAACGGTCGGTGGCCCGCAATACCGTCCTGACGCTCATGGATCGGCTCAACCAGAAGGGCTGGCTGAAACGTCGTCTCAAAGCTGGAATCCACTACTACTCTGCCACCGCATCACAAAAGGCGACCCTCGGCGACATGCTGAATCAAATGGTTGAGAATGCTTTTTCAGGTTCCAGTGCCGACCTGGTTCTAACCCTGCTCGAATCCCGTGAACTGAGCAAAGATGAAGCCCTCCACATTCAAAGCCTGATCAAAGACGCCGGCAAGAAAGAGCGAAAACCATGAACACTAATACCGTCTTCAGTGGGCTGATCCAAATCATCATCACCTCGTCGGGGCTGATTCTGCTAGGCGCGTTTATCGCATGGCTGCTCGGCAAACACAGCCCGCGCTGGCGTCATCAGGTTTGGTTGGGAGTCTTGTGGGCTGTCATCCTCCTACCAGCGACCGTGCTGCTTTCCAAGGAGTTAAACTGGCGGTGGTCGCCGGATTGGATGCGAAACGCTCACCCCGTGATGTCACAAGCCGCGTCGGACCACTTGAGCCACCAACAAGACTTCGCCGGCAATGCCCTTGACTGGGGCCAAGCCGATTCACCAACAATGGTGCCCCTCCTACAGCCTGGGATCAGGCAGGCACCTGCCGGTTCCGAGTCGTTCGCCTCAAACCGCACTGCTCCGTCGCCGTGGCCTTTTCTGGTTCTCTGCCTCTGGATTGCCGGGCTGATATTTTGGGCCCTTCGATGGACTCTAGGGTGGCGTCGACTACGCCAAATCGAGGCCAATTCGTCGGCCTTCAAGAGCAAGACCGGACAAGCCTGTTTAGCACGGGTTGCAGCCCAGGTTCGTCTCGACGCCATTCCGACGGTTCGCGTTTCCGAGGGCACGAGTATTCCCATGGTGCTCGGATGGCGGCACCCGATAATCATCCTACCGGACACGATTGAACGCACCCTGTCCGAAGCAGAACTCGAACAAGTCCTAACACATGAATGCGCACACATTCAACGCGGCGACGCGTGGGTGCTCCTCCTCCAACGTCTGGCGCAGATGTTCTATTGGCCGAACCCTCTGGTGTACTGGATGAACCGAGAGCTCGAACATGCGCGCGAAGAACTCTGCGACAATCACGTCCTTCAGGAATGGAGCGGACTCGAATTTTCAAAAACGCTGGCAAAGATCTCACAGTCCTTTTCCTCCCATACCGCCGGAGTCAGCGGGCTTTCCATCGGGTTTCGAAAGCATCAACTCGTGCAACGGATCGAGTTTCTACTGGATCGCCGCTCAGACCACTCCATCACGCTCGCACCATTGTCGCGAAACGGTAGTCGACTTTTTACGGCAGCCTGTCTCTGCTTGACCACCTTCCTCTCCAATGGGCTGGGCGATCCGCAAGCCAATGTTGGGAATACCGACGGGTTCAATGAAAGCCCAAGCGTGGAAGCATCAACCCCAAGAAACTTCACGCCTTACCCGGAGAACCTAGAACTGCAAGTCCTTGAGCGAGAAATCGAGGGCGAAGTGCGTTACTTTCCGTGGGTCGAAGATTCCGATTTCCAACGAGTTCCCCGAGCCCTACTGAACCAGTCGAGCCTCCCGTCCACGACCCCAACACCGGGAAGAACCAATGGCGTTGCAGTCACAGTACCGTTCGCCAAAGCGAATGGAATCACGCGCCAAACCGCCTTGAAGATAAACGAAGCCCTGTCCGCGTATTTCCACGAAATGCTTCAACTCAAGTTCTCCCAGATGCAACCCGAGTCGGAAAACTATCACCCAAACCTCCAAACCGGCGGACTTGTTCAGAGAATCCTCGAAGCACATACCTTCCGGTTGATTCCGCCCAAACCCCAAAAAATCAGCGCGATCCGAGCCCGTCTAAAAGCCACACTGGAATCCGTCTTGGGCACGGAACGAGCCAATGCGTTATGGATCGCCTCCAACCTTGAGAATCCAGAACACTTTTCCCATCACTACACCTTCCGCTTGGAGGATCTCGGAACCCAACTGGAGATCGGGCTTCACCAAGCAAAAGATGCCGACTTCAGCCAGAGTCGTAGCGGCCGCCCCTTTCCGCCAGAGTGGGACCAACACGCTCCGGACAGCATGAAACCCATCTTGGCCCAATGGCGGGCAAGAGTTAGACAAAGCCTTGATGATGGAGACGAACCAATCCAGATCTATCAAGAGGAACACCTTGAAGACTATTCGGAACTACAGGAGTCGCAGCTCGTTCACTTCGTTGAAGGCCAGCCCTATCGTGATATACCGAAATCCATGATTCCGACACTGGGCATTCCCGGGTTGAACCTGGCGGGCCAACTCTCCAACGGCACCGTCGCCTTGCTTGGGCTAACGGAAAAGCAAATCAACTTCGTAACCCGAACCTACCATGAATTCGAGAGCCGATTCCATGCGTTGGAGAAGAAGAATCTCCACCCGCTTGATCACCCGACCTACCAATACGAGCTAAAGGCCTTCCCAAACGAAGCCAGAGCACTCAAAGAGGCGTGGCGGAATAAATTGACAGATCAACTCGGTGCCCGCAGGGCTCAGATTATCGATGCTCTCATGCGAACTCGAATTCCCCCTCAAAGATATCATATCGCTCTCATCCAGCTGATGCGGAGTCAGGGATCCAATGCCAGACTCATGAGACGACGATATAACGATCCAATCTGGCTAGAAGAGGGAACCCAGTCTCTTAAAATAGGAATTGCCGTCCACCAAGGCGCAGGCGGCGTGAGATGTGAGATTCAGTCTCTGGATAGCAATGGCAAACCGGAATCCATGAGCGGATCCTTCGAACAAATAGGGCAACCCTACAAGCATTTGTTCGAATCCAAATACGCCCCCGCGCCGGAAGGTGCCTTCTAATCCCACTTGCCTATTTCCTCCAGACGGATTGAGCATGATCGCAGCAGCCCCCTATCTGCCACCCATCATAGACTCCCACATAGCCTTTCATTTACGAATCGAGAACGTATCGAAAAGCCGCCCTTCCAAATCGTAAGCCTTGAACTCAAATTGCCCGCCGTTGATCCAAACCATGGCGTAGTGGTGGCCGCGACGGACTAGGTTGGCGAATGGGGTCCGGAACGGCCCGGGAGTCTCAAGCGGTCCGCCACCGCCGCCCGTGATCATGTAGATGGGACCGCCCTCTTGGACCGGGCGACCGGCTCTGATGCGCCAGGTTCGTTCGTAGGAATGAATGTGCCCCGTCCAAACGATATCTACTCCGTATTGATCATAGAGCGCCGATAGGTTGCGGGCATTCAGATCTCCACGCCGACTCTTGTTCTGCGTCCAAAGATCGCCGTAGTCGTTTTCGTCGGAAGAATAAGGAGGATGGTGATGGCAAATGAATTTCCACTGCGCCTTGGAGGCGGCTAGGGTTTTCTCCAGCCATTGGTATTGCTCGGATCCGGGGTCACACCGTTTGTTTGTGTCGATCATGAAGAACTGAGCGTTCCCCCGTTGGAACGTGTAAAAATACTCCGGCTCGGGAAGCGAGGCATAGTTGTAGTAGTTCATCGCGTTCTGCTCATGATTCCCCAACACGGGAAAGAACGGCACCCGGGAGATGAGTGGTTCCATGCTGAAAAAGAACTCATTCACCCACTGGCTCTTCACACCGCCGGTGGATACCAGATCGCCCGGCAGGAGCAGGAAATTGGGACGGTGCTCCCAAGCCATACTCGCCAACGCGCCCGCAACGTCCGGATTCCCCTGCGTATCGCTGATAATGGCAAAGGCAAATGCGGCATCCGGGGTCGAATCCGTCTGAAAGGTCCGCACTTCAGACTCGATTTGTTGTCTTCCTTGCCCGCCCTCATAAGTGGAAATCGTCCGGTAAAAATACTGAGTGCCCACTTTCAGTCCCGTCAGTTGGATCTCGTGAATCGTGGCGAAGTCCGCTCCGGTGACGGATTGAGCGCACTCAGCCGTCTCCCCAAACCGCACTTCCCCAACCGAGGCCTTCGACGTCTCCCACATCACGGTGATGTCCGTCCGCGTGCCGAACTGAAGGTACGGCGAAATCAACAATTCGAATGGCTTGTGCGCCTCCAGATCAAACGGCTTCTCGTTTGCGAGCGCGGCATTGTGCGCGAACTCTTGTTCCACCCACTTTGCTTTGGCGGTCACATCATAGACCTGAACCGACACGACCTCACCGATATGGGGATAGTCCTCATTGCGATCCCGGTATCCCGCCACGGCGAACTGCGTGCCTTTTTCGTAAACGATCCCACCGCCCACGGCATCCGTGGCTTGTTCCCGTTTCCCATTCACATAGATGACGGCTTGGTCCCCATCATAGGTCCCCACCACGTGGTACAATCGGCCCTTAGTGAAACGGGTGGTCGAGCGCAGAAAGACCAGTCGACCATCGCCGTCATTGGTCGCGTCCGTCGAAAGGGCAAAGTAGAAGCGGGATTGATCGTAGCCCAACACCCAACCCGTTTCGGCATTCCCGTTGTCCTCCTGGGCGCCGACGATGCCCCCGTAGACAATCGGTTCATGGACGCTGAACCAGGCTGACACGGTGAGATTCCCAGTCGGAAGATCGAGCCCTTCGGCGGGCACGGCCGAAGTCGTCCGCCGTTCCAGCAGCGCCAACCCACGCGGAGTGGGGAGTGTTTTTCCTTGGTCGAGCGGCAGCGTGAAACCCTTCTGTGCCTGAAGGCCGCCTTCGGACTGAAACTTCTCCTGAAAGCTCCAGTTAAAGAGCGGAGTAGGACCGTTATCCGCAGAGACAGCAGCTGCGGACCAAAGAAAAAGGCAGAAACAAACGAACCCTCGATTCATATCCCCCACTAAGGGACTTCCCAGACACCAAGTCAATCGCCTTCTACAAACAAGGGCGCCCCCCCCCGGGCAAGGCAAAGCTGGGCAAACGGTGGGACGAGCGTACCCGCGAGCCGTTGGGCAAGAGAAGCGTCCGCAAAACACCCTAGGCCCACAAGAACCCTCTGGGCAGGAACGGCTCGCGAGTACGCTCGCCCAACCAAAGGGAATCCCCGCCTCAACCTCTTGAGGCGGGGATTGAATTCAAACCGCGCGACCTTACTCTCCGCCTTTGGCTCGGAGCCGGACCTTCAGCGTTCCGGTCGGTCCCACGGTGGACTGAGCCTCAAAGATTTCGAAATGCGGGATCGGCGGGATGCCGGAAATCACATACGGCGTCTGCCCCCCGAAAGCCCCGAGATCCTCACCAAAGCCTCCGGCACCGCGCGCGGGATTCTCGGCCGACAAGCCCAACTGCCAGCGGACGTCAGAGGATCCCGTCCGAAGGAAGATCTCGTCCAGTATCGGAGCGTTGTATCGCTGACCATCCAAGTGACCGACGATATTGTTTTCACTAATGCGAACGTTATCTTCCAGAAAGAGGTTAAAGCGGGAACTGTTAGCAAGGTAGAGAATATTTCCCTCAAAAGTCGTCTGCGACCCCGAACGATGTTGCACTATCTCAGCGTTCAGAATGGTGTTATGCGAGAAGGTTGCAGTTGAATCGACGCTATTCTCAATACCGAAGCGTGTATCGGTGATTTCTTCTTCATTATCCACAATAAACAGGTTGTTCGAGAACATTAGATCGCGCCCATTCCATTGGAGGCTCGTGTTACCATCGTTATCAAACGAAAAGTAGCTCTGATGAACACGAGTACGAGCCACGCTCCGCCCCCTACCAATAAACACTGTGTCAAAAAAACACCGATGGATGAAACAATCATCGGCATTGACCTCAAGCCTCTGAATCGACAAACCCGTCACCTCAGTCCCTGCCCCCTCCGTTGCGATCCGAAGATCCACAATCCAAGCCGGAAACGACTCCGTCCGGTTCCGCGGGAAGTTGTCATCCAAGAAGTAACCCGGACCAACCAGTTTCAAGGGCTTGTTAACAATGATCTCCTTGCCCACCCCGTAATTATCCGTCGAGCCCGCCACGTAAATCGTGTCACCGGCTTGTGCCTTACTAATAGCCGTGCCCAGATCGGGGAAATCCGTCGGACGGCCCTGGCGGTTGTCGATACGAATGATGGCGGCTTGAGCCGTGCTCACCACAAAGGCGATCAGCCCAAGAACCAACGCGGAGGTTCGGATTCGATAGGTCGTGTTATGCATGTGTATCAGCGTTTCTCTTACTTAGTTTAAAATTGAAAGGAATCGGTGGGCGACACCCGCAATCGAAAGATCTGCGGTGCGACTTCCGCCGGTTCGAACGGGATTTGAAAGATCAATTCAGAAACCGTCTCATCGATGGCCGCAGGCTCCTGAGCGAGTTGCAGGGCTTCGATCGCCCAGTTGTTGAAGCCGTCCGATGCGGACTCGATCTCGTACCGCAATCCTTGCGATTCGTAAGGCACCTCGGTGGAAGCCGTCGCCCGCGACAAGGCCCGGGTCCGCAGCTCCAGCGAACCATCCGCCGCTCGGCTCAGTTCCACCAAACCGACCGTCGTGTCCGGGCTCAGAGGATCCCCTCCCGTAGCCAGCTCCAGAAGATTAGGAACCCCATCCGCATCGGGATCCGCATTGGGTCCCGTGATGCTTTCATCGTTCAACTGATCCTCGGAAAAATGAAGCGCCAGCCAATTGCGCCACGGCGAGGTGAAATCCCCATCCACGGTAATCTCGAACCACGCCGCCGAACTTTCCTGCCCGAGCACGTTCACCGCGATCGCTCGTCCGATAAGGACACCGGGTTGGCGCAGCAGATCCGAGACGACATCCACCGAACCATCAAAGAGGGCGTTCCCCGCGGCATTCATCACCATCGGCTCGGTGAGCTGACCCGCGCCCGTTAAGAACTGGAACCGGATCTCGGCCAATTCAGTTTCCACATCATCCGTAGCCGTACTCGGCAGCACCTCAAACCCATGCTGCGTGCCGAGACTCCAATCCATCTCACCGGGACCCGCCTGCAGTGCTCGAACGGTCAACAAATGATACCCCGGCGCCAACCCCGAAGCGGGAATGTCAAGTAGCCCACCCTCAAGCGGCAACGGGGTCCCATTGCCAAATCCGGGATCGTCGCCAACGTAATACTCCAACCGCGTATTCCGCCCGGTAAAATCCTCGGGATCGACTGCGATCGGCACGTTGACCGAGCCACTCGGTCGCACTTCACCGCGAAACGTCTCGGCAATCCGAAATTCCAAGCGATGCGGCCCCGGGGCCAATCCCTCAACCGGGATTTCAACTTCCGCCGCTGCCGGGCTCAGCGGAATCCGATTGCCATCGCCCGGGTCGTCATCGAAGAAATAGGATAGGGAGGTCAGTTGTTGTTCCTCATCCACCCCTCGGATGGTGAACGGCACCGTGTGATGATGACTCCAAAGCGTTTCGCCCTCGACCTCTTCTTTGGCGCGAACCGTCAGGAAGTGCGTTCCCGGCTCCAGCCCTTCCACCGGCAAGACAAACTCTTCCTGATCAATCGCCAACGGGATGCCATTCCCTTCACCCGGATCTTCGTTCACATAGTATTCCAAGCCCGTGATCGGAGCGCTCTCAAGCACCCGCGGCTCGTACCGCACGTGATCCAACCAACCCGCGTCTTCTCCAAGGGTGGTGAAAATATCTTTCGTGTAGCCCCACTCCACCGTGTGCTCTCCGGAAGGCAGGTTGAGCGCGATTTCTTCCCATCCGGTTTCGCCCGTGATGGTTCGCGTCCGAAGGCCATTCACGTTAAGGAACATGAAATCACAAAGCTCATCCGCACAAACCTCCGAAGAGACCCGCCACCGGAAGCGCAAGACACCGGGCCCAAGAATGCGAGTCGCGATCGTGGACACCTGGCCATCGTCGATGTCACCAGACCGAGCCGCGCTCCCGCCATTGGCCACAGGATCGTTCACCACGGTCCATGGCGTATCCCCTCCCGTCGTCCACACCTGACCGGGAAGATCCAACGCCGTGATGAAATCATCCCCGAAGACCGCGGTGATCGTCTGAAAGCCCGTCACCGAGTAAAGAACCTCCGACTCCGCGGCATGGATGGGATCCTGCCAGGCCTGAAAAGACTGCCCGGCACCGGGTGTGGCTTGCAGGAGGATTTGGTCGCCGTTCTGGTAGAGCAAACGATCCGGAGCCAACGCCACGTCGCCATCGCCAACAACCCGAATCGGCACCGGAAACCCAGGACCAAAGGCCACGCCGTCGAGCCAGAACTTATCGTCCCCAGCGGTGGTAAAGTCATCTTTGATATACTCCCAACGGAGTTGGTGTTCCCCGATTGGCAAGGTCAGCACCACCGACTCCCAATCCACTTCCCCCGTAAGCGTTTCCCGCGGCACGCCGTTGAGACTAAACTGGACATAGTCACAGAGTTCCCCGTCACACGCTTCCGACGAAACCTTCCACCGAAAGGTGAGCGTTCCCGGCCCGATCACGGACGTCTCGATCCAAGTGCGTTCGCCTTCCGCGATATCGTCAAAGGTAATGGAAGAATCACCGAAATCGAAAATCGCGGTCTCCACGCCCCATTCCCCCGCACCTCCAGGAGTCCAAAATAGAAACGGGGAATCGACGGCAATGGCCAACGGCCCCGTTGGCTCTGGCGGTTTCGGCTCGATGATCACCAAGGCGGCATCACTCGTGGCCGAGCCTTGCGCGTTGTTCGCGACCAAGCGGTAAAGTCCGGACTGTTGCGGGACACTGGGATCCAACACCAAAACCGGATCCGCGGCCCCGCTCACCAAAGCGCCGTCTCGGGTCCATTGAAACGTTAAGGGTGGCGTGCCGCTGACCTCTCCAACCAACCGAACCGGATCCCCTTCCACCACCGTGGCGGATTGCGGCTGCACGCGAAAAACCGGTGGCTGAGGGAGATTCCCGATCCCCACCAAAGTATCCCCGGTAATGGCGATCGGTGTGCCGCCAAAAATGGCCGTTCCGCTCACTTCCACAAAGCCAGAGAAACCGGCTGGTCCCACCAAGTCATACTGGAGTTCCCGGGGTTGATCGTCAAAAAACAACCCCCATTTCAGCGCGCGATTGACATCATCAAAGGCGCCCCCGCCGGTGACGTTCGCTGGCGAGAAGCCCTCGGGTAGCGTTTCTTCGACAAACTGAAATGGCACTCCAGCGGTGGGCGCGACGGAGAGCGTCACCGTCGCGCGATCCACCGTTCGTTCGACCGTGGAGGCGGCGACCTGCGCCACCAATCCAATAACCAGCAACCCGCACCAAATCCCAAATGGGAGCTTAGACAACTTCGCCATTATCGTGTCCTTCGAAAGCCACGGCGAAATCTTGCTAACATTCTTCCTACTTTTCGTATCCTGGAATCGAGCTGCCTTTCCAGCCTCACAAAACCGACCAAAAGCGGACACAAACCGCAGAACCCCCTCCACCTGAGAACAATCTTCTAAAAATCGCCCAATTCCAAAACCACCGCCAAGGCCAGGAGAGTGGCGATCTTCCCACGAATCACACCTATTTCTACCCAGAGCAAGAAAGCTTTCTACGACAAGTCAGAGCCCCGGCACGCAAGCCAGCTTCAAAAGATTGATCCGATTCGCCGGCGTCGCAACGCGTTCCAGAAAAACCGGACGGGCACCTTACCCCTCGGGGTCTCGTTTCAGCACGTGTCGCAGGACACAGATCCCCCATACGATTCCACCGCTCACCCAACAAAGCGCCCCGTAGCCATAGAAGGATACCAGCCCCGATGGAAGTAGATCGCCGCCCACGCGCAGCAGGGTCCCGACCACCATCAACACCGCGGCAAGGCTCACCCAAGGGTGAAAGCGTTCCAGCAATTCCCGATGGCCCGTGTGCCCGAGCACTACGCGGGTCGCGATGCCCACGGTGATCAACCCGAAACCCAGCGCAATCTCGACGTGGGACAAGCCGACGCGATACCCAGGCAGCCACCCCGCCAAAAGAATCCCAAGCGGCAAACAAAGAATCCCAAGCACCAGGATCCAATCCACGCCCTGCCACGAAACCCGGAAGCGTTCCACCGGCATCTCCCACACCAAGTAAGAGACGACCAGCAGTGCTCTCACCACACTCCCCCAGCCGCTCTCGCCCAAGCAGTCGAGCCCGTAGGTCAATGGAATTCCTAGCCCCACGCCAAGACTGACGACCGCCGAACGCTTCCAAACCGGTGACGCCTGCCCCTCACCGGAGTAGCGTCGCCGCAAACCCAGACCGAGAAAGCGGGGTAGCAGGAAACCACCGGCAGCCAACACACACAGCAGCACGAATCCATGATAGAGAAACAAGCGGACCAGCAGATCCCACTCGAACCCCCAACCCAACCCGGCCTGCAAGCGGGCCAAGCCTAATCCGAAACTAAGCGTCACCCCGGCCGGGATCAGCATCAGAAAACCAGGCGCCGGCAGCTGTTTCCGTTGCCGTACACGCAACCCGAGCACAACGGCGAAACCGGCCAAATTCACCATCATCGCCCAATCCCCCAACGCGATCGCTCCCATCAGATAACTCCCGCAGACCAACAGATGGACTGCAAGTAGAGGAAGTGTTTCCCAAGCCGTGAACGCAGGCGCTCCAAGCAATCGAGGTAGAGACGTTCCAACGAATCCCAAGACAAAACCGCCCAAGAACCCCAGAGCCATTAAGCGCGTGTGAACCAGGACTGGTGACGCCTCCACCCAGCCCCAGATTACCAGAGGCCAGATCAACACGCCCCCCAATCCGGCTACGAGCGCCAGTGGAAAAAACAACCGAAAGGACTCACCCCACAGCGATTCCCAAGCAACCCAGCCCCGCACCTCGGCGTGCACACCCGTAGCCGCTTTCGCGTGCCGCGGACAACGGGAAGGAGCAGCCGGGCGCCTGCCCTCCAAGGGAAGTTGATCTACTCCCACCGCACCCACGAATCAGATTCCCTGCGAGATTTCTTCATCGGTCAGGTAGCATCCGGGATCATCGCCCCAAGGATCTCCCGAGGTCTGCAGGGCGCGCACTCGGAAGCCTCCGCCACAGACATTGAGAAACTGACACTGTCGACAGCGCCCGTTCAATCGGGGCAGCCGGTCCCGCAACCCGAGCAAGGTCGGATCCTCATTCTGCGTCCAGATCTCGCTAAACGGCCGATCCTTAACATTGCCGAGATTCAGCGCCTGCCAGAACTGATCCGGGTGCACGTTGCCCTGCGAATCGATGTTCCCAATCCCGATCCCAGAGCTATTCCGACCGCCCCCATTCCATTCCAAAAGTTTTTTGACTCGGGCAAACTCTTCCGCCCCTTCCCGCTGCATCCGCATCAACATGTAGGCGCCATCCACGGGTTGATCGACCGTCAATACCTCACGCGGGCGACCCCGCTCCACCCAACGTCGAGTCCAATCCATAATCTCGTCGAGCGCCTGTCGCACTGCGGCGTCGCTAACATCCTCCAAGCCGCCGCCGCGACCACTGTGAACGAGATGGTAGAAACAAACCCGATCTATCTCATGGTCTTCAATAAACCGCAGGATCTCCGACAGATCATTGATCGTGTGCTGGGTCAGCGTCAGACGAAGCCCCACTTTCTGCTCGACGGCTTTGCAGTGGGCAAACGCGTCACACACCTTGCGAAACGTCCCTGAGACGCCTCGAAACCGATCGTGCGTCTCTCCAATGCCATCGAGGGAAATGCCGACGTAAGTCACGCCGATCGCCTTCAACTGCTCGGCCGCCTTCCGGTCGATCCGCGTCCCATTGGTCGAAACGGTCAAACGCAACCCGTGACTCCGCACGACCCGCGCCAGGTCATAAAAGCGCGGGTGCATCATGGGTTCCCCACCCGACAACAACACGGCGGGGACCTCAAACGCCGCTAAGTCTTCCACCACCCGGTTCATTTGATCCCAGTCCAGCTCGCCCGGATAGAACCGGGCCTCGCTATTCGAATAGCAGTGCAGGCATTTCAAATTGCAGCGCCGAGTGATATTCCAAACGACGATGGGCTTTCGCTGGGCCGCGCTCTTCGGCGCGCCGAGTCCGTGCCCGTAACGCAAAGTATCAGCTGGTTGAGCGATTCCGCCGTAGAGTCTGGTAAGGTTTAACATATCTGTCCCGTCTTCAAAGCTACTAGAACAAACCACGGCTCTCCAACACCACACGAATCTTGACGAGACCCAATCACTTCTTGTCGTCCCTGACTCGCGGTCGCGTTCCCCACGCAGCCCGAGTTCCGTCGGCGGGTGCATTTGAAACCGCGGGTTAACAGCCGCCCTTACAGGGCTCCACGCAAGAATCGGAAACGTTCCCACGGCGTTGCCCAGGGCTGGCATGGTGCCGCACCTTTGGTGCTTCGGAATTGGAGGTTCCGCGTGCGTCCGACCAGGCTCCTTGACTCTTAGGGCTGAAGGCCCGTCCCCTGGTCAGCCCGGGGCATCGCCCCGGGAACACCATCGAAAAGAGAGAGGAGCCCTGTAAGGGCGGGCCATTTCACATCCGGTCGTGACCCTCAATTTCGAACGCACCCTCCATCGGCTCTTCGTTTGACATCTCCTCCAACTTTAAGTACCCAACTCCGCAATGATTTCACATCAAGGGAGTCGCCTTGGCAGCCTGGTGATCGGATTGATCCTCACCACGGCCCAGTGGGCGCAAGGGCAGCTGTCATTCTCCAACCATCCCACGAGTATCGAGGACGTCAACGGGGCTTCCGCTTTCCTTTCCGGATTCCCGTCACCCTTTAGCCCGGACCTGAGCTTCCAATGGCTTAAAGACGGTGTCCCGGTCGACGGCGCCACCCAATCATCTCTTCAAATCACCGTAAGCCCCGACACCGCGGGTATCTACGTCCTCACGGTCACCGACGGTGTGGCCACCGCTGAAAGTCAGCCCGCGACGGTCGCGGTGGCCACGCTGTCACCGGCACCAACAGACTTCATCAAAATCGTAAATACCACGGATGAAATCCCCGGACTCGCGCCGCGCAAATTCAGTTCGTTGCGCGATGGCCGCCTAAGGAACGGGGTTCTGACCGTCACCGGCACCGACTCGTTTGAATCCGCAGGAGGTGTCTTTCGCTACGCCGACGGAATCGGCACCGCGATTGTTTTGGAAACCTCCGCCCTTCCAGGCTTCACTGGGATTCCGACCTTCTTCGGCGGGAAAACTGTCTTGGGAGCGGGAGTCGTGCACCTGTTCGTCACCTCCAATCCGGACCGGGATGCCGTGCTCGATGAATTCGCCGTGTTACAGTCGCAAGACGGCGTGATTTCCGTGGTCGCCGATGAGCAAACCGAGATCCCCACCAAGGAACCGGCCTTGTTTGAGGGACTGGGCTGGCCCTATCGAGGGATGGGAAAGACGGCCTTCTTGGGTCGCGGATTGCAAGCCGATTTGCCTGACACCGTCGGCTACCGGGCCGCCTTTGTTCTCGCAGAAGATGGGCTCGAAGTCTGGGCGGACAACGAGTCTCCCCTCCCAGCCGGAGACGGCGTCTGGAATGGCAACAGTGCTCAAGTGGGTTTCGACGGCGAAACGCTCGCCTTCTGGGCGACCGACCGCACTCAAAGCGATGGCATCTTCGTGACCAAAGCAGCGGGCCCACTTGAAAAGGTGGCCTTTAAGGGAGATCCCATCCCCGGAACAGCGGCCCAATTTGAGGGTTTCATCAGTCCGCCCGTGGTTGCCCAGGGACGCCTCTTGTTTGTCGGACGCACCTCAGATTTCTCTCAAAACTATTTGGTGGAGTGGACGGAAAATGGCCTGGAGGTTTTAGCGCACTCCGGCGCCCCCGTTTCCGGCGGCGGGCTCGGACTGGGCCGCATCGCCCACGGCTTCGAGCCGGCCAATGATGGGAGCGTTCTCTTTACCAGTCACGGTCCAGGTCCCAAGCAAGGCATCTACCGACTGCAGAACGGAACCATCGAGCCCATCATCACCACGCTGAATTCGATCGACGGCGTTCGCCTGCAGGGCGTCTCGCTTCGAGATGTCGACGGAGATGCCCTCCTAGCCGAACTCCGGTTCGAGGATGGCGTCTCCGGCTACTACGCCACGGATCTTGAACTCGGCCCCGCCCCAGAACCACCCCTGACTCCCGAGCCATCTCCTGACCCGAATCCCGCACCCGCCACGCCACCGGTCATCGAGATTGCGATCAATGCCGGAGTGATTACCCTCTCGTGGAATGGAGACGGTGTATTGGAGTCGACGAGCGATTTCGTCGAATGGGTCACCGAGCCCGGTGGGTCCCCGAGGGTCATTGACCCCACCGACGCACACCGCTTCTTCCGAATCCGTGTGCCCTAAGGAAGCCTAGCCCGCCGCCAACGCAGACGTCACCGCGGCAAGCATGGTCTCTTCCGTGAAGGGCTTTTCAAGAATCGCGGAGGCACCCAGCTTCCGCGCCAAGGCAAACACCTCGTCGACGCTGACCAAAGCCCCGCCGCCCGACATGGCAATAAATGGGATTTTCTCACGCTTCAGAAACATCATCACTTCCATCCCATCGGAATTCGGCATGATGACATCGGTGACAACCAGATCAAATTGGCGGGTGGACACAAGATCGGCGATGCGCTGGCCATCGCATGCGGTTTCGACCTGATACCCGTTGGCTCGCAACAACATCGCCAGCATCTCGAGCAATTGCTCATTATCGTCAACCAATAGCACCGTCGCCATACCCACCTGCCCACACGTTTTTCCACACGACTCTATTCCAATACGGAAACACCACGCAACCCGATTTGTATCCGCAACGAGCTGGACGGTCGCAAACGGTCCTCAATACCCCGTGGTCGACGCTCGCTCCCTCAGGTCAACGTTGAGAAGGCCCGCCGCCGCCTGTCGTCGAATCACGAAGAAAATGGCGAACGAGGCAAACAACCAAATCCCTTGGGCACTAAACGCAATGAACGGAACGTCCACGACTCCCTCACGATCCAAGGCGCCACCAACCATCATCCGCAAGATATACGGCAGAAAGAACACCCCATACAGCCCAATAGGAAAGAACAACGCTTGCACCCCAAAGAACCACTGCAACCGAATAAGCCGCTCGCCATCGGAGGAAAGGAGGATCCTAAGCCCAACCGCATGAGCCAATAACAACAACCAGGTGTAGGTGTAGTCGAGAGTCATCAACCTCCAAAAATTGAAGTTCGAGAATATGATACCGTAATGTTCCCAGGAAAAACGGTCGTTAAATCCCATCGTACGCCCCACGCTATCCGTTGTATCATAAGGAGTCTCCCAAACACCAACGACAAAAACCGCAATGATGCCACAGAGCAGCAAACTGCCCGTGGCAAAGGCTACCATTACCTGCCGTCCGTTTATCATGAGCATTGATTCGTAGAGGGTCCGAGCCTGTCGAGGGAGCCCTAAACCCGAGCTCGCACCGACATCATATGAGACAAAAACACACATAACATGTTCAAGGATGATCTGGCCCGCAAACAAGAAGAATCACAGGGATCCATCGCGAGCGCGATTCCACGAGCGACAGCCACCGACAGCAGCAGTACCAATACCGCCATGGCACCCAGGCGTGATTGGCTAGCCTTCGGAGGATGGGGGTTGTATCCTTGTGCGCCGGGATCCTTCCTGGGGTGGCTTCTGTGCTTGTGCCGACGGCTCGCGGGTACCAGACTGTGTAAAAACACAATCTACTATTCTGGCATAATAGAGAACTGTGGTTTACACTTCAAGCATGGACCACATCAGAGGAACAAATCGTTCTGAGGTTCAGCTTATTCCCCCTACGATCGACGATTATGTCTCGGCTGATGCACCGGTTCGCTTCATTGACGCCTTTGTCAATTCGTTGAACTTGGTCGAGCTGGGATTTACCCATGCCCAATGTGCTAGGACCGGGCGGCCTCCTTACAACCCGGCAACCTTACTCAAGCTCTATCTCTACGGGTATCTGCATCGCATTCGAACGACCAGGCGCTTGGAAGCTGAGACTCATCGCAATCTCGAAGTCATCTGGCTGTTGCAGGGACTTCACCCCGACTTCAAGACCATCTCCAATTTTCGCTCCAGGAACCGGAAGCGATTTAAGGCGGTATTTCGAGATTTCAATCTCCTGTGTCGCCGAATGGGCCTCTTTGGGGCGCAACTGGTTGCTATTGATGGCACCAAGTTCAAAGCGGTGAGCAATCCTCGCGATCATCACACGACCAAACAGCTCAAGAAGGCCATTGAGCTGGTCGAGAAACAAATCGAAGCCTACCTCAAGCAGCTTGACCAGGCAGATGTTGAAGGGGCGCCCATATCAGAAAGCGATAGCCCGACCGGACTCAAGGAGAAGCTGGCACGGATCCAAGAGCATCGAGAGGACTTGGCCAAAACGCTGAAAGTTCTGCAGAAGAGCGAGAAGCCTGAGATTGGCGGGAATGACCCCGAGGCGCGGAAGATGAAAGTCTCCAAAGCCCCGTCAGTAGGCTACAACGTGCAGATTGGAGTGGATGCCAAGAATCATCTAATCGTGGCTCAAGAAGTCGTTCAAGATGCCAACGATGAAAACCAATTGCAGCCGATGAGTGAAGCCACTCACCAGGAACTTGCTCCGGAAAAACCGGAGATAGTCGCCGATTCAGGTTACCATAATTTCGAGCATATCGACCAATGCGAAACCCAAGGGATAGTCACCTATGTGACTCGTCCGAAGACGACCAGCGGAAGGGGTAAGAACGGAAGAGTGATCTTCAAGAAAGAACGCTTTGAATACAATCGGGAGCAAGACCACTACCGATGTCCCGGAGACAAAGAGCTCAAGCTAGTTAGAGAAAGAGAAAAGGATGGAAAGTCGATAAGGGTCTATGAGAACAAAGCGGCCTGCGCGAGTTGTCCTCTTAAAGAAGAATGTACGACCGGAAAGCTTCGCTCGATCGAGCGTCACTGGGGGCAAGCAGCAGTCGATCGTTTAGCGCAAAGGACGAGAGAGAATCCCCAGATTTTGTCCCAGAGAAAGGCGACGGTGGAACATGTGTTTGGGACACTTCGGATGTGGGGGCATGACAGATTCGTGATGAGGGGACTGGAGAAAGTGAGGGCAGAAATCAGTCTTAGCGCAATGAGTTACAACCTCAGACGGGCGATCAACGTAGTCGGAGTGAAAGGACTGCTCAAAGCCCTGGCCCAAAGCTGAGAAAGAGGCCGTGGGGCTGAAATTGAAGCCCAAAAAGCCACTCACAGCCCCCAAGAGCCCAGTGAGAAACTCTGGGAACGGGAAAAGCCGAGTTTAGAAAAGTTTGGGACCGAGGAAAAAATCTTCACAAACTCATATCCTGAGCGCCCACAGCGGCTGGTGAGATTTCAAATTTAGTTTTTACACGGTCTGGTACGCTCGCCCCACCTTCCGGAACTGTTCTCAGAATGGTAATACTGTACTGAGTGCGCTCCTTTTCGATCACACGCTTAGGAGACACAACGGAAGCTTTCTCCTTGATCTGCTTCGTTGTCGTCTGAGAATAGCTCGACATGTCGGGTGCAACAGAAACAGGACGGTTTAGCCAACCCTAGGAGCGTTCGCAATGTCTCAACCGGCTGGCCGTCAACGCCTTCACACGGCAATTCTCGTTGCCCTTACCTTCTTCACTCAAAGTGTTTCTCTCGGTCCGGACCGGGTCTCCATTCCCCTCAAGAAAGCTCCCGACAGACCGAACCCGAAATATCGAGCCTCCACCTATGCCACTCGAATCCCCGCGACACTTCGCGCGGGTGGTAAGAGTGCCCAACAAGTACCGAGCCAAGTCATCAGATTCTCAAGGAGGCAATCGCCAGCTCAGTTCTCTTCGCCCCAACCCGCGACGAGTGCGGGCCCGTCATGGAGCCTTCAACAAGCTAAGGCACTTGCCCGGCTTCGTTGGCAAAGCGGCAAACGTTTGAAGGCACAAGCCCGGTCCGAGAACGGCACGGTGCGTTCCCTCATCGGCTGGCGTCTGCAACGCTCAGCGACCATGCCACAGCCAGGCCGAAGTCTCTTGGAAACCACCGCCATTCAGTGCCTAGAAAGAAACTTAGAACTCTTCAACATAGACCACCCCAGCCGCGAATGGCAGCTCATCGACTCTCACACGGACCCACTGAACCATACCCAGGTTTCATTCGCACAAGTCTATGGCGGTTTGGAAGTATGGCCCTCCAGCCTAACGGTCCAACTCAACCGGCAAGGACACGTCAATGAAGTGTCCGCTGCCTATGTCCCGACTCCGACGGCAGTCGAAACAACGCCCAGCGTGACGGATTCCCAAGCGCGCAGGATCGCTAACCATTTTCTCCAACCACCACACCTTCCTTCCACAACCTCACCCGAAATTGTCGGCACTCAGCTCCTGATCCATGCGCCCCTCACCCATACACCACAGCTCGCCTATTCCGTACACGCCCATCACGCCAGCGGATTGGACTGGAGTATCTTTGTCGACGCCCACACCGGGACCATACTCTCGGCCCACAATCATGTCTGCGCAGCGGCGGTGAAAGGCGTCGGAACCGACACCCTCGGCGCTTCGCAAGATCTCAACCTGTGGTTTGAGGAAGACGCATTCGCCATGGTGGACACCACCAAGTCCATGTACCAACCAACCCGATCGGACCCACCCGGTCTCAAGACAACCTTTGGAGGCATCTTTGTCTACGACGCGAACAACGTCAGCCCCGCTCAGAAGATTCTTCCCTACACCCCAGGCCTGATCCGCTCAGCCACGGCGAATTCGGGGTTCGGCCCGGACGCTGTCAGCGCATCCGTCAATCTGTCCCGCATTTACGACTACTACGAACTTCGCCACCAACGGCAGTCTATCGACGGAATGGGCGGCAATATCATCGGCGTCGTTAACATCCCAATGGCGAACGCCTACTGGCAGGACGGAATCATTTCCCTGGGAAATGTGGGCCCGTATGCGCACGCCTTGGATGTGGTCAGCCACGAGCTGACCCACGGCGTGATCGAACACACCGCCGACCTCATCTTCCGCGATCAATCCGGTGCCCTCAGCGAAGCCTTTTCGGATATCTTCGGAGAAGCCGCAGAAGCCTTTCACAATCAAGGGAAGCCGGATTGGATCGTCGGCACCCTGCTCAAAACGCCGCTTCGGGACATCAGCAATCCGGGGCGAATCGAGATCGTTCCCGGCAAACCGTATCCGTCTCGCATGAGTGAGTTCATTCCACCATCCGACCCATTTCTGGATACGCTTCCGGGACGGGACAACGGAGGGGTCCACCTCAACAGCACCATCATAAGCCATGCTTTCTACCAACTCGCTGAGGGGCTTTCAGAACCGATCGGCCTACTTGCCGCCGAACGTATCTTCTACCGCGCCTTGACGACAAAACTGCAGAAGCAAGCCCAGTTCGTTGATTGTCGTATCGCCTGTATTCGCTCGGCGGAAGAACTGTTCGGTGCCGGCTCAAATGAAGCGCAGCAAACCGCACTCGCATTTAGCAAGGTAGAAATCTTCGATCAGATTCCACTCCCCGAACCCGAGCCCGTGCCAGTAATCGAGGGAAGCGATCTGGTGCTTTTCACCTATACCAATCCGGAGGATGGACAAACCTATTTGGGACGAGCCGATCCGAGCCAAGCCTTGGACGAAGATAACATTAGCGTTTTAGATCTGCCAATCGCCCCCAATTCAAGACCAGCGGTTTCCCGCGATGGGAGCGTGGCCATCGTCGTCACCGCTGATTTGAACGTCGCCATCGTCGATCCAATCGCCGAAGTAGCGGAGGTGGTTCTTGATCCGGGTTCGACCTGGTCCGTCGGCCTTTCCCCCGACGGACGGTATGTCGGGATCGTTCTCGCCGATGATTCGGAGCCTCTCAACACCATTAATGTGATCGACATCGCATCCGACGACACAGAGTCCTATGAGATTAAGGCGCCGACCCGTTCGGGCACGGGCACGGACACGGTCGAATTCGTCGACTCGATTACGTTTACCGCCGACGGACAAGCCATCTACTGTGATGGATTGAACTCGGTCACTTTCTCCGATGGCGATGTTTTCGGCAGCTGGAATATTTATTCGGTTGATCGTCGCAACCAAACGGTCGTAAGCGTCTTCCCCAATTCCTCCGGCGGCAACTTCGCCAACCCCTCACTCGGTCGAGCCTTTGTCGATCACCTTCTCTACGAAACCGAAGATCAGGAAACGGGCAACTCATTGATCTACATCAAAGATCTCACCACGGGCGGTCAAGTCGGAATCGGAGAAAGTTCAGCGATCGAAGGCCTGGCCTTCCCCGATTTTGCTGGAGATGACCGCGCGGTGATCTACTCGGACTATCCAGCAGATGGATCCCTCGGCGGCCTCTTTCGTCAGCCCCTGGCCAACGATGGGCTCTCCCCAATCGGGGATCCATCGATGTGGTTTCCGACCGACCAGAGCGGGGCCATCATCGGAGCCGTTTTTCGTCGCGGCTCCTATGAGGGCCTGAATGTGATTGAGGTTTCGGCCGCGTCCGAACGCCTCACCGAAGGGGACGGTATTGCTCATTTCTCACTACAACGAATCGGCTCCACGACGGAACCCCTAACGGTTCAATTCGTGACCACGGGATCGGCAATCCCGGGCCGCGACTATCTTCCAATCCCACTCTTCGCGACCTTTCCCTCCGGCGAGTCTCGTCTCCAAATACCGGTTCGCATTCTAGACGATGCGCTCTCCGAGCCGACCAAGACCCTCAGCTTCTCGCTCGTTCCCAAACTCAGCTATATCCTTGGAGAAAGCGACATCGTCGAGGTCGCGATCATCGACAACGACGAGAATGATTCCCTCCAGGGCTACAATCTTTGGGCCCGAGAGCGAGAGGTAAGAAGCCCTTCCGAGGATCCGGACGGCGATCGCAGACCGAATCTGGTAGAATATGCCATTGGCTCGGATCCCAGCACTTTCGACGAGATGCCCGTGCTTTCGAGCCGCCTACTGACCATCGGCGAAGAGACCTACCTGGTAGCGACCGTGATGCGCCGCATGAAACGGGTGGATGTCACCTACGGGTTTGAGTTATCTGAAGACCTTCGCAACTGGCAGCCAGCCGACGAGCAGTTGATCCTAGTCGAAGATTCGGATCGCCAACTGATCGTTCGACAGAGCAATCCCGTCGGCAACGCCAAACAGACTTACCTTCGTCTAAGCTTGGCGCTCAATCGACCGCCACAGACATCGAGTCCCTCCCTGGCCACCGGGTTCTCAGGGGCGCAGCTATTCAGCACCTTCGGAGCCGTCAAACGATTCGACGAACCGGATCACTGCGGCATCCCTGGAGGACATCCATTTTGGTTCAGCTATCAGGCTCCGCGCAAGGGGCGCGTCACCATGACGACCGATGGAAGTGACTTTGACACCATATTGGCCGTCTACCGCACCCCGGACAATGACTTCACCCAACTCCAAGAAGTGGCTTGCGATAATGATAGTGGTCTCGATAACGCGGATAGTGCCCTCGCATTCAATGCCGAGGCGAACGAGATCTATTTCGTTGTCGTCGATGGTGTGAACGGAGCCTCCGGATTCGTGAGCTTGAGCTACAACATGGACCTGGAACTCTCACTACGGATCGTGCGCCCTACCCTGGCTTCTCCTGGGGGAAGCCAGGAAGAGCCGTTTGGGTTTGTGGTGGAAGCCGAACCCGGGATCCCATTTACGATCGAGACGTCAGACGACATGATCCTTTGGAACCCACTGACCACAGCTGCAGCCGATGAGACGGGAGAATATGCATTCCGAGACCCCGACTTTTCAACGACTCGCATACCGAGATTCTTTCGCGTCTACTATTCGCCGTCCCCATAGCCCGTCATTGCGAGTCGCAATCGGGACTCCCCACAACTCCTCCTCCCAAACACGCAAAGCCTTCCTGCTCTAAGGCGAGGCAGATGATGCACACATGAGCGTGAGCGGCTTAGGCGGGATGAGCGTGAGCGGCAAACTCGCGTCTCAGTGTTTCAATGGTGCTACTCAACCACGCGTCAGAAGGATCGATGAGAGAACGGGATTGATGGTAGAGGTCTAAATTGTGAAAAGTCGTTTCCCGCTGCCAACTCTCAGCCTCCGCTGCGAAGAGACTAGGAATGAGAGTACGCAACGAGTTGTCGTCGCGTTCCAATACGGCAATCTCAAGCAAGGTAGCGTAGTCCCAATAGGAAACGTCGTCTTCCCGAATCCGCCGATCAATGCCATATTTGATGACGGGCAAGATTTGCTTTACGCGTTCGTCCGAAGGGTTGCAAAGGGTTAGCAGCATAGCCGCATTGATTCCCGGATACGTATCCCTCCAATCCTTCTCAAATCCTTTGAGATAGGTGTCGGCAGCTTGGGCTAGGAGGCCCAGCGCTTCTGTGGTTTGGCCATCGCAACACGCCTGCTCCCAACGATCTTTGTAGACGCGTCCAAGAAGGCCCAAAGTCTCTGAGGTTTCTCCTTTGGTTTGGAGCAGTTCACGGAGGATGGCTTCGGCCTGATCGTCGGCCCCGGTGCGATTGAGGGCCAGAGCGTACTGTTGTTGGACGAGTTCACTGGTAGCAATCGTCGGCGGTAGATCCTCGACCAGATCAATCATAGCTGACCAGTCGGCGAAGGCTCGGAATGCCAAGAGGAGCTCGACGCCAATCCGTGGCTCCCTGGTAAGCGCGGGTTGAATCCGTTGCTTGAAGGCACGCAGAGCGGCCATGCCTCCATGGCGCGCATCGACTAGCTCGTCCTGTAGAGAGCCGGTCGTTGCCGTGTCGAAGGAATGTGACGGTTGCTTCGGGACTTGTCCTACCGTTGGAAAGGGATCGGGCCCTGTTGAGGTAGATGTCTGCACTACCTTTGTCAGCTTTCGGAGGGCCTGTAACAGTTCTGCACAGGATGTAAAACGGTGCTCCGGCTCGGTGTGAATACACCTTTCGACGATGGATTGCAGTTCTGCCGGGACGGAGGGATTCAACTCAAGAACCGGTTTAAAGTGCCCCTCAACGGTCTTGTTGATCGCTTCCGTTTTCGAGGAGGTTTTGATCGGGTTCTGCAGCGTCAGCATCTCGTAAAGCACGACTCCCAAGCTATAAATATCGGTCCGGGAATCAACGGCCTGGGCGAGTAACTGCTCCGGGCTCGAATAGCCAATGGTGCCAACGGCCAGACCCAGTTTCGTAGCGTCATCAGGGGACGAGGGCTCAATCCGTTTCGCGATACCAAAGTCCAGAACCTTGGCTTGGCCTCGCAGCGTGAGGCAGATATTGGACGGTTTGATGTCACGGTGAATGATGCCTTGCTCGTGAGCGGCTGCGAGGGCATCGGTTACCTGAATCGCGATATCGATCGCTTGAGGAATAGTGACGGGATCGGTCAGCAGTCGTGAACGGAGCGTTTGACCTTGGATGAACTCCATGGCGATGAATGGAACGTCTTCGTCATGCAGCCCGAATTCATACACGGTGCACACGTTGGGATGGTTGAGGGCCGAGGCTGCTTTGGCTTCGAGTGTCAAACGGTGCGAGTGACTTTGGGAGTCTTTAGGGTCAGATTTGAGGCATTTGATTGCCACATTCCTCTCGAGCAACAAGTCCTCCGCGAGATAGACGATCCCCATTCCTCCGCGGCCAAGGAGACCAAGAATGCGATAGTGTGAAAAAGTGGAACCCGCTTTCAAGTCCCCGTCGTCGAAGGTGGCGGGGTCGGATGCCGATTGACTGGCCAGTGCCTGGTTGGGCTCAGAGTCATGAGAGTCACTACCGAGTTCAAAAAGACAACGAGCGCAGAGGCCGGATGCCGTTGAAATGATGCCTCCGCATCCTGGACAGTATTGTTGAACCGAACTCACTTTTGCCGATGATCTACGGAGAGCAGCCCCCCTATTACTACCTCCAAATGATCGTTGCTTTTTGCCCCCTTGAACATGACAAAAGCAGAGAATCTCGTTCGTAGCGCGTTCCGCTCGTCCCACAGCCACAGGGATACATCTCTAGGAACGCCACTCCTTGACAATAAATACCACCAAACCTCAGGAATACTCCGGAAACAATAGACACGACGCTGGCTGGGTGTGATTCAAAGTGCGGGGAGAATGAAAACTGCAAAATACAAACTGCAAAACGTAAAATTCAGCTCTCTCATATGGAGTGCGGGAGCAGAGCTGCCGCTTTCCTTGTCAGCGACCTGTTCTTCCAGCCTCTTCAAAGGGAAGCCTGCCGCTTCGATCCAATGCCCCGCAGTTTTATTCACACCCACGCTGGCACGGGACCTCACTAAATGTTTGAACAATTCGCCCAGCCACACAGAATAAGGCGCGTAACCCCATCAAGCCTATGAACCCGTCTGTACCACTCAAAAAATGGGTACTGCCCCTGCTGTTCTGCGTTGCAGCCGTCTCAGCAATTCAGGCACAACGCCAACCCAACATCATTTTCTTTCTCGTCGACGACCTGGGACAACGGGACGTGGGTTGCTATGGCAGTTCTTTCTACGAAACACCGTCCATCGATACGCTCGCTCAAGAAGGCGTGCGATTCGAGAACGCCTATGCCACCTGTCATGTCTGTTCACCGAGCCGCGCAAGCATTCTGACTGGCAAGTATCCGGCGAGAATCAATCTCACGGATTGGCTCGGCGGACGTCCCGAACGCGACTACGAGAAACTCCACAGTGCCGAACGGGCCCGGGAACTCCCGGACGGGGAAATCACGCTCGCAACCACACTGAAGAAAAGCGGCTACGCCACGGCAAACTACGGCAAGGCCCATCTCCGAAAAGATCCGACGAGCTACGGATTTGATGAAGCGATTACCGGTTGGGTACGAAATTTCTACTATCCCTTCGCCCCCGCCTACACCGGGAAGCTTCCCGCCCAAGAAGGGGACTACTTCACGGACAAGCTCACCGATGCCGTGCTCGATTTTATCGAACGCAAGAATGACCAGCCTTTCTTTGTTCATCTCGAACACTTTGCAGTGCACGATCCGATTCAGGGTCGAAAAGATCTGGTAGAGAAGTACCGCCAAAAACTAAAGTCATACCCCCAACCCGAGGGTCCGGCGTATATTCTTGAGCCGAATCCGGACGGCCCACCACTGACTGCATCCGATCTGGCAGCGATCGCCAATGAACAGACCTTCGACAACACCCGCAGCGAACGCGTCTGGTGGGTCAAGCAGCGGCAGGACAACATTGAGTTTGCGGGCATGGTCGGAGCAGTAGACGAAAGCTTGGGACGCATCCGGGCAAAACTCGAGGAACTCGGGATTGCAGACAACACAATCATCATCTTTACCTCGGACAATGGCGGCATGGCGGCCTCCAACCAATACTGTGAGATAAACAACCCCAAGAAACCACTGGATCGACGCTTTTCCACTTCCAACCTCCCGCTCCGCGGCGCCAAGGGTTGGAACTATGAGGGTGGCATTCGCGTTCCTCTCATTGTCTACTGGCCCGGACACACCCCGGCAAACACAACCTCTCAGGCACTGGTCACCGGAACGGACTACTACCCCACCCTCCTGGACATGCTGGGATTCCCCCGTATGCCGGAACAACATCTGGATGGGAAAAGCTTTCTTCCGGCATTGATGGGTAAGGATTACCAACGCGGACCGATCTACTGGCACTTCCCGCACTACAGCAACCACGGTTACCAGAGTCCCAACGGCGCCATCCGATCCGGGCGCTACAAGTTGATCGAGTATTACGAGAACCACACCGTCCAGCTCTTCGATCTCCAGCAAGATATTGGCGAACAGCACGACCTCGCAGCGGAGAAGCCAAAGATAGCCAACCGCTTGCTCAAACAACTGCAGGAATGGCGCCGGGATGTCGATGCGAAGATGCCCCCGGCAAAACAAAAAGGATAGGCATCGTCCCCACGAATCCAAGATCTGTTGTTCTTGCGGAATTCGCAATTCCTTGCGTCACTGTGACGTGCGCCAATTGCCAAACATGAAGCTGGAGAAGACTCTGGCGGCCCTCATAGCCAGTGTCGCCGCGGTTTTGGCGGATCCTTCGGATTCTGCGCCCCCCTCTCTACCAACCGAGATTTCACAGGTACTGGCACAGCGCTGTTTTGAGTGCCACGGACCGGATAAACAAAAGGGCAAGCTACGACTCGACACACTTTCGCCGGACCTCGTCCACGACCGCGCCGCCGCCGAAACCTGGCGCGACGTACGGGCCGTGATCAACCTCGGTGAGATGCCCCCTACAGATGCGGAACCGCTATCCTCCCAACAGCGTGCGATCCTCCTCGAATGGCTGAATGAATCGATCGAATACGCCGCCAAAATCCAACAAAGTAAAGGTGGCCGAGTCGTGGTGCGACGCCTCAATCGTGTCGAATACCAGAATACCCTCCGTGATCTTTTCGAACTGGATATCGAGTACGGCCGCGATCTCCCACCGGATGCCGTTTCAGTCGACAATATGCGCAACAATGGCAGCGCTCTTCAAATGAGCCCGATCCAATTGGAATACTATCTCGCTGCCGCCCGTGAGGCTCTGGATCAAGTCATCGTTTCGACCCCGCCACCCAAAGTCTATCACCATCGTTTCGAGCAAACCCACAATCGTTGGGCAGCCGTCAAACCCACCAATCGACTCGGTCGGGGACGTATCTTCATCGGCCTGATGAAGAACGACTACCCGGAAACAGGTGCCTTCCGCGTGCGGGTACAGGCACGGCCGGAATTCCCTGAGCAGGCGGGTCCCGTTCCCCGTATGCGTGTGTCTGTCGGCTACCGCCCCGACACTTTGGACGACGTCGAGACATTGGCCGAAATCGATATCACCGAACCCGGCTCGCAAGCGTTCGAGTTCGAAGGCCGGGTGGAGAACTTCCCCTTGCCCGTTCGAGGACAAGGAAAGTTTCCCGGCCTAGCCGTCACCATCGTCAACGCCTACGATGAATTCGGTCCACGGCACCAAAAGGAAGTCAACGATGAGAACGGGAAGAAACGCAAAGAGTTCGTTGACGATCCCGACTACCCATACTTAGTGATCGAATCCGTCGAATTCGAGGGACCGTTGTATCAGGCTTGGCCCCCGCGTCACCATCGTCTGCTCCTTCCCGAGTCGCCGCTCCGTGGGGCAAACGAGCCGGCCTACGTTCGGCAGGTCTTAGATCAATTCCTTCCCCGAGCCTGGCGCCGCCCGGTGACTCCCGCGGAGATAGATCGCTTGATGCAATTCTTTGGTCATTTTCGCGAAGCCGCCCTCGATCTCGAAGAAGCGGTTCGCGAAACGCTGGCCATGGCTTTGATCTCGCCCCAATTCCTATACTTACTTGAACCCGAGGAAGGAGCCCCGCGCGCCGTGACGCCCTATGAACTGGCGACACGCCTATCCTATTTCCTCTGGAGCACCTTGCCCGACGACGAACTCACGATCCTGGCCGGCACGGGTCACCTGACGCAAACAGCGACGCTTCAACAACAGGTCGACCGCATGATCGATGATGCCCGGGCAGAGCAATGGATCACCCACTTCACCGAGCAATGGTTGGATCTCAGCGCCATGGATCGCCTCGAAATCGATCGCAAGATCCACCCCAAGTTCCGCGATGAACTAAAGGCAGACATGGGAGAACAAACCCGACGACTCTTCGCCGAAGTCCTTCGCCACAATCTCAGCGCGGATCATTTTCTCAGTTCTCCGTTTGTGATGCTCAATGACAATCTCGCGCGACACTACGAGATCGACAATGTGTTCGGCGGTGAGTTCCGGCGAGTGACGTTGCACGGCGAAGATCGATCCCGCCGCGGCGGCTTCCTCTCACAGGCGGCGATTCTTCTCGGGCGGTCCACGGGACGAGATTCGAATCTCATCAAGCGAGCGGTCTTCATCCGAGACAATCTCCTGCACGATCCCCCATCGCCTCCGCCACCCAACGTTCCCGAGCTGGAAACCAGCGATCCGGATTTCAACCAACTCCCCATTCGGGAACAACTCGCCCGCCATGCGAAGGATCCGGCTTGCGCCGACTGCCATCGGGGCATCGATCCCTGGGGACAAGCCATGGAGCAATACGACGCGATCGGACGTTGGCGGGAGACGATCCAACGCGGCGACCAGCAGCTCCCCATGGACGCCCGTGGCCAGCTTCCGGACGGCCACGAAGTCAATGGGATCGGCGAGCTCAAGGGCTACCTATTGGAAAACCGCCGAGAACAATTTGCGCGTGCATTGGTGGCCAAGCTTCTGACATACTCACTGGGTAGAACATTGGAATTCTCGGACGAGCCGGCCCTGGATGAATTGACACGGAACTTTGTGCAAGCCGACCTCCGGCTGCGCGACCTCGTCCATGCGATTGTGACTAGCCAGACATTCCAAACCAAATAAGCCATGTCCAATACCCGCTCAACCACCTGGACCCTGAACCGACGCAGCTTCCTCCGCGGTGCGGGCGCGGCTCTCGCCCTTCCCGCATTGGATTGCATGGCCACCGCCGCCCCGGCTCAAGAGCCCCGACGTCTGGCCGCGATCTACTTCCCCTTCGGCGTATCGATCGGAACCAAGGATGATACCAACAAAGAATGGTATTGGTTTCCTCACAAAGCGGGAACGGACTACCAATTCAATCGTAACCTCACGCCGCTCGAACCACTGCGAGACGAAATCACCATCCTCGGCGGCCTTTCGCATCCGGAAGTGCGCCGCATTGGCGGCCACGACAGCGGCGACACCTTTCTAACGGGCTGCCATCTGTTGAACAACAATCTACGCAACACGCAATCGATGGATCAGGTCGCGGCGGCACACTTCGAAGGCCAGACCCGTTTCTCCTCGCTCGTGATGTCCACGGATGGCGGCGTCGGTGAGCCGACTCGATCCAGCACCCTTTCCTACAACGAACACGGTCGCCCCATTCCCGCGCTCAACCAACCCCGTCAAATCTTCGAACGCTTCTTCGGAAATGGAGATGCCGCCAGCAATCGGGACCGTCGCCGCCTGCGCAGCGCTTCCAGCATGCTCGATCTGGTCTTGGAAGACGCTGGCGACCTTCGGCGAAAGTTGGGCAGATTTGACCAAGAAAAACTCGACGAGTACCTTGATTCCGTTCGCCAGGTGGAAAAACGAGTCGAACGCGCCCAGGCCTGGGTGGACATCCCTAAGCCCGGTTTGACGGATGCCGATCGGGAACGATTGCGGTTGGATTCCGATTCCGAGGTTCCGACGGAATACATCAGCACGATGTATGATTTAATGTATCTTGCGTTTCGCACCGACTCCACCCGAGTGGCCACCTATCAGATCGCGAGTATGGGCGATGCCACGACCTTAGGCGGGAAGTTCCCACAATTGCTCGGTTTAGGACAGCACGTCCACCAGCTGTGCCACAGTTGGAACAAAAAAGATGGCTACGAATCGCTCGGCAAATGGGATCAGTTCCTCGCCCAACGCTTCGCCGACTTCCTGACTCGCCTTCGCAACACGCCCGCCGCGCCAGAGAGCGACGCCAATCTGCTCGACCTGACCACCATTATCTACGGATGCAGCAACAGCAGCACGCATAACAATAACAACTACCCGCTCATCCTCGCCGGCGGCAAACAGCTCGGCTTCAGGCACGGACATTACCGAGTCTTTCCGGACTCCATCCCCCTCAATAACGTCTACACCACCATGCTCCGACGCGTTGGAGTTTCGAATGCTTCCTTTGGCGACGCCACTGGCGTAGTCCCCGAGCTACTCGCGTAGCCCTCCGTTCACTGAGCAAGCAGACAGTTTCACGAATCCAACTGCATTCCATGCGGTCCTAGGACCATTGGTCTGCTCAGGGATTTCGCCCCCGGGAAGGCACTGAAATCCGCAAGGGCGGTCCAACACAAACAGCACCAACTGTCCTCCTCCCAAATCGCCCGAAACACAAATAACAAAATCTTTGCTTGCATTGGTGTATTATTCGAACTAACACACCTAGAACACAAGAAACAAGACCCACCATGCTGCCTTTCGAAATCACGCTGAAACGAGGGACTCCGGTTTATGAGCAAGTGCTCTATGCCGCGAAGAAGGCGATTGTTTCCGGGCAATTGAAGCCCGGAGACGCCTTCCCCTCTGTTCGCACGATCAGCAAAGCCCTCACGGTCAACCCAAACACCATCCAAAAGGCAGTCACGATTCTCAAGAACGAGGGTTTCCTGGAGGTTCAACCCGGGGTTGGAACCATCGTTAGCCGACCGAGTCAACCCAATCGGGAGGATCAATCCGAACTACTCGGCAGCGAAATGGAAGCCCTGGTTCTGAAAGCCAAGGAGTTAGACATCGATCGGGAAGCACTCATCAAAGCCCTCCGGAAGCATTGGAAGGAGTTATAGTCATGCCACCAGAATCCCCCGTTATTGAAACCCAAGGTCTAAGCCGAAGATTCGGCCCGACGGACGCGGTCAACCAACTCGACATTCAGGTGCCAAAAGACTCCGTCTTTGCCTTCCTGGGTCCGAATGGTGCTGGGAAAACCACCACCATTCGGATGCTTCTCAACATCCTCAAACCGAGCGCCGGAAACGCTCTGCTTTTGGGCAAGGATTCGCGACAGCTTCGCTCGCAAGATTTTCAGCGCATCGGCTACGTATCGGAAAATCAGAACCTCCCCCTGTGGATGACCGTGGAGCAGTTCATGAACTACCTCCGTCCGCTCTATGCCAAATGGGATACCACCTACGAATCCAAACTGCTGGATGAGTTTGCGCTCCCGAAAGATCGTAAACTCAAGCATCTCTCACGGGGCATGCGGATGAAGGCAGCACTCGTAGGCGCCCTGGCGTTCCGGCCGGAACTTCTCGTTCTCGATGAGCCCTTTACCGGACTCGACCCCTTGGTTCGCGAAGAGTTTCTCTCCGGAATCGTCGAACTGACTTCGCAAGAGAAGTGGACGATCTTTCTTTCCTCTCACGATATCGACGAAGTCGAACGCATCGCCGATCGAGTGACGGTAATCAATGATGGTAGCCTCGTGCTCAACGAATCCGTGGATCAACTGCTGGGCGCCTACCGAAAAGTCTCCGTCACCCTCTCCGATTCGGAACCTAGTCTTGAGAACCTTCCCCCGCACTGGCTCACGGCTCATCAAGAAGGCCGTCTCCTAACTTTCGTAGATTCTCAACACCACGACTCTGAGTTCGAGACAGAAGCCCGCGCTCACTTTCCCGGACTTCAAAACCTTTCGCTAGAGCCACTCTCCCTACGAGAGATCTACCTGGTCATCGCCCGAAGCCTTCAAAACAAGAAGCCTCGTTAAGAACCATGTCTGCTTCGGTGAAACTTGTCTGGCATCAGTTTAAGAAGGAAACGCTCGAGCATCGGGCCAGCCTCATTGCCGTTCTCAGCATCTCCGGCGTTTACTCGTTGATTGCTGCTGCCGGCTTGCTTGAGTCCATCGAGGAGTACTGGAGCTACCCCATGCTCCTGAAAAACCCATCGCTTCCACTCTTCTTCACCCTGGGGCCGGCAGTCCTACTGGTTCCGTTTCTCGCTTTCGCCGACTCCTGTTCAGAACCGGACGCCTTCTGGGTCACCAAGCCTTTGGGCCCAGCCGCTCTAGTCGGGGCAAAGATCCTATGGATCACGGTATGGCTAATCGGCGTCCCCTTCCTGGGTGAATGTCTGGTGGTGATCGCTTTGGGAGGGATTACGAACCTGGGCGCCATTCTATTCGACTACATCCTCCTGCGAGCAACCTTCCTCTTCACCACTTTCGCATTCGCCTGCCTGTTCAACAAACTGCTCCATTTCACCATCGCCCTCTTCTGCATTCCGTTCCTTGGGGCTCTGTTTCTGGCCGCGATGCAAACCTTTACTACCTGGGAGTCAATTCCGTTCGGGCGATCGCCAACCGCGCTTTCCGCGATGCTAATCTGGTGCCTGTTCCTGTCTACCCTGGCCCCTTTTATCGCAGGATTGCAGTTCCGATATCGTCTCGGGCTCGGAGCCTGCACAACTCTTGCGATCGTATGCTTCAACGTTGGCGGTGCCCTAGCACACCGCTCCATCGATCTCCTCGACCATCCCGTTCCAGCTCAGCAAATCGCCGACCACGGTCTCGACAACTTCGCCATCCACGTAGACTCAGCCACGCTCATTCCCGGCGCGCTCAGCGCAAAGGGCCAAGCGCAAGATCAACTCAAACTCCAAATCACACTCACCAATCTCCCAAAGGTGTCCGGACTGTTGCTGAATCGAGTCCAAGTCTCGATCCGCACCGCTAATCGAGAAACCTCCATGGCAGCAAACAGGAAGGGATTCGAAAGCTATCGAGAAGACGGCAACCCGATCGAACGGGTCTTTCAGGAGATTATCGCGGATCTGAAAGGGCAAGCGCAGAGCCCGAGGGGCATTACGGGCACCATCCTATTGTCGCTACCCGTCGGGGAGACGGTCAGCAACTGGAAAGATCGAGCCATTTCCGTTACGGGTTCCGCCAATTTCGATCTCTTCACCTACCACGAGTCGGGGCGTCTGACGCCGAGTCTCACAACCAAGACCGAGGCGCGACTCAGCGTCAACGGCAATACGTTCGTAATGCGTTGGGCACCAACGGACACACCCTCCCGTTACGTTTCCATTCAGAACCGCCATTTCTCGGCAACGCTCGCCGCCAACAATCACGAACAGCGTTTCCGATGGAATCCAACGATCGCCTCACACTACTACATTCTCCACGACCGAACCCATGACACCTATTGGGAATCCCTCAGCGGACAGTACAGCGAAACTTGCCGAGGCCCCTCATTCTGCGCCCTTCACCTCGCTCGGTGCTCGCTCTCGGTTCCGCCCGACGTACCACTCGACGAAGTCATCATCTACTCCTCGCACTATGAGGGCACGGTCACACGCACCTTCTCTCAAGACAAGCTCCTGCCCCAACAAGAGGATTGAAGACATGAAACTTGTTATCCACCAGCTCAAGAAAGAGTTCCTGGCCAATCGTATCGGGCTGCTCATCTACGGCCTCGTCCTACTGGTCTATCTCATGTTGGTTGCAACGGGTTTCGCGAATGAATTCCATCGCATCCAAACACGGCCGCTTATCGCGATTCTGTTCGAGTTCGTCACCATAGGCCTGAGCGTCATTCCAGTCGTATTGGCCGCCGCCATAGGAATCGCCGATCCTCCAAATGACGAATCCGCTCACTGGCGGGCCCTACCTATGCGCCGCCAGCACCTGCTAGTCGCAAAACTCTTGGCCTTGCTCATCGGAATCCTGCTCCCGCTTGCGATCGCCCGGACCTTCGCCCTCGCGATGATGGGGCTCCAAAGCTGGTCCAGCCACATGATCTTGGATCTCCTATCCAGTACGCCTGCCTGGCTCATCCTCGGGCTCGCAATCGGGGCTATTGCCGGAAACTGGAGGAAATGCTCCCTCATCATCGTGTGTATTCTCGGGATGACACCGCTCTTGGTAGTGAGTCTTGAGGGCCTCAGGAACTATCTACCCCACAGTTTCTTTCACCCGATGGAAACCAGCCTAGAAAACTTTGTCTCCACAAACGTCTTTCTTCTGGGAGCAACCACGATTCTCCTGCTCCGCTTCTTGACCCAGCTCAGCGACCGCAGGTTATTGGCCATTTTTGCCATCACGGCAATGAACACGGGTTACTTCTTTCCTATCCTAACTCAGACCCTGGTTCCCGAAGACCGGATTGAGCGCCTTGAGCGTGAAGCGCAAGTCACCGCCCAAATCAGCCCCCCAGACCAACTGCTTAGTCTAACGAACTCGTCCCCCAAGCGCATCGCTCACGTTGCTTACACCAACCTCGTCTTGACCGGAATACAGCCACCCGACTACGCCATGCCAATAGAGGTTAATTCCACCCTTCAGGTCCAGACCGGGAACACGCGAACCACAATCCAGACGTCACACGCTAGACTCCCTGGAAGCGATTTCCCCTACTTTCATGGCTATCAACCGCCGGAACTGCTGGAGCGCCAGCTAGGACTCGCGCAAGCCATTCCCACACACACCGTGATCAATCCCGCGCCTCCCAATACCACTGAGTTCAATCTCTATGAAATCAGTGAGGCGACGATGGTTCGCTATGGGTTCCAGCGAATCGACCTCTCAGCCGACCTAGTGGTTCAATTGGGGTCCTATCAAAAGATCGCCAAGCTTCCCCTAAAAGAATCATCCACCGTAGATCTGAGGTCTGGTAGATTATATCTTGCCCGAGTTCAGCCCCAGGTGGCAGGTAGAACTCAGATTCTAATCAACGAGATGTACGTTCGATTCCTTCAAGAAAACGAGCTTCGCTATCTTCGCAAGAGCGTTTTCCCTATCTCTCGCGACCCACAGAAACTCCGCTACCTACTTGTCAACCCAGACCGCCAAGAGGTCTGCCACCCGGTAAAGCACCTCAGCTATCGTGTCCAACGGCTTCACCCACTAACCCTGCGCTCATCCATCGTTGACTACTCGATCGACAATGGCCCGGACAAAGCGCTCGCTCTCACGGACGAGTGGCTCGCGGGGGCTCACATCGAAGTCTACCGCAAGGTGCCGCGCGGAAAAACCACCCTCACCATCGAAGCGCAAGACCTCAAGATCGACACCCTTCCCGTCGCTCCCTACCCGCAAGACAAGCCTCTTCCAATATGGTAGAGGTCTTCACCCATCTGCCACCGAACTCAGAGGAAAAGAACCAACCAATCAGTTCAGTGACCGGCGAACGCGGAAATACTGCGCCGGGCGCTCCGCCTCAAATTCGAGTCCGATCACAAAGGGGGCGGACTCGATCGCATGCTCACTGATCAACTCCCAACGCATCAGATCAGCGGAAACCTCCAAATCAACCCGGGTCCCAGGAACGCCATCAATGATGACCTCTACCTGATTTTGATTCAGTTCAATTCCGACCAGCTTGGGCATCCGCAAATCCAGTTTGAACCGGGCTAGCTTTGGTGAGGGCACACCGTTGACCTCGGTAAACAAGCCCGCGACGTAAATCCAATCGGGCTCATCGACGACCGCGTCCAGGACAACGTCATTCGCACCTAAACCAGGGTCGAACGACTCATCCAAGCTACCGTCCGCATTCAAGACTGCAATCCCACGCCGAGATTGATCCTGATAACGAGTGAATTCTCCTGCGACCACGATTCGACCATCCGATAGCGGTTCCAAATCGAGGACATTACTATCCAGCGAACCACCCAGATTGAATGATGAATCAAGCGTCCCATCAGGATTCAAACGAGCAATGTTCTGAACGGCTTCACCGGAAACCTCAGTAAAGTCCCCACTAATGAATATCTGTCCCCCAGGCAACACCCGGATACTCCGGACCAGTCGATCGACACCATCAGGCCCAGGGTCAAACGACTCATCGATGGTTCCTTCCGGGGTAAGTCGGGCAATATTCACGCGACCGATAGCATCAACCGTGTCAAACTCCCCACCAATGATTGTTCGCCCATCGGGTTGCTGGGCAAAGGCACTGACCCTCGCCACGGTTAGCACCGGACGCTCCGGACCGGGATTCGGCGAGAACGAAGGATCAATTGAGCCATCTGACAAAAGCCGAACCATCAGCGGCCGTTCGACATTCTCAACAGAATCAAACCGTCCCACAGCAAAGATCCTTCCATCTGCCAAGGTTTCGGCCTGATCCACCACGCCGTCAAAGCTCGTCGAAAACACCATATCCATGCTGCCGTTTTCGCGCAGACGGATCAGATTCGGCTGAGACACCCCATCCAAGGAGGCAAACACTCCACCAATCAGGACATCACCAGAACCATGGGTCTCAACAAAAAGCACCCTCGGACGTTGAGGCACCAAACTCGCACTCGCTTGCGCTTGCAGAACTCCCGGAGAAAAGGATTCATCGACCGAACCGTTGGCCATCAACCGCCCGACGGCAACTCGGTCATGCCCGCCCAAAAACCGAAAATCCCCTCCCACTAGCAAGCGCCTCCGCGCATCTATTGCCAAAGTCCAAGCATCACCATCAGGCTTGTCGGCAGTCACAGTGAACTCTGGATCCAGGCTCCCCTGCCGCTCGTTATCCAGAATGTGAATCTCGACCGACACAGGCCCGGAATGAATCCGAAAAGACCGATCCGCTTCCGGTATAACATCGTCTAAAATCGATATTGGGATCCGCTGCTCGTGCTGAGGACCAACAAAGGTCACCTGAGCTGTATTTACTTGATAGTCTTCATTTGGTAGTGCCGTCCCCGAAACCACTTCAATGGGAATCGATACCGACTGACCTGACGCAAGCGCTCCCAGATACCGAACCGGGATAGACACTTGAGAGTCCGTTTCAAAAAACGAGTAGTTCGATTGATCGAAACTCAGCAACCAATCGTCATCTTCAACGGTTACGGTCAGCTCCGCCGGCTCTGCTAAGGCAGTCCCAGCGCTAACATCCGTCAACGAGAGCAGGAGGCGCTCGAACGCCTCTTCCTCCTCATCATCAATGACGGAGATCTCAACCGTCTGCCGGTCACTTCCTGGCTCAAAGTGAACGAACACATGACGACTGGCAGAGGCTTCTGCCTCCAAACCATTCAAGTTCCTAAAGTTCAGTCGAGCAGAGCCCGCCGCACGGATGTCCCCGGAACGCCGCACCACCACAGACACCAGGCCATCGGACTCTCGTATCGCCGTCTCCCGAGTCTCAAAGTGTATCCAGTTATCGGGGTTGCGATACGCGGCAACGATTCCAGACATCTGTTCAATCGCACTCACATTGTCAGCCTCTTCCAATTCCCCAATTGGAACTCCCATCGGTTCGCCGAGGTACAGCCGATCAGGATCGCTGATAAAGGGCAACCGGATTCCGGCAGAGTTACCGATGACGGTCACATAGGAAACGTCATCGACGACAAACCGAAACGCAAATGCGTAGGGAAAGACTCCCGAAATTGAGAGTCCATCTCCTATGGTCGTGAACTGGCGATCCGGCAGGCATCCCAGATTCCGACCGATTCCACCCGTATAGGTATAGAATCCGGCGGAGATCAATCTTCGCCGGAATACCGAGTAAAAAACATCCGAGTTTCCATCCTTGTTGTTAAGCTGTCCTGAAATTCTGGAAAACCCACGCTGATTCTTTTCGATAACCAAACTAACCAAATCCGCGCCAAACTGATCTCGCATTAAAGAAACATCCAAACCCGCGAGTCCTTGGCTGAGATTACCCTGATCCGTAACGATGTTCCCAGTTTCCTCATACGGCATGACTTGCGTCCGAACCAGTCGCAATCGGGTTCGAAGGCCGCTGTTCTCAAAAATGGCATTGGCTTCAGCTACCGCGAAGTCTGCCAAACTCCTCATCCCCATCTCGCCCCCTGCTCCATCGAAAGCCGCTCGGCTAAACATGAACCCAACATCAATTGTAGGAGAAACCGATTCATTCCGCCTAGTCGCAGCCCGGGGCCGGGCCAATGCTCGCGTTGAGTCGGCAAGCGGAAACGGATTGCTTGATGTTCTCGGGGACATCCCGATCACGCCAGAGTCGCTCGGTTGATGAAGCCCCGCCTCCGGCAACATTTCATTCAGACGGTGATTCCCAACCCCCTTAAACTCGATTTGATACCGCCCGAGGGCCGGAATCGTTAACACCCCGGTCACCGCTTGATCCACCACGGCAAAAACAGCCAAGCTACCCGGGTGCTTCTCGACTGCCCCCGAAGCAGAGAATCGCCTTGGCCCCGATCGCTCGCTTCGATCAATTCGCACGACCACTTCGTGTTCCCCGAACAGATCAACAGACCACCGAGCCCCACCGGTGTCGAGTCCCGCCTCGTTTCCCAAAAAAGCCGTAGGGTTCAAACGTACCCGAGTCGATCGGGCTACCGGATATTCGTCATGGATCGCGAGCAATCGACCCGGAACCGTCAAATAGGTAAAGAGCGGCGCCGGTTTTTCCGTGTGTGCGACACACCGTCCTTCTCCCAAGACAAACCCCACGATGAGCAGCAACAGTACGTGATACCGGCTCACTCTATTCTGCTTTTCAAACGAGTTTGAATTCATCGACAAAATCAGATTGCGATCCAATCAAAACAAATTCGCCACCAATCGGAAGTGAAAACCATGGTCCTGCAAATCTTGATTCGGATTTCCGGGAATCTCGTCCAAGGCATACCCCCAATCAATCCGTCCCTCCACGCGCCGATTCACCTTAAGGATGACGCCGATGCCAACACTGGAAATCGATTCTGGATCCGCCAAAACGTTGTCGGCATTGGTTCCGGCACCAATCTCTGCAAACGGCGCCAAGGTGACCCAGGGTTGATCCGCCCTGTTCATCCATGGCAACGGAGTCCGCATTTCGATCCCAGCCGCGATCGCACGATCCCGCACCAGAGCATTCTCCCGGTAGCCCCGGATGCTGTTTACTCCGCCCAGCTTGTACCGTTCGACGGATAAAAGTGGATCTTCCGACCATTGCCCACCGACCCGTAGGATCAGCTGAGAATCGGTATTGGGTATCCATTGAACCAGCCTCAGGTGCTGGAGCTGCCACTGAAAACTCGTAAACTCACCATCGCGATCACCTTGCCCCACCGTGGCATCGAACGCATCAAGCCCCCAATTCACCGAGACACGTGATGCCCAAATACTTCGTTCGTTTCGCCGAGACCATTCGAACCGTAAGCGTAGAACACTCAAACGCTCCTCACCATTGACCGCGCCGGGAGACAGCGTGAAGGGTTCTCCAAAGAGCGTCGTCTCACTGCGCCGGACCTGACCGTCCAATCCAACGTCAAATCGCTGGCGAGCGTTCTGGCTCAAAGGTTGTCGGAGACCCAATGAATAGTCCCGCAACGATCCACCAATATCCAGATTCGTAAAGGGCTCCTCAAAAACGAAGTAGTCATTGTTGTCGTATCCCGCCCACACGACCGTCCCCGATGGGCTCACCGGTAGGTCGTATCGCACCCCGATGTTATCTAACTCAGACGATTCCAATCCGGAATCATTCCGGCGCAAGAGTCCCAACTGTCCACTCAAACGATCTCCATACCCCAGCAGATTCCTGTGTTCTGCAGCAACCGCCAGGTTCTCTCCCCCAATGCTTGGCGGGCGATTATTGGACGCAATCAGATCAACACGAATGGGGTCGGCCTCCTCGACAATCGTATCGAGGACCGCCTGTCCCATTACGACTCGGCCGGCCTCATCTCGTTTCGGCTCCAAGCGGGCAGACACACTCTGAATCAAGGGATTGCTCTTCAGCAGTTCGACCGAATCCTTCACGTCAGCGAGATTGAGTGGAGCCGAAATCTGTTTCGCCAATCGCCCCTTGATGAATTGAGGGCGAAGCCGGTCGAGTCCAAACACCCGCACTTCCGAGAGCTCACCTTCGACAATGGAGAGCGTGATTATCCCATCCAAAACACTCTGTTTCCGAACCACGGCTCCCGAATTCAAATAGCCCCGATCCACATAGTACGCGGTCGCCGCTCGACGGATCTCCTCGATCAGTTCCTCCGAAATCTGTCGTTCAAGGTAAGGCTCAACCAATGCCTCAAGATCCGCTGTTGGGATGCGGCGGTTCCCCTCAAAATCAATTCCACGCAAAAGCCGGACGGGATGCGAATTCTGGTCCCGTTCCAGAGCCTCTTCGGCCGATTCGACCCGATATGACACAGGTTGAGACTGCACTCGTTCCGCAAGGAGCGTTCCCAGGATAAAGCAACCTAAAGCAAGAGGCACGCCCATCCGAGTTAATGCCGTAACACTGGGAACGATCATGCCACTGCACCAAGACTACTCTTCACCCGACAGTTCGGGTCGATTCGCCCCCCAACCGATCCGAAAATTCTGCTGTTGGGCCCCATCACCTTGCTGCACGGATTCAGCCCGGGGAGTTGAGTCATCGACAAGCCCCTCGTTTGGCGCCCTCCGCTCCGACACACTCCGAGCGTGAAACTCAACCCCGTATCCAATCACCTGTTGGGCCTGCCATCCGGCCGTGGCGTAGCCCGTGTATTCCGCAAGTGCGAGATCCGCACCTTCAGAAGCCACTTCAAAATCGAGCAACGGTGTCTCAAGCGCAACAATACTCCCGCTCAAATCAATCGCTCGCGACACGATGGACATCCCGCCCGCGGCACCGAAGCGGGAATCGGTTCGGATTCGTTCACTACCCAACAGGCGCGGTGAAACCACATCGATTCGCCCCCCATCACCGAAGGTCGCATCCGTCCGGATCAGACTGTCATCTAGAACCGACACCCCGATGGCATCCTGACTCTCCGAGACAATGCGAACCGATCCTGCATCCCCCGCATTGAAGGCAGGAACCCGCGCCGAGGCCTCAATCACGGCACCATTGACAAGACGCGTCGTATCGATGGCGAGATCGATCAATCCCCCATTCCCTCCGGCATAAGCACTCGCAAAGAGTCCCGTCGGCCGCCCCAGCCCTAACGGGCCACCATCGGCGACAAGACTTCCGGCTCGAACGCGGATAGATCCAGAATCAACTACCGTAAAGGATCCCGTGAAGACCTGTCCCCCATTTTGCAGGAGGAGTTCTCCGGGAGTGTTGATGAAGACATCACCCACGCCCCCGACAAAGACTTGATCCTCCACGAGCGGCCCACGCGTACGAATGCCGGTAAACGTAAACGCATTCTCGGCATCGATGGCTATCCGTGAAGCCTCCACTGAGAGATCGGCAGGCGGCTGATCCGGTTCACTCGTTACCCGTATCTCTCCCCCCTTGACTAGCGATACGGCATCGACCACCTCGACACTCGTATCCACACCCGACCACAAGCCAGCTGGCAGCGATCCCCCGTCCCCGGTGATACGGATTGATTGGGCCTTAAGGGTCAAACCTTCACTTTCAAACGGCGACGAGGCCGAATTCCGAATCCGCTCAACGCGGAGTAGACCGCCTGAATTCAATTCAAGATCTCCCGAAAGAGAAAGATCCGTTCTAGCGGCACGAATCGTCAAGACGGATTGCTCCAACTTCAAATCGGCACCGTCATAGCGCACGCTCCCACCTTGCATCGAACTAATGTCAACGACATCTCCCGCGAAGCTGACTTCTCCCGCACCATTGCCACTGAGAAGCTGCACCTCCCCAAACGGGGCGACCAAGTCCGCATCGCGAACCAAGACGTCTCCACCCGCAACATGAATCGCCTCGCCCACGTTGACCCGCAATTCAGATCCCGTGATCTCGATTTCCCCCGGATTATCAGCAAACCCAAACGCACTGGGTGGAGCACTCGAGAGTTCATCCGAAATTCGGACATCACCAAAGCGCGAAGCATCGGAAAACCTCACGTAATCGGCAGAGCTCACACTGAACGCCCCCCCAACATCGATACGCGCCGTTGGGCCAAAGATGACGCCGGCTGGATTGAGAAAATAAAAATCGGCTCCTGCAATCTCTGAAACGATGCTCCCATGGATTTCAGAAACACGGCCACCCGTGACGCGCGAGAACACGTTGCTTATCTCCTGAGGGCCCTGAAACACCGCCGACTCCCCGTTGGCAAGGCTGAAGTCCGAGAAACGATGAAACAGATTTCCGCCTACTTGAGAGCCCGCGTCCGCCGGAATCAAGAATTCTGGCCCTCCCTCGGGACTTAGGCCAGTCGCGTCGAACACGATTTGCCCCTCCATCCGGAGAAAAACCATCAATCCAAGCCCCGCAAGCGTTAGTAGTTTTGAATGGGTCATCGAACCATGAAATGAAGCTAACACGGATTCCCAACGGAACATCACTCACCCGGCACAAACGTAACGCCTTTCTTCTCGCATACCGCCTGGGAGAAACCAAGAACAAACCCAAGCTGAGAGCATCCAGTAATGAGTCTGACAAGGCCCATCTCCCGGTCGAAATCACTGGCATTCACGCCCCAATCAAGCACTGGTCGAGTCCCACGAAAACCCAGGTTTAGCTGGACATTTTGACGATTCAATCCGAGTCTGCCGCAGACGTTAACCAGTAAACCAGGGCGTTCGATAGAACCTATCTCTCCCGAGTCTTGGATTGGGACTCAAGGAAGCACGATACTAGCGAAAAGCAGCTAGGCTTGATTACGAGAATCACGAAGCGATTACCGACCCACCACCGCCTACTCGCTCCTATGGAAGCCCGATTCAATACGTGGTCACAACTACCGATCGTCACGGGTTTCCTATTGTACGGCGCCATCTCAACGCCCTCGCTACAGGCACAATCCACATTCGGAGGTCAGCCAGTGTCCCTCCAGATCAACTTTGAGCCTGAAGCCGTCCAAGACGCAGCTACCTGGCAAGTCCAGGGCAACAATCAGCCCATTCGGTTCCACGGCGAGATCGCGGACCTTCCCCCCGGGGACTATGTGATCGAGTTCCATCCCGTAGAGACTTTCGCCCCCCCGGCACCGCTCTCAATCCGCTTGGAAGCAGGTCAAACCCTAGTGGAAAAGGTCGTCACTCACTCGGCTGCCCGCAACCTGTTATTCATCGAAGAAAACAGCCCTACAGGCACCGTCGTCGGCACCGTAGAACTCGACAGCGCGACACCGCCTGAAGCAACTAGCATTACCGTTATCAACCCACTCCCTACTTTTAGCCAACTTCCTCCCCTCACTACCACGGGCATAGCCACCGGCACGGTGACTGCGGATCTGGATCTCAACGGCAGACCAGACCTCCTTGTGAGTGACAATACGCGCAACCAAATCTTCCTTTCGGATGCGTCCGGCGCGTTCACTAGCCTTGAGGGCGTCGACCTGCTACCGGCCGCAGCCCAGTTTATTCATACTGTTGACATGGATCGCAACGGAAGAATCGACGTCGTACTGGCCACAACCTCTTCTGTAAGGCTCTATCTCAATGAACAACCACGACCATCCACCCCAGACGGCGACACGCCGCCACTGTCCCTACGCTTCAGCCAAGAACTGACACCACCGGATGATGGCATTCGCAGCCTTCTAAGCGGTGATTTCGACAATAACGGAACGCCGGATATCGTCATCGCTTCGCCGTCCACCGTTCGAATCTATGACACGCCAGAGTCCGGGATACTGGAGCCAACCGGTAGAGACGTCGCCACACCATTCACAAACATCCAAGCCCTGGCTGTGGGCGACCTAAACCAAGATGGCAAGATCGATTTGGTTCTCGGGCGGAACGGGCTGAATCAGATCCTTCTGAACGCCGGTAACGGGACGTTCCCGGAAGTCAGTAGTGTTTCAAGCGAGGAGAATGACACTCGGATCATCCAGGTTCGAGATATCGATGGTAACGGCCACGCCGACATCATCCACGTGGATAGTAGCGGCATCGCAGTCAACTACAATGGCCGTGAAGGCATTGCCGAAGCGAGCGAGCTCATCGCTGGCCCCAGCATGCCCGTTCAAGCGATCGAAGTCGTCGACATCAACAACGACGCCACGGCCGATTTCATCTATCAAACCAGTGACTCGGTAGAAATCCTTCTCGGCAACACCGACGGAACTTTCCTCCCCATGCTCCTTGAGAGCTGCACCGTGGCTGGTCCCGGGCTAATAGCGACCGATCTCAATCTCGATGGACGTATTGACTTTGGAATCGTGGAACAGAACGGCCTCTGCCTCGCGCTCCAAGATCGGATCGACATACCGGCCTTTACCCTTTCTCCAGCCACCGGACGCCTCAGTGTCTTAAACGACGCTCTACTCGACTACGAAGCCTTCGTTGCCCAAGGCCTCGCACCCACGATTACGATCGCATACGCCCATCGCCCCGTACCCACCTTTGAACTCGATTCCGAATTCCGGCTTCCCGACGCCGAGGGGTTTGATGACCAAGGGATCGCGCTTGGGGATTTCAATTCTGATGGAACGATTGACGCAGTCACCCATAGTCATAGTGGTATCGCTCAGATCTGGACAAACGACGGTTTAGGGAATTTCGAACCGGGGCAAGACCTCACCCTGGAATCTCCGACCGAACTGACGAGCATGCCTTTTCCTTTGGAAACACCCGCCATCGTCATCCAAGCCGACATCGACACCGACGGCGACCTCGATCTTTTAACCAGTCATCGCGAACAAGGAATTGGGGTTTGGCTCAACGACAAAACCGGGTTTTTCAAACAGGCACAGATTGTCGAGCAATTTCAAGGCGTCCGAGAAATTGAAACCGGAGATTTCGACAACGACGGTGACGTTGACTTCTTTATCGCCGATGACAAGTCAGAGAATTCCACGTTCTTAGTCAACAATGGCTCGGGTCTCCTTGAATCAGATCCGGCTCTCCCTACTTTCGGCAGCGCCATTGCCGCAGAGCTGATCGATCAGGATCAAGACGGGGATCTTGATCTTTGGCTCGCCACGAGTGCTCTTCGATTCCAACTCTATCTCAACAACGGGAGGGGCAACTTCATATCAAATCCCGAATTTGACCGCATCAGCGAGAGTACCATCCATGAACTCGTCGCCGAGGATTTCACCGGGGATGGCCGCCCTGATCTTTTCCTAGCGATGGAATCCGGATTTGAGCTTTGGCGCTTTCAAGGCCTGGGTGAACCCATGATCCGAATTCAATCCCAGGAACAATCCGGCATTGCCCGCGGTGCCATTAGCCGTGATCTCGACCAAGATGGGGATCCAGACATCCTCCTCATCAAACTCATCGGGCAGGGCCAGCTCTGGCTCAATAACGGAACCGGTCTATTTGAAAACAGCGGTCTGACCCTTGGCAACCGCTCCAGCACCCGATTCGATGTGGCGGACTTCGATGGTGACGGAGACCTCGATCTTTGGAACGCGAGTTTCTCTGGGATGGAAGGGATCCTCTTGAGTAATCAATCCGAACTCAAGCCCCAGTATCAGAGCCAAAGTGTCGTCATTACCGACGTGAATGAACTGCCACCCAAAGTGAATCCAAGGTTCACTCGCGAGTCCGTTCGGGTCCCGAACGCGTTTAGCGACTCGTCCGCATCGAACGTCCCGGCCAATCCGATCCCGCCAGCCGACCCCGCTCCCCCGGCCGGGGATGACGGATCCACTCCACCACCCACAGCCATAGGCCCCTCCCATACGCTCGTACGCACCATCTCCGGCCAAGAACCACTTACGCTTCAATGGTTCTTCGGCGACCTCACCCGCGCTCCTCAGCAAGTGATCAACATCAGCCTTCCTCAGATCGCCACCAACATCGTCACCACCAATGTCTTCCAAATCGATGCCATCAACTTTGAGAGTGCCGGTATTTATTCACTGGTGCTGCATAACGAAGAAGGCCGGGCCTCCAGTCATACCAGTTTGTCCGTCTGGAACGACTTCGAGTACGTCGACAATCTGGTTCCCGGCTTCAACCTCGTCGGGAATCCATACCCGAATGAAGCCGTGATCGATATCGATCACCCCACAAACCCCAACGCAAGTCTGTCCTTTGCTTCATGGAATCCTTCCCTCCAGCAACTGACCCCCTTGAGCCTGGTCACCGTCGGATCTCACACCAACCTGCTGCCCCCCGGATTCGCCGGCATGTATTTTAACCCTACGGCAGATACGTTTCGCTTCCGAGTCAAGCAACAGGAGGGAGCGAAGCCTCTCCAAGGCGAGCCGCAGGTGCACCGGGGCGGCGCGTTCGAACTACATAGTTTTCCCACCGGGGCCAATCAAGCAGCTCGGCTTGCGCAGATCAGACGCCCATTCGGCTTCGGAGTCACCGAACTCTATATTTTGCCGGATGACTTCAGTTTTGACGCCTTCCCAATCGGAACCCCCACCTACAATCGGTTCTATTTTGAGAACGGCAATTGGCAACCGACCGATCCGCCCCTGGCGGTCGGGCAAGGCTACTTCATCCGAAGCATCTCCCCCTCGATAGACCCTCGCCTCCGTTCCAACACCGACCCAAGCCAGATTCTTCAGCACCTGATTGCCAGCACTCAAGATCTACCCGAGGCGTTCCAGCCCGAATTCGTCCTACACGGAAGCTTCAGCGGTCCGCTGCCAACAGACTCAACTCCGTTGGCAAGTGCTTCCCCCCCTTTCCCCAGCCAACCAGGGGAAATCGTCCAAATCACCACCAAACAAACTCCCGCCAACCACCCCTCCGTCTGGCAAATACGAACGCCAACAGGGCGTCCCAGCGGGCTCGGAACGGGGACATTCGAACGGGACAATCGCCGCTATGAGTTCCCCGAAACAAGTGCCTCCGTGGTGCTGGGAGATTTCAATGGCGACGCAGTTCTCGATGCCTGGGCGCCACACAGCACCGGCAGTCAACTCGTTCCGCTCGGTCCGGACTTAGGTGATGAATCCACAATCGCGCCGATTGACTACCATCACCCTGCCGCAACCAATGTGGCCCTCGGCGACCTCGACGGTGACGGCGATCTCGACATATGGATCAACAACCCAGCCTCGAATGAAATCGAAGGTCCAGAATTTGACTTCACCGATCAGGTTTGGATCAACCCCGGCAATGGCAAGCTTCGAACTCGGCCACAGTCATCGAAGCTACCCAATAGCCTCAGAGTGGAGCTTGCTGATCTCGACGGTGACGGCGATCTCGACGCGTGGACGCTCAACACCGAACAAGAAAGCAGTATCTGGTTCAATGACGGGCAAGGAGACTTTCTAGCCAGTAGCGAAACCGCAAACGCCGACCTAGCCCGCAGATTCGCCCCACTACTCCTAGGAACCGACCAGACGGAAGCTCCCGAAAACTCAAACAAGGCTGTTAGCAGCCTCCTCTCAATCGAATCAAACGACCTCGCCCTGGGCGATTTGGACGGCGATGGTGATATTGACGCATGGATTACCGGTCGGATCGATTTTGAGATCAATTCAGATTTTTTCATCAATCTCCTCTCGAATCGGATCCTACTCAATGACGGCAATGGCCAATTCGTTTTGAAGGATCAAACAAACGAAGCCGCCGCCGCAGATCACGTCGCACTCGGTGACATCGACGCCGACGGCGACCTAGACGCCGTACTCACCTCAACCAGCCGTGGAACAGAACTGAGAGTAAACGATGGGCAGAGTCAGTTCTCCGCCACGGAGCAAACATTCGCCGTAGCCTTCAAATCGGCTCTCGGTGACTTGAACGGGGATGGATACTTAGATCTCTGTCTTCTGAAAGATGAGACCTGCGAAATCTGGTTCAACCGCAGTACGGACCCGGGCACGTTCACGCAGTCTCAACAGTCCCTTCAAACCACGGCACTCAAAGACATCGCGTTAGGCGACCTTGACCGTGATGGCGACATCGACATCTTTCTGCTAACGGCAAGTGGCCAGTCCGAAATCTGGTGGAACCAGAATCAGAACGGCCAACAACCTCGTTCAACCCGTCAACTCTCTCTAAGAGTCGAATACCGCTTCCCGGATTCAATCCAAATCACCTGGCCAGCCTCCGATGCGATTTTGGAGGCGGCAAAGGATCCGATGGGCCCATGGGAACCGGTCGCGGAACCGGTCACGAGAACTAACGCAACCCACACCCTCGTCACCTCAATCACTCAAGACCGCCGCTTCTTCCGGCTTCAGAACCCGCGGCCGGATACACGCGCGGAAACCGATAGGTAACGAGTTGCCCGTTGGTGAGAGGCACGGCAATTCGAGCGTCGCCCGACCGACGATCGACCCGAAAATCGAAATCCCAAACGGGGACCTGACTCCCACGCTTCGCTGGCAGCCGCAATCGAATCAACTCATTACCGGCGTCCTCCAAATCCCAGACCCGAATGGTCGCATCGGCTCCCACGGTCAGCAGCACCAGCCCCAACGGATCAAACGCCGCCTTTAAGATGGTGTTTTGATGCCCGGGAAGTTCCAAACGGCGTTGAGTCGTCCGATTGTAGAGAAGCCCTTTCCCACTTCTTCCGACGACGGCAATCTCGTTCTCACCGGTGCCTGGCCGAAAGCCAGCCCACGTGACCTGATCCTCATCTTCCAGGATTTCAATTCCGAGAGAATTCGGAATCTCTGCTACGGACCAAAGTCGCGTCTTTCCCGCACTACTGGTGGTTAAGAAGCTACGCCCCGAGTCTGAGACCGCACAAGACAGCAACTCAGACTCCGTTCGAACCCACTGCTTACTCCCATCACGGATATTGATCAGCCCCAAGATTCCCTGCAAACCATCGTCATCCTTGCCGCCGACGCAAACAACGGAATCGCCCGCCGGAAGAAACGCCACCCCATTGAAACCTGATGCGGATCTGAGAGCCACGTGCACGGGACCGCCCAAGCCGTTCCGCGTCGACCACTGTTTTACAGCGCCATCAAAACCTACCGATACCAGTGCCTCACCCGAGCGGCTGAAGGCCAGCCGAGGAACCGGCGACGCGCCATGACTTAAGATGTTGGTTTCTGACAGCTTGGACTCGCCGATGAATGCCACTCCGCCGCTAGAGAAACCTACGGCAAGGGACCGGAGATCATCCGGATGGAGGGCAACGGACTGCGGGATCCGAGGACGGAAATCGTGCATCTCAATACCGGCCCCATCCTCAGCACCGCTCAACTCCCAGCGATGAATGGCCTGATCGAGACTGCAGCTGTATAACGTTTCCCCCTGTACAGCCATAGCCGTAACACCGGCATCATGGCCGCTGAGCACACGCAACGTCACTCCGCTTTCGATATCCCAAACACGGATATCGCGATCCAGACTCGCAGAGAGCAGTCTCGTCGAATCGCCCAGCTGAACAAACCCGAGATGAAGCACGCCGTTTTGATGGCCACGAAACAGGGTTGATGTATCCGCCAGGGACTCAGACTCAAGATCCCAGATTCGCACCGTATGATCGGCACCACCCGAAGCAAGGAGCGGCAAGTGGGGATGAAATGAAAGCGCCAACACATGATCATCGTGCCCCGCCAGCCTCAGCTCCCTGGTTTGCCTCCCCCCTCGTTTCCCCTTCTGATCCAAGTGCCACAAACGCACACTTCGATCATAGGAGGCACTCGCCAACCATTGCTGATCCGGGCTAATGGCGAGACTGGTTACCGTATCCGTATGCCCGCGAAATGTGTGCTGCGGCGCCCCTGTCTCCAGATTCCACAACGTGACAATATCGTCGGCCCCCGCGGTGGCCAGATAGTCTTCACTGATCGCCATCCCATTGATGGAACTCGGGGCCTTCCACCGTCTGAGCACCTTGCCTTCGGGCATCGACCAAACAATCAACTGCCGGTCTCTGCCGCCCGATACGATGAGCTTCTTGTTGGGATGAGCAACCACTTGAGTTGCCGTGTCCGTGTGTTCGTTCCGAACCGTCGCTTCTCCGGAACTCAAGTCGACAAAGAAGAGCTTCCCTTGTTCCCCAGCAGCCACTAGCCCTTTGCCGTCAGGAGTCAGGCAGAGATCACGCAGCGGAGCGTCTTGCTCGTCATAGATCTCCGTGGATTGTAAGCCCATCAAATCCGAATACCTCGCCAACCAATTCCGGACGACCTTGCGACGAGGCGAAATGTTCCGTTCGATTTCGAGAGACTCCCTGAGCCCGTTCTGGGCGTCAACGTAGGCTTCACTCCGAGCCAAGAGCGTTGCCCGATTGATAAACGATTCAAATAGATTCTGTTCCGTCAACAGGTTCGCAGCCTGCGTTCGTTCCCTCGCCCTTACCGCTTCGACGTAATTCGTCTCGGCTAGTAACCGATTGGTTTCTGAGAGATTCATTTGGCGCTGCAACTCCTCAGATTTCTGAAGAAGTTGGTTTGTCACCACCGTCAACGAATTAGCGTAGTCTGAGATTTGTTTCAAAGACTCCTGCAGATCTGCGTTGGCGCCTTCCAGATCTCGGGTGGATTGGTTTAACGAATTGCTCGTCTCCGTCAAACTGGTATTGGCCCGCCACAACTCGTTCGTCAACGTTGAAAGCTCGCCAACCGCTTGCCTGGCTTGGCTCCACCCCACGGACGCCCAAATGGATAACCCAACCGCAATCACCGCCAAAAGAATACCCGAAGCAACCAGGGCCGTTTTGAGACGCTGACGCCAGTCGATATAAATCCGAAGCTGTTCCGCGATCCAATCAGAGCCAAACGCACTCGCGTAGATGGCATTGCGTACGCGAAGCACACCCCGCTCCGCAATCGCCACACCCGACAGTTTGAGATGGGATTTGATGATAGATTGCTCATCATCTCGCACCGGAGGCCGCCCCTTGACGATCAATTTGAAACTATTCAACACGTCTGCGGGGTTCACAGCTGCGGGCACCCGCTTGGTCAACATGTCCCGAACAAATTCGAGATTGTTATCCAAACCGCTCGTCGACTCCAGGAACACATCTCGGGCAACGGCATCAACATCCGCTTCACTCACGTGCTCGTTCGGCAGTGAGACCACCGCCCGACACATCCGCTGCGTCAAATAAGGGTGCCCCCCCGTCCACTTCGTAACGTGCCGAATCACCCTTGCATTGACATCCGGAGTCCAAGGCAGACCATCGCTCAGCCGAGTCACCTCTTCATCGGAGAAATCACTCAAGAGCACGCGCTCTCCAATATTAAACGGTGTCCGCTGCGGATCAGAGATCAAATCATTCGGCGTCGCCACACCAATCAAAACAAACGAAAGCCGCTCAAACACCTTCGTTTGGGAACGCGAATTGTAGATCGAACGAATCGAAGCAAAGAAGTCATCCAAGTCGAACTTCAAACTTAGGGTTGTGTCGATCTCATCAAGAAAGATAACCACCCGGTCGGGTGTCTCGCTCAGAACGACCTCTTTCAAGAATTGAACGAATCGCTGCGGAGCGCTACGCCCGGTTTGACTCTTCCACCAATCATAGGCGTCGGTCTCCAAGTCCAATCGATCTTCGATTGCCGTCAGCACGCTTAGATACCAGTCCTCCTCCTGGGACTGAACACCGATCTGACTCAGATCGATCATCACGGATTGAATCCCGCTATCCGCCAATCGCTCGGCGGTTCGAACCATCAGGCTCGATTTCCCCATTTGCCGCGGCGTCAATACATAGGCAAATTGCATCGAGTCACAGAGCCGAAACAGACGCTCATCAGCTCGACGCTCGATATAAAGACCACTCCCGGCCTGAACCGTTCCGCCTACCGTGAATGCGCTGGCCTCTGACATCTACGAGTAGTCCTTAAAAAAGTCCGCGTAGAGTTGACAGCGTGGCACCACGCGATCCTTTTGCCGGCGCACCAACCCCGCGCCTCGCAAGCGGAAGAAAATCATCTCGTCGATGTGGCCCGCCCCGCTGATCACATCCCGCAGGCCCTCGATCAGGTCGGTCTTTCCCCGCATCCGGAACAAGTGATAGCGCAGGTGATCGCCAAAGGGGCCGCGATCCTCAAGCGCCTCTCGAAACAACGCCTCAACCGTCATCCGCTGCGACGCCACCCAATACAAGGCGCGCCGAACCAAATAGGGATGTCCTCCCAATAAGGCATGCAGCTGCTCTAGTTCCGATTCACGAAATGGCTGCCCGTGCACTTCGTTCAATTGTTTCAACTGCTCCAGATTGAAATCTTCGAGTTGGATCGTTTCCCCCACGTTGAAAGGAGACTGGTTGAGATTCTCAATCAGTTGATACGGCTCCGTTGAAGTAACCAATACCAAGTCCAATCGTCGGAATGATTGTTTGAAGGCACGATCATTGTGCCAGCTGCGGAGCATCGCAAAAAAATCGGATCGGAATGACGTATCAAAGACCGTCTCAACCTCATCCATCGCCAGCACCAAAGGCGCGTCCACTTCCTTGAGCAGATACTTACTTAAATAGCGCGTACAGCGTTGCGTGTTCCCAATCGGACGAGCCCAGAACTCTTCCGTTCGATCGTCCAGGTCCAACTCATCCGTCAACCACGACGCGAACTGCAGAAAGAATCGATCCGCGTCATGAAGGGCCGCCTTGTCAAACAATTGGAAATCTAAGAAGGCCACCCGTTTCCCCTGACGCATGGCGTGCGCCATCGACCGCATCAGGATGGAGCTCTTGCCAATCTGTCGAGGCCCCTTGATGGTCATCGTCACTCCGGTTCGCCCAATCGTAGCCAGCGCAAGTTTGTCCGCTTCCCGCTCCACATAGAATCGGGACTGAGGATCGATCGTCCCTTCGGGTAGGTCCAAGATAACGGGTTGCGCCGCATGTTGCGGCACGGGAATTCCCTCACTATCCGTAGTCTTGCCGGGAAGTGCTTCGTCACGAATCGGAGGTAGATCCTTGCCTTCCATGGCACAGCGCAACTGGTACAGGAGATTCTCGGTATCATCGTCCGACGTCCAAACCGCCCAGTTAATCGCATCCAAATAGCCGCTCAGTGGATGGGATAATGGCTCATTGAAGGCCAGGCGTACGGGTAGAATCTGTGGCGTGCCGTGTTGCCCTCCATAGCGGCAAGCGGTTTCAATCTCGCCCTCGACCATTTCACTATGAATCGAATCCTGAGATAGGAGGACCACAAAGAATTCACTTGAGCGAATCTCTCCCTCAATCCGATCCGCCCAATTGGTGCCCACCGGCATCTTACGATCGATGAACAAATCATACTCCTCAGAAAAAGCTTTGATGATCGAATCTGCGATCGATTCGTCCATCGGAACATTCCGTTTATAGCTGATGAAGATCTTCCTGTTCTTCGACGAAACAGTCGATTCCTTGCGATCGATAGCCGTTGGATCCGAAGCACTTGCCACAACAAAGGTTCCTCAAAGCCAGTTTCCGAACATCACCGGTTTTTTGCAATCATTTAGCACCAAGCTGAGCCCTCCGCAAAACGCCCTCACCGGAGACAGCTTTCAAATACGATTCCGTAGCACGAACGTCGGAAACGAGCCGTAGTGTTTCGCCCAATCCAGCTGCTTCACATACCGGCAAGAGAAGTCCGTCACGCGATCCTCCGCGCAGAGCGCCGCAAAGGCCTGACTGGCATAAACCTCACCCGGTGGCGTCCGAGGCTCCAATCGCGCGGCTCGACTCACATGATTGCCCACATAGTTTCGCAGCCCCGTTATTGGGTCTGTAATGCTCTTTAGTGGCCCGGCATGCAGAGCCAAACGAATATTAAGTCGATCCGGCAGATTGAGCCGAGACCATTCCCCACTCTCAATCCGGTCACTAATGAACTGACAGATCTGCAACGCACATTTGCCCGCATCTTCGACCCGCTCAAAAACGAGGAACAAGCCATCGCCCCAGGTATTCCTCAAACAATTCGACGAAGAAAAACTATCCACAATATCTCCGATCGGAGCCATGAAGTGGGTCACAAACTCGCTCACCTGATTCTCGTCCAAGCCGCTGAAGTGGACGGCATCGCCAAAGAGCAAAGCTCGGATCTCAGTATTGGATTCCACCGGGTCGGGCGCCGAGGCACGCGGAACGGTCCTTCCTCCATCGGAAACCGCCATGACAGGCAGCTCGCCAGTCGTCAGATCAACCGGTTGGGAAACGTCGATCTGAAACAATTCCAGGCCTTTTTCTCGCCATTCCGTAGCGAAACTACCCGTACCGCCAAAGCCCTCTCCGGCCTTACCATCCCACACCACCAATCCAACGGGCGCGGGCGAATCCGGATTCAAATCTCTCGCCTTCAGCAGGGCTAACCCACTCATCACACAATTGGAATAGTGATACAGTAAGCCATCGCTTCCGGTTAGATTCGGCGAGGCGATCACAAAACGGGAGAAATGATCAACGACTCGTTGGTAACGATCGACCCATTCGTCACCAGCACACGCCACACAGTTTGTCACAAACTCATCTTCGTCATAAGGAATCACGAGATGCGATTCCCCGTTCAGCTCTTGAATCGACTCCTGAAACAACAAGTCCGCACCACACGCTGCCGAGGAAAACCCGATCACCGCGTTGTTCTCCTCCAACCAACGTCGAATCGTCTTCTTGACCGGTTCCACCAAGCTCGGCGGAAATCGGGGCGCTTCGCTTCCGGACGGATCAATCAGATGCCCGACAAATACGACCACCTTGGGTAGCGGCAACCAATCATCAAGTAAGGCCAGTACGTCCCCTTCGAACACCCCTGCGTCACCCCAGAATTCCAACAACCACCGAGCTTGCCGCCGAGTCGAGTTCAAGTGCCCGTAGCTGGTGGGTGCCGTCGCATAGGCCTCCCGAAAAAAACGTCCCGCTTCCTCGAACCGCCCCAAGACCAACTCCACCTCACCCAGGGTTGCCAGATGCCAATAGAGTTCGTTCTCAGAGACAGACGCCGCACGTTGGCGCTCCAAATCAAGCAAGCAAAGTTTTCGAACAGCCTCCGCCGTCTGCTCCGCTGCCGACTCGTTCCCCAGCAACCGTTCCAACGTCGCCACATTGATTCCCGTCCAGAAACCACCCGTCTTCTGATACGCCGCCCGGTAAATCTCAATGGCTTTGGTCAGACTCTTCCTCCTTTCCGGAGCATCGCGTGGTGCCAGATTAGCAAGATCCTTATGAGTTCGAGCCAGCACACCCAAGGTCTCTTCGTCCAAAGCCCCCTTATTCCTCAGCCAAACCAATTCCTGTTGCGCAGCGAGTGGGGAACCACTCCTAGCCAGCCCCAAAGCATAGACCTGTCGCAAAACAATGTCCTCCCCCCACATGCCCCCATTGAGTTGAAGCGCCTCGACCGACACCTCACAGGCTAGATGGGGCTCACCGAGTTCGAGAAACAACTGTCCCAACTGACGATAGATTTCGGCACAACAACGCCAAGCCACATTCTTCTCGCTCCGCGCGCTCCAAATATCCCACAACTCCCGAATACTCGTGCGCTCCGCGGGCTCATCGCTGCCTCTGGAGCCCCGACGGCGAACATGCGCAATCCGCACCAGTATTTCCTGCGCCGCAACCAGAGCTTCGTCATTCTCCAAGTGCCCCGCCTCAAGTTTCGTCGCGGGCGGAACGATCTGATACCCCATCGAGACAATGGCCTTGGCCGCCTCCAGAGCGACGTTCCGATCATATTCTTTCTCCGATTCCGGCAACTCATCATACGGAATCAAACACGGGTGATGTTTTCGCACGTCATCCCGAGCCTCCCCCCAAACCCAGCCGTCAGCCAAGCGCTGCCGCGCCCAGACTTCATGAGTATGACGAGCCAGCTCCTCAGTCAACCGAAGTAGATAGTCCGGTAACTCGACAGCGTCCGTATTGAGAGGTGAGGGTTCGTAAGCCATCGCCTGACTCAAATCATGATTGCTCCCACCCCGCGAATCAATCCCCATCTGCCCCCCATTTCTGATAGCTTCCCCAGTGACCGGGCTCGCGCTCAACTATGAATCAAACCAAGGTTACGTATTGTTTTGTTTTCACCAGGACTCTCCAACAAAGGGCCAATGAATCCTACGAGAATGATTCGGGTCCGGAAACTGACTGAAAGTTTGCTTCTGGCAGACCGTTTCGCCCAGCACCGCTAACTAAGGCGTCAACGATTTCCTAACCTTCTTGACCGCTTGCGCCCGGTTCTTTACGTGAAGCTTGTCATATATCTTATGGACATGTGAGCGTACCGTGTGGGTTGAAATGGACAACTCTTGCGCCAGATCCTTGTAGGAAGCCCCTTGAGCTAGGAGTTCGAGCACTTCCCATTCCCGAGGAGTAATCCCCGCCGTCACGACGTCCGCGCTGGGTTTCGGACGAAGAAAATTGATCACCCGCCGCGCAATCCGACCCGACATCACAGCCCCCCCCTTGTAAAGCTCCTTGATACCCCCAATGATTTGCTCGTGGCTCGCCGTCTTCAGCAGATAGCCACTCGCACCCGCTCGAATCGATTCGAACACTCTCCGATCATCATCTAATACCGTCAACATCAACGCCTCCAAATCGGGATCAACCGATTTCATCATCGAAATCAGCTCAATTCCTGACTGCCCCGGCAGCTTGATATCCACCAGCGCCACATCATACAGATTGGCTCGAAACCCCTTCACTGCGTCCTCCGCACAGTCGAACACATCCCGCACGCGGATCTCGTCATCAGCCTCCAAGACACGACGCATGCCCTCCCGCACCTCATCCATATCTTCAATGACGACCACCCGAATGTAATCTCTCATTCAATACCTCCTTCAATCCAGTATGAAGTCACAATTGCGCTAACAATTCCCCACTTAGCCTAAATCGGAAACTCAGAGTCACGCCTTGACCGGGCGCCGAATCCATTCGCATCTCCCCCTGCAACGATTTCACCCGTTTTCGCATATTGGCGAGTCCATGCCGAGCGGGGTGATGAAAACCACGGGATAGCCCGATACCCTCATCCGCGACACTGCCAAAAATCATCTCACCATTCCATCGAAGTTCCAACGAAACCACCGCAGAACCCGAGTGCTTAATGGCGTTGTTGATGGCTTCTTTGAACACGAGAAAGACATTACGTCGTACCGAGAAAGCCAGCGACCGGTCAACTCCTTCGTGTGCCAGCTCCATGCACAGTTGGAGACCAGCATCTTCCGCAAGGCGCAACCCATAGTCCTGAATGTATTCGAACAAACCTCGAATCGTCCCACCCTCAGCGGAAATGGCCCAAACTATTTCGTTCATCGATCCGATCGAATCCCGCGCAATTGAGGTAATCTTGGCCATACGTTCGTCTCGCCCACGCCCATTCTCTTCCGAACTGAGGAAAGTGATCCGCGCCAACTGGTTCCCCAAATCATCATGCATCTCGCCGGCTATCCGCGCGCGCTCCCGTTCAACACCAATGGCCATTTCCAAGGTCGAACGTTCCCGTTGGATTGCAAGACGGTTACGATGCCAACCATAGGACGCCACAAACAGCCCTAGTAGAACCAACACAACAAACCAGCCTGTTTGATAGAACATTGGCTGCACCCACAGATCAATCGACGCTCCCTCGTGATTCCAAACACCATGTCGGTTCGCCGCAATCACTTGGAACTGATACCGCCCGGGAGAAAGTCCCGTGAAAACGGCACTTCGTCCCTCGTCTACATGGACCCATTCTTGATCCAAACCGAGCAGTCGATACCGGTAGGCCATCCGTCCCGTACCCAAATACGTATTCGCAGCGAAATAGATTTCGATCAACTGGCCCTGGCCCGGCGGGATCACGAGTTCCGGAGTCTTTTCAGGGTTAAAAGTAAGCCATTCTTTGACAACCACCTGGTCTAGCTCGACTTTGCGAATTGTTATCGGTGGTGGAGCCGCGACTGGTCCAACGTCGCTCGGATCAATCAACGCCAAACCGCTTTCAGTCGCGAAACACAAGCGTCCGTCAGGCAATCGTTCGGAAGATTGACCGTGGGCCCCCGAGATTTCGGAGACCGGCATTCCGTCGGCCCGCGTGTACACGATTTGGGGAATTTCGAGGACGCGCCGATTGACAACCGCCTCTGCCAAATCATCCGCCGAGAACCGCAAGACACCTTGATTCGTTCCCACCCACAAATCACCGGAAAGATCGATGGTGAGCGCGTTAATCACATCATTATGAAGGCCATCACCGAATGTGACAGCATCAAAGAACCCGTCGCGCCACAGGTGGAGTCCTCGACTAGTCCCCACCCACAAGCGCCCATCGCCATCAAGACAGAAGTCACTAATACTCAGATCACGAAGTCCGTCAGACTCATCCAAGTGAACCCAACCGGCAGCCGATTCGTGATAAACGCCATCTCCACTCGTCCCGACCCACAACCGAGAATCACGATCTTCAAAGAGGAGTTGAACCGCTACAGAGTCCCGTTCCATTCCTAGATCAACACGCTGTAGTTCTGGCAGGCACAACCAAGGCTCATATGGATTGTCCTCTCCAATCCGGGCCTCCGCAGGGTCAAAGCGATAGAGACCATCTTTGCATCCCAACCACATTTCCCCATTCTTTCGAGCTACCAGGCAGACGGGTTCAATCGTCTCGGGAAGTGGACAGACATCTTCACGAGGTTGATGGTAACTATCGGATCTCAGCACACCAATCCCGGACGCTTGCGTAAACCACAACTGCCCTTGCTGATCCTCGGCAAAACAACGAACACGAAGCCCATCCTCAATCAACGGATGATCTACGTGGCTCACAGCACCGTTTCGCAGCTGATACACGCCTCGATTCGTACCCACCCAAACGTTTCCATCCTGCGCTGCATAAATGGCGTGACAGAGAGAATCTTCACTACGGTACTTCGGCCGAACAGCCATCACCGGCCGCCGCCATAAACGTCCCACGCCAAACTTCCGAGCGACCAACCAAATACTCTCTTCAAAGTCTTCCCGAGCGACGCCGAGATCAAGTCCATGGAAATAGTTCAGTTCCCGTCCAATCCCGGCAGCGTCCGGATTGAAGCGCCGAACCCCCAATCCAGAAACACCAAGCCAGATTTCACCCTTGTTTGCTTGGAAAAGAAACGCCGTGCTCACCGCTCGATCATTCCGGCGATAGCGAAGTTTGGGAGACAATTGCCCGTCTCGCAGACTCATAAGCCCCCACGGACATGAAACCCACACGGTGCCATCCTTCAACTCCAGCATTTGGTCCACCCGCTTGAGTTTCCCGCCGGCAACGGTTCGGACTTCATCTGGGATTTCGATCGCCTTTCCCGACCAGCGCCAGAGACCTTTGGTTCCTCCGACCAGAAAATCTCCGCCTTGCAGGCGCTCTACCGAAAGCACCTCCCCCCAATCACGCTCCTCGAAGGAGATTTCAACAAACTTCTCGTTCTGAAACGACAAAATCGAATGACGCCAGGACAGAAACAATGTTTCATCCGGACCGGGCCAGAGGCGCAGCGCACGAAACGCCTGTTGCGACTCCGCAAGCAGCGACGTGCGAACATCGAGCCCAGCAATTCTCGACAGTCCTCCGAAGTGAGAGACGAACAAGTCATAGCTATCAGAACCAACCCAGAGCGCGGTAGGAACACCGGGCCCGGATTGCCCCAGCGGTTTGGGGCGAAATGTTTCCATGAACATCCCGTCGTAGCGCGCAAGCCCATCCAGGGCCGCGAACCAAAGGTAACCGTCCCGCGTCTGCGCGAGATCACTGACCTGAGTCGTCGGCAGGCCGTCAAGCGTTCCGTACCATTCAATCAGAAACTCATCCTCTAGCGGAGCCTGAGTCCCGACCGCCCCCTCGTTCCAATGCCACTCCGCAACCGCGCAAAGAACGTCGGCAGGAAAAATCCAAAGCATTGAAATGACAAGGTAGTCCCACCGCACAGAATGACCCTAGCATTACCGCGAATCCCGGCTCAAATAGTTTACCCCTCCCCTCAATCACAAAGACCGTGGACATCTGGGCAGAAGATGCAGAGAGCATCCAAAAATGGGCAGTTTTAATCCGCCGACGGTCCGCGGATCTCGGTTACCTTCAGGTAGCTGTTCAATCCCTCGGAAGCATCCTGCGGATCACCATAAGTATATCGATCCAGATTCCCTCGACTCGCTTGAACATTCGGGCTCGACGCTGGCAACTGGTTGAGAACCCATGCCCCGCCGCCATTAGGCCCCGCTCGAAGCTCGAAGTGATGCGGCTCAAGATTGGTCACCTGAATCTTCTTCATGAGCTGAGCAGCACCGGCATGGTGCGCTTCACCTGTTTCCAACTCCATCGTAAGCCCCACCGCCTCCGCGTTCGGGTTGTCATTAACGAAGACGGCGGCAACCATGGCATTCGAATGATTCGACAGTTCCGACAACCAAGCGACGGCCTCAATGATCAGTTCATTCCCAACAGCTGTCGGTTTATAATCTAGCGTTAGTATCGATTTGCCCTGAGTATTCACCGGCACGGAATTCGAAAACGGGATCGCGGTGTCACTTGACGTAATCACATCCGCCCGCTGGACCATCGCCACACCAAGCACTTGCCCCACCTGCACCGGAATCCGATCGAGAATTAAGTTCTGAAGCTCGGGCGTCAGATTACCGAGGCCGATAGACATCGGCACCAACTTCGCCGGCGAAATCTCGCCATTAACAATCGCCCCTCCTCGCACACTATCAGCGACCAAACGACCACCGTCGAACCGGCCCTTACGCGGATCTGGATCCCCATCAGCAAAAACCACACTCCAATCATACCCGTTCAATCGGTTTGCCTCCGCCGCTTCCTGGGCGAACACTGCTGGCGATAGAATCTGCCTAGGCAACAGTGGAGGGTCCTCGGGGCCGATGACCTCGTTTCCATTACTGTCTACGGTGATTTCCAAGTAAAGCGTTTGCCCAAAGTCAACGCTGCCAGCGTCCGCATCCCCCCCGCCATCAAAACCGTTCTTCGTCCCGAGCACGGTATTTACTAAGCCCCCATTCACAGACAGACGATGCACCTCTCCAGGCCACACGGCCGTCCCACCAATAGGGGCATCGTAGAGCTTGAACTGGACCAAGCGGGCTCCGTCCGGCAGGGAATTTCCGTCGGCCCCAGTCAAGTAGCCCTGAAAGGGCACGAGTTTCTCGGCTTGAAGGAGGCTAGCACTCCCACTCAGTATGGCACAGAGGATCAGCAACTTTTTCATCACGTTCGGTTCCATCACTAGGTTCCTCAGGTAACCTAGGACGCCGCGTGAGCCGGTCACAATCGAACGAAAGTTTGATCCGGACTAACCTACCGTCCGTGGAGCTTGTTGACGGCTTCAACTTTCGTGTGCACCTGCAACTTCTCGTAAATGCTGTGAATGTGAGCCCTTACGGTGAAAGGACTGATACCGAGCCGATCCGCAACCTCCTTGTAAAGCAACCCCTCCGCGAGGCAATTAAGTATCTCTCGCTGCCTTCGAGTGAGGGCCTCCAGTTCCGGATTCGGTTCCGGGGGCTCGTGAAAGGATCGCAACACCTTGCGGGCTATTTCCGGTGACATCGGCGATCCTCCCGACCGAACCTCACGGACTGCATTGATAATCTTCTTTCCCGGAACGGATTTCAACAAGTATCCCGTCGCTCCAGCCTTTAGCGATTCAAATACGCGTTCGTCCTCATGAAACATAGTCAACATGACCACCTGTAGCGATGGATTCACCTGCTTGACCCGGCGGGTGCATTCGATCCCGGAGATTCCGGGTAGCTCGATGTCCATGAGCACGACCTCAAAAAAGCGAACCGAAGCCTCACGAAGAAAGCTCTCGCCGTCGCGAAAAGCCATACACCGGAAACCGTCACTCGCCTTCTTGAGCACCGAACGGATGGGTTCGCACACCCCGGCGTCATCATCTACAATGGCCACCTCTATCGGCATCATGCCTCCGTATCTTTGCTTTCAATCGCCTACTCCCATATCCAGGAAACCCGTTCGAAACTAGCGGCCACAACGCTTATTCGTCCATAGTCAATTCGTTCTATGCCACCGAAGCCAACCCGAGTGGAATCAAAACAGAGTCCAACCAATCGACCAAAGGCTTTTTGTATACAGCAAAACGCGACAGGAGTAAGATCGCCGACTAACAAGACCCATGGCAGAGCAATTGGGGCATCCCTTACCCAGCAGACTTCATCGAGGACGCATCGCCGCCTGGCGCTACAGCCTACCGCTCGCAGCGATCCTGGCCGCCACCGGGCTCGACAGCTTCACGTCAAGGGCTGCGGCGCCTGCTTCCACCTCTCCCCGCTCGTCACAATCATCCGCCGATTCCCGTTGGCTCGCTGAGAACTACGTCGTCTCCCGCATCTCCACCGCCCAGGGCCTGGCACAAAACACCGTCAATGCCATCGCTCAGACACCGGACGGCTACCTTTGGTTCGGCACCCTCTTTGGACTCTGCCGCTACGACGGCAATCGAATCACGATTTATGACAAGACAAACTGTCCGGCACTGGAAGCGGATGACACCTGCGAGTCGCTCGCCGTGACCACCGACGGGCATCTTTGGATGGGTACCTTCGAAGGATTGGTCCAGATCACACCTCAAGGGGAATTCCGCAAATGGCGAAAGCCCCCCAATCTCCCCACCAATCGAGTCAGTCGTTTGGTCGCGGATACAGTCAAGGGCCTTTGGCTCAGAACCGGCGGCGTAATCTCGCACTGGCATGACGGCCATCTCAGAACCTACCCCCCGCCCAGAAGCTTCTCGAACGACACATACTCAATTGGTGCCATTACCGCACACCCGAACGGAGGCTGTATCGGAATCTGGCGCGCCAAGCATGACGGAACGTCGCATACCGGAATCGCCCATTTTCAACCGGAGAACGCGGAACCAACGCTTTCCCAACCATCCGGGTTCCCAGACGATCACCTCAACCGGATTCTTTTCCAACCGGACCAGTCCCTGCTCCTCGGGGGACGGCAAGGTCTGTTTGTCGTAGAGAACCAAGCCTGCCGAAAAATTAGTCCCATCCAATACCCAACCGAAGATCAGATTAACTTCATTAGCCATCTCTGGCATCTAGACGACGGGCAAATCTGGTACACACAATCGAACACACGGCTACTAAGAAGCGACGGTCTAGGCGCGCGCGCCCTGACTCTGCCCCACATTGCGGGAGGATTCACCGTCAACGCTCACCTCAAAGATCGCGAGGGAAATCACTGGCTTGGGACGGATCGAGTTGGCTTGATCAAACTGCGCCCGCGATCATTCCAAACCGTCGGAATCGAACAGGGCATGGAGCCCGACTTCGTCTACACGGTTACCGAAGGGCCCGATCACAGCATTCTGGCCGGCACTCGCGACGGCTACTACCAATGGGACTCGGATCGCAGGTTGACCCATCACAGCCCGGACAATCAAGCCATGCGGACGGACCGAGTCATCACCCTGATGGCTAATCCGGATGGACTCCTTTGGATCGGCGGAGCCACCGGCCTGGAACTGATTCAGGGTGGGCAAACTTACAACTATGAAGGCGATGTCGGCTATCCCGATTTCAACCGAGACAGCGGCAAAGAGGGCGTCCTTTCGTTGTACCGGGACACAGGTGGGCGCACTTGGATCGGAACAATGTATGGAGCACTTCAATTCGATTCCAATTCCCAGCGGGTCGAGTTAGTCAATCGCATCCCAGGAGAAGAGGGAAACTATCGGCTCCCTGGACTCCGTCGGGTTCTCGCCCCCGAAGGCGAAGGAGAACTACGAGTGCTCTGTTTTCAAGAGACTTCAGACGGGGCCATCTGGATTGGCACGAACAAGCAAGGGGTCTTTCGACAGACGGCTGAGTCGGTCACCAACTACACCACGAGGGACGGACTTCCCGTCAACCACGGCTGGTGTTTCCACGAAGATCGTTCCCACACGCTCTGGCTCGGCACAGAGGAAGGCTTGTGTTTCCTCTCCGACCATCAGTTTCACACCATCACCACCGCCGACGGGCTCGATGAGAATGTCATCAACTCGCTGCTGAGCGATGATCACGGCAATCTCTGGATCGGAGGACTCAAGGGAATCTATCGCATTCCGCAAACTGAGCTCACCCGATTCGTCCGGGGAGAAATCGACCAGCTGAACCCCATCCACTACAACGAGCTGGATGGGCTAGCCTCGAGCGAAACCAACGGGGAACGGCAACCCACCGCCTATAAACTCTCGGATGGTCGACTTTGTTTTGCCACGGTCCGAGGCGTCGCCATCGTCGATCCCAACACAGCCCTCAAGAACGATCTCCCTCCGCTACCCGTCATTGAGAAGGTCCGTGTCAACGGCACCGTCGCCCACTCCGCCTACCAGTCAAACCAGTTTCACCGCGGACTCCTTCCCCTGCTAGATGATAGCCAACTCCGGATCCATGATTTCCCACCGGGAAGCGGGGAACTGATCGAGTTCGAGTTCACCGCCAACACCTTTCTCAGCAACCAGCGCTTGAAGTTCGACTACATGCTAGCCGGACATGATGAGACTCCAATCAAGGCCGGTCATCGCCGGCACGTGTCCTACACCAACCTGAAACCTGGCACGTATGCCTTCAAACTTCGCGCCTGCAACAGCCATGGCGTCTGGAGTGAGTTCGCGGCCATCCCACCCTTTCAGTTTCGCATCCATCCTTTTTACCACCAAACCCGCTGGTTCTGGGCCCTCCTCACTCTCGCGATCGGACTCGCCGTCTGGACGGCCCACCGGTATCGACTTCACATCCGGCTCAGGCAAGAACAGTTGGGTCATGATATCGAGCAACTCCAAGCAAGAATCCGATTTTCCCGAGACATGCATGATGATCTTGGCGCTGGCCTCTCCCGGATCTCACTCCTCTGCGAATCCATGGACGCAAACGCCGCAGATTCCGAACGCCAGGGCGGCATCAATAAGGTCGCGACGGAAGCTCGGCGTCTCTCAGAGGCCTTGAGCGAAATCATATGGATGAACAACCCTAAGAATGATGCATTGGACCACGTGATCAGCTACCTCCGCCGCACCGTAGCGGAACACTTGGACGAAGCCGGGATCGCCCTCCACTATACCGGCCCCACTGATATCCCACCACTCCTATTGAAGCACGCCGATCGCCGCAACTTATATCTCATCATCAAAGAAGCCTACACCAACATCATCCGGCACAGCGCCGCAGAAAACGCATACGTAACGCTTCAGATCAACGCCAAGCAACTCTGGATTCGTATCGAAGACGACGGTGTGGGACGGGATTCTCAGACTTCCAAGCCAGGACACTATGGCCTAGAAAACATGGCTACCCGCGCGCAGGACCTCGGCGGGCGACTTGAAATCACCAACCGCTCGCGCTGCGGGACACGCATCGAATTGACGATTCCGCGAACAGACAAGTAGCACGGCCAGACTCCCAAGCTCACCTAATTATTCACGCGTCGAGCTTGAACGCGATACTCCACACCACTCTCATCGACAAAATAGAGGCGCGCCCCCTCCTCACTAGGGTAAGGCTCCGTCGGCACCACGAAGTTCCCCCTCCATCGAGCAACCCCTTTAGAAACTCGAAACTCGTCGAGCTGGCCAGTGAGATAGTGTTGGGGATGAGACGTTCGCATATCTGGCCGCCCACCTATAACTGGGCCATGCCCCCCATCACTAAACGCAAGACCAGCAACGTCAAAATCTGCCACGCTCTCTCCATTTCGATAGACAAAGATCCGATCCTCCCAACGCACGACTGCGAAATGGTGCCAAACATTCGGAGCGGTAAATGCGGACCACCTGGTTTCGTGAATCCCATGATGAATGACCTGAATTTGATTCAGGAACAGATCGATACTGAAGTGAGTGCTTTCCAACGGATTCAAGACAAAGGCAAAGTCATCCCCACTGAGCTGAGGTCGCCGAGCCCAGAAATCTATCGTAAAATCCCCCGTGCCAAAGTTGAAAGCAGAACTCGACGCCACACGCAACAGGCTCAGTAAATCTTCGTTAAACTCAAGTGCTGACCTCCCAAACTGAGGGTGCGCAGTGGAATGGTTTACTCCTCCCTCGACGGTGATAGCGTGACCAAACGGAGAAGAATCAACAAACTCTGACGAGCCACCGGCGTCATCGGAATGAATTAGCAACACCGTATTCCTATCAGCGAAGGTTTCCACCCTACTGTAGAGCTTCAATGGCCGTTCCCCGGGTCGGCCAAGCCTCGGAACCGAGACCGCATCTTCGAGTAGCGATTGCAAACCTCGCAACCCGTCAACCAAACCACTCAACTCCTCAGCAATCGAACGACTAAAGTGCGTTCGGTCAATCGTCTCAGGAACAATTCGCTGACCAGAAATCAACCCCTTGCCCGGATCATCGGCCTGGTCGGCAAAGAGATCCCGCCACCGGTAGCCCGCCAACGCCCCCGCATCATGCGCAAACAACGCCGGAAGAATAATCTGGCGCGGCAGAAGCGGCGGATCCGCCACCGTGATGACTCCATCGCCATTCGCATCCACCGTCAGTTCCAAATAGGTGGTTCGCGAAAAATCCAACCCAGCCGAACCCAAACTCGTCTTGCTCCCGAGGATCACGTTAATCAGTCCGTCATTGGCCGAGACTCGGTGCACCTCTCCCGACCACACGACGTTCCCGGCAATCGGCGAGTCGAACATCTGAAACTGCACGGCATACGATCCGTCCGGCACAGGTTCGCCCGATGGATCCGCCAAATACCCCTGAAACGGAAGCAGTTTCGGGCTAATTTGAGCCGCCAAACCCGCCGTAACAAACACCACGGCAAAGGCTAAAACGACGCTCCAACAAGATCGACTAACGCAATAAACACGAGAGATAGAAGCACCAAACATAACGCCCTAGCATCAGACCTGAAACCTTCCCGCACGTCCATAGGACGTTCGTCCTAGCACCCGTCCGCAAAGGCGGCTTGGGCATCCGCCTCCATCCCAAACCACAGCAGACCATCGCCCGTTCGACAGGCCGAAGGAAAGTAGTAGCCGGGGGCATTCGCATTGGAAAGACCGTCTTCCGAGCCCTCACCAAAAGAGCCAACTCCTCTGCCCACCCAATGCCCGGCACTGCAAGCAGCAAGAAGAGAAAATCCCAGCCCCTAAACACCCATCCCATAACAATTCGCGACACCGAGCTCAACTTACGAGCACCTATCCGGCCGAAAAACCGGAATTCTGCCTATACCGCCCAACCCCAGCTTCTCCTACAACGACACTTGCTACAAACCCGAGTCGGCCCCCTATGAGACACTCGTCACAAGTCTCCCTTTACAACGAGTCTCATTTTGGTATTCAGCCCAAGGGTACATGGGAGCTGAAAAGACATTCAAGACCACCAACTGGGCGCTGGTCAGCCAGGCGAGTTCCCAATCCGACCAAGAGCGTCTCGACGCCCTCGGCGAACTCTTTGAAACCTACAGCCCCTCGCTGATCGAGTTTCTCGAACGGTTCTATCGGTTCCCACCCGAAAAGGCGCAGGAAGCCGTTCAAGATTTCATTTCGGACCGCTTCTTGAGAGGCAATCTCCTGCAAAAAGCCAATCATTCCCGCGGACGCTTTCGCACCTTTCTTCTGGCAGCGATTCGCTCCTTCGTGACCGACCGCCTACGCTCTGAAAACACTCAGAAACGAAAACCCCGCAACGGCCTCATATCTCTCAGCAACCTGAATCATGAACTCCTCCAAGTCGAAGACTCGGGTCAGGAAGAATCGGTCTTCAATGACGTCTTCGCCCGGCAACTCATCGCGGAAGCCATTCAAAGGACCCATCGCTACTGTCAGAAAACCCGACAGAACGACGCCTGGGAAGTCTTCTTCGCCCGCATCCTCGGACCCTTGTTCGAAGATCTCCCCAAGACGGATTACGCGACCCTCGCAGAGAATCTGAACCTTCCCACCGCGCGGACGGCGCAACTCAAGTTGACCACCGTCAAACGCATCTTCAGTCGCCATTTTCGCGCCGCCTTGGCCGACTATACCGCCAACGATCACGAGGCGGATGAAGAACTCGCCCTACTGAAAGATTTCCTTAGCAAAAACCTGCAGAATTTCGCGGAGTAGTCCGTAGAAACGTTATGCCTGATTCTGGCGACATTCGACGCGTTCCCGGCAAGAAACTCGCAGAGTTGCTGGAATGGCTAGACGCTCCGGACCCGGTCGTGCCCCCGGATCCTGCGTCAGCGTCCCCGGAAGCCCCATCATCGTCCGATCCAAAAACTTCAGTACCCACCGATGATAGCAGCCCCTCGTATCCAAAGAACTCGTAGACTCACCGTTCTGGCGAGAACGACACATGCATGGATGGCTGCGCTTTTGCTACCGCACCTCCTGTCGGCTGATGAAAAAGACACCCTGCTAGACCGTTGGACCCACTATGCTACCGATTCAAATTGGTCCGAATCGTGGTCGGAACAAGTCGAACACTACCAAAACCTGAGCCACCACTGGAGTCAGTTCGAGGAAGCAGTTCGCACCAAATACCAGCACGTCCTAAGCAGTGAGCTCACCCGTCTCTGTGAGCCGGACCAAAACGTTGATCTGAATCCCTGGAAATCCGCAAGCCAAGAAACTCACTACGCCCCGCCACTCGGAGAGGTCCGATTCATTGACGGGCCACCGGTTCAGCAATACGGCGGCACCGATACGAAACGAAGAATCCCAGCAATCTTCAGGCTCGCCGAACTCCTAACCCTCGGGACGAACTCGATGAGCATCGCTTTCTCCCGAATCGATCCCAGTTTTGAACTCCTTGAAGACTCCGGCTACGCCATCGCGAACCGGATGCGGAACGACCTCATCGGCCTCTTCCATCCTCAGGATGGCTCCGCAGCGATAGAAACCCTCCGGCTCAGTCTGGAATCCACATTCCCACTCCACTTCGCCATTCTGCGCATGGAACCCGATACCCCATCCCGACGTTTTGGGATCGAATACGTGAACCAAAGGAGAGCCTACGTCTCAGATTCCTATGTATCCCGCCCCTGGGAACGTCACCGCATCGGTGCGAGATTGCCAGATCATGCGGTAGAAATCCGCCCATCAAAAACTCAAGACGATGCCCGCAAGGCCAGGATCCAGGCGCTTGAAACGGAAATCGAAACCACACTCAGACACCTGCAATCCCGTTTGCTCACTCATCTGCACCAGGCCTTCGAAGACAAATATGCCCCCACCTTGGCCACCTCAATCCAATCACTCAGAGACTGGGAATCCCAGGCCGACGGCGAACGTCCGCGACACCAATGGAATCCCCGTCTCATTCTACCTTCACAAGTCTTTAGCCAAACAAGTCACGGCACGCAGGTTCAAGCTCCCCCGGAACTCGCCCACACGATCGCACAAGCACAGATCGGATTCGCATTCCGGTGCCTCCTAAATGGCCTTCGCCTCCGCCTTGCCCAACCGCAGCGCAACGAGGCAACCGAAGACTACCTAGCTTTCGTCACCGGCAGTCCAATGAAATAACCCGTATGGCGCTCCTCGATATCGGCCAAGTCCTCGATCAGCGCTTCCGAGTTCGGGAATTCCTTGGGGCCAGTGCCGTCGGTGAGAAATACCGCGTCACGGACAGCACCCGCGACCAATCCGTCGCGATCAAACTCGTTTCCGAAGACATCGTCGTCGAGTTCGGAGGGATCGACAAGATGCGTCCCATTCTCAATCAACTCACTCACCTGGCTGTGTCCGGGATCTCGCGGGTGTATGATTACGGGATCACTCACGAGGGGCTCTACCTCACGGTTGAATATGTCACCGCCGAGCCCTTCCCTACCTGGTTGGCGCAGCGCGCTCCCAATGAATCGGACCTTCACCAGCTCTTCAGCCGGATTGCGCAAGCCCTCCACGACGCGCGTCACACCGGTTCTCATCTCGGACTTAAGCCCAACAATCTCTTCGTGACTGCGGAGGGGAATCCGATACTCACCGACTTTGGGCTCAATCAATTCGTCAATGCCCAAACACTGCGGGCAGCTGCCACACTGACCGGCGATAGAGGCTACCTCCCGCCGGAAGTTTTTATCGATGACCATCTGAACCCTCCAGCCGCGGACGGGTTCGCTCTGGGCTCGCTGTGGCTCCAAGCGCTTCAGCCCCACCCAAACCAGGCGGCCAAGCCAACACCTGCAGCCCAAAAATGGCTACCAACGCTAACCCATTCAGATCCCTCGCTCAGAACAACCGACTTCTCCGCTTTGGCCCACGATCTCGAAGGGAACAGCGGAACCGTTCTGAGACATATCGTCCCAGGTTGGGCCCGATCTTTCAAACACTGGAAAGCGATCGCCTCGGGCCTCGTCGTGATGCTCGCGGTGGTGTCGGCTCAACTCGCGAATCTGTTCCAAGCCGCGAAAGATCCCTCTGTCACCATCACTCGCGCTGAACTCGCCACCGAACTCCATGCCGCCGACCATCGTCGCATGGCCCTCATTCAGAAAGCCTACACCTGGCCGCCTACCGCCGAAGTGATCGTCCCGCATCTCACCGATCCCTTCCTAATCGACACCGCTCGCAGCATTGCCACGCCCCACCAGGAGCCCGGCAGCCACCTGGCTTCGATTCAACAACGGATTCAGCGCTATCACAGCCGACTTTCAACCCTGGAACAGCTTCTCGAAGCAACCGCGATACTCATACCTGCAAGGCAGCTATCCGAGGCCGTGGGCCAGGGTCCCTATCCCATCCCACGCCAACCGCTCGCAAGCTGGCGAAGAAGCGAAGACGCCCTGATGGAGACCATCAGAAGAGGCGACCTTAGAAATGCCCTCACTCAAGCAACAAATCTGGTTTCGGAAATCGCAAGCTCCCTGAATCAGCACTGGAGCCAAGCCCTCGAGGAAACCATCGCTGAGCGCGAGCGATGGATCCTTTCACTCAAAGCACGTGGTCTTCAGCACGTCGAACCAGGCGAGGATCTCTCCGGCAGTTTAGCCAAACTGCAAGCTCCTATCCAACTCACCAACATTCCCGAGCGCCTTCCGGATGTGATTCGACTGCGGGACACATGGAAACGCTGGACCGAAGAACATGAATCCTTACCGCTCCCCCAAGCCGACCAGTTCGTAAACTCCCTCGACATGCGATTCGTGCGGGTCGACGACCTCCTCGTTTCTATCTGGGAAACCCGCAATCTGGAGTTTGCCCAACATGTCCTGGAGACCGGATTCGACCGGCGCTACCTCTGGCGAGAACGGGCCGCACTGAGCGGTCCCACGCATCCGGTAGCCCACGTTACTCAGATCGATGCCTCCAAATTCTGCGAATGGTTGACGCTGCGGGAACGGCAACTTGAAAAGATCAGCCCGCAGGACTTCTATCGCCTCCCCACGGACCTCGAATGGAGTCAAATCGCGGGTCTAATCGGTGAGGAAGGCATCGACCCTGATTTCCGTGGCGGGATTCCGCTCGATCACGTCCCTTGGTCGCCGCCCGGTCTGCCCAAGCAACACCGCGGCAACTACCACACCTGGCCCAACACCACCTTTCCCCACCCCCTCCCAGCACAGTACGATCACTATATCACCACCGCCCCAGTGGGTAGCTTCGCTCCCAATCCCTTCGGAATCTACGACCTGGGCGGGAACGTCTGGGAATGGACCTCCACTCCCTTCCGCCACGACGAAGACCCCGATTTTTTTGATATGTTTTTCACCATCCGAGGCGGCGGTTGGCGAACCTACGCCGACTATAAGATGAAGACCAACTATCGGACCGGAAGTACCAACAATCAGGAGACAATCGGCTTCCGCGTCGTGCTCGACCGGTCCCAACGAAGGCCATGAATAGCCGCAAGCAAGTCCCCAAATCGGTGTGGTCCTATCCGCGCGGAAATCCCTCCACGGGAATCTCAAGCAAATCAGGACCATCGAGCCGCGTCCGGCGACTTGAGACCGCCATTGGAGCCCCCGAGCCCGGCGAAACACTCGCCCAACGCTTTACCATTCAAGAACGTATCGCCGAAGGCGGCATGAGCCTAATCTACCGTGCCTTCGACACCACCCGGCAACATCCCGTCGCGCTCAAATTTCTGAGCCCGGCCCTGTTAAAAGAACCCGCAGCCGTCAAAGCCTTTCGCAACGAGAGTCAAATCTCGATCCAAATCAATCATCCCAACATCCTGCGCGTCTTCGACGTCCAAGCCTATCAAGACTCCCAATTCTTGGTCATGGAACTGCTCGAAGGCGGAACCCTGAGACGCTGGATGCGAACGCACGCGAAGGATTCACTCAAAGAATCCGGCAAGTGCGACATCCTCCTCCAGATTTGCAAAGCGCTCGCATACGCACATCAAACCACCGCTCATTGTGACCTCAAACCCGAGAACATCGGGATCACCGACACCGGAGAGACCAAGATCATGGACTTCGGTCTCGCCCGACTCACGAATCACTATCAATCAAACCGTTTTCGGGAAACCGTCACCCAACTCAACGGCGGCACACCCTACTACATCGCCCCGGAACAACTCTCAGGCGACACTCCAGGCAACCCCTTGTGCGACCAGTTCTCCTTCGGAGTCATCGCCTACGAAATGCTCACGGGCGAACTCCCCATCGGACTCTCCCGTCCGTTAACGGACCGGGCTACGTCCTTGAGCCCACGTTTTACTCAAGCAATTGATCGCTGCCTGGCCACGGATCCCCATCTACGATTCCCCGACATGAACGGGCTTGCCCAAGAACTCGAAAGAGGACTCGCCGAACGCACCAGCGGGTTCCGAGTTCTGAGACGCATACTGAAGCAACAAAGCGGCGCCACCAAGATCGTGCTCACGGCCGCTGCCACGGCACTCCTTTTGTTGATTCCTGCCAACGCCTGGCTCAAGCACTACGAATTCACGCGGGCACAAGTCGATCGCGGCTGGCAGCAGTTGGAGGAAATCCAAAAAGACGCCGCAGATCTCGCAGAGATAGCCGAGGAGAAAAAACAGACCCTCGCCTTTCTCCGGCAAAGCATCGCAACCCAAAGCCAAATCACCAATCGCTCCCCACGAGCAGAAATCCACTTCACCAACCTGACACGGGACCATCGAGAAGCCGAAGCCGTCTGGTCTTGGCTTGAGCCAAGGATCACCAGCGAAGGCAACTTTGCCTCCTTGGACCAAATGCTCATGGAATGCCGGTGGGCTCTCCGGTCCAAGCGGCTGGCGGATTTTCAAAAACGCCGCCAAGCCACCACAGAAGCGATCGAACACCTCCGCACGGACCTTGAAGCCGTTCCTCGCATCGCCGCCCTTCGGCTCGACTGCACACGCCGGATTGAGGAGGGTTCCACTCTGATCAACCATCTGGATCCCGCCCACCAATGGCCCTTCCTACAAGCCCGGGCGATCAGCGCCGGGGAGTCCGGCCCAACGGCTCTCCAGCACTGGACAGAGCTCGACAAAAACATTCGGCGCCATTTGGAAACACGGTATCAAACCGCTCTTCAATCCTATCAACACCAAGCCACTCGCTGGACCGAGCTCTTCGGTCTTATCGGACCACCCGACCTCGCATTCCTGTCGGATCCGCTGGGCCAAGGTTCGGAAGCCATTGACCGCCACTCTGAGGAGCAGTGGATTCCGGCAATCCAGTTGCTTGATGAGGCCACCGGCACGCTCCGCATCTGGGCCGACGAAGTCGAGCGGCAAGAACGCGCCCTCGAACAAGCCCGGGTTCCCGGCGAAGAGTACATTGAGGGTCTCGGCATGCGCTTCGTGAAAGTTGGGGGTTTTTTCTGGAGCGTCACGGAGGTTCGAGTCATGGATTTCGCCCGCTGGGTCAGCGCTGAATCCAAGATCACCCCGACCACTGCGAAACGGTGGGGCAATCCCGGATTTTCCCTCGGTCCCACGGATCCCGCCGTGTGGATCACCCGAGAGGACGCCGTCAACTTCGCGATTTGGCTTGGCCACATGCTCGTTGAACATCGCCGCCCTCTTGGTACCCTTCCGGCTCGAGAGCACTGGGAGGCCATGGCGGAATCCGGCAACCTCAAAGATCCAATTCCATTCGCGATCTTTCCCGATCCCAGCCAGTGGCAATCTGAAAAGTTCCAGAATGGCTACGAGGACAAGCGCATCAACCCAAGAACATTTCTGGGCCCAACCGATCGAGGCAAACCCTCTCGGAGCGGACTTTTCGGACTCGCCAACGGCATCTGGGAATGGACCGATTCCTTCTATGACTACGGCGATAAAAGTCCCTGGCCCAACCGGCCACTCCAATGGCTGCTTGCGGGTGGCGGCCAGTTCGGTATCGCCACCTTCAATGATATCGAGCCGCCCCGCACGAAGAACATCGACTTCGTCCTCCGCAAAGATGCCGTCGGAATTCGCGTGCTCCTGATGCCGCGCTTCTAAGGCAGAAAAAATCGGCGAGCCCCCAGCGAGTCGGTCTCCCCTCGGCAACCTCTTTCTCCGAAGACTCACGGGCGAAAAATGCGTCCAGAATCTTCGCAGCATTTGAAAACTTCTGCGTAGAACAGGCCGAACATGTGAAATCAATAACATGCCAAAGCCTATACTCACAATCACCGCCTTCGTGCTGAGCCTCCAAATCACGAGTGCCCAACCCGCTCCGAAACTCCTACCCTTCCAAGGGCTCCTGATGAACGCTGATGGAACGTCCCCTAGCGACGGAACACACATCGTGCAATTCCGTCTCTACAACGCTCCGGTCGCCGGCACAGCCGTCTGGCCCGGCGAGACGCATCGCCTCTCTATCAACGGCGGACTAGTCTCAACGCTCCTCGGCACACAAACAAGCCTGGCCGAAGTAGATTTCAACCACCGACTCTTTCTAGAAATCACCATCGACGCCAACACGGACAACACCATCGGGCCCGAAGACCCACCTTTACTTCCGCGCCAGGCCGTCTTGCCCAGCGTCCTCGCCATCGAAGCCGTCCAAGCTCGGACCCTCCGAGCCGGCGATGGCGGGCAATACGACTGGACGGCTCTCTTTGGCGATCAAAGTCCATCCACGGGCCACATTCCAGGCAGTCGGCTGGCTGTCGAATCGGTTACAGACACCCAAATCGCCAATCACTCCATCACAGATACACAACTCAGTCCCGCTGCCCGCACGCCGGTTGGCGCGGTGATGCCCTACGCAGGAACGCAGGCTCCCGAAGGTTGGCTTCTTTGCAACGGGACTCCCTACAAGAGGAGTGCGTATCCGGCTCTCTTCGCCGTCATCGGCGACCGATGGCGAGCCTCGCACACGTCCCCCATCGACGCGGATGAATTCCGAGTCCCGGATCTCCGGGGACGTTTTCTCCGTGGGCTCGACACCGCTGGTTTGCGGGACCGGGAACGACAAGGCCACCAAGTCGGGAGTCTCCAGAACCACGGGTTCCAACAGCACGCCCATTTCATGTTCACCACCGCCATCAACTCCCCCGAAGCCACACTCCAACCCGGACTCCGAGTTGCACAGGGAGGCAATGCGAGTGGCGATCAAGACTATCGCATGCGTGCATCCGGAGACCAGCCCACCCTCGGTCGAACGTCAAGTGAAGGTCTATCTACCGGAGAGACCCGCCCAATGAATGCCGCCGTCAACTACATCATCAAACACTAACCTCATGAGAAAAATACCAACCCGAAATCTCCTCACAATTCTCACTCTTGCCGCGCAAGGTCTGCTAACCGCAGTCGCCGAAGACCCCACAAAACTGCTTCCGTTCCAGGGTCTACTCACCCGAGCCAATGGAACCCCGGTCAACGACGGCACACAGCGCGTCCAATTCAAGCTCTACGACGCCCCAATCGGGGGCACGGCGGTATGGCCGGGAGAAGTTCATCAACTCAGTGTGAATGCTGGTTTAGTTTCAACCATCCTGGGGACCCGAACCGCCCTGACGGAAGTGGACTTCAACCAACGCCTCTTCCTCGAAATCACCGTCGCGACGCGACCGGACGGTCCAATCGGACCTGCGGATCCCCCGTTACTCCCGCGACAAGTCGTGCTCCCCAGCGTCTTGGCGATCGAAGCCATCCAATCCCGCACGCTCCGAGCCGGAAACCATGGCTTCTACGGCTGGGAAGCCCTATTCGGCAGTCAAGATCCGGAGACAGGCCACATCCCGGGAAGCCGCATCGCGCGCGAAACCATCACCGAAGACCAGATTGAAGATCGGGCACAAGTTCCGCCAGGAACGATTGTTGCCTACGGAGGGGATCGTGTCCCAGAGGGTTGGTTACTTTGTGATGGCGCTGTCTATCCCCAATTCAGCTACCCCCGACTCTTCAAGAACATTGCTCATCGCTGGCAAGAACCCACCGATCTCACCCAGGACCGATTCCGAGTGCCCGATCTTAGGGGTCTATTCCTCCGAGGCCTCGACCCAATCGCAAAAAACGACCCCAACGGCCGCAACCGAAACGTAGGCAATATTCAAGGCGACGCCACGCGAGCCCACACCCATCACCTGTTCACCACCTCATCCAGCGAGAACTACGTTCGAAGCGGCAACGAAACCATCGCCCACAGCGGAAGAAACACCAGAGGAGGCGCCCAATACACAATGGCTTCAGACAGCGTCGAACCAACCTGGGGAAGAACCGGCACCAACCCAAACGGTCCCGAAACCCGCCCCAAGAATGCCGCAGTCAATTACATCATCAAATACTAATCGCAGTTTCTAGGAACCCCCTCAAGTTAGATCCAACAACTCCCAACACGGAACACTACATGTTCGCAGAAGGTCCGCTTCCAACAGCGGATCCATCGCCTCCCACTTCCCGGGACTCCAAATAAAACAAGAGCGGAGCGACGACAACGTCACCTTATTCGCCCCGGTGGCCGCCAGTGTCCAAAGGGAGATCTCGTCGCGATCCCACATCCTGGGGAACGAATCTGAAAGGTCCCCTCAGAACGAGTCCCATCGGCAAGCACGCCACCGGTCTGCACCACCGGATATTCGGAAGCAAAACTGGCTCCCAAAAACAGCCCGTGAAACCGATCCCCCACCGAAAGAGACAACTCCAGACCCTAAACACCCCCATCCCATACCAATTCGCGACGCCAAGGTCACCTAACAAGCACCAATCTTGCCGAAAAAACATTCCGGCCCACCCATTGGGCCCTGGTCAGCCAGGCAAGTTCCCAATCAGACAAGGAACGCCCCGGCGACTTATGCCACCTCATTGAGCTCGATTCGCCCGAGCTGATTAAAGTATTCGAACACAAATACCGTTTCCCCCAAAAAAAGCGAAAGCTGAACTCGCTAGCGTAATGGAATCCGCAACAAAACCTGCAGCATTTCGTAGAGTAGTCTGCAGAAAAGTGATGCCTGACTCTGGCAACATTCGACCCGTTCACTGTAAAAAACTCACGGAGTTACTGGACTGGCTGGAGACTCAGAGCTGGTCCCATTCAAACGATACCCTACCGGAGAATTGGTCACCTCAAGCCGCTTCCAAACCGCAGATTCCAGACGCCACCATTCAACTCTAAGCGTCCAGCACAAACAATACCCGTCTCGAACTAAACCACGAAGAACACACCGACACCAGTGTTCTACTGAGAACGAAGTTTTTCGACGACTACGGACTACGCCTACGCTGAACAACCTGACCGGCTCGCTACAAAATGAAAAATCTCTGTTTAATGCAACATCGGCTATTTGGAACGATCAATAGAGCATGCTTTTAGTTGCACTTGCCCCGAGATCGCCATTCCTCCCTTGAGAAAAGCGGTACCAGATCTAAACTTCGCACTGATATTTCCGGTGCCCTTGATTGAAATCTGAGTGCACGTCTTCACCCCCTGCTCCGTGTTGGTTACAGAGATACCCTTGTTGGTTAGCTCAACTTTAGCATCCGCACACACTTTTACAGCACCAGCATTCAAACACTGTTTGGATTTTACTGGGGAAATCCGGAGTTTCTTTGATGAAAAGCTAATATTCGAAGTAACTTTGCCCTTATCGTCACGGCAGTATTCAACGGAGCCCAGCGAATACGATCCCCAATCTCCCAACGCCTCCAAAAAGCTCGTCTTGTTACATATACTACTAGTACCCTTATCAAAGTCCACTTTAGCCGTTGTCTGATTACTAACCACGTTCAAGTCCCCAGTTCCCAGGCCCATAGCGAAAGAACCAGAGGCACTTCCTTTTCCGCCAACCTCAATACTTGAGTTCCCAGACTCGGCAAGCACGACCCTGCCTGACGGATCTGAATATGTAAGGGGATTCCCAAAACAATAAAGGTAGGGATTCCGCCCCTTCGGCATTGGATCAAACTCCACGGAGGCCGGAGATTCCATACTGTCCGTCGAGAGGAAGCGCCCAAGTCCCGAAGCATAGTACCGGGCATCAAAATAAGAGAGATCAGTCTCTCTATCTCTCTCCTTCTGCGAATAGTCGTAATTGCTCTGTATCTGCGCACCAAAATCTCGGTAACGAAGAGATCCATATGGATAGTATCGAAATTCACTGATTCGAACTCCAGTCTCACTAGAAACAACATCTGTTGAACCAAGGTGATCTTGGTGATAATACCGGATAACGTCATAGGCTTCAATCACGCCCCCCCCAATCGGCACTCCACCATTCCCGACCGCAAAGACCACGCTACCGGACTCGCCGCCAGTTAGTATCGAATCACCAATAAGCTTAGAACTCCCGACGAACCCAAAATGCCAGCGAGCCTCTTCAGGATTCCAGATCCATGCGGAAGATCCAGCAGGAAGCAAAGCTCGGTCGATTCGCCTATCAGATCCCTCGGATGTCCAGATCGTCCGCCCCAAACTCATGTCAAATACAACGGACGAAAAGATATTCCCTCCGAGGGAAACAAAACGATCTGATCGCGAATTCAGCCAGAATGGAGAACCAGGATCAATAGCTCCAACCGAGGACGCTTCCCACTGGAACTGATGTTCATTCCATGAGAAAACCCCAACATCAGAATTGCCGCCCAAACTACTCACAAAGTTTGGATCGGGCGGCATATCGAGCGCTAAGAGATTCCACCCTTTCCACAATCGTTTTCTCTGAATCTTTCGAACAGCGGAATCTAGGTCAGACGTGATTCGTGCGATGCGTGTATCGCCGGACCAGACGTATTTCACCCCTGGTTCGGACGGACGCAGTTCAAAGAATTTACTGACATATTGCGTAACCTTATGATTCGCATTTTCCGCAACTTCCTTGAGGACTCGACGGTCCGTATAATCATAGCGATACTTGGCGGAGGTTCCATCGCCTTCGACAGCAACAAGCCGATCCTTAAAGTCCCAATTACACATCGCCCCATCGATGTCGGTCATGTTCCCGTTACCATCATACGAAAACTCCCTGGTTCCTTCAGCTGAGACACCACTTAAAGCATGAGGTCCGGCGGAGCTATCGCCTCGGCCCCGCCGGCCTTTCCTACCTTGATCCCCGCCGTACCTCATTCCTCCAAGACGTGTCACGGAAAATCCATTCTCAACGTATTCGATGTTGGAATCCTTGAGAAGCATGTTCCCAATGCGATCATAGCGATAATCAACTCCCGGTGTATCAGAGTCGCCCGCCCCAATGCCCACTGGGGCCGTCGGGTATTTCACTTGGGTGAGTCGATACAAATCATCGTATTGGAAAACTTGCGTGTTGTGCCGCAATACCACGTCGGGCAACCCGGAAAGGTCTCGACCATCATCGATGCGAGTGATGTTGTTCGCCGAATCGAACGTGTAGGCATAATCAATCAGCTTACCGGATACCGGTGAATCCGTATCCAGATCACGCAACCTTAGTCTCGGATCGTAGTCATACGTCGTGACAACGCCATTTCCATAGACAATCTTCGATTGCTGCGCCGAAGGACGATATTGGATACTTTGGACAATGAACCCGGTTGGTCCGCCAGTCACGTTCGCGAGAAGATTGCGTGCGTTGTATCCGTAGGCTACTCGATCTCCGTCCGGATAGGTCAGTCGGGTGACTCGATCCAAGGAATCGTATTCATACTTGGTTTGCCACGAGACCAGGATATGCTTAAAGACGGTGTCCGGAATGCGTTTCACCTGCCACTCCATTCGGCCTCTCGCATCATAGGAGAAGTGCTCCTCACCGGTCAGATCCCAAACATAGCTGAGTTGCCCCATCGGGTTCGAACCTTGACCTTGAGTGCCATCGCCTACGTCGAGATCCACTACCGATCGATCATAGAAGTAGGCCACATCAGGTCGGTTCTCGACCGTCACTGGCAGGGAATTCTCATACCGATGATTCGCTGAAAACGGCAGCCCTTCATCCAAATAATCTTCGGTAAGGATGCGGTTTACCCCGTCGTATGTGTAGCGGATGACTTGTTCCTTGGCGTCCGTAGTTTCGATAAGGTTCGACGCAGCATCATAGACATAGCGCATCACTCCTCGGTCAGGATCATCCATGAAGGTGAGACGCCCCAAACCATCATAGTCCATGACTTTCACATTGTCCTGACTATCGGTAATGCGCTCCAACTTGTCGTTTAAGTCGTAGCTATAGCTCGTTTCCCATGCATTCAGAATTCCCACCTCCCCTTCGTCCGTCAGTCGCACAACCTCGTGAACTCGAACCAGTCTCCCCAATCCATCCTCGAAATGAACCAGAGGGGTACCAAAGTATGCGGACTCGGGCGAACTATCATTCTCGTCATAGAGTCGTTTTTCAAAGGGCAGGAGATGCGTCTCCGTGTGTTTTCGATCGCCTCCCCACGTCTCCGGGGCTTGAGTCAGCTGAATTTCCCTCCCAATTGCGTCGTAGAAGTGGTCCGTACTCACCACTTCCAAGCTGCGAGCATCCGTTTCCGGCGGACGCCCGTTTGGCCACAGCGTCCGAAAGCGTGGAATCGCACTAGACTGCACTTCATAAGGTAACCAGGAAGCGGCAGGAGTCCCCATCAGATTATAGGACGAAGCCTGACTCACGATCCAAGAACCCGACTGGGAGTCCTCACCAAGCTCCGCGAGTGACTTCCCGCAACCATCCGTGTAGCTCGCCGTCGTGTACACGTCGGGCGTTCCCGCATGTTCACGATTTTTGGTCACGACTCGATTGGCAGCACCACTTTCGGAAGATCGGATAAGATCCCCATTCCGAGCATAGGTAAAGAGTTGAGCTCGTCGCGGATCTGCCGCCTGATACTCGAACAACTGGGTTGGGAACTCACTAGAGTCGCCCGGCTTGACAACGGCCACCACACGAGAAAACGAATCAAATTCATATCGAGTCACATTGCCATTGAACTCCACCGAGTTGGTCGCAACGCCAAACCCCCAATCATATCCGGCACGCATCACCAAGTCATCCGAACCATTGCCGACCACGATGGTTTCTGTGACCGGATACAATGCCATGCGATCATCATAGGCAATGGACCGGGTATGCCCCCCCTCGGCGCCGTGTTCGGTCCCGAAATTCGGATCGCGCATTTCTACCACATTTCCATGAGTGTCATACCGATGGCGCTGTTCTTGTATGGATCGAGTCTCATCGATTAATCGCTCGACACGGTGCAGCAGCGACCTGCGTCCGATAATCCCAGAATCCAACCCTACGAAAGCGTCTCCGTCATAGAAATGCCGAGTTCGATTGACGAACGCTCCGGCTTCATCGGTCGTATTGATCGTATCAGGTTGACTGATGATCCAGCGTGACAGGGCTTCCCCTCCCAAGGCGTAGGTAGTCCGCACGACTCTCTCGTCATCGTATTCTTCTCCCAAGATGCCATGATCGAACTCCTCGGTGAGATTGCCGTAGTCGTCATAGTCAAACTGCTTCAAGGTCTGTTTCATCGCGCGTTCCGGATAGTCCAGTTCGGCGGCAAAAAGCGGATTGGCTTCAATGACATCCGTCTCGATCGTTTTGACGAAGGCAAACGAAACACTGCGCCCGAAAGCCTGGTTCGCGGACACCTCACTGAAGCGCCCGCTCGGGATCCAAGGACGACTCTCGTAGAACTCTGGCTGACCATCTTGATTTTGATCCGCCCATAGCCCCGCCGCCGATTCCGGACGGTACAAGCGTCGAACCCCCCAACGCTGTCGCGCTCGGGTAAAGACAAAGGGATCAGGCGATAGATTCGCGTAGAGCCCCGCCTCGGCTGCCGAGGCGCAATTCGCGTCAAAGTCTGTTGAATCGCCTTGCCGGAGCACCCAAGGATCCAACTTTTCCTCCATCAATTGCTTCCCTTTGAGACACTCTTCTTCCCGACCGCCCAAAGCGGTGAACTCGTCGATATAACCTTCTCCCGCTGCCAATCCCTCTTCGTCGTTATCGATCTGATCCGCCGTACCGGTATGAAATCGGTACCGCGTTACCAAGGATGGCGCGCTTACCTGACGGGTCGGCGTCCTGCCACGATCCCACCCCTCACTCGGTTCCACGGTTTGAGTTTCGGAGTCCCATCGAAAGTCATCACCGTAGTCGACTCGTTGAGCAAAGGCGAACCCTCGAAACTCCTTTTCCAACCCATCATAGTAACCGTCCCGATACTTGAATTCACTGACGTAGACATCCTCCTTCGTATCTCCGTTGAGATCAAATCCGCAATGGGTTCGGATCCGTCGCACGACTTGCACGGCAAACGGAATCTTGGTCCGCCATGGCGCCCCCTTCTCCCGAGCGGCAATAAAATCTTGATGGGCATTGCCATACTCGATCTCGGTAAGCTTCCCGATTGAGTTATCGATGCGGATCAACAAATTGGGTTTCCCGGCGCTGGGCATGAGATCCAACCAGCGCCAGGAGTTGTCTCCCATACCTCGATTTCGCCAAACGAGGTCGGTAGAGCCGTTGCCATTCATGTCGGCTGTCCGAAACGTCGTCACAGCGTCCACGCCATGAGTCTGATAAACGGGCAAGTTCTCATAGGGAGTGGGCGTTGCCCAACGCCTCCCAGCCACGTTGACACGAAGGGTGGCTCGGGATTGATTCGAAGCTCCTTGGATAAAAAGGAGGTCTGCCAACCCATCTCCGGTGAAATCCTGCAGCAACACATCACGGAGCGACGCAGTATCGATCACCACTCCGTCTCCCGACTCGGGGAATACCGTTCGCCCAGAAGCTGCCCCCGCCCACCGCCCTAAGGCGCAATAGGGCCAATACTTGACTCGCAGGGACGCCGAAACTCCGCTTCCCTGTCGCTCCAAAACAACGAAATCAAGCAATCGATCCCCATTCATATCCGCGAGCTCCACCCTCACATCGCTCTCCGCAACTTGGCCGGAATCAAAACGGTACGACGTCGGAATGACCGACTCAGGCGGAGACAAGACGCTCCAGCCACGGGAACCGTTGCTATGGAATGCGTGAAAACGCAGCCCACCCATTCCGGTTGGATCCATCAGAAGAAAGTCACTAACTTTATCAAAATCGAGATCCATCTGCCGCACCATCGGGTTCGCAAACGAGACCCAAGCCGGGACATTGGAAATCAACGCGCTCCCCCTGTCAGTGGCATCAAAGCCCAGCAGCTGACTGTTCGTCTCCAAACGGTTAAGATTCCTTCTCAACTGCAATTCATTCGTGTGCGTCCCTGGGAGGATACGGACAACGTCGACCACGCCATCCCCGTCCACATCGTTCAGATTGGTCTCAGGATCCTGAAGCGTGATCGTGGAAGATCGCGAAACGGGTTTCCTCTCAGCAAACTGAAGTGCACCGTCAGTCGACGGCCCTAGGTTCAAACACACCCACTGCGCTCCGGTGAACTCGTCCGTAGAATATAAATCTGGCAATCCGTCCGCATTCACATCGATCAGCTGGGTCCGCCCGCCCGCTTCCGCTAAATCCAAATCCGGCAATCCATTCGGCCCCACGACGGGTCGCACGCCTCGGTCCAAGTGAGAGTCCATGAACGAATAATGAAAGATCAGCGGTGGCAGAAAATTGCGCCCCGTCCGATCCCACTGCGTCACCCGCTTGAGGACTGAAACTCCCAGATCCACCTGACGGGATCGCGCCTCGCGCTCACTGGGGCTCATCGTGGCATGATCATTCTGTTCATCGGTGAGCTCGTAGTCATACTGAAGCTGATACGACCGTACCGGTTCGCCATTGGTGCTCACAAAAATGGCACTCAATCGTTGATCAATCTCAACGCCAAACGTGGGACGATAATCTTCAAAAGAATCTGGCCGAACTTCATACCGCAGTTCCACCTCATGAAACGCGCCGTCGAGGTGACTGTAGGTGATCCGAATAGGATAGAGTTTTCCCTTTCGCAGTTGATACTCGTAATCGATTCGATTCCCGTGCAAATCAATCGTTTGATCCAGCGCCCAGCAATAGGTGAGATTTTCGGTGGAACGACCCAAGCGTTCGGCGTCGGGACCGTCTGTTTTCACCACCCGGCTCTGCGTTCCACCTGCTTCGAAAAAGCGTCCGAAGAAATTTCGAGTTCCCGTCCGTTCTGTCATCAGCCATCCCTCGAAGCCGTCACGCGAAAGCGAAAGACGTCGAAAACGTTGAAAACTCGTTTCGTTTTCACACCGAAACGTTTCATCGCTCAATGGAACTAACTCTTCCCCCTGAAACAGAAAAGTGTCGTCGGGCGTGTAAGAAGGAAAGCCCTTGTCCGTCTGGCGTTTGATTATGGGCAAGGCGAGATCCCAGCCAATTCCTAGAATCGAGTTACCCAACCCAGAGTTGTAGGAAAGCGAAAGGTTCGGTTGCAGCCCGGCTCGTCCTGGGGGGAGCTCAATATTGACCGAGTAGGTAGAGGATCCGGTATTCAACTGCGGCTCAAAAGATTCCCCCAACCCTTCAATGGCCCCGGGCCCCGACGGAAGCGAAATCACGGACGGTTTCACCCCCGATTTGTCAGGCGTCTGCCCCTCAACCAGCACGGAAGGAGTCAACAGTGCGAGGGCCGCCAGGGTCCCGACCGCGTGATTCAAAACCCTCATAGCGGTGATAAAGAAGTGTTCTCTCAGAGTGATGGGTCCCGATCACTCAGGGTATACAATCTCCACGGTATAAAATCCGCGTTCATCCGATGCGGACCGGTCCACTACCGTCCTTACGGCTGCGTCCGGTTCCCCCTCAAGAGGTTGCTCGCTCGAATCCGCGTCCCCAGGTAGGGCCTCCCAAGTCACCGGCGACGTCAAGTCGGATGCCTTCCGGACCGTATACACTCGCCCTTCCACTCGTGGACTGAAAGAAACCGCCACACCGTCCCCGCCCAGACTTCCAATAGAAATCACGAAACGATTCAACGGGCTATCAGGATCCGCATTCGTCGGATCGAGACCAGCGATAAACTCAAACTCATTCGTGAGGCCATCACCATCCGGATCAGCGTTTGGCATTCCGTCCCCCTCGATCGAACCCCAAATACTCCGAGCCCATTGCTCGTAGGTCATCCGGCCATTGGGCGGGAATGTCGTCACAATATCCATCTGAACCACTTTTCCTCGCTGGCTCGGATCGCCAAACAGGAAGGTCCCAGTCCCGTTGGCAGCCAGACTCAGATTGACTGAAGCCTCGTCGCCAACGGTCACGATCGACGGCTCTCCTGGAAGCCCAAAGTTGGGCGCCCGTCCCGTGGTTTCAAAAGAATACGCTTCATCCTCACCATCCGGACGAAGTTCGAACTTCGCCGGATCCTGGCCGATGACGGTGGCATTCTCATCACTCGACAAGCGGCGAGTTTCAAAGGGAATGTGAGCGACGTAATAGTGTTCACCTCGCGACTGCACCGGCTCTGCTTCCACATCCAAACTTCGATTTCCGACTGTGAACCGAAGCATTGCCGACGAGAATGGAATAGATCGCTCGCCATCCGAGGAAAGCATCCGTCCATAAACAACGACCCCAGGCTCGGGGATGCCTCCCTGTGCGTGGGCATCCACCACAACGAATCCAAACAGTCCGACTGCGAACAAATAGGCTAGTTTCTTCAATGCAATTCTCCCCCACTAATTGTTGTTAATCTTCGAACCGAGGGCGAAGTTGGGCACAGGAGGGGGCCCCACTTCCATTTCCATGTGCAACTCGATGTCTTCTATATTCTCAATATTGATCAAACCAATTCCGGACAACTGAATCACCAGAACGATATTGTCACAAAACAAAGGCCATCCGGTTAAGGTCGCGAAGTCCGCATCGGTTACGGACCGTGCCCCTACCTTTGCTACGAGCACTTTAGGGTTTGTGCCAGCCCCAGTTCCGAAGAAGCGATTAGAATCACCAATCCGAAAGTCCAAGTCTTTTTGGTAATCAGCTATCGGGAACGGATCAATTCGCCTTGAAGCCGTGTGGATACTATCGACCAGATAGCTAATCCGTTGGACATTTCCGTAATACTCATAGTTCACATTCGGCGCAGCCGCCTCGCTGCCAAACACGTTGTCCCCCCGAACACGGATAGCGATTCGCTTCAATCGATGATTCCAGAACCCATCGATCTGATTTGCCGAGGCCTTGTCTTGCCGGACCAAAGGTCGCGGCGTGGCCCTCCCTTCGACCAAACGCACCTGATCATACAGTAAAGGAAAGTCGAGCCTCAGCCGAAAGGCATCCCGAGCATTGGCTGGATCTCGGTCAAAGGCATTACGTAGGATTGCACGAAACTCGTTAAGATTCCGTTCCCGCAGGTCCGGATCCAGCTGGTAGGAAGAGCCGACCAACTTATAGTCGGTAAGCCCAAACACATCCTGTCGCAATGAGACCGCTCCCTCGGTTTGAGCATTAACCGGGATCGTCTGCGGAGAGTAGCTCCCGCGAGGCGTATTTCGCCTCAAAGCATTGTCCCAGGCCGAGATGGCGCGGTAGAAACGACTGACTTCGACATGATTGCGTGCGGCAAAAACGCTCTCCGCCGCAACAAAGGGCTCAAAACCGGCGAGCGTCTCGAAATTGGACGCCGTGGCATTCAAGACCACGGGATTACTGTAGTCCTCGTGCCAGGCTGCTTCAACCATCCGACAGAGCTTGTAAACCTCACCGCGAAGGATCCCCAACTTGTCTTGATACTCCTCCTCAACCTTTTCGAACTTGTTCGCCAACGCCGGATCCTGATACCAAAGTTCGGACTGGGAGTGTTGGAAGAACGAATGATCTTCTACCATCCGGATAACCTCCGCGTGGAGTCGGTATAAGGCATTGGCTGACTGTGTGATTGTTAGCTCGGCAAGTGGAATCTCACCACGAAGAGACTCCTGTTCTATCAACAGATTCTGAACCGTAGCTTTGGAATTGGCACCATCAACGCCGAGCTGAGAATCGGCGTTGAGGCGCGCCCTTCGCTTTGCGGTGAGAGCCTGGGCAAGAGCACCCGGACTGAAGGACACTGATCCACCAGAAGGAAAGCCCACCGAAAACGAAGTTACCGAAGCAAATGCAACCGTCCGATCAATACTCCCTAGTTCATCCGAAGTCGTGCGAACGACTTGATTCACCTCATCATTGCGATCCTCTTCGACATGAATTCGCTGAGGCACCAGTGCGATCTGATTCTCCACTCGTTCGAGCTGGAATTTCGCCTGAAGAAATTGCAGCGTCGCAGCGGCAATCTCACTACCATCCTTAACTAGAGCATCATTGTTCGGATCGCCCAACTCAAAGTATCCATTGAATTTGTTCTCAAAATCCGTGATGTAACGCTCTCGGGTAGTATTCTCTCTCAAGCCATTGTAGGGAGGCCCACTGGGATCAATACCCGTCAGAAGGAACAATCGGCTTTCGAAATTTTGTCGAAGGGAGTTGTTGAAGTCTGCCGACAAGAAGGCCTTCTCGTCATCACGACGTCGAGCCTCTACCACCGAATCGATGGTACCCGCGCTTCCATCATCCGTTCCGTAAAGCGAAAGAACTTCGGCATACAGGTCATCAACCTTCCGGATCTGATCGTCAAGCGCTCCAGGATCCCAGGCCGTCACCAAGGTTTCCAGATCCGGCTTCTCTCCTGAAAGGATCTGACGGCGTAAAACTGTTGCACCGGTTACGGTCACAGCCGCCTTGTCAATTTTGGCTTCACGATAGGAATTCTGGCCAGATTCACCATCATCCATCTGAGCGGCGAGCGGCAGGGTCGCTAAGAAAATAGCATGCGCATTCTTGCGCAAACCATCGGCAGTTTCTCGCAGCATGCTTTCTTGCTCATCCAATTCCGTTTCCCCGCGCTGGAAAGCGGCCTTCCAAAGCTGATCTCCCATCTCGTTGACGGCAAAACCCAGCCGCTCAAGAGCGCTCCCATACAGGAAAGCGGCGCTCAGACTGTCTTGCGGAGTTTGCTCGGTGACTCCTGTCGCGGCATCGGTCGCACTGTAGTTGGGATCGGGCCAACCCTGTAGATAGTTATCTATGTTAACATCATCCCGATTAAACTGAACATAGAAGGGCGTACGTTCATAGGGAATCGCAGCCGGATGATGGGACGCTCGCAAGATCCCGTCGGGATCACTCGACACAAACGAGAGCGCTTCACGAATAGCCTGTTGGAAATAGAGTCGAGAATAGGTCAACTGCTTCGTCGAGACGCCAGCATAAGGATTCCCTTGGTCATCAACCGGTGTCCCGGCCGGGGTCGGCCGTTGATCCCGCGCTGCCCCTTCTCCGGGATAGGCTACCCGGGCAGCCTGGAGAAGATCGAAGTTTCCGGCAAAAGACGAACCCTCGATGAGGGCTTCCAGTGCCTCGAACGCAATCTGTTGGGCTCGGCCCTGCTGTTCCGATGAGGCCCCCGGGTCTTTGCGCACTTCGAGTGCTTGACTCACGGCCAGGCGCAATTGATCGAAGGTTGCATTGGAAGGATCCCCTTGACGAGTGAATGCCCGAACGTATTGGCGTCGGGAAAGTTCCTCGGGATACCCTACTTTGTATTTCCGCCCTGCCACCAGGTTATCGAAGGCGGATTGAAGCAAGGTGTCCCGCGCATCGGCCACCGACAAGATTGGCGCAAATAGGCCCAGCAACAGTATCGCAACGGATACACGCATGCAGATTCGGATCCCAATAATCTTCATACCCTTAGAAGCTAACGTGGTTAACGGACAAACGGATTCAAGTCGAAGCGATACGAGATGTTACGGGCCACCGGATCTCCCGAAGGCTCCAAATCCAATGGCGCCAGCGAAACGCGCTCGGCCGGCGCCACGGATCCGATAGCCGGCATCGCAGCAACAACGGTGGAACCAATACGACAGGCCATCCGGAAGAATTGGTAGTCGACGCCATCATCCTGCGCGGCGGCGACCGGTCTTTCCGGCGAATGGTAGATCCCATCCGGAGTGGTATAGCCCCGAGCCGCTCCTTGGTCTCGGTTATTGATTGCTGAGATCCAAGTGCCGGCCACAAGCGTGTAGTTGTGGTCCTCGCCCGCGAATCCTGAATTCGCGGAATCCGACTGAGCATTGTTGGACTCCTGTCTCGAAAATGGCGGATCCAAAGCACTGAGCCCATCCGCATTGAACAGCGCCCCATAGCTCGACGGAGAATCGAAACTTGCTCGCCCATCCGTGTACGGGGCCAAGTCAATATCGGCACTCGCGGTATACATATGCTGCAACATCAGGAATTCCACAGCTTGCGATTCGGAGGTCGGTTCCCCCGCGTCCTGAACGCCGTTCCCGTTCCGATCATCAAATGGAGGGATCGATACCGGCTGCACGGGATTGTCCGCCCGAGTCGCCGCGTTTTCATTCCCATTCCCCAGAGGATCTGGGTGAGGCAGACTACCGCCTCCAGCTCCAAGTGAATGCACCTGACCCACCGCAACAATATCGATACTGTCGACCAACTGGTTTCCGCTAAACAATTTCACTGTCCGAACGGATGGTTGCGTCACCAGATAGTCTATCTTGGTTTTCCCATTCCCAGTATCAAGCGAGCCTATGGCTTGTCCTGCGAAGCTCGGATGACTCTCAACCTCCCAGCGCACCCCGGCCTCCGGAATTCCTACGGCACTTAGTTCCACGTTGAGCGGGGCTCGCCCGTAGACAAAGGCTTTCCCATCGTTCCCCTGGATGGAAGGAGCCGCCACGAGTGCCGCTCGATCGCCCAGCCCAGGAACCGCGATCTGTGCTGGGCTCTCGTCCGACCCTTCGGTGAATCCGTCAACGCCATGAAAAGCGGGAAGCGCTCCCGGGAGAGTATGAAAACGAGCCTGTAATTCCTGAGTGTAGCCCCCCGAAGTCGCCGCATCACCAAAGGGAAGCGACAACCGGCCTTGAACACTTTGATACCCCTCACTCGTCAAACGAAACGCATTTACGGAGATTGGAACGGGTGGAACCCGCCGCAAGTTGACGGATCCATTCGCCGGTACCTCAACGGAATTAGCATACGGTAACCCAGCCAAGTCGACCGTCACGTCCGTCAATGATTCGCCGTCTTCGCCAGACACGTGGACCGAAATATCGCCCACGGGCTGACCAACCAGGCGAAGACTCCATTCGGTCAAGGCAACGCTCGTGGCACCAGAATTCGCAATCTCGATCTGCCAGTCACCCCGAGCATTGGCAAGCCCGGCCATGAAGGATACAAGATCTCCCTCAAATGGCCGAGAGTCGGGAAAAATGACATTCTGCAAACGCGCGGGATTTAGCGGCGCCTCGGGATCGGACGCGTAGAGAAGCAGCCGCCGGGCAGCGGCACCGTTCTCTGCAGGAGCAACCAGATGCACGGTAAAGTCGGAATGGGTTAACGGTCCCGCGAACTGCAACGTGACTTGCAGTTGATGCAGAATGAAGTCTCGCGTCACGCCGATGGAGTTCGACAAAGCGGTCTGACCGGCGGGAAACTGAGTCACAAATGGGTCGCGGCCACGAAACTCCGGACTGTAAGCCTCCACAATGGCTTCCTCGCTCTGGTAAGCGCCAAACGGCACGAGTGAATTCCTCGCCAGAGAAAAGCGCCCGCGGAGTTCGATCGCCTCCGGGAGCATCCCATGGACAACCTCCGTATAGTTCCCTTCAATTCGAAATCCGTTCACCGGATCCCCTGCCACGACCGCACCGTCCAGTGAGACACTTCGCTGAATCGGGAACGGGAGCGGATTCAGATCTTCAAATTCACCGTTTCGATTCCAATCAGCATCGTTTTCTCCGGGAAACTCTTCAAATGGTTCGTTGTTCACATCCCCGGGCGGGAGAATGAAACCGCCACCCAGATGGAATCGCCCCTCATTGGCATCCGTTAAGTAACCCACCAAGGAAACATCCACGGGCCACATCAGCGTATTGCTCGAATCGATGACGCCCCGAAACATCCCCGCCACCGTGGGATCTTCGAAAACTGAAAGGAAGAGGTCGATATCCGGCACGCCGTTCCGACGTCCATTCACCGTTTCAATAATAGCAAACCCCTTCCATTCCCCCTCAATTGTGGGTGCTTCCGCACTCACTTGAAACTCAATGGGGGCGGCTGATAAACTCGTCCTCAATCTGAGTGTTGTTTGGCCACTTTCCTGACCGAGCTTCCCAGCATTGAGCCGAAGAAAGATCGTGTCGCTCTCGACCGTGGTCACCCCTTGCAACACCTCATGCGCCTCCCCCTTTGCTTCGGTAGCGATCTCAAGCCAGTCATCTTCGGCACGAAGTTCCCAAAGCAGGATTCCTCCACCGACGTTTGAGATCCCGAGTGTCATGACCTCTTCTCCCTTCAAGAAGACGATACGCCGCTGCTGCCCAATGGGAGTGACCACTGGCTCTTCGGGAAGCTCGTCAACACCGTGATAGGTAATGTTGAGGTCTTCCTTGCTCGGAAAATTGCCCTTCGGCGCACGATCCACATCCGACCGCAGTGTCAGTAGAAGTTCGGGCTGCAGCGCTCCTGCCTCGGTTACCCGAATCCAATAGCCCCTTTCCGGATCAAAGTACCGAAAGTCCTCCGTATCCTGACTAGGGTCAATCTGGTTATAGCTCCGTGCCCGCCGAGCATCGGCGCCCGGCAACAGATCGTTTTCCCACTTTAGGATTCGGTCATACTTAGCACCCGCACGAGCAAGCACGGAAATCATACTGATCCGCTCCAACTCCCCCTCCGCCCCCGGTCCGACAACGGGAACACCGAGCAGATTCCATCCCGCCGAGAGTTCTGTTCCGTCGGTGAAACCGGGCTTGACTCCGGAAATGGTTACCGCCACCCCGGCTCGGCTGGTTTGCACCCAATAGGCTCCTCCTAGTCGAATTCGTTCCAATGCTCGACCAGGAATCTCCAGCGGGATCTGCTCCCCGACGGCATTCAACCAAACTCGCCAGTCTTGCGACGCACCATCATACGCCCAAACGGAAACCACACCATCAACCCCAAAACTTGCAGCAGGATCCGCGTCTTCAGGTTCCACCTGAACCGCAATTAAGTTCCAACCGGGACTCAGAAGCATCCGCTGGCCGCCCTGTGGATCCGGCTGTTGCCCCAACGCTTCAAATGGCAGCAAAAGCGCAAGAACACAAAAACCCAGAATTCGACTGCAAATATTCCAATTCATCGTAACAAATCTAATCTCACCTCGATCGCCCGAACAAATCCGCTGTCCGAAAGCGCTTCGATTTTCAGCATCCGAGTATTGTTATTTCAAATGGCCGCTCACCGTCCATCGAACGAACGTTCTATTCCTGTTCAACGGTCTCTAAAACCGTGACACAAACCCGACTCACCCGACTATCCCCCGTACGGTTGATATTGGGTGGCAATCGTCACTTTTTCGGAGTGGGCGACCTCCCCCAATGAAAAGCCCCATTCGCCTCGCAAGCTTCCGCTCGCAACCAATCCGGCTATCGTTTCCCACTTCGATATTCTCTGTTTTCCAACTTATCTACGGATCCGCCTCGAAAAAGATGCCAAACAATCTCAATTATCTTGTACTGGCAATAGACTCACACCGGGCAAGCCACAGCGCTCATCAAGATCTACGCAAGCCGACGCGCGATCTTACCTTTTCCCGAGAGAAAACCGTGGGATCCCAACAAGCCCGGCCCTGGACTCTCCGTCATCCCGTCTATCTGACGCGGATAATGAAGTTCACCGCAACATTTACGGGACGTGTCTCCTCCCCCCCAATGGGCTCCCCCGTTCGAGCATCGAAGACCTCGGCCAACGTGCTCGGCCGGTAATGGTTCCCGGCTGGCTTCCCCACGTTGGTCACCATGAATCCGTCCCTGTTCAGATTGCGATCCGCCGGTAACTGCGCCCCTGTCTCCAGTACGTGTGAGTGACGCGCAATTTGCCATTCCTGCCGCTCTCCCCCGACGGATCGCGGCCGGTCCGGATCCACTCCGTTGCTGTCGCTTCTCCCGCGTCGATCCGCTCCCCGCAGAAACATTCCCCGCATATCCGGAAGATTGAAGTCTTTGCCCGGATCATTCGGAGCACTCCCCCATGACGTTCCAATCACCTTGAAAAGTTCACTATAGTCGCCACTCGACCGAGCTGCTCCATCGCAGTATTCCCACCCCGTCGGCGGCACCCCTCCCCCTGCAAAGGGCAGGATCGAACCGATTGGAACTAGCCCCGTTCCAATCAATGCTCCCGCCTCGCCTTTAGCGATCGAGACAACACGCTCAGCCAATACCAGATCCTCCCGAATCCCCGTCACCACTTCATTCACCTGAATCGAGGATGCCGGCGGCACGATCACTTGGCGGGGAAGCAGCGGAGGATCTGCAGCCGTGATCCGGCCGTCATCATTGGCATCAACCGTAATATCGAGATAGAGCACTTTGAGGAAACTGACTTCCGCGGAGAATCCCGTCTTGGTGCCCAGAACTGTGTTCACACGCCCCTCGTTTACGGAAAGTTGATGAATTTCACCCGCCCACTTCACCTCACCACCAACCGGGCTGTCATACAGCTTGAACTGAACCTGCTTTACCCCTCCTTCAATCACTCCCCCATTGCTGTCCGTCAACAGACCTTGGAAAGGAATCAACAAGTCCGCTCCTAAAACCGCTGTAGATGGCGCGAAAATGGTGATCACAAGCCCGATCGATACGTAACTAGAAACTCGACTCATAAGTATCTTCATTTCTTAATATTAGATTAGCAAACAGTCACCGGACTTGCTGCATTACTCCCGCCCCGGGCCTCACCTGTCGAATAGCACTCCGGTTCAAACCTTAATCCCACGCGTGACGTCATCAGTCAGAACTATTGGCAGCAACTCTGAGGCAACGACTCGTTTCTCGACGACTTCAAGTATCATAGCGCCCGATTCCAATTGCGGTATCACCGGAAACGGTGAAATTCGGAAAAAAGTCGATCAGCGGCTTGCACCCTGTCCACCGAGCACTGGATATTCTCCAAAGACAGGTATTGATTTATTTCTCTAGAGCAGAACTCTTGATCGGATCTCACTTCCTCATTACCCTGCCCGCCGTTTTGGGATGAAATCGGGACTTCACAAAGCGTTTTCAAAAGCTCGCGCGATCGCCTTACAACACCGCCACTGGCTTGTGCGCAGCAAGTTGGACGTGACTTCCAAAGCGCTGTTTCTCTTGCTGATCTACCTGTTCAGTTCGGACGCCCTACAAGGGAATCCTGTTGAACTGGATGATTCGATTTGTGGCTGGCGTTGGGGGAGCTGGAACAGTCGAGAGTATCTCGTACGTTATCACATCCAACGGGGAGATTCCGACAACTTCATCCTGGCGGTCGCGGATCCCAAAGTGGAACTCAAGGTCCGGTGGCGCGGCGAACTGCGAAAAGATGCCCAAGACCAGTGGCGATTGTATTGGGCAACGCGCGACGGCCCTCGACAATCAAATCCCATTAAACTCATCCAAACCCTTCAGGGGCCGTGCTTGGTGGCGAATTTCCTCGAACCAACCCCATCGGGCAGGGAACTCTGGCACTGGTCGATGATCTATCTGGAAGAGCTCTCGGAATCTCCGGCCGCCTTTCGAGATCGGATAAAACCTCTGCCAGAGATCGCCGAAACGGACAACTACGACCTCGTCCGGTGGACCAGCAGCAATGACCTCGCGGCCAATAGTGTTCGGAACATTGCCCAAACAGACGATGGGTTTATCTGGATTGCCACCACTGAAGGCATGAGCCGATTCGACGGAGCAGACTGGACCCCATTCGACTCAAGTTCGAAGCCCCCACTACCCGACAAATACGTGATGGACTTGTTGTCCCTCAGCGACGGCGCCCTCGCAATCGCAACCAAGAACGAAGGCATCTACCGCTTCCGAGGACACCAATTCGCACCCGTGCTCCCCTCCACTACCAGTCTCGGGGGAACCTACAATTGCCTAATAGAAACATCGGATGGGGCGCTTTGGTGTACGGCTGAAAGCGGGCAACAACTCTGTCGAGTCGACATCGACGGCGGACTCAGCACCTGGAAGCTTCACGACCTGACGGGCGTGGAACACGCATACCGCACAGACACGCAAGTGATCGGGGATCTCATGGCCATGCCTGATTCCAAGGTGCTCGCCACGAGTTCGGTTGGTCCACTGCTGTTTGACCCAGTCACGGAGTCGGTCACCTTTCTATTCCCCGCTACCAATACCCATGTCATGAGTCTTCTCCCCCACTCGGACGAGCAGTTTTTCCTCGGCTTGGGTGGGGCGACCTTATTGATGAATACGGATCTAACCATCGCCGAAGCGTTCCTTCCCCCGGAAGGCCTAGCCGTCGGCCTATGGACTCGAGATGGTCGACGTTTCCTTTCCGGGGTCGGCGGCCTGGCACAGTGGAAAAAAAACGGCCTAGTCCGGTTTCGCGGCGTTCGAGAATCGTTTCAACTCGGGATCACCAGCCTACTGGAGGATCATGAAGGCAATATTTGGATAACCAGCGCCACGGACGGCGTGGGTCGATTACGCCCCAGAACGATCGAAGCGGTTCAACCGAGTCCAGCTGTGCCGGGCTTCCATCAGCCGCAAGCGATTCAAGCGACCCCGGACGGAAGTGTCGTGATGGCCGCCAATGGCTTTGTCTTCACCCTACAAGACGGAGAGATGACCCGGAAAGAGTTGAGCAGCGCCTTCTTCGCTCGCCATCCGTCCCTTGATTCAAACGCCCTCAGCGAGATTATCTACCATCATAGCATGGCGCTGTCGCCAACCAATCCAGACGAGCATTGGTATGGGCTCGGCATGAGAGGACGCGAGAATCCCAAGCGAGTCGAGGCGCTGGGCTCGATCAATGCGCCACTAATCGCCAAGGAAGCGAATGGACAGTTCACCTTCTACACCCATCCGAACTATCCTCAATCGGTACATTCCGGAAGCTCAATCGCCATGACTCGCAGTGGCGATGTCTGGTACGCCACCGAGCAAGGCGTTTTCCGATTGCGGAACGACAGACTCTCGCACTGGAGTGAATTCACGTCGATCCCGGTCTTCGAAGCCAGCGCGGTCTTCGTCGATGACCAGGATCACGTTTGGTTAGGGAGCTACCGCCAAGGAGTCGTGCGGGTGGCAAACGAGACCTATCACCACTACCGAAAAGAAGGAGACCAACTGGCCTCAGATCGAGTGCTCTCGATTCATCAAAGCGAGACGGACAGTTCGATCTGGCTGGGAGGCGATCACGGAATCACCCGGATTCACGGCGAATCCATCACTTCCATTACCGCGGATCGCGTTCCCAATTCGCCGATCCATTCCCTCCTCCAGGATATCGCGGGTGATTATTGGCTGGGAACTTCCAAAGGTCTCTACTACGCCAAAGAGGGCGAACTGATGGAGGCGTTGGAGGATCCGACCGCGAGCCCCCAATTCCTGCAGTTCGGCCGGAGAGAAGGCCTGCCCAATGAGGCCATCTACCCTGACTACCATCCCGTGGGCTGCCGCACGCCAGATGGTAACCTCTACTACTGCCTCTTAGAAGGGCTCGCTCATTTTTCTCCGTCCGACGTTCTCCGTGGCGCGATCGGCCCAAAGATGAGAATCACGCGAGTGGAGGGACCAGCCAACATCTCGTTCCATGAAGACACCCATAGCTTCAACAACGATACTCGACTCACACTGCCCCAGACAGCCCAAACGGCGTTCACGATCGGATTCAACGCACTCTCATACGCCTATCCGAGCGAGACACAGTATCAGTATCGAGTTATCGAACTACAAGACGAGTGGATCGACACCCGCACTCAGCGGACCGCATTGCTATTCGGAATGGCCCCAGGGGACTACACCTTTCAAGTTCGCGGGATCGGATACAACGGGGCTTCCAGCCCCAGCCCCGCCAAACTGAAATTAAGAATATCACCATACTTCTACCAAACTGAAACCTTCCGGGCGTTGGTCCTCATCGGCATTGGACTCGCTATCTGGGGCGCTCACTTTTGGCGAATGGTTTATCGCGATCAGATTCGCGCCTTGGAACAACAGGTCGCCATGGAGGCCGAACGCACTCGAATCGCTCGAGATCTTCACGACGAACTGGGCAGCGGTCTGGCCAAGATACGTCTTCTTAGTGACATGGCCAGTGACACACCTGCGGCAATTGAAAACATGAAAGCCGCTCTGTCCCGAGTATCCACCCTCACCCGCGAGTGTGCCGACGGACTGCGAGATGTGATTTGGTCGCTCAACCCGGAACGAGATCAGATTCAGGATCTCGGAGATTACTGGCGATCTGCTATCCTCAACTATTTCTCCGATAGCCCGATCCAAACCCGAGTTGTTATCGATGATGCCGTAGCTTCGATGAAGCTGTCTCCGTGGACGACGCGACAGCTAATTTTCTGCAGCAAAGGAATCATGAGCAACGTGCTTAGACACTCCGAAGCCACTCAGTTCGAGATCTCCGCAACTCGGAACGAGCACGAACTCCTCATCCGATTTCAGGACAACGGCATCGGCTTCGACCCAAACGAAGCAGAGCGCCGAGGAACGGGACTCAAATCCCTTCACAAACGGTCAACCGATCTAGGGGGCTCTTTGACCATCACATCCGCTCCGGGCCACGGAACGAAGATCGCGCTAACCGTCCCCACCGACCTAGAACCGGCCAAGGGAGGACACCGGTCATAGCCAACGACCATCACGATGCTGATTTTCAGGATCAGAATCACCCTTTGCGGTGATGCAGCAGTTTCCGACTGCATGTTATCGTCTCATCCTGGATTCCAACCGATCAGTGTTGTCAGTAGGATCGAAACCACGAATGCAAGGTTCACCTAAGAAAAGTCGATTGGTCATCGTCGAAGACGACCAAAGTTACGCCAAGCTGCTTCGCGAACTGCTTGCATCAGTTGCAGACTTTGACGTGGTTGACTGCTATTCAGACGCCGCCCAGTTTCTGCAAGAACACAACCTTGCTAACATCGACCTGGTAATTTTGGACATTCAACTCCCCGGTATGTCCGGGGTCGAGTGTGTCCGACGCCTGCGTGAACGGTTCCGGAACATCTGCGTTGTCATGTTGACCGTATGTTATGAAGACAAACAAGTATTTGACGCATTCCTAAACGGGGCCAACGGCTATCTACTGAAAGACTCGAAGAAGGAAGACCTCATCACGGGCATTCGAGAAGCTTTGGCGGGACACTCCCCCATGTCTCCCGGGATCGCTCGTACGGTCATTCGCTTGATGACGGAGTTAGCAAAGCCGGAAACCAGCCAGCCCTCCCAACCCAACATTGCCGACCTGCTGTCACCTCGCGAGTATGAGATCCTCAGTCTCTTGGCAGATGGGCGAAAATACCAAGAAATCGCCGATCAGCTCTTCGTCTCGTATGATACCGTCAAGACCCACATACGGCACGTCTACGAGAAGCTCGAAGTTCGAAACAAGGCGGAAGCCATCTCCCGGTTTCTTTCGTGATCCTCGCCCATGGAGTAGCACTCGCGGGAAGCCGGCCGACCGTTATCAAGGCGACCGCCCTACCAGGATCGCGGCGTCAAACAACCGCAGTCGACAGAAGCAGCCCACTATTCAAGATCCTAGGGTCTGATTTCGCAGAGCCGAAACCAGGGATGGCCACTTCTACATTCATCTCGAACTTCAATATCGAATCACGTAGTTGACAGCTACACTTTTCGGCCTCGTTTCAACCCCGTCATTTACAGCAACTGCCTCAGTGGCAGAGCTTCCGCCCCAAACTTTTTCAAATCCAGGGCGTATCAGTGGAAACCGGTTCGGCTCGATCGACTTCTCAATACCTGATCGAGCGGGATGCCACCGAAAATCGTGTTGGTGGGGCCCCACGGTGTCCAACTGCACTTGCCCAATATCACGATTCATGCCATCAGGATCGACCTTCCCCTCTGGGTCCAACCCCCTCAGAAAGTACCCGCGGAGATCCGGCGTAACGCTACGTCCTAACAAGGACCTCAATGCGTCGTACTCACCCCCTACCGGAATCGATGCCCCATCACACAAGAGCCACCCCGTCGGAATCCCATCTTCTCTCTTTCCATAATAGGCTACAATCGAGCCAACCGGTACTATTTTCGGAGTCAACTCATCGGCGAGATGATCCAAGAGCTCCTTTCTAAACCGAACCTTCGCCAAATCCTCATCATCCGAATTCTCCAGCAGATAGGACCAATCGCGTCCATTCAACATCTCAGCATCCCCGGCCCGATGCGAATACAGCCCTGGTGAAATCACCTGCCGAGGAAGCAGCGGAGGGTCATTGGCAGCGATCTCCCCGTCATCGTCTGCATCGATCGTGATTTCGAGATACAACGGAGAAGCAAATAAATCTGGGTCAACGGCCGTTCGAGTACCAAGGATCGTGTTTACCAAGCCACCGTTAACAGTTAGCCGATGAGTCTCTCCTGCCCAAATCGCACGCCCCCCCACCGGAGCATCAAAAAGCCGAAACTGGATCAACTTCGCACCATCCGATACGGTTTCTCCGCCCGCGTCCGTCAAATATCCCTGAAACGGAAGCACTGCAGAATTGGCTCTTTTTCCCTCTTGAGCCCTCGGCACCACAAACACAGCAATTATCCCGACAACAAACAGTCCTAAAACCAATTGAATCCTCATGCCAATCAAACCCTCATATCAATTCGTCATCCGCTTCTCAATCGCCCCCTCCGCCGAGCGAGCTCCATGTCGAAATGACAGTAACTCTACCTTCAGAGCCCGACTATCGTCCGAAAGGATGATTCGTAGATCGGCTTCGAATTCTCAAGTGAATGACATCCTCTAGGAAGAACCCACGATCATCCCGAGATCGGGTCTAGGAACCGCCGTTGGAAAGCCTCGAAATCGCTTCGACCTTGTTCCGAACTCGAAGCTTTTCGTAGATCTTTCGAAGATGGGTCTTAACCGTAGCTAAAGAAATAAACAACCTTGCCGCGATCTCGGCATACTTGCGTCCGGCTGCCAATTCCTGCAAGACCTCATACTCCCGTGGTGACAGAATCGCCTTCACCGAATCCGAGTCAGATACCTCTTCGGCACTCGTAGCAGCGGCATCGGGATGGCTTACGTCCGAACGCCGCCGTCCAAGAAGCTGAATCACTTTTCTGGCAATGCTCGGAGTCATCGGGGCTCCGCCGCCCAACACTTCATCAATCGCGGAACGGATCTTCTCCGGACCGGCATCTTTCAACAGATAGCCGCTCGCACCTTCCAAGAAGGCCTCCAGGACGCGTTCATCATCATCGCAAACAGTCAACATGATTGAAGTACATTCCGGACGAAACTCAACGATCGATTTCAGACAATCAATTCCAGAATACTTTGGCACAGAAACATCAAGTAAGAACACGTCTGCGTTGAGTTCGGGCAGCCTCCCAAGAAACTGGACTGAATTACTAAAACCTCCCCCCCAAGCAAACTTGTCGGATCCGGAAAAGACTCTTTCCAGCTCAATCAGGTACTCAGGGTCGTCATCAAGCGCCACGATCGAAATCGGATTCATAAGCTACCCTCGCCGCCATTTCCAGAGGGGACGCACAACCGAACTTCTATGGTCGTGCCTTCGCCATCCCGAGACAGAATCTCCAGCCTACCTCCCCAACTCTGAACACGATCTTTAAGCGCTTGAATGCCATAACTGTCAGGACCGATCGAGTCGGGGTCAAACCCGCAACCGTTGTCGCGGGCAGAGACCACCAAATCTTCCGCCTCCATCGCGAGCATCAAATCAAACTTTGACGCTTTGGAATGAGTCAGGGCATTGCTCAAGATTCCTTTCAGTATCAGCACCAAGTCACGCTTCAAAGCAGGCGAGAAACTATGCGTTTCCGCATTCGGGTTTACGACAACACGGTGCTGAATCTCGACACCATCGAAGTATGATTCGACCAACCGATGTAGATATTCAGCCACATCCTCAAAAGAGGATTTTTCAGTATTTAACGACCAGATGACTTCTCGAAGGGATCGCATGGTCTCGACAGCTGAATCCCTCATTCGCTCTCCAACCTTCTTTTGGGTCGAGCCTGCCTCAGCCCCTTCAATCAAAGCGCCTCCTCGCAAAACAAGCCGGCTCAATGTGGTTCCGAATTCGTCATGCATGTCCCGAGCAATCCGCATCCGCTCACGATCCAAGGCAACTTGCCCTTTCAACATTTCGATCTGCCGCAGGTAGGAAGTTCGTCGAGAATGTAGCCCCCAAGAAACAGCAAGTACGCAACCGAGACACGAAACACGAAAGAACCAAGTTTCATAATAATGCTTCGGAAGAAAAATCCTCATCACCGCGGTGTTCTCACTCAGGCGATTGTCTCCCCCCAACGCTCGCACCTCAAAAGTATATTCGCCATGCGGAAGGCCACTGTAGAGAACATACCTCTGACTCCCACTGGAAAACCAGTGTTCACTCTTCTCCAGAATGCGGTATTCAAAGGACACCCACTTGGGATCCGAAAAGCTAATCGCTTCGAATTCAATCTTTAGAGTCGAACGAGCAGCCAACGGCAGTTGAACAGATGCATCGGCATTCCGACCACCATGACCTCGGCGATTCTCATAGAACACTTTCTGCCCATTACCAAACCTAGAGATTCGAACTTGCGGGCCTACCGAATGACGGCGGACCACTTCCCTAGGGTCAAACATTGCAACACTAGTATCCATACAGAACCAGAGTCTGCCATCTGGAGTCTTGATCACACCTGGGGTCCGCTGCGGTTCTGCTGATTCACTGTCCAAACCGTCCCGTCGTCCCAGCCGGATGGCACTGAGACGATTCTGCTCTCTAGAAGCGAGGCCATCCAAGTGGTCTCGGTCGACCCCAAAGATCCCACTTGGAGTTCCCATCCAGAGATACCCTTGATCATCTTCAACAAGAGAATATATCGGCCTTTCCAGAAAATCGGCACCGGATTCGAAACGGGTAACCTGCCTCTCTTCATCAATCCGGGTCAGCCCCCGTTCGGCTCCGACCCAAAGCGCACCGTCGCTGCTTTGGCACATCGAGAAGACACTGTTGGAAACCAGTCCCCCGCCCCCCCGCGAGATATGTGTCACCCCATCATCATCAATTCTATACAGTCCGGAATCATCTCCTCCAAACCAAACCCGATCCTGCCGGTCTACAAGGACACAAAAACCATCAAATGAATCAACGCCATTGGCTCGACACCAGTCAACCAGTGACGAAGCTCCTGGTCGGAGTTGAAAAATTCCTTCCCTCCCGGCGAGAAAGACGCCGTTTTGCCGTGAAACACCCAAAGAACTCACTCGGCTCATCCCCCCGCCACGTTCTTCTGAGAAGTAAAGTCGAGTCTCAGACTCGCCCCGAAACGCAAGAAGAGGAAAGGAGTTTGAAATCTCGCCCCGGTCGACAAGCCGAGTTGCCAAGTCACTCACTGATAGCCCCACCCACAGGCCTGATGGACCAACGACACTCCCGCCAACTGCGTCATGACGATAAGGCTGCAACCGCGCACTCTGACTACGATAGGCTTGCCGCACCATTGGTAACTCATTCACATTCCACGCCGTCCACCTGTCGTTAACTTGTTCCACAATCCCACCACTGCGAGAACAAAGTATTGGGCGCCCCTTCACCTTAGCAACCGCACCTACTTCTCCGTTCGGAACCGGTAAATCCGCCACCGTATCGACCAGCTGCGGACGAATCCGCAGTACCCCATTTGCCGCCGTCGCCACCCAAATATTCCCCTGGTGATCCTCAATGATTCCCATAGCATTGGAATCAGTAAACTCTGAGACGGAATACCGAAAAAAACCCTGTTCTGAATGTTGAAAGACGTCGTATGGGGGATAACTCATGGCCCACCAAAGGCTTCCATCAGCAGCCTCGGCCATATAGGAACCTTTGGGGACATCATAGCGCTGAACGACCTCATTCTCTGCATTTAGACGCACCAGGCCATGGTGAAACCACCAGAAGCCGCCTTGTGCCGACGGGATCATGCGACCACTATATTGCCCGAACACCATGCCATAGGCAGCTTCAAGCGGCGTATCCGAAAATGACAACCAGTTCCCTTTCGCCGAAATCCGCACCTCGGATTCCAAAGGAATCACATCCATGAGACTATTCTTAACGTAGTCCGTGATTGAGTGGTAGTAGGGATTGAATTCATCGACCCCCCAAATTTCAGTTTCACCGGTCGGCGTCAAGCGCCCCAGGGAAGGCCCATCGACCGTAAACCAAATGGTACCATCCGGCCCGGAGGTCACGCTACTAACGGAACGTTCACCGATCAACTGATTCACCACCAACGGCTCAAATGACGATCCGTCGTAGCGAAAGATTCCGTCTCCTTTGGTACCAATGAGTAACCGGCCCTCATTATCTTCTGCCAAGCTCATGATCACTGAAGCAGCGAGCGGAGGGCTTGAGAACGCATCAAACGTCGTCCAGATCAAACCGTCATAGCGACTCAAACCCTCAACTGTTCCAACCCAGAGATATCGGTCAGAGGATTGAAAAAGACACCGAGTCGCATCGCTCGCCAACCCCCCTCTGGCCGTTTCGGAGCGAAGGACATCCCCGGCAAGACGATTTTTTGCGACTCCAATGATGTCGGGAGTCGTTTGGGACGGCCATTGAAATGGGTTCGCTTGGACGGAGAAATCAGGCCACAACAAAACCAATCGCTGAATCTTCCCACCCCACTGATCTCGATCATCATATCTACCCGCTAGACAAGCCCCCCGGATGGTCCGAATCCATTCCAGGTCAACGGACCTCCGCTCCGAGGAGCCGGAATCCGTCCAGGCGATGCGCCAAGAATCCTCAGAGACTGCCCACATCGAAAAACGAGGACTAGACTCCCTCGGAGCCTGAGGCCCCGTGATCCCACCTCCAATATTGCTTTCCAGATAGTGAACGGCGCCTTCATATCGCCCGTCAGGTAGAGCCTCGGACGGATCAAGGACGAAAACACACTCCCAGATTGGGTCACCTAAAACCCCGAAGTAGCGTTCCCCAGAGCTCGGGCTCCAATTCTCACCCCTCAATTCCCCCACCAATAAGACTAGGAAGCAAACAATGAAAGTAACGGGGTAGACCCACTGGAACCTGCCACGAAATGACTTCATGTAAAACGAAGCACAGCCTCGTGGCCAAATCAGAATTCTTCAAACCCTAATTCTCAGAAACCGTGCTAGGACACGAATCCTTCACAGTCAAACGCAACGCCCGGGGATAAACATTGCCAAGAATGACGCCCCCTCAACGACAATGCGCCTCTAAGTCTAAGGCTAGCAACGATCGGCCGACGTTTACAATTCGTAGGCAACCAAGCGCACACCTGCGCCAAACTCAACCGCCGTTCCACTCTTAAGCTGTACTCTAACGCTATACTCTTTCTTTCCCGCTTCCGAAGGCAGATACAGCGTCGAGTAGCCACTCGCGGGCAGTGAGATTGATCCTCCGCTGGTAGCCGAGACAAAGCGGCCGATCAATTGATCTCCCTCGTAGAACAAGATGTGCGCCTCAACATAGCCGCCACCTCCGACCGCCACCGTGCCACCAGAACCGGAGGGTGCTACCAGCAAGCCGATCCGAATCAAGCGCCCCGTAGCCGGTAGAGTGATGGCTAATCCCGGAACCGCTCTCTCCTCATTGGGTCCGATCTGGCCGCTATTGAAATACTCGATCGGTTCGGAGATCGCCACTCCCCCGGCGTTCACTTGGGCTGCAAAGGGTCGTGGCGCTAACCGCGACTGGTCAATGGCCCCGGCAACAAGGTGCCCCGAATTTATCACCTCGGGCGCAATGTGGCTTGAACCGACCGCGTTCGGGGCGATTAGCTCGCCGGAAATAACGCCAGGAAGCAAGTTGCCCAACGCGGCCCCCGCAGCAAGCTGATCAGCAGTGATCCCACCCGCCAACTTTTCGACCGCAATCGAACCGTCCCGAAGTTTCTCTCCGCCAATCCGTCCGGCCCCGGGAATCCCGCCGTCAAATACCTCTTCCCAACCCGCTCCTTTCACAAGGCCCCCAGAATCCCGATAGCCTAGCTCATAAGCGCGGATTGCTGCCGGTACAGGAATGAGCACTTGTCGCGGGAGTAACGGTGGATCCTCAGCTCCGATAGTGCCATGGCCCACTTGCCCGCTCGTTTGCCCATCCACGGTGATTTCCAAATACAGCGGACGGCTAAAGTCTATTTTTTCCAATGAAACTCGACTTCCAAGAATGGTATTCACCAATCCCGCATGGACACTCAGTTGATGCACCTCACCGGGCCACACCGCCCGACCACTATTTGGGGCATCATAGATAGCAAAGCGAACCAAACGTTGGCCATCCGGCAGAGTCGTCCCATCTGAATGTGTCAAGTATCCCTGAAACGGAAGCATTCTGGGTAAATCCGCCGCGGAAACCAAAGCAAGCGACCCGAGCATCGTGAATACAACCAGTATTCGTAGCGAAGACAATCTCATACAAAAAAATGAACGTTGGCATCTCAGCTAGCAGCGGCTCATTGAACAAACCACAGCCCCAAACGCCCATCCTTACTCCGCAAAACGCTCAGTCTTACATTTTTTTCTTTTTCGACTCCGACTTCCCAACAGGATTCGTATGACACCTGGCATGGACGAATCTCAAGAGACGCACATCGGATCCGAGACCACCAAAGCGGTTCAAACCACTCAATGGCGGGCACGATCGGAAAAGATTCTAGATCAACGCGAGGAGGCAGCGAGAGCAACTTGCCGGGAGTACGATGACTGGCTAAACAACAATCCGGAATCTACTCCCAGATCACGGCTAGCGCAATTCATAGGCATAGAGCCGAACTCCCTCGTGCACTCTGAACTCAGTTCCGTGAAACATTCGGAATTTCACGGTGTACTCCTTGACTCCAGAGGTTTCAGGAAGATAGAGATGAGAGAACGCGCTGGCCGGTTCTAAGTGCCGCCCATTTTCCCCGGCAAAGACATGGATCATGGCAAATCTCGCAACTTCGACCTCGTTCTCGAAAACAATCACATTTCCACTGCTCAGCCGGTCGGCTGCCGCGACTTCGAAGAGGCCTGGCGTGACACCGCGAGAAAGAAAACCGATTCTCAAAGGGCGCCCGGTCGTCTCGAGCGTCACAGAGAGCTCTGGAATCAGGACGTCTACACCTTCGGTTCTCCCAATAAACTCAACACTCAGAGGTTCCGAAATGGCGACGCCAGAAACCCCGGCTTCTACGGCGACTGTTCGACGGTTGGTCTTCTCGAACCCAACCTCATCGTCTTTGAGATGAATCCCTTCAATCGCCCCTGGGGCAATCTTCCCCCCGTCGATCGAACCTTCGGACAGATTAGCCAGGGCGGCTCCCGGCTCTAGCTGCTGTTCGGAAATCTTACCAATCAAACGGTCAAATGGCAGTGATTCCGGGCGGATACGGGATCCCTCAAGAAACCCCTGATACGGATTCTGCCCCCCGAGAAGGGCTTCCCAACCGGCCACTTCCTGCCTCCCGTCCTCCTGGTAAGTCATACCACCCGCAGCCACCGCGAACGGAACGGGCACAACAAGCTGCCGGGGAAGTAGCGGTGGATCAGCGGGATCGATCGCCCCAGAACTATCCGCGTCTAGGGTTATTTCCAAATAGAGCGTCGAGCCAAAGTCCACTCGCTCAAGCGACGATCTCGTTCCCAACATCGTATTCACAAGACCATCGTTTACGGACAAACGATGCACTTGGCCGCCCCAAACCAACTCGCCGCCAACCGGTGCATCATAAAGGGCAAAGCGAACCAGGTGGCTCCCGTCCGGAACCGGCCTGCCGTCCGCGAGTGACAAGTGCCCCTGAAAAGGAAGTAAGCGAGGCCCCGTGGCAACAGACCCAACTAAAGTTACCAACAAGCCGACGAGAATGGAAACGGTCCGCATCCACGAGGGTCGCATCACAAGAGTCTGATAGAAAGTCGGTCGATTCAACGTCGCGGTACTCGCCATAAACACCCATCCTTACTCAACAAAGCGCTCGATCTTACATTTTTTTCTTTCTCCGTTCCCCCTCCCTGACAAGAATCCTGCTGCATACGCCATGGACGAATCTCTCGTTGCGCCGGACAGTCCCGAGCTCCCCAAAGCGTTTCAAACCACTCAATGGCAACTCGTGCGCTCGGCCGGCGATCCCGACGACGAGTCGCTCCATCATCTCAATCAACTCCTCAAGATCTACCGCCCGGCCTTAGTCCAGTTTGCCGAACAACATCTACGGAAAAACCCGGCCAACGCGGAAGACTTGGTCCACGGATTCATCTCTGCGAAGATCCTACACGGGAGTTTGGTCCAACGCGCAGACCCAACGCGGGGCCGTTTTCGCACGCTCCTTCTCGGAGCACTCACCAACTACGCACGGACCGAGAACCGCAAAAGTTCTGCGCAGAAACGCCATCCCTCCGAGGGACTGGTTCCCTGGCACGAAGTCTCCGAGGATTCACTTCCCAGCAATGAAATCCCCCCAGACGAACGGGAACATTTCGACACGAACTGGAACCGGGAGATCATCAATGAGGCACTGAGACGCTTCCAATGGCATTGTGATCGACGGCGGAAGTTGGCGATGTGGGAGATCTTTGACGGCCGCATCCTCGCCCCGATTCTGCGGGAGCATGCCACCGAATCCTACGAATCCCTGCAAGAGCGGCTGGGTCTAGAATCCCACGCGAAGGCGACGAATCTGCTCATGGCAGCTAAGAGAAGTTTCACTCGGATTCTCATTCAAGTCATCCAGGAGTTCGCCTTGAACACTGACGATGCCGAACAGGAATTGCAGGAACTAAAAATCTACTGTCGGCTCTAAACTGGACAAAGGCACTCCTTACCGCGCTACCGCCCCCTCGACCGGCCTGGGTTTGATCCACCCTCGCCTGATTGGATTAGTCGGACTATACATCAGCCGAAAGCCGATCGCCTCCGCACGCCCGACCTTTTTCACAGGCACCATTCCAGGCCACCCGGATTGCGTTTGATCCGATATGGACACTTCGCCAAATCGCCCGCCACCCATCAACGTTGTCAGATAGACCCGGGCATCAAACCAGTGGGGATTCGCGGTTTCTCGAAGGGACACATAGTACTCCCACACATTACCAGATAGATCAAAAAGCCCCAATGGATTCGGCCGAACGGTCGCCACGGAACGGACGAACCCGCCAGGCCCCTTCACCCAAGGATCACTACGAAAAAATGGTTCATTCCGGAGCGGCGGCCACAAGCTACTGAAGGCGTGAACGGATTCCGGAATCGGCTCTTCCTCAGAAAGCAACGTGTCGATCCAGCCACGGACATGGTCCGTAACCAGGGTTATCCTGCGCGGGAGCTCATTGTCATTGAACCGCGACTCGTAGCCGCCTAACCACTGGATAAACCTCAGGGCTTCTGAATAGGACACTCCGGCAACCGGGGCCGAGGGTGATGGCAGGCTGGCGGTTCGCCACAAATCATTTACGGAATACTTGGTATCCCAGTTCTCACCGTCCGCGACGAAACGGGCATAGTCAATCACCCGAGTCTCCCAAATGCTAATCCAGGTCGTCGGTACGGCTCCATCGGGTTCCGGCAGAGCGGCAAACACCATATCGACAGAATTCGTGTAGAGCTGAGGCCGCGACGGCAATTCACTCAAAAAGGCTTCGGTCCGCCGGAGCTGACTCGAAAGATCCTCAGTCCAACCCTCAAACACGGATTTCGACTCTCGGAGCGAATCCAACGCCAAGGGGTAATCACCTCGGGTTTTAGCCTGTCGCCCCTCGGCAAGTAGGCCGTCGGGATCAGCCAGGTGGGAGAGATCTGGAACCAGTAGGGGCGCTTTAGAATCGAAGGTCTCGCGCCAATGACGTTGGGCTTCAAGTGCCTCCATTTCCGCAAGGTGACTGGCGTTTTCCTGCAATTCGGTAAGGCGACCTGCCAGCGCCTCAAGCCGTTCGGTTGCCATTGGCAATTCACTACGAACCAGTGCATTCGAAGCCTGGGCCAAATCTTCCCAAACCCGAGAATGGGATAGCTCTACAGCATTCGTGCCTCCGAGTTGCTGCAGATCCGCGGCAATCCGATCCAACTCTCCCCGCGCCTCAAACCAAGCATTATACTGGCTCTGTCGTTCCTGCATCACCCGCGAGACTCGCTGCGAGTCCGCCACAGCCGCTGCTTGAAATCGCGCAGTCGCTTCCGCCAACACCAATACAGAGAATACACCGACCAAGAATACAATCACGGACCAAGCGATCAACCGCGAGGGGCTGGCAATCAGGACCTCCAATACGGAGCGAGACTCACAAACGGACCCGACCCAGTCATCTAACCGGTCATAGCGATCTTCCGGAAAGCGCGAAAGACCTCGGCGAATCGCTTGAGAAACGGAACGCGGCACATCAGGCCGCAGGCGTCGCACCGCTTTCGGGATCCCCGCGGGCACCGCTCCGGTCAATAGTTCATAGGTGACCGCGGCCAGCGAGTACTGGTCCGCCGTAGACGTGCTCTGCCTCGGATCACTCAATTGCTCCGGAGCGATGTAATACGGGGTACCAAAACTGACGCCCGTGCGAGTCGGCCCAGGCAATCCCGGCATGACGTCATCGCGCAGGGCCGCCAAGCCAAAGTCCACCAACTTGACCTGTCCTTCCGAAGTCAACCAGATGTTTTCCGGCTTGAGATCCCGGTGGATCGTATACAAATGGGCATAGCCCAAGGCATCCCCGATCTGCCGGACGAGGCGACGTACTTCCTCCAGCGCAAACGATTCGCCAGATTCGAAACGCCGGTTCATCTCCGACCGCAAGGTCTGGCCTTCCAGCAATTCCATGGTCATGAACTCGACTCCGGAATCCGCTTCGAGATCATGCACTCGTACGATATTCGGGTGATTCAAACGGCTCGTCACGGCTGCTTCCCGGACAAACCGCCGCGAGAACTCCTCCGTCTCCAGATAGGCCGGGGACAGAACCTTGATCGCAATGGCTTCGTCTCGCTCCAAATCGAAGGCTTGGAACACCACGGCCATCCCGCCCTCGCCAATGCGTTGGTCGATCCGATACCGCCCCTTCAACACTTGTCCTTCGGTCACGACGCACGCGTTATTCATCATGCCCGCCTTTCTCAAACACGACTCGAAAACCAATGTCATCGGCCAACTGGTGGCTGAACGGGTACGGAGCATCATCCGCATACAAGTATTCGACGCTTGAATCTCGCCTCCAGCTGAAGCCGCGCAGGAACCCCCAATGTACCCCGCCTCGCCTAACAGGATCCCGGCACCACTCAGCGACACTACCGACCATGTCATAGAGACCGTGCTCATTAGCCGGAAACCGACCGACATCTGCCACCCCGGCGTAGCCATCCTCAATTCCTTTCAGATTGCCGTTCACAAGCAAATGCGGCTGCTCCGAGTTCTCCTTCCAGTCCCAGCGCCCAACCCGCCCCGCCGCCAGATCCCATTCCTCCGGCAGGGGCAATCGATATCGATCCGTAGTTTCGATCCGGCCGGCCGCCCGTTCTACCGAGGTCAACCAGGCACAGAAGGCTTCCCCAACTTCGTAAGCCATTCGAGTCACGGGTAGAAACGGAGACAGCTCAGTTCCCTCGAGCGGGAGTTCCCGCCAATGCCAGTCGGGATCATAGCCCGAGAGCTGCACGAATGATTCAAAATCGACTAGCCGCGTTTCGAACATACAGAACCAAATATCTGACCGCACCGGAACAAACGGCATACCGAGACCATTCCGAAACGTATTGGGATGAGTCGACGGTGGCAGGGATTCATACAGATCCGTCCAACGAAGCAAGGTCGATTCGGCCGCTGTCAGAGATTCGAAGCGAGCCCGCCAAGACGTTTGTTCCGAATCTACAGACGAGTTCGGCTCCAGCACCTTCAGGACGGAATCATTCAAATGACGAGGGAGCTTAGCCAAGGGCCCAATGGCATCCTCAAGACTCACGCGGAGGTGTTCGACCTGATTGCTGAGCGAGTTGAGGATCGATTCCCCCTCCCGCCGATGTCGGTCTCGCAAGGCATTCACAGACTGAACCAGCATCCCATCCGGCGTTTCATCCGGATCCGAGACCCGTGAAAAATTCTCGTGCCAACGATCCATCGGCTGTGACGATCCAAGGAGTCTTGACAGTTCGATAGCCGTCTCGCCCCCCTCTTCTAATCCATTCAGCAATACTTGTCTCTGCTCACTCCGTTCGATTGCCGAGCGCACGTCTTGCTCATACGCCTTCAAGCTTTGAATCGCGCCGTGATAACGCCCCTGAACCACGGTCTGCCAGGTGCTGAGAAGAGTCCGCGGAACATCCCCGACCACAGTACCGGATTCCGTGACTTGCGCGGGGGCATCCCCAGCGTGTGGCGCAGCGACACCATCACTCGCGGCCTGAGCGAGGCGCTGCCACGCCGCGTCATTCTCAGCCCTCAACTGTGCATCACGCGCCTGCAAAAGGACACAGCGGTTCCAAAGCACAGTCGCTTGCTCGGCCAACACCGTTCGGGAACGTCCGGCAAGCAGATCCCGCATCCGACCTAGAATCGAATCCGGGAATCCAACCGCCCCAGCCCACAGGATCGCGACGACGAAAGCCGCTCCCGCCACCCACGCCGCAATCCGAGTTCCCCGGCGGCTCCGTGTTACAGCGGCTACGAGCGCTGATTCGAACTCTACGAAATCACGAAATCGATCACTGGGCCGATTGGAAAGCGCACGCGCACACACGCGAAGAAGTGCCCTAGCAGCATGACCTCGTTGCGATGCAGGCACTTCCCAATGTCCGGACGGCGGATTACCAAAAAGAAAAGCATAGATGACTGCAGCCAGTGAAAACTGATCCGACCTCGCGTCCCCTAGTGCCGCATCGCGCATCACTTCCGGCGCCTGGTAAGCCACGCTGTCCGTCATCAGGCAGGAGTAACTGGCCACATTCGACCTGAGACACGAGCGAAAACCAAAGTCGGAAATTCGGACCCGCCCGGAAGGCTCGAAGAACAAATTACCGGGCTTGATACCCAAATGAAACGAAACGGACGCCGCTTCCCGAAGCCCCGCCACCACCTCACGAACCCAGCGCAGCATCTCGTGTCTTTGTGCCGAATCCGCCACGAAGCGCCGCAACTCTAGTAACTCCTGAACCGACTGCCCCTCAACCCACTCCATACTAACCCAACACAGTCCCGACGCTTCATGCAGGTCAAAAACCCGCACGATGGTGGGATGGATCAAGTTTCGCTGCACACCAACGACTCGGCGCAGTTGACGCATTGTCTCTGGATCGCGAGAGAGTGCGGGATAGAAAACCTTGACGGCGATGGACTCGGACCGAGCCGAATCATAGGCCTGGTAGACGGCTCCCATCGTCCCGGCACCGATGAAACGAGTTAACTTGAATCGTCCCCCCAATACCTTTCCGATCCATTGATCCGAAAAGTCTAGTCCGTCATCGTCCTCACTCGTTCCCGCTGACTTCTCTTTCATGGATTGCCATATAAGACGCGCGAAACCCTGAAGAATTCCACTCGATTCGGCTAGCGAATTCTGTGGATCCGCGGCGCCATGGCAACTCACTTGAGAAACCTCACGCAGTGAACGAAGGCAGGTACCGACGACCCAACCGCGGTCAACACGACAGCTTCGCTCTCGCAATCCAAAAAGCCGCCCTCATATGGAGTGTTGAAGCAGGGCTTCAGCTTTCCTGAGTCAGGCCCGCTCTTCTGAGATTCTCAAAGGGAAGCCGACCGCATTCCCACTGTCCCCATCACTCCCCACCTTGAGCCCCCCACCTACCGCAGCTTCGTGACTTTGACTTGAGTGGTAATCAAGGGAATCTCAGCCCCAGCAGTATGTTCGGCCCCCAAGCCTTTGTTGGGACCATTGCCGTCTGTAAAATGACGGATGACAAAGCGCTCCTCCTCTTGCTTCACGTCAATGATCCCGGAAAAGAAGGCCCGAGTTTGCACGGAGACAGAACCGTGAGTAAACGCCGCCGGACCGATGATCACAGCCCCAGCTGGACGATCGGATTCGACGCGATTGACAGTCACGAGATGGTTCCGGATCCGGAACGCCGGTGCGCTGCCTTCAATCAGGTACTGACCCGCGAGCAAGCGAATCTCATTCCGATCCAGCTCCAGCTTGATCGAATAAGTGCCTTTCGGAGGCTGGATCGTATTCAATCGCCGCGTCTGCCAACCGCCATTCTCGTTCGAACCGCCGCCGACACTCGGATCATCGATAGACTCGCTAAGAATGGCGATTTCAGGGAGGAGTAGCCTCGGTTGGGTTTCACTCTCTTCGGTCAGGCTCTGCGCCTGACTGAAAAGAAGATTGCGACTCACGCCATCGAGGTGGATCAAACCATGTCCGGGCAAAGACGAATCGGGTTCCGAAACGGACCGCAGCCCCACGCCCACGCCGCCCCGGACCAAGGCATCGCCAGCCTCGGTGATCTGTAGCCCGATCACATCCGGTTCCCCGGATTCATTCGTACGGTCCGTGATCTTCTCTCCCGGCAGAGTAAGCCGACTCAGGCTCCCAATCTTGCCCTCGCCCACGGAATAATCCTGAAGCCAACGCCCATCGACACCCGCTTGGCCAACGATATCCCCCAAAACCGATCCGTCCGGAAACGCCACTAAATCCCCGTTTAATCGGGAGCCCTTTCCTTCCACAGAAATTAGAATCCGGTCCCAACCGTGCCCCTCGAGTTTCCCCGCATCGCGTGCCCAAGCCGCCGTCCGAGCAAACACAGCCGGAACAACCCTTTGACGCGGGAGAAGCGGCGGATCGCTGGCGTCGATCACGCCCGCCCCAAGTTCGTCCATCCCTTGAGCATCAACGGTCAACTCCAGATACAGCGGGAGGTTAAAGTCAACGCCATCCAGACTGGTTTTCGAGCCAAGCCGGGTATTGACCAAACCGGCATTGACCGAGAGTTGATGCAGCTCCCCACCCCAAACCAAGCGCCCACCGACCGGTGCATCGAAGAGTTTGAATTGCACCAAGCGAGTCCCATCTGCAACCGCCTTACCCGCCGAGTCCGTCAGGTAGCCTTGAAAGGGTATGGTCAACCCGTTTCCCAGCGCAATCTCGGGGATCGCAGCAACGCACGCCCCTACCAACACAAAACAGCCAAGGTTCCGATACAACCTAACAAATGATCGAAGAGTCATCCCCTCGGTCTACGCAGCCTGAGCCCGTTTCTTACACTCTTTCACAGACCAAGGACTGCGGTACCGCACGCCGCGATGCCTCGCGACCAAGTTTAGGTCAAAGCGACCGGCCACGAAGGAGTCGCTACTTCTGTTTCGATCGAAGCATCCGTTCACACGCATTCAATCCCCCGTCAAGAATACCAACCCGCGACTCGGAGGTCGTCATAGCGACAATGAAGGGCCCGGCTTTGGACATCGAAGAGTGGAAATCGACCGAATCCAAACGAACATCGGAACAGAGTCTGACCGCTGTCTTGAAGAGTCTGAGTTCTCCGTTCTCGACTGGGGAAGGTGCGGTCCACGCGATCCGAGTGTTAGGCTCCCACTCGGTCTCATCGGTATGCAGGGTCGAGCGCCAGCAACCCGTGTTCGTCCCAAACCGGAGTTCGACCGAACCTTTCCTCCCATCGGCATAGTTGAAGCCCAGCGTCGCCACCAGCCTCTCATCTTCCTCACCGAAGAGCGTACCATGTAACAGATGCAACACGCTCGCCGTTTGACCCACTGCGATACCCTGGATCGATTCGGGAAAGGTCGGAGAAGACAGATTGTTACGAGGCGGCCCCTTGGGTTTGACAGGTTCGGCATCCAGTTGAACGACTCCTCGGATGTCAAACAACACGCCGTCGATATCGAACGGTTCATACCGGGGATTTTCCGCCACCAACGGTTTCAGTGTATCTTTGCCAATATCGAGTGGCCAACAGTCGGTCAACAGCCCCGTATAGTAAGGCGTCAGGTCAACCAGTTCCGGGGGATAGGAGACGTTCGCACGCGGCGGTGCCTGTTCGGAGAGCGGCGCTTGCGAACGGCTGATGGCAACCGGAGTCAGATAAGAATGCGGGAAAAGCCTGCGAAAGTCCGCCTCCCAGTATTCCAACCCAAACTCGATCTTTCCGTTCATACGAAGATTCAGGATCTGATCATCGTTCGTCTCTCGATGCTTAAAGCAGCGGACGACGGGAACGTATCTTCCGACCGGACTTTTCTGTTGTAAGAATCGGAGTTCCCGATCCGTCATCCCCTGATTCAACTCTCGCAACATCTTCGTCAGCTCGTAGCGGTAGGATGTCTTTCGATCGAGCTCAGAGGAATCGACGAACCGATGTCCCAAGCGGTAGTCCGAACTGGCGCGGGCAACGGGACAGACCAAAGTCCGTTGATCGTTGAGATATCCTTTGTCCAGCAACTCCGTCAACGAGTATGGGTACTTGTTGTCATTCCGACGTCGGTAGGAACGGATGGCCTCATCGATGATCGCAAGGTTCCTCTGGCACCCTGCCAGAGTCGTCCGCGTTGGCAATCCGGGCTGAGCCAACGCGGACGGAACCAACATCGTTCCCCCGAACCACGCTAGAAACGATCTCCGATCCATGCGCATCAATGAGTTCGTTTCCCTACACCTAACAGCTCCCGTACGTCGAGCAGTTCGTGCTTACCAACGAACTTTCGGAATGGTAATTGGGAGCACCGAGCCCCGTTTCAGGATGGGCGGGATGAGCTACAATGGAAACATCGATGATATAGCCATTCGACAAACGCGGCTCGATAAAGATGGTGTCCGGATCAACGAGTTGAATTAGATTTCCCTCAGGCAACTCTCCCATCCCATTCTGAACCCCGGCGAATACGGCACATACCTTTCGATAACAACACAGCTTGTCAGGATAAGTGCCACTCGTATGCATCCCGAGGTGGCACTGCTTCAAGTCATACAACGCCCTATTGTAGCTCTCAGCGCAACCGATAACCCGAATTACAAACGCATTGAAAAGCTCCTCCTCGGTCGGGTGATTTGGATCGTCTGGCGTCGGTGGGGTGGGGCAAGCCCCTCCTCGAAGCACTGGATTTACCATCCCACGTTCAAAAGGCGGATCTTCGTGAGGTGTTAGTGGTGGGGTCCAGATGTCATTCTTGTTGTCGACTCTTCGTCGATCTGGCAGTTTCACAAACGGTCCGGGAATCTGGACGGGATTTGGTGCAGGTTTGGGATGAATTGCAGGAACAACCTCAATCGCCTTAATAATATTCAATACCTTCGGTCCCCTCCTATCGTGTGACGCTTTTTGTAGCCTGGACCTCATATCGCAAGGACTCAAAACTTCACAAGGGTTGGCCTGCTTGAACAAACTTTGCACCATCGCGGCACAACCCGCTACGATAGCACTCGCAGCGGATGTCTGCCCAAACGCTTGTCGTTCCATAGGATAATAACAATAGACGGAACGTCCCCACGCCCAAGCGTTGATACAATCGCCTCTCGACGAATCTCTGAGAATCCGTTTCGTTTTAGGATGTAAGGCTCCAACGAGAATCGCTCGCGGATCACCAAAGCACTTCCGAGGACAAAGCTCGTCTTCGATATCGGTTCCGCCGTTTCCCGCCGGTTCAATGACGATAATCCCAACCGCGGTCGCAATCCGAATCGCCCAGTAGTAACACTCGGCAACTTCAACCGGCAATTTTCCCCCGCTCTCTCCCACCTCTATCAAGAGGATATTCCCCGGATCACACTTCAAACCGTCGTCGGGGCCAACAAACGCCAAATGACAAGCCGCCTTAATTATCGCACAGAAGAGCTCATCTCGACGTCGGCCGCGCTTTGGCACATAGGATGAAACCGTCGCTTCCCCTATCTGATGACAAATCCCAACCCCTTTCTTGTGATTAGTGTTCGCGCAAACCACGCCGACGGAATTATTCCCGTGACGCCTATCAAATCGGTCCTTACGGTTATTCTTTCCGTGCAACAGACGAGCAATAGGCAAGTCACTTTCTTCCTTTTTGAGGTTCCAGGCAGCCTCAACATCACAAAACCGTACGTTCTCTCCACGCCCACCGAGATACTGCCAACCTTCGATACATCCTGTCTCTTCCTCTTCAAGATAGGATTGGTACTTCACATGAGGATCTTCGACAGTGTAAGTCGAGGGCTCCGAACTCGAAGGAGGTCCAAGATACCCTCGCAAGCCAGCGGATGGCTCCAAACCCTCGGGCCGATCATCGCTGTCCTCAGCGACGAGTTTGCGTGCGTCTCTGAGTGCCGCGTCTAACGTCTTACGATTCCCGCGTACCCTCACCGATAGCAGTCTTTCCATACGGTCAAATTTGATACCGGGATCATTTCTCTTTGCGACCTCGATTAGTTTCTCAAGCCGCGGATCGAACTTGTCTGGTATTTCTCCAATTGCCATAAAAAGATCCCCCAAGTGATACTTGGACTCGAAATCCCTCCATGCCGCAGCACCTCGCTCACCAAAAATCGATTCTAAGTCTTTCGGATTCCGAGCGAAATCCTCTTTCGCGTCGCTCTTGAGAACGAAGTCCAAATAATAGTTTCTCGTTGCCATGATTTTTCTAGTTTTTTTCTCTCCCCAACATTCTATAGGTCCGGATCCGCCGAACCACCTCTTCGGACTCAATCATGTCCATACATCGGGCTAGCCCAGTTTCCGTGACGTCGACACAAAGATTCGGTTCGCCGTCAAATACATGTCCATCCCCCAAGGGCACCGTCCGTGCCTTCCAACAGCCGCCCGTCGCACAACATTTTAGGGAACCGATCGTGTGCACGTACTGATGGTTCGGATACGCTTCCCAGTGGAGCGGTTCCCGTCCCCCCGCGATCGCCACACACGGCCGACTCGCCAAGCCGCCTTCCGGCATCGGAACTGCCGCCGCCAAGTGCATCGCCAATGTAACCGGACAGAGCACCCCTTCCGCATGATGCACCAAGCGAATCAGTTCCCGTAAATTGGTTTTATTCCGTAGATCCGTGACCCCAGCCAAGGGCGGATGGTATTCATGCCCCGTACGCCCAACCTGAACGAAATGAATCTCCCCTCTCAGCGCATTGACGACTTCTTGAAACCGTTCATGACGCCACCACTTGATGGTGAAATCGTATTTGCCACCGGCAACAATGATCCAGTAAGGCTGTTCGACCAGACCAAAGGGAGCCAAGGCGATTCGCCGGTCCCGCTCGTCGTCTGAAAGGTAAATATCCCCCTTCACCGCAGTGGGCCTAACCTCCAAGCCCAATTCCTCGTTGAGGAATTCCATGAATCCGTAGACAAAATGGCACCCCACTTGGTTCGACCGATGGACTAACGGATACTTGCACTGTACGTGCTTCACTTCGGGATCTTGGTCATCCAGGGTGGTCAGATTGGGATTATGCTCCCACAATTCCGGAAAGGGCGTCCGAACATCAACCTGATACTCCCCTGGCTCGGCCACATGAAGGTCCCTCACGGCGGCGGTGAGCATCACCACATCGCCCGCGCCCTGAAGGTTCTTGAAGATTAGCTTCTCCATACTCCATGAAGCCTTTGCGGTTCGCGGTTCGCATCCGCCCGAATGGCATCCGGTAGATTCAACGACACAATCGCCGTCCTCTTTGCCGGCCTTGGCGGCGGTGGTCCCAGTCGCGAATAACTGAATGCGACCTGGATCACCAAGTCTCCTTCACTTTCCGGTTCTGCCGCGAAGCCAATCGGGGCATAGTGTCTCTCAACCTTCTTCATCAAGAGTTGGATTTGGCGAATGGCCTCAGATGTTTTCTCTTCCAAGCCTACATCCCCCGCATCCCTCGCTTGCGCCAACTCTCGCTGAAGGACGTTCGACCGATAATAGATCGACAAGAAAACCTGCTTGCGGCGCCTGATAACATCCGGTTCTTTGTGCGATTCCGATCCGGACGAAGCAGCTACCGGATACCACTCAGGATCGAAGTCCGGCAAATCACGGACATCCGCCAATTCGTACTCCTCCAATCGGAATTTCTTCCGAATCAAGATGGAACCGTTTTCTCTGGCACTCATTCCAAAAACTCAAGACTAGGCACTGCTGATCGTTCTCTATAGGGACCTGTCGGAACCCACGCGAGTTCCAGGTCAGAAAACTGATCAAATAATTGGTCGATCCTCCAAATAACGAGCGAATGGTTCTCGGTCACCGCCACCGCCAACCCACCGTCCTCGCTCAGAGAGAGGGAGACCACGGGGTCATTGACTCGATAGGCCAGCGTCGTCAACAATTCGAGCGAGGGGTAGGAACGTAATTCAAGCTCACCAGTCGAAGCCCCGGTGAGGAGGTATCGATCGTTCCCACTCAGGGCCATATGGCCTTGAATCCCGCGGCGAACGGAGCGGGGCTCATCCCATTCCGGAACCCCGAATTCCCGAAACGTTCCATCGAGCCCCAAGCATAGCAAAGAACGGGAGTCGCCCGTAAAGACCACTGACTGACAGTCCTCAAAAACCCGGATCAAGGTTAGTTGTGAGTCATAGACCCGAAACTCAGGATCGGGTGGCTGCCCAGCCGAGGCATTCGTTCCAACGGCCACAAACGCCCCATTCGCCGCCGCTTCGACAGCCGAGTACGAACGCCCGGCGTTCGCAACCCCCACGGACGCGAGTTCCCAATCTCCCCCAACCTCCGCTCCCGAAAACAGGGCGGAAAGGTCGATCTTGTGAAGCTTCGCCGGCGTAGCCAGCCACCCCCAGTCCGGCGCTTCCGCGATACCAATCGTCGCGTGCGCAAAGCTCAACCGCAGCGCTTCCGCCGAACGCCGGCCTCGGCCTTGTTCGAGAATCCACCGGTGAATCCCATCGCGATCCACCAGATACAAAGCTGGATCGTCAAAAGAAACCGCTACCCCGCCTGCCAAAGTTGCCTCCACGCTTGTCACAATCCGTTCGTGTATCGCATCGACCACCGAGATGCCCTGACTATCCGAGAACGCAACGCACCGTCCCCCAGGACACACGGCGATTGCGCGAGGCGCTTGGGTTAACGGCATCTCAAACGCCACGGATTGAGGCCCCCACCGAATCTCCCGGACACCATCCCCCAGGAGCTCAATCTTGGGCAGGATCGGATCCAACTCGACGGCATGGAACGTGTGATTCTCCAGGGGATGACGCGCACGGATAGACTCGCTGGATCGATCAAAGAGAAAGGCGCCGTAAGGGGTCAGCACGGCAATCGTATCGTCCGCACTTCGGCTATCCAGGGAAAGAATCCGTTGAGGAAACCCGATTCCGCTAACCCGATCGGCAACATCGCGAAACCTTTCATCAAGCGGCCGATCCTCCCACTCATAGAGCGTCCCATCGATGGCACCGGACACAATCGTTCCGTCCGGCTCCCATTGCAGTGCAGAAATGGGACTCGCGTGATAAAGGACCGAGCCAAGTGTGCCTGAGCCAATGTCCCAGACCAAGACATGGTGGCTGTCATCGCTGCTTGACGCGACACGGGTTGAATCCGGGGAGAAGCAAATCGCTCCGAACCGACGTGATGCCGGGCGGTAGGGTTCATCCCGGTGCTCTGAGTACAAGTCCACTACCAAATCTCCGCTTGCGACGTCCCGGATTTCCAAATGATCCTCCACCGCCACGGCAACAAACCGACCATCCGAAGACAGCACTCTCGTGTCGACGAGCGCCTCTTTGCGGTCGACCCAACTCCCGGTGGGGTCCTGCTCCAGAGCCAAGGCCTTCGCAACGGCGCCTCTTAGAGTGAGCACATCGACGCCCACACGATTCGCCTCTGGCACTAATTCCAGGACTTTCGTCACATCCCCGGCGAGATTTGCGGCTTCGATATCCAACCGGAGCCGACCGAGCTTCCCCTCTTGAGTCGCATTAAAATAGAAGGTCCCACCCGCGATCCCGACGGCAACGAATACTGAAGACGCCGCCCACCTCCAATTGAATAGGGGTTCGCTCGCCTTGCTCAATGCCGTCCCAAAATCCGCGGCGCTCGCGAACCGTTGCTCCGGTTCGCAGGCCAAGGCCCGAACAACCGCTCGCCGGAGCCGACGATGAGAAACGGGAATCTCAACCCGCTTCGGCAGTTCCTCGAGGATGGATCTTCGAATCTCCCGCAAAGGAACATCCTTCGAGATGGTCCGAAAGCGTTTCCCGACCAGGGCCTCGTACGAAACGACTCCGAGGGAATAAATATCACTGGTGCGACCATCCGCGCCCCGGGGAAACTCAGCCGGGGCGAGTTGTTCCGGGCTCATGTACTGAGGCGTGCCCGACAACATAAAACTCGATTCAGTCCCCAGAGCATCGAGCGAAGCATTCGCCAACCCAAAATCGAGGACGACGGGAGAACCATCTTTTCGGATCACAATGTTGGCGGGTTTCAGATCGCGATGCACCACGCCATTCTCATGCGCGTGATGGACCGCATCACAGATCGCCGCCATAAGCCGCACAATCTCACGCCAAGACAATCTTTCCGCTCTCAGATAATCTTCCAGGCTCGTTCCCTCGACCAGTTCCATGGCAAAAAACAGCACTCGATCTTCGGAATTCCTAAGAGAGATCCAATCCGCGTCATAAACACTCACAATGCCCGGGTGATTCAGATCGCCAAGAATCTCAATCTCCCGTTGAAACCGACGCGAGAGTTCCGAACCGGCCTTCAATCCAGCCATCAGATGGGAATGAACGAGCTTGATGGCCACCTCCTTCGTCGTGTGTTGATGTCGAGCACGATAGACCACCCCCATGCCTCCTTGCCCCAATTTACCGAGAATCTGATAGCGCCCACCGGCAATCGAGTCGCCCGGCTCAAAGAAAGAATGAGTCGATTCCGGAGGCAAGCGATAGTTCAACCGCAGCAAACTTACCAAGTCCGGAAACTCTCGTTCTTCTCGGGCAATCTTCGAAATGACAGCCGGACGAGCCCACGTCTCCAACTTGTCGATCACCGAAAGGTAACCGTCGAGCCGATCCAAGGGGTCACTCCCGGCCCTGCGTGTCATTTAGGCGGCTTGACTGGAATCTCGATCAAGTAAGATCCGTTTCGCAAGAATCGGCTTAGCCTTACGCCAGCGACTCTTCACCACGTCATAGGAAATTTCGAGCATATCGGCTGTTTCAGAAACCGATAGCCCGGTAATAAATCGGTGCTCCACGACCACGGAGAGCTCGGGGTACGTCTCCTCCAACCACGTCAATGCATCGGTGACCGCCCGAAACCGCTCCGGATGATCCAGGACGGTTTCTCGAAAGTTCGTCAAATCCAGATCCTCCGCCGAAAGAGCCAACTCATCATGGGGTTTAAACTCTAAAGCGGGTCGGCGCTGGGCCTGAGTCCTCTTGTAATGGTCGATCAGCGAGCGCTTCATTGCTTTATAGAGCGCCCCAAACATGTACTGGCGATTCTTCCATGTTAGTTCCTCCCAAGACTGGTCACTCCGTTTGTTGCGGCGAAGCGCAGAAATAACGAGTGCGGTGGGTCGGACCGAGTAGGCATCACCCCGGTTCGCGAGAAGGCCGCGAGCCATCATTCGAAGCTCCGCAAAGAATTCCTCTATCTCACTACTCCGAATCAGATCGTCTTCGCTCATGTCGCCAAGGCATTTGGTCCGAAAAGGACCGAATCTTCTTATTTCACGGATAGAGGGCACCAGATGCCACCTACCTCACATTTTTCGAAAAAAGTTGCCCCACCATTGGAAAACTATCCGACAGGAACTCATGAAGGGAATTCCCTAACATGACAACTGGAACCAAGAAACAGCCCAAGTCCCTAGCCTTCTCCACCCCAGAGGCCAGCCCTTTTTCTAGACACAATTGGCATGTTAGAGGAAAGGCAATCCTCGTCCAGACAGAAGTGTTGGCACTTTCTCCTCTCTCTCTTCGGGCAAAAAAACCGCCAAGACGCCCCCAAAGAACCAGGCAGCCTCATTGGTAAGAGCCACACATTAAAAACCCGACGCATAAAAGGCGTCTCGATAACCAGACTTTCCCCCAAACCCATGGCAAAAAAACCAGCAAAGAAGCGGTCTCACAAGGCCCCTCAAAAAAAACGCTCAGCCAACGCCTCTTCATCTTCAAGAGCGGCCACGACGCCTGCTTCTATCAAGCTCGCCTCGTGTTCGATAGATGGCAGAGAACGAACCCCGGCGACAGCCACAACCCAACTCCCCCATACCAGCTGGGTTAAACTCGGATCAGACACCCTCTTCATGGGGTCTCCCGCCCACTGGGAGGAAGTTAAGTCGATCGCCACCCAGCGCGGATTGAACCTGCAAGAAGAAGCCGACACCACCGAAACAACCCTTCATCTGGTCATTCAAAAGGGACGACTCTTCGAACAACACTTCCCAAAAGCGCGGATCGTGTTGAACAAAGGTCGCTACCTGATTGTCGCGCTCACTCCCAACGAGCTTCGGAAGCTCGACACCACGGACGAACCCTGCTTCACCATTCAGCCACTGCCCCACAATGAGGCAGTCTTCGAACAGCACCCAATACTCGCACCAGCGGAGAGGTCCCCCCCCACGCCATGGATACAAGATCTCGTCGACCGGATCAGCCAGTCCCAATTCGAATCCGACCTACACCACCTCGTTTCCTATCCAACCCGGTTCTCGACCAGCCAACACTACGCCAACGCCGCAACTTGGTGCGAACAACAGCTCCAAAGCCTTGGCTATTCCACCCGCACGGAGCCGGTTCGCGTCCAGGCCTCCTCCAGCAAGAACGTGATCGCCGAAAAAGTCGGGCAAGGGACCGCCCCCCGCAAGATCGTCTTGGCAGTTGCCCATCTGGACTCAATCAATTCCCAGGGGACGGCCCAGTCAATCGCACCTGGAGCAGATGACAATGGCAGTGGGAGTGCCGGGATCCTGCAACTCGCCCGCGCCTTTCAACACCACTCCACGGTGGAAGACTTTCGACTCATTCTTTTCGGCGGCGAAGAGCAGGGATTGCACGGATCCCGCCAATACCTCGCAAATCTTTCGCCGGCCGAACGAGAGCGAATCCTTTGCGTGATCAACATGGACATGATTGGGGGCCTTAATACTCCTCAACCAACAGTGCTTCTCGAAGGCACCCCTCTCGCCCAATCCGCAATGGATGGCCTGGCCCAAGCGGCTTCGACCTACAGTTCGCTACAGGTGCAGACGTCACTTCGCCCATATGCGAGCGATCACGTTCCATTCATTGAAGCCGGAATCCCCGCCGTCCTCACAATTGAGGGTGCGGACCGTGCCAACCCACACATCCATACCGCAAATGACACCGAGGCTCACATCAATGCCGATCTGGCAATTCGAATTCTGAAAATGAACGTTGGTTTTCTAGCCAATCAACTCAAGAACCCAAATCCCAACTCAAACAATATGAAAAGACCCAATTCAACTCAACCGCAAGTGACACCAACCCCCATGAACTCATCCCGCAACCAACTCAGTGGGCGCTACCACTTTAACGGCGGTATCTCGAATCGAACTCTGAACCACACCCCGACTGCTTTCGACGATCCTGCAATCAACCTGGAAGAACCGGTGCTGCTAGACGCCATCGATCCCCCCACCCCGCGGACTGAATCCATCCGCTTCACGCTCCACATTGATATCGACGGTACCGACCCCCTCAACGTGGTGAGCGGCACGGTGGAATCTGGAGTTCCCTCCACACCGAGCGCCGCCACGCCTCACTTTATCGGCCGAGTCACCGCCAACACAGCTACCGCATCGGGCCGGCGCCTGGAAGTCGGGAACTTCCGTTTCGATTGGCCTGAAGGCAGCAACGATTCCATTGACACAATTGAAATCGATCTCACCGGCCCAGCCGTCTCCCCACCGATGGCCCATGTCACGTTCCAATCAACCGCTACCGGAAGATCCTATGGCCCCTACCAACTGACCCAAGACTCCACCTACTTCCGAGAAGTCGAAGTGGAAGTGGATACCGAAGACGGAGCCCTGAATCCGGAGCCCTACGATACCCACACTCACCCGGATCGCCCCACAAACCTGCCACAGGAGCATCTGACACTAGAAAACACCTTTGACAAGTCAGGTATTCGGGTCACGCGGAGCCCGAACTCAAATCAAATCAACACTTCTGAAGCCGGGATCAACAACCGTTGGGACGAACAAGAACTTCACGACGCCATGGAGAGCCACTGGAGCCGGTTCGCGAACCGTCCTCAGTGGCGCATGTGGATCTTCAACGCGGAACTGGCCAACAGCAATAACCTGGGGGGAATCATGTTCGATGCCGACATCAATGAACCCGGAGGGGTGGACCGACAAGGCACGGCGCTCTTTACCAAGAGCCCGTTCTTCCACACGGCCCAAGGAGGCTTCCCCCAAGCCAACCCTCCGGCGTCCGAGGCGGCTCAACGCGAACTCTTCTTCAACTTAGTCCACGAGACCGGGCACGCATTTAACCTGGCCCATTCGTTTCATAAGGAAGCGAGCACCGGGCCCGGATCCGGTCCGTGGACACCTCCTTCCTGGATGCCACTGGTGAATGATTCACGTGCTTTGTCATGGATGAACTATCCCGATAGCGCCTCTCCCGGACTCAATGCCACATGGTTCTATGATCGCTTCCGTTTTCGCTTCGACGACGGGGAAAACCTCTTCCTGCGTCACGCCCCGGCCCGCTTCTCACGGATGGGCGATTCGGCGTGGTTCTTTAACCACGGACGCGCCTCCCGAGGCCAACTCGATCGGCGCCTTGAACTCACCGTGCGCACGCTCAAGACCAAGTTCGACCTGGGCGAACCAGTCACCGTCGAGCTGCGCCTGAAGAACGTTAGCAACGAACCCGTCTCGATCCTTTCCGACCTGGCGCTCAGTGATGGCTATCTCCAAATAGCCATCACCACACCGAACGGCGACCGGAAGCCGCTTCTCCCGCTCACGCGCGCCCGGTGCTTGGAGGAGAAGGCCGTGCTGAATCCAGGAGACGCCATCTACGAGGCTGTCAATGTCACCATCGGCACCTTCGGCATGCCATTCAAGAATCCCGGCCCCTACCGGATCGAAGCCGCCTACCACAACCACGACGGAGGCGAAGCCAGTGCCGTCACGCAACTCTGGGTGCGTCCCCCGACCAACTACGACGATATCTCCACCATCAACGAACTCTTCAACGCCCGCATCGGCCGGGTGATCCACTTCGGCGGGAGCCGCGTGATGGAAGATGTCCATGAAAAGCTAAGCTGGATCTGCGACCGACTCGGCGACAACCACCCCTTGAACTTTACACGCTCGCTGGTTCGAGCAGAGCCGTTCTCAAAACCCTACAAGCACCTCGCGGGCGATGCCGAGGCCATTCGACTGCTGGAACCGAATCCACCCGAGGTGGAACGAGAACTCGCCCCCTTGGTCGAACAGCCGGATGTCGCCGCCGACACTCTGGGTCACATCAACTATCGCAGGCTCATCGACACCTACACGGACTGTGCCGTGGCCAGCCGGAAAAAGTCCCGAGCGCGAACGGCCCAAAACAATCTACTCGAACTCTTCAAACAGCGAAACGTCCTCGACTCCGTCGTCAAGGAAGTCGAGCAGAAAGCCAAGCAACTGAAGTAGTCAGCTGTTCAATAGGCATAGTCTAAAAATCGAGCTTCAAGCAGCCGAAGAAGCCATCCCAAACTCGTAAAGAAGCAAGTTAGCAAACAATAGCATTCCACAATGAAACCGACCAATACACATCAGACACTAATAGCTCTGGTATCTACGCTCCTACTGATCCCCGGCCTCCAAGCCGCCGATAAGACTCCGGTAGAAAGATACCTCGATTATCGCAGTGGAAAATCCACCGATACGGATTCCGCCAACAAGCGGATTATCGTCGATGGAAGTGATACCCCTTCTAAGCTTCAACTAAAGATACGAAGATCCTTCGACGAAGCCGTACGAGGAATTGTGAAGGGCAAAGGACTCGATGAGGCGAATCCCGCTCTGTTTAGCTACGCCCACGATTTTAGTTCACAAGCGGACACGTGGACTGCTCGCGGAGCGGTAGCGCTTCAATCCGACTTCCTCCGGATTACGGAATCTGGGCCGTTCGCCGATGCCTGGGTCATTCCGGGTATCTCGTTTGACCGGCTTGAAACAAACTCAGACGATGGCACCGAAGTGAATTCACTAGTGTTCCGGCTCGGCGCCAACGCCACCCTAGCGAACCAATCTCAATCTACCCTCCACGAATTCAGACTCAACGCCATGTATGCCACCGACTTCAGCTTCGATTCTGCAATAGTCGGCGGGGAACTAGACTGGGAACCCAAACTACTCAATCTCTGGGGATCAGAGCTATATAGAGACATCAACAAGGAAGCTAAGCCTTATCGATATCGAACCATCCTACACTCAGAGTTTGGCGAGATCGTCGATGCGGGCGGCAATCCCAATCTAACTGAGGGCGAAAGCTTCTTTAGGATCGGGCCAAAACTGGAAGCAGAAGTGGAGCTTACTGAGATTCTCAACCTCAGTGCCCGGCAACCCATCGAGCTCTTCGGATCCTATGCTTATCTCTGGGGAATCGACGGTTCACCCGGCAGTTCGGACTATTGGAAAGTGGGCACACGATTCCAACTCGACGACTCCGGGAGGCTTTCCATCGAAGCCAACTACGAACAAGGGGATCTCCCTCTCGTCAACCAAGCCGTAGACACCGTCACCGTCGCGCTCGGGGTCAAGTTCTGATCCTTCGAGGACACGGGCCACAACACTCCTCTCCGAAACCCGGAGAGGAGTGTCTCAATCTCCGGCCCTCCAGTTCCCACAGCAATCCACAAGTCCGCTACAACGACACCCACCCACCCGCCGAAGCCATGGAAGACCTTACCGCTGTCAACAATTCGCTCAACCGAATCATCTCGGCCATCTTGTTCATGATCGCCTTGGGCCATTTCGTGGCACCGAACCTACGAAAACAACCGAAGGAAACCGACTACCGCCGTCTAATCGTCTTTCTCTTCGCCATTTGGTGGGCTTCGCTGTTCTTCGCCTATTTTGTGACCGGATTTGCGGATGGAAGTAGCTTCGTCACCAATGGGCTCGTGATGTTTGGCACCGTTTGCCTCATCGATCTGGGGAGCGTATCCCTGCTAACTTGCGCTTATCTTCTATGCCGGGCTGGGGTTATGGGACGTCCCGACACCGTCGTCGTTTCCGCAGCCTATTTGTTCTCAGTATTCTGGTTCGGACTGTTCCAATCAATCCATGACCCGACTTCGAACAATGCCGCTTGGCGTTTGATCGCCATTTCCCCATCCATGGCCCTGGCCTTTCTCTCCAGCCTGGCATTGGGCTGGGCGGTTTGGGTCCGGTGCGGGAATTATTCTCTGATGTTTCTGCTCGTCACCTTTATCTACGCCATCCTTCAGGTCCCCGCTTACTTCAAATACATGGTAATCGCCCCGGCACTGGGCTTGAAGGAAAACGTGGGATCCATCGGAGACGCATTTGATGGAATCACCTACGTGTTCACCATCCTCTCACTCGGGAAGATTTTCATTGGCCTCGGATTCTTTGGCTACCTCTACTCTGACAACTGCAGATTTACGTCCAAAAGTACTGCGGCTTTTCTGCCCGACGGTGGCCCCGGTAAGCCCATGAATGAAATCTACAGCAGTATCTTAAAATGGGGTCTCGGTATCCTGGGGTCGCTCATCGCGGGCGGCATTGGCGGCGCTAAGTTTTTCGCAGACAAGTGACGGCTCTTCTCAGCGACAACGCCCCGTGTAACGCGAGCAAAGCGCGCGTGCTACCGCCCTAGCACTACGAAGCTTTCTCAGCCAATTATCGCAAACTGTGGCCCATTGAGCCTTCTTTCGGCTCACTTCGTCGCACCACTAATGTTGGTTTCGGGCTCAACCTCCGTGGAAACACCAGCGGCAATCATGACCTGGCGTAACGCGTCAGCCGCTTCGGGAGAACTGCGTAGATTCATGCCTCGGTGGACTCCGACCGCAATTCGCAACGGCGTCCATCCCAGTTTGTTCTTCGTGTTCCAAACCCTGATTTCGGCCCCGTTGAGCGCCAACAAGGGAATGCTCGAAGCGGCACACTTGTAGGCCGCACCGTGCATCACCGTTTCCCCGCGATCATTCACGTGGTTGATATCACCGCCCGCATCAAGCAACAGGGCAACGGATTGGTATACTTCCGCCGGCGTACCCGGATCCTTCCCGGGCGACTGCACGCCCACTCCGACCGCCGCCAACATGGGTGTCGTGCCACTCGTATTGGCAATCTCAGGATCTGCCCCCAACTCCAGCAACAGACGTATTAGCGGCACATCGGCCGTGCGGACAGCCAACAAAAGAGGGGTCGCGCCTTCAAAGTTCATCACCGTTCGAACCCCCGCCCGGCGCTCGGTCATGCGAGCGTTGATATCAAGTCCGTGCGTCACCAATTGGCGGACCAAATCCAAACTTCCCACCTCGCCGGAACCCGGCGGCGCAGGCGAGTTCGTGCCCATGCCCGGCCGCCGTATCCACGTGAGGACGTGGAGCGCATTGTATCCCCGGTGATAGGTATTGGGATTGCTTCCGGCATCAAGAAGTACGCCGGCCAGCTCGTAGTGGGCATTGCGAACCGCGAGGACGAGGGCCTTCCCGAGTTCATCCGCCGAAATCGGAGCCACAACCGGTCTCGATTCCAGGAACCCGCGGACCACTTCAATCCTTCCTTCCCGAACCGCATAGAGGAATGCCGTCAATCCCGCCTTGGATCGGCAGCCGCCGTCAGCTCCGGTTTCCAAAAGTTTCGATACCACACCGACATGCCCTTCCGCCGCGGCCCACATAAGCGCCGCCTGCCGGCGCCAACCGTCCGCTTGATCCAGGTGCTCCCAAGCACCGCGAGTCAGCAACGCTACCACGACTTCAACCGCCCCGGAACGAGGCGGCGCGAAGCCCCTCGGACAGGATGAAAACTCCGATCAGACAACCGCCGAGTTGGCGCCAAAACCACGGGACGTTCATTCGATCGAGGCCGTGTCGTAAAGTTCCTTGAGCTTTCGCGAACTATCCTGGAAGGCGTCCAGCGGCACCCCAACTTTATCCAGCATGGTCAGATGGAGATTGGCCAACGGTGTGGGTTCGGAATACCGAATGTGCTTCCCACCGCGATGCGTTCCCGCTCCCCCACCGGCCAACAGGATTGGCAAGTCAACGTGGTCATGCACATCCGGATTGCCCATTCCGCTCCCGCATAAGATCAGTGAATGATCCAGCAAATTACCCGCGCCATCCGGAGTCGCTTTGAGCCGCTTAAGGAAGTAGGCAAAGAGAGAGACATGATACGCATTGATCTTAACGAGATCTGCGACTTTACCGGGGCGATTGGAATGATGGGACGTCGGGTGATGGCCCGCCGTCACGCCGATCTCGGGATAAGTCCGATTGCTGGTCTCGCGGGCAAGTTGAAAGGTCAGGATTCGCGTCAGATCCCCTTGCAAGGCCAGAACCTGGAGATCAAACATGAGTCGAGCGTGATCCGCATGGCTGGCCGGCACGTCATCGGGCCGATCCATATCGGGTTGAGGCGCGTCTGTCAGACGACGCTCCGCATTTTGAATGCGACGCTCGACTTCTCGAATGCTATCCAAATAGTCCGAAACCCGAGCCAGATCCGCGGGGCCCAATTGACGTTGGAGCGTGGCGATATTTCCTCGGACCCAATCCAGAATGCTCGCATCTTTTCGGAGCTCGGCTTGGCGTTCACCAGGAGACGAGCCGTCCCCAAACAGGCGTTCAAACACTACCCGGGGATGCGCCTCAGCCGGCAAGGGAGCCGTGGGCGAAGCCCAGGAAAGGCTGTTTTGATAAATGCACGCGTAGCCATTGTCACAATTACCGATCGAAGCCGTCATATCCATCGCGAGTTCAAGACTCGGCAGCGGGGTTTGATGGCCGAAGCGTTTCGCGGCGATTTGATCGATGGTTGTTGCCAACTCGTAGTCGCTCCCTTCCGTCATTTTCGCTTTGGCGGCACTGAGGAACGCGGAGTTGGCAGTGGCGTGATTCCCGGCCGAATAGGCGTTCTTAAGTTCCAGGTTGGAAATCACGGAGACTTGGGAACGGTGCGCTTCGAGGGAGCTCAGAATTGGCGTCAGTGCTTCCAATGGTCCTTCCGTCACAGGTGTCCAGGCGGGAAGATGTGCCCCCATAGGAATGTAGACGTAGCCCAAGCGCTTGACCGGTTGAGCCGGCGTACGATTGCTGGCCCCGAGCGCCGGGATCATGGCGTCGAGTAGCGGTAAGGCGAGCGCGGCACCGCTCCCGCGCAGAAAGGTTCGGCGACTAAGGTATTTCTGGGTGATGATCATCTGGGCGTTCGGGTTGAGCCGTCCTTAACTTGAAGGGCGGGCTGTTTACGATTCCATGGATCAGTGATGAAAAGCGGTAGTCTCCCTTCCGGGCTTCGCGAACGACTTGGCGTACGACTGGTGCGTCAGCCGTTTCAAGGCCTCTCCCGAGCGCATAGGTGAGAAGTTTTTCGGTCATCGTCTTCACAAATCGTTCCGGGCGCCGCAACAGTGCCCGCTGCAGGGAAGCCGCGTCCTCAAAGATCGAACCGTCCGGAAGGCTTCCCTTGGAATCGATCGGTTGCCCATTTTCCTGCTTCCGCCACCGCCCTACGGCATCAAATTCCTCAAGCGCGAATCCGAGCGGGTCCATCGCGTCGTGACAGACGGCGCAAGTGGGATTATCCCGATGCTGCGCCAGACGTTCTCGTACGGTTTCGGGCTCATCCAGAAAACCGTTCTCAGCCAAATCCTCCCCCCCCGGAGGCGGCGGCTTCGGTGGGGTGCCCAGGAGATTCGAGAGAATCCACGCCCCCCGACGCACGGGCGAGGTTCGATCCGGATACGGGGTCAGAGTGAGGATACTCGCCTGACTGAGCAATCCCCCACGCCGACTCTCCGGCGAGAGGATCACGCGCCGGAAGCGACTCCCGTAGATATTCGGGATGTCGTAGTGTTTGGCCAACCGCTCATTCAGAAAGGTGTAGTTGGCTCGCAAAAGATCGAGCACACTTCGATCTTCCCGAAGAACACTCCGAAGAAACAACTCCGTTTCTCGGCGCATGGATTGACGCAGGTTATCATCGAAATCCATAAAACGCCTCGGATCCGGCGCCAGCGATGACACGTTGCGGAAGTAAAGCCACTGGGAAGCAAAATTCGTAACCAACGCTTCCGCCCGCGGATCAGCGAGCATGCGTTCCACCTGTGCCCGGAGTCTTCTTGGTTCGGACAAAACCCCACGTTCCGCTAACGAAAGTAAGGTCGCGTCGGGCAGGCTACTTCAGAGAAAAAACGACAGCCGAGTCGCCAATTGGAGATCGTCAATCGCGTAAACCGCCCCGCCCGAATGCTCCGGCGGATCCAGCTCGATCCGAAACAGAAAGTCCACACTGGTAAGGATGGCTCGCAACGCCATCTCGATTCCGGAATCGAATCGCTCTCTCCGTTTGGTTTCTTCGTAAAATCGAAATGGAACGGTGAGATCTCCCTCCGTAACGGGACGGCGGTGGGCCAAGCGCATCAGCCGGCGAATGATCTGACGCGCTCGGTCATCCTCTTCGACCATGTCATCGGTAGACGTCCCGAAGATCAACCGACGGGAGACCGAATCTCCAGGGCCGTCGGAATCGAAGGGACCGGTAATGGCGATCGAGTAAAGCGCGGGTTGAGCGCGACGATGTCGTTCTTCATCGAAGCTCGCCAGCCAGGGCTGTTGTTCGCCCCCTTTCAGAGCCTAAGTCTTTTGTACAAATGCGGCCCCTAGCTGATGTTGCCCAGCAGTGGTCGTAAACCGCGCGACGAGGTGACCATCCACCCGATCTTCACCGTTGCGCGTCTTCGGCGGGTGAATTGTAATCCGTTCCAAGGTTTCTCCGTCGAGTAACAAATCCAGCTGCTGGACGTCCTTGAGTCCCGCCACCACCTCGTAGCGATCCCGAAACAACTTGAGACGCACTTCATATTCCCCTGCGACGGGGAAGATCGGCTGGATCAATCCCCCACCTCGAGTCCCCAACGGCAACCCGTCCAGGTGAGATTCCTGAGTGCGATCCACAGGCAGTCGGAACACGCTGACTTGGGGGGTCGTGACCGGGCGCCCCATCGCCAAGCGGCTGATCTTTTTGGCCGCGGTCAGATATTGCTGCATCAATGTGGCCGACAGGCTCCCCACCGTCACATTGTCAAAGCCGTGACTCAGCTCGTCCTCCGGAAGCAGCGGGGCGATGTCAACCTTCAGTCCAAGCAAATCCCGAATGGCGTTGCGATATTCCGTGCGGGTCAATCGGCGAACGCTCTCCGTTCGTCCCGGTCAAGGTTCGAGCCGCGCCACGTCATCGAGTACCTGAGTGACCCGGGACAAAACCGCATGATAGCCGGACTCCGTAGGCCGCGGCCGTCGTGGCGGAGACATCTGCCGCGACTCCAGTCGAACGATAATCTTTTCCCAAGTATCCGCATGTTTTACAACCGGCTCGCCTAGAAGCGTTTCGAGATTCAGATCTCCTTTCAACTACTGCGGACTATGACAACTCACACAATATCGCTTGAGTAAGGCGTCGGGTGACGCAATGGGTTGCTCCGCGTGGGTCCCTCTATCGACTCGTTCCAGCTCGGTCGCAAGCCAGTGTTCGCTCGCCGCATACGCTTGGGCATCCGGAGAGGGCACGAGCTCTTGATCCTCCGGAGGCATTTCCCGGTGTTGAAGCATCCAATCGGCTTCTTTCCAGGTATCGATATGCAGCCCGATATCGTCGTGAAGGAGCGTCTCGAGATCGAGCTTCCCCTTCGCCTTTTCCGGATTATGACAGGCCGTGCAATACTCTCCTAAGAATGACACGAGGGGATTTGTTTCAGTCACGAGATCACCGCCCGTCACCACCAACGGCAACGTCAACGAACCCAGCAGCGCCCACTGGGTGGTTCGATCCCGGATCGAGACGAATCCCTTAATCGTTCAAGGCCTCATGAAACGTCACTACCCTATGAAACCACCTCCCCTTACTCAAGCTGAGATTCTGAATACGGAAGCCTCGGGGTACGATCAAGAATGCGGGGACATCGGTTGTAGCAAAAGGGGATACTCACGCATTAGGAGGCGGTCGATTACAGGGAGAATGAAAAAGTTAAATTGAAAACTGCAAAATGGAAAACTCAGCCCTCTCTTTTGGAGTGCGGGAGCAGAGCTGTCGCTTTGACCGCGGCAGGCGCACGTCAAAGAGGCTTCGCTACCAATTGCGCCCCTCCCCAGAACGACTCGCGCCCCAAAACACAGGCACCCCCAATTCTTCCCTCACCTTATCCCGACACCTACGCTGGGTGTGATTGAAAAAGGGAGCATCGGATGTGGGAGTGATTTTCTGGTTGGGGCGCCCTTACAGGGCTTGGATATCTTTGGGTCCGAACTCCCGGGGCGTTGCCCCGGGCTATTACAGGACGGGCCATCAGCCCTGGTAGTCCGGCAATCGATTGGCGCGCCTAGGGCCAAAGTTTCGGAAACTCCTTTAAGATGTGCCCCCTTCCTCAATCCCACCCACCTACGCTCTCCATTGTCAGCAAAGATGGAATGTACCGAAGCAAATAGTTACGCTCCGAGATACGCGGCGATCGCTTCGGACCGCGAGCGGACATGGAGTTTTTCGTAGATGTTGCGAATGTGGGTGTGAACGGTGTCAAAGCTGATCCCCAATTGAGCCGCAATTTCCTTGTAGAGGTAACCCTTCGTCAAGAGCACCAACACCTCACGCTCCCGCTTGGTGAGGTTCTCCATGGTAGCCTGCTGGCCCTTTGACGGCTCTCGGTGGAAGTACTTGATGACCCGGCGCGCAATACTACTCGACATCGGGGAACCGCCTTTTTTGAGTTCTGAGATCGCGTCCAACAATGCCGAGGGTGCCGTCTCCTTCAAGAGATAGCCCGAGGCACCCGCCTGGAGCGCCTGAAAGATGATCTCATCGTCCTCATGGACCGTGAGCATCATGAACAAGCATTTCAGCCCAGCCGATCGCAGTTTGGCCACACATTCGATACCCGACATTCGCGGGAGATTGATATCCATGATCACCACATCCGGTTGTTCCTGCACCAAGCCGGCACACGCCGCCTCTCCCTCGCCATAGTGACTCACACACCGGTAGCCAGGCGCCCCATTGATCAAAATGGCCAAACTCTCACGCAACTCGTCGTCGTCTTCAACGATGGAAACACGGGTACTCATAGAATCTGTCGCAACCCTATCAGCAGTCCGGCCACAAGGGAATCGCCAATAAAGGTGAGACGCTCCATCACAGCTCCCGATGGCCGTCCTCCGGATTGGATCCCGAAAGCTTCTCGATCGGCACGACGAACTGAATCACCGTACCCATGCCATCCTCCGCCCGGAGCCGAAACTCGCCTCCCAGGTCAGACATTCGACGCCGCATATTCTCCAACCCATTCCCCTCTCTGCCGCCGGAATCCAAGCCCGCCGCTTTACCAAGCCCACAACCATTGTCATTGACAGTGAGAATCAATTCCGAAGCCCCAACTACCGCACCCACCCGAACCAAACTGGCGCCGGAATGTTTGACGGCGTTGTGCAACGCCTCACGCACCGCCAAGTTGAGATGGTTTCGCACCCAACCCGATAGTTCATAGGCCGGCAAGTCATCCGGAATCTCTAGGCGACACCGAATATTCGCCGACGAGAGAAAATCAATCGCTTGCTGGCCAATATGAGAAAGCAACGACTCCAAGGTGTCGTTTCGTGGACTCGTCACCCAGATCAATTCCTTCATCGATTGGGAAACCACTCGCGCTTTATCAACCATTCGCTCCAGTGTTTCGTCGTCTCTGCCATCCCGCCCTTCCCGACCCTGCGCCATGGTACCAAGCATCGCGATCTGCGTGAGATTCGCCCCCATCTGATCGTGCATGTCTTTGGCAATCCGAGCCCGATCCTCAGCCAATGCCGCCTGTTGGGCCACGAGCAGGCGATGCCGCTGAAATCGCATCCGCAACCCATGTGCCAGCAGAATGAGCCCCACCACCCCGCCAACACAAAGCGCGGTAAACAGCTTGGTCTGGTAGAAGAAGGGTAAGACTTCGATCACGACCGATGCCTCTTCTCGGCTCCAAAAACCAAAATTGCTGGCCGCAAGGACCCGAAAACGATACCGCCCCGGTTCGAGAACAGGATAAACGGCTTCGCGAATGTCCATGGATTCCGTCCATTCCGTATCATGCCCCTCAAGCAAGTAACGAAACTTGGTATTGTCGGACGAGATCGTACCCGGCGCCGCAAATCGAATCGTGACCGCTTTCCCATTTCCAGGCTGAATCGAGCAGCGCGGGGGTTCGGAAGACGGTTGATAGCGTCGGTTCTCAGAGGCAAACGTACTCAGCACCCGATTCCCAACGACGGGGAGCCCAAAGAGGGTCTGTTGGTTGGCATTCACTTCTTCAATCAGCACACTCGGTGCGCGGTCGGTTTGAGCCAGTTCCTCAGGCCAAAAACGAGCCAGCCCACGGTCCGTCGCCACCCAAAACTCTCCCGCTTCCGTCACCCAGGAACAGGGCTGCCCGTAAAACGGGAGCGCCGTGCTCAACATCCCATGGAGTTCCCGGTAAACCGACAGGTTGAATCGTTCCTGCTCGCCACGAACCACCGCCATCACCTCCGCGTAGGACGCTCGCCCCATTCCCCAATCCGAGAGAAACCAAATATTGCCCCCCTGATCCCGGTGGATCGCCGCAATATCCAGACTGTGCAAACCGTTATGAGTCGTAATCCGTTTGACCTTCGAGCCATCCCAGAACAGCACGCCATCGCCGTCCATGGTTCCCGCCCAAACTTGATCGCCCTCGCCGGGATACAAGCATTTGATCTGAAGATGCTCCAACTCCGCCCCTAAGTCGATCCGTTCCAAGCGATCGGGACTGCGATAGAATCGATATAGTCCTTGGGTGGTCCCAACCCACAGGTAGCCGCTCTCCGACCACAAAAGGCTCTCGATCGATTGACGAGGACTCGGCAATGGGAATCGCTCCAACGCATCGCCCGTATACACGCCCAACACGCCTCGGGCTCCCACATAAACCACCCCTTCAGGCCCCTCAGTGATCGAAAACACGCTCCCGCGCCCCTCCGGGCCCAAGGCTGCCAGCTCTCGGATCTCCCCCGCCTCATGGACAAACACTCCATTCTGAGTCCCGATCCATAACCGCCCATCGCTCGACTCAAAAATCGAAGCCACGTCCGGATACTGCTTTTTCCACCGATGCTCCTCCTCAGCAAATCGGTGCACGAAGGGTTCGTTTGGGTCGGTAACTTCCGCCGGATCCATCGCAAACACCCCACTTCGCGTCCCAGTCCAGACTCGCTCGCCTACGCCAACGCAAACCGAATGGACAATCCCATCGGTAAAGCCGTTTCCCTGATCGTAGGTTTCAATCAACCGAGGACGAAATTGAATCATCCCGTCACCAGCCATCCCGATCCAAATCGCGCCCTCGCTATCCAACATCAGCGCCGTCGTGCTGTTATCGACTACCGCGCTCGGCAAGGGCAACTCATGCAATGCCCCATCGACCACGAGGTGGACGGCTCCATCACCCGGCTGCGCACCGCCGACCAATACCCACAGCCGCCCCGAAGAATCCCGGAGCACTTCAGTTACCCGACTAGAGCGTAGCCCCCGTTCGCCATCAAACAACCGTTCCGAAACGCCTCCGCCTGGCTCCAGCCGGAATAAGCCCGCCTCAGTGGCAACCAAGATCGAACCATCGGAATCTTCGAAAAGATCCCGAACAGCGGGAAGCCCTGGAACCAACCGACGTACGAGCCGAGCCTGTGCCTCCCCCTCAAAAAAGTACAGGCCCGTTCTGCCAGCCAAATAGAACCCACCGTTTGCCGACAAACAAAAGGCCGTGAACTCAACCTCTCCAAATTCCGCCGGCAACGGCAGCTCTGAAAACCGCCCATCCTTTAGCAATACCACCCCGTCGCGAAACGCGATGTAAACCGAACCCGACTTAGAATGGGCCATACCAACCGCCCGTCGCCCATCGAACAAGACCGCATCGGTCCGATCGTAGAGCGAGGAAAAGACGGGTTCCGGGCCCGTTCCCTTCGATCGAACGATTCCATCACTCGTCGCCACCAACAGGTAGTTGTCCTCCAGTTGCAACAACTGGTCGATCTGATTCGACGGAAGCCCGTCAATGACCGTGAACTCTTCCGTACGATGGGTTTGGAAGACCGGTACTTGGCCCATACCCCGGACAACGAAGAGCATCCCAATCAAGCAGTAGATACGCGCCCCCGGAAGGAAGCTCGCAAGCCAGTGTCTGGCCGCGCCGATCCATCCTTGAACACGAAGGCAACTCTCAAATCCGACACGCACGGGTCCGACTACTTAGAATCGTTTCCGGATAGAAGCCAAACTTTTTGTCGCACGAACCCGATTCGTCCCGCTCCCCCTTTCACCAAAACGGGTGATCTCAAGTGTTTCTTTTCTTGAATCTACCCAAAAGTGGCGAGGGACAACGCGAGATTCATCCCACTAGGATCGCCCTGCTATGAATTCTCCTGCAAAAAATGGATTCGACAGATCAAGGCCTCCCTCCAATCTGACGCGACCGCTCTGTCTCCTGTTTGCCCTCATCTCATTAGAGACACTGGCCACGGCTCAGGAATTCGTGGTAGAAAATCTCGCCAACGCGGTCGTTGGATCAACACCGATTGGACGAATCGCCGTCAACCGGCAAACATCCAATGCCTTCACCACGGGTGCGGCCACGCAAGGGTATGAACTTCAGAGCGTCACTCTTGCCTTTGCTGCAACCACCGGAACGCCGCCCAACATCAAAGTCGAAGTGTTACCCGCGCTGGGACTGGACCCCGACGTCACCAACACCTTGGGCACCTTGTCTGGAAACAACCCAAGCGTCGCAGGCAACTACACCTACACTGCCAACGGAATCACCCTCGCCCCCAACACGACCTATTTCGTGATGGCATCGGCGTTCGGCGGGGCCGACAATAGTTTTTACGCTTGGGAGTCATCCTCGTCCCCCATCGATGTCGGTGACGCAGGATGGTCCATTGAAGATCGCGGAAGACTCTTCAACACGGGCCCGCTCTGGATCGACGGCGGAAACAACAGCAAATTCGGCATCACAGCGACGCCGGTGCCCGAACCCACCGCATTCTCTGCCCTGACGACGCTTGCGCTGTGCCTCTTCGGTTACCTCCGCCAGCGGAGTCGTCCGGAGTAAGCCGGCTCCAAACACCACGGAGGAATCTGAGACTACCGGCCCTACCCCTCCCCAATCGGAAGGATAGGACCGATGAGCCTCCAGAAAGATCCCGGCAAGGTCACGCAATCGAGCCCGACTCCGAAGCGGGGGCCTCAGAGCTTCGTTCCGGCTCGACTCGCACCGCTACAAGCCCTACTGAATATCCTCCAAGGGATGTTCCACGAGGGATTGCCTCCAGGCTTCTGGATTTTCTGCGGACTGCCATGCTCCTTGAGACAACACAAACGGAGTATAGGCACTGGCCAGTTCCGCGTACCGATCATCAGTCTCCAGCGCAGCCAGCACCTCGACGGGATTCGATTGCAGGGCTTGGCCCACAAGAACCTCCAATTGAGCATCGTCGGGTTGAACGGTGACGCCTGAAGCTTGTCCCCACTCAAGCGCCGCCGCAAATCCATCGTTCTCCAGCAGATCCAACATTCCCGTTAACCGAGCAGCTCCCGCAATCGAGTGATCCCCGTTCTGCGCCAGTTTCCGCAGAAGGGCAAACGGTTCCTCGAATAGATCCGGAGTGGCAACAAGATCTTGCAACCACCCCTCGATCAGGGTCTCTCGGTCATGGGAATACCCGCCGAGACGATCCAACCAAACCGCAATTTGGTCCGGATCTTCCCGGGCAACATCTTCCAGCAACACCGCTGACAGTCCAAACTTCTCGTCGTCCACCCAGTCCGCTCCGGATTCCAACCAGGCCAGGGCGGCCGTTCGATCTCGCTGCATCAGCTCAAAGAAGGCCTCGGCTCGTTGACGAGCGGTGAGCTCTGCAGGATCAATAACGGATGTTTCTTCGACATCCGCCGATTCAATACTCGCGGGGCGCGAATCCGTCGGCCTTTCCTCCGTCACTCCCATGGTCTTTTCGATGGCCATCCCATTCCCCTCGGGCCGGTTTGCCGCTTCATCAAATGCTTTGTCTCGAACACGCTCCGATGGCGTCATCAATTGTATCAGCAGAATCGCACCGGCGGCGACGCAGGTTCCGCCGAAGCCGATTTCTAGAAATTTGTTTTTCATAACTCGAAGAATAGATTCAGTAAGTGCGGGTTTCGTTTAACGAAAAAAGGGGGAGACTCACCCGTCTGAGTCTCCCCCAACTCAAGGCTTGCCCCGAACTGCTAGAAGGCAATGATTCCTTGAGTATTCGCTTGTGGCAGAATATCCGTGACGGTTTCAACCACTGAAAGCGTGCCATTCTGGCCGACAGCAAAAACGCCGATGGTTCCCGACAAACCATACAACTGGTAGACGTAGCGCCCGTCACGACTGGTATCCAAGTCAATCCAGCCATCCGTCGTCCCAAACGGATTCCCTTCTTCTGGTCCAATTCCCCGCACCGAAACCTGCTCACGGACGGCGACCCGACCTTCGGAGAAGCTGTAGGTAGACAAGCTCGCATCAAGCGCGTTGGAAACCCAGAAGTAGTCTTGGTTTTCGGAAAACGCGATCCAGCAGGCAGTTCGTTCGCCATCCACAAAGCTATTACCTGCCAAAACGTCTTGATCGATTGGAATCAACTGATGGTTGGAATCGATTTCCCAAGTCGACACCGAACCGGTCTGAAGCCCGTCAAACACAGGCGGCGTGCCGTCCGGACGGAACTCCCGAGCCTCGGTCACCACGACAAACTGCCGCCCCGCCTCTTCGACAATTTCAAATCCAATTGCAGAAGGCAGATTACGCCCCTCCTCATTACCTGGCAGCGTCGACGCTCCGGTCGACACCGGATGCAGCGAGAGGCTTCCGTAGCGATCGAAACCATAGAGCACCAATTCGTCGGTGCTCCCACTAGCTAGGGCAGCCGAACCCGCATTGATCGATGCCACCACCAAACTACGGCCATCGGGCGAAAACCGAACAGCAGAAGGCCGATTCCCCAGCAACCGGAAGGTTCTTACGAGCGGGATCAAGCGCCCTCCTCGAGTGAGCTGAAAGCCCATCAAGCTGCCTTCTTGATCCGGTTCCCCCTGAAACTGCCCGTCCGCGTCAATGTTCGTGACAAACACCCGATTCCCTCGGATGGCAATACTGTTCGGTCCAACCCCAAAGGTAAATGCTTCATCCGTGCGGGTGAGACTAAAGTCGCGATTCACACGAAAAACCGACAGCGTGTTACTCCCCGCATTCACAGCCAACACGTAACGCCGATCCGCCGTATTCTCGATGGCATAGGCCGAGATCAGCGGGTCCAATCCCTCCCCTCCATCGAAAGCGCCTCCTCGCCCCCCACTAGCGGTCGAACCAATCAAGGACAAGGTCCCATCACTACGTCGTCCATAGGCCACCACGGTATTCGCGGCAAATCCGTTCGCCATGGCATACACTGCCCCATCAAAGCGCCGACTCTCTTGATTGCCGGCGAATTCTGACAACAACCGAAAGAAGGCACTGTTGCCAGCTTGTGCCTGAACACTCTCCACCCCCGCCAGGCAACCCGCCGTGGCCGCTACCGCAATCCATTTCTTTGTGAGTTTCATATTCTGAACCATTTTTATAAGTAGTTTGATGTGTATTTAATCGAACACTAGCGAAACTCTCATCCAGAAATCGTGCCGCGGTTGATTTTCCGAGACGTTCGCGACGCCAGTGATTGCTTGACGGCAACACAGAGGCTTTATTCCGCGGGGTTCAAAAAAGAAAATTGAGGGAATAACAAACACCCACGGGGAAGAATATAGGGGTCAAAACGGGACGGATTCTATGAGACCACGCTGGCTTGGTTTTATTCCCAAAGACCTGCCAAACATCGAATCTGAAGCCCACCACCGACCACCAACAAAACAATATACCCACTAATTACTTCTTTATAGAAAACTAGTCCCCCCGCCTACACACCGATCATGCTCGCGCATCTATGACAGCACGGCGAAGCAAGCATACCCAAGAGTCATCGTCACGAGCGTGATCGGTTATCCAAAAGACGATTGGGGGTTTCACGCTTGTGCGCCAGGATCCTTTCCGGGCTGGTGTTTACGCTCCCGCCGACGGCTCGCGGGTACGCTCGCCCCACCTTCCGGAACTGGGCTTAGAATGGCACACTCCGATCGAGCGCGAGACAAGAATCAGGATTGATGACGGGAATAAGTCTGGCTAGAAAGAGGGACTGATGATTGACCGAAACATTCCAGGCGTATCGCTGATCGCATGTTGTATCCTCATCCAATCCGGGACCGTGCTCGCACAAGAGCGGCAAGGCAACATTGTCGAGTATTTCGGCAAAGAGAAGGTCAGTGAAGTTCGCGAGGGCGAGGTGATCCATACCTTCACGAAAGGCCTCGTGCTCCCCGGCGAACGGTCCCGCATGAGTTCCGCGACAACACCCGCCGAACCGCTCATTGCATCCCTACTCTTCGACGCGGAGTTCCAAGCCAAGGAGGGGCAGGCGTCTCATTCCAACAGCGAGCGCAAGTGGGAATCCATTGCCGTGGCGGAAAAGAACGAATTCAACGATCGTCGCCTGCGCTCCGGCTACCTCTACCTGGAATACAATTCGCCCAACGAAAAAATCGTGGTGGTCGATGCTTCAGGGCATACCAAGTTGTTCGTCAACGGCATGCCGTACGAAGGCGATCACTATGACTACGGGTGGACACTGATTCCAATACAACTAAAGGCCGGAAATAACACCTTCGTCCTCACCGGCGGACGGTTCCCGCGAATGCGAGCTCGCCTCTTGTCACCCCATTCCCCGATCCAACTCGTCGCTCGCGATCAAACCCGGCCCGACCTGCTCAAGGAGGCCCCCTCTGAGCTCCTTGGTGCCGTTCGAATCGTCAATTCGAGCTCGGACTGGTTTCACGGTGAACTTGAGTGCGTGGTAAACGGATCCCTTCGCCGCACGCCCGTCGGTCCCATCAGCCCACTCAACTCCAGAAAAGTCAGCTACCAGATTCCGCCGACTCAAACGGGAACGGACAGCAAGCTACCCGCAAAACTCGTTCTCAAAGATTCTGCAGGAAACGTTCGTTCCAACTTGGAGATCGAATTCAATGTGCGTTCCGTTCAAGAACATCACAACCGCACCTTCCTGAGTGCGATCGATCACAGCGTCCAATACTTTGGGGTCGCACCGTGCACCAATCCGGAACTCGAACGCCCCGCCATGTTCCTCTCCGTTCACGGTGCCTCCGTCGAAGCATCGGGACAAGCCCGAGCCTACCAACCCAAAGATTGGGGCCATCTCGTGGCACCCACCAATCGCCGCGCCTTCGGCTTCGCCTGGGAAGATTGGGGACGCTTGGACGCGATGGAAGTCCTGGACTACGCGGAGGAGCTCTTCCACACCGACCCGCAACGCACCTACCTCACCGGGCATTCCATGGGAGGGCATGGCACCTGGTATCTGGGAGCCACCTACCCCGATCGCTTTGCCGCCATCGCACCCGCCGCGGGCTATCCAGACCTCCTGGGATACCGCAACAGCTTTCGACGCCGCCTACGCAACGCCAGTCCCGAGGAGCTCCAACGCATGGGAATGAGTCCCGAACGAGCCGAACGGATGCTCAAACAAATGGAAGAAGCCCAAGCAACGCCGTCCGACATGCAAGCCATGATCGATCGAGCAGGCAATCCGAGTCGCACCTTAAAACTCAAACGCAACTACCTCCAACAAGGCGTCTACATCCTCCACGGGGAAAAAGACACCGTCGTTCCCACCTTCTTGGCCCGAGAGATGCGAACCGAGCTAGCCACCTTCCATCCCGATTTCACCTACTACGAATACCCTGAAGGCACGCACTGGTACGGGAATCACAGTGTCGACTGGCCGCCCATCTTCGACTATTTCAATTTTCGTTCCATCCCGACCGGATCGGAAGTGAAGAAATTCGAATTCCATACCGCCTCTCCCGGCGTTTCGGCCAGCTCCCACTTCATCACCATCGTGCAACAGGAGAAGCCACTCGAAATCTCATCCTGCCGCTTCACACGAACACCGCAACCCAGTATCACGACCGAGAATGTGGCAATGCTCCGGATCGATACCCGTGCCATGGGTTCAGCGGAATCCATTCAAGTTGACGGCCAAGAGTTTCTGATCCAGTCCCAAAGTGAATTGACGATCAAGAAGGACAAAGACCAGTGGCGTCTCTCACCAAGCAGCTCCAAAACTCACAAAGGCCCTCACCGCAATGGCGGCTTCAAGGATGCCTTCAATCACCACCTGCTACTGGTTTACGCCACGCAAGGATCCGAAGAGGAGAACGCCTGGTACTACAACCGCGCTCGATTCGATGCCCAGACATTTTGGTACCGCGCCAATGGCAACGTGGAACTCCTACCGGATACCGAATTCTCCGCTAAGGACCATCCGGATCGAAACATCATTCTCTACGGCAACCGGGACAACAACACGGCTTGGAAAGCCTTACTCGCCCATTGCCCCATCCAAGTCACCAAGGGGAACTTGCAATTCGCGGATCGTACAATCTCGGGAGAGGACCACGGTGGCTACTTCATCTACCCGCGCGCAGATAGCGATACCGCCAGCGTGGGCGTCGTCACCGCCACGGGCGAAAAAGGCATGAAAGCCGCCTACGCCAACTGGTACATCCTAAACGGAACGTCGTTCCCAGACGTCCTCCTGTTCGATCACACAGCGGTGAACGACGGAATCTCAGGAGTGCTTACCAGCGGATTCTTCGGCAATGATTGGTCCGTCGAAACTGGAGATTTCGTGTGGCGTAAGGACGGATAGCTCGATCCGCACAGCGCGCCTCCAACGTCCAGCGATCCCGAACCAAGGCAGGCATCCGGTTGAGCCAGAGTCCAAAATGACTCCCTTTTTGTATTTGTGCGGACGGCGCAAAAACGAGAAGGTGCCAGGGATCACGCGACCGCCCCACAACCTTGAGGAGGAACGCCATGCACGAACTCTGGAACAAGCTGGAACGTTTTCAAATCGGTACGGGAAACGAGGCTCTCAGCTTTCTCGACCGCGTCAGCCGAGAGAATCGATGGACTCCCCAATTCACGGAGCGAGTCTATCGTGAATACCTCCGATTTCTCTATCTCGCTGTTACCACCGACCACCCGGTGACGCCGTCAGAAGCTGTGGATCAAGTCTGGCATCTTCACCTCTGCTACTCTCATTCCTACTGGGCCGAACTCTGCCCCAAGGTACTTGGAAGACCCTTGCACCATGGCCCAACCAAAGGAGGCCAGGTCGAAAATCATCGGTTCACGGATCAGTACGAAGCCACCCTCGCAAGCTACCGATCCCACTTTGATGAAGCACCACCCGAAGATATTTGGCCACCGGCAAACGAGCGGTTCGATCACCGGAACCGCTTCACCCGCGTGAACGAGCGTGACGTCCTCGTCGTTCGGAAATCAACCCTAGCAATCGCGGCCTCCCTCGTTGCCACTTTGATTCTCGCCTCGGGTTGTGAGTCTCTGCGGGAAGCCGCCTGGGAGAGTGAATTCGTAGTCTTGGCCGCCTGCGTGGTGGGCGTCTTGGTATTCTTCACGCTCCTCAAAAAATATCACGGCGGCGGGGGTAACGGCAACGGCGGCTGTTCTTCCTGGTGGGGTGGCGGCGGCGGTTGCAGCTCGGATGGCTGCGGGGGCGGATGCGGCGGGGGATGCGGAGGGAGTTAGCTCTGCTCTCCACCACCACAAAGGAACTCACCGCATCATTCCTCAACCAAGGCCTTCAAACGTTGGAGTGCTTCGTCCCACTGGGCTGAGGCCCGTGTCAGGTAATCCCTGGCTTGGGTAATTGGATCCGGGCTGACAGTAAACTGGCTTTCTCTCCCCACGCGCTTGCTCGTGACGATACCGGCTTGTTTCAAGACGAGCAGATGCTTCGTGATACCCTGACGAGTCAACTTGAGACCGTCCGCCAACTCCACAATGGAGTGCGGTCTTCGATCACTGAGTCTCGAAAGGAGTTCCAGCCGAGTCGGGTCGCCCAGAGCGGCAAATACGGGTGCGGAACGCTTCGCCTCACTCACTTTCGACATAGGCAGCCACGTTCTTCGCCTGATGATCCCAACCTTCGGTATTGGAGCGCAGAACCTCCAGCCGCTTCGCTTCCGGGAAGTGGCGGAAGCCGGTTTCTGTGATGGTGAACCGCGTGCCGGTTTCCGTAGGCTCCAGCCGAAATTCACACGTCACCTTCGCCTCTGCGGGATATTCCGTATCGGGATCCACCGCACTGGGTGGCCAAGAAAAGACAAACAACCGTTCCGGTTCCATCTGCTCGGTCACCGATACCCACTTCATATGTTCGTAGCCCGGGTAGGTGATGTAGCCCGTCGTGGTCTTGCCAACTTCGAAAGGCCCATCCAACCGAACCCGAAACCACTCCCCAAATTCCTGGTAGTCCGTAAGCGCCCGCCAAACGCGATCGACAGGCGCCGCAAGTTCGATCACTTTTTCAATCCGATCCTGATCTTTGTGGACACTCATAGCGCAACCTTTCAGTTGCGTTTACCGTAGAATCTCAAAACCAAAAGCGCAACCCTTTAGTTGCTTTTATCAGAACAGGATGAACATGATTTACAGGACTTCAAAAAGCACTCCTAAAACTCCCATCCCGTAGAACATGTTCACCCTGTCCACGAGTCCGCCATCCGAGCTGCGAAACCAACGCCCGAGAGTTGGCACCCGGGCGGAAACGCGTTAGGCTCCCCTCATGAGTGACGCGAATGCCGTATCGACTTCGACCTCGCAGCCAGACAGCCAGGGGCACTTTGGGCCCTATGGCGGTCGCTACGTGCCGGAGACCTTGATGCATCCCCTGCAAGAACTGGAGGCCGAGTACTTCCGCTCCCAGCAGGATCCGGCCTTTCAGCGCGAACTCGACTACTACCTCCGCGAATTCTGCGGCCGGCCCACGCCGCTCTACCACGCCGAACGCCTCACCCGCGACCTCGGCGGGGCCAAAATCTATCTCAAACGCGAGGATCTCCTCCACACCGGTGCCCACAAGATCAACAACAGTCTGGGCCAGATCCTCCTGGCCAAGCGCATGGGCAAGAAACGCATCATCGCCGAAACCGGGGCCGGCCAGCACGGCGTGGCCACTGCTACCGTCTCCGCCATGTTCGGCATGGAATGCGTGATCTACATGGGCGAACACGATTGCGAACGCCAAGCCCTAAACGTCTTCCGCATGCGAATGCTCGGTGCCGAGGTGCGCCCCGTGACCGCCGGCCAACGCACCTTGAAAGAAGCCGTCAATGAAGCCATGCGCGACTGGGTGACCAATGTCCGCGATACCCACTACATCCTCGGAACCGCCTACGGCGCCCACCCCTACCCCTTGATGGTGCGCAATTTCCAACGGGTGATCGGGGATGAGGCCCGACGCCAAATCATGGAACAGGAAGAACGACTCCCGGACCTCTTGATTGCCTGCGTCGGCGGCGGCTCCAATGCCATCGGATTGTTCTATCCCTTCTTGGAAGATCAAGACGTCGCCCTTCTCGGGGTGGAAGCCGGTGGCGAAGGAATCGAGCCGGAAAAACACGCCGCCCGTTTTCAAGGCGGCTCCCTGGGCGTGCTCCAGGGCACGCGCTCCTACATCCTGCAAGATGATCACGGCCAGATCCAGCTGACCCATAGTGTCTCGGCCGGATTAGACTACGCGGCGGTAGGACCGGAACACGCCTGGCTCCGGGAAATCAACCGCGCCGAATACGGTTACGCAACCGACGAACAAGCCCTCGCCGCATGCCTCAAGTTATCCCGACTCGAAGGCATCATCCCAGCACTGGAATCCTCCCACGCCATCGCCGCCGTGATGGACCGCGCCCCCAAAATGCCGAGCGACTCCATCATCATCGCCAATCTCTCCGGTCGAGGTGACAAAGACGTGCAACAAATCGCTGATAAAGTGGCCCTCTAGCCACCTAACCTGCGGTCCGAACGACGATGCGGGATTCATCCCGCTCCCGTTCCGTTTCATCCCAGGCGACGGCGAGTTCATCTCAAATCAGACGCGCCCCAGCCCGTTTCCGCCTACCGTTTCGACAGTGCCACCGAGCAGTGGGTGGCCACACAACTCGAAACGAAGCAAATGAAAGGAAATACGATGAATACGATCCGACCTCTCTCCCTGGCCTTAGCAATCTGCACCGCGAGTCTCGCCCCCGCAATCGCACAAGATGCGCCGGAAAACGTCCCAGGAGAACGCCCGAGCGGCCCACCGCCGTTTGCTCAAATGCTGCCGGAGGCCTATGCCAAACTGGCCGCCTTCGATGCCGATTCCAACCAAGAGCTCGACGTGGATGAATTGGCCCAACTCGCCACCGCCATCACGGAAGGCGAACTGAAGCGGCCCGATTGGCTCCCAACGCCCCCGCGCCGGGTTGATATCCCGGTTGAAGCGATTGTGCTCAAACTGGGCGAATTCTACGCCAGCCTGGCACCCTACGATGCCGACAACGACGGGCAATTGGAGGAAGGAGAACGCGAAGGCGTCCGGGATGCCATTTTCAGCGGTGAGCTGAAACACCCCATCCAGCTCTTCCGGGAAGCCCTGCCCTCTGAAGGACGCCGCCCATGGGGACGCCCGCGCTTCGGCGGCCGGCGTTAAGCCCGGATTCGAAAACGGATTCGCCACCTGCCCAAAGGCCAAACGGCCAAAACGCCAATAGGCCTGGGCAGGTGGCCGAAACCAGCACCCGAAAATGTCCCTGCCTGCGAACTCGTCAATCGAACCCGACACGCACGATGCGGCGCTGCCGATTCCACTTCGCCGGCTCTTGCTCTTGAGCCTTGGGCTCTGGAGCATCCCCGTCATCCTGACCAGTGCCGCCATCATGGCGGTGGCCTCTCAAGACCTCGAAACGAGTGTGCGCTTGGCCATTCGCATCTGGTTCGCGTGGGCAATTTTCCTCCCGCTCACCCTCTGGCTGTCGTTCCGATTCCCACTCGTCCGGCCCAAACTCTCCCGGCGTATGTTCATCCTTCTCTTGGGTTGGCTGGTGGTTGCCGTCGGGAACCAAGCGGTCACCCGCTTCCAAGCCAAACGGCTCGGCATGGCCCCGGTCCCGATCGTAGTGGTGCCCCGAGAATCCGAAGACTCACCGAAACGTTGGCTACCGGAACGCTATCGCGGCGCCCCACCCCAGGCTCGTATCGTGCTCGATTCGATGCTGTATGTCACCCTGTCATTGGCCTGCCACGCCTTTCTCTGGGCGCGTCTCGCCCGTGACCGACAACAGCGGGCCTTGATCGCAGAAGCCCAACTCGCTCAATCCCATTTGACGGCGCTCCAGCTCCAACTCAATCCGCACTTCATGTTCAACGCCCTCAACGGATTGACGGCCCTGATCCACGAGGCACCGGCCGACGCAGAGGTCCTCCTTGGTCATCTGAGCGAACTTCTCCGCTCGGCACTGGCTTTGTCCGAACATCACGAGATACCCTTAGAACGCGAACTCCAGCTCTTGGACCACTACCTCGCCGTGGAACAGACTCGCTACGGGAGTCGCCTTCATTGCCAACAAAACATCGACACGGACTGCCTCACCGGCACGGTGCCTACCTTCCTCCTCCAACCCTTGGTGGAAAACGCCATCAAGCACGGGGTAGACCCCCATCGCGAGGGCGGTCGCGTGAAGATCACCATCAAGCGACGGGCCGACCGGCTGGCGATTGAGATCGAAGACACCGGCGAGGGACTGAAACAACCCGGCTCACAGGGGGCCGGGGTTGGACTCCAAAACACCCGCTCCCGATTGCAACAACTCTATCCGAATGACCATCGATTCACGCTCACGACCCCGGATTCTCGCGGTTGCCTCGTGACTCTGGACTTACCCTTTCGGGTTGCCGACAAATCAAACACTGAAACCGAATGAAGATCCGGGCCCTCATCGTGGACGACGAACCGCTGGCCCGAAAGCGCCTGCGCCAACTGATCGGCCAGCATCCGTCTGTAACCATTGTGGGCGAGAGCGCGGACGGCGCCCAAGCCCTGGCAAACATCCAGGATCTCTCGCCGGATCTGGTCTTCCTCGACGTACAAATGCCGGAAATGGATGGGTTCGAAGTGCTCCAGGCTTTACCGCCGGAAGCACTCCCTACAATTGTCTTCACCACGGCCTTTGATCAACACGCGGTTCGCGCCTTCGAGAGCAACGCCTTGGACTACTTGGTCAAACCCATCACGGCGGCTCGATTCGACACCACGCTTCAACGCGTCCTGAACCATTTCGAAGCACAGTCCACAGACAAAACCACCCAACAGCTCCTCCAACTCCTGGCGGAACAACGTGCCTCGGAACCAGCCACCCCACATTTGAATCGACTCACGATCAAAGAAGACGACCGGGTCGTCATCGTCCGGGTCGAAGACATCGACTACATCGAATCGGCCGGGAACTACGTCTGCGTACACGTGGCAGACACGTCCCACATCCTGAGAGAAACTTTGAGCCACTTGGGACAACAGCTTGATCCCAGGCAGTTCTTTCGGATCAGCCGCGGGGCAATCGTCCGGCTCGATCGCGTCAAGGAACTCCAAGCGCTCTTCCGCGGGGAATCCGTCGCCGTCCTTCATTCCGGTAAAACCCTCCGAGTCACCCGAGGATCGCGCGAGCTCGAAAACGCGCTGAAGTTTTCCTAGCCGGCTTCGGCGATTGCTTGGCCGGGGTGGGGTTCACAAAGGGTGCTGCGGGAACGGGAAAAGGTGGGGCGCAGGTACCAGATCGTGTAAAGAATCCCGTTGGCAACTCCATCGCGGTGGTCAAAGCGACAGCTCCGCTCTCGCGCTCCATATTTCGTCCGCATATCGAGCGTTTCTTGGAGTGCGAGAGCGGAGCTGTCGCTTTCACACTCTCTTACCTGCAAGTAGGAAAGGACTTTTTGCACGGTCTGGTACCCGCGAGCCGTTCCTGCCTAAGGGGAGAGAGTCACGCCACGGAGTTTCGGGAACGCTGCTCTTGCCCAACGGCTCGCGAGTACGCTCGCCCCACCTTTTGCTTTGCGCCGGTTGGAGGCCTATGTTGCCGAGGTGTAACATGGCCTTTTCGGATCGGCATGCTACACTCGCCCGCTCGATGACGAAGCTACCGACAGGACCGTTTGATGTTGCGATTGTAGGCATGGGGATCGTAGGGCTCGCGCATGCCTACTGGGCCGCTCAAGCCGGGTGTCGGGTCGTGCTCCTGGACGGCCAATCACGTCCCTCGGGCGCGAGTATTCGCAACTTCGGTTTCATCACGGTGACCGGCCAATCCCGTGAACTCTGGAACCACGCCCAACGATCCGCCAAAGTCTGGCGATCACTCGCACCCAAAGCCGGAATCCCCATCTTGCAAGAAGGGCTCACGGTGATCGCCCAATGTCCCGAGGCCGCCGCCGTTTTGGAAGGCTTCGCCGCTTCGGAGATGGGCGAAGGATGTCAGTTACTCCCTGGCACGGCTATCGAACCGGCCCAAAACTTCACCGGTCCAGTCGAAGCGATCTTGAAGAGCCCGTTCGAATTCCGAGTCAATCCTCGCACCGCCGTACCGGCCCTACGCCAATGGTTGGCTTCTGAGTACGACGTCGTGCTCGTCCCCAATGTGCAGGTAAGCTCCGCCGAACCCAAGCGACTAGAGACGCCTCACGGTCACATTCAGGCCAAACAGATCTTTCTTTGCACGGGAGATGCCCCCCCTCTCCTCGAACTCTCCAGCGACGCAGACCGTAAAATCACCCGTTGCAAACTCCAAATGTTGCGCCTGGCTGATCCAGGATTTCGGCTCCCTACCCCTCTATTCTCCGACCTCAGTCTGATTCGCTATGGTGGGTTCGCAGCCCTTCCGGAGACGGTGAGTCTGAGGCAGCGACTCGAAACAGAGCACCCCGAGATGATCCAGCACGGCATCCATCTGATCGTCGGCCAGGACGCGGACGGAACCCTGGTGGTCGGAGACAGCCATACCTACGACGCCTCTCCAGATCCCTTCCACTCAAACGCGATCGATGCCTTGATACTCCAGGCCTTCAGCGCACTGATGCCAAGCGTTCCAGCCACCGTCATCGAACGATGGATCGGAACCTATGCCTACTCACCAAACTGCCAGTGGTTTGCGGAAGAAGCGCTTCCCGGGGTCACGGTCACACAGATCACCTCCGGAGCCGGGATGTCGACCGCGTTCGCCATCGCCGAGGATGTGGTTCTGGAACGCCTGTAGAACCCTGAGCTCAATCACGGCTCCCGTCACCGGAGAAGGGCAGCAAAATAGTCCGTGATTTCTCGTTGCCCGCGGGATTGAGCCATATTGGCAGGCGTCCCGTCCTGGTCTGATTCGACGGTGGGATCCGCACCGTGATCGACGAGATACTGGACCACATCAAGATGCCCCCAAGCCGCAGCCATGTGCAGTGCCGTTCGTCCATGTTCACAACGCCGATTGAGGTCCGCTCCCGCAGCCACCAGCACCTTCACCACAGCCAACCCATCGGGCCACGGCCCCTGAGCCGCAAACCAAAGCGCCGTATTGCCGCCATCCCCGTTCGGGGCACGCCCATTGAGCACATCCACCGACACGCCCTTATCCAACTCCGCCCGAACCCCGGCCACATCTCGCATGCGCGCGTGGCTGTGGATCGGCTCAAAATGAGTCTCCACCGCTCCCCATTCGGTATTCGCAGCATCCGGTTCAGGCATGCCCATCATTGGAAGCTAAACCCATCCAACTGACAAGCTACGGGTACACCGCGGGTGGGTTCGTAATTGAGGGTCACGACCGGACGTGAAATGGCCCGCCCTTACAGGGCTCCTCTCTCTTTTCGATAGTGTTCCCGGGGCGATGCCCCGGGCTGACCAGGGGACGGGCCTTCAGCCCTAAGAGTCAAGGAGCCTGGTCGGACCCAAGCGGGACCCCCAATTCCGAAGCACCAAAAGTGCGGCACCATGGCAGCCCAGGGCAACGCCCTGGGAACGCTTCCGATTTTTGCGTGGAGCCCTGTAAGGGCGGCTGTTGACCCGCGATTTCAAATGCACCCGTACACCGCTCTCCGGCGTTTTCGGAACTCTGGGGCGATCACGGATCCAGCCGAATTCCCCTTAAAAATCTCGTTCCAGAAAACAATCCAAGATAGTCCCCATCCTGATGATCAATTTGACGATACGCAATCCTTGAGGTCCATATCCCGGTTGGCTAGCCTTCCATCCGTGGAGAGCCACCAAAAAGCCTCAACCTTTGGTACCTCCCTCAATAACATGAAATCGAACTATAAAACTTGGAACCACTACTGGCGACACCTCGCCGCCCTCGTCGTCGGGGTTAGTTTGACCCTCAGCAGCCACGCTGCCGATCCGGTCGCTTCCTCCGACACCGCACTCACTGCGCCCACCGTGGTGGACTTTGGTGAGCTTACCGGTGACTCAACCTACGTCTTCTTTTTCAACGCCGTGAAAGCCGGTGCCTCGACCGCTGTCGCCGGCAACGCCGCTTGGGGCTTGAAAGTCGATCAATGGAACGAACAAGGTGTCTTCGGAACCACCGAGTTCGGTGTAGCCGATAACATCTTCGAACCTGACGGCACCGGGGACCCCGCCTCGATCTTCGAAGAAGATGTTCACGTCGCCTACGTCAACGATGTGACTAACGAGGAAGTGCGGCTCTACATCAACGGCGAACTGTCCGGTTTCCTGGCAGGGAATTTCGAACTCTCCGGCGAAGGTAAGGTCATGGCAGCCCGCATCGATGTCGACACCGATCCCATGGGTGAGGGAAGCACCCTCTATTCGTGGGCTACCTACGACAGCGTGCTCACCGATGCGGAGATCGCCGAACTGGCCGCGGCTGCCGAGCCCACCGAACCACCTCCTGCGGAACCCACCGAACCGGTGAATTCGCTCGAACTGGTGGCATCATCCAATTACGCCCCCGTCACGCCCGCCATTGTAGACTTTGGAGATCTATCCGGAGACTTCACCCTCGCCTTTTTCTTCAATGCTACCAAGGGCGGTGCCTCGACCGCGATTGCCGGAAACGACGCCGTCGCAATCAAGTTAGACCAATGGAACGAACAAGGCGTCTTCGGTCTGACTCAATTCGGTGTCGCCGACAACATCTTTGAACCGGCTACCGACGGCAGCACGGCTTCGGTCTTCGGTGAAGACGTCCACGTTGCCATCGTCAATGACGCCGCCAATGGCGAAGTCCGACTCTACGTCGATGGCGTTTACGCCGGTGTACTGGTGGGCAACTTCGATCTCGCCGGTGAAGGCAAAGTCATGGCGGCCCGCATCGAACAAGACACCGACCCCATGGGTGAAGGCAGCATCCTCTACTCGTGGAAGACCTACAATGGGGCGCTCCCCGGAGACATGATCGCCGAACTTGCCGCGTCCGCCGTGCCCTTCGACCCGTCCGGGCCCTTCACCGAACCGACCGTCGTTGACTTTGGTCCGGTTGAGGGTGCTGCCTCCTACGAATTCTTCTTCAACGCCTTCAAGGGCGGCGCCTCCACGGCCATTGCCGGTAATGCCGCCTGGGGTTTGAAACTCGACCAGTGGAATGAGCAAGGTGTCTTCGGTCTCACCGAGTTCGGCGTGATCGATCACGTGTTCGAGCTCGAAGGCGACGGTAACGATGCTTCCGTCTTTGAAGAGGACGTCCACGTGGTCTTCGTCAATGACGTGGATAACGGCGAGGTCCGACTCTACGTCAACGGCGAGTACGTCGGCTTTATCCTGACCAACTTCGAACTCTCCGGGCCCACCAAGCTCTTGGCCGCCCGGATTGACGTCAACACGGATCCCATGGGTGAGGGCAGCGTCTTCTACTCCTGGGCCGTCCATCCATCCGTCCTGACGGAGGAAGAAATCGCTACCTTGGCCGCCAACGCCGAACCGCGTGAACCCGCCGAACCCACGGATCCCGAACCGACGGAACCCACCGATCCGGAAGTGGCTGAAGGCGTCTTGACCGAACCGACCGTAGTCGACTTTGGGGATCTCCCCGGCGACGCGACCTACGAGTTCTTCTTCAACGCGGTCAAGGCCGGCGCTTCGACAGCCGTCGCGGGGAACGACTCCTGGGGCCTCAAGCTGGATCAATGGAACGAACAAGGCGTATTCGGCATTACCGAATTCGGTGTGATCGATAGCATCTTCGAACCCGTTTCCGAAGGCAGCACAGCATCGGTGTTCGACTCCGACGTTCACGTGGTCTTTGTCAATGATATCAGCGCGGGCGAAACGCGGTTGTACATCAACGGACAATACGCGGGATTCCTGGAAACGAACTTCGAGCTTTCCGGAGAAGGCAAGGTGATGGCGGCTCGCATCGAGCAAAACACCGACCCCATGGGCGAAGGCAGTTTGCTCTACTCCTGGGCGGCTTATCCCAGCGTGCTGAGCGAAGACGAGATTGCCGACCTCGCCGTGGCCGCGGTCACACCGGAACCGACCGACCCCGGCGAACCAACGCTACCGGAACCGCCGATCAACGTCCCCGATGATGCGCTTACCGGCCCCACCCTGGTGGATTTCGGAGAGATTACGGGCGACGCCACTTACGAGTTCTCCTTCAACGCGATCAAGGCGGGCGCCTCAACGGCGATCGCCGGCAATGATGCCTGGGGCCTGAAGCTCGACCAGTGGAACGAACAAGGTGTCTTCGGTCTCACCCAATTCGGCGTGGTCGACAGCATCTTTACGGAAGAAGGTCCCGGCAGCACCGCCTCGGTCTTTGATCAGGACGTACACGTGGTATTCGTCAACGATGTCTCCGGCGGTCAAGTACGTCTCTATGTGGATGGTCTCTACGCCGGATTCATCGAGACGAACTTTGAGCTTTCCGGTCAAGGGAAGGTCATGGCCGCTCGGATCGAGCAAGACACGGATCCCATGGGTGAGGGCAGCGTGATGTATGCCTGGAATGTTTACGAAGGCATCCTCTCCGATGAGGGAATTGCCGCCCTGGCCGCAGGACTCGGCGAGCCGAACCTCCCGCCCGTTCCCGGCGGCGGAGAACCCGGTGCAATCGGTGGGATCAGTCGAGCCGAGGATGGCACTATCACGATTGAGTATACGGGCACCTTGGAAGCAGCCACCACCCTAGGAGGCAGTTTCGAACCCGTAGCTGGGGCCACATCGCCGTACACGGTCGATCCGAGCAGCGGAGACGCCATGTTCTTCATTGCTCGCTAAAAAGGCTGTCGTAGATTCGCAACCCCCGAGGGCAGGAAACTGTCATCGGGGGTTTTATTTTCCCCTCGACCAAACGCGCCGAAGTCTTGCATTTTCCATATAAACTCAATGATACTTCTCACACCGAACCTCATTTTCGCGCCCCCCCCTGTCCAGCAAAAAACGTGAAAGTCGCTTTAAGAGGACCCTTTTCCGATCCTTGATAAGCATCCGTGTAAAAACACGGCAACAACGATCAAAAGTGATTGCCTTCAATGTACATTTCTGCGACGTCTTGTCTCTATGCGATTCAAAGCATCCAACGTCCAACTCCTTCTTACTCAGACAATAGCAAGCGGCTCCGTCTTGTTTGCCTTCACGGGGCACGGGCAAGAGGAGTTCCTTATTGGAAAAGAACTGGGATTGCCTCACCACATGGCGGACGGTGAGGAATTCGGTGCCAGCCCGACCCAATTGGTCGATCACGGCCGTCGGGTCTTCCAAGCCAACTGGACGGTTCAAGAAGGGGGCGGTCGGCCGCTCACCAAAGGCACGGGCGCTCCGGTTGCCGATCCCGATGACCCGCTGGTATTTCCCAGAAACTTCAACCGCGTTTCGGCCCCCGATGCCAACTCGTGTTTCGGCTGCCACAACGCGCCTTTCTCAGGAGGGGCCGGGGACATCGTGGCCAACGTGTTTGTTCTTGGACAGCGATTTGATTTTGCCACCTTCGGCGGCGAAGACACCACCCCCACCAAGAGCAGCGTCGATGAAAATGGCAACGCCGTGGCCCTCCAAACAATTGCCAACTCCCGCGCCACCTTGGGCATGTTCGGCGCGGGCTATATCGAAATGCTCGCCCGGCAAATCACCGAAGACTTGCGGGCGATTCGTGATACCATCGCACCCGGTGGGAGCGAAGCACTGACGACGCGAGGGATCTCCTTCGGGACGCTTTCCCGCGCCGAGGATGGTTCTTGGGACCTCAGTGCCGTCGAAGGCTTACCCGCCCCCAGCCTCCAGAGCGATGGCCCTGAGGATCCACCCAACCTGATCATCCGACCGTTTCACCAAGCCGGGGCGGTCATCTCCCTCCGCCAGTTCTCCAACAACGCTTACAACCACCATCACGGGATCCAATCTACCGAGCGCTTCGGAATCGACACCGATCCGGACGGCGATGGCTTCACGAACGAACTCTCCCGGGCGGACATCACCGCCGTTTCGATCTATCAAGCAACCCTCGCCGTTCCAGGACGTGTGATTCCCAACAATCCCACGATCGAAGCCGCCATTCTGGCGGGCGAAGCCAAATTCCAACAAGTCGGCTGCACGGACTGTCACTTGCCCAGCTTGCCCCTACGCAACAATGGATGGGTGTTTACGGAACCCAACCCATTCAACCCCGCCGGAAACCTCCAGCCGGGCGAAGCGGAAACGGTCAGCGTGGATCTCAATGATCCGTCCCTCCCCGGTCCCCGACTCCCCGAGCCCGTGAATGGCGAAGTGCACGTACCCGCGTTTACGGATCTCAAGCTACACGACATCACTTCGGGAGCGAATGACCCGAACCGAGAAGCGTTGGATATGCATCAGCCCGCCGGATCGGAAGGCTTCAACGCCGGCAACTCTCACTTCCTCACTCGCAAGCTTTGGGATCTCCAAAACAAGCCGAACTATTTCCATCACGGTCAGTACACCACGATTCGCGAAGCCATTCTGGCTCACGACGGCGAAGCCCGTTCATCTCGCGAACAGTTCCAAGCCCTCAGCGTTTCGGACCGCGATTCCGTCGTGGAGTTTCTCAAGACGCTCCAAGTCCTGCCAGCCGGCACCCCCTCGATCTTTGTGGATGAAAACTTCCAGCCCAAATCTTGGCCGCCTGCCAAGCTCACCCAGGTCGTCCGCTCCGGCGAGAATCTGACCCTGCATTGGACGGGGAGTACCGGGCTCTACCAGGCCCGCCGGAGCTATCAGATCCAAAAAACCACCACACTCTCCAGCGGTCGCACCTGGGAGATTGTTGGTGAAACCGATGGCGAACAACTCATCGTCACCCCGCGGGACCCCGAGCACGAGTTCTACCGCATCCTCGTAATCGAGTAGCTGTTACCACTGCACCCCCTCAAACTGGTCACGTCATGTGACCCAAGGCATTGCTTTCGCATTGCAATACGAGTCACTTCAAAGAATGCGAAAGCAATGCATTATTTGAGTTGATGGGATTCAGTTCCCCCACAATCGGCAAAAAGGAACGATTTATTCAGCCATCGCGCCCGGGTTCTCACCGGTCACGGGCTTGGCCTACTCTCTGCTCTAGGGGATTCGAGCGGGCAACCATCCGTCACCCCAGGAGAGATAGGCACAAAAATGCGTTTGAAAATGACAGAGCTAGAACACGTCGTCACCCTCATTGACAATTTTGTCACGCGACACAGCGACCTCTTCATCGTATTCGGACTTTTCGGGATCCTAGCAATGGTCGCCATGATGCTGGTGGTCTGCTTTTTCGCGGTCGTGTTTTCCACGCACCTGCGCCAAATGGCTCGATAGACCGAATCAAACGTCCCAAAGAGGGATGCGTCGCGTTCAAGATACCGGCCGGCTACTCCTGACTGGGCGGGCCCGAGGGATCCTTTACCAAAGCCCCTTCAATCGCTTTCGCGAGCGCCCGGGCCGAAGCCAAAAACCACCACACAAAGGTGAACAAAAACCATTTCACCACATCCGCGGTGCGAGCGATTGCGTGGTTATACTGCTGCAAGTAGCGCAACAGCTGTTGGTCTCTTTCGATTTCGCGCAAGGATTCCGGATAGCCAAAGGTAGTCAGCACCGCCGTTGGCGGGAGTAGAAAATACAACACGAACAGAAAGACCGCCGAAGCCATCGTCATGATCTTGAAGTTGGCCACTGCCTTCTCGATATCGCTCGCATTCCCAGGGATGCGCGACCGGAGCAAGTGAACGGCTCCAATCAAGACAACAATAACCGGTAATAGGATGTAGGCGAGATGGGTCTCCTCAAAAAGCATCAGACTAGATTCTACGCCGGACACCAGACAATGCCCAAGCAGGTTAACACGGTTAGAAAACTACCAACTTTATGCCAGTCCGCCTGAGGCACCACCAGAGAATTCTGGCGCGGCCAACCTGGGCTCGGTTCCGGAAGGTGGGGCGAGCGTACCCGCGAGCCGTCGGCACGGGCGCAGACGCCAATCCAGAAAAGATCCCGGCGCACAAGGATTTCCCCCTGCCTTAGAGCAAAGCTTCCCACTTTGGCTGAATGTAGAGATCACTCTGCGTCCAGCTCTGGTCCTCCGTTTGCAGCTCTGCCTTGATACAGGCAGTCGGGTATCCATCGCCCGTTCTGATAACTAGCGTAGCATCTCGGAACGCCACGGCATTCTGATCCCCGACCTCGGGTCGTGCCACGTTCGTGCCCCAGGCATAACCGACCAGCGTAATCGGCTGCCCGAGTTGGGAAGGCACCTCGATCTCAAACACATTCCAGGAGTTATTCTTCTTCGTCTTGCGCTCCCCCACAAAGTGCATTCGAGAGATTTCAACCTCCCGCGTATCTGTGCGGCGAACCTTGGGCTCTTTTCCAAAGGTACGGTAAACCCGGGTGTGATCCGTCGGTACGCCCTGCTCCGTGAGAAAGTCCGCAATCTCTCGCCAGGTAAACCCCTTGTCTCGCAAGCGATAAACCGCCTCACGATGATCCTCCAATTGCACCTTGGCCGGAGCGGCTTTGGCCGCCGCTAAAATCTTCTCTCGACTCATTTTACTTCCTTTCAATTGTTCGCGTAACTGAAAGCAACATAATGCAACATCAGATTCAATCAATTATTATTTGCAACAAACTGCAACACCAGGTTTGTCCACAGAATATTCCCATCGAGGAAATAAACCCAACAGGAGGGGGAAGCGATGGAGAACGCCTGGCAAATCAGAATCCGGGAAGACGAATCTTCCAGCGTACGAACGCGGTCAAGATAAACACCGCAACCAGGATCAAAGGAATCGATACCCAAACCAACGCCAGGAGCCGGGTGTGAGCGGGGCGACACGGCCAATCCTCACGGAGAAACCCGAGTCGCACCCCACCGCGCTCCGTCAACTCCAAGTTCCACAAGCACCCGGCCGCCAGGTAAAGCCACGGAGACAACATCAGATTGCTCCACCACCGGGTCGTGTAGCTCCCATCCCGAAGCAGAATGTAACCATCGTAAAACCAACTGCTGGAAAAGAAGAGTAAGCTAAGAGCAACCACCCAATAGCGGCGAGGACGCAACCCCGCGAGGACTTGATAAAACACGCCCAGACACCACGGCGCGGTCAGGTAGGTCAGAATGGCCATCCCGCCCCCGGAAATCACATCCCAAGTTTCGTCATGCGTGAAACGGCCCGCGAAGGTCACGAAAAGGAACGCCGGGATAAACACGGCCACTTTCCATCCCATGGCGAGAAACCCACCGTAATGAAACCACTCGCAACGCAGACTCGCGCGATCCCGAATCAGCACCCCGATCGCAGCCAGGCAAAAAATAACCCAAGCCGCTACATACCAAAGTAAACGAGGGTCGTCCGTGTGGGTGATCATACTCAATCCCGATAAAGGGTTTTCCGCGCTGACTACTCGGTTATGCCCGGCCTCGATGTCGGCATGGGACGACGAATCCAATAGCGTCCCAAGGTCTCCTAAAAACCGGGAACCGCCTCATCGCCCAAATCGCCATACAGCCGAGAATCAGGTCCGTACAAATTGATCTCCTCGCAACGAAAACAAAGCAACGCAACGCATCGTAGACCACCGCCACTCCCTCCAGGAGCCGAACCATTCGCTGCGGAATCTGTCTCATTTCCTCACAGGCATTCGTTCTCCGTCTCCACACTATCCATGCGAATGTCGCCCCCCTCGTTCACTTGCCAATACACGCCGGTTTCCAACTGCAAACCCGTCAGCCACCCTCCCTTGCAAGCGCCCGTATCGAGACAGATACCCCAATCGAACACACCGGGCCGTCCGCCGGGCTGAGGCGTGTGCCCGCACACTACCGGCTTGCCGGAACAGTGCGGCTTCATGTCGTAGCACTTCCCCCAGATCATCGTATAGGGAACTTGATCCACCAATTCCCGCTCTGCATCCAGTTTGCCATGCACGAAAATCCGCTCCGCCGCCTCATAAGATCTCCGCGTCGAGTTCAAGAAATCCCAATGGGCCTCGGGAATCTTAGCCGCCCAATCCTCACTCCGCTCGGCGCCATAGGAGATCAGCGTTTCAAAACCACCGTAGGAAGACCACAACTGGGCCTTTAACGGATACTGTCTGGCCTCCAACATCATCACTTCATGATTCCCACGCAGAGCCACCACCTGGTGCGCTTGCCCCAACTCCAGAATACAGTCCAAGACACCCTTCGAGTCGTCGCCCCGATCCACATAGTCCCCCAACAGAACAACCTCATCGGTCGGAGTCAAATCGAAGGCTCCAAGAAGTTGTTCCAGAGATTTCCGGCACCCGTGGATATCCCCAATCGCAAACGTACTCATCCTTCGAACCCTAGCGATCGATGGGGCGCTCCAGCAACTCTTCACCCCGATCCGATTTCGAACGCAGTCCGTCGCGCGTCCGCCATCAGAGGAAACGAAGCAAACCTCTGATCCTTAGAACGGAAAACGAAGTCGGCGTGAGAGTCTCGACGCCAAGACGCGGATTTGGAAGGGGAGGGTTCACTCACACGGCACGACCGAAGTCGCCCGAGTCTGGGCCACGAAGCAAGGAACACCGGCTCTGAAAACGGGCCGACGTCTCGTTCCCCGTGATCGGGAGCAGCTTGTCCTGCCTCTCCATGCCCAATCGCGCGAGGAACCAAGCCGGATCAATCGAGGGTCCTTTGGTCCGCTGCTTCATGAGCGACGGGACATAGTCCCAATTGACGATGGTGGCCCCATTGGCGTGAGATCGAGGGTCGAAGCTGTAGTGCCCACTCAAACCGGACCAGGCGACCACTAAATCAAAGACGCCGTCGCAAAACGCCAATCGAACTGTCTCCTCAACGTCCAGGGAATGTCCCGTCTTACGCTTCCGATAAAGATAGGCCGGTGAGCAGGACCAGAAGAAATAGAACGCCAAACTGACATCGCAGTATCGATGGTTCAGAAAACGATCGTAGTACCGGTAACCCGAGTCAAACTCCCAAATCGGAATGGTCGAGAGAAACAAGAGCTCTTCCGGTGACGCTACGGCATCCAGAAACTGCTCCACCGGGCCCTCGCATTCGCCTGCTGCAATTCGCCGAAGGCGCTCATATTGAAGCGCGGAAATCATGTCTGCCTCGGATCAGCCGACTCGGAGGCAAAACCCACACTGGCTATACCAGCACCCTACGCCGCATGACGACTCCCGAGTGTCCAGTCCACCGCATCCGCTTCATTCAGGAACGTCTGCACGTCCGAGCCACCAATGACATTTTGAGAGATCCGACGGAAAGCGGCTTCCACTGGCACTTCCCGGCAAAGCACGGCCAACTTCTCCAAAGAACGGCTGATCTTTACGAGGATGGGGTACGATTCTACGCCCCCTAAATGAACCAGGTCGCTAGAACTAAGGGATTGTGAGTCAATCAGCAGTTTCCCTATATGCTGTTCCTCAACGACATCTGCCACGATGATCAGGGTATCTCGAAACATCTCGGAGTCCATCTGGTCGAATGCCTCCAAGAGTTCCATTTTTAAAAACTGGTTGCGGGCGTTGAAACTGATCCGAACATGCTTGTCCTGATCGATCACCGTCATTCTCAGTTTCTCATCATGATTCGCAGGACTGTCCTTCATAGGTCTATTCCGTGGTTGAGATGAACGTCACACAGTTTAATCGAAGCCAAGCAGCCCGCCTTGAATCCATCCCGAATCACCCGGAAACGATTCTCGGCAAACCATCGCCTGCCCCCCGTGAAGCCTTCCCCGGTATCGGTCCCGCTGGCTCTGATAGAAATAGTAGGCGATTTTCCGAATCAGACAACTGGCGCGTTTACGCCATCACCTCCAGCAACCCCACTTTTTTCGGACACGGCATCCGTGCCCAAATCAAACCACCTCTCGTTCTCCGCCGGCCCGACGACAACCAAGCGCCCAAGCCACCCGTCCCGTGCTAGAAGAGCCGTTCCTTCACCGCCTTCGCCACAGCCGCACTCAGACTATGGACTTGGAGCTTCGCGTAGATCCCACGAACGTGTTTGTCGATGGTGTGGTAACTCAGATCCAGCAACGCGGCGATCTCCTTCTTGGCCTTGCCATCCGCCATGTGCTTCAGGACTTCTTTCTCTCGCTTGGTCAAATGGTAGGGATCGGCGACCGGAGCCGGCACATGACGACTGAACAAGCTGAGCACGGAACGCGCAATCTGCGGCGTCATGGGAGCACCTCCGGAGACGGCTTCCATCACCGATTTTCGGATTTCATTCGGGCTCGCCGTCTTAGTCAAATAGCCCGTAGCCCCCGCGCACAAAGCCTGCATGACCGTCCCGTGATCTTCGTGAATGGTCAGCATGATAAACTCCGTATCGGGCGCCTTCTCTTTCATCAGTCGAAGTCCTTCCACACCATTCAGGCCCGGCAAATCATGGTCTAGAAAGATGACCGCGGGTCGCCCTCCCGAATCGAGACCATCCAGAGCCTCCTCGCACGAACCAAACGTCTCGGCACACCGGATACCCCGGCCCCCATCGAGCGAACGGGACAGGGCACGACGGAAGTCTTCGTTATCTTCAACAACCCACACGGACACATCGGGTTCCGAAGCATCTGTTTGCTCATTCTGTGAGTTATCGTTCACCACAAGTATTCTGAGAGATCAGCATCTCCCTGACCGCTGCGGCATCAAACCCAACCACACATTGGTCACGCCACAGCAACAAGGATCTCACCCCGACCGAAGGAGGCATTCACGCTGACCCCGCCCTCAATGTCAAAACTTTCCCGGGCCCTGCCGCGGAGTTAGACAAGCACCGCGCCAGCCGAACCCAAGAGTTAGCCAAAGCAAGCACTGCGGGCTTGCCGTGCATCCTTCGCCGTGTAACCCATGTCCCTACCAATTTCTGTTACCCATGTCTTTACCATGCACACCATATTTCGTCCGCATATCGAGCGTTTTTTGGAGTGCGAGAGCGGAGCTCTGTTCCTTACCCACAGATTTTTAGGTTTTCTGATGGGATTGGTTAAAGAGCTCCCAGCATATGGTGATGTCTTGGAGGCGGAGCAGTCCTAGCCAGATTGTTCCCGGACCGGGATCGCCATCCCCCTTGCGGCCTAGGAAGCCACCAAGCTGGGCGATCGCACGTATTGCCTGGCGTAGCCCCAGTTTTTTGATCTTCAGATTGTCTCGTTTATTGAGATACGCCCGTAGCGCTTGGCTTTCGTTCTCTTCCAGTAGTGTCTCAGCCGGGAGGCCTGGCCTCTCTCGTGAGATCGTGGTCATTCGTAGGATTCTCCAAGCTACGATAAGGTCGACTGCCATGACTCGTTCCAGACGTTCTCGATGTTCCAACTGGCGATCCAACAGTTTGCAGCCACTTTTCAGCGTTCTGAAATAGATCTCTATTTGCCAGCGCTGTCCATACCACTGGACCTTCTCTAACGCACTCTCCAAGTCGGTAATGGGCAGGCTGCTAAGCAAGCGCCAACACAAGGCCACCCGTTCGTTGGGAGGGTTGATCTCTTTGACTTCAATCACCCATATCTTGATCGGTGAGAGCTCCTTCTTGAGCACCGGTGCCGGTAAGCTTACCTGAGTATACTTAACCGCCAGCTTCGCCTTTCGTTTCGGTGCTCCATCCCGTCTCCGGACCCAGATGCTATGAGTCCCTGCAACCGCTTCTTTTTCAAAGATTTCCCACAGTTTTGTTGCCTTGTCCGACTCCACTGTCCGGTTGACGCGAGCCCGAATCAAGCAGTGTGCACGAGCTTGGGAATCTTCCGGCCGCATCGCTTGGGCTAGTACGTCATAGATGTCTCCCTCCCGATCGCAGACGCATACCACTGTGCTCTCGGGGCATTCTTCGGCCAAGGCTCGGACTTGTTGGTATCCTTCGTACCACCGATAGCTTTCTTTGTCCTTAAAAGCCTGGGTATTGCGTTTGCGACACTTGAGCCGAAAGTTCTTGGGGTCGCGAACCCAGTACTTGACATTGGCCAAACCCAAAGCCTCGCCATCGGGAGTCACTGCCAAAGTCGGGTGTAGCCAAAAACCAACGGTCTTATTGGAGTTATTGGCAATGGGACCTAAGCCCTGTGTCTGCGGATGGTGGGAGAAGTTGAGTTTAGATGAATCTTGCAGGGCCAAAATGACTTTCTTGGACTTAGCCCTTTTTACGGTGGATCGAAAATGAGGTTCTAGAATTTTCAAAGGTTTGACTTTGGAATTATCGAAGAATCGATAAGCCCCTTTGGTCGCGGGCCAAGAACCCGAGGCTTTTGGGATTGAGCTATGAGGACTCTTAGTAAAGTCCGAGATGATTCGTAAACACCGATGATCGAGGCGGGTTTCGCCCAGATCAAGGCCAACGAATTCGCCTTCTACCCACCGTTGAATATCTTGATCGATCCGATTGCTTTTCTGCTTCGAAAGAGTGCGCACCCACTACAAATAGTCATAACTTGTTGATGTACAAGGACAAAATGACACATGTGCGCCATTTTGACTCGGATAATACTTCTCAGACTTGTGGGTAATGGACAGAGCGGAGCTGTCGCTTTCCCACTCTCATGCCTGCAGGTGGAAAAGGACTCTTTACACGGTCTGGTACGCGGGTGTGATTCAATGTGCAGGGCATCGGATCGGAAGGATGCGGTAGGTTTCCCATTGGAGCAGGAGAAAGAAAGAGTCCACCAAACGGAAAGCGGCAGCCCTGCTCCCGCACTCCATAAGAGGGGGCTGAATTTTGCGTTTTGCAGTTTTCATTTTAGCTTTTTCATTCTCCCCGTAATCGACCGCCTCCTAGTGCGGGAGTATCTGCTTTGCTACAACCGATCTCCCCGCATTCTTGATCGCCCCCCTGCTCCGCTCGCCCCACCTTCCGAACTCGACTCCCGTCGGCTTACCCGTTACGTTTCGATCTTGCCCCCATGAAAACACCCCAGTGCATGCACTTTCTCAACCTCATTGGCTGGCTGATCGGGATCGGAGGACTCCCGGGGGCAAACAACGCCGCCGAACCGCCCGTCGCCCTCTTTGATGGTAAGAGCCTCAAGGGCTGGCGAGGGAATCCAGATCATTGGCGAGTCGAAGGAGGCGTGATCATCGGGAGCACCAAACCGGCGGGTCGAACCAGCAATACGTTCCTGATCGCAAACGGGGATTATCGAGACTTTGTCCTCCGGGCCCAATTTCGACTCATCGATGGAGCGAGTGGAATTCAGTTCCGAAGCCAACCGATCGGAGCCCCCGAGGCCTACCGGGTCAAGGGGTATCAAGCAGACATCGGTGGGGGCGATACCGGAACTTTCTACGAAGAAAAAGGACGAGGCACCCTGGTGGGTCCAAACCACACCGTGCTCGATGCCCACTACCGTCCCGGAGAGTGGAATACCTATGAAATCACGATGCAAGGTCACACCGGGGAACTCAAAATCAACGGGCACCGAACGGCCCGCTATACGGAAACTGATCCGTCCGTTCCTCGATCCGGCGTCATCGCACTCCAACTCCAGGCGGGTGACGGCATGGAGATTCATTTCAAGGATATTGAAATCCAGGAATTGAACTCCGAAGCAGCTGCAAGCCTTCAACGCCCGAATATCATCCTGATCATGGCGGACGACCTCGGGTTCTCAGATCTTGGCTGTTACGGATCCGAGATTCACACGCCCCATATCGACCGACTGGCCACCCACGGTCTCCGCTTTACCCAGTTCTACAACAATGCCAAGTGTGCCCCCTCACGGGCCTCACTACTCTCGGGCCTCTACCCCCAACAAATCAAAGACGGCACTCATGCCAAAGGAAGCTTAAATTTGGCTCAAGTGCTCCAATCAGCGGGCTACCGCACATGGATGACCGGACGGAGTGGCGGCCTTGCGGATACGCCCGTTCGCAGCGGCTTCGACCACTTCTTTGGCTTGTTGAGCGCTTGTTGCAACTACTTCAATCCAGGGCTCCAGCGCGATGGCGAGCCACCCCCCGGGCGCAAATACCCCGAGGAAACACGGCCCTGGGGGAGGGACGATCAAGTCCTTCAACCCTTCACCCCAACAACGCCAGACTTTTACGCCACCGATGCTTTTACCGAGACCGCACTGGATTACCTGGACACTTCGCAAGCGGGTGAACCGTTTTTTCTCTACCTTCCATTTACGGCTCCCCATTTCCCCATTCAAGCACGCCCCGAAGACATAGAGAAGTATCGCGGCACCTATCAGATCGGCTGGGACAAGCTCCGAGAACAACGATACCGGCGCCAAGTTGAACTCGGTATCGTCAAGCCCGATTGGACACCATCTCCGCGCGATCCGCTCGTCGCCGCCTGGGATTCACTCACTGAAGAAGAGCGCGATCGCTGGGATCGGAACATGGCCGTCTATGCCGCCATGATCGACCGGATGGATCAAGGTATCGGCCAGATTCTAAGCAAGCTGAGGCAACTCGGTATCGAGGACAACACACTCATCTTGTTTCTCTCAGACAACGGTGCCTGCGCCGAGGACTACCGCGGTTTCGACGCCACCGCATCGGATCATCCTCCCGGCCCGATGGCATCCTATCGTACCCAAGATCTCCCCTGGGCCAATGCCAGCAACACCCCGTTTCGAAAGTACAAGTGGTGGCTTCACGAAGGCGGGATCGCATCACCCCTCATTGCCTATTGGCCCGGAAGGATTGCCCCGGGCGGTTTCACCGACACCATCGCGCATATTATGGATATCATGCCCACCTGCCTGGACATCGCCGGTGTCCCCTATCCGAAAACTCACCAGGATACCCCCCTCATGTCATTGGAAGGCAAAAGCCTGTGGCCGCTGCTACAAGGCCAGGCAGCGCATCACGAACGATCCCTGTTCTGGCAGTTTGGCCAATGCCGAGCCGTCCGCCACGGAAAGTGGAAACTCGTGGCGGGACACTCCAACCCCCGGCTGGGCATTGACTACTTCCAACAACGTGGCAGTCAGGCTCCAAACTGGGAGCTCTATGACATGGAGTCGGACCGCACGGAGCAGAACGACCTCGCCACGCACCATCCGGATCGCGTCGCTGCGATGAGCGAATTGTTTGAGGATTGGAGTCAACGCGTGTCGCGCCCCTAGAATTTAGCCACAGAGAACCTACCCAACATGGTGTTTCGTAGTTTCGCCATCCTCAGCTACGTGTTTTTGACGGTCCGCACGCTCGCAGCGCTTCCGAGCGAGATCTTATTGCTGGACCTTTCAGGAATCCACCGCTTCCAACTCGGTGACCAACCCGAATGGCAGCGGCCCGACTGGGACGATGCCTCCTGGGCTCCAGTCACCCTGCCCGGTTCATGGCAGACACAAGGCATCGGCACCGTCTGCGATATCGGTTGGTACCGAATCCGATTCGATGCCAGCTCACTGCCTAGCGATCGGGCCTTGGCCCTTTCCGTCGGCTTCGTCGGAAATATCAGCGCGGCTTACCTCAACGGCACCTCACTTGGAAGCACGGGCTCGTTCGATCCGATTTTTTCCCCACCTTCCCGCACCCTTCACCTTTACTCCATCCCCTCCGCCTTGCTTGATCGCCACGGAACCAACCTCCTCGCCCTCCGCATCTACAATCAAGCCGGCGGCGGCGGGATTCTCCAAGGCCCTATCGGCATCGGGGACCAAACCACCCTTGAATTGGTCGCCACAGCCGCCCTCACTCCCCGCGCCTGGACCAGTTGGCTCGTTGCCATCACGTTTTGGACTCTTTGGGGATTGATGAGCCTGACCGTCTACCACACTAAACGCTTCGACACCTTTCGATGGGCTTGGTTTTTTACCGGCGGCACGGCCGTCACCTGGTTGATCGTTCTCCTGATGTTCTATGACCGGTATCCTTACTGGGGCGGCGGCATCGCGTGGGCCATTGCCATGCTGACCCTCGCCACCATCCCGCTCTACATCACCGATTACCTACACACCCCCAGCTGGCCGCGTCAGGTCATCGGCTGGACGGCCTCGGGCTTTGCACTCCTCGTCGCCACTCAGGGCCACCGGACAACGTGGTACGAGGGGCTCTGTGATCTGGGCGCCCTAGTCACGGTAATCTGGCTCGGAATCGCATTGGTCACCTGCCTCCGAGCCATCCACCAAGGAACGACGGGGGCGAAACGCCTCACCCTCTGCGTAGCCCTCCTCTTCATTGGTCCCACCATCGACACCTTCACCTCATCCACCGCGCTCTACACCGTGGCCACGGCTCCGGTGCTGGCTTCCGAACTCAGTTTTCTGGTGGTGCTTCCAATCTTGGCCTACCTGGCACTGGCTCGGTTCTGGGTGGACCAATCCCGCCTCAAGCAACTGAACCAACGCGTGATGGCGGAAGGGGAACAAGAACGGCGACGCTTGGCACGCGACCTCCACGACGGTGTCGGTCAGTCGCTACAGGCCGCAAAACTAATGCTGCAGCTCCATGACACGGCTCCGGACCGATTCGAGACCCGGGGAGACCTGGTCCGACAAATGGACGAGTGCCTAGAAGAGATTCGGGCCCTATCCCGTGAACTCCATCCGTCCTTCCTGCAAGGCCGCCGCGTCGAGCAAGCGCTCACCGCCTATATCGATCAGTTGAAGTCCCAACACAACCAGCAATTCCACCTCCGGCTCCGCGGAACCAGTGCGGGCGAGATTCCCGAACAGACCACCGCTCATGTTTACCTCATGATCAAAGAGATCGTCGGCAACGCCCTCCGCCACGCCGATTGCACCGAGATCCGAATTGAAACTCGGGCCACTCAGTCAGCCCTCCATATTCAGGTAACCGACAACGGCAAAGGCTTCGACCCCCAACAATCGTCGAACGGCCTTGGCCTAGTATCGCTCCACGAACGTAGCGAGCTCATCCAAGCCGACTTACGCCTCGAATCCCATCCCCACCACGGCACCCGCGTGTTCATTCGGGTGCCAATCTCCACATCCACTCCCCCCGGGGGATCATCCGATGTAGGGAATTGAACCCACTTCCGAAGCTCCCGGCCCCTACCTAGACTAGCCCCATGCAACGCGGGAACACCCAATCCACTTCCGCCCCCCAGAGCACACGCATTCTCGTGGCCGACGATCACGCCGTCCTGCGCCAAGGCTTGGTCTTGATGATCCAGACTCGCACCCCTCATACGGTCATTGGCGAGGCGGCGAACGGCGAGGAGGCGTTGGCCTTGCTACGACAAGAGCAACCCGATCTCGCCGTGGTCGATCAAACCATGCCCCGCACGAAAGGCCTTGAAGTCATCGCCAAGGCCCGGGCCGAAGGGCTCGGCACTCGATTCGTTCTTCTCACCATGCACAAGCACCCTTCCCTCGCCGAGGAGGCTCGTCGCGTGGGTGCGGCGGCCTGCGTCTTGAAAGATGACGCCTTCGAAGAATTGGTCGGCGCACTGGCCGCAGCCCTGCGGGGGTATTTCTATACGAGTCGCTCCTTGGAATCCGGATCCAATCCAGAGGCGACCTCGACTCGACTATCTCCCCGAGAAAAAGAAATCGTTCGATCTGTCATCGACGGGCGAACGAATAAGGAAATCGCCACCCAGCTCGCCATCAGTGTCAAAACGGTTGAAACCCACCGCGAACGCCTGATGAAAAAGATGGGAGCGAATAGCAGTGCGGATATCGTTCGCATCGGAATCGATATGGGCATCTAGTATCGCCCTCCAATCGGGACCGCTCGCCGCGGGCTCCCAGTCTGTTCCAATCACGATCGCCTCCCGCGCACGAGCCTCAGTCAGAACTGCTTCGCCCACAAGGCTCTAGCGTTCTTGGAGCGACTCTGGCACGCGATACCGCACACACAAACCGGACGCATTTGTGGCAATCTTATCGTTCGCAAGCTTGCAATCCACACCTAAAAGTGGGCATAAATATTGCTAACAATCGAGGTGTTCCAAAGGAATCGTGCAATGAATCAAGAGTCTACCGTCACCCGTCGGCGAGTCGCACTCGGCTTGTGTTTTGCCTTACTCACCCAAACCAACGTTTGGTCCCAATCGATGTGGGAACGACGTGCAGAGACCCCGCCCGATGTGGTCGTGCCGCTCGCCTCAACGTCATCGGGTGCCACCCTGCCCAGCCAAAGCTATGGTCTGGACCAGTTCCGCGGTGGCACCTTCGGCAACGTGGAATCCCGCTTCCTGATGTATGGGAAAACTCGAGCGGTATACACGGATTTCCGCACGGAACTCCCCCTATCCTCATTGGCGATTCGGGGATCTGAGATCACTCAAGTCGCAATCTCCCCGAACGACGAAGTGCTTTTGGTGGGTGATAGTGACGGACGTTTGAGCGCGTTTCTCCTCGACACGGGTTACCAAATACTCGAACACGCCGGCCACAACGCCCCAATCACCGCACTGGCATTTGCGCCGAACGGCGAAACCTTCGCCACCGCCGACCGTGACGGCGCCTTCCGTGTCTGGAGCCTTCGCGATGGCCCCACCCCCACGTTGCTGGGTATCCACGGGAAACGCGCGAGTATTCTCCAATTTAGCCCGTCTGGTCGGCTGCTCCTGATCGGCGGCCCCTCCACTCCCGTCCAAGTGCTGAGCACGACGACCGGAGAGACCATTCAAAACTTGGGCGAAGCCGCAAGTTTCCTAATCACCGCTGAGTTCTCACCGGACGAGACAGAAGTCTTCACCGCGCACCGCCGCAATCCCACCCACCGGGTCTGGGACCTGGAAACAGGCGAACTCAAGCGCGAGCTCCCCACCTTCAGTACGACGCGCAACGCCTTTCTCTTTCCATCCCTCGATCAATCCGCCACGGTTGAAACGACCGGGAACATTTCCGTCTACTCACTTTCCAGTGGGCAACGCCTAAACCAGCGGGGTTACGGCTTCGCTGATTTCGCCTCACTCTCCGCCTCCGGGAACTACCTGTACCGTCATGCCGATCTCGGCAACGGCTCGTCCAACCGATCTACCTTCGGTGAAATCTACTCCCTGGAAACCAACGAACGCGCCACAATCTTCCCGAACCACCTCGGCATGATCCGTACTTTGGACGTTTCGCCCGATGGATCCCGGATCGTCTCAACGTCGACCGCGCTCCTCAGCGCCTCGCGCGTCATCGATCGACGTAGCGGACAGGTACAGCAAACCTTCTCGCCCTCACTTCTGATGACGCGCTTCTCGGAAGATGGTTCCCTCCTCTACAACCCCCACTCCGGAGTATCCGGAGCCGATGCTGCCACCGGCGAACGGATTCTTTTCGGGGTCGACCGCATCGGGGCTTCGCTTCAGAATGACCGGCAGCTCTTTCTCAGAGCCCCGGGAGAGGCGGATTCGACCGAAGTGTATGACGCGACCCATGACCGCACAGTCTCGTTTTTGGAGGACTCAGGCGGACGGCGTAACATCCCCTACACCGTGTCGCCCGATCAATCTCGCATCGCCTCCCTCGCCCAGCGCGTTATCAGAATCTGGGACACGGAATCCGGCGACTTGACTCGCGAAATCCGCACCCAATACGCCAGTCACGACCTACTCTTTCTGCCCGACAGCGACCATCTCGCCGTCTTCAATGACGAACAGGGCATCGCCGTATGGGACTTGGACCAGGAATCGGAACCAACCCTACTTGAGAATCAAGAATCCCCAATCAGCGCTCTCGCAACCTCTCCGGATGGCAACCACTTCCTGATCGGCCATGCTGACGGAAGCCTTCGCTGGGTCGAATGGCGATCGAACACGCAAGAAATCGTCTTTGACGGTCACGGAGCGGTCGTGACAGCGGTTGCGGTTACTCCAGACGGACAGTGGGCCGTGTCCGGTGATGCCGATGGACTGGTCCAGCTGTGGCCGATTGATCCCACCGCCCAAGGGCCCGTCCAAGTCACTCGTGCGGAAGGCGACTCCTTGCGCGTGGCCGCTCAAAACACTCCGTTTGATGAACCCATCACCTGGTACCGTGATGATCAGGTGATCTCACAACCCGGCGATTCCGCCGATTCGCAACTCCACTTTGCCAGCCTCAGCGTCGCCGACGCGGGAATCTATCACGGCCGCACGGAATCGCCGGACGATGCCACGGAAACGCTGACGCTCGCCCTCACGGTCCAGAGACCGACCGATGTCCCCCAGTCCTATGCCGAGTGGACCGAACAGTTTCCTTGGGGGACCCTCCCAACGGATCCTGGGGCGAATGCCGACGGGGACCAACACAGCAACTTCGAAGAGTATCTGATTGGAGGCCATCCGCTTGAGCCTCAAGCCAGCGGACGCTTCATGCAACTCGATCACACAGAGTCCGGAGAGCTCCGTCTGACCCTGCACGTGGCACCCCATGCGAATACCGACGACGTCGTGCTCGAATCCAGTAACGATCTGGGTGAATGGACGCCGTTCGATCCCAACTTCCAAGCCACCCCGCAACCCGACGGTTCGGAACAGAGACACACGGACCTGGCACCGGACGGCGACCAGCGCTTCTTCCGCTGGTCCACCGCCCCGTAAATCACAATCCGCAGAGTCCGAAGCGAATCAGCGCTCTCAGTGATTCGCTTCGGACTGCAGGATCTTGGTAACGTCGGCGCGTCCCGCTTTGACGGCGTCAAGATCGAGCGACAACTTAAGCATATCGTCAATGAACTCCACGATGCCGCGAATCTCCGGCCCCCAAGGGGCCATGGCTCCTTGAACCGCCGTCGCACCGACCTTGTTTTTGGCCCCGACGCTCGCTCCCAGTTCCACTAGCAGCTTCACGATCTCGGCTCGCCCGAGAAACGCGGCGGCATGCAGGGCGGTCGCTCCATCCCCGTTGGGTTGGTCGACGTTGGCGCCCTCCTTCAGTAACCATCGGATCACCTCGCCTTGATCCGCCATAGCCGCCCATGACAAGGCCGTGATCCCATTGGAGTCCAACTCATCCAAGGGACTCCCTTGCTCGACGAGTTCTGCCAACTGCTTCAGATCACCTGCTTTCGCAGCCGACCAAATCGTCGCGCCCTTGGCATCTGGCAAACCGAGAGCGGATTGACCGCCCTTGGATTTTAACAGACTCACCAATCGAGGCCGGCCCTCCCGCACGGCCTCAAGATCAAGCTCCAGCCGTAACATGTTTGCGATCACATCCATCATCTCCCGAGTCTCGGTGTTCCAGGGAGCCGAAGCGATATCCAGAGCCGTCTGTCCAAACGGGTTCTTGGCATTGATATCCGCACCATTATCGATCAAGGCTCGAAGCGCAGCCTCGCGCCCGAAAAACGTGGCACCATGCACCGCCGTCGAACCGTCCGGCCCTTTCGCGTCCGGATCCGCCCCCAATTCGATCAACGCTGCCACCGCTTCAGCCCGATCATAGATCACCGCTACAGACAAGGGGGTGGCACCGTTTTCATCCCGCTGATTGAGCGAAACGCCCTTGGCCGCGACCTTCCGGATCCAAGCTACATTGCCAGCCTGCGCGGCCGCGAAAAGATCCTTACCGCCAGGTTTCCATTTCTTCTTCCCGCCAAACCGCCCTCCATCCATCACGATGGGCTCCCGCATCCCCGGATCCCACTCGGGCACACCGTCCTGAATCTCAGCTAAAAGGCGCTCCTTCCGTGTCTCGATAAACTGAACGATCCACTTCGCGGCGTCCGCCTGATCTTTCTGCTCTCGATGCAAGTAGGGCTGAACCATCGTTCCAACCCGCTCTGCCTCCGCGACCAGGGCCGATGGATCCCAATGCGCATCCAGCAGGCTTCGGAGAGCCTCTTCATAACGCTCCCGAGCCGCATCAGTCTGATAGAGCCGGTAAGCCAGTATTCCAGCCGCTTTCACGGACAAGGGCACGTCTTCACCAAAGTCGAACTTCCCTTTCTCGACAAACAACGCATCCGCTCCCCACGGCAAAAAATGAAATCGATCCGTCTGCGGATTTAGATAAAAGAAGTAGTTATTACTATTCCCCGCATACCCATCCCAGAAACCCAACAAACTCTCCATCGCCCAAAACGAATAGAAACTCGGCAAGTCGACAAAGCGCCCGATCTCGGCTTCAAACTGAGCGCTCTCTACGCCCTCCTTTCGATTCAACAACGCCGTTAGAGCCACAATCTTTTCCCGGCCCCGTTGATCATCGCCCCACTTGTGTTCGAAGGCCTGCTCCCATCCGGAATGAAAATCCACAATCGTCCCTTCGTACAGCACGCCTTGATCATCCCCAAACACACGTTGAATCATGGGCGCCTTCAAGCTCTCGACGTGCGAATACACTCCCAAGCTCTTACCATTCAAGGTCACATGAGCGTAGGCACAACGCGAAGCCGGCAGCCCCGCCTCCCGGAACTGTCGATAACCCAGATACTGACTGAGCACACTGACGTCCTGTTTGTTGTTATTCAGGGTCAGACTCGTGACTCCCTCGATACCGGCGGCTTTATCCGTATGGTTCAATTTAAGCTTCAACGACGGGCGCGTCATACTCAATGAACCGATAAACCCCTTCTTCCGCAACCCCACGCCGGAGAACCGCACCCCCTCAATCTCGACATCGGCCTTGACGTAGGAATAAGGACTCTCCATCGGCCCATTCCGCCGTTCACTTGAAAGGGCTTGCTGGAAATCGCGCGACTGCTTTCGAATCGTGTCCCAATCCTCTTCCCCAACCGTGATCCGAACCTCTATAACCCGATCCGACGGAAATAGATCGTCCATCGACAACTCAGCCCTGAGTCCCATGGAACCCCACAGCAGAAACAAAACACCCAGCTCAAATCGCCCCATCCAACCAGTCAATTTCTTCATCAACTGGAATGACACTGCCCAACGGCAAAATGTTGCAAGAAAGACGTAAACATCCTCGCCACTCGGAGCGAGAGCCATCAGAAATCGGCATCCAGTTGCTTTCGCCCCCCCCGGAACAGGAGCAGCGCACAGCCGACAACAAACAGAGCACAGCTGGATGGCTCCGGGATGGGCACCACCGGCGGGCGCGTGATTCGCATCGTAGGTACCGGACGCGTCGATGCCACCACGTCCAGAACAATCTCAGCCGTATCCGAAAAACCGATCTGGTCCCTCGGAACCAGCGTGAATTCGTCCCCCCAAACCTCGCCATTCCAAGCCGCAACTTGAGTAAATGCCTGCTCACCAGCGGGAATCCCGGGTATCCGGCGCGTCCCCCCGGAGAAGAGCCCCACGGCTAAGTGCCGAACCGACGGCCCCACCGGCGTCAAACTATCCGGCGTTGGACCGGCTAAGAGAATCGCACTGTAATCAGTTCCAGCAAGTGGGCCATCAATGCTCCCCACACGCGTGCGAACGTCTGCCCCCCCAGGCAAAATATTAGTGAAATTCATCTCACCTTGCCCCCGAACCCGTTCCCCGGCCAGGAGGAAGATGACCAACACAAGTCGACCTCCCAGTAACTTGAACATAACAACTGCGAATACAAATGATCCCGAACCCAGCGGGCCCTTTAAGCCCCCTCGGCTCGACGCAAACAAGCAGGAACGGGGCCATCGCATCATCCCATCACCACGCCCACGACGAACGCTAGACGGTGGCCAACCAATCACAAACCGGCAACGAGGGGAAGGCAGCAAAAGGTGGGGCGTACCGCGAGCCATTGCCCGAGTACACCGAACGAAAACACCGTAGCCTCCGGAAAACCCTCTGGCGCAAGTTGAGCTACCGCCAACAAGCTGCCCTCCCTCATGCTGGAAATCCTGTTCATCCTGTAAAAACCGCTCCCTTTGGAGATCGACCCCCTACTTCAGCGAAGTAAAGAACCGGCTAAACCGCGGTTGGTACCGGTCCAACTTATTGAAGGAAACAATCACCCCTGTTGCTTCACCGACGAATAGCCGGCGCTCGACAAAGCCAAAAAACCGCGAGTCCTTACTGAGATCCCGATTATCGCCCATAACAAAATACTGCCCTTCCGGAACGACGACTTTCTCAAAACTTCTCTTGTCTGTAGGCACCCCGGGTACACTCATTACCGGGTGCGGGTAGCCCACCAGGTCTTCTTCCGCAAACACAGAATGGCGCCGAAGCTCCTCCTCAAGATCTTCTGTTTGATCCGCAGACAGCTCCGAATACTTCAGTCGCTCCCCGTTGAGAAACAGAATATTCTCTCTCATCTCGATCTCGTCGCCGGGCAAACCAATCACCCGCTTCACCAAACGCAAGTCATCCTCAGGCGAAAACAAGACCGCGATATCCCCGCGTTCCGGATCCGACAAATGCTTCAAACTACGCAGGGTGAGGGGAACCCGAACATCGTACGCCAGTTTGTTAACATAAACGAGATCCCCCTCAACAATGGTCGGATTCATCGAAGAAGACGGAACCCAGTTCCAGTCCGCGAGACACGACCGCACGGGGACCACCACAAACAGAAAAAAGAGTACCGCACCACCCCACTCTCTCCACTGATTCCTCAACACCAAAGCCACGCGACGTTTCCTCATACTCATTACCTCTCTCAGACAGCAGCAACAAATTAAGCGTTCACATTTTCTCCATCATGCCATCCAAGACACAACTCCGGACAGGCCCTCGAAACACTTCCCCTATTACCATGACAGAAGATTTAGAGAGTCGGCCTAGGAGCACACTAGCCCCGCCTTCTTACTTTTAATACCAATCACAGAATCCAGGGTTGCAGACGAATCGTTCATTCCGTGACCGTCGCCAGCTTCCTTGAGCCGGCAATAAACGCGAAAAGGCGAAATCAATGCCCTCTCGCTTTGCTGGTGTGGTTTGATAGCTTAGGAACCGATGAGAGTATCTTTTATTCCCGCAGTGATCATTTCGGCTGTTGTGATTTCGTTGATTCTTTTAGTGGTGAATCAGGTGGATAAAGGCGAGACTCGGGTCGTTCAATCCGTCGTCACGGGGTCAATCAGTGCCTTGGTCAGTGTGTCGCTCATGTATTGGATGCGTGAGAAGAAATCTGACTCGGATAGCGGCGGCGAATCGTAAGGCAGCTCCATCTAGTCGGGAGCTCAGCCTTTAAAGATAGGGAGGCAAGTAATGAGGGAGTTTCTGGAAAAGCTGGATCAGATGCGCCATTCGATTCCGATCGGGTACGCTCTTGATACCGAAGGCGATGACGTGATCATTCGGCAGACGCGACAGGGGATGGGGTGTATGACCACCTTTGTCAGTCTCTGGCTGGTGGGTTGGACCGGGTGCTGCGTGTTCTTGCTAAAGGAGTATCTCGCAGAACGGGTCCCCGTGTGGTTCGTGTTGGGCTTCTGGGCGGGTGAGCTCGGCGTTGGACTTTGGTTCGCTCGTCTCATGCTGACTCAGCGAACGTATCGGATGAACGAGCAAAACTTGGTCGTCGAAACCGCAGTCCTGGTACGCCGAACGCGCCAAACCATTCCCCGGAAATCCATCCGAAAACTGGTTGTGTCAAAAGATCCGGAACGGGACGAAGATCAGGCAGCTCAGGGGGACTTGAAGATCGAGGCTGAAAAAGAAACCCGACTCATACGGAACGGCTCCCACAAGAAATGTCTCTGGTTGGGACAGGTCCTTCAGGATTGGACCGGCATCGAGTTGGTCGAGGATTCGGACGATTAGGGGCCCAAAAGGGGGATTGTCCGGGCACAGCCCCGCGCAGCCCTAGAGGCAAGACCACCAATCTCGCCGGGTATCGTGGCGCCGATACCGACGCATGCCCTGTCCGCCGGGCATTCCGATCGGCTCTTTCCCAATTGAACCCGCCGATCATGGCTGACGAGTCCCTCTTCTCGCCAATCCATTTCGCTGGTCCCACCCTTCCCGTCGCTCGTGAGCAAAGTCACCGCTCGGGTCCCAAACAGTCAGGAATCAATCTCCATTCACCATCTAAACTCCTGCTTGCGAACGAGTTACAACCCAACCACCGGTTCAGTCCATAAACGAGTTACTGAGAACGACCGAATGTCGCATTAAGAATATTTGAGTCGGATTTCACACTGCCAAGCGCCAGCAAAACCCTAAATCCGCCCAAGCCAACATTTTTCGCTAAAAAAATCTTTTTTCCGACATTAATGGCTTGATTTAGTTTAACTGTTCTCATAATGTCGTCTCAAGTTAACGGCGAGACCGCCCCGAGGTGGTCGAATTGAACAGAACAACCAGTAGTAACAAAATGGAGATTCCGCTTCCCATCATCATTCTCGGAATCATCGGTCTTTACGGACTGTTCTTCGCTGTGGCGGTCACCAAGTTGGCGGGTCGGAATGACAATCCCTTCTCCCGCTGGTTCGGATCCAAGGAAGCCGATGAGGCTTTCGAAGAAGACGCACCGATCGCCCCGAAACGGGTCCAAATCATTCCGTTTAACCAGCAGGTCGCCGAAGTCGAGTTGGATCGAGACCAAAAAGTCTCCTAATCCTTCCTTTCTTCGTCTTCCGCTCTTCTCTGCGAGCTTTCCAGCCCGCTCTCCCTTCGCAATACCCTAAGAAGCCCTCAAAATGGGGCGAATCACGTGGCCGTGCACGTCCGTCAAGCGCTGTTCCCGACCATTGTGGTATACGGTCAAGCGTTCGTGATCAATGCCGAGCAAGTGCAGCAACGTTGCGTGTAGATCATAGACCGTGGTCGGAGCTTGGACCGCACGGAATCCTAATTCGTCCGTAGCCCCATAGGTCAGTCCCGACCGCACACCCGCCCCGGTCAACCACGCCGTAAATCCGCTGGGATTATGATCCCGCCCCTGCGTGTTTTTTTGGAAAAACGGCATCCGACCAAACTCGGTGCATAGCAGTACGAGGGTTCGATCCAAGAGGCCTCGCTGACGAAGGTCTCGCAGTAATCCGGCCACCGGTTGGTCCAACACACGCCCATGAACCGCGTATTGCCGAGCCAGATCGTCATGGGCATCCCAATTGGTATCTCCCGGCTGCGCGGTACCGTAACCACCATTGAACAACTGCACAAAACGCACGCCCCGCTCGACCAAGCGCCGCGCTAGGATACAATTCGCCGCGAAGGAGGCCTTTAACGGATCTGCGGCGTCATCGGCCCCATAGAGCCGCAAGACATGGTTCGGTTCATCGGCGAGCTGAGTCAGTTGCGGCACGCTCAGCTGCATGCGGCCAGCCAGCTCGTAGCTGGCCATCCGAGCCGTCAGAGCATCATCATTCCCAACGCTCCGTTGATGGCGTTGATTCAAGCGCTGGAGAAAGGCTCGCGTGGCGCCCTCCTCGTCAGCCGAAATCTCCTTCGGCCGGCTTAGGTGGCGAATGGGCTTCACTGCGTTAAACGGCACGCCTTGAAAGACCCCGGGCAAGAACCCCGCACTCCAACTCGTGGCTCCGGATTGCGGCACCCCGCGACTATCCGGAATCGCCACAAAGGCCGGGAGCTCCGCCGCTTCACTCCCCAAAGCATACGTCACCCACGAGCCTACGCTGGGATACCCCTCCAAGGTATAGCCCGTGTTCATGAAGGTCTCACCAGGCCCATGGGTGTTGGTGCGACTCGTCAACGAATGGATAAAGCAGAGCTCATCGGAAAGGGCACCGAGGTGTGGCACCAGATCCGACACCCATTTTCCGGTTTGGCCGTAACGCTGGAAAGCCCAGGGACTTTGTTGGAGATTGGCGCTTTCCGACTGAAAGGTCACCACCGATTCCCCATCCGGCAGGGGCTGATCGTGATACCGAATGAGGGCCGGCTTATAGTCCCAGGTATCCACCTGACTCAGGGCACCGGCACAAAAGATCACAATGACATTATCAGCTCGGGGTTCACCGGGTGGGACACGCGGATAAAACGGACGGTTCCGGTCTAGAGCAGGACGATACGGCGCCCCGAGCAGTTTCCCTTCAGACTGCAACAGAGACAACGCCGCGATCTGAGACAAGCCCATCCCGAGATTGCCAAGGAACTGACGTCGCGTTCCCCCACCGTTCTGCGGAAGGACTCTGGCTGCCTTCCTCTCACTCATGGAACAAAACAAAACTCGTTGGCATTCACCAATGCCCGGCAAAACGGCCGCAACCCAAAATCGCGGACCAATCGAACCGCCTCGATTTGTTCTTCGGTGGTGGGAGCCCTTCCCAAACACACCCAATAGGCATGATCCACTTGCGCTTCCCGTTGCGCCCCGGCCTCGGATTCGATTCTCTGACTGAGCGCACTCACTTGATCCAAGGCATACGCGCTGTTCATCAGCCCAAAGGATTGCAAGGGTGTCGCCGAACGGGTACGTCGCGCACAAATCAAACCACCATCGGGCACATCAAAACTCCCGAACACGGGATCCGGTTCCATCCGGACTTTCATCCCGTAGATCATCCGCCGCCAATCCTCCGGACCGAAGGTCTCCTTTGGTTCATACACCCGCACAATCTTCTTCGTCGGGCGAAACGGACTGACCGGCGCACCGCCCATTCTCGAATCCAAGCGACCCGCCACCCAAAGCAGCCCATCCCGAATGGCCTCCGCCTCAAGCCGCCGCGTGGGAAAACGCCACAACCAACGATTGCCACCATCACGACGCAGCGCCAAGTCATCCACCCGACTCCCTTGACGGAACACCGCGGACCGAACCAACTCCCGTTGCAGCGCCTTGATCGACCAGTTCTCCTCAATCAAGCGACCCGCCAAATAGTCCAATAGCTCCGGATGGGTCGGAGGACTCCCATTGACCCCAAAGTCACCCGGGGTGGCAACCAAGCCCGTGCCGAAGAGATGTTGCCATACCCGGTTCGCCACGACTCGGGACACCAAGACCCGCCCATTGGTAAACAGCCACTCGGCCAATCGCAATCGGCGCGCTTGCTCCGTCATGGGTGCGCTCGCTACAAAACCGCCAAAGAGTGACAAGCCATCCGGTGCCACAATCTCCCGGGGTTGTTCCGGATCTCCACGATGCAAGCGATGCACCGGCTCCGGATCTTCAAACCGCCCGGCATAAACCGTGCGGGGGATCGCACGCAATCCAGCGATCCGCTTGTCCAGCCGCGCAAGCGTCGCCAACCCCTCATTCAATTCAGATCGCTCGCGATCCGTAAGCGGGCCCTGACGATACCGGTAACGCACATCCTCATGGACGCGATAGTCCAAGCGACTCTCAGAGCCGACGAGACGGCGTTCGCGTCCGTCGTCCAAAAGAGCATCGAACTTATAGCCCACCGGAAGACGGTCCTCCACCAGCCCCTCTCGGTCTCGCCCCCACGTAATGCGGTCGATTGTCTGCGGCTCGGCCAAACGGATCTCGACAGTCCCCACGCCAGCACGGTTCGAAACCCAAGCCCGTTTGTCCCCAAACACCCCGTCGATCACATGCTCCTCTTGATGCCGGAGTGGGTTATCCCGCAGCGTTCCCGAGGTTTCAACGCGCCCCCCCGAATGTAAGGCGACGTTGTGCCGTCGCTCCTCTACCGACCCTAACCATTCAACGCCGGAAGTTTCCAATCGCCCCGCAATCTCCTCCTCATAGAGATCTTCCAATTGTCCCCACTCGCGCCCCTCAGCTTCTAGAACCAGCGGCGATCGCCAAACCTTCCGTTCAAAACGATTCGTTTGCCAACCGTCCGAGACCGCCCGAGCTACTCTCCAAGCAGTATCTGTTTTTACAATCGTTCGAGCATCATCCACATCACCAGACAGAAGCACTAACTGAAATCCCGCCGGATCCCTCCCTCCCTCGGCTCGAATGGCAAATTCATTCTTTCCCACAACCAAGGCATCGCCCCCCGAAACCACGGTCGGCCGCTTCCAATTGCGATTCGTCGCCACCGGCACCCCATTGATCCAAAGCCGGGCCTCATCACTCGCACTTAAGATCACGTCTAAGTCCATGCCCTGCAAAACCGCTTCGGATACTTCAATCCGCCGCCTCGCAAACACGGTATCTTCGCCGGGCTCGCCCGGTCCCGGTGTCCACAGACCGATCTCATCAATTGCGGGTTCCAACCCATCTGCCGTTGCCGTGATTTCCATTCTCACCCCCCGGAGACGCACGGGCGAAAAAGCTTCTACATTCTCGGTCACTTGTACCGGAGGATCGAGCGGGAGTGCGAACCGCACGAGCTGGTTCGACACCTCGACGCGCTGGGATTCCAACTCCCCCAGTTCCTGATCAATCGCCATCCAGGCGGGTTTTCGATTCGGACGTTCACCATGAAACACCCCTGCTAACAGGGCCTGGAATGAGTAGTAGTCTTGATGAGTAATCGGATCCGTCTTATGGTCGTGACAACGCGCACACCCGATGGAAAGTCCGAGGAAAGCGGTCCCCACCGTCGTCACCATATCCGCCAAGCGTTCCTGGCGCTGGATTTTCAAAAACTTCTCTTCGACCGTTTTGACATCATCAAAAGGCCCGGCAACGAGGAATCCCGTAGCCGCATCTTCACCCAACGAGTCCCCTGCCAACTGTTCCCGAACAAACCGGGGATAGGGTTTATCGGCATTAGAGGCATCGATCACATAGTCGCGATACGGCCACGCGTGAGGTCGTTCCAAGTTACGTTCGTAACCGCTGGTATCGGAATAGCGCACCAAGTCCAGCCAGTGTTGGGCCCAGCGCTCGCCATAGCGAGGGTTCGCTAATGCCGCATCGATCCAACGCTGGAGAGCATCCGATTGAGGATCGGACTGAAATGCTTGAATCTCATCCACACCTGGCGGCAGTCCCAAGAGAAGCCAATAGAGTCGGCGCAACCACGCCCCCCGCGACGCCTCGGGAGCGGGACTCAAACCCTCCCGTTCCAAACGCGCTAGGATAAACCGGTCCACGGGGGTGCGGCACCAGCCCGGGTCCCGCACCTCGGGGAGCGCCCCCGTGGCCAAGGGTTCAAACGCCCAGTGCGTTGAGGCAGCGGGCTCCGTTTCGGAATGGACGGACACCCCAGCCAACATCGCCCAGCACAAGAATACCGCAAGCGCGCGGGACCGCCGAGCATCTTGGAATAGGCCTTTCACAATCATCTCGTGAACAGCTGTCACCATGCCAAGCTCCTTTCCCAAGATCAATCATCGTTGCGGATGGGTTGGGTTGCCCCCTCCTTACAAAACGAGCTTCGGAGCCGATGGCCCATGCGTTCGCTGCTCTTGCTCAGCGGCTCGCGGGTACGCTCGCCCTACCATTTGGCACGGCAGCCTTTTATCCTGATGTCGGGGGCCTTACTCCGATGGGGTTTCGTCCTCGCATAGCGGTAGAAAGGGTGCGCGGAGTTTGTGATACACCCAAGCTTCCAACGGCCGCAAGGGGCCCATAATGCGGTAAATCGGCGAGTAGTACAAGCGTAGACGCACCACGGAAAGGAACATCACTAGCGACGATCGGAACAAGGTCTGGGTAACCTTGGAACCCAACTGATCCGTCCATACCGTAGGTTCCTCGTGGATCCCATAGCCCGCCCGCTTGATGGCATAGAGCAAATTCACATCAAAGGCCAAATCCGCAATGCGCAAGTGCGATCGCACACGATCAGCCGCCGACCGGGAAAACACCTTGGCCGGACATTGGGTATCCTTTACCCCCAGACGAAATAAGACCTGCACGATAGCATGGAAAACGCGACTCGAGAGCTTACGAACCCAGGGCTGGCTCCGCGGCAAGATGGCACCCGCCAACCAACGGGAGCCGATCACACAGTCCTTTCCCTGACACAAGTGCAACAAGCGCAAAAACTCCTCGGGCTCCGTAGCGCCATCCGCATCCACATAACCAACCCAATCCGCATCGGGTGCTGCCTTTAGGCCACGGATCAAGGCACCGCCCTTACCAATGCGATCCGGGAAATTGAGACCACTCAGGCCCGGCAGCTGTTCCGCCAACCGATTCACAATGGCTTCGGTCTGATCCCGGCAACCATTGAGCACCACAACAATGGCATAGCTCCCCGGAATCCGTTCGGCAAACACCGCCGCATAGCGCCGGAGGGTCGCCTCAATCCGATCCTGCTCGTTGTAGGCGGGGATCAGGAGCAAGACTCGCTGCCCATCCGGTAACACGGGCCCGGATGGCAAACACCCCGGTCCTTCCTTCCGAGTCGTCGGTGTGAACTCCTCATTCCCGTTCATGCGGCCGCCTCTTCCATTGCAAAGGGAACCAAAGGCATCGGTTCCTCGTGATCCATGAACGTCTCACACACCTTGAAGAAATCCGCTGCGGTTGCCACCCGACGGATCTGATGTAAGAAGGCCCCGGTCGGCTCCACACCGAGCCCAATAAAATTCAAATACTTCTTCATCTTACGCACATGAGCCGTGTCGTCTAATCCAGTAGGCCGGACGGCATCAAACAAGCGTCGGATATAATCCAACACATCCCGCCCATGCGGTACGAATGGTGGACGCCCCGCAAAAGCATCTCGGATCTGCTCAAAGAGCCACGGATTCCGGATCGCGCCTCGACCGATCATCAATCCTGCGACCCCAGTCTCCTGACAGATCCGACGTGCCTGTTGCCCCGAGAGGATATTCCCATTGGCCAGGACGGGGCACCGCACCCGGGCCGCCGCGCGGGCGATCAAATCGTAGTGCACCTCACTTCGGTAGCCCTCCTTCACCGTCCGTCCATGCACCGTCAATAGATCGATGTCATACCGTCCGAAGATGTCCAAGAGTTCGTCATAGCGATCCAGGTTTTCGAACCCCACCCGCGTCTTGACCGTGAATCCGATTGAAATCGCTTCCCGGAGCCCGGCAATAATCCGTTCGACCCGATCGGGATCATCCAACAAGCCCCCCCCGGCACACTTCTTATAGACCACCGGTGCGGGGCAGCCCAAATTCAGGTCGATCGCCACCACCGGGTAATCTTCCAAAGCTCGGGCCGTTCGGACCATCGCAGGCACGTCGTTGCCGATCAACTGAGCCACGATGGGTTTCCCGCTTCGATTCTCCACAATCGAAGCTAGAATTTTCCGATCGAGGCTCGAGGTCGAATGAACGCGAAAATACTCCGTATACCAGAGATCCGGCCCTCCGTACTCGTTCATGAGCCTCATAAACGGCAGATCCGTGATATCCTGCATGGGGGCCAGCGCCATCACGGGTCGCTGTGCGCCGGCAAATAATTGACCGATAGACTCCATTGGGCTCCGACTGCGTTTCCGCCTAGCGCATTCGAGCAATTAGCAGGCCAGCTCCGCCCCCAAAGAGAATATTGGGAAACCACGCGGCCAGCCACGGCGGCACCGTACCGCCCGTGCCCAAAGCCAGTCCCACCCGCATCAAAATGAAGTAACAAAAGCAGATCCCGATACTACTCGCCACCCCTACGAAAGCATTCCGTCGGCCGCTCCCCCCGCCAAAAGGAATCGCAATCAGAACCACCACAACACAGGTCCAGGGCCAAGCCAAACGGCCATGAAACTGAGTATCCAACCGGGCGCGCTGAGAGTCCGGCAAATCCGGATGCAGGGTCAGGTAATCTTCGATCTCCCTCAACGAAACCCGTGCCTCCTTCGCCAACTTCTTGTTGCTGAGATTGGAAATACGATATTCGCTCCGCAATTGTTGCGGCGTTTCATTGAACTCTTTTACCGCCTTGATTGGGTGCGTTTCCGTGTCGGGTATCCGCTCTTCGGATTTCTCAGGGTCAAAGCGAAAGATCTTCAAATTCCGGAAGGTCCACATCCCGTTGGTGTAAGAGCCACCCTCGGCAATCAGCCGCACCGTCAATTGGTCGTCCAGCTTCCAATACACGTGCGGGTTTACCATCTCGGAAGTGGCCCAGTTATAGCCCTCGATATTCCAAGAACGTCCCCCCCCATGATTCTCGAACAAGAAGGGTCGGATCCAAGCCCCCCCCGCCGCCTGTCCATCAGCGCCCCCACGAGCCGCCACAATCGCCTCAATCGAAGCATCTTTGCCCGCCCCCCAATGCTCGTTCACCCAGAACAGGGTCGCCCCAAAAAGCCCCCCCACAGCAAGATAGATCAGGCAAATCCGCCACATCCCCACACCGGCGGCTTGGACCGCAATCAGCTCGTTATGACGGGAATGATTGGTGAGCGTGTACAACATCGCCAACAACAAGGCCACCGGCATGACCACGACGAGGAGTTCCGGCAGCTTATAGCTGTAGAAGGTCACAATCTCGCCCAAAGAGAGACTCGCCTCCTGGATGTCCTCCAGCTCTCCGAATAGATCGAACGTGAGCCAGAAGATCAGGAAACCGCAGAGACAATACACCAAAGGAATGATCAGTTCCTTGAGAAAGTAGCGGTCCAACAAGCGCATGCGGCCACATTAAAAGCAAGCCACACGAATAGCAACCCAGCGTCACAACGCGTCTTTGGAAAGGGTGTGATTCAATGTACGGGTCATCGGATCGAAGCGGCAGGCTTCCCTCTGAAGAGGCTGGAAGAACAGGTCGCTGACGAGGAAAGCGGCAGCTCTGCTCCCGCACTCCATATGAGAGAGCTGAATTTTCCATTTTGCAGTCTTCATTTAACCTTTTTCTTTCTTCCTGCAATAGACCGCCTCCTTATTCATGATCACCCGCTTTTTCTGCAACCAATCTCCCCGCACTCTTAATCCCCCCCTTTCGAAATAGGACGGCTTGAGAAAAGACCTTGAAAAGGGCTGCGAGAACGGCGCTGTCGCTTTCCCCACCCCTCACACGATCGGATTTTGATGCAACCCCATGCGGGCAGATGCTTATCCACCTTACGGAACCGGTGCGACGGGAGACGAACTGCCCCCGTGCCAAAGAGAAGAAAGCCATCAAAGGGATTCGATCAAAGAACGGAACCAAATTATGACGTCAGAAAAACCACAAGCTCGCTTACATTCCCGAATCCAGCGCACGTTCCCGACCATGATAGCGCTGTTGGCACTTTTGGTCGGCCAATCTCTATCGGCCCAGGCAACTTTTTTCGGCCAATTCCAATCGCCGGACGAGAATTCAAATTCGACCACCATCAGTGAAGACGGCGACCGTGCGGCGCTCTTATCGGACCAAGGCGATACCATCCTGCAGGTTTCCTTTGAGCCCAGCGAAAGCACACAAGAGAATCCGATGACGTTCGACGTCGGCACACTCCGGATCGATCTTGCCTCGGCGATTTCAGAACCGAGATTCACCCCCATGACCTTGAAACTCACTGGATCGATGGCGCCGTTCGATTCTGTTGTTCTCGACCTCCCGCTTCGATTCCGAATCCGCCCAACCGAGATTGGCGCCGCCTCCACCCTCCAAAGGCTGGCCCAATCTGCCCTCCCCGTCATCGAACAAGACGGCAGTCCCTTCACGCTCGAGTTCGAGCTGCTGCCAGAGCCCAACGATGCCGAAGCTCAGGTTATCAAAACGATGTCGCTCACACCCGGCCTCCAATCCCTAAGAATCGTCGCGAACCTTCGCCCGCTGCAGAACCTGCACTGGGATTCCACCGCTCAGTTCTCGGCACCCCCAGCAACCGGCATACAAGGTAACAATACCGCCCACTTGGTATGGGGCCAACCGGCCAGCGGTTTTTCTGAACCCAATCGTTATGAGATTGAAACGCGATCCGCGAATGCGACTACGGAGGTGCCATTCCTCTTGGGAAGTTTCGTCTTCTACAATTCGACAATCAGTACTGACAGTATCCCGGATGGGATTGCCCTCCAGATATCCCCCACCATCAACGACCAATCCGAACCGGCAACGACTGTGTTTGATCTCCAATACGAGGGCACACCGAACACGGACGACGTAATCGCCAGCGCCGACACCGTTCGGATCACCAACCCGAACCGAGGACGCCCGATCCCAGGAACGGATCTTTTCCTCTATCTGCGGTTCGACAACCCCACCTTTGTCGGATTTACCGAGGGAGACGGATTCGGCGTCATGGAGAATCAAGAAGCTACGGCGGAAGTGTGGGGACTCCTCAGCACGCAGAGCGAACTCTCAGCTTCCGAACTGGCGACTCGGCTTCAGCCCATTCTCTCAGATGCGCCCTCACTCTCACACCCTCGCTGGGTTCGTAGCCCTCAGACACTCCCCCGCACTGGCGCTCGCGATGTTGATATCCAGGACTACAACGGGGATACCATCCCAGACATCGCCGTGGTTCGAACCTCAGGGATCCAGGTATGGGCAGGCACCGGCACGGACGCACCCTTCCAAGCCGGTGTCGCCGCCGCCTCAACCGGAACCCGAGCAGCCGCATTCGACGATTTCAATGGTGACATCTACCCCGATGTCTTCGTCCTCAGCGACGACCCTGGGATCTGGCTCAATAACGGAAGCGGAGGATTCACGCGGACGATGCAGACATTCGAGACGGACACGTCCGGCGACGTGGTTGCCGGAGATCTGGATGCGGACGGCGATGCGGATCTCGTCATTGCCTCCGCAACCAATGGCACGCTCACCATCTATACCAACCAAGGTGACGGAACGTTCTCCGCTGGAGAACCGCAGGATCTCAAATCCGCTTTCTCCTCCCAACTCCGCAATCTCAATATGGAACTAGCGGACTTCAACTCGGACGGAGCGTTGGACCTGGCAATGGCCGTCGTCACGGGTAGTGATTTTGGATCCAATGATTTCCCAATCTTTGACGAATCCGCCTTTGGCGCCGTCTGGTCTAACGACGGCCAAGGGCAGCTCAAACGCACCACCCCCGCGATCACCCACAACGCTCCGGTTCCACTTATCATCCAAAGCAACGGAAACAACGGCATCGGGGTCGGCGACATCGACGGAGACGACGACCTCGACATCGTCATCCCGTTCCTCACCTCTGGGGACGGAGTTCCAGGATTCCTCATCAATCTGCCGAACGGTTTTTTCTGGCCACGGCTGGTGAACCAAATCGGCATCGGAGCGAGCCAAGTGCTGGTCCAAGACCTGAATGCGGACGGCTTAGACGACATCGTATCCGGGGGTGGATTCGCCGCCACCGCAGTCTATCTCGCCGCACCCGACGGCTCGTTCTCTCGGACACAGTCGCTCAGTAGCGCAACACCGACCGCGTTCGCAACGGGCGATCTGGATGAAGACGGTCAACTGGATATGGTCGTGGCCACCGAGCAAGGCGTGGAACTCTGGGTTCGAGGCACGTCGGGCGGTCGCGAGTTTGCCCCCAACGCGACCGACCCGGTCGAGATCGAAGATCCCATCGTTCGCGATGTGATCGCTCAAACCGTGGGAAGAGCCCCGGACTCGCTGACTCGATTGGATCTCTATCTCATCCAGAGTCTGCATTTCCACCGGAACGGCCTGACGGAGCTCAATCTCCCCCTAGGCCTCGTGAACCTGGAATCGCTTTCGATCTCGCACAATTCCATCTCCGATTTTCGACTGCCACCCGATATCACCAAGCTCCGCTCCTTCAGTCACTCCAATCCCTCCGCCGCCTTCCAAGAAGGCATCAGTCGGGTGACTTTCGGTCCCGAATTCCACACCTTGGAAACCTTCGGTATGCTGGGCTTGGGTGCGACTGAAATCGTGTTCGAGGGAGAAATGCCGAATCTCCATACCATGGGACTGTGGGCCAATCGCATGCGGGATCTTTCCTTCATGGCTCAGACGCCCAACCTAAGAATACTCAACTTGGGTGATAACGGAATCCGCGATCTGGTCATTCCTATCGGTGTCCGTCGCCTGGACGAATTGACCCTCAACATGAACCCGCTCCGATCCTCGCGGAAACCTCGGGGAATGGAGATCGGCCGCATCTTCGGGCCGACCGGCGTGAGACCCGTTGAATACGATACGGACCCCATCATTCGCTCGCATCGGCTGGTTCCCGGCGAAGGATTCGTTCTCAACATCCTGAGTACCGATGGATTGTTAGACATTGAAACCTCCAAGGACTTGAGCACCTGGAACACGATCGGACAGGTACAAGTCGATGAGTGGAACGCAGTCTACTTCATGGAATCGGCACCGGAAGAACCGCAGCTTTTCTTCCGAGCTTCTCGCCGCGGCGAAGGCGAACAAACTCAAGCCCCTTAGGACTTGGAGTCCTCACGCACGCAGTAAAGAAAATCCGCTCCGCGGAGGAGCAGCGTGTCCGACAGCACGGCGGGAGTGGACCAGAACAAGTCTTCGATTCGGTTCTGACGCAGGACTTCAAAGTTCGGGCCAAGCGCGAGCACGTGCGTCGTGCCGAGTTCATCCAAGGCATAGAGCTCGCCGTTTGCGATCCAGAGAGAAGATGCCACGCTCCCTCCCTTGGGAAGCCGCTCTTGATACAGGCGCTCGCCTGTCTCCACGTTGTAACAGCTTAGAATCCCGGATCCGGCGACCACATACAGGAACCCATCATGAGCCACCGGTGAAGCCAGTCCGGGTCCCGAACCCGTTCGAGCCCATGGAGACCACTTAGAGGGTTGGCCCTGCTGATAAGGCACTTCACCCTCGGCGCCGGCCACCACGGTGGTCAGCGGTCCGGCACTCCCGGGCCCGCTGTTTCCGAAGTAGAGCTGGTCTGCGTCAGACGCCGGGGTTGAAGAGAAAGACCCTCCGAAACCTTCGAGTTCCCAGATCGTTTCGCCGGTGGCCGGTTCGACGCCCGTTACAGTCCCCGAGCCACAGAGCACCAGTTCCGTTCGAGCCCGATTTCGCCAGAGCAAGGGGGTGCTCCAACTCGTCCGGGAATCGCGATCCAAACGCCAAACCTCGTCTCCGGATTTCGGATCCAAAGCGAGGGCAAAGGACGCCTCGTCATTATCACACTGGAGAAAGACAAGCCCCTCACCAATGGACAAAGAGCTCCCGGCGCCAAATCCGTTGCCCGCGGGAAAGGCCCCCAGATCTTTCTTCCAAAGCAATTCCCCCTCCAAATCATACGCAGCCACGACGCCAGCAGCCGCAAAATGCGTAAAAACAGCGTTGCCGTTCGTCACGGGGGAACCGGTCGCGTAAGTGTTGGAGGGGTGAATGGTAAAGGCAGGGACGCGCTCGGCGAGCGTTCGGCTCCAGAGTTTCTCGCCGTCGGACAAACGATAGCAATGCACCAGGAATTGCGTGTCCGTCATGAGCTTGCGCGAGTCCTCTCGGTAAGAACGCATGGAGGAAACCCCGCGCCGAAAACCAGAGGGTCGCGGCTGGTTCTCAAATTGGGCGGCAGTGACGAAGACACGGTCACCCGCAACGACCGGTGAGGACCAACCCGTGCCAGGGACTTCAATCTTCCACGCGATGTTGGTCTCGGTGCTCCATTCGGTCGCTAGAGCGGCGCCGGGGATCACGCTGGTGCCGTCCGGACCGCGGAATTGCGGCCAGGATTGGGCCCGGGTTGTTGTGGTGGGGAGGGTGTAGGCTAGTGCGACTGTTAGGACGGACCATGCACCGAGCTGGGGCAACTTCATGGGGGAAGGTGCCCTGCGGAATTCGAATGTCAAATTTTGGGGGCCGCGCTCGTGGGCGGAGGCTGAAGCCTCCGTTACCAGCCATTTAGTTCGGCGATTCTTCCTAGGACGCCGATGCCGTAGCGACCCTGGCGATCACCACCGTTTTCAATGTACTTCTTGACCGTCGGGAACGCGGGTTCGCCCATCCAGTCGAGGACATTGTGGACCAGTCGGGTGTTGGTTTCCGGCGTGTCCGGAGCCAAGACCATGGCGTCCAGAAGCTGTAACGCCACATCCGCACGGTGGTTGAGTTTTACCATCGTCCAGGCGGCCATCAGGCGCACTTCCGGAGTCTTATCTCCCAGCGCTCGCGCAATGGTTACCTTGGCCGGAGCCGCTCCGTTTTCCAGGAGATGCATACCAATGATGGACCACCAGCGGATGCCCGCGTCCTCGTGGAACAAGCCATTGGTGAACGTCGAAAGATGCTTCGGGTCACGCTCAAGGGCACGGTCTGCCGCATCGAGGTACTTTTCAAGAGGATACAACTTCTCGTTGCGCACCATCTCGTAGATCGTCGTATTGTTGGCCGCCGCGCGACGCGATCGCATGACCTCGGGGAGCAGTCCCGAGTCACGGAGTTCCAATTGGCGTCGTCGCATTTCCGCCTTCATTTCGGCGATCTTGGCCTGGTGCTCAGGGCGGTCGATGAGGTTCACCACGTTGTCGAAATCGTTCTGGTTGTCGTAAAACTCCTCGGAGACACGCGGTCTGAAGAAGCGTCCCGTGATGGCGTCGGTCTTGCCGTCCCGATGATGTTGTTCCCAGGCGCGCGTGGCCTTGGCTTTCCACAGGTAGGCCAGATGTTGCCCTGCCGGTGCAAACGGATAGTAGTTCTTGTGATAGGCAAAACGTTTGCCGCGCACCATGCGCACGTGGTCGACCCGGCCGTCCGCCCGCTCACGGTAGGCGAAGTGAAAGGCGGGTTCGGGCTCCGCGCCCTTCCCCAAGAAGACCGTCCCCTGAAAGGTGTCCCGAATTTCCGCACCCGCGAGGCTGAGCCAGGTCTTGGGCATGTCAATAAAGCTCACTAAGCGATCCACCGTCATCCCCGGTTTTTCCGCCGGATACAAGTGCCGGTATTTTTCCGGAATCCGAATCACCAAAGGACAGTGCACCCCGCCGGCATAAAGAAACCGTTTACTCCTAGCCATGACCCCACCGTGGTCCGAGTTGTAGATGATAATGGTGTCTTCGTAGAGCCCATCGGCCTTCAACGCCGCAATGGCTGCCCCTACCTTTTGATCCATCCGCTCCACGGCGTCGGCATACTTGGCATAGTTCTGACGGATCACCGGTAGATTCGGGTGGTAACGGAAGAGGTGCATCTTATCCGGATCGTTCTTGGTGTTGTCCACCTCCCCAAACGACCGGCTCTCGTGGCTATCGCCGATGTTGACTACCGCGAAGAAGGGTTGTCCCGGCTTTCGCTCGCGCCAGCCGTAGGGAGACTTCCCTTTCGCACCGGCAAAATCCCAACACGCCTTGTCGGGGCGTCCGCCAATATTGTAATCCGTTTTGGTGGTGTTCGACGTGTGATAGCCCCGGGCGCGCAGGAGATCCGGATAGTAGGGAATGCGGTCATGGGGAATGACATTGCGACTCCGCATGGGTTGCGTCCCATTGGAAATGCCGTACATCCCCGTGATCCAACAGGACCGCGTCGGCGCACAGACTGCCGCATTGTCGAAACAATAGAGATAGCGAAACCCCTCGCTCGCCAATTGATCGATCGAGGGCGTCTGAGCATTTGTCCCGCCGTAGCAACTCACCCAGGTAACGCCATTATCTTCGCTGGTAATCCAAAGGATGTTGGGCCGCTCGGCATCCACACCCAAAACGGAGAAAGCAGAGTCCAGGGGACGGACACCACCGACCACCAAAAAGCAGACCAACAGACGGCAAATCAAAGACATAATCAAAATGGCACGTATCTAGGTTCGAACAGAACACTCCCCACGATGCACAAACAACTCGGCCCATGCCATTCCCGGGGGACAAGGGAGAGCCTAACGCCTTGGTAAACCAGCGACGAGACTGAAAATCACGCGAATCTATGGAGAAACGATCCGCACTCGATTTTTTTTTCAAATATCTCCGTCACCTTCGGAAACGGATTCCTCTGTAAGCAGTGGACGCCCTTAAGGGTAAGCGCCTGGCAGTCCACTCAACTATGTCCCATACCATGAATCATCACACCAAACTCAGCCATAGAAACCAAAATTGGCTCCTAATCGTCGTCATTGCGACCACCCTCGTGGTTCAGCTCCCCCGACTTCTCGGCCAAAACCCACTCGCTCCCGGCATCGCTGACGTCAGTCCCGCACCGGGAGCCACCGACGTCCCGTTGGATACCGCCGTAACCGTCACTTTCGAACACGCGACCCGTTTTCAATGGACGTCCTACAGCGCTCTCAAACTCCGAAACCTGACGACCGGCACCGTGATCGCCGAAGTCGACCCTACCGAGGGAGATCCTCAAGAGGGTTCGACCGCATTCGTGGTGCCGCTCCCGGACACCGGCCTTACCCCGGAGACGACCTATGAAGTCACGCTGGACTACGGCTTCGCCCGCATCAACGTGCCACCGTGGCGGAGTTACACAGTCGACCCCGGCCAATGGACCTTCACTACGCAAGCCGCGGCACCGGCCGCACCCACCGTGACCATACCCGGGGTGCTTGGACTCTCGCCCGCTCCCGGTTCGGCGGGTCATTCCGTGGACGCTCCACTCACACTTCAGTTTGCAACACCAACTAGCTTCGACTACACGGATGACGCTTCGCTTGAAATCATGGAGGCCGTTTCCGGATTGGTCGTCACTTCTATCGATCCCGCCCCAAACGACGCCCAAGCCGGGAATGACCAATTCGAAGTCGCCCTTCCCACAGGCACCCTCAAACCCAATACCCAATACGACGTTCGGGTGGACGAGGGATTCGCTCGCCTCCAGGCCGAACCCTGGCGGAACGGAGCCATTGCTCCCAGCGAATGGAGCTTCACCACCGGAGACCCGGTGTATGAAGCCCTTCAGCCCGATGTTCCCGGCGTGCACAGTGTTTACCCTCGCCCGCAACATCCGAACGTGTCCCCCCAAGTCACGCCGCACATCCAGTTCACCACACCCGTCTCTTTTGATTGGACCCAGGAACGGTTCTTCGCAGTGATCGAACAAGCCACCGGACAGGTGATCTACGAAATCGATCCGGAACCGCTCCCGACCGACGGGTTTGACAACACCATCGGAGTTCAACTCCCCCCCGGACTGCTGAAGCCGTATCGGAATTACGCCATCCAAGTCGACGACACCTTCGTCCGCCTTCAAGCAGACCCGTGGCGTTCCAAATCGATTGGAAGCACCGCGTGGACCTTCACCACCGGTTCCGGGAATCCGCAGCCTATTTCTGGCTACCCGGGAGTGACTCATGTCTATCCGGCTCCCGGCGCATCCTTCGTGAGCCTGACACCCGAGATTTCCATCCATACGGATCAAGCCATCGGCTTCTCGGGCACGGATGGCAACGCGCTTCAACTGATCAAAGTAGCCACGGGCGAGATCGTGCACACGATCGATCCGGCACCGGGGGATCCACAGGAAGGTCAATACCACTACACACTCCCCGTGCCCAACGGGATCCTGGAACCCGAGACGACCTATTCCATTGAACTCGCGGATCGCTTTGCCGCACTCGGGGGAGCGCCTTGGTGGCTATCAGCGATGCAAGGCAACGCCTGGACCTTCACTACGGATCAGGGCGAACCGGGCCCGCTTCCGCAACCCGTGCCGGGCATCACATTGGTCTACCCGCAACCCGGCTCAGTGGTCACTCGATCCCCTCAAACCCTGACGGTCTACTTCAGTCATCGAACCAAGTTTGATGGAACGACAGGAAGTATTCTAGCTATTCGCAACGCGTTAACCGGTGAGATCTTGGTCCACCGAGATCCCGAAGCCCAGGACCCGGAAGAAGGTCTCCGCTCAATCTCACTCGCAATCCCACACGACAGTCTGGCAGAGAACGGCCGATATGAAGTCACGATGGACTACGGGTTTGCTCGATTCAATGCCGCTCCGTGGAAGACGGGCACACTGGAATCTGGGAAGTGGGAATTCCTGACCGGCACCGGCATATTTGACACGCCGACTGATCCCGAGGACCCAACCGATCCTGAGGACCCAACCGATCCTGAGGACCCAACCGATCCTGAAGACCCAACCGATCCTGAAGACCCAACCGATCCTGAGGACCCAACCGATCCTGAAGACCCAACCGATCCTGAGGACCCGACCGATCCTGAGGACCCGACCGATCCAGAAGATCCGGAAGATCCAAGTCAGCCAGTCGAGGACGGTGATTCCCCCACACTTCCGGTCGCGATCCCTCCGGACTACGGGATTCCCGCCGACTGCCCTTGTCTACACGAAGGCGATGGCACGCTCTACCACGTCGGCCCCGGCCAAGCCTATGAAACCCTCGGCGCGGTTCCCTGGATGACGCTGGGTGCCGGAGACACCGTGATGATCGAATGGCGAGACACGCCGTATCGAGAAAAGGTCGGAATCCAAGCCCAAGGCACCGCGGATCAACCCGTGCGCATCTGTGGCGTTCGCGGCCCGAACGGCGAGCTGCCGGTCATTGACGGTGACAACGCCACCACCAGCCCTCAATTCCAAGGCTTCTTCTCCTACTGGCAATCCGGAGGGCAGGCCTTCAACGATGAGTACCTCGCCATGATCTATATCAAGCGCGGTTCGGGACAACCCTGGGGAGCCAAACCTCGGCACATTGAGATCTTCAATCTCAAGGTCATGGGCGCGCATCCGGATCACAGCTTCACCGACGCGAATGGCAACGTCCAATCGTATGTCAACGGAAGTTCCGGGATTCGCGCCAACTTGGCCGAAGACCTGACGGTCAAAGCCACGGAAATCACCGGCAACGGCAACGGGTTCTTCGTCCTCTCCAAGGACAGCGAAGCTGAAGTCTCCCGGCGAATCCTCTTCGAGCACAACTACGTGCACGGCAACGGCATCATCGGAGACTACCTGGAGCACAACATCTATACCCAGGCCGCGGACATCATCTTCCAATACAACGTGATCGAGAATCCCACTCCCGGGATGATCGGGAGCACGCTCAAGGACCGCAGCGTCGGCACCGTGATCCGTTACAACTGGATCCAAAGCGGCGCCCGCTTGCTGGATCTGGTGGATCCGGAAGACAGTTCCAACATCATTGGTCGCGAAGCCGATACCTACGTCTATGGCAACATCTTGATCAATGACTTCGACAAGATTCCCTACTCGGTCAACATGATTCATTTTGGAGGCGATACCGGGAACACCTCGATCTATCGGCAAAACCTCCATTTCTATCACAACACGCTGGTCACCATCAATGGGATGCGCGATCGGGCGTGGCGAACGAGTTACTTCGACCTGGATACGGGCGAACAGACCGTCTACCTAGCCAACAACATCTTCGATCGCCAAGGAGACTCGCATCTCTATCTGATGCGAGGCGGAGACGGGCACGCCGTGTTGAATGGCGTGAACTGGTTTAATGCCGATTGGTCACCGGCGGAGAACTCTCAGTATCATCCGTTCAACGGCACCATCACGATGAACGGCACGGTGCTCGCCGGCACCGGGAGTCCGCTCCGCGATGTGTATCAGTATGACTTCCGAGTCAAACCGAACAGCAGCGTTATTGACGTTGCCGTCCCCGTAAACGTGCCAACGGCCCATGCGCCCACGTCCGAGTATGCCCCGCATTTCCTGGGGGCTCCACGCGTCGCCACGGGCAACGGATTGGACATCGGAGCCTGGGAACATCAGGAATAGGATGGTTCGTTCGGAGCGGGACTCGGGCCTAGCAGCTCATGGGTCCCGCTCTTTTTGCCCTTCAAAGCAGCGAACCGAGATACCGAATCTCGGATTCGAGTTCGCGAGCGTCCGAGACCGTTTCCCGAACTTCCTCCCGAAGCAGACTCCGAAAAGCCTGGCGCATGCGCCGGACCTCGGTCTTCACCACGTCTTCCGAAACGTCCAGTTCTTGTGCCAACTCCGCGTACGCTCGGTGGCCATCCCCAGTCAGACAGGGTCGTAGCGTCTCGAAACGCTCTAGTTTCCCTCGGGCCTCGTACAGCTGTTGAAGACGACGAAACGTGCGATCAATGACCGTCCCTGCCCACACCCGATCAAAGGCGGACTCAGGTGGCAAGTCGTTCGGCAATTCTCCGGCCAACGTCTCTTCTGCATCCGCGGTGTCGAGCGAGATTTGAGTCACCCGCCCCCCACGCTTCCAAGCCCGTTGCCGGTCATATTGATCCGAGAGGTAATGCTTGGCGGCAGCCATTAAGAAAGAGCGAAACTTGCCATGCCGTTGATCGACGGAACGGAGGTAGTCTTTTTCGATCAAGGCTTCAAAAAAACCTTGGGTAAAATCCTCCGCATCATGAGGCGTGTGACCGCGATGCCGAATGAAATGATAGACCGGACGCCAGTAGATCTGACACAAACGGCTCAACGCGGCACCGGCCTGAGGACCGCTTCCGGCTTGTGCATTCACGACCACCGTCCAGCGCGTGGTCAAAAAGGCATCTGGTTTCCGTTCTGTCTGTTCCATGGTACGAGCCCCGCTCGCAAGCGGACAGACCTACCACCCCACCGCGCTCCGGTCACGCTCCAAACTCAGCCAGGATCCTCGGGAATTCGACATCCCACCAACCGCGGCATCCGGGTTACAGCCCTCGGAATCGTCCGCGATCCGTCCCAATGAACTTCAGTTCTCGCCAGAACCGGCCGTTCGCAGCAGAATTCAAGTGACAGACGATGCCACCCAATGGACAACGATCGTGTGCCCAATGTGGGCAACCCCTAGCCACCGACCAGCCGTCGGAGGTGTGCAGCGCTTGCCGGTCCGCCCTGTTTTCGCTAGCCGCAGAGGATTTCGAAGAATCTCCGCTACCCGTCTACCAAAACGGCGCGGAAAGGTGGGAACGCCTCAAGTCTGCCCTTCCCGACCGCTCGTATGTCCGTGAACTCGGCCGCGGCGGTATGGGCTGGGTCCTGCTCCTCCGTCACGACCGGCTGGAGCGCTTGGAAGCCCTCAAAGTCCTCCTGCCCGAATTGGCTGATCGCCCCCAATTCGTCGAGCGTTTTCTGCGTGAGTCCAAGCTTCTAGCCCAACTGCAGCATCCCAACATTGTAGCTGTCTACGATTGCTCCGAGCGGGAAGGGATTCTCTCCATCGCCATGGACTACGTCGATGGAGGTACGCTCCGTGATGCCATCGCTGAGAATCGCCTCAATCCGGCTCAACGGATCGACGCCATCACGCAACTCGCCAGCGGCCTGGCCTACGCCCACCAGAATGGAGTCATCCATCGAGATATCAAACCGGCCAACATCCTCCTGACCCAGTCGGGAGACGTTAAAGTCGCCGACTTTGGTTTGGGCGTCCAGGACCAGGGACCGGATTCCGAACACTTTTCAACCCGTCCGCAGGAAGTCCTCGGCACCTTCGCTTACATGGCACCGGAACAGCATCAAGGACGTGTCGGGGTGGACGCGCGCTCGGATGTCTACGCACTCGGCGTGGTTTGCTACGAACTCTTTACCGGGAAAGTGCCCGTGGGCCTGCTCCGTCCGCCCTCGAATCACGGAGAGCTCACGCCCGAACTTGAAGCCGTGATGCTCCGAGCCTTAGAGCAAGAACCCGAGGATCGCTACCCGGATGCCCAAGCCTTCCTAAACGCTTGGCAAAAGGCGGCAGAGCACTCCGAAGGCAGAGCTCTTGCCACCACCGACGCGTCGGTGCCACAACCCACCAGCCAAGACGAGAGGCCACGCAACCCCATATTCTGGCGGCTCGGCATCCTGATTCCGGTGGTGCTTGTCGCGCTCGCCATCCTCTACAACCCATTCAGCTCTGCGCCCACTTCTGCTTCGCCCAAGGATCTGGAGACGGTTCTTCCGAAAGAATTCTCCGTCCCGGATCTCGATCTCGCCCTTCGCTGGGTCCCTCCGGGAAAGACGCTCATCGGGGCCCAACACGCGGAAGACACGGACGCTTCACCGCCGCGTTCGGTCGAACTCACCTACGGGTTCTGGATGGGTGTTTACGAAGTCACGCAACACCAATACATGGGCTTGATGGGAAGCAACCCAAGCTATTTCAACGCCGCCCGAACGGCTCGGGACGAATCGCCGGATAATCCCGGCGATTGGCGCCGGCGCCCGGTCGAATCCGTGACTTGGCGAGAAGCCGCCGCATTCTGTGACCGCCTCACCACCGAATCAAGACGGGCCGGCACCATCCCGGAGAACTACCGCTTCCGTCTTCCTACGGAGATCGAGTGGGAATACGTCTGTCGGGCCGGGGATACGTCCGTGAACGTCGGGCATCTCCGCCGAGCCGAAGTCCAAGCCACTGCTTGGACCCGAGAAGATTTTCAGGATGCCGAACAATCTCAACCCGTCGGGACAAAGCCGCCCAACCCCTGGGGCTTCTATGACATGCACGGTAACGTCTCAGAACATTGTCTCAACGGTTGGTGGTATTATTCAGAAGTCTCTTACGGTGCCATCCAAAACTGGGTTCCGCATTCCGAAACCGGGGATCGAATTTTTCGGGGCGGTAGTTTTGCACAAGACGCGACCCGAGCCAGTGCTTTCAAACGCAGCTCGAACGCCGTGGACGAGCGCGACTCGGCTCAGGGGTTTCGAATCGTCCTCTCGGAAGAGTTACCTTTCGTCCGTGCCATGCTCGAATCGGAATTGCCCAACTGGTATGAAGTCAATGCCCTGGGCCTCCAAATGACCTGGATCCCGCCGGGCCAATTTCAAATGGGCGAAGCCTCTCCCTCAACGCCGCGAGGAACGTCGGTCCATCCCCAAACGCCGACCGTGATGCCCAACGGGTTCTGGATGGGAACCACAGAAGTCACCGAGTTTCAGTGGGAGCGAGTGAGACAAGGGGATCTCAGTTGGCTCTTGAAGCAGGCAGCCGCGGCCCGTGACTCCGCCCGAGATCTTCCGATTGCCAAGGTCTCCTGGCTGGAGGCCACGAATTTCTGCCACCAACTCACCCAAAGCTTGCGACAAGCGGACCAACTCCCCGAGGGCTACCTCATACGGCTCCCGACCGAAGCCGAGTGGGAGTGGGCCTGCCGACGGGATTACCCCACCCTGTACCCGTTTGGAGACGCGCCGGAAACGCTGGGGATCGTTCTCGGCGACAAACTTCGATCCCAAGAAAACAGTCTCGGCCAAGCCGGTCCGGTAGGAATCAAGGATGCCGGGCTTTCCGGCCTGAAGGGCCTCTATGGCAATCTTCGCGAGTGGTGCTTGGATTGGAGGTACGAATACTCCGGTACGGCTCAAACGAATCCGGTTGGTCGCTCTCGGAGCGGCTCCACAAATGAACATTCGCTACGCGGCGGGGATTTCCAAACCGTCCAAACCCTCTGTACGGGAACCGCACGCAGTTTTGCGGATGCCGAGACGAAAAGCCCGACGATCGGGTTTCGGATCATTCTTGGTCGGCCGTTGGACTAGGCCCCTTCTCAATATGTAAAATTCAGCCCTCTCATATGGAGTGCGGGAGCAGAGCTGCCGCTTTCCTTGTCAGCGATCTGTTCTTCCAGCCTCTTCAAAGGGAAGCCTGCCGCTTCGATCCGATGCCCCGCACTCTTAATCCCCCGCACACCACCACCACCCAGGACAAGGTGGTGGCTTGTCTTTCAGACACCGGCCCGCTAGGCTCCGAGGTATTCCGATCTCATAGTTACCCTACCACCGTATTCACCATGCGCCATAACACCCGAATCAACCGCCGCCACTTCCTCAACACCGCCGGAACCGCCCTCGCCTTTCCCTACATCACGGGAACGCTTAAAGGAAACCAACGACCGATCGTCGGCGAAGGAGACTACCGTTATGAAGTCATCCACGATTGGGCCCGACTCCCGGACCGATTTTCCTGGCAGACCACCCACAACGTCGCCGTTGATCGTGATGGTTTCCTCTACGTGATTCACGAGGGGCGATCAAACCTGACGGACCACCCGGCCATTTTCGTGTTCGACCCCAAGGGGCAATTCGTCCGGGCCTTCGGCTCCCAATTCCAAGGAGGCGGGCATGGTTTGGAAGTCCGCGACGAGGACGGGGAACAGTACCTCTACGTCACGGCGTACCAACACCTCAAACGGTTCGCCAAACTCACGCTCCGTGGCGAAACGGTGTGGGAACACCGCGCGCCCATGGATTCGGGTCGCTATGCATCCGGAGAAGCGCAGACTCCGACCGGCGCTTGGGGCCGAGACCGGTTTATGCCCACGAACTTCGCGTTCCACCCGGATGGCGGGTTCTACGTCGCGGACGGCTACGGGGCGTGGACGATTCACCGCTACAACGCCGCCGGCGAATGGGTCGCCAATTTCGGCAAACCCGGCAAAGGGGACGGCGAGTTTAACCTTCCCCACGGTATCTGGCTCGACACGCGTCCCGGCCGACAAACATCCGTGGCGGTCGCGGACCGAGCCAACGGCCGGCTCCAATGGTTTACTCTGGGCGGCGATCACCTCGAAACGGTGAATGGCTTCATCCTCCCGGCCAACCTCGATACCTACCAAAACCTGATGCTAGTCCCCGATCTGAGTGCCCGAGTCACGCTCTTGAATGAAAAAAATGAGATTGTGGCCCATCTGGGGGAAGACCCGGCCTGGCGAGATCGGGTCTTAGCCGACAACCGAAAACTCCGACGCCAACCCGCAAATTGGGCATCTGGCCGATTTCTGCACCCCCACGACGCCTGTTTTGACGAAAATGGGGATATCTATGTCGCAGAATGGGTTCACAGCGGTAGAATCTCAAAACTCCGTCGGATTGGCTAAAAAACCAACAAAACAAACCCTTTTTGGTCTCCTACAGCCTGAGCCCGGCGCTGCCTGAGGCTGAAATTAAGTACTTGTACGTATTCTCGTATCTTGTAGGTTTGGCAAGATCAGTCACAGTAATAGTGAAAACACTGAAGCTCGCCGAATCTCATGCACCATTCCCGCCGAATCTTTTTTAGTTTTGACCATAGGGACGCCACTGCGGCGGCCCACTATCACGAACTCAAGCAATGGCTGGAAGACGTGCACACGGGCCTGGAATCGTGGACCACAGCAGATCTGGAGCGTGAACTGGAGTTTGAAGAACCCGCGACTCGCCGCTCAAGGCTGGTGGATCACATCGTGCACTCGGACTACGTGATTGCGATCATTGGCGACAGCCCGATTGACTCAGAATCAATGGATTTTCAGGCCCTAAACACCGCTGCCTGGATGAAACGCCCATTGATCGCGACCAACGCCAATCAGCATCGCGATATCGACCGCCGTCATTTCCCCGAACTCCTCGCCGATCAACTCATTCTGCATATTCCTCTGGAGGGACAGGTGATCACCCACGCTCTCGAAACCTGGCGCGACGAGAGTTTTCGGCTTCGAACCATGGGGCAGAACGGCCCCGTGCATTATAAGGATGACATCTACGAGCTGATCGAAAATGGTCCGGAACCGCTCCGCACTTTCCAACCCACGACCAATGCCACGCCCGACACGGTGAGCATTTCGGAAACGGAAACACCGTGGTCAGCAACAGCGGCCGCCTAGGGTAGCCAAATCTCCGGTCGCGAGATACCATGACTCTCACAATGCAACCTGATACGACCTGGCTCCCCGATATTCGCAAAAAGATGGGCGAACTGGTCGAAGATCTCGGACAAGAAGCTGCGGTGGAACTCATGCAATCGTTTTTCGACGATTCAGACACCGTGAGCGAGAACCTAAAAAAGTTTCTTCTAACTGAAGACTGGAGTGAACTTCGCCGGGAAGCGCATTCACTGAAATCCGTTGCTGCGGTCTACGGACTTACCACCGTTAGCCGGCTCGCGGAATCCGTCGAACACGCGTGTGCCAACGCCCAATCTGACGGCCTCCCAGGCCAATTCACAGACCAAGTCAACGAACTGACTTCCGGTTACGAAATCGGCCTTGCGACGCTTCGGTGGTATCTGGACACGGAATACGGCGAGCAAGTCTGAAATTCCTGGAGCTTAGCGGGTAAGCTGGCGATCATCGGTGGCTCATGGCCCGGTCTACGCGTAATTCCTCTTCAAAAAAACCGCCCTCAAAGAGCGCATGGAAGGAGCGGCTTTCGCCGATTTCTCCGAAAGGGCAACACCGTTCTCGGAACCGTAGCCTCTCGTTGTTCGTCATCCTCGTGGCCGTCATTGTGGTCCTCAGCGGCGCCCTCGCCACAACGGGGCTGCCGTTTCTGTTCGCCTATTTGGTTGTAGTTTCGGCCACGGCGTTTGCCACCTATGGGTGGGATAAATTTCAAGCAAAGCGCTCAAGCCGGCGTATCCCCGAGGCCTGTTTGCACGGCTTGGCCATCATCGGTGGCACACCGGGCAGCTATCTCGGACAGCGGGTTTTCCGCCACAAGACGGTCAAAGAAGAGTTTCGGAAACGGTTTTGGTGGATCCTGGCAATCCAAGTCATCTTGCTGTTTTTCCTGGCTTCCCGGGGCTGGTGAAATTCCCCTTCAATCCGGACCTAGCCGAACAACAAGGCCACGTAGGGGCTCGTGGCGAGTTCCACCCCGAAAAGGCCACCGCCGAGGGCAGCCGCAAATCCGAGAGCGACGAGTCCCCAAACCACCTGACCGCGAGAAACGAAAGCGGGCACCATCACCGCCTTGCGCTCAATCCACATGCCGAGCAGGCCGGCAATGTAGGCCCCCACAAAGCCCAATCCGAGCACCAACAGACCCACCATTCCCGCAAAAAAAGTTTCCATAGTTCGTCAAGTTACCGAGCCGTTTTACCCCGTACTTCCCGGTTCACCTAACCGGATTCCAGCCGAGGAGCCAATGCTCGTGGATTTACGCCGACCAACTTGCCCTAAGAATCGTCACGTCGATATCAGTACATGGGTTGATTTTCTCACCTTCGAGGCCGGATCCGAGCCAAACCAGCTGCAGAGAACAGCGGAAATCGATTCCATCTTGCGACCCCAGTCCTCCAGGCCTATCGTTACAGCATGTCTTTGCGCTGCATCATAGCCCTCAGTCTAGGCCTGCTGATTATCAGCGAAGGAACGGCTGCCGAGGCCCAGAACCGGTCCGGCCGCGCGGCCCAATTCGTAGCGGAACAACAGGCCGAAGAGCGGTATCGACGCCTGAAAACCACCGTGGAAGATCTCCAATCCTCCAACATCGTTCTCCAGCGCCGCCTGCAAAACCTGGAGTCTCAGCTCCAGCAGGCCATTAAGCGACTGACCGATCAGCAGGCCGATGTGGCCACCAATGAACAGCTTGAGGCTCTGAGCGAGCGTTTCACGAAAGAGTTACAGAAGATCGAGAACCAACGCGTCGCGGACAACAAACGCCTCTTGGAAGAAATTCGCAAAATCGCCAATCGCCCCGTCCCAAAACCGGTGGTTAAGCCCTCCAAACCCGCTCTGGAGCCCTACACCGGTCCGGTCTACGAAGTCGAAGTTCAGACCGGTTACACCATCTCGGGTATTGCCCAAAAGTACCGCGAGCAAGGACATGACGTCTCCGTGGAGGATATCCTCCGCGCCAATCCGGGCCTCGATCCCCGCAAAATGCGCCCCGGAGACATCATCAACGTCCCTGCCAAGCAATAGCGGCCGCGAACAAAACGGGGTTCAGGTTCCCAAAGAACCTCCGAAGACGCCGTCTCATTCCCTTGACCGCCGCTTAGCCGCCGTTCAGCTGCCGTCCCAAAGCATGAAAGCACTCCGCAAAATCCACCTCTACCTGGGATGCTTCTTCGCGCCGCTCCTGCTCCTGTTTATTGGGACGGGTTGGTATCAGACGGTCAGCACCAACCGGAACAAAGGCCTAGGCGAGGTTGGCGGGTGGCGCGAACGCCTCACTTCGATCCATGTCGATCAAGTGTTCCCCTCCCAATCCGCCGAAAGCTATTCGCCGCAGCTCTTCCAGTATCTCGTCGTAGCGATGTCGATCGCACTCATTCTAACCACCCTGCTCGGAATCTATCTGGCCTTCAAAACGACCCGCAAATCGTGGCCGGTTTGGGTGGCGCTCGGACTCGGGTTTCTGGTCCCGATCGTTCTCCTCTGGCTCGGCCAGTCCCGTACGGCAACTCCGTAGATGGAACCCGCTATTCTAGCTGCGATCGGCCTGGTGGCGTTCGGCATTCTCTACGCCGGACACCGGTTCTACTACGACTATCAGATTACTGAAGATGCCCTCCGAGTCACCTGGTTAGGCATCCCCGTCCGTCGCGTCAGGCTGACTCAAATCGATTCCATCTCGAAGCGCCGCAAGGGTTATTCGGAGAATTGGGCAAACACCTGGCGTCCCCGTCACCGGATTCTGGTGATCCGGAAAAAATCCGGAATCTGGAAGGGAGTGGTCATCACACCGGAATACCGCTACGAATTCCGCCAACAGTTGCAGGCCGCGATGGATCGCGCCAGCCAACGGGATTAGCGGGGCCAGTTTCCGCCCATGAAGGAGACACTTCCGAGGCTCCCCTTGCAAATCCTTCAGATTTCGGCCATAAATCCGGCAGTCAATCGAAATAAAGATATGCAACGGCAAACGCTCAGAAGCGGTCTCCTCCTCCTCGTGGGGATTCTATTCCTCAGCCCCAGCCACGCTTGGGCTCATGCAATCCCGCAAGGGCACAGCCACTGGAGCGCGGGCTTGGCTCACGTGCTCACGAGTTGGAATCATCTCCTCCCTTTCCTCGCCATGGGGATCCTCACGGGTATGGCGGCCCGCTACCAGAAGCGCTCCGCTTGGTTCTGCGGTATTGTCTTCGTCGCCGTCTTGTCTCTACTCCACCAGGCTACAGCCAATTTCTTCACCGTCGGAATCGGTTTTACTCTAGGCTCTTGCGCCATGCTGCTCACCGGTTTTGCTTGCTACCGGTTGGCCCCGCCCGTCCCCTTGCCGCTGACCATTCGCGTGGTTGGCTGTATGGCGATCGCGGTGGGCATTGGCTTTTTTTTCTAGCCTACGCCGTCGAGGATCGAATCCGGCCTCGTGCGAACGGATTTGAACCGCTGCCGAATTTCGGGACCTGACGCCAGCATGAAGCGCACTCCAATCGCGATCGATGGGTAAAGACCCCAGTTCACTACGCGAGCTCTGTCGGATCATTATCTTTGAGGCCGACACACCGGCCGGGAAGACCTTTGATGTCCTCCTCATCGTCTCGATCCTGGGCAGTGTGCTCGCCATCTGCCTCGATAGTGTCCCCTCGATCAACCAAGCCTATCATGGCCTATTCATCGGCATTGAATGGGCCTTCACGATCCTCTTTACCATTGAATACGGCCTCCGTATCTGGTCCGTAAAATCTCCTTCCTACTACGCCCGCAGCTTCTACGGGATCGTCGACCTGGCTGCCATTCTACCCACCTACCTAAGTCTGTTCTTCTCCGGAGCGGAATTCCTCGTCGTCGTCCGTCTCCTCCGCGTGCTTCGAATTTTCCGCATCCTGAAACTGGTCCAGTACTTGGAAGGTTCCCGTACCATCATGCGGGCCTTGCGGGCCAGCCGCCCGAAAATTGTGGTTTTCGTCTTCACCGTGATGGTGTTGGTCACCATTATCGGTTCTTTAATGTACTTGATCGAAGGCGATGCCAGCGGTTTCACCAGTATCCCGCAAGGCATCTACTGGGCCATCGTTACGCTGACCACGGTCGGCTACGGCGATCTCTCGCCCGACACCGCCATGGGGAAATTCCTCGCTTCGATCGTCATGATCATGGGCTACGGCATCATCGCCGTCCCCACCGGCATCGTAACCGCCGAACTGACCCGCCAAGAATCATCTACGACGACCGTCAGTTGTCCCAATTGCTCGGCCGAGGGGCATCTCGATTCCGCGGAATTCTGTTACCGTTGCGGTCACGCACTCGACCCCGACGCGGACGACAGCTCGGTCTAGTCGGCGGGGCTCACAGGGCCCCACGCCCTCCCCCACACGGAATGCCTTTTCACCCTGGTTAATGGCACCAACTCTGCTACACTCCCGGGTGAGGGCGACGAAACGCCGCCCAACGACTTAGGACGGGGTTATGAAGGTCGTGCGTGCCAATTGTCGTATTCAGTTCACTGCGGAGGATATCGCCTTTCTGCTACACACCCTCGACGGTGATTCAGAAAACCACACGGCAATCCAATCGCTTTTAGGGGATCCAGAGAGCCGAAATCTCATTCTCGACAGCGAGACGCTCTTCAACGCGGTGCTTGAGTGCCCGGATTCGCTATCGATCTCACTGCATTTCTTCTTCTACATCCTGGTTCGGCACGCGCTGGTCGAGGCGGAGATCCGCAACGAGGCCATCGCCGACTACATAGCCGAACTACTAAGTGAGTTCAGCCAACATCCGGATCTTCCCCCACCGCTCGGAACTCCAGGCAATCAAGACTCCCTCGCGGCGTGGTATGAGGCACTCGATCAGACACACGGACGCCATCGCTTTGAGCTACAAGCCTACTTCGGAAATCGACTGCTCTACCTGACCGGCGTACAAGAAAACTGGCTTCGAAACCGCACGCAACGACGCGGCGCCCCTTCGCTTGAGTTCTACGAAGCCGCGGGACCCACCTTTTTCCGCACGGCCAGTCAACACGTGCTGGCCAACGCCTACGAATTGAAAGGCATCTTTGAAGAGCTCGCAGACCGCTTCCACGACGCCCGGCTGGCGCTCAACACGCTCAGCAACACGCGGCTCCACCTGGAATCCACCAATGCCGTGGATCAACTCCTCTGCTCGGCACGGGCTAAAACTCCAGACCCACCGCCCGAAGACCCGCCTCTGTGGCTTGGTGCGTAGTGTGCACGATCCCGTGCCAGCCACGCTCCCGCGCCGCTTCAATATTCTCCGCTCGATCATCGATGAAGAGTAACGCATCGCCCTTCCGACCGACCCGCTGCTCCACCACATCATAGAGTTTTGCCTCCGGCTTCAGTCCTCCGTGCTCAAACGAAAGCACCACATCTTCAAAACGGGGCCAGAACGCATATCGTTTGAGAATCCGAATCGCTAATTCGTTCGTATTGGAGAAGGCGTAGATCGGAATCCCAGCCGCTTTCACCCGGGCTTGAAGCTCTCCCATCTCGGCCAACTCAGTGAAGATTTCACCAAACTGTCGTCCAAAGGTTTCGTACGATTCCCGATAGCCCACCCGTTTCTGCACCCGCTCGAAGAACGTTTCCGAATCGACATGACCGGATTCGTATTCGACCAGCATAGGATCGTTCACGATCTCGGCCATGATCCGTTCCGCAGACCAATCACAATGCGGTTCGATCTGCCGAGCAAAGCGCGTGAAGTCGAAGTCCACCAACACCTTACCCAAATCAAAAATCACCACCTCCGGACACTTCACTCGCTGCTCCTTAATCCTTCCCGTCATTATCCAATTGACGCCGTCCTTCCAGCGCTCGGCCAATGGTCAATTCATCCGCAAACTCCAAGCCACTGCCCACGGGCAATCCGTGCGCCAGCCGGGTAATCCGCACCTCATGGGCTCGAAACCGATCGGCCAAATAGTAACTCGTAGCATCCCCCTCCACATCCGAGCCCAATGCCAGAACCAGTTCCCGGATGCCGCCCTCCGCGAGTCGGGACTCCAGCTCGGTAATGCGTAAGTCTTCCGGACCGATCCCATTCAAAGGCGAGATTTGCCCGCCCAGCACATGATAACGCCCCTGGAAGGCGTGGGATTTCTCCAAGGCCAAAATGTCCACCGGACGTTCCACCACACAGATGACCTCTCCATCCCTACGAGGATCCTCACACAGGCCACACGGCTGAGACTCTGTCAGGCCTCCGCACCGCTCGCAGAAGGCGATCCGTTTCCGGGCGTCGACCAGTGCGGTCGACAAATCCTGCACCCATTGCTCCGGGCTTTGCACCACGTGCAATGCCATCCGTTCCGCCGAACGGGGCCCCACCCCGGGCAACTTACCCAGCGCGCTCTTAAGCGCTTGCAACGGTTCCGGCAACTCCGACATGACGCTCAGGCGATCGGTCCAGGATCCACGCCCCGGACCGGATTCGCATCCTCATCCAACGGATAAAACCGAGAACCTCGCACCGGCGTCCGACGGTTTTCTAGCCCATGAGGCCGGGAATCTTAAGTCCGGACGTGAGCTTGCCCATCTCGTCATTCGAGACGTCTTTTGCCTGGGTCAACGCCGTGTTCACAGCCGTCAAAACCAAATCTTCCAAGAGACTGATCTCTTCGGCCGAAACGGCTTGCGGGTCAATCTTGATGGAATCCAAGGTCCCATCACATTTCGCCACAACCTTAATCGCCCCACCACCACTCGAAGCCTCAACGGTTCGATTGGCCAAAGCCGCTTGCGCTTCCTCCATATCCTTCTGGATACGGGTGGCTTGCTTCATCAATTTTCCAATGCTCGACATACTTACTCTACTTTAGTGACTAACGTATTGTTCTCGCTCGCACTCACGAGCTTTTCTGAACCTGACTCAATTGCCCTTTGAAAATCTCCAGAGCTTCCTTGATCAGCGGATCATTCCGAAACGCGACCGGATCGATTGTCCCCGGTTCGGCAACGCCCGGCTCGGCAGATTCTCCCGCTGGCCGGAACGATTCCGCTCCGCCCGGCGATTCCTCCGCAGCCGACGTCGCGGGTGCAGCCGCAGCGGATTCATACGCTTCCGCCAAGGATTCGTCCACTTGATAACGTACCTCAACTTGCCCGAGGCCCGCAACCTCCAAGGCACCTGCCAACAAGGCCCGGTTTTTTCCGCTCTCCATCAAGGACATGCTCGAAGCGGCCTGCGGCGGAAACCCGATCCGTAAGACCCGGCCTTCCACCTCCAAGGGTTGTGCGGTTTTCAAGAAATTGTGGGTAAAGGGACTCTTGGCCACCATGTGTGCCAAGACGCGATCCCAAACCGCTTTCAAGTCAGTAGACGGTGCCGCAGTAACGGCTGGCGCTGCCGTTGGCTCAGGCGCAGGAGACGGAGTCGGCGCGGGGTTACTGGCAACGGGGGACGGTGTTGCCACTGCCGCCGTCGGGGGCACCGGAGTTGCAGGCGCAGGCGCGGACGCAGGGGCTGGTGCAAGAGCGGGAGCGGGCGGCGCTACCGGGCGCGAAGTTGGCGCTGCGCCAGTCGGAGCCGCCGGTGGTGGCGTGACACTCGGCTGTCCGCCTGCTCCACCGGACTCGTCCCGCAATGATTTGAGTGTCTGTAAGACCTCATTCAAGGGAACCGCCTGCAAAGCCTCAACCGTCTTGACCAAGGCCACTTCAAAAAAGATTCGCTTCGCCGTGGCTCCCTTCATCCGGTAATCACAATCGGAAAGCGTCTCCAAAACCCGCGTTAAGCGGTCCGGAGCAACCTGCCCGGAGAGCCGGCGCAACACCGCCAGCTCAGCCTCGGATACCGCTAGCAAAGCCTCATTCTCCTTCGACAACTGAAACAGCATGAGATTCCGGAAAAACTGCAGGATATCACCGAGCAAGCGCCCGAGCTCTTTCCCTTCACCGGTGAGCGCATCCAGTAACTGCAATACCGTTAGAGAATCGCCCCCCACCAATGCTTCTACCAGTTGCAACACCTGGTCGCGCGACGCCATTCCGAACATCGACAGCACATCCTCCTCAACCACCTCATTCCCACAAAAACTAATCAGCTGATCCAAGGTGCTCTCCGCATCGCGCATCCCGCCATCCGCGCCCCGTGCGACCGCTTGCAGGGCCGCCCCATCCACCTTGACTCCTTCCAACTCCGCAATGTGGCTCAAGTGTTTCACAATGAGATCACTCGGGATCCGTCGCAAATCAAAGCGCTGGCAGCGAGACAGAATCGTCGGCAGCACCTTCTCCGGCTCCGTGGTCGCAAACATGAACTTGGCGTGCTCCGGGGGTTCTTCCAAGGTCTTCAAGAGGGCATTAAACGCCTCCTTGGTCAGCATGTGGACCTCGTCGATGATATAGATCTTGAAGGGCGCCGAGGCGGGGGCGTACCGCACGGTTTCCCGCAACTCGCGGATCTCCTCAATCCCACGATTACTGGCACCGTCGATTTCCAATACATCTAAAGAGCGCCCCTCGGCAATCTCCACGCACCGTTCGTCGTCCTCAGCAAATGTCGTGCTGGGCCCGCCCGTGCAGTTCAAGCATTTGGCAAAGATTCGCGCCAGGGTGGTCTTTCCGGTCCCACGCGGGCCACAGAAAAGGTAGGCATGCGCGATGCGGTTCTTGGCGATCGCCTGCCCCAAGGTACGCGTCACATGATCCTGCCCCACGACATCTTCAAATCGCTGGGGCCGATACTTTCGTGCTATGACTTGATACGCCATGAGACTGAGAAGGCGACTCTACTCACCCCGGGACTCCGATGCAACCTAGGAGCCGAAGTCGAAACCACGCAGAGCGCGCTCGGCAAAAACGATTCGGAAAGAAAGAAGAAGAAAATGCCAGGGTGACCATAGCAAATGCAGAGCAAACTACCGTTGCTGCATTCCTGCCCTGGCGGGGTTCGTAAGTCCACACTCCATGGGCCCTGGCACCCGCATTAAGCCCGAGCCCCCCGGGAGTAGCAAGCGGAAAAGGCGGGTTCAAATCAGGGCGCGGACAATTACGCGGTTTGAGGGCCTTGGTCCGCCCTTTCAGGGCTCGGGATCTTTTGGACTCCGATTTCCCGGGGCGCTGCCCCGGGCTGTTACGGATCGGGCCTTCAGCCCGGGGACACCCTTCCAGCACCGAAGGTGCAAGCCGTCCCAGCCCCTGGGGCCTTTGTCCGCCCTTTCAGGGCTCGGGATCTTTTGGACTCCGATTTCCCGGGGCGCTACCCCGGGCTGTTACGGATCGGGCCTTCAGCCCGGGGACACCCTTCCAGCACCATGGACGTGGGTGGTCCTGCCCGGGGAAACCCTTCCAGCACCAAGAACGTGGGCGGTCCTGCCCCGGGTAACCTTTCCAGCACCGAAGGTGCGGCCCGTTCGAGCCCAGGGCAGCGCCCTGGGAAAACCACCCTCAAAATCCCGACGAGCCCTGAAAGGGCGGACCACCCCGCGCCCAAACGAATCCATCCCCTCAATTAAATGAAAATCGACGCTTCCGCGTTGATGAACCCACCCGGGCGGACCATACTCCTGCCATGCCATCATTCGACGTTGTCTCCCGCGTGGAGACCATGGAAATCAAGAACGCTGTCAGCCAGGCCGCCAAAGAGATCTCCACCCGCTACGATTTCAAAGGGGCCGATGCCAAGGTCGAGCTCGCAGGAGAAGAGATCCGCCTGAGCGCGAAGGATCAACACCGCCTGCAAGCCGTGGCCGAAGTCGTCCTCGCCAAACTCGCCAAGCGAGGCATCAGCCTGAAAAACGTCGAACAAGAAACCCCGGACGTCTCGCCCCTGGGCCATGCCCGCCAGGCCATCAAATTCCAACAAGGCATCCCCGGCAATCACGCCAAAGACATCAGCGCCAAGATCCGCGCCACCAAAATCAAAGTCACGGCCGCGATCCAAGGCGACCTAATCCGAGTCACTGGAAAATCCCGCGACGATCTTCAAAAAATCATCGCGATGCTCAAAGCTGAGGAATTCCCCATCGAACTCGCATTCGAGAATTTCCGCAGTTGAGCCCCCCCGGCCCACACCAGCCTATCGTCCCCACCTAGACCGCTCCGCCTCGCACACTCCCCCCACGGAGGCAGTCTCGCAGGTCCCGCGCCAAAGCCACCGCCTGGCGCTCCGCTAAGGCCGCCGTCGTGATCCGAATCGCGGGCCCGCTCTGCAGCCGATACCGTTCTCCCGGCGTTACCAGCCACCCGGACTGCAAAAGCCCCTGAGCCACACTCGCTTCTTCCATTACCGGCACCCAAACGTTGAACCCGGAGCGCCCCACCGCAGGTATTCCGTGCGTGTCGAGCGCCCGGATTAAGGCCACTCGCCGACCCTCATAGCGTTCCCGCGCCCGAACCAGCGTGGCTTGGGTTTCCGCATCTTGTAAGAAGTGGACCGCCATATCCTGCAACAAATGACTCACCCAACGAATCCCGAGCACCTGCCGCCCCTGGATTCGCGCCTGGATCTCCTCATCACCCGCCAAAAGAGCAATCCTCAGGTCCGGACCATAGGCCTTGCACAAAGATCGCACCACGGCCCACCGCCGACGCGTTCCTCCACAGAGCCCGACGTAATCCACCCCACTCAAGTCGCCCACATAGTCATCCTCGATCACCATCATTTCCGGCGCCGATTCCAGCACAACTTCTAGCTCGCAAACCCGCTGTTCCGTGAACGCAGCCCCCGTCGGGTTGTGAGCGCGCGGGGTCACAATGAGCGCCCCGGGCTTTTGCTTCAAAGCCTGTGTCAACGCATCCGGCCGAATCCCGTTCTCATCCACCGCCACCGGAACCGGGACCAAACCTCGCGCTCGGACGAGATCCAAGACTCCATTAAAACACGGATCTTCCACCGCCACCCGATCGCCCGGATAAACGGTCTCAGCCAAGACCCGCTCAATCCCGTCCAAGGAACCGTTCGTCACACAAATCCGCTCCACCTCAAGTCCATCCCGCTGAAAACCCGACCGCCCCAATGTGACGAGTTCCGGATGGTAGGGATCTTCATCGTAAAGAGTCTGAGTCCGGCGAACCGCCGCCAAGGCCGGCCCCAGCTTCGGTAGCAGACGCCGATCCGGGTTCCCCGCCGCACAATCCACCACCCCGTCCGGCGTATCCATCGTCCGCCCCACCGAAACCGGCGGCCGATGGCTCACCCGCGTCCCCCCACGCCCCTGAGTCACCAATAAGCCCCGCTCCTGCAAGCGACGGAAGGCCGCCGCCACCGTGGCCGGACTAATGTCCAAATGCTGGGCCACTTGGCGAATCGAGGGCAGCCGCTCCCCCGCCTGCAAGGTCCCAGCACGAATGCCCGCTTCGATCGACGCCACAAGCTTGACAATCGAGGTGCCGGTAATGCAACTTTGTACTGCCATTAATTGCAATATGTACTAGTACAATAAAATGACAACCGAAAAAATTGACCCGACACCGCGTACGAAACTCAACCGGATTCCCCAGCGAGGCCACTTTGATCGGCCGACTGTTTATGCGATTCTGGACGCGGCGCTCTATTGTCATCTGAGCCTGGTTGTCGACGGGCATCCGGTCGTCCTTCCGACCATCCATACGCGGGTCGAGGATCAACTCTATCTTCACGGGGCCCGAGCCAATCGCATGCTCACAGCCATTGCACAGGGAAGCCCCGTCTGCTTGTCCGTCACGCTCATCGACGGTCTGGTCCTCGCCAAATCCGGTCTACACCACTCAATGAACTACCGATCGGTCGTGGTGTTTGCCACGGGAAGCGTCGTTGAAGACGATGTCGAGAAGACCCGCGCCTTGGAGGCATTGGTTGAAGACATGATCCCCGGCCGCTGGTCGGACTCCCGCCAACCCGACGCCGCGGAGCTCCGCGCCACGCAGGTCGTTCGACTCCCGATCAACGAAGCCTCAGCCAAAGTCCGCACCGGTCCTCCGAGCGACGACCAGCGGGATCAGGATTTGCCGCACTGGGTGGGCGTGATCCCCATTCACTCCGTCACCGGCACCCCAATCCCTGCAGACTACGGACCAACCGTCGGTGTACCCGATTATCTAAAAGACTTTCGACAACGTTTTGACGAACCAGCTCGAACGGACTCAAGTTCATGAACCTCCCTCCTGAGATCATCCTATTCGTCTTCAGTATGTCGATCACGCCGGGTCCGAACAACATCATGATCATGACCTCCGGGCTGAATCACGGCGTGGTAAAAAGTATCCCGCACATGTTGGGTATCAACATCGGCTTTACCGTCATGCTCATTGCTATTGGGCTCGGACTTGGCACGCTCTTTGAGACGTTCCCCGCCGCCCATCAGGTAATCAAGGTCGTCGGCACGCTCTACCTACTGTACTTGGCTTGGCTCATAGCCCGAACGCCCACACATTCCACCGCGCACGCGAATTCCAAGCCGATCAGTTTTTTCCAGGCAGCCCTATTCCAATGGGTCAACCCAAAGGCTTGGGTCATGATCACCAGTGTGATCGCCACCTACAGCGACCCCGACCAAGCGATCTGGCTCCAAGTGCTGGCCATCGCCGGGCTCTTCGCGGTCATGGGCCCACCCATCACGGCCACCTGGCTCTTGGGCGGAGTTTCTCTGCAACGCGTCTTGAAAACACCAAAATACTTACGCTTTTTCAACTGGACCATGGCGGCTCTTCTGGTGATTTCCATCCGCCCCGTGGTCATGGAACTCCTGCGACATGAATAAGCTTGCCTATTTCTTAGTGGATGTCTTCACCAGCCAGCCCTTTGGAGGGAATCCCCTGGCCGTCTTCCCGGACGCGGCGTCGCTACCCGATGCCGCGATGCAGGCCATTGCCAACGAACTCAACCTCTCGGAAACCACCTTCATTCACCCCCCAAGCAACCCGGACTCGGATGCCACGGTACGCATCTTCACCCCTCGACGAGAGTTACCCATGGCGGGACACCCGACACTCGGCACCGCCTTTGTCCTGCAGAACGAGAACCTCTGCACCCCGAAACGGCCGGGACGATATGTTTTCGATGAAGGGATTGGTCCCGTATCGGTCAAGATTCCGATTGCGCCAGATCCCCGACAACCGATCACCATGCACCAACAACCGCCGCAATTCTTCGAGACATTGGACCGCGCCAACATTGCCGCGTGTCTCTCCCTATCAACTGACGATCTCCACGGGGACCTCCCAGTCCAGATCGTCTCCAGCGGGGTTCCCTTCATCATCGTGCCGATTCCATCCACCGACGCGCTCGCCAAGGCATCGCTGAACTATGATCGCTTCACGCGCACGAATCCCGAAGCCCGCTCACATGAGTTTCTCCTGTATTCTCCCACCTCCCAGTCGGACCGGATTCAGTGCCGGATGTTTGCCCCACGGTTCGGCATCTTGGAAGATCCCGCAACCGGATCCGGCCAAGGTCCCATAGCAGGATATCGCCATCGCTACGAAGGGTGGTCCGGCAGCCCCTGCACAACGCTCCAAGGCCTGGCAAGCGGGCGTCCCAGCGAACTCCAAACCGCCCTAGAAACAAGCGCGAACGGAACGATTCAATCGATCAAAGTGAGCGGCCAGTGCATCGCCATGGGACAAGGAAGCATCCGTCGGCCCGATGCTCACAACTGATTCTTTCAACACCCAAAAAACCCTTTGAGTCGACGTAAATTGCGACTCTTGTAACCCCTGCTCGCCATCGCGAACGATTCGAAGCGAATCCCCTTTACACAGTAGTGGGTATCCGAATAGTCCGTAGAGGGTGACTGAATCCTGACTGCCATACCAGGGTTCAGTTCTTTCGGCAGCAGGCTTACTGCCGGAATGATCCGTCGCGTGGAGCCCGATCTGGTCGTTCGGGCTCCACACCTTCCCCCCGGTAGGGCGAGCGTACCCGCGAGCCGTTGGGCAAGAGCAGAAACCGCAACCACCAACAGCAGAAATACAAACGTTACAGGAATCAACCGCACGCCGCCCCCTAAGAACAACCACCTTCGCAACAAGAGTTTCCTTCGAACCGCAGTCCTGGTAGGCTCCTCTCATCGCCTATGACGAAGCTGCCTGCCGTGTTTCTGCTGTTGATCTCCGGAACGTTCGTCGTTCCCACGGACACTCAAGCCGCTACGTCCACGCTCTGGTCCCTTCGCCCCCTTTCCCGCCCCGCCGTTCCGAACGTCGAACAAACCACCTGGGCCGCCAACCCGATTGATTTCTTCATCCTTCATGAACTGGAGAAGCAGGGACTCCAACCCAGCGTCCAAGCCACCTATTCACAACGCGTGCGCCGACTCGCACTCGACCTTCTCGGTCTGCCACCAACAGAACCCCATCTCTTGAGCCTCGGGTCCAAGCCGGGACCAAGCGCCTACCCAGCCTTGGTCGATCGTTTTCTAGCATCCCCTCACTATGGAGAACGCTGGGCACGGCACTGGCTCGATGTCGCGCGTTTCGCAGAAAGCAGCGGCTTCGAACACGACTCTGATCGCCCCACGGCTTATCCCTATCGCGATTTTGTCATCCACGCCCTCAACCGCAATCTGCCCTACTCCAGCTTCCTACAATGGCAACTCGCCGGAGACCTTCTCCACCCCAATCAATACGAATCGGCCGCCGCAACCGGATTCCTCGGAGCCGGTGTATTTCCAACCCAACTCACGGAAAAGGAGTTCGAGTCCGCTCGCTATGATGAATTGGACGACATGGTCGCGACCACGGGTAGCGCCATGCTAGGACTCTCGATCGGCTGCGCTCGTTGTCACGACCACAAGTTTGATCCCATCTCAGCCACAGACTACTACCGCTTTGCTGCCCATTTCACGCAGACGATCCGTAGCGAAATCGAGCTAACCGGAGACGATGGAAAACTGATCAAAACCATGGTCAGCACCGAGGGCCAGCCCCCCATGAAACATGCCGCCGATGGCCGAGGCTTTCCCCATTTCTACGCCCAAACTCACTTCCTAAAACGAGGTGATTCCGACAAGAAAGGCGACGTCGCGGAGCCCGGTTATCCAGCAGCCTTTGGCTCAGCGGAACCGACCGAAGCCGAGAACACTCCACCTCGCGTCGCGCTCGCTCAATGGATCACCGATCCTATCAACGGTGCCGGCGCACTCTCAGCACGCGTGATCGTAAACCGGCTGTGGCAACACCATCTCGGCCAGGGCCTAGTCCGAACCTCGAATGACTTCGGCACCCAGGGAACGCCCCCGACCCACCCCGAGCTCCTTGAGTGGTTGGCGGCAGAATTGGTCGCCCGTGACTGGGACTTGAAAGCGATTCATCGACTCATCGTTACCAGTTCCACCTACCAACAAGCCTCCCTGCCACGTGACGACGCACAAACCATCGATCCGGACGACCGGCTATTGTGGCGATTTCCCCCACGGCGCCTCGAAGCCGAACCCATTCGCGACGCAATGCTCATGCTAAGCGATTCGCTCGATCTCACACCATTCGGCCCAGGCAGTCTGGACAACGAAATGCCGCGAAGGAGTATCTACTTTTTTATCAAGCGAAGCCGACTAATCCCGTTCCTGCTCCTATTCGATTTTCCGGAACCCATGGTCAGCATCGGTCACCGCGCAACCACGAACATTGCGCCACAGGGATTGGCCCTCATGAACAGCCCCACGATCCGTCGTTACGCCATCGCTCTAGCCAATCGCGTCCGCACCCACGAGCTCACGCCCCGCAGTCAAATCCAGCGCCTCTATGAGTGGGTCTACAGCCGCCCCCCAACCGAGGCTGAGCAAGCCGAATCACAGACCTTTCTCAGCGCCCAAACGCAGCGCTACACGCCACCCAACCCCAAGTCTGCTCTAGCAGACCTCTGTCATAGCCTTTTCATGTCCAACGAGTTTCTTTATCTCAACTAAGCCCAAATGTCTCCCGATCTCAGTCAACCGATCAGCCGACGAGCCCTGCTCCACCGATGTGGCGCGGGCCTCGGTGCCTTAGGCCTCGCTAGTCTCCTCCGGGAAGAACGATCACTCGCGGCCGAAAGTCCAACCCCGATCAGCCCGCTCACTCAACCCATGCTCCCCAAAGCGGTCCATTTTCCGGGACGCGCCAAACGGGTGATCTGGCTATTCATGAACGGCGGACAGAGCCAAGTGGACACCTGGGACTACAAACCGGAACTCGCTCAGCGCGCGGGCCAATCCATCAGCGGATTCGACAAGTTCACAGGCTTCTTTGCTAATCAAGTCGGCGGCTTGATGCCATCCCCCTTTGCGTTTCACCCTCAGGGACAGACTGGCAAGCCGGTCTCGGAGATCTTCCCCCACCTGGGCCAGCACGTCGACAAGATGGCGTTTATCCATTCCGGCTACAGTGAATCCAACAACCACAGTCCGGCCCTTTTCATGATGAACAGCGGACTCCCCCGCATGGGTTTTCCATGCGTAGGCTCGTGGGTAACGTATGGCTTGGGCAGCGAGAGTCAAAACCTCCCAGGATTCATTGTAATGTCTGACCCCAAAGACCGGGGTCTACCCAAGGGCCACGCCGCCAATTGGAGCGCCGGATTCCTCCCGGGCATTTACCAAGGCACCTGGTTAAACCCCAAAGGTGATCCGATCGCACACTTGAATCGGCCCGCCGCGTTGGATGCCCAACGCCAACGCGCACAACTGGATTTTCTCAAGCAACTCAACCGAGGGTTTTCCGAAGAACGCCCCAACGATCCCGATCTCGACGCCCGCATCGAGAGCTACGAACTGGCCTACTCCATGCAAATGGCCGCGCCGGAAGCCCTTGATATCGCCCGGGAACCCGAGTCCATCCAAACCCTCTACGGTCTGGATCAAGACCACTGCCGACACTTCGGCGTGCAATGCCTCATGGCAAGACGCCTGGCAGAACGCGGGGTTCGGTTCATTCAAATTTATTCCGGCGGGAATGAAAACCAGCGGAGCTGGGACGGGCACATGGATATCAAAGGCAACCACCAAGGATTCGCTCGGGAAACGGACCAGCCCATCGCAGCCCTCCTGCAAGACTTGGAACAGCGCGGCATGCTCGACGAAACGCTCGTCATCTCCGCCGGAGAATTCGGTCGCCTGCCTGTGGCTCAAATGGGCAAGCAGCCGGGTCGGGATCACAACCCACACTGCTTCACCGCTTGGATGGCCGGGGGTGGCATTCGGGCTGGGGTGAGTTACGGCAGTTCGGATGAGCTAGGGTTTCGGGCGGCGGACAACAAAGTGCATATCAACGATATTCACGCGACGCTGTTGCACTGTCTCGGTATCGATCACGAGCGATTGACCTACCGTCACAATGGTCGGGATTTTCGACTCACGGACGTTGGCGGCCGGGTGATTCGGGAGTTGGTTTCGTAGGCGGACACCTTGGAGTTTCAACGCAGTCAGTGACGGCCGCCCCTACAGGGCTCGGATTTTTATGATCCGATTTCCCCGGGGCGTCGCCCCGGGCTAGTAAGGGACGGGCCTTCAGCCCGGGGAGCCCGCCGCGGAATAAACGTGCGCCCTCAGAAATCCAACCATCGCCCATCACCGCCAACACAAAAGCGATGCATCCCCATTCCATCCCACACCCGGCGTCCCCAGCAACAACCGCGCGCCACATTCCACCCATAGCCCATCGCCTCCAGAACAAACAAGGCGTCCCCAATCCATCCCACACCCATCGTCCCTAGCACCAACGGTGCGCCCCATTCCAGCCCAGGGCAGCGCCCTGGGAATAGACGCCCTCACCCAACGACGAGCCCTGTAAGGGCGGACCATTCCCCACAAACCGCTCCACACAAAAGCTTGCACCCAGCCCGCCCTCTGATAGCGTCCCCTCGTTCTTTGAAACGTTACGGTCCCGGCCTCCGGGACCCAAAAATGCCATTCAATGTCAGGGAACCCCGTGAGATTCGGGGATGGTTGCGCCACTGTGTTGGGCCACAAACTCCCACAAAGCCACTGGTTATGAGCCGGGAAGGCGGGAGAGCGGTTACGAGCCCTCAGTCAGGATATCGATTGAATGTGCACTCGTCCGGGCGGATGAATCCGCCCAACTTCTCCGTCAAGAGAAGGATGAGGCCAGCCAGAGCACCCGTTGTGCTTTGGATCTGAGAAATTCGCATTTCTGCCTTCATTCTCCGTTTGTCGTGGGGATGAAGGTTTTTTCATGCCCACCGCTGGTCTCGATACACTGTAATCCGCCACCCCAATGGGGTGGTATCGAGTCACCAGCGAATGAATCCATCCCATACCATTACTATCATCGCGACCGCAACCTTGGTCGCATTCAGCTCTAGCGCCGTCGCCCAGACGGATCGCTTCGCCGATGCCGTCGTCGCCTACGATCCCGGCACCGGTTTCGCCACCGATTTCTCCACCGGTCTCGGCTTCACCAACGAGGTCGCCGTCCTGGGCGCACCGAGCCTCGAAACACCCGGTGACTTCGGCGGCCCCATCACCCCCTTTGCCACTCCATTCCTGATCGAGCAACTCCTCTCGGTTGGTGAAGGCGGTCACGTGATCCTTGAGTTTGATCCTCCCATCTTCGACCAACCCGGGAACCCCTTTGGTCTGGACTTCGTACTCTACGGCAACGCCGGATTTACGATCACCAACGGTGATTTCACTGGCGGCGGCATCACGGACGGAAGCACCTTCGGACACAACACCGGTGAAACCCGCGTCTCCGTCAGCGCGGACAACACCACGTTCTTCACCCTCGATCCGACGCAAAGCCCAATCGCCGATGGTCTGTTTCCCCCAGACGCGGCGGGGCAACCCGGCCTGCCGCCAAATCCGGCTTTGGAAGCAACGCAGTTCGCCGATGCGGACCTTGAGGCTATTCGCGCACTCTACGCAGGCAGCGCGGGCGGAACTGGATACGACCTCCAATGGGCACAAGCCGAGGACGGCACCCCGGTGTCGCTACCCTCGGTGCGCTACGTCCGCATCGACGTCCTCAGCGGTAGATCCGAGCTGGATGCAGCTGCGGCAAGCATCCCCCTAGAAGCCACCCATCAGCAACGGATCCACGAAGACTTCTCTCAAGATCCCCTCGCCAACGGTTGGCAAACCACGGGCGACGACACGCTCTTCGAGTGGGTGGAAGCATCGGAGCATCTGCAGGTCCAATGGGATTCCGCTCGCCCCAACAGCTACTTCTACCTCCCTCTCGGTCAGACCCTGGATACGGACACGAACTTCTCGATCGCCTTCGATCTGGAACTCGAATCCATTGCCATCGGCACCACCCCGGATAAGGAATTTACCTTCCCGATCGCCATCGGCCTCATCAACCTGGCAGAGGCGACCCGTGAGGACTACTTCCGCGGCTCCGGAATCAATCCCGAACACGGCCCGCGCGGCGTGGCCGAGTGGAACTACCTGCCGGATTCAGGCTTCGGCGCCACCGTGTCGTCCGGCCTCATTTCGGTCGACAACCAATGGGCCTTCCAAAACACATTCCCGCTTGAACTAGTGGCAGGGGTCCAATACCGCATTGAGATGGACTTCGACGCGGCAACGGGCCGATTGAAATCCACCATGACGGCCGACGGCGAACCCTTCGGACCGCTCAACGATGCCTCGCTGGACGATATCTTCGGCAATCCCATCGAAGGCGGCTTCACCGCCCTCAACGTGGACCAGATTGCAATCTCAAGCTACCACGACGGCGGCCAAGCCCCGCCCGAATTTGCCGGCTCGGTTCAAGCCACCGGATTCGTCGATAACATCGAAGTGACCCTCGACGCACCACTTCGCATCACCGGCATCCAGTGGGTTGAGGATCATTTTGAAATCGCCTACGCCGGACAAGCGGGCTGGGACTACTGGTTGGAACAATCCTCCGACTTCTCGGATTGGATCACCCGAGACCATCAGTCCGTGTCTCAAGACGGCCCAAGCGGTTTCGCCCTCGGGGCGACCCTGGACCCACAAGCGTTCTTCCGCCTCCGGGCCGAACGGCAATGAAAACCAAGCCACTCACAGCCCAAGGTTTCACCCTGATCGAGCTTCTGGTGGTCATCACCATCATCGGGATCTTGGCTGCCTTGGCGCTCCCCGCACTCGGGAGCGCCAAGCGCTCGGCTAGCCAAATCCAGTGTCTCAGCCAGTTGAAACAGTTGGGACTGGCTTCGCATCTCTACTGGGATGACCACGAGCAACGCTTCTTCCCCTATCTCTCCAAGCGGGCGGATGACGGCTTGGTCTACTGGTTTGGCTGGCTCCAGTCCGGCGGCGAAGGAAAGCGACGATTCGATGCCTCGCAAGGAGCCTTGTGGCCATACCTTCAGGGACGCGGTGTGGAACAATGTCCGTCCTTCAACTACCACGACCCTCGCTACAAACGCAAAGCGCGGGGCGCATCTTACGGCTACGGTTACAACCTGCATCTCTCCCGGAGCGGCGCCCGCTTAGCCCAAGCTCAGGAATCCATGTTGCTTCTCTCGCAGGTTCAGGATCCAAGCCGTATCGCCCTCTATGCAGATGCGGCCCAAATCAATGATTTTCAGGCACCGGCCAGTCCGGACAACCCGATGGTCGAGGAGTTCTACTACGTCAATGACGGGGGCTCGGCCTATGCCAATGGCCACTTTCGGCACGGGGAGCGAGCCAACGTGCAATTCATTGACGGCCACGCAGCTTCGCTCCGGGCAGCCCCGAACAGCATCGATCCACGACTTCCCACCATGTATCTCGGCCGTTTGCCACAAACCCATCTACTCCCGTAAACCGCAGCCGTTCCATGACAAGCTCCACCCGCACACTCTTCATTCTAACCCTCATCACCCTAGCCACTCTTTCCCGGCTCTTGCCCCATCCGGTCAACTTCACGCCGCTGCTAGCCGTTGCCTTGTTTACCGGCCGGAGCCTCGGCCATCTCGGCGCCGGCATGAGTCTCGTCTGGGTATCCATGCTGGTGATTGATGTCCCTCGGCTTTGGCAGCTTCACCAAGCGGGAAGCCAACTCGGCCCGCTCGGCGCTCTACTTTTCGTCACAGGGGTCGTTTATGCCACTATCGCGCTCCTGACCTGGGGTGCCCACCGAACCCAACGTTACCGCGGCATTGGGAGCCAATTGCTGGCCTCCTTGGCCGCTGCGGCGACCTTCTTCCTAATCACGAATTTTGCTTCCTGGCTCGCCTACTACGAATCCAGTCTCTCGGGCCTCATTAGTTGCTTTACCGCCGCCATTCCTTATTTCAAGAACACCTGGTTTAGCACGCTGATTTACTCCGGCGCACTCTCGGCTTGCCTGACACTCTTTGATCGCTACGCCGCAGGCAAAGAACGGTCCCTCGTCCCCACGGAAAACTAAACGCCAACATCTCGGCCCCCAACCCGTGCCAAGTTTGCCAACGAGCCCTCGAATCGTCTCCATGCTCCCGAGTGCCACCGAGATCGTGGCTCAGCTCGGGCTCTTGGACTCGCTCGTCGGGCGCTCGCATGAATGCGATTTTCCGCCAACGGTTTCCGAACTCCCGACCGTCACCTTCGCCCACATCAACTCGGCGGCCCCAAGCCAGATCATCGACCGCGAGGTCAAGGAACGCTTGAAACAAAGCCTCTCACTCTACGGTATTGAGACGGAGCGGATGCAAGCACTGCGTCCGGATTTCGTCATCACCCAGACCCAATGTGACGTCTGTGCCGTGAGTCTAAAGGATGTGAAAGCCTTCCTCCGCGAGGAATTGGGCGTGACTGCAGAACTCATCGTGCTGGCTCCCAACACCCTGGATGAAGTCTGGCAGGATATTAGGAGGACGGCCACGGCCCTCGGCCGCCCTGAAATCGGTCGCGAGCAGGTGGCGTCACTGGAAGATCGACTCCAGCAAATCGAACGCCAAAGGCCAGAACATCATCGCCCACGAGTGGCGATGATCGAGTGGACCGATCCACTGATGTCCGCCGGAAACTGGGTTCCGGAATTAGTCGAGCGCGCCGGAGGGATCAACGTTTTCGGCAAAACCGGCGCGCACTCCGATTGGATGCAGTGGGAAGAAATCGTTCAGGCCGATCTCGACATCCTCGTCGGAATCCCCTGTGGCTTCGATCTGCCGCGCACCTGCCAAGAAATGGCCCCACTCACCCACCTGCCAGGCTGGCAAAATCTCCGCGCCGTGCGCAATCAACAGGTCCATGCCGTCGACGGAAACGCCTTCTTCAATCGACCCGGCCCCAGATTGGTGGAATCCACCGAAATCCTCGCAGAGATCCTCCATCCCGGTCACTGCGACTACGGCCATCGCGGAGTCGATTGGAAACCCCTACCCGGGGTCCAATAGAATCACTCGTTGGCACCGGAGGTGCGTCCGGACACCGTCACCGTTTCCACCACGATGTCATTGTAAATCCGGCGCTCCCAGCCCTTGATTCGGAGCAAGGCATCCATCACCGGAAACACATATACCGGCGTCAGCTCAACCCGGAAGGTATTCTTCGCCACCCGACGCACGTTAACTTCCAAATGCCCATAGTGCTTCCCACCGTCCACGAGTTTCCCCTGATCCCAGATTTCCGGTGCATCATAGTGGGCCATCCAAACGCTGTAGGGATTATTCCGGCGCGCATTAGCCGGCAACTCGGGACTACGAAGCCCGTCTCCTGCCACGCCCACATCGTAGTAGTGAATCCCATTCACGACCGACCGTTCGAATAATTCACTGTGCCCACAGAAGACCGCCGTCACGCCATACTTTTCGAAGTAAGGGGAGTAAGCCCGAAGCGGCCGCCCAGATTGCCCATTGCGACGAGGGGATTCGTCTTCAAACAAATAGCCGTGCCGTCCCGAACTATAGGGAATGTGATGGAATTGTACAAAAATCACCTGTCCGGCTTCGGAAGCACTCTTCAACTCGGCCATCACCCAATTCCATTGATCCGAGCCCTCGTTGAAATCGGGTAGATCGTTACCGGGATAGCTGTCGATGTGAATGTTCTTCTGCGTATCGGCATTGGTATCATCCGGTTGCCCATTGGAAGAATCGATCGTCAAAATAGTGATAGGACCGTAGTCCAATCGATAATAGCAGTCTCGATACTCTTTCTTGTTATTGGCAGGAGTATCGAAGTACGCCTTATATTTCTGACGCGCAGAAAAAACCGCTGTCGGATAATAAAACCCGTTCCGAGCTGCCGAATTCTCCCAGTCGCCAAATGCAGGCAACACAGGGCAGTTCCCCAACAGACCGCTCAACTTACCGGCAAAGTGTCGAAAATACTCATCCCAGGCCCGCTGATAGCCACCGCCCTGAACCAGGTCACCGGGCATGAGCAGAAGATCCGGTTTCCGCCCCTCAATCACCCGAACGTTTCGCGCTAAGCCCTCGGCCTGTGTGGCCACGTACAAAGCCTCGCCCTTGCCGTTGCGCTCCAATCGGTCCGGCCGCGGCTCACTCCCCTCGGCTCGCGTGTAGGCCAATTCCGGGATATCCCCCCATTCGACTTTCTTAAATCGTCCGTCCGGCTCCGTTTCCGAATCAGCCAGAACAATGAACCGAATCGATTCTGTCGTATCCACCTCCGGCACGGTCTTGATGCTACCATTAAACCGATCCCGCCCTTGAACCACGGTATAGCGATAGGACTCCCCGGGTAGCAATCCTTTCAATCGAACCTGATGTTTGTAGTTGGCGTTCTCGAACATATCGGGATACGCGTTACGTTGTTTCAGTTCGGCTTCCGAGTAAGCGAGTTGCGGAAACAGCGCAGGACGAGACCGGTACCGGCGGGCTTTCTCCAATCCCGGACCTTTAACGATGAGCAGGCCGGGATCTTGAGTTTCCGTCACCCAGGATATCAAAACGCCCTCAGTGGTCGGTTGCTGCAGGTAGGGCCGTACCCGGAACTGAGCCCGCACTTCCATTGCAGCCAAGACTCCAGATACGGAAAGGATCCACACGGATCGCCAATAGAAGTTGGCAATGGATGACTTCATCGCTGAGCACCCTACCGAGGTTCGGCACTCGTGAAAAAGAAAAAGCCGACATCAAGTTCCCACGCTCAACGAGCAATATTCACGTCGAACACGACGAAGGCGCGAAGCCTTACGACAGCCGAGGATTCGAATGTCCGGAGCCAAGGTGCACGATACTCGGAGCAACGCTTCGCCTACACTCGCCAGCCCCGACGACCACCGGCTCATCGCAACTTTCTCCCCAAGTATTCCCATACGAGCCAAGGACATGATCTTCTGGGTCAGCCATCAACAAATGTGCCGCATAACCCAGGGTTTCAGACCAAGACGGAGCAAACGATTCTGTCTTGTTGGATTTCCAGTAATCTCGAGTCAATTCATAGATCGGGTCAATAAGATCGCGGTGAACAATCCAAAAAGCGGTCGAACACTGATGATAAAACCTAGGCAATCTGGCAAGACGATACCGCCGCTCTATGCCTTGATCCGAAATCAACCCCTTCAGAGGAACATGAAGCGGATTCCGTCGAACCGGACTCAACAGGTCGAGAGGCGGCGTATTGAAACGGGAATCCGCGTCAATCCACACGAAATAATCATAGTCGAGCTGCGCCATTCCCAGCTTCAAATAAAAGACGGGAAACAACCCGTTCTGAGGCTGAAATTCCATCAGGTCGTACGAGGAACAGCCCTCCAACGGCTGCTCGGTCAGAACATTGAAATCAGAAAAAACGCCTACCCGTCGAGCTGAATCAATGCAAGACTGCATGAGAGGCACATAGGGCTTGGTTGTCACCGACCAAAAACAATACCGCGGGAGTTTTCGCATGGCCTCAACACATACGAGACTTATCCTGGACTTCCCTCAGTAAACAACGCCCGCATCCATCGCTCTCGGTGTACTGACGGATTACAGAGGGATTCCCGGGCATGCTCGGAACCTAGCTTTGCCATCTTTACCCTTGCTTCGTAGTCCAGATACAAGTGCTGAACGGCCTCTTTCCATTCATCGTAGGTTTCACAGATATACCCCGATTCGGCATGGACGAGCAGCTTATGAAACTGATGCCCAGAGGGCGTCAATGGCGGACAACCCGTAAGCATCGCCTCCACCACGCTGCGTCCCCAAGATTCCTCAACCCGATGGCCCAAAGGATAAACGAACAGATCCAGTCCATAGAGTAAATCCCTCGTTGCCATTTTGTTTGCCTTGAGCAATTCCCACCGCGAGTCAAACCGGTGCCACCGATATTGGGAATCCAACTCGTCAGACCAAGCCATTACACGATACCGAACATCCTGAATGCCAAACGACTCGTAGAACTGGGGGAAGTTTAACGGATATTTCACGGGATCCGGTCGGGAGATTCGTCCAATCGTGAAAACTGGATTCCGACGAGGACGCCAAGAAAAGTCGTCTGGATCAATGTAGTTCCCAACGATCACTCCCGGGACGCCGCAATGAATGTCTTGGAACGCCCTCTCCTGGAATTCTGAAACCCAAAGCACCTGATCCACTAACCCCTCTTTGATGGCATCCGCCTCACCTTTGAACGGCCACATCATTTCGTTCGACCATACAATCCGAAGGCCCTTATCCCGCAGACGCCGGGCGACTCCACTCGAAAAAAACAACGGTTCACACACCGCCAACAACACACCCTCCATTCGCCTCGGCAAGTCACTTAAAACGCAATAAGCGACTCCAAACTCCTTGAGAAACCGCAATAAATTCTTATCCCTCCGTGAGCCAGCCTGCGGAAGCACCACCGTCAACTTGAGACTACCAGACAACAAACGCAAGAGGTGCCGAATCTTGGTTGCTGCTCCTCCCACCAATCCAGGAGTTCCATAGAGATAGAGATCCATCTCAACTATGGAATATGGGCAACTCGATATCGCCCTTCATCTTCCGAGACCTCGTAAGCGTAGACATACTCAGACGCACGGATCCATTCTGCATGCCCGTCGGCGAACGCCACGTTTCCTCCTAGATCCCCATGATTGTCTTCAGTGCTCGGGAAATCGTCAAAAAACCCTGCATGAAGCGGTTCCATCGCCGCCTCCGGTCGATCATGTTCCACAACCAAACAACTGTTGTTATCCAAAAACAACCAAGTAGCAGCTGGACCGGCCGTAGTTCCCTGTAGATCAAACGTTCGATTATGATGCCGGTGCGTCGCGATATTTCCGATCGTCTTCTTCTTGTAGCCGTAAACTCTCTTTCGCTCAGCATAGTATGGATGCTCCGTATACCGTACGGATCCTTTCCCCATAAACGAATAGAAGAGATAACTCGCCCCCACGAAACGACCCCGATTTGGAGCCCGAAACGTCAGATCCGTCCGGACCTGTGCCCGCGCCAATGGATCCCAATGAGAATTAGTACGGATGATGTTCTTCGTCCCTGGGCATCGGAACAACTCGGCATCAGAAACGTAAAGCGGGAACAACCAATTCAGATCGGCACTTGTGTAGGCATCACCGCCTTCCACACGGGGAGAAAAATACCCATATCGATCTTCATCGGCGTACATCAGATTGGCAGCTCCGATCTGTTTTAGGTTGTTCAAACACGCACCTCTTTTTGCCACCGATTTCGCCCTCACAAGACTTGGCACTAGTAAACTAGCCAGAATACCAATCACGGCAACAACAACCAAAAGTTCAATCAGGGTGAAGCCGCACCCGAACCGCAAATGGAATGCTTTTCTATGACTTGCCATCGTTATTCCTTCCTGAATTGTGATTCAGTCATACAGCAAGTCCTGCTTCCAGATACTCTCGACATCCCTCGAAAAAGTACGCAGACAGAGCCTCCAAAAAGACAAACAGCAACCCCGAGAGCAGCCAATTCGAGCATCGGCCCTCCCCAAGCAGCGAATACGGACCCGAGACAATCACAGCTGGAGTCTCGGAAGTAGAACCATTTCGCACCTCGATAGCTCAGAAAACCGCTACTTAGCAGTAACAACGGAACGCAGCGAACTTCAGAATCTCGATCAGATAGCACCCACAGAGCTACCCAACATTCCACCCCTATCACTAAAACGCTCAGAATATTTGAAGGGAGAAACCAAAGAATTGGATCGGGCGTCGCCGAACCCGGAAAATCGACCAGGAGAGCCAAGCCTTTCAGCCCGGCCGCGCCTAACAACACGGCGGCAGATAATCTAAGAAACCATGAGCCCAACCAGGTCAGACGGGCAGGTTCGGCAATAGCCGATACAACGGAGACACAAGATCCGTCCTGCTTTGTTGCCGAGTTTTTTTGGGAAGCCATTGCTAGAAGAAATACTTCATCACGGATCGGCGCTGCCCCACTGCTTCCAAAGCAAAGGGAAGCCACCGCTGGTGCGAAGTGTGCCAATAAAACCCGACGTGGATCGGATACGGCGTCGATTGATGATTGTCTCGCACCAACAAGCTCACCGTAGCAGCCGTCACCCGCTTCCCCTTAGTAAGCAGATCCTCTAACGACGGACGATAACGAACACTCGAAGCCAACGTGAAGCTCGCCGGCACGGCATTGGTAGCCATCTGAACGCTCAACCCCCGTGGGTTCGGCCCTTCCAGGATTTCGGAGACATTTACCTGGATATCCTCCACCGCAATCGACTGCCAGCAACAGTAGGCAGCTTTGTTCGAATCTGGATAGGAACCGAGCTTTACAGCCAGCTCCCAGTAAGTTCTAAAGATATTCCAATCGGTATCCGTTCGAAAAAATGGCCCTCCTTCAGAAATGTCCCTATTCGATGCCGGATCGCGCTTCATCGCGGCGACTCCCGCGTCAAACTCTTCAGGTGAAGGAAGTGCGAACCGGTAATGGCTCAGCATCCGAGACTCGAAACGGGTATTCTTCTCAGACAAAGGAAGCCGGTAAGCCCGATATCGATCCCAGCTCAAAGAACTGTGTGCATGGATAAACTGAACGACTGATTCACCCAATTGCTCTTGCTGCCGAGCCCCTGGCAACTCGGCTTCCGTCTCGCTGCGGACGCTTTCCACTACGGATGCATCGAATGCCCCACCGACTTCAATCGCTCGATAACTCGCCCCACCCCATTCTTCCAAAACCGCTTCGCGCTGCTCGCGATATTGCCTCAAAGCTTCTCGCCGTTCTTTGGAATAAAACAGCGGCTTGATCACAGGGAAGAGAAACAATAGCCCAACCAGTATGAGCGGACCAATGATGATCGTTCGGCGTAGGTTTTTTGACAACATAACACTAGAAAGCCCCCGATTCCGGCACAAATCGATTCAACCCGCTTCATGCCGGAACCGAGCAGCGAACGGTTTCATAAACCAACAAAGATCGGAATCACCGCTTCAACAACCATCAAACCATCCTTGATCACAGCACGCCCATGCTTCATTACCACACTTGACAAAGGGCCACACAAAAGTGCACGTGAACGACACACCAGACTTACACACAGTTCCCTCGGGACATACCGCTCTGGCAACCCCGTTTATCCCACTAGCAGAGCAACAGTTCGAACAATCCCCGCCTCCTGCGACAACTGCCGTCGCAGCCAGCATCGTACCCGCCAAGATCACTTGGGTGGTTTTACTAAACAGTTTTTTCATTACCTTCCTTTCTTTTCTTAGGTCTTCTACCGGAGTTTCATTGCTTCCGGAATAATCACAGACTCTTTAAAAGTATTCAGACAGTCAAAGGAAAACTTCATTTTTTTGCGCCTTGATACTTCTAGTACAATAAGGCGACAGATTGACTACAAAAACGCGAAATTACTACTCTGTATTTCCACCAGAATCCTTGATGAAGCCCGACGGTCCAGCACACACTTGATCTGCTGGTAGCCGACAACCTAAACAACCTCAACTTCTGCTACACCCACGCGCAACCGAAGAAAGCCATGAAACTGCCGGCACGAGGGCCCTCCTTTTCTCCAAAAAACTTAGACGACTGACATACGCCAAACGTCAGAGATCCCGCAAGACGGTTGGGGTTAGATGGGCGTAGGCCGCCACCTCTCGCACGCGTTCATCTGCGACGCCACCGCCAACCGTAAAGTGATACAGGCCCTGCCATGACGAGCCCTCGATGCCTAGTATCCGATGGACGGCATCGTCAAAGAAACAGCCTATTCCCGTGGCTTGTAACTCGGACGCTTCCGCCTCCAAATAGAGTAATTGCCCCAACACGCCGCACTCCCAATATAGACGCGGATAGACGGCAGCCCCACCCGCCTCCAACAACCGATCATAGTCCGCCAACATCGAGACAGCAAACACGCCGTCGGAAGCAATCGATTGATGACAGGACACGGTTCTTGCCGACTCTTGAAAATCACCCGCACGCAAAAGATCGAATGACAACTCTGGCGGACACCCCACCGGCCGTTGCCACTCGAACGATCCCCGAAATGCCCGACGCAACGCGTCCCGCTGGCCGGGATAGCGGCTAAAGATATAGAGCCCGGACTCCAGCCCCTTGACGCGGTGCACAAAACAGAGCAAGGCAACCCCAGAGCAGATTGGGAATCCCTTGAAAAAAGGAGTCGAAAGCGTGGGATGGAGGCGCCACAACATTCGATAAAACACATCTACAGAAACCGTCCCACTGCCATCCATAGCAACCGCGCTTCGACGGCGGCGAATCACCTGGGAAGCCGACTCGGATCCCGCACTCGTAACCACATTCGGCAATGGACGAAAACGGACTTCCGGATCGATAGGCGCTCCTAGATCATCCTCAAGCGGGTCGTTTTCAACGGCCTCCTGCACCATTTCAATGACCGGCCATGATTGATGATAGGCGCTCAGTTCATTGGCACTTCCCCGCCACTTGCGACTTTGCAGATTGCGAATCAACACGGAACCCATTGAGAGTCGCAAGAAGGTCGTCGAAGCGTGAGCATCTTCTCTTGCCCTCGGCACGACTCCAAGGAGGACGGCCGGATACTCTCGCTCAGGCCCAGCCTGATCTGCTACGCCAACCAGGACTGCCAACTCACGATCGGTCAGGCACTTTACCGGCCTAATCTCCCAGCCAAATAGTGCTGCCGAAATCTGCAGACACGCCATGGCATGCCCCAGATCATGCTGACAGTAACGGTATGCTCGTTCGCCGTACTTCCAGATCTCGCGCCAATGGATAGAAGTGAGCCCAATCAGGAATCCTCCCTCCGGATTCCTTCCCCAAAGCTGATTCCATTCGCCCTCGGAAAGGGCTAGCCGTTCCTCCAACCCATGGTAGTACGGATCATAATGACAAATGGCGGGAGAGTCCAAGAGATCGGGAATGGCACCCGAGATGAGATACGCCTCAGTGGGGTGCAGATTGCCGCTCGATGGGTTTACTCGTAGCGACCATCGCGATCCACCGCTTTCCTTCCAAGCCGAGATCGCAAGCGCATGAAAAAAGAACGCACTCAGACTCGATCGAGTGAGGGACTGGCCTGCAACGGAGCCCTCAAACAAGGTGTGATACGGCACTGAATCCCACTCTCCCACAGGAAACGGCGAGAGCAATCGGAGTGGCGCACCCTCATATCGCCGAAACGGTTTCGGCTGGGTTGCCCAATCCATCCAACCCAAGGAGCGTGCATAGGCGTGGAGGTGATGCTTGGTCTGCTCGTGATACAGTCGCACTCGGTCAAGAGACCGCTTCCGTTCGGTCTCGGCGCCGCTCGGCATCATGGAGCCCACCAATGCTCACTAAAGATTCGGATCAAACAACACACAAATCGGCGTAGGACAATCCACCCGGTTCCGCGTGTACCGTAGCGCCCCACGGTCCTGGTCGATCTCAAACGACGTGAGCGAATTCGAATGCCGCCCCCCCGCCAGCAGCCACCGACCACTGGGATCCACGTTGAAGTTCCGGGGCCAGGCACCGCGGATGGATTCTCGCTCCACGAAACGGAGCCGCCCCGTATCTGGCTCCACGCCAAATACGGTGATCGAATCATGCCCTCGGTTTGCCGAGTAGAGAAATTTGCCGGTCGGATGCACGCGAACTTCCGACCCGGAATCCGAGCCCTCTTGAAGAAAGAACGGGAGCGCAGGAATCGTTTGAATGGCATTCAAAGCGCCCTTCTGAGTCTGGTAGCGGAAGGCCGTGATCGTCACGGCCATCTCGTTCACCACATAGCCGAATTGACCATTGGGATGAAACACAAAGTGACGGGGCCCACCACCGGGAGGACAGTCCGCCTCACCGTGAGCCGTAATCCGCGCCGCCTTCGGGTCGAGTTGGTAAATGACGATCTTGTCGATGCCTAAGTCCGGCACAAACACAAACTGGTTGTCCGGCGAGACTCCGGCCCAATGAGGATGGGGCTTTTCCTGTCGCTGCTTATTTGGACCGGATCCTTCATGCTCGACCAGCATCGACCGCGGCCCGATCGCCCCATTCGCATCCAACGGAAAAACCGCTACCGATCCGCCCCCATACTGGGCCGTGATCAAGCAAGCCCCCGTGCGGTCCGTCGTTAAATGAGCCGCGCCACCATCTCCGATGGGCTGGACGTTGAGGAGTTCCAGACTTTGACGATCGGAGGAAATGGCATAGGCAGCCACGCCACCGCCCTGTCCGTCCGGCAGTTGACAGGCCGCGTAGAGCACGGTGCCGTTCGGATGCATCGCGAGAAAACCGGGACTCCGAACCTCTGCCGCCACACTGGGCTCCGAGATCTTGCCGGTTTCTAAATCAAGTTCGACACGATAGATACCCCGTGCCTCACCGCCGCCGGTACCAATCCAAACCACCGCCGACTCGGCCTGCAATAGGCCACCACCGAACACGATTCCAATCAAAAGCCAGAGAATGCGCATGCCCGCAATGTAGTGATTCTGCCCCAAACATCAACGGCGAATGCCCCGCCCCATGGTAGGGCGAGCGTACCCGCGAGCCATTCCCACCCAGAGTGTGCGTCGGAGCCATTGGTTTGTGCGAACCCTCCTCTTGCCCAACGGCTCGCGGGTACGCTCGCCCTACCATCCGAAACCGAAAGCAGCACTCGCTCCTACAGGGACTCCGCCCATTTTGCAGTTTGCAGTTTAACTTTTGCATTCCACATCCATTCCCCAATGCTCCCAGACTTGAAGAGCCCCCCAAATTCTGCGAACTCTGCCCCAAGGTGAGCCCCGACTCCAGTTTCCGTGAGACCCAACCCGCACCGAGTAAGGAAACGACGCCATACGCGACAGAATCCCCGCAGCTTTCGAGCCAGTTCGCACTTGCGGGTTTCCCTCCAACGGGGTAACAATGCCGTAGTTGGAAACGGCGTTACCGTTGCCAACCCAATTAGAACGAGGGCCGGTGCCCCACTTGAAGTAAGGAATCTTATGAAGTCAGAAGCTCCCATTCAGGAAGTCGAAACGAGCCGTCCCGCGGAAACGCTTAGCCCCTCGACAGACTCGCTGAGCCAGGTCTTCGACGACGTCCGCAAAGACGCCCAAGAAGGTGCCGCTCGGTACCTAAAAGATACCATCGTCTCGAAGGGCGGCGAATAGGGAATCGAGTTTTGTATGAATTGGCGGCGGCGGTTCGGCCAAGAGACTGAATACGCCGTCCGTCGCCCCTACTCTGGCGAGCCTTTCCCCATCCGCCGGAGTAATCACAATCTCTTCCTCCTCATTCGCGGCTACATCACGGATCGATGCCGCACCCTTCCCGGTTACCGCGACTTTTACCAATCCCAGTTTTTCATGGAAAACGGGGGGGCCTTCGCCTACGAAGCCATCCCCACAGCTGAGCGAGACGGCCTCATCGAAGGCGCAACGCCGGAGTGTGTGACCCCCTACGAGTTGCTGTGCCATCAGCGTGCTCAAGAATCGTGGCTCAAGGACGCCTTGCAAAGTCCCCCCATCCGAGATGACGCGCTCTTCGCGGGCTGTGGCCTGCTGAAGAACTGCCGCGACGCCGAGGGACACATCTACGGGTCTCAGGAAAACTACGAAGTGGCCGTGGGTAACATCTTCTGGCGCTGGATCTATCGCACCATCGTCTGCGTATCCGTCCCGATCACGTTTCTCGCCACCGCCGTGATTCTCGCAATTGTCCTGATCCTAGTTCTCGTAATCGGCTTAGTGGCGCTCGGCGTCGGCACCATCAGCCTTGGCCTCCGGTTTATCGCCCACGCGATTCCGCTCCGTCTTTTTCAATGGACGGCTCGGAGAGTGCAATCGCAACTGGACAAGGTCATCCGCAAGCTCGTTCTCGTGGATGAAGACCGCGCCTCCCAAGTGGCCAACGCGGTCTTCTTCCCCGCGCTCTTCGTGCTCTTGTCCCCGGTTTCGATGCTACTTAGCCAAGTCGCTTTCCGTTCCGTTCGGCGAGGCCTCAGCGGGTTCCTGGCCTCGCGAGTGATCTTGAGTGGAGCAGGTTCCTTGCTCGATGAAAACACCTTCGTCTTGAGCGAAAAGGCATCCGCCTTGCGCGCCGCAACCCGAAGGTGGGCAACGAACGCTTCACGCACGGTTTTTGACGCCGGCAATCTCCTCAAGGGCATCCATCTCGCTGCTTTAGATTGTTTCGTATTCCGGCAAGCCAACTGGCGCTTCCTCCTCAACGGACGGCAACGACTGCAGATCGGCTGTTCCGATGCCAACCGGTGCGACGTGGCGGAATACCTAAAGATCGGCACCACCCTACTCATGATTGAAATGGCCGAAGCCGGTGCGCTCAAAGACGCACCAAGGCCCCAATCTCTGGTGCGAGCCATGAAAGCCATCATTCACGATCCGTCGCTCAAGACCGCTGTGGCGTGCCATAAAGGGCAATCCCTCACGGCGCTGGAGATTCAGCGATGGCACCAACGTCGCGCGGTCGAATTTCTCGCCCTGAACCCGGACTTTCGGGAGACCTTTCAACCCGTGGTCGAACGATGGCGAAGCACGCTGGATCTGTTGGAATATGACCCGGAGCAGCTAATTGGTCAGCTCGATTGGGTCACGAAACGGAGCCTCATTGACGAAGCGGGCCGCGACCAACCCTTCGAGGTCCGCAAACGAATCGATCTCGGCTATCACGAACTCGGCACCGGCTACTTCGAACGATTCGAGGAAGCTGGACTGGTCACCAAGATCGCCAAACCGGAGGCCATCGCCAAGGCCCGAACGGAACCGCCCAGCGCGGCCTCCGCGCGCATCCGCTCACGCTTTATCCGGAACCACCAAGAAGCGGATAGCCCCTGGGTGGTCGGGTGGTACTTCGCCATACGCGGCTTCTTCTTTCGGCAACGGCGCCGGCGCTTTGAGCGCTGGGTCACCTCGTGATTCCACTCCCAGTCCCTAGCTCACTTTCTTGGACAGCAGCGCGATCTGATATTCCATTCGTTTCAGCTCGCGCAGAATCGCACTCTTGTTCAGTTCCATCCAATACCACACTTTGACCAAGCCAATGGCGAGGACACTCACCACCATTAGGCTCGCCCAAAGAATCATCTCGTGCCGTTCTTGTGCTTGAAAAAACTGCCGCAAGGAAACCAAACCCAAGCCCAACATCCCAATCCCGTGGAGGAATGCCATGATGACTAGCCCTCGGGAACGACCGCGGAAACTGTCCGCGATCTGAGCCAAGACACCCTGTTCGTCCAATGCCTGCAACTGTTTCGCCTCATCCTGCGTCAAGGCCCGTTTTAAGAGTTCATCCATATTCATTTTCGGATTCTTCGGTTTCAATGATTACTTTCAGTTTCGAGCGAGCGTGGAACAAGCGAGACTTCACGGTACCGACCGGCACTCCGATCACTTCGGCAATCTCATTGAGGCCCAAGCCCTCGACGTGATGGAGAATGAGTAGCTGGCGTTGATCTGGCGTCAGGCGCAGCAAGGCCTCTCGAACGGATTCTAATTCTGGTCTCCCTGCGGCAACCATCGGTTCCGCCGATGGCTCTCGCTCCTGGACGGAATCGACCACTCGACGCCGACGCTGTTGGGACCGAATCCAATCCGCCGCCTTCCGGCTCACGATCCGGTACATCCAGGCCCGGAACCGGGACGGATCCCCCAAGCGACCGAGCCCGCGCACAGCCGCCATCCAGGCTTCTTGCACGGATTCATTCGCCCCGTCGTCCGAGTTGGTCAGCCGTCTCGCGTAGCACCAGAGCCGCTTCTGCCACCGGGCAACCAACGACTTCGCCGCATCCAGGTCACCGGCCTGCCATCGCAACACCAGCCATTCATCAAACACATCCTCATCGGTGCGTTCCATCATTCGTCCTCAAGTCTCTCATCCGACCAGAACGGTTCAAAAAAAGATGCCTCCAGCCGATAATATCGGCGATTCATTTCCGGAAGGTGGGGCGAGCGTACCCGCGAGCCGTCGGCACCAAAGCAATCGCCACCCCGGAATAAATCCCGGCGCACCACGGCACAACCCCCACCCCCCATCCGGTTGAGCGAATACGAGCGGCGCAAATCAGTCAACGCCTTCAACCGCCCACCTGCTTCCGCAGCATCCATAGCTATGTCGCTCCGTAGCCCATGCATCCCAGCACGAATCTTGCTACCCTTGCTAGAATGCTGCCCAACGAATAGGGTCTCACAAAACCAATGTCATCACCATGAGGTGCGATCTGTGGAGAATATCCCTGCAAAGTCTCAACTAGGCCAACTGCTAGACTGGTGCCAAGCGCAACAGGTTTCGGATCTCCACTTGCAAACCGACAGCGTGCCGTGGGTCCGGCGTCAGGGTAAGCTCACCCGGATCCCCCCCGAAATCTCCGGCACATTCAACGCGGAAACCTTAGGCCAATTCTTATCGGAAGGCTTCTCCGCCCCGGTGTATGACCAGATCGTTGAGAAACGCGAACTCGATCTCAGCTTCCGACACGTCCAGACCCGGTATCGAGCCAACTTCAGCAAGCAACAAGGCACGCAGTCCTGTTCTTTCCGGCAAATTCCGGCCCAAGAATATAACCTGGCCGATCTCCGCCTTCCGGCTCATTTGGCCGACCTGGTTCGAGACCCGCGCGGCTTGATTCTGGCCACGGGTCCCACCGGCCAAGGCAAGAGCACGACCATGCGCGCCCTGATTCAATCCATCAACCAGACTCAAGCGCTGCGCATTGTTTCGATTGAAGATCCCATCGAATATGTTTTCACCGCGCAGGAAAGCCAGATCGAACAGCGCGAGGTTGGTCCGGACACACCCTCATTCGCAGACGGCATCCGCAACGCGATGCGCCAGGATCCGGACGTGATCTTTGTGGGGGAGATCCGCGATCAAGAAAGCATCCATGCCGCCATGCAGGCATCCGAGACCGGGCACTTGGTTTTAACCACGCTCCATGCCGATTCAACGGCCCAAGCAATCAGTCGGATCTGGGAATTCTACCCCACGTCCGAACGCGCCAATATCACTGGGTTGCTCGCGCGCAATCTCAAGTGCGTCCTCTGCCAACGGCTCATTCCCGATACCTCGGACCAACTGATTCCTTGCTTGGAACTCATGCGCCAAGACCACGGAATCCAAGAAGCGATCCGAGCTGAAAATCTCACCCTCCTGACCGGGATCATCGAAGCGGCCACCGAACAAGGCATGCACACCTTTGACCAGTATCTCCAAGAACTACTCGTTGCCGACGTGATCACCGAAGAAACCGCGCGCACTTACGCCATCAATCGGCATCGACTCGATCTCAATCTCCGAGGGATTGAAACCAACACCCCAATCTTGTTTACTGGAGAACAATCGGCCAAACTGTGACCCCACGAACCGAATAAACCAATCGCGTTTCGCCATGCTCATCCTACTCCGCATACTCATTACCGGCGCGTTGATCTACGTCTTCGGTCTCATGCGCGACGAGGGCATTAACAACCACATCGCCGGCGACCTCACGCAAGCCTATTACATGGGCATCGTGCTGGTACTTTCCATCCTGATGGCAGCGGTCTGGGCACCCTACCTCGGCGAGCGGATTGCCGATCCCATCACCGGCGAACTCACCTGCGGCAGTTACGGGAACTACCAGCGCCGGCTGCCACGATTAATCCGGTGGTTCGACCGGCATCGATGGCGTCGTCTCACCCTCTTCTGCTGCATCCTAGAAGGGCTCGATAGTCCGGACCTCCCGATGCCCTTCCTGACGGGACTACGAAACACCAGCCCCGGAAGCTGGTGGGAGAAGGTCTTCGCGCGAGAAGTGTTTCGTTTTGATAACATTCAGAATTGCCTGGAAGCGGCGGACATCTTGAAAGAACGTCACCAGATTGAAGTCGAAGACCACGATCGAGCCAGTGTCAACGTGGCCCTCCGCAAGCGGGATCGGGTCACGCGACCGCCACGTCCGCCCGTCCCCGTACCGGCAGCACCGCAAGCCAAAAAGCCCAAGCGAAATCACCGGATCCGGCTATTCCTGGATCCGGACAAGACGCCACAAGCCGAGCAACCGGCACGACCTCCCATTCCCAAAGAGCCGGAACCCAGCATTGAATCTCACTCGCCAATCCATTAAGAACCGAGCAAAAGACAATTCTGCTAGTCCAACATGAGTCTCTTTAAGACCGCTCGAAAACTCCTCGCAATCGCATTCGTCATCGGCCTTGCCGCGGTAGCCTACCTGGCCTACCTGAATCGAGAACGCTTCAATCCCGTGGTGGATGCCTACTGGGCCTACCAAAATAAGACCGAACAAGCGCCACAATACCTCTCTAGTATCACGGGCGAAGTGATCAAAGTCCTCGACGGCAATTGGTTTCACATCAAGATCCCCGAAGGCTTCGTCTACGCCGTGCGCATCACCGGAATGGAGGCCCCCGGCCTCGGGCGGGCATCGGAATCCGAAGAACTCCCGCTCGGAAATCAATGCAAGGAAAACCTCACGACCCTCCTTCAAGACCAAACCGTCGATGTCAACGTTTTGGAAATGAACGATCTGCGCTACGGCCAAGGTTTTGTCTACCTCAACCAAACCAACGTTGCCCAGTTACTCGTACAGGACGGCATGGGCCGCTTGAACCGCACCGAAATCCTCGGGCTGGAGTGGGAAGAAAAATACCATCTCGCCCGCGCCGAACGACACGCGCAAGAAAATGCCCTTGGAGTATACGCGGCCGGACTAGACCTCGACTTCACCACGATCCAAGGCCCACCGGACGAATCATCCGCGACAGAAACACCCAACGAAACACAACCCGACACGACCGAAGCCCCTACCGCGGAGACACCCGCACCAGAGAACTGAACGTCCCGCGCTCGGTTTCAACTCTCGCCGAGAGCTTGCAACCAAATTAAAATGTCTGTTTGAAACGTCAAATATCGAAGTGTTGAATCTCACAACTAACCGTATGAAGTCTGGCGAATAATCGCCAATAGACTAACTATCGTCGTTCGAGTAAGCCGAAACGGCTTCTACGAGTTTCAATAACTGCATTGACTACCATCGATACCAAATCGACATGATAATTTGTGAATGTCATCTACCTTACGTGGGGAAAGTGTATCGGATATAAATCCGAGCATGTCGTCTATGTTTAGGTAAATGAGCTGGGCAACCTTTACCTCATGAAGTGATGAAGATCCGCTAGACTCAACGTCAAAACTATCCAACCTCTTAGTAACCGCATCTTTCCAGTAGGACCGATAGCGAAGCCGGTCAATTGAGTTGAATATTTGAAGTTCCGAGTGAATTACCGGAATAACATGCTCCAGAAATCTATCCTTTAGCCGTTGGGCACGTTCAAATATCAAGTAGAGTTCATGCATGCAGTGGAGAGAATGCAGATAGCTTTCCGTGAGGACTACGACAATGTAATGCCCGGCACCCAATTGACGTTCAAACATTGAGATTTGGTCCCCAAATTCTGTGTGAGTTGTATCTCTAATCACCTGTATTCGAAACTTTTCGACTACTCTTATTACTTCACCGACTAGACTTGTTTTTTTTGCAGCGTCACAATCACTTTCTGAATCATCCCAAGCGTACGAAATATAGACACTGTCGATCTTGTTCGAGTTCCTGCCCGAACCGCTTGTAGCTGCCGGCAGTTTACGGGCAATTTCGTGAGATTCGCCCGGAGGAACCAGGAACACTTCAGGAATACCGTTGTCTATCCATACAGATTCAGTTTCAACTGGAGAATGATTTCGATGTCGCTCAAAACACGGAGGTTCGTGATAGGGGTAAAAACTTGGAGGTTGATCATGTCGAGTAATAACGCAGGGGGCAAAAGATAGTAGCAAACTTAGCCGTGTTGCGGGAAGGTCCCTTTTCAAGTTGCTCCAGTGGCCAAGAATGGCCTTAGCTGCCGCATGCCCAGGGTATTCAAGCTGCGGAGTTGTCGGGAGAAGAAACACTCTGAGCCCTGCCGGAAGGGGCTGGGCAATAGCCCAACAACAGCGACAATTTGCAATCTGACGGTCAGCTTCACGTTTACATTCTTCGCGCAACCGTTTATCGATTATCTCTATTTCTCCAACGGTTGGCTTCGACCGACGGTGGATGATGATATCGAGTATATGAAAGTTCTGTTGAGTGCCGATGCGTGGCCGGAGTGCCAATGATTTAAAATAACGACTTAACATCGGTAGATCGCAATACAGAGAATCCTAGCGGGTTGAATTGAAATGGTGCCTATTCGGCAGAATTAGGAAAATGAATATCAGTAGCGAACACGAGATTCCAATGACCGCTGCATCACGGGCTTGACTTAAGTAATTTCCATAGAATTTTTGAACCAAGCTGAAAACTGAGATTGCTGATGTACCGATTACAATTAGACTCGAAAGTAGCGTCGCTCGCATATGGCTGAGCTTCCGTATTGTGATTTCCGTATTCAACCTGCCTATACCAGTAACGAAGATGACCTGAGCCGGGCACTTCAGAATGATTGGCACCAGTACCACCAGTATTGCATTGTATTTCTCAATGCTTACCAGCGCACCAAATACGAGCCAAATTGACAATGCAGAGAGTACTATCGTTGTTCTTTTGGCGTTGTTCCTGACTGCAATTTCAGCTAGCACGGAACCTAAGAGTCCGCCAATATTGACCAAGGCGAATGCAAAGTACGTCTCTTTCGTCGGCTCGAATGGCGCTGATTCATGTGGTTCAATAGCCAGAGCACTCCAAAGATACTCTGCGGTTTGTCCGACAAGCTCTGAAGGAATCAAGATCACCCATAGGACGAGAATCCCAGCTGTGCCAAGCAGGATCTTGAACGCACAATGAAAGTTGTTAAAAATCTTTCTCGGTTGCAAAGTAAGAAAGACCATCTGAAAGAAACTAGTAACCGGGGAGACGTATTTTAATTGAGAGTTCAATAATTGGGGTTGAGTGGAATCTCCCTCTAGTGAGAAGTGCTGAGACTCTCGCCACGATAACACTGCTACCAACGAAAACGCCCAGATGCACGATAACGCAGCTAAAGCGAATGCTGATGATTGCGAGGTTAGCGCTGTGATTCCTCCTATCAGGCTTGCTAGCTGAGATACCCAACCCATTCTTGCTACTATGTAGTCTTCGACTCTTGATTGTTTTTCCTGAGAAATGGCATTCACACCGTCAATTGCCCATGCCTCAAAAGCTCCCGAAGCCATGGCCATACCACCAGCCATGCACAACTCACCTATTGACAACAAGTAGAAGACGGTAGGAGTGTGATCGAGTTGGGGCCCACACCAATATAAAGTGTAGCAGATCGTTGTAAGGAAGAGCCCCACCATCACTGCCCTGGCCCGTCCGACGTGATCTGCTAAAATACCCGCAGGCACCTCTAGAAACGCTTGGAAGCCAAAGGTCAGCATAACTAGGCTGGAGGCGTCGAAAAGAAAGTGCGAATCCATACCTGAATCCGACACACTATCTTTCCAAGTCAGCCAAGCCAGGGCAATGTATGCACCATATGCGTACCTTTGCAGGAATCTCACGAAGCATACAAGCATTAGGAATTGGCGAGATTCTACGTTTTTCAGCGGAGTTTTCATTGAGTTTGCACCAACAATCAGACTCTGAATACTCAAAGCGTATAAGCCTTGGGATCCATCTTTGAGTAAACTTTACAGGTCAACCATAAACACCGCTAGTACGGAGTGATTGAAATAGAGAAAATAAATGACTACAACACACAAACCATAGCACCCGCAGCGCGGTGGACTCCGAAAATCGGGCCAGGAGATAAGCTATGATTGTGGTGTTTTGGGTGTGGGTGATAAATCCAACCGAACACAAACATATTTACACTCCCATGTGAAATACGCTCTCTCGCTAACGTTGTACCGCACACATACCACTCTGACCTAATCCACTTCTTTTACCCCTTCAGGAATTTGAGACTCCTTCCCCCGCTGAACCAACTTCGTTACTTGTTCTCCTCCTGTTTTGGGCAGAACTACAATCTTAACACCTCTCCTTCGTCGGGGACAGGCCACTCCCGACTATTAGCACAGTATTTACGCATCATTTCGAGACTTTTCAGACTGCCCCCTTCGAGTGGCCTCGGCCAAAAAACGGTCTATCACCCTTGGAATATCCCTCAAGAAAAACCGTGCGTCATTCGAACAATAGACGTCATTTAAAAGCGATGACCGCCGGAATATGTTACAGGCTTCACGAAGAGCAAACAGGTACTTTTCCAGTAGCTCATTGTTCCCTTCCTGTTCAGCAAAATAGGCTCTCAACCCAACATCATAAAAAACAGGCATTTCATTGCGCAATACACCCATAAATGCAAGCAAACCAAGGAAAGCGGACGAACCAGTGTCACTCAAGTGCACCAATTCATCCATTAGCATTGGCTGAACCTCACGACGCAACAACGAACCGTCAACACAAGACTCACTCATTGCTAAACGAACCTTGGCGGGCAGATTCTCGTGCATAACCTTAATCTCTTCAAATAGTTGAGCAACCGAATATTCGTCGCTCTCAGACACCATCCCTTCTAACTCTCCAGGCCTATTAACTACGGCCTCAATTTTTTCTTTAAAGATTTCGACCTGAGTCATGATGATTTCTCTACTTGGTTCGGACTCAGGAATTCGCTTCACCAGCTGAAACACCAAAGATGCGATTGATTCAACACTGTCGTCGCAATTCTGAAACTGCGCAAAAGGACCCACGCTTGCCTGCGAAAGATCAATGCCTATCGCCAGTCCATGAACAGGCGTCTTAACTTGCCCTTTCGCAACTCCAGCCTCGTACAAAATCCAGGGCCGCCCAATACTAGAGCGAGTCAACAGACACACAACATCCGTCGCCAGGTTGAGCTTACGCATTACTTCGGTATACCACTCGGAACCATACTGAATTCCTTGATGCCCAGTCCTGTCAGAGGATCGAAATGACTTAAGTACACCAGCCGAAACGGCTCCAAGGAGATTACTGAAAGCCTCAGCAATTACTGCATCCCTACTATCATGGCTTATGAATACTAGAGACGTGGTCCGCCCCCCCCCTGCAACTTGCTGATGCAAATCTAGTTCATTCTCATCTGCTTCCATTTCCTAGATAGTCTTAGTTTAGTGGTCTCTATCCTTAGTGAGTGAGTGAATTCAACGATTCTTTGAACAAGGCCTCAACCTTCCTGACTATGTGACGAGGCACCACGCCTTCATCTTTAATTGCTTTAAAAACTTTCCGAGCATTCCTTAAGTTCTCGATGACGGATTTCCTCTTTTCCACAACTAATCTTGCGCTCTTTGATTTTTCTCTCAGTTCTTCCAAGAGCCGTACAGCAAACTCTGTCTCCTTGATCCCATTCAACATTTTATCGATATGTACAAGAATATGGGGCAGTTCCTCGATCCCAATCGAACGTATGTGCTCGCGAGTTCCCGCGAGCTTTTCAATTGACCGGTCAGTACCGATCATAGCCAAGATCTTCATATAGTTATAGTACACACCGTTGAAACGCGGACGTTCCACATTCTCCGACAAAAAGGCAACAATCTCATCACCAAGTTTCGTACAAGTATCTAATTCGGACTGAACCAAAGCTGAAGAATGAAGGACGTCCTTTGCCACCTGAGCCATGACACGCTCCCGGAATGAAGAGCTCGTATATTCGGCTTCGATCATGTATTCCAATAACTGTAGACCCCGACCCAATACTCTCTTTTCCTTCGTGAAACTGATTCCGTCCAGCGTCTTGCGAAGACCGAAATAGAACAGACAGACGTTCCGCCACCAAGGATTGAACAGTTTCTTTTCGACCAATCGAAGGTCTTGCATTCTTGAGAGCCGCCGAGCAACAAAAAATTCTTGAAATGACAAATGAACAAATTCAAATCGATTTCGATGCGAGCTTCTGACTAGACTACTTCGATAGATCAATTCGTTGAGGAGCAACTGGGGATTCTTTTTGATTCTCCTGTTCTCCAGAGCATCCTGGATGATCTTCATAGCCGCAACCTCGGAAAAGTGTCTAAGATCCGCTGAGTGGGCTTCAAATGCAATCTCTTCCAAAACATACTCCTTTATAGAGTCATCAAAATGATTTACGACACTCCTCCTAGAATCCCAATCACCGAGGAGCAGTTTAGAAATCTCTAAATACACATCGGTTTTTCTATCAGGCACTTTGGCCTCGTTCTTTCGAGATCCAAGAATCGAATAGAGCGTCAGAATCAATGGAGTTCTGCAAAAGGAACGGATAGTATAACTATCCATAATCTGATGCAGCATCTGATCGCGCTTCTGATTATCAGCAGAGAACCATTTGAATATGAAAGTATGAATATCTTCATCTGTAAACGGCGTTAATCGAAAGAACGAAAACTTTGTCGACAGTTTAGGTATCCTAGACGGTCGAGACGTTAGGATTACTGAAGCGAAGTTCGAACCGGCTAAAGTGTCAATATACTGGGCGACAGATTCATGATCTCCAGGCAATTCGTCAAAACCGTCAAGCAGCAGTGTATTCCCGGTCTTTTTTTCCAGAGAGAACTCGGTGAATCCTTGGTCGTTTCGGACTATATGCGAGACTCCGTTCAAAAAACTATCGTACGTGGCGAGATGTTCATGACTCAATTGTGCAAGAGGAATGAAAATCGGAATGTCCTGAGATTCGGCCAAGACCTTATTGACGTTGTAGGCGTCAATGATCATTTTTTGCAGCAAAGTAGTTTTTCCAGACCCTACATCAGCTAGCACTACCAAGTTGGAACAGTTGTTCAATATCGAACGTAGTTGGCTGCGATTCTTCGACATCGATGGTTCTGCGAATGAAACATACTTGGCTTCATCTGGAGTAGTAGGGGAGAGCAGGCCTCCGGTGTATATGTCAGGCGTTGATAAATCACGGTCCTCCCCCACTTTTCCGAGACTTGGATTATCGATGAAGCGATTGCACAGAGATTGGAGGTAGCGAGATGCCGGGTCAGGCAAAGAGACTAGTAGGGTTGGATGAAATCTTTCCAAAAGGCGAACGACTTCGGGACCATCAACCAGTTTAGGGCGGTGAGCAGTGCTATTTGCCGGATCCTTTCCGAAGAACTGATGGATTGCTTGGCACAACGGATCTGGGGAAAACAAGGACACATGCTCGATTTTGATCTCTGTGCCGTCAAACGGGTCAAATTGTGGTTCTGTAAGTATTTTCGTAGTCGCGGCCTGAACCTCTGAAACCCATATTTGGAGCTCGGTCTCACCTTCTAGCGGTCGCCGCTTGACGATTGCACCAAGATTCGTCTCTCCACGAAGAGGCTCCTCGCATGTAAACACCAAATCTCGCGAATCGCCTGAGACGGAGTAGGTTGAACGAACGTCGTGATACCCAATACTCGATAGCAATGGAACAAGTACGAGCTCGCAGAATTCGTCATGCTCAAGTTCCTGTAGGAATTGGAGTTCAGTATTCATGGATAGCCCAGAAAATATAGTCATGGCCGAAAACAAGTGCTACAATAAAGATCTAAAATCTAAGGCAAAAATAGGATGTGAAAGAGCATATTCCCTTCGCAACGAGGCGCACCTGGAATATGTTGAGAGAATTCTTGCCGAAGGCTCGTAAAGTATCAGAGTCCTACCCGCCAGCCATTTGCAGTCAAACTGCCAAACGGTAGGCATGTAGCAGTGATCGGCTTCTCGATTATGCACCCTCTGTGTCGTCCGATTTCGATCTCTCTATCCCCAACTTTCGCTCAGCTTGTTTCGGTCCGAGACCAGACCTCACCGCCGATACCTGAACGAGAAATTCTTCTCTACGTCAAACTGAACACTCAAACGTCTCGCGAACCTTCGCGGAGGCTTCGGTCTATGTCCAAAGCTAGGCTGAAACCTCATCATCAGAGTGTCTCCCTGCTTGGGGGCAGATCACCCCAACCTTAGGCCGGGTTTGTTTGCATTTTTGGTTTAATCGGGAAGATTTTTCCGTTCAGTATGTCGGATTCTTGCCGCGGGCGGATCTTTATTAAGAAAACAGCTATGAATGAATCCACTCAACTCCTGCAACAATACGCTGTCGATCATTCGGAAGAGGCATTTTCTCAGCTGGTCTCCCAGTACATCGATCTCGTGTTCTCGGTGGCGTATCGGCAAGCCAATCACAATACCCAAACCGCTGAAGATATTACTCAAACCGTCTTTGCTGATTTGGCCCATCGAGCCCCCACCCTGCCAAGCCAGACACAGATCGGAGGTTGGCTTCATCGCCACACGTGCTATGTGGCGTCAAATCTTCGCCGCTCCGAACAACGCCGACAACAACGTGAAAACAAAGCCGTGTCGCTCGAAATGAATGCTACCGAATCGGACTCAAGCTGGGATGACCTGGCACCAGAACTCGACCAAGCGATCGACCAGCTCAGTGAGCCGGATCGCTCGGCCATTGTTCTCCGTTTCTTCGAAGATCGCAATCATCGCGAGATCGGCGAGGCCCTGCAAGCCTCAGAGGACACGGCCCAAAAACGAGTCAGCCGAGCTTTAAATAAACTCCGTTCGCTATTGATCCAGCAGGGGGTCACGTTATCGATCCCAGCGCTCATTGCGCTGCTCGATGCGCAATGTGTCGCTGCGGCCCCCGCCGGGCTCGGCAACAGTGTCGCTTCTCACATTCAGCGTTCCGCAACCGATCCCGTAAGACCGAACTCAAACGGGGGCCTTGTCAGTCGGATCACGGTGGGCGCGATCGCCGCGACGGTGATCGGCATTGCCGTCATGTTGCTCCAATCCGGATCCGCCGCCAACGAGACTCCAGATCCGACGGCGGTCACCGTGGAGGGCGAAACCACCCGAGTTGCGAATCCGAATCAAGAGTCGGACTCGGATGTCGTACCGGCAACGGAAAGCCTTGCTGCTGTTCCCGACACCGGGGACAGTCTGAGATTAGTGATCCAAGCAAAGGCGACGGGCGAACGGCTGTCCGGTGTAAGGATCTGGCATCGGGCTCAGTTGATGGATCGGTGGGACGTTCAAGATCTCACCGCAAACCGCATGGGTGAGATCACAATTCCATTTCTGCGAGAAGAAGTGAAGATGCTTGAACTAATCACCAAGATTGATGGTTATGCCGATCTGCATCTTCAGTGGCGTCCCGAGCGTGGCGATGCGATTCCCTCGCACTATACCGCTGAACTCATCCCCGCGACTCGAATCGGCGGTTGGGTTGTCGATCAAAGTGGGCAACCGGTTGCCGGCGCCAAGGTAGGCTTCAACCATGAGGACATTCCGGGCATGCGAACGCGCCCCCAAAGTTTTGAGTTCTCTTGGATTGAGGTGGAAACGGATGATGAAGGTCGTTGGGAAATCAATCGCATTGCCGACCAGATTTTGCCGCTCATATACGGCAGCGCGCGACACCCCGACTATTCGCAATCGCCGCTTCTGTTCGTGAGCCGAGACCGAGCGGCTCTGGATGCGATGAAGGCTGGCACCCATCGCTTTGAACTCGCCGCTGCCTACCAGATCACCGGTCGCGTGACGGATACACAGGGCAACCCGGTTGCCGACGCCAGCGTCGCACTCGGTCGCGTGGGAAGCAGCGGGCGACGAAAGACGACGGGCGATCTCGATGGCCACTTCACCCTCCGGGGTTGCCAACCTGGGAATCAGCTGCTTACCGCTGAGGCCATAGGCTTCGCAGCAACGACCATTCGCTTCGAAGTGGGACCCAGTTCAGGAGCGGCCCATTTGGTTTTGAATCCCGGTCGCACGATAACGCTCAACGTGACGGATCCCCATGGTGAACCCGTGACAGATGCCAACGTTTGGTATGATACCTTTGGAGATTCTCATGATCCGAACAGCACCCAACCGCCAATCGCTCAAGTAGCTTTCCATGCGAAGACGGACGCTACCGGCAGTGTCTTATGGTTTGATGCGCCGGTCAGTAAGGTTTCCTTCGACGTTCACGCCAATGGATTTATGCGAGTCAATGATATCGACGTTCCTTCTGAGGAGACGCAAAAGAGCATCGTCCTTCCGTCCGCTCTGGTGGTCACGGGAACCATTCGCGACGAGGAAACGGATCAGCCGATTGAGCAAGTCCGGATGGGGACTGGATACCAAAGCCCACACAACAGTAAGGTTAACTGGAGTGGAATCGGACGGTTTTGGATCGATTTCTCTGGTGGCAAGTTTTACCACTCGTATGAGGAGGCAGTAATCAGCGGCATACCGAATCCAGGCTACACGCTCAAATTCGAAGCGGAGGGGTATGCCCCATTCGTGACTCGGAACATTGCTGCGGATGAGGGCGTTGTGAACCTTGACATTCGATTGACGAAAGCGGCGCCAATCGATCTGAGGGTTGAGCTCCCGAACGGGCAACCGGCTAGTCAGGCCGATGTGTCGTTTGTCCGAGACTCAAGTCGAGTGACGATCGTTCCAGGTGGACTGGCTCGCGACGGCGGCAGCGGTAGTGATGTGATCCTCACGGACGCCGAAGGGAGATTCCAGCTCGCACCCGATCCCGAGATCACGGCTCTTCTGATTGCTCATCGGGAAGGTTTCCTCCATGTGCCAGTCGACCAAGTCAGGACAGATGCGCCGCTTCGACTACAGCCTTGGGGACGCTTAACGGGTAGCTATTCGGGCACGGCCACTGGTGAATCTCCAATCACGCTGGAAGTCCAATATGGCACCGATCCAAATAGGAGAATCCGACTGCACTTTCAAAACTTTGCCCTAGATCTAGATAGCGATCAACAGTTCGAGTTCAATCGGTTACCGCCGGGATCTCACCGACTAGCTCGCCGCTACTACCGAGAATACGAAGGCCAACAGACCTGGAGTTCCCGGACGCTTGAAACGTTTACGATTGAGGCGGGCGAGACCACCGAGCTTCACCTCACGACGCACGAAGTTCAGTTTACCGTTACCAGACCGGGAACATTCGCTGGTGCCAGCATCGCAGCCTATGTCCGTGATTCGGGCCCCGTTCTACCTTTGTCCGCGTTGAACGATCGAGAAGCGGCCAAGGAATGGCGGCAGCTGCCCGAGGTGCAACAAACCTTGGCGTCAATGAGGTCGTTTCAACTGACCCAGGCTGAGGATCGCGTTTGGACGAGTTCGGAAATCACGCCCGGCAAGTTCCTCGCTATCTTTCGGCTGTATCAGAACGAAGCCAACAATTTTACCGTTCTCGCGCGTGCTATGGTGGAGTTCACGATATCCGAGCGAGAAGGACAGAGGAACCTGAACGTAGTTCCGGAGGATTGGGAACTCGTGAAACCGATGCCGTGAGAAAAATGCCGTGTCGCCCCAACGGCGGCACGGTACTGCGTGATTTAACTCCCACCACCCACGGCCGACCACACCGATCGCACATAATCGACCGATCGCGGCAGCACCTCATCGGCCGGTCCCGACAGAGTTCGGCACTCGACCTCGATCCAGTCCTGATACCCGATTCGGTGCAGCCCGGAAAAGACTGCCGCGAGGTCCAATGAGCCCACGCCGGGTTCTTCCCGCGTATTCTCGGCAATATGCACGTGCCTTACCGTCTCTGCTGAACGAGCAATGGCTTCGCCCGGCACCCGTTCCTCCAACTGCATATGAAAAGCGTCAATCGTCATCCCCACCGCCGGGTGCTTCACCGCGCGACACAAGCGAGCCCCGTGCTCGATGGACGTCAAGTAGTCCGACTCAAATCGATTAACCGGCTCAATGAGAAACACCATTCCACGGGCCTGCGCCTCCTCTCCCAAGCGGGGCAATTGCTCGATCAACAACCCATCCAAACGCTCGTCCACCGAGGCATACTCTTCGGCCTCGGTAATTCGTATGGGATTATCCTGAAGCAGCACGGGCGGTACGTTCAACCGCCGTACTTCCCACTCAGCACACACATCCATCAACCGCAAAAGAGAATCCAAACAACGTTGCCGTTCCGCAGGCAACGGATGAACCAAAGAACTCTCAAAACCGAGGGACAAACTCATCGGCGGGATCGGGAGGTCCGCAATGGCGGCGTCCAATTCCGCCCGAAAGCGGTCCAACATGCGCCCCGGCAAACCGATCCCATCAAAGCCAAACCGCTGGGCCTGATTCACCTGTTCGAGCACCGTCTGTCCCGGCAACACTTCCAAACGACAACTCAACTTCATAGCCATTCTCAGATACCGGTTCCAGCCATCCTTCAGCCACGCAAAAGCACGTGAAGATCACCCACGCCAGCCTACGGCCGCGAAACCTTCTCCACTCCTTCGGACTGAGTCACCATAATCTCATCCGCACCGCTCGGCAGATCCCAAACTTCTTCCTTGCCTCCAGGCCACTGAACCTTGACTTGTTTCGGGCGTGCTTGCCGACTCATGATTTGCACGGCACTTCCCTGCGACCAGTAACCGGAACCACCCCGCACCTCACGAGCCGCCCCCCATCGCCCCGATTGGCCGAGTTGAACCCGAGCACCAATCCCTGTCTGATTCTGTTCCCCGGCGTGCAATCGGATTCGCAAGCCACGTCGCTGCGACAAACCATGGAACAACCGTGTATCGGCCCCGTTCTGGGTCACAACCAAATCCACTCGCCCATCGTTATCATAGTCCCCGAAAGCGGCCCCGCGTTGCTCCCCGTAAACCCGGATACCACTTGCCGCCCCATCAATCGCACGGAACCCACCCTCGCCATCGCCCAACATCAATTGACCTCGCCCACTATCGAGTCGACTCTGCCCGGGACGAACCGCGAATAAGTTCTGGCTGAGAAAGAGGTCCTCGTGCCCGTCCATATCCACGTCCGCAACACAAAGCGCAAATCCCGGAGCTAACTGGCTCAGCCACGGCAACGGAGTCGCCTCAAAGTAATCGCCCCGATTCAAGAAAACCGTATGGGCAAACGTAGCGACACGATGGTTCGTCACATTGCGCCACTTCTGGCCCACGATAGCACTCACCGTAGCCTTAGCAAATTGGCTATGGGTTCGATACCGTTCCCCCAAGCTGGGGATCGTCCCGGCAAAGGCCCGAAAATTCCGGATCGGCACGGGTTGTTCGTGAGATTCATCCACATAACCTTCCACCAGAAGACGGGGACCGTTTGCCACGGCTTGTCCCGACACCCACCGAAGGTTACTCGCTCCGAAGGGTTGGTAGGAGTGATTCTGCCCCCAATTCGATGCCACCAAATCCATCCGACCATCCCCGTCAAAATCGCCGGCTGCAACGCCGTTCCACCAACCCGTATACTCGGACAAGCCCCAAGCAGCGGTTGCCTCTTGCAGACGGCCCTGGCGGTTGGCTAACACCCGAACCGGTCCCCACTCACAGGCCACGACTAGTTCGGGATACCCATCCCCGTTCAAATCGGTCCAAACCGCACCGCTCACCAACCCGAGACGCATCAAAGGCGTGCCGTTGACAGGACTCGCTCGAAATCCGTCCGCCTCCTGGATCCAAAGCTGCGAATCCGCGGCATTGGGATACTGACCGGGAACCACACGCCCCCCAACGAACAAATCGAGATCACCGTCCGCATCCACGTCGGCCATTGCCAACGGCCCCGCACTACTGGATCCGGCAGGCAACGATTTCAAGCCAGCATTTCCCTCATACTGATTAAAGACGACCGCCGCCCCCGAAGCTCGCGCGTCTTCATAGTTGGATGCCCCGTATCCCATTCGAGTCACCGCATCGCCACTCGCGTTCTCCACCACCCAAGTCACGATACCCGTCTGATCCCGGCTCTGGATGGGGTTCAGGCGCCGGTCGGACGAGGCCTTGAACGAGCGGCCATCCTGATTCAAAAGCACGCCCATTTGCCCCCCGCGCCCCGCGCCCACCAGAAGGTCATCAAATCCGTCCTGGTCCAAATCCACCCAACTCACCCCGGGGCCCAATTCACTCAAGCTTCGAGACAACAACCGCTGCCGAAAGAAATCGTCGAAGGGTGTCTCCCGATGCCGATGCGGCAGGATCGAATCAACCGCTTCAAACAAAGGCACCGCACTCGGCACCGCACTCGGGGGTTGGGCCACAGCCGCATCCTCGTGGATCTCGTAAAGGTGATTTGCCCGAATGCCCGTGACGCGCGAGATCCGCCCACTCCGCCATTCCACCTCGATCACGGCATCCGTCTCATCGGCAGCACACGCAAAGGTCCGCATCAAATCATCGCTAGAGAGATACCGCCCGCCACAAACCATCTCCTGGCTCTGGTCTCGTGGCTGTCCCAGAAACCGAATCTTGGCGCCCACTCCCGCTGTATTGGGAGCTACCCCTCGGAGTCGGACGGCCACGCGAGACTTCTTGCCATTGTTCCGAAAAACGCCCGCGGGGGAACCCAAGTTATTCACGAGCACATCTTGATCCCCATCATTGTCCAAGTCCGCGAGCGCCATGCCGTGAGACACGGCCGATACCGCAAATCCCCACGCGTCACTCACATCTTCAAAGGTAAAATCACCTCGATTGCGGAACGCCACATTCGGAGTATCCAGCCGAGCGAACATCGCACTCAACATGAGAATCGCCTGGCGGGTTAACTTGGGATCGCGCACCTGTGCTTCGATCTGAGTCTTCACGTCCGCATTGAGCGCATCACGTTCGTGCCCGTTGGTAACCAACAAATCCTCAAACCCATCCAGATCCACATCAAGAAAAGCCGGAGTCCAAGCCCACTCCGCCGCGTGCGTCCCCGCCCAATAGGCCACCTCGGCATAGGTGTTGTCGCCGCGGTTCCGATACAAGGTGTTGCGCGAGAACTGCGGCCGACGCGTCAGATCATCCCCGACCTCGCGCCCTAAGGGCGGCTCGCCCATCTGGATGTGACGCCGCTCGTGATCGCGGCTCAACATGTCCATCACCACGAAATCATCATGCCCGTCCCGGTCCAAATCTGCGAAATCGATCCCCATCGCAAACCGACTCGTATTGCGCAACGCCAGCGCAGGCATCAATTGAAATGTTCCATCACCTTGATTCAGCCAGATCCGGTCCGGAGCACTGAAGTCATTACAAACATACAGATCTGGGGCCAAATCTCCGTTCATATCTCGAAACATCACACTCAAGCCCCACTCGAACGCCGGTTCCTTCCACGGACGCCCCTCCGTGTCCAAGAACGTCCCCCCGTTCAAGGGGACCTGCCGGAACCGACCACGGCCATCATTGAGAAAGAACGCGTCGAGTTCCCCGTTCTCAATAATCTTATTCTGGGCGTTCAGCGTAAAACGCCCCACCAAGTCCGGATCGGTCGTCGGACGCCCGTTAAAACTCACCACCACGGGTTTTCCATTTACCATGTTGCCCCGAATCTTGGGACGCGGATGATCGCGGTAAGTCCAGGTCCGATAGTTCGCGAGATAGAGATCCAAATCCCCATCTCCTTCCACATCGGCCAACGCCATCGACATGCCCCCCTTCCCCGCGTTCGGTGCCCGACGTCGCGTCTGCCAGGTGTAACGGCCCTTCCCGTCGTTCGTAAACAAATGCGTTCCCTGACCAATGGTATTGACCAACAGATCCAAATCAGCATCCCCATCAATATCCACCAAGGCACACCCACTACTGGCCAAACCCTCGGCACCAACCCCGGCCTCTTGCGTCACATCCTCAAAGCGCCAGTCTCCCAGATTACGATACAATCGGTTCCTTCCATCCAGCCCCGAGAAAAACACATCCACTCGGCCGTCCCCATCCGTATCCCCCGCCGTGACACCGGATCCATTCAAGTAAATCTGATTCGTCATGTACCGCGACCGCGCCAAGTGGTTTGTGAAATACAACCCCGTCAACGCAGAATCCATGGCCGTAAACCCCGCGGACCCCGTACCAACGGCTGCTTCCAATGGCCGGGACCTAAAGCCGTCGCCGGATTCCCAGTCCGCCGCGCTCAACAGGCCGGTGCCCAAAGATCCCAGCAGAGCCATCCATCCCATCCAACGACGATGCCAATTCTTCCGAATTACCTTCATACTCTTTACCGGTTGGCGGCCTGTCGTGATTTAGCCGTACTCAATGCGGCAGCAACCTCCGCCGAATCCGGCGCCAAGCGCTGCAATACCTCGATCTGGCGAAAGGCCAAATCAAACTCCTTGGTCTCGATCAAAGCCCGCGTATAGCCCAACCGAACCTCGACCACATGCGGCATCAGTTCCGTCGCTCGCTTGAGATTCTCTCGCGCCGCATCAAAATTGTGAAACGTGAAATGGAGCCGAGAAAGCAAATAGGCGAGATTCCAATCCTCCGGAAACGCGTGCATGGCGGAGGCATACACTTGAAACGCCGCCGCCACGTCCTCCGACTGCAAACCGCCGTAGCGTTCCTGAAGCTGATTCTTCTGCCTTTGCACCCACGCGGCGTGATCCACTTGGTCGAGAAACGGCGCATTGGACGTCATATCCAAAATCGACGAATCCAATAAGCCTTCGTTCACGCGGTTGTAGGCCAGCGCCGCTTGGCATGCCTCGATAGACGGCGGAGCCGGCGCCGCGCCGGACTCGATGTCCAAACGAGCTGAGAGAGCATCCACCACCTCGCCATACAAGGCCGCCGCCATCTGATAATCTCCGGCAAATCGAAAGTGAACGTGTTCATAAAAGGTCTCGAGTCCCGGCAATTTCACCAGCCCTTCCTGGCCGGCACTCAATTGCTGATCCGCATCGAGCAGGCGCACTCCTTGATTCTGAAACCGGGAAGCCACTTCACGAATCACGTCATTGAGTGGGCCATCTGCCCGGAAAGGCAAGGCATCCAGATCCCGCGCGCGACGATACGCCTCAGCAGCCGCTTCGCCATCCCCCGCACCTTCCGCACAACGCGCCATCCGAAACGCTAACTCGGCATAGCGATCATCCAACTGCTCCGCCGCGCGATAATGTCCCAATGCCGCTTCCCAATCTCCTTTCGCTTCGGCCGTGATGCCTTGGTTGAAATGCCCTTCCCACTGAGAACGCTGGGACTCGTTCAAATCCGCCCGATGCAGGGATCCCAAGGGCGGGCACTCTCGAAAATTGACCGCCACGGTCGACAGCACGGTCTGGGCACCACCCGCCCGAGCCGAAGCCACGATCGATTCCAGATTTGAGCGAAAGTAATCATACACCCGCTGTCGCTGGGGACCACCCGCCGGCAACCGATGCCGACGGAAAAACGCCATATCCTGTTCCCCTTCGGGTTGCGGGGGTTCCAAGAACGTCAGCAAGGGACCGAGGAACTGCCCCGTCCGACTCGACCGCACCCACTGACTCAAGCCGATCAAGGCATACGACTGTGAGATCACCGAGTCTTCCGGTCCGGGAGCATGCAGGCCCACTAGTTCATTATTCCCCAGATAGACCACAAACAGATCCGGATCCCGCTGCCCACAATCGGCAGCCACCGCTCGCACCAGATGGGAATTGATTCCCGGCATTGCCGCGTTGACCACTTCAAACTCACGATCCGGAAAACTGAGCGTCAACATGCGCTCCAAGACCCGAACAAAGCCATACGCAGACTCCGGCGTCCCGAGGGCCGCGGAACCTCCTAAAACGAAGATGCGAATGGTTTCCGCCCCCTTGGTCTTCGGAAGCAAAAACGGATGGGGCTTCAAGCGACTCTGCGGCGTGTAGAACTGCCAGGCAAAGCGGGGGTTCTCAACCCAATGATCCCCTTTCTCTGAGGATTGAAAAAAATCGGTCGAATATCCGTAACCGAACGAACGAAGCCCACCTTCCAGAAGCACCAACACAAGCACGGGCGCTCCGATCGCGAGCAGCAATCGAAAACACCAGAGCCGGCCTATCCCAATCGGTTTCCTCGTGGAATTCTTTCCGGAGGACGGATCCGCCTTCGAGCCCTTGCGGTTGGATCGGTTTCGCTTGCGCGTACTCATCACTCGTTCCCAGATCTCGCGACGGACTCCCTACCTACTTCGCACTCGACTTCACTTGATTCCGGAGCACGATCAGCGACGGCCCTTTTGTCTGCCAAGCACGCAACAGTTGAGGCGGCACATCCGTCGGCCCCTCGATGTACGAACCCAATAGCAAATCCAAGTCCCCGTCCTCGTCGATATCTCCGGCATCCATCGTCAACCAGCGACCCGCCAAACTCTGACTAAAGGTGTAGGGTGAAAACGCCAACCCGCCCACGTTCTCCAGGTAGACGAAACCTTCCTGCGGCGACTTCACATAGTCTGGGAAAAAGGAGGTGGCAGCGATGTCGATATCGCCATCCTGGTCAAAGTCTCGGCCCAACGCCTTAAAGGCACCGTTCATAGGGAAGAAGTAAGCTTCTTCAAAGCGGTTGTCGCCTTGGTTTAGGTAAACCCGCACCCCGTGATAACGTTTGGTTGGAGACGGGTATTCCCCGTTGTCCCCGTTGGTGGCGAGGATATCCAAAAGCCCGTCTCCATTGAAGTCGACCATCTCAAATGACGAGTGACCAAACAGCGGGTGCCGCTGAAATGCCACGTCGCCGGTAAAGTTGCCTTCTCCGTCGTTGGTGAATATGAAGAACATCTCCCACTCTTGGGCTACCAACACGGCAATGTCCGGATGCCCATCGCCATTGAAGTCCCCGACCTGCGGCCGAAGCGCTCCGGGTCGGGAGAACATTTTATGTTCCAAGATTTCACCGCCTCCTTGGTTTTCATACCACGAAAGCCCACCGGCCTGATTCCCAAAACTGGCGATCACAAAATCCTGCATCCCATCCCCGTTGAAATCCGCTAAAGCAGTCTCCGTTGGCCGATACAGTTTCTCCAAAACCGTTCGCTCTCGTTTGTAATACCGCCCGTCGCTCCGAAACAGCACGAGCTCCCCTTTAGGGACATCGGAAGGCATGAAGCTCCCAATGCCGGTCACAAACGCGTATCCGTTGAGTTGGGTAAAGCCAGTTGGCGTGTTCTGAAGATTAATCGAGGCCTTGCGTTTCAAATTGCCATCCAGCAATTCGACCACTTTTTGGGTATCATGACCGATCACGATCTGTTTCAGCTTGGAGTCATACTGCAACAGGGTGACCGAGGGGGTTTCGCGCCGGAGCGAGCGGCGGTCGATCTGAAAATGTCTCAACCCGCGCTGAATCGGCGGACGCGGATCTTGTGGAACGGCTTCTTCCGGAGCGGTGGCCACATAGAACCGCACAATCGCGCGAAACTCGTCCTCCGTCATGACCGGCTCTACCGGAATCTTCCCAAGGGCTTTGATCTGCGCCGCTTCGGGGTGCATATCCAAATACTCGGGCGCCAGACCGACCTGGATTTTCATCCGGGGCAGTGTTTGCCTGAGCCAGGTCTCCCGATCGAGCAAAGAAGGCTCGGTGTATTGATGGCACAAGCCGCAATAATACTCCGAGAGCGCCTTACCACGGGCAATAACCTCAAGATCCGTCTTGGGAGTCACGTCCCCAACGAGCCCTTCTCGAAGGGGTTGTGCCACCCCATTGACCAACGTACCGCAACAGACGGCCCAAAGCAGGCTCCACCGGCCCATGATGTTCAACAACGACATGAACCAACCAACTTACTGAGCCCAAGAATCCTTGGCAAGCTACAGCGGCGGGCCGAGGCCACCAAAAACGGTGGGCGCCACCCTGGTAACGCAGGTTTCCTAGTCTGCGCTCCGATTCCCTACCAATCCAGGTCGACTCGCGTCGTCCGCTGGAATTCCCGGTGCCACTGGAGATCCCATAAACCATTGACCTTCACCGCTCGCGTGGCCCCGTCCACAAAAACAAAATTCACCGCCCGTTGGTGACGATCCATACAAAACCGCCCCATATCCCACCCCCAACTCTTGGGACTCGATTTGTTCCAGTCCCGACGGGACGGCGGTCGACCATTCGTCGCGCCGCTCTCAAAATCAAAAGGATTCCCGCCATACCACGCACAGTCTCCAAACACCGGCGTGATCACGGGCTGGCCCACGGCGCTGATCTTGGACCAATGCCAAGACGGCTGATTGCGCCAACCATTCTGGAAACTGGGAGGCAGCGAGTTGACCCAATGATTGATGCCGTAGCTCCCATAGTCCCCCTGCCGAAAGTACCCTTCAGCCTTATTCTCATCGGACCAACCCCAGAACTCCGTCGTATTGCCATACCCCGTGCTAGACGGCTTCTTGGCAGAGGGACAAACTCGAAACTGATCCACATCGTCGTAAAACGATTTCAATTGAAACGCCCAAGTCCCTTCAACCGAAGGCCCGTAGTCCGCCATAAAACGATCCTCATTATCCATCGCATACATGGTGGTCATCATCCCCCACTGGCGCAGATTTGAGAGACAGGCCGCAGCGTGGGCTTTCGACTTCGCCTTACTTAAGGCCGGCAAGAGCATCCCCGCCAAGATGGCAATGATCGCAATCACCACTAACAATTCGATCAGCGTAAATCCCTGAATCGCTCCGAAGCGACCCTTGGCTCGTTCGACACGGTTCACTCGGTTGGCTTCTTGCATTTCGTTTTTAGCGTTTCGATGGGTTTCTAAAGCTCAAATTCCGATCCCCTGTAATGGCAATAATTCTCGTAACGACTAGCCACTCATTCAGGATTTCACGGAAAATAATAACTATTTCTTCCAAAAAGGAAATGGCTGGAGTTTTCTTTGGCATAGCAATAATTAACCTATGAAGTCACGAACGCAATCCCCCGCTGCCCCCCCTCCCTGCGTTCATTTCGGAACAGGTGATGGAATCGCAGCATTTCTTCCTGAACCTGGAACCCCAACCACGCGCCCCATTCGAAATCGTTTGCGGGGGCGTCGAGCAAGTTCGCCCGGATTACCACATCGAACGCGATGATTTCCCGTTCTACGGCGTTGAACTCGTGGCCTCAGGCGAGGGAGAACTGACCTTGGGCGGCCACAAACACCCGCTCTCGGCCGGTTCCCTGTTCGCCTACGGACCAGGGACTCCACACCAGATCCGCAATTCCACGAGCAGCGGCATGCGAAAGTATTACCTCGATCTCTACGGCACGCAGGTCGCCAAACCCCTTCGAGACGCTCAGCTGCAAACCCACCAAAACGAGTTTACTCCGATATGGGTCAAGGGCGTCCATGAATTGACCGCCGTTTTCGATATGCTCATCCACGAAGCCAATCGACAACACCCCAACGCAGAATCCATTTGCCAGGTATTGACCCAACTCCTCTTTCTCAAAATCCAACAACTACGGCTCACCGACGGGAGTGCACCCTCCAAGGCCTTCACGACGTTCGAGCGCATCTGCCTCTACATCGATGAGAACTTCCTGGCCCTCCGCAGCGCGCGAGACATTGCTGCCCAATGCAGGGTCACTCCCATCCATCTATCGCGTCTCTTTCAGCGTTTTTCTGAGATCGGCTCCTATCAGTATCTCCTCCATCGAAAGATGCGCTATGCCGCCGGATTGCTGGTCGACGGGAACTTCCAAGTCAAAGACGTCGCGGAGCGCGTTGGAATCCCCGATCCCTACCAATTCTCACGAACTTTCAAACGCGTCTACGGCTACCCCCCATCCCGACTCACCAAAAGTGGCCGCTAGCCCCGTCCCAAGGAAAGTCCGGCCCCACGCTCCGACAATCCCCCCCGTCTCAAGGCCGAAGGCCTGCCCCATTCCAGCCCGGGGCAACGCCCCGGGTATTCGACCAATCAAAAACCACTGAGCCCTGTAAGGGCGGACCATTCCCCCACACTCTCGGTATCGCTGCCTCAAAACACACTCCCCGCCCACTTTTTTGAAACAAACATCACGTTATCGACGAATAACTCGAAAACCCATACGCTCCGGGACAAATCTCGGCCGCATCCCATACATGGCAGTTCTCAAAATCAGCAACCTGCGCAAGCGTTTCGGCGACCTCACGGCCGTGGACGGTGTCAGCTTCGAAGTTCGCGCCGGCGAACTCTACGGACTCCTCGGTCCCAACGGCGCCGGCAAAACCACCACGATCTCCATGATGTCCGGCCTTCTGCGTCCGGACGCCGGGCAGGTCACCGTTCTAGACAAAGATTTCTGGGCAAATCCGACCCAAGCCCAAAAACAAATGGGCATCGTTCCGCAGGAGATCGCCCTTTACGAAGAGCTTTCCGCCCGAGAAAACCTCATTTTTTGGGGCCAACTTGCCGGGCTTCCCGGTGCCCAAGTCAAAGCGCGCGCGGATGAACTGCTGGAGCTCCTCACCCTGAGCGACCGCGCCAAAAGCCCCGTCAAAACGTTTTCCGGCGGCATGATGCGCCGCGTCAACATCGGTTGCGCCCTCATGCATCGTCCCCAGTTGCTGGTGCTGGATGAACCCACCGTCGGAATCGATCCCCAGGCCCGGCTCAACATCCTGGAGTTTATCAATACGCTCAAGAAAGAGGGCACTTCCATTCTCTATACCACCCACTACTTGGAAGAAGCCGAAACGCTCTGCGATCGCATTGGGATCATCGATAAGGGTCAACTCTTAGCCGAAGGGACACTTGAAGAGTTGCAGGATCGATTAGGCGGGGATCAGATTTTTGTCATCGAAGGGGATTTTAAGGACACGGACCCTCAAGCCTGGCCCGGATTCAATCAAGCCTTTCGCGTCCTTCAAAAAGCGGAGACTCAGATCACGGTTTCCTCGCTTCGCGATCGCCACCCATCGGAAAGCCTCAAAGACCTCCTGGAGATCCCGGTGGACGTGGAAAACGTCACTTACAAAAAGCCCTCGCTAAATGATGTGTTCATCCAACTAACGGGCCGCGATCTGCGCGAGTAATCATGATTGCGACCCTCCTCAAAAAGGATCTGCAACGCATGCGGCGCAACCCCTGGCCCGTGCTGATCAACTTGGCGCTTCCGATCACCATCACGGCCATCATCGGCCTGGCCTTTGGGAAATCGAACTCCAATCAAGGGATCGGCAAAATCTCCATCGCCATTGTCGACGAAGATGACAATGCGCTCGGACAGTTCCTCCAAGGCGCCTTTCAGCAAGGAGACTCGCAGAGTTTTTTCCAACCCGAGTTTCTCGACCGCTCGGACGCCCAAGAAAAAATCAATGACAACGCGATCAGCGCCGTCCTGATCATCCCGGATGACTTTACCGACGCGTTTCTCGAAAACCGAACCATCCCCGCCCTCGAACTGATCAAGAATCCGGCCCAACGATTCCACCCCGCCATTGTAGAAGAGTTCTTAGAAGTCTTGCTCGAAGGCATGAATGCCGTGAGCCGCAACTTGCGCGATGAGATTCCAGACATCATTGACATTGCCAAGACCGACGAGTTCCCCGACATGTTGGCCTTGGCCGGCATCATGATCAAAATTGGCAACAAATTCAAAGTCGCTGAAGACTATCTCACGCCTCCGCTCATTGCCTTTTCCGAAGCCAGCATGGCGAACGAAAAGGAAGACCAAGGCCCGGGCTTCAACCTCTTTGCCTTTCTCCTTCCGATGCTCTCAAGCGTGTTTCTCCTATTCCTGGCCGATGGAACCATTCGAGATATCTACCGCGAAATCAAAGCCAAGACGCTCACCCGCATGCGCACGGTTCACTACCCCATTCTCCCCGTGGTCCTCTCCAAATCGAGCCTCGCCGTCGTTATGGGCTTGCTCGGGGGATGCGTCTTGTTTGTCGGAGGCGGCTTGGTCTTCCAGATCGATTGGAAGACGCCGTTTCGGCTCGCGTTGCTGATCGCCGCCTACAGTATTTGCGCAGCCGGTTTTATGGCCTTCCTGGTCTCGCTCTTCAAAACGGAAAAACGGGCGGATGCGCTCTCCAGCATTGTGATCATGAGCATCGCTTTCCTCGGCGGTGGCTTTATCCAGGTCGATGCGCTCCCGGATTTCATTCAAAACCACTTGAGTCCCTGGATGCCGAACTACTGGTTTATCCAAAGCGTCCAGCAATTGCAATTCGCTCGTGGCGACGCGGTCTGGTATCACGAAGCAACCAAGATGCTGATCATCGGCACCATCCTACTCGGCCTCGGCACGCTTGGCATTCGACGGGCCCTGGAGAAAGGAGCGATGAAATGAGAGCGATCTTCCAAATCGCCTTCAACGACATCCGACTGTTCCTCAAGGACAAGTTCGGCTACGTGTGGCTCTTCTTGGCACCGATCGGTTTCGTCTACTTCACCGGCGTGGCGGGCAACGGCCCCCAACGCGACCCGGCAAATCCCCGACCGAGCGTGGTTATCGACAACCAAGATCTCGGCTTCCTGGGCGCCGTCCTCATGGAAGAGATGGACGCGCAAGGAATGCGAGTCCTCGATCCCGAGGCCACCGAGAAACCCGACCGTAGGATTCTGATCCCAACCAATTTCACCGCTCAGGTCCGCGCCAAAGCACCGGTTAAAATCGAGTATCTCAAAGTGGAAGGCTCCGGCGAGGAGTCCGCCACGATGATCGAGATGCGCCTGCTTCAAGCCACCCTCGGGATGAACGCCCACCTGGTCGAATGGGCAACCCAAAACACCAACCAAATAGCACTCGATGAAGACTCGCTGCGAGCCGTCATCGGAAAGGACGATCCCGTTCAACTCACCGCCACCTTTGCCGGGCGAAAGACGGTTCCCTCCGGGTATGAACAGTCCCTTCCGGGGAACTTGATCATGTTCTTAATGATGAATGTGCTCATCTTCGGCGGAACCAGCATCGCTGCCGAACGGCAAAACGGTGTGCTCCGCCGCTTGGCGACTCAACCCGTCACCCGATGGCAGATCATCGCAGGAAAGGTCATGGGCCGGTTCCTCCTCGGCTGCGTCGTGATCGTATTCTTCCTCAGTTTGGGCCAATTGGCTTTCGGAGTGCGTGTCGCACAAGCCCCCGGCCCTATATTGGTTACCCTGTTCCTCTTCGCCTGGCTGGCGGCGTCACTCGGGGTATTGATTGGATCCGTCACATCGAACCCCGACAAAACCATCGGGCTCTGCGTCCTCCTCAGCATGATCATGGGCGCCCTGGGCGGCTGCTGGTGGCCGCTTGAAGTGGTGAGCGAGACCATGAATCGTATCGGACACCTGTTCCCAACGGCTTGGGCCATGGACGCGCTCCATCAATTGATCAGTTTCCAAGGCGGCTTCGCCGAGATACAAACCGAACTAGCCGTCCTGCTGGGATTCGCCGTGGTCTTCAACGGCTTGGCGGCCCGCTTCCTTCGCTACACCGAAGCCTAGCTCAGGCCAACAAGGGACGAATCACCTCGCCGTGCACATTGGTCAAGCGGCGCTGGATCCCGTTGTGGTAATACGTCAGGCGTTCATGATCGATTCCCAATTGGTGCAGGACGGTGGCGTAGAAGTCATACCAACTCACCCGATTCTCCACGGCGTTGAGACCGACTTCATCCGTCGCGCCGTAAGCCATCCCAGGCCGAAGCCCGCCGCCGGCCATCCAGACTGAAAACCCGTATTGGTTGTGGTCCCGCCCTAGGCCCACCTCGTTCGCACCGGATTGTGAAAACGGTGTGCGACCAAACTCGCTCGTGAACAAAACCAGGGTCTCATCCAACATCCCACGATCACGCAAGTCCCGCAGGAGACCGGCGATGGGGCGATCGATCCGCAAGGCCTCGCGTCCATGATTGCGAACCATCTCCTCATGACCATCCCAATTGATGCGAGGCGAACCAAAGGCCCCACCGGAGAATATCTGAACAAACCGCACACCTTGCTCCAACAGCCGACGCGCCAAGAGACAACCCCGGCCAAAGTCTTCACACGGCGCTTGGTCCAGGCCATAGAGCTTTTTCGTCGGCTCCGTTTCCGAATCCAATGCGGAGACCTGCGGAACAGCCAGCTGCATCTTTGCCGCCAATTCATAGCTGCGAATACGCGCGCCCAGCACATCCTCGTTCCGCCGCTGGCGCGCATGCTCCTGGTTAAACGCGTTCAAGAACTGCCGACTCGCCCGATCTGCACCCGATGCGATGGGACGGGCCGGAAACAAATCATTAATCGCCTCACCCCGAGCTCGCATCGGCACACCCTGATGTCGAGCAGGCAGAAAACCGTTCGTCCAATTGATCGAACCTCCCGCCGGATAGCCACGCGTATCCGGGATCACAACATACGCCGGAAGGTCGTCGGTTTCGCTTCCCAACCCATAGGACAACCATGAGCCCGCCACCGGAAATCCGTTGAGTCGAAACCCGGTATTCTCCTGAAACGTAGCCGGTGTGTGATTCGAGGTTTCGGCAAACATCGAGCGAATGACCGTAAGCTCATCCGCTACCGACGCCAGATGAGGAAACAATTCGGAAACCCACAAACCACTCTGTCCCCGCGGGCGAAACTCCCAGTCATTCTGCTTCAACAAACCCACCTGACCAAAAAAGACATCGGGCTTCTCATGACTAGGAAGCGACTTCCCATGGTAGCGCGCCAAGGCCGGTTTGTAGTCAAACGAATCCACCTGGCTCACGCCCCCGCACAAGACGATATGAATCACCCGTTTGGCAGCCGCAGCAAAGTGCGGGGCGGGATCCGAGGCCTCACCGGGAATCCCTGCCGCTCGTAGCGATCCAGTCCGTTGGAGCAATTGCGTCGCGGCAATCCCAGCCAACCCCGTCGCCGCCGAACCCAAGAAATGTCGCCGAGACTGGAGGTGTCCCGTGGCCCAATGCCGTGTCCAATCAGTCGACATAAAGAAACTCACTACTGTTAAAAAGTGCCCGAGCCAATGCAGCCGCCCCATGCTCCGTGATCAATTCCGCACTGGCAACCGCTTCCGAATCGGAAGGATCACGTCCAAAACACCAACGAAAGGCCCACCGCACTTGCTCTCGTGCCTCACCGACGGCCACCATCCGTTCGGCAAGTGCCTCGCTCATACGCAACGCAAACGAATGATTCAACAGCGTCAACGCTTGGAGCGGGGTTGTGGTCACGGCTCGTTTGGGCGCCGTTGCGGACGGGTCGGGACAATCGAACACGTCCAGAAAGGGACTCCTCCCGGAGCGAATCCACATCCGGTATAAACTCCGCCGCTGGAAAGTCGCCCCGACCGGATCCTGCATCTCATAGAACTGGGAGTTATGCACGTAGGTCGTAAAATCTTGAAACCCCGGCCCTCCCACAGTGGCATTCAACAGACCCGTTACTTGAAGCATGGCATCCCGCAACAACTCCGCTTCCAAGCGCCGCGGCGTCATCCTCCATAACCAACGATTGCCCGCATCCCGCGCCAGCCCTTCTGCCCGAGGCAGCGAAGCCTGCCGATAAGTTGCCGAGGTGACCATCAACCGATGCATGGCCTTCAAGTCCCAATCCCGAGCCACCAACTCAGACGCCAACCAGTCGAGTAATTCAGGATGCGACGGGCGCCCGCCATTAAACCCAAAATCACTGGGTGTCGCCACCAAGCCTGCCCCGAAGTGATACTGCCACAAGCGATTGACCATCACCCGAGCAAAGAGCGGGTTCGCTGGACCGGTAATCCATGCGGCCAATGATCGACGCCGCTCCCCGTCCGACGCATCGCGACTCAACCCAAAATCACCCGCCACTCCCGCTAGCGAAGCAATCCCGGCGGGCGCCACGGGTTCCGCCGGTGTTGCCGGATTCCCCCGCTTCAAGACATGAACCACCCCGGGCTCGCGGGGCGCCACCGCGTACACGCTTCCCGTCAAAACACGTCGCTCCTCCAACTGCAATTGCTCCAACTCAAACAGCCGCCCACGCCGCAATTCGAGATCCGCCTCATTCATAACGCCCTGAATCGCCTGCTCACTCACAAACCGGCTCACCACGCCCACTGCGGCCGCGGCCTCCGCGGGGCCCAAGGCCCATTCGTAACAGCGCAATCCCGTCCACGTTAGCGATTCCCGAGCCGCATCTCCTAACAACTCGTAATCGCCCGAGGCCTTCATGATCGAATCTCTCCAAAGGACCGGTTTCCCGACAGGCTGCCCATCCACATAGACCTGCACCCGCTTGTCGGAACCAAACGCCAGGATCAGATTCCAGCCCTCTTTCTCCCAAGCTCCCGCCGGGATTGCTGCCAACCTTCGCGGATTCTTCTCCTGGCCCCGGCTGAGATACAACTCGTTGCCCATGGCACCACCCATGAGCAGCACATCCGCTTCGGATACGCCCACGCGACGCCACGAAACCAGGGCTCGCGGTTCTCCTTTTTCCAGAGCCCCGCGCAGAGAAAGCTCCAGACTGAACTCTCGCCAGGCACGTTTTGCCGGCAAGCGAAGCGAAACCGATTCGCTGGAATCACGCCCCGCATCAGAATCCCACGCCGCACTGGCCAATGGTGCCGACGCAATAGGGCCTCGTTCCAAACGTTCCCGAACAATCGCCTCGCGAATCGGACCCGCCTCCGCCCGCAACAACCCTTCCAAAGCGCGGCGATGCCCACGCTGACGAAACCCTTCCGGGAGAACCGATACCGAACGATCCTTCGGACGCACCCCCGCTAGAGCCGCCGAAAGTTGGTAGTATTCCCGCTGCAAAATCGGATCGAATTTGTGATCGTGACAGCGGGCACAATGAACCGTGAGCCCCAGGAAAGCCTGCCCGACCGTACTCACGTAGTCCTCCATTTCATCCTGACGTACGACCGCCCGCATCGCCGCGCTTTGCTGTGTCTGGCCCACGATGTCATAGGCGCCTCCGACCAAGAATCCCGTCGCCACCACGCCCGGGTCACCTCGATCCGGCAACACATCACCCGCCAACTGCAGCCGGGCAAACTCATCATAGGGCACATTGGCGTTGAACGCATCCACCACCCAGTCTCGATACCGCCACGAGTGCAAACGAATGTGATCCCGCTCAAAGCCCTGGCTCTCACCAAACCGAGCTACGTCCAACCAGTGCCGGGCCCAACGCTCTCCAAAAGCCGGACTAGCCAACACGCTATCGACCAATCGTTCGTAGGCATTGGGCGCCGCGTCATTGACAAACGCCTCAACCGTCTCGGGCTCGGGCGGGAGCCCGAGCAGATCGAAGTAGAGCCGGCGAATGAGGACTAAACGCGAAGCTTCAGGCGCGGCCGTCAACCCCGCCTCGGATCGCCGCTCAGCGACAAAAAGATCGATGGGATTCTCAACCGCGGCAGCCCCATCCGCGGCTATCAACTCCGGCACAGGGGGACGAGTCACGGGTTGAAGAGACCACCAATCGAGCCCGGCTCGCGCCTCAGAGGTCGCGCCAAACCGACTCAACCGTTCCAGATTCCAATCCGCCCCTTCGGCAATCCAGGTTCGGACTCGCTCGCGTTCCGCTTCGGGCAGCGGGTGTTCCGGCGGCATCTCGTCCGTCGCAATCAATTGCCACAAGCGACTCCCTTCGGGATCTCCCGGCAGGATCACCGGTCCCTCACTCCCACCGGCCAGGGCGCTTGTTCGTTGTGAGAGATCCAGCCCACCTTCCGGATCGCTCCCGCTGTGGCATTCCAAACAGCGATTCACCAAGATGGGCGCCACTTGCGCCTCAAATGACACCGATTCCGCCGCATTCCCGCACCACAGGCCGAGAAACCCAACGGAGCCCGCCAGAAACCAAGGCCCGAAGCCCCACCTGGAACGCAATCCAATCATCACAACGAGGAATCCCAAAAGAGTGCGGGCGGGGTCCGAAAGATGCAAGTGGTATCCCACCGACACGATCCGGGTGGGTGCGATCAAAAATGCAGGGAGAATGAAAGAATTAAAATGAAAACTGCAAAACGGAAAATTCAGCCCTCTCTTATGGAGTGCGGGAGCAGGGCTGCCGCTTTCCCTTTGGTGGACTCTTTCTTTCTCCTGCTCCAATGGGAAACCTACCGCATCCTTCCGATCCGATGCCCCGCACATTTAATCACAACCGATCCGGGTAGCAGAGGTCCGCCCATACAGGGCTCGTCATGTTTTTATGCCCGATATCCCGGGGCGTTGCCCCGGGCTGGTAAGGGAACGGACCTTCGGCCCGAAGCAGGATTTCCAAGAACGCCACCGGCATCAACCAACAGAGTTCCCCTCCGAAAAAGAAACCGCATCGCGATCCCCCAGCCCCAACCGCAAGCCACATCACATCCAAAACACAATCCGTGCCCCCCATTCGCATCCCATACACCAACGGTGCATCCCATCACGTCCCATACACCGACGGCGCGTCCCATCACGTCCCATGCACCAACGGCGCGGCCCATCACGTCCCATGCACCAACGGCGCGTCCCATCACGTCCCATACACCAACGGCGCGTCCCATCACGTCCCATGCACCAACGTCGCGTCCCATCACGTCCCATGCACCAACGGTGCGTCCCATCAGTTCCAGACACCAACGGCGCATCCCATCACATCCCATACACCAACGGCGCGGCCCATCACGTCCCATGCACCAACGTCGCGTCCCATCACGTCCCATGCACCAACGGTGCATCCCATCCCTACCAGAGCACCATCGGTGCGTCCCGTCACAGCCCAGGGCAACGCCCTGGGAATCTCGCCCCCCTATATGACCAAAGCCCTGAAGGGGCGGACCATTCTCCCTTAACAACAACCAAAAACCCGGCTCTAAGAACTTTCCAACGCAGTCGCTTTTCGGTAGTCCGTAACCCGTGAGTTTCAACCGAGAAGGCGTGCAATCCGCCCTGGCCGAGCTCGCCCAAGCGGGCATCTACCTGGGCACTTCCTCTTGGAAGTATCCCGGCTGGTGCGGGCAGCTGTACGATGACGCCCGCTACGTCTGGCGCAAGCAGTTCTCCGAGTCCCGCTTCAACCGTCTCTGCCTAGAGGAATATGCGGAGGTGTTCAAAACCGTCAGCGTCGATGCCGCCTATTACACCTTCCCATCGGAAAAGTACCTGAGCGGCTTAGTAGACCAAGTTCCGCCCGACTTTCAGTTCGCCTTCAAAGTCACGGATGAAATCACCATCAAACACTTTCCGAATCTCACCCGGTTCGGCGCCCGAGCTGGCCAACCCAATCCGAACTTCCTCAATCCGGATCTCTTCGAGCGCAACTTCCTGAGGCCCTGCGAACCCTTCAAGGATCAGGTTGGCCTCTTGATGTTTGAGTTCTCCAAGTTCTACCCCCGAGACTTTTCACGCGGACGGGAGATCGTCGCGGCCCTGGACACGTTTCTCGGCGCTCTGCCAAGGGATTGGCCGTACGGGGTCGAAATTCGCAATCGAAACCTCCTCCAACCGGAGTACTTCGAGATGCTCCGGAGCCACGGGGTCGCTCACGTGTCCAACAATTGGCAAGCCATGCCCCCGGTCCAAGAGCAACGGGATCTCCAGGGGAGGAGCGGAGGCGAAGCGGTCCAAGCCGCCCGTTTTCTCCTCACGCCGGGTCGGAAATATCAGGATGCGGTGGCGGCCTTCGCCCCCTACACCCAGGTCAAAGAGCCCGACTTGAAGGCACGAAAAGCGGGCGCCCAACTGATCGCCGACGCCAAAAAGCTCAAACGAGGCAAGACCTTCGTATTCGTCAACAACCGGCTCGAAGGCAACGCTCTGGTGACCATCCAGGAAATGCTCCGGGATGCCGGGGCCCTCCTCGACGCCGCCTGATCCGCCGACGTGAAGATGGGGCCTTGAGCAGGCATCGAACCCAACAATCCCGCTGGCCATCTCACCCAAAAGCCTCCTTCCCCAGAAACCCAGTTGCGGATTTCCGCTTTTGGGCGTATCCTCTAGCCCGTTGTTTCATCCGAATTCCAGGGTCCCGCCCCGGAAGCTCTCTGGAGCGCCCTGAGCGGGATCGCGTGTCTCTTGAATAAGAACTCGTGATCTGGAAAGGTGTTTTACGCAGTAAGTGGCACCCATCTGATCGCAGATCAGAATCTTTCGGTCTTAAACGAGTAGTTGCCAGTTGTACCAGGTCTTATGGCGTTGAGTAGAGTACCCAGTGGCGCGCGATTGGCGCGATCGGCTCCCTTTGATGCGGTCACGCGCTTCTCGGAGTCGTCCTGGACGCCCAATACGGACGTCTTTGCCACGGATGAAAACTTGATCATTCAAGTGGAAGCTGCGGGGATGCGCCGCCAAGATCTGTCCCTGAAAGCCGAGGGAAATCGGCTGCGCGTCCAGGGCAAACGCACTCAGAGCGATCGCCCCGCACACTGCGAATACATCTTGATGGAAATAGATTTTGGCACTTTTGAGTTCTATATCGACCTACCCGCCGGATACGACATCCACGCTGCCAAAGCGATGTACGAGAACGGCTTTCTCCGGATCGCCGTTCCGCTCGCCGACCCCAGCAGTTCCGAAGCCATTGATGTGGCCATCGGAGGGGACGACTCCGACCACTAGTTTCCACCATAACGGGTTGCCCTCCCCGTCAACCCTGTGGGATACTCCGCGCCCATAAATGGCACCTGGTGAGAAACACGCGGTTGATATCTTGGACGTTTCGTCCCAACCGCAGAAATCGGCAGACCATCCCGATCCTGGCCTCCCGACAACGATCCCGATTCTAGGGCTTTCGGACATTGTCATCTTTCCGGGCATGATCGCCCCGCTCTTGATCGAGTCCCCCGAGGGCGCCCAATTGATCAACGACGTCGTCGCTGGCAACCGCTATCTGGGCCTCGTCCTCCAGAAAAACGCTGAAGCCGAGAACCCCACTCCCGAAGATCTCTGGAAACACGGGTGTCTGGCCCGGATTCAGAAAATGGTGAAAGGGACGGAAGACTCCGTCCGCATCCTCATCGAGGGCCTGAGTCGGTTCAAGATCAAACGGTTTACCCAGACCGACCCGTATCTGATCGCCCGCTACTCCGTTACCAAGGTCAAAGACGAATCCAACGCGGAAACCACCGCCTTGCTCCGCACCATCCGGGAACAGTTCGAAAAGATTACGGAACTTTCCAGTAGCATCAACGAGGATGCCAAACTGGCCGTGCTCAAGCATCAGAATCCGGGAATGATGGCGGACCTGATGACCGGGCAATTGAATGTTCCCCTTGAGGACCAACAAGCGATTCTCGAAACCGCGCCCGTCAACCGGCGGCTGAGAATGCTGATCCCGTTGTTGAGTCGGGAACTCGAAGTCCTGACCCTGGGTTCCAAGATTCAGAAAGACGTCTCGGAGGCCATGTCGAAGAGTCAGCGAGATTTCTATCTCCGTGAGCAAATCCGCGCGATCCAAAAGGAGCTCGGTGAGTCCGATCCCACCGAGAGCGAGGTATTGGCGCTACGCGATCAAATCGACAAGAAGGGCCTGTCGCCCGAAGCCGCCGCGGTCTGCCACAAGGAGCTCGACCGATTGCAGAACATTCCGTCCTCAGCGGCGGAATACACCATTGCCCGGAGCTACGTCGAATGGCTGACGGAGCTCCCTTGGCAGGAATCCACCCCGGACAAGATCGATCTCGACGCTGCGGCCAAGATCCTCGACCGCCAACACTACGGCCTGGACAAAGTGAAAGAACGCCTATTGGAGTTCCTAGCAGTCATTAAGCTCAAGCGTCATCTCAAGGGTCCCATTCTCTGTCTCGTGGGACCGCCCGGCGTAGGCAAAACGTCCCTAGGTATGAGCGTGGCCAATGCCTTGGGCCGAAAATTTGCGCGGATTGCCTTGGGCGGCATGCGAGATGAAGCGGAAATACGCGGTCACCGTCGCACCTACGTGGGGGCGCTCCCCGGTCGGATCATCCAAACGCTTCGGCGCCTGCAAAGCAATAATCCGGTGATCTTGCTCGATGAATTCGACAAGATGAGTTCTGATTTCCGGGGCGATCCCGCCAGTGCCCTTTTGGAGGTATTGGATCCGCAGCAAAACTCAGCGTTTACGGACCATTACCTGGACGTACCTTTCGATCTCTCTCGGGTCTTGTTCCTGACCACCGCCAATTGGTTAGATCCCGTTCATCCGGCCCTTCAAGACCGCCTCGAAGTCCTGGAATTGCCGAGCTACACCCAATCGGAGAAGCTCCACATTGCCAAAAGGCACCTCATTCCCCAACAACGGGATGAGCACGGACTCAAGAAAACCCACCTAAAGATGAGCGACACCGTAATCAAGCGACTGATCGGCGGCTACACCCGCGAGGCGGGCGTCCGACAATTGGATCGGGAAATCGCTACGGTAACTCGCAAAGCGGCCAAACGATTTGCCCTCAAACCCAAGGCACGCCCGCTGAGCATCACCAACGCGTGGCTGACCGAGCACCTGGGGCCCAATCGGTATCACTACGAGATGGCGGAGAAGATCACGGACTGCGGGATTGCGGTCGGTCTGGCTTGGACCCCGTCCGGCGGAGAGATTCTCTACATTGAAGCCACCCAGCTCCCGGGACGTGGCCAACTCATCCTCACGGGTTCTTTGGGCGATGTGATGAAGGAAAGCGCCCAGGCAGCGCTCACCTATCTGAAGAGCCAAGCGGAGGCCTTGCAGCTCAAAATTGAGGCTCCTGAGAAACAAGACATCCACATCCACGTGCCCGCAGGCGCCACACCCAAGGATGGTCCCAGTGCGGGCGTCGCCATCGCCGCCGCCTTGGCCTCGCTATTCACCCAACGTTCGATCCGTTCCGATCTGGCCATGACCGGCGAAATCAGCCTCCGCGGCCGCGTCCTCCCGGTGGGCGGGATTCGGGAAAAAGCCTTGGCAGCCTACCGGTCCGGACTCCGCACCCTATTGATCCCGGATCGCAACCAAAACGATTGGCGAGACGTCCCTGACGAGGTAAAAAAACAAATTCGAGTACATTTTATTAAACAAGTTTCCGATATCATTCGTCTAAGCCTTACGAAATGAAATCACTACTCTCGATTGGCCTCATCACAACGCTCTTAATTGGCGACCCGCTCGCCGCGGCCACGACGGAAAAAGAACTGACTCCCGGCCAACAATTGGCGCAGGACATGCGCCACACCCAACTGCTCAACTATGAGCGCATTGCCGGAAAACTCCGAACCAAGGGGCGGCGAGGCAAGCGCACCGAACACACCATCGAGCTCCGAACCGGCGTGCTAGGCGGGAAATGGCACAGCGTCTTTCGGGCCGTTCACACGGGCACGGGTGCCGTGACCGAACTCACCATCCTTCGCAGTCCTGAAACGAGCCCCGAATATACCCTCGCACTCGGCGCCCGGGACTCGGCCCCGCTCGAAGCCCCGGTTGCCGTGCCCAATGAGGCCTCAATGACGCCGTTTGCCGGCACGGATTTCTGGCTCAGCGACCTTGGACTCTCATTTTTCTACTGGCCACAACAGGAGATCCTCACCAACGCCAGAATCAAAATGCGCAAAGGGGTCGCCTGCTACGTGTTGGAAAGCCGCGACCCCAATCAGGCGGGTAACGGCTACAATCGCGTGCGTTCCTGGGTATCTCGGGAGCACGGTGGACTCGTGTATGCCGAGGCCTACAACGCCGAGGGCCGCGAGGTGAAAACGTTTGAGGTCGCGGATGTGGAAAAAGTGGATGGCCACTGGAAATTGAGCCGCCTGCGGATCCGGGATGCGGTGGCCAAGTCCACCACCGATCTGATCTTCGATAACTCTCCCTAGGCAATCTCGGGCCCATGCCCGGGAAAATCCGCGTGACATTCCGACCCTGCTCGGGTCTAGCTAGTAGCCAATTGCCGAATCGCCGCCTCAGCACCGTTGTGCTCGGCCTTGGCAAACGAGCCCTAAGCGCCCCACTATGAGCACCTCGAACATCCTGAGCCTTGTGATCGTCCTCGGTTTCGGTGTCTGGATGTTGATTCGGACGCTCCAAAACTCCGATTCCCCGGGCACATTCGCGAAAAAGGGTCTCGCTACGATTCTCGTCGTCGGATTCACCGTCTTCTTCGGGGCCTTTTTCCTCAGCAAAGGCAACCCCGTGCTCTCCGCGTTTGTCCCCGTCTTTACGGCCGCCTTCTGTATTGTCATCGGAATCACCTGGGCTCCGGAGGCTGCACAGACCCTGGCAAAACCCCTCACCGGAGTCTTCGACGGGAGCACAATGGATCATGAAGCCCGCCCGCTCTACGCGATCGCCGAAGCCCGCCGCAAACGGGGGTACTACGAAGAAGCCATCGCAGAGACCGAGAAGCAACTCCAACGCTTCCCCGGTGACCTCACCGGCACACTCCTCCTGATCGATCTTCACGGGAAAGACCTGAAAGCCATGGCCGAGGCTCAATCCGCCGTGGAATCCTACTTGGAGCACGGGCCGCATCACCCGAAAAACACCTTCCTAGCTCTCGCCCATTTGGCCGATACCTACGTGGAACACCATCAGAATCTGGATGCCGCTCGCCACTGTTTCCAACGCATTGAGCAACTCTGTGAAGGCACCGAACAAGCCCTCACCGCCGCCCAGCGGATCGCCCATCTCGGCACCGAGGAAAGTCTCGCGGAGCGGAAGGAAGGTCGGAGGATTCAACTCAAAACCTATGACCAACGAATCGGCCTCCGGACGGAATCTCCCATCATCGCGCGGCCCGAGAAAACACCTGAGGAACAAGCCCAGGAATACGTCGAACAACTGGATGCGTTCCCCCTCGACGTCGAAGCGCGCGAAAATCTCGCTCTCCTCTACGCGAACCACTACGGACGTCTCGACATGGCAATGGACCAACTCGACACCCTGATCGGTTATCCGAAACAGCCGAAGAAACTCGTTGCCAAGTGGTATAACTTGAAGGCCGATCTCCACGTGAAGATCGGAGGGGATATCGCCGCTGCTCGCGCCGAGTTGGAGTCGATTCGTCAGAAATTCCCGAACACCGCCCACGCCAGCCAGGCAGAAAAGCGGATCCCGTATCTGAACCTAGAACTCAAGGGTCGGAAAGCCTCACGCCCGCCCGCCTAACCGGCCTAGCACCGACTAAAGGCGCAGAGCGATCTGCTTCTCGATCTCGCTGGCCAGATCCACATCCGGACCACCGAAACGGGTACGGGCTTGAACAAGCAAACGGCTGATCGTCGGCCCAACGGCCTCCACCTGCACATAAATCGTCGTGGTATCTACTTTACCCACGATCGAGTTATTGACGCGATTCTCGCTGTGCAAGGTCCCGTTGAAGCGGAGCACTTCGAGAGCCGCATCGTAGATTTCCTCCACCGACCGCTCATAGCGCCCTTCAATCGTATCCTTCATCCAGGGCACCCCGGTCTTCTTGCCTCCGTCCACGGTGGTGTAACACCCCGAGAGGCTGAATACCGCGAGGCAAAGAACAAAGGTAGCGATGATCGAGTGCTTCATGGGCGTAATGCAACCAAACCGGTAAGACGCGTCAAGCATTAACCGCCCGAGCCAGCCAACCAAGACCGCTCGAAAGCCCTGGTCCAGCGCAAAAATCGCTCTCAATTCAGGACGCCCCACCCGCTTCTTCGGTCTCGGCAGACACGGCCCGCTGACGCAGCACTCGGACCAACCAGCCATACCTCGGCGCAAACACTACGGCCGCGAGGAACAAAAGTCCCGCCACCACGGCCATCATCCCCGAGGTCGAAGTATCCTCAAACCCGAACCAGGAAGGCACCGTGAGCGCCGCCACATGGCCCAGGGCCGCAGCCAGGGCCGCCACAACCATGCTTAACCCCACCATGACCGGGAGGCGATCCGTCAATAAATGGGCCGTCGCCGGCGGAACCACCAACATCGCGATCACAATGATACTTCCCACCGCCTCAAACGCCGCCACCGTCGTCACCGCGACCATGGTCATGAGCAAATAATGCAAGGTCTTGGCACTGAAACCCAGAGTCGTCGCTAGTGCCGGATCAAAAGAACTCAACCGCAGCTCTTTGAACAAGACCCCGACAAAGATCAAATTCATCCCCAGCACGATGACGAGAGTCCGAAACGCACGCGGCACCTCCAGAACTTGATCGCCGATCTCCCACCGCCAGACCACGTCCAGAGGAGTCAGTTCGATCGCCCCGTACAAGACACAGCCCGGATCCAAATCAACCCGATCCGCCGCCTGAACAATTAACAACAAGCCCACGGCAAAGAGCGATGTAAACACAATGCCCATCGAGGACCCTCGATCCACATTCCCAAAATGACTAATCCACTGGGTGAACACCGCCGTAAGCACACCTACCACGGCCGCGCCCACAAACATCGCAATGCTAGATCGACTTTCCGTGACGAGGAACGCAATCGCTAGTCCGGGCAGAACCGCATGCGAGATGGCGTCGCCCATCATACTCATCTGCCGCAAAACCAAGAAATTCCCCAGCACGGCACACGCCATGGCACAGGCGATCCCCGTGAGCACGATCCACGTATCGATTGGATACCACTCCATCACCCGGCCTCCTTGGGTAAGGGGTGAGGGCTTCCTGGCATCGGCCCGCGCCGGGCGTCCTGATAAGCCGGTAGGAGGGACTCCAGCTCCTGCACCAGATCTTCCCCCAAGACATGCTCCACGGCGTCCGCGTCGCGATCCACATGGCTCGGGGCGATATCTGCGTTCTCGATCAAGTACAACTCCCACAAACGATGGTTCCGCGTGACCTTGGCCGCCTCCAAAAACCCGGCTTCGGTCAGAAGGAGTTGATCCGACCGGACCCACTCGATCAGAGCGTCATCGTAAGCAGCCTTAATCTCCCGGTTGAGCATCCCCGGCGTCCAAGACCGAGACGCTTGCAGACCCGACCGGAGGATTTCGCGATTTTCCACGCGTTCCCGATCTGGATCCCCCACGGCCGCTTCAAGGATTTCATAAGCCGCCCGCAGCAAGTGTTGCCGCCCAATCTTTCGCTTGAGCCGCGCCTGCCTCACCCGACGCACAAGCACACCCCGCTCCGTGCCAAACAACATACTGACCAAGAACAACGAAGCGGCCACCAGCACGATGATGGCCCCAGCAGGAAGCCGCGGAAACAGAGCACTGACTCCGGCACCCAGCCACCCACTCACGCCCCCAATGGCTGCCCCCAAGAAGAGCATGCGACTCAATCGATGCGTCCAGAACCGAGCCGCCGCCGCAGGCGTAATCAGAAAGGCAATCACGAGAATCAAACCAACCGCTTGAAGCCCCGCCACGGTCACCACCGTCACCAACCCCAACATGGCCGCATCCAACACCCCCACCGGCCACCCCAACGAAGCCGCAAACCCATCATCAAAACACACCAAGCGAAACTCCTTAAACAGCACGACGCAAATCAGCAAAGCGACCACCGTCACGCCACTGATAACCAAGAAGTCTCCATAAACCATGGACGCGGTCTTACCGTAGATGAACGATTCCAAGCCCGCCGCACTCCCTTCGGGCATTTTCTGAATCATGCCCAGAAAGGCGACCCCGATCCCAAAGAACACACTCAGCACGATTCCCATGGCCGCGTCGTCCTTGACTCGGGTCACTCTCCGAATCAACAACACCGTCACGAAACCCAGAACCCCGGTCAGCCCGGCTCCCAAAAGCAACAGTGGAAGCGACTTTCCATTCCCGCCCGACGCCACCATCCACATGAAGGCAATACAGATTCCCGGTAGGGTCGCATGAGAGAGCGTGTCCCCCATGAGCGATCGTTTTCGCAGCATGAGAAAACCTCCAATCAGCCCGCAAGAAACCCCCAGCAAGGTGGCACTCACCACCACCAGCCGGGTGTTGTAGTCCTGCAAGGAAATGACCCGAATCAAATCCGCTCGACTCGGCCACTCCACTGCCGTGTCAGTGATGGAACGAGATTCGGCCCGCCCTGGCGCCACGGCGTGATCGTGCGCCACGGCCGCCTCCAAGCAGACCGAGCCTACAATCAGCCCGAGAATCCCGATGATGCGCGCGATCCTCACCACGGCTATTCGCCCGCGTGCTGCACCGCCTCGGCGGCGGCGGAAAGGACGGTCAGCTTGCCCCCGTAGGTCTTGCGCAGATTCTCCTGATGGAAGACCTGATCGGTCGGTCCGGCATCCACGACGCGCATGTTAAGCAAAACAACCCAATCGAAGTATTCCGACACCGTAGCCAAGTCATGATGCACCACGAAGCAGGTCTTCCCACGCGACTTTAGCTCATGGAGCAGTTCAACAATGGCACGCTCCGTCGCCGCGTCGACCGCGGCAAAGGGCTCATCCATGAAATAAACCTGTGCATTCTGCGCCAGTGCTCGGGCCAGGAAGGTGCGCTGCTGCTGCCCGCCGGACAACTGACTGATTTGCCGGTGCGCATAGTCTGCCAAGCCCACCCGCTCCAGCGCCAGCATGGCTTCCGAGCGGCAACGCTTGTTGACGGGCCGAAACCAACCCAAACGATGATAGCCCCCCATCGCCACCACATCGAGCGCACTGACCGGAAAGTCCCAGTCCACACTTTCCCGTTGCGGCACGTAACCTACCATCCGACGTTGCTTCCGGTACGATTCACCGTAAATCTGCACCACGCCGGATGCCTTCGGAACCAACTCTAGGCACGCTTTAATTAGTGTGCTCTTGCCCGCTCCGTTGGGCCCGACCAAACCCACCAGTTTCCCTTCGGGGATCTCCAAATCTACATCCCACACCACCGGCTTGCGATGGTATGCCACCGTGAGATCGTGAATCGAAAGCGGTGAGGATGCCGAGTGCTCGGCAAAGGTTTCCACCTGATCCTTACCGGCACCCTTCCGCCCCGTCTGGGTCGCTCGATCAATGTTGAAAAGTCGTATCATGACCGGATCTAATGCGTCACATTCCCACTCAGTTGGCCAAACAAGCCTTTCTCCGGCGCGTCCCCGCCGAGAGCGCGTACAATCGTGGTCACATTGTGATCAATCATGCCCAGATACGTTCCCTCGTAGCTGCCTTTCGCACCCATCGCATCCGAGAAAAGGGCGCCTCCGATACTTAGCTCATGACCACGAGCTTGAGCGCCTTCGACCAAGGCTTTGACATTTTTGTCCGCAACGGACGTCTCCACGAACACTGCCGGGATCTCTCTCTCGACCAAGAAATCAACCAAGTCCTCGATGTCCTTGACCCCCGCTTCGGACTCGGTGCTGAGTCCTTGAATCCCACGGACTTCAAGACCATAGGCTCGCCCCAGATAACTAAACGCATCATGAGCCGTCACCAACACGCGGCGGGACTCCGGAATGGAAGCAATCGCCTTGCGGGCATACGCATCCAACTGCTCCAGTTTCGCCAGATAGTCCTGACTCCGAGTCTGATACTCCTCTGCATGGAGCTGATCAAACTCCGCCAACGAAGCCGCGATGACTTCCGTCGCCCGTTTCCAACCCGCCACATCCATCCAGACGTGCGGATCATAGTGGTCCGCCTCGTCGGTCATGACGTAGTCCCCTTGTTCCAAGATGGCTTCCGTCACCGCGTAAACCGGGCGGCCACTCCGCGCCGCGCGCACCAAGACATCCGCCATTTTCCCTTCGAGCATGAGCCCATTGTAGAACACCACATCCGCCTCGTTGAGGGCGACCACATCCCCACGCGTGGGTTTGTACAAGTGGGGATCGACCCCTTCACCGATCAGGGTTTGCACCGCACCGCGCTCGCCGGCCACCGAAGCAACCACATCGGCAATCATTCCGACCGTGGCCACGGCCTGATACGGATAGGTCCGCTCCGCCGAGACGGCGGCGTCTTCAGACTCACCCGCCGGGCCACACGCCGCGAGGCAACCAACCAACAGGCCAACACCCAACTGTTTCCACATCCTATTCATGACAACGCTCCTAAAACTTCCAAGAGATACCCGTGAACAGCGTGACATCTTCCGCTTCATCGTTCAGACCGATCAAGGTCCCGGCGTCCAATTGGATCCACTCGGAAAGTCCATAGGTCACCCCCCCACTAAAAAACGAATCATACGGTCGATCACCGGCAATGCCTAAATACTCCAGATAAATGCCAAACGAATCCGTCAGGTCAAATCCCACCACAGCGGTATGGGAGAATTCCCAGTCCATGTCGTTGTCATCCGGATCATAGACCCGGTCAATCTGCCCCTGTAAACCCACGCCCCAACGTTCTCCGGCACGCCAAGAAAACGGAGCGATCAGCCCCCCTTCCCAACGCCCGTTGCTCACTTCAGTCTGAGTCGGGATTTTGACCACCGGCATTAAACCAAAAGCCGTCGCCCCGTCGTCGTTCCCCCACACATTATACTTCAAACGAATGGTGAGATCACTGGCGTCTTCCGCCGTGGTCTTCACCCCACCCGTCTCAGTGGTTTCGCGAACGTACGGTGTAAAAACCAACTGCAGATCCATGTTGTCCGCGATCCCGTATTTCACATTACTCTCGCCCACCCCCCACGTCTCGGTGCGCGTGCGCTCAAAATCATCGCGGGAAAAGGAGAAGAAAGAACTCTCAAGCTGGAAGTGGCCCTTGTCCACCGTCACCGGGCTCTCCGTCGCATCCGGCCGGTCGGTCTCCAGTTCGCGCAATCCGGATAGGTCCGCCGCCTGGCCCCATCCCGCCGCACCCGCAATGCCCATCAGCAACCCGAGCGCTCGGCCCGCACGGCTCTCGGCGTATCGTCGTTTCTCCTGGAAAATCAGTTTCATCTTATAAAGTTAGTCTCGTCTAAGTTTTACTATATTGACGAAACTATCGCGTCAGATTGGTGTGTCAATGAATATTTGGCTCATAAATTTTCTTTATTCTTGCATAATAAAGTTAGACACAACAAAGTTTTGACGTGGTGCAACCCAAGTCCAGCAAGACCAGTGTTTCGGCCGAAGACTATTTGGAACGGATCCACGAACTCATCACTGAGAAAGGCTACGCCCGGGCCGTGGATATCGCCAACGCACTCGGCATCAGCCAACCCTCCGTCACCTCCATGGTGCAAAAACTGGCTCAAGCCGGCCTGCTCAACTACGAGAAATACCGCGGGTTGACTCTCACCGAGGAAGGACGCCGCGTCGCTCTGGCGATTCACGAGCGCCATGAGATTCTCAAACGGTTCTTCTCCCTCCTGAAAGTCTCCCAGGCCACCCAGGACAAGGATATCGAGGGGCTTGAGCACCATTTGAGCGATGAGACCATCCAGGCCCTCGCCCGGCTTTCGGATCAGCTCGAAAGCCGCCAAAAAAGCGGCCGCAAGTAGGTCCCCCAACCCCCGGTCCTAGAAGATCCCACAAAGGGCGCGTTAATCACATCAAAGACGACTTCATGCGGCCAGAACGGTAATCCAGCTTGTTATCCGAGTTTCGCTCCCAATCGGAAGTCTTAAATCGTTCTTAATCAATCGCTTAAATCGATGCCAAAGGCACGCGATCTGAGCGTTTCAGAGCCTTTTCCCCCTTCGAATGTTCCCTCTAGGCACGCTCAACCCAGATCGCAACTTGTTCCCTTTCAACTACTTACAACTCAAACATCACAAACTGTCCGATAAATCGAAAAACCGCCACGCTCAACCCAAACACGGCACGTTTTTCAGTACAAGTACTGATCCTCAGGTGTCGACACCTTCCCTAGGCTGATCTCAACATAAGAAACGAAATTGAGCCGCACTGAAAGACGCCTGACATGGAAATCCCCCTCGCACTCACGATTCTAGCCGGAGTTCTCCTCTACGGAGTGGTCTTCTGCGTCATGGGCATGCGCCGGGGCAATCTGGTGGAGTTCGAGGAAGAAGTCCTCCTTGAAAGCAAGCCACAGGTCATTCAGAAGAAGCACACGAACGTCGTCGACGGTGGCATGGCACGCAGTGCGAAGGCCCCGGTTGATCGCCGATTTGGCGGTGACAAAGTGGTCGCCCTACCCATTACCAACGAACCGATCGAAACCGAACGCGTGGCTCGCTTAAAGGCCTGAACCTTTTTCTTCTAACCGCAACGTAAACCCCAATGCAGGTAAACGCCGAAGTTCGATCACCGGACTTCGGCGTTTCCATTTCCGCTTCCTAAGCCCTCTCGCGGTACGCGTTCTACGGCCACTTCAAGTGGTTTTCGCCCTGCCGGGTCGAGCCGAAGCCACAAAAAGCCACCGTCCAAGCGTAATTCAATCCCCGCCAGCGACGGACAGAGTTGCACCCGAAAGGGTTGCCAGTGCCGGGCTTGCCGCAATGCGGCGGTATGACGGCCCACCGTGGTCCCTAGAAACCGCACATGGGGAATCCCCGCCAAAGAGCGACCCAGCGCCATCACCCCTTCGGAGTGAAGATGTCCCACGATGGTTCGCTCCACTTGCTTCAGCTTAGATTCCAATGCCGGGATCTGACGTAAGAACGGAAGCGCTGAGGGATCGTGACAAAACAGAATCACCCTTCGGTCCGAAGGCAACTCGTCAAAAGCCCTTTCGATTTCCTCGATATGAGCCTTCCGTTGCACCTCCCAACGCGCCAGTTCATCCGGCAAAACATCCGGTTGATAAACGGGAAGCGCAACCAAGGACGAGGTCACTCCGATCAAACGATAGACACCCACATCACGGACCCAGAACGGCGCCAGGCCGAGATCGCGCTTTGCCCGCTCGTACGAGCCCAAACGCATACCACCCACCCCGCCAAAGATACTCTTCTTCCCCAGTTCGTGATCCCCATAAACGGGAACAAATCGCTCTCCAAAGGGTTCTCTTAACTTACCGAGACACGTCTGCGCACTCTCAAAGGCGGGATCGTCCACGCAACCCACAAACGCCGTATCACAGGAGTAATCGCCATTCCCGACCACGAGATCCGCCTCCGCGGCGCGGGCCACGAAATAGTCGAGCAAATGATTGTGGGCAAATGGATCACGCAACCAAATGTAGTGCCGGTAGAATGCCACCAACCACCGTAACGGCCCACGCCCTACGGCACGGGCCTCGTGGCCCGCCCGAGCAATCTCCGCCGCGGATGCGTAGTGGATATCACTCACCACTGCTACCGAGGTCCGACTCATTCGTTGCCTTTCCCGTACATCACGAATTCCAGCAAACTCGCTACCTCGCGTATACTCAGACCCTCCAGTAACCCTTCCGGCATGAGAGACACATTCTGCCCGGTCAAACGCTGTAGGGCACCACGAGGCACGGACCAATCCTGCCCTCCCGCCTGACGCAGCGTGAGTGTCGTCTCCGACTCATTGACCAGGAGCCCAACCGCTTCTCGCTCGGTCGTACTCAAGGTGTAACTCAGATACTGGGGCGCCACCTCCCGATTAGGATCCAAGATCGCATCCAAGATACCTCGCTTTCGCAAGCTCCGCATCGACGTCACCGCCGGTCCAACAACGACACCGAGCTGGCCCACCTGGTGGCACGTGGCACAGCGTTCAGCAAAGAGCTCCCGCCCCCGTGGCAGCGAGGCCTCAGCCAACAATGCGGGTTGGAGTCGCCGTGCCTCGGCGGCCCAGTCCTTCGTGCCCGATCGAAACAAAGCCGCGGCCCGATCCCGCAACACGCCTTCGAGCCCTCCCAGGAACCGGTCTCGCTGCCGTTCGGACAAAAGGCGGCCGGGAATCACCCCACTCTCCAACCAGTCCAACAAGATGGCCGGTTCGCCACTCTTTTCGAGATAAAGGTTCAGGAACACCTGCTTCGCCTCCGGGAGGAAGCGCGGCAAATGCTCGGCGAGTTCGACCAGGGTAGCAGGAGTCACTTGGCGCCGGCAGAGCCGCAGACCGGGTCTAACCAAAGGAGAAGAATCCTGAGTTCGAATCACCGCTCGCACCAAGGGCAGCAAACCCGGCGATCGAAGCGCTCCCAAGAAGCCCAAGGCCCCTAAGCGACGCGACACCGGGAGATCGGAATCCGAAACCCAAGCCCGTGCCTCGTCAATCAGAGCGGCCAACGCCATCCGAGCCTCAGGCAAGCCGGCGGCGGAGTTACGGCCTTGGACCATCTGTCCGATCGCCGCCATCGCTAATTCCGGATCGTCCATCTCGGCCAGGCGCCGCAACCCGTTTACAAATGCCGCCTCATCGGGATCACCCGCAAACCGACAGATGCTCAACAACCGTTCCCGACGCTCCGGCTGACTCCAAAAATCAAGATCCACCACCACACGTCGCCAAAATGCCAAGGGATCCGTTCCCGCACTGTTCAACACCGCGTGCCACAGCCAGCGATCGTCCGCCGGAACCTGCTTCGCCAAGGCGTAAAGCCCTAGCACCCGCTGCGGAAAGCGCAACCGCCCCAAAGACAGCGCAAGCTGGTACCGCACGCGAACATCCGAATCCTCCACCAACTTCAAGACGCCGCTCACGAGACGCTCCATCTCACCGGGTTGTTCTTCCAGCAGGCGCAAAGCCTGGATTCGAACCCTCGGTGCCGCATCCCGAAGGGCTCCCTCCAGGATCTCAGGACGTAGGGCTCCGTACCCATTCAACACATGCAAAGCATGCACCCGGGCGAGGACTTCCGAAGCCCCCTGAACGAGTGCTTCGAGGGCGGGCACCGTCGCAAGGTCCTGCCTTTCAAACAAGAGTCGAGCCGCGGTTTCACGATGCCAGGCGTTCCGATGCCCCAAAAAAGCCACCAACGACTCCGCCGACACACCACTCAAAGTTCTGCCTACTTCTAAATCGCGTTCTGTGGATCGAATTCGGTACAAGCGCCCCGCATCGAACCCTCGATTCAAATCGAGATGCGTCTTGATATTCTCGGGCAGAGACCACGGATGCTCGATGACTTCTCGACACATATCTGCAACCCAAAGTGTGCCATCCGGAGCGTTGACAAATTGCACGGGCCGAAACCAGTTATCCCGCGAAGCCACAAACTCACGGCTGGCATCACTGGGATACCGGCGCGCCCGCGTGACGACCCCGGAATCAATCACCTCTTTTCGGTGAATCAAATTGCTCCCGCAATCCGCCACCACCGCATGGCCCACATGCTGCTCAGGCCATTGATCGCCCCGATAGATGAGCACTCCCGTCGCGCCCGTAAAGTAACCGGACGGACGGCCGCCTCCCTCCACCGGGCCTCCCACTCGCCCGGCAACCCGCCAACGGGTTCGCATCACGCGCCAAGGCTCGTCTGGACTCAAGCGAAACACCGGCCCCGCCGGACCGTCTTCGGCAATACTGACCCGGGGACCCAGCCCCGGCACTTGCGGGTTGAGCCCTTGGTAACGGTAGTCGTACACCACCTGCTGAATGTGATCGCTATTACTGCAAACAAACTTCCTCCCAAAATCATCAAAACTCATGCCGTGCTGCGCCCCGCCCGATTCGGGTCGGATATCGAAAAAGCGCGGATCAAACGAGAAATCGCGACCACGCAACGACACCGGCGCCCGCTCCGGATGCTGTGGCGAACGAACCGTGCCCCCGGCACCACTCGTCACCCCATGAATGCGATTATCGAGCCCCCATCGGAACGAATTCATCAGCGCTTGCACATTGAGACGATTCGTCTCATAGGGCGCATAGTCACTCGCGAACCCCGTCAAGACCACGTCCACTCGATCGGCCTTTCGATCCCCGTCGGCATCCTGGCAGTACAGGATATCGGGCGTGCTCCCCACGAAGACACCGCCGCCGTAGCACAACACCGCCGTCGGCCACGGAAGGTTATCCACAAAGACACTACTGTGATCCATAACCCCATCACGATCCCGATCCTCCAGCACCCTTACCCGCCCCAGGCGCTCGGGGCGTCGTTCCGAATAGTCCCGCATCTCGACCACGTACAGACGCCCGGACTCATCGAAAGACATCGCAACTGGGTCATAAACCAAGGGTTCACTCGCGACGAGGTCCATTTCAAAACCCGGCACCACATCAAAGGTAGCCAGGGCCTCCGCAGGCGGATGAAACGGGAGAGAAGGAAGCTCTTCAGCGTCAACGGATGGCTGCTGTGCGTGAGTTCCAACAAATCCTCCGGCGAGAAGCATTCCGGGGAGTCCGCAGCGAAAGAGCGAACGGATAAACAAGTTTTCGAGCATAGGGCTACGATGAAAAGCGTCAGGATTGGCTACCCGGTACTTTCGTGGCAATCGCCTCTGAAAGCAATCCTAAGGCTTCAATCCGCACCACGGAACCAATCAGCTTCATGTCTCGACGACTGGCTACCACGGGCACGTTCATCAACTCACTGCTCAACAGTATCCCCAACGCTTCGTCCAAGCGAAGATCAGGCGTCAAAACCTCGGGCGGCGGCCGCATCACATCCAAAGCGATCACACTCTTAAGATGATCACCCATGGTGAGGTATTCTTTCATGTCCTGCAAAGCGACCACGCCGATCAGGCGCTCCGCCCCGTTGACCACTGGCAGGAAGTGCACCGTACTTTTGATAAAGCGCTCAGCAATCCGATCGAACGAATCCACATCTCGGAGTGGCGGCACGGGCGCGAGCATCAGGTCACCGATGCGCCGCCGCGTGGCGGCCCCTTCCCGTTCCGTTTCCCACGAGGAGGCAAGCCCCTTCAACTCCAAGCCCTCGGAATACACATTAGGCGGGTGCCAACTTCGCGCCACCAGCGTCGACACCACACAGGTCAACATTAAGGGCGGCATCAGGGCATAGTTCAGAGTCAGTTCAAACAACATGATCATTGCCAGTAGAGGCGAATGGGTCGTACCGGCGAGCAACCCGCCCATCCCGACCAAAGCGAAGGCCCCCATCGGCATATCCATCGAAACCCCCAAACCCTCGGCACCGAAAAAGAGCAGTCCGCCCAGACCGGCTCCCAGAAAGAGCGTCGGAGTGAAGACTCCGCCGAGGGTTCCTGCGCCCACCACCATCACGGTGGCCAACAGACGGGCCAGACTCAGGCCCAAAAGCGCTTGGAAGGCCAGATCGCCCCGGAGTACTTGATTGGCCTCGGCGTACCCATTGCCCACGACGCCCGGAAACCAAAGCGCCAGGACTCCCACAATCACGCCTCCCACCATCAGACGGATGGCAATGGGCAGTCCCGTCACCTCAAAGGCACGTTCCGCCAAGCGGAGCGCCTTCTGAAAGCCAGCGGCGGCCACGCCACAAAGGAGCCCCAAGCCCAGAAACCAGGGTAACTCCTGCACGGCAAATGAGAAGGTCGGGACATCATAGAGCGGGCCTTGCCCAAAAACGCTGCGAGACACCATGGTTGCCACGACGGAGGCAAAGACCAAGGGGGCAAAAAGGTTCATGGCAAAGTTCCCTAACACGATATGGGCGGCGAACACCGCTCCGGCAATCGGCGCGTTGTAGGCCGCCGCCATTCCCGACGCCGCCCCACACGCCACCAGTAAGCGCAAACGATAAGGCGCCCACTTGTAGAGCTGACCCCAGCGGGACGCCAGAGTAGCCGTCAACTGAGTGATCGATCCCTCCCGCCCGATACTGGCACCGGAAACAATGCTTAGGAATGAAGACAGTCCCTTGACGAGCGCGGAACGAAGCGGCAAGCACCCATTGCCCAGAAAAACGGCCTCCAAGAAATTACTACTCCCGGTTCGCACGACATAGCGGAGTCCGAGAGCCAGGGAGAGCCCCGCCAACAACCCTCCGCCAGCCGTCACGGCTAAAACAGACCACCACGGGCCCCCCTCCGCTGCTGCCGCCGAGGACGGTCCCAGCAACCACTCGCCGAGAAAGTCGCTCGCCGAGACAAAGGCCACATTGATCACGCCCCCCAGCAAGCCCACCACCCCGGCCAGGAACAGGTGCACGGCCTCCTGGCTGACCCGAACCCGCTGACGCACCGCCAGCAAATGGCGAGCACAGCGCCGCCGTAGACGCCCAATCAACGACTCCGATTTGGGGCTGTTTTCTTGCTCTGAGGACACGGCAGGCCGAAACCCCTAGCGTAAGCCAGCCAGCCGTGAGCGGCAATGCCGTAGTGCGGAGAACGCTCCGCGCCGAGTGTGATTGGAATCGGGGGCATCGGATACGCGAGATCCGTTCGATGTTCGATTCCGGAAGGTGGGGCGAGCGTACCCGCGAGCCGTCGGCACGAGGGTATTCGCCATTCCAGAAAGAATCACGGCGCACAAGGGTAGGCCCCCGCAATCCTTAGAACTGGCGCATGTGGACGGTGCGCTAGGGACGGCTTTCTTCGGTCGTTCACCAGCGTGCCGACGGCTCGCGGGTACGCTCGCCCCACCATCCGGAGTCAAGCCCGGCAGGGCTCGCGAGTGCGCTCGCCCTACCGCTTGCTTTCAGCTGCGGAACTGAAAGCTAAGATCTAGCTCGCGTCCGCCCGCGGAGGAACCAGTCGATCAATCTCCTCTCGACCCACCGTCCCAGCCAGCTGGTCCAGATAGTCGGGACTCGAAACGGTCTCCACCTGCGCCTGAGTTCGTTCAAGCCGCTCCTCAATCTGCAATCGAGCCGCGACATCTTCGTGACTGTCTCGGTCAAGAAACGACTTCAGATAAGACTCATGCCGTTTCCACAGAGCCACATCAAAGCTCTGCTTGGAGCGCAATCGAGCCTGATACCAATCGCTGCCCAGGATCGCTTCGCGGTCAAACAGCTTCCGAATCTCAGGATCGTTCAGTCCCTTCCCTTCAAACTGGCCGTGCAACATGATCTCCAGCACCGCTCGCAGCGGCGGGCAGGCGAATTCAACACTTCCGTCATTGAAGTAGTGTTGTGCCACCCGTTTCTGAGTGGCCACCACGTTGTCGAGCCCCTCAATGAACACCGCCTGATCCTGCAGTTCCGGCTTCAGCATCTCCTCGGTAAAGACCGCATCGGGATGACTGAAAATTCGGCCGAAGAAAGTAGTCACAAAGCGTCGGGTGATGCGATACCCCAACATCGAGAAGGGCAAAACCCGCCCCTCGTGACTCACATCCTCGCACGGTGCCAAGTAGCCTTCCCGAATCAAGAATTCCGGATCACGCTCCTGAGCCGACATCCGACACCACAGCTCAGGAATCAACATACTCACGTCGTGATCCACCCGGGCATCGGGTCCGATCACGCCCGCCGAAGTCAAGAAAGCATCCTCACCCGTCAAGGCCGACGACACCACCAGCGTATTCAAGTCGATGATGGTCGGCAGCGCATTGAACGGCCCTTTCGTCAAAGCGCCTTCAGAGCCCGCACCGGTAGTGGAAGGCGATTTGCCTGTCATGCTGCAGATCACCTCAATGAGATACTCCGGCAGTGGCATGTAGTGAATGGGGTTATAGACCGCCAAGGCTCGAATCCCCGCCTTCACATCGGGCGGATTATTCCGCCGTCCCGGCACCACGCCCGCCACAACACCATTCACGGGTTGGTCCAAGGGGATCCGGAGTTGGAGACGCATGCCGACCTCGGCAATGTGATTGGCCCGATCACTCAAGAGATCCGGTCGCAACTGCAAGTATCTGGGGTTTTTCGTGACGCGCCCATCAACAATGCGAGGGTGCGCACTCGAAACAAAGTACTTGGGCGAATCACCCTGACAATACGATTCGATCATGGAACGCATCGGTTCGGTGTATTCCGAGAAACCAATGGCATCATCCTGAATCTGCTGCCCTTCTTCCCGACCCAGGGGTTGAAAATTGGAGATAAACGCACCGGGCCCCGCCAGATCCGCTTCCGCCTGTTTGTCGTAGCCCCGATGGATCGCATCGTCCGGTCGCTGGAAGAAGCGGTTCTCACAGTTCTGAACCGTCTTGACGGAAATCCCTTCCAGCTCAGGTTTGGAATAGTTCAGGTGCTTCGAAGCGTAGACCACGCTCGCGGTAATATCATCCTCAAGGGAACTCTTCACCGCCGGTTGGAAGTCTTTGCGCAGACCAAAGGTCCGCCAAAGGCCATCCGCAGCAAAACCCACCCGCAAATAAGTCGTCACGAGTTTCCGGTTGTCACACTTCAGCTCGTTGCCCGGCTTGCCATTGATGATATCCACCGTAAAGTGCGAACGCCAATCCTCGCCCCAGTCGGCTTTGTAGTAACGTTTCACCACAAAGACCAACTCCTTTACGTGCTGAGGAATCGACTGCAACCAGTCGTTATATTCGTCCGTGTAATCTCGTTGGGAGGAGGTCAAGAGCTTGATCACCGAACCCAACGAGCGATCAAAACTGAGGATCGATCGGTCGTCTTGTTTATTGGGTTCTTTGAAACGGCCGGAATAATCCCGTTCCAAGAGCTTGGCCACCCAATCGAAATCATCTTTGACATCGGCAACGATCACCGGCCCATAGAGCACGGCGTCGGTCAACGGTTTCGAGATTTCCGATTTGCCACCGCCGGAGACGGTACACGGCTTATGACAAACCGTTCCTTCGGAAACCGTCCCTACCAGGCGCCAGGATCGATTGCCGCTCGGTTTGACCATTTCCACTTTGTAGCCGGACGGGCGGATGTAGGTCACTCCGGGTTGCAACTGGAGCCGTTCCCGCTTCCCTCGATAATCCCAGCTCACAGACTGTTCATGTAGATCAAACTCAACGTCCTCCGGGACATACATGACATCCGGGAAACGACGATCCACACCATACCCACGCTCGTCGACGTCCATCAGTTCACCATAGTCCTTCACCACTTCCTCAAAGGAATGCCCGGAACGGTGCACGTGGAGATGCCCGCTAAATTCCTCTCCCAAGTCGTAGGAAGGGAAAGCCACCGTTCCACCGGCATGTTCCTCCTGGGCCAACCCAAACAAGTTGGTGGCATAGCTGATCTGCGTCTTAACGTCTTTCTTGCAGTAGCCAAAATAGTTGTCCGCGATCAGCGTGACCATCACGCCTTTCTCATCACGGGCACAGAGCTTAAAGGCCGTTCCGTTGTTATAGAGGTCTTCCGGATCATCCCAGAACTGCCCTGCGGCAATCTGCGCTTCGGTGGCTTCGGCGCGCGGAGGCATGCCGACTTCCTTTTTCGTACACCGGATCAAGTGAGGCGCCAAGATGACGCACCCGGTATGGCCGGTCCAATGCTCGACATCGAGCCCGGCATCGTTTTCCGGCAAGTAAGGATCCCCCGCATTCCCAAAAATGCTTTCCACAAAATCCAAATTGGAAACCAGATTCCCGGGCGCGATAAAGCGGGTTTCCATCCGTTTCTCGGGAGTCACGCCCCGTACTTCTGGGCAGACCAAGGGTCGCAACAGCAACGAAACAAAACATCGCGCCTTTTCCGTTTGCCCGTCGGTAAACGGGAGCGTCATCAGATCGTCCGGCGGGTCGAGAGCTTTCTTCAACAGATTAGCAAACACCTTGAGCGGCACCGACACCTTGTCGTCCGGGATCGGCAATCCCCCTTCCGCGATGTGAAACACGCCTTGGGTGGTTCGACGGTCTTTGGCCGGATTGTGCAAGATCCCTTGCTTCAACCGATACGAACTCACGATTTCAGAATGGAACTCGTCCCCATCAACGGGGAGCGACAAGGCTCGGGCAAGGCCGTGCCGATCCAGGACGAATGTGCGCGCCGGGAGCCGGACGGGCTCGCTCACGGGATAGATATATTCATCCAACCATTGTTGGATGCGCCAATCGGCCGGGCACAAATAATTGGATAAGAGCCGCTCCTTCTGCCGGTGATGGGCCAAAAGCGACCCGGCAATCTCATGAAATTTCGAGCCCTCGGTTTGGCCCGCCGTCGGCGCGCCCATGGCGGCCAGTTTTAGATTGATATACTGGACCGTTAACTCGTCGGGATAGACCGGCATGTCCACACCGATCCCTAATGCTTTTTCTCGATTCATTGCTCAAATTCAACCCCAGACGGGATTGGGAAATTCGTGAGTCCAAGGGCTGCCCACCCCAGACCGCCGGATAGCCAACTGGGAGGAATCCATTTAGTCAATCTTGGGTGTGCAACTTTTGCCGTTGCGATCCTGCCGAGAGCCGGCCATTTCCCCACCCAATGAGAAACGCAAGAACGGTATTTGATGAATCGTACCGAGCTTATTTATGGGCCAAATGCCGGTTAATGTCCCCGCAGCAACCATTCGACAGGGTCAACAGTTGAGTTATTTCGGCCCGAATCACTCTATTCCACCGCCCGTTTCACGCGACGACACCGGTGCTATCTCCGGCCTTTCCGGTTTGCCAGCGACAGGAAACGGTCGGGTGAGCGAGCGCCCATTCGACGGCCTGAGCAACTTGTTCAGGGGCAATTCGATCCAGGCACTCCATCGCCACCGGCCGGCTACAATAGGATTTGAGGCAGGGAACACAGGATATTCCGGCCTGCAAAACGCGATCTTCCTGCCCAAAGGGCCCCGTTCGGACCGGATCCGTGGGACCAAACGGAGCCACCACCCGCGTGCCAACGGCCGCCGCAACATGCATCGGACCAGTATCGTTGGTCACCATCACAGCGGCTCGGCGCAACCATTCGATCATGGATCGCAGGCTGGCTTTCCCCGTGAGATCCAATAGATCGGGATGCTCCTCGCGGAGAGCGGCACCCTTCTCGCAATCTTCTTTCCCGCCCAGCACCACGAATCGAGTCACACCACGCGCCTTAAGAATGTGGAGCAATCGGCTGAAAGCCGGCACGGGCCACTGTTTGGTTGGCCAACGAGCACCAGGCTGAAGCGCCACCCACGGCCCTTCGTCCGGGTGAGCGTCATGGAGTTCTTCCCGTTCCACGGCCGAAACCGGCAGCCACTCAAAGTCCCAACGCACACGCTGTCCCAGGACGGGCACCACATTGAGGTAGCGCTCCACCGCGTGAATCCGGCGCGCGGGGGGAGGAATGACCCGGTCGTAGAACAGGGGTGCTCCCTCCCGGCGATCATCCAGGCCCAAAAAGGTGCCACCGTTCACGGCCCAACCGAAAGTAGCGCTCCGGGCCAAGGCCTGGAGATCGATCACCAAATCGTAGCGGCGAGCCCTTAGTGTCCGAATGTGTCGCAGTAATTCCGGCCAATACAACGGCATCGACCAACGATCGCGATCAAAAAGAAGACACTGGGAGAGATCCGGATCCTTTTCCAGCAGCGGCGCTAACCCGCGAGCCACCCACCAATCGATCTCCGCATCGGGATAGGTGAGCCGAAGATTCCGCAAAACGGGAATCGCATGAATGACATCGCCGAGCGAACTCGGCTTGAGGATGAGAATTCTCAAGCTTTCCGTCTCACTTATCCAAACCGTAGCGACTGCGCTGGCCTCAATTTGCGCTCGCGGCCAGAAACGAACCGGGGACTTACTTGCCTACTTGCCTAGGGGCAACCGCTCCGCCAACCGCTCCGGCAAACCAGCCTCGCGGATTTTGCGCATGGTCGTCTCCATATCGTAATCCAATCGGCGCAATTCTATGGTTCCCTGGTCCATATCGTAGATCACATACGTTGCCTTGGGAACCCCATCGCGCGACTGGCCCACACTGCCGACATTGACGAAGTACTTTTTCCCAGGCTCCACGCGAAACCGGGAATAGGTGCCACCACGAACCGAGCTGTCGCGCACGAACGCGACCGGCACATGGGTGTGGCCGAAAAAGCAGACACGGGTGTTTTGGTAGGTAAAGCTGGCGGAAGCCTCGAGCTTATTGAACACGTACCCCCAGCGCTCGGGACCATCCAAGGTAGCATGGACGATGGAGAAATTGGCAACGAGGCGGAAATAGCGTAAATCCCGCAACCACGCCCGATCATCCTCCGTGAGTTGATCCCGCGTCCAGTGGATCGCAGCCGTCGCGTGCGGATTGAACCCCTCAAGGTCATTTTCTCCCGAACAATACTCATCATGGTTGCCCTTCACACAGGGCAACTTCATCTCGCGCACAATGTCGAGGCACTCTTTAGGATTGGCGTTATAGCCCACGACATCGCCCAAACAGGCGTAGTGCGTGCATTTATTCTTCTCAGCATCTTCCAAGACCACTTGGAAGGCTTCGAGATTAGCGTGTATGTCTGCGATAATCGCGTACTTCATGTCCCTGCAAATTCCAACTATCTCACAATGTCAAAACCCCGAAACTCCCCGGTAGCCTCGGACCATGACACCTGTTCCCCTCGAATCATCGGGCCTAATCCCGATTCTTTGATCCCGACCAGAAAAGCCTTGAGCTCTGCTTCATCTCCCTCGGCAACGAGCTTTACATCCCCATTGTCCAAATTTTGGATTGTACCGCAGACCTCATAGCCAAACACGAGCCGCCGCACTGTGTAGCGAAAACCAACCCCTTGGACCTTCCCGGAATAAAAAACCGTGACCCGCAATGGCGTGTTCGTTGCTCGTGATTTCCATTAATGCCCTAACCGCAGCACGCTGCATCCAACCCGAGGGCAATCGCGGCAGGAATCAAGCCACAATCCCTTTAGTTTTCGCAACGATTTTATTTCCTGACCACAACATCAATTCGACCCAGCGGGGGAAAAAGAAGCAGAATTCGGACCGAGAGAGCCGAAGTCCTTGAAATCCGTCGCCTTAGCGACGGACGCGTTTCTTGGCTGCCAAGAGGCGGCTCGCAGTGGATTCCTCCTCGGCCGGTGGGGTTTCGGGAGGTTCTGCCTCTTCTTTGACCGCGACCGGTTTCACGGGTCGAGCCGTCGTGGTGGGCTTCGACAGCGGACGCCGCCGAGGGGATTCCGCAGCCGATCGCACCGGCTTGACCCGAGCCACTTCCTGCGGCCGCTGCGCTCGCACGGAGTCTCGCCGGCTCAGCAAGGCACCCAGGGCTTCATCGCGCGGTCCTTCCGCAACTGGTTGCCGCCAAAACAACACACGATTCATCACCCAACGCCGCGCCCGCACCAACTCGGTCCGATCTAGTTGCACGCGCCGCAAAGCAACATCCAAGGGAAACAGCAGAATCGCCAGTTGGAGCAGCCACTCCCACAAATCCCGCGGCTGATACGTCTCTAGTCGATCATGTCGGAACGGATTAGCCGCTTGCTCCAAGGTCGGAAACAGTTTCCCCCCAGACGCTTCCGTCAATCGGTTCAGTAGACTCCAGTGCGTCTCACTCGTGCCGTATTCGGGTGAGAAGTTAAGGCTGGTCCCGATCATTTGAGATCCCACCAACTCCTCCCCTTCCTGATGCATCAGATTGATGGTATAGGCGCCGACATCTGTCGCCTCGAAACGGGCCTCGTAACGTCCGGGAGCGGATTGTTCCAATTGCACCGACTGCGATTCTCCCGTGGGCCCCACCACGCGAGCATTGAGTTGGAGGAAGTTTCGAAAGTTACCCTCCGAATCCACCGCTTCGACGGCAATCGTGCCGATCCCCTTCTCGACGCTGACTTCGGTCGCAAAGTCGGAGTTCTCCACCCGCCGCAACGCCCATTGCGCCACCTGGGACCAGAACTGGCGGTATTGATCCCACGAAAGCCACTCTTGCCCCCAGCGCGCTCGGGCATCCGAGGTAAACGCCACCGCCCGGCCCAACCCAAACTGCCAATGCGCCAAGAGCGGATCACCCGACTCGGTCAACAAGGGCGTCTCAGCCCGCGCCTTGGGCGTGGTAGCCACATGCCCCAGGAGCTGTGGATACATCCCGCTGAATCCACTCGTCAATTCCGTCGAAGCCACCTGCTGCGGCACGAACGGCACTTCAGAAATCGCCGACTTTAGAATCACCGCAGTCTCCTTGATAAAGATCTGAGGCAAGCGACCGGCATCCCGCACGTCATAAAAACGGCCACGACCCCGTTCCGCGATCCACTGCATTCGTTCCGGCCCCGCGTGGCCCGCGATCAACACGGTACTCACGGTAATCCGATTGCCCACAATCTCTTCCATCAAGGCCTCAGACGGCGCCCCGGGATCCCCGTCACTAAACACAATCATGTGCTTCAGATTCGCCGTGGTTTCTTTCAATCCCTCATAGGCCATCGTCATGACGCGCTGGAAGTTCGGCAAATCCCCTTGGTTCATACCCATGATCCGAGCCCCCAAGCCCCGTTTATCCGCCGCCGGAGTCATCGGAAACAACCACCGATCCTGCCCGTCCCATAAGACGATGCCCAATTGATCCTGAGGTCCCAAGGCATCCAACACACCCAAGGCCACCTTCCGGGCGACCTGGTTGCCATTGTTAAATTCCATCCCGTGCATCACCATGGCCAAGGCCCCACTGGGCAGCACTTTCTTACTGCTCAGTTCCATATCCACCGGCAATGTTCGCTCCAACGCCGTTCCACGATACCCGCCGGCTGCGTAGGTCTGATCGCCGCCCACACAAACGAATCCCACCCCGAAGTCCTTCACCGCACTCTCCACCCGGGCCATCGCATCCGTCCCTAAATCACCAGCCGCAATGTTCGATAGAAAAATCGCGTCGTAACTCTGCATCTCGGCCAGCGAATTGGGAAACCCACTCAGATCCGTAAGGACGACATCCAGTTGCGAGGAACGTAGCGCCGCCGCCAGGGACTGATCCGCGGCAGGGGATTCCGAGACCACCAAAATCCGCGGGTCGCCTACCACGCTGACAAAACTGGTCGCACGGTTGTTCTGCGCCACCATATCCCCAGCTCCGCTGATCTCGACGTCATAGGTATAGAATCCCGAGTCCGGTAACGACTGCGGAAAGGTGTACAGATTCTTCCCCGGCTCAAGCTCAACGACTTGTTCGCCCAAGAGGCGTTCGTTTCGAAACAACCGCACCGTGGCAGGTCCCGCCTCATCCGAAACGGCAAAGATCTTGGCTTCGAAAGTAGTCCCCTTCTTCACATTGCCCGGCAAGGCCAAGCGTTGCACCGAAATATCGTTGCGTCGTTCCGCCCCCAGCGGCACCACGTCCACTGACACCCCCAAGGGCCGGGCTCCGGCAACCGCATTGAGAGCTTCGCCAATGTTCTCATTCCCGTCCGAGATCAGCACCAAGCGCTTCTGCCCATACTCGGGAAAACTCGCTGTCCCCAAACGCACCGCTGCGGAAATATCCGTCCGCTCGGTATTGATCACCGCCTGGATCTTCCCGAGCTCCACCCGCTCCTGCACCATCTGCTCAATCCCGGCATCTCCGCCGAACACCAACACACCGGCCTGATCTTCCTTCTCCTTGTCCTGCACAACCGCGTTGACGTAATCGCGAGCCGCCGACTGTTGGGCATCCGGGACACTCTGAGAACGGTCTAACAGAAACACTACATTCATACCCTGTTGTGGGTTGAGCCATTGTAGGCCAGCCATGGCTAGAATGATGGCGCAGGTAATCACCATGCGAATCACGAAGACCAGCCACCGCCGCCACGGACTGATCGAAGCATCGGAATGCAGGGTCAACCAAACCACCCAAGGCAAGATGGGCAAGAACAACCACAGCCATTCCGGATTGGAAAACTGAATATTCATGGTTTGCTGCGCTTCCGAACTAGTTTTTGAAGTCGATGATTCCCCGAGTCTGCCACCCAAAGATTCTCCTCGGAATCCATCGCCAGAGACCACGGGTTGCTAAACTCGCCGAGAGCGGAACCCGGCCCACCGATGATCTCAACCGAATTCCCGTCCGGATCAAAAACCTGGATCCGACTATTGCCAAATTCACACACAAATTGAAAGCCCGATGCATCCACGCGCACATCGTAGGGATAACTCAATTCGCCCGGCCCCGTACCAGGGCGCCCATACTGCCGCACCAAGCGACCATCATCCTCAAAGATCTGCACCCGATGGTTGCACGAGTCCGCCACATACAATCGATCCTCCGCATCGATGCCAATGCCTTCGGCCCGATTGAAGGTGCCCGGCTCAAAGCCATACGAACCGAAACTCCCTCCAAAGGATTGGCCATCCAGACTGAAGCGCTGCACGCGCTCAACCCGCTGAAACTCCGTCACAAATAAATCTCCCCCGGAGTGGGCTACGACGGAACGCGGAAACGCCAACTGCCCTTCTTCCTCACCCCGTTGTCCCCACTGCAACAAGAGCTCTCCGTCCGGGGTAAAATGATTCACCCGCGCATAGTGCGGTTCCACCACCACAATGCGCCCGAGTGAATCACAGGTCATCCCTTTGGGCCGCCCCCGCTCCGTCTCCGGCATCTGCCAGAAACTGACGTACTCCCCACTCGCCGTAAAGCGCTGCACTCGCCCGGTCATATCGACCGCAAACACCTCGTCGTCCGCCCCCACTGCGATGGACCGCGGTTTGTTGAACTGCCCGACTCCCGTGCCCTTTTTCCCAACCACTTCTACCGTTTCAAAAAACTGACTCCCAGCCAACGGATCCGGATCGCCATTGGGCCGACACCCCATCACGCTCAACAACGCAACCAAGCCAGCCAGTCGCGCGCCCCGACCAAACCAGCGTCGCCCACCCCAATAAACCAATCCCGGCAAGGCACCGAGGCCCAACAAGACGAGGCACGCCGCATTCACCTGACTATTGTGTCCATAGTGCAAGAGGTTGAATACCCGCAGTGAAAGCGTTTCCACCCCCGGCGGCACGAGAAAAATCAGCACCTCCACTTCCCAAAGGCAAAGCAGATACACCGCCCACCAAGCGAGCAACAATCCCGATCCCACACCGGGCCAAACCGCATGACGCACCCGCTCAAGGAATCCCAACCCTTCCAACCGGGCCGTATCGACCAACCGGTCATCCACCTGGCGAGAAACCAACCGCCACCCGCTAATCCCGAAACCGAGATACCGCAACCCAATCGCTAGAACCAAAGCCATCCACCCCAGATCCCAACCGATCGCATACAGGCGATTATTCGCAGTCGCCAAATACGCGCCAAACACCGTCCCCGGAATCACGAAACACCACCAGAACACCACCGCCCCCCGGAACCGCCCCAACGCAACCCCAAGCAGGGTCACCACCGTGGCGGACAATCCGGCAAACAGGACCGAATACCCAATCGCGCTTTGCCCCGCTTTGACGGCTGGAATCAAATCCCTCCATGTCACGGGTGACAGTATCAAATGCCCCAACGGAAAACACAGGCCCATCCCCAAAGCAAAGAGACTCAAAGCAAAAACGGCACCCGCATTCCAACGCCCGAGACGAAGCCGCATCCAAGCCGGCGAAACCGGACGACGCACAGTATCCCCACCAAAATCACGCCCCCAAAGCCCCAGCGTCAACAACATGGCCGGAAGCACCAAAGGGATCGCCAGCTGAGACACCTCCCACAAATCGAGCCGGGTGTTAAAGCGCACAAACACTTCTTCCGCTAAAACTCGCACTTGTAAAATCCCCGGCACGGCCAACTGATTCACCGCCAACGCAAACACGAGAAGTCCGCTCCAGAATAACGGCCGCGCGCACTGAGGAGCCAATAATCGTGTCCACAGCGCTGGGCCGGAAATGAACGGATCCACCTCGGCCAAGGCCCGAGTCATCGCCGCACGCCGCGTCGCGAGAAAGAAAAAGGGAATAGGCCAAAACATCAGCGCCAAAATCAACATTGCACCCCAAACCGTGTAGAGCCAACCCACTCGATCGATCACGCCACTGCCACCAAATGCCGCGCCTTCCCGACCGAACCACTCCATCCACGTGGCAATCACCAAGTATTGCGGGATCAACAAGTTCGCCGCTGCCCCAAATGGAATGAGCCGCCCCAGTCCCCTTGGGAGCAACAGCAAGGCCATCACCATGAGCCCGCCCAGCACGACCGACCCGAGGGCCGTCCCGAAGCCAAGCAGAAGCGTATTGATGACCAATGTGAGACTCATGATCCACCCAGGTTCGCTATCTCAAAAACGTTTGATCCAACCACGCGTACGCCGCTTCATACTGCCCCATCACCAGCGACCAATCCGCTTCCAAGTGCGGCAAACCACTCGTATCCAAACCTTCCAAGGCGCCCCGATCCACCAAAAGCGCCTGCGGCGCCGGAGTCTGCAAGTAAGTCAAAAACTGATCCGCGGTGCGAGGATGCGGACGCCCCACCACCGGAGCCGCGCTGTTGGCGATGAGCGACATCCATTCATCCAACGGGAGCGCCGCTAAAGGCAGTCCATTCCGCTGCCCCACTCGGAGGTCATCCGAATCCGTCAAACCCAGTGACACCTCACCACTCCCAACGAGTCGAACCACTGCCGAATTCCCATCCACCATCAGACACTCATTCTCCACCAATCCCCGGCACCACCGTTCCCACCGTTCTGCCCCCCACGAAGCCCGCAACGCCATCATATGGGTCGCCGTCGTCCCAAACAACGGATACGCCACCACCACCCGCCCTCGCCACTTGGGTTGCGTCAACGCTTCCAGAGAATCCGGTCGCTCCTCCACCGCCACCAGGTTGGTATTGACGATCAGACGGCGACTCCGAAAACCAAAAGTTACCAACGCATCCGACTCCAACACGCCTTGCTCCCCGAGTCGTCGCAACATCATTTCTTCATTGCTCCAAAACACATCACACCGCGGACGCGCCCGTTCCGCCACCAACCGGTTTACCAAACCGGCCGTCTTGACGGACTCCGAATCAAACAAAGGCGCCACGCGCACACCGGTCTCAGCGGTAAAGGCATCAAAGATCTCCTGCGCATAGACTTGATCCTGCGAGGTATAGACCACCACCTCAGGTCGCTCATCGGGTTGGCAACCCAGGATTAAGAGCAGGCAAACCAATCCCAAGCAGGCCCACGCCCGCCGGCTCCTCCGCCATAAGCATTCGAACCAGGATCTCATGCCGTCCGTTTATGATACCACCACCACTCAAACATCAGCACCAAGAGAGCCGCCAAGGCAACCCAACGCCACACCTCCAGATCTGCTCGCGTTTGGGTACTCGCCTCAATCTGTTGTCCCCCACCAACCGTTATCGCCAAGCGTGGCGTCGTGTCGCTCTCCGCGGCATCCATTAAGTTCGCCGCGAAGACGACGCTTTCGCCATCGGCTTCCGCCCGATAGACGCCTTGGTCCAGAGTGTTGGCGTAGACCAAGGACTTGGTCGCGGGTTCCTGCTCGATAGTCTCAGACTCATCCCCAGGCCGCAGGACTCGGATCTCATCTCGGTCTTCTTCAAAGCCCAACCGAACGGGATTCCCGGTCCGAATATTCAGCGCTTCACTACTTGTGGCTGCTGGATTCAACCACCGGATGGCATTGGCCATAAACATGGGAAACGAGACGCGTAGAGGCCAAGTGGACTCCAAGGTATCAAAGCCCACCCACAAACGGCGCTGGCCGCCCTGCTCTCCAGCGATCACCAACGGGGTCTGGCTCGACTCCACAATGGCAGCGCCCCAAAACGGCGTCTTTACGGCATAGGTTTCGGCAATCTGCACATCGTCAAAACTCACAAAGCGTAAGAGAGGGTGGCTGCTCTTCCAATCGACAATCGCCGGCGCCTCCTGCGTCTCCCAGTTCGAGAACCAGTTGGTGTTCATCGTGTGAATGGCCAGGACACTCGCATCCGGCCAGGTTAAGGGTCGGATTCCGTCCAGAATCACCACGTCCGAATCATCGGCCGTTTGCGTCAGATCATCCGTCACCTGCAGTTCCAGTGCCCCGGTGGACCGCAAGGCCCGTTCGAGAAAGTTGTTCCCGGGCGAATAGAGCGTGACCTGCGCTGGTTTGGGCAGAATGCTCACCACCTGCGCCTGATTGTCCACCGCGAGATCATCCGGCACATCCAGTTGCAACGAGAACACGCCGTTCGTCTGTTGGCGGGCAATGAAAGCCAGTGAGAGGGAACTCCCGCCATCCAGCGAGAGTCGACGGACTTCCACCATCTGTCCGTCCAAGCGGAGCTCGGCCGAGAGGTCGAATCGATTGGTGGAGAAATTGACCACATTGGAAAAGATCGCCCGAGTCGTGGCATCTTCCGGATTGGGTCGCACGTCCATGGATACCAGCCCCACGTTATTCCCAATACTTCCCTGCGCATAGTAACGGATATTGAGATCCGAGTCTTCGAAATCACCCAAATCCGAGACCGCACCATCACTCAACAGGTGGATTTCCGACGAAGGGTGATCGCGGACCAAAGTCTGCGCGAGTTGCAAGGCATCCAACAAACGGGTCGGCCCGTCTCCCACCTCGGCTTCCCGCAGGATGCGTCGTAAGACGGCTTTCTCAGAAGTAGGCGACTGGAGCACCGAGGTGCGGGCACCGGCCGCCACCACTACCATCTGGTCGGAATCGCGCAACCCATCGATCAACTCCAAAGCCTTCGTCCGTGCCGCTTCGAAGCGTGAGGGCTTCACATCCACGCTCTGCATGGAAGCCGACGTATCCAAAATCAACACCTGGAGGCTCCCCCCACTGAGTTGCTCCGAGAAGTAGGGGCGCCCGAGAGCAAGAACCGCCAAGAGCAACATGAGCAGCTGGAGGATCAGGAGCAGATTCCGACGCAACTTCTGGAAGGGCGCGTTGGCTTGGGATTCGGCCAGGAAACGTTCCCAAAGCACGGTGCTGGAAACGAGCTTTAGCTTGCGGCGCCGCTTCAGCAGATACAGCAGCACCACGACCGGCAGGGTCAACGCGAACCAAAAAGCTGACAAAGACAAGAAGCTCATGACCCACCCTCAACGCAAACCTTAGCGCCAGAACTCTCCTTCCTTCATTTGTTTCAGCAAGAGGGATTCCAAGGGCGCCGCCGAAGATGTGGACCAAAACCCAATCCCCCGGGCGCGGCAAAACTCGGCTAACTGTTCGATATACGCCTGGGTCGATTCCTGATAACGACTCAAGCGGTACTTCCCAAAAGTCACCTCCCGAACCGCACCCGACTCAGCATCGACAAATTTCAGATCCCCGTACGAGGAGGGATTCAGTTCTTCTTCCGCCAAGACTTGGACAGCCATCACCTGAAAACCCCGCGCCATGAGCGCTTTCAGCCCGGCCTCATAACCGCCCTCATCCAGGAAATCGCTCAAAACCACCGCCAAGCCCGTCTGCCGGGATTCAATGGCCCCGCGCCGCAAGGCATCATTCAATTCGCCGGCTCCCCCGGCTTCCAAGCCCGCCAAATGCCCCATCATGGGAATGGAGGACTGACGCCCTCGAACCAACCGCAAGGGGCCCTTAAATCGCTGATTCGCCTCTCGTCCAGGAAAACATTGAATCGAAACTCGATCGAATCCACAAAGAGCCACATGACTGATGGCCGCCGCGATCTGCCGCGCAAAGTCGAATTTGGCCGGTTCGCCAAAGCTCATCGATTCGCTGACATCCAAGAAAATACTCACGGGAAGTTCCCGTTCCTCCTCGTAGAGCCGCAAAAAGAGCCGATCCAGGCGCCCATACAGGCTCCAGTCCAAATAGCGGAGATCATCTCCTTCGACGTAGTTCCGATAGTCCGCAAACTCCACCGAGTAGCCGCGTGCGCGGCTCCGCCGCTCCCCCCGCATCGAACTCTTCGCCAACCGCCGGGCCACCATTTGCAACTGCTCCAGGCGTCGCAGCAAGTCTGTACTCAGCAATGAGTTATCCATCTCCTGTCATTATCATCCCGATCCCCCACGCCCCTGTCCACCAAATCTTTTCCGGATCCCAGCGCCCGAAAACACCGTTCCTTCCCCGGGAACGGCCACGGCCCAATCTATCTTAGAAGGTAGACCGGGCACGATGTTCAAAAGCACGAGACAATTTTTTCTCAAATTCCCCAGTTGCCCCCGCCGCACTCATGCCTAACACTACTGGAACGATATGGATGTCAAAAACCTAGCGGACGTTCCGGCATTTATCACCAAAGACGGATCCGAGATCCGTGAGTTGCTGGCCTACCGCAACTCAGCCATCACAAACCAAAGCCTCGCCGAGGCGCGCGTGCCCGTCGGGGCGTCCACCCAGGAACACTACCATCCAAAAACGGAGGAAATCTACTACATCACCGCCGGCCAAGGCCGGATGCGGATCGAAGCAGAAGAACGCGAGGTAAAGCCCGGAGATGCCATCGCCATTCTCCCCGGCCAGAAACACAAGCTGTGGAACACGGGTTCGGAGCCGCTCACGCTCCTGTGCTGCTGCGCGCCGTGCTACGAACACAGTGACACCGTCCTTACCGAAGAGCTTTGAGCCCCTCACCTACCGACTCCGTGAAGCACGAACCCCGGGTCCGACTCTTTATCAAACCCTACTGTGGCTGGTGCCACGAGGCGATCCAGTGGCTGGACGATCGCCAGATCCAGTATGAAACCCTGGACGTCATGACCGATTCCGCCGCGATGGCAGAAATGGTCCGGATATCTCACCAAACCCTGGCACCGGTCATTGAGGTCGACGGTATCGTGCTGGCGGACTTCGATGTCGGCGAGCTCGCAACCTTTTGGCGTAACGAGGTGGCCTCCTAACCCGACGCGCAAACCCCGCAATCGCGACCATGACAAGTCCCGCTCCTTCTGCCCCGGTTCAAACGAACTCACGTCCTCGGCTCCCCGAGTGGCTGCGCCGCCCTTTGCCTGTAAGTCCGGTCTTTGCCCAGACCCAGTCCCTCGTCGGGGAACTCAACCTCAACACCGTGTGCCAGAGCGCCAAGTGCCCGAATCAGTGGGAGTGTTGGAGCCAAGGCACGGCTACCTTCATGATTGCCGGAGATCGGTGTACGCGGGCGTGCGGATTCTGCGCCGTCTCGGTAGCCAAACCCTTCCCCCTCCAAGCCGACGAACCGGAACGCGTGGCGGAAGCGACGGCCCGCCTCCGACTCCGCCACGTGGTCATCACCGCCGTGGCTCGCGACGATCTAGCGGATGGAGGCAGCACGCATTTTGCACGCACCATTCAAGCCGTTCGGGAACGGAATCCAAACACCGTGATCGAAGTCTTAACGCCGGATTTCAATGAAAAGGACATCTCGCTAAAGAGTGTCATCGACGCCCGCCCCGAGATCTTCAACCACAACATGGAAACCGTCCGGCGACTCACCCCGGACGTGCGCTCCCGCGCCCAATACGACCGATCACTCCAGGTGCTCCGAAGAGCCAAAGAGATGGCCGACTACCCGGTTCTCACGAAGTCCGGTTTGATGCTCGGGCTCGGTGAAACGGAAGCCGAAATCTTGGAAACGATGGATCATCTCCGCGAAGTGGAATGCGACGTCCTCACCCTGGGACAATACCTCCAACCCACCAAGGAACATCTCGCGGTCCACGAATTTATTCCGCCGGCTCAATTCGAAGCCTACAAGCGGCAAGGAGAAGCCAAGGGGTTTACCTACGTCGCGAGTGGGCCCATGGTTCGCAGTTCCTACCACGCGGCTGATTTCCAAGTCGAGCCTATCGGAACGTCTGCAGATTCATGAGAATCTTCACGGTAAAGAACAGTAGGACCATACAGAAGACACCCGCCACCAACCACGCCAACCACTTCACGGCTCGGGTCTGAAAATCCAAGCGGGATTGAGTTTCGTCGTGCACGGCCTGGAACATCCCGATCTCTTGTTCGATCCGCTTCTCCGCCACCGCATCGCGTAGCGCACACACACGCCAGCTCCCGGGTGCTCGCTTGAACGCAGCGGGGAGACGCTCCATATCGTCCGCCCCCATGGGCTCGAACCCGCATTCGGCCCAAAACCCCGACTTCTCCTGAGTCCAGATGCGATGCACGCCCCCATTGCTTGCCATCACCTTGAGCCGGTTCCAGAGCTGCGGCTTGACCAACGCTTCCGTGTCCGGGTGCGTATAGGCCTCGTAGTAAATCCGGGCATCCTTCCCCAAGATCTGGAATCCCAAGGCGCCCATAAGCCGACCATCCATCCCTTCGACGAGATGAAACTCCGTCAAATGGCGTTCCAGATCTTGGGCCGGCAGCAAAGCAGTCTGCCACAGACCCCGCAGCATCGGCAGATCATCCACCGTGGCTCGTCGGGCATGAAATTGTATCTCGGACATCTGTCAGGGCTAACGATTAAAAGAAGGACTCAATAGCACCACCGTGACATAAAGCACGTAGTACCCAATTAGAATAGCCCCCTCCCGCTTGGAGATCTTCCGCTCGGAACACAACATCCACAACACCATCAGCATCCCGACCAACAACGCGGGGAAATTCAACAACTGGGTGATCCGGGTCATGGTCACATCATTGAGTGTCGCCGCACTCCCGACGATCAAGGTGAGATTCGCCACATTGGCCCCCAGAATATTCCCTACAGCGAGATCCGAAACATCCTGACGCGCCGAAGAAATAGCCGTGACCAATTCGGGTAGCGAGGTCCCCACGGCCACAATGGTCAGCCCAATAATGATCGGCGGTACGCCCATACCCCGGGCAATGCTACTGGCCGAGTCCACCAGAAAACGACTGCCAAAGATCACCATCACCGCGCCCACGAAAAACACCAAAGCGGCCCCGCGCCCCGTCTCCAACCACTTGTTATCGGCCGTGATTTCGTCCTCGATGCTGATGGCTTCCGCCAATTCCTCCGGTTTCGGCGCATGCCGATGATGCAGAAAATCAAAAACAAAGTAGCCAACTCCAAGAACGACCAAGGCAATCCCAGTCGAACGCGGTAGCACCAGGTTCCAACTCAAGACTAGCAGGATCAAGGTAAAGGCAAACATCGCAATCAGCGGAATGCGCAATTCGGAGGGATGAACGCCAATCGCCCGAATCACCGCCATGACCCCGAGTATCAAACACATATTGGCCATGCAGGACCCCACGGCATTGCCCACTGCCAGGCCCGATTCTCCCTTCATTCCCGCTACCAACGACACCACCAACTCGGGCGATGTGGTCGCCAGACTCACCAGAGTCGTCCCGATCACCACCCGCGGCACGTCCAGAATCGTCGCGATCCGGACACTCGAAGCGACGAAGAGATCGCCCCCTTTGATAATGAGGACCAGCCCAACCACCAGAAGCAAGACGTCCAGGATCACGCCGAGTCCCCCTTGACTTGAATGCTGGTCTGCTCGTGCCGCAATTGGATCATGGTCGTATTCTCTTTATCGCCACGGGAATCATCGGCCGAATCCGATGATTGCTTGAACGAAAAGCCGTAGAGCTTTCCCATTCCACTACGGTCCCGTCAAGCGGGATCGCACGCAGCCACCCCATCAAAACGCCTCATCCAAGCCCGGCGTCCGCATTAGGGCCACCAAATCCCGCAACTGTTGCGGCGTCAATATGGTCTCCCAGCCTTCCGGCATCAATGACCGGGCCGAGCCCCGCAGCGAAACGATCCCATCGCGCGCCAGGGTCTCGGTGATCCCCTGCGCCATCACCAGGGTGACGGAAGCCGGCGTTTCCGACCGCAAAATCCCGCTCAACACCTCGCCATCCGCGGTTTCGACATCCACCACGCCATACCGCGGATTGATCGCCATATTCGGGTCCAAGATGTTCGACACCAGATCCTCCACGCTACGATGACTCAGGCTGGTCAAGGGTGGCCCCACCGCATTGCCCTGGGAACCCAACTGATGACACGGGGCGCAATGCGTCACGAAGAGATTCTTCCCCCGCTCCGCATTCCCGACCTCGGGTAAGCGCTTCAACCATTGACTCACCTGGTCGGAGCGATTGCTATATTCTTCGTCTCCAAACAAGGCTTGGGCCCGATTCCGAATGGACTCGTCCGGGGAGCGTCGGAGACGACGCCGTTGCTCCAAATCCAAATTCAGCTCCCCTAGTCCGATTCGTCCCTCCTCAATCGCGGTCAGCAACGCAGCGTGAAAATTCCGCCGCCGCACCAACACCTGAACCGCCGCTGGACGCACCCCGGGCAGCACTTCTCGCCAACGCTGAATCAAGGTGTTTGCCAAACCATCATCAGAAAAACCTCTCATCACGGAAACCAACTCCCGCTGGAAGGCCTCGGTCTGGTCGCGATCCCACAAACTCCAGAAATGCGATCCCGCTGCGTCATAGCCCGCCAAGGACAAGAACCGCAGCCACTGGAGACGATCCTCCCACGGAACGGAACGATCTCCAGCCTGAGTCACCGCGTGCTGCACCGCCCGGGCCCATTCCGAGTCGTCCACTGATCCCAAGGCCCGCTTCAAACGCCAATTCTCAAACTGCAGCGCTGCCGCGTCCCCCACCGCCCCGCCTCGAAGTCGCCTCCAGCCCAGTTTGGAATCAGCTGCGGCTTGGGATGTTTCCGCCAATCCGTCATTTAAGCCGCGGAGTAGTTTCGTGCGCCAAGCCACGCTCAAAGTGGGATCGGAGAGCCGCTCGGCGAGTAACGGGATGAGATCCCGTCGTTGTCCCTCCGTCCGCACCACCCATTGTTGCAGCATCTGCCCGACCAGGGAACTCGCATCCGGAGGGAGTGCGTTCAACCCGGAAGACTCGCCCAAAAGCGATGTCAGCACGGCGCCCAGATCATTCTGTATAGCACTCAAGATGGCGATCCGCATCCACTGCTTATGGACGTCTGGTCGCTCAATCAGATCTGCTAGTGCCGCCGCGTTGCCCGGATCGCCCCGCTCCCCAAGAGTCAAGACGGCTTGAAAGCGCACGCGCTCGTCGGGATCTGCGGTCGCTTCCAGCACCGCGGCCCAAAGGGTTGGCATCCAATCGGGATGTCGCTCCAAGATCAGCAGGGATTGGCAGCGCACCGTTGGCGATGAGTCGCACAATCCCAGCCGGAGATCCCCCAGTTGAAGCGCTCCCAAACCTTGCAAGGTCCAAAGACTATGGAGTCGCCCTAAGGGATCTTCACTCTTAAGAGCCGCCCGCAGCAACGGAATCGCCGACCGAACGTCCTGCTCGACCAGCAACCGCTGAGCCGTCGCTCGCGTCCAAGGGTTGTGATCCGCCAGAGCCCGCACCCAGGTCGTCGGTTGGGCCGCCGCCAAGTTGGTCCACTGCGGGCGGGGAGCGCCTCGGCGAGTCACTCGATAGATCCGCCCCCGATCCTCCCCTTCCCGAATGTTCATGGCGGACTTAACCGCCTCCGGAATGTAGTCGGGGTGCTCGATCACCCCGCGCTGCATATCCACCAGATACAAAGCCCCATCGGGTCCCGTTTCAAAACCCACCGGCCGAAAACTCAAGTCATAGCTCGCAATGAACTCCGCCGTTTGCTCTTCCGGAGCACGGCGCGCCTGATACCCAACGCCATTCGGAACAAGTTGATCCCGATGGACGAGATTCCCCACCACATCGCCTACCAGCACACTCTGCCCGAGCCGCTCGCCCCAAACCCCTCGGGAAAGGAATCCCATGCCCCCGGCCGCAGAAAAATGCCCGGCCTGTTCGGGATGATTGACCCGGGTTTCCGCATCGGAAACCGGATAGATTCGTCCAGCGGGACCATGATCCGAAATATCGATGGTCGCCCACACCGAACGAGCCTGCGGCAATCGTTCCAGGTAGCGGAAGGGTACAAGCCGTTGCTGAATGTGCTCGATGTTGTAGGTGGAAAAACTGGCGCCATCATCCGCAAACACCAAACCAAAACCGGAAGCCGTGTGCCCGGTCCGCTTCAATTCGCCCGTGGCGGGATCGAAGGATACATCCATGTCCCGAATATCCAGTCGCACATCAGGCACTTTGGGCTGATAGATCACACCATCGTTGCCGCCGTTGGCGATATGAACCCGATTGTCCAAGCCCCAGCGCAAGCCATTCACATTGCTATCCGTCACCCCGAGGCGAAAGCCTTCCAAGACCACATCCCGCTGGTCCGCGTGCCCGTCGCCATCGAGATCTTTCAAATAGATCACCTCAGGCGGAGCCGTCACCAACACGCCACCATTGTAAGGCGTAATCGAAGTCGGGAAAGAGAGTCCGTCGGCAAAGACCTGAGATTGCGCCAGCTGCCCGCGATCGTTGAATTCGAGCAACCGCACTCGCCCGCGCGCGTCGGTCGAACCGTAGGGATAATCCCGCATCTCCACGACATACATCCGTCCCGCCGCATCGAAACACAGGGCCACCGGATCCACCACGTCCGGCTCCGCAACCAGCAATCGGATCTCAATGTCCGGGTGATGCCGGAACGAACCGGTTTCCACCAAACCTTGCGGCCAGCCCGTAACCCACCCAACCCACCAAAAGCCGAATACGGCAGCCCAGTTACAAGATAACTTTCTCATCGTGATACACACCCGTTTTCAAGGTTCGGGGCCCATCTGGGGCCGAAATCTCAACCCGCCCCCGACACACAACCCCGTCCGAGAAGGTCACATCCCCTTCGACTTTCAGCGAGACGCATTCAATCAGAGAGGGCACACCGGCGGCGAACCGCTGCTCAAAGTTTTGGACCAACTTGAAGTGTGTCGGATCCAGAGTGACCAAAGGGGGTTGCCCCGCTCGTTCCGGCGACAGTTGCAAACGGGAGTCCTCCGTCATGACGTAAGCATCCGACCAGAGCGACAATAAGTCCGAGGTCGTCTTGACGGGAGAAAACCGAGTCCGCGGCACTTCTACCGCCGTGGCGTTTTCGAAACACTCAATCGCCGCCCCCATCGCAGATTCCAACTGAATCACGGGAGCGGATGTCTTGTCCCGCGGGTCCAGTGTCTTTCGGTTTTGAATGATGGGCAAAGAAAACACGCCCTGGTTCCCCGCCAAGGCTTCCTGTAAGCGTTCGAGTTGAATCCAAAGATTATTGGTATTGAAGTAACAGTAACGATCAATGTCCTGAAACACCTCCATCGACTCCGGCGGACACTGGGCAAGCTCTCGCAGCACGAGGCGCCCATCGGATAATCGCCGCGCCAAGTGCCCGCCTTTCTGATCCGCCACCGTACGGCGAGCCACTTCCATCATGAAACCGGCCTCGGATTCAGCGAAGTGCTTGAGCAGCGCCGCATCCACGGTGGCGCCCAAGTTATCCGAGTTCGACACAAAGAGGTAGCGCACGCCTCGGGCCAAAAGATCCTCCAACAACCCACTTCCAATCAACGAGGGATAGATATCACCATGCCCAGGCGGACACCATTCCAGGTCCGGATTCGCCGGACATTCAGCGGGCAGCAAACTGTCGGCCCGGAGTTTGGGCACCCGACCCTGCAGGAAATCCAAGCGCCCCTGATCGCCAACCAACTCGGGATACTTTTCCAAAAACTGAAGCGAGTCAGCACGGGTACTGAAACTGTTCATCAAATAGAACGCCGGACGTGTTCCACCAAAGCTCGCCCGCAAGCCCAACAACTGCTCGGCAATCAAATCCAGAAACGTGCGCTCGCCCTTGACACGTAACAGAGACTTGGCTCGGTCCAACCCCATTCCCGTTCCCAGTCCCCCGTTGAGTTTGATCACCGCCAACTGATCGGCCAAGGGGCCAAAGTCCGCTGGATCATAGCCGCCGGGATTGAGAGACACCAAATCCCGCACTGGCTCGATCTCAGATTCCGGAACCAGACCCGAGTCGCCCTCCATCACCTTAGTCACCGCCGCCTCAAAGGTTTGGATGGCCGGCAACAACAGCTTGGCATCTTCCGCTTTGGAGCGAATTTCGCGAAGCACCTGTTCTATCTGCGTCGAACTCACGCCTTCGGACTACCAAAAAGAACGTAAACAATCGAACTATTTGTCGACTCCGCCCCGCACAGCCGGCATTCGACTGTTCCACGGATATGGGGGTTCTACCGTGTTGCGCCAGGCTCCTTTCCGGGATGGCGATTACGATTGTGCCGACGGCTCGCAGGTACGCTCGCCCCACCATCCGGAACGGAAACCAGAACGGCTCTCCCGTATCCGATGCCCCCTTTTTCAATCACACCCAATCCTACCATTGGCTGGCCTTGAGCGTTGCACCTTCTCGCTATCGACCACAAACTCAAGGCCGATGGCCAAAAAACGCAAACGCGCAAAATCGAAACCCAAGGCAACCACGCCCCCACCAGCGGCGGCCAAGCCCAAACCCTGGGGATCGGCCGTGTTGCTCGTCGTGGCCGTGGGCCTCATTGCCTTCTGGGCCAAACGCCAGCCCACTGGGCCGGATCCAAGCGCGGCCCAAGACGGCTTTTCCCTCCCACCAGAAAAGACCGTCTTCGCCCGATACGCGGGAAGTGAATCTTGCCGAGAATGCCACGCCGAAGCCTTCGAGCAGTGGCAGCCCTCGAATCACAGTCTGGCCGAACGCACGCTAGCAGACGAGCAGGATCAAAACGCCTTTCAGAACCAGACTCAGTTCACTCATGGCGGGGTCCAGACCCAACCGATTCAAGGGACGGACGGCTTCGCCATTGAAACCCTTGGCTTCGAGAACAAACATCAAGCCTTTGCCCTCGAACGGGTGATCGGGCATGAACCCCTGCGGCAATTTCTGGTCGCTCACGAAAACGGCCGCTACCAAGCCGTTGACGCGGCTTACGATCCCCATCAACACGAATGGTTCAGTGTCTACGGTGACGAAGACCGGCGCCCCGGCGAATGGGGACACTGGACGGGCCGCGGGATGAATTGGAACGCTATGTGCGCCTCCTGCCACAACACCCGCCTGCGCAAGAACTACGACCGCACCCAGGACACCTACCAGACTCGTATGGCCGAGGTATCCGTCGGCTGCGAAGCGTGCCACGGCCCCATGCAAGACCACGTCAGCTGGCAACGCAAACCCCACGACACCAGCCTGGCCGATCCCACCATCAAGCGCTTGGATCGCACTCAAATCCTTGATACTTGTGGGAGTTGCCATTCCCGACGCGCGGAACTCACCGGCGACTTCGTCCCAGGAGAAGCCTATGCCGATCACTACCAACTCACCGTTCCGGACGAATCCGACGTCTTTTACCCCGATGGCCAAGTCCGAGATGAAGACTACGTATTCACCTCATTCCTGAGCAGCCGCATGCACGCCGCCGGCGTCCATTGCTTGGACTGTCACCAACCCCACTCCACCAAGACCATCCTCCCCGGCAACGCCCTTTGCATGCGCTGTCACAATGGATCTTATCCCAACTCTCCGAAAATCGAACCCCTTGCCCACTCGCACCATTCGGAATCCAGTGCCGGAAACCAATGCGTCAATTGCCACATGCCGCAAACCACCTACATGGAACGGCACGCCCGACGCGATCACGGATTCACCATCCCGGATCCTCTGATGACCAAACAGTTGGGGATTCCGAATGCCTGCAACCGCTGTCACGAGGATCAAGACACGGACTGGGCCATCACCCATTCGGAAGCTTGGTATGGCGACCGCTTGAATCGTTACACCCGGCAGCGAGCCCAATGGATGGCCGCCGGACGACAAGGCATCGAGACCGCCAAGGAACCCCTAGTGCAGATGGTGCTCGGGAACGAAACGCCACTCTGGAAGGCCAGTGCCAGTCACCTCCTCGGGCGCTGGTTGGGAGATACCGACGTTCAGGGAGCACTCCTAACCGCACTCAATCACACCAACGCCCTCGTACGCGCGCACGCCGCGGTGGCCATCGCCCCCTTGGCCGGCGCCCGCCAAGCCAACATCACTCAGGCACTAGAAACGCTCCTAGACGATCCGCACCGTAACGTGCGGGTGTACGCCGCCTGGGCCTTGCGCGAGCAAATCGATGCCACGAGTCGCGCCGGCCAAGAGCTAGCCCACTATCTCGACTACAACAGCGACCAACCCACTGGTCAAATGCAGCTCGGCGCCTATGAACTCGCCCGTAATCAAGTGGCGGCGGCCCTCGATCACTACAGCACGGCGGCCCGATGGGATCCCAATTCACCGCCGATCCGTCACGAGCTCGCGATTGTCCTGAGCACCATCGGCCGCCAGCAAGAAGCATTGGAAGAACTCCAGGCCGCCGCACGGCTCGCTCCCGATGAACCGGAGTATCAATACAAGATCGCACTGGCTTGGAACGAGCTCGGCCAAACGGACAAAACGCTCGTTCACTTGGAAAAGGCCGTCCAGATCGATCCCATGCACGGACGCGCCTGGTACAATCTCGGCTTGGCCCGCAATGGCAACGGAGATACGGAAGGCGCCGTCACGGCCCTCTTAAGAGCGGAAGCAGCGAGTCCCGACGATCCCGATATTCCCTATGCCCGCGCCACCATTCTCTTCCAACTCGGCCGGCATTTTGAGGCGGAGCAAGCGGCCAGTCGCGCGCTCACCATTCGCCCCGAGTATGGCCCGGCCCAACAACTCCTCAACAGCATCCCTAGTTCCCGACCGCCGCTATGATGTGCTCTCCCTATTTCGTCTGTCCTGATCGCCCGCCTTGCGGACCGATGCTTTCACTCCTCGCAGCCCTGTTCGCCATCGCCGGTCTGCCCGATCTTCGGGGTGCCGATTTAACGGAACAGGTCCAACAGCAGGCAATCGCGAACTATCCGAATTCAGAAGCCTTATACTACCACCTGCACCAAAACCCCGAGCTCTCGTTCCACGAAGCAGCCACCGCCGCCCGTCTCAGCCAGGCACTGCGAATCCACGGCTTTGACATCACATCCGGAGTTGGAGGACACGGCTTTGTCGCGATCCTGAAAAACGGGAACGGCCCCACCTTACTCATCCGCACCGATCTGGACGCCCTCCCCGTGACGGAACAAACCAATCTCCCCTACGCCAGCCAAGTCCGCACCACCAACGACGACGGCTCCGAAGTCGGGGTGATGCACGCCTGTGGTCACGACATTCATATGACCGTCTTCGAAGGCACGGCCCGTATTCTCGCCGCTTTGAAATCACACTGGAAAGGCACCCTGGTGATGATCGGCCAACCCGCGGAAGAGAAAGGCGCCGGAGCCAAAGCCATGCTCGAAGACGGCCTGTTTGAGCGGTTCCCTAAGCCGGAAACCTGCCTGGCACTCCATGTGAGCGCCGGCCTACCGGCGGGATCGCTCGGGTTCGTTCCCGGCTATGCGTTGGCGAACGTGGAATCGGTGGATATCACCCTGCGCGGGATCGGCGGGCACGGCGCCTGGCCCCACTCTACCCGCGACCCGGTCGTGCTGGCCGCCCAGACCGTCATGGCCCTGCAAACCATCGTTAGCCGTGAGATCCCTCCCACCGAGGCCGCCGTCGTGACCGTCGGCTCCATTCATGGCGGCACCAAGCACAATATCATTCCGAACGAAGTCAAACTACAACTAACCCTCCGGTCCTACACCGATGCCGTTCGCGAACAAACCGTTGCCTCCATTCGGAGGATTGTCGCTGGGCTCGCCAGCGCCGCCGGCGTGCCGGATGACAAGGCACCGATCGTCACCACGGCCGACACCTATACACCCTCCACTTACAACGACCCCGAACTGACGCGCGGCATCGCGGATGTCTTCTACGAGACCTTCGGACGCGACCGGGTCCAAGAAGTGGACCCCGTGATGGGAGGCGAGGACTTCGGCCGCTACGGACGCACGGCAGACAAGATTCCGATCTGCATCTTCTGGTTGGGCGCCGCACCGGATTCCGTCCTAGCAGCCGCTAAGGCCGCCGGGGAAAACCCGCCCTCACTCCATTCCAGTCGCTTTTATCCGGATCCGGAACCGACCATCAAAACCGGAGTCATCGCCATGACTCAAGCCGCCCTCCACCTGCTCCAATAAATCGCAATCTCGAGTTCGCCCACTATGTCCAATCCGATTATCGCCGCCCTGGATGTTCCCACGCCGGACGCCGCCTACCACCTCATCCAGACCCTTGGCTCCCGAGTCGGCGCCTTCAAGGTGGGAATGCAATTATTTACCGCCGCCGGACCCGACATCATTCGCCGGATTCGTGGAGAAGGTGCCGCCGTTTTTCTGGACCTGAAGTTTCACGACATCCCAAACACGGTAGCAAAAGCGGTGGCGTCAGCCGTGCAACTCGACGTCCAAATGCTGACCATCCACACCCACGGTGGCTCGGAAATGATGCAGGCCGCGGAGAAAGCTGCGCAAGAAACAGCGAGCGAACTCGGCACCACACCGCCACTGGTTTTGGGCGTCTCCGTGCTGACAAGTATGGACCAAAGCAACCTCGCCGAACTGGGTATCCAGGCCAGTGTGGAGGATCAAGTTCAGCGCGTGGTCGATCTGGGCGAAGCCGCTGGACTCCGTGGATTCGTCTGTTCTCCCCTTGAAATCGAACCGCTTCGCACGCGTATCCGCCCCCAAACCCAACTCGTGACTCCGGGCATTCGCATGGCAACGGATGCCAAAGGAGATCAGAAACGCACCAAGAGTCCCGCCGAAGCCCTGGCTGCCGGAGCGGACTGGTTGGTTATCGGGCGCCCCATATACGCGGCAGCTGACCCCGTGAAAGCCGTCGAAACTATTTTGGAGTCACTCAACGCGTAACCGTTCCTTCGCCACCCAAGTCGCCCTCCGAGAGGTAGGCCCCATACCACTGGGTTAAGCGCTCCGCCACCCATCCGTGCCCGGCCGAGTTGTAGTGACCGATCGTCTGGCCATCGAAAGATTGATACCGGACCAGATCCTCAGTTGGCGTTTCCAAGTGGAGACAAGCCCGGCCTCGCGCCCTTAACGCGGTGAAGAGTTCCGCGACGAAACGCCTCATCTTCAAATCCCCGGAGGTTTGCCCCAACACCACTACGGAGAAATCCTTCCCCTCATCGGCGAGCTGTTCGTCCCAATTAAGAATCAGTTGAGTCGTCCCCGCAATGGAGGCGTCCATCCGATCACCACCCGGATCCTGCACCACGGGCGCTTCGGTCTCACCCGCCGCATCTCGGTGGGCCACCGGGGCGGCGGCCGCGCGCTGCTGCAGCCGAGTCCGTCGCCAACGATATAGTTTCCGATACAACAGCGAAAGTGCGGCCGATTTCCGGCAGACGGCCCGCACCGTTCGTTGCACCCCAGAGTAGGATCGACGGTGGAGCGACACCTTACCGGCCTCGTCAACCGTCGATCCCAGGTTCACTGGAGGACTCCCAATCTCGGGATGATTGTTTTCAAAATCATTGCCCAAAAAAACGAACAAGACGATCGCGTCTGCCTCCACAGCCTCCCGCAGGTACACATTCCAGAGATGGAACTGATCCGCCGTTCCCGTGCCAGTCACTCCCGCATTTAGGCATTCAACCGATTGTCCGAGTGCCGTCAGCGCCTGCTCCCACCGCTCGCAAAAGCCCTCACTGTGGGGCACGTGCACCCCTTCGAGCATCGAGTCCCCCAAGAGTAGGACTCGACGCCCCGCCCCCGTCACCTGCCAATCCTCATCGTGAAAACCAAAGTTATTCAGTCGCAGAACCCGGTCCACTTCGACCGTATTGCGGATCCAAGCGTAGGGGCGTCGCAGGCTCACCTGGCCATCATAAACATAGGTAGCCAAGGGAAATGACCACCCCATCAATCTCACCATGACCTCTGCGAACATCGCCCCTAACAACAAGCCAGCCCCAATCAGAACCGAAAAAAACAAAAACTTCTTGGCTCTGGGGATTCGATTCCCGCTAGCAGTATTGCGATTCTTCATCCCTTACGACTTCTTACCAAAAAACCAACATCCGGTTCCACAAACACCACTGACTCTCAAAACGCTCCAAATCGCCTCTCCCCGTCCCGTTTCACTTTGGCTAACTGCCCGGGCTGAACCGCGCGATACAGCACCGGCGGCACCCCTTCTGCCAACGGACTCCCGAAGGGGAGATCACGGCCTTCCGCCGTCGCGACATTCTCTCGCTCGACCACATGCCCTAGAAACAACCACCGAGAGGTCAATACCCAACCACGTGAGATCGCGTTGCCTTGAAGATGAAACCGCCCCCAACCATGAGAAAGCGCCAATCGCCCGCGCCAATCCGCTCGCCGAAATAGGTTATTACGAACATCCGCGCTCTGAGCATTCGAGTCTAGTCGGAACAAGGTGGTGATGTCTCTACGGTGACTCACCACCGTGTTGTGGTAGAAGTAGAGAGGTCCGGGACGATACCATTCGCGGTTCCCGCTGTCCCCGCCGAAATGAACCATCTCGCTCCCAAACGCATCGCTGCCTTCAATGAGGTGATTCCCATAGACATGGGTCGCTCCGTAGTCGGGACGGCGGGCGAGTCTCCCCTCGTGGTCCTCGGCATCCACGAGATCGAGCTGGCGGGCGCCACCTTCAATCCAATTGTAGCGAACCACAAGCCCGGCAGACCGGTCCTTGAGATTGTTCCCGAGAGAGCCGGCCCGTAGCGGTGCGAGGTGATTGAACTGTAGGGTCAAACCATCGACGGCGGTATAAACATTGTGTTGCCCTTCACTGCCTTCCATCCCGTTATCGAAGATGTGACAGTGTTCGACAACAATCGCGTCACCGTTGGCAAAAAGCCCATTCCCAGAATCGTGGAGTCGACAGTGAGAGATTGTGATCGCGTGACCGGCCTCCACATAGATCGCCGCGGCATCGATCCGATACTTCTCAACACCTTCATTACCCGCATATTGATACGGCGGCCGAGCGGAGCGAACCTCCAGCCCTCGTATTTGCACGTACGCCGGCAACTGATTCGGAGCATGAGAAGCGCCCCCAATCTTAATGACACCGCGGTCCTCGTTCCAATAGTCCAACCCCGCCCGGGTTTTTGCGTCCCTCCCACTGATGACGGGCAGGGCCCCATTTGGACCGGGTATCCCTTTGATCTCAAGAGGTGCCGATGGCGTTCCCTGGGTAGAAACCACCCACTTGTCTCGATAGGGTTCTGCTCGCCAATGGATCCTGACCTCGTCCCCGGCTTGGAGGGATTCCCACGGGACATCGGAAGGGCTCAACAGGGCCTGCTCAGGCCCGACGGAATAGACCGCAGCTACGAGTGCCGTAGGAAACCACCCCAGCGATGACAGCAACACGAATTGGATTCGAAGGATCACAAGTCGGTCCATCATCCGCTCTTGGCGGTAAATTCACGCCCCGCTTCGCCTAGGGGGCCATTCCGTTCGCTACGAGGCCTCGATTCCAGCGTCAAACTCACGGGAAAGGTTGGCAAGTTTGGTGACGAACTCGCCTTCCAAGCGATTCGAGAATCCTCGCCCTTCCCGGTGCCGGAGCTGATGATGTAGGCGTCGGAAATTGCGGCGTTGTTTTCCAGCTACCTTCTGGTCGGCAACAATGCGCTCCAACACCTCCTGTGTCCAAGACAGGTCATCTTGACGCAACACCTTGAGATCTTTGTCCGCGGCCAACAGCTCTGAAGCTAACTTCGCCATACCGGTCAATTCCGGTGCCGTGGATACGGGTTCTTCAACAACGGTTTCCGGCACGGGCGCGGCTTTCTTCGCCGCTTTCTTCTCCGCTGGTTTCGTGCGTTCCTTCCGCACCTTCGGCGCGATCTTGGATTCCAGCACGTAAAGCGCCACATTCTTGCCGTAGCTGAACCGGTGGTACAGCGGCAGTTCTTTGACCACGTTGTCTCCGACAAACAACAGCGCAGCTGGCAAATCCCCTTCGTCGGACTCGAACAAGATCGGGTCCGTTTCATTCGGCAGGGTCAGGTCCGCGGGCTGAGCCAGCGAAATGTCCGCAATGGTGTAGACGATCTCCCGCCGGCTAGCCGGCGCATCACTTCCCGGGGGAGCGTAATCAAAGGACAGGGTTAGAGTCCCGCTCGCCTCATCAGACGACTCCAAGCGGATTCCCTCTTTTGCCACACCCAACGCGGCAATCTCCCAAGACAGAAAGACAAAGGCACTCGCCAAGCTCATCGTCAAGGGTGGCTCGTAGAACGTCCGCTGAACCTTGGCCAAGCAATACTCCATGCGGAGATCCGAATGCGCGTCACTCCAGGGATCTTCGTTGGCGCCCAGAGGCAAGATACCCGTGACGGTCAAGCGTTCGGATTCACCAATGAGGAAGGCTTCCAAGACCCGTGGTATGGAATACCAACCAAAGTAATGTTGGGTCGGGCTCCCTAGGATGGAAAGTTCCTTCAGGTGATCCTTCACCTGGCGATACGACCCCATCAGCTGCCGCGTTGCCACGCAGGCTTGAACCGGCTCCATGCCCGTTTCGTCTTCCTTGATCTGAAACTCCTGGCTGAAATGCAGGTTTGTATACGCATCAAAACGAGAGAGCTCTCGTGACTCCAGCGTGATCTCACGAGAGACCTGCCCCAAGAGTTGGAGGAATTTCTCAACCTCCGAACCGGAATCGCCACCCGCCAGGGTCACAAACTCCGTGGCCGGCAAGTGGTGCAGTTCCGGGAAAGATTTGAGCGAATGATCTCCTACAATCTGCGTGAGATTGATGTCCGATTTGGATTCATCCGCGGCACTGAGATACTTGTTGAAGAGCTTAGCCGACTTGGCTCCGCCCAGTTTCTCGATAAGTTCCAACCGATTCAGCACCGAACCGCAATACGCTTGCAAAAGGGGTTGGTCATCCCCGGAGGCCTTCAGCCCCGGCCCATCTTCAAAAGCCCGGAGCACCGAGCGCGCCGCAATCTCAAACGGCTTCGACTCACGGGCCAACCGGCGAACATCATCTTTGAAAGTCGACGTAACGTGAGACAGCGTATAGAGCGCCAGCTCTTCGACCGCTTTGCCGTCATCTTTGGTGGCATCCCCGCCAAACTTCTCTTTGAGTTTCAACAGGTGCGCGGAAAAATCTTCGCCAAATTGTTTGGTTCCCGATCCCCCTTCCCCAGAATCCGATGCCGCGTACGAAGCCGCATCCTCACCGTACCCATGGCCTGTCCGCAGGGCGCCCCCTCGGGACTTAAAGAAACATTTGTTCAGGATCCCGGACGGGAAGAGTTGTTGATCCTGCTTCTTGGACTTCAACGAGGCGCCCCGAATGAGCAAACTCTGGGCAAACTTCAAATCGTCGCTGCCCAACATCTCGGTCGAGAGATCAATCAATTGCCCGGCCAGATCTCGACCCGCATCATCCTCCACCACACCGCTTCGGGAATCCACCCGCGCTTGAACTAGCAAGGACGTCTTCCATAGACGACGCAGACACGAGTCTGGGCTAGTTGATTCGGCCGACGTTTCGGCATTCGCTCGTTTTTCGACGACTGGGCTTTCTACAGCTTCCACAAATGTATCGTTATCTTTCTTTCTACGACCCGCAGTGCTCAATTTCGGGGATGGGGTCGCTCCATTTTGGCGTCAATCTGGCATCCATCCTCCGGCTCGTCCCAAGACCAGCCATGATTCACGTGCCATTTGCCATTCCGGACCTGACGTCGCGATCGTCTCAATCGAGTGGTCAAGTTAAACAGCTGGATCGGTCTCACCTACGCGGCTCACATACACATCATCCCGCGATATTGAGCGCACCATAGTTGTTCAGAAGGTGGCAGGAATTCAAGGCATTTTCTTGCTACAATTCTGCGTCAGTGGTTTGCCCCCCCGTCAGCGGCGTACTGAGTCTGAATCTTCATCGGTTTGCCACCTGCATCTTCCCACACCAGGGTGAACCGTGCCCACCGCCCCACACCCAGCCCTGCGTCCCCCCCCAACCACTGTGCCGGAACCGAACTGAAACCATCCCAGAGTGTGGGCCAGTCCCCGGACAGCATTTGCACCGCCCGAGCAAAACCATCCAAAGGCCGCAACGCCGAACCCGCATAATTCGGCCGCCCCGGCTGACGAACCACCTGATCTTCGCCCACCTGCAAACGCTCCTTCCCAAGGGGATAGATTCCGGGTCCCGCACCCGCCGCTGCCATCGCATCCGTCGTGTAATAGATCGCATGATGCCCCCCCAAGGCTCGATGCATCCCCCGAAAAACCGGCCCAGGAAGGTGAATGCCGTCCGGAATCAAGCCGACAAAGAGCCGAGAACAGTCGAGCACGCTCCAAAACCAGTTGTCATGCCTTGGCCACAACTGCGGCACACCATTCCCAAAATGCGTTATACCCTCGGTACCTGCGGCGACCGCTTGGCGCACCGTCTCCCCGTCCGCCGCGCTGTGGCCCAGGCTAAAACGAATCCCCACTTGGCGCCCCTCGCGAATCAAATCCATCACTCCGGATCGCTCTGGCGCGACGGTCATCAATAGCGTGCTGTCCCCCACCAGATCCCGTAGCATGGCCGCACAACCCGCCGGAGGATCCATCATCGCGGCGGCCGAATGGGCTCCGCGAAAGCCCTCTTCAGCCGATAAGAATGGCCCCTCAAGATGCCAACCCGCGATAAAACGGGTCAGATCGGCCGACTGGGCCCGAAGCCCCACCAAATGTCGCAACTTCCGCAACATCTCCCCCCAATCGTCAGTGATGAGGGTGACCAAGATGGCACCACACCCATCCGTCTTTAGGCATCGGACCGCATACTCAAGCTCTCCCAAAGCCACCTCTCGGGCCTGAAAATCGACGCCGCCATACCCGTTCACTTGGAGATCAAACACGCTGGGCACCAACCAGGGCACCGCGGTGGGATCGGCCTCAGCCTCAGTCTCACAACGCGTCAGCTCCGTGACGCGGCCCTCGGCCCACGCAAGCCGGTGCACCCGCTCATCACTCCGAGAACGCACGAGCAGCGAGCCCGCTCGGGCATCGTCAAAAACGGATTCGATCCCGCCCGGTTCTAACGTTCGGCTCATCATAAACTCACCCTAATCCCACTCACGCCACCCTCTCAGTCAGCCCTCCCACCACGGAAGCGGCGCTCAACGCCCGTAACAGGGGTCCGAACGTCCCGGAACATCTGCCGAAGAAACCTACAAGAACCCGTTGACATTCACTAGCCATTCGATAGAGTCGCCGACTCAATTTGTTAAGTTGTCGTTGAGCCTAGGAATATGCCTAACATTAAGTCCGCCGAGAAACGAGTTCGAAGCACTGCACGGCGCACAGAATTCAATCGAGCCGCCAAGTCCCGCGTCAGCACGCTGGAACGCAATTTCAATCAATTCGTCAAAGACGGCAAGAAAGACGATGCCGCCGCGTTGTTGCCTCGTGTGACCGCCGCGTACGATAAAGCCGCAAAGGTAGGCGTTTGCCATCCTAACAAGGCCAACCACAAGAAATCTCGCCTCACCAAAGCCTTTAACGGCCTTTCCTAAGCGAGAACACCACTCCCTCCGTTGCTTCCTGGACTCCTTGTGAGTCCAATCGTGCAGCGCCCAGGGGGCGAATGATCTCGGGGGCAAACTAAGCCCACGAAGAGAGTTACCAGTCGGAACACAAAAAAACACTGAGCGGGTGCTCAGTGTTTTTTTGTGTTCTAGATTAAAGACAAAGCCGTCCGAGGGACTCTGCCCCGGTGCGACCATCAATCGACCGCTCGACACCCGGTCAGTCCTACCCCTTGTAGACGATCAGGACGCCGTAGTCCGAAATCATCGCCTTGGTGGCCAGATCTTCGTGCATGTAATTCACCGCGTTGATGCTGATCACATGTTTCTCTCCCACCTTTTGGAGGAAGTCAGAAACCGTATCGTCAAAGCGATCTTTCCCGACTTCCACGCAATCCGATCGCCGGATGGTCTTCACTCTTACTTTGCGTTCCCCATCCTTGGCCACTTCCAAGGTGGGAAGCGATCCCTTGATCAAGGTTTCCACCGGACCGTCGTGCTGCGGCACTTTGAAATGCACATCCATCTTAGCCGCAGCCGAGGTCTCGATTGGCGCTACCGTATGCACGTTCGCCGCATCCGCCTCTGGCACGATGAGAGAAGTATTACAGGCAGGACATTCAATCTCAGACCCGGAGCCACTGGCCGCGACAATCAATTCCTGGCGACATGAAGTGCAACTAAAGACAACGTCCATAGCGAGTATCCCTTTCGTATTGAAGTTTAGACCTGATGAGCTGGTAATACCCTAAGACAAGGTGGTCCCCAATTCCAGAAAAAACATTTCGATCCCAAGTGGCCGGTAGCGGCCCCACTAAAAGCCGGCGGCGACCGAACCAGCCTGCGCCCCCTCGACAGCAAACCCAACCCTGCGAGACAAATACCTTGATTCGCCCTCGGACGGCCGTATGTTTCGCTAGGTCATTAGACGATTCTGAAGTTGCCTATGAAAACCCAGTCCATTCGCACGATCTTCGTCGCGCTCACCCTGCTTTCGCTTACCGTTCCCAAACTCTTAGCGGCACCAGATTTGGGGGCAACCCTCCCGATCGATTCCAAGATCACGCTCAAAGAGCTCCCGAACGGATTGCGCTACTACATCCGAGAAAACAAAAAACCCGAAAATCGCGCGAGCTTCCGGCTCGTCGTCAACGCGGGTTCCCTCCAAGAGAACGAATCGCAACGCGGACTCGCACATTTCCTGGAGCACATGGCCTTCAACGGAACCGAGAATTTTGAGAAACTGGAATTGGTCAATTTTCTCGAGCGCATTGGTATGCGTTTCGGCGCCGACCTCAATGCCTACACCTCGTTTGATGAAACGGTCTACATGCTGGAAGTGCCAATGGATGACGAGGAAGTGCTCAAGACCGCGTTTCAAGTCCTCCGGGATTGGACCCACGCAATTAGTTTCGAAGCGGAAGAGATCGACAAAGAACGCGGGGTCGTCATCGAAGAATGGCGACTGGGACGCGGTGCCCAAGGCCGACTCAGTGACAAACAGATCCCCATTCTCCTCCACGAATCACGGTATGCGGAACGCCTCCCCATCGGCAAAATCGAGATCATCGAGAACGCACCGAGAGAAGCCTTCATCGACTTCTACCGTAAGTGGTATCGTCCCGACCTGATGGCCGTCATCGCCGTGGGTGACTTCGAAACCGCCGCCATCGAAAAGTTGATCATCGATTCCTTCGGCGACCTCAAGAACCCCGAAGACGCCCCGCCCCGTGCCCCGATCGTGGTTCCCGGCCACACCGAAACGTTGTTCTCGATCGAAACCGATCCGGAATTGCAATACACCCAACTCCAGATCGCTTACAAACGCGACCCCTCGCCTCAAGGAACCGCTGGAGCCTACCGGGACTCCATCGTCGAAAGCCTCTACACAGGCATGCTCAACAACCGCCTCCGGGAACGCGTGCAAGAAGCCAACCCACCCTACCTCTTCGGCGCGATGGGCAAGGCCTCGCTCGTCCGTAGCAAAGAGGTAATCCTCCAGTCCGCCGTGGTCAAAGAAGGGGAATTCGAGGAAGGCCTCCGGGCCCTGCTCTTAGAAGCCAAGCGCGTTCAACGCGACGGCTTCACCGCCGCCGAACTGGAGCGGATCAAGGCATCCGTCTTACGGTCTATGGAACAAGGCTATGCCGAGCGTGAAAAAACCAACTCCACCGCCTACACCGCGGAATACACCCGCAACTTCCTAGAACAAGAACCGATTCCCGGAATCGCCGCGGAGTTGGAATTGTACCAAACATTCCTTCCTGGCATCAGCCTGGAAGAAGTGAACCAAGTCGCCGCCGACTGGATTACCCCCGACAATCGCGTGATCCTGTTCAGCGCCCCAGAGAAAGAAGGGCTTGCCGTCCCAACCAAAGAACAGATCTTGGCTGTGATCCGCAGTGTCGACGGTCTAAAGATTGATCGCTACGATGATGGGGATCTCGACGCCCCGCTCATGGCGCAAACCCCGGCCGCCGGGTCGATCGCAAAAGAGACCGTTCACGACGAACTGGATATCACCGAATGGGAACTTTCGAACGGGATCCGAGTCTTTCTAAAGACCACAGATTTCAAGAACGACCAAGTGCTCATGAACGCCTTTAGCCCCGGCGGACACAGCCTGGTCCCGGACGAAGACTTCGTCTCAGCCTCCATGGCGGTCAACGTGGTGGCTCAAAGCGGACTGGCCGCCTTCGACTTGATCCAGCTCAACAAGAAACTCGCCGGTAAGATCGTTGGAATCAATCCCTCCATTGGAGAGCGAACGGAAGGTGTAGGGGGTTCTTCATCACCTCAAGACCTGGAAACCCTCCTCCAACTGACCCATCTCTATTTCACAACCCCGCGTGCCGACGCAAAGACGTTCCACTCGCTCAAAGCGCGGCTTAAAGTCATGGTCGACAATCGGCTCAATGATCCCCAATCGGTATTCGCCGATGCGATCGAAGAAAAACTCTACGGGGATCACCCGCGTCACCGCCCTCTCGACCAAGCTTTTCTCGACGAGATGGACTTGGAAAAAGCGTTCCGCATCTATCGGGACCGTTTTGCGGATGCCGGTGATTTCACCTTCTTCTTTGTTGGGGCGGTTGAAGCCGACACGCTCAAACCGTTAGTAGCGACCTACCTCGCGAGCCTCCCCGATCTCAATCGCGAGGACGTCGCTCAGGATACCGGCGATCACAAGATCACAGGCGAAAACTCCGTGACGGTCCGCAAAGGGCTTGAGCCCAAGAGCACCGTTCGTCTCTCCTACTACGGCGAAGCGCCCTGGTCACCTGAAGAGCGATTCGCGCTCGGCAGCGCGATCGACGTCCTGCGCATCCAACTCCGCGAGGTGCTCCGTGAGGACAAAGGCGGCGTCTACGGTGTGGGCATCTACGGCGGTCTCAATCGGTGGCCGCAAGGGAGCTACTCCAGCAGCATCAGTTTTGGGTGTGATCCTGACAAGGTGGACGAATTGATCGCCGCAGCCCAAGGGGAAGTCGAAAAACTGAAACGAGAAGGCCCCTCAGAAGACAACCTCAACAAGATCAAGGAAACCGACCTCCGCACCTATGAACGCGGATTGAAAGAGAACGGCTTCTGGCTCAACAATCTCTCCTACAGCGTTCAGAACGATTTGGATCCAAACCGTATCTTGAGCTACCCAGAACGCGTGGAAGCCCTGACCGCGGAGCGGGTTCAAGAAGCGGCCCAGAAATACTTCAACGGCGAGAATTTCTTTCGCGCCGTCTTGCTCCCCGAGGACAAGCCCGAGGAATAGTGGGCCTACGTCACCCGACTGAACCTAGTCGTTGGGTCGGGTGAACCCATTCTTGTAGGCGTAGTCAACGAGCTCGGCACTGCTTTTCAGGCCGAGCTTTTTCAGCATGCGGTAACGGTACGTCTCCACCGAGCGCCGACTGAGATCCAGTTGTTCCCCGATTTCCTTACTCGTCTCCCCGCGAGCCACGCGACACAGGATTTCCTGATCGCGGGCACTTAAGATCTTCGAGAAGGCATTCGGATCACTCTCCAACCGCGCCTGATTGGTCATGATGGTCGCCGTAAAATAGGTCTGTCCCGAGGCGACCTCCACCATGGCTTCCTCCAAGATCTCCAAAGGCTGGTCCTTTTCCACATAACCATGAATACCAATTTCCTGGAGCCGATTGAGGGTGAAGGGATCTTTCAGATTCGTCAGCGCCAGGACCCGGACCGTGGGCAAGTGTTTGAGCACGTGGTCCGCCAACTCCACCCCATCGATACCCGGCAGATGAATATCGGTGATCAAGAGATCGGGCACCACGGATTCACAGAGTGCTTTCCCCTCGTGCCCATCCTCCGCCTCTCCCGCCAATTCAAATCGCGGATCCAAGCGGATCGCTTTCCCCAAGACATTCCGCAGCAAAGCCTGATCTTCCACCAAGACTGTCTTCCAAACCTGTTCCATAATCCGCTGTTCTGACTACCGTTGTGCTTCCGGGTTTAGGCGTTCCGCACTGGCCACATCCAATCGAGCCGGGATACACACCGTAAAGGTCGTGCCTTCGTTTTCCTCACTGTCGACCGCCAGATGTCCCTCCAATCGATCGACGAGTTCCTTACAAAGAATCAGACCAAATCCGGCGCCACGGAAACTCTGATCGCTCTGAAGCATCGGCTGGCTCGGCAGCTCAAACAAGGTCGCTAGTCGTTCTTGGGACAATCCTTTTCCGGAATCCGTCACGCGGATCGCAACATACCCTCCCGTTTCCTCGGCCGAAACCACCACCAGCCCCCCGCCGTCGGAATGCTGAATCGCATTGCCAACCAAATTGCGCAATACCGTCCGCAGCATCTCCTGATCCCCGACGATTCGCAGGCCATCCGCGACTTCCAACCCCAGCTCCACGTCCTGTTGTCGAGCCGTCGGTTCAAAAAGAACCACAATCTGATGTACCATCTTGGATACATCAATCGACACTGGAACGTACGGCAACTTCCCGATCTGTAAACGCGCCCAGTTGAGCAGATTCTCCAAGAGCTCGGTCAACTGCTTGCTCGTCGACTGGATATCCAACGCGAAGCCACGGATCTCATCGGGCGAAAACGATTCCGGCGCCTTCAACATCAACCCGGCCAAATTCACGACCCCCGAGAGAGGCGCTCGTAGGTCATGAGCGATAATCGACAACAAGCGGTCCTTCTTCTCGTTGGCATCCCGCAACTCTTGATTCGACACCACCAAACCAAACTCCGCATCCCGACGCCGATGGATCTCCCGGACGACCGCGTAGGTGAACAAACAAACCAACAAGGCAACGCCCCCAAAGGTCCACTGCACCAATCGGACGGAATCTGATACGGCTTGAGAAAGATCCCTCGGGAGCAACATCTCAATCACTAACGAAGCGTCCGGAATCACCTGATCGACGGTGGCGTACAAATGGGTCCGAAGCACGCCATCACGATCGGGCCGCGGTTTCGCACCTTGATAAAACTGGGCACTGGCAAGGATGCTCGAAGGCACTCCAAAACGTTCGATCCGAAACGCATCCAAGAATCGAGAAGAAGAAAACTCGCCACCCCGCCCGCCTCGCGGCCGTCCGCCGCCGGGACCCCCGGGCCCGCCCGGGCCGCCACGCCGAAAATCACCGCGAATCTCCGGCGGCAGCCCCAAGCCACCGCCCTCTTGAATTAAGTCGGAAAACTGAAACGGAGCCCCAACGGGCGGGCGCTCGAAGTCCGCGGCCTCCAGAAAGCGCACGGTGAAACTCGGCAACTCGGGAGACAGGGGACCGTCCCGACTCAAACGACGCCCAAACACCAACCCGTTCGCACGCCCACGTCGACCGCCCATCTCAAAGAGCCTCAGCGGACACGCGTAACAGAACACCACCTCAGACGCGTCCGCTACCACAAACCCCGTGGGGCGATTGATCTCGCGATCTTCAATCGCTTTGGAAAGCAGCGCCACCAACGCATTGGCCTCCGAGATCTCCCGACGCACATCGTCCTGAAACTCATAGCCTGCCCGAAATTCCGCGCCGTTCTCAAACACCAACGCAAATTCAAAACCGTAATCCGCAGCACTGGAAACATCCAAAAGAGAATCGAGCGCCGCTAGATCATCCGTCGCAAAAAAAAGTCGCGGTTCCTCGCGCATCGGGATGCTCCGAGCAAACCGAATCATCTCCATATCCCGCTGAAAAACCTCCCGCACGGCCAAGGAAACTTGTTGGGCGGTGTAGTCGTCTCCAAATCCCACAAACCGATTCGTCAGTACGCGGGAAACGCCAAAACTAGCCGACAACAAGGTGCCTGCGAGACAGACGCCCGCAATCGAGATGACTACCGGATTTCGTGTATCAATGGCCATCGGAAACCGCCCATTAGCGGTCCACAAGCCTAGCACCACCCCACCAGACTGTCACGCCGAGGCCGTTTCCGAGGTCTCTCGATTCCGCAAGCGAGGGCACCGGATGATCACATCCTGAAACGAAACCGGTTCGATGGGCTTCGGCAAGAAATCGTCCATCCCGGCCGCCAGGCACCGCTCCCGATCCTCCGGCGTCGCCCCTGCAGTCATGGCAACAATCCAGGGGCGTTCGGTCTCCGGAACGGTCTCGATCAATTTATGAGTCGTTTCGATCCCGCCCAACTCAGGCATTTGGATATCCATCAATACCACGTCATAGGATTGCCGACGCAGGGCATCGAGAACCTCCAACCCATTGGCGGCCACGTCCGCCACGTAGCCCATGCGATCCAAGAAACCCAAGGCGACCTTTTGGTTCACCAGATTGTCTTCCGCCAACAAAATCCGGAGCGGATTCGCTTGGCCAAGCCCCGGATCGAAGCGCCACACCGTCGTCTCGGAACCCTTCCGAGCGATGTCCGAGGCGAAGTACCCTTCAACCAAGGCATAGAGGCGTGCTGGTCTCATTGGACGCGTCAGCACGCCCAGACAATGGCGGTCGTGTTCGAACTTCTCCAGGGGAAGCCCACTCGTCGAGACCACATAAGGAAGATTCTGCAGGGGCATCATCGAATCTCTCAGCGCAAAAAAATCAACCCCTTCCCGTTGGAGCGCTTCATAGTCCACCAATAAGAGATCCACTTTCCCTCCCCCATCCACGTCGGCCTTCAAGGCGTCACAATCACGGACAAGACGGACATTCATCCGCCACCGGCTTAACTGCTGCTCCAGAATCCGACCACTCGACTCGTTTCCTTCTAGCACCAAGGCGTGCCGGCCATTCAAGGAAGGCTGCGTCGTCGACAAAAAATCCGGTGTTTCATGCGACACCCGATCGACCTGGATGCCGAATTGAAAACGAGATCCCACCCCAACCTCGCTCTCCACCCCGATCTTGCCACCCATCATCTCACTAAGCCGGGCACAAATCGCCAAGCCCAACCCCGTTCCCCCGAAACGCCGAGCGGTTGAGCTATCGACTTGGCTAAACGGTTCAAACAACGAGCCCTGCTTATCCTTAGGGATGCCAATCCCGGTATCTTCCACCACAAACTGAAGTTCCGCCTTGGGTTCGTCCAACAGCCGTCCAGTCACGTACACGAAGATCCCGCCGGATTCGGTGAACTTCACCGCATTCCCCAAGAGATTGACCAGAATCTGTCTCAGGCGGGTCTCATCCGTATACACAACCGTAGCGGGAACATCCCGAAACTCGTAACCGAAATACAAGCCCTTCTCGCCCGCATTCCGCGCCAACAATTCCAGCGATCCCTCCACACAACGCCGCAGATCGAAGGACTGAAACTCCAATTGCATTTGCCCCGCCTCGATCTTAGAGAAATCCAAGATCTCATTGATGATCGTCAGCAACACATCGCAACTCTCACGAATCGTGCCCACATACTCCCGTTGTTCATTGTGGAGTTCGGTGTAGGACAACAGACTGGTCATGCCAATGATGCCATTCATCGGCGTCCTGATTTCATGACTCATCGTCGCCAAAAACTGACTCTTTGCCAGGTTCGCCTGATTGGCGGCTTCGGCCATCTCCTTGGCTTGTGAGAGGGCGCTCTCCAGTCGTTTGTTCAAGGACTCGAGTTCGTCGCGAGCTCGAATCAACGTTTCCTCATGCCCTTTCCGTTCGGTAATATCGCGAACGATCAGAGCCAACGAATACGACCCACTCTTGGGCAGTTGAACCAAGGTGATTTCCACAGGAAAGGTCCGTCCTCCCTGGTGGCGGCCCACGGCTTCAAAGCGATCGTAGGTCTGCGTGCCGACACCCGTGGTTCGTGATGGGGCTTGGTGCTTCCGCTGGATCAGTTGCTTGGCGGAGAGATCCCAAAACAACTCGGATACGTTCAGCTCAAGGGCTTGTTCTTTGGTCCACCCAAAACTCTCGGTAGCATACGTATTCCAGTCGTTGATCTTGCCGGATCGGCTGATCGCCAGGATCGCATCGGTCGTCGCGTTCGCAATCACCAGAAACCGTTGTTCCGATTCGCTTACCGCAATGCGGGCATTGCTGAGCCAAATCCCAACTCGGTCCAAACCAATGATCCCCAGAGACACCCACATGAACACATTCATGATGTTGTGGAGAAGGTAATACAGCACCCCGGCCATGGAATGTCCGGTGGTCTGAGCGAAAACGACCGCGCCAAAGAACAGAGCACTCAGTAGGGTCGAGAGGAACAGTGCCACCGTTCCCGGCGTGTCGAGAATCCGGACCCGGACCAGCAGATAGCAGGCGGTTAAATGAGAGAGCACTACGCCGACACCGCCCAAAATGGGTGCCGCCGCCAACCCAAGAATCAAGCCCGGAACCAACACCAAGCCGACAAACACCGCCGACACCCAATAGATGGATCGCCGATTGAAGCGGAGGCCACCGATGATTTGAACCGCTCCCACAAGAGCCAGGCCACGAAAAAAACTGAGCGAATCTAGCAGGACCGGTTGGGGATTCACGCCTTGCACGATGCTTAAGAGCATGACGGTCAGCCGAATCACATCATAGGTCAGAGCCCCAATCACAAAAATCGCGAATCGATCCCGAAGGCGCAGAAAGGCAATGCTGAAGCCCAAGATTACGATCAGATCCACTCCAATGAAGAAGAGCTGCGTAACCGCCTTCAGCGTCAGGCCATTATCTGATAACGCGGATAAATCCACTGGTGTCTTCCTAGGACGGGCAAAGCAAACCGAAACGGCGGTTTTCAATGCGGTTCATCACGAGAATCCAGGCCTCTTCGTAACACACCATTTTCCGAATGACCACCCCGCAATACGACAATTGTCGGGTTTTTTGCCCGTTTGGCCGATCTTTGCGCCGCAAAAAAATGGCAGGGGACGCATCCCCTGCCAACACTCCAACAATCGCCCCAGCAACAATCCTCAGGCAAAGAGGGCCGAAACGGGCTTGGCCTTGACCAACTCTCGCGGCTGATTCAAGTGATTGTAAACGATGGTTTCCGGGTCGATTCCGACCGCATGATAAATGGTAGCCAGCAGCTCACTCGGGTGAACCGGATCTTCCAACGGGGCCGATCCCGTCTTGTCCGATTTGCCGTGCACGTAGCCACGCTTGATCCCGCCACCCGCAATACAAGCGGTGTAGCAATAGGGCCAATGATCGCGACCGTCATCGCTGTTGTTATTCCCGGAGGTGCTAACACCTCGCTGCGGGCTCCGACCAAATTCACCGACGGCCACGACGAGCGTGTCATCCAACATCCCCCGTTGATCCAAATCGGTGAGCAAACCTGACAGACCGGCATCCAACATGGGGCCGGACTGTTTCTTCATGCGGTCCGTCAGGCCCACATGAACGTCCCAGGAGTGGTTATCCGAGTTGGCCACTTTGGGCCAGATAACCTCCACGACGCGAGTGCCGGCTTCCACCAGGCGTCGTGCCAAGAGACAGCTTTGACCAAAGGTGTTTCGACCGTAGAGATTCCGAATCGCTTCCGGCTCTTGTCCGATATCAAAGGCATTGCGCGCCCGGCCGGAAATAATCAGGTTGAGGGCCCGGCTGTAATACTCATTCAGATTAAACCGATCGACCGCCTTATCGATCGCTGGCATGGCATCATTGATCGCGTCCCGGAGCCGAGCACGGCGGCGCAACCGAGCCGCGAAGACCTCAGGCCGCATGGCCAAATCATCGGTCTTAATGCGGTCCATCTTCGCCATATCCATATCATCCCCTTCCGGATAGAGATTGTAGGGATCAAAGCCCTTGCCCAAGAACCCGGCCGTACCAGCTTTGCCCACCACGTTACTCTCCTGCAACGGGCGTGGGAGCATCACGAACGGCAACATGGGTTCCGTCGGAGGTTTGAGCCGGATGATATTCGAACCGAAATTGGGAAAATCCTTCGGACTCGGCGGCTCCAACTGTCCCGAGGGACTCACCTTATCCGTCGTGTAGCCGGTCATCATTTGATAGATTGCGGCCGTGTGATTGAAGAGACCGTTCGGCGTGTAGCTCATGGCTCGCAACATCGTCATCTTATCATTCACCTTGGCCAGCTTCGGCAAGACTTCGGTGAAATTGATGCCCGGAATGCGGGTGGAGATGGGCGAGAAGGTACTGCGCACGTTGTCCGGCACATTCTCTTTGGGATCCCAGAGGTCGAGGTGACTCGGCCCGCCTTGCAGGTAGACCATGATCACACTCTTGGCCCGCCCAAACCCGGATCCTCCACCCTGGTGGGCGGCACGGGCTTTGGCCTGCATTTGGAACATGGATCCCAGGGTCAGCCCCAGCATACCGGACCCGCCAACACGCAATAAGTCGCGGCGGGTCATCTTCAACTGCGGATCGCAAAGATCCGATCCAATCTCTCCAGGTAACCTGATCATGGTTTTCTCTTTCGTTGTCTACACGTTAAACTCTGTCAAGACGTCTCCCGACGCAACTATCGATTGAATAGGAACGCGGGGTTATTGATGAGCGCCCAGGCGACGTCCTGGGCCGCGGTGAGCCGCTCGGTCTTTAACTGCTTGGCACTCAACTCGGCGCCGCGACGCAACTCACGAAGGCCCGGATCCATCGGCAACGGCTTTTCAAGCCGAACGACTTGCGCCTGGCGACGCTTTAATTCCGGATCTACGGGGCGTTCTTTCTTCGCTTCCTTCAGAGCCTTCTCCAGATCTTTCAAATTCGGATCAAACCCTTTGAAGAACGTTTGCAGCGTGCTGCGCTGCTCCTCCGACCGTTGATCCGCGGCAATATCCAAAATCGTGTTCACCGCTTCAGGCACGCCAAAATCCAACGGTTTCTTGTCCGTCGCCACCGAGAGCCGGAACCGCCCCAAACTGTGCTGCCCACTCTGGTACTCCTGCTTGATCTTCACCATCACCAAAACCGGAGAACCCTTTCCAAACGGTTCCTTGATTTCGAAAATGGCTTCGTGAGGCTTCCCTTGCTGCGGCGAAATGGCCCAACCGTTGTTGTTCGGACGCACACGGCCGTCAATCGCAGTTGCGACCCCATAGTTCCCTTGACTGAAGTCCGCTTGCGCCTTTTCCAAGTTCACTTTGGTTAGCTGCTTGGGCTGATCCACCGGTGCCCAATACACTTCCAGTTCAGTCACCACGAAATTGCCGTCTCCCGATCGGCCCGGCCCATTCTTCGGCAAGCGCTCGTCGGTGAGAGCCTCCAATTTGAGGCCCGTGATTCCTTGGAGTTCGGTAACGGCTTCGATTTCGTACGTCCCCTTTCCATGTTCGCCTGAAGCGAATACCGACAAATCCTTCTGCAACACGAGCTTCGCTTTGTTGCTAGATGCGACTCGTCTGGGATCCAATGCCGTCCAGCCCGTCGCCCGCTCGGCGGACGCCTCCCAAGCCGCAACGGCATCACCAAGATTCTCGTGGTAATCCTCAATGGCCCCTTCGGCCTTCGCGATCGCCTCCTTCTGCTTGGCCTCAGCAGCCGCCTCTCGGGGGGCAATCTCAGCTTCATAAGAGGTCAAGGCGGCTTTCGCCGCTCCCAAATCCCGTTCCCGATCCGCTTCTCGCTGCGCAATCACCGGAGCGATCTGCTCTTCATACGCTGCGAGGCTCGTCATCAACCCATCATGGTCCGACCGGATATCCGCCAAAATCGAGCGAACGGTTGTCACCTCGCTCTCTGAAGGCGGGCGATTCAAGATTCGCATGTAGAGGGCCTCCACCATTTTCGAGTCATCCGGTTCCGACTTCACCAATTTGGCAATGGCGTTGTCCGGATCACTCACGGCTTTGTCCACCGTGGGTCCACTTACCAAGGACATGATCGACCCCAACTGGATGTCATTCGACCGCTCGCACTCACAGGCACTTTCCCGAGCCGGGCGCCCCAGATTCGCCAGGAAGCCATCATCCAATTTGACCCCGACATCCGGCAGAGCCGCCGCCCGCGTACCTCGCGGGACTCCCGGAAACGCGGAACTCGTGCCGGTCGTAAGGTAAATCGCATCAAAGAGCACTTCGGCCGGGAGCCGCTTCGGCATGGCGTGCGAGAAGTTGATGGTATCATCCTCATTCCACGGATTGGTTTTGATACTCAACTGATATGTCCGCGAGCGACAAATGGTCCGCAGCAAATGCTGCACATCAAACCCGCTGGCAATGAAATCCTCGGTCAGCCAGTCCAGCAACTCTGGGTTCGAAGGGGGATTCCCAGCCCGAATATCATCAATCGGTTCGATGATCCCCACGCCAAACAAGTACCCCCAAACTCGGTTCACGTAGCTCGTGGCAAAATACCGGTTATCCGGCGACGTGATCCACTCCGCCAACTGTTCGCGACGTGTGGCTTCGCCCGGGCTACTGTGGGAAGCCTGGTATGGGAATGCGGGCGGAGAAACACGTCCGGTCCGCTGGTGCACCACTTCGCCCTGGTCTTTTTCGTAAACCACCTCATAGAGCGGCTTACTCCCCTCAACCGCCGTTCCCCCGATGCGCTTGTTCTCGCTCGCCGGATCCGTCTTGAAGTCTACCCGCGCAAAAAACGCGGACATCTCATAATACTGATCCTGAGTCCAACGCTCGAACGGATGATCGTGGCATTTGTTGCAATTAAACCGTGTGGCCAAGAAGAGATGCGTCGTGTTCTCCATGGTTTCCTCGGGCGAACGAAGGATCTTGTAGTAAGAGGCCGCCGGGTTCTCCCGATTCGAACCGGTGGCGGTCAGAATCTTGCGGGAAAAATCATCATACGGCGTGTTGCGTGCGACCTCTTGACGAATCCACTCGCGGAACAATTCCGAGCCTTCCGTTCCCAAAAATTTCCGATTCACCTGCAAAAGGTCCGCCCACTTGTTGGCCCAATAATCGACGTACTCCTGACTCCCAATCAGCTCGTCAATCAGCTCCTCACGCTTCTTCCGAGAATCCCGCTCATCGGCAATGAAGCGACTGACGTCAACCGCCCGGGGCGGCAAGCCGGTTAAATCGAGATAAACGCGGCGGATGAATTCCACGTCCGTGCAGGTCTCGGATGGTGCGATTTTCATCCGCTTCCATTTAGCCGCGGTAAACTTATCAATTGAGCTGTAGGATTCCGGCTCCTCCCACACAAAACCGGAGCGATCTCCCATCACCGTTACCGTCGTTGCCGCGTAAGCCCCTTCGAATCGTGCCAACAGAGGCGCCTCACCGCGGCGTAGGGTATCCACGATGCCGTCCTCACCCGTCGTGGCCACTTCGCCATTGCCGGTCTCCACAAACGCTTCCGCCGTGACATCCCGCTCGGTACCGTCCGCGTAGCGGGCCACGACTCGCATCTGCTGTTGCTCGCCAATCGTATCCACGACCGGGTTTTGCGGAGACAAGCGGATGCCGGTCACTCGACTCGAACCCTCGTCGAGCTGAGCCCCTTCGCCAATCCAGGCCTTAATGATCTCGTAGTAATCCGCCCCCACTTTGGTCCGCTGCCCGCCTTCGTGCGGTACGCCGGCCGTAGCCTTGAGCAACATCAGACTATCATCGGGAGAAGCAAAATTCACCCGACGGCCCGCGTGGTCATCCGCAAAAGCCCTTACGTCATAAAGGGGATCGTAACCCCGGAGCGAAAGTTTAAACCCCGCCTTCCCGTCTTTAGCCCCATGACAGGTACCCGCATTGCAACCGAGCGCCGAGATCACCGGCATCACATGGGTGATATAATCCGGGACAAAGGATTCACCCAATCCGCTCACCTTGATCGGGATGCTGAGTGATTGCTCCTCGTGAACAACCTGCAACACACCCTCCCCATTCTTAAGGGGGCGGACCATGCCGGTCTTCGATATGGAGACCAAATCTTCCCCACCGGAAATCGTCGCCTTCCGGGTCAGGTCGTGAGCGTCACCGCCCGGCAACCAACCACTGACCACCAACTGACTGTATTCAAACTGATTCTTGATCTCGATCGTTTGCGGTTCCGCGCTCATGGCGAAGACCTTATCGGAGGCCACGTTTTCCAGCGGCACGCCCATGAACGCACGCCGTAGCGCCGCCGTCTCGGCATCCAGAATACGAATCACACCATCCGCTCCGGCAACCGCCACTTGCTCGCCATTGGGATGGTAGTTCACGGAATAGATCCCCGTGGGGAATCCCGTGCTGGCCTTAAGCGAAACATCGGCCACCCGATACGCCGCCACCTTTGCCTTTTCTTCCGCACTCCGACTGGAGACGGTCTTTTGTAGAATCTTGATCAACTCCTCCGACAAAGCCCCATCAAAATCACTGCTATACAGCTGTACCGTGCCTCGGCCGTCCAAGCTGCTTCCGGCAATGATGGACTTCCCATCGGGACTGTAATCGACTCCAAAGATCCGTCCCGGCAAACTATCAAACCGGCGCATCAGATTGGCGTTATCCCCAATCACCCGCTTCGATTTGCGGACCATGCGATAGATTTGCGGCACCCCATCCGATCCTCCGACCAGAATCTCGTCCCGCTCCGGGTGACGTGCCACTGAGAGGATCCCGCCTTTCAAGGCCCCGGGCGTGATCGACGTGATGTTGTCGATAAACCGCTCGGTTTCGAATTCCGTCAGCTTGGCGGTTTGGTCCCGTCCCACCGAAACGATGTGTTTTCCGTCGACGGAAAACACCGTGTCGAGCACCCAATCATCGTGCGCCCCTTGATAGACCACTTCTTCCCCAGTTCGACTATGAATCGCTCGCACCGTCGTATCCGAACACCCAAAAGCGATATACTCGCCGTCGGGAGACCAACTGGCTCCATACAAGGTATCGAACGTCACTGGCACCGAGAGGGACAATTCTTGTTTGGCCACATCCCACACCTGGACTTCACCCACCCGAGCGGGAAGGCCGCCAGTAACGGCCAAGCGTTTTCCGTCTGGTGAGAAACGTACCGATTCGATTCGAGCCGAAAGCCCGATCAACCGACCCACCAAGCCACTGCCATCCGCGCGGTGCAGCAGTACTTCGTGAAATCCCGACACAGCAAGCAATTGCCCGTCTGGAGAGTGGTCCATCGACGTGATGACGGGTGGCAGGCGATAGACCGGCGGATTTTCGCGATCATACTGCCGACGAGCACCAGCCGGAGTATCATCGACGGCTCCTTGGGCAATCCAACGGGTAATGAGTTCGCGTTCCACCTCAGAGAGTGGATCCGCCTTCTGCGGCATTTCCGCCTCCCCATTCACCGGCGTGATAAGCTCAACCAAATAGCTATCGGCCGGATTCCCCGGAATAATCGCCTTATCTTCGCTATCGCCGCCCTTTAGCAACTCGTCGAAGGCCGTCATGACGTAACCCCCACGTGCCTTAGCCGGCTGGTGGCAACCGTGGCATTCTGCCTGAAAAATCGGCCGGATTTGGTTGTAGAAGCTCACCTCAGCCTCTTGGGCTGTCGCCATGCCTCCCGACAACCCTATTCCCATTCCCGCAAGAACGCCGGTCCATCCCTGGCGGCTCTTGTCGAGGCCCCACTCCCAAGCTTTTTGTATCAATTCCATCATGACGCACGCAATCGAGTCCAAACGACCTGAATAGTCCACGGCACAACGCTCCCACGCCGGGATTCCATTCAAGGTAGATCCCTTTACCCTAGGCAAATGGGCAGTTTTGTCCATCCTCAAACACGTCCTGCCGCTCGGTTGGGTGCTCCCGGCCAATGGCGCCGGCAAGCTCTCGCCTTCTTTCAACGAAACCGACCTTGTCGGTGGCACGCTTCTTAAATCACGCCGCGCCCTGTCCCATGGGCCAGAAAAGGCCGGATCCAGAACGGTGCTCCTGCAAGAGCAGCGCTCCCGCCCGTCTGTAGGCCGCCTCGGGTTGGAAACTGGACAGAACGGCCTAAAACGTTCATGCTCCGATTTTGTCGCCAGCAAATCCGATCGATCGGCGCTTACGTCCGAACCAGACGGCGCCCTTGCTACCATGAAACAGCCTCAGTTTTTCCACTCGATATCCCATCTCCTGAATCGTTCCGGTGCCCTTCTAACCGGACTGGCGCTCGTCCTCCTAACCGCTTGCGCGACCTTTCAGAATACCAGTTGGAACGAACGCGTGGGCACCTACAACATTGAAGACGCCAAAGCTGAATTGGGCCAACCCTCCCAGGTGGAAGATCTCGAAGATGGCAGTGTCCGGGCTCACTGGGTGGCACAGCAACAGTATCGCACCCGCTACCACAACGCCTACTCCGGATCATCGCACGACCCTCGCACCGACGATCCCACGGGCCAAGGTCTCCACAGCGATATTTTCGGCACGGCTGAATCGAACGAATCCTCATTGATCCTGACCTTTAACGAGGAGGGCATTCTCACGGCCTGGGATACCTCGGGATTCTAGATTCAGCCCCCCAAAAAACCGGCCCAGGCGCGAAGCCATCCCATCGAGACGTCTCCCCGGAGCCCACTCGATGGGCCTGCCCGCACGACTCGACACAACCTCATTGTGGCCACAGACAACTCTCGATTCTGGCGCCTCTGGATTGACACCGGCGGCACATTTACCGACTGCCTTGTCGCCACACCGGACGGCCAAGCCAAGCGTCTCAAGGTCCTCTCCTCCGGACGCCTCCGAGCCATCCTTCATGCCACTGATTCGACCCAGTTTTACCGGATCGAAGCCCCCTGGTCCGGCCCGATCGACTTTTTGACCGGCACCCAACTCAAAGTTCTCTCGGCCAACGACGAACGATCCACCTTTCAGGTCCGCGGCTATGGGTCGAGACCGGACCTCATCCAACTCGACGCGCCCTATCCGAGCGACAGGCTCCCACACCCGGTCGAGATCGACTTTCAGGAAGAAGCCCCCATTGTGGCCGCCCGCCTCGCCACCGGCACCCCTTTCCAAGCGAGGCTCCCGCATCTCAAGATGCGCCTGGCTACCACCAAAGCCACCAATGCCCTTTTGGAACGCAAGGGAGACCGAACCGCGTTCTTCGTTACCAAGGGTTTTGGCGACCTACTGCGCATCGGCACCCAACAGCGGGGGGATCTGTTTGCCCTCAAGATCGTTCGCCCTTGCCCCCTCCACGACCGAGTCATCGAGGTGGACGAACGGATCGACGCCGAGGGCAATATCCTCCAACCCTTCGACCCGGAGGCGTTGCATCGCCAATGCCAAGAGCTTCGGCGCGAGGGATTTCAGACGGCCGCCGTGGCGCTTCTCAACGCCTACCGAAACCCGGACCACGAACGGCAGCTGGCTCAGTGTCTCCAAGACAGCGGCTTCCCAGAGATCTCACTCTCCCACGAACTCGCACCCTTCATCAAACTGCTCCCACGGGCCGAGACCGCCGTGGCCAATGCCTATCTCGCACCGCTCATGGGCCGATACCTCGGAACGGTTTCCGCCGCCATTGGCTCGGATTCGCTCCAACTCATGACGAGTGCGGGCAGCGTGATTCCCGTCACGGCATTCCGGCCCAAGGACGCCCTTCTGAGTGGGCCCGCCGGTGGCGTCGTCGGAGCCGCGCTCACGGGTCGTGAATGCCAACACGAACGCGTGATCGCTTTCGATATGGGTGGCACCAGCACCGATGTCTCCCGCTACCACGGGACCTACGATTATCAGTTCGAACATCAAGTTGGCCCCGCCCACTTGATGGCGCCCGCGCTGCGCATCGAGACCGTTGCCGCCGGTGGCGGCTCTATTTGCGCTTACACCGACCAAGGACTGTCCGTCGGCCCGGAGAGCGCCGGCGCTCTCCCCGGCCCCGCTTGCTACGGAGCGGGCGGTCCACTCACGATTACCGACGTCAATCTACTTCTTGGCCGAATGGACCCAGCCCACTTTGGCATCCCGATCGACCTCACCGCCGCTCGCGAGGCGCTGCACGCCCTGGCTGACCGAATCCAACGCGTGACCCAAGAGCCGGTTGATCCGGCGGCGCTCCTCCAAGGTTTTCTCGACCTCGCCAACGAACGAATGGCCGATGCCATACGAAGCATTTCAATCCGAGAAGGCTACGATCCGGGCGATTATGCTCTCGTCGCATTCGGCGGTGCCGGCGGCCAGCACGCCTGTTCCGTGGCCACCCGCTTGGGTATCCGCACGATTCTATTCCCCGATAACGCGGGCCTCTTGAGTGCCCATGGACTGCGTTACGCCCGCCAGGAACAATTCGCCGAGCGCCAGATTCTAGCCCCGCTCCTAACGCTCCAGGAGCAGCTTCCGGAATGGGTCTCTGAATTGGAATCTGCAGCCGCTAAAGCCCTCACCCAACAAGGGATCCCAAGCAACCAGATTCAAATCTCAAGAAGAATCCTACAACTCCGGCTTCAAGGCCAAGAAGCCACCGAAGACTTGGAATACCATTCCATCGAAACGGTGGAGCCTCAGTTCCGGTCCCGTTATCGAACCGTCTTTGGCTACGATCCCCAGGATAAAGAGATCGAAGTGGTCTCACTCCGAGTGACCGCCAGTTCCGAACAACCCGACCTAGAGAACGCGACCCGACCGACCGGCACCGCCACAACCCCGCCGCCTCAAACAACCGTCACGGATGCCCTCGGCTCAGCCCCCGGTTTCCCCGTCTACCCCAGACCTTCCCTCAGCCCCGGACAAACAATCAACGGCCCCGCGATTGTCCAAGATGATTTCTCCACCGTGGTAGTGGACACAGGTTGGGAAGCGCTTGTTCGGTCCAATCGCACGCTGGAACTCTCCCGGCAAACTCCAGCGGAGACGCCAGCCGACCCGGCTCAAAACTCCGCCCACGACCTGGTCGAAGAGGAACTCTTCACGCACCGGTTCGAGAATCTCGTGACCGAAATGGGTCAACAGCTCGAACGCACCGCCGTTTCCACCAACGTGAAGGACCGGCTGGATTTCTCCTGTGCCCTACTCGATGCCGAAGGGGATTTAATTGCCAATGCACCCCACATCCCGGTTCACCTCGGGGCCCTGGGACGCTGTGTTCGGGCCGTAGCCCGAGAATGGCCGCTTCGTCTCGGGGATTTGATCGTAACCAACCATCCGGGCTACGGCGGCTCCCACCTCCCGGATGTTACCGTCATCAGCCCCGTTTTCGACGCACAGGGTCAACACGTCGGAACGGTGGCCAACCGGGCTCACCATGCCGAGATGGGCGGGATCCGGCCCGGATCCATGCCGCCCGACGCCCGGAACCTCGCCGAGGAAGGTGTCGTCATTCCTCCAACCTACTTGTTTCGCGAGGGCCAGGCGCACTGGGAAACGCTTGAAACGATCCTTTCCAAAGCACCACACCCATCGCGAGCCGTCGCCGACAATCTCGCTGACCTCCGAGCCCAGGTAGCCGCCAATCACAAAGGCGTCCAGATCCTCCAAAACCTCTGTAGCCAACACGGGACCGAGGCCATTCAACACCATCTGACGGGTTTGAAACACCGAGCCACATCGGCCACGCGAAAGGCCATTGCTCGCCTCCCAAACGGGCAACGCCAGGTGACGCAGTCCTTGGACGACGGTACGCCGATCGTACTAAACACCACCATTCGCGATGACGCCCTGGAAATCGATTTCACCGGCACCGCCGAAAGTCACCCCGGAAACTTCCATGCCACGCCGGCCATCGCCGCCAGCGCGGTGATTTATGTCCTGCGCTTACTCATCCAAAAATCGCTCCCCCTCAACGAAGGGCTCATGCAACCCGTGACCCTCCGCCTGCCGCGGTGCTTTTTGAACCCAGAGTTTCCCAAGGATCCCAAGAAGTGCCCAGCGGTGGTCGCCGGCAACGTCGAGACTAGCCAGCGGCTGGTCGATGCCTTGATCCAAGCCTTCGACATAGCCGCCTGCAGCCAAGGCACGATGAACAACCTCATCTTCGGAAACGAACGCCTCAGCTACTACGAAACCATCGCTGGCGGTGCCGGTGCGGGTCCTGGTTTCCATGGCGCCCACGCCGTGCACACACACATGACCAACACGGGCATCACCGACCCAGAGATTCTTGAACGGCGCTTTCCCGTCCGACTTGAGGCCTTTCAGATCCGGCCTCACAGCGGTGGCCCAGGGCAATTCAACGGAGGCAACGGAGTGATTCGGCGCCTTCGCTTTACGGAAACCGTGGACGTGTCTCTCCTAACCCAACACCGAAACGCCGGTCCGTATGGGGCCCAAGGTGGCCAACCCGGACAACCCGGCCGGCAACGGATCATCCGCCAAACCGGACAGACGGAATCACTTCCCGCCATCGCCAACCCCACCTTCCATCCTGGCGACACCCTCGTAATGGAAACTCCTGGCGGCGGCGGATGGGGAGCTCCGGACGCGTAGCAACCATCAACGCCACTGCCTCCTTTTCAATCACCTTGAGAATTCAATTTGCCATTCTGCTCTCACAACTCTAGGTTTTCCTGCGGTATTGATGAGCTCAGCTACACCCAATTTCGAATCTCGCATCGAAGCCCTCGATCTCTCGCTCTTCGATACCATCGCAACCCAATCGGTCGAAGGTGATCGATTGGCCTGGCTCCAATGTCAGCGCCTAGTGCGGAAGCAAACCAACGGCTACTGCTATTTAGAGATCGGCTCCCACCTCGGCGGAAGCATTCAGCAGCATCTAATAGATCCGCAGTGCCGACACATTTTCTCCATCGACAAACGGCCGCCACGCCAACCGGATGATCGGGGCCAGGTCTATGAATACGAGGGCAACTCCACCCAGCGAATGCTCGACAACCTGAGGACGATTTCGTCGGAAGATTTGGACAAGATCAAATCCTTCGATAGCGACGCCGCTGAAGTCGATCTCCAAGCCGTCCAACCCAAACCGGATTTGGCCTTTATCGATGGGGAGCACACCAAAGCAGCCGCCCTTTCGGATTTCCAGGTTTGTCTTCAAGCGATTCAGCAGGAAGGCTTGATTGGTCTGCACGATGACGACGTCATCTGGCCCGCCATCGAAGCCATCGGCAAATCACTCCAAGCCCAAGGCATCCCGCATCGTTCCCTTAAACTTGGCGGTTCCACTTTTCTGTTCCTCCTCGGATCCAAGGCCGACGAGCACTACCAAGCACTGAGCGAGTTTGGCATCGATGGACGGGAATTCGTCCGCCGCCAACGCTCCGAGCTCCGCAAGGAAACCTGGATCCGGCGCCCCGTTCGGAAACTCATTCCCCCGGCGATTCGCAAGGCGATCAAACCCCTAATCGGGGCTTAGACTTTGGGCCCATATCCATGAGCCCCGATACTTCGAAGGCTTGCTTCGCCACCCTGGCGTTGGGGCGCCCCTTCGTCTTCCACGCCCAACAGCTCGCGGTCGATTTACGAGACCACGCCCCGGCAACCCAACTGCTGGTTTTTACGGACCACGTCCGTGCCTTTCGCTCGCATCCCAACGTGATTGCCCGGCCGCATCGACAGCGCGGGGTCTTACGCTGTTTTCACGACAAACGCTTCATGATCCCGGTCGCGCTTGAATCGTTTGACACCTGTATCTTGATCGACGCCAACATCCGTATCCTGGAGCCCGTGCCGCAAGACGCGATCCCATCCATCGCCCCCGGTATCACGGCACCGCGTCTGTATTCCGTCGCCTCAAAATGGGAAAGCGATCGAGACACCAACACCACAAGCGACGCCCCAAACCAAGAAACTCGGGTCGTGCTTCGAGCCCTCAATGCGCTTCAATTGCACCCCCAGAAAGCCTACTTCGTACAAGAATTCCTCTATGCCGTGAGACGCGATCCGGAACACCCGGAAGCCGTCACCACCTGGCTAGCCGCATGGGACGCCCTGGCGGGGTTTTTTGACTTTCACCGACTCGCCTGGTCCGAAGGGTTCGGCATCGGACTCGCGGCTGGAGTCACCGGGTTTCCGGTCCAATGCGATTCCTTTCTTCCCGAAAGAGCCTATTACAAACAGCGGACCTATGAATTTCACCAACAAACCGGCAACCGCCCCGTGACCCCCGCTCAAGAACACTGTCACCGCGAACAACGCCTCCTCGCCCAGTCGGGCGCCACGCGAGCCTCCGCACTCTCCGTCAAGCTAGCCACCCTGCGACGAGCGGTCCGCTTCCTTGCCTTTCGAGCCCGTCACCATTCGGACCAACGCTGGCTCGAACAACTCCGCAATCTCGCGGGGCACTAGTTTTTCGCCCCTTGCTTCCGGCTAGGATCCGATCCGTTCGGCATCCCCCCACGGAAGGGCGATCCTTACCGCACCAGGCCATCCGCCTTTCACCGGCCCCCGGATCGACGTCTCCGCATTGGTATCAATCGCATCAAAGCCCAGCACATCCGGCAACCACACGGAGCGATTGAGTGGATCGTAGTAAAGCATCTGAATCAAGACATGGATCTGCCCCTCGGCAAACGTATGAGCGGGCACCTCCACGACCTTACGGAACACACCTTTCCCGAGGTCATTCGGACGCCAATCGCAATGGGCGAACAAACACGAATTGAACGCATCATGAAACGTGACCCCCGTCACGAGGTTCGGCCTGGGTTTCAGCACGCGAAAGGTCATCTCGATCTGGCAAGGAGTATTGATATCAATAATGGAAGCCAACTGCCCCTGTTGCAACAAACGGCAACCCAATAACCGCACATCATCATTCCCCGGAGCTTCGCCCGGATACTCCCACTCCTGATGATTCGGAGCTTGGGTCCCTGCGGCCAAGTATTCTTTCACCACGGATTCCGAAGACCCCGTGTGCTGCACCTCACCCCGGTGAATCCACACGCCACGATCACACAGTTGGGTCACAGCCGGCATGTTGTGACTGACAAACAAGACCGTTCGGCCCTCTCCGGTGGCCGCACTCATCCGGTCCAGGCACTTTTTTTGAAACGCCGCATCCCCCACTGCCAGAACTTCGTCCACCAACAGGACATCCGGCTCCACATGCGCCGCTACGGCAAAAGCCAACCGGACGTACATCCCACTCGAATAGCGCTTGACCGGGGTGTCGAGAAAGCGGCCGATGTCGGCGAATTCCACGATGGCGTCGAACCGGGCTCGAATGTCATTCCGGGTCATGCCGAGAATCGAGCCATTGAGAAAAATGTTCTCGCGACCCGTCAATTCAGGATGAAACCCGGTGCCCACCTCCAACAGACTCGCCACCCGACCACGAATTCGAATCCGTCCGCTGGTCGGCTCGGTAATGCGGCTAAGAATCTTTAGGAGAGTAGATTTTCCGGCCCCGTTTCGCCCCACAATGGCCACCCGCTCGCCTTGCTTCACCTCCAAGGAGACGTCCTTCAAGGCCCAGAACTCACTCATCGAACCTTTGCTTGGCGCACCCGGCTCTTGATCGCGCCAGCGCCGAAAAGCCCGCCACGGCCGGGCGAGTTGTCGGGTCAATACATCCCGTAACGCCTCGTATTGAAAGGCGGGATCGTTCGTCGGCACCTCGCGAATGCGATACTGCTTAGAAACGTTTTCGATTTCGATGACTGTCGACACGCCGAAAGCTCCTATCCCGCAGGGTTCCTCAAATCACATCCGCAAAAGTGCGTTCAACCCGGCGGAAATACCAAATCCCACTCCACAACAAGCCCGTCACCAGAACCAACGCCACCGCAAAGCTAGGCCAATAAATGGTGTGTTCCCCGCCCAAAATCGCCCAGCGGAAGCCGTCAATCACTCCCACCATCGGGTTGAGTGAATACAAGGCCCGCCACTGTTCCGGAACCATCGAACTCGAAAACCCTACCGGCGACACATACAAACCCATCTGGATCACAAACGGCACGATGTAGCGGAAATCGCGGTACCGCACATTCAAAGCGCCAAACCATAGTCCGGCCCCCATGGCCGCAAAAAACACCACCGCCACAAACACGGGCACGAACAGAATTCGCCACGAGGGCATGAATTGGTAGTAAACCATTAAGAGAGCCAAGAGCGTCACCGAAATCAGAAAGTCCACGAAGGTCACGATCACGGAGCTGGAGGGCACGATGAGTCGTGGGAAATAGATCTTGGAGATCATGTTCGCGTTAATGATCAAGGAATTACTGCTCTCGGTAAGTGCCGTGGCGAAGAATTGCCACGGCAGCAAGGCGGAGAAGACGAGAATCGGATAAGGCACGCCACCACTATCCAGCTTGGCAACCCGACCAAAAACGAAACTGAAGATCAGCATGGTGAGTACCGGGCGAATCACCGACCAAGCAATCCCGATCACCGTCTGCTTGTAGCGCACCAGGATATCTCTCCAGGCCAAGAAATAGAACAACTCTCGGCAGCGCCACAAATCACGCCAATAGTGGCGTTCGGCGCGACCAGCTTCAATTACGAGCTCTTCCATACCCAAAAAAGAGGACGGCGAGGCCCATGCAATGCCCTGCCGCGCCCCCTTAATGCCCTGTTCGACAAGGACCCGTCAATCCCCCAGAGTGAGAATCGCCTTCCACGGGACGGAAAATTGCACCCCGAACCATTGCCTTGCCGCCGCGTCCTGCTAAAAAGAAGCCTCGTCGATACAACCGATGTCATGAAGCCCTCGCCCCCCAGTCCAGCCCCCGCCCAGAGCCCGGATGCAGGGATTCCGGATTGTTTCCATCCGGAGATTCGGGAGTGGTTTTCGGCGCGCTATTCCGGTGCCACCGACATCCAACAGCAAGCCTGGCCCGCGATCGCCGCCCACCAGCACGTGCTCATCTCCGCGCCCACCGGCAGCGGCAAAACGTTGACCGCTTTTCTCTGGGCCATCGATCAACTCGTCAACCAAGCTTGGCCGCAAGGCGCCATTCAAGTGCTCTACGTTTCCCCCCTAAAGGCACTGAACAATGACGTCCAACGCAACTTGCTCGCTCCCTTGGCCGAGATTCGGCAACACCTGGAAGCAAAAGACCTACCCGTCCCGTCTATTCGCGTCCTGACGCGCAGTGGCGACACGCCTCAAAGCGAACGCCAGCGGATGATTCGCAAACCACCCGAAATCCTCATCACCACCCCGGAAAGCCTTAATCTCCTGCTCAGTTCACGGCATGCCGCTTCGCTCTTCTCCCAAGTCAAGACCGTGATCCTCGACGAGATTCACGCCCTAGTCCCGTCGAAGCGGGGCGTGTTCCTCATGACCGCAATCGAGCGACTCGCCTTGCTGGCCGGGGAGTTCCAACGCATCGCCCTCTCCGCAACCGTCAATCCTCTCGCCGACGTGGCCCGTTTCGTCGGCGGTTTCCAACTCAGCGGCCCTACGGAAGCCCCCGAGTATCAAGAGCGGCCCGTGGCCGTCCTCGAATCCAAGGCACCCAAAATCTACTCCGTCACCACTTGCCTCCCCGACGCGGCCGCCGATGCCCCGCCCGAAGAAACTATCTGGACCCCGGTGGCGGCCGAGTGCAAACGCCTCATCGCCAACAACCGTTCCACCCTCATCTTCACCAACAACCGGGCGCTCTGCGAAAAAGTAACGCTCCTCATCAACGCCGGAGAATCCGACCGCATCGCCTACTCCCACCACGGGTCCCTCTCACGGGAAATCCGACTCGAAGTCGAACAGCGCCTCAAAGCAGGCGAACTCAAAGCCATCGTCGCAACCAACTCTCTGGAACTCGGGATCGATATTGGCGAGTTGGACCAAGTCATCCTGATCCAATGCCCCGGCAGCGTCGCTTCCACCATCCAACGCCTGGGACGAGCCGGCCACGGCGTCGGGCAAGTGAGTCGCGGCCACCTCATCACGACGCACCCGCGCGATTATCTCGAAACCGCCGCCATGCTCGGCGCCGTGCAAGCGCGCACCATCGAACCGACCCGCCTCATCCAAGGCCCCCTGGATCTCCTACCCCAAGTTCTCGTCTCCATGGTAGCCACGGGCACCTGGACTCGCCAATCCGCGTTCCACGCCATTCGATCCTGCGCCGCCTATCACGATCTGAGCCAACGCGCGTTTGACTTGGTGCTCAACATGATGCTGGGCCGTTTCGCCGAAAGCCGGATCTCAGAACTGCGCCCTCTGATCGGCGTCGAATCCCGTTCCGAAAATCTTATCCTGCGCCAGGGCACCCTCCAAAGGCTCTACCTCAATAGTGGCGTCATTCCCAACCGCGGCTACTACCACCTCCGCCACACCGATTCCCAATCACGGATCGGCGAGCTGGATGAAGAATTCGTCTGGGAGGCATCCATCGGCCAAACCCTCACCATGGGCACGCAGAACTGGAAAATCGATCGGATCACTCACAACGACGTCTTTGTCTCCCCCGCCAACCCGAAAGCACCGGGAATCCCATTCTGGCGAGCGGAAGACCTCAACCGCAGTCACCATTTTTCCGAACGGATTGGAGCCTTCCTCCAATGGGCCGACACGGCGGTGGAACAAAAAGACTGCCAAAAACAACTCACCCAAGAGCACGGCTTGGATGACAACACGGCCCAGGCGCTCATCGAGCACCTAAAAGATCAAAAGCGCCATTCCGAATGCGCCTTGCCCCACGCCGAGCACGTCCTCGTCGAAATCACCAGCACGGGCCCGGGTAGTGTACCCGGGAATCAAGTCGTGCTCCACACGCTGTGGGGTGGCCAGATCAACCGGCCCTATGCCATGGCGCTTGAACAAGCCTGGCGAGACCGCTTCGAGACCGCGATCGAAATCCAGCCCAGTAACGATTGCGTCGCGCTGGTATTGCCACAAGACGTGCCACCAGAAATCCTACTGGAACTGGTCACCGCTGAGAATCTGGAAGCGCTCCTCCGCCGACACTTGGAATCGTCCGGGTTCTTCGCCGCCCGCTTCCGCGAGTGCGCGGGCCGGGCTCTCCTGATTTCGAAACGCAAGTTTTCCGAACGCATGCCACTCTGGATGAGCCGACTGCGGTCACAGAAGCTCTTTGACGCGGTATCTCAGTTCTCAGATTTCCCCATCACGTTGGAGACCTGGCGCACCTGTCTCTATGACGAGTTTGACCTCCCCCACCTGATTGAAAAACTGGCCGCGCTCGCGAGTGGTACGATCACCTGGACGGCAATCCACACGCATCAACCCACCCCCATGGCCCGAGCCGTGGCTTGGCGTCAGGTCAATGACTACCTCTATCGCCCCGATGCCAGTCGACGCGAGCAACTCGCACCGTCTCTCAACGAATCGTTGCTCGAAGAACTCCTAGCGAATGAATCCCTCCGTCCCAAAATCCCATCCGCTGTCATCGCCGACTTCGTCGCCAAACGCCTACGCTTGGCTCCCGGCTACAGTCCCGATTCAGCCACCGAACTCATGGAGTGGCTTAAGGAGCGGATCCTGGTCCAGGAACGAGATTGGCAAACCGTCCTTGACCGCATGGTCCAGGATCACTCGCTTGAAAAGCCGGCTCTTTACACCAAGGCGAACAAACAGGTTCTCAGACTCGCTCGTGGCAATGCCCCCGCCCCGGTGTGCCACGAGAACATACGGCCCGCGCTGGATTCACTCTGGACGGATGCCAAATCCGGCACCCTTGAAGGCCTGACTTCAAAAGGCACCTGGCAATCCTTACCGACTAAAACCAAACGGCGCCCTCGTTCCTCAACCCCAGAAGGCGAAGCACCCACACCGGAATCGTTACTCCTTGAGTGGTTTCAATTCTACGGCCCCCTGACAGCCGACCAGGTGGCTCAACACTGGGCCCTCCCGCTCGAACGGATGGAGACTTGGCTCAAGTCGCTGGTCGATCAACAACTCCTCATTGCCGGATTCCTCGAAGAAGGGTCCGACACCTTGCAATACTGCGAACCCGACAACCTAGAAGCCCTCCTCCGCCTCAAACGCCGCGCCAGCCAACCCACGGTAACGGCCCGCCCCGCTGCGGAGCTCCAGTGGTTTCTTGCCGCCCATCACGGCCTCGTCTCCAACGCTAGGCATCCAGCCCCGGATCTCCTCGAATCGCTCCAACAACTGCTTTTCTACCCCGCCCCATGTGCGCTCTGGGAAAGCGAGATCTTCCCCGCCCGCCAACACCCTTACGCCCCCCGCAGCCTCGATCTGGAACTAGAGGAATCTCAAATCTTGTGGCTGGGAGCCGGCAAAGAAGCGGTCCAATTCGCCTATGAGGCCGAACTCCCAATCGGAACCGAACCCGGAGCCCCACCTCGCGAAACGGAACTCCTGCCCCATCCGACCGGCAAGTTCGACTTCAATCAACTCACCACCGCCTCACAACTCGCGCCCAGCGAACTAGTCACCCAACTCTGGAACGCCACTTGGAAAGGACACCTCACCAACGACCGCTTTGCCACCCTCCGCCACGGCATTCAAAACAACTTCCAGATGAAGGCACTCACTCTCGATAGCCCCGCCAGACGTGGCCGATTTCACTCCCGCCCTACCCGCTCCACGCTCTCCAAATGGCAGGGTTCACGACCGAACCAAGGTAGCTGGCACTACGTGCCCGAGACTGTGCCTCCCGAACCCGGGATCGAGCACGAGGAAGTGAAGAAAGATCGCGTGCGACTCCTCCTGGATCGCTACGGGATCCTGGCCCGAGATCTGTTGATTAAAGAATCGACCCCATTCAGTTGGCGGAGTGTGTTCCGCACCCTGCGGCTGATGGAATATAGCGGCGAACTCATCTCCGGGTATTTCTTCGAAGGACTCTCCGGCCCGCAATTCCTCTCGCCACGAACCCTGCGCCACTTTCAAGAGGCGCTACCCGAAAAACTATTCTGGCTCAATGCCGCCGATCCCGTTTCACTCGCAGGAATCGCCCCCCCGGAATGCCGAGCGAACTACCCCAAACGATTGGCATCGAACCACCTGGTCTTTTCCGGGCCCAAGCTCATCCTCTGCTCGGAACGGTATGCGCGACGATTGACAATCTATCTGGAACCCGACGATCCCTCGCTCCCGGAGGCCTACGCCTTCCTCCGACACCTGGTCTCAAGGAACTTTCAACCGCTTCCGCGCGTTGTGATCGAAACCATCAACGACCAAGCGGCCGCCTCCAGTGCCTATTTGGAAAGCCTCCGATCCCAATTCGAAGTCGTCGTCGAACCCGGCCGCCTCTCCATTTACCGAGATGTGGTTTCGGCCGGCACCACCTGAACCACCTGAAGGGCCGGCATTAGAGTTCTCCTGGCGGCATTGCCGGCGGCGCCGGCTGCCATTTCCCAATGCCCGGAATCAGAAACCCCGTTCCGGAGGCATACTGTTCATAGGCCTCAGCGGAACGCTGCCGCATCTCCCGCTCTTCCACGCAGGCCAGTCGATAATAGGTCCACATCAGCACGGGATACATCAGCAGTGTGGGAAGCGTCGGCCAATTCACCACCGACCCGGTCAGAAACAACATGAAACCCAAATACTGAGGATGGCGAATGTAACGATAGACCCCACCCAACGCCACGCCGTCACGATGCCGGTAAAGCGTCCGCCAACCGAGCAGCGCAATCATCGCTCCCACCAGGATCATGAGTTGGCCGGTGACATCGAAAACCACCGCTCCCCAGTCGCCCCACCCAAACAGATAGGGCCAGGCATGTCCGTGAAAGTGGTCGGACACATACTCCGATTGCCCGGTCGCCCAAGCCACGCCATAGAGCGTCAAAGGCAAGCCATACATTTCCGAGTAAAGCGCAACCACAAAGGCCTGGGCCAAGCCCATGGAACGCCACTCCACCCGCGTTCGCGGCCGCAGCACGCCGTAAACAAACACGCCCACCAGCACCAGATAGAACAGCACTAAACCCCACTGGCCATAGCCGATGACATTTTCCATTCGGTGGATCACTCCTTCCGGACAATTGCGTCACTCCTCTGACAGAGGGCGCAGGACGATTCCTTGAGGACGGCGTCGATCTGCTCAAACACCCGCGCTTGCTCCGTTGCCGACGGTAGAGCCACTCGGCAAAGGGTACGACGACCACACGTACCGACCAACACCAACATGGCTTCATCCTTCCGCAACACCGGGAACACGCCCTTCCAATCGAGCAAAACGGGGTTGTCGGTCAGACGGCTGATAAACCGTCTCACAAACGGGCGAGAAAAAGCGGGAAGTGTGCGAAGGCTGGCAACCCCTTGCAGCGCGATCCGATCATCGAACCGCTTCAAGAGGGGATTCACCCAGGCATTCACTGTCTTCGAGCCTTTCCGACCTGCCAACAAGAATACCACCGGCTTGGGTTGCGGGAATTGGTAAACGTGCTCTTTCCCATCCTGGTCTTTCAGGCGCACCTCAGAGAGATGCGCCTCCTTCGCCGCTTCGCCTGCCAGACAGATCGAGCACAATGCGCCCCCCCACAAACACCCGACCAAGATTACTCGAATAAGCACCGTCACTCTCTCCACCCTGGCAGAGAGTGACGGCGGAGACAAGACTCGCTCAATCCGGCCGAGCAGCAGCCGCAATCGAGGCTGACTGCGGGCGAACGGCCCCAGGCATCAGATTCCCGTTCGGCAAACCGAAGTCTTCCAAAAGAAGACGACTGGTGATCAAAGCGGATTGAAAAATCACCGGCAAGCCACTGCCCGGGTGCGTGCCGCCACCGACCAAATAGGTTCCCTCTAAATCTTCGAAGCGATTTTGCGGTCGGAGATGCAGCATCTGGTCCAGCGAATGGGCGAGATTGAACGTTGCTCCTTTGTAAATCTCGTAACGGTGATCCCAATCCGCGGGCGTGATCACCCGCTCATACACCATGCGCTCTTCCACATCCGGGTAGCCCGCCGCCTTCATTTGCCTCAACACCGTCTTCCGGAACCGATCTTTCTCTCGCGCCCAATCGACATTCGGATGTTGGTGAGTCACCGGGGCCAAGACATACAAAGTGCTATGTCCGTCCGGAGCCAGAGACGGATCCGTGATACAGGCGTTCTGCACATATATGGAGGGATCATCAGACAGAACGTGCTGGTTTTCGATCTCATCCAGATTCCGCTCATAATTCTCCGCGATGTGGATCGTATGATGTGGAGCCTCATACTGCCCACGCATGCCCAGATACATCATGAAAGTCGAGCAAGAGAATTTCTTTTTTGCGATCTTGCGATCCGTCCACCGACGCCGCAACCGATTCGGCACCATGCGCTCCATCGCTCGGGCAAAGTCCGCGTTCATCACCACGGCATCCGCATGATACTTTCCAGAATCCGTTTCCACGCCCACCGCTCGGCGCCCCGCGAACAAGACTTGTCGGACGGGCTCATTCAACTGGATCTCGACCCCACAACGTCGGGCCAAATCAGCCATCACCTCGCTCAAGCGCCCGCATCCCCCCATCGGGTGAAAGACCCCATACTCATACTCCAAAAAGGATAAAATCGAGAACAGGCTGGGACATCGAAACGGAGACATCCCGAGGTATTTGGATTGGAAACAAAAGGCCAACCGCACCTTAGGGTCTTTAAAGAACCGCTTTAAGTAACTATCAATGGATTGCCCGGGCCGCACGGTCGGCAAAAGGGACATCACCCGCGGATCGAGCAAGTCTCGCCAACTCTCAAATGGGTTCTCCAGACACGGACGCATCTTGTCAAACTTCGTCCGGTTCTCCGACATGAAACGCCGGAAGCCATCGGCGTCTTCAGGACTCAGTTGGCGAATCGCCTGGGCCATTTCCTCAGGATTGGGCGTCGCGTCAATGCGCCCACCGTCACCAAATTGGATCCGATACTGCGGATCCAATTTAACCATATCCACCTCTTCTTCCAAGACCGCGCCAGCGGCCTTAAAAACATCCCGCAACACTTCGGGATACAGGAAAAAGGTCGGTCCCAAGTCAAACTTGAACCCCTGCGACTCAATGCTTGAGGTCCGCCCACCCACCATCGGTAAGCGCTCGATCACCCGAACTTTCAATCCGGCCGTGGCCAGCAGTATCGATGCGGCCAATCCACCCGGCCCCGCCCCCACTATGATGACTTCTTTTCCCATCTGTAATCTGCTCCTTCTACGGATATTTCAATCCAATGGCACGCTCTGCGCTCTACCACATCATTAATACTGCCAATCGTCCATCTTGTTTCGCAACTTCACCAGCGCCTCGTTCTGGAGCTGGCGGATGCGCTCGCGCGTCACGCCAAAAGCCTTACCAACCTCCTCCAGTGTCTTGGGAGACTGGCCGTCCAACCCAAATCGCTCTTTCAAAATGATCGAATCCCGTTCGTGCAACTGATCCAACATATCGCACATCCGGGTGATGGAAGTCTGCAATTCCAACTGCGCGTAGGGATTCGGCGACTTGTCGTCCGGAAGCCGATCTTCCAAAGACTCAGACTCGCCGTCTTCAAAAGGCAGATTCAACGATACCGCTCGGTTCTGAGCGCGGAGGATGGTGCTTACCTCGGCTTCAGTGACTTCCATACGCTCGGCAAGCTCTTTCTCAGTCGGAGGCCGATTATGACGCTCCGAATGGGCTTGGGAGATCTGATGCAGCTTGGAGATCTTCTCCACCATGTGAATCGGCACTCGAACCGTGCGACTTTGGTTGCTCAGACACCGCTTCACGGACTGTTTGATCCAATACGCACTGTAGGTTGAGAACCGAACCCCACGCTCGGGATCGAAGTGTTCCACGGCCTTCATGAGCCCGATGTTTCCCTCGTTGATTAGATCCACCACGGGCATGCCATAGCCTTCAAAATCTCGGGCGATCTTCACCACCAAGCGGAGATTGCCGTTAATCATGCGCTCCCGGGCTGCTTCGTCGCCCTGCCGAGCACGGCGGCTCAACTCGATTTCCTCGCTCGGTGTGAGCCTGGGAAACTGTCCGATTTCGTTCAAATACTGTCGGAGCGAGGATGTCTGCCGACAGTGCGACTCCGTAACCTCGACGTTTTCGGACGATTCGGTTTTCCATTCGGTGGCCTCAGCCGCGCCCGTTCCCTCTTCTTCCCCCGTCAAACCCAAGCCCAGCTCCATTCCTCTCCGGCGGCGGCCAGCGTCTGCCGCTGCAATCCCTCGACCGCTGCGGTGGTTTCTGTTTCTGTTAGTTACTTTCATAGCTTGTTACTGGTTAAGACTAATGACTGCTCTCTCTTTGATATTCCTACTTCTCGACGGTATTCGATACACTCGCTAACTGAGGATTCCCTTTCCACGACCAAGCCGACAAACCGGACAGTTCACGAACAAAGATCTGATCCCCCACCACGGTCAAATGGGCCCAGGTCTCTTGGTCCGAGACCTTCCGGCGATCGATCAAGTCAAACCGCTCTGGATTGGCCCGAAACAAGATCAACTCGCCCTCTTCGTCCAACGCCAGGAGCCGGTCACCCTGAGAGACAATGGACCAATACTTTCCAAAGCGCTCATCCGTCACCCAGGCGATCTCTCCGGACTGCAAATCCACGCAAGCCGCGCGCTGGTTACGGAGATGAAAGTAAGCGTGGTCTTCAACGACAACCGGCGTGCACATGTAACCCTGCAATTTGTTATCCCAAGCTTCCATCACCTCGCTTTTATTGCCCCCCTGCCCGACCTGCCACAGCTTCGACCGTCCGCCGTAAGTCGTCGTGAAAAACGCATCCCCATAAGGAACCGGGGTAATAATGTTCATGCCTCGGAAGGCTTTCACGGGCTGGCGCCAAAGCACGGAACCGCTCTCAGGACTCAACCCTGCCAGTTCCGTCCGGGCTTGGATGATGAGTTGCTCCTCACCACCCACAGCGGCAAGAACGGGAGAGGAAAAGGCCCCACCGGACATCCCACCGCCACCCTTCATCTCGTGCCAGACTAGTTTCCCGGTCGCCACCTCGATCTTGGCCACGCCCTCACCCACCTGCACATAAGCAAACCCATCTTCTATTAACGGGGAACACACCATACCGAAACTCGGAAGCTCCGTTCCGTGTGCCTTGGGAAAATCGATCCGCCACAGCTCATCCCCGGTAGCGACATCCAAACAAACCAAGACATCCCGAATCCCAGCCACCAACAATCGCTCACCGTCCGTGGCGGGCGTCGCTCGCACCCAGCTTCCGTTCTTAGCAGCAAAAAACGGAACTTTCATCGCCCCGTCCCAAGTGGTCTCCCAAAGTGCCTTCCCGGATTCTCGGTCAAAGGCCCGGACGATCTCCCGCTTCTTGTTCTGAGTCTCGACTGTAAACACACGGTTGCCTGAAACAATCGGCCCCGGATACCCCTGTCCCAGTTCAACCTGCCATTCTCGCTTCAATTCGTTCTCACCGAGACTGGTCGGCCAAGCTGGCCCCCCTACGCTGCCGTCCCGAGAAGGACCCCGCCACTGAGGCCAATCCGAACCACCCGGAGCTTTAGCTGGCTCCGCCACCGCCTGGAACCCCACCAAAGCAACAAGACTCATCACCCCGCTGAGGCGACCCAATTTCACACATCCGCTCTGATACGTTTTCATAACTTGTCTAGAACTTGTTTAGGTTTTTAACTTTTGTCAATATTTTGATTAACAAAAACTAAAGAAACCTTAAACAACAGTTCGGTTACAAATAATTATGATAGATTTGGTTTGAATTTTGTTTAGCATTGATCAATGCTCTGTCTAAGATTTGATTAACAATTGATGAATCACTCCATCAACATAGCTGCCAAGCGCTCCGGACTTTCCCCACACGTTATTCGGGTTTGGGAAAAACGATACAGCGCCGTGGCGCCGGTCCGGACCGAAACGAACCGTCGACAATACTCAGACGAGGAAATCGAGCGGCTGGTTCTCCTCAAGCAAGCCACCGATGCGGGGTACAAAATTAGTCAAATCGCGCCGGTTTCTACGGAAAATCTGAAATCCCTCCTTGAGAAGGATCGCCAGGAGAGTGACCCTCAACCCGCTCCAGCAGGACCGCCCGATGATGCCCACAAGCTTGTTGACGACTGCCTGGCAGCGATCCGGGCTCTCAACCCCAAGCTACTAGAAGAACACCTCACGCAAGCAGCCCTAAGCTTGGGCCATCAAGGAATGATTCGACGGGTGGTAGCCCCGCTCGCGGTTCAGATCGGGACTTCCTGGCGAGCAGGAGAGATCACGGCGGCCCACGAGCACTTTGCCAGCGCGATCATTCGCGTCTTCCTCACCAACATTTCCAAACCGTTCGCCATCCCGGCGACCGCTCCGAGGATCACGATCGCAACGCCGTGTGGCCAGCTCCACGAAATGGGGGCTATCATTGCGTCGGCCACCAGCGCCAGTGCGGGTTGGCAGGTCACTTACCTGGGAACGAACCTCCCTGCCTCTGAAATCGCCGGTGCCGCGGTCCAAAACCAATCCCAGGTGGTCGCTCTCAGCCTTGTTTTCCCCGAGGATGACCCCCAACTACCAGAAGAACTGGAACGCCTCCGGACTTTCCTACCGGACACCACAAGAATCGTGGTCGGCGGTCGAGCCTCAGCCGCCTACCAAACCGCGTTGAAAAATATCGACGCCATCCAATGCGCCGACTTGGAGTCCTTCAGTCAGACCCTCGACCAGCTCCGCTCCGGGAAATAATACCGGGAACCCAGCCGCCCCCCTCCTCAGGTCGTTTTCGGCAATCCGCCTGCGACGCGTTCGCGAAATCGTTCTAGCAGCTGGTGCCGGGCGCTCCGAATCGACACGCGCCAGTTGTACCACAACCCAACGCCCACCCAGAACCACACCTTCCCTTGGGTCGTCAATCGGGGCCAGTCCACTTCAAAACGCCATTTGTCCGATCCCAGCCAAGTTAGGTCTAAAACAAAGTAACCGCTGGCCGCAATAAACTCGCGCCCGCCATCGATCACGACCACCCCCACAGCATAGATACCCCATGGAACGATCAAAAACTGAAAGATCGTCTTGGCGATCGCTCGGTTGATACTTCCCTGATCCACTGCATTCCACATTGCCACCCAGCCGATGAGCGCACAGTCCACCAACAACATAAAAGCCCCGCCCAGGTACATCGCTCGCACCTGGAACTCATTGGTATCTCGCAACTCCGTCGCCACGGTGAACACCAGGACCAGTTCCAGGAAAAACAACGTCAGCAAAGGCATCGCGAATTGTCTCCAGAGCACGAGAAATTGACCGCGCACGATATCCCAGGGACCCAATGGCGTGGAAAGCAGCAACTCCAAGGCTCCGATACGCCGATCCTCCGCGATTCGATAGCAAGCCTCGGAAGCCACCCACACCTTTAAGAACGCATGCACAAAGAGGCCAAGGGGCAAGAGGGTCTTCATGTCGAACATCACGTCCCCTTGCCGGTAGAGGTTCCAAAAATAAATCACCACCAAAGACACCAGGAACACCCAAACGTAACGCGACTTAAACCGCTCACGACTGGTCAGCCACGAGAACGCATTCATCTCCAGCAACTGACGCCGATGCGCGGCCCGAGCCGCCGCATTCCCGTAAAGGAACTGCTGCACGCGGTCCCGACACCGTTCGATCCAACTCACCCGGGCTCGATGCCGCACAAATCCCACCAACGAATACGACGCCCAGAGGAGGAGTCCCCAAGAAAAAACGTGCGAAGACACCAAAGCCACTCCAAATACTTCCCCCGGCGTCCACGTCGAGTACTGCAAGGTCATCCCCGGCCCGCCAACCCCAAACGTGGCGGCATTGGCAATTAAGAACGGAGACAGAGGGCTGACCAACAGAAAGGGCCATGCGAGCCCTCGCAACCAATACAACGACGGGTCCTCCATACTCTCGACGTAGAACAACAGGATGTAAGGCCCCACCGCAATCCCCGCGACCAAGAGCAAGGCCGCCGTCATCGCTTTCCGATCATGATAACTCTTGGCGGAGACCAGGATACCCGCCGCCAAGGAGAGAAACAGCGCGTTCATCCAGCAGAGCACCACTTGGAGAAAGGTCAATCCCGTCACCCCTCCCAACTGTAAGGGCACGGCCAGAATCGGAATCAGCGCCACCAGTCCGTAGACGGAACTGAGCGAGGTAGCCGCGAGTTTCCCAAAGACCACATCCAGACTGCGAAGATCCGTCAGAAACAACAACCCGAGCGTGCCATCCCGTTTCTCGACACTCAGACAGTCTGCCGTAACCCGCAAGCCGCCAATCAGACAATAGCCAAATCCCAGCACGGCCAAGGCCGTAAACATCACCGGCCCCTGCGAATTCGTGCCTCCCCCGCCCCCGGAAAACATCGCAATCGCAAAGGAAATGAACAGTCCCGCGGACACCGTCCAAAATCGCCCCCGGTAGGTCGATGGGCGCCGAGCGGCAACCATCAGTTCCCGGATCACAATCGGTAAGAAGTTCAGTGGCAACCGACTTTTCATCATCCCTCCCGTTCCACCAAAGTTAGACCGCACACGGCGCGTCGCCTCACGGCGAAGACTCCGAATGCCCCGGCGTCGTCCCGAGCGGCTGTGGAGCCAGCTCCCGCAACTCCTGCAAGAGCCGCGTACGGGCGGACACAAGCCACCCCACCGAACTCAACAGTCCGATAACAAACCACAACCCCAAGAAGGTCATCTCGCTGGATCGCCCCCCAACGGTGCCCATCATCGAGCCGGTGAAAGCTGAAAGCACCGTCAAACAGATAAACACCAACCACGGCACCAACAGCACCCAAGTCAACGTACTCACAATCGCCCGCGTGGGTTGCCGTGCACAAAACCCCCGCCAAAGCCCCAACCAAGCCAACGCATACAGATCCAACACCAACAGCACCATGTTTGCCGCACACATCCGCACCCAATACCGATTGGACGGATCAGCCAAGCCCCAACTCGAACTAATCGGCTCCAGCAGGAACACCAGGTTCAACAGTAGCAAGCCCATCACCGGCCAAAGAAACTGCCAGTAGAGCGAATGGATGTGCCCTTGCAGCAACTGACGTACCGTCAAGGGCGTGCAGAGGAGCAACTCCAGCGCCCCGCTCTGCCGCGCTTCCCCCAACCGACGCCCCGCCTCCGCCGCTACCCAACACTTGATGACAAGTTGCATCACGATTGCGGTAAAGAGATAGTTCCCCTCGTTCACAAAATCGCGGCCAAACTGCAAGGTCCCCCACGACCAGTAGAGCCCTGCGAGCACAAAAATGGAACCCACCCAATACGGCTTGGAAGCCTGTTGCGTATACGCCCTCATCACCGGGTTTTCAACATCGTCTGTCGCCGCTCTTCGAACCACGGAAGTGGCCGCATCGGGACGCTTGGAATCACTCGTGCCTTCACCGCGCCATCCCTTCCGCACGCGACGACACGCAAGCACCAGAAAGATCCAAACCATCCCCACATTGATCCCGATCGATGCCCAATACCAAACGGCCCCTCGAAGGTAAGACGATTCAAAAGCCATTGTCATAGCAAAAGGTAAGCTATGAACGAGAAACGGAGCTGAAGAAGCCCCCGCCTGAGCCGGACTGGAAATACTGATCAAAAAGGCTACAAACGGCCCCCAACCAAAGACGGCGAGCAATACAAAAAACGTGCCGACGGCCGCCCGAACCGGCAACCGACTCAGCGATGAAATCGCCACCCCTACAGAAAGTGAAAGCAACATCGCAAGGACCAAGACTACCGCAATGCGCAGAAACTCCCCGAAGACCAAACCGCCCATCAAGAGTGGCAAGGCGAGAATCGGAAAGATGGCAATCACGCCATACAAACCCCGCACGGACGTCGCCATCATCTTGCCGAGCACCACATCGTGACCCTTGAGATCCGTCAGGAACAACAAGCCCAGCGTATTCCCCCTCCGCTCTTCAGAGATACAATCCGAAGTCAACCAAATCCCCATCAACATGCAGTAGATCAAGGTGATGACCGAGAGCGTACCAAACAGCGCCAGCCCGATCTGCGATGGCTTCCCGCCTTGGGTCGAGAGGAGAAACAGAGCCGCCCCAGCCAAGGCGATGCCGGCAAAGACCCAGCGACTCCAATACAAACTATTCTGCCGGGACAACACCCGCAACTCTCGCTCCACCACCGGTAGCGTTACCATACCAATCAGCTAAGGCAATTCACGCCCCCCTGTCGACCCCGGAATCCCCAGCGAAAGCAAATTGGTAGGGCGAGCGTACCCGCGAGCCGTTGGGCAAGAGCAGAAAACGCAGAACACCAAAGTCCCGACACCCTGCCACAGGCTAAAACAGCTCGCCAGCACGCTCGCCTAAACTTCCCCCACCGGCTCCAAGCTTGCCACCCACTGACAACCTGACACACTTCCGCCATGCCATCCCACCCCAACCATCCAGCCCTGCCATCAGGTAAACGGCACTGTTTGCTCGCTCTGATTCTCTTCGCCAGCCTCTCCTTCAGCCTTCCCCTTCAGACTCTCTTGGGCGCCGACCGCCACCCAAACGTCCTCCTCATCTGCGTCGACGACCTCCGGCCCGAACTCGCCTGTTACGGCGTCTCCTATATCCAATCTCCTCATATCGATCGACTCGCCTCCCGGGGTCGCCTCTTCCGACGCCACTACGTACAAGCACCGACCTGCGGCGCCTCACGTTTCACCCTGCTCACGGGACGCTACGGCGGCGCAGGCAACAACGCGCTCTTCCAGCGAGCCTCCGCGATGAGCAAGCCCAACCAAGAAATCCCCCCGAGCATGCCGGCGTGGTTCCGCCAACACGGCTACACCACCGTCTCCGTGGGCAAAGTATCCCACCATCCCGGCGGCCTCGGCGGCCCGGATTGGAATGCACCGGACCAACTCGAAATGCCCCAATCCTGGGATCGCCACCTCCTTCCCGCCGGTCCCTGGCAACACCCCCGGGGCTGGATGCACGGACTCGCCAACGGTGAGATCCGCATCAAAGCCAAAGACATGGCCGTCTTTCAATCCGCCCCCGGTCCGGACTCCGTCTACCCCGACGGCCCGTCGATCGATGAGGCGCTGCACCAAATCGACCGGCTCACCAACACGCCCGACAAACCGTTCTTTCTAGCCGTCGGCATTTTGCGCCCCCACCTCCCTTTCGGCGCTCCTGCACGTTACTTGGAGCCATACCAGAACGCCAACCTGCCCCCGATCCCGCACCCCACCAAGCCTGATCGACGCACCACTTGGCACGGGTCCGGTGAGTTCATGAAGTACCAACGTTGGGGACGCAATCCCAATGACGATGCGGAATTCGCCACCCTGGTCCGGCGTCACTACGCCGCCTGCGTGAGCTACGCAGATGCACAGGTCGGACGCCTCCTAGATCGTCTAGAAAAATCTGGCGCCGCCTCCCAAACGATCATCGTCCTCTGGGGCGATCACGGATGGCATTTGGGTGAACATGCTGTCTGGGGAAAACACACGCTTTTTGAAGAATCCCTGCGGTCCCCACTCATCATCGCTCCGCCAAAAATTCAACGCGCCGGGGAAGCGACAGAATCCATGGTGGAAACCCTGGACATTTTCCCAACCCTCGCCGAGCTCGCCGAGCTCCCGGAACCTAGCTTTGCCCAGGGCACCTCACTCGTCCCTCAGCTCAACGATCCCGCCCAACCCGGCCACGCCGCCTTGGCTTACTCCAAAAACAATCGCACCATTCGCACGGAAACCCACCGACTGATTGTGCATGGCGATGGGTTTGCCGAACTCTACGACCACCGTTCTCCCGCAAAAGAAACGCGGAACCTAGCATCCGATCAACCCGAACGAGTGGCCGAACTCACCGAACGTCTCACCGCCCGCCTCGGACGCTAGGAACGCAGGCCGCCTACCGGAGCACCTTGATAGCGAGATCTTTGAATTGCACGATCATACCCGGATCGTGCAACTGAAGCTGGATCATGCCCTTGTCCAAACGCTTCTCTACCGGCAATTGCTCGGTAAACTCGGCGGCAGGCTTGCCGTTGATATAAAATTTAAAGTGATTGCCGCGGACTTCCACCAGCACATGATTCCAGCCGCCCTTGCGAATATCCGACACCGTCACGGGATCGTCTAGGGGCGTCAACATGGGTTGATCTTCCGCGTCGATTACGAGTGAATCCCCGCGAAAACACCGATGCTCCGTTCGCCCCGGTGTGTGAAAATCCCAGGCACCCAACACTTGTTTTCCTATTCCCACGTGTCCGATGTCCACATGGTAGCTTTGGAAGTCCCGTGTTCCGGTCGGGTCCTTTCGCGATCGAATATTAACCCCGCTATTGCCCTCCCCAGGAAAACGGTAGCTAAACTTCATGATGAAGTCAGCAATTTCACCGCGGTCAAAGCTTAGATAGCCCCGCCCCTTGTCTCCATTCCCCACAATCATCCCGTCCTGCACGGTCCAAGCGGGCGCCACCTTGGCCGGCATAGGCGTCCATCCCTGGAGCGAAACTCCGTCAAACATCGACTCGAATTCCAAGGGCTCTGCACACCATCCCGAATGCATCGTGCTTAAGGCGACCAATAAAGACAGAAGGGTTCTTTTCATCACGCAATCTCAGTGGGTTTCGACGAAACTACCCCAAAATCAAGATTGCGCAAAGCCTCCGGTTCGGAGCAGGGTTGTATGTGACGAACTTACAGGAATAGGGCGAGATTACTCGCGAGCCGCTCCCATCCGGCGGGTTCACTTGAGCTCAGGGTGTTTGCGTTCGCTGGTCTTGCCCAACGGCTCGCGGTTACCAGACTGTGTAAAAAGTCCTTTTCCACCTGCAGGTAAGTGTGAAAGCGAAGCTGTCGCTTTGACCACCGCGATGGAGATGCCAACGGGGTTTTTACACAGCCTGGTACGCTCGCCCCACCAGCCCACCCACGCTTGAATTGAATAGATGCGACTTCATCCCGTCCAAACCCCTATGCTTACCGCGTCAAGGCTTTCCCAGATTGCAACCACACTGGCGATCACCCTATTGATACTCAGCACCAGCGCCTGCCGACACGAGATCACCCGCGGCAGCATGCCGGATCTCCAAATCGAGTATGTCACCACCGATTCTCCGTGGAGCGGGACGTGGGAAATGCCATCAGAGGCTTGGACCCGCCTCCGAAGTGTTCAGGACGCCGGGGTTCGGATCCTGGAACGCAAGCCTCATGGGACCTACTACCAAGGCTACTTCTCAGCCAAAAAGGCCGGACTTACAGATCAAAACGGTAGGCTCATCGAAACCTTCGGCATCGAATCGGAGGCCGGCCATTTCACCTTTCGCATCAAACCCGATTCCGACCCCACCGGGGGCACCTTCGAACTCCAGTCGAATCCTGAATTCGATGGCCGGGTTCAGGCCATCACCGGCCAGTCCATGGCGCCTAACGAACTCTTGCTCGCGCTGGAGCGGGAACTCACGATGGAAACTCTAGACGCCTACCAACGAGTCGGCCTCGACTTGAGTCAAGGGCAACTCTGGGATTGGGTACGAAATGGTATGAGTGCCGAATTGGCAGCCGCCTACCATGCCGCTCTTCCATCCGCCACCGCCGGGGAATTGATTCAACTGAGGCGAGCTGGCGTTTCGTCTGACTTTGCTCGGGGCATCGCACCGCTTTTTCCTACCTACCAAGCCGACGATCTGATCGCTCTCCGGCGAGCCGGCGTCCCGGTCGAACTCGCAATCGCGCTCTCCAAGCGGTCCCCCCAGTTCGCTTCTGAGGAACTGGTCCGTCTCCGCCGGGCGGGTGTCACGGCTGGCTATGCGAAGGCTTTCAGTCAACCCAACGCCGCTTTGGCCGGCTCGGAGATCGTCCAACTGCGACGAGCGGGCGTCCCGGAATCCTGGGGATACACCTTACGCTCTCTACCGCAATTCTATTCCGCGGACGCGATGGTCAACCTGCGTCGTCGCGGCATCTCAGAAGACTATTTGAAAGTCACGGCCAGCGTGCCCTTCGTCCGCACTGCGGATGACGTCATCACACTCCGCCGCTCCGGAATCCCTGCCGACCTCGTTTACGAAATGGCCGCTACCGGCGCGGCGAACGATGTGGAAGAAGCGGTCAATCTTCGAAGGAACGGCGTGCCGGCTGACTACTTCCGACCGATTCGGAAAACCGGAGACTACTCCGCCGACGAGATCATCCAACTCCGCCGCAACGGCGTTCCGGCCAGCTATGTCCAAGCCGCCAACGCGACGGGTGGATCCGCTTTGTCGGCCACAGCACTCATCGACCTCCGCCGCCGCGGCGTGAGTCCCGAAACCATCCGGGAACTCCGCCATTAAACGAAGGCCGCGTGGCGTGCCCGGTTCGCCTACCCGCGCTTACCCAGTGCGCACGGTCATTACCGAGCAAGGCAGCTCACGAAGCAATCGCTCTGCGGTCGAGCCCAAATAGAGTTCCTTGAGGGATTTTCGCCCGTGCGTTCCCAGCACGACCAGGTCGGCTCGTTCTCGCTTGGCAAAATCGACAATCCCAAAGCCATAACTCGTGCTCTTAAAGAACGCGTGTTCGACGGTCTCAGGATCCAGCCCGGCACCCTGTAACAAGTCCGTCATGCGTTTCTCCATCACCGTCATGAACTCCCGTCGAAAGTGCGGCGACGCGGCCGCCGTCGGCGCACGGTAATGTAACTGTTCCCATGGAGCCCGATAGACATGCAGACAGGTAATGGAAGTTCCCATCACCTTCGCCAGGGCAGCGGCTTCCTGAACCACGGCTTCCGAGGCCGGAGTGAAATCGACGCACGCCACCACTTTTCCAAACTCAACGGGGTCTCGCTCGTTCTCCACTAAGAGCACCCGCCCACGATGTTTCCGCACACAATGCGCCGCCACGGTACCCAATCCACGGGAAGGATGCGATTCCCCGCGCTCGCCTAGAATCAACAGATCGTAGTCGGCCGCAACTGAGAGGATATCCTTCGCGGGCGGCCCTTGACTGATCAAGGTCTTGGGTGTGGCTGCAAAACCGGCCGCCGTGGCCCAGCCTTCGATCATTTCGACCGCCTTGGCTTTGAGATCGTCCACGACCTCGCTCTTCGGCAATCCGACCGCGTCGACCAAGTCCGCCATCCCGTCTTCATCAATCGTATGATGAATCGCAACGTCCAACCCACCGGCACGTTGTAGAAATGCCGCCGCTTTGATCGCCTGCCGCGAACCCTCCGAAAAATCCACTCCAACTACTGCCGTTTTGATCTGTGCTCCGTTTTCGGTCATATGTTTGCCTTTTCCTCGCGGTTTATAGCCAATTCTTAGCTTCCGTCCACCCCCAATCTACTCCACCCCCTAGGGGTTGCCCCTCCTTGAATTGCGGAATACCGCCCATGATTTGCCCGCTTGCCGTCGACTCTCTGCGCCCCCCTCAAACCGCTTCAAAACTAAGCATGGCAAGGCCCGACCAAGCGACCCGTTACCAAGAATGCAAAATATACGACTAGCAAACGGCAAGATCCAATAAGCCAGGCCGCTGGGAATCCCCTAAGTTGATTCCGACGAAAGCGAGAACCGCACTGAACCGGTCTCCGAAACACCTGAATTCAATGCGGTTCGCCTTTCGCTTTCATCAAACAGCCGTTGAACTCGAACCTAGCCATACCATCGTCTCCAGCCACCCTCGTGGCAGACCACGCCCCCCCGGCCGAAGCGGCAGTTGCCATGAAGCACTGCCGACACTGCGGCAACAAGAACGGGGCTGCGGCCGTCACGACCGGCGAAGACACCTTCTGTTGTCAGGGTTGTGCCACGGTGCACGATCTCCTCAACGCCCGGGGCCTCGGCGACTACTACGAACTTGAGACCGAAGGAGCGATCCCGATTCCGCAGACCGTTTCTCGGGAATCGCTCCAGTTCCTGGACACGCCCGCCCTCCGGGACCAGCTACTGGATTTCTCCGACGGCCAACAGGCCTCCGTGCGGTTCCACATCCCCAATCTCCATTGCGCCGCCTGCGTTTGGCTCCTGGAACACCTTTATGAAATCGACGAACGCGTGGGCGAAACCCGGGTCAACCTACTCACCAAGCAAGTCACCATCCGCTTCCACGAAACGGAACTCCCCTTTTCAGAGCTCGTCTATCTCCTCCACACCCTCGGCTATCCCCCCAATCTCAATCGGGGCCAAACCGAGGAAACAACGACTCGGCCCATCCACCGGGCTCGCCTGCTCAAAGTAGGGATCGCGGGCTTCGCATTCGGCAACATCATGCTGCTCAGCGTGCCGCATTATCTAGGCCTCGTGACGCCTCAACAGGCCATGCTCTCGCCGGTGCTCAGGCTCTTGCCGCTGCTCATTTCACTGCCGGTGCTGACCTACTGCGCGAGTGATTACTGGCGGGCCGCCTGGATGAGTTGGAAACAGCGTCGGATGCGAGTCGAAGTTCCGATCGCCCTCGGCCTCGTAGCCCTGGCCGTCGAAAGCACCGTGATCAGTTTCACCCAGACGGGTCCCGGATACTGGGACTCGCTCGCCGGCTTGGTGTTCTTTCTTCTGTGTGGTCAATGGTTCAAAGAACGCAGTCTGGATCACCTCTCCTTCACTCAGGACTACCGCCAGTTCTTTCCCCTCTCCGTTCGTCGACGCGAAAGAGGGCACGTCACCACGGTCCCGCTTTCTGAGCTGGCCGTCGGCGATCACGTCGAGGTGCGTTATCACGAGTTGATTCCAGCCGATGCCCAACTGGTGTCCGCAGCGGCGCAAATAGACTACAGCTTTGTCACCGGGGAATCGGATCCTGTGGCCGCTACTAAGGGCACCGGCCTCTTCGCCGGCGGACGCAACGTCGGAGCAACCATCGAGCTCCAAATCCAAAAACCCGTTTCGGAAAGCTACCTCACTTCTCTCTGGAATCACCACGGCGATGACCACGAGGTGGGCACAAAGATCCCCGCCTTGACCGATCAAGTCAGTCGTGTGTTCACCCCCGTAGTCCTACTGATCGCCACGCTCAGCGCCTTGTTCTGGGCCGGCACTTCGCTCACGGCCGCCGTGCACCAATTCGCGGCCGTGCTGATCATCGCCTGCCCTTGCGCTTTGGCCCTCGCCGCGCCATTTGCATGTGGTACAGCCATTCTGCAATTGGGCCGACGCGCCATCCACCTCAAGAACAGCCTCGTCATCGAACGGCTCGCCCAGATTTCCACGGTCGTGTTCGACAAGACCGGCACCCTCACCAGCACTCGCCAACAACGAAGCACCTACCAGGGGACACCGCTGAGCTTCGACGAATCGAATGCGGTCGCGACCCTGGCCCAACAGTCCCCTCACCCTTACTCCCAACAAATCGCCGCCTCGCTTTCCACCGCCGATACCGACCTCGCAGTAGAAACATTTGCCGAACAAGCCGGCGCCGGCGTACGAGGGCAGGTCCAGGGTCGAACGATTGTTTACGGTTCCCTCGCCTGGCTGGACACTCACGGGATTTCGGGTCTACCTCCGGCCCCGAACCCGCAGGCCAGCCTCGTGGCTCTCGCCATCAACGGCCAATTCCGGGGCTACTTCGTCCTCAGCGCAGACTACCGAAGCGCCCTTCCCACCATGATTTCAGAGCTCGGTCAGCGGTTCCAACTCTTGGTCGCCAGCGGAGACACCCCCCGCGATGAGAGCAGATTACGGGGCCTTTTTGGCAAGAATGCACAATTCAACTTTCAACAATCGCCCTACGATAAGCAGCACTTGATTGCCGAGCGACAAGAACAGAACGAACACGTGTTGTTCATTGGGGATGGATTAAATGACGCCGGAGCCCTAAGAACCGCCGATGTCGGACTCGCTGTCCTGGAGGATCAGTCGCAATTCACGCCCGCCAGCGACGGCATTCTACCCGCGAACGCTCTGGGTCAACTCCCCCAAGTGCTCCGCTTCGCTCGCGGCACCGTAACGGTCATCTGGCTGAGCTTTGCCGCCGCCTTTGCCTACAACGCCATCGGGATCACCCTCGCCGCAACCGGCCAACTCTCGCCCCTCGCGGCCGCCATCCTGATGCCCATCAGCTCGCTCACCATCACGCTGCTGAGCACCGGCATGACCATCCTTTTGGCCCGACGCCACCTCCAGCCCATCAGTGAATCACCCGAACAAATCGCACACTCATGAGTGTTATCCCGCTTCTTATCGCTGCCGGTCTCCTCATTGCCCTGGGGTTTCTGGGTGCCTTCTGGTGGGCGGTGCGGAGTGGCCAATACGACGATACCTACACCCCGTCGATCCGAATCCTACACGACGAACCGAATCACCGACAGAAATCAAACTCAGCGCCTACTGCTAAACACGTTTCATGAAGATCGACAGCTTCAACTACGACAATCGCATTGTCCGTGCCTTCGCCATTGCCACCGTGCTTTGGGGCATCATCGGGATGTCGGCCGGACTCTTGGCCGCCATCCAACTCTTCCTCCCGGAAGCCAATCTGAACCTCTCCATGGTGACCTTCGGGCGTATTCGTCCTCTGCACACCAATGCCGTGATCTTTGCGTTCGTCGGCAACGGGATGTTCTTAGGAATCTACTATTCCCTTCAGCGCCTTTGCAAAGCGCGCATGTTTAGTGACTTCCTGAGTTGGCTGAACTTTTGGGGTTGGAACGCCATCATCGTGGCAGCCGCCATCACGCTCCCACTCGGCTTTACCACGAGTAAGGAATACGCCGAGCTGGAATGGCCCATCGATATCGCCATCGCCGTGGTGTGGGTGGTTTTCTCCGTCAACCTCATCGGCACCATCCTCCGCCGACGCGAGCGTCACATGTATGTGGCGATCTGGTTCTACCTCGCGACAGCCATCACCATCGCCGTTCTCCACATCGCCAACTCCCTCGCGATCCCGGCCGGATGGTTTAAGAGTTACCCGATCTACGCCGGTGTGCAGGACGCCTTGGTCCAGTGGTGGTATGCGCACAACGCCGTCGCCTTCTTTCTAACCACGCCCTACTTGGGGCTGATGTATTACTACCTTCCGAAAGCCGCAAACCGTCCCATCTTTTCCTACCGCCTTTCGATCATTCACTTCTGGGGCCTGATTTTCATCTACATCTGGGCTGGCCCCCATCACTTGCTCTTCACCGCACTCCCCGACTGGGCTCAATCCCTTGGCATGGTGTTTTCTCTAATGCTCATCGCACCGTCCTGGGGCGGGATGTTAAACGGTCTGCTCACGCTGCGCGGCGCGTGGAACAAGTTGCAAGAAGAGCCCATGCTGAAATTTATGGTCGTCGCGCTGACCGCCTACGGCATGGCGACCCTGGAAGGCCCCATGCTTTCTATTAAGAGCGTGAACGCCCTTTCTCACTATACCGACTGGACTGTGGCCCACGTTCACACGGGCGCTCTGGGCTGGAACGGGTTCCTTACTTTCAGCATCCTTTACTGGATCGTCCCCAAACTCTACCGCACCCAACTCTGGTCATTGAAACTGGCGAACTACCACTTCTGGATCGGGGTCATCGGGATGATGTTCTACGTGGTTCCCATGTATTGGAGCGGCATCACCCAAGGATTGATGTGGAAACAATTCTCCGCAGACGGGTATCTCCTTTATCCCAACTTCCTCGAAACCGTGACGCAGCTCCTCCCGATGTATCGACTGCGCGCGATCGGCGGGACCATCTACATCCTGGGCACCTTGATCATGGCGTACAACCTCTACCGTACCGCCAAGGCCGGTTCCTTCCTCGCGGACGAACCCGCCCAAGCCCCTGCCTTGGAACCCAAAACCCCGTCCAGCCATGGCGCTTGGCACCGACGCCTTGAGGCTAAGCCCCTCACCTTCACCGTCCTCTCGCTGGTAGCCATCCTCATTGGCGGCCTGGTTGAAATTGTCCCGCTCTATCTGATCAAAGAAAACGTTCCCACCATTTCCAGTGTCAAACCCTACACCGGGTTGGAAGTGTTAGGCCGCGATATCTATATCCGTGAGGGCTGTGTGGGATGCCACTCTCAGATGATTCGCCCCTTCCGTTCCGAAACCGAACGCTACGGGGACTATTCCAAAGCAGGCGAGTTCGTCTACGACCATCCCTTCCTCTGGGGCTCCAAACGAACCGGACCCGACCTTCACCGCCTGGGCGGCAAGTATCCCGACGCCTGGCACTACCGCCACATGGAAGACCCCGAGACGACTTCTCCCGGATCGATCATGCCGGCCTATCCTTGGCTGCTGACTGAAGCCTTGGAAACGGAGTCGCTACCGGCCCGCATCGAAGCCTTGAGAAAGGTCGGCGTGCCTTACCGCGATGCCTATGAAGCCTCGATGTATGCCGAACTCGAAGCCCAATCCCAACAAATCCAGGCCAACCTCCTGGAAAGCCAGATCGAAGTGGAACCGGATCGTGAGATCGTTGCGCTGATTGCTTATCTCCAACGTCTCGGCACCGATATCGCCGTCACCGACGAAACTGAAGCCAACGCCGAACCCTCAAACCCATGATCAAACATACCCTCACACAAATCGCTAGTGTCGAAAACTATGGCATCGTGTCGCTCTGTCTGTTCTTCGCCTTCTTCTCAGGCGCACTGATCTGGGCCTTTCGCCTCAGTCGCGAACACACGGATCACATGAGTCAACTACCGCTCAGTTCGGACTTGGACCCATTGTCAACCCCCGCAGCTCGCACGAATCATGACTGAACAACCTGAAAAGCCGACTAAGATCACGCTACTCGAAGGCGAGGAGTCGATTCTCCTCGAACACGAAGCCGATGGGATTAAGGAACTCGATAACAACCTCCCTCGCTGGTGGCTCTGGCTCTTCTACATCACCATCGTGTTCGCCGTCGTCTACATGGGCTACTACCACGTATTCGCCTGGGGCAAATCATCCGCGGAGGCCTACGCCGATGAGATCGCGGCAGGAGAAGCGCTCAAGGCCGAGGCCGCGAAGGAGTTCCAAACAAACCTCGCCACCATGGAACCCTCCACCGAAGCGGACGTGCTGGCCAAAGGGCAACAGACCTTTGTCACGCTGTGCGCACCCTGCCACCGAGCAGACGGCGGCGGACTGGTGGGCCCGAATCTCTGCGACGACTTCTGGATCCACGGGGATACCTTTGGCAATTCGCTCACCATCATCCTCAACGGGAATCCCGTCAAAGGGATGATCGCTTGGAAAGACACTCTGGCCCCGCGCGATATCTACGCCGTCGCTAGCTACATCTACACCTTGCGAGGCACGAATCCTCCCAATCCGAAACCGCCGGAGAATCAAGTCTCCAACGAACCCGAAGAACCATCCGAATTCGAGTAGCACGACCACGGATTCGTGGCCACACTGTAGACCATGCCAGCAGAACCAACTGAACGCTCAACCGAGACCTCGTCCCTGACGCAGGGCAAGCCAGACGACTATCGGGATCATCTCGCTACCGCGGATGCTTCCGGTAGGCGGCTCTGGATCTACCCTCAGAAGCCCAGTGGCCGCTTCTACCGCGCCCGGACGATGGTCAGTTGGCTGCTGTTGCTCATCCTCTTCGCCGGTCCCTTCGTTCGGATCCAGGGGAACCCCCTCCTGATGTTCAACATTGTGGACCGGCGTTTCATCATTCTTGGGCAAGTTTTTTGGCCGCAGGACAGTATCCTCTTCGCCTTTGCGATGCTCATCTTCCTCACGGGCATCATCGTGTTTACCGCCGCCTTCGGGCGACTCTGGTGCGGCTGGACCTGTCCTCAAACCCTCCTCATGGAGATGGTCTTTCGCAAGATCGAGTATTGGATCGATGGCGATGCCCACCAACAACGTCGCCTCGCCAAACAACCCTGGAATGCCGATAAACTTTTCCGACGAGCACTGAAGCATGGGGTCTTCTTTGGCCTGAGCTTCATTATCGGAAACACCCTCCTCTCTTACATCATTGGAACCGAGGCCCTGTTCCGCATCATCACCGACAACCCGCTTAACCATCTCAAGGGCCTCACAGCAATGGTCGCGTTCACGCTGCTATTCTACAGCATTTTCGCCCGATTCCGCGAACAAGCCTGTACCTTCATCTGCCCCTACGGCCGCTTTCAATCCACGCTCCTTGACCGAAATTCACTGATTGTGGCCTACGACGATCTCCGCGGAGAAAACCGTCAACGCCTTCGTCGCGATCAATCCGCAGCGGCCCGACGCGACGCCGGCGGAGGCGACTGTATCGACTGCCACAAGTGTGTCACCGTGTGCCCCACCGGTATCGATATCCGCAACGGCACTCAGATGGAGTGCGTCCACTGCACGGCCTGCATTGACGCCTGCGACAGCGTCATGAGCAAGATCGGCCGTCCGCCCGGGCTCATCCGCTACGCCTCACGCAACGGGATCGAGCGCGGCGAGCCGTTCCGCATCACGCCAAGAATCGGTGCCTACTCCGCACTGCTCTTTGTGTTGATCGCCACCTTCCTCACCCTGGTCTTTACCCGAAGCGCCATCGAAACCAGCCTCTTGCGCGCCCCCGGCACACTTTACCAAATCAATCCCAACGGCGTCCTCAGCAACCTCTACACAATCCAACTCGCCAACAAGACCCACAAGTCGAAACCCATCGAACTCCGCTTGGAGAATTTCGCCGGGGAGATTGAGGTCTTGGGTAAAGCGCTCGTCGTACCGGCGGAAGGACTGGCCAAGACCTCCGTACTCATCCGAATCCCTGCCACCAGTATCGAGAGTAGTAAAACCGAACTCGAAATCGGGATCTACAGCGGCGACGAACAAATCGATACCATTGAAACGGTCTTCCTCGGTCCCGGCGCTTAAACCCTCATTCTAACTCCCAGAACTTATGTCAAACAATCGCCCGCCCGCTCCTTTCAGTCCCTGGCCCTACAGCCTGATCGTCTTCTTCGCGCTCTTCATCCTCGCGGTGGTGAGCTACGCCCATTTTGCGATTCAGAACGACATCGAACTCGTAGCGCCAGACTACTATGACCGGGAACTGAAGTACGGAGCCCAGATGGAACGGATCGCCCGCACGCAAGCCCTCGGCGACGCCGTGAAGCTAACCCGGGACGCGGACAAGCAATCGCTCGTCCTCTCCTTGCCGCCCACGCATGTCGCCGCCAACCCGACGGGCGAAATCACGCTTTACCATCCCGCCAAGGCCACACGAGACCGCCAATTCCCCCTGGAGCTCAAAACCGACGGCATGCAAGCGATTCCCTATGAATGGCTGGCAGGGGGGCGCTGGAAAGTCCAGATCGCCTGGACGGCCGGGAGCTTGGACTACTATCTCGAAGAAAGCGTGGACCTCCGTCTGCCTTAGGGTTGATCTCGGCGTCGCCACGCTTCTTCATGATCGAGCACCTTCCATTCTTATTCACGGGACTCCTCCTCGGAATCGGCGGCAGCCTGCACTGTGTGGGAATGTGCGGCCCGCTGGTCATCGCCATGGCAAAGCTTTCACCCACTTCGGGAACCGTCGCCGCAACCTGGCAACGCTCCGCTGGCCGTTTGACCACCTACGCCTCCTTGGGCCTCGCAGCAGGTGCTGTGGGCCATAACCTGGACCTGCTCGGCTGGCAAGAGCGGTTCAGCCTCGGGATGGGCATCCTACTTCTGATTGGCCTCTGCACCATCCGCCCCTTTTCACAACGTTTGGGCATTCCCGCGTTGGTTGCACGACTGTCTCGGGCCTGGCAATCTCAATTCCGCCTTGCGACACCCTCGGGCCAATTCACCCTAGGGCTCATCCATGGACTCCTGCCGTGTGGGTTGGTTTATGTCGCGCTCGCCGGGGCCGCTGCAACCGCCCATCCCGTGCTCGGCGCCTTGTTTATGATGGCCTTCGGACTAGGCACCCTACCCCTACTCTGGGGCTGCGCCCGCATCGCGACCCGGTTCCAAAACTTTAGCCGAACCTGGCAACCTCGAATCGTCCCCCTACTCGTCGGCCTCACCGGAGTGCTCCTGGTGCTACGCGGGCTCGCCCTAGATATCCCTTACCTGAGTCCAAAGTCGACCGCCACTAAGCCAGCCGCATGCTGTCAAGCCGCCCTGCCAACCTCATTAGCGCCAGAAATGGGCGATTTTGGCAGCAAAACCCAGGAAAACCTACCGAGGAACGCGGATCGCGCAACCGATGCGGATGCCTCCTTCTAAGGGAATCCCTTAGCCGAAACAAGCCTCCCCCGTACGCACGCTTAGTTGTCCGCCCAATAGGCAGCCAGCCCGCCTTCACCTAATCTGAATCCCATGAAGGCCACCTACAGCAACACAACCGAAACCTTAGCCACCCTCCCCGCCAGCTCCTTGGGACAGACCCGCAACGGAGCCACAGCATCCCCCGAAAACTCGAAGAAGCAAGAAGACCAAGACCGCCATCTGGTCCAATGCCTTCAAGAATCCAAGACCTTTCGGGACTTTGCCCAATCCTTTCGCACCGTCACGGGACTCCCCCTCACGCTACGTCCCCGCCAAAGCTGGAATCTCCCCCTTCACGGCACCCCACACGAAGGGACGTTCTGTCAAGCCATCGCCAAGGCAAAGCACGGTTGCGGCGCCTGCCTACAAGTTCAGGAAGATCTGAATCAAGATGCCGAAAACGATGCCAAATCCGTCGCCTGTCGTGAGTGCCCATTTGGTTTGGTGGATTCCGTCGTCCCTATCCGCACCGAAGGCCGGATCATTGGCTATCTCCAAACGGGTCAAGTCGCGATCCGCCCCGTCAAGAAAGCCAATTTGAAAAAAGCCGCCGACCTGCTCGCCAAGCAAGGTATCGATATCGACGTCAATCATCTCGAAGATGCCTACCTCCAGACCCGCTACGTGGAACCCGAGAAATACAAGGGCATGGTGAGCCTCCTCAATTTCATGGCCGAACACTTGGGCAACATCAGCAATCAGCTCGCGATCCGTCAGCAAAACGCCGAACCCGTATTCATCTCCAAAGCCCGTCAGTACATTGAAGAAAACCTAACCGAAGAGCTACCCTTGGCGCGAGTGGCCGAAGCCGTTCACACCAGTTCTTTCTACTTCTGCAAAATGTTTAAGAAAGTCACGGGCCTCAACTTCACTCACTACGTTTCCCGTGTCCGGGTGGAACGAGCCAAAACCATGCTCCAAAACCCCAACCTTCGCGTGAGCGAGATTGCCTTTGAAGTGGGGTTTCAATCCCTCACCCATTTCAATCGCGTATTCCGTCAACTGACCGGAGTTTCTCCTTCCGCCTTCCGCAATTCCGCGGCTTAGTCGGTAACCGTCACACGGGCTCTTCAATCTCCGCCGAGCAACGGGCACGTAGCCGACTTTCGCGTCGACTACGTGCCCTTCGTTTTTACTCTTTGAACTTCTTGAGAAGGACGAAGAACGCAACCAGACACACTCCGCCTAATCGCGAAGCACCAATACCGGGCACGGGGCATACCGGACGATCTTCTCAGCGACGCTCCCCAACAGCAGATGTTTCAGCCCGGTACGGCCATGTGTCGAGATGACGATCAGATCCGCCTTGGCCCGTTTCGCCAGCGAATCGATCTCACGATACGGGTTCCCATGCAACACTTCGATCCGTGCCCGCTTCGCGACCTCAAATCCCTTCGCCTGCTTCAAATCCAAGAGCCGGTCTCGTGCCGACTCAATCGCCGCCGCGTGATCCCAAGCTACGGGACCATAGACCAAGTCCGGGGCAGCGACCGGCACGACGACATGCGCGAGCACCAACTTGGCATTGGCCTGCTCGGCTAGAGCCAAGCCATACTCAACCGCACGCTCCGATTCCGGTGAAAAGTCCGTCGGCACCAAGACCGTACGCCACAACGGGGTGCTTTTTCCTTTGCTGCGAGACGCGACTCCAGAGGCCGCTTTGGTTCGCGATTTCTTCTTGGGCGACGCTCCAACATTTCGAGCCATTTTCATAAGTGGATCCTTTCTCTTCTTCGAATCTCACTTAAAACCTACGCTCCTTTCCCCGTCCCGGCTCCTCGCAAATTGCCGAAGCCCACTCCCGGATTGCCCGCCTCCCCGGGGCGACCCCTAGCGGCCGGATTCGACCCAACGAATCGCAAACGAAACCAGGTCCCCAGCCGTCTTCAGACCCAATTTCCTTTTAATATTCAAACGGTGCACTTCCACGGTTTTCCCACTCAGATGGAGGTGATCCGCAATCGCCTTCGTGCTCTTCCCGGCCCCCACCAACTCAAATACTTCAAACTCCCGGTCGGTCAAAGTCTGCAAGGGGCCTTGCTCCTGGGACGAGGGCCCGCCCGACAAAGATTCCAGCACACGAGACGCCATGGATTCACTCAGATAGATCTTACCCGAGAGGACTTTTCGGATGGCATCCATAATCTTCTTTCCCCCTTCCTGCTTCATGACATACCCCCGCCCACCAGCTCGGAGAACCCGTTCGGCATAAAGCGATTCCTCATGCATGGAGATCACCAAGATTTGACACTGAGGGTGCACGGCCAGCGTATCCTTTATTACCTCAAGACCGCTTCCATCCGGTAGAGTGATATCCAACAAGACCAGATCCGGATTCAACTCATCGATCTTGGCCCGCGCTTGCTTCACCCCATCGGCTTCGCCACAAACGGCCAGATCGGATTCAAAGTTGATCAACTGCGCGAGCCCCTGGCGGGTGATCGGATGGTCGTCCACAATCAACACGGACGCCTTCTTCTCCCCCAAGGCTGTTTCTGTTTCAGATTTCATAATTGGCTGCCCGAGTCCTTTGGTGCACCGTGCATAGTACGGTAGTCCCGCCACTCTCATTCCGCTGAACGGCGAGGCTGCCACCAATCAACCCCGCCCGATACCCCATTACTCGGAGTCCCATCCCGGCGTGCTTCCCCGTTCGTTTCCGGATTCCCGTTCCGTTGTCGTGCACGCTCAAGGCCAGGTGTTCGGGCGTACGCGTCAGACCGACTTCGATTCGCGTCGGTTTCCCATGTTTCATGGCATTCTGCACCGCTTCTTGGGCAATCCGATACAGATGACCAGCGGCGGCTTCATCATCAATTACAAACCGTCGCGGACATCGAAACTCACAACTCACCCCATATTGCTGGGCAGTCGCCGAGGCCAACTCCTCCAAGGCTTGAACCAAGCCACCGCCATCCACAATCACGGGCGACAAGCCACGAGCCAGCCGCCGCGTATGGGCGATCGCGGAACGCACCAAGCCGGAGATCTCTCCCGCCGAGGCCGCCTCCGGGACTTCACGCGCCTTCAGCGATTGCTCCAGGGTCTGGCACATGAATTCGATCCCCGTCAATTGCTGCCCCAAATCATCGTGCAAATCATGCCCGATTCGAACCCGTTCGCGGTCACTAATCGCCAGCACCTCTTTCTCCAATTCCTTCCGTTCACTAATGTCTCGGACGAAACCAAAAAACAACCGACCTTCCCCGACGTGAATCTCGCTCACGGACAAATCCATCGCAAAGATCTCCCCATTGCGTCGCTTGCCCAAAACCTCCCGACCGAAACCGATAATCTTGGCCTCCCCGGTTTTCTGATACGCTTGCAGATACCCATCGTGCTGACTCTGAAACGGCTCCGGCATCAGGATTGAAACGTTCTTTCCCACCACCTCTTCCCCGGGATAGCCAAAGATCTCCTCCGCAGCCGGATTCATATCCTGAATCAGGCCACGCTCATTGATTGAAATAATACCTTCAACCGCCGTCTCAAGAATACTCTTTAGACGGGCTTCCGATCGGGAACAACGCAGGCGCAAAGCCTCTAGTTCGCTCATTCCTGATCCCATGTCGTTATCTGTGATTTCGGTCATCTCATCTCGCACCAACCCGGCCTCAGCCACATTCAGGCTCTGCCACGGCAAGCTACGGTTCGGTATGATCTTAAGCGGCACCCCAGCAGGTTACGCCATCTCGAACGGAAAAAACTTCCCGCCCCTTGTTCAGAAGCCAACACCAATTGTCCGAGAACCCTCGTCGACTCCCCAACACATTCGCACGATGCCAGCAATTCCCGGCTAAGATTCGGCACAATCAGGAGAGCCACAATCACGCCATCCGGTTAGATTTCAAGTGTATGAAAGCCCAGAAGGCAGCTCCACTCAAGAAGGGATCCCCCACTCGCCGCAAATCCAGCTCCGGCAGCCGAAAATCTCGGGTACCCAAACTAAAGCGAATCCTCGTTCCGATCGACTTCTCCGAATTCGCCACCGCGGCGCTGAACTACGCCAAGCCGATTGCCCAGTCCTTTGACGCCCGACTTGAGCTCGTCTACGCCGACGAAACCAACTACAGCGAAATCGCCACCTTCGGTCCCGTCGATGTAGACCTGCTCCGCGTCCAATACGCCGACGAATCCAAATCCCAGCTCAAAGAGATCGTCAAACAAGTGCGAGACTCCGGCCTCAAGTGTGGCGGCACGATTCGTCAGGGACGGGCGCATCACGTCATCACTGAGCTAGCGGAGGAAAAGCGAATCGATCTCATCATCATCGCCACCCACGGCCACACCGGCCTAGAACACTTACTCCTAGGCAGCACCGCCGAGAACGTCGTCCGGCACGCCCACTGCCCCGTCCTCTGCGTCAGAGGCCCAAAATAACTCCCACGGTAGGGCGGCCGGTGGGGCGAGCGTACCAGACCGTGTATAAAATCACGTTGGCAATTCCATCGCCAAAGCGACAGCTCCGCTCTCGCACTCCAAATATGGCCCGCATATCGAGCGTTTTTTGGAGTGCGAGAGCGAAGCTGTCGCTTTCACGCTCTTACCTGCAGGGGGAAAAGGACTTATTACACAGTCTGGTACCCGCGAGCCGCTGGGCAAGAACCGCCCACCCCAAAACACCAACGCCCCAAAAGAACGCACCGCGCAAGAACGGCTCACAACTACGCTCGCCCGACCTCAACCCGAATCGCCCTAGAATTCGCCGTTGACCCGAGAGTCGAATCCATGCTTTTTAGGTGACATGAATCCCAATGTCACCCGAAGGTCACGACTCTCTAGCCACCTTGCGCTCCTGATCGGATTCACCCCCTTGCTTCCGGGCCTCCCCACCCTCCAAGCCGAATGGGAAAAGCACGAAGTACATACCGGTTTTCACACGAACACCGCCGTCGCCGGAGACTTCACCAAAGATGGCCTTCCGGATATCATCGCCAATAGCGACCAAAAGACCCGACTCTTCGTCGCGCCGGACTGGAAAGAGGTGATTCTGGATGCGACCGACGGGCACAATTTCATCCACGGTGAATCCTTCGACGTAGACGGCGACGGCGATCTCGATTTCATCGGCGCCCGCTACCAGCCCGGACTCATCGTCTGGTTGGAACAGCCGGCAAACCCTTTGACCGACTCTTGGCCACTCCATCTCGTCAGTAGCGAGTTGAACGGAATTCATGGACTCCTACAAGGCGACGTGGATCTGGACGGACGCGTAGATCTCATCGCCAACAGCGCCCAACCCGTCAACACCGACCACCCCGAATCACTCGCCTGGCTTTCCATCCCGGATTCACCCCGCACCGCCAAACAGTGGGAGGTCCATATCTTTGCCCAAAAAGACGCCCCGGGTTTAACCCACTACATGGGCATCGGCGATGTCAACGGGGACGGCCGCCCGGACATCGCCACCGGCGCCAAAGGTCGTCCCTCTCCGACCGGCAATTATTTTGCGTGGTGGGAAGCCACGGAAGATCCCAAGCAAGTCTGGAAAAAACACCTCATCGCAGACTACCAGATCGGCGCCACCAATATCCACCCGCGCGACGTCAACGGCGATGGGAAAACGGACTTCATCGCCAGCCGCGGGCACGGCAAGGGTGTCTTCTGGTTCGAAGCGCCCACGTGGGAACTCCATGGTATTCACCCCAGCCTAAAAGAACCCCACGCCTTGATCGCCTTGGACATGGATGGCGACGGTGATACGGATGCCGCCACCTGCGCCTTTGGTGCCAAAGAAGCCTGGTGGTTTGAAAATGACGGCAAAGGCCACTTCACCAATCACCGCGTTGCCAAGGACCAGGAAGCCTACGACATCCGCGCCTTTGACATGGACCAAGATGAGGACCTCGACCTGATCATTGCGGGGCGTGCCTCAAAAAATGTGGCCTATTACGAAAACCCTCAAAAGTAGTTCTATTTCTCCCCATCCGCCCACCGATTCTCACTGACATCATGAAAGAAGCCCTCGTTACCCTCACGCTCCTCGCCACCCTCCTCATCCCCATGGAGGGACGGGCCCAAGGACGAAACCAGGAATCCTACCCCATCCATCCCGATTCCCGAGTCAAGGAAGGGGTACCCCAAGGGGATATCAAGGGCCCCTACGATTGGCACAGCAACGTCTTTCCCGGCACCCAACGCCAATACTGGCTCTATGTCCCAAAACAGTATGATGCCGACAAGCCCGCTTGCGTCGCCATCATCCAAGACGGTCTTAACCGAGCCCGCGGTTGGAAACTACCAACCGTCTTCGACAATCTGATTCATGCCGGGGACATGCCGGTCACCATCGGCATCTTCATCAACCCGGGAGTCGTTCCCGCACCCCATGCCGACGCGCAGCCGCGCTTCAATCGGAGCTACGAGTACGACGCCTTGGGCGATCAATACGCCCGCTTCCTTATTGAGGAGATTCTCCCGGAAGTCGGTCGCGACTACAATCTGAGTACCGACCCCAACGACCGCTTGATCGGTGGTGCCAGCTCCGGTGCGATCTGCGCCTTTAACGCTGCCTGGGAACGACCCGACGCCTTCCGCCGTGTGTTGAGCACCATCGGCACTTACGTGGGCCTGCGAGGCGGGAACGACTTTCCCATGCTGGTCCGCAAGACTGAGCCCAAACCCATTCGCGTGTTTCTGCAAGACGGACGCACCGATCTCAACATCTATCCTGGGAGTTGGTGGGTGGCCAACCAAGACATGCTTTCGGCCCTGCAGTGGGCCGGCTACGATGTGAAACACATCTGGGGCGAGGGAGGGCACAACAGCCGGCACGCCGCCGCCATCATGCCCGACGCCTTGCGTTGGCTCTGGCGCGACTATCCCGAACCTGTCCGCGCCGGCGTGACCCCGGCTCGGCGGACGCAAGTGTTGATTCCGGGAGAAGACTGGGAAGAGGTGAGTTCCGGCCACGGATTTACCGAAGGCCCGGCCGTGAATAGCCGCGGCGAAGTCTTCTTCACAGACATCCCCAAGAGCCAAATCTGGAAAGTCGACTTGCAAGGGAAGGTCAGTCTCTTTGCCGAAGAAACCGGTCGGGCCAATGGGCTGATGTTTGGGCCCGATGACATCCTCTACGCCTGCGCCAACGGGAATCGGCAGATCGTAGCCTACCTACCCAACGGCACCCGACAGCCCATGGTCACGGACGTCACCAGCAATGATCTGGTGGTGCGACAAAACGATGGCTACTTCACCGATCCGAATAACCGCCGCGTCTACTACGTGGATGAAGCGCTCAACACGCGCGTGGTCGACACCGGCATCGAATTCCCGAATGGCCTCGCGCTTTCCCCGGATCAGACCCTGCTCTATGTTGCCGATATGCGAGGCCCGTTCACCTACTCCTTCCAGATCCAAGCCGATGGTTCCCTCGCCTATCGCCAACCCTTCTTTCACCTGCATCGCGCGTTTGGCAAGAAAGGCACCCAGGCGGACGGCATGACCGTAGACACGGAAGGACGGGTCTATGTTACCACCGAACTAGGAGTCCAAGTCTGCGATCAACCCGGCCGCGTTCACCTGATCATCCGCAAACCCCAAGACAAGTGGTTAGCCAACGTGGTCTTTGGCGGTCCCGATCTCAACTATCTCTACGCCACCGCCAGCGACAAAGTCTATCGCCGACGCCTCAACGCCAAAGGATTCCGCACCGCGGACGGCCCCATCAAGCCGCCTCGCCCCCGACTGTAATTGGGGCAAGCGTCACTCCGGATCCAACGTCCGCAATCCCGCCAGAACCGTTTCCAAGTAGCGGCGAACGCTCCGCGCCAAGTCATCAATGCCTTCGGGCTGACTGGGGCGAGGCACGAGCGGTTTGAAGATGTTCTCGCAGCACAACGGGATTCGACGGCCGGTCCAGGCCACGGGATGCAAGAGCCGATAGTGATCAATCTCGCCCCAACCGGGACCGCAGTCGCGATCTTCCGGCCAGTTGCGATGGTCCTTCATACAAAAGCTATGAACCACATCCGCACAGGCCTGAATATCGGGGATCGGATCGACGTTGAGATAGTCCATAACGTTGCCGGCGTCATAGTTCACTCGAATGCCGGGATCATTCACCTCACGGATAATTCGAGCACAGGCCGCGCCCGTCCCGGTATCACCCCCGTGTTGTTTGACCACCAGCAACACCCCTAAGTCGCGCGCGATCGGACCGAGCACCCGAAAGCGTTCGAGCCAAACAGACTCATTCCCCCCTTCCGTGTGCCCAAAGGTCAACACCTGTGGGATCCCGGCGGCAGCGGCTTGGCGAAGGCGATGGGTCAAGTGCTTCAAACCGTCCGGGTGTTCGGGATAGACCGTGCTAAACATCATCACGGGGGACAGGCCAAGATCCCGGCAACGCTGTCCCAACTCACGCGCCTTGCTCACCGGAGCATCCACCGCCATCACGGGAATGCGTTCGCCTCCGAGCGATTCGCGATGGGTTGTTCCCCAAGCCACCGAATCAAAACCCGCGGCCTTAATCCCCGCCAATGCCCGTTGCAAGGGAAAGGCCTGGTAGGGCAACGTCATACAGGCGAGCTGAAACTCAGTCGGAGCCTTACCTTGAGCCCAAGCCGGCAAAGCCAACCCCGCTAAAGCGGCACCACCTCGCCGCAAAAAGTGCCGACGCGAATGCAAAAGAGCCATAACCAGATCCTAAGGCATTCCCCAACAATCCACAATCCCACCCGCAATACAACGAACCCCCCTTGACATTCCCACGCTCCCCGCGATGATTCCCACCATCATGAATCCCACTTCCCGCCGGACCTTCGTCCGCACCACGACCGCAGCCACCCTAGCCCTGCCACTGGCGGTTCGTGCCGCCACCAGGGACGTGATTCGCATCGGCCTGATCGGCTGCGGCGGCCGCGGCACCGGTGCTGCCGCCCAAGCCCTCCAAGCGGATGCCCGGGTCGAACTCGTCGCCATGGGTGATCTGTTTGAAGACCGTCTCCAAACCAGCCTCAACTCACTAAAGGCCGGAGTGAAAGACCAGGCGAAAATCAATGTCCCGCCGCAACGTCAATTCGTCGGATGGGATGCCTTTCAAGCCGTCCTAGATGCCAATGTGGATAGCGTGATCCTCACCACCCCACCCCACTTCCGGCCCGCTCATTTGAAGGCCGCGATTCAAGCCGGGAAACACGTCTTTGCCGAAAAACCCGTCGCCGTCGACGCCCCCGGAGTCCGGTCCGTGTTGGAATCCTGCGAGCTCGCGCGGCAAAACAAACTCAGCGTGGTGAGCGGACTCTGCCTCCGCTATGGCTACGGGTTCCGAGAAATCATGCGCCGACTCCATGACGGAGCCATCGGAGACATCCACACACTCTACGCCAATGACTACCGGGGGCGCATCTGGTTCAAGGATCGCCAACCCGACTGGACGGACATGCACTACCAGATGCGGAACTGGTACTACTACACCTGGCTTTCCGGAGACTTCAACGTGGAGCAACACGTGCACTACCTCGATATCTGCGCCTGGGCCAAGCAAGCCTACCCCGTAAAAGCCGTCGGCATCGGCGGGCGCCAAGTTCGTACCGATTCAAAGTATGGCAACATCTATGATCATCACAGTGTGATCTATGAGTTCGAAGACGGTACGCGTCTCGTCTCCAACACGCGGCAGATGCCGGGCTGCCGCAACGACATGAGCGCACAAGCCTTTGGCAGCGAGGGCCGTGCCGTTATCACGGAACGGCGCCGAGGCATTTCCATCGAACCCAAGGGCCAGAAGAAATGGGTCTTCGACGGCACAGAGAATAACTTCTACCAAACCGAGCATGATGAAATGATGGCCGGCATCCGGAACGGCACCCCGATCAACAATGGCGAATACATGGCCATGAGCACCCTACTCGCCATCATGGGCCGCATGGCCACCTATACCGGCAAGGAGATCACCTGGGAACAAGCCTTGGCCTCGCAAGAAGATCTGACGCCGCCGCGCTATGCATGGGGAGAAGCTCCCGAAGCACCGATCGCAATTCCCGGAATCACCCCCATTGTCTAGCTCAGGCCCAAGCCCGAACGACCCGCCCCTCCTAGAATTGGCTGGCCTCCGCCCCCTGGGGCTTGGCATACTTCGAACATGCGAAAAACGCCCGTCACCCGGAGCCCACTGGCCTCTTCCTCTTTGCCAGGAGGGTTCACCTTAATCGAACTCTTGGTCGTCATCGCAATCATCGCCATTCTCGCCGGCATGCTACTGCCAGCTCTATCCAAGGCCAAAGCCAAGGCGCAGAACGTCAAGTGCTTGAGCAACCAACGTCAGATTGGCATTGCCTTCGCCCTCTATACGGATGACAACGCCGACTTCTACCCAGCCATCACCAATTGGGCGACCTCAGGCGGCCAACGCGGCAATCTCCCCAACAAAGCCGGTCTCTACAGCTGGGAAACGGAACCCGAAGACCGGCCCCTAAACCAATACGCCAACGCCACCCAAGTCTTCGCGTGTCCCTCCGACAAGGGGGACAATCTCCACGATGTCGACAACTGCTTCCAGAGCTACGGCACCAGCTACCTCCCGCAGTTCAGCCACAGTTCCTTCCGGGTCAAAATGGTCTGCGGGATCAAAGGCGATCGAAGCACCCCCTCCATCAAATCCAGCGAAGTCGCTCTTAGCCCCGTCAACAAGATCATTCAAGGAGACTGGAACTGGCACCCCAATCGCACCAACACCGACGTCAAACATCTCTGGCACAACTTCAAAGGCCAGTTTCGAAACAACATTCTCTTCGGGGACAGCCACGTCGAGTTCTTTCGGTTCCCCCCTGACGCCCCGGGTTGGATCTGGAACCCCGCCCCCGATCGCGAATTCGATTGGTGGTAATTTCAGAACTTCTGTCACCTTTTTGCCGGAGCGTCCGTCTGACAAGAAAGCGGTGAGGTCGAGCCATCACCGTCCAGACACGATTGATGAGCACTCAACCGGCAGTTCAATGCCCCACGTGCCAAAAGATCGCCTCCTACGAGCCGGCGGTCGAAGGCACCGTGGGCCCCTGTCCCCAGTGCGGCGAACCCGTCTGGTTCTCCAAACTCGCGCAGGGCTTTCAATCCGAGCAATCACCGCCCGTAGCCGAAAGCATAGCCGGCTTAAACACATCTCCTCCGAGACTGCCTACCCCACAGCTCGCCACCTGGCTCTTGGTCATCAGTATCGGTGCCTTCTTAGCCTTTGATAACTACCGGATTCGGAAATCGATCCGGCAACTCGATGCCAACCTTCAGCGGATCCACCAAGAACAGCAACCGGCTCCGTCCCGCTCACCGACCGCACAAACCGCGCTCGGGCGGGCGGAAATGAATCAAGCTCAGCTGGATGCCATTGTCGCCGAGGTCAACGCGATCAAAACCGTAATCGATGCCAAACTCGCTCAATTCAGCTCCCGATCCAACGAGGGCAAAAGCCAACTCGACCGACTGACCAACAACGTCAACGGACTGATCACCGATTTTGAAGAACTTGAGTTCGGCGTCGCCACCATCCAGCAAACGCTCAGCGAAATCATCGAAAACGAAGCCCGTCTCGAAGCCGAACTCCTAGCCCGATAGCCCGACCTCCCCGGACGAGCCCTACTAGATCCCGCTCCGGAAGGTAGGGCGAGCGTACCCGCGAGCCGTTGGGCAAGATCAGCGCCCCCCAAACACCACAGCCCCAATAGAACGCTCCAGGCAGGAACGGCTCGCGAGTACGCTCGCCCCACCTTCCCAAAAATCCGGACTTCTCAAGGCCCACGAATTCTGCGACACCTCTCCCATGCGACGAAACCTCCTGTCCCCATTCAACACCGCCAGCCTACTGCTGCTTCTTCTCATCGGCACGGCCTGCGAAACCATCGAGAATAGCGTCAAAACCCGGCTTCCCAAGGTCGCCCCTGAGGCGGTCCGAATCGCCAATGCCAGTTTCCAAGACGTCGACCTCAACCTGGACCTCGCCGTCGACAACGGAAATCCCTTCGCTTTGCCCCTCAAGGGATTTGACTACGACTTTCAAATCCAAGACCAAACACTCCTGAGCGGCAACAGCACGGAGACACGCCAGATCGCAGCCAATCAGATCAGTCCGGTTTCGATCCCCATCAATGTGCCGTTCCAGAAACTCGCTGACACCATCCCGAACCTCCTCGATCAGGATGAAGTGCCGTTCAATCTGGCCGCCAATCTCCGGTTTCAAATCCCCGTCCTGGGCATCATTAATGTCCCGGTTCAACAAAGCGGCACCCTCCCGATTCTTCGGGCTCCGACGCTCCAAGACATGGAACTGAAAAAAGAGTCACTCAACCTCACCGGGGCCAAGCTGCGACTCAAGATGGCAATCGCCAATCCGAACGCCTTCGCCATGAATCTGAACGCGCTCAACTATAACTTCTCGGCCAACGGGAACACTTGGGCAAAAGGCAAGGCAAAGAATCCAATTCAGCTGCCCAAGAAAGGCGACGGGACGGTAGAAATTCCGATCACCTTGGATTTCCTAGCACTGGGACGTACCGCCTTCCAACTGCTGTCCGGCAACCAGGACCTCAGCACTCAACTCGATGGCTCAATGGCCGTCGACTCCTCGCTCCCCTACTTTTCGGAACGCACGGTTCCTTTCGAGTTCTCCAAAGCCCTCGCCCTACAATAGCCCGTTCCGCAAGTCACCGAGGATCGAGCTGGGTTCGAAAAAGACTCCCGCGCGGACGCCACACCATCTCAACAAAAAACCCCGCCCAGTAAAGGCGGGGTTTATGCACAGCCGGTATCCCGGCCAGAGGTGTTCTTTCTGCTCAGACCTTAGGGTTGGCGAGACCGAGCAAACTGCATGGCCTCATCCGGAGCCAGGGTCAGCGGGCTTTCAGCCGCCACATCCACATAGGGGCCTTCGACGTCTGCCGCGGCCTGCAGCACACCTTCAAAGGTCACCGTGATCGAACCATCATCATTGCGGGCGATACCGATCGTCGGCGTGATGGGCGGAGCCGCCTCACCCGAGGTGATGCGGATATTGTCAAACGCGACAATCTCATTCCACCAGGTCGTGACCGACTCGATGCGCAGATTGATCGTATCGACGGAGTCCGGGATATCATACGTCACATCCTGCAAGGCCAAGCCCAAACGGGTCGGATCTTCCGGATTGGTCATGACGTCGTTGAAGAACTTGTCATCGCCCGACGGCGCCGTGAACCAGATGAACGGCTCGTCCCCGTCATCAATGAACACCTGCAAGAAGTCTCCAGTTTCAAAATCCAGGAAAGTGGCACCAGCCGCAATGGTCAGCTTCACGTTTTCCTGGCCAGACACATCAATCGGCTCATTCCAAATGATCTTCTTCGGATTACCGATGCCGTCATCACCGGTGAACTTATTCAACGCGGAACCCGCAAAGTAGTGGTTCCCCTCGTTGCCGCCAAACGGACCGCCACCGAAGACAGCGCCACCTTCATCCGGCGCTTCGAGCGCCATCGTGAATGGCGTTTGAACTTCTTCCGGCGGAAGATTCGGAACGTAGGTTTCAATGGTGATATCACCGGCCAACTGCACGTGCTGGCTACTGGCTGACACCAAGTCCCAAGCTTCTTCGCTGACACTCGGAGCACCGCCGCCCGCATCCAGGGCAACGAGGAACTCAGCACCGAAGTTGCCGGTGTCATTGAAGGAAACCCATTCAAAGTCATAGGTTCCGGCAGTGAAATCGACATCGGTCGGAGCCGAATAGACGAAGTTGCCACGACGATCCATCGTGATCAACGTGTCCCCGTCATCAATCCCGTTACCATCCAAGTCAATACGGAGGCGACCGCCATCATCACCACCGATCGCGATCGAAGCCACGCCGTTGGAGACTTCCACCTCACCCGTGGCACGAATGGCAAAACCCCCATCCGGACCGCCCGCGACGGGATGATCCCAATCGAAGAACGGAATCTGGCTCGCCGGCAAGGCCTCATTGACGATATCCGCCACCGAGGTGGTGGTTCGTTCCACACCCGTGTTGGGTGTCGTACCATCAAACAACGCGTCCGCCGCAGCCAAGTCGCGCACCGAAGCGGAAACCGTCCGCACAAAGGCGGCAACTACGGTGGACCCACCCGGTAATTCGGACCCCAGGGCTTGGAAGGTGTTCTCGTTGTTCACGAAAATAGCCGAACCCGTCTGCCCACCTGCGGAGGCGTGCTCCGGCGCCGTAATACGCACTTCGGGTAGTGTGGTCGTTAACGCGGTACCGATACTACTAAGCAGTTCATCATCCAAATCGCCAGAGTTATAGTGCAACCCGGGAACGGCGTAGTTCACAAAGCGGCTCGTGGAACCACCGGAGTAGATATACATGTCCACACCGGCCGGATCAGGCAGTTCAGAACCAGTATCATCTTCCTCAATTGTGTGCCCACGACCTTCAAGACGTGAGGCTAAGGCTTGATCCCCATCTGCTCCTAAACCCGAGAACAGAATGGTGGCGTTCGACTTCCCACGCAGCAACCAATCCGTTACGGCATCAAAGTGAGTCCAAAACGCATCCGTGATATCGTCCTCGACAATTCCGGAACCCCAAGCCATCACAATACGACGCTCCGGCGTTGGCGCCGGGACACCGACCAGTGACGGCGTCCCATCCACGACCCGCGTCCAGTAAACCGGACCGGCCTGATTATCAGGAACCCCGTTGTCTGCAAACTCCGCTACTTCAAAAGAACCCGCGCCCTCAGTCACATAGCGGCTGCCTTCTCCATCCGTCTCGAAGGTTTCTTGCCAAAGAACCTCCTGTGCTTGGGTCACCGAAGCCATCCCAATAAGCGCCGCGAGGACGCTGTATCGAAACCGTGCTAGGGGGGTGCCACACTGCGCGGTGGCCTCGCTTGTTTTTTCAGTCCTCATAGAAAAACGAACTCTTTCTAACCGAATACAACCTGTTTCCCACCGTCACAACAACCGCTCAAAAAGCCCCATTGCTCACCGGGCCTCTCTCTTCAGTCATGTTCCCTTAACGGTGATCGTCAGCAACGCCCCATACCACCCCACGAATGCGCCATTTCATGGCACATTTATAGTGTGGTGTGCGTACGTAGCTTTTGGGAACTTTGAAAGAGTGGCAAAGCCAAGGCTTCCTGTCAAAGAAAACCATCGTCACAATTCACCACCATTTAACCACCAAAAGGCTTGGTGGACACGGACTTAACCAGTTCTTACCCGCTAAAAACGGCCAAGCACTTCGAAGACCAACCTAAGCAAAGGAAGAAAACACCTTGAATCACGCCCGCGGAACCGGAAAAGCGACAGCATGATGAATTTCGAACGCGTTCGGTCCGTAGAAACCGAATCCGATCAGCGACAGCCGACTACTCGTAACGGAGTGACTCGATGGGATCGAGATGAGCCGCTTTGCGGGCCGGGTAGAATCCAAAGAAGATGCCGATCGCAGCACTGAATAGAAACGCGCCAATGATCGCATCCGTCGGCGTCAGCGTCGGCCAATTCATCTGCCGCGATATAATCGTGGAGGTTCCCATCCCCAAGGCGATCCCCAACACCCCACCCAGAGCACTCAGCACCACGGCCTCGGTCAGAAACTGAAAGAGAATATCATGCGCCTTGGCCCCCACGGACATCCGGATACCGATCTCTCGGGTACGTTCTGTCACGCTCACCAGCATGATATTCATGATCCCAATGCCCCCTACCACCAAAGAGACGCCAGCCACGGCACCGAGCAATGCCGTCATGGTCTTCGACGTGCCCGTAGCAAATTCATTGATCTCATCCTGCGTCCGAATCATGAAGTCATCATCCATTCCCTCGGGCAAGCGGTGACGTTGACGAAGCAATTGGACCATCTCTTCCTGCATCATGGGCATCATGGACGCATTTTCTGCCTGTACATTGATCCTTCGTACCCGCGTCTTGTCCCCCGTCAATCGCTTCATCGCACTGGTGTAAGGCACGATGATGCGATCGTCTTGATCCGAGCCCCCCAAAGACGTCCCTTTGGCCTTCAACGTTCCCACCACCCGGAACGGGACCTTACGAATCCGAATCACCTCTCCAACCGGATCACCGCCATCAAACAACTCATCGACCACGGTCGAACCTAACAAAGCCACTTTGGCGGCACTTCTTACTTCTTGATCCGTAAACATGCTCCCGGAAGCCATCTCCCAACTCTTGATCTGCAAATACTCCGCGCTCACGCCATAAACCGAGGCGTACCAATTGCGATTCCCAAAGATGATCTGCCCGCTGACGCTAACTTCCGGACTGACTGCAACAACCCCCGGCACTTCGTTCAATATGGCATCCGCGTCCGTCAGATTGATCCCACCGCCGCCGCTACCAGAGGAGACCCCGCCTCGGCGAAAATTCGGAAAGACCATGATGATGTTCTGGCCCATCCCCGCGATCTGCGCCTCCAATTGCGCGCGCGCTCCGTTCCCAATACTCACCATGGCAATCACGGCCCCGACCCCGATGATGATGCCCAACATGGTAAGGACCGTACGCATCTTGTTACGAGTCAAAGCATTGAGGGCGATTCGCAGAATAGCAAAGATTCTCATGACGCTAAGTCGGCGGCCAGTTGTTCCTGTTGCAGTTTCTCCATCTCCTGCTTGGCGTCCAAGCGATCCTCCACCAAGCGATCGGAGAGGATGCGTCCGTCCCGCATCACCACATTCCGTTTGGTGTATTGAGCGATATCAAGTTCGTGCGTGACCATGGCGATGGTGATGCCCTGGTCATTGAGCGTTTGAAACGCATCCATGATCTCGATACTGGTCTGGGTATCCAGATTCCCCGTTGGCTCGTCCGCCAAAAGGAGCGCGGGTTGCATGACGAGTGACCGCGCGATCGCCACCCGCTGCTGCTGTCCACCGGACAATTGGTTCGGCATATGATCCGCCCGGTCTTGTAGCCCCACGATCTCCAAGGCGTTTTCCACCCGCTCACGCTGTTCCTTCCGACTCAGCGGGGGTTGCGCATAGAGCATGGGCAATTCGATGTTGTCCCACGTGGTCGTCCGAGCCAGCAGATTGAAACCTTGAAAAACAAACCCAATCTTCTCATTGCGAATCTCAGCCCGATCTTCCGGGGACAACTCGGATACATCTGTCCCGTCCAACAAATACAGCCCCGAAGTGGGTTGATCCAGGCACCCGAGGATATTCATCATGGTCGATTTCCCCGAACCGCTAGCCCCCATGATGGCGACAAACTCACCGGGCTGAATCATCAAAGAAACCCCTCGCACGGCACGCACTTCGACGTCCCCTGTCTGGTAGTTCTTAACAATTTCTTGAAGATCGATAATCGCAGGCATACGCGTCTTGCTAACGCCGACCACCACCACGGCGGCCGAAGCTGGGGCCGAACGGATTCGCAGCCGCCGCGGAGCCACCCTCAGCCCCGCCAACTACGGCCGTTCCGATAACCACCTCGGCTCCATCTTCCAAGCCCGACAGAACCTCCGTTTTGGCTCCATCCGTAATTCCCGTTCGGACGGACACCGCTTTCAACTTCGGTTGAGCCTCCGCGCTCCCCTCGGCAGGTGCTTCCAAAACATAAACCGTTTGCTCCACCGGCCGATTTCCAGCCCGACGACCGCCGCCACCGCCTCGGCCACCTCGACCTCCCCGGCCGCCGCCTTGTCCCTGGAACATTTCCCGCATCGCAGCCCGCTCGTCGGGGTCCAATTCCCCATTTCCATTCTTGTCAAATTGCTCCAGCATCCGGGCTCGCCGATCACCACCGCCTCCTCCGGGACCACCCCCACCGGGTCCGCCGCCACCGCCTCCACGGCGGCCGCCGCCACCCACGGCACCCCCACTACCGCCGGAACCGCCGGGACCGCCGCCACTCCCAGAGGCAGGCTTGCCGATCACCTCGACTCCATCCGGAATTCGCAGGCGGAATGCTGCGTTCGGCAGCGTGAGGACATCGTTTCGCTCTGCTAAGGTGATTTCCACATTGGCCGTCATTCCAGGTTTCAAACGCGAACCGGAGTTCTCCACTGCAATCACCGTCGTGTAACTGATCACACTCTGGTTCGTAACGGCCGCATTCCGCACCTGATGCACCAAACCGGACATGGGGCTCGTCGGAAAAGCATCGACTGTGAATTGCACTTTCTGCCCTTCGGTGACACCGCCAATATCCGCCTCCGAGACGGAAGCATGAATATGCATTTCAGATAGATCGTTAGCGATGCCAAACAATTTCGGAGTATTAAAACTTGCTGCGACGGTTTGCCCTACCTCGACATTGCGCGAGATCACCACCCCATCGATCGGCGAATAGACCGTTGTCCGACTCAAGTCCACACTCGCTCGGTCCAGCGAAGCTTCACGGATCAGTTTGGTGGCTTCTGCCCGGTGGAGATCCGCCATGGCAGTATCATGTTCGGACTGAGAAATCAGGTTGTTGCTAAACAACTCCGAGGCACGTCGCGCATTGATTTGGGCTAATTCCAGCGATGCGTCGGCACTGGCCAATTCCCCCTTCGCCTGCTTCAGCGAGTTCTCATAGGAACGAGCGTCGATCCGGGCCAAGGGTTGTTGGTTGGTCACCGTCGAGTTGAAGTCGACATAAATCGCTTCCAGGGTCCCCGAGATCTGACTGCCGACCTCAACATTCACGACGGGTTCCAACGACCCACTGGCCGTCACAACCTGCTTGATACTCCCGAGGCTGGCCGCCGCCGTCTTAAACTCCAGGCGCTCTTCCTCTCCGCCTCGGAAGCGCTTGGCTGCTACATAGCCAAGCCCGATGACGATCAAGAAAAAGACCCATTTCTTCCAGGGACTCGACTTCTTGGGCATAATGGATGGACCTCAGTGTCGCAACCCAAGGAGCCAGAGGCAACTGAAAAGGACTCCGGTAGGGCGGCCGGTGGGGCGAGCGTACCAGACTGTGTAAAAAGTCCTTTTCCACCTGCAGGTAAGTGTGAAAGCGACAGCTTCGCTCTCGCACTCCAAGAAACGCTCGATTTGCGGACGAGATTTGGAGTGCGAGAGCGAAGCTGTCGCTTTGACCACCGCGATGGAGATGCCAACGGGGTTTTTACACAGCCTGGTACCCGCGAGCCGTTGGGCAAAAGCAGCGAACGCAGTTCACGGTAGGCCCACAAGAAAGCCCTGAATAGGAGCGGTTCGCGGGAACGCTCGCCCTCCCTTCCGAAACCGATCCACTTCGCCAAATTCTCAATTGCGCTTGGTGCTTCCAAACGCTAGCGTCAGCGCCCGTGAAAATCCGAATCGAAGATCGTCAAGGGCGGCGTGGCCTAGAGATCGACGCCCAAGGAATTCCGAAGCCGGGTGAAAAACTGGATATCTACGAATACCTCCCGGTCAACGAGCGCCTTCGCTTTCGACAAGTGACCGTCCTAGAATGTTGGTGGGTTCCGAACAAGACCCGCACGCTCTGTCCACGGCTCGTCGTGGAATTCGGCCCGCTCGATCAAAAAACGGCGCCCAACTTCGTGCGCTAGCCAGCCGCGCTAGAACTAAGCTTCGGCTGCCGCCATCTCGCTCAAGACGGACACCACTGCCTCATCAGAGACCAATTGCCCCGTCTGAACCCGTCCGAGTCGTTCCGCGAGGACGAACCGCACTTCACCATCACTCACTTTCTTATCCAGCCGCATCGCCGCCAGCAACCGCTTCATCGCGGCCGGCTTTAGAGTAACCGATACTGGCAGTCCGGCGGCGGCAAAGAGCGCTCGCACACGTTCCACCTGACCGCTCGGAAAACCCGTCTGTGCCGCCGACAACTCGGCCGCCGCTACCTGCCCGATCGAAATTGCTTCTCCATGGAGATACTCGCCATACCGGGTGATTGCTTCCAGCGCGTGCCCGATAGTGTGGCCAAAATTCAAGATGGCCCGTAAGCCTCCTTCCCGTTCATCTTCCGCCACCACGGCCGCTTTGATCTGACAACTCCGCGCCACAATGCGAGATAACAACCCCACGTCGAGTTTCAAGATTCGCTTCAACTCCTTTTCGATCAACCCGAACAAGCGCGCGTCATAAATGATGCCATACTTGATAACCTCTGCCAGGCCCGCCCGAAACTCACGCTGCGGTAGGGACCGCATCACATCCAAATCGCACAACACCATCCGAGGCTGATAGAACGCACCCACCAGATTCTTACCCGCACGCAGATTCACCCCTACCTTACCCCCAACCGAGCTATCCACCTGAGCGAGCAGCGTGGTCGGCACCTGCACGAAGTCGATCCCCCGCAAGTAGCTCGCAGCCAAGAACCCCGCCAAGTCCCCGACCACCCCACCACCCAAGGCCACGACAAAGGAACGGCGTTCCAGCCGTAAGGAAGCCAGGTGATCATAGCCCGCATGGACCTGTTTCAAATTCTTCGAGGCCTCCCCGGCCGGCACCGAATACAACGACGCGTCAAAACCGGCCCCTCGCAGGGATTTCAGCGCAGCGTCCCCGTAAAGGGGCCCGACCGAGTCGTCCGTCACCACCACACACCGCGCCCCCAAACCGAGCTTGCGGCACCGTTCGCCCAAGCTCGCCAGCAGTTTCGGCCCTACCGTAATGTCGTAACTTCTCGCACCCAACGGCACGCGGATCTTTCGCATGCCCCCGAGCATACCCATCCCAACCCACCACTGTCAAAGAACGCTCAGGGGAAGCCTACAAGCAAATGGTAGGGCGAGCGTACCCGCGAGCCGCTGAGCAAAAGCAGCAACCGCATTTTCGCAATCCCCCTTGATCCCCGGCGGGATCGGGTTAACGTTGCCAGAGACATGAAGTCCTACGTCGCCATCTCGCTCAGCCTCAGCGCCCTGCTCCTCGCAACCGCGTGCGGCCCCAGTCCAACGCCCACCACCCAAAAACCAGAACCCCAGAAAACCGAGCCCGCCGAGTCACCCGAGCCCTCCAATCGCACCTTCGCCGTGCGTGGAGTCATCAAAGATATCCCCGAGACCGGTACGCAGATCCGGATCGACCATGAAGAGATTCCGGAATACATGCCGGCCATGACCATGCCGTTCAACATCAAGGATCGGCTGGAGTTGGACGGATTCCAAGTTGGCGACACCATCGCTTTCAAACTCCACGTGACGGATCGCGAGAGCTGGATCGACGAGATCGAAGCGGCCTCCACCACGCCCCAACCCGCTCCTGGAGAACTACCCAGCATGAGCTCATTCCGGCGCGTCCGCGATGTCGAACCTTTGGAGGTCGGCGATGTGCTCCCCAATTACCCCTTCACGAATCAATACGGCAAACCCGTCACCCTGGACCAATTCCGAGACCAAGTCCTCGTCTTGACGTTCATCTACACCCGCTGTCCGCTCCCCGATTTCTGCCCACGCATGTCCATGCACTACCGCACGGCCTACGAGGCATTGACCAAAGATCCGGATGGCCCTAGCAACTTCCATTTTCTCTCCATCACCTTCGATCCCAAGTTCGACACCCCGGAAATGCTGCTCAACTACTCGAAGGCCTACTCCTACGATCCGAAAAAATGGAGTTTTCTCACTGGGGAGATGATCGAGATCGATGCCATTACGGAACAGTTCGGTCTGGTCTTCAGCCGAACCCAAGGATCCACCTTCGAATGGGATCACAACCTCCGCACCGTGGTGGTCGATCCCCACGGCATCATTCACAAGATCTTTATTGGCAACACCTGGCAGCCCAAAGATCTGATCTTCGATATGAAGCAGGCGGCTAAAGCAGCCCCGCCGGCCCAACCCGCAACGGCGCCGTCATCCGAAGAACCCGACAACGATTCCCCACCGGCCTAAGTTAGGCCTCCAAGCCGGGTCGGCGATGCCACACATCCAAGCGCTCCTCCAGACGGCGCCCCACGGCACACAGTGTGCCCTCTTCATAGAGACGGCCCCACAGTGTCACTCCGTTGGGCGTGCCATCCGGTCGGAAACCCGCCCGTAGCGTGAGCGAGGGGTGTCCTGTGAAATTGGTGATCACCAGCAAGCGCCCCGCAAAGCTGGGACCAAACAATAGGTCAACCCGGTCGAAGAGTTGGGCCATATCATCCATCACCTGCCGGCGCAAACGATCGACTTGAATCCACTCGACCGCCGGCACCATCCAGGCCTTCCGGAAGGCGTTGGGCCAAGCGCCGCTCTGCTGCCGCACCAATAGATCGTCTCGTCCCGACAGCGTCAGCTCTTCAAACGCAGCGGCCGCTTCCACATTAAGGATCGTGTAAAGCGAACCGTAGGCTCGGTCTGGAATCTCAATCGGCACCAGCTCACAGCCCAAACCGCGCAAATCTTCCAACGCTTTCCGCTCCATGTCTCGATTCCCCCCCTCGAACCATTGCGGGGCATACCCAATCTTCAAGCCCGCCAAATCTTCTCGACCGTCATAGCGAAAACCAACTCCAACCGACGAGGCATCGTGGGAATCCAATCCATTGATCGCCCCAAGCACTAAAGCACTATCCTCCACCGTTCGTGTGATGGGCCCAATCTTGTCCAATGACCAGCAAAGCGCCATCGCTCCCGACCGTCCGACTCGCCCAAAAGTCGGACGCAACCCGGTGGTCCCACAACGCATGCTCGGGGAAACAATTGATCCCAGCGTCTCCGTCCCCAACGAAAACCCGACCAACCCAGCCGCCGTCGCCGAGGCTGAACCCGCACTCGAACCACTGGAACCTTGCTCCGGTCGGAATGGATTCCGCGTCACATCTCGAAACCAAACATCCCCCATGGCCAAAGCCCCCAAGGTGAGCTTGGCAACCAAGACGGCGCCCGCCTCACGCAAACGCGTCACGACGTGCGCATCTGCCTCGGCAACCCGGTCTTGATAGGGAGCCGCCCCCCAAGTCGTCGCGATCCCCTTCGTGTCAACCAGATCCTTGGCTCCCCAGGGTATCCCATGCAGCGGGCCACGATACCGACCCGCAGCCAGTTCTCGATCCGCTTGCCGGGCCTGTGCCAATGCCACGTCATCCGTCAGGGTCACGACACAGTGAAGCAGCGAATCGAACCGCTTGAGTCGGTCCAGATAAATTCGAGTCAACCGCTCACTACTCAACTGGCCATCCCGAATCCAACGAGACAACTGCGTCACGGGAGCAAACGCGATCGAAGCGTCATCCCCCGGTAGTGGGACCGGAGCCGCTTCCGCCAGACGAATTTCATCCGCCTGAGTCGGCAGGTCCTGGCCGGCAGGGATTGGACGGAAGATCAGGCCAGGAGCCGCTGAATTGGGTAATGGGACCTGACGACGCCGCTCCCGATACTGCTCCCGCTGACGAGCCACGCCATCCAACATCAAGGCCCGCTCTTCCGGAGTAAATCGGAGCCCAGCCACACCTTCCGCCGCCGCCAACATGGCGACACTCAGCGGCGGATCCATGGCCTCCGGTTCAGCAACCAGCTCAGCCGCACCCAAGCCCGATTCTGCCCCCGGAACGGTCGCCCCCATACTCACCCCAGCCACCAAGGCTCCCCAAGAACCCATAAACTGCCGCCGACTCAGCGCCACCGCCTCAGAACTCGCCGCACTCATCCCGTCACCCTAATCCCCCAAAACCCCACGTCAACGCCCACGAACGCCAGTCCGCCCACCTAGGCAAGAACGGCTCGCGAGTACGCTCGCCCCACCATCCGAATCACCCTCGACTTGATTTCCCCCAGGGAACTCCGTAGAAAACGCCCGTGAGTACAAACGACGCCGAGGCCTCGACCGCAACCCTCTCAGCCGGATTGCGCCGCTACCTCTATTTCACGGCCGCGGTCACCGGAGGCATTATCCTCATCGTGGAAATCCTGGGAGCCAAATTACTCTCCCCTTTCTTCGGCACCTCGCATTTCGTCTGGACCGCCCAGATCGCCGTCACCCTCGTTTCCCTCTCGGCCGGCTATTATTTCGGAGGACGCTTGGTCGACAAGTCGCCCAAGCTGTCGCGTTTGTATTTCTGTATCCTGTTTGCCGGGCTTTACCTCTGCCTCGCGCTCGCCGTCATGCGGCCCATGGCCTACTTTTTCCTCAATTTCAGCCTGGCCCTCGGTTCGATCCTCGCCTCGCTGTTTCTCTTCTTCGTCCCCCTAACCCTCTTAGCGGTCACGGGGCCCTTTGTGATTCGAGTCCTGACCCAATCCAAAGAAACCGTCGGCGGCCAAGTCGGCCGGCTATCCGCGACTAGCACGCTCGGCAGCGTACTCGGAACCCTCTTGATCGGCTACGTACTCATTCCCTTCGCACCTAATACGGTCACGCTGTTTCTCTCCGCCTCGGTTCTCTTTGTGATCGTGGCCATCTACTTCGGAATCTGGCAACGTTCCAAAAAGACCCTCGGGCAAAATGCCATCGTGATCGTAATCGCCACGCTGTCCGCGTTGGCCGGCATTCAAGCCGACGCCAAATCCGGCACCCGCGATTTCGTGGAACTCACCCGACGGAACTCTAACTTCGGCCTCATGCAAGTGCTCGAATCCAAGGATGGCACCAAACGCTACTACCTCAACGACCTCCTGACCCAAAACATCTACGATCCTACCACGGATCAAAGCCTGACTGTCTTCACGTACCTCCTTCATGACCTCGCCCACGCCTACACCGATAAGATCGATTCCATGCTGGGAATCGGCCTGGGCGTCGGCATCGTCCCTCGGCAGTTCGCCGAAAAAGGCATCACCACCGACGTCGTGGAAATCAATCCGCGGGTCGCGCAGATTGGCGCCGACTACTTCGGCTTCGATCCCAGCCAAGTCAACGTGCACATCGGAGACGGCCGGCATTTCCTACAGGCTTCCAAAAAGCAATACGACGTGATTCTGCTCGACGCGTTCCTGGGCGATTCGTCCCCCGCCCACCTCATGACTCGGGAATGTTTCGAATCCATGGTGCCCCGACTCAACCCCGACGGTGTCCTGGTAATCAATAGCTTCGGTTACTTCAAAGAAGGCGAAGACTTTTTCGTGACCTCCCTGAGCAAGACCCTGAAAACGGTATTCGAATCGGTACAAATCCACGACGGCACCCGAGGGAATGTGTTTTTCGTCGCCGCCAACAAGCCGCTTCCCCCGCGGCCCCCGCAACAGGATTTCGCTCACGTCCATCCGCTCGTCCGAAACCCGGTCATCGATGCCTATCGCAATGTCATCACCGCCAATCCCGATCGGGGGATCGTCTTGACGGATGACTACAATCCGGTGGAATTCTACGACGCAGCCGTTCGGGAAGGCATCCGCAAGAACTTGGCCTTGGGCATGCGCTAAAGGGCGCACTCCAGGCTCCTTCCGCGAATCCCATGACTTGGGAATGGTTCACCGTCTTGACCGCTGCCTCGCTCCTGATGTTAACCGGAGTCCTGGGGAGCTTGATTCCCGCCTTGCCGAGCACACCGCTAGTGTTCTTGGGAGCACTCTGCCATTGGCTGGTCTACCCGACTCAAAGTGTCAGCCCAACCGTCCTCACGGTGATCGGGCTCATGATGCTACTGTCCCTCGGCTTGGATTTCGTGGCCAGCGTCCTCGGCGCGAAAAAGATGGGAGCCACTCGCAAAGGCATTGTGGGGGTTCTGGTCGGCGGGATTATCGGACTGTTTTTTGGCCTTCCCGGTGTCCTGATTGGTCCGGTTGCCGGGGCGATTCTATTTGAGATTGCAGGCGGCACGGACGTCACCACGGCCACCAAGGCCGGCTTCGGAGCCGTGCTGGGCCTCCTGGCTGGAGCACTCGGAAGGTTCGCCTTCGCCATCGCCATGTCGGGCCTCTTCTTTGCCAATCTCTTCTACCGCCAACTCATCACGCCTCCCAAGGAACCCTCGATCGCCCTGCTAATCGGTCTCGTCTAGTCGGGGAATATATCCTTCCAACGAGACTCCCATATGGAGATCCCGGTATCGCCATCGTCTGCGCCAATCATGACAAAGCGTCTCAAAATCCTCCTGACGGCTGTCACCCTAACCCTTCTGCTGGCCGCTACCCTGGGCGATCAAGCCGCCAACCAGCTCACGGCCTACTTGCTGTTGCGCCAATCTTCCTCCGACGATCACGCCGTACGAGACGTCGTTGAGACTGCCGGGAACCCAGCCAAGATGTTGCAGCGATTCTGGGCTACGAAAAAAGTCCCGCATCGCTATGCCGTCATGCGCTACCTCAGCGATCTGCGGAACGATTCCCACATTGAGTCCGAGACCATCGATACGATCCTGGCGGACGCCATCGAGGACCCCGACCATAGCGTCCGAGAATTGGCTCTCGGAGTCCTCCTCCGGCGCCAAAGCCCCCACTTCCTCCCCGCCATTCGGCGGCAGTTCCACGATGTGGACCAAGACATGAAACTTCGAGGGCTGCACTACCTTCGCAATCACGAAACCCCGGCCATGGTCCCGGAGTTGATTCGGCTCCTGGATGATGCGGAGCCAATGGTCGTCACCGCGGCCGCCGGAGTACTCCGACTTTGGACCCAAGCGGACTTCGGCGTACGAAGCCACGACGCGATCGCCAAACCCAACGGCAATCAACCGCGAGAAGTACCCGAGGCCAATCTCCAGCGCATCGCGGAAGGCGTAGCAGGCTGGAAATCCTGGTGGGCCCAACACCGTGACACGTATCCTCCCTTGCCTCCCGCTCCCGACAAGACGGCCCCGCCCAGCCACCCCAACGCAGATTTTCAATTGGTCGACCTCGACGGGAAATCGGTTTCTCTCAGCGCCTTCCGGGGAAAAACCGTGCTCCTGAATTTCTGGACCACTTGGTGCACCGCCTGTGCCTCGGAAATTCCCGACCTCGTCGCCCTCCAAGAATCCAGTGCCGATGCGGTGACCGTTCTCGGGATCTCGCTAGATGGTTCCGATGACCACGGCCACGACCATCCCGCATTCATCGATGTCGAGGACGGTAAGCATCTCAATTCCCCAGACCATGATCATGAGCATTCCCACGATCACGAATCCAGCACCACTGCCGCGGACCTCAAACGGATCCAGAAGAAGATCCGCCGCACGATTGAGCGAAAGGGAATCAACTACCGCATCCTCCTCAATCCAAAGGGAGACATCGGCAACCGATACAACGGTCACGAACTTCCCACCAACGTCCTGATCGACCCAGAAGGCCGCCTGCGAAGACGATTCATCGGCTCGCGCCCGCTCGAAAACTGGAAAGCCCTAATCAACGAGCTCCAGTCCGCTCCCAACTAGGACCATTTTAGAATTCTAGTTTCGAATTTCAAATTTCCCCCTTCCGCTCCCACCGCCAGAGACTATCATCCGCGGTATGACCTCAACCTTTTGGAAGCAAGTCCTCGGTCTCACGCTCGCCACAACGGCGATCCCACTCCTGTCCGCCGCCAGCCCGGAGGAATTAGAGTCCCTCAGCGACGCCCTCACCTTCCACGCGTCCTACAATCACGGCATCGATGCGGACTACGCCAAAGGCGATGGGACCCTACACACCTGCCTGCAGAATCGGAATCAAAGTGATTCCGTCCCCGGCCTCCGCACCGATGGGAAAACGCAGCACAGCGCGACTGAAGGACTGGGTGGCGGCGCCCTTCGCTTCACCGCTCGAAACGCGCGTTGGCTCTACTATGCCGGAGCGGAGAACGTCCGCTTCACCCGATCCAACTGGCAAGGCACGGTTTCCTTATGGCTACGTCTCGATCCCGAAACCGAACTGGATCCCGGCTTCACGGACCCGATTCAACTGACCCCGCGCAAATGGAATGACGCGGCCTTCTTCGTCGACTTCAACAAAGACGGCGATCCGCGCGACTTTCGTTTAGGCGCCTTTCCAGATCTCAAGGTATGGAATGCCGACAATCAAAACGTCAACAACATCCCCGAATCCGAACGCCCTTTGGCCAGCGTCTCAGCACCGCCATTTTCGAAAGACGCATGGACTCATGTCGTCTTCACTTGGGAGCGCTTCAACACCGGAAAGAAAGACGGCGTCGCCAAACTCTATCTGAACGGAAAACTCAGCGGAGAGGTGAAGGGATGGGACCAGACTTACTCGTGGTCCTCAAACGAAGAAACCCGTCTTTTCATTGGCCTGAACTACATCGGGCTTTTTGACGAGCTCTCCTGCTTCGATCGCGCCTTGACTGCCGAGGAAGTCGCCTCGCTCACTGGACTCAAGGATAAGATCCCTTCCGTGTTGCTCTCGAAATAGGATCCAACCCAAGTCCGTCATCGATTGGGGCAAATTCCGGAGAACAAACCACCGTATCCGGCAAGCACGCAGTACTGCCTTCCGCTAGGTTCTATCCCGACACCGGGAGTGAAACGAAAGGCGACAGTATGAAGTTTGTCAAAATCGAGACGAGTGGGTCCACGACCCGTTGGATCAATCTAGCCCATGTGAGCCGTGTGACCCTAGCGGACGAATCCGGAGATCAAAGTCTCATGGTGCTCGTCTTCAGCGACGGCCACCGCGAATCCCAACTCAAACTCAACAGCCAAGATCCGCAAGACAAGAGAGCGATCGAGCAACTTACAGCCAACTTGGACGCAGCCGCCGGAGCCTAGCGGAGGCACCCGGTAGGGCGAGCGTACCCGCGAGCCGTTGGGCAAGATCAGCGCCCGCAAAACATCGCAGCCCCTCTAGCACGCTCTTGGCCGGAACGGCTCGCGGGTACGCTCGCCCTACCATCCGCCCCGGAAAGCGTCTCTTTCTGAGCCCCCCCTTCCGACCTGCGGCCGATTTCAAACCCATTGACCCCATGGGCGACGCCGCTATGATCAACGCCAATGTTGCGCCGACGTTTGCTCAACCCCACTCCCCGTTCCAACGGATTCACGTTGATAGAACTCCTGGTGGTCATCGCCATCATTGCCATCCTCGCCGGCATGCTGTTGCCCGCCCTCTCGAAGGCCAAAGGCAAGGCCAAGGAAACGCTCTGCGCCAGCAACCTCCGACAAACCACCCTCGCCACGCGCTTCTACGCCGACGACAACAACGACCATGTGCCACCCGTCGCCCAAACCGTCGGCAACTACTGGTTTCACAAGATCGCCCCCTACATGGGCGATTCCGCCTACGCCGACAACCCCCACGAACAGGGGGATGGCGTCATGCGCATTCTCCGCTGCCCAAGCACCAAGAGTCCCAAACCCAACCCGGATCGGAACGATCGCTGGTGGGGAACGGCTACCTCCACTTGGCGTTCCCTGGAATCGGAAGGCAGCTACGGCATGAACCTCTGGCTCGACAGCCAAGGGGTTTATCTGAACGACTTTCCCGCCACCGATTACTACAGCCGTTTTTCCGAGGCCCCCGCCGATGCGCCGGCTTACGGCGACTCCGTGTGGGTGGGTTCCTGGCCGGACGGCGCCGACCGCCCCCCGAACGATTTCAAAGGGGGCGGTTATGGCAACGGCAGCTTCCCCCACCAAAAAGGTCGCTTCATGGGGCGCTTCGCTATCGAACGCCACGGGAACGGGATCAATCTGGGGTTTGTCGATGGACATTCCGAACGCACGAGTGTGCGGGATCTCTGGAAGCTCAACTGGCACCGGAACAACATTCCGAACCCGGCCGTGGAGATACGCTAGCCCACCTGCACCGCCGTTCACTGCTCGCCCCGCCTCCATGTTTCGACTCCTCACGCTCCTCGTCGTCCTCGTGTCCGGCTTGATCACGGCTCAGTATCTCGCCAAGCTCCGCCCGCCCACCGTGCCCACCGGTCCCGAAGGTGGTCTCATTCTGGACGCCGACGTGTCCGGCACGGAAGTCTACTACGGAAATCGCAAGCTTGGCACCGTACCGGTTTCCCTTACCGTCGAACAACTCACGGACTTGCAACTCCCCAGCACAGACCAAGCACGCATCGTAGTGGAGCGGGATGGGTGGGGGGAAAGCTGGTTCATGGGCATTGAAGATTTGGAGGAATACAAGCTCCACTTCCTCGCCCCGGATCCCGAGTCCTACCACGTGACACAAACGCCCTGGGGAGCCCGATCTCAGATCGACGGCGGCTCAGCTCATCCACGCCGAAATTACTTTCGAGCCGAACTCTATCCACGCAGTCGTTCCCCAATTCAACTCGCCATTACAGTCCTCGATCGCTCGCCCACCTCAACCCGCATTCGCCTACAGGCGACTCCGACCGGAACGCGGCGCGTCGAAGGCCACCGTCCCGAGCTTCGACTCATCTGGGGCGACATGAGCACCCCCTGGCGCAAGCGCAAACAACATTGGGAAACCCTCCCACCCAACTGGCATCAGATCGGACCGAATACCCAAGCTGAGATCACCCTCGAAATCCCGCTGTCCGAAGAGGAAGGCGCTGTCTCCCTGTTCCCGATGCTCTATCTCTACACCTCCAAAAACAGCGCCATTCTGACAGAATCTACCGCGATCCGCGGCGATTCCGTTTGGATCCCGGAGCGCTAGGTCCATTGCCTTCCCCTCACACGGGCGAGCCATCGGTTTCTTGCTTCCCTTCGCATGGCCGACTTCATTACGCTCTCGGTATGACTCCCGCTTTACCCGATAGCGGTTCTGGTACGCCGCGTGCCCGTGCCATCCCTTTCTATTGGTGGCGACTAGGGCTTCTGCTCACAATTAGCACAACCCTCCTAGCCGAACCCCTACGAGTCGTACCGCTGACCACCACTGCCCCGCCCCCAGAATGGGCGTTTTGGCAACGCCACGCTCTCCAGCAGCTCTACCCAGCCGCCCAGGCCTTGGTAAACAAATACACCCGAGACGACGGCACCTTGATCTGGCGCGAAGACTGGCCCGGAATGGACGGATCGGATGACGGCTATGAAAGTTTCTACAACTTCCCCCTCCTCTACGCGCTCGGTGGCGATGAAGCCCTGGTGCCACTCTCAGAAAAGCTCTGGGATGCCGTGACCCGCCAATTCACCGACTACGGACAAATCTATCAAGAGTTCGACGCTCACTATGATTGGATGCACCATGGGGAATCCTACACCTACTTCTATTTCTTTGGGCTCTCCCACCCCTCCCTACCCAAACACCGGCACCGAGCTCGTGCCTTTGCCGGGCTCTACCTCAACGAGATCCCCGAAGCCGAGAATTACGACCCGGTTCTCAAACTAATCCGCTCGCCGATCAACGGCAGCCGCGGCCCTCATTTCGAAAATACGGCCGAAGACTGGGTCACGCATCGTCCCATCCTGGCTCACTACCCCTTACCGTTCGACGACATCCCGAATATTCGCAACAGTCTCGATTGGAATGATGACGACCGTTTTCCCTTCATCCTCAAGGCGATGAACGAGCGAATGATGCGCGGCGATGTTCCCTTAAACCTCACGGCAACCAGCCTGATCGCCAACGCCTATTTCTACACTCATGAGACAAAGTATCGGCAATGGATCCTCGACTATGTCGCCGCGTGGCAAAAACGAGTCGAGACCAACAACGGCATCCTCCCGGACAACGTCGGCCTCAGTGGCAAGATAGGCGAAAACATGGACGGCCGCTGGTGGGGCGGCTACTACGGATGGCAATGGCCGCACGGTCTATTCAACCAAATCGAATCAACCCTGATCGGTGGTGCCAATGCCTATTTAGTATCCGGTGACGCCACGAAGCTGGACCTCCCCCGCTCGGTCATTGACTTGGTCCGAGCGCAGGGACGCAAAGAAGGGAACCGCCTTATGGTCCCACACCGTCACGGTAAACAAGGCTGGTATGACTACCGTCCCTTTCCCGCCAAATACCTCGCCCAGCTCTACTACATTTCCCGCGACCCAGCGGACTGGGAACGTCTGACCGCGTTGGTCGACACGGACCAATGGAAAACGCTCCGCTATTCCAAAGGCAAAGGCGATTCCGTTCACGCCGGCCCGTGGTTGATGTACGTTCGCGGCGAAAACGAGAACTACCCCATGGAAATCCTTCGCGCTTGCTATGGGGAAACCACCAAACGCCTTGAACAAATCCGCAAGGATCGCACCGGACCGGCCGATCAAGACGTGCACCACTGGCAGAAGCTCAACCCCGTTGTCTTGGAGGCCCTGGTTCAGCTCACGCTCGGAGCCCCCAATCACATCTACCACGGCGGCCTCCTCCACACGAGCCTCCGCTACTTCGACCCCGTCAACCAACGCCCGGGTCTACCGCCAGACGTCGCCGTATTGGTCGAACGTCTAACTCCCAACGGCGTGCGCGTTCAATTCGTGAACCTCAACCCCGCGGAACCCCGTCGAGTGATCGTCCAAAGTGGAATGTTCGCGGAACACCAGATCACCCAAGTTCGGCAAGTCGTCCACTACCCCTACCAATTCGACACGATCGACCGATCTCAATTTGAAGTCGCCCTAGTCCCAGGAGCCGTGGGCCGCTTGGAAATCGACCTCAAACGCTACAGCCAACAACCCACCTACGCCTCCCCCTGGTAGGGCGAGCGTAACCGCGAGCCGTTGGGCAAGACCAGGACCCGCTAAACACCACAGACTCAGAAGCACGCACTAGGCAGGAACGGCTCGCGATTACGCTCGCCCCACCATCCCTAAGGCATCAGCACGGCATTGCGCAGAATCATCTCCAAAGATCCGGATTGAATCGACGCCCCTGCGTTCGCGTTTTCATTGCTCCGAGAGCTCGTCGCCACGGCCGAGACCGCCACGGGTATCCGAGTTTCGCCCGGTTCCAGCGCAAACTCACTGACCATCCCATCGGTAAACGCCTGATCATCCACCAAGGATCGTGGCGCCACTACGGTAGAAATCGCCGGCATATTTCCAATCCGCAGCGTATACTTCTCGTAGAAGAGCTCCGAAGGAGCCTCAACCAGCAAGAGTTCCTCCAACCCGAGCACCAGCGCCCGTTCCTGATCTCGAATCACGCCTTTCCCCCGCAGCGCACGGAGAATCATCAAGGCCGCTTCTCGCATACTCTGGTTCGGATTGCTGGATTGTGACGCTTCGATCAGGGTCGCCACCAACTCGGTATCCGAGACGGTATCCGGAAAGGGATAACCGCCTGGGAATACATCCAGGTAAGGCAAATCAGCCAAGCGAACGGCGTCCGGTTCCTTCGGCTGCACTTCAATCTTCCGTCCCACATTGAACAACACGGAATAGGTCCCACCGTTATCAAGCTGAGCATCCACCGGAATCGCGATTCCCATCGTCTTGATCCCCAGCGCCTCCGCGCTGCCTTGCCCGCCAAAGCTCTCTTCCGAATACGTGTCCTTGATTTCGTCCTTCAAGACCTCAAACGGAATCCGAGCTAGCTCACAAAAATCGATGATCTTGGGTTTGTTGAACCGCAGGTTCGTTCCGGTCTTCACACGACGCCCCCCAACCATCCGGATTTCATCTTCAAACTTCGGAACGATGTTGGTGATATCCAGCGACGCGATTCCTTGGGGTTCCGTCTGTAGGCCCTTCAGAATGAATTCACCGGCAAAGTTGATCACCTTCCGAGGGCCTTCGTCCACGTAGGGCTCCAGCAGCTCTTCGTCTGCAAGATCCAGAACCACCGTCGAGACCGCTCCCTTGATCGCCGAACCAACGGTTTGATCCGGGCAGGCTTTGGCATACCCCCCACCGGAAAGGAAATTCAACACGATGGTCCCAGCAACATCCACCGCCAACTCCACCGCCGCATCCACGACCACTTTCAAAATGGCTTCGTTGCCGTCGCTCTGCGTGCTCACGATCAAATCATAGGGAGGCGTCGTTCCCACTGGCCGTTCCCGGATTTGAAGGGCCGCACGAAACCGAAAGCTATCCGGATTGCGCGGTTCCAGATTTGGAGGATCCGTTAGAATATCGAAACGGAAGTCTTCTCGAATCCCCGTCAGCAACGGATCCTTACCATCCTCGTTCTGGGAGAAGGTCAACACCCGACGCGTCTGCCGACTCCCGAAAAGCGGTTGTTCCTCTCGAATCCCCAAGTGCTGGGGAGGATTCGTCTGATTCAAGTGACGTCGGATCAACACATCCCGGATGTCATCCTCCTCAAACCCGGTTCGCGGGTCCTCCAGATCACTCGGGGTCCCTTCGATCAGGTATCCCGCATGCACTCCAGGAAAATCGACGCCCGGTAGTTTGGAGTCCACTCGATACCGTCCCACCGCCCCTGCAGTCACATCAAAGAAGCCACCCGATGTCCCGCCGAATCGCGGCACCAAATTATTCGAGGTCAAGGGCGGTGTCGGCGTCAGCCGATCAATGACCGGCACAGCCAAAAGTCCGGCCCCATTGGCAGCCTCGTCCGCGAAGCCCCGAAACGTGACCGCTTCATAGAACACGGCATCCAAATCGATTCCGAACAAGCGCCGGTCTACGCCCGTCACCGGCCGGCCCCCCAAAGGAAAATACGGACGCACGCGCAGGTTCACCTCATCTGCCAACTCCGCATCTGAGAGCAAATTCACCAGACTCCGAGTAAACGTGCCCTGGCCGATCCGTTTCTGCTGATACAACTGATCGAGCACACCAGCATAGTAGTCCTGATCAGGCACTTCACCAGACAAGACATCGTTGACCAAATCCAGATCTGGCCGATTGGCTTCGTGGTCCACCCACACCGACGCGGCCGGTGGCACGCGGTCATCCAGAATGGCATTCAGCGATTGCCCCCCCTGGTCCGGGCGGAACGTGCTGTAACGATCATAAACCTCGCCGATTGGCAACTCACCCACTTCGGTGAAATCAAAGCCCTGCTCTTGAAGGTCTTCCGTGATCTCCGCCGTCACGTTGTAGACGGTAAAGGTAATGATATCGGCGATATTGCCCTGCCAGCCGACGGTCAATTGCTCCGCACCGAGACTCGGGCTCACGAAATCTGGCAAGCCATCCGGCTCCCCAACGTCACCCAACACTCCGTCAATCGAGAGCCGTCGCTCATCAACCGGATTCCCGTAAATCGGGAAGGACCCAATAAACGCCGGAACCGTCTGAACAAAAGACCGCACCTGCGGCAGCCCGCCCAATGGATCCCGAACGCGCTCAAAGCCAATCACGGGTTGAATCACGGGCGCCGACCGAAAACTCACTGTCGCCGCCGTACAATCCTCGCTATCAAAAAGTCCATCCCCGTTTCGATCCTCAGCCGGATCGCCCACGCCGTTGCCGTTGCTATCCCAGCAGGGCGGTAGGGACGGCGTCAAAGCTAGTGTCGCGGGCGACGGGATCCCAAAGTTCAAGACCCCGAAGCGAGTGGACGCAACCGGAGCATTCGGTCCCAATTGAGCATTCATCGGCAAATCGGGCTCGCCCGCCAATTGCGGTTGCAGCTCGGTGGCATACAAGGACAAGAGGCCGACCCAGACCACGCCATCGGCAAAGGTGATTCGAATATCTCTCGGCCGTAAATCACCTCGACTGAAATCGCGGCTGCGCAACGAAGCCGGAAGCACCGTAGCCAACTCCAAAGTCAGGACTTCCCGGGCCAGATCAATCTCCGAATTCACGAGTTCCACCCCCGTTCCCAATTCAAACGTCGGAGCACCGGACTGCAACGAATCCGCAAACCCTTCCGTTCCCGAAATCACGATCTTCGCATTCTCAGACCCCATCGGAAGCACCCCAGCCGCCACGGCGTCGCGCACCCGTTGCGTCGCCACCGGTATCCGGCTTGGCTGCAGGATCAAGCCGGCGCCGGGAATCCGCACGCCTTGACGGATAAACGTTTCATCCCGCTCATCCTGGAACCGCGCACGCCCAATCCCTTCGGCGACCCGCACGGGCCCACTCAGGATCGAATCATCTCGCTCCGCAGTCGCACTGTGTGAGACCACATCAATTCCTTCATCCAGGTCACTCAGATCCCTCCGGGCGGACTGGAACGGCCTGAGCACAAAGACATCATCCGCACCCTCCGCATCCAACGCCACGGTCTGAGGGACGGTAACTTCAACATCCATCCGCCCCGCACCGGGGAACAAGATCCCGTCTAAGTAGCCCATCGTATTGACCCCCTGCGTCGTATCCGAGAAGCCCAGTGAAACGCCATAGGACTCATGCCCAAGCGCCATAAAGCTGTACCGTCGCGGGGTCCCATCAATGGTCTCGACCAGCCCTACATAGCCTGTCTCTTTGTTGGCGTTGTACAACTGAATCGAAAGCGGCGTACGCCCACCCCGGCGCCAAGCATTGCGGGGCGCCTCCAGAATCTGGAAACTCGCGAGTTGGACCGCGGTGGGAATGGGATCACCAGCCACGTCCAGCGACTCCGCCAACGAGCCAAACGCGGTCGCTTCCACCACTTCCACAGTTTTCGCCGCCGTTCGAATCTCGGGACGGTCCCGGAATCCTTTGCTGATTTCGTAATCGCCCAACACATCGAAAGTTCCGGTGAACTCAAATGGCAGCGCCTCATTCCTAGGATTGAGCGGCACCATCCGTTCCTCACCGCCCGGTCGCTTAATCCGCCAGACGACGGGATCCAGAGTCACATAGGGCGTTCCCATCAGATCCGCCGGGAAGTCCGAAGGATCCGTACCTTCGTCGACCGTGAAATCTACATACGAATTCCGCACCACCCGTGATCCCTCAATAGCCCCGTAGCCAATTCGAGCTCCACCCGCGGGCCAGGGCGTGTTTATCGTTAGCGTCGGTTGCAAGAAGTTCACAGTGACTTCTTGCGGCGGGATGCCGAGATCATTCAGAACTCGTACCACAAACGTTTTCGGCCCCGCACTCCGCGGTGAGATCGCCACGGAGACCGACCGCGGAAAGTTCCCTCCCAAACCCGTGTTGATGGTATTCGGAGCCGTTTCAATATCCGCTCGAAATTCGGTGACCTCTTCCATCAACCGATCCCCCGTGACAAAAAACGTTTCGCGTTCCGCCGGATCGGCAACGGCTTCATTCGACTTCAGTGAAATGAGAATCGGCGTTCGCCCAATGAAATCACTGAGCGGATTCGGATTACTCACCCCAACATTCAGGTTCAGCCAATCGGTGATGTACACCTCCGAAGGTGCGTCGACATTCAACTCCAAACGAGAGAAGGTTACGCTCATGCGCTGCTCCCGCTGTTGGATGCCATCGTCATAAGAGAAGATCACTTGGCCGGTCCCGGGCACATCGCCGACTTCGACGACCGCAGAATTCCGTTCCACAACCGCCGTCGTCCCCGTACCGCGAAAGCCAACCGACGGCAGCCCCGGTGCGAGTCCGTCAAAGTCAAAGACCTGAACCCCATCACCGGTGATCTGGAGATCGGGTGTCGTTTCGACATCGATGATCTCATCGGGATCCTGCCCAACGATCGTAAACGGCGACTTCTGAAAAAACATCCGTGGCGTCAAATCAAACAACACGCCGGGGCGGGTCACTTCGATGGATTCAAAATCCAGATTCGGACCACTCCGACGCCCCAGGAAAGCATCATCCTGAGTCAGCAACTCAAACCCCGGAGTGTGAAAGAAGGCGTGGGGTTCCGACACCACTGAGATCACACCCTGCAACCCGCGCATCGTCTCAGTGACTTCAATCGTGGCAATCCCCGCCTCGGTCCCAATCTCAATCATGCCGCCCGCGTTCACGGAAGCCGCCGCCGGGAACGAAGAATCGAAACGCAGATTCGCGGTCGGGATCACACTGTCCGTTCCGTCGGACCGCACGAAACGGGCCGTGAGCGGTGAGGTGGCTCCGATGTCCAAAGCCCGAAAGACTCGAGGCGCCACCTCAAAATCCACCAGGGTCACCGAAGCGGACGCCAAGACGGAAGCGGTCTCACCTAGGGAAAAGCCCACTTCGATCGTCACCGGCAACGAAGCCGGCAAGGTTTGAGGCGCGAAGTACGAACCATTATTGTCGATAATGCCCAAACCGGGCACGCCTCCGACGGTACCGTTAATACTCCAGAATCCCCGATTCAGCGGAATGTACCCCAAACCCACCAAACGGATCCCGGCTTGAAAGGTCAGTGAATCGCCGACAGCGAGTTCCGTCGTCCCGGGCACGACCTCCAACGCGCCGACGATCGGTCGCACATCCAACGTGGCTGAAAAGTCCAAATCTTCTCGAGTGAGATGCCGTCCCCGAACCACAACGGGGGAGCTTGGCGGGTTCTCCGGCGCGGAGTAGAAGATCAACGTGGGATCGCTGGGACTGACCCTCAGTTCTCCCACCTCGGAATTACCGCCGGGAATCCCATTGACCTGAAACTCCCATTCCGGCGAGACGCCGTCGACCCCATTGAGCCGAATGGGAACGGTATCACCCGCCAACAAGATCAACTCCGAGGGGGAAATGGTCGGGACCACCTCCGGTAACGTGGGCGCGCCACCATCGGAAATAATCCGAGCGCGATAGAAACGCAGCGGCTGTTTCAGCGCGTCTTCATCGACAACCCGCACCGAGCCCCCCTCAAGCGTGGTCGGCCCCAGAAGGGCTTGCCAATTGGCCAAATCCTCGGAGACCTCGAGTTGAATCATTTCCCCGTCCGCTCCCTGAACCAAAACGGTAAACCCACCGGCCCCCAAGCCACCGCTCTCTAAGGAGACCGATGGCGCCTGTGCCAAGCCTCCCCAGGGAAGAGCCAGCAGCATGATTAAGCCGATCCCGACACCCCGAAAAAGATCGGAGGTCCAAATACGAACAGGGTTCTTACGTCGCAGTATGCGAGTCACTATTGAAGCTGGCCAACATGTCTCCTTCATATCGATTCCCCAACAAACGAGTGACATTACCTATACCCGGCAGGAGCCCAATCAACAATTCTTTGTTGGAGCCGTTTCGCAGCAAGTGTCGCATATTTGGCAGTTCTTTTTCGGCAGAATGCGCCGCGAAACCGGATTCTCGAAAACCACGGCGCGACGTGACATTATGGAGGAATCCGTCCGGACGCTTGTCAGGGCCGCCGTCGATGATTAAGACTACTGGACATCCTATGGTGAAATCACGATTCGCAGCACTCTGCCTTGGGCTCATTTTCGCACTCAGCCATCCCCTCTCGGCTCACGTGGGTACCCGCCCATCCGTCCATGACACCGTCGCAGGGATCGCGCTCCGTTTGTTCGAGACTCACACGGAAACCGAGCTCAAAGCCCTAACTGCCTACAACATCGAGAAATTCCTAACGGCGGAGGAACGCACGATTCTCGGGGAAGAGCACATCCGCTTCAAAACGAACGTCCCGATTCGCCTGTATGTGATCCGAGATCGCGCCTTGATCTCGGAACCGTTCTGGATTCGCGAAGGCGATTTCAAGCTCACGGGCATCAGTTTTAAAGTGAGCGACAATGAGTTCGACGTCTGGACCAAAGATTTTCCGGCTGGAGAGGTCGGCCTTGGAATCAACTCACTCAAAGGCGGTGGGATCCACTACGTTCCCTTGCTCCATCCACTCAATCCCCGCGACACTTTGGAGGTCACCGACCTCTATCCCGGCCAACTCCGAGTCGAAGCCATCACGAAAGAGACCGAACCGTTTACGGACAACACGACCAAACTCGCCACCCTGCCAGCCGATCTCGCGAATTGCCACATCCTCCGGACCGTTTACGCCAGTCGGGATGACGCCAAGCTAGTCGACTTTTTCAAATGGACCGCCTACCCCGCAGTGCCCGATCCGGACCAAATCGTCCTCACCTGGAGCGATAACCCCCAGACCAGCCAAACCATTCAGTGGCGCACCAGCACGGCGATCAAGCGCGCTAAAGTCGCCTATCAAGAAAAGGCCCGATTCAATCGCTTTCGGCCCGCTCCCCTAGTCACCGTTACGGGCACGACGGTCAGCCATGAATCCCGCAAGATCGCCAATGATCCGAAGTGGAATCGGCACTCTGCGTTGCTCGTCGGTCTCAAGCCCGATACCACTTACGTCTACTCTGTCGGTGACGGCAGTGAGGATGGGTGGTCTGAGTTATCCGAGTTCACCACCGCCCCAGACACCATCAAGCCGTTCTCGTTCATCTACATGGGCGACGCCCAGAACGGTCTGGATCGTTGGGGCAGCCTGGTCCAAAACGCCTTCCGCGAACGCCCGGACGCGGCTTTCTACATTATGGCTGGCGATCTGGTGAATCGAGGCAACGATCGTGATGACTGGGACAGTTTCTTCGCCAACGCAGCCACCATCTACGACCGCCGTCAACTCATCCCCGCCATCGGCAATCACGAAAACCAAGGCGGCCACCCCACGCTCTACCTCGACAACTTCACCCTGCCCACCAATGGGCCCACGTCCCTTGAACCCGAGCGGGCCTATGCCTTCGAATACAGCAACGCCCTCTTCATCATTCTCGACACCAATCTTAAGCCCGAAGACCAAGCCGCGTGGCTTGAGGAACAACTCGCCAACTCCAAAGCCACCTGGAAGTTTGCCGTCTACCACCACCCAGCCTATTCCTCCGCACCGGATCGGGACAATGCGGGCGTTCGGAAACACTGGCTTCCGCTCTTTGACAAATACCACCTAGACATGGCCCTACAAGGTCACGACCACGCCTACCTGAGAACCTACCCCATGAAAGGCGGCAAACCCGTGGCAAGCCCCAAGGACGGGACCGTTTACATCGTCTCGGTATCCGGCACCAAAATGTATGAACAAGACCAGGGAGATTATACAGAGTTCGGTCTAACCAACGTCTCAACCTACCAAGTGCTGGACATCCAAATCTCCGGCGACCGCTTAGTCTACCGCTCCTACGACATCGACGGCGCAAAACGAGACGAAATCATCATCGAAAAATAGCCCCCGGTGGGGCGGCTGGTGGGGCGAGCGTACCCGCGAGCCGTTGGGCAAAACCAGCGCCCGCAAAACACCACAGCCCCCCAGAACAAAGCCCCAAGCAGAACCCCCTCCCAAACACGCTCGCCCACCTAGCAGCGCTGCCAACCTGACAAAGAGATTGGATTCCCCCAGACGTTCCTCTATTTTCCCTCCCCTCAGAGGGCATCCCGCCTAAACGGTGCCTCTTTCTCGCAGCCATGGCCAACGACGAGTACAACTACCGGCGGTCCAACACAAACTGGATTCTTCTAGCCGCTGCCTCGGCCGTGCTGGTCTTTGCTCTCGTCGCCCTCTTGCGACGCGAAACCGCCAAGCCCACGGCCACTCAGTCCAACCTAGTCGTCTACTGCGCCGCTGGAATCCGGAAACCCGTGGAGGCAGCCGCCAAACAATACGAAAGCGAATACAACGTCGAGATCCGACTCGACTACGGCTCCAGTGGTGAACTGGAAAGTCGTCTCGATCTGGAACAGCAAAACGGAGTCAACCGTTGTGATCTCTACATTCCCGCGGATCGTTTCTTCAGCGAGCGAGCCCAGCAAAAAGGACTCACCCAAGAATCCATCGCCTTGGCCGAATTCAAAGTGGCCATCGCTCTCAAACCGGATTCGACACTCAGTATCCTCTCCGCCCAAGACCTCCTCTCGGCCGACATCAACTACGTGCTGTGTGACGAACAAGCCGGCGTGGGCAAGCGCACCAAGACATCCCTTAAGGCGGCAGGCCTGTGGGACGAGATCTTTCAGAAACGCAAAGCGAGTTTTGCCCGAGTCCCGGAGGCGGCGAATGCGGTCAAGAGTTCGGCCGATGTGCAAGCCGCCTTCATCTGGGACGCCACAGCAAACCAATTTGGGCTCAAGGTCGTGGACTGTCCGGAGCTCGCCGATAGCACTGCCACCATCAGTGCCGATGTGGTCACCACGACCCAAAAAGCCAAAGAGGCACTTCACTTCGCGCGCTACCTAGCCGCGCCCAAGAAAGGGAAACCGTTCTTCGAGGAGCATCATTTCACCCCCCTTCCGGGTGACGCCTGGGACGAGGTCCCGGAACTCGTGATCTACTGTGGAGGCGTCAATCGGAACGCCGTCGCTCAGACCATCTCGGAGTTCGAAGCGCGGGAAGGGTGCCTGGTCAAAACCCACTACGCGGGATGCGGCACCATCGTTGGGAATATACAAGCCGGCAAGTTTCAAGCGCCCGATGCGTTCATGACCTGTGACGCCAGTTACCTCACGCTTGTTGAGGACGGTTTCCTGCCACCGAGTGACGTCTCTACCACCCGCGTCGTCATGCTCGTGCGCAAAGGCAATCCGAAAGGAATCCAAAGCCTCAAAGATCTTACCCAAGCCGATCTCAGCATCGGAACCACCGACCCGCAAATGAGCACGCTCGGAGCCTTGAGCTGGCAGATGTTCGACGAGGTCGGCATCCGTGAAACCATCGAGGACCAACAGTCCGTGATTGTTACCACACCGACCGCACACGAGTTAATCCTTCAGATGGAGGGACACGGTAAGCTGGACGTCGCCCTGGTCTACGAAGCCAATTGCCAGCATTTGACGGATCAATTCGACCTCGTCGCGATCACCCTCGATACCGCCAAAGCGGTGCAAAATATCGCGGTGGGCCGGGAGTCGGCGCACGCTCAACTCAGCGGCCGACTGATCCAATCAATCCTTTCCGCCACCTCCCGAGAACGTTTCCTATCCCAAGGCTTCGAATGGGCCGCCCCCAGCGAAGGGCTATGACCGAATCGCCCTCTCCTGACTCCGCAGGCGCTCCGGATCCGAGTTCCTCAGGCTCACCCCGGCCCGGCCAACAAGCCCCGCTCCGCGTCCCATCGGACGTGCCTTTCGTGGCGGGACTGATCATCCTCGGCAGCGCCTACGTCCTACTCATCCTTCTGATGGTTTTGGCGGACGCTAGCTACACGGATCAAGATTCCCTGTTGCAGGCCCTGCAGAGTCCCGAGATCCGCTTTTCCATCCTGTTGAGTCTGATCAGCTGCACCATCTCAACCGTGCTTTCGGTCTGGGTAGCGGTGCCGATTGGCTACCTGATGTCACGGTTCGAATTTCGCGGCAAGAACATCATCGATACCCTACTCGATATCCCAATCGTCCTCCCACCACTCGTCATCGGGATCAGCCTCCTCGTCCTGTTCAACTACCCACCCTTTGCTTGGTTTAGCTCCGTCGTGGTCTTCGAAGTCCCGGCCGTCATTATCGCCCAGTTCACCGTGGCTGCCGCCTTCGCGGTTCGCACCATGCGGGTCACCTTCGAACAAATCCCGCCCCGCTTTGAGGACGTGGCCATGACCCTGGGCTGCAACCGGAGCCAAGCCTTCTGGACGGTCATCCTACCCCAAGCCAAACACGGGGTCCTCGCCGCCGCGACCCTGGCCTGGGCCCGATCCTTGGGAGAGTTCGGCCCCATCCTGGTTTTCGCCGGTTCCACTCGGCTCCGGACTGAAGTTTTGCCCACCTCGGTTTACCTCGAACTCCAAGCCGGCAATCTGAAAGGCATGCTGGCGGTCTCCATCATCATGGTCGCCGCCGCCGTCGTGGTGCTTGTCTTGGCTCGGCTCTTTGGCATGAAACGACTCAACGCATGATCCAGGTTCGGCAGCTCCATCTCCGCTTGGGCGCGTTTCAGATCAGCGACCTGAATCTCGAGATCGAGTCGGGATGCTACGCGGTTCTCATGGGGCGAAGCGGTTGCGGCAAGACCAGCCTCTTGGAAGCCATCGGTGGCCTGCGTCCGATTCAGCAAGGAACCATCCAGGTGGCTGGGAAGGACGTGACCAAACTCAAGCCCGCCGAACGGGGCGTCGGCTATGTCCCCCAAGACCGAGCGCTATTCCCTACCCTACGCGTACGGGACCAGCTGGCCTTTTCTCTCGTGTTACGCAAACTGCCATCCAAGCAGATCGGCCGGCGGGTGCAGGAGTTGGCAGAGTTGCTTGAGATCACTCCCCTCTTGGATCGCATGCCCCAGGGCCTGAGTGGCGGCGAAAGCCAACGCGTCGCCCTGGGACGCGCCCTCGCTTTCCAACCGAAAGTCTTGCTCCTCGACGAACCCCTGAGCGCTTTGGATGAAGATCTCCATCAGGGCATGTGCTCCCTCCTCCGGCAAATCCACGAACATACCCAAGCCACCATTCTTCACATCACCCACAGCGCGCAGGAAGCCAAGCAGCTCGCTGCTCGACGTTATCGTATGGAGAATGGCAAGATCCTCGCACCGCCCAAATCGGACGGTGCGTAAGTGTCATCGACGGCCAGCCCGATCGAGGTAGAACTGGATGATCGCCTGATCATCGTCGCCAGCATCCCGCACCACCGTCAGGAATTCCGAGAGTGTGATCCCGGCCTCACGCAAAAAGGGCCGATCGCCGCCGCACCCATACATCAACTCCGGCGGCAAAGCCCCGCGCAACTTCGCCCGTCCCTTGGCAATGATCCGGGGCAACCAACGCACGCCCTCAACCATATCCGACTTTCGGGGCAAAGACCGCTCGGTCACCAACGGCTCCGAGAATTCCCCATCAAGTTCGGAAAAGAAAAAATCCCGCCGGATGCCGGTCACGGCCAAGACCTGCTCGTAGGAAGGATCCCCCCCGTAGGATGCGTCTTCCACATAGTCAAAGATCTCCTGCCGAGTCGCGCCAATCGAACGCAAGAACGCGGCGTCTTTTTCATCAAACATCGTATCGGGCGATGTCCGACCATTCTGATAGGCCGCTGCTGCACGTCGATAAACCGCTTCAAACTCGCTCTGCCATTCCTGATCCGTCGTATCCATAAGCATCACTCCATCCCAAAAAATCTTACAAGTGTCGTACCTGGCCCCGATAACGCGCCACCAAATCCGCGTTGTGATCTTCATTCTCGCCGTTGCTACTGGTGAAGATCTCGGGAAGCCAACCCTGAGCCATAGCCCGTTCGATGGCCTCGCACGCAATCATCTGAAGGATCAAAGCGCCCGTCACCGTAGACGCCGCACCGGTCGTGCCCTGCCCCGGGCCAAGCGGCACACAGGCATCGCCCACCACACCACAATTGTCAATCACCACGTCGGCCACCTCTCCCAACTTCTTTCCCGACTCATGCCGTGACGGAAAGGCCGCACTGTGCCGCCGGTTAACCACCCCGACCACCGGAACACCGCGGGCCTGAGCCCGTAGCGCCAATTCCACCGGCACCGGATTTCGTCCCGAATTCGAAGCGATCAAAAGCACATCCCCTCTCGCGACCGGGTATTGCTCCAACAAATCCGCCACCACCGAAAGATCACGCTCAACGGCCGTCGATTCACTCGCCGATACATGCAGCATTAAGGCATCGTTCAACATCGGTTTTATCCGAACCAAACCACCGGCTCGGTAAAAGAGTTCCTCCGCCAGCATGTGCGAGTGCCCGGTGCCGAACAAATAAATCCACCGCTCCGACTGCAAGACCTCACTGAACAACCTTCCCGCAGATTCAATCGCGCCGGTTTGCGTCTCGCGGATCGCGTCCAACTGATCCCGCACCGTTTCCCAGTATTGATTGGCTAACCCCATACTTCAGTAAACCTTTCCAGCGATTCGCTGGCTCACCGGCACCGTACCGCCACCCGTCGCCCGAGCCAATGCCAATCGACAAGCCCCAGCCACCGCATCCTCTCGCGGACGTTCCAAAGTCACCTCTGCCCCGCCCCGCTCACTCAATGCTCGTCTAAGACTTTCCCGAACGGTTTCGTTTTTCTCCAACACACTACCGGAAAAGAAAACTGGCCAACGGACTTCGCTAGCTGCTGGCCAAAGCGGCAAGACTAAGTCCGCCAAAGCATACCCGGCGGCCCGTTCCAATTCTGCCCAATGCGACACGGGTGAAGCTGCGTGCTGTGCCGCGATCCGCCCCGCTACCGCCGCCAAACGGGTGGCGCCAGACTCATCCGCATGCAGCTGGCAGGCCAACGCCGACAACGACTCGACCCCAAAACCATCACAAAGCGCTTCACCGAGCGCGTCGAGTCGCCCGGTTTTCAACTGCCCCCGTTGCGCCCGACGCAAGGCCTCACTCCCCAACCAAAAGGCCGATCCCGGATCCCCTCCAACCAACGGACCCAAACCACCCGAAAATGCAAACTCGCCGGCCCCCGAGTCGCGCACGGCAATGGACCCCGTACCGGCAATCACCAATAGTCCCCCCTGAGCGGCACTCGCGCCTACCACCGCGGTAATCGCATCGCCCACAAATCGAGGCTTGAGCGCACGCCAATCTCCCAAGCCGTTCAACCACTCGCCAGCCTGACGTTCGGAGGGCTCGTCGAACAGCGTCGCGGTTCCCACCACCGTAGCCACACAAGCATCGCGGCTGCGCCCGGCACAAAGCGCTTCGAAGAGTTGGCAAAGGCTTTGAGTGAAGTGAGTATTTGAAGTGGTATTGGCATTCAGGGAACCCGCTCTCGCCTCCACCAAACAAGCACCGTCCAGACTCCAGGCGCTTCCCCGACTCGACGTGCCGCCTCCGTCGATGCCGATGACAAACGGCTGGCTCATTTCCCCTCCACAGCCAGATCCCGAAATTTTAGGCCGAGATACACCGACTCATCCGTTCCGGTTCCCTCTCGCGCCAGTTCCTCAAATCCCAGCTTCAAATAGAACTGCTCGGCGCGATGATTCACCCCGCTCATTCCCAGATGCACTCCGGCCACGCCCAATCTCCGCAGCCGATCGAGCAAGTGTTCCATCATATGCCGCCCCCAACCCTGACCTTGCGTACGCGGCAGCAGGTCGATGTGCAAATGCGCTGGATACTGATCGTAATCCTCGGGATAGTAATAATCCGGATGATGATAACAGTGATACGTCTCCCGCACCCGATCCCAATTCGCCGATTCCCCTTCTGGATCCGGAAACTCCGCTACCAACTCCGGTCGCAACTCCGTTTCATAGCGCTGATAAAACGCGCGCGTATCTCGCGCCGCCAACGCATAGCCACAGACCCCTTCCGAATCTTCCAACACCACGGCTAGCTCGGGTTCAAACCGCAAATAAGGTTCCACATAGATTCGCCCCAAGGCATCCGGATCGTCCCGGAAGAATGGCTCACCGTCCCCACCGTAGTCCCCGGTGCGCATGCAAATATCATACGTGGCCGCTCGGTCGACGGGCTGGTAATCCCGGATTCGAATGTCGGCAGTGGCACTCATCGTGTCCGAAAGCTACCGTCTTCTCCCATCACCAAAAGCTCCTGCAACTGAGCGATCAAACTCCCCCGATACGTCCCCACCAAGTGCTCGGGGGATCGCGGCATGGCGCCTTCTCCCCCGCCACTCTGTCGATGGGTGAAATAGCGGTTGAATAAATCCATCTCTTCCCGGATCTCCCACCACTGCCGATTGAACGTGTAGAACAGATCGCGGTTGTGGAGTTCCGTCAATTTGACGGAGACGGTATGCACTTGCTGACGCCACGCCTGAAACTGGTCGTACCGGTCGCCCCATTCCGCTGGAGGTAGTCTGAGCATCGCGGCAATCGTATCATACAGCTGCTCCGCCACCGGCCCGTGTCGAAAGGGCGTGTAGTAGACGGAGGCTAAGAGTCGAAGTTCCTCCAAAGTCCAAACTTCCCCCACGCCACCAAATTCGCCCAACCAGGCCGCAAGGCCACTCTCAAACGCCGCATCGGGATCATACTCCGGTCCTTCCTGAGCGTAGCGTCCCAAGGAATGAATCGGCACGAAGTTCGCCTCAAACTCACAGTTCGGATTCAAGAGGACCCCGGCGAGATGCGCATGTGGATCCGAAGGCCGGTCCTCCAAAGGGCCGGTATACAAACGGCGGAGATCGTAGTCGTTGGCGTGAAAGTTCTCCCAGATCAAGGGGGCTCGCCGGAGTCGGGTTCGCAACTCACTCAGGTGCTCCTCAGTCAACGCCTTCGAAATGATCTCCGGTCCCGTCCAAAAAATCTGAATCGCGGGATGAAGCTCCTCCCCCAGGGTCTCCAAATAGCCCGCCCCGCCCAAACCTTCCAAATCCATCCGACTGCAATACGGCGTGGGACAAAAAAGTAGGACTGCGTCTGAAGCCTGCTCGCGCAACCAGGCAAAGAGATCATTGGTAACCGCCGCTTGGCTCGCCGCGAAACTCCCATAGGCGTTTCGATCCGCTTCACTCAAAGAGTCCGGAATATCATCAAACAAAAGTGCAAAATCGGAAACACCGAGCGTCATCAACTGACTCCAACGCCGCCGCAAAGCCTCTCGATCTTCCGGTGCGGTGTAGCCGATATCCAACCCCGGCCCCAGCGCATAAACAAAGCGAATCCCCCGCTGACGACACAGGGCAACGACCTCGCACAATTCGTCGAGCTCACCCGCCGTGTATTCACTCCGCCAGTCGGCCCGATGTTTGAGATCGTCCTTCGGCCCATAGACATAGGTATTCAGTCCCGCAGCCTGCATCTGCTCAAAAAGCCGACGCCGTTGCCCCAGTGTCCAAGGTCGCCCATAAAAACCTTCCACTACCCCGCTGAGAAAGGGCGTGGGTTTGGAAGCATTCTCTATTGGATCAGCAGTCACGAATTGGCCGCACTTTGCAAAACCCCCGTCCGGACCACAAGGGGAATCCATTCCCGCACAACACTTGACGGACGGCCCCCGCAGGGGCTCAATCCTCTCTCACCGACGATTGTCGATCCACCACCGATCGCTCCCGGCGCCGCAAACAAATACCCATGACGTTCAAAGATTCAGCCACGGTCATCATCGTACTGGGCGGGAGTAACGATCCGGAAGGAACGCTCTCCCAAATGAGCCAGGATCGCTGCGACCAGGCCGAACGGACGCATCGCAAACACCCCTCTAGCCCCATTCTCCTGACTGGTGGTTGGGGACCCCACTTCAACGAGAGTCCCACCGCTCACGCCGAATGGGTGCAAGCGGAACTCGTGCGACGCGGCATTCCCGAGCCTCTCTTCCTCCCCCACGCCCACAGCGGCTACACCGAAGCCGATGCCGCATTGGCGGCCGAGGTCTTGGCCAATGTTGATTACGACCGCCTGCTGTTGATCACCTCCGACTTTCACGTGGAACGCGCCTTGTTTTACTTTTACCGGTATTTCCCGCCAGGAATCGTTCAAGCCGTCCCCGCACCCAGCAGCCTACCCGAAACCGAGCTGCGACAACGGATCGCCCACGAAGCCAAACGCCTCGCCGCCCTTCGAGCCTCAGATCCAGCCGATTCATGATCGTTGCCCCCCATCCGGCCACACCGGAGGACGTGGCGCGTTACTATGATCGGCTCGACGCGCACTACCGCCTGATCTGGGGCACGCATCTCCACCACGGATTCTGGTCACCAACCGGCACATCACAAGCAGCCGCGCTTGCGCGCCTGCGGGAACAGGCGATGGTTCCGCTACGCCCGAAATCCGGCGATCATTGGGTCGACGTTGGCTGTGGTTACGGGGCCTTCGGTCACTGGCTCGTAGAAAACCAATCCCTCCGCGTCACAGGCTACACGATATCCCCGACACAGGCCCAGTTCGGACAAACACATTACGCCACCGTGGGACTGGACTTGCGCCACGGGGATTGGCTCGAGAACGCCCTGAGTCCGAATTGCGCCGACGGCTTGGTTTCGCTTGAATGCTTGTGCCACATCCCCAACAAGCGGCGTTTTTTTCAAGAAGTCTTCCGCGTTTTAAAACCGGGAGCGCGAGCGGCAATCACCGCATTGACTTGCCGGTCCCGCCCGGCCACATGGCTCCGGCTAGGACTCCTCCAACCCCTTTGTCAGGCGGCAGGATTTCCCAATCTACCCGAAACTCAAGAACTCCCGACTTGGGCAGAGAGGGAAGGATTGGAGGTACTCACCTATCGAACACTCACGCGGCAGGTGCGCCCGACCTGGCCCAGGCTCGCTCTTCGCACGGGCCGACTCTTGAGAAGAACCATCGACGGCACCCCACAAAAGCCCGACTGGGGGGCTCAAGAATTTGCCGTGGCCCTCAACGGACTCCGCTTGGTAACCGCGCTCTACGCCGGAGCCATGGATTACCAGTTTCTCGTGCTACGGAAGCCCGACTAGGCGCGCACGATTTTCTCCCACGGACCGGTCACCGCCAGGGTGATGCCCGGCACCTGGATGTTGACGAAGAGCGTCGGATGGTTCGGCGCAAAGCAAACCCCACAGAGTTCCGATTTCCCGTGATAGCTGTTGCGGGCCAAGGTGTAGGTCTTTCCGTCGGGCGTCACACCGCGAAGAAACTCATCCCCGTCACCGTCTTCACACAGTACGATATCGCCCCAAGGTGCCACGGTCAGGTTATCGCCGTATTGCAGGAGCTGTGTGTTGTTCGGTTCGAGATACAGGGTCAACTCCCCGGGTTGATCCTTTTCACGTTCCGTGCCTTCGAACGGGCTGGGGCGGTAGATAAAGATCTGGCCAGACTTGGCAATGCCGCCGCTCGTGCAGGCGAAATAAACCTTCCCGGATCCGTACCACATGCCTTCACCTCGCGCAAAAATCGCGCTGCCGGCATCAAAGGTCTTCGTCCGCAGCTTGCCGTCCAGATTCTCGGTGTCCTCAATCGGCATCCAACTGACCTGCAAAGTCTGCCCTACATCGATGCGTTCCGTTCCCTTTTCGGGCCAGTTGCGTGTATCACAGGAAATCTTGTCACGAACTACCAGCGCTTCCAAGCGACCGCCCGCAGCCAGATTACCGGGTTCGTTCGGGATGTATCGCGTGATCAAACCGTCGTCCTCATCCTCGGTTTGATAAACAATGCTCGTAGCTGGATCCACGGCCACGGCTTCGTGATTGAACCGGCCCATGTCCTTCAGAGGCACGGGATCCACCAAGCCGATGCGGTCGGTGGCTGGCACTTCAAAATTATAGCCGTGATGGACATCGCGATATTCGCCTTTTTTCTCCTTCGTCTCTTCACACGAGATCCAGGATCCCCAAGGCGTGGGTCCCCCGGCACAATTCCGAATCGTTCCGGCGAGGCTAAGGTACTGCGATTCCAAACGTCCCGCCTTGGTATTGTAAACGATCGTTGAAGTCCCCCCCAACTGCGGACGCAGTCCCTTGCCGGTGTCATACAACTTCCCGGTCGGCACCTGCGAGACCTTCTCATTCCGCACTCCAAAGGGTCCCATCAGCGTGGTCATGTCCTCCAATTCATGGTTTCGCACCACCGCCACTCGATCGGCATCTAGGGTGAACGCTGCCATACCGTCCGGCGCCCCCGGGCACCGGAAACCATCACTCATCAGATCCCCCGTGGACGAGACCACCGTGTAGCGAAAGCCCGCCGGTAGGTCGAGGATTCGGTCCGGATCAGGAACCAGATCGCCATAGGCTGGCACTTGGCTCTGATAGGCGTCAACCTTTGGTGCCGCCCCTACCAACTGCCGCAGTCCGGTAAATCCAGCCGCCACCGCACCGGTGCTCATCAGAAAGCTACGTCTCGAAACTCTGCCCATTTCCCCACTCGTAACCGGACACAGCCGGCAGAGTCGAGCGTAAAACGGCGAGAAATGAGATCAAGCCCAGGCCGCCCCGAGCCTGTGCCACTGGTGTTTTGGAACATCCACCCCCATTCGCCACACCTCCGTAACGGCATCGACTCCAGCGCCCTCTCTACCGCAGCGGAGTCATCGTGGGGAAATCACGGGGTTTTCACTCCCGTCGCGACCATACCCTGCTCCTGAAACCAATCGATGGCATCGGCAAACCCATCCCTTACGGGCGACTGCGGCAGCCCCAGCTCCCGAATCGCTTTGCTCGGGTCAAACCACATCTTGTAGCGCGCCATTCGCACGCCGCCCAAGGGTGCTTTCGGGGGCCGCCCCGTAACCGCGGCCATACCCTCATTCACCACCGCCGCCAGCCAGGCCACCCCGTAGGGGACCTGAAATCGCGGCGCCGGCAATTCTGACAAAGACTCCAAAAGCTTCAACGCTTCCAACATGGAGAGATTCCCCTCGGCGTGCCCCAGAATATACCGCTCCCCGAAACGCCCTTTCTCCGCCGCCAAAATATGCCCCTGCGCCACATCGCGAACATGCACCCAATTCAACCCGGTATCCAGGTAGGCCGGCATCTCCCGGTTCATGAAATCCACAATCACTTTTCCGGTCGGCGTGGGTTTCACATCCCGCGGACCAATGGGCGTACTGGGATTCACGATCACCACCGGCAACCCAGCCGCTGCGAGTTCCAAGGCCTTCTGCTCCGCCTGCCACTTGGAACGTTTGTAGTGATTGGTGAGTTGGGCTTCGCAAGTGACCGCGGTTTCATCCGTCGGAGCAAACCCCGTGTCCGCCGTCGGCAGACCGATGCAACCCACCGTACTGGTGTAGACGATCCGTTCGCACCCGACCGCCGCCGCGGCCCGGATTACATTTTCCGTTCCCGTCACGTTCGCCGTGTACATCGGCTCATAATTCTTCAGCCACAAATGATAGCTCGCCGCAACATGGAAACACCACTGGCACCCACGCATGGCAGCCTCCAATCGATCCGTTTCCGTCAACGGCGCTTCCACCCGCTCGTATTCGACACCCTCCAACCCAGCCAGGTCACTTTCCTCCCGCAACAAAGCCCGAACCGAATGGCCCTGCCGCACCAACTCATGTACTAGATTCGCTCCCACAAATCCGGAAGCTCCCGTTACAAAACACTTCATTACACAAAACCAATTCTCATGGCGCGTATAAGGTCATCCAAAACAGAATTTCACCCAACTATTTTAGAGAAAAATCGCAAAGATCCGTCACCCGGTTGCAATGTTCCAATTCTCATGCCATACGTTCCAGCGCGCCTGACGGATTAGAATGCTCCAAGAAACCCGAAAAAACCATCATGCAAAAAACCACTAAGGCCATTCTTCTGCTCGCGCTCGCGCTCGTTTCGCCCATTTGGGCGAAAGAACGTCCCTTCAAAGCCGAGTTTGAAACCGCGTTTTTCAACGATCCAGCCCAATCCAATCCTCCACTGATCTACACGACCATTGTCCAAGGCGAGGGGAAAGCCACTCACCTCGGGAAAACCCAGTTCGATGCGAGTCATACCTTCTCGTTTGACTTCTCACTACCCGACCCTTTTCTGGGAGGATTTGTTCCTGCCGGCACGCTCACGCTCACGGCGGCGAACGGTGACGAGCTTCACGCCACCTATTCGGGAGAAGTTGGGATCGTGGAACTTCCGAAACTCTACCTGCTAACCTTCGACTTCGAGTTCAACGGTGGCACCGGCCGCTTCGCCAACGCAACCGGTTCGGCCGAGGTGTTCGGGATCACCACGATCGTTCCCGTGCCGGACGATCCGCTTTACTTCGTCGGCGAGTCCACCTTTACCTTTGACGGCACCATCGACTACTAGGCCGCGCATTCATAGCCACGAGTTCTGACTTCGTGCGCGTCTCCGGAGTCTCTAAACTCCGGGGACGCACATGAAGGTTCACCAAGGCAACAGCGCTCGTCACTATCGCACGGTCACCTATGACCACCCCAGCCATCAGGTCCGCCTGATCGAACAACGGCTGCTACCGCACCGCTTCAAAGTCATTGGCACGCGCGACTACGTCGCCACCGCCCAGGCGATCACCGACATGGTCGTTCGCGGTGCGGGTGCCATCGGAGCAACGGCGGCCTACGGGTATGCACAAGGCCTCGCGGCCTTCAGCGGAAAGAATAAGAGAGACTTCAACCGGCACGAGAAAGCCGTCTTCCAAACTCTCGCGAACGCACGCCCCACGGCGGTGGACCCGGTCAACGCCATGCGCGGCATCCGAGCAAAACTCGCTAATGCAGCAAGCATCGACTCGAAACAATCCCTCGCCCTCGAACTAGCCGAAGCCTTTGCGGACGACAACGCAGCCGAATGCCAAGCCATCGGCGCGCACGGCGCTCCCCTCATCCCGGAGGGCGCTCGCGTACTCACCCACTGCAACGCCGGCTGGTTGGCCTTTGTCGATCACGGCTCCGCCACCGCCCCGATGTATGCCGCCCAAGCGCAGGGGCGCTCGTTTCATGTACTCTGCGATGAGACCCGTCCCCGTTCTCAGGGCGCTTCCCTCACCGCCTGGGAACTCAGCCAACAAGGAATCTCCCACGAGATTATCGCCGACAACGCCGCCGGCCATCTCATGCAGCGCGGCGAAATCGATCTGGTGATTGTCGGCTCCGACCGAACCCTCGCCAAGACGGGAGACGTCGCTAATAAGATCGGCACCTACACCAAGGCCGTCCTCGCCAAGCGCCACAAGATTCCCTTCTACGTGGCCATCCCGTTCTCCACCTTGGATTGGGAACTGGAATCCGGAATGGATATCCCGATTGAGGATCGAGGAGATGAAGAAATCTGCGGTGCGTGGGGTGTCACTGCCTCAGGGCGACGCAGTTACGTCCGGGTAGCCAATCCGAGCAGTACGGCGCGCAACCCCGGTTTTGACGTCACCCCACCGGAATTGATCACCGGCATCATTACCCCCATTGGCATCATCAAGCCACGCCAGCTCATGAAACACCGACGCGCCCTCCAGGCCCCCGCGTAAGGTGCCCGCGGCTACTCCAAACCGCACGCCTGACGAGCGCGTTGCAAAACAGGGCGCGCCACGGCGCGGGCCTTTTCCGCCCCCTTGGCGAGCACGTCCTGTACGTAGTCGAGGTTATCGGCCAACTCGGCTCGTTTCTCGCGCTGCGCTCGGAAACATTCCCAATACTGCTCAAACAAGGCTTTCTTGAGCGTCCCATACCCATAGCCCCCCGCCCGCAAGCTGGCCTCGCATTCCGCCGCGACTTCGGGCGGCGCCACCAGTTTGAGTAGCTGGACGGCGATATTCTGATCCGCATCGGGTTTCGGCTCTTCCATCGATCGGCTATCCATCACTAAACCCATGATGCGCTTCTTCAAGGGCTTCTCCTCACCGAAAATCTCAATGGTGTTCCCATAGCTCTTGCTCATCTTCTGACCGTCGATCCCGGGCACGACAGCGACTTCATTCCGAATCTCCGGTTCGGGAATCACGAAGCACTCACCATACAACTGGTTGAACTTGATTGCGACGTCCCGGGTCACTTCGATGTGCTGCTTCTGATCCTTACCGACCGGAACCACATTGGAATCGTAGATCAGAATGTCCGCCGCCATCAACACGGGGTAGGCAAAAAGCCCATGATTCGGAGAAAGCCCACGCGCCAGTTTGTCCTTATAACTATGGCACCGCTCCAACAAGCCCATCGGCGTGACCGTCGTGAGCAACCAGGTCAGTTCGGTGTGCTCAGGAACGTCGGATTGCTTGAAGAACACACACCGATCAGGATCGAGCCCGCAGGCCAAAAAATCGAGAGCCACATCGAGCGTGTTCTTGCGACGTTGCTCCGCGTCGAACACCGAAGTCATCGAGTGATAGTCTGCAATAAAGTAGAACGCTTCCCCTTTGTTCTGCAGCTCGATGGCCGGTTGCATCATCCCGAAATAGTTTCCGAGATGAAGAGCACCGGAGGGTTGAATACCCGAAAGGATTCGCATGCGGCGGACGCTAACAAGACCGCTCAGCCCCTTCAAGCGAATCCCTCCCCGATCCGCTAGACATGGAAAACCCGGTGAAGCCTTCCGGAAGGTGGAGCGTACCAGGCCGTGTAAAAAGTCCTTCTACACCTGCAGGTAGGAGAGTGTGAAAGCGACAGCTCCGCTCTCGCACTCCAAAAAACGCTCGATTTGCGGACGAAATTTGGAGTGCGAGAGCGGAGCTGTCGCTTTTTTTGGAATTGCCAACGGGATTTTTTACACGGCCTGGTACGCTCGCCCCACCTTCCGGAACCGATCTGTTGTTGACAGTGATTTCGACTCTTAAAATGATGAGCCCACATGCCAGCCCAATTCCGTCTCCCCATCTCCCATCTCGTCGTACTCCTCAGCATTCTCACTCACGCCACCAGTTGGGCAGCCTACATCGACATCCTGAATTCCTTCGAAAATACCCGGGGGAATCAATGGGTCGTCGCCGGCGGATCCTTTGACGATATCGAGTCCGCCTTCGGCACCCGCATCCAATCCGCCACGGGCAGCTATGACTTTCACCGCGGGATTGATGTGGACGGCACCCAGGGCGACAACATCTTGGCACCGACCGACGGCATCTTCTGGGAGTATCGCGAATTCACCTTCGCCGGCCATACCGTCATTCTCCGTCACGACCTCGATTCCACGGTCACCTTCAACGGCCGCAATTACGATCACTACTACACCTACTACAGCCATCTCTTCGACGACGGCGCGGGAGGCACTTCGGGCACGGATGACGTGATCGCCAGTTGGACACCGGAGGTGACCGCCATCTCCGCGGGACAACTCATCGGCCATATGGGCAACTCGGGCGCTTCTCCCGGTGGGGGCAGCAATACCGTCCACCTCCATATGGAACTGCGATTCGGCACCCGAAGCTCGCTCCAGTTCCAAACCGAAAACCCCGGCAACACCCAGCATGGCTTCGATCCGCACATGAATCCCATGCTCCTCTTCGAGCCCTACACCTACGCGACCAGCGGAGCCCAAGTCTACCACCAAAGCGCCACCCTCAATGGCAACGCCATGGCCGGAAACGACATCCAATTCGATATCGCCTACACCAATGATGATATGCCACTACTCAACGCCGTCACCGTCACCTTGGAGGAGATCGCAACGGGAAACGCCGTAAAGACTCACACCTTGGACCTCAATCAACGCATCGGTTTCGACGCCACCAGCACCGCCAATCTCGATACGCCCGACACCACCAAACCTTACTTTGATCCCGTCACGCCGGGCCTCACGGCCAGCGAATACGTCAACGAAGTAATCGTCCCCGGAGCTTGGACGAGCGGGTTCGGCTCCGGAGATCACCAACTCGAAGTCACCATCTCCGATCTCTGGCAAAACAGTGAGACTACCACCATCACCGTGGTGCCTGAACCGCACCACTTCGGGCTCCTGACCGCTACCCTACTGGCGGCCCAAGTGGCCTATCGCCGGCGATCCCTCAGCCGGAATCGCCTCTCAGTTTAGGGACGAATCTCGCTCAGAACAGGATCCCCTAGCCGAGCCATCTGTTCCAGAATCCGGTTGGAGAACCGAGCAATCACCGCGCTGTGGCGCGCACTCAGTTCGCCGTGAAGCAGATTGGTGGTTTCCTCAGGGTCCGCGACCAGATCAAAAAACTCATCACGATGGGGATTCATATAATCCCGCACCAACTTCCAGCGCGGGGTCCGATACATCCGCATGTGGGTATGCGACTGATGCTTGGTCGAGTACTCAGCATAAAATCCATTGTCCCAATCCGCCACTTCCTCTCCGTCAAGCAAGGGTAAGAAACTGCGCCCCCGCAACACCACATTGCGCGGGAGTGAAATACCGGCCATTCCCAAGATCGTGGGATACCAATCCAAGTTGCTAATCGTCTCCGTCACCCGAGTACCAGCTTGAATGCGCGAAGGCCACCAAACTGCGGTCGGAACCCGCAATGAGGTATCAAACAGATTAGGACGCTGCCCCTTGGGAATGTTCTGTTCCGCGGGCGGTTGCGGTTTGACCAACCAATGCCCGTTGCCTTTGTGCCATATTCCGTTGTGAGCCATGTTATAGCCGTGATCCGAACTGAATAGAATCACGGTGTTGTCAACCAAATCCAAGGCCTTCAATTCCGCCAGCAACAACCCGAGATTCCGGTCCACACTGCGGACACTCGCCAAGTATTCGCGGGTCATACGCTTCGCGCGCGGCACGTCGAGATTGGGGTAATCTGGGTGCGGGAGTTCCGGATCATAGTTCTCATAAGGAGCCCAGTCTTCGTCCGCCACCGGCAGCCAACGGGTGTGCGGCGCCCGCGTGTGCCAAGCGAGAAAAAAGGTCTCGTCACGATGCTCCCGCACAAACTGACGCGCGGCCGTCCCAAGGATGTCCGCAGTCAAACCTTCCAGCTGGGTCTGCTTCCCTTCCACTTCCAAGACGGGGTCCACCGGTGCCCATCCCCCGTCCCGGTGTCCCATGAAGAAATCAAATCCCATTTTCGTTGGATGATACTCGTCCGTACGACCCAAGTGCCATTTGCCGACCAATCCCGTCCGATAACCATTGGCCTGTAAGAGTTCCGTAAAGGTCAGATGATCCAACGATAGCCCCAAGGTCGGTTCCCGCCGCGGATGGATCCAATCCGTTATTCCCAACTCACTCCCATACCGACTGGTCATCAGACTCGCCCGCGAAGGACTGCAAACCGGTGTCACGGTAAAGGCATTCACCAAATGGGCCCCTTCCGTAAACAGGCGATCCATGTGCGGGGTCTTAACATTGGGATCGTTCGCCCCTACCGCCCAAGCCGCCTGATCATCCGTGAAGAGAAAGATAATATTGGGCCGCTCGGCAGCACTCAGAGCAGAGGATGAATTCCACCGAAAAAGCACGAGCACCAAAAGGACGGCAAAGACCACCCGGTGCCTCCAAGAAGGCAATGACTGAGATTCAGGTTTCATGGTTGGATCGAGTCGTTCTCGCAGTTTCCAAGGCCGGGATCAACTCAATCTTTGCGATTGTCGAACCGCGCTCCCAATCGCAAGATTCCCGATATCCAAGACTATGAGTTCGCACTATCCCCTTTTCGAACGAGCCCGCACCCGTGCGAGCCTCGTGCTCTTGATGGCCACCCTGGGAGTCTCCCTCAGCCTGAGTCAAGCCGAAGTGCTCATTGACGGGCGCCCCTCCGTCCGTTTCGAGAATCAATCCGCCCGATTCATTGTGGACCTAGCCGGCGGTTCCTTCCGCGAATTTGCCCTGCGAGACCACCCGGTGAACCCGCTCCACTGGGGACACCCGCAACCCGGTAACGTATCGCCGAAAGTGATGGGACACTTCCTCTGCCTCGATCGCTGGGGACCGCCCTCCGAAGCCGAAGGCAAGAACGGGATGCCGTACCACGGTGAAGCCGGCCGTGTCATTTGGGACATCGATGAAGACGTGCATGACCACGACGGCCTCCTCCACGGGATGCTCTCCGCCCACCTACCCATGGCGGGGCTCCGCATTCACCGCTCCATCCAGATGCCCGCGGACCAAGCCTTGGTCGTCATCGAAGAAACCGTCACCAATGAAAACGCCCTCGGCCGCCCCTACAACATGGTCCAACACCCCTCTATCGGCCCGCCTTTTCTCACCCGGAACACCGTCGTCGACGCCAACGGCCGCCGAGGCTTTGCCCAAGGCGGTTCACTCCCGAACCCCGAAGAACCCTCAGCCTATTGGCCCCAAGCCGTCAACCGCGACGGCGAACGGGTGAACCTTCGCCATCTCCACGAAGACCACGATCCGAACGTGGCCTCATTCGCCATTGATGAATCCATCGGCTGGGTCACGGCTGCTACGCCGGAACACGGTCTCCTCATCGCCTATCTCTGGCCCACCGCAGACTATCCCTGGTTGGATATCTGGCGCAACGTCGTCGACGGCGAACCGCAGGCCCGAGGTCTTGAATTCGGTACCACGGGACTCCATCAACCCTTCCCGATTCTGATGGAAAAAGGCCGCATCTTCGGTCGCCGACTGTTCGAATACCTGGACGCTGGCGAATCCGCCACCAAACGCTTTGCCACCTTTCTCCTCAAAATTCCGAGCGACTATACTGGAGTGGGCGCTATTGAAATTGGCCCGACCGCTATCACGATTACCGAGCGAGCCAACGGACGCAACCGAAGCCACACCATTCCCTTGAACGGAATCGAACTAGATTGGTAGACCGATGCAAACCACAGAACTCACCTCCACGCCCAAGATCTCCCGCCGAAGCGCCCTCCGCCGTTCCGCCCTCGCGCTTGGCGCACTCCCCTTCTTTTCGGCTCATGCCGAACCCAGGTCAAAACGCATGGGACTGACCGTCGCCTCCTACGGCGCCCGACGGCAACTCCGTGAACCGGTAGGCGATTTGAAACCGTTCCGCAACGCCTTGGACGTGCTCGAACACTGCCATCAACTCGGCGCTGGCGGGGTCCAAGTCAGTGTGCGCGGATGGCAAGACGCGTTCGCCAAACAAGTCCGAGATCGGCGAGAAGAACTCGGCCTGTATCTCGAAGGCCAGATCAGTCTACCAAAGAACACCGCGGATGTGGCTCGGTTCGACACCGAGATCGCCGCCACCAAAGAAGCCGGCGCCACCATTGTGCGGACCGTCGCCTTGGGCGGCCGACGCTACGAGACCTTCGATTCAGAGCAAGCCTTCCGCGACTTCAAGCTACGCTCCTGGGACCGCCTCCGCCTGGCCGAACCCGTGGTCCGCAAACACCGCGTGCACCTCGCCGTTGAAAACCACAAAGACTGGAGAGTCCCGGAACTCATTGACATCATGGTTCGACTCAGCAGCGAATGGGTCGGTGTTTGCCTCGATACGGGCAACAGCATCTCCCTGCTGGAAAACGCCATGGAAGTCGTCGAAGCCTTGGCGCCCTTCACCACCACGATTCATTTCAAAGACATGGGCGTCCAAGAAACCCAAGACGGCTTCCTGCTCTCGGAAGTACCCTTCGGACAAGGGATGCTGGATCTCCAACGCATCATCGACCTCTGCCACGCCGCGAACCCGGCCGTGCAATTCAACCTGGAAATGATCACCCGTGATCCCCTCCCCGTCCCGTGTTTGACGGAAGCCTACTGGAAGACTTTCCCATCCCTCAGCGGCGCTCACCTGGCCCGCACCTTGGGACACGTTCGCGAGCATGAATCCAGCCGGCCGCTACCACGAACCGCAGGAATGACTCTCCCGGAAAGAGTCCGGTATGAAGAAGACAACATCGTCGCCTGCTTCAACTACACCCGCACCCGACTCCAGCTATAACCGCCCCCCAAGGGTTGAAGGCCCGCTCCGTAACAGCCCAGGGCAACGCCCTGGGAATCCGTAAGATAAGGAACGAAGCCCTGTAAGGGCGCACCATTGTACCCCGCACAACCGACTCGCCTTCATCACACGAGTTTCGAACGGACCTGCATTCCGAGGAATTCCCTCCCGACAAAGGGCTGAAGGCCCGTCCCGTCCCAGCCCAGGGCAACGCCCTGGGAATCCGCACGATAGAGGCCGAAGCCCTGTAAGGGCGGGCCAAAGCGCCCCATGCAACCAACTCGCCTTCATCACACATGTTTTGAACGCCCCCTCAGCCCAAAGAATTCTGGCACTGCCGGGTTGAAACACGCGCTTGGAGTACGCCACACTCCCAAGCAGCAACTACGGGCATGGCGCAAAAGCAACTTTCTCTCGGCGAAACGTGGCGATACCGCCACAGCGAACGCCGCGCCTTCATCTGGTGCTTTGCCGCGCTCACCATTAGCTACATCGCGTTCATCGTCAGCGGCGGGGTCGAACTCCGGCCCGACTTCCTCAACCTCCTCCCGCTCGCGATCTTTGCCACCAGCCTAATCCTCACCCACGTCGTTTTTCTAATCTCCCGATTTCAAGGGGATCCCGGCTTGGTCATTCCCGTCGCGTTTCTCGGAGGACTCGGCGTCCTGGCCCAGTTCCGCATGGGTTTATTCCAACCCGACAATCCATGGCGGCTCTCGCATTTTGCCTACCCGCTCGGGGTCGTGGTCATGCTGGGCATCGTACTCACCTTCAAACAGACCCGATACCAGTGGCTGCAATCCTTCAAATGGATCGCTGCCCTGGGCGCGCTCGGGATCGTAGCCGCCTTATTGGTCACCGGCAGCCGCTTTCGCGGCGCGCTCTACGCCAGCGGCGGACTCACCCCCACTGAGTTCATCAAACTCTTGGTCGTTCTCTTCCTAGCTGGCCACCTCGCCGTGCTGGCCCAATCTGCCGCCAAAGGCAAACGCAAGGCCAAAGGCCCCAGCGAGTGGGGTACGCTCCTCCCCATCATTGGCTACTATAGCATCCTGCTCGCGCTCCTACTGTACCAACGGGACTTGGGCATGGTCGCCATCCTGGGTGGACTCGCCGTGGTCTTGGTGGTGACGACGACCGGCAAGTGGCACTACGTGTTTCTGGCCAGCATCCTGGCCGTGGTCGGCGGTGCCGGGGCCTACCAGATGTTTCTCCACTCGCAACAACGCATTCAAGTCTGGCTCAACCCCTTAGTCGATCCCACGGGCTCCAGTTGGCAACTCCTCCAAGGGCTTTCCGCCATGTTCTCCGGAGGGCTTTGGGGAGCTGGGTTCGGTGAAGGAAATCCGGAACGAATCCCCATTGCCGCCTCGGACTTTATCTACGCCGTGATCGGCGAAGAGCTGGGCTATGTGGGCTGCCTCGCGGTCGTGTTGCTCTTCTTGGGATTCTTCCGCCGCGCCTTTCGTGTGGCCAGCCTGTCGGCGGATCCCTACGGTGCCGTGCTCGTCACCGGGCTCACCACCACCATCGCCCTCCAGACCTTCCTCAACATCGGCGGCGTGACCAAAACCGTTCCGCTCACCGGGATCCCCCTCCCGTTCATCAGCCACGGAGGCTCCAGTCTGGTCACCATGTTTGCCTGCCTCGGCCTGATTCTCGCCGTCGCCGACAGCGTCCCGCCACAACTCGGCAAACAGAAAACTCAGAAAGAGAAAAAGCCCAAAAAGAAAAAGGGCTGATCTCAACCGTCCCGGCGAATCAGAACTTCCACGAACCGCCGACGAAGACCAATAGTTCGTTCACGCCGCGATTCGGATCCTTCAAACTGGCATTCGAAATGTGAGCGAACCGAACTTGAGTCGTCACCGCAAATCGATCCGACTGGCGCCAGAGTAAGCCCACCCCCATCTGCTGATAGAACTCGAAGACGGACCCCAGATCGGGCGCCCCAATATCCGTCGCCATGATCCCACCGCCGCCCTCGATGAAGGGTTGCACCGCTCCCCAACGCGTCAAGCGATACTGGATGATCGGCGACAGGCCGAGTAAGTAGGCCCCTTCAGGATCATACTGCCCACCGGCGATGAACTCATTGAACAGACCGATCTGACCTTGGAACCACGAGTCCGCACAATAAACGCGATCCAACTCCCAGCCGAAGTGGATTTTGGTCAGCGCGAGATCATGGGCCTCAACGGATCCGAAGATATCCATCCCGATCCCCACACCCACGGCCGCACCGGCCTCTAGCTCTCCTTTCGGCAACCAGGAAGTCCAGCCCGCTTTCGAATTCTCAGCCGATGCCTCCACGGCGCCTCCCGCATCCGCTCCCAAGCCCGACACGAATGTCATCAACGCGACCCCAGTCATCCAACCCAGAGTCACCCCTCTCAGTCCGTTCAATCCTTGCTTTGTCATCGGTCATCTCCTGTTCGAGCCAGCCATTAAGAAATGCAGCCGCCCGATTCAACGGACAGGATTGAATCAAGACCGCGACGATCTGACAAGCCGATGAAACAAAGTCGTTCCAGCCGACTCCCCCTTTTTTACGACGCCCCTTTCGCTAAGAAAGCGCCTCGACCGGTGTTTCCACCGCGGACTCCGCTTGAGCCGGTTTCTTGCCAACCACCAGACCGAGCAAATCTTCCAATACCAGATACCCGGCCGGGACCAGCAACAACGAGATCGAAGTCGCAAACAGGACGCCAAAAGCCAGAGAGGTTGCCATCGGAATCAAGAACTTCGCCTGAACGCTGGTTTCCATAATCAATGGGATCAATCCGACGAATGTCGTCAGCGAGGTCAACAGAATCGGACGAAAGCGCGCCACACCCGCTTCTCGCACCGCATCAATCAGTTTCCCACCTTTCTCACGATAGCGATTGATGTAGACCACCATCACCAAATTGTCATTCACGACCACACCAGACAAAGCCACAATCCCGAAGATCGACAGGATTGTTAAATCCATTCCCATGAGCACATGGCCCCAAACCGCGCCAACCAATCCAAAAGGGATCGCCGACATCACGATCAAGGGTTGGAGATAGGATCGAAACGGGATTGCCAACAAAGCGTAAATCACCATCATCGCCAGCGGATACCCACTCATGATCCCGGCCATCGTCTCTTGCTGCTGGAGACGTTCCCCCTCCCAGGTATAGGACACCCCGGGGAAATTCCGTCCCAGATCCTTCAAGAACCCCGCTTCCAAACTGGCCACCACCTCAAGGGTGTTGGCGATGGTTGGATCCACATCCGCCGTGACGTTGATGGCTCGCTGTCGATCCACCCGACGAATCGTCGAGAAACCGCGTCCGATATCCAACTCGGCCACCTCGTTAAAGGGCACTTCCACACCTTCCGTAGTTCGAATCCGCATTCCCTCCAGATCCCCCAAGGACCGCCGCTCGTCTTTCGGGTAGCGCACCATGACCCGAACGTCATCCCGTCCGCGTTGGATTCGCTGCGCTTCTTCACCATAGAATGCCTGCCGGACCTGCCGTCCCATATCGCGCTGGGAAAGCCCCAGCGCTTCGGCCCCAGGCTTGATGCCCAACTTCACTTCCTGGCGCCCGCCCCGGAAAGTATCAGCGATATCGATGACCCCGGGATACGAGCGGAGTTCTTCCTTCAGCGCGTCCGCCGCCACCCGCAAGCTGCCAAAATCAGCTCCCATCAACTGGACATTGATGGCTTCTCCCGAGGAGAAAATCGAAGCCGTGAACAGCAATTCTGTTGCCCCGGGCACCTCGCCGGTTCGCTCCCGCCAGAGGTTGGCAATCTCCACACTGCTCGCCCCTTCTCGACTCTCCGATGCCTGTAACTCGATGTGAACTTCGCCTAAGTGGGCACTCGAAAAATCCCCCACATAGTTTCCCGCCCCTTCTTGTTGGGTTTTGTTAAAGGGTTGTTGTCCGACCGAAGCCAGTACATGTCGAAAGACACTCCCTTCCTCATCGGCGCGCCCCTGATCGATCTCGTCACGCAGTTCCAGAGCCGACGCCTCGATTTGATTGACAGCCCGCTGCGTGACGGAAGCAGGTGTCCCCAAAGGCATGGTGAGAATCGCCGCCACGTTATCGCCTTCCACGGGAGGAAAGAACTGAAACTTGATCCATCCCCCGATCACTAATCCCAAGGTCACCATCATGACCCCAACCGCCGACGCCATGGTCAGATAACGCAAGCGCAAGGCGCCTTCCAATAACGGCCGATAAAAGCCCTGAATAAACCCATCCAATCGCCGAGCAAACCAAGACTGGAACCGTTCCCACCCTCTGGAAAGGCCCCGGAACCATGAATCCGTGCGAGGCGCTCGCCAATGACTCAAATGGTTAGGCAACACCAGCAGGGATTCCACGAGAGAAAAGAGCAGTGTTGGAATCACGACGGCCGGAATCACCTTCAAGACCTTCCCCGTGCTCCCGGGCACCGTCAGAAGCGGGAGAAAGGCGGCCACGGTCGTTAGGACAGCAAAGATCACCGGTTTGCTTACTTCTTGCGCCCCACGAATCGCCGCACCCAGCTTGTCCGTCTCTCGCTCCTGATGGGCATGGATATTCTCACTCACAATAATGGCGTCATCCACCACGATTCCCAACACCAGGATGAAGGCGAACAACGACAGGAGATTGATACTCACGCCAATCATCGGCATCACGAACAGCGTCCCGAGAAAGGAAACCGCCAAACCAAAACTCACCCACAAAGCCAGGTTCAACCGCAGAAAGATCGCCAAGGTCAGAAAGACAAGGATGAGTCCATACATCCCATTCTTGGCCAGCAACTCCTGACGGCTCACGAGATACGCCGAATCATCCTGCCACGTTGTGATCAGCATCCCCTCCGGCAAGCGCCCCTTAACCTCTTCCACAAACGCATGAACAGTGGCTGAAACATCCAAGGCGTTCTGATCGCCCACTCGAAACACCTGAATCAACACGGACTCCATCCCGTCAAAACGCCCTTCTTGATCCGTCTCCGCAAACCCATCGACCACTTCAGCGACGTCGCTTAAGAGCAGTCGCGTGCCGTCTGAGCGCGTTCGCAGCACGATGGCTTCGTAATCGCTACCACGATACGCCTGCCCTTTGGTTCGCAAAAGAATCTCCCCGCCGTCGGTTTTCACCGATCCGCCGGGAAGATCCAAGGAACTCCGCCGCACCGCCAAGGCCACTTCATCAAACGAGAGCCCATACTTGCGCAGAGCTTGCTCCGAAACTTCGATAGAGATCTCATACGGGCGGACATTCCCCAACTCCACTTGCGTGATGTTGGGCTTCGCAGCCAGTTCGTCACGGATCTGTTCGCCAAACCGCTTCAACGTGGCTTCATCGACCGGTCCGGCAATAGCCACGTTAATCACTTGCTTGCGAATCAAGACCTCTTGCACCACGGGCTTCTCCGCTTCTGCCGGAAAGGTATCAATAGCGTCCACCCGCGCCTTGACCTCGTCCAAGACTTGGCCCACGTCGGCATTAGGCAACAGCTCCGCAGTCACGGTACCGCGCCCTTCACGGGAGGTGGAAGTGATCTGCTTAATCCCTTCCAAACTCTGGATCGCCTCCTCAATCCGAACACTCACTCCTTCCTCGACCTCTTCGGGGGCCGCCCCCAGATACTCGACGTCGACGGTGATCATCCCCGAATCCACCTCTGGAAAAACCTCCCGCTTGATGGACCCGACGGCCATCACGCCGGCCACCATGATGAATACCACTAGCAGATTGGCCGCGACCCCGTTGCGGACAAACCATTGAACAATCCCGTTCATTCCGCCTCCTTCTTCGCCTCAACCGGGTTCACCCGCATTCCCTCGACCGGTGTATCGACGATCGAAACGCAGAGTCGATCACCGGGCTGCACCCCGCCTGCAATGAGCGCCCGTTCCCGATCCGCTCGTCGGATCGCCACATCCCGGATGCGGAGCGCGCCATCCTGATCTACCAACAAGATCCGCTTGTTCTCCATCACAAAAACCCTTGGCACTTCATAAACCCGCTTAGCCGTCTTTCCTTCCACCACGGCCTCGACAAACATACCGACTCGCAGCGGCACCACCTCGTCGCTCGCCTCTAGCCCATAGGGATCCTGAATCTCCGCCACCACGGTTGCCATCCGCGAGCGGACATCAATCTCACCTTCTACCCGAACCAAATTCCCTGTCCATTCCTGCGGAACACCGCCGTAATTCCCGTGCAGCGTCACCCGAGTGGGACTGGCTTCGAAACCGGCCCGAGTTTTTTCCTTGGGAAGATTCAGTTCCTTCAGATCGGACAAGGGCAAGGGAAGGCTCACCTCAACCCGCTCAATTCCAAACAGAGTAGACAGTTCCTCACCACGCCGCACGAACTGCCCCACATCAGCCGATGCGGTCCGGACACGTCCCGTGAAGGGTGCTTTAATGGTTGTGCGCTCCAGATCTAGCTCCGCTTTCTTCAAATCGGCTTCGGCCGCCGCGAGGGTGGATCGCGCTTCGATCAACTGCGGCTGCCGCAACAACAACGCGCTAGGCTCGCCCTGCTCGCCCAACTCTTCCCAGTCTCGCACCGCCACGTCCGCTTCCGCTTCCACCGTCGCCACCCGTAAGCGAGCCGAAGCCACTTGAGCAGACTGCCGCGTCACGGCCAATTCAAAATCACGATCGTCGATCGCCACTAACAACTCCCCTTCCTGGAAGAATCCGCCGGGCTTCAATGCTGGCGAAATGAACGTCACGCGTCCATCCACTTCCGAAATCAAGCGAATCGCGGTAGCGGCTTCGACCGTGCCTTGACTCTCGATCTGAATCGGGAAGTCCACAGCCTCCAGCGGCAAAACTTCCACCGTAGGCACTTCATTCACTTGTTCGATCGGTGCCGCGGTGCGGCGAAACTTCACCATCAACACCGTCGCCACCAAACTGAGTGCGAGCACCAAGAAAGGAATCCCAACTAAACGAATCTTACTCATAACAACTAGCGAGCCGCCACGGCCCGTTCCGGAACCGCTACCGGCCCAATCCCACCACCAAGTGCCAAATACAAATCAATCCGATTCACCAACCGAGCCCGGTGCACATCGATCACCTGCGTCGCATCCGAAAGTGATCGACGCTGCGATTCGAGCACGCTGATCAAATCCTCCAGACCGCGCTCGTAGCGCCGACCGGCCACCGTCAAGGCTGCGTTGGATTCCGCCGCGGCTTCACGGATAAAACGTTCGCGCTCGGCCAAAAACACTTCACTCGCCAGCGCAAACTCCACTTCCCGAAACGCCTGCAACGCCACCCCGACATACTCCTGAGCCGCCTCTTGAGCGCGCGCTTTCGCCCGATCAACGCCGGCTCTCAATCGGCCACCTTGGAAGAGCGGCTGCGCCAAATTCCCAGCCAGGCTCCAGACACTGAAGTCATTATCCAACAAGTCCTGCATTTCGGCCGTGCTCGTACCCGTGGACCCCGTCAAACTGATCCGCGGCAACAAGGCAGCTCGCGACTCCCGAATGCGCTGATCCGCTGCCGCCAAACGTCGCTCTGCGGCTTGCAGATCCGGGCGCCGCTCCAGCACCGAGGCGGGAATACCTGCAGCCACCCCGGCCTCGATCGTTGGCAGCTCTCCGGGAACTTCCAGTCGGCCTCCCGGATACCGTCCCAGCAAAGATTCCAATTGCTGGAGCGCCGCCAAGAATTGCTGCTCGCGCTCCTGCACCAAAGCCTTTGCGCCGTGCACACTATTCACCGACAATCGCACATCGAGCGCGGAACGCAGCCCCCGCTCATACCGATCCTTGATCATGTCCGCAGTATCCGAAAACAGATCCGCCGAGGCTTCCGCGAGGGCAAGCTGTTGTTTCAGGGCGATCGCATCCACCCACGCCTTACTCAGCTGAGCCGCCAAGGAAAGCCGTCGCATGGACCAGTCCGCCCGGGCTGCTTCGGAGTCCGCCATGGCGGCCCGTTTTCCCGCACGAACTCGACCCCAGATATCAATTTCCCAGCTCGTATTCAGAGAAAGCCCGTGGGTCGTTGCACGAGTCGTCAAGACATCGCTCGCACTCCCCGGAATCGGGAACCCAATAAAATTCTGTTTCCTCCGCGCACTGTCTAGACCGGCTGAGAAAGACGGATACAAATCCGCACCGGCGATCCGCGCCGTGGCCAAAGCCCCCGCAACCCGAGCCTCCAAGGCCAACAAATCCGGATTCCCACCCAACGCTTCTTCGATCAAGCCGGTCAGCTCCGCCGACGCAAAGGCATCCCACCAGATCGCTTCGGTATCACCCGATGAACCCGAACCCCATTTCTCAGGCACCGAAACCGATTCGGGCAATGCTTGTCGCTCCGGCGATGAAACACACCCCACTCCGAACCAAACCGCAACCAACGCCAAGCCCCATCCCCGTATCATCGCCGCCTCCGTTTCTTCACCGCTTCCGCGCGCATGCCCGCCGCACAGAACGACACTAACTGCGCAATCACTTCTTCCACATCATCCGGATCACAAAGGCCTTCCGACAACAAACAAGGCCGCTCCCGATCACAAAGCGTCAAACTCATCGCCCCCAACATGAAGTGCAAACGCCAAAAATAGTCCCGCTTCTTCACCCCCGGCAAGGCGGCCAGAAAGGCCCTATTAAACCGCTGAAACAACGGCTCAAAGCGCGCCTTGAGGAGTTCTTGCACCGAACCACTAGGTTCTGCAAACAGCCGCCCGACCAATTGCACAAACGGGCTCTTCTGCCCATCCTCGGTACGCGTCAACCGCATGGGTGGCGAAAACAAAGCGTAAAGCACGTCCTCCAAAGGAATCGGCTCCCCTTTCGCCGCAGCTTTGGCCTCAAACACGTCCAACTGCTGGATCCGTTCCTCATTGAGTGGCGTCAATCGCCGGGACAGGACTTCCTCAATCAAAGCCTCCTTCGATCCAAAGTAGTAGTGGATCGACGCCACGTTCACCTCGGCGGCTTGAACAACCTGCCGCACGGAAACGTCCCCAAAGCCGTGCTCGGCAAAAAGCTGCTCGGCGGCATCCAGGATGCGGTTCTTGGTATCGGCTCGGGTCACAACAAAATTAAACGTTTGTTTAAATAATACGTTTAATTCACTTCCGATGATCGTCAAGCCCGAAGCGAAAAAAAGCTCCGGTTTAAGATCTACTAATTCTCCCGATTACTTCCCCTTACCGATCTAACCTCGGTTACCCGATCCAAACTCCCCGGATCCAAATTCTGAATTCCATCCGTTGACAGGATCGAACAACTGTCCTACTGTCATATGACAGTTAACAGAGGCTAACCTATGTTGATCCGACTTAACTACCAATCCAGCCAAGCGGCCTATCTCCAGATCGTGGAGCAGGTGAAATACGCCGCCGCGTCCGGCGCCCTTCGATCCGGGGAAGCGCTTCCCGGCATTCGCCCCCTCTCGGAGTCGCTCCGAATCAATCGCAACACCGTCGCCAAAGCGTATGCCGAACTGGAACGTCAAGGTGTGGTGAATACGGTGGCTGGGAAGGGCTGTTTCGTTTCCGAAAACAACTCCCCTTTCAAGCCTAGCGTTCGCCAAGAAATTCTAACCGAGGCCATCGATCACGCCATCGTACAGGCCCATCACCTCCAAGTCTCTGATCAACAATTCCGGGAGCTTGTTGACGAACGCTTGACCCAATTTAAGAGCCCGGCCGCCCAGCAAAGCGCCGCCACCTCCAAACCCCGTCAAAAGAAACCGTGATGAAGAAAGAGAATCCCATCATTGACATTCAAGACCTCCACCATGCCTTCGGCAAGACAGAGGCGGTGAACGGACTCAATCTCAAGATCCCCCGCGGGCGGTGCTACGGCTTTTTCGGTCGCAACGGAGCGGGTAAGACCACCACCATCAAGTGCTTACTAAACCTCCTCCGCCCGTCGAAAGGCTCCATTCGCCTCTTCGGCCTCGACCCGGCCAAGGACGAGATCGCCACTAAATCGCGGCTCAGCTACGTCCCCGATCACGTGTCGGTTTACCCCTGGATGACCAGCACGGATTACTTCGACTACCTGGCTTCCTTCCGCGAACAGTGGAACCGCAACCTGCAACAGGAACTGATGGAACGCTTCGACCTCGACCCACATCAAAAGGCCCGGACGTTTTCCAAAGGCCAGCGGGTACAGATGGCCTTGATCGCCGCCCTCTGCCCAGAGCCCGAACTGTTGGTCCTGGACGAGCCCACCTCCGGTCTAGATCCGCTGATCCGCAAAGAATTCATCGAGGTCGTCATCGGCGCCTACCAGGAATCCGATCCCGAAAACCGAACCGTATTCGTCTCAACCCACCTGATTACGGAATTTGAAGGACTCATTGATGAGTTTACCATCTTGGAAAAAGGCTCCGCCGTCTTCAACGCCGTAACCGATACGGCACGGGAACAATTCCGCCGCGTCCGCGCTCGGTTCCCCGAAGCCGCTCCCGCTTTGGATCATCCGACCGTGGTCGAGCAAGCGCAAGACGGTCGCGAACTCATCGCCACACTTTCCGGCTCGCCAGAGCCCGTGATCGAAAAGCTCCAGTCCTTTCAGCCCGAAGACCTCGTCACCGAGGCTTTGACCCTGGAAGAAATCTTTCTCCTGGTCGCGAAACACCACGCGGCACTCAGTTCGAACGGCAATTAGTGCTCCGCCCGAAAACTGCGTATGAAAACGTCCTCGCCCTCGATTCAACTGCGGAAAGAAGTCCGCCTCATCACCCCGGAATGGATCACCGCCCTCATTCTAGCCACCAGTCCGCTCGTCTGTTTCGCCTTGGGACACGCCGGGAGCTTTCGAAACCCGAACGAGCTGGCGCATGGGCCCTTCCCAATGCTCCTGCTCTACCTGGGCTGTGCCATCGTAGCTACAGCCGTGTTCGGTAAAGAAAACCTCTACGGCACCACCAACCAACTCCTCACCCAACCCACCCTCCGATCGCGAATCTGGCAGAAGAAAATTCTGCTCGCACTCAGCGCCATTGCTTCGATCGTGATCGTCTACATACTCGCTTTTGTCCTCGGCCGAATCTGGTTCTACACCGGAGAGGCCTACACCCTCAAAACCAGCCTTGAGCCCGTCGAGTGGGTCCTGATCTGCACCGTCACCCCAGGCCTGCTCTTCTCAACGGTACTGCGATCCTACCATGAGGCCTTCTGGCTCACCCTGTTGGTTCCCTTCGCGATTCTGGTTACCATGGCTGGCTTGGCCCATCGGGACGATCAAGGCGCGTGGATCCAAACCGGCATTTACACCTACGGAATCTTAGCCTTTGTGGGGGTGTGCTTGCGTCGGCAAGGCTGGCAGAGCATTGAGGCTACCAGCATGGGCGTCTCGCTCCCCAGGCTCAGCCTGCTGAGAAACCGCCGCAAGCACGAGTCCCACAAGCCTCACCGCCACAGTCCCGTTCCCGCACTGATCGTAAAAGAACTCCGCCTGCAACAACTCAACTACATCATCACCGCCACCTTCGTTGCAGTTTATCTGATCGGCACCTACACCTTCACCCACGGCGCCTGGGCCGAGCCCATCACCGAGGATGTTCGCGTGCTCATCCGCTCACTCTGCCTGCTGATTCCCGCCAGCATTGGCGCCGCCGCCATCGCTGAAGAACGCGCCTTCGGAGTCGGCTCATGGCACCAAACGCTCCCCGTGAGCCCCAGCCGGCAGTGGGCCATTAAACTCGGCACCGTACTCGTGCTAGCCGCCGGTATTTCCTGGGTCATCCTCTCTCCACTCTGCACGTATGTGTTGAGCCAATTCGAGCTGCAGAAGAGTCCCTTGAACGACGACCAAATTCAGATCGATTTCCTCCGCAATCTGGTCACCTGGGGCGGCCCGATTCTCGCGGCGCTCGTGGGCTTCTGCGCCTCAGCCTTGAGCCGGAACTACCTCCAAGCCTTAATCACCACAGCCGGGATCGGCCTCATCACCGCCGTCCTACTCTTCGTCGCCCAGCGAAAAGTCATACCTTACGAATCCGTCCCCGCCTTGCCGCTCTTACTTCTAATTGTCGCTGGGGTTCTGATCCCGCTGTGCGGCTTGGGCTCGTTTCGCTCGTTCCGCCAGGCTCCCAGCATTCGTACGGGCCTCACGCAAATCACCGGAGGCGGCATCCTCGCCGGGCTCCTGATCACGTTCCTCGCACAGGCCACCATGTCACGCTTCTGGGAGGGCTGGTCGCCAGAACCAAGCGTTGCCGCCCGCCCGGCTCAAGTAAAAGCTGAGGCCAAGCTGATCGCCGATCCCAACGGATTCACCGTCCTGGCCAATAGCGGCGCCCTCTGGCATTTCGGCATCACGCTCCCTGGCGATCCCGGCCCGCCTTTCCAACCCATCTTGACCCAATGGAACACCGATAACGACTGGCGTATGCTGACCACGAGCCCCCGCCGTCGCTGGGCCATCAAAGAAAACGGGACACTCTGGACCTGGCCGGATCACTACGACTACCGGAAGGCAGGTCCCAACGAAGCCCGTCGCCCAACCCAGGTCGGAACGGAGAACGATTGGCAAGCCATTATCCTCGACCCCAATCTGGAAACCGAGCACCCGGCTCGTAACCCGATCCTTTACGCGCTGAAACAAGACGGTCGGCTACTTCGCCATCTCAGTTGGGAACCCAACGAAATCTACACCTTCCAACCCGCCACCGAGCAAGCTCGGTTCCGCTCCGTTGCTGCCACCGGACATGCCCTAATCGGCATCACCACCGAGGGTCAACTGGCTCTCGTAGGCAACGATCCCTTCGGATCCATCGTGCCCGATCCAACGGCAGACCCTCGCAACACCCCGCCGGACACCGTCACCCTGCTCAGCCAAGACACGGATTGGGAAGCGGTTCACGTGATCCCGAACTACTTCCACATGCCCATCGATTTCCCGTTTGAAGATCCGTCGACTTACTATCTACCGGAACGGGCCGCCACTTACCGCGGCATGCCTGTTGTGACCTTTCAAAAGAGCGACGGCAAACTCTGGAGTTTCGCCTGGATCGCGCACAAACTCTATAGCGAAGCAGCTGTTCGCGACGGGCGGGAACTCGCCCCTCTCCCCGACACCGCCTACATTCAGGCACACAATCAAGACCTCGCCCCCAGATCGGCAGGCAACTACTTTCACCTCCAAGCAAACGGGAAGCTGGTCCTGAAACATCGCTCCTACAAGCTCGGTACCTTGAATATCATGCCTTCGCAAAAGACCGACACCAAACAAATCAGCAACCGAACCGATTGGACACGCTTCGGGCAATACTACGGATCGGGGTCCTACGTCGGCCTCACCGACAATGATATTCTCTGGACCTGGGGACGCCCCATCCAAGAGTGTGTGTTCACTCACCGCGAGAACCTCGGCAAAATCAAAATCCTCCCTTACCGGATTCGCCCCATCGCCGAGTTTGACCTCCAAACCGGAGCCCACCTGCGCTAAGGTTCAGCGCAAGGTAATGACGATCAAACACACGCTCCAACCGGCCGCGACAGCGCATCTGGAAATCGCTATCGCAATCCAAGCACCCCTGCAAAACACCTGGGACGCACTCACCAAAGACATCGGCACCTGGTGGCGAGAGGATTTTCTCGTGTGCGAAGGATCACAAGGCATGCGCATGGATGCCCGCCTGGGTGGTGCGGTCTACGAGCAGACCGAGGCCAACGCAGGATTTATCTGGGGAACCATCATCTCGTTCCAACCTCCAAAACAGCTCGCTTACCTGGCCCAAATCGTTCCGCCCTGGGGCGGGCCAGCGCAATCCGTTGTACAAATCACACTTGAGGCACACTCAGATCGACCCGACGCCGAAACCCAATTGACGCTAACAGACTCCTTGATCGGCCAGGTCACAGAAGAAACCCTAACGAGTCTAGAAGAAGGATGGAAAATGCTCTACGGCGATGGCGGCCTGAAGTCGTACCTCGAGTCAAAACATGCTTCCAAAGCCTAGAAGCGGTGTTCGAACGCCAGGTAATAGTAGCCCCCGTTGAAGCCAAACGGGGCCGTCCGACGCGAGTAGGGAAAGACGCCCGGCGATGCCACGATGAGATTCCCCGATGAATCCAACAACGTGCCCCCGCGTGACTGACTGATCTGCGATGCGTCCGGCCGGATATCGAAAAGATTGTTCGCCCCCACAACGACGGAACTCGACCGCCCCACCTGATAACTCAGCAGCAGGTCGGTCAAATATTCGGCCCCATAGGTCTGTTCTTGCCCGCCTTCACTCACGGCATACGGACCGTAGCGGTGCACCGCAAGAGTCGACGTCAACGCCCCGATTTCATAGGTGAGCGAGGCCGTGATCCGATCATTCGGCTGCCAATCCTCAATGATCGATCGATCCCGTTCCCCAAACAACTCTCCCGGCAGGGTTCCCGGCAAACGCACCCGCCGGACGGAGGTTTCCGAAAGAGAACCCACAAGCCGAACGCGAAGATCCCCCGTCCCCAATGGTGGCACCTGCCATTCCGCCACCACGTCGAGCCCCCGTGTTCGCGTATCCACTCCATTCATGAAGAACTGCGCGGCACCGATCCCAGAATCCACCAAAGCCTGACTCAACCCAGCAGGCACGCCAATAGCGCCCGCCTCCAAAGTACCGCTGAGTATGATTCGGTCCCGGACGTCGATCTGATAGGCGTCTGCGGTCAAGGAAAAGGAATCCGAAGGACGATACACCACCCCACCGCTGATGTTGACGGACGTTTCCTGGTCCAGCGACGGGATCCCCAACCGGTTCGCGATGCCGCTGTCGTTCCTAAACGTACCCACCTCCGACGGCACCAAGGTCACCCCTGCCGGAGTCGTCTGAGGGAGGAATTGCGTGCTGACATTGTTAAAGAAAAGCTGATGCATGGAGGGCGCCCGAAATCCGGTACTCACCGATCCCCGGAGGGCAAACTGATCACTCAGATCCCATTTCGAACTTAGTTTTCCAGTCACCGTATCCCCAAAGTCGCTGTAATGTTCCGCACGAACACCGGGTGCGATGAACCATCGGCGCCCGAGCCGAATCTGAGAATCCCCATACACCGCAACGGCGTTCCGAGTTTCCGCCACCTCATTCTCAGGTCGAAACCCGGGAAACACCTGTATACCTCCTACCCCACCCGAGGGGCCGTCATAATCCAGATACGAATACGGTTCACCGGCATCAATCGTGTAACGATCCCGCTTATATTCCACGCCCCAAGCCAAGTCCACCCGCTCCAAAGGCAGACTGAAGTCCAGATTCACCGTCGTCAGATCCAAGCCCAACTGCCCCGCATCCGCTGAAGTCGGCGCAGGCCCCAAAAACGTTTCACCCGGAAAGGCCGGATAGCTCCCTCCAGGATTCACCTGACGGAAAACCCAAGAGGCATTGTGGGAATCCCGCACATCGAACTGAAACCGATTCCCACCATGAACCAGGCTCAAATCCGTTCGGAGCCCATTCTCAAATTCACGGGTGAACCCCAAGCCCCCAGAAAAATCCCAAACCGTTGTCTGGATCAGCGGAAGGAATCCATCGGGATAACTCGAACCGGCGGGATTGCGATCCGCTTGATTCGCCCGTCGGTAAAAGCCGCCGCTCAGATTGTCTGCATGCGAAAAATCCCCGAAGGCATAAAACTCACCGCGATCATTCCAGATGGCCTGTTCATAGTTCAACGCCCCCTGAGTCTGTTCTAACTCCGCATCCCCCACGCGAAAGTTTCGCCGATCGAAAGTAGCCTCCGCGGAAGGATCATTCAGGATCACCCGTGCGTCAGGAGGATACAAAGCCAACAAGGCATCGCGTTCCGGCGAATCCCAATCCGCCAACGCTATGGATTCCGTGTCCGCGTACTGGATCGCTCCGGTCAGACCAGCCCGATTGGTTCGCTGCCGTTCCGTCCGACTCGCGGAGACATGCAAGCGGCCCGACTCCCCCACCTGGAATCCGTCGTCCACCCGCAGGTCAATCCGCTCACCGTCACCGGAAAACGTCTGCCCCAGTGATCCCCAAAAAGAACCGTTCAGATCATCCTTCAACACAATGTTGATTACCCCAGCTACGGCGTCGGATCCGTACTGCGCCGACGCCCCGTCGCGAAGCACCTCGATCCGCTCAATGGCATTGACGGGTATCGCATTCAGGTCGGTACCTGCCGTCCCCCGCCCCACGGACGTATTCACATGGATCAACGCACTCCCATGACGCCGCTTCCCATTGACCAAAACCAGCACCTGATCCGGCCCCATCCCCCGAAGCGTCCCGGGCCTTACCGAATCCGTTCCATCACTGATGGTCGAACTGGAAAAATTGAACGACGGCACGAGCTCTTGAATCACGCGCCCCAACTCCACTTCCCCGGTCAACTTCAGTTCAGGCGCCCCTAGAACATCAATCGGCACGGGACTATCCACCACGCTCCGCTCTTCAAATCGACTTCCCACAAGGGCCACTGATTCCAGCTCCAACAATCCTTCCTCCCCCTCAGGCTCAGCCGCCGCCCCAGTCACCGAAGCAATCATGACCAAGATACTCACCACGACCCAAACAGCGCCGCTAGGTCTCGAAATCCCATCCGTTCCAATCCCAATCATGCCAATATCTTTTCAAACAATGTTTCGAACAAAGCCCACCAAAATATGGGAACCCAAACCACTGCCAGCGAAGGCCATCCCCCTAAACCGCAACTGAGGCCAATCCCCAAGAACAAGCCCAAACAACTCATTCTCAAGAATTGGCCTCACGCTCCCCCAGGCACCATACCGAGGGCGTTAGGGAGCCACCCCAGCACCAGGGTCAACCAACGCCTGGCATCCTCCTTTGCCACCGACGGTGTGCCGGCAACTAGTTTGAATTCGACATCACCAACTCCATCGGACGAACGCCAAAAAACGCTTTAATCTCACGTGCGAAGTGACCATAGCGTTTAAAGCCCAAGACACTTGAGATTTCGGAAAGATCGCCTCCCTGACAAATCAGCTCATTCGCGCGAATCGCGCGTTGCTCGCGCAACCAATACTTGGGCGTCACACCCAGCGACGAACGAAAGTCACGCTCCAGTTGCCGTGGGGAGATCCCCAAATAGTCCGCCATCGTCCGCGCCCGATAGCAAGCCACCTCACCCAACTCTCTCAAATCCACCGGTCGACTCACCCGCCGGTTCCAACAATACTCAGGGACTCCATCAACTACCTTAATCATCCTTCAATCCTCGTAGATTCTAGTTCCGTGTTTTTAGTCCTGCCTTCTAAGACAGCCGAAACCGCTATAGCTGACGGCACGCCAACGCCCATAGAAACCCCGGAAAGCCGACAAGAACTCACGGCCAAAAACCCGCACTCAATCCCCGCAGAAGAAGCGCAACTTACTATGAATCAATAAGTTGCAAAAAACATGAAAAGAAGCATTCGACCGAACAAAAAACAGCCAAAAAAGAATTCGCTATACCACTCTGCCCGTCGTGAACGCTAGTAGAACGCCCATAGAAAACGCCACTAGCGCGCTACGAGCGCGCTAGTGGCGTTGGAAGTAAAATCAAAAACTGGACTCCGCTAACCTAAAATACCATTGAGTTCGTTCATCGAACTGCGACGGCCCCAATAGAATCCCCCGTAACGGCGGCCGGGCACCTACCATTCATCCGCGTCCGGATCATGCTCATCCAGTCGAGCCCTCACGCCCGGTCCAGCAATCATGATCGAAGCCGTCTGCATCACGGAAATCAAACCCAAGCCGGTCAGCGTCACGTTATAGACAATCGGGATCATTTGAAAATGCATGAAGCCCGGTAGGAAGTTCTGGAAACACATCCAAAAGACCCCGAAATTGACCAGGACGACGGTTCCGTAGAGGGTAAGAAACCGCCGGACAACGCACCGATTCCCGGACCGACTACTCTCAAGGAGGGGCTGGTAGTGCCGACTGGACACAAACAACAAAGCGCGCCAAGCCACCGCCCCTTGGGACACCAATGCCACTAGTGAAACGATCAGCCAAATCGCCCAAATCCACCCAACGGCTTTCAGAAATCTCATACGGGTGATCCCAGTCTCCGCGCCCTCACGACGACCAGGAGCGCGGCCCAAAAGATTCGCGGACGCCAAACGGCCCCGTCATGACGCTTCCTCAGCTTGATATCGGCACTAAACGGTAGCGGGATCGGGGTGTTCCCAAGGTGCCCGGTAAGGCCGCGCCAGCAGGCGATTGGCCTCCGGATCCCCCACGATCCGCCCGGCGGCCGGATCCCAAACCAAAGTCCGTCCCGTCGCCATAGCCAAATTCGCGAGGATGCAGGAGGTGGTCGAAATATGTCCCTCCTCAATATCGGAAACAGGACGTCCCCGGTTATCGATACAATGGAGGAAATCCATCATATGACCCCGAACGGCCGGTGCCACATGCCGTTCCAAATCCTTCTCAGTCCGATCCTCCGGATACTGATCCAGCTCATAGGTAACGTCGCGATGCACCGCTTTTCCATCGCCACGCGGGATGAAGTCAAAACTATTGACGCTCGCCTTAAGCGTCCCTTTCTCGCCATAGATCGTTGCCCCCCACGGGTATTTAGGATCCGGCGGATCGCCCCACGACCGGTGCTGCCAAACCACCTTCAGATCTCCGAAATCAAACATCGCGGACTGGGTATCCGTGGTATTTGCCTTAGCCTCCTTCTGCACCAAGATGCCGCCCTGCGAACTCACACGCAACGGCCAACCCAAATCCAACATCCACCGCACCATATCCAACATGTGCACGCACATGTCGCCGACGATGCCATTGCTGTATTCCATAAAGGCTCGCCAGGATCGCGGATGCACCAACTTATTATAGGGCCGCAACGGAGCCGGCCCGGTCCACATCTCGTAATCGAGATAAGCTGGCGGCGCCGTGTTCGGCGGATTCTGCCGCGCCCGCATGTGGTAATAGCAGTAGATCTCCACGTGAGCGATTTTGCCGAGCTTACCGCTCTTGATGATATCGTTACGCGCTTCAATCAAGTGGGGCGTGCTTCGCCGCTGCATGCCCACCTGGACCACTCGACCATACTTCCGAGCGGCGGCTAACATCGCTTCACCCTCGACAATATCGATTCCGAGCGGCTTCTGCACATAGACATCCAGCCCCCGCTGACACGCCTCGATCATGGGAAGCGCATGCCAATGATCCGGCGTCTGAACCAAGACCAGATCTAGTTCCTCCCGTTCCAACAGATTGCGATAATCCCGATAGGCTCGCGGCCGTTTCTTGGACCGTTGCCGGGCGGCCACCATATCGACCGCTTCATCCAACATCTTCCCATCGACATCACACAGCGCCACCACTTCCACCGGCGACACCTGGATGAGGCGGAACAAGTCACTCTTGCCATACCAGCCACACCCAATAAGGGCGACCCGACGGACTTTCTGATCAGGCAGCGCCGTGGCGCCCCAGCTATTGCCAGCGGTCAGAGCCAACCCAGCCGCACCGGCTCCAATAAATTCTCGGCGGTTCATGCCGCTACTTTTACCCCCAAAGCCCCCCAAAGGACAAGATTAGGTTCCAACGCCCCCCACTTTTGCAGTTTGCAGTTTGCAGTTCTCATTTTGCATTCCTGCCCCCGCTACAACCCAAACACCCGATCCATATTCCGAGCCACCTCCCGCAACCGCCCCGCATCGCCCCCTTTCACCTCAGCCGCGCACCACCCATGAAACCCGATCTCCCGCAAAGCTCCGCACACCCCGTCAAAATCCACATCCCCTTTTCCAATCTTGGTAAACTGATCCGCCTCCCGCGAAAACCCCTTCACATCCAACTTCACGATTCGTTTCCCCAACTGCCGAATCCAACTTGGTGTATCGCCATACTTCCAATGATTCCCAATATCAAACTGCATCCCCACCCAAGGCGACTGAAACGCATCCACGTATCGCACGAACTGTTCCGCAGATTGGCGAGCATCTCCCTGATGATCATAGCAAAAGTGATTCCACACATTCTCAATCGCGATCACGACCCCCAGTTCCGCCGCCAGCGGAATCGCTTGAGCAATGTTATCAATCGACCGCGACCAGATCTCATCCACCGGCCCATCCTTCCCATGCCCGACCACCAACAAGACCGTATGCCCGCCGACGGCTTTGGTTTGTCGCAACGCACCCTTTAACGATTCCAAAGCCCGCGCGCGCACCTCGGGATCCGGATCCGTATGCCGCACATTCCAGTGCCCGGCATTGACCGAACCATCCACAGTCAATCCAGTCGCCCGGACCGCATCCAAAGTCTCGGCTACCTGAATCCCCGGCGCCCCGAGTTCCACCCCATCAAACCCAGCCGCCTTCGCCACCCGAAACCGATCCGTCAACGCCCCCGGCACCCGAATCATCCCCACCTTGAGCGTCTTCAACAACCGCCCGCGGAGCGCGTAACGGCGACCTTCAGTCGCCTCCCCCGCCAAAGCGGCACCCACCACCGAACCCAAACAAGCCCCCAAAAAACCACGCCGATTCAAATCCATCTCACACATAAGCCAACCGCAACAATCCCAACCTACCCCACACCAAACCAACGAGTCAACGCCCCTGCCCCATCGAGCCGGAATGCGCACCACACGAAAAAAACGCGCCCCAAAACGCCCGCGGAATTGCCCGACCTCTGGTCGCGTACGATCTTAACAGGGAGTCTCTGGGATGTTTCGGATGCCGGGGCCCGTGCCATACCCGCAGTCCTCTATTCTCGCAGGCGATGCCCACAGGTAGCCGAACTCACGTGCTGTGGAAATGGCCAAACCATCTGCCCCCCAATACGGCGAGCCTCAATCCAGAGAGGTACTCCAGAGAAGCCCCCCGTTCTCTTGAGTCTTAGAAGTATAAGCCGAATCTCACTCCAAACTTACCCACGCAACCCTGCCTCTGGCATCGCTAGCAAGGGCAACGCTAAACTTCAAGGCACACTTACCAAGCAAGGTGAACAACCTCACAAATGCGCACACCGAAACCGGATCTAGCAAACCTCAGCTTCGGCCAATCCCCAAATCCATTCCCCCCCGTTGGAAAGCCCTCTCCGATCCGGTCGGACTACACTCAAATCACTCGCCGTATTCTCCCTAACCTTTCCCGAATCATCTTCATTCGAGCACGCAAGATTCTCGTGAAGGTCTTGCGGAGATAGATCAACCGGATTTTCACTTATAAGCGCAACCACTCGTTCCATAATACCCGTTTCCGTTGTTGTAGGCCCGTCTTCAAGAAATCCCGGAGCCTTCATCAAGCGCGCCGGAAAAAGAATCCCTGGCAAGGAGTATTTGCGTCCCGAAACGAGGCGATGCTGTGGCACGTGTCGGTTAGGAAAAAGCGCCCTCCCCACTTTGCCGTCAGTACCAAAGTTAAATAATGTCAGGTAGCCTGACGCAGGTGGAGTGATGGTCATCGACACATAGTCCCCCACTCGCAGATGTCCCGGTTCTTTTTCCGGAGATCGAAAATTCGCTTTCCGCGAATCATCAAATCGATTGCCTACAACCTCCAGTTCGATTGGAATCACCGGGTCTCCACGTAAGGCACGCAATCTACTCAACGCCGCATCCATCACATCGCTCGCATACTTCAAATTCATTTTATACCTTTCACCGAAGGGCAGATCACGCAGCAAACACCCTGCCACCAAAAAAATTCATTCCAAGAAACTCGTTCACGCTTCTATAGTCACCGACTTCGAACGGCTAGAGCGATACGCCACCACTCACTACCTGAGCCACGCAAATCGAGGCCACAGACCATTCTCAATCCCGCTCACTACAAAAACATACCTTACTACTGTTTCCACAATTGATTGCGAGCACAGAACATTCTATTCTCGCGCCCCGGGAACCCTAACTCAAACGGCTCAAAGCAACGCCATGGTTACAGTTGAACTGAATTGAGCCCTTTCTTCCGCAGAAGACTCCGCAGAAAAAACTGAAAACTTCAAATACGGAACACAAACGTGCCCAACCCCATACGAAAAGCACGATCCATACCCATCTTACTCTCGTCGAAAAAACCACCGACCAGACTCGCAAGCATAACACTTTACCCTTAAGACCAAACCATACCCACTTCAAGTCAGTCGCGCACAGCAGAGAAATAGGCACAATCATTCAAACCATCTCCGCCAAAGCATCCAACAGGCTTGGTCCATATCTAGTCTGAACTCGGACGCAGACAGAGACGAAACCCTATCCGAGAGCTTCGCCGTGTCGGGTTCGCGCTCCCACGACTTGCAGACCGGCATCGTTTCACCGAGGAATTATGATTCCCACCTCGAACCACCTTACCTCCGCCTTCGCTCGGCCCCATTGGATCACTCAGATCATCAATTATGTACTTTCCATACCAATCCTCACACCACTCGGAGACGTTCCCGATCATATGAAACAATCCCCACGCGTTCGCTTTATAACCCCGACCTTCAACAGACACGGTACCTCCTCGCGTACCATAGTGTGCGAGTTTATCGGATAACTCTTCACCATACGGAAACGGCTCAATCGTTCCCGCCCGACACGCGTATTCCCACATGGCCTCCGTCGGTAGGTTATACTTGTAACCTTTCTTATAAATTGCCCGGTTCAGCTTATCACAGAAAGCCTTGGCATCATGCCAGGAGACTTTTTCCACGGGGTGTTTTCGCGAGATCTTGAATTTACTCGGATTCTGTTCCATCACCGCATCCCATTGGCCCTGGGTTACCGGATACTTTCCAATCCAAAACCCGTCAGTAAACTTCACTTTACGCTGGAACTCGTCCTCCTGCCGGCCGGTTTCTCCCACGGGACTTCCCATCATAAACACACCCTTTGGGATATAGACCATTTCGATCGCAGCCGTCCGTGAAAGCCTCAGTAAAATGCCCCGATGCTTCTTCCGTGTCCGCGGCCTATCTTGCTTATCCCTCACCGGCGGACGTGGTTTCTGCTTCTTCTGATTTTCGACATAGGAACGCAACCAATCAGTCTTTGCTGCGGACTCCCAGTGTTCAGTCGAAACCAAACAGATCATTGTCTTGGCCGTGAATTCGGATTTTTTGGCAAGTTTTATCAGGTCCTGCTTTTCATAGGGCCCCTCCACGGGATGATCTTCATCACGCGACAACCAAAACTCACGAATCGGCGCAGGCGGCCGTCCACCCGAAGCGCCCCCTTCACCAAACAGCACAATCTTCCCATCCCCTTCTATCCAAGGACGCTGGCCGCCTTTATGCTGTGCTCCATGAGAATCGTATTTCTCCGCAATATGGGCCATGTGCTCCTTTAAGGGTTCAAGCAAATCGGTCGATACAACGAAAGGAGTTTTTTCGCGTAGACAGCGATCAAACTCGGCAAACAACGCCGCATGAAACAGCCCCAACTTGACTTCGTCGACTTCCCAGGCGGGAGTCCGGTCTCTGCAAGCGTAGAGCACGATCGTGCTCCCATCATCGTTTTTCCCCCACGACTTGCCCGTTGAATCATCCGCCGGAATGATAAAGGACCGCTGTCCCGAGTCATCCGCTGCCCCAACACCACGCGCACCCGCTTGGTTTCGGTCTGCATCAAGGTCTAGGCGGCAATTATCCATGAGCAAAAGCGTATCAAAGGGGCCACGCAACACATCAAGTAGTTCAGAGAGTGGTAAGGCTTTCCTTCTCACGTTCCCAGGTCGCCGCGGGTCCGCCGTCGGAAACAATAGATGCAATTCGCCACTACTATCTCGGACTCCATGACCACTAAAACTAAACACAAACAAATCACCAGACTTCAGCGTAGAGATCATGTCTCGAACAACCTCGATTACTGTATCTGGGTCGATCGATTGATTGCGCAGAAGCCCCCCCCCAACGAGCACACGACAATCATCAAACTCACCCGTCGCCTTTAATCGTTTCTGAAATTCTTCACAGTCGTTTCTTGGATATTTTAGGGCAGGTGCCAACTCGTAGTCTTGAATTGCCAGGTGTAGCGACTTTTTCATGCGGATATCCAAAGACTTGTCCAGCCAAGGCTGCCTCGTCAATCCGCAATTCACAATTCTAGTCGTCTAATTTCCTCACCACATTATCCAATATTCAGACAAAAACTTGCACCGAGTGTTCGATCGTTAATCGTCGCCAAGTAGCACCTTGATACGCTCCAGCGCTCGACGGATTGCAATCTTCACTGCAGGCACACCTCTTCCAAGGCGTTCAGCGACCTGCTTATAGTCTAAACCATCTAAGAAATACGCCCTCAATGCATCTACATGCCATCCTGATCGACCGGTTCGCTCGGGATCATCTTCAAAAAGTTGGATCAAATCGACCGCGGATAGGCGGCTGGACCAATCCTCCACAGTTTCCAGCCCGCTCAAGACTTTGTACAAGGCAGGATTCGCGTCGTAGGCGTCTTCGTTGTCTCCGTTGTCCACTTCAAGAGGGACAGATTCTGCACGATTATAACTACGGCGAACCTCACTCAGCAGGTACCACCGAATCGCATTCCGGAGCCATTTAAGGAACGCATTCTGGGGGTCTTTTCGGTAATCCAGCTTAAAAGCGGTCAGCCGTCCCCGGGCGATGTTTCGAGCAACTCCGACAGCCACGGCGTCGGGTTCGCAATCTGAGTAATTAAAATGTCCCGCCTCTCGCATTGCCCCCACATATCGCTCTGTGAAAACCATCACCCGAGTGTAGAATGTTTCGAGCGCCTTGGGATCACCCTTTTTTGCCTTCTTGATAAGCTCGGGAGGGAATTCGATCCGCTCAGGCCGATCATCCTTATCACCACCAATAATGGTCTTCACCAGAGAATGCCTCTCACCCACAGTTCGCACTCGACCAACAATCGTCGTGGGTGGATTCACTCCGAGCCGAATGTCTTCGGTCAAAGTCAACCACTCGCCCAAATCGTCCTCTGTAAAGCGCTCCAGCCCGTTTGATTCATTCAACAACTCGCGAACCGATCCGGAATATCGCCGACATGACCGAGCTAAATTCCGCCAATCAGGGTCAATTTCCGACGTTCGAATACGAGACAACGCAATCGATGCCTCCCCCTCGGTCGATTGGCCCGCAACATTCACCTCCAGGTCGGACCAAGGCACGCCCTGCCCATCACTCCCTACATGCCAGAAGACAAAGCTATCGCAGCTGTGATTCTCGACCAGGACAGTGCCGCAACCATCCTTGATCGTGACCTCGAAGCACTGAACCTCGGATCCATCCAACCGCTCCATCGCAACAGCAAGCCGCACCCGCTCTTTGCAGACGACTTCCATTCTCAAACGCACGGCCGCCCTCCGCCCCTCCTGCCTAAGCACAGCGTAGGGCCTATTCCCTCCCAGATTTAAGGATTCATCATACATAATAAGGTGATCCCGAATTCCTCGGTATGATGGACTAACGTCTGCCGGCATCTAGACCGATACAAGAAACTAGAAGAAATCGTTCCAAAGACGTTTGCCTCGGCCCAAGATCGGAACGCCACGTCTCGTCCAGCCCCAGCGATTCGCTTCTGCCAAACCGAAGTGGCTCCATCCTTAGCTTCACGGATTGTTATCCCCCCAATTCGGAGCCACAGCCTGAGAGCAGATACCGGCATCCCAGCGCGGAAAAAGAAAAGAGGCAGTCAAGAAACCAAGGATTCATCTCACCGATGTCATTCGGTCCAAACCAAGGTCACGGCGGGTACTCCCGGGAGGCCAGCTGACAGGATTCTTGGGGCATAGGCCGGACGTTGTCTCAACGGCTGTCGCCGCCTCTCCTGCTCCAGCCGGCTGATCGCTTCCATCATCCCTTCGTACTCTGCGGCCATATGCTCTTTCAAGCCGGCACGCATTTCGTCCAAGGTCTGTAGCCCCCTTCGATCACCTGCCCAGAGATGCCAACTAATCCCGCCGTAAATTATAGCCTTTCTACCTTTCGCCTTCTTCGATTCGACGGAAAACTTCTGTCCCAGCCGTTTTCCCTCATCGACTACTTTCAAAGATAGCTCATGCCACTCCTTCATCTTCTGACTCAACATCCAGCCACGAAGCTGCCTGTCGGAGAAAAACTCGATCAAGTTGTTTGCCGCCGTTAGGAGTTCCAAACTCTTCTCTAGCTCACCACGAAATTCTGGCTGCCGAACTTCATTCCGCTTCCTCTTGCCCAAAATGCTCTCCTGAAGCCAGTTGTAAAAATACTCTATCCGTAGCGCACGATCATACTCACCCTGTGGTTCTTTGCGGGACCGGGAGACGTAGGGAAGTTTCAAAGTGTCACAAGCCAGCACCTTACTCATGAAAGCTTGATTCTTCCAAACCGCTAGAACACCGAGCGCATCCGATGAATTCTCAACCAAGCTCGTAAGCCTGCTCAAGCGAATCCGAGCTTGATCGGAAGCACTCCTAAGTTGATCCCACTGAGAACGGTAGTTGGACCGTAACTTCACTAGGGCCGGATCAACGTTGCAGGAATCGATACTAGGCAAGCCATCCGCGACATCAACAACCCTGTCAAAGTTAAGATTCTGCACGTCGGATGTCGCCTGCAATAAGTTTTTATACGAAGTATCGAGGGCTTTCAGTGGAGGCAGAAGGCTTCGAATTCGGGCTGCAATATGACGATCCGCGGAATCCAGCAACGCTTCCAAATCGGCAAGCACTTCAGACGGGCTTCGAAGCCGCTCCGATGAATCTGCCGTTACGAGTCGAGACAATAGCCCATCAACATCTCCCAACACCGAAAGCTTGCCGGAGATAACAGTCCGCCGGTCATTAACCTCTTCCGCAAGGCCCGAAAACTCGAGCTTAGGCTCACCATCAAACTGCTGAAAAACGAACACACCACCGGCGGAATCAATCTCATTCGCCACACGATCGAGCCCCTCAAGGCGCTTGCGAAGCTCAGATTTATCCTTCGCCTGGAGGGCAAAAATGGCATCCTCTCGAAAATCCCCTTCGCTCTCCAGAACCGCGTCCAACCATCTCTTGAGCTTGATTCCGATCGCCAATACTTCTTCGCCTCCCTTCCATCCCCAGGCTGATTTGGCTCGGGCCATGGTGGTTAGTTTTCCAATCGACTCGGCTGCGGCAGTCCAATTCTTGTTTACTAGATTGGTACGGCTGATTCGCCAATGGCCAAGCGATTGGGAGCTAGCATCAATCTGTGTCTTCAGGACGGCATAGTCGGCTTTGGCTGCGTCAAAGCCGACCCGTCCCCGCGCAGATTCGAGCATCTGCTCTGCGGCAGCAAATTCCCGTTGTTTGTACAAGACACGCGCCTTTTCAATCCTCTCTCCCGCCTTACCCATGATATTGTTGAAGACGCCCAATCCCAGAACCGAAAACGAAACCAGCAGAAACACCACCAAAAGGGCTCGCACCGGAGTAATCCCGGTGCGACGTCCGGCGCGATCATAAAAGATCGCTTCTTCCCGCCCGAACGCGACCTTATCGCCGTTTGCCAGAACCCTTTGTTTCCCTTCCACCAAGCGTTCACCATTGATGAAGGTCCCGCATTTACTGCTGGTATCTACGATGACACACCGCCCCTTTTTTTCATCGAGCCGAATTCTGGCATGTTGCCGCGAAACTCCGGGCCGCTTAATAACACAAACACCATGGCTCCGGTCCGGAGAAGCTCCGATGTTTAGTGGTTTACTCTTTTCGACATAGAACTTCACCTCGTTCAACGGACCAAACGGCTCCAGAACACTACTTCGTTCTCGGCAAATATAAGGGTTTGCCTCCGCGCCACTACTGGCTATGTCCAATTCCACTTTTAGGTAGAACTCAGAGAAATTGATTTCGTCCCCAACCTTGAGGTTACGGCTCTTTATCCGCTTCCCTTCGCGCGTAATTCCATTCTTACTCCGGTCGATTACCTTGACGCCGGAATTCGTTCGCTTGAGCACAAAGTGGGTCCCACTCACTCGCGCGGCATCCTTACGAATCCGCCAATCGCAATCTGGATCGCGCCCCACCTTGATCGATTCCCCCACGGCAAGGTTGCTGGAACGAACTTCCCGCAGCTGCCGATCACCGTCGTAAAGACTGATTCTGAGATTCTTTCGACCCAAGCCAAGCATCACCAACTCCTCACCTCCCGATATCGCTTGTCATCCTTGTCAGAGAAGATCGCCTGAGCCCGTTGTCTAAACTCCTGCAAACGCTTCCCACCAGCGCGCGCCACGGAACTATGCTCGATCGCAAGAGCCCGAAACGCGAGCTGCTCCTTTTCTCTTAGAACTCTCAAGATCCGGTAGCCATCCGGTACCAAGTCCTGTCGATCTTCTAAAAACGCCCAAGTCAAATACTCCCGCGTCATGCGGTCCAAAGCCATCAGGTTTTTGCGGGCATCCCGATTCATGTCATTCTCAATAAATCTACGCGTTAATTCCGGAGAAAAACCTTCTGGCACCGGCACCCCTTCCCACTGTCCCAAACTCCAGTCCGGGGGGAAGATCAGATAGGGATAGTAAAGAAATGCGTAGGCGGCATTTTCGTATTGCACCGGTATTTCCAGTTCAAGACTCAGAAGCCTTGGCCCTCTCCAGAACAAAAAACAGACTCCCGACTTCGTCTCAGTTCGAAAGGGAACGTGCCAATACGGGATCCCACGGCGTTCCTTGTGCTGCCCCATAAACAATCTGACCTCGCGATCGTATGATCGTCCTTGCCCCAAGTTTTGTTCCTTCCATCGGGCCACCTTTTCTTCCGGGGTGAGCAGAAGCCAGGATTTGTCAATCAAATCAGCAACTCGAAACTCCACCGTCATGCCACTATTGGGGAGCAATTCGACCGAGTAGAGAATAGAGCCATCCTCACCAATCTGCGGCTCCGCCGCCCCTCCTTGCCCTTGTTTGCTCACAGGGTATTCAAACTTGACTCCGCCTCCATTCCGGACAACGGCAGAACCGACACTGAACCTACTATTCCACTCAACCCGAACAGCCTGTTCCCGATCCCTTACAATCCACTGCACCGCATAGATGCTAACAACGGCTAAAATAAACCAGAATACTCGCCAGTTTCTCCTACTACTCTTAGTTCGCTTTATGTATTTCTCAATCTCGCGAGGATTGAATACCTCGGTCTGATCATCCGCAACTTCCGTTTCAAAGCCGACCGTGCTGTCATCCGAGAAGTCGTCATCGGGATCTCCGGTCTCTTCGTTGGGCGTCTCATAGTCCTCACCAAAATCAACCTCTTCAAGCCCGTCATCGCCCATTTCTACGCCCTCATGATGATCATCGGAGGCTCTGGTCGGTTCCGTATCTGCTGATCCGGCAGCGACCTCTTCGTCACTGTCCGCCATCGGCGTATCATCCGGCATCGGCGTATCATCCGGCATCGGCGTATCGTCCGGCATCGGCGTATCGTCCGGCGTGGGCGTATCGTCCGGATCTTCGTGGTGAATCTCGTCGATGCCCCCATCTGAGTCATCGTCCTCTTCAAGCTCATCCGGCAATTGAGTAATCCCCGTGTCCTGATCCGTCGGCGACGGCGTATGACGCTCAAACTCCCGCGAGTCCTCACTCTCTTCCTCCACCCGATCCCCGGATAACACGTAAAACTCAAGAATATCGTCAGCCAACCTAATCTGCTGACCATCGGTCAAGTTAACGCTGCTATCACCGTTGAACGTCCGACTCCCAACAATCGTACCGTTCGCACTGTAATTGATCAGAGTCGCCACACCATCGACAACCCGAATCTTCGCGTGTCTACCCGACACTCGGGGAGAGTAGAGCCTGAAGTGGGCCCGACTCGAGCGCCCAATGAGTACTTCGCCATCACTGAACGGAGGGTGAACCCTCCCCTTGTCAGGGCCCGATTTTACTTTTAGCTGAAATCGGTTCATAGCGACAAATCAGAACGAGTTCATTAAGCGGATCGCGACCGGAACGGCCACGACAATAAAGACCGATGGCAGAATCAGCAGAGCCATTGGGAAAAGCATCAAGGTGGAAACCCTGGCAGCCTTTCGTTCCGCCTGATGGGTACGGCCGCGACGAATCTCCTGAGCCTGAAGCTTCAATGGCACTACCGCGCTAGCGCCTAGCTCCGCACTTTGGACAATACTGGACACAATCGACTTCAATTCGTCGATGTCAACCCGTTCTGACATCGACCGAAGCGCATCCGGACGGGACACATTGGCCGTGTCAACCTGCCGCAACATCAGCGTGATCTCCTGCCGTAAAGCCCCGTTTGGCAATTCCTTTCGTAGTTCACGAACGGAGGCCATGAACTCCTGCCCGGCTTCCATGGATACCGTTAACAAATCCACTGAAAACGGGAGCTCTTTTCGTATCTCATCCTGCCTCCCTTCGGCAGCTCGCCGCAGGATTGTCATCGGATAAACCAGGCCGCAGAGGAAAAGTAGAAGCCCGGCAAGGATCGACCAAATCATCGCTCCACCAAAAATCGGTACGACCAGATTTCCAATCGTCCCCCCCCCCAGTCCCAATATCACCTGCAAGCCTCTGACATCCCAGCCCGAGAGCCGATCATTGAAAGCCGCCACCTTGAGCCAATGGTTAATCTTTTCATTCGCCTCACCATCCCCGGAATAAAACGCCTCAAGGGTCTCCCCAACCGCCCTCATTGCCCCCGGAAACCACGAATAGATGGTCGGTAGCGACTCACGATCATCATCAGAACGGCCCTCACCACCACCAAGCAACCGCGGAAAAAAGCCAACGACGCTAAGAACAACGGCGACTACGGCTACAAACACCAACAACTGAACAATCATCGGATCCATCGCACTAGACCTCAATCGTCATAATTTTCCGAATCCAAAAATAGGCACAAAGCTCCAACGTGATCACGACTCCGATCGCTCCCCAACCAAACGGAGTCGTCACCAGCGGCCTCATCAAGTCCGGATCGATCAGATAGAGCAGGCCAAAAGCAAAGAGAGGCGCAGCCGCCATCCCCGAAGCCTGCAAGCGTCCTTCTGCCGTCAACGTGGCCAGTTTCTCGCGGAACTCGGACCGAGACCGAATGGTATTGGTGATCTTATCCAGCACCTCGGCCAAACTCCCACCAGACCGCTCGGTGAGTTTCACCGCCACAATCAACAACTGAAGATCCTCCCCAGGCATCCGCTTTCCCAAGCGCTCAAGACACTGCGTCATCGGAATCCCAAGACCATACTCTCTCAAAAGCAAACGAAACTCCTCCCCCGCAGCGCCCCCCAAATCGTCGATCATTGGATCGATCGCCTGCTTTAACGTGCCAGCCCCGGCCCGCAGACCACTGGAAAGACCCACAGTAATATCGATTAGCCGCTTCTGAAATTCCTCGTTTCTCTTCGCTACCTTCTGGTTCACGATGACACGTGGAATCGGATGGACGGCAAGCGCAATCAAAGGAGACACCACAAATCCCACCCAACCCTGCTCAAGACGCAAAATCAGGAACAAACAAATTGATACGAAGAAGAAGACGAAAGACAAGACCATCTGGTTCCGAGCCAGGTTTTCCCTCGTGGTAAAATACAGCAATGGATCGTCCGTCGCATCGTCAAGGTTCTGAATATTAAGATAGCGTTCGGATTGATCAACGAACCCAGCAGACGCAATCAAATCGAAGACAACAACAACCCCAAAGAATACGGCAGCCACTACCAGTCCATAGATGATATATACGTTAAACTCCATCTGTAGCCTTCCCCAATTTCGCCTCAAAGATCGTCGGAACGAAACATGTCCATATTCAGATTCAGATCCCCCTTCTTCTCCAGTTCTTGAAGAAAGATGGGACGATTTCCGGTCGCCACATGTTTCCCGATCACCTTGCCTTTGGAATTAAAACCCTCTTGCTTAAACTTGAAGAGGTCAGACATCAGGATCGTGTCGCCTTCCCTTCCCGTGACCTCGGTGATCATTTCAATTCGGCGGGAGCCATCCACAAAACGCGTCTGTTGAACGACTAAATTCATCGCTGATGCAATCTGATCCCGAATCGCCCTAGAAGGAAGATCGTAGCCAGCCATCATGACCATTGTCTCTGTCCGAGCCATGGAATCTCGCGGAGAATTAGCATGGATGGTCGTCATGGAGCCATCGTGTCCGGTATTCATGGCTTGCAACATGTCCAGGGCTTCACCTTTGCGACACTCTCCAACGATGATGCGGTCTGGCCGCATCCGAAGTGCGTTAACGACCAAGGTCTGAATGGTGATTTCGCCTTCACCCTCAATATTCGGAGGGCGCGCCTGCAATCGCACCAAATTCTGATGAGATAGACGAAGCTCTGCCGTATCTTCAATGGTCACAACCCTTTCATCCCCGGGAATAAACTGACTCATGACGTTCAACAAGGTCGTCTTACCCGATCCCGTGCCGCCAGATACCACAATGTTCTGCTTGGCTCTCACAGCCTCACGCAGAAAGTCTGCCATGTCCTTGGTTAAACTTCCGAAATCAATCAACTGTTCGACGGACATCGCTTTCTCGGGGAACTTTCGAATCGTCAAACTGGGCCCATCAACAGCCAATGGGGGAATGATCGCATTAACACGACTACCATCGGCAAGATGTGCATCGACTTTTGGCGATGATTCATCCACATGCCGCCCAACCCGCTCAACAATGCGACGAATGGTCCCTAGCAAATGTGGGGAATCCAGGAACCGGATTCCGGTGATCTCCAAACGGCCATCCCGTTCGACAAAAACCTTGTCGGGACCATTCACCATCACCTCGGTAACAGTAGTATCCTTGATCAAGGACGATATCGGCCCGAGATTCACAAGATCATCCAACAAAGACTGACGCAACTCGGGCATTGGAAGCCCGTCAGGTATTTCATGGGTCAGTTCCAGCAACGAATCATCCAACGCGAGTGATAAGCGGTCCAGCAGCTCCGCATCTTCCGTCTGGTCAGAGTCAACTTCACGCAAGTTGAGCTTGGCCAAGACCTTCGTTCGCGCAAGTTTTCGGACTCGAATGGCCTCATCCGAATAGAGCCCAATCGAACCACTCTCGCCTTCGTCCTTTGGCCCTGGGGCACTACTTGTTGAGTTGCTCTCCTCTTGCCGGGCGTTTTCAGGCTTTACTTGCACCTTCCGAACCGGCTTGGGAGCCGAACGACCATTGTCCTGAAAACGCAGCCTCGTTTTGCTCAATCGTATCTCAACACCATCTGTCAACTTCTTGGCTTCGGTCACGGGAACGTCGTTTACGAAAGTCCCCTGTTTACTTTCAGTATCAACCAGCCAATAGCCGTCCCCTCGACAGTCAATCTGCGCATGCCGACGAGAAACGCCGAGCCGATCCAAGAAAACGTCGGCACCCTGAACTCTTCCGAGCGTAACAGTGCCCGAAGCCGGCAACGAAAAATCTTTCGGCTCTCCGGCCCTAGGCGACTCTAGTATCAGTTTGGCCATCGTTTACTCCGTGGTATCGAGATCGATCGATTGCTGGAGACTCAGTAGTTTCTCATCCGCAACGGACGGCGAGATTGCGCATCGACACCGCGAGTCTGATCCACCAACGGCTGGCTATCGGTGGGATCCGCGGCAATATGCGGACTGATCAGAATCAGAACTTTTCGCTCCGTCTTAGATTTCGACTTCTCAGAGAACAGAAAGCTCAACAACGGAATCTGCCCAAGAATAGGCGTCCGAGAATTGATGTTGATTCCTTCGGTCATCTGCTGGGTTCCGGCCATAATCAGGGTCTTGCCAACCGGACAACGCACTGTGGATTCAAGCCGGCTTCGCTGAATGTCAAAAATAGGGCCAGCCGCCGAGTTCCCGCTTGGAACCGGAATACTCAGTTCAACATTAACATCCAATTCGGCAAGACTTGAGTCAACCAGCCCCCCTTTGGCTCGCAAAATCAAGCCATAGTCAATATCTTCCAGCCCAACCCCGGTATTGGGCCCGGCAACGGGAACCTTTAGTGTTCCGCCGTCATGGAAAACCCTAAACTCTGGAGAATCGTTCTTCAGCAGCAAGTGCCCTTCAGAGCGAAATCGGCCCGGCCCCACGCCCGGCCCACCATCAATAAACGAAACCGTATCGGCCATGGTGGTCCCAACTACGTAGCTCCCGGACCGGGTCACGCCATTCACCGTACTCTGCGCAATCTGCGCCGTCCCCGCTCCTACGACCAAGCCAGCCCGCAGAAGATTGGCCCCAATCGTACGTGCCTCTGCATCGGTAACCCCGAGAAACGAAATATCAACCTCTAGAAGCACTGGCTTTACTCGCACATTGACAACACCATATACGACCCCGTTTTCATTCGGAACCTCCGCACCTCTGAGGATCAACCAAGGACAGGCACTCACCACGCTGGTAACTGCGTCGAGTTTCTCGCGCGAATACACCTCCCCGTCGATGATTACTGAGTTCTCCAAAGCATAGAGAGAGAGCACCCCTGGAGTATTCCCACCCGCTCGCCCTTCTTGAACCCGGAATCCCGCCGTTTCGAGATCGGTCATCAACTCCAGCAAGAGATCATCTTGAAGCCGAAAGCGAAGCAGAGACTGGACATAGTTGTCGTAGGTTGGAATCAGTGTATTGACAATGTAGTTCCAGTCGCGCGGCTTCCGAACCTCACCACGAAGAACTACCTTCCCAATCCCGACGCTAATATCGGCACGGACCTCCGGGATGTGTTCGAGATCGGTTTCAATCTCCGCCAAAATTGCTTCCATTGGCGAAGTCACGGTTACGGTATAGGTCTCAGAGGCCCCCCCACGCCCCAAGATCCTCAAATCGCTTCGCCCTTCTTTCACACCAGTGACCGTCAGTTCCGTATCGGACACTTTCTGCACGCGAATCACCTCGCGATTCCCCGGCTCATAGTTCTGTATCGTGAACTCCACTGAGATATCGGCGATTCCTCCCACTGAGATTGCCAATTGGGTGGACTCTTGCCCTTTCACCAAACTCGGAATTCCGCACGCTACCAGGCAAATAAAGGCCCAGTAATATCCCGCCAACATCGAATGCTTTGGTTTTATCGTTTTCATAATCAAATCGTAAATAAGTGTTAGCCGTTCCAACGTCCCACAGGAGTCGAAGCTTACAGAAGTATCGGCTCCGGTATCATTCAGCTCTACAGTCTATCTCAATCCGTCCAGTGGCCCATCCGGAACATTTACGGTCTCCAGATCCTGCATCATCATTTCAAACGTGTCGTCATCAACCAAACCGGCCAACCGGCGATTGACCGCTGAAGTGTCGCCCGGACGCCGGAGCGCCAAAGAAAGTTGCGCCTTGGTTTGCGCGGCTATGAGCACCTGCGCCTGTTGTGGTGGCAGGGCAACCACGAACTCACCACCGGACTCAATGCCAGAAGCATCACTATTCCGATCCAGCACACGCACCCGTGGGAACAAAACCAAGGTGATCTCGCGAGCGGCGGACTGAGGTGCCTGCCCCAGGTCTGCCACCGTCTCCGGAACACTCATCTGAAACGTACCTATGATCGCCACCTCGTCCCCAGGCCGGACGGCTCGCGCCATCCCTGCGTTTCCAACGTTAATGGTCACAGCCCACTCACCCTCACCGATTAAGTCGGAAACGTTCGGGATTAGGTCCAAATCCGATTCCACAATATAGTCCCCAGCCTCAATCGTGCGCGTAATCGTTTGTCCAACCAGATCAGACCGACGGCTCCAGGTAATCGCTCCCAAGGGCCTGGCTTCGATCGGAATGACCCTTTGACTTAGGGACTCCAGCGAAATAACCGACCCTTGCTCTAGTTCCATTAACGCAGCCACCACGATGGCCTGATTGCTTTCCCGGTTCGTCTGTGATGTCAGTTGACTCACCGCATAGGCCGCAGCCACGGCGAGTAACACTGCAACGGTCAGTGGAATATAGTTCTTCATCTGTTACTCAAATTTATTACTGCGCCAATCGTTTCGTTCCAATTGAAAACTTGGTCTTTGCGATTCTAATTTCAGCCAATACCAAATATAATTCCAGACCAGATTTTGACCAGACACTCAATACTCGGCGCCGATTCTTTTCCCCACGCCCCAACTCAAGACCGGCCTTCAAAACCCAGCCCTTCCGTCTGAGTGACGAGCGAAACCGCCCGGCAGCTACTCCCACGCTACCCGGCAACTCACCTTCCAACAACGGACCTTCATCTTGGGATTCAGCCGTGGTAATCTTTGCAAACACGGGTAAAGCAGACTTGAGTGCATTCGTCGTAACCACGCTGGAAACCGGCCGGTGCCCATCAGCAGGGCTTCGCCTTTCCGCTCCGCTTAACGAGCAAGCAAGCAAGATAATAACAGCTAGGCTTAGATACTTTACAGGCTTCACTCGAAATCCTCCATCCCCGCTACTCCGCTACCGGCCACGGTTCGGCATAGACTTGGTTGTAATCGATTCGGATCTGCTGATCAGGACTAATCGCTTGTCCCAAGTTGTCGCGAGTCGACAGGGGGCTGTTCACTGCTAAATTAGACCGCATGAACACTCGGTGCCCCTCGTATCTCCCCGAAGGCCCAGCCGGGATGTCTCTCCCTTTCACGACATAAGACCTTCTCGGAACCACAGAATCCCTCAGTCCGGGTCGAGTCTCAAACCAGCCCCGAGTCCAAACAGGCATCTCAGATCCAGATTCAACGCCACCATATGCCTCCCACCACCAAGCCGGAGCACTTTGGTAGTTCGGGCTTCCAACCCCAATCACATCATAGCGATTGTTCGGAAAAAAAAGCCGTTGAACTTCGGCCCTCTGGAAAGACGCGGACGGCGTGCCATCCAGCCGATTCCCCACATTCCAAGCAATGTAGCGATCAGCAACGACAAGCTTCTCTTTCGCGACAGTCAGCTGTCCCAGCCACATCACGCCACCAAGCAAGAACATGAAGATCGGGAGCACCAACACCGTTTCAAGCAAGACGGCTCCCGCTTGCCGCGTTATATGACCATGACTCCTAGTTTCCATATCGTTGATTACGACGATTGTAGACACCACGCGCCCCCGCGTTTCCGGGTTGCAGAATCCTGATTCCTGTCCCTCCCGACGCTTCTTCATCCTCTGATGACAGTGGAATCGCCGGCGGCAATCGCAAGCCGGAAACGGGATCGACACTCGGCAGATCCGTTGGACCGTCTCCAATGGTCGGCGGATTATTGGATCCATTCCCGCCTTGGTTTGGCCCAGATCCACCACCGCCACCGCCTCCAACACCCCCGCCTCCAATCAATTGTTCGTTCTCACAGGCAAGCTGCAATGCTTCGAAGAGTGGCGTTGGCCGTGCTTCCGAACCCAAGCCGTGCGCTTCGAATCCGGCTTCAATGCTCCCCCTAAAACTGCTGGATGCAAGCTGTTCAAGATCCTCATTGGTATTGCCCAAAACGGTAGTCGCCCCAGCCCACGTCGATCCGGGTATGAGATCAAAACCCAATATGGTCAGCGCCCCAAAGAAGTTCGATGCGGGGTTGGCCAGATTGTGTAGGATATCGTACTCGTGAACGAAATTGTTGATACAAAGGCTCGCCAGTCGATCATTGTCCCGCCCGGGAAAGTTAGCCAGAGCCGAGGGGTTAAAGGTAATCGTCGAAACCGAAGTCGTATCGTCCAACTGCTCGGACACGGCATAGGCTGCTCGCTGCGCTAGCTGCCCGCCCAGCGAGTGCCCAGTGATGGTTAGAGTTGCAGAACTCGCACAATTAGAAACCGCTTCGTAGACGAGCACGGCATACTCTGCGGCAGCCTGCAACTGTTCACTACTTCCTGCCAAAACATTCTCAAAATTGGCAATCCAATCACCCAGATCACTAATTCCTTCGGTTCCCCGGAACGCTAGTATGAACTCGTTTCGTTCAGCAATGTAAGTCACTTCCGCATAAAATCCCTGAGGTCCAATTCGTGCGCTCATGACATCGGCCCACTCAGGGCATTCACTTTCTCCGGATTGGGTCAAACTTACTACGGATTGGGTTAAACCGCCGCTATTCGTCTGATAGCTGTTTTCTGCCGCGTCTGCATACACCTCGACGACATCACAGGCAGAAGGAACCGGGCAACCCGCGGCGAGTGAATCTGGCGGTGGAGGCTCCGAGTCAATGATATCAATCGCGTCCTCCAAGTCGTCCAATACCTGATCAAGCGTATCGGACACGGCGTCGATTCCCCGATCCAATAGATCTTGGACAAACTCCGTTGCCAAGTCTTCCAAGAACTCCCTTGGGTCGCGCATGAATCGTTCAAGCCAAGCAACCAATTCCCTCAGATCATTAAGCCCGAGTCGTTCGACCAACTCGCTCGCATCTAAGGCTACGCTGACCTGTGCTGAAGCGCCCAAACCGAAAGACGCGCCCAGACCCGCTCGAATTCTAACTTTCCCATCGAACCCGATGGCCACCTCGGCCTGGCCTTCGGCAAGTACTCCCGCGTGCCCCTTGAGTAAGACATTGGCGTCGGCAGCCACGCCAAAGAAATTCACGCCAAAATCGAGAGCGACCTCGGCACTGACAAAGGCCCCCGCCGAAGCCTCTCCACCGATATAGATACCATTGGCATCAATGTGGGCTTCGGCCGCGGCCTGGACGCCCAAGACAGCTTCCGCCTGCGCTCGCAGTTGAGCGCTTGCACTCACGTCCTCCCCCCCAACAGACAGCTCCTCAGTCTGCACCTCGACTTCAGCCGCCAAACCAGCCAGCACCTCAAGCTGTGCCGTCACCCCATTCTCGTCGAACGTGAGACTACCATCCCCATCTACACCCGCGTCTGCACTGATCTCGAGACTAGCAACCGTGCTCTCCAAGGCCACATGCTCGCTCGCCCCAATTGAAACGCTCCCTGAGACCGAGTTCTCGGGCTCGGCAGCATGGGACAGCTCCGAAAGCGAGACGGCCGCTAGGAACCCCACCAATGCCGCGGACAACCCTGATCTGGAAACGGCTTTTCCTAAAAAGTCTAGAATCGCGTTCATCTAGCTAGCTGATTTGAATTAACTCTTTGCTTGGAGCTCTATGAGTTAGGGAATGATCTTGATTTCAAACGGAGTAACTAGCGAACGCTGGCCAACAATTGCCCGACCCGGCCCTGTGACGCATAGTCTACCGCCCTGCGACCGGACCTGTCTCTGACCTCTGGGTCCGCCCGGTGATCCAGTAAGAGTTCCACGGCTTCGGGCCATTGAGCGATCGCAGCCTTTATTAGAGCTGTCTGACCATCCTCGGCTCGTGTGTTCACCTCCGCGCCCGCTTTCAATAGAGCCGAAACAACTTTCAAATTCCCTCCGAGGATTGCCCCCATAAGCGGGGTCAACCCCGCGTCCGATTCTTGGCTCTCAATTGAAGCATCTGCTCTCAGCAAAGAGCGAACGACCCCTTCGTGCCCATTCAGCGTGGCAAAGATTAAGGGCGTTCTTCCCTGGCGGTTACGCGAGTTGACGTCCGCCCCTCGCTCCAACAACGCCCCAACCACACTCGTCTGCCCACGCGCAGCAGCAACACTCAACGGCGTGATTCCCCCTTCCAATGAAGTATCGAAATCAGCGGCGGTTTTCGCTAACTCAAGCGCTCGGGAGACGTCGCCTCCAAGGATAGCCAGCACAAGCTCTGATTGGATCCTAGACCGGATCCCCTCTAGCCCCTCCACCGGACTCGCCGCTCCCGGACTATTTGGATCGCCTTCAGCCGCCAATCCAATCCGCAAAAGAGCCTCAAGATACTGCCTCGCTCTGAGCCCTGATGGCGTTGCGGCTGCTCCAGCAGCGGCCAACAAACGGACACCGGAAGGGTAGTCTCGGCGACTGGTCACGAGCGCTCGACCAAGATTGTAGCGAAAATCAGGCTCGGATGGATTCGACCTGAGAGCCAAATAGAAATGGTTAATAGCCTCATCCTCACGATTGTTCTTCGCCAGGATGATCCCCAAATTGTTGTAAGCGCGCCCATGAGAACTATCGGCTTCAATTGCCCGACGATAGGCCAGTTGAGCAGCACCCGTTTCTCCCAAGGCTTCTGCGGCAACCCCGGATACGAACCATGTTTCAGCCGATACGGGCCCGACCCGACTGGCCCGTTGCGCGAGTTGCCTCGCCTCCGAATACAGCCCCTGCTTCACTCTCACTGCTGCCAGTGCCCCATAGACCCCCGGGTCTTCGCTTCCTTCGCTCAAAAGCTTGTTCAGCTCCGCCGCAGCAGACTCGAAGTCGCCTTGTTTTGCCAACACCTCGGCGCGAATCTTAGCCAACCCAGCAGCCGTCTCCTCGCTGCCCCCTCCGGGATTAGGAATGCGCCCCAACACCGAGAGCGCCTCCGCTGAAAGTCCGAGAGCACTCAACTTCTGGGCCAGCTTGATTTTCTTCTCTTCCCCGCCGGAAAGCCCCACTAAAGCGCGAACCACCGGTGGAATCTTCCGGTCAAGCCCTTGATCAACATAAACGTTCAGGAGGATCATCAGGCTCTCCGTATTTGCGGGATTCAACCGCAGACTCGTTAAGAGAAGTTTCGCGGCCTCTTTATGACTCCCGCTGCTCCGAGCAAGCTCGGCCAAGTTGTTCAGCGGACGAGTCTCAGCTGGATCGAGCCGAATCGCTGCTTCGAATTGTTCGCGGGCCTTCTCCAACTGCCCCTGCTTAAGCGCGACCACCCCAAGATTATTTCGCGCCAAAGCATGATTCGGGTTCAACTCCAGTGCCTGCTGCAGGTAGGCCGAGGCATCCGGCAAGATTCCTTCCCGGAGATAAAGACTCCCTAAGTTGTGGGCCGCCGCCGCCGCAATTTTTTTCGCGTCGGTCCCTCCATCCCTGGCCCCAGATTCGAACGCACTCAGAAGTTTCTCCCGGGCCGCCCCAAGATCACCCGCTTCCATCAATTCTATTCCCCGGTTGTAATCTTGGGAAAGAACCTCCAAATCAGCAGCACTCACAGATATTATTAGACTGCCCACGGCCACGCAGGCAAACCACTTCAAGGCAATTTTTCGCTCGCTTACCATCTCTATATTTGTATTAACACGTATCTAGTTATTCCCGATACAAAAAATAGACTCTATTTTGCTAATGACGCGCTCCTGCGTACGCCCTCGCGTCGAACAGATCTAGTGTAAAATATCGGACTCACGGAGCCCCCCTATCTCGCGAAGCTGCCCCCGCACACCGGAACCTCCCACAAACAAGTTCCCCCAGTCGCTCCAGCTACCATGGAGCTCATCCAGAATTGCTGAGCCACTGGATGAATTCTCCCGGCTTCCCACCCAGGCTCGCTGCAAGGCAACCAACACCGCATTCCAATCGGTCTCTATCAGATTCCCAACCGAATCCACAAAATCTCCCCGAGTTTGACTATCCCGTTTCGGATTGTACCCCCCCGCCACACCATCACGATAACCAGCCTGGGCCGCACTCGCCGCCCATCCAAACCGATCCCGCACGTTGGGCGAGAAAAACCGGTACAGACCTAGCCGGCTACTATCGGCTGCCATAAACGCTAAGGGGTTATTAATTTTTCGAGCCACGCCCACCACAAGAGATCCTCCCCGCCTGAAATACTCGGAAGTTAACCGACGAGGTCTCACTTCATGGCTGCGATAGTAGCCGTCATAGATCCGGAAATCGTTGCCACGAATCCCATTTCCCCGTCCCCAATATCGATTCCGTCGCCATACCGGATCCCGATACCAAGTGCTACTCACATAGTGAAGACCACACCCCTTTGAATAGACGGGGAACCCAGGGTAACCCTCTACATTGGAACGCCAATCCGCTACCAACCATGGCCCGCCACCACCACGCCCCCACTGAATGTATTCTCGGGTCCGGTTCCAGCTACCCTGTCCCCGCGGCCCGGGATACCACGTGTCGTGACCCAAATCGAAGTCCGAAGTCGACGAGTTTGAGGCTCTCAAGAACATGTCCTCATCGTCATAGAGTTCGGTATAATCTCGCTCCGGCGAATTAGACTGCAACACCTGAAATCGAAAATTGGCCCCCCCATTCGCCGGGCTCGCATCGCCGAAGGTCCCACGCAGATTCCCTTGCAGAACACTTCGGACAGTTCCCATGACTTGCCCGGGCAAGTTTGCCAGAATGTTGCTTTCAAAGCGATTCATCGCATCAATAGCGCGCCGATCATCGTCTATCTGCTGTCTCACCGAATCGAGCGGAAACCCATAGGCAACCTGCCGAATCGTGCTGTGGCGGTACCATTGGCTCTGATTGATCCGGAGGTACCCGTTACGTCCCTCAGACCCAATCCAAAACACGCGTCTTCGATAACCGTCACAGTGACTGATCCCATCGTGCAGAGCACTCCATTTGGCCAGCTGTTCCGCCCGATCACGGGCATAGACGTCGGAGACCAAACGTAGCCATTTGTGCAGAATATAGTCCATGTGCCGGCGCGTCATCTGCACATAAGTCCACGACATCGCACGATTGATCGCGGCCACTCGGCTCAGCGCGTCCGCCTGAACCACGGCCGCAGAATAAGCGGCCGCATCAGCGGCATTCTGAAGCTCGATCCGCTGACGAACGTTCTCTCCAACGGCATAGACAGACATCGTCACCACAACGAGCGTCAAATAAACCACGACGCCAAAACCCAATACGACACCCGATTCCTCCCGATATAATCGGAGGCATTGCCGGTTCATCTGATCGATCAACATCATCACCGTGATAGGTTTGCCTGATTCAGGATTCGATAAGGTTTCGGCAGAGTCACCGAGTCTCTCAAAAGGAGCGTCGGATTCCCGTAAGCGTCGGAATTGCTACCACTTCGTGATGGTGTTCGCCAACGGGACTCCCCCCACGGATTCAGCCCCCACGCAATCGCCGGCCCCACGATTGGCACCACAAGTGAGTGCCGGTATCCCACCGTAGCCGTCACATTCCACTGCCCCCCTTGGACGACATCAGTCGTAGCCTCCACCGCCTCCTGATCGTATGCCACCCAGGACAGAATTCGTTCAGCAGCGATCGACCCAACACCATTATACTCACCCGGTGTAAGAACCAATGCCGAACGGGCGGCACTGAAGGCCGCATAGTGCACCAAGGATTTCGCGATCCAAATATGAGCAACCTGCAAAATGGCCAACATCACAAACAGAACGAGTGGAAAGCAAATCACAAACTCGGCCAAAACGGCCCCTCTCTGGGATGAAGCCACCTCCTGCCCACGCCCCGAAGCACCAAAGACTGTTCGCTTGAGTCTCACAACAACTCACCTACATCACTGAAGCCAGAGCGGTTACAACTAGCCCCGCACCAATCGCGATTCCAAATGGAACAGCCGCCCGTTCACTTGACTTTGAAGGAAGATTATCACCCCCCTTTTTTCGGTCGTATCGAAAATCGAATAGGCAGCGCAGGTAGTGATAAAGGCGAGCGCCGTCCGCTTTCTTTAGAACCAACATCACCACCACCAGTACCACTCCAGATAGGGACACAAACCAGATGAGCTCAACAATGTTGCTCCAGCCAACCATGAGCCCCGCAGCAAAAAGCATCTTAACGTCACCCCCTCCAGCACCACGGGCCAAGAATGGAATGATCAGCAAGGACCCAGCAACAACCCCCGCTCCAAAGTGCTCCAGAGCCACCATAAAGCCACCCTGCACCCACCACCACACAAATGCCAACCCAGCTCCTCCCAACACAATGCGGTTTGGCAAGACCCGACGTACCAAATCCGAGTAAGACAAAATGCTAGCCCACCCAACGAGCATGCCGATATAAATTGGACTCATTGCCATAGAACCAAACCTCATTCTACGCCGAGAATCGCCGTAATCTGCCGATTCGTCGAAATCGATCGCATCACCCTCCGTCACTTAGCCTTATTTCCGAAACCTTAATCTAAAGTCTTCGGACATAGGGCCAAAACTGCCACCGCCAGAAACCCGGCCTGCGTTCAAAGAGCAGAGAATACAGCCCTGTTCCTGTCACTCACCGGCAAACCAGACCAGGATGGCACAACCTTGCCCCCCTGCCTAACTCGCCTGAGGGAAAAAAGGGGCAGGAAATCCCTGCCCCATAACCCAACTCAATCCACAGAAGGGCGGACTCTACTGATTCGCAGCGTTCGCACCGGCGCCGCCCGAAATCGTCTGGCGGGTCGTCTCACTGGACGTTGTCGCCGTAGTCGCATTCTCCTGGGCTGCTTGAGCCGAGGCCTCAGCAGCGTCGGTCTGACCCGCAACCGCATTGCCAATGGTATTTACCTGAGTATTGACCGTACGACCCAAGAAGATCACGGCGGCGGATACTGCCGCGACAACCAAGACTCCCAAGAGCACATACTCAATTAACTCAGCCCCGCGCTCCTCGCCAATCAATCGGCGCAGAACACGCCCGACTCGACTTGATTTTACTTTTTCAACTAAACTCGGATTTATTTTCATATAATTATTCTCCAGTTCTTCGTTTTTTCCTGCTCTCCGAATATTCCTCCATCATATCATCAGCGGAATCGGTAGACTCAACCCGTCTAACAACGTGTTGTAGGCCTGGCGATACATTTCCCCAAGCAATCCAAAAGTCCCGGCGAAATCTCCTGATGGACTGAAGAGTACTTCCGCTCCGATAACCAGTGGCAAGACCATCCCGCTGAGCACGATGACATACTCCACCAAGACGGCTCCACGCTCCCCGTCATCACCAGACAACAACACCTTAAGAAAACAATGGTGACTCATGGCATCGAGTTTTGATAAAGTTACATCATTGTCTGATAATCTCATCGGTGATCGGATAGAAACGGGGCCACATCAGACAACCACCCCATTTCTCCCTTCTAATTTAACGCTTCCAATCTAACGAAACGATACATTCCTGCAAGCCGATTTTCCCAAGATTGAACCTGGTCTGCATCCAAGAATTAGCGCGGTGGATGCCCATGTGAAAGGCCATCGTCGTGAACGATTTGAGTCCCGACTAACGACTTTTAGCCCACAATTCCACCAATTGAGCCCTCCCGGTGCCCAATAATGCGGTCCCTTCCCTGCTCGCATTGGCATCCTAGGATAGTGGACCAACAGCATGATCCCTGTCTCCCCACCAAGCATACACCAAACGGACTTCGCATTATACGAACAGTACATGAGATCGGCTCCTCGGATCACCGTACATCCCGAGATCTAGTAAATATGAGTAATGGAGTTGTCCCAGAGCCAAATGCCGCTTATTATAAGTAAAAGATGCAAGAGGATCTTTTCACGCACGCTCAAAAATCGATCACTGGGAAGCGAGACAACAACGAGGATGCTCAGGACGCTTTTCCTACCCATCAGATCTATGTGGTCGCCGATGGCATGGGCGGCACAGAGGATGGGGAAAAATCAAGCAGCGCCATCATCTCTGTCGTCGGCAAGATGTTCGGAGGAATTGAGCCCGAAAAGCTAAAGACGCTAGGAGCTCGAAAACGCCGTTTTCTCAAGGCGGTCAAATTCGCAAACCAAAGAATCTTTGAATACTCGCAGTCTCTGAGAAAAGGGAAAATGGGCTCCACGGTTGTCGCCCTGATCATCGATCCGATCAATCCCTCGAAAGCGACGGCCATCCATGCGGGAGACAGCCGTCTCTACCGGTGGCGAAACAACGAGCTCAAGCTGATCACCGATGACCATACGGCCGCAGCGGTATTCGCGAAACGCCAGAATTGTTCGATAAAAGAGGCTCCGAGAGACCTACACCACAAACTCGCCCGGGCAGTCGGACTAGACCGTCGAATTGAGTTGGAAGAGACTGAAGTTAGCATCAAAACGGGTGACAAACTGCTCTTGTGTACGGACGGACTTTCCAATGCCGTACCTGACAAGGATATCAATACGCTATTGAAGTCTTCCCAGGACCTGGAACCAGTAGCCCAAGTCAACAAACTCGTCAAACGGGCCGAGAAAAGGGGCAAAGACAATATTACCGTCACCGTCATCGCGGTAGGAGATGTCGACGCTGAGGTCGAAAAACGAAAAAAGCAGAATCCTGACCTCTTCAGCGGAGAATTAGTCGATGATGAAGCGTCCGACACGGAACTCCGAGAGATCGAGAACTTTGAAGAATCCATCTCCGAGTTGGATGGAGCCATATTTGCGAGATACTCTACCGACTCAACGTCAATTGAAATTCTAGAACCCTACCAAGAAAAGGAGCGCCGCTTTCCAGAACTTGGCGTCTCGGGATGGGCCGTGGTTCTGAGTGTTGTTCTTTTGCTTGTCCTGACAGGCCTTGGCATATCCGATTATCTAAAGGACCTCCAACAAGAAAAGATTTCAGGCGGTGAACGAGCCCAGTCGACCGAGCAACCCAAGCACCTCTTCGGATTCGCTCACATTGAGGCTCGCCAAAATGGCCTCCGAATATTCCAAGAGACCTCCGAGCGAGAAACCAAAGATATCGGTAGCCTTCCGCACACAGAAAGTCTTAAACCCGGCAAATACACCTACACAGTCGGGAACAATCGATTTACGAATACCGAACCCGTTGAAGTCATTGTTCAGGCAGGGATCACGAATACCATTCAGGTCCCACTGCGTGAAATCACGACAATGATTCTCATCTCGACTCAGCCTGACGGAGCAGAGATCTCTTGGGGTAGCGATCAATCCAAAACCTCGCCGGCCGAAATCGAGCTACCGGTTGAAAGAAAACTCACTCTACGGATCACGAAAACCGGATTCGAAACCTACACGTACCCACTGGTCGTCCCATCCGAATCTCCACTAGAGCTGAACTTCAATCTAACGAACCTAACTCAGAAAGTAACAGAGTCTACCGCCACTGATCCGACCTCTCCCGACAATACGGAGACTCCCGACAATACGGAGACTCCCGACAATACGGAGACTCCCGACAACACGGAGACTCCCGACAACACGGAGACTCCCGACAACACGGAGACTCCCGACAACACGGAGGCTGCCGACAACACGGAGGCTGCCGACAACACGGAGGCTGCCGACAACACGGAGGCTGCCGACAACACGGAGGCTGCCGACAACACGGAGGCTGCCGACAACACGGAGGCTGCCGACAACACGGAGGCTGCCGACAACACGGAGGCTCCCGACAACACGGAGGCTCCCGACAACACGGAGGCTGCCGACAACACGGAGGCTGCCGACAACACGGAGGCTGCCGACAACACGGAGGCTGCCGACAACACGGAGGCTCCCGACAACACGGAGGCTCCCGACAACACGGAGGCTCCCGACAACACGGAGGCTCCCGACAACACGGAGGCTCCCGACAACACGGAGGCTGCCGACAACACGGAGGCTCCCGACAACACGGAGGCTGCCGACAACACGGAGGCTCCCGACAACACGGAGGATCCCGGCAACACGGAATCTGCCGACAAGACAGAATCTACCGAAGACAAGAATTCTTCCGGCGAACCAAACTCTCCGGATAACGCGGAATCTTCAGCAGAAAAAGCATCTCCTGGTGCGAAAGAAACCGGGAAGACAACCCAACCAGAGCGAGCGTCCGAGCCTCCTGCAGACACAAAAACTCCCACCGATCCGAACCCGTCAACTGAATCACAGAATCAACCGAAAGATGATGCCACTGGCTCAGAAGATAGTGACGTGATCAACCCCGGGCCTTCCCCACAACCAGACGAAGCGACACCCACCCCTATCCCGGACCAAGTGATCACAATTCCTGAACTCGACTCGGTCTTCCGAAGACCGGAAGGCAAGGATTATTTCGTGGCAACGACCCCAATCACTCCGGCTCAAGCCAAAGCGTGGCCAGCAGATAAAATCAAAACTCGCGAAGTGGATTCGCATACCGTAAATGTCAGCTTTCGCATCGCCAGAGCTCAGCAACTGGCAAAGGACCTGACCAACGAAGCACAGACAGGGAATCTTACTATCGACGTTGAAGGCACCGCCTACAAGTTAGTCGAGAGATATCCAAACTGCGCGTTCGTCATTCAATCTCCAGGACAATGGCAAGCAGCTGCCACCACCCCCGAGGCGTTCGTCTTACCATCCGCCAAAAACTCGTTCGTGGAATTCTGCGTCGATGAAAGCACAGAGAACCCTACCTATCAGGTAGGTCGCTGGGACCGCGAGAATACCTTACTAGGTTTCGAATCCGGGTCTGCCCCCCCCCTGAAGGCGGACACCAAACGGCCCAACGGAACCACTCGACTCGTCATCACTACCCAGCCTCAATAATCTCCCAAAACTGCATCACCAAAACTCAAGAAGAACGCGACGCGACCCCAAGGAATAGCAGGGAAAACCCCTACCCTTACCCTCACAACGCAGTCGCCACCAGCCAATTACAAGGATGGCAGACCCGGCACCAATCACAATCGATAGTTTCCAGGTTCTAAATGAAATTGAGGCGAACGACGGATGCGTGCTCTACCGGGCAAAATGCATTCGGAAAACCGAATACACAGATGAGCAGGAACTCGTCCTAATCACCAAATTGCGGACGGCCCCAACCCGAGACTGTTTTGCGGCGACGGTTCAAGTGCTCTCGAAAACGAATCATCCCGGAATCCTCAGCCTCAGAGAGGCCTTCATCTTAGAAACAGACAACGGGGAAGATTACTTCTATGTATGGGAAGGGGACGATGGCGTTCTCCTTAGCAAACGCCTTGCTGAACGAGAAAAACCCCTCTCAACGCCAGATATTCTTGGCATCTACTCTAACATCTCTGAAGGCCTTGACTACCTGAACCGGAATGCGGGCTCGGCACTTGTTCTCACCCCCTCGGAAGTCCTGCTAATCAAACCAGGCCAAGCGAAAATCATCCCAAGTTCAATCGCCGCGTGCCCAACCGAAATAGCCGGGGACATGCTCAACTACGCAGCACCAGAGTTCGCAAAGCAACGCGGTAATCGCCCTCTCCCAGTCGATACCGCCTCAAGCATCTATAGTTTCGGAGTCTGCCTTTACAAAACGATCACCGGAAGACTCCCCTTCCAGCCTATCGGCTCCGGGCCGGATGCCACGGAGCGATTCCACTTCAGATTTGGGCAAAATGCACACCGACCGCAAATCGACTTCAATCAGCCAGAACTACTCATTTCTGAGGGACTGAAGCCCCTTTTGGGTGTTTGCCTTGATCTCGATCGAGATCAACGCATAAAGAACTACAAGCAAATCACCAAATCCCTACAAGACCTTCTGGGACGTGAAACAGACTCACCCCGCAAAAGAAAATCGCCACCGTCCGTCCCCGATGAGGCCAAGCTAAAGAAGCAGTCTCCCGCTCCTTCAATAGCTACAACAACTTCATCCCATCCGACGGTGGCCAGCATCATAAAATCACACCCTCGCGGTCTACCGTGGCGATATGCAGCCCATGTGCTCAGCCGTCTCATTGAATTAGCCCGCAAGCGCAAATCTCGCTACATTCCGGGCCCGAAACAGATACTGGTCGATCCAGATTGGCATGTGTCGTTCGCCAAGCCAGCGAAACGCCCACCACAACCATTCAGAGACCCGTATCAAGAAGACAACCCGAGCCAAGCAGGCGGAATCGACGAACTCTCCCTTATCTACACGCTGGGTATCTACGTTTACTACGTTCTTACCGGGCGCGTACCGAAATGGAGCTCAAACGAGCCGGCTCAACCAACCAAAGCCCCCAACACCGACTTTTCTCTCGGCCAACTCAACATTCTAGACCACGCGACTCAGTTCATCACGGACTGCATCCGTCCTCGCTCGCAACGCACAACTCTCGTTCGTTCACTAGACAGGCTATCGGATCGTTTTGACCGAATAGAACAACGCACACTCAGGCTTCCCGACCACGCAGTTGCCTACAGATTTGAAGTCTTTATAAAAAAGGGCGGCTTCGGTCGTGTGATTGCCGCCACCGCGCAGAAGCGTTCCACCGCAAGACCCCGCCGCAAACATCCACGCGTCGCCATCAAAGAGCTTATCAATACCAAAGGAGCGACAAGATTTCAGAACGAAGCCTCCATTCTCAAAACTCACCCTCACGACAACATCGTAGAGTATTTGGACTATATCCCCCAAAATACCGTAGCTGGCGAATCCAAGGGACCCTACCTTATCATGGAACTCCTGGACAATATGCCCGAAGCAGGACTGGATCACCGCATCCACTCACAAAAAGGGATACCGCTCATCGAAGCTTTGGAGTTATTCACCTACTACCTAGACGCCCTCACTCATCTGCACAGCAAGAAAATCTATCATCGAGATATCAAGCCCGGTAACCTATTTGCCCCCCAAGGCCAACCACACCAAGGAAAACTATTCGACCTGGGGATTGCATTAGTGAATTCCGACAGAAAGCCCAAAAAATCTCAGCGTACCATCACTCAGACGCCCGTCTACGCCCCACCAGAAATCATCCTGGGAGAATCTCACGGCTCAGCCACAGCTGATCTATACTCTCTAGGCATATCCCTATATCAAGCAATCACAGGCAATCTTCCTTTTCCTCGCTTGCCCAAAAACGACCCGGAAGCCGCCGCCGACCAAGCGCTCGCCAAACAAGGCCAGAAACTGCTTCCGGACTTCTCACCACAGATTTTTGCCCAAAACGAAAATCTGGAAGAGCTATTATCCAAGGCCTTGGCAGCAAATCCACGCGATCGCTTTTCATCGGCAAAAACAATGCGGACCGCCCTCCAGGAAATACTGACTTCGCCCAACAACGACACGGACACGCCCACGACTACATCCATATTGAAAGGCAACCGGGCCGCTTGGCAGCGGTCTTGATAACCACAATCCACTCGCCACCGTAGCAAGGGCTCGAAAAACGGAGCGATTCAGCGAAAAAAAATCCCTCCAAAGCCGCCTCCCCTAGAGCCCGCAGTATAGGAATACCTGCGATCAACCGCCCTCCCGTGACACCAGGTAAAATGCCGATCCTTCCATCTCACGCAGAAAAAGGTAAGCATGACGCTTCGGCGGAAACTTGAAAAGGTTCCACCGTCGATACCCCCAAAAAAACCTATACCAAATACCTCCCCTAATGCAATTATAGCCCTATGCCTCCTCTAGTCACTAGCAACTTAGACGAGTACTTCATTGACCGCATCTTCGTTGGTTCCGGTGGGCAGAAAGACGTCTTCAAGGCAACGTGTGTCAAAAAGACTTCACACATCAACGAAGGAGAGTATGTCGCGCTATGTCGGCTAAACAAGTCGGATGATCCTGTACAATTCGACAGTGAAATCGGCATACTAGAGCAACTCAATCACCCAAATATCGTCCAATTCAAGCAAGGCCTCATCCTCGACGAAGCGGATGGCGAAGAATTCTACCTGGTCATGGAATTCCTCCCAGGCAAGAACCTAGGCAACATTCTCGCCGGCTCACCGCAACGCTTCCAATCTGAACAAATTGTGGGCATCTACGCTGGGCTGCAAGAAGCCCTGATGTACGCAAGCACGCTCGGCATCACTCATCGGGATCTAAAACCGTCGAATATAATCATCGATTCATCTTGGGCCCCAAAACTGATCGATTTCGGAATCGCCACTCTAGAAGAGACGAGCAGCCATGAAACGTCCACCACCGTAATCAAGGGCACGTACGACTACATGGCACCGGAACTATTTCCGACGCAATCCACGCCTGCGACGCCCGCTGACGAGCTCTCGGATATCTATAGTTTCGGAGTCTGCCTATACCAAACAATTACCGGAGAACTCCCACTTCCGGCGATCGGGAACAGCGACCTCCCCATCATCATCGCTGAGGGCCGTTTCCCCCCGGGAACAGCATCACCAACGATTGACTTCAGCAAACCCGCAATACAAGCAATCCCCGGGATGGCTTCCATTCTGAGCGGCTGCCTCGCGTTCAATCCAAGGGCTCGAATCCAGAGATTTAGTGATATACCTCTCGCCCAAAAGTCTAGCCACCGGCACGGCCGCCCAAAATCAAAGCCATCCCCACAAACGTCACAGACCGAGACAAAACTCCGGGTCGTTCATCAAAAATCCGAACCCGCTAAGACGGATCCAGCCGTGGAATCCGTCATGAAAAAATATGTCGTCACCGAGATCGCTAACTTGGTCCCCTTGTCGAACTACATGGAACGCTTTCCCCGTCGCGTTATCCCATGGAAGACGGCAAAGCCGCTACTAAAGGCACTCATTGATGCGACGCAACAGGTTCTGGACGCCAAACGCAATCCCCGAATCCACCTCGCTCCAGACTTAATCCTATTGACTCAGAAAGGCGAGATTCGCTTTCTCAGTCCCGGCAGGACTCCGCCAATCGATTTTATTGATCCAAACCTCAGCACCGCAACCCATCCGGTAGAACACGAAGATGAAGTATCTCTCATCTATTCTTTCGGCATCTGCGCTTTTTGCATTCTCAACGGCAGGCTGCCTTACCCAAAATACAAGGATGTCAACGAGTATCACAACACCGCTGGTCCCCGAAGAATACGCTCGGAAGCACTCAATTTTGGGCAAACATTCATACTGAAAGAAGCTCGAAAACTCATCATCGATTGTCTGCATGAACGCTCAATACGAGTCAGCCACCTCGATTCATTCGAAGCACTCCGCAATCGTTTTAGCAAGATTCACCGCAAACAACTCGGAGTCCCCAAACACAATTACACCTATATCTACGAGGAGTTTATTAAAAAAGGCGGCTTCGGCTATGTCGTTGCAGCGGGCACCAAACATAACAAAACCGGTAGGCCGCATAAGAGATACCCGCGAATCGCAATTAAAGCTCTCATCAATCGCAAACCTAGCGAGCGATTTGTCAGGGAATCCAACATACTAAAGGAGCACCCACACCCTGGCCTCGTTAAGCATATTGACTTTCTGCAAAAAGAATCCACCGGGCGGCCATTCCTCATCATGGAGTTTTTGAGTGGCATGCCCCAAGCCGGATTAGACTACCGAATCAGAACAGAAAAGCACCTCACCGAATACGAAACTCTAACAATCTTCACCAAGTACCTCGCCGCCTTACAACACCTGCACGATCGCGAGATCTTTCACCGAGACATCAAACCAGGGAACATGTACGCCCCGGCGGGTTTCCCGGAAAAAGCGAAACTGTTTGACCTGGGCGCAGCCTTAATGGGCAATCTCGAACGCTTAACCAGTGTGGATGAAACGGCGCCACAGACGCCAAACTACTCGGCACCGGAGGTCTTTCTGGAGGTGCATCATGGATCGGCTCAATCTGACATCTACGGTATTGGAGTCAGCCTATTTCAGGCCCTCACGGGAAAGTTGCCCTTCAAACCGATCCCACGCAGGGACAAACGCGCGGCGGTTAGGCTAGCTCAGGCTAAAAAGGCTGGCGATGTCGACCTTCCGAATTTCAGTCAGCATGAAGTCTTCAAACACAACGCCCGATTAATCGCGATTATCCAAACAGCACTTGAACCACTTCCCGGTGATCGCTACCCCACAGCCACGGCGATGCTCAACGAGGTAGAAGCTCTACTCAGCGAAATCAAGGCCACACAAAGCATACCTAAGAACCTAGCAAGAGCAGAGTCCCAAGATCCAGCCAGCGACGAAAACACGACTAGCACAACGGCACCTGCCGGAACGTCAGCTACCGCAACCCCTCCCACCGAATTCTTCGAGCCAGACCCTCACGAAACCACTGATGGAGAAACTCATATAACGGAAGACGGTGAGATCACCGGCATTACCATTGGGCTCGACACCTCCGATACAGACGATTTCATCAAACCCAAACCATCGATCCCTCGCAGCGTCGTCTTCACTTTAACCATCGTACTCCTTGTGGCTGGAATCGGAATATTCGTTTCATTGCCGAAACTAACAGAATATGCGACCCGGTTCACCAACCCTACACCGACAATCCCCCAAGAGAGCTTCCAATCAGCCCAGTTCAACAACTTGCTCCTCCAGGGTATCGAACAACGGAATGCAATGAACTTCGCGGGAGCGAGGGCTCAGTTTCGGGAGGCTCAGGCCCTTATTGGGGCCGAAGAAGCTGACGAATTGAACCAGATCTCAGAGGAAATCGATCTGGTCGCACGGGCCGAGTCCGGCACTTCCTTCTCCCTAACAAATTCACCGCCGATGCTCAACGGCCATGTCAACGACATCACCACGTTGCTCGATCAAATGAATGCACCGACAGGTTCGCTGCTCTACGCCAAACTCGATTCTTCAAGGACGCGCGCAAAAAGCTTCCTTGATATCCTCTCAACCATCGAGAACGGGAACGACGAACTGTCCCAGTTCGAAGGAAACAACCTTCCCTTAACCGAGGACTATCTCGACAATGCGAAAGGGCTTCTCGCCTCCGCAAAGACCCGATTGGACGAGTTAGCCCTCAATCACATCACTGGGAACTTTGCTACTGATCTGGAGAACAACCTTAACTACATCGCTCGATTCGAAGAATACAAAACGTTACCCGGTGAAGACGTCGTCCAAGCAATCACCACACTGGAAGCAGCTTATCAAAATAGAGCATCCGATCCGTTGCGGGCACTCATCGACAAGTATCGAAACGCCAACCAGGCCCTGCTCAAGATTGCCGATGCTATGGGACAGGGAGACCTCTATCTAGGCCAACTGAAGTTTGCTGAAGCTCAGCAGCAATTTGAACTGGCCGAAGCCGAAGCAAAGAGAATCGGAAATTCAAAATACGAAACCGAAGCAGTCAAGCTCACCAACTATACCCAACGGGCGAATGAAGCCGTTCGAGCCGGAGAGCAGGCCATCGTGGAGAGTCAAGCATTGGCCTCATCCACGCCTGGAACAAACCGACCTCTTGATCCGGACTCTATCAAACAGCAACGGGAAAGGATCTCGACAGAATCACGGAGTCGCATCGACGTCCTTCTCGCTGAGAAAAACCTGTCGTCACTTGCCAATTACCGCGATTCCGTTACCGCTAGGATCGAAACTCAGAACTTCGCACTCTACTACGATGAAGCCATGCGCCGAATCACCGATCGAGACTTGACCAATTCTAATTCCTACCTCACTAACGCGGTCGCATCCGCCGGACGAGCAGAGAGGCTTGATCCAGCCATCTATCGCGAAAGCATCAATCAAAACAGTTTGACAACGGCAAGAGTCGGGATGCCCATCACTCAAGAGCTTCAAAAGGCACGATCCAGCCAGTCACTACTCGCCTACAATTCTGCTCTCGGCATTCTCCAGACTGCCGAACAGGGATCCACTAGCACCCCTCCCGTAGACCTATCACACAACCAGATCTACTCGGACGTCTGGAACACCTCCGCAGCCGAAATCGCAATCCTCAGCATTGAGGATCAGGTCCGTCAACTCAGAGACACGCCCGTGCCATCGGCCCAAACGAGAGACGATCTCGATATAACCAATTGGGAAAAAGACGCACGTTCCTATTTGCAGCAATTATCTCTTCCACCAACAGGACCGCGTATAAACAACTTCGCTACCATCAAGCGAAACCTTGAATCACGACTTTCGGCGGCACTCAACGAAATCGAAGAACTCCTCAAGCCCGAAGAGCCGGATGAGCCAGATCGACCAAACCGTCCGAATATCACCATTTCCAACTTTGAATTCGTTTGGGTTCCAACCTTGCGGGCAAACGGAGCCTATGTCATGAAGCACGAAGTCTCAGCCGCTGACTATACCAGAATCGCAGGTAGGCCACAGGCAGGAAGCCCAGCGGCTTCCACTTCCCCCCCCAACAATGCGCCCTCCATGCTTTCCTACACTGAAGCGACAGGTTTCGTCGCAGAACTGAACAGAATCGCCTCCCAGGGAAATCACAAAGGCACGATCACACTTGCATCGCCCGATGATTACTTCCAACTTTCTGGTTTAAGTGCCGTGACAAGCAAAAGGCAACTCATCAGGGGGCTTACGCAAGCGGCGGTAACCTACCTCGATTCACTCGCACAAAGAAACGTAACATGGATCAACGCAGGCAATATAGCAGTACCGGATGACACGCCTTACCGTGGAACCACAGTCGGCGAGCCTGACAGCAACGGACTCTACAATCTGGTCGGCAATCTTCCCGAATGGACAAGTGTCAGTGATACCTTTGCAGGGCTCGAATCAACAACCTTAGTTCGCCCCGGGAGCCGAATCCGATTCGAACGAAAAAGTAACAACAAACGCGCAACAGTCCGTCCAATTTTCGTTCCCAATCAGTAGACAGCCTCCACGCGGGATTGAACTTTCAACCAGTGATGAAGGAGTAATCGCTATTCCTTCAACAGTCATTGAGTCGGGTGAATGAACCCAAGCCAAGGAATCACATGTGGAAACTGCCCCCTCAGATTCTGGGCCCGCCTAGGAGGAACTAACTTTAGGTGCCACAATCATCCGGTTTACTGAATCCTGGCGATACCATCATCGGAGACAATCTCGAATGGCTACCGTTCATTGTCGATCTCTCCATCATTGAGGTCAGAACTTCTGACATTGTACCCAGCTAACAATATGTTGCCTGGCTGCGATACAAACTGAATTGCTCTCGTCTGCTACAGGCGATCGGCCAGTGTTCTCTGCCTCCGTCTTTCTAGTTTGCCGTAAAATTAACCATCAAAATATTTATAAACGGAGAGCGTCAAATCCACTTCCCCCAGACGTTCCTGCCTGAACCTAGGGGTAATCAGGAGCTTTGGGTTCTTTTGCAGCAGTTTTACGAACACCTCAGTGAGTTCAGGTTCTTTGATCACACAAAAAGAAGGAAAGATCTCAGGTTTATAGGAAAACGAATCCGTTGGCGAATTAAGATAGTCAATAGAAACCTCTGCAAGAAATCCCGGTATGACGGCAATCTGTATCAACCCATCCACTACGGGATAGCCCGCGAGCCCGCAGCCCCCCTTTTGGCAACCCGTGCGTCTAACCGGAGACGGGCCATGTAGCCGCTCCAGCCAATGTTGGGAACGGTGAATGAAGGCCCCCATATCGCTCAATCCACAAATACCCGCCGGCTGGCATTGTGGCCTCCTCCGTTAATGCCATTTTAAGGCTTGGGCGCAAAAGAATCCTCAAAGTAAGCACTCACTAACTCCACGGCGTCTGAACTGCCCCCCCCCGCGATCAGCTCTCGCTTCAGGTCCGGCAGGATGCTCTCCAGTCTCTTCTTTTCCTTCTGCCTTCGCCACGCCTTTTCCAAGGAGCCCACCACTGGGTCCGGAACAGCACCGATTGGGCCGTCCCACTCCGGCGACCATTGGGGTGACTTCTCGATCAAAACTTCTCGAATTCGCGCTCGATCCGAATCCGATGGCGACGCGAGAGACTTTTTCTCCGCAAACGCAATCATTCGAGCAAGTTCACCGTCCACGCGTCGAAGATAATACCAATCCAAGAAGGCACCATATTCCGATGACGACACGAGGCCACGTAGGCTTTGATCGAATCGTACACGGGCCGTTTTGAATTCAGTCAAATATCCCTCGGCCTCCCAGGAAGCTAAGCGTACCATCAACAACTGCTCAGCCAGAAGGCGCTGATTTTCGGAATCGATTCCCATTTCCTGAAATCGGGCCAAATAGGGCCGCAAGAAGGCCGTCTGACTTTCCCTAAGGGACTTCAGCAAATGGCTCCGGAATACCCTTTGGCTCTCGTCCGTCCGCAGGTTCAATCGAACAGGAACAACTTCCGTCACAGTCGCGGTCTTTAAATAGTCTAAATACTGCTTAACCTCAGACCCACCCTCAATACCTGGCGCCGCGCCACGAGGTTCAAACAACCCTCGATTCCCCAGAAAAGCTCCGAAGAGGAAAGCGACCAGGATGCAACCAAATACAAGCCCGTAGCGAGTGATCTTGTTGGCTTTCATTTGAATCGGATCCGCCAATCGACCTAGAAACTGATTTCAACCCCAACATGGACCCTCGATCGCCCCTGTCGCTCCCCGGGCAACAGAGTGTCACGATGATATCCCCGCTTCAATTGATAGCCGTAATCAAACCGGAGCCGGGCCGTATTGGCCAGTTGGTAACGAAGACCAACTCCCACCGAGGCAAGCGCCTCATTATACTGTTCATCCAATGCCGCACTCGGAGAACGGGTATACACCATTCCGTAGTCAATAAATGTCAGCAGCTGCAAAACACCCGCATCCTTCGGATTCTTTCCAAGGCTGAATAGTCGAGACCGAAGCTCATTCGAAACATACCATCCATGATCCCCCACCACGGTTCGCTCGTCATACCCCCTTACGGTCGCATACCCACCGACACCAAATGTCTCTGACGGCGCCAACTGAGAGTCCGAAATCTGCCCCATCCCCTGAATCTTCCAAGTCAAATTGGTACTTGAGATCTGAGTTTCCCGGGCCAAGCGAAGTTGTCCATAAAGATATCGAGCGTCCGAGCCAGGTGAAAAGTCGCTAAAGCTGGAATCCGTATTTCTAGATGTGAGATTCCCGGGGCTATAAACACCTTGAAGCGTCCACGAAGTGCCGCCCAGCTCGTCTCGAAGCAACCCAGAATAGTCCACCAAAAGGTTCGCAACCTCCAACTGATTGGTTCGCAGCAAACCGGAAGATGCCGTACCGAAGAATAGTGGCGTGTCGGTCTTTTTGAAATCGAATCCAACCGTCAAGTCATCCTCATATTTTTTCCCACGCCTCAGCGGCACAGAATAGCGAGCCCCGACCTGATATATCGAACCATCCCCGACAAGCCCCCCCAGATTCACCGGGTCCAATTCGGCAAAGTCGGGAGATATTGTCGAATGCCCCCCAAAGAACACGAGCCTGTGACGCCACTTCGGAATCGGGATCACGTAGCTTGCCATGTGCCCACGATACAGTTGGTAAGCTGAATCGGTGGTGTAACGGTAATTTAAACGATGATCTTGCCCGAACACATTAGCCCAATCAAAACCTGCAAAGTTTCGATGCTGACCGATCACGGTAAAACCCGTGTCCTCGTAACCAACAAAAGCACGCAATGGAAATCGGTCTTTCACGACGATCGACAAGTCCGTCTCCCCACCAAGCTTACCCTGCTTGAAAGCGGCTGACACTTGCCTGAAGGGTGCCGAGAACTGCCCCAGACTCTGGTAGCTGTTCCGGTTCAGCCACAGCAAGTCCTCGCTGAGCACTTTCCCGTCGACCCAGTCACCTTTCTTGAGTCGTAGATGGCGTCGAATGACGGCATCCGAAAAGTGGCGAGCCCCATCGTTCTCAACATTAATGTCTCCAATCGTTGCCTCCAGTAAGGCAATCTGAATCACTCCGTGTTTGATCACCTGCTCGCGAAAAAATGCATCAACGACAAGATGATTTTGATCCCGACAGAAGACCACGATCGCTTTCAACAGCTCATTGAGCTTCTCATCTGTCAGACGTTTCCCGAGAACGATGTCTGAAATCTGGTCAATCAAAACTGGATCTCTCAAAAAGTCAGGCCCCTCAATCGAAACTCCCTCAAGCCTGAAATCCACCCCCTCAACCTTCACATCATCAATCGTTGGTACGATCAAGACTCCCAAAACTTTGTCAACATATGCAAACTCGTCGTCTATGTCGTTTTCCTCGTTCAATTCCTGCCCTTGAGCAGAAATGGACAACAACAATAACAACGGAAGCAGAACAACTCGGTATCCAAATGAGATCATCTTCTGAAAAATGTAGTTCAAGTAGCTATCTTAAATTGGGAATCTTTCGTTCGCCGCAGCACTGACACTCCACTGAGCACGCTTCACAGAATGTAAATGGCAGATTCTTCCGCACGAGGTCTCTCAAGAACTCCAAAATCACTCAATTCAGCCTATTCACCGGCTGCATCCTCTTCTGCAGCCCTCGCTGCAGCCGCTTCAGCAGCCCTCCTCTTCCGTTCCTCCTCGTAAACGTCTGTGCTACTTACGTTTTCCCCGTTGAAACCAAACTCTCGTTCGTTCACTCCAGTAGGCGCAACGGCTGGGGCCTCTTGCCGTTCCTCGTCTGGTAGCAATGCTCCTAGCACCCGCTGCAAGGTGTCGTCACCCAGGGACGAGAACAACACCTCGTTAATCGTCAGATTGAAACCGTTCGCTGTCGGTGAGAGTCCTTCAAAACCGGCCGCCCGAAAGTTCGCATCGGCTCGTAGGATTGTCTGTGCACCGCGCGCAAATTCCACAAATCCAGCCTGCTGATTATCATCATCCACTGTGTCTAGGAAGACAGTGAGTCCGGGAATCGGTTCTCCGTCCACGTTTGTCCTACCACCAAAGGTAACTTCGTCCGGAGTGCTGAACACAAGCCTTCCGAGGGCATGAGAATCGTCTCCTAATCGCTTCCTAACAGAACCATCGAAAGAGATGTTTCCGTCCGACTCGAATCGTTGTGCGGCCGAGACGTCTTCGGGTCGCTGTCCCTCCTCTGGCATGGGGATCCCGTCCTGAGTGAGCATGACATCGCCCTCGATACGAATCCCATCGCTGGCAACAACCGAGTCCCCAAAGTGGATATGTGCAAACCGGTCGGATGATATCAGATCTTCCAACCGCCCTCGCAAGCCAGCGCCAATTCTTTCAGCGTTGTCGTCAAGATAGTCCCGAAACTCACCTTCGCTGAGTGACCGCATATCGACAACGATCTCAAGGGCGCCATTCTCGACATTGACCACTTCATCAATTTGGACGAAATCCAACACGGCGATCCGCAAATCACCATTTTTCCCGTCAATCGCATTGGCCAACAAGAGGCCACCGGCCGGGACACTGATGGTTTGAGTCGCATCGGTCTGCCCGTCCATCACAAGCTTTCCGGTCCCACTAATGTCCAACCAACCGTTCCGCTTGGTAATATTGCCAGCGGCTTCCAGATTGCCCTCCTCAATCCTCACTTCTTGCGTACCGTTTCCAACGAACTCCGCGTCGTCCGAGAAATCAAAATTGCCGGATAGATTCCCATCGAAACCAATCCTCGATTTGGAGATCAAGGTCCCTCCCGAGAAATTGACATCGCCACTCACGTCAACACCACTTCCCTCGACGGTCAAAACCGATTGACTACCGCCATCGACGCCGCTGCCAATGGTCAACTGCGCGTCGCCTCCACTCAGCGTTAGGCTTTCCTCTGGAGGCACCGTCAGCCGTCCCAGTATTGTAAGCCCCCCTCCACCGGAGAAGGTACCTGCGGCCTCCAGCGCGTTGGCCACGATCAGATTACCGTCGCTAACGACAACATCAGCAGTGGCTTTAATGCTGCTTCCGCCGAGTCTGAGGTCGCCCCGCGCTCGCTGAATTGGAGCGTTAACCAACAGGGTATCATCGCGCGCCGAGAGCTCGGGCCCCGCATTCTCAGCAAATGTTACGGGGGCATTGACGGTGATCCCGTCGGCTGTGAGCTCGCCAGCGGATACGGTCGCCTGATCGTCAATTGTCAATCGGCCCCCATTTACTTCGACATCCGACAACAATGTCAGTCCACCGTCAGCACTTAAATTGAGATCTCCTCCGTTCCCTTTTGTAATTGCTGCGGCCACCAACGCCCCGGCTCCTCCGGACAAAGACTGATCATCATCATTCGTCAACTCTAGACCGGTTTCTGCCGTGAAGCCCTGCGATCGAACGTTGCCATTCAGTTCGATTCCGCTCTTACTCGGTCCGCCGTTCAATTCCAGCGTACCTGCCACGGACAGATCGCTCCCAATTCGAACACCGGTCGCACCCGACAAACTTAGGTCGTCAGCGGCTTTGGTCACAGAACCGGAAACCTGAATGCTCCCATCACTAGAAACGACCGTCTGAGATCCCACCCCACTCAGAACCAGGTTCTCTCCAAACTGAATTCCCCTGCTGGCTGTTACATCTCCTCCAAAGTCAGCGTCACCACCGATGCTGAGTCCACCGTCCGTGACTTCGGTAGTGCCAGCGACTTTAACTACATGATCGGTGCCCATTACTGCCTGATCGGTGCCCGCCGACACAACAACGTCTCCGGCCAGACTCTCAAGATTCTCAGCGATTTCCACCCGTCCTCCGGTAGATGTCACCGCTTGTGCGCCAGCGCCACTCAGGACAACCCTTCCACCGAACTCTGCGTTTCCACTAGCAGACACATCGCCACCGAAGTCGGCACCTCCCAACGTCCGTAAGTTCCCACTATCAACTCGCGTCAAACCTTGCACCTTTACCCCTTGTTCACCGATGCCCGATAGCAGCACATCGCCACTCTGCCCGACCAGGTTTCCAAACAGTTCAACACTCCCTTCGCTCGCAACTAAGCTTCGTAACCCAGCGGATTCCGTGCTGACATCCCCTTGCCCTCTGATCGCACGAGCACGAAGGTCTCCCGCCAAGTGCAATGCGTCTGTCACAGTTACCGTGCCCTCCGGTACTGAGATCAAGCCACTCGTTCTCACACCTCCTCGACCGCTTAGGTCCAAGTCTCCGCTAGCCTTACTGATTCCCGTAACTTGAAGGACATGATCTCCAGCCGACAACTGTTGACCACCACTACCAATCAGGCGTAACGGCGTTTCGGCCGTCACCCCTTCGGCGCGAACGTTGCCTCCCAGTGCCAACCCGGTCCCGTCTTGTCCTCCGTTCAAGGCTAGAGCACCACCGGACGCGACATCCCCATTCAAGCTCACTCCGCGGGCACCGCTCACATTCAAATCTCCGGCCGCTTTGTTCAGTGACCCAGATCCAATCACGGCACCTTCCGTTGAACTCACTCTTTGGGCCTCACTACCATTCAGCACAACCGCTCCTCCAAACTCGATGTTCCCAGTAGACGATACATCGCCTCCAAAGTTCGCTCCTCCCACCGTCTGCAAGCTTCCGCTTTCGATTCGCGTCAAGCCGCCTACCGTCACCCCTTGCTCTCCAACGCCTGATAGCAGCACATCACCACTCTCACCAACCAAGTTCCCGGACAACTCAACACTCCCTCCGCTCGCAACTAAGCTTCTTGAACCCGTGGATTCTGTGGTGACATCCCCTTGCCCTCGGATCGCCCGAGCTCGGAGATCTCCAGCCAAGCGCAACGCATCTCTCACAGTCAAGGTACCTTCGTCTACCGAGACCAGGCCGCCAGTTCTCACACCTCCCCGACCGCTTAGCTCCAAATTCCCACTCCCCTTGCTAATGCCCGCAATTTGTAGGACACCGTCTCCAGCCGACAACTGTTGATCACCATCATCAGTCAGGCTCAGCACCGTCTCGACTGTTACCCCTTCTGCAGTTGCATTGCCTCCCAGCGCCAGCCCCGTTCCGTCTTGTCCACCGTTCAAGGCTAGAGCACCACCGGAAGCGACATCCCCATTCAAGCTCACTCCGCGGGCACCGCTCACATTCAAATCTCCGGCCGTCTTGTTCAAAGAGTCAGATCCAATCACGGCACCTCCCGTTGAACTCACCGTTTGAGCCCCACCTCCACTCAGCACGACCGATCCGCCGAACTCTAGGTTCCCGCTGGCCGTAACATCGCCTCCAAAGCTCGCTCCTCCCAAGGTCTGCAAACTTCCGCTTTCGATTCGCGTCAAGCCGCCCACCGTTACGCCCTGCTCCCCGACGCCGGATAGCTGCACATCACCACTCTCACCAACCAGGTTCCCGGACAACTCAACACTCCCTTCACTCGCAACCAAACTTCTCAAGCCCGTGGACTCCGTGCTGACATCCCCCTGCCCTCGGATCGCCCGAGCACGGAGATCGCCGGCCAAGTGCAACGCATCTCTCACTGTGACCGTGCCACCTTCTACCGAAACCAAGCCACTGGTCCGCACACCGCCTGTACCACTCAGATTCAGATCTCCGCTGGCTTTGGTCGCCGAAACTATTTGCAGCACACCCGATCCTCCACTCAATCGTTGCGACTCCGCTGAGACCAAGTTCGCTTCACTTTCAAATGTTAGCCCTTCGGATGCGATGTTTCCGAATACCACAGACGGATCCTCCACATTCAGGCTCCCCTCGGTCACTTCCACATCTGATAGTAAGGTCACGCCTCCTGCCCCACCGATACGCAAGCCTCCCGACAACTTACCTATCTCGCTCGCCTGCAGCGTGCCACTTCCTCCGGACAACGCTTGCTCACTGGTTCCCGTCAAGCGCAACGCTGTCTCGAACAATACGCCCTCGCCGTTTACGTCGCCTCCCAGTGCCAACCCGGTCCCATCTTCGCCACCGTTCAAGGCTAGAGCACCACCGGACGCGACATCCCCATTCACAGTCACTCCGCGGGCACCGCTCACATTCAAATCTCCGGCCGCTTTGTTCAGCGATCCAGATCCAATCACGGCACCTCCCGTTGAGCTCACTGCTTGGGCCTCACCTCCGCTCAGCGCGACCGCTCCTCCGAACTCCAGGTTCCCGCTGGCCGTGACATCGCCTCCAAAGCTCGCTCCTCCCACCGTCTGCAAGCTTCCGCTTTCGATCCGCGTTAAGCCGCCCACCGTTACGCCCTGCTCCCCGACGCCGGATAGCTGCACATCACCACTCTCACCGACCAGGTTCCCAGACAACTCAACACTCCCTCCGCTCGCAACCAAACTTCTCAAGCCCGTGGACTCCGTCCTGACATCCCCTTGCCCTCGGATCGACCGAGCACGGAGATCTCCAGCCAAGTGCAACGCATCTCTCACCGTCAATGTACCACCGTCAACCGAAACCAAGCCGCTGGTCCGCACACCGCCGGCACCGCTCAGGTCCAGGTCTCCGCTGGCTTTGGTCGCCGAAACTATCTGCAATTCTCCACCGCCAGCACTCAGTCGCTGCCCCTCCAGGGAGCCCAACACGACCTCCTCTACCAAAGTCAACCCTTCGGACTGCAAATCCCCAAATACTACGGACCGATCTTCAACGCTCAATCCGCCCTCACTCAATTCCACATCGGAAAGCAGCGTAACCCCTCCTTCACCCCGTAGGCTCAAACTCCCGTTCGCCTTGCTCGTCTCAGATAGTTGCAAGGCCCCGCTGCCTGCCGACAATTGTTGATCGCCACTACCTGTCAGGTTCACCGCCGTCTCAACGGTCAAACCTTCGGCACTTACATTGCCTCCCAGCACCAGACCCGTTCCGTCTTGTCCGCCGTTCAAGGCTAGAGCACCACCGGACGCAACATCCCCATTCAAACTCACCCCGCGGGCACCGCTCACATTCAAATCTCCGGCCGCTTTGTTCAGCGACCCCGAACCAACCACAGCACCTCCCGTTGAACTCACTGCTTGGGCCTCACCTCCGCTCAGCAAGACCGCTCCGCCGAACTCCAGATTCCCGCTGGCAGTCACATCGCCTCCAAAGCTCGCTCCTCCCACCGTCTGCAAGCTTCCGCTTTCGATCCGCGTTAAGCCGCCTACCGTTACCCCTTGCTCCCCAACGCCGGATAGCTGCACATCACCACTCTCACCAACCAGGTTCCCGGACAACTCAACACTCCCTTCACTCGCAACCAAACTTCTCAAGCCCGTGGACTCCGTCCTGACATCCCCTTGCCCTCGGATCGCCCGAGCACGGAGATCTCCGGCCAAATGCAACGCATCTCTCACTGTGACCGTGCCACCTTCTACCGAAACCAAGCCACTGGTCCGTACACCGGCGGCACCGCTCAGGTCCAGATCTCCGGTGGGTTTGGTCGCCGAAACTATTTGCAGCACACCCGATCCTCCACTCAATCGTTGCGACTCCGCTGAGACCAAGTTCGCTTCACTTTCAAATGTTAGTCCTTCAGATGCGATGTTTCCGAACACCACCGACGGATCCTCCACATTCAAGCTCCCCTCGGTCACTCCCACATCCGATAGCAAGGTCACGCCTCCTGACCCTCCTATACGCAAACCTCCCGACAACTTACCTATCTCGCTCGCCTGCAGCGTGCCACTTCCTCCGGACAACGCTTGCTCACTGGTTCCCGTCAAGCGCAACGCTGTCTCGAACAATACGCCCTCGCCGTTTACGTCGCCTCCCAGTGCCAACCCGGTCCCATCTTCGCCACCGTTCAAGGCTAGAGCACCACCGGACGCGACATCCCCATTCACAGTCACTCCGCGGGCACCGCTCACATTCAAATCTCCGGCCGCTTTGTTCAGCGATCCAGATCCAATCAAGGCACCTCCCGTTGAGCTCACTGCTTGGGCCTCACCTCCGCTCAGCGCGACCGCTCCTCCGAACTCCAGGTTCCCGCTGGCCGTGACATCGCCTCCAAAGCTCGCTCCTCCCACCGTCTGCAAGCTTCCGCTTTCGATCCGCGTTAAGCCGCCTACCGTTACCCCTTGCTCCCCAACGCCGGATAGCTGCACATCACCACTCTCACCAACCAGGTTCCCAGACAACTCAATACTCCCTCCGCTCGCAACTAGACTTCTTAAACCAGTGGACTCCGTGCTGACATCCCCTTGCCCTCGGATCGCCCGAGCACGGAGATCTCCAGCCAAGTGCAACGCATCTCTCACCGTCACCGTGCCACCTTCTACCGAAACCAAGCCGCTGGTCCGCACACCGCCGGCACCGCTCAGGTCCAGGTCTCCGCTGGGTTTGGTGGCCGAAACTATCTGCAATTCTCCACCGCCAGCACTCAGTCGCTGCCCCTCCAGGGAGCCCAACACAACCTCCTCTCCCAAAGTCAACCCTTCGGACTGCAAATCCCCAAATACTACGGACCGATCTTCAACGCTCAATCCGCCCTCACTCAATTCCACATCGGAAAGCAGCGTAACCCCTCCTTCACCCCGTAGGCTCAAACTCCCGTTCGCCTTGCTCGTCTCAGATAGTTGCAAGGCCCCGCTGCCTGCCGACAATTGTTGATCGCCACTACCTGTCAGGTTCACCGCCGTCTCAACGGTCAAACCTTCGGCACTTACATTGCCTCCCAGCACCAGACCCGTTCCGTCTTGTCCGCCGTTCAAGGCTAGAGCACCACCGGACGCAACATCCCCATTCAAACTCACCCCGCGGGCACCGCTCACATTCAAATCTCCGGCCGCTTTGTTCAGCGACCCCGAACCAACCACAGCACCTCCCGTTGAACTCACTGCTTGGGCCTCACCTCCGCTCAGCAAGACCGCTCCGCCGAACTCCAGATTCCCGCTGGCAGTCACATCGCCTCCAAAGCTCGCTCCTCCCACCGTCTGCAAGCTTCCGCTTTCGATCCGCGTTAAGCCGCCTACCGTTACCCCTTGCTCCCCAACGCCGGATAGCTGCACATCACCACTCTCACCAACCAGGTTCCCGGACAACTCAACACTCCCTTCACTCGCAACCAAACTTCTCAAGCCCGTGGACTCCGTCCTGACATCCCCTTGCCCTCGGATCGCCCGAGCACGGAGATCTCCGGCCAAATGCAACGCATCTCTCACTGTGACCGTGCCACCTTCTACCGAAACCAAGCCACTGGTCCGTACACCGGCGGCACCGCTCAGGTCCAGATCTCCGGTGGGTTTGGTCGCCGAAACTATTTGCAGCACACCCGATCCTCCACTCAATCGTTGCGACTCCGCTGAGACCAAGTTCGCTTCACTTTCAAATGTTAGTCCTTCAGATGCGATGTTTCCGAACACCACCGACGGATCCTCCACATTCAAGCTCCCCTCGGTCACTCCCACATCCGATAGCAAGGTCACGCCTCCTGACCCTCCTATACGCAAACCTCCCGACAACTTACTAATCTCGCTCGCCTGCAGCGTGCCACTTCCTCCGGACAACGCTTGCTCACTGGTTCCCGTCAAGCGCAACGCTGTCTCGAACAATACGCCCTCGCCGTTTACGTCGCCTCCCAGTGCCAACCCGGTCCCATCTTCGCCACCGTTCAAGGCTAGAGCACCACCGGACGCGACATCCCCATTCACAGTCACTCCGCGGGCACCGCTCACATTCAAATCTCCGGCCGCTTTGTTCAGCGATCCAGATCCAATCACGGCACCTCCCGTTGAGCTCACTGCTTGGGCCTCACCTCCGCTCAGCGCGACCGCTCCTCCGAACTCCAGGTTCCCGCTGGCCGTGACATCGCCTCCAAAGCTCGCTCCTCCCACCGTCTGCAAGCTTCCGCTTTCGATCCGCGTTAAGCCGCCTACCGTTACCCCTTGCTCCCCAACGCCGGATAGCTGCACATCACCACTCTCACCAACCAGGTTCCCAGACAACTCAATACTCCCTCCGCTCGCAACTAGACTTCTTAAACCAGTGGACTCCGTGCTGACATCCCCTTGCCCTCGGATCGCCCGAGCACGGAGATCTCCAGCCAAGTGCAACGCATCTCTCACCGTCACCGTGCCACCTTCTACCGAAACCAAGCCGCTGGTCCGCACACCGCCGGCACCGCTCAGGTCCAGGTCTCCGCTGGGTTTGGTGGCCGAAACTATCTGCAATTCTCTACCGCCAGCACTCAGTCGCTGCCCATCCAGGGATCCCAACACAACCTCCTCTCCCAAAGTCAACCCTTCGGACTGCAAATCCCCAAATACTACAGACCGATCTTCAACGCTCAATCCGCCCTCACTCAATTCCACATCGGAAAGCAGCGTAACCCCTCCTTCACCCCGTAGGCTCAAACTCCCGTTCGCCTTGCTCGTCTCAGATAGTTGCAAGGCCCCGCTGCCTGCCGACAATTGTTGATCGCCACTACCTGTCAGGTTCACCGCCGTCTCAACGGTCAAACCTTCGGCACTTACATTGCCTCCCAGCACCAGACCCGTTCCGTCTTGTCCGCCGTTCAAGGCTAGAGCACCACCGGACGCTACATCCCCACTCACAGTCACTCCGCGGACACCGCTCACATTCAAATCTCCGGCCGCTTTGTTCAGCGATCCCGAACCAACTACAGCACCTCCCGTTGAAATCACTGCTTGGGCCTCACCTCCGCTCAGCACGACCGCTCCGCCGAACTCCAGATTCCCGCTGGCAGTCACATCGCCTCCAAAGCTCGCTCCTCCCACCGTCTGCAAGCTTCCGCTCTCGATCCGCGTTAAACCGCCTACCGTTACCCCTTGCTCCCCGACGCCGGATAGCTGCACATCACCACTCTCACCAACCAGGTTCCCAGACAACTCAATACTCCCTCCGCTCGCAACTAGACTTCTTAAACCAGTGGATTCCGTGCTGACATCCCCCTGCCCTCGGATCGCCCGAGCACGGAGATCGCCGGCCAAATGCAACGCATCTCTCACCGTCAATGTACCACCGTCAACCGAAACCAAGCCGCTGGTCCGCACACCGCCGGCACCGCTCAGGTCCAGATCTCCGCTGGCTTTGGTCGCCGAAACTATCTGCAATTCTCCACCACCAGCACTCAGTCGCTGCTCCTCCAGGGAGCCCAGCACGACCTCCTCTCCCAAAGTCAACCCTTCGGACTGCAAATCCCCAAACACTACCGACCGATCTTCAACGCTCAATCCGCCCTCACTCAATTCCACATCGGAAAGCAGCGTAACCCCTCCTTCACCCCGTAGGCTCAAACTCCCGTTTGCCTTACTTGTCTCAGGTAGCTGCAAGGTACCGCTGCCCCCGGACAACTCTTGATCACCACTGCCTGTTAGGTTCACCGCCGTCTCGACCGTCAAACCCTCAGCGCTTACATTCCCTCCCAGTGCCAGCCCCATTCCGCCTTGCCCACCGTTCAAAGTCAAAGCCCCGGCCACATTCACATCACGCCCCAGATTCACCGCTTGACCTCCAACGACATTCAAATCACCTGCCGCCTTTGAAACGGTTCCTCCCACAAAGAGTGAACCGGAAGAAGATCTCAATTCCTGCCTTCCGGTTCCGATGAAGCTCAAATCGCCGGATACATTGACATCACCATCAGCAAGCACCTGACCGCCCACCACAGCGGAATCTCCCACCAAAACATTCCCATCTGACACGATCACATCCCCACTCACTGACAGACTGCTCAAGCTGCTCAGGTCTCCATCAGCCATCTGAACCAGCCCATTCACCATCACGCCGCTCTCTAGCTCACTGCCCGATACTCCGGCAATCACTAGGTCTGCCCCGGTTCCCAAAAGCAGTCCTTCAACCTCCACCGCACCGGCCGAAGCCGAGATCGTCGACTGCCCCTGTCCATCCAAAACAACGCCCGACAGCAAACTAACCTCTCGCGCACTGAGGCTTCCAGCCAGGCGCAAACCGCTCTCCACGACTAGTCGACCGTTCCCGACATCGATTCCTTGGTCAACGTCAATCCCTCGCTGAGCGCTCAAACGAAGATCACCCTGTGCCTTAGAGACCTGCCCACCAAGGTAGACGCCGCTAGTGCCGTCTCCCGCGACCGCTCGACCCGTTCCACCGTCAATACCCTGCATGCCGTCACCCGCAAGAATGAGTTGTTCGAAAAACTCCACCCCTCTGGCCTCGATCTGCCCGCCTACAATCGCCGGCCCCTGGACCTCCAACCGCCCGTCCGTCACCAAAACATCGCCACCAAGCTCACTTCCCTCGGCGGCGTTCAGCATCAGTATCCCATCGGTTGTCTTCCTTAGATTACCGCTCACGCTAATTTGCCCGCCAACCGCTTCCAAGGCCTGGTCTCCACTTCGAACCATCTCAACCGACCCACCGAGCTCGACAGCCTCCGCTTGAACGCTCCCATTTAAGACAACCGATTCGGCCGAAATGCGAAGTCTCCCATCATTCACGACCACACTCCCTTCCACCGCGAGTTCCGAGTCCCCGATGAGTTCAACATCCCCTCCAGAGCTGGTGACGCCTCCGGAAATTACCCTGGCCGCAATGCTTCCTCCCTCCAAGACAATCCCTTCACTTGCCTCCACCGTGTTTCCGCGAGCGATCAGTTCACCGCTTGACACCAGTCGCCCATCCCTCACCCGGACATCGCCTGCAAGGACTTTTGCCCCCTGCCCCACAAGCTGTAGACTCCCTGGTGAGGCCTTATCGAGTCCCTGAAACGCGGTCAACCCCGGGGCTCCAGCATCAATAGTCTGATCGCCACCCGAAAACTCTACCCCTCCCGCAACAATCACACCGACACCCTGCAGATCTCCCTGGACAGCCATCGGCCCCTCCAGGTTCAGAGAACCACCGGAGACAATACTCCCCCCAATAACGCTGTCGGCATTTCCTCGAATGCTAAGGCCACCATTGCTAGGTTTCGAAACCGCTCCCCTGATATCGAGCTTGGTACTAAGCTCGCCCACGCTCTGCGCATCACCACCGGTCAATTGCAAATCCCCCCCTAAGGTCGCAGAACTCGCCCTGAGATTGCCTCCCAAACTTAAGTCGCTAAACGCCGTTACCGCCCCGCTATCCGCCCCCAAGTCTCCACCGATCACCACTCCCTCAGGCGACTGGAACGTGACGCTTCCCGTCTCGGTTTTGGTAACATCACCGCGGACAGCAATTCCACCTTGCGCCGATTCAACGAGATGCCCGGTTGACGTCGTTAACTGCAGGTTTTCCACGGAAACGCCTTCAGCACCGCTCACGTTACCCGATAAAACAGCATCACCGGAAATATCAACGCTCCCTCCTGAAGCAACAATGTCACCGGCAAGAACGCTCCCCGCGACTCTCACATCCTCCGACGCATTGATCTCAGTTCCACGGACCACGGTATCCCCAACCGTGTTGATCCCACCGTCGAGCGAGGACAGACTGCCCCCAACAAATACCCCACTCGAACCCGAAATCTCTAAATCGCCGGTAGTGACCTTTTGACCCTGACCCAGAATCGAGACGGTCCCATCTCCAGCTTCCAACTTCTGATCCCCAGGCCCAAGGAACAATACGTCTCCCGTATAGGTTTGACTCTGCCCCCGTATCTCCGACGCTACAATGTTCGCAGTGCCGTCGACCGTCAATTGCCCCTCGCCCGCGTCAATCGTTCCATCGAGAACCGAAATATCGGCATCAACAGTCACCCCAGCAGCCGAAATTTCGCCAAAACTATTAATGGATCCCGTGGATCCATCCTCGGAACTGCGCGCACGGAGAAAAACCCTCCCATTCTCGCGCACGACCCGCGAAGCCCTCACCGCTCCGCCGTGGTTGATAGCTAGCGCATAAACATTGCCGCCTGCTGCTTGAAGTTCCGTGACAACCGACTCCAACGTCCCCATATTGCTGATTCCGGCAGCAGCCGTTTCACCATTTCCAGCCCCTGCCCTCACAGTAATCCGCTCGGCACCCTCCTGTTTCAGTGTCACTTGAGTCCCAGCCGCCAAACTAATGCGCTCGCCAGCGGTAATCGTACCCTCATTTGATACGGTATGGGCAACCAACACCACGTCACCGAGGACCGAAATTTGGCTACCCTTTTCGATCTCGATCCCTGCCAAGGACTGATTCTCCCCCCCAAGGTTCAAGTCGCCCCCATTCAAATACTCATCCAGGTTGAACTCGAGGGTCGAAGCGGTCAAATCGCCAACATTAACCTGGGCATTCTCCCCAAAAAGAATCCCGCTCGGCGAATAGACAAAAACTTTGCCACCGATCGTCTCACCCGCTCCAGAAGGGCCGATCGTGGACTTCAGCATCCCGAGAATGGCAGCCGGATTGGCTTCGGAAACTCGATTCAAAATCGACGAGTTCCCAGCCCCGGGACCGTAAAACTCGATCACCGTGGCTTCATCAGGGTTGATGTTAAACGACTGCCAATCCACCACAGCCTGATCCGTAAGCTGTTGAATCGTTAGTACGCCGGGCACTGACCGATCCAGGGGCAGCAAGGTTCCTTCGACAACCTGATCAAGCACTGGGTTCGCCTGAAGGGAAGGGGTAGGCAAAAGCATCACCCCAATACCCGCCACCAGCACTCCATAACACCAAACCGAACGGAGGATACGTCTCATACAATGTTCGTAATTATCTGAGGTCTGAGTAGAACTTCAATAGTCATCTTCGAATTTCGGCCGAATGCCAAGATCAAATTATAGCGAATAGATAAATGTATCGATCACCAACCTCAAAGCCGTTATTCAAACCGATTCGACACGCTAGGACGCCGGCACAATAGCCTATTTCTTCTCGAAAGCGCAAACGGAGGGATTGCGCCACGTGATAGAAAAATCAGCCCATGGCTCGGTCAGCTATCACCGCCTTAAGAACTGCCCCAACATGAATGATCACGCTTGTCAGAACCCATTTCTCACAACTATTGCCCAGAATCAGAATCCAACAAAGGGGAAGAAACTCAGACACAAGAACAATGAAAACGGTCTAATCCCTGTAGCAAACAATCCCCCCAAAAAATAGCACACGCCAAAATAATCCATCTAGCACCTTGAAAAAAAATACAATATCAATAAACCTAAGGATAGCAATCAAGGATGCCGCAATTCAGCGAAAAGCCAGACGACGAAATATCATCGGCATTGCTGGTTTCATCGAGTCAGCCAACTCTATATAGTTAATTCGCCGAGAAGCACTTACAACTGCTCAATGACACAATGCAAGGAAGCTTCTGAACCTGAGCCCCCAGTGGCCATTTGCCTTGCGAGCTTGCAGCTCGGGGTCTTCATCACCTATCTGGCGGGGTCAATCGTTCTAGTGGCCCACCTGTCACAGTACGGCTTCCTCCCATCGAGCCCGATTCGAATCGAATACCTCTGGGCTGGGTGCTGGGCGGTCATCGGTGCTCTTCCCGCTGGAGTGGGTTACCTCTCAGCAAGAGAGAGTATTCTTCACAGAAAGCCGCTGACGGCAATCAGCAGGTTCATCTTCAGCGGAGTAACAAACTACGCGACTCTCGTGCTGGCCATAGTGATCTTTGAAATCCGCCTCGACCTTAAAGCATTCTCATCTCCGATTATTTGGCTGCTGTCCGTAGCCCTCGTCGCAATCGTACTCGACTTCGCGCTTGACGCCGAACTGTCGACCATCAATAGGGCCTGTACCAGATTAAAGACTCGTAAACGTCAATCCCTCGTTATGAAGTTCGCCGTCCTGTATGCAGAAAAGGTCTCGAAACAAATCTGTAAGCAGATCGAGCAAAAGTGGCCACAGGTCAGTCTTGGAGTGGTGGTATTCATTGTATACTGTTTCCTTTTTGGGAAATCAGGGTATCCCGCCATCAGTAGGTCATGGGGAGGAGGCGAACCATCACCAGTCACGATCACTTGCAATTCAGATATGGCAAGCACCTTACAATCCGTCGGCCTCAGCGTCTTGGTCGACGATCCTGGTGACCCAACCAAGAACAAGCAGGCACGGGTTCTTGTCATCCATGAAGATTCCAATACATTAGTAGTGACGAGCGAAGATTCCAATCCTCCCACCCAAGCCGTTCGCTTACAAAAGAGCATAGTAGACCTCATCGAGTATCCAGCGCAAACAGCACCGCTAGCGCATGGCGGCGAAGTCACCCCCCATCTACCACCAGATAAAAACAGGTGATTGGTGTATGACAGCTTCTTTACTGGATTATATGAAGCTTGGACTGATTTGTAATGGCCCATAACTCCGTTTTAGGTATAGACTGCCCTAAATCCGCCTAACTTGAGAGAAATCAGAACTCAAAAAGAGCATGAAAGAATCTGGAGAAAGCAATGGTGCGACTGTTCTTTCAATTCTTTTAGCCATTCCAATCTTAGAGATTCTGGTGCATCTCATAGCCGCTCTGATTCTCCTCATCACTTCTGCGACCACAGGCAATCCGAACGAGAAGAAGGCGAGACAACCCTACGAACAAAACAGCGAGCTCGTCGAAAAGCATTCCGGGCAGGCTGACCAGAATCCGGACGAAAACGATACCGTGCGCGAATCATTGCCCAAGGAGCACCAACTTTTCAAAGACGGGCTAATCAAATAAAGATCGCGCCGGGCTAGCCGACTGTTCCTTGCATTCAAAGTATCGATTTTTAGGTCACGGGGCGTTAAAGCAACAACCGATCCTTACGCCATCCGATTTGTGCCGAAAACCCGGACAAGGGGAAATAACGACCCGATTTCAAACCCGTAACCCTATGAACGAATTGACAATGAACCAACCCGGCCTCGGTCGAAACCCTGTTCGTGAAGAGTCCCGACGAGTTGAACCCTCTCTGTCCAACCGCCATTGGCCATTCGCTTTTCTCTCGGTATTCTTGTTGCTCTGCTGCCTGCAACCACTCGCGACGAGAGCGGGAGAATATGAGACAGCCTATTCAGGCACTCAACAGACCACCACGGTCCGGCTTGAAGCTGGGAGACATACATTTAAAGTCACTGGCATCCCCAGCAACGTCATCACCAAATGGCGTCGTAGCGACCTGACAAACCACTTCCAACGGACGGAACGACCGCAGGCCTATGACGCCACCTACCGTGTGACGGTAGGAGTTCAGGAGGCAAGAATCGCAGCCGACTTCTTCACGATCGATTCGGATGGAGAGGATGTTTTCACCCACGCCGCGGTCTGGGAACTTGATTTTGGTTCCCCTGTTCCTAACCCGGTGACAAACACGGTACCGGCAAACGGGACTACGTATCCCGAGGGACGGCAGCCACTACTACTCAAATGGGACATGGACGAGTTTGCCCAAGAGTATGACGTCATTCTTGAGCATGAAAACCAAAACCCGACTCAAGTGATTCAAACCATCTTCACCGGTCGGTGGCCCCTCAATCAGAGCCTCCTTCCCGGCGTCTGGTACTGGACGATCCGCGCACGCAACCAAACCGGAGAATCGACTGGCCCTATCTGGCAGTTCACTATTCCAGAACCTCAAGTTCCGGGTGAATTCGAGAACGCCAGACCATTCAACAACCGGGACTTTACCGGAGTGGAACAACCACGCTTCTTGGACTGGAGCCAGTCGAGTAGGGCCGATACCTACGAAGTCTATCTTGAGCTTGATAACCCCAATCCCACGCGACGCGTCGACACTCTCACTCGGAGCCGTTGGACCGTAAATGAAAGCCTTCCCACCGGACGCTACTACTGGCGCATCGTAGCAGTGAACGGTTTCGGCCGAACCGAAGGCCCAACGTGGACGTTCACGATTCCGGAGAAGGTAATTCCGGAATCATTCAACAACGTCTCTCCAAGCAACGGTGCGGTGCTAGATCAGCACACAGCATCGCTCACGTTTGAGTGGACTCCGTCCGGAATGGCGGCGAACTACGACGTCATTTTAGAGCCTAGGGACACCACGCCCGACTTTCGATTCGCCCGGACGGATTCAACCCAGTGGGTCCTATCACGCACGCTCCGACCGGGACAATACTTTTGGAAGATCGTCGCTCGGACGGCATCCGGATTTCGCGATGGCCCCACGTGGAGTTTCACAATTGAGGATTCCAACGGACCGGGACTGTTCCGGAATCTACGACCGCAGAACGGGTTGGAGTTCTCGACTGGCCGTCAACCCCGCGCGCTCGCTTGGAGCTTTTCACCGAAGGCAACGTCTTACCAAGTCTTTATGGATCGAGGTTCCGAAACTCCCACCACCTTGCTCGGCACCGTGACAGACACCCGAATCACCTTGCCTGACACCTTGCTACCAGGGACATGGTTCTGGAGGGTTGTTGCTCGAAATGATCAAGGAACGCTGCAAGGTCCAACGTGGCGTTTTGAGATTCCAGAAGCTCCGGCAATCGAGCCGTTTGAAAACCTCAAACCAGCAGATGGGCACGTCTACTCACCTAGGCGCCAACCCACTTTCCTGGATTGGACCACATCCAGCACAGCCACATTTTACGACGTCTATCTTGACAAGGATGTCGAAACGCCCACCACCCTCGTCGCGTCGACGCCGAACAGTCGCTATCAGCTCAATCAGACACTGTCACCTGGAACCTGGACCTGGCGAGTCGTCGCCCGCAGCAATTCCGGGGAGCTTGCCGGCAGCACCTGGAGTTTTGAAATCCCCTCGATTCCGCTACCTGAAGCATTTGACTATGTCCGGCCAAGAAACGAAGAGATCATCGACCTGGTCGAGGCACCCGAATTCTTAGACTGGAGTCATTCCACATTCGTTTCCACCTACAAGGTCTTCCTCGATCTCGGCAATCCCAACCCCACGACTCAAATCGCGTCTGTTACGGGGAGTCGCTACCGATTCGAGACACCACTGACTGAGGAAGGCACCTACTACTGGAAGGTCATCGCCACGAACGAAGCCGGAGAAACGGAAGGCGAGGTATGGAGTTTTACGCTCCAAAAACGGGACCGCGTCCTTCTGCTCCTCCACGGGATGAATTCGAAACCGAGCGCTTGGAACGATTTCACAGCAGAGAACTTTAACAACCAGGCCCCCATTCTTCAAAACGGCATGAATGCTTCAAGGATACCGGCTCAGCCCAACGCACATGGCGTCTATTGCTATCGGGTCGATTTTGGTTTCTACGATGGCCAGATTAACAATGGGAGAGTGGGATTGGAAGGACTTCGGGCTACGGGAGATATGGGTGGAGATTTCTCAACATTCGACACGCTCGGATTAGAAGTTTTCGAAGCGGTAAATTATGTCCTAGCCACCCATTCCTCACCGCGAATTACTCTTCTCGGCCATAGTCGGGGGGGGCTAGCAGCGCGAGCATTCCTGCAAGAACAACTATCCAGCAACGAGAAAAACAGTATCGTTGCCCTGTTGACTACCGGCACCCCCCATCAGGGCAGTCCACTCGGACGGCTTTACAACTACTTCGATCAGCATCCACGAGCCAATGCGGAGGGAAATCCTGAGGAGGATGATTGGAAACTCTTGGACGAACTGAATGGAAGCAGAGCTATCTTCGGATTCAAGACGCTTTCACCGGAAGAGGGGCTTGATGTTCGCCGCCCGACGATCGGTGACTTGGCCGACAACAGCCCAGCCATCGCAGCACTGAATCAATCCGTCGTCCATCTCCCTCCAGGAATCAGTTACGGTGCAATGATCTATCGTTCCGTTCCAATCGGAGTCATACAGCGCTGGATCGGGATTGGTCTCGTTTCGGTCTGGGAGAGCAACGCTGATCCGTTAACCGACGGATCAACGCAATCTCGCAACTTTGTCTTGGGTGTAAATCAAACAGAGAGGGCGCGCATATTCTTAGGAGATGGTATCGTGCCAGCCAACAGCCAACGTCTCGTCAACATCCGCGGTTTTCCCGGCAGAACGTATCGGTCATTCAATTTCATACCCGCAACCCGGTTTGCATGGACCATTCACGTCGAAGAAACCGGACAAACCGCCCAACTCCGCGATTCACTCTCGTCGCTCACCCGTTGGTGGTAATGACAATCTACAATGACACGCCGTGCCGTAGTTTTTCTCTGCCTTGGAGCAGTGATGCTCTTTTGGATTGCATCGCTCATGCGTCCCATCCAACGATCCACGCCGGCCACCGCCCCAGCGAAAACATCGAGTTCTCCCCCCCTGCGGGGGCCGGAATCCCCTGTCGCCAATACGGTCCCCCGACTGTCCGATCAATCACCCGCAGAGCCAACGCCGACTGAAACCACCCTGGAAGATCGCTACGCACGACTAAACCAAAATCGAGCCATTGCAGCGACTATGGACACCCTCTCAGTCTCGCGTCTGCTGTCGGAGTGGGGGGCGACTTCAAACGATCATGCACGGGAAGCCATCATACTCAACTCCCTTCGCTACAAGATTAGGACCGCTGGCTTATCAGAGACAGATCAACAAACGATTCTATCCATCTTGAATCGGTCACAACCCTTCAGCGAGAACGCCCTCGCATTCATCCGCGCCATCGGTGCGACTCAAACGCCAGAGACGACTCAAATCCTACTCTCATTGTTGGACTCAATCCCCCCAGGTGAGGACCGAAGGCTCGTTCTGGAACTGGTTGCCAACACCGGCTCGAATCATTGGAACGGAAGCTATCACGACGAGTTGTCGCCCGTCGTTGAGCGAGCCTGGAAGCAGCCAGGGCACGACTCTGAGACCCAACAAGCTCTCGCAAAAGCCCTGGGTGAAATCGGAGCGGAATCAGGCATCCAATTGTTACTCGACCAGCTTGAAACATATGACGGCAATTTCGAAAACCTCCGGTCTCAACCAGACGCTCGATTTGCCTCGGCACTTCAGGGATTATCAAAAGTAGACAATCCCTCGTCAATTCCCCCATTGGCCAACTGGTTACGATCATCAGAGTATCCAGAATGGCGAAGAGACATGGCTGGCACCACACTGGCCCAAATGGGTTCTCCACGAGCGACGGAAGTCCTGCTTGAGTGGGCCTTAACTGCCTCGGACACCGATACCGAGCAGGCAACGGCGTGGTTCAACGCCGTTCGAGATTCAGAGTCGCACGACTTCTTGACAGGATATCTCCTCAGTACGCCTGAAGAAACTTTCACGAGTCAAGCAGTCCGCGAAGCGATCATCCAAGGCTTAGGTCGGCGCATGCCGTCCCCATCCCCATAAGTATACAAGTTCTATTTTCGACTCGTAAACGCCGCACATTCGTGTAAGAAGCGTGCCAATTCCTCGCGGTCCAACCCCACCTCGCTAAGCTTTCGCTTCGTAACATCATCTGTGGCCTGCGCAAGAACACGGTCGACCTCTTGGTAAACGGATCTTAGGCTCACCATTTCCTCATCCGTCGCCTGTAATCCATCCGTTGGCAGTCGTGCCAGCAAGATCACAGCGTCGTCAAAGGATTGTTTGAGAATCTGAAACTCATCTACCAGCGGCTGAGGCTCCAAGGGAACAACTTCCTCTACACGAAGTGGGCCTTCTTGCCCCCCAGGGGACTTAGGCTCAGTACGGTCCATACGAAACCACATATAGGCAACAAGAACACCGAGCAAAACTGCGGAGCCACTGCTGACCGCAATTAATCCAACATTACTCGTAGTCCGGGGAGACTGACTATCCGTTCGCGGGCTATGCCTCGAACGCCCAGTTTCCGTAGGTTCTGTTGGAGTAGGAGCCGTTGGAGTCGTCGGAGTCGTTGGAGCAGGAGTAACAGTCGGAGCAGGAGCAGGCTCAAAAAGACTCTTCAGGGCAACATTCAGTTCGACTGCCATGTCCCCCGCGCATCGATGTCGTTTATCGGGGTTCGCACTAAGAACCTTAGCCAAGACTCTTTTGAGCTTCGGACAATCCTTGAAGACCTTTAGATTAAAATTCGGCCTATCATGATCTGCGGCATTCGGAGAGGCCCAACGACTTCGGAATTCGGACTGGCCTTCCGCACCACTTTTTTCAAAACGCCTAAACGGCAGTTTCCCAACAATCGTTTGATAGAGGCTCACGCCAATGGAGTATAGATCCGACTGTACGCTCCCGATGTGCCGAGGAATGCGAGCAAACTCCGGAGCCGCATAGTTAAGAGTACCCGGCACATAGAATTTTGGGGATGACTTCCCGGGTCGTTCGGAGAGCTTCGCAGCAACTCCAAAGTCAAAAATCCCGGCAAGCCGTGGTTTTCCTATTGGAGCATAAAGATTGCTTGGCTTTAAATCTCTGTGGATGAATCCCGCATCATGGAGAGCCTGCAACCCCTGAAGAATTCTAATAAAGACAGGCAGTGCCTCCTCTAGATCAAGCCCTTTAAGCCCAGGACTCTTTGGCATTTTTTTCGCAACCCTAATTCTTTCTGACAAAGAGGAATGCGGCATGTCCCTTAAGTAAGGCAAGACCATGAACTCAGGAAACTGTTCGCCTTTGCGAACCCGTTCGCCAAAAAACAACGATGGATGGTTACTCAACTCTGCATTAGTTCGGGTAATAACCTCATCGTTCTTCAGCGACCTCGACTTGGGACCATCATTTCTCGGCACCTTGATCGTCACCCATTCCCCTGTCGCTAAGTCTACGGTAAGAAACACTCTCGCTTCCCCACCAGTGCCCATCCATCTTCGCAACTCGTATTCACGATCGGAACGCTCTACAATATAATCTACTTCCTCTAAGTGAGAGAGCATTTCATCTCCCCCTGTAAAACCATCCTCATCACCGGCAAAGCATTTCTCGAGAAACGTATATATTTCCGGCGAAAAGACCAAAAAGGAATCATTCGCCCGTAGCTCTCTAATGTCGTCATCAAAAGGCTTTCCCTCGTTCTCATCTTTCCCGGTAATAATCAGATAACAGAACTTACCAAAACGAAATAGCAAGTCCTCTTCCCAGGCGGAAGTCCTCACTCCTTCTGCGGAGCTCGGCCGGCTTCTCATGGTAGTTTCAAGCCCTTCGAGCCGAACGGAAGAATCGGAATTGACTACGATCTTGGAAGGGCTCAGATCTACCCACATCCTTCCATTGGTCCGCCGATCCTCTTTATTCAGTTCTCGGGCAACAGACAGAATGATTTTCAGCGGGTCACGGATTTTCCCCACTCCTTGCCTCTTGGAAAAAAGACTTTCCAAGGTCTCAATATCGTGCGCACTCATCACAATTTACACGCTCGGCTTTACATCTATTTCATCAGCTTCTCGTCGACACGCTCTCCCTATCTCACCAGAGCCCGTGCCAGAGGTCTGGGAAAGTTTCCATAGCCCCGATCCCAAACCATTACTCAGCCGCCGCGCGGAAGACTTCCCCCTTTAGCCCCACTTTTATGCCTCCCCACGAACCGCCTCACAATTCTTCCCTACGTTTCCACCACCTCCGGCCGAACGTAGGTTGCCCCCTGCCTCACCGATCCAAAACGAACTCACCAGAATCCGTCTAAACTACACTAAGATACCCTAGAGGCTTACCACACAACACAATGTTACTACTGTCTTAAAAACACCTCAATTCCGAATATCATTATTATCTGTCTGCTTCTTCCTTTATACACCACGATTCTCCCTGAGCAATCTCAAGAAAAACCAGCTCGCCTGGGAGGGCCTCGTTGAGAACTTCAATTGGCCCAAGCACCTCCCTACACCGCTCAACCATCTGCTCCCCCCAAGGGGCCCCATACAAGAGGAATCGTCTTCTCTCATGCTCATCTATCGCCGAATCGTGCCAGAGAACCGTAGCATCTGCCCCTATCGATTCCAAAAGCTCCCCAAGGGGGTCGTCAGCCCTGGTTTTGCAAAACTCCGTGAACTCCAGTGCCTGTTCCGGTCTGGCATCTTCTGGAACGGCGACACACGAATGAGCGTAGCGGGTCAACACATCAAGCCCTGCCCCATGGCCACGGGAAAGGACCTCGCGCAAAAAATCATCAACCACCTCTGGAGATACCATGGGGTCCTCCACGATCCGCGAATCGGACTCAACACCCACACCCCGATTCCCCACCATCACCGCTCGATCCGTCCGGCTCGTTGGCACGGTTCGGTTCCCCTTGCTCGTGGCAATATAGTCCCTGACAAACAAGGTCCCATAGTTCGGTTCAACCCTTGCCTGCGCCCTGATCCGATCACGCAGAAGCAAGAATTCCCTCAACCACCCCTCAATCTGGCAAATGAGGCGACAAAGCCCCGTGTGACGGCTCACTGGATCCGAATCCCCTGAATCACCGGCGGAGCCTGCAAATCCACCCACCATGTGCAGCGCAACTTCCACCCGCTTATCCCGTTTCTTTTCGTCCACGGGTTCGACAGGGCCACGCCGCTTGGATCGGACCTCGGGCAAGATCGGGCGTTCGACGGGTTCGGCAACTTCGGCTGGTCGACGCGGTTTCCGAGCTGAAGGACGCAACAGCATCAACAGCGTAACAATGAGCGTCACCACTCCAACCCCTATCAGTAGGGCTGAACCACCATACACTCCGGCCCCCCCTACCCCAAGCGAGGCGAGGACCATGAAAAAACTGATTAGTGACCGTGAACTTTCGCCAACCGGAGTCGGTTCCGGTTCCGAAATCTCTACTTCGCGCCGCAGAACCTGAGGGGAGGTGCGTTCCCGCGAATCGCTAGTATCTTCAAGCTTTCGCCACGTCTCCAACGCCAAACGCTTCCTTTCCACGTCAAGTTTGCTTTGCCATTCGGCCTGAACTTGTGCCACATCCCGCCTCACTTGCTCCAACAATCGAATACAGTTTGGTAGCAACCCCAGGAGCGGATCCGTCAAGCGCTTCCCTCGGTACAGACCCCGGAGCGCTTCCTGCACCCCCTGTAGATAAACCTCAATGCAGCCCTCCATCTCGTGAATCTCTTGATCCCGAGAATCGCGAACTCGGAGATCATCAGTCGGAGGACCTGCCTTCTCGATTGGCCTCACCGCCCTGTCCGCATCAAGAATTCTACTGGCTTCGCACAACCATTCTTCTACGGCCATTTGATTGCACTCCGGCACGGCAAATCGAATTCGCATGATCCCAAAATGATACATCGCTGACCAACGATTTGACCTCACAAACATCCGAATCGGGCTAGAGGAACTCGATCGAATCCAAATGCTGATGAGAAAACTCGCAGCGGACGTGATATCTCTATTTTCAATGGCCCGCCGCGAGACGGCATGGGGCGCCCCCAAGACAAAACACGATTCCAGCACGGGAGCATCCGTATGATCTCTATCTTGAACCTGTTCAGCCCGGATTCTTTCCAAAACGTCCGCGATTGTGCGATCCGTGTCATCCCGAGGAACGCCGACCGTCGATTCCACAGGAGGAGCCCAAACCACGCCGAGTGTGCGGCATCGATAGTACTTCTGCCGGATTCTTCGGATCGCCGCCATCAACTCAGTCCATCCCGAGGAGATATCCTTACCGGCACAGACCAATATCAACTCGATTTCATTCGAAGCGGTCCGAGACTGTCCCATCGACATCAATCGACGGTTCTCTCGAAAGCCAGTCACCGCCCAAAACGCCTGATCTAGAATGCAAAAGAGATTCCCATCAGGCGCCTGGGAAGGATTGGGTTCAGGACAAGGCTTCGGTTTCCCGCAAAACCGAAGCCAAGAGCCTGACGCATCCCCCAACGAAGGAACGCAAAGCGTGGCAAAGACTGGCTTCTCTTGGAAATCGCTCGCCAGAAGGCGGCGTTCCAAACCGTTCACCACGTCTATTCCCAGCGGTCCCACACCCAAGATGACGGCGGGATTCAGCTCGATTTGATTTCTAGACGACATCAGCCTTGAAGCATATCACTAGCCCTCTTGATCCAAGGCATATTCCGCTTCCGCCATACGCGATCGAACAACTTCATACTCGTCACGCATCATGATAACATCCTCCCTTGCTCGAAACCCCTTTCTGGGATCCCCGACAAGTTTGACAGCCGCATCAATTCCACGATCCAATTTGCCCAAGTGTTGCTTCAAGTTTCGGATCAACGAGAGTCCCTCCCCCAGTTGCGTTTTTGCGCCCCGGATGTCCTCCTCAATCACATCAATATACTTGTCTCTCTTTTTGCGGATCATCACGATGTGCCTACAGGCCTGCCGGCGATTTAAGCCCTGGAAGACCGTATTCGAGTGGCCGGTCTCAACCGACTTCCCTGAATCCGCGCCGGGTAGCAGATACTCGTATCGGCCATCCCGTCCAATCCCAATCACACCAGCATAGACTAACAGCGTAAAACTCCATACTTCATCCTCCCGGGACTCATCGATTTGGCAAAACGGCTCAATCAATCCTTCCCACTTAGGATCTAAGAAGGTGCCTCGAACCTTCATTTCTGTTTGAGCTTCGATCGCAGATTGACGCCAGGACTGTGTTCCTTGGACCGACCACAAGGGTACGCCATAAAGGAAACGCATCATGACCAGATCGGGGGAGACACAGTCAAAGGTTTCAATGTCTGCGTCTACTTCCGCGCAGAGTTTCCGAATTTCCACAGTCCTTGCCCCACCACAGACTTGATGCTCCACAAGTGTCCCCCCAGGCAGTTGATCCACGATGGAAACCAACGGCTGGGCAAGCTGATGCAGCTTCTTTACTCGCCGCCGGCATGCCTCGGGATTCTGCCAGGCAATTTCACAAATCAGGCGAGCCATATTATCTTCCCTGTCGCCGCCACACTGTTCCACCCATCGGGCCACAATACTTGAAGCCGCGTCTTTCAGTGCTTGTTCTAGTTGACGACTCACGCGAGAGAACGATTCCGACGAATGACGCTCCAAGAGATGGATGAATTCCGAAGTAAAACTCCCGGAGCCTCGCAAATCTTTTCTCCGAGCAAACTGGACCAAATCGGCTTCATCAAAGAAACGGATCCCATTGGATCCTCCCAGAATCCCCCTTCCACGATGGCCATCGCCCAGGGAATTCATTCTTCTCAAGCTCCGGAGAGTATTCTCCAACAAACGAACAACCGAACCCACCCGCGCCTCAATTTCAGTCGCAGCACGAATAAACCGTTGCTCCAAATCACCCAAATACTCCACCCGAACCCGACACTGCACGATCTTTCTCGCTAGTTCAGCGAACTCACTCTGCCACCCAGCACCATAAACGTTCTTTTCCGCCTTCCGGTTTTGTTCATCTTCGCAGATCTGCCTTTTTTCCTGCTGAGTTTCGCGGTAATCCCGACACCATTTCGCCTCTTTCCGCAGATAGGTAACGAGATCATTAACCAACCCGGACACGTCATTAAAAACGACTGACGCCACATCGAGTTGATTTCCGGAATAGGTGAGAAACAAAGAGTCTTTCAGCTTGCTGAAAACCGAGCCTACAGAGACCGGTCGAAACCATTTCTTGATACTCTCGGACCAGTTTAATCGCTCGCTATAGATATAATCCTTAATGTACCGTTCATAGTCCGCATTGAATCTATTGGTCGCCTCCTCCAGGTCGGATCCAGTTGTTCTAACCCATCTTGGATTCCAGTCCCCAAACTTTTTCAAAGACTCACGTTTCAGCGAATTCTGGGTTCCAAAAAAATACTCGTCCGGGGGAGGTAGCACGTGGTCATCAACTCGCGTTGGGCTGTTCAGTAGCCCGTCCAGTATCCGCCGGCTTGCTTCATTCCTCAAAATACTACGAACTTCTTCAGCATTCCCAGTTCCATGACACACACCATAGCTTCCATAGGCCCGCGACATTCCTCGCACAGGATCGCGCCCACCTAAGAAGTTCCCCATGACATTGCTGGCTTTCCGCTTGATGTCCTGGCCGTGGTCGGTGAGCGAGAGATCCGCCACAGCCGAACCGATTGCATCATAGATTTGTTCGAGCCGACGATCCGCTCCCTCCACTTCATAGCCCAGACGTCCGAGTAGGTAGAGCAGGTTGAATGGAGCCTGCCTATCGAACTCGACGGTTTCGCTTTGGTAACGCACTCGCCATTCCCCGCAATCCATGAAATGATTGAGCTCGCACAGAAGCGCATAAGAATTGTTCTCAGCCTGTGGCATCAGAGCCTTTTGGATCTTTCCTCGAAAGGCGTCGGGGAGAACCAGATGGCCAAAGAGGTTCACCTTGTAACCCAGATCGCGGGCAAAGTGGCGAAGATCATAAGCGAGATCCAGAAAAAGGCCTGAACCAGTTCCGCCGGAACCGCTACCGACCAAATGCACCTCGATCTCGGACTGATTCAACCTCCAACGCGGGTTGTCAGATACTTGATTAAGAGATTCTTTGAGCCTCCCATTCATGAGCCGCCGCATAGCCTCTTCAACTCGCTTGCGAACATCGACATCTCTTGCCTTGAAGTAATACAGGCGCCCAAAATGACGAATCCCCATGGCCCCATAACTAATTTGGCCCGGAGTAAGGTCTCTAGGGAACCAGTCGTAGATCTCATCGTCGTCCTTGACGCGTAGCCGGTTGATAAAATCACTCAGATCTCGCTTCCCAATATTCGCGAACTCGGCGTCACGCATCGGCTCCCCCTCGTTGCGGAGCGCTTCCGTATCAAAAACCAGGAAAATGATATGCTGAGGAAGACTCCCTCCCGTCAGCTGGCGCACCCTGGCCTTCGCGGCCTTGACGGCAGCCTGCCCCGTCCCACCAACCCCCACCACGAAGACGGGCTTTACTTCCAACGTCTCTTGGCCGTGCCCCCCTACCGTTCCCGAAACGTCAAATTCTTCATGCGAATAGTCGCTCTCCGACGCAGAATCTTCATACTTTGAATGCGATTCACCGCCTACCGAACCCGATCCCCCCGAGCTTTCACTATCCCAAGAAGTTGAAGACTGAAAATCGTGCTTCTCTGGACTCTCATGGACTTCTTCCTTATAACCGCTCGCTCCGTCGTGGTCACCGTGCCCTCCCCCAGTGCCACTCTGGGAGTGAGTCCACCCCCCAGACGAGCCACCGTCACCCATTCCTCCAATGGGGTCCGAGGAGGTGCTTTCGGTGTCCTCCGTCCTGTCATCCATCGCCTCCGTTGCCGGAGTCTCTGCGTCGTGTTCGTCTTCAGGAATCGCCATAACATTGAAATCGGTAACTAGGATTCTACGAAAGACTCGTTAGAGTAATCTCTGCATGTTTCTCACCCCGACAGGTCACCCAGAGTTTTCCAAACCTTGGATCCCCAATCGAAATCTCTTCCTCCACAACAGGTTTATTGTTGGTGGAGGAACGGATTGAAAGCCGCTTCTCATGCTCGGAAACTACCGTAGCGATGACGCATGGATCGTCCCCTTGAACTTGCCAAGCCGCCACGAGAACAATGGTGTCCTCACGTATCTCTTTCGGATAGATCTCGGTCCTTTCAGGGTTGAACAATACGCGGTGTCTTGGCCCAAACCGATACACAGATCCTCTCAGTTTTCCCCGTGATCGAATCCACTCCCACCGGCTCCACTCTGTTTCGAACTTTAGCTCACCACCCGTCTTGAATACCCGTACCACACCAACCAAAACAGGGGCCTGCCGGAAAACGCTCCCCTTCCGCGGCGGAAGCCCCAAGAGAACAGGAAAGACCGAGAACGGAATCCGTAGTCTTCCCAGCATGTCTCCACCGCCGCCGGTTACCATTTTATAACCTGGCAAGAAATACACCAGAACACCTCCATACAATGCACAAAGCAGGGCCACCACCACCAAGAAAGCCAAACCATATCGTTCCCATACAGGTGGTTGCACACAGCCAACCTGATACTCGCCAAACAATTCGATCTCCTTGCCGCCGCTTTCGCAGAAACCAATTACCCGTAGCGTATAATTACCCTCGGTAGGTTCGTTTTCAAAACTGCCGGAATGCGCTTCCTTATCTTCATACAGGATCACTCGATCGAGCTCTCGTTGCTGATCATCGAGCAACGCCAAATGAACTTCGCCGTTCACAACGAACTTTGGACCTTTCGTACCTTGAACCAACACTGGTACACCGGGAATTAATTCTCCCTCACCCGGTTTCGAAGATGACACGCGTACCTTCCCTTTCTGTGTCAGGACAAACTCTACAGATTCCTCCACTCGCAGCGCAATGTCGGCAGACTCGATTTCGTTCGTTGTGTTGTTACTCCCTGCAACCTCAAAAAACTCAAGGTCGAAATTCCCCTTCTCGTCGAAGAACACCCGGGTACGATCAGGACGATTTCGACTCCCACCCGACCGACTATCCAAAAACCATTCCTTAAAGCTCTCGCTCTGACCAGCACGCCGCATCTTGGCCCCCAGGTCATAATCCGATTTCCAATCACGTGAGTAGATGTTGGCCACGTCCTCGTAATCCAACCATGCACCCAACTGAGCCTTCTCATACTTGAAGTAATACTCCCTCGGCTCACCAGGCAGCCAGCTGAATTCCGGGCTAGGCCGCTTGACGCCGTCTAACTCGAAGACTTGTCTGGACTCACCGGTCGGAGCGCCATCAATTGAAGCTCGCACCTCAACCACAAACGGCCCGAACTCCACCGGCACCGGGTTACTTCTATGCACGCCATTTCTCTCGACAAAAGTCAACTGTCGTTGCCCTCGAATATTACCGGTAACACGCACCCGTTTCGCGGCATCCGTCGGAAGCTGCGCTCGGGCATTCTCGTCCAGATTCACCCGAACAACCAATTTCTCATCCGTAAACAACCTAAAAGTCTTAAATGCCGCGATCTCGTCTCCATCCGGCAACGGACGGAGACCTTCGTCTTCCGGATCAATCTCCAGAGCCATGTCAAAGTCACTTCGTTCAACCCTAACGACGGTTTTCAGCGGAAATGGAATCGTCTTCAGCGTCGTCGTTCTCGGCAGTTCCAGATTCAGGGTGTAGTCACCCCATTTGTTGAGACGAAGGATCTGAAACTCAAACCGCAGTTTCCCATCGTCCCGGATCATCTGCCCTCCTCTTACAATATTGCCAGCATCTCGATCCGAATCCCATTCAGCCTCATCACGGGTCAACGACCACTTAAGAACCTGCCCCTCCAGCTCCGCTATCAAATCGTTGACTAGAGACTGATCTTCCCCTCCTACGTTAATCTCACCGGCCAGTTCAAACTCCTGATCCCAACGGACTCGTTCCGGACGGCTCCATTCTGAGATCGTGACGTAGGGTCGATTGACATGAGTCGCCCCAATCTCAAATGAATGTTCAACGACACGGGAATCCGATCGTTTCACCGTAAATCGAACCTCACTCCGCTCCGTCCCTGGCCGAAAAATGTCAGTGGTAAAGACGTTCGGATTTGTATCTACAGTCGGGTGTAGCGGCTCCGAAACACCACCATCGATCAACATCGCGCTCACCTCAACGGGGGCAGACTGAGTGGGCTCCTGGCTATACACCGTGGCACCCTCATCGAGGAGATCAATCCTCAAACGGGCACGGGCCCCAAGTGCCACAATTTCTTGGTTCGGACCGGACCCACACAGATCAAGATCCCGGAGATCATCAAACTTGCCTTGCTCGTCGTAGTCCACGAAAAGCGTGGCTTTTATGGACCGTGGACCAACACGAAAAACATTCTCCGCTTTCTCGTTTCGAGAATTCATGGGCAACGGATCGGTCGCAGCTTTATTGTCGCCGTCCAAGAGGAGCCCTACCGACAAACTGTCTCCCGTGAGGCTCATACTTCGAGGCCCCGCATAGAACCCTCGAAACCTCAGTTCCCCCCCAACCGTTTCAATACTAACATCTCTAAAGTAATCGAATTTATCTTTATTGCTTACCGAGCGGGAGCTGTCTTGGCCGTAGTTCTCAGTATAGGTCAAGACAAGTTGCTCTTCGCGAATCTTTGAAAGGAAATGGCCGGCGATCTCTGCCCCATTGCCCGGCGTTAGGCTTCCCTCAAAATAGATAAGTTCATCACAGCGTGGGACTCCCGCACCCAACTCATTCCGCGGAGCACGCCAATTCACTTCGTAACCCGTGTTTTGCACCCGAATAACTCGGCCTCGGACTCTGTCTTCAAAAAGGAGCGGTGCCCCAGAACGATTTGGATCCGTAACACCGGTTCGGAGGGTTACCACGTAGGTGCAGCGGTAATCCCCAGGACTCGTGATCGACGCTCTACCAACCCAGTCGCCGCCGGCCGGTCCTCGATTCAAGGGGATCGATGTCATCTCTCGGCCAGCAGTCGAAGCCAGTTCGACAACAACACGCTCCACGTCCGGATTGATGGTTCGCCCCATAGCCGCTCCCTGTTTGCCGAAGCATTCTCGAAGTGTTCGCGGATCCACAAACAGGCTCAAGGCGAGGTCATTGGTAGAATCGAGCTTCAGCGGCCCTAGCCCGCCAATCCCAATGCGACCGGGACTCGCGCCAACTTCCCCACCAACGGGGATTGCTGCCACATTCGGTCGATACGGACTTTCCTGCACATAGACCCCAATCCCGTCTTGGCTCGCAACCACCACTTCCGTCCCATCATCGAGTCGCTCGATCAGTTCCAAACTTGCGTCATAGCGGCCAGCCACATCCAAGCCGTTCCCCAGAAACGTCCCGAATTCACCCGGCACTGAATTTAGCATTCTGGTTTGGGGACCTCTGGCAACTGCCTGTCCGTTCACCGGATTCAGTCTGAGCCGTCCGACAATCGAGTTCGAGGACCGCCCAGGTCCCGCCCCCGACCGCATACCGAGATCGAGCTGCAGATCCGTGTTGGCCCGCAACCAAATTCCAGTAGGAGGTATGGGCCTGAAGCCAATGCCCCCGATCACAACCACACGGACACCCGACTGTTCGCGAGAAGTCCCATCAAGAACCTTCCACCTTCCGGACCGGGTGACCGGACTGGAACCAGCAGGATAGGACAACCGCCTATGAACTTGAACCGTCCATTGCCGCAACTCATCCACCGTAGGAGGCGTCCACCCCTGCGCACCCGCCCCGCCTGATTGCGTTGAGGGGCGAACACTCAAAGTCTTGGTATCCAAGCCGTCTCCTTTCGGCTGAATCACCAGAAATCCCTTCTGGCTTCCATGGACTCCAAACGAACCATCAGCCGGAGTCTGTAAACTGGAACCTTGACCGGTAATTCGAGAGTAGATATCGATGAAATGGTTCAGAACCGTCCGGCTTCTTTCCCGAGGTGCGGTTTCGCCCAGGTCGTAAACTGCTCCACCGGAATTCGTAGCCACTTCGCGGAGCCAGCTCCCCAGGTTTTGCTCGCTCGCTCCGATGGACCTTGCGCCCGTCTTCATGAAGAACACCCGCCCTCCCTCGCGAAGAAACGACCGCATGTAGGCTGCGCTGTCAGGGGAGACATCCAAGCCTCCTTCAGTGACAATGATCAGGAATTTCCCCTCGGCAAAGCCACCCCCAAGCCCTTCAACCGCATCCTTTAAAGCACCATCAATACTCCTCCCCCAAAGACTTCCCTCTCCTCGGCCCCCAGCAAGCTTTGATTGCAACAGATCGACCCGAGCGTCATCTACCAGCTGCTGGCTCAGAAGCTCTCGCGAGCTCTTCTTGAAATAGCGGATTCCGACAGACATATCACCGCCGATGGACGCCATTCTCGTAAATAGCATCAGCCCGTCTGAGACTGTGAACTCCTTATCCACAGAGTCTGCTGCACCCGACCAGTCAAGGATGATTTGCCCCTGAAACTGAGCCGATCTCTCCGCAGCGCGAAGGACGCAGGCAGACACAAACAACAAGACAACTAGCAATCTTGAGCAAACGGTTCCTTTCATAATGTCTTTCCTTTCCATCCTATCCAGTATCCACATCTGTACTATGACTCTTGCAACTTCCTAAATGCGTTCCTAACCCGTTGAACCCTCTTGATCGGAGGCGACTGCTGGCTCATCTTCACGGACAATCTCGATGTCGTGCACCGCTGCCACCTTCTCAATCAGTTCAATCACGTGTTGGTGGAGCCGATTCTCGGAATTCGTCAATCCCCATTCCAATAAACGCGCGACAACGCTAAGACTGACCGGGGAATCCGGCCTGAGCAGGGGACGGAAGAATCGCTCGCCGGAATTAAAGAGTTTTTCGCAAACCGTCTTAACCGGCTTGCAGTTCTCTAAATGGGAGAGAATCTGAACCAGCCAGTCCGCAAACTCGATCAGATCGCTCCTTTCCAATGCCCCGCGAGCCTGCACCAGCAACGCCTGCGCCTCACCTGTATCCGCTCCGACATCCACGTTTTTCCTCAAATCCCAGGAAGCGATCTCATACCACAGGTGAATGGCCTGAGAGTGAATGGTGTTCAATTTCCGATCCAACAACCAGGAAAGCTGGTCTGGGTACTGAGACTTGTCCTTGAGTGTCGTGCCGCAAAAGAGCGGCGTCCACAAGGCGACCAGCGCCTGGTCCAATTGACCTTCTTCCACGGACTTCCGCACATCCAAAAGTCTGCCCTCTAGCTCAAAAATCCATTCACATTCCATCACGCCCCTACCAATCGGATTCAGCTTCTTCGCTTCCGCCAAAAACAGGCTCATTCCCTCTGGGTTCTTGAACAAAGCTCCCGTCTCGGCAACGAGTGCTTTCATCAGTAAGCCCGAAACCCGCTTGTCGCGCTTCTCAGCCAGGGTGGTCAGGATTTCATCAGTCAAGTTCAGTCCCTCCACAGTCGAAAGGTCCTCTTCATCCAGTTTATAGAATTGGTCTAGACCGAAAAACTTGTTGCTAGCCTCTCCTTCGCCATCCTGGTAGGTGGCTCGAACATCATTCGACTCAAGAGCCCATATCTCGCTCAGGATCGCCTCCTTGGATTTCAGGAATGCCTGTTCTCGAATCGACTCTGCCCAGTTGTCCGCAGTGTCCCGAAGATCTTCGTGCCGGCGCCCCGCATGACGAATCTTCTTCAAGATTTCATCCCGCTCGCTCTCGGTCTCAGCCTCAAGAGTGGCACCCTCTAGCTCTTTTTCTCCTTTGCGACGTTCAAGTTGATCCAGCATCAACGTCGCCATCTGCTGGTGCTCGGGCTTCATGTTGGGAGAATGACCTAAACTGTGGACCTCGATGACCAGCTGCTTGAGCTGGGTATATTCATTTTCCCAATCCTCCCCATGTAACTTAGTTGTGAACTCAGAGTATTTGCGCTCAATAGCAGCAACCGCCTGCTCGCTCAAAAAGCGACTTACACGATCCGTGCATTTGGGTTGCAGCTGCTTTGCCCGAAGGGCATGGTCTCGAGCTCTGGATGCGTGCTCCACGCCGCGGGCATTGGCTGCTTCTGCCTTCACCAACTCGTCCTCGGCTTGAATCGTTTTGAGTTCGTCCCGCATGTCCTCGGTCAGCTCGCTCCAGTGCACCGCAGCCGGCAAGTCCTCAATCTGCCGGATTTTCTTGTAGGCAGCAGCATACGCCTCTTCGCCGAGCTTACTCGGTTTCAGCTTGTCGCTGAACTCTTCGACAAGCCTATCGAGAGCGGGAAGACTCATGATGACGTTGACTCGCTCCCGTAGCTCGGGATTGAGCCGTGCCGCGACCTTGAATAGCCCCCTTGCTTGATCGGGGTTGTCAGCAAAAAGAGCCGCCGCCTCTTCAAAGACCGCGTCACCTTGCTCGCGTCTTCGATCGGACTGACGTTGTTTCACCCCCGCCAAGACCCGCTTCGCAGCATCCACCACGCTGCCCTTGAATTCATGTCCCAGCAGCTTGGACGAAAACTTCCCCGCCAACGCTTTGGCCTCTTGGAAACTGCCCAATGACTCAAGCCGGGAGATCTCAGCGAGATCCCGGTCAAAATCAGCCGCTAAATTCGCCTGATTCTGGTTCTTCTCAGCCAGATTCGCGTTCTTGACCAGGCGTTTGTACTCGAGCCGAACCGCCGAATCCGGATCCACTCGAAAGGCAAATTCAGCCCAAAGGCGGACCTCCTGCCACATTTCCGCACATTCTGCCCGGCGAGCGCGCTCCAAGGAGCCCAGCGCGACCAGCTTTTTGCCGGCAGCCAAATTTAACTGAGCCAGTCGCGTACCCAACTGCCCCTCGTCGATAAACCGTGCCAACGATTCCCCGGTCAGTCGGTCCCATTTAAACGGGTCCCCTTCATCATCCGCGGACTCGCTGAGTTCGGCTAGCTTCTTCCCAACTTCCTTGGCGACGGTGTCCCAAGTATGATCTTTTCCTTCATGTTTGCCGAATATTCGGACATTCCCAAAACTAGGATCGGTCTGATCATCGACCTCGCCGGAATCCTTGAATTGCTCAATCAGGCTCTTGAGATTGAGGAGAGCCGTCAAAGACGGCCGCACGGCCTTGATGGTCGAGTCCCTAAGATGGGGCAGGGCCTCGGGCAGCCGATTCAATTTGATCCGCAAAACGGCCAAATTGTTGTGACAGACCGCCTTAAGTCGATGGCCATCAATCTCGATCAGCTCAAGGTAGATTTCCTCCGCTTCACGAGGCCGATTCTGCTCCAAAATGAGCGCTTCAAAGAGTCGTAGCAGCGCGTAACCTGACTGGATCCGGGCACTGTCAAATTCGGCATAAAAGCGCACAGTCGCCAGACAGGCCTGATGATTTCCAGACCGATACTCATGCTCCGCTTGAAGTTCAATCGGCCCGAACGGGACTAGATCGGGTCTGTGCTTGAGCGGAACACAGTCATCTCGCTGTGCCGGCTCGTCGGTGGTCACCAGGGTAGGTGGCCCCTCTTGCCGCGCCAAAATCAGCCGCTGTAGTTCCTGAAGCGAAACCGGCAGCAAGCTAGGCCCGTGCGGGGTCTCCTTGAAGATAAAGCAACTGCGAAGGAACTCTGACTGCTCCTCGTTTGCCTCATCCGAGTTGTTCCCGAAATCCTGCATGAAGTGTCTTCAGGGAGTTCTTATGAAATCGCCCACCGCCATTCAACGGACTTCGAAATCCAAGTGGAGCCATAAGAATTAACAGGCGGATAAACAGACAAACGCAGGCCGTTAACTGGAGCCCTTCTCAAATTGTGCTCAACGACGGAAAAAACCTCGCCACGCCCCCAATAAACTGTCTCACAAAACTTCAGCACCTCTTCCTCCCAAGAATATCGGACCCAACAGACCCCAAGATGAATCCTGCAATCTGAACTTCATCCACAATAGAGCTCGTCCATCTGTGTGTATAGATAATAATACGCTGGGTTTCATGCCTGTCGCGGTTCACCAACAATTACATTCTGGACCCAAAAAAGGATCCACACCTACAAGGGCTGGCCAATCCGAAATAATGTCTCAATGTCAGATTCAGGAGCCCCATTCCGCAAAACGGTGCCGAGACTCCTACGATGCATCCCATCACGGGGATCTGCTTTCCATGCATTTTACTACCCGTTTTTAAAACTTCGCCCACTGCTCTCGCTCGTCCAACGACTCGACGTTGTCGAGGACGCCAACAATTCTGGTTCCATTTCACACCGTAACTCGATTCGCCCAGTCCTCATGTCACCGCAAAACCCGCCTCCGGAACCCGTCAACCCAATCGGCCCCGCTTGCGCTTCCAAAACTGCCCGCACCAACCCAGAGGCACGGACATCGACGCCTGCCTGGAGCCCAGAAGCGGCCCAGCAAGGAGTCTGATAAAGAACAGGAACCACGAACTGACTAACGCTGTCGCCAAACTCCAGCGATACATCTAAGATCCCCAGAGACAATTGGACACCCGGCTCAAAAAGCAGACCCAACTTGGGGCGAACCCTCTGGCGCTCTCATCATGATTTCTTCCTCGGCAATCGCCCTCGTTTTCTCCCGGTGGGAACAGATCGTTCCCGTCCCGGTTTTATCGGAGCACTCACAGCAGGCTGCAACCATCCGCGGGAAGTAGGAACGGGGTGTGATTGGAAAAGGGTGCTACCGACCAATGGCGCCGGCAAGCCGGCGCTCTTCATGGAGTGCGAGAGCTTGCTCCGCACCTTCAGAAATAGCATCATCGCCCCTCGGGTCGCCGGAATCGGCGTCCCTTCTTCGACATTTTTTTCATCGCCATGGTATTCCACCAATGACTGAAGCCGAAGCGTGCGTCTTCATCGCCGATGACCATCAGATCCTTCGGCGGGGTTTACCGTCATCGGTGAATCCGACCGCGGGAGCTGCGCAGTTTCAAACTCTTTCCCGAGGACTGATTGCCGTCCCACCATCCTGTCTTCCACGGGCGTCCGCGAACCTGCATGGAATTAAAGGTCGAAATCGGACCGACGCGTGGCTCGCACCGCTCGCCCTACCTTGACATGACCATCCCCCCAGTTTCTACCTGCTCGTTTCACGCTTCTTTCCTCCGACGGAAAGGTCTCCGCTACGGGGAAATTCCCGTGGCAGAACGAGCAACACATCCGGAGCACTCCGATTGTGGATCGAAACGACAATCTGTGGATCAGCGTGGAAGACCGCGGACTCTAGTGCGTCTATGCGGACGGCGGAGGCTACCTGAGAATTCCGAACACCGAAAAACTATCCATTCGGAAACTCTTTCAAGACCGCGATGGGAGTTTCTGGGGCTCCACCCGAAACCAGGGTTTGAAGCGGATTCACAAGCGACTCTTCAACGCCATCGGCCCCGTCCAAGGGACCGAGCTGCATAAGACAGGCGCACCGCCAGGGAATTCATATTCCATCGCCCCCGCACAAACCGGCGGTGTTTGGATTGGAACCCATGGTAGCGGTGCCTATCGGTGGCACGAGGGTCAAATGCAGGCACTGTTCCACGCCTACAGTGGATCCTGGTCCATTCTAGAAGATCGTGACGGAAACGTTCGGACCGGCGCCTACGGCCAGGGCGCCCAGCGTCACAATCACGGTGAGATGGAGACTCTGCCTACCGTATCGCGCCATCCCTTTGCCTTCCTGGAAGACCGCCAAGATCGGCTTTGGATCGGGGGCAATTTTGGGCTCAACTATCTGGATCGCGACACACTCCACCGCTACGCACCGCCGCACTTCGCTACGGACAGACTTGAATGGGTCGCTTCCCTACACGAGGCGCCAGACGGAGGCATCTGGATTCCCTCCTTGAGCGGCGCCAACAACGCCGATACTGAGAACACCCAATCCCAATTCGAGTCCATCTCCAACATGGCTGGACGCGCCCTTCAGAATGCCCGAGGAATGGCCTACAACCTCCGCCCCTTCGAACTCGATCGCGTGGGATTCAAAGAAGCCGTCGAAACCATGGCCCTCAAAGTTTCTGAAACTTCAGACTCTCGATACTTTATAGACATCGACGAGCTCGAAGGGGTTCTATCCGAGCAGGCTCAGATCTACCTCTACCGACTCCTCCAAGAGGCGTTGAACAACATTCTCGAGCATGCCAAGGCCTCCGTCGTGATGCTCGAGATCAAGGTCGAGTCCGGATGCGTTCAGGTGCAACTCGAAGACAACGGTGCGGGCTTTGATCGCAATCACTGCCAGCGGGGTTTGGGCCTGGCCGGAATGGAAGAACGCGCCAAACTCATCGGGGGCACCTTCGAGCTCACCTCATCCCCAGGAGAAGGCGCCCGACTCCGGATCAAAATCCCCGCCCAGCCCTAACCGAGCAGAAAATCCCGGTAGGGCGAGCGTACCCGCGAGCCGTTGGGCAAGAGCAGCGTCCGTCTCGGCCGACGGCGTATCCGTTCCCGCGTCTTGCCAAACGACTCGTGGTTACACTCGTCTCACCCTTATTCGGACCTCAGGGTCTTCCCTCGCTAGCAACGAAAGAAGACCTGAGGCAAACCGATATGATACCGTCCACTTTTTGATCACTCGCTTGGGAGATTCCCAACCTTGCGAATATCCACTCGATCAAACTTCTCAATCGTTTTGGTCTGGTCGGGTTCGTTGACCTCTCCCAATTCAATGAACCGTATCTCATCCCCCGCTTCCAAGAAAACCGTGTCACTGACCGAAAGAGTCACCGCTGAAGTCCCGTAGTTCTTAGGAAACGAATAGCTCCAAAGGTCGCGTCTCAGATTGTGATTATGTGAGAAGTATCGTTGAAGTTGATAGTTTCCGGTTCTCGCAGGGTTATTGAGGTCTCCCCACAGAATCGTCGTCCACGATAACGTGTAGAGTCCATCCTCAGGGACCGTGAACACGGGTTCTCCATTCACGACCGAGACCGCACTGGCGGAATCGTACTGCACCTCGGTGGTGTTCGGATCAAAAGTTGGGGAAAACTGAGGACTATGACCTGCCAGCAGACCAAAATCACTCACAATGCGCGCCGCGATCGGGCAATCCAATAACACCGGACGCATCTCATCCAAGGCGTCCTGAATCTGGCTCACCGCATCGCCCCCGGTTCCTGGGCTACTCGCTGCTGACAGGTTCAGGTTGGTCTGCCCCACTACTAGAAAGGCAATCAATATAGAATAGAGTTGTTTTACTTTCATCGTCGTCTTCGTCTCCTTATTTGTGTGGTTGTTCTGGGCGATCCAGTCGCCGGTTCTGTTTTACTTACTTTCTCAGAGCCACCTCAAAATGTGAATGGGCTCGTCGAGTCATCCCAATGTTGTCGAAGTCATCGAACTCCTCCCAAGTTTCCAGCGTATCCCCCACCTCGAGGTAGATGACACCATTCACTTGAATTGTCTGTGCTCCCGTCGATCCCTGATTGTTGCTGGCAATGGACCTTCGATCCAACAGCAACGAACCGTTCTTCCTCAACGCGCACTGATAGCTCCATCTCATGGGCACAGGAATTGAGTTCTTCGGAAACGAGATCGTGGCCGCCAACGACGTATCATAGTACCCGGCGATAGGCGCCGTGAATTTAGGGCCATTGGCGGCAAGGACCATACTCGCGGTCGTATCATACTCAATCGTATCGATGTGAGTGATTCCTCCTGTGGTATCTCCGGTATCGACCGCCGTATCTCCATACGCACGGGCGATCACATCCTGCCGCTCAATCGAGGCATTGACGAGCTCCACAGCCCTATCACATAGGGCGATCAGGGCGTCTCGAAAATCAATCAGAGACTGCAGGTATCCGGATCCCGACTGCGCCCTCAGCGGGGCTTGCCCAACCAACAGGATCAAACCGAGAAGACAGATCAACGGCTTCGTATGTCTCATTTTCATAGCCTTGGTTATTCAACTTCAACGAGTGGCAAATCACCCACCTTCAAAACATCCACCCGATCACGCTTATTCAAGAACTTGCCAATCGGTGCATCGACGATTTGTTCAAAACGAAGAAGATCGCCTTCGCATAGCGGAACGGTATCCGAGGTATGGAGTGTGACACCGGGAGCAGACCAATTCCGGTTATCGGCATAAGCATCAAGATCAGGCTGATTGACACCGTTCAAGAGGACCATGCGCGAGTACTGAAAATCCCCCGCATAGATCGGATTGTTCGGATCCCCTCCGTAAATCGACGTCGAGGAGATGCGGTACAGACCGTCTTCCGGAATACGGTACTCCAGCTCGCCCGCCACAAAACCGGCCCCGTTTCCCGTATCAAAGACAATCTCACAATTGGATTCACTGAAGATCGCGTGCGAGGCGCTATTCTTGTAGGTCGAGACCGGGTCATTCACCGCCCGAAAAGCAACGGTCTTCAGCCGTTCCAACGAGTCTTGAATTTCTGATATTGGATCCGGCCGAGTCGGGTTGCCCGCCCCGTAGGCCAAAACGCCTCCCGCCACAGCAGCGCAAAGCAGTAGTGTTCGTTGTAATTTCATGAACTAGCCTTTCTTAATCAATGTTCAGTCTCTGGCCGTGCCAAGATTCCCATACCCGTATTCTCGACATCGGGCTTAGGACCGTTTGGTTTCAACACTCCTAACTATCCCGGCTCGCAGAGATTCGCACCATCGGCTATTTTCCCTAGATGCGTCATGAATATTTCTTTAGCATCGGTGAAAATAGATAAAACTACAGATACCATGAATCCAACGTGAACACGTCACTGACACGCACCGTGGCAGAATCGCGTTCGAAGCCACTCGCCATTCGCCCCTGGGTCGCCAGGAAGTTGAGTCCATCGCTATCGCGACAGATTATTGAATCAATTTCGAAAGGCTTCCTGCTGTCCTCATATTCAAAACCTTGGCTGTTGCTGCTGATAGTCGCGGCCACGGTAAGACTCGCCGCAGCAACTGCAAAACCCGCTGTGCTAGACGCCTTCCTTGAGCCCAATCGCCCCTATTTTTCCAAGTGGGATACCGATGATGGGCTCCCGCACAACCGTATTCACAACCTCGAGTTCGGCGCCAACGGCTACCTCTGGCTCGGGACCTACCGCGGACTCGCTCGTTTCAACGGAGAACGTTTCGACTCCTTCGGAATCGAATCCGGCGTTGATTTAAAGAGCCAGTTTGTTCTTTGGATCGCCAGCGCGGAGGACGGCATGTGGTTCCAGACAGGGCGTGAACTAGTGTGGCAATCCTGGTTCAGTCAGACAAATCAACGCTACGCCTATCCCCAGAACGCGGATGATCTCCGCCTATCATGGTGCGACGCCGAAGGGCTGGTATGGGGCCAAGAGCACGATTCAGTGATCCAATTCGGCACAGCGGATCAACCCATTCTGTTTCTACGGAATCGCGACGAGAACTTTCAAATCACTCAAGTAATCGGCGGCCCAAATAACAGCATCTATGCGCTCAGCGACCAAGGGCTCTGGCGGCTCGATTCCACACCGGACTCATTCTATCAACAGGTCAACCTCGGGCCCTACAATCAAACCCGGATCCTGATGGGTGCGGTGGGGATCGCTGGCGACCTCTGGCTCGGTGCCGAGGGCGCACTACTACGCTACGATCCCAGGATCCAAAAAACTGAGCGAATTGCTCACGGAATCGAATGGCGGGATGATCGGATGCAATGGCTACTCCCAGTAGAGGCGGGCGTCTTGGCCCCTTTCGGGCCTACCCGACTCGCACGGATTGATCGCCGCGGAGTCCAGCCTCTCAAGATTTTCGAGAACCCCTCCCAAGATTGGGTCAATTCAGCTCGAACCGACTCGAGTGGCCGACACTGGTTTGGCTCGGAAGCCAGCGGCCTATATCGGAGCAATCCACAGGGAGTCAGGCAGGTAGTAAACAAGATCGCCCCTCTCCAAAACATTTGGGCCCTTCACGAATCGAGCGACGGTTCTCTTTGGATCGGCGCTGACGAAGGGATACGTCAGCTTGGAGCCGTAGCCACTGAGATGAAAGACGCATCCAACAAGCGCCCGTTTAAAAACATTCGCTCAATCACAGAAGACCAACACGGAGACGTATGGATCGGTGCCGCTGGCGACGGCGTTTGGGTCCAAAAACGCAATCAATTCGAGCAGCTCCAATTTCCGGGTGGCTACAGCGGCAACAAAGTTCGAGTAATCCACGCGGACCGCAACGCCGGAGTATGGATTGGGACTTCGAAAGGCCTCTACCATGCACACAAGGGTAAGGTCTTGCACATGGGAAGCGAAGGCGACCTGGCCCATGAGGACATTTGGGGGCTCCATCAAGAAGCCTCGGGCCGGCTATGGATCGGGACCTACGGCGCCGGCCTCTTTACCCTAAAAGACGGTGAATTGATCGCCCAGAACCAACACGCTGGTTTTCCTAGCAACTTCGTCTGGGAAATTCTCCAGGACTCCAAAGGTCTCCTTTGGTTTGCCACCGCCAATGGACTCGTCTGTCGCTATCGCCAATCGTATAAAGTTCTCACCAAAGCTCACGGACTCTTCCGAACGATTGTCAACAGCATGATCGAAGACGACCACGGGCAACTTTGGTTTGGAACGGATGATGGTGTTTTCTCCGTTTCAAGGGAGTCACTGATCGACCTCATGGATCGCAAACGAAGCTCAGTCTCTAGCAGGATTCTCGACGCCGGCGCGGGCATGCCTTCTCCAGAGACCAACGGACAAAAAAGCCATCCAGCATCCCTCAAGCTCAGCGATGGAAGGGTCCTGTTCGCAACCACCAATGGATTGGCCGTTATCGATCCCACTCCGCCAGTAGAAGTCCCAACGCACGGGACAGCACTGGTTTCTGAGATTCGTATTGATGGCGACCTTCTATGGCTGAACCAACCTGACCTCACGGGCCGAGGCGTCTCCCGAGATCTGATCGCCAAAACGGAGAGCACAGCATTTCACGAAAGGAACCGGGGCCCTCCTGAATACCATTTCTCCCCGGGTACCGGTCGATTGATCGAGATTGATTTCGACGGACTCAACTTCTTGGAGAGCGCACATCTCCACTTCCAATATCGACTCCACGGCTATGACGAAACCTGGCAGGATTCCCAAGGTCGCCACACTGCCATCTACACCAACCTCAGACCCGGGACCTACACTTTCGAAATTACTCCGCGCCACGGCAAACAACCGTCCGGAAGCTCCAACACCTTTCGCTTTACACTCCGCCCACACATTCATGAAACGATGTGGTTTCGAACACTAGTGTCCGCAACCCTTCTAACCGCGATCGCAATGGGTAGTTGGTTTCGGCTGAACTACGTGCAGCGGAAAAAGGAACTCGAGAATCAAGCCAAACGAATCGAAGAACGAGAGGCCCTGAGCCGGGATCTCCACGATGGCCTCGGAGGCGATCTGACTCGAATCTGCTTCCTCGCCGACCGCATCGCTACCAACCAAGGGGCAAGCACCAGGCCGGACAAGGGCCTCTACGAACTGCGCCGCCATTGCCGAAACCTTGCAACGGCTCTTAGTTCGCAGGTGTATCTCATGAAAGTTCAGGATTCGACCCCAATGGATTTTCTCATCTGGATTTGCCAATACTTGGATGATTTCCTGAGCGCCGGTGACGTTCGTCTCAGAACAGTCCTGCCGCAGAATCTCCCAACCACACCTCTCCAGCCGGACACTTGCCGAATGATTTTTGCCATCATCAAGGAAGCTGCCACGAATACTCTGCGACATGCAAAATCTCACTACTTCGAAATCAAGGTCATGGAAGACAATGGACATCTAGTCCTTTTTCTCCGCGATGATGGGTGTGGGATCACCACAGCGCCGACCACGGGCAACGGCATACAAAACATTCTAAGCCGAGTCGACCGGCTCGGCGGACATGTCGAACTCCAATCCTCCCCCAGCGTCAGCTATAAAATCCGTCTTCCAGTCGATTCGATCAACCGCTACCCGAGGCCCGTCCAAACGGATGAACGCAAACAGTAAAAGGATCAAAGTAATGATCATAGAAGACGACAGCGTTCTCGCTGAAACGATCGGCCATGTCCTCAATGGTACTCGCGGCTTTCAATGCGTCGGCGTCCATTACAAGGCTGAGACTGCTCTCAAAAGACTCAAAGCCCAAGGCCCCGACGTTGTGTATCTCGATCTCCAGCTCCCAAAGATGAACGGGTTACATTGTTTGAAAGCGCTTCGTGACCAGATTCCCGATCTACGGATCCTCGTGGTCACCGTCGCCAAAGACCCCAAAACCATCTTCGCAGCTTTGGAGGCCGGAGCCAGCGGCTACCTACTAAAGCCCATCGACGTCGTTCCGCTGCTCGGCGCGCTCCGTTCTGTTCATCAAGGAGGTGGGCAATTGACACCTTCGATCGCCCATATGGTCATCCAGAGCTTCCGGAAGAAAGGCGACCAAAAGGAAAAATTCGAGAATCTCACCAACCGAGAGAAGGAGGTGCTCATCCAACTTTCCCAAGGGCTCAGTAACAAGGAAATCGCCTGCGAACTCAAGATCAGCGTCGGCACGGTAAACAACCACGTTCAGCACATTTACGAGAAGCTACACGTCAATTGCAGAGCGGCCGCAACGTCGGTCTGGCTGGCCCCTGATGGATCAGACCCTTAGGTTTTTCGGCCGGCGGCATCTTCCTTTCATAGATCTATCGTGCAGTGCCACCGCGTGTGGAAAAAATTGAAGGCGCTTCTGTTACGGCACGGACGGGAATTAGGGGAAAGATCGGAGTATTGAAACGGTAGAGTAGAGAATGACAGGCGATGTCGGTGACACCACTCCCGCCATTCCCCCTCGTCAAACCGGACGTGCGGTTTTCCCGCATCCGGCTCTCCTACCAACTTTCCTCATAGGCTCACAAGTCCCAGCATTTGGCCGTGTTGGTAGTGAGATTGCCCGGTGGCACGGCGGTGCTTCCTCTGACTCCGCCGATTCAGATGCCTGCTTAATCTGCCCCTCGTATAGTGGTTCAGATCCTCAAACACCTTCCGCGGATAGCCATATTGGAAATACCCTTTCCAGCCCTTTAATTACTGGTTGAGGTCCGCTACTATTTCCGGCGTCGAGCGGAAGCACTTTGGACTTCCCGTTCGCTCGCGTACCTTATCGCGAGCCCTTAGGGTAGACTTCTTCGTCAATTGGTTGCACGTTAGTAGTCCATCCCCTTGGCTCCAAGTGTATTAGATCTTTCTTCGCTACTATGGGATCGTCCGACTCCCGGAGCAGTGTGTCCACCCCCTTCCGGGTCTCTCAGGTTCCTCGACTTCTCTTTCCCTAAGTGCCATCTCCAACCACCCCGAGGAGTCCGATGATTGCGCTCAGGCATCTCTTCATCATCGACTTCAGACTTCAGCACATCTGGATGCTTGGTCACTCCCATATAGCGTAACGAGGCCGAATCGAGTTCACTTGTGTTATGGCCCATAGGTTCGCCTTTCCGGGCTTCGGCTTGGGGATTACTCCTTTCACCGCCAGATCGGCTCCATGATGGATACCTAATTGTCATGTTGATCACTTTTCAGATCAATAGAGAAGCCAGGCTTAGCCTGACGCACCAGATTTCACAGATTCCTTCTCCCAAGTCTGAATCTGCGTTCATCTGCGCCAATCTGCGGTTCAAAGTTCCCCAAAAAAAACATCCAAGTAAATGAGCCCTTTCACCTCGCGAAATCCGCATTGGAAGGAAACAGGGCCAATCGGCCTTCCGAAGAACCGAAAAAAATCAACGAAAAACCATGAAAACGGCTCATCTCTTAACCGCTATCAGCGCGTTCGCCCTCGCAACCGCATCCGTGACCGCCAAGGATGTGATCCCCGCCTCGGACGTCCTGCTCCGGATCGACACCGAAGAACCCATCACGATCAAAAACGCCACCATCCAAGGCGATCTCGACTTCACCCAGCTCCGCCGCAAAACCCCAGGCGGCTCCTACGGCGGCCGAGTCGGCGTGGTTAAAGAGTTTTACACCAAGCTCCGCGCCCCGCTTGTCCTCGAAAACTGCGTGATCGAAGGATCGGTCATCACGTTCCGGGAAGACCAACGCCGACTGCTGCTGAAGGAATTCTTCGTCGCCTTCGACAAGTCGCTCATCCTTCGACGTTGCCGCATCACGGGGCCGGTGACCTTCGAACGATTGACCTTCTACGATCATCTCGTCCTCGAAGACTGTGAATTCGAAGCCCCGGTTCGCATTGACAAGGTTCGCTTCTCCAATGCCCCTGAAGTCAGCGGCAACACCTACCACAAAGGTCTGGTCAACGAACGTTCGAACTGGGATGAACACCGGGGAAGCCTCACCGGCGGCGATGATGAACTGGCAAAGAAGGACGATTCCATCGCCATTGTCCTCCGCAACCCCTCTGCCAAAGACGTGCCCATCCAATTCGGCGACAGCAAGTGGAACCTCTCGCCCCGCGGCAACTCCACCTTGCGAGCCGCTCCCGGAACCAAGATCTACCTCACCGAACGCGGCCAGAAGAAACGCGAACTCATGACGCTCACCGCAGAAATGGCGGGCCAGATCTTTGACGTGACACGTTTGGCGACCCCGTGATTCTATTCCCGCGACGCAGCGACCGGCTCACGAGCGGCATATGAACGATCAAGTCACTCAACTACTTGCGGCCGTCGACGAAGGCAACACGTCGGCGGCCCAACGCCTTTTACCCCTCGTCTACGATGAGTTGCGCCGCCTCGCCGCATCTCGCATGGCCAAAGAGCGCGGCGACCATACGCTCCAGCCCACCGCTCTGGTCCACGAAGCCTACCTCCGATTGGCAGAAGAGTCCCAAGCCGAGTGGAAGAACCGCGGCCACTATTTTTCCGCTGCGGCGGAAACCATGCGCCGGATTCTCGTGGATCGGGCCCGAGCCAAGGCCGCCAAGAAACGCGGCGGCGACTTTGCCCGCGTCGACCTTGAGGACGTGCAACTCGCCATTGAAGCCCGTCCGGATGTCCTGTGTGCCGTCAGTGATGCCTTGGACGAACTGGCCGAACTCGCTCCCGAGAAAGCCGAACTGGTGAAACTCCGTTTCTTCGTCGGCATGACGAACCAAGAGGCGGCTGAAGCACTTGGCGTCGCCCTCGTGACGGTCAAACGGCACTGGCAATTTGCCCGCGCCTGGCTGTTCCAACGTTTGGAACAAAGCGCCCACCAATCCCCGGCCGATGAGTGATACCGCCGATCCCTCATCGCGCCTGGCGCGCGGTCGCAAAGTCGCCGCGCTTTTCGAAGAAGCGGTCGAGCAACCGCCGGGACCGGATCGCGACGCTTGGCTTCGGGCTCGCTGCGGAGACGACGAAAGCCTACTCGCCCAAGTCATCGCCCTGCTTGAAGCCAACGAACGAGCCGGTGGGTTCCTGGGCGAATCGGACACCGCTGACGACACTTCAACGGCCGATGCTGCCTCCCGGACCACGGTAAACGCCGACGTCCAACCGGGCAGCATCCTCGGTCCCTACAAACTCCTCCAACGCCTCGGGGAAGGCGGATTCGGCGAAGTTTTCCTGGCCGAACAAGACGAACCGGTCCGTCGTCAAGTCGCCCTCAAAATCATCAAGCCTGGCATGGATTCCCGGGAGGTCATGGCGCGCTTCGAAGCCGAACGTCAGGCGTTAGCGATGATGGACCACCCCAACATCGCCACCGTCCTCGACGCCGGCAGCACGGAGACCGGCCGTCCTTACTTCGTGATGGAACTCGTGCGCGGGATTGCGATCACCAAATTCTGTGACCGCGAACAACTGACGACCGAGACCCGGCTCACGCTTTTCGAACAGGTCTGTAGCGCCATCCAGCACGCGCATCAAAAGGGCGTGATTCATCGCGATATCAAGCCGTCCAATGTCTTGGTCACCTCTTACGATGGCGTACCCGTACCCAAGGTCATCGACTTCGGGATCGCCAAGGCGATGCAACAGAAGTTGACCAAGAAGACTCTGTTCACCCGGTTCGAACAATTCATCGGCACCCCGGCTTACATGAGTCCGGAACAAGCCGAACACAGCGGTCTCGACCTCGATACCCGCGCCGATGTCTACGCCCTGGGAGTCCTACTCTACGAACTCCTGGTGGGCCGAACGCCATTCGATCCACGCGAATGGGCCAAAGCGGGCTTCGACGAGATTCGCCGCCGCATCCGCGAGGACGCCCCGAAGAAACCGTCCACACGACTCGCCGCGCTTTCCGATAACGATCGCACCGAGGTGGCGCAACACCGCAGCTCCAATCCAGACCGCTTGAGCCGGTTGGTCCACGGCGACTTGGATTGGATCGTGATGAAAGCGTTGGAAAAGGACCGACGCCGACGCTACGAAAGCCCGAGTGCCTTTGCCCGTGACATTGCTCGGTTCCGCGCTCATGAGTCCATCGAAGCCCGACCTCCGAGCACACGGTATCGGATGACTCAATTCTTCCGCCGCCATCGCCTCCCCTGTCTGGCGGGCTTGTTTTCGCTCGCATCCCTACTCGTCGGTCTGGCGGTTTCTCTCTACGGCCTCGGGGAGGCGAACCAGGGGCGGATAGAAGCCGAAACGAACTTAGAAATCGCCGAGCAGAACGAAGCCGAGGCTCGCGCTCAGAGTCAACGTGCGGATCGAGAGGCTGCCGCAGTTCGCCGATTGCTCTATCCCAACATCCTAGAGGCCGCTACCGAGGCATTGCGCGACGGCAAACGAAGCCGCGCCGCCGAACTCCTCGCGACGTGTCCCGAATCGGAACGGGGCTGGGAATGGCGCCGGCTCCATCGCGCACTCATCGCCCCCAGTCACCGATACGCGTCTCCCCAATCGCCCACCAGTGTTCGTGACGTGCGCCTGAGTCCTTCAGGAGACACAATCCTCGCTGCATTTGAAGACGGCTCACTCCAAATGTGGGACAGCACGACGAGGCAGCCACTGGCCTCCATCACGGGACACGCGGGACCAGTATTCCGAGCCACGTTCAATCCCTCGGGCGACGAAATCCTTTCGATCGGACAAGACAACACGCTCCGCATTACCGCAGCCACCACCGGAAAAACCCGGGATCAAATCACTCGCACGGAGTCCTTCCGCATCATCGCTTTCTCCGAACACGGCAACCCGTTACTAGCCGGGGAAACCAATGGCCGGATCACGCTCTGGTCGAATCGGTTCAACGAACCACTCGCGGTCATGGAAGATCGCGTCTTGGGCCTCAGTTGCCTCGCGGTCGATGGCGAAACCGGACTTGCCGCGGCCGGGTCACGCGCCGGTGCGACCGCGGTCTGGGATTCCACAGGGATTCGCCTTTGGGAAACGCCTGCCAACGGTACAGGCCTCAGCACGCTTCAATTCTCACCGGACGGTGCCGTGCTGGCCACCGGCGACGAGTTTGGCAACATTCAACTCTACGCCGCCGAGGGAGGACGCTCCTTGGGCGAGTGGCACGGTCACCGCCGCGCCGTCACAGCCATTGCCTACAGTCCCGACGGACAGACTCTTGCCAGCGCTGGACAAGAAGGCGGCGTGTCTCTGAGAGACATCACTTCGGGGCGAGAAGTCGGCTTCTTCGTGGGAGACGAAACCGGAATCCGCACCCTGGTATTCTCACCCGACGGCCGCAACCTAGCAATCGGCGGGGAAAATGGTGCCGTCACCACCTACAACCTGGACAGCATCGCAACACCCGGAATTTTTTACGGGCATGCGGATATGGTCTTCGAGACCGCCCTCTCTCCCGATGGAGAAACCGTGGTCTCCGCATCCCGCGACGGAAGCCTCCGCTTCTGGGACCGGGCCACCGGAGTGGAACTCCGACGGATCCGTAGCCAAGCCGATGCGATTCTTTCGGTCGACATCAGCGCCGATGGACAATGGATCGCCACTCGAGGGGACGATGCCGTGCTTCGCGTGCGTCGATTCGATACCGGCGCATTGGCCTGGCAAAAACCCGTAGACACGCGCGTGCGCCACGTACGTTTCCACCCCAAAGCCCCCGTACTAGCAGCCGGTGCTGCACGAGACGAGAACTCACATCCCGACGAGGAACCCATTATCGCGATCTGGGATATCAGCCAGCAGCAAGAAAGCCTCCGCCTATCGGGGCACCGCGGCGAAGTCCTCCGCCTGGCCTTCAATCCGGATGGAACCCGATTGGCGAGCACCTCCATTCACTCCGGCGGATCCAAGGATGGACGCGTAATAGTATGGGATCTGAAGAACGGAACCCTCGAAACCGCACTCCAGCCTTCGAAAGACGCCGTTTCCCACGCCGTTGCTTGGTCGCCCACGAGCGATCGACTCTATACCGGCCATGGTGACGGACGAGTCGGGTTCTGGACGCCCGATGGGATGAACGAACGAATCGTATACGCCCACGGCGAACCCGTCGGAGCCCTCTGTGTCAGTGCCGACGGTACCACCCTCGCAACCGGAGCCTGGTATAGCGAGGAGATGAAGCTGTGGAACGCCGTGAGCGGCGAACTCCGAGCAACCACACCGACCGGTATCCCCGGGCTCTCCGATCTCCACAATGACCCGGTGGGAGATGGCTGGATTGTCTGTGGTCTCGACGGAGGACTCATCCGATGGCACGCCGATCTACCTGCAACGAACGGTTTTCACCAACAGAGAACCGTGGCACTAGCGGCTCGAAGCGCCCTGCTCAATGAAGACCTTCTCCTGTCCGGAGGCGGCGACCCATCAGCCTTTGCGAACGCCCTCGATACGCTCGTTCGCGACTATCGACAGGTGTGGCGGTTAGCGGATCGCAGCGAGGATTTTCCGCATGGCGCGGATGAACTCGCAGCCACCTCCCTCCAGACCATTGCCGAAGAATACCTTCGATCCGACCTCTTCGAGGAAGCCTACATCGCCATGACGCGTTCGTTGGATCTCGCTCCAACCTCGCTTCGTGAAAACCAACTCCGCTGGGTTGAAGAAGCGCAAGCCCTTGGGGAAGACATGGAAGGGAACGCCTCACCGGAGGAGCTGGTAGACTGCGCCGGCGTTTACCACCAGCGCAAGATCAGCCAACGCGGCGGGATTCTCATCTACCGGGACCTCGACCTAGAGGAAGAGTGGCCGCTCAAGCGACTCGGAGCCGACACCTTCCAACTTGCGAACGACGCCACCATCCGGCTCCATTTCGTGCGACCGCAGCCGGACGCTCGGCCGGATGCCGTTCGCTACGAAGCGTTCTCTGGACGCAGGACAAACTCGCCCCGTTCAGGCGTCTCCCGGTAGGGTGAGCGTACTCGCGAGCCGTTCCCACCCAGCGCGTACTTCTGGGCCGGGGGTGTTTACGAACCCCGCTTTTGCCCAACGGCTCGCGGGCACGCTCGCCCTACCTTCTTTGCCTCAAGCCCGTCCTAGCACGCAGAGCTTGGTGCTATCAATTCAATCCCCGTTGCGCCTACGGCATCACGACTCGAAAGAACTCGCTCGATCGATCCGTCGGCACTTGATACGGACTCGTTGCGTCGGCAACAACGGCCCAACTCCCGTCGACGTGCTCTTTCGACTCCAGCACACCTACGGGCCATTCCAATTCCAGCCCACCTCCCGTGGTATCGAAGCTGAAGGGAACGTAAAAGACAGTTTCTTCGCGAACCTCAGCTCGGAGATCCACCGTATCCAGATCGAGGGTCACGGGAAGCTCCAGCACGCGGAGCGGATTGCGGCTCAGATCAAGCACCTCAAGGTTCGTCAGGCCGTCGGGCACGGTAAAATGGCTAATGAGATTCTTCCGGAGATCGATCTCAGTCAACTCACCCATATCCCCCCTCAGCCTGACATGACGGATCCGATTGCCGCTGGCATCCAAACGTTCCAAAGCCGTCAGACCGACGGGCAACTCAAGTTCGGTTAGCTCGTTGTCGTTCAGCACTAATTCACTTAGTCGGGAGAGATCATTTGGCAAGTGAAGCGATTCCAAATGGTTATGCCCCGATGCCGGGAATCCGGTGATGTCAAGCGTCCGCAAGTGGCTCATGCCCGATGGCAACGATACTCCCACGAGTTGGTTGCCTTCGAGCTGGAGTGTCTCCAGAGAAGTGAGGCCTTCCGGAAAATCCAAGTGAGTCAAAACGTTCTTCCGAAGATTCAGATGTTTCAGTTGATCCATACCCGCCAAGAAGGAAACGTCCCTCAACCCGCTCCCATGAAGATCCAACTCCTCCAGTCCATCGAGATCTGCGAAGAAGGAAGGATCCCCTATCTCATTCCGGCTCAAACCGAGCACTCTCAATTGAGGCAGTGTCGTGAGCACGGAGTAGTCGTCTAGCGAGGCCGTCCCAAGCAAGAGCGTACGGAGCCCGTCTAGCGGCTCGGTGAACCGCAATTGCTCAAGTCCGTTAAAGCGAAGGTCGAGTGTCGATAGATTTGGCAGGCCACCGGGAACCGTAAGGGTGCTCATGGGATTCCCAAGCAGCGTGAGCTCGGTGAGGTTCGCGTTGTCCGCAAGACTTGAGATATCCGTAATCGCATTGTTCGCCAGGTTCACGACAGCCAAGTTGGCTGCCGCCTCCAACCCCTCGATCGACTGGATATCCAAGGTGTGCGCTTCCAAGGTCGTAATGCTCGCCAATGCTTCCTCCGAGATCGCGTCCGTCTCGGAAATCTCCAGCTTGACCTGAATCGCTCGACGAAGCCCCGGATCTGGTACCGATACGTCGGCGGCCCTTGCTGCCTGGATTCCAAGTACCGCCACGACGGCGAGCCAGCCGATCCTCGTCGCTCTTGACGAAATTTCCTGTCCGATCGTCTTCATAGATTACACCTCTACTGTCTGTCGTATCACTGGCCTAACATTCAGAAAACTCAGCAGACCCTATGCCAAAACTCGACTCCGCACCGCTTCGCTGAACGAGTCACTCGAAAGCAAGTTCTCCCCCGTATTCGGACTCGATCGAACAACCCCACCCTACATTGACTGAGACAGCCTTCCACGTCACCCGGCAATCCACAACTCAATCGAGACGATCACAATCCTAGACACCGGAACTGGAACCGGTTTCAAAACCTAGGCCCGGCTTGAGCTCGGACACGCTATCGTGCCAGTGGAACCCAATGGTCCCAGCCGTAGCGTCTTGAAACCAAAGCAAAACAGGAACAGCGAAAAAGCCCATACGGAAAAGCAAACGCACGCCAGCCCCTAGGGGTGACTGACTTGATTCTGGAAGTGGACGACAGAATCAAATTTACGGACGACGTATTTTGGGTAGTCACAATGATTGACAAAAACACGCCTCATCGAATATTCGGTCTAAGTGGTGAGATTGACACCTCAAGAATCGGCTGACAAGTCGAAGCGGTTTGACGCGAAATCGTCAGCGGGAAACATGAAAGCAGTACCGTCGGATCAGGCGACCATTGATCTGGGAACCTTCCAAGCCTGGGATGAGACTACCGGTGGCGATCCGTTACTCGTAGTCGATCGAACCGGCAACATCCTATTCCGTTCGACGGGTCCGTTTCCCTGGAACGAAACTGGCAGCGACAACATTCTGGCGAACGTACTACCGGCCGAGCAAAAACCGTGTTCCAAGTGGCTCTTCACAATCGCCGAGAACGAACCCAACGGACGGACGCAAGTTTCGACCATTGACGCCGATCACTCCGTTCGGGTCTACACGTTTACCGCATTGCGCTGCACGGTAGGGACACAATCCGATTGTATCCTTTTAATTGGGAACGAAAAAACAGCCGAAAATGGATCTCGCTTCAGCCCCTCCAACCCCACCCAACAAACCGCGGAAACGGTCGCCGAACTGAAGGCCAATCTCGTCGGCAATATCGGCCACGAACTACGCACACCACTCAATGGGATCCTTGGAGCGGTCGGGGTCTTGTCCGATTCCTCCACCGGTCGGGAACAATCAGACATGCTCCGCTGCATCAATGACGCCGCCAAGTCATTGGAAAAAACGGTCTCCGAATTGACGGCCTACGAATCGGTAGCGCATGGGTTCTGGGAATTCACGGAACAAACCTTCGACCTGATACCACTCCTTGACTCCATCCGATCCGAGTACGCACCGGAGGCCGAAGCAAAAGGACTCCAATTCACCACCGCAATCGAACCGCTCGTTCCTCCTAGACTCTACGGCGACGTGAAGAACCTCCGACAGATCATTCGAATCTTGGTCGGCAACGCCATCAAATTCACCGAATGCGGGGTGGTTTCCGTCCAAGTCCTCAACCGCGGAGTCGACCCCACGGCCGCAGCGGTTGTCATTGAGGTCTTCGACACGGGAATCGGGATCGATCAAGACGCCTTGGCCTGGATATGCGATCCGTTCCGCCAAAGCGACTCATCCTGCTCCCGCAACCACGCAGGCCTAGGTCTAGGACTAGCCCTCTGCCAACTCCTTGCCATCCGCATGGGAACCCGCCTCAACTTCGAGAGCAGTACGGGAGAAGGCTCCCGCTTCTGGGTCCCGTTCCGTTTCGGAATCAGTGCCTAAGAAACGGTGCCAAATAAGACAACCGTAAGACTATGATCCAAGCTTGGGCTTCGCCCCAAGTTGCTCCCACGCTCATCGCTGCACTCTCACGTAGAGGTAGCGATTGTCGGCGACAAGAATGTTAACAATTCGTCCACCTTTTAGCATCTTCGGATAGACCACAGTCGGTACATCCACGCCCGGCAGCATTCCTTCCGCAAATTTCCGATACTCTTCAGCGATCCCCTCAGCTCCCGCTAGATTCTCATTCAACCCTTCGAAATTCCCGACAAGTTCATCGAGATCAGCAGCGCTTGTGAGCTCAATCAACCAGCGTTGATCCGATTGGAGACCGCAACTGGCCCTATACTTTAGGAGCCTCGCATCGACATCCATGAACATGCGATTCGAAAACGTGACATTCAGTCGTTCTAGTCCGGAAACAGAACCCCGGTGAACAACCCAGATCCCTGCCAAGCAGATCAGGAAAAGAGCAAATACACGCACCAACATCGTTTTACGATCCCTAGCGAAAGGCCTAAAAGGAGGACCACCACCAGCGTGCCCCATCAACCACTCAGATTCTACCGCGAGATCTTCTTGAGTTCCGAGTCGTTTGTTCTCAAGTTTTTCTTCAGGTGAGCCCCTCTTGGTAAGATCATCACCCACTCATCCATGAACGACGAACGCCGTAGAGCCAGCGGAATTCTGGGTCGCTTCCGACTTGGAATCGGTAAAGGCGCTCTCCTGTTTGGCAGCGTCCTCATCATCGCCAGCGCCGTCGCGTGGCTTCCGGAACACGCAGGCTTAACCCCAGCTGGGCGCTCCGCCCTGTTCATTCTCCTGTTCGCAGGTGGCCTTTGGGTCACGGAAGCCATCCCAGCTTTTGCGGTAGCCGTGCTCATTCTTTCTCTAGAGATTGCGATACTGGGTCGACCCGGAGGGGTTTACGCCCAAGACCCCAACGATTGGCAGATTTTCGTTCGCCCGTGGTCGAGCCCGATCATCTGGCTCTTTATGGGCGGATTCATCCTCGCCGCCGCAGCGGCAAAAACTGGCCTCGACCGCTGGTTTTCAATCCTTGTCCTAAGACGCTGCGGCACCCGCCCTGCCACGATTCTGTTGGGAATCATGGCGGTGACGTTCTGTTTCTCCATGTTCATCTCCAACACCGCCACCACGGCAATGATGATGGCCGTCACCACTCCCATTCTTGCCTCGGTCGCGACCACAGATCCGTTCCGAAAAGCCCTCACCCTCGCTGTTCCCTTCGCAGCGAACATCGGAGGCATGGGCACGGTCATCGGAAGCCCGCCAAACGCAATTGCCATCGGAACCCTACAGCCCGTCGCTCCGCTCAACTTCCTCGACTGGATGTTCTTCGGACTTCCTCCAGCGCTGGTACTCTTTGCGTTGGTGTGGGCATTCCTGGTGTGGAAACATCCCACGACCAACCCAGCGCTCCGAATCGATTTCGGCTCATCCGAAACCGACGCTGAATCGGCAGCACGGTGGAAGAAGCTGGTGGTCATGATCACCTTCTTTGCCACGGTCGGACTCTGGTTGACGGAACCGCTCCACCACATCCCGTCGCCGGTGGTCTCGTTTCTCCCGATCATGGTATTCACGGTTTTCCAGATCGTGGGTCCGGAAGAGATTAGAGGGCTACCCTGGGATGTGCTGCTCCTAGTCACGGGCGGACTCGCGCTCGGGGTGGCCGTCGCAGAAACAGGCCTTGCCACATGGATGCTGGAGCAATTCGCGTTGGAAGGCCGGAATCCCATCCTCATCGCAGCTCTCCTCGCCTTAGCCTGCTCGATCTTCTCCAACTTCATGAGCAACACGGCGGCGGCGAACATCCTGATCCCGATCGGCATCGCCGTCGGCACCGGCGTGGAAACCGAGATCGTGATCCCGATTGCCCTCGCCGCATCAACCGCGATGTGCCTCCCGGTTTCCACCCCACCCAACGCCATCGCCTTCAGCCAGGGCCATCTATCGGCGAAAGACTTCATTCCCGGCGGTTTGGCGGTGGGTCTCCTAGCCCCATTCCTGTGCGTCTGGTGGGCACGCATCATCGCCGGTTAACATAACATGGTGTCTTGAAAAAAGTGGACACAGGATTCTCTTAGAGCCTGTTCTAAAAATCAATCTTGGCCAGTAATCACGCTAGTCTGTTGAGCTGAATTGGTATCATAGCGATATAGGCCCACGCTGCGGCACTTGCTTCGCTCGTTTCGAAATCTCTGACCAGTCGGCGATGTCGCATGAATCAACCAAATGTTCCCTCGACACACCAGCGTCGAGGCAGGACAGCGAAGCCTTTCGTATTGTCCGTTCGCTTTACTACTTCCACCTGCAGTTTGGATCTGAGGTTGCGGCAAACGTGGCAATTGCACTGCCGCTGAAGCCGCCGTCTACCCAAACAAGTTTCAACCATTCTAGCCACGGAACGGTCTGAGCGAGCAGCCCCTTGGCTCCATCTCTTTCGGGCGAATCTGCTGGAGTGATCTCGATTCCCAACAACAGTCCCAGCGTATCAACAAGAACATGCCGGTTACGGCATATGATCCGTATACCTGCATCGCATCCCACAGTTCCACGGTGTGGAGCAGACTTGGCGCTTTGACTATCGAGAATGACCGCTGTTGGTCGACAGCTCTTGCCCGCGTTCTTTCTTACTTTGGCTCGAACAAAGTTCCTTCCGCCTAGAAATCGTCTCTGCTGCTAGCCTCGGCTGAGCAATTGGACCCAAGGCAGCTACTCAAAACATGACTATACAAACTGCCCGCTACTACCTCAAAGATCACGTCGGAGATAGTATCAACCTAAAACTGGCAGCGACGGCTTGGAATCTGAAAAGGTTCCCGAACACTACTCCTCAATCTTGGATGCCTGCAGTCGAAATGCTCTCGATTCTTCTCCTCCCGAACCAAACCATCTCCACCCGATCGAGTCCTGATATTGAGCAACAGGAGCCCACTCCCCTGAAATCGCCCCCGTCAGAATCTTGCTTTCAACAACATAACTCCAACCATCAAGTTGTCGGAATCTGAACTCGTAGATGCCTTCGCCCGATCGCTCGATATGAAGCCTTGGGCGCAATTCAATGACTCTTGCACCATAATCAATAATATCGCCGCCTTGCTCCAGCTCCTGAAGCTGATAAATAAACCTTCCGTAACCCGGTGCGTCAGTGAACGTGTAGGAAGCTCCTAGGACCTCATTCCCCTTCGCCGTGATGAGCCCATCGTTTGCAATCACCGATTGATATTGAACCTCACCGATTACCTCAGTCCTAAGGATATTGAAGCCGGCTGAGCGAAGCTCAGATCCCGTTGTCCACGAAAACAAAACGGCCCCATCATTCGTCGAATCAACTCCGAAGCTAAGCAAGCTCACCAGGGTCGACTCGACAATTGAAACCTGGTAATCCTCAACCTCACCGGAAGCCGCCGCTCCGACTGGACTATCCAGCCGAGTTCCCTGCGAATAGACTCTCACTCGGACATATGAGTTCCCCGTAGCTGCGGACGCCGGAACCGATACCAACACCGGGTGGGTCCCATTCGCCAGCGTTCCAAATGCCGCTAGCTCCCCAGCATCCAAGAAATCTCCGTCAATATTCCAATCGATCCAAACTTCATAGTCAGCCGGACCATTGCTGATCGTCAGCGACAATTCACCACTTGCGCTATTCTTGTCGAAAGCAGGACCTCCAACAAAGGAGACTCCATCCTCGTCGTCAACGGACCCGGCGACGTCGTCTCCGGTTGCCGAGACCGTCGCGAACCCCTCATTCTCCACGTCCCGGATTGCCCCTAAGACCGGACCAGAGATGGCGTGACGCGCACCGTTGGCTGACCACCGAGTTCCGTAGGTATCCGGCGCATCGCCGAACTCCAAAGGCGTGCACGACGACGAAGCCACTACAGGTGTCGTAGGCATGCTAAAAGTGGCAGCCCCGATCGTGAACGCCACATCCCCCCAGCTGGCACCGTCAAAGTGGTTCGCCAAAATGGGATCACCCGGCACGGGCGAAGCTACGTTACTTCCCTCGGGAGCAAAGAAGTTAACCACTACCGTTCCAAACGTAAAATCACTGACACCACCAGATGTGTCATCCCAAAGAATCGTGCCCCTCAGATCTGGAAAGATCACAAAATCCGTAGTGTCTCGCTCCATAAGGGTAAAGGTCCCGTTATTCGCAGGGACGCTTGATCCGGAGACGGTCAACTGCACTGAACCGGGAATTGCTGCAGCAGCATTGTCCGGAAGCAAACCACCATAGTTCGACTGCGAGATAACCGAGCGAAAGCTCCAGGTAGAACCATTCATGCCCTGATCATCCGTGCCGCTGATATAGGTGGGTTGAAAGCTAAACTCAACAACCAGTTCCTGTCGGCAGTTAAACCAGACTTTGTTTCCCTGTGAAGAAGTGTTGGCGACCACTACATCCAAATCCCCATCCCCGTCAACATCCCCGACATCGAGATTTCGCCCGTCCTCAGCACCCAGCGCCTGACCGGAATCGGAGAATCCTCCGGCACCATCGTTCAACCATACCCGATCAGGCTGACTAAGCCCTTCAACGGCGATGAAAACATCCAGATCGCCATCCCCATCAAAATCACCGGCTGCAACACCAGCACTACTAGTAGCACCGAGAAGCTGTCCGGAATCGCTAAATCCTCCACTACCATCATTCACATAGACACGGTTCGGCTGCCCTCCCGTATTCGCAACAAACGCATCGATATCTAAATCACCATCAAAATCTCTGAGCTGGACGCCCACACTCGCGTTACTTCCCAACGATTGCCCACTGTCAGTGAAACTACCACTTCCATCGTTCAACCAGATCCTGTTTCCTCCCACAATGTTCGCAACGAATGCATCAAGGTCACCATCCCCGTCAAGATCGGCTAGCCCCACCCCACGGCTATTCGCGGCTCCCAAAGTCTGAGCCGTATAGGAAAAAACCCCCGATCCGGAATTAATGAGCACCCGATTCGGCTGGGAATTTTCATTAACAACGAACGCATCCACGTCACCATCCCCATCAAGATCTCCAAGCCCCACTTGAAAGCTATCCGACGAACCCAGCACCAGTCCGCTGTCCGTGAAAACACCACTTCCGTCGTTGAGATAGACTCGGTTTCCCTGTAAAGCCATGTTCGGTACAAACGCATCCAGATCACCGTCGCCGTCCAGATCAGCCAGCTCAACATCCTCGCTTCGTCCACTTCCCAACAGTTGCCCAGAATCCGTGAACTGACCATTCCCATCGTTCAGCCACACCCTATTAGGTTGCCCCTGATTCGCGACGAACGCGTCCAGATCTCCATCTCCATCAAAATCACCCAAACGCACATCTTCGCTGAGGGAACTCCCCAGTGTTTGGCCACTATCGAAGAAAACGGCAGCACTGACAATGAGCGCTTCTGATAAAAACAGGGAAGACGATAGGACAAATAAGGTTACGCGAGCGCTCTGCAATCTCATCATACTAGGGAGTTCGTTTACGACCAACTGGCGGGAGCAATTAACTATGTATCACCAGCTAGATATACGACTAGTAAACATCTGTCGTATTTTCAATCCAAGATTATCTTAAACCCCGCCATTCTATACTACGTTGGCACCCTCAAATACGAGCCGCGTAATCACGTCACTTCCGATATTCAGGTCCTGACAGCAGCCCCCCCCGCAACCCATGCGACCTCTTTGCATCGATAGTCTGACAACAACTCAGGCAATTCCGGAGGATACGGCCTACCTATCGGAGTCTCTCAGGCCGCTGGATCTCACGTTCTCGACGCACGTTCACTAAAGCCAACGAAGCAGGAACAGACAGGAATCTGTCAGGGAGAAGCGACGTCAACGGTCGCTAGCACGACGACGTCAAGAATCGCATCCTCCAGAAAATCACAGGTGAAATCACGATTCTGAAAAACACAGATCCCCATTCTTTGGTGTAGACCCGATTCTTCGGCGTAGCCCCCGGAATGGCCTGCCATCCGAAGCTCGAAGAGCGAAGGATGGAGCCAGTTGTCGGATTCGAACCGACGACCGACGGTTTACAAAACCGTTGCTCTACCACTGAGCTAAACTGGCCTTCGAAAAGGTAGGCACCGAACCCTTCGGTCCAGCCCCCGGAAATTAGCAATCGCTTCTGCCAGTTTCAACTGCCAAATCGGCCGCTTTGCTCCCCCCAAACCCCGGTCCTCTCCGCGATTGACGGCATGAGCGGAACTCTTAGGCTCTACCCATGCCCAATTCGTTCCTTCGTTGCCTTCTGGTGAGCGGCTCCGCGCTCGCTGGTCTCGTCTGTTCGCTAACCGTGGTTGCAGCAACCCACTACGAGGACCTAACGCCAGGGAAGTTTCTGGGTGCCGTTCAGGTCGAAACCTCCATTCCCGGTGAATCTGTCTTTAGCGAAGGGCCCGCCGTGGATGCCCACGGGATTGTCTATTTTACCAATATCCCCGCCGAACAAATCCTTCGCTGGGATCCCGTTCACCAGTCCCTCTCGTGCTTTCGCTATCCCAGCCGGAAGGCTAATGGGCTTCGCTTCGATCCTGAGGGGAGATTGCTCGCTTGCGAAGGTGGCGCCGGACAGGTCACTGTCACCGATCTGACCACGGGGCTCGTGGCGGTTGTCGCTCAGGCCTATCACAGCTTTCCCCTCGCCGCACCGAATGATCTGGATTTCGATTCCAAAGGGCGGGTCTATTTTTCTTCCCGGCCCGGGGCGGATGATCCCAAGAAGGGGAATGTGAACGCCGTCTATCGGGTGGAGCCGAATCGCCGGATCGTTCAGCTGCTCGCCTTTCCCGATGTCCATATGCCAAACGGCGTGGTGCTGTCGCCTGACGAATCCACACTGTATTTGATCGAAGCGCATCCCGATGCCGACCATCACCGAGATATCCGTGCCTACCCCATCAACGAAGATGGGGAACTCGGCCCCCACCGAATCGTGCATGACTTCTATCCCGGGCGTAGCGGCGATGGAATGGCCATCGATGCCAACGGGAATCTCTACGTTGCCGCTGGCCTCCATGCCACCCGGGGCACCAGCGAAACCCTTGATACCCGTCCCGGCATCCACGTGTTCTCACCCGATGGCGAGTTGCTCGATTTCGTCGAAACACCCGAGGATACCATCACCAACTGCTCCTTCGGCGGGCCCGACTGGAAAACGCTCTACATCACCTGCGGCACCAAATTGCTCAGCGTTCGAACGCAAGTGGCCGGGAAAGCCTCCTATCGCCCCCGGCGCTAAGTGACATCCATCCGAGTGGCATCAGTTCAGTCCAAGATAAGCTTGGCACCGATCGTCATGAGCACCAGATCCACAATGAGGTGTGAGATCCAAGCACCATAGAGATGCCCGTGGCGCTGATACAGCAGGCTCCAAGCAACCCCACCCACCCCAACGGCCAATCCCATCCCTAATCCCGGAACGAATGGGAAGAACTGCGTCGTGATCACGATGTGATGCAGTGAAAACGCCAGACCTGCCAGGACGTGCGCTAGCCAGATTGAGCCCAACCGCCGCAACTGTCTAAGTTGCCCAAACACGAATCCTCGCCAGTAATATTCCTCCACCAGCGAGTGCACGAACGAAATGAAGATCGCAAAGAGCCAAAAGTGATCCCGCACCCCCAGATCCCGTGCCTTGTCCCGAATCGCCGCCTGAGATCCCGCAACCACATCCCCCAGCGGGGTCAGTAAGGCCAGACCAATGGCAGCGCCCAGGAAGAGACCAAGCCCGCCGCCTTCCAATAGGGATCGTCCCAAGGGCATCGAGGATGACGTCCGAAACACTACCGGCTCTCGAAGCCAGGCTTTCAGCACGACCATCGGCCATACTATAAGGAAGACTTTCGCCAAACCGTATCCCAATTGAGCCAAGGGATGGTCTCCTGCGACGATGAAATAAAGGTATGCTGCCAGGAATGGAACGCACATCGCAATCCCTACCGCGAGTGCCCGACGGGGCTCCGAATTGTGCGGGTGTCCGCTCATCCTAATGGAATACCCTTAGGCCCGGGTTAGCGTTTCAAATGTAAGCAAGACCGCGATTCCAAACGGCGCCACACCAACGCGAAATGACCGCGCTTGAAAGGCGGCGGCAAGCCGCCGCACTCCATGGGAGGCGCCTTGAACCCGAGGTGTAACCAATCGGGGCACACCTCCGTCTCTTCTCACTGTTCGCACAATGAAATCCTCCTGGAGTCAACTGGAATCCCAGACCAACTGCAGGAGCTTCAGTCACAGATTGTTACGTGAACTGAGCAAGAATTGCGCAGTTTCCCTGCCGCGCCAGGAATCGCGGACCTTCTTCGAACCGAAACCAGTCCCAAACCATCATAATATCATGCGAAAATTCACCTTAATTCCCGTTTTCATCGGCTGCCTGCTGATGAGTGTCTCCGTCCAAGCCCAACGCGGCGGCTTCGATCCCAGCCAGTTTATGGACCGAATCTTGGATCGTTACCAAGAAGCCCTCGAAGTGTCCGATGACGAGTGGAGTGTGCTCAAGCCGATGGTTTCCAAAATTGTCACCCAGCAGTTCAGCAGCCGGGGACGTGGATTTGCCGCCTTTGGTGGTGGTCGCGGCGGCCGAGGCGGTCGCGGTGGCGACGGCGAAGCTCGCACCCGTGGCGGTGATCGCGGAGACCGTGGTGACCGAGGCGATCGCGGAGATCGCGGCGGCCGTGGGGATCGCGGGGATCGTGGCAGCCGCACCCGCGGCGGTGGCAGTTCCTCTACCGCGGATCTCCAAGCAGCCATCGAATCCGGCAACGACAGCAAGATCAAATCCGAGTTGGCCGCCTACCGCGCCGAGCAAAAGAAAGCCGCGGCGGACCTCAAGAAAGCCCGCAACGACCTGCGCCAACTCCTCACTCTCAAGCAAGAGGCCACGCTTGTCACCATGGGCGTGCTGGACTAAACGAATGCCACTCTGGTCGGTGAACGATATCCATCTCCCAACCCTACAGGCGCTCCTAGCAACGGAATCGAGGCACAACCCATGAGCGAACTCGTTGAGCAAATGATCGCGTCCAAGCAGCTCTCCGCTGCTGATGCCACGTCGCTCCGACAGAAGGCGACGAACGGCAACGCGCATCTCATCGAGAGTGAAGCCGCGATCCTGCAATGGTTGGCAGACGAATATGGGGTCACATTCACCGACCTCGAATCCATTGAACCTGACCGGGAACTGTTATCGCAGTTCCCGGCTCGGGTCCTCCTCAAAGAGGAACTCCTCCCCATCCAGACCGTCAATGGCACGGTAGAGATCGCGACCAGTCGCCTTTTTGCCACCCGCGGTCTGGATACCTTGAAGTCGATGACCGGGCTCAAGCTCACGCCCGTCCTCGCCCCCTCGGCCATCATCCAAAAAGAGATTAAGAATCGTCTCGGGGTGGGTGCCGATACCATCGACACGCTGAAGGAAGACGACACTTTTCAAGTCGTCGACGAAGGCATCGCCGACGATACCGACCTCGACAGCGCCGCCGAAGACGCCTCGATCATCCGCTTCGTCAATCAAGTGCTCAGCGACGCCATCGAATTGCGCGCTACGGACATTCACCTCGAACCCTTCGAAGCGGAATTGCAGATCCGGTACCGCATCGATGGTGTGCTCCAAGAGGTGCCCGTGCCCGCTGAAATCAAACGCTTTCAACCCGCCATCGTTTCCCGCGTCAAGATTCTCAGTCACCTCAACATCGCGGAAAAACGGGTTCCCCAAGACGGCCGTATCAAAATTCGCGTCAACGATGCAGACGTCGATGTGCGTGTTTCGATTATCCCGATGCTGCACGGCGAGGCCGTGGTCATGCGTCTCTTGCGCCAAGACGGCTCCGTAGTCGGTCTCGCGGAACTGGGCATGGCTTCCCGCGAACTTGGGCTCTTCGAACGGGTCTTGGGCTTGCCCCACGGCATCGTGCTCGTCACGGGACCGACCGGTAGCGGGAAAACGACCACGCTTTACACTGCGTTGAACGAGATCAACGACATGGTCCGCAAGATCATCACGATTGAGGATCCAATCGAATATCAAATCCGCGGGATCAACCAAATCCAAGTTTCTGAAAAAGCCGGGCTGACATTCGCCCGTGGCTTGCGCGCCATTCTGCGTCATGACCCCGACGTACTCCTGATCGGTGAGATCCGGGACAAAGAAACCGCCCAAATCGCCGTGCAAGCCTCGCTCACGGGTCACTTGGTGTTTTCCACACTCCACACCAATGATGCGCCGGGCGCTATTTCGCGGTTGATCGATATGGGGGTGGAACCCTATCTCGTCGCCTCCTCCGTCGAAGCCGTCTTGGCCCAACGCCTAGTGCGCGTGCTGTGTCCGGAATGCAAGACCCCCGACACCTCGGACCGGATTCAAGCCATCCGCAACCAACTGGGCATTGCGAGCGATGTGACCATCTACGCCGCCAATGGTTGCGAATCCTGCCGCCACACCGGTTATCATGGTCGGCGCGCCATTTTCGAAATGATGGACATGACTCCGCGCGTTCGTGAGATGTCCCTCCAACATTGTTCCAGCGGCGAATTGCGAACACAGGCCAAATCCGACGGCATGACCCTGCTCAACGACGACGGCTGGCGTCTCGTGAATCAAGGGATCACCACCCCGGACGAAGTCCTGCGCGTGACCAAAGACGAACCGCCCGCGGCAAAAGCCAACTAGGGAAGATTAGGGAAGTAACATGGCGGCGTTCGAATACAAAGCGATCCAAGCAGACGGATCCATCACCCAAGGGATGCTTGAGGCGGCGGGCCGATCTGAAGCCTTAAAGCAATTGGCTTCCCAAGGGATGAAACCGGTTAAGATCGCCGAAGCCGACGGAGACTCCAGCACCAAGGGAAGCTCGCTTCAACTACCTTGGAAGAGCACGAAGATCACCTTCGCCATGCTGGAGAACTTCACCCGGCTCCTCTCCAGCTTGCTGGCCGCCGGGGTTCCGCTTAGCCGTGCGTTGGTGATCCTGTATCGGGAAGCCGCCACACCGTCTGCCGGTGAAAAATGGAAAGAGGTGCATGACCTCGTGGTGGACGGGATGTCCTTGGCCGATGCCATGTCGAAATCACCGGAGACCTTTCCTCGGGTCTACGTGGCCATGGTTCAAGCCGGTGAAACCGGCGGCTTTCTCGATCTGGTCCTCACTCAGATCGCCGACTTTCAAGCCCGTGATAAAGAATTGCGATCGAAGGTCCTCTCAGCGGCCATCTACCCCTTGGTGCTCTTCGGACTGGCGATCGCTGTTTTGGTCTTTCTCCTCGTGTTCTTCATCCCGCGATTCACGACCATCTTTGAGGGCTTTGGTGCCGCCCTCCCCTTGCTGACGCGCGTTATCGTAGGCATCAGTGATTTCTTCCAGAGTTACGGCGTGTTCTTGGTCATTGGAATTTTCTTCGCCATCTACCTCGGCAAACAGTGGCTCGATACCGAGAAAGGCAGGCGACGCTGGGAGAGCTGGCTCCTGAACGCGCCGGTGATCGGCCCACTCAACGGTCGCTTCGCCATGGCCCGGTTCTGCCGCATGTTGGGTACGCTGATCGCCTCGGGAGTGCCCTTGGTGAATGCGCTCAACGTGGCGCGAAAATCCATCGGGAATCAAATCCTGGTGGACGCCGTGGCTTCCAGTATCGAACGCGTGAAGAAAGGCGATCAACTCGCCAACAGCTTGCGCGATTGTAAGAATCTCTTTCCGGGTTCGGTCATCGAAATGATCTCCGTGGCGGAGGAAAGCGGCCGTTTGGATAAAGAACTCATCCGGCTCGCCGATGTGACGGAGAAAGAATTGGATCAAGAACTTAAGACCGCGGTCGCCCTCATGGAGCCGGCCATGTTGTTCATGATCGCCGGATTCATCGGCACCATTTTCGTCGGCATGGTCATGCCCATCTTCACGATTCAAGACTACATCAAATAAGAAAGGAACCTTATGAACCTACATCCTACTTCCATTGCCAAACAGAAACGGCGACGCCAATCGGGCTTCACCCTGGTGGAAATGCTCTTGGTGCTCGTGATTTTGGCCGCCCTAGCGGCCGTCGTCGTGCCCAAATTTGCCGGCCGCTCCAAGCAAGCCAAAGTCACGGCAGCGAGCAGCCAGATCAAGAATCTTGAGATTGCGTTGGACTCATTTGAGGTCGACAACGGTTATTACCCGAAAGGGGGCGATGGCCTGAGCGACCTGATCGATCAACCCAGCAACGCTCCGGATTGGCGCGGCCCTTACATCAAGAAAGGCATTCCGGTGGATCCCTGGGGCAATCCCTACGTTTACGAATATCCCGGACGAAAGAACTCGGGCGGCTACGATCTGAGTTCCAACGGCCCGGATGGGCGCTCGGGTGGTGACGATGATATCACCAACTGGTCAGAGTAATTCCTCTTCGCGGCACGCCTTTACCCTCATCGAGCTCATCCTCGTGCTGGGTTTATTGGCGGCGGTTCTGGCCATCACCGCTCCTTCCCTCGCCCGATTCTTCGGGGGAAGAGCCCTGGCCGAGGAAACGCGCCGATTCGTGGCCCTGACGGAACATGGTAGCAATCAAGCCATCAATGAAGGCGTACCGATGGTTTTGTGGATTGAAGAAGATCTCGGCGAATACGGGCTTCGGCCCGAGCTAGGATATCCTACTAATCGATACAATTCCTTTCGGTTCCATGTGCATGAAGATCTAGCCCTGGAGATTGAATCCAGCGCGCTGAATCAACTCAACACGACACAAACACCATCGATCCTGTTCCTACCGGACGGATCGATCTCGGAAAACAGCCTCTACAGCGTCCTGATTAAAGATCGCCAAGAGGGAATGCGACGGATCGCTCAAACCTACAATCGTCTGTCTTTTGAAGTGCGCGACAAACAGTATGATCAAGAGCTCCTGCAACGTCCGTAAGACGCGGCAGGCCAGCGGCTTCACGTTTGTCGAAGTGCTTGCAGCGATGCTCTTCATGGCGATCGTGGTTCCCGTAGCTGTGCAAGGAATCGCCCTCGCCAGCCGCGCCGGAGTGATTGCGGAACGGAAGACTGTGGCCGCTCAGTTGGCGGATTCTTTTCTTACCGAGCTCGTCGTGACCGAGTCATGGCAAAACATGCCCGCCACCGGCACCTTCCCAGGAGCCAGCAGCAACTACGATTGGAGCTTGAACCAACGCACCTGGGACATCGATCAGATGATCTACTTGGAAGTCCTCGTCACTTTTACCGTTCAGGGCCGAGAACATGCAGTGCGCACCAGCACCTTGGTCGAACAACCCGAGGCATGAAGACTCGCCAGTCCAGCACGAACCGACGGCTCCGATCCGGATTTACCCTGATCGAAGTGCTGTTCGCGACGCTGGCCTTTGCCATCGTGCTGGCGGCGATCAATTCCGTTTTCTACACCGGCGTCCGGCTCCGCGAGCGGGTCGCCGAGAAAGAGGCCATCTTCAAACCCCGCATGCGGGCGCTAGAGATCCTCAAGCAGGATTTTCGCAACACCTTCTACAGTGAAGGCTTCCGAGCGGAAACCTTCCTGGCCGAGCCTATCACCGGTTCGAGCGTCAATGCGGATCGCGTTCAGTTCTTCACCACTTCGGGCCAAACCCGGGAGGAAGCCCCCTGGTCGGACGTGCAGATGATTGAGTATTACCTGGCCCAAACCCTCGATCCGCGACAGGACCCGAATACCCTCGACCTGGTTCGAGCCGTCACCCGCAACATTCTCACCAGTGCCTTCCAGCCCCCGGTCGAGCAGCGACTGCTCTCCGGCATTAGCGCCTTCAACCTGACTTTCTTCGACGGTGAGATTTGGCAAGAAACCTGGGACTCCCAGATCCAAGATCCGGTCCTACCCAAAGCCGTACAGATTTATCTAGAGTTCGACGAAGAGACCCAGTCCGGGCAACTCCCCCCTTCGATCCAACAAATGGTGAGTATCCTCGCTGAGCCACGTTTGGCTGAAGAGGAAGAAGGCGAAGAGGGCGAGGACGAGCGGGACGACGAAGACAACGACGACGAGGAAGCGGCCGGCGGAGGCCAAACGGGCGGCGCGCAAACCGGAGGGGGTCAAACCGGCGGCGGTGGCGGAGGCCAAGGTGCCGGAGGAGGAAGGAACTGAGATGCGTATCCGTCCTTCCATCCAAAATCACACCCGAGGCTCCGTCCTCATCATTGTCCTGTGGATTACTCTGGGATTGGTCACGATCGCACTGCTGTTCGGCCATTCAACGATGCTTTCCTTCCGAGCGGCCGAAAACCGAGCCGCGGGTTGGCAAGCCGAACAGGCCATTGAAGCCGGACTTCGCTACGCCATCTACTTGATCAAGAACCTGGAGGAAACCGGTTCGATTCCCGTCTTAGAAACCTACCAAGCCGGACCCGTTGCCGTTGGGGATGCCACCTTCTGGTACATGGGTCGTGCCAACCAGTATCTCCAATCGATCTACCCGACCTTCGGCATCCAAGACGAATCCGCCAAACTCAATCTCAACACCGCGACCGTTGAGATGTTGGAACTCCTGCCCAACATGACGCCACAGTTTGCCGCCGCTATCGTAGATTGGCGCGACGAGGATGACGATGTCACAGACGACGGTGCGGAATCGACCACTTACCTTCAACTCAACCCACCCTACGAAGCCAAGAACGCCCCGTTTGACTCCATCGACGAACTCCATCTGGTCTACGGCGCCCAGCCGCTCTTTCTCTACGGCGAGGACATCAACCGCAACGGCATCCTGGACCCCAATGAAAACGACGGCGACGTGACCTACCCACCGGACAACCAAGACGGCCGGCTTGATCCCGGCATGCTCGAGTACGTCACCGTTCACACCACCCGACCGGACACCGAAGCGGAGGGATCGCGGATCATCGACATCAACAATGACGAAGACGATCAACTCAGCACACTTCTTGAAGAAACTTTCGGCGACGAGCGCGCCCAAGAACTCAACGCTCCCGGCGGCACCACCTATGAAAGCGTATTAGAATACTACAACGCCTCCGGGATGACCGAAGACGAATTCGCCCAAATCGAAGGCCGCCTTACGGTCAGTAACGAAGATATCGAAGGCGGTCTCGTCAACGTGAACACGGCGAGCGAAGCCGTCCTGGCCACCGTTCCGGGCATCGGCTTGGAGAACGCCTCATCGGTGGTGGCTCAACGCCAATCCAATGAACCCGGTACTTCCACCGTCACTTGGATCAGTGACATTCTCGACGAAGACGCCGTCGACGAAGCCGCTCCCTATCTGGTGGGTACCACTTCGAATTACCTGATCGATATCGCCGCAGTGGGACGAGGCGGCAAGGGCTATCGCCGGACCCAATTCGTCATTGCCACCGACGGGGAAGAACCCCGTATCGTTTCGCGCAAGGATCTGCCGCGCGCGGGATGGGCCCTGGGAGAGCAGACCCGCCTCCAATTGGCCGAACAAAAACAAAACTCCTTACGCCGATTTTGAATCCGTTTAAGCCAAAACCCATCCAATCCCTGCTCGTCCTTTCGATCTATGGTCGCAATGTCACCGCGACCATAGTCCAAGGCGGTGATGGGCAAGCTCAACCCCGGCAAAAAGCCTCCACCGTACTTTCGCTCAGCCCACTCACCAGCAAGGAAGAACTGGTGGCCCAAGAGCTCCGGAGTTTCCTGGACGAGAACGAACTTCGCGAAACCAAGTGCCTGGTTTGTCTCCCGTCCAACCTGGTCCTAGCGACATCCATCGAGATCCCCGAGCTCTCGGAGGAGGATCGCCAGAGCTACCTTGAGTTGCAGGCCGAAACCGAGTTCCCTTTCAGTGCGGATGAAGTCAACTTGGCCTCGATCCCCTACCAAGCTCCGGACCATACCCACCACGCCACGCTCGCCGCAGTTGCCAAGAGCCAAATCCATCGGATCGAACGTATTCTAGGCCACGCCAAGCTGCGCCCACTCAGTTTCACCCTAGGACTAGGCAGCGGAAGTTCCACCTCGGCCACTCCTAGTCAAGAAGCCCATCTCTTGCTCAACGTCTTTTCCGACCACGTTGACCTCGCAGTCCAATGTGCCGAAGGGTTTGCGGCCATTCGGTCATTGGACGAAGTCTACGAAAGCGATGGCGACCAGCAGGTCCTGGATCACGAGCTGTTACGGCGCGAAATCAAGATTACCTTAGGGCAGTTGAGCCCGGCCATACGGGCCCAACTCAAGCAAGCCACGGTCAGCCTACAAGAAAACGTCAGCGGCAATCTTTCGGAGACCATCAAATCGACCCTGAAAGATCTCGGCTTCACCGCCACAAGTTCGCCCGCCGAACACAGCACTCTCACCCAGGCCGGGACCGCCTACATTCAACACCAGCGCTCCTTACTGGAGTTCCTTCCCCCGAAAGAAACCCAGTTCCAAGCATTCACCAAGAAAGTTTCTTCACGAAGCAACGCCTGGGTCGGAGGCACGGTGGGGACAATCGCCGTCCTGACTTTCATCGCCTTCTACTATCAAGGCTATCGCCTCCGGTCTCTGGAGTCCGAATGGTCCGGAATGGCAGATAAGGTCGAAGAGTTGGAAACGCTTCAAGGCAAAATCCGTCAGTTCCGCCCTTGGTTCACGCGCTCAGCAGAAAGCCTGGCCATCGCCAAACAACTCTCGGACGCCTTCCCACGCGAGGGCACCATCTGGGTGAAATCCGTGCAGATCAAAGAAAACGCCCGCGTCTACTGCTCCGGATCAGCCCGCAACAACCAAGAACTCCTTTCCGTCATGGATCAACTCCGAGAAATGGAACATGTCTCGGACGTCACCCTGCAACAAGTGCGGGGCGAGGCGCCGGTCCAATTCGGCTTTAACTTTCAGTGGAAGGCAGGAGGCTAATCATGGCAGCACAAAATCGAGAACGCCTACTGGTCATCGGGGCGCTGGCCGCAGTCGGCATCTTGGCCGGCGACCAGTTGATCCTCGGCCCCTTGAGCAATCTGTGGAGTGAACGCTCCGCGCGCATCACCACCTTGTCTCAATCAATCGAGCGCGGACAAACGCTGCTCGACCGGGAAACCACCATCACCCGACGTTGGTCCGAGATGCAACGTGATGCCCTGGAAAAGGATGCTTCCAAAGCGGAGGACGCGGTGCTCAAGGCCGCGAATCAATGGAGCAATGATAGCGGCATCACCTTCACGTCATTCAAACCGCAGTGGATCGAATACGACGACAGTTATCAAACCTACGACTGCCGCGCCAGTGCGACCGGCGATCTCGAGTCCATTGCCCGCTTCGTCTTCGATCTCGAAACCGCGTCCCTAGCGATTCGTGCCGAAGAGATCGAAGTAACCTCACGAGACGATAGCGGCGACAACCTCAATCTGGCCATTCGGTTCAGCGGCCTCCAATTCAAGCAATCGGAACAATGAGACGTTTTCCAACAATTGCCCCCTCCATGACGTCCCGATGTGCCGGGTTTCTCGCAGGCCTAGCCTTTGCCTCCGCCGCAGCGCTCGCCGCTGAAGGTGGTGAAGAGGACTCTCCTGCCATTCCGGCTGGAATCCAGTTCGAGTCTTTCTCCCTCATTCTCGATAACAACATCTTCAGTGCCAACCGGGAGGATCGTGCACGCCTCGAAGCCGAGCGCCAACGGAGACAAGAAGACTCCATTCCGGTTGATCGATTCTCCCTCGTGGGCACCATGCACACCGACGGTAAACCGCTGGCCTTCTTCTCCGGAAGTTCGAGCCAATACCGTGGTGTGCTAAAGCCCGACGACGAGATCGCGGGTTATCGAGTCACTGAGATCGGGGAGAAATCCTGCACTTTGGAGAAGGACGGAGAATCCCTAGCCTTCAATATCGGCATGGGTATGAGCCGACGCGGCGATGAACCTTGGGAAATCAGTGAAAGTGCGGGACGCGACTTTCGAGGCAGCATTGGGGGCCGCAGCAGTTCGCGAGCGAGCTCCAGCCGCTACTTATCTCGCTCCTCATCCAGCTCTTCCAGTTCGTCAGATGAAACCTCCGAACCCAGCTCCGCGTCCAAGAGTGATATCTTGAAGAAAATGATGGAGCGGCGCCGACAGCAAATGAATCAATGAAAGCCATGAAGTACCTGAAACAATACGCCGCTTTGGCGCTGATCCTCAGCGTTGGCCTTAGCCCGAGTCGCGCCCTCGCCCAAAACGAGGCGCCCGAGATCACCTTCAATTTCCGAGGGGCCGATATCGAAACTGTGCTCGACTACCTCAGCGAGGCCGCCGGGTTCATCATCGTCTTGGAAACCGATGTGGAAGGAGAAATCACCGCATGGAGCAATAAGCCCATCACACCGGATGACGCCATCGAGCTGCTTGACACCCTCTTGGCGGACAAAGGCTACGCCGTCGTACGCAACAAGCGCATCCTTAAGATCGTAGATCAGGATGATGCCAAGCGGTACAACCTGCCGGTCAAGAAAGGGTCCGATCCCACCGAGATCCCGATCAGTGATTCGATGGTCACACAGATCATCCCTGTTCGGTACGCCGACGCCACCCAGCTGATCCAAGACCTGGAACCCCTCCTGCCCGATGACGCGACCCTCACAGCGAACCAAAGCAGTAACGCGCTGGTGCTGACGGATCGCCAAGCCAGCATCCATCGCATGGCCGAGATCATCACCGCTCTCGACACCTCCATCTCCAGTATCTCAACCATCCGAGTCTTTCCATTGCAGTACGCAGATGCCGAAGAACTGGCTGAAGTCATTGATGACATCTTTGAACAACCCGAGAGCAACTCACGAAGCCGCAGCAGCCGGAGCAGTTCCCCCTTCGCGCGATTCGGGTTCGGTGGCAGTAGCAGTCGCGGCGGCAGCAGCCGTGGAGGAGACCGCGGCAGCAGTTCAAGCAGCGGCACCAGCGAAGCGCGTCAAGCGGCCTCTCACGTGACCGCCGTCGCCGATACGCGGACGAACTCCCTGGTCGTGTCCGCCCCGGACGAATACATCACGACGATCGAAGAGATTGTTACCAAGATCGATCGCGTGGTGGACGACATCACCGAACTTGAAGTCTTTCATTTGGAACACGCTGATGCCACCGAGACCGCTCAACTCCTCACGGATCTCTTCGATGATTCGGAAGAGGACGCCGGCAACATTCGCTTCGGCGGACGGAGCAGCTTCTTTAGCCGAGGTGGCTTTGGCGGTTCCAGCAGCCGCGGGAGCAGTAGCCGCGGCGGTGGACGCGGTGGCAGCAGCGACCAGAGCCAGCGCCTGCAACAGCAACAAACCGTCGTTGCCGTAGCGGACCCAAGAACGAATTCAGTGATCGTCAGCGCATCAGCCGGGTTGATGGAACAGATCAGCAAAATGATGGATCAATTGGATTCCGACAACTCACGCAAACAAAAGGTCTACGTCTATTCCTTGGAACACGCCGACGCCGACAATGTCGCCGAGATTCTCCGCGGCATGTTTGAAGATCGCCTAAACGGTGCCTCCCGGTCCGCCACCCGGCAGAACACTCAACAGAACAACCCCCTCAACAACCGCACCGTCAACGCCCAAGGCTTCGGCGGCGCAGGTGGTGGCAACTAGTCGGCCCAGCAACCACGCCAAGAGAGAGCGAGCTATCATGCAGATTTCACCCCAATCCCACAAACGCGTGCGTCCCACCGCAATCCTGCTCGCAGCCACACTGCTGCTGGGCCAAGGATTCCACTCAAGCCTTCGAGCGCAGGGCTTCGGCGGTGGGGTCGGTGCGGGGGGCACCGGCCAAAACGGTCAGCGTCAGTACTTCAGCAATACCATGCTGGGCGACGCCCTGATCGAGATTGACCCGGAAACCCGATCCCTGATCATCATCACTGATGAGGAAACCAACACCCACATCGATCAGGTGATCCAGCAACTCGACCGCCCAAAGCCTCAGGTGCTGATCAAGGTGGTTTTCGTGGAGGTCACGCACCGGGATGACCTCGACGTCGGGATCGAAGGATCGGTCAACTACACGCAGAACGGCGGCTCTGCTGCCACCGTTATCGAGACGCTCTTCGGCTCGGCTACGCAGACACAAGGTGGTTTCTATCGTCTCTTAGACAATGACTTTTCGATTACCGCAAGGGCAATGGCGGAGGCCGGCAACTTTGAAGTCCTTTCCCGGCCGTCAATCCTGGCTCGCAACAACCAGGAAGCCATCATCACGGTGGGTCAGGAAGTGCCCTTCATTCGCAACACTCAGATCAGCAACACCGGTCAGCAGATCAATACGGTCGAATATGAAGACGTGGGCATTATCCTACGAGTGACCCCGTTCATCACCTCGGACGGCTTAGTAGAAATGATCGTCGCCCCCGAGATCTCGACGATCACGGACCAGACCATTCCTATTACCGACAACGTAAACGCACCGGTCTTCGCCAAGCGTTCGGCGGAAACCGTGGTGGTCACGGCGGACGGCAAAACGGTCGTCATCGGTGGCTTGATGGAACGGAACAAGACCGAATCCATCCGCAAAGTCCCGATCCTGGGAGACATCCCCGTACTGGGCTGGGCCTTTCGGCGGAAGATCAAGGAAGACACCAAGACCGAGCTCTTGATCTTTTTGACCCCGTACGTCGTGAACCGTCCTGATGAACTCGAAAGTCTCACCCGATCCGAAACGGATCAGACCGAGCTCACGCCAAATGTCTTGCCGGGTGAACCCCTCGACAAGTATCTCGACAACTCAACAGTCATCATGGACGAATCCCGCCGCGACAAGAAGAAGGAAAAGAAGCGGTAATTCCCCTCAGGCGGCAACGCCGCCAAATGGTAGGGTCCGGGATAGGCCCGCCTGACTCTCGCGAGTCAGACGAGGCCCCCCGCAGATCCGGACGAGCCCAATTAAGGCATCCGGTTCCTCTCTGAATGGCTTCGCTAAACGAATCGGTGATGCACTCGCGGAGGGGCCAAGGGATGCCTCCTCAGCCAGGCGTTCATCTGACTCCAGCTCACCGGGCTGCCCCGATTGCGCCGCGATAACCAGCGGCGCCAGTGCCTTTGCAGACTTTGCCTCAGGCGGCGGAGATGGTAAGTGTTGTGGGTCACGCCATAATACGCGTCGTGGCCCCGGAGTTTCTCGTTGAGCGTTTTCCATTGCTCGCTGAGTCTGTCGTGCCGGTGCTCCCATCCCCATTGTTTCAGACGCTCCAGTGCCTGCCGAAACCGGCTCCGGGAGGTCTTTACTTTGGGGATGTTTGCACCGGACTTTGAACGACCCCAATAGACCGTAAATCCCAGGAAGTCAAAACTCCCGGGTTTCCCGGTGCCGGGGCCATCATACCGACTGGGCCGCTTGAAGCGCACCAACCGGCTCTTCTCCTCATTCACTTCCAGCCCGAAAGCAGCAAAACGTTCCACTAGGGCCCGTTCCATTGCCTGGGCGTCTTCTAGTCGCTCAAAGCCCATGACGAAGTCATCGGCATACCGGACCAGAAAACTCTCTCCCTGCATCTTGGGCAGCTGGTCCGCTACGAACCATTTATCCAAGACCTCGTGCAAGTAAATGTTACTGAGCAAGGGGGAAATCACACCGCCCTGGGGGGTGCCCCGGGACGGATAACTCACTCGCCCTTGTTCCCATACGCCCGCCTTGAGCCATTTTCCAACTAGGCGGGTGATCACTTTATCCGTTACCCGGCGACGCAGCAGGTCCATCATCCAGCCATGATCAACCGTGTCGAAGTACTTCCGTAAGTCCACCTCCAGGATCCAGTGCACTTTCTTTTCCACGCACTGCCCTCTGAGATACGACAGGGCTTGATGCGCTGACCGACCGGGCCGGAAACCGAAACTGAACTCGCAAAACTCCAGTTCATAGATCGGTTCCAGGATCATTGCTACCGCCCGCTCCAGAATCTTGTTCTCGATCGTGGGTAGCCCAATCGGCCGTTTCTCCTTTTCGTTTTTGGGCACGTAGCTCCGTTTGACCGGTTGGGCTCTGTATCGCCCACTTTTGACCCGTTCCAGCAAGTCCTCCAACCGGTCGGTCAGACCCTCGCCGTAAGCAAGCCAGCTTTGCCCGTCCACGCCTGGCGTAGCCTTCGGGTTGATCCGATGATACGCCTCGTGCAACATCACCAGATCCAGGTGGTGGTGAAGTGTATGCAACGGCACCTCACGGTGCCGCTGCGCCGCATTGACTATCCGCCGTCTTCTGTGGGACACGCTTTCCATCGACTCTGCGCTCGAAACGTGTTTCCGACGACGGTTCCATTCTTCGGTGTCTGCCTTCATTACTCGCGGGCTTCCTTGGGTTCGGTTTCCCCGCTTTCGATCATTACTTCGCAGACACTAAGACTACCTCTGCCCATCTCCTTACCTTTCTTCTTCGGTGTCGGATTCCTCGGTTGACCTTGCTCTTTCGCTGCTTGGAGAGGGAAGGTACGACCTCTCCAGCCCGGGTCGTTGAGTGCCGGTGGCGACCCTAGTCCGGCTTTTCTCCGAGGAGACAGGAGGTCCTCCCAGCTTCCCAGGGAACCCCTTCACTGCTTTGCGCTGCTCTTCGACCCCGGGCGACCCTTGGCACCTTACCCTATACTTGACGGTACCTCGGCATGGCCCCCGATCGCTCGAGTACGAGGGCATCACCAACTTAGCTTGATTTCGGGGCTCAATCACACCGCTTCGCAGCTCGCTTCCCTACGCTTGAAGACAGCCTCTCAACTGCCGACCAAGGGTCGCTTCCGGTGGGGGGTTAGGCCTTTCCGGGTGGGTCTCCAACCCACGGGGTTCCGGTAGAGACTTTCCGATTCAGTCATCTTTCTTTTCTTCTCCTTTTATGTCTGTTTCTTTCCATCTCTCTGAGCTTGGCTGGCGCCACGAGCGTACCCGCGAGCCGTTGGGCAAGAGCAGCGCACGCAAACACCACAGTCCCCGAAGCACGCTCCGGGTAGGAACGGCTCGCGAGTACGCTCGCCCTACCGTCCGAACTGGCGGGCTTCGCCCGATCCCCACCGTCCGCAAGCTTGACCGCGCCCGCCGGGCTGGCGAAGCTTCCCGAGATGAACCGATCCAGCCCCACTCTGATCAGCGCAACCCTGCTGGCGTTGTGGGGCTTGATCATTGCCTGGCAAACCTTTGAACATCACCGGGTCGTCGGCGCCGCCCGCAAGGCGCTCATCAACCGCGCCGTAGACATCGCTTCTTCGGTGGGTGTAGTAATCCGTTCCCAAAGGCGCTTTGGCGGGATCGTCACTCAAGACCGGCTCGAATCCGCGCTCAACGACCTCGTACAGAGCGAAGAACTGGTAGGCGTCACCCTCCTCAACGCCCAGAATGCTATCGTCGCTCAGGCCGGGACCGCTCCCAACCAAACACCCAACCAAACACCCAACCAAGAAAACGCCGACCAACCGGTGTGGACCTCCGACCACGTCACCGTCGTCCACCCCGTAGATCTTGGCACCGTGACGAATCCCAACGACCTGGACGAACAACGCCCCACCATCGTGATCCCGGAGGCAGAAGTCGAAGAACGATTTCGCAATCTCCGCAATCGCAGCCAAAGGAACCGACCACCCACACCCCCTTCCACACGGCCCGCGGTCTCAGACCCATCCGAACCGGAATCCCGAGCCCGACGCCAGCGGGACGGCCGTCGACGATTGATCGATGCCGACCGCTACCAACAACTCCTCCAAACCCAAAGCCTCCATCGCTTCGCTTTGGTACTCCCGCTCCTCTCGATCGAAAACGCAGCTCGTTTGGATTTTCGTTTTCGCTTCGCCATCGGAGCACTCTCCTTGTTTGCCCTGGGCGCCATCGGCATCACCTGGCACAACGTCGCTCGCAATGCCGGCCTTCAGCTTCGACTCATTCGGGCCAAAGAGATGAACGACTATCTCCAAGAAATGAACCTGGCCGCGGCCGGACTCGCCCACGAAACGCGGAATCCCCTCAACCTCATCCGGGGCATGGCCCAAATGATTTCGCAGAACGCCGATGCCTCGGGCCCGATCCGGGAACAGACACACCAAATCACCCAAGAAGTGGACCGAGTAACCACCCAACTCAATGACTTCATCAGCTATTCCAAGCCGAGAGAAACGCGCATCACCCCGGTCGATCTCGAACAGATCACCCGCGACGTGATGCGAACACTGGCACCGGACTTGGAAGACAAATCGATTCACTGGCAACTCCACGGCCCCGCCGTCATCGTGGAAGCGGACGAACAAATGCTCCGGCAGGTCCTCTTCAATCTCCTACTCAACGCCACGCAAGCCGTCGGGGAGGACGGAAAAATCCAAATCACTCTCGAAACCAAGAACCGTCAAGAAGCCGCCCTTGAAATCCAGGACGACGGCCCGGGCATCCCGCCCGAGCTCAGAAGTGAAATCTTCAAACCGTATTTTACCTCACACGAACGAGGCACGGGCCTCGGACTCTCTATTGTCCATCAGATCGTCTTAGCCCACGATTGGGACATCGAATACCTGGAGAGCCAACTGGGTGGCGCCACCTTCCGAATCAGTCGCCTCAGGCAGCCCAAGCGAAATCCCTAAAACATGGCGACCGTCACAAAGGCTGAACCAAGCGAGGATCGGGAAATCCTGATCGTCGATGACGACCCGGGTCAGCGCAGCCTCCTCACCACCTTCCTCTCGGGACAAGGCTTCCAAACCACCACGGTCGATTCCGGAGAAGCGGCCATTGGCGAACTGTCGCAGCGGCGCTACCGGTTGATGATTTCGGATGTCCGGATGCCCGGAATCAGCGGGCTCGAAACCCTACGCCAAGCACGCGCTCTCCATCCGAATCTCCCCGTCCTCCTCGTCACCGCCTATGCCGATGTGAAGGACGCCGTCGGAGCGATGAAAGACGGCGCAGTCAACTACCTCGAAAAGCCGATCGACCTCGATGAACTCGCGGCCTTTGCCCGTTCGGTCGTTCGCACCCCAACCTCAACCACGGCGCCAACCGCAGACAAGCCCGCGATCCCGGAAGCCATCGTGGCGACGAGTGACGCCACGCGTCAGATTTATTGTGACGCCCTTCTAGTGGCCCCCTCCGACAGTCCGGTGCTCATCACCGGCGAGAGCGGCACCGGCAAAGCCTTGACCGCAGACTTGATTCACCGCGCGAGCCGACGCGCGACTCAGGCCCTGGAACGCATCAACTGTGCTGTTCATGACACAGCCACGCTCGACACCATGCTATGGGGTAGTGAGGATCAACCCGGACTCTTGGCGACTACCAATGAAGGCACCTTGGTCCTAGATGAGATCGGGGAGCTGCCCCTTGAACTCCAAGCTAAACTCCTAGCCTTCATGGTGGACGGCACCATCCTCCAATCCGGCAAAGCCAGTCCACAGAAGTCTCGAACCCGACTCATTGTCACCAGCAAAGGTGATCTGGGAATCCAAACCAACGACGGCAGTTTTCGAGATGATCTCTATTTCCGGCTCAACGTCATTGAATTGGCGCTCCCGCCCTTGCGCGACCGTCAGGAAGACACCCTCCCCTTGGCTACGGCCTTCATCAAGGAATACACCCAGGGCCATGCCCGTTTCGCTGACACCGTTAAACCGTGCCTGGAACGCTACCACTGGCCGGGCAACATTCGCGAACTCCGCAACGCCATGGAACGCGCCACCCTCATGGCCCATGGCGGAATCATCCTCCCTAAGCACCTCCCAGCCAAGGTGCAGGCCGCCGCTCAAAGCGCCGAACAAGGCGAATCCCAGCAAATCCGCAAAATGGCGGACGTCGAGCGGGAAACCATCCTCAAAACCCTGGCCGACAACCGGAACAACCGGTCGGTCACAGCTCGCGTATTGGGCATTAGTCGACGCGCCCTCACTTACAAACTCCAGAAGTATCGCGCCGACGGTTATTTGAGCGAATCCGACTAACCGGGTACGGCTGGACTTATCCCGGGCAAGCGCCTATGTTCTGGCCACGCCTTATGTCCCAGTCACCCTCCAGCGCGAACGCACTGACGCTCCACAAGATTGCCTGTCAGGTCGACCGGCCGCAGTTGCCCGCCATTCGCGAAACGCTTGTCACCAAGCTCCAGGACACGCCGCTGGACCTCGCTCCCAAAAGCACCGTTGCGATCGCCGTTGGAAGTCGAGGCATCGCCAACCTGGCAACCATCGTCCGCACGGTTGTTGAAAACTGTATTGCCGCGGACCTCCAGCCATTCCTCGTTCCTGCAATGGGCAGTCATGGCGGTGCTACCGCGGAGGGACAAACCGCCGTGCTCGCTTCCTACGGCATTACGGAAGCTTCCATGGGCTGCCCCGTGAATTCCTCCATGGACGTGGTCGAACTCGACAGCACGGGACTCGAAACCCCGCTCTACTTGGATCGCCATGCTCACGAGGCTGATGGCATCATTCTCATCAACCGCATCAAACCGCACACGGACTTCCACGGCCCCTACGAGAGCGGCCTGATCAAAATGGCCGTCATCGGTTTGGGCAAGGAACGCCAAGCCTTCGCAATGCACCGCCACGGGGTTCATGGGCTGAAGAACTTAGTCCCACAAGCCGCCCAACGCCTCCTCGCTACCGGACGGATCAAACTGGGCATCGGCATCATCGAAAATGCCTACGACGAAACCGCCTTTATCGAGGTCATTCCGGGAGACCAAATCTGGGATCGAGAAGCCGAACTCATTCGCCTCGCCCATACCCATTTGCCGCGCCTACCGGTCGACGCGGTGGATATTCTCGGGGTAGACCAACTCGGAAAAGACATCAGCGGCACCGGACTCGACACCAATGTCATTGGCCGCATTCGCATCCCCACGGAACCGGAACCCGAACGTCCCCGGATCAAGGCGCTATGGGTTGGTGATCTGACTGCGGCTTCTCACGGCAACGCAACCGGGATGGGTCTGGCCGACGTCATCACGGAGAGATTCCGCTCCAAGATCGACCACGCCATCACCTACACGAATATCATCACAAGTGGTTTTCTCGAACGAGCCAAACAACCCATCGTAGCTCCGCATGACCAAGCCGCCTTCGAGCTATGTCACCGAGCTGCAGGTCCCATCCCCTTCGATGCTCTCCGGATCATTCGCATCCGCGATACGCTGCACGTGAACGAACTCTACGTGTCCTCTGCCATCCTCAAGGAACTCGGGTCTACCGAAGGGATCACCGTTCTGGAACGCGATGTCCCGATGTTTGATACCGCCGGAAATTGCCGCCCCTTCTAGACGCTCGCGTCCGGGCGTTCGACTCTGGCTGCTACGCGATGATATCGTGGATCACATGACCGTGCACGTCTGTGAGTCGGAAATCCCGCCCAGAATACCGATAGGTCAGGCGTTCGTGATCCAATCCCATCAGGTGCAGGATCGTGGCGTGTAGGTCATGCACATGCACCCGGTTCTCCACCGCCGAGCAACCAAACTCATCCGTAGCCCCGTACGAATAGCCGGGCTTCACGCCGCCACCCGCCATCCATACAGTGAATCCGTAGTGATCGTGATCCCGCCCTTTGTTACCTTCGGAAGTCGGCGCCCGGCCAAACTCACCACCCCAGATCACCAGTGTTTCATCCAGCAAACCCCGAAGCTTCAAATCCCGAATCAACCCAGCAATCCCTTGATCACATTGCCGAGCAAGCTCGCGGTGATGAAAGATATCCCCATGCCCGGTGTCCCAGGCAATGTCATACCCATTGATGGAGTGCGATAACTGAACCATCCGCACGCCCCGCTCCACCAAGCGTCGCGCAATCAAGCATCCCTTGGCAAACTCACTCTCGCCGTAGAGGGCTTTCGTGGCCGCCGACTCCCCTTCCGTCTCAAAGGCATCGGGCACGGCAAACTGCATCCGGAACGCCATTTCCATGGCATGGATACTCGATTCCAACTTCTGATCTTGGCCCTGGCGTTCGAGATCGAATCGATTCAACTGTGCAAGCAAACCGGCTTGACGCTGCTGTTCCGTACGCGGGAGATGAGGGTTCTTCAAATTCTGCAGCACGCTTCCCGGCTTCATGCTGGCAATATTCGCATACACACCGGAATAAGCGCCGGGCAGGAAAGAGTTCCCCCAGTGAGCTGCTTTACCACGGGGTTGAGCGCGTGGACTCATGGCTACTAAACCTGGCAACTCCTGGTTCTCAGAACCCAAACCGTAACACAACCAGGATCCCAAGCTTGGGCGACTCGGCTGCAAGTGACCCAAATTAAACATCAACATCGCGCCCGCGTGCTCTGGGATGTCGGTATGCATGGAATGAATGAAGCAAATCTCATCCGCCACTTCCGCCGTATGTGAGAAGATCTCGCTCACCCACTTTCCGGATTGGCCATACTGCTTAAAGCCAAAGGGTGAAGGAAACAAACCGTTCTTGGTATTGCGCAAGGACTTGCGATCTACGATTTGAGGACGCTTCCCTTCATGCTTTTGGATCAGCGGCTTGTAGTCAAAGGTATCTACCTGGGAGGGACCGCCCGGCATGAAGAGTTGAATCACCCGTTTGGCCTTTGGCGCGAAGTGAGGCGCCTTGGGAGCGAGGGGGGACGTGGCGGTCACCGGCATATTTGAGCCCTGAACCGAATCCAACATGCTAGCGAGCCCCAAACTACCAAAACCAGCACCGATACGCCGCAAGGCATCGCGTCGACTCAAAGGAGGCAAGGGATCACGATGATTCATCATTCAATTCTTTCGTTTCCGTTTATCGAATATACATGAACTCGTTGGCGCTCAACAACACCTGGCAGAGCTGCTGCCAACGAGTCAGGGAACTGCCGGTATCATCACCGGCACTCAAATACCGAAGGGCCGTCTCCCGCTCCTCCTCCGAAGGCGAACGCCCATATAAAATATCATAGGCCCGATCCATTCGCCTCTCCTCGCTGGCTTCTTCCCGGGTCAATCGTGCGGCCAAGGCCTTCGCCCGTTCCACCATGAAGGGGCTATTCATCATGAACAAAAACTGCTGAGGCACCACATTCGCCGTGCGCTTGGCATTGGTGGCGCGTGGGATCGGAAAATCAAACAAGCGAAGGAACCGATCCGAAGAAAGCGGATCATTGCGGCTCACCTTGGCATATAAGGTTCGGCGACGGCTGGACACGATGTTATCAACCGCTGGTCCGTTCGGTCGCAGGTCTAGCTCTCCCGTCACCGAAAGCAACGAGTCGCGCCAAGTTTCAACTGCCATGCGGCGAGGCGTCATGCGCCAAATCAAACGGTTATCGCCATCTTGTTCAAATCCGGCCGCGTCAAAGGCACTGCTCGCCTGATAGGTCGCCGAAGTCATGATGGTTCGGTGCAACCCTTTGATGGACCAGCCCGACGCCATAAAGGCCGCCGCCAACCAATCCAATAATTCCGGATGGGTGGGCGTTTCCCCCAAGGTCCCAAAGTTACTCGGTGTCCGCACCAAGGCTCGGCCAAAGTGATGCATCCAGACACGGTTCACAAACACCCGCGCCGTCAACGGGTTTTGCGGGCCCACCACGGCTTCGGCCAACTGCCGTCGACCACTCCCCCGATCGAAATGTTCGCGAGACTCACCCGCTACAATCCGAAGAAATCGCCGCGGGGCCAAAGGGCCAGGCTTCAACAAGCTTCCGCGCAATGCCACCTTCATGTCCTCACTGCCGCTATCGCGCAGCGTGTGGGCAAAGGCATACTTTGCGGGGCCATTCGCTTTGCGATCTTTGATGGCCGCTTCCCACTCCTTGACTCGTTGTCCCTCTTCAACCGTCAATTCCCGCTTCTCTTTCTTGGCGGCTTCCCGCAATTCCTTCAAGCGTCGTTCGAGTGCTCGGGTCTCATCTTGATAGTCATTGTAGGCACGGACAACTCGCTGGGGGACCAGTGGTGTTTCCCCTTCCCGGGTATTATTGAAGACACCGGCAATCGAGTAATAGTCCTGCGTGGGAATCGGATCAAACTTATGATCATGACACCGAGCACACGCCACCGTCAGGCCGAGGAACGCGCGCGCAAAGGTATCCACCCGATCGTCCAAAGTCTCCCCCTTGGCCTGAGCAATACTTTCGGGATCACCTCCATCCGACGCATAGCTCGGTCCTAGCGCAAAGAAACCCGTTCCAACCGCCGCTTCAGCGCCAAACTGCTCACCCGCGATCTGTTGCCTCACAAACACATCAAATGGCATATCGGCATTGAAAGCCCGCACCACCCAATCCCGATACTGCCACGCATTGGGACGATTCCGATTGTCTTGCGACCATCCACCAGTATCGCTGTAGCGTGCCACATCCAACCAATGCCGCCCCCAACGCTCGCCATACTGCGGTCGAGCCAACAGGGATTCGATAAGCTCGGCGACGCCTTGTTGATTCAGAGAACCGTCCGCCTTTTCGAGTCGGGAAACCCAGCGCTTCCGCTCTGCTGGATTGGGCGGTAGCCCGATCAAATCCAAGAAAGCCCGGCGCACGAACACGCTCGGGGTAGCCGGTCTGGCTGGTTTCAGTCCCTTCTCAAGCAGCCCCGCCACGACAAATGGATCGACTGGATTGTGCACCCACCCCCCCTCGCTAGGCACGTCCGGCGGGTTACTGGGATGAATCGGCTGCCATGCCCAGTGAGCACGCATCGCTTCCCAATCATACGCCTCATCCTGCTCCGCAACCGCGACTTCCGGCCACGGTGCTCCCCATTGCACCCACTGTTCGAAATCGGCAATCTCGGACGCACTAAGCCCATTCCGTTTCTTGGGTGGCATTCGGGTCTCACCGCCCCGAATGTTCTGGATCAAACGACTCGCATCCGGATCTCCCAATACGATTGCGGGCCCCGAACTCCCACCCCGGAGTAGCGCCGCCCGGGAATCGACTCGCAAGCCCGCTTTGATTGAAGAAGCCTGCTTACTATGGCAGTCATAGCAGTGCTCAGCAAGAACCGGACGAACCCGCCGCTCGAAGAACGCCAACTGATCCGCCGACGCGGGTTCGCTTGCTTTCACCCGCTCACCGAGACCGACAAGACAAAGCATCGCAACAAACCAACCTGAGCCGAAGACACGCATGGGATCCACGAACCATAGCTTTTTACAACGGGGATGGAAAGCCTGAGGGCAAAATTTGGAGTGCGAGAGCGAAGCTGTCGCTTTGCCCAACGCAGACGGATTGCCAACCGAATTATTACCCGCTCCATTACCCAGGTCCCACCCCGCCATCACCCCGATAAACGATTGAAGAAAATCGCCCAATTCGCACCGCGGACATTCTCCCCTTTCCAAACTCCTAGTGTTCCTGTCGTTGTGCGCCGCAAACCTTCCCAGATTAAAGATCACACTCGTGCCGACGGCTCGCGGGTACGCTCGCCCCACCATCCGGAAACGAACTCTGGATGGTGCTTCGGGATCCGATTCGCCCGACCGCCTCTCACCCGCTCCCGGATTTTGTTCTCGCACTATACACTTGATCGCGACATGCTATACCCCACAATCCGCCAAACATATCGGCATCCCTAACCATGAGTGCTTCGAAATCACCACAACCTCTCGAAACCCGCGCCGAGTTGGTGGACGCATTGCATTTTGCATCCGTCCTCGAGCACATGTTGGCCTGCGAGTACCTTTACGCTTCCTACTCCGCCAAACGCGTTGCCCAGGACTTTCCCAGCTATCAACCCGGAAAGACACCGCACGACGCCATCCTACGTGGTCAGCTCGACGCCTCGCGCCCTTGGCTGAGCCAGATCAACATGATCGCCCGCCAAGAAATGGAGCATCTCGGGATCGTCCAAAACCTCCTGGCCGCTATGGGCGAGCAACCGTATTTCTGGCGCCCGAGTTTTCCCGTTAGTTCTGAGGACACGCTGCTCGGAGCACCTTTCACGCTCCAGCGACTGGGCGTCGAATCCTTGCAACGATTCGTATGGTACGAACGCCCCGACTACCTGACATCCCAATTCCACCGTCACTGCGGCAACCAAACGGACACCCAACTCCCCCGTCACGAAACCTTCGCTCCGTTCATGCGAACGATGCGCAAGAAAAACCTTACCTCCGTCGAGTCTCTCTACGAAGCCATCCGCGATGCCTTTACCAACCAGCACGACTGTGACGATTTCAAACCACGCAACCTCTTCATCGGGAATTCGGCCCGGCAACTCGGCGATGTCTTCGGATATCGCGTCGCCATGAAATCCGTCACGAACCAGGCCGAGGCAGCCGACGCCATCAATCTCGTGCTGGAACAAGGCGAAGGGATCGGGGCACAACCCCTAACGGATGAACCGCCGCATTTTCAACGCTACATGGACATCCTGAGAGAGTTGGAACAGCGGAAGCAGAACGATCCCACCTATGACCCAGCGCTTCCAGTCGTTAACAATCCCATCTCCGCGCGCAAACACGGATGGCGCCAAATCAAGCGCATTCAATCCGGCTCAAAACGGGCACTCGAATTGAAGTTACCCGGGCTCAAACCGTTCCGTCTCCCTACCTCAGCAGACGGAGCGCCCAACGCCAAGATCAACATTGTCACCAACCCCAATACGCAAGCCCTCATGAGCCTTGCCAGTGATGCCTACTCACTGACCCTAGTCATGATGAAGGCCTTCTTCGGAACCTATGCGGGATCCTTCGTCCCAACGCCTCGCCCGCAGCAAGCGCTGTTCTACGCGGGATTCTTTCCCATGATGACGATGGTCATTCGTCCGCTCGGAGAGATTCTAGCGCGTATGCCGGTGACCGGAAGGAGCCCCGAGGTCGATCCCACCGCGCCGCATGCCGGGCAGAACTTCGAGATCAGTGAGTTCGCCCTCGAAAGGGATCAAAAGAACCCTCAGATCCGAACCGAACTGGATATCGACTTCTACCGCACTCATCTCCGACGCCTCTCGGACCGCGCTCATGAACTCATCGACGCCGTCCCTGGAGAAAAACCATCCGGTCCACCCGCAAAAGGCAGTGAAAATGATCTCTCAAATCTAAAGTCCGCCATGAGTTACCTCCATGAGAACTTGCGTAGCGCCGGTCTACACATGGAGGAGATCTGGAAAAAAGGCAGTGATGCCGTCTGGCAACAACAAGCCAAACACTAGAAAGCCCCCATGAGCGCGCCCATCGAAAAATCTCTCACGCTCCACTACGAAGGCTACTGGCAATGCCGGCAAGCCACAGATCCGGATCCATCTAAGGACCCACGCGGAGCCAGTGGCTACACCTACGCGGTCGGGGCCGAGAACGATCTGGATCAGATCATCCGACTCCAACTCGACGAGATCGCCCAATTCGATCCTTCCTGGTATCACGCCAAAGACCACGCCGGTCGCCCCCTGGACTACCGCGAGTCGTGGCCCGCCCCGTTCTATCCTGAGACGCACGCCTTGCACGGGAACACGATGGACGACAACGACCCCAGAAAATTTGGCGTCTTTATCAGTTCGGTCACCGGTTCCAAGGGTATCCGCCCAGCAACCGTGGACCGGATCAACCGGCAAATGACCGGAGGCAAAATCCGCCTACTCCCCAATGATGACGCGTTGAATGGTCCGCGCTTTGAACTGCGCAACACCATCACCTATTACCCATCCAATGAGTCCGGTATCTTCATGCCCATAGAACCCTTCGAGATCCAAGCCGAGAGCCCAACCGAGGATAATCAAGAGCCCGAGATCCTCTTTCGACGCAAGGATCCACTCGACCCCAAGCACCCGAACAAGCAAATCTGGCAAATCGGTGACGCCGCCACCTACGCCCAACGTTGCCCAACGAATTTCGTCGATGTCTCCGACGAGGCCCTGGCAGCGGTAGGAATCGGTTCCAGCGATTCGGCCACCTCCAGCAGCGCCGCCTACTACCAAATGCGCAAGGAATGGCTCGAGCTCGAACTCACCAAAGTCGAAAGCGATCTAAACCGCTATCCTGAAGCCGCGGACGGCGACGGCAATTCCAAAACCATCCGCCGCGACGCCATTAAGAATCGCCTTTACGCAATCCACTTCTTTACCGGACCGGTCGTAGGGAACCGCATGGAAACCCGACCGGCGATGTTGGCTCAATGGGACTTCCCCATTCGCGGAACCAACGCCCTAGTGCCCGACAAAGCCGCCCTCGGCGTTCGGATCTCAACCCGACGCCCCTGGCCCGTGCGGTTCTGGATGGGCGGCTTCGACGGAGACACCATGAGGGGCTACCTACGGGGCACCTTAACGCTCCCCGTCGACTAACCCCTGAGCGGCCGATGACCGCTCACCAATCGACTCAGTCGGACAAAGCTCCCGCGCCCCAAGCGCGAGCTCAAGCTCGTCTTCAGAACTCGGCTGAGCAAACACGTACGAATGCCCTAGCTCATCGTCACGCCGAAAAGTTTCCGGAGCGTGGTCGGGACACAGGCCGCAGTCCGTACAGGTTTCATCGACAAAGAATCGTCCGGGTTGATTAACCCCAGGAATCGTTTGGTTCGCAGTTTCATCTTCCATCATATTTTTCTCCTTCGCCACCAAACTACCTCACCCTATAGTGTTCTCATAATTCATTAAATTCACTTATTCATGAATTCTAGGAATGTCTTTCTCAGCCAACGTCCTTTCGATCTGTATGAACTGATCCTCTTTGCCCACGTCGTAGATACGGGCAGCTTCACCCGAGCCGCCGAAAAGGTCGGACTCACGCAGAGCGCACTGAGTCGGCAGATCCAAGCGTTAGAATCCCGGCTCAACGTATCACTGCTCGATCGGACCACGCGAACCCTTCGCCCCACGGCCGCAGGCAAAGCTCTCCGCGCGGAAGCACAGCAACTTATCAACCATGCCCAGTCGAGCTACGAGCGCATCCAGAGTGAGTACGCGACGGGCCCAAAACACATCAAGCTCGGCGTCTCCACCTCGACCGCCATGGCACACATGCCCGGCCTCCTCCAACCGAGTCTCAAACACCATCCGGACTACGACTTCCAAGTCTGGCACGAACCCGGGCAATCTCTCCTAGAGCGGATCCTCGAAGATGAAATCGACGTCGCCGTGCTTTGTCCTCCCAAGCGCCTCTCGAAACAACTCCGGGTCGTGCACCGCTTCTCCGATCGATTCACGTTAATCGCCCCAACAGAGCTATCCCGCCCCTACACCGAATTAGCACACAAGGATACCAAGGGACGGAAGCGTTGGCTCCTGAAGCAACGCTGGCTGCTCCCGGATCCACACACGGCAACGGGTCAGCGCATCACGGATTGGCTAGCGGAAATGAACCTAAACGTAGAACCATCGATCATGCTCAACAGCTCAGACATGGTCGTAAACCTGGTCTCCATGGGCATGGGGATCAGTCTCGTCCCCATCCGCGCCCTAGCCACATTCGGCTCACGTCGTCCCGTGCAAAGATTAGACTACCGCAAACCATTCGTTCGAGAGCTCGTAGCCATAGTAAGAACCGGACGCCGCCTACCGAGCCACCTAAAAAACTTCATCGAAGAAATGCTTTTCTAGAACCCAAGCGCTCATTCCCTCCCCCAACAATTTTGCATTTTGCAGTTTGCATTTTAACTTTTGCATTCTCCCAATCCCCCCCGACAAACCCGCAAATGCAACCAGGACTCCCCTCAACCCAAACAAGCCACTAACGCACCAATATCCGCCGCGCATTATCCCCATAAATCTTCTTCAAAACCGCATCACCCAACCCAAACCCATGCCAAGCCCAGTGGTAACTATTAATCCGCTCCGGGTAATAATGTTCATCATGGCTTTCCAAGAGTCGAAACGTAGTGCGATACATCTCCACATCGATCCCCATATCCGTCCCGTAGAGAATCCGGTCTTGATACTGCTCAAAAAACTGCGCGACTCGCCGCGGGATCGGAGCCAATTCGCCAAATCGAGCACCGATATCACCATATAGATTGGGATAGTTATCGAATAGCCGTCCAATGATCGAAAGGTCGTAGCACGTATTTGCGAGATGACAGGCGATAAAAGTCACCCGGGGATGTTTCTTCAACGCGTTCTCCAGCGTCTTGATGACCGCATCGTGTCCCAGAACCGCAGGATCTTTTGGAATCCGCCATTTGTAGGCGTTCATCAACCCGTCGTTATGCTTATCCATGGGTTCATACATCCACTTGTCTTCCCCCACGTGGATATTCACCGGCAGACCGAGATCAGCACACCGTTCGAGAATGGGATCCATTCGCGGATCGTCGATATGCATCGGGAAGCCATCGGGATTCCCACGAACACCGCGTAAGCCTCGCCCCTTATCACTGAGCTCACCAACCCCTTTGGCCCCGAGCCGATGACACCGCTCCAACTCCGCGATCGCCCGTTCGGCAAACCCGGGTTTTTTGAATCCGGTATAATCAATCCCACACCAAATCTCGAACCGATCTCCATAGGGACGAAACAGAGCCACGACATCATCAAAGGTCTTTCCCGTCGCGCCGACCATGACAATGGACTTCTCGATTCCGACATCATCCATGTTCTGGACCCACTGCTCGACCTGAGACGGCGTACGCACATAGGGATGACTATGAACATCGATCACAGGAAACTTCGCATGATCCACCCGAGTCTCAGGCAGGACATAGATCGACCGCGGCTTGTAGTCCTTGAGCAGCAGTTGATCCGGAGGCACGGCGTTAGAACTGGACTGCCCTTGAGAACCGACCGACGACACTAGAAAAAGCAACAAACCCCACTCGGACCTCAGAATCACATTTCGCAGAAACATCCCTCGATGCTAGCGAATACGCAGTAGTGGGAAAACAGGATTCTGAAAGCTTTGAACAGATTTCCTTCCTTCGTGAACCATGATCGGAGCACCACGTAGAGGGCTTCCAATAGTCTCTATTCCTGTTCCAAGTTATCTAGAGTCGTAGAATCGAATCCTCCAACAATGGATGCCGAAACTGGGGCAAGAGACTTCAGAATCCGTTGAGAATGCCCCCAAACCATGAGCGTTGGGTTTCTCACCGCATCCAGTTCTTTCCCATCCGTCTCTCGTGAAGGAAGCGGCCGCCGAGCCCAGGAGCAGCGACCATTGTGTTTCAGTTTCAATCCGTGCTCCCCTGAAGGGAGCGACGGGATGTTTCGTAATACCGATCGCCTTTCGCGTGGTTTCAATCCGCGCTCCCGCGAAGGGAGCGACAGCAAAAAAAACTACTTATCTACTTGCCGCATAGTTTCAATCCACGCTCCCGTGAAGGGAGCGACGGCACGGTCTGCACGTGGCGCAGGCCTTTCTGTGTTTCAATCCGCACTCCCGCGAAGGGAGCGACCTCCCTCTCTTTGACTTGTTTTAAGATAGACAAGGTTTCAATCCGCGCTCCCGCGAAGGGAGCGACCGATAGCCTCACGGGCTTTCACCCCGATTTTCTCGTTTCAATCCTCGCTCCCGTGAAGGGAGCGACTTGGAAAGGCCTCGTTGAGACCTACCAACGCAAGTTTCAATCCGCGCTCCCGTGAAGGGAGCGACTCAGTCATGGAGCAGACTTTCCGGCGTACGAGGTTTCAATCCGCGCTCCCGTGAAGGGAGCGACTGCTCGTTGCTGGTGCCGTCGTCAAAGATCACCTGTTTCAATCCGCGCTCCCGTGAAGGGAGCGACTCCCCGCAGTTGCATGACCTTGATTACTGGATGTTTCAATCCGCGCTCCCGTGAAGGGAGCGACACCCTCGGGGTGGGCATTTTTTTTCGATTGTTTGTTTCAATCCGCGCTCCCGTGAAGGGAGCGACTGTGATCCCAGAGGGTCGCATGCCTTACATTGGGTTTCAATCCGCGCTCCCGTGAAGGGAGCGACGCGCACTGACCGCCGGTTACCTGACGTTTAAGGATGTTTCAATCCGCGCTCCCGTGAAGGGAGCGACGCCGAGCCTGGAATTACTTGGGGCGGGCAAATGGTTTCAATCCGCGCTCCCGTGAAGGGAGCGACATCAAGAGCGTGAGGCGCGGACTCTTCCACTTTGTTTCAATCCGCGCTCCCGTGAAGGGAGCGACCAATCACGATCAGCAGACCATTCGACGAATCGCAGTTTCAATCCGCGCTCCCGTGAAGGGAGCGACTCATCGCCAGCGGGAAGAATATCACGGTGATCGCGTTTCAATCCGCGCTCCCGTGAAGGGAGCGACGTTGCCCGTCAGTTTTCGGCATTCAGCCGAGAGGTTTCAATCCGCGCTCCCGTGAAGGGAGCGACGAAACATTGCCCGGCCTTTTAGCCGCGTATGAGGTTTCAATCCGCGCTCCCGTGAAGGGAGCGACTACTGAGCAAATTGACGAGTTCATGGTAACGGGTGTTTCAATCCGCGCTCCCGTGAAGGGAGCGACTCTACGAGTCAACCGAGGCTATCACGGGGGACGGTTTCAATCCGCGCTCCCGTGAAGGGAGCGACGCACTACGGATGGGCTGGGGTGCATGTGAAGTGGTTTCAATCCGCGCTCCCGTGAAGGGAGCGACAACTGTTAAGCGGAGTAACGATCCGTGGCTTATGTTTCAATCCGCGCTCCCGTGAAGGGAGCGACTTACCGAGATTAGCAATCAAATCGGCGCTCTCCAGTTTCAATCCGCGCTCCCGTGAAGGGAGCGACTTTGGTTGGGTGGTCATTGGTCTCCGTGCTCTAGTTTCAATCCGCGCTCCCGTGAAGGGAGCGACGCTGCGACCCTGGCTCCGTCGATCGAGACCGAAGTTTCAATCCGCGCTCCCGTGAAGGGAGCGACAGCGGAGGACACGATCGGCCCTGATGGCAACGTGTTTCAATCCGCGCTCCCGTGAAGGGAGCGACCCGGGTTCATGGAGTTGGTGGAGACCTACTTAAAGTTTCAATCCGCGCTCCCGTGAAGGGAGCGACCTGAGCAAATTGACGAGTTCATGGCAACCGGTGGTTTCAATCCGCGCTCCCGTGAAGGGAGCGACTGCGTAGCCTTAATGTCACGAATTGCCGCTGAGTTCCAGCTCGTTATCCGCGAACCGGTTCAATTTGACTTTCAAAGAACGCAAATTCCCGCCAACAGGCCCTTTGACTACTAGGGGTTCGCGGAACTGAAATTCAGAGGATTAAGGGTTGGTCAGGATCGAAGGGCTCCTTTTGCCCATAGTGTTCGACTCGTCGCTGCCAGTTCGTCCCTAGATTGTAAAATCTTAGCGAATCCTCCGCCTCGTTCATGAGATCTATCAGCTTCCCTTTCAGTGCAACATACTGTCCCGGATCGACTTTGCATTCAAAAACGGAGTTTTGGACCCGCTGGCCGTAGTCTAGACAGGTCTTCGCGATTCGCCGCAAGCGCCTTTGGCCCTGCTTCGTTGTTGTCGAGACGTCGTAGGTAATCAATACATGCATGCGCCGCTCATTTGTTCAAGAAGGCCGGATACGCATCCAAATCTCCCCGAAGATGGCGGGCAAGGAGACGGGCCTGGATATGCGGTAGCAAGCCGAGAGTGATCTTTTCCTGCAAATAGGGATGGACGATCTCGGTTTGTTTTCGCTCTTGCCAATGCTGAAGCACGGTTTTTCGGGACTCATCCTTCAAGAGCACGGCTCCGTTCTCTTTCGTCACGAAATCTTTCGACTCGATCTGCTGCCGATTAATGAGCGTTAGGGTAGCCCGATCAGCCAGCACTGGGCGCAGTTCCTCCATCAGATCCAAGGCTAAGGAGGGTCGTCCGGGACGATCGCGGTGAAGAAAGCCACACTGCGGGTCCAGGCCGGTGGACTCCAGAGCCGACCGACAATCGTGAGCCAAGAGTGCATACTGAAACGAAAGCAACGCGTTGACGGAATCTAAGGGAGGTCGGCGCGAACGCCCTCGCAACAGCAACGAACCCGGCTCGCGCAGGGTGATCAGGTGATTGAATATGCCGAAATAGGCTGCGGCAGCGTCTCCCTCAATCCCCCGCAAACTTTCCAGCGTAGTGGCCCGGGCCAACAAATCGATTCGTAGCGAGATAAAATCGCTGCAGCGCAGGAGTTCCGTCGTCGGCTCCGGTCGCTTCTCACCATGATCTCGCGCTACCCGCTGGAGCAGGGTCCGGGTATTGGCTAACTTGGCTCGAAGCAGGTTCTGCGCGATTCCAACCGATGCGGATTCGTTATCCGCCGCTCGATACTGAGCTCGCCGCAGCAAGACATTCCCGCTCGTGGGGCCTTGGGAACTCGACAAAAACTTCCCTTCCGGACTATGAAAACTCAACGCCACATTAGCCTCGCCACAGGCGTGCATCAAAGAAGCGGAGGCCGTGGCATTCCAAGAAAAAACGGCGATTCCCTCCAGATTGTGGAGCGGGACGCGCAGCTTAGTCTTCCCCTCGTGTCGAATCTCCACTGCCGCTCCATCCTTACGAAGATAAGCGTCCTCCAAGGTCACAAAGAGCGTATTCAAATGCGTTTTCACAACTTCATCCCAATTGCGATTCGAACCACGCGGCCGCGCCCCGCTTCAATCGGAAAGCGTGGGGCTGACAATGATCCAACAGTGAACAACTGCCACACTTCCTTGCCTCATAAAACGCCGGAGGGGTCACCCGTTCGGCAATCAACTGATGCAGCGCGGCGGCCGTCTCCTGCGTCAACTGCCGCAAGGCCGCGTCAAAGACCACGACCGTCCGTCGTTTGCGTTGTCCATAGAAGAGGAAGCCTTGAGATAGAGATCGACTCAACATCTCCTCAAGCGCTAATCCCTGGGCGCAGAGCTGCACTTCATCCGCGCGATGCGACTTGGGTTTCCCGCGTTTATACTCCACCGGGAGCACCGATCCGTCGTCATGAAACTCGACAATATCACACTGCCCTGACACCCCGAGCCGATGAGACACCACCGGCAGTGAGCGTGTGATGCGGACGCCAGGACGGGATTCATCCTCCCCGTCATGAGCCCGGCGATGCATCACCTGACCCTCTGCAGTGAACCGATTCTCCGCCCAAGCCTGTTCCAAATGAATCAAGGCCGTCTGCCGCGGGCAAAACAGAAAATGCTGTAACGCGGAGAGCGGGAGGAGTTGTTCGTCTGTATGCTCACTGCTCATCAAACCCGCTCAATCACCTCGATTCCACCCGGAATGGCATCTCGGTTGATGGTCAGCTCGTAATCAGAGAACGACCGAGGCACATCCACCCCTTCCCGCTTCTTGAGCGAAACCAATTCAAAGAGCTTGTGAGAGGGCGCTTTGCCCAATTCGTTCTCATGTCTGAATACGATCAAAGCTCGGGGATTCATACTCCCGGCCGGACGAGCGGCTGATTGATCAAATTGGAACGCGTTCTCAAGCGCCTGAAACAGAAGCTCCAAATCGGCCTCATTAAAACCAGTTTGCTGGGCGAGAAAGGGATTCACAAATCCCTGAGCAAGATAAAGCCCGTAGGGCACGGTAAACTTCCTCCCCATCGTCCGTTCCTTTTCGGCGTCTTTCTCGTTCGTAACCGAGGACCTAGTGATCGCATGCTCGCTCGAGACAATCGGGTCGACCGAGCGAGCAAAAGAGATCTGAACCGGTCCACGCACTTGGCCGCAATTGACCTCGGTCGACATCACCGCGCCAAAAGTTCGAACATCATAATAGTTCTCGCACATCCACCGAGTCGCCTTGTCCTTGACCACAGCCTTTACCTTCTTATCCGGTTTCTCCCCAATCTCTTCGTAGGCTTCCCGGTGTTGGTTGTTATGAACCGCACCTTCAATAAAATAGATGCGGCGTCCCGACTCCCTCCCCCCAGTCATAGCAACGTAATTCCGAATCTTTCGCTTAAGGCAAACATCCGTCACTAACCCTTGTCCGGTCTCAACATCGAGACGGGGAAGGTTACCGGCATCCGGATCGCCATTGGGATTGGCATCCTGGCAGTCAAATACAAAGAGAAAGTCATGGCGTTTGTTCATCATAGATTAAGCAGTTTGAGTTTTTTCGGTTTCCGTATCGTCTGTCTTCTTGGCAAAAAAATCCCTCCGTTGATGGTAGTACCCAATCGCGAACAGGCCCTGCTTCTGCAAGGTGAGCTGCCGGGGGAACTCCACCACCGGTCCGAGAATTTCCTGGACGAGTTTTTCTCGATTAATTTTCGCTCCCATCGACAACTTACCCAGATGATGCTGATAGGTCCTCAACAAACGCGGGAACACGCTGGCGGGTGTCGCGGATGCCGCGCTGTAATAGCGGTCTCGAATCCCCGCATTCACACTTCCCAAGGCATCGTCTTGGGACTTCTCAAGCACAGCAAAAAGCCGCCCCAGTAAGTAGGCTGGATCGGTATTCTCAGGGTCTAACATAGTCGGTATAGTTTGTTGGTGATTTCGGACGAGGACGGCTTTAAGCATGGCCGCCCGCAAATAGTTGATCGTGCTATCCGCTTGAATACGACGGAGCATCGCAGCAAAAAGGGATTCCGGATAGAACCCGCCTTGAACAATGGCACGCGCCAGTGCTCCCGCGAGTAACGGGGACACTTCATCCGATACTCGCGCAGTCTCCCGCAATATTTGCCAGATAGCAGGAAACTCCGGATCGGGTAAACGCTTACCCATTGCTTCCCTGTACTCTCGAATCATTTCCAAAGCCGTTTGATGCTCGTGCAATCGTAAGATCAGTTGCTTAAGGGTCGATCGATGGAAAAACCTGACCGACAAACGAGCCGCATTGGGCGCGAGCCCAAGAATAAAGAACGGAGTTCCGGGGTCCCCAAATTCGTCCGCCTCTCCGAACCGACCTTTCCGAACGAAATCCAAGACACGGCTGACTCGAGCTCGTTGCGTTTCGTCCTGTGCTTTTTCGACGGCGGTGGATCCTTCGCCAACAATAGCGGCAAAACAGTTCTCCAGCATCGTTGGTTTCTCTGTCCAGAACACGACCGTCGTATCCCCGATTCGGGTCCGGTGCTTCGCGGAAAGAGGTCCACCCAAAAGGGCATTCAATGCCGTTCCGTAACGAAACGCCACGTCTTCGGACACGGGACTATTGAAACTCTGTTCCTTGCCGTACGATTCGTAGGCGGTGTCATTGAAGGACACAATCGAAGCTCCCGCAGACTGGGCTCCCGCAACACCTTTGATCTTGGGATGCAAGCGAGCGATCGGTTGGTTTTCTCCGGACACCAGACATTGACCCAGCGCTCCTAGTTCTTTGTCTTCACAGCGTTGAACCCACCATCCCTTCACCTCGGCCAACTCGTGAATATGACGCAGTTGCCCCTGAACTCGAAAGACACCGAAACCAGTACCCACCTCATTGAGAATGGGCCAACTGTCCAGCTCTTCCGGCGACCATTGTTCCAGAAAACGGCAAACGCTACTGAACTCGGGAACGCCAAGCTCCTCTTCGACTTCCAGATGCCGATCCCGAAAGGCGGTGAATCGATCACTCCCGAATCCCGCTTTTTTATCCTCCGGCTGACGCCCCAGTAGATATGTCTGATTGTCCCAGAGAAAACAGGGGTTGATCCCCGACCCTGAAGGCTTCGCTCCCCCGGGCACGGTCATCGATTTCGCTCTCCCTTCCTCACGGGCATCTTCAATCTCAAACAGCGTTCCATCCGGGCGAATCACCACACAGAAGCTGATCTTCTGCGGTGAGAATCCCCGGGGAGCGAGTTCGTAAGCAGCATCGTCGGATAGACGATCATAGAGTTTGGCTAATGACTCCAGTATCATAATCAGGCCTTGAAAGGGAGCGGCGGCACAGCGAGTTTCCCGTCACTGAGCACGGCTCGAAAAAAGTGCGGGATGGAATGGCGAACTTTCTTGGTCGCAGGGTCCTGTTTGAATTCAATATCGTGAAGCATGTAACCCAACTCACGATCTCCTTGAAAAGATGCATCGGGAACCGGAATCGACTGTTCCTCCTCGATCAACTCGAAGCTAGCCGGAAACTCTCGACAACCAAAGTACGGGTGATGAAACGACTGCCCTTTGCGAGCTCGGCGTTTGAACATTTCCAAATGTTTCCCGGCCGCCTCCGAGTCGCCCATTTCCTCCCCGCCTTTTTCGACTCGCCGATCCTTCACGATCAAATGAGCCCGAATCACATAAGCCACATCCTTAAGAAATAGGGCCGCCCGCTGCTGACGATGACCCGCCACATCCATCGCCGGACGAACCGATTCATCCTTCATCGCCGCATTTACCCCAGCTTTCCCTTTGACGGGGATCTTGGCGTCGATCTCGTTCCGGCGGACGTTGGTAAATCGGATTGGATTCAATACGAGAATCTCGTCAATCAACCAACGAATCTGGGGTTTCCAATAAATGGCCTCCAAAATCCCGCGCGCCGCTGACGGTGTCATGACATCGTAGGAAACCCGTTCGACTTTCATTTCCGGCCGAGAAAACAGGGCATAGTCCCCGAAGGTCTTTAGTGCGATCCCAAAGTTCATATTCTATTTCAGTTAAATGAAAACTAATTGACTCGAAGTGGTTTTCAAGTAGTTTCTACTAAAGCGTTGATGCGAAACCTTAAAATTCCAGACTTCGAAACGATTATTGGTCTCGTACCAAGCCGTCAGAGAACCTCTGTAATCATGTTTGTTGGAGGCTGTCTCTTGATCTGGTTCGGTGCCACTGAGTCGAAAGCGCTGCCTCAACTTGTCGGATCCTTCGTCGTCTGCGGATGCCTTTGGTTTGCATGCTTTAAATGTCGGACATAGTAGTCCGCGGATTGAAACAGTTAGATGAACACTAACCAGGGACCCGATATTTCGTGGGCCACCGTATTTGGTGGCCCACGTATATCTAAATGACAAGAAGCCTTCCGTTAGTATCATTCTGATCCAATATTAAACCGAGATCTGGCGAATAGTTCAGCTCGGGCGAAACCAAGGCGTAGAAACCATCATCTCGAAGAGCTTCGAATGCCGACCGATTCTGATCTCGCAACCTGGGTGAGATCTGAACCGAGTAGCGTTGTAACCCGCGAAACAGGTCTCTATGGAGAGGCACCTCATTGTTTCGTAATTGCCCGATCAGCCCTCTAGCCTTCTCATCAAAGGGGATAAAAACGGGCTCTTGCCAATTTTCGATCAACTGAAACTCTCGGTCAGCGGTGGCAAAATTGAATCGAAAAGGAAATTCGGCATCCCCGGGATTGAGCTGAAAATGATCCAATATTCCCTTTTCGTCCCAACGGTGTTTCTTCTGGTAATAGTAGAGACTAAAATAGTGCCGAATCGCCTCCTCCCCGAGAATGTCTTCGTGCAATTCCAACACTTCATGAGCCACTTGTGCAGTTTCGCGAAAATAGGCCTCACTTGCCTCATCCTCCGGCTTGAACACAAATGTCCGCCCCAATCCGTTCAGACGCCCATTCCGATTGCATCGTCCCGCCGCCTGAGCAATTGAATCCAATCCCGCCAAAGCCCGGTAAACCACTGGAAAATCAATGTCCACGCCGGCTTCAATCAGTTGCGTCGATATCAAGCGAGTCGGCAGCCCTTCTGCAAGGCGCTTACGAATCTGAGCTAGAACTTCACTTCGGTGGACGGGGCACATGAGGGCCGACAAATGAAAGTGTTCACTGCCCTCGCCTAGCAACCGGAACAACGTTTGCGCGTGTTGTCGGCGATTAACGATACAAAGCACCTGGTCTTGGGAGCGTAGTTCCCTAACCAATTCCTCATCGGCAATCTTCCCTCGCTGAGTAACCTCCACTCGCTTCAACCCGGAATAAAGCCCCGACGGCTCAGTCACGATCTCTCGGGTTTGCTTCAGTCCAATTGGAAAGTTGTTCCGTTCAAACTGAATCGCCGGTTGCGTCGCAGTGCAGAGGACCACCGAGGTTCGATAACTCTCGGCAAGTTCCTCCAAGAACCGGAGGCATGGCTCCAACAAATTCACCGGTAGCGCCTGAGCCTCGTCGAGCACCACAACCGAATTGGCGATATGGTGGAGTTTTCGGGCAACCGAAGTCTTAGAGGCGCACAACGATTGGTAGAACTGAACCGCCGTCGTGAGAATGAGGGGAGCATCCCAGTTTTCAGTGGCCAATCGACTTCGTGTCGACTCCTTCTCTGGAGCCAACGACGAATGATGCTCAATCACCGGCGTAAACATTGTCGTCGCCAGAGGCTCAAAAATTTCACGAAAAACTTCCGCGTTCTGCTCGATGATCGAGGTGAATGGAACCACGTAGATGATCCGCCGTTGCCCATGGTGGATGGCATGCTTGAGCGCGAATAAAAGTGAGGACAAGGTCTTCCCTCCTCCGGTCGGCACGGTGAGTGTGAACAAGCCGGGCGCCAAGCCAGATGCACTTCGGCAATCGTTAACCACCACTCCCCTAAGGCGGTTAACGAGATCATCGCTTTCTGGTGTTCCAAAGGCCGCTATTCGTTCCTCCAAAAGAGTTAGCATCGACGCCAGCACATCCGCCGGCACTCGGTTACGAGCACCAGACTGCTCCACATTCATGAACGCTTCCGTCGCCAAGAAGTCGGCATCGACCAAACAGGAAAATAGCATCCGCACGAAGAACGCCGCTCTGAACCCGCCGCACTTCGAGTCGCTCAAGGCTCTCCGTAACAACTCGGGAGCCTTCACTTCGTCAGCCTCCAAGATAGGGCTCGGAGCAAGAACGCGGGGAATCTCTCGATGAATCAGTCGACGATGTTGGCAGGCTCCATCGACCTCCCCATCAAGCAACCCACTGTGATGGCCGGCAATAGGATAGGCGATCAGATGCCCCAATACCTTGATAACCTGGACCGCGTGTTGTGCCCCAGCAGTCGAATGATCGACACGTTGCCTCACTTCACCCTCATGCGAGTCTCCCGAGGCCGATCGGAGATACTCCTGAAATTCTTCAGAGAATTTGCCCAAATCATGCCAAAGGCCGGTTATGTAGCCCCATCGGTGGGCGGCTTGCCGGTCGAGGCCTTCTGGAAACATCTGGCCGGCGAAGTAGGCACTCCACCACGCAACTTTGTTGAGGTGGCCATGTCGCGCGGCGAGTTGTTCACATTTGCTGCAGTGGTTCCCCTGGCATTCCGATTCCAGATCATCTCCGAATGCGCTGAACAAGGTTTCCCATTGGTTTACGGGGCAAGGACCTCCGTGTTCATCGACTTTTGTATGGGCGTAGAACTCTTTCATGTGCCCCACGCCCATTTAGACTGTTTCCTACTAACACTTATAGCCACGAGCTTATCGGAGGGCGTTGGACAACCGCTGGGTGACGCCACGAGCTTTTGCAAGCAGTTCTGATGAAACTCCATGAGTATTGTCACGTTATAGAATGAAGCGCAGATCTCATAGATTCCTGCGCAGGCATTTGAAACAATACTCGCCACGGCATCCAGTTTCCGCCCCCTCCCCTCAGCCGCCCTCTTGTGAGCCTGAAATCTCATTCTAGAAACCCTTAAGATTGATACCCGATCTCCACCTTACACAGTCCAATGTCTGTCATAGTATTCGAGATTCAGGACCCAGATCTTTCAAAGTTTTTGCAGAAGAATTCCCCGATCACACAATGACCTCCAAAAATGCGTGTATGCTAGTGGCGCCACGAAACAACCACCTCGTACAATCACTCGACCGCTGCAGGCACCCTCACCACTTCACAGCGTTCCTGTCTACATCATATCCTCGTCAATGACAGAAGCAGACTTATCCCTGAGTGAGCTCGCTCATAGATGATCCGCAATCTGATTCCGGAGTCGTCGCAGACATTCTCCTCTCCGTGACAATAAACAGGGTTGCGATGTCGCTAACGTGCCCAGTCCGAGACGGCTTCGCTTCCATAGGCGCCCCTTTTTGTGGAGGGAGGTCGCAATACTAATCCGAGCCGATTTCAGACCACCACCCCGATGGAACGACAGTACCTGAACGTATTGCCCCTCCCGTCCGGAAGTCGTAAGCGCTGTTCAATGTGACAACGACAAACCCGCCCTCCCCACATTGGATCAACTCCGAGCCAAACTCTCCCAAAGAGAGGATGTCGACGAAGCAAACGCATCCGTTGTCACCCCGAGGCGTTGGAGCATGGCGACGAACAGGTTTGAGAGCGGCGTGTTGCTGTGGCGCTCGAATCGGAGGTGTTGTCCGTGTTTGAAACCGCCGCCGGCGAGAAGAATCGGTAGGTTGGTATTCTCGTGCGTGTTTGAGTCGCCCATGTTGCTGCCGTAAAGCACCATGGATTGGTCCAGAAGACGGACGCCTTGTTCGCGGCGCTCGGACAGTTCCTGCAGCAATTGCCTGAGCAATCCCATCTGGCGGTAATCCACCATTTCTAGCTGCTCGACTTTTTCGCGGACTTGTCCGTGATGACTCAGGTTGTGATAGCCATTGAGCGAACGTGTTGCGTCATCAATTTCAAAAACCGGTGTCGCAAACGCATCTACCATCAGAGTAACGATCCGCGTGGAATCCGTTTCCAATGCCAATCGCGCCATCGATAGCATCAACTCGAACTTCTCGAAAAAGCGGCTCTTGTCGAGGATGTCCTGGGGTTCCGCAGCGGTCGGCGACGGACGCGGCTGATGCTCCCATTCCTCGGCCCGAACCAACTCATGCTCTAACTCCCGAATCGAGGTGGCGTATTGATCCAGTCGATCCCGATCACTGGAGTTCACTTGCGATTGATAGCGCTTCAAGTCCCGAGCCAGCGTGTCCAGGATACTCCCCCGGTGCCGAAGCTCGTGGATGCGCTGCTCCCGGTCCGCGCGATCCCCTTGCAGAAACAAGCGGCGGTAGAGTCGTGCGGGACTATCCTCCGCCGGAAGCAAAACCCCGTCCCGGGTCCACGAGAGGCTCCGATTGGCGCGGTCAATATTCACCCCCAGATTAAGCGTCCGAAACCGGGTTTCTTGCGGTAGGTTTTCGCTCGCATACTGATCTAAGGAGATGGTGTTCCGGAAACCACTTCCCGTAGGATCCTTCGCTCCCGTTAGAAAACAGTTCTCCGTGGAATGTCCACCCGCCACAGCCGGATGCGACAGACCACTGAAAACGGTGAACTCATTCCGGAATGCAGCCAACCGCTCCAAATAGGGAGAGAGTGCGTAGTCCGGGCCCGCATCGGCCGGAAAAAAGGGTTCCGGCAGGACTCCAAGATTATTCGAAATCAGCAGCATGCGCCGGCGGTTCGCCGCATTCGGTTCGGCGCCTAACGCTGAGCCGTGCTCATTCAGAATCGGTAAAGCAAGACATACCCCAGCCCCCTTCAGGAAGCGTCGCCGGCTGTGCCGTCGTCTGGGGATGTGTGGCACGTTCATGGATTCGTCTGAGTGGGTTGGGATCCGTCGAGCCCAATAAAGATCCGGCTCTGAATCAGTGCGGTCAAGAGATCTCGCAGGCGATAGCCCTCGGGCCGACACTGGTCGAGGATCGAATCAACTACCGACCGTTCGGAGAATCGCACCGGAGTCCCAGTGGCATATAGCGTCAATTGATGCAGGAGGTTCTTGGCAAGGGCCCGCTTCCGCTTCGCGAGAATTTGGCGCAAGCCCTCGATCTCACTAAACGTCTCACCGGTCAAGAGCCGGCCGGAGGCATCCACCCGGAGACCAATGCGGTAGGCATACCGATGTCCGGCACGGTCGATCCCGGTCACTTCATCCCCGTTCTCAAGACTCCGGTAGTAATCACGCCAAGCCCCCATGATGTCAAAGTTCTCGAGTGCGAAGCCATACGGATCGAACCGCGCGTGGCAAGACGCGCAGGTTTCGTCGGCTGTATGGGCTGCCAGGATTTCTCGAACCGTAGACCGCCCCCGCAAGTCGGGCTGAATGGCGGGCACCGAGATCGGCGGCGGCGGCGGTGGCTCCCCAAGCAAATGCTCGGCAACCCAGACTCCACGCGTAATCGGCGAGGTCGTCGTGCCGTTCGCGGTCAGTTTCAGAATCGCCCCTTGAGTCAAGAGCCCCCCATAGGGACTCCCCTTTGGGACCGGGACGGGACGCATCTTGGAACCCGAGACCGGGGGAAGTTCGTAGTGGCGGGACAGTCGGTCATTCACCATCAAAAAGTCGGAATCAACCAAGTTCGATACGGATCGATTCTCGCGAAACAAGGCCAGGAGGAAGGCCCGGGTTTCTTGTTCCAACGAATCTACTAAGTAATCCTCTTTTCGATACTCCGGGTAGAGTCGAACATCCGGACTATCCCGCCTCAGGTCACGCAACTCCAACCACTCGGCAGCAAAGAGTTGAATGAACCGGAGAAAACGGGCATCCGTCATCAAACGCTCCGTTTCCGCCCGCAACACCTCGGATTGATCCAAACGCCCTGCGGCGGCTAGATCGAGTAGGCGCTGGTCGGGACGACTGTTCCAAAGAAGATGAGAAAGACGGGAAGCAATCGCGTAGTGATAGTGAGGCGTCGAAGGTACCGGTTCCGCAATTTGAAGAAAGCCATTGGAACACAGAAAGGCTTGGTAACCCGCCAGGAGGGATTCGGCAAGTGGGCGATTCGCGGTGAGATTCGCCGCGACCAAATCGGCAAACGGAGCCCGATCCGACTCCGGCAAGGGGGCCCGAGCGGCTCGATCTAGGAAGGATTGGATGAGTCGCGGAGCAACCGAGGATGGATCGGGAGCGACGAGGCGAAACGGCAATCTGCCGTCTTCCCTCGGGGTTGTGATCTCCAGATCGCCAAACAGAACGCGGTGCGAAGCCGGAGGCCAATCCGGAGGTGACAACGGACCCGTGACCTCTAACGACTTGAAGGCAATACCGCGATGACCAGTCGTCGGCATGGGAGGGAAGTTGTAGTAGAGCGGACCGCCATGGCTTGTGATGGGATGCGGCACGGGCAACCCAAGCAAACTGTATTCGAAAACCTCTCCGGCCTTGAGGTGAATGGTGGTATCGTAAACACCGCCTGTGGGTAGGATATCCAAGATCCCTCCGGTGGCACGCACATCTCCTGAGACATCGGCAGCCGATGGCTGCCGGGCTCGAAACGTCAACGGCACGGGCCGCATCGCTGGCTTGAGGCGAAATCCGGGAAGCTGCCGCACCGCACGGGCTGCGACGCGCAATTTGTACGCACCGGTGTGTTTGGCTCGAAACCGTCGCGGGTAACCGTAGTAAGGCCAAGTAGCCGACCGGAACAAGGCCATCTCAAGTTCCGGATCCTGCAACCCTCGTTGTTCAATCTCCTTAAGCTCCGCATTCGTGATCCGGACCATTTGATTCTGCTTGGTAAAGTGCATCGATTCCCGTCCAGCATGGACAGTGAGTTTGGGATACAAGTCCGTTCCTTTTGCCGTATATCGACTCGGCGGTATCGGCTTCGGACCGGAGGCGATCGCCGTTCGCAATGCTGCGTCCGCCGCATCGAGAAACGCGGCAAGCTGTACCCGGGATAGATCCAAAGAAGCCGCCGCCTTGGTGTAGCCATGGGAGGAACGCTCGGCGGGCAAAAGGTCCTTGATATCGAGATCGGGTAGTCGGAGGAAATCCCGTAAATTGTGTTCATATTCCGACCGAGTCATCCGGCGTGACGGCCCTCTTCCCTGACCGGCGATGTCTGCTAAATCCGCTTGGGTCAGACTACGGCCGAGCGTCTTGAGAAACCGCACCCGATCCTCCGCAAAATTTGCCGGGTTCTTCGGGGGCATTTCGCCACGTTCGACTCGATCGTAGACCTCGATCCAGCGTGCCCGATTCGCCGGATCGTTCCAGTTCAGCGGCAGTGACTCCAGATCGAAGTCGCCCTCGGGATCGTTTTGGTCGTGGCACTCAAGACAATGATTCCCAATGATCGACTCCACAACCCCGCGGAGATCCACGGGGGCGGTCAGTCCGACCACTGGAACCGCAAGGGTCGCAAGCAGGATTAGCATTCGCGGGACGCCCATCATCACGGTGATTCCCGCAGGCTAACAAAGGGAGGCCCGCTCCACAATGCATCAACACGGCTAGGCGGAAAGACATTCTGGTGTCTGAGTCCTGACCTCCGGACGGTGGGGCGAGCGTAACAGACCGTGTAAAGAATCCCGTTGGCAACTCCATCGCGGTGGTCAAAGCGACAGCTCCGCTCTCGCACTCCATATTTCGTCCGCAAATCGTGCGTTTTTTGGAGTGCGAGAGCGAAGCTGTCGCTTTCACACTCTCTTACCTGCAGGGGGGAACGGACTTTTCACACGGTCTGGTAATCGCGAGCCGTTGGGCAAGATCAGGGAACGCCCAACACCGTAGGCTCCGAGGGACGCTTTGGGTAGGAACGGCTCGCGGGCACGCTCGCCCTACCAAGGGAAAACTCGGCGGCTCTATGCCACGCCCACCGAATCAACTCTGATGGACATGCACGTCCTGTTGCGGATAAGGAATCGAAATCTTCTCGCGATCAAAGCGCTGTTTAACGGTTCGAGTCACGTCCCAATAAACATCCCAGTAGTCACTGGTCTTGACCCAAGGGCGGCAGATGAAGTTAACGGAGGAATCCGCCAGTTCATGCAGTTTCACCACGGGCGCCGGATCACTTAGGGTTAAAGGATGCTCCTCAAGGATGGCCTTCAATGTCGCCTCGGCGGCCTCGATATCATCGTCATAGCCAATCCCGAAGACGAGATCGACGCGCCGCGTTTCATTGCCGGTGATATTGGTAATCACTCCGCCCCAAATACTACCATTGGGAACAATGACCGTCTGGTTATCCGCGGTCTTGAACACGGTGGAACCCATATTCATCGACTCCACCTTTCCAGTCACGCCGGCAGCCGAGACCACGTGCCCGATGTCATACGGGCGATGGAACAAAATCATCAAACCGGCGGCAAAGTTGTTCAGCGTGCCCTGCAAAGCAAAACCCAAAATGAAGCCAACCGCGCCCATGGCCGCCAGGAAGGGACCGATCTCGACTTGGATAAAACTGAGGCCGATGACCAAGGCGACAAAGAACACCAACTTCCGTGACATGTTCACGATGAAATCTCGCAACATTTCAGAAGCGCCCGTCTTGGCTTTATCAAAACTGGCTTTGACGATACCGGACACAATGCGACCCACGATCTTACCGAGAAGAAGGGTCAACAGGAAGAAGCAGAGATTGAGCCCCCACTGAATGCCTCCATCCTGAGAAAGCAACCAATCCTGAAAACGGCTCAATGTCTGTCCGGCATTGTTGACCTCAAGGCTCAAACCGGCAACCGTATCGACGTAAGCATGCATCGCGGTGCCATCCCCGCCCTTTTTCTCGAACGCCTTGATGACTTCGTCCGCCCGCCCCGAAAGGGCCCCTCGCTCGCGGATCAGATCGGATAACGTCGGGGAACTCGCCTCGCCACCGGCACCGGCACCTTCTTCAGCTCCGGTGGCCGCTGGCTCTTCGCCTCCCAAGGACTGAATCTCAGCTTGGCTAACCTCCACCGCTTTGGCACGTAGCAACTCCAACCAGGCGTCCGCCTCAACCTGCAGTTCTTCCTGAGTCAACGGCACCAGAGAAAACCGAAGCTCCGGGAGCGAGACATTCGGATCACTGGTGGTCACCGCCTCATAATTCTCCGCAGCAACCACCCGAGTGGAAAGCAACACCACTCCAAACAAACAAACCAAAAAATTCTTCTTCATAAGCACCGTTACCCGACAAAGCATTGCAAACCCAACACCCCTCAGTAATCAGTACTTCTGCTGATAAATCCAGAATATTCCAAGAAGCCCATTTACGCTATTTTCAGTCAAAACGCACCCTATTCTGCGCCACTTAGTGACCGACTTTAACGCTCTACACCCAGGGAAGTGCACGCTTCACCGTCGCAGCCAACCCCGGTAAGTACATTGGGGAAGACCCCAACATCACGGCATCGGCGCCGGCATGGTAGAAGTCCTCGACATCCGCCACGGTTGAAGCGCCGCCCACGGCCAAGAGGGCCAGATCAAGACCGGCCTCCCGCACGACTTCGCGAGCGGCGCGCACAGAAGCCACCGCCGCCGAGTGGATGGTGCGTCCCAGGACACCGGCTCGCTCGTATTGTGGACCGAACACGGGTTGCCCATTCGGGTCCAGGACGCGCTTCGTCACCCCATTGACGAGGGTCACGCCCGAGACATGAGGCGCCACGGCGTGGATAAATCGTGATAGACCGTCCTGTTCCCCAAAGTAACCCACCTTCAGGAGTAAGGGAGTTGTTGGGATCGCATTTCGAATGATCGCCGCGATTCGACCACTCAATTCCGGATCGAGATAGATGGACCCTTCCGCCGAACACACATTAGGACAGGAGAAGTTGGCCTCCACCAAATCCGCGCCACTCTCGGCCGCCCAAGTCGCGCATTGGGCGAAGTCGGCAGCCAGCTCATCCGGGCCCCAACCGGGTTGGGGGGTGGCCACTACGGAGACAATCAAACGTTGTTCGCTCCCTAAGCCCGCTTTGGCACGCGCTACATCGGCTCGCCAGACATCAGGCGCCATCGACGGCATTCCGAAACAAACGGCTGAGCTCACTTGTCCCGCTTCTTCCGACGGCGCCTCCACTTGATACACGGCATCTTCTGAAGGATCCCGCTCCTCGACGAAGACCCAGTTGGGCACGGGATAGCATGGTCGATGCCCCGACCGCACGGTCTTGTAGGTTAGGAGATCAAAGCCCAACTCCGCATAGCCCTGAATCCAACGACTGTTCAGCAGCAGACCAGCAGCAATTCCCAAGCGGCTCGCCACCTCAAACCCAAGAAAGTTTTTGGTCGGGGTATCTGGCACGGAGACATCGATACCGGCCAGTTGCGGACCGGCATCGTAGTTGTGCTGATAGGTCTCGTGGATATCGTAAGTCTGATTCACGGGCACGGGGCGAGATCTACGGTTGGGGGTTCAGTTCCTCGGGACGCATCAAGAGGAGGCCGGCCCGTTCAAAGATGGAATTCGGCAGGCCCAGAGCCCGTTTCAAAGCGACGTCGCGATCCCACGGATTCTCGATTGCCGCGATCCTCTTCATTTCCTGCGCCGTGAGATTGAGGGAGAAATACCAAGGCGACACGAGTGGTGAATTGATTAACGGGTAGTCCGACCCATAGAAGAGGCGTCCCTGAAAGGTGGTATTTGTCAACGCCTCCTGCAAATACCCCAACTTATTGACCTGAGTCAGTGACGACACCTCACTGTAGAGACGCGGATACTCTTCCATGAGCTGAACCAAACGATCCGTATCGCGTTCCCCTTGATGACTCCCCGTCGAGGCGATGTGCGCCACGATAACCGTCACCCCGGCATCAAGGGCCAGTTTCAACTTCAGAGGATCGGCAAACTCATCATGTGCATGCGAGAAAGCACGCTCTTGTCCCGCATGAGACAACAGGGGCAAGCCAAGCTCCACGAGTTTCTGATAGAATGGCAAGAACTTGCGGTCACTGGGATCAAACAACTGAACCGAAGGCAACCACTTAATGAGTTTCGCACCATTGGCATGGGCCCAAACGAGTCGCTCCACCGCATTGGTCCGTTTGGGATTGATACTCGCCGCCCAGTAGAGCTCTTCATACTTCCGGGTTTGTTCCATTACGAACTCGTTTGGCACGTAGAACTCGGTCGACGCCCGATCCAACTGTCCGTCTGAACCGATGACGCCATCCATCGCCAAAACAATGGCAGCATCCACCTGTTGGCTGGCACGCACACGCTCGGCGATTCGTTGCACGATCAAAGCGTCCCCTTCCCGCTCAACCGTCGGCAAATCCACACCAAAGCTCTTCAGGTAGATCTGAAACTTATAACTGCCCCGTAACTCCGGGGACACGAAACAGCCACTATCACCACTGCCAATCCCGGCTGTATGACAATGAATATCCACCACACGAGCCGGAGGATTCGATTCTGGCTCAAGGTAAGGCCCAACAAAAAACGTCGCACGCAGGGCCAACCCCAAGAGGGTTGCAACCACGATCAGGCCCAACCCAAACACCAACAAACGCCTCAACCAAAGGCGCCATCGTAAGTGGGACTGGGGTTTTGGTTCTGTCATCGAGAGCTGAATACTAGTGCGCCGAAACGCTCAAGATCTGCCCCTCGGCCAACAGCCGCTCCCGGAGCGCTTCGTAAGGCACATCCTGAACGGCCATGCCCTCACTCGCCGCGATGCCCGCAGCCGTGGCCGCACTTTGTCCAAGAATCATGAAGACGGGCTCCATACGGATGGAACCATAAGCGATATGGGTGCTCGACAGAGCCACCGGAACCAACAGATTCCGAACCGAACCGCGCTCCGGCACGACGGATCCATACGATATGGAATAGGGCTGTTTCGGTTTCACGCCGATGTCCCCTTCATTCTCCACCCAACCCTCTGAAGTCACGTACCGCTGCACGTTGTGGGAATCCATGGTGTAGGACCCCATACCAATGGGATTCGATACCGAACGCCGTCCCAGCACTTCGTGCTCGGTCATCACGTAGGCGCCTTTCATCCGGCGAGCTTCCCGCACGTAAATCTGGTGTGGCCAATGGCCGTTATCCGTGAACTCATCACGGGCCAAGCCCCATTCCCGCATCGCTTTGCGAACCGTCTCCGGTACGGCGGTATCGTGGGACAGATAGTACATCAACCCTTCTTGGTAGTGACGGTGGGCGGCGATGATCTGCGCCCGCCGTTGGTAACTCGCTTCCGGGTATTCATAGTTCATCCCGATGAAATCCGTACTGAAGGGCCCATGATTGTTCGTATCCGTCTTTCGGTTGGGAATCCGGTCGAACTTATGGAAGGTCTCGTTCCAACCGGCGGCAAAGATTCGATCCAGCAACGCGTACTGATCGCGGTCATAGAACGGAGGGGCTTGGAACGGGACGCGATTGTCGGGATGGTTCGAGAGACACATTCGGAAACAATAGGCTTGGATTCGGTGATCGGCCGCACCCTTTTCCCCGGGTGGCACTGCCGAGACCAACGGCAACAGTCCGCTTGAGGGTTCACCTGGTTCTCGATAGGGACTGATCCGTAGCCCGGGAACCCCGAAGTTATGACGATGATGCAGCACGCCGATTTGCACTCCGTTCCACTCCTCCTCAAACTCACGGACGGCTTCGCGTCCCACCCGATAAGGCACTCCCGCAGCCGCCATGAGATCGCCTTCATAGGTGGCATCAATGAACATCCGCCCGCGTAGCACACGCCCACTCAACATCCGGATACTTCGGATAGTTCCATTCTCTACGGAAACGCCGCGACGTCGATCCAGCCATTCATTTCGGAGCACGGTGATCGGGAAGGCGGCGACCCATTCGTCAAACACCTTCTCCGCCACATGGGGCTCAAAGGTCCACATCGTGCGCGTTTCAGCGTCCATGGCCACGGTGCCCTGGCCTCGATTCCCGAAGGCGGAGCGTGGCTCCCATTTCCACGTCAGAGGGCTTTGGTATTCGCGCCAGATCCGATGATAGAACTCGCGAGCCAAGCCGCCAATGACCGCCGTATGTCCGGAGTCCGTGTAGCCAAGCCCTCCGGAGGTCAGACCACCCAAGTGGCGATCGGGACCGACCAAGATCACGCTATTGCCTTGGCGCGCGGCTTGAACGGCAGCGACGACACCGGCTGACGTGCCCCCATAGACGACGATCTCCGCTTCGAGCTCCGGAGAAGTCTCCGCTGCTTGAGAGGAAACCAGGACCAGGCCAACCAAGACAATGCCGAGGGCCCTTCGGAGGGATTTGTATCGGTTCATATTGGAGGTTTAGCCGGATTTTCCCAGAGCGGCAACGCTCAAGACAAGAGGACGGCCAGCAATGGGGAACAGGAACGCTGAGGCAAGCGTACTAGACTGTGCAAAAAATCCCGTTGGCAACTCGATCGCAGTGGTCAAAGCGACAGCTCCGCTCTCGCACTCCAAATTTCGTCCGTAAATCGAGCGTTTTTTGGAGTGCGAGAGCGGAGCTGTCGCTTTCACACTCTCTTACCTGCAGGTGGAAATGGACTTTTTACACGGTCTGGTATCCGCGAGCCGTTCCTACCCGGAGCGTCCCTAGGAGTCTACGGTGTTGAGCGTTCCCTGCTCTTGCCCAACGGCTCGCGGGTACGCTCGCCCTACCAAAAAAAGGGTGAGCCTTGGCTCACCCTCTTCGAGAATCGATTTATGCGGCTGGTGCTCAGCCCTTGGTCTTGCGACGGTCTTTTTCTTTGACCAGCATGGCTGCTTTACCAATGCGCTTGCGGAGGTAGGTCAGCTTGGCGCGTCGGACGGCGCCGTGGCGCTCAACATCCAACTTTTCAATGCGGGGCGAATTGACCGGGAACACGCGCTCAATCCCTTCACCGTAACTGATGCGACGCACGGTAAACCGCTCGGCCGTACCTCGGCCGCGGCGACCGATCACGATCCCGGCAAAGACCTGGATGCGTTCTTTTTCGCCTTCCACCACCCGAGTATGCACGCGGACCGTATCGCCCACGTTGAACTCTAGCGGGTTCTTGCGCTGATCATCCGCTTCAATTTTTTGCAACAATTCTTGATTCATGACAACAACTTATCATTTGCCCGAGTCCCGCTCGGGCGCTTTCTCTGTCTCCAGTAAATCTGGTCGGCGTTCCGCCGTAATCGCCTCGGCCTGCTTTCGGCGCCACTTGGCAATCTCAGCATGATTGCCGGACAACAGCACATCCGGAACGCGCATGCCCCGATACTCAGCCGGCCGCGTGTAGTGAGGATACTCTAAGAGTCCGTCCTCACCGAACGATTCATCTTCCGCACTCTCGGCATCGCCTAGCACACCCGGAAGCAAACGGGTGACCGAGTCGATCACCACCATCGCGGGCAGCGCTCCGTTGGTCAAAACGTAATCCCCGATCGAGATCACATCTTGCACCAGCGCTTCGCGGATTCGTTCATCGAACCCTTCGTAGCTCCCGCACAGCAAGACTAGGTGCTGGCATTGGGCCAACTCCCGCGCCTTGGCTTGGTCATACCGGCACCCATTGGGTGCTAGCATAATCACTCGCGCTTCCGGCGACGTTACCGACGCCACGGCATCGAAGACCGGTTCGGGCTTCAACACCATTCCGGGCCCTCCCCCGAACGGCCGATCGTCCACCGTCCGGTGGGCATCGTGCGTAAAATCTCGTATATCCGTCAGGTGCAGGTCCAACAACCCGGCCTGGCGTGCCCGCTTGATGATGCTCTCATCCAACGGTCCGTCGAACATCGACGGAAACAGTGTCAAGACATCCACTCTCATCGGTCAGAACCAATCTGGGTTCGGACATTCCGGGCAGTGAATGCGGCACCGGGTCCCCTTCTGGGACGGACCCACTAAGCGTCCGAATCAGCGTCCGAATCGCCCGAAGCGTCGTCTCGCTGATCTTCAACCACTTCCAGCGCGCAACGCGTGCCTTGCTTGGCGCTCCCGACCTGTAGGAGTGCCCGAATGGCATTAATGGTGTTCCCCTGCTTCCCAATCACCTTACCCATATCGGCAGAGTGCAACCGCAATTGGTAAACCGTCACACCATCGCGGTCCGTGGGTTCTACGGAAACGGCGTCCGGACTCTCGACGAGCCCTTTGACGACATATTCTAAAAAATCTTGCATTCGTCTTCGTTGCTCTGAACTAGGTTCGATCGCAGCACAACGCTACCAACACGTCTCTTACGAAACGTGGGCGCTGATTATTCTGCAGCGGGTTCAGCGGCCTCGGCAGCGGCGGCCTTTTTGCGAGCAGACTTGACGAAACTCCGGACGGTGTCCGAGAGCTGAGCGCCGCAACCCACCCAATGGTCCACGCGTGCGAGGTCCAACGACACATTGTCGGTGGGCTTCGAAGGATGGTAGGTTCCGATCTCTTCAATAAACTTGCCATCGCGGGGACTGCGACCATCCGCAACAACCACCCGATAAACCGGATGATTCCGAGCTCCCACACGTTTCAGACGAATTTTTACTGCCATAATTACGAAATTCTCCCCTTTTTCACGTTGCCGGGTGACAGGCCACGCCGCTATTTCCCGCGAAAAAAGGAACGCAGAAACTAGACAAGGCGCCATGCTATGGCAAGCGTTGTTTTCCGCTTTTTTTGGCGGCGTAGTGCCAGCGGCTTCAGCCGCTTCCCCTGCAAAGCGTCACTCCCCAAAAGAACCTCCCGCCCCCCGCCGAAGCAGCCCACAAACCGGAGCCCCTCCCACCAGAACAAAGCACAAATGGGCAAAGCAAGGCAAAAGGTTGGGCGAGGATACTCGCGGGCCGTTCTGGCCCAGCGGTTCCGGGACCTTGCCCAACGGCTCGCGGGTACCAGACTGTGAGAAAAGTCCATTTCCACCTGCAGGTAAGAGTGTGAAAGCGACAGCTTCGCTCTCGCACTCCAAAAAACGCTCGATTTGCGGACGAAATATGGCGAGAGCGAAGCTGTCGCTTTGCCCTACCGATTCGAGAGTTGACAAAGCGCCAATTCCAATACATTAGTAAAACACATAAGTTAGTAATGTTAATGTTGTCCGAACGCATCCACGAATGCTAATCTGCGCTCTGCCTTGACGATTCGAGGCAGGAATGAGAGAATCCCCCTCCTCGCGAACGTCGTATCCTCAGTGAGCTCCGCCACACCAACAGTAAATCCCGCCCCGGCCACGTCGGTTCCTAAGATTGATTTGGAATCCTCACGCGCCCACCTGGAATCGTTGCGACCGCAGGATCGCGTCAAGTGGGCGATCGAACAATTCGGGGACGCGCTCGTGCTATCTTCCAGCTTTGGGGCTCAGGCCGCGGTTTCCTTGCACATGGTGACCACGTTGAAACCCGATATTCCGGTGATCTTGATCGATACCGGGTATTTGTTTCCGGAGACCTACCAATTTGTGGATGAGCTGACCCAACGTTTGGGCCTGAACTTAAAAGTTTACCGCGCCCCGACGAGCCCCGCATGGCAGGAGGCTCGGTACGGCAAGCTTTGGGAGCAAGGCACGGAAGGGATCACGCAGTACAATCAGATGAACAAGGTCGAACCCATGAAGCGCGCCCTCGCCGAGCTCGGCGTTAAGGGCTGGATCGCCGGGATTCGACGCAGCCAAAGTCGCTCTCGGGCGGAAGTTCCCATCTTAGTACCGGACGGGGCCTGCTTGAAGATCCACCCGATCGTGGATTGGACCGACCGAGACGTCTTTTACTATCTGAAACGCTACGATCTCCCCTACCACCCCTTGTGGCATCAAAACTACGTATCGATCGGTGACGTCCACACGACCCGTCCGGTCGAAGCCGGGATGGCTGAAGAGGAAGCCCGCTTCTTCGGGCTCAAACGGGAGTGCGGCCTCCACGAGGGTGTCAACACCGGTGCCAGTTTCGAGATCTGATGGGGGCCACCAATATTCACCCCACGTTTCAGCGAATGCTGTCCCGTGATACGAAGGAGTCGTTACTCAAACAACGCGGTTTGGTGATCTGGCTCTATGGACTTTCCGGCTCCGGTAAATCGACCATTGCGATCGGTCTCGAACAGCAACTCCATGCCGAGGGCATCCTGACGCAGTTGCTGGATGGCGACAACATTCGGACCGGATTGAACAAGAACTTGGGATTCTCGGATGAAGATCGCGAAGAGAACATTCGGAGGATCGCAGAAGTCGCCAAACTGCATGCTCAAATTGGCGTCGTGACCCTGGTCTCGTTCATCACACCCAAAAGGGCCCTACGTCAATCCGCGCGGACAATCATCGGTGCCGACGACTATCTCGAAATCTACGTGTCCTGTAGTTACGAAACCTGTGAGGAACGGGACGTCAAGGGACTGTATGCCAAAGCACGGGCCGGCGAGCTGCCCCAATTTACGGGACGGGACTCCAGCTTTGAAGCTCCGGATGCCGATCACCCGGCCGATTTGCATCTGGACACGGATCAAGCCGACGCTCCGACCTCGATTGCCACGCTGTACCAATTCATCAAAACTCGGATTCAAGTCACCGGGTAACCTCAATGCACAGTTACACCCTATCTCATCTCAAAGCGCTCGAAGCCGAAGCGGTGTTCATCATTCGCGAAGTGGCCGCCCAGTTCACGAAACCCGTACTCCTGTTTTCCGGAGGGAAAGATTCCATCACCCTCTTGCGGCTCGCTCAGAAGGCGTTTTATCCCGCCAAGCTCCCCTTTCCCCTGATGCATGTGGACACCGGACACAACTTTCCGGAGACACTTGAATTCCGGGACCGCTTGGTCGAGCAAACCGGCTCTCGGCTCATCGTTCGCACCGTTCAGGAGTCCATTGACAAAGGCCGCGTCGCCGAGGAGAAAGGCGCCAACGCCTCGCGCAACGCTCTCCAAACCGTCACGCTCCTCGACGCCCTGGAAGAGTTTCAATTCACCGCCGCACTCGGCGGCGCCCGACGCGACGAAGAGAAAGCCCGCGCCAAGGAACGCTTCTTCTCACACCGAAACGAATTCGGCCAATGGGACCCCAAGAACCAACGGCCGGAGCTCTGGAACATCTTTAACGGAAAAATGGGCATCGGAGAACATTTCCGCGTGTTCCCGCTCAGCAATTGGACCGAGATGGACGTCTGGCAGTACATCAAACTCGAAAACCTCGAACTCCCGAGCATTTATTTCACCCACGACCGTGACGTCGTGGAACGCAACGGCGTCTTACTCGCCCAATCCGACTACATCCAAGTACGGGATAACGAAACCGTACGGAAGACCCGGGTGCGCTTCCGCACCGTTGGTGACATGACCTGCACTGGCGCAGTGGAATCCACCGCCAACTCGGTTGACGACATTATCGACGAAGTCGCCTCCGCCCGCGTGACGGAGCGTGGCGGCCGTGCCGACGACAAGCGCTCGGAAACGGCCATGGAGGATCGGAAAAAAGACGGATACTTTTAGTAGACACCCTGTTTCGCAATACCACGAATGAACGAAACCAAAGGTTATCTCGACATGGATCTGCTCCGGTTCACCACCGCGGGCAGCGTCGACGATGGAAAGAGCACACTCATTGGACGCCTTCTCTACGATAGCAAGTCCATCTTTGAAGACCAGCTCGAAGCGGTCGAGGAGTCCAGCCGACAACGCGGCGATGAAATCGTCAACCTGGCATTGTTGACCGACGGGCTGCGTGCCGAACGGGAACAGGGCATTACGATTGACGTCGCCTATCGCTACTTCGCCACGCCCAAGCGCAAATTCATCATTGCCGACACGCCGGGCCACATCCAATACACCCGGAACATGGTCACGGGTGCGTCGACCGCCAACCTGGCAATTATCTTAGTGGATGCGCGGAAGGGAGTCATCGAACAAACCTGCCGCCATTCCTTCATTGCCTCGCTGCTGCAAATCCAACACATCATTGTGGCCGTCAACAAGATGGACTTGGTCGACTACCAAGAAGAGGTCTTTACCAAGATCGTCAGTGACTACAAAGAGTTCTCCTCCCGACTCAACGTGCCCCACATCGACTTCATCCCGATTAGCGCCCTAAACGGGGACAACGTCGTCGACAAGTCTGAAGCCATGCCCTGGTATCAGGGCAGCACGCTTCTCTATGCTCTGGAGAACGTCTACATCGGCAACGAATTCAATCACATTGATGCCCGATTCCCGGTCCAATGGGTCATCCGACCTCAAAGCACGGAATTCCACGACTTCCGCGGGTTTGCGGGACGCGTGGCAAGCGGGGTATTCAAGGTCGGGGATGAAGTCACGGTGTTACCCTCGGGCTTCCAATCCCGCATTAGTGGGATCCACACCTTGGAAGGCAATCTGGACGAGGCCTTTGCGCCAATGTCGATCGCGATTACGCTGGAAGATGAAATCGATATCAGCCGCGGCGACATGATCGTCAAACAGAACAACCCGCCGAAAGTCTCCCAGGACATCGAGGCCATGATCTGCTGGTTCTCCGACACAACCAAGCTGCAAGTCGGCCGCAAGTATCTCCTCCGCTCCACCACCAAAGAGGCCAAGTGCTTGATCAAAGAATTAAAGTACAAGGTCAACGTCAATACGCTCCACAAGATTGAGGACGACTCCGAAGTGGGACTCAACGACATTGCGCGCATCTCCATCCGGACCTCGGCGCCGTTGTTCTATGATTCCTATCGTCGCAACCGGAGCACCGGCAATTTGATCCTCGTCGACGAGCAGACGAATGCTACCGTGGCAGCAGGAATGATTGTCTAAGAAGCGACCAGCAGGAACCCAAACAGGTCGCCCAGCTGACGTTTCATCAGAACCCAACGTGAACCCCACCGCCCCAACGCTCCGCATCAAAATCTGTGGGATTACCAATTTGGAGGACGCGCTAGCCGCCACGGAGGCGGGCGCGGACGCCTTGGGGTTCATGTTCTACCGCCCCAGCAAACGCTTTGTCACCCCGGATGCGGTTACGCGCATCGTCGAAGCGCTCCCGCCAGCGGTGTCCACGGTGGGCGTCTTCGTGAATGAAGACGCCGAAACCATTTGCGAGTTAAAACAGCGATGCCAGCTCGACACCATCCAGCTGCACGGCGATGAATCGCCGAGTTTTGCGGAACAAATCCCCGGACGCGTCATCAAAGCCTTCCGCGTGGATAGCGCCGACGCACCGGCCGCCGCTCAAGCCTACCGGACCAGCGCCTGGCTCTTCGACAGCTACTCTGCAAAAGGACGCGGAGGAACCGGCGAACAATTCAATTGGGATTGGGTGCGCGCCACTCACCCGTATTCGCGTCCCGTATTCATCGCCGGCGGACTGACTCCGGAGAATGTAGGCGATTGTGTGCGGGCTACTTTACCCTACGGTTTGGATGTCTCTTCGGGCGTGGAGGATAGCCCCGGAAAAAAGAGTGCTCTCAAAATGACACAATTGATGGCCTCGGCTCGCCTCGCTGCGAGTGAAGCGGTATCTGGAGAAAGGTAAGATTCATGTCAGGATTCGGCATCGAACTAATCATCATCCTGATCTTGATCCTCTTCAACGGGGTTTTCGCCATGGCGGAAATGGCCGTTGTGTCTTCGCGCAAGACCCGTCTCAAGCAGTTGTCACAGGATGGCAACAAACGAGCTCGTCTGGTCTTGGATCTGGTCGAATCACCCAATCACTTTCTCTCGACCGTGCAGTTTGGGATCACCATGATCGGAATCCTAGCGGGTGCCTTTGGCGGCGCGAAACTCGCGGCCAAGATCAGTCCCACCATTGCTCACATCGAGATACTAGAACCGATCAGCGGACAGCTGGCACTCGGATTGGTGGTTGCCTTCATTACCTTCACTTCCCTGATCCTCGGTGAGATCGTACCCAAACGCCTGGCCCTCCAAGCTCCGGAAAAAACCTCCATGTTCATCGCCGGACCGATCAACAAACTCGGGAAAATCGTATCCCCGTTTGTTCGACTCGTCAGTTGGGCCACGGACGGAGTGATGGATCTCATCGGCGTCCGCCGCTCAGAGGAACCCACGATCACGCGGGAAGAAGTGCAAGTCATGGTGGAGCAAGGCTCGCACGCGGGTGTTTTTCACCAAGCCGAGGCCGGCATGGTGGAAGGGGTAATGCGCTTGGACGAAGAGCGGGTGGGCGATCTCATGACCCCGCGTCCCAAGATTGTCTGGCTCGATGCGAGTGATCCGGACGAGGTCAATTGGCGCAAGATCGTCAGCAGCCACCACTCGTATTTCCCACTCTTTAAAGACAATCGCGACAACGTTCTGGGCATGGTGTCGGTTAAAGCGATGTGGGCTAATAGCGCGGCTGGAGCCGAGACCAGCCTGAAGAATCTCGCCGTGGAACCCATGATCGTGCCGGAGACAATGGTCGCGGTCAAACTGCTCGAAGGCTTCAAGCAACAGGGCAAACACATCGCCCTCGTGACCGACGAATTTGGAAGCGTCACGGGTTTAGTCACCTTGATTGATGTCTTGGAAGCCATTGTCGGAGACCTCCCATCCGAGGAAGAAAAACACCGAGAACCCTACGTAAGACGGGATGACGGCACCTTATTAATCGACGCCATGATGGATATCGACGACTTCAAGACCCTGATGAAGTTTGGCGATCTTCCGAACGAGTCCTTGGATGACTACCACAGCGTGGGCGGTTTTGCTCTTTCGGTGTTCGGGCGTATTCCGACGGAAGGCGAGCGATTTCAATTCGAGAGCTTTCAGTTCGAAGTGATGGACATGGACCGGCATCGAATCGACAAAATCCTCGCGACCCCGGTCCCCAAAAAATCGCCCCCTCCCCCGACCAACGAGCCCAAGAGGGACGAATAATGCGGGATTACACGATGATTCCTGCTTTTCAAGCCTCCCCGGCTACCGTAGGTTCCCAGCTCAATTGACTCATTATGCCGAGTGTTTACATCAAAACCTACGGCTGCCAGATGAATGAGCGGGATTCGGAGGCGGTAGCGGCACAACTTGTGGCCAAAGGCTACCAACTCGCCAAGTCGGAACAACAAGCCGACGTGGTTTTGCTCAATACCTGCAGTGTTCGCGACCAAGCCGAACAAAAGGCGATTGGTAAGATGAACCACCTGGCGGCTGAAATGCGACGAAGCCGACCGCAAACGGTCCTGGGCTTCATGGGCTGCATGGCCCAGAGCCGCGGTCAGGGCTTGATCGACAGCTTGCCCGACGTGGATCTGGTCCTCGGCACACAAAAATTTCATCGCGCCGGCGAGTATTTGGATCAATTGCTTTCCGGTGAACGCAAACAGATCTGCGATGTCGAAGAGGAAAAAGGAAGCGAATCCACCATTCGGGACCATCTCGCCCTCGGCAAAGAAGCCAGCAAACCCATCTCCGCTTACGTCAGCATCATGCAGGGTTGCAACCAGCATTGCACCTTCTGCATCGTCCCCTACACCCGGGGTCGGGAGCGCAGCCGTAGCATTGCCGAGATCGTGGATGAATGTGAACGCTTGGTGGCCAACGGGACGCGGGAGATTACCCTCCTCGGACAAATCGTGACGAGCTACGGCAAACGAGAAATTGGCACCAAAAATGGAAAATCCGCGTTTGTGCAGTTGTTGGAAGCCGTGCATGAGGTAGATGGGCTCCACCGCATTCGCTTTACCTCGCCCCATCCTAAAGGGTATGGCGATGATCTGATCGAGGCTTATGGCACGCTGCCGAAGCTTTGTATCAGCGCTCACATTCCGGTGCAAAGCGGAAGCAACCGCGTGCTCAAGCTGATGCACCGGGGCTACACTCGGGAACGATTCCTGGAGATCATCGAAAAGTTGCGAAGGGTCAAACCGGATATCGGGATCACCACCGACATCATCGTGGCGTTTCCGGGTGAGACGGATGCGGATTTTGAGGAAACCCTCTCCTTGGTGGAGACCGTCCAGTTTGACAACGCGTTCGTCTTCAAATACTCCCAACGGCAAGACACCCCAGCCGCCTCGATGGCGGACCAAGTCCCCCAAGCCATCAACGAAGAGCGCCACGCGCGTCTATTGAACCGGGTCACTGAAATCGGGAGTCAGCGTTACGACGGTTTCATCGACAAGACCGTTGAGATCCTGGTCGAGGGCCCGAGCCGCCGCAACCCGAACCGTCTCCAAGGGCGAACCTCGTGCAACAAGATCGTCGTCTTTGAAGGGCAACCCCGCCACGTCGGCACCCTGATGGATCTGAAAGTTTACCGAACCGGCTCATTCACCTTATACGGGGATCCGGCCATAGTTAATTTGGATTAAATCGCTCGCATGTCTCAGCTTTCCCTGGCCACACTTTCCATCTGTCTCGGGCTCGCCTACTTGCTGCCGCAGATCTACGGCATCATGAATCCGGACGCCTTCCGCAAACAGTTGCGCGACTTTCCCCGGTCGAACCCCTGGGGCTACTTCCTAGTGATCGTCGCCACGCTTTGGTTCCTGCGCATCGTGCAGCAAGAGGACATTGCCGACTTTGCCGCTTACAAGCGTTTGATGCTCATTGGTTTCGCCGCACTCGGACTGGCCACGTGTTACTACGTGCGCGATTTCTTGGCCGTGCGAGGTTATGCGATCCTGCTGCTGCTGCTCGCCAAATTAATGGTCGAGACCGCACGCTGGGCGGACACGGAATGGCGCTTGGTGATTGTTACGTGGGCCTACTTGTGGGTTCTCGGTGGCATGTGGTTTACCATCTCACCCTGGCGCGTTCGTGATATCATCCTCTGGAAAACCGCCAACGATCAGCGCCTTCGCCTGATCTGCGGAATTCGCGGCCTTTTCGGCATTCTGGTGATCGGACTCGGTCTGTTCGTGTTCTAATCTCCGCTCGGGCCAGACATCGCCACCCCGAATAGGTTATGGTCTCGAATCGAATATTAGTGATTCGAGGCGGGGCCATCGGGGACTTCGTGCTCACCCTGCCGGTGTTGCAGGCCTTGCGCGACACGTTTCCAAAGGCCGAACTCGAAGTCCTCGGTTACCCCCACATCGCCACCTTGGCCGAAGCGGCGGGCCTAGTCGCCCGCTCCACCCCCATCGAAGCACAAGCACTCGCGGGATTCTTCGCTCGGAACGGCACGCTCGATCCCGATTGGGTCGACTACTTTAGCGATTTCGAGATCATCATCTCCTATCTCTACGATCCGGACGCCATCTTTCAAAACAATGTCGTGATTTGCGGGCCGGCCCGGTTCATCCAAGGCCCATATCGTCCGGTCGAGACCGAAAACATTCACGCCACTCGGGTCTTCCTCCGCCCCTTGGAACAACTCGCCATCTTCGATAGCGAATCGCGCCCGCGGATCTCGCTCACCGAACCGCCAAACCGACTCGACCCGAAACATCCCTGGTTGGCGCTTCACCCGGGGAGCGGCAGCAGCAAAAAGAACTGGCCTTTAGAACGCTGGCTCACCCTGATCAAATCGCTATTGCAAGACACCTCTTGGCATCTGCTGCTCATAGGCGGCGAAGCCGAACGACCCACCATCGAACGGATTCAAGCCGAAACCAACAATCCAAGAGTCCACGTCAAGCTGTGCGCGCCGCTTGTTGAAGTCGCTGAGGATCTGGCCCATTGCCAAGGATTCGTCGGGCATGACTCGGGCATCTCCCATTTGGCAGCCGCTCTCAATCTGCCAGGTCTGGTACTGTGGGGACCGTCGAACGTCGCGATCTGGCGTCCACACAGCGACCAGGTCGTCGTGATCCAACACGAAAACGGACTGTCTGAATTGCCGGTAGATCAGGTTGCCGCTCGTATTCCTCCGCCTCGTTAGGAGTTCCATTGCAAAATGACGCAATCCCTTTCCGGAACTTCAGTCCATTTTGCATTTTGCATTTTGCAGTTTGCAGTTTGCATTACCCCCCCAGTTGCATGCCTCGCAATTCTTGAGCCGAGATCGCCGGGAGAAAACGGGAACAATGAAAAAGTTAAACTGCAAACTGCGAAATGACCGGAAGGTTCTCGGCTGACAACCGCGATTGGCTACTCGCCTAACTCAGCGGCAATTCGAACGACTCCCGCAACTCTTCTGGCTGCCTACCGGCAGAACGCAGTTGCCGTAACGACAACGATTCCTGCCGCTTCGCTAGCCGCTGGCCGGACTCATCGCAGACCAAAGGGCAATGATAATACAGCGGTGGCTTCCACCCAAAGGCTTCGAAGAGCAACAGTTGGCGGCAGGTCGAGAGGAGAAGATCTTCTCCCCGGACGACTTCCGTGATGGCCATCCGTTCGTCATCCACCACCACGGCGAGTTGATACGAGGGTACGTCATCGGGTCGCCAGACCACGAAATCCCCAAAGTCACGGCCCGCTTCAAAGGCCACTCTTCCCAATCGTTGATCCTCAAATTCAATCACGCGCCCGTCGGGCACGCGAAACCGCCAGCTCGGTGGCCGAGATTCCGGTGTTTCCGATACGCGTCCCGTTCGATCGCGACAGGTGCCCGGATAGAGCGGCCCTTCCTCCCCGACATGAGGCGCCTGCGTGGCCGCCCGGATATCGCGGCGCGAACAGTAGCAGCGATAAACCGAACCCCGCTCAATCAACTCGTCCAACGCAGATCGATAGTACGAGAAACACTGAGACTGTTCGTAGGGACCATGGCTCCCTCCTCGATCCGGACCTTCATTCCAATCAAAACCGAACCAACGTAAATCTTCATAGATTCCCGCCACGTAGTCCGGTTGCGACCGGGCCGGATCCAGATCCTCCATTCGCAGGACCACGACTCCATCCTCCGCGCGCGCGCGGACATGGGCTTGCCAAAAGGTCTGAGCGTGACCCAGGTGTAACCAACCCGACGGCGTGGGAGCAATCCGTCCCCGATAAGTGTCGATCACTGGACTAGCGTCGGGTTCCGTCATCAGGTTCAGGGGCGTTCGTTGCCCGGGCTCATGCTCTCTCCCAACCCGCAAGAATCCCAATCAGCATCCCACCGCGCAGGCCACTATTCCGTCTTAGTACCATACCGTTGACTCAGCGAACCGTAGGCATCAATCCGTCGATCTCGGAAAAAAGGCCACTGCACTCGAGTCTCCCGAATCTGGGCCCAATCCACGTCGGCAAGCAACACGGCTGCGTCCGTTCGAGAGGCTTCCGCAATCATCCGCCCACTGGGGCTCGCCACGAAGCTACCGCCCCAGAATTCAATTCCTTCCAGCCCCTCGCATGGCTCCATGCCGACGCGGTTGATCGATGCCACAAAACAACCATTGGCGATCGCATGACTCCGCTGAATGGTTTGCCAAGACTCAAACTGTTCCTCGCCCAGAGCCGCTTTTTCGCTAGGTAGCCAGCCGATCGCCGTCGGATACACCAGCAAGTCCGCCCCTTGCATGGCGGTCAGTCGAGCCGCCTCGGGAAACCATTGGTCCCAACAAATCAAAACTCCAATCCGACCGAACCGAGTCGGAAAGACCCGAAACCCCAAGTCTCCCGGCGTAAAATAATACTTCTCGCAAAAACCAGGATCATCCGGGATGTGCATCTTGCGATACCGTCCCAGCAGCTTGCCATCGGCATCCACCACGACGGCGGTGTTGTGAAATAATCCCGGCGCCCGTTCCTCAAAAAGCGAAGCGACGATGACCACCTCCCGTCGGGCAGCAGTCTCCTGCAAGCGTTGGGTCGTGGGTCCCGGAATCGGTTCGGCGAGGTCGAAATGGGAAGCGTCTTCGGTCTGACAGAAATAACGAGACTGAAAGAGTTCTTGGGTGCAAATAATCTGGGCACCCTGCTCCGCGGCATCGCTGATCGCCGCCAAGGTGCCTTCCATATTGGCTTCGATGTCGGGAAGACCGGCCCGCTGGATCAAGCCCAGGCGTCGCACAGTGGCACTCATGAAAGGTGATGAACGAAACGACGCCAGAGGACGCGACGTTGCCCGACTCGATCAGCGCGTTAGCGCAACCGTTCCTCCGCGGGTGGCGTCGACCTCGGCGAAGTTGCCCTGTCCAAACAACTCGCGGATGTATTTCCCCAGCGTTTCATTGGTCGGGCCATAACCGCCGTGATAAATGTAATGCTCCAGATCGTAGAGCATCTTATCCGCTTTCTGGTACCGTTTTTCTGGGTCGCGCTGCAGCGCTTTCTGCAAAATATCGTTCAGCGCATCATCGATTCCCGGGTTCAAGGTGCGAAAATCCGGAATCGGCATCCCAATAATTCGCTTCAAGGATTCGTCGGAGGTCGTGCCCTTAAAAATATTGTTTCCCAAGAGGAGATGCGCCAAGACAACTCCCACCGAAAAGAGGTCCGAACGCTCGTCGGTCACCTTGAAATCGGCCTGTTCCGGACTCATGTAATCGGGTTTTCCTGCAACCACTTCCCCCTCTTGATCGGTCAACAATCCCTTCGCTTTCGCGATACCGAAATCCGTCAATTTGACATCCCCTTCGAAGGCGACCATCACGTTTTTGGGACTCACATCTCGGTGAACAATCCCGAGCAAATGCCCGTCGCGATCCCGTTTGCCATGCGCATAGGCCAAGCCACGAGCGATGCGACTGGAGATGAAAACCGCCAGTTCCGGGGACAAAACACGCTTTTTTTCGGCCAATTGCTGGGAAAACTGCTCCAAATTAACCCCGCCGATCAATTCCATGGCGATGAAGTAAATCCCGTCCGAAGCCCCCAAGTGATAGGTCTGGACGATGTTCGTATGGATAAGATCCGCAACCAACTTGGCTTCTCCAATGAAGTTTTGGAGGAACAGCTTCTGGCTCGCATACTTTTGTCGAATCACCTTAATCGCGACTCGCTTTACGAAGCCTTCCGCGCCCTGTTGCTCCGCCTCGTAGACAATTCCCATCCCACCTTCCGTGATCTTGCGAACGACGACGTAAGGGAACGAAGATTCGATAGTAAACAATCCTGCCACAGTCGGAAATGGTCGTCGAATTAGGGACCAAGTCAAGCCTCCGGTCGCACTTCAAAAGACCTGAAGCCCCAAAAACCTAAAGAAAACGAGACATTTTTGCTTGCTTGTGCTAATTTAATGGGGATTAATCCGCGAATTCGGAAGCAGTACGGACCGGATTGATTGGATCCCGAAACTAAAGAAAGTTATGGCAGCAAAACAAACCAAACCCCTCACGAAATCTCAGATCGCTGCTGAGATCGCGGAACAAACCGGCATCACCAAAAAGACGGCGGTTGAGGTCCTCGACTACTTGGCATCGCTCGCATACAAGCAAGCCAAGCACTCATTCACGATTCCGGGCATCGGAAAACTCGTGCTTGTCCACCGCAAAGCTCGTACGGGGCGCAATCCCCAAACGGGTGAAGCGATCAAGATCGCGGCCAAGAAAGTCGTCAAGTTCCGCGTGGCTAAAGCGTGCAAAGACGCGATCCTGCCGCCCAAAAAGTAGGCGGATACACAGTTCCACTCACGGAAGCACTCTGATCTTCAGAGTGCTTTTTTTATCCAAACCGCATCTCGCTCATACCCCACGGACTGGACTGCCCCATGAAAATCGGAGTCATCGGCTGCGGCGCCTTGGGAAGCTACTACGGCGGGAAGCTTCAGGCCCGAGGCGAGTCCCTCCACTGCCTACTCCGTTCGGACCGGGACTGGGTGCGACAGCACGGCATCCACGTCCGTAGCCCACAAGGGGATTTCCATTTCCACCCACGCGTCGCAGCCACGCCCGAAGAGATTGGCGTCTGCGATCTGGTCTTGATCGGACTCAAGACCACCGCCAACGGAGCGATTCCCGATCTCCTCCCGCCCTTGGTGGATTCACACACAGCCATTCTCTCGCTACAGAATGGCTTGGGAAACATCGAATTGCTGGAAAGCCTTTTCCCAACCGAACAGATCCTCGGCGGCCTCTGTTTCATCTGCGTGAATCGAGTCCGTCCGGGCGAGGTACACCACATCGACCACGGGAGAATCGTGCTGGGAGAAGCCGGCCGCTGGCCCGAACCCCGCACCCACGACATTGCCATGAAGTTTCGATACGCCGGCGTGCCGTGCAACGTGACGGACAATCTCCGACGCGCCCAGTGGGAAAAACTCGTTTGGAACATTCCTTTCAATGGCTTGGGCGTGGCAAGTTCCGTGGGCTATCCCGCCTTTTGCGCCGACACAGCTGGGACGCTCAAACCGACCGGGCCTTGCTTGACCACCGACCAATTGTTGGAGCAACCCGAGTGGCACAAGCTCGTCAAACAACTGATGCATGAAGTCATCGACGTGGCCCAAGCACTCGGCTACTCACTCGCTCACGAGCTCGCCGATCGTATGATCGAGAAAACCAAAACCATGGGCGCCTACCGTCCGTCCACGTTGATTGATTTTGAATCCCAACGTCCTTTGGAATGGGATACGATGTTTCACCAACCCCTTGAACGAGCGCGCACCACAAACGTGGCCACGCCTCAACTCGAACGGCTCACCTCCGTAATCAAGAATCTGATCGACCACGAGGCAGCCAAGCCAGCCCAAGACTAACCGCTCACTGAGACGCCATTCCGTCCCAACGAAATTCATGAAAGTCAGAACCCGATTTGCCCCCAGTCCGACCGGTTACCTCCACATTGGTGGTGCCCGCACCGCACTCTTCAATTGGCTCTACGCCAAACATTGCCAAGGCGAGTTTGTACTCCGAATCGAAGACACGGACGACGCCCGCAACACCCAAGCCTCGGTGGACATCATCCTTCAAGGACTCCGGTGGCTGGGGCTCGATTGGGATGAAGGCCCTACGACCGGCGATCGCACCGAAGCGAGCCGGGGGGATCGCGGCCCCTACTTCCAGTCCCAACGTTCTGAAATCTACCAGAAGTATGTCGCCCAACTGCGCGACCAAGACCAAGCCTACGAACGCGATGGCGCCATCCGGTTTCGCATGCCGCGAGACCCCATCACGATCCCGGATCTCGTGGTCGGCGATGTCACCCGCCAACTCACGGACCGAGAAGAGCAAGACCCGGACTTCGTCATCGTACGCGCCGACGGCAAACCCGTCTTTCACCTCGTCAACGTAGTGGATGATCTAGAGATGGGCATCACACATGTGATTCGAGGTGAGGATCACTTAAGCAATACGTCCAAACATCTCGCTCTCATCCAAGCCCTCGACAAGACGCCGCCTCACTATGCTCATATCCCGCTGATCCTGAACCCGAACGGATCCAAAATGAGCAAACGCGATGCGGGTGCGTCGATCGGCACCTACATCGAAGAACACTACGTGCCACCCGCGGTGGTGAATTACCTCTGCCTCTTGGGGTGGTCGCCGAAGGACGACACGGAGGTCCTCCCCATTGAAGACGTCATTGGCCGCTTTGACCTTCCGGACATCCTGCGCCATAACGCCAAGTTCGACATGGAAAAGCTCGAATGGATCAACGGAGAGTATCTGACGCAGCTTGAAGATTCGGTCTATCGACAGCTCGCTGGTGCGGCACTAGCAGCTGCCGGACTCCCACTCGATCAATTCCCAGGCGACTACGTTACCGAGGCCATCGGCACGACCCGCGGCAAGACTCGCGTCCTTTCAGAACTGAAAGGATACGCCGGATTCTACTTTCAAGCGGATGACGCCGTGGAGCTCGATCCGGAGATGGCGGCCAAACACCTAGTCCCCGACGCCCTCCCCGGCATGGAAGCCTTGCGGAGTGGCTTTGAAGGATTGGAAACGTTCGAATCGGATGCCATCCAAGCCACCTTCAAACAAACCGCCGAATCGATGGGCGTCAAAGTCCGTGCCTTGGTCCATCCCATCCGACTCGCTTGCACCGGCAAAACGGCTGGGCCGAGCCTCTACCATCTGATTGCCATCCTGGGCAAAGAAACCGTCCTCAACCGAATCAACCGAACGATCCTCCAGATCCAATCCGCCTCATGAGTCTCAAAGTCTACGTCTACGACAAGTGTTCCACGTGTAAGAAAGCCCGACAGTTTCTGGATCAGGAAGGCATTGCCTACACAGCCATCCCGATTCGGGAACAGCCCCCGACTCAAAAAGAGCTCAAGCAAATGCTCAAGTTTCAGGACGGTGCCCTGCGCAAGCTCTTCAACACATCCGGTCTCGACTATCGAGCGCTCAAGCTCCGGGACAAGTTGCCGACGATGAGCGAGTCCGAAGCCATCGAACTGCTCGCCGGCACGGGGAATCTGGTCAAACGCCCCTTCCTCATCAGCAGCAAGGTCGGGCTCGTAGGCTTCAAAGAAGCGGATTGGAAAGCCGCCCTCAAGTCCTAGGGGCGGCACGTCGCGCTGGGAAAAAAAGAGCGCCAGCTCGATCACTCAAGCTGGCGCCATCTCTCGGAGGTGGCTGGGAGGCTAGTTGCCACGATCCTTGAGAAATTCAAAACGGGGCGCTCCGTCCCGATCGATGAAATTAATGACGATGCCTTTCTTTAGGTCGACCGTTCGCCAGACATCATAAACTTCCCTCAAAGAAGTTACCGGCACGGTGTTGATCGCCGTGATCACCAGTCCTGGGGCGAGTAAGGGAGAGCGGCTCGCCAGGCTCTTGCTTTCAATCTCAGCGATCACCAACCCTTCTTCCTGCTCCAAATCATAAAGCGCGACCGCCGCCTCATCAATCGGCCGCAGGCGCAAGCCCGTCACCGCTGGCTCGGTGCTGGGTCGCCGAGGCGGCACCGGTTTGGCCACCCTGCGCGACGCCCACTCTTCCGGCGTTACTTGCACCTCCAAACGCTCGTCCATTCGCACGACGGAAAGCTGGAGCGGTTCCCCGATCGATTTGGACCGCACTTGATTCTTCAACTGTTGGAGGGTTGAGACTGGCACCCCACCAACCGCCACCACCACGTCGGCGGGTTGAATTCCCGAATCCGCTGCCGGCCCGGCGGGATCGACCATCGTCACAATCACCCCTCGGCTCACGCTCGGGAGGAACCGATTGAAATCATCATTGTCCGTCAAGGTCTGGATCCCGATTCCCAAGCGAGCCCGCGTGAACTTGCCTTCTTCAATGATCTGGCCGGAGATTTCTTTGGCCATATTAATCGGGATGGCAAAACCGATGCCCGTATTCATCCCGCGGATCAGGGTGTTGATCCCAATCACTTCACCATGAATGTTTACCAGCGGGCCACCGCTGTTGCCGGGATTGATATCCGCGTCGGTCTGAATGAAATCTTGGTCGGAATCCACGGAATTGAGCACTCCCGAACGCCCTTTGGCGCTGACATGCCCGAAGGTCACACTGTAGTCCAACTCGAACGGAGCACCGATCGCGATGGCGAACTGCCCGACCCGAACGGCATCCGAATCCCCCAGCGCAGCCGGGCGGAAGGTTTGCGAATCCGTCTCGGGCTCGATCTTGATGACCGCGAGATCGGACTGAGGATCCTGCCCCTTCACCGACGCTGAAAAGCTCGTGCCATCCTGCAAGCGAACTCGCAAAAGCGAAGCCCCCTCAATCACGTGATAGTTGGTCATCACCAAGCCATCCTCACTGATCACCACGCCCGAGCCTTTGCCGTCAAAGACATCTTCCTCGGGATCGGCCTCTTCCGGCGGGGTGGATTGCGGGGCCTGTTTCTCCAAAAACTCGCGATACTGTCGCTTCAAATCCTCGGGTAAGGCATCGAACAACTCGCCCCCCGGCAAACCGTGACCGGCCGCGCTCGGACTGCCACGCCGGTGAGCCACCTCGATCACCACCACCGAGGCTGACACGGTATCCGCCACCCGGACAAAAGCCGCATCCAACTGCTCGGCCAGCGAGAGCGGGCTCTCTTCCGGCGCCGGCTCCGCCCACGCCAGGCCCGTCACCATCCCAAGCACCGCCCCGGCGTAGCCCCATCGATTCAGCCTGTTCTTGCCTGCAATCATCATGCTCATTACAGCATAGTCATTCCGACCTGACCATCCGCAAAACGTTCAAAACCCGGGGCACCCAAATGTGAAACGAAAGCGACAGCGACTCGCGAAACGAAACGGCCCGAGGATTGACTTTCCCGAAACCGCCCGAGTAATCTGGCCACCAGACCAGGGCCCTTATTTCATGTTAGAGATCATTCAACAGCTCCTCGTTCTTCAAGATCGCGATCGCCAGGTCATCCAGCATCGACAAGCGCTGGCCCGGATCGGACCCGAGCGCACGGCGCTCCTAAGCCAAGCCGACGGGGCCAAAACCGCCCTGGCCGCGGCGAAGAATCACGCCAACGAGATCGAATCCAATCGCAAAAAACTCGAACTCGATGCCGAGGCGAAGATGGAGTTGATTCGGAAATACTCCACCCAGCAGTTTGAGACTAAGAAAAACGAGGAATACCGCGCCCTCAGCAATGAGATCGACAACTGCAAGCGCACCATCTCCGGGTTGGAAGACGAGCAGTTGGAGCTGATGGAACAATTTGAGGAGGCCCAGAAAGCGATTGGGGCCGCCGAAAAAGAAGCCAAAGCAGCCAAAGACCTAGCCGACGAAAAGGTCAAGGACTTGGGCGACCGCGAAACCAAGTTGAAGGAGGAATTGGAAAGCCTCCTCTCGGAACGGCAAGGCCTCACTGAAAACGTTGACTCCCAAGTACTTAGCAAATACGAACGCCTACTCAAATTTAAGGGAGAAAACAGCGTTGTGGGCGTAGACCGCGGGATTTGTGCGGGTTGCCACGTTAAGCTCCCCGTCCAGATCATGATCACTTGCAGGGCTCAAAAAGAGGTCGTGAATTGCTCCAACTGTGGCCGGATCGTCTACTTTGCGGACGGCATGCGGGAAGTGGACGACGCCAACAACACCCCTTAGCAACAACCGACTCCCCCCGCACCGCAAAAAACAACCGTTGAATCCGATGAAACCGACCATGGCCATCCTTCACCGTTTGCTCCCCTCCAACCGTCGCAATCTCAGAGACCTGGCATCGCTGCTCAGTCTCCTGGTGCTCTTGAGCGCCTGCTCCACCGTGCCGGAGACGGGCCGACGTCAGCTCATCCTGCTCTCCGAGAGCGAGGAGATGCAGATGGGCTTCAACAGCTTTGAGCAGATGAAGAAGGATGTCCCCATCAGCAATGATCGGAGGCTGAATGCCCAGCTCCAACGCGTTGGAAAGCGAATCGCCGCAGTCGCCCCGCTCCCCAACGCACAGTGGGAATTCGTCTTGTTCGACAGTCCCGACGCCAATGCCTTCTGCCTCCCTGGGGGCAAAGTCGGTATCTACACTGGCATTCTCCCCATCACAAAGGATGATGGCGGACTGGCGACGGTGATCGGACATGAAGTCGCCCACGCCGTGGCCCGGCATGGCGGCGAACGCGTCTCGCAATCACTCCTCGTGCAAGCCGGCGGTGCCGCCCTCGGGGCTGCCGTGTCTGGCTACGACCCGAAGGTGCAAGCCGCCGCCACCCAAATCTACGGCCTCGGCGCCCAACTCGGCTACGCCCTTCCCCACTCCCGGAGCCAGGAAAGCGAGGCCGACCACATCGGGATCCTTTACATGGCCGATGCCGGATTCGACCCGTCTGCATCGATCGCTTTTTGGCAGCGGTTCGGCGAATACAACCGCCAAGCGGGCGGGAATACCCCGTGGTTCCTCCGCACGCACCCGCTCGACAAGACCCGAATCGCCAATCTGAAAGCGTGGCTTCCGGAAGCTCAGGCCCGATACCAACGCAGTCAGCGTTAACCCAATTCCGGGCCGCACGGCCCTGCCACTCCCTTAGCTCGTTCCTGATTCCACCTGGTTCGCAACGCCTCTCGTAAAACCCCATGGCAAACATCGCCAACTCCATTCTGGATACCGTCGGTCAAACACCGCTCGTCCGGCTCAACCGAATCACTCAAGGCATTGACGCCACCGTGCTGCTGAAGTGCGAGTTCTTTAATCCCCTAGGGAGTGTCAAAGATCGCATCGGAAAAGCCATGATCGAGGCAGCCGAAAAGCGAGGCATCATCGATCAAGACACCGTGATCATCGAACCGACGAGCGGTAATACCGGCATCGCGCTGGCCTTCGTCGCAGCCGCCAAGGGCTACGAATTGATTCTGACCATGCCGGAGACAATGTCCATCGAACGCCGCACGCTCTTGGCCATCCTAGGCGCCAAGCTGGTGCTCACTCCGGGGTCGGCGGGCATGAAAGGCGCCATCGACAAAGCCCACGAACTCGCCTCCGAGATCAAAAACTCGTGGATTCCCCAGCAATTCGACAACCCAGCCAACCCCGAGGCACACCAAAATACCACGGCCGAAGAAATCTGGGAGGCTACGGATGGCGAAATCGATATCCTCGTCGCGGCTGTCGGCACCGGCGGCACCTTGACGGGCTGCATGGAAGTGTTCAAATCGCGAAAGCCCAGCTTCCAAGCAATCGCGGTCGAGCCCGAGGATTCGCCCGTCATCACGCAAACCCTGGAAGGCAGACCGCTCTGCCCGGGGATGAACCGGATTCAGGGAATCGGCGCGGGTTTTGTCCCCAACAACTTTCACCTCTATGATGACGCGGGCCAAAAGCAGATCGACGAGTGTCTCCAAGTCTCCAGCGACCATGCGTTTGAGATGGCGCGACGACTCGCCAAGGAGGAAGGCATTCTAGCGGGAATCAGTTCAGGGGCCAATGTGTGGGCCGCACTACAAGTGGCAGCACGCCCCGAAAATGCAGGCAAAACCATCGTCACCATTGGATGCTCCACAGGAGAGCGCTACCTGAGTACGCCTCTAGCCGCCGAAGCCCGCGCCTCGGTGTCGTAGGCAGACGCTTCGGATGGAAATGGGGACCCATTTATCGCACCGTGACCACTCTTGGACGTCGCGCTTAGCCCCGCAAATCGGTTCTGGTCCGGACGTGGAGACGGCGGATTCCCAGAAACGCAGTGAAAATAATGATTGATTTCGTTCTGGAATCTGAATAACTACCGTTTTTAACGACGCTGCTTTTCCAAGGGGCTCGTTCAAATTCCAATGTTTTCCGATTAGCAGATTCCCCAGAATAAGGAATCGAATCTGCTACTTTCCAGCTTCGGACGGATACACAAGACCGTAAGGATTACGCAACTTATATGAGTGAGAAGAGACGCCCCGACAGAGGAGACGGGAGACGCCATGACCGAAATGGCGGACGCCGCTCCGACAAGAGCGGGGGCAGACGATCCGACAAAGGTAAGGGCGGACGTCACGATCGCGGGCACGGAAATCGTCAAGACCGTCCCTACAACGGGCCGACCGAAAAAGGCGAAGGCTACTTGGAGATCTCCGAAAAAGGATTCGGATTCCTCCGCTCTTCCGAAGCGCACTTTGCACCCAAGCCTTCCGATATTTTCGTCACTCCGGACACCATCAAGCGCTGCTTCCTACGCGAAGGCAGCTTCATCAAGTGCCTCACCCAACCGCCGCACCGCGGAAATAGTCCGCAGTTGCGCGAGGTGCTTGAAATCAATGGCATGGAGTTTGACGACTACACCAAGGCCATGCGGTTTGAGAACCTCACGACCATTGATCCGATTGAGAAATTCAACCTCGAAACCAATCCCGATGAAGTCGAGACGCGCATCATCGATTTGGTCACGCCCATCGGCAAAGGCACCCGCGGCTTGATCGTGGCGCCGCCCCGCACCGGAAAAACGACGGTTCTCAAGCAGATTTGCAACGCCGTCACCACCAACCATCCCGAAGTGGAAGTCATCGTGCTCCTCATTGACGAACGTCCCGAGGAAGTCACCGATTTTCAACGTTCAGTAAAAGCCGAGGTGGTAGCCTCCTCAAACGATCAAGACCTAGAAACCCACGTGCGCCTGTCCCGATTTATCATCGAGCGTTGCCGCCGCCGGGTGGAAGCCGGCAAAGATATCTTTGTCCTCATGGACTCAATCACCCGTGTCGCGCGCGCCTACAACAGTGTGCACGGCGGTAGTGGCCGGACGATGACCGGTGGTGTGGATGCCCGCGCCCTAGAGATCCCCCGTAAAATGTTTTCCTCCGCTCGGAAGATTGAAGAAGGCGGATCGCTCACAATCCTCGCCACGGCACTCGTAGATACCGGATCCCGCATGGATGAGCTGATCTTCCAAGAGTTCAAAGGCACCGGCAACATGGAGTTGATCCTCGATCGAAAACTCGCCGAGCGCCGTCTCTTTCCCGCGATTGACATCCCGAAGAGCGGCACCCGTAAGGAAGAAAAACTATTCGACCCACGGAACATCGGCGCCATCCACAAATTGCGCCGAGAGATGGTGGACTTGAACCCCATCGAAGCCATGGAAACGCTTACCGGCGCCATCAAGAAGTATAAGACGAACGACGAGTTTCTAGCTCGCTTGGCCTAAGCGGGCCACGAGCCCGGCGGGTAGAAGCGAGGCAGACCATGGCTGCCGAACGCACGACCAGTTCGAGAAAGGGCGCCTTAACCCGCCCCCCCATGGAGCGGATGGTCCGGATTCACCAGGCCATCCAGTCGGGCTGTTTGCCTAACGCGACCAAGCTCGCTCAGGAACTGGAAGTCAGCACCAAGTCCATCCACCGCGATCTGGAGTTCATGCGGGACCGGCTCGACCTCCCGATCGCCTACGATGCCAAACGCTACGGCTACTACTACACCGAAGAAGTAGGCGGATTCCCCACGCTCCAAATCACGGAAGGGGAACTCTTCGCCATGCTGGTCGCGGAGAAAGCCTTGCAGCAGTATCGCGGCACAAACTTTGAGCGACCGCTCATCAGTGCCTTTAAGAAGATCTCCGCCTCCTTACCCGACACCATTTCGCTCAACATTGCGGATTGGGAGCAAAGCATTTCCTTTCACACCAGCGCCGTCCCCAAACTCGACCTGGAGGTTTTCGATCAACTCGCCAAGGCGGTCTCGAGACATCAACGGCTCATCCTGCAGTATCGCAAGCCCGGCCAAAAGAAGGCGGACGCCCGCACCGTCGATCCCTATCACGTCGCCAACGTCAACGGGGAATGGTTTCTCTTTGCCTACTGCCACCTCCGCAAAGACGTGCGAACCTTCGCCCCTGCCCGGATCTTGGCGGTCGAAGTCACGGAGGAACGCTTCCCCCGCCCCACGGACTTCTCCGTGGAAAAGCGACTCCAGGATAGCTTTGGCGTGCACTCCGGAAAGGGCGACTACACCGTCCGGATCCGATTTAACGAGAAGGTCGCAGACTACATCCGGGAAAAGCAATGGCACCCATCCCAAGAGCTCAAGGAACACCGCAATGGGGACGTGGAAATCAAAATGCATCTCTCCAGTCTCTTTGAAATTCAGCGTTGGATCCTCGGCTGGGGCGCCGACGCCCGTGTCCTTGAGCCCAAGGAGCTGGCTCGCAATGTCCGCGCCGCCGCCACCGCCATACTCGAAGCGTCCTAAGAGCGGCGAGCCCAGGAACCCGTCGGAATCCCGACGCGATTAGCATTGGTCTCACGTGGAATACCCCGTAAGCTCCCAACCGACGCGGTCGGAGGAAACATCGCCCCGCACCACCGCGCAGACGCAGAACACTCAAACGTAATCCGAACCAGACCGGCAAACCGACACGATGGCGCAAGCGACCGAGGCCCCCAATCAGTCCCCTCTCTCTCAACCCCACGTCGGCATCGTCGGCGGTGGACAGCTCGCTCGCATGCTCTGCCTCGCAGCGGCACCACTGGGGATCCGAACCCATACGGTTGAACGCAAGGCGGAGTGCCCGGCAGCCACGCTCAGTAACAGCCACCAAGTCGGTGACTGGAACCAAGCCGATACGCTAAGGACACTCGCGAAGTCCGTCGACGTCCTCACTCTGGAAAACGAGTTTGTCGACGCCGATGCCCTCGCCACTTTAGAAGCGGAGGGCGTTTCCATACTTCCCTCCGCAACTTGCCTCCGCCGCATCCAAGACAAGTTCGTGCAGAAAGAAACGCTTCGCTCCGCCGGCCTCCCAACCCCTCGCTTCGAAGCCGTAGCCACCCTCGAAGAACTCCATCAAGCCGCGACGACCTTCGGTTGTCCCTTCGTTCTAAAACGACGTCGAAACGGGTACGATGGCAAAGGCAACTACACGGTCGAAACTCCTGCAGATATCGAAACCGGCTGGCGCCACCTGGATGGCGAAAACCACGGACTCTTCGCAGAAGCCTTTTGCGATTTTCAAGCCGAGATTGCCGTCATGATCTGCCGCTCCACCACGGGAGCCGTCGTGCGCTATCCCGTGGTTGAAACCGTCCAGAAGAATCACATCTGCCACGTGGTCAAAGCACCCGCGGTGCTTGAGCCGGAACTGCACGACCAGGCCCTGACGATCGCTGAAGCAGCGGTGAATGCGATGGAGGGAATCGGTTCCGTCGGCGTGGAATTGTTTCTCACCCGCAGCGGCGAGATTGTCGTCAACGAACTCGCCCCCCGGGTGCACAACTCCGGTCACTACTCCATTGAAGCCTGTCATACCTCCCAGTTCGAAAACCATCTACGAGCGATCCTTGGATGGCCCTTGGGGAGCGCAGCGCTCCGTAAACCCGCTGCCGTGATGATCAATCTCCTAGGCGACCAAGCCGGCGCCGGATTTCCTCAAGGCGTACCCCAAGCGCTGGCAATCGAAGGCGTCCACCTCCACCTTTATGACAAAGACCAAAGCCAGATCGGCCGCAAAATGGGCCACTTGACCGTCTTGGGAGACAGCGTTGATGACGCCCTCAACCGGGCCCAATCCGCCCTGAAACCCATTCAATTCGCCCCCAATCCCTAAACATCATGACTTCCTCCCCCACCCCACTCGTCGGCATTATCATGGGCAGCGATTCGGATTGGCCGACCATGAAAGCGGCGGCGTCCATCTGCGAATCCTTCCAAGTCCCTCACGAGGCCCGCGTCGTGTCAGCTCACCGCACACCGACGGACATGGCCGACTATGCCCGTAGCGCGCATGAGCGAGGTCTCCAAGTCATCATCGCCGGTGCCGGCGGCGCTGCGCATCTCCCTGGTATGGTTGCTAGCCACACCCCGCTTCCCGTCATTGGCGTTCCGGTGGAAACACGGATTCTGAAAGGAATGGATTCCCTGCTCTCGATCGTCCAGATGCCTGGCGGAGTCCCGGTTGCCACGGTCGCCATTGGTAACGCCAAGAACGCTGGATTGCTGGCCGTCTCCATCCTGGCCACCAGTCGCCCGGAATTGCAAACCGCACTGTTGGACTACAAACAACAGATGGCGGAAGAGTCGCGACGGAAGACCGAAAACCTCACTTAACCCGTAATGACATCCACCGACTTATCTGGCCGCCTCGTCCGATCCGCCAAGCGTCTCGTCATCGCAATGACCTGCCTGATGGCCGCCTTTGCAGCTTGGGGCGGGAAAGCCGATGGCACCTTGGAGGTCTATTGGGTGGATGTCGAAGGCGGAGCCGCCACGCTCATCGTCACACCGGCTGGCGAATCGGTGTTGATTGATTCCGGCAATCCCGGCGGACGCGATTCGCAACGCATCCATCGCGTCGCGACCGAAATGGCCAACCTAGAAGCCATCGACTATCTAATCACCACTCACTTTCACCTGGACCACTTCGGCGGCGCGGCCGAGCTCGCCGCTCTCATGCCGATCAAGGTGGTGTATGACAACGGCATTCCAGATCGCAACCCGGACAATCGACCGAACGACACCCGGTTCCCCCTCCTCATCAAGCCCTACCGAGAGATGTCCGCCGGCGAACGCCGCGTGATCAACCCCGGCGATTCAATCCCCCTCAAGCAAGCACCCGGAACCGCTCGAATCAAGCTCACCTGCTTGGCCACCCGACGCAGCGCGTCCCGAGCATTGGCCCAACCCGGCCGCGCGGAACTTTGCCAGGACAAACCCGCGGCAAAACCGCAGGATACCTCGGACAATGCCAACAGCGTAGTCCTGCTGCTTGAACTCGGAGATTTTCGATTCTTCGACGCCGGCGATCTCACTTGGAATGTCGAGCCCACCCTGGTTTGCCCAGACAACCTGACCGGCGGCACCGTAGACGTCTACCAAGTCACCCATCACGGCCTTGATCGCAGCAATCACCCCACGCTCGTCCACGCCTTAGCCCCAACGGTGACAGTCATGAACAACGGCGTCACCAAGGGGTGTGGCGCAGAAACCTTCCAAACGCTCCAGTCGATCCCCTCCGCCAAGGCACATTACCAAGTGCACAAGAATCTCCGCGACGATCGCGAGCACAACACGCCGGACACGTTCATCGCCAACCTGGAACGGCGCTGCCAAGCCAACCCAATTCGGCTCGCCGTGAAACCCGACGGAACGGGCTACGCCGTATCGATCCCCGCGACAGGGCATCGCCAAGAATTCGCCACCACGGCAAAACCTTAGCCACGACTCGCCAAGCAGGGCCCAAAAGGATTCACAACACCGAGCCCCACCCCCATTTTGCATTTTGCAGTTTGCAGTTTGCAGTTTGCAGTTTGCATTTCGCCCCCCCCTCGCAGAACATCCACCCACAACAGGCTCCATCCCCCGCCTCACCGGGAATCTCGGCAAAAGATTGCGACATTCTAACAAACGCGTTAGATTCTTCACGTGGGCTTGCCCCCCACACGCAGGCCGCAAGCCACCAAAGAACTGATGCGTGCCCCTTCCGCTGCGAGATGAAACGCAAAGCAATTTACCCGGGAAGTTTTGATCCGATCACGAACGGTCATCTCGATGTTATCGAGCGGGCAGCCCGATTGTTTGACACCATCATTGTCGCGGTCGCCGTCAATCGATCCAAGAAACCGCTTCTCACGATCGAAGAACGGCAACAACTCGTTCAAGAAGCCACCCGTCACGTTGGCAACGTGGAAGTGGAAGCGTTCGAAGGGCTCTTGGTGGACTATGTGGCGCGCCGCGAGGGACAAGCCATCGTTCGCGGGCTCCGCGCAGTGTCGGATTTTGAATTTGAATTTCAGCTGGCCCTCATGAACCGGCGCCTCAACACGGAGATCGAGACCATCTTCATGATGCCGAAGGACCGTTACACGTTCCTGAGTTCCAGCATTGTCAAAGAGATCGCCAGCCTAGGCGGACCGATTGAAGGATTGGTGCCCGATCCCGTACTGACCGTTCTCAAGGAGCGATACGCTCAAGCATCCTCGAAAACCCAATAGTCGAATCATGTCGTTTCAAATCAACATCAAGCATCTTGAGGCTGGCCCCAAGCACTACGAGGGGGAGATTGCCCTCGACGTCTTGGATATGGACACCCAAGACGAGCTGGTGCAAGCCGCCACGCCCTTGGCCTATGACGTCAGCGCGGAGCAACACGAGAAAAACGTCTTACTCACCGGGACCCTCCGGCAAACCTTTGCCTGTGAGTGCGCCCGCTGCCTCAAGTCATTCGAGCACCCCATCGAGCTCGCGGGCTGGAGCCAACTGGTGGCGATGGAAGGTGAGGACGCACTCCCGATAGATAATGATTGCCTGGACTTGACTCCGATTCTCCGCGAAGATATGCTCTTATCTTTACCGCAACATCCGTTGTGCGCCGAAGAATGTCAGGGAATTGCCCCAACGGCGGGGCAGAAACCAGCCTCAACCGAGGCCTTTCCCGAGACGGAAGCTTCGTCATCCACCTGGACAGCATTGGATCAATTGCGGCTTGATTGACTAGATACGAACGATTTAACGCAGTATGGCAGTACCAAAGAGAAAACCTTCGCGCGGGAAAGTGCGGCAACGACGAGCGGCTAACAGTGTCCTCAAATTGCCGCAATTAGGCACATGCCCCCAATGTGCCTCGCCCTACGTGTCGCATCGGGTTTGCCCCGCCTGCGGTTTCTATAAGGAACGGCAGGTCGTCAATATCGAAACCTTCGGTTAATCCCGTCCGAAGCCTTTTCTGGCACCGTTTTCCCACAATTCATTATGCGGATCGTAGTCGACGCCATGGGTGGCGACCACGGGTGTGGTGTGATCGTTGCCGGCGTCTATCAGGCACTCAGCGAGCAAAAACAAATCACCGCCGCCACTGTGGTGGGTGATGAGGCCGCGATTACCCCCCACCTGCAAGCGCAGGGGGATTCCCGCCTGAGCGTGCTCCACGCGCCGGAGGTCCTGACCATGAAGGACAAACCGATCGACGGAGTGCGGCGTAAGAAAAACTGCTCCATCGCCCGCGGAATCGACCTTCTCCGCGAAGACCAAGGCGATATCTTTGTATCGCCGGGCAACACCGGCGGTGTGGTGACCGTGGCAACCATTCGCCTCGGCCGCCTACCCGGGGTGGATCGCCCCGGCATCGCGACGGTCATTCCCACCCCCCACCGTGAGTTTGTGCTGCTTGATTCCGGAGCCAATATCGACAGCAAGCCCATTCATCTCGCCCACTACGCGATCATGGGCAGCATCTTCGCCGAAGAGATTTTGGGGCACAAAAAGCCACGGGTCGGCGTCTTGAGCGTCGGTACCGAGGATTCCAAAGGCAATGAACTGAGCTTGGAAGCCTTTAAACTCTGCCAGAAGCTGGGTCTGAATTTCATTGGTAACGTCGAAGGGCATGATCTTTTCAACGACGGCGTGGATGTTGTCGTCTGCGACGGTTTTGTCGGTAACATTGTCCTCAAGACCTGCGAAAGCCTGGCAAAAGGGTTGTTCGGGTGGTTGAAGCGGGAGCTGACCGCCACCCCCGTGCGCAAGTTGGCGGCCCTGTTGGCCAAGGACGGCCTCCGCAAGATCAAGAACCGCATGGACCCGGACGCCTACGGCGGCGCCCCACTCCTGGGTCTCAATGGCGACGTCGTGATCGCCCACGGATCGGCTCGCGAGCATTCCATTCGGAATGCGATTCGCACCACCACGCAGACCTTTGCCCACCAGATCAATCAACGCATTGTTGACCAAGTGGCCGAGGCAAATGCTCGTTTTCAGCCCGCAGAGATGACCCGATAATTCGCATTTTATGGCCCTTCCAGACCGTCCCGTCCCCTTCACCAACCCGCGCGCCGAACACAAATTCGTCGGTCAGACCTGCTCCATTCGTTCGGTCGGCTCGTATGTGCCGGAGAAAGTCGTCACCAATCACGACCTAGCACAAAAAGTCGACACGAGTGACGAGTGGATCACGAGCCGGACGGGCATTAAAGAACGACGCGTCGCCGCCGAAGGGGAGTTCACCTCCCACCTGGCCGCCAAAGCGGCTCAGGACGCCATGAAGAAAGGGGACATCGATCCAGAGAGTATCGATTTGATCATCGTGGCCACCATCACTCCGGACATGATGTTCCCCTCCACCGCCTGTTTGGTGCAGCAGATCATCGGAGCGAAAAACGCCGCCGCCTTCGATCTTGAGGCGGCCTGTTCGGGTTTCGTCTACGCTCTCGAAATTGGCCAACAATTCATCATGAGCCGCACCTACCAAACGGTCTTGGTCATCGGGGCTGAAAAACTCTCCACCATCATCGATTGGGAAGACCGCAATACCTGTGTCCTTTTCGGCGATGGCGCCGGAGCTGCGATCCTCCAAAATGTGCCAAACTCCCATGGATTATTGACCGCGACGATGGGGGCGGACGGCAGCAAAGGCGGCCTTCTCTGCATGCCGGGCGGAGGTGCCCAAGTTCCAGCCAGCACCGATTCAGTCAAGAATCGCCTCCATTTCCTGCGAATGGACGGAAAAGAAACCTTCAAGAACGCTGTCAATGCCATGTGCCGGGCCGCCCGGGAAGTTCTCGGTCGCTGCGAGCTCACCATCGAGCAAATTCAGCACATTATCCCGCATCAGGCCAACCAACGGATTATTTCCGCAGTCGGCGACCGCTTAAAAGCAACAGAAGACCAGGTTTTTATCAATCTCGACAAATATGGCAACACATCTGCTGCCTCAGTGGCCATCGCCTTGGACGAAGCGGCCACCACGGGACGGCTCCAACGTGGGGATTTGATACTCATCCTCGTTTTTGGAGCCGGTCTGACTTGGGGAGCCGCTGTAATCGAATGGTAGAGCCAGGGCGGCATTGACGGAATACCATTTAATGGTAGATTGGTAGGCGCAAGTATTATGAAGACGTCTAAGCTCGATTCCTCCGGTGTTTTCGACCCCGTAACGGTGAAAACCAATGAGATGGAGTTCTCGCTGCCCACGCATTCGGTTCATATCCGAAAGAATGGGGTCGAGTTCCTCTCGGAACGAGAGGTCCCGATGTGGACCGAGCTCACGATCGATCTTCAATCGCCCAACCAAACCGGCCAAATCAATTGTACAGGTATCGTAGTCGGTTGCACGGGCAACAAGCATGCGGGTTATGTGGTGTCTATTGTATTCATGGGGATCACACCTGAGGCTCAAGAACGGTTGACCGACCTGGTACAGGCCCAACCGACGCTCTGAAATAGAGCACCCGAGCAACTCAGAAACCCTAATGGAGATATTCAAACGCGTACTCAAAGCCGCCATTGATGGCGGCGCTTCCGACGTCCACATTAAGATCGACGCCCCGATCATCGTACGGATCAATGGTCAATTGATCCCCATCGAGGCCCCCAAGCCCACCACCGAGTGGATGGCTAAGGTGCTTGATAACATTGTTCCAAAGCACCTCCTCACCCGTTTGGAGGAAGAGCGGGAGATCGATTTTTCTTACTACGACCCGGAACTCGGACGTTTCCGAACCAATTGTTTCCAGCAGAAGGGCACCTTCTGTCTGGCCATGCGCTACGTCCAGACCAATATCCCCAGCTTCGAGGATCTGGGGCTTTTGCCCATTCTGAAGGAAATCGCCGAAGCACCTCGCGGGATCGTTTTGGTTGCCGGCACCACGGGTAGCGGTAAGTCGACCACGCTGGCCGCAATGTTGCAGCATATCAATGCGAGTACGGCGCGTCACATCATTACCCTAGAAGACCCGATTGAGTACGTCTTCAAAGATGTCCAATCGGTTATCGAGCAACGCGAGATCGGCCTCGACTCGCTCTCTTTCGCCGCTGGCCTCAAACACATTCTCCGCCAAGATCCGGATGTGATCATGATTGGTGAGATGCGTGACTCGATCAGTTTTTCGGCGGCCATGAGCGCTGCCGACACGGGACACCTGGTTCTCTCCACCCTGCACACCACCAACGCCTCACAATCCGTGACGCGTATCCTGGACTTTTTCCAACCTGAGGAACGCGACCAGGTCCGCCGCCAATTGGCCGGCACTTTAAAAGCCGTGGTGTGTCAGCGCATGGTCGCCAAGGTGGACGGCGGCGTCGTTCCCGCCATTGAAATCCTGATCAACACCCCCACCGTCCGCAAGCTGATCGAAGAGAATCGCTTGGACAAGTTGGCGGCCGCCATCGAAACCGGAGTGGAAGACGGGATGCAGAATTTCAACCAGGCGCTCTTCCAGCTGGTAAAAGACCGCGTTGTCTCGGAACCGGAAGCACTCTCGAAGGCCACCAATGCCAAGGCGCTCGAAATGAACTTCCAAGGAATCTTCCTCGACGAAGGCAAGCGAATCCTCAGCTAGACAGAGTCCGACCCTCGCTCACTTTCAGCCCCGCCCATTGTCTCGGCGGGGCTTTTTTGTGCTCGGCTCCCTTGCAGCCAACGATCCATTTTCGCCAGCCCAACCCCAGAACCCATCAAAAGAACCCATAAGAAGTAACTCACCGCTTTTTTCTCCAATAAAGTAACTAGATACTGTTTATTATCCCGCTGATCGACTGAATCGACTCAGTTGGCGAACCAGAAACAAACTAGTTATGAAAAATGCATCCTATCTGCTCAGTTTCCTTCTACTAACGGGAACACTCGCAGCCCAACCTCAGAGCGCCCCTGAAACGCCGCCCAGAAGCACCCTCTCACCCCCTACCCAACAGGAAAAACCCCGCTCGCTTCCCTATCGCGGTAGCATCTCGAAAATCGACCGTGAGAAAGGCACCTTCACCATCAAAAACAAGAGCAACGACAACGTTCGTCTTTTTAAGACGGACGACGAAACCCGGTTCGAACAAGACGGCAAGATGGTCAGTTTGAAGGAACTGACACCGAACCAAGCCGTCAGCGGCTCTTGCATCAAGACCGGCGACCGAGAATACCTGGCCAAGCTTGTCCGCTGGAAGACCTCCAGCGAGAAATAGCTCGAAAACGGCCAATCAACGACCAACTTCCCCAATTTGCGCACCAATCTTGCTAAGAAAAAATGTCCCGAGACGTTGAAACCGATCGGAGTCTGAGTCAGATGAAGGTGCTCCCTGCGGGGATTGACGGAACGATACCCGTCGACGGGAGCATTTGATCCGTCGACGGGCTCAACTGCGGGCCGTTCCGCTGGTCGGGCGGCCGGGAACGGTTTTCGGCCCCAAAAAGGTGCCTAAAGCCATGGTTGACACAGGATCCGGATATTCCTAACGTAATCCGCTCAAACGTTTTTAGAGAAGATGTTAAAAGCTTGTCTCATTCTTGTGATCGTGCTGGGTGTTGCCGCCCTGGGCGTGAGTCAATTTCAGGTTAAGACTAAGATCGACCAATTGACCAACGATTTAGCTCAAACCGAGCAACAACGCGATCAGGCCCGAGCCGATCAGCGCAAAGCCGAGTCCGCTGAAAAGGAAGCCAAGGCCGATTTGGAGACGTTGCGCGGTGAATACGAAGACACCCGGGCTCGCCTGGAAGAGTCTGTGCGCATCGCCCAACAGCAGCGCGTTCGTGCCGACCAAATGGAAGCCGAGCTCAGCTCGACCACCATCGAGCGCAACAACGCCCAACGGGAACTCGCACAATGGCGCGCGCTCGGAGTTGATATCCAGGCTATCCAGTCGATGAAAGATGATTTGATTGCCGCCCGAGAAGAGATCAACGCCGGGAAAGACGAGCGCGAGATCCTCCTCCGCAAGATCGGCCAAATTGAATACGATTTGAGCAAATACGAAGGCCCGAATACGGAAATCGCCATGCGCGATGGCCTCAAAGGCACGGTCACGGCTGTCAATGACAACTGGGATTTCATCGTCGTCAGCGTTGGTGAAGCTCAAGGCGCTCGCCAGTCAGGCAAGCTCATGGTGAGCCGCAACGGCAAGTTGGTCGGCAAAGTGCAAATCACCACGCTGGAATCCAACCAAAGCGTTGCCAACGTCCTTCCCGAGTGGAAGCAGGCCGACATCCAGGTGGGTGACACCGTTCTCTACTAAGTTCTGAGAACGACTTAGCCTCGACCAAGTCCCTATCGAAAGTCCCCATCGAGCATAAGACGGAACGCGAATCTCTAACCGACAGTTTTTGTTATCGTGAAAGCTTCTTCTATCCTGCTTAGTCTGTTCGCCCTGCTCTTGCTGGCCGTGATGACGGGTTGTGCTTCTAGCGATACCAAGAACGCGTCGGCGCGGCCGTGGAGCTCCCCTCGCACCTGGGAAAACGGTCTACCTGCTGGAATTACCGAAGGGCGCTAGGAAACCGTTTCCTGGCGCTCTCGATTCCCCCCTTACCTTCCTCACTTCCGCCTCGCCTCACTTGGCGTAGTCGATACAACGTACTTCTCGAATCACGGTAACCCGGATCTGCCCAGGGTATTGGAGTTCGTCCTCAATCTTCCGGCAGATATTTCGAGCCAACGCCTCCGACTCTTCATCCGGCACTTCTTCGGGCCGGACGAACACCCGCACTTCACGCCCGGCTTGCACGGCAAAACACTTCTCCACGCCGTCAAAGCCCATCCCGATCGCTTCAAGAGACTTGAGCCGATTCACGTAGGAAGCAATGGATTCCGACCGCGCGCCAGGTCGAGCCGCGCTGATCGCATCAGCTGCGCTGACTAAGATCCCAATCACCGTTTCGTGTTCCACCTCATCATGGTGAGCCGCAACGCCATTCACCACCGCCGGATTCTCTCCGTAGCGTCGAATGAACTCGGCCCCGGCAATCGCATGCGAACCCTCCACCTCATCCCCCAGCGCCTTCCCTAAGTCGTGCAACAAGCCTGCTCGCGTGGCATCGGTGACATCCGCCCCCACCTCTGCCGCCAACAAACCGGTAATACGGGCCACTTCCACTGAATGATCCAAGACGTTCTGCGAATAGCTTTGCCGAAAGTAGAGTCGCCCCAAACGCTTGGCGATTTCTCCATGAACGGGCACGAGTCCCAGACCAAGGACGGCTTCTTCCGCCAGCTTCACGATCCGTCCTTCAATCTCGGAACTCACTCGCTCGACAACTTCCTCGATCCGAGTGGGATGAATCCGCCCATCAGCAATCAAACGTTCCATACTTTCCCGCGCAATCTCGCGACGAACAGGATCGAAGCCCGACAGCACCACCGCATTCGGGGTATCATCAATGAGTACAGTCATCCCCGTGGCATTTTCAAAAGCGCGAATGTTTCTCCCTTCACGACCGATGATACGCCCCTTGATATCGTCTCCCTTCAGCGCGACCGCCGCGGTGGTGGTCTCGGACGTGTGATCGCCGGCATAGCGCTGAATCGTGATCGAGAGGATGCGACGCGCCTTCTTTTCCGATTCTTGTTGGGCTTCATCCACCAAGCGCCGGCTCAGTTCCTGCGCTTCTCGTTGAGCCTCCTTCTCCACAGAAGCCAAGACTTCCTTTCGGGCATCCGCCCGGGAAAGGGCTGCGAGCCGGCTGAGATCCGCCTCCCACGTCTCCTTGAGCTGCTGCACATCACGTGACTGGGCCTCAAGCGCTTCCGCCCGCTCTTCCAAGGCCTGGCGACGCTGCTCAACGCCTTCTTCCCGCTGGCCCAAAGCCTCCAACTGACCGCTCAGAGCCTGCTCCCTCCGCTGGAGGTGGCTCTCCTGGTCGTCCAACTTGCTGGTTCGCGCCTCTCCGGCCCGAATCGCTTCCTGTCGCAGGCTTTCGGCGCGCTCTTCCCCGTCCTGGCGGGACTTCGCCACGAGTTGTTCCGCCTCTCGACGGGCCTCGCTCAACAACAACTCTCGCCGGGTCCGCGCGGATCGCGACAGCCCCCACTCACGAAAGCCCAAAACCGCGATGCCCAACGCCAAACCTCCAGCGAAAATCAAGCCATTGAGCCACAGAGATTGGGCGAAAATACTCATATTTCGGCCTAACGCGCGACGCGCACCGTCTCGCTCGACGTCACAATCATCGCCATCGACCGATCCCAAGAGTCCATCGGCACCGCATCTACCAACTGCAAATCATGACAAATCCCACAAACCATCACATCCATTCCGTTCAACAATCGATCATAGAACCCCTTGCCCCGCCCTAATCGGCCCCCGTCCCGAGAAAATGCCAGTCCCGGGACCAATACTAAATCTAAATCTTCTCCCCTCACGACCGGACATCGCCCCGAAGGCTCCAAGATCCGATACGGCCCCTCAACCAACTCCGCTCCCGGCAACCACCGGGCATACTCATAATGGGCCCCCTGAGCATTCCATCGGGGGAGCGCAAACCCCGGACCACCGGCGGGCGCCTGCTGCCAGAGCGCTCTCAGGTCAATCTCCCAAGCCACGGGAAAATAGGCTCCGATCAGCCCGGGCTCGCGCACGACGGACTCAGTCCGCAAACGCTCGACAACTGCATCGGAGGCCCGCGCAATCGCTGGAGGGCTCAGGTCCTTCAGGCGTCCCCGCAGGGTGCGCCTCAAACGTTCTTTGTCTCCATCGGCAGCAATCATTCCCCAAACCAGAAAGACGACGTCATTTCCCCTTCCGCCGCTCTTCCATGAGTTGCCGCCAGTATCTCATCCGATCCTGAATCTTTTTCTCTACCCCTAAATCCCCCGGCTCGTAAAACGATCGGGCGGCCCCTAGATAGTCTTGCGCCACCACCCCACCGGGATGGTCATGACTATACTGGTAGCCCACTCCGTGCCCCAATTCCTCCGCCCCCTGATAGTGACCGTCCCGTAGATGAGGTGGCACCGGGAGCGTCGGGTTCCGCTTCACATCTTCCAAAGCCGCATCAATCGCCGCCATCGCACTGTTACTCTTGTAGGCGGTCGCGATGTACAGGGCGGCCTCGGCAATCGGGATCCGTGCCTCGGGCCACCCCACATACTCGGCAGCCTGATGGGCGCTACTGGCTAAAACCAAGGCCATGGGATCGGCCAAACCAACATCCTCCGCCGCACAAATCAGAATCCTCCGGGTGATGAATCGGGGATCCTCCCCCGCATGAATCATCTTGGCCAACCAATACACCGTGGCATCCGGATCCGAACCCCGCATCGATTTGATAAATGCAGAAATCGTGTCGTAATGTCCGTCCCCATCTCGGTCATACACCACCGCCTTTTTCTGAATACACTCTTCAGCCACCCCCAGATCGATGCGGATGACCCCGTCAGCATCAATAGCCGTTGTAAGTGCGGCCACTTCTAGCGAATTGAGCGCCTTGCGAGCGTCGCCATCCGCCACCGCCGCGAGGTGCTGCACGGCTTCCTCCGTAAGCTCGATCCGGCGACCGCCCAGCCCCCGATCTTCATCGACCACGGCTCGACGCAACAGGCCGACCAAGTCCTCGACTTCCAGTGGACGGAGTTCAAAGATTTGCGAGCGCGACACCAGCGGGGAATTGACAAAGAAATACGGATTGTGCGTGGTGGCACCCACCAGTTTCACACTCCCATTCTCCACATCCGGCAGCAACACATCCTGCTGGGACTTGTTGAAGCGATGGATCTCGTCAATGAACAACAAGGTCGGCACGCCCGTATTCCCCAACCGGTTTGCTGCCGCACGCAAAACATTGCGCATATCGGAAACGTTGGATTCCACCCCACTCAGGCGCGCGAATTGGGCCTTAGTGGATTGCGCGATGATCTGCGCGAGGGTCGTCTTCCCCGTCCCGGGCGGACCATAAAGGATCAGCGACTGGACTCGGTCCGCCTCGATCGAACGCCGAAGCAAAGAGCCCGGGCCTAAGATGTGCCGTTGCCCGACATAATCCTCCAGTCCCGTGGGCCGCATCCGCGCCGCTAGGGGCGCGCTACTAGTCGCCGATTCCGGGTCCGGCTCCGCCGGGTCGGGAGCAGGACGCTCCGACCCCGTCGCCGAATTCACAAAGAGTTCGTCTTGCGACATGACATTGGTCCGGCGGAAAAAAAGAAACCCCGCACTGTGTCGTGGGTAACAGTTCCTATGAACAGGATTGAAACAAGGGGAGCTCGCCTGGCGACATTCGACTTCCAGTCAAGGCCTGTCGGCCGCCCTACCTAAGGCTACCGCTCCATTTTTTTTGTTTACGGTCCAGGGACTTTGTTTCGATACACGAGCACGGCAGGGTAAATTCGTTCTCATTCGATTGACTACCCGCTTGTCAAGGAACAGCTAAGCTGGCTCAAAGCCGTTTCGCTCAGCACCTTCCACGGCTATTCCTACTTCGAACAGACGCCACTCTCAAGGAAAATAGCGCACAATTCGTGCCGTAATCTGCCTCAATTTCAGCCCGAATCCGGCCAGAATAATCCAGAAGAACCCAGCCCCAATTTCAGGACTAAAGCAAACTGGCGGAGTCAGCGTCGAGGTAGAGGGTCGCGTGCGCTTGCCGACGGAGAAACGAAGCCGGGCAATCCTCGGAAATCGTTTCCTTTAGCGCTTGCCGAATGGCTTGGCTCTTTCGCGTTTCGGGAGCCAAACACACTACCTTCTTCGCCGCACAAAGAGCCGGAATCGTCAGGGTCAGCGCATAGCCAGGCACGGCTTCCAAAGACGGAAAGTGCCCTTCCCCCACCTGTTGATTCTTGCAGTCGTCATCCAACTGTACGAGCTTGACCGAATGCGGATCTTCAAACCGCGCCACGGCCGGATCGTTGAAAGCAATGTGCCCATTTTCTCCCACCCCCATGCAGCACAAATCGATGGGAGCCGCGTTCAACAAGCCCGTGTAGCGCTCGCATTCATCCAGCGGCAGCAAGGCATCGCCTTCCAAGTAATGAAAGGCCTTGGGCCGGACCACGGACTCGACCCGCTCCCGCATGTAGCGGCGGAAACTCGCGGGATGATCCGCTCCAATTCCCAGATACTCGTCCATATGAAACAGTTCCACCCGAGACCAGTCGATCGCCCCCAACGCGATGAGCTTTCCGAGGAACTCGATCTGAGAATTCCCCGTGGCCAGAATGGCTCGAAACGAACCCTGACGCTCAAGCGTTTCCACCACGTACCGAGAGACGGTTTGCGCCGCCGCAGTAGCCATCTCCGCTTCGCTAGCAAAAACTCGAACCGATAACGCGTCCACCGAGAAGTCACGACTACTCTGCCCAGGTCCCTCGCCCTTTTCCATATTCGCTGTATCACTCATCAAACGATAAGCCCTTACTTTGCACCGCCCCCCCCATCCTCGGTAAAGAAAAAAGCTCGCCGAGCGCCCCGGAAAGAATCGCGTCTCAGGCCGCGGGTCCGACCACCACGACAAACTCGCCACGGGGTTTGCCTTGACCGAACCGCGCCCGCAAATCCGCAGCCGAACCGTGACAGGCTTCTTCAAATTTCTTGGTCAATTCGCGAAAAAGCACGATCTCCCGTTCCGGCATCATCTGCTCAAGCTCGCCCAACAGCTTCACTACGCGATAGGGCGATTCGTAAAAAACCAGCGTCGAACCCAGCTCACGCAACCGTTCCAACTCACGGCCCCGTTGCCCACTCTTGACCGGCAAGAAGCCGACGAAATGAAACTCTGGCGCAAAGAAGCCACTGCTCGCCAAGGCCACCACCGCGGCACACGCCCCGGGCAGGGCCTCGACCCTCAAACCAGCGGACCAAACGGCCCCCACCAAACGCCCGCCGGGATCACTAATCCCCGGGGTTCCGGCGTCGGTAATCAATGCCAGGGTCTCTCCGGCCGACAACCGCTCCAGAATTTCCGCTTCGCGCCGACGCTCGTTGAATTTGTGCAGACTGATGAGCGGCTTCCGAATCCCGTAGGCTTTCAGGAGTCGGCCGGAATGCCGGGTATCTTCACAAAGTATGGCATCCACTTCTCCCAAAGTACGCAATGCCCGCAGCGTGATGTCTTCCAGATTACCAATCGGCGTCGCCACCAAATACAAGGTTCCAGCCCGCAACGGCGCCGAATGCACCGGCAACTCCGTTCCCGCCAACCATGGGCGTTGATTCGTCTCCTCCATGTCCAGAAATCATCCGGCGCTACACCGCGATAAAAGCATTCTTACTAGATTACTTTGACAATTCGGGTTAAAGTCCCGCATTCCCACGCTCCACAGGGGCGTGCCGTTTACCGATTCAGAAGCAACATGTCGACCTATCGCGAAGACCAACTCCAGGAAGTTTCCAAGAAATTCCAAATCTACGGCGAGATTCTTCACGCAGAGCCCTGCAAGATCGGTCACATCAACGAAACCTACACTGCTACCTACGCTCAGGGCGGTGTGCAAGTCCGATATATCCATCAGAAGATTAATCGGCATGTCTTTCGCTCCCCGGACGAAGTCATGAACAACCTCATGCGGGTGACCACGCATATCCGCAGTCGTCTAGAAGCCAACCAAGCCGAAGACATTACGAGACGGGTATTGATTGTTGTCCCTACCCGAGACGGAGACTCGTTCTACGTCAACGAAGAGGGCGATTTCTGGCGCACCTTCGTTTTTGTCGAAGGCGTGCAAAGTTTCGAAGCGGTCGAATCGGACCAGCAAGCGTATCAAGCCGGGGTGGCTTTTGGAGAATTCCAAAATCTCCTCTCCGATCTTCCGGGTGAGCGCCTTCACGAAACCATCCCCCGTTTTCACCACTCGCGGGACCGGTTCAACGCCCTGATTCGGGCGACCGAAGAAGACCACGTGAATCGGGCCAAGAATGCCACCAAGGAAATCGAATTCTGCCAACGTCACGAAGCTATCGTGGATATCATCCTCAAGGGCATGAAGTCCGGAGAAATCCCCGAGCGCGTCACCCACAATGACACCAAGTTCAATAACGTCATGTTGGACAAAGGGACCGGAAAAGCCATGTGTGTGGTCGATCTGGACACCGTCATGCCCGGATCCGTGCTCTACGATTTTGGCGATATGATTCGGACCACGACGAGTCCCACCTTGGAAGATGAACGCGATCTCTCCCGAGTTAAAATGCACATGCCGACGTTTCAAGAACTTGCCAAAGGCTACATTCAATCCGCAGGCCCATTCTTGACACCGAACGAACGATCGCTACTCGCCTTTTCCGGAAAACTGATCGCCTTTACCATTGGGCTTCGTTTCTTGACCGACTACCTTGAGGGCGACCATTATTTCCGCGTTCATCGCCCGCACCACAATCGGGATCGGGCACGAACTCAGTTCAAACTCGTGCAGTCGATCACCGAGCAAGAGGAAGCGATGCAACAATACATCGACCAAATCTAGCCCGCATTCCCCGCATTCTTCCCTGGAAAACCACCCATGAAAGCCGCGTATATTACCGAAACCGGCCCACCGTCCCACATCCAGTTTGGCGATTTGCCGGAACCCGAGCTCGGCGCCAGTCAGGTCCTGATCCAGGTCGGCGCGGCTTCGGTGAACCCCATCGACACCTATATTCGGGGAGGCCTGATTCCGATGCCGATCCCGTCTCCGTTCATCGTGGGATGTGACTTTGCCGGCACCGTCACCGCTGTTGGTGACGCGGTGGCGCAGTTTCAAGTCGGTGATCGTGTCTGGGGCAGCAATCAAGGGCTCTTGGGACGACAAGGAACCACGGCGGAACGCATCGCGGTTGATGCCAGTTTCGTATACCCCGCTCCCGAAGCGGTCACAGACCCGGACCTCGCGGCCGTGGCTTTGGTGGCCATTACCGCTCATCTCGGTTTGGTCGAACGCGCTCGACTCCAGTCGGGAGAAACGCTTTTCGTTAACGGAGGGGCAGGGGGAGTCGGTTCTGCCGTGATTCAGATGGGCAAAGCGCTGGGATGCCGGGTACTGGCTTCCGCGGGATCCGATGAGCGGGCCGAACGGTGCCGTCAACTCGGTGCGGACTATGTGTTCAACCACACCAAGATCCCGGTCCAGGATGCGATTCAGGAGCAGACGGAGGCGGGCGTCAATGTGTTCTGGGAAACGGGCCGGGAACCGGATTTTGAGGCAAGCATCCAATCCCTGGCAGAAAACGGCCGCATGGTGGTGATGGCCGGACGCGAAGCCCGCCCCCCCTTTCCGGTGGGCCCGTTCTACGTCAAGGGATGCTCTCTCCATGGGTTTGCGATGTTCAAGGCGTCCGCCGAAACGCAACAAAAAGCGGCCGCCGATATCAACGGCTGGTTGAAATCCGGTGCTCTCAAGCCCCACATCGGCAAACGATTTTCCATGAGCGAGACCGCCGCTGCGCACCAGCTCCAAGAGGAAAACACCCTCCATGGTAAGCGAACGCTAGAAGGAAAGATCGTCCTGACCCCCTAGGGCGTCTTATATGGAGTGCGAGAGCGAAGCTGTCGCTTTCCCCCTCACACAGTCGTCGCGCCGAATGGACTTTTTCTAGGGATTCGCGCGATGTCTTTCTCATTGTGTTAGGGCACTGCTCCTCGATAGGATTTCCCCATGACACGTCCCCTTTGCTTTGGATCCGTATTGTTGGCTCTTGCCCTCACCACCTCGTCACTCGTAGCTGAGGAACACAATCGCCTCTCCTCGGCAGAAATCGCCGACGGCTGGCAACTCCTCTTCGACGGCAATACCACCAACGGTTGGCGCAATTTTAAGAAAGACGGCATCGGTCCAGGATGGCAAGCGATCGACGGAGCGCTCGTCCGCGCCGCCCGAGGCGCCGGCACCATCATTACCACTGGGCAGTATGACGCGTTCGAACTCTCCCTGGAATACAAGATCTCCAAAGGAGGGAACAGCGGCATCATGTTCCACTCCACGGAAGACGCAAACACCGCCTGGATGACCGGTCCCGAGATTCAGATTCAAGACAACGTCGACGGACACGATCCGCAACTTTCCGGCTGGCTCTACCAGTTGTATCACCCGGATATCGACGCCACTTACCCCGCCGGTCAGTGGAACCGCGTTCGGTTCCGCCTCACCCCGGAAAAAGGCGAGCTTTGGATGAATGGCGTCAAGTACTACGAATTTGTGAAGGGCAGCGAGGATTGGAATACCCGCGTCGCCAAGAGCAAATTTGCCCGCATGCCCCATTTCGGCAAACCCACCAAAGGTCACATCTGCCTACAAGATCACGGTAATGAAGTGGCCTACCGGAACATCAAAATCCGGTCACTCTAGACGCCACTCCAACTCCGATCTGAGTGCGCCGTCTCCTACGGCGCACTCAAACAGTACAAGAACTTCTCACCTCGAAGGATCAAAGACTGGTCCTTGATCGCAGCAGACGCGCTGAACCGATCGTCCAGCCGGTTCAGCGCCAACGCCTCCGGCGCATCCCCCAGCTTGAGCACGAGAGTCGTCCCTCCTCGCCCCGTGATATAAAGGCGGCCATCCGCCGCGACCGGCGAGGCAAAGATCTCCCGTACGCCCTCCAAACGAAACGGTCCCTGCAACGTATCCCCCGTGTAGGGATTCAGGACGGACAAAACGTTCTGATTGTGACGCAAAAAATAAAGACGCCCGTTCGCGATCACCGGTGAGGGCACATAGGGCGTCATCCGTTTGGTCGACCAGAGAATCTGATCCGTGCCCGTAAGATCGCCTTTCGCACCCTTCAACCGAATGGCCATCATCGCCTGTTTGTCGTAACTATTGCCAACCACCACCACACCTTGGTGAGCCACGGGCGAAGCCACCACATTCCGAGCCAATCCCCCACACTCCCAGATCAATTCGCCTGTCTGGAGGTCGTAGGAACGCACGCGTTTTGTCGCACTCACGATCACTTGAAAGCGGCCCTCATGCGGCACGATCAAAGGCGTCGACCACGAAGTGTTCTCATCCCGCTCCACTCGCCAGCGTTCCTTGCCCGTCTTGGCATCGAGGCCGATGATCTTGGATTGCTCTTCGTGATCCCAGTTGACAACCAAGATGCCATCAGCCAAGGCCGGAGAACTCCCTTCCCCGTGCGCGTGTCGCGTCGCCATCCGGCCGAATTCCCGTTTCCACAGTAAGTTCCCGGCCAAATCCAATGCATAGAGACCGTACGAGCCAAAAAACGCATAAACCCGCTCTCCATCCGTAATCGGAGAAGCAGACGCCAGGCTTCCCGTGTAGTGCCCACCTTCATGCGGCAGTGCTTCTGTCACCGTCCGCTCCCACAAGACCTTGCCGTCCGACAGTTGCACGGCAAGCACGACAAAACGATGCCGATGCGTAACGGGTTCGTTGTCGTGAGCACCCGGCGCTTGATTGTACACTGGGGGCTGAGGTGGCCCTACGGGCACGGCAGCCGTAACGAACATACGATCGTCCCAAAGCACTGGTGAACCATGCCCTTTGCCCGGCATAGGAATCTTCCAACGGACGTGTTGCTTCTCGGACCAACTCACCGGCGGATTCCCATCAGGCGAAGAACCATTTCCAAGGGGGCCGCGCCAAGAGGACCAATCACCGTCTCCGGCCCTTAACGGTCCCCCACCCACCGCCAGCAGTAGACCAAACAGCAAGGGACCACCCCAACGCGTCTCCGTAATCCACAACTTCGAACTCAACCTCAAGCAACGCACTCCTATAATGACCACCGACACCACGGCTCGTTACATTCCGAAGACGGCAACACTCTCCAAAGGAAACACCCCCATCTTTCCTTCCATCATTTTGAACGAGCAGTCCCGACCTTGACAAGAAGCACCCCGCCGTCACAATTCAATCCAATGCCCAAGAAACCCAACCTCTCTATCAATATCTATATCGTCATCACCCTGGTATTGGCGGTCATGGTCATGGGCTTCTTCATGGCATATGATCGCATGTTGAAGAGCAAGTTCGATCAAGAGCTGTTTCTCCTCATCTTTCGTTCGCTCCTCACACTGATACTCGCAGGCATCGGTGTACTCACCTACCGCGCCATCAAAAACGAACAGGATTCACGAGCTGCTCAAATTCGCGACATTGAAGCCATCTACCAGGCCGTTTCAGGCGCTCAACAAGACGCCGTGATCGCTTTCCGCCAGCTCAGATCCAGCGTGGGTTACGAACGAGACAACGACGCCTACCGGCACCGCCCCATCGATTCAGCCACCTACGACGAGGCTCTCGAAACGCTAACGCGGTCGCAACTCGTGTTCCAGACCAACGCTTCTCGAGCTCGTGACAGCGGGCTTGGTTACCACCGCACGGCCCCACTGGCCGAGCTCCTCAACACGTTGGAAGGTCAACTTGGACCGGTTATCGAAGAATATGCCGCTGAATCCGTCCGACTCCGTCAAACCACCGATCCGATTCCAGTTGAAACCTTCCCAGAGCTAAGCGACTTCATCCTCTGCTCGTCTTCAAGCCACCCCTTCTCCACCAAATCAACGCGGAGTCTTGAGGACGCTCTCGCCATCCTGAACAAGCTTCGGTTTAACTAGGCGCCACCCCCGGTTCCATCCGTTGAGCGTTATCCGGAAGTAGCTCGACATACTTTTGAGCCGCCCCTGTGTTGAACACGACAACGCGCTCGGATGGGGAAACCGTACCGTCCGCTACGAGTCGCGCGAGTGCCCCCAAACAGATGGCTGTTTCCGGGCACAAAGAGATGCCCTCCGTTGACGCCGCGCGAGACATCCAGGGTTGAATGGACTCTTCATCCTCAGCCACAGCCATCCCGCCGCTCTCGCGGACCGCGTCCAATATCATGAAATCCCCGACCGCCATCGGCACTCGAATACCCGCCGCCGCCGTCTGCGCACCGTCGGCTCGCTCCGCATAGCGTTTCCCCGCCTGGAAGGCTTCGACGATCGGAGCGCAACCCGTGCTCTGACAGGAAAACATACGGGGTCGGTGCTCCGAATCCAACCACCCGAGGGCACCCAACTCCGCAAACGCTTTCCACATGCCAATCAAACCCGTACCTCCTCCCGTGGGGTAGAAAATGGCATCCGGTAGGGACCACTCGAATTGCTCGGCAAGTTCGAGCCCCATCGTCTTTTTACCTTCAATTCGGTAAGGTTCCTTGAGGGTCGAGACATCAAACCAGCCGGTTTCCGCCCGACGTTCCCGGACGAGGCGCCCGCAGTCATCAATTAACCCATCGATCACAAAGGAATCCGCCCCAAACAACCCGACTTCTTGGCGATTGATTCGAGGGGTATCCTGCGGCATGAACACCGTGGCCGGGAGACCAGCCCGGGCGGCATAGGCCGCCAAAGCCCCACCCGCATTACCGGCCGTCGGAACGGCCAAAGACTGAACTCCAAGCTCCTTGGCCCGAGACACCGCCATCGCCATCCCGCGCGCTTTAAAGCTCCCCGTCGGAAGACGGCTCTCATCTTTAATCCACAGATCCCGCAGCCCCAACTCCGCCCCCAACCGCGGTGCGGGAATAAGCGGCGTCATGGTCTCGCCCAAAGAAACCGCTGCCGCCGCCGAGCGCAGTGGTAAGAGCTCGGTGTAACGCCACAACGTAGGCGGACGGCCCTTCAGTGCGTCCCTGGAACCTTGAGCAGCGATCCCCGGTAAGTCATAACGCACCCACAACGGCCGCGAACAATCCTCACACAAACCGTTGATCTTCTCAGCGTCGTAGTGTTTCCCACAAGCCGCACACTCCAGATGCGTTACGAATGACATGCCGGGAATAGAAGCATCGATGGGACCCGGCAAACAATCGAATTCGCTGCGCCGGAGATTACCAATGCGATCTTCATCTGGTTCTCCTCTGATTTCCTGGCATCTAACCCCTTTACATTGCGCCAAGCGGCTCAATAATGATCTGAGGCTTGGTCCCGCCAACCGTCATCGCGCAACCGAATCCAAGCCACCAAATTCCAACGCAACGTCATGAAGTTTGCCACCGGTCTCGCCCTCTTCCTCGCTCTCTCGTGCGCCATGCTGGCAGCCAAACCTAGCAAGCCCCTGCTCCTAGGCCGGCACTGGATCGCGATCACCGGAAAACCTCTCGGGGCGACCGCCGGAGCGAAGATTTTCGATCGCGGCGGCAACGCCGTCGATGCGGCTTGTGCCATGTTGGCAGCGGTTTGCACGATGTATGACGATCTCAGTTGGGGTGGAGAAACCCAGGCATTGATTTACCACCCTCAGCGGAAAACCGTCATCGGAGTCAACGCACTCGGCGTCGCACCCACGGGAGCGACCGCTGACTTCTTTCGCCGCAAAGGGTATTTCTATCCGCCGGGTAAAGGCCCCCTAGCAGCCGTCACGCCCGGCACCCCGGGAGGTCTGCTCACCATGCTCGCCGAATATGGACAACTCTCCCTGGCCCAAGTGCTCGAACCCGCGATGCAAATGGCCGCCGGGTATCCAATCGAAGCGGAAATGGCGGATCGGATCGAACGCGACAAAGAGGACATCAAACGCTGGCCCTACTCCAAGGCACTCTTCCTACCCCATCTCGGTGAAGCCCGCGAAGCGCCCGTTGGCGGTGAGGTGTTTGTCCAATCAGACCTACGCCAGACTCTGGAAAAACTCGTCGCGGCCGAAGCCGAAGCCCTGCAAGCGGGCAAATCCCGACGAGAGGCAATTTTGGCTGCCTACGATCGCTTCTATCGCGGCGACATCGCCGAAGAATTCGTGCGCGCCTCCCAAGAACAAGGCGGCCTTCACACCCTGGAAGATTTGGCGCAGTGGCAGGTGCATCTCGAAACCCCAGTCTCAACCCAATACAAAGAGTACGAGGTTTATAAGTTAAACACCTGGGTCCAAGGCCCCGTCCTCCTCCAATGCCTTAACATGCTTGAAGACTTGCAAATCGCCGAACTGGGCTACAACAGCGCCCGCTACATTCACGCCTTGTATCAGGTCATGAATCTGGCTTTTGCAGATCGTGATTTCTACTATGGCGACCCCTACTTCCCCCCAAAGGAACCCATCGAAGGTCTCATGTCCAAAGCATACGCCCGGCAACGGGTCCGACTCATTAACTGGGCCTTCAACGATCCCCTGGTCCTACCCGGCGATCCCTACCCCTTTGAAAACAGAGAGAACCCCTTTGAAGACCTAAGACGCAATTGGTTCCGCACCGCTTCCGTGCACCCCAAGCACCCCACACCCGATGAAGAACGTGCGTTTCGCGAAGGCTACCTCGCTGGCACCACCACGATCGAAGCCGCGGACCGGAACGGTTGGCTGGTCTCGATCACGCCCAGCGGGGGTTGGATTCCTCCGGTGATCGCCGGACGCACCGGCATTGGGATGAGTCAGCGCATGCAGAGCTTTGTCCTCGACCCCGCTGAGAATCCCTTCAACGTCGTCGCCCCAGGAAAACGCCCCCGCGCCACGCTCACCCCAAGCATCGCCTTGAAGGACGGGAAACCCTACCTGGCCTTTGCCGTCCAAGGCGGCGATACCCAGGACCAAAACCTTTTGCAGTTCTTTTTGAATATCGTCGAATTCGATATGAACGTCCAAGAAGCCTGCGAAGCCCATAACATCAACAGTTACCAGATGCGTGCCTCGTTTGACGAACACTCGGGAGATCCGGGCAAACTCGTGATTCACCCCAAGACGCCATCATGGGTTCGCAAGCAATTAAGCCGCATGGGTTACCGAATCTTTTTCCAAGAATTCACCTCGGGCCCGCTCACCGCCATCCTGGTCGATCCGGACACCGGCATTCTCAACGGCGGTGCCAGTAACCACAGCGATGACTATGGAATCGTCTGGTAACCGCCTCACGGCAGCAACCCGGTCTTCGCCCTCCACCCACTTATTACCAAGCACCATGAGTTCTGCTCTCCATCGCCTTAAACTCGCCTGCCTCGCCTTCGGCATCGTCCTTCTTCCCAGTCTCCACGCCCAAGAAACTAGCGTCCCGCGCATCGGCGATCACTACACCAACGCCAGCGTTCCCAAAGATCTTCACACCCCTCGCCCGATACCCGCCCGGGACACCGTCTTTATTGAAGAGATGACGTGGATGGAGGTCCGCGATGCCGTGTCCGCCGGCAAAACTCGGATACTCATCCCGACCGGCGGCATCGAACAAAACGGCCCCTACCTCGCGTTAGGAAAACACAACTTCGTTCTGCGTCAGGACTGCAACGCCATCGCACGCCGCCTAGGTGACACCCTCGTGGCCCCCATCGTCCCCTTCGTGCCGGAAGGCCACCACGAACCCAAAACGCATCACATGCGCTATCCCGGCACCATCAGTGTCACTCACGAAACCTTCGAGCGACTTCTCATCGACATCGCAACCAGTTTTCAAGTCCACGGGTTCCAGCAGATTCTATTCCTTGGCGACAGCGGTGACAACCAAGCGGGGATGCACCGGGTCGCTCAGAAACTTCAAGAAGCTTGGGCGGACAAGCCCTGCGAGGTGCACTACGTCCCTGCCTACTATGACCCGGCAGCGATTCGGAACTGGCTAGAAACACGTGGCATCAAAGAAGTAGACGAAGGGCTCCATGACCGCTACCGATATGGCGCCCAGATCATGACGGTCGATCCTGACCACATCCGTTTTCACGAACGGGTCACCACCGGTCACGCCTCCATCAATGGAGTCTCACTTCTTCCCCTTGAGAAAACCCAAGCGATCGGATGGCAACTGATCGCCTTCCAGGCCGAGCGCACGGTGGAGGCCATCCAGGCGCTCTCCACTGATCGGCCGACACAAGCGAAACAGCCCTAGCGGAATACGATCACGCCAAATTGGGAAGGCTGGTGGAAAGAGGGATCCCGGGTGGGATTCCAAGCCTGCTTTTCCACGGGGCGCCCACCACCCCGATTGAAACGGTAAAAATTGGCCCGCCATTGTGTTCCCGGCTTGGGCGTTCCAACCCCGAGATCGCGGAAGGGGATCCGGACTTCGACCGTCCATAGAGTATCCGCATCGGAATCATCCGCCACCGTACCTCGTACCCGCACCTGGCTCCGCATGCCCGGAGCCGTATAATCCCAATTTCCCTTAATCCCCTTCGATCGCCCTTTGTCATCCAAAGGATTGTGAATGATCGCATCGAACACACCACCGAGCGGATTCCATTGGAGCTCGAAATACTCTTCCAGTTCATCAATCGCGAGAAAGAACTCCACCACTTCCTCTTCCCAAAAACGACTATCGCGCGCAGTCAGGGTAGCCTGAATGTCCCGATCAAAGACCTGCCATCCCAGATAGAGTGCCTCGGCATCGTAGCAAGCGCGAACCACGGTTCGCTCCACCGCGCCATGCCCGGTGTCATTATCGACAAAGGGTCCCAATAGCGCCGCGGACTGCCAAGCAGTCTCGGTCATCTGACCGTCCAGCGTCACCTTGCCAGCAGCCGAAGCAATGACACTTCGTGCCACCGCGGGAGCGTCGGCCCCAAACAAGACCATGGGCGCTCCCAACAGGAGCACCAAACCAAGAATCCATCCCCTATGCCCGGCCAATCTGAACACCGAATAAGCCTTCATTCCCCCACCCTAGACCATCGAAGCCCTTTTTCGAGCCGAAACAGCATCGGCCACCCGGCAAAAGGGCTCCTCCCTTTTCGCACGCTCCCAAACCCGTTAACCTCTCTTCACGTACCGCGTCGATCGTTCGGTCCCGAAGCTCAAATCCTATCATGTCAGATTACCAAAAACACCTCGCCGTCGGCCAACAGGCCGCACAGGCGGCCGGCAAGATTCTCCTCCAATACTTCGGAAAGGCCGTGGTCTCACAGAAATCCAGCCAAAACCTCGTTACCGAAGCCGACTGGGCTAGCGAAAAGGCCGTGATCGACATCATCCAAAACACCTTCCCCGAGCACCGCTTTCTTCAAGAGGAAGGCGCTTCCACAGCGCAGGGCCATGAGGACCATGTCTGGGTGATCGATCCCTTAGACGCAACCAACAACTACGCCCATGGCATCCCGCATTTCAGCGTATCTATCGCTTACGTCACCCAAGGGCAAACCCAAGTCGGCATTGTCTGGGATCCGCTCCGCGAGGAACTCTACCACACCATTCGCGGTCAGGGCGCTTACCTCAATCAAGATCGTTTGGCCGTCTCCCAGCGCAATACGCTGCCGGAAAGCATCCTTGCCACGGGTTTCTTCTATGATCGAGGCCAACTCATGGAACGAACGCTCGAAAGTATTCACGCCCTCTTCAAGAAGAACATCCGAGGGATTCGCCGCACGGGAGGGGCTGCGCTGGATCTTTGCTGGGTCGCCGCCGGCCGCTTTGAAGGTTTCTTTGAATATCAACTCGCTCCCTGGGATTACGCCGCCGGAGCGCTCCTCGTGACCGAAGCGGGCGGGCACTGCACGGACCGCTACGGACAGCCACTTGAGCTCCACTCAAAAAGTGTGATTGCGGCAAACACCAGTGTCCACCCCTTACTCACCGAAACGGTCCGCTACCCCGATCCACCCGCCGAGCCCCCGGCTGAAACTACCGCTTAGTACGCCCAAAGAGCATGCCCCCGCCAATGACACGACCGTACTTTCGGATCGTGCATTCCACCGCCTTCAACGGTCGTAAGAGGACGTAGAGGGGCCAGAACGGACGCGGGAGAGGATAACGCCGCAGATCGGATAGCGCGGGCTGAAACACATAGTCCAACACATTCCGTAAGTAAAACAACCGATCCCGAATCCGTTCCCGGATCAAAAGATTGTTCCACATCCCAACCGGGCAACGCTGTTGCCCCTCCAGATTCAACCGGGCTCCCGTCAACAAACGACTGACCAAGGGTTCTTGTGCCAGCAACGCGTCAAAGCTCGGCGGCAAACGCGTGTCCAACATCTCGCGAGTCAGCATGAGTCCAAACAATCCCACCCGTCGCAAGCCCAGCTCATCGGCCAGGCGGTTGTAGCGTTCCCAAGAAAAATCGGGAGACGAGCGGATCAGGAGATCAATATCCGAAAGCCATTTGAGCGATTCCCAATAGTGACGAAAGCCATGACAAAGAAGGATCAAGAGCAGGGCTTCCCGCTGAAACACCCACGTTTCTTCCCCCTCGAATTCCTGCACTACCACGTGATCCCAATACCATTCCTCCGGGACTCGCGCCGTCATAGCGATCCGCCAGTGGAGCTCGATCTTGAGCCGCGTGCCCTCTCCCCCCTCAAAGGGTAATCGGAAATCGTACGAAGACTCCTTGCGCGACCGAAGCAAGAACTCCTCCTCCGTCGGGGTCAACTCATCCTCGCGCGCATACCCGTTAGCAATCAAGAGATCCCGAGCCGCCATCAGATCAGACCGATGCACCACCAAGTCCAAATCTTTCGACTCTCGAGCGGAAGGCTTGCCCATCAACAGAGATGAAAGTAGTGGGCCCTTGTAGGGGATCATCTGGATGCCGGCCTCCCGGAACAACCGAATCAGACGAACCAGCTCCGAAACTACAAATGCGTTCCAACCGCCAATCGAGTAGAAGTGTCGCTTGAGCGTCGTCAGATCGGTTGCTGGCATCGCCAATCCGCCCTGACGACAAGCGCGATGCACCTGAGGCACCACCTCGTGTCGCCTCGCAAGAGCAACAAACCGGGGCCAATCACAATCCTGCTCCGGCACCACGGCATCGCCGGGCGCCTTCGGGCGCAAACACTGGATCAGCAATTGATATTCTGGAACCATAGCAGACTCGCTCACGTCATCATCAGACCGACGGGCCCTCCGAACGCCTCTCGTCCGAAAACCGAGGGGCCGCCCAAAGCGTCACGGCAACGGCCCAACCATGCAGCCTAGAACACAGTTGATACAACCCTTTCCAGAGCCAAACGAATCGAGGAAGCTCCCCATCGGCAGAAATCTCGGAGCCCCCGGCCGCGTCGGTTTCGGCGATCCCTCCCGCCACGTGGCGCCCAATGATCGCCAAGCATCGGCCCAAGATACGACCAGAATACCGGCAAGACCGACCGCCGCGCACAATCCCCGCCACCACCCCCGCGAGCGCCTCCTCCGGACAGGGGGGATCGAAGCCTCGACCATTGTCCCCTTTAGTGATCCAAACAGTGACATCTCGATGCCGCCGCTCCCCAACCACCCGGTGCACGACGGGCCGTTCTCCATCGACCCGCACCACCACATCCCCTAGACGCGGGGACCGCCCAAGAGCCACGTTTACCGTATCGCCAGGCAAGATCGCCGGCACCATACTCCGCCCCTCAACCGGCCAATCCAACGATCGCCCGGCCATCTGGTGGAGGGCAAAACGTTCAAGCTCGGGTCGCAGCGGTTTCAACCCTACTACCGTCGCTCCAAAGCCACGGATTCTCAAGTTCCGAGGGATTAAAATCCGCGAGCAAAGGAAGAATCACGCCCGGCGAAAAACACTCTCTACCCGCTCAACGGTGTCCGCCAAATTCCCCACCCGTAACTGATAACAAGGCACTCCACGAACTAAACGCGCCAATTCCAACATCAACCGCCCTGCCTGCCCCCCGAAATCCTCGGTCAAAAGCCGCGCTCCCCTTCCCGGCAAATACTGATCCACCAAGAGCCCCAGCGCGAATCGTGCGGGTAGCGGGTTCCACTCCGGTGCTTGATCAAATCGCGGCGCCGGCGCCTCGGAAGGTCCCACGTCCAAAACGCAGATACGATGCTCCCGACAAAACCGTTCCACCTCGACTGCCGCCGAACCGAGAGCCGGGCCCTCCAGAATTAGATTCCCAAAACCCTCATCAGCGCCTTCGTCCCAATGCACCGTTTGGACGCCTTCCAGAGTCGCCGCCCGGGCCGCCACCAACTCACTGCGACGATCTAGCAAGAACGCGAGGCTTGAAACCGCTTGCTGGGTTCTCGCCACCACAGTCTCCGTGGCCGGGCTCGCGGTCAAGAACACCAGCCCCCCCAAGGGAACCGGCCGCGAAAGGACATCCGGACGAACCTGCCCGGGATCGAGCAGCCATTTGTCCCACCACATTTCACCGCCATCCTTCAGTCGTTCCAACCCCGCAAGTCCCACGGAAGCATCGCTCATCCGCAGACTTCGAGGGAATGGCGTCACGGTGGCATCCACCCGGTTGAGTGCACCCACTTCGTCCGACAGGAATTGGGCACCTCGCGACACCAAAGACAGCGCTAAAGTCGATTTCCCAAATCCCGAATTTCCAATAAAGAGCACACCCTGTCCCCCCAGATTGACGCCACTCGCATGGATCAGCAAATGGCTCCGCACCCGCTCATAGATCTGCTTGAGGAGAAACTCATAAACCGGCCCCTCGTAGCGCATGGCGGGGCCCAATGGCCAATCCATCCCATCAAGGGTTAGAGTACCCGCCGCCGCACCATGCGCCGGCTTGGTATAGACAATTGCCAATTGAGACGTTGCACTAGACGGGAAGTCTTCGACTTGAAAATGGTGGTAGAGTCGTAGAAAACGATCTAGGAACTCGTCGTCCGTCGAAGCCAGATCGACGGAGAGATCGAAGAACTGAAACCGGATCCGATTCATCACGATTCATCACGATTCATCCAAGAACAATCTGGACCCGACAAAGACAGAAAAAAACCACCTGCTACACCGAGGCAGCAGGTGGTAATGAAATTTGCGTCTGATAAAACCGACCGGGTGAAACTACCCAGTCCCGGTATCACCTTATCGGTGACAAACGGTCGACAAACGATCGGTTAAAGCAGTACTCGCCGCGAGGTCTTAGATGATTCCGCCGCCGCCACCACTGGTCGGCTTAGAATACTGAGCCTGTGCAGGGCCCAGCTGCGAAAGGATCTCCTCGTCTCCGTATGTCACCACTTCCGGGGTTTCATACGTGGGGCGGTCGCCTGCAGTTGCCGTTTCCATAACAATCTTTTTCTGACTCTACGATTCAAATCGACGTTGTCAACACACCAATACCTAGGCCGAACTCCGGTGTTTCACTTCTTTCCAGGACCGGTCCTAGATACTTTTCCAATCACGACTCACTCTATGGTATTCGCAAACACCCTCGCTCGCCGGTTTTTGTAACAACGCGTTCATAATGACGACAATCCTCTCTTCTTGTCAACTCTCAAATGTCGCATTTCATGCAAGTTGTGCGCAAATTACTTCCCCCTATTCTTGCTCCCGCGATATCCCCCAATGGCGCAATAAGTCTAATCATGTCGGAAATTACTCCAAAAACCAGCCACACCACAACCATTCGGCCCGATTTTAACCCTTTTCCTCCGAATTCGCCGGGGCAACCCAACGTTCTTGAACCGGCCCGAGCTTCGAAAAAACCGGATCCAAATTTGGAACCGGAACCGCACAAATTTTTTTCCTTTCGGCGTCGGACAAATAATCCGTCAACCGTTTTAAATCCGGCTCTTGTCCGACTGGGTAGGCGCCAACGACTTGAAAATCTTCGCTGGCCTCTTCGGCCTTGTGCCCTACCCCAGCGGGAATTGCCACCGCATCACCGGCAACAAGCTCAACCCGAACTCCGTCGGGTCCGCCAAACAACACCGTCGCACATCCGCTTGCCACTCCGAGAACTTCATGCGCTTCGGCATGGTAGTGATGAAACGAAAACACACCGTTCCGCCATAAACCCGCCCAGCCTTGGGCAGAAAAACAGCGCTCCCAGTCCTCCGCACCATGCCCGCCTGCTCCGAGCGGTTGTCGGTAGACTAGCAACGGATACCAGGGATGATTCGGGATTCCCTCGTGGGCCGCAAATTGAAAGGCTTCCACCTCTGACTCACCATTCGCCGACGTGATGACTTCCCGTTGTGTCATGGCTACCGTTCCGCAGCAGAAGATGCGTCCTCCTCCTCATCGGAATCGTCCGACTCCTCCGAAAGCTCGACCCGCACTCGAAAAAACTGGGCGGCCACTTGAGAATCCACAGCCAGCAAGACTTCGCCACTATTGTGGGGACCATCCGCCAAATCCACCCAACCATCCGATCCTGTCACACTACCCGCTACTTGCACCGTGTAGTCAAACTCATCGCTTACCTCAAATCTGAGAGTCACCCCATCTTCCGCCACATCGAAACTCAGCACGACCCGCGGCAGACGGGTCGGCAGGGCCAATTGCAAGGCGGGATCGCCAAAGAAGGTGTAACTTCGCACCTGATCAGCAAAAAAGGTTGCATCGGTCAGGGTGGTGACCTTGGCCTGAACCACTGCGGCCCCAAGCCCCAAGCGGCCGCGCTGAAAGACGGCATCGTAGAAGGCTCCCACCAACAGCCGATGGCCCGAAGGGAAGCCCAAAGACGTCGGCGCCCAAGCAGCAACGGCCCCTCCGCTGGGTGCCCGCAAGAACGCCTCAGCCAGACAGGGTCTCGTAGCTCTCGCGACGAAGAAGCCATTCAGACAGTTGGCCACCGTGACTACGGTTAAGGCATCCGAATTGGTCAAGGAGTCGAGATTCTCATTCTCTAACAGGATCCCAATCCGATCCCCAATCCCCCAAGTCGCACGGCTGCCGTGCCCAGTATAGTTCACCAGCACTCGCCCCTCATTCAAACGCGAGAGGATCTGCCCCGTGGGACCATTGCCGGCCTCCTCCCGCAGAAAGACACGGTCCGCTTCAAAATCTTCCGGCAGTTGCTCGACCAAATTCTCTGAAAGCTCCTCAAACACCTCCGAATCGTCATCAGCCACGACCAGGACACTCTCATTCCAATCCTCAGAAGTCGCAGCGTCTTCATACCGCAGCGTTTTGTCCACCATCAGCGAGAGCTCTTCCAGGGATTGAACCGGAAATCGACCCACCAGTACGTCGGGCAAGAAATCATCTCCATCGACACTAACGAATCCATCATCGCTCACCGATTCCCCGAAGAAACTCATCTCAGTAATCTCCGTCGGCAAGTAGTTGGGCGTACCAGATCCAAATAAATCTCTGGGGTCCAGAGTCGAATCCCCCACCAGGAGTAGAAACTCCGGCGCCGGCGCTTGCCAATGATGGTACGCGTAGTCGACAAATCGCCGAATCGCATCCGGAGTCGGCACCCCGCTTCCAAATTCCACATAGAGGTCTTCAACTGGAATGGTGACCACATGAAGACCCTGCTGAGTTCTCCGAGCGACCAGCGGCGCCAGCCCCGGCTGGAATGGCCCATGAGTTACAATCAAGTAATCCGCCTGTCGATCCGGACGATGCCATTGTCCATCATCTACCCGCTCGATCGCCTTCGGCCGCAACGGCGCCAACTCATCCAGCGCCAAGTAGGAACGAGCGCCGGCCGACCGTTCCTCAAACGTAATCGTATAGCCCGTTCCCTGCAGCATACGATCCGCTCCGGCCAACCGAACCGGATTCCGAGGATCCGTGGTATCTAAGAGTATCACCGCCTCGTTGCGAAAACCCGCAACGGCGAACCCCCGCGAGGTGTCCCCTCCCCGCCCAAAAGCCAAGGTTCCGTCCACCGCAGCCAGCCGCCGCGGATAATCCACTTCAATCCAATTCACAAAGGCCTGGTCCAAGCCCAAACCCAAATCATTCCGCTGCTCCACCGTCACGGTATTCTCCCCTTCTCGTAACTCAGCAACGGTCAATGAACCTTCCAAGATGACCCGAGCGTTCCCATCCCATTGCTCGGATGCCACCTCTCGGCCATTGAAATACAGCCGAGTATGATGATCGGGAATAGCCGTGGGTATGGAAGACAAGCCTTTAAGCTCCACGCGAAGGGTCACCGGATCCGTAACCGAAGCAGCAATCCCGTCGAGATCGATCCGGTAGTCCCGGGATTCAGGACCATTCAGCTGGGATTCCCAAAACCAATGATCTTCCCCCTCACCATCGACCATGTTCTGCCAATAGTGCACGTCCTCTTCAAAATGGGCGCGCCTTGAGAAGGAACGCCGGACCGTATTGATATCAGGATTAAAGACCTCGGCCTCGCCCATCCGGGCACCGGCTTCAAGCCCCCAGCGCAAGACATAGGCATTTTCGAGTGCGTAGATACTTCTTAACGCTTCACCATAAAACAGAATCTCATCCCCATCATCCAGCTGCCCATCACCCCCATCATCTACCCAGAGCGATCGCTCACCTTGATCATCAAAAAGTTGCAGCGTCGCGGTATCGATCCCCACCAAATCCACGCCGGCGGTGCGGAAATCAGATGGCCGCAAACGATACAGGCCGGTGTCATGAAAACGAACCACCAAAGCCGGCCGAGGAACCACGCCGGTCATACGTCTCTCCAATCCACGTGAAGATCGTTTGCTGAGTCCCCTCGCTGTCGGGCGCATCGCATCCTCGGGATTCACCACCGAATTCGTCACCATCCGATCAAACGAGTGCGAATGAAAACGTGCCGACCGTTGGCTCGCGGCCTCGGCCGGCAAGGGGTCCTGAAAGACCAGGCGTCCCCGCACGCGTTTTAGTCGGTGGCAGGAATCATCCACGCGATCCATCCGAAGTGGAAAGCACTGCAATTGAGCCACGGTGTGACTCCGCAGCTGTCCAACTGATGCGAGCGAAAGAGGCTCCTCGACCGCAAATGCCGACGCAAATGCCGACGCAAATGCCGAATCAGGATAAACGACGGGATGGCGGCTCCCTACCACATCATCTTCAGGGACCCACGCAATCTCTTCCGCGTAGCGCCGCTGGCGGAACCATCGGTTCACGTCACCCGCGGAAGCATCCAAAAGAGGCTGGTAGTCCGCTTCAAGAATCTCCAAGGCCACCTGCGAGCCGGAGGGAACCAGGAAGGCACTTCCGACCATCCACGGCGCATCGGGCCGTTGGCCCGGCGTCAACTGTGCCCCTGGGAGATGGATTCCGTTGGCTCGCAACGGATCAGGCGATCCCAGCTCCGTCCCCGGCCAATCCACCCGCCACTCGAACTCGACGAATGCCGCATTCGACTGCACCACCGTCACCTGCCCCCACGGATACTCCTTGGCATGAGCCGTAGCCATACCGAACCAGCATCCCAACGTGAGAACCCAAAATACTTTCCATCTGTCCTGCTTCATCATCTCTCTCCCATGCGACGCAACTAGCTCACCAAACATTCCCAGATAGGCCGCAAGGAAGGTACCGATTTCCAACGACAAAAGCAATTGCGGCATCAGGGCAAAGAAAAAGGGCACCCGACGCAACGCCCGTCACGTCAGGTGCCCTGTCAAGAGCAAGAGGAATCGCTCTATCTCGAATCGTATTACTGCCGGGTGGCAATCACGCGGTAGAATCGCCCGGGGGTTTCACCGGCGACCGGGTCGGTCACCTCGCCACTATTGTGAGGAGCGCCCGGCAACGGCGTCCACACCGGATTCGGCCCCAAGTCGGAGACGAACTCGACTCGGTAATCCCAACCATCACGAACCGGGAAGTCAATCACCACGCCTCCGGGGGTCGGGACGATACTGCCAATCTCCGGTGCCACTTCCACATCGACAGAAGCCAAACGCACACGCTGCCCGTTAAGTTCCATCTCTTCCAAGTGGTAAACGAACTTACCGTAGCCAGGATTGTCACCATGCTCGTAGGCAGCCCCCTCACCCGTGCTACCGCGGGAAACAATCAGGTTCGGCGTCAGCGCGTCCGCCTTGTAACCGGGTGCCGGATCCATGGGCGCACGGAACAACTCGAAACCGGCCGTGTTCAGCTCACTCAGAGTTTCCCACTCCAGCATCACCGAACCGGTGCCATCCGTGTTGGCACGGAAGGCCAAGAGTTCCACAGCCGTGGGATCATCTCCACAGTCCTGGATGGTGGCTACCGCCGTCCCATCGGTGATCACCGCGTTGGTCGCGCCGCTGAGCACCACGGAGAATTGCTCCGGCAGCTCGTCGACATCGTCATCAATCAAGGCCACTACGATCGACTGCTTCGTCGCACCCGGATTGAAGGTCACCGTGCCGCTACCCGCCACGTAATCCTGACCGGCAGTCGCCGTTCCGTCCTGCGTCGCGAAGTTTACGGTGACAATCTCATCACTGCTTTCGCTCAGACAGACGGTAAAGGTAATCGCATCGGCTTCACACTCGCGGACGAGTTCGGGATCAACGATCGTGATTTCCGGATCTTCGTTCGGCGTGCAATCCTCAATGGTCACCGCTGCCGTTCCGGTTCCAATGGTGGCCCCATTCGGATTGCTCAGAGTGACCGAGAAGCTCTCGTTCGGCTCCACCACACCATCGTTCAGAATCGGGATTGTCACCGTCGTGCAGAGGTCACCCGCCGAGATCGTCGCCGTGCCAGACGTCGCCGTGTAGTCCGTGCCCGCCGTTGCGGATCCGTTTGAAGTGGCAAAGTCGACCGTCACGTCCGAGTCAGAGACCGCAGACAAACAGACTTGCAGCGTGGCATTGCCATCACATTCGCTAACCACCGTGCCGCGAATCGAAACGGTAGGCGGTTCCGGATCACAATCAAAGATCGTGCCCTCACCCTCACCGTCCGCAATCGTTGCGTTCGTCGGGCTGCTCAAGTTGACGAAGAAGTTCTCTGCTCCCTCGGTAACCCCGTCATCATTCACCGTTACCGGCACCGTCAAGCAAGTCGTGCCCGGGTTGAAGGTCAAGGTTCCGGTGGCAGCCGTGTAGTCATCACCGGCAATCGCCGATCCGTCCGCCGTGGTGTATTGCACGGTCACGGTGTTCGTGGAAGCATGCGAGAGACAAACCTGGAAGCTGGCCGGGCCTTCACATTCCCTCACTCGGGTGTCTCGGATAGAGATGGTCGGATCCTCCGGTTCGCAATCCCGGATCGTCGCTTCACCCCGGCCGTCACTGATCGTCGCTCCGTTCGGATTCGATAAGGTGACAAAGAAGTTCTCGTCGATTTCCACTTCCGTATCAACAATCAGATCAATCTCAATCTCGGCGCAGAGCGTTCCAGCCGGAATCGTCAGGACCGATTGTTCGAACACGTAGTCATCACCGAAAACGGCCGTTCCATTCACCGTGGTATACTGAACCGTCACATCCGTGGTCACCGGGCGTGAGAGGCAGACCTGGAAGGTAGCCGGACCATCACACTCCAGCACCTTGGTATCAGTGATGGACAAGGTCGGAGGCGGAGGCGGGCAATCCACGATCGTGCCGATCGCAACCCCGTCTTCAATTTCTGCTCCGGTAGCACCGGTGAGCGTCAGTTGGAAGGTCTCGTTCGGCTCGATCAAGAGATCCTCCAGGACGTTGATTCGAATCTCACCGCAACGTTCGCCCACGGCAATCACCAGCGTGCCACTGCGACCCTCGTAGTCGCTTCCATCCAAAGCCGTGATGTCGCTAGTGGTGTAGGTAATCTCAACCGTGTTCTTGGTGATTTCATCCAAACAGACCTCGAACACCAGCGGGCTTTCACATTCCCGGCCCCGAACATCAGCCACATTCACCTTCGGCAATTCGACTTCACAATCCTCGATCACACCCGTGCCGGACGCGACAGCAATCGTCGCACCGCTCGGATTCGAGAGCTGAACCGTGAATTCTTCAAGCACTTCCGACACACCGTCGTCAATGACGGGCACTGAGATAGTCGCGCACAACTGACCAGCGGGAACGGTTAGCGTTCCGGCCGTGGTTGTGTAATCACCAGGCGCAACCGCCGTTCCGTCGACCGTGTTGTAGGCTACGGTCACATCCACCGGACTCAATGCCGAGAGACACACTTCGAACTCGGCCGGACCTTCACATTCCAACACGCTCGTACCGGTGATGGTTAGCTCAGGCAATTCCGGCGTGCACTCGATCATCTCGTAGTTGAAATCGCCGATTCCATCATCATGGAGGTTCACTCCCGTGGTGGTTTGCTGGGTCAACACCCAATCGAACCAGCCACTCGCACCCAAAAGGTTGGTCTGACGATTGGCACCGACGCCCACCTGGAAGGCTTCGCCACGGCGAGAGACAGTCAAAACCGCACCCTCAAAATCCGTTCCCGGCAGACCCGTCAGGGTTCCCGTGAAGCCCGTGTAATAGAACCAGTCTGTGGTATCCAAGTCATAGCAATCCGGATCCAGCGGCTCTTTTGGACTCCCGGACGGCGGCACCACCGTGCGCCCCGTGAAGGTCACATCGACAAGGAAGCCATTTCCGTTTCCGAGTGTTCCAATGGCCGTCAACTGAGCGTTGCCACTCTGAAGCCCCGTAAATTCAGCACTCGTGAATTCAAAGGTTTTGTCCGAGTGCGCTCCGTGGAGATTCGGGATCCACATGCTATACGGATCGCCCTGGCCACAATTCAGACCCGTGTCTACCACACACATGTTGTCCGGTGTCGGCGGCTCGACTTCGCAATCTCGAATCGTACCGACCCCAGTGTCGTCCACGATCACATAACCATCTCGATCAACATCCAGGAGAACCACGGAAAAGGTTTCGTCGTTTTCGGCTAGGTTGTCTTCGAAGATTTCGATTTCGATGGTCTTACATTTCTCACCCTCTTCGAATTCCAGAATAACACCACCGCCATCGTCATCATCGTCGTCGTCGTCACCACCGCCCGAGACACCCTCATAGTCCCGACCACGACCGCTTCCAGTGGCCGTTCCATCTTCGGTCTGCCAGCGAACTTCGATGTCCCGGCGCGCCACTTCGGAGAGACACACTTCAAATACGATTGGACCGTCACACTCAAGAACCCGAGCATCGGAAATCCGAATCTCAATGTCCTTGACCTCACAGTCCTGCAGGGTCACCCGCCCACGGCTATCGTTGATGACGGCGCCATCCGCATTCTTGATCTCAACCTCGAAATACTCATCGCCCTCGTCGTCGTCGTCGGCAAAGACCGGAATCTCAATCCGAACACACTGTTCCCCAACCGGGATCTTGACGTTCTTGAGATCGATTTTCTCGTAGTCCTTATTCTTCTTAGCCGTCCCGTCATGAGTTTTGATGTCGAACTCAACCTCTTCACGGCTCAATTCCGACAAGCAAACTTCTACAATCGCCGGGCCATCGCATTCGGGAAGAATGATGTCCCCAACCGTCAGCTCAAGGACTTCCGGCTCACAATCTTCAATGATCCCTTTACCCTCACCATCACCAATAGTCGCTCCGGTTGCGGAGGTCAGGTCCACCTTGAAGTCTTCGTTGTTTTCCGATTTGTCATCCGCAACCAACGGAATGCTGATCGTCACACAGGTCGAACCCGCCGGAATCACGATCGAACTCGTGACAGCCGTGTAGTCGCTACCCGCTTTGGCTGAGCCGTCGCGGGTACTGTAGTTCACCGTCACCGGATTTGGACTCGCACCCGAGAGACAGATTTCAAACGCCATCGGGCCTTCACACTCCAGTTCACGAGCATCGTTGATTGACACGGTCGGAATTACCGGCGTGCAAGCTTCGAGCTCAAAGTTGAAGTCCCCGTTCGAACCGCTGCCGATCGTCGTTCTGGTGGTGGTCTGCTGTTCCAATACCCAGTCAAACCAACCGCTAGCCCCAAAATCGTTGGTTTGACGATTGGCGCCATCACCAACTTGGAAGGCTGCCCCGCGGCGAGTGACGCGTAAGACAGCACCTTCGTAGTCCGTTCCCGGCAAACCGGTCAGCGTGCCATTGAAACTTTCATAGTAAAACCAATCCGAGATATCCGGCGTGTAACAACCAGGATCGATCGGATACTTCGGGCTGCCAGACGGCGGCGTTGTGGTGCGCCCCGAGAAGGTCACATCTACGGCAAACCCGTTGCCATTCCCCAACCGGGCGATCGCGGTCAAACGAGCATCTCCTGAACTCAGCCCCGTCATCTCCGCGTCGGAGAATTCGAAGGTCCGATCCGAGTGTCCGGCGTGCAGGTTGGGAATCCACATGCCGTAAGGATCCGCAGTACCGCATTGTTCCGCAGTATTGACGGCACAAAGAACATCGGGCACAGGCCCACCGCCACCGCCACCATCAGGGGGATCAATCGGGCCGCCGAATTCCTCGAAGAAGACTTTGTTCTTGCCCAGTTTATTCGGTGAGTGATGGGTCGTCCCGATGTCGAGCACCGATCCCGGATTCGCTGGATTCCAGTTTCCAAGAACACCACCGCGGATCTTGAATTCGTAGATAATCGAAAACTCCCAATCCGAGAACGTGGGATCAATCACGACATAGCTGCTCGACGCAGCCGGGGAAGGATTCTCGTTCACGAAGAGCTCGGGGTGACTGTTGAAATACAGGGAAGCGTTGTAGGACATCGAAGTCGCCGTTGCGAGGATGTCGCTCGCGCTCCCCGACAGCATGCCACCTTCTCCTTCAAGGCCATGAACGAAAGGACCGTTCCCATCAATGAAATCGACCTCGAACCCGAGAACACTACCGCCGTCATCATCGTCGTCATCGTCATCGCCGCCCCTGCCTGCCAAGGTCACGAAGAACTCGGCAGTATCACTGCCTTCCAGATCTTTAAAGTTGTGATTCTTTCCGCTCGGCGCCGGATTCACTGGGTCTTTGCCCCAACCAATTGCGTTATCGCCGTAGGTATTGTCGTTGAGCGTCCGCGGAAAGCGCAACAGCACCGACATGTCGCCGGACGCCCCTTTGTGCAGAAAGAGCTCGGCATCGGTGATAGTCGGCCCCTTTTCAACACTAGCCGTGACGGCGAAGCCATGACTGTAATCATCGCTCGGCCCAAGCCGACCATCAATCACCGGATCGGCAAAAGTTGAAGCAAGCGTGAACACCCAAACCGCCAGCATAGAGACGGACGTGGGTAGCGGCATTCTGAACGATGGAATGTCTACGAGTTTCATGGTTCCAATAGAATTACGGTAATCAGGCAACGAATCACAACGGACGACGGACCTCTCCGCCGATTCGGAAAAACGGCGTTACAGCACTGCTGAATCGAATCATCATTTCTGCAACAAATCTTACTACTCAATCCGGCAAGCACCCGAACAGCACAGGGCTGCTCGTTTGGATTTCCGGGCTACAGCAAAACGACGTTTATCAGAGAAACTCGACAGTTCGATCAGTACAAAGGATGAATTCATTCCGAAACGTCCCAATCGAGTTTCCGTCATTTTGCGTTCTTCCAACCATCACAAGTGGCGCTTGTGCCGGGAACAATCGGAAATACAGCCAATACCGGTCGGCCTTTTCCCTGCTCAATCCCTTGATGGCACCAAGACATCATCTTGCGAAAATCTACAACTATTTGCGACCTAACAAAAACCAAGATTCCCCAGACTCGATAGCTCAATCACGAACCAGTCAGGGGAGGTTTCCGGGACCTAGAAATCCGAGCCACCCTTGGCGGCACGTTTCGGAACAAAGGAACGGTGTTTTTGCGGGGGTTTATTGTTCGCGGCAGAGGCAACCAAGGGCACCATGGCACCAATGACAGCGGCTTTGCCGAGCAACTGGCGGCGGGTCACAAAACCGTCCCAGCCACTTTCGACCGACTTCTGATCCAGCATTCCAGCTGATCGCAATTCGGATAGCGCGACGGACACGAGCTCATCCGCCCCCTCTGCGCCAAATTCTTCCTGCAGTCGAGACGCCATCTCCGTCGTCGATGTCTGCCCGTCACAGAGCCTCCAAACAAAGGCTGCCGTCGCATTCAAACAATGAGACTGGTGACTCACGGCATCGTAGACAACCGTCTCATCGCCGATCTCTTCCGCAAAATACCGATCTCGAATGGCCTTAGGACACATAACTAAACTTGCTTTACGATTTCTGCCGTGACAACGATCCGCGCCCCCACTTCCGAGGGCCCCGATCCATAAAAACTGAGGGTTTACGTTCCCTCAATCGCTTTTTTACGAAACTCGGCGCCTTCCTTTCCTGAGATCCTCTTGGCCTGGTTCAGCGGCGCAGCTTTTTCCGTAAAAGATTTACTAAACGCGACATTATTGGACTGGTTTTCCGAATGTGGCAACACCTTTTCTCACAAAAATGCGACTCGAAGCTTCAATTACGTTCGTATTTTCCCAGAAATGAGACAGGTTCCTGGGAAGAATCCAAGGCTCACCGTTCACACCAACGTAAGACTGAGATTCCTAAGCGTTTCAGAATCAAGGTGATCCACACTCCCGCGGACACAGGTTCTCCAAGGCGCTGACGTTCCGCCCACGCCGCCACATCCGCTCGCCAGGAGTCCCGATAATCACCCGCGGGGAAGAAAAAAAGAAAGCGAACCTTATCCATCCAGCGCTCACGCAGGCGGAAGAATCCCCAATCCCGCTGTGCCACGCCCTGTTCGACTGCCCCGAACTGATAATCCCGCAGAATCTTCAGGAACGTGTTCCGAACAGTAGGTTCTCCATAACCCAAGCGTTGAACTCGGAGTGGCACGGGAGCATCGAAGACCTCGACCACCAGCATCAAACCCAGATGGAGCATTCGGGAACACCCCAGCCGACGGGCTTCGCTCACAAGGAAATCCCAATCCAGGTGCGGGTACCGATCGAGAACACCCGCCAAATCGCCCACCCAAATCCAACGCTCCCACAGATGACGCAAGCCATGCACGCACAGAATCAGCACGTGATCCTCGGCCGAGATCCCGGGCAACGATCTCCCTTGCAGGGATACCGTCTCCCGGCGCATCCAGAGCCGATCTACCTCAAAAGCCACGTGACAATGGGGCCGTGAGACCGCCCAATGGACCTCCACCTCATAGCCCTGATCATCCTCAAATGGCAGGTGAAAATGGGTCTGTCGATACGATCGCCCGTCGAGTTCGTCCTTCGCTCTAAACCCCAAATCTGACAACAAACGCACGACTCGCTCCAAATCTTCGCGGCGAATGAGCAGATCCAGATCCCCGGCCGCACGCACTCTCAGATTACCGTAGCCCGTGACCGCAATCATGGGCCCTTTAAAGCAGAAAAGACGGATCCCGGCCGCTTCGGCCTCGCTAGCGATGGTGACTAGTTTGGCCGCCAGCTCGAAGTTATTGAACAGATTCTGTTTGGCCTCTCGGCGAAGGGACTCCGGAATCCGTTCGGCAAGACCGGGTTGACGCGAGAACCGTTCCACCAGGAGGAGATCCACCCCGTGATACCGGGCCAATTCCCAGAACCGCTCCTCCAACGGGGCCCTTCCCCAAATCGACAGCTCACCGATCGAAGCCCAATCTCGGCCCTCAAAAGGCAAACACTGTCTCAGCGCAGCCAGCACTCGCCACTCTTGGCCTGATTCCAAACGACTCATGACAACCACGCCCCGTTCATTCGCCCCCACCCTTTATGCCAGAGACCAGGCTTTGAATCCGAGGCACCGCCTCACTAGCTTCGCCCCGTGTCCCGCGCCACGTGCGACACCCCACCACGGCCCGGCACAACCAAGCGAGGCTTTGTGCCGGATACAACTGGCCAGCCACCACGTGCGGCATCATCAGAGTGACGGCTGTTCCTGAGCTCAAAGCATCCACCTCCCAATCAGCGGACGAATCATACCGGAGCCCAAGAACCGCTCCAATGCGGAGCGGCTCAGAGCCAACCGGTCCGGTCAAACTCGTTGGAAGCACCCGGCGGCCGGGTCGATCCGGATCGGCCCCACGAATCGAGAGCGCCCGCGGGTAAGGTAGCACCAAGCCCTCGGAATCGATCACAGCAAACTCATCCGAATAGTAGCTGGCGCCGGCAGCGATCAGGGCAGCGGTAAGCGTCGATTTCCCCGAACGGCTATCGCCGGGAAGAACCACGGCATATCCATCGAGAGCCACCACGCCAGCGTGAACAAACAACCAACGAGACCCGGCTTGCGTCGCCAACCCCAGACTCAAATGCCCTTCAAATTCTGCCAACACGGCCACTAAATCCGAACTCTGGCTCAGCAATCGTTCTCGATAGCTCAGACGATAGCGCAAATCGCCAGCACGCCCGTCCCCGGAGACCTGTTCCAACCGGTAGGCAAAGTAGGGATCCGCTGAAGCAACATTCTCCCGACATGGCGGAAGATACGGCTCCAATAAGTGGTCGGGAACCGCCCCATTGATATCCAGAGAGACTTCGCCGCCGAACGCCCGAAACTGAATGCGTCGCTGCCCGCAAGCCAACTCCCGCACCCAACATCCACTCAATGGATTTCTCTCACCACTCATGCCAGCCAGTAATAACCGAAACACGACATAGGCCCCTCACTGGGGGCTCCGCAGAGAGTCGGTTCCCGCCCTGCCGGTTCCATCTAAGGCAAGCCACCACCCGACGTCAAATCATGAGCCACACCTGCTGCAACAGAGCTCCCCTCCCTGAGCGCAGCAGCAGACCCGCAGGAACTGGAGGAAACAACAGCCCCCCTTTTAACCATCCGGGCCGAATGACAACTTCTTGCCACTCTCCGTTTCGCCCCACCCGACCGGAAGTTTTATTTGAATCTCAAGACTAGGAATGCAACAGTTTCGGCTCGAACTCGCCAGAAAGCAAATCCATGGCACCGCAGCATGATCCGGTTAAACGACTCCCCATTCTTTGGAGTATCGTCTGTGTTTGGATCGCAACCCTGACCGCTCTCTCCGCTCAGGAGGGGGGCAAGACCCAAGTTGGAGCCACCCTAAGGACCGCAGCGGTCGCCTTGTCCCTGACCGCCGAAGATCTCAAACAACACTACACCGTTCACCTCGAAGCCACCGTCACCTTCCAATACGGCTTCTTTTTCTACGTTCAAGACCGTACCAGTGGCATTTATGTCCACACCTATCACCCACCGGAGGAGAATCTGACGGGCAAGCGAATCGCCCTCACCGGACGCCCCAAGTCCGGAAGCTTCACCAACATTATCGACCTTAGCACCTATGAAGTCTTAGGACCGGGCACGCTGCCGACTGCTCGCGAACGAACCTTCAACGAACTCGTCCAAGGCCAACTCGACGCCCAATGGGTCTCCATCTCTGGAATCGTCGATACCCTAACCGTGGGTGAGAATGAAGCCTGGATCGACCTACTCATGGATGGTGGCCGCGTCTCCGTGAACCTGGTTCCGATTCTGGCAAACGGCAACTTCGAAGTATTCGAACGCGGTATTCCAGTCACCTTTGCCGGGGTTTGTGGCGTCGACGACACCAATGCCAGCAAGCGAACCGTTTTTTTCCAAGTCCCCGGATTCGATCAGGTGACCCTCGGCAGCCCTGAAAAAAAGGCCACCCTAGCCGAACCCTTCACGCCGTTGGGTCAACTGGCCATCGCTGCCAATCAAGCCCCCGACAGCCGAATGACCGTGCGGGGAACTTACACGGGAAGCCTCTCCACCGGCGAGTTCGTGATCCAGGAGGACGACGACCCGGTTCGGATCGCAACCTATAAAAATATGGACCTCAACCCTGGCGACTTCGTAGTCGCCAATGGCATCTACCAGCGAGAAGAAGGACGCGGTAGACTCAGTGGGGCACTTGTCAATTCACTCGGTCGCCGCACGGTCATTCCGCCCACCGAATGCTCTTACGGAACCTTGATGGATGAGATGATGCAGGACCGAGCCGTCACGCTTACCGGCATCTACAAAGGGAGGCGGTCCGATGGAAGCTCGGTGCTGCTACGACTTGAAATCGACGACCAAACCGTAGAAACCCGGCTCCCCATCCCCGAAACCGAACTGCCCCCCGAGATCCGTCAGCTCGAATTCAACAGCACCGTCCGGATCAACGGAATCAACATCGGGCGTCCCACCCCGGACCGCGCACCTGAAATCGCGCTGCACGCAATCGAGGCCATCGAGATCCTATCCGCCCCCTCGCCCTTTACCCTCAAACGCATTGCCGGCGGCATCGCCCTGATCTTCTTTCTCGCCGTTGCGGTATTTGGCTGGGTCCAAGTGCTCCGACAACAGATCGCCCGGCAAAGCCAAGAACTCACGCTCCAACAACAACAATCTTCATCACTACAGTCCGAATTCCAACAAATCTTCGAGAACGCCAACGATCTCATCTTTACCGCGGATCTGCAGGGCAACTTCACCGCCATGAATCCGGCTGCGGAGGAGATCTTAACACTTGAGCCGAACGCCTGGCGCACCATGAACTGGGAGCAGTTCGTAGACATCGACCAACCGGAACAGCTGCACAACCTCAAATGGGCCGCCGACATGGGAAAACCGGTGGAGGTCATCATACGCAACCAAGCACAGACCCAAGTATTCTTAGAAGTCTCCGTACGCTACCTATTCACCAAGGGGCTGCGCACCGGTCTCCAGGCGATCGCTCGCGACATCACCGATCGCGTGCACTACGAACAAGAGCTGATCAAAGCCAAGCAAGCGGCCGAGGAAGCAACCCAAGCGAAGAGCGAATTCCTCGCCAACATGAGCCACGAAATCCGGACCCCCATGAACGGGATCATTGGCATGACGGATCTGATCCTCGATTCCAAGCTGGACCCGGAACAACACCGCTTCGTCTCCATCGCGCGTCAATCGGCTCAAAACCTCCTCATTATCCTCAATGAGATTCTGGACTTCTCCAAGATCGAGGCCGGCAAGCTTGAGCTCCTATCGGACGAATTCTCCCTCCGCCACGAGCTCACGCAATCCATCAAGACCATGGGGCTCAGTGCGCACGAGAAAGGGCTCGAACTCACGCTCATCGTCGCACCCGACACCCCCAATCTCTTGATTGGCGATGCCTACCGCCTGCAGCAAGTGGTCATCAACCTGGTTTCAAACGCGATTAAGTTCACGAGCGAAGGAGACGTGACCGTCACGGTGGAACCCGAGTTAGCAGAAGCCGAACCGCAGTCAGACACCTCCCGCCAACCTACCGTCGGCCTGCGAGTAGCGGTGGAAGACACCGGATCGGGCATCCCCGAAGCGCAGCAGCGGAAGATTTTCGAAGCCTTTTCGCAAGCCAACTCATCGATCTCCAACAACGTAGCCGGGACCGGACTAGGCCTGACCATCAGTGATAACCTGGTTCGAATGATGAACGGAAAACTGTGGCTGGAGTCCAAACCCGAATCAGGGAGTGTGTTCTGCTTCAATGTCCAATTGGCCTCCCCCAATCCCACTGAGACGGCCCCAAAATTCCAATTCTCGTCCGAAGCGGCTGCGGCTCGTTACCTGATCGTCGACCCCCATCCGATCGCTCGTCGTATGCTGGAAAGCACGCTCAAAGACTGGGGATTCACCGCTACCGCGGTCGGGGACACGGATCAGATCCACGAGCAGATCCAAGCCGAGAATCCGGATGTGATCCTGGTGAGCGATACCAGTCAGAATGGGAAAGGCATTGAGTTGGCCACTCAGTTGCAGAAAGATTTCCCACTGAAGCCGGTCCCTATCATGCTCCTGACCACCAAAGAAGCCGCCCGTTCCATCAAACGATGTCAGAGCAGCCAGTTGCCCCACTACGTCTTCAAACCGATTTCACCCGCGGAACTCGCCCCCATCATCAGTCAAGCGCTCGAAAAACAAGCGGCCCCCAACGCCGCCGCGAGCCCGACAGCGCAAAAAAGTCCAAAACCTCCAGCACCCGCCACCCCGGTCGCAGGCGACTCTTATCGGGTGCTCCTCGCCGAAGACAATCTCGTAAACCAAAAGGTCGCCTCGGCGATGCTCAAGAAAAACGGGCACCAAGTCGTCATTGCCGGCAACGGGCAGGAAGCTTTGGATGCGCTCGGCAAGCAGGAGTTTGATTTCATCCTGATGGACGTGCAAATGCCGGTCATGGACGGCCTCGCAGCAACGCGGGCGATTCGCAAGAAAGAACTCGAAACGGGCCAACACATTCCCATCATCGCACTCACAGCACACGCCACCAAAGTACACCAAGATTCTTGTTTTCAGGCCGGGATGGATGACTACATACCCAAGCCATTTCAGATGCCAAAGCTTTTCCGAAGCATCGAAAAACTCCTGGCCCAGAAACGGCGAAACTCGCCCTAACCGTCGGTAAGTTACCCCAACCAGACATGAACGTATTCGTCACTGGAGGCGCAGGCTATATCGGTTCCGCTTGTGTGGAAGAGTTGGTCAATCAAGGACACCAAGTCACCGTATTCGATAACCTAAGCGAAGGGCATCGAGCGGCCGTTCATCCCGAAGCCCAGTTCGTTGAGGGCTGCCTCAGCCAAGCCGATACCGTTGAAACGGCGCTCTCCAAAGCGGATGCCGAAGTCATCATCCACTTCGCCGCCTCCGCACTCGTCGGCGAGTCCATGACCCACCCCGGAAAGTATTTCGGCAACAACGTGGCGAACGGACTCAATTTGTTAGAGGCCGCCCACAAGAATCGCGTGCGCAAGCTCGTCTTCAGCTCGACGTGCGCCACCTACGGGATCCCGAAAACGGTGCCCATCACCGAAGAAACGCCCCAACAACCCATCAACCCCTATGGCGAATCCAAACTCCTCTTCGAAAAGATGCTCCGCTGGTATCACGAGATTCACGGCCTGGAATACCTCGCCTTTCGTTACTTCAACGCCTGTGGGGCCACGCAACGGTTTGGCGAGCATCATCGCATCGAAACGCATCTGATTCCAAATGTCCTCAAAGTAGCTCTCAAACAGAAAGAAAGCTGCTCGATCTTCGGTACCGATTACCCCACTCCGGACGGCACCTGTATCCGCGACTACATCCACGTCACGGATCTAGCTCGGGCCCACATCATCGGGAGCGAGTCCCAGGTTTCCGGATGCTTCAACCTAGGAACGGGCCATGGCTATTCGGTCCGACAAGTCATCGACGCCTGCAAAGACGTCACGGGATGCCCCATCCTGACCTTGGAAGAGCCTCGCCGCGATGGGGATCCCCCTGAGCTCGTGGCCGCCCCAGATCGCATCAAACAGGCGCTGAACTGGACTCCAGAATATACCGACGTTCGACGCATCATCGAATCTGCCTGGAATTGGCATCAAGCCAATCCGAACGGTTATTCCGAGCAAGCGTAGATTCCCGGTCCGGCCACGTGAACCGTCGGGCGTAGACGGCCAATGGCGCCGGCGAGGCGGCGCACTCCATGGAGTGCGAGAGCTTGCTCTCGCCTTCCCCCAACGCAATCGATCTTTCCAATCACCCCCGGAACAAGCACGGCACCACAGCAATACTTGCCAGGCAACGCCAGAGCCGACAAACTGCCCCTGAACCTCAAGCCCCACCTCTGATGGAGACAGAACTCGCCAACGCTTTCGGACAAACCAATTTCACCGCCTTCGACTGGGTGATCGTCGCTCTCTACCTGTCGATCTCGCTGGTCATCGGACTGGTCGTCAAAAAATACGTTCGCAACATGGCCACCTACCTTGGGGCTGGCCGCGCCGTTGGAACCTATCTCGGCATCGCCACCATGACGGGCACAGAGATGGGCCTGGTCACCGTGATGTACAACGCCCAGAAGGGATTCAACGGAGGATTCGCGGCTTTTCACATCGGGGTTGCCGCCGGAATCGTGACTTTTGTCGTGGGGATGACCGGTTTCATTGTCTGCCGCCTCCGCGAGATGCGCGTACTGACGATCCCCGAGTTCTATGAAAAACGGTTCGACCGAAAGACGCGGATTCTCGGCGGCATCATGTTGACCCTAGGGGGCGTCCTCAATATGGGCCTCTTCCTAAAAGTCGGATCCATGTTCGTCGTCGGGATTACCGGACTTCCCCAAGAAGGCGGCGCTCTGACGGCGGTGATGACCACTCTGCTCGTCTTGGTGCTCGTCTATACCGTGCTCGGCGGCATGATCTCCGTTATCATCACGGACTACATCCAATTTGTCGTTCTCTCAGCGGGCCTCTTGGTTGCCACCGGCTTTTGTCTCTACCACGTGAGCTGGACCCAGGTTTTCGAATCCATGGTTCAGATCAAAGGGGAAGCTGGCTTCAACCCTCTGGCCGAAGGCAGCGGTTTCGGAGTCAGTTACATCGTCTGGATGTTCTTCACCGCCGGACTGGTCAGTTGTGCCATCTGGCCGACTGCCATCGCGCGTGCCCTGGCCATGGACTCACTTGAGGGGGTCCGTAAGCAATACATGTGGTCTTCGGTGTCCTTTATGATTCGCTTTCTAGTCCCGATCTTCTGGGGAATCTGCGCCTTTGTTTTCATATCGACTCAGGCCCCCGACCTGCAGGCATTGTTTTTCCCCACAGAACCCGGCCAGGAACCCCTCAATAACCTCTACGCCATGCCCGCGTTCTTGGGGCGCATCCTGCCCGCAGGGATTATTGGAATCATCACGGCGGCCATGATCGCCGCCTTCATGTCGACTCACGATTCCTACCTCCTCTGCTGGAGTTCCGTCATCACGCAAGACATCATTGCCCCCCTCACCGGCGACCGGCTTTCCACGGAAAAACGAATCTTGCTGACCCGAGTTTTCATCGTTGTCATCGGGCTTTATATCCTTGGCTGGGGCTTGTTTTACGAGGGCAGCGATGCCATTTGGGATTACATGGCCGTCACCGGTTCTATCTACTTCACCGGAGCCTTCGCCCTACTGCTCGGAGGCCTCTACTGGAAACGGGCGAGTTCTACCGGCGCTTTCCTTGCTTTGCTGAGCGGTCTAACCGCTATTCTAGGGCTCGATCCGGTCCAGCGGGCGGTCGGGCTGAAGACCCAGGACCCACAGACCCTCGAATGGATTCAACCCTTTACCGGAGATATGATCGGATTAGCCACCGTCGCCTTCTCCCTCTTTGTACTGGTGGTGGGTTCTCTCGTGTTCCCCGACAAGAAAACCCAGTAAACTCCCCACAAATCCAAACTCTTAGAAAACAACTATGGAAGCCGTCTCATATTCAGGTTGGATCACGCTTTGGAAGGGCATCTTCATTCTCGCCGTGCTGGTGTTTGCGGGCATGACCGTTTGGGTTTCAATTGGTGGGTATCACGATATTAAGAAGCTATTCCAAAGGCTCAAAGAGGATGAATCCGGCGGCGACGCGGATTCAGACGCCTAGCTCTCAGCCGCACCGGCAGCGGAACCGGGCGGCTACTCAAGCTCCGGCCTCGCCTCAAGCCCGCCTGAATTCGAAGCTCAGGCGCTGTCCTATTAGCGAACCTCTCCCCGCCCTGGCGCATCCTACTCCGAGGTTCAACCGGCCCCGCCGGTCTGAAGCGCCCTCTCAAACAACATCGGCTCAGTAGATCCGAGCCTCGTGCTGGCTAAAGCCCTAATTGCTCAACGGTTTTCCCAAGGGTGTGATTAGAAAAGGGTGCTACCGGCCAATGGCGCCGGCAAGCCGGCGCACTCCATGATAGGGGTAGGGACAGCCCGCAGGCCGCCCCTCCCTCCGAACCGGACGTGCGGCTCTCCCGCATCCGGCTCTCCAGTTAGCAGTGTTCGCCTTGTTGGAGACTGATGTAGGTTTGCTCCCGGGCTGTTCGCAGACTAAACAGTCCCTGAGCCTCAAAGTAGTGGTTGGGCCACTTGAAGTGATCGTTGCCATGTCCTCGCCCCTGGCCTCCTCGGCGCTTTCGCAGGATCCCCCTCAGGCGCCCTCGGACCCAGCCGTCCAGTTGGCTCAACTGGTCCGCGGATGCATGCTTAAAATAGCCATACACTCCCCGAAGGATCGGGTTGATTGTCTCCAGGATCGCCTGAAGACTCCGCCCATTGGATCGTCGCGTCAGAGGTTTTAGCCGCCCCTTTATCGTTTTGAGACTTTTGGGCCGGACATATCGCCTTAGCTTGCCGTCCCCGACGTTCCGCCGAAAGCGGTATCCCAAAAAGTCCAAGTGCGCTCCGGGTTGCCCCATGTTCACGACTCGGGTCTTTTCGGGATGCACGACTAGGCCAGCTTCTTCGCACCATTGGCGCAAACGCGCTAAGGCCTGCTGAGCCTCAAGTTGGCTGCGACATAGGATGACCATGTCATCCGCGTAGCGAACCATGGTCATCCCGAGTTTCTCCATCAGCCAATCAAGCGGGTTGAGGTAGATGTTCGCCAGTAGTGGACTGATGACCGCCCCTTGAGGCGTGCCCTCTTTTCCTGACTCGACCACCTTTCCCGGTGCTTCCATCACTCCCTGCTGAAGGTAGCCCTCCAGCAGCTTCAGCACTCGTCCATCGGCTAGGGTCTCTTGTATCAGACCCATGAGCCGTTCGTGCGGAATGCTGTCGAAGTATCCTTTAATGTCCACGTCGACCACATGAATACAGCCGTCTCTCAACTGCCGTTCCACTTCCCTCAACGCGTCCTTGCAACCACGTCCGGGCCGGAACCCGTAGCTCCGTGGTGCAAACTGATGCTCGAAGATTGGCTCAATCACCATTCTCAAAGCGGTCTGCACCACTCGATCTACAACTGCCGGGATCCCCAGGGGCCGTGTCTCACGACTTCCCGCTTTAGGAATCCATACCCGTTTGACTGGCTGGGGTCGGTAAACGCCTTGCTTGAGTTCCGCTCTTACGGCGAGCAGCCGATTCTGACTGCCTTTGGCAAAACGTTTAATTGATATCTCATCCACGCCACAGCCGCCTGCGTTGGATTTGACCTTCTCCCATGCCAGTTGAAGCGTTCTCTCTGACATCACTTTGTCGATCAGACTGAACCACTTCTTTCCTTTGATCCCTGTTTCCAGGGCCATCAGCATCTTCTCACTCCATACCCCGCGTTGGGCCTTATAGTGGTCCCACAAGGCTTGTTCCGCTTGCTTATCCCCGGAGGGAACTGGCGCGGAGGTCGTTTCACGGTCTATGAGGTTTGAAGCCTCTGCTTTCCTGCCGCCCTTGGCTCCATCGGCGTTACCCGACTTCTGGGCTACTATAGCGGCTCTGACTCCTGCCGGGCGGTTCTTCGGCTGCAAGGCAGCATGAACGCCGGTCTGTCCCGACAGGTCTCCTGTGTTCACGGCACTTCCCTTCCCAGACATACTGCCACCAACCACACCGACAGCCTCTCCCACCGCCTCCGTCTCTCGCGGTGCGAAATCCTGGCTTCGCCCTTCACTCGCAGGCTCGCCGTTCTGCCGACGCCGAATCATGTTCACTACCGTTGCGGTCTATCTGGTTCTTTCCGTTGCTCTCCACCCCGCCTCGCGACGACGCAGTTACTTCAAGTTCTCAGCCCAAGACGGACTCAAGCTGGCCGAGGTCTTCCACCCCGGAAGGATGTGACGCTCCACAGCGCACGAGTGCGAGAGCTTGCTCTCGCCTTCTTCCAACGCAATCGATCTTGTCGATTGCACCCTTTTTGAATCACACCCTTTTCCCAACGATCCAAGCCAAAGTCCTCGCGATCGAAGCATAAAAAAAGGCTGGAAGCGATCGCTCGCTTCCAGCCGTGAAGTTACCTTCCGATTCCTAAGAACCGGACTGTCAACCGCTTAGTACTGGTTGGTGGATTCGTTCTCGTTCACCGGACGGGTGATGTTGTCCGTGTCCATTTGGACACTGAAACGAACGTCGCCAGCGGAAACAGCCTTAACGATCACCGTCCACTCTTCACGAGCACCGACACCCAGGACGGGCAGCGGTTGGAAGGAGATCACTTGGCCATTGACCGAAGCGTTCGTCGCACCACCGGCGCTAACAAACTCTTGCGAATCTTCCAGCGTGCAGGTGATGGTCACGTTGGTATCCTGGGCCGAACCTTGGTTCGTCACCGTGATCTTGTAGGTTTCGTTGCTACCCACTTCGATCGGATCCTCGATATCGATCACCTCAAGCAGAACGGCCGGGATACCGGAAACCTTGGTCGAGCAGCTGCTCGAGGCCGGATCGGCACAACCCGAGTTCGCCATGGCGGCAAAGTTCAAGGTGCCCACTTGGGTCCCTACGAAGTTGGCGCAGACTTCTTGCGAAGCGTCCGCAGCCAAGGTGCCCACGTTCCAGACAACCTTGTTGCCTACGAGCTGGCCACCGCTGCTGGCGCCGCGGAAGCTGGCACCGGCCGGAACGGCCACCTCAACCACGGTACCTTCACTCGGAGCATTGCCCGTGTTGGAAACCGTAGCGCAAACTTCGATCGGACGACCGACGAAGCGTTCATCCGGCGTATTGCAGGTAATGGACAACTGAGGTGCGGTCACCACGGTGGTCACGGAATCTTCCGCTTCAACACCTTGGTCGCTGGTAGCCGAAGCCACGTTGGTGAACTGACCGGTTTGGCTCGCGTTTGCCGTCAGAGCAAAGTCGCGGCTTTCGCCCGGAGCCAAGGTGCCGACATCAAAGCTGGCCGAGCTGCCACCCGAGGTGCTGGTCAAACCGGCATCCATCTGGTCGGCAACACGAACACCAGTCAAGGTGCTGCTACCCGTGTTGGTCACACGAATGGTGTAATTGATCGGGTCACAGATGATCACCTGAGCCGGACCAGACTTAACCAACTCAAGCGCCGCGCGGACGACTTGGATCGGTTCGCAGAGGATCGGGCTGTAGGACGCCCAACCGCAAGTGGTGATAACCCCTTCTTCGGCGGCTTTGCCCGTCACTTTGATGGTCGTGCTCTGGCGAGCACCCAAATCGCCAATCTCCCAAGTGGCCACACCACCAGCAACGCTGCTGGCCGAAGGCGAGGAGGAAGAGGTGGTGAAATTGCCCGTCACTTGATCCTTCACCACCACGGCCGTGATGGGGTACGGAGTCAAGTTGGTGACCGTGTACTCATAGTCAAAGGTCTGACCAACCATGACTTCGGCCGGAACAGTCTTTTCAAGCAACAGACCGTCGTGGCCTTGATTTCCGGTCGGGAAAGACATCGAACCCACGACATGTGGCACACCGCCAATGTCAACACGGCCGTAGGAAGGCCCGAAATTACCAGATGCAACCGTAGTCGTCGGTGCAGGCGCAGGAGCAGCAGCAGGAGCAGGCGTGGAAACGCTTGCCGAGGCGCCGGCTCCGGGGTTTTGCTGCTGGGCACAACCAGCCAGCAGGAGGATTCCTGCGACGGGCACAAGCAGGCTTTTAAACAGCTTTTCTTGTAGTTGTTTCATTCTTCTATCGTTTATTTCCTGGATCGTTACTAGGTTCTCTCTGTCTATCTCGTGAATTGAGGAGTCATACCGCACCAAGCAATTGACACCTCATTCTTCCAATCCAAAAAGGAAATTCAAATGAATTCCGACACAAAATCTTCAATTTTGGCCATGGCCTGCATAAATGCGACAATGCCGGCCGATTTCAGGGGTGCAATTTGCCGTCACGAACCAGTGTTCAGCTGCAACGGCACCCACTCGTGATTGTCGCCCGTGACCCGGACCCAGAAGAGCCGACCCTGATTTCGCCAGGGATCAATCACGAGCCCATTTTCGAAACTTTCCCCAGCCGGCTTCACCACCAAGGTATTATGCTCCCGATACGTGCCAATCTTGGATCCAGCTCGAACAAACTCCACCGTCCGATACGGTTCCGGTTCCAATACGGCCATGAGATCATTCACGTAATGATAGCAAAGCCCGCGTTTCCGAAGGCCGGAATTGACCATGACATTGTGGATCAAGGGATCCCCCACAATCTTGTATTCGGCGGCTAAACGCTGAGATTCCTGCACCAGTTGCTCGCCCAGGCGGGTTGCTTCCTCGGAATCAACGACCGAGGACAGCGAGGTCAGAGCGACCGCCAAGCGTTCCGCATCCTTCCCTTTCCGAGCCGCCTCAATCAAGGTCGACTGCGGGGTCGCGCAGCCGCCAGCCAACAAAACCACGAGGATCAATCCGAAGAAACATCTCACCGAGGAAGGGGATCGAAATCGAAAAGCGCACGATCCAGCCAAACCGGTTGCCATCCGTAAAAGCGCCGTCATGGGCGCCAACCCTAGGTGGATCAGGCAATGATGGCAAATCACAAGCGTTCACAAGTATAGAGAACGGGATGGCCCGCCCCGTCAGGGCTCGGCGACAGCAAGAGCAGGAGCCCAGGACTCCCGGAACGGGAACACCCTCCCTTCCCCGCGGGCTGAAAGCCCTCTCCGTACCAGCCCAGGGCAGCGCCCTGGGATATCCCCGCCACAAATGACTCCAAGCCCTGCAAGGGCGCCCCACCCCCACACACACCAAACGAACAAAAGATCGCCAAGCACGCTGGAACTCGGTATTGCTCAGCCCATGGCGCAGGTCCGACCGGCAACCCTCTACCGAACTCTCAAGAAAACCCGCATGTTCTTCCTCCTCGCAGGTCCCTGTGTGATCGAAGACGAGAACCTCTGCCTCGAAATCGCCCAGTACTTGCAGCGCACCTGTCGGCGACTCCAACTCCCTTACGTTTTCAAGGCGAGCTACGACAAAGCCAACCGCTCCTCGGTGGAATCCTTCCGTGGCCCCGGACTCGAGAAAGGCCTAGCCATCCTCGATCGCATCAAGACCAAACTCGACGTCCCCATCCTCACGGATATCCACACCGAGACCGAGGCCAAGGCAGCGGCACGTGTCGTAGACATCCTGCAAATCCCCGCCTTCTTGAGTCGCCAGACCGACCTCCTGCAAGCCGCCGCCAGCACCGGCCGCATCATCAACGTGAAGAAAGGGCAATTCGCCTCGCCCGGAGAGATGAAAAACGTCATCGACAAGCTTGAGGGCTTCGGCAACGCCCGGATCCTCTTGACCGAACGGGGCACCACTTTCGGCTACAACAACCTGGTCGCCGACTTCCGCTCCATACCCATCATGCAACAATGGGCGCATCCCGTCGTGTTTGACGCCACCCATTCCGTCCAACTCCCCGGCGGAGGCGGAACCCGTTCGAGCGGCCAACGCGAATTCGCTCCTACCCTGGCCCGGGCCGCGCTGGCGGCAGGCGCGGAAGGCCTGTTTATCGAAACCCATCCGCAACCGGATCAAGCCCTCAGTGACGGGCCCAACATGATCCCCTTGAAAGAACTCCCCAAGCACCTCAAGCAATGGCTGCGGATTCGGGAAGCCGTCCGCTAAGCCTCACGCGCCAGGAAACCGATCCGTTCCCCCGCTGAGACGAATGCATTCCAGTTGTGTCGAACCCGGACATCGCCTACCCTCCTCAGCATTATGATGTTGGTCGTCGATAACTACGATTCCTTCACCTACAATCTCGTGCAGTATCTGGGTGAGATGAAGACCGAGATGAAAGTCGTGCGCAACGACGAGATCACGGTCGAGGACGTGACCACCCTCTCGCCCGATCGCATCCTCATCTCCCCAGGCCCTCAAACACCCAAAGAGGCCGGGCAATCCAACGAGATCATTCAAGCCTTCGCTGGTAAGCTCCCGATTCTCGGGGTGTGCCTGGGCCACCAATGTATCGCCCACAGTTTCGAAGCCCAGGTGGAAGTCAACTACCGCATGATGCACGGGAAGACCTCGCCCGTGAAACACAATGGCGAAGATCTCTTTCGCGGGCTACCCAATCCGTTTACGGCCACTCGCTACCATTCCCTGGTGGTCAATCGAGACTCCATCCCGGAATGCCTTGAAGTCACCGCCGAAACCGAAGAAGGGGAAATCATGGGACTGCGGCATCGCGAGTTTCCCATCTGGGGCGTTCAGTTCCACCCCGAGAGCATTCTGACCGAGAACGGCAAAGACCTCCTACGCAACTTCCTCGAACTCAACTAGCAGCCCGCTAGCCCGGAGTCTTCAACTCCTACCCCCTAAAAAAAGAGCCGCCCCCGAAGGGCGGCTCCATGCAATTTCATTGAGGACCGGAACTAGTGCCGGTTGCGGCGTTTCACTCGCAATTGGGCTAATGAATGGGCCAAAGCGGCATTGACGGAAGCCAGCTCCTCGTCCGAGAGCTTTTCTTGCAAGCGTGCTTCCGCTCGCTTCCGGGCTTCCTCCGCAGCCTGCTCGTCAATGTCATCCGACTTGACGGCCATGTCAGTCAAAACCGCGACTTTTTCGCCGGTGATTTCAACAAAACCATCCCCCACAGCGAGGAACGTCTGCTGACCACCCTTCTGAACCCCAATTTCTCCGGCTCCAATCTCGGTCATCAGCGGCACGTGGTCCGGGTAAATCCCCATATCCCCTTCTTTCCCAGGGAGATTCACCATGTCCACATCCTCCGAGTAGGTCTTTGCCTCGGGAGTGACGATCTCAAGTCGTAACGTTTTGGCCATCGCTTCTGCTCTGCCTCAGAGTTGCCGAGACGGACCTTAGTCCTGTTCCTCGTAGATCTCTTCGATCTTGCCCTTCATGTAGAAATTCGCTTCGGCCACGTCATCGTGTTTGCCATCGAGAATTTCCTTAAATCCGCGCACGGTGTCGGCCACATCAACCTGCTTGCCAGGATAACCGGTGAAGACCTCAGCCACGGTGAACGGCTGGCTCAAGAAACGCTGAATCTTACGCGCTCGGAACACCGTCAACTTATCTTCCGGTGAAAGCTCGTCCATACCCAAAATGGCAATGATATCCTGCAAATCTTTGTAGCGCTGCAGCACGGTTTGCACGCCACGAGCCACTTGGTAGTGCTCGTCACCCACAATATCCGGCGTCAAAGCCCGAGAGTTGGAAGCCAAGGGATCCACAGCCGGGTAGATACCCAGCTCCGCAATCGAGCGCTCCAACACGATGGTCGCATCCAAGTGAGCAAACGTGGTGGCGGGCGCCGGATCCGTCAAATCGTCAGCCGGCACATAAACCGCCTGGAACGAGGTAATCGAACCCTTTTTCGTGGAGGTAATGCGCTCCTGCAAATCTCCCATCTCGGCTGCCAAGGTGGGCTGATACCCCACAGCACTCGGCGTGCGTCCCAGGAGAGCGGACACTTCCGACCCGGCCTGTGAGAAACGGAAAATGTTGTCCACAAAGAGCAACACGTCCTGATTCTTCTCGTCACGGAAATACTCGGTAATCGCCAACCCGGAAAGGGCCACACGCAAGCGGGCTCCCGGCGGCTCATTCATCTGCCCATACACCAAAGCAATCTTGGATTCAGAGAGATTCTCTTGGTTGATCACATTTGCGTCGGACATTTCCGCGTAGAGATCGTTTCCTTCACGGGTCCGCTCACCCACACCGGCAAATACGGAAACCCCACCGTGCAATTTGGCGATGTTATTGATCAGCTCCATGATCACCACCGTCTTGCCCACACCGGCACCCCCGAAAGCGCCCACTTTACCACCCTTCAAGAACGGGCAGATCAAGTCGATCACCTTAATACCGGTGGTCAGAATCTGCGGCGAGGTGGCCTGATCGATCAGGGCTGGCGCCGCACGGTGAATCGGATTGTAGGCTTCTGCCTCGACCGGACCGCGCTCATCCACGGCCTGACCCGTCACGTCAAAAACACGGCCCATCACGCCGGGTCCCACCGGCATGGAGATCGGTTTGCCCGTGTCAGCGACGTCAAAACCGCGTTTGAGCCCTTCCGTGGAGGACATCGCCACGGCGCGCACCCAGTTATCACCCAGGTGCTGCTGCACTTCCAGGATGAGCTTTACGGGCTGGCTCTCAAGTTCGAACTCGACGCTCAATGCGTTGTAGATGGCCGGCAAAGAGTCGGCAAACTCAACGTCTACCACCGGTCCAATCACTTGTACAATCTTACCTTTATTCATGTCCTAAAATTGACTAGCCGAATCGCTGACACCGTGCCCTGCGATCCGGAGAGAAATTCCAACTTAGCCCCAGAATTCACCCAGCTAGAAGACCCGGAACGCTACGGATTTTGGTTGGCAGTGTCAAGGGAGAGACCGGCATAATCTTGATTGCTGGCATTCGCTCGACGTTCCGCCGCTTCGGCTGGCCCGAGAAGGGCGCCCCGAAGGCCGATCAAACCTCTTTCACCGTGCCCCAATGCACGTCTAAGCGACGGCTCAGATAGAGCTTCACCGCCTTGATCAGAGTCTTGGTTTCGTGGCGTTGGCCAGTTTGGACGATCTCTTTCAGGGTCATCCCCCGTTTCACATCAAAACTGCTCTGGGCAATGATCGGCCCCTCATCCAGGTGCATATTGACGAAATGGGCCGTCACCCCGGCAATCTTCACTCCGTGTTCATAGGCCTGCCGATAAGCCTGCGGTCCCGGGAAACTCGGTAGCAAGGATGGGTGAATATTGATGATCTTGTTCTTGAAATGCCAAACAAACTGCGGTGAGAGGATCTTCATGAATCGGGCCAAAACCACAAAATCGACCTCAAATTCCTCGGTCAGCCGCAGAGCCGCTTCCTCACCCGCTCGCCGATTCGTCCAATCCACCCGGCGAAAGGGCAACTGCGCCCGCCGCGCCTCGCGCCTGAGTTTCTCGTGATTCGAAATCACCACCACCGGCTCCGCCTTGATCTGTTTCTTGGCCACCGCTTCCAGCAGGCCAATGAACGCATGATCTTCCTTCGAGACAAAAATGGCAAATCGCTGCGTGTCCCCCACCGCATGCCGTTTGGCCCGAATTGTCATGCCCAACTCCTCGCCCAGTTTCCCCAAAGCGGCGTGCACCGGTGCCGGGCGCCAATCCGCCCCAGGCCAAGAGGCCTGGATCGTCATGCTAAACTGTCCACGGGTCACCTGCTCCTCCAAGGCCTCGATATTGGCCCCCAGCTCAAACAACAGCTTGGTCGTGGCCGCCACCACGCCCGTGCGATCCTTGCCGACTACACTAATGGATAAAATCTGACGCCGTGCCACGTCCCAGTTCATGCCAGAAAATCCCCGGTGGGCACAATCCTCGATCGCTCCGGCCGATGATTAGTCAACCGGGGAAAAAGCGGCGGTTTCTCTCTCAGCCCCCGTTCTGGAGGCCGACAACGCCGCGAAAACGATCTTGCAGACGCCTCAGGGGTCGGGTTTACCCTTGCGACCTATCATGAGACGGCATTCGCTCACCTCCTCGCTGCGCCAGTTCGCGCTCGGCATGGGACTGGCCACCACCCTGGCGGTCGCCCAACAAGCTCCCTTCAAGAATCTGCGCTCCGCACTCAGCAGTGTCACGAGCGGGAATCTTCTCGACCACATCGAGGTCCTCGCGTCAGACGAGTACGAAGGCCGCGGTCCGGGCGGGCAAGGTGAACAATTGACTGTCGAGTACCTCACGGGACAATTCATGCGCTTCGGTCTGGAACCCGGTAACCCAAATGGTACCTACGTCCAAAACGTACCCATGGTCGGCATCCAGACCCAATCCGAGGCCAGCCTCAATCTCAATGGGAAGATCGAGAAAATGACCTATCCCCAGGACTACGTCGCCTGGACGGCCCACCCCAAATCAGAGGTCACCGTGGAGGATTCGACCCTGGTGTTCGTCGGCTACGGCGTCGAAGCGCCGGAATACCGTTGGGACGACTTCAAGGGAGCCAACCTCAAAGGACGCACCTTGGTCATGTTGGTCAACGATCCCCAAGTCCCCCACCCGGGTGACCCGTCTCGCCTCGATCCTCGCTACTTTAAGGCGAAAGAAATGACCTACTACGGCCGTTGGACCTATAAACTCGAAGTGGCCGCACAAACGGGGGCTGCCGCCGTCATCCTCGTGCACGAGACCGGCCCTGCCGGCTACCCCTACTTTGTCGTGGTCAACAGTTGGGGCCGCGAAAACTTCACGCTGGCCGGCAATGGCGAGACCAAAACAGATGTACCTGTGGCCTCCTGGATCAGTTTCAACCGCGCTCAAAGCCTTTTTAGCGAACTGGGTTACGACTTCGCCGAACTCAAACAACGAGCCCTGAGCCGCGACTTCGCTCCCATCCCGCTCCGAGCCAAAGCTTCCTTCAAGCTCCGCAACCAGGTCCGTGAAATCACCTCCCAAAATGTGATTGCCCGTATCGAGGGGTCGGCTAGCTACCGACGCGACGAACATATCCTCCTCACCGCCCACTGGGATCACATCGGGATCAACCCGAAGCTTGAAGGCGATCAGATTTTCAACGGAGCCCATGACAACGCCTCGGGCGTTGCCGGCTTGCTGGAGTTGGCCGAAGCCTTCGCCGGGCTAAACCGCCCCCTGAAGCGATCCCTACTCTTCGTCGCCACTACCGGGGAAGAGCAAGGTCTCCTCGGTGCCAAGTATTACGCCGAGAATCCGTTCGTTCCCATGAACAAAACCATCGCCAATATCAACCTCGATGGCCTCAATCCCTGGGGTCCCACTCGGGACTTGGTACTGATTGGCTACGGCACCTCCAGCCTGGATGACATGGTGGACCAAGCCGCCAAAATCCAACGCCGCACCGTCAAAGGCGATCCCGAACCGGAGAAAGGTTACTTCTATCGGTCCGACCATTTCCAGTTCGCCAAGAAAGGCGTCCCCGCGATCTTCCTCAATTCCGGCATCGAGTACCTGGGCCGCGCCAGTTCCTACGGGCCGCGCAAGCGTAAGGAATATCGTGAAAACGACTACCACAAGGTGTCCGACGAAATCAAACCGGGCTGGAATCTGGCCGGCGCCGTCGAAGATCTCCGCCTGCTGGGACGGGTGATGTATCGACTCGGCCACGAAGAACCTTGGCCGCAATGGAATGCCGGCGGGGAATTCGAGAAGATTCGGCAAGAGAGCCTCAGAGCCCAGCCAAGCCGCTAACCCGACACATCGAAGCATGGTGGCGAGCCAGCCAATCCTGACCCGCGCCCACCGGCCAGCTTTCCCATTCCTTGGGTGCCTCGGCCTGTTCGTCACGCTCGCGGCCCAAGCCGCTGATTGGCCACGCTGGAGAGGTCCAACAGGGGATGGGCATTTGGCTCCCCATGCACTGGCTATCCAGACACTTCCAGAGGATCCTGAGATCCTTTTGAAGCGGTCCACCGGCGCCGGCTTTGCCTCGCCCGTAGTCGCCGACCAGACTCTTTACCTCTTCGACGAGCAGAATGGCCAAGAAACCCTGCACGCGCTCGACACCCAATCCGGCGAATCGCGCTGGCACGTGCCCATTGGTCCCGTCTTCAAAGACGGTCAAGGCGCACCCGGACCCCGAAACACCCCCCAAGTAGACGGAGATCGCGTCTACGCGGTGACCTGCCGAGGGGAACTCCATTGCCGCCGGACAAGCGATGGCTCGCTACTCTGGTCCCGTAGCTACACCCAAGACTTCGGTGCGATCTTCATTGGCGAAAAAGGCAACATCCAAGGCGCCGCTCGACACGGAAACAACGGATCGCCGCTCATTGAAGGCGATCATCTCTATGCCTGCGCCGGCGGGCAGAATGGCGCGAGCGTGGTCTGCTTGAACAAACGCAGCGGCAAGCTCGTGTGGAGTTCCCAGAGCGATCTGGCCGGCTACGCGCCCCCGGTGCGGGCCACGGTCGGCGGTAGTGACCAATTGTTCTGCTATACCGCCAAAGGCCTCATGAGTCTGAGCCCAACCGATGGCACATTGCTTTGGCGCTTTGATGTTTCGACTCCGTTTGGCCGCCATGTCACCACCCCGATTCCCTACCAAGGTCTGGTGATCGTCTCTTCCATTGAGGAAGGCCTCATGGCCACCCGAGTCCGAACGATCGAACAAAAGCCAGTCGCCAACCGCGCCTGGACCAGCAAGGAAAACGCCATCAATTTTTCCAGCCCGGTTCGCGTGGGTGGCTACCTCTACGGACTGGGCCCTCAGAAAGATTTCATCTGCGTGGATCTGGCAACCGGGCAGCAACAGTGGTCTCAAGGCGGTTACTTTTTCACCGCAGCTGACCAAGCCCATGCGGCCTTTCTGGTTTCTGATGGCCGGATCTTATCCTTAACCGACACCGGCGAGCTGGTGCTATTCGCCGCCAATCCGGAACGCTTCGAGGAACTCGGGCGCTTGCAAGTATGTGGGAAGACGTGGTGTAACCCCGCCTACGCCGACGGAGTGCTCTACTTCCGTGATGGTCTGCGCCGTCCCGGCAAACTCTATGGGATTCGACTAGCAACGGCAAAGCCCTAGCCAGGCGCACAAAAACCCCTTCTCCTATTTCCTTGCCCGACCCCATCCGATTTTGGTGTTCTCAAAGACACCATGGCTGAAGCGAACGAACCGGCTCCGCCCAATCCCTCGTTGGGAATGGCCTTGATCCCCGTCTTGGCCCTCATTGTTTTCATCGGGGGGAATGCCTACCTGCACAACAACCAGGACTGGGCACCGCATATCCCACTCATCCTTTCCGCCGCAGTGGCCGCCCTTGTCGGCCAGTTCACCGGACGCCCGTGGAAAGCGATTGAAGCCGGCATTACGGAAGGGATCGCCGTCGGGCTCAAGGCCATTCTCATCCTCTGCGTGATCGGGATCATGATCGGAACCTGGATCGCCAGCGGCATCGTTCCGGTGATGATCTACTACGGGCTCGATTTCTTGAACCCAAGCATCTTTCTCGTGGCCAGCTGCCTCATCTGCAGCGTGGTCTCAATCGCCACCGGCAGTTCGTGGACGACCGCCGGAACGGTCGGAGTCGCCCTGATCGGCGTTGGGAAAGGTCTCGGCGTTCCCCTCCCCATGGTGGCTGGATCCATCATCTCCGGCGCTTACTTTGGCGATAAGATGTCGCCCCTCTCAGATTCCACCAATCTGGCCCCCGCCGTGGCCGGCTCGGAACTGTTCGAGCACATTCGGCACATGCTACATACCACCCTCCCAGCGTTGGGCATCGCCCTGGTGCTTTACGCCGTCCTCGGCATGCGCGGCTTTGATGGTTCCGCATCGCGAGAATCCATCGATGCCATCCGCACGGCTCTGGCGGCCAAGTTTAATCTGAACCCCTGGCTACTCTTGCCTCCACTACTGGTGATCGTCATGGTCGTTTTTCGCCTTTCCGCGCTTCCCGCCCTCCTCGGAGCCGCAGTGTTGGGCGCCTTGTTGGCATTTGGATTTCAGAACGTTTCGGCGGTCGCCCTCGTCGATATCGCTCAAGGCGGCTATAGTGCTGAATCTGGCAATGCCGTCGTCGATGAACTTCTCAACCGCGGAGGTTTGGACTCAATGATGTACACGGTTTCTCTCATCCTCTGTGCGCTCACCTTCGGTGGCGTCATGGAGCGGTGCGGCTTTCTCCGTGTGATCGCCGAGAAAATCCTCTCCTGGGCTCGCTCCACCGGATCGCTGGTGGCCACCACCGTGGCGACCTGTTTCGGCATGAACCTTCTGGCGGCGGATCAATACTTGTCCATCATCGTGCCCGGACGCATGTATAGGGAAGCCTACGCCCAGCGCGGATTACACGCCAAAAACCTTTCCCGGACTTTGGAAGATGCCGGCACCCTCAGTTCGCCCTTGATCGCCTGGAACACCTGCGGCGCGTTCATGTCGCAGACCCTATTGGTGGCGCCGCTCGCCTACCTGCCCTACTGCTTCCTCAACCTCCTCACCCCGGTCATTGCCATCGGGCTCGCCTACCTCGGCTGGGGGCTGGTGCGGTCCGAACCCACCGACTCGTAGCCGTGTGCCGGGCTACCGTGGCAGGCGGTCGGGCATGTCCGCCACAATGTAGGCCATCACGGCAAAGGCGGCGACACACCGGTTGAACTCGCCTCGGTCCAACTTATCAATGGTGTCGGCTTCCGTGTGGTGGTACCAAAAATACTTCTCCCGATCGACATCCAAGCCCATCACCGGAACCCCTTGCGCCAGCAAATGCATGATGTCTGAGACGTTGGCTCCCCAGGAGATTTTCTGAACCCCGACCGAATCCAAGAGCCCCCCGATCGATTCGAGATACGGCATCGCCCGCTCGCTTCCCGTGAAGCTGAGCCCCTGGAGATCAAACACTCCCGAGTCCGACTCCATCGCCAAAACATGGTTGCCTAGTTGATTCACATGTTGGTCCCGATACGTTTTGACGCCGCCCATCCCGTTTTCCTCATTCGTCCACAGTACCACACGTAGCGTGCGGCGAGGGCGAAGCCCCAAGGATTGAATCAAACGGATCGCCTCCCATGCCGCCAAACAACCGCCCCCGTCATCCATGGCGCCGGTACCGACATCCCATGAATCGATGTGCCCGCTGACCAAAACAATCTCTTCCGGAAGCTCGCTCCCACGCCAATCCGCCACCACGTTCCGAGACACGCCGGGACTCAAGGTCTGCGCATTCATGTGCAGTCGCACCCGGACGGTCTCTCCACGAGATTGCATCCGCTCCAGCATATCGGCGTCCTCCGCCGTAATGGCGGCATGAGGAATCCGCCGCACACCGGCCTCATAACCCATCGCCCCGGTATGCGGGGTCTGCATGGAGAACGGACCCACGGATCGAATCAAGCTGGCTACGGCACCCGCTTTCGCCGCTTCGACCGCCCCCTTGGACCGAAACACCACTGTTTTCCGATACTCGGTAAAGGGCGCATTAAAGAGTACGATTTTTCCCCGCGCCTTAGTTGGCTGCTCTCGCAGCATCTCAAAATCTCGCACCACCCAGACATCGGCTTCGATCCCGGCCGAAGGCGTCGCAATGCTCCCCCCCAAACCCAGCATGGGCAAAGCACGCCGTCTCGGTGTGAGTAATTGGAGCGATTCCTCCCCGCGAACCCAGCGCGGGATCGAAACGGGCTCGCCTCGCACGGCTTCAAACCCATCTTGGCGCATCGTTTCCAGGATCCAATCGATGGCTTGCTCCAAATTGGGCGAGCCGCTAAAGCGGGGCCCGAATCGATCACACATCAGTGCGAGGCGCTCAAAACCGACCGACTGGGAAGTCGCCGCCTGGACCAATTGTTGCGCCACCTTTTCGTACTGCGCGGGAATGGCCTCGGCCCCCGTCGGAACGGAATCCTGTTCCGCTGCCTCCCCCGCGATCAAACAGAGCATTCCCGCTACCACCAGCCCCCGCCACTTCATGACCATCTGCATAGGTCCGTTTGTAAGGCGCCCCGAACCAAAGATCAACGGCTCAGTCAAACGAGGGACACACGGAAGAATGAACGAAAAAGGGTGCACCGCCCGCTCCCGCCGACCGGGTGGTCGCTTGACAAAACCCCCTATTTTCGAGAGTTTGACTGCGTTCCACAGGTTTTTTGGGCACCCGAGATCCAAATCGCCCGTGGTACCCTACGGCCATGCTCACGAACCGCGGAAGCGCCACGAGGGAATGCGACGGGATTTACCGCCGCAAACGCCTTCCGATTGTGACGCCCCATCTCGGCGGCTCCGGCCAACCAACCATTCTCTCTTTCAACACCGTCGCCAAACACAAACCACGGCTTTCTTGCCATGGGTTCGCCGACGATGGATTTACTACGGGACAAGCTATCGGCCAGACAGAACGGCTGGGAGGCTATACCGAAGAGCGTCCCGTACCCTTTCCAAGCCTCAACAACCGGCCTCACTAACGCAAAGACAACCCAAGCGTGATGAATCCAACCTTCCAAAAACGCTCTTATTTCGCGCTAGCAACCGCGCTCACCTTGACCCTGTTTCAAGTCGAGCCCGTGGCCGGTGCACCAACGGAATGGCAGGTCCCCCATCAACTGCATCTCCATCACACCCACCAAAGGACGGCGTCCAACGAGCCGATGGTGTTGCAGGGCGCTAGTGATCGACGCCAGTTGTTGGTCACCGCAGAGTTCGCCAACGAACAGCAGGCGGACTTCACCCGTAGCGTCAACTACGTCGCCGCACCCGAAGGGATCGTAAGCGTGGATGCCAGCGGTTGGCTCCAGCCTTTGTCCAACGGACCTGCAACCATCACTGCAACCCATCCCAGCGGACTAACGGCAAGCCTGCGATTGAAAGTGGTCGATTTTGAAAAAGATCCCCCCATCAACTTCGCCAATGAAATCGTTCCCGTCTTCACCAAGACCGGGTGCAACGGCGGCGGCTGCCACGGAAAATCCAGCGGCCAAAACGGCTTTCGACTCTCTCTCCTCGGTTTCGAACCCACGGAAGATTACGAACATCTCGTACTGGAGTCCCGCGGACGACGCCTCTTTCCCGCCGCTCCCGAACATAGTCTGCTCCTGCGCAAAGCCATCGCCGAAGTGCCCCACGGCGGCGGAAAGCGTTTGGAGAAAGATTCCGTCGACTACCAACGAATCACCCGATGGATCCGCCAAGGCATGCCCTATGGGGATCCCTCCGATCCCGTCGTCCGCTCCATCGAAGTCTTTCCCAAACAGCGGCTCATGCCGATGAAGGGCTCGCAACAACTCACCGTGGTCGCCCACTACTCCGATGGTAACGCGGAAGATGTCACTCGGAGCGCCCTCTTCGAAGCCAACGTCAAAGAAATGGCCGAAGTCTCCGAGCAGGGATTTGTCCAACTCCAAGAACAGCCCGGCGAAGTCGCCGTGATGATCCGTTACCAAGCCCAAGTCGCCGTGTTCCGCGCCACCATCCCTCTCGGCGCACCGGTCACGGATCTGCCCCCGGAAAACAACTTCATCGACCAGTATGTGTTTGAGAAACTGAAAGCCGTTGGGATGCCGCCCTCGACGCCCACAGACGATGCCACCTTCCTGCGTCGCACCACGCTGGACATCGCCGGTCGGCTCCCCAGCGTCTCCGAAGCCAAGACCTTCTTGCGGAATGATTCTCCCAACAAACGAGCGGAATGGATCGACACCCTGTTGGACGACCCCGGCTACGGCGCCTTGTTTGCCAATAAATGGAGTGCCCTCCTGCGCAACAAACAAACCAAGGCCACCGAGCGACGCGGCACCTATTTGTTCCACGATTGGATCCGCGAATCCATGCAACAGAACCTCCCCTATGATGACTTTGTCGGTTCCATCCTGACCGCTTCCGGAGACCTAGCGGACAATCCACCAGTCGCGTGGTTTCGCCAAGTCCGTCAACTCAACGAGCAGGTCGAAGACACCGCCCAACTCTTCCTCGGTGTCCGCCTCCAGTGCGCTCAATGCCACCATCATCCCTTTGAGAAATGGAGTCAGCATGACTACTACAGCCTGGCCGCGTTCTTTTCACGCGTTGGCCGGACGGCAGGCACCGGCCCGGGTGAAGACATCATCGTGCACAAACCCGGCCGCGCGCAAACCAAGAACATCAAGACAGACAAACCCGTCCAACCCGCGGGCTTGGGCACGGAACCTCTCAAGCTCCGCCCCGTCACGGATCCCCGCTTGGAATTGGTCCGTTGGATGACTCAAGAAGAGAACCCCTTCTTCGCCAAGTCGCTCGTCAATCGCTACTGGAAGCACTTCTTTGGACGAGGCATCGTGGATCCGGAAGATGACATGCGCGAAACCAACCCGCCCACCCATCCCGAACTCCTCAATGCCTTGGCAGAGCACTTCGTCGCTTCGGGTTACGACCTCAAAGATTTGGTCCGCACCATCACCAACTCTCAAGTCTATCAGCTCAGCGCGATTCCCAATCAACACAACTCGGTCGACAAACAGCATTATTCCCGTTACTACCCGAAACGACTCATGGCCGAGGTCTTGTATGATTCCGTCCATGATCTCTTGGGCTCGCAAGTTCAATTCAACGGCCTTCCCTTGGGCACCAAAGCCGTCGAGCTGCCGGACAACAGCTTCAACAGCAGCCACTATTTCCTCACCGTCTTCGGGCGACCCGATTCCTCCAGTTCCTGCGAATGCGAGCGTTCCCAAGACGCCAGCCTGGCCCAGAGCCTCCACTTGCTTAACTCCAAAAGCATCCAGGAAAAACTCGCGGCGAAAACGGGTCGGGCCGCACATATGGTCCAAGATGCCACCCGCACGCACGAAGAAAAAATCAGTGAGCTCTACTTAATGGCGTTCAGCCGCTATCCCAGTTCTGAGGAACTCAACACGGCCATGAATTACCTCAACAAGAAACAGCTCACGGCCGCGACCACCACGGCTTCCGACCAGAAGGAAGGCGAGGACGGAGCCGCGGACCCAAGTCGGATCGCCTACGAAGACATCATCTGGGCGCTGCTCAACACCAAAGAGTTCCTCTTCAACCACTAGGGCCACCAGCCGCCCCACCTTTCGCTCACCACCTGGCCCGACGAATTCGGCGTTGGCAAACGCGCTCACGCGCCCTCACATTGTCACCCAATTGAAAACTGTAACTTGTCTCCCTCGGAACCGCTCCTTTAGAGTGAAGATCAGTAAGGAACGCTCGCCAATGAAGTTGCTCAATTACCCCATTTTCCTCATCGCTCTCAGCCTTCCCCTCGCAGCCCTCGCGGCCGATCCGGAAACGACCGAAACCGCTGAGCCTACGGATGAACTGCTCGCCGGACACTCGTCCCACGGCGAAGCCTTCAACGAAGGCCCGCGCCAAGGCGCCTACCTCATGGGAGCTACCGGCAATGTGCATTTCCCGATCACCACGACCTCCGCTGAAGTTCAGGTATTCTTCGATCAAGGCATTGGTCAGCTCCACGGTTTCTGGTACCTGGAAGCCGAGCGAACCTTCCGCCACATTGCCGCTCTGGAGCCCGAGTGCGCCATGGCTTACTGGGGAATGGCCATGGCCAACACCAACAACCGAGATCGTGCTAAGGCCTTCACCGAAGACGCCGTCGAAAGAAAAGAGTCCGTCTCACCTCGCGAGAAACTCTGGATTGAAAGCCTTGAGCATTTCTACCTCGACGAAGAAAAAGACGCCAAGAAACGCAGTCGGCGCCTGATCCGTGACCTTGAGACGATCGTCTACGATTACCCCGACGACATCGAAGCCAAAGCGTTCCTGGCCGTGACCATCTACCAAAACAACCGCCATCACCCGATTGGCTCCCACCAGGCAGTCAACTCCTTGATCCAACAAGTCTTCGACGTCAACCCCATGCACCCGGCCCACCACTACCGGATCCACCTCTGGGATCGGGAAAAAGCCGAACGCGCCGTGTCTTCGGCCGCCCGTTGTGGTCAGAGTGCGCCCGGCATCGCCCACATGTGGCACATGCCCGGACACATCTTCTCCCGTCTGAATCGCTACGCCGACGCCGCCTGGCAACAAGAAGCCTCCGCCCGGGTCGATCACGCCCACATGATTCGCGACCGTGTCTTGCCGGATCAAATCCACAATTTCGCTCACAACAACGAATGGCTTATTCGCAACCTCAACTACCTGGGCCGCGTGCACGACGCCATCGATCTGGCCAAAAACATGATCGAACTCCCACGCCACCCCGAATACAACCTGCCCTCCCGCCGCGGACGCAGCTCGTCCTATGGCCGCATGCGCTTGATGGAAACCCTGGTGCGGTACGAGCTTTGGGACGATCTGAAGGACCTCGCCAATTCCGTCTACTTGGAGCCGACCGAGGTTGACTCGGATCAAATCCAACGGCAGAACGCGCTCGGTTTAGCCGCTTACCACCAGAACGATCTGGAAGCCCTGAAAAACGCCAAGGAACCACTCGAAAAGCTCTTGGAGAAAAAGCGTTTGGACCGACTCGACGCCGCGGATAAAGCCGAAGCCAAGGCCAAGGACGACAAGAAACAATCCCGTGAAGTCGCCGAGGCCATGGCCCAAGCCATGCTCCGACACAGCGGCTCGATCGAGAACCTTCGGGCCAAGCTTGCCGAACTGGATCTCTACGTCGCCCTGCTAGAAGACCGGCCGGAATCCGCCAAAGAGTTATTGGAGAAGACTCGTGGTATTCCCCGCGAACGCCTGGCTCACATCCACTTGCGCTTGGGAGACACCGAAAAAGCGGTCGAAATCATCGAGAAGGCAAAAGAGTCCAGCACCAACCAAGTCCAAGTCCTCGCCACCGCCATTGAGATCTTCCATCAAGCCGGCAAACTGGAAGCGGCCACGCAGGCCTTCAAAGAGCTCCAAGGGATCGCGGGCTTCGTCGATCTAGACATCCCGATCTTCCAACGTCTCACGGATTTGGCACCCGACCTGGGCATCCCTTCACAATGGCAACGGCCCTATCAAACACCGGCCGATGTCGGCAACCGGCCCACCCTGGACAGCCTCGGCCCTTTCCGTTGGCAGCCCTGGACGGCTCCAGACTTCAAACTCGCGACCGCCAAGGGAGAAGAACGCACTCTCCAAGACTTCGAGGGCAAACCGCTGCTACTCGTGTTCTACCTTGGTTACGGCTGCGCCCACTGCGTGGAACAACTCAACTTGCTCGATCCACGGGTCGACGAGTTTGCGGAACAGGATATCTCCCTCGCCGCGATCAGCACCGAAGCGCTGCCGGAACTCCAAGCGTCCCTCGCCAAAAGCGAACTCTTGGGTGAACTCTCATTCCCACTCCTCGCCAATGCAGAACTCGATGTGTTCAAAGCCTTCCGTGCCCATGACGACTTTGAGAACACGCCCCTTCATGGCACCTTCCTCATCGACGCGGATGGAAACGTCCGCTGGCAAGATGTCAGCTACGAACCCTTCACGGACATTGACTTCATCCTGAAGGAATCCAAGCGCCTGCTGGCGCAACCAAAACCCGTCCAGCTCGCCACGATCCCGCAACCGTAAGCCAATCGAGCACCCATTCGCGACAGGCCTCTGCGCGAACGGACAGTCTTGGGGCATCGAGCCAGAAAAACCGGCTCGATGCCCCTCATTTTTCTGCGGGGGCCTTGCCTCCGAATGGGGAACCATTAGAGTCGGGTCCGGCGTGAAACCGCAACAACTCGAACAGCAGCTCCAACAAACAGACAAGGGCCTCAAAGTCCATTCTTCGGCGGCCCTCGCGCATGCCGCCGAGCTCGCCGAAAAGGGCAACATTGAGATTCGTCCGGTCGGGAGCGGGAATCAGTATCTGGCTCGGGTCTATAGTGATCGGGTCTACCGAATCTCAATCGCGCTTCCCAAGGGCAAAGATCCCATCACTCTCTGCGATTGCTCCGTCGAGCCCGGCCATTGCGACCATGCGGCTGCAGGCCTAACCGGGCTCTACCAATACTTGCTCGAAGAAAGGCAAGAACACGGTTCTGCTCCCCCATCGGCGCCCGCACCAACCGCGGTCCCCTCGAATCCCAAGCCCACTCGACGACGTCCCGCTAAAAGCGCGCTCGCGAAAAAAGTCGATGCGGAGATCAATCACGAACTGAACTCGTCCCAGAAAGCCTACCTTCGATCCGTTCAGGAAACCTACACCCTACTCAATCCCAAAGCGAAATACGTGTCTGGCCGGATCATCCGCCACTTGACCCAACGTCAGACCTTCAGTTTCTGGCAGGACCTGCAACTGTGGGAAGAGTTTCCGGAGAACGACCATGAGTTTTGGCTCTACTTCGTGCACTTCGCCCAGCAGAACGGAATCACGACCCCGGCCTTCATGAAGCCCGTATCCGATACGAGTGTGATCGCCCCTCAGCTCACCCGCTGGGAGCGCAATGAGAAGGCGAACAAATGGACGCAATTCTTTCAGGATGCGGTGGCCACCCCCGATATCGCGGCCGCGCCCCCACTCACGCGCTCCCTCCGACTGCGCTTCGATCCCGAACGAGCCACCCTTGAGCATCAAGAGCATTCGGACGCCCCGTGGAAGAAGATTTCGAATCCGCTGCTACGGACCCTAAAAAAACGGCTCGAATCGGGAACCGAGCTGGGCCTGGACGCATCGAGCACCGCCCTACTGCGGGAACTAGAACACGCCCATCCCGACAGTTCGGCAAAAGCAAGCTTCTCCCTCCAGAGCGATATCTTTCAAGAACTGCTTCCGTTGCTGCTTCGAGCGCCTCAAATCCATCCTTGCCTCATCACCCCATTAGGGAAGCCATTCGAGATCCCCAACCCGGCCTTGCAATGGGTGCTTCACCCGAAAAACCCAGAAGTAGAAGCATACCCAATCGATTTGGCTCGCCCAAACGGCGAGCCCATCGGACCGATCCTAGCAAAATTCTGGGGACCTACCGCCTACTACATGACGGAGACCGAATTCCTCGCGATCCCCAAAGTTTCGGGCCCTCAGGCGCAATCGCTGACCGCCGAGGCGCATTTGCCAGCCCCAGCCGTCGAAAAAGAAACGGGACTCGAGTTCCTCGGCAACCTCACCCCGCAACTCCCACCAAAGCTCGAGAAGAAAGTCGAACGCGTCCCCCTCACGCCTTGTTTCCATTGCTACATCGACAACGAAACCCGAGAGGAATGTCGGATCGGCCGATTGGCACTCGGTCCCAAGGGCGAACGGTGCGAATACTGGGACGGGTCTCATTGGACCCGGATACCGGAAGAGGCCGGAGGTCCGGCACCTCAACGCAAACGCGTCCTCATCCCCGATCGCTCCCAACTCGACCTGCTTGAGGCTCACCTACTCAATTTGCCCGGTGCGGCAAACGTTTATGAAGGCACCTACGACACCGCCATCAATCGCCGCTTTCCCGAGGTGTTCGCCGAATGGCTGGAGAATCTACCCCCCACGATTTCTGTGGTCCTAGAAGGAGAACTCGCCACCTTCCGCGATCCGAAAGCGGTCGGACGCATGCGCCTACAAGCCACCGAAATCGATCGCGATTGGTTTAATATCCAAGTCGTGCTCGACCTGGAAGACACCCAGCTCACGCAATCCGAAATCGATCTCCTCCTCGCCGCCAACGGAAAGTGGGTCCGACTCCCCGGCAAAGGCTGGCGGCGACTGGAGTTGAAACTCGATGAAGACGGCGACCGACGGTTCGCTGAGTTGGGACTCAATCCCAAAACGCTCAACGACGAGCCGCAACGCCTGCACGCCCTGCAACTCGCCAAACCCGCTGCCAACCAACTGCTCCCCCAAGAAGAAGCCGAGACCATCGAGCGCCGCGCCGCCGATATCCAGACCCGTGTCCAACCCAAAGTCCCGCGCGCGGTTCAGGGCGAACTCCGTCCCTATCAAGTCGAGGGCTTCCACTTTCTCGCCTACCTAGCCACCAACGGTTTCGGCGGCATCCTCGCCGATGACATGGGTCTCGGAAAAACCGTCCAAACCCTCACCTGGCTTACCTGGCTTCGCGCCCAAAAAGGGAAATCCAAAGCGCCCCCCAGCCTCGTGGTCTGTCCCAAGAGCGTGATGGATAATTGGCGGGTCGATAGCGAAAAATTCACCCCAAAACTGAATGTCCGCGTCTGGTCCGCCGATACGATCAAGAAACTTCCGGACCAAATCAAAAAAGCAGATCTGCACGTGATCAACTACCACCAATTGCGCAGCATCGGTGCAGCGATCGAATCTCTCCCCTTCCTCGCCATCATCTTGGACGAAGGGCAGAACATCAAGAACCCCAATTCAGAAACCGCCCGAACCGCCCGCCGTCTCAGCGCCTCCCATCGCTTGGTCTTGACCGGCACACCGATCGAAAACCGGGCACTGGATCTCTGGAGCTTGATGGCCTTTGCCATGCCCGGCGTGCTCGGCCCCCAAGCCGCCTTTGCTCGGCTCTATGATGACCGCAAGGATCCGCTGGCCCCGGTTCGCCTGGCCGCTCGGGTCCGTCCCTTCCTCATCCGCCGAACGAAAAGCCAGGTTGCCCAGGATCTACCCGAGCGCATCGAGGACGAAATCCACTGCGAACTTGAGGGCCCGCAACGAAAACTCTATGACGCGGAACTCAAGCACGCGCAACAAACACTCCTCAAAGCGAAGACTCAAAAACAGCTCAACAAACTTCGTTTCAATTTCCTCACCTCACTCCTTCGCCTCAGGCAGATCTGCTGCCACCCTAAGCTGTACCACGAAAAGTCTCGCACCACTCCCGCCAAGGTCACAGCCCTGCTGGAACTCTTAGAACCCATGATGGCCGAAGGCGCCAAAGTATTAGTCTTCTCACAATTCGCCGGCCTGTTGGATCTACTCAAAAAAGCACTCAACGAGGCGGAGATACCTACCTGGCTTTTGAAAGGCGATACCGAAGACCGCGGCACACTGGTCGAGGAATTTCAGTCCGCGCCCCACCCCGGCGTTTTCTTGATCTCACTCAAAGCCGGTGGGGCCGGACTCAACCTCACCGCCGCGAGCTATGTGGTACTCTTCGATCCGTGGTGGAACCCTGCCGTGGAAGCCCAAGCCATCGATCGCACCCACCGCATCGGTCAAACCAATCAAATCATCGCCTACCGCCTGATCGTCAAAGACACGATCGAAGAGAAGATCCGGGCCTTGCAAAAAGAAAAGAAGGACCTGATGGAAAACGTGCTCGGCGAAGAGCAGTTCTCCCAATCACTGACGTTGGACGATTTCCGCTACCTCCTGGGCGACTAGTCGAGGATCGGAAACGGATACGTGGCCGACGGAACGTGCTGATCCCGCATCAGCGCTTCGATCTGCTCGACAATCAACGGATACTCCGCCGCCAGGTCCGTGGACTCGCTGACGTCATTGCCCAGGTGGTAGAGTTCCGTCTTGAGCGGCGTCGGATTTCCTTTGGCCAACATTCGTTGCCGAATCCCCTTCCACGGTCCCAACCAGACGGCTTGTTGCCCCCCGTAGGCGGGAAACTCACGGTAGAGGAAATCACGTTCCCGCTGATAGCGACCAACTAGAGTCGACGAAAGATCCACACCGTCACCCACTGGAACCGGCGCGCCCGCCACACTGGCCAAAGTTGGCAACCAGTCCTCAAACCCGGTTCGAAAATCCGAAACACTACCCGCCCGAACTTTGCCCGGCCACCGGACTATCAAAGGTACTCGCACACCGCCCTCATAGAGCGACCCCTTCAGCCCCCGCAAGTTCCCCACACTCTGAAAGAAATCATAGTCCACTTCCGCTTTCAAATGTGTCGTCCCGTTGTCCGAGGTGAAGACCACCAGCGTATTCTCAGCCACCCCCAACTCCTCCAGAACGTCCAAGACCCGCCCCACATACCGATCTAACCGAGTAATCATCGCCGCGTAGGCCGCTCGCGGTTTAAAGTGGGGGGTGTACCCGTACCCGGCCGCCCGTGTGAAGGGTGGGTCAATCCAACCCTTGGCCAAGTAGGGTTTGAGGTCGGCATCCGGAACGTGCAAGGCCACGTGCGGAATCACGGTCGGATAATACAGGAAGAAAGGTTCGTCTCGATGCTCACGAATAAATTCCAGGGCTTGGGCATTGATGCGATCCGGAGCGTAGTCCGTGCCCTTGAACTGCTCGTAGCTTGAGGCTTTCCCCGCCGGCAGATCTCGAGGTAAGGAAGCGTGCCCAGGAATCGGAGGATCATTGTCCAAGGCAATCCGTTCCCGATCACTCCAGAGATAGTTCGGGTAGTAGCTATGGGCATGGCGCTGGCAGTTGTAGCCGAAGAAACGATCAAAACCCTGGTTCAACGGATCCCCCTCCGATCCCGGGAAACCCAATCCCCACTTCCCAAACGCACCCGTGGCGTATCCTTGACCTTGGAGAACCTCCGCCAGGGTGGTTACGGTATCCGGAATCGGTCGCTGCCCTTCGGGTTTGACCTCGCCATTGTTCCGCACAAACGCGTGGCCGGGGTGTTTCCCCGTCATCAAAACACACCGAGAAGGTGCACAAACCGCGTTCCCGGAATAGCTCTCTGTAAACCGCATGCCCTCGCCCGCGAGAGCGTCGATCCGCGGCGTGGCAATGCGGGTTTGGCCATAACAGCCCAACTCCGCATACCCCAAATCATCCGCCAGGATGAAGATGATATTCGGTTTCTCAGCAGCGATCCCCAGAACGGAGATACCCATCAAAAGCCAGGCAAAGAAAACTCTCATAAAGTGTTCCCAGCATGACAAACCCGCAGAAATTGGCAACCACCAGTCGCACGGATTGAACCGAATTCTGAATTCCCCTACGGATTCACCCGCGCATTCGCTTCCTTGAGCAGCTTGCCCAAGGCCGCAGAAATCCCCTTCGCATCCATCACCTCCACCATATGCGAGATTCGAGGCATCGTCCCCAAACTCTTGGCCTTCTCGACCGGCCCTTCGAAGGCCCGATCCCCGAGATCCATCCCCACTCGCATCGCCTTGGCCGTGATCTTGGCTACGGCAAACTCCCGAGGATTCCGAAACGAGATATAGCCTTTCGTCGGCACGATTTCGACGCCCTTGAACTGACCCTGCACCTTCTTCGCCAAGGCCTCGTACACCGGCTTCCAAGCCTCCTTGTTCCCTTCGAAATGAGTCCCCATCAGGTCCGCCCCGTCGCCATACACCGGCTTGCCTCCGTTGAGGTAAATCGCCGCCAGGAAGTTCGCCTGCATGTGGTTGAACTCGTAGTTGGTCTTCAGGTGTTTCAATAAGGCGTTCTGCTTGGTCTCGCCACTCTTCTTACAGAGCGCCATCCAAGCCTTGAGATCTCTCCCCGATTGGGCTTTGAGCCCTTTTAAGAACTCGCCTTCAAAGTCAGCTGCAGATTTCGGCATCGTGTTTCTTTCTTCTTTGCTAAATTACCGGTTTGTCCAAAGGCCAGTGTTCACTCCGAGATCGCTTCGGCGTGAAGGGTTTCATCAGACGACACATCAACAGAATGAAGCGAGACTTGAAGGGAAGCCGGCCTTCGACAAGCCCCTTCAAGGTGCTGGTAATGATCGCCCCGCCCGAAACCATATCGCGCTCCGTACCTGTCCCCTCGGGTAGGTCCTCCGAAATCAACGTAAACTCCGTGCCGCCGTCCACCTCCTTCAGCTCATAGGTGACCTTACACGGCGGATCATCCCGATTGGTAAATTTAAACGTATGCGAGAATTTGTGCGGTGGATCCACTTCTAGAATCTCCCCAACCACACCCGTGTAGGTCCCGCACTCCGTGCGCATCCGGAGTTGCGCCCCCGGATGCAATCCCGTGGTGTGCATTACCGAGCCGAAAAAGAACGGCAAGGGTTTACCCTGCTGGGTCAAAGCATCCCACACCTGTTGAATCGAACCCGCAATATGAACCCGTGTGACATGTTTTCGACCGCTCATGATTTCTTTGTCATCCCTTCAATCTGATACTTCAAGTCCATCGCCTGACTCGCCCAAAACGAGGCATACTCCGTTGTCCAACGGTCATACACCGCCTGGATCGGGCCCGTATTGAAATACAACTCTCGCGTTCGCCCGGGCTTTCGAGAAATCACCAAACCCGCCGCCTCCAACAAACCCAAATGCTTCATCACCCCAATCCGGCTCATCTCGAAATACTTCACCACGTCGTTCACACTACAGCCCGGCATCTCCCGGATAATATCTAGCATCTTGCGCCGGCTCGTATTCGCCAGAGCCAAAAACATCTGATCCAAGTTGTCTTCGCTTGCTTTAATATGTAACCAATTAGTTACCTATTAAACACGAATCTGTCAAGGGTCAGTTCGGGCCTTAAGAAACGAACGAGAGGAAGCGGATCAATCGAGCAGTCGTTTGGGGTAGTCGAAGTCGATTTCCAAATCGCGATTCGAATCGCCGAGATTCCCCCAGAAATCACCGGCGTAGCGGATCTCCAACCACGCACAGGTCGGAACGTTTACAATATCAAACCGCCCCCACTCTTGCGCCATCTCAGTAAGGGTCGGATTGTGCCCCACCATCAGGGCGGTGTTCCATTCCTCGTCCAGCTGTTGCACCAATTGTTGCCACTCCTGTGCGGTGGCGCCGTACAGACTGGGTTCAATGTGAACGATCCCGGGGTCCCAGTTCAGCACATCGCCAAAGAGACGCACCGTCTCTCTCGCCCGCAATGCCGAGCTACTCACAACCCCATCAAAAACCACGCCCCGCTCCCGCAATCGAGTCGCCATCGCCGGCGCATCATGCAATCCCCGCTTGTTCAAAGGTCGATCGTGATCAGACAGGCCTTCATTCGCCCAGCTGGACTTGGCATGCCGCATGAGGAACAACGTTTTCACCGGGACGGAGTATCCCAAATTCCGCACCGATCTGGCTATGGAAAACAATCCGTTCGACCCCACCGCCGTCCGAGCTCCCTTTTAATCACACGCCACAAAAAGCACTTGCTATAACGCGCCACATCAGAAACAATTTCGTATTAAAGCATCCCTAAGAGCGACATTAAGTCAGCGAATGGTGAGGAAAAAAGCCAGGAGCCGACGGCCATGAATCGAACGGCGCTCCCCCACCGCACGGTGGCTCCGAAAGGCGCTTCCCCCCTAAGCCCCCGAACAAGCCTATGAGCAAGAACATCATCCTCTGTGCCGACGGAACCGGTAATCGGGGTGGAACGACACCGGATTCGAACGTCTATCGTATCTACCAGGCCCTCCAACTGCACTGCGAACCCAATGCCTCAACCGGAGGGACCAAACAAATCTCCTTCTACGACAACGGAGTCGGCACCGCGACGAACAAATACATCAAGGCAGTAACGGGAGCCTTCGGATTCGGCTTTGCTCGCAACATCAAAGATCTCTATACCTACTTGGCTCGGATGTACGAACCGGGCGACAACGTGTTTCTCTTCGGTTTCAGCCGCGGTGCCGCCGAAGTTCGCGCCCTTAACGGAATGATTGCTGCCGTCGGGGTAGTCGATGGTCGAACGCTGAGGGATAACGCACTCGAACAACGCGTCACAACCGAATTCGAAAACTACAAAAAGAATCCCCAACGGAGCGACCTCTTGGATCCGCAGGAGGGCACCAATCACGGATCCATCCCAATCGCTTTCATTGGCGTCTGGGACACGGTTTCCGCGCTCGGTTTCCCACAGAAATGGCCCAAGCAGACCCTCTTCCTTCGATTCTTCAGCTTCCTCTTCAACCTGCTCGATCGGCTGACCGACCGCATCGGCGGATTGGAGCATCGCTTTTACAACTACGAACTAACGCCCAATGTTCTGAAGGCCTGTCATGCGCTGGCTATCGATGACCAACGCCTTTCGTTCCATCCCTTGGTTTGGAACGAAACGGACGCTTCGATCACGAAAACGGAGGTAAGCCAGGTTTGGTTCCCCGGTATGCATTCTAACGTCGGCGGGGGCTACGGACGCACAGAACTTTCCTACGTCGCACTTAAATGGATGTTGGCCCACGCACAAAAGGCCGGCATGGAAGTTTGCGACGGCTTTAACGACGAAGTAAACGATAAGGCCAACGCCGAGGGCATCATGCACAATTCCCGTGATGGACTCGGTGTCTTCTATCGGTACACCCCGCGCAATCTCACTGAGCTTTCGCAAGGGAAATGCCGCGGCGCCATCAAGGTGCACGACAGCGCCGTACGACGCATGCGTGACCGCATCCAGTGGTATGCCCCGGACGCCCTGCCCCCATCATTCGAAATCATCGAAACCGGTCCAGCAGGAGATCAGGTCGTAAAACAGGCCTCATTGAAAAAGAGCGAATACGATCAGGCGCACCAAGCCATCACGCCCGTACAATCCAAACGAATCAGGCTCTACTCCTGGTTCCTCGAGCTTGTTCTGATCATCATCATCGGCGCCATCGTTTGTTGGGCTCCCAACCTGATCAAAAGCTACCTTCCAGCCCGTGTCGTGGCCTTGGCCGAGCCCCTCAAGAATGGCATTCAACGCATTGATTCATCGCTTAACGCTTCCGCTTTGGAACCGGTCTTCCGGGTGGTTACGGGTTTCACGCGTATCCTGGCAGACTTGATTGAGTTCCTCACGCCCGCGATGTTTGACAACTTCTTTCACTTGATCCTGATTCGTTATCCGTTCCTCGGATTGGGGTTGATTGTCTTGATTTTCGCCATGAATAAACGCAAAGGCTCACTCCGCAATCAGGACCAAGAACTCCGTGCGGCACTCCGCGACAAATGGAACGCCCTTAAGCTACTCGGCTAACGCCAGTAGACCAACCAAGCATCCATGTCAGCCCAGCCCCACTACGTCATCGTCGTTCATGGCATCGGCGAACAACGAAAAAATGAGACCACGCTCAAGGTTATCGAGCGATTCGCCTCTGCCCGGCACCTCAACGAGCTAAAGGATCGATGGCAATCGGAAACCGATCCCGGTACTAAGGCAAGGCTTGCGGCACATTACCACGACGCAGTGACACGGCTCGAAGCCGGACAATCCTTGGAAGTCGTGACGCTGGGTCGCGCATCGGGCGCAACCGGCATTAAGAAACAATTCTCCGGACCGCTCCAATGGATTGAGTTCGCTGGCATTCCCAAGGACCCGAATCCATCCAACGCCATCAAAGGCCCGTTTCTGGGGGAACGAACGGACTCCCAGAACGGAACCAACTTCCGATTCGTCGATGTCTGTTGGTCCGATATTCTCGACGATGACGAAACGGCCGTCGTTCAGAATATCCTACCCTGGGCACAGGGCCTGCTTGGGCGGCTGGTAAGAAAGAATCAGGTTCCCCAATGGATCCAGAAACTGCTACTACTCCTGATTCAGTCACTGCTAATGACCCAGCAAGTGATGAAGCTCCGCTTTAGTTCGCTCGAAAAACTGATCTTCTCCAGCTTCCTCGGTGACGTTCAACAATATGGTGAATACACACGTGCACGCGGCCGCGGGACCTTTCGATTTCACAAACTACTGGGAAGTATCGAAGCCGAGCACCGCGACCAACCCGATGACCAGAAGCCGCGCTACACCATTATCGCCCACAGTCTCGGAACCATCATGAGTTTCGATGCCTTAATCTACGCGAAAATCCGCGCTTCGATTCCGGAACTGGCAGCCAAGGTCGCTGACGATTTTCGAGGCTACAACGAGGCGGCTGATCGCGAAGTCAGCGAGTCGAGCACGGCCACCGGAGCGGACTTGACCAACACGCAATGGATTCATCGGGTCGATCATTTCTTCACACTGGGATCACCCATCGACAAGTATCTAATCATGTGGTGGCAGAACTACACCTACCTTACAGGCAAGAACTGGCCGACCGACATCGCCGATTCCCAGCACCGAATCAAACACATTAACTATTGCGATGAGCTGGATCCCGTCGGCCACAACCTCGATGTAGCCCGCTCATCGGCCGCCTATCCCCACGTCTTCGAATCTGGCGAAGACATTGTCTTCAATCGGTATGATATCCCAGGCGTTGCCCATACGGACTACTGGAATGATCAACCCTTGTTCTCACGAATTCTCCGCACAATTGACGGCCAATGCCCCACGGTTGCCGGAGATCCACCTGCTACTGTTTCCAACCCAGAGCAAGCCTTGGCAGCTGACACGGATTTCTTTTTCGATGCCGATAAAATCAAGAATTCGATCAATCAAATCTATCGCATCATTCCCTTAACGATCGTTCTGCTCGAATTCGTCACCCTGAGCGCGGCCCTGAATGCTACGAGTGCGTTTTCTTTGGTCCTCGGATCCGTCTGCCTGGCACTCACCATCTGTTTCGGACGTGGGGTCATCGATCTAAGCCTCTGGTGGCGCCGTATCCTGATTGAGAAGGGCACCAAATCGGGCGCATGCACACATCGCTCTCCCCTTGAAGCCAACAAGTGGCAGCGCCATCAATTGGCGGCAGCCAGCTTTAAACAATCCGCCACCCTATTCACGGTTAGCTACGTCCTTGGCACGGCGATTTTCGTGGGTATCTATACCTATTTTTGGAAGTTCTCGCTACCATATAGCGTAGCCCACCTCGCTTCCATCGCGGCCATAGCCGGGTGCACGGCCTATGTATTCAATAGAACCTCAACCTCCAGCCTAGTCCGGTTTGAAAACGGGGGCGACCATCTTCACGGAGCCGCAAACATAAGGCGAACCGCAAAGAACCGCCTGATAGCGGACGCCAAGGCGTGGGCGATTGCGGTTGGCGCTTGTTTGGTCGGCAGTCTCAGCGTTTGGTTGCCCAGCGCCACGAGTATGAATCCAGATGCCGGCGCCCCGGTCGACCGATGGGGTATTTCAATCCTTCGAAGCCACGAAGCGAATCAGGTCCTCTTCCATCTAGCAGCGCTCTTCTTCATCCTAATCGTCGTCTTCTGCTACCGCAACTTCCGGTTCTTTCAGATTCGAGACATCGCGGAGAGCTACGCGGATCGAGACACCACACTCAACTTTGAGACCTATGCCGCCGAGGCGGCTCCCGAAAATCCTCAAGCGTCGGCCTAGTCCCTTACTCCTCGTGCCAGACCGACCTCAGCGGCCAAAAGCTCAGCGAGTGGACCTTGGCCTCACCGCCTTCGGAAAACAGTTCGATTGCCTGGCTCGATGGATCCGGAAAGATTCGGTCCGTGATGACCGTATAGCCATCATTGCCAAACACCTCGACTGACGAAGTATCAACGAACAACTGCAACCGCACTCGTCCCTCGTCCAAAGGAAGAGGCCCTGCGTGCCGCCCAGCAAAGGCCGGATGAAAATCCACCTCACCCGATCGGCTTCGATCAACAAACAATTCCTGCCGAGCCACATCATAACCCACAACCGTTTCTTCCTCACCACCTTTGCTGACCAGCAAACCAAATGAAGTGGCCGTCCCAGGCTCGAATTCCACCTGAATCTCCACTTGGTTCCCGACGATTCCCTGCGCGTCCAGCGAGGTGTTCCCCGGGGACAATTGGAACGCACTCAACCGGACCTCAGCCCCCCGAAGCGCTTCCAGCTCAACCACGGGGCGCTGCACCATGCGCAGCCCTTCCGCGGTTCGTCGCAGAGCCAAGGAACGCGGGAGTGACATGGCACTTCGCCAGGGATGCGTTGGCAGAATCGCCGTCTCCCAGTTGTTCATCCAAGCGAGCCATAGGCGTCGACCATCACTGGCTGGCACATCCGACCACGAAACCGGGGCATAGAAGTCGCGCCCGTAGTCGACCCAACGAACACTGTCCAAATCGTGCTCCGGCTCAAAAACACGGCCGTCAAAGTGCCCCACAAAATACTCTCCGCCAGAGCCACCCGCGATGGCCTTATTCCCCATATCGACTTCCAGCACCCATCGCGTTTCTCCCTTTTCCCCTTCAATCGGAAGTTCGAACAGATCCGGACATTCCCAGTTCGGTTTTCCCCTCAAGCCCGCCGGTCCGAAATTACTAAGATGGGTCCAGTCCTTAAGATTCGAAGAGCCATAAAACTGAACATAGAGATCATTCGCCATCGATACCACCATGATCCATTGATCCGACGCTTCGTGCCAAAACACCTTGGGATCGCGAAAGTTTTTCTCATTCAGATCCAGCACGGGATTACCCGCATACTTCGTCCAAGTCCGCCCTCGGTCATTGCTGTAAGCAATGTCCTGCGTTTGTTTGCCATGACCGTGTCCCGTATAAATGGCAATGAGCGGAGGTTCGCTCCCATTCCCAAAGCCACTGGTGTTCCGCCAATCCACCACCGCACTCCCGGAAAAAATCATCACCCCGTATTCTTCATGAATCCCCATTGGGAGATGCTCCCAATGCACCATGTCCGGACTCACCGTATGCCCCCAAGTCATGTGCCCCCAGGTGTTTCCATGCGGGTTGTGCTGGTAGAATAGATGGTACTCCCCGCGGAAATAAACCATCCCGTTGGGATCGTTCATCCAATTCATCGGGGGCGTGAAGTGATACTGCGGTCGGTATCGCTCGCGGTAATAGGCCTCGGTCTGCCGATAATCCGAGAGCCGGCCAATATCTCGGTACCCCCGCGGACGACTCGTCAACACGATATGGTCGATCAAGACATGCCCGTACCCGCCCGTCTCTTGGTCCACAATCCGCAACCGCCCTTGGCGACCCAGAAACTCGGCAACATCCCAGGACGCCCACTGCAGCCGCTCTTCATCCCGCCCCGTTTCGGAACGAACCACATTCCCGTCCACCAAGAGCTCGATCGCCGTTCGCCCGGGATGCCGTCCCCCGCCAATCAGAAAAGCCAAATACTTTTCCGAAACGGCGAATGGCTTTGAAATCATCGCCCCACGGCTTCGGTCCCCATCGAGAAACGTATTCACCAGCCCCATTCCCTTGAAACCGGTCACCTCCTGTTGTCCACCGATCTTTCCACCGGCCGGTCCCGAACCAAACGCATCGCCTTCAAGCGTCCAGCCGGCGTAGCCCGAGTCTTCAAAATCGTCAATTAAGACCTCACCGCCGGCCAAACCGATGCTTAGGCTCAGCCAAACCCCTAACCAAACTACTTTCTGATTCTGCTTCATATCCTATCCGTGGGAATGCCCCACCAGCATGAACCGCTAGAAGCGTATGGAAAGAGAATTTCGCTAGGGCCGCGAGATTACCTCATTGGACACGGGCGTCCCCTCCGGACCCTGAGGCGTCGGGAACACAGCATACACGCGGTAGCGGTAAGTCTGGCCTGGCACCGCTCCAGGATCCACCAACTCCCGAATCCCACGGACACCATCGCCCACGTGGTTCCGAAACGGTCCCTTGAGCCCATTGGCCCGCTGGACCACATGCATCGCGGCTTGGGGCGCATGATTCCGCCACCGAAGCCGCACCACATTCCCATCCCGTTCCACGATCTCAAGGTCTGTAGGCCGCCCGGACCGTTCTCCCGGACGAGGCGGATTCTCCCGCTGCCGGCGCTCTGCCTCTTGCCGGAGTTCGAATCGAGTATAGTCCGGTCGCGGCCCCGGCTGATCCAACTGTTGCCGAGCAAGCCGGTATCGCTGCTCAAAAAACGCGCTCATACTCTCCACCACATCCCGATGCGAGCGATCCGTAGGCACGGTGGCACGCCCGGGAGGAAAAGGATCCTTCTCAAGATACGGTGCGATCCGCTGATAGAGATTTTCAATCCGGGCCCGCAGTCGCTCCGGACGGAAGTGCGTTTCTAAGATTTGATCCGCATAGCGACGGTACCGATTCAAAAGTTCGGGACGCGAAAGAATCGTTTCCAAGAACGGCCGAGGCGGTCCCCCACCCGGCATCGGCCAGGCCGCATGCCATTGACCCAAGACCGCAACCCGCCCAAAGGCACGGTCCGCAAAACCCACATCCAAATCCCAAGTCAAGTATCGCCACGGCCCGTCCTGGGGCGGCCGATAGAAGTAATAGTTATGCGGCCCCCAACCCGTCGCTTGATCAAAAGCCCCGGAAAAAAGAAGTACGGCCATGGCCTGCAAGAAATCATCCAAAGTCAATGTCTCTTCTAACACCGCCAAGCCGACTCCCTCGGGATCCCCATGACCAATGATGGCCAAAAACCGCTCCAATGCGCGATAGTTCCGTTCGGCCGCTTTGGTCTTCGCCTCAAAACCGCGCTTGTAAACATCCAGGTCCGGCCCGGGATAATCCAGGTTCACCCCCGGCCCGCCTTCCCCCTTATACAAAAGCCCGTCCGCCCCGGCCAAATGGTGATCCGCGAAGGCTTCGTCAATCCGTTCGACATTTACGTAGATCCCCTGATACGCATCATTCACAAACAAACGAGCATGGTTACAGCGCGAGGCAGGCATCTCCAAGGCTCGCAAAATCTCTGTAATCAGAATTTCGCTATAGAGCCCACCGAACTGTACCCCATTGTCCAGCGAAACCCGACGCAATCCCAAGAACCGAGCCCCTTTCTCAAACTCGTTGATCTTGATGAGATACCCCCGTTTGTGAGGTTGCTCCGGACGCGACGAGCTATTCCCTTTAAATCGGATTCCCACATTCTCCATCACGGTATCTCGCCACTCCAGGGTAGCCGGCACATAGATCCGATCCGGCAGCGCGGCCACCATCTCCCGTCGATCCGCCTCCTCAATTCGAATCCGAATCTCTTGTACCGTATCTTTTTCGTAAAACGCCTCCGACATCTCGGGTCCACCGACCAAGCGTTCCGTCACGAAGGTCAACGAGACCACAAACATAGCCAAGCCACCGATACGGCCGCCAAGCCCGAAGCCGAACTGACAGAGGGTTTTCATTCCCAAGAACCATGGAAAACAAACCGAGAATACAAAAGCCAATTTCAGCCCCGAGCACGATCGAGTAATTCGCACGCCGCCTCCAAACAACAAAATCGCCCCCTCTGACGTCACTACAGAGGGGGCGACTTGAAAACGAACGATGTGCAAGCACTATGGCATCATACCGTCACCTGGCATCGGCATGGGTCCCGGTGCGGGTTCGGGTGCGGGTGCGGGAGCTGGCGCGGGTGTCGGCATGGGGCCGCCAGCGGGAGCTGCAGGCAAACGCCGGATGATTGCTTCGGCGGCGTTGAGTTTGTTACGCGATTTGGTCAGCGCCGCCGCCACTTCATCCAAGCCATCAGCAACTTTGGTATATTTCTTCAAGGCATCGAGATAATTTTCACGGGCAATCCGATAGTGCCCCTTGGCCGTACCAGCCTGCCCGATACGGAGTCGTCGGTCCCCGCGACTGATGCGTTGATCGCCCTCGGCCACCAGTTTGTCGCCCTCCTTCACCAGTTCCGGCAATCCGGAAAGTTTCCCACCGGCTTCTCCGAGTATCATGGCTGCTTCCATCAAGAGTTCTTGTGCCTCGCCGTAACGCCGTGCCCGGGGATCTTTCTCTTGCAACTGCTTCCACAAGTCGCTGCCACGCGTTTCATAACTCTCGTGATTGCGTTTCAGCGAACGCCCGCGAGCGTTCATCTCATTGGTGACGAGTCGAGCCGCCTGCACGGCGCTTCCCCGCGCCGCAATGGCACTGGCTCGCGTTCGGGCTACCTCGTTCTGGGCTAGGGCGGTCAGATCCACACTGCCGATGGCCACCAGACCGAGCGCTACGAGCAACGCGCGACGCCCCATTTTTCGATGATTGGGGCGGGCTGAGTTTGACGTCGCAACCGCCGAGCGAGAGGATTGGGTTTGGTTCTTCATGGTTTCGGATTCCGTATACTTGGTTGTTTTGTTGTGTTGTTGGATTGTGAATGATGTTTTTCATTCCAATCACAACTCTCATTGAGCAGTTGGCATGCTTCTCAGTCTCAGTACAAGTACTGAATCTGTATATCAGCGGATTGAGGGCCAGACCCGCAGCCTTTCTCAGTAATGATAAACGAGCCGATCCGAACGTGGTTTCCAGACGGAATGGCCCGCCCCTTCAGGGCTCGGAATAGATCTGGGATACGTTCCCAGGGCGATGCCCTGGGCTAGAAAGGGCCGCGCCGTTGGCGCTCAAAACAGCAGCGCGAGACCAAATACATCAGATCGTCGGAGCGGCATCGTTGGTTCGGCATCGGATCGTTGGCGTCGGATCGTTGGCGTCGGATCGTTGGCGTCGGATCGTTGGTATCGGATCGTTGGTATCGGTTCGTTGGTATCGGATCGTTGGTATCGGTTCGTTGGTATCGGTTCGTTGGTATCGGTTCGTTGGTATCGGTTCGTTGGTATCGGTTCGTTGGTATCGGTTCGTTGGTATCGGTTCGTTGGTATCGGTTCGTTGGTATCGGTTCGTTGGTATCGGATCGTTGGTATCGGATCGTTGGTATCGGATCGTTGGTATCGGATCGTTGGTATCGGATCGTTGGCGTCGGATCGTTGGCATCGGATCGTTGGCATCGGATCGTTGGCATCGGATCGTTGGTATCGGATCGTTGGTATCGGATCGTTGGTATTGGATCGTTGGTATCGGATCGTTGGTATCGGATCGTTGGTATCGGATCGTTGGTATCGGATCGTTGGTATCGGGTCGTTGGCATCGGATCGTTGGTATCGGGTCGTTGGCATCGGATCGTTGGCATCGGATCGTTGGCATCGGATTGTTGACGTCGGTTCGTCGGCGTCGGATCGTTCGGGTCTGGGCTCAAACCATGACTAACGGGAACGTCCGTTGATCCGGATCCATCGCCGCCATACTTGCCCCGAGGGCCGAAGGTCCGCTCCGTATCAGCCCGGGGCAACGCCCCGGGAATCCGATCTAAAGAATCCGGAGCCCTGTAAGGGCGGGCCATTCCCACCAAACATCCCTCCTCACCCACCCGGCCCCGATCCACCCCTCCCATTGTCCGTCCGAATCTGCGCCATTCCCCACCCTCAATCGCGCTAAAATGTGCCGCTCTTTCCAGAAAATGATCGACCCTCATTCCGAAGTGGTCGTAGTCTTCCCAGTGACCCACTAACTGTTGTTTTAACTTATGAAGACGCTCAAATTCTGTCTTGTCACCCTCGCTGCGGCGATTCTGGGTGCCAATTCCCTGCAGGCAGTCGTAAAAGATACGGCATTCCTTCAGGGCTCATCGTTGGCGGACGGTTCCACGGAACTGACCTCCGCCAACCCCATCGCAATCAGTTGGACGGAACGATCCTCGCTCGATCCGGGAACGTTCGACCATTCCTTCGCGAATGCCTCTCAACTGATCGTCAAAAAGGACGGGGACTACTTAGTCGCCGCTACCATGCCGGTTATCAGTATCAACACCGCGGACAACCGTCCCTCCCAAGCGCTCGAAGTCTACGTGAATGGCGAACCCGCCCCCGGGACCGTCGGCTCATCCGGTTACATCCGGAACCAGCCGCGGAATGTCAACATGCAGCAAGAGACCTCAGACCACGCTCATGCCTTGCTTGCCGGTCTGAGTGCGGGCGATGTGATCGAAGTGCGCGCCCACAAGACGGCCCAAGCCGCCTTGGCCACCGGCATCCAATCCGCCAGTCTCTTAGTAGAATTGGTGGATGACTCCCGCACGGTCTTCGCGGGCCTATCCGATGATAATACCAATTCAACCAATTTAAATCCCAGCTTTGACGAAGAAGGCGAAGATCCTACGGAACTGAGCTGGAATTCAACGCGCAAGGATTCCGGAATCACCCATTCCGATGGTTCTTCAAACATCACCCTGAGCGCTGGCACCTACCTGGTCTTCGCCAATGTCCCAATGCAATCCACCGTCCAACGTGCCTCGGCCGGTCTTGAGGTACTCCTGGGTGGCAACTTGGTAACCGGTGGTACCGCCCGACAAGGCTACATTCGAAACGCCAGCGGACATGTGGTCGCCTCCGTCCATTGGGCCGGCGTCATCGAAGTCTCCGGCAGCCAAGCCCTGTCTTTCCAAACCTACCGACTCGCTCAGGGCGGTGAAGTCCTAATCGAGGACGGCAAAAACGCCTCGGTTTATGTGGAGAAAATCGACGGGGATAGCGGCGTCGTTTCGACCACCGCGGTGGATGTCGACAACGAAGACAATCCAGAAGACTGGAATCCTGCCGACAAGACCAACCTCGTCTGGACCAGTCCGTCCATTAACGACAGCGGAGTCTACTCGGTCAACGGTACCGACATCCAAGTGCGCCAAGCCGGTAGCTACCTCCTTGTTTATCAGGATACCCTGCAAAGTAGCGCCGCCCGTCCTAACCCACGAATCACCGTAGAAGTTAACGGTGCCACGATTCCCGGTGCGGAGACCAAGAGCCACTACATCCGAAACTCCAACGGTCACAATGAATCGTCCGGCACACTGGTCTTCCTCTTGGAAGATCTGGCCGCCAATGATCGAGTCACGGTCAGCACCCAACGGGAAGGCCAGACCGGCAATGTCTTCATCGATGAGTTTGCCAACGAAGGCGCCATTCTCTCATTGATTCAAAAAGAATCCGTGGATACCGCCGGCATCGAAGCCGCGCCGCGCGTCAGCTTGTTCGGCGGCGGGGTTGACGGTTTCAACATCAGCGTCCAAAACTTTGCGACCACCGTCGATGCGGGTTCGATCCAAGTCACGCTGGATGGCGATGCCGTGGACACGGATGTCAATACCACGGACGGTGTCACGACGATCAGCTATAGCTTCGCCGAGGTGCCGGAATCTCTCAGCCAACACAGCGTGTCGTTGAACTACACCGATTCCGCCGGTGATGCCGCCTCGGCGGATTTCTCCTTCATTGTCGACACGGTATTCAGCCGCGTGCCACCGGAGTTTGCCGCCACGGGCGTGGACACGAGTGAGCCCGGATTCGTGGCCAACGTTTCGCAGATCAGCACGCTCCAATCCGGCGCCGGCAACTTGCACGGCAACTCCACCGCTGGAGCAGAACGGCAGTTGGCGGGTGGTTTCACCGACGCCGACGGCGTTCCCTACATCAACGAAGCCGGCCCGATCAACGCCAACTCCTGGGAATTCGCCCCGGTCAACATCGAAGGCGTGATCAACTTCGATCAAGCCGCAGGCGTGGTTGGCAGTTTCAATGACAACAACGGTTTCTTGGATGACTTCATCCCGCAGATTCCCGGATTCAACGACAGCGACGACGGCATTGCCGCCGAGTTCCTGACCTTCCTGGAATTCCCGGAAGGCTTCACTACCCTCGGTGTCAACAGCGACGACGGCTTCCGAGTCACCACCGGGCCTTCGCTCAAGGATCGGGCCGCAATTGAACTCGGCGTGTTTGAAGGTGGCCGCGGTGCCGCTGATACGCTCTTCAACGTCTTCGTCGAAGAAGCCGGTATCTACCCCATCCGCTTGCTCTGGTATGAAGGCGGGGGCGGTGCCAATGTCGAGTTCTTCTCCGTGAGCGAGAGCGGTGAAAAGATCCTCATCAATGACACCAGCAACGGCGACGCCATCAAGGCCTATCGCACCGGCCCTACCCGGCCGTTCATCAGCTCCGTCAGTCCCGACGGCACGGCCTTGACCGACACCTTGGAATACGTCATCAACGATGGTGACAATGGCTTGGTCGAAGGCTCGGTCTCCCTCACCCTCAACGGCGCCGAGGTCACACCCGAAGTCAGCACCAGTGGAGGCGTGACCACGGTCACCTTCACCAATCCAGACGGCTTCTTTCCCGGTGGGGAACACGTCGCTGTGTTGAGCTACGACGAAGCGGGTGATACCGTCGTGACCCGCGTCTTCAATCACGCGTTCGCCGTCCCCGGCGGTCAACCCGCCGTGCTCTTGGACAATCCGTTCGCCTACTGGCGACTCGGTGAAACCGAAGGCAACTTGGCCAACAACGAAGTCTCAGGGATCCACACCGGGACCTACACCGGGAACCCAGGTCTGGGCGCCGAACGATTGGTGCCGGGTGATTCCTCCTCCGCCGTGCTATTCGATGCCTCGGCGCAGAACTTCATCGCGATTGCCAATCATGCGGACATCAACAACCTGGGGGGCAATGCCGGCTGGACTGAGAAAACGATCGAGTTCTGGTTCAAAGCCCGCAACTTGCCGAACTCCAGCCCGGCGATGGAAGGTCAACCCATCTCGCAACGTCAGGTCATCTACGAACAAGGCGGCGCGACCCGCGGTATCAACGTTTACCTGGTGGGCACGGAAGACGGTGATGATCCCAACGAAGCCGAACTCTGGTTCAACATTCTGAACCGCGCTGAGACGGCTTGGGGTGGCACGGTGCCGTTCAACGAAGACCAAGGCCTCTCACCCAATGATGAAGCCGTCGCCGTGGGAACCACGATCCAAAAGGACACGGTCTACCATGCCGTCCTCGTCTTCCAAGGGGATGACTCGGGCGACCTCGCCGGTGGCATCACGGGTTACCTGAACGGCGAAGCGTTCGGCGAATCCATCGGAGCCCACATCCTGTTCAATCACACGGACGGGATCGCCATCGGTCGCCGCAACAACGAGGTCTCGTTCCACGACATGATCATCAATGGCGGCGGCGCACCGGAAATCTTCAACTCATCCGAACAGTTCTACTACGACGGATGGTTGGATGAGTTTGCGCTCTACAACGTGGCCTTGTCCGCCGATCAAGTGAAGGCGCACTACGAAGCCGGTCTGGAAGAAGTGCCCGCCGACATGGTGGAACCGCCGACCCCGCCTGTGCCGCCGTTGCCGCCCGTACCGCCTGTGGGTGATACCGGCATCGCCTCGATCACGCGTGACGGCGACTCCGTTGTCATCACCTTCTCGGGCACCTTGAAGAGCTCGGATACGGTTGATGGCACCTACACCGCCGTGGATGGCGCAACCTCGCCGTTCACCGCGACCGCCGATCAAGGCTCTAGGTTCTACATCGCAGACTAAGAACCGTTTGCAAGCAACAAGGCCGGGCGTTCGCGCCCGGCCTTTTTTTATCGAATCATGACCTCCCAGTAGCGGGAGCGTTTCGATTCCCCATCCGGCCCATTCACGGTGAGTGTCACCACCTTGTGAATATCCGCGTCCTCAAATGCCACCACGGGATGTTGCTCTTCCGAGGTCAAGCCCCCCCCAAAATCCCAGTGCCAGCGCTCCACCGTACCGATGGATTCATCCCGGAACGCCACTTTGCCCAAGTCTTCATCCACCACTTGAAAAGACCACTCAGCCCGGATCGGATCCACCAATTCCGGCTCCAAAGGATTCAGACGAAACGCACACAAGTAGGAAGCGTCTTTCACCATGCGAACATCATGGGCCAGATTCACATGACCCTCTCGCTTGCCACCATCAAAGTCCAGAATCGACCAAGCCAGACCTATGACCTTGTCCTCGGTGAGTTCAGATTCACGGGCCCCATCTGGACCGCTGTGCGGCGCGTAGTCATAGGGCGTCAACCAGAGTTCAAATACCAGCTTACCGGATTCGCCCGGCGAGAAGTCATAATCGTAAGCATAGTTGGCTTGAGGAAACTCCCCAATCCAGGGCTGACAGCCCCAAACCAACACCCACGCGTTGTTCACCGGCGGGGTGTAGAAGTGATAGTTCTGCGCATGAACGCCACTAAAGGTAAGATGGTTCTCCACATAGGCCGCTCCATTGTTCCCCCACCTTAAATCTTCCGACCGATAGACAGGGTTAAAAATGAAGGGCCCGCCGGAAACATCGCCATCCACCGCGATTTCAAAGATATCGTTCTGATACCCCTTCGGATTGAATCGCCCAAAATCCCAAAAGTCATCGTACGCCTCATACAGAACATACAGGCGATTCAAGCCCTTCACCCAACCAACCGTCACCTTCACGTCCAAGTCCTTGGGATCGATATCCGTCCCGTGCCCATCCTCGGTATCATTCAGGAGATCCGTCCCATAGGTATAGCGATCCGGCACCAAGTCCCAATCCGTGGTTTGCCCATCGATACGAGGCATTTGGTCCCGCGGAAACTGAAAGATCTCGAAGACGCGCCCCTCGCGAGCCAGTTGATGGCGTCCCGACTCAGCGTGCACGCCCCCCGGAGCCATTAGAACCAGACCTGAACCCACAACAAGAAGACGGGAAAGTATTTCATTCATAGCGATTCTCGGAATGAAAAGGAAAAAGCGGAGCGGGTCTAGGAGAATCGAGCGCAGCAAAAGGTAGGGCGAGCGTACCCGCGAGCCGCTGGGCAAGAAAACCGCGGCCAAAAACGCCACGGTGTTACCCGCCCGCTCTAGTCAGGAACGCCTCGCGGTACGCTCTCCCCAACCCCCACACATTCCGATCCCCCCCCTGTCTCACTCCCGCTTAGTCCCCCCGAACCCGAAAGAATTGCTGCGCCTGATCCGGCTGAACCACAAACGGATCCGACGCCCCCACAATCACCGCGAACGGGCCTTCCACCTCCGAGGCCGACTCAAGCACTCCGACTCCTCCCCATTCGATTCGCAACTCACCGCCCTCAAACCGCAAAACCAGCGGGCCCACCTCGGTCACCGGAACCGCCTCGCCTTCGGTCGGCACCGAGACGGCGATGAACCGCTCACTCGTCGCACCGTCCTCATCCGTCGATGCAAGGCTGAGAAATATCTCAATCGGCGGCCCCGCCACCAAGCCCGGGCCGATGTTCAGCACAACCGGATCCAAACTCAGCCCCCGTTCCCCACTCGCGAGATCCGGAAAACGAATCGAAGCCGTCGGGTCCGCCACGGAAACCGCCGGATCGCCATCGGCCGAAAGAAACACCGCACCACGAATCTCGCGCCCGGCTAGGAACCCGTTGTTGACCACCTCCACAAACACCGCCACACCCTGTTCATCCGGATCGGCCGCCCCGTTCGACGTATTCCCGGGTTGGGAATCGTCAATCTCAATACGCCCGGACCAATCCAGCGTCGCCTGTCGGAGCGGGGTCACGACGGGTTCTCCCTCGATAAAGAGTGAGAAGTCGGCGTTGGTGAGGGAATAGGTCGCGTTCTCAATAGCCGAAGTGAACACCTCATCATCCACTCGCACAGTCAGTGTCACCTCACGCTCGGACCCGTCGCGAATGGTTCCCAGATCCCAAACCACCTCGCCAAAGTCCCCAATCGTCCCGTCGTCCGTGGCGGCCACAAAACTCGTCCCAAACGGAATGAAATTCGTCACCCGAACGCCCTCCAGCAATCGCCCCCCGTTGTTCACCACCCGAAGTTGGTAGTCGTATGTCTCGCCCGGCAGCACCGCTTCGACACTCGCCGCAGCATCTAAAGTGACGCCCGTGTCATTTTCTAAGCCCGGCTTCACAACAAGCTTCACAAACTGTCCCAACGCGTCCGCCCCTTGCTCGACCGAGAACGCCACGCCGCCCGGCAAGGGTGGAAAGTTCTGATTGGCAAAGGCACCGCGCACCGTATCCGCCCGGATAATCTCAAACTCATCCCCGTCGCGAGGGACAAACCCGTTGATCAGCGACACGTTGAGAATCCCGCCCAGATCCGCACGCGTACTCATTAGCGGAGGTTTCTTTTGAAACACCAACCGATCAAACTCATTCAAACCGCGGCCCCCGATATCGACCTGCAACGTCGCCAGATCGTGTTGGACATAGTTGTTCTCAACCCGAATGACCCCAGCCGTGTTCGGAGTCAGTCCCGGATTCAACACCGCCCCTGAATTCTCGACGGTACTACCCAGCACCTCCAACTGCGCCCCCAAGGTACCGACGCCGGTCACCTCGCCACTATCAAAGATGAGGTTAATCTGGCTGGGAAACACCGGACCAAGCCCCCCGCCAGCTAAGTGCGTGCGTCCCCGAATCTGCTTCAACTCCCGGACTCGCAGTGTCCCGAGCAACATCTCCATCAAACCACGATTCTCGACCGTAGCACCCAAACGCATCGACTCGTCCGCACGACCGCCCGTCTTCCGGAGGGTCCCGGTGTTCACGATCAAGCCGCCAGCCCAGGCTTGCTCTCCGCGACCGACCGCCTCGAAGACGCCTCGATTCTCCAGCACACCACCCTGGTCTTCAAAATGATCCACATTCCCCGTGGCATCCCATACCAGTTCGCCCTCGTTCACCACGCGAGCTTTGATCCCAACCTCACCTTGAATGAAGCCCTCACCGTCCCGACCAATCGTCCCCTTGGCATTTGGCCCAATCGTAAACACCCCCGGCCCCACGAAGTCTCCGTGATCCCAAGCCAAGGTGTCCGTCACACTCAGGTTCCCCACCCCACCTACTTCGGTCAGGGCATTGTCCCGATTCAACCCGTTCGTGATTCGAAGATTCCGCAAAGTCACATCCGTCTCCAGGTTGATCTTTCCGTCCAAGGCCAATTCGAAATCGCCCTCACCGAATTCCGCTCCAGGTAAAATCCGAAACGGCTCACTCGCACCCACCGCACTGAACCCAAGATTCACCACCGCATTGTTGCTCCCCTGGATGCGGCCGCTCGTGACACCAGCGGGCAAATCCAGTCGACCACCCACCACATCGATCAGCCCTTCGTTCAGGAATATCAGCGTGCCAAACTCTTGTTCAAAGTTGACTTGAGCACTATCGATCAACCGAAACGTTCCCAAGTTGTGTATTTCACTGCGCCCGGAGGTTCGGGCGTTATCAAAGGTAAGCGCACGGAGAAACCCGGGATTAGCCGTCAACGTAGCATCCAGACCAACCAGCATTCGTCCGCGAACAAACCCAATCGCCCCAAGATTCTTCAATTCGCCTTCCCCTTCTACGGTCAATTGACTTTCGTGAATCAGGCGATCTTCGTCCCCTTCCACCAAAAGGGACTTCCCAGAAACAACACCCCCATCCAACCGGAGCTCACCACCCAGCCAATGAAAGGATTCCGTCAATCGTAAGCTGCCATCCCCGCCGACACGTCCCGTCGGACGCAGCTCCAAGCGTGGAATCGACGCCGCAACCCCGGTCGAAATCATGAGTTCAGTCATTGAATTCCGTCCCGCGCCAGGCGGACGCTGATCCCGCCCGAGTTGAATCGTGCCATTCCCGCTGAATGTGCTCCCGTTCGCCAATTCCCAACGTCGTCCCGCCTCAATCCCCGCATAGATCAATCGTGCAGCCGCCGCCACCTCGATGGGCCCACTGGTGGCAAGGGTCGACTGTTCATTGAATTCCATGGCGCTATTGCTCGCCAACAACAGCCGACCCGACGTCTCGAAAATGCCGGAAAACAAGAACCGACCGGACTCCACCTCAACACGCCCTCGATTCGTCAGGCGTGTAATCGCGATCCGCGAGGTCCGACTATCACAGAGTTCCCCACCATTGGGAACCGCTCGGAGCCGCTTACGAATCACCCCGTGGTTGATAATCCGTCCGCTGCCCACAAACCCCGTCGCGCTCTCAATCGTAACGACCCCTTCCGTCTCGTTAATCAAGGTTCCATTCAACGTCACGCCATTGACGGATTCCGTGGGCAACAGCATGTCGCCTTCGTTTCGGATCGTGGTCTCAGAACCCAAGACGCGCGTGCCACCTCGCCCTCCAAAACAGCGCGAAAGCAACGGTCGCGACAGCGAGCAGACCATGCGGGACCGGCGCCCGCCGGCGCTGTTCACCATGCTGAGGGTTCCTTTGCCTTCGATATTGCCAGTATCCCAAAAAAACTGGCCCGTCACCGTCATCGTTCGATCCTCCTCCAGAAACATCGAAGGAGAAGGACTGGAAGCTTCTTGCGGAATCATCAGCGTCAAGTTGGTGTCCACGGATACGTTGTGTCCCACCTCAAAACGCCCGCCTTCAATATTCAAAAAGCCCGCCCCACGAAACTGGGTCGGGGTGATGCGGTTAATAAAAATAAGCGCCGGATCTCTCCCTGGCAGGTCGGACAAGTCGACCAGTTTCACATTCTGTTTAAAATCAATCAGAGCGGAATCCCCGGCTTCAATCGCGCCACCATGGAATTCACATTCGCCGAAGAACGTGACTCCCGAGTTGGGTGCAGCCCTGATCTCTCCGCCTTCCGCTACCGGAACTTCAACTTGAATCACCACCACGCCGTTATCTTGGAGGATGTTCTGTTGTTCGATTCCAAACCGGCTAGCAGAGACATACTTCGGTTCAATCTCAAGCTGGCTCCCCACGGGCACATTGATGACCGACAAATTGGTTAGCGTCCCGCCTCGTCCCGCAATCCGGAAGGTGCCTGCCCCCACATTGATGTTCCCCCTCAAATCGCCGAAACTCTCTTGCGGGGGCGCTTGCAGATTCTCCACCCCAAAAATCAAATGTCCCTCCACCGTGAGCACTCCTCCCTCCAGCACGACGTCGGAAGTGACCGTATTGATCATCACCACTCCCTGTGCCGTTTTGGGTGCCGGCCCCGTTATCCGGACGTTCGACGCCCTGTCAAAAAAGCCGCCATTCAAAACACCACCCGTCCAAACAAAGGTGCTCGACAGTTCTCCTCCTAAGGTTAGCGTACCCGACTCTAGCCGAACCTCCCTAGGAAACTCCTGTCCGGGTCCTCGAACCACCGACCGGAAGAAAGCATTCCCCCCAGCGATAATCACCCGTCCACCGCTCCGAGGAACAATACTTCCCACGGTAAAGATTCCCGACCGCAGCGTCCCATCAACAAACAAGTTGGCCGAGTTCCAGAAAAGGTTCGCAATCGCCACGCTCGCTTGACCCGCGAGATCGAAACTGCCCGCCTGCAATCGGAGATTCCCGATAGCGAGCGTACCGTCAGTCATCTTAAAGTCTGGACCACTGGCGAATACGAAATCTAACGACGCTCGACCACCACTCTGTTCGAAGGTCGCAGGGGTTAGGAAAGTAGCGCTTACCACCTCAATAACTGCATTGGGCCGGATCCGAAGATCGCCCGTTACGGATAGATCCGCAGCTTTTAATGTTGCCCCCCTCACATCGATCGTACCGATACCTAGCAAAGTGTCAGCAACCTCCAGATTCCCCGCCACAAAAAGCGTGCCATGAACGCCAACGTCATTGGCTTTCCCTCCCGCAACCGTGACTTGCGCCGAAGCCGGAATCGTGACGGAATCCGCGATCGTCGGCAGTTTTAGCTCATCATCCGGCGTACCCGCCGGAAACCAATTGCGGGCATTCGTCCATTGCCCGTCCCGAGCCGTGTTGTGAAAGAAAAAATCAGCACCCCGAACTGGTTCCACCAGACAAAATCCACCCAACAAAATCACCCCGACCAGATGCCGGAGAAGAAGGTTCTGTTTCATTCTCAACAAGATTGAATTCGGACACGCCACTAGATCGCCGCACTTTTGAAACTCGGCACGCAGAAACAGATTCACCTTAGTCCGGGTACGCAGAACGGTAAATCACCCGTTTTGGTGATAGGGCACTGTGAGTGCGATCAAAAATGGGGAGAGAATGAAAACGGCAAAATGGAAAACTAAACCCTCTCTTTTGGAGTGCGGGAGCAGGGCTGCCGCTTTCCGGGTGGTGGACTCTTTCTTTCTCCTGCTCCTATGGGAAACCTACTGCATCCTTCCGATCCGATGCCCCGCACATTGAATCACACCCGGGCACTCTAAATGTAATTCGAGAAGGAAGAGACTGCCCCCACCCGGTGGAGCGAGCGCCGCGACCCGATGCTTCTGCGTCCCAGTTTCAACCACGATCAACCATCAGAACATCCGAGTGCGAAATTTTCCGCATTTAGCTCTTGCAACAAAATCACAAATGCGAATATTTTAGCATCAGAGTTCGGAATGACCACTACAACCCAAGCCAACTTCTCAAAACGGGAAAGCCAAATCATGGAGATCATCTACCGCCGGGGCGAAGCGACGGCGCAAGAGGTGATGGATGAAATGGCGGATTCCCCCAGCTACTCCACCGTGCGTTCGCTTCTCACCATCCTTGAGAGCAAAGGTTTCCTGAGCCATAGCAAAAAAGGGAGCCGCTACAACTACCGTCCCACTCATCCACGCACCGAAGTCGCCGATTCCGCCATCTCCAAACTCGTGCGGACCTTTTTCGATGGCTCCGCCGAGAAAGCCATGGCCGCCCTAATCCAGTCTTCCGAACTCCGACTGTCCGACGAAGACCTCCACAACATGGAGAAACTGATCCGCCAAACGCGCAAACAGAATCGTTAGTTTTTCAATCCACCCAATCCCATGAACGCAAGCCCTTACCTGGAACGCCTGACCGAAGTGACTGTGTTGGCCACCGTCCTAATGCTCTTCATGCTCGGCCTTCGACCGCTGCTCCGAAAGCAATCCGCCGCCGTGCGGCACTGTGTCTGGATGACAACCATCATCGGTCTGCTTGCGCTCCCAATCGCGGGAACCCTGCTATCGAAATCGACCGTGAACCTACCCGGGCATTGGACGCTCCCCTTCCAGCAATCCACGGCGCCACAACCCATCACGCCGAACCTTGCGGCTATCGAAACACCCGTTCCCAGCGCAAGCGCAACTACCCTCATCGCCAATCCCGCCCCAGCGCTCCCGCTCGATACGCCTCTGGCACCTCACGCGCCAGAACCCCCTGCCCCATCGCAATCTCAGTCTCACCTGGCAACATACTCGATTCTCGGCATCTGGGCCATCGGAGCGGTGAGTGTCTTGCTCTACACCTTGGCCGGGTGGTTTCGGCTCGGCCAACTCATCCGACTCCGCTTTCCTGAGGCCAACGAATCCATCGTGGCGCTCTGCCATCAAGCCGCTAGCCAGATGCCGGGCAATCGCCCCTTTGAAGTAAAAGTTTCCCCCGGACCCCACATGCCCTTCGTCTTCGGGATTCACCGCGCCACGCTAGTGCTTCCCGCCGAATTTCTCGAATGGGACCCAGAGCGTCGCCAAGCCGTGCTCTTTCACGAGATCGGCCACATCCAACGCCACGACTGCCTCACGCAATTGCTCGGTCAGCTTTTCTGCGCGATCTATTGGTTTCATCCCTTGAGCTGGTGGATCAATCGCCTCCGCCATCACGAGGCGGAGATGGCTTGCGACAATCTAGCCATCCAATGCGGCTCCGAACCCCAGGACTATGCCAACCACCTGCTACAAATCGCCAAGTCGTTCCGTCGCATCGCAATCGGTGCCACCGCCGGCAACCCCATGGCCACCAGTCCCTCGCGATTAGAAAACCGACTCGAGAAAATTCTCGCCCCGGGCATCAACCGTCGCCACCTCACCCGTTCCTTCCTGGCCGGGTGCGTCACCGTCGGGACTTTGGCCGTGCTCGGTTCAGCCAGTCTCAGCCTGGGTGCCAACAGTCCTTCCGACGCGCCCACTATTCCGGATACACCATCGCCCGCGACCGAGTTCGCTCTGCCGGAAGATCGCCCAGACAAAACGCCAAAGGACGCCCGCACCCCGGACCCCGAACCCCTCCTCATCGCACAAGCCCCCAAAACCCAACCCGCGAAAACGGTTGCCTCCCCGCCCGAGGAAGATCGACTCAAGCTCGGCGGCGCACTCACAGCCCGTTCCTCCACGGTTATCAACTATCAATCTGAATTCCCAATGACCCTCGCTTGGCTGGCGAGCGGTGGGACCCGCGTAAAAAAAGGGGACCGGATCGCCGAATTCGTTGAAGCGGGACTCGAAGATCAAATCCAAACACTCCGCATCGAGCTCGCAACCGAACAAGCCGCCCTCAATGCCGCAGAAAACCAAGTCAATGAAGCCAAACTCGACCTGCAAGCCGCGGTTACCGCCAAAGCACTGAACGAGCGACTGGCCGAACTGGAGATCAAGAAGGCGGAAGCGGACTACACCCTGCGTCTCAAGAAGGCCAAGAGCAAAGTCGCACTCGCGACTAAACAAGAAAAAGAATCAGCCACCACGCTGTCTCGCACCAAAAGTCGGGTCGATTCGGGCCTAGCACCTACCGAGCAACTAAACATCGCCGAACTCGGGCTAGCCGAGGCCGAAGCGAACCTGGAGATTGCCACCGAAGAATTCGCCAATCTCGTCGAAATCACCCGCGAGTACGAACAAGTCGCCCAATCCCTCTCCCTGCAAACGACCCGCGCCGCCAAAGACCGTGCCGTCTCCCGAGCGAGGACCCAGTTGGCAACTGCAGAAGCCAACCTGGAAGCGAAAAGGGCGGTCCTTGAAATCAAGTCCAACCAGCTCAGCAAGCTCAATAGCAAGCTCACGGCCGTCTACGCTCCCAGTGACGGAGTCATCATGCGTCCGGACCGCGACGACCGCGCCCGAGGCCTTACAGCGCCCAAGGTTGGTACCATGGTCCGGCCCAGACAAGCGCTGGTGCTACTCGTCGATGCCTCGATCCTTTATGCAGACTTCTACTACGATGAGGACTTGCCCGAACGTTATGAAACTGGCGACCCAGTAGAAATCCACATCGACATCCTACCCGGAGATCCGTTCCCAGGTATTATCGAGTCCATCGCCGTCCCTGCGAACGGCAACCTTCTCAACCAACGGCGTCTCCGGGTCCGAGTCGAAAACCCCAAAACTCGTCTACTGCCCGGACTCAAAGTAGCCGCCTACTTAGAGAAGTAATCGGCGCAATGGTAGGGCGAGCGTACCAGACCGTGTAAAAAACCCCGTTGGCAACTCCATCGCGGTTGTGCAAATTCCGTCCGCATATCGAGCGTTTTTTGGAGTGCGAGAGCGGAGCTGTCGCTTTCACACTTACCTGCGGGTGGAAAGGACTTTTTACACGGTTTGGTACCCGCGAGCCGTTCCCACCCAAAGCGTACCTCTAAGCCCACGGTGGATCCGTTCGCCGCTCTTGCCCACACACGAGACACCGCTTGCGGACCGGATCTGAATCACCGAAGATGCGCCCCTCGACCCCCATCGCACGGAAGCGTTGGCCCGAGCCGCAGACATGAACTGGCCCGTCACCCAAATCCAATCCACGCTCGGAATCCAACACCCGCTCATCCAAGCCCCGATGGGCGGGGCTACCTCGCCCGCCCTCACCGCCGCCATCTCCAACGCAGGCGGACTCGGTATGGTGGCCGGGATCAGCACACCGCCGGACCGTCTCCGCCAAGTCATTCACGAAACCCAAGCACGGACCCAAGCCCCCTTCGGAGTCAACCTGGTGTTCAAGGACGACGTGGCACCGCAACTCGATGTCGTCCTCGAAGCACAAGTTCCCGTTGTCTCCCTGTTCTGGGGAGACCCCTCGCCCTACGTCAATCGCATCCACGCCGCCGGGGCCAAGGTCATGCATACCGTAAGTAGCGCGGATGAAGCAAAACGCTCCGCGGACGCCGGCACAGACATCCTAATCGCCCAGGGTTGGGAAGCCGGCGGGCATGTGCCCGGCAAGGTATCGACGCTCGTACTGATCCCAGCCGTGGTCGACGCCGTACCGACCCTCCCCGTCGTGGCGGCCGGCGGCATTGCCGATGGGCGGGCCATCATCGCAGCGCTTACGCTTGGAGCGGCGGGCGTCTGGATCGGCACTCGCTTTCTGGGAGCCGAAGAAGCCTGCATTCACGAGGACTACCGAACCGCCTTGTTCGCCGCCTCCGAGACGGACACCGCGTATTCCTCCCTATTCAACAAAGGTTGGGAGTGCCCACACCGCACCCTTAAGAACTCGACTTTCAGAAACTGGGAAGCAGCCGGCAAGCCGGCACCCGGAAATCGTCCCGGAGAATCCGAAATCATCGCCCACCGACCGGATGGCTCCGGAATCGAACGCTACACCAGCGCCACCCCCAACGCCGCGTTCGACGGGACAATCGAGGCCCTCCCGCTCTGGGCTGGCCAAGGCGTCCACCGTCTCAAGCAACGCCAGCCCGCCGAAGAAATCTTCCAGCAACTCGTGGATGAAGCCGCCACCTGCCTCGACCGCTTCCAATCCTAGCCCGCGAGCCGGATCGGCGACCGTTTGAAGATTCTTGCCAAGCGCCAGGCGAAGCGGAACAATCCCACTCCACCAGCCCGGCCTCCGTCACGAATGCGTGCTCCGCTTCGTAATTAGGCGGAAGTGTGCTGTCCCATGGGTGAAAACGACATTTGTAGCCAAACCAACCCCACATTCATGACCACTCGCACTCTCAAACTTTTGGTGGCCTCGATCATCGGCCTCATCAGCCTTCCGTCGCAACCCGATGCCGCCGGCCTGGCCGATCTCACCTATGACGCGAGCGGCCCCACCGTAACCATCACCGGTTGCGACGCGTCGGCTACCGGACCCCTGACTCTCCCGGATACCATTGAAGGCAAACCGGTCACCACCATCGGACCTTCGGCTTTCTTTAACTGTCATGGCATCACCACCCTGGCCTTGGGTAATGGCGTTCGGGAAATCAGCCCGCTTGCTTTCTTTGGTCTCCGCGGCTTGGAAGAAGTTCGCTTTGGACCCAACGTGACCACGGTCGGTGATCGCGCCTTCAACGCCGCATCCGCTCTCAGAACCGTGGTCTTCAACGAAGGACTCGCCACCATCGGCACCAGTGCCTTCGAACGCTGCTCCGAATTGGAATTCATCGAATTCCCGGCCACCGTTCGCAGCTTGGGTGAGAGCGCCTTTCGACACTGCAGCAAACTGCTAGAGATCGTCTTTGCTGGAGATGCCCCCAACTTCGGTGAAAATGTGTTCGCCTCCATTCGGTCCCGCGCGAGAGTGATCGTCACCGTCGAGGCCGAAGGATTTGTCGAGGCAGCTCTCGAAGTTCCCCTACTGATCCGGGCCGGCAGCGTCACCTACGCCATCCACGAAAGCACCGCCAGCGTGGTTGACTGTGAACCCGACGCCTCCGGCCACATAACCATTCCCGAAGAACTGAAAGGAAAAACGATTACTGAATTCGAAAACAGCGCCTTCCAAAACTGTACTCAAATCACGGGCATAACCATCCCCCCATCGGTGCGGACGCTGGGGACGCGAGTCTTTGGCGGATGCAGCAGTTTGGTCTCGATCTCCCTACCGGACAGCATCCGCGTCTTGCCGTCGGAAACATTTTTCGGCTGCAGCAGCCTGCGCTCTATCCAACTCAGCGATCTCGTCACAACCATCGAGTCGTCCGCATTCCGAAGCTGCACCTCTCTTACCGAGTTCTTCCTCCCCGAAAACGTCAACAGAATCCGAAACAATGCCTTCACGGATTGCACCAGCCTACAACGAGTCGTCATGCTCGGCCGTCTATCCTTCCTAGAAGCCGGCGTATTTTCAAATTGCACCAATCTTGAGGAAGTCTTCATCGGTCAACGTATGCGAAGCATCGACTCGGCTGCCTTCGAAGGGTGCATCAATCTCAAAAGGCTGGTTTTCGAACGACATGCACCCAGCGTCCGAGGAAACACATTAACCGAACTCAACTCTGAACTTGTCGCCATCGCCATTCCCGAGGCTCGGGGATTTCGGAACGACTTCGGCGGTATCACGGTCCTCCGGCAAGAGCTTCCCCCCTTCCCGGAACCGAACACGCCCCTACCCCCAACACAACCAGCACCGCCCACGCCCCCTCTCCCCGGCGGTGCACCAGAGACACGTATCACGGGAATCCAAGTCACCACCGACGGCCAATTTCAACTCCTCCTCTCCGGTGCGGCCGACAATCTATCCGTGCTCTATACAGAAGATCTCAGCACGGCCTTCACTCTCCTAAACAGTGGCGTGACAGCCTCTGAGAACGCGTTCACGATTAATCCCGAGAACGCTGGTATCGGATCCAACCAAGGCTTCTTTCGCCTCAGCCAAGAGTAGACTCGGCCAGGGCCGGGATCGAATATCGAGACTCGCCGACGACTGTCCATCTCTCCCGCCTTTAACATTCGGGGACGGAGGAACGCGGGTCACGAGCGAGCGGTTTTGATGCGTTGAGCACGACCGGCTGGGAGCGCGTCTCCCGGTTTCGTTCCGTGCTTCTGGCGATGCCCGGCCACACGATCCGTAGGGTTGCCGGCACCATCAGCAAAGCCAAGCACACACCGGCCCGCCAGCGCCGGATATTGGTTTCGCCGTAGCGTCGAGCATGATATCGAAGCGGAACCTCCAGGACACCGAGCTGCTGGAAAGCCGCGCCAATCAACCAATGAAAATCGCCAAATGGATCGCTTTGCGTTAAGGGATCCCGCCAAGCGACGAAATCCTCCCGGAAAAAGACTTTGGTTCCACACAAGGTATCGCTCAACCGGCACCCGAGCAGAACGGACATCCAACGCGCAAAGCCTCGATTCGCCAATCCATTCGCCCATCGCATCGCACCCTTTTCCATCGGGAAACGAAAACGAGATCCATTGATCAGGCCCACATCTCCCCGACACATGATCCGATAGAGCTTGCGAATCTCCTCCGGCGCGATCGAGAGATCTCCATCCAGCAAGAGTACAATTTCGCCACGGCAGAGTTGTACCGCCTGAGCCACTGCAGCCCGTTTTCCTTTCCCTTCCTGCTGAATCAAGCGGATCCTCGACCGAGACCGTGACGGACGCTGCGTTTCCTGCTTTAAAACCGCCCAGGTGCGATCCTCCGAGCCTCCTTCCACCACGAGCAACTCCTGGTTCCCAGTCACCGTCGGAATCCGGTCAAGCAATTCACGCACGTTCCCAGCCTCATTCCGCATCGGAACCACCACGCTCAACGAGTAATTGCGAGACTCTCGGGCACGGCGCACCACCACCACACTGACCCGGCAGAGACCGGGCACCAACGGCCCCCACCACCGATTGATCCACCGCGAAAACGCACCGGCATGGAACGGCCAAAGCAAAATGGACCGGGTAGAAACCAGCCTCCAGCCAGGCGTCTTCTCCACCCAATCCTGCAATTCCTGTCGCTGATTTCTCCGAACCCAAACCACCCAACACGCCCCAGGAGAGCTGGCTCGCCCATTCCGCTCTAACCACGCCACAGCTTCGCCACCAGTCCACGCCCACGAGCCCAAGATGGAATAATCCACCCTGTCACGCGAATCGCACGCCACGACGTTGGGTGAGACAGGTATCAATCTGGCCAGACTGGGTAGCATCTGACGTAAAAACCCGCAGACCAGGCTTTCGACCACCGAGCCCAATCCAGACGCTTCCGCTTCTTCTCTCACGATTCCTCGCATCTCTTTTCCCATCAACTCTTCGGAGAGAACACATTCGAGCGAGCCCCCCCCAGCCGATCACGACAAACAAATCGCCACGAACACTTCAATGCACACCAATCGAATTTGTCCATACAACCTCACTCTGCCACCTACCGATATCAAGCAGATTTCATTTCAAAATGTATAATTACTGCTATATTTCGTAAATATAGCACCATAAAAACGGCATGTCGCATTTATAGCAGTATCTCCACTTTTAAAAGAATTGCCACACACGGTATCCATGCTCAAGATAGACCTCTGGTTGGACTCACGAGTGAATCACATCCCACCTCACCGGACTTAATCATGGAACCCACGTCTCGAATATTCATCGCGGGCCACACCGGCCTCGTCGGGAGCGCCCTCTGTCGTATCTTGAGTCGAGAGGGATATCGCAACCTCATCACTTCCCGGCATCGGAATCTCGACTTAACCAATCAGCGGCAAGTCTGCTCCTTTTTTCGTATTCGCCGCCCGGAATACGTGGTCGTCGCTGCGGGTTTCGTAGGCGGTATCCTGGCAAACGATCGGGAACCCGTCCCCTTCCTGGAAAGGAATCTGATGATCGGCACCAACATCATCCAGGCAGCCTTCAAAACCCGAGTCAAGAGACTGATCTATCTGGGCAGTTCCTGCATCTACCCTAGAGATGCCCCGAGCCCGATTCCAGAATCCGCGCTCTTGACCGGTTCCTTGGAACCCACCAATCAGTGGTATGCCATCGCCAAAATCGCCTGCACCCAGCTCTGCCAGGCCTACCGCGCCCAACACGGGTGTGATTTCACCACCGTCATGCCCTGCAATCTTTATGGACCCAATGACTACTACGATGTCAGTCGATCCCACGTCATCCCCGCGCTCTTCCACCGCTTCCACCGGGCCAAGCGCCAAAAGGCTACCGAAGCCGTCTGCCTCGGCACCGGGACCCCAAAACGCGAGTTTCTCTACGTGGATGATCTCGCCCGGGCTTGTCTCCGAATCCTGGTCCAGGGCACGGACTACCCCACCCTAAACGTCGGGACTCGTGACGAAGTCACCATCCAAGAGTTGGCGGAATCCATTCGGATGATTGTTGGGTTTGAGGGCCGGGTTCGCTGGAAGACCGACGCCCCGGACGGAACGCCGCGAAAGCGGCTAGACACTTCGCGCATCCAAACGTTGGGGTGGGAACCCGAAATTCCGCTAGAAGCGGGGCTAGCAATCACCTACCAAGACTATCTGAGCCGCCTCAGGGAAGGCCGCCTCAGATCCGGCTCGCCAACTGATTCCGCAGACGATTCTGCTCCCGCAGACACGAACCCCAAGTAGCCCCAGGAAACTACTGACTTGAGCTGGAACCAGCCGGTGGGCTCGGAGCATCCGGAGCCTTGCCTCCCTCCACCTCCCGTTGTGCCGTAGTGACACCACCCGTAGCCTGCCGAGCGGCACGGGCAAACTTCGAAATCCCGCTCACCGTATCATACCAGAAAGGAGCGCCGAGAGCCGCCAAGTAACTCGTCAGCCAAATACCAACCACCCACAGAAACCACCGATAAGGCGTGCTCTCGGCCTTAAATGCGTCCCGCGTCTTCGAGGAGATCCCATTGTACGGAAAATAGGACCACCCGAACGGTACCCCTGCGTTCTCTAAGTTCTCGATCCGCTCTCGCATCTCCTGCCCAGCCGCAATCGCCGGAGACCAAGGATTGGATTCGGTATTCGCCGCTCCCCCCTCAGCCGCCTTATCCGTTTCCGTCCGATCCGCCGTGCCACCGCTAGTCCCGACCCCGCCTGCCGTCGGCAATTGGTTTTCATACCGACCAACCGCCGTCTCCAGGTCCGCCAAAACCGTTGCAGTCACGCGACCGCTCTGCAAATAACCCTTGATCAACTGCAAGCAGTCAATATTAACAACCAAGGCGAGAGCCAAAGCAACCCCGTGAGCCCACCGTTTGGAATTCGTCCGAAAGGAGTCCGAAACCCGCTCGCCCAACGCCTCATACCGCGTCGCCAACTCGGTAAAGGCCCGGTCGGCTTCATCCCCCATCTCAGCCAGGGCATCCTCGCCCAATTTAGACCGTTTGAGACGTTCGATCATCTCACCTGTGGAGACCTCCACCAGGCGGTCCAGCTCATCCGATGTGAATAACTGAGCAGTCGTCAACTTGCTCGCTGCTCCCTCGAGTTTCTTGGCCACGGCCTCACTCAGACGATCCTTGCCCCGCACCAACTCCCGCCGCAAAACCGGCTGCAGCTCCTGGGAGAGAAACGTATCGAGCATCGTATGAAGCACTCGATTACGCAACTTAGCGGTGTTCCGAATCCAATTGAGAATCTGAGTCACTGCCGAAGCAACGACCAGCATCGTGAGGGCAAACGCGAGGGCGGCATCGAGAATGGGCACAATATCCTCCTGGGCAAAATGATGATCAGTGGTCTAAAATCAGACACAAACATAATCCCATCACCCCAGAAGGACAAGCTGTTTTAACGACCGAAAAAAAGCAGAGCCGACGGCTCCGAAGAACTACTCCCCTTGAGATTCGAAGGATCGTCCGCAGCCACACGTTTGGGCCGCATTGGGGTTTCGGATTTTGAACCCGCCCCCGGTCAAATCTTCAGAAAAATCTACGATGGACCCACGCAAATAATCCAAGCTAAACGCATCGACCACGGCCTGCACGCCATCCCGCTCGACCACGGCATCCCCGTCCCGCACCTCGTCAAACTGCATGCTATATTGCATCCCGGAACAGCCCCCTTTTTCGACAAACAGTCGCAACGGCTTTCCGGCATCCTCCGGCTTATTGGCCTGCATAGACTTCACTTCCGCCGCAGCGGCGGACGTCAATTCGATCGCATGTTCAACACTTGCAGACTCCGTAGTCATACCTCCGAAACCTAGCAACGCCCCCACCCAGTGTCAAATGGCATCCCAAACGGAGAAACTCGCGCCCGCTCCGCTCAAGACGCTAAGAACGCAAAGAAAAAAACTTCGCGTCCCTTCGCGGCTTCGCGCGCACCCTCACATCAGTTTCATCTTCGGCAAATCCTGCGCATCCACCAAGCCCACCGGCTCACCCCGCTCATTCACCACCACCAAATCGTCGATCGGTTTCTCATCAAAAACCCGCAACGCGGCCACAGCCAAATCGGAATCCAAGATCGTAATGGGATTCGGCGTCATCACCTCTTTCAAGCGCCGCTGGAGACAATCGCCGCCCCCGGTCAGCAAGCGACGGAGATCACCGTCCGTAAAAATCCCCACCAAAATCCCGCGACGATCCGTCACACACACACAACCCGCTTTGGCTTCACTCATCACCAACAAGCCGTCCTGCACCGTCGCCGTCTGCCGAACCGTCGGATGCCGCTCTCCGGTACGCATGATATCCGCCACCCGAGCCAGCAACGCTTGCCCGATCGCACCCGACGGATGATACCGAGCAAAGTCCTCCTTCCGAAATCCGCGGGCCTTCAACACGGCCATGGCCAAGGCATCCCCCATCACCATCGTAGCCGTGGTGCTGGTGGTTGGTGCCAGATTAAACGGGCACGCCTCCTTCGGCACCGCGACATCGAGCACAAGATCACTCCCGCGTCCGAGGGTCGAATCTGCTTTCCCACAAAACGCCACCACACGGACATCAAAACGTCGGACCGCGGGCAAGAGTTGCACGAGTTCCTCCGACTCCCCGGAATAGCTCAACAACACGACCAAATCTCCATCCCGCAGCACCCCTAAATCTCCATGAACCGCATCCACGGGATCCAGCAACACACTCGTCGTACCGGTACTCGTCAGGGTCGCGACAATCTTACGCCCCACATTCCCGGATTTCCCGACGCCTGCGACCACGACCTTCCCTCGACGATCCATCGTCTCGACCGTCCAAGAGACGGCACGGTTGAAGGAACGATCCAACTGGGATCGCAAAGCTTCGAGGCCGGCAATTTCGAGATCGATCACCCGGCGGGCTTCCCGCAGATAACTCATACCGGAATCACCCTGCCACGAGGAGGAAGCCAAAGGCAACAGCAAGGTGGGGAGAGCGTACTCGCGAGCCGTTGGGAAAAGAAAGCAAGCGCCCAGCACGAAACGGCGCAACCGCCCAAAAAGATTTTACCCTGGTCACGGCCCGGGGAACGGGCACAATCCGACCAGACACGATGAGGAGAGTGAAGCGTGGCTGGTGTCCGCCGCGGTCTTCAAAACCGTTGTTGGTCGGTTCCGCCGGCCAAGGTGGGTTCGATTCCTACCCTCTCCGCCATTAACGGAACGCGCAACGCGCTCCCAGAAAGGATCCGAGAAGAACCGGAAGTCTATTAACCGCAGATTTCTCAGATCAGCACAGATTCTGTCACCAACGACCGGCCTCAAGACTCTTAATCTTGATCTTAATCGTAATCTTAATCTCCCCAAAAAAACGAACCACCAAGTGGAGCTACCATCGCCCAACAACGCATACGGATCATTCCGGTCGGGCAACAATCTCGATAGGCTCGGCAAGATCTTAAGGAGAGAGTTCTCTGACTCGTCAGTGGAAATTAGAGTCAAGCGATCAAGCTACAGCGGCACTCAGACACTTACGATGGTCGGGACTGGCCTAGACTTTGAATCCACTAAGTTTGAGGAGGAGAACGACTATGGATTCAATGGCGCCGTCGCGGGTAACCAGGAAACGGTAGAATCGGTCATCAGCGAACTCTACGCCATTCTTAACCGGCACGGATACGATCCAAGATTCGAGATCTACGATTCGGACTTCAACTGTATTTGAGATTTCGGCTACTAGGACACAAGAATACACTGAGATCGCAACGTAGTCAGACTCGCCCCGAACCCAAGCATCAAAACAACGGGGCAAGACAGAGAATCACCACAGTTTCGATGATCTCCACCATCTCAATCCCCAGGCCAAGTTGCTATTAGCTTTCGTGTATCACGCAGATAAACTCCTCGGAGTCAGCGCATCTGGATCGCGTCCAGGCCATTAAATGTGTTCCTTGATGGGGGGGAGTAGCAGCCAACGGAACGACCTTGAGGATACACCGCACAGTCCTACCACGACAAGGCAGGCTCCAGAACCAGGTATCCGTCCCCTGTATTCATGAATCGTATCTTGGCTTTCCCTCCCCCGATTCCACCAAGAGTCGTAGTTTTACCTTTAAAGGAAGTCTCGTTTCCCGTCATATATAGGGCGATCCGAGGTGGTTACGTCCAAGGGCCAATTGAATTCAAGCATCCGCCAGCCAGTGCAATTCATCTTTCAGCATGACCAAAGAGGAGAAAAAAGAACTCACAGAGAGCGACATCTGTGACCTTCTCATCACTCCCGCGATTAAAGCCGCCGGGTGGGATCAGATGCGCCAAGTCAGGCGCGAGTTCGCTCTCACACCTGGGCCAGTGATCGTTCGCGGGAATATGTCGTCTCGGAATAAAAAGAAGAGCAAGCGGGCTGACTACATGCTCCAGTGGAAAACCGGCGTTCCCATCGCCATCATCGAGGCCAAAGACAATAACCACTCCGTCAGCCACGGGATGCAACAGGCGCTTGGCTACGCCGGAATCCTCGACGTCCCCAGCGCTTTCAGTTCGAACGGCGACGCATTCGCATCTCACAATAGAGCACCAAAGCCCGGCGAAGACATCGAAACCCAATTCCCCATGGGCTCTTTTCCCTCTCCGGAAGAATTGTGGAAGCGCTACAAGGTTCACCGGAATATCGAAGGCGAAGAAGAAAAGCTCATCGCCGAGCCTTACTACCAAGACTCTAGCGACAAAGCGCCTCGTTATTACCAGGCAGCGGCGATCAACCGTACACTGGAAGCGATCGCGAAGGGCCAAAACCGCCTACTCCTGGTCATGGCTACAGGCACGGGTAAGACTTACACCACGTTCCAGATCATCTGGCGCCTATGGAAAGCCCAGAGAGCCAAGCGTATCCTCTTCCTGGTCGATCGAAACAATCTTGCGGATCAAACCCTAGTCAACGACTTCAAGCCGTTCGGATCGGTCATGACCAAGATCAAGAACCGAAAGATCGATCCCTCTTATGAGATTCATCTCGGCCTCTACCAAGCCCTCACTGGTCCCGACGAAGAGGACAAGATCTTCAAGTCCGTCTCCCCTGAATTCTTTGACCTCATTGTCATTGACGAGTGCCATCGCGGCAGCGCTTCCGAAGACTCCGCCTGGCGCGAGATTCTCGACTACTTTTCCAGTGCCATCCAACTCGGTCTTACCGCCACACCGAGAGAGACTGAATACGCCTCCAATATTACCTACTTCGGCGAACCTGTTTACACCTACAACCTCAAGCAAGGGATTGAGGATGGATTTCTCGCTCCCTACAAGGTCGTTCGCTACTACCTCGACAAAGATCTCGAAGGCTGGACTCCCCCCGAAGGAATGACCGACGACTTGGGAAGAGACATCGAGCAACGCACGTACAACCAGCGGGACATGGATCGCATCCTGGTTCTCAACCAGCGCACCAAGCTCGTGGCCAAATGCGTTATGCGGCTCCTCAACGCCACTGACCGCTTTCACAAGACGATCATCTTCTGCGAAGACATTGACCACGCCGAACGCATGCGCGTCGCCATCACCAACGCTGCCGGCCAGCTCGCGATAGAAAACCCGAAGTACGTCATGCGCATAACCGGCGACAGCCCCGAGGGCAAGGCCGAGTTAGACAACTTTCAGGACTCCGAATCTAAATTCCCTGTCATCGTAACAACTTCCGAACTCCTCACCACTGGAGTCGACGCCAAGACCTGCAAACTGATTGTCCTCGACAAGACCGTCAACTCCATGACCACTTTCAAACAGATCGTTGGTCGTGGCACCCGGATCGAAGAGGAGTATGGAAAATTCTTCTTCACCGTCATGGACTTCAAGAACGCGACTGAGCACTCTAAGGATCCAGATTTTGACGGTGATCCCGTCGTCATCTTTGAGCCGGATCCCGACGAGGATCCGGTTCCTCCAGACCCCGAGCCAGATCCAGACGACCCACAAGATCCAGAAGTGCCACCTGGTGGCAGAAAGATTCGTGTCAGTGGTGTCGACGTCAACATCCTTGCAAAGACTGTCGAATACCTAAGCGAGAACGGCGAATTGGTCACTGAATCGTATGCCGACTACAGCCGGAAACACATCCGTGGGGAATACGCATCGCTGGACGATTTCATCAACAAGTGGAATAACACGAAGAAAAAGAAGGCCATTGTTGAGGAGCTGGAGGCAAATGGCATCGAGCTTTCGAAGCTCGCAGAAGAAGTCGGAAAAGACTATGGAGATTTCGACCTCATCTGCCATATCGCCTACGACCGACCGCCCCTCACGCGTCGCGAACGAGCCGACAAAGTCAAGAAACGGGACTACTTTACCAAATATGGCGACGAGGCTCGTGCGGTTCTCGAAGCCCTCTTGGACAAATACGCCGATGAAGGTGTCCTCACTATCGAAAGCCCCACGGTGCTCAAACTAACGCCGTTCGACAAAATGGGTACTCCCGTTGAAATCATAAACGACGTGTTCGGTGGTAAGGCAAACTACGAAAACGCCCTCGAAGAACTCGAACGCGAACTCTTTGATCAGAGACTCTCAGCATGAGCAACGTTAGCGGAATCATTAAGTCCATTCAGGACATCATGCGCAAAGACGTCGGAGTCGACGGCGATGCCCAACGCATCAGCCAACTCGTTTGGATGTTCTTCCTCAAGATATACGATGATCGCGAAGAAGAGATTGAGCTCCTGGAGGACGACTACACCTCACCCCTCCCCGAGGGTCTCCGGTGGCGCAACTAGGCTGTCGACCCTGAAGGCATGACTGGCGAACCTCTTGGTAAGTTCGTCAACGAGGAGCTATTCCCAACACTAAAGGACAAACTCGTCCTCGAAGGTCCCACAGGCCATCGCGCCCAGGTCATCCGGAACGTCTTCGAAGATGCATACAACTACATGAAGTCGGGCACGCTGATCCGCCAGGTCATCAACAAGATCTGCGAGATCAACTTCAACAACACTGAGGATCGCCACACCTTCGGCAGCATTTACGAACAGATCCTCAAAGATCTCCAGAGTGCCGGCAACGCCGGTGAGTTTTACACGCCCCGCGCCGTCACCCAGTTCATCGTCAACCGAGTCGATCCAAAACTTTCGGAGACGGTCCTTGATCCCGCTTGCGGCACCGGAGGATTCCTCGCCTGCACAATCGACCATAAGCGCGGCAACTACGTTAAATCCGCTAAAGATGAAGAGACGCTCATCAACAGCATTCGCGGCGTCGAAAAGAAAGCACTACCGCACATGCTGTGCACGACGAACATGATCCTGCACGGCATCGATACTCCCACAAACATTCGCCACGATAACACCCTAAGCCGCCCCTACAGGGACTACGGCAACAAAGACCGCGTCGAAGTGATCGTCACCAACCCTCCGTTCGGCGGCACAGAGGAAGACGGCATCGAGAACAACTTTCCCGCTAACTTCCGCACCCGGGAGACAGCCGATCTCTTCATGGCGCTCATCGTGAAGCTACTCAAGAACCACGGCCGCGCCGCCGTTGTCTTGCCCGATGGTTTTCTTTTCGGAGAGGGTATGAAGACTAGACTCAAGGAAGATCTTCTCAAGCAATGCAATCTTCACACTATCGTTCGCCTACCGAACGGAGTGTTCAATCCCTACACCGGAATCAAGACCAACATCCTCTTCTTTACAAAGAAGCCCGAAAGCGAACAACCCGGCACCAAGGAAATCTGGTTCTACGAGCACCCCTACCCGGAAGGCGTGACCAGCTACAACAAAACCAAGCCGATGCGATTCGAGGAGTTCCAAACCGAGCTCGACTGGTGGGGCTCCGAGGAAGATCAATTCAAATCTCGAAGTGAGACTGAGCAAGCCTGGAAAGTCAGTATCGAGGACATTGTCCTGCGCAACTACAACCTCGACATCAGCAACCCGCACAAAGCAGAGCTAGTCAGTCACGACCCAGAGGAACTGCTCGCTCGATACGACGAGCAACAGGGGCAAATCCAAGACTTGCGTGATCAGCTCAAGTCCATTCTTGAAAACGCCCTCTCTGGAGAAAAGTGATGGAGTTCGGCAAAAAACTCATCACCGAGAATCTCGACGTTTGGACTTCGGCGGTGAAAGCCAAGTCGAGTGTAGGAAAGGGCTCAGTCAAGAAGCGGGAACTCTACGGAATCGCAAGACTCCGAGGACTCATTCTTGACCTTGCCGTCCGCGGCTTGCTGGTCCCTCACGACTCTACCGACGAACCTGCTTCAGCTCTCTTGAAAGGGATAGCGAATGAAAAATCAGAGCTAATTAATGCTGGGAAGATAAAGAAACAAAAAGAAGTGCCAGAGGTCTCGGAAGACGAAAAGCAGTTCGATATTCCCAGGACCTGGAAATGGGTGAGACTAAAGAATATCGCTATTCTAGAAAACGGTGATCGAAGTAAGAATTACCCAAACAAGTCCGCGCTAGTTGACCGAGGAATTCCATTTGTCAACGCAGGCGATCTCCAGAAAGGACGGATAAACAGGGGGAGCACATCCTTCATAACTGAGAACAGATTCGATCTCTTAAAGGCAGGGAAATTTGAAAATGGTGACATCCTATTCTGCCTCAGAGGTTCACTGGGAAAATCGGCCATAGTTGATGGGTTTGAACGCGGAGCGATTGCTTCATCTTTAGTAATCGTAAGGCTACTCGGAGGAGTAGATCATTTTTATGCTCATCACTTTTTAAACAGTCCATTCTCATACGGACTGATAAAACTTTATGATAACGGCACTGCTCAGCCCAATTTGTCCGCGGCTGACCTTGGAAGATTCACATTCCCTCTCCCCCCCCTCGCCGAACAACACCGCATCGCCGCAAAAGTCGATGAACTGATGGCGCTTTGCAATCAGCTGGAGCAGGAACAAGAAAGCAGTCTCGAAACCCACGACACCCTAGTCACCACGATCCTGGACGCACTGACAAACGCGAGCGCGAACGCCTCCGCCTTTGCGGAAGCCTGGCAGCGCATCCAAGCCAACTTCGACACCCTCTTCACCACCGAAAGCAGCATCGACCAACTCAAACAAACCATCCTCCAACTGGCCGTCATGGGTAAACTTGTCGAACAAGAATCTGAAACCTGTACAAGGCGTTCACTAGGGTCTATTCTTTCAGAACCTTCGTATAATGGAATTTCAACAGGTCCAACCACAGACACTTCGGCAACGGAGGTTCTACGAATCAGTGCAGGGACTTCGAGGGATGACTTCTACGTGGAGGAATCTGATTTCAAACACGTAGATATTTCACCCAAAGACTTGAGGAAAGCTACACTTAGACAAGGAGATCTTCTTGCCTGCCGTTACAATGGAAACCTCCACTATGTGGGTAGATTCTCGATCTATCGAGCTACAAGAGGAAGATCGCAGGTCAACCCTGACAAGCTCATCAGATTCCGAGTCAATAATGAGTCATACAGTCCTCGCTATGTTTGTCTGGCAATGAATGCTGCTCAGACCCGGCAAGTAATCGAGGGAATGTGTGCTACGACAGCTGGAAATATCGGACTAAGTGCTGCGAAAATCAAAACAGTGCAGATACCACTCCCCCCCCTTTCCGAACAAAACCGAATCGTTGCCAAAGTCGACGAGCTGATGGCGCTTTGCGAGCGACTCAAAGCAGGGCTCGCTGACGCTCAAGCAACTCAGCTAGACCTGGCCGACAGCCTGGCGGAGCAGACAATTGGATAAGTCCTACGTCATGGTCAAAACTCTCGAAACTTGGTGTGAAAGGGACGAACACAAGCTGTTCGATCAATTCACTGATTTTAACGAGTGGCTGGACAATGCAGACGATGCAGAAGGCGTTCGCACAGCCAACGGGATCACAACTCTTTCTCATCCAAGTAAAGCCCTCTTCGCAGGCGACAAGAATGCCTATGAGCAAGCATTCAGAACCTTTCGAATTGAGAGACGCCACCAGGTCCTGAGCGGAACATATATTGAAGAAGCCTACGGCGACAATCACTGGTTCGAGCGCAATGAACGCCGATTCGACCAGCTTGTCGATTGCCTTCTCTCTCAATCGGTCGTTCCTTTTATAGGAGCGGGAGTATCCGTTGCTGGCGGATTTCCAACCTGGAAACACCACCTTCGCCAACAGGGAAAAACTGCAGGTATCGACTCTTCCACGATCGAAGAGTATCTGGAGAAAGGTGAGTTCGAAATCGTCATTGAGACTATCGAGAATGCTCGGGGAAAAGATGTCTTCGCTCAAGAAATTCGAGATGTCTTCGCCAAAACGGGCAGCTTAGAAAACATCACCATGAGGATCTCTGAGTTGTTCTCAGACACTCTCATTACAACTAACTACGACCGCCTACTCGAACAAGCGTATGATACCGGACCGGCCGATGAAGTTCAGGTAATAAACGGCCTTCACGCGATGGAGACACCAGATCCTCAGAAAGTTACAATCATCAAGCTCCATGGCGACATCAGGAATCCGCATCGCTGCATTCTCAGCAAGAAACAATACGACGCAGCCTACGGCAAAGACTGTATCAACCTGTCAAATCAAATCCCGAAGCTATTGCGCTATCACTACGAAAACAACAGCCTCCTATTCATCGGCTGCAGTCTCAACAACGATAGGACCGTTCAAGTTCTCAAGGTCGTGAAAGACAAAACCGACGACGGCATCCTGCCTCAACACTTCTCAATCGAACAAGCTCCGGAAGACCTCGAAGATCTCCGCACCCGCAACGGGAAACTCCTCAAGATCGGAATCACCCCAATCTGGTATCCACAAGGAGACTACGACAAAGTCGAAGCGGTCCTTCGCCACGCAATCAGCGAACTCAAATACAGAACGAGATAGGAGACAGCTTTCCGCTTCACATTTCCACTCGGTCCCGAAAAGAGTAAATACTTACTCCAACCAATGGCAAATGATAGAAACATGACCGTAGAACGCCTCAGAGTATTTTCGCACAACGCTACCTCTGGCCTCAAGACTCTCGATTTTTGGCAGATTCCTCGCCAAGCTGACAGTTGCGCTGCCCCGGATCCCGCGCTGACAAGCTGACAAGCTGACTAGTCCCTAGAAATGAACCAAACTCCGAATCTCTGAATCATGAAAGAAAACAAATGGGTTGAAACTATTGCTGATAAGCTTCGCAAGTCGGAGCTAGGCAAATACAAGGATCTCGAAATTCGCACAAAACAGAAAATCGCCTACGGATACGAGATAGATTCGTATGGAGGTAATGCCGCCCCTAGAAAAGTCGAATTCGAAACTGACCTAGCAATCGTTGAAATGGCTGATTCGGGAAGATGGAAACCTCGCGTGATTGTGGAGGCTAAGATCAGATCGATTACAACTCATGACGCAATTACCTACAGCCACAAAGCCACGCAGCACAAAGCTGTGCATCCCTATTTGCGCTATGGAGTGATGCTCGCCTCAGAGGAAGTGCACCCGCTGCCTGGCCGGCTCTACCGACACGGAGAGAACTTCGACTTCATGCTCTCCTTCGTAACATTTGCCCCATCAGCCCAACAGATAAACAAGCTCGCAAAACTTCTGATAGTGGAAGTTCAAGCCTCACGACAGATCGAACACATTGTTTACGAAAGTAAACGGAAAGACCGAAACCGTTACACATTACTACATAGGAGGCTCCATCTTGGATAGCTCAAACCAAAAGATCATCCCTGCAAACCCACTTGATTTCATGCTACCCTAAAACTCTCATCGAAACCCCCATCGATAGTTCGGTGGAGACACTAAGTCACCTAACAAGAGCCAATGCTCCCAACAACCAAACAGGTCGACCATGTAAACGTTCAGATCCGAAAGAGAAAGTATGAAAGCCCCAGGAGACTACAACCTACAAGAGAAGTTCCAACTCAGCGAAGAAGTGGTTAGTTTTCTCGCTTACACGTCTGATCTACACGACAAATACCATGCAACAAAAGTAACCCAAAGGACACTCACCTCAGTCGCACTCTTCTGGTCAGCCGCTTCCTATGGCGAAACTCACAAGGGAATTGACTTCAGAGTTCTAATGAAGAGGACAGGGATGGGGCCAGCGATCGCTCTCCAGGCAACAATCCAATCCCTGCAATCCCCGACTCAAAACCAATTCGAATTGAATCCCGGCAGAATCGATCCCGAACTTCGAGATCGGCTTAAAAGAGCGGAATTGCTCGCCAAGAAAACCACGGGCAGCCTAGTGATTGAAGCGCGCCACCTAATTTTCTCTCTCCTACCTTCCGACGCCGAGGAATCTTCCTACTTGGCCCCTACAGACCAAAACACCCAAGGCTTTGCAGCCAGACTCCGAAAAGTATTCATTGATCATCTACATTCTCACTATCCCGACGAGGACTACCCGTCGGGTACAGATCCCGCCTCAAATGATACTCCAGCCGAGGTTTTGATAATTGAAAACAGACCTGAGCGAGCAAAAAAGATCGCCGAAGTTCTCACCATGGCTGGAATTAAATCTGAACACCTATTGAAACCAGACAACCTTCGCACTCGTCTGGAGATGAACGACTTCAAAGTTTTAATTACCGACACCTACGACGGCAAAGAAAACCATATCGACTCGACACTAGAAACGGCAATGTCTATTACGCCAAAACCGTTCGTTGTTGTTGTCTCAAACCGACTACAAGCAACGAAACGTTACAAGCACCGCGTAAAGGGACTAACATCCAAAGAGTTCCTGACTTCCGAAAACTCCCTCTTAACAATAATCCACGATGGCCTATCAGGCACTTCCAAAGACTTGTCGAAACCCCAGCCAGCCGGACAGATTCAAAAGTTGATTGAGAATGCTCTACCACACCTCGCCAGCGCAAAGTTCGGCAATAAGATCTATCTACAACGAGAAGCACCGGGTGATCAAAGCTGCCTCAATGTAAACCAATACGCCGAGGTGATTGCTGACACCCTGCTTGCAGCTGGAAAGGAAGATCAATCTGACGATACTTCTTCAGGATTCTGTTTGGGAGTCTTCGGAAATTGGGGACGAGGAAAAACATATTTAATCAGGAAGGTTTCACAGGTACTTCAATCAAAAGCAGCAACTGAATCTGCAAACCCGGGAGTTGGTCACTCCAGCAAAGATGCAGCTCACTATGAAACTGTATTTTTCAGCGCCTGGAAATATCCCCGTGCTCCCGAGATTTGGGTTCAACTCTATGAATCTCTTGCACGCCAGTTCGAAACCTCTGGATTCTTCGTAACAACTGCAAGAACGCTCAGAACAAACATCGCTAAGTTTTCAAGCAAACCCCTACTTATCGCTTTGGCACTATTCACCTCCGGAATTACGCCACTTGCATTGAAGATTAAATTCTCAGCGACCGCCCTATCCTACCTTGCACCAATTCTCGGCGCCTCTGGACTTCTATTAATTGCAGCCACAGCATTCCAAGTAAGGAAAACAATAGCTCGGCTTCACGCTAACTACTTGAAACGCTCCAACCATACGAACAGACTTGGTCTTCAGAGCATAATCGGCAAAGATCTCGACGCCCTACTTAAGGGATGGATTCCCCTGGGTGATTTTCCAATACTATGGCCATCTCTTTCATATGCTGCCATCGCATTCACTTGCTGCGTCGTCATATTCAACCGGCTCACCCCATCAACGGTCGTTGAATACACACTTAGCCTACTCCCCGCAGTCCTATTTCTCTCCGTATATGTTTGGATTGTCGCGGTTGGCAGCAAGAGACCGAGTAAGATTCTCTTGGTTGTAGACGACCTAGACAGATGCCCTCACAATGAGATGTTGACAATCATCGAATCAATCAAACTACTTCTTGACGAGCCAACAGTCAGCAAACGAGTTCAAGTCATAATGTTAGCTGAAGAGGAGCTTCTAAATCATGCAATTCTTCAGAAGTATGCATCGCTACATACAGTCAATGGTATTTCAGTTTCAGGAACACGAAATTACGAATCAGAGGAACGTGATTCCAGCCCACCTCAGAACTACACGAAATCGAGAATAGTTAGAGAAACGAAGGAGAAACTATTTACCGTTCATCTTCGGATGCCACCGCTTAGTCAAGAGGACTTCCTAGAATTATTCGACCACATCGCATTATCAGTGGCCAGCAACCCTCGAAAGACGAAAAGAAGAGAGAAAGAACCTGCCAACTCACCAAGAATGGAGAGTTCGATAAATGAAACTCATGCCGCACAAACAGCGGCAGGGCCAGAGCTGACAGAACACATACGGATCCTCGAAAGGAGGAAATCAGGATCGACTTCCACCGATGACCCAGGGGTGAGTTCGGCTGCTCCACTTGACAAGGCGAGTCACGGAGACGAAGAATCAAATTTGATTCTGGAGAGTGCTGAGGTTGAACTCTTGAGATCGTTAGTCCCATCGATGGCAAAAACTGGTGACGGATCCTCATGGGGGCCAAGATCACTACGATGCTTCTTTTTCCGCTACCAGATAGCACGTAGACTCTTAGGGAAAATAGGAGCTTCTGTCACACCAAGGCAGCTCATAGATGAACTTGCCGCAGCAAGCGGGCTTCGCAGCTATCCGCGAGAAGAAAACTTTACCGTCCGGTCGGTGGTACAACAGGTTTCAAGCGACCTTGACATCTACATTCCCGAAGAGAGCAACACCGCCAATTGAAAGAGATAGACGCCGAGAGCTCCTGCAAGCGTATACTTTTTGTATACTTGAGGGCTCTTTTTTTTCAAATAAATAGTGATGTAAAATCCTTATTATTAACTATTTACGAAATTTCCGAGAGCATGTATTTTACGGTCTTCAAAACCGTTGTTGGTCGGTTCCGCCGGCCAAGGTGGGTTCGATTCCTACCCTCTCCGCCATTAACGGAACGCGCAACGCGCTCCCAGAAAGGACCCGAGAAGAACCGGAAGTCTATTAACCGCAGATTTCTCAGATCAGCACAGATTCTGTCACCAACGACCGGCCTCAAAGCTCTTGATCTTGATCGCAATCTTAATCTCCCTCCCAATCAATTGATCACATTGGACATAAACAAACGCATTGACGTAGGCACCACACCCCAGGAACCATCGGGCACAGGACTCACTTGCAGCCAATGAGAATCAACTACGTACTAGTCGACTATGAAAACGTTCAACCCAAAAGCGTGGCGCGTTTCTCGGAGCTAAAGCTGAAAGTGCTCCTCTTCATTGGAGCGAATCAGACTAAGATCCCAGTCGAACTGGCGAAATCGCTACAAACCCTCGGTGACAATGTGGAATACATCCAGATCTCTGGAAACGGTTCGAACGCACTCGATTTCCATATTGCTTACATGCTCGGCAAGATCGCTAACACCGATCCTAACGGCTACTTTCACATCATTTCGAAAGACACTGGATTTGACCCACTCATCAAATTCCTCCGAAAAAAGGGCATGTCGGTAGCTCGGTCGAAATCCATCCCCGATATACCTATCATAAAGGCAACGGCAAGTACTGCCCCGTCGAAAACAACGGAACTCGACCTCGTGGAGAAGCTTATCGCCAAGGGAGCGGCCAAACCGAGAAAATTGGCGACCCTGAAGAATTTCATCAACGCTCTAACCGGCAAAACGTTATCCGAAAGCGAAGTCGACGCACTGGTCAATGAGCTTACAAAAGCCAAATACATCAACGTCACTGATGGTAAGGTGAGTTACAACCTACCGAAAAAAGATCTCCTCAATCTAGGTGCGGAGCACGATCTCAGGTTCCGCTTACAACTGCAATAATCGTAACAGCCCCAACGCTTGATCAGCGGCGATCTCTGATTCGAGCGCTGATCCGAAAAAAGAACGAAACCAAGTCAAATGCGGCGCCTCAATTACCCGCTTTTTACAAGCGGCTTCCAGTATCTTCCGAAAGAGTCGTTTCAAATCCAAACGTCTCTCCGTTTCGACCAGTAAAACAAACCCTTTGAGTGTGCGCCGGCGCAGCTGCGATCGGAGCATCTGGAGGCTGATTTGGTTAACACTTCACAGGCAAACTGTTAAGTATCCGTCAAAGAAGCGTCCCCGTTGTCCAACGATGAACTTCGCGTATAAGTGGAGGGTTTTGTTTGGCTGGGAACGGATCAGGCTGCTTGGGCAAGCTGCGCTGCGTTGTTCTTCTGCCAGTTGGCTGGGGTGAGGTTTGCCAGGGCTTGATCGAATGTGGCTGGAAGCCGAGTTAAGACATCCTTGATGTATTCCAGTGGATTGATGCCCAGCATTCGACAAGTCTCCGTTAAGGTGTAGACGATCGCGCTTCGTTGGCCGACTTTCTCATGGCCGATGAACAACCAGTTTTTCTTGCCGAGTGCTGAGGGGCGAATCGCGTTCTCGACGAAGTTGTTTGAGAGTTCGGCTTGGCTATGCTCCAAGAACGCCGTCAGCGAACGCCACTGATTGAGAGTATATTCGATGGCTTTTCGCATCAGGCTCTTGGGGCGATAGCGCCTGAGCAACACTCTCAGGGCTTTGCCCAGTCGTTCTATCACAAGCCGACTGTGGCTGGCTCGAACTCGGTCACGGACCGCTGATGATAGCGGTTGCCCGCTCCGGCCTTTCTCCCAACGGAACAGCCAGGCGATTTGGTTCAGTAACCAGCCCGCTACGCGAGGCGATTGATCTTTTGCCTCCATGAACTTGCGGCGAGCGTGAGCCCAGCAGCCGATCAACTCCACATCGGGACGCGGCTGCGCGTAAGCACGATAGGCGCTATGCCCATCAACGCCTAGAAGTCCGCGATAGTTTTTGCCAATCAGTTTTTCTAAGCCTTTGGAACCTCGGCTCTGATCCCATTGAAACACGACGGCGTGCCCGGGATCCAAACCCACCCATAACCATCCATGCGGACAAGGCCCCGCTCTTTCTCGATCCTGGTATCGCACCGGTGTTTCGTCCGTTTGAAGGTATGCTTTCTGCCGAAGCTCATCCCGCATGACATCGACGATACGGCCGAGTTGTTGAGTGCCCTGCGCCGTCCACTCAACCATCTGCTGTCGTGAGATCCACACCTCATTCTGGCGAGCAAACAACCGTTGTTGACGATAGTAGGGTTGGTGATCGCAGAACCGACTGACGAGCAAGTAAGCTAGGAGTCCTGGACTGGCCTTGCCTCCCAGAGAAAGTTCCAAGGGCGCCGGCGCGATCGCAGGCGGGAGTTGGCGCTGATCTCGCCGCACAAACTTCGGACGAACGGTCTTTACCCAGAAGAACTTGCCAGGCTGATAGTCCAGCCGTTTGTTCTCTTCCTGACCGATCTGTCGCCACTTGTCAGGATCGGCTTGAACACACTCTGGAATGATTCGTTCTTCGACGACTTCGAGGTTTTCCGGAGTGCGAATCGCTTGGCGCCCGTTGCGAGACCGCCTTCGTTTCGAAACTGGCTTCTCCGACGAGTCTTCCTCCTCGGGAGCTGCTTCGGTCTCTTCTTCCCGAGCAGTGAGCAACATGACCAATTGATCGGGGTTGAGTTGCTCACTTCGTTTGCCGAACATCCGTTGGGCAAGGGCGTCGAGCTTCTGCCGCAACAGCGTGACCTCAGCCTGAGATTGCTTGAGTTGAAGGCGCAAGGATTTGACTTCATCGCGAAGTTTTTTTTCCTTGCTCATCGGCGAAGAGACTATCACATACCCGCGTTGTCGCAAAGAACCAATCGCTGCTTACTTCTAAAAAAATTAGGATTCAGGTTGTTCGAACCATGCGCGTCGAGCTCCATCGCGTAAGTCGACGCCATCCAGCAACAACTGCAAGGCTTCGGGAGCTAGCTTGATCTTGGATTGATCGCCGCTGGCGCTCACTGGCCAGCGAAACGTACCACTCTCAAGCCGCTTGATCATTACCCACACACCGGATCGATCAGCATGCAGGATCTTGATTCGGTTTCGTCGACGATTGCAGAAGACAAAGATCGCTCCCGTATTGGGATCCTCTTTCAACTTCTCTTGGGCTACCGCCCACAGTCCAGCGAAGCTCTTCCGCAAGTCAACCGCCTCGGCCGCGACGAAGATCTTTAGACCCGAGTGAAAGCTTAGCATGAGACTCCCTCCAGTTCTCGGATGAGGCATGCTGCCAATCGGGCCTGATCGCCGTCGTTGAACCGAAGTCGTGTCAGGCGACCGATTTCAACCTCAATCCCAGCGGGATTCGAGGCTGGCAACTCCACCTCGACTAGCTTGGGTTTTCTCTGATGCTCCGGCTGCGGATACCTTTTCCTCCAACCGCAGAACGTGGTGTAGTTGAGCCCATTCACCCGAGCGAACTCGGCCGCGCTCAAACCACTTCCTTCAAACTTTTTCAACAACTGCTCCCGTCTCCGGGCCGACACTTTCGGCTTCCTCATCCATCCGCTCTAGCGGATTCAGGCAGCTCGTCTAGGGGGTGAGATCTTTGACGCTTACACTGTTAACCCTGAACGGCATCTTTCAAACCGCCTTTGTTCAGATCATCGGAAAAATTCGAATCGTCAGTGATCGGAGTATGCCGAACGGATGCAGGACAGTTTCGTAAGGCAGTGCTCTCCCGTAAAACGAATTCTATTTGCCTACTTTTGCTGCCTCTCTACGCGAATCGCTTCTAGTGTTTCATATGTCTTTTTTTGAACGAACGGGAAGGGACTGTTGAGCTCTTGTTCGATATGCGAGATGGCGTCCGCGGCTGAAGGCCTCAGTTTGCACAACGCCAGTATGGCATTGAGCTTCTCACCTTCGGACTGGGGCTCCTCGATCACACCGATCAGGAGGCGAGCGGCGGGTTCGACTTCTGTTCCCAGTTTTCCGAGACTCAGAATCGCGTAAGTTCTTTCCAGTAGGGTTCCTTGTTTGATGACATGAGCAAAAACGGGGAGAACTTTCGACGAATTTCCAGTCATCGCGCAAAGCGCGCTTGCGGCATAAGCACGGATCAAAAGATCATTGTGTTGAAGGAGTGTTTCGACGTCGCTTGCCAGTATTTCGATCTCCTTGCCAATCGCTGTTAGTGATTGAAGCGGCCACTTCAGATCACTGTTCCTTTTGAGATCTTCCCGAAATGTCTGCAGGACGGCTTTCCTTTCAATGCCAAGCTTCCATAGCGCCCTCGCTGCAGCAGCTCGGCATATAGGCTTGCGATCTCGTAAGGTGTCGCGCAGTGCCTGTCTTACAGGCGGTGAATCGTCGCCGATTCTTTCTAGAGCTCCTATCGCTGAGTGTCGAACTCGATAGTCGGCGTCCTTCAGTAGTGCTGTTATCTTTGGGATCACGGTTGTCGGAGAAGGGGCAAAACCGGATAGGCATCGAGCCGCTAGGCTTCGAATGGATGCATTGGTATTGGATAGCCCCACGATCAGTATCGGGACTGATTTCGGTGCGAAGCGTTGATCCATTTGGCCGAATTCCGACATCGCTGTAGCCCTTATCGAAGGCTCTTGATCGGAAGCCCCTCGAAGTAATGCTTCGAGAACGAGATCACTAGAAGGATCGATTTCTGACAGTAGGGAGTATACTTGGCTTCGAATCACTTTCGGATGAGGCGGTGGGGTGAACCATGATCGAATCCAACTTGGTGAGGCTTGCCATAGCCGGCGAATCATTCGATCCCAATCACCGTCGTAGTTCTCTGCATATTTGATCAGAGGCCCAACGGCCGGTTCTCCGATAATCTGCAAGGCCTCGCGCACGTAGTAGTTACCCGCCAAAGGTTCGTTGAGTGTCTGGATCAAGGGAGTTGCAGCGGGTTCTCCAATCGCCTTGAGGGCGTTCATAGAGTCGACTGCAGCGACATAATTCGGGGCTGAGATTAAACGATTTACCCATGCTTCCGCTGTTTTGCCTTCATAGCTCGGTGTCGGGCGGAGGAATATGCCTAAGTAGAGAGCGGTAATCGTTGTTCCCAGGAGCAGCACGGCGTTTCGTCTCTGGAACCATTGCGTTTTCATCCTGTCGACTAACCGGTAATCACGACTGACCAAATAACGAACTTATGCTACCAACCATCCCGGATGTTTTCTTCGATACCAACTACAAATCGAACCCAATTTTGTGCTTCCCGTTTATGCCTATCCTTTGGAGGCATTGAAGGCGACAACTCAGAAAAACCGATCTCCATTTTCACAGATGGTCTTAAGCAATTTCGAGTTGTCACATCAATATCGGAATCACCCAGAAGTCCCAGCGCATCTGGTTAACACTTTCATGAGAAAGTGTTAACCCAAGATCGCCAGAAGACAGCGTTCACTTCGTTGGGGCGACGGAGGAATTCTCATTGAAGTGGTCAGTTGGTCGGATTTAATGAGGGATCTGTCGTGTTTAGCACGCGCCCACCTCTGCTTCCTCACTTCCCTGCCCCTATTTCGTGATTGGTCGCCAAAATGGCGTCCGAAACACGCCCGCTTCGCATATGGAGATATATTTTATCATATGCTATTGCAACCGAAGTTTTGCCGTTGATCTGAGGCGGCTTCTGGATAAGATTCAGACCATCGAGGAAAAGGATCTGATACTGATGAAAATAACTGATCAACCTATAGTTGCATTTCTAGGCGGGATATTGGGAGCATTCATTATGGGCGGAGTGGCGTTGCTGTTTCTCTTCGACCAAATCGACAAAAGAATCGAAATCACACTCAACCTCCCAGAAATCAAAAAGGAATTCAAAGGAGACAGGGGAGAGACAGGGGAAAAAGGCGAAATGGGAGATAAGGGTGACCCTGGATCGAAGGGCGACAAGGGGGATAAAGGTGACGACGGAAAGGATGCTAGTGCGCCTGTAGGAACAATAGTCTCTTCGTGGAAAGAGGTTCCTCCGTCGGGATGGCTACTATGTGACGGAGAGCCTATTCCGAACGGCAGTCAGTATGCCGAAATCAAATCTCTGTTGGGACAGCGAACTCCAGACCTTCGGGGGGTATTTCTCAGAGGCTGGGATCCGACGGGGACAGTGGATAAAGATAGAGCGGTGGAGAACCTGGGAATTGGTTCCCAACAGGACGATTCCTTCCAGATACATCAACACTTCGTAGAAAACATACATGGAAAGACAGGAAAGCGTGACTATCTACTTCAAGGTGGCTCCCTAAAGAATAATCCAGATCCGAAAAGATTTGCATACGAGGTTGCTTACCAAAATGAAGGAAAGCCCGCAACCTGGCGTGCTGGAGGAATCGCAGCCCAAACTGATTCTGATGGTTCTCCTAGATTTGGACATGAAACCCGCCCCAAGAACGTTGCGGTAAACTTCATCATCAAATACTGATTGAACAGGTTCTCACTGCTGAGCTGGGGGGAATTCTCACTTCATCCTGAGTTGTCAAATGCGCTTTAGGTCTCAAGTTTCAAGCTGTAAATGATAGCGAGGTGATTTACCATGACACATTTATCACTTGAGTGCAGATAGTTCTTAACAAAGAGTTCTAGTCATGGCTAACGATTTGGCGCAATATGAGGTCCCGGAGTCCATTACGTTTACCAATAGAATGCTTGAGATTCCTTCGCTGAATGAAATGGGAATTCCTCTCGCGGGATTAAGCTACGTCACCAAGCCAGAAATGTATTCAGGTTGTAATCCAACTGGATTCTGGATAGAACGAGGAGATCATTTACTCACATACTACTTGCCTTCTTTCGAGCACGATCAGAAACGAAAATTCTGGATTTTCAACCTTGATGATCCAATCCGAAAACGCGAATTTAAAATCTACAGCCCAATCAATGGTTTGCTCATAGACAACAGGACGGAGCTAAGATCTCTATGGCAGAATTACACGCGGTATCAGTTCTGCGAAGAGAAGCTGCTTCCTGTTCTGCTCATTCCTGAGGATGAACCTCCCCCAGAATACCACTGGAGTGTCTACAACGAATTCGCTGACCAAGCCTTAGCCAGATTGGATCTTATTCCATATCGGACCCACTCACAAAACCAGCCTGAGCGTTGGCGAGACGGAGTGCTCTCAGATAGTGATGTGTCCAATCACCATTCACGCTGTTTGAAAACTCTTCGCAACAGAGATAGCCAGAAATTTAATCAACCACGCATACGCGAATTCACAACTGATGATCAAATTCTCGTGAAGGAAATCCAAAAGTTGAGAGCTAAGAATTTATCCCTCCGTGATAAATTGGTACATATCTCAAGGCAGTTCGGAGAGTCAGCATAAGGAAGAGGAACGACAGCGTAATTTTCCGCCCCTTAAAGAACTTGAACATAGTGACTGAGGTGGCCCTTGAAAACCGAGCCATTCTCAATTTGCCTTTTCGCACAAGCTCACTTGGTTTTCGTTCCCCCACCCTGCTCCCCGCAATTAAACATAACTGGTCTTGTGCGAAAATTCTGCCCCCCTGAAAATCGTCGAGTTTTCTTGGGACCCTTAATTCGTAACATTACGTTAACTTCTTCTTATGGAGGAAAAAGAATGCGAATGCGGTGAACGATTCATCCCATCAGGTCGTGGCAAGGAGCAAGTTTTTTGTTCAGTCAAATGCAGAATGCGAGCCTATCGCTGGCGAACAACCAAAAACCGTACCGTTACGGTCGATGTCGACCAACAGCACGGGGTCAGTCCCAGGATTCCATTACTTTTTCTTCGCTCCATTTCGTCTCCATTGTCTCTGTTCATTCGATACGCTCCCCATTCCTGTATGCTTTGCCATCCACGCGACGGTCATCGTTGTTTCAAATCTCTAAATGTCGAATGTCGAGACGCGGCCCCAATCTCCATCTACGAAATCAAACACCCATTCCCCGCAAGGCTGAAATCCACTGGATGGGACATGACCGACCATGGTTCGGACATCTCCACCGACCCGAGCTTCGAATTCTGCTGGTCATTGTTTAGTTTTTAAGTAAGTTAAACACAGGTTACTTAATTTAAAAACAATTCATTCACGCATGCCGGCTACCGAACAGGACCAACTTCTTGAACTTGCCCGAAGTCACTCGCTCCTCCGGGAGCGGGAGATTCGCCGGGCGGGTATCAGCAGCACGGCAGTCACTCGAGCGGTCGCTGCCGGAACCCTCGAACGCACGAGCCGCGGAGTTTACCGCCTCCCAGATGCTCCTTGGGACGAGCACCTCCCCCTTTCCGAAGTCGCCGCCCGCGTCCCCCGCGCAGTCATTGTGCTCGTCAGTGCCCTGCACTTCCATCAAATCGGCACCCATCAGGCTCGTTCCATCTGGATTCTCCTCCGCAATAACGCCGTCACGCCCCGTCTCAACTACCCTCCGATCGAGATCGTCAAATCCGGCATCGACTCGGCTTTCACCGTCGGCGTCGAGACCCACCGCCTCAACGACATCAATGTCCCCATCACCACGCCCGCTCGCACAGTGGTGGATTGCTTCAAATACCGTCGTCGCCTGGGCCTCGATCTGTGTCTGGAAGCCCTGAAGGAGGTCCTGAGATCCCAGAACCACCGAGTCACGCCCGCCCAACTCATGGAGTTCGCCAAACTTCAGCGCGTGGGAACCGTCATTCGCCCCTACCTCGATAGTCTGAGTTGATGGCCTCTCCTAGCAACATCGTCGCCTCGCTGCAGAGTCGACTCAAGAACGAAGCCCGTTCCCGAGGCGAGAACGTACAGACTCTGCTCGAAGAGTTTGCCCTCGGGCGTTTCTTTACCCGATTGACAGTCAGTGAACATCGGGACCGGCTGATTCTTAAAGGAGCGCAGCTCTTCCGGATCTGGAGTGACGAAACACACCGGCCGACCCGCGACGCGGATTTCCTCGGCTTTGGAGAGCCAGAACCGAGCGCCGTCGCAAAAGTCTTTGATCAGATCTGCGCAACCGAGACAAAAGAGGACGATGGCCTGGAGTTCGGCCCTGCAAACGCCAAACCGATCCGAGACGAAAACGCCTACGGCGGAATCCGAGTAAAGATCACCGCCATACTCGGGAACATCCGCATCCCACTCCAATTTGATGTGGGCTACGGGGATGCCATCACGCCAGCCACGGAACAGCGGAGCTGGCCCGGTCTGCTAGGTTTCCCAGATACCCTACTCATCACGTATCCCGTGGAGACCGTCATCGCGGAGAAACTAGAAGCCATGGTTTCGCTCGGCCTCGCCAACAGCCGCATGAAGGATTTTTACGACCTGCATTGGCTGGCCACCCACTTCGATCTGAACCAAGACTCTCTCAAAGAGGCGATTCAGAACACCTTTGCACGTCGTAAGAGTCCACTTCCTTCTGTCGCCCCAGTGGCCTACACTCCGGAGTTCTACGAAGACTCTCAAAAAGTGACGCAGTGGAATGCTTTCCGACGCAAAAACACGCTCCAAGCACCCGAGCTCCCTCAGCTCATCCAAACCATTCAAGACCACTTTCCTTTCCCCGTGTAACCCATGTCCGAGTATACCGAAGTCGAACAGCCCTTCCTCGCCCAGCTTGCTGCGCAGGGGTGGAATGTCATCGACCAAGGCTCGGATATACCTACGATCACGGGGTCAGCCCCAGGATTCCATTACTTTTTCTTCGCTCCATTTCGTCTCCATTGTCTCTGTTCATTCGATACGCTCCCCATTCCTGTATGCTTTGCTATCCACGCGACGGTCATCGTCGTTTAAAACCTCCAAATGTCGAATGTCGAGACGCGGCCCCAATCTCCATATGTATTCGACTGTGTAACCGTGTGTCACATCATGGGAAGTCTTGAATCTATGTGCGATTTCTCCACGGTATGCTACATACGCTTCGAGCCGTTCACGTGCACGAGCCGGATACAGGACACTCAGCGATGCGATGGTGATAATCTTTGATTTGCCTCATAAGTAAGATTTAGCTAACCGAGATTGGTTGAATCTGACGCGAAGACAATCCTCTGATCCTCTCCTGCTGGGACATAGCCGGATTTTGAAAGCAATTTAGCTCGTCTGGAACCATTGGTGATGATGAGAATGAGGGCAGCGAGACCCGCGAATAGTGAGACTGTACCAACGGCTCCGACAGTCGCGCTATTAGGGGCAGATTTGATAAGTTTCACTAGCGCAACAGAGAATGTTGTAAGGAGGATGACGATGAATCCAGCATCCGAAAACTTGCGATACTTCAATGCTAGTTGCATCATTCCCTGTTCGGCGGAATGCCATGAAGGAACATTCTTTTCCACGTCTTTGTCCTGCCATTTTTCACATTCTTCACAAAACTTACTGAGGAGCCCGATGGTGATATCATTGTGACAGATCCAGCAAACATGTGCCAGGCTAAGCATTGGTAAGAGAAGCACCAGCCAGTCAGTTAGTGCGCTTAGCGGGGTGGCCGCGTCCGCATTCCTGTATGCAAGTGAAATCGCAAAAATGGCGATGCTAACATTGGCATAGCTAATGGAAACCTTTTGCCGGCTCATTAGCCGTGCGTTTAGCTCAGACCACGCTCCGCTATAGCGTGCTTCCATGCTGATAGTGTTTGGGTATTTTGATCGCTGTTTAGTAATGTGGTGCTATCCGGCAGTTAACTCTGTTATATCTAGAGGGAGTTTGCAACTTTGCGCTCCTATATTGGGGCAAGCCAGCAAAAAAAAATAGAAAACAGATCACAGGGCCAGTCCCAGGAATCCATTACTTTTTCTTCGCTCCATTTCGTCTCAATTGTTTCTGTACATTCGACACGCTCCCCATTCCTATATACTATGCTATCCACGCGACGGTCATCGTCGTTTCAAATCTCTAAATGTCGAATGTCGAGACGCGGCCCCAATCTCCACATCAGACCGATATCCAGGCCCGATTCGTAGTCTAGATTCCCAGTCCCGGAGGCAATGGTCCTGCGCCGACACCGACTATTTGCGGAACACGACCACAATCGAAAGCTCGGAGGCCGCTTGACGGACCGTTCCGTAGAGTTCGTGGAGGCCTGATTTGACCGTTTTTCCCCGAAATTGTTTTTTCCGGCAAAAAAGTCGCTCATCTAAGTTTAACCACCCACAAATAGGCTCTAGTCGGCTGACTCTGGCACCAGAATTTCTTGTCAATTTCGGTCGTACCTAACACCATCAGGGTTACCATCAAACAGCAAGCGCTTCGGAGTAGAAAATGGCTAGTCCCGTATTTGAATCACACGCTGCATTTCCCACGACGCATTGGTCTATTGTCCATGCCGGACAGGACCCCGCGTCCGAAATTAGGCAGACTGCGATTGCCCGCCTTTATAGTGCCTACAGTGCTCCTCTTTACGCATTCGCTCGCAAAAAAGGCCGTTCTCCCGAGCAAGCCGCAGACGTCACACAACAGTTTATCACGGATCGAGTGCTGAACCCAGAGAAGCAATTGCTTGATCAAGTAAACTTAGAAAAATGCCAAAAATTCCGAAGTTTTCTCCTGACTGCCTTCACAAATTACCTCTTGGATGATTACCGCAAGTCCCGCACCAAGCGGAGAGCTCCAGCCGAACCCCTGGTGGATTTCGACTCACTGTCGCTCGAGAAAGAGTATCAGAGAGCTGAGGATTGTTCCAATGACCCATCGGCATCCTATGATCGCGCCTGGGCACGGAGCGTCTTCAATCTTAGCCTAGATCGGCTGCGCAGCATCGCGATGGCGAAAGGGCAACTTGAGATTTTCGAAGTCATTCGGGATAAGATGGAGGGGAGAAGAGCAGCTTCCTACGATACGATCGCGGAAAAGCTGGGCGTTACCCCTGAAAAGATCGCCAAGGCTGTTATGAGAATGAAACGAAAGTTCCGTGATGCGATCGAGGAGGAAGTGCGGCAGACGGTCAACAACGATGAGTCGTTCAAGACCGAAATTCGCTTCGTTCGAGAAATCATCTCCAGCTAAGCACGCCGAATTTCAATGGGGAACGTTTGCGAAAGGTGTGGAGAAACCTCCGCGGAGCCCCTGCCCTCAGGGATCTGCAGTCGCTGCCGCATGGATAGCCTTTTCGGTGACGATGAGGATCTCGACACGAGTAGCGATCACCTATCCGAAGAGACCGTCGTCAAAGGCTTCGTAGGCAAAAACCGATTTCGACTTCTCTCCCAACTCGGAGAAGGGGGCTTGGGAGTGGTCTGGCTCGCCGAGGATACGAAGCTCAACAATCTCAAGGTCGCGCTCAAGTTTCTTTCCGCCGACGTCCGAGACAATATAAATGGGCTAAGGATCTTACAACGTGAGCTCCTTCAGGCACGTGAACTGAGTCATAAGAACATCATTCGACTCTACGATTGGCACCACGAGCCGGGCGAGGATCCGTTTATTTCCATGGAGTATGTGGAGGGGCAAACACTCCGAGAACGACTCAGGCAAGGTGGCGTTCTGAGCTACCGTGATGTTTACGCGATCGCCATCCATCTCTGCGAAGCCCTCCATCATGCCCATCACGATCTCGGGATCATTCATCGAGACCTCAAACCCGCGAACGTCATGGTGGACCGGGAAGGCAACGTCAAACTGGCTGACTTCGGTCTAGCCGGCAGGACCGCTCTTTCGGGGAAAACCGCCACCATCCACGGGGGCACACCTCGCTACATGAGCCCAGAACAGAGCAAGGGAAATCCTCCCTCCGTCTCCGATGACATTTATTCACTCGGAGCGATGCTCTATGAACTACTCACCTCGACGGTTCCGAACGATCCGATCGACATCGGCGATGGGGAAAAGCAGGTATTTTTAGATGACTCAATATCCCAACGCCTTGAACGTCTCGGGATCGAGAATCCGGTACCCGGTATTGCTCGTGGAACGATCATTGGATGCATGGCCGCAGACCCAGCCTGCCGCCCGGCCACCGTACTTGAGGTCAGTCGCAATTTACCACGAGTCTTTGACAATCCAAACGCCGCGAAGGATACGACCTACGAATTCGAACGCGAAGATCCCCGCCCTGGCCCGATCCAACTCCTGGTTCAAGCCGTAAGAAACGCGCTCCCGCTACTCATCTTTGTTCTGATTGGATATGGAATCTACACCCGGTTCACGACGGGGAAGCAAGAAGCCGCCAATACAGATCCTACCGTTACGCCTTACGTCGGCCCGACGATTGAACAACAAATCGGAGCAGAGTTTCCCAAGCTAATATTCAACCTTTCGGATAAGGAGAGCCCGGTGGAAGACCTAGAAGTCTCGGTCACCAGCAGCAACCCCACATTCCTTTCGGCGTCCCAAATTGTTCAGAAACGACTCGGGAGGCGGCTCGAGGTCGACGTCCATCCAACGAACACCGCCGGAAAAACAACCCTATCAGTCACGATCACCGATCCTGGGGGAAAAACCGGCAAGTCAGAACATGAGTTAATCTACAAAGACTCTGAAGTTCCCACTCGGGCAGGGGCCATTCATTTCACGGTGGAACCCAGGACGAAGAATAGCCCGCAACACCGCTACCGATTATTCCTAGGGGACCCGTCGACCACAAAACCACCCGTCCGTGAGGGCGACGTCCTGATCGGAAGTATCAACTTAATACCGGATCTTCGGCCGGGTCGCTACACCTTAGAGGTCTACAATACGAAAGCAAACGAGGCAGATCGACTCTCCAATTTAGAGCCAGGAAACGAAGTGCTCCGATTCAATCTAAGGCGAATCCGAGATGTTTCCATTACCACAAACGTGCGCGGCTCTACTTTTGTCATCGATGACCCCTCCGGCGGAGCAACGGGACGCACCTTTCAGCGCTACAATTCTGGCGAGCTCTTCCACTCGTCTCCTGGGCCCCGAAAAGTCATATTCGATGTGCCCGGCTACAATCCTACAAACGTGGTTTGGTATTTGGAATACCAGGGTAAGAGAAAGCTGCATGTCGAATTGACTCAACAGATGCACCCGATTCTGAATCGCAATTGGGTGGTGCAGGGCAACTACGGATTCAGGTACCTACAAACCGGCACCTGGCTCGCACGGGAAGAAGTGCCGAATAGCCTTGTTGCGCCGTTCCTCAAGAGTTGGAAACCTAGCGAGATGAGCACCATCCTCTCAGTCAGCAAGAGTGGCTGGCAAACCAATCAAGTGTCACTCAGCATCCGAATTGACGACAGCCCGCCCAATCACCCCATTACCGGCCTCTCGTGGGACAATGCCAAACGATATTGTGAATGGCTCACAGCACAAGAACGATCGGCTGGCCGCTTAACCGACAAACAGAGTTTCGAGCTGCCAACCCAAGAGGAATACGATCTGGCCGCTAAGTTGACCTACCAAGAGCTACGGACCATCTCAGGCCAGCAGAAACTAACCGACCCCGACTTCTATCTCAACACCGGAAATTTCGCCGGCCTTGAGCAACTGTCGAATTCCCAATGGCCCGCCTCCTGGCCCGTGCTCGGCATCACGAAGCGGTGGCCCCAATCGAAGTTCAATACTTCGGTCCAGGAATTCTTTCACCGAGATCCCTACCAGGAGTCAAACCCGCTTGACCTCTCACCATTCGGCGAAGCCCAAGCCACCCTCTTCGGGCTCATTGATAACCTGTCCGAGTGGACTCATGAGGAATTCGTGCCGGGAAATAACAATCGACTCACCGGCTACGGATTCCCCCGGTACGACGTCTCCGAGTTAAACCAATCACAGCCACGAGCCGGGAACCTCCGTACCCTTCGTGGTGGCTCTTTTATCGATCACCTACCCATCGACATTCACCCCTACACTCAACGAGCCTTTCCCTCCAATCTGGGAGCAGACTGGATCGGCTTTCGACTGGCAATCCGTGAAACCGAATAAACCCAATCGCCCACCAATTCCTCGAGAGCCGTATTACCACCCTACGTTGGTACTTCTCGGCTTGCTTCTACTCGTCTCCGGGTCGCTTCGATCCGCTGAGCCCGAGGTCGTCAAACCGGCTCCGTACATCGGCAACAACGCAGTATTTCAGGCTCCATGGGGTGAGACGAAAGAAACGCTTCTTTCGTGGGAAATCCATTCCGAGGAACGAGTCCGATACGCAAAGGTCGAGTTGGTTTATCAAGAACAGCGCTATGAAGCCGCGGTCAAGGTCGTTGGGACCCGAAGCGCACCCATCAAGACCATCAACGCCACCTTCAAGAATTTGGAACCCGGTGGTCCCTATGACCTGAATCTTTACTTCTCCATTGGCAAGGAACGACGATCGAAAACACCGAAAAAAACCTACACCAACGTGGCCATCGGCGACGTCTTCGCAATCGACTATCGGCCCGACTTCAACGTAGCAGTCCTCAACGAAATCAGGCAAATCCTAGAACGAAACCGAGGGCGCATTCGTGTCACACAAATCGACTTTGGCCAGAAAGAAGAAAAGCAAAACACTCCGGCGGAGGCAGAAGCCGACGAGAAGGCCAGGAAGGCCCTCGACCAGGACTGGTACCCCCTGGCGCCGATTGATGTCCTGGATGGCAGCGTACTTTCGTATTTCGCGATCTCCTTTTGTGCGGAAGTCCAAGCCTTCTACCAGGAACAAACAAATGGATCGCGATTCATTGGATTGATTGCGACGACTTCCGCACCCCCGCCGGGATTAACCATTGAGAACCGGGAAGCCTCGGACCTCATCTGGGATGAAGAGGCCCGGTACCTCGGGACCCTGAGACTCCTATCAGCCGCGTACTCATCGACTGTCGCTAGCATCCGCCGCGCTGAAACCAGTGCTCGGGCCCGCTACTTTGTAGCCGCCAGTCGTTCCAAGCGGCAAGGCACTACCCCTCAGGTTGAGCCTCCCAGAATTCGCCCCTCGCCTACTCGCTGGACGAGTTCTCCAAACGAGGGGCTGAATCATCAGGTGCGCGGCAGTTTTTACTTCTCCCCGCCCAAGTGAGCGACCCTCGATCGGGGCCTTGGGAAAGTAATTCAGCGGCAGATTGGGTGATCGATTTCTTTAAAGCCTTTTCGGATCTGAATTCAGCCGCAGTCTTGGCGGCGGCCAGCATTCCCAACTGCCGCCCTAGGACTTCCGCAAACTGGCCCAAGGAAACTCTCACTGAATCGGCCCTATTCCCGGGCCGTCACGGTTAAACTGTAGAATTTCATCAGCCCCGTTTCTCGAGGAACCGTCAGCGTCTTTACGGTAATGCCTCCTTCTTCCGCCGATACCCACCGCGATGAATCCATCGGTTTCCAACTCTGAAGATTGCTCGTTTCCTTGACTTCAAAGGTGAACAACGATTGAAACCGGGTGGCTTGAGTATGCCGTAGGATCACCACGTCCTTGGCTGCCGAGAGAAGCAAGTTCATGATCGGTTCATCGTCCGGGCGAGCGGGATCGGAACCCAGAGCCATCTCGAGCTCGTTGATTCGTCCATCGCCATCTGGATCCGCAGTTCGACTCTGCAGCGCCGGAATATCAAAAAACCCAGCAACCCATGCCTGATACTCAGCCGAGAACTGCCTCCCAGACCAACCGATCGCGGAGTGACTGATATCACCCGTCCCGCCATTCCCCCGGGCAACCACCCAATAGTGATATTGAACATCCGGTTGAACCGAAGAATCGTGGAACTGGGACGCAGTCGGTTCTCCTACACCAACGGCTTCAAATGGATTCCCACTGGTGCCGCGCAAGACAATATACGATTCAGCACCCCTCACTGGCTCCCAGGTGAGCGACACAGTTCCCGTCTCCGTTCCTTGGGAAGCAATCAACCCGCGCGGAGCGACCAGCGGCTCGGCATCCCAACGTTCCAAAATATAGACATACGAATGGCCGACAAAGTCCCGGTTTAGCAGAAGCACATAATACCTTCCGGGAGAGAGGCTCAACTGATGATAGCCCGGTAGGTTTAAGGCACTGCCAGAATACGGGCTGATACTATGAAAGGATCGCCCACTGCGAAAATCCGCCAGCGCACTTTCCGTAACAATATGGGTTTCAAGCCCCGTATTCAGCCCCTGGATGGTGTACGATTTGCCCGCCACCACTTCGAATCTTTGCCAGGTACTTTGGCCCGGATCTAGCCAATCCGCATCGGCGATCACATGATCCTCATATACGGCTCCCGCAGGCCGGTAGTCCTCAAACCGATCCAACTCCAGCGAAAAATTGTTCGCCCAGCGAACCTGATTCCGTACCCCAACCACATACACCCCGCGTTTCAGGGTAAAAAAATCGCCACCATAGTTGTAATCAAAACCCGGACCAAAACCCAAGATCGCCGGTACATTCTGGTTGTCGCGAAAACGCTGCAGGTGCTCGACCCGAAAGACCATCGCTTGCGCGGGACTGTCGGCCGCGAAGTAAATGCGAAGATCTTCACTCTCGCTGGTCACTTCGACCCGCTGGGTCCACCACCAGCCATAGCCATCCAATCGTATCCCATGACCACTAACAATCGAGCCGTCCCCCCAAGCCACCGAAAAAGGCGACACAGTAAACAAAAGCACCACAACTAAGGCCGATCCGAACGAATCCCGCAGACCGCGCCAAAAACGTTTAAGCAAAGAGGCCTTCAACTGAATTGGCGGCTTTCCTGGTCCGAGGTCTGAGTAAAAGATTTTCATAGACACCCCTATCTACGAGCCCCGCTCAAAAATATTCCAAAAGAGATTCATCTTTTTTTAGAGCCTGTCTGAAAAACCAATCTTGGTCAGTAATCACGCTAATCAGTTGAGCTGAATTCGTATCATAGCGACATAGGCCCACGCTGCAGCGCTTGCTTCGCTCGTTTCGAAATCTCTGACCAGTCGGCGATGTTGCATGAACCAACCAAAAGTTCTCTCTACAACCCAGCGTCGAGGCAGGACTGCGAAGCCTTTCGTATTGTCCATTCGCTTTACCACTTCCTCCTGCAGTTTGTCACTGGGTCAGTCCCAGGAATCCATTACTTTTTCTTCGCTCCATTTCGTCTCAATTGTTCCTGTACATTCGATACGCTCCCCATTCCTGTATGCTTTGCTATCCACGCGACGGTCATCGTTGCTTCAAACCTCTAAATGTCGAATATCGAGACGCGGCCCCAATCTCCATGCCGGTAACGCGGTCGAAATCCATCCCCGATTTGCCGATCCTAAAAGCAACGGCAGTTACTTGCCCCGTCGACAATGAATCCTCACACCAAGTCGCGAAGGTCTGTAATGTTGTCAGAATACTTTGCGGCTTTGCGGCTTTGTGCGAGACCCCATGTCCACTTATCTCAAGACACACTACAAGACCAAGGCGTTCGAACCCCCAGGCCGGCGGGCGACGACTATCCCTTTTGATCCACCGCCCGAATGGAGTCCAGCGAGTGAAGTGATAGGTGAAAGGTCCAAACAGTCGGCGAGAAGAGCAGCGCCAACGCCGTACCGGACACATACCCTTCGAGGGTAACACGCTTCCCCTTAAAGTGTTTGGCAACGTCAGCGATCCCAATGCGACCTAGCTTTTCCTCCAACTCAGGGGCAATCGGGGCAGTGAATTTAGCATCTACATTGTCGGGAACCAAATGCAACACTTGATGGGAACTCCCATCCGGATAGGTCGTGGGCACAACCATGATGGAGGCGACGTCAAACGTGACCACAACCTTCCTACCGCTGTGCATCAAGGTTTCTCCCTGTTCAACGATGTAGGAGGGCGAAATGGGTTCTGGCTCCTCCTCGTTATCGGCCGAGAAAACAAACAAGGGAGCCACCATGAGAGCGATGACCCAATTCCCCATCATCAATACGACACACCAAGCGGAGGATTCTTAGCGCCTAAATTTAGAATCAACCGGATGTGGGTTTGATTGAGCCGTTTCTCTTCAGTTCTTGTGCACCATGCTGAAGGCATTCCAATCGGGGAGCCCGCCCCAAGCGATTTATGCGGCCCCAGTTCGTTCTAGTTTCTGACCCAAAGTGCTCCTTTGTTTATTGCTGGGCCTCCGACCGGACTAAACACAATGTGCCAGTAGATCTCCTCGGACTGGTTGCGCATTCCTGCCCAGGTTCCGATGGGAAGTAATCTTCAGGCAGGCTCCAGAATTCCGGTACTACTTCTTCAAAACGGTCCCTTCTTGAAACGAACTGAGGACCGTATCCAGGCTCATGCAAGAAAGCGATGGTAGCACCTCCATCATTGCAGACGGATTTCCTCCCAAGCCTTCAAGGAGCCTTTCTAAGTCAGACTTCGAATCTTTCACAAGATCCCGTATGTCTCTTTCGTGTTTCTTCAGAATTTCGCTGGCAAGCGAGAACGCTCCGTCTCGATTCAGACCGTCGAGCCAGTATTGACCAGCCCCAACTCTTGATTGAAGAAGAGGCTCATCCCCAACTGATGCATAGATGGCGAAACTCTGCCCTTCCAACTGTGACAAAAAGTCCAAAACATCTTCGGAGTCCAGACTCCAAACTCCGTCGATCACCAACGCGGTCGGGTTTGAGTTGAGTCGATCCAACACCGTCCTCTTTCGCACCACCAGCTCGTCCCGCTTATGCCCGTTCCACTCGCACTTTTCAAAAATGATCTCACCAATCCCATCCACAAGCTTCGCCAGCGTCGGCACATTCGACGCAATGTCAAAATACACCGCATTACTCGCCCCGCGAAACGCAGTATAACTCCACCATTCGGCCAAATACTGCAACAGAGTGGTCTTCCCGACACCTAACATTCCACGGACTAAGAGATGATTCTGCTTAATCAACAAGCGCTCTATCTCCATGATATCTAGGTCCCGTCCATGAAATCCAAAAGTGCGCTTTGGAGCACGGTATTGCCTTTCAATTCCTCGGGCGCGGCTCGCTCTCTCATCATCGGTCATTTCTCGCAATGCGAGATTCACATTCTGGTACTTGTATGTGGTAGGCAACACCCAGTCCTCCAGCTCGATCTGATAGCCAAGAGCGGCATCGCGGTTCTTATGGTCTGCCAAATGCTGTCGCGCAAACGAAATCGATTCGTCGATCGTGCGCCCATCCAACAATTGCTCATAGAGTTTTTGCATTAACAATGTCGCGCCCGTAACTGAAACCGAATAACGCATTGCTAGGACAAGATTCCCCGCCTGCTCGTGCAGAAGTTTAGCCAGATTGGTCTCGTTGGAATCATCGTCCTGCTTCGCCGATTGACAAGCATTCAACACGCATAGCGGGACGCGGAATTGCTGAATCAGGTTTCCAACCTCCTCGGCAGAAGTCGGTTCAGCACAGCCCTTCTGTCCGCTCTCAAAGAATAAGAATGCCCGTTTGCCCTCGAACGATTCCAAATCATCGCGGCCCGCGCGTTCCTGAAAAGAGTGTCTTGGCTTCCCAAGCGTGCTGGAGGAAAAATGGTAGAATCCGCTTCCCCTGCCTTTCTTGAGAGTGTCGAAATCTAAGACAGCCCCATGCATGTCAAAGTGGACAATGTGAAAGTAGCCGGCCCCATTCTTCTGCAACTCCTCTTTGAGCGCCATGAAAGTGCCGGGTCTCAATATCTGAGCATTAACTCGAAGCCGTGGCGACCGCCGAATGAGGTCGATTAGAGGTCCTTGAATGGTTCTGTGGTTGACGTCGTGCTCTCCACTTGGCCGTGCAGTGACCATAAGCAGGTTAATCTCGTAGTGTTCGTTGACCTGCGCCAAGAGAGGCGACGCGATGCGGCTACGACGATTGAATGTCGCCCCCTTGACTGCAAGTGCTTCCTTGAACATCGGATCACGAAGAGCTTCCCAAAGGATCCGATGAAATTCATACGACTCCTTTCCGCCCAGAATCTCAATTGACATACTACCGAATCCACCGGAATCCAAACCACGTTTATACCATGAAAAGATCTCCGATTGCCCGAACAACTGCTCGAACAGATTCTCCCCGTAGATTGCCAACTGCTGCTTAGCCCGTGCTACTTTTGTCTCAATTGTGGACGGCTCCTGAATGTAATGTTCAAAGTACCACTCGAATGCCTTCTCGACATCTGGAGTGTGAGGATTCTGCAACTCGATATCGAAATCCTCACTGTCATCGATATTGACACGGATCAAAAACCGACCCGCCCCCACAACTGCTAATTCTTCAATTTTAATTAGCATAACTACTCTGCAAAATCATCTTGGATTTCCGAATTGAGACTCCCCGCCAACCCTCTTCTTCTGCCTTGTCACCCATCAGTCTGAATCGGCTCCGCGCCATCTAAACCTTTCGACGCTCTCTCGAAGAGAACATCGACCTTGTTTGAGTCAAGATGCAGCGCCATGGTAATCTTCGTCTTAATGCTATCCAGGCTAGCTCCAGACGATTTGCTTAGACTCAACAGCAATTGAAAAGTTTCAAGAAGCCGTGTCTCGTCTTGATACTTGGCAAAAACGGCCGCACTCGCGACACAATCTTGCAGAGTCAAATCGAAGCCACGGGCCCTAGCTAGCAGTCTTCCTCGCTGCAAACTGGCGAGTCCAAAGCCACGGTCATCACCTGCTGCCTGGTATGACTCTACCGAATGGGTTGCGAACTCAAACGATCCACCGTCTGCGCCTTCAGTGTAACCCAGTAGTCCGAGCCGACCGGCATGATACCGAAGGAAGCTGAGGCAGTAGCTCGACCACGCTTTGAGAGCGAAATCATTGCCAAGCTCAGCCACTCGAAACCTTTCGGCAAGGCCCGAGTCCATAGTTTTCAGACTCCTTTCTACTTGGTCCCTCTTATCATCGAACGTTTTTGCGGCGATCATCTGCTGTATCACATACATCATATGGGTGATGATTTGAACAATCTGGTCTCTCTCTCCGAACTCAAGATGGAATTGAAAGGCGTCCAAGAGTGATCGGTTGCCTTCAAGGACCGCATTCCCCAGGTAGTGCGCCAATCCCTTATTGTGCATGGCATTAGCAAGCAAGCGACGACCGTTTGAACCATTCAACTGCTCGAAGATCGTGATTGCTCTCCCGAAGTAACCAATCGCATCCTCAACATCTCTGGTGTAAAGGCCAAGTGCCCCAATGTTCGTATACAGGATTCCTTCGCGCTCGCGATCACCCAATTGAATGAAGTGGTTTATCGCAGTGGCGTAGTAGTCCCGCGCAAGTTCAAACCTACCCCAACGGTTCGCGTTCGCCCCAAGGTTAGCAAGGGTTTCGCCAATATTTCGGTGATCTTTTGTTGGCCTTTGAAGCTCCAAGGCACGATTCATCTTTTCGTCTGCACCGGCGAAATCACCCGTATCTTCGAGAAGACGCCCCATACCATGTAGGATTGCAGCCCGATTGGCAGTATCCTCTAGCTCTTCGGCCAGTCGGAAGGCCGCATCGTACTCCTCTTTGCAAACACCAAATTCGCGTAGCCCGCGAAGCACGTCTCCAATAGCCATTGTCGCAGCAAGAACGTCAGCGGAATGGCCCGACTCTTGGTAAAAATCTCGGGCTTTCTGCAAAACAGAAAGGCTTTTTTGGTAGTCGAAGTTTTGTTGTAGAACGGTAGCAATCGCCATTCGGAGGTCGGCCACGGTTTTTGGATTCGAATCCTTTTCCTTTGTTTGTCCTAGCTGTAGCTCCACTTCATCCAGAATTTCCCTCGCAGTGTCATACTGATGCAACCAGACATAGACGGTTGCGAGATTATATTTAGCCTGGATGAACTCCATTCCAGCCTCATCGTAGCCATGCATTTCGAGGCTTTCGATCACCTGCCTTCCGTAGTTCAGGGCATCTTCAAACCGACGCTGTTCGACCAAGAGGAGCTGAATACATCCCCAAACATCACGGACAGGTGCCTTTTGACTGCAGAGACCTGGAAGCGCAAAGCGAAAGTTCTCCATCTCTATCTGTAACAATTGGAGTCCCTCTAGCCGTGCGACGCCGTCTTTCTCGAAATAGGTTTTCTTTAACAAGGTCGCGCTCAGTCGCTGGCAAAAGAACCCAAAAGCAACCTCGAACTTGGCCTGCTCATCAACCGTGAACCTCTGCCGAACAAAACCCTTCAGCAATGGATGAATCTTGTAGGCTTCATTTAGACGTGACGATGGAGCATCCACTGCGGCCACAGGTTCGCCGGGCCAACATGCACTACCTGGCATCAAAACACCGAAACGGACGAGATCGGCTCGAAGACTCTTAAATTGCGCGTCACTCGTATCAGGCAGGTCGGTATGCAAGCGTAGTTCTTCAAGATACCAAGGGATCCAAGTCCAATTGAGCCACCCTTGAAAAAGCGACAGAGCCAGAAGCTGCCGCTGTTTAACGTCGTCCAAACTCTCCCATATTCTTGTGAACATCTGCCAAAATCTCCATCTGTGCCGGTGGGCAATTCCGTCAACAATCCCAGTGTGTCACCCATTATCGGACTGGCTATCCCAAACTACCAAGCAGACTCGGATTTTCAACCACAGATTCAGGTTGGCGCAGTATAGGCTGATGACTCGAAGAGAACACCGGTGAACGCGTCAAAGGAGTTGGTTCCGAATGGAATAGAGGCATGGCATCAATCCCAGGATTCCTTTACTTTTCTTCTCGCCAGTTCACCCCAACTGCTTCCGCTCATTCGATCCGCTCCTCTTTCCTGCGGGCTTTGCGATCCGACCTCCGGGCAGCGTCATTTCTATCTTTTGAATCTTGAAATTGCTCAAGCAGCCGTATGATCACAATCCATATTCTGGGCATCACATGCCATACGAGAATTTCAAGGAATCCAAAAATCAAGAATAGGAGCAACACACCACCCCCCGCAGTTACAAGGTCAATTCTCGAGCCAACAAACGAGTAACTTAGCACCGCAACGATACCGGTAAGTAATATTAGCGCTATCCAGAACACAAATGCCGCAAAAGCACGAAACGGCGACCTGTGTTTGACTTTAAAGTCCTGCCAACCTCGAACTTCAAACTCGCCCGATCGATTCTCGCTTGAGAGTTCGTTGAGAACCGTCTGTTCGATTGACAACAGGTATTTCTCGGCAAGCCGAATATCCCCATACACGCCCCGTGAACGCCATGCGAGAAACACTGCTAAAATGCATGGAACCATCAACGGCACCCACATTGGCTCTAATTCCAAGTGGGTTCCGCACCACCCCCAAACAGCGCCGGTAAACGTCAACCCGATTCGCTCCAGAACAAAGACCTCTTTGGTCCATTCCAACAAGCGGGCCTGGACATGCTTTGATTCTTCAAGCAAATACCCATTCCAATTCATAGGCCACCTCCATCCGATAACTTTGATTGAGATCTCGACAAACAGCAAGTCGATTCCCGAGACCCTTAAACATGTGGACCTTGCAATGGGTCAGTCCGAGGATTTATTTCCGTTTCGCCGCGAAGGCTTCCGCGCGTTCGGTTCGCTCCCCGTTCCTGCATGCTCTTCTCTCCACGCCACCGTCATCATCGTTTCAAGACTTCAGATGTAGAATGTCGAGACGCAGCCCCAATTTCACTCGGCACCGATCTCAAAATAAGCCCATGGTTCCCTTCGAATACGTGACTTCACGTATGGTGTATTCCGGACGTCAGCAGCATGTTGAGTCATCCCCTTTCTGTGGGTAATGGCTCAACTGAAATCAACAGAAACACACTTAGAAATGAATAAATCTATCATCACAAGAGGCTTAGCGATTTCGATGCTGACCGCTGCTCACTCAGCCCACTCAGCAGAAGGTTGCCACCCAGGCACTGCATTGGTGTGCGAACTAATGAAGTATGCCGATTGTTTCGCTACCCCGGCAACCATGGCTCAATACAACGCGACCGGCGCCGTCGTGCGAACCAACAAGGAAGATGTCCCGAACGACAATCGGTTCTGTAACACAGCAAGCGCCTTCTATGTGGGCAACGGGCTGTTCGTTACCGCGGATCACGCCATCTCAGCGGCAGGAAGCAGCATCCTAAATACACTGGGGGTTGAGTTTCTCGAAAGGGAACATTGCTCGACACCCGGCGCCGTCCCTGAGCACCTCAAACTGGCTTGGCGAGAGGTTGGCGTTGAGGTTGTCTATGACGAATATTTCACAAACCCGCCATTCGATATCGCCTTTTTTCGAATCAAAGGCCAATGGACACAACCAGGCTGGATGAACGATCTCGACTTTGATTTCGATGGCCCAACTAAGAACGAACGCGCTTATCTGGCTGGATATCCCAGTTTCAATTCCTTCCGCGATTCAGAGTTACACCTGGTAGCGGAACAGAAAGACCAATTTGGGAACCCAACCGACGGCACGGTAAAGAACACAACCAATCATACGAATGATTCGTTCTCGCCACACATCATGAAACCCACCTTCAAGACGGACATGGGTGCCTTGAATGGTTTCTCGGGAAGCCCTCTGCTTCGCTGGAGCGATCAAGCCGCCCTTGGCGTCCTCACCAATGCCGACTGCAACGAATCCAAGGGAGTCGGAGCTCGACACATCCTAATGCACCTTCAAGAAAACGGAGTCGTCATTGAAGATGAATGGCATGTAGGCACCTCCGCTGACATCGAGAATGTCGGAGAAGATCTGAACGAAGCCTACTGGTTTACCCGAGACGCGATCTACGAAGGCAACACCACCCGATTCGCCAACTCGACTACGGAAATCTCACCGCGGAATCACGGACGGGATGTCTGGTTTCGTTTTCCGCGACTCAATGCCGGTGAGTACATCGATTTGGAATCTGACTTCCCAGCGGCACTTCGAGTCCACTATTTCAAATTCGACTGGACAGAGATCGAGTCCGCCCGACTCACCTTTAACGGCACCGCCTGGGACAATCATCCGGCAGGACAGATGGCAACGAAGTTCTCCCCGACGAATGTTGTAAGAACCTATGGCTTGCCGACACCTCCAAGTCCGACTTACCACACCATTGTCATCGTCGACGGAACTCATGGTGGTGCCTACGGGAAATACGCCCTGCGGGTAAAAAAGTAAGACGACGCAACTCGGGAAGAGAGCCTTGAGAAGAAACACCATTGCCAATCCTCCGATCCTGTCATCCTATCGTTCTCCTTTAACCGGAGCTGGATGAACAGGATCGGTAGGTTGGAAATAAGCCTCTTTCCGAGACAGAACACCTCGCCGTATGTCCAAGAGAGCTGGCGGGGTCGATCGTGGATGAGTGAAAAAGGATGCACGGGCTATGCCGCTGCCAATTCTCCAGAAGCGGGCTGGGTTAAAAACGCTGGGGCGAGTATAACCGCGAGCGATCTTCACCAGCGGGAAGGGTTGACCGAAACCCGCCGTTGCGCTCCGAGGGCACTCTACACTATTACGGACAAAGAGGGTTCCGCCGTTGTGCGACGAGATCCTTTCCCGGACGGCGATTACCTTCGTGCCGACGGCTCGCGGGTACGCTCGCCCCACCTTCCCGAACCGATCCCATCATCGACGCACTCATTTATACTCACATCGCATAGGCGAACGAACTGCCAGTAAGAATACCAGTGTGGTAGTATAAGTCAGCAGCGGGAGAGAGCACTGCACGCATTCGCTTAGTACAACCCGTTACATCTGTTTCACAGACCGGATGTTTTCAAATGAGCGAATCGAAACGTGATAGGTCCAAATCGTCGGTGACAAGAGCAGCGCCAACGCCGTACCGGACACATACCCTTCGAGGGTAACGCGCTTCCCCTTAAAGTGTTTGGCAATGTCATCGATACCAATGCGACCTAGCTTCTCCTCCAACTCAGGGGCAATCGGGGCGGTGAATTTGGCGTCTACATTGTCGGGAACCAGATGCAACACTTGATGGGAAGAGCCATCCGGATAGGTCGTGGGAACAAACATGATGGAGGCGACGTCAAACGTGACCACGACCTTCCTCCCGCTGTGCATCATGGTTTCTCCCTGCTCTACGATATAGGCCGGCGAGACGGGCACTCGCTCCGCCTCTTTATCAGCCGAGAAAACCAGCGAGGGAGCCACAATGAGTGCTATGATCCAGTACTTCATCATTCCTACGACACACCAACTGCGAGTTTCTTAGAATCTTATTGAACCTTCGCGCCCGCTAGAAGAGCCGCAATTCCTTCCGACAACAATGCGTCTGTGCCAGCGCCACTCCAAGAGACGCTCACCGCATAGCCCCCCTGCGGAAAGGCTTCCTTGGTCGGGATATACCATGGCCCACCATCGCCGTACCCCGCGCAAGCCACAAAGCGTTCCGGGACACTCGCTTGGGCCCGCAGTTGATACTCCACGAAGCATTCCGCCGGCAAATGCAGTAGGGACGCCTGGTTGACGTGTAAGGCACTGATCGCGATCGGTTGTCTCGCTACGACCCGACGCAACCACGCCACCGCATACGAGGGTCGGTTTCGATTCACCACCGACTGGGACGGGTCTGCGATCTGACGTTCCAAGGCCACAAGATCGAATGCTTCGTTGGCCAATGCCGGCACTTCACTCGTCGTCCAACCCAATGAGTGTATCGGCTCCGGTTTCAGTTGCTGTTCGGCACTCACCATGCCCTGCAACATTCGCCGCATGAGGACGGTTCGCCGGGCTTTTGAACCATCGTTGTATTTCCCGGCTCCAATATTGCCCCCGCAGCCATTGAAATAAAGATGCCAACACTGGGGCTCGGCTCGCTGCCTTTCCTTACGGGCTAGCCCGCAAAAGTCGGCGCTGACCCGACCATCCCCATAATAGCTCATGGGATGGCAGGCATAATAATGACTGGCCACCAGTTTTTCATCGCCATCATAGAAGGCCACAGTCTTGAGGACGGGATCAATCAGCCCTTCGGGATAGCGGTGCGCAGCAGGCGAGCGCGAACTACTCCCACGCTGCGAGACCACCTTGCCGTTGAGCCCGACGATGCGCCGATTGCTAGCAACCCGATCCACCAAGGCTTCCCCAACGGCCACGTGCGTGACGGACCGTGTTCGTTGGAGGGCATTCCGCACCGCTGCACGTCCCTGGTCCAAGCAACGCTCAAAAAAACCCGGCTCGATAATGTGCGGCAATTCCGGATACGCGGAGACGATCTCCTGTGAGTCCCAACACGCAAACGGCGCGTTGTGTTGGTGAACGCAATGGACAGCGACGCGGTCTAGCGTGGTTCCAGCCGCTTCAGCCAGGGCCTGGCACCAACGCCGGTGCGCGCCATTGAGCAGACCTGTCCAATCCACCACACAAACGACGATGGGTTTTCCCCAACCCAACAGCACATAACCAATCGCTTCCAACGGATCGTCGACGCCCGCAACCGGCTTGATCCAGCCCCCGCACAACGAATGACCTCGCGGCGGGGTCACATCAAAACGGAATCGGGCAATCTGCAAGCCACCGGGCGGACGTCGCTCGGCAGCGCCCGCGCCCGGCACAAACGGAGCCGCTAGGCCACCAAGGCTGGCAACCAAAAAACGACGACGCGTCGTGGACAGTGACTCTAGGCTAGAGAGATTCATACGCGAGATACTACGCCAAAAGATCTTGAACACGCCAGCGGTAAGGAGCCCAAAAACAAATTCCACCTCAATCACGCCAGTACTTCCGGTCAAAGAAGTAGGAATTCATTTTCTAAAACAAACCGCTTTCCCATCCAACCCACAGAAGAATCGTCGAGACTTCAATTCCGCACCTCGATTCGAGAGACCTCAGAGCAACACCTCGCGAGGGTGTTCACCAAGCGAACCCCAAAACGAGACTACTCTTCACGAAGCAACTGAACCGGGTCGCACTGGGAAGCCCGTCGGGCAGGGATCAACGCGGAAAAGATTCCTATGAGAACCAAGACGAGCAATGCTCCAATCAGGGTCAACGGGTCGCTGGGAGTGATCCCGAAGAGCTGATTCCTGAGATACCCTCCTGTCGAGATCGCGCACACCAAACCCAGCACCCCTCCTCCCAAGGCCAGATAAAACCCTTCAATAACGAATCCGCGGCTGACAGAGGCTCGCGAAGCTCCCAGAGCAATTCGGATACCCATCTCTCGCATCCTACGCGCCGCGGCATTCGACATGAGTCCGTAAATCCCAATAGCCGCTAAGAAGATGCAGACCGCCGTCAGAAGCATCAGATAGAACGCATACGTTCTCCGGGACTCGGTCTGCTGGTAGAGTTCGGTCTTGATCGGCGTGACGATCGATTTGCCACTCTCCGGTTCCACCCGCTGGATTGCTTCGTAAACCGAGCGATGCAGAGCCGCGGGTTCGACAGCGCTTCGAACCCATAAGCGCGGCGATCCTCGGTGATAATACGCCTCGACGGGCTGATAAAGCGTCGGAAAGACCGCCTCGTCATAGGCTCTGGTCTTGATATCTTCAACAACCCCGACCACCTGCCAGACCCGATCATAGTACTGCCCATCCGGAGCGCCCCTAAACTTTTTCCCCAACGCACTCTGAGCCTCCTGCCAGAATCCTTCAGCAAGGGTCCGGTTGACAACCACGGTATTCAGTCCTCGATCCGCACCATCCAGAAATCGCCCCGCCAACAGCGGGGTCCCTAACACACGGAACGGATTCATGTCATCCACCCCGCACCCATCCAGGGTAATCTCAAGTCTCCTGTGTTCCTGCCCCACCGCAACGTATTCCCAACTCCCCCGCTGAGACACGAGCGTCCCCACAGAAGCGACGCCGGGAATCGATATAATATTTTGGTGGAGCCGCTCGACCACGCTCGAAATCTCCGCTTCAGGATTGTCGAGTCTAAAGTATTTTCTCAAAGGAAGATCCGCATCGACCGTGAACAGTCGATCCGGCTGGAACCCGGGATCCACTGCCAGAACGTTGAGCACACTCCTCAACATGAGTCCGGCAGCCGTCAAAACCACCACGGTCAAGGTGACCTGGGAAAGGACCAAGGCCCTAGAGACCAACCTTGTGCCTCTTGTCGATGATACCCTAGCCCCAGCGACCTTAAGTGCTTTCATTGAACCGAACTCTGAAAAAAGACACGCCGGAAGGAGACCGAAAACGAGCGCAGTAACGACGCCGGTGGCGAGCGACAGCATCAAGACAGAGCGATCAATCTCGAGCGGGCGAAGCCGTACTCCTCCCATGAAGGTATCCAGAGTGTTCATCCCCCAATCGGTAACTAGCAGACCGACCGCTCCCCCCACAATTGCGAGCAGCAAACACTCACTGAACGTCTGGCCAATGACCTGCCAACGCTGTGCCCCTAAGGCCCCTCGAATAGCAAACTCTTGCTGACGGGATTCGACTCGTGCACCTGTCAACGAAGCAAGATTGGCGCACGCGATGAGCCAAACAATGCCACAAAGTGCGGCAAGCACCCAAAGACTACTCTGTATCTTCTCATCAACAAACAAGTCCGTTGCTCTTCGAAGCTGCAGCGCCCAACCCTCGTTCGGCTTGGCAAACTCTTCAATCTGACGGGCTTGAATCGAATCCAACAAGGCCTGCACCTTGCGCTCCTCCACCCCCGGCCCTAACCGCAATGTAACCCAGTATTTCCGGTCGGAGTACCGCCCCCACTCCACTTCAGATGAAACGCTGGGACCCGCCGCTGCAATCCAGAAATCGGTAGACTCGTCGGGATAACTGAAATGGGCAGGCATCACGCCAACAATCAGGTGCGGCTTATGAGAGGCGTCGGACGATCTGTCCCGCAACAGGATCGTCTCACCCAATACGCCTTCACGCCCCTCAAGGGACTGGGTCCAAAACCGATGGCTTAGGACCACCCGGGAGCCATCATCTTCAAGCACGTCATCGGAGTGGAAGAGCCGACCGAGTTGAGGCGGAGTTTGCCACATTGAAAGGAATCCAGGTGAAACCCGATACCCTTTCAACTCTTCAGAGAACCAGCCGTTTCGATACGTCATATTCACGCTGCTTCGCACCGAGAACTCACTAAACAACTGACGGTTATCGCGCAGCGCTGCGAGCGTTAGGGGATTCACGCCCGTAGCGATCTTGTGAAACTCAGGTTGGTAGGAACCGAAGGTTGTGACATACAGCAATCGATCCGGATTTCCTACCGGGAGTGGATTGATGATCGTCGTTTGAATGACACTCAGTACCGCCGTTGTGACACCGATCACAATTGCCAAGGTAAGAACCACCAATCCCGAATAGGTTCGATTCCTTGCCAGACGTCGACAGACACGATTAAAGCTGCTCATACACAATTCCTATAACGCCGTGGCGCCTTCGTTTAAACCCCGTTCAAACCGCAGGGTCAGACAACGCGTCACTCGCTCAGCCAGTAATGTACCAATCTCCTGAACGCAGAAATTGAGGCTGGATTCCGGCCCCAGGGAAGTTTACCGGGCGCCGAGGAGAAAATTCTGTTTCAGGCTTGAGACGATCATTTCCCGGTAGTGGGACCATTCTCAACCGTCCGCCCCCAAAGTCTTTATCCACGGCAACCAAATGCAAGCAACCGGCGAAGCCAAGCATCGCTCATGCAAATCATGAATGGCGCCCATCAACACCCTCCATCAAACACATCGATAGGGCCGGTCCACAACCCGTATCTACAACGATCCAGCGACAACAAGGGATCACCACGAGTCGCAAAAAGAGTTAAAACTGAACACACATTCCCGACATGTCCCAATTCGGGAAGAAAAACACATTTTTACCCAATATAGGGTAAATTTTATCCGCTTTTCACTTTGGCAAATGCCCTTAAACAGACTAGGTTAGCTACCACTTCCAAACCTCCCGAATCAGCCCAAAAACAACGGGGTGACGCATGGGGAAATCCGCCTAATTTCCGGCCTCCGGGTAGGAGATACGAGCCCCTTGCCGGGTGTGCCGTGAAGACGCAATGAATGGGTGCGAACAAAGGGTCTTGATTGCCTCGCAGCGCCTCGCCAACCCTTGAGTGCTGGTCGTGTTAAGCCTTATCAAAAACGACCCGAATCACCTCAGTCCTTCGCGGGATGTCGATTCATTTCAGCCGCCTCTCGCTAAGCACCCCCAGAAAAGGACCGGCATAAAGGATGGGAACAATCCAACTATCAACAAGATTGCGACCATCACCTTCATTGGCATCCTTGGTTTCAAAGCGATTGCCCGTCCGGATGCCGCCACCCCCCTAAACTCCGTCGACGCAATCCTATCTCTGTCCAACGCACAAGCGAACACGGGCTACAACACCCGACTCCAAGGCTGGATTACCTACTACAATCCGGAATCCAAGATCATGTTTTTTCAAGATCCGAGCGGCGCCATCCGAGTCGATCCGGGTAACGGAAGCAACTATGTTTCGGGTTCAAGTATTGTTCTATCTGGAGAAACACGAGCCGGGGATCACTTCCCACTCGTGGTGGCCTCTCAATCCGAGCCCGTGGTGTCGCTACAACCAATCGCACCGGAGCCGGTTACTCTGGAAGGCTTGCGTTCGGAAGGCAGACGAAATTACCTCGTCACCTTGAGTGGACGCATCCAATTTATTCGAGAGAAGCGCGACTGCATACAGATAGACGTCGGGCTCGGCGAATCAGATTTTCGCATTTTCATGCCGAAACCGGAGGATCGCAGCGAGCTCGATTCCACTCTCGGGCAATATGTCGCAGTCACGGGAGCGTACGTCCCAGATTTCAATACTAAGGGCGAATATCATCAGGCACAGATCTACTCAGACTCTTCGGATTCAATTGTAATCCAGGAAACCCCACCCGAGATCGGCGCTTCGGAAGTAAGCTGTCGAGTTCTGTCCACTCAACGCCGAACAGACTGGTTGTATCAGTTACGTGGCACGATCACGTATGCGACCGATTCCGAAGTATTCCTCAGTGATGGAACGGGTAGTATTCGAGTTCGACACCAGACGGAATCCCTCCGCGAAGCTGCTGGTCACGAGATCGCAGTGGCGGGATTCCTCTCGGCAGCCACCAAATCAACCACACTCAAATCTATCACCCACACCGTGTTCCCCCAGGGTAAGACGGTAATACCGATCAAGGTGACCGCCAAAGAAGCATTGAAGCAGGACATGTCGGATCAACTGATCGAGGTTGAAAGCGTGCTCATCTTTTCTGTCGCACAGAAAAAGCAAACCATCCTAGTACTCCAATCCGAAGAAATCGTCTACCGAGCCGCCATAGAAGGAAAGGAGTGGATCCAACACCTCCCTCCAAACGGATCCAAACTGCGTGCGAGCGGGATCTGCGATGTCATTGAGAATCCAGCCGATGGGCACGCTGAACTCCATCTGATGCTCAGAAACATCGACGATCTAGTCGTAGTCTCGCCTCCATTGCCTTTGGTGTGGCGTCGCACGGTTCAAGTGGGGACGATTCTGGGATTCATCGTGCTAGTGGGTGGATTCTGGGCATTGTCACTTCAGTTGCGTGTGCGTTCCCTGAGAGCTTCGATGCAGAAACAGATGGAGTTTCGACTCGGTCTTCATCGGCGCTTGCAAACGATCGGAGAAAACACGTCGGACATCATCTTTCTACTCGATGCCAAGGGATTCGTTCTCTCGGCAAATCGCGCCGCGCGAACGGTCCACGATTGCATCGGTAAGAACTTTATCGAAATCGTGTCGAGCAGCGACCAAGACGCGGCCCAGGCATGGATCAAGGACCTGTGTCTCTGTCTACCGCTACCGAATCGGCAGCTAACGCTCCACTCTGAAAACGGGAAGGAACGGGTTTTTGACTTCTCAACAAACGTGACTGAGGCCTCAGACGGAGGCATTGATATTCAGCTCATTGGGCGCGACCTTACCGAGCGGCTTGAAACCGAACGACACCTGGTGGAATCGAAGAATTCCGCCGAGGAGATTGCCACCTTCAAAAACACGCTTATCGCAAATATAAGCCACGAGTTGCGCACTCCGCTCAATGGGCTGCTTGGATGCGCCCGACTTTTGCACGAAGAGCAACTGGCAAAAGAGCAACACGAACTCGCACAACACATCATTGAATCCGGCGAGGCATTGTTGGAAACCCTTTCGGATCTCACCGACTATGCCGCGATCATGTCCGGGATGTGGGCATACACAGAATCGGTATTCAGCCCCTCGGCCATGATCCAGGAAATTATCGACGACAAATCATTGTCCGCAGAATCGGCTTCACTCACGTTGCGAAGTCAGATCGCTCTGGATGTGCCTCAGCGACTCTACGGCGACGCAAGCAATTTGCGGCGAATGCTTGTCGTGCTAGCGGGAAACTCGATCAAGTTTACTCCGAGCGGACGAGTCGTCATCAGTGTCAGCTTGGTTGAGAACCTCGGTCAAGGTCTCGTGAAATTGAAGTTCGAAACCTCGGATACAGGGATCGGAATCGACGATCGTGCAAAGAGCTGGATCTGCGAACCCTTCAGACAAGAGTATTCAGATTTCAATCGCGACTTCGGCGGGATGGGGCTCGGACTGGCCATCTGCCAGGTACTCGCCGCCAGATTAGGAACGAAACTTGAATTTGAAAGTAAGAAGGGATCCGGCTCCCGATTCTGGATTCAAATCGTGGCAAAAACCGCCTAGTTACCAAAAACACCGCCCAGGATTCCGGGACCGAGCCCGAGATACGGGGACAAGCGCCTACCCGCCCTCCTTCTCCAGCGGAAACGAAAAACCGTGACGTTATCCGCCGATCATACTTTCCAGTAATTCTCTACACCACGAATAAGAGTTTTAATACTTGTTCCACAATCAACGAACCCCTGGCAATCAGGCGGCCATCTTGGCAGGTCAAGCTTTCTCGCTAAGGCCTCGAACGATTCTCGTCTTGCGATAGTTCGTAAAAGAACAGGTAGTCCTTCTGCTTTACAAACTTCGCGCTGCCATCACACATCTGGAAATTGGTTCCGGACTCCCCATGATTGTCGTTCTTGTCGGGGTAATTGTTGATGGCTCCGGGCCCCTGGCCATCGCCATCAAAGATCAGATAAATGTCTGTCGGCCCGACAGTCCGGCCTCTCAGATCAAAGGCTCTCTCCTTGTGCACCCAGTTCTGAACGGAACGCTCCGTTTTCCGAGTGGTAAAATTCATAAAGGCATTGATCTCGTAACTGAGCCCGCGGAGGTCCTGCTCGCGGCTTCGGCCACTGCGGGCTCGCTTGTAGTCGGCCTGAACTAGGAGATCCTCCAGGACACGGCGCCTCCCGATGTTTACCATATTGGTGCTGATAAAGTTTTGGGTTGCGGGGCACACAAACACGGACCGCCCGATCGCCGACGAAATATAATTCGGGTAGAGCCAGGTGAGGTCATCACTCCCGTCGGTCGGTGTGCCCGCCAGCCAGCCTTTTTCATTGTCACTCGCATACATCAACGAGCCCAAACCAATCTGCTTCAAGTTATTCAGGCAGCGAATCCGATTGGCCGTGGTCTTCGCCTTGCCCAGAGCCGGCAAGAGCATGCCCGCCAGAATCGCGATGATCGCAATCACCACCAAAAGCTCGATCAAGGTGAAGGCTCGGAGCAAACGATTATTCTTATCAAGTATCTTCATGGCACCACGGTGGACCGACATTAACTTCAGTCGTCGATGACCTTCCCGTGTCGCGACAGCATGCCGCACGGGCACCGATGACTGATTGTTGTGATGGTGGGATTCATTGCCCCTGCTGTCAATCACATCCCTTGCGTTAACGCGAATCTACGCCCAGTCGGGACAGCTCATGAAGCCACTGGAGCACCCAATAGGAATCACTCTGCGGGACTCATCTAGACTCGAACCAAGGCCCCCTCCCGGAATGACTCATCACATTTGTCCCAAGCGAGTGCGCGGAAGAACACGTATCGATGTTGAGCATGAGCTGAAGCAAACTTGCACCGAGGGTGCCGTCCGCACTCGCCAATCTTGGGGCTTGCGGGGGTTCTATCCTTGAGCGCCTTGGTGCCTTCCGGGTGAGCGACTACCCTCGTGCCGACGGCTCGCGGGTACGCTCGCCCCACCTTCCGGAATCGCGATCCGAACGGGTTCGGCGTATCCGACGTGCGGGCTTCAATGCCGCTCCCTCCCAGATGGGGGCCGGTCGCAAAAAGTCAAGACGGCACGACCGCTTACACGTTGCCACAATCCATTGCCCATTCACCATCGAATGCTTAGCATCCTTGCCTAGATATGATTTCGATCCGTTTCATCTCCTTACTCGCTATCGCACTCTGCCTTGGCACCGTCCGTGCCGGCGACCAATCCACCACCTCCACGCCGCTCTACGAGATTCTCAACGACTACCGCGCCTACATCGCCGGGAGTGGCACCGTGGTTGCCTGGTACGGTGAACGAACCGCCCTAGTGCTGGATGAGGATCCTTCTCCAGAATCACGCGATGCCAACACAATGCGGCAAATCCTCACTGCATTCGACGCCATCTTCAATGCCTACGATCGGGTCACCGGGCGGACCCCCCGCTTGACCGCGCCTCTTCGCGACCGAGTCCGGATCGAAGTTTCCAGTGATGTAGGCGGTGGGCTCGCCCACCACGGTCGCTTAGGCGTTGCGATCGGCGACGGTTTCTTTCGCGGTCTCTACCAACGCTTCCAAGCCGACCAACACACCGTGGACCAAGTTTTCTTCTATGAGATTGCCCGTAACTATTGGATGGCGGACATGAACCCAACAATTGATTACCACACCTCCAAAGGGCCTCAAGACTACGGATGGTGGACGGTCGGTTTTAACAATGCCATGTCGATCTTCTTGCCCGCAGAGATCCAGGAGATCGAAGACATGTATTACTTCGGCCGCGGCGGCGAGCAGTTCTCCAACGGGATGGAAGCCAACATCAAGACTTACATCCAGCACCCTGAAAAATACAACTGGTCCAACTCCTGGAACGTCCCACTGATCCCCTGGAAGGAGCGAACCAGCGTCAACGACCTCATGACCGGACTCCTCATTCACCTCCACCGCGAATACGGCGGTATCGCCTTCATTCGCCGGCTCTACCACGAAATCCCGCGCCGCCAGCGTCTCGATTCCCGCGCCGACCGGCAGGGGGCTCGGGACAATTTCTGTGAATCCGCCAGTCTCGCCGCTCAGCAAGACCTCTGTCCCTTCTTCCGAAAGAGCCTCCGTTGGGAGATTTCCGAAGCCTGTCAAGCACGGGTCAACGCGACTCTCAAGAAAAGAGCCGCCCAAGAATAAGCGGCTCAAGACGTCGCGGGAACCTCAATACGTAGGATCACGTATACCCAGTCAATCGCCATACAAGTAGTCTGGTGATGTGCCAAGGATAGGCACACACACAAAAGGAAAAAAATGACTACTGATATGCTCAAACGGCTCACCGGCGCCCTGATGCTCGCCGTGTCACTGACCACGCTTTCGGCTCAACCCTGTGCGGTTCCCGCCCCCAGCATCACTTACGTCGATATCATTGACGAAACCGACGCAACGGGTTGCGGTCGTGGAGGCCCCGCCGATGAGGTGACCATCCTCGTCGCCTACGATCACGTCGCGGACACCAATACCTGTGGCTATTGGTTCGGTACCAAGCCAAAGAATTGTATGACGGATACGACCGAGTACTACTTGGGAGCACACACGTTTCCTCTGTTGCTTGGAAACGAAAACTTCGAATACCTTTCCTTTTGGCACAATAACATCGGTGCCCAGTTCGAGTTCTCCGTGGAACGACAAGCCAACGCCAACGGTTCCTACAGCGGTTGCCTCGCCAGCACGACTCGGGTCACCTGGTTCCCAGGCGATACGCAGGCTTGGGTCGTTGAGAATCCCGGCGTTGGGAGCTCGACCGGCTACTGGGTCACGGTCTACTACAGCAACTGAGTCGACTCCACCAGATTCTGCTACGCATACTCAGGGCCGCGAGACGGAAAGAATCGATCTCGTGGTCCTGAGTTGTGTCCCCACCGGGTTCAAAGCACCGAAAAAGATTCGAGTGAGGTCCCTCGCGCTTTGTCCCTAAAACACCGGGCGGTCGGGCGCTGCTCACCCCAGCTCAACGGGACAAGGCTGCTTTTAAAGAATCCACAAACAAGTTCCCGCCACTTAATACGAGCACCACTTTCCGCCCAGCCAAGCGGTTTTTAAGCTTGAGGGCCGCTGCTAGCGAGACGGCCCCCGCACCTTCCGCGAGATTATGAGTATGCTCGAGATGGAGACGGATCGCCCCGAGGATCTCTTCATCGTCAACGAGCACAAAATCATCTAAGTGCTTCCGCAGAATCCGCTGGGTGTTTTCAAATGGAACGCGAGTGGCAACCCCCTCGGCAAAGGTATTCACGGGTGCGGTGAGAGACTTGCCCGCCTTCCAACTCATCTGATTGGCCGGAGCGCCGGAGGCTTGCGCCGCGATCACCTCAATGTTCGGATTGATTCCCTTCGCAGCCAAACAAACACCGCACGCGCCACTACCCGCTCCCACCGGTACCAAAATGGTTTCGACATCCGGCAAGGTTTCCAGAATCTCGAGAGCATAGGTCCCGACTCCACAGATCAAAGCGGGTTCCGTAGGGCCCACAAATCGCCCTCCCTTTTCCGCCGCTTGTCGCTCGATCCATTCCCGCGCTTCGTCAAAATCCGCCCCATGAAAAACCACCTCCGCCCCAAGCCCCCGCATGGCCGCGACCTTATGTGGATTGGCCTGTTCGGGAACGGCAATCGTGGCTCTAACGCCATACTCCCGCGCGGCATAGGCAATACTTTGCCCATGATTCCCCGTCGATGCCGTGAAGAGACCCGCCTTTCGATGCGCCTCACTCAGTCCAGCCACCAAGTGGAGTCCGCCACGCACCTTAAACGCTCCCACTGGAAGATGGTTTTCATGTTTGACCCAGACCTCGGCCCCCAACAGATCGGACAATCCGGAATAGCAATACAACGGCGTGGGATCGAGATGGCGATACACGGTTCGCCGAGCCAAATAGATGTCTTGCAGCGTCAGTTCCATGGTTTCGATCTCGGAGGTCGAGTCACCCAGTCGGTTTACTGGGGATAGACTAACATGAAGCCCTTGTCCCGGATCAATTCGAGAATCATGCCCCGAACCGTCATGGATGGGGCCCGATCAGCAGTTCTTCAGAATCCGGGAACCCCCATCGCAAATCAATGCGTGACCGCCCGGTAGAAACGCATCTCGTGGTTCTGGAACTCGGTATCTACCACCAAGCTCGGCGTATCACCGATTCGGAGCTCTTGAAGGAGTTGCCATTCCTTTCCGTCGCTCGAAACCTCGATTGTGACCCGGCGTTCGGGAGATCCCACCAAGCGAAATTGAAACGTCCCATTGACAATCCTCGGCGAAAATAGAGTGGCCGGTAGCGCCGGAAAAAGCGGCTCAGGATCCGTTGGTCCTCCGACGCCCGTAGGCTCATTCGGTTCTGGCTCTGGTTCTGGCTCTGGTTCTGGCTCTGGTTCTGGTTCTGGCTCTGGCTCTGGTTCTGGTTCTGGTTCTGGTTCTGGCTCTGGTTCTGGTTCTGGTTCTGGTTCTGGTTCTGGTTCTGGTTCTGGTTCTGGTTCTGGCTCTGGTTCTGGCTCTGGTTCTGGTTCTGGCTCTGGCTCTGGCTCTGGCTCTGGCTCTGGCTCAGGTTCTGGCTCTGGTTCGGGACCTCGGATCGAATCGATCGCAGCCCTTAGATCCGGGACCATGGGCCGAAAGGATCTCGCGTAGAGAATCTCCCAGGGGTCATGAGACCTCGAATTCGAAACTCCATTGATCACCACGAAGTCGGAGTTCTTTGTCGCCTCGCCTCGGTCCACCGGGAAAAACTGACTCAGCGCCACCAACTGGGAATCATCCACCACCAAATCTAGCCCGGTCCGATCCGCAAAAAACAGCGTCCCTCCCGAACTCACCCCATGATCATCCTTCTCCAACCCGACCAAGACCACCGGGATCCCATCCGGATTCCCGCCCCGCTCTCGGTAGTATTGGCTGATACCGCTCTCCGCGACCGCGGAGTTATCCCGACAAATACTTCACCAATAGAAAAAGAAATCGAGCACCACAATGGATCCCTCCAGATCCGTCAGCTCAAACGGCTCACCCGTCCGCACATTGGTCAGTCGGAAGTTATTCGCCTGATTCCCGACAAACCGCGTTTGCGCCTCCATCCCCACCGGGAGAAGCACCAGGGACAGCAAAACGAACAGAAAAAGCCAAGGATAGGTTCGTCTCCCAAGAACTTCTCGGGGCGAAGCCCATCGAAACTCAAAGCATTTGGAGAAATTCACGATTGAACGACACGGCACGAAGAAACTTATTCCCGCTCAATCGAAACAAAATTTCAGATCGGCAGTAAGCTAGCAAGCCTCAAGACTCAAGACTCACGAAACGAAAAGAGCCCGCTCCAACGAGCGGGCTCTGCAAGAAACCTCGGACTGGCCAATGGGGAATTACGGCTCGACCCGAACGGCCCGATAAAACCCAACCGCTGATTCGCGTCCTGCAAGCGCGTGGGGCGAGCTCTCCACCGTCGTGTGGGTGAATTCCCCAATCGGTTCCCAAGAATCTAAACTGCTTGAGAATTCAATCCGGTAAGTCCCAGGGCCCGCAGTCACCAAGATCTCGAGGAGCGAGTCGCCGCCCGCCTCAAATCCGGTGATCCGCGCCCGCCCTTCACCCACGAATGCATCCTCATACGGGACGAAAAGCGCGGCATCCGCTCCAATCAAACGATCGACCTGGAAACCTCGCGGCACCACGATCGCATCCAGACTCCGATTGCGACTCAGAGACAGCTCGCTCAGGTTGGGAATCCCTTGCGGTAAGTACAGAGTCTCCAGTCCCATGCTCCCGAGGTTGAGTACTCGCAACGACGAAAGTTTGGACAAGAATCGCAGATCCCGGACCCGGGTGTCCCAAAGACTGAGATTCTCCAGTTGGGGCACGTCGCCGTTGATCCGCAGTTCCTCCGCATTTCTCCCCGTCCAGACAAGACGCTGTAGGGCGGGGAACGCTCCCTCAAGCGTGAACGTCGGCACCCGATTCTCCCGGGCCGTGATCAGACGGACCGCACTCGCATCCTCCGGCAAGCTCACCGACGCGATCCGATTCTTGTCCAAGTTTAAGGTTTCCATGCGTGTCAGCCCCTCTGGAAGTGTGACCCGGGTGAGGGCCAATTCCGAAAGGTCCAACTCCTTGATCGTCGCCAGATCGCCCACCGTGATCAGATCCGGATCCTTGGCCAAGATCAGGCCGATGCGCTGCCGAACCTTGGGGTCCTCAATCTCGACGAGCCGGAGCGCTCCCTGCCCCTCGACCGCGGGCTCACCCTGCAGCCACACTTCAATCCCAAACTCACTCAAGACCAGGATATCCCGCGCCTGATCGCCGTTGAAATCTCGGACCACAAAATCGAGCGGAAACGCTCCGGAAACCGGCCGAGGCGCATCAAACCCTCCGTCCGCATGGGCCAAGCGAACCGACACCGGCGAGGGATAAGCCGTATTGGCATCATAGCCAAAACTGCCCGAATCCCCGTTCCCGATAAAATCAATCAACCCATCGGCATTGAGATCCTGCATCGCAGCCAATCGCGCGAAGTGCCCCAACCCGTCCCGAAATTCCGCCTTAAACTGTCCTTGCCCATCGTTGAGATACAGGTAGTTCGGCGACCCCACCCCGGGAACAATGATGTCCAAATCCCCATCCCCATCCACGTCAAACATACGGCGATCCAGCCCGTAACCCGGGAACCCATCAAACCCCTCCGGCAGCAAGGCCATCTCCTGCCCAATTTCAAATCGACCGTCACCCGAGTTAAGCCACACCTGACGCCCCTCTCCATCGAGAATCCGGCCCACAAAATCCAAATCCCCATCCGCATCGACATCCCCCAATCGCACCAACCCTCCGGCATTGGGGTCATTGGCATAGATTGGGGCTTCTGCTTCAAAACGCCCATCTCCCGCGCTCAGAAAAACACTGGCCGAAACGACCGATCGGATCGAATTCCGAACCGGTTGCTGACCGTTGCTCTGGATCAGCGTTCCCGCAGCGATGAAATCGTCCCGTCCATCCCCATTAAAATCGCCGGCAGCCACCCGAAAAACCTCATGCTTCACGTCCGGCCCACCCAAGAAAAAGTCATCGCCGCGAACGAATCCCCGTTCCCCCCGGTTGAGCCAAATCGTCAGTGGAACGCCCGGTGCTTGAATCACTCCGTCGATGACAAACGGCGGCCGCGGCCCCACCGTGAGAAAATCCAAAGCACCGTCGCCATCCCAGTCACCGGGCTCCAGGTCTAGAAACTGTTCCCCCACATCAAAGGTCGCGATCTTTTCAAAGCCGCCCAACTGATCGTTCTGCCAGATCTCCGCTGCCCGCATCGAGTACGTCACCAGATCCGGAAACGAATCTTGGTTCGCATCAATCACTTGCAACCGCCGCGGACGTGTCTCTGGTAGGATCTGCGATTCCGGAACTCGCCACTGCGCGGTGGCGGCCGGCGCGGGCTGCGCAACAACACGCGTGCTAAAATTCAGCCCGACAACGCAACTCAAGAACGCGCAAACCGGGTAGACAATACGGGTAGCAGATGTTCCTCCAGACATGCCGAGATACTAAGCAATAATCGGTCCAAAAAACACAGCAAAAAGACCGATTATTGATACGCATTCTGGGACCGGTTTCACACGATTTCGTGAAACCGCTTTCCCCAAAAACCCGCCTCATGAGTCACGACGAAAGTCGCTCCAAGGGAAGGTGTTCCAGAGTCAATTCAACCTGAAACTCACCGCCAGGAATCGAACGAACCTCCATCCGCCCCCCTAACAACTGGATCGACTGCCGGACCAACGATAGCCCGAGTCCACAATTCTTACCCGATCCGTTGCGGGACCGATCCCCTCGCCAGAAGCGCTCGCAAACCCGATCCGCATCGGCTTGGGTCAACCGACTCCCCCGACTCGTGATCTGGATCCGACGGATCGGTTCCGCTACCCAGCCCTCCACTCGCAACTCCACGCCGCGCGTTCCATGAACAATCCCATTCTCCAAGAGATTGCGGAGGATGATCCGGAGCAGTGTCGGATCCGTCAGCAAAGCCATCCCAGCCGGAATCTCATTCTCCAAGGTAATGGCATTGGCTTCGGCCTGTTCCAGATAGTCCCACCAGAGCCGGTCGACCAATTTCGCGAGCGGGATCTCCTTCCGTTCCAGACGAACGTTCCCCCCTTCCAACCGAGCTAGCATCAGCATGGACTCCACCGTCGCCTCCATCTCCAACGAGATCGTCTGGCAATCGTCCAGGGTTTGCCGATAGTCGGCCAAATCCCCTTCCCGCGTTCGCGCGAGATCGATCTTGGCGCGGATACCCGCCAATGGGGTCTTGAACTCATACGCCAGGTTCGAACTGAACGCACGCTCCCGCTCCAAACTGACGTTCAGGTTATCCAGCAGTTCGTTCAGTCGGTCCGCGGCCGGCCTCAGTTCCTTGGGCAAATCACGCCTCACGCGTTGTTCCAAGTTACCGCCATCAATCCGCTCGATCTCTTTGGCTAGGACCCGCAACGGGGACAGCTGACTGACAACGATGCGACGAAGGGTCAACACCATCACACAGAGCGTCGCGACATACACCCCCACGAGCACGGTTGCCAACCTCACCAAGGTCTCGTGGAGGTCACCCGCAGGCCGAGCTAGAGCAACCCAGACCCTTTGCTTTTCTCCGGTGCCCAGCCCAGTTTCGGGAGCGACCGCTATTTCCGCCGCAATCGGCTTGTTCTCTTTTAGCACGCGAGCGATGGCCTCCGGATCATACTTGTCTTTCGGTCGATCTTTTCTGGGACGGATGGCACTCGTGATCAACCGTTCGACAAGTGGGACTTGAACGGTCACCACGCGAAAATGCCTTCCCTCCCGCCGAAACCATTCGGATCGCCCGTCCTCTGGACTCCAGGGAAGATGAAATCCCTCCCTCACCAAAGACGGAGAACGATACACGGTCGCTCCCGCCAAACTGCGAATCTCAATCAAAGGACTCACCTTGCTAAGATCCGTGTTTCGAAACGAACGCACCTCCATCACCTCAAGTTGGTTCACAAAAATAGGAACCCCCTTTTCGGGATGGATCATGAAACCGGTCTTGTCGGGAATCGATTCCAAGCGCTCCCGAATCGGCGTATCGAACTGTTTCTCCAGAGCCAAGCGCACCAAGAAATAGGCGCTCACCAGACTCGCCGTCAGTACGATGGCTCCACCGGCCACGGCGCCTCGGACGAGAGAGCGCTGGATCGAATTATTCGTCTGTCGCTTCAAAAACATAACCGAGTCCTCGACGGGTCTGGATCAAGGAAGGCTTCCCATCCAAATCGAGTTTCTTCCGCAATTGGGAGATATGGACATCCACCGAGTTACTGGTGAGTTCAGCTTCCCGATCATAGACAGCTTCCCAGATTTCGCGACGCGTCAGAATCTGGCCGCGTCGCAACGCCAAGAATTCCAGAATCGCGTATTCACGGGCCGTCAATCGGAGTTCCTGCTCAGCAAGCCACACTTTGCGAGTATTCAGGTCAATCCGTACCGCTCCGGCTTGGATGGTGGGATGGCTCAGTCCTCGATTCCGCCGAATCAAAGCCTTCACCCGAGAAACCAATTCCGCCAGAGCAAACGGTTTACTCAAGTAATCATCGGCACCGCCGTCTAGCCCTGCCACTCGCTCATCGATGGCATCACGAGCTGTTAAGATCAGGATCAGTGAGTCGTCTCCCCGATGTCGCAAACGACGCAGCACCTCTAAGCCATCTAGCTTTGGGAGCATGACGTCGAGAATGATCACATCATGCGGCTCCTGTTGAGCCAACCAAAGACCCTCCTCTCCATCAGCGGCCTCCGCCACGGAGAAACCCAGATCCCGAAAGCAGCCAACTACAGAATCTCGAATCGGAGCGTAGTCCTCAATCACCAGTATTTTCACAACGCTGAAAAGCAGACTACCGATCGTACATTAAGAGAAGATGAAGACAGAAGAAGCGCCCTTCACTTTCTCTTCATCTTCCATCGGCTAAAGTTCGGCATCTCTCAGATTGCCACCAGAATCTCTCCCGGGCGAACCGGCTCCCCACTGACGCAATGAACCATCAAGATAACTATGGTGTTCCCAAACTCATCTATCTCCTCATCGGAATGCTACTCCTCGGCACACTCTATTGTCTGGCAAGGTTTGCCAAGGCCTTATTCTCGTAAGGTTCGCCAAGGATCCGGAAGGTGGGGCGAGCGTACCCGCGAGCCGTCGGCACGACGGTGATCTATCAAAAGGTATGGTTGGCGGCGCACAACGGCAGGACCACCGAAACGATGCGACCCGCGAACACCATAGGCCGATATGGGAGGGCTCACCCAACGAGTTGACAAGCGCATCTTTTTCCGAAGACTACCGGCAGGGTGACGTTCCCGGTAAGCATACAGTCTTCCTCAAGTGCCAACTCGACCTGTCGTTTCATGGCTTGGTGCGCCTCCTGGTGTTGCCTGTGCTGGCTACTCGGCCTGACCGGATGTCGCCCTCCGGCCACTGAAGACAACACCGCAGCCAATCCCCTTCCCGATCGATTTTTCAGCTTGATGAATCAGGGGAAGAATCATCTGAATCAAGGGGACGCACCAAAGGCACTCGAGGCCTACTCCGAAGCGGCCAAATTCGCACCGAAGGACCCGAATCTCGCCATAAACAAAGCCATCGCGCACCTCCTCAATGATTCGCCTACGGAGGCCATCCAGGAGTCGGATCAAGCACTCGCACTGGAACCGCATTCGGCCGCCGCACACTTTGTGAAAGGATCTGCATTGCTTCGGCTCTCGAACGCGGAAGACGCGGTGAAAACCTTGGAACTTTCCCGGGCAATCGATTCCGGCGTTACGGCAACCTACTTTCAGTTGGGCCTGGCGAGAATGGGACTGCAGCAATGGGAAGCCGCCATCTCAGCCTTCCGCGAGGGGATTCGTTTGGAGCCCAATCGGCTACACACGACGGCGCACTATCTCTTAGGGCAATCCCTCCTCCGCGCTGGCCGAACCGAAGAAGCGGAACAGGAACTCCAGCAACACCAATCGCACCTCGAAGGCCAAGAGCCGAGCCTGGGCGCAGCCGTTTTCGAACGATGCAAACACACCCGCGCCCGAGTTCCTTTCCGAATGAAACAACCCGACCAAGAGGGCATTCGCATGACCTTCCAAGACGCGACCCAAGAGGTACTCGGCGACTTCAGTCGCCAACTCTCCGGCCCCAGCGCGTTGATCCAAGCCAACAACAACCACCCCCCCCATCTCATAGCCTTCGACCCAAAAGCCGGAATCCGAACACTCCGGAACGAAAACGGCAAACTAAGCCCAAACGGCCAACCGATCCCGATCACGCCAACAACCCAACCATCAAAGATCCTGATCGGCGATTTCCAAAACGATCGGCTCGAAGACATCCTCGTGCTCGGAACAAACGGGAGCCACCTTTTCACCGGCACCGAGAACGGAACGTTCCTAGACCACAGCGCAACCAGTGGCTTGACCAACCTCAAAGCGCATGACGGTCTCCTACTCGACTTGGATTTCACCGGCAAACTGGATTTGGTCGCGGTATCCGAAGACACCCGCCAAATAGCCGTGTACCGCCAATCCGATCCGCTTCAGTTCGCGCAAATCTCCGAGGCCGCAGGAATCCCCTCGGAACTAAACGGAGTTTCCGCAGTGACCATGGAAGATTGGAATCACGATCAAGTGATGGACCTCATCATCGGGCAATCGGATGGACCGCCCCAACTCCTGGAAAAACAACGTGGCGGAAGCCTGATTGTCGCTACCCCACCCGATTGGCCCACCGGTTCCGTGATTTACGCCGCCGACCTCGACAACGATTTACGACCCGATTTGGTCGTGCACCGTCCGGGAGCACTCAGCGTATGCTTCAACAACGGCAACCGTACCGAGATCGACATCCCGCAGGATCAACAGTTTCAAAGAATCCGTCCCGTCGACTTCGACAACGATGGCTGGCTGGATCTGTTTGCCCTCGGCGACCGAACGCAAGTCTGGCGCAACCTCGGCACCGCCGGATTCAAGAATCAAACCGAACGGCTCGGACTCGACTCGCTCCCCCCCGTATCAGAAGTGCACTTCGCCGATTTCGACGGCGACTGCGATTCCGATCTAGTCATGGCCCTCACCGGCGGGGGCTTGCGCTATTGGCGCAATGAGGGCGGCAACACCAACCAACAGATCAAGGTCCAAATGGTCGGCAATCGCTCCAATGCCGCCGGTATTGGTTGCAAAATCGAGATAGAGAGCGGTGGCCTGCGACTCATTCGCACCGTCCACCAACTCCCCGTGGAGGTCGGCGTCGGCCAAAACCAAACCTTGGATTCCTTCCTCGTGCACTGGTTCAACTGGGCGCAAGGTTCAGCCCAAGTGCCCGTCCAATGCCAAGAACCCTTGCTCGCGTTAGAACTCACTATTCAAGAGGGATCGTGTCCCTACCTCTACGCCTGGGACGGGAAGCAGTTCCGATTCGTCACCGATATTCTGGGATCGGCGCCCTTGGGCCTACCCGTGGCTCCCGGGCGGTATATCGAAGCAGATCCGGAGGAATGGGTTTGGATCGGCACCGAGCAAACCTTTTCACCAAAGGACGGTGCGTATCAGATTCGCATCACGGAAGAACTGCGAGAGGTCCTTTACTTGGACGAAGCCAAGCTGGCCATCGTGGATCACGAACCCGGAACCGAAGTGCACCCCCTGGACAAGCTGGTACCGTCGAAACCCTTTCCAGTTGGAGATCTCCTGACCGTGCACCGCGAATACCCGCTCCGGCACGCCGAAGACTTGTCGGGCAAAGCGGTCACCGCGGCCTTGCAAAGCGTGGATGGCCAGCGGGCCTCCCCACCACAACTCCGCTCACCCCAACTCCGAGGCCTCGCCGAACCCCATGGTTGGGTCCTAGATTTCGGGCCGCTGGCCGTCGACCAACCACTGGTGTTGGTCCTGAACGGTTGGCTCCGGTTCGGCGGCGGCATGGCCAACATCTCTGCCTCGCTGGAACCCTCGCTCCCCTTTCCCTTCCCGACCCTCGAAGCCGAAGTCGCACCCAACACCTGGCAACCCGTCGACGTCACCGTAGGCGCCCCCTCGGGCAAGACGAAAACCATTCTCGTCGACCTAGAAGACAAACTCCCCCCTGAGACTCGGAGACTACGATTACAAGCGGCCTTTGAAATCCACTGGGACCGCATCGCCCTCATGGAGAAACACCCGAGCGCCGGGACAAAGATCCATTTCGCCCAACCAAATCGTGCCCAACTCCAATTCCGGGGATTCAGCACTTTGAAGGATCTACCGTCGGATTGGCCCCTCACGCCGGACTACAATCGCGTCACGCCCTACTACTACTGGACGGTCAACCCCAGAGGCTGGTGCACGCGCTATGGCGATGTTTCCGAGTTGATCGCCGCCCGTGATGAAGGCCTGTTGATCATGAACGCGGGTGATGAATTGAGTCTCAGTTTTCCAGTGGAGTCCCTTCCGCCCAAGGCTCCGGGTGCCATACGCGAGTTCTTTCTCTACGTTGATGGCTGGGATAAAGATTCCGACTTCCACGTGGCGGCGGGAACCCAAGTCAAACCCTTGCCCTACCACGGGATGGATGACCAACAATACGCCCGACTCCAGCGCCCCGCCTTCGCCAGCGATGCCCTTCACCAAAAATACAACACCCGCTGGGCTGAAGGGAACGGATTCCAACCGCCAACACCGCTTTCCGCCCGACTCGCGAGTCAAGGCCGCATCCCCCCAGTCAAGGTCCATGACAACTAACTACTTCCGTTGGCCTTATCTAATCCTCGGTTTCCTTTTACTCGGTTCAGCACCAGGCTGGACCGCCCCTAGGATCACGGAATTCATGGCGGCCAACGTCGGCACTCTCGCGGATCAAGACGGCGATTCCTCGGATTGGATCGAGATCCACAACCCGGACGCCACTCCCATTTCCCTCGAAGGCTACCACCTTACAGATGACCCGGAACAACCCGACAAGTGGACCTTCCCTTCGTTCACGCTCGCGCCGAATTCCTATCTCATCGTCTTCGCCTCTGGAAAAGACCACACCGACCCTGAGGCGGAACTCCACACCAACTTTCAACTCGCGGCCTCAGGGGACTATCTAGCCCTCATAACTCCCGACGAAACCACAGCCGTCAGCGAATACACTCCAAACTATCCCGCCCAATTCCGTCGGGAATCCTTTGGCCTCGAACCCGCCAATCCAAACCCGGTCTGGCAGTATTTCCAGAGCCCGACCCCAGGCGCCGTCAACCGACCAGGAGATCCAGCCGGGCCGATCCTCCTTCCCTTGGAAACCCATCCAACCAAACCGACTCTGGGACCGATCGTTCTCACGACCGAAGTTCACGAACTCAACGCTCCGGTCGCCACGGTAAACCTGTTCTATCGCCAGATGTTCGACCGCGAAATCCGCATTGTCATGAACGACGCCGGAGTCGACGGCGATGAGGTTGCCGACGACGGTATCTGGACAGCGGCCATCCCAGACGCCGCCTTCACCGCAGGCGAAATGACGCGTTGGCGGTTCGAAGCTCGCGATGAGAACGGCGCAGAGACCAAAGAACCCGCTTTCCGCGATGCCCGCGACGCCCATGAATACTTCGGAACCGTTCCCCATGATCCCGCCATCCAAACCTCGTTGCCCGTCATCCACTGGTTCATCCGCAATCCGGGTCGAGCCGGCACGTCCACGGGTTCACGCGGAGCCCTTTTCTACCAAGGCGAGTTTTACGACAACGTGCTCTTCACCATCCACGGTCAATCCACCGCAGCCTTCGATAAGAAGAGCTACAATATCGATTTCAATCGCACCCAACGGTTTCAATGGCATCCCGATGCCCCGCGCGTTGCGGACATCGATCTCCTGACGAACTGGGGTGATAAATCGAAAGTCCGCCACGTGCTCGCCTACGAGATCATGCGAGAATCCGGTGTGGCCGCTCACTTCGCCCACACCGTTCGGGTACAACAAAACGGGAACTTCTTCAGCACCGCAGACCTCGTTGAGGACGCTGACGAGATCTATCTCGAACGCGCCGGACTGAACAAAGAAGGCGCTCTTTACAAAGTCTATTCCAACCGACTCGATCGCAACGCCGGTGACCGAGCCACCAGCGGCGTTGAAAAGAAAACCCGTCGTTTCGAAAACAACGAGGACCTACAAACCCTGATCAACAACCTCACGCTCCGCGGATCCGCTTTGACGGACTACCTCTACGATCACATTGATCTCCCCGGCTGCATCAATCTGCTCGCCGCCAATTCGGTGATCCGCAATACCGATATGCATTCCAAGAATTGGTACATCTACCGCGACACGGGACGCAGTGACGAATGGACCATTCTCCCCTGGGATCTCGATCTTTCCCACGGTCGCGCCTGGAACCGACAAGATACTTACTTCGACAACCGGCTTTATTCCCAAGGATTCGTGGTCTCAGGCACAGCCATCCGCTTGGTATCCCAGCTCTTCGCGGACCGCAACATCCGCGCGATGATCCTTCGACGAATCCGAACCCTGTCCGACCAATTCCTCCAAGCCCCACCCGCACCCGGCACGCCGGAGGCCGACCTTTACTACGAACGTCGCCTGAACGAACAGCTGCGACTCCTCGATCCCCCAACCGTCACGCCTTCGGACGCACAACTCGACTTTGAACGATGGGGTTCTTGGCTCCAACGTGGACGGGACGCCTCGCATACGAGCAACGCTACCGAAGTCGAATCCATGGCCGAAGCCATTGAACGCTTTAAGACCGAGTACTTACCGGCCCGTCGCCGCTTTATTTACGGCTCTCAATTGGTGGGACGCGGGGGTGAGATTCCGCTCGCGCAAGCCAATGGCGGTCCAACTACTAACACATTTCCCCTTGTTGCCGACCGCGCCATTGCCCACGTGCGCGTACCCACGAGCGATGCTTTGGGCAATGATTGGACCGGAACCCCGGCGATGGAACCATTCGACACCAGCGGATGGCGCCGCGGCCCCACGGGAATCGGCTACGATAATGGAACAACCTACGATGCCCTCATCGGATTAGACATCACCGCCGAAATGCGGCGCAATACCAGCGTCTACATTCGGATCGAATTCGAAGCAATGGATCCGGAGACGATCCAGACACTTGAGCTACGTATGAAGTATGACGATGGTTTCATCGCCTATCTCAACGGGGAGTTTCTTGCCTCGGGGAACGCCCCCGAACCGCCTTTGTGGAACGCCACGACCCGAGTCGCGCACCCGGCCAACCCGCGACGCCCCGTCCTTTTCGACGTCTCAGACAAACGGAGCGCGCTCCGCAATGGACGCAACATCCTCGCGATTCACGGATTCAATGACAGCCTCGATAGTCGCGACTTACTCATTGCACCCGAACTCCACGGCGGCCGCATCCTCACCCCCACCACGCTAGAACCCGTCTTGGAATTTGGCACCATCGAAGCCAGCCCCGCTTCCGGCAATCAAGACGAAGAATACGTCCAACTCAAAAACCCACACCAAATCGCAGTCGATATTTCAGATTGGCGTATCACGGGCGGCATCGAGCATAGCTTCGCTCCCGGCACGGTGCTACCGCCCAACGGAACGATCTATGTTTCCCCCAACGTCGCAACCTTCCGAGCTCGAACCACCTCACCCAGAGGGGGTGAAGGCCTCTTTGTCCAAGGCGGCTACCGCGGGCATTTATCCAGCCTCGGCGAGACACTGACGCTAGTCGACAAAAGTGGCACGAGCAATACCAGCAGCTCGTATGTCGGCAATCCCTCCGATGCCCAACGCTATCTCGTGATTAGTGAGCTGATGTATCATCCCACCAACGACGGCCGAACCGAGTATCTCGAACTCCTCAACATCAGCGATACCGTCACCCTAAACCTGGCCGGCATCCGCTTTACCCGTGGGATCGATTTCGCTTTCCCCGACGGCGCGCCCAACACGCTCGCGCCGGGAGCACATCTCCTCATCGTGCGTGATCGCGCAGCCTTCGAACAGCGCTACGGTTCCAACCATCTTATTGCGGGGGAGTTCGCGAATGACTCTGCCCTCGGCAACGGCGGGGAACGAATCAAACTGGAAGATGCCAACAACGGAACGATCCTAGAATTCGTCTACGATGATATCGAACCCTGGCCGAACGCTGCGGATGGCGGCGGCCCCAGCCTGGTCTTGATCGACCCGGCAACGCGTCCTGACCCGGCGCTACCGGAAAACTGGCAAGCCAGCGCCAGCCCCAACGGCAGTCCCGGCCGCTCGGATGATTCCGTCTTCCCCGGAGATCCCACAGCCGACCGGAACGGAAACGGGGAAGCGGATCTCATCGATTTCGCCCTCGGAAACGATCTCGGCCTTCCGCCTCTGTATCCCGAGTTTCGTTGGCTCTCCTCTCCAGATAGTGCCGACCGCACCCTACACCTGATCGTGCCGGTTCGGATCCCCAGTGAGAACTTCACGATCCAACCCTACTTCTCCACGGATCTCACGACTTGGGAAAACGGGGAACCTCACCTCGAACACATCGGCACCGAACCGCTCGGCACCGAACCGCTCGGTGACGGACGCGCCTTACGCACCTGGCAGGTGAACGCGCCACTCAGTACCGAGCCGAAACTTTTCATGCAGTTGCGTGTCACCGCACCCTGACGGAACGCACTATTGGTCCGACCGCAGGAGCTTCCGCAGAACGGAGATCCCGGGAAGGCCCGTCTCCGTGGCCAGAATGAGACCTTCCCCATCCGTAATCACGGAGGACGGCAAAGGCGGCTCGCTCCCAAACACCTGAGTGAACACCGCTGCCGCTACGTCTCGTTGGTCTGCCGGCACGCCCATCAAACGGGTATCTGGTCGATACGTCGCGGCATAGCTGCCAAGTTTCTGTCGATCATCGGAAGCGGCAATCGGCACGGCGACAAAATCAACCCCTTCGGGACGAAGTGTTTCACGGAGGTATTTCAACCTCAGTAGATCCTCCAAGTAAGCCGGACTCGTGGTCGTGAAGGTGGTGTAGACTCGGAGTCGAAACTCGGGTTTAGCGGCACGATCAGCAGTGGCCACCGCGAACTTCTTTCTCGGAATGGCCGTGGCTTCCATCGGTTTCTGCGGAACGCGATACGGAGCACGTTGAACAGGATTGCTTTCGGGCGCATCTGCGGGGTTTTCGAAAACCGTGAGCAGCGTCCCCTCTGGAATATCCGCCGCATTCGTTTTCGCTCCCGAAGGCCATGTGACCGTCAACGAATCCACTCGGGAAGACGCCCCGATACCCACGATCATCGTGGCGGAGTTCTGAATCGACCACCCGTCTCCACAGCGATGCTCGCGAACCAGGGTCGTATCTCCCAGATCCAACGAGACCCGAGCACCATATCCGTCTCGACAGCCAAACTCACGCGAGGGCAAAGCACTCCGATTCCCGCCTACAAACCGAATCGCGATCACGCCGCCGTCCGGTGCCGTTGCCCCCATTTCATTATGATACAGATTGAACATCGGTTCATTCGCGTTCACCAAAGCCACGTCCTGCCATCCGTCCCGATCATAATCAAGCACCGCAAAACCGCGACTATCCGCAATGTTGTCGAGCCCGGACAAGGCCGAGACATCCTGAAAGGACTGACCGGACCGGTTCGAGAAGTAGTGATTACGTTCGTGACCATTAAGGGAATGCACGAGCACCTCATCGCCACGCCGTTCCACCCCGGCTAATCGAGCATCGATCATGGGACCGAGATCGTCGGGCTGCGGCGTTCGCTTCCATTCCGGTGACAAGCGGAAACTCGCTCGCCCCAAGGTGGGGTCCGTCCGAACCATAGTGCGCCAAAGATTGCTCTCCAGATCCAATCCGGAGTCCAGTTCCGGTGGCGCCGAGAAGTAGCCACTCAGTACGTAGAGATCGAGAAAGCGATCGTTATCAAAGTCGGCAAAACAACCACCCCACGACCAACCGGCTTTCATCACGGTCATAGTAGGAGCACGCATGCCAGCCACTTGCTTGAACCGATCCTCACTCTCCCGTTGGTAAAGCCAATTACCAGCGGCGGACTCCAGAAACATCTTTTCGAGCCCTGGGATCTGTTTGGTGATGCGCCGCCCCGCCTCGCTATACATGTTGGAAACATACAGATCCTCCCGACCGTCATTGTCATAGTCCCCCCACGAAGCCCCCATGGCATAGCCGTAATCGGTGATTCCGACTTCTTGACTCACATCGGTAAAGCCACCGGTGGCATCGTTCCGAAAGAGCACGTCGAGACCCCAATCATTCGCGATGTAGAGATCCGGCCGGCCGTCCTGATTGTAGTCGCCCCAAGTAGCCTGCAAGGAGTTGCGCCACACGCCCACTTCGGGGTTTTCGGGAGCCGGCTCAAAGAAACCCTTCCCGCGGTTGACTAGCAGAACATTGGGCGGCCCGAGTTGATCCAACACCGTGCCTCCTTTGCGCTGCCGATGCTCGGAGACTCGGCGTCGGTACTCCTGGGCCAACTCCCGATTGAAGAATTCATCCGGCCAATCAAAGTCGTCGTCCGCTCCTTGTGCCACGCCGCCGGCCGGGCTCGCGCCGGCTGGAGCAGCCGGTCGGTACGTGCAGAGATACACATCCAACAACCCGTCCCGATTGTAGTCCGCCGCCGCCATGGAAATGACGGCCATCGGCATGAAGGCCGGGATGGGATGTTGGTAATAGACCCCGTCCCGGTTTTCGAGATAGCTGGTCTTCAATAAGCTCCGTCCCAGCATCACATCGGGGTCCCCATCATTATCAAAGTCTGCGAACAGAGCACAGGTCGTGTGCCCGGGAAGGTCTAATTGGAATGCCGCCGCCTTTTCTTGGAAAGTCCCGTCTCTTTGATTTACTAGCAGTAGGTTTTTGCAATTCGAACCGTGATGTAAATGTCGTCAAAGCCATCCCCATTCACATCCGCAACGGCAATCCCCTCCTTCTGGTTCACGGAAATCGGGGCGAAATAGGGATGCGGCAGTTTCGTTTTCCCTTCGCGGTAGTGCTGCACCGTGGCTTCGAAGTGTTGTGATCTTCGTAGCTTTGCTACTGCTACTGGATCCACCATGGCCCGATCCAGAGACTCGACAAACAATCGCTTGGCACTCGCGGCCCATTGCATGGATTGAGTTTCCCAGACGGTAATCTGCCATTCCCCGGCGCCACCATCCGGCAATTGGGGGCGTTCCCAGTGAATCGACATCGTCCCAGAGAAAGACTGCCATTCGTCGGTCTTCATCCGAGCGAGTCCTTCGAAGATCCCCGTGGATCGGAACTGCCACATATCCCCATCCGGGTGTTGTCCGTCGATCAGTTCGAGATTGGCGTGCTCGAAGAATGCAACCCGATCCAAGAGCGGTTGCCAAAGCGCCACGGCATCGCTCGATTCGGACTCGCTTGCTAGCGGCCAGGACTGCGGTTCGATTGAGGTGGTCTCCGTGCCGCCTTCGGGCGGAACCGGTGCGAGGTCTATCACTCGAACCGAAGCCGCAAAGACGGCTTCCGCTTCAGCCGTCGGCCCCGGCAGGCGGAGATCCATGACACCGCGCGAGATAACTCGCATTTTTCGATCTAACACCAGTCCGGTTTCTTCGGCAGCTACCAAGGTGCGGACGACTGCCGCGTCTTCCGCCTCCGAGGGAACCGCGGCAGCGGGGGGAGCCGGAGGCGTGGCGGCTGGGCCTTCCTGGTTGACGGTCGCATTATCTCCACAGCCGGAAAGCAAAACAGCCAAGGCCACCCCATTCGCGACGAGAAACGCGGGCATTCTGGCGCCAAGCACCGCCAATGGACTGGCTTCGGAGAGAGGATTCACCCGCGACCTAATACCATCAGCATTCAATCACTGTCGAGGGAATGTCATCCCCCAAAGCCCGGAGGGGCGCCCCGGTAGGGCGAGCGTACCCGCGAGCCGTTGGGCAAGAGCAGCGTTCCCCTGAGCCCACAGTGTTACCGGCCCCCTCCCCGTGCCCAACGGCTCGCGGGTACGCTCGCCCTACCACCCCACCTAAAACCATTGACCCAGGTCTTTCGGTTCTGGTACGCTCCCTAACATGACCCTCAGGAATACGCTTGCCCGCGTCCTATGTACCGGTGTGCTCCTTTCCGGAATTAGCAACACCACCCAGGCCCAGTTGCTCTGGACCGTCGGATTGGACGACAACGGTTGGCCAGCCGGCTTCGATGGCGGCGAAGAAGCCTCCTTCGTTCAGGAAAATGGCACCATCAACGAACTGCCCGGCGACCCTTTCGGCATTACCGAACCCCAAGGCGCCGACAATGATTACTACTTCGCCGGCGAGTATGATTTCGTCATCGAGGGCAACGGGGACTACGAACCAGTAGGCCTAGTCGACTTTGACGAGGAAGCCGCCGAACGCGCCTTCGCGGGCGGCGACTTGGACTTGCGCTATCACTTCAATCTGCCTTCCGACCTGGATCCCGACACGCTCCTATCCGTTACCTTCGACGCGCTCAACCTTGAGGGCAATGCGCCCGACCCTCGATTCGGCGTGGAGGTCTTTTTCAACAACGTCTTGGTTCAACCCGAAATCCTGATTCGTCCCGAACACTTGGACGTGGATTTCAAAACCCCGCAGTTCACGCTGGAAAGTGTGAATGCCGAGGTCGGACCCGGCGCGGACAACATCATCAGCCTCCGCGGCACGAGCTACAACTCCGACGGCGGTGGCAATTGGATGGGCGTGGACTACATCCAGCTCGACCAAGAAAACGAAGTATTGCCGGAACCCGTCGTCCCCTGGGCGGTCGGACTAGACGATGACGGCTGGCCCGAAGGCGATGGCGGCGGTCCCAATGCCTCGTTCGTCCAAGAAAACGGCACCATCAGTGACTTACCCGGAAGCCCGGAAAGCCCCGAGGTCAATCAGGAAGCCGACAATGACTATTACTTCGCAGGTGTCTACGACAATCTCGTTGCCGGCAACGGTGACTACGAACCCGTGGGGCTGGTTGCCGAGAATGAAGAAGCGGCGGAACGCGCCTTCGCTGGAGCGGACAATGAACTCCGTTACCACTTCAACCTGCCCAACTCCCTCCAGTCCGACGACTTGTTTGCCATCACTTACGATGCCCTCAATCTAGACACCTCCGGCACAGACCCGCGCTACGGTGTGGAAGTCCTCGTCAACGGCGTTTTGGTTCAGTCCGAGAACATCATTCGAGCCGACCAACTCAACACCCCGATCACCACGCCCACCTTCAGCCTGGGTCAGGTCAACGGCGCGATCGGACTCGGATTCGATAACATTGTCACGCTCCGCGGCACCAACTACGGAGAGGATGGTGGCGGCAACTGGATGGGTTTTGACTACATTCAATTCAACCCCGTCGCGAAACCCGTCCCCCAACCCGAGCTGCCCTGGGCGGTCGGCATCAACGATGACGGTTGGCCTACAGGCAATGGCGGCGCCGCCAATGCCTCGTTCGTGCAAGAGAGTGGCGAAGTCAATCCGCTCCCCGGCGTTCCCGACAGCCCGGAAGTGGATCGCGAAGCCGATAACGATTACTACCTCGCCGGTGTCTACAACTCGGTCATTTCCGGCAACGGCGAATACGAACCCGTCGGCGACATCAGAGAAAATGAAGAAGCCGCCGAACGCGCCTTTGCCGGCGCCGACAACGAACTCCGCTACCACTTCAACCTTCCCGAATCCGTCCAACCCACCGACGAATTGACCATCGCCTTTGACGCTTTGAACCTGCAAACCGACGCTCCCGATCCCCGCTACGGCATCGAGATCTACGTCAACAACGTGCTCGTCCAAGAAGAGATTGTGATTGGGCCCGACGAACTCGGCATTACCTACAACACGCCAGCGTTCACAGTGGAACAGGTCAACGCCGGGGTCGGTCACGGGTTTGACAACATCGTGAGCCTGCGGGGCATCAGCTACAACGAAGACGGCGGCGGGAATTGGATGGGAATCGATTATCTGCAAATGAGCCCGATCCGCCCGGCTCCCTTCCCACTCTCAGTCGGACGCGATGACAACGGCTGGCCCGTGGGCGACGGCGGTGGCCCCGATGCCTCCTTTGTGCAGGAAGCAGGAATCAACGACCTCCCCGGCAATCCAGCCAGTCCCGAAGTCAACCAACAAGCTGACGATGACTACTACTTTGCCGGTGAGTATACGGAAGTGATTTTCGCCAACGGCGACTACGATCCGGTCGGTACCGTTCTGGTGAACGAAGAGGCCGCCGAACGTGCTTTTGCCGGCGCCGACAACGAGCTGCGTTACCATTTCAATCTGCCCAGCAGCTTGCAGCCCAGCGACGAACTGATCATCACCTTTGACGCCAACAATCTCCAGGCCAACGCAGATGACCCGCACTACGGCGTCGAGGTTTACTTCAACAACGAACTCGTTGGCCCCGAAGTCATCATCTTCCCGGAAGACCTCGACACGGACTTCACCACAGAGCCGTTCACCCTGGCGAGTGTGGATGCTGGCATCGGGCCCGGCTTTGACAACATCATCACCCTACGCGGTATCAACTACGCAGGGGAAGGCGGAGGCAACTGGATGGGCATCGACTACATGAACCTCGACCCGCTCCCGACGCCGACCTTCCCGCTGGCGATCGGTGCGGATGACGATGGCTGGCCGCAAGGCGACGGCGGCGGCCTCAACACCAGCTTCGTGCAAGAAGCCGGGATCAACGATCTCCCGGGCAACCCCGCCAGCCCCGAAGCCAATCAGCAGGCCGACGATGACTACTACTTCGCCGGTGTCTACACCGAAACCACGGACGGCAACAACTTCTACGATCCGGTCGGCATTGTTCCCCGTAACGAAGAAGCCGCCGAACGCGCCTTTGCCGGAGATGACAACGAGCTGCGCTACCATTTCAACCTCCCGGAATCAATGAACCTGAACGACGAGATCACCATCTCGTTCGATCCCCTAAACCTGGATCAAAACGGAGAAGAACCGCGCTACGGAATCGAAATTCTCTTCAACGACGTGCTCGTCCAAGAAGAGCTGATCATTGAGAACGACGACCTCGGCACTCGCTTCACCACCGAGCCCTTCACCCTAGCCAGTGTGAACGCCGAACTCGGCCGCGGTCCGGACAACTTCGTCAGTCTGCGAGGCATCAACTACAGTTTCGAAGGGGGCGGAAACTGGATGGGCATCGACTATGTCGAAATCGGTTCCGGAGCGGTCACGCCACCGACACCGCCGCCCACCGTCGTTCCCTTGGAAGACGGCACCAGCATCGCCATCAACTTCGGTGCGGACGAACCCGATGGCGCGGGTTCCGCGGTGAACGGCGCCGCGGGTATCCTCGGCACGGTCAACTGGAATAACCTGACCACGCTAAACGGCAATGCCGCCGATCTCGTCGCGGACGTCAGCGGCAACGTGCTCGAAACCGGCATCACGGTCACCTGGGATTCCAACAACACCTGGGCCAGTCAAGGACGAGCCGAGAATAACAATGACGCCCCGGACGGTGAGAATCGCAACTTGATGACAGGTTACCTGGACACCAACGGTTCCGATCCCAACACCGTGACGGTGAGCGGTCTCCCTGACGACGCCCTTTACGATGTGATCGTCTACACCAAAGGCGGGGTGATCGGTCGCGGTGGCGACTACACGATCGGGGACCTGACCCTATCCCACGTGGATGAGAGCGCCTTCAGCGGTAGCTTCCTCTTTGGACGCACGGGTGACTACCTCATCTTCCCGCGCCAAACGGGCAGCAGTTTCGAACTCACCGGCACACCCACCACGGGCGAACCAGCCCGCGCCCCGATCAACGCGATCGAAATCCTGATCGGCGGCGGAGCACCGGTCTTCACGACACCACCCCCCGTACCGGGCGGCGGCGAACCGGGCGAGATCACGGGCATCTCGCGAGACGGCAATTCGATCAGTATCGAATTCACCGGCCGCCTGCAATCCGCCGAAACGGTCGACGGCCCCTACGAGGACGTCGCTGGAGCTAGCTCACCGTTTACGGTAGACACCTCCTCGGGCTCACAGTTCTACATCGCCCGATAGGCCAACGAGCAGTTGTCGAGCACAAGTAAGAAGACCGTTAGAAAGAATCCAAATTCGCGGGGAGGCTCCATTCGAGTCTCCCCGTTTTGTTTTTGATTCTGAAAGAAGCGGGATCAGCTTCCGTTTACCCCCTGGCCCGAATCGGCCCCGTCACGGAGATCCGGACCGGCACCCCATCCACCTCGTCCGGCAGAGCGCAGGCGGGTTCTTCAGCGAGATTGATCTTCAATCCATACCCACGCCCGACGCGGGTGATCCCCACTCCGGACAACTGAGCCAGCGAGCCGAAGATCTCTGTCGCACGGGGTTTCGCCGTACGCACTTCTTCTAGGCTACACTGTTTCTTCTCGCTCATAGAGCCAAGTCTATTTTTAACGCATCCAAAACGGGATGCAAGGGATTCGCGTAGGTCAGACCCTGGCCGTTCTCACCACCCTGATCACTCCCAGCGAACAACAACGCGACGCCGCGTCGATCTTCCCCCACGATCAGCGAACCGCTATCCCCACCCGCACTGAAAGGAAGATCCCCGTCGCCTTCGATCTCGATCTGGCCATCGAACCGGGCCGAGCGGAGGCTCGGATTGTCGAACTCTACGAACACTTCGTCGAGCTCGAACGCCGTGACCCGACCGTGCGTTTTCCCAGTCGTGCGACCCAACTTAGAGACGTTGGTGCCCTCATCTAGAAACACATCCCCCACCCCCTTGAGTTTGCCCAAACCGGTTAGCTTCGTGAGATCGACGGCAATATCATCCACAACCGTGGCGATGGCTGCATCGACGAAATTAGGCCCAACGCCTTTGATCCGGATGAAGTCCGCGAGATGGGCGACGGTATCATCCGGCAGATTCCCCCCATCGTGCTTTCCGGGTTGGAGAATCGCATCCCCCTTCTTGGCCCGGTTTTCGTTTGCGAGCACGTGATTGTTCGAAAGCAGGGCCAAGGGACCGCCATCACGGGGACGAACAAAAGCACCGAGGGTACCCGCCGTGATTTTGGAATGCCCCACGGACACCCCGATCCGGAGAGGGCGCTGGCGTTGTCGGTGCCACGGGACGCTACGCTTCCGCACCTGGCCGATATAGCGTTCATCGATTTCACTCCCCGCCTGTTTCCGGATCAGCTCCAACTCCCGGCTATGCTGGAGTTCGCGCTGCTGGATCCGGACCGCTAGAGCAAAGTCATTGGCTTTCCGCCGGACAATCCCCAATGCAAGAGTAGGCGCGGGTTCAGGCCAGGCACCAAGCGTGCGGGCGGCCGACAAGCTACGAGCCATCGGGGGTTTCGCGAGGAGTTTTTCCCTCAGAGAGAATTTCAGGTCACGAGCGGAGTCTAGGTTCATGAGATCAGCAAGAGACTGGTTATTCGATGTTCTGAAAGGCTTCAGCGATCAACTGAGCACCTCGATCCTGTTGATAAGATCTGGCAGCAACACATTGAAGCGCTTCAAACTCGGCTTGGTCTAGTTTGAGTTGACCCGCAAGTGCACAGAGTTTGTTCCACACAACTTTCTGATCAGCCGCGCCGATTGCAAACAACAAGTCATGTGAAACCGACATCAGCAGAGCCGCAGGAAGGATCTGTTTTAGTACATAGCCCAAATTACCCAACTGGGCGAAGGTTGCCGCCTCACCCGGGCGGTCCCCGATGGCTTGCCGCATCTCCAAAGCCTTTTTGAAGTTGGAGCGAGCGTTTTCGTAGTTCCCTTCCCTGAGGTCGATTGTGGCCCAACCGTGCCAGGTTGACGCCTCACCCGCGCGGTCCCCGATGGCTTGCCGCATCTCCAAAGCCTTTTTGAAGTTGGAGCGAGCGTTTTCGTAGTTCCCTTCCCTGAGGTCGATTGAGGCCAGATTATGCCAGGTCGCCGCCTCACCCGGGCGGTCCTCAATGGCTTGCAGCATCTCCAAAGCCTTCTTGAAGTTGGTGCGAGCGTTTTCGTAGTTCCCTTCCCTGAGGTCGATTGTGGCCAGATTATGCCAGGTTGCCGCCTCACCCACGCGGTTCCCGATTGCTTGCAGCATCTCCAAAGCTTTTTTGAAGTTGGTACGAGCGTTTTCGTAGTTCCCTTCATGGACGTCGATTGTGGCCAGATTATGGCAGGTTGCCGCCTCACTCGCGCGATTACCGATTTGCCGCATCTCCAAAGCTTTTTTGAAGTTGGCACGAGCATTCTCGTAGTTCCCTTCTCTGAGGTCGATTGTGGCCAGTTGATGCCAAGTTGTTGCCTCACTCGCGCGGTCCCCCGTTCGTTGGAACTGCAGTATGCATTCTTCATAGTGTTTCCGTGCTTTCCCCCATTCTCCCAACGAAACCAAGGCTTGGGCCGCTTGTCCAAGACATTCCGGATCGCGGTCAATTCTAAGCAGGGGCTCTATCAGCTCTAACACCGCTCGGAACTCAGCCCGGCCTTGCATTCCTCGCGCGATTCGCACGGCGGCCCAGCGCTCGCGTTCCCGATCTCCCGCAGCCCTCGCGTGATACAGGCAGGCTTCTAACTCGACGCCAACGGGTAAGCGCAGTTCCTCCTCGCGGTCCCCCTCATAACAAGCTTGCAAAAACGCTGCCGCAGCACGATGCGCCGCCTTCCGCTCGTCTTCCAAGAGTCGCTCCTGGGAGCCGAGAAACTCACGCTGCAAGGGATAGATGCCAAAAAGTGGGGTTTGCTTCTCTTCTCCGAAGCGTTGAGCGAGCCCCAAACTCATCCATTGCTCCGTGAAATCACCCGAGTCCGTGACATCACAGACCGCCTCAATAGCGTCGAGCGGTAAGGGTAATTCCACAACGGCGAGCCGGCTCAACGCCGTTTTAGACTCTCGTGATAAGGCATCGTAGAGTTGGGGCAGGAATAACTGTTGAAAGTAATCCTGCTGTAATCCGGCGAGTTCGCCTTTATCCAGGCCCGCGCCAGGTTCCGCCACTCGGGTCAACTGCTCACGCAGATCATCCGGGTCGATCCGCTCCAGAACCGCACCAGCCTGCGCGATAAAACGTGGCGTTGCGCCCAGTTTGCGCTGAAACTCCACGAGTATGTCCCGGGGGAGTTCGTTCCGCTCTATTCGTTCGGCTACTCTCGGGATCCGTCGGAGGAATTTGAAGAAATCTGCTTCCGTGAAATCCGGAAGGGGTTCATGCACCACCTGGAGCTCATCCACGGGGAATCCACTGGGGATATACCGCGAGGTCAAGACCACTCGCCCCGCTCTCGTCAGACGGCTGGTTAGATCCCGAATGAATCCAGCAAAATCGGGATCCATCCACTCGGGCGGCCCGGGAGGCGGGGGCATCAAGTCTTCCAGATTATCCAATACTAGAAGTATCTTCGCTTCTCTTAAGATCTCCACCGCGAGCCGGAGGCGCTGCTCTACCGGCCGCTTGCCGTTCAAAAGGAGCGATTCGTCCGTTTCCCTTCCCAGACGCTGACAAGCCGTGGCCAACTCGCTCAAGAGGCGGAGGCAAAAGGAATCCGTTGCATCCCTTCGGGCTTGCAAAGCGACGACCCGAAACCCGGACCGTTGCATCCGATTTCCGAGTCGGGTCGCCAGAGTACTCTTGCCCACACCCCCAATCCCGGTCAACAACACGATGTGTTTCTCACCATTCCGGAGGGCGGGTCCCAGCCGCTGCAACGCACGCCGACGCCCCACAAACCCTTCCCGGAGCCCTCGGATGTTGTCCCCCAAAAGCTCATAACTCACCCGAGAGACGCGCGGTGGAACCAGCTCGAGCGTGTCATCTACCAAGGCTTCCAGATCCGATCCAGCATAGATCTGGGGTAAGGCAAACGTCGCATCCAAGACCTCACCATCACTCAGCTTGCCCCGTCCCCGCCGCAAGAGATCCACGCGGGCCTTGGCGACCGCTTGCTCCACGGGCCGTCCTACGGCCAACCCATGGTAAAGACAACGGGCGAATTCCGTTGCGAGATCATCCGCCACACTCGCGCCCCAACCAATGGCCAGCGGGACGTTCCCCAATGCCGTCAGACTCTGGCACACACCCGCCACCCCAGCCTGGGCGGATTGGCACCCGCTCACAAAAACCAACCTCACACCATCACCCGAAAACAGGCGTTCCGCCATCTCACTCCCGGGACGCGAATCCAAGGCCCCTCGTTCGTCCTCGAACGCGAAGGTCCCCACCCCGTCCCGCAACACACCATGCCCGGAGAGATGCACGACGTGGGGGCGGTACTCAGAAATCAGGTCGGACAGCTCATCAAAGGAACCCGCCTCGGCAATCTCCAAATGCACGCGAGAGCCCAAGCGGTCCGCAATCCGCATCATTGCCTCTTCCTCCCGTTCGTAATCCAAGCCGGCTAGGCCCGCCGGTGCCGCAGCCGTGAACAACACGCGCAAGGGACCCGCGGCGGGTTGCGCTCGATTGGCGCTGAGTGATTCACTCGTGGTCCGTCGCATTGACCAGCGGTGATTCGCAGCCAGGAAGCTTCCATCAGGTCCGGTCAACAATTCCCAGGGCAGGTTGAGCAGCTCGGGGTTCGATGAGCGAAACAACAACCGGACGTCAGGTTGGTCCGTTTTCAGTTCCGGAAGAAAGGTTGTCTGAAGGTCTCTTCCCACGGCCTGGAGCCCGACCGGGTCAGCCAGCGGTCGATGACCACTCTCAAAGCCCTCCATCAGCACTGCTGCCGCACGTTGGGTCGCTTCGAAGTCTCGCGCCGAAACGATGTGAGACCACATCGGAGCATCAGCCTTCGCGTCAACCCGGACGCCCCCATCGTCCTGTCGAGTCAGCTCAAGTGTGATTAACATGGAGTCCCTCCTTTCTGAACATCCCTACCCTAGTTCAAAACTAGCGGGAAGCTTCGCATAATCAGCCAGGTATTGTATAGAGAGAAATACTCTCTCCTGTGAAGATAGAGCTGACTGGAAAAAGAGCCGTCTTGTCCCCCGGTAGGGCGAGCGTACCCGCGAGCCGTTGGGCACGGGACGGGAACGGGTAACACCACGGGCTCAGAAGGACGCTGCTCTTGCCCAACGGCTCGCGGGTACGCTCGCCCTACCACTCTTGCCTCACCATTTTATGGTGAGGAACCGCCTTTAGAAGGGTTGCGGAATCACTCCGAAACTGATTCGGTAGCCGCACACAGATCGTTAACCATTGCTTTCACTGGCAGCACTAAACCCATGAACGAATACCTACCACCGCTCCTCGGTGGCATCTTGATCGGGCTCGGCAGCCTTTTCGCCATGGCTGCTTCGGGCAAGATCCCTGGGATATCCGGGATCGTGGCCCGTTTGATTCGCCGGACGCCCGGAGATACCACCTGGCGCCTGGTCTTTCTCGGAGGACTCATCGGCGGGGCCGCACTGACCTTCGCACTCAATCTCGGATGGGATGGATTCACCCTCCCCGCAGGGAGGAATCTGGGCGTCTACGCGATCGCAGGATTGTTGGTTGGATTCGGCACGCGCATGGGAGGCGGCTGCACTTCCGGACACGGTGTGTGCGGCATGGGCTCCGGGGCCAAAGATAGTATTCTCTACACCATGGTCTTCATGGCAACCGCCGTCGTCACGGTGTTGGTTTGGAATCTCATGTTTCCAGGAGGCGCAACGAGATGAAAAACGGCCTTATCCTTCTGGCTGGCGCGTTGTTCGGCGCAGGGCTTGTCGTTTCCGGCATGACCGATCCGGCGCGAGTGATCGGCTTCCTCGATTTCTTCGGTAACTGGGACCCCGCGTTGGCCTTCGTGATGGGTGGCGCTGTGGGTGTGTTCGGCATCGGACAACTCCTCCTTCGCAAGCGCCGAATCCGGCTCTTTGCTACCGCCTTACCCGATACGGCAGCCGATCCGATCTCGCTTCGCAAAGTGACCGGCTCCGCGCTGTTCGGCATCGGCTGGGGACTCAGCGGCTTTTGCCCCGGTCCCGCGCTTGCCAATCTCTCGAACCTCTACCCGCAAGTGCACGCCTTCCTTCCCCTGATGCTCCTAGGGATGTTTCTAGCACAGAGGCTTTTCGATACGGACGGATGAGCCTCCAACTCAAGACCGAGCGACCCGAATGCACGGTCGTCTTGGTCCGCCCTTACAGCGCTCGATAATTCTTGCGATGCCGCCACCGGGGCGCTGCCCCGGGATAGTACGGGGCGGGCCTTCAGCCCTGAGAATTTAGTTTCGCACGTAATGATACTATCATCTTCGTGACTTCCTACCAGAACCCATTTTCGGGATCGGGTTTTCGGCCGGCCCAGTTGTGCAGGTCCGGTGGGAAATCGAAAATCTCGGCATGGCCGTCGCCAAACAAAGTATTGAGCCCGCGCACGCCTAGCTTATGCCATTGGGTTTGCCGAGAATCGACATCCCGATTGCCGTGCCACGGCCAGTCCGCTTGTAAGATTTTCGTCGTTGGGGCCCGTGAAAGCATGGCCTCATTCAAGGCCTTCTGACCCGGCGCCGCCGTGACGTGTTGCACCGCGAATCCGTCCCAATTCCATTGGACGAGATAACTCGTACCATAATAGTTATAACACGTCTTCTTTACTTGGGGCGTGACACTGGGAAAATTCTCGGGATGCAGCGCGTCCCCCGCATCACTCGGACATCGGTAGACATCCGGCGTGGAGGTGTAGCTGTTCAACGGTCGCTTGTCGAAATCCGCGATGGCCTCGTTGTTGCTTTGATACCCGGGACCCAGTCCTAGTTTACCGCCACAGGTGGACCAGGTGGGATGAATCGGAAAGGTCTGGAAATCATCCAAGTACATCATGAAGGCCAAACCAATCTGTTTGTGATTACTCAAGCAAACGGTTTGCCTCCCTTTCTCTTTCGCCCGCGACAGCGCCGGCAGCAGCATGCCTGCTAGGATGGCGATGATGGCAATGACGACCAGCAGTTCAATCAGCGTAAATCCACGGCGAACCAGTTTCATACTACTTTGAACTTCCTCCTGCCCCTCAAGTTTGTCAACGGAATTAGCCCCCGGCGCGTTTTCCTGCGCAAGCTTCCGGATGGTGGGGCGAGCGTACCGCGAGCCGTCGGCACAAAGGTAAACGCCAAACCGAAAAGATTCTCGGCGCAGAACGGCATGACTACCGGAACCAAGCGAGAGGACGAACGCGACCAAAATCTTGGTCCGGTTCATGCTTAGTTCTTCCTGTTCAAATCGGTTTAATCCTTATCACGGCTACAGGGAGGCAGAGTATTCAACCCATCGTAGGACTGAAACCTTCCCCCCAAAGCCGACGCCATGGCCAGCACCATGAATAGAATAGGAGCGCAACATGTTCATCAGAGCCAAGGCACAGCAAAAGCCAACAAGAATTAACACTCTCCAATCCGGGATCATCGCGATCACGCTTGGTGTCACCTTCCTCTCTCCACCGAGAGCGGAGGCCTTCGAAACCCATCTTGTCGCCCTTCAAGGAGACCGATTGGACGGTCTTGCCCCAGAGGAAGTTCTCTACGACTGGCGATATGCACAGGGTATCAATGACGCGGGTCTGGTCGCCTTCCTCGGCGATGTTGCTCAGCGGAGGGAAGACGGGGGTTTGACACGCGTTGGCAAAGGTCTCTGGATTGGAATCCCGGGCCAGCTCCGACTGGTCGCCCGAGAAGGAGAATCCGCGCCGGGGTTGGAAAACGAATCCGTTCTCGCCGATATCAAGGACAACTTCGCCTTCAACAACCGGGGCGAAGTCGCATTCCTTGCCGCCATCGGACCAAGTCGCAATCAGACTGAAGCCACCGGACTTTTCCTCGGCAACCGTGAAGGGCTCCGGCTCGTTGCAAAGGACGGAGACCCAGCCGTGGGATTCGAATCAAATGGCGGCCAGATCGAATTTGAACCAAACGTCGACCTCAGCCACCACACACGATATTCACTGAACGATACCGGCCAACTCGCCTGGACAGCCGGAATCGCCGAGTCCAGCCAACAGGGCGTCTGGCTGACATCGGACGAAACGACCACCTGGCTTTCTCAAGAGGAGGGGGAAACCATCTCTGGAATCATTGAACATCTCACGATAGCCAACAACGGCTCGGTGGTCTTCAGTAACCGCAATCCAACCGAAACGCCGGCACCGGAAACGCTCTACCTGCGGGATCGCACGTCCCTCCGTCCCATTATCGCCCGCGGTGACACGCTCAATACGCCGAGAACGACCATCAGTGCCATCACAGATGTCCTATTTACCAACGACGGCAGTCTAAACCTGACCCTAAAACTCAGAACGCTCGGCTCACCGGGACGCCCCACCAGTATCTGGCGATGGGAAGCCGGAGAATTCCATCCGATTCACGTGCCAGGCCGGGAAGTCGTATTGGACCTGTATGTATCTCTCAACGCCAACCTCGTTTCCGGATTGAGCAATCAGGTCATCCCCTTTACCACCTGCAGCGCCCATCCCGACAGCCGAAGCCCGCGATGTGACACCGTGCTTCACCTCATAGAGAACGGTCGTGATCGCACCGTCGCTTATCGCGAGATGCCGTTCGGACCAGACGGGGCAACGGTCGAGTTTGATCACGTTCCGGGATTAAGGAATCCGGCCATCATCACCAACGACCACGGCGTCGCCATCACGCACCTTGGCATTCGCCAACCCGATGGCACCTTGACTCAAGGAATCTACCGCGTCGACGGAGGCACCTATGTCCAGATCATCGAAGCTGGAAACGATCTTCAGATCGGCCCGGAGACCACCACCAGCACCCGGTATTTCAGTCTGTTCACCCGGCCTCGCAGCGATGCTCCGCTTCGCGCCCTCAACGAACGCAACGAACTCCTGCTGTCGGTTCATTCCCGCGATCTGCCAAAGGCACTCGTCGTGCTCTCGCTCGATCCTCCCCGCCCCTTCACCATCGAGCGTCACGATACCGGCCTCCAACTCATCTGGAATGGAGACGGCACCTTGGAAGCAGCATCGGACCTTTCCGGTCCATGGACCCCGCTCCCAAACCAGGCGAGGCTTCAAGACCTTCCGTCAGACAAGCTCTTACAATTCTTTCGGATCAACCCGTAGCATCTGCGAACGACTGATTCACGAGTAGAACGGTCTTCAAACCCGGAAACTAATCAAGGGCATCGCGAAAGCACCAAAGGATTCGGTGCCGGGATTGAAGAAACGAAGGAAGCGTTAGCGCAGAAGCTCGTGGTGTCTAAACCCGAGCCAAGCGCGTGTCGGCGTCTCCGAAGTGCTCCAAGGGCACTCCCATACGATCCATGATCGAGAGATAGAGACTGCACAGCTTACGATTCTCATCGGATTGACCCAAATAATCCAGCACGCGCCCGGTCTCTAGCGCCCCACCCATGGAGCCAAGTTGAAGCACCGGGAGCTTGGTGCTGTCATGCTTGCTGCCCGACCACATGTTGGAGAGAAAGAGCAGACAAGTGTTGTCCAGGACCGTCCCTTCGCCCTCCCGCATTTGGTCGAGTCGATTCGCCAAATAGGCTACCTGGCTCACGTAGTAGCGGGTGATCTGCTCGTAGGAATCGCTAAGATCCCGGTGCGAAGCGGAGTGATGGGAGCGACGCACATTTAAAAAGGGATAAAACAGTCCTGAGATATCCCGGCACAACAACAGAGTAGCAACGCGCGTCTTGTCCGTCTGAAAAGCCAGGGCCAAGATATCACACATCAATCGCATGTGATCCCGAATGTCTTCGGGCAAACCGTTCTCCGGACGCTCCATGGCAAACACCGGCTTCCCTTGTTTTTGAGCCGATTGGTCCGCCTTGTTTTTTGTCGCCCGCAAACGCTCGATCTGGCGTTCAATATCACGCACACTGGTAAGATACTCATCCAGCTTCAACCGGTCCGCCGCACTGACCCGTCGCAACATCGAATCCGCCTGAACTTTCACCCGGTCCAGAATGCTTTGATTGCGCAGGTTGCCCTGGTTTTCAAATAAGCTATCAAAGGCGAGTGAAGGATAGACCTCCAAAGGAACCGGTGAGGTGCTGTTCTGCCACGAAATGTGCGAACTATAAGCCATCGAGAAATTCGTCTCATGATACCCCGTGGTGGGTAGTTCGCAGCCCAGCACCAAACTCGGCTGCATCGTGAGATGCCCGAGTCGTTGCGCCAAGAGTTGATCGATACTCGTCCCACCCTTGAGTACGGCTCCCTTTTGCAATTGGGCGCCCGACAGAATATTCCCGGTTTGCCCGGGATGAATCCCTACACCCACCGCGGAGCGATTGAACAAGCCACTGAAGTAATTCATCTTCTCCCGAAACGGACTCAGCGGTTGGAGGCTCTTACCCAGTTCCATGGAGTTCCCAGAACCCTTCGCCCACCAGTGATCCGAGTTAATCCCGCACGCCATGAACAGAGCGGCAAACCGCTTGGGCGGCGCGCCTCCAGGACTTCCCGGGACCACGTCACCCCAAACCGGCATGGACTCCAACCAAGGCAAGGCCATGGCCACACCCGTACCGCGTAGGAACGTACGGCGTGATAAGCGAAAGCGATTCGCTTGCTCCGTTGCTTCGTGGTAATCCCGAATCATAGTGTGTGTTCGTGGTTCGTTTCCGCCGCTGGAATCCCGCGTTTCATCCGGAATTGGGGACTCGTCACAATGGCTTCAATCAATACTGAAAAACTGTAATCCGACTCGCGGAGTTTGGCGAGCATTCGTTCGACCAGCGGCTCGTCGGACAAGATCAAGGTTCGGCCCAAACCATAAGACAAGAGCAGCCGTGAAAAATGACGATAGAAATCCGCCTCACGCTCGGATCGAATGTAGGTCAAGAGTCCGTCTAATCCAGCGCCGGTAGATTCATCCGGAAAGGTCGCAAGCGTGCTCACCGGCCGACCACCCAGGTCCACTGCGCGACGCTCACCCACCGGCCCGAAGCCCTCAAAGACCAAGCCCAAGGAATCAAACCGCTCATGGCAACTCGCGCAACTCGCATGATCCCGATGCTTCGCCAGGGCCTGGCTGAGCGTCAGCTCCCCAAGATCGGCTTCGTCCTCCGGTAACTCCGGGACGTCCGGTGGCGGAGGCGGTATCGATTCGCCCAGGATCCGCCGAGCGACCCAGTATCCGCGTTTCACCGGGCTGGTTCGCAGCCCCGGCGCGTTCTGGGTCAGAAAAACTGCCATCGGCAAGAGCCCACCCCGGCCGTACTCGGACGCTCGATCAAAGCGCTGCCAGGATGTGCCGCTCGCGTCCGCCCGATCCGAAACGGGAAAACCATAGTGCTTTGCCAAAGTACCGTCCGCATAGGTATGACTCCCGAAGATGAGCGACGCGACCGTTTCCTTCCCTCGGATCACGTCGGCAAGATAATGGATGGGCTCCAAAAACATGGCCGTGCGAAGCGCGTCATCAAAGGTCGGGAACCGTTCTCGATCCACCGCATTGTGAGATTCGAAACGACGGAAATCCAACCAGTTCCCCCCAAACTCTCGAGCCAAACGGACGCTCTTCGGATCGCGCAACATCCGCTGCGCCTGCTGAGTCAAAACAGCCGGATCGGCCAGCACTCCCAAACTCGCCAATACGCGTAACTCCTCGTCCGGAACACTCGACCAAAGGAAAGCGCTCAGCCGTTGCGCCAATGAACTCGGCTTAATCGCCACCCGTGCCGCGCCCGCAGACTCTTCCGCCTCAACCATTCGAAGAAAAAAGTGCGGAGACACGAGGACACTCACGACGCAGTCACGAATAGCGCCCTCGTGGCTCAAGCCCATCGACTCCCGTAAGGCTCGATAATACCGCGCCAAATCCTTCCGTTCACCCGGCTCAACGGAACGACCGTAGGCCCGCTCGGCAAGAGCAACGACTTCCGCTAGGTGATTCTCTTCAGCAGATCGTTCCACCCGTTCCAACCAACGGATCCGGTCATTCATGGAATCGAAATAAGCTTCGATCGCCCCCAACGCCTCCACCCCGGCCCCGCGATCCTGCGCGTGATTGAGGTAGACTTTGGCCAAACGGTGGATCTTGGCCTCGTTGGTCGCGTCCTCGTGTTCCGCCCGCGCAAAATCAAAGACCGGATCCGTCATGAACCGCGAATCCGTTCGCTCGAACCAAAGGAAACCGATGAACTGCCGCTTCGGGGCCTGGGTAATGAAATCGAGTTCGTCCCACAACCGATCCAATTCCGCTCGCGATGCTTCATCGAGAATCAGATCATACAAGGGTTGATCATCCCGAAAATAGCCCATCATACTATGAAACCCCGCGCTGAGAAACCGGCCTTTCTCTTGATCCTCCCGCCGCTTACCCAGGTAGTCTCGCCCCCGTTCAGACACGTAAAACCGATCCGGAATCACGTCAGCAAAGCGGGCAAACTCCTGATGATAGATCGCGTGTTGGTCGGGCGACTCCGGCAACCAAAGGGCTTCATGGGGCGCTTCGAATGGCTCGGGCCAGTCGCGTTCTCGGCGCTCTTCTTGGCGCGCTTTCTCGATCGCCCGTTCGGACGCCGCGATCCGTTCCTCGATCTCGCTCGGTGTCATCAGGGCTTCAGCGTCGTAGCGTCTTCGGTTGGCCGCATACTGCTGATTCTTCCACAACACATAGCTTTGGGAACCTCGGTGCACACTCCCACCTTCGAGATTCTTCACCTCGGGTTCGATCTGTCGCCGAATCTGCAAGACGGTATCGCGCAACGCTTCACACCGTTCGCGCACCCTGGCTTCATCTTCCAACTCAAGCAAGCGCCCGAACGCTTGCCGCACCCCATGCACGGGCCCGACGGACGGTCCGGACTGATGAATGAGATCCCAAATAAGGTTCAAGTAGTGTGGGCTCACGCCATGGTCGGCGGCGAGTTCAGCCAGTGAAGGTTCACCTCCCGCTTTCACTCGTTTCCACACCACAAAGAAGTATTCTGCAAGATCCGTAGGCTGCCGCAGGTAGAAATCCACAATACGCAGCACGGCATACTTATCCCGATCCGTTTCGGTGACCACGGGATGGGAACTCCAGGTCAAGCCTTCAGGCGTAAACACGAGGTGTTCCACCACGGATCGGGCCGCCTGCAAATACTTCTGCAACAGGCCCGGACTGATGCTCAGCGACTCTCCCGTGTTATCGAATCCCGCCTGATTAGCGGCGTCCACGGGAAATTCGCGGGTCGGTCGAAGGTCATGACCGGTCAGATCCTCAATGGCGTAATTGTATTCCGCATTACTCAATCGCCGGGCTAGAACCGTGCCTGGATCCCCGTCGTTGCGCTCTGCCTCAAATTCGCATAAGCGTTCGTACCAGGCCAAAACTGCGTCAACGACCTCCGTCGACGGGATGGAATCTGCCTCTTCCGGCGGCATCTCCTTTTCGCGCAGCTTTTCGGCGATCACTTCCCAAGCCCCACTCGATGCCACCACGTCTTCCAGGCTCTGAAAGCCGCTCACGCTAAACTTGGCTTTCGGCTTCTTCTCCCCATGGCAGCTCACGCAATAGTCTTGCAAGAAAGGCTCCACCTGGTCGCGAAACGCATCCTTCAAAGCCGAGTCCGAAACCTCCGACGCCATCAAGCCCAAGCCGAGGCTCAAAAGCATCCCAATTCCGAGTGTCCAGATAGCCCAGTCTGATCGTGAGAGCGAATGCACAGCCTAAGTTTACCGGCACCCAAGCCTCCGTGAGAAGCGGAAACACCCCACACTGTTTCCGGAGGGTGTGAATAAATGTGCGGGGCATCGGATCGGGAGGATGCGGTAGGTTTCCCATTGGAGCAGGAGAAAGAAAGAGTTCACCAAAGGGAAAGCGGCAGCCCTGCTCCCGCACTCCATAAGAGAGGGCTGAATTTTCCATTCTCACCGTGTTTTTGATCGCACCCGTCTCCGGATGGTGGGGCGAGCGTACCCGCGAGCCGTTGGGCAAAAGCAGGACACGCAAAAACCATCGCCCCCAACCCACCGTACAACAAGAACACCACGAGCGTTAGCCTCCCTCCGTCTCTCCTATCACGAACCCGAACGGAATCCCCGGAGTCGCCAGATGAAACCAACCACGAGCCCAAGCGTCACCATCCCAGCCACCTGCAATAACATCCAGCTAGGATCGGGATCGATCGGGTCGACCGCAAAGAGCCGCAACGGAATCAACATCGTCAAAACCAACGCCACGAGACCCGACATCGAAACCGAGCGCCCGCCCCAAGCAAGCAGGAACGCAAGACACCCCGTATTACCAACCAAAGCGCTCAAGGCCACCGGAAGAACCCAACTACCTGCTTGCCAAGCAATCCCCATCACCGCCACACCGCTCGCCATCACGACGGGCAGCAGAGCCACGACCAGCAGCGTCATAGCGTAGCGCAGGACACCCATCGGAGTTACCGATAGGAGTTCGATCACCCCGGACTCACGTTCTCTCCAGAGCAGGCTCGCCGTCCGCAACCCTCCAAGTCCAGCCAGCACCACAACCAACTGAGTTCCCACGATCACAAACTCCGCTGGCGCGTCCGCAAACCGAAACCACCAATAGGCCTCCACCAGCACGACCCCAGCACAGAGTCCTTTGGCCCAAGAAACCACCCCATGCCGACGGGCCAACATGCGATACCGCACCCAGTCATCATTCGCGCCCCAAAAACAAAGAAGCCGCCGCCGCTGACGGACAGCGCCCTGGCGATCCAAGGCACCATCTCCGTGACTCACTTTCGAACGCAGCATCCGTGAGAACCGCCACAACCCAGCAAGACTGGCTATCCCGGAGAGCAGGAAAACCACCACCGCTTGTTGCACCTGAGCCCAGCTCGTGCTTCCAGCCGAAATCCCGCCCTGAAACGGAGCAATACCCCATGTCCATCCCGCATGATTCCAGGGCAAACGGTTCCAAGCGGCTCGGTAAAAGTATTCGGCGAACAGCCGAAAGCGGTCGAAGTCCCAACCGTTACTCGTTTGCACCGTGAGAATAACCACCGAACCAAGAACATAACCCGCTCCCAGGAGGCCCAAGAGCCCCATACTGTAAACCAGGGCCCAGGCGGTCGCTTGCCAGCGATTCGCATACCGTACCGACGCGGCCATTCCAGCTAAGAGTGCCAAAACCAAGGCACTCCCCACCAACAACACCATCCGCACGACATCCAAGAACGTCACGCCCCCTAACAACACCGGAATCATGAAGACAGGGAAAGCCGCCGTGAACCAGCTGCTCAATCGAATCAAATGCACGACGGTCTTGGCTCCCAAGACTTCCCAAGCCCGTAGCGGCGTCAAAAACAAGAGTCCCAGAGTACGTTCTCGCTGCTCGCGACTCACCGTGTCGCAACTGACCAAGGGCACCAGCACCCAAACGAGCGAGAAAACAAAGAGCATGAATTCCACGAACATCTCCGCACCCTGGCCCGTGCCAAAACGAATCGCCTCGCCACCGCCGCCGAGCAAGACCAGAACCCCCACAAGACACCCACTCACGACGGTCCGCGAGCACGCCGCTGTCCAGCGCCTCGCCTCCTGACGCAGTTCTCGCTGAATGACCGGGTAGAGGGACACAAGTGTGGGTCGGAATGACGGACCCGGAACCACGGTACCTGAACCCACCGCCGCTTCAAGGAATCACGGGGTTCGGCCTGCGGCTGCAGATTCCCGCCGAAATCCGGGCTGAAGTGCGTGGGACAATGCGATCGAATGCCCCAAAAGCGACTTTTTCTTCACAGACTGAAGAATAAATGAAAGACTTGCACTGTTTCCATGAACAAGATTTATCGATCCTTATGTACGTCGGTAAGTCCCAGTTGCAATCGAATAGACCACTTATGACCACACTCAATCGATATAAACACCTCTTGATTGCCTTTCTTTTCTGCCTACCGATCGCGGCGTTTGCCCAAGACGGTACGGCAGCGATCGATACAGGCGACACTGCGTGGATCCTCACCTCAACCGCCCTGGTCCTGTTCATGACCATTCCGGGTCTAGCGCTTTTCTACGGCGGTCTGGTTCATAGCCGCAACATCCTTTCCGTGCTCGTTCATTGCTTTGTGCTGACGGCTGTCATGACCTTGGTATGGCTCGCGGTCGGGTATTCACTCTCGTTCTCGACCACCGGAATGACCGCCAATACCGTCAACCTGAAATCCTTTATCGGTGGACTCGACTTGGCATTCATGCGAGGCGTCACTGCCGGCGATGTGAATGGCACCATCCCCGCGATGCTCCACTTTGCGTTCCAGATGACCTTCTTCATCATCACACCGGCCCTGATCATTGGCGCTTTTCCGGAACGGGTTAAGTTTTCGGGGATGCTCTGGTTCATGGTTCTCTGGAGTATTCTGGTCTACACCCCCATCTGTCACATGGTCTGGGGTGGCGACGGAGGGTTCTTCTGGGATCGCGGCGTGTTTGATTTCGCCGGCGGGATTGTGGTACACATCACAGCCGGTATCGCCGCTCTAGCTGCATGTATCTATATCGGCCCCAGAACGGGCCACCCGGATCGCGCAATGCCCCCTCATAATCTGCCGATGACCGTTACTGGCACAGGCATGCTCTGGGTGGGCTGGTACGGATTCAATGCCGGCAGCGCCGTCGCCGCCAACGGCGATGCCGCCATGGCCCTCGTGGTCACCCAAGTCTCCGCCTCCGCCGCAGCCCTCGTCTGGATGTTCATCGAGTGGATCAAGCACGGAAAACCGAGCGTGCTCGGTTTTGTGACCGGTGCCATCGCCGGCCTCGCTGCCGTAACGCCCGCCTCCGGCTATATCGGCCCGATGGGTGGTCTCATCATCGGGATCGTTTCAGGCGCCGTTTGCTGGTGGGTTTCTACCGCCGTGAAGTCGAAGTTTGGCTACGACGACTCACTGGATGTCTTCGGAGTTCATGGTGTGGGCGGCTTTATCGGCACCATTCTGGTCGCCATCGTTGCCCACGAAATGTTCGGCGGAAAAGAAGGCCAACTGGCGATCGGCAAACAGCTCGGCACCCAAGCATTTGCCGCCGTCTTTACCGCTGTATATACCCTGATCATCTCCCTAATCCTCCTGAAAGTGGTGGATGCCGTTGTCGGCTTACGCGTCACCGAGAGCGAAGAACGTGAAGGTCTGGACGTGGCTTCCCACGGGGAAACCGGCTACAACGACTAAGCCTTTCTCTCCCAAAACCATACCACACCAAACAACAACGGCGACGTCTTGCGACGTCGCCGTTTTTTGTGATTCGATTTCGATCTGTCAGGGCAGCGCCTAGGCCGCGCTCTCCGATTCCAGGAAGCCCTGCAATTGCCGGATGCGGGTCGGGTGCCGCAGTTTCCGCAGCCCTTTGGCCTCAATCTGTCGGATGCGTTCTCGGGTCACCTTGAATTGCTTGCCCACCTCTTCCAAGGTCCGGGCATACCCGTCATGCAAACCGAAACGTAGTTCCAGAATCTTCCGCTCACGCTCGGTCAGAGTCGATAGCACCTCATTCAAGCGCTCCCGCAAAAGCAGGTGACTCGTCATGTCCGAGGGGTTCTCGGCGGATTTGTCCTCGATAAAGTCACCGAAGTTCGCATCCCCACTGTCACCGACGGGAGATTCCAATGAGATTGGCTGCTGCGCCATCTTGAGAACCGCACTGACCCGCTCGACCGGGAGGTTCATCTCATCCGCAATCTCTTCCGCGGTGGGCTCCCGACCAAACTCTTGCAGGAGCTGTTTCTGCACCCGCATGAGCTTGTTGATGATTTCAATCATATGCACCGGAATACGGATCGTACGGGCCTGGTCCGCCACGGACCGGGTAATGGCCTGCCGGATCCACCACGTCGCATAGGTTGAAAACTTGTAGCCGCGGCGATACTCGAACTTCTCAACGCCCTTCATGAGGCCCATGTTCCCCTCCTGGATCAGATCCAAAAATGAGAGCCCTCGGTTCGTGTATTTCTTGGCAATCGAAATCACCAAGCGGAGGTTGGCTTCCACCATCTCGGTCTTCGCTTGATGCGCTTTGGCGGCGAACTCCTTCAAGCGTTCGTAGGCCTGAATGTAGTGGTCTTGCGGCATGCGCACAAAGGCTTCCAGCGCGTGGATCTTCTGCCATTCCATATCCACATAAGCTTTCTGCTGACTGGAGCTACGCCCCCGCTCCAGCTCTTCGATTCCCATCAGAGAGAGATTGATCTTCTCAAAGATATTCTCCGTCACAAGGGTCATTTCCTCGATCACTTTCTGCTTGTAGTAGAACCGGGAGAACATGCCCTGCAGCTTCTTATCCGCTTTGCGGAACTCTGCCTCATTCTTTGTCCGCGCCTTCTCAGACTCAGCCCGCTGCCAGGCGGCGTATTTCTCGTCCACCAGTTGATCCTGGTTCCGGACATTCTTCACCAACTTACGGAGGTATTTCAGATGCTTGTCGCGGCTATCAATCTTCTTATCGAGAATCACCCGGTCAAAACGCTCCTTCGGCGGCTCTGCGATGAGTTTCTCGGCCAAGGCAATGTGTTCCTTACCGGCAAAACCCATCCCGTAAACGATCTTTCGCTGCTCGATTTCGGCACTTTCAATCCGTTTGCAGATCTCGACCTCCTGTTCGCGGGTTAGCAAGGGGACTTTGCCCATTTGCTTCATATACATGCGCACCGGATCATCGAGGATATCCAGACGACTCGCGTCGTCCTCTTCCTCTTGGTCGTTCTTCTTGATCCGGTCCACCTCCGCTTGGTCGACAATCTCTACGTCCAGATTGCGCAACCGGGAGTAGACCTCCTCCAAATCTTCTGGCGTCGTAACGCCCTCGGGAAGCACCTCGTTGATGTCCCCGTAGGTGAGGTAGCCCTGCTCCTGTGCCAGCGACAGCAACTCCTTAACATACTCCGTCAGATTGATCCCACTGCGCCCCTTGGGCGCCTGGATTGCATCCAATGCGGCCTCCGTCTCGCTCTGTTTCTCCGGGGAAGCCTTGATGACCGATTGCACCCCCTCCATCACCTCACGGCTTACCTTGCTTTCGCTCTTATCCCCCTTCTTCACCTTGCCCTTAGTCCCCTTCTCCGCCTTACCCGCTGCCCCCTTGTTACCCTTCACTCCCGTTTTCTCCTGAACCTTTGCTGCTGCCTTCGTCGCTTTCTCTGCCGTCGCTTTCGTCGACGTCACCGATTTACTCGTTGTCTTGGAATTCTTAGCCTTCTTGGCCGTCGCGGTTTTCTTCGCCGCAGTCGCCTTGGAAGCGGCCGCTTTCTTCGCTGCCGGAGTCGACTTCGCTGCCGGCTTCTTGGCAGCCACCTCCGCCTTCTTCTTGGCCGCCGGCTTCTTCTTAGCTACAGCACTTGTACTTTTCGTAGCTTTGGCGGCACTTTTCTTTGTCGATTTGGCAGATCCACCCCCCGTTTTCGCCCCTTTTGCGGATGCCTCTGATTTCGCTGATTTTTTGGCAGTTTTGGCTCTTGTGACCATACTAATTGATGCAACTAAATGGCTGTAACGTCAAAAATCCCCAGGCCCATAGCGACACCCCATCTTCAGGGAAGACGGGTGCATCAACTCGGGCCGGGATGTTCTAATCGGGACTTAGAATCGCTGACCTTCCGTCAGCGGTGGTCGGCATTCGACCAAAGAAGATTGATGAAACCGTGAATCCGAGACACTTTCGGAGTGGATAAACTGACGGGACCGAGCCGTTCGGCAGCCAGTTGCTATCCGGGTTGGTTCATCGGAATTACTCAAACCTCTTACAACGCGCAATTAAACTAATCTTTCGAAACAATTATCCCTAACACAGCAAATTGGGTGTATCAAGGGCTATCTCCAAGAAAACTTGCCACAACCCGGCCCCGTCCGGCCAACAAACCCCAGGGACGAGCCGGCACCCCACCAACATGAACTCCACCAAGCTCCCCCTAGAAGCGGTTCAGCGCGCCGCACAAAGACTCGCTGGTGTCGCCCACAGGACCCCCATCCTCACCAGTCAATCCTTGGACCGCTGGGCCGGACGGACGGTCTTTCTCAAGGCCGAACACCTCCAACGCGTCGGCGCCTTTAAATTTCGCGGCGCTCAGAACGCCGTAGCCCAGCTGAGCGATGCCGCCGCTGCCCCCGGCGTTGTGACCCACAGTTCCGGAAACCATGCCCAAGCCCTCGCCCTTGCCGCCTCTCTTCGCGGCATCCCCGCCCATATCGTCATGCCCCACAACGCACCCGTCCCGAAAATCGAGGCGGTCCGCGGCTACGGGGCCAATATCACCTTCTGCGAACCCATCGTTTCAGAACGGGAACGGATGATGGAAGAACTCCGCGCGGCCACCGGGGCTCAGTTCATTCCCCCCTACGATCATCCAGAGATTATCGCCGGACAAGGCACCGTCGGGCTGGAAATCTGCCAGGAGATCGCCCCGCTCGATGCCATTATCGCCCCCGTGGGCGGCGGCGGCCTCCTTTCTGGCGTAGCGCTCGCAGCCAAGGCCCTCGTCCCCGGGATTCGCGTCTTCGGAGCTGAACCCTTGGGCGCCGATGACGCCGCCCGCTCCCTGGCACAGGGGCAACGGATCCTTCAAACCGCCCCCAATACGATCGCCGACGGACTCCTCACCTCGCTCGGCGAGCACACCTGGCCCATCATTCGGGATCAGGTGGACGGCATCCTGACCGTGTCGGAGCCGGAAATCGTAGCAGCGATGCGTTTCGTCTGGGAGCGCACCAAGCAATTGATTGAACCCAGCGCGGCCGTCGCCGTCGCGGCCCTCCGCGCGGCCGATTTTGAGTCCAAAACCGACATCAAACGCGTCTGTGTGGTTTTGAGCGGAGGAAATACCGATCTCAAAAAACTTCCTTGGTAACCCAAATACCCCCCAAACGAGTCATTCCAGAAGAAATATTGAACATTCGGAGTCCGGATTGTCCAAAGACCGTTGGCCCCACCAAAGAGCCCCTTGGTAGGAATGGAGAAACGGAACTTTGCTCAAAAAAGCCTTTGACAAATGGGCTCTATTTTATTTTTGAATCTGGGCTCGTCTTCTCTTGAGCAGTGAGACGTTGGAGAATGGAATTGCGAATGCAGTCACTCAAATGATCAAAGTCGAAAACCTCAAAAAAGCGTTTGGCCCCAAGCTTGCCGTCAACGGTGTCTCGTTTTCTGTCGAGCGCGGGGAAGTCTTGGGTTTTCTCGGACCGAATGGTGCCGGTAAATCAACCACAATGAGAATGATCACGGGTTATATCCCCCCAACCGAGGGAAGGATCACCGTGGGTGGGAATGATATCACCACCAACCCCATCGAAGCCAAGCGCTTGATCGGGTATCTCCCCGAAAACGCTCCGGCGTATTCGGACATGACCGTGAAGAGCTTCCTGAGTTTCTCTGCTGAGATCCGCGGTCTCTCCGGCCGGAAACGCCGGAATGCCATCGATCGCGTGATCGAGCTCTGCTTCCTGGAGTCGGTCGTCCATCAAAGCGTCGATACCCTTTCCAAAGGTTACCGACACCGCACCTGTTTCGCCCAATCGATCATTCACGATCCCGAGATCCTCATCCTGGACGAACCCACGGATGGGTTGGACCCGAACCAAAAACACGAGGTTCGCGGCATCATCAAACGGATGGGTGAGAAAAAAGCGATCATCTTCTCGACCCACATCCTGGAAGAGGTGGAAGCCGTCTGTAGTCGCGCCATCATCGTGGACCGCGGTCAAATCGTAGCCGACGGCACGCCCAACGAATTGAAAAAGAAATCGCCCAACGCGGGCGCCGTGATACTCCGAGTTCGAGGCACGGACGCCGGCACCGCCAAGGAACGGCTGAATCAACTCGGCACGGTGGACAAAGTGCTGGTGCTCGAAGAGGGCGATGCGGTCACGCTCAAGACCACGCCCAAGTCAGACGCTGGTGAAGAGCAACTCGCCGCCAGCGTGGCGGACACCGTCAACCAAGCGGGCTGGCGGATCGAAGAATTGCGCACGGAAGAAGGGAAGCTTGATGAAGTCTTCCGCAATATCACCAAACCGGATACCGCGCAGGAGGAAGCAGCATGAGCAGTCTATCAAACACTTGGACCATCGCAAAACGTGAGCTATCCGGCTACTTCGCCTCGCCGGTCGCCTACGTCTTTATCGTTATCTTCTTGGTGCTGGTCGGGTTCTTCACCTTCAGCGCAAACTTGGGAGGCTTTTTCGAACGGGATGAAGCCTCACTCTCCGCCTTCTTTACCTGGCACCCCTGGATCTACCTCTTCCTGGTGCCAGCCGTCGGCATGCGCCTCTGGTCTGAGGAACGCCGCCAGGGCACCTTGGAACTCCTGTTCACCATGCCCATCACGGCCGGCCAAGCGATCGTTGGCAAGTTTATCGCCTCCTGGTTCTTCCTCGTGCTGGCTTTGGCGCTCACCTTCCCGATCGTGCTGACCGTCAACTATCTGGGCGATCCGGATACGGGGGTCATCATTTGTGGCTACGTCGGCAGCGCCCTGCTGGCCGGAAGTTATTTGGCGATCGCCTGCATGACCTCGGCCATCACCCGGAACCAAGTCATCAGCTTCATCCTGTCGGTGGTGATCTGCTTGTTCCTGATCCTCGCCGGCTTCCAACCCATTACGGATATGTTGATCCAATGGGCACCGGGCTGGCTCGTCAACGTCGTCTCCTCGTTGAGTGTGATGACCCACTTCTTTAGTTTTCAACGCGGGGTCATTGATACCCGCGATCTGATGTTCTTCGTCTCGTTGATTGGCTTTAGCCTTTTCACAACAGGCGTTATTCTCCGCAGCCTTCGAACCAACTGATATCTAGGAACCACAATGAAGAAGAAACAATTCGATCTGTTCCTTTTCTCCACGGTCGGCGTGGTGGTCTGCCTGATCATCGTCATCGGCCTCAACCTCATCGCGAGCTTCGTCAAGGTGCGCGTGGATCTCACCAAAGAAAAGCTCTTCACGCTTTCCGATGGCACCAAAGAGATTCTGCAGGAATTGGACACGCCAGTGGAAATTCGCTTCTACGCGACGCGTGATGACAAAGTGATGCCGCCGCAGCTCAAGACCTACGTGCGGCGAGTGGAGGATCTCTTGGATGAGTTCGCTCAAAACAGCGGCGGCAAAATCAAGCTCACCAAGTTCGATCCCCAACCGGATTCGGATGCGGAAGATTCCGCCCGACTCGACGGTGTCGAAGGACAAGCCATCTCGCTGACGGACCGCATCTACCTCGGTGTCGCCATCAGCATGCTGGATGAAATCGTGGCCATCCCCTTCCTGGACCCCTCGAAAGAGCGGCAGTTGGAATACGATATGGCCCGCGCCTTGTCCCAAGTGGTGACGATTGAAAAACCGGTCATCGGCGTGATGAGCACGCTCCCCGCTTTTGGCCAACCGGCGAATCCGATGATGGCACAAATGGGACGCGCACCGCAGGGGCAAGATCCCTGGGCCGTCATTTCTCAGCTCAAACAGGACTTTGAAGTCAAAGAGATCGAAATGACGGCCGAGTCGATCGATCCCGACGTGACGGTCCTGTTGGTGATCCATCCAAAGGACATCACGGAAGCGACCGAATACGCCATCGATCAATTCGTCTTGCGCGGTGGCAAGTTGCTCGCCTTCTTGGATGCCCTCGCCCTGATCGATCAACAACCCAACCCGAACAACATGATGGGTTCGCCACCCAGCACTTCCAACTTGGAAAAACTGCTGGGTGCTTGGGGACTGACCTTCAACAGCTCCAAAGTGGTGGCGGATATGTCGTTTGCTAAGGAAGTGTCCTTCCGCCAAGGCTCGCCGCCTCAGTTGCAGCCGTCCGTGTTGTTTGTAAATGACAACGGAATCAACCCTGACGACGTGGCAACCGCGCAAATCGATCAATTGCTGATGCCGTTCGTAGGCACCTTCTCCGGAACCCCCGCCGAAGGCCTTGAACAGACGGTGTTGCTCCACACCAGCGAAGAGTCCCAACTGGTGGACGGATTCATGGCCCAGCTTTCCGGCGCTCAAATCGCCCGAGAGTTCGCCGCCGAAGGCAAGGAACTGCCTATCGCGCTACGCCTCACGGGTAAGTTCAAGACCGCCTTCCCTGACGGAAAACCCAAAGCTGCGGATGCCGCCGAAGCCGACGACCTCGATAGCGAAGAGGACGAGAGCGCCGCTGACATGGACTCGCTAACGGAGTCCGAATCCGAGGGCTCCGTGGTGGTCTTCGGAGATGCGGATTTCCTCTTCGATTCCTTCGCCGTCCGGATCCAAAACTTCTTGGGCACCCGGCTGATGAGCATCATCAACGGTAACCTACCCATCACCCAAAACATCGTGGAACAATTGGGTGGGGATAACCGACTCATTCGCGTTCGTAGCCGAGCGACGATGAATCGCCCCTTCACCACGATCCGTGACATGCAGATCGAGGCGGAGAAAGAATACCGCTCCAAGATCAAGACGCTGGAAGACACGCTCCAAGAGACCCAAACCAAACTCAACCAGCTCCAGAGCCAACGCACGGATCAAACTCAGAGCCAACGCTTCGTCCTGTCCACCGAACAACAAGCCGAGCTCGACAAGTTCCGCAAACAGCAGGTCGAAACTAACAAACAACTCAAAGTCATGCGCCGGAATCTGCGGAAAGATATCGACGCACTAGAAACCAAACTCAAATGGGCCAACATCGCGGGGATGCCCTTTATCATTACCCTCGGCGGAATCCTGATCGCACTCATTAAACGGAAACGCACTGCAGCAAGATGAATTCAAGTCAGTTCAAAAAACTGTTTATTGTCCTCCTTGTGGTAGGGGGCGTCGGACTCCTCTTTTGGGCGAAAGACCAACGAGCATGGAGCAAATCGGAATCGGAGTTGGGCGGGAAAGTCATCCCAGACTTCCCACTGAATGACGTCTCGGCCATCGGCTTTAAAGATGCCGATGGCACGGTAGCCCTGGCCAAAAAGAATGATATCTGGACCGTGGGCGACCGTTGGGACTACCCGGCCGACTTCTCCAAAGTTCGGGATTTGGTTCAGGACGTCTGGGACCTGAAGGTCACCCGTAAGATCCAAGCCGGTCCGAGCCAATATGGCCGACTCGGGCTCGTAAGCCCGGGCGAAGGAGCCAACTCCGGAATCCTAGTTTCCTTCAATGGAGATGGAAACACCGAGATCGGTAACCTCTTGCTCGGAAAAGAACACATGCGGAAATCCAGCGCCCCTTCGCAGTTTGGCGGGGGCGGCGAGTTCCCGGACGGACGCTACGTATTGCCGAATGGCAACGGTGACGCCATCGCTCTCGTGTCCGAGACGTTCTCCGCCGTGGAGGTCGACGCCAAGTACTGGCTCGATAAAACCTTCCTGAAGGTCGAGAAGCTGAAGTCGGCAACCGTAACGCACCCGACCGGTGGGGATTCCTGGTCGATCTCACGCAACACGGACACCGAGGACATGGTCTTGGCTGGCTTAGCCACCGGGGAAGAGTTGGACTCCACCAAGAATTACAGCCTCAAAAACATCCTTTCATCGCCGAGCTTCGACGATCTGGTGGATCCCTCCGCTTCGGGTGATGACAGCGGCATGGCCGATCCGATCACGGCTGTTCTCGAAACGTTCGATGGATTCAAATACACGCTCAAGATCGGCCAAGCCAATGCGGATGACAATTATCCGATCCAGGTCGCCGTTGAGGGTTCCTTCCCCGCCGAACGGGAAAAACCCGAAGGCGAGCCGGAAGCCGATACCGAACGGCTCGACACAGAGTTCGCTGAGAATAAGAAAACGTTGGAAGAAAAACTCTCCACCGAACAGAACTACTCAAAGTGGACCTACCTGGTCACCAAATGGACGGTTGACGCCCTGCTGAACAAGCGATCGGATCTCATCAAAGAACCCGAGGTGGACAACGGTGCCGACGCTGCAGCCCTGGAGGCCGGTCCACTAGCCCCGCCCACGGTGACGATCCCGGACCCGATCACCCTTCCCGAACCGGTAGAAACGATCCCCGCCACCGAGCTTGTCCCTGCGGAGTTAATCCCAGCTGAGGACATCCCGGTTGAGGTGGCACCCGCAGAGGAAGCTCCGGCTGAGGAAGCTCCTGCCGAGGAAGCTCCTGCCGAGGAAGCTCCGGCCGAGGAAGCTCCGGCCGAGGAAGCTCCTGCCGAGGAAGCTCCGGCTGAGGAAGCTCCTGCCGAGGAAGCTCCTGCCGAGGAAGCTCCTGCCGAGGAAGCTCCTGCCGAGGAAGCTCCTGCCGAGGAAGCTCCTGCCGAGGAAGCTCCCGCTGAGGAAGCTCCTGCCGAGGAAGCTCCCGCTGAGGAAGCTCCTGCCGAGGAAGCTCCCGCTGAGGAAGCTCCCGCTGAGGAACAACCAGAGAAATAGCATCGTTGACACCGTGACAAGGGTGCACTAATTTCTCTCCGTAAATACCGAGCTTACGCCCCGAATTTACCTTCGGGGCTTTTTCGTGCCGCAGTATCAATCCAACTATGCCCAACACAATCTTAGTGGGCGCCCAATGGGGCGACGAAGGTAAAGGCAAGATCATCGATGTATTGACCGACCGGGCTGACCTGGTGGTCCGCATGCAAGGTGGCAACAACGCTGGCCACACCGTACTGGTCGGTAAGAAAAAGTATGTGCTCCACCTCATTCCCTCCGGCATCCTGAGACGCGGCAAGCGCTGCGTCATCGGCAACGGCGTGGTCATCGACCCCGTTCACCTCGTGGGCGAAATCGAGGGTCTGAAGAAACTCGGCGTCACGGTAAAGAACAACCTCTTCATCAGCGAAACCGCCCATCTCGTCTTCCCCTATCACCGTCTTCTCGACGAGTGCCGCGAACAGAGCAAAGGCAAAAACAAGATCGGCACCACCAAACGCGGGATCGGACCGGCTTACGGAGACAAAGCCGCCCGAGTCGGTATCCGCATGGTCGACCTCCTCGACCCAGACAATTTCAGTCGCCTGCTCAAACAGCGGATTCGCACCAACAACGAAGTCCTTTCCGCGTTGGGATCCAAGAAACTGAGCTTCAAAAAAGTCGAGCAGGAGTACGTCAAAGCCGCCAAAAAACTCAAACCCTACATCGTGGACACCGTCCACCTCTTGCACGAGGCCTGTCAGAACGGCGCTAACATTCTCTTCGAGGGGGCTCAAGGAACCTTCCTGGACATTGATCACGGGAGCTATCCCTATGTGACTTCATCGTCCACCACCGCGGGCGGTGCGTGCACGGGTACAGGCGTGGCTCCCAACCGGATCGACAAAGTCGTCGGCGTCATGAAGGCCTACACCACCCGAGTCGGCGAAGGTCCAATGCCGACCGAAGACCAATTCCTAAGCGATCATTTCCATCAAATGGGCCGCGAGTTCGGCGCCACCACAGGACGCGCACGGCGCTGTGGCTGGTTGGATGCCGTACTGGTTCGCCACGCTGCCGTGGTTAACGGGATCGACGAGATCGCCATCACCAATTTGGATGGGCTCGACACCCTACCCACCGTCAAGGTTTGCGTGGGTTACCAATACGGCCGCAAGAAGATCGACCGGATTCCCAACGAAACCGGCGGCTTGGCACGTTGCAAACCCATCTACACCGAATTCCCGGGCTGGCAAACGTCCACCGAGAAATGCCGCAAGTGGAGTGACCTGCCGCTCAACGCGAGACGCTATCTCAAAGAGATCGCCCGGCTCGCTCAATGCAAACTGAGAATCGCTTCAGTCGGCCCGGCACGGGCACAGACCATCGAACTCTAAGGCCCGCTCCGCCCCCGAACGCCCCCCATGACTGCTCCGGCCAATCAGCTCAGTGAAAAAGCCAAGGCGGCAGTACCGACGCATGTCGCGATCATCATGGATGGCAATGGCCGTTGGGCTAAGAAGCGGCGCTTGCCCCGTGTTCAGGGTCATCGCAAGGGAGTCGACTCCGTACGAGCCGTCATCCGAGCGGCCGGCGAAGTTGGTGTTAAGTTTCTAACCCTCTACGCCTTCTCGGTTGAAAACTGGAATCGCCCCAAAGAAGAGGTCGATACCTTGATGAAGTATCTGGCTCGGTATTTGGACTCCGAGATTCCCGAGCTCAACAAGAACAACGTCAAACTAGAAGTCATCGGCCAGGTCTACCGACTCCCTGAGTTTGTCCAAGACCAGATAGTAAAAACGCGAGCGGCCCTGGCCAAGAATACGGGCCTCACACTCATCCTGGCGCTGAGCTACGGCGGACGCACTGAAATCGTAGAAGCCTGCCGAGATATCGCGACCAAAGTGCGCGCCGGGAAGATCGATCCCGCGGAGATCAATGAGCAAATGGTCGCCCAACACCTCTACACCCGCAATTACCCTGATCCCGATCTGTTGATTCGAACCAGCGGAGAATTACGGGTCAGCAACTATTTACTCTGGCAAATCTCGTATGCCGAATTTGTCGTGACTCCGACCCTTTGGCCGGATTTCCGAAAGCCCCAATTTTTCGCTGCTCTGGAAGAGTATACCCGAAGACATCGCCGCTTCGGCAAAGTATGACGCGCCCCACCCGTTCCTGAGAAACCTGATTGCCAATGAGTCCATGGGTGCTTCCCCTTCCAAATCGCAAATCTTTTGGCAACGACTCGGAAGCACCCTGGTGCTATGGACGGTCACTCTGCTCGCACTGTTCGCTCCCAACCCGACGGTAGCCAATCTCGCATTCCTCCTCTTCACCGCCGGGCTCGGTATCCTTGGGATTCGTGAGTTCGGCCACATGGTCGCCCAACGGGAGTATCGGGTGCACCTGGTTCCCATGGGGATCGCCGGGATACTCTACCTCACCCTGCACGTGATCCAAGGTTGGCGGCCCGAGGCCATGCCCGGTGCCATTCCAGCACAGGATCTTCTCTCCCTCGTCATCGTCGGGCTCTTCCTTTGCCTGGCCAGTCTGAAACTCTGGTCGAGCGGCAGCATTTCTCTGGCAGCGATCGGTCTGAGTTTCTTCGGGTGGTTCTATGTGTTCGGGCTCTTGGGGTTCATCGCCCTCATTTACTACCTGCCCGAGGTACCCGGTGCCTGGTGGCTACTCTACTTCATTCTCGTCACCAAATTCAGCGACCTCGGGGCCTATGTCGTCGGCTCCCTGTGCGGCAAACACAAGATGGCCCCCAAGATCAGTCCGGGCAAAACTTGGGAAGGCTTCGCCGGAGCCTTGGCCGTGTCCACCCTAGTTAGCCTCATTACGATCTACACCGCCGGCGAATCGCTGGCGCCTCTGCGCGGGATTCACGCCGTCGCACTCGGCTTGCTCCTAAGCAGCTTGGCTGTGGTGGGTGACTTGATCGAATCCCTCATGAAGCGAGAGACCGGCGTCAAAGACTCCGGCATGCTGATCCCCGGCATTGGCGGTTGCCTCGACCTCTTGGACAGCTTGCTGTTCAATGCACCGATCTTCTATCTCTATTGCCGACTCGTTGTGTTCTCTTGAATCGTCCGTCTATACGCGTTCCCTTTCCGATGAAAAACATTGTCCTCCTCGGCAGCACCGGATCCATTGGCACCAGTACCGTCAAAGTGGTCACGGATCTCCCCAATCACTTGCGCTTGATTGGCTTGGCGGCCGGACGCAACACAGAGCTCCTCGCCGAGCAGGCCCAGACCTTCCAACCCCAATGCGTTTCCATCAGTGATCCTTCCCTGCAATCCGATCTAAAGAACGCCGTGCCCGCGGGCACCCGCGTGACGGCTGGTCCGGAGGGTTTGTTGGAACTCGCCACCTTGCCCGAAGCCGATATCGTCCTGATCGCAATCGTAGGCACCGCCGGTCTGGAACCCGCGCTCGCAGCGATCCGTGCCGGCAAAGACATCGCCGTCGCGTCGAAAGAGATCCTCGTGATGGCGGGCGAAATCGTCATGCGAGAAGCCCAAGCCCACAACGTTAAGGTACTGGCGGTTGATAGCGAACACTCCGCCATCTTTCAGTGCCTCGATGACAAACCCGAAAGCTCCGTTCGCAACCTCTGGCTGACCGCATCCGGCGGCCCCTTCCGCCAAAAGCCCAAGGAAGAGTTTGCCCAAATCCAATTGGCCCAAGCGCTCAAACATCCCTCCTGGGACATGGGCCGCAAGATCACGCTCGATTCAGCGACGCTCTTCAACAAGGGCTTGGAAATGATTGAAGCGCGTTGGCTGTTCAATATCGATATGAATCGCGTGAAGGTCATCGTGCACCCGCAAAGCGTGGTGCACTCGATGGTTGAGTTCATTGATGGGTCCTTAATCGCTCAACTCTCCACCCCCGACATGTGCCTGCCCATTCAATACGCCCTCACCTACCCCAGCCGTATGGGCAGCGACCGGGTGCAAACCAACTTCGCGGAGATCGGCACGCTCAACTTTGAAGATCCCGATACGGAAAAGTTTCCTTCGCTCAATTTGGCGCGCGAAGCCGGTCTGGTCGGCGGCACCTTACCCGCCGTGCTGAATGCCGCGAACGAGGTAGCCGTCGAAGCCTTTTGCCAGGAACAGATCGGTTTTCCCGGTATCACCAGTACGGTGGCCGCCACCATGGAAGCGCATCAGACCCAATCCGACCCCGATCTCGCGACGATTCTTGACGCGGACGCCTGGGCACGGCAGAAAGCTAGTGAGCTGGTCGGCACGTGATCCCACCGGCGCTTCCCCACAACAACCATGACCATCGACGAACTGATTGAAAACTTCGAACTCCTGGAAGAATGGGATGATCGCTACGCCTACCTGATGGAATTGGGCCGCAAGATGCCCCCCTTGGCCGAAGCGGATCAAATCGAAGAATACCGTGTCAAAGGCTGCCAAGCCACCGTTTGGCTCAAAGAAGAAGTCGTTACGGGTCCACCGGTCCGAATTGAATTTCGCGCGGACAGCAACTCCCAAATCGTCAAAGGCCTCGTCGCCATGCTCCGGCTCCTCTATTCTGGAAAAACCCCCACCGAGATCCTGGCAGTCAACGCACAGGAAGTCTTTGCGCGACTCGGTTTGGATCGGCATTTAAGCCCCACACGGAGCACAGGATTGAATGCCATGGTTCAGAAGATTCGCTCCTTGGCCGAGGCCACCACGGTCTAGGAACCTACCCAAGCAATAGCCCACCCTAAGTGAAGGGTTTTAGGCGAATTTAGCCCGGTAGGCTTTAAGCGGAAAAAACTTTCCCGGACACTGGTTTGGCTCCAGGTCTTTGTGTCCATACGCTTTCGGCACCCGGCCTAGCATCCCAGAGCGTAGATAGGCCGTCAGATTGTGGAGCGATTGGATCTGCTTCGCCGTAGGTCTCGTATTCTCGAAGTTGCCCACCAGGCAAATCCCGATCGAAGTCTCATTGAGGGCGCGGCCCCGGACGTGTCCCCCGTGGAGTTGCTTCCTCCAGCGCGGGCCGATCTCAATCTCGCCATCCGCCGTCCCATTGGTTCCATTCCCAATGACAAAATGATAAGCCAACCCATTCTCCATGCCACGACGCCGGTGCGCTCGGCCAAAAATCACGGCATTCCCGTTTTTGGTCGCGGAGTGATGGGCGATAATGCGGCGCCATCGGGAGCGCTGGACGCCGTCGAAGTTAATCTTCGACCGCAGCGAGTAGGGTAACGCGGGAGTCAGGGAAGCATTCTTGGATAGAATCAGTCGATCCCCGGCCCGAATCTTGTTGATCGAAGTGAGGTTATTCAGCTCCTTCAAATCTGCCACCGAGCAGTCGAAGCGCTTGGCGATCGCCGTCAGGGTATCCCCCCGTTTGATCACGTACGTCTCGTCACCGTCGGCCGCCTGGAGGCCATTCGCCCATCCCCCGACCAAGACGGCACCCATCGTGCCGCCGACCCTCTCTGCGAATTGACGACGTGTAAGTTCCATAACAACAAGGTAACTTCTCGAGAAGCGTTCGAGTTCAGCCTAGACTATAGTTCAGGAATCCCCACCCAGCAAATCGTTTTTCAGGACCATCGAGGCAAGATGCTTCCCAGGGAAGAGGCCATCCGATGGCCAAGAGGTAGGGCGAGCGTACCCGCGAGCCGTTGGGCAAAAACAGGCAACGCAAAACACCACCGCATCCGAAAACCACTCCGGGTAGGAACGGCTCGCAACAGGACTAGCTCCCTCCCAGGGAACGCCGCCCAACACCCCACTCTACAACTGGGATGCGTAAAGCTTAAACAACGCCTGGGTCCCGTCATTCTCCCCCCCATCGGCCGCCAGTTTGTCGTACAACGATTTCGCTAGGGTCAATCCCGGGAGGTCGAGTCCCATCCGTTCGGCGGACTCAATCGCAATGCGCATGTCTTTGATGAAATGTTTCACGAAAAAGCCGGGAGCAAAATCGTCTTTGAGAATTCGCGGCGCCAGGTTCGTCAAGGACCAGCTCCCGGCAGCACCGCTTCCGATGCTTTGTAAAACCGTCTCAGGATCCAGACCGGACTTCTTCGCATACGCCATGGCCTCACAAATCGACATCATCCCTGAAGCAATCGCCACCTGATTACACATCTTGGTGTGTTGGCCCGCACCAGCACCGCCTTGGAGCACAATATTCTTACCCATCAGCTCGAAAACTGGCTTCACGGCCTCAAACGCTCCGGTATCCGCCCCCACCATGATGGACAAGCGGGCTTCCCGAGCGCCAATATCGCCCCCGGACACCGGGGCATCAATGGCCGCTATCCCCTTCGCCTTGGCAGCCTCGTAGATCCGCACGGCTAGGTCTGGACTTGAAGTCGTCATATCAATCACCGTCGCGCCCGATTTCGCATGGGCCAAAATCCCGTCCTCGCCCAGATAGACGGCCTCCACATCCTGCGGGAACCCGACGATCGTAATAATCACATCCGCCGCCGCCGCGACCTCGCCAACCGTGTCATGCCAGACCGCCCCGTTCTCGAGCAAGGCCTGCGCTTTTTCCTTGGTTCGGTTGAAGACATGGACAGCATGCCCGCCGGCCAGTAAATGGCCCGCCATGCTCTTCCCCATCACACCGATTCCGATAAATCCAATAACCGCTTTTTCACTCATGTGGCACCTTAACTACGATTTTTGACGACAAACTAGGGGTTTCAAAGACCCCAAGAGAATCCTTGGGATCCCACCCTAGAATCAAGAGCATTCCCAATCATTTCGCAGTTTTCATATCGAGTTTCACATTTCTCCTTTCTGTTGCCCCAGGCATGATGCTCCCACGGCAGCCACGCATATGCTCTACCTCATCACGAAACTGCTCCTGGCCCCCACGGGATTGATCTCCATCTTCATCACCGCCAGCCTCATCCTCTACCGGCAACCCAGATGGTCCTTCGGAGCCCTAGGCCTCGCCGCGCTCGTCCTCTTCGTCACCGGAAACCTTTGGGTCGCCGGCAAACTCGTCCAATCCCTTGAATGGAAACACCTCCCGCCGGAGGAACTGCCCGAAGCCGACGCCATCGTGGTGCTAAGCGGCAAGTTTCACCCGAAAGAATACCCGCGGAAGACGGTGGAGATTGGAGGGAACGGCGATCGCCTCCTCTACGGCGGCTACCTCCACAAACAAGGCAAAGCCCCCCTGATCCTCGTGACCGGTGCTGGCCGTCCCGTTTCGGACCAACCCAACACGAGTGTCTCGGAGGACATGGCGACGCTCCTAGAAATGGTCGGCATCGCACCCGATGTCATCGAAATCGAAAACCAAGCCCGCAACACTTTCGAACACGGCATCTATTGTGACCCGATTTTCAAGCGCCGCGAAATCCGGTCAATCCTCCTCGTCACGTCCGCCATGCACATGCCACGCGCGCTAGGCGTCTTTCAGCAGTTGGATATCACCGTAACACCAGCACCCACGGATTTTTACTACACCGTGAGTCCCAATCCCGGTCCCTGGTACTCAAAGATCTGGCACTTCGTCCCCTCTTGGAAAGGTCTAGCAGCGACCACGGATGCCCTCCACGAATACCAAGGTCTCCTCTACTACCGCTTCCGCGGATGGCTCTGACCCAAAACAAAAAAGCCCCGGGCAAACGCCCGAGGCGGAAGTGAAAGGATTGTTAAAGCGAACGTCTACTGCAATCCCTGCAGAGTCTCTTTGATCGCGTCAAAATTCGGCAGATCCTTCGGCGTCGGAGTTTGTTCCGAGTAGCGCACGACGCCTTCCTTATCGATCACAAAGGCCGCCCGAGCGCTCACCGCGCCAAAACCCATGAGGTCATCCAACAACACGCCGTAGTCCTGAGCCGTCTTCTTATTCAGGTCACTGGCCAAGGTGATGCCAATGTTTTCCTTGTCGGCCCAAGCCTCTTGGGCAAAGGGGCTGTCGACACTGATGCCGATAACGTCGGCGTTCAAATCACTGTATTGTCCCAAACCGGCCGTGACGTCGCACAATTCCGAGGTGCAGACTCCGGTGAACGCCAGGGGAAAGAACAAAAGAACGGTGTTCTTGCTGCCCTGATTAGCGCTCAGGGAGATGTCCTTCACGTCATCACCGCGCTTGGACTTCAGGGAAAAATCGGGAGCTCGGGTTCCTACTGCGATAGCCATGATCGATATATCCTAATATGTAATGGGTTTTTTGTAGGCCGTCGTCTTCATGATGCTCGGTTGATCGCTGATCGCGTTCGTTGCAAAAAATCAGACGCAAAACCGCATCTTCCCGGATTAAACGGTTCCGCAGCGGTCGGCGTGCCAACAACGTGCACAGATGTTCAAAATGGATCAAGCGGAATCTAGCCGATACCCGCTCCGGCTACTAGCAGCGTCACTCTCACGGATCTGGACACGCAAGAAGGGCCTGCACCGGAAGACGGCAGCCCCAAATCTAGGACACCCACTCTGGCGACTTCTACCGAAGTCGATCCATTGACTCCGTTCTAGCCAACATTTATCACCCGGATGATAATTACTCCAACTGCCTTTCGTTCCGCTTCGAAAATGCCATCGTCCTCGTAGCTCACCCTGCAATCTCCCGCATCAAGCAACACGAGCTGGAATCGTGAACATGTGATTTCCGATTCGTCGTCGTCCCAAAAGGAAAGCGGTCCCCCCTCGATGAGTATCCCTATCCTCACTGCGAAGATGCAAAGACCAAATGGAACCCAAAACAGCTTACGACAGAAAGGACTTCTCGGACCAGCAGTCGATCGGCGAGGTCACTTTCTAACCCTGGATCCTAAGACACCGTTACGAACGCCGCGAAGATGAGCACCAACGGTGCCGGATGGCATCGGGCCCGCCCTTTAAACACCTCCCACCGACTCTTTCCTAACGATTCACAAGAATCGAGCGGAGCGAACAGGGAACAGCGTAGTCACGCGATCCCGCGGACAACAGCCCGACCTCACTGACTCGCCGGGACCCGAAACAGCACAGGCACAAGCTCCGATTCCGTCTCCTGTCAGACCATCCACTCACCGGCGGCTACACCGATTTTTCATTGCTTTCTCCAGAGAATGAACATAGTAGATCCCCCCGAGATAAACATGATCTACCTAGTACTGACAGATGATTGGGAGCTTCGCGGTGACGGTTCCGGCGACATTGATCGCATCCAGTTCGACACCTTTTCCCAACTCACAAGTATCTATAATCAGTATGGGATCAAGGCATCATTCAACGCCGAGGTCATGCAGCAACTGACCTTCCGAAAACTCCAAGACCAGATCCCGCAACTCGGAAAATGGGCTGACAAGTGGGATTCCCTCGTCAAGAACGCCTATCAGGAAGGGCACGATATCCAGCTGCATGTTCACCCCCAGTGGTCGAAGTTTCACGTAGAGAACGACAAAATCCAGCTCAAAGGAGACTGGCCAATCATCAACTACGACGAAGAACAAGCGTATGAGATGTTTACAACCTGCCGGGACTACTTAGAGAATCTGCTCAAGCCCCTCAACCCCGACTATAAATGCGTCTCGTTCAAGTCCGGCGCCTGGGTGGTGGCCCCGTCAGACCATCTTATGTCGACGCTGGCAAAACTAGGCATTGGCTTCGATATGAGTCTCGTTGGCGGATTACAGGCACACACTCGAAACCTCCAATTTGACTACCGCCATGCGGAGGAACAGGTTCGGCCCTATTACCCGGATCTCAAAGACGCTCGACGCGTATCGAATAACAAAGAGCCGATCGCTTGTGTTCCGACACACCATTTCTACGAAAGTCGATGGAAGTTTTTGGCCCGAAAAATCAAACGAACTCTCTTCAAAGGCGAGCAACAGCCACAGCCCAGCACAAGCGGTCAAGCCCCTCAGCAAACCGAGCGCTATCAAGAATGGGACGTTGTCGGCTCCTCTCGGCTGAGCCAAATCATCAACCAGTGTACGGAGTTAGCACTCCACGGCAGATTTCATATCTCAGACCTTGCGGCACTCGACTACCCATTGATGTTGGACATGCTTGATCTGATTCGCAAACAGACGAAGGCAAGCGACACGCCCATCCCCTTTATCATCTCGAACCACACCAAATCCATCAAAGAATTTGAGAGTATCCGCCTGTTTGCAGAGCATATTTCGAAACAGAGCGATATCCAGTGCCTGACACTGACGGAACTCTACGCTGGGCTTCAGTCCGGCAAGTTCCCCGTCCGCACAAAGTGACATGACACTTGCCGAGCTGATTCGAAACGCTCTCAAAAACCGCCTCGAGGAAATCCAGAGAGCGAACCCGCTCAATGCCGAGTCGCCACAGGATCAGTCTGCCCACCCGCCAACCACGCTGGCACTATCCACTCCAACGACCTTTCTCTCGGATCACAATTGGATGAGTTGTGATCGGACTCCGGCCGAAACGTTCGCCACGCTCTCAAGAGGAGAATTACCCAACATTCAGAGAGGCCAAGAGCCTCCGGAAGAAGCCACTCAATGGTGTGACGCGATGGCAAGCGCCAACGGAGAGGAGCTTATGCAAGGCCTTCTTCACCGCTATGCGTGCGTCCTTAATTTTTCGCAAGTCACCGAGGAACCCATTCGCGAATGGGTCCTTGAGAAACTAATGTCACCCTACCGGATTCGTCTCCACCGCGGCTCACTCAGCTCGGTCGAGGAGACGCTCGTGTGCCTCATGCTCAACCTCGTCGGCGTGGCCTCTCTCTTTGACTCGGATCTCCGACTCATCGACGCGCTGAACTACTACTACGAGACCCTTTTCCCTAACGCCGGGCTCTTGAGTTCGAACCAAGAAATGACGGCTTCGTTCCTGGGGATCTACACACAGTCGCTCTTGTTGAAGACGGAGGGAGATTCCGAATGAGAGTGGGCCTTCTAGTAAATTCATCGGTCGAAGGACTGCGATTACGCGAGTTATTGGAGCCGTCGGCCGAGAGAATCATCTATGTTCTCATCTTTCGGAAGCCGCGGGAACAATGGCACTGGTTCTTCTTTCGAGTCATCGCCGGGATCTTCCTGAAACCCGGCCGACTCCAACGCCTTCGAGCCTTGGCCCGCGGACGAATCAAGATCCTCAACCACCGTCTCAGCCACAAGGCCTCTCACCAAAAGATCCGGAACGCCAAATTAGATTTCGGAATCCACAAGTCAGAGAACATCTACACCGGCGGCACGATTCGTTGTTTCAAAGAAGGCATCCTGAACGCACACATTGGGAGCCTTCCTGAGTATCGCGGACGTTCGGTCTTTGAATGGGCGATTCTGAATGGGGACGAACCCGCAATCACAACCTTCTTCGTAGATGAGGGAATTGACACGGGTGAGCGGGTTGTGAATCTGGAGGCGGCGAATCTGAAGGGTGTGAAATCCTTGGCCGATGCCAAAAACACGCTGTTCCAAGAGACCATGGTTGGGCAATACAAGAAGGCTCTCGATATACTGCAAGGGGGCAATCCGAAACAAGTGCCGTTGAACGGAACCGACCGACGTTACTATGCGATGTCCAAGTTGTTCACCAACGTCGTAGAGGAGAGACTCACCCGGTTGAACGAACCCGACTCCCGCTAGTGGATGAGCTTCAACCTCATCCGCACTAGCCAGTCCCGTCAGGGTGGCAGTGTGTGTCCTATATTTGACGCCCCGGCACCGAGCAGATAGGCTCCGAGACATGGCCATTACCGTGAATGGAGAACCGGTGGATCAAGAGCTGATCAACCAAGAATTCTCTCAGATCAAAGCCTACCACGAACAACGCAGCCAAGTGAGTTGCTGCGAACGGGATGACGAATTCCTCGCTCAGGCCAAAGAAAACATCATCGGCCGAATCCTGCTCAATCAAAAGGCCCAAAGCTCCATCCCCGATCTGTCGCAAACCGAGCTCGACGAGGCCGTCGAACAGCTAAAGCAGGACTACGGCGGCGAAGAGCAGTTCTTTGCCCAAGCCGGGATCCAGCCCAATGACATGGATTTCGTCCGCGAACAGGTAGCCATCAACGGCAAAGTCGACCGTTTGGTCCAACAGATCTGTGGGAATCCCGACGAGATTCCCACCGACGCCCTTGAGCAATACTACCAAGACCACATCGAAGCCTACACCTCAGAACCCCGAGTCAAGGCCATGCACATCTACAAATCCCTCCGCCAGACCGAGGACAAGGAAGCGTTGTTTCGAGAATGCTGTCGCATCCGCGAATCACTCGTGGGGGGAGCGGATTTTGCCACCACCGCCAAAGAGTTTTCCGACAAGCCCGAAGAGGAAGTGGACTTAGGCTGGTTCAAACGAGGTGAATTGATGGATGAATTCGAGTTCGTCACCTTCTCGATGGAAGTCGACGAGATCAGCCCGGTTTTCACCTCCTACCACGGCTTTCACATCGCCAAGGTCACCGACAAAGAACCGGCGGTGGCCCAACCCTTGGATGCCATTCGCGATAAAGTAACGGAGGACTACCGACTCGAAATCCAGAACCAGGATCTCAAAAAGTACGTCGAAACCCTCCGTCAAGAGGCCGACATTCAAGAATCCGAAGACAAAGAAGAATCTGAAGACGTCTGATCCCCCGCGGAATCAACCCACTCCTCCCAATGGCTCACGAACTCTCTCCCCTCGCCACGCAATTCTGGAACGCCATCCAAACCCCTTCGCTCCCGGCTCTAGGACCGGAGGCCCGCGCGGATGCCCTCTCACCGGATCAAGCCGAAGCCGCCGCCCGTAGCTTCTGCGAGGCCAACTCCGTTTCAGGGACACCGAACGCGCTCCTGCGATCCGCTGCCTTGCTCTGGCACGACGCCCTGGACGAGTCCCACGACATTTCCCAAACCATCAAAAGCACCGACGGAAGTTTTCTGCATGGGATCATGCACCGCCGCGAACCCGATAGCAGCAATGCCAAATACTGGTTCCGCCTGGTAGGAGACCACTCGTCCTTTCCCCAGCTGGCCAACGCGGTTCAATCCCTACTCGATTCCTCCGATTCCGCTCACGAACTTGAGGCGCTCAGCGGCGAGACCTGGGACCCGTTCGCCTTTGTCGACGCCTGCTCCCGAGCCCTACGGGCCGGCCCCCATTCGGAAGTGTATCAGACCTTGCAGCAAATCCAGGAATTGGAGCTGCAAGTCCTCGTCGACCACCTACTCGCCTAGCCTAGTCGCTAGCCCCCTTCGCCGCAGCCTCCACCAAGGCTGTCACCACACCGTCAATAGTGTGTTGGGCGGCTTCAATCGTCGGTTCCAGATCCAAGGCGCGTAACGCTTTACTCGTCTCCGGCCCGATCGATGCAAACGCGATCTCCGGAAATCGCTCTCGCACCTCGGCCAAATCAAAGCGCTCGTCAAAATGCTCCACCGTGGAGCTACTACTAAAGGTGATCCAGTCCGCCCCTTCCTCTAGAAAACGTGCGGCCGCCCCATTATCGTCCCGATCCTCGATCACTGTTTCATAAACCGGAATATCATCCACAATCGCCCCCAACTCATTCAGGCTCTTTGGCAACTCAGGATTCGCCACCTCCGCCCGTGCCAACAGGATCTTGAGGTTCTCCACACTTTCAAATTCCTGCATCGCGCCGACGATCTCATTCGTCAAATACTTCTTTGGCATCGCATCCACCCGCAAGCGTAGGGCGGCAATCTTGGCCGCCGTTGCGGGTCCCACGGCCGCAATCCTCATATTCCCCAGGGCTCGAATGTCATCAAACGCCCGGAAGAAATAATCGAAGAACTGGTCGACTCCATTTGGACTGGTAAAGACTAGCCAATCATACTCGCCCAAAGACGCAATGGCTTCGATGAGCGGCTCTTTCTTCTGCGGTGGCGCGATCCGAATCGTCGGAATCTCCAAAACATCCGCACCGAGCTCCCGTAAGCGCCGCGTCATCTGGCTGGCTTGCACCCGCGTGCGCGTCACGACGACCCGGCGCCCAAACAGGGGCCGCTCCTCAAACCAATTCAAACGATTCCGAAGACCGACCACTTCACCGATAATCGTCACGGCAGGCGCTTTAAACCCCACCGAGGCCACCTTTTCCGCAATGTCGGCCACCGTGCCAACCAAGGCTTCCTGACGCCCCGTCGTCCCCCAGCGCACCATCCCCACCGGCGTTTCCGGCGAGACCCCATGCTTCATCAAATTCTCCATGATGGCCCCAATTCGCTCCACCCCCATCAAGACCACTTTAGTCCCAGCAATCTTGGCCAAAGCCTCCCAATCAATGCTCGAAGTCTCTTTGTTGGGATCTTCATGACCGGTCACCACCGTAAACCCAGAGCAAAAGTCTCGGTGCGTGATTGGAATACCAGCATAGTTCGTGGCGGCAATAACCGAGGTGATTCCGGGCACCACTTCAAACCGCACTCCTGCGGCCTGGAGTTCTTCCGCTTCCTCCCCACCACGACCAAACACATACGGATCGCCACCTTTCAACCGAACCACCGTCGCGCCTTCGCGCGCCTTGTCGACCAACAGTTGGTTCAAGTCCCCCTGAGGGATCGCATGGTCCCGCGACCGTTTCCCCCCATAAATGAATTCCGCCTCCGTCGGGGCCAAACGCAAGAGGTCGGGATTGACCAACGCGTCATACACCACCACGTCCGCGCGGGCTAATAATTCCCCGCCCCGCATCGTCAGTAGTCCCGCATCACCCGGTCCCGCACCCACCAAATACACCACACCTGTGTTTGTAGCTTCCGCCATCGCGACAAGTGTAGGCGGCACCTCCAGCCGAAGCAAAATCTAAAAGGGAAATCCATTCCTCGCGTGACCCTCGGGTTTCCCCATGCCACAATCCCCTCGTGACAGCGACCGAAGCCTGCCAACTCATAGACGCCTACCGGGACGGCAATCTCTCAGAATCAGACCTCTTGGCTCAACTCAAAGGTCCCGCCTTTGCGGAACTCGGCTTTGCAAAAGTCGACCTCAAACGAGGCGACCGGCAAGGTTTCCCCGAAGTGATCCTCGGTTCGGGCAAAACCCCGGACCAGATCGTCGCCATCGCTCAATCTCTTCATGCCTCCCAACAAACCGTCTTGGTGACCCGCGCCTCGGAAGCCGCCGCCGCCGCCTTTCAAGCCGCCTTCCCCAACAGTGAATACCACGCCACAGCACGTTGCCTGACTCTGATCTCCCAACCCCAAACACCCCGGCCCGGTCGCATCGTGATCGCGACCGGCGGCACTAGCGACCTTCCCGTGGCCGAAGAAGCCGCCGTGACCGCGGAAGTGATGGGGAACCAAGTCGATCGCGTCTACGATATCGGCGTGGCTTGCTTGAATCGGGTCCTGGACCGACTCCAAACCCTTCGCGACGCCCAAGTCATCGTGGTGGTGGCCGGGATGGAAGGCGCACTCCCGAGTGTGGTGGCCGGACTGGTCGACCGTCCTATTATCGCCGTTCCAACCAGCATCGGCTACGGCGCCAACCTCGGCGGAATCGCGGCACTCCTCGGGATGCTGAATAGCTGCGGCAGTGGGGTCACGGTCGTCAATATCGACAACGGCTTCGGAGCCGCCTTTGCCGCGAATCAAATCAACCGACTTCAAAACGCCACGCCCTCACAATGAAAACTCTTTATCTCGACGCGTTTAGCGGAATCAGCGGCGACATGTTCTTGGGCGCCCTGCTGGATCTCGGGGTCGACCCGGCCACACTCGAAGCCGAGCTGGCAAAACTCGGTCTGGACGAGTTCCGACTCAAGATTCGACGGGAGCAGAAATCCAATATCGAAGGCGTCAAATTTGATGTCGAAGATTTGAATGCCCACTCCCACGATCACACACACGACCATTCACACGATCATTCACACGATCATTCACACGGCCATTCCCACGATCATTCCCACGATCATTCCCACGATCATTCCCACGATCATTCCCACGATCATTCCCACGATCATTCACACGATCATTCACACGATCATTCACACGATCATTCACACGGCCATGTGCACGGTCGGAATTTTGCTCAAATCCGAGCTATCATCGAAGCCAGTAGCTTGTCCGATTGGGTGAAACAGAACGCCGTCGAAACCTTCGCTCGGGTCGCGCGCGCCGAGGGCAAAGTCCACGGCATGCCCCCAGAAGAAGTCCACTTCCACGAAGTCGGCGCCATCGATTCCATCGTTGATATCATCGGCGCCTGCATTGCTTTGGAACTATTGGGCCGCCCCCGGGTCGAGGCCTCGGCCGTCGTCGAGGGCACGGGCTGGGTGAACTGTGCCCATGGCCGATTCCCGGTCCCCACCATGGCCACCCTGTCCATCCTGGGTGAGCGTGGGATCGCTGTGAACCAATGTGAAGAGCCCCACGAACTCGTCACCCCGACCGGCGCCGCCATCCTCGCGCAATTTGCCGAAACCTTCGGTCCCATGAACCAACTCGTCGCGACCCAAATCGGATACGGCCTCGGCACGCGCGATAACCACACCCGCCCAAACGTGCTCCGGGCCGTACTGGGAGAATCCGCCACCGAGTCCACCTCGGGCTTGGACCGCGACACCATCGGCGTGGTGGAAACCAACGTGGATGATCTCTCCGCGGAAATCTTGGGCCATACCCTGGCCAAAGCCATGGAGGCGGGCGCCTTGGATGCGTTCCACACCGCCATCCAAATGAAGAAGAATCGACCCGGCGTCCTGTTCACCATCCTCTGCCAAGTCGAAGACATCCCTCGCTTCGCCCGTATGATCCTGACGGAAACCAGTGCTTTCGGTGTTCGCACCTACCAAACCGATCGGTTCAAACTCCAACGCAAAACCGAAACCGTGAAAACGCCCTACGGAACCGTCCGAGTCAAAGTGGGCTTCCTAGACGGTCGGCCCGTCCACTGGGCGCCGGAGCACGACGATTGCGAAGGGCTCGCCCGCCAGCACCAAGTCCCCCTCCAGACGATCCTCCAAGCCATCCCGAGCCCGGGCGCAACCGCCCCAGCGCCCGCACCCAAAGCAGGCTAGTCCAAGGGCTCAGGAACCGCTTCCGACTCAACCAAGAGATCGTCTCCGTCTACCTCAAACGGAATCGGAAACAGCGAAGCGCCCTGACACGGGCCGCCGATACACAGCCCCGAATCCGGTTCGTATTGCGCGCCGTGGGTTTGACAGATGAGATAGCGGCCCTGACCATCAAAGAACTGAGCGTCGCCATAGTCCAAAGAGATTGGGATATGACGGCATTTATTCTCATACACGTAGAGTTCCCCCTGGTATCGAATCACGAACGCGCTCGCATACCGCCCTTGACGCACGACGCGAAAGGTCTTGGCGGATCCCTCGGCCAAACCGCCCACTTTTGAAACTTTGATCTTCATACCCACTCGCACGGACTCGACTCCAGGCTTGCAATAGCCTTTGGCCCCGTTATTTTTTCGCCTTCCATCTGCCGAGATTGATTCCGCAGACACAGACCCAGTATCACAAGCCTATGTCCACAGCAAACGACATTCGGAAAGGAATGGCCATCAAGCACAACGGCGACCTCTGCATTGTGCTCGATACGCAACACCGCACGCCTGGAAACAAACGCGCCTTCTGCCAGATGAGTTTGCGAAGTCTCCGAACCGGAAACTCTTCCGACGTCCGCTTCAGCTCTACGGAACGGGTGGACATCATCCCCTTGTTCACCAAGAAGATGGAGTTCAGCTACCTCGACGGTGCGGACTATGTGTTCTCGGACCCCGAGACGTACGAGACGGTCAATCTCACGGCCGATCTAGTCAGCGACGCCAAGGACTACTTGGTCGAGAACGAAACCTGCACCGTCACCTTCGTGGAAGAACGCGCCGTGGCGATCGAAATCCCCCCCAGCGTCACGCTGGAAGTCACCGACGCTCCGGAAGGAATTAAGGGAGATTCGACGAGTAACGTGCAAAAAACCATCACGCTCGAAACGGGTATCAACATCCAAGCCCCTCTCTTCATCAAAGCGGGCGAGAAAATCCGCGTCGATACCCGGACCGGCAAGTACATGGAACGGGCCTAAGGCCACGTTCGCTGAAATCCTCTAGCAGGAATCTTTTAGAAGTCGACCTCGTCCAGCTTGGGACGGGGTCGATATTTTTTGGCGATCGCCTGACACTCCGCCAGCGGCAGCACGCCTCCCGTACAAGTCGGATCCGCCAGCGAGGCGGCCGCGGCACAGACGCCCGTGTGGAGACTCTTCTGCAGTTCCCACCCTTCATGGATCCCCAGCAGAACGCCGGCACAAAAAGCATCCCCGGCTCCGGCCGAACCTTTGATATACTTGGCCGGCAACTTGAGAGACGACTGCCAGGCATCAATGCCATCCTTCGTCCGCGCAAAGGCGCCTTCCGGAAAATGGATCACGACCGTTTCCCGAATTCCCGCCTGCAGCAGCTCACCGGCAGCGTGTTTGATGGCAACCGTATCCAGATTGCCCTCCGCATCCCGAACTTTGAAACCGGTGGTTTTCCCCGCCTCCACTTCGTTTAGGATACAGTAGTCGGTGTATTTCAGCGCGGGCGTCACGATCTTGGTAAACCGATCACTATCCTCACTCACGACATCGACCGACGTCTTCAGACCCGCTGCCTGAGCACGCGCCAAGAGAGCGGCCGCCTGAGTACCATACTGCTTGTGGGGCTGGTCCAAGGCATCGAGCAAGAGCAAGTAACCCAGGTGAAAGATTCGGGCTTTGGATTGATCAAACTTCAACTCCTTGCCCGTCCACTCCGCATTCGCACCCCGATAGTGAAAAAAGGTCCGCCGACCGGAATCGACTTCGGTCATGACATCCGTGTAGGACGTCGCGGCGTCCTTGCTCACCGTCAGCTGCTTGGTATCGATCTTGTGCGATTTACAGTGCTTGATGATCTCCTTACCCAGCGCGTCGGATCCCACCATGCCGGCCGCACTGAGAGGGAAACCGGCGCCCATTTTAGCCAAATCAATCAGCACGTTGTAAGGGGAGCCCCCGGTTCCACGCGACTCACTGCTGATATTGGAGAGCGTTTCGGGTTGGGGAAACACATCGATCAGCTTCACCTGATCAATGATCCAATTACCGCCACCCAGGATACCCCGCCGATTGATTTTCTTTACTTTCATCGCAATCCGGAACCACCCAAGCCGGCAAGGTCCTTCGCCGGTCCGTCAAGAAGGTGATCCACCATGACCTTTCCGCTATCATGATCCCATTTCGGCCGACATGCAACCCACGAAGCACATCCCTCGCCCAAAGGGGCGTGAATCAAAAAGGGTGCCATCGACAAAATCGATTGCGTTAGAACAAGGCGAGAGCAAGCTCTCGCACTCCATGGAGTGCGCCGGCTTGCCGGCCCCATTGGCCGGGAGCACCCTTTTCGAATCACACCCCGCCCAGAGAGTGATTGAAACCGAGTCCCAGTCCCCAAGGTGGGGAGAGCCTACCCGCGAGCCGTCGACACAACGGCGTTCGAAGGTCCAAGAAGGTCCGAGGCGCACGACGATAGCCCCCAGAAAAACGAAAAAAAAGAACGCGACCGATACGCCAAGAATCGCTCACCCCCTCAAAGGGCGCCCCAACATCTCCGCCAAAACCCCACAAACCGCCGTCGAGTCCAATTCCCCCGACTCGCTCCCCTGGCCCGGCCCAATCAACACCGGATACTCAGCACGATTCGACGGGCAATTGCCATGTGATCCCTTCACCAAGCTCGCATCCAATGGAATCACATCCATCAACATCCGGAATCCGAGGCTCTTTTGCAGCAACCGCCACGCAATCTTCAGCTTGGGGAAAGCCAATTGAGGATCCAAAAACAGCTCTACCGGATCGTAACCCGGCTTCCGATGAATATCCACACACCGGGCAAAGTCCGGCGCCCGGGCATCATCCATCCAGTAGTAATAGGTAAACCAAGAATCATCCGTGGCGACCGCTACAAAATCCCCGGCGCGCTCATGATCCACGCCCCGCGCTCGCTTACCAGCCCCATCGAGCACCGCTGCAATCCCATCCAAGCCTTCCAAGCACGAACGCACCTCAGACAAGATCGCGGCATCATTGACGTACACATGGCAAACCTGATGATCCGCCACGGCAAAGGCACGGCTTTGTCCGGGATCAAGCAATTCCAAACCGAGCTCTTCCTTCACCGTGATCCACCCTTTGTCTCGAAACGCTCGGTTCACATGGATCGGCTGGTTCACAGCACTAATCCCATATTCCGATAACAAGCAAACGGCGACTCCCTGCCGCTCGTAAAAGCTTAGCAAGTCCCCCACGATTCGGTCCAAGCGCTGGTAGTCCGCTCCAATCTCCGGGTGCCCGGGACCGAGCCGTTGGAGGTTGTAGTCCAAATGGGGGAGATACACCAAACTCAGATCCGGATGGTGCCGCTCTTCCACCCATTTGGCCGACTCCGCAATCCAAACAGAAACCGCGTCCGGCGCACCCTGCGGGGTACTCTGCCCCGCCGCTGGCCCCCAAAAAGCGGGAAATGGAAACGGACCCAAGGCTTCCTTCAAGGCCGGCCTCAGATCAAAGGGGGCCGCGTAGATGTCAAAAACCTTCCTCCCATCCGCCGGATACATCGGGCGCGGCGTCACCGAATAATCCGCACTGGAATACATATTGTACCACCAGAACATTTTGGCGCAGCGAAACGCTGGATCCTCCCGCTTCAGGCGTTCCCACAGTTTTTCACCCCGAACGATCGCGTTGGATTGTTTCCAGAACTGAACTTCCGCCAACTCCCGGTGATACCAGCCATTGGCCACGATCCCGTGGTCACTCGCCGTCTTGCCCGTGAGGTAGTTGCTCTGTGCCGTGCACGTCACCGCCGGAAAGGCCGGACGAATACGTCTCAACCCATGCCGCTCTCGATACGCCGCGATCCGCGGTGTGTGCGGCCCGATCGCAGCCTCACATAAACCAACCGCATTGATGACCGCCAACCGCGACATTCGCTAAACCTCCGAATACTTCTGCCGAACCACCAGCCCTACCGCTCGCACTACTGAGCCAAAAGAATCGCTTGCTCCGAACTCTGAAAACGATCCCGCAACGTGTCCATGGCCGTCACAACTTTAGGCAGATTCATGGAATGCACTTCAATCCCACGCCCGATGCCCTCCAAAAGCGTGATCGTCAATTCCCCTCCGAGATGCTCCCGAAATTCCTCCAAGCCGTGCAGGATCATCCGATCCCCATGCGAGTCCGTGTAGTGCAACTCACTCGCGTAGATCGCCATGCCCATCCGCTCAAACAGCCGGAGCACCCGCTCCACCGACGCCGCATCCAACAAACCCACCAAGCCCGAGTACACCGTATCCAAGGCCACGCCGATCGCCACGGCTTCCCCGTGCCGAATCCGGTAGTCCGAAATCTGTTCCAGTTTGTGAGCCGCCCAGTGCCCGAAGTCCAAGGGTCGCGCCGAACCCAATTCAAACGGATCGCCGGAAGTGGCAATGTGTTCCATGTGCAGCGCAGCGCAACGACGCACCAACCGCTCCATCGCACCGGGGTCAAAACTCTTGAGTTGCGCCGCATCCGCTTCCAAGGCCTCAAAGAAGACTCCATCCCGAATCAGCGCCACTTTGACCGCTTCCGAATACCCGGCCCGCTTGTCGCGTTCCGGCAAGGTCTCCAAAAACTCAAAGTCATTCACCACGGCATGCGGCGGCGCAAAGGTCCCGATAAAATTCTTTTTCCCAAAAGCATTAATCCCGTTCTTCACCCCCACGCCGGAGTCATCCTGACTGAGCGTGGTGGTCGGAATCCGAATATGCCGCACGCCCCGATGCGCCGTCGCAGCCGCCAGCCCCACCATATCCAACAAAGCCCCACCCCCAATTGCGATGACGTAGGAATGCCGATCAATGTGGTACCGATCGAGCCGCGAGTGCACCTCTGAAACGTGAAAATACGAATTCTTCACCCGCTCGCCTCCTTCCACTCGGACGGGCGAGCACACCAAATCTACCCCATCCAATGCCTCGAAATAGGCTTCAATCGAAGTCTCCAATCCCGACAAGGCCTCCGCCACCGCTTCATCGATGATCACAAAAACTTTGGCCACCCGGTTGCCCCGACCTTCATTACAAAGCGAAGCCAACAAGCCATTTTCCAAATCGAACGCCCCGCGCGTGAAAAAAGCGCGGTGAGCAAACGTCACTTGAATCGATTTTTCGATGGAATCCACTGAACAAGTCTGTTGCGGTTTGAAGACGATTTCTAGTTTTTTTCCACGCTCGACGAAACCGCAGCCCTCCCCCAGCCAAACAATTCTCCCCTCTCACGTCACATTTCTCACTTTCCCCCCGGTTTTTCCCGCGTGACAACCCCCACCGAAAGCCCCAGATTGATCCGGCGTCTAACACATGAAAAAGGCATCCCAAGTCTCACGCAGCGGCAGATTCACCGAAACAGCTGCTCAAGACCTCATCGATTTCTCGGAATCGATCTCGTTTGATTGGCGACTCTGGAAACAGGATATCATCGGCTCTATGGCGCATGCCCGTATGCTCCACAAGATCGGTGTCCTAGATGCCGACGAACTGCAATCCATTTTGGATGGCCTTGAAGCGATCGGGACCGAAATCGATCAAGGCGACTTCGAATGGGATCCCCAGCTCGAAGACGTCCACATGAACATCGAGTCCGTCTTGACCAAACGCGTTCCGGCCGGGGCCAAACTCCACACCTCGCGTTCACGCAACGATCAGGTGGCCCTAGACATGCGGATGTGGGTTCGGGATGATATCATCCAAATCACCGAAGAGATTCGAGAGCTGCAACACGCTTTGGTGGAACTCGGCAATCGCTCATTTCCCACCACCATCCCCGGCTACACGCACCTTCAACGCGCCCAACCCGTTCCTTTCGCGCACCATCTACTGGCTTACGTCGAGATGTTGGAACGCGATCTGGAACGCTTCTCGGACGCCTTTCAGCGCGTCAACGTTTGCCCTCTTGGAAGCGGTGCGCTGGGCGGCACCACATTGCGCCTCAATCGTGACATGGTCGCCGTCGAATTGGGCTTCGTCGATTCCGAGGGCAGCCCCCGAGTTTCGCAAAACTCGATGGACGCGGTCAGTGATCGCGATTTTGTCGTTGAACACCTTTCCGGCGCCTCCTTACTTGCGGTTCATTTGTCCCGACTTTCGGAAGACCTCATTCTCTGGTCGAGCGCCGAATTCGGTTTCATCACCATCGCGGACGCCTACACCACCGGCTCTTCCCTGATGCCACAAAAGAAGAATCCCGACCTGGCTGAGCTCACCCGCGGCAAGACAGGGCGTGTGGTCGGCAATCTGATGTCGCTACTCACCCTCCTCAAGGGCCTGCCCATGACCTACAATCGCGATTTGCAGGAGGACAAAGAACGGCTCTTCGATAGTAGTGATACCATTCATGCCTGCCTCCGGATCAACGCCGCCATGATCACCCATACGAACGTGAACCCGGAACCCTGCCTGGCTGCGGCCCGCGATGCCAACCTGCTCGCTACCGACCTGGCAGACTACTTAGTATTGCTCGACATCCCGTTCCGGGAAGCCCACCACATCGTGGGTGCCGTGGTTGGCCTGGCCGAGGAGAAAGGCCGCTCGCTCGACCAACTCACGCTCCGGGACCTCAAGTCCATTGATCGCCGTTTTCGCAAGGACGCCCTGGATGTGTTCTCCTTGGATCGAGCCCTTGAGGAACGCCGCACCACCGGCTCCCCCGGTTTGAAAGCGGTCAAAAAGCAACTCAATCAATGGCGCCGCCGCCTCAAGCATGAACGCGCCTCCCGCTAAGGTCTCCGCCTCACATCAAGACCCGCTCCTGACTGATCTGCTCAAGGCGGTATCGCGCTCCTTTTACATCACGCTCCGGGCACTCCCCAAAGGAATGCGACGCCCCATCAGCCTGGGCTATCTCCTCGCCCGCACCTCCGATACCATTGCGGATACCGAAGTCTTGCCCCCCGCCCAACGTCTCGCCTCGCTCCGACATTTTGGCGATCGGATCGCCGGCCGGAGCCAGGAAGCCTGCGATTTCAGCGCTTACCTAACCCATCAAGCTCGGCCTAAGGAACGCGAACTTTTGGATCGGGTCCACGATAGCCTCGCTCTCCTGGGCACCGTGGACGAACAGGACCAATCTCTGATTCGCGAAGTGCTCGCCACGATTATCAGCGGCCAGACCCTCGACCTGGAGCGCTTCCAAGCCGCCTCCGAATCCCAAGTCGTTTGCCTGCAAACGGCGGATGAACTCGATGACTACACTTACCGAGTCGCCGGGTGTGTGGGAGATTTCTGGACGCGCGTCTGTTTCAAATACCTCTCACCCGACCGGCCCACCCCGTCGGACGATCTCCTACGTGACGGCATTCGCTTCGGCAAGGGCCTCCAACTCGTCAATATCCTGCGGGACCTCTCCGAGGATCTCGCCCAAGGACGCTGCTACCTGCCAGAGGCAGAGCTCCGCCAGCGAGCCATCGACCCACAACACCTCTCCGCCCCCGAACACCGGACCGCGCTCACCAACCTGTTCGAACAGATCCAAGATCAGGCACGGGATCACCTCCAAGCGGGATGGCAATTCACCAATCGACTCCCCTGGTCCTGGATGCGCATGCGCTTGGCCTGTGCTTGGCCGATCCTGATCGGGTTCCGCACCCTGGACTTGCTCCCTTCCCACGACCCGGCCAACCCCACCCTCCGGGCCAAGGTCAGCCGCAAAGAGGTGAAACGCATCATCGCAAGCTCGGCATTGCTCTACCCTTTTCCCAAGAGTTGGAGCCGCCTCGGGCAAGGCTAGCAGAAGCAAACTGCCCCCGCACGCGAGGCGGAGGATTCCACAACCCGAGTGAGGAATCGACCGAATTCAGAAGCACGGACGTTATTTGCGATTTGAATTCCCGCGTTCCCCGAGGCATAACTTCCCGCGATGCATCAGTTTCACTACACAAGTGGCGATCTCCACTGCGAACAGGTTTCTCTAGCAAACCTGGCAGCGAAGCATGGCACCCCGGCCTACGTCTACTCGCACGCGACGATCAAAGACCACTTCACGAAACTCGATACGGCCCTCAGTTCGCTGGACCACAGCGTCTGCTACGCCGTGAAGGCCAATTCCAACCTGGCCGTCCTCCGCACCATCGCCAAACTGGGCGGCGGCTTTGACGTGGTAAGCAAAGGAGAAATCGAGCGCGTTGTCGCCGCTGGCGGCGACCACAACAAATGCATTTTTGCCGGCGTCGGCAAAACCGAACGGGAGATCGAATTTGCCCTCCGGCTCGGGATTTATTCTTTTAACATCGAAAGTGAGCCGGAAATGATCCGGATCAACGAAATCGCCAAACGCCTCAAAAAGCGTGCGCCGATTTCCGTGCGGGTGAATCCCAACGTCGATGCCAAAACCCACGCGAAAATCACCACCGGCACCTACGAGAACAAATTCGGGATCGCATTTGAAGAAGTGGAGAAAGTCTACGCCAAAGCGGCTCGCCTCTCGAACCTGGACATCAAAGGCGTGCAGATGCATATCGGCTCCCAACTGACCACCAGCACCCCATTTGAAGGCGCGGTCAAAAAACTCCTCCCGCTGGTGAAGAAACTCAAAGACCGTTACGGGATTGAGTTCTTCAGCATCGGCGGTGGACTGGGCATCGTCTATGATCCCGCCCTGGCCAGTGGCGAAGCCAATTGGTGGAAGCGAGCGGAAGCCCAATCCATCCTGACCCCGCAGTCGTATGCCGACAAACTCGTTCCCCTCCTCGAACCGCTCGGCCTTAAGATCCTGATCGAACCCGGCCGTTTCATTGCCGGTAACGCCGGGGCTCTGATCACGAGGGTCGAGTATGTCAAACGGACCGGACACAAGAACTTCGTGATCGTCGACGCCGCCATGAATGATTTGGTGCGACCGGCGTTCTATGATGCGTATCACGAAATCGTTCCCCTCAAACGCAAGGGCGGAGCCAAGATCAGCACGGACGTGGTCGGCCCTATTTGTGAGTCCGGCGATTATTTCTGCAAAGACCGACCGCTGCCCAAGGTGAAGGAAGGCGACTACCTCGCGCTTCTTAGCGCCGGCGCGTATTCATTTGTCATGGCATCGAACTACAATTCACGCCCCATGCCCAACGAGATCATGGTTCGCGGGCGCCAAGCCAAAGTGGTTCGCGAACGGGCCACGGCGGCCTCTCTCTGGTCGCAAGAAAAGATCCCGTCCTGGTTGAAGTAGCGGATTTCAAGAGGGCTTCAATCGCCGTTAACAGACCGCTTGTCTGTTGAAGATTCGGGTGGCCCGCCCTTACAGGGCTCGGAGTTTTTATTCCGATCAAGTTCCCGGGGCGCTGCCCCGGGCTAGAACGGAATCGGACCTTCGGCCCGGAAAACCCAAGCCGGACCATTCCACCCCCAGCACCAACGGTGCGCCCCATCCCAGCCCAGGGCATCGCCCTGGGATCCCGTAACCCAAAAAGAATCGAGCCCTGTAAGGGCGGACCATTCCGCCCAACCCAAACACCACGGCCGAACCGTCCCATTCCCAGCACCAACGGTGCGCCCCATCCCAGCCCAGGGCACCGCCCTGGGATCCGGTAGCCCAAAAAGAATCGAGCCCTGTAAGGGCGGACCAACCCATCCAAAACCAGACCACCGGTTCGCTCAATGCGCCGTCAAGCGCTCGCTGCCACCTCCTTGACAAGGTGCTGGTCTAATCTATATTTCCTCCCAGTAATGCTAGATTCGATCGCGGCTGACACTTCGGCAGGCGTCCCTTCCCAACGTTCCGTCGACCCCGACCACGCTTTTTCCACCACTGACAAAGGTGCTTGGAACCGCGTCTCGGACAAGGATTGGAATGATTGGCGTTGGCAGCTCAAGAACCGCATCACCAGTCTTGAGCAACTGGAACCCCTGCTTCCCAATCTCACCCCTGCCGAAACGGAAGGCGTCCGTTTGGCCAATCGCAAACTCGCGATGGCCATCACGCCTTACTATTTCAATCTCATCGATCCAAACGACCTGCACTGCCCCATCCGTCAACAAGTCATCCCCAAAGTCGACGAAACCAAAACAGCCGACTGGGAAATGACGGATCCGGTCGGAGAGGACGAATCATCTCCCGTCCCCGGAATCGTACATCGCTACCCCGATCGTATCCTCTTTCTGGTGACCGACCGCTGTGCCGCCTACTGCCGCTATTGCACCCGGGCTCGACTCGTCAGCAATGCCACCGGCTACGATTTCCACCCGGAATTCGATCGGCAAATCGAATACGTCCGGCAGCACCCCGAAATCCGAGACGTGCTCCTTAGCGGAGGCGACCCACTCCTCCTCAGCGACGGCAAGCTCGACTATTTGCTGAGCCAACTCCGCTCTATCGAACACGTGGAATTCCTCCGGATCGGTTCGCGTATCCCCCTCTTTCTGCCCCAACGCCTCACGGACAAGCTCTGCGAAGTCTTGAAGAAATATCATCCGCTCTTCATCAGCGTTCACGCCAATCATCCACGTGAACTCACGGCAGAATCCAAAGCAGGGCTTGAGCGGTTGGCGGATGCCGGAATTCCGTTAGGAAACCAGTCCGTCCTCCTGCGTCACGTGAATGACAGTCTCGAAACCATGCGTTCTCTCGTGCACAAACTTCTGCGCTGCCGGGTGCGTCCGTACTACCTCTACCAATGCGATCTGATTTCCGGTTCCTCGCATCTACGCACCAGCGTGAGTGAGGGGATTCGGATCATCGAAGGCTTACGGGGTCACACCTCCGGGTACGCGATCCCCCAATTCGTCATCGACGCTCCTGGCGGAGGCGGCAAGACGCCCATCAATCCAGAATACATCGTACACCACGATGCGAATCGCATCGTTATCCGCAACTACGAAGGGAAAACGTTCGAATATCCGGAAATGCCCTAGACGCGACGGCCCCCCGATTCATCGCCCCCAACCGCTTTTCTAGCCTTACGCGTTGCTGCGCCCATGCCCCGCGAGTCCCTCAAATCCAAGCAAGCACGCACGGCCACGCTCGTAGAGCAACTCGCTGCCATCTACCCCGACGCGCATTGTGAACTGAATCACCGCAATCCGCTCGAACTCCTGATCGCGACCATTCTCTCCGCCCAGTGCACGGACAAGCAGGTCAACATCGTCACGGAAAAACTTTTTCAAGAGTTCCGCACGGCGGACGATTATCTCAAAGTCCCGCTCACAACGCTCGAAGACCGGATTCGCCGGATCGGACTCTTCCGCAGCAAGGCCAAGAACATCCAAGCCTGCTGCCGAACACTTGTGGAAGAACATGACGGCGTTGTCCCTAAAACGATGGAGGAATTAACCCGTCTGGGGGGCGTGGGCCGCAAAACGGCCAATGTCGTACTCGGCAACGCGTTTGACATCAACCACGGGATCGTGGTCGACACCCATGTGGGTCGACTCGCACAGCGCTTCCGACTCACTAAGGAAAAGACCCCGGAAAAGATCGAGCGAGATTTGGTCAAACTCGTGGACCAACCGCAATGGACCCAGTTCAGCCACTGGCTCATCTGGCATGGTCGCCGCCGCTGCTACGCCCGAAACCCAGACTGCGATCACTGCGAACTACGCCCGCTCTGCCCCTCGGCCCTCTAAACCAGCCCCTCCGAGCCATCCTGTTCTCAGCACCAACGGTGCGTTCCATCTCAGCCCAGGGCAACGCCCTGGGATCCATTCCCCAAATTCAATCGAGCCCTGCAAGGGCGGACCAGCAAACTAAGACAGCCGCCCGCTCTGCCCCCACCTCCTCGCATCCCGATACAAAAAAAACACCCTAGCCGAAGCTAGGGTGTCTGAATTATCGAAACTGGATCGATCGCTTAGCGACGTTCGTCACCAGGCAGAGCGATGTTCAGCTCTTCCAGGCCGGTGTCACGCATTTGGGTGCGCAAGCGGCTACCGCTGAACTGCTGGACACTGCCGTCACCAAGAACCACGTTACCGGAGAGGTCGTGAATGTTCTTGTCGAAGCCAGGCTCTGGGGTCGGCAGCGGCGGCGGGTCGTTACGACGAGCGCGCATGCGGAAACGGAGAACGGCACCTTTGGAGATGTCCGGACGATCCGAGTTGGTGATGTTACGATCACCAGAGAGCATGGACTGAGGCAGGGTTTCGTCTGCTTCAAAGCCAACGAAGTAGCTAATGTTCTGGTTGCGGTTGAACGCTTCCTGAACATTGTCACGAGTACCACGAACACGGTTGGTGTTCCAGGTGGTGGCCTCGATGCGTCCCAGACCGTCAGACGGGCAAAGCACGATCTTCGGGGTGGAAAGCTCATTCGAGAGCGACAAGAAGTGACGCCAGGTGATGTTCATCCCACGACGACGATCAGCGGCATCCGCCGAACCACCTTGGTCGGCCGGCACCTGCATGGGATACAGGTCATCGTTATCCGTAGCAAAGATACGGAAAGCGAGGCCGATGTTCTTGAGGTTGCTGACGCACTTGATCTTCTGTGCCTTCGATTTGGCCTTGGCCAATGCAGGTAGTAGCATCCCCGCGAGAATCGCGATGATGGCGATAACGACTAACAGCTCAATGAGCGTGAAAGCCCCGTTTTTCTTTTTACGAATAAGTCGATTCATACCGATACAATTTGGTTACAGTTAAATTGCTGGCTTGGTCGTAGAAACCTTGCAGGAACAGTCCAAGAATTACCATTGGTGGTAACCCTATTTAAATCTTAGGGTTTTCTTGATGCTGCAGATTCCGGCAGTTGCAGATCATCCCCCATCATCCACCGCACCGCAAATTGGATCAGTTCTGCCCGCGAACCGATTTTCAACTTCTGGCGGATGTGCGTGCGGTGCGCCTCGACCGTCTTCAAACTCATATTGAGTTGTTTGGCGATATCCCGCGATTCCTTGGCCTGGCCAATTAGGGATAACACTTCCAATTCCTTATCAGTAAGCGAACCCACTACGCCCTTTTCACTCAGTTTCTCACGACCCGTCAGTTTATCAAATATCAAGCCCGAGATACGCGCACTGACGTAAACAGCTCCACCCAGCACCTTACGAATCGCTTTCAACAATTCACTCGGTCCAGTGGCTTTCATCAAATAGCCCCGCCCGCCAGCCCGCAACACGCGCTCCGCATAAAAGCCCTCGTCATGCATCGAGACCACCAAAGTGTCCAAGTCCGGCTGCACCCGCTGGACTTCCTTGATGAACTCGAGCCCGCTCTTCCCTTCTAAGGTAATATCAACCACCACCAAATCGGGTCGCGCCCGAGGAAGATCATCCAACGCATCATAGGCGTTATCCGACTCGCCGCACACCATCAGGTCGGTTTCCCCATTGATGAGTTCGGCAACGCCAAACCGAATCATCGGATGATCATCCAAAAGATAAATCCGACGCTTACGGCGCTTCGTCCGGCTTGAAGCAGCACTCTTCGTTTCTCGCGGCATGTCTAGCCGCCAGTCTAGGGAGGCACTCTCCATCAATCGACGTTTCTTTTCCGCTTTTCCCCACCTGTAGCACCCTCATCTAATAGAAACGCTTCCCGGCTCAATTCCTTGGCATTTTTCGAACCCGCTCCTCACCGCGAACAAATGTTTCCATTTTTCGCTCGGCACCCGCGCTTAGATCTCCTACTGCAATGGCATGACGCCAAGCCACTGGCTGCACTGGACGACGCCTCCATACCCGGGCCCACTGAATATGGCCATCGACGAGTCTTGCCTGCTACGAGCCACTCAGCTGGCACAGCCCCTCCTCCGCTTCTACTCATGGTCGGAACCCGCGGCCACCTTTGGCTACTTCCAACGCTTCCGAACCATCCAAGCCCTACAACCCCAGACACCACTGATTCGTCGTCCCACCGGTGGCGGGCTCGTCCCCCACCTCAATGACTGGACCTACAGCCTCATCATCCCACCCAACGCCAGTTGGTATCGCACCCAGGCCTGCGAGAGCTACCAACGTCTCCACACCTGGCTGCAAGAGAGTTTCGGGCGCCTGAATCTGAACACCACCGTCGCGCAGGAAGCCGACAAAAGCGGGCCCGGACAATGTTTCGTCGGATCAGAAGTATTCGACCTCCTCATTGAAAACCAAAAAATAGGCGGAGCCGCCCAACGCCGCACCCGAGAAGGGCTGCTGATCCAAGGCTCCCTTCAACCGCCTCCCGCCGGACTGGACCGGGAACGGTGGCAAACAGCCTTCCGCGAGGTTGGCACCCAGCAATGGGGCCTCGAATGGGAACTCTGGCAGGCCCCGGACGAGATTCTGGAAGAAGCAAACCGGCTAGCGGCAGAGAAGTATGCTACCGCGGAGTTTACGGAGCGAAGGTAAGGGACTACCCCTAGGGTTCCGCCGCCAACGGGATTGGAGCCCACCCCATCGACCACACCGCAAAGACAAGCCCACCGGCAACCAGCGCCGCAACGCTACAAATCCCGATCTTGACCCAACCTGAGCGATCCGATTCCGCCACGACTCGGGTCCCTCCACAAAGAAAGAAACCGAAAAACCCGACAAAGACAGAGAAGGTAATGCCTAAGGCTTGATGTTGCCCGGGACTCACCGCTGCCGGACCAAACATCAGCATGGCCACAAACAACACGCCAGAGGCAAACAGAAACATCCAAGCAGCATGGCGATACTGCCGACGTTCCCGTCGACCCCGGTGTCGAGTCGAGCGTTTAGGGAGCACAGGCGCAACTCTAAGCACGCCCGACAAAGATGGAAAGACCAATATTCCTAACTGGTAGGGCGAGCGTACCCGCGAGCCGCTGGGCAAGAATACCACCCAACACCCCCACAACACCCAAGCCACCACGGCAAGACCAACGAAACAGAAAAGAAAACTATTGGTAACAATTCGCCCCTTGCCCGCAACCCACTATCACGCCCCTCGAAGCGTCGCCCAGGATACTTGCTGAAGACTATCCACCACCCAATCTGCCCCAGCCGCAGCCAGTGCTTCCCTCCGCCCGCTCCCCGTCGTGACCGCCAAGCACCGTGCCCCAATCGACCGAGCGCACTCCACATCCCGACAAGTATCACCAATCACCAACACCTCTTGGTCCGCCAAGGCCTCCCCTAACATCGCCTCCGCCTGCTCCCGGGCGGACTGAGCCAAGGCATTTCGACAAGCCAAAAGATCCCCAAAAGCCCCCATCTCAAACGGCTCCCAAAGATTGAAATACCGCAATTTGATTTCGGCAGCCAAGCGCGAATTCCCCGTCAAGAGCCCCACGAGCACTCCCGCAGGATCGGCCGCCACCGCATCCACCAAGCCGGACGCCCCCGCCAAACAGCGCCCCCCTCCCCGCGGCAGACCATCCGCCAACAAGTGATGATAGCACGCGAGAAAATGAGCATGGATAGATTCGTCACGCACGTGGCCGTGCCGTTCATACAACTCCTCAGTCAAGGAAGCATCCGTGCGCCCTCCAAAAGAAATCTCGGCAACGGCATCCCGATCCCCGTAAACCAGCTCCCAAGCCTGCCCCATCGCCTGGGACCCCGCCCCGCCGGCATCTACCAGTGTCCCGTCAATATCAAAGAGGACCAACCGAACCACAAGCGAATGCCCTCACACGGTTTTCAATCAAACCAAAACCGAATCAAACCGATCTCGAGCCGATTCGTAATCCGCTTCGTCATCGATCTCCATCCATTGATCACTCGCTTCGAGGTGCGCCTTAAGATCGTGCTCAAGCAAAAACTCGCTCAAGGGATGCTCCCAATTCAGACCAATGGTTCCGGGCCGTTCTAAAAAGGCATCTAAGAGGGAGCGAAACGCCGACACCCGCTCGGGATCAAACCGAAGCACACCAATCGCTTCGCCGGCAAAACGAAATTGAGCCAACTCCGCCTCCGTAAACAACCGCTTATCCACGGTCTTGCGCACCATACCGGCCCGATCAATCAGCGCCTTGGAAGCTTCGACATCCTCGATCGCCCCGGGCCCCACCAAAATCGCATTTTCACCGCCATCAGCCAGAAAGCGCTGTAGAATCGCAGGATCGTAATACAAATCCCCATCAAACACCAAAGCGGCCCCTGCCACCTGTTGGAGGCCGATCAGTAAGGAATAGCTATTCCCCTTGGTGCGGAAGTCATCGGAAACGACAAAAGAAACCGCCGGTTTCACGGGACAATCCGCCACCTCAGCGAGGATCTGTTCTTTTTCGTAGCCCAGCACGATCACGGTCCGCTGAATACCGGCCTCAAACTGCAATCGCAAATGGCGCCGCAAAAGGGACTCGCCCCCGAGCTCAAGCAACACCTTAGGACGAGCCGTCATGCCCCGAATTCGGCGTCCGTACCCCGCGGCGAGGATCACCGACGTCAAATCGCCACCATCTCTTTCCCGAATTTCAATCATGACAAAACGACCCAATCCACCGTGAAAACGAGCCGGGAATGAATCCGGAACGGCCCAGGGACCACGGACACGAGGGAGTCGGACGGGGGTAAAGAACCAAAACCCGGGCCGAGATTCAATCTGTAAATGCGGGTGTGAACACGCGGGGAAGAGAGAACGTGGGACCAAAAAGGGAGTGAATGGAGTGGCGGGAGCCAAAAACCGGCAACAATTAGCACTTGTCAAACCCATCCCCAATCGATTGAATGACCGCCCTTCGCCGGAAACGGCTGGATAGCTCAGTTGGTAGAGCAACGGACTGAAAATCCGTGTGTCCCCGGTTCGAACCCGGGTCCAGCCACCACTTTCCTCCCTCTTCACACCAAGCAACTACGGAAGTAAGCAACGCTTCGTTCTACTCAAAGGGCTACCGCCTAGACCAATCATTGATCAAGAACCCAAGAACTGAACCACCTCGAATACCTCTGAATTCTCCCTTCCGAGAACCAACATAACAGTCCGTAGCAAACGCCCGTCACCGTCGAAACAATCAAGAAGAGAACAATCGCCCGGCAATAGGGGTGTTGGTAGCTCGAACTTCCGCCCAAAGAAACGAACCAGTAGATCTGCGAAAAAAGTGGAAAGAACGCCGAAAGAACAGCTGCAACCAAACCGGACGCTGAAAAAGCGATTCCCACAGTCCAAACGTGGAGAACAAACGCAGCCACTGGAATCGAATAGGTAAGCGCAGGAAATATCGCGAACGCGAAGACCAACATTGGGATCCCAATAAAAATGACCTCGGCAACGCCAAGGACTTTGGCAATCCAGCTTTGATTTGGCTCCGTCGAGGCCATCGCAATGATTCGGACAGTTTTTTCTACGGCGTTTCAAGGCAATTCTCGCATCCGACTGATCCGCAACCAAGAAGCCGCCCCAGTCCAAAACGGCATGCCGACTGCACTGAGTCACTCCGTCACGATAGGAGGTAGCAGCCGTCCAATGGCGCCGGCAAGCTCTCGCCTTCTCCCAACGCAATCGATCCAATCAATGGCACCCCTGCCAATCACGCCCACTCCCTATCGAGATTCGAGAGAAGTATTGACGTTAAAACGTCAAAATGTCAGTTCGTATAGTATGGCCGTAGCGAAGAAGCCGACCCGATCGACTGTCTATCTCGAACCTGAGTGGCATCGAGCGCACAAGATTCAGGCGGTCGAGACGTCTAGCAGTATTTCTAAACCTGTAAATCGAGCGGTTCGCGATGCCCTGCCAGAAGACAGGGAAGACCTCATTGCATTTGACAAAAGAGCCTCGGAATCAACCATGAAGTTCGAGGAACTGGTTGAGCGAATGAACTTGGATGGAGAAGTATAAAGCCGAGTTTCGCAGATCACTCCAAAAGGATCTCAAAGCAATCCCAAGACAGGACTAGATTCGCGTCCTCCGGCGAATATCACATCTAGCCGATGATCCACGGCCTTATGGCTGCAAAAAACTTTCTAGTCAGGAGAGATATCGACTCAGACAGGGAAACTATCGAATCCTATACGAGATCAAGGATGTGGTGCTCACAGTGACTGTAGTGAAAGTTAGGGATAAACGAGATGTTTATCGATAGAACAATCTTTCCTCGGCATGTCGCCGTCTCCATTGTTTCCAAATGCAATAATCTCCTGGTGCCGGCCTTCCCCGGTTGAGTTTCAAGGTTCATGCGGATTCGGGTATGGAACCGCTTTGGCAATTCGGCGCAGCCACGAAAGAGACTCACCCGTCAATATGACGGGCTGTTGGGACTGAGATAATGCTGTCGTTGCAGAATACGGTCAACAATCGCACCGAGAGATGACGAACACATCGACTACCCCGAACCTCCCAAATCACCGCTGAGCTGAATGGAGTAGGGAAGACTAGGTGCGCCCCGGAGTACCTACCCAGCCTCGTGGGTTGCAGCAAATTCCTCAACGCAGACTTGATAGCGGGGGAGTAGTCGCCTGTCACTCCCGAATCTCAAAACCTGAAAACGGGTCACCCATTGGGGCGCCCGTCAATAGGCATAGCAATCTCTTGCCTCAACTTTCCCCTGCTTTCTTCGATGAGTTCCTACCGCTTTCAGAATCCACTGCCCTCGGCTCTGATTCGAAACATAGACTTCCACTCATCGTTTCCGAGTTTGGAGATAGAGGCGCCCCCGGAATCCAGCACTCCGTCGTTTGATGCCCAACATTCCGAGCTTCGTCGCGGTATTTCTTCAAGAGTGCGAAACACCGGGACTGGGGCATTTCATTAAACCAGTTTTGGCAACAATCCCTCGCGATAATCCGGCACACAACACTTGGAAAAACCGCACAAGTCTGGCACCCCGTAGCGAACACTCTGAAAACGCAATAAATAATCAATAGTAAACCAACGGTGAACAGCACCTACCTGTTGACTCATAAAGAATGACACCGAAGGCCGCTAGGCGGTTGGGCTAACGTGTATCAGAAGTTCCGGGAAGCATTGCCGCACGCCCCGGTACAAGCCGGGTGGTTCATGCGCCAGATCCCACTGCTTTATGCCAACGAGAAACACCTTCGCGAACAAAATGCCAGTCCCAAAGTAAGAGCCCGTTTTCGCCAAGCCTACTCCCGCCCAGTACTCGCGCGATTCCGTCTAGCGCTTAGCCTGCTCCAGAGCCGGATAGAGAAGCGGAAAGTCTTGCCCAAGAGTTTGCTGGGCAAGGCGGTTGGCTACGCAGACAATCAATGGGCGTCCTTAGAGGGGTATGTTAGTCGCGGTGAAGTTGAGATAGACAATAACCAGGTAGAACGAGCCATTCGTCCAGTGGCCATTGGTCGAAAGAACTTCCTGTTCTTTGGCGCGGAGGCAGGGGGCAGTCGCAGTGCCATCCTCGATTCAATCGTTGAGACCCGCCAACATCTGGAGATAAACCCGCAGGTATACCTTGCCGACATCCTCAGTCGCATGCCCGCCATGGACCAGGAGAACCACCCCAGTCTCCTATCCACGAACTGGAAGCAGCATCAGCGCCAGTCCCAATCCTAGCTCGTAGCCCCTGATACATCGTTCCTTGAGGGGGACTTGAACTGGAATGTAGTTCACCGAACAGTTACGAAGTATGTAACGTACGGTTGGGGGCTACTACTGGGGTCGAAGAAGTTCTAGTGGAACGTCGTCCAGCTAACATCAGGCCACTCTAACGGCGGGCAGAAAATCAAACCTTCATTCGATTGTTGCTCAGGCTCAACCGTAAGTAAGCTATTCGTTCATAACGTTCAATCCAAGCAACATGAAGATCCTTATCCAACTCGCCATCTTCGCAGCCGTCACGTCTCTGCTATGCGCAAACGCCCCAAATCTCCTTCCCTTTCAAGGTCACCTGACCGACGCACAAGGTGCGCCGGTTGCGGATGGAAGCCGTTTAGTGCACTTTCAAATCTATGATACTCCTGTCGGGGGAAGGCTCTTATGGGTCGGCGAGACCCATCGATTGTCGGTTAACGACGGATTGGTTAATGTCGTCCTGGGTTCGAAAACATCGCTCGCCAAGATCGACTTCAGTGAAACCCGTTATTTGGAAATCACCATCGATGCCGACCGAAATGAGATTCTGGACGCAGCCGACCCTCCCCTCCTACCGCGGCAACTGATCGTCCCTGGCCTTTTTGCCCATCAATCACGGAATAGCCAAACTCTCGATAGTCATGACTGGAGTGCGATTCTAAAAGGAGGAAAGGATCCGAGTGTTTATAAGATTGACGGGGCTCGGATCGCTGATAATTCCATCCAACGTTCTCATCTCAGCATCTTTCCAATCCTTGGAAGCGATATCACCGGTCTCCAAGTAGGGACAGAAAACGTCACAGAACAGGCGGTTACTCAATCAAAACTAGCCGAACGTAACGTCGTCGAACCGACACTGAACTCACCGGAAATTCGGACCACTCCAATTGGCCAGATTGCACGAAGTCTGCCAGTGGAAGGATTCAAAACGTCTCAAAGGGCTCCCCACAAAGTCGTGGACGAGCTGACTATTAGAATTAGTACCACGGGCAGACCGGTTATGTTGATGCTCACGTCGAAACCTAACCCAGATGACGGCTCCTTCTATGGGATCACTCGCGAGGACAGAAAAACGCCACTCGCTCAGATCTCCTACTGGCGCGAAGAAACCAAAATCGCTGAATTCGTCATCCAAGGACATGGAGACGTACAACCGGGAGGGCATCGTTCCTTACAATCCTGCCTCTACTTGGACGACGTTGAGCCTGGGACTCATACGTACCAGGTCCGCGTCCGTACCGAACTGAATTCAGTTCAACTTCGCCTTGAGGGTATCGTTTTGGTGGCCTACGAACTCTGAAATCAGAATCAAATTACGGGGTTAAGGACTTACGAACTTTCTTCACGGCTTGAGCTCTATTCTTGACGTGCAGCTTCTCATAGATGTTGTGAACATGAGAACGCACGGTGTGCATAGAAATCGAGAGTTCTTCAGAGATTCCCCGATACAAATACCCCGCAGCCAATAGCTCGAGGATCTCCCACTCCCGTGGCGTAATTCCAGCCGACTTCACATCCTCGTCTGGATCGGGCTGCAAGAACTGAACCACACGCCGCGCGACGCTGCCGGACATCGGGGAACCTCCCGCGGACAACTCCCGGATCCCACGAAGAATGGCCTCCGGCCCGGCGGCCTTGAGCACGTAGCCTGTTGCGCCTGCTCGTATCGATTCAAACACCCGACGATCGTCCTCAAATACCGTAAGCATCATGACTTCCAACTGGGGATCAGTCCCCTTCAATCTCCGGATGAGCTCGATACCGGATTTTCCCGGGAGTTTGATATCAACCAACGCCACATCCACGGTACCGTCCCGGTAGGCATCCACCGCCTCCTCAGTACTTTCATAGGCACCGACCACTTCCATCTCCTCCGCTCCCCGCACGAGCCGGCAAAAGCCCATTCGGACTTCCTCGATGTCTTCAACGATCATTACCCGAATCATGATGATAAACCCTCTCCTGGCCGGCGAGAGGCAAGTGGAACGCTGAACTCCACCCTCGTCCCCGAGCTTTGATTCTGTCTTAAAACTAAGCTGCCGCCCAGCGCGCGGATCCGCTGTCGCATATTTCCTAAACCGTGTCCGGAGGCCGACTCGAATTCCTCCGGCAGACCTATCCCATCGTCAACCACACATCCTTGGATTCGTTGCTGATCGAAAACCAAGGAAAAATCGATGCGTCGGGCATTCGCATGTTTGACGGCGTTACTCAACGCTTCCTTGACCACCAAGAACAGCCCCCGACTCACGTCTGCTGATACCTCTGCAGAGGAACCCAGTCCCAAAAGCACGACGCCGATCGGTTGCCCCGTATCTTCGGAGAGTTTCAGAGCATACTCACGCAAGTGATGAAACAGGCTATCCAACGAACGGGATTGTCCCGAGATCGACCAAATGATTTCCGCCATCGACTCAAGTGAACTCTGTGCAATCGCGGTAATCCTCGCCAATCGATCGGCTTCGGAATCACCGTTTCTGGAAGTTCCTAAAAAAGCGATGCGCGTTAGCTGGTTCCCCAAGTCATCGTGCATATCGCCAGCAATCCGATTCCGCTCTTTCTCAAGGTTGACTGCCAGCTCCAATTCGGCCTTGGCAAGCCGCCCCGCCAATCGACGCTTATGTGCCAGCCAGCCCAAGAAGACCACGCCTCCCACAGCAGACAGCCGAAACCAAGTCGTTTCATAAAACCCCGACAAAACACTCAGCGTTAACGAGGCACCCGTTCGATTCCAAACGCCATGACTATTCGCTCCAATAACAGTAAAACGATACTCTCCGGGAGGGAGGTCGGTAAACACAGCGCTTTGTCCTTCCCTGACTTCTACCCACTCCGAACTCAGTCCCGCGAGTTGATACCGATACTGAACTCGTTCGGGCGCGCCAAACGTGTTGGCGGAAAAGAATATTTGGATCAGGCGCCCCTTCCCTGCCGGGATCGTCATGCGCTCACCTTCAGTGGCAGGAAACGTGAACCACTCCCGAGCGACCTCTTGATCAATCTCGAAGCGACGAATGGTAATTGGCGGCGGACTCTCCAGCTCGTGCAACTTCTCCGGATCGAGCAACGCCAGTCCGTTCAAGGTCGGAAAGGCCAGTCGCCCATCATTCAATCGACGGGCGCCTTGACCGTATCCGCCGTTGGTCTCCGAGCTCGGCATCCCGTCAGACTTGTCATACAACACCAACTGTACGGGATGCTGAAAGTCTGCATCCATGGCATTTGCAAGTTCATCACTAGAAACGCGAATAATTCCGCGGTTGCAGGCCAACCAAAGACTCCCGCGATCGTCTACCACCAGGGAATTGATGAATTCATCCAGTAAGCCATCTTCCGCTCGAAACTCAGAAAACCCGCTCCCGTTCCAAAGATAAAGCCCGCCGAAGGTCGCCACCCAGAGGCGCTCCCGTAGATCCCGACAGACGCCCGTAATGCGCAAATCGTTCAATCCAGAATCCGCCCCATACTGAATCCATTCTCCACCTGGCTCCGGCTCCCGAAAGAGGCCACTATCGCGAGTTCCCACCCACAAGCGATCATCCAAGTCTTCGAAGAGGTAACGAACTTCAGTGGGGGGCAAAAGCGGCGCAAAGCCCACCTCCTCAAATCCAGATGGGCATATCCAAAACCCTGGCCCCGGCTCGATCCCACCGCCCATCGTCACGTCCGCCGTTCTGAATCGATACAGTCCAAACTGTGACCCGCACCAAATCTCTCCTTCTTTCCTCTCCAAGAACACATTGACCGTCCCCGGAAGGTGCGGCTCACAGATACCTTCTGTCGGTTCGTAGTAGTCTCCACGATGAAAGACTCCAAACCTGTTCTTGGCCCCATACCAAAGCCTGCCCATTGAATCGACACAGAGAGAACGCACAACGATCGACTCATGGACCTTTGGGGCAACGAACGTGGACTGCCCGTCGTTCACTGAGAACAACCCTCGCTCCGTCGCGACCCAATAGCCTTTTTCGTCCTGTGGCAGAAGTCCCCAACATTCGCATCGAAGGCCGCGGGCATAGAACTCCTGTTTTTGAATGGGTCTTCGGCGTACTTTGAGGAGACCGCGATGGCCCGCCGCGATCCAAAGATTGCTCTCATGATCCTCGAGGCAACGCCCGAGCTCAAAATCTCGAAAGTAGGGCAATTCTTCGTACGCCTCCAGTTTATTAGGATCCAGTCGAAATACACCCAACCGAGAAACACCAAGCCAGACATCACGATTCCGAAGTTGAATCAGAAATCCAGTGTGCAGTGCCAAATCTCCTCGTTTGTATCGCAGCAATGGTTCATACCGATCTCCGCGTACTTCCCCCAATCCTTCGGACGACGACACCAAGACCCGCCCATTGTCGAGCTCGAGAATGCGATCCGCCCAACGAATCCGTGCCCCATTCCAATCGGTAACCGGTGAGGGAGTCGATGCAAGGTCGCCATCCCAAACCCAGACACCCTCGCGACCGGCAATAAAATACGCCCCGGACTTCGTCCTGGCTATCAGGTTGATCTCACCCAATCTCGCTACGGGGCCCGCGATCGCCGAGAACTCATCATCTCGAAAAAGAAGCAACGATTCTTCCCAGCCCACCAAGAGGGAGCCATCTGGCCGGCCCCAAAGCTTCCAAATGCGCCCGTTGTCCCAAGGCGTCGGCAATTCCCACGAGCGAGAGCGGCTCCCCGAAACGAATGAAAGTCCGGAGAACTGCCCGACCCAAAATCCGCTGCCCGCTTCGTCCAGCAACAGAGCGGTCGGGGTATCAGCCCGGTCCCTCCTCAGCGATTGACTGCCGACGCGCTCAAATTTGAGGCCATTATGCCTCGCCACCCCCGATTGGGTGGCCACCCAAAGACTACCATCCGCAGTCTGAACGAGATCGTTAACGAAAGCGGCTGGGAGCCCCACTGCGCCATCAAATACCTCGACCAAAAATGCCGGATCCATGGGTTCCTGGCGCAAAGCAAACTCATCCCTCCATTGAAGAACCGGAGGATTTGCTAGGCCGCATAAGTCCGTCAAGAACAGCAGGGCCAAATAACAAATACGGCGCACAGCGGAAACGTAACTCACATCGCGAGAACCCTACAAGGCCGAGCGAACCACAGGAATCGCCGTGCATCATGCCCACGCCTCTTAAAACTCCAATGCATAGAAACGAGGTCGGGAGAACCCATTTCCCGCCACGTTTGAAGTGAATTCCACACGATATTGGGCTCCCCCGTCATCGGCTGGCAAATCAATGCAGAACAAAGCCAAGGGATCCTGGTTGTCATCGCGAAAAGCACCTGAGAAATCACGGATCATTTTGTCGTCGCGATAGAATTTCACCTTCATGTCAGAAGGACGCCCTCCTCCTTGCGAACGCCAGGCTGATGCGCTGAAACCGAGAAAAACGGGATGGTGCGCGTGATTCAAGAATGGCGGAAGTTGGAGGGTGCCTCTCCCCCACAACTCCGGATGCTCCGTATTCCTGCCATCAATGACTTCCTCCGTAACAAAAAACTGAGGTGCCTGGCGTTGTTCAACCGTCACAGAATTTCGCGAAAGTTCAGCGGAACCGATCCCCCCCGGCTTGACCCGAATGACTCGATTCGACAGCTCGAGACTTCTTCCATCCACAACCCCCGCACTCAGGTGCACGCCATCAATCGCCCGCTCCGAGATGAGCTCCCCGGTTATCCCTCCCAGTTCCAGTCGTTCCGCAGCAATCCGCCCCTCCTGAGGATTCATCGATCCGTCCACCAAGATTGAACTCCAGTCATATCCATTCAGGTACCGAGAGTCACGAGCGACGCCTGCTTCTACAGCGAAGACTACAGGAACAATAACCTGGCGGGGCAGCAAGGGAGGATCCGCTGCAGTGATCTTTTCGTCCTGATTGGAGTCTGGTGTAATCTCCAGGTAGAGGGCTCGCCCAAAGTCGACGTCATCCAGAGAAACCCGCGAACCCAGAATGGTGTTTACCAACCCGTCATTGACCGTCAATCGATGCACCTCACCAGACCAATTCACGTTCCCCGAAACGGGAGCATCAAAAAGGCGAAACTGGATCATTCGAGCCCCATCACGCACAGCCACGCCCGAACGATCGGCGAGGTACCCTTGAAAGGGGAGCAATCGTTCACCAAGGGCCGACGTTACACCAATCACACAGAACAGAGTCAGTATCAAATATCGCATCACGTTTTCAAAGGTTCTTGATGTAAACCGCAGCTCAAACCTATGCAAACGAAGCGAATTGGGGAATCAAATGAACGTTTGATTTTTCGGAAGCTCCAGGATCGGCACCGGGGTTCGGCCGGAGAAAGTCAATCACCCGCCGAGCAATACGCCCCGACATCACCGCCCCCCACTTTGTACAACTCTTTGATGCCTCCAATGATCTGCTCATTACTTGCCGCCTTGAGAAGATTGGAGACGGGGTCGGTCCCAGGAACCCAGACGGGGTCGGTCCCAGGAACCCTATACTTTGCCCCCCTGAGCCATAGCGTTCTCAGGCGCAAAATCCTTGGACTGAACCCATTTTCGCTGTAGCTGCGATCAGAAACCCGCCGTTTCGAATCGCTCCTTTTCCAGCCTCCTCCTCTCAGGTTCCAATTCAATAGGAAGCTGTTCACTAGATCGATCTCCGGAGGGCAGTGCACAGATTACTTTCCCGAAGAAAGACTTCTCAGTGAATAGAAAACTGGCAATCTGTTCGTAATTCATGGGTGAGTTGTCGCATACATCACTCTGCCATCTAGCATTCTCGGCTCCCCTTCCCTGTGGTCAGGGCGGGCCTACTCCCGCTTGGCCATTGAAGAAAAACACGTCATCGGTGATGCCCCCATTAGCCGTGGACGCATCCGCCTTCGATTCTGGAGAGGAGCCCGAACATTCACAAACCGCCGACTTCGCATCCCTATCAGAGTATCAGTGACTTCTCAGATGCCGAATGATCGTCGTCTCCGGCGGGAACGAATAAATGGGTTGACCAACTGGTAGGGGCATGGTCCAAGCTATTCAGTAACCTACCAGACAACACCGGGACCAACCCATGATCAAAACAATCGCTACTGCTTTAGCCACTGCCGTGGTGCTATTCATCATCATTGTCGTTGCCAACCAGCTTGTTGTTGGCAAACCGAATCTCATTCAGTCAACCGCCTCAGCGCTGATCGCGGGCACGATCGTTGGCATATTGGGAATTCGGAAATCGAACAAGGAGAAATCAAAAACGAACCACTCCGCTTAACCCGGCAAGCATCGGCTCCAAACCGAAGATGGGGTCGGTCCCAGGAATCCAACACTTCGTTGTCGTGATCCTTAACGGTCTGAGGATCGTCGCGTACTTCTTTCTGAAGTGCAAAGTGCTGGGACTGACAATTCTTGAGAGATAGCCTCCCGATTAGCACGCAGACGGACCATCGCATGGCACCCAGCCACTGCTACTCCTCCTCAACGCCCTCCCCACCACTCTGAACATTCCCCTCAGCGAATCCGAAGGCCTAACGGCTGAAACCGGTTTCTCGGGCATTTGGCAGCCAATCGCTTTCCTCATTTTTCTGGCACGAGTCATGCAAACAAATGCACGAGCGCCATGAAAAAGTCTAAGGATCGAAACACCCGCAATGCCTTCACTCTTATCGAACTGCTTGTCGTCATCGCCATCATCGCGATTCTCGCCAGTATGCTCCTCCCCGCTCTCAGTAAGGCGAAGTCCAAAGCTCACCAAATCCAGTGCGCGTCCCGCATGAAACAGTGGAACTTGGCCTTAGTGCTCTACGTCAACGATCACGACGATACCTTGCCAAGGGAGAGCGGCAGGCGAGCCGGAGTCAAGGACTGGATGGCCTATCTCAGCCCGTATGTCGACCAGCCCACTGACATCGATCCCCGAGACACCTTTGTCGCGAATCGCAGCACGCCAGCGCCTCAGCTCGATCTCCTCCGGTGTCCGAGTGGTCGGCCCACACCGCCTCCGTATTCAACGGTTGGTGAAGGATGGCCAACGGGCCTTTCCAATTGCTATATTGGAATTGTCCCAGTCGATGAACGCATGCACTCCCGAAGAGATGGGTACACCTCATTTTTTTCCGTCTTTTCCAACGCCAACCTCGACCAACCTCCCATCAAGGCAACCCGAATCCGGAACCCGTCTGAAGCGATCGTATTCCTTGATACGGTCTACGGGCGAATGAGCACGCCGGTGGCACCGGAGGGTCGATTTAGGGTCGACGTGGACGGCAACGGTCGACCGGATTCCAGCCCGCGACACTTGAGCGAATGGAAGTTCGGATTCAATCGCGCCCGCCCTTCCGTCCACAACGCGGGCGCAAACGTGACCTTGTTTGACGGACACGTCGAACGGGTTCGCTACAACACGCTCTGGGATATTGCAAGCGACGGCTCCGTAACCCACCCGTTCTGGTTCATCGAATAGGGCCGATTGGATAAAACTCCAACGCCGAACTATCTTAGCAGTATTCCAGTAATCGCATTCGGATGACTCGATCGGAATGGATTCTGGGGCACGATTAATTCGGCGTGTGCCCCATGATTAGGGTGGGCCATCCGCTTTACTGATCTCGCGCTCCTTCCTTCCCAATTGCTAGTTCCCCTTCGCTCCCTCCTCTTCGCCTTCCATCGAGTGATGGATCCCGCCTTCGCCACGAACGAACCCGAAACCAGGCGTCGTACATTTACTTCACTTTAAGACGCGTGCTGTTTGAAGGGATTCTCCAGGGTGTGGCGCGTCGCAGGGAACTGCGGCGATCAATCACGACGTAGAATCAGATAAGAGTCAAACCTATGACTAGGAGAACGAACAAATCAACTCGTGGGACGGAAGTCCTTACTTCGAAAGGAACTCGATTCCTGATGTGGGCCTTTGGCGGGGTTCTGTGCCTCGCATTGATGCTAGAGAGTTGGGGGCAGAATAGCTTCGACACCGCATTGGATACCTCGAACGCAGGCTGGCAGTCGAATGGCGGCTGGGAACTACAGCAAGCCGTCACCGCGGATGGCGTGGACGCCTTGGCAAGTGTGGGACTGACGGATAACTCCGCCGCTGAGTTGACCCTGACCCTTGAAGGTCCGCTCACAGGGAGCTTTCGGTGGAAGGTGTCGAGTGAACAAGATTTTGACCTCCTCTACCTTGAAATCGATCAGCAGAGAGTCTCGGTCGTCAGTGGCGAGGTCGACTGGACGGAGGTGAAGTTTGAAATCGGCTCCGGGAGTCATCAGCTCGCTTGGGTCTACGAAAAAGACGAGAGCGGGGCTTCGGGGAGCGATCGGGCGTGGCTCGATCTCTTTTCGGTGACCCGGTCCCAGCAGCCGCTCCGCATTACCACCCAACCCCAGGCGCAAACGGTCGCTGCCGGTGGAAACGCTACCTTCTCCGTGGGAGCTGAAGCCAGCGAGTCGATTCAGTACCAATGGTTCTTCGGGCAGAATCCCATTCAAGGAGCCACCCAAGCGGAACTCACCCTGACCAATGTCTCCCAAGCCAATGCCGGCAACTACACCGTCCTAGTAGGGACTCCGAGCGCCGAGCTCCAAAGCGAAACAGTCAGCCTGACCGTCACAACCACGAACACTCCTGGCGGGGGTAGTGGCGGCGGGAGCGCCACGCCGACCTGGACGATTCTCGTCTACGGACACGCGGATCATAACCTTTCCATCAGTCTGGTCTACGACATGTTGGAAATGGAACAACTCGGGAGTCGTGAGGGCTTCAATATTGTGTTGCAAGCGGACTTTAACGCCGGGGATCGCAAGTTTGCAGCCGACGCTGAACGGTTTGGCTTGGAACGATCCCTCCATACCGGGGTGTCCCGTTACCTCATGGGCGGCGACACCGACAACAATATCAATTCGCTAAACTCAAAACCCGTCCAACGCCTGCCCGAATCCTTAAACATGGACGAAGCCAACACCTTGCGGGACTTCCTGAACTGGGGCATCCAGACCTACCCCGCGGATCGCTACGGACTCGTACTCTGGAACCATGGCGGACAGTGGGAAGGTTTCGGCGGGGACACCCAGGACGGGACCGGCAAAACCGATGGTCTCACGACCGCTGTGATTCGCAAAGCCGTGCGAGAATCCATGGCGGCACGTTCGCTGAGCAAGTTTGATTTCGTCGCCTTCGATACCTGTCTGATGGGCGGTGCGGAGGTGTTGGTGGACTTCGTCGACATCACCGATCTGTTTATCGCCAACGCCGAGCTGGATTATGGCGACGGTCTGGACTACGGCGCGGAGTTGAAGCTCTTGAGCGATAACCCCGGCATGGACATCTTCGAATTCGGCCGACGCGAAGTACCGGTTTGGGACGCACACCATCAGACAGAAGTAGACAAAGCCCTGAAAGTTCATGCCACGTTCGACCTCCGCAAATTCGGCACCTTCGCCCAAACGCTCAATCAGTTCTCCAAAGAACTCGTGAACGTGATGCCGGCCGGGAGTGTCACGATCCAGGGCCTGCAGCGGCAGACCGTGCACTACAACATCTCGAACGTAAGCGAGATCAACAAACCGACCGACTACATCGACCTCGGCGAGTTTGCGGACAAGATCGCGAACCACGCCGCCTCTCCCAACAGCCTCCGCACCTCGGCAACCGCGGTAAGCCGATCCATCGACGATATGGTCCTGGCGATGGCCACGGGAACGAAGCGAGCCAACCGCGTTCATGGTCTCTCGATTTACTATCCCAACAACGGCGTCAACAACCAGAACAGCTACCTGAATCTCGCCTTCAATGCCTTGCCCGATTCGGCCTGGCAGAATTTCTTGGGCGCGGTTGCCGCTAGCTCCAGCACGGACAGTCACGGCCCGGGGATCATGCTGGCAGCCAGCAGTTCCGCCCGACGTGCCGGAACAGACCGGGGCGGCGAGCTCTTCTTTGTCGGCTCGTTGGATGACCCGGCTTCACTCGTGTTCAACCTAACCGCGGCCGATGACGCCTATGGCTTCTATTCCGCGTTGGTGAGCAATCAAGAGACGGGCAACCCGGACGAATATGTCTATCTCGGCGAGATCGCCAACGGCCTAGCGGATGGCCCCGGAGAATACGAGCTGCTCTGGGATACCACCATGCTGACGATCTCCGGACACGAAGACGATGCGAAGCCATGTCTCGGTGGTTGGTTCCAAGAACCCGGCTCGGATCTCTTGATTAGCTATGCCGACTACACCGCACCGGGAGAAGAGGAGACCATTGAGGTCATTCTGATCACGCGTGCCAGTGATGAGGGCGGCGAAATCATCCAAGTCATGAACTCGGCTGCGGACACCCTCTCGGCCGTTGCCGACATAACGCTGGAACCAGGTGGAAAGCTAACCCCCGTTTACTACACAGAACTCCGAACGGGGGATCCGGAAAACTGGGAAACTTACGAGATCTTCTTTGAAGACAGTTTCATCATGATTCCAGAGGGCGGAATAAGTGCCATCGCAGTCGAATACACCCCCGTATTTCTGGGAGAATACACGGTCGAGATCTTGACCACGGATGTCTTCGATAACGAGAGTGATATCGTGACCTACCCGGTGCTCGTGGTCGACGACATCGCCGAGCTACCCATCAATCCTCGGATGTCCATCGCCCTGCTAGGTGCCAATCAGATCGTAGTCAGTTGGAAAGCGACGGATGCGGTCAACTTCCGCCTCCAAGGGAAACAAGACCTGAGTGCGCCTTGGGTGGATGTTGACAACGATTCTATCGAGTTCGATGAGGCTACCGACACGGAGTCCGCAACCTTCGAGGTCGGCAACTCACCGCGGTTCTTCCGACTCCTTAAACCCTAAACCATTCGGATCCAACTTGGAATGACGCAGGGGCCTCGACTTGAGCGAGGCCCCGCACTCATTGTTCCGGCCTACCGAAACATCTTTCCACAGACGGTTCACGAAGTTTCACCGACCATGAAAAAGCCGCTTCGCGACGAGCGAAGCGGCTTTGCGTATTGATTCGCTTGGCAGTCCGTTCGCGAGTGCGGTTCGCAACCGCACCAGTCATCACGAACCCAACCAGAGTCTATTCAAACTCTCGGATCCTGAAAAAGCTCGCGCCGTTCTCAGTCGTATCGATCGTCACAGAGCTTATTCCATCCTCATCAACAATCTGATCCTCAGCAATCTCCGTCCAACTTCCTTCCTCCAGTGACTCACTGGACTCAAGGGTGAAGATTCCATCCACGTCTTCCCACGAAATCCGGATCTGATTGTCACTCACTCGTTCCGCAACCAAGTCCGGTAGCTCTTCAAAGAACGCGGGATTCTCATCGTCGGTCAGATCAATGACCTCATCGATCACGCCATCCTCGTCCCAATCCAGTTCGAGTTCCAAACCATCCTGTTCCCCTTCCCAATCCCCGTAATGGATAAAGACGGTGTCGCGGGGTTCCAACTCAATCTCATCATGGTAGAATTCCTGCTCCGACTCCTCGTCATAGCGCACGATCGCCAGGGCATAGAACGCGTTCTGCGTATTGCCATCCGAGGTCAAGATGAGATCCCCCCCTTCCTGATCCAGATCGATGTTGATTGTGGCACCCGGATCCGTCTCGATACCGGCCACGGTGAACTCGAAGTCGGCCGCGTCCGTGACGAATCCCAAGGTAATGTCTGGCGACTCGCCGGCATCCGAGGTGTAGGACACTCCCGTTCCGTCCGGGGTGAACTCAAGCGTATCAAATTCCCCAGCTTCCAAATAGATGTCCTCGACGGCAATCGCGTAGCCTTCGCCGATCAGGGTTACCGCCGTCTCGGTCACCTCCTCCAGGGTCGTCCCATCCAAACGCAATTGGTATTCTTGATCGCCCGGAATGTAGTAGACGGGTGAAGGGGTATCTTCCCAAAGCTCCATGGACTTAATGTAGCGGTGGGTGATGTTCGGAATCTCAGTCAGGAATTCGTCTTCGTCCCAGCCATAACGCCGGCCCTCCACATCGGTAATCAACAACCGCACCCCGTTACCGTCGACGTAAATCTCGCTCAACGGCACTTCGTCATGGTTGCTTCTTCGCTCCAACCCACTGGACTCACAGAACGAACATTGTTGGATGAGCTGCCGCGGCTTGGAGGGGACGATTTCAAAAGTCTTGGAATTGGCATCTCCAAACCAGGGCCTTTCCGCCACACCGGGATTGATCGACAGCCCTAGCTCCCATCGGTTACGACTACGATCGATGATCATCCGCCGCGTTTTTCCTGGGTGGTTATTGTCATAGACCAAGATGTGAAAGATGTTGTGGTCAATGTTTTCCACGGCAAACGGCGTCACGGCATGCCCCCCACCCACACCCGGAGGCGCATAGACCCCGATCACATAGGTATCGGACGCACCCGGCTTTAACTCTTGAATGAGACGGTCGAGAATCTCATTAGGCGTGCCTCGAATAATCCCCTGGTTGGCAGGACTCGTCGCTTGCGTCACAAACCAATAGGCAATCTCCGATTGCAGCGTACTGTTACTGGTTTTTAAAGCCGGCACACTAGAACCAAAGGGTCCCAAACTAACCTGCTTCGAATGAAAAAGTGCACTCAGGACCGCCATGCCCTCACAGTGGCCCCCATTCATGCCAGCGGATTGCTTCTCCATCCATTTTCGAGCGGGAGGCGTGAGGATAATGCGTTCGCCGTCCAGCCGAGCGACCACGCGGTCCCCAAACATCCGTCGCATCTCCGCCGGGGTCAGATTGGTCGGATTGATTTCGTTACCATAGTTTTCAAAGGCGAAGCCATCTCTCTCCGGGCGAAAGCCCGTGTCCGCGACAATCCCCAACGGCAACTGCGCTGGCTCCGGACGAATCACCTCGACCCGATCAATAAACCCGGCATCCTGCCCCTCTGACGTGTCGCCGTCTTTGGTGTAGGACCAAATCAATTCCCAGCGACCCGCCCCGAGCTCAATCGAGTAAGGCGCCCAATCCTGTTCGCCGGTGATCCGGTCGCGCAGATTGCCGTCGATGTAAAAGGCCAGGTCATCCCCATTTAGCTCGCTCGAAACCTTCCATTGGAAACGCAGTGTGGCTGGCCCGTCCAAGATGAGCCCGATATCCGAGTTCTCATTGTGGGTAATGGCAGCACTGACCAGAGAATCTTCCCCATCCGAACTGACGTCCGTCGTCAGGGCCCAGTTCCCTTGATTCACCCAATTCAACCCGGTGGTATCCGTAGCGCGGTCGACTGCGGATTGGGCCCACCCGGTGACCGCGGACAGAGCCATCACCAGGCTCATGGACGCCCATCGCTTCCGATCCAAAATTCGATTCCGCGTGGCATGCCCCTTAACGCTTACCACTGTTCTCCGCTCTTTTTTTCCAGTAATCATGTGTATCTGTTTCAAACCGCCAGAAGGCATCTATCTAGATGAATTCGGTCAGACGTGAGTTGGCGTACCGTTCGCACAGGCACAACTCGTTTCGAAGTGATGTCACGCACTAGAGGATCTAATTAGGCGTCCCATCATGAGCGGTCGTATTTTTCGGTCGGCCAGCACCGAAATCAGTCTCGCTCGGCCCGCAATTAAGCAGACACCAAGCGCCGGGGACAAGAAAACTCCAAACTGAACAACGGTGGCGCCCGAATCCCAGACCAGGGTGTGATTCGAAAAGAGTGCTCCCGGCCAATGGCGCCGGCAAGCCGGCGCACTCCATGGAGTACGAGAGCTTGCTCTCGCCTTCTTCCAACGCAATCGATCTTGTCGATTTTACCCTTTTTGAATCACACCCCCAGAACAAGGCCGACCACCAAAAGTCTTGTATATCGACGGGGAATCTGAGTTAGTTTCACTTGGAACCCGTTCAAACAATTCGTCGATTGCCAATGTTATGAAACCACTGGTCGCTCTCGCTCTATTCGCTGCTGTTCTTGCCGGTAGTGCCTTTTCTGTTCAGGCGCAGGAAATCACCTTTTTTTTCTCGGCCGGAGATTTCAGTGGGGAACCGGATCGCTTCGGCAACACGCATGCCATCGGCCCGGAAGAGGCCATTGAACCCCGCCCCTTCGGCAATGAGGAATTGGCCGAGACCTTCTTCGATGAAGACAATCTCTGGTTGATCTATGTTCACGAAGGCAACACCTTCCTCGTTTCGCACGCTCCCGGGGATTTCGAAGACTCACCGGAAATCTACATGGACATCTCGGTCGCCATCGGCGGGAAGTATGAAGTGATTCTCAACTTTCTCGACCAACGAAACAATCCCGGGACCGGCCCGATTCAAGCCGCTCTGGGCGACGCCCCCTTGGTCGAGTATTCGGAATTGAACGCCATCCCGGCAACCGGCGGAACTTCGCCGGGATACCCAACCATCGATGGGCCCACCGGAAACATGTGGTGGCAGACCGTATCCCTGGGCGAAGCCGAGGTTGAGAGTGGCGGCGTGATTCGAGTACGGGTGGACGATGTGGGGGACATTTTTTCCGAGGATTTCGTAACCTCGACTTGGCAAGGCGTGACACTCCGCGTGATTGAGCTCGGCGGGAGCATTTCGGAGATTCAAATCAGCCCAGGCGCCTTTGATTGGGTGACGGATGTGAGCGGGAATCAGTTTCGAACCGGCCCCTTGGATCGCGAGACATTTCCGGATCAATCCGATTGGCTGACCGTGAACGCCAACAACGCCAACGACAATCTATGGAATATCCGAGAAGGGCTTGGGTCCTATGGCCCCATTCTCGAAACCTTCCCCGCTAGCGGCGAGGATGGGCCGACGCTCCAGACTTCCGTGATCTTTGCCGAGGCCGGAACCTACGATGTGTTTTTCAGCCTGGGCGATATCGGCAGCGTGAATCCAGAAGAGAATTTAACCAACCCGACGCCACTCAATTTCGCTCTTGAAGGAGAAGACTTCACCCGTTGGCACGCAAATGACGGCGAGTTTAAAGGCACACCGGGCTACAACGACTACGAAATGTCCGTTGGCGCGATCACCGTTGCAGCCGGGGAAGAAGTGAATTTCTGGATCGACGATGTGCAGGACGGCACGGCGCAACGATCCGTCTATTTGGGAATGCGCTTGTTGCGCCAACAAGAGCTACAGATCTCGGAGTTCACCATGAGTCCCGGTGTTTTTGATCCCACCACCGATCTCTTTGGGAACACCCTTCTGGTGGGCCCGGCGGACTCAGAAGCCTTCCCCACCCAGGAGGATTGGCTAACCGTCAACGCGAACAGTACCTCGGACAACAAATGGAACATCCGTGAAGGTTTGGGCTCCTACGGCCCGATTCTCGAATCCTTCCCGAACGGCGGTGAGGACGCACCGCCCCTTCAAGCCAGTGTGACCTTTGCCAAAGGCGGCGTCTATGATGTCTTCTTCAGCTTGGGGGACATTGGAGCGGTTGATCCTGAAGAAAACCTGCAAAACCAAACACCCCTCAACTTTGCCTTGGATGGAGAGGAGTTTACCCGCTACCACGCTAACGACGGCACCTTCAACGGGACTCCGGGTTACAACGACTACGAAATGGCGGTGGGACAGATCCAGGTTTCAACCGGCGAGACACGCCAGTTTTTGATCGATGATGTTCAGGACGGCACGGCGGCGCGGTCCGTGTTTCTAGGGATGCGATTCGTTTTTGCCGGTGAGGGAGAAGCTCCGCCGAGTGCGTCAGCCAACATCACCTCATTTGCCCGAACGGGAACACCCGCCGCGCCGACACTGGACCTGACATGGGATTCACAAGCCGGTGCGGTTTATCAATTGGAAGCGTCGCCAGACCTGATCACGTGGGAGGTCATAGAAGCCGCAATCCCAAGCGGAGGCGATTCCACGACACACACGGTGGCCATCGACACGTCAGCGATGCCGACCTTCTTTCGACTAACACCGTAAGGGCCACCGCAATCCCTGTGAATCCCATGACGACACGTTCGGGCAGCCGCTTCTGGGCATTTACCCTCATTGAGCTATTGGTGGTGATTGCCATCATCGCCCTTCTGGCGGGGATGCTTCTCCCCGCCTTGTCTCGGGCCAAGGAGAGTAGCCGCCGAGCCAAGTGCCTCAATAACCTCCGGCAACTTGCGTTGGGGATGACGATCTATGCCGATGATAATGAAGACCGGCTGTTGGAAGCGCGGTTTAAAACCGTGCAAGTGGCGCTGAATCCTCCCGCGGTGGAAGCCGCGGCTAGCGTGGGCTTGGTGATTCACACAAATCAAGGCGTGATTCCAGGCGGGACTTCAAAGATATGGACCTGTCCGAACCGACCGACATTCCCCCAGTTTGAGGCTCAGTTCCCGGCTTGGGAAATTGGTTATCAGTATTTCGGTGGGATCGAGGAATGGTTGAATCCAGCCGGAACCTTTCGATCCCGTTCACCGGTGAAGCATTCCATCTCGCGACCCGGCTGGGCGCTGGCGGCGGATGCCGTACTCAAGGTGGACCGAAAATGGGGAGGCGGCCGGGAAACCGCATTTAAAGACATGCCACCTCATCACAACCAAAGAGGTCTTCCGGAAGGTGGCAATCACGTTTACATGGACGGATCGGCCCGGTGGGTTCCGTTCCAACAGATGCTTTTCTTGCACAGTTGGAATCCCGGAGGCACTCGGGACGCCTATTTCTTTCAAGAAGACATCGGACCGGAGCTGGAAGCCAAGATTGATCTCATCCGATCTCAATACTAACAAATACTAGCGGAATACGACCCGGAATACCATCCACTCACTCCCAGGGAAATACCAAGACGCTATCTTTTTCAGGCTCAGATGGAGCAACATGTTGACAGGCGAATTCAGGTGAATTAGTTAGGCGGGGTTCAGAGGCGGTTTAGCACGGTCTCTGATTCGGTCAAAATGGCCCAACCCGTAACAAGCCCGCCCTTGGCCACCAGCCGGGGGCGGGTTTTTATGTGAGCACGGTGGTTGCCTTGCCAAAGGCTCCACGTCTAGGATGATAAGCCAAACGTAGCGAAGTTCCTCGTTCCCATCCCTTGTGCCCGACATTTGTGCCCGACGGTGGCTCGTGGGAAACGGACGCGATTCTTTCTCCCCGAGTCACTTCAAACCACAAAAAGCCCTCCCGAAATCAGGAGAACTTTTTTGGGGATGGAGCCGCCATCAGCACGCGGCCCATTAAACAGACTGTTGATCTTACTGAGGAAGGATCACGGAGTCGATCACGTGGATGACACCATTCGATGCCATGATGTCCGTCTTCACCACGTTGGCATTGTCTACATTCACGCCCTTGTCACTCACTTTGAGGCTGACTTCTTGGCCGTTGACCGTCTTGGCTTTCATGGTCTTCACCGCGCTAGCCGGCACTTTCCCTGCCAGCACATGATAGGTCAGCACCGACACCAGCTTGTCCTTGTTCTCGGGCTTCAGCAGCGTCGCTACGGTGCCTTCCGGCAGTTTAGCAAAAGCCGCGTCAGTCGGAGCGAAGACAGTGAACGGGCCCTTACCCGCCAAGGTGTCCACTAAACCGGCAGCCTTCACGGCCGCAACCAAAGTGTTAAACTGACCGGCTCCAACCGCCACTTCGACGATGTTTTTCTCGGCCACGTTTCCAGCACGCGTTTGAGGCGCAATTAACAAGGTTCCGACCGCGAGAATGATAGCAATGGTGTTCTTCATTAGATTTTACTTCGTTTGATTTTTTCTGGGTCAGCACCTTTGCTAACCACGACCTCAACTTTGCCTACGGATTCAAAGTGTCAACTTTTTGTCTAACTTTTTTCTAAAAAAATAGCCGACATAAGTGCAGATCCACGCAAATTAGGCCTCTAAAACTTAGACAAATTCTATCTTCAGAACTGTATCGACCCCCTTCTCCGTTCCATTCAATGTCCCACGAACATGGACAATTCGGGTCTGGCCCCCTCCCCGACAAGACCAGCACTAGGGTCCCCACCTCAGCCCGCCCCATCGGCCAAGACTGCAACCCTTCAGACCAAAAACTTACCTGTAAAGTGTTCGGCAACGACTGAATACCCATGAGAGCGCGATGAGAAAGGATATGGACATAGTTCTGTTCGAATGCCTGCGGCAAAACCGGGGCCCCATGGGAAAGGCCCGTCGTAGCAATCTCTCCCTGGAATCACGCCCCCGTTTCGAAGGGATACGGCGTCCCCACCCGATCCAGAAGTGGCTGAGCTTCAACACGTCCCCGCTCGAACGTTGGCTGTGCTCTCACGTGGGCGACCGTTGGGACAGGGTCTACTCTGAATTCCGCAAATCCGTCGGACGAAAGTCGTCCCATTACCACTTGTGCGAGTTTCTCAACAGCATTGTCCTCCGCGACACGTTTATGAGAGATGGCATCGTATGGCACTACGCAGTGGATTCACCCAAATTCGGGAAGGAAGAACCGATCCACGCCGCCAATCACTACCGTCGCCGCTTCTACGTACATCCGGTCACCAAATGCCTTTGCGAACTCAAAGCCGTCCGGATGCATTCCCCGAGCTATCCCGCTTGGTGCGCCACGCAAGCGAAGCTCCGAGCCATCAATCGGTGGCTCCCCGACGGGCGCCTCCTCCATCGTATCGAAGGAATCTGGTATGAAGGAATAACGAGCCCTTGGCAACCGGGCCAAGGCCTCGATCCCTTCGACAACATGCAGACACGAAGGATCTCGGAATCAGAAGCCAAAGCCTGCTACGGACGGCCGATCTTCTGCACCACCAAACGTCAGCTCTCACATCGAGAGCTCCGTCGCCATCAACTCGCCAACGCACCCACTCGACGGCGCTAAGTTCTTCGAGCCCTGTAATTCCGGAATAAACCCAAACGCTGGAATCTAGATTCTTGATCACATGGAATCGGCAGTGTCTGCGATTCCTTTTTCCCCGACCGCCGCTTCAAACCCGGGCCCGTTCACGCGCAGCAACGTGGCCCGGAACAACGCATCCAAGCTCCCCCAAGCACTCGTAAACGAGGCCTGCTGCGTCACCGCACGGAACGCCGCCATCTGCTCTATGATAAAATTCGAAAGCATCGGAATCCGGGGAATCGTATCTTTCTCCGTCGCTTGTTTTTTCTGTTCGATCAAAGCATCGATCTGTTCCCGAAGTGCCCCGTCCGGGAGAATCCGATTCAACAACCCGCGCAACTCAATCGGCGGCACACCAAGCCCTTGCTCGATCCACATACAGGACAGGACGGGACGTAACAAATAGAAGTATTTCTTCAACTTAATCTCTTGATCGTTTTGGCACGAACGCAGGTCGCGCTTCGCCATGCTGAGATAGTGGTACATACAGCCGATGGCCGAGAGATATTCCGGCACCAACGCCGCCAACTCCGCGTGGAATTGAGCATCCTGTCGATACACCACGGGCGATTGAAGCCACTCCAACAATGGCGGGTTGGACTTTCGAAAAAGCCCAAGCGCTTTGGGAAGGTCCCAACCCGAGATATCCAGATCCGCCGAGATCGGCTTTTCAATGACATCCCGGAGCGGGGAAACACGGAGGTAGTCCGAAGTTCGGCGGAGGTAAATAAAGCGCACATCATAGTCACTGTCCCGCGATTCGAATCCCCAAGCCCGACTTCCGGATTCGCAAGCCCAGAGAATCGTCACCCCTTCCTCTGCCTCAAGTGCATCCAACTCCGTTTCGATCTGTACCCGTTTTTCTTCAGCAATCATCTCTCCAAGAACTCCCTTCAACACCAGACCCTGCCCGATTCGCGAGCCGGCAGCAATCCCGCATCCCTGGTAGGGAGAGCGTACCAGGCCGTGTAAAAAATCCCGTTGGCAACTCCATCGCGGTTGTGAAAGCGACAGCTCCGCTCTCGCACTCCATATATCGTCCGCAAATCGAGCGTTTTTTGGAGTGCGAGAGCGAAGCTGTCGCTTTCACACTCTTACCTGCAGGTGGAAAAGGACTTTTTACACGGTCTGGTACCCGCGAGCCGTTGGGCAGAAGCAGCGACCGCAATCCCCATTACCTCCAACAAACGCTCCAGGCAGGAACGGCTCGCGACTACGTTCGCCCCACCAAGTCAGCCCCCCTATGCCATCACACCTAGATCCCCAATCCGAGGCAAGGCAAGTTGGACAGATCCAAGCCAGCCCGCTACACTCCCGATAATGAGGACTAGACAAACCCAATCCGACCGGCAGAAGGCAATTCGCCCCCGTTCCGCCTCCCAACCCGTCTCGTTCAATCCCGCTTGATGAAAAAACGGATCGGAATTCTAGTCGCCGCCGCACTCCTCGTAGTGAGCGTCCTCTACGTCATGGCCCCAAGGCCAGGCGAGGCCACCGTCGTGACGCTCCCCAATGGCAACACACTCCGGCTTGTCGGCATCTCCACAGGCACAAATCACAACCCACACACGCCACTGGAACGTCTCCTCAAACGGCTCCCAACCGAAATCACGGATCCGATGGCCCCCACCCTGGGTCCCCGCTTTCACGCTTCACCGTTTCAAACCGGCGAGGATGCCCTGGTAACCTGGATCGAACAAACGGGCAGCCCAAACAGTCCCCGAGTATCCGGCTCCATTGCACTCCGCCCGGAAGGGGGGCCCATAGCGGGCCAAGCCTCTTGGAAACAATTCCGCCTCAGCAACGGCGCCTCTAATCAACTCCACACCATCACCTCCCCCGTTTGGCCGAGACGGGCGGAGTGGATCGAATGCGTCGTGATCAATGAAGAATTCACCGACAACCGGAAGGTCATGGGGAGCTTTCGGATCCGGAACCGGACCCCATCCACAGCAGCCCCTTGGACGCCAGCATCCCTCCCGGCCGTTCAGCACACGGGAGATCTCGCGGTCACGCTGGAAGAGTTCGTATCCGGGGTTTCCTTCAACTCCACGTCTCGCAGCAACCCGGACGGCACAACCGACAAAATCTTTGTACCGGTTTCCGGCGGAGATAACCCTGCGGCCTACGCCCAAGTACGTTTTCAATCGCCACGGGGCACGAACGAAACTTGGAATCTTTTCAACGTCGACCTCCGAGATGCCACCGGCAATCACCTCGAAGCCTCGTCCCGCTCCGGGATGAACGAGTCCCTCTTCTTTCGCCCCATCCTATGGCCCAACGAAGAGGCGTGGAAACTGCGTCTTCACATCAAACGCTCGGCCGGTTTTCATCCCGATGAGTCCATTATCGTCTCTTCCGTCCCCCTTCCAGAACCCGGCGAAAAACACGCCCTCGGGATCACCAATCGAGTCAACGGAGTCTCGTTCTGGATCAGTGAAATCGATCGAGCGCGCCCCAGGAATGACACTTCCAGCCGCAATGTCAGTAAGCTTCGTGTGGACCACGACTACCTGGGCAAGACCAACCTCTTCGACCTCATCCATCTAACTGCCCAGCCCTCAGGAAAAACGCTACGCATCTCAGGAAGTAGTTGGACGGATCGGTACCACGAGTACAATCTCCAATCGATTCCCGACGAGGCGACGCACTTGAATCTTGAATTCGCCGTACAACAGGCCCGATTCGCGGAATTCACCATCGCCCCGAATTGGGCTACCAACGAATACGCCATTCGCAAACCCCGTCGCTAGCCTGCCCTCCGGAACTCCACCGGACGCCATTTAGGAAATCGACTGGAAACCACGGGCCCGCATCCCTAGGGTCTGGACGACATGCCAAAACGCGGTCGTCACCAAAGCACATCGTCTGAGTCACGACGCACGCTCCGTGCTATTGAGGCGATCGACGGAGTCGTCGGCGTGATCATCGGGCATTCGTATGGCGGGAAGTCGCTGGGACGATCCGGCAAGACTGGCGCAGTCAAACTCCAGGGCAAACGCCCCGGCGGACTGAAAGCCGTCACTCAATCGGCCAAAGGCATCCAGGAAATCTTCATCCTAACCACGCAAGGCGAAGAAGATCGAATCGCGGAGCAAATCAAGTCCCTCTGCGCCCGCTGACCACACCGGCGAGAACAGCACAATCCCGCAGTTTAACCCTACCACGGGTTCGAATCCCACCTAGTCCTCCACGTTTTTTCTTTTGGCCTCTTCTGTTAACCACCGATTTCGCAGATGAACGCAGATTCCTTTTTCCTAGCAGGAGCCCGCAGAGCTAACAAAGATTCATTCCTACTCCGTTCACTCTGAGAAAAAAGTAGTAGAGGTGTCCTGCCTCTGTCGCAAGCACCCAAGAGAACACTCCTTAGCCGCGCTCACAAAAGCGTGGGTCCACCCCCCCTTTCTAACGGCTGCCTCATTCAATCACCGAGACATTACCACGGTTCAGCACCGCCAATTTGGTTCGGAAAAAAGTGCGAATTCCTGGGACTGACACCTTCTCAGGTCCAAGAAACACAACTTCTCGGAGTGTCCAAATGCCGCTCGACAACATCTAACCAGTTTGTTATCTAGTTATGAATGAAAGCAAAAGAGCTAGGCATTTTTGATACGAAGACACGGCTCTCGGAGATCATTCAAGCTGTCGAAGACGGTCAAACTTACTACATCACTAAGCGCGGAAAACGTGTCGCGGAACTTCGCCCAATCGCGCCCGAGAGAAAACCGTTCAAACTCGGTTGCGCCAAAACAAGTGATTACTACATGGCTCCCGACTTCGACGAAACCCCAGAGGATTTCGAGGAATACACGGGATGAGATTGATGGTCGACACTCACGCACTGCTCTGGGCCCTCTACGATCCTACTCGGCTGTCGAAGAAGGCGGCAAAACTGATCACTCAGCAGAACACTCAGATTTCCTTAAGCATTGCCAGTCTGTGGGAGATCGCAATCAAGACTTCGTCTGGAAAACTGAAACTCGGCAGGAGCTATAATGAATTCCTCGATGAATTCATTCTCTCTCATCCGATACAGATCGAACCCATTACTACCAAGGTATTGGTGGAGAATGAGAAGCTACCATGGCACCATCGTGATCCCTTTGATCGCCTCATCATTGCCCAAGCTCTCAATCAAGATGTTCCCATCCTCTCAGCTGACAACAATTTCGCTCACTACGGGGTCAAAGTCCTCTGGTAGCCATAGTGATTCGCGATTCAACATGGCTAACATTACTCAACTACTAAACAACCTCGAAACGGGTGATCCCAAAGCTGCCGAGGAACTCCTGCCCCTCGTCTACTCCGAAACGGGGATCAGCCCCAGGATTCCGCTACTCTCTTACCAGCCAGCAGCGATCGAAGCGGATTAGAGAATGGAACTGCGTTCATTTCTCGCCAACTCACCGACACGTGCAGGGTTCTATTACCCTCGTTCGGTCAGTCCGGAACAACAGGCCTCGACCATACTCATGTTGATGGACCAACAATCTGTCACAGTCGGCAGTCCGGAAGTGAAATACGAACCATTTCCGTAGAGCGCGCTCCAACCGTCTCCCGTTCAGGCCGTTGCAACTGGCTAAGATTTGCTTGCGGTACACCGGAATCAGAGAATCGTTACATTTAAAGTCACACTCGGTCTGCCACTTTTTCTTTTTGGCCTCTTCTGTTAACCACCGATTTCGCAGATAAACGCAGATTCCTTTTTCCTAGCAGGAGCCCGCAGAGCCAACAAAGATTCTTTCCTACTCCGTTCACTCTGAGAAAAAAGGAGTAGAAGCATCCCGCCTCTGTCGCAAGCACCCAAGAGAACACCCCTTAGCCGCGATCACAAGAGGGTGGATCCGCCCTCCCCCTTTCTAACGGCTGCCTCTTGCAATCACCGAGAAATCACCACGGATCAGCACCGCCAATTTGGTTCGAGAAGGAAATGCGAAGTCCTGAGACTGACACCTTGCCACTATGGATTCTGTTGATCCTGTCTGAAACAACCCACGCGTCGCGGACAACTCTGGTTAGCACAGGTTTACCAACGGGAAAAGCGAGACCAATCAGAGGGCTCACACCCATCACCTGTAGAAGATACGAAAATAACCCGAACGGCCCTCAACTGGAAGCTCCACAGAAATCGGTCTATCCATCACCAAATCAGGCGGAACAAAAACTCTCTGCCAAGACTCTTCGTCTCCGATCCTATCGGATTTTTCGATCGCTGCCCCAACGAGATCGTAGCGAGACAAGAACCGTCCATCAGCCGCTCGAACGACCAAGCGGTAGCCAGCCCCCGCCTCTTCAATCCCTAGGACTAACTGCCGAGGACGTTCCATACGGTCCGGTTCAAACAGCACAGCCGTGCTGTTTCCATATGAGGACATTGCAATCACGCTACCACCGACCCTCACAAGTGGGTGCTGAAATTCAGTCGTCCGTCGTTCCGAATCGTATATCAGGATCCTGCCATTTTCCTGCAGCAAGACAAGATGGTCTCCTCCAACCGAGATCTGAAGCGTAGTATTGACGATCGGTCTTACAATCCTGTTGAAGAGCTGTGTGCTGGGCCCCCACACCTCGACAGAATGGTCCGGCAAAAGCACGGCAGCCATACGGTCTCCAACGCCGACCGACAAAGCATTCTCAATAGATCGCGTAAACCTGTCCACATCCGTGTATCTCCCCCATTCGACAACACCACCGTCAAACCTCCTAGCCAGAATATGAGACGTTCCCACATCGATCTCAACTACATTGAAAAAGCCCTCTGGCATACGATCGGAGAACGATTCCCCCCAAATCACTACGGTGCCATCTCGTCTCAAGGCAGCCGACAAGTCTGAACCGGCACCGACCTCGACGACTTCATTTAGACCGAGAGGAACGTCCGATTGTCCCATATCGTTCGCTCCCCAGGCAATCACGGTTCCGTCGTCACGCAGAGCCAGGGAATGACTATCACCGGCTGCTACGGACTGAATCCCTACCAATCCATCAGGCACTTGAACCTGATCCTCGTCGTCATCTCCCCAAGCCACCACCGTTCCACCTTCTCGAACCGCCACGATATGCTTCAACCCCACCGCAATCGCCGTGAGATCGTTCATGCCAAAGGGATATGTAACACCATCCCAACTATTGAGCATCATCAATGCACCAACCCGCGGTTCTTCAGGCTGGTTTGGAATCAAGTTCACATTCACCCGACCTTCACCAACATTGCCCTCCTCGTCACCTACCATCAATACGTACTCCCCCGCGTCGGTCTCACCGAAAGAATCGACGGTAAGACTCGGCTGAGTTGCGCCGGGAATCGGGGTTCCATTCAGGAACCATTGGAAACTTAACGAAGTGTGTCCAGCGACTCCAAAATCCAGAATTAAGTCACCGCCCTCGGTGACACTTTGGTCCGGTTTGACGCCGAAAATCACTGGTTCGCGCTGCGTGACCAGTGCGGCCATATGTCTCCGGCCGATAGCCACTGTAGCCACATTCCGAAGATCCCGCGGGAAGCCAATATGAGAGCCATCATCACGTCCCCAAACCACTAAGCTTCCATCCCGCAATATCGCCGCACTATCCGACGGACCGGCGAATATACGATCGACGAGTCCTACGCCTTCAGGCAACGAATCAAGGCCGTAATCGTCAAGCCCCCAACCAACAACCTCACCATTCGATCGAAGGGCAAGTGAATAGCCATCTCCGGCAGCAATATCCACCACATCCGTCAGAGCGACCGGAACATTCGTCGAGCCTCGGAAATCGCTTCCCCACCCAACGACAGTACCATCAGCACGCAACGCCAAGAAGTGCCGCTGACTTGAAGTCACCTTAACCACTTGTTGGAGCCCGTCGGGAAGGTCTACACGGCTCCGGCTCCGATCCCAGGAGGCAAAACGGCCAGTATCATCCCAACCGACCGCATGAATCATGCTGCCAGAAAAGCCGGTAAAACGACCGAAGCCCTCGATAGGGGGCCACCAGTAGTCCCACCGTTCGTTCTCGTGGTCCCAGCCAACAATGGACCCATCCAGCTTGAGAGCAAACGAGAGATTATCCTGGGCAGCGATTGAAACGACCCCCGACAAGTATTCCGGACCGATGGCTTCCATGCCCCGTCCACCACCCCACATCACAACGGTTCCATCCGCTCGAAGTGCAACCGTGTGATCTCGGCCCGCCACCAACTCGACTATCCCTTGCAAGTTGTCCGGCACAGTCGTTTGTCCCAACGAATTGTCACCCCATGCCACCACCACGCCAGGAACCCTTTCCGGCTGCGCCGGGAGTACCTCCAACCGGCTCGCCAAGCTTCCCACGGCGCCGGTCCGATCTGTGGCCGTGAGAGTATAGGTCCCAGCATCATCCCTACTGACGAGGCCAAGATTCAAATAATCCGAATCGCGCCCAGGCAGCAACTCACCGTCTTTGCTCCATTGAAACTGGATCGGGCCGTCAGCGGCTACTCTTGCGGCCAATGCAGCCCGCTGCCCTGCCGCCACGATAGTTTCTTCGGGCAAGTCAAAGACGACGGGCTTTTCCCGATCCACTAGGACGAGATTGTTCGATTTCTTGACAATACCATGAAGCCCGCGTGGGAACCGAAGACCCCTTACCGGGACTCGCCCCCACGAATAGCTCTTTCCGGCGCCATCAATCGCCAGAGACCAATTGCTCAACCCTTCAAAGTACGTTGGATTGATCAAATCCGCAGGAACGTCTATCTGGCCAAAATCGTTTTTTCCCCAACCAATCAACTCACCATTCGCAAGCAAAGCCAAGCCGAAGCCTGGACCAGCAGAGACCCCTACGACGGGGTGCTCGAAGTCCGGTATATCTAACTGCCCATGATCATTGGCTCCCCAGCCTACGAGTCTTCCCTCGCTATTAAGCGCAAGCGAGTAGTAGGCAGAAGCATCAATTGCAACCACTCGTCCCAAACCTCGAGGCACATCTGTTTGCCCCCGGCTGTTGTTGCCCCAAGCGTCAACAGTCCCGTCCAGGTTTAGGGCAAGCGTATGATCGTAACCAGAATCGATCGCAACAACACTTTGGAGTAGCGGTGGAACCGACGATTCAAGGATTTCACCGCTTCGGCTAAGTCGCCCTTGAAAAACCGATCCGTCCCGACGCAACACCGTAAACATCTCCCCAAATTGAGAGACGGCCTCCACCTCACCAAGTCCTTCAACCAGGTGCGGGCCAACCAAAACCGAGTCGATGTCCCAAACCAATACCTCTCCAGAATCACTCAGGGCAACACCACGTCCTGAATGACCTCCGATGTCCACAACCGAGCGCTGAGTAATCGGCTCAAGGTGAGAGACGTCGGCGAATGGCCCTCCATCCGTAACCACGACTTTCCCCACCCTCCGCCGAGTTGGTGGACGGTCAACAATCGCCAAGTTCGCCTCTCCCAAAGCCATATCGCCATCCTCGTCTCTTACTAGGACCGTGAAATTGCCAGCCGATTCACGGGTCAGATCCCGTAGGATCAGTGAGGGACTATCTTCGCCCTCAATCGGCACACCCTCCCTCAGCCATTGATAGGAGAGAGAGCCCCGTCCCAAGGCGGTGATATGAAAACTTGCCCCTTGCCCGAGATAAGCGATGGTATCGTGCGGCGGTTCAATAAGGAGCGGCACGCCCAGATCCACTATGGCCGCAGAGTGGTCTCGCCCAGCAGCGATCGCGACAGCCTGCGCGAGATTTGCCGGAATATCCGTTTGTCCCTGTTCGTTATTTCCCCAAGAGACCAGTGTTCCGTCCCCACGGAGTACTAAGGAATGCGTCCCACCTGCGGCGATATCAACCACGTCGTTCAGTCCAGGCGGGACGTCTATTTGCCGGTACGTATTCCCCCCCCAGGCAACAACCGTGCCATTGGACCTCAGGGCGATCGTATGTTCCAGGCCACAGGAAACCTTAACCACGGAATCCAAAACGCCTGGTACCGAGGTCTGCCCGACGTCATTCAATCCCCACGCTCGAACCGCTCCATCCGCCGTCGCAACGACCGTGAATTCGTGCCCACTATCACCACTGATAACCCCGACCAAATTCCGCGGACGGGACGAACCACCACCATAAAACGTCCCATCCTCAAAAAGCACCCCACCGCCCGTCCGCTCAATCGCTCCCTCAGGTAAATCAAATGGTGACCGACCTTGGAAACCGATCTGCACTTCCACGCCGTCCGTCCCGAGCAAGACCGTCCGCCCCTCGTCCGCAAAAACCCTCGCGACATCGGGCAACTGAGGGGGCACATCTACCGGCCCAACACCACTCGCACCCCAAGCAAACAACCGCCCCGGCGTGGGGGAAGGCTTTGGCGGAGGCTTGGGATACACCTCAACTAAAACAGACCTCTCCGTAACCCGTCCCCGCTCGTCTTCGACTCGGAAGGAATACGTTCCCGAATGACCAAAATCAACCGACTCGAGATTCAACTCCAATGCCCCCTCCTCCGAGATCATCTCTTCCCCAGCAAACCATCCCGCCGTAAATGGGACTGACGCAAAGGGCCGCGCTGCCAAACGGAGCCTGTGTCCGACAGCAACAGCCACACGTTCCGGGACATCAAGAATGACCGGATTCATCGTCTCCATGATGATCGACAGCTCGGTTCGCCCCCCTCGAACCGACTGAATGTCTCCCCCAATTTCAGATCTCGACAAGCGTGTTTCGAACCAATCTCTCAGGTAAGTCCTAAACCCCCACGCCGAGATGCTTCCGTCTGTTAGTAAAGCGATGACATGACTGTGTCCGGAAAAAAAACTCTCAACTCCAGGTAGCCTTTGATAGTGACTAAACCTTCCCCGCTCCATATCCCCCCAACCATGTAAGACACCGTCCCCGGTCAATGCCCAGGAAATTGATTCCGAGGCACCAATCGCTTTCACCGGACCTAAGTCGACAGGGACCTCTGCTTGACCAAACTCATTATCTCCCCAGATACGAAGTTCACCGTCGGCGAGGAGCGCCATCGAATGGGTTCGACTCGCCGCGACGGCAACCACGTTCTCAAGCCCCTCCCAACTCCGCCCCCAACCCGGATACTCGTCTATTGTTCCGTCAGCCCTGAGCGCAATAAAATGACCACCATCTCCTTCGATATCTACAATGCCGAATCCATTCTTCAAGAAGTCATGTCCGAGCTCCGGATTCACTGGACTATTGCCATCTCTCCAGCTAGAGAGTGTGCCGTCTTTCTTAAGCGCAAACTGAACGGGTCTTCCAAACGCCAAATCCACCACGTTCTCCAAGCCCTCAGGCACTGCCATCTGGCCCGATGGATGCCCCCAAACAACCACACTGCCATCCTCCTTCAGTCCGCCGAAACGCTCTCCGCTCGAAATGGCTACAATCCCCTCGGCCTTCCCAAGACGATCCGGGACAAATGCCGCATCCCCATCCAGTTCGACAACCGTTCCCGGCATCGGTGGAATACGACTATCAGGCATCACACGAAGGTGAAACGTTTCCGTGGACAGCACTCCAGCACTATCTTCGACTGATACTTCCAATACTTTGTCGTCGTGTGAAAGTGCGGCGGGTATTTCTAGGAAACGGGTTTCTTCGCCCGGGAGGATCTCCCCATCAATCCGCCACTGGTAATGAAAGGGCCCGTTACCAACCACCTGAATCGGTACCCGAAATAACTGGCCTTCAATTACCGCGAGCGTTTTGTCCCGATACAGGATTACGGGACGACCCGCCTCAACGAGTGCGGCAGAAAAATTGTATCCGGCGGCAACTTTGATGACCTGATTCAGTCCCTTAGGGACACTCGTCTGACCGGCAGCATTCAAACCCCATGCAACAACGCTCCCATCGTTCCTGACGGCGAGGGAATGACTCGACCCAGCACCAATCGCCACCACGTCTCCCAACCCCTTGGGGACGCTTGACTGTCCGTGCTCGTTGTCACCCCAAGCAACCACACTCCCGTCCGGACGAATCGCCAGGCTGTGGTTCAAGCCAGCAGCGATCTGGCTGGCTCGATCCAGCCCCATTGGCCATTCCAACTGGCCCAAGCTATTGTCCCCCCATCCGGCAACCGAACCATCCTCCAGCAAAGCCAGCACATGAGAGGCACCCGCCTTGAGGTCGATAACCCCACGTAGTCGACCCGCTAAGTTGTTGTTGACCGGCCGATCGATGATCCTGCCACTCGCGTGCAACCAAACGGCTTGAGATTCCGTACGGGCAACATCGACCATCCCAAACAACCTACGGTGCGGCGAATACAATCGAGACTTAGAGTTGAACAACAACTCGAAGCCGAGACCATTGGCGTCGACTCCTGAGATTTTGGATTCCCGAAGGGATATATGATCAATCGGCGTTTCCGCAGACCATTCTATTCTACGGTATCCTGCCGGTTCGAGATAACGAACCTCGCCCGAGGCACCGAGGGCTGCCAGACCATTTCCAGCGGCCGAGATTTCTATCACATCCGGGTAATCACCGTAAATCGCTGGTTCCCTTTGGTTCGGGGCTGTTCGTCCCCAAACCACGATGGTACCGACACGCCGATCATCGCTTGGGCGCGGAACCACTTCCAAATCCATAGACTGCTCAGCGACTCCGCCCTCCGCGTCACGTACAGCAACCGAATACGTTCCGCTATCAGCAAGACGGATGTCCGTAAGTTCGAGTCGGGGGCCGGTCGCATCCTCAATCTCCACACCATCGAACGACCACTGAAATTCGAGCGGTCCGTTTCCAAAAGCTGCCACCTCATGGACGAGGTCATGCCCCACCCCTACCAAATCTTCTTCAGGAAGACCGACCAAAACAGGAACCTCCTTCGCTTCAACAAGGGCCAACGTGACTCTGCCACTGGTTGCAACTTTCGTCACAGCATTCAATCCAGGGGGAGGCACATAATGCAGCGAAACTGGCCCAATTACTTCGAGAGAACCTGGTGGAGTCAATCCCAGCAAAAAACCAGGGCCGGCAAAAAGATCGACAAACTGTCCCGGAACCAAATCTGCCCCATCCCAAAAACGGCCCATGCGCTGAGCATAATCTGAAGTTAAGAACTCTGTCCGTCCCCGATCATCCAAGACCGCGGTAAACCCATAACCGGCCGAGATCTTCTCAACGCGGCCCAGCTCAGCCAATCGTTCTCCCGACGGAAGACCCTCTCCCCAAATGATGAGCTCCCCCGTGTTCTTCAAAGCCACGGAATGAGCCCACCCGGCATCAATGGCCACGACGTCCCAAGCGGCCTCCAGCGGTATCGGCGACAGTCCACCATCCCTTTTTCCCCACCCGACCACGCTTCCGTTCGATCGCAATGCCAATGAATGACTGTTTCCCGCGGCGATCGCCACGACGTCGCGAAGAAACCCAGGTGGAGAGGCTTGACGGTCCCCGTTACTCCCCCATGCCCTTACGCTCCCATCACGCAGTAGAGCAAGTGAATGATTTAATCCAGCCGCTACCGCCAGCGCTGGTTCCAAATCTTCGGGAACTGCGATCTGCCCAAAATGATCCCCCCCCCAAGCAACCACCTCGCCGTCAGCCCGCAAGGCCAGGGCATGAGAATGACCAACAGAGATATCAACAACATCGACTAACCCATCTGGAAGATCCAGCGCCAAACTACCTCGAGCTCCCCAGGCCACAACGGTACCAGCCCTCGCAGCCGGAATAATAGTAATACATCCCAACCAACAGAGGATTATCCAGCCTACCTTTCTACATCCCCACGCCATGCGCTGCCTCCTATGAGAGAATGCGGTGCTTCATCTCACTCCTTATTCTCACTCAATTCACGCAATAGAGACTCTTAGCGGTGCGGATGAGCAGTCGGCCGTCGAACGGAGCGGGAGTCGCGAGGATCTGTTCGCCCATATCGTTCTCGCCGAGGAGTTCAAACTTTGCGCCGACCCGGGCGGAAAAAACCATTCCGTCCTCGCGAGCCGCGTAGAGGATCCCGCCGGCAATTACGGGTGAGGCGTAATACGCGGAAGCGTCACGCGGGAGCTCGGCCTCCCAGAAGGGCTTGCCCGTAGCCGGATCAAGACAGACAATCCCACCCTTGTTGCGGAGAATATAAACCCTGCCGTCATAGGCGATCGGACTGGCGGCGAACACCCCAAAATCGTGTCGCTCCCAAAGACGATGCGTCCCCGTCACGTCGCCCTCGCCGCCCAGACGAACCGCGTGCAGTTCGGCCTGACGCCGATCGTCGCGGCCCACGGGAACCACCGCGATATCGCCCGAAACCACAGGGGTGGCGATCGGTGGCCACAGCTTTCTCCCGTTGGGGTTGAATCCGCCACACTGCCAAAGGAGTGCACCGTCGTCCGCAGCATAAGTCGTCACATGATCCGAGCACCACACCAGGACGGCGTCCCGTCCATCTTGGCGCACCGGGATTGGGGTCGTATAGCCGTTATCATTTTCAGCCGGAACCTGGAAGTTGCGTGCCGTCTTCCAGCGAATCTTGCCCGTCCCTTTGTCGAAGCCGGCGACCCATGAATCTCCCGCGTGCAAACGGGGAATGATAACCAGATCATCTACGATTACCGGTGAACTTCCCTGATCCCAATACAGTTCCTGCGGCCCGAACTCCTCAACCAGATTCCGTTTCCAACGCACTTTTCCGTTCATTTCCAGAGCCGCAAAGTTTCCGCTCTTGAAATAGACAAACACACCGCTGCCGTCCGTCACGGGAGACGCGTTACTGCTGGTGCCGAGCGTCCGATGTTTCGGCGGAGTCTCTTCGCCGAGTCGGGTCTTCCAGATCTGTTTCCCTTCCAGGTCAAACGCCAATACGGCATCGGATCCGCCGTCCGGTGAGGTCACAACAATGCGGTTCTTCCAGACGACCGGGCACGAGGCACCCTTGCCGGGCAAATCCGCTTTCCAGGCGACCGTGTCGGGGGACCACTTGGTGGGATAGTTTTCTCCCGTTCGGCTTCCGGCGTGCGAGGGACCGCGCCACGAAGGCCAATTCTCAGCGGAGAGATTTGAAAGGGCAAAGAGGAGCATGCCGGAGGCAAGCGCTGTTCGTTGTAGAGTCGTTTTCATGTGAACGGATGATCTCCTGGTATCGTGCTTCCCGTTTTCACTTTTTTCAACGCCGATTGTGCAACGGTGTTGAAACTGGGTGTGATTAGAAAAGGGTGCTACCCGCCAATGGCGCCGGCAAGCCGGCGCACTCCATGGAGTGCGGGAGCTTGCTCCCGCCTTCTCCCAACGCAGTCGAGCTTATCTATTCTGCCCCCCTTTCCAATCACACCCGTTAAAACTGAGGATGATTGAAATGCGGTGCATGAGCGACTGCAGCACCATTCCGGATTCCGGTCCGACCATCATCCGGCAACGATCATTTTTTCAATTCCATTGCCTTCACTTCGCGAAGGAAGATTCCCAAGTGGCGCAAGTGCATCATGTGGGACTCGCCCGTCTCACCTTCAAAACCAATCACCAAGAAATTCCCGTTCGAATAGCGACTCCGCTCAACCAGACCATCCACATGAACCGTCCGCCCCAGGTGTCTCGGACCGCCCAGCGCGCGGACCAAATAATCGGCCGTTTCACCGGTCGAGGCATAGTCCGGCGTGTGAAGCTCGGTATGCGACAAGAGCATTCGCTTCTGCCCATCAGCCGCCAGGCGGGCAAAGCCCACAAAGGGTTTCAGGTGCTCGGGATTGACGACACGGTCGGTGACGTCGCCCCGAAATCCCGCATACAGCGAGTCCGCCATCACCAGCGAATCGATCCGAGCCCAGTTCCTCGGTTGCTTTAGCAATTCACGCACGCCTCCAAACCCGGCACTAAATGAAGTCACCGTAAGGTGACGAAGCTCCGGCTCCTGCACCAATGAACGCGCAGCGAGATGGTGCTCCACTTCCTCCAGCAGAGACGTAAAAACGTTCGGATCCCGGAAGTGACGCCGATACACACTCGACAAGCCCGGCAAGGTGAGCGTCACCCAAACCGCCTCAGGATAGGCATCGGCTAAGTTTTCCTCCACGACCTTCGTCGCACCATGAAGATGCACGACCAGATCATACCGTCCCCCCTTCACCGCCACCGCTGGAGGCACAGTGAGTGTACCCGGTTCAAGAGAGACCCGAAAAGGTTCAGCAGCGGAGGTCTGCAGTATAAGAAGACACCATCCCAGCGAGAGCCACCCCCTCAACCCTGCGTTACGCTTCTCGAACATTCGGAAAGCATTGCAGCACGCCCCCCTTTCTTGGAAGCCAAATCAGGAACCCTAGCGGTCCCTTCCTTTGAGTGCGACTGGCACTGGGTGGCCCGCAGTTAACAAACTAAGGCTGTCGCGCCCAAGCCGCTGCCATCAAGTCGAACCCCAAGCGCCATCCCGATTCGCTGGCCGACATTTCTCCCTCCGGGGTCTGTCTTAACTCTTGTGCGATGTCGACACCGGACTGGACAAAGGTCAATTGGCTCCCGTTCGCATCCGAGGTGATCTCAATCGAGATGAGATCGGAGTTGGGTGAAAACTGGGGCATGGCATAGGTATACTCCAAACGAAACGGGCGTTCGACGACTTGGTAGACCCCCGTGGCCGTGTAAGTCGTATCACCAGCCTCCCGAATAATCTTCCATCGTCCGCCAACCCGCAAATCGATTTCAAAAGTCACTCCGGGTCCCCACCAAACTGGCATCTCGTCAGGATCCGTAAAGACATCGAAGACGATCTCTGGTGGCACGTCAAAACTGCGCACGATCCGTAGACTCGGTTCTCCGTTGGCCGGGGTCCGTTCCGGTGTGTGGGCACATCCAACCGCAACTAGAAAACCGATCAGATACAACGCTGCCAAAACCTTATGCTTCACTCGCGACACCATCACGCCTCATAGCACTCGAAAGCCATCCCTCCGGCAAGCGGAAAACGGACGGTAAGAAACGTGGGAGCGATTGAAGCAGACTGAATCGCTTCCGAAATGTGGGGAGAGCTTACCTGCGAGCCGTCGTCATGGTAGTGAACGCCTGAAGAAAACCGTCCATTGCGCATCGTCCGCACACGCCAATCCTAGGAATTGCGGGGGTCCTACCCTTGTGCGCCGTGATTCTTTCCAGGAGGGCGACTCCTCTCGCGCCGACGGCTCGCGAGTACGCTCGCCCCACCTTCCGGAGTCGAGCACAGAACGGTTATCGCGTATCCGAATCGCAACCTCCTGACTAGCGACGATCGACGATCGTCAACCGGGAATGCCTACGGTTTGACGGAGTTTCGATTTCGGCGCATGTTCATCATCCACACCTTCATCTTCATTTTTCCAAAACCCCGCCAGCTCCAACTCCATTCACTCATCATGCTGCTACCACCCGTCGTGAAATTGCCGACCTTACCAAAGCAGGTAAGCTCAGGAGGTACGTATACCTTCTTCTTCATAATCGCGGAGCGACCATAGCGTTCCAGACGACGGAGTTTCAACCAGAAGTAGGGATTACTTGAATCACACCGAAAAGAGTGTCGGAATTCAGTATTCATCCGACGCCTCCAAAAAGCGGCTGGTTCGAAATCATCCATGATTCCCCCGCTGGGAATAGGACTCCGAAATTAGCGGGCGGAGGCGGTAACCTCCACCCGCGTGCGTTTTTCCTTGGCGTCGGGTAATGATTCGCATGACGCGAACCAAAAGACTGTCCACGGCAGGGCCTCTCTTGGTGTGCCCCCACCTTTGCACGGTGGCGCTCGCTTTGGGCGGCGCGGCGTGGACAAAAAATTGAGCCCCGAGCCGAGATCGCGATCGCCGAGCCACTGCTGCTGCACTCGACGAAGCGATCCCGGTTTCTCGGGGAGGGAGTCTGTGGTCCTTTCGACCCTTCGTTTCCGGCCCGGACGGGCTCCCTACCCACGTCCGGTTCTCATGATTAGTCCAGGAACGCCATGTTCCTCATAGTGGGACTCTGCGACTCGGTGTTCATCACGACCCGATGCCAAAACGGCAGGTTGATGGTCTGATGATCACGATGCCGCACCGTACCCCGGGCATACACCCGCGGATCTCGACGCATCTGACGCCACCCCCAACGAGCCGCATTCGGGTTCTCGCGAAGGATCGCCTGATAGTCCGCTTCCAGCACGCCGTCTGGAAACTGGCTGCAAACGCGCACGGATCGGCCGCCCTTGCGGTAGAGTTGCTCCACCAAGTGGGGCTTACCACTCCCTCGGCGAATCGGCTCGTTCCGCAACACCCATCGATCCCGAACGACAAGCTTCGGTTCCGGTACAAAGAACCATTCTCCTTGGCGGCGGAAGGCTCGATTCTTCCGCGAGCATCGCTTGTCCCGGGATACGGGATAACGCGCGAGCGCTTCTTGGACCTCCGTCGGTTGCAACGCCGCCATGGCTTGTTGCACACTGGAAGCGCCACCAGGCACGGCGGCAACGAACCATTCCCGCTCATCATGACCACAGAGAAAGCGGTCCAGTCGAGGAGCCACTTCCGGATTGCGTACCATCATGAGCAAATGACGGTCCTTGGGTTTGCTTTGCATCACCGTCACATCCAGCGCTTCACGCAGATGTTCGGGAACACGCAGCTCGAAGAACGGACCGCGACGATCCGATCGGATGTCGACGGTGTAGCCCTCCGGTTTCACCCACTCACGAAGCCACGGATGCCAGGTCGGCTCAATCGTGCCCACCCGGAACCGCGCGCCCATGGAGGCGAATTGCGTTTCTATCGATTTCGAATTCATACAGTAGTTTTCTCTAACCCGCTCGCGTCAAACAGAGCTCCGCGCTCCGATTCCGAGCGAGTATCCACAGTTTCGTTAAAGTGTGATTGATGACCCGGCATTCGGGTCGGTTTGATTGAGGGTTTCGTAAACAGGGCATAGGGGTTTCCTTTCGTTTTGATGGGTTTCAGATATGGGGCTGCCAGGCCAGGACTCGAACCCAGACTCGTGGTGTCAAATACCACTGTGCTACCTTGACACTACCTGGCAACCCGAACGCCACGCTCGATCCTGCAAGATCAATCGACGTGGCAAAATGCTTCACGGGAGTGCCTCACCTTCCGGCACTCTCCGCATGATCTTCCGCTTCGACACGAGTCAACTCGCGCGCTTGCATCCGGAGCGGAAAACAAGACGGCCGAGGAGCAACACACGCCTCGGCCGTCGACCAAATTCAAATAAAGAACGGACACCTCCTGGAGATCGTTAATCGATCCCAGCCCGCGGATTCCCGGCGGCTCTTTCGGTGTTTCTGGGCACACCTCCTCTGAAGCCCTTAAACTGTTTCCAACGGCTAATTATATCCGGCGCTCGGGTGATCTCTATATAGCTACAGTCCACCCGTTGAGATTTTTCATCCCTTAGCAACTCGTTTTGATCTGCGTGGTTCGACGTCATCTAGACGTCATCTTCCGCACCAACATCGGTCGAATCCTTTCGTTCTCCGTGTTTGAATTCCCTCCTGGAACCAGTCTGGGACAACAAAAAACCCTGTCTGCTCGGAGGCAAACAGGGTTCAAAAAAGCCTTTAAATTAGGGCTACCTGATTACCTCCCGGGTTCTGATATCCGTCTCATTACCATTCTGTCTACCTCGATCCAAAGAACCCGGAGATTCAGAAGCATGAAAACCTGAGACCAAAACCCCACTCAGCCGACTGGGCTGCGATGCAGATGCGAAAGACGCAAACACCGCTGGCTCGGCTTTTAGGTTGGGTTGGGATATGGTCATATAGTTTTTCATCGAACTGCGCAAATGTGTAACCGCATTTTGGGAAAGAGTCAACAGATTTTAGACAATAGTACTATATTTTTTCTGACCGCGCTTAGATGGGATCGAGAACGAGTGATCGAACGGCTTTCCTCCCCAACCATTTTGCAGTTTGCAGTTCTCATTTTTCATTCCCTGTCGTCCCGCGCTGGGATCTTGGGGAATGGGGCGAATGCAAAAGTTAAACTGCAAAATTGACGGAATCCTTGAGGGCCGAAGCGATTCGAACACGGCCTCCGACCGTTTGGGTTTGACCCACACCCGAAACCATGGAAGAGAGAGAGGTCATATGGATTCAAACTCCGTGCTTCGGGTGGAAGCCCTCAGCAAAGTGTATCCCAGCGGCGATCGCACCCTCACAGTGCTGAATGACGTGAGCTTTGCCGTTCCAGCCCAACAGACCTGCGCCATCTTGGGCCCGTCCGGCAGTGGGAAAACCACCCTGCTAGGTCTCTGCGCGGGCTTGGATACGGCGAGCTCTGGCGAGGTCTGGCTGCAAGGCACCGCTCTGAGCTCGCTAGACGAAGATGCCCGCGCAGCCCTTCGCAATCAGCATATCGGCTTTGTTTTTCAGAATTTCCAACTCCTGGGTAGCTTAAGCACCCTTGAGAATGTCCTTGTGCCACTTGAGCTGCGCGGCCAGTCCACTGCTCGGAAACGAGGTGTCGAACTATTGGAACGCGTCGGCCTCCAGGATCGCCTCCACCACTACCCCAACCAACTGAGCGGGGGCGAGCAACAACGCGTGGCACTCGCCCGAGCATTTATTAATGAACCGCAAATCCTCTTCGCTGATGAACCCACCGGAAATCTGGACGGGGAAACCAGCGACCGCGTCATTGATCTTATCTTCGCCCTCAATCGCGACCTCGGAACGGCGCTGATCCTGGTGACACACGATCGCGAGCTCGGCAATCAGACCCAACGCATCATTCGACTCCGGAACGGTCAGCTGCAAGAAGACTCGGCCACGGAGGTCCCGGCTTAGATGGCTTCCGAACGCTCACTCTGGGCGGCGCTCCGATCGCCGTGGAGCTGGACCATGGCTTGGCGGGATAGTCGCCGTGCCCGCACGCGACTCCTCTTGTTCTCTTCCTCCATCGTTCTCGGTGTGGCGGCAATGGTGGCGGTGGGAAGTTTTGGAAAAAACCTATCCGACGCAGTCGAGGACCAATCGAAAGCCTTACTCGGTGCCGATCTCGAAGTCAGCACCCGGATCCCTTTCAACGAAGAACAAACGGCGTTTCTCGAAAGCATGGGAGACGATCGATCCACCCAGATCACATTCTCTTCGATGATCCGTTTTCCATCAGCCGATGCCACCCGCCTCGTGCAGGTGCGCGCGCTCAAAGGCCCCTTCCCTTACTATGGCACGATCGAAGCCGATCCCCCGGATGGCGTGGCGACATTTCGAGCCGGACACGGGGTCTTAGTCGAAGAGAACCTCTTACTCCAATACGGGGTGCAAGTCGGTGATGCGGTCCGAATCGGAAATCTGGAAACCACCATCGTCGGCGCCCTCAAGAACGTACCCGGCGAGAACATGATGTTGGCGACCGTCGCTCCACGGGTGTTCTTGCCCGATTCATTGCTCGACGAATCGGGATTGGTGGGCAGCAAGAGTATTGCGCGGTATCGCTACTACTTTCGCTTTGACCGTGATCTGGATCGGGTTCGAGCTCGTGAGGCATTGAATCTCATGCGCGAAGCCAATCGCTGGAGTGTAGACGACGTCGAGGAACGAAAACGAGAGCTCGGAAACGCCCTCCGCAACCTGTATCGCTTTCTGAATCTTGCCAGTTTCATCGCACTCCTGCTCGGCGCGATCGGCATCGCCAGTGCAATCCAACTCCACGTGCGACAGAAGCTCACGTCGGTGGCAGTGCTGCGCTGCTTAGGGTGCTCAGCGAGCCAGAGTTTCGCCATCTACCTCATTCAAGCCTTCGCTCTCGGCCTCCTGGGCGTCACGGTTGGGAGTGTCGCTGGCCTTCTGGTACAGCAATACCTACCGCTGGCCTTTGCGGATCTCCTGCCCTTGGAGATCGATCTGCAAATTCATCCCTGGCCCATCCTGCGCGGTGCCTTAGTTGGGATGGGGATCTGCCTTCTCTTTGCCTTGCTTCCCTTGCTTCCCGTGCGAAGCGTCTCTCCCTTGCGAGTGCTACGTTCGGGCCACGAACCGCAACGCAGCCCAGGTGTGGAATGGGCTCTGTATGGCGCGATCGCCGCCGCCATTACTCTATTTGCCATCACTCAGAGTGATCGTTGGTTGCACGGTGTGGGTTTCACCGCCGGACTCGCGAGCGCCCTCGGCCTACTTTATGCCGTAGCCAAAGGCGTGGCTGCCCTGGCCAAACTCACCGTTCGCAACTCCTGGCCCTATGTCCTGCGGCAAGGCATGTCCAATCTCTATCGTCCAAACAACCGTACCGGACTTCTCATGCTGTCATTAGGATTGGGAACCTTTCTCATCCTCACGCTCCATCTAAGTCAGCACGGCTTGGTGCGCGAACTGTTTCCGGAATCTGAAAAGGGCCAAGCCAATGCGATATTGTTTGATGTGCAGGGCGACCAAGTGGAACCCATTCAGAAACTCCTCGCGGATCACGATTTCCCGATTCTTAGCGTATCTCCCATCGTGAGCATGCGGATCACGTCCGTGAAAGGCCGCACCGTGAAGGCCCTCCGTGACGACGAGAGCGTGCGCATTCCGGGCTGGGCTCTGCGACGGGAGTATCGCTCCACCTTTCGAGATTCCCTGACGGACTCAGAAACCTTGGTCGCGGGGGAATGGATCCCCCGAGCCGAGTTTGACGACCCCGAGATTCCGATCTCATTGGACGCCAGTCTCGCCGCCGATCTCCAAGTGGGTCTGGGCGATCAAATCGAGTTCGATGTTCAAGGCATTCCGCTCACCACCACCATCGCCTCGTTGCGAGAAGTCGACTGGCGGCGGATTCAGGCGAATTTCTTCGTCGTCTTTCCCATGGGTGTGCTGGACGACGCCCCGGGTTTCCACATCATCACGACTCGGGTACCGGATGCCCAACGATCCGCGCGCATGCAACGCCAGGTCACGGATGCCTTCCCCAATGTTTCAACCATCGATCTCACCCTGGTCCTTCAGATCCTCAACGACGTGGTGAATAAGATCTCCTTTGGGATTCAATTCATGGCGCTGTTTACCGCGTTCACCGGCCTGATCCTTTTGATCACGGCCACGCTCAATAGTCGCTACCAACGCTTGCACGAAAGCATCCAACTTCGAACCTTGGGAGCCTCGAAACGGCAGATTCTTTGGATTCAGTTCGTGGAGTATGCCTTACTCGGCGTGATGGCGAGTCTGACTGGCATGATCCTGGCACTGGCGGCTTCTTGGTCGATCGCGCGCTTCGTTTTTGAAGTCGATTTCGCAGTTCCGACCCTGCAGCTCGGCGCCGCGCTCGCGATCAACTGCGGCCTCACAATCGGCGTGGGCGTCCTAGGAAGTTGGGGGATTACCCGTCACTCCCCTCTGGCAATGCTTCGACGGGAGGGATAGGCGGGAGCGGCGGCAGTTCGATCTCTCCGGGTTCTTCCGGAATGGGTTCGATGGCGGGATCATCGGCCAAGCGATCCAGCACTTTCAATTCCTGCTGCAAATCCTCGTCGCCCAACTCCCCGGCTTCGGCGGCAAAGTAGTCGCGAAACTGCCCGAAGATTTCTCGATACCGATGCGAGACAAAGAGCGGCATGGAACGCCGTTCCCACTCGCCGAGACGCGGACCGGGCCAAATGGGCGGCAGCGGGATCCCCCACTCGTAATCCACCAGGGGCAAGATGATCGGACGTTCCTCTTCATAGCTCAACCGTTCATCGAAAATCCAATCCTTCAGTAGGCTCGCGTAGCGCGTGAGCAAGATCCCTTTGCGAATACCGGTATTGTCAAAGTGTTGCACATCCGGATTCACAAACGTGACAACCGACTCGGTCTCAAACTGTTCTCCGACTCGGTTCTCGTAACTCGCCGTTAATTTGAGCTCTTCGTTTTCGACTTCGGAGTTCCGACTCAGCTTCACGAGAATCAACCCGCCACGCGTCTCGCCGTCCACGGTGCGAGAAGGGAAGAGGGTGTTGACTCGGAACACCTCGCCAGTGGCTTCGTCGGCCTCGGGCGATCCAAACACCCGATCGATGCTCCACCCCTCACCTTGAATGCCTAAGCGAAGATCAAAGACCAGTGGCGTCACCATAAAGTCAAAGCCCTCATCCATCCGCTCAATGAACTGAGCCGGAGAGTGAACCGAATGGTAGTTGGCCCCTCGGTTCTTGGTGATGCTCTCGATGAGGTCGGTATTGAAATCGACCCCCACACCGATCACGGTGGAGTAGAGCCGATTCGCGGCATTGACTTCGATCCGATCGATCAAACCGCCGCGACTCGTCTCACCTTGGTTCGGCATGGCATCGGTCACAAAGATGATCCGGTTTTCACTTACCGTCGGATCGACCTCCAGCAGCGCGTCATACTGTCGGGTTGCCGTCGCCATTCCTGCCGACATGTTGGTCCCACTAAACGCCCGCAAACGAATGACGCGACGCCGCACCTCATCCATATCCAGGTCCTGGACCCGAGACAAGGGTTGGACCACTCGCGACTCGCTATTGAAGGTCACAATCCCAATCCGGTCCTCTGGCTCCAAATGATCCAGCAAAGCTGTCACGGCCTCGATCGCGACGTCGATCTTCAGCAACGCGGATTCTTCATCCGTCAGCTCGACCTGCCGACCCACGCTTCCATCGTAGTAGAATCGATTGAAGGGGCTATTCATGGAACCGGATACATCCATGACAATGGTGAGGTTTAACTGCTTGCGTTGGAAACCCGCTTCCGAGATTCCGGAATTCAAGCCCACGGAGAGATACCGTTCTTCTCGTTCCGAGAGCGGGTCGAGCGTTACGGCCTGGGAATAAGAGGGGCAGAAAAGCGCCTCACAGGGTTCGGTCTGGCCGGTATCAAAGAAGTAATCAAAGAAGAGGCCTTCGTAAGTGATATCGGTGAAGATGGGCAAAAACTCGTTCTCAATATTCTGCCGAAAATTACCGATGTCATTGGCGCCACCCACGGCAAAACCAAGATTGGCAGAATTGGAAACGGGGGCCGCACCGCCTCCACCGAGCGCGGCATCAAAGGCCGGGGCCGGAGCAGCGAGCGGCGGAGGAGGGATAGAAGGCGGAAACGGAGCCGCCACGTCGATGTCACCAATCTCGATCTCAACCCGTGGTTCAGGAATGAACTGAACGGCTCCTTCGAGCCCTTCGGTTCCTTCACCGAACCCTGACACATCCACTCCGATGAGATTGGCGCCACTCAGTGACGTCCCAGCTAGGTTGGCTCCCTCCAATAACGCCGCTCGCAAATCGGCCCCACGTAAATCCGCATTCGAAAGATCAGACCGACGAAGATCAGCCCCGGAAAGATCGGCATAGCGCAGATCAGCTCCGGCCAGATTCGCCCCCGCCAAGTCGGCTCCCACCAAGTCCAACCCCGAAAGATCAGCACCCCCCAAATCCAAGGGCAAACGGATGGCCCGAAAGAACCCGACGGCGGCGCCTTGTGAATCGACCTCCAGGGTGGGGAGATTCCGGCTACCCCGAGACAACTCCCCGACCGGCTCCCACACCTGAAGGTCAAAACTACGTTCCACTTGAAACTGCGGCTCAAGCAGTGGCGACGCCACCGGCGCCCCCTCGCCCAAGCGCAGACTCAATCCACTGGCTGCCCGATCCAATACCAGGTCGCTCCCGAACATGCCCACGGCACCCAACAGGCACCCGGCCATCATCCACCCCACCCGATTCTTTCCTTGGCAAATTCGATTCATCGTGTCGCTCCCTACGTCCATGCTCTGTCTCGTGCTGCCCACGTTCCACTGTTTGATAACACCCATACAGTTGGCGTCAAGTTTGTTTTTCTGGAACTCCGGTTTTTCCTCGATCGAAATACCCACCGGCAGGGCGAGCGTACCAGACTGTGTAAGAAATCCCGTTGGCAACTCGATCGCGGTGTCAAAGCGACAGCTCCGCTCTCGCACTCCAAATTTCGTCCGCAAATCGAGCGTTTTTTGGAGTGCGAGAGCGGAGCTGTCGCTTTCACACTCTCTTACCTACAGGTGGAAAAGGACTTTTTACACGGTCTGGTCCCCGCGAGCCGCTGGGCAAAAGAAGGGAACGGAAACACCATCGCCACCACGAGCCGCTCTTGGGTTAGAACGGCTCGTGAGAAAGCGCACCCTACCGGAGAACGAACACTGTTTGTTTGACCGGCACGGGAGAACCCGGGAGGATGGTGCCTTCATGATGAGGAACCCCTGCTCAACGGTCTCCGATCGCTGGCTTCCCGGCCTGGCGCTCTTTGCCGGAATCGCGACCACGCTCTCGGTCGCCCAAGGCGCCGAAAGCACTCCAAGCGAGATTTCATTCAACCGCGACGTTCGGCCGATCTTGTCCGAGCATTGTTTTGCCTGTCACGGTCCCGACGAAGGTCAACGCAAGGCTGGATTGCGTCTCGATATTGAGGAAGAAGCGCTCAAAGCTCTCAAATCGGGGGAACGGGCCATCGTCCCCGGCAATCCGGAGGCCAGCGAATTGGTTCGTCGCATCGGCACCACGGATGCCGACGATCAGATGCCACCGCCGGAATTCGGCAAGCCCTTGAGCGCCGACCAGATCAACCAACTACAAGCCTGGATCGGCAGCGGTGCCCAGTGGCAAGGCCATTGGGCCTATATTACCCCGGAACGACCCGAAGTCCCATCGGCTCGCTCCGACGCCTCCGACTGGGCCGTCAATGAGATCGATCAATTCATCCAAGCCAAACTCGATCGGCTCAACCTGAAACCCTCCCCCGAAGCGCCCAAAGCCAAGCTCATCCGCCGAGCCTCGTTGGACCTGACCGGGCTCCCCCCCACGGTGGAGGAGATTGATGCCTTCTTGGCCGATGAGTCCGAAGAAGCCTACGAATCTTTGGTCGACCGACTGCTCGCCTCCAAGCACTACGGCGAACGCCAAGCCATGTATTGGCTAGACCTCGCACGCTATGGTGAAACTCAGGGTTTCCACCATGATCGACACCGCGACATGTGGCATTGGCGTGATTGGGTCATCCAAGCCTACAACGACAACAAGCCCTTCGACCAATTCACCATCGAACAACTCGCAGGCGACCTCCTCCCCAATCCGACCAAGGACCAACTCGTAGCGACCGGTTTTCATCGCAACGAAATGACCACTTCCGAAGGCGGTGCCCTTCCTGAGGAGTATTCGGTCAAATACGTCGTTGGACGAGTCGACACCACGGCGCGAGTCTGGCTTGGGACCTCACTGGCTTGCGCGGAATGTCACGATCACAAATACGATCCCATTTCCCAAAAAGACTACTACCGCTTCTTTGCCTACTTCAACAACGTGCCGGAAGACGGCTTGGATCGCGGCGTGAACCCACGCCCCCGAGTCTCGCTCAGCTCAAAAGACCAGGATCGCAAACTCGCCGAACTTGAGCAGGAGTATGAAGCCATGAAACTGGCCCACGCCAACGTGGTGAACCCGCCCAACGCCGATCACGACACCGCCCAAAGCACCTGGACGCGCGAGCACCAAGACCAGGCCCTAGCCGCGTGGGAAACCCTCACGCCAATTGAGGCTTCCGCTACGAACGGTTCCACGCTCGCGTGGGACGAAGACCAGACGATCTCCGCCACCGGAGCCCTACCGGATAAAGACAGCTACACGATCCGTTTTCACACCACCGCGACGAACATCACGGGCATTCGACTCGAAGCCATCCCTGACTCGGACAGTGAGTCCGGCAAATCGGGACGAGCAGACAACGGCGACTTCGTTCTGACCCGGTTTGAAGTCACGACCCGTCCTCAAGCGAGTGCCTCGGCCGTCGCGGCGAAAGCCACACCCCGTTTCACCCAGTGGCGAGCCGTGGGGCCGTTTCAACCGGAATCCGGAAAACCTGGTTCGGCAGATCATCCCTACGGTCCAGAAAGCAACCTAGATTTCAACGCCCGGTACGGAGCCAAGGAGCACGGCTGGTCCGAACCAAAGGATCAACTCGCCGCGCAGCACGAGACCATCCAGGACCAATCCGGCGTGGTCTACTATGCCGGTGAAGTCAGCTTGCCCCACAAGACTTCGGCCGTCTTTTCTCTTGGCGATACGGAAGCCGTTTCTGTGTGGTTGAACTGGCAACGCATCCTGCCCACGGAAAACTCGGCGCAATCGAGCCCGGAATACAAGCTGCCGCTCCAAGCTGGCACCAATCGAATCCTCCTCCGGGTCGACTTGGACCAACCGCTCCCATCCCCGCTGGTGCCCACCCTGAACGACGAAAGCCAAATCCTCAAAGCGGCCAAGTTCAAGACTGCAGCCGCGAGTTTCCAAAGGTCGCGCTATGACATTGGCGGCACCCTTGATAGCAAGATCGAAACGGGTTGGTCGGTTTGGGGTAATGGTGACCAAGGCAAGCAGACCGAATACGCCTGGTTCCAACCCGAGGCTCCCTTGGGACACTCCGGTGGCACGCTGGTGGAAGCCACGCTCCATTTCCAGTCGCCGCTAAAACAGCGATTGCTCAGCCGTCTCCGCCTAGCGATCACAACGGACACAGATCTCACCACCTTCCTGAAACTCCCCCAAAACATCCGCACCGAACTGGTCCGAAACCATCGGGATAAAGACCACAGCGTCCCGCGCTCGGTTCAAGTCTATTACCGGGAAAACTTCGTCGAAACGGCGAAGCAATTGAAGAAGCTCTTGGACACCAAGCGCAAGGAACGGGACAACTACCGCAACAACCTTCCCGTCGCGATGGTCATGGGAGAGCGAGACCAAATGAAGGATACCTTCGTGCTGATTCGCGGGGAATACAACAACCCCGGCGACCGCGTCCAAGCCGGCGTTCCCAAGGCCCTCTTCCCATCCAAAAACGAGGACCAAGAGAATCGACTGAGCCTCGCTCAATGGTTGGTAGACCCCGAGCATCCGCTGACGAGTCGCGTGATCGTCAACCATTACTGGCAACAATTCTTCGGCAACGGCATCGTCAAGACATCGGAAGATTTCGGCTCGCAGGGTGAGTGGCCATCGCATCCGGAATTGCTCGATTGGCTCGCTCGGGAGTTCGTCGAAAGCGGTTGGGACATCAAACACATGCACCGGCTTATCTTGACCTCGGCGACCTACCGTCAAGATTCGGTCGTCAGCGAACCACTCCTCAAATTGGATCCCGACAATCGCTTATTGGCTCGCTTCCCGCGCCTCCGCCTGGAAGCGGAGGGCATTCGCGACATGGCTATGTCTGTGAGTGGCTTGTTGGATCCCGCCATTGGTGGCGAAAGCATTTATCCCTACCAACCGCCGGGCTTGTGGGAACAGGTCGCCTTCCAAGGCACTCGCAAGTGGCAACAAAGCGAAGGGATCAAAAACTACCGGCGCGGGCTCTACGTCTACTGGCGCCGTTCGGTTCCCTACGCATCCTTTGTCACCTTCGATGCCCCGAGCCGCGAGACGTGCACGGTGAAACGCCCCCGAACCAACACCCCGCTCCAAGCTTTGGTGCTGATGAATGATCCGGTCTATGTGGAGGCCGCGCGGGCATTCGGGCTGCGCATCATGAAAGAAGGCGGAGACACCTTGGATGACCGACTCCAATTCGCCTTTCGCCTCGCCTTGAGCCGAGTCCCCACACCGGCCGAACTCGCCGAACTCCGCCTCGCCTACACCACCGAACTGGAACACTTCGAAGCGAACCGACCGGCCGCCAATCAACTCATCCACGTGGGGGCATCGACGCCGCCACTCGAAATGGATATCTGCGAACTCGCCGCCTGGACTTTGGTCGGCAACATCCTGCTCAACCTGGACGAAACCATCACCAAAGGATAGACCGATGGATCCCCTAGCTACTTTGCAAACCACCATGGCCCGCCGGGCCTTCCTGAAACGCACCGGCACCAGCCTCGGCACACTCGCCCTGGCCAGTCTCCTCCGCGACCAAGGCCTCGCGCAACCCGCGTCCAGCGGGACGGGCTCACTCGGTGCGGTCGATCCCCTGCACTTCGCGCCTCGGGCCAAACGGGTCATCTACCTCTTCCAATCCGGAGCCCCGTCCCACATCGATCTCTACGATCCGAAACCCAAGCTCGTGGAAATGACCGGTGAACCGCTCCCCGATTCCGTACGGCGCGGGCAACGCATCACGGGTATGACCAGCGGGCAAAAGTACCACCTCTGCGTGGGCAGCCCATTCCAATTCAAACCGCACGGCAATTCCGGGACCGAGATCTCCGAAGTGCTCCCCAACATTGGCAAGGTCGCGGACGATATCTGCCTGATTCGCGCCCTACACACGGACCCGATCAATCATGATCCCGCCGTGACCTACCTTTACACCGGGCACCAACAGCCGGGCCGACCGACGCTGGGCGCCTGGACTTCCTACGGACTCGGCTCCGAGAACAGCAATCTCCCGGCATTCGTCGTGATGATCTCCGGCGGCGGCGGCCAAAGTCTCCAGTCCCGTTACTGGGGCAACGGCTTCTTGCCCAGCAGCCACCAGGGCGTGCAGTTCCGGTCCCAGGGAGATCCCGTCTTATTCGTCTCCAATCCCAAAGGCCTGAACCATGAAGGCCGGCGTCGGATGTTGGACCGACTCCAAGCACTGAATCGCCTCCAGTACGACCACATCCAAGATCCGGAAATCCAGACCCGGATCGAACAATACGAACTGGCCTACCGCATGCAGACAAGCGTGCCGGAACTCATGGATTTGAACCGCGAACCGGAATCCGTACGGAAACTCTACGGCGCCGAACCCGGCAAACCCTCCTTCGCCAACAACTGCCTCCTGGCCCGCCGGCTAGCCGAGCGCGGTGTCCGCTTTATCAAACTCCTCCACCGAGACTGGGACCACCATGGCGGACTGCCAAATGGCGTGCGGAGTCAGGCCAAGAACACCGACCAAGCTTCGGCGGCCTTGATTACGGATCTCAAGCAACGGGGGTTACTCGACGAAACACTGGTCATTTGGGGCGGCGAGTTTGGTCGCACCGCCTACAGCCAAGGAGACATTACCAAACAGAGTTTCGGTCGCGATCACCACCCTCGCTGCTACTCCATCTGGATGGCTGGCGGCGGGATTAAAGGCGGCATGGTTTACGGCGAAACGGATGATTTCGCCTACAATATCGTCCGCGACGGTATGCATGTGAACGACCTCCATGCCACCATCCTCCATTGTCTGGGGATCGATCACGAACGTTTGACCTACCGATTCCAGGGTCGCGACTTCCGCCTGACGGACGTCGCCGGCAAGGTGGCCCATCCCATTCTGACCTAGGTCCAGGCACAAAAAAACCGGTCCGCGAGGACCGGTTCTAAAATCTTAAATCGTCAGTTGGCGCCGATCAGTGTTCGGTACAACCAATCTTCGTCACAGCGGCCACGTAACCCGCGAGCACCAAGCAGAGCGGCCAGACCTTGGAACCTTCCGGCTTCATTACCAACAAGATACACCAACCGATCACTGCTCCCAGCACGAGATACACCATGCATGCCATTAAGAACTTTCTTAACATGCCGGCAACCTTAGTCAGGATTCCAGACGGAGCAAGTCTGGATCTGCATTTTTTCCCGCGCTTTCCGACGATTCGACCCTCTCTTGGCTCTTGCCCCCGATAGCCGTGGCATCACCCGCTCGTGCTCGATTCGAAGCCTATTTCTCCCGTTTTGGCTTTGTGCGCCCGCAGATCGCCGCACCGCCTCACCCGGATCTGAGGCTGATCATCGTCATCCCGGTCCACGACGAACCGGAGCTCCTTCAGGCACTCGACTCCCTGCTCCGGGCCAGTCCGCCAGAGGGTGCGTTTGAGGTCATTCTTGTCTTCAACGGGACGGCATCCACACCAACGACAATTCAGGAGCAACACCAAGAACTCATCCGGGACGTCCAACACATCGCCCAGCAACGCTCATCCCAGCGTACTGCGCTGCACTGCCTAAACTTTCCCGACATGCCGCGCAAACACGCCGGGGTTGGGCTGGCTCGAAAGATTGGCCTGGACGAAGCGGCCTATCGGTTCAGTTTACTCGACCGACTCGAATCCGGCATTCTCATTTGCTACGACGCAGACTGCACCTGCGCCTCCAATTTTCTCGTCGCCCACGAACGCCACTTTGAAACTCACCCGACGACGCCTGCCTGTAGCACAGCCTTCGAACATCCCCTTTCAGGTCCGGAACCGGACAGCTGGTATCAGGCAGTAGCGGCCTATGAATTGCATCTCCGCTACTACATCGCCGCACTCCGAACGGTTCGTTTCCGCTACGCCTACCACACAATCGGATCCTCCATGGCCGTCCGCCCGCTGGCGTATCTCGAATCCGGCGGCATGAATCGGCGCAAGGCCGGGGAAGATTTCTATTTCCTGCAGAAGCTCATGACCCGAGCTCCGATCAGCGAACTCAACACAACCACGGTCTATCCCTCGGTTCGGCCCTCGCAACGCGTACCCTTTGGAACGGGTCGAGCCATCAATCACATCCTGGAAGGCCAGACTCAGACCACCTACGCGCCGCAGGCATTTGCCGACCTCATCCCATTGATCCAAGCCATTCATCATCTCGAATCGCCCCCGGGAGATGCCGAGGATTTCGTCCTAAACGCCTGTTCTCCTGTTTTCCGGCAGTTCCTGGAACAACAGCAATTTCCCGCCGCCCTCGACACCATTCGCCGGAGTGTCGCTTCGCTACCCCAGACTCAAAAGCGTCTATGGCAATGGTTTGACGGCTTCCGATGCATGCGATTCTTAAACGAGTCCGCCCTCAGCGACTATCCCCGGGTGGCGGTCGAAACCGCCGCCCGCGAGCTGGCCATCCGACTCGGCATCGAACCCAAAACCGAAACACAACCACCCAACACCCGCGACCTCTTGCAAGCGTACCGCGCTCACCAACGTCAGCAAACCGATCCGACCCAGGCCCGCGAGCTTCGCTAAGCCGATTTTGATCTTGGCCTAAGGAGTGTCTTTCCCGTAAACCAACCCCAATGAAGATCGTTCTAGCCTACTCTGGCGGACTTGACACCTCCGTTCTCGTATCCTGGCTCAAAGAGAAATACAGCGCCGAGATCATTGCCTTCTGCGCCAACATCGGGCAGGAGGAAGAACTGAAGGGCTTGGACAAGAAGGCCAAGGCCACCGGCGCTAAGAAGTGCTACATCGACGATCTTCAGGAGGAGTTCGCACGCGACTTCATCTATCCAATGATGCAAGCGGGCGCGATCTACGAAGGCCAGTACTTCCTCGGCACCAGTATTGCGCGACCGCTGATTGCCAAGCGAATGGTGGAAATCGCCCGCAAAGAAGGCGCTCAGGCCATCGCCCACGGAGCCACGGGCAAAGGCAACGATCAGGTACGGTTCGAACTAGCGACCGCTGCATTGGGGCCGGATATTGAAATCATTGCCCCGTGGCGCGATGAAAGCTTTCGCAACGAATTCCCAGGCCGAGCAGAGATGATTCATTACTGTCGTGACAAGAACATCGATGTGGAAGCCAGCGCCAAGAAGCCCTATTCGATGGACCGCAACCTCCTACACATCTCCTACGAGGCCGGCATTCTCGAAGATCCGTGGCTCGACGCCACCACCCCCGCCCATCGGGACATGTACAAACTGAGCGTCTCGCCGGAAGACGCCCCCGACAAGCCCCAGTACGTCACGCTCGATTTCGAAAAAGGAAACTGTGTCGCCATCAACAACAAACCCCTCTCTCCCTTGGGCGTCATGAAACGTCTGAACCAATTGGGTGGGAAGCATGGCATCGGGCGCGTGGACTTGGTTGAGAACCGCTTTGTCGGGATGAAATCTCGCGGGATCTATGAAACTCCGGGTGGGGCCATTCTCAACTTTGCTCACCGTCAAATTGAGAGCCTGACCATGGACCGAGAGGTCATGCACTTGCGTGACTCGCTAATGCCCAAATACGCTGAGTTAGTCTACTACGGCTTCTGGTTCGCACCGGAACGAGACGCACTCCAAGCTTTGATCACGGAGAGTCAAAAGAATGTCACCGGCACGGTCCGGCTCAAACTCTACAAAGGCAATCTCATGACAGCGGGACGCAAGTCGCCGCTCAGTCTCTATAATCCTGAGATCGCGACCATGGAAGCCGATCCCACCGACGCCTACAACCAAGATGATGCCACCGGCTTCATCCGACTCAACGGCCTCCGCCTAAAGGTCGCCGCCAAAGTACAGGCTCCAAAGAAGGTCAAAAAAGCCAAGAAGGCCAAGAAACGCTGACCCTAAAGGGCTGAAGGCCCGCTCCATAACAGCCCAGGGCAAGGCCCTGGGACAACGGCATCCCCAAAAAGAATCGAGCCCTGAAGGGGCGGCCAATTCTTCCCAGCATCAGTTCTATCAATCCCACTCGGCCTACAACGGCTGCAATGCAAAGGTTTGGTATTCCAGAAATCGATGGTGCCGATTCACCCGATTCCCGGCCACCAACAAACCAACCCCACCCGCCAAAACAAACCCAGTCCCATACCACCGCTCGCCCCCGGTCAAATTCAGCAGAGTCACGCCACCATTAATCATGGCGAACAAGATCGTGCACCACATGGCATCGCGCAGTTTATCTAAGTAGAATAAGACGGTTAACAAGGAGAGAAACAAAACCAACAGAAACACCCCGAGCATCGAAACCTGAAACACCCCAGTCTGAACCCGCCCCAGCCCCAGAACTTGTAGCAGATCTTCCGCGAACAAGATAAAGAGTCCGGTCACAATCGACTGGATCTTGATCACCTTCTTTAAGCCCTCTCTCAGCGCCGTGACCAGCTCACGTTTCCGTCGCTCGATCTCACCCAAAGTCTTCTGCTTCAAAACCGAATCCATAAAGGCTTGGTAGGCGATGGCATACTCCGTCTCCATCTCGAGCAAGAACACCGTCATCCCCGGCACCACCGTCAAGAAGCTCAAACAAACCGCGGCATCATAAACCGGAGCGGCATAAAGCACACCCGCGACTTGAACGTTGATCGGCGAAAACCACCAGAAGATCATTTTGTCCGCCCACACCCCGAGGTTATAAAAGAACCCCACCAAAGCCAGGTGGTGATACTTGCGGAAGTAGGAAAAGAACTCAAAATTGCGAATCTCAAGGTTCCCATACTGCCGGGAGACCGACACCACCAACAGGGCCAATAGCACAATCTGCCCAACGGCGAATCCCAGCATCACATACTCCGTTCCCATCCCACGCCCCCAAGCCCACGCGAGCAAGAAACTCACCCCATAACCAATCGAAAAATTGATCAAGATCCCGTTGTAATCCTTCAATGACGAAAGGAATACCGCCGTAATCCAAAGCCCCGACGTGACCACAAACAGAAATGCGGCGGACAACTGAAAGATAAACGTGGCCGGCACCAGGAACAGAAAGACACCAAGCCCCAGGATCCCGGCAGACATGACGGTGATCGCCAAAGCCGAGAGAAAGGCGGGAAACACGCGTTCCGGCTCCTTCAGATAGTCTCGATCCGCCGAATAGCGGGTGAGAATCAACTGGACCGGCCCCGTCAAGATGAGCGAGAACGCATAGACGTGGGTTACCGACACATAGAACAGATTGAAGTCAGACTCCAAACCTTTGGCTCCCAGGATGAGACCCAGGATCGCCAAAGAAAGAATCGAAAGCACCCAAGGCCCGCTACTGATCAAGGCCGCATAACCATAGGCCTTCATCACCCCGGAGAAGGTTCCGGGCTCCAGCGTGCGTCGCAATTGAAAGCCAATTCCAGCCATATCCGCCTTCCCTAGACCCGCGTCGCCGGCGCGGGCACCCGAGCGCCCACATCCCCATGATACCGAGACCAAGTCGTATCCCGATAAATGCGTTGGTATTGATCCATAATGTCCGACTCCACGTAGTAACGCTCAACCCGCTCCCGCCCGGCCTCTCCCATCTCATCCACCAAATCCGGGCTTTGGATCAAACGGATCAAGCCATCCGCGGTATCCTCCGGAGAGTAGATTCGTGTGACCACTCCAGCGGGTCCCAATTCCTGATCCGGCGCGGTGCGCCCTTCGATCATCTCACGGCATGCCCCGACATCCGTCGAAACCACCGGAATCGAAGCCGAAAATGCTTCCAAGATCACCAACGGCAAGCCTTCACTGATACTGGTCAACAACATGATGTCAATGCTCGCTAGAAACTCAACCGGCTTCTGCCGGCCAATGAACTCGAATTGATTCCCAATCCCAAACTGCTCGACGAGTTCCTGACACGCCTCGAAATACTCCTCGTCCTCTTCCGTCGGCCCGGCAATCAAGAAGTGGGCGTGGGGACACCGCCGGCAAACATTGTAAGCACTCCGGATCAGCGTCTTCACATCCTTGATCGGAACGACTCGCCCCATGAACCCCACGATCACTCGCTCGTCGGATCCTTCGCGACGCCGGCGTTTACGCTGCTCACGCGTCTCGTCGTAGGTACTGGGATCAATGCCATTAGGGATAATCTCCAAGCGCTCAGGCCTCGCACCATACTCGATCTGTAGGCGCGTATTTCCCTCATAGAGCGCAATAATTCGTTCCGCGGATTCATAGCTGATCTGCCCCAAGAAAGTGAACAGATTGATCCACATCTTCTTCAAAACACTCAAGCCTCGATGCGGATCAAAGTAATAGGACTCAGATTCATGAATCCAGGTCGCCTGACTAATTTCAGCGATTCGTTCCTTGGTGTAGATGCCATGTTCGGTAATGAAATAGGGAGCCCCTCGACGCCGAGCGGCAAAGGCCCCGATGACCCCGGCATAGCCGGTCGAAACACTGTGGTACACCTTCGCCTCAGGCACGCGATGCCGACTCTCCAAGAGCGTCCAGATCGGCATGTGCATAAAACGAACCGACCAGAAGTAGTCGATAAAGGAGTCGCCATCCGCCCCTACTTGGTAGCCTTTGCGCATCAGTTGCCAACTGTCAAAGTCCTGACAAAGATTCGCAAAGGTCAGCTCCACCTGAGCCTTATCCAGGAAATCAAGGGTTTCCCAAAATGCCACGACTCGATCCAACATCGCCTGACTGAAATAGACATCCCCGAGTAACCGGTACATCTCCCGGGAAACGAAGCGAGGGATCTTGTGGCGTTCCTTTTGCTCCGGAGCGAGGGCTTCGAAGATGTAGACCTCCTCAAAGGCCACCACGTTTTTGGGAAAGGTGTAGAATTGCTTTGGCGTCGTCTTGCGTTGGCTTCCGATGAAGAAGATCGCAAACCGAATGTCCGGCATCCGAGAGATAATCTGGTCCACCCACGCCGAGACGCCACCCTGGATGTAGGGATAGGTTCCTTCCAACAAGAGACAGACATCCGCAGGACCGTCCGCAGCCGGTGCCTTGTCTGGATTCTCGCTAGGTGCTTGTGCCACGGAAGGAAATCGTCGCCGAAAACTGAGGAATGGAAAGCAATTTTCGTGAGTGGTGCGTAGCCCTCCGGTATCCGGGGCTCAAACCGTCACCGCCCCCTCGGGGATTCCAAGATCAATTGCGACTCTCGTTTCCAAACAAGGACCCCCTGCCCAGGTGGCGAGCTAGGCCACCACGCGAGACGACACGGCTTCGATCGCTGGCTGCTGCTCCGCAGTGGGATCCGTGGCGATCTCATTCCAGAACACATCGAAGTCAGCCACGTTGGAGAAGGTGTAGAAGCGGTAGTTCGGCGCCAAAGCGAGCGAGGGATTCTCCTCGAAGGCCTTCACACACCGTTCGATAAAGTTTTGGCAATCGCGTTCCCCAGTTAACGGCAGGAACACCGCCACCTTCGGAAACTCGGTATTAAAGGTCGAAACATAATCCCCATCTCGGGTGACGCGGTGGATGGTTCGTTCGAGTTGCAGCTGAGCCTCGGCCGAGCCGCCCGGAAGTGAGAAGACCACGACAGACGATGCAATCTTATGCTGCTGATAGTAATCGTAGGAAAGCCGTAAGGTGTTCTCGAACGCTTCCGGCAGGAAAATCTTTTGGTGCGCCAAACCATCGACCATCCGGTAGCGGCTCTCGTCTCCGCGAGTGATCTCAATAACCTGTGTCGCAAGATTCGCAATCACATCGATCACACGCACGGTATTCCCATTCATTTGCGAGAATGGCAACCCGGTCACGACCACGACGGCCAAGACCTGTCCGGCCGAATTCACGAGCGGTTGGGCAATCAGGCATTGCTTGGTACCGCTCGGATTCATATCCCAAATATCCGGCACGCTGACCACGGATTTCTGCCGCACTGCCAAACGCACCATATCGATGTCATGCACATCCATCGTCTTCGGCAAAGCGTCCTCATTCCCGATGTGGGCCACCCGATCCAACTGCTCCGTTCCCTCCTCCAGCACATAGCAGCTGGCCTCGGTGGCTTTGGTCTGACGGCTAATAATGAGCAGTAGTGCGTGATACCGATCCCGTTCCGAATACGTGTAGAGACGCCGTATCTCGGTATTCAACATCAAGAAAACGTTATCCTTAGTCGCCAAGGTCTTCTCCAATTCATCACGCGAATCCCGCAACGCGTTCAGGTTGGTCCCCATGCGTTGGATGCGTGCTTCCATCTCTTTGGCTGCCGTACGCGACCGATCCAACATCCGTTGGAAATACATCTGGATCTCACCCGTCAGGGCGCCGGACAGGAGTAAGGAAGCCAACAGAAAGGCGTTTTCCAACACCACCTCCCGAGAACTCAGGCTCAACACCACCACTCGCCCACCAACAACCCAGACGGCCGTCGCCAGGCCACCCATGACACCGGCACCAAACCCATATCGCGCACCCAGCAACACCGGCAGGAGGAAGAATGGCGAAGGGGTGAGCTTAAGCAGTCCGAAGTCCCGATAATCAACAAACACATTGATCAGCACCAAGACGGCACCAATCACGACGGCATCTAAAAAGGCAGAACGGGGTAAACTAAGTCGCCCTGGTAAACTCATGGTCACTCCTCACTGGTAGGCATTTCCCCGGAATCCCTTGCCCCTTCGGTTACTACTTCGGACTGAGGTTTCTCTGCACCCGCACTCGGAGCGGATTCATTCTCATCAAAATCCCATCTGGAAATCGGCATTCGCCGGACTAGACGCCGGACCGCCTTTTGGGAAGCGGAGGTCACGGAAGCAAAGGCATAGCCAATGTTGGAACTACTCCCCTGCCACACCGTCCGCCCGGTGCGAGCCTCGACGAGCCGGATCGTGACGCCAACGGCCGGATCCCCATCCAAATCAGTCTTGTAGCGATACTCATGTACCGTACCGACCAGCAAATGGGTGGCCCCAACCGTCCCAGCCAACTCCTGGTATCGTCCATCGGGTCCAGCGGCCGTTTCCGCTTGGCTACTAATCAGAAATTCCTCCGTCTGATAAAGCGGCACACCCCGCTCAATCAAAGCACTGCCAGTCAGTTCCGTTAAAGCCCTCCCAGCATGATCATCGTTGGTGGCGTTGAAAAACGGGGGCATCAAAACCCGAACCGTGTCGTGATCACCAATCTCCGGAGCATCATGAGGCTCGCCATCATAAACCACCGTGGCACACCCAGCCATCAAGCACGCGCCCCCCACACACCCAGCCTTTAGCATTCGGGAGAACCAGAGATCGAATGGAAAGCGCAAATCTATCATACCAACGACGCGTTGAATTAAGTACTAAAGAATAAGTAGAAGCATTCAGTACAAGTACTGAAAAACGACATACCCATCGGAATGCGCCGCGTGCTTCAAGGTTTGGAGCACCATAACCAGAGCGTCGAGTCGACTAAAGCCTGAAAAGAGGCGGTATTAGGCCAATCGGCCGGCTCCAATCCCCGTTGGAAGCAAAAAAAGGGCCGCGCCGGAACACCGGCGCGGCCAAAAAACGATGTGGGAAGTTAGTTCCCCTTTAATTTCATCAGGGCAAAAATGATGCACCCGATGATCACCAGCAAGAGGATGCCACCAACACCAATGAAGATCTTGTTAATCTTGTTGGATTTCTTGGCGAACGGAGCGTCCTTGCCAAACGACACCGTTTGGGTCCCTTTCTCCAGATCGTCCAGCTTCACGCCGCCTTGCTTGAGAACGACGGTCTTGTCGATATCACTCTGACTGGAGTCCCCTTCACTGGTTTCCAAGCGGATCTGCACTTGGCCGAGCCGAAGGATCTTACCGGGTGGCAGTTCCGCTTCTCCCTTAACCGGCTTGTCACTGATAAAGGTTCCGTTGGTGGAACCGAGATCCTTGACGATGACCTTACCACCTTTGAGGTTTACCTCACAATGGTGGCTGGAAATCGAACCTTCGGGTATCGGGAAGGAGTTGTCATCGACACGGCCAATGGTGGTTTTATCTGTCTTGAGGTCGTATGTCTTCCCCGAGAATCCTTCACTTAAAACGACGAGTTTGGCCATAACCGATTGGTTTGAAACCTCAGCATTATCCAGGGAGACATGCCCAAGTCAAACCGTTTTCTATTGTTGTCCTTTCGGTCGCATTACTTCCCGTTTGGTTACGCTCGCGACACGTTAGGAGCGTTCTATGAGTTCCCGGAAATCTTGGAACAACGACGTGGAGTCGTGTGGTCCCGGAGACGCTTCCGGATGATACTGCACACTGAAAACAGGTTTCTTCTTGTGTCGCAGTCCTTCGACCGTCTGGTCATTCAGATTGATTCGGTTGACCTCTACGTCATCCGGTAAGGAGTCCGCATCGACCGCAAACCCATGGTTTTGCGAGGTGATTTCGACTCGCCCGGACTCCAAATCCTTCACCGGCTGATTCGCGCCTCGATGTCCAAACTTCAGTTTGAACGACTTCCCGCCCATCGCTAAGCCCAGCATCTGATGCCCAAAGCAAATACCGAAGATGGGAATTCCGTGATCCACCAATTCCTTCACATTGGCAATGACTTGAGTCACCGCCGCCGGGTCACCCGGCCCATTGGAAAGAAAGACTCCCGCAGGCTTACGCTCCAGGATCGAAGCCACTGAGGAATGAGCCGGCATCACGTAGGGTCGTAGCCCGTGCTGACGGAGGCGGCGCAAAATATTGTACTTCATACCCAAGTCCAGAGCCACGATTGGGATGTCCGCCGGAGGCAAGGCCTCCCGAGCGTCCCGAGGGTTCTCGACCGAGTCCCCGCCCCGAACCAAACGAAACTCCCGGCTGTCCACCTCCGAATCTTCCCACTCGAAAGCTTCTTTGTGAGTCACCTCTTTGACGTAATCAACGCCAACCAAGCCAGGCCAGGCCTTGGCTTTTTCCAGGGCACCCGCTTCCGTCTCGGCATCACCATTCACGAGACAGCCCTTCATCGCACCCGCAACTCGCAGTTTCTTGGTCAGGGCACGAGTATCAATGCCTTGGATTCCCGGCACCCCTTCCGCCCGCAAATACTCGTCCAAAGACTGCTGTGCCCGCCAGTTGCTCACGACCGGAGACAACTCACGCACCACAAACCCGGACAGATGGACCCGCCACGACTCGACATCGACCTCATTGATGCCGTAGTTGCCGATCTGAGGATAGGTCATGGTCACAATCTGGGCCCGATACGAGGGATCCGTCAGAATCTCCTGGTACCCGGTCATCGATGTGTTGAAACACACCTCACCACAGATCACGCCCTCTGCGCCAAATCCACGCCCTCGGTAAAGCGTTCCGTCTTCTAATGCTAGAAATGCTGCCATGCTCTTTCGCGATGCGTGCTGATGCTAAGTTTGGCCACGCCCTCTGGTCAAGCGGTTAGCCCGAAACTCCCTCTATTCCTGGACTTCCCCTCCGTCCAGAACACGCTCCAGCGCGAATCACCATGAATTACGACCCAACCGCAGCCTCCTTAGACACTTTCCCGGGCTTCTCATGCCCCGGAGCATGACTTCCGCAAAGCCCCACCTCCAACGTTGTCATCTACCCCGCTCTTTTGTCATGCTCCCCCCATGCACCGCGTGGTAATCACGGATTATTGGGCCCCACCGGCCGACGTCGAACAGACCGCACTCACTGAAATCGCTGAAGTCGAGTGCCTCCGAGCCAAGCAGGAATCCGATCTCCACGGCCGAGTGAGCGATGTTGACGGCGCAATACTCTGCCACGAAATCTCTCTCACCGACAAAATCCTTCCCGAATTCAGCCAATGCCAGGTCATCGTTCGCTGTGGCGTCGGTTTCGATAACATCGACCTCAAAGCCGCCGGAGAACTCGGCATCCAAGTCTGCAACGTGCCGGACTACGGGGTGGACGAGGTGGCCGATCATGCGATTGGCATGATGCTGGGCTGCAATCGGGGACTCTTCGTCGCCGAGCGCCGTCTGCGGCAATCCCTCACGCCGTGGGACATGCGGGCGGTGGAACCCATCTTTCGCATCAACGGCTCCACCCTGGGCATCATCGGTTTGGGCCGGATCGGTTGTGCCACCGCGAAACGCGCCCAGGGCCTGGGAATGAAGGTCATTGCGTACGATCCCCACGTCCGGCCCGGCACCGACAAGGTGATGGGTGTCACACTGGTCGAACTCGAAGACCTCCTCCGCACCAGTGACGTGGTCTCCGCCCATACCCCACTCACAGACGAGACCCGACACATCATCAACGCCGATACCTTGGCCCTCATGAAGCCGACCAGCATCTTGATCAACACCTCGCGAGGGGCGGTCGTCGACACCGAGGCTCTGGCCGACGCCCTGGAAGCCAAGCAAATTGCGGGGGCCGGGATCGACGTGCTGCATATCGAACCCGCCACCACCGAACTGAAACTCATCCGGCTCTGGCAAGAAGATCGCGACCCGCCCGTCAATCTGATCATCACCCCCCATACGGCCTTCTACTCCGAGGCCGGCCTCAGGGAAATGCGCGAGAAAGCCGCCCGCGAGGTGGGACGAGTCCTGCGCGGCCAAGCACCGCTCAATTGCGTCAACGCAGCCTACTACCGACCCAAGGCCTAGTTTCGAGGCGCCGCCCGGCCGATCAAGCGGCGATCAGCCGGATATCAAGGCGCGGCGGACGTCTCAGGATCCTCAAGATCGGCCAACACAAATGGCTGCCCCGTGGCGGATTGGACGGGCACGGCCTCCAGAATATCCGGCACGAGTTGATCCAGCGCCGTGGGGATTTTCCCCTTCTGATACTCGTAGGTCTGCAACGCCAATCGCAACAAAGCTCGATTCAACACATCCGCATGCCGTCCCAAGGCCTCGGAATAGGCCAAGATGGCATCCTGGTGCGCGGTTTGACGGCTCGCGTCCCAGCCGGATCGAGTCTCGGCATGCACGGTCTGAGCCAAGAGAGCTTCCCATTCCTGGATCGCGACCGCCGATTCGAGTGACGACTGCAGCGCCACCAACTGCTCAAATGCGATCGCCAGATTCTCTTTGGAAAGCTTATGCCGGATCGACAACACCGCTGCCACCCCACTCTGCTCGATCTGAATGGAACTCAACCGATCCTCCAACATGCCACCCTTCCCAATCGCACGCCCCAATTGAAATGCCATCAAATAATACTCCAAGGCCTTCCGCGTCTGCACCGTCAGTTCCTCATACCGGCCGGCCATCAGAAGTAAGTCGGCCAAATGTCCCCACTGGTTTCTGAGCACCTCCCGATCAGGCTCGAACTCACTCGCGCCATCAAGAATCACCCGCGACTCCTGGTCCAGGGCCGTCGTCACCACCTCCAACAACTCTCGATGCTGCCCAACGTGGCTCAGCAAAACCGCCCGTCCCAGTTCGGCGACCACACCAGGCGCTGGCGCCACATTCTCAGCCGCCTGCCGCAACGTATCGTATCCATTCGGCACGGGGTAAGCCGGAAGATTGACAACGGTTTCTTCCTCAACAACCGGGTCTTGCGAGCTTCCGCCGCAGCCAGCCAGTAGCAGCGCGAGGAAGGCGCTTCCAAGAGCACACATGTTTCTTGCTCTCAACCCGACTTGAACCCATTTCGTGTTCACCATGCGCTATTCCGCTCCTTCCGGTTTCGTTCTCAGCTTAAAGTTGGTAATCTCAGCCTCCTTGGCCAAATCCATGACTTTCACGAGCAAACCCACCGGCGCCGCTTCATCCGGGCGGATGCTCAACTCAAGATCGGGGATCTCTTGTTGCAACTCCACGAGCTTATCTCTCAGTTGCTCCGTCGTCATGCTTCGCTCCCCCAAAAAGAGGTGGGGTGCTTCCTCAGCAATCGTCACCACAAACCGCTGTTCGGTCTCCCCCGCGCTGCCCGCCGTGGACGAAGACGGCAGCGTCAAACTCAAGGCCGGCGACTCCCGAAAGGTCGTCGTAACCATGAGAAAAATCAGCAAGACAATCAGAATATCGATCAGCGATATGATGATAATGGCCGGGGGCCGCCGATGCCGCCGTTCCGAGAATTTCATCCTACGCGCCCTCCTCACCGCCACCGAGATGCGGGTCCTCCTGCACCGGCGGCGCATAAAGCCGCTGCAGCAAAGTATCGGCGAGCGCCTCCATCTCGATCGTCAGCGTTTCCACCTTCTTGGTAAAATAGCTCCACACGATGAGCGACGGGATTGCGATCAGCAAACCGGTCAGCGTGGTATTGAGCGCAATCGAAATCCCCTTCGCCAAAGCGGCACTGTTCCCCAGACTCGCCTCACCAAAATTGCCAAATAGCGTGATCAAACCGTGCAAGGTCCCCACCAACCCCAATAACGGCGCCGCGCCCACGATCACCTCAATGATCACCAAGCCCCGCTCCAACCCCGCCACTTCCTTCCGCGCGCGGGTTTGAAGTGCATCCACGGTTTCCGCCCGCGGCCAATGAGATCGTTCCAACACCAAGAGCACCAAACGCGAAGCGGGTGAGCGGATCTCCCGACAGACGCGTTTGAGAGTCGGCAGACCCTCATCTCCCCGAAACGCCGACACTGCCGCCTCCACCCCATCTGGGATCACCCGACGCCAACGCAAGGCCACGGCTCGCTCGATGGCCACCGTCAACGAAAGCACGGACGCCGCCAGTAGCAGCCACATAAACGGGCCGCCGGATTCGATAAACTCAATCATGAAGGACTTGTGAAACCGCAGAAAAAGAAGCCCGCTTTGGACCAAACTTCAATGCCAAACTCCCCGCCGATCCCATCAATTGTAGAAGAAACTGAATCGGACTTCGCGCCGATCCGTCCCAATCATCCGCTTCATATCGTCCGGCCAGGGACCAAACGGTGCCGGCTCGCTGATCGCCTTTTGACACACTAGGGACTGAATCACCCCCACGGTGTCTTCCACAATATCCAGATCCGTTACACTGCCATCCGGGCGCATATCAAACTTCAACACCACTTTTCCCCGAGCGTTGCGCGCCGTCGGCATCGCGCCCAAAATACTGAACCAACGCTGCTGAATCGCTTGAATCACTTTGGCGTCATAGTCGCCGAACGGAGTCGAGAGCAGGTTTGGCGTGGATTGGATCCGAAATCGCTTAGCGCCGCCCTCCTGTTTGAGCTTTTCGCCCACGAGCATGCCCTGTTGCTTACGGGCCTCAGCCAGCGTGCGGGGACGGGCCGGCTTGGGAGCGAAGGCGGAGTCACGCAACTCGATCGCATCCACACCCCGAACCGTCGGTCGCAAGGTGGCATATTCCAACGGATCTTCCTCACTCTCCCCTTCGACCACCATGGCATCCGCGGTCCCTTCGCTTTCCGGCACGGGTTCCTCACTGACAGCCGGCTGTTGCAAGGTCTCTGTCTCGGCCGGAGACTCGCTCTCCACCCGTTCGGTCTCATTCGGCTCCGTGGTCAAGGCTTCCGCCGGCACCGCCACGGCCACCTCTTGCGGGAGCGTGTCCGTGTTCTTCAGAACCCGTTCCTGGGATCCGTCCATCTCGGGCTGTTCTTGAGAATCGTCCGGGGAATCGTCGGCCGCTACCGTGTCCACCACGCCATAGTAGGGCGTCTCCTCGGGCTTCTCTTCCGTGGCCTGGGAGGGATCAACATCAAAAAACTCCGTCGGCAAGGTCTCGGGTTCGATCTCAAAGGCCAACTCCTCCTGGACCCGCTGCTGGTCCTCAGCCAAGGCCTGCGCGACGACGTCCGTCAAGTCGCCTCCCACCAAGAGCCCGGCACGGGCCATCAGCTCGAGGATCAAAAAAAGCCCGCCGTGCAAGGCCAAGGACAGCCCGAAGGCATAAATCAAAGGCACGCCCCCCGGCCCCGATCCTGTCCGTTTTGCGTTCCGTCGCCACATGTGCTGCTAAAAACCTGCCCGAGCCCCCCCTTTCAAGCAACCGAAAGATTCACCCATCCGGACCGTCAGAAAGTCACCTTCTGCCCTAAAACCGGGACGATCACCTCCGCCTCCGGGCGCTGGGCCTGCAACGCTTCCGCCATGGCCAGAGATTGCGGCTCCTCGCCGTGGACCACGAAGATCTTCTGGATCGCCCCGCCCAATCCTGCCGAATACGCCAACAATTCCTCCTGATCCGCGTGGCCGGAGAAGGCATCAATGGCCTCCACCCGTGCCCCCACCTTGTGCGGATCCCCAAAAATCCGCACCTTCTCATCGCCCGCTAAAATGCGCGCCCCAAGGGTGTGCTGGGCACAATACCCCACAAACAACACGAGATTATTCGGATTCCCAATGTGGTTGGATAAGTGATGGCGGATCCGGCCAGCCTCACACATACCAGAGGAACTGATAATGATCGCCGGACCCTTCATATCGTTGAGCTCGCGAGATTTCGAAACCTGCCGCACATAGGTCAAGTTCTCCATCCCGAAGGGGTTGGCCGTTTCTTGCAAGAATTGGTAAATATCCTGATTGAAACACTCCGGATGCAGACGAAAAACCTCGGTCGCATTCACACTCAGCGGACTGTCCACAAAGATCGGCACCTCCGGCACCACGCCGTCCAATGTCAATTGATGCAGGGTGTAGACCACGAGCTGCGTGCGCCCGACCGAAAAAGCCGGAATGATCACCTTGCCGTTTTTCTCCAGCGTCTCTTTGACCAATCGCCCCATCGTCTCCTTGGAATCCGTCCGATCGCCATGACTGCGCCCCCCGTAGGTGCTCTCGATTTGGAGGAAATCCACGTTCTCCACTGGCTGCGGATCGCGGAGGACGGCGTGCCCGCCCCTTCCAATATCCCCGGTAAACAGATAGCGAAACGTGCGCCCCTCCTCCGTCACGTCCAAGATCACCTGTGCCGAGCCGAGAATATGACCCGCGTCACGAAAGGTGAGTTTGACGCCGTTCATGACCGGAATCGGGCGGTCGTAATCCAAGGCCACAAATTGCCGGATCACTTTTTCCGCATCCTTCTGACCATAAAGCGGCTCCACCGGAGGCAAGCCCTGCTTGGCTCGGCGCTTACTCACATACTTGGCATCGTTCTCCTGAATATGCGCCGAATCCGCCAACATGATGCTGGCCAAATCCCGCGTGGCAAAGGTGCTGTAAACGTTCCCCTCAAAGCCACACCGACGGAGATTGGGCAGATTCCCACAGTGGTCAATATGGGCATGGGACAGGATCACACAATCCACGCTCGCCGGATCAAAGGGGAAATTTCGGTTCCGCTCCAACGACTCGTCGCGCCGCCCCTGGTAGAGGCCGCACTCCAATAACAGAGAGCGTTCGCCGACCGTGACCAAATACATCGATCCGGTGGTCGTCCGAGTGGCCCCCAAAAACTGCACTTGCATGACCTGAGCATGCACACCTCGGGGCTTCTGACAAGCCAGCTTCCTTCCAGCCGATATCCCGTCGCGGTCCGTCTCCGCACCGATGGCGATTCCGCCCGGGTGTGATTCACTGTGCGGGGCATCGGATCGGAAGGATGCGGTGGGTTTCCCATGGGAGCAGGAGAAAGATCGAGGCCACCAAAGGGAAAGCGGGAGCCCTGCTCCCGCACTCCATAAGAGAGGGCTGAATTTTCCATTTTGCTGTTTTCATTTTAGTTTTTTCATTCTCCCCGTAATAGACCGCCTCCTAGTGCGTGAGTATCTGCTTTGCTACAACCGATCTTCCCGCATTTTTGATCGCACCCATTCCGCCCCATTCGGTGGGCTTTTACCTTTACGTGGTTCTCCATTCCTGACAATTTTTGCCCGAATGCATCTCAAAAACCTTACGATATTAGGGTTTAAGTCATTTGCAGATCGGACTTCCCTCGATTTCGAGCCGGGTATCACCGCAATCGTGGGGCCGAACGGCTGTGGTAAATCGAACGTAGCCGATGCGATTCGCTGGGTCCTGGGAGAACAGTCCGCCAAAGCCCTTCGTGGGGGCGAAATGGCGGATGTGATTTTCAACGGCACCGATAAGCGAAAAGCCATCGGAATGGCTGAGGTGTCGCTCACCATCACCGACGTGGACGAAGACCAACTTCAGGCCGCGGGCGTGCCGTTGGAGTACAACGAGGTCACCATCACTCGGCGGGTCTTCCGTGACGGCGGCAGTGAGTATTACATCAACAAGACCTCCAGCCGACTCCGAGACATCCAACAACTCTTTATGGGGACGGGCGTGGGCCGCTCGAGCTACAGCATCATGGCTCAGGGGAACATCACCCAGATCCTCTCCAGCAAGCCCGAAGACCGCCGCCTGATTTTTGAAGAGGCCGCGGGCATTACCAAGTTCAAAGCCCAAAAACGGGAAGCGCTCCGCAAACTCGACTACACCGAGCAAAATCTCCTCCGCGTCGAAGACCTGATCAAAGAAGTCAAACGGCAAATCGGCTCCCTCCAACGCCAAGCGGGGAAAGCTCGCCGCTATCAGCAATACCAGTCGGAACTCCAACAACTGGAGACCCAATTGGCGAAACATGAGTTCGATTCTCTCCAGGCCCAAATCGGCGATCGCAACGCCAAGGCAGAACGCGTTCGCGACGAGATGGAGACCCGCTCCGAAGACGTCATCCAAACCGAGGAAGAGGTCCGGCAGCTCCGCGTTCAATTTACCGAACTGGAACAACAGATTAGTCAGTCCCAACAAAAGGGTCTGAACCTGAAGAACCAGATCGACCAAAACGAAAATCGAGTCACCTTCCATCAGGAACGACTCGCCGAACTCGATTCCCAGAACGCTCGCGCGCTGCAAGAGATCGAAGAAGCCGAGCAGCGCCACCTCGAAACCCAGCAAAGCCTGGAAAGCATTCAAGCGCGCCAGGTCGAAGCGGAAGCCGGACTCGAATCGCGCCGACAACACGTCGCCGATGGCCAAGCCCAGGTGAACGCCGTGGACCAAAAGCTGCGGGAATCCTTGGAACAACTCCGCGTGGCCCAGTCCGAAGCCTTCGGCGCCACGCAAGCCCTGAACAAAAGCCGCAACGAGATCAATGCCATCGAGTTGCAATCCAAGGGCAACGATGCCCGCCTCGAAAAACTTTCTTCCGAAAAAATTCAGCTCGAAGAAGAACGGGTCCAGTTGGATCAAACCTTGGAAAGCTTTGCCGCCGGCGTCGAAGCCAAACGGAATGATGCCAACCGCCAACGAACGACCGTCGAAGAGCGACAAACTCGCCTCAGCACACTCCAGACCGAACTGACCGATCTCTCCCACCGCCTGGACACGGAAATCCGTCAACAAGCCGAGCAACGGTCCCGGCTCTCCGTGCTCCAACAGCTCGACTCCAGCCGGGAAGGTTTTAGCGAAGCCGCGGCGGCGGCCCTGAGCCAGTCCGATCGCGTCTTGGGTTCCCTGGCCGACTACATTCAAGTCCCAGATAGCGATGTGGTGGCCATCGAAACCGCACTGAGCCACCACCTGCAACTCGTCCTCACCCAAACCGAAGCCGATACCGACGCCATCATCCGGCAACTCAAAGAACTGGGCGAAGGACAGGCGAGTCTGGCTCCTTTGGAATTACTGGCCGCCAAAAACACCGCTCCCAGTCCCGAAGCCCAGACCCCGGTCCCGGCCGGGACTCAGCGCGCGCTCCAAACGGTCACCTTCCGAGACGAAGTCGCCCCCTTGATCCAATCCCTCCTCGGACGGACGCTGATCACCGACGATCTCAGCCAGGCCAGCCACCTGTGGAAACAAACCGGCGGCGCCTTTGATCTAGTCACCCGGCAGGGCGAGATGCTCACTCATCACGGCGTCTATACCGCCGGAGCCAAGGGTTCGGAGCACGCCAGCACGTCCATCCTGGGCCGCAAAAACGAGATTCGAGAACTGGAGCAGACCACCCAAGAGCTCCAAACCAAAATCGATGGACTCAGCCGCGACAAAGGGGCCTTGGTCAACGAGCAAACCACCCTCCAAGCCGGACTGCAAGAAGCCCAGTCGGACTTGAAAGCCACGGAAGTCGCCATCGCAACCAACGAAGGCGAATACGCCGCACTAAAGAATTCCCGAGCCGTGCTAGACCAAAAGGTCGACACGGTCGTTTACGAGATCCAATCCCTCAGCGAGCAACAACGGGAAGGGCAAGGCAAACGAGATGAACTGGCGCAACGCGTCGTCCAGCTGGAGAACCAAGCCACGGATGCCGAACAGACCGTTCAAAACCTGAACGAATCCCTAGAGTCCACCCGTGCGGAGCGAGACGACGCCAATAGCCAGCTCACCGAAAGCAAAGTGGCGCTGGCATCAGAACAAGAAGCGCTGACGGCCCTCGGCCGCCAGTTGGCGCCCCTGGAACAGCGCCTCCGGGAACTCGCTCAACTCACCACCCAACGCCGCGCAGAAACGGAATCCGTTCTCAGTAAGAAAGCGCAAAGCGAATCCGAGATTGCCCGCTGCCAACAAGAGGTGGAAACGCTCAACCACCAACGAGCCGTCAACAACGAAGAAACCGGGCAACTCACCCAACAGAAAGCCGCCCTCGAAGCAAACGTAAACGAGCGCGAAACCAACCTGCGGCAACTCCGCTCGCAACTCGAAGCGGACCAAAAACTCAAGGGCGAACTCGACATCGAACTGGCCCAGAAGTCCCTCCAATCCGAAAACCTTTGCCAACGGATTGAAGACAAATACCAGGTCGCCCTCAAAGATCTCCGCAACGAGACCATCCGCGTCCGTGAATCGGACGAAGGCCAACTGAAGGTCGAAACGATCGCCCCGGATGACGAAGAACACGCCGGAGAAGCCACGGACTGGAACGCCATCGAAAAACACGTGCGCACGCTCCAGCAAAAGGTCGACGCCATCGGCCCGGTCAATTTGGTCGCGATCGAAGAATACGAAGAGACCGAACAACGCTTCCAATTCCTCACCGGACAGCACGACGACTTGGTCAAAGCCAAAGACGAGCTGCACGAGGTCCTGAACCGCATCAACACCCAAACCCGCGAAATGTTCGTGGCTACCTTCACGCAGATCCAAGAGAACTTCCGCGCGATGTTCCAAGAGATCTTCGGCGGCGGCAGCGCCGATCTCGTCCTGGCAGACGAGGGCAATGTCTTAGAGAGCGGGATCGACATCGTTGCCCGGCCCCCAGGCAAACGGCTCCAAAGCATCAGTCTCCTCTCCGGTGGCGAACAAACCATGACCGCCGTGGCCCTGCTCTTCTCGATCTATCAAGTCAAACCCAGTCCATTCTGCGTGCTGGACGAACTCGACGCCCCACTCGACGAGTCGAATATCAACCGCTTTCTCAAAGTGCTCCAACGCTTCCTGGAGTATTCTCAATTCATTATCATTACCCACAACAAACGGACCATCAGCACGGCCGACCTGCTCTATGGGGTCACCATGCAAGAACGCGGTGTGAGTCGGCTCGTCAGCGTCAAGTTCCACAAGGACAACGAGGACGCCGAGAGTGACCAAAGCGACAAGAGCGACGGAAAAGCGCCGACGGAGACACCGACCTCCGGTGAGGATGCCGCCGTGCCATTGTCCGAGACAGAGTCCGTCGAGACCGAATAGCCAAGCTTCCGCAGCAGTATTCCAACTTCACTCCGATTCGCCCGGTCCCTGACTCCGTATGTCCAATCCGGCTCTCCAAGCACTCCTACAAGCCCTCGAAGCCGCTCCGGTTTCCCTCGGGCAAGTCACACTTTCAAAAACAGATTCCGGGTATGAGATCCGGCCCACGGAAGATCTCAAAACCGCCTCGGAAGATCTGAATGCCGTCAACCCATCCGAACTTCGGCAACTGAGCACCACCGACGCCGAAGGACGTTTCCGCCCCATCAAGGCCACGCCCGACCTCCGTACCGGGTGGTATCTGGAAACCGATCAGCTCACGACCCTCTGGCAGGGACTCAATGCCCTCTACCCCGGCGCGCTGGGCGATTGGCATGCGTGGTCCCGTGGAGAAGCCAAGACCAGTGATTACGCCAGCTTCGCGGGCCGGCAAACCGGCATGTTCCGTTCCGTCGGGAAACTAAGTCCCGAGGAAGCTGCCGAAATCACCCGGGCCTGCTGCGTTGAGGGGGCTTGCCTGAAACAGCGACTTTGGGACTCCCAGCAGCCCGACCCGGTTCGCTCCACCGAGGAGATTCCATTGCTTTGCCTCGAACCCTGCTCGCTCCACCTGGAAATGGCGCGGCGCGAATTCAAAAGGCGGCAACTCGATCAACAAACCGTCACGCTAACCACCGAAGATTGGGACTCCATCCAGGAATCGCTCCGCCTCGCCCGGCAGCATCCCTCCCCCGAACTCAAAGTGGCCGACTTCGCCAACCCGCTCAACCCGCGCCGTCTTCACCAGGTGACTCAACGACTCCAATCACAATTCCCTCGACAAAACGACGACGAGAGAGAATAACATGCCTCTCAAAGCGTCTCATATTGCGATGAAATCACTAAAACGTCCTCAGAAACGAATCGCCGCAGTCCTGCTCGCAGCCTGCTTGACGGCACCGTTGGCCGCAACGGCCGCCGATCTCGACAAAGATCCCGACAAAGCCTGGGCTCAGATTGTCGAGGCTTCCAAGCCACGGCCCTATCCGGAAGCCTGGCAAACGGAGCGCCCCGAAAAGGAAGCCATTGACGCCTTCCACAAAGAGAACGGCGAAATCACCGCCGAAGCGGCCGAGCTGGCACAGAAATTCTACACCGCATACCCGAATCATCCCAAAGCCGGAGCCGCGAAGGAAAAAGAGTTGGAGATGCTGACCGTGGCCGCCCAACTCGGCAATACGGCCGTAATGGCCCGCTTGGAAACCTTGGAATTGGCCGCTGCCAATGACTCCAGCAAGACGGACGCCGAACGCTTCGAAATCCAGTCTCAAGCCGTTCAACGCCGCGCCATCGCCAAACAATCCGAGGGACGCGAAGCCGTCATCAAAGAATTCGCCAAAGGCGTCCGGGAACTGCAGGAAGCCTTTCCAAACAACCCCGAGATCTACCAAATGCTCCTCTTCCTCGCCCAAAACAGCGAGGGGGAAGAAGCCAAAGCCTACGCTCAGGAAGTGATCGATAGTACGGACGACCCCCAAATCGCTCAAGCGGCCAAAGGCATTCTCAAGAAGATGTCCTTGCTCGGCTCCAAACCCGAAATGGCCTTCACCGCCATCGACGGCCGAGAAATCTCCTTGGAAGACTATCGAGGTAAAGTCGTCCTCATCGACTTCTGGGCCACCTGGTGCGGCCCCTGCGTGCAGGAACTCCCCAACGTCAAGAGTGCCTATACCGCCCTTCATGACCAGGGATTTGAAATCTTCGGCATCAGCTTTGACCAAAGCAAAGTCAAGTTGGAACGATTTGTTAAGAAAGAGAAGATGGGCTGGCCCCAATACTTCGACGGCAAAGGGTGGCAGAACACCTTTGGCCAGGAATATGGCATCAATTCCATTCCAACCATGTGGCTGATCGACAAAAAGGGCGTCCTGAGAGACATGTCCGCGCGCGCAAACCTGGAAGACAAGGTCAAAGACCTTCTCGCCGAAGACTCAGAGGGATAAGCTCAGAGAGACCACGCAATCTCGGCTTAGACGGCGCCTTCCCTCGCGGGAAGGCGTTTTTCTTTTCTATCGGAGAACCGAAGGTTTCGGCTCAGCCCGAATACCGATCAGAACTCGGAGACGGACATCTAGAATCGATAACAAAATGCAGAATTCTCAGAATCGGACTTGGCATGCGATTTGCATTGCCTAACAATTTTAAACCTTAAGAATGCTCTCGCGTTCTTTGCCCGTTCGCACCCGGATTCTATGTCAAGATTTGCCGAACTACAGGAAGCGCTATCGGAAAAGGTCAAAGGAGTCTACCTCCTCCACCTCCTGATCAACGACCTCAAGTTCCTCCTGGCAGCGGTGATTCTCACCCCGCTGGCCATCGGTGGTATCGCACTCATCCCCAAGATCTGGAAGGTCACACCGGAAGGCTTCAGCCCCATTGTCCGTGTCAGCGGGCTCGACTTCATCCAATCCTATTCGCTCGCCCGCACCGCCCGCGAGCAGGTCACCGCCGGCAAAATTGAAGACGCCCTCTACTCTTGGGAAGTCGCCATCGCGAATCAACCAGCCGATCAGGAAAATCTCCGAGGAGCGATTCAAACCTTCCTCCAACACGACGACCCCACGCCAAAACAGGTCGAACGGAACGTCCGCTACAGTATTTGGCTGCTCAGGGTCAACCAAACCAACCGCACCGACCTCGAACTCGTGGCCAGCACCTTTGATCGCGTGCGACTCGACCGGGCGCTCGAGATCTTACTCCAGGACCATCAAGCCGACCTAACCGAAAACACACGCGCCTGCTACTCGCGATCCCTTTTCAATCTCGGCCGATACGATGCGTTCCAAACCCAATGGGAGCAACTCTCCGAAAGCACTCGGGAACAGCAGGACAACAAACTCTACGGACTAGCCTACCAGGCTATTATCGGATCCAACCGCCCGGAAAACGCCGCACTCCGAGAGCTCATAGCCCTCGGCAAAGAGGGAGAACAGATCGACCTCGCTCAGCAATTACTGCTCTTGATCTATTACTACCGTCGTGAGCCGGCGCCGTATCGCGAGATCTTGGCCGACCTTCAGTCCCGAGAGAAAGATCGCTACGCTCAACACATCACGCTCTGGAACCTGATGGCCACAAACAATCAGATCGCACAAGCCATCGCCCTTTCCAAAGCTCATGAGCAAGGCCCAGAGAATATCTTCAACCTCATCAACCACGCCCGCTTCCTTAGGAACTTTGATTCCACCCTAGCCGCGTTTGATCATTACCAAACCCACTTGGAAAACTTTTTCCCAGATCCGAAACTATACGCGGCCTACGCCACCCTGCTGATCGAAATGGGACGCTGGAATACCCTGCGCGAAGCCGCCATCCATCTACGGACCCAGAACGTCACTCAAGATGCCAACGCGATCAGCTACTACCTCGAAGGGACGGCGGATGCCCGGCAGAGTCGCAGCAACGGCGCCCGCGTAGCCTTCGAAAAATTCCTCAAGATCGCCTCGACAGAACAGACCACCTTTGACCTCAGCATGGCCACACAGATGGTGGAACTCGGCTACCCGAAACAAGCCCTTGAACTCGTACGATACATCGAGCCGGCCCAAAAAACCAAGCCAGGATACTGGTACGCCAGAGCGGGCATCGCCTTCGCCAGCAACGACTATGAGGAAATGAAACAGGCCAGCGAACGAGCCTATGAACTCGAACCGACCAACCCCCACTACAAAGCCTCGGTCGTCGAATCCCTATTGCTACTTCGCCAAGAACCTGCGCGAATCGTCGCCCTCAGCCTCGAACTCACCGCCGAACAGCCCAATAACTTCGCATACCATATCAACCACGTCCTGGGCCTGCTTCTGAATGAACGCATCGAAGAAGCTGCCGAACGGTTTCGAATCTTAAATACCGAGATGGCTCCGGACGCCATTGGAAGAGCCGCATACCAATACGCCAAGTTTTCAATCGAATTCCTCCAAGGCAACTACTCACAAGCTCAAGAGAGCCTCAAGACCCTGCCGCTAAACTTGCTCTCCAGCCACGAGCGCGAGTTCATCGCCGAATGCCAAAAGAAGCTGCAATAAACAGCTCAAAGCAATCGTCACGCGTCACCCCGTTCCAAAAATCCCCTTCTCTCTCTCTCCTAAACGCTAGTAGCGCGCTAGTAGCGCGCTACTAGCGTTTAGGAGAGAGAAGCGTCACTCCCAAGAAAGGCGCCTTTTCTTGTTTTGACCGCTGCTTTCCTCCTCAAGACAAGCTTTCTCAAGCCGTTAGGAGCCCCATTTCCCGGCAGAAACCTGCGTATCCGGAAACGCAATTGGACCTCTCATTTCGAAAAACCACCTTTTCTCGACTCGCGTCTGGAGCCAATATCGGCGTGGCATCCTCTCTGCTTATGGCCCCAACAACCGCAGAAGATCCTATCGCGATGACACAAGATTGCCTATTTCTCTCCCCGACCCGGATGCCCCGCCGTTCGGCTAATGCCTGCTTGAGGGCCTCCCAGGACTGCCGCTCATGACCGAAGACCTCGTCAATATGGGCCGAGCCCGTATCCTGGTCGTCGACGACGTTCAAGCCAACCTCAACTTGGTTAGCGAAACGTTGGAAGGCGCGGGCTTCGTCGTGTCGGTCGCCACGAGCGGATTGATCGCCATGGAAATCGCCAAGATCAATCCACCAGACCTCATCCTCCTCGATATCATGATGCCCGATATCGATGGTTTCGAAACCTGCCGCCAACTCAAGCTCCTCCCCGAGACCAAGCATATCCCGATCCTCTTCATCTCCGCCCGAGACGAGGTGCAGAATATTGTCGAAGGCTTCCAATTGGGAGCCGTGGACTACATCAGCAAACCGTTCCGAAATGAGGAGCTACTCGCCCGGGTTGAAACTCACCTTCGGATCACCATGCTCACCAACGCCCTGCGGCAAAAGAACGAGGAACTCGAATCCGTCAATCAACGGCTCGTGCAAGAGATCGTCAAGCGAGAGAAGGCAGAAGAAAAAAGCGATACCGCCGAACAACAACTCAACCTCCGTACGAACAGCGAATCCGAGCATTGGGGGCTGCCCGATTTTGTCGGCCGCAGCCGCACCTTCCGCGACATTCTCAACCGTATCAAACAGCTGCATGATTTTGGTGACGTCAACGTACTTATCGCCGGGGAGAGTGGGACGGGCAAAGAACTCATCGCCCGAGCCATTCATGCCGGAAGCAAACATGCCAGCGCCCCTTTCATTCCCGTCAACTGCTCCGCCATCCCGTCCGAATTGGCCGAGTCCCTGTTCTTCGGGCACAAAAAAGGGAGCTTCAGCGGAGCCACCACGGACAAGAAGGGCTTCTTCGAACTCGCCAACGGCGGCACTCTCTTCCTGGACGAAGTCGGCGAAATGCCCCGCACCCTGCAACCCAAGCTACTCCGTGTTCTCGAGGACAGCGTCGTAAACCCCATCGGCTCCAGCAAACAAATCGAAGTAAAACTGCGCGTCATTGCGGCCTCCAACATTGATTTCCAGCAACGGCTGCAAGACGGTGGATTTCGTGAAGATCTCTACTTTCGACTCGCCCGATTCACCGTGCGAGTCCCACCGCTTAGAGAGCGTCGCGAAGACATCCCACTCCTGGTGAATCATTTCCTCAACCTCTTCGCCAAAGAAATGAATCGCCCCCTCCCCGTGATCTCACCCTCCGCGATGGAAGCTCTCAAACAGTATCACTACCGCGGTAATGTTCGGGAATTAAAGAACCTGATCGAACGTAGTATCATCGAGTGCGGTAGCCGAACGATCAAACTGGAACACCTGCTCTTCTTCGAAGAAGGCGCCGAAGGCGAGGATCCAACCTCCGTACCGAGTCCCGCTGCCGCCTCCGACTCGGACTCCGTTGAGGATATCGATGCCAATGAGACCAGACAGCGCTACGAAAACGCCATGAACCGCCTCCAATCTGCCCCCTTCAAAGCCGGAACCAAGGAGTCCATGGCCCGCATCCTGAACTACCTCCGAGACCATGCCTTTGTCGACAATTCACGTTGCCGCACTCTGCTTCAAACCGAACAGATGAAAGCCTCCTACATCTTGAAAAAAATGCACGCCGCCAACCTCCTCCAAGGCGTCGGCACAGGACGTTGGATTCAATACCGTCTCCCCTAATACCGCAGTTACGCCGGGAAAAATCCCCAAGCCGCCACGAGATTAGGCCCGGACCGCCCGTTCGATCTTCTGCCGCAAATGGCCGTTGTTGGCCACCATACGAAACTTTTGGTAGCCATCGATCGGACGACGGAAAAAATCGCCCCCCGCCCGTTCCAAGATAAAGCCCCCCGCGGCAATATCCCAAAGCCGAACGCCATGTTCGACAAACGCATCCAAGCGCCCGGCGGCAACCCAACTGAGAGAAAGTGCCGCCGCTCCCATGATTCGAATCTTACGCACCTTCGGCAACAGTCGCGTAAAATTCGGTAGCGCCACCGCCATCGATTCCGTCGATTTCGAAAACCCAAACGCCACAATGGCCTCCGCCAAGGCCTTCCGCGAGCTGGTGGTGATCTTGCGCCCGTTCACTCGGGCCGGTCCTTGGTCAACGGCGTCAAACAACTCATCCATGAACGGGTCATACACCACGCCTAAAATCGTCTCATACCCACCGTAGTATCGGCTAGCCAAGGATCGAGACCGTCCGGAACAACGCCGTTGCAACGCAATCGAGACGCAGGCGTGCGGGATCCCATAGGTGAAGTTTACCGTTCCATCAATCGGGTCTACAATCCACCGAAACGCTCCTTCCACAGCTCCCGTCTCTCCCTCCTCACCCAAAACAGCCACATCGGGAAACGATTCGGCGAGCTGTCGCTGAATCAACTTCTGACACCGGACATCGAGTTCCAACTTGATGTCATGTTGCGTCGTGACATTCGCCTTTTTCTCGCGATCCACGTGACGCTTCATGACCGCCCCCGCCGCACGCGCCGCCTCCGAAGCCGAAGTCAAAGCAGCCCTAATCTTGGTTCGATTCATGGAATAATACTCGAAATACTGGGTTGGCACCGCACCCCGCGGCCACCGAACGCCACCTACCGTATTCTGATTCGAAACGCAATCAAGCGCGTTCACACCCAGAAGTCCCCAGTGCGAATGACCAACCCCTTCATAGGTTTTCAATCCGGAAGGTGGGGCGAGCGTACCCGCGAGCCGTCGGCACAAACGAAACCGCCAACCCAAAAAGGACCCAGGCGCACAAGGATAGAACCCCCATCATCCGAAGGATAGGCGATCCCAATCGGAGCGCGACGAACGACCTCCTTGAACCGCCCCCCTTCTCAACACCGATTCGCCTCTTCAGTCCAGACCGTCCGCCCTTTATCAATCCCACACCGGGAGTAGAACAATTCGCCCGAGAATCGCCCAAATACGTCGCTTAATTGTACCCTTTTGTCGCATGAATGCCTATTCAGGGCAGTTATTGTCTTGAAAAATGCGGCACTGTGACTTCTTATGGGCTCGCTATGGCAAGAATTCTTATTGTCGAAGACGATTCCAGTTGTATCGAAGTCCTGTCGTCCATGTTGGAGCGCGAAGGGCACGAGGCGGTCTCGTCCAACTCGGCACGCGAAGCCCTCGGAATGATCACCAAGAATCCGCCGGATTTGGTCATCACCGACATCTTGATGCCGGGACTCGATGGGATTGAACTCATCACACAGGCCAAGAAACGGCAACCGAACATCCGCTGCATTGCCATCTCCGGCGGCGGCCGCGCACCAAAAGAGCTCCTCCTCCGAGCCGCCAAACAACTCGGCGCCATCGAATCCCTCCAGAAGCCATTCGAGCATCGCGATCTCATGCGAACCGTCAATCGCAGCTTAGCACCCTGCTGAGCCTTTCCCCAATCAGCTGGGACGAGCGGATCAGACTGTGTAAAAAGTCCTTTTCCACCTGCAGGTAAGCGAGTGTGAAAGCGACAGCTTCGCTCTCGCCTCCATACTTCCCCTCTTCCTCGCGGGCGTGATCCAAAAAGGGCGCAATCGACAAGATCGATCGCGTTGGAAGAAGGCGAGAGCAAGCTCTCGCACTCCATGGAGTGCGCCGGCTTGCCGGCCCCATTGGCCGGGAGCACCCTTTTCGATTCACACCTCTTCCTCGCCGTCCTGCCAGCTGCAGGGTTGCTTTTTTGCCTCCGGAGACTAGGCTTTCCCCAACACTCAATCCCCAATACCCATGGACAACCCCACCCACATCCGCTCGCTTCGCCTGGGATTCACGTTAATCGAACTCCTAGTCGTCATCGCCATTATCGCCATTCTGGCCGGAATGCTCCTCCCCGCACTCTCCAAAGCCAAGACCAAGGCCCAAGGAATCAAGTGCATGAGCAACAACAAGCAGTTGGTACTGGGCTGGACCCTCTACTCCACCGATTTCGATGACAAATGTGCCAACAACTTCACCATCCCCGGCACCCAACAAGCCATCACCTCTGGACAATTCAATAACTGGGTCAACAACATCATGAGCTGGGGCGCGGGGAGTTCCGTAACGGATCGTAGCGTCACCAACCTAGCCTGGATTCGGAACGGCGTTCTGGGAGCCTACACCGACGGGGCCGTCGGGATCTACAAGTGCCCCTCGGACCACTTTGTTAGCCAACAACAGCGAGCCGCGGGCTACACCCAACGCGTCCGTAGCAACTCCATGAACGCCCTCTTTGGTCGATCCAATAATGATCGCGCCGACAACACGGCCCGTGGTGCCAGTTGGGCCTTTGGCGGTCAATACCGACAGTTCATTCGTACCACAGATGTGCCCTCCCCCAGCATGACTTGGCTCACCCTGGACGAACACCCCGACTCCATCAATGACGCCTTTTTTATCACCGACCCCAACGTGAACAACTGGCAGGACCGGCCCGCATCCTACCACAACGGCGCCGCCGGTTTCTCGTTTGCCGACGGCCATGCCGAAGTGCACAAATGGCTCAGCAACGCTTCAAAGTATCCGGTTCAGTTCAACTACGGCTCTCCCAAACCCTTTGACGCGGCCGGCAAACGCGATATGGCCTGGTACGCCGAGCGCATTCAGCTCATCCCCTATCGCTAAAGCCTCACTCGCTCACCCGGACCACCGTCTCATACCGGTCCACTCCACTAGGGTCGATCTCCTGCCTGTGTCCATCCGCCCACCGTATGGTGAGGCGGACCGGATCCTCGGTGGGCCCCAAGCCAAAATGCACCGTTGCGGGGTGTTGGGACCGATACGAATCTCCACTCACAATCTGCGAAACCGCCCGGCGATCTCCCTGCAGGAGCTGCACTTGCACCCCCATGGCAGTGGGACTCCCTGCTTGCGAGGGAAACCGCAACCCAATCCAATGGTTCTCACCCGGCATTTCATTGACGAAGACTCGTAAAACCTGCCGTGACTCCGGCCACGGCTCAAAACTCACTAAAACCAAATCCATCCGCCCATCCCCGTCGAGGTCCGTAGCCACCACATTCCGCGAATCTTCCTGCAGACACACCCCCATCAGATGGCCGATCTCCACAAACGCCTGGCCTCCCTGATTCCAATAGAGCCGATTGTGCTCATACCCGCCATACGACTGTCCACGCCCGCGAGTCCGAGCAAACTTTTCTTTAAAGTATTGGTACGCCGCAGGATCATTCGTGGCATCGGCCACAAACGCATCATGGAGCCAATAATGGCGCTCATAGTCTCGAACGGTTTCCCGGCTTTCCAGACCGTTGGCGATGTAGACATCCGGATAGCCATCGGAATCGAAGTCCGCTCCACTCACTCCCCACGACCAACCACTCCTGGCAATCGACTGACTCAAACCGTCCTGCCGATAGCCACCCGCGCCGTCCGCAACCAAAAGGCGATTCCCCGCCGTCATCCGACTGCGGGTCGTCCGCTCATCCCCCAACCCTGAGCGCCAATGCCCGGCTCGATCCAAGCGCTCCACCGTCGGCGATGTCATGCCGATCATGAGTATATCTGGCCAACCATCTCGATTGAAATCGGAGATAGTGTGTGCCATGCCAAACCCAAGCGGATCACTCAACTCGGGAAGCTTCATAGGGACCAATCCCACAGGCAAGGAATGGCGATAGAGATCGATCCCGGCAAAATCACTCACCACCACCAAGTCCAATCCCGGTTGGTGGTCCAGTTCTACCCAAGAGGCGCTATAGACCCGCCGATGCCGCCTGGCACCCAAACCGACATCCTCCGTCACATCGACGAAACGAAGTCCCTCTTCTTGGCGTAAGCAGTAGAAGGGGTATCCATCATTCGCATCGTAGTACGGCGTTGGAAGTGAGCCTCCTTCATAAGGAACACGGTATTGGCCAAGAAAGATATCCACATCACCGTCCCCGTCCATGTCCCCAAAACTCAGCACCATGGGATACTTCAATGGCGTCGGTGTTGTCCACAAGGGCCGTTCCGGACTATCGAACTGGCCCGCCGCAGAACCCGGCAAACAAACCAGACCTTCGTGCTTCTGACAAACCAAGTCCAATGTGCCATCTCCATCCAGATCCACGATTCCCGCCGTCGAGATCAACCGGGGCGGGAAAGCACACAAGGGTTCGGCTTGATAGCCTGTTCCTGTCCGATCGCGAAACACCAAGTTCTTTCCCACCAAGAGGAGTTCCATCCGATCGTCGCCATCCAAATCCTCCACGATCAACGGATCGATCGAGTGGGCATTCTCCGGTGGGGCGATCCGCTCCTCCAAGGCCAAACGGAAGGGCACCGCCCCCTGACGCGCCCTTACCTCAAGCTGATTCAACACCACGCCCGCAAAGACGCGTTCCGACTGCTCGCCGCCACGCCATGTCACGCGAATCGGGCCCTCGACAATTGCCCGCACTTGAGTCTGAGGATTGGTAAATGTCCCCAAAAAATAGAACTCGCTCCTGGCGGCCTGGCCACCGCGTTCAGGCTCAAAGCCAACATGTCGAAACTCCACGGAATCAGCCTCCCAACCTTTCGCTCGAAGCCCCTGCGCCCAGTGGGCCCAGTCACCAGAATGAGTTTCACCAAGGGAAGACTGGGATCGCCACCGCGTTACTCCAAGCGACAGCTGCTCGTCGACCGGTGCCCAGGTTCCAAAATCGACCACCCCGAGATCCCACCCGGCTGCTTCTTTCAGCCGATCCGGCGCCCGATTAAACCGGTCCCACAACGCCTCAACTTCACGCCCGTACTGGTCTGCCTCGATCTCCGTGCCCCAATGAACATCCAGCGCCTTTGCTTCTACTTCGACCAACCGAGCTACTCGGGCCGCTAGAGCCTGGCTAATGTCTTGCCTCTCACTGGCATTCTCATCCGGGACGTCACGAGAGCACCCTGAAAACAAAACCACGCTGGATGCCAAGGCAACCAACCAACGACCCCGGGCCCGGGCGCGGGCGCGGGCTCGCTGTCGGCCACTCCTCATCATAAGACGAAGGCCGAGGGCGATCCGCCCTCGGCCTTCAAAACTATCCAACGGAATCAAACGCTGCCCCGTTACTGCGCCCGACGGGCGGCCGCATTGGGATCTCGCTGCTCTCGAAACAGATCCGTCACGATTTCCTGCGCCCGCAAGTATCCGGCATGCCCGTCTAAGTAGACGAAATTCGAACCTTGGCTGTGCCGTTTCTCAGCAATGCGCCGTTCGCCGCTTAACCGGCCTGTCCGCTCGTTGTAGGGGAGGTGGCTCGGAGCCCAGACATCATTTAGATTCGTCACCGCATCCTGAAACCCGGTTACGATGGGACGCCAGGATCCCGCCTCATTATCTCCGATGTGAATCGAATCCGAGGGGTTCTGAAAAGCGGTGATTTTCGAGGGACCGATCTGTTCCGTACCCACCATGTCCGTCGGACTGTTAAATTTCCATGCGTTGATCACGTACGTAATGATCTGTTTTCTCTTCGGATCGCGATTCGGGTAATTTGCGCACTTGTAGATTCGGATCCCTCGAAAGTCTTCGTCCGTCCCGCCTTCAGGCATAAATGGCATGTAGACAAAGAACCATGGGTACCCGTTTCCACGCGGGATGAACCCATCGTTCTCATCCGAATACATGATCATCGCCAACCCGATTTGCTTCAGGTTGTTGATGCATTGAATCCCCTTTGCCTTGGATTTCGCTTTTCCCAGCGCCGGCAAGAGCATACCCGCCAGGATCGCGATGATAGCGATAACTACCAAAAGCTCGATGAGCGTGAATCCACCCCGGCCCGATGATTTCAACCGATCCTTCCAGTCTGTCATAGCGGTTCCTAGTTTTGGTTGCGCCGATTCTGAGCGTTTGGATCACGCTGCTCGCGGAATAGATCGATAACAATCTGTTGAGCTCGCAAGTATCCGGCATGCCCATCCAAGTAAACAAAGTTGGATCCCTGTGCATGCCGTTTCTCAGCAATGCGTCGTTCACCGCTTAGACGACCCGTACGCTCGTTATACGGCAGGTGGCTCGGAGCCCAGACATCATTCAGATCCGTTTGAGCATCCTGATAACCGGTAATGATCGGCCGCCAAGATCCATCCTCATTGTCGCCCAAGTGAATGCTATCACTCGGATTCTGAAACGCCGTGATCTTGGATGGCCCGATTTGTTCGGTCCCAACCATATCCGTCGGGCTATTGAACTTCCACGCATTGATCACGTAGGTAATGATCTGTTTGCGATTCGGATCGCGACTCGGGTATGAGGGGCATTTGTAGATACGCACGCCCCGGAAATCCTCATCCGTCCCACCTTCCGGCATGAAAGGCATGTAAACAAAGAACCAAGGATATCCATTTCCCCGCGGGATGTATCCGTCGTTCTCATCCGAATACATGATCATCGCCAAGCCCACCTGCTTCAAATTGTTGATACAGGCAATGCCCTTGGCTTTGGCTTTTGCTTTTCCGAGCGCCGGTAGCAACATGCCCGCAAGGATGGCAATAATTGCAATCACGACCAACAACTCGATCAGGGTGAATCCGAGAGACTTTTGAGCTCGTCTCTGTAGCAAATGCATCGTCTTCATAGTACAGCAGTACAGTAATCCTCCCACCGGGAGCCTACCATCGTTTCAAGGGTTACCTGATGTCTACTCGATGCGGAAAAAAAAGGGGAGCAGAAAATCGTTTTTTTTGAACGCGAGACTCAATAATCAGTCTCGGGCAAAAGACTGCCAATTCGCCTCCATTTGAGCCTCGGAAAAGCGATCCGAACAAAATAACAACCGATACCGTAAACGCTCTGGGCGCCCTTTTGGCAACAAGACGGGTGTTCGCCCCGGCCACTGCGGATTTTGCATACTCCCCTTGGCCCGCAAGATCCATTTCAGCGGAAACCCCGGATGACTCGGATGAACCATCATGACCACTCGTTTCTCGCGGCCGAACAGCTCTTGGCGCAATCCCACCCACGGCCCGCCTTCAACCGCACTGCGTTGCGGTTCCACTCTGCCTTGACGCCCAAAGAACTCAACCCCCTCGCCGAGTCGTAGACGGGGTGAAAAACCACCATAACCCTTGTCATCATCCGATCCCCCCAAAGTCACACCATCGAGCAATGCCTCTAATACGATTTCGAAGTCGATCCACCGCGCCTGAGCCTCCCGCGCCGAAGATTCAATTCGCACCGTTTCCCTCACGAGCCGCAGCGTCTGCCCATCGCCGTCCGGATGAGGGACTTCCCAATCTCGCACGACGCGCAACTCCGCTCGCCGCTCCTGTAAGCCCGTCGCTACCGACTTCTCGTCGCCATGAGGAATCGACCACGTAACCCGATCACACAACCAAGGGTCTGCCACGGGACGCCCGTTCCAAAGTAACTGATGCCAAGCCCAAAAGACACCCCGGTGATGAACATGATCCGCAGGAAAATCTTCCGTGGCAACATCCTGATCCCAATCCCAAACGGGATGAAGGTAGTTGGCACGCGGATACTTACCGTCGAGAGATTGGGGAGCCAATTGGAAAGTAAAGACAGCTTGGTCTGCTTCAAAAAGCGTAACTTGGTCGGCATTAGCAGCCCAACGAAAGGAGGAATCCGCTCCAGCCGCAATCCAGGGCAACAGCCAGACCCCACCGACCAACCAAAGTAGAACCCTGCTCCGCCACACCTCTTTCTTCCTGGAACTCACCGGGGCATTATTCCTCACTTTCTTGAATCAATACTCGAAAGTATTTAGACTCATTGCCTTCCATGGAAACCTCAATGGCACCCTCCGTTCCGGCACTGCCAACAAAGGCCGCAGGCGATTCCAGATCGACCGCTTCCCACGCGTCCCCTTCATCCAATAGATCGCGCGCCTGCAACTCGAAGCTCACCCCGCGGTCGGCCGCGATTCGCGGAAACCGAAGTGAGATCCCATCCGCCGCCCGGTGAATGGCCAGACGCCAGTAGTCCGAACGGTCCAAAGGATTCGTCCCGAGTCGATACTCGGTCCGATTCCCAAAACCATCTTGGTCAAAGTCTTCCAGGGGGGCGGCGCGCGGGTCCATTGCCGATCCAAAATAACGCTCCTGCCACGCGGCAAAGGTTTCCGCCTCCAGTCCCTCCGCAATCCATTCTCTGACCAGCTCTAAGCCCTCCGAGTCGACCCGGTTGGATCCCACCGGCGGCATACGATCGAGCCCCTGACTCGTCATCCGACGCCACAACTCGGACGCGCGAGGATCTCCCGGAACCACGATACGCCGTCCCGGATGCACGGCCGGGTTCGCCAAAGCGCCATCGACAATGCCACCCTCTTCGAGCCCTACCGGAAGCCGCGCATCCCAAAGCCCGATGGCCGGCCCTCCCGGCTGGTGACACTGGCTACAGTTCGTCGCCAGATAGGAATTCACCCGTTCCTCCAGACTCGCAGACGCTTCCCCAGCCGGGACCACGCGATCCACCACGGACTCCATCTCCACTTCCGTTTCAAAATACCCAGCAGCACTCAGAGCCAGAACCTGATTCTCCATCCGGCCGGCCAAATCCGTGTCTCGATTCAACTGAGCGGTATCGAAACCCAACACCCCACCCGACACATCCGAGTGACAGCTCAAACATTCACTCCGGCTGGGATAGCGCCACACCTGCTCACGCATCACACCCTGATCCTGGATCGTAAAGGTCTCGTCCATGCCCTCCTCGGGCACCAGCATCGCGTTATCTTGCGCCTCGTTCCACCGGTAAGTCAGTCCGTAGACACCGTCTTCATGCTTCACGATAAAGCGCGTCTCCAATCGCCTCCGCGTCGATGGATCCCCCACCGTCAGCTCAAGATCGAAGTGCTTGACCCAAACACTGCCATTCGGAAAAGACCAAGGGCCTTGAGCGGCAAACCCGATTCGTTGCTCCGGATCGGGCACGCTAAACCACCGTCGCTTGATCGCCCCGTCCGACCAAAACGGCGCATTCACCGCATACGGCAACACACCGGCCGCGGGGGCCAAGGAAGCAAGGTCGGCAAACGCACCCGTATCGGCCAGGGTCTGCGGCAGCGGAGCGGCCTCGGGATCAGTCTCCGCTACCAGACGCCAGATGCGGCTCGAATTGAAATCGGCGATCAAGACATCCCCATTGCGAGGATCCACACCAAACGCGGAAATCCCCGTTTCCCGGCCCAAGGTTTCCCAATGCGTCGCCTCCCGACCATCGTGACGCAAGGCCCAAATGTTGCCACTCGCATAGTCCGCAAACAGATAAGCCCCGAACAGAGCCGACAAGCGCGTCCCGCGATACACAATGCCGCCGGTGATGGAGCGCCCCTGATTAGCACCGTTGCCGTGAGGATAGTCCAAGATCGGGTCGGCAAAGGTCACGCCCTCGGGTGCTCTTCGGTTGGGCCCGCCGATGAATCCCTCGCGAAAATTCCATCCGTAGTTCTCGCCGCCCCGGATGAGATTCACTTCTTCCCGTCGCCCTTGCCCCACGTCCCCCGTATAGAGCTCGCCCGTCACGGGATCAAACGCCATCCGCCAAGGATTCCGTAACCCCACCGCCCAGAACTCCGTTCGAACGGATTGCGGTGTCAGGGTGTTCCCGTTAAAGGCGGATACCCCAACATAGGGGTTATCCCAGGGCACCCAGTAATTAGCCTCACCATCCGCGTTCAATTCGATGGCTGGATGGGGATTCGGAGCCAGATTGCCCGGCCGACCATCGACATCAATCCGCATGATCCCGGCGAAGAAATCCCGATCCAAACGCTGACTGTTCCGCAGGCTATCGTTCGCCGCTCCCTCGTCTCCGAGAGCCACGTAAAGATACCCGTCGGGTCCAAAATGGAGATCTCCGGCGTTGTGATTGCCTGCATCATCTCGCTGGCTAAACAAGATCACCTCGGAATCCGCTAAGGCCCGGTTGGGATTGGCGGGATCCACTTGAAACCGAGACACGCGATTCGGATCCCCCGTACCGCGAGCCGTATAGAAGACAAAGAAGGTTCCGTTCCGTTGGTAATCCGGATGGAAGGCCAAGCCCAGCAAGCCCTGCTCGCCGGACTGTGATTCCACCCGCGAAGTCAGGCTGAGAAACGTTTCCCGAGTCGGTGCCTCCAAATCGGGGATCACACGAATCCGACCACTCCGTTCTAAGACGAACAACCGATGCGTCTCTCCCGGCGCCGAAACGATGGCCACGGGCTGGGAAAAGGAACGCACTTCCGGAAACGCCAACTCCAAGTCATACCCGGTCGAAGGCGGCCGTTCCGGAAGACTCAAGGTGGTATTGGCCACGCGCTCCAGAGCTTGCCCCAAGGCCAAACCGCTGACCAAAGCACCGGCCAAGCCCAACACCCATCCGCAGCGGCGACTGTTCATCCCACACGCTCGGACCATACTAGATTGTTGCATCATACAATTCACTCAGAACCAAACGGGCCAAAAAAACCGGGCCAAATTCGCCCACATTCTGTCAATCGAACGACAGAGGCAGCTAATGCAGTGCCAAGAGTTGGTCAATTTGACTGCACACCTCATCGCGACAGACCAGGCGCTCCAGCCACACCTCGGGGATTCCCCGCTCGCCACCCACGCCAAAGCAAGCCCCCGTAACCGCGCCCAACAAGATGGCCCGCCCACAGGAATCGCCCCCCGTCCAAATATTCCTCCGAACCGCATCCTGAAACGATTCCGCCCGCAAGAGTTGTTGGCAAACCACGGGCACCCCAAACTGCAGATCACAACTCAGCCCAAGCTCGGCGGCCCAAGCCAGCGGCTCCGCATCAGCAGCGTCCAGGGCGTTTTCCAACGCCGCACTGACCCGCTCGTCACCGGCCAAGCGACCCCGTTCCACCGCCACACCCGGATCGGCCGTCAAGATGGCGCCCTCGATCATCCGAGCCGCCACCCGGCCGTATGCCACGGCCGTCTCATGATTATTGGTCACGCGAACCGCCGCATCCACCAAGCTCTCCAGCGAAGCTTCTCCCACATAATGAACCACCAACGCGGGTAGCTTGGACAGTGCGGACAATTGCTCGTCATGCGCCCCTAAAAAGACCCCGGCTGCGTCCGCCGCCAGCGAGTCTTTCGCCCGTTCCATTTGATTCAAGGTATCCCGCATGGCGTGGTCCACATAGCCCACATAGTCCCCACCATAACCAAAGGCCGTCCGGAACGCTTCTTGATAGTTCTGTTGACGGAACACCCCGCGACTCGCCACCAAGGAACCGAGCAACACGCGCGCTTGTTCCCCGTAGTGAGACAACTCACCGGCCATTTTCTTCCCGTGCGCAAAATATCCCGAAACGCCGTCAAAGTCGGCCTCGGTCGGGGTGCGGAATTCGGGTTCCTCGGGTGCCACCCGCCGGATTCGCTCCTGGTCGTAAAGCCAATGCAAACCCAACGAGGCCGCATCCGCCACCAGAGCGCCCCAGATCGCCGCCCGCTTTCGTTCTGTCAGTCCGTCCGTCATCCGTGCACCCGTTCGTGTCGATGCTAATATTCCTGCAAATTCCGCTGTGTCGATCATTTAGTTCCTTTCCGCCTTTTTGTTGCCAACCACTGCCTCAAAACTCCCGCCGGACCAACGAGAAATCCCGGGTTCCCTTTGCCAGAGAACCCGGGTGAATCACCATCACTATTCGGACCTTCTATTCAATCGCATGACCTGCTCCCGCTGGTTTCAACCGGAAGAAACACTGCGACGTTGCCAAGGGCACCCGTAGTCGAAGTCGTTCGGGACTCCCCTCCAGCACCTGAACGCTTGGCGTTTCGGAACCCGCCATCTTGAAGGGTGCCGGACTCCATTCACCGGATCCCAAGGCCTCACACATTTCCAACTGCACCCGTTCGCCCGGAGGAATCTCACACACCAGTTCGATCTCTGGATCGCCCGTGTCCCCAACCAAACGGCGCAACTGCACCACGCGGGAATCCGTCTCCGCCCCCACCAGAACCAAGGGAACACTGGCCGCGAGTTGACTCGCCCGATTGGGGAACTGCCAATACAAGTTGAGCAGACTCACGCCCAAGGCCTGCACCTGGGCCAAGCGCTCCGCCGCAGTCCCGTCCACAGAGAAATCGACTCTCACGGTTCGACTCGCACCTGCCGCCAAGCGCACCCGCATACGCCACTCGCTCGCCTGCCGATTCCCCGGCACGCGAAACCGCAGCAGCCCATTCTCACCCGTCGCCAACAATTCCAGATCCACGGCCTCATCCGAACCATTGCTCACCTCAAATCGCACGCCGGTATTCCCGTCGACTCCGGCGTTCACGATCATGGGAACAGGGTCATCCGAACCATTCGCACCCACTTGCTTGACGGTGGGATCCTGAGTCCACACCACACGCCCGCGGCAGAACTCCCGGCGGCCACTCGCCGGATCCGAAACCGTAATCCCATAGTGGGCGCAGGCCGGATCGGATTCGTTAAGCCCCTCACAATCAATCTCCACCACGACCTCGCGGCATTCGCCCGGAGGGACCAAGAGGCTCCCGTTACTCGGCGCAAAGTCCGTGGCCGGATCCAACATCACGGGACAATCCGGCGTAGCCGGCATGGGCTGTACTTGCCACTCGTATTCCCTCGGCTGATTGCTCTTGTTACACACCACCAACAAAGCCTTGGCCCTGCCGGTCTGCGGGCAGCAATACACTCGCTCCGTGAGGCGACAGCAGAACTCGAAGTTCGGATCCGGTTTGTCCGGGACCTCGAAACAAAGCTGCCGCACGCAGCATTCCGAGAGCGACCGATCATGGAAGGTCAACGGAATCTTCACCTCGTGTCCCACCGCTGCGCCGCGCACGCGGAAGCAAAGCGTCCGGCTCTCGCCCGGTGCCAGCGGCGGCGTCAACGCCACATAGTTCGGTTCCAAGCTCAGACCCAAGGCAGGATCAGCCAGACCAAAAACATGGTGCAAGGGCGTGGTGCCCAGATTGGTCACGTTGACACAGACTTCCACCAACGCACTTCCGTCCAGTGAGTTCGCCAAACATTCGACGCTCTCGGTCACCAACGATACGCATTCGCACTCCGGCAACTGGATGCGGACCTTGTCCGTGCAACACTCCTCCAGCTGACCATTGCGTAGCGTCAACAAGGTGACCGTAAAACAAGCCTCCTCGCCTGAATTTCCTCCCAAGAGTTCGATGCCTTCCAACAGAATCGAATCGCCATCTGCCAATCCAGCCGTGAGCGGAATCTGTGCGGGTTCAATCCCACTCAACCCCGACACCGGCGTGAGCAGCACCCAGTTCACAGTTTGCCCGGACTGGTTCGTCAGGTTGAAAGACAGCTCAAACGGAGCCCCGCCTTCCTTGGGACACGAAACCTCAAGCTCATCAACGACCAAACAATCACAGTCGTTCAGAATATCTACCGCACCCAAGAGGGTCTTATCCTGATGCACAATATCGGTGTCGATATCGATCAACAGACTATTCGCCGTTGCCGGCGCATCCGCGGCGTTCCCGCCCGCTGGAACGCGCTGAACTCCGTAGATATTGCCGTGTAGGATATCACCCGTGGCCCATACGTTCTCGTCACAATCGCTCGCCACGCCTCCGGCAGACAAACGACTGCTATCACCGATCCGGTACTTATTGAGCGGGCTCGCCACCCAAGCACCACTCCCCCCCGTGTATTCCAAGACTCGGGCCCGATGAACGCCATCCCAACGATAGTATCGTTCTGCCAAGAGCATCGCGCCGGACCGGCTGAAGTCGATCGAAGCAACCGGAAGAGACCAATTCACCACCGTACTGGCCGGCGGCAAACTCACTTCCAACATCGCGGTGGCGGGAAGAAACGCCCCGGTAGCGGGGTTCAATGCGACGGACCAAACTTCATTCCGGTCCACTGCCGACGCGTGCGTGGCATCTTCCCACCACACCCCATAATACAAACGCCCCTCGTGCACTTGAACGCCCCAGACCCGGCGTCCCAAGGGCGACAAGGTGTTTAGCGAACTCGGATCGGGAATCGGCGCCATCGCAGCGGCGGCCCGACCGGCGATACCATGATCGTAGCTACTCGGATGCACCACCAAGCTGTCGGCGTTCACCCGATAGATCCGCCCGTCTTCCAGACTGGAGACATACAACCAGCTCCCGCCGTTCCCACTGCGGTTGTGACACACACTCCCCAACGAGGCATCGCCCTGGCCCGGGATCGAGCCGGAACTGATACCGCCCGTGGTCCCATCCAGCTTGTAGACGGCCCCGTAGCCTCCCGGTCCAGGCGGGAAGTTTCCGTACACCGTCGTGGCCGTCAGATAGATATTCGGCACCGACTCATCATCCAGAGTCACGCCAAACACTTCTCCCAGATTCGCAGCGGTCCACTCATCCGGACTTCCTTCATTATGAAAGAAGAAGCCCGCGGGTGGCACCCAATTACTTCCTAAAACGGCGCCGTTCGCCAACGGATCCCGCGTATCAATCACGGCCAACACGTGATTATCCGGATCGGGAATCACGGCGTTGTTACTCGTCCCGGAAAAGCACGTCACCACAATCTGTCCAGGCTGGATTGGGAGAGACGCTTGACCCAGCGCCCTCGGCAACAGCCCACCACAACATACCAACAGCGCGCCCCACCAGGAGGCTCGCTGCATCATTCTTTTTAAGGCTTTCATCATCATTTCTTTCCAATGGTTCCAATGAGTCCGAAAAGGTGCCCCCAATGCACAAGACACGTTCTTCAAACTCAAAACTGATCGAGCACCCGCTACACCGTTCCCAGAAATGAAAAGTAAAACACGACAGACTCCTCTGGTTGGGAGCGAATGAGGTTTCAACCCCACCCTCCGGAAGTGATCACAGAATCCACCCTTGTCAGAGTACCCGGAACCGAGATAATCCCCTTACGCATGAAAACCATCCCCACTCACTCCGACACCCCAACCTCTCGACGCCCCGCAAAGTGTCAGTCCCTCATCCGGACCCTCGGCATTCTCATAGCCACCGTCACACTGACACCGCTCCCGTTGAACGCCATTGAATCGGAAGTCGGCAAAGCCTTCGCTGCTTTTGAGCTCCAAAGCATCTCCAGCCGTACGACCCAAGCAATGACCCGGGCAGCGACCCAGTTTTTAGGAAAACTGGACCCCGTCGTCCGCGGCGACGCCCAACTCCCCTTCAACACACCCGAGAAAGCCGTGTGGAGTAACCTCCCGCCCAATCTCGACTATCGAGGCGTGCGAATCGCCGACCTCAGCGGCCCCGAGCTCCAACAACTCATGTTCTTGTTAGCAACCTCTCTCAGCCCGGAAGGCTTCGAGAAGGTGCGAGGTATCATGCTCGGTGATGACCTCCTCGTGCGTGGCGACCAAACCGGCAATCGCATGCTTTTCGGAGCGGACAACTACTGGTTCTTTATCTTCGGGACACCGTCATCGGACCAAGCCTGGGGCTGGCAATTTGACGGGCATCATCTCGCCATCAACCTCACGATCCGCGGTGACAAAGTCACCTTGGCCCCGTCTTTCATTGGCACTCAACCCGCTGACGTCGCCTGGGGCAAAGGTTACGAACATCAGCCCATGAGCGCCGAAGTCAACCAAGCCTTCGCCCTCATCAACCAGCTCTCCGCCGAACAACGTCAAAAGGCAATTGTGGGGGATCGCCGCCAGAATCTCGACGCCGGCCCCGGGGACGATGATGCCCAACCCAAACCCACCGGCATCAAGGGTAGCGCCCTTAACGCGGCGCAAAAAACCGCCCTGGCAAATCTGATCCACCAGTGGCAACAGATCCTTCCCCAAGCGTATGCCGCGAAACGCTTGGGCAAAGTGCGGGAGACCATCGCAGACACGTATTTCGGTTGGTGGGGTGAAACGAGTCCCGAAAGTCCTGTGTATTATCGGATTCAAGGCCCGCACGTTTTGATCGAATTTGCGAACCAGAACCTTGGCGGGAACCCCCTCCAACACCTTCACTCGGTTTATCGCGAGCCCGGCAACGACTATGGCGCAGGCTTCTAGAGCCACGGTCGGTGCGGTCGTCGCACTCGCCCTTATCTTGCTTGTTCCCGGTTGTCAGACCCGCCCCTGTCTGGCAACTGGACCACACCCCGACGCCACGCCAAACCAACACCGCCCCGGCGAAGTGGATCGGCCGGAATTGGTCCCATTCATCGTGCCGGATCGCTGCGCCCTGCCAGGGATTGTCGTCGATGAAACAGAAGCCATCCTGGAAGGAGAATGGCAATACTCCACCCACACCCCGCCGTACGTAGGCCTGGGGTATCTCCATGACCAGAAGACTGGCAAAGGAAAAAAATCAGCGACGTACTACCCCCGAATCCCGTCCGCCGGCGTTTATGAGCTTCGTCTATCTCACTGTTACAACCAGCGCCGCGCCACCAATACGGTCGTCGAGATACAGCATGCCAATGGGCTGGATATCCGCATCATCAATCAACAATCCGTCCCGGAACACAACCGACTCTTCCGAACTCTGGGGACGTTTTCTTTCTCAAAGGGCACATCCGGATGGGTACGCATTCACAATCGCGGAACGGAGGGGAAATACGTCATCGCCGACGCCATTCAACTCCTCCCCATTGACACCCAGTGAAATAACCAAAACCGGGCGCATTAGATCCGGAAGGTGGGGCGAGCGTACCCGCGAGCCGTCGGCACAAGAACAGTCTCCCCACAATATACGTTCAAGGCGCACATCGATAGGACCCCCAACAGCTATAAAACAAGCGAAATAGGTCGGTACCCAACAGACGGCTTTCGACAACCAATCACACACCCTTCCCTCCTCCCCACCCCGAGCCCCTCTCAAATTTGACCTTTGGCAGGACTCTTGCTACTTAGTCTCTTTCCGTCCGGTACGGTGAAAATGCTCCGTAGGACGGCCAAACAGGCATGATTCGAGTTCTGTCCGGAAAGTTCCGTGGCGTGATCGCCGGACTGCTCCTCGTCTTCGGGTTTCCCGAGACCAGCGGGGCTCAGGCGAAGTATGTCGTCACCCGGGAACCGGATGACCCGCCCAACCTCGTTCGAGTCAATGGCACACTGGCTCATGCCACCCGCTTCTTGGCTCAAGAAGCGCCTCGTCCGGCCAACTCGCCACCGAGCGCCATCCCCAGTGGCCCACAACCTTCGGTGGTGCATCGGATGCGCCGGGATCCCAGCGTGGTTGTTCTGGATACCCAGTCCCTTTTGAGCCAACCCGGCTCCACCGGCACCCCGACCTCTCTGGTCCAACACTTCCAGACTCAATTCACCACGCTGCAACGCTCCGGCAACTACCGCTATGTCGAGCCGGACTATCTCCTGGAAGCCTCGGCCGTGCCCACCGACCAGTTCTTTACCGAGGGTCGGCTCTGGGGACTCCAAAACGTCGGTCAGGACGGTGGCACCGCCGGCGTGGACATCAATGCCGTTCCGGCCTGGGACATCACCACGGGAAGCCCCGGAGTCGTGGTCGCAGTGATCGACTCCGGCATTCGCTACACCCACCAGGACCTGGTACCGAACCTGTGGCAGAACACCAACGAAATCGCCGGGAACAACGTCGATGACGATAACAACGGTTTCATCGATGACATCTTTGGGATCAACGCCATCAACGGGTCCGGTGACCCCATGGATGACAACGGTCACGGTACCCTGGTGTCCGGCGTGATCGGCGCCGTGGGCAATGGGAGTGGACCACACGTCGGCGTGGCTTGGAACGTGCGCCTCATGGGACTCAAATTCTTAGGCAGCAACGGCACGGGTTTCACTTCCCACGCAGCCGCCTGCGTCGAATATGCCGTAAACAACGGCGCCCATATCATCAACGGAAGTTTCGGGGGCACCAGTTTCAGCACAACCCTGAGCAACGAAATCACGACCGCACAGCAGGCGGGCGTACTCTTCGTCGCCGCCGCAGGTAACGACGCCGTCAATATCGATCAGTCCCCTCGCTTTCCCGCCGCCTTCACCCACGCCAACATTCTCACCGTAGCCGCGATTGACCGTAACGATCAACTCGCCTCTTTTTCCAACTTCGGGACGACGGGTGTCGACATCGCCGCTCCCGGAGTCAACATCGTCACCACCGGCTTCGACTCAGACCAAACCTACCGCTTCTCCAACGGAACCAGCCTAGCGGCCCCATTCGTGGCGGGAGTGGCTGCCCTCATCAAAGCCCAGTTCCCCACGAGCAACGCCCAGGAAATGAAGGCTCGTATTCTCCAATCAGCCGTAGCCACCACCCCACTCAACGGCAGGATCGCAACCGGGGGACGTATGGACGCCTTGGGCGCCCTCAATTCCGGGGCCGACAACGACCTTGAGTTTGCCATTGCCCTCAGCCCCACCACACCGGTCGCGGGCCGTACCGCCAACGTCTTCGTCACCCTGACCGACCTGCTCCCGGTCCCCGGGGCCACTGTCGATGCCGTCTTCGAGGTCGCCGGCGGAGGACAGTCGCAGGCCCTCACCACGACCCCGCTCATCGACACCGGTGTGGCGCCCGACGCAACCGCCGGGGACGCGATCTATTCCGGGACGCTCGCAGTCCCCGCAGGGATCACCTCGGCCACACTTCGGATCACCGCCCAAGCCGCCGGAAAGAACCCCGGCAACACCAGCCAAGCGGTAACCTTCACGCTCCCACCGGCCAACGACGATTTTGAAAACCGGATTCCACTGACGCTCGGAACGCTCCAAAGCACGGGGAACAATCAAAACGCCCTGACCCAAACCGGAGAGCCCAATCACCCCAGCACAGCCACCGTCGGCGCTACGCTCTGGTGGCAGTGGCTAGCCCAATCAACGGCGCCCGTCATTTTAGATACCGTCGGCAGTAACTTCGACACCACCCTAGCGGTCTACCGAGGCGCGGCGCTGACGCAACTCCAGATCGTGGCTAGTAACGACGATATCACCGGCAGCACGCAAAGCCGGGTGCATTTCCTGGCTGAAGCCGGGGCAATCTATGCCATTCAAGTCGGCGGATTCAACGGCGCCCAAGGGTCGGTAGTGCTAAATCATCCTCTCGTCGAAACACCGTCCGGCCACGCCCGGATCATCACCCCACCGGGACCGGCTCAACCCCTTCGGGACCACCCCACCACGCTCTTTGCCGAGCTCACTGGTGCCGCGCCCGTAACGGTACAATGGTTTAAGGACGGCACTCCCATCCCCAATGCCACCGATACGGCCTATCAGATTGCGAGCACGACCGTGGCTGACGAAGGCCAATACTGGCTGGAGATCCAAAACGCATTGGGCTCCGAATCCAGCCTCCCGGTAACCGTTCAAACCACGGCCGTTGGCAGTCCGCCGCCCAATGACGCATTCACCCAAGCCACTGCCCTCAACGGCCAACGCGGCACCGTCACTGGATCCAACGCCGCCGCCACGGCCGAGACCGGCGAACCCAACCATGCCAACGCGTCCTCCCCCAACCCTTCGGTTTGGTATCAATGGACGGCACCAACACATGGTATCCTGCGCCTGGACACCTTCGGGAGCAATTTCAACACCACGCTCGCCGCCTACACCGGCTCATCCGTGGCCTCACTGACTGAGATCGCTAGCAACAACGACGCCACGACCGTAGGCACGAACTTTCAGCAGAGCGCCGTAAACTTCCCCGTCAGCGAGGGCACTGCCTACTCAATCGCCATCTCAGGAAGCCAAGGTGCTTCCGGAAACATCCAACTTCACTTTGCACTCAACGTTCAAGAACCGAACCCCGTCCTAAACGGCAGCTTCGAATCCGGCACGCTCGCGGGCTGGACGCTCACGGATCTTGCCCTGCCTACCCAAGCGGCCGGCATCACCCTCCGCGGCCAGCTCATCGAGCCCTTGCTACCCTCCGGAAACAGCCTACCCAGTGACGGCTTTCACAGCTTCACGCACGGCTTCGCCGGAAACCCAGCGGGCACCATCACGCTGAGTCAAGAAGTGGCCCTACCGACCGAGTCGCTGTTCCTGAGCCTCACCTACCGGGCGGGATGGACCGTGTCTGGCGCGAATCCGCCGACACAACCACGCACCTTCTCGGCAAGGGTTACCCCCAACGACGGCGGCGCCGATCTCTTGGACACGGTCATACTCAACACGGGTCTGACCGCCCAAGCCGACACCGGCCTCCAAACCGTACTCCTCCCCATCAACAATACCGCCGGCCAAAACGGAACCCTGCGCCTGATTTGGTCCATCCCGGAAGCCAATCCCGGCGTTGGATTCTTCGAACTCGACGCCGTCCAAATCATCAGCGGTTGCTCCGTCCTGCCTGGACTCACCTTCACGGTGGCGTCGGACATCTCAAACCTCAACACCGGAGACCATTTCCACTCCGTGCCCGACCTGGATGTACCCAGCGTCGCTGAGGTCGGACGCTTCGCGGCCGAAGCCGTGCAGGGACACGCGGAGTTTAACCTAGCCGGCAACCAAATCGCCCGCCTCGCAACCCTTCAGTTTCAAGTCCTCCGCGCCGGGGGCGAATTCAACGGAGTCAACGACTCGCCCTTCCAAGGCACCATTGCGATCGAAGCCTACACCCCGGCAAGTCCCACCACGCCCGCCTTGACCGCGTTCCAATCCGCCACTCGGAGCACCATCGGAAACTTCGCCACCGCCACTCTCAGTGCCGGCAGCACACTCGAATTCGATATCACCAACCTTTACAATCAAGAAATCGCCGCCGCACGAACCAGCTTAGGAATCCGACTCCGCGCCAACCCCCTCCCGGCAGCCGGCTCCGGGGCTTGGACCTTCCACCAATTTTCACTCGTGGTCGACAATCGGGTCCTCTTTACCGACAGCACCTTGGAACAAGCCGTCCGGACCGCACACAGTTTACCCGCGGGCTTGATCAAGATTCACCAACTCCAATCCCTCACCACCCTCGATCTTGCAAACCTAGGCATCACCAGCCTCGCGGGCCTCGAACACGCCACGGCACTCACCAGCCTCAATCTCATCGGCAACAACGTCATTGATCTCTCCCCCATCGCCTCTCTTGCCACCCTACAAGACGGGGCTACCCCCGGACTCCGGCTTGAAAACAATCTCCTTGAGATCGGACCTGGATCCACTCAACGCCTCCTGATCGATGCCTTCGCCCAACAGCCCGGACTTACCGTAACCTTTCGACCGCAACGCATCATCGATACCGACGGCGACAACCTTGATGATCGATTCGAACAACGGATCATCGATCATGACCCCAATGATGCCATCCAAACCCTCGCCGATGTCTCACCCACCGACGACTTTGACAATGATACCGCTAGTAACCTAGCCGAGTTCCTCCGCAACACTCTCGCCACAGACGAAAACAGCGTCGGGCGAGCGGGTGATATCGACGGCGACGGAGCGGTCACGCTCTTGGATCTGGTCCGCATCCTGGATCACCTCCGAAATGTTGGCACCAGCATTGCCGCCGATCGCACGGCCTATGCCGACACCAATCTAGACAATCAGATCGACCTCACCGACCGGCAGGCAATCGAAGCCACCATCCTCCAACCGACGTCACCATAATCTGTCCCACGAACGCAATTGGGGCTAGGTCGTCTTCGAAGATGGTGCCCGGGCCAACTCCCGACGCCGGGCAGCGCGACAGAGTCGACACACGTGTTCGAAGAGAAGCTTTCCCGACGCGCGCGAAGTCGAGTATTTGAAAAACCGAGCATCGATCGGCCAAGACCGCGAGCACTTCCAGCAAATCCGCTCTTCAACACCCGGAGACTTCTCCAAAATCCGCCTCCGCAACCCTAACAGACGATCCCGATTTCGTTGGACCATCAGATTCTCCGAATTCTCGGCGTGCCGACCGGATCGTTCACAGCTACAGACGACGCAGAGATGCGAGAAGTAGGACCGGCCTTTATTGCGAGTCACGCGAAAAAAAGGAGCCGCTAGCGGGAACCGGTGTTGACACCCCACACAACGACGCCCCACCGCATCCTGACTCTCGTGCACCCACTCACGGGCCCGTTTCATCAAAGCCTCTCGCCGCTGCTCTCGCCGCCCCTGGGCTCGGGCTCGAAACGTGGCCGTCCACTGACGCCGTTTCTCGGGATCACGAAACGGAGAGCGCTTGAGTCGAATCGCCTCCCGCCAGCTCAGGCCGAGCCCACGCTGCTTTAGCAGATATTTAATCGTCGCCGAACTTACACCCCACCGAGCGGCAAACTCCTCCACCGGAGTTTCGCGCCAATGCGCCACCAAATCACGAATGCACGCATCCCGATCTTTCCCTTTCCAAGCCTCTGCCTTGTCCGCCTTGACCATGGAAGAACGCCCCGGATCCGCCAAACCCATCCGTTGCATCTGCTTCTGAAGACTCATCGCAGTACGAGAGAATCCTTTTGCGACGTCTGATTGCGATGCGAAGTAGCCTTCTCGCTTAATGGCACGAGCGGTCAGCCCCTGGGAAACCAAGGATTTTAGCAACGCCTTCTCGTCATCAGTCCAAACCCGTCCAGGCATCTCGTTCGTCAGCTCGTGGTAGTCTAAGGGATCCCAAAACGTAACAATTCGCATCCAGCGAGCAACGTAATACTTCGACGATGTCCCAGGCAGCCATTGAAATATCCCCAGCCGCCCCAATTACCACGGATCAAACCAACTACCAACAGGTCTGCAAAGACCTCAGAACGCTTCGGGAAGGTGGGGCGAGCGTACCCGCGAGCCGTCGGCACAAGGGTAATCACCACCCCCCAAAAAAACACGGCGCACAAGGATAGCCCCCCCACAATCCCCAGTAGTGCAACAAGCGTACGGCGCGCAATAAACGCCTTCCTTCAGCCGTTCACCACCATGACGATTCAACCACGTAGTCTGTACGGGTGTGATTAAAAATACGGGCCATCGGATCGATACCGACAGGCTTCCCTTTAAAGAGGCTGGAAGAACAGGTCGCTGACAGGGAAAGCGGCAGCTCTGCTCCCGCACTCCATATGAGAGAGCTGATTTTTTCATTCTGCAGTTTTCATTTTGACTTTTTCATTCTTCCAGCAATAGACCGCCTCCTGATGCGTGATTACCCGCTGTTTCTACTACGGATCTCCCCGCACTTTGAATCACACCCAGTCCGCACCGCGCCAAGGAATCGGTCTTGTCTCCGAGCCTTGAGAAGGCCACTCTTAGAAAAAGAAGCGAGCCCATGAAGACGCCTATCGTTATGACCGTGATCGGGAAGGATCAACCCGGACTGGTAGAATCCATTGCTGAGATCATCCAACGCCATCAAGGCAATTGGGAAGAGTCCAAGATGGCCAATCTCTCCGGTCAATTCGCCGGAATTCTCCGTCTGGAAATTGAAGAATCCCAGGTCGCGGCGTTCAAAACAGATATTCAGTCGATCAAACACCGCGGCCTGGAGTGTTTGTTCGCGGATTCCACCTCTCCGAACGAGGCTTCTTCCGGCCGCCGGGTGACATTGGAACTCGTGGGCAATGATCAGCAAGGCATCGTCCACCGAATCTCCCAAACCCTAGCTCACCAAGGCGTCAATGTGGAGAGCCTCGAAACCTGTTGCGAATCCGCGCCCTGGTCCGGCGAAGCCCTCTTCAAGGCCAGCGCAAGCCTGGAGGTTCCGTCCAACTGCGACTTGGATCAACTCCGAGACGCCCTGGAAACGATCGCTCAAGAGTTGATGGTAGACTTCACCCTAAACCAATCTCTGAATCCCTAGCCAACAGACTCCAGCTAGGCTCCGGAGTGCCGAGTGCGGCCCGCTCCGCTCCAGGTTTTGCTGTTGCCTTTTCTTCCAGCCCTACGCTAAACACACCGTATGTCTACCCCTCGAATGTCACTCCGCCGCATCAGCGTGATCTGCCTCGCCTTCACTCTCGGTTTCGGCCAGGGAACGCTGCGCAGCGCCGATGCGATCGAAAACGGCCGAGTCACCATCGGGCCTGAATACACCACCGACCCCGACCTAACGGATCAAGGCAATCCAAAAGGCAAACGGTTCGAATTCCTAATGCCGTTAGCGGAAAGCCAAATCTTTCGCGGAGACGACGCCACCTTGGATCTCGAGCGAAAACAAGTGCGCACGGCCCGCAAGATCTTCGTTTATATCCCAGCCGCCTACCAGGATGGAACCCCAGCCCCCATCCTGGTCACCCATGATGGCCCCTCTCGATTGAACCTGGTGCAAAATGCGCTCGATAACCTGACCGTCTCTCAAGATCCCAAGCGCCGCTTGCCGGCCTTCGTGGTCATCGCCGTCCAAAATGGTGGTAGCGACTCCAAAGGCAGCCAACGCGGGCTGGAGTACGACACCCTTTCCGACCGATTCGTCCGCTTCATCAACGACGAAGTCCTACCCACCGTTCTAAAGCAACCCGACATTCGAGCCGCCTATCCCAACATCTCCTTCACGGGCGATCCCTGGGGCCGAGCCACCATGGGCTGCAGTTCAGGCGGCGCGGCGGCGCTCACCATGGGTTGGTTTCGGCCCGACCTATTCCGCCGGATCATCACCTATTCGGGAACCTTCGTCGACCAACAGGACGACGATGCCGCGGAGGAAAAAACTTACCCGTTCGGCGCCTGGGAATACCACTCCAGCCTCAATCTCATTGGCAACAACCCAGCGAAACCACTACGAATCTTCATCCACGCCTCCGAGCAAGACAACGGCCACAAACTCCCCGAAGCCTCGTACCACAATTGGGTCATGGCCAACGAACGGATGGCAACCGTCCTCGAAGCCAAGGGTTATGACTACCGCTACATCTTCAGCCAAGCATCCCGCCACTGCGACCGCCGTGTCTTCGAACACACCCTCGCCGATACACTGGTCTGGGCTTGGCAAGGATACCGCGCACCGTAAGCCGTATTGCTGCAAAAGATCCGCCGCCAACTTTCGGGGCAGCAAAGCTGCCCCGAAAGTTGCCCTCCGTAGCTTCAGCGAAGGAGGGCCGCCCTCCAAACACACTCCTCCACTACGAAATACAATTCTCACCCGACAGCAAAACGGAAGTGTTTAAAGAAATACTTTCTTTCGCGATACAGGGTGACCCCGAGGAAAACCTAGCTCGTCAGGCACCTCATGTTCGGGACGTCTCCCTTTTTGGTGCCAGACTACGAATTGCTCCACGAAACAGAGCCAACGCAAAGAACGATCCTCACAGCCATTTTAAAGAGATCGAAAGACGGGATGGCAAGTCGTGACGCCTCGCGGAGTCTATCCCAAAAGTTCTCACCCTTGGAAGAGGAGCAGGGCTGGCCAACAACCATCACCCAATTCAACCAAGTATCGGTTTCCCAGGACCGCCTCTCGTTAATATAACCCGGACGTTGTTGGCCGAAGCCCACTGCCTCAGAACCATTGCGACGGCCCCTATCAAGAACCGAACTCGGCGAATCTGTTTTGTCCGTTTCGACTCCATCGCTTTCACATGACCAGACCGTATTCCCACGGATTCAATCCTCTATGAGAGTTAGTCATTTGGATGCCTAGAACGAGTCAGCTCCAGCATTTCCCACTTCCGAGACAATATCCCGAAGAACCCGGGAAAGTAACGGGTAAAAGCATCAACGTATCAGAACTCTTGGATCGCCCGCTCATTCAGTAAGAAGAAATACCAGCCAGAACACCAAGAATCAGATTCACGAGACGGATTTAATGGAAAGGGAAGCAACGGCCACTATCAATCAGTTCGGACAACGAGCCGGAAGAAACCTTCTGCAGCCACGGTAGACGGACGGAACGTCCACGGTTCGCCATCGCCTGAATGGCTGTCGACGACTTCCCACAGCTGATCTAAGCGATTTCGTCGCTCGATGGTATAGAGCCACCCCTCAGCCGTTGGCACAACGATGGCCGGATCTCCATTCGGTCCCCTTGTGATGGAAATGTTCGGCGCAGGTCGATCCGTCACTCGATACCCCTGGACTCGAACAAAGGGCGCAAACTGTTCATTCCCGGATTGTTCCGATCTTAGCTCTATTCGGCCCGTTCCAGTTGGGATCAACTGTCCGTTCTCAATTCGCGCAGGACCTGAGATCACGGAATAGTCAACCCGAAGCGCACTTTGGTCCGGTTGGGGAAGCCGGATGGGCCGCGACGGGAAATACAACGTGTCTGGCAAGACTCCATCCAAGGTTTGCAACTGCCGATTGTCGACAAGGTAAGATCGCAGACCTTTACACTCAAAGCCCAGGTACACAACGCCATCACGAACACCTATGTTAATCTCTTGTTCAATCCCATAGAGCCAAACATCGACATTTAGCAGTTGGGATAGCTGGGAAGGATCGCGAATATTCACAACAAAAAACCCACCGTTGACTCTTTGGTCCGGAGCACCAATAAAGCCTTTGGTCAAAAAGCTCACATAGGCGCGGTCACCAACAATGTGAAGCCGTCGAAACACCCTATCCCCATCAATACTCGACCCAAATCCGCGGAAGGAATCAAGAACCGTTGGTCGCTCTGGGTTGCTGACATCCAATACTTTCAGGTATCGGCCACCTGTCAGGTAAGCGAGCCCACCAACCACTTGAATGTCATTGATACCTGCTTCACTCGAATATTCACCCACTTTGTGAGAGCGCGTTGGGTCCGAGACATCAATGACTTCCAACCCTAAAGGTCCGGCCACGTACGCCATCTCATCAACCACTTCAAATGCCCTAGCCCGTGAACGAACCTGCTGAGAATCAGCCCGTTCGGGCCAATCCTCAAACGCATACCATCCCATCACTTCGATCTCAGAAGGCCGGCTGACATCCAGAATCTCGATGCCTTCGCGCTTCCCGTCCAGTAAGTAGGCACGCTCGCCATCGATCTGCAGGTTGACATAAGTGGCGTCTCCATTTTCGTAGAACTGAGTGGGCGTCGGGTTGCTGGGGTCACGAACATCGTAAACACTGAACAAAGTCTCATTCACTCCAAAGGCAAGCCCCTCGACAACTTCCAAGCCACTTGCAAACCGATTCGTCTCGATGGTGCTGACGACGAGGGGATTCGCGGGATCACTGAGCTCCACGATCTGTAGGTTACGCCTCCCCAGATACGCTATGTCCCCGACGAGCTGCATTTCCGATGTTCTGAGCGTGTGGGGGCCCGTGAAGATGGGTTCATAGTGAAATCCCGATCCCGGGTTCAGCTCTAGCGTCGCTTCGACTGGCAGGAAATGCACGTCGCCCGGCTGCCGCGCCAAGACAGTAACCTTCCCCAGCCCCGTCACCGTGAGCGTAGCCCCTTCGATAGTAGCAGGACCACTCACAACCGAAAAAGTAACGGGTAGACCGGAGCTGGTAGTCGCACTCAAGGGATAGGGACGGTCAAACAGCAGAATCGAATTGGGATCGGGACCGCTAAACCGAAGCGACTGCGGGCGTCTAACTCTAACCTCCATATTCTGGGTCCAAACCGCGGGCTCAAACTGGCGATCACCGGACTGCACAATCCGGAGACGCACGGTACCAGGACCTGTGAATACAATCCGTTCCCCCGCGATTCTAGCTGGACCAGAAAGCACCTCGTAGCTCAATGGTAGACGACTGTTAGCCACGGCCAGCAGTGGCAGTGGGGATTCGTCTAGTCCGACCCGCGAAGGCAACCCCCGAGCCAGAGTTTGAGCAAGCTTGCCGGGTACAGTTTGCAGTATCTCGACTCCCTGCTCTTTGGTTGCAATGTAAAGTGAGCTCCCCAAGGCCCGAAAATCATGGACGCGACTTTCAGCCCGAAACCAGGCATTCACGAGAGGCTTACTTGGGTTGCCTACATCAACTGAATACACGGTATTCCAACTTCTATAATAGGCAAAGTGGTCCGCTAGTTCCACGGCATTGTAGGCGGATCGAGAATCGCTGTAGCCAGGGAGACCGGCATTGGAAATATGCTTCACATCCGCCGGATCGCTCGCATCCAGTACATCAAGCCCCCGCGAGCCATTGGCGACAAACAGAAGATTGCCTTCTACTTCGACGTCGATCCATTCAGGCAAATCAACCCTACCATGAAAGGAGTCGACCGTTGGTGGCCTAATGACGAGATCCTGCTGGGACACTATGGCCCAACGTCGGCTTGAGTCCGCGGGATCACTCAAATCATACCGAGTCACTCCACCACCCGCACTAAAACCCTCATGCCCAATGATCTTGAGTGTTCCCATGCCCCCACGTCCGGAGGGTGCCGCGGTGAACGCCAAGAACTTAGGATCATCAGGCAGCGTAATATCAAAAACCTGCATCGGTTGCCCGGAGGGCTGACGCCACGGCATGGACCGGTAGATATAGGCAAAACCACCCCCAACCGACAGCGTATCTCCGTTAGCATCACGGCGAGCGATTCGCAGCGGTACGGTCGGATTCTGAATATTCACCACTTCAAAACCAGCTCCTTCCGCTACCAGAAAGACCAGATCACCCTCCACCCGAAAGTCTTGAATCCCCGCACCCGTGATGTAGCGGCCCACGAGAACGGGATCCGAGGGGTCGGTGATCTCGACCAGATTCAATACCCCCTGCTCGGTCAGAAATAGGCCAAGACTTTCCTGCACTTCAATCCTCACAAACTCGGTTCCAGGAGAAAAGCGCCCGACCCTCTCCAACTGGGATGTCGATGAATTGAAGGCTCGATCAATAGATTCGGGCTGAATACCGAAATCCCCCAACTGACGGGCCGACAAAACAACAGTTCCAATATCCGTCACGGTAACAAATCCCCCATCATCAATCACGGCAGGACCACTCTTCACTTCGTAAGTGATTGGTAGCCCGCTATCAGCCTTTGCCTCCAACCGATAGGGACGATTGAGCAATAAGCAAGAGTTCGGGTTCGGGGAAACCCAACTAAGTGACTGTGTAGTCCCTCCGATGAATCGAATCGCTCTGGTCAACGTAGCCGGTGAGAACTGCTGATTCTCCGGAGCCGTGCAGCGAACCCGGACCGTTCCAGAACCGAGAGGAACCAAGGATTCTCCCTCAACGCGTGCCGCCCCCGAAACCACCGTATAGGTTACCGGCAATCCACGATCGATTATCGCATTGAGAGGGATAGGCGAATCATCCACGTGGACGGCGCGTGGCGGATCCCAAGCAATCTGCTGGGGCAGGCGCTTCAACGGCGTTTCGGGAATGAGAAGGCGAACCTGAACCAGGTCCGGGCCATAAAAAAACAGGGTCGATTCGTCGATTCTCTCGAACTGGTTCAGTGCGGCACCGCTTTCTCGCCGGAATAACGGAACGGTGAAATCATAGCGGGAACGTTTCGCTACGTGAAAGAGTTCCCCGGACTGCCAAAAAATCAAATGGCCATCCACACGGAGCTGGCTGGGAGACGCATCGAGATCAAACTCCCCGAGCCATTGCGGACTCGAAGGGCTCTGGAAATCGACCGCCTGCACCCGACCATGTTGTCCAATGAGATAGGCGACGCTTTCAGTGACCCAAAAGGAATCAAAAACGTTGTCACCGCTGAAGGCTCCGACAATCGTTGGACCATCCGGATGAAACAGATCAAGGACTCCGAGTTGGTTCTCTCCAAGGTGAGTAAACTTAAAATACACCAACCGATCAGACACCTGTGTCTCCAGGAGGGCATCGTTCCGGTCGTAAGTGGTGAAACGTATCGGCTCGCCCGGAACCGTCACGTCAACTACCGATACCGACCTCTTCCCAAAGGCAAAAACAAATCTGTCTTCCACCTCGATACGACTTACCTCATGAGGCATGAGGAAATCCGTCAACACCATCGGACCCTCCCGATGCTCAAGATCAACAATCCTCAGACCCTCCGAAGTGCCAAGATAGGCGTGGCCTCCCGCGACGGCCATCGTCTCGACCGGCCCCAAGTTATGTCTGTGATCGAGCCGAAGCCGGCCTTCAGCGTTTAGACTGAGTAAGTCAAGGTATCTCTCACCCTTATCGGTAGGGTCCACCCCAAGGTAGACTCGATCCGCTTCCATACTCGCATAGAATATCGAACCACCCCGCACTCCATACTGGCCAAAGGGCACCATCTGGAGCGCCCCTTCGTTAAATCGCCTCCGAATCGTTTTGCCCTCGATCCGTTCATTACCGGGCTGATCCGCCACGACGGTGATGGGTCCAAGATTGGTCGCCGTGATCTGCGATCCGATCAGGCGTGCCGGCCCACTTTCAATCCTAAGATCCACTGGCAGACCGCTGCTCGCCTCGATTTCCAATTCCAGCGGCTGATTGAATGGTAGGTCAGCCTGATTTAATGATCCTCCCCACGTCAGCCTCTGCGGTTCCCATCCTCCAGATGGCAGGGACACAGCGGGAATGCGCCAGTACCGATGCGATTCTTTAAAATAGGTGCCGCCAGGGGCGTCTCCTCGAACAATGATCGTCCCAGAGCCGTTCTTCACAAGACGGCCATCGTGAATCTGTCCTGGGCCGGAGATGACCTGGAAGCGAACAGGGAACCCACTACTGGCTACGACATTCAGCGGCACGGAACCTACGGTTTCGTCAAGCACCCTCGGTGGATTCCAATTGAGGGCTTGGGAAACCGGTTTGGGGGCGATCGCAAAGCGAATAAGGCTCTCGCTATTCGCCACGTAAAGCGATTGTCCATCCGACTGCACTTGCACAATGCTCTCCATCGAACCGACGTTTTCGGAACTCAGATCTTCCGCGTAGTCAAGTATCCGATTCGGATTCAATGGATCACTGAGATCGAACACTCTCAAGCTAATCCGATGGGTTGAAGCGCTTTTCTCCTCGGCATCTTGGTTTGAAACGATCGCCGTCACATAGAGCTGCCGGTTGTGAACCTCAAAGTCTCGAATCGTATCCCACGCTTCCACCAATTCAGAATCAAGAATGCGGCTCAAAAGCTTTGGGCCCGAGGGGTTTTTCACATCCACTATTTGAATCGAGCGGTTAGTCATGAGAAACGCAACACCGTCCTCAACCCGAACGAGATGAGCCTGATTCTCGGTATTAAATCGACCAACGCTGACCGGTGCTTCGGGCTGACTGACATCCAGAATCTCCAGACCTTTCTGGCTGCCGAAAAGGAACGCCGTTTGGTCCTCGACATCGATCGAAAGGATCGATCCTAAGTGTTCACTACTAAAATTGACCAAGACCTTCGGCTCCTCGGGCTGGCTGAGGTCGATAATCTGTACCGCTTGACCTCCCGAGGCGAGAAAGGCCAAGTCACCATGGATCGCGAGGTCTCGTGGGGCCAAGACGGAGGCATTTGTTGCCACCTTCCTTGGGACGTTCGGAACAGAGATATCAAGGATTTCCAATCCAAAACTGCCAAAAAGGTATGCGAACTTACCGGCTACATGGAGCCGTTCAATCCCGTCGCGGACATATAGGGCCACTGGGGCCGCGTTCTCCCACTCCCGAAGGGCAAGGATTTCCAGCCATCTACCTTCAGTCGCTAAAAAAGCGAAATCACCGACAACGGCGGCATCTCGGATGGGACTCACCGCAGTTGTGTAGTCACCAGCCCGAGTGAATTTAATACTGTCGACGGTAAATTGGCGTTTCAGCAACACCGGCGCCTCATCATCACCGCCAGTCAACTCAGCTACCGCGGTAATCGGGCCCAACCCAGTACCGATAATGTGGGATCCCTCGATGACGGCCGGTCCCTCTTCAATCCGGAACGAAACGGGTTGGCCTGAATCGCTTTCGGCAAGGAGCGAATAGGGCTTCCCAAGAAGGAAACGAGCCCCCTCCTTCGGAGAACTCCAATCAATCGCCTCGACTCCCTGCCCACGTCCAACATGACTCAGTCCTACCAGACCGAGTAGGATACTCACCGACAGAACATAACATCGAAAAACGGCCATCAAGTATCGGTCTCGCCAATAGCCACTCAGCATTCTCGCGGCTCTATTGTCATTCCTCCATGATACTTTACTTCTCACCATGACTCCTCTCATCACCATTTGATTTTCACCCTGGGCACACACGCGGAAGAACACGCTTCAGGCCAATGAATACTCAAAGTGGATGAATGGTTGCATGCATTTGGAAGAAAACTTGTTCAGCGGAACTTGCCGTGAAATCAGCATAGGAACAGAGGTCTCTCCTGCGCCCGGACTGGGAAATCACTCCCAAGGTGCCCTGGGCCAGGCCTCCAAGCGGCGAACGTTCCACCAGTTCCTTAAAGCCTTCGCGCGGCTTAGCGACTTTGCGCGAGAATCTCTAATTCTGTAAAAGAAACCCCACCGCCCATGGCTCCCGGCGCGCCCCCAGAGAGCTTCATTCAGAGATCCATGTCGCAAAACAGGTTGTCCTGCCGACACTAGTAGGTTTGTGACTTTCAATAGAACTTGCGCAGCCAACATCCAGAGCTAAGGATCAATCGGTTGATAACTTTGCACCATTTGCATTTCTTTGATCCTTCCCCTCATGATGTTATGATTTACTTTTCCACGCTGCTTGACATTCGCCATGAGAGTCGAACGGGCGCTCGGATCTCTACTCTGCTGTTTATCTCAGCACTAACATTCGCGGCGAATTGTGGCCATGCATCGCCGATCAAGGGCCAAGTGGAGCAATACCCAACTACCACCTTCCAGGAATTCACCCTGTTCGGTGGCACACCGGTGAATCCCGGACCTGAAGCCACCTTTCCCGTCGTTGGAACGGGTTACTTCGTATTCGATTTTTCCGATGAGAATGAGGCCACAAAAACAATTCAGATCACAGTGCCTGAAAACGAATTTGTCGGAACGAACCCATTAGGAAGCTACGTACTAAGAGCAACGGATCTCAGTGGTGCCATCACGAATGTACAGAAATCAGAAAAAGGCGAACTTCGTTCGAGTTTCGACTCTGGATTCCTGGAGATATCTGGATTTTTCCGTCGTGAGATCACAGACGGGCCCGGTGCTGGCTTAGTTTTTTACACCAACGAGCCTACTGTTTTCGCAGGCGAAATCTCTGGCCTCCCCATCCCAACGGGGACAACGCTGACCAGTCCGGATCCGCTGGATGTCTTCGTGATTCTCGGCACCGAAGAAATACAGATAGGGCGGAGTTTCAACCGCTCCGTCACGATTGCCCCCGAACCGAGTGACGCCCAACCGCAACCGAACGATTCGGTGACGCTTTCGATTGCTCGGCACAATGAGGACAATCTGGAGATCAGCTGGACCGATCGACCCGAGCTCCAACTCCAAGCGGCGCCGTCGATTGAGGGACCGTATTATCCCGTGCTCAACCGGGAACGCCCCGTCAACTTTTCATCGGAAGAAGGGCCCAATATCTTACTGCCACCGGGTAATAATCCATTTGCTGCAGGAACTTATTTCTTTCGAATCGTGGACATTACAGGCAATTGATTCTGCCCAGCGAAGAAACAAACTCTTGCGCCAAACCGCCAAACCGCCAAACCGCCAAGTCGCGAAGTTTCTTAGGTTTTGCGGCTTTGCGCGAGAATCCCGGGACTGACAACTTTAGCTCCCCTTGACGCCCCCACATGTGAGCACTCGCCCCAATGGGAGCCCCAAACGCTCACTGTTTTTGGAAATACTGGACCACTTGAATCCTTGCGGATTCCGAACAAGCATTGGCCCAGGCTCGAAGAATCGAACCCGGGCCGCCAAGTCGTTGTCAGTTCTCTGTTCAAATCTGTCGACTAAGGCTTAAAACGGAGCTGAGGAAGGTTCGCGCTGTGATATCCCAACATCATCGCAACTGGAGGTGTGCCCCACGGGGCTGGATTGAAGCTTAGATTGATCCCAAGGGTCTTGATCTGATTCGCCGGGCTCGAGACGTTATTGTAGGCGACGGCGTCGCTCAGCGCGAGCGTCAGGGCGTGCCCGATTTTTATCTCGGGATGAAGTTGATTCACCGGATGCAAGATGTTTGAGAATGGCACTGCGTAAGCCAATGAGTTCTCAAAGTAATCGTTGGGATCGTAATCCGGCAGCGTGGTTTGAAGGTAAATGTGGGCGTGTAGGTGGGATTGAACGACTGGATCCGTCACAGGAGTCTGATTCTGGATTCCGGCAACTTCAAGAAAGAGTCGGATCTCGTCATCGCCCGGAACGGTTGAGCCAGGACCGAGGGGAAGCGAGACGCCCGGAAAGTGGGCTTTGAATTGAGCCAGCACGTCATTCAGATCGAACTCGACCATGCCGCGTTCTTCAATGCCTCCATTGCAGTACCACGGCAGATGGACGAATTTCACCGAGACACTACTCTGGGAAAAGCTATCCTGGCACATTGGAGGCGGCAGCATGCCACCGGAAGGCGGCACAGAAAGGGGAATAGCGGCATCAATCCCTTTGTCAATGTAGGTTTTGACGGTATCGGCTTGAAAAAACTCAGAAGGCACGGTCTGTGCATTCGATGTGAGGAATGTGGTCGGGATGGCGGCAGCCATCAGAAGTAGAGCAGTGTGAGCCTTGAATAATCGCGAGGGGTTTCTTTCAGAGACAGTTTTCCAGCATGTTTTCATAATTTGCCTTGCTTGCAGTTATCGTCAATGAGCGAAAAGTCTCGCTCCTGCTCTATCTATAAGTACGCTGAGGATTGGGTAGCGGGAGGATGGAACGAAATATGGGCTCTCGTGGATTGACCCCGAGTGCGCTTCAAAGGGTAGTGAAGGTGATTTGCCCCCAGAACTCGGCAAAGGGGACAGTCCCCACACCTCGAACTTCTGACAGAGTAGCCCAACGAACCTAAGCCTAACAACGCGGCAGCAAATCCACGGGACCGTCCCATTCTGTCGAGCCGAGACGGAAAGAAGAGTAAGCAGAGGAATCCTGGGACTGCCTCCTTGCTGTTGCGGCCCAAGGAAATCTCAAGGAGGTCAAGAAGCTCATCGCAGAGGGCGCCGACATCAACGGGCAAATCCGACATGGACCAACGGCGCTGATGCATGCCGCGGAAAACGCGAAACGCACCGTAGCCCTATTCCTGATCGAGGCAGGAGCCGATGTCAACCTTGAGGTCAAGCGGCAGACCGCCTTGTCACACGCCATTGAATACAACGATCTCGCACTCGTGGAACGATTGCTGAATGCGAAGATAGACCTTGGCAAGGGGCGCGTTCCTTACTACGTCACGCGAGCCCTCATCCTACAAGAGGCGCGCGCCGCAAAGATGGTGATTGCCCTCGTGCAAGCAGGACTCAGCCCAAAGGCTGGTTCGGTCGGCGGTAGTGCCAGCTTCATCGCGCTGGCTTCAACTTTCCGGGACAAGAGGTGCTTCCGTCATCAAGTGTTGAGATCCTAACAGGACCTCGATAGATGGGCCATTCGAATCACTACCGAACCGAAGATCCGAGAATTACCGAAGACCGATACGAGACGCAGAAATTTCTCTCGGAATGCCAACCGACATTCTGACTGCCCCGCCTGCATTCCCGGCGTTCTCGCTTCCGTTCCAAACTTCAATACTCGGTGTGGTCGAAGAAAACTGTAATGGCAGCGAGCGATTTCAAGTTGATCCCTCAGTTGTTCCACTCTCCGTGCGTGACAGGTCGTCCTTCGCGTCAAATAGGAAGTCGCTTGTCTCAGTGTCAGATTAAGCCGTTCGATGAATGACGGTTTCAGCGTTTCTGAATCTTCTGATTCTAACAGTGCCTCATCGAAGCCAGCCTGACTTCCAATCTCTCGCTGGCGCTCCACCGTCACCACACGATTGTTCCGGCGCGTCTTCAAGACTTGAGCGTAAAGGCAATTCCGTCCAAATACTTTCCTGACGACACGGCCGTAGAATTCAAAGCCATCAGTCACTATCAGAGGCTTTTCAGCACTTTTGCACCGATCTACAACGTCTCGAAATAGTCCAATCGTGTTACGATAACTGCGCCTTCCAACAACCGTCCCAGGCCACAACCGTGTGCTGACTTCTGTCCCTGCAAAGATCCAAACAACCTCCTCTTTCTCTCCGACAAATGCTCGAATCTCATCAGCCTGAAACTCCTTTAGCTCAAACCCTTTTAGGTTCTTTTTGTTGAATCGAAGGCACATTTCCTCAGCCCTTTCGAGCCAACGATGAACTGTGCTCCAACCAATTCCTTTCACTCTGAAGATCGCCGATATGTTCACTTCTTCGACGCTCAGACAGGCTACCTCATCGAAAAGCGTTCGCCGATGCTGAAGCCGATAGTACGCCGTTCCTTTGGTCGAACTGAACATCGTCTTGCAAGCTAAACAGTGATACCGACGTCGCCTTCCTAATCGCGTTCAGTAGAATCCGTGTGTCGCAATTCTCACTTCTTGCCCATCTCGATGACATGGACAATCGGCATTCGGACAACTCAGATTCTTCATTGTCATCAAGACTAGATCTGTTCAACCCTCAAATCGAAGCTAAACTCTTCAAGTTCCACAACCTAGAATACGGGGCTCTACAATTGATGGCTTAAGCACGTTCAGAAAATCGCCTAAACGGATCCCAGCCTTTGAATCGCCGATCGGAACGCTCTGGTAAGGGCTCGGCGGCGATGGATCGAAACTCACGCTCTAAGCGCATCTCAATCACCTTTCGCCGCTTGATCCCAATCTTTGCGCGCATCAGGATGAGGATGAATGAACCTGTTCCGAAAACGATATACTCCATGGTGCTTCCGGAAGGAAAACCAAGAGCAAACTTGCTAAGCGCTTCAAATTGAAGCACCAGCCAAACGAAACCCGCACCTTGCGTCCAATAATACTTCCAAACCGCATAGGTAGACCGTCCGGAATTTAAACTAATCCACATGACGAACGGGGCCACCTCCGCTCTCTGTGCCTGAAAGAACCCAGCCAAGCACACCCAAGCCATGAGGAAAACGAGTCCTGATCGAAAGGATAACTCTTTGCCAATCACACTCGCCAGCGAAACAGTAAACAGGACTACTAAAGAGGCCCGGACTGTTGAGTGAAACAGGAGATCGACACCCCTCCTTTGACCATCAATGAACTCAGCCGGCGAAAGACACGTCGTCAAGAGCATCTCCAATACACCGGACCGGCGGTCATCCCCGATCCGGCGCCCGCAGGTATAGACATATAACCACGACAACCCGAAAACGACCACCACCGCGAACAGATAGATCACACCAGGTGTCACCCACGCAACTCCCCAGAGAAAGCAAAACAACGCTCCTACCGAAATCAGCACTACAAACAGCGCCCACATAGCGACCACAACACTACGGTCTCGCAAGATCAGCCAAACGGCAGGCGCTTCATCGAGCCATCGGCTGTGAGTCCCTTTACCCGAATCATAGGTCCAGCCCAACTTGACGGCCAACCACCTATGGATCAGGTCAAACGTCAACGCCTTCGGCTCATCTTTCCAACTGTTCCTGAGAACCAGCAAGGTAATGAGCAGTAAGCCTCCAATCCATCCCATAGTCGCCAAGCTTGCATAGAACGCATCGGATGCGGGATAGGATTCCATTTGATCAAACACAATGACGACCAAGTAACCGGGACAAAACAAAAGGAGATCCGTCGACACTTGCCGAGCGCCCGGAAACTGTGTGCTGCCAAATACCAAGATCAAAGGCAACAACGTGATCGTGCCAATCGTGACCAGGGAAAGAAACCAGGCACTACTGTCTTCGCTAGATAGGGCAGAGCCAAATGCACCAGCAGCAAAAATCAAAACCGGCAACAACACCAAAGCAGCTACAGTGGTTACGAATAGTTCGGGTGATAATCCAGGTCCCAAAAATGGAAACGCTTGAAACGGCAAGATACCAATGAGGTTGATAAAGACCCCAATCAAGCTTCCTCCGAGTTTCATCAAGAAAATCTGCCAGACCGACAATCCGGAAAGAAACAGCAATCCGAGAGTCCCGTTTCGTCGCTCGTCAGAAAAGGCCCCAACCGCCAAAGTTAGCGTTTTCCACGCAGCAAAAAGGCCTCCGGTCAAAAACAGGAAAATATGCAGCCCCTTGAACCCCTCCGACCCTAACCCCAGTACAGCAATGAAACTGCCGGCCGCAGCCACCGCCATTCGACTAAAGTAGACATGCTTGCGATGTATCGGCCGCGACAACTCTCGCCAAACCACCGGATGGATCCATCCAGGAATCATTGTTTACCGAGCCCACCCCCATTCACTGAACAACAATCTCAATTCGCCCATTTCGTTCCAAGCACATTCTTGTTGGCATCAAGAAAATCTCGCGTGATCTCTTAAGTCTTAAAAAACCGATCCCGTAGTGCCCCGAAAAAAGATCAACTCAACCCAAAGCCGCCTTCTACCCGTGGTGTCCAAAAATCAGATCTACTGGTTAATACGCCCGATTTCAGCACCAGCTCTACTCGTGTGGGTCGCGAACTGTTATACTACGCCTATTGCAGAGCAGCCGAGCGCATCGTAACCTGTACGCAAAGAACCTCTTACTGTCCTTGTTCGCGCAGTTCCTTCGCTGCCTCGTCACGCTCTGCCGCAAGGACGGTCTCTCGGCTGGAAAGGATGAGGGGTCGAGTCTTCACATGTCACAAACGGCATTGCACAAGAAATCCAGAATCGGCGTTCGACTTCAACCAGTGTTGATATGTCGAATGTCGAGCCCCCCGGATCCCCTTTGTAACGCCCCGGGAAATACAACCGTCGATTAGTGCGAATGGTTGCAAGAGCTACTCGAACTGATACTCTGCCAGTGCATTGGAGGCAACGTGGCTACGCCCCGCGCCTCAGCTATTCGTCAGCCATTGGATCTTTGTGAAATATCGAACCCTAATCCTGTGTCTTATCGTATTCGTCTTGATCTTCGGATGTTCAAAAGATGTCAGCACTTCCAATTCTGACAGTAACGTTCCAGATTCGGCCCAAATGATCGAGTCATCGCCAGAATGGAAACTGGACTTCACTACAACGACAGGCGTGAAGTGCTATGTCAAGCTGGCGTCACGAGAGGTCTATCATGAGATCCACGAAAACGTTGACCATCCAGATTACGAGTATTTCCAAGCGCCCAGTAATCAAGATCCAGAGTCTGGATATTTCTTGGTTTTCATACGGGACGGAAAGATGACAGACGATATTGGCCTCGAAGAGGTTGGAGAGATTATGGAATACACATTGCGAAAGGACAAAGGTTTCACCGATGCACTAAAAAATGTAACGCAGTAGGGTTGAGCTAACCAGACAGCAGAGCGCAATCGTTGATCCGCACTTGTGTTACGATAATAGTCATGAAACTGAAACTCATTCGAGTCGTAGAACCTGCCGCTGACCGGATCACCGATTGCTCGCCTCGCGGTTAGCTGATACAAACCGATCCGACGTGGATGGCCGGTATCCGTCAAAGTAGCGTCCCCAATGCCTGACGATGGACCTCGTGTAGAATGAAGAGTTTTGTTTCGCTGGGAACGGATCAGACTGCTCGGACAAGCTGCACCGCCGAGAAGGGATGAGGAGTCGAATCTTCAGAAGTAACAAACGACATTGCACAAAAAACTCGGAATCGGAAAGGCGTCTGTCCCGGTTTCCGATTCTTACTTCAGAAGCTATCAACTTTCCCATTCAATCAATTGCCTAATTACTCTCGGAACATTTCCACAGAGTACGTGCGTTTTCCTGGGACCCCCTTTCTCCGCCAAACCGCCAAGTCGCGAAGATTCATTGCTTACGCGGATTGGCTAGATCGATCGGAAGTAGCTTCCGATACCTTAAAAAGTCCTTATCCTTCGAAAGGATCGGGAGCTCCCAAAGCATAGAACAAGCGCAGAGAATCAAATCATTGTTAGAACCTTGGATCCCTTTGCTTCGACAGAGATTCAGAAACTGAGCGGCCGTCACAAACACCTCTGAATCGAGTGGTCTATCCGGAAAGACTTCGAGTTTGCGGCTCAGAACTCGAAACAGCTTCTCCTCTCGGAGGCCACAAAGAATTTCCATCCGGATCACACCGATCATTTGAACCCGCCCCTCGTGAATCAAGTTTCGAAGCTCATCAACATAGGCCGACTTGGGCCCTTTTTTACGAAAGGCTTCCGACCAAACGTCGGTGTCAACGATCACCCTCAAGAGCGTCTCCTCTGCGCCTTATAATCAAACGTTTCATCAAAATCGACCTTTCCAAAGAACTCGGTAATCTCGAGCTGCTCGCGCCGTTGAACATACTCAGTGAGCGCTTCATGGACCGCCTCTTTCTTGGTTCTCATCCCCCCTAGTTTCATCGCCTTTGACAGGAGCTTCTCATTCAATTCGATGTTGGTCGCCATGTGCAGACTCTCGCACATAGCAACGTGCGAGTCAAACCCATCAAAGCGCGAATCCCGAGTGCCCCCCCAATTCCCATATGCGACAATCTGCGAAATCTGCGGTTTACCTCTCCCAGCCCCCTAATCCCGGTCTCTCAAACGAAACCGCCCCCTTCTGTCGAGCCGAGACGGAAAGAAGCAAAGATGGCGAAACCCTGATACTGTTCCCTTACTCGAAAGCATCAAAACTAGCTATTTAAGGACCGCCCCAGGTTCCCGCGCAGAACAAAAGTCCTGCGAATCGAGTTCTTACCACCCCACGCTCGATGAAATTCGCTAGCGAGTCATTACCGGAATTCATCTACAGAGAGACCACTTCCATTAATGATGCTTTTCAATGTACCAAAGGGAATTGGCTTACTGCCGTGGTCTGCGACGATGACTTAGCGACCGTTCGGATGCCGCTACTTCTGATGGCTTCCTTTCTGACTCACTTGATCAAAGCCGTGGGCTCGAAGAATTCTTGCAACTTCCTTTGCTGAACAGACTGGAAATCTCTCACTCAAGACAGCGCTACCTCGACAACTTTCGCACCTAGCGGAATCTCGACCTCCGCAGGTTCAAACCATAACTCCAATGCCTCTGTGGCATTCTGAATGGCTTCCTCCTCCGTATCACCCGCAGAAGCGCATCCGGGCAATTCCGGGAAAACCGCCGACCAACGACCAGTTTCGGCGTCGGGCTCAACAACAAGTCTCAAATTCTCATGTCCCAAACATAGCCTCTAGAACACCACTTACAAGAAAGCCTGAATAGTGCTTGCGTATGGTTCGCCAATTCTATCGCACACAAAGTTGCCGTGCTAGTTGGATTCCCGCAACATCCACAGCACGCATCTGTTGCTTCAAGTGAGGCCCTAAAGCCCAGACTCGGCGGAGAATCACAATTCGTACTCTCATCATCCACAGCGAGTTCGGATCCCTCCTTCCTCACCGAATTACAGGAATGCCAACGACGCCTTGGAGAACTACCCTACGAATTCTTGCACCGATTCCCATCGGAGAATAGTCTCGATACCGGAGCAGTCATGACGTGTCAAAAACACCGAGTTCAATCCTCCTACCGACTTCGAGGGTTTACTCTGGTTGAGTTGCTCGTGGTGGTTGCCATCATCGCCATTCTGGCGTCGCTTCTCTTACCCGCTCTTTCCCAGGCACGCACCGCAGCCAACCGAACGGCCTGCAAGAGCAATGTCCGCCAACAGATGTTGGCTGTCAGTCTGTTCGTCACGGATAACGCCCACTACCCGCTACTTCGAGACGGCCGAAACGTGACGGATCAAAAGTACTGGTTCGGTTTTCTGGAATCTTATTCGGGCAGCCAATGGCCGGCATCACGAAGCACTGCGCGAAACTCGGTTTTCGCTTGCCCAAGCTATACTCGACTGCGCGGCATCTACGCCAGGCAGCGCGCGTACACGCCCAACGTCCGAGATCGAGAGGGTATCGCCTTACCATCCACAATGCAGTTCGAGGCCACCATGGGAGCTTATAGCTACAACGGATCAGGTATCGGCCCATCGTATGCGAGAATTTCAGATGGACGAAGCCTGGGTCTTAGCGGCGATTGGCAAGAGGCCAAAACCCGAACCGGACGTGGCTTCTATCGGCCCGTGCGGGAGGCTCAGGTCCGTTCCCCTTCCGAGATGATCGTCATTGGTGACGCGACTCTAGGCTATCTGAACGGGGAAACCTCTGCTTCAATTCAAGAGTCAAGCGACGGGGCTTTGATAGGAAGGCTCACATTTGGTCTCTTCCGCCAATCGGCCCCAGAGACCGCCTTCTTCCAAACGCTCCGAATCGCCGATGATGTTTCCGATTCATCAAGGAAAGCCCTTTCAGCTACAGCCCGACGGCATCAGGCGAAACAAACCATGGCCTTTGCGGACGGACATGTGCGTTCACGCCCCCTCAAGGATTTCTTCAACCTTCGCCAAGAAGCCGTCCGAAAACTCTGGAACCTGGACAACCTGCCCCACTGGGAGTTCGACAAGTAAACCGATAAAAGAAGGGATGAGGGGCCGCGTCTTCACATGCAACAAACGGCATTGCAAAAACATTCAGAATCGACGTTCAACATCAATCAGTATTGATATATCGAATTTCGAGCCCCAACCCCGAATCTCCTTGTCTTCATATATCGCATGTCGAGACTCGTCCCCGCAACCCATTCAAGGCTGGTGTCGTTCCGGCGGCGCCTCGTGGCCCTGCAGCCTGAAGTACAGCTCTTGCGTCAACCGAGGATCTGCCATTCGTGTCCAGGGTTTGCCCGTCCCAAGAAACGTCTCCAATGTGCTCCACCCCTCGGAAGTAATATTCTCACGAAACTGAAGAGAATAGTGAACCCCATCGATCGTCGGCGCACTTATCTGAACCTGACCGTCCAGCGTCCCAACAATCGAAAGCTCGATTGGAGGTGTCGACACCGTTAACGCCCACCGTTCCGAGAGCGGCAGAAATTGATTATCCCCAGCCTGTTCCATCACCAGCACGACGACACCGGGGCCGGTCAAATTCAGTTGACTTCCATCGACCCAAGCTGGCCCAGACTCCACACTGTATGTCATCGGTAAGCCGCGGTTCGAGACACTCGCGAGTGTAACTGGAGACTCGTCCACCGCGAATAATTCCGGAAAAACCCCTGGAACGAGTTGTGTTTTCCGCGGATAGAGCATTCGAAATATCCACACAATATCCTCGCCCTTTCTCTTCAGATAGATCATGTCCGCATGCACCTCGTAGTCCACAATAGTTAAGCCTCTCGTTCGTTCGCCCCCCAATGGCCACTCAAGCTGAAAGGACTCTAAGTGTCTTAGGAGATTCGAACGCTCAGCTCCAAAAACATGGACTACATTGCCATTGGACCAGTCCGTATTGATAACGAAAGCTTCAGTGGCAGTCAGCTCAATGTCCGAGACGGCAGGGACTATATCCGGGCTACAGCTCAGTAGCCTATGGGAGCCCCGTCTCCTAGGACTGGCTGGATCGCGATAATCGGTCACTAACAAATCTCGAGTGCCATTCGGCCCCCAGAAGAACGGATCGAGTCCTAGGTTTTCGAAGAATCCGAATTCTCGAACATCGACATCTCTAACAACATACACGTCATCCGACACAACCTTGGTTCGTCGGCCTCCTTCAAACCTACCCATGCTCACGGGCTGCGTCATATCGCGCACATCAATGATTTCCAAGTTATCTAATTCACGCGACGTTCTCACGTAGGCCCGCCCATTCTCAACCTGGACCGAAAACACATCCAATCCCTGGTCAGGAATCTCATCGATTGTATAACGCCAAAGCAACCTTGGATCCGTGGGCGAACTGATATCTACCACCTCCAAACCAGGCAAGTGATTCGCCGACAGGTAGGCGATGCCGTCTACCACAGCCGCATCGGTAAACGAGAACTCTGAGGAGCGGTATTCGCCCACTAGAATCGGCTTCTCGGGATCACTTACGTCGGCGATCGCCAACGCCTCACCGAATGCTGCATAGGCGAAATCACCGATCACGTTGACGCCATTCTGAAACGCCGAATGGCGAAGGCTGCCGAACGCTACTGGGCGGGCGGGATCAGACACATCGAAAATATGGAGGGAACCATTCGTCAGGTAGGCACGATCACCAACCACCGTAATCTCATTGACATTCGGGAGATCGATTTGGCCCACGAGTTCTACCCCCTCCGGAATGCCGGAATTGATCACAATTCTCGATTCAATCCCCTCACGCCCGAAACTCCCTTCCTGCTTCGCGACCAAGACCATCGGTCCGACTCCAGTCACCGTCAACGACTCACCGACGATTTTCCCACGTTCACCCTCCAACTCAAACACCACCGGCAGATCTCGATTCGTTCGCACCTCAAGAGGGATGGGTTGATTCCGAGGCACGGTCGAGTCAGGGGTGGGCGAGACCCACGTCAGCACAGGTGCCGGCTCTTCCTGTTCTTCGGTCACAAGAATCCTTCGCGTCCAACCGGTGGGGCGGAACTGCTCGTTTTCTCCCTTGTTCGAGGCGCGAAGTATGATGGGTCCGCTCTCAGAAAAATGGAACTGATCACCCTCTACTCGACCCGGACCCGATACCACTTCGTAGTTCCAGGGGACCCCCAATACACTCTCGGCAGCGAGCACTACCGGAGATGCCGAGAGTGGCAGAGCACGGGGCACGCTCCATTCGAGCTCTTGGGCCAGTCTCTCAGGGATGTTTCTGTAGAGCTCTAACCCAGCTCCTTCGTAGCCCAAATAGAGCGTTCCATCGACCGCCTCCACCGAATGAAGAAACGCAGACGGACGAAATTCATCGAGCAGGACGGGTTCAGCCGGATTCCAAACATCATAAACCCGAAGGCGGCCCCTACTTTCTCCGACATAGGCATGGTGTTGGTCGACGTCCACGTGTTGGTTCCGCCCCGCTGAGCGAATGCTCCCAACGCTCCGAAAAGGCTGAGTCGTGACATCCAAGATCTCAACACCCCACGAATCAGCAACATACAAAAGCCCATCCACTGCCAACAGATCGCCCAATGGCCCGTATGGGAACCACACCATGCAGTGCCCATGATCGTAGTACCGCCATGACCGCCAATCGACGAAACCAATACTGCGGGCGTGGTGCAAATAGTGGTGTTCGGCATCGCTGCTAGCCTGAATGGGACCCCGGCCCCTAGGCTGGAGAATCCGACTCGGAGCTCCAGGATTACGAATATCATAATGAAACAAGAACACGTTCTCCACAATCCCTCTGAAGTTCTCAATGGTTCTCTCCGCCCCAATGAAGAGATTGTCGTGATCGATAGCTAGGTTCCGAACGGAATAGTCAAATATTGTCAGCAACTCCGGATCGCTCGGGTTGCTCACATCCAAGATCGTCCCAAATTGTGTCGTCATGCCGAATGAACTCTCGCGCGGTATCTCAACCAGAAAAGCCGTATCGCCAGAAAGCTCCACTTTTTCGCAGGGAACCTCTGCTCTACCTAAGAACTGAGGCCGAGCCGGATTCGCAATGCTCAGAATCTCAAGCCCCACCTCACTATTCGCCAAGTAGACGGTCTCGCCTCTGACGGCCACGTCAAGAACCGCCCCATCCATATCATATTCCGCCACCGATGCCGGCTTGACAGGATCAGTCACGTCGAGAATCTCCAACCCACCCGAACCTTTCGCCAGAAACGCCAAACCACCGTGAACGTCGATGTCATGAATGCTCTCCCCAACACCATACTCAGCGATCAGCGACAACGAGAAGTTTCCCCCGACGTTAAACCTCTCTTGCGTGACCGCAGCTTCATAAACACGGTTCCCCGATTGCCGAGCCGAAAGCACCACAGCCCCCAGATTGGTCACGGTGACCCATCCACCCTCGATCGAGGCAGGTCCACTCTTCACTTCGAACGTTATCGGCGATAGCCCACTAGTCGCTTCCGCTTGCAAACGATACGGCTGATTCAACAACAACAGTTCATCATGAGCCGGCGATATCCAACTTACCGTTTGACCGCGATCTCCCGTTACTTCGAACTCCCACACTTTGCTAGCGGGCAAAAACTGCTCGTTTCCGGCCTGTTCACACCGCACCGCAACGCTACCGAATCCAGTCATCTCCAGTCTCCCACCTACGATCTGGGCTGGCCCCCTAATCACCGAGTACGTCAAGGGTAACCCAGATTGACTCTTTGCCTCCAGCGGAACCGAGGAGCGGGTTATCGAAATCGATTTCGGCAACCGCCAGGCTAACGACTGAGGTAGGCGCTGAGGGCTCACAGGCAATGTGCGCTGAAGTATCTGGAGCGTCTTGTCTGGCGACTCCAAGAAAATCAAATCGCCGTCCACTCTTAGGTTTTCGGGATTGCGGAATTGATCAACACGGGCAACCGGGACCAGAAGCTCAGGGTCAGAAACGTCCAAAACACTCAGACCACCCACATCACTGGTTAGGAGCCAGTCTCCCCGAACATACAGTTCGTGAAGATTTCTCTGCGGTGTAAATGAGGCAACCAGGATCGGATTTCCCAGATCGTTCAAGTCCAGGACTCGGACTCCCTCGGTGTATTCAGCGTAGCGATAATCGCCTTCAGAAACTCGTGGGCGCCCCTGATTCACATCACCGTAAACTCCGATTAGACGAGGGTTAGCGGGGTCACTAAAGTCAAACACTTCTGTCTCAAGGATGTGCTCAACAACCATCGTATGGGACACCATATGCACCCCACGTATCCCGGAACTCGTCGTCAATCGGCCAACTAGGGATGGATTGAAGGCATCACTCACATCGACCGTGATGACTTCATCCCATTTCCAAAGGAATACAAACGGGTTGCTTGCATGAAGTGACTCAGGGAAGAATCCGTCGATTCCCAGCTGTCCCACGATTCTCGCACTAGTTGGATTCGAAATATCCACAACTCGCAGTGCATTCTCGTTGCCCTTCGTCACATAGGCAAAATCACCACAGACCTGAATCGAATCGCCAAAAATACGGTCTAGAACGAATTCCCGGTGGGGCTGACGTGGCTCTCTAACATCAATGATTTCCAAATCCCCCAGAGTTAGCGAGTAGACAAACCCATCACTTACCTCAAAAGATTTAAAGAATCTCCCGAGACCATATTCACCGACTACTTGAAACTGAGTCCCGCCAGGATTGAAGAGTCGTGAAGCGACGATTCGATCTTCAGGCATGTCTCCCAGCTTTCGCGCAATCACCTCGACCGGACCAAGATTTGTCACCGTAATCAATGAGCCATCAATCACAGCGGGGCCACTACGCACACGGAAATCAATGAGTTCAGCACCCTCAACCTCCAATCGTGTCGGCTGGTTTAGCAGCAGCGTACTTCCTTGTGGAGAAATCCAATTCGCTATCGGCGAACTGAAAACCTCATTTACCGGTGCCAAACATCCACCAAGCAAAGATACACCCAAAAACCAACTAATCGCCCCTCTACACAATTCCTTCATTCCGGTTACCAATCACGAAAGTTTCTCCGACCGAAGCATACCAATCACACCAGCGGGCAGTAGTCCCGGGATTCCGATACTTGCTTCAAGGTCTCTTAATCATCCCTTATGATCAAAAGCCCAATGACACCCGGAACAGTCCACAGTAGAAGTGCGTTCTCGTGGGACTGCCCCCTTTTCTCACACTCGTTCGGTCGCCTGGGACAGATTCGTCAATCCGTCGTCACTGTTCTGTGTTTTCATCACGTCAATTGATTAATTGGTTCATATTCTCCCTAATTGGGCCTCGATTCCGAATCACCTCGTCGACTGTTGGCACACCCGGCTGAATTCCCGAGTCGGACGAGCGACTTTGTAGTGGGCCCTACCATACAAAGAATACCATTCGAGACCGGAAGGTTGCACATCGTCCGATTGAAATATCCCTTCTTCCAAGAACCCCACCTCGGACGGATCCAACCGAGTCGAGAATGGGGTCAGCCCCGGGATTCCGATACTTACTTTAGAGTGTCTTGATCTTCCCTTATGATCAAAAGCCTAATGACACCCGGAACGCGTCCACAGTAGAAGTGCGTTTTCCTGCGACTGACCCGAATGGCACTTACTTTGAATCCCTAACAAAAGCGATAGACCGAACCGCTTTCTTGATCCGCCTTCTGCTCTTCAGTCTCATCGGAGAAGTTTTCGCATCAGCTGCAATCGTAACGTTCACCGCTATCAGTTCTGGTTTCTGGGCCACCGTTTCAACCGGTTTATCCGCCTCATTTGCTATTCGCATCCTATTGAAACTGCGACTGCGACTGCGACTGCGACTAAAAACCGACGAGACTTCGCTTCGTAACAGCCGCAAATCCTTCAAAATCAAGGATTGCGGAACCCTAGCACTGCCCTCGTGCTAGAAAGCATCAAAACTAATCATTTGATTCCGCTGCAAAACCTAAAACACAAAGAACTGAGAGGGTCAAATCACCTTCACCACCCTCCAAAACGCTCTCACAAGCGATTCTTGGATGCTGTTTTTTGGATCAAAGCCATACAACTTCTTAATTTAGATGAAAACAGGGGGTTTTGCAGCGGAATCATTATTTAAGGGCTGTCCCCAATGCCAGACTCGACAGTGACCCGAAAAAACTGTTGGGCCGAGTCCTCGGTAGTCCTAGTCCAGACCCAAGGGAGCCCATCGCCTTTGGTGGTAGCAAGTTTCTCCCACTCGCCGTCGCCAACGTTGCGTCTCCGTTGAAGTTCGTAAGTGGCCCCGGTTACCGTGGGTACGGTCAATCGGAGCCGCCCGTCGTCTCCCCGGCTTAAGCTTAGCGCGGGCTGTGGCACCACCGAGAACGACCATTGCTCAGAACTGGCTTCGTAAAGTTCATCACCATTCTGAATGACTTCTATGGTCACCCTTCCAGGCCTGTCTGTTGTGAGTTTGTTGCCTTCGATATGGCCAGCGCCCTCAATGACCCGGTAATCTACGGGTAGACCGCTGCTGCTCACACCGGTCGTCGGCAGTATGATGGGAACCTCGGAAACCGGGGCCGTAGAAAACGTGATCGGGCTCAGATCCTGGAGAGCTCGCCCGCGCTCGATCAAAAAGGACTGTAAACCGCCGGCTCCCAGGGGTACATAGAGTACGTTCTCCTTCAACGCCATATGCCGCGAAACTCCAGGAGTGGTCTCGACCTCCCCAACCATTACGGGATGTTTTGGGGCGATGAGGTCCACCGCACAGAGCCCAGAATCTCCAAATCTTAGGAAGGCTACATTCGCATCCACGTGAAGACTCGCAACCCTATTTTCTGACTCTCGGAAGTCGTTTGGGTCCCAAAAGCTAAAGCCGCTTTCATGGGTCAGTTCGAGCGGGTTCGATGCGTCGAGAGTGACGAGCTTCCCGGGGCCTACATTAAGGATCCAATCAGAGTGACTGGCCCTGAAAGTGCCTGCGGTCAGCCCATAAATGAATGGATCGGCGGTCTGTGTTTGGACAAACTTTCCGGGGTGCAACCCGCCCAGCGTAATCGGGGTAGATGGATTCCTCAAATCTACGAGTCCAAACTCATATCGATTCAAGCTCCGATGGGCGAGCCCGTCGACAACGTTCAAGAAGACGCTTTCATCGCTGTCCTGGTAGGCCCCAACTTTAAAGGGGGTAGCGGGGTTGCCAATATCGAAAATGCGGACGGCACCGGCTCCCATCAGATAAGCTCGATTGGATTCCACACGGAGTCCGAAGGCGTGAAAATCAGGATCGGAGATTCTGCTCACAAACTGAGGATTGGTCGGGTTGCTGACATCGACAACTTCAATGGTTCCTGTCCAGTCGAGGCCATACGCGTAGTTCCCGACTACCTGCAGACCTGCTCGAAAGCCGTTGGCATACGTTCCTAACTCCTTCAGGGACTCAGGATGACTGATATCGAGAATCCGGAGAGTGGTATCGCGAACTCGAAGGGATTGATCTGTTGCGTAGAGGATGTTGCCGTGGACCGCCACAAAATCGATCGAGTAGTCAGGATCATACGAAATTTGGGGACGGAATTTTACACTCGCCGCCGGATTCGTCACGCGCCTGGCACGAGCGGGTAGGAACTCCACATCTCCTGCTTGCTCGGCGAACATGCTTATTCGACCGGGACCATGGACTGTTAGGAGGTTTCCATTGAGCGTGGCGGGTCCCGCTTCCATCCGGTAAGTCACGGGAAGCCCGCTTGTGGCTACGGCCTCAATTTGATAGGGACGCTCCAAAGCCAAATCGGTGTTACCGCTGGGTGCCACCCACTGAATGGACTGTTCTTTTCGGACGTTGATCACCACCCTCTCGTGAACTGGGAAGAACGCCACGTCACCTGCCTGATGTGCGACGAGAGTTACCATTCCAATGTCATTAACAATTACGGAGTTGCCGCTGATTGAAGCGGGCCCGTTCTCGACCTCGAAGGACACCGGCAGGCCAGAGCTTGCTTCGGCAAGCAAGGTGCTGGGGCGGTTGGGCCAAATGATCTCTCCGTTTGTCGGCGTAAGCCAATTGATCGTCTGGTCCCTTCGTACATTGATCAATCGTTGTGAGTCGACAGGGGAATACGTTTCGTCTCCCACCTGGCGAGCACGGAGAGTAATTTCCCCCACGTCGGTTACCGTCAATATGTTGCCTTGGATTGTAGCAGGCCCACTCTCGACGCTGAACGATACCGGCAGGCCGCTGGTCGCCGTCGCCGAAAGTTGGTAAGGCTCACCGATGGGAACGATCTCCCTCCTTTTCGGAGTGGTCCAGGTAATAGCCTGTTCCTTCCTTTCGGTTATCGTGATCCAGTGGGTGCGGGTGGCGGGCAAAAACTGCTCGTTTTCACCAAAATAGTAGCGAATCATGACTCTTCCGACATCGGTCAATCTTAGAAGGTTGCCTTCCAGTTCGGCAGGCCCCTCCACTTCGAACGTCAGTGACTCGTCGCGCAATTGGGTTCGCGTCTTCAGCAACACGGAGGATTCGCCAATCCATATAGAATCAGGCAGAGACAGTGAATCCGAATAACGAAGGCGCCTTGGCGTCAGTTTAAGAATTTCTAATCCATCTTCACCTGCCGCTCGGAACAAGTGGTTGTCCACAATTCGAGCCCCCAAAGCGCCCACGAGAAAGGAGTCCAATAATCGCCATTCTCCCATTCGGGTTCTCAGCAATTGGCCGATGGACGAATTTATTCTAATGAAATGCAATTGATCGCTTTCATGTAAATCCCATGCGAAAAAAGGACATACTCCGACGGCGTCCCTTGTGTGTTTAGGCCCTGAGTCGAGTAGCTCGAAGATGTCGAAGAACCGCAGACCGTTCGCCACTAGAACAAAGTTGCCATCAACGACGGTTCCCCAGGGATCCATCGCTTTGACAGCTTCTTCGATGCTAGCGTCGAACCCGTCACAGGTAGAGAAGTGGGTCAATTCGCCGTCGACCAAACTAACTGCTGTAGGCTGCTCAGGAGCACTGATGTCGACGAGTCCTAAGAAGCCCCCGGCTCTCGGTGCGTATTGTGATGGATTTACCCTCGTTACCTCCTCGGCGCAGGGATTGAAAAGCTCCACCGGGGAAGCGGTTCGCCCCATTGCGAGGAATGCGCGATCTTTGTGCACGGTTAGATCGCGGATGACCATTCCGTCGACTTGTGCACAGAAACGTGAAACCATTGTCATGACGCCCTCGGCGTCAATTTCCACAATCTCGAAACATTGTTCTCCCACAACGTGAATATGATGCTCGGTGATAACCACCATTCGGCACGTGGACGGGTAGTGGCCAAGGGTTCGAGGGTTTCGTGGGTCTTCGATACTTGCAACGGCAAGACCCTGATCTCCTAGGGCGAGGTAGAGTCTGTTTTCAGTAATTTGAATGTCCTGTACGGGGGCCGTGGTCTCGAGGGAAGATAGCAGAATGGGATTCTCTGGCTGCGAAACATCAACAATATCGACCCGGTTCTCGCTCCCGGTTAGAAACGCTAGACCGTTTGCGGTCTGGAGGTCGAGCACACACCCTCCTTCAGAGTAGCGGCCAACAAGTTCAGGGTCGGCACTGCTGTAGTTGAAGTATCGACGTTCGAAGACGGGAAGGTAATCCGCATTCCCGTCTTGCCGGGCTTCCACGACGATCGTACCGACGCCGGTCGGCGTGATGCGGTCCTCCTCGATGACTGCGGGGCCCTGGAGCACCCGAAAGATTACGGGCAATCCGCTGTTGGCTTTCACCCGCAGTTGAACTGATTTGTCCAACAAAAGAGGTATGCCAAATGGGCCGCCCAGCGGGGAGTGCCATCGTAGCTCTTGCTCATTCTGGGGCAGAAGTTTCTGATTGAAGCCTACTGATCCAATTGCCGCGACTACCAAAAAAAGCCACCTCGCCTGCACGGTTGACAACGTACCGGGGAGATTAGGTCGAACTATCCCTCGGAGTTTCGGTCGTTTTCTAATCATAGTCACTCCAGTTGTAATCGGTTGCAACCGACGGCCCCACCGCTCACATGTGCTAGTATCAGACGTGAGTTTGGGGTCGGGTCTTAACCCTCAACATTCAGTAATATCGCTATGTTCAATGTCGAGACCCGACCCCGCATCCCACACTGGGCCCTACCATACAAGGAATACCATTCGAGACCGGAAGGTTGCACATCGTCCGATTGAAATATCACTTCCCCCAAGAAACCCACCTCGGACGGATCCAACCGAGTCGAAAATGGGATCAGCCCCGCGATTCCGATACTTACTTCAGAGTGTTTTGATCTTCCCTTATGAGCAAAAGCCTACTAATGACACCCACAGTAGAAGTGTGTTTTCCTTGGACTGACCCCTTTCATTCAACTTCAACGAGTATTGATATGTCGCATTTCGAGACACGACCCCGCATCCCCACACTTCCGAAGGGTACCGAGATCAACGTTGGAAATACGGACGCTACCTAGTCCCGGGACAAAAAGCCGAGGGCGCCATGCGCTACGAAGAACTTTACGACCTCAAAGTCGACCCCGCCGAATCCACCAAACTGACAGCCATTCCCCAATACCGAAAACAACTCGACCGTGTGCGAGACGAATGGGCTACCCGGCGGAAAGCCGTTCGTTAACGCCACCACCGAGGAATTCAATCAAGAGCGCTAGTCCGAACTCGGCTCAGCAAGGACTTCCACGCGGAAGAACCCCGGGTCCAGTGGCGGAAGCGGTAACTCAAAGCGCATTTGAGGCGCGTCTACGGTTACCCGGATCTGCCGAGTCCAGGTTTCAATATCAGTAGATGAAGCAATCGTGACTTCCTCGCCGACCGGTAGCCCATCTACCCAGAGAACGATATGCGAGCCCACTTCAATAGACTCGATTGAAATCGCATCGGTCGTTGAATCTAAACTTCCATTGGCCCGCCCGGAATTGTCAGGACGACCATACTTGTTAGGCCATGGCGCCGTTTCAATGGTGGTCTCTATCGCGCTAGCCATCACACTGACACTACCAGCCCCCGAGTCCATGATGAGCAGCCCTCCAGTCGTCAGAGACAGATTGAGCGGAGCAGGATCAAGATCAGGGGACATCCACAACGAGGTCCCACTGGTAAGATCGGTAGCCACCACCTGATCTCCCTCAATTGCATAAACCACGCCTTGATCACTCACGGCAATGCCGTTCCCCGTCGCCGATCCAAATGCACCCCGCCACAAGAGACGGCCCTCAATCCCATCAACCACAACCAACCGATCATAGATATCAGCGAAAACCAAAACATTCCCAGGGCCGACCCGAAGTGACGCCGCTTTCGCCCGAACATCCTCGATCACCCAACGCAAGCCTCCCGTGGCACGATCCAAGGCCCAAAGGTTACCAACCTCGTCACTCCCCACCACGCAATCTCCCACGCCAAGCACAAGCTGCCGGGGAAACCTTCCCAACAACTCTGATCGCCATGCTATGCTTGCCGTAGCCGTGTCAACGGCATATACCCTCCCGTCCTCACCAAAGAAAAAACCGCGTCCAGAGCCGCTAACAGCAATCGCGGTAACCGCGGCTGAAGGCAAGCCAAGCTGCCAACTTAGACTGCCATCACGGGCATCGATAGCTGCGAGTTGCGCCAGAGAAGTTCCTACCAAAACTTCCTGATCGTCAGACAACGAGAGCGGGATCTCTCCGCCACCCAATACGGTCTGTTGCCACATCTCGTCTCCGTTACCAGCGTTGAGGCTTCGAAGTGTTCCCTTAGAATCAATCACTACGACCGAATCGTTTCCTACTAACAGGGGCGCGTGAACGATTCTCGGCCCAGTGCCCGTTTCCCATAACAATTCACTCCTCCCTAATGAGTAGGACCGAAGAGCGCTGTCACCAGACACTAGAAATACTCGCCCGTCCGACGAGAGAGCCGGATGGGAATCGTGCGACGGGAATGTTCGCGGCAGGAGCAAACCCAGCACGCCCGGTTCGCGAACGAATCTCGCCGTTACCGTCGTGGCGTCGGCAACAACGCGTTCGATCCGGGGTCCACCTGATGCCACTCCATCCCAACCGGAAAACACCCACCCCGGTTCCGGAGTTGCCTCAAGCACAACCACCTGTTCAGGATCCAAGAAACGGATCGCCGGAGAAACCGTTACACTCCCGCGGCCCGTAGCCACCGTCTCCACGCTCGTTACGGCCTCACGGAGCAATGCCTCATCCGACGACGCCGTCCCCAATCCATTCGACACCACCACCGAATAAGCGCCAAAGTCGGAATCAACCGTCCGTTCAATCACGAGGGATTCACCATTGGCTCCAGGGATGAGTTCCCCATCATGGAACCATTGAAAAACCATTGGCCACGAACCGCCAGCCAGCACTCGGAACTCCGCTCGATCGCCACGGGCAGCAATCACATCCTCAGAAAACGCCTGAATCTCGGGAGGCCCATCAAACTCAGCGCTCGCGGTACCACGTAAATTGCGCGACGGACTCGGCCATTCTCCCTGCGCCAGGCGGGTATCAACTGCTCCAAAGTACGACCGGTTCCCGATGTAGAGATTGCCATCTGGCCCAAGGGTGGGTGGAATCGTCTCAAAGTTTCCGTCGCCCACCAGAACGGTTCGGTCATCATCCTCAAGGAACCCAAAACGCTCAATTCGCCACCTACTATTTACCAGAACAGAACCATCGTCCAAGATGCCACCGATGGTCGTGCGAAATTCATTGGGATGAAAACGGTATACTCCGGACGCGCTCACTTCTGCAATCCCGTTGCCACGTTCACTCTCGAATCCTGCCACAAGGAAGGCACCATCTAGCCCAATCACGGAAGGCCCGCTAAACGAGCTCAGTTCAGGCAATGGTTGCTTGCGCCCCTCACCGGAAAGACCGGACAAGGTCCAAAATACGGATCCCGGAGACTCTCTACTGACTACCGAGACAGTACCGTCTCGCCGTGGGATTGCCGACGGATCTCTCATCGGAACAGACCAAACCAACTGCCCCGTGAGCGAATCATGGGCCTCTACGCCATCGCCCGCAGCCACAAACACCAATCCGCCTGAAGACACCGTAACCTCCCTGATAGAGCCTCGATCGGTGCCCACCTCCCAAAGTTTTAATCCACTGGATGAATCGTAAGCACTCAGTCGACCGGCACGTCCCACAATGAGAGCACCCCGGGCACTCAATGCCGGTGCTACCCGAGATACTCGCGCAAACGGGGGCCCATCGACGGCCCACCGCAAGGCCCCCGTCGCTTCGTCGATCGCCTCGATCCGGCCGTTTTCATACACGCTGAACAGGCCCTCATCAGGTCCCAGTACGAGGCCCGCCGCACGGCGCCGAACCATCCTATGCCACTCTGTCTCACCCGTCACCGCGTTGAGCCTCGCCGTTCCGGTTTCCGTACCATAGAAAACTGTTTCCTTCCCCCGGAATCTCGGAGGGGTAATCGGCCGAACATTGGAAGCCTGCCAACGCACGGCTCTATCCGGCGCCCAGAATACCGCTTGCAAAGTGATGGGGCGCACCATCTGAAGAGCGAGTTCGGCAACCGGAGCGGCATCCACACCACGCCAACGACGGAATTGCCAATCCGGCTCAGCGACCGCCGAAATCGACACCGTATCCCCTAAAGAAAACCATCGTTTCGCTGGCGAAGCTTCGATGCGCCCCTTACCAATGACCCTTGAAAGGAATTCAAGCCGGATGCGATCCGGAGTCACCGGGACATCCAGATGCGAACCATCGGAATAAAAGAGTCGCAGCGCCATTCTCTCAGACTCGCTGAGAAGCCCATCATTCAGACGAAGTGCCCGCTCACCCCGCCTCCCGACTGGTTGGCCATCGAGAACCCATTGGGTGGCACCGGGCGGTATGGTAAGGGAGGGTTCAATCAGATACTCATCGTCGTCCCCCTCTGCAACTCGAACAAAAAAATCATGGACACCCTCCACGCCCTCGCCCGTAGGAAGCAACGACTCACTTGGTGATCCAATTTCAGCAACCCAACCACCGCCCTCGAAGCCAATCAGGCTATGTTGGTTTGAGAATCCGACTAACAAGCCAAGTTTACCGGACACCAAGTGAGACCGCCCCCGATCGTTGAAAACGACGCGCCGGTCGACGCTAAGCACGCCCAATTCAGGATCAAACGCCTGAATACTTCCGGTCCGCGTAGAGAAAAAGATCTCACCAGAAGGAGCCTCAACCCACTGACCGGAGCCATAGTCCAGTTCTTCTCCCTCGAAACTCCAAACAACCGCACCATCGTTGACTGACAGCGCGTGAATCCCCGAGGCTCCCAGAACAACCAACTTCTCCCCATCACGACTTACTCGAGAGTACGCGTCTAAGGCCATGTCCAAAGATTGGGTCCAAGCAATCTCGCCCGAGTCCTCCCGCAAACAAATGACCTCGCCCGTGGCTGTGGTTAAGAAAACCCAAGAGCCTGAGGCCAAGACCTGAATGATTCTCAGACCGGCCACATCATAACGCCAAATCTCCTCATCCACGACGCTGTCGATACCCAAAAGAACCTCGCCGGAAACTCCGAATAATCTATCAGAAGAGCCAATCGCGACAAAGTCCAAGTCGGGAGCTACCGAAAGATCCTTCAGTATCTCTCCATTCCTCAATGAATAAGCCGTCTTGCCCACCCAAACTTCTCCACCATTGCCCATCACGGGGCCCCAAAAAGCAATACGGCTTCGTTCCCAAAGCTGCTCTCCGGTTGCCGCCTCAAAGGCCATCATTCGGAAGTTGTCTCTAGCGATCACAACACCTTGTGATACGAAGACTCGGTTTGCATAAAAGGGAAGCTCTGCCGACCAGACCGTCACGCCATACTCGACGTCGATGGCAGACAACACGTCGTCTCGATTCAGCACAAAAACCAGACCACCATCTTCAGACACAGACAATGGCCCGGATTGGGATCGATCCAACTCCAACCTCCAGTTTGGAACGTAGGGAGTCTGACTTTGAAAGAAAGCGGAATGGACACGGGAATTACCAACCTCGATCGTGATCTCCAGATCGGAGTGCATCTCACCATCAAAACGCCAGCCAACAAAAGAAAAGTCCTCCCTAGGAACGGCCCGCAATACGACTTCACTCCCGGGTTGATAGAAGTCACGCTCCGGAATTCTCTCGACGCTTCCCCCGCCGGTGATTTCAACCTCCAACCCAATCCCTTCCACCAATGAGATTGGAATCTCGAGTGTTCCCAGCTGATTCGAAACCTCCAAGGTATAATCACCGAAATCACCCGGTTCGATCGAATCAAACTCAAGCCAACGGGAACGCTCGTTGGGCATGACCGCACCTTCCCGATACCAACGGTAATGGAGTGGCAATGAACCATTGACCGTAGCCGTGAGGAAGCTCGCCTCTCCCACGGCAACTACAGGCGAAACGGGGGAACGAAGGAGCTGCGGCGGGCCTGGAGTTGAATGAATCAAATTGCCGTCCAGATTCTTAGCATGGTCAATGTCAAACTCACCCTCCTGGGAATCCAGCCGATCGGCAAACGCCCGGAGAGTATTCCCAAACCGGACATAAGTTACCCCCTTGTTGACAAACACGAAGTTGTACCCGGGCGCTCCAACCGGCTGTCGCCAGTTGAACTGGCCATCGGCGGAATTCACTGAAAGCAGCTCCCCCGTATTGAGGGACACATAGAGAGTATCCGAACTCTGAAGCGCTAACCCACCGAGCGGCCTGGCATCGAGCTCCACTGACCATTCAACTTGTTGATCTCCAAATGACACACTACTGAGCCCATATGCTGGATTCCCCCGGACGCGACCATGCGCCGCAAAGACTTGGCCATCGACACCCAGGATCATATCTGAAACGCTTTGGTTTGGCGCCGCCGGTAATGAAAATGAGGAGATGAGAGTGCTTTCGGCAAGATCCACTGTAGAGATCAAAGGAAACGTTTTCCCCCCCAACGTTTCTTGTCGTGTGACTCCCGATACGTAAGCAATCCCCTCAGCGGGCGAAATCAAAACTTCACCAGATATGAAAGTCCTTTGCCAAGGCTTCCCACGCGAGGAATCGAAATGCTCACCAGTACGCGGATCAACAGCCAATAGTGCGCTACGTCCATGCTCGGAATACAGCACGTAATCAGGTCCCAACGCGAGTTTCTCAGCGGTCGTGAACCGGGCGCCTAGATCATCAAAAATATCTTTTACCCAGAGAACACTCCCCAATTCCAAATCATGGGCGTAAATCAGGCTACGGGCTTCGTCCGGCGTAACGATCTCCAATCCCCGCGAATACACAATTCCGGCCGGGTCTAGCGCAATCGGCCTATTAAGATCCCCCAGAGGAATTCTTCGCACTATAGCCCCGGTATCTAGGTCCAGGATTGTGAGCGCCCTCTCCCAAACAAGGAGTTGATTACCGGATTGATGGACTAAAAGGGAGCCAACACTACCGAGAGCATCGGATTCCCAAAGCGTTCGACTCAGCCACGCATCCATTTTCCTGACTTGGCGCGACGACAATACGAAGTAAACATCCCCTGAACTATCCGAGACCGGATCAGAACTTGCCGTTGCTTGTTCGCCCACTTGAATGATGGGTATTTCCGCCGGTCGGACTTCAAACACGGCCTGCACTCTCCGATTCGAAGACATTTCGATTTCTAGATCACGGGTTTCAACAACCGCACCATCGAGTTCAACCCGTTTCAAATCAGCGAAGGAGGCGCTCGCCGAAAATCTTACGCTGATCGTTTCATCTTCAAAATACAGTGGCTTCTCAGGCTCTACGGCGACGAGTCCCGGCCCGAGGGTTGCTACTTCGAGCGTAAAGCCGACACGAACCTCCGTCGACACGTCCACGGTTGCCACGCCATCCGTAACGGTAACTGTATAAATCCCTCCATCGGCGCCCTGCACATCGCGAATCATGAACGACGCATCATTCGCTCCGACGATGTCTTCGCCGCGAAAGCTCCACTGATAAGACAAAGATCGGCTCGACGCGACCGCGACCGAAAGCTGCAAATCACTGCCCATGACCGCTGTTTGGAGCGGCGAGATCTCGAGGATCTCAATCCCACCACCAACAACGAACGCCGAACGGGACTGAGCATTGGCTCCAAACTGTGGCCAGATACTCTTCGTAATTCGTTCCCCATCGTTCAGTTGAATGCCGAGAACATCGCCGAAAATCGTGCCGATCACCAAACGTCCGCTAGAATCAATTCGAGGGTGGCAACCGGGATTGCAGGGAAGATTGCCATCGAACACCGGTTCGCCATCCTCGAGGCGTACGCCCCAAAGCTGACTTCCGGCAAAACCATAGATGATGCCCAACGAAGATGTGACTGGCGTTGAATGGAGCGGTCCCTTCAGTTCAGATTGCCAAAGTAATCGCCCACTCGCCCGCGCCAAACAATGAAGCATTCCATCCACCGTTCCAACGACAACCGTATCCCCATCCAGCAAAAGTGGAGAACTGTCGATTGGCCCTTCAAAACTGGCACTCCAATTGAGCTCTCCTGTAGCCAGATCCAACGCTCGAAGCCGGCCGTCCCAAGCTCCAAAGTAGACCCGATCACGATCGAATACCGGCTGTCCCCGCACCACCCAGTCCGCCTCGTGTTGCCAGTGAGGCGTGCCATCGGAAATCTCAAGCGCGAGAAGACCTTCAGACTCCGTCCCAACCAGAATCTTCCCTTCGCCACTGACACTGGGTGTCGAACGAATCGAACCCGCCACCGTTCGATTCCAAACCACTTCGCCGGTTTGCCAATCAGCCACGATTACCCGGCCCTCTACCGTCCCAAGAATTAAAGACTCCCGCCAAACCGCAGGCCCCCGCTCAAGCGTCCCAAGCTGATCAAGACGCCATCGCTCACTCCCATCACGGCCCGACAGTAAAACAAGCTTTCCCCCATGGGTCGCAACCAAAAGATCATCGCCGGGAGTCATTGCGAGGTCGGCGACAATCGCATCCGCTAGATCCACTGACCAGACCGTGTCCCAATCGGCAGACAAGCACCAGACCTGCCCACTCCGGGACGCGGCAAAGGCCCGGCCCTGGCCATCCAACACAGTTGAAGTAATGGGTGAAGTTCCCAATACCTGGCGCCTGTCTCTGGCCCCAAGCTGATAACTATCAGGTGAATCCAAGCGCAGCGGTTTGATTTCTCGTAGCGTAAAAAACTTGTCCTGCGAATAGTCATACCCATCAATCTCGTACAGCGGAGTTCCACCTTCCAGATCTCGTCGAGTCTCAAAATAGAAAGTATCAGACCCGCCCGCAAAAACAGGATCGAGAAATTCTGCCCCGGGAGGCAAATCGAGAATCTCACGAGATTCTCCAGTCAGAAGATCGATGGCGTAGAGCCAACGGTTTTCGGGACTATGCTCCTCGTGAGCCACGGCGACACCCCATCGGCCATGAGCGTTCTGACGGGCCAATTCCACCAGTCGCCAAGGATTCGGCCACGGGGGATCGACCTCTTGCCTAAACAAGAATGGTTGTCCCGGTACGTCGCCTACGCTTAGTGGGTAGACGGTACTTACAGACGTAGAAGTTCTCGGAATTAAAGCGACGTCTCGAACCAACAGATGACTCCCGTCGTCATCAAGCTGGATATCGCCGTTAGGGGACATCGGACCGAATACAGTAGCCGCGCCACTGGTGCCGAGGCCCACAAACGAGCGTTCGTTAGTCGTCAGATCCCAAAGCATAACCTGGCGGAATTGATCATAGCTGTATCCCGGAAACGCCCCAACGGACCCGCCCCGCCAAGCCGGCACCCGCTTAGTAACATCGGGCCGATACGCCAGATAGCGGCCGTCACCGCTCAGCGCGAACTCGCCGGCATCAATCCTGAGCCGGTTGCGCTCTCCATTGACGACATATTCAGAGATCACAAATTGCTCGAGACGAGCTGGGGCATCCCGCCAAACATACAACTCGGTTGGCACAGACCCCGCCGGATCGGAGATTTCACTACCAACCTGCGCCGAGAACGCAATAACGCTGCCGTCACGGCTAGTTTCGAAGGTGCCGAACAAACCAAAGAAGGACTGGTCTCCAGGTGAGATCTGCTGAATTTCGCCTGACTGGAGATCGTAGCGAAACAGGTCTCGATCATCATTCCTATCACCCGACACAAGATTTCTCGCATGACTCGAAAAAACAACATATCGCCCATCGGCGCTGATCACGGGGGAACCCGACGCCCCATCGGCAGCCTCATTGAATCGGTGCCCCAGGGTTACGATACGGGTCTTCCCGAGCCAAAGGTCTCGGATAAACACATCGGCATAGTCGTTGCGATCCGCGGCGACCAAATTGGAAGCCAAGCTTTCGAACGCCACGTAGCGCCCATCGGCAGAAATCGAGGGTGAGGAAGAGTGCCCGTTTGCACTCTCTTCAGGGTCGTGTGCAGCGCTGCCCAGGTATTCCTCGCCGGTAAAACGGTTCTTCACGAACACGTTCATTGCCGACGCAAGACCGCCTCTTTCCCGAGACGGCCCCTCCCTTACAAATGCCACCCAGGCACCATTCCGGCTCGGTGCAGGATCCATGATGTGGTCAGGAATCGGGACGACCTGAGCATTCCCCTGGAACTCCACCCAAAACAGAAGCGTTAATACGATCGGCAGCCTAATTACTCGCCACACGCTATGCATCACAATCCTCAAAGTATCCGTGATAGCGATTCTCCAAACCCATAACTTAGGGAGCCATCCGCAGGACAGTAGCACGATCAGCCAGCCACAAGACATCAGCGTTTGTGGGCGAGGGAACACCGAGTGGTATAGAAGCAAGTGGCGACACACGCGTCCGACGATCGTGCCAGCGGCGGTATTCCGCATGCCCATCACTGAAAGAAACTCCCGCGCCCTGAGAATGCCAAGCGGCCGGATAGTCGATAATACGTGTGGAGCTGGGAGAGGCCCAAGTCCCGTCTGCCGCCCTTCGAGGTACCCGCACCCAAAAACTGCCATCTCGGATCGATCCAGCGTGCTCATCAATGAACAAAAAAAGACCGCCAGAAGGCTTCCTTACCAACTGCGCCCGATTCGTATACATAACGTAGGTAAATGAAGAATTGAATTGTCCGCCGATTGCGTCGTTCATGGAGTAGCTCCTCACACGCGGTTGGAGCGAACCTCCTCGATAAGCGGGATGCCGCGCAAAGGACCGATCTGCCGGACAACGAAACAGAGACGATCCCCCCCCTAAATAGGCGTTCAGCGGACTGAACGTTACCGTCAATAATGGATTAACGTTCGATTCCCTTGACTCATCCAAACTGAGTGTCCGCCCACCACGATCACGCGTGTTTTCCGGATCCAACTCATCGAATCCACTCCACTCCGGGATTCCAACTCGGGAGTAGATACTGGATAGCAACACTCCATCCCAATCCTCAGCGTAGAGCAACCATGCCTGAGTCAATTGCCTTTGATTCGTAAGGCAATGCATCAGCTTCGAGGACGACCCTGAATTGCTACCAATAGCGGGAAGCACACCCGCCACGAATATAATCCCGCCGAGTAAACAACCCAGTAAATCTAGACGCGTGAATCCCACTTCCGCTCTCCTTGCAGCCATAACTCGACCCTAGAGAAAACCTGGAGTCCAGCCAAGGCCAAATAGGTTTGCTTGGCTTCGTTACCCGCGGGAAGCTTGCCGTCGAGAGGGGTCAGTCCCGTGCCGTCGAGAGGGGTCAGTCCCGGGATTCCGATACTTGCTTCAAGGCCTCTTAATCTTCCCTTATGATCAAAAGCCTAATGACACCCAGAACGAGTCCACCGTAGAAGTGCGTTTTCCTGGGACTGATAATCATCTGGGGCTTATAGGCAAATCGGGCAACTCGCGGTAAATGTTGCGGGCAGCAACTCTACACGAAAGTTGCTCTGGAATAGCGACTATGAGAACAACAGAGAATTCAGAGGATCGGATCATGGTGGGAATTGATTTGCACGGCAATAATGCTGTCTGTGGGTTGGTTGATCGTAGCGGGAAGCGGCTAAAGGAGAAACGGCTACCGTGTGATCTCGGCAGAATCGTCGATTGGCTCGCGCCTCTGGGAGAGCGCATAGACACTATCGCGGTCGAATCAACTTACAACTGGTATTGGTTGGTTGATGGATTGATCGATAGCGGATTCGAAGTGGTGCTGGCGAATCCAGCCAAGATTGTGCAGTATGAAGGAGTAAAACATGCCGACGACGCTAACGACGCTTACTTTCTAGCGGATCTCTTAAGGTTGGATATTTTGCCGACAGGACATATCTACGACAGGGACATTCGGCCGACTCGTGACTTGCTACGACGCCGGCTGTTACTGGTACGTCAAGCGACAGCGCTGAAGCTGAGCCTGAAAAGCCTCTACAGCCGAAACACTGGCAAATCGTTGAGTCTCAGCCGACTTGAGAAGCTGTCCTGCGATGATGCATCGGAGCTTTTCGAAGGCTCGGCTAACCAACTCATCGCAAGAGAGGAGATTAGACTGCTGGGCGAACTCAAAACCAGCATCGGAGAGATCGAGAAGGCAGCGCTACAGGCGGTGAAGAACTCTAAGAGCTTTCAGTGCCTACAAGGCCTTCCTGGTGTTGGCAAGATCCTAGGACTTACGATAACGCTGGAGACGGGGCCGATCGAGCGATTCAAATCAGCAGGCAACTACGCCAGCTATTGCCGCTGTGTTCGTAGTCAACGAGTTTCAAACGGAAAGGTCAAGGGAGCGAACAACGGGAAAAACGGAAACAAGTATCTAGCATGGGCTTGGGTGGAGGCAGCTCAGTATGCCAAGAGATACTACGACCCATGCCGCCAGTTCTTTGATAGGAAAAGCAATCAAGTGAACAGCACTTTGGCCACCAAGGCATTGGCATGCAAGCTGAGTAAAGCAGGGTGGTATGTGCTGAGCGAGGGAGTTCCCTTCAGCTGGGAGAAGGCATTCTCTAGCTGTCCGACGAAGGTAGAACTGAAAACTCCAGCCAAGACCAAGAAGGGGAAGAAGAAGGCTGTGAGCTAGTGCGATTTCGAGTCGGGCCGCCTAACCAGGAAAAGGGGTTGGACAACGGAGCCATGGGACTGATTGGACCGGCGGCCCGACTCATACTTTAAAAAGCTTAGGATGAAGTGCTTTTGGTGATTCGACCGATTCGTGAGTCACGTAGGGGTTGGAAACGATACGAGTTATCGTTATCTATCAATCTTTGGGAACTGAATGAACACGGATTGGCACAGAAGGTTTTCTGGTCCTGTGGTAACAGGATGGGCAGTGAGGTTGGAACGTGGTTTTGACTTCTTCGCCGTCGGATGCAGATCCGCGGCGAGTTAGCTAGATCCAGATGGGTGACTGAACGAATCACCGTCACTGTACGGTGAATTCGGAATCGACAAGCAGAAGTCCATGGTTCGAATCGGAACCGAGGGCAGCGGAGTCTGAAAGCGGTAGGAACTCAACGAAGAAAAGTAAGAAAAGTTGAGGAAAGAAATTTTTATGCCTATTGACAAACGCCCCAATGGGTGACCCCTTTCTTAATATGTCGAATGTCGAGACCCGCCCCCTAATCCCACACAGACGTCGTAGACTTGAAGCTCAATTTCTCCGGTTCCCAGAACAACAAACCAGAGAATCGAGCCTTTTCGCCGCTGACCAAGCCGATGCTTGACATTCGACTTCGAGCATTTGCCTCCCGCCGATTTTCCAATAATTTTCGCGCAGAAGGGATCAGTTTCTGATATTCATTCCGCAACGGGTGGGAGTGAGATACTCCGTCAGCTCCTGATCAAAACCCTACTGAACGGCATGCCAAAAAGCATCTACGTCGAATCAACGATTCCAAGCTACTTGGCCGCTCGGCCATGCCGTGACATAATTCAAACTGCCCGGCAGCAACTAACCCATTCATGGTGGCAATACTTCCGTAGCGATTTTGACCTCTTCATCTCAGAAATGGTAATCGACGAAATAAAACAAGGTGATCCCATCGCCGCCGAAAAGCGTCTCGATCTGGTCAAAGGTCTGCCACTTCTTGATATTACTGATTCCGTTCGCCTACTAGCTAAGGAGATCATGCGCTCAGGGCTATTACCCCAACGTGCCACTCGCGACGCCATTCACATCGCAGTCGCCGCGGTTCATCGCATTGACATCCTGCTAACCTGGAACTGTCGCCACATAGCCAATGCCACGATTATGAGAGAGATTCGAACAATCGTTGAGGAATCCGGGCACGAACTTTCAACTCTGTGCACGCCTGAAGAACTCGTTGGAGACTGATCAACATGAACACGATAGCCACAGAAGAGACTGCGGATGAAGTCATTTTAGAAACGCGTAAGGCTAAGGAAGCCCTTGCAAGGAAGTTTGACTTCAATATTGACCGAATTATAGACGATGCAAGAGCCAAACAAGCTGAAAGCGGCAAGAAAATCATCTCTCCGCCAATGAAATAGCCTGTGGGGCCAATTTAATCGTCCGCGCTCAACTCAGGTTGCTTTTCGGCAGTAGAAATTGAGCATTCCTCCCAATTCACTCTGACATTCAATCGGCCAGTCCTCCGCGAATTCTCTCAGGGTCAGCAGCTCGTTTCCGACTCCCCGATGGTTGCGGAGTTCATTGTAGAATCTCGTGTAGTTCTCGATGCTCACTTCCAGGAGTCTTCTCCCGAGCAAGATCAGTTCATTCAAGCACTCGAACTGGATCGTTTTGACAAACCTTTCAGCAAACGCGTTGCACCGAGACGCCCGAGAAGAAGAAGCGATGAGGGGGCGAGTCTTCACAGGGAACAAACAGCATTGCAGAAAAGATTCACAATCGACATTCAACATCAACCCCTATTGATATGTGGAATGTCGATTCCGCTGCAGAACCTCCAACGCCAAGAATTGGGGAGATCAAATCACTTCACCACTCTCCGTAACGCGCTCATGATCGATCCTCGAAAACCACTTTGCAAAACAAAACCGGAGCACTTCTTGCTTCCGCTGGAAACAGGGGGTTTTGCAGCCGAATCGAATGTCGAAACCCGACCCCGAATCCCATTCTTGATATGTGGCATATCGTGACCCAGCCCCGCATCCCCCACCCCTCGATTGAACTTGCCGCGGGAGTGTATCTTTCGAAGACTGGCATCGTGAATACACGGGCTTAACCGCAGGTCGGACCGGCGGCAAGTCCGTAGGCACCCTGTTGAAAATGCAACGCACCACTCGCCGCGTCCTGCCAAACTAAGGTGAGACAGCGGCCATCCGAACCAAGTCCCAAGCCGCCCGTTGACGCCACGCTGACGCCCGCCACCGCGGCTTCTTCCGTCCACCCTGCCTGATCCAAGGTCCCATAGCCGTTCGAATAAGGCGAAGCCGCCGTCATCACTCCCGTAAGCCCGAAGACCTCCGTAAACACCGTTGGCGTATCCGCGTAAGCTCCACGATTCACCAGGTGAATCTCCCCCTCAATCGCCGCCATCTCAAACGGTCCCAGCACCTGATAATCATTCTGCAAGGCCGCAAACTTGCGAGCAAAATGACCTACCGGAACATCGCTGGGCGCCCACTGATGAAGCGTCGTATCATTCTCAGGCGCGGGCCTTCCGTCGAAGGTCAAAGCCTGAATAGCATTGTAGGGGCCCACATTGTAAGAAGTCATCCTCAAGTTCTTCGACTGCCGTTCCTTGTATACGAGAAACACGGAAGCCCCCAACTGCGCCAGGGTCATCGGACCATCACTCAGTTGTCCCACCTCGCCTGCCTCAGCACTCCAGCTTCCCCCCACATAGACCAAGTAGCGGATGAACCCGTTCTCATCCTGCCAACACAACATCAGTTTGTCCTGCCCATCCGACTCATCCCGGAAAGCTCCGAGGGCAAGATGCGAGGTAGATTGGACATTGAGAGCGTCCGGAGCACTCCATCCCCCGCAGCCATCACGAACCGAGGTCTGCAGATTGCCCGCCGCATCCGCGAACACCATATGCAACGCCCCATTCAGCACAGCCACAGCGCGGTGCCCTGGCACCTCAACACCTGAATCCACCGGAGCCGCCCATTGCCCGTCCGCTAGGCTACTGGTCTTGAGCGAAGCATTGCCCAGTTCCGTAAAGGCAAGACACACCTTCCCAGGCAAACCGACGACCGAAAACTGATCGACACCCGCAAGCCCCACAGCCGCCGACTCGCTCCAAGAAAACTGTTCCCCCCAAAGAGAACGAAACCAATTGGCACCACGATCGTTCTTCCCCAAGTCGCCCAGATGGAAATTCTTCTCGATCGTCCGGATCGTGCTGTAGTGATTCAACGGCGAATCAATCACCGTGCCGGGCCGGATCATGTCGCCCAAAAGAACGGTATAGATCTGATTGGGCCCATCGTAGTTGGTATCGTAGCCCGTTGCATCAAAGTCCGCTTCGTCAAAAGTGATCACAATGAGTGTTCCAGAGGGCACTCGGGACGCCTTCCACGCGGCAGCCGGATCCTGAATCAACAGTTCGATATCCAAACCCAAACCCAACGATTTCAATTTCGTCGCCGCACCGCCTTGAAGCTTGGAGGCATTGATGTCCCCCAAGAACACATGCTCCAGCCAAGTCGAGATCTGCGGAATCAATTGAGTCCGCGGGTTGGTGTCAATATGAGTTCCATGCAAGTAGTGCCCATCATTCCAAATATCAGGCGTAAACCACGCGTATTCCGGCAGGGTGCCTCCCTCCAGATCCTTCCAGAACTGCGTCGCACTGACGACATTGGCCCATGACTGTTCGGCGCCCTGAATGGATCGGTAAGAAGCAAACGCATTGTGCTTTCGAAAGTATCCCGCGAGATCGGTTCCGTTATTCGGATACTCATCGAGTGGCGCGGCCGAGGCAGGATACTGCCCATCGGCCCAATCGGAATTCCACGCCTCCCCGGGATACGCCTCCATGTAGGCCTTCCAGCTAAGTCCTTTTGCCTGCAAGAGGTCGGCCAAAGTCTGCTGGGGCAACGGAGCCGCCGGTGGGGTGTCGTTCGTGACGCCGCAGATCTCCCCAGCCAAGGCCGCCAGATAGTTGGTCTGCGACGGATGAAAACAGCCGAAAAAATTCGTCATGTTGGCACCGGCAGATGCCAGCTTGCGCATAAAGGCATCCTGCATGACGTACGAGCGATATTGGTTCTCGAACATCACGACAAGGACTCGGTCGAAGGGTCGGTTCATGAGCTAGGATTGAATCGGATTGAATGGATTGCGGGAACGCACACCTTCCTATTCCCGGACACGCCTAGATGCAATCCAAAACATCCTTTTTCGCGCCATTCATCACCGCAAACGTGAAATGGGCAAACCGCCAAATTTCATGGAGTGCTAGTGCTTGCTCCAGCTTTCCTCGACAACGAGCAGGGATGAGGGATCGAGTCTTCCCATGTAACAGACGGCATTGCGCAAAAGATTCAGAATCGATATTCACCTTCAACCAGTATTGATATGTCGCATGTCGAGCCAAAACGGAATGAATCAAGGATTGCGGAACCCTAGAACTGCCCCCGTCCTAGAAAGCATCAAAACGCATTATTTACGGACTGCCCCTGCCCCCCCTCCACAGGATTGGCTCGATTCCGAACCGATTTTCTCGAATGGCCCATAAAACGACTCAATAGTAACACTTTGTTTTTCACGCGTCTCCGATTTTGGGGTCAGGTTATTTGTCCTTGCCTCCGCATCAAACTTAATAGTTTCTAGGAGGGAACTTTCAATCGTAGTCACGGAGCCGCAGCTATGTCCAAACGTCAGAAGAACGTCGTCCTCATTATCACCGACCAACAACGCGCCACCGAAGTCTTCGCCGAGGAGAATCGTCGGGACTTCGGCGTCGAAGGCAAGCTGGAACTGCCGGCGATGCGGCGACTGCGCCGGCACGGAATCAGTTTCACCAACGCCATTTGCAACAGCTGCATGTGCACGCCAAGCCGTTCAACGCTTTTCTCGGGCGTATACCCGGCCAAGCATAGCGCCACGCAAACCCTGACCTACGGCGGTGTATTCTCTCCCAGCCAACCGACGCTCGATCCGTCAAAGCCCAACATGGCGCGCATGTTCAGCGAAGCCGGATACGACGTGCAATACCGCGGGAAATGGCATCTTAGTAAGAGCCCCGATCAACCGGACATCCCCGACGCGCTCAGCGAAGCCGACGTCAGCCTCTACGGCTTCCAGGGTTGGATCGGGCCGGACGCAGGCGAGGACGCGGATCCGCTGCATTTTGGCGGAGGCTGGCCAAACCAAGACGCTCGCTATGTCCGCGAGGCGATCGAGTATCTTACCGAAAAGAAAAACAACCGCGGCGACGCGCCATTTCTATTGGTGCTGTCTCTCGTCAATCCGCACGACGTGCTGGCTTACCCGAAGAGCGTCGATTTCGGCTACGTTGAAGACAACTGGACAGGCCGCAAACTGGCCCTACCGCCCTCGGTGTCGGAGGATCTCCGCCAGAACCACAAACCTTCGGCTCACTGGCAGCTCGCCAAGGTCATGGATGGCTCTCTCGGATCCTTGCCCACCGATGAAGACAAGTTGAATTACCTCAATTTCTACGGATACCTCTGCGAAAAAATTGACGATCAAATTAATGAGGTGCTTGACGTGTTTTTCGACGGCGATCATCCCAACAAGTTCTTTCGCGACACCGTCATTATCCGCACAGCGGACCACGGCGAAATGGGCATGGCCCATGGGGGCCTAAGGCAAAAGGCATTCAATGTCTACGAAGAAACCCTCCGCGTTCCGATGATTTGGTCCAATCCGGATTGGTTCGGCGAGCCGAAGGTCAGCGACTCGCTCATGTCCCTGATCGATGTGATGCCGACGCTCGCCGGATCCGTCCTGTCGACTTCGACGCCTGCCCGCTATCTCAAATGGATGAAGGGAACGAACATGTCCGCGACCTTCAACGATCCGAAGAGCGCTCCGCAAGAAGAGATCCTATTCACCTACGACGACATTCGGGCGTCGTCCTCCGATCAACTTAGGGTCGTCTATGCGCCGGATCGGATTCGGTGTTTACGGACCGCGCGCTGGAAGTACGCAGAGTATTTCTCGGCCGACTCCAGCTATGAGCCGCAGTACGAATTCTACGATTTGGACTGGGACGCCCACGGAAAGGGGTTGGAGTTTCAGAACCTCTATTACGATCGCGAGGGATATCCGCACTGGGACGAGGCGGGCAAGGAACTCAAGCGCCTCCAAGAGAGATTGCCTCGAGCGATGGCTGAGAAACTGACGGCCGCTCCTGAAAATCCCGCTGATCCGTTTGGCGGCTAACGACCGTCGCTCTGAATCGCGCACCCTTGGTGTGGGGCGCGAATTTTTATCCACAGCATGGGCTCTGAGCTCGGGTCTCAACATTCAACAATCAGCAGTATTCAAATGTCTTAAGTCTAGACCCACCCCCCATCCAGTTAAGATAAAACAACGCTAGCACTGCACCCGTGCCCGAAAGCATCAGAACTAATTATTTAAGGGCTGACCCTGCTCCCCACGTTCGATTATCGAGAAGTATTGATTTGTCGAATGTCGAGACGTGACCCTAATTCCCTTAACTCCCACATTCCACCCAACGGATATCGGGTAAGATGCCTGCTACGGGCATTGGATTGAAGCTGATCACGGGAAACCAAACGGTAGTCCTAGCAAAACAGAGGTCAACACGACAACCACGCAAAGAATCACAAGGCATCCTCCGTTTTCAGCAACTCTCGAAGACCTTCGAGCTCGTTTCCGTTCCTTTCTAAATTGCTTAACCCAGCGGTCAGGTGTTTCAAAATTGATCTCCCTGCTGACGTGGTGAGCCACATCAGGGCCGCCCTCCTCCATACTGTCAACAAGCAACAAAACCTCATCAAGATACCCGGGAATACTCCGAACTTTCTCAACCTCTTTTCCTACCAATCCCTTGAGCATTCCGGCTACCGACTCGTAGCATTCAGGCAAATGATCAGAGAACATTTTTTCCTCTACATGCAATACCTGTTTGAGGTTTTGCTGTGCGAGCAAACATAAATGTAGAATCTCGTCAACGGATCCGGGTTCGCCTGGAGCCCCCCAGGCAGAGTTCAGCTGGTTTATTGAATTGCACAGCGGTTCCAACAATCTCTTCAATTCAGCCAGTCGTTCTTGAATCCACTCGTCTGCCATCGCTTCCGAGACATGTTCTCCACCTACGAAGTAGCGATTCTCGCGGAGATCGTTCAATTTCCGGAAGATCGGCTCGTTTAAGTATCGCATCAACTCAGCAGTTAGACGCCACTCCCAACCCATTGGCCTGTCGATGACGATCCTTCTAATAATCGAAGGATAGCCTTCAAACGGACTCAGCTGAGCATCCCGAAGCTTAAGATCACACTTGCCGCCTGCAGAAGCGATCTCCTTTAGGACGTAACGTTCATGTTCTTCCCGCCAGAGATACAACAGTTCGCAAGTATATCTCGAGTCATCGGTATCGACTAATTTATGGCAGTTTCGACACAACCAGATACCGTTCGTAATCGAGGCAATTGTCCCCACCGATACTTCAGGATCGTAGCGTTTTGCCCCTGGGCGGGCGCCTTTAATATGGGCGGCTTCACCGATAGTCGCCGAATCATTTGGCTCGAGCGTGGGCCCAACCGTACCCTTTCTGCAATCTGGATTAGAACACCTGAAACCTGCCCTCTTTCCGAGAATCTCTACTGTCTTTCTAGTAAAGTCTGGAGATTCAGGTCTACTCATACCTCGACGAAAGGATCCAAGATTTGCCTATAGATGGGGCCACTACAGTGATTATTCAATGACTTCCTCGCAACGCTCAATGTTCATCACTTATACTACCAGCCATCGCCAAAAACTCAACGCATGGTGAAGAATCTCTGGAACAGGCACAAAACCATCCCCACCCCGGAGGTTTGTTAAATGGCCCTGAAATTCTAGCCCACCGTCCGCTAAAGGAATTTCGTCTTTCATTAGCTAATTGAGCATTGTCCCGAGCCTTCCGGGCATTCTCGAATGAGCAATAATGTCAGGAGTCGGACCATTTAGCTAGCACACTAAAGCTTCCCAAAAAACTGCAAAGGGGTCACCCATTGGGGCGTTTGTCAATAGGCATAAAAATTTCTTTCCTCAACTTTTCTTACTTTTCTTCGTTGAGTTCCTACCGCTTTCAGACTCCGCTGCCCTCGGTTCCGATTCGAACCATGGACTTCTGCTTGTCGATTCCGAATTCACCGTACAGTGACGGTGATTCGTTCAGTCACCCATCTGGATCTAGCTAACTCGCCGCGGATCTGCATCCGACGGCGAAGAAGTCAAAACCACGTTCCAACCTCACTGCCCATCCTGTTACCACAGGACCAGAAAACCTTCTGTGCCAATCCGTGTTCATTCAGTTCCCAAAGATTGATAGATAACGATAACTCGTATCGTTTCCAACCCCTACGTGACTCACGAATCGGTCGAATCACCAAAAGCACTTCATCCTAAGCTTTTTAAAGTATGAGTCGGGCCGCCGGTCCAATCAGTCCCATGGCTCCGTTGTCCAACCCCTTTTCCTGGTTAGGCGGCCCGACTCGAAATCGCACTAGCTCACAGCCTTCTTCTTCCCCTTCTTGGTCTTGGCTGGAGTTTTCAGTTCTACCTTCGTCGGACAGCTAGAGAATGCCTTCTCCCAGCTGAAGGGAACTCCCTCGCTCAGCACATACCACCCTGCTTTACTCAGCTTGCATGCCAATGCCTTGGTGGCCAAAGTGCTGTTCACTTGATTGCTTTTCCTATCAAAGAACTGGCGGCATGGGTCGTAGTATCTCTTGGCATACTGAGCTGCCTCCACCCAAGCCCATGCTAGATACTTGTTTCCGTTTTTCCCGTTGTTCGCTCCCTTGACCTTTCCGTTTGAAACTCGTTGACTACGAACACAGCGGCAATAGCTGGCGTAGTTGCCTGCTGATTTGAATCGCTCGATCGGCCCCGTCTCCAGCGTTATCGTAAGTCCTAGGATCTTGCCAACACCAGGAAGGCCTTGTAGGCACTGAAAGCTCTTAGAGTTCTTCACCGCCTGTAGCGCTGCCTTCTCGATCTCTCCGATGCTGGTTTTGAGTTCGCCCAGCAGTCTAATCTCCTCTCTTGCGATGAGTTGGTTAGCCGAGCCTTCGAAAAGCTCCGATGCATCATCGCAGGACAGCTTCTCAAGTCGGCTGAGACTCAACGATTTGCCAGTGTTTCGGCTGTAGAGGCTTTTCAGGCTCAGCTTCAGCGCTGTCGCTTGACGTACCAGTAACAGCCGGCGTCGTAGCAAGTCACGAGTCGGCCGAATGTCCCTGTCGTAGATATGTCCTGTCGGCAAAATATCCAACCTTAAGAGATCCGCTAGAAAGTAAGCGTCGTTAGCGTCGTCGGCATGTTTTACTCCTTCATACTGCACAATCTTGGCTGGATTCGCCAGCACCACTTCGAATCCGCTATCGATCAATCCATCAACCAACCAATACCAGTTGTAAGTTGATTCGACCGCGATAGTGTCTATGCGCTCTCCCAGAGGCGCGAGCCAATCGACGATTCTGCCGAGATCACACGGTAGCCGTTTCTCCTTTAGCCGCTTCCCGCTACGATCAACCAACCCACAGACAGCATTATTGCCGTGCAAATCAATTCCCACCATGATCCGATCCTCTGAATTCTCTGTTGTTCTCATAGTCGCTATTCCAGAGCAACTTTCGTGTAGAGTTGCTGCCCGCAACATTTACCGCGAGTTGCCCGATTTGCCTATAAGCCCCAGATGATTATCAGTCCCAGGATTCCGATACTCGCATCAGAAGCTATCAACTCTCCCATTTAGTCAATTGCATGATGACTCTCCGAACATTTCCACAGAATAGGTGCGTTTTCCTGGGACTGACCCCTTTACACAATGGGTGACCCGTTTCCCAGGGCTGACCCTGCGCCTCTAACAAAACGACGATCTAAACCGGAACGGCTAGATTCATGGTGAAATGGGAATGCGTACAAACAGCCAGCTAACCAGGTGCCCAAGAAATGAAACAACTGATCCATAGACAATCCACCGAAGGAGCCAAGAGTGCAGCTTATGTAGAAGTATATAACTAGACGAATCAGGAGTCGTGTGAGTCTCCTCTTCTCGATCTCTAAGCCTCAGCATTTTCCAAACAATCCACCACCTGCATACGTTGTAAGCTCCAAACACACCGGCTGACAGAGCGTACCAAAAACCACGATCCAAACCAATCAGGAGACTCAACAGCATCCAGCTTTCCTGTTCCGAGCTTGAATCTATAACACCACGCTCGACCAGTGAAGCCAACCCAGCCCAATAAACTGCCTTGGCAAGATATGGGGCAAAAAACGCGACCATGAGCAATAGATGATAAATGGACATCTTGCCGGTATACTCCTGCTTCAAGGTGAGCCAAGGAGCCGACGTCTTGTGGTTTATTCGATAGCCAGCTATCTCGTTGCCCGAAAACAGTATGTCATTTGCGTAGGTTAGGTTTACCCCCCTCAGATCCGTTTCCGATATCACTGCTCCAGAAAACATTGACGAATTCAAATTTGCATGTTGAGCATCAGCAAGCCGGATTGAGCTTCTTCGCAGATCTGCTTTGATTAGTTTCGTGTCGCGCAGGCTCGCCGAATCAAGCTTAGCATCAGAAAGATCAACACTCAGCAACCGGGCTTCTCCCAGATTAGCATTCCTCAAGTCAGCTCGAGAAAAATCGGATTCACTGAAATTACCTCCGATAAGCTGAGATTCCACTAGTTGAGCCCCTTTAAAGGCACACCTCGAAAAGGAAGCATTTCGCATGTGCGCTCCCGACAGTAGCGCGTTCTCAAACTTCACATGCAATCCCTTTGCATTTCCAAGATTAGCATGCTCTAAGATTGCGTTTTCAAGTATTGTCTGGTTGAGTTGAGAATGCATTAGCTTTGCATTCCTCAAATCACACCCGCGCATCGTTGCCCCGGAAAAATCACACTGAATTCCTTCCAGCTCTTTGAAATTCGCTTTTGTTAGTTCAGCGTCGTTAAATTTAGCCTCCCTCGCTTGCGCACTTTCGAACTGAGCACCACCTCCATTGACGCCTGTCAGGTCAGCACGTTCCAGTTTGGCATGTATAAGCTTTGCATTGCGCAAATCACAACCCGATAGATCCCCTTCATTCAAATGGGCACCACTTAGATCCGCACCCACGAGAATTGCACCAGCTGCTTTCAACGTCCTCAGATCTACCTTTGAGAAATTTACTCCCGTCAAATTCCGCTTGGCCAAGTCAGCATTCACAAGGTCGATTTCCCTTGTGGGATTCTCGCACCTCCACTTGTTGAAATCATCAACTCCTCGCGTCAGAATCTCCAATGCAACTGAATCCGCCATGTTCAAACTGATTCTATGTTCATCATCGTGTCGGGCGAGAAAACACGGAGTGGGGTACGCAATAAGGGTTCGGGGCAGCTCGCTCTCCCCTTGGAAGCAGTCACACTAGAAGCACCAAATTCAGTTTCTAATCGTAATCTGATCTTCCTTCAAAAGGTCACTGGAAATCAACTCCCTTCTGGATGCTTCCGGCTTTCCGGGGAAAAACAAGATCCTCAGATTCTCCTCAGTTCTAGAAAAACAGACATAGGCCAGTTTTCGACTCCGCTTCTTCTGCCCCTCTGTAGGAGAACCTGCCGTATCAGGCGTTAGAGTCTTCGAAAAGTTATAGTTCAACCACGATGCCTCGCCATCATCAAAGACAACAACGACATCCTTATACTCCTCTCCCTCAACTCCGTGTCGAGAGCTGAAAGGCGTATCATCACGGACATACGCAGAAAAACTACCAATGTCATCAGTTGTCATCTCTAGAAACAATTCGGCCAACCAGCCCCCTGTCTTCTGTTGAATGCATTTCAGCATCGTACTCCTCTGCTCTCGAACCGCGGTCAAGATCTCGGGATGAGGGGACGCGTCTTCACATGTAACAAACGGCATTGCACAAAGGATTCTTTCTCACCGATGAGCAGAATCAAAATGTGATACGTGAAGACTCGACCCCAAGTCCCCGTTACAAACTACTCCGGTCATCAAAAGAACCAGTTACTTCCCCACAAGTTGTTTGAAGTTATTGAAAACAACCTGCTCTGCCTCACGCTGACCACACTTCCAAAGATCCCCCAACGACTCTACTGCAAAACAAACATCCCATGGATACATTGAAGAATCAAAACGTTTAGCAAATGGCCCATCAGATTCCGTCAACACCCGGTTCGCAGGCATCATAGACACTAGGTCACGGCCTTTTCTCGTATTCAGCATTGGTGGGCACACTGAAAACCAGCACCCCATATCGACAGCCCGCTTTAGCTCGCTATGACTGCCGCTGAACCAATGCAGCACAATCGCCCCATCAACAAAAACCAGTTCGTCCAACACATCCTTAGCACAGGCGCGACTATGAATCGTCATAATTCGCCCGCCAGCCCGATTTACCGCTTTAAGCACGTGCCGGAATACTTTCAACTGAGTATCTCGGTGTTCTCTGAACTCCTTTCCCCCATCTAGTCCAACTTCACCTATATACTTTGTTTCGTGGATCAAGGTGTCGAACAATTCCAATTCGTGCGATCGCTGATGAGCAAGCTGGGGATGAAGACCCAAGGCTGTTTGGATGCGTCGACTGCCTTCAGCGAGCTTGCAGGTTCCGCTCCACGCTTTTGGGGTAGTAGTGACCGACAGGATATATAAGTCTCTCTCTTTGCATTCTTGCACCACTCTTATCGGATTGGGATACAGATCGAGATGACAATGCATATCAACAATCACATGACTCCTTGTGTTTGGAGGAAAGCCTCAACCTCCTGCAATCCTTCCAGGAAGACGTTTTCAAAACGTGCAATGGACTCCGAACGAATTGGCCCGCTTTCCAAAATCCAAGAAGCCGATCTACGAGTCGCTTTTTGTGCGACAGCAATCGACAGAGCTTGAAGATCATCCCGCCGATTCGGCTCATGCAGTATTCGCTCAAGGCCTTCAAACTTATACTTAACTTGTTCCTGAATCCCAATTCTGTGTAAGGCAGCTCGACGAATGATACACGGCACACATACGCCACACTGCTGGTTCGATCGCTTCCAATGACTACAAGAAACTGTACTGTCTACAACGTTCAGCAGCATAGGTCGGTCGACGCACCCAAGGGCCATCTGGCCTTTCGTTTTAAATTGGTATGGATTCCTGATTGTTACGGGAATCCGCAACGTGTCAAAAATTCTTTGAATACTCTCGATAAAAAACGGATGGGTCGTGCGGGTACTGAGTGTGCCCAGACGTCTCGAGGTTAGCGGCGCATTTAGCGATATGAATCCATTTTCCGGCACAAACAAATCAACCGAATCGAGTTGAGAACCGTCTCTCACAGCAATGGCCCCCACCGCGGCAAATGCCAAGAATGTAAGACTTCGAGTTCGCATCGAAATATCGGATTCACCTACAGCCAAGTGAGGATCGGCATTAACTTCAAATCGGGAATACTCCCCCTTTAGCCGATCTGCAATCTGGTCCTGATGTTTCTTGTCTCCTTTGTATGCATGACTTACCAGCAGCGGTCTGCGATCATCGGCTAGTAAATCTATCGCCCCAATTGCTGAATCCAGCCCACCCGAGAAAAGGCTGACGCAATCGAGCCCATTAAGTCGAACCAACCGATATCGATCTCGTTTCGAATAGGGTTCCGGCGAATCGCAACCCCCTTCTGTGAACGAGAATTCCCAAATATCACCACTAAGGAAGTGTAAGGCTCTCTGAAGATCATCTTTCAGTTTCTGCCATCTCGTTGGCTCGATGAGTGGCAATTGAAGAGAAAACTGGCGGGCCCAACCGTCGTCAGCATCAGACCGGCGGACAAACGTATCTGCAGCAGCAACCGCAAGTGAAATAGTCATGAAATCCATTACTTCGCTTGGAATCTTCACCCCGAGTCGCTTTACCTTCTCGATGACAGGGTTTCCGATCAACGATATATCTCCTCGGTCACCACCGCTCAACCCGTACAGCTGAACAGGCAGTAGATCGTCACGAGAGGGAGGTAACAGCTTAGGATCGTGATTGAAGACCAAGTATTTCATCGATACGCCTCCCATTCCTTCCACGCATCTACGACAGCCTTTCGTTCAATTTGAATCATCTGTTGCTGAGTGAACGTCCTAGCGCCCCCTGCAAGATTGGGCCCCAGATGCTTGTCTACCACTACACGGATTAGTTCTCGTAAGTCTGTCTCTGCACGTATCGCCTGTGCAGGGCTTTCCGCTTTGTTCCACGCATTATTCGAATCCAACACAATCTGAAGGAATATGCACTCCGTTAGATACCCGATCATCACATCGACAATCACATTGTCGGTGAGATGACGAGGATCAAAAACTTCAACTCCATCCAACGCCTCGATGAGTGCTCGATTCATCGCTACCCGAACCTTATTCGAATCGCCGTCATGAGTATTCAGCGCCTCCGAGATTGTTGATATGGCTTCGTCACAGGAAAGACCTACGAGCCTCCGTAAATCCACGCCCGTCTCACCTTGATCAATCTGCGCACCGGAGATCGTTCCGTAAAGGCGAGCCCCTGCCTGGGTTACACTGCCCATCCTTCTAGCAGCGTTCCCCCCTCCTCCACTTGCAGTCCGGGCGTAATGGCCAATAGCCCTCTTCAGATCATTCCTAGAACCGGAGACCACGAAAGCCCCCAGTGATTGACGGAATGGTTTGAATCTCCTTGGCTCGGGCTGTGGTTGGGGTAGTTGCAGTTGGTCATCTGCCCAGGGAGGCACGAGCGGAGAACCACCACCGGGACCGTTGCTGGATTGCGAAGTACCCATCAAGCCTCCTTATACCACTGCTCGCTATCCAGCAGCGTGGCCATCCAGGGGGGGCGACTTTCTCCAAGGTCTAACTCATCGATGAATCTAGCTAAGACCTTCGCTCCTGATTCTGAATGCCGTGCCAAAAGACACGCGCCAGCAAATCCTTTTGGTTGCCGTGACCAATCAGATATCTGCCTGAATTGGTTGACCAATCCTTCCATAACAGGGACTTGTTCCTCTAGCGGCAAGCTATCTAGAACTTCTCCAGCTGTCGGAGAACTAGTGCTCTTTGTATCCACCAACACTGCTAAAGCTTCGCGCCCGACTGGTGACAGTCCAACAACTTGAGCACCAAGCGGAACTGTTTCACGTGAAAGATAGATTGCCGCGCGGAGGTCGACTCCACTGAGCTTGGGTTCAAGCTTGGCCCAATCGCAAACGAAGGACTTGCTGGTAGGATTGTCCGTCCATGACTTAGGTGCACCTTTGGGAATCTGTTCAGGATTTTGCTCCAAAACTTTCAGAAGAGCCGGTGTCCCCTTTTCAGCATCTATCATGCGATAAAAGTCTGCTGTCGCAAGTACACCAGCGCAGCGCTCGAAAATCACGAGTTTCGTAATAATGGCATCATCCAATGGGATCTGGCGCCGACGGGCAATTTGCGATCGCATCTTCACGACATTCAGAAGCCGTTTCACGATTCGAGGGTTCCCGTGGATAATAGGAGATTCAGCCAAGATTGCAGCAATACGATCAGCACGTGCAAATGCTTTCGCCAATTCACCGTCATCGGACTCGCCGCTTAGCTTGAGAACGTCCTGGCGAGAAATAGGATCATTCTTCCAAGACTGACGCATTGCATGTTCCAACCCATCTCGAATCGCATCCAGCTTCTCAACTGCCAAACCTTGATCAATCGCGTACAACATGAAGAGATAGGACCGAATCTCCCGCACACCAGCCTTCGGAACCCGGATGGGTATCTGGATCAATTTGTCCAAATAGTCGATTTGATGGCGACTTAAGGCTCCCTTAAAGTAATCAGCTACGGAAGAACGAATCATTTCCTCGTCGGCAGCAATAAGGAACGCAGTATTGGTGAGGAATAAGAACTGTCTAATCGCCTCAAGAGTGTTGATAGCGTTCTTCGGCAAGCATCGGTCAAGGTTGTCGATAATCACGACAAGTGGCCTATCCAGCTCACTAAGAATCTCACCGTATTCTTTACGAAAAGCATCAATTTGTTGGGGTGGGCTATAAGCCACTTCGGGTTTAATAAGTTTAGAGACTTGTTCCTTGGCACTCTCGGCCGTCCTAGTCAGATCTTGATAGTCCTCTTGATTCTGAATCCCATCAGCCAAGTTTCCAATCGCACTAGAACTCCGGGCAATTAGTCCACCAGTGGGAACACCTGAAAGTAGAGCAGCTCCCTCAACTAGTAACCCCATCGCTCGAAATCCGTCGACACGGGAGAGTAGCTTTCGGGTCTTTGTTACCAGGCCTTCGTTGTCTGCGACAGCCTTCGACAGAGCTGTCGCAATCACCTCAAGAAGTGCAGCCCGAACGTCGTCATAGCCCTGATACAGCCATGCATCAAATTTAATGACTATCCAATCTGTGTCATCGCGCTCGATCTTCAGTTCGATCAGCTTCAAGAGCGACGATTTTCCGGCGCCCCAGTTCCCAAACACGCCAACAGAAACTGGAAGCATCTCATCGGCGCGCAATATATCGACGACAAGCTGCGAAACCTCCCCAAAATTCAGGTAGTCCCTACTGGATTCAGTATCTGACCACATATCGATTAAATTTCGTGTCCGACAGAATCGGCGCTACGCACTACGTGCATACAGCTCCCCTCTTAGCAAGACCTAGAGAGAGCTCTTTTCTTAGTATACGTATACCAGCGACTAAATCTTTCAAAGAATCTCGGATTTATGTGGTTTTTCTTACAACTAAATGTTCAACAAATGTAATCTGAATACCAATCTGCGATCGAATCAGACTGCATGCTCTCGCAAAAGCGCTTAGGGTCACGTCTCGCCATTCGACATTTACGTAAAATCACTTCCCCAGATCTACCTTTTGCAAACAGAGTCCGCCCTCGCCCAACCATCGGACGAGGACGGACTTTTCTGAGTGTTACGGTTTTCGAATTCCCTATTGATCCGTCTACGCTGGTGCCGGTGAGAGACTGGAAGCCGGCGTTTGGCATCCCAATTCCGTCAGCGTGTCGCAGACGGCTTGGGCACCTTTTTGTGGGGGCGCAGGGTCAGCCCTTAAATAATTAGTTAAGAGGAAGTTGTTCTGTTTTCTGGCGCGTTTCGAAGATCGGTTAATCTTGCCAAACCATTGCCTTCCTTTGGCTTAAGATCGTCTCTGTTGGTCGAGTGCCGTCTGGGCACCAATCTGTGTTCTTAGATTTTAGAGAAGTTTGACCACCCAAAAGACGGTTCGTTTTTGGCTTCGACTAGCCGCCCAGCCGAACGCCAAAAGGTAACAGTTCGTTTTTAGGTGTCGTATGGGCACCAGGTAAGAAAAAATCGTTGTTCTGGGACCTCGGGAGAGGTGAGAGAACGGAGAGAATTCGTCCAATTGGACTGCACAGACCGAAAATCGGGACTCTCCCCTACTCTCCAGAACAACAATCTCGAAGTCATCAGGCCGAACTGCCAACGACCATTTGCCCCAGGTTTAATGAGACTTTTGCGATGTACGCAGTTGTCCTGTCCATTCTATCAGATTGGGAAGCGGAGAGTTCGTGTTTCCGGTTGGATGGGGTAGATCCCGGGACTCGAACCCGCTGCACCCTTAACTACAATCTAGAATCCGTCCTCGGTTCCCAGTGCCCCGAAAACGGCTATTCTGGACACTTCTTTCCCGCCACCCAGCCTACGCGGGCGCCTGTGTGGGACTCGGATCTGGGTCCGGGTCTTGACTCGTCAACCGCATCAGTGTTTCGCAGACGGCTTGGGCGCCTTTTTTGTAGACGGTGACGGCTAGGAGTTCGTTTTGGTAGTAGATTGCCCAGAAACGGGTATCTCTGTAGCGTTCGTACCGTAGGTTTGCGTTGACGTGCGTGATCGCACCCTCATGATTTGCATCAGCCATAAGACAGGTTTGTTCTGTTTTGTGGTTAGACTTCCGTCGGTGTTGCCGCACTGACGGAGGTCGATTTCTTCCCCGGAAACTACTTCGATTTCCGGATTCACGTGATATTGTTACAGGGATACTTCTTTTTGGGAAGGTTTTAACCGCAGATGTCGCCGATTTTCGCAGATGGTTTCTTTTCTATTTCTGAGTCTGGCTACTCCTCTGGTCTCCGAGTGTTTGTTCTAATAGCGACACCTCTCCCCTACTTTCTCGCGCGCCTCTCGAAACTAGGGCAGCAATGGACACCAAGGAGCGAGCCGTAACCCAGAAACAAAAACCCCATCTGCGTAAATCTGCGACATCTGCGGTTCACTAAGATCCCAGTTCTGATCTCCGGAGAGGTTTTAACCGCAGATGTCACAGATTCTCGCAGATGTTTTCTTTTTTCTTTCTGAGTTGGGATGTTCACCTGTTCTTTTGCACCAAGATCTGTTGCAGAGGAGTTGACGCACCCCGACCGTCACCCCATCTTGGGACCGTTGAATGTTAACGAGATCATCCAAGAAACCAAACATCTCCCAGATGCCGAAAAGAAAACTATCTCGCACATTCTCAGCCACACGCTGGAAGCAGCAACCTCGATTCTTCAGACCAACAAACAAGCGAACTGGACAATTCCACCAAGCGAGCTCCTAGATTTCGTTGTTTCAATGTGACCCGACGCTAGTTACCTTGGGACATCGAAGAACTCGGTTCGTGTGGAGTCTAACACCGAACGGAAAATCCGGTAAAACGGATCATTCTACATACCGAACGCGAAGTGGAAATGAAATGCGAATCTATTTGGACAACTGTTCACTGAATCGACCCTTCGACCATCAAGGGCAGTTGCGAATCCGTCTCGAAACGGAAGCAAAACTGGCAATTCAGCAAGCCGTACTTGATAGTAGGGTTGAGCTTGTTTGGTCCTACGTTTTGGACCTGGAGAACGAATCCAATCCATTTAACGACCGGCGGACGACCATTACACGCTGGAAGGCTCGCGCTATTGAAGACGTAGAGGCGGCTCCCGAGATCCTCGATAAAGCAAGCGACCTTCAGAGTTTGGGGCTTAAAGCAAAAGATGCCCTTCATGTTTCATGCGCCATAAGCGGCGCCGTTAGATTTTTTATCACAACGGACGATGACATGATTCGAAAGAATAATTCCATCACCGAAACACTGATTATCAACCCAATGGATTTTATCCGCGAGCAACTCCATGATAACTGACACAGAAATCAGAACCAACGGGCTCCGGATCTTGACCGAGAACCTCGGCCCCGTCGAAGCTGAGAGATTTATCTCATTGATCCAGCGAGAGCCATTTGACTACACGGAGTGGCAAAAGAACCTATTCGAGGGCAATTCGATCGAAGAAATCAGTGATGCCGCTATGAAATTAAGAAAGGATCAGAGCTCAAATTGAGGTCGGTGGCGATCTCCCCCCAATTCCGCTCGATTCCTGGCAAATACTTCCGCCAAAACGACGTAGGACTCTGAGATGCAGCAGTAATCCGTTCTCAGGATTCCCCCGCTGTTGCCACCGCTCTCGACACAAAAAGGCCTGGAGCAAGGCGGACCCTGCTCCAGGCTTTGTGATTGTTTCGCGGTTTCGAGCTTACTCGGTTACGAGCAAGCGGACGTAGCGCTGACCTCCGCTGGTCGGTAGGGTCACGGTTAGGTTGACCGAGCCGTCGCCGTTTTCGGTGATGGCCATTTCGAAGTCGGTGCCTTCGGTCAAGGCGGTCCACTCCGAAGTTCTCAGGTATCGCCAGCGGCCGAAGGGGGCTGGTGGTGACACGGTGGGGCGAGCGTACCCGCGAGCCGTTGGGCACGGGGAAGGAACGGTATCACGATGGGCTCCGGGGAACGCTTTTCTTGCCCAACGGCTCGCGGGTACGCTCGCCCCACCAAGAGTCCAGCTGCCGCTGTTATTACTAGCTGGGCATTGGAGGCTTGGGTATTCCGATCCGGAAGACCTCCCTGAGACGGCCGGAAGTTAGCACTTCCTATTTGCTTATCAGCGGCGTTCCCGGCTGGATCTTGGGTGGGAGCGCACGAATGCCTGAATCAGGCTGGATTTTTAGCAATCCCTCAAATTCTGCGTTCGGATACTCTTCAAAGAGGAACTCGAACCGATCTTGAAGATTCTCAATGTTAAACGCCAGCCGACTCGCTTGAAACTCCCGCTCTTCCGGAGAAGCGAGGTTCCCTGTGGAGCGCCGAAAGTGCCGGAGCCAACCCTGATGCTCGTAGGCTATGTTGTGCGCATGAATAACGAGCTCGAGGTTATGCTCGGGATCCAATCCCCATTGGCCCACGAGTTGCACCAGCTCCTCGAAAGCCGCCTCATACCTTGCTGGTGATTCGTAGAAACCTTTCAGCAAGAGATGCCGGTGAACCAGCTCTCGATAGCTCGAATCCCCAGCTAGGCTGGGATCGTATCGGTAACTGGAATAGGTTGGCTGGCACCACCATTCAGATATAGAGCCAACGTCTCTCATGGATTGAGCCGACTGTTCCCCGGTTTCAAGTGTCAGATTGATTTTGCCAGTTGCCTTACTTGGCTGTTCGGTCGCCATTGGGACGGGTCGAGCCGCTTTCAGAGAATCTCTCCCCAGCAACAGAGCCCCTACGGCCACGATCAGGAACCCAATCGCGATCAGGAAGCGAAATGACATAGCGGCACTCTTTAATTGAGGATGATCTGCTCCCCTGCTTCCACATTGATATTGGGATCCCCGATCGCACCTCGGGGCCGTATCCGCATCAACGCAGCCATAAACTCATCATTGACCTCCATCTGGTAGATATTGGCAACGACGTCACGATTCATCTCGATCACTTGTCTTAGGAGGTCATCGAGCTCTATCCGTCCCGACTCGGAGACCAATTCCGGCGAATAATTTGTGGCGTGGTCCGTCGCGCCTGCCAGCGAGTAGGCAATGTCATTTAAGTAAGCGAGATTACTGATATCGTTGGCCAGGCCGTAGTCATCCACTAGACTGTAGAGCTCTTGAAAGGCCGGTTCGCGAACACGTTCCGATGCGTAAACATCCCGAAGCCGGCAGTGTCGTCTCCAACGTTGCCGCTCTTGATCCGTGAGCGCTTTTTCGGGATCGAACCATTCATCGCCATGGACGGGGCGAAAAGGCAGACTACGCATGTGTTCCAGTGCTTGTGCCGCTTTAGCACGGAGACCTTCTGCTTGGGAGTCGTCCACAGTCCCACCATATCCGGAGGTCTGTACATTGTCCCGTGTTTCTGCCGCTAGCGAACCCTGCGGCTCGGCAGATCCGGAGTTTGGAAGGCTCCTCATACCGATGAAGAGCGGGACGCTGAGTACAACCAGCAACGTCAAGATTAGTGCTTTTTTCATGCAAATAGGAAATGGATCGGAGGTAATAGATCGGCAGAAGGCAGCAACCCAGACCTCCAGGTCTCATAGCAGGCCTGGCGGCATCGAAGATGGTTAGGCTACCGACGCAGTATCCGGAGTAATGGCTCTGGCTTAACGGGGATCCTTGGACTTTCCCACAATCTAGTTTTTGCCTGGGCAGTAGAGCTCGTCAACCGATTGACTCTGAACCATTGTGTTGACGGGAAGGGTGTAACTTGAGGAGGTGCCATTCTTGGAGGTGGCAAAACCCACAGCTCGCATGGTGCTACGTGCTCTTTGGGTATCGACGCCGTTGATTGTTTTGCTAGGCAACCCTTGAAGTTGGAGCCGCACTTTAGTGGTCAACGGGTCGCGCAGTTGCTTACTCGCGAAGCTAGCCGCTTTATAATAAGTATTCTTTACCCGAAGTGAGTAGCGCATGACCCATGTTTTCTCGAGAATCAGATTGCCGTGTTCCCTTCGATAGGTCTTCCAGTGTCGAGACGCGGACTCCCAGTCACTGAACGAGGCATTACTGACGGGGTAAGTCGTAACAGTATTGTCGTCATTTCGGATGAGCGTCTCAGTCTGATAGGTTCTACGGCTAGGTGAAAGGAAATCAATCGAACGATATCGCTGATTCACGGCGTTGGCATATCGAATTCCAAGCCCCTCCCGCCAGCAATGATCTTCTATCTGGAAACTGGCATTCGAATAGTCAAAGTAGTACGCGGAAGCCGTGTCAACGGCTTCACCCAAAACCGTCTTGATAACATCGAGGCTAAGGTTCTTCCCCCGTGACACTGAATGCGGCGGCAAGGGGTCTGCGGCCTCGAGGGCCACCTGAAACAACAGGCAACAAATCAGAAGTCCTAGACCGAATTTGACGCCGTGGGTTTGGTGCAACGGTGCTTGCTCCTTGGAGAGGGAATGAGTGTTCATTTGTGTGAATCGTTCGCTCTTCTCTTGTTTTTATCTCAGTGGTTAAGCCCTCACTGCTTGGGTTAACAGTAGCCATCAATTTCATGTTAAGAGGGGCATTGCAAGCGACTTTTTTAAAAATCAGAAGTAATGAAGCACACAAACACGACATACCCTGCCTGCAGCACGACTTTTCGTCGTAGTAGTAGCTATTTTCCTTATTCGAGACATTCGGATCATAGGGTCATGTCGCACAACTTTGGGCAACCGGTTCACTCCCTGCACCCCGCATTTCGCCGTCCTGATAGAATCGTGAAATGAACCCACAACCCAGAGACGTGACGAAGAATAACATCAACGCACCAATATCAATGGGACAGCCAATTCAAGGCAAGTGATTCGCAATCGTGGATGAGCCAATCCCGCGCGGAGGCTGGAACATGATCGAAGAGCTTAGACATCAGGGCGGAAGGCGCCGCGAGACTGAAGGGCACACAAGGGACTCCCATCTGACTCACCATGACTTCAACCAAACGTTCCCAACACATCGCGAATCACACTCGTGCAGCAATCGCCGCTCGCCTCGCGCAAGGCCCCAAGGCATCTTACCTGAAAGACGTCATCTACGGGGGCATTGACGGAGCCGTCACCACGTTCGCCGTGGTATCAAGTGTGGTCGGCGCGGGGCTCCCGCAAAGCATCATCATTATCATGGGAGTCGCGAACCTATTGGCCGACGGTTTCAGCATGGCCGCCAGCAACTTTCTCGGCAGCCGAGCTGAAAACCAGATGCGCGAGAAAACACGTCGCAACGAGCGCGAGCACATTGAACTTTACCCAGCAGGCGAGAAGGAGGAAATCCGAGAAATCTTTCGCAGAAAAGGGTTCGACGGAGAACAACTTGAGAGCGTCGTCGAGACGCTTACCAGCAACCAGGAGCGGTGGATTGATATCATGGTCCAGGAGGAACATGGTCTTAGACCGATTTCCAGCTCACCCATCACGTCCGCCATCGCCACTTTCGCGGCATTCACCGTCGTCGGCACCGTCCCACTGTTGGCGTTTCTTGTCAGTTGGTTAACGGGATACGGAACCGACCATCAATTCCTCATCAGCGCTTCCTTCACACTGACAGCCTTCTTTGTGGTGGGAGCCCTGAAGAGTCGTTTTGTCAATCAGCACTGGCTGCTAGCGGGCGCCGAGACCATGTTCGTCGGTTCTACCGCAGCGGCCCTCGCATACGGTATAGGCTACGCCCTAAAAACGGCTTTCGACCTTGGCTAGCCGGGCTGCCGAACTTGGCCCCCCAGAGGTCAGCGAGCAAAGCGCAACCTATGCTTTAGCCAAAATGCAGAAATCCGAAGACGGTGTGACGCTATCCTTCAACTAGAGCCTCCCATACCACTCGTCAAAGACATCACGTTCGAGGGGAACGATTTCTCCATATTGCGATTGAATCCGCCCCGATCTAACGTGATAAAGCGTTCTTGAAAGATTTGAAGTCGATGACAAGGAAAATAACTCGCTGCATAGCCGCGCCTAACAGAGTGGCGCAGATTTCAGGATTTCTGCCTCAGCAGGAGCGTGATGCACTCTTTGAAGGCGCCTGCTTGAGCCAGAATGAGTTTCACGCACCCGGACAACCCGGGTCGAACGATCACAGTTCACTTCATTGGTCCACCAACGAAAACGGTGACAGGAACCCGGAAAGCGCTCTCAGTGACGCCTTGGGTATTTTGGTCAAGCGCGTCCAACATCAACTCCCTTCCTTATTCTCGACTCTCGCCATCGACCCGTTTCCATGCCCATCGATTTCCTTCAGCATGATCTGCGGACGAAGCGGCCACTACGGTAGTCCTCACATGGATTCAACGGACGATCGAATCAAGATCTCACTTCTCTACTATTTTCATCGAACCCCAAAAGCGTTCCGCGGCGGGGACCTTGAATTCTACGAAGGCAACCAGGCAGCACCGTTCATCCAGGGCTCCAGCCCGGTCGCCCGCATCGAGCATGAGGACAATCTCTTGGTCGCATTCCCGTCGAGGACGTTCCATGGCGTCAGCGAGATCGAAAGCAACTCAAACGACTTCGCGGATGGCCGTTTCGTCGTGGTCGGTTTCTTGTAACCAAGCGCCGCCATCTCAGTAGATCACGGCCACCCAGCATCGAGTACGCTAACGGCAAAGAAACGGAACTATTCCAACTTGGATTCCCCAGGATCAGCCACCACGCTTCGTCGGGTATGCCAGACGTCACTGAGTCTGGTTGGAGTGCCTTTTTTCTAAATACTCTCTCGCCGAAAGAAACGTTGCCCAGACTCCGGCGTGCCCATCGCCCAAAGTAGCATTCGCCAAGAGATCACGAACGTGATCAGGACTTGTTAGGCCAGAATGGTTCACAGGGCGGTAGCTCCATTCGACTTCGGTGTGATTCTCGATACCCATCAACGGCAAGTAGAACCATTCGATCCAAACTAATTTGAGCAAAGGCTCAATTACGGGTGGGCAACGTTGCAATTCTCCCGTGACCCACTCGGCAAAATCTGCCGCTGGTTTGCTAGGCCTTACAGAAATAGAACGGGGATCGAACGGTACGCCGGTTGAGGCCAACATCTGCCCAAGCTTTTCACGGAGTTCCTCCGGGTGGTATAACTCCAAGCAGGTCGCTTCATCCTCTTCCGGAGAGATCGCACCATACCGTCCGCCTTTTGCTTCACTAGCTCGGTCTTTAGCCGCCAGATTCACGACTTCCGTCGGAGCGAACCGTGATTTGAGATACGCCGAATCACTGCTTCGCAGAACAAGATCGCCATTCCTATCGCGTTTCCAGCATATCCCACGGAAAACGTCATGGAGACAGGCGCCTAGTTCAGTGAGATAGCGGGCCTCGAACCATCGGATATTCTTGATACCGGAGCGATCAAACTCACGTAGCTCGCGAATCAGTAGCTTCACGGCGGCCACTTCGTTCCCTGAACTCAGCAGGTCTTGTAGCATCGCCAGGTTTTCTACGTGGCGATGCGCACCGCTGAGTTGCCGATCAGGAGCCATTTGAAAGCGCTGAAGTTTCTGCCGATCGGCAGCGTCAAGCCGGTCATCACCGAAACAGTGCACGTAAGCGACTAACCAATAGATGAATTCCGGCCGGTCCGGGAATTCAGGATGATCCAGCGCACGTTTAAAATACGGCTTCGAGCCTCCAGATCCTAGTCCCTCGGCGATCACTCCTAGCCGCAGATTTGCATAGATGTGATACGCGTCCTCGACGTTCAACGACTTCAACTGTTCCCCGAACGCGTTCCGGGCTCTTGCCAGCTGCCCGCTACGAAGACACGAGGTGGCATAGAAGCGTTCTAATACTCCAACGGCCCGGGAACTCCCTCCAATGGACTTCAGTTCCGAAATCGCGGACTTCAGTGGAAATAGCGCCGTGGTGGCACCACCGTCAGGATTGGCTTTGCCTGCATGGTGCAACGCCATTGCAGCGAGCGCAGACAATGAGGCTCTGGCCTTCGACGTTTCCGGCAACAAATAACGAAAGAGATAAGCCTTGGCTGCCACATTGTAGAAGTTGATAGCCACCAGCGGGAAGTTGAAAAACCGCCCTCGAATCCGCCCAGTACTGGGGCCAGACTGCATCAGCCACTGAGGACCGAATTGGCCATGCTGCACATCGCATTTTTCAAATCGAATCACCTTCTCGCTGGTGTCGATGTCAATCCGACGATATTGATGCCCCCCATCCGTTGAGCGTAGTTCCACAATCGGTGGCGCGGTTTCAAGATAATCTCGCAGAGACCCTTTCGTCGATACTACGCCGTTAGCGCTAAGCGCTTTCAACGAGACCGAATCTACCGAGGCAAGATCCAGTTGTTTAGGAATCTTCGAGCTGCCAGCTGTCCCCTGGAGTTCCAAAATCGTCGCCAGGGCAGCCAATCGTATCGAGTGGCGATGTAAATAAGTCTCCTCCTCAAACTCGGGCCTTAAGCTCCAGCCAAGAACGCGAATCCAAAGCGTCTCCACGTGAGGAATCAGCCGATCGCTGTGGCGGGACGCCAAGGCGATCAATTTGGGCATGGTGTCAGCCCGGATTAACTCCAGATCCAAGGCGCGGTAATCCACCTGCGCAGCAGCTCCGCGGATCGCAATCACGTCCAGCCAGAAACCTACGACGATCAATATGCTCAGTCTAATCATAACGAGAGATTACAAAGCACTTGCATTGTACCGGCGAGAATTGCTGAGGACTATCTTCAGCGGCAGCTTACTCGGAATCGCCAGTTCGAGCTGGTTGCCTTCGACATCATAGAATTCGGGCACGACGGATAGTTGAACCTCGTAATCCCGCTTAGCAAACCAGAGTACCAGTTCAGTGAACACATAGGGTTCCCCGGAGGATCTGTGCAGTCCATTCAACGCTACATCTACCGCAGCGTTCTCTAGCGCCTCTTCAGTGATCAGGACAGAGTAACGAACCGCTTCGACCTTCTCCGACGGGCTACCTTCCACCCGAGTGATCGCTGATGTCTGCTCAAGCTTAAGCTTGATTGTCTCGACATGAAAATCTTCCGCCACATCCACAAACTTAAAACCTAAGACCACGGAACCGTTGTCATGCGAATGTTTTTCGATAACACATTTCGGAGAAACAGCCACTGGATTGGAATTCGATACGGGTTCCGCAGGTTTACCCTTTCCTGCGTCCGCAACGACGACGATGACCACGGCCGAAGCAAGGATTAGGGCAAGCAAGATTGCAACGATAGAACCAATAAGATATCTCGCTGCTCTCTGATCCAGGCGTTTAACCGCGAGATCGAATCGCTGTTGTTTGGTCAAGTCACCCACCTCAATATGAAATACGTCTTCAAGCTCCTTGATGAGGTCGCCTCGCTGCGTTTCTTCAGTGGCTTTGATCATGGCGATTCGCTGCTTCAGCCGCTCTCGATAGATCACAGCCATCACTGCGGTGACAAAGGCAAGCAATGCAATCGGCGATCCCACATACTTGATTGCTTCAAACATGGACATAGTGATTCCCTCTTACAAATTGCAACTCGACGGAACAGAATGGTATATGACGACGAACTCGGCAAACTGTATCGAACACTCTTCGCCTAGACAAGAGTCGCTCACGGCAGATAACTCTCCGCACTCGGCCATCAGAACGCTACACGCCAACCATTAGCATCCAAGGTGCCCAATGGAAACCAACTCGAAAAGATGCAGCCGTGATCCGCGTCTCGATTACGAATCCTCCGAATGGCCCTCTTTCGATCGGCCTATCCTGGACGTCTGCTCGTCCCCTCTCGGGTTCAGACCAGAAATCAGCGCCATTCCCCGACCTGAGCGAGGAGATTTCTCCAGGTCAAACTAAACACTCAAACGCCTTATCCACCTCATGGTGATTTCCCCGATCACGCGAAAATCACCCCACTTTCCAGCTCCTTGTTTTCACTCAACTTGGGTCATGGATGCGACCGCCACTCCCGTCCGAACAGGAGCCATTCACGTGGCTTTCCACGAAGCAAGCCCAATCACGCCACCCCTTCTAACGCCCCCCCGGCCGCACATACGCGAAGGGTCCGTTAGTGAAATCCCACACCGCCAGAATAGGGTCAGCATGAACCTTTCAGAGAGCACTATCTACAAGTCTACTCAATGGCATTAAGATTACTTATACGTCCTGTTTTGGGGTTTCCTATAGTTGACACAGAATCCCTTTACCTCCAGTATGGCAGAGTTATGTTAAACCATGGAGAAAATCAAGAATGCGACTTATCCAGTCAGGCACCCTCAAGTTCCATTGATGAACGAATCGCTAAACTCCGACAGAAAAAAGAGTTTTTTCAGAAACCCGACGTCGTTGCAGGGTTAGGAACGACTTGGTCTAGTTTTTACTCGAACGGAACTAGTGGGACTGTCGAAATACAAGACCGTCCGTGCCCAGACCAGGCAGTCTCAGAGGACTCTGAGTGACCCGCTGGCACCGCGTCGGAGCCAGTTCGGTCTTTGTGCCCCCACTGGGCATCGGGACGGCGAATTTTGGCCGTGAGGTTGACGAAAAGGCGGCGTTCAAGATATTGGATGCCGCCTTTTCTTGCGGTATCCGATTAATTGATACGGCAGAGCTCTACCCTCACCCAACCAGCGTTGAGAAGCTTGGGGTGGCGGAAACCTTGATTGGTAAATGGATCAAGACCAAACCTAGGGATTCATTAGTAATCTCTACGAAGTTTTCTGGGCCAGCAATCGGATCTTACACAACCCCCGCCCGAGGAGGGAATCCTGGCTTGGATGGCGCCAGCGTTCGCAGGGCGATCGAAGGCTCCCTGACGAGATTGGGAACAGAATACATCGACCTAGTACAACCCCATTGGCCCGATAACTATGGCAACCCTGATTCTATGCTCTACGCTCTTTCGGCACTCTCAACCGAAGGAAAGATCAGAGTATTCGGTGGATGCAATCAAACTCCTTGGGGACTGATGCGGCTTTTATGGCGATCAGAGACCATCGGCACCCTACGTCCTGAGTTTACGCAACAGCGCCACAACCTAATCTGTTCAGGTGCCGACCACAGTTTAAACGAAGTGTTGGTGCAAGAGGAAGTTGGAATGATCGCCTATGAAACTTTGGCCGGGGGCGTTCTCACCGGAAAATACTCAGAGAATGGCAAGGTTGAGTCTCAGCCACCCCAAAACCGAATGCAGGACGGTAGGATCGAACCACTTCAGTCAAAACTCTATTTCAGCAACCGGGCCAAAGCAATCACCCGAGCTGTCAAAGACGTGGCCTTGCAGCACGGAATCGCTCCTGCTGGCCTAGCGCTGGCGGCAACATGCCGGAACCAATTCTGCACAAGCACACTAGTAGGAGCCAGACACTCCGGCCAGATCGATGAAATAGCAAACGTATTGGACGAGAACGTCTTCAGCCGCCCCATTCACGATCTAGCAAACCTCCTAAACTCGATACCCCCAACAACACCATGAACGATCTTCATTCTAGGTTGTTAATTCTTCAACCCACCCCGTATTGCAACCTAGATTGCAAATATTGCTACTTGCCTGACCGCACGAATCGAGAGCAGATGCCCCCTGAGGTGGTAGCTAAAGCGGCTGACCGGCTCTTCGCAAGCGGCTTCGTAAAGGACAAGGTCGCCATCGTATGGCATTCCGGTGAGCCGCTAGTGGTGGGCCCGGAATACATCGCACAAGCGATCGGCACAGTAGAGAAAGTAGCCGGCAAGCACGGCTATGGTCGAGATGCTTACCAATTTGGAGTGCAGACAAACGGTACCCTAGTAAACCCTGCCTGGGTCGACCTTTTCAAATCATATGATTTCAGAGTCGGGGTGAGCATGGATGGCCCGGAGTTTCTTCACGACCGACAACGAATCACTCGAAGCGGCCGTGGAACGTTTCGCAAGGCTCTGCAAGGCCTACGACTGATCAAAGCTAGCGGAGTCCATCTAAATGTTATTTGTGTTCTGACCAATGAGTCTCTGGATCATCCGAAAGCAATTCACGACTTCTTCAAAGATGAAGGTGTTCCATTCGTTGGATTCAATATTGACGAAATAGAGGGAGCCAACACCAAGTCTTCGTTTAATGGGTCCGCCACCTGTTCAACTCGTTTTACGAGATTCATGGACAAAATGTATGACCTGGTTGAATCCTCACGCGCATTTCGGGTAAGGGAATTTGACTACACCCAAGGACTGATTCTTGGAACCCAATCGTTTGCTCACAATGAAGCTCGCCCGTTCTCGATCATTTCGGTGGATTATCGAGGTGGAGTCTCCACCTTCTCTCCTGAACTGCACGGAATGCCATCCCAAAAATACTCCAACTTCATCGTGGGGAACGTCTTGGAACAATCTCTAGCAGATATGGTATCGAGTTCCGCGTTTCGCCTTCTCAGCAATGACGTCGAACACGGCCGCGCCAGGTGCAGAGAGGAATGCAACTACTACAAACTGTGTGGCGGGGGATCGTGCTCCAACAAGTTCTTCGAACACGCCACCTTCGACGTTACCGAATCTCAGTTCTGCCGCCTGTCCCGGCAAGCGGTTGCCGATGTGATGCTCCAGAAGATGGAAAGTGCCGCAGTCGTAAACGGTTAAGCCCAAGATATGCTTTGACGCCGTTGGCAGGTGACATTGGAATCATCATTCCAGATAGTCTTAGGAACTCGCCAGGAGTGATTTCGATTTCCTCCGGACTCGTTCCAGGACCATCTCCCGAATACCATAATGGGTCGCTCATCCCAAAGCCCGAATGGCGCGAGCTGCGGCCAAACGAACTTTGCGAGATCTCAATACACTGCCAAGAGCCATCCTACCACAATACAGTCACCCTCATCCCAATCGAAGAACCTCTGTTAGAATCCTTATCGGAATGCTACCAAGCATTCGTGTCGCTCACAGATTCAGCAACACGTCACCCCCAAATAGAACAGGCGCAATCGCAGTTCTACAAATACTGCAACCGACTAAACATCGCCCGATACCAATCCTTTAATTCCTTGACCGCTCACGAAGCAAACCAAGCTACGGTCACCAGATTCGAGGGTAGAAAAATTGGACTGCACCTGGATTCTTTCGATAGCAACAGATTCTCCCAAAAGGCATTCTCCTCCAATCGACTATGCGTCAATCTTGGAACAGAAGTTCGTTATTTCTTATTTATCAACTGGACAACACAAGCGCTCGTCCGACGCCATCAAGAGGCCAAAGATGGCGTCTCGTTAATCCAAGCACTCTACCAAGCGACGCCCAATCAACCAGTTCTTCGACTGGCATGCCCCCCGGGATTCGCCTACTGCGCCCCGACAGAGAATCTGCTGCACGATGGCTCTACGTCCGGCATGAATTCGCTCGACTTGTCTATGTCGGTGAGGGGTTACTTCAACCCCACGAAGAGCCCAATCCTGGCAGACTGTTCGTTCGGTGACCACGGAATCGCAATCCTCGATCGCAACGTCGATGGGCTAGCACCGAACGACCCAGGGGCTCCGTTTGATCCTCGCGCACTGCGCCGCGCCCTCCATTCGAAGGGGATTCCTTGTGTTGTCAACGCTAGCAGGTCTCTCGAAGATTTCGAGATTGCGGAAAAGGCATCTGAGATCGAGTTTCCTCGAGGAATTCCAGAGCACTGTTCCAATTCCGAACGTTTCCTATTGATTACAGCCCAGACACACCAAAGATCACCGTGGCAGGTTTCAATTGACTCGGAAGATCCGCTAAGCCTAGCAGATTCAGAGACGCTAATGGTATCCAGAGATCACAGGGTCAGGGTCAGTCCTGCCACAGTAGAACGTATTTCAGTGCATGCCCTGAATCTTGGCGCAAACCATTATGGTTGAGTCACTCGAACTTCTCTACCAGGCCAAGGGCAGCTTTGTGTTGCTTATCCGCGGAGTCTTGCCGCCGGATGCCTGTCGAGGGCTGACACGTGCCGCGGAAGGCGAGGGAATGAGGAAGGCCCGGCAGTGGAGTGATGGGCGGCATAACTCGGAAGCCTTCATTCAGCATAGCAACCACCTAGTCAGCTCGGATGTACATCAACTCATACAGACTGGAATTCGCAGGGAAGAGACCTTGTTTCAAGTTTGTAGATCGCGACCGATTGAGATCTATCGTTATTCGCGAGGGGATTACATTGACGGACATCACGACGCAACATGGCATGATGAGTCCGTTGAGCTTCAGATGACGGTAAGTGGTATCGTCTACCTTAATGATGACTATCGCGGGGGTGCTACGACATTCTCAGAAATCGGCATCGATGCGCACGGGCAGATCGGGGACTGTCTGTTGTTCTCCCACGATCTCTTTCACAGTGGCGAAAAGATCCAAGCTGGGACGAAGTATATTTGGCGATTCGATGCAGCGGCGTTGGCTACCTCAGCAGAAAGATGACAAGTGTTCTTATCCAGGTCAGATCGCATAATTTTCGTTCATATCATGAAGACTGGCGGGACAAGCGTCACCAACTCTCTACAAGCAGTCGCGAAAAACGAGTTCGACGTCGAGAATGACCAACTCTTCAAGTCGGTCTCCCTGATAAATGCTCCCAGCGACGGCAATCTCCAGAAACATGCATTGCCAACCGACATCCGACGAGCGGTTGGCAATCAGATATGGTCAGAATGCTTTAAGTTCTCTCTGGTCAGACATCCCTATCCAAGAATGGTATCTCTCTTTACGTTTATCAAAAGAATGGTCGAACTGGGTTTCCCTCCGACCCGACGTCTTGACTCAGATCCGCCCACGAAATGGCCCCTCACTCGGGCCTATTTAGCCTCAAAAGGGTTTTCCGATTTTATCCGCCAAGAGGAGTTGTTGTATGCAGCCGGGTTCTGGCCACAGACAAACTGGACCCACTCAGCCGGGCAACAAGTAGTCGACTATGTGGGCAGGTTGGAACAAATGCACAAAGTCTTTAGTGCAATCAATAACAGAACCGCAGGCCTAAAAATCACAGCCCGGCATGACAACCGTTCGTCCAATACGACCTGGGATCAGATTCTCACAAAACCTTCTGACTACAGATACATTGCCCACAAATTTGAAGAAGATTTCATCTGTTATGAGTATGACCCAGAGATTCGGAAGGCGGACCAGACAGATGTCGGGTAGGAAGAAAAGCCAGTTCGGTGGCAAACTGACCTGAACAAAGTACCCCTGACACCACCAGTGCCAGGAGAATAGATTGTCACTAAGCAAAGGTTCTCAACGGCTTACACATTTGTTACTGAGCACGGTAGTCCCTTGCGCTCCATCAGGGAACGCGACCTTGCCAAAGGCCAACGGCCAACTGCTACTCCGCCATTCGAAGCCAGAGCCGAAAACTCCAAGGCCCTAAAACGCCCCAGATATCAGTCTGTCACTAGGTCACAAACCTACGGCTAGAGACATAGCATCTCCAGAACCGAGCTCTCCGCGTGAACCACCAATTCAACCGATAGCCCACCGAAACCTGGTCACATCCGCGTGACTGAAGGATAAAACTCCGACGCGGGTTCGTTCAGTCCCGACCACCCACGGAGTCTAATGACTTCTTGCCATCCCGGACCGAAGAACCCGTATCTGCTTTGTCACCGCCATCGCCGCCATCACGATTATCTCGTCGCCAACCCCAATCGCCCGTATTCGGACCATCAGAAAAATCGTTCCTATCCATTGCCTGCAGCGATTCACTGCCTTCATCAGTAAAGTATTCAGGATAGATTTTACTGAGCGACTGAACCGCTATGTCGTCCTCGGCAAGTTTCCCTTGCTTAACCTGTTCAGCGATGATCGAAGCCATTTTCTGGGCTCTTCTCTCAGCGTTGTTCCTTAGCTTATGGAGTGCCTCCAACTCGTTGCTCGGTGTATCGTCTTCCATATTATTCTAGCTATTAGTTCGTGCTTACTACTGTCAGGAGCCCCTGCTTGATCAAAGTCTTTACGAGCGTAATGCGACTTTCTTCATCTAGAGAATCCGAAAGCGACTCTGGAGTAAAGGATTTCATTTCGAAAACTCGCCTCAGCGCGCTGGCTGTCGTAACAGGAAAGGAGATCTGTTTGCCCAGTAATCTCAAGTATACCCTCTCAGTATCCACGCTCATTTCACAAGCCACCTCTTCACGCAAATTGAGCACCGAGCCATCCGTAAGTTCGTGAAGCCTTCCCACATCCACGATTCGTCCATGCAGTGACGTTGATGAGGTGGAGCTGATTCTGCTGTGAAGGAATTCCAAAGCGGACGCCGGTGCCTCGGACTCAAATAGTAGTTTTTCTACGATCTGACTGAGCTGTTCTTTTACCTTATCTCGCTCTTGAGCCCACCCCACCGGAAGGCATTTCCTTAAGTTCGGTTCGTGATGTTCACCATGATCCAGAATCCGTCTGAGCACGGTTCCCCAAGTAATACTTCTGGTTCCAACGGTCAGGTGCAGCGATGGAACATCGCCAGCCGACTGCGCTCTGTGTGGATACCCTCTTGGCAAGTAGAACAAGTCTCCCGCTTCTAGAGTCAGCTCTTTAACAGGCTCTCCGAGGCTGCTCGGGTCCGGTTGCTCGCAGATATCATCAGTGGGATATTCAGTAGCCTTATCCCATACCTGCCATTCTTTTCTCCCGAGCAGCTGAAACACAAACACATCATGACCGTCTATATGCACAGGAAGTCCCTGCTGCCCTTGCTTGCTGATGATGGGTGTGAGGTAGACATTGACGGCATGAGGTTGCCAAAGAACCTGGGACAAAGTCCGACAGAGTTTGGCTAGGCCCGGTTGCTGTTCCTGGACATTGTGCAGAACCAGAGTTGCTCCCTCAGCAAACGCTGTAAAAGCGTCGTCCCGACTTCGGATTTCTTGGTTTCCGTGCCACGTCTTTTCGTGTTCCGTCTTAACGGCTCGGAAGTTGTTCGATTTGACATCGACGCTCTGCATGAGCCTATCAAAATCCTCGAGCGTAAAAAGGCTCCTGCCAAACTCTTCATCGAAGTGGCTTACCGCAAACCGCTTCTCCCAATACTCCTCCAGAAACTCCTCTGGTGACATATCCCCCATAAACTGGCCCCATGAAACCGGGCACCCCGCTACTGAGCTCGCTGAGCGTTTCTCTCCCATAACTGTCAACGCCTACTGTTTGCTACTTCTATCAAAAGTCAAGCTAGTTCAAGGTTTTCGTTAGGAACAAGAGGACCCGAAGAACGGATTCCATCAGAAGGGCTCACATTCAGCCACATCCGACGTATGACTCTTCGAATCAGGAATCGATTTTTCTCTTCTTTTTGTTGCCTTTTCTTTCCATCTATCTGCCCTCAGTCCATCGGAAATCCAGCTACCGCGGCCTATGCTTTATGTGCATAAAAAAAACGCAGGGTAGTTCATACCCTGCGTTCGAATTCGAAATGGAACCGGCGAATTAGTAGTTGTCCGCGACGAACTTCATCGCGCCTACGACGAATTCTTCCGGGTCTTTGAGGGATCGGTCGGTCTCGATTGCCATGACGCCGTCGTAGTTCGCTTCGCGTAGCGCGGCGAACAGGCTCTTGTAGTTGCAATCGCCTTCGCCGATTGCTGCCGGGGTCGCGACATCGCCATTCTCCGTGGAGTTCACTTTCTTGTCCTTCAAGTGAATATCGAACACGCGGCCTTTATACTGCTTAAACACTTTACCGGCATCGAAGCGAGCCGAAGTGATCCAACCCACGTCCAGGCAGACACCCATGCGCGGATCGCGGTGTTGGAGCAGATTCCGCACTACGGACGGATTTCCATAGGTAGACTTGATGCCGTGATTGTGAATCGCAATCTTGATGTCGTACTCCTTCACCAGCTCTTCCAAATTATCCAAGATCTGGAAATCCCGCGGCTCGACCACGATGAGTTTGATCCCCATCATTTTGGCGAACTCGAAGAGCTTTCGGTTTTCTTCTTTGTCCGTCGACGTTCCTGCTACCCCAAAGGTGTAGACCTTGAGACCGTGCTGATCGAGAATGGCTTTCTTCCGCTTGATCTCTTCGATCGGTGCTTTGGGATTCAGGTGGTTAGCGATCACCTGGAGATTCGTGATCTTGTGCTTCGCACAGAACGCCACCATCTGGTCGAAGTTCAGGTTGCGTAGGGTCCAGGTTTGTACGCCGAGCTTGTAATCGCCGGCGAGTGCCTGGGTTGCCACGGTGAGCGCCAGTGCGGCCAGCCAAACCCGGCTCCGTTTCAGAGTCGTTTGAAATCGATCCATCATAAATACACTCCGGTCCTAATGTTTTTTCCGTCGGTGAATGGGTTCTAGATACAGCCCTTCCGGCTCGAAAACCATAAAAAAACTCCCTGTCACCAGGTCTGGAAGGTGGGGCGAGCGTACTCGCGAGCCGTCGGCGCAAGGGTATCCTCTAAACCGAATAGGATCACGGCGCAGATGAATCACCCTCTTGTCCTTAGGATTGGCGGGTGCGGTTGGTGCGCGGCAGACGGTTTTTTCAACCGTTTACGTTTGGGACGACGGCTCGCGGGTACGCTCGCCCCACCTTCCGGAAACTGCCCATGCCTCCCCATGGGGTTTCAAGCGCCTCGAGATGCCGACGTGAGGCTGGCTAGAGTTCCAGCAGGCGGATCTGGCGGAATCGGTAGCTGCCGCCGCCGCCGTGGTGTTGGAGGCCGATCACTCCGCCGCGATGCTTCGTGTCGACCAGATCCGTGACGACTCGGTCGTTCAGCCACACTCGGATCCGGGGCCCGAGACATTCCACCCGCAGCCGATTCCAGGCCCCGGCACGATAGCCTTCGCCCTGTCGTGCTCGGAGCGTTTTCACCTCGCCGGGATCGTCTTTCTTAGGGAAGAGAAACCCGCGTCCCGTGTTGTCATACACAGCGCCGGAATACGCTCGCTCCGAGAGATCTATCTCGGCTTGGTATCCCAACAGTTTCTTTTCGCTGGGCTCACACCGAAAGAACACGCCTGAATTCCCCCGAGGCACCCACGCTTCTAACTCCAAGACGAAATCTCCGTAACGGTCTCTTGTAGCTAGCATGAAGTTTCGGTCCGACCTCAGATGCACTTCATCCTCACGCCACTTGAACTCGCCCCAAGCAAACCCGTTGGTCCATTGATCCGGACCAAGCGTGCGCCATTGGAGTGTGCCCTCCACATCGATCCCGCCTTCGGCATTTGGGAACAGCAAGGGATTCCGGCGCGCCACTGCCCGCTGCGGCAATACAACCTGATACGACGAGAACTCCGCGTTGGGTTCCGGGTAATCCGTGCTCACGAACTGGGCCCCGCTCGCGAACGCGGCCTCGCGTTGACTCGTGTCATTAGCCCGCGCATGCCTTGTGGGGGAATCCGCGCGCGTGCGCACCAGAAAGCCTTCCTTGACCGCCTTACGGATCTTTGCGGCATCCCCGACGGGATTATTCAGTTTCATGAAGGCAGCCGCCGGATGATCCGCATCCACACTGACAAACAAAACGCGCCCTTCCAAAGTGGGATTCCCTTCCAAATACCGGTCCCGCACGGCGCCCCCATTATCCAAGGCAAACAGCACCTTCCCCCGCACGGCATCCAAGTGCGGCCATCCCTCTTCCAAGATCGCGTCTCGCAAGGTGGCGCGATTTCCCCGCACAGTATCAGGCACGAGCAGTTTCTCAGTCGGGAATACCGAACGAATCTCCCGATCGATTTCGGCGAGTTGCGTCGTGTCAAACGGGATCGCTGCGGTCATTCCCGGCCGCCCTAGGGCTTCTTTCACTTCCACCAAGACGAGAATCGGGACATGTGCGGGATGGGCATCCGACCAATCTCGAACTTGTTCCAGGGCACGAACGAAGGTCCGGACCGTGGTTCGATAATCGAAGTCGCTCACATGCAATACTTTCAACCCCGGCTTCAGCAACTCCCCTTCCGGATCCACGGGCTCTAGGCCTTCCCGCACGGCTGCCGGCAGGGTCGCGAGCGCCTTCGGCTCTCGGTAGTGCCCTCCCTTTGGATCGGCATAAACATCCAACTCAATCTGCCGGATCCCCAACCAAGAAAACTGCTCCGCGAGCGGCCGATGAGAATAATCCAGCGATTCCGCTCGCTCCTTTCCCCCCAAAGCAATCAATGCCCGAAGCGGAGCCTCCGGAGCCAAGTGATACGAGTTGTGCGTCCCAATAACCTGAATCTCATTCAGCCGCAGCCCTTCTGCCGCCCAACTCACGGACCCCAGACTCAACAAGCCGCCAAACAACGCATACAGATACCGCTTCATCATAAGCCAACCCTACCGCCCCGTCGCCCCTTTGCCAACGGATTCCCCTCACCCCTACCCCCCCATTCCCATCCCCCCCAGCTTTTAACCCCTTGATTTGCCCGCCAGATTCGCCTATGGCTGGACGCGGTAACGAAAACAAGACTATGTCAGCACTAGAAGGAAAGATCGGCCTCGTATTTGGGGTAGCAAACAAACGTTCTATCGCTTGGGCCATCGCACAAGCCTGGCGCGACGCCGGCGCAACCCTGGCCTTCACCTATCAAGGCGATCGGCTCAAAGGCAACGTGGAGCAACTCACCGAGACCTTCGGGGATGACGTCTTACTCTTGCCCTGCGATGTCAGCTCGGACGAGGACATCGACCAAGTTTTCGCCGCCGTCAAAGAACGCTATGGCAAGTTGGATCTCCTCCTCCATTCCGTGGCCTTTGCGCCGAAGGACGCCCTCGAAGGACGCTTCGTCAATACATCCCGAGACGCATTCAGCGTGGCCCACGATATCTCCGCTTACTCCTTAGTAGCCGTCACCCGTGGTGCGTTGCCGCTGATGACGGACGGTGGCAGCGTGATCGCGATGTCCTATTACGGAGCCGAAAAAGTGGTGCCGCACTACAATGTCATGGGGGTTGCAAAAGCCGCCCTCGAAGCCTCCACCCGTTACCTCGCCGCCGATGTCGGCCAACAGAAAGTCCGGGTCAATTGCATCAGCGCCGGCCCTATGAATACTTTGGCCGCCCGCGGTATCGCGGATTTCAGATCCATCCTGACCCGCTACGAAGAACACGCTCCCCTCCGGCGCAATGTCACACCGGAAGAACTCGGTGCGACCGGTGTGTTTCTCGCGAGCGACGGCGCGGCGGCGATCACCGGACAGGTGCTCTACGTCGACTGCGGCTATCAAGTCATGGGCGCCTAAGCCCGCCCCCGTTTTCATCAACAACGCGTCGCCAGGGAAACTGGCGGCGCGTCTCTAGGCTTTGATTGAGTCTAGGCCTTGAGTTTCGATTGCCGCAAGCGGTCCAACCCAACGGCAAGGATGATCACCACGCCGATGATGATCTCCTGCATGTAAGTCGGCCAGTTCATCTGACTCGACCCACTCCGGAGCACGGCCATGATCAAGGCCCCGATCACCGTGCCCAGAATACTGCCGGAACCGCCGTTCAGACTAGCCCCTCCAATCACCACTGCGGCAATGATTTCCAATTCCAACCCAATCGCCACGGTCGGGTCGCCTTGAGTCAGACGAGAATACTGCATCACGCCCGCAATCCCAAAAAACATTCCCGCCAGGGTGTAGATCAACACTTTCTGTCGCCGCACCGGGATCCCGCACAGGCGAGCCGTATCCTCATTGGACCCAATCGCAAAAACATACCGTCCAAAGACGGTCTGCCGCATCACCACCGTCATCAGAATCGCCAGCCCGACCGCGATCCAAACGCCCAGCGGCAACGGAAAGAGTTCGAGGGGATTGACCGGTTCCATGATCTTGTTCAAGGCATTGGGTTCGGGGTTTACGGTTTGATTGTTCCCGAGCCATTTCGCACTCCCTCGCGCAATTCCCATCATGCCCAGGGTCACGATAAAGGGCATCATTCGGAAACAGGCAATCACGGACCCGTTGATCAAACCAATCAGCGCACCAGCGCCCACGGTCAGCAGAAACACCAAAACCGGCGGCACCGACTCTGTGAGCAGGGTTGCCGCGACCACACTCGTTAGGGCGACCACCGAACCAGCACTCAGGTCGATCCCTCCACTCACAATGACCATTGTCATCCCCAACGCACCGATCGAGACGATCACCGTTTGAGTAAGGATGAGTTTCACATTGCTGCCCGTGTAGAAGATCGGCCGCAATTCTTCGCTCAACGCAAACAGACTCGTCACCACCACCAGCCCGATAAAGGGCCCGAGGATGTTGAGCCACCGCCAAAACAACTTACCCGAAGCATTCGCCACTGTGCGTTCCTTTCCTACAAATTCCTACGAATCAATCCTGCGACGGCGGAGCGGTCTCTGCCTCGTCCTGTCCGATCGCCACTGTCAAAATCTGGTGTTCATCCCAATCCGCCGTCGGCCGCACCTCGGCCAGCACCCCGCGACACATGACCCCGATGGTGTCACACACGCCGAGGAGCTCCGGCAGGTAGGAACTCACGAACACAATCGCCTTACCCTGCGCTGCGAGCTCGCCCACCAGTCGGTAAATCTGGGCCTTACTCCCAACATCAATCCCTCGTGTGGGTTCATCGAACAAGAGAATGTCCGCCTCATGATGCAAAAGCCGGGCAATCGCCACTTTCTGTTGATTCCCACCCGAAAGTTCTCCAATGGTCTGATCCGGCCCCTGGGCACGCACCCCGAGCCGCTCAATCCATTCCGCGGTTGCTCGCGCTTGTTGTCGTTTGGAGATGAAGCCCCAACGGACAAAAGGATCAAAATGGGTTAGGGTCATGTTGTTTGATAGGTTTTGATTCAACAACAAGCCTTCCTCTTTCCGATTCTCGCTCAGCAAACCAATCCCTTGCCGCAAGCGCACACGAGGATCCGCCACCGTCGCCACTTGCCCCCGGACCCGCACCTCGCCGGACCGCACACCATCCAAACCGAAACAGGCTCGCAAGGTCTCCGTCCGTCCCGCACCGACCAGGCCGGCTATCCCAAGAATCTCCCCGCGCCGCAGGGTCAGGGAAACGGATTCGGGTTTTGCTTCGCCCTGAAGCGCTTTCAATTCAAAGACGGGCTCTCCAATCGTGTGATCCAAGTGGGGATAGATCTCGGTCATTTCCCGCCCCACCATCAGGTGGATAATCTCGTCCAAGGGCGTCTCCGCCATGGGGCCGGTGCCGACGGACTCGCCGTCCCGCAGAACGGTAAAGCGGTCACAGATCCGTTGGCATTCTTCCAAAAAGTGACTGATGTAGACGATGCTCACCCCTTGGTCTTTGAGTCGCCCAATCACATGGAACAAACGGTCCACGTCCACTTGGGTGAGACTACTCGTGGGTTCATCCATGATGAGCACCCGCGGTTGCCGGACAAGGGCTCGGGCAATCTCGACCAATTGTTGTTCCGCGATGCTGAGACTGTGAATCGGGGCATCGAGATCGAGCCCCTCTTGGTCCAGCTGCCGGACGGCCGACAAGGCCAACTTGCGCCGTTCGCGCCGACGCAAGAAGCCCATTTTCCGGGGTTCCTCACCGAGCAGGATATTCTCCTCTACCGAGAGATCCGGAGCCAAGTTCAGCTCCTGGTAGATCATCGCAATCCCCCGAGCGCGGGCTTGCTGCGGGCTCTCCGGGACGAAGGCTTCTCCGTCCAGGCTGATCGTTCCCGCATCCGCGCGGTAGGCTCCGCTCAGCACCTTCATTAGGGTGCTTTTTCCCGCGCCGTTTTCCCCGATGAGGGTATGCACCTCGCCGGGCCCTACCTCAAAGCTCACCCCACGCAGGGCACGAGTCGCCCCGAAGGACTTCTCCACCTGACGCATGGTTAAGCGCGGGACTGACATACTCAAAGGAGGCGCAACCTCTTCGTGTCTCGCTCGACAGAAACGGATTCCGGAAGATCCGGAGTCTCGGTCACTTGAGATACTTCTCAAAGGGAGGATTCAGCAACGTCTTAACGGCCTCTTCCTCCATGTTCTCTTGTGTCACCATCACGACACCGGTGTCGATACGCTTCTCGACCGTCTCGCCACCCAGCACTGCGACCAGCGTCTTCACGCCCTCGTAGCCCATCCGCACGGGGTCTTGGACTACCAAACCTTGCACATCCCCATCGCGTAGATCCTTGATGGACGCTGTGCCAGCATCAAAGCCCAACATCTTGACCTCGCCACCGGCGCGCCCGATTTCTCGCAGCGCTTTGGTCATGCCGATGGTTGAATTCTCGTTCACACAGAAGATCCCGTTCACCTCTTTACCGAAACGGTTCAACAAGTTTTGAGACGCTTGGTAAGCGGTTTCCCGGGTGGGCCCGGCGTATTGATCCGAAGAGATCAGCTCAATATCCGGAAAGGTCGCCAGCGCGTCCAGAAAGCCCGCCTCCCGTTTCTCGGTACTCGCGGAGCCAACGGCGTAGCGCAAGAGAATCACTTTCCCTTTCCCACCGAGCAATTTGCCCATGTGTTCCCCGGCCATCTGGCCACCTTTGAAGTTATCCGTTGCGACAAAGCTCGCGTATTGATCCGACTCCAAACCGGAATCAATGATCACGACAGGAATCCCCGCTTTCTGGGCAGTTTCGGTAGGACGCACCAGCGCCTTGGAATCCAGCGGGGCCAAGACCATGCCGCTGACCCGCCGGGTGGTGAAGTTCTCGACCACTTGGATCTGTTGATCGCGGTCATCTTCCTTCAAAGGCCCTTTCCAGATCACTTCAACCGCGGTGCCTTGGGCGTTTAGTTCTTGCTCGGCTTTGCGGGCGCCGGTCTCGATCGAGCGCCAAAATTCATGGGTGGTTCCCTTCGGAATCACTGCGATCTGCATGGCCTTGGGACCACCGTTCGCTCCCGAACCACCTCCGCTCGAAGGATCGCCACAGCCCACCGTAACGGCCACAGCGATCACCGCCAGGCCCAACAAAGAAGGGATTCTCATGCGCCCCAACATAGGGGCGACGATGCGGGTTTCCAACCATTAATTCCGGCGTTGGAGCAGGGCCGCGTAGGCGCCGTCCACGGCATCTTCCCAGGGAGTCAATTGCCGGTCGCGCACGAGCTCAAACTCGGGATGTTCCGCGAGGAACGCGCTGACAACCGCCCCGTTTTCCTCTGTCTCCAAACTGCACGTGCTGTAGACCAAGCGTCCCCCGGGCTTCACCGCCAGAGCCGCTCGTGCCAACAGATCGCGCTGGAGACCTGCCAAACGGTCGATCTCCTCCGCCTCCAAGCGCCAGCGCAATTCCACCCGCCGGCGCATGACACCGGTATTGGAACAAGGTGCGTCCACCAAAACCGCATCAAAGGGTTCCTTGTCCCGCCAATCGTACTGCGGCCGGATCGCCAGCAACTTCACGTTCTGCCACCCTAAGCGGTCCCGATTCGACGCCAAGGTGGCCAACCGCTCCTCCGCGATGTCACAGGCCACGATCTCGCCCTGGTTCTCCATTCGTTCGGCCAAATACCCGGTTTTCCCCCCGGGAGCGGCACAGAGATCCAACACCCGCTCGCCGGCCTGGGGCGCCAACCAGTCCACACAAAGCAGCGTGCTGGGATCTTGGACATAGGAGCCACCGGCGAGAAAGCTCGCCCCCTGGGTCAATTTACCCGCATTGGCCACCCGAAAAGTCACCGCCTGAGAATCCCAGGCAATCGGGACCGGCTCGAAGCGCACACCCTCCTGTTCCCAGGCCGTCCGCTGCTCCGCCACCGTGGTCTTGAGCGGATTGACCCGGGCATACACGTCCGGGACCGTGTTGTGCCACTCCATCAAGCGTTGGCAGTTCGCGGCACTCAAGCGCTCGGCCCAGCGTTGACTCAACCAATCCGGAAAGGAATACCCAATGGCGGGCTGTTCCCGCCGCCAGACCTCGATTTTGGATTCCAACTGGGCTCTTTCCCGCACCGCACGCCGCAAAATCGCGTTCGCAAAGCGCCCTTGAGCGGCACCACAGACGCGCTTAACGAGGGCTACGGATTCGTGAACCACCGCGTGATCTGGCAGACGCGAAAGCAGAAAGAGCTGATACAAACCCAAGCGGCACGCCTCCAAAAGTCGACCCTGGGGTGGCTGCGTAGCCAGCTCTCCGAGCAAGGCATCCAGCAAACGACGCCACCGCGTGACCCCAAACACCAATTCATGTATCAGAGCCCGATCCCGGGTAGGTAACCCAGATCCAGACAAGGAGCGATGCACTAACAGATCCAACAATTCCTCCCCACGCGCCGCCTTCAACAGCAGCCGCAGGGCAATTTCTCTTGGTTTTTCAATGGCCACGGACTATTAATCGTCGTTTAACGAAGACGCCAGAGCAAGACACGAGTAGTGCTGATATGAGAGAAGAGTTCGAGAAATTGGCTGCCGCGGGGAAGATCCAGCCAAAACAAATCGATGCCCTAGTCAAGCTGACCGAATGCGGCTATTGCACGCACCGGAGCTGGGGTTTCGGTAAGATCACGACCGTCGACACGGTGTTTTCTCGCTTTCTCATCGATTTCGAAAACAAGAGCGGCCACTCCATGGACCTAGGATTTGGAGCGGACACACTGACGGCAATTGCCGCCGACCACATCCTGGTTAAAAAGACCAAGGATCTCCCTGGTCTCCGCCAGATGGCCGCCTTGAATCACATCGATTTGATCAAACTAGTCCTCGAAAGTTTCGGTGGGACTGCCACGGCCGCCCAAATCCAGGAAGTGCTCGTCCCCGATGTGATCGCGGATGATTGGCGCAAATGGTGGGATGGCGTCCGCAAGGAATTGAAGAAAGACGGCCATTTTCGCGTTCCGATCAAGAAGAGCGAACCCATCCTTTACAACGCCGAAGCCGTTTCGCTCGAAGAGCGTTTGATGAACGACTTCCGCGCCGCTCGCGGCTTGAAAGCCCGGCTGACGGTCGCCAATGAGATGGTCCGGACCCACGAAGATCTGGAGAACAAGGCCACCACTTTCAAAGAAACCGTCGATCTCCTCAATGACGAGATCTCCAAGCACCAGAAGAATCAGCCCGCGATTACCCTGGACGGCATTTTTGCCCGAGATGATCTGAAGAAGCTCGCCGAACTAGAATCGGCTGAGGAAGAGATCACCTCAGCGATGATTTGGGACGTTCAGGAAAACGTAGCCGAAATCATCGAGTCGCTACCCGCTGCCCGCCACAAACGGGCGTTGGAATCCTACAAACAGGCCAAACCGGATGTTTGGGAAGGCACCGTCCGCGAGATCATGAATGTGGTCGGCGCCCGACTGGCCGGGGAATGCGCCAATCTTTTGATCGAGTCCGACATGCTGGACCAACTCAAAGAGACCTTGGCCCGCCTCATCAACCAGCATCAAGCCAGCAGCGAACTGCTTCTCTGGCTATCCAAATCCCGATCGGATTCCTTTGCCGATATCTTAGGCCCGGAAGTCTTCCGCGCCATGATCACCGCGATGGAACGCGACCAATTCAACGAGAAGAAGTCGAGCCGCTTGAATGATTTCATCATGAGCGACAAGACCCTGCTCGGCGAACTGATCGAGACGGCCGATCTGGAAGTCGTCAAAGATTTGACCCGCACCCTGCAATTGGCTTCCTGCTTTGAGGATATGGACAAGCGCTCCTTGCTGGCCCGGATCGTCAAAGCCTACCCGGCCGTCCAATCCTTGATTTCTGGCGATCAAGACACCCAGGAAAAAGGTCTGGTGGTGTCGTGGTCCAGCCTGGAACGACGCCGCGTGGAATACGATCAATTGGTGCGGAAGAAAATCCCGGCCAACTCGAAGGAAATCGCGATTGCACGAAGCTACGGCGATCTGCGCGAGAACCACGAGTACAAGGCGGCCAAAGAAATGCAGAAACTCCTGATGACCCGCAAGGCCGAGCTCGAATCGGAATTGGCGATGGCGCGCGGCACAGATTTTTCCGAAGTCACCACGGAGACGGTTTCTATTGGCACGGTGGTGAATGTCACCGATCCCGCCCAACAGTCCGCGGAAGACTTTACCATCCTTGGCGCTTGGGATTCGGATCCCGACAAAGGCATTATCAGCTATCTGTCGCCGCTCGCGCAGGAGCTTCTCAATCACAAGCCGGGCGACGAGATCACCCTCGAACAACACGGGGGGCGAAAATACGTCGTCAATCGGATCGAGAAGATCCCGGCCGAACTGGCGGAAGCTCTCGCAACGATTGATTCAGACGAACCGGAACCCGAGGCTCCGGCCGCCCCGGAAGCGACCGAAGCCCCAGTGGCACCCGAACCTACTCCGGCCCCAGCCGCCGCTGAGCCATCTGGTGAAGGAGGGAACGTCGAAACACCCGGTGAGCCTCAGTCCACCTCCACGCCCTCCGGCGCGGCGGGCTGATCGGTCCACCCACGATCCTTACGCAGGTTGGCGCCCAACCGATGAATTCACCCTCGCCTGAAGAATCCACTTCAGCCGCAGAGGGGGCGTCTCGTGCGACCCTCCCGGGATTCATCCTCTACCACCCGGAGCAGTCCCGGCAATCGGTTGCCGGACTGACCCTGGTGGATCGTCAAATTGTGGCGATGCACGCCGCTGGCCTGGCTCCTATCACCCTCGTCGCCACGGGTCCGGTCACCGCGCCGGCCCGGGCCGCGGCGTTGCAGATCCCCTTTCAGCTCAGCGCGAGTATCCCCGGCGAATCCCAACCCGGGATAGTTCTCGATGCCAACGTGTTTATTGACCGAGTCGATCTGCAACAGCTCGCGGAAAAAGAGGGCTCACTCACGACCAAAGAAGGGGAACGCATCCCGGCCGTTCACCTGGCCCAGACCGGCAATTGGGAGCGCAATTGGGATCTCCCTCAAGAAGGCATTCAGGTAAAAGGACACTCGGCGACCGTCCCGGACGCTAAGACGGCAAAAAGACTCGAACGCCGCCTCCTACAAACCACCTCCAACACCTCGGACGGCCTAGTCGATCGCCTTCTCAATCGTCCGCTCAGCCGTTTCCTAACCCGGCGCCTCCTCCCCACGCCCGTTTCTCCCCAATTCATTTCCCTGGCATCCATCGCCATCGGAATCCTCGCAGCCCTCTGCCTGGCTATTCCTCGCTATGAATTCGCCGTCATCGGTTCGCTGCTGTTCCAACTCTCGGCGATTGTCGATTGTTCGGATGGTGACATCGCTCGACTCCGCTGCCAGGAATCCCTGATTGGGAGGTGGCTCGATATTGTGGGGGATCAGATCGTCCACATCGCGATCTTTGTTGGGATTGGAATGGGCTTAATCCAGGCCAATCCTTCCGTGGCAATCACGATCCTGACCGGGAGCGCCGTCGTCGGAGCCATTCTCTCCTTCGGCACGGTCATCTGGGCTGGGAACCGCACGCAAGGGAACCCCAAGGTGCACCGGCTCATCCAGGCCACTGCCACTCGCGATTTTAGTATCGTCGTCTTGCTCCTGGCTTGCCTCGGCCGTTTGGATGTCTTCGCCTGGCTGGTCGGGATCGGCATTCACGTCTATTGGATCGGGATCCTGGCCTTGACTCACTATCAGGCCAAACCGATTCCCCGCCCGTAACCCCTCCGTCCTATGCGTACGGCGATCCGCCTCGGCCTGCTCCTCGTGGGGCTGGGTATTGTAGGTGCTTTGATCACCCACACCGGCGTCGACGTCATCTGGGCAACCCTCAGCCGCTTGGGTCCGCTGGCTCCGCTCACTCTCCTCCCGTATGGCTTCGTTTACCTGGTGGATACCGCCGGCTGGAGTCTTTCCTTTGCGCAATCTCCGCACAAACGTGTCTCTTGGTGGCGCTTCGCCCGTATCCGTTGGGCTGGCGAGTCCACCAACTACGTCGTCCCAACCGGCTACCTGGGAGGAGAAGCCGTCAAAGTCTACCTTCTCAACCTGCAGGGGATTCCCCCCTCAGAAAGCGCGCCCAGTGCAGTGACGTCCAAAACCTGCCAAACCTTGGCGCAGATTCTTTTCCTCGTCCTCGGCGCAGCCATGGCCATCTCCTACCTGCCTTCGGACTCCCCCCTCCGTATCGGGATGTTCGCGATTACCCTCCTCGGCATCCTCGGATTCGGCGGACTCTTGGTGCTCCAAAAAATCGGTTTCTACCACTGCCTCACCACCATCGCCAAAGCCCTCCGCGTCGGGAGCGCCTGGTTGGCCAAACGCCAACATTCCATCGCGGAAATCGACAGCCGAATCCGAGCCTTTTATCGCGACCATCCCGCACGCTTCCGCGGTTCGGTCAGCGCCTACCTGGCCGGGTGGTTGGCCGACACGGTCGAGATCTGGTGGCTGGCCCAATTGCTCGGTCATCCCATTCCTTGGACTCAGGCCATCGCGCTCGAAGCCTTTATCGGCGTGGCCAAAATCCTTGGCATGTTCATCCCCGGTTCCCTCGGCATTCAGGAGTCGGGTGTGGTGCTACTCTGCCATTGGTTTCGACTGCCGATCGAGTTCGGCACCAGTTACGCCATCTTTCGTCGCCTGCGCGAAGTCCTCTACGCGGCCCTTGGGATGCTCTGGCTGAGTTGCGAATTCCCGAGCTGGCAAGCCTTCCGACAGGTGTGGCAAAAAAACTCCGCGTCCACAGATCCGGATCCGCCATCACAATTACCCCCACAATAGCCCCAGGACAAGTCGCCCTCAAGAGGACCAACCGGGCGAGAGCGAACGTAGTCGCTCAGCCCCAGCCGCAAGGATCTCGATCGCAGCTTCAACCTCGTCACTCGTCGTGGTGTCACTCAATCCCAAGCTAATGGTCTCTTTGACCGCAACGCCATCCATCCCCAAGGCATTCAACACATAATAGGGATCCCGCTCGCGACTGAGACAACCGCCCCCGGTGGCTAGCGCCAAACCCCGCAGGCTTGCAAAAAGCACCAACCCTTCCGCCTCTACCCCCCGGAGTCGCAGGGTCAACTGAGACACCAATCGACCCTCCCCCAGCGGAGCCCCGATGAGTTCAATCTCCGGAATACGCGCCTCCAGTCCCGTCCATAACCGCCGTTGCAGCGCGCCGAGGGTTGAACTATGAGAAGACAGGCGCCGCTCCCGTTCGCATTCCGCCGCCGCTCCGGCACCCACAATGCCTGGAACGTTCTCCATCCCGGCCCGCAAACCACCCTCCTGAGCACCACCCAGACAAAGCGGCTCCAAGGCAATCCGCCGCCGCTTAAAAAGGCACCCGACGCCCGGAGGGCCGCCGAACCGACGCGGCGACACTGCCACCATGTCTGCCTGAATCCGGTCGACATCCCCGTCCGCGTTCCAAAGCGCATCGCTGGCATCCACAAAAAATGCCGCCCCTGTTTTCCCTACCCGTTCGCCAATGACCTCCAAAGCTTGCAACGACCCCAACTCCGCTCGCGCCACGTGACAACACACCAAGGTCGTCCTCTCATTCACGGCAGCCATGATCGCATCCGGATCCACGCGACCCTGCGCATCGACCGGCACGCGTTCACACTCAAAACCGGCCGCCTCCAAGGATTGCACGGAATTCAACACCGCCGGATGCTCCACTACGGAACAGACCACGTGCTTCCCGAGTGCACCCGTCGCGATCGCATACCCGCGGACCGCCAGATTCACGGCCTCAGTGCCAACGCCCGTGAAAACCAACTCCGCATCCTGATCCGAGCCGCCCAATAACCGCAGCACGGACTGTCGAGCCGCATCGATCGCATCGCGCGCCTCCTTTCCCTCGGCATGCAACGCTCCCGGACTCCCCACCGGGCGCTCCCACCAAGGCGCCATCGCGGTCACGGCCTCTGCCGCCAACCGGGTCGAAGTATGGTGATCGAGATAAATGCGTTCCACGAGGGTGGCGTCGCGCGGATCAGTTACTCATCGCGCGATTCGTGCGAAAATGATCTGTGACCGACCACAGATTCAACGGAAACAAAACGCCACGATACTTTATATAGCGGGAGCTTCCATCGGCAAAGGTGTATACGGATCCCCCGGCCGTATCATTGCGCTGCGTCTTCGAGTGCCGGGCTCGCTCGATCTGATCGACGTCATTCCCTTGCCCCTCCAAGAAGTCCATGTAGAAGTGATCCGAATCCGATTTCTTCTCTCCCATCACAATGGTTTGCGATGGATTTGAAATCCCACTTTCCTTCATCGATTCACCGGCAATCGCACTCATGCTGAAACGATTCCCGAGAATCAACTCGAAGTAGTCATTCCATCCATTGATGATATAGCTCCGAAAGGCATCATCCGGTCGGTTGCGAAAGTCCTCATCCTGAGTCTCACGACGCTCGGCGGCGGTCAACTGGCGCTTGTCACTCGGGCACCGCAGGATCTTCACTTCGTTGTAGTAAGGAAACAAATGCGCAGGCCAGCGTCCATTCGTCCCCCGTGGCGGGTAGAGGCCTTGGTAATCATCCCCATACAACACATGGGCCAAACCCAGCTGTCGCGTATTGTTCAGACACTGTGTCCGCCGTCCCATTTCTTTGGCCCGCCCCAAGGCAGGCAACAGCATCCCGGCAAGGATGGCGATGATCGCGATAACGACCAAGAGTTCGATCAGGGTAAACGCCAGACACCGGCGCCGAAGGGAAGCTGTGTATTTGCTCATAGCAGCAAAGGATGCGGTCACACTTTTTCGGGGTTCACTATAAACTTACCCCGATCTTCCCGCACGTAGCAAGGACTTCCCTTCGCCCCAACCTCAACCGGGTGTGATTGGCAAGGGGTGCCATTGATAAGATCGATTGCGTTGGAAGAAGGCGAGAGCAAGCTCTCGCACTCCATGGAGTGCGCCGGCTTGCCGGCGCCAATGATCGGCAGCACCCCTATCTAATCACACTGACCTCACCCACGCAATCGAGCGTTCTGCTTCCCAAACGATCGCCTTGGGTCGCCTAAGGCACCAGCTTGTACACCTTGCCCTTACGCTGACTCAGCCCGTTCATCAGATTGGTCAAGATATACAACTCACCCTCGGCATCCTCACCGAACGCCGTCACATAGCCCTGAATTTTCCCGGCTTGCGTCCCCTTGAGCTCTAAACCTTTCATCGCCCACTTGCCATCGTCACCCGGCGTCGCGTAGTAAATCGCTCCCATCGGCAGCGCCCAGTTCACCGTCCAATCGGCGAAGACATAGGCCCCTGCCAGATCCGGAATCGCCTTGCCGCGATACACATAACCACCGGTGATACTGATCCCTTTAGCCTCCGGATCATTCCGAAATCCATTCGCGTTCTTGTACTCCAAGACAGGACCAATAAAGGCCCTTCCGGCGAGGTCCTCGTCCTTACAGTCTTCCGGCGACACTTTCGGATTCTCAGGATCAAAACAGTGGTTCCCTTCGCGCACGTTCCAACCGTAGTTGCCCCCTTTCACAATGACGTTAACCTCTTCATAAAGCGTCTGACCAATGTCAGCCGCAATCAACGCATGATCGCCCCCCCGATCGAATGAAATGCGCCACGGATTGCGCAAACCCATCGCATAAATCTCGCTGCGCACATTCTCGCCGGAGAACGGATTATCGGACGGGATGGTGTAGGGATTCCCTTGATTCACATCAATGCGAAGTATCTTGCCCAACAAATTAGAAAGATCCTGACTATTCCCGATCGGTGAATGCCCACGCCCCACGCCATTGGCGTTGCCGCCATCACCACTGGCAATGTAGAGATGCCCATCCGGACCAAAAGCGATGCACCCGCCGTCGTGATTGAAGTAGGGTTGATCAAATTCAAGCAGCACGCGCTCGGACTCAAGATTGACTCGTTGGGCGTCATCAGCCATCACGGTGAATTCAGAAATGCGCGACGTGTGGTCCCAATCGTCCGGAGCACTCGCCCGCAATGGGGCTGAATAATACACGTAGACTTTTCCGTTCTCGGTGTAATTCGGATGCAAGGCCAAGCCCAGAAGACCGCGTTCATCAAAGCCTTGATTCAACGTAGTCAAGCGATGGGACAAGGCCAAAAAGGGCTGTCCTTTCATGACGCCTGACTTGGAGAGAATGGATACGATCCCGACTTGATCCGCCACCAGCACGCTACCGTCACCATCGGGCAACGGAACTAAGGCCACTGGCGAGGTGAATCCCTCGGCAAAATTCTTCAAACCCGCACTGGGTTCGGCCGCAACACTCAGACCAGTGAACGCGGTGAGAGCCATGACACTCAGTCCAAGACTACAATTGAGAAAGCTACGCATAAATTGGATTCGTTTTCAGATTGCCGGAAAACCGAAATATAGCTGGGCCAAAGGCACGGTGACAAGCCAGGTTTCCCGATGGCTTCCCCCGGGTAGGATTACCAATGCGGGGAGATCGGTTGCCGTAAAAGCGGGTAATCACGCATTAGGAGGCGGTCTATCGCGAGGAGAATGAAAAAGTTAAAATGAAAACTGCAAAATGGAAAATTCAGCCCTCTCCTGTGGAGTGCGGGAGCAGAGCTGCCGCTTTCCCTGTGACCGACCTGTTCTTCCAGCCACTTCAAAGGGTGGCCTGCCGCGCCGATCCGATGCCCCGCCTCTGGGGCGAGTCTACCCGCGAGCCGTCGGCACTAAGGTGCACGCCAACCTGAAGGGAACCCCGGCGCACGACGATGGGGCCGCAAAAACCTAGGTACGCCGGCTAGGCGACCGTCCGCTCCGGCTAAAGCGACAGCTTCGCTCTCGCACTCCAAACTAGGAGCCCTTCCGCCAGAGCGTGCCTTGCGCCACGCTCCATTGATACTTGCGCGCGTGCTCGCGTATCAAGAAGGGCAGGTCTTTCGTGTCCCGAAGTCCAAAGGCCGGTTCCATCAAATCCCGCAGCGCGTCTAAAGTCGTGACCGGCTTCCCGTCCACGACTTGTCCCCCGAGCCAATGCTCCTTCGGTGTATACTCCTCCAGCCAGGTATAAGGCGAGGTGAGGATCACCAAGCCTCCAGGACGCACTAGAGCCTTTAGACTTTGGATACATTTCGCCGGATCGACTAACCGATCGATCAAATTCGCCATGAGAATGACATCAAATTCGCCCAAACCAGACCGCAGAAACAACGCATCCCCTTGCTCAAAGCTTACCCGTTCCCGAGAGATCGCGTCCGGAACCACCGCCGTGGCCGAACGCGTGATCGCCCCACTCTCGACAAAGTCGTAACGCAATTGCCCCTCAGCGCGGAGATGCTCGGCGGCCTGCACAAAGCGATGCGAATAGTCGATACCAATCACTTCCTCGCAATGCCGGGCCAACTCAAAAGACGACCGCCCAACCGCGCATCCCAAGTCGAGCGCCCGAGCATTTTCCCCGAGTTGAAAAGCACTCTCGAACTCGGTCACGCACCTTACGGGATAGTGAAGCGCATCCTTCGGCCCATGGCCATAGGGTAAGGCTTCCGAATCCTGACCATAGTGGAACAGCAAGTACTCGCTGACCGCACGATCCGTTTCGTAGAACTCCGACATGACTCTCGTCCCAGACCTCGCCTAACTCGCAAGCGCCTGCTTGAGGTAGTCGGTGGGTTCAAACCGCGCTAGAACCGAGGTCACCGCTCCGTCCCGATGCATGCGCACATCCGTGACCGTGATGTCCGGTGTTTTGTGGGGTGCGAACAGAATGTCGTCATGCGTGGCATTCAGCTTCTCCGCGAACAGGTCCGGTGTCAGATGGCCCCCAAGATGGTCGCTACGTCCGGTCGCCACATGCATCGTGCCCAGAACTTTCTCATCCTGGATATCTCGTCCCGATACGGGCAACACTTGCGTTCCAAAACCTAATTCTCCCAGTTCCCCGGTCACCGGATCCGCGGCCAGTTTGCGGTTGTGGGCATCAATGGTTCCTTGCTCCCCTCGAATCAGCGCGGCGCTCTTGATCTTCCCGCCCGTGACCGACATCCAGCCGAGACTGCCGTCCGAGTACTGCATTGGGAATTTCCCCTCCGCTCCACTCGGCACAAAGTAAACCTCGCCGGCAGGAAGATTCGCCACATCGGGTTCAGGGCCACGACAAAGACCGTGGCTCTTTTGAGCCTCCTGCTGACTGCACTCGATTCGCAAGGTTTCCTTCTCGTCTCCAATCTGAAAATCCACCTCGAAACAATCGGCCTTGGTCAACGCCAAGCGCAGTTTTTCCGCCTGCTGACTCACCTCGGTGTAGTCCACCGCCAAGCCCGACGCGAGGATGATCTCATTCAAGCCATGTAGCGTCGCCCCGCGGAAACCATGCTTCTTAGCACAAGCTGTCAACGGAGCCGTAGCCGAGAACGTTGAAATGCACAGGATGATGTCATAGTTCGGATACAGATCCTCTTCGAAACTTTTTACCGATCCGTCCAACGCCACAAGTGTGTCCGGCAAATCCAGGTTGCTCCCGCCCGTCAAAGCGTAGGCAAATAGATCACCGCCGACCCAACCCAGCTCGTCCAATCCCCCATTCTTTAGCCCTTGGTAAAAGACATCATGAGCATGTCGCTGAATGGTCAACGACTCGTCGGACAAAAACGCGCAATCGACAACCTGCTTGGGATCTTCGAGATCGATGAGGATTGCGACTCGTTCATTGGGTTTCGGATGAAAAACGGTTTTAAGCAGCCGGGTCAGGCTAAACGGAGGAAACGTAAGATCTTGGGATGCCATTAATTCAGGGTCTTTCTTCTCAACCACACGAGTTAAGAATTTGAAAGCAACTTAGCGGGGACCACAACAATTGCAACCTCGGGCTCGAACTTGCCTCGGTCAGCGGGTTCCATGGCTACTTCACCATCCCCCTAGGGGCGCTCGCCATTTACGAAGCACGGGGAGCAAAATAATTCCGCTGTTTTTCAGAAATCGGCATCCCGAGTCGCTCCATCGCCTGCAACATGTCTTCCCAAATCTGCCGCTTGATCCGGTGGGATTGGTTGCGAAGCACGTAGGAGGGATGATACGTGGGCATCAAGGGGATCCCACCAAAGTCCCGAAACTCTCCGCGATATCGAGTGATCATCACCGACTTTTGCCCCATGAGTCCCTCCACCGCCGTGGCGCCTAAGGCCACCAAGACTTTCGGTCGAATGATCCGAATCTGTTCCAGCAAAAAGGGCCGGCACGTGGCCATCTCATCCGGGGTCGGTTTCCGATTGCCAAAGCGTTTTCCGGGCGTATCCGGTCGGCATTTCAACACGTTGCCAATGTAGACGCGTTCCCGGCTCAGGCCCATGGTTTCGATGATCCGGGTCAACAACTGGCCGGCCTTCCCCACAAAGGGTTCCCCCTGCGCATCCTCATCCATCCCCGGGGCTTCCCCGACAAACATCAAATCCGCATTGATATCTCCCACGCCAAACACCACGTTCCGCCGACTCCGCACCAAGTGACTGCACTTTTGACAGGCGAGCGCTCGTTCCCGCAGATGCGCCATGGCGGCGGCCTTGGCCTCGGCGTCCATCGGCGGACCGGATAAATCAACGGTCACGGGCGATTTCGGTACTTCCGCTCGCTCCACCACGGGTTTCGTTTCCGGAGCCTTGATGGAGGCACGCCGAAAGGCCGGCTCCGGCGCTGGCGCAGCTGGCCGACTCGGCGCAGACACCGGAACCACCGGTGCAGGCCGTTGTTTGAGCTCGGCCAGGGTATCCGGACTCACCGGCAGAGCGATCACGCCGTTCCGACGCAATCCTTCCAAATGATCGATCGTCGCCGTTAAGAGTTCGTGATAGGCCGCATTCATTCCGCCGCTTTTCCCACCGCTACAGACGAAGCGGGAACAACCGGACTCTAACCTAAGGCCTCCGCGATGGCACGCCCGAACCTTCGGCAAGGGGAAAAGGACCTTGCCAAATGCTGCCAAACAGTAACCTCAAACTCGCAATCACAGTCCAAGAATGTGTTGCTGAACCCAATAGAAGTCTGTTTGATCGCCCCGAGACACACATCGCCTCAATCGGTATCGGCGGCCATCGCACCTGAATACCACCGCCCAAAACCGACGAAAACCATGCCGGCAAACTTATTTCGCCCCAGCGCTGGACTCCAACCAGCCCGCCCATCGGATGGCTGATTCGCCTCCAGCGCCACGCAGTCAAGCGGAAGAAAAGGCCCTCATCGAAGAGGTCAAGGCCGGTAATACCGCCTCGTTCGAACGGCTGATCGAGACCTACCAGCCGCGCATCTTCGCCACCGCCCGCAAATACGCCCGGCGGGAGAGCGAGATCGAAGACATCGTGCAGGAAGTCTTCATCAAGGCCTTTCAAAAGCTCCACACCTTTCGGGCAGAAGCCCCCTTTGAGCATTGGCTCATGCGCATGGCTGTCCGCACGTGCTACGATTTTCTCCGTTCGCATCAGAAGAACAAAGAATCCCACTTTTCCGAAATCACCGACGAGGACGCCTCCTTCCTGGACCGCTACATCAGTGACCCGCACCCAGGCACGGACGACGCGGATGCCGCAAAGGTCTTGGTCCATCGCGTATTTGAACAACTCTCCGCTCCCGCCCGCATGGTCCTGACGATGCAAGAGATTGAAGGCAAGTCAGTTAAGGAGATCGCAGCGCTGACAGGGTGGTCCGTCTCCCTAGTCAAAGTTCGCGCCTTTCGGGCTCGCAAAGAGATGCGAAAACTCCTCGAAAAAATCGATAAAACCCAGTATCTGTAACCAACAAAGAAACGGCTTCGTCTAGCTAGACGGTTTTATGAAAACGCAGAAACTTCACGAGACGCTTATCCAAGCCGGTCGCAAACTGCCGGATGACGAGCGGGTGCCGTATGCCTTTGAGAAGCGCATCATGGCCCACCTCACCAGCGCCCCCCAGCCGGATCAATGGGCACTCTGGGCCCGAGGTCTCTGGCGGGCGACCGTACCGTGCCTGACCCTCATGTGTGGCATTGCCCTTTGGAGCACCTTTGCCACCTCGTCGACAGCCGTGGCGGAGAACCCGCTGGATGTCGACCTTGAGCTAGCCATGCTGCAGCCCTTCGAGGAGCTGTCCGTAGAAGAACTCTGGTGAATGCCTGGAAGGTCATTTTAGCCGCTCTGGTCATTTACGTGGCCGGCATTGTCACGGGCAAGTTTGGAGCAAACCTGGGCGAGAAGAAACCGCGTCCGAATCGCGAGGCCTTCTCCCCGCGCCCCCCGATGATGCATGATCTTGCCCGCAAGATGGAGTCCCGACTGGATCTAACAGCGGATCAACGCGAGCAGGTGCAAGTCGCCATGGAAGCGAGCCAGGAACGCATGCGCGCGCTGATGAACGAGATGCGTCCCAAATTTGCCGCTGAATCCCAGGCCATGCGGGTCGAGATCGAGGCCCTCTTGAACGAGGACCAAAAAACCAAATTTGCCCAAGTCTTCGAGCGGAGCAATCGGCGTGGTCCCGGCGGTCCCGGCGGACGCCCAGGCGGACGGCGCGAAGGACGCTTCGACCGAGGCCCACACGGAGGTGGACCCGATTTTCAGCGCGAGCGCGGGCCCCGCGAAGGCGGACGTCGTCGCCGACCGGAGATGGAAGACCGCAACCGACCGGGCCGTCCCGAACGTCCCGAACGTCCGGAACCGGCCAGGCCCCAGCCCGTCGCTCCCAATCCGGGAGAACAAGCCGGAACCGAACCTGACACGACGGCCCCGGCACCCGCTCCCGACACCTCGACTCCGAACTAGGTTTCGCACCTTCCGGAGGCTTTCAGGCAATTCGGCTATCCGGAGGCCATCGGGAGACTTTCGGGCTTCCGTCCCCCGGCTACCTAGCCCGCTTCTCTCCACCCGTCTCCCTCCCGGGGACACGGTTCTTCTTCCTTTTTTGAAACAATCCCGTGCGATCCGGGTATTGCTAGGTATCGACGGCAGGGCGAAGCAGCGTAACACGACCGCGTTCGCGACGCCCCCCGGCCCCGGAAATTGCCGGGGAACCCAGACCTGGGAGAGGCTGGGCGGGGACCGTACTGCCACGACGTATGAGAGGGACACCTATGAACAGAATGACATCACGAACCATTGTCGCCACGCTGGCCGTGGCTGCAGGGCTCTCGTTGGCTCAGGCCGATGAGCCCGCACCAATACTCACCAATCACGGAATCGCTTCGGGTCAACCCGAAGCCATCCTACCCGCCAATGCCGTACTTCATGCTCGAATCAAGAACGTGCAAGGCATTCTGGAAAACATTGAGCAACTCGCCCTCGACACGGTGCCGGTGGAAGCCGTTCCCCCGGCTATCCGACCGCTGCTCAACGGAGACCACCCGCTGTTGACCCTGGCAGGCATGCCCTTAATCCAGGCACCGCTGAGCTCCGAAACCATTGCCCAGCGTATCGGGGTGGATTCCGAAGCGCCCATCAGCGTGACGCTCTACCCGGGCGATCCCCGGAGATCGTTCATTGTGAGTATCGGACTCGCCTCCCCTGAGGCACTCAGCGGCTTCCTGAGCCAAGTGCTTCGCCCTGAGATGACCGAGGCCACCTCCATCGGAGGACGCTCCATGACCCGGATCCACCTTGACAACCTTCCCGTACGCAACCTCTACCTCTCGACCGCGGCGGACCGTGTCTACGTCACCGCCGAACCCTCCCTCCTCCTTCACCTGCACGATGAGGAGTCCCTCGACCGGCTCAATGAGGACGATCACATGGCCGATGTGCTCGCGATCACCAAGCACAAGGACATCATGCTCACCGTGAATCCGGGCCTGATCAAACCCCTGCTCAGTCAGCTCCCTATGTTTAAGTACCTCCCTCTGACCTTCCTGGCGGAGGCGCGGTCAGAAATCCTCAACAACATGCCCGGGGGCCAACGGCAAGCGATCGAAGAACAACTGCGTCGCCAAACCAACATCGAGGACTTGGACCAAGTCGCCGACTATATCGAGTGCCTGGTGACCGCCACCTACGAACAACTCTTTGATGGCATCTACGCCTCCGTGGACGGCCTCCACGGGACCACGTTGGCGATTCGCTTCGATCACGCCTACCCGGAGTTCTCAACCTATCTGCATCACGATTACTTCTCGCCTGGATCCGATACCCGGCCCATCCCCCTTCCGGCAATCAAAGAAGCCCTGACTTCGCTGGGAACGGAGACGCGCCACATCACGATCTCTGGTCAGGCCCCCGAGGCCGAACCCTCGCAATGGGTATCAACATGGATCGACCGAGCGCGCACGCTCATCGAAAAGAAAGGCCTGAACGCGGACCTGATCAATGCGATTCAATCCTACCACGAAACCGCACCTCGAACACTTTCCGTAGCCTCTCAATCCGCTTGGAAACTCGACCTCAACGCCCGGGTTAACCCACGGCCCGCGCTCGGAGAATTCGACACGATCCAGGACTTTGTCACCGCCCAGCAGAACGCCGGCTTCGCCCGGCAGTCGCGCCCGGTCACCGTCCTGCCGCATCAGTCCGGCGATTTCCTTCGCGACCACATTCAGAGTCAGATCGATGCCCGCCGACAAAACCAGAAGATGGCGACTACCCTCTTCGCCCAAAACCAAAAGCCTCAATGGCTCTTGAGCGAAGAACGACTCTTTGAAGCAAGCCTCCCGTATCGCGTGACGCAACTCACCCAAGAAAGCGCCTACATCAGCCAAGTCGGGCTGTTCGGCTACAACCAACACGAATTCATCAATCGCAAAATCTACTACGCCAAACCCGTCGGCAACTACCTGGTTTACCACCAGGCCGCCGGAGACGCCCATTGGTTGAGCGAGCTTGAAAGCGCCCCCTCGGAATCCGATCCCAGCAACCTCACCCACCTACTCGATCGGATCCCCCGCGACGTCAACTTCGTCACCGCACATCGCGCACTAGGCTACCTCACTGACGTGATCGATACGCTTCAGGACGCAGAAGATCTGCTCCATCGCGATCTCGCCCACTATTTGGACCAAGTGGAATCTCTGGCCGAGGGCATCTCCGATCGTGACACGCTCATCGACGAACTGCAGAGCCTCCCCTACTCGCCTGCCGTCGCCAGCATCAACCAAGATGAGTCCGGAAAGTTTTACTGCCTCTTGCCGGGCAACCTCACCTTCCCGCGGGACCGCATCACGCCCAACGTCGGCAACCTGTTCGCCAGCTTCCAGCAGGAATCCGCAAACAAGGGTGGACTCATCGCCTATACCCGCACCTTGGAAGGCACCAAAGAGTGGTCCTTCATCTGGAACACCGAAGGCGTCTCCACGCTGGTCCGATCCGTCGGCAAGGCAGTCGTCGAGAACTTCCTCGCCAACCCGGCCGAGATCCAACGGATCCAACATCAACTGGTCAACGAACGCGACCGCGATCCCAAGCGGCTGGAACAGATCCTCGCCCGGAATCCCGCCTGGGACTTCCTCCAACAGGTCCGTTTTCCCATGCCTGGGCCGGCCATGACTCGCAAGATCCCGGCCGCCCAACCTGAAGCCATTGAGGAACGCGCCGAAGAAGCCAGCCCAAGCCAGATCGACCTCTCCGGCCACTACAACGGAGCCTTGACGGAAACCTGGCACCAAGGCGGCATCACCGAGAATGACCTGGCAAACCTTCCACGAGGCTTGGTGAACTTGGCTGGCGTCGACTACGACATCCGAGGCGTGGTTCAGCTCTCCGGACAGGAAGCCAATCGCACCCTATCCGTTCAATTCCCCAGTGAAGTTCCCGGGATTGCGGTCAACCACAAGGCCGATCGACTCCACTTTCTGCAAGCCACGGGATGGCCCGAAGCGGAGGGTCGCCAGATCGCGACCTACGTCATTCACTATTCCGACGGACAGACAGAGGATGTTCCAGTCGAATACGGGATCCATGTCCGGGACTGGTGGACTCCCACGCCGCAGGCGGACGTTCCGAGTAGCGAAATCGCCTGGTCTGGCAGCAACGGGGCAACGGCCCGACTCGATCGGACCGTCCAGCTCTACCACATGGACTGGCAGAACCCGCGACCCAATATCGAAATCGCCGCCATTGATTTTCGATCTGCAGACTCGGATTCGGCTCCGTTCCTTATCGCCATCACCAGCGAAGCTAACTAACCAGCGTCTGTTCGCGGTGTAAACCCCGCATCGGGTCGCGGCGCCGAGAATCGCTTGACGTCGTGACCCCGTTACCTTGAGATCGAGTGATGATCCCATCCATCACTCGATCTTTTTTTCTTTCTTCCCTGTCCCTGCTGACGGCGAGCGGGATCGTCGCGGGCACCACCTGGGCGGAGACCGCGACCCTCCACGTTGAGGTGATCGACGCTCAGGGCGAGCCCCTACCATTTCGCGGATGGGTTCGAACCGAAAACGAACAACACTTCCAGCCCCACCAACCCGAGACGGTCACCCCCTACACCCGCGACCAAAGCTCTAGCTGCGACGGCTGGTTCGAAATGCGCCTACCCGCAGGTACCGCGCATCTACACATCGAAAAAGGCAAAGAATGGCTGCCCGTCGACCTCCCCGTCACGCTGGAGGCGAACCAAACCGAGCGCCTCACCGTCCCGCTCAAGCGCTGGATCGACATGCCGGCACGCGGCTACTACAGCTCGGACCTCCATATTCATTTCGGGAACGAAGATCCCCGGATTCTCGCCCAACTCGCCCAAGCCGACGACCTGCACCTCGTTCCCGCGTTCAGCTTTTGGTGGCGTGGCACGGAAGCCGAATGGCCCACCCAATGGCCGGACTGGGACTCGGGGCCATCTGCCGCGATCCACGGCTCTTACTGGATCACTCGAAATAACCTCGAAATCGAACGCATTGCCTCCAACGCGGGCCCGGGTGGCTCCGTGGGCGCCTCCTTTCTGTTCAACCTCCAACAACCGGCCCCCGTTCGTCGCTTCAGTCCGCGCTACCCTACGGATACCGCACTCTGCCTGCTCGCACGGGCCACTTCCCCACACGTGGTCATCGATACCGACAAACCTTCCTGGGCCGAAACGGTCATCGGCGCGATTTTAGGCGCCTATGATACCGTCCAGGTCTGCCACAATCATTACCACCGGAATCGCACCCTCCCAGGCGGATGGGGCATGATTGGCCCCCTCGCCCCGCATGAGGGTTCGCTAAGCGACCGCAATGAGCTCTTTCACCGCACCAACCAACACTACTACGCCTTTCTCAACTGCGGCATCGAACTGGGCGTCTCAGGTGGCTCGGCGATTGGCGTCATGCCCGTCCCTGCTGGCTACAACCGACTCTATGCCCAGGTGTCCGAACCCTTCACCCCGTCCGCCTTCTGGCAAGCCGTCAAATCGGGTCGAACATTCGCCACTTCCGGCCCGATGCTGTTCCTATCCGTCAATGAACACCAACCGGGCAGTCGCATCCTCAGGTCCGGCACCGATTCACAACCGATTGCCATTCGCCTGGAGGTCGACTCCATCCAGTCGCTACAGACTCTCGAACTCATCCACAATGGTCGAATTATCCGCCAATGGGACCTCAGCACGTTCGTTCCGAATCCGAACCTCCAGGTTCGACAGGTAATGAATCATACGCCCACCCGCAGCGGCTGGTACGCAGCCCGAACTATCTTTGAATCGCCGTCCGGGCAGCTTCGCCAAGCGCACACCAGTCCCGTTTACCTGACAATCGACCAAAAACCGACCGCTTTTCGGGGAGATGCCGAGTATTTGCTCCGTTGGACCCAGCGCCTCGACGACATCGCGCAGCAACTGGATCGATTCGAGACCCCGGAAGCGCGTCAGCAGGTCCTGGCGACCTACCAACGCGCACGCGAAGCCTACCAAAGGGTGGTGGAGCAAGCAAAACGGCACTGGCAAAACTAAGCCACGCCACCGACAAGAATGGCTCATAACTTGCTTTTCACCAAAGAAGCGAGAGGAACAACGGAATCGAATCCGTCAGCTCGCTATCACAATAACGACACGCCTGGGAGGGCTTAGGGAAATGTCAAATCACAATTCAAGGACCAACTATAAAAATGGCTTGCAGGTCAGCTGGTCTTGGAGCGAATATTCTCTTCCTTGAGGAATCGGTTCGCCAAAAAGTATAGAAATGTCGGATAACTTCAAAACCAAACGTTCGCGCGGAGGCAAATTGCCTTCGTATTGGTCGTATTGAGTTTGAACCGAATTACCCAGCAAGTTCGTGCCAGATGCGGTGCGACCGCTGAGACAAAAGGCAGCAATCCATTTTTTCTGAGCTACTTTCCCCTGAATTAAACGGCAATGATGAATCAGGCCCAAAACGGAAACGCGACAAACGGCCATTCGGAGGCACCCCTGCCCATGGGCGGCGTAGCCAATAGCAGCAGTGAAGAGACGTTCAATGCCAAATACTACTGGCATGTACTGCTGGAGCGACGTTGGCTCGTCATTACCACCTTCATCGTGACCGTCGGCCTCGGCCTGATCTACCTCCTCAAGACCGTGCCGATCTACGAGGCCACCGCCATGGTGCAGATCGACAACCAGGATCCCGACGTACTTGACGGACGGGAAGCCCATGTTACGGATGCGCGCCGATCGAACCTCTTAAACACCGAGCAGAGAAAGGTGGTCAGCCGAACCTTGCTTTCCAAGGTGGTTGACCTCCTTGACCTCAAGTCCGACCCCAAATTCCGCGATACCGTCGATGTGGTTGCCAGCCTGGAAAGCTCGATTAACGTCACTCCCATCCGGATGACGCAGTTGATCAAGATTGGCGTTGAACATCCCGATCCGAAACAAGCCGCTTCGATCGCCAACGTGTTGGTTGACGAGTTTATCAAGCTCAACAAGGAAGTGAAGGTGTCCAAACTCTCTGATCTTCACTTCTACCTTCAAGACGAGGTGGCTTCGACCAAAGAGAACCTCAACGTCGCCCGCCAACGCATGCAGGACTATCGCGAGAATCAAGGCATGGTCTCGCTGGAGAAAGATCAAGATATCGCGCTGCAGGCCCTGGTACGTTCTCAAGCCGATTATGCCGCCGCCGAGAGTGAAGAAGCGATCGCCCGCTCCATCGCCGACAAGATGTTGGCTCAGCTCGATGCCGGAACACCCTGGCAGGCCATTCCACAGATCGCTTCCGATCCCCAAATTGCCGCTCTCCAACAAACTCTGGCTGGTTATGAGGCTGAATTGGAAGGACTCCTAGTCAAATACAAAGAAGGGTGGCCCCGTGTCAAAGAGACCCGGAAGCAGATAGCGTCCATCAATCAAACCTTGGCCCGAACGGCCAAAGATATCATGGACACCACCGTCAACGCTGCCGACCAAGCCAAAGCCAAGCTGGAAAAACTGACCACCCTAGTAAAACAAAGAGAACAAGAGCATTTGGCCCTCAACGAGAAACGGATCAAATACGATATCGAGTCCCGCAATGCCGAACAGCTCCGCAATCTTTACAACACCCTTTTGTCCCGCTTGGAAGAGGTGCGAATCTCCCAACGTAGCCACACCAGTAATGTCACGATCGTGGACCGCGCTCCGGTCCCCTTGGAACCCGTCAAACCCCGAGTCGCCCTGACCCTGATCATGGCCGTATTCGGCGGGCTCGTACTCGGGACCGGCGTGGCCATCTTCGTGAACTTCCTGGATGACTCGATCAAGAGCCAAGAAGACGTGGAATCCTATCTTGGTCTCACCTTCCTGGGCTACGTGGCGAAGATCAAAAGCAACCACGTCTATGAACGGGGCCAAGAGTCCTTCCTCAACCCCCAATCCGTGGCTTCCGAATCCTTCCGAACATTGCGAGCGACCATCTCACTGCTCCCTAATGGCTCTGCGTATCGCATGATCGCGGTATCCAGCACGAAGTCCGGTGAAGGTAAATCCTTGGCCACGTCCAATCTCGCCATCGTGAGCGCTCAGGCTGGCAGCCGCACGCTGTTGATCGATGGAGACATGCGCCGCCCGACGCTCCACGAAGTCTATCGGACCCCAAACCAAACCGGTTTGTCGGATTACCTCACCACGGAAAAAGCTCTAGCGGAAGTCACCCAAAAAACTTCCATCGACAACCTGGACTTGATCACTTCAGGCCCGATCCCGGGGAATCCGGCCGAACTACTGAGTAGCCAGCGCTTCTCGTCCTTCTTATCGGAAGCGAGAAACAACTATGACCGAATCGTCATTGATTGCCCGCCGGTTTCTGCCGTCAGCGATCCGCTCTCGATCGCCTCGCGTTGCGATGGCATCGTCTTCATTTCGCGATTCAACCGGATCCGAAGGGAGCATGCCCGCCGCATCGTGCAGCGCTTGAAAGAGGCCGGCGTTCAGACCATCGGTGGCCTCATCAACGATATCAGCGCGGAAAACAGCCACAGCTACTACTACTACTCGGACTACTACTACAAGCCCTACAAGACCGACGGTGAATCCACCGTGGCCAGAATGTCCGAATCGGAAAACGGTCGCCCGGTCATTCCAGCTGAAGCGGATAAGACGTCCAGCCGGAGTTAGCTGGATCTCTGAAACAGCGCCGGGGTCACTCGGCTGGCGGAACCGATTGGTTGGCATCCGCACCAAATCGGAGACAAACTGCGGTTCCCACCAGCAAGGCGGTAACGGCCCAGTAGAACCAAAAACCGGTTTCCAAACTCGTGCGCTCAGAAAGCACCCCCATCACAAGGGGAAAGAAGAAGGCTCCGAGTCCGCCTCCCGATGCGATCACCCCTATCGCCATGCCGCGATTCTCTGGATACCGTTCCCCAACCAAAACCATGATCGTCGGGTAGACAACGGACAATCCGAGTCCGGTCCCAAACGCCCCCAAGAAAAAAACTAGCGGTTGCTTCACCAGCAACAGGCCCGTCAGACAGATCAAGGCCCAGCTCGACGCGCCCACGAGCACGAACTCGTGCCGACGCCCCGAGTAACCCAAGGCCATCCCGAGCCGACCGGCCAAGATCCCCACCCAGAACACCGACACCACATAGGACCCCACGGCCTCGCTCTGGCCATGCACTCGGACCGCAAACTCCGAGAGCCAGGAGGAGAATCCCATTTCGGCACCGACATAGAAAAGGATCGCTGCCATCGCCAGGACCAAAAATGGGCTGACCCAGTCTCCCCAAGAACGCGATCGAAGCGACCGAACCTCGCCTTGAATCGGATACTCCAGCAGCAGAAAGGCCAAGGCCACCGACAACAGCAGGCTGAACCAGCCCACGAAACTAAACACCACCGGCCACCCCTGATCATAGCCCAAGAGGAACCCCACCGACCACGGCGCGAAGATCGCTCCCAAGGTGAAGGCCGAATGGATGAGATTCATGAGGCGGCTGCGCCCGGTGTCATCTAACTGCAACACCGCGTAATTCCCGCTGACTTCGAGAAACCCTTGCCCGATCCCCACCCCAACAAACACTCCCATATTAGCGCCCCAAGAAGAGGTCCATCCAAAAACCAACATGCCAATCCCCTGCGCTACTAGCCCCCCGATCAGCAGGATACGAATCCCGAACTTCTCCAACACCAATCCAGCACCAATGGTGGCGAAGAAATAGCCAGCCGCATTCGCGGCGAAGATCATACCCACGATGCCGTAGTGCCATCCGAATTCCCCAAGCACCTGCGGCAGGCTCGCGCCGAGCACAGTCGCACTCGCCCCCATCGACAGAAACGTCAGGAAGACCAGAACAATGTTTCCGGTTCTGGATCGCATAGGACGGAATGAGGGGGGCCTCAGCCGAACATCGGTGAGACTGGAGCGACCCCACTCACTTCAGCTCCCCGGATTTACAGGGCATCGTGGGAACGGCGCCCTTCCCGGGTTCCGGGTTAGGCCGCAGCAGAGTCACTCTTCGAAGCCTTGGCGGGTTTCGCCTCCGCTTTCTCCGAGCTCTCATCAGCCCCGTCCTTGGCTGCGTCATCGGAAGGCGGCGGATTCCGCTTGGCATTGATGGCAGCCTTAATTCGCTCCGCCATAGCGGGATTCTCCATCAAAGCCAACCGTGAAGCCTCTTTCCCCTGGCCGATCAGCTCGCCCTCAAATTGAAACCAAGCCCCTTTCTTGTCGACCACGCCGTCCTTGACGCCCACCTCAAGCACACTGCCCTCTTTGTTAATCCCGTGGTTGTAGAGAATGTCAAATTCAGCCTCCGCGAACGGAGGCGCCACCTTGTTCTTCACGATCTTCACCTTCACGTGATTCCCAATGGCCGAACCGGTGGAGTCTTTCAACGTTTCCTTGCGCCGAATATCAATGCGAACACTCGCATAGAACTTGAGGGCTTTCCCACCCGGGGTCGTTTCCGGGCTACCAAACATCACACCCACCTTTTCACGCAACTGATTGGTGAACAGACAGGTCGTTCGGGATTTGTTCAGGATCGATGTCAGTTTGCGCAGGGCTTGACTCATCAGGCGCGCCTGCATCCCCATGGTAGCCATCCCCATTTCTCCCTCCAATTCCGCTTTCGGCACCAAGGCCGCCACGGAATCCACCACGATGACATCCACCGCACCCGAGCGCGCCAACGTCTCACAAATCGTCAAGGCCTCTTCCCCGCTGTCCGGCTGCGAAACTAGCAGATCATCCAGATTCACTCCCAAACGCTGCGCATAGGCCGGGTCCAGAGCATGCTCCGCATCAATAAACGCCGCCGTGCCTCCACCCGCCTGCGCATTCGCAATCACGTGCAACATCAGGGTCGTCTTGCCCGATGACTCGGGCCCATAAATTTCGATGATTCGCCCCTTTGGCAACCCTCCCACTCCCAAGGCAATATCGACCGACAACGCTCCCGTAGGGATCACTTCAATCATGGGCCGGAGCGTGGCGTCTCCCAGACGCATGATACTCCCCTCACCAAAGGCTTTGGTGATAGAACTGATCGCCGTCTGCAGATTGCGATCCTTCTCCGAATCCGATGCCGGCGCAGCGGTTTTCTTTCCCTTGTCTGTTGCTTTTGGAGGCATAAGCTTGGTCTATTTTCCCAGCACCATAGAGCACCCCGTCGGCAAGTCAATCGTCGCCGTCAATCCTCTTACTTGGAGTGCTAAATCTCGTCGCCAGCCCCCTCAAACTAGTCACCCAAGAGCTTCCGAAGCCGCGCCGCCGGGTCTTCCCGAGGCGCGCGAGCGCCGGTGCTTCGTTCCCCCATTTCGAAGTACTCGCAAAAGTTGCCCCGATCTTTATCCATCACGGGCTCCGCGCGCCGATCCCGACATTGGTGAGCCGATCGAGCGTCGTAGCTCTCGCAATTCAGGCAAACCCGTAAATCCGACCGGCATTCCGGGCAGCTTTCACTCCGACCGGGCTGCCCGGTAAGCGTCCAAATCCATCCGCACTTGTGGCAATGTTTTGTCATCGACCCTATCCTTTCACTGAGTAAACCCGAAGCCTACGCTTCCGCTAGGAAATGGCAACCCCGCGGCCTGCCGCAAAATCTCAAACATTTTTTATCAGTCTTCATACTCTTCCACCACCCCCCCCTGCACATTCAAGACTCCGGAAAGTGGGATCCGGAAGGGAACACAGAACGGCTCTCGAGTTCTTCAATCCCCCCCAAGCTCCGGCTCAAGTTTAGACTTGATTTCAATCCCTCAGTCCGAACCATGAGTAGACATGAAATCCTTGATTCAGCTGGCCATTGGTGCCGCGTTCTGTGTGGCCACTCTCTGCGAATCGACTGCCCAAGAATGGCCCCGGTTCCGGGGACCGAACGGCCGCGGCCAGGCCTCCAGCGTCGCCAATTTCAAAGGGCTCTCCAACGATCAACTCGTTTGGAAAGTCACCCTTCCCGGCGAAGGCCACTCATCCCCCGTCGCTTGGGGCGAGCGGATCTTTCTCACCAGCACCGGGGATCAATTCGGCGTGTTCGCCATTCACAGCGGCACCAGCAAAGTTTTGTGGAGCAAGGAATTTCCCTACAAAACCTTCAAGAAACACCGCTTCAACAGCTATGCCTCCCCCACCGCAGCCGTAGATGCAGAGCAGCTCTACGTGAGTTGGGGGACGCCGGAACATCTCTTTCTGGCCGCAATGACTCACGATGGTGATCTCAAATGGCAACGAGACCTCGGCCCCTTCGCAAGCCAACATGGTCCTGGGACATCCCCCATGCTGTTCGAAGATTTAGTAATCATCACAAACGAACAGCTCGGCGAGAGTTTTATCATTGCGGTGGACCGACACAGCGGCGAAACCCGCTGGAAGACCCCACGTCGCAGCGCCAAGACCGCCTACTCCACCCCTAGCCTCTCGCAAGACGCCGCCGGAAACCCCGTCTTGCTGGTCAACAGCCAAGCCCACGGCATCGGCGCCCTCAACCCCCAAACCGGCGCCCCCTTGTGGGAATACACCAATGCTTTTGATAAACGCAGCTGCAGCTCACCGATCGAGGCCGGCGGCCTCGTCTTTGGGAGCTGCGGCAGTGGCGGTGGCGGCAACTTCGTAGTCGCCGTTCGTCCGCCCAATGGCACCACGCGAAAGTCCGCCGAACTCGCCTACGAAATCCGCCGGTCCGCGCCTTACGTCCCGACCTTTATCGCCCACGGCTCATGGTTGTTCCTTTGGAGCGATGGCGGCATCCTCTCCTGCGTGGAGCCCAAATCCGGTGAGGTTCAATGGAACGAACGTACGGGAGGCCGCTTCTTCGGATCCCCCATCGCCGTGGGAGACCAGTTGATCGCGGTTGGCGACAATGGCCGGGTTCACGTTGTCTCGGCTACGGGTGAGTTCAAAAAACACGGCACACTCGATCTTAACGAAACGTGCCACTCCACGCCTGCCGTGCTCAATGACCATCTCTTCGTCCGCACGGTCAGCCACCTTTGGAAATTCCGTCCCACCGCCCAATAGCCCAATAGGCTCCGAAGGTCAACGAGGCCCTCTGATAGAATCGCATCATGACCGACCTCGCGTCATTCATCGACGCCCACGAGGTAGTGGATGTTCATGAACACCACATGCCCGAGGTGCTCGCAAATCGCGAGGTCGATCTGTTGCAATTGTTTCGCCAAAGCTACGCGGGATGGACTCAGGCACGCCCTTATCCCCTTCCGAGCGAAGCGCGCGACGAAGACCCCATGTTGGCGGCAGCCGCGCCTACCCGTTGGGAAACCCTGCGCCCGTTTCTCATCGACTCCGCTTCGAACATGTTCGTACGCAACCTGGTGCGAGCTCTCGAAGCGCTCTACGACCTCCCTCCAGACGGGTTGAACGAAGCCACTTGGGAATCCGTCAATCAACAGGTCATTCAAAACCACCAAAACGCCTCGTGGCTCGACACGGTTCTAGATCGCGCCAAGATTCGGCACATTATCACAGATCCGTATTCCGCACCGCTACAAGACACACGCGAGACACTAGGGCCGCGCTACTCCTCCGTCATCCGGATGAATGCGTTCGCCTGTGGCTGGCATCCGGACTCGGCGGATCACAACGGGAATCGCGCCCACCAATTACTGGAACAGCTAGGACTCGGCGCCGGTAACTTTAAGGAGTATTTAGACTCTACAGAACGATTCGTCACCCATCACCGCGTCGCAAGCCATCTGGCGATCAAGAACGCCCTAGCCTACGATCGATTCCTCGATGTCGGCCCGGCCAACCCGGCTCAAGCCCAATCCGCCTGGGGCAAGGCTGACCCCACGCCGGCCGAGAAGAAAGCGTTTGGCGATTTCATCATGCACCGATTCTGCGAACTCTGTGCGGCCAATGACATCCCCATGCAAATGCACCTCGGCACGGCCTTAATCCGTGGCTCGCACCCGATGAACGTGGCCGGGTTAGTCGAGGCCCATCCGCAAACCCGCTTCCTCCTCATGCACCTCGCCTACCCCTGGAGCCGCGATCTCCTCGGGATGGCTTTCGTCTACCGCAACATCTGGCTGGACCTCACCTGGTCCGCGCTCCTCAGCCCGTCCCACTTCAAACTCGCCCTTCATGAAGGACTGGAAGTCTTACCGGATGATTCCCGAATGATGTTCGGTGGCGACAATTGGCATGTGGAAGAAACTTACGGAACGGTTCAAACCTTCAAGCAATTGATCGCCGAAGTGTTGAACGAGAAAGTGCGTTCCCACTACTTCAGCGAGGCTCATGCGCGGCGTTTAGCCGCCCGGATCCTCACCGACAACGCCCATACGTTTTTTGGTCTCTAGGCTGGCTTCGTCCGCCGACGAATCCACCGCACCAGCGGCGGCAGCACCAACATCGCCACCAACAATCCCGCCAACACGGCACAAAGCGGCCGGGTCACAAACGGCGCCCAGCTCCCCTCCGATTTAATCAGCCCCGTGCGGAGATTCTCCTCCACCATCGGCCCCAGAATCAGCCCCAGAATCAACGGCGCCAGCGGCACCGAGGCCGCCTCCAGCGCAAATCCAATCAAGCCGAAGACCCCCATCAGGTAGACATCAAACAAACTACTCCGGAGGGCATAGGCCCCCACAACCGAACACACCACCACGGCGGTCAGCACTACGGCTCGTGGCAAGCGGAGGATGCCTCCAAAGGCTCGAATCCCCAACCACCCGGCCGGAAACAAGAGAAACTGGGTGATGAGGGCGATCAAAAAGATCTGTTGCACTTGCTCACCGCTTTGCTCAAACAGCATCGGGCCAGGTTTGATGTCGTACATCAAGAGGGCGCCTAGGACGATGGCCGTGACCGAATCCCCCGGAATGCCGAACACCAAGGCCGGAATCCAAGCCCCGCCAACCGCGGCATTATTGGCACTCGTCGGCGCAATCACCCCTTCCGGATGGCCCTTCCCAAACTGATCGCGCGCCTTGGAGGTGCGTTGCGCCACCCCATAAGCCGCCCACGCCGCAATATCCGCACCCGCTCCGGGTAACGCGCCCACCACGGTCCCAAGCGTCGAGCTCTTAGCTACAGTCGTCTTGTGACGCCACAAGGTGCCGAACAACTCTCCCCACCGAAAACCGGACTCCTGCCCCACGGCCGGGCGCAACAAGCCTTGCGGGCGCCACACATTCCGCAACACCTCGGATATCCCGAACAACCCGATCATTACCGGAATAAATCCGATGCCCCCCATCAGTTCCGTTTGCCCAAAGGTAAAACGCTGACTCCCACTCACCACATCGATTCCCACCGTGGCAATCAACATCCCAAAGGCGGCGGCCAAGAGGCCCCGATGCGTCTGTCCGGAACTCACGACCGCGCTCATCGAAAGCCCGAAGATGGCGAGCCAGAAATACTCAAAATTACTAAACCGAAGCGAAAACCGAGCAAGTTGCGGTGCCAAAAGCATCAACAACAGCACCCCAATCAAACCGCCCAGGCAGGAACAAATCAGATCCAACCCCAAAAGCGAAGCCCGGCCGACCTTGCTTCGCCAACTCATGACCATCCAGCGTCGCCGCGGCCGAAGCGGGCGTCCCCGGAATCCGAAGGTAGGTCGCCGGGATATCGCCCGCAAAAATGGCCGTAAAGCTCACCCCAATAATCAAGGCTAAGCCCGCATTGGGCGGCAGATAAAAGCTAACGGGAACGATGAGTGCAACCGCCATCGTGGCCGTCAACCCAGGAGTCGCACCCACAAAAATGCCAAAAACCATTCCCAGCAACCAGGGAACCAGCACACTCAACTGCATGAGTTCGGCAATCATAGAATACGCCCGTCATCCAATGGCGTCCGGGACGCCGGCGACCATAACAAGCCGGCCCAAACTCCCAAAAACAAATTCGCTGGTATCGCTCCCCGATTTCCCCGACCATCCCACCCGACCGAAGTAAGCCGTCGGGTCATCATTATGCCACACACAGCCAGTTCGACCGGTACCCCCCACCAAAACCTGCTCTCGAAACGTCCTTGGGGATACCTCCTGCTCGGCGCTCTCGGCCTCCTTTTCCACCTCACCGAACTCCGGGCCCAGACCGACCCCGGCCTCTACGCCGTGTTCAACACGAATCAAGGCACCTTTGTCTGCCGGCTCCACTTCGAGCGCACGCCGCGCACCGTGGCCAACTTCGTGAGCCTCGCCGAAGGGACCCGCCCCTGGGTCAACTTTCAACAACCCGGAATCTCGCGAGCCCGATACTACGATGGCATCACCTTCCACCGCGTTGTCAGCGGCTTCGTCATCCAAGCTGGATCGCCCAACGGCATGGGGAACGATGGCCCCGGCTATACCATTCAAGACGAATTCCATCCCGACCTCCGACACGACAAAGCCGGCATCCTCTCAATGGCCAAAACCTCCGCACCCGATTCCGGAGGAAGCCAATTCTTCGTGACCCTCGCCGAAACCCCTTGGCTCGATAACGTCCACTCCGTCTTCGGCGAAGTCGTCCAAGGTCTCGATACGGTCAATACCATCGGCACCACGGCCACCGACGATGGGAGCCGCCCCTTGGAGCCTCAGGTCATCCTCTCCATCACCATCCTGCGAATCGGAGCCGAAGCCGAAGCCTTCAATCCCAATGCCCTTGAGCACCCGCTTCCTAACGTCGCGTTCGCCCCGGCTCAGATCGAGCGCACGCCGGAAGGCTTGGATATCACCTGGCCGATGAAGGAGAACCACGCCTATCATGCGTTCTTTTCCAGCAATCTCACCGACTGGTCCGCGCAAACGCTCAACGCTGAAGGCCGAGCCTCGCTGGCAAATTTCATCGCCACGTTCAACGAACACTTTTTCTTCTTCATCGAAAGCAGCCCGGACCCGGAAATTCCGGCCAACTAAGTCCCCGCGCCGCGCCCAACCCCATGAAAACGGTAGTCATTTCCGGCGGAGCCGGATTCCTCGGTAGCCATCTGTGCGATCGCCTGATCGATACCCATCACGTGATCTGCATCGATAACTTTTTCACCGGGCAACGGTCCAATATCGAGCACCTGCGGTCGCGGCCCAATTTCACCCTCATCGAGCACGACATCATCAACCCCGTCTTCATCTATGAGCGCAAGGTCGACTTGATCTACAACCTTGCCTGCCCCGCCTCGCCGATTCACTACCAGGACAACGCCATTCGCACCATCAAGACCAATGTCCTGGGCTCCATCAACATGCTCGGTATGGCCAAACTCCACAAAGCGCGCATCCTGCAAGCCAGCACCTCGGAAGTCTACGGAGACCCACTGGAACACCCCCAAACCGAAAGCTACCGTGGCAACGTCAATACCATAGGAATCCGATCCTGCTACGATGAAGGGAAACGCTGCGCAGAGACCTTGATGTTCGATTACCACCGACAACACGAGGTCGAAATCCGCGTGATTCGCATCTTCAACACCTACGGCCCGCGCATGTTTGCCGAAGATGGCCGGGTGGTTTCGAACTTTGTTCTGCAGGCACTCAACAACGAAGACATCACCGCCTACGGCAGCGGCGAACAAACCCGGAGCTTTTGCTTCGTCCGCGACCTGATCGAAGGGATGGTCCGTCACATGGAGAATCCCGATTTCGTTGGCCCGGTTAACTTGGGAAATCCCACGGAATTCACGATCCTCGAACTGGCTCAGGAAGTCATTCGCCTCACCAATTCGCAATCCAAGATCATCTTCAAAGAGCTCCCAAAAGACGATCCTCAGCGACGCAAACCCGACATCAGCCTCGCCAATGAGAAACTAGGTTGGGAGCCGCAAGTAGCCCTTGAAGAAGGGCTGAAAGCGACCATCGATTTCTTCCGCGGCAACTAGATATTGCCGCCAATCTAAAAGAACGCCTTAGCGAGCCGCCTGCTCTCGCAAGGCCAGCAGCGCTACCAATCGTTCCTTCAGGCGTGCTTTCGTCAGGTCCGCCCCGGCCCGGCTCAGGTGATCGTCGTCGATGTAAAGCACCCGATCCTCGTCTAACACCTTGACCCGATCGTCACCCTCCAGAAAAAAATCTCTCACCTCAACTCGGTGGCAATGCTCATACGCATCCGTCAAACTAGACAACCATCGATCACCATCCCAAAACGAGTTCACGCTTCCAAGCCCAACAGACTGGACCGTCCCAGGCATTGGACGCATCCCGAGGTGAGAAAGGTATTCGGGAGCGTTCTTATCCCCAAACTCCAATTCCGGGGGTTGAGCAATCGCCAACACCTCGATGCCAAGCCCGTCCAACCACCGGACAAAATGCTCTGCTTTGTCACAATCCTGCTGCCGAAGCGCGGCCCAGCGCGCCATGACAATCACCACCGGACGCCATTCTTCAATCACTCGCGCCCGCGCCACATCAAACGCGTACTTCTCATCAGCCGAGATGTGCAACTGTTGCGTCTGCGAGATGGGATGCTCGATAAAAGGCAGCACACCGGCCATGGAAAAATGACAAATACTTTGATTCAACTCGGCCGCGATCTCATCTAAAACGCCCGCCCACATCAGGCCGTGGGAATCCCCGGCCACGAGGATGGTCGGCAGGCTTTCCCCATAGGAATGGATGATTCCGTTCTCAGCATACGCCTGCTCAAGCCCCGGCTCCCTCGGCACCATGGTTAGGCCCCGCATGCGCCGACGCATATGCCCCGTCAACGCATCGTGCCGAGGAAACACATCGTATCGTTGCCCATCCCAAACCGTCTCCGCATACATCGACGTATCATACTGCTTCTCGGACCAAACAAGGCCAAACAAACCCAACACAGCACAAGCAAACCCAATCCCGATCGGCCACAGACGCTGAGCCGGACGTCGAGCCGGCTTCTCGATCCAGAAATAGCTCAGCACAGACGCCAACACCATCACACCCGCCTGAACCACCAGAGACGGATCCGACGACAGGTGCGGCGCCAAGACAAGCACCGGCCAGTGCCACAAATACAAGGCGTAGGAAATCTTACCAACCCCCACCGGGACACGATGTCCCAGAATCCGGCCGACCCAAGTTTCCGCTCCGGCAAAGAGGATCACCAATCCGGTACCCACCACCGGAATCGCCAACCGCCACGACGCGTTCGACTCTCCAGATAGCCCGATATAAGCCCAAACCAGCATCCCGATCCCGGCTAACGAAAGTCCCTGTTTCCAGCCTGCGCTCACCCCAAGCGCCTCGGATCGACGGGCGGCCAACACCGCTAATCCTCCCCCGACGGCCAACTCCCAGGCCCGGAACGGCAACAGAAAAAAGCTCGCAGCAGGATGCCGGGCCGCACCATCCACCCAAGCCAGAAAACTCCCCAAGACCACAACCGCAAAAACCGGCAACACCCACCCGGGACGCCGTCGCAAGAGCCCCACTAGAAGCAACGGATATAGAAAGTAAAACTGCTCCTCCACTGAGAGAGACCAGGTATGTAAAAACGGCGATTCCTCCGCCGCCGGGGCCCAGTAATTGGTTCCCAGCATCCAAAAATAAACATTCGCGGCGGAAAGCCCGGCGGCAACCCCCTGCAGCCCAAACTCACGGGATTCCCCTGAAAACACAAAGAAGTATGAAACCACTTCAGTCACCAACAACACCGTCGCTAGAGCTGGAATGATTCGTCGAATGCGCCGCTGCCAAAACCCCCACAACGTGAATTGTCCCGCACCTTCCTCTTTCAGGATGATCGACGTAATCAGGAACCCCGAGATCACAAAGAACACATCCACCCCGGCAAAGCCACCCGACACGCCGGCAAGTCCCATGTGAAACAGAATCACCGGGATCACCGCAACCGCCCGCAAGCCGTCGATCTCTGGTCGATAGGGAATGGCCACTGAAAAGTCCGGCAAAACCTACCTGAGCCGATTTCTTTCGAACAGAAACAATCCCGCCGGGTCCAAAAAACAAATCCGATTTTATTTCACCAAAGCACTTGACGACAATGAACGTCAGATCTAACGTGACGACAATGAACGTCAAGCCACACGCCCGCCCATGAAGTATCAATTCAATCTAGGCAAAGCGGAAATGGACATCCTGCGCTACATCGCCGAGCACCATCCGGTATCCGTTCGGGAAGTGGCCGACCACATCGCGGACACCAAGGGACACGTCCGGACCACGGTTCTCAACGCGATGGAACGTCTCCGAAAAAAAGGCTTCTTGAGCCGCACCCAACAAGACGGCGTGTTCGCCTACAGCCCTTCTCAGCCCAAGAAAGAACTCTTTCGCAGCCTGTTGACGGATTTCGTCGACACGGCCTTTGGCGGCTCGCATGACCCGTTAGTAGCCTACTTCGTCGAGCAGACGGACATGTCGGACGCGGAACTGAAAGTATTAAAGAATCTCGCCAAGCGAATGGACGACCAACGAGGAGAGTCATGATCACACTCTGGAACGAATGGGCGGGCCAATGGGCCACGGTGATGAGCAGGGTATTAATTCAAGGCAGTCTGGCGGTGTTATTCGTCTGGGTGCTCTGTCGCTGGAGTCGGCTTCTGCCGGCGGCCGCCAAACACTGGCTCTGGCGCCTGGTCTATCTGAAACTCGCGGTCCTGGGACTCTGGCATGCCCCCTTGCAGATCCCACTCTTGCCAGCGTCCGAGAAACCGGCGCCGGTACGCGTGGCACCAACGGAATCCGCCTTCCGAACCCCGCACCTCTGGGTCTCGGCACCCGCCCAAACCACGGTCGGGGCTCTCAAGAAAGCCCGCACCACCGAAATCTCAGCCACTCCGGCCGTCACAACACGTCCCGCCTCACTCACGGCCCAGTTCCCAGTGCTAAAACAAGTCTCGCCCGTTGCTTGGCTGGCAGTTCTCTGGTTGCTCGGCGTGGCCTACGCCACGTGCCGATTTGTTCGGGCCTGGTGGCATACCCACCGGCTCCGCACCACGAGCGAATCCCTTGTCGGCACCGCCACTTACGATACCTACGTGACGCTCTGCGAAACCTTGAAACTGCGCCGGCGCCCCCGCTTGCTCGCACACCCTCAAGTGGCCACGCCTTGCGTGGTCGGTTGCCTGAACCCCGCCATCATCCTACCCGCGGGAGCCAGCAGCGAAACGGTTCCGCAAGACACCCAACTCGTACTGCTACACGAGCTCACCCACGTCCACCGACGCGATCTCTGGTGGGGTTGGCTACGGGTCGGTGTGGATGCGCTCCTCTTCTTCAACCCCCTGCTTTGGTTGGCTCGAAGAGAATGGCACCTTTCCCAAGAATTGGCCTGTGACGAAACCGTCGTCACGCGCACGGATGTCCCTCCCGCTGCCTATCAACAGGCCTTGATCACCATGATCGAGTTGGGGCGACGCCAAAAACAAACGACTCAGAATTTGCTCGCGGCGGGAGTCCATGGATCCTTCCGCGACATGAAAGAAAGAATACTCGCTATGAACAAATTGAGAAACTACTCGAATCGACATCGATTCGCGGTCGCCTTACTCATCGCGACCATCGCCATCGCCGGAGTGCTTCCATACACCCTGGTTGCCAAGTCACAGGACGAACCCAAGTCCTCCGACACGAACGCCTTCGACCACAATCACGACCACGACGACCTGTTCGCCGCCGGGGACGATACCTTCGGTGACGCCGCCGCAGACGAAGCCGCAGAAGGCGGCCTCGGTGGGGACGCGTTCTTCGATTCAGACGGAGATGAACCAGCCGATGGCTGCGATGATGCGGATGTCGCCGAAGCGTCCCCAGTCGTCCAAGGCCTCGCCGCCGCTCTCAAGAGTCCCAAAGCGGAAGTGCGGAAACGGGTCGTCGAAGCTCTAACTGAGCTCAAGGATCCCGCAGCGATTCCCTACCTCGCGCAAGCCCTGAAAGATAAAAACTCCGATGTTCGCCATGAGGCCCTTCACGGTCTGGAAGACTTCGGCGACCACCGAGCCGTCGACGCCGTGGCGGAGCTCCTCCATTCCGACAACTGGAAGACCCGCCAACAAGCCATCGAAACGCTGGAAGATCTCCATCATCCTTCGGCCATCGACGCCTTAGTAGGCGGGTTGCACGATCCCCACCACAAGAATCGAATCAAAGTCATCAAAGCCCTCGAAGACCACCCGCTCCCCGTCCCGGTCGATGTGCTCACGGAGAGCCTGCATGACGATCATTGGCAAGTGCGCAAAGAAGTCGTCGAAACCTTCGGCGAATTGGAATCACCGAAACTCGCCGAGCATCTCTTCGAAGCCTTGAAAGACCACCACCCGGCCGTCCGCAAAGAAGCGATGGAGTCCCTCGAAAAACTCGAGATTCCGCACATCGCCGAGGAAATTCACGAACACCTTGCCCACGCTCCCGATGCCTTCCAACGAGTCCGCGACGAAGTGTTGAAACGGTTCGGCCATCACCGAGATGACAACGATCACGACAACGATCATGATCACGACCACGACTATGATCACGATCAACGCCACCACGAAGCCGAACAACGAGCCCGGGAAGCGGAACAACGGGCCGCCGAGGCAGAATGGCGCGAACACGAAGCGCAAGAACGCAATCGAGCCGCGCGGGAACGTACGCGCGAAGCCCGCGAACGCGCCCAGCGTCAGCAGGAACGCGCTTTGGGGCGCCTGCGCGAGGCCGAACGAAAAGTCGAAGAGCAAGTAGAGGCCCGGATCAATCGGTTCAACGAGGGCCAAATAGACCCATTCGCTGATTCCGAGCCACCGGCCAGTCCATTCCACGGACGCTTCGACGAAATCAATCGCGACGCCACCATCGAATCCATCGTCGAATCCGTCCTTTCACAAGTTGATAAAAAGGTTGAAGCCGCCATTGCTCGCGCGCTCAAGAACCTCCAACGCGAACGTCGGGACGAGGCGCCCCGCGGCAAATCCGGCGACGATCCCTTCGCCGATGATCCCGCAGCCGAATCGTCCGACGAAACCTCGCCTGAAGATTTCTTTTCAGACAACTGATCTTCAGCCACTAGTCCCCACATCCGAGGCTACGGGGATCCCGGGCACCTGCTCGCCCTAGGATCCCCGTAGCCCACGCCACGCTTCTTTTCTAAGTCACCCGTTCACACACTCCACAGACTCATTGTGCCATGAAATCGTCCTCAAACTCTCAAAATCCCCCTCCCAACACGGCCTCGCCTGCCCCGCTCGGAAATAATCCGGGCCTTGGAACCGCGATCGACCTGGACTACATCCAAAACTTGGCCATGACTCAAAAGGAGAACGGCGGTTCCGCCGTAGAGGCCTATCACCAAGCCATGTTCCTCCACCAACACGGACTCGACTTGGAAAAATTTAAACAAGAAGAACGGATCCACCAAGACCGACTCGACCACCTGGAACAACAACTGAAAGGCACCCGGAATCGACTCTCAGAAGTCGAAAGACTCGAACCGATCGAAAATGACGGAGAGCTCGACGATCAACCCACCACCCCGTGGAACCTCTGGGACCGCACCATGTTTGTCATCGGCATCCTGGGCATTCTCGCCATGGTGATCTTTGGCATCATGAATATTTCCTTCAATCTGTTGGAATCGGGCATCGTGACTTTTATGGAGCACCCTATCCGAGCCTACTTTTGGGCCGCGCTCCTTCCCGTCGGCGCGCTCGCCGTGAAAGTGGGTTGGGATTTGCTGGAAACCGACAACGGCCGCCGGCGCTACGTGTGGTTCACACTCATGACCGGAATCGCCTCGCTCCTGATCTGGATCGGCGCCTACGCCTTGGTTTACCCGTCTCTCTCTAAGACCACCGAGGAACAAATCGGTTCACTCACGGTATTTGATAACGCGGCCGATCCAAACGCGGCCGACACCACCACCGCCACGGGTGTAAAGACGCTAGACATGATCAACGTCATCTCCCAAGCCATCGCTGAGATCTGCCTCTCAGCCGTCTTGGGCATCTATCTCACGATGATTTACCAGCGCCACCGCCCCGTTCGCCTGGCGATCAATCCAACGTTCTTTCAATTCGATCAAGAGCGAGCGTCGCTGGAAAAATCCATTGCCACCGAACGGCTCGCGCTCGCGACGGCTCAAGGCAATCTCAACCATCTGGAAAACAAACTTTCCGTCGTATCCGCTTATGCAAAAGCCCTATTTGAAAAAGCCACCCTCGAACAAGAAGCCCAAGACCACCAGAAACACGTAGCCCTGGCCCGAATCGAGGACGAACTCCGATCGCACTTGCACGATCTCGATAACTCCAATGGCGCGTCGAGCAACGGCCGCCCCACGACCCTCAAGCCCTCAAGTCAACTCAACTCTCCCAACCGATGAAATCTCTCCACCTGTTATCCCTCCTACTCCTAGTCGGGGTGCTTGGAACGGGTTGCCAACCCGAGTCCACCGAACACGTCTCGCAAGAACGAACGCGCTACATCTTGGGCCTCTCGCCCTATTTGAACGACGAGCGTAAAGACGAGATCTATCAAGGCATCGTTCGGCTCGTCGTAGAACGAGCGCCGCTGAATTCCGTGTTCCACATCTACGATGGGTATCACATGCAAACGATCACCACCATCGAGATCCCAACGGTAACGGCCTTCCGCAGCACGCGCACCCGAGCCAATCAGTTCCGAAGACAGATCCAAGATATCAAGCAATTCCTGGCGACCCCACCGGAAGAAGAGCCCGATCCAAGAGTCAATCTCGTCAACGCGGTTCGCTTCCCTCAGTTCCTTGAATTCATCAGTGAAAACCTCAGTCCGGGTGACATCCCGACGCGGGTCATCGTATTAGGCAGCCCGCTTTATGTAGACACCCGCGAACTTGGCTTCTCGATGTTGGATGGGTATTTCCCATCGGATGGACACCTCAAGGCCCCACGGGATAAATCGGTCTACTCCTTGGAGCACCGGGCGGAAACCCTCAAAGATGTTGTCATAGACTACGGCTACCCCACCGACCCATGGCTCAGTGATATCCACCGCCAACGGGTCGCCCGATTCTGGACGCTCTTCGCCCAAGAACAGGGCGCCGCGCTCCGACGCTTCACAGGGGATCTCGCCACGATCTTTGAAGCCGAACAAGGCTCCTCCCCGAGCTCGTCGCCCCGCTTGGACTGCCAGATGGACCCGGAAAGCACCAAGCCTGAAATGATTCGCATCACTCGGGATGTCGGCCTCACCGACTGGATCACCAGTGAGGTGCCACGCAACCTGGGCACCCGGCCACCGTCGACCCATCGCGGCCCGATGAAGATTGGGATTCGGTGGACGGAGAACATCGATCTCGATCTCTACGCTAAACCTGCAAGAAATCGGCCCACGCTTTTCTTTCAGAACACGGAAAGCGAAGACGGGTTCTACTTCAAAGACCATCGCTCTTCCCCTCAAAATGAGTATGAGTACATCGAATTCGAACAGCCCGTCAACGTCTGGGACCTAAAGGCCTCCGTCAACTTCTATGAGGGGCGCACCCCGCCGCCGGGACCGGCGGGAGAAATCCGGATCGAGTTCGACAACCACACCTACGTCGGCCGCTTCGCGATCCGCAAGTCGCAAGGCAACCGCGGCGACGCCAGCGGTCATGACTACTGGGCATCAATCGACGTGCCCAAGATACTTCGACTAAGGTAAGCGAACCGCCCTGAAAGGGCACCCCCGGCGGGGAATCCAGTAAGTCTCTCCCACCATCTCGGGCATTGACAGAACTCCCCCCGCCCCGCACCCTATTCGAACTTTCCCATGAAGACCTACTCTAAGAGGTCAGGCTTTACCCTGATCGAATTGCTCGTCGTCATTGCCATCATCGCCATTCTCGTGGGCATGCTCTTGCCCGTCTTGGGCCAGGTGAAAGAGAAAGCGCGTCTCACCGGTTGCATGAGTAACCTCCGACAGTTCGGCCTGGCGGTCATCTACTTTGTGGATGACAACGAGGATCGCCTCCCACACATGCAGAACTGGTTGGACAACAACAACAACGGAAGAATCGAAGACGGTCAGATGTTCCAATACCTCACGACGAAACAAGTCTATCTGTGTCCGACAGACCGGAGACTCCTCAAACGCCCCGGTGAGTGGTCGGACCGGCGCGACTTTAGCTACGCCATCAGCGGCCCGGGCACGGATGACCGCAATCCCGGCAACTACAGTGCCAAGATTACGGCGTGGGTCGAACCCATGAAGTCATTCATCTTCATGGAAGAAGCCTTGGACGCCCCGCTCAATGATGGTCACATTTGGCCGAATCAATGGGACGTTCTTGCCACCCGTCACAAAGGAAGAGGAAACGGATTTGGGGTCAAAGGCGGAAGTGCCAAACGGGAAACCGTAGGTCTCGGCCACTTCCTCATGGGAGATTCCCGTGTCGAAGCCTGGACCAAACAGAAGTTCTTGGAATACGGCTTCCAGAAAGCCAATAGTCGGCTGTGGAAACCCTACGGCAAAGTCACCGAGCCGAGCCCGCCGACCCCGTAATTCCAGCCCCACAGGTCCCGTTCCGGCTAGGTGCCACAAAACGTGGCACCTACAACTTCCTCCGGCTTCGGAGGCGCCTCATACTCCGCAAACGCTTCGCGGTTTTCAAACGGCGACTGAAGCGCGTCGTTGAGGCGTTGGAAGGGTCTATAGTCCCCGATGTTCGCGGCTTGGATCGCCTGCTCGATGCGGTGATTCCGGGGAATCAAAATCGGGTTCGTCGCTCGCATGGTCGCCACTGCCTGCGGTCGTTCGGCCGGCACTAATGCCTGCCGCCAACGTTCCAACCAAGCCGCCAGCATGGGGGACCCCTGAAAACAGGTTTCCAACTCGGCGTCCCGATCCGTCTCCAAGGCGTCGGCGAGATGACGAAAAACCAGCGTGAAGTCGGCTTGCGCCGCCGCCATGGCTTCCAACAGAGACTCGACCAACTCCCAGTTCGAAACACTTCCTTCCCTCAGCCCAATCTTCGCAGCAAATCGCTGCCGCAACGCAGCTTGGAAGATCTCCTGGTATTCACCGAGAACGGACTGCGCCCACTCAATCGCCGCTTCCTGCTCGTCAGCCAATAGCGGGAGCAGAGTTTCCGCAAAGCGGGCTAGATTCCACTGACCGATTGATGCCTGATTCCCGTAGGCATACCGACCACCGTGATCGATCGAACTGAATTTCTTCTGTGGATGGTAAGCATCCATGAAAGCGCAAGGTCCATAATCAATGGTCTCCCCTGAAATATTCATATTGTCGGTGTTCATTACCCCGTGAATGAAGCCTAGAGACATCCAATACGCGATTAAGTCGGCTTGTCGCTCCACCACGGCCCGCATCAGTGCTCGGTAAGGGTTGGGTTCTTCGCGGGCCTCCGGATACAACCTTTCGATCGTGTAATCGGCCAACCGCTGCAGATTGTTGTGGTCCTCACGAATCGCAAACCACTGGAAAGTTCCCACCCGTATGTGAGACTTGGCAACACGGGTAAAAACCCCTCCCGGCTGGATCGTCTCTCGATACACGCGATCGCCGGAGGCCACGGCGGCTAGCGCGCGAGTTGTAGGAACCCCTAAGGCGGCCATCGCCTCGGAAACCACATACTCTCGCACCACGGGTCCCAGCGCCGACAAGCCATCCCCTTGCCGTGAAAATGGCGTGCGCCCCGCCCCTTTGAGTTGAAGATCTCGTCGGATCCCATCCGCCCCCACCACTTCACCCAAAAGCACCGCTCGGCCATCGCCCAATTGCGGCACAAGATTCCCAAACTGATGCCCGCAATAGGCCATGGCCAAAGGTTCCGCCCCGTTCGGGACTTCATTTCCCGAGAACACAGCCAAGCCTTCGGCACTCTGCAACCACTCAGGGTCGAGCCCCAAGAGCTCGGCCAGCGCCGGGTTCACCCGAAGGAATTCCGGCTGCGTCACCTGAGCCGGCCGAACCGAAGCGTAAAACGCATTCGGCAACTGTGCGTACGTATTGTCAAAAGCAATGGTCATAGAACCCCTCAACGGGCAAGAACCTAACCCCAACCCGCCAAACCGAAGCAATGCAAATCTCCCACCACCGGTTCCTCACCGTTGACGCCACCACCAAAAAAACTACCATAACGCCATGAACCCAACGCGTCTTCGGTCCCTGTGGCTGATTGTCGGCCTATCCCTGATCCAGTGCCTTTCCCTCAAGGCCCAGTTCGCCTTTCATCAACGCGAAGGCGAAATGGAGATCACGCTCGATGATCAACCCTTCGCAACCTACGTCTGGTCCGACCCCGATACCACCCGCCCCTACTTTAAGCACATTCACACGCCGGACGGCCTGCAAGTCACCCGCAACCATCCTCCCCAAGCCGAGGACTACCAGGATCATGAAACCTACCATCCCGGTATCTGGTGGGGCTTCGGAGATGTCGGCGGCAACGACTACTGGCGCATGAAAGCCCGCGTCATCGGGGGCTCCTTTATCACCGGACCCATCGGCGGGCGTCAACGCGCCACGTTCGGGGTGAAAAACCAGTTACTGAAGAACGGAAGCGATGAGGTCTTCGCGGAACAGCTTTGTCAATACACCCTGATCCGACAAGAGCACGGCGTTTTACTGATTGCCGAGAGCTCGTTCCGCAAAGAGGAAAGCGACTTCTGGCTCGGAGACCAGGAAGAGATGGGCTTGGCTTTCCGGGTGCGCAGCGATCTCGCCATCGACCGCAACCCTGGCAGCACCATCATCAACGCGCTCGGACAGACGGATTTAAAAACGATCCGCACCACCCAGTCCGATTGGGCCGACTACAGCGGCCCGGTCGATGGCCGGTATGCCGGACTGATGCTCATGTCCGACCCAGGCAACTTCCGAAAACCCTGGTGGCACGCGGTCAAAACCGGCCTCTTGGTCGCCAACGCCTTCGGTGAAAGCGAACTCAACGGAAATGGCAAGAAGCGGCAGAGCTGGCTCGTCCCCAAAGGCAAAGCCTTCCGACTTCGCTACGGTGTCTTCATCCATTCCCACCCCAAGGAAAAAGAGCTGGATCGCCCGTCCGTCTACCAAGATTTCCTCGAACACCTCAAAAAGGTGGACTCTGTGGCCATCCAACGCCCCCAACCGACGCGAGCACAGTTGCCACAAGTTCCGGAAGGATTCCAGGTCACAGCCTACGCTCGCGAACCGCTCATTTTCAAACCCACGGCTCTCTGCTTCGACGACCAGGGCCGACTCACCATCGGCCAAGGCCCGCAATACCCCCACCACCACGAAACCTTTCCAACCGACAGTGTTTACATCTTGATCGATCGGGACGAAGACGGCATCGCGGATGAAGCCAAACAATTCGCCCGTGGGTTCAACAGCGTCCAAGGGCTCGCCTGGAAAGGCAAGGATCTCTACGTCGCCAACGCCCCCGAGCTCACGGTCGTCCGTGATCTCGATGGCGATGACGTCGCCGACGAGTATGTCATTGTCTACACGGATCTCGGTAATCGCGAGCACGCCCTCCACGGACTCAACTTCGGACCAGACGGGAAACTCTACATGTCCAAGGGAAACTCCAAAGGGCACAATCAACCCGAGAAATTCCCCGGCATCGCCCCGCGCCCGTTTCGCGAACTTTGGGATGTCGAGCACCCCCCCGGAGCCCCCGACGCCTATCCACCCAAGACTTATACGCAGTATACTTATAAAAAGTCCTACCACAGTTCGAAAGATGACTGGGGACGCGAGGGCGGGGTGCTCCGCTGCGACCCCATGGGCGCCAACCTTGAAATCGTTTCACGCGGCATGCGCAACCCGTGGGACATCACCATGGACGACGGCTTCAACTGGCTGGGAACGGACAACGACCAAAACCAAGGCGACCGACTATTCAGCCCCACGTTCGGAACCCACTTTGGTTGGGGGCACCCCTATAGCAATCACTGGACCGGCATCGACCATCTTCCCACCGCCCCCATCAGCGGCCCCGTCTTTCACGGGTCCGGCACGGGGATCATCTTCTATGACCATCCCCACTTTCCGGAAACTTACCGAGGCGCCTATTTCATCAACGATTGGATGCATGGCACTTACGTTTACCGTCCCGCCTGGCAGGGCGCCCTGCTGATGCCGGCCGGTGGCAAATGGGAACCCTTCGCCCAGCGAGGTGAGTTCATCTACCGCCCCACCGATTTGGAGTTCGGCCCTGACGGCACCGTGTATGTCTGCGGATGGGGCGGCGACTACCACTACCAACCGGGAGAAGAAGGCAGTTGGGTCTATCGCATTCACGCCACGGACAAGCCGATCGCTACCCGTTCGGAGTGGTTCGCGAGCAAATACCATCTGCCTTACTCCGAATGGACGCTGGACCAGTTGCTAGCAGACCTAGACCACGGCGTGATCCCTGTTTGGCGAGTGAATGCCCAAGACGAACTCGTGCGGCGCGGCTTAGCCAACCGCAATGCCCTGATGAGTCGCATCGAATCCGGTCGACTCAACCAGGCCCAACAAACCTGGAGCATCTGGGCCTTGGGTCGCATGGGCGCCGCGGATCCCCAAGTCCGTAGCTGGCTCACCCAAATAGTTGCGCAACCCCGCAAGGACCTCAACCTACGCCTCCAAGCCATGCGCATCCACGCCCATTGGCGGCGGGACGGACACGTCCAATCCCGACTCCCCACCCCGATCCTCAACGCCTTGGCCGATACCGAACCCCGCGTCCGACAAGAGGCAATCCAAGCCATCTGGCAAAGCCGCGCCGCCGAATCTCTTTCCGCGCTGCTCAATTGGATTCCGAACGAGTCCGATCGACTCAATTACTACTCCGCCTGGGGTGCGCTTCGCGATCTAGCTTCCGTTACCGAACGTAAGCGTCTGCTCAAGGACCCGCGACCAGCCGTTCGCTTGGCCAGCTTGTTGGGATTACTCGAGCGCTTTGAGTTGACCCTGGAAGAAGCACTCGCCCACGCGGAACAAGACAGCGATCCGCAAGTTCAACAGTGGATCACGACCTGGGCCCTCAATCCAAGCCCACCCAAAAAGATGCCCAATACCCAATCTCGCATCGAACAAGAACAGTCGATTTCCGTGAAGCAAATCATCCAACGCGTGGCCAAAGCCGATTCCAACAACCTGAGGCAACTCTTTCTCGCCATGCTTTCCCGGGCCACCTATGAAGAGCGGGATGAATGGGACGCGATTTACGCTTTTTATCAACAACTGGATACCGATGCAGAACGGGCCCAAGTCCTCCGCACCCTGTCCAGGGAACTCCGCGCCCAGCCCGTCCTTTGGCAGGCACTGGCGGGAACCACACCATTACGGCAAGCCGCAATCGATGGCTATCTCACCCTGTCCGATGGCGCCCGAGCCACCGCGAGTGACATCGCAGACACTCTCATCGCCTCCCTGCACCAAGAACCGGTTTCCGCATCCGCGCCCGGTGCTCTGGAAACCTTGGCTCGCCTCCGTTTCATCGGTGATTGGCAACCGAAAGCCAATTGGGACTCCGTGCTCGTGGGCCAATTCCAAACCTCACGGGATCCCTATCATCAAGCCAACGTCCTGGATACCTTGGCCAAAGTAGATCCGCAGCGCTTATCTGATAGCAAGCCCGTCAATACGCTGGTCAATCACGTTGCCGAGAATCCGGATCCCCGATACTACCGCGGGCTGATGCGACTGAGCGATAAGGTTGGGATCGAAGTCACCCTGAACGCCGACCACCAGGCGACGCCCGCGGGCGTTCTCGCCGGCCTCCCTCAAGCCGATGCCAATCGCGGTCGCGAGTTATTCTTTAGCGAAACCGGCGCCACGGGCTGCATGCTCTGCCACCGCATCCAAGGCGAAGGCAATAACTACGCACCGGATCTTTCCAGCATCGGTTCGCGCTCCAATCCGGCCACGATCATTGAGTCCATCCTCTCACCCAGCGCCGCCATCACGGAAGGGTTCCAACTCCAACTCATTGAAACGTCCACTCAAACCGTCATGGGCGCCGTCTTGGAAGAAACCGCCACGGAACTCCGGCTCGCACGTCAAGACGGCACCGAAGCCCGCGTCCGAACGGCGGAAATTCGTCGCCGAGAGAAACTGGAACAGAGCGCCATGCCAGCCACGTTTGGGTTACTGGGCGACGCTCAGATTGCCGACCTGGTTGCCTTCCTTAGTACCTGCCGACACCCAGCCGGCGAATAAGCCGGGCCGACGGAACCGCTCCCAATCGTATGCCCTTCCCGACCAACGCACTCACGGGAGTCTTTCCCGTTTTCCAAACTCCGTTTCACGCCGACGAATCGATTGACGAAGCCACGCTCGCCCGCGAGTTCGACTGGCTCATCGACCGTGGCGCGGACGGAGTCGTCATGGCCATGGTGTCTGAAACGCTCCGACTCGCCAGTGATGAACGCGACGAGCTTGCCCATAAGACCACCCAACTGATCAACGGACGCGTACCAGTAATCATTAGCGTCGGAGCCGAATCCACCCGCGTCGCCATCCGCCACACCGAGGCAGCCACTGCAGCCGGCGCCAGCGCCGTCATGGCGATTCCCCCCGTGGCCACCGCCCTGGGCGAAGCCCGACTCACCGACTACTACGAAGCCTTGATTGCCGCTACCGATCTCCCCATCATCATTCAGGATGCCAGTGGTTACGTGGGCAACGCCATGAGCGTTTCCCTGCAAGCCAGTTTCCTCAAACGTCATGGACCGGATCGCGTGCTCTTCAAGCCCGAGGCTAATCCGGTCGGCCCCAAACTAAGCGCCCTCCGGGAAGCCACCGACGGAGAAGCCCGCGTGTTCGAAGGGTCGGGCGGCCTGGCGTTGCTCGACACCTACCCGCGAGGAATCGTTGGCACCATGCCGGGAGCGGAAGTGATCGACGCCCAAGTCGCACTCTGGTCCGCACTCGAAGCCCAAGACCACCCACGGGCCACCGCACTCTCTGAAGCGATCATCTCGCTTGTGACCCTCCAGAACCACAGTCTCGATGGTTTCTTAGTGATCGAGAAATACTTGCTAAAGAAACAGGGTATCTTTCCCAGTGACCACATTCGCGGCCCGTCCGGATTCCAGCTCGATCCCGAGACCTGCCGCGAGGTCGACCGACGTTTCGAACGCCTCTGCCACATGGTTGAACAAACCAGCCCACCAGCCCGGTAACAAACGCAACTAGCGAGTCAGCGCGAATCCGGCCGGCAAGAGTTGCGGCAACCACGGAACCAATGCCCGGCGCAGCCCAGCCGTCTCGGGCCGCACCAATAGGCTTTGGAGCCGTCGAGCCCAGAAGAGCCGAGTCTGAAACTGAGCCGTCAGCCGCCCACGAATCGCCTCCCCGACCGCGTCCCACGACCCATCCCCCGCCGCCCAACAAGACACGGGCTCCACACAAAGCTGAGCGGCTTCAAAAGCCAACGACATTCCATTCCCCGTAATCGGAGGAATCAGCCCTGCCGCGTCTCCGACCCGCGGGGGGCCGCCATTCGACTCCACAGACTCAGCCCGGTAGTCCAAGCCCGCCACCGTAACCAAGGAATCAGAGACCAATACCGCGGATGAGAGACGCTCCTCCAGACTTTTGGAGAAGAGCGTGCCCATCGCCTTTACTGGATCCCGCCCGATCTCTCCCTGAACCCGGTGCCGCGGGAGTAATCCGCAAACATTCACCCTCCCTTCCTCCACGCGACACAGTCCCACATAAGCCCCGTCCTGGAGATGCATTTCCAAATCGGCGCCCAGCGGAAAGTCCACGAGATGAAACTTCACTCCCACCCAGTTGGATTGCTGGGTCTGACGACGTTTTCGACCACTGCAGTCGATCCACCCTTCAACCCGATGATTCACCTTCTGCCGCGACCCAGCCTCCAAGCGGCCCCCTGCCGCTTGAAACGCCTCCGCCAAGATCGCGTCCAACTCCCAACGTGAAAGGCACCAAGCACGATGCGGCAGACGCACCCGCACCGATGCGCTCCCCTCGATGGTGAACTGGGTGTCCTGCGCTTCCACCAGCCCCCGCGACTGAAGGACGGATGTCAGTCCCATCCGCTGCAGCACTCCAATGCCACGCCCACTGATAAACTCACCGCAAACCCGATGCCGAGGATACCTACCGGCCTCCCAAATCGTCACCGGCACCCCGTTCCGACGCAAGGCCAGACCCAGCGTCAGGCCCGCCAAACCGCCCCCAACCAGATGAACCGCCTTCATTCCCAACGCCTGCTACTGATCCAAGCGTCGGGCACAGAAGTAGTGCGAAAACAATCCCACCGGTCGCTCGTGAGTCATCCAATCCCGATGCTGCGGCCACAAGCGCGTCAATTCATCCGCCGCGAACCCTGCCCGTACCGACACCACAGCGTCGTGTCGCGTCACCGAGTTACATCCAATGAGGCCGACACCGTACGAAGCCATGAGGGCACCCGTTGATCTGCGCGGTTCGCAGGCGGCCACCACCCGAGCCCGTGATTGCAAAGCTTCAAACAAACGGCTGATACCCGAATCGCGAAAGTGGTGCAGAAACAAATTACCGAGGCACAAATCAAAAGGCTCCTCCGTGTCGGCTTGCTCCAACCATTCCAAGACATCCCCGGCAACCACCTGAACGTCCCAACCCATGGTATCCAGCGCCCCGGCAATGCCCGCCGAGATCGCGGGATTGCGATCCAGCAGCACCACCTCACCCCGTGGCGTATCGGGTTTCAGATTCGGCCCGGAGATCAGGTCCAACAACCGATACAACAACCACCCGTCACCGGTCCCGAGATCGAGAATCCGCCGAGGCTGCAACTCGCCCCGCACCAGACCGAGCTGTTCATCCAGGATACCCACATGCCCCATGATGCCGTTCAGCAGCCGCAAATCTCGACGCGACTTCACAGCCCGCCGGTCTCCCGAGGGTAGGGAATCCAAGATTTCGGGTTCAATTCTGCGTCCATCCATAGCCAAGCTCCTTTTCCGCTATGCCTGTCCAACGCGGAGCAAAGCACCATGACTGCTAAAACCCGCGCCGAAGGAATTCATCCACCACCAACCATCCGGAGCCCCCGCAGCCAAAGCCCGCTCCAACACAAAGAACACAAACGGACTACTCAGATTCCCACATTCATCCAAGACCTCCCAACTGAACTGAAAGGCTTCCCGCGGTACTTCCAGTGATTCGGCCAAGGCCAACAGGACTTCCCGCCCGCCGGCATGAGTCACATACTGTTGAATCGCACCCGGCGCAACCCCGGCACGACTCAGCACCGTATCCCGAACCCGTCGAGCATGGGCAGCAGCCTTCGGAGGCACTTCGGGAGCCAGAATGTTCCGGAGCATACCGCCGCGTTGCTCAAACCGGAGATACTCCCGATCCGCAGCACACAGATACGTTCCAAAATCCACCCACTCCACCGCCCGTTGCCCAGGCAAAGGATCCCGGCTCGTCACCACCGCCCCGGCCCCGTCGCCGAACAAACACGCGCTGATGAGCACCCCGGGATCTTCATCAAGGAAGAACGCCGCGCTACACACCTCGACGCACACCGAAAGAACCCGTTCGCAGCCTCCGCGCTCCAACAAGCCTGCAGCCGCTCGGAGGTTCGGCAAAGCGGCTCCGCACCCTTGTCCTACCAGATCCAACAAGACCGTTTCCTCCGCCAATCCCAAAGCCTCGCTCACGTAACTGGTCAGTCCCGGACAAAGATACCCCGTGCACGTGCTGATGATCAGCCCGTCGATGTCGGCCGCCGACAAACCAATTCGCGCCAACGCGGCCTGAGCCGCCTCGGTGGCTAGTGCCGGGGCGCTGCGAGTAAAACGGGTATGTAGGGCATCAGGGGTCAGCTCAAACGCCTCCGTCAAGGGATCCAGCGCAAGGTAACGTTTCGAGACGCCATTATTGCCCAACAAGACTTTCTTCAAAATCGCATGAGAGCGACGCCCCAGATGTTGGAATGGGGCACTCGCCTGTAGCGCCTCCCAACAATCCGACTGGGCGTAGTGAGTCTTGGGGTTTGCCGTACCGACACTGATAAGATGCATAAAATCGCGAGCGACTCTGCCGTGGAGTAGGTCCACCCAAAGCCTCACCGGAAGGTACCCCAATCCAACCGAGATTCAATTCTCATCTGGACCGGCGCCATTCCGTTCCCCCCGTCCCTCATTTTGCCTTTTGCAGTTTGCAGTTTAACTTTTGCATTTCCCACCTTCAAAAACCTCCTAATCGCCACCCAACGCCACCCTAACCCACAGCCCAAGCGTTCCCTACCTTCGCCCAACGGCTCGCGGGTACGCTCGCCCTACCATCACGCGAGTAAAGGCTGGTCAATTCGGCCTATCTCTGTCACGTTTTCACAAACAAGGAGCTCCCAAAAGACTGATTCCCTATGAGTAGGACCCGCGAAATCATCGCCCATAGTACCAGTAGCGACGAAACCGATTTGGCCCAACTAGTCGATGCCATCATCCTCGACGCCATCGAAGCCGGATCCAGTGACATTCATATCGAACCCTGGGATGCCAGCCTCGTCATCCGTTTCCGCCTCAACGGGGTGCTGAAAGAATTCGAGCACGCCCCGTTGGGTCTCGCCGAGAAGATCTCCGCGCGACTCAAAGTCATGGCGAATCTCGTCAACTACGAGACTGAACGCCCCCAAGAAGGCCACGCTCGGGCCAACGCCGGCGGCGGTGTCGAACTGCGGCTCTCGTTCTTTCCCGTCGTGCGGGGCGGCGAGGGGCACTCGTTCGCTCGCGGAGAAAAGATCGTCATCCGTATCTTCGATCCCAAGAGCCGGAGTTTCGACCTGGAAGGTTTAGGCTTCGACCAAGACACCTCAAACGCCATGATGGATCTGCTCAACCGTCCCACCGGCATGCTCCTCCTGACCGGGCCTACCGGATCCGGCAAAACGACTGCCATTTACGCCGCCTTGTGTCATTTAGTCCAGCAGCACGGATCTACCATCAGTATCAGTACGGTGGAAGATCCGGTAGAATTCAATCTCCCCCAGATCAGCCAAGCACAGATCAACCACTCACGAGAGTTCACCTACCCGGTCGCACTACGCTCTTTGATGCGGCAAGACCCTCAGGTGATCATGATTGGTGAGATTCGGGATCCGGAGACTGCGGCTATCGCGGTCCAGGCTGGCCTCACCGGACACTTGGTTATTAGCACCATCCACTCCGGCAGCACGGCGGGGGTGTTTGCCCGAATGATCAACATGGAGATCGAGCCATTCCTGCTCGCCTCAAGCATCATCGGTATTCTGGGCCTGCGCCTCGTGCGGAAGAACTGTCCGTTCTGCTCCATGCCTTACCAACCGGACCCCACCCTGTTGAAAAAGGTTCCGGAAGAACTGCTGGCAGACGCCTCTTGGCGCAAAGGCGGGGGCTGCGAAACTTGCAAAGACACGGGCTTCGCCGGCCGGACCGCCTTGTCCGAAATGCTAACCGTGAACGAACCCCTCAGGGACGGCATCATGGCCAAACTCCGCACCCGCAAACTCCAATCCGTAGCCCAAGAGCAAGGCATGCAGACCTTGTGGGAAGGGGGCATGGCTCGGGCCATCACGGGCGAGATACCTTTGGAAGAAGTCCTTCGAACGGTGACGGAAGACCCGCTCACCTAAGTGGGGAGCCGGATCACCGCACTGCCGGATAGGCTAGCATCAAAAAGCCCGCGAACCGTTGTACGGTCGCGGGCGGATTGAAATCGTTCGCAACGAGCTGACTCGAAATCGTCTAACCGACGGCCAGCGCAGCCGAGGTGATTTCCAACAACTCGTTGGTAATGCTGGCTTGTCGCAGCTTGTTGTATTCGAGCGACAAGTCCTTGATCATCTGGTTCGCATTATCCGTAGCACTCTTCATCGCAACCATTCGCGCGCTGTGCTCACTCGCTTTGCACTCCAGCAACAATTGGTACAATTGGTAGTTAAGGTAGTGCGGAAGCAAGTTTCCGAGCACATCGCCAGCGCTCGGCTCGAAGTGGAACTCTAGCGGGCTTTCCTTCAACTGAGTCTCGCTCGACTCGCCTTCGATCCCCGCTTCGATTCCCTTGATCTCGCCCACCGGCAAGAAAGGCCGCACTTCCGGGTGCTGCGTGAGAGTCGAAACAAAGTTCGTGAACAAAACGTCCACTTTCTCAATGCCTTCTTGCGCAAACAGCTCCTGGGCATATTTGGAAATCGCCCGAGCATCCGCAAAGTCCGGCACATCCTTATAGCTAAACTCGGCGGAAAGATCCCGCTTGGTCCGAGCGACAAATTGTGACGCCTTACGACCGACCGTGACAAAAACGGTCGAAGCCACGTCGGCCTTGCTCGCTTCGCGCAGCAGATTGGTATTCAAGCCACCGCACAGCCCCTTGTCCGTGCTGATCACGACCAAGCCACGCTTCCCAGCGGGCTTCTTCTCGATCAAAGGATGGCTGAAGTCGCCGGCATTGGCCGTGACTTCTCCCAGCATCTGATTCATGAGCGTCGCGTAGGGCCGCCCCGCCATGGCCGTCTGCTGGGCGCGCCGCATCTTGGATGCGGCCACCATCTGCATCGCCTTGGTGATCTGTGCCGTATTCTTTACGGACTTGATCCGGCGCCGAATGTCGCGTGTGCTCGCCATGAATTCCGAACGCTAAACGTTAATTGTAGGATTGGGTGAATTCGTCCACCGCACCGTGAACAGCCGATTTGACTTCGTCGTTCAGCTGTCCGTGCTTGGAGATCAGGTCGAGGACGTCCTGTTTGCGCGTCTGCATGAAATCGCCCAGCTTGCTCTGGAAGTCTTTCAGCTGCTCAACCTCGATCTTATCCATGAAACCGTTCTGCACCGCATACAGCACCACGACCTGGAGTTCCACCGGAAGCGGGTTGTATTGGGGTTGCTTGAAGACTTCCACGATGCGCTTACCACGTTCCAACTGCGCCTGGGTCTTCTCGTCCAAATCGGAACCGAACTGAGCAAAGGCCGCCAATTCACGGAACTGAGCCAAATCAAGCTTGATACGGCCAGCCACCTGTTTCATGGCTTTGATCTGTGCCGCCGACCCCACACGGGACACGGACAGACCCACGGAAATAGCCGGTCGGATACCTTGGTAGAACAAGTCCGTTTCCAAGTAAATCTGACCATCGGTAATGGAAATCACGTTGGTCGGAATGTAGGCCGAAACGTCACCGGCCTGCGTTTCAATGATCGGCAACGCCGTCAAAGAACCCGCGCCGTAGTTCTCACCCACGCGTGCCGACCGTTCCAACAAGCGGCTGTGCAAGTAGAAGACATCACCCGGATAGGCCTCACGACCGGACGGACGCTTGAGCACTAGGGAAACCTGACGATAGGCCACAGCGTGCTTGGAGAGATCATCATAAATGATCAAGGCATCCATGCCATTGTCCATGAACCACTCACCCATCGCACAACCGGCGAACGGGGCGAGGTATTGGTTCGTGGCCGAATCAGAGGCCGAGGCGCAAACCACGGTGGTGTATTCCATCGCACCGGCGGCTTCCAAAGTACTGATCACCTGGGCCACGTTGGATTGCTTCTGACCGACAGCAACATAAATACAATAAAGGGGACGGAAATCCTTGTCGCCACGTTCTTCAGCAGCCTTGTTCAAACGCGCCTGACTGATGATCGTATCGATACCGATCGTGGTCTTACCCGTAGAACGGTCACCAATGATCAGCTCACGTTGGCCACGCCCGATCGGGATCATCGCGTCCACAGCCATGATACCCGTTTGCACGGGCTGGGAGACGGACTTACGTTTTACAATACCGGGAGCAATTTTCTCCACAGGATAGCTCACGTCACTCGAGATCGGCCCTTTGCCGTCCAGAGGTTGTCCCAGAGCGTTGACCGTGCGGCTCAGCATGCCTTTGCCCACGGGCACCTGTAGCAGCTTGCCGGTGGTCTTGACTTCCTGGCCCTCTTTGATGCCGGTGTAGTCACCGAGCACGATGGCGCCCACTTCGGTCTCTTCCAAGTTCAAGGCGAGACCGACCACGCCGTCACCGAAATCGATCATCTCATTGAGCATCGCTCCGGTCAGGCCTTCGATCTTGGCGACGCCGTCACTGATCTCTCGGACCACACCAACATTCTCACGGGCCACCGATTTCTTGGCGCCGCTAATCTGAGATTCGATTTCTTGCAATAGGTTGCTCATAGCCGCTAACTGACAATGTAAAAGTAACGTGTCTCAAAAAGTCTTAATTCGCCGCAAACGATCCGGCCAATCCATTCAAACGTGAGCGCACGGAGCCGTCATAGACATCGCTCCCCACTTGCACTCGAATCCCACCGATCAAATCCGGGTTTTCCACAAACCCAATGCTCAAACCCGCCCCGTAAGAGCCTTCCAGCCGCGCCGTAATCTGCGACTGCAGGTCCGGAGTCAGAGCGGTTGCCGATTCCACTCGGGCCGTTCGGCGCTGGATTTCCAGTTTCACCAAACGAGAAAAATGGCTCAGCACCGCCAGATACCCACGCGGTTTCTTGTCCAATACCTCGGTGATCACCTGGCGCACCCGGCCTTCATCCAAGCGATTGTCCGCCAAGCAACTGCGAAACAGAGATTTGCCGTCGCGCCGGGCTTGTTTGTTGATCTTCATCGGGATTGATCTAGGCCGATCGCTCTAAGAAGAAGAGGACGCCAATTCGCGGTTCGCATCTTCCACCAAACGGGCTTGATCTTCGGGCGTGAGCACCTTGCCCACCACCTGAGCCGTGGTCTTCACCACCAAGCCACCGATCTCCGCCCGAAGCTCGCTCACCATCCGCGCATGATCCGCGGCAGCGGCCTCACGGGCCTGGGTGATAATCTGCTCGGCTTGAGCCACTGCTTTTTGGCTCTCTTTCTCTTGCACCTGAGCAGCCGCGGCACGCGCTTCCTCAATCAGCTGATTCGCCTGTGCGTTGGCATCGTCCAAGACCTTCTTGCGAGCCGCTTCCGTGCTCGCCAATTCTTCCTTGATCTTTTCGGCGTTTGCCATGCTCTCGGCAATCCGCTGACGGCGCTCCTCCAACATGGTCAAGACCGGTTGGTAGGCAAATTTTTTTAAAAGGATCGCCACCACAGTGAAGGCAATCAACTGGGAGATCAACAAGGGCCAAGTGACACCAAACCGCGTGGTGATCTCAGTAACCACCCCACCGTCACCACTCGACTCCGCCGCAGCCGCAAAAAGCACTAACTGATTCATACAGAGAGTAAAAGGGGTCAGACAGAGGCGTCTCTGTCTGACCTATTCCAACCAATGATTCGGACAGACTCGGACTAACCCGCCAAGAAGATGGCGATGAACACGATACCTTCAGCCAAAGCTGCAAAGATGATCGCTTGGGTTCGGATCGCACCGGCAGCACCGGGATTGCGGCCCGTGGCCTCGGCAGCCTTCGCACCGATCAGCGCCACACCGATTGCAGAACCGATGGCAGCCAAGCCAACGTGAAGGTTTCCGGCCAATTCAGCCAAGAGAGGCAATAATGACATGTTTCTCTAATCTTTCTAGTTGTTGTTTCGAAGACAGTTCTCGCTGACTCTGCACGATCAAACTGCCAAATTCAGTATCGCGTATCCCCACCTCACCTAGTGGGCGTGCTCTTCATCATGCACACACATCAAAGCGGTAAAGACAGCGGTCAAAAGCGCAAACACCAACGCTTGCACCAACCCCACCAAAATCTCCAACAGGTAGAACGGCAGCACGAATAACCATCCGAACCAAGCCCCACCCAAATGCATCACCGTTTCCAGGATGTTCTCACCGGCAAACACGTTTCCGTAGAGTCGGAACATCAATGCCACCGGACGAACCGAGATCGAGACGATCTCAATCACACCCACAAAGACAAACACGGCCACCAGGAAAAAGCCCATGAAGTTGGATCCATGCCCTTTCACCGCAAAGATATGACCGACAAAGCCACCCACACCATTGGCTTGAAACGACCAAATCAACCACAGCACGAAAAACAGGATGGCCATGGCCGCGGTCATATTAAGGTCAGCATTCACGCCGCGCAGAAGCGGCTCAGCCATGTGGAAATGCCCGTCGGCATCCACCGTGCCCCAGCCGATCGTCCCCAACCCGGGGATCAACCCAAACCAGTTGGTAAAGAGAATGAATATGAAGACCGTGCCAAAAAACCAGAAGGACTTCTTCACCATCTCCGGGCCGATAATGCTCTCGAAAAAGCCATATAACTCCTCCACCAGCCATTCGACAAAGTTCTGCAGCCCGGTCGGCACCAACGTCGCCCCCCTCGTGGCCATCTGCGCCACCAAGATGATCAATGCTGCCACAATCCAGGTCACCACCATGGAATTGGTGATCACCAAAGGCCCCAGGTGAAACAGGGGCACGGCGTTCGGCGTCAGCCCATGATGCGCTTCCGCGCCACCCTCAGCGCCATGCGCAGCCTCCGCGGCAAACCCTGCAGACGAGGCAAACACCAAGAAAAAAACGATTAATAACGATCTAAATGCGAACATTGCGCCAAAATAAAGGGTCTGTCAGAGACGATGGTCCCTAACGGGAAACACGAGTGCCCCAGCGAAATGGCGTTACCTTAGGCATCGTGAAAAGTTTCACAAGGCTTTTTTTAATCCATTTACTGACAAATTACATCGCCGCCAAGCGACAGCTCCAAATCCCAAGCAAACCAACCTAAATGGACCGCCAAATCTGTGTCACCTAGGCGCCGAACGGAGCGTCTTAAACCAAAGAATCGCAAAGCTGGCCAGGGATTCACTGAATCTGGCAAGGCCACACCCAACACCAGCAACCGATGCTCAATCCTTACCCACTGCAATCGATAACCTTTTGCAAATTGTGAGCCGAGCCGGTATGAAAGAAAGAGGCAGAAAGTGCCCCCGTTATGGCTAATCCTATCCTGACCGCCAAGTTGGCTCCCATTGCCGCCGCTCAAGACCGTTACCGCACGCGTCGCCTCCAGGCATTCGGCTGGGTGACCGTCTCTATCATCGGCGTCCTCCTTCTGTTTGCCAACCGACAAACCGGATTCGCGATTCCCGGCCAACTTCCCCTCCTCATCGGACTCGGCATCGCCTGGTCCCTAATCATCCGGCTCACGACCGGCCAACGGAAAACGGATCTCCACGCACTCGCTCGGAGCATCGAGACCGAGCACCCAGATCTCCACGCCTTGCTACTAACCGCCATCGATGTCGAACCCGACGCCGAGACCGGCGACTTCAACTACCTGCAAAAACGGGTTATCCGTGAAGCCCTAGCCAAAAACCTCCGCGAGCCCTGGAATCGCAGCGGAAACGAACGCCTTTTCTTCACCCAAGCCTTTCACTGGCTGAGCATCGCAGCCTTTTTCCTTGTCGCGGTCGCCCTCACCGGCCTCCGCCCCAAAACCGAAACCACCCTCGCCCCCCGCTTCACCGGCGAGATCGAGGTGATGCCCGGCACTCGCGATATCGAACGTGGGAGCAGCGTGGTCGTCACCGCCACCTTTGGAAAAAAAGTCCCCACCGAAGCGACCCTGGTCCTCCTCCCCGCCAATGGAACCACCCGCCGGATCGCGCTGAACCGCAACCTCGCGGACCCCGTCTTCGGCACCAGCCTGATGTCCGTCGATGCCGACACCGTCTACTACGTCCAATACGGCGAGGAACGCACAGAAGATTTTCGTCTCACCGTATTCGACTTCCCAGCGCTGGCCAAAGCCAACGCCGAACTCGCCTACCCGGCCTACACCGAGCTCCCTAATCGAAAAATTAAGGACACCCGACGCATCACCGCCGTCGAAGGCACCGAACTCACCTACCAACTCGAGCTGAACAAGCCCATCGAAGAAGGCAGCCTCGTCAACCGCGACGGCGAAGCAATCCCCCTCGAAGTCTCACCCGACAATCCTACGACCTACCTTGCCAAGCTGACCCTGGAAGAAAGCGAAACCTATGAGCTCGCACTCAAAGACGCCCAAGGCCGCACCAACAAACTCAGCTCGGATTTCGTCATCCGCGTGAAACAAAACCAACTCGCTACCCTTAAACTGAAGTCCCCGGTCGGCGACCAACGCTTCTCCGCAGTCGAGGAAGTCGAGTTTGAAGGCGAGATCTGGGATGACTACGGCATGGGCGAATACGGATTCGCCTACGCCATTGGCACGGAAGAACCAGTCCTCGTCACCTATGGCGAACAAGCCGCCGCCAAGGAAAAGCACGCCATCAGTCATTTGATGGAAATTGAAGAATTCGACGTCGCTCCCAAGTCCCTCATCTCCTACTACCTCTGGGCGGATGATATCGGCCCTGATGGGAATGTCCGCCGCAATTACAGCGACATGTTTTTTGCCGAGATCCGTCCCTTCGAGGAGATCTTCCGCGAGAACCAAAACGGACAACAACAACAGCAACAAGGCGGACAGCAAGGCAACTCGCCCGCCATGCAATTGGCCGAACTCCAAAAAGAAATCATCAACGCCACCTGGAACATCCAGCGACGCGAATCCGGCCGCAAGCTCTCCGCCCAATACGTGGAAGACGTCAACGTCGTCTCCGACTCCCAAGCCAACGCGATCACCCAACTCGACCAACTCGCCCCCGAAGTCGAACAAGAAAAAGACCAGATCGTCCTACAACAGGCCAAAGAGGCCATGGAGGCCACCATGGACTCGCTGACCGATGCAGCTGGATCCGAATCCACCAAACAGCTTCCCGCTGCAATCCGCACAGCGCGCACAGCGTATCATTACTTACTTCAACTGCAGCCGGATGAATTTCAAGTATCGCAAGGCGGCGGTGGCGGCGGTGGTGGTGGCGGTCGCTCGCAACAACAGCTCAACCAACTGGAGATGGCGGATGAAGCCGACCGCTACGAAACCCAGAGCGAAGCCAACAGCCCTCAAGACGGTGCCCAGAACGAACAATTGCAGATCCTGAACCGGCTCAAAGAACTGGCTCGACGCCAACAAGATCTCAACCAACGCCTGCAAGAATTACAAACCGCTCTCAACGAAGCGGAAACCGAAGAGGAGAAAGAAGAGATCGAGCAACAACTCAAGCGCTTGCAAGACCAACAACGCGAGATGGTCGAAGACATGGATGAAATCCGCCAACGGGTGGCCAACCAAGACACACCCGAAGCGGCCGAGAACCTCTCCCAGATCGATCAAATCCGGAACCAAGCTCAGGACGCCGCCGAAAACCTGGAAGACGGCCAAGTCTCTCAGGCCTTGGCCTCCGGCACCCGTACGCAACAAGATCTGGAAGAACTCCGGGACGACTACCGCAAGGAGAACTCCGGACAATTCTCGCAAGCCATGCAAGATTTGCGCGCTCGGGCCAACGAACTCGCCGAACGGCAAGACCAGATCCGCGATGACCTCGCCGCAGCCGGACGCAATGAACAAAAAACCCTTGGCGAAAGTGAGGAAGCCGAACGCGTCATCGAGAACGTAGAGGAACAAAAAGAGGCGCTCCAATCCATCCTCGACGACATCCGATCCATCAGCGAGGACTCCGAAACCTCCGAACCCCTCCTTTCCCGGCAGCTACACGAAGCTTACCGCAACACGGATCCCGCCACGATCAACGAGCAGCTCGACTACACCTCTCAACTCGCTCGACTCAACCTCATCGATAAAGCGCAGGAATTTGAACAGCCAACGAACGAAGCCATCGACGCTCTGCAGGACCAAATCGATCGAGCCGCCGATAGCGTGCTCGGCGACGGGGTCGAATCCCTCCGACGGGCACGCCTGGCCCTCGATGAGCTTTTGGAAGACGTTGAAAACGAAATCGCGGACAATCTCACGGGCGGCGAAAACGGAACCGAATCCCAAACCGCCGCCAATAACCAACCGGGCCAACGCGGCGGACAGAATCCATCGAATGATCCGAATGATCCAAATGCCCGAGGCCAAGGCCAGGGCGCCGTACCAGATCCCAACGGTGAAGAACGCATGGAACTAGCCCAAGCAACTGGGGAGGGCCTACGTGGACAATCCGGACAGCAGGGTCAGGAAGGTCAGCAAGGACAAGAAGGTCAGCAAGGACAAGAAGGTCAGCAAGGACAAGAAGGTCAACAGGGGCAGGGCGGTCAACAAGGACAGGAGGGCCAACAAGGTCAGGGTGGTCAGCAGGGACAAGAAGGCCAACAGGGTCAGGGCGGCCAGCAAGGACAAGAGGGCCAACAAGGTCAGGGTGGTCAGCAGGGACAAGAAGGCCAACAACCCGGACGCGGACAACCCGGTTCACAGGGTGGTGGCGGCGGTGGATCCGGCGGCAACCAATCCCCGCGTATGGCCTGGAATATCGGCGGCAATGAAAGCGGACCCAACGGCGGAAGAGCCACGGACGGGCCGCTTACCGGCGAAGATTTCTCTCGTTTCTCAGACCAGCTCCGCGAAGTCGAAGAAATGATCGACGTGCCGGAACTCCAAAACGAAGTAGCCGCCGTCCGTGATCGGGCCCGCGCCGTACGCATCGACTACAAACGCAACGGCAAAGAACCCCAATGGGATCTCGTACAGATGGAAATCGAAAAACCCCTGGCCGAGATTCGCAAACAAGTCTCCGAAGAACTCGCTCGTCGACTCTCACGAGAAGCCGTCGTACCGATCGACCGCGATCCGGTGCCACAGAAATACTCGGAACTCGTCCGTCGCTATTACGAAACCCTGGGCGGTGCCGAGAGCGAAGAATAGTCCCTCGGATGGAATCGCTTGCCGCCTATGGCTTGGCTGCGGCTTCGGTCTCCAGCCAGCCACTGGCAACGACCTCACGACTCGACCGCTTGATCGAATAAAGCGTCGGCGGCACATCCGGCGTTCGATCCCAAGCAATCCCTTGGCCAAAGCAATTCAGGGGGAGTGTCGCCTCAAGGACCAACTCCGGCTCACCCACGGGTGCCCGAAGCACATACACCTCAGGTCGATCATGCCCCGTGGCGAAGAGCCGCCCGTCCGGCCCCCAACTCCCACCGGAACAACTGAAGCGCCCGAAACGTTCCAAGACCGCCGCCGGGAAACGCCAGCGGCCCAACTCTTCCCACGTCTCGGAGTAGCGAACCAAGGTCGTCCAGCTCGGATCCTTATCCGGATAACCACCCCACCCTTCATAGTGCGCGAAGCAAACCCACCAAGTCCCGTCGTACCAATCAATCCACGTGCAGGATCCCAACGGTTGCTCAAAAACATGCCGACGTTTCCAAACCAGCGTGTCGGCATCATAGACTTCCATCGAACCGTTCATGGGAACGAGCGGATAATTCGAATGGGCACAGAACAGTTCCCCGTCCTTGACGATGCCGCTATCCAAATGAATGAATGATTTCTGCTCCCCCGCCTCCCAGCGCCGCAACAGCTGTCCCGTCAGCTTGTCATGTTGCGAGATCGATCGCGACCCAACGGCATAGACCACCGAAGGCCCCACCGCGACACCTTGGTGGGCATCAGCCGATCGGAAACGCTGCCGTTCGGCAAACTCGGCACCCTTGGCCCCCTCCAGCGGCAGCACAACAGCCACAAACAACCCAACCGGAAACACCCATCTCAAGATCCGCATCCACATAAAATCTACCGCACCCTAATCCAAGGACGATTCCGCGCGCGATTGAAAAAGAGAGCCTCGAATACGCAAGAGCCATCCTAGTTTCGATTCCGGATGGTGGGGCGAGCGTACCCGCGAGCCGTCGGCACAACGGTATTCACCAGCCCAGCAAGGCCCCCGGCGCACAACCGCAGAACCTCCAAACTCAATTAACCCAGGGACTTCTGGGTGTGATTCAATGTGCGGGGCATCGGATCGGAAGGATGCTGTAGGTTTCCCGTTGGAGCAGGAGTGAGAAAGAGTCCACCAAAAGGAAAGCGGCAGCCCTGCTCCCGCACTCCAAAAGAAAGGGCTGAATTTTCCATTCTGCAGTTTTCATTTTTTCATTCTCCCCGCATTTTTGATCGCACCCGGGACTTCCCGCCGAACAAATTCCCTCTCCCCCTCTTGCGAGAATGTTCCTAAAGTCCTTTCGACAATGACCCAGCCCATCTACTTGGATCATAGCGCCACGACGCCCCTGCATCCCCAGGTGCTGGAAGCCATGATGCCCTTCTTCACTGGCCACCACGGGAACCCGGGTTCGCTCCATCGCTTCGGACGGCGCGCGCGCGTCGCCATCCAAAAGGCACGCGAACAAACCGCCGCCCTCATTGGCGCGGAACCCGAAGAGATCTATTTCACCTCCGGCGGCACCGAAGCGAACAACTGGCTGCTGCACGGTCTCACCTCCCCATCCGAGAAAAACACCCCGCCACGCCCCATCGCCTGCTCGGCCGTTGAACACCATTCGGTTCTCGATCCCACTCGCCACCACAACCAAGCATCCGAACAAACCATCCCAGAGATCCCCGTCGACGCCTCGGGCACCACCAGCCCGAACACGCTACCAGAAGACTTACCCGCTTCACTCCGCCTTCTCTCCATGCAATGGGCCAACAACGAAACGGGGCGCCTGCAACCCATCGAAGCATGGCACCATCACTGTCAGCAACACGACTGGCTCCTCCATTCGGACGCCGTCCAAGCCGTCGGCAAGATCCCGATCGACGTCCAACGCCTATCTCTCGATGCCCTCACCCTTTCCGCCCACAAGCTACAAGGCCCCAAAGGCATTGGCGCCGCTTACGTGCGACACGGGCACCGGCTTACCCCGCTCCTTCGCGGTGGCGCCCAAGAACGCGGCCTCCGCGCCGGAACGGAATCCGTCGCCGCCATCGTCGGTATGGGCAAGGCGTGCGAACTCGCCCAAGAAAACCTCACGACCTATACCACCCGCGTTCGCGAACTTCGGGATCGACTCGAAACCCAGATCCTCGAACAAGTTCCCGACGCCTGGTGCAACGGACAGGCCGGAGAACGCCTACCCCACATCAGCAATCTCGGATTCGCAGGGTTGGAAGGCGAAGCCCTAATGATGGCCCTGGACGCCGCGCAAATCGCCGTCAGCACCGGCAGCGCGTGCTCGTCCGGTTCACTGGATCCTTCCCACGTCTTGCTCGCGATGGGTCAGTCCCACCCAACGGCACAAGCCGCCATTCGCATCAGCCTCGGACTTGATACCACGGTGGATGAAATCGATCGCGTGATCCAAACCCTTCCGTCCATCGTCCAAGGCCTCAGGAATGCGTGACCGGCACCCGGCAAAACCTAGCCGCCTTGCATTCGGTTCCACCGCTCCCACTCCTGTTCATAGTCCGAAGGGGTATCGATATCCGTAACCGCCCCGGGGTCCTCAACTTCGACATCGCAGATTCGTTCAGGATAACGCCGCAACAACCCCTTCAAGCCCTCCGCGTCAAACTCCTCCAGAATCTCGGTTCGATACGAAACCGGAATCACCAAGGGATGTCCACGACGCCCGCCCTGAATCGGCCGCACCAACCGCCCCGGATCCTCGGACCACGCATCGACGAGCCTCCGCACCAAGTGAGTCGTTAAACCAGGCTGATCCCCCAAGGCGAGTAACACAGCCGCTGTCTGATCCGGATCTACCCGTTCGAGCGCGATTCGCACCGAACTCAACATCCCGCGATCTGGATCAGGATTGCGCACACACGGCACATCCGACAAAGCGGCTTGAATCGGCTCGTGATCGCGCCCCGTCACCACCAGCACCTCCGGCAAGCCACTGGCGAGCAACACGTCGACGATATGCCGAACGACGGGCCTACCCGCCCATGGGAGGAGCAACTTCTGTCGCCCCATCCGACTGGAGTGTCCCGCCGCGAGGACGATCGCGGTAATCTTCGAGTCCATAGTTCATCGCGGGTGCGCTCCAACTCCGTTTCCGTCGAACCGCCACCAATTGGGTCATGATACTCAGGGCAATCTCAGGCACCGACTCGGCCCCAATATCCACACCGATCGGCGAACACACCCGTTCTAACTCTTCAGGCGTCGCGAGTCCTTCCTCGACCAAGCCTTCCCGGATCATCAATCCTTTGCGTCGACTGCCAATCATCCCCACAAACGCCGCAGGCTTTTTCACCGCTTTGGCCAGCACGGTCCCATCGTGGCGATGCCCCCGAGTCACAATCACGATATAGGTTTGCTCGTGTGTCTCCAATTTGGCCATCTCTTCAGGAATATCACCACACAAGGTTCGATCCGCTTCCGGGATATTCTCTTTGGAAACCAACGACGGTCGGTCATCAATCACGATCACTTCAAACCCCATCAGATGTCCCAAATGAGCAGTGGCCTTTCCAATATGACCGGCACCGGCAATCACCAAGCGAGGCTTCGGCACAAACGGTTCAAAGTAAATCGACTTCTTTCCATCACCAACACTCCCATCAACACAACCCGCCCGCTGAGTCTCAATGAGTGCCTTCAAACCGGAAAGTTCTCCACCCAGTTCTCCGGAGACCTCATTCAAGCCACACACCCGCGCCACTCCCAGATCTGGATCACTCGACCCAACCACCGTCAACAAACAGACCGGCTCTCCTTTTCCCCAACGCATGACCAGAGATTCATACACGGCTTGATTCCGTTGCGGACGCGGATCGATAAACACCCGGACCTTACCCCCACAGATCAGCCCATCGTCCCAACCTTGGATATCATCCAAACGAAGATCAAAAGCCATCGCTTCACCGGCATCGAGCCCATCCAAGGCCCGGCGCCGACACTCGGCTTCCAAACACCCACCGCCCAAGGTTCCCCAAATCGCCCCATCGGCAGCAAAGATGGCATTAGCGCCCGCCTTCTGCGGCGTCGACCCCGCGGATCGAATCACAGACGCCAAAGCAAACGAGCGCCCGGCCTGCGAGAGCTCAATTGCCTTCTGAACGATACTGATATCAGCCATGGAATAGAGAGAAAGCTTAACCAGCCGCTAAAAAGAAATCAAACTACCGATACGAGCAGCCAGTCCCCAAACCTAGAAGCTCCCCACGTCCCCCCCATTTTGAATTTTGCAGTTTGCAGTTTAACTTTTGCATTCTCCCCTCTCCTCCCCATCCGCCAAGCGCCTCAAAATCAACCCAACCGTCCGCTCCACCGCCCCGCGATTCCCCATCACCACATCTTGCGCCCGAGCCCCCAACCGAGCCCGCTCCGCATCATCCCCAGACAACTCCGCCAATGCGCCCTCCAACGCATCGGCATCCGCCACCTGCACCATGCTCTCCGAAGCCAAAAAAGTCCGGACAATCGCGCGAAAATTCTCCATATAAGGCCCCATCACCACGGCTTTCCCCGCCGCCGCCGGTTCGATGGGATTCTGCCCCCCATGCGCCAGAAGGCTTTTCCCGATAAACACCATATCCGCGATGGCATGAAAATCCCGCAACTCCCCGGTCGAGTTCACCAGCAAACATCCCGGCGCATCCGACTCCGCTCCAGTTGGCGCCTCCTCCTCGTATTCCGACCGCAATCGCAGCCGCAAACCCAACCCGTCCAGCTCCTTCACCACATCTTTCGCCCGCTCAAAATGGCGCGGCACCAACACCAGAAACAACTTAGGAAAGCGTTCGCGCAACCGCAGATACCGTTCCGCTAACAAGCGCTCCTCCCCCGCATGAGTGCTACTCCCCAACAAGACCAGGCTATCCGCCTGCCCCCCCGCCCAACGGAGAATCGCCGCCGGGTCTACCCGATGCTCGGAGTCCAATTGGACCGCATCAAACTTGAGATTGCCCGTGACGTGCACCCGATCCGCCCAACACCCCACACGCTCCAAAGCCGCCGCATCCGCTTCGTTCTGAACGCCGACACCGGAAAAACTGCCGAAGATGGACCGAAACAACCAACCCACCTTCCGATACCGTCGGGCGGAACGATCCGACAAGCGGGCGTTGACCAAAAACATCGGCGTGCCGCGGTCCCGCAGACGCCAAATCAAATTGGGCCAGATCTCCGCTTCCACGAGCACAAAAGCGTCGGGCCGAATCAACCGTAGCGCCCGCTTCACGGCATAGGAAAAATCGATCGGGTAGTAGATCTTGAGAACCGACTCCGGCAACTTGCGCTGCAACTCCCCCATCCCGGTCGTCGTCGTTGTAGACACCACGACTTGATAATCCGGCCGTTGTTCCGCAAACACGCGAACCAACAAGGCGCACAGATTCACCTCCCCCACGCTCACGGCGTGGAACCAGATCACCTTCCGATCGCCATCCAGCGCCGACACCGCCTCGGAACCATACCAACCGAAGCGTTGCCCCACTCCGGACCGCCAATTACCCCGCCGCCAGAGGCGCCAAAAGTAATAGGGAAGCGAAAGAACAAAGAACCCGCCAAACAGGACGTTGTATACGAAACGCATCTCGTCTCGGATCGCAGTCCTGCACTCGGATTCCTGCCGCCGCCTAGCGGAAGAAGATCAACCAAATCCCCGCCACCACCGGAATCATGACCGGAATGGTGAACTTGAACACATAACCCAAGAACGAGGGCGCATGGACTTTTTGTTGATCGGCAATGGACTTCACCATGAAGTTCGGACCATTTCCGATGTAGGTATTGGCCCCGAAGAACACGGCCGCCACACTGATTGCTACGACATACTGGCTCAAGTTGGCATTCCCCAACAAGACCGCCAGCTCGATGGTTTCCACCGTGACTTCACTGGTAGGTCCGTCAAAATGCTCCGACAAGCCTTCGTAGGCGCCACGGATCAACTCGGCGTTCGGTCCCGTTAAGGTCGCCAGCCCAGCCCCATTGCTCGCGATCAAAGCTTGAACGCCTTCCACAATCTCAGTCTGGGCAAACTTACCAAAGGTCGCACTCAAAAAGCTCAAATAGGTCGGTGCATTATCCAGCACACCGGAAAGCAGGCCCGTGCCCCAATAGAACAACCCGGGCGTGACACTATCCATGGAACTCGCATTGGCCTGCAGCCACGCGAGCGCGGGCATCATGGTGGCGAAGATCCCAATAAACAGAATCGCCACCTCACGAATCGGTTCGAAATTAAAATGATTCGCCTCGTGAATATGACGCTTGGTGGCGAAGTAGGAACCGATTGCCGCCGCCACCATCAAGCCCTCGCGCAGAAACTTGGGACTGGTGATGAAAACGGAGACCAAAATCATGCCCAGGAAGAAGAGATTCACCCCTCCCTCGAAATGCCACTCATCCGGCGGCTCGGCCAACTCTTCACGCACTTCCTTCGGCGCCTTGCGGTAGTTGATCATATCCACCACATAAAAGATCCCGAGCAGGAGGCCGATGCCGACCATCCACATGGGCCAGCATTTTTCCAGTACCCACCAGAACGGAATGCCTTTCAAATACCCAAGGAAGAGCGGCGGATCCCCAATCGGGGTCAAACAGCCGCCGACATTGGAGACGATGAAAATGAAAAACACGATATGATGAGCCGTGATTCGATACTTATTCATCCGAATCCACGGCCGGATGAGCAACATCGAAGCCCCCGTAGTCCCCAAAACATTGGCAATCACCGCGCCAAACAACAAAAACATCACGTTCGCCAACGGCGTCGCTTCCCCCTTAATCTTGATATGGATCCCGCCCGAGACCACAAACAGGGAACCCACTAGGCAAATAAAGCTGATGTATTCCTCGGCCGTGTGCATCACGGTCGTGTAATCGTGAAGACTAAAGAAATAGTACGCCAACGTAACGCTACCAAGCGCAATCGCGACTTTTGGATAATGCTTCTCCCACCAGTGCAAAAAGAACAACGGCGCCAAAGCGATCGTTGCCAAAAGCACGCCAAAAGGGAGAATCATGATCGGATTTGGGACACCGTGCTCACCGTGCATAGCGCCGCATTCCTAGAACCCCACGCCAAGCAGGTCAAATATAAACGTCGGAAGCGGCCCGAATCTGCACAGATAGGTCAGTTTTTCCCGGGGGTGCACAACAAAGATTTGACATTCCCAATACAAATCTAGAAAACCGATTTCTCGCTCATCTCCGGGAACAAGATATGCTCTAATTAACGGGAGAGGGAAACGTTGTGACGACGGAATCATCAGCGCAAAAAAAGCCACTCACGATGGTGGATTGTGGCACGTGTGGGGCGAAGGTTTTTATCCCTTCGGACCTGGAACCACTCCAGACGACCCCCTGCTCAAAATGCGAGGCCCCCATCATGATGCCCATGATGCTGCGCCAGTTCAAATTGGTGCGAGCCATCGCCTCCGGCGGTATGGGAACCGTCTACCGGGCCCTTGATACCAGTTTGAACCGCGAAGTCGCCGTGAAACTGATGAAGGACGAAATGCTCGAAGATGCCGAGGCCGTTGAAGCCTTCGGGATCGAAGCCAAAGCCTGTGCGTCCCTCAATCACACGAATATCATCCACATCTACACCTTCGACGAGCACATGGGGAAACGTTACCTGGTGATGGAGGTCGCCGATAACGGCTGTCTGGATAGCCGCATTGAGAGCGAAGGCATGGTGCCGGAATTAGATGTGCTCGACACCGGAATCAAGGTCGCCGCTGCCCTAGACTCCGCTCTCCAGAAAGGCCTGCTTCACCGGGACATCAAGCCCGGCAACATCCTCTACAACCAGGAAGGGGAACCCAAACTGGTGGATTTCGGCCTCGCGACCAACTCCACCAAAGACACCAACTACCACGGGACCATCTGGGGCACGCCCTACTACATCGCGCCGGAAAAAGTGAAGCGCGAGGCGGAAACCTTTCTCTCGGACCTCTACAGTCTCGCCGGAACCCTCTATCACGCCCTGACCGGCCATGTGCCCTTCGAAGCGCCAACCATTGAAGAGGTGGTCTCCGCCCAGATCCACACGCCACTCACGCCGCCAAACCACGTGGTAACCTCGATCACTCAACCCACCAGCGACGCGATCTACCACGCCATGGCCAAAGAACCGGCCCATCGCTACCAGAGCTACAGCGACTTCATCATGGCTCTGGAAGGCGCCCGGAGTCAGCTCCTGGTCAGTATGTACAACGCTTGAGCTAAGCCTGCCTCTTCGATTCCCGCCTGGGATCGAGCCCCAAAGCACGCCGCCAGTAGGGTGCTTTGGCGAATCGAGAAACGGAGGCGTAGTGATACATCCGGGAATCTTGGTTGGCCACAAACACACGATCCACTTTCCCTGCGTATCGACCCAACCCATTCTCACCCACCCGCGCACTGAGAATCGCCTCGGCTCCACGGATCCCGCTATAAAGAGCAAACAAGAGCCCTTGGGAGGACAAAGGATCGAACCCCACGGCAGCGTCTCCCACCGCCAACCATCCGGGGCCCACCGGCGCCAGCAACCGACTCATACCCGCGTCTCGGACAACGGCCTCTCCTACCGGCTTGGCCAGTGCTAAAGGATAAGGAAGGAGCGAGGTCCCGTCACAACCCTCTCGAAACCTGTCCGTCTCATCCAACACCGCACTTACGCGCTCCGGCAGACAATGGAAGGCCACCACGCGTAGGCCATTTGGCAAGCGGGCCGAATACCACCAGCCGTCTTCACAGGCCACCACCCGAGTCGACTGGTCCCGATCAAAATCCGGCACTTCAAACCACCGCACCACCGCCATTTGTTCGCTCACTCGGACCCGCCGCGCACCCAAGGCTCTCCCACATCGACTCGACCGCCCGGTCGCATCCACCAACCAGCGCCCGAATAACGTGCGTTCCCCGCGTAGAGGCTCCGAACGCGTCTCGGCCTCAAGCTCAAGACGAAATAACGTCGAGCCCGATTCCTGGACCCGGCTCACCCCCTTCGCCAAAGCCGAGATCCATTCCGCCCCCCGTTCCCGAGCCGCACTCCGTAGCGATTGGTCAAAATGGGCCCGATCAATGTGCCAGCCTCCGCCTTCAGGACTTTCCAGAGCATCTCGCCGTTCCCATCGCTCCCCAGCCCAAGCACTCTCCTGCCCCACACACGGCGAGCACCCGTGCTCTCCCAAGAACTCTCCGACACTCCCCAGCTCCAAGCGCGCCAACAAACGCGAGGCAGCCGCCGGTAGCGACTCCCCCACACGCAAAGCATTCTCATCCCCCGGATCCACCATCCGGACCGAGAGGCCCGCCCGCGTGAGCACCATCGAAGCCGCGCAACCCGCCGGTCCCGCGCCCACGATGATGACATCACATGCCGGCTCCACAGCTAGTTCCCTCGACGCTTGATCGTCGCGAATTCGTTCCGCTGTTCCTGACTAAACCACCCGGCTTCCCGGAGCAACCGGTCATGATACCCCAGTTTGCCGTAATCCTGGAAGAACAGGGCCTCAGCCTGCGACAGCTCGGCTTCCTTCACCGCGGTCAGATTCTCCACGTAGACAGTTTCGGGTAACCACTTCAAATCCGCCGGGCGCGGCTGGGCTTCCAAAATCCCCATCTCACCAAAGTGTTGGATCATATACATCATCTGCTCATCGGGTGGGTTCTGCGCCGGCAACTGCCGCAACCACCCCGGCCGGTTCTGAAAAGCCGCGATCCGAATATCCATCGGCTTTGACTTGTCACAAAGGATGTCATAGTCCGCCTTGGTCAGCACCTGGTTGGGCACCCGCGCCGGCCAGAAGGTCGGCAAATAGGGATCATACTCCATGTCGTATCCCGATCGGCAATAGGCGGTGTCCCCTTGCCACGGCAAGGCCATCCATTTGGTTAGGTCTCCGGGGCCCTGCTCGTAAAGCGGCCCCTGCATGGACAAGACCGTCGCCGTGGTCAGGTTACTGCCATAATTGGTTTCGGTCTCCCCGCTCGCCCGCTCTCGAATTCGATACGGCGCTCGATAAAGTGATGTGTGACGCATCGGCCAGGTCAGCTCGCAGCCGGGATGGAAAGCGTCCGCTAGGCAGAAAGACATCGCCGAGCGATCCAAAGCCTCCGGCTGCTCCTGTAACGGCACTTCATCCAAAGTCTGACTCGAAGGCGCGGCCGGACAGTAGTCGTCATCAAAATCTCCCTCGACCCAGTGAGTCATGAGGTAGTCATAGTATTCGGGCAACCGGAGATAGGTACGCGGCGAGGGAGCCGCCGTGGGATCAGGATCCGTATACCCGTAGGCGTCTCCATATTGCCAGGGCCAAGCCCCCTCCTCCACCGTCCGACTATTGGTTGCCCGAAAGCTATTGTAAATGGTTCGGCGCAACTCTCCGTTGGGATCTGGATACAACTGACTTTCCGGAGCCTTGCTCAAGCGGAGCAACAATTCAGGATCCGAAAAATTCATCGGTCCCGTAGCCCCAAACATGGCGGCAAACCCCTTGTTCACCCACTGCAACTCATTCATGCGTGCCAAAATGGGCTGAATATCTCGTCGGAACGAAACGCGTTTGGGCAAGTCCATCATTCCGGCGGAGATGAAGACGCTACGCATCAAATCATCCATGGTGCGCCACCCTTTCAAATCGGGCGCAAAGGCCGGTGGCGCCGAGGTCACCCAGGCGCCATCCGCATCAAAGACTTTGTCCCCGACACACACTTTGGCATGTACCGGACCATCGCAAATATCATCATACCAACCCGCCGCATTATTGAACGTGCTCGGAATCTCCGGCTGGAAAACCGGCTGATTCGATGGCGAGTCCGACACCCCGAAACCCGGTAGCACCAAGAGACGCCCAACAGCATCAGTGCGCAATTCCCCGAGCGTAACCGGTGTTCCTTGAAAACTCCCCGAGAGTTCGAAACTGCTATCCTCCATACTCCGCCCCATGATGCAGGTTCGCCCTGAGTCGATGATCAACGCATTTCGCCCACTCCCCGAAACATCCGGGTTCCGAAGCGGAACGGTCAGATCCACTGTGGCCGGAATATCCATGGCCGCGTTGAACTCGTACCACCAACCCTTGCGGTTGGCCACTTGAACCGACCACTCGACGCTGCTGCCGTCCGCTTGTTGAATCTCCGCAACGACGTTTCCATACTTGTCGTATCCGTAAACCCGGAAACGGGCGGCCTGACGTTTGATCGCGCCCCCCGGATCTCGAGTCCCACCCCAGGCCGTCTTAGGCGGGTTCATCGTTTCCGGTCCAATGTAGTAATCCGTGGCACTATTCCCCACTCGGGCGACCCCAATGCCGGGGTGAATGCGCACGTCGGTAATGCGATCGATCTGATCCTGAGTCAAAGCAGTCGGCTCTACCGGAGCCGGATGATGTGGGAAGGGACATTTGGGATTCTTAATCTTTGGACTCCCAGCCTTCTTCGGTTCCGTAACGGGTTGATCGTTCTCCTTGCGCCGATAGTTAGCGCTCGCCTGATACACTTTCATCCGGGCTTCGGCAACGCTCCCCACTGGTTCGTTCTCTGCCGGCACGCGGCCGACATTGAAGGCGAGCCAATCCCCATAGGTCTCCTGCTCCAATTCTCGGATGTCTTGCTGAGGAAACTGGATCGTGGCGATCTTCACCGGCACGGCTTCCTTCTCATCCCAAACCACCGTAGCCCGGTCCAAGGGATAGTGCTCATCAAGATAGGCTTGTCCGTACTTCTTGGCGTCCGGCCGTTTCTGAATGAAGATATCGATGGTGGCTGGTCCCTTCGCCATCCGGGCTGCCAAGTCGTTCCCTAGGAAATTGGGATCATCAATATCCGGTTCCTCCGCAAAGGTGGATGTGCCTGGCTTCACGACATACTTGCAAAAATCGTCACCCAAGCGAAACGGAATCACACTCCACAACTGCGTCCCGAAGACGGACCGAATGGGCTTGGCCATCTGATCCAACAGCTCCGCCGTCTTCGGGGCGTGCTCTTGGATCCATTCGTCCGACCAGCCTTCGAGACTGGCCTTGGTAAACCCGCACATGTCTCGGGCCGTATCGACAAAGAAATTGGGCACGTTCTGCAGCAACAAATCCGCCGTATCCGCTCCGTCATCACTGACCACTTTCTTTCCTGGAATCCCAAAAATCTTGATCCCGATACCGATCGTGCTTTTCCAATCCGGACGGCCATCCGCCAGATCCGAAGAGTAGCGAACATAAACCGGATGGCTCTTCTTCGATTGAGCCCACAGACCAACCCGATACGCCGCCGGCACCTTTTCCACCAGAGTCAAAGTCCCCTTGAGAATCCCATGCGTTCGCAAAAACACCGGACGCCGCACCGGACATTGCCCCTGCGCCACCCGGCCCTTCTGCACCAGATCGACGAACATGTGCTGCAAACACTGAATCGGATCCTCGTCACAACTGCAGGTCGTGGTATACTTCTGACTGTCTTCCTTCAAACTCTTCACCATTCCGCCTTTTCTCTATTCGTTCAGAACGTTTCCAACCTTGATTCACAAGTACGCAAGTCGGCCCTATAATTAAAACCCGTATAGCGACATTTAATACCCTATTTCAGGACAAACCGCAAAGAACTTTCTTACCCGACAAGAAACACATCCCCGCAGGCGGGCGAACGAAAGAGGATTCGAAAGCCGGCCCATTCCGAGCTGTTTGCCGAGATCGCGAGCTCTGATCGCGTCGGGAAATCATTGCCTACACCGAGGAGGAACTTCATATTTCACTCCCTCATGAGAACGCTGCTGTTGTTGCTTCTGGCCCTGGGACTCGGGAACGCGACCGAGACCCAAGCCCAAGATCGTCCGAACATTCTCTGGATCACGAGCGAAGACACGGGGCCGCACTTGGGTTGCTATGGGGACTCATTTGCCGACACGCCCCACCTTGATGGTCTCGCCCGTCGGGGGATGCGGTATCAGAAGGCCTGGTCCAACGCCCCGGTCTGTGCTCCAGCTCGCACCACTCTCATCTCCGGGCTCTATCCGCCCGCCACCGGTTCCGAACACATGCGAAGCCAGACACGCCTACCGGCCGAGATGAAGTTCTACCCCCAATACCTGCGCGAGGCCGGCTACTACTGCACCAACAATTCCAAGGAAGACTACAATCTCATCACCGAAGCCACCGTATGGGATGAGTCCTCCAAGACCGCCCACTACCGCAATCGGCCCGCTGGAAAACCCTTCTTTGCCATCTTCAATTTCACGGTCTCACACGAAAGCCGTTTGCGCCGCCGCCCGCACCAAGCGATTCATGATCCCAGCGGAGTCCGCGTGCCGGCCTACCACCCCGATACACCGGAGGTCCGCCGCGACTGGGCCCAATACTACGACAAGGTCACCGAGATGGATGCCTTGGCCGGCCAGGTCTTAGCCGATCTTGAGGCAGATGGACTCGCGGAAAACACAATAGTCTTCTACTACGGCGACCATGGATCCGGCATGCCCCGGAACAAGCGGTTCCCCTACAATTCCGGACTGCACGTTCCCTTCATTGTCTCCGTGCCCGAAAAATTTCGCCACCTCGCACCCTCGGACTACGCGGTCGGTGGCACGAGCGACCGCCTCATCAGCTTCATTGATCTTGCCCCCACGCTCCTCAGTCTCGCTGGAGAGGCACCGGCTCCCCATTGGCACGGCCACGCCTTCATGGGCCTCCACGCCACCTCGCCGCCCAAATACGCTTTCGGGTTTCGGGGACGCATGGATGAACGCTATGACCTGATCCGTTCCGTTCGCGACCAACGCTACATCTACATCCGCCATTTCATGCCCCATAAGATCTACGGGCAGCACATCCGTTTCATGTTTCAAACACCCACGACTCAGATCTGGCACGACCGCTACCAAGCCGGCACCCTCGACCCGCACCAAGCGCTCTTCTGGCAACCCAAACCCGTAGAAGAGCTCTACGATCTCGAAGCCGACCCGGACGAGGCCATCAATCTCGCCGCGTCTCAAAAGCACCAGGAAACCTTGCAACGATTTCGGACCGAATTGAGAAAGTTCCAATTTAAGATCCGCGACGTGGGCTTCTTGCCGGAGGCCCAACTACACACCCGATCCGCCGATTCCTCACCCTATGAAGTGGGTCACGATCCTGAGACCTATCCCCTCAAAGCCATTCGTCCCGTGGCCTTAGCTGCCTCACGTCGCGGCCGTCAAGGCATTCCCACACTGCAAAAAGCCCTCCGGCACGACCATAGCGCCGTGCGTTATTGGGGCGCCATGGGCTACGTCAACCGAGGCACCAAAGCGGTCAAACCAGACGCGGCACTCCTCCGCAAGACCCTCACCGACGCTGATCCCAGTGTTCGCGTCTTGGCGGCGGAAGCCCTGGCCAAACACGGATCGGCCCAAGACCTGGCTCCATCGCTCGAAGTGCTCCTTCAAGCCGCGGACCAATCGAAAACCAACGTCTGGGTGGCCATGCTCGCGCTCAATGCCATCGACGAACTCGACGCCAAAGCCGCCTCCCTACGGGACCGTCTCAAAGACCTTCCCCAACAAAATCCCGCCGTCCCTCGGCGCTATAAATCTTACGTCCCAAACCTCCTGCGAAAGATTCTAGAAGACCTCGACGCCCCGGCAAAACCATGAGCGAAAAAATCAAAAAAACCGAAGACGAATGGCGCTCCATTCTGACCACGGAACAATACCACGTGACCCGGGAACACGGCACCGAGCGCGCCTTCAGTGGGGCCCTTTGGGATAACAAAGAAGACGGCACCTACACCTGCGTGTGCTGTGGCCAAGCACTCTTTGATTCGAAGACCAAATTCGACTCCGGAACGGGTTGGCCCAGCTACTGGGACCCGCTCGACACTCAAGCGGTGGAAACCCAAGAAGACCGGAGTTGGTTCATGAAACGGACCGAAGTGCACTGTAGCCGCTGCGACGGACACCTGGGACACGTCTTCCCCGACGGCCCGGAACCCACCGGCCTCCGCTACTGCATCAACTCCGCTTCACTCGAATTCCAGCCCGAAAAAAAAGCCCCCGAAGACACCTAGATCTCCGAGGGCTCTTGTGGGCCCGGTTCCCCTCCGGTGCGCCCCAACTCTGATCATGACCCGGCAGCCTTGACGGCGGCATGCCTTGTTTGGTGAACAGGAAACCGAGTTTCCGATAATCACGATCAAGGGTCGAGGCGACCGGAGGGAAACCGGACACCGTTTGGGACAATCAATCCTCCTCTGCCTCAGGATCGACGTCCGCTATAATCCGAAAGAATCGCACCTCCGTATCGGTCGATTCCGTGTCCACAATATGGATGGCATCATCCGTTACCGTGTTGGTCCCAATCACTTCCCACTCCGCAAAGTTGGTGGCGGACTCCACGCGAAAGGATTGACCGTTGGGTGCCGGAATGGCGATGTGAACGTTCCCATCGGAAAGCCGTTCTGAACCGGCCAGCATCCGATTGTTTCCGCGAATCACAGCTCCCGCACGAGCAATTCGCCCGATGGCGTAAGCGTCATTCGGCACCAACCGCAGCACCACCGTTTCGGTACGTTCCGCTTCTTCATCTGCCAGAGGCACCACGTCCACCGCAGCCCAGCGTCGCCCAGCGGGAATGGTCACGGTCCCTTCCAAGGCCGTGTAGTCTTCGCCCGGCGTGGCGGTCCCGCGGACTTCATAGGAAACCGTCAACGCCTCATTGCCTAGGCCGGATCGCCAGACGCGAAATTGGATATTATCCGGGCGGCGACCTTCCACCGGCTCCGAACCTGCCGCATCGCGAGCCAACACATGCACGACCGGTAGATCCTCCGCGGCGACAACTCGAATCGTCACCGGGCGCGATCGCGCCGTATCACCCTGATCATCCGTCGCAACCGCCGTGAGCTCGTGGACGCCAGCCGGCGCATTCTCCCACACAAAGTCGAACCGGTAACGATCTCCCGGATCCGGTTCCCGGAAGAAGTTCAGAGTTCGCTCGCCGATCAATTCCTCACCGGCAAACAAACGCATGTGTCCAACCCAACCGTCTCGATCCAAAGCCTCAACCCGTACGACCACATCCGCCGGCTGCTGGAAAACAGACCGTTGACGCGGTTGCACGATCGCAACTCGAGGTAACAGATTTCGCTCCTCGTCATTGTCAAAGATGCGTACGGTCGCGACCCCGCTATCCCCCAAGGTGTAGCACTCCGGCGGCGGCGGAAAGATCGCAATACACGGCGGCACCACCAAAGCAACCGTCACGGTTTCCGTTCCCTCTACTCGGTTGTCGTCAATGGGTTCGACTAACACATCAACCTGGGATTCCCCCGCGTCAAATTCGAAGCGACGCCGAATGCCCACGTAATCCCGACCATTGATGGCCGAACCGCCAATCCGATAGCTCACCGGCAATGGCACGCTAAGATCACCCGTTCGGGTAAACCGCAGCACACCCACATCCACCGGAGTGGTGTTACTTGGCGCGCCTTCCGAGGCCCGGGGATCAATCGCTTCCACAGAAACCACCGTCCCGACGGGATCAACGTCTCCCGGCAAAACCGCGATCATAACCGGCTCGGACCGCGTTTCCGCTCCGCGATTGTCTTCAGCAACCGCCACAAGGGCATATCGCCCGGGCCGCACGTTCGTCCAAGGCAAGGCAAAGGTCTGTGGCTGGTCCACCACATCATCGGCATCGCGTTCCGCATTCACTCGGCCGATCCGATCACCGTTCGCCAAAAAGGTCACCCGGCGCACCCAACCGTCCGCATCCTGCGCGTTGGCAATCAAGCGAAGGTCAGCCGGAGCGCGAAACTCTTCACCGTCGGCGGGATTGGCCAAGGCAATCCGCGGCGCTCGGTTTTCCGCGCGATCATCATCCAGAATCACCGCCACGGCTCGCTGCGAACGACCAAAGACATAGCAATCCGGCGGGGGCGGAAAAATGGCGATACACGGAAAGGGCGTCAACTCCAGGATCACGTCCTCACGCCCCTCCACCTCGGCATCATCAATCGGATCCACCACCACGGCCGCCCGAGTCTGTCCTGCATCCAACGACACCGTGCCGGAAAGCTCCCGATAATCGACCCCGTTCTCTGCCCGCCCCGTTACCCGGTAACCCACTTCCAAGGCGACATCCAAGAGTCCCCGACGGGTGATCCAAAAGGTCGCCGTATTGCGTCGTCCCGCAACCGCGTTCCCAGGTTGACCGGGTCGCGGATTGGGCTCAGCACCGCGCTCGCTGGCGATGGGATCCACCGCCACCACTTCAACGGTCGCCCGCAAGAGCGTCGGCCCGACATTCACCTGAATCGGTTCTGATCGAGTCGAATCCCCGTCGTCATCCGTGGCCACTGCAACCACCTGATAACGCCCCGGTGGCGGGTTTCGGAACGACACGCGATAGAATCGATTCCCACGCCCATTCCCATTGTTGCCGTTCCCTTCCACCATCCCAACGGAGTCGGCATTGGCGAAGAACTCCACCGAGGCCACGTTTCCATCCGGATCCACGGCTTCTGCAATGAGGGTCACAGTTTCCGTATCACTAATCTGAACGCCGTCCCGAGGCCGAACAATCGCCACCCGCGGGGGTTGATTCTGCCGCCCGCGATCGTTATCCAAGATGGTTACTTGTTGCCGTGAGGCCCGCCCGACCCGATAGCATTGGGAACGCCGGCCCGCTTCATCTTCACAGTTGCTCGGCCGAATCGCGACGATCACGGTCTCGGGTCCTTCCACCAATCGGTCGTCCACCGGGACCACTTCCACACGAACCGAGGCGCTGCCCCGAGGAATCGTCACCCGAGTCGGCAATCGGCGATAGTCTCGCCCAGTCGTTGCGCTGCCGCCAATTTCCAAACCGACGGTCAAAGCCGAACTCATATCGCCAGTCCGCGAAATCACCAAGAGCCCGGAATCGACCTCGACCGGTCGGTTCCCGGTCTCCGAACCTTCCGACGCTTCGTCGTCGGGACTCTCAATCGTTACCACGGGAGGCAGGTTCGCCGACGCGACCCCGACCACCACCGTGTTCGAAGTGCTTTGATTCCCGGCAGCGTCCTCCGCAACGGCGGAGAGTTGATACCGCCCGGCGGCTTCGCTCGTCCATTCCCACGAAGCAATCACCCGCATTGGAGGCAGCGGCAAACCATCCTGCCCCACGCCGGGACTAGCATCCGTCGTGGCATCGTCCGGCGTCACCGTCACCGTCCCGAGGAGCCTCTCTCCGACAAAAAAGGAGATCGAGGCCAGTTCATTCTCGGTATCCCACGCATGCGCTTCCAGCGGGACGCTCTGTCCTTCCCGAAACGTTTGCCCCTGCACCGGCGCCACCAAAGCGACCAATGGCGGCACGTTCTCATCCGCAAGATCGTTGTCTCGGATACTCGCAGTGGCCTCGGCACTATTGCCGACCAAATAACAGTCCGGCTCCGGCGGAAAAATAGCCAAACACACCGGCGGCAAGATCCGAAGCGTCAAGGTCTCCGCGCCTTCTGCATCCGAATCATCAATGATCTGAGCGGTCACGGGCACCTGACGTTCTCCCGCCGGAATCCGAACGGACCCCGAGACAGCCAACACATCGGAGTCCAGAGTCGCCGTCCCGTCCCATTCAAAAAACACCTCCAGCTCAGAATCGGTGTCCCCATTTCGCTCGATAATAAACTCCACATCGTCCCCCCCTTCAGCGCCCGCCGGATCGTTGAGCAACACATTCACCTCGACCTGGCCCTCGACCCCAACGACTTCAAACGTGGCCACTTCAGTGCGAGCCACCGCTTCGCCCGCCTGCCAAACGACGGCGGACACCGCATGGTTGCCCACCGGCACACCAACCCAAGAAAACACATAGGGGCCGGAAGCATTCCCCGCCCCATCAACCTGCGGCAGCACCCCAAATGGGGCGTCCACCGTACCGAGGCTCGTCTCACCATCGAGAAACTCGACGGTCACGTCGTCCTCAGCCGTTGTCGACACTTCCGCAATCACCGGAAGTGTCAGGGGAGCGGCCAACACCAATCCACTGGGTGGACTGGTCAAGACCACGCCTACCGGCGTTTCCGTTCCCGGTTCATTGTTCGTTTCCTGCGCCCACCCAGACACAGCCATCCCCGCCCACAAGCACGCGAGCACTGCCCACCTGAGCAGATTCCATCTTTGAGTCTTCATAACCTTTACAACGCGCTCCAATGCAGAAAAGCGACGTGCTAATTCCGTGCCATTCTCAGCAGGGCCCTGGAACGCCCAATCTTCTCAAAGATGAGAAAAGGGCGACCGGCCCTTCGGCCAATCGCCCTCGAATTCCGACGAAACTGAGACCGAGCCTCAGCTTAAGCCACTGTGGGAGCCATCGCAGAACGGCGCATTAGCACTGTGCTTGCAGGCACACCAGGCGACCTGTTTGGCTTCGGTAATCTCGACTTTGCGGGGTGCGAATTCCGTTCCTTTGTGGGACCCATCGCAAAACGGTTGGCCGGCGGACCGACCGCAGGTGCACCACCAGTAGGTGCCCGGTTCGACGTTTTGAACGATGGGAGATTTCTGCGGGACTTCAGGTTGAGCCATAAGGATTCCTTACGTAGGTGACGGTTGCTATCTCGGATCTTTCTAAGTCAGCCGGGGCCAGCCAGCGGGCCTCAAAGTGACCAATCCAACGGGTTCCGGCAAGAAACGATTGCGCCCTCGGAACCCCGCAGCCTAGACTATTGCCAATGGGACAGCGGGACGCAAATGACGAGCAGCACTGCGACGCCCCCTCCTCCCCAGACTCCCGGCTCTTCGAAGGCTATCGTTGGATGCTCACCGGCCGCCTCCTCGACGAGAAAGTGGCCTCCCTCTACCGGGCCGGAAAGATTCATGGCGGCGTCTATTTGGGCAAAGGACAAGAAGCCCTCAGCACCGCTGTCGCCCAAGCACTGAATGCCGATGACATCTACGCGCCCCTCATTCGAGACATGGCGGGACGGCTCACGTTTGGGGAAAGTATCAACGATGCCCTCAGGAGCTACTTGGGATCACCGCACGGCCCCATGCAGGGACGGGATGGCAATATCCATCGCGGGAATCCGGCAGTCGGCTACTTACCGATGATCAGCCACCTCGGTGCCATGCTTTCAGTGGTGAGTGGGATCTTGTTGGCTCACCGCATCCAAGGGAAACAAGGCCCCGTGGGCGCCACGTGCATTGGCGATGGAGGCACTTCCACTGGTGCCTTCCACGAGGGCCTCAACCTCGCCGCAGTCGAGAAGCTGCCCCTCATCGTGGTCGTGGCCAATAACCGCTATGCCTACTCAACTCCCACGGACAAACAGTTTGCCTGTCGCTCCCTCGTAGACAAGGCGGTGGGCTACGGCATCCAGGGTCACGAGGTGGACGGCACGGATCTCGCCGCCTGCCAAGAAGTACTCACCGCGGCCGTCGCCAACGCCCGCTCCGGTCAGGGCCCCCAACTCGTCATTGCCGAGTTACTGCGCCTCTGCGGCCACGGAGAGCATGACGATGCGGCTTACGTGGATCCGAATCTCAAGCGCTCCCCGGTCGGTCGCGATTGCCTCGAAGTGGCCCGACAACAGGTCCTCGACAGTGGCCAAGCGGACATCACCGCCCTGGAAGCACTTCGGGAATCCATCTCCCAAGCCATCGACCGCGCCGTCACCGAGGTGACAGCCGAAGGCAAACCGGACGCTTTCAACCACGATTGGTGCGCACTCTCCTCCCGCCAGCTGGCTGAGCCGCCCTCAAAGGCCGTGCCGAGCCCGTCAACCCCATAGATGTCCATTACCTACCTTAGTGCCATCCGCGAAGCCCAGTTGCAGCTCCTGCAACAAGACGACCGTGTGCTCATCTACGGTCAAGACGTGGGCAAGTTTGGCGGTGCATTCAAAGCGACGAAGAATCTCGCGGACCAGTTTCCAGACCGTGTCCTAGACGCCCCCATCAGTGAAGACGCCATCGTAGGAACGGCTATTGGAGCCGCCATCGCAGGCCTCCGTCCCATCATTGAAATGCAATTCGCCGACTTCTCAACCGTCGGCTTCAATCAAATCGTCAACCAAGCCGCCACCCTCTACTGGCGAACGCAAACTCGCGTCCCCTTGACCATTCGCCTTCCCAGTGGTGGCACCCCAGGGGGCGGGCCGTTTCATTCCCAGAGCCTGGAGTCGATCTACGCCCATTTCCCCGGACTCATCGTCATGACTCCGGCTACGGTGGAAGATGCCTACAGCATGCTCCTGGAAGCCGTTCAGATCGACGACCCCGTCCTCTTTTTCGAACACAAATACTTATACTATCATTTGAAAGCGGAGACCCTCCCCACGGAGGCGCTCCAAGCCGGTAAGGCTCGCATTGCCCGCCCCGGACGGGACGTGACCGTCGTGACCTACAGCGCCATGCTTCACGAAGTACTGGTTGCGGCCAATGAACTCGCCGGAGAAGATATCGAATTAGAAGTGATCGATCTCCGCACGATCAAACCGATCGATACCGACACCATCATGGCCTCGGTCGCTCGCACGGGCCGGCTCCTTTGTGTGAGCGAAGCCTGGCCCTGGGCGGGCGTCAACGCCGAGGTGATCACGCGGATCGCCGCAGAGGGCTTCCATTTGCTCGATGCCCCGCCGGCCCGTATCAACTCAAAAGACACCCCCATCCCCTTCCACCCCGACCTTTGGTCTGTCCATCGTCCCACGGCCGGCAGCATTCTCGTGACCGTGCGCAACCTGTTGAAAATCTAACCCGAATTCGCTCCATGCCGCGCACCCCCATCGTCATGCCCCAACTCGGCGAATCCATCGCTGAGGCCACCATCGTCGATTTTCTCGTAGAAGTCGGCGAAACGGTCGCTGCCGACCAAGAGCTGCTGGAGGTCGAAACCGACAAAGCCACCACCACGGTCACCGCACCGACCGCCGGCAAGGTCACCGAACTCCAAGTCGAGATCGGTGAGAGTTATCCCGTTGGAGCCACCCTCGGGCAGATCGAAGCCGCTCAGTCCGCCCCCGTGGAACCGGCACCCCAAAAACCGGAAACACCCGCGCCCGAGCCTCCTCCGAAGCAAGAGCCAGCCTCCGTTCCGCCAGCGTCCGTAAAGCCTACGGTCGAATCCCTACCCGTCCCCGCCGAAGGCCTGGGCGTGAGTTTCATCTCACCGCGCCTCAAAGCCCGCATGCGCGAACTCGGCCTCCGGCAGGCCGACCTCGCGGGCATTGCTGGCTCCGGCGCGGGTGGCCGAGTCACCATTCAAGATTTTGAATCCTTCATTGCGGAACTCGATCAAAACCCGTCCTCCGACGCCTCCCCGATGCGGGTGGCCGTGGCCGATGCGATGCGCCGCAGTTGGACTCGCCCCCTCGCCACAGTCGGCTTGTCTGTCTGCCTAGATCCCCTTCTAACCCACCGTCGGACCCTCACACCGCGCCCCGGCCCCGCCCTCTATGCGCTTCGTGCCCTAGCGCTCGCCCTCAGCGACAACCGCGCCCCGGCTGGACGCTTGATTGGCCGCCGCATCGCACATCCCGCCGCTATCGACATCGGTTTCGCCGTCGAGGTGGTGGACGGTGTTCTGGTGCCGGTGATTCGACAAGCCGACCAACAACCACTGACCGAGCTGACGCCCCGCTACCAAGAGCTCATCGAGCAGGCGAAAGAACGCCGGCTCCCTTCCGACGCCACTGGCCGCTCCATCGCTACCGTCACTAACTACGGCACCTTCGGACTCACCTGGGCCACTCCGATTCCGCTCCCCGAACAGTCCCTCGTCCTCGGCGTAGGAACCGGTAGCAAGCAGCCGTTCTGGGACGCCTCCACCGAATCCTTCCAACCACGGACCGAAGCCAATCTCACCCTCAGTTTCGATCACCGTGTGATCGACGGAGGCGCTGCCGGGCGATTGCTCTGCAGCATCCGTGATCTCATGGAATCGCCGGATCGCCTGTAGTCCGGCACGATTCCGACAAGATAGGGTTGGCCAAAGCGAGCGCCACCCGCTACGGTGACACCATGAACCTGACCGTATTCGCACCCCGCTGGCGTTCGCTCGGGCTGTTGCTCCTCGCCTGCGCCACGCTCGCTGTCTCCCACGCCGCGGAAAACCGGGATACCAAAGTTCGCGACGACCGCACTCAAGTCCAAGCCACCGGCAACTGGATTTACAACGACCTCGACCGCGCCCTCGCCGAGGGCCGACGAAGCGGGAAACCCATTCTAGTCACCCTCCGTTGTATCCCTTGAGCGGCTTGCTCAGAATTTGACGGGCAGGTTGTCCGTCTTGAGTCGGAGCTCCGTGACGTCATGGAGCAGTTCATTCGGGTCCGCTTAATCCAGTGTAATTCGCTCGATCTGCATCTCTTTCAGTTCGACTACGATCTGACCTTTGCCGCCTTCTTCCTCAATGCAGACCGCACGATCTACGGTCGCTTCGGAACCCGTTCGAGCCAGAAGGAAGCGTCTCGGGATATCTCCATCACCGGTTTCCGCCGGGCCCTGGAGAAAGCCCTGACATTGCATCAGGCCTACCCTGCCAACCAAACCGCATTAGCCGGCAAAACTGGTTCGCCGCCTTCCTTTAAGATCCCGCAAGAGTTTCCATCTTTGACAGGAAAATACACTCCCTTCCTCGACTACGAAGGTCAAGTGGCCCGAAGCTGCATCCACTGTCACATGCTGGGTGAAGCCGCCCGGAAAGTCGCCCGCAACCAACCCGGCGCCATGCCGGACCCGGTCCTCTATCCTTGGCCCATGCCCAATGTGCTCGGTCTGGTCTTCGATCCGGATCAGTGCGCCACGCTCAAAGCGGTTCTGCCCGGTTCGGTCGCGGACAAGAACGACTTTCGTGCGGGTGACGAAGTGCTCGAACTCGACGGGCAGCCGCTGCTCTCGATTGCCGATGTCCAATGGATCCTGCATCAAGCCAAGGCGCCACAGTTACTCCGCGCCCTGATCCAACGCGGAAACGAACGGATATCGACCCAGCTCCCGCTCAGAACGGGATGGCGGCGGAGCAGTGATCTTTCGTGGCGCACCACCAGTTGGGATCTTCGCCGCATCGCCACGGGTGGGTTGCTGCTTGAATCGCTCGCGCCGGACCAGATTCAAGCCCTCAACTTGCCGGCGCAGGCGGTGGGTCTTCGCGTGGAGCATGTCGGACAATATGGCAATCATGCCGTCGCCAAACGGGCGGGATTCAAGAAGAACGATATCATCACCCGATTTGACGGATTGACCGGTCCCCTCACGGAATCGGACATATTTGCCCATATCCTCCGAGAGCGGAGACCAGGCGAAGTCGTGGACGTGACCGTGCACCGGCAAGGCAAATTGCAAAACCTCAAGCTCAAGATCCAATAGGCCGCCCCTACAGGGCTCGGTGGTTTTTGGGTCCGAACCCCGGGGCGTTGCCCCGGGCTGAAACGGATTGGGCCTTCAGCCCGCGGATCCCCCAAGCACCGAAGGTGCGCCCCATTCCAGCCCAGGGCAACGCCCTGGGACCACCGACCATTTCTTAAACCCCAAGCCCTGTAAGGGCGCACCAACCGAGCTCACCACCGGAACGCATTCTCAATCTCCCTCACGCCCCCAAAGCACCGAGGGTGCACCCCATACCAGCCAAGGGCAACGTCCCGGGATTCCCGGACCATTTTCTAAATCCCCAGCCCTGCAAGGGCGCACAAACCGAACTCCACACCGGGACGCACTCTCAACCTCCCTCACGCCCCCAAGCACCGAAGGTGCGCCCCATTCCAGCCCAGGGCAACGCCCTGGGACCACCGACCATTTCTTAAACCCCAAGCCCTGTAAGGGCGCACCAACCGAACTCGCCCCCCGAACGCTTTCTCCCCCAAATCCCCCAGGGAACGCCTCGGATCGCAAGCCCACCAAAGCCACGAGTCAGACCACTTTTGGTTTGTCGCCGCTCGGCAATCCAGGCAATCTCCCCCACTTTATGCGGCAGCTTAACGTGGCAATTCTAGGTGGCGGAACCGTCGGTGGCGGCGTCTTTAAGGCGCTCCAGCGCAATGGTTCACTCATCGCCGCCCGCATCGGAGCCCGTCTCCGCGTCAACCATGTCACGGTCCGATCCAAAAAGAAGCGCCGTCCTGTCAAGTTCCCGGAACGCCTGGTCAGCACCAACTGGAAGCAGGCGATCCAAGATCCCAAAACGGATATCGTCGCCGAACTAATCGGGGGCACCGACACGGCAAAAGCCGCCGTGGAATTGGCATTGTCACTCGGAAAACCCGTCGTGACCGCCAATAAGGCCCTCCTCTCGGAACACGGCGAAGCCCTTTTCGCCCTAGCCGCCGAGAACGGCACCAGCTTGTACTACGAGGCCAGCGTGGCGGGCGGGATCCCAATTATCAAGGTGCTCCGCGAAGGATTGGTCGGCAACCGCTTCCCCGAGATCTATGGCATTCTGAATGGGACCTGCAATTACATCCTGACCCGCATGGAAGCCGAGGGTAGCGGATTTGATGAGGTGCTCGACGACGCTCAGAAAAAAGGCTACGCCGAAGCCGAAGCCTCGCTCGACGTGGATGGCTTGGATGCCATGCACAAGACCGGCCTCCTGGCTTCCCTGGCCCACGGCTTCTGGGTCGACCCGGATTCCATCCACGTGGAGGGCATTCGCAAGATTTCAACCCTCGATATCGAGTTCGCCAAAAAACTGGGCTACCGCGTCAAGCTCCTCGCCTCGATCCGCCCCCAGCTCAAAACCGGCCGCAAAGCCAACCAACAAACCCCGATTCAAGTCTCGGTTTGCCCGACACTCATTCCCATTTCCCACGTCCTGGCGAGTGTGAGCGGCGTGTTCAACGCCGTTTACGTCGCCGGCGATGTCGTCGGTCCCACACTCTATTATGGCCAGGGCGCCGGCCAGGATGCCACCGCCTCCGCTGTCCTCAGCGACTTGGCGGACGCAGCCCTGGACCAAGTCAATCACCAGTCCGTTCGAATCCCCCCCTTCATCCCGCACGCCGAGGATGGCGAAGTCGCTCCCTGGCAAGACTCTTTGAGCGAATACTACATGCGCCTCAACGTGGTGGACCAACCCGGCACGATGGCCCAAATCGCCAAAATCCTCGCCGCCCGAAACATCGGGATCTCCTCCATCGTGCAACCCGAAGGCCACAAAGGGGCCACTGTTCCCTTGATTCTGATGATTCACGACGCCACCATCCGCGCTATGGAAAAGGCGGTGCAAAAAATCAGCGCGCTCCCGGTGGTCAAATCCCCACCTCAGCTGATTCGTGTTGAGAATTTTCCCGCTGCATGAGCATGGCTACTCCAATCGAAGCCCCCAATCGCTGGCAGGGGCTAATTCATCGTTACGCCGACTACCTGCCGGTCACCGACACGACCCCGGTCATCACGCTTTGTGAGGGCAACACCCCCTTGATCGAAGCCGACAACTTCGTGGCCGCCATCGGTGGGAAGTTCAAACTTTACCTCAAGTACGAAGGGCTCAACCCAACCGCTTCCTTCAAAGATCGCGGTATGACCATGGCCATCAGCAAGGCCTGCGAAAAAGGTGCCGAAGTCGTGGCTTGTGCCAGCACCGGTAATACCTCCGCATCCGCCGCCGCCTACGCTGCCCGAGCCAAACTGAAGTGCGTGGTCATTCTCCCGCACGGCAACATCGCCATGGGAAAGCTCTCGCAAGCCCTCATCTACGGCGCCCAAACGATTGCGATCCGAGGAAACTTCGACGACGCCCTTCGCATCGTTCGCGAGCTCGGGGAAACGGGTCGCGTCGAAGTCGTCAACTCCATCAACCCGGTCCGGATCGAAGGTCAAAAAACAGCCGCCTTCGAAATCTGCGACCAGTTGGGCCAAGCCCCTGATTACCACTTTCTCCCAGTCGGCAACGCCGGCAACATTACGGCCTACTGGCGGGGTTACCAAGAATACCACACAAAGGGCCTGGTCCGCTCGACTCCGAAAATGTACGGCTTCCAAGCCGCTGGTGCCGCCCCGCTCGTTCATGGGACGCCCGTAGCGGAACCAGACACCGTGGCCACGGCCATTCGCATCGGCAACCCCGCAAGTTGGGATGGCGCGATCCAAGCCGCCAAAGCGTCCGAAGGCCAAATCGATTCCGTCACGGATGACGAGATCCTCCACGCCTACAAAACCGTCGCTCAAACCGAGGGCGTATTCGTCGAACCCGCCTCCGCGGCCCCGCTCGCGGGCCTCATCAAGCTTACGCGGCAAGGGGCCATTCCGGAAGGCAGCGTGATCTCGGCAACCATGACGGGCAACGGACTGAAAGATCCCGATCGTGCCCTCTCCACCGCCGGGGTGGAACCGTTGGTCGTCGATCCCGACACCACGGCCGTGATGAAGACCATCGGGATGTAACCCGGCGGCTCACGAGAATTCTGATCCCATGGCACTGATTGTTCAAAAATACGGCGGTACCTCCGTCGCCAATACCGACCGCATCAAAGCGGTCGCCCAACGCGTGGCGGAATACCGCCGCAACGGAGACCAAGTCATCGTGGTTGTCTCCGCGATGGGTGGCGTTACCGATCGGCTGATCGGACTCGCCCGCGACATCATGGCGGAACCCACTGAGCGCGAGATGGACATGCTTCTCGCCACTGGGGAACAAACCACCATCGCCCTCACGGCCATGGCGCTCCATTCCTTAAATCTTTCTGCCGTCTCCCTCACCGGGGCCCAAGCCGGGATCGTCACCGACGGCGTCCATACCAAAGCCAAGATTCGCAACATCACGCCCAAACAGATCCACGAGATGTTGGACGCCGGTAATGTCGTGATCGTGGCCGGCTTCCAAGGGCAAACCACCGATGGCCACATCACCACCCTGGGTCGCGGCGGTTCAGATCTCACGGCGATCGCCATTGCCGCGGCGGTTGATGCGGACCTGTGCCAAATCTACACGGATGTCGACGGGGTCTACACCACCGATCCCCGCATCGTTCCCCACGCCAAGAAACTCGACGAAATCTCCTACGACGAAATGCTCGAACTGGCCAGCGCCGGAGCCAAAGTCATGCAGAGTCGCTCCGTCGAATTCGCCAAGAAATTCGGAGTCAAATTTGAAGTCCGTTCCAGTCTGAACCACAACCCCGGAACCATCGTGAAAGAAGAAACAGCCAACATGGAAAACGTCGTCGTCCGCGGCGTCTCCCTCGACAAGAACCAGGCCAAAGTCACCATCGTGGGTGTCCCGGACCGACCCGGCGTGGCTTCAAAGATTTTCCGGACGCTGAGCGACAGCGCGATCTACGTGGACATGATCGTGCAAAACGTCAGCCACGGCGAAAACCCCACCACGGATGTCTCCTTCACGGTCGATCGCAACGATCTCGCCAAATCCCAAGCGGTAATCAAGGGACTCGAAGCGGAAGTGGGTTATGCCGAAATCGTGGCACAAGAAGAAATGGGCAAACTCTCCGTCGTCGGCGTCGGCATGAAGAGTCATTCCGGCATTGCGGCCAAACTCTTCGAAGTCCTGGCAGCCCAAGGCGTCAACATCGACATGATTTCCACCAGCGAAATTAAAATCTCCGTAGTCATCGCTCTAGCCCACGGTGAAGAGGCCCTCAAAGCCGCTCACGACGCCTTCATCTCGTAAGGCCAGCTGAGAGAACCGGGAGGGCAGGGTTACGCAACTCGGCCGGACCGATTCCGCAACCTCGCGAATGCCAGACACCCTAGCCCCACCACCAAAGCATACGTTTGCGGCTCCGGGACGAGCGTGAAGCTGACGCCCGGATCATTGCTTGAGAGAACCAGGGTAAACGTATCGCCAAACTCCGTGGACCAACGCGTGGTGTCCCCCGATTCAAACCCATCGGTGAATACACTCACGTTTGCGTCAACGGTCATTCCCAACGCGAGTAACGCGCTGGGACTCGTGATGCTCCCAACCGCCGTATTGGTGAACCGAAACTCGTTGGCGCTGACGGGGTTGAAATCGGTCTGGCTGTAGCTTGGTCCAGACGCTGAAAACTGCCCGCTCGCGTTCACGAAAGCGAAACCACCGGCGTTAAACAAGGGGGTCCCCGGGGCATTCACATTAAAGATCTCCGTGTTCATGAAGACACTCGATTCCCCGGTGTTCGAAACAGTGGGAGTGCGAAAGACACCCTCCGTTTCCAAGGCAACATTCACGCTGAATCCGTTCGCCGGACCGCTGATCTCGACCCGATAAAACGAGTCCGCCCCAATCCGCATGGTGGTGTTCCCCGGCTGGTTGTTGTCACCGAGCTGCGCCTCAAGCCCCAGCGTCGCGCTAAAACCACTGGAGGATTGCCCGGGGGGAGAAGAATGGGTCGAGGTCGCTCGGAATCGCGTAGCGGCATTCACCCCGCTCGGAAAGGCCGCACCGGGAAAGATATTCAAACCATCAAAGGTTTCACTGGACGCAAAACTACCAATACCAGCCCCTTTCTGGAGGGATTGCTGGACGTTACTGGCATCTCGAATCGTCGTACTCGCCTCAAAACAGTGGTGCGGGGTATCACCACTCAGGCCTAGGGAGGCGCAGTCTTCGTCCGCCACAAAGGCCTGCCCCAGCGCGAGCGCCGGCCCCACCAAAACCATTCCAAAAATCAGAATTGAATTCTTCATACCGTTCTTGTTCCTAACCAAAACACATAGCAACCCGCGACCGCCCCCACAATCGCCAGTAATGGTGAGAAGCTCCGAACGAAATGGCCCGCCGCTACAGGGCTTGGAATAAAGAAGAAACGGCTGTTCCCAGGGCGCTGCCCTGGGCTGATGAACGCCCGCACCGTTGGTGCTAAAATAGCTTCCCGAGATCCTGCCGCCTCACCTACGACGCCCTCTGAGGGCCGAAGGCCCGCGCCATAACAGCCCGGGGCAACGCCCCGGGAATCCGCCTCCAAAAAACGACGAAGCCCTGTAAGGGCGGACCAACCACCCCATCCCCCAAGAATCGATTCGTTTCAGGGTTGCGACCGGACCGGGTTTCCGGTTTACGTATAAACGTGTCGATCGTCCGTAAAGATTCTACAGCCCACACTCGCCACCACCCGTTTTGGGTACTCAGCCTGTGTGTGCTCCTCAATTCGCAACTATCGATCGCAGCGACGACGCAGCGATACACCACGGCATTCATCCAATCCTACTGCCTCGAATGCCACCAACCACCCAAGCCCAAGGCCAAGCTCGATCTCACCTCGTTCCTAGACTCGGATCAAATCACCGCCCACGCCCTGGATTGGGATCAACACCTGGTCCGTGTCCGAGATGGCGAAATGCCACCGGACGATGAGGACGTACTCCAACCCACAAACGAAGAACGGACGGCCTTCGTGACCTGGATGGAAACCACGCTCCGCGACGCAGCCTGTGCCAATGGCATCACCCCCGGCCCCGCCATGGTCCGTCGACTCAATCGCAGCGAATACTCCGCCTCCGTCCGCCACCTCTTGGATGTGCATTTCGACGCGGGTGAAGCCCTCCCGGATGAGGGCGCTGGCGGTGAAGGTTTCGACAACGCGGCCGAAACCCTGTTTATCTCTCCCGTGCATGCCGAGCGCTACCTCGATGCCGCCCGCTCCGCGATCGAATACGCCTTTGCCGACACCCGCTCCAGCCAACACTTCCTCATCGCCGAACCCAACGAGAACACCTCGCCCCAAGCTGCGGCCGAGCAAATCCTCGCTCGTTTCCTTCCCCGTGCCTTCCGACGCCCCGCCACTCCGGAGGAACAAGCTGAATACCTAAAACTGTTCGAGTCCGTCCACGAGGAGGAAGGCTCCTTTTCCGCAGCCATGAAACTCACCCTGGCCGCCATCCTCGTCTCGCCCAAATTCCTCTTCATAATCGAATCACCCAACGACTCGCCGGACCCCATCCCCGTCACCGATCACGAACTGGCCACCCGCTTGGCGTACTTCCTCTGGGGCTCCGCTCCGGACGATGAACTGCTTGAGCTCGCCAGCAAGAAACAACTCCACAAACCCGAAGTCCTCGAACGGCAGGTCGTCCGCCTCCTCGACAAAAAACACGATCGCAAAGTCCGCAACTCGGTTCAAAACTTCGTCGAGCAATGGCTCGGCACGCGCGCCCTGGGACGAGAATTCAAACCGGACAAATCCATTCGAGGCTACGACTCCGAGCTCGAGGGCGGGATGAAATACGAGCCCGTTTTCTTCTTCCACGAAATCCTAAGCCAAAACCGTCCCCTCCTCGATCTCCTCGACGCAGACTACACGTACGCCAACAACCGCCTCGCCCGCCACTACGGCATTAAAGGCAAATTCCGGGAACAGCCCCGACGCGTAGAAATCACCGACCAACCCCACCGTGGCGGGCTCTTAAACATGGCCGCCATCCTGGCTGTGTCCTCGCACCCGCATCGCACCAGCCCGGTACTCCGTGGCAAATGGATTCTCGAAACCCTCCTTGGCGAACCGCCCCCACCCCCACCGCCCAACGTTCCCGAGCTAGAAGAAACCGACGCGGAAACCACCCCACAAACCCTCCGCCAACGTTTGGAAAAACATCGCTCAGATCCCACCTGCGCAAGCTGTCACGACCGGATCGATCCCCTCGGTTTCAGCCTGGAGAATTATGACGTCCTCGGACGCTGGCGTGACGAGAGCCACGGACGCCCCCTCGACACCAGTGGTACCTTACCTGACGGAACGGAGTTTCAAGGTCCGGAAGAATTGAAGCAGGTACTGCTCGATCGCCGAGACCAGATCGTTCGACACCTCACGAAGAAGATGCTAGGTTACGCTCTGTCGCGAGGATTAACCTACGAGGACTATTGCGCGGTAAACACGATAGTCGCGGATCTGAAGGAAAATGGATACGCCGCCCATCGGCTCTTGATTGGAATCGTGAACAGTGTGCCATTTCGCTACAAGCGAGGCACGGAACCGACGGCCGCTGTAACCGCGGCGAACACTGACGAGTCACATCAGCCATGACATTCAATCGCAAACCCATTGCGCCGCTTTCTCGCCGCACCTTCCTGAAAGGGGCGGGCGTGTCCCTGGCACTCCCATGGCTTGAGGCCATGATGCCGGCTCGTGTCGACGCAGCCGCCACACCGGGCCCCAAGCGCCTCGGAGTTTTGTTCATGCCCAACGGTGTCCGCCAAGACGAGTGGACCCCGACGGGTGAAGGCCGAGATTTCCAGCTCTCCACCACCCTTTCACCCCTTGAGACCTTCAAAGAAGATCTTTTCATCCCCACCAATCTGTGGAATCAAGCCAGCAACGTGGGCGACGGACACTACGTCAAGACCTCCGGTTTTCTGACCTGCCAGACCATCAGCAAATCTCTCGGTTTTGACATTAACAGCAACGGCGTCTCCATGGATCAAATCGCCGCCAAGCGAATCGCCGGCCAAACCCCGCTCCCTTCCTTGGAACTCGCGATCAGCCCCGTCAGCATCGGTGTGGATACCAACGTCGGCTACACCCGAGTCTACGGTTCCCACATCGCTTGGAGCCGGCCCACACGCCCGCTCGCTCGCGAAATCAATCCCCGCCTCGCATTCGAACGCCTCTTCCGAGCCGCTTACCCGCAAGCCAATCATTCCCAACACGACAGCCTGTTGCTGGATCGTGTCCTAGGCGATGCCCGCCAATTGAAACGGAGAGTCGGATCAGGGGATCGCACGCGGATCGATGACTATTTGGAATCCGTCCGCTCGCTCGAAAAACGCATCGAACAAGCCAGCGAGCCGCAAGGAAAAACCTGGCAACCCGCCGTCGACATGGATCCCACCACCAAACCGGAGGGGATCCCCGGTGAACACGCCGAACACGTCCGCCTTATGCTGGACATGATCGCCCTGGCCTTCCAAACCGACACCACTCGCGTCTGCACCTTCATGTTCGGCAACGCGGTAGGCAACACGAATTTCTCATTCTTGGACGGTGTCAGCGGCGGCCACCACAGCCTTTCTCACCACGAGAACAAAGAAGAAAACTTGGCCCAATACCAACGCATCGCCCAGTGGCACGTGGCCCAGTATGCATACCTTCTGGACAAACTCAAAAACATGCCTGAAGGCGATCAAACGGTCCTCGACAACTCCATGATTCTGTTCGGCTCCGGCCTCCGAGACGGCAACTCCCACAACCCGAGGAATCTCCCCCTCGTGCTGGCCGGCAACGCCGGCGGCCGTATCCAGACCGGCCAACACCGCACCTACGATCGCAACACCCCACTCGCCAATCTCTACCGCGGCATGCTGGATGCGTTCGACACGCCGGTTAACGGATTCGCCGACAGCACGGAAGTGTTACCAGGTGTGCTGAGCTAGCAAGGGGCAACGCTGCCCCCAGCACTCCCCATCGGCCCACACCGGAACGGATCGCGTTTGCGTCTCCAGTGGAACCATCGCGGGGTGAGCAAAGTTACCTCCGTCCGCCCCCCGGTAGGGCGAGCGTACCCGCGAGCCGTTGGGCAAGAAAAGCGTCCCCGAGTCACCAAACCTTCAAACAAACCGGCGCGCAACAACAACCTTCAACTACCTACCTGCCCAAAAACCTCCGACTAGTAAACCCACCGCTTCTGTCAAAGCGACCGTCACGCTCCCACACGCATCTCACCAACCCCAATGTAGTACATCTACGTAAACTCCACCCCTTGCCAACAACCCCAGCCCAACCCGACACTCCCCCAATGCACAACCAACCCAAGTCGAAATCCATAAAGAAGACTCGTTCCAACCTAATCCCACTCGCCACCGGTCTCGCTCTCTCATCGATCACCGGTCTGGCACAAGTCGACTTTCAATTCGACTACACCAACGCCACCCATTTTAACGCCACTAGTATGGCAGCCTTGGAATCGGCCGCCTCGGTCGTCGAGAATGTCTTCAGCGGTTACTCCGCCAATATCCAAATCCGGGTAACCTCATCGAACGCCAACAATGATACCCTTGCTTCCGCCGGGTCTGAATTCCCCCAAAACGGCACGCTTGGCTTCGGAAACCGTGGCGTCGTCGGAGCCAAGATTCTTTCCAATGGCGCAACGGACCTCAACGGCGGCACCCACGACGGGACGGTTGATGTCAACTTCTTCCACAACTGGGATTTCGACGACAACATCGCAAACGACGCCCAGGATTTTAAATCGACGATGATTCACGAACTGGTTCACGCAGTCGGCTTCACCAGTTCCATCGCAAAACGGGACGGATCCCTTCGGAACGCTGCCGGGAAATATGGGCGCCTGGGCACCCTTCGATGAATTCGTCGCCGATTCCACGGGCCGTATCATCGGTGCGGATGGGGTTTTAAATGGAGCTCGCTGGAATACCGCCAGTGTTGGTGGCGACGGTGCCACGCCCGCGAACAATGGCCTGTACTTTATCGGTCCGATCGCCATGGCGGCCTTTGGCGGCAACCCGGTTCCGATGTTTTCGCCCAACCCGTGGGAAGATGGCAGCAGTGGGAGTCACCTTGACGACACGTTCTTCACGGGAGCCCAGACTCTCTTGATGAACTCAGCCACGGACGTCGGTCCCGGGGTCCGAACCCTCAGTGCGATCGAGCTCGGCGCCCTCCAAGACATCGGTTTCACCGCCGTCCCCGAACCCTACGAATACTCCCTCGTCGCTGGCTTGGCACTCTCCGCCGTGGTGTGGATCCGACGACAGCGCACCAGGCACGCTTAGTCGCCGCTCGCTAGGAACGTTAGCCTCAGCGATACCACCACGGATGGAACTAACTTGAGGTTTCCAATCGACGCGTGTCGACCACCACTTGCGTTCGAAACAGTCGATCGTGCAAGGCCAGGCGCTGCTTTGAAACCAGAACCGACCCCATCTCGACCAACACCGGTACCAAGGCCAACCCAATAATGATCCCGTCGCGAATCTCCCAACCAAAGGCTTCCACAATCCCGAAGAAGGAAGCGACCCAAAGGAACCAAAACTGAAACGCCGTCCGACCCGCGATTTGATTCAGACCGGGAACACTCCCGTGCCGATCCACAATTCGGAGCTGAAACAACTTCTTGCCGGGGCTCGTACCCCGCGACCACTGGAGCCCAATAGCCAAAGCCGGAACCGCCACTCCCGCCACCAGTGGAATCAATAGCTCCAAGATCGGGTTCTCACCAATCGCCCGACGCAACGGCCCCAACTTAATCGGAAAGTGGATCACGACCGTCAAAAGAAAAAGGGCCGCCAAATCGGTAAACCAGGCCAAACCGCGCGGTAGTAACCCTGCTGGAAGGAGTCCCGACGGACGGACGCTCCGCAGGTCGACCATCAGTTCATCGTAGCTGCGATAACGGCTCTCGGGATCTTTCGCCAGCAAACGCTCCAAGATCCCACGCCACGCAATCGGAACCGTTTCCGGCCACTCCAACGGGAAATTTACCGGCCGACTCTGGTGAGCCTCTAAGCGCTCTTCCACGGTGTCCGTCCCATAGGAATAGGGGAGCTTGCCAAAGGTGAGTTCAAAGAGGGTCACCCCGAGGGAATACAGATCGCTGCGAAAATCCGTGGACGACCGTCGCGCCGCTTCCGGTGATAGATAGTTCGGTGTTCCCGCCAATACGCCCTCTTGGGAATCCAACTCAGACAAGGTTCGCGCAAGCCCGAAGTCGGATACCTTAACATCACCCGCGTCGGTCACGAGAAGGTTGCTCGGTTTGATATCCCCATGAACGATCTCAAACCGCAACGCATGTTGCAACGCCGCCGCAACTTGGAGTCCCATCCTGACCACCTCGCCAAAAGGCAATGGTCCATCCTGCAGCCGATCCTTGAGAGTCGGTCCACGGACCAGTTCCATCGCGAAGAACGCCTTCCCGTGGGACTCGTCCACAAAATAAATATGAACGACGTTGGGATGATTCACTCGCGCCTGGGCTCGGGCTTCCCGAAACAGCTGTTTCGTTTGCTTGGCGCCCGCCTCTCCCGACTTTGAATCGGCAATCACCTTGAGCGCCACATCGCGTTGTAAGGACTCGTCCCGGGCTCGGTAGACCGCCCCCATCCCGCCTTGCCCTAAGCGTTCTAGGATTCGAAAATGGCCCCACTGCGGCGCGACCGCCACGTCAGCGGATTCGCCCCCGGGAATAACCTCCTCACTCAGCGTAGCGGCCAGAGTCTCTTCGCCGCAGGCATCGGGATCGTTCGGGCCCGGCGGCAACCCCGGGGAGGCATAGTCGGAACCAGTGGATGAATCGGAGGCCAACATGAATCAATCCTCAGCACCCTAGCCAACCCCCGCACCCGTTCAATCCCAATCTAGCTCCGTCCCAACAACGAAGACACCCCGTTACCCCCGGTAGGGCGAGCGTACCCGCGAGCCGTTGGGCAAGAAGAGCGTTCTTCCGAGCCTGCCGCGTTTGCGTTCCCGCCCCTTGCCCAACGGCTCGCGGGTACGCTCGCCCTACCATGCTCCGTTCCGCCAGCGGAACACCTGTACCGTTAGCGTCACACGATCTGTTCGAACGGCTACTTCGGAACAGCATTTCCTTCCTATTCGGAACAATCCCACTGGCATCGACGCGAAAAACCACCCTGGCACAGCCTGTGCTTATCCCCTATCGAGCAAACGCTCGATTCGCCCCGGTGCCAGCTCACTCCGAGTGCAGGGCAAATCATCATCAACAACCAACGAAGCGCTCGGAGGGAGTTGGCACCGGGGATCACTCTCTAAGGGACTGACACCAATCGGTTCGGTTCCCGCCACCGAATACGGGACAGCAGTAAATCGCCTCGCGCTGCCAAAGCCGGAATCCATTCGCCCACCGTCACCCAAGATTCTTGTTCCGTGACATGTGTCACGTGAAAGTTCCCCATCAGTGCCACCGTCTCCGGCGCGTTAACCCCGTCCCCGACCATCGGCAGGACGATGCGCTCAGATGCTCGGTTTAGTCGCCCCGTTACAGGATCCACCTCCGCCATCCAAAGCGGCGCCCGCCAACGAATCACACCGGAGTTCGCAGTATCCTTCCGCGTGTAAACCAGATACAGGCGCTCCGAGTGAGCCAGCCAATGCTGCTGCGTCGAGGACATCGAAACCAACGTCCCATCGTCCCAACACCAAGGCTCCATCCGTCCCCAATGCAAACCATCCTCACTGACACTGTGGTATCCCTGGCCATCCTCCGCCCTCAGGGTCAGGAAAAACTTCCCACCAAACCGAGTGACGGACGGTTCCAACAGACCCCGCCCCGCTCTCAGTTCCAAGGGAGGTCCAACGGCCTTGACCGCAAGCCGCTCGCCATCAAACCCACACCGGACCCCGGCAATCGACCGATGAGCAGACTCCGCCCCAAAACTAAAGGCCAACAAGATGTCGCCATCCGGAAGCACCCAGCGCTGACCACAATTGTTGGTGTAGATGAAACTGCCCCGTGGATCGTCCCACGCCAATACCTTCCGTTCCGACCACTGCCCATCCGCCGACCACACGGAGTAAACGGGATACCGCGCCAACTGATCGTTAGCCGAAAACCGCGGCCCTCGATAGAAAACCACGTGCCCCATCGCGAGAACCGTCTGCGTAGGAGGATGGTATTGCGGCACCACATCACACACGCCCGCCTCAAGCCCAACCGGCTCCACATCAACAGGCTGCCGCCCAAACGCAGCAATCGGCTCAAATGCCCGCCAAGCCCGTCCCTGATCCACCGACTCCGTCCAATGCACCGTACCAAAATAGTCACTCCCGCCGATCTCCTGACAGGTCATCAGAATCCTCGCCGGCCGATCCCCTAGCGCCGGTATCCGACAGGCCCGAGGATGAAACCAAGTCACCGCACTCCCATCCCGATTGCGTCGAATGGATTCTTTCGTGATCGACTCCACCAGCGACGTCCCAACGTCCCCTTCGGCTCCAGCCAGCCTCAAAAGACCACCCACCCCGAACAGAAGCGCACACAAAAAGGAGGTCCTCATCACGGTTGCCTTGGCAGGATCCGAAACAAGCGCGTCTCCTCATCGCCCAACGTCTCCGAATAAGCTCCCAGCCCCTCTGCCGATGTCGGCTCAAGCAGTCGCAGCGTCTCCCATTGAATCGGCATCTCTCCCCCACTGACTTGCAACTCATAGCGCGTTCCCGGAGCCCCCTGAAACCGCAACACCCAATTTCCATCGAGCGCCTGCCAAGAGAGTATTCGGACTGGAACCACCGCTCCCTGCCCTGGAGTGCCGCCCGTAACCGTACTCGCCCGCCAAGCTTCCGGCGAAGTCACATCGCCATCAACCCCGTGCAATTCCAAGGAGAAGCCATCCCCGTCCGCCCGCGCATCCCAATCGCCATCGTCCTCGTAAGTGATGGCGGCAATCGTCCGCCCATGGGCATCTTCCAACACCAAGGTCTCACCACCATTCGAAAGCCCTCCCGCGAATTCCCCCACCACGGCATCCGCATGGTCGGGATAGCGGTCAAGAAAAGCATCCCGATTCCGCACCACCAGAATCGATTCCCCTGGTTCGAGCACCCGATCCGGAAAGTCAAACCGCACCCCATCCCGAAGACGCGCCCCAAGCAACGAGACCGGCTGAACGTCCAACGAACGGAGTTCCAAAAACTCTCGATCGCTCTCCTCCCAAAGGCTCCCCGCCTCTTCCGGAGCCGGATGATACATAATCTCTGAAAACACGATCCGGGGAACGTCATCCACCAAGTAGGTCCCCACCACCGGACCACTCCACTCAAACCCACGCCGCGCCTCCAACCGCACGCGAGCAGTCACCACCCGATTTGCCTCTAGCGATAGCCCTTCTTCAGCATCCAGCTGTACCGCCGAAGGAGAAACAAAGCCCCCGGACGCCCGCGGATCAGATCCGTCCGTCGTCACCCAAACTTCCCCTTCTCCCCCCACAAACCGAAGGGTCGTACCCCGCTGCACCACGCCCGGTGCCACATTGGGAATGGGTTGCGCCACAAACTCGGTATCGAACCACTCCAAACGGCGACCCACCCAGGTCTTGAGTTGCTGAATCTCTCGCCGCCATCCCGGCGTTCCCGTGACCAAACGCCACCGTTCAAAATTGCGTTCCTGGGCTTCCTCCAACTCCGCACTCATCTCATCGATGATGCCCAACAGATTCTCCCGAGTCATGACCGTCTCACGCCAAGCCTGCCACCGGTCCGCGTAGGTCTGCTTAAAATCGGGCACCTGAAACAAGCGCCCCCACCAACCGAAGTTATACACGCTGCTCCGCCCAATCGGATTGGCCGCGCGGCCGTCATCATCCGGCCCCAATGTCCGATCAAAATCCCACACCGGTCCCATCGTCAACCTGCCTTCCCGCGGGATATGCATGTAGGTACTCAGTCGCAAACCGTCCGGATTCTTCGTGAACTCGTTCAACATGTGGAAATCCACAAACGATTCCACGTCGATATAACGCGGATACCCTCGAATGGGATCCGTCGGATCCGAACCGCGCACCGCCCGATCAAAGGCGTTGAGATGCGAGCGCAAAAACGCGAGCTGTGCGCTCGTCCGATCGTCTTCCTTCGGATAAACGTGAGCCAACCCTTGCCCGCCAGCCGAGAACCCAGAGTCACCGGGATCCAAGCGATCGATCTTGAGAATGTACCCACCCGTCACGTCCGGACGTTGCGTATGCTTCGCCAAGAGACGTTCGACCGGCACCCGATTCGCCCCCCGCTTGATCTTCTCCATCAAGACGTAGACGCCCACATAACTTCGTGAATCCAACGGCCGCCCCGGCCGGTCGTTCACATACACCTCGCAAAACCGTGTCCGGGTCGCGTACATACCGAGTTGATTACTAACCGCATAGACGAAGGCGTTCCGAATCAAGGCACGATCAAAATTATACGGCGCATAAAGAATCCAATCCGAATCCTCCGGCATCCCCAAAACCGCCCGATCCTGGTCCTCCCCATACGCATCCTGAAACTCCACGTTAAACGCTTTCTTCGGTCGCCCCTCCGTACTGGAGCCCCGGACCTTCAACGTCGCCAGCCCAGTCAAGTCCGGCTCCCGATCCAAACGCGCCCGCCCATTCTCCCCGCGATCGTACAAATGCAGCACCGTGCGCGTTGGCGTGGTAGCCGAGACCCGCGGCCCCTGAGTATCTACCACCACGATCGGCAGGTTTGAACTGAAGTCCGCAAGATCCGCGTTGCCAATCATGTAGTGCCACTCCGCCAACCGGCCCAAGCCAACGCGCGGGCTATCAATTCGAGCCCGCAGAACAGTGGTCTGCTCGACTATGAGCGGCTCCTGATACGTCGGGCTCTCTCCGTCCGGGATCGTGCCATCGATCGTGTAGCGAATGACCGCACCTGCTTCTGCTCCGGCCAATCGCACTTCAACCGGTAAAGGATGAAACCCGCTCCGGGCACTGGCCGTCGGTTGGGAAGGAAGACCCGCCACCGCCGTCTCGTTCGGTAACCCGGGACTCGGTCGACTAAAATAACCCGGCGCTCCAACCGAGCGATCCCCGGCATCCACGCGATCCGCCCGGGCCCAGAACAAGAGATCACGATCCGTCGGTCGGGCATTCAATAAGTGAACCGCCAACACATTCCTCCCCGGCCGTAAGCCCTGCTCTGCACCCAACACCACCGTTTCCACCACAGTCACGTCCGTCGGCTGACGGGCTGACGGGCTCCGCGATCGATAATTCGGACGCGACGGCGCATTCCGACGGAGCACCTCCTCACCGTTTAAATAAAGTAGACACCCATCATCATACCGGAACTCCAATCGCACGACGCTATCCGCCGCAACATCCGCGAATTCATACCTCGCATAGAGCGAAGCATTCCGCCCCGATACCGTCTCAACGACATCCGTGTCGATCACCCCGTTCAGCAACGGGGGATTCGCTCGGTCATATCCAATCGCTCCCAATCCCCGTTCCCATCCGGAATCATCAAACTCAAGCGCACGCCACGCCGCCGCATCGTCCTCCACGGTCGGCACGTGATAACGCACTTCCGTTTCGGATTGAATGACCGGAACGCGATTCGAATCCATACTCAACCCATAGGAGAAACCATCGAATTGCGCGGGATACTGCGGAGTGAATCCGGAACGAAGCCTCCCTTGAGGATCCCACAGGCGGAGGATTTCGCCGGACTGGCGCAGCTTAAAATCAGCGTGGAGTTCCCCGCTCGGGGCTCGATAGTCCTTGCCCGAAGCAAAGACCACGAGAAAACCACCCGGGCCAATCTCACCACTCGGGATCGTCCAACCCGCCTCGGAATCGACCTGATCGGACAAACGCCACCCGGACAGATCGACCGTTTCCTCCCCCGTATTGAACAATTCAATCCAATCGGACCGATCCCGGTCCACATCCACCACCGGGCTACCCCGGCTAGTCATGATCTCACTAATGACCACGGAGGCGCTCAAAGCCTGCCCTGTCAGGACTCCGACCACCGCACAACCCCAAACAGCGGATCGCCACACCCGCCACAAATATTCACTGCAAACCGACCCCATTCCGGCCAAAGGCTAACCCAGCTCCACGGCAAATTCCAGCGCCGGAACCAAGCCGGGTGAGAAAGGAGTAGGCACGATTCTCAGGGCCAATGGTCCGCCCCTTCAGGGCTCGCCCTCTGCTACAATATGCATCCCACGGCGTTGCCGCGGGCTAATACGAAGACGCACCTTCAGTGCTGGGAACCGCTAATTCCGGGCCCGCCCGAATGCGGCCACCGCTTCCCACGGCGTTGCGGCGGGCCAATACGAAGACGCACCTTCAGTGCTGGGAACCGCTAGTTCCGGGCCCGCCCGAATGCGGCCACCGCTTCCTAGGGCCGAAGGCCCCCCCCTTCAGAGCTCGCCCTCGGTTACCATTCGCTTCCCACGGCGTTGCCGCGGACTGATACGAAGACGCACCTTCAGCGCTGGGAACCGCTAGTTCCGGGCCCGCCCGAACGCGGCCACCGCTTCCTAGGGCCGAAGGCCCGCCCCATAACAGCCCGGGGCAACGCCCCGGGGATGCGGACAAAAACAATCCAAGCCCTGTAAGGGCGCCCCACTGAGCAGGAATCCCCCTTAACGGGTCGCTTCCGAGGTCTCTTCGCTCCGCGGAAGAATCCGATTCCCAGCAGGATCGATCTGAAAGGCCGTAACAAACACCAACAGGGTCCGGTCTTCCACCTCCGTTCTTTCACGTCGGAAGAGCCGCCCCGTCACCGGGAGATCCCCCAGGAAGGGAATCTTGCTCTTGTATTTCCGAATGTCCTGCGCCGGCAAACCGCGCAACACCACCGACTGTCCGTCTCGGATCGTCATGCTCGATTCCGCCGACCGATCCCGAAACCGAGGAAGCGGAAGCGAGGTCTGCCTTGAGCGCTTCCCCTCGCCGCCCACCACGGCAAAGGTTCCCGGATCGTCGTAGCCAAGAAACTCGACGACCTGAAACGCCACCTCCATCAGAATCTCGCCCCGTTCCATCAACACATGCGGTGTCATTCGAAGCGTCACGCCAACCGGAACCTCTTGAGCCACGAAAGGATCTGTCCCCGCCGGTGCCTCGGCTAGAGCCTCCGCGGATAAGGGAAATAGCACCTGTTGCTTCGACTGCGAAACCACATCTGCCACTCGACCGGACAACGTCGTCACGCTCGGTGCGGCCAGCACATCAATCCCGCTACGCCCTTCCATGATCGCGATCACGGCCTCCACCTCAGCTTCGGTCAAAACGACTGACTGGGGCGGCTCGGTTCCTGTCCCAACAAAGGCAGCGAACTCCGGATGTTCCTCGGCTAATTCTCCCAACTGCTCCGTACTCAGCTCAACCAATCGCGCCCGAACGACGAGCTGTGGCGGGTTCACTGAAATCAAGGACAAGGCTTCTTCAATCTGCTGCAATTCCACTTCAGTTCCCCGAGCAAAAACAATTCCGTTCCGGTGATTCACGAAGACCCGCAAACCCTCCCCTTGTTGCTCGGCCAGCTCCAACCCGTACTCCTGCAACCAACTACGGAACATCGACTGAAGGTTCTCGGCAGCGAACGCGTCTTTGACCTCAAGCAAACTGTGTAGCGCCAAGGCCGTATTGTAGGGATCCAACCGATACCGCCGAGTGTACAAGGTCTCTTCGACTTGCGGCCGTTCGGATTCAACAGACGCCACTTCCGCCGGGGCTTCACTCACCGTCTCAGCGGGGCGATCCGGTTCGTTGATCGACACGGAAGAATCTTCCACCACTACCGGAGGCTCGCTCGCCAGATTTTGGGTGGCTTCAGAGTCCGGGAAATTCACCTCCGGCTCGGCAGGGATCGGCACTGGACGTTCGGCCGGCTCATTGCCAGCCAACCCGACATCCTGCGCCAACAAAGGCAGCGTGAAACGCGAAAGCAACACATACCCCGCCAACACCACACCGCCAAGCATGGCGGAAAGTCCCCAGGACTGCCCCAACCCCATCGCCTTTACCGAACACCGCGGATCGAGCAATCGCCGAACCCGACGCCCCAACTGCGACCGAAACCGCGTACCACTGGGTAACCAGGCCGGCACGCCCGAAGCCTGAACCCGGAATCGACCGATTCGTACCAGACAGGCCGCTAAGGATTCCCGATCCCCATCCAACCCAACAACGCACGAGTCTGCAGCAAATTCACTGGATAGGATCAACTGCTGCCGAGCCCACCACACCAACGGGTTCCACCAAAAGAACAAACAAATCCCGTACGCCAGATCTTGCCAGAACGGGTCCCGATGCAGCAAATGCGCCGCCTCATGGCCGTAGACCACGTCCTGGTCCGCCGCGGACGCAGACCGTAGAAAGCTTGTCGGCAACAAGACAATCGGTCGGAACACACCAAACACGAGGGGTCCCAGTGGCCCGCCAATCTGCAACAAACGATAGGCTCCACGGTAGCCAATTTTCTGAGCAACGGCTCCAAAGCGACGCGCGTCTGCCTCTTCACACGGCACGGCATGCCGGCGGAGGTACAACGCCAGACCAATCCGAAGCGCGATGAAATATAAGAGCCCTCCGGAAAGTCCCGCAAGGAGCAGCAGAGCTGGCAACCATGTCCGCTGCAGGGGCCAAGGCGGGGTCGCCACCGGCACATCGGCTGCCTGCAAAGGACCAGGCTCGGAAGTCGCCAATACCGACGGGGAGACGGTTTCCAACGCCGCCACCGGTCCCAGCCGGACCTCCCACTGCGCCGGGCGCTCCAGCATCCGGTCAAGCCAACCGTGTAGCCCAGCTATCCCACCAGAACCACACATCACCGCCGCGACCAAAAGACACAAAAACACCCCCCGCCAAACCGTCCGTTGATGCTGAGCATTACGAAGCAGGCGATGAAGCATTCCAGCCGTCACCACCGCCAGCGATCCAATCACGGCCAGATTGGCAAAAAGGATCCCCCATTGATAGTAGGTAGGTGCATTCATCGATTCAGGCCCTTCCGATTTGGTTTGCGATCTTGTTTACGATCTTGCTTGCGCTCCTGAACCAGTTTTTCCAACCGATCCAACTCCTCAGCACTCACGTCCTTGGTGGAAAGGAAGTGACTCACCAAACTCGATAAGCGCCCCTCAAACAACCGCTCCACCAAGTCATCCGCCAAATTCCGTGAGACCGAAGCCTCTTCATACGCAGCCTCATAGACAAAGGTGCGTCCTTCCCGATGATGCCGCACCAAACCCCGCGCCTCCATCTTCCGTAGCATGGTCGCAATGGTGGTGTAAGCCAAAGGCTTATCCCCCACTACTGCGGCCTGAACCTCACTCACAGTCGCTCGTTCCCGAGCCCACAACACTTGCATGATCTTCAACTGAAGATCCCCCAACTTTCTCGGCCCTGGCTTCTTGGCATTCATCAATTACTACCTTAGTAATACTACCAAGGTAGTTTGTCAACCGAGATGTCGGCTCAAAGCCAAAAAACTGAAATAGCCCTGCCCCTTCAGGGCTCGACTCCTACTCCTCCACCGCGCTCCCCACCTCAGTCCGCCGTACGCGAACCTACCCGAACCTACCCGAACCTCAAGGTTCGTCCTACGGCGTCTTTGCGCTTCCTTCCAAATCTTGACCGGAATCCTTGCTCGCCTGATCCGTTGAATCCGCTTCAGACGTCACCTTCAAGAGCACCTCTTGCAGCCGCTCAATCACCACCGGTTTACTGATAAAGTCATTCATCCCCGCAGCAAAGCATTCCCGCCGATCCTCCTCCCGGGCCGCGGCCGTTAATGCTACGATGATGGCATCTTCGTGCCGCGGAATCTTCCGAATGGCGCGCGTCGCCTGAAACCCGTCCAGCACCGGCATCTGACAATCCATTAGGATCAGGTCGTAAGGAGTGTTTTCCAAAAGCGAAAGAAGCTCTTGGCCATTCTCCGCCAAGACGGGACGGTGACCGAGTCGTTCCAACTGCGCGCCAATCACCCGCCGATTGATCACACTGTCTTCCGCCACCAAGATATTGAGAGATCGCTGACGCGACGTCGGTAACGGAACATTCGTACGTCGAATGGTCCGGTCCGGCGCCGTGCCTCGAAGCAACGAGTCCCGTAGCTCAGCCAGGCGAGTCGGAAAGCGCAACGTGCCAATGCCACCAAGCGGTTCACTCACCTCGACCGGGGCACAGCGCCGGTCCAAGCGCAGCACCTTCAGTCGATTACCATCCGAAAGTCGATCCATCACAGCCAACATCCGGTCCCGAAACAAACTCAGCGTCTCCGAATCCAAAAGGCAAATGACCACACCGGTTCGATCTAAGGCATGCTTCAAGACGGATTCGATACCCTCGTCCAAACGACTGTGGGTCACCGTCAGCCCCAGATCCCGCAAATAGGACTCCAAGTAAGGATCCAAAGCAGCACAGGTTCCCAGCAGCACGGCGGAATCCGTCTCCGGCGTAAAGGCAGCTTTAGCCGCGTACTCACCCGCCCCCAAGCCCAGGGGCAAGGAAAGGACAAACGAAGAACCTTCCCCAAACTGACTCTCCAGTTGGATGCTTCCCCCCATAGACTCCGCCAAGTTCTGGCTGATAGCCAAGCCCAAGCCCGTCCCGCCAAATCGACGGGTGGTTGACGCATCGGCCTGGGAGAAAGGCTCGAATATCGTCTCAAGCTTCTCCGCCTCAATCCCGATCCCCGTATCTCGAATCTCGATATCGCACCACAAGCCTTCCTCCACCGACCGGATACTTGCTCCGACTCTCACCCCACCTTCTTGGGTGAATTTGACGGCGTTCCCTAATAGATTCCATAATACTTGTCGAATGCGCACTTCGTCTCCCACCACCACATCCGGCGCTCCAATCGGCAAGTAACTCGAAAGATACAACCCCTTGCTCGCCGCCTCCTGGTCGAGTGAATCTACCAAATGCTCGATCATCGACCGCAGAGAGAACGGCTGGGGATCAATTGTCATCCGCCCAGACTCCACTTTTGAGAAATCCAAGATATCATTGATCACCTTAATCAAGGTTTGCCCTGAGGAGCGGATGGTATCGGCATAGCCCCGCTGATCTTCGTCCAACGGGCTATCAAGCAAGAGTTCCGCCATGCCAATGACTCCGTTCATGGGCGTGCGGATCTCATGGCTCATGTTGGCCAAAAACTGCCCCTTGGATTGATCCGCCTCCTCGGCGGCTTCTTTAGCGCGCTTAAGCTCATCCTGGACCGCGATACGGCCGCTAATGTCCCGAACCACCCCAAGCACCCCCAACGTCTCAGTCACATCCGGTAGAGACCTTAGACTCATTTCCCCCCAAAATGAGCTCCCATCTTTGCGTCGGAATCGCATCTCCCAGCTTACGCCGTCGGCGAGCACGCCGCTGTCATCTCGCAGCAACAACACATTCCGGCGATATTCCGGCTCCACCAAATCCTGGAGGTTCATCGTGATGGCTTCCGACTCGGCATACCCCATCATTTCTTGGCCCGCTTGACTAAAGAAATGGATTCGACCATCCCGACCACAGGAAAGAATCAAATCGCTGGCACTATCCACCAACAGCCGAAACCGATCCTGGAGCACGGTTTCCTTACGATGACGCTGCCGTATCTCCCGCGTTTTTTGCGCAACCTGCCGTCGCAGTGACACATTCCAAAACCAACCCAGCAACGCCAGAAAGCCAGCCCCACCTGCCGCGGCAAATAACTGCCGCGCCGATAGCCAGGGCGGAGAATGGAGCAATTCGATAGCGGCTGCATCGCTCACCACCAATCGGGGTTGAATCGGCACGCCAAACTCGTCGTAGTTGGCCAAATACACCGCTGTGACCGCCACCGTAGCATCGCGAGCCACCGGGTCGACTCCCGGAGGACACTCCACCCGAAGGATGGACGAACGATTCAACAGACGCATCACCGGAGCCCGGCTGGAAGCATCAAACTCCACCACCTTCCCCGCCACCCGGACGGGGAGACCAATCAAATCCGGCCGAACCCGTTCAAATCCCGATACCGGCAACGGTTTCACGGGTGAAGCCTCGTGCTCTGCCGGTCGAACCACACCCCGCTGCAGGGTCAACCTCCGCCCATCACGGACGGGGATTCCGGAAACCTCAACCCGTTCCCCAACGGACAACTCCTGAACTTCTCGCAGTCGAACGAATAAACCACCCGATCGATCCGCAACATACAATTCACCGGGGCGCCGGACATGGGACACAAACCCACGCACTATGCGTCGTTCGCCCAGAGGGGTGGGTAGCTCCCGAATCGAACTAATTTCGGTGAGCGCCGCAGCGAAGGGTTCGGACTCTCGTCCCCGTCGGACCTTCAGCAAGGAGGCATCCGGAACCAAGACCTCCAATCGGGAGGATCCTCGATTCGCCTCTTCCGACACGCGGCAAACACCGCAAACCACCACAACCGACTCAACCAAATCTTGCGGCTGTTCTAACTCGCCGCCCTGCACCAAAACTCGGTAATCCCCCTGCGTGTTCTGTATCGTCAACCGAACCCCCGCATCGTCCCCAATCTCCACATCGGTCACTAAACCGACCAACTCGCCAAACTGTCCTTCAACTTGCCGCACCATCTCGGGCGGTACGGCAACCGACCGCGGAGTGGGGTATCGTCCCGGCGCCTGCCGCAGGATCTGATTGATGCGCACTCCATTACCCGCTTCGGGATCCTCTCCGGAAAGCTCCACTAAAGCGTCCAACCAAACCGGGGGGGACCCAATTTCCAAATCCTGGTTTCCACTCAGTTGCAGGGCCCCGGATTCGTCCTGCAAATACACCGTCGACACCTCTTCACGCCTCGTAATCGCCGTCACAATACCCATCACCCGCACGGCAGCAGCCCCTTCCGCTGGACTCCGCAAAACCTGACGCAACCGGTCCACAGGCACGACCCGGCTCCGCATCTCGTAACCCTCGCGACTCGCTTTCGCCAACGCCGTATCCAAAAACACGCTATCAGCCAAACGCCACTGCCCTTCCGCTTTCATCAACACGCCGGACACAACCAGCTGATTCCCAAGCTCCACAGCATTCTCCTGCCACACCTCCGCTTCCACGGCACCACCGGAAGTGTGAATCACCAAACGCTTCCCTACCTCCACTTCAAGCACTCCCCCTTCGATCACAACTCGTCTCCCAATCGCCGCATCATCCAGTTCCGATACCGAAACGGGGGCGCTACGGAAAAGATAGTCGAGCCCGGACTCCAACACCTTGACATCATCCAATCCGTTCACAAAAAAAGTCGGCACTCCCGGCGATTCGGACGCTACGTTGGGAAGCGCAACAACCCCTTCGAGCCGTATAAGACACTCGTTCAGAAGGGGGTACTGAACACCGCGCTCCAAATTCAATACCACCTCACATTTCGTCACCCCCACCACCAGTCCCAACTCGAGATGCTGATCGACCTCTTCCACCTGATACACAATGCCCTCGATAGCAACAAAGCGGTCATTGTAGGCCACATCCGTCAAATCATCCTCCGAAAGCCTTTCTGGTTGGGGGAGAATACCGGGACGCTCTACCTGCACCTGAGCTGTCGCCATGTTGATCGATGTGGCTCCGGGGGTCGTCTCGCCCGTCACCAGCACATGGTCACCAGGAAATAGCCCCAGGGATTCACCTTCCGTGCCGATGTACCCGCCCACCTGACCATCATGAATCCAGAGCAATTGCCAGACTGGATCGTAGAACAAGACCTGCCCGCGGAGCCGGACTGGGAACGCCTCCGCATTCCGATTCGGGTCGGGATTCCACAGCCGATCAAAGGAATCAATGGGCGAAAGCGCACCCTGCCCTACCAGACCGCCACCTCGGAGGGAGCAGAGTAAGACAACGACCAGGAAGATGAGAACAGAATGACGGCTTTTAGACATTGGCCGACGCGAAAAACACGACCCGACAAAACTACGTTAGGAAACCGCGGGTTTCAAATCGGAAGTCGTGCAAGAATTGCTAAAAACACGTCAAGAAAACGCGAGCTCCCCACAAGCCTCGCTACTCGGGGAACCCAATCAGGCGAATCACGTACTCCGCTTTTCCGACCGCCTGCTAAACTCCAGCAACGACGCCAACAAAGGCGGGATGAAGATCAGGGTGACAAAAGTAGAAAACATCAACCCAAATAAGACAATCGCCCCCAAGCCCCGATAGAGTTCCGTGCCTGCCCCCGGCAGAAAGACCATTGGGCACAATCCAAACACCGTCGTAATCATCGACATGATAATCGGCCGAAGTCGGGTTTGAACGGTTTCTATTACCGACTCCGTTATACCAAATTCCGAAGTTTGCAAACGACGCACGGTCTGATCCACGATGAGAATCGGGTTATTCACTACCGTTCCGATCAAGACTAGGAAGCCCAACATGGTGATCATGTCGAGTGGTTGACTGATTTCGCTCGCGCCCAGAAAGCCAAACAAGACGTGCCAATGATTGATCAACCACAAGCCCACCACGCCCCCACTGATACCGAGCGGCACCGAAAGCAGGATGACCAACGGATAGCCCCAGTGTGAAAAAATTCCGACCATCAACAGATAGGAGATGACCACCGCCAGGAGAAAATTGCCCCCAAGGGCCTGCCGGGTGGCTTTGAGCTTGTCACTCGCGCCCGCAATTCGCACTTGGACTTCAGGAGGCAGCTCGCCCGCCGCGCGCAGTCCTCCGATCAATTCCGTCTCCACCCGTTCCACCGCCGCTTCGAGCGGTACATCCCGCGGCGGAATGACCGACAACGTGACGGTCCGCCGGCTATCGATGCGTTGAATCACGTCCGTCTTGACCCGCTCCCGCACTCCAGCCAAGGCTCGCAACGGCACCACGCCTCCATTCGGAGAATAGATCTCCAAATCATCAATCGCGTCCACCGTCCGAATCCGTCCCTGGGTGCTGTGCAGGTACATGTCTATCTTCTCGTCCTCCAAGAAGAATTCATCCAGGTAGGCGCCGTCCGAAAAGGCCGCGACCAAGTAGCCCACCTCACGGCCACTGACACCAAACTCTTCAACACGTTCCCAATCCGGACGAATCTCCAACACCGGCTGTCCCAAAGCCAGCCCCGGTTGGGCCCGGACCTGCGGGTCCACAAACAACTCTCCCGCCCGATCATAAGCGAGTCGCGCCACCTCATAGATGGTCTCCAAGTTTGGACCCGAGATATCCAAATCAATGCTCCGCGTTCCGCCAAAATTCCCGGAGAATATCGATCCCCTAGAAGAGAATGTTCGAACGCCCGGCACCTGCCCAAAGCGCTCATCAATGACCCGCATGTAATCTTCAATCTGACTCGGATCTCGGGTGGTCACAATGGTCAACAAGGACGTCGGTCGACAGATATTAAGCAATGTCTTTACCGCCGGCACGTCCGCCTCGCCCCGCTCATACGCCGCCGGGTCTGCGCCAACATGCGGCGTCAAGAAAGCATCCATTTCCAAAGCAATCTCCTGCATCTCCTCCAAACTGTATCCCGTCGGTGGCGACATAATGGTAAACACCTTTGCCTCTTCGCCCTCAGGTAAATACTCGGATTTGGGCGTTAGGAAATAGAGGCCTCCCGCCGCAATCCCAAACACTGTACCAACTGCCCCCAAACGCCGCGGGATCGTCGCCAACTCCCAACGCACCACCCTCTCAATCCAACCGCCAAACCGTCTCCCGATCGTCGACAAAATCCCGCCCAGCCCGGGCTCGGCCGCACCCTCGTCAGCCACGTGTAACCACCGTGCCGCCGCGCACGGGACCACCGTAATCGCAACCACCATCGACATGATAATCGAAGCCGAAATCGCCACCGCGATATCCGAATACAACTGCCCCGCCTCCTCCCGCACAAAGATCACGGGCAAGAACACGAAAACCGTGGTCAGGGTCGAGGCAAACACCGCCGTCCACACTTCTTTCACCCCGTCAAAAGCCGCCTCAAAAGCCCCCTTCCCTAAACGCCGATGTCGGTAGATGTTTTCCATGACCACAATGGAATTGTCCAAGGTCATCCCAATGGCAAAGGCCACCCCAGCCAATGAGATCACGTTAATGGTGCGCCCCGTCAAGAGGAGCCCCAGAAACGAAGCAATGGTACATATCGGAATCCCCAGAGCCCCCAAGACCGTCGAGGATGCCGACCGGAGAAAGAGGAACAGCACGCCACTCGCCAGCAGACTCCCGAGGAGAAAGTTTTTCTTCACGATGGCAATCGCCTCACGGACATACATCACGTCGTCACTCACCCAGATGATTTGGAGTCCTCGATCCTGAAGTAGCCCCTCGTTCAGTCGAACCACGGTCGCCTCCACCCGATCCATCACTTCGATCACATTGGACCCAATCTGCCGCTTGATACTCAGGGAAATCGAAGGCGCTCCGTTGAAAGTCGCGGTGCGCATCACCTCCGCATGATCCAAGACAGCATACCCCACATCGCGCAAATACACCAACACCCCATCGCGCTTGGCGATCACAGTGTCTTCAATCTCCTGAGTCGTCTCAAAACGCCCCACGGTGCGTAACATATATCGCCGTTTACCACTTTCGAAGTCGCCCCCCGAAACGTCGGCATTACGCAGCCGAAGTGCGTCCCGGAGTTCCAACACCCCGATGCGTCGCTCGGCAAGTTTCGCGGGATCCACATACACCTTGACCTGGCGAGCCGCCCCTCCGCTGACATTGACTTGCGAAACCCCACGCACCCGCTCCAAAGCCGTCCGGATGTGGTTATCGACAAAATCCCGCTCCGTGATGATATCAATCTCCTGCGGATTCCCCGGAAGCGGCTGCACGCTGTAATAAAGAAAAGACGCTTCGGAAGCCGAAGAGGTCGCAATACGCGGCTGATCCACGTTCTCCGGATAACGCGGCACCTGGGCCAGGGCGTTGTTGACTCGGATCAACACCTCCTGCACATCCGTACCGGGAAGAAACTCGAGTTCAACCTCAGCCATACCCGATCCGGCTTCCGCCGTCATCCGGTGTAGGCTTGGAATCGATCGCAAGTATTTTTCTTGCTCAAATAGAATCTCCTGTTCGATGTCCCGTGGCGTCGCCCCCGCCCACTGAGTCATGACCGTGACCACCGTCACTTCCATATTCGGGATCATCTGAATCGGCACTCGAAAAACCGCGACGATCCCCACCAAACAAACGATCAAGACGGCAACCGCCGACTTGACACCATTCTGGATAATTGCGCGCAGCATTAGTCGATTGCTTGACGGCGTTCCACCACCCGCACGGACTGCTCATCCGCCAGTCGTTCGTTCCCCCGCACCACGAGCCACTGCCCCAACTCCAGCCCTCCCGACACCAGCTCCACGCGATTGCCCCGACGAGCGCTGACCGCCACCGACGTTCGAACCGCCCGCCCCTGATTCGATCCCGCATCGGTCTTTACCACCCATACGGAGGTTTGACCGTCGGGTCGACGCACCACCGCATCGACCGGGATCAGCAAGCCTCGACCACCCTTTGCGGACTGGAGCGGCAACTGACAACGCGCAGACATACCGGGGGCCAAAGTTCGGTCCGAATTCTCCAACAACACCCGTACCGGAAACGAACGAGACGCTTCCCCCGCAAACGCCGTGACGCTTTCCAACCGGCCCCGCAACACTTGCCCGGGACGCGCATCAAATTCCAGCCGGACCTCACGATTCCGATCCAACCGATTGTAGTAGCCCTGCGGTACCAGAAACTCGACGAAGAGACGATCCACCTCCACCACCGTCACGGCGGTCCCGCCACGATCGATCCATTCCCCGACCTCGGTTTGCTTACTGATCACGACCCCGGAAAACGGTGCCTTTAGCTCATGACGCTGGAGTTGCTCCTGAGCCCGCGTGTGTGCGATCTCCGCCTGTCGCAGAGCGGACTGCGCCATCCGCGACTGGGAACGTAGGGATGCCAATTCACTCGCAGGGACAATTTGTTCACGCGAAAGGCGCTCGGCCTCCGAGTACTGACGCTCAGCTTCCGCCACAGCCGCCTCCTGTCGCTGAACCTGCGCTGCAGCCTCGTCCAAGGCCAAGGTGGCAAAGGTGGCATCAATCCGACAAAGTGTTTGGCCCGCCTCAATCGACGCCCCTTGGTCCACGGTCAATTCCCTTACCAGTCCCGCCACCTCTGCCGAGAGTTTGGCATAACGCGGAGACACGGCCGATCCGGTCAACCGAAGCACTTGATCCGTTTTGCCCGCCATCACCGGAGCCACCACGACCGGACTGGGCTCGGATGCTCGTACAATCCCAACATCAAGTCCCGCAAGCAAAAGCACGCAGCAAACGGCAGGCAAGCCACTCGTAATCCGGGAAGTCATCCCACGGATGCTAGTCCATTCCCTCGCCCCGACCCCAGAAAAAAGCAAAATCCCCCCAACAACCGACCGCCCCTACAGGGCTCGAATCAATTTTTGTCCACGGCGTTCCCAGGGCGCTGCCCTGGGCTAACACTGACACGCACCTTCGGTGCTCGAAACCCGGATCCGAAGCAACGGACGAGAACCACCCAACCCTTCCTAAACCCAGGGCTCACACTAGATTCCCTATCCACCGTCGGGCTCCCAAAGGCCGAAGGCCCGCACCATAACAGCCCGGGGCAACGCCCCGGGGTCCCCCGCCAACAAATCCCAAGCCCTGTAAGGGCGGACCACTCACGCCAAAAACCGACCGCCCCTTCACACCTCGATACATGTTCATCCACGCCGTTCCCCGGGACGCCGCCCTGGGCGAACACAGGCACGCACCTTCGGTGCATGGAAGCCGGATCCGAAGCAACGGACGAGAGCAACGCCACCCTTCCTTAACCGAGTGCCCACACGCGAATCCCTATCCACCGTCGGGGTCCCAAAGGCCGAAGGCCCGCACCATAACAGCCCGGGGCAACGCCCTGGGGTCCCCCGCCAACAAACCCCAAGCCCTGTAAGGGCGGACCACTCACGCCAAAAACCGACCGCCCCACAAGCCTCGAATCATTTTCATCCACGCCGTTCCCAGGACGCCGCCCTGGGCGAACACAGACACACACCTTCGGTGCTTGGAACCCGGATCCGAAGCAACGGACGAGAACAACGCCACCCTCCCTAAGCCGGGCGCAGAAGAAACACCAGCCGTTTTGCGGTGTTCTCCTCCTCTGTGAAATCCCGGAACCGGGCGTCCAACGAAACCCTCCGAAAGTGCTTTCTCAAACGCTCCGAATCCAACGCACTGGTATAAGTTTCCCATTCGACCTCAAACCCAGCACGCGCAAAAAGCTGCCGATACTCCGGCAACCGAAGCCGATTGTGATAGTCAAACCGTGTGTGACGGCGACTCCACTCTTCCTCGGTATATTGGAGAAAATCGTAGAGCGATAGATTCGGGTCGTCATCCGCTCGATGATCGCACGGCGCAATGACGTGAAGGACCCGACCATCTGATCCCATCCGTTGCCGCAACTCCCGGTGAATGCCAATGAGTGTCTCCGGTTCCACGTGCTCCATCACATCGTGAGAATAGACAAGATCCGGATTAATTCCGATCGCCCCCGCGCGCTTCAGATCACTCCGCGGCCGATAGCGAACCCCTCCAGCCAAGAGATAGGGCGCTAAAAACTCGATCTCTGAACTATCCGAGCAGGCTTCGAAGAAAATCCGATTCAGTTGCGACACCCGCGCCCGCGAAAAATGCGCGGCAATATCGTGCGTCTCCACCTCCCGGCAGCCCAGCTCAAACTTCAATATATACGCCGTTGTCGGAGCCCAACCCGAACCAATCTCAAGGACGCGTTTGTCCTGAAAAGTCACCCCGTTCTTGCGGAGTCGATCTGCGAGGAACCAGAGGATTTTCCGATGGCGTTCCAACAAGCGTGGAACGGACGCTCCTCCGAACACATTCTGAATTCCGTGGTAACAAGAATCCCCAAGCGCCGTCGGTAGCACTTCCAAAGTTTTGAAAACAAACCGTCGAAGCGTCCTCCGGCCCACTCGCATGGCATTGTTCCTTCCATGCTCGACTGACTCGCGAAGCATGGATACCTGAAAGAACGCCCGCTAGACGGCGGCCACACCGGGCGCCAACTTCCGACGCCGCAGTCGGTGCACGGATAACACCACCCCCGTCAGTAAGGCAAAGCCCACTGCGGTTTCACCCGGTTCCGGAACCGCAGTGAAGGAGCCAGCACTATTGAATAGACCCTGAGCATTGACGGGCGTAAACGCCGTAAAGGTGAAGTCGAGCTGTCCACTGCCGGCCGTCAATGCCATCACTTCATTGAAGAATGCCGCATCCACACCAGCCGCAGTCAATGTGACCTGCCCCGTTCCCGTACCGACGGCCGCCATATTATTGACCACCTCACTCCGAACCTGGTCTACCACGCCACTCGCCCAAAGATCGCCATTGTAAGAAAACTGGATATCCACGGCTGGCCCTGCCGTATTGGAGTACACTTCGAATCCCATCAAAGCCGGCCCCGGAGACTGATTGGCACCAAGTTCCAGTTCGCCAACATTGCCAATGGTCCAACTAAACAGCGCGGGATTGAACCCACCGAACGAGAGCGAGTTAAAACCCGCTGCCCCGGTTGCGGCCGCATTGCCGCTATCAATCGTGCCCCACATCGTGGAACCAATGACCCACGGAATCGCCGTTAAATTACCGGCTTGAACCTGTCCGCTAAAGTTCACTACCTGAGCCCGCGTAGACAGACCGCTTCCCGCCGCTAACGCTATGACGCACAAAGCTATTTTTTTCATCGCACTATTTCTTGTGTTGGTTGTTGGATTTTTCTGCTGAAGTCGACCAGGCGCCGTCGCAATTCTACCCACTCAGCACAGAATATGCCGGGTCTCAATATCGCGAAAAATGCGACTAAGTTGCCCGTTTTTAGGCACAATCGCCGACAAAAGCAAGCCTCAGTCCCTCCAGTGGCTTCTCTCCGACATCGGGTAATTCTTCCTCGAAGTTTCTTTATCGACACTCAAAAAGATGCTTCAGTCCGGTAGGTTGAATGACTTTATGAACGCGGCTCACATTACTCGGTTGTTCCGATTCCCGCTACACGCGCGGACCGGCTCGCTCAGGCTCGGCATCGTCGTCCTCACCTTCATCGCCCTATGCAGCCCTTCCCATGGTGCCGAAGATCCGATTGGCCATTGGGTGTTTCAATCCAACCGGCAGCAATCCACCAAGAAATTCGTGGGTCTCGCCGGACAGTCGGGCCGTATCGTTGGCAACCCCCTCTTCTCCAATGATCCCCCTCCAGTTCGCATGACCCTTCGTGGCGATGGAAGTCGCCTGGTTCTCGCCGAGGGTGCCACGAGTTCCATTTCCCTCCCCAAGGAAGCTCTCTCAGTCGCCGCTTGGGTCCAAATTGACCGCCCCTTGCGTTGGGGAGGCATCCTCTCCGCGGTGCAGGACAATGGGAGTGACGAGTCCGGTTGGGTGCTCGGATTCCAAAACTCACAGTTCAGTTTCGCCATCGCCACCGAGAAAGCCCAACGCCTAACCTATCTCGCCGGAAAGACCGAATTCGAAACCGGCCGGTGGTACCACGTTGTCGGTACCTACGACGGAGAGAATCAACGCCTCTACGTCAACGGAAGCCTCGAAGCCGAGAGCCACGAACAAGGCGGGGCCATCTCCTATCCGGAACGCCTCTTCTACGAGATCGGTGCCTACCACGACCAAAACGAGGACTACCCAATGAAGGGCGCGATCCATGAGATCCAATTGTTTGATCGGGCTCTGGCCGGCTCGGAGATCCAAACGGCTTACGAATCCAAACAGGCCCGCTTTCCCGAACCGGCACCCGCTCCGGAATGGCTGGTTCCATTGGCTGGTCCCTACGTGGATTGGATGGACCGACGCACCGCTCGGGTGACTTGGGAAGGCGATCGACCGATGCCGACGAAGATCGAACTCCACCATCCCGACGGAGAAGTCCGACAAATCACCAAGCTAGAGCCAGCCCGCTCACACAGCTTGGTCATTGAAGATCTCGATCCAAAGGTCGAATACGAATACCGGATTCTCGGCCCCAACAAGGGCGACCAAACCGTCATGAGTAAGCTCTACCGTTTTGACGCGACCTTCTACTACACAGCCACCAAAGACCTCCCAGAATTGAGCGCCATCCGGTCTAACGCCGATGCCTCCGAACTAGCCCAACAGATCCTTGGAGACACCGGCGTTTCACAAGGCTATTGCGTGGTGGTCGGCGCCCAAGACGGATCACTCGCGCTGGAGCTCGTGCGCGAGAGCGACCTTGAGGTCATCGTCATCGATCCCGACGCCGCCACCATCCAACGTGTTCGCGAAACGCTCGACGCCGCTGGCGTCTACGGCGTTCGGGCTTCAGCCCACCACGTCGCGACCGACCGTCTCCCCTTCGGCACTTACCTGGCCAACTTGATCGTTTCCGAATCCCTTGCCTTCCACGGGAAACAGCCGAAAGTAGGCTTCGACGAGATCTTCCGGATCCTTCGCCCCACGGGAGGAATCCTCTATTTGGGCTCGAACCAAGCCCGCCCCGAGCTCCGCGCCGAACTCCGCTCCTGGGTACCCAGCCCCTACCAAAGCCAAGTCAAATTCAACCAAAACCAAGGCACTTGGATGGCGCTCCGTCGTTCCGGGCTTGCCGGTGCCGGGGATTGGAGCCACCAATACGCGTCCCCGGATAATTCCTCCTGCAGCAAAGACGAACTGGTCACCGGCGACTTGGGCGTGCTCTGGTGGGGCGACCCGGGCCCGCGCCCGATGCCCGACCGCGGTGGCCGGAACCCTGCCCCGCTTTCCGTCAATGGCCGTCTCTACGTCCAAGGGAACCGCATCCTCTTCGGGATGGATGCCTACAACGGCACGGTCCTTTGGAGCAAGTCCGTCCCGGAAATTCGCCGCGCCAATGTCCCGCGAGATTCCAGCAACATGGTCGCCAGCGATCAGTTTCTCTACGTCGTCCAAGGCAGCTACTGTCTCGGCATCAACGGGCAACACGGCCAGATCGTCAAACAGTTCCCCGCCTCGGGCCACTCCGAAACGGCACCTCGCAATTGGGGCTACCTGGCCACCGTCGAAGACCAGTTGATCGGCACCTCCATGAAACCCGGCCCGCGGTATACCGGCGACGACGGGGAGTGGTTTGAAGATTTCACTCCGTCAGAGGTCAGTCGCGTCACCAGTTCTCGCATCTTCGGCCTCGACCGGCAAGACGGCACGGAACGGTGGATCTACGAAGAAGGCGTGATCATCAACTCCACCATCACCATTGCCGACAACATGATCTTCTTCCTCGAAAGCCACGGTTCCGAGGCACTCAACGCCAAAACCAATGTCATCGAGCCAGACCAACTCACCGAAGTTCAACTCGTCTGCTTGGATCTCGACAGCGGCCAAGTGAAATGGCAACGCGCCCACGACTTCAGCAAGTGTGAATTCATGGTCTACATGAGCTACGGCAACGACACCTTGGTCGTCACCGGAACGGATCGCGACAAAGTCTTCCACACCTACGCCTTCAACACGAAGCAGGTTGAAGGCACCGCCCAGACCGAACTCGAACCGATCAATGTGGCGGGATCGCTCCTCTGGTCTGAATCTCACAAGGAAGACAAAGGGCACCACAGCGGTCATCTCCAGCATCCGCTGATCATCGGCGACACGTTTTTCTCCGACCAACGCGCGTTCAGCCTCCGCGACGGCAAACTCATACGCACGGACCTCCCGGAACGGCGCGGCTGTGGCACCATGTCCGCGGCCCAAAACAGTGTGTTCTTCCGTCATTACTTTCACGGGCAATGGGATCTCGATACCGACAAACGGACTCAATTCGAGGGATTGCGTAGCGGCTGTTGGCTAGGAATGATCCCAGCTGGGGGACTCCTCCTCGCTCCTGAAGCCAGTGCGGGATGTTCCTGCGCCAACGCCATTCAAACCAGCATCGGCTATATCCCCCGAAGCATGGATCCGACTCATTTCCCAACCAACCCCTAGCCTCCGGTTTTTGCGCGACCACCGTCGATCCCAATCGTAGGGTTCTAGATTGCCATACCGATCGAGCGACGATTAGTCCATCATCCGGGCACGAATCGCACTACCTGAATCACCCTTCCTTACGAGGAAGCGGCCTACCTTGGGCATGAGCAAGCGCAACGCAAAGCGAATCCACCCTCTCAGTGCGAAGGGCCTCTTGTTCATGAGCATCGCCGTAGTGGCGCCGCTCGTGGCATTGGAACTCCTGGTACGGCTATTCTGGAATCAAAGCACCGGCAATACGGTTCTCAATGGGCCTCGGATCGATCTAACGGAAGAAGGCTATCATCACTATCATCCGGGAGCCGAGTGGCTGGGCGTGACACCCGAGTTTCAAGTACACTACAAGATTAGCCCCCAGGGATTCCGAGATCGCGTCATCCACGAAGAGGGAGAACCAAGCAACGCGGACGAACACACCCGGTTCTTAGTTCTCGGAGACTCGTTCACGGCAGGAGTCGGAAGCAATTATGAGGAGACCTTCTTGTATCGCCTGGAAGAAGCCATGCAAGAACGCGGAACGAAGGCCACCGTCATCAAGGCCGGGGTGGAGGCATACAATCAATATCTCGAATACCACTACTTAGTAGAACTCTACGAACGGTTCCCAAGCCCAATCGTGATGATCTGCTTCCTCCCAAACGACCTATTTGACAACCGTCCCGTGGAGTGGCAGTACCAGCGAACCAAAATGTCCGCGATCGCCACCCGAAAGAAGCGGAAATTCCAGCTCCAAATGATTCAAGCAGCGAAAGCGGTCGCAATGAACATCGACCCGCTTTACCTAAGCCTATACGAGCGAACCGGCCGGGGCGTCTTGTTCGAACGAACCCCCGCTCCCGAAACGAAAGTAGAAGAGCAGCTCGCAACCACCCGCGACCTACTCAAGGCCATCAACAATTTCTGCCGAGAAAAAGGCGCGCGACTGATTGTCGTCTCCATCCCTCAACTCTACCAAGTCTTGAAGGAACCGGATGCTCAATTTGATCCCGGCCGTTTGGATCAAGTCTTGAGTGCCTTTGCCGAGCAAGAAGGCTTCGATTGGATCGAAACGCAGAGCGCGTTCCGGGAAGCCGCACTCCGAGACGGCAAACGGACCCACTTCAGAGTGGACGGACACCTCACGCCCGCCGGCAATGAGATCCTTGCCGCTTTCTTGGTGAAGTCCTTAGAACCACTTCTGACCGCCCCATAACACCAAGAGGAAACCGGGAGTTTTTGACAGGTTTCACAGGATGAACAGAAAGACTCTCTATTCTGTTCACCCCGTAAAGGCTCTCATCTGGCACGAGCCCTCCATTCACAGGGAATCCCAATTCCACCAAACTAGTTGTCGAGTAGTCTGGCAATCACCACAAAGATACCGCCCAGCGCAAGGCAAATCCACGGCGTTGATTCCGGCAGTTTTAAAGATTTCATAAGGGTTGTTTCGCGGAGCGCCACCACCAGCGTGCATGCCACGACGAACAAGAATGAGACGAAGTAAACGACAGCTGCCGATCCTTCATACGGATTCCATCCGAGCGGCTCGTCCGCGAGCCTCACGCCCTCTCTTCCTTTGACGCGTATCTCTCCAGTGAGAAGAAGCTGGAAGAAAGACAAACCAATAACAGACATAAGCATTCCGACCCCGAAGCGTTCCTGCACCGAGAGCTCGTCAAACGTCACTCGAGCAACACGCGCAATACGAAGCCAGATTGGTGTCTTACGATTCGGATTCATCGTTCTGTCGAATGATCGGCTCCAAAGGGGCGGAATACGGTCCAGCCGTCAAGATTATCCCTTGTTACGCTAGTGTTCCATTGAGACAAGAAAAACCGAGTCATTCTCATACCCCCCCATCGTTCAAGGGGCACCAGGTTCCCCGCCCCAGCGACCCGCCGAACCAACCGTGTACCGCCACCAGTCCCAATGCATCCGCGAAGCACCGTGCCGGTAAAGAAGCGGCTCCGCATCAACCCTCGTTCTCACACCCCGGGGTTTACCTCGGCATCGCCTCCCACCCACAGCGGGTCGCCTAGGGAAGATCCGGAACAACGCTATGAATGCTGACACGCAGGTCAGAAGGACAAGTATCCATCGTGTTCCACGGTATTCTCACATATCCTCCCGATCAGCTTGCCGTCCCTCACCCAGCCGGGTATTCAAGGCAAAGTGTTGCCGGTTCCGCAACTACGGTGCCGATTCTAGCGGCGCAGCAACACATTCAAAACTTCACCGGATTGGGAGATATCGACAAGAGAATCCCGTGTCCACTTTTCTCTGGACACCTCGCGAGCGTAACCAGGAACAAGCCTATAGCTCCTCTATCCACAAAAAGAAGGCAAATACGCAAGCCACCAACAGGTGATCTTGACTCTGAAACGCAGAACAAGAACCATCATCCAAGGTCAGATTACCCCGAATGGGACACGTATCTGCCTCGATAGATCTACTTCCCACCCGCATTCGTGGATAACGAGTGGGAATCTCAAACTCGAGAGTTTGCTTATTCGCATCTTCGCAGAAACAAAAATGATTCTTCTGTTCGAAGACGGTAAGAATCTTTCCTGACGAAAGCACACACCGCCCACTGTATCGTTGCCCCCAAAGAAAGAATCCGAACATCGAAGGAAACCGGGAGATTACTTCGATCTTGGATTGGCTATCGACAACTTGGAATGAGAGTAGATTCCCACCACGACACACCTCGAATGGATCCGTTGCCCCTGAGTATTCAACGACGGCGAATGACCGTGGGTTACCAAAGAAACGTCTCTTGCAACGGTGAATACTAATAGACATCGACAGTGAGAGCGGAATTGGGGTCACGTCTCGACATTCAACATTCTGGCTACTCGGTTGTAAGTTTGTCGAGCTCTGGGTTGGTCTTTCAGTTTCTTCTCATACCTCCGGATACCAACACTCACGGCTGAATAGTCCAGCCCACCTAGCGCCTCTCCTAACTCCCTCAGCGTTTGCCCCGTTCTATGTCGGGCCAACAACAGCACCAACCATTTGCCTTCGTCCCCGTGGCGTTTGAGCCAGTATTCTCTACGCTCCTCTTTCACCTCTTCCACACTCGATAGGATCGTTTCCAGACTCAACCTCTGGGCTAACTTCCTCTTCCCCACGTCCTCACGGCGCATACTTTTTCTAAACCGTCGTTTCAACCCATCCACAAATGCAGCGTTGCCTAGCGCAATCTCCTCCCGAGCTCTCTCTACACCCGACTCATCGGTTCCTCGCTTCAGTCTCTCACGGACTAGTTTCCGATACCCGCTCCGCTGCTCCTGCTTGGTTTTCCCAAAACTGCTCAGAATCCTGCCACTCTTTAACCACTCCGGTGCTTTTCGGTAACCCCCATAGTCTCGGTAGGAACTCCATTCGTATCTCCTTAGTTCCCGCAAACGACGGTCTACGTCCGCAACGCTAGGTCGATCACCTTCTCCTTGGGATTCCCGCCCATCTTCCAGTTTTCCCAACCCAAGGCGCGTGATTCGCAGGGGATTCAGGTGGATATACACGCTCAACTCTATCAGCCAATTCTCCGGATCCACAGGGATATTCTTAAACCTTCCCTGAAACAGTGGACCCACCCGATCATGACGCCTATTAAAGCCTTGAGTATACGATTGCCCCAACCAACGCATCGCACGACTCAAGTTTGCTTCGGGTGTGTGCAGTGCAAGATGATAGTGGTTATCCATCAGACAGTACGCATGGACCTCAACCCCAAACTGCTCCTCTAAACTCGCCAGCAGTCTCAAGAAACTTCGCCGGTCATCATCGTCATCAAACACCCTTCGCCGTTCGATGCCACGGTTCATTACATGATACCACGCCCCGGGATAGTCCATTCGAAGTGGTCGCGCCATCGACGTAACCTAACACCTATCGCCCGCGAACCTCAATCTCTATATGTCGAATGTTGAGACGTGACCCCTAATCCACTTTTGTCTCTTCAGTGGTTACTGGTCCCCGTCTTCGGAGGAGTTCCCCGCCGCCATGCCTTGCACGGCGCCACAAAAGGTAAAATGGGGGGAAAGGGAGCCCAAGGACGGTTCTACTTGCACGCTCAAGGCGGGCTACTAAACTGCCGGCCCGCATGGCTCACGCGCTGAATCCAGAACAACGTTCCGCCGTCCACACCATCGAGGGTCCCGTGCTGATCCTCGCAGGTGCCGGGACCGGCAAGACGCGCGTCATTACCCATCGCATCGCCCGGATGCTCGCCCAAGGCATTCCGCCCGAGAACATCCTGGCCGTCACCTTCACCAATAAAGCGGCCCGCGAAATGCAGAGCCGTGTGTCCAAACTCCTGCCGCGGAATCGTAAGAGAACCGGCGAGGACGAGCATACCAAACCCAAGCGTCCGACCATCTGCACCTTTCACTCGTTGGGAGTCCGGATCCTGCGGCGCCATATTGAGGCACTGGGCTATAAACGTAACTTCGTGATTTACAGCGCTTCGGACCAGTTGGGCGTGATCAAGAAGATCCTCAGCCACATCTCAACCGGCACCGAAAAGACCGATCCGGGGGCCGTGTTGAGCCTGCTGAGCCGCTACCGCAACGGCGGGGAACAAGCCGCACTCATGTTCGCGGACGAAAAAAACCGCGCCATGGCGGAACACATCGAGACCCGCTATTGCCAGGCTCTCCGCGCTTGCAATGCCGTGGATTTCGACGATCTGATTCTCCTCACGCTTAAGCTCTTACACGAACATCCCCACGTCCTGGAGGCCTGCCGGAAACAATACCGCTATGTCATGGTGGATGAATACCAAGACACCAATGCCAAGCAGTTCGACCTCGTGCACCTACTAACCGGTGAGCATCGCAATCTGTGCGTGGTGGGGGATGACGACCAAAGTATTTACGGCTGGCGCGGCGCGGAAATCGCGAATCTTCTCAATCTTGAAGAACACTATCCCGAGGTCAAAACGATCAAACTGGAGCAGAACTATCGCTCCACCAACGCCATCTTGAAAGCGGCCAACGCCGTGATCCGGAACAATACCCACCGGAAACCGAAGGCACTTTGGTCAGAGAACGGCTATGGCAATCGGATCCAGATCGCCACCTATGCGGATGAAGAAGAAGAGGCCAAGAATGTGGTCGAGGAGATCGAGTTCCGCCGCCTCGCGAGAAAGATTCCCTGGGCGGATCACGCCATTCTCTTCCGCACCAACCAACAATCCCGCGCCCTGGAAGCCGCCCTTCGTAACGCCAAGATTCGCTACCGCTTGGTCGGGGGGCAGAGTTTTTTCGATCGACGCGAGATCAAGGAGTTCATGGCCTACATGAAGACGCTGCTCAATCCCAGCGACGACATTAGCCTGCTGAAGATCGCCAACGTACCGGCTCGTGGCATCAGCGAGAAAACCGCACAAATTCTACTGGCGCTGAGCCAGGAACACCAATGTCCGGTCTTCGATGTGATGCAACAAAGCGGGCATCGTTCCGATCTTAGTAAGCCTGCCTTGCGCGGGATCGAATCCTTCCTAGCGCTGATTCAAACCGCACAGGTGGACCTGGACCGGAAAGGATTGATCCTGTCGGACTGGGCGCAACGCTTTCTGGATTCAATTCGCTACTACGATGACCTGCGCCGTCTGGAAAAGAACCCGGAAGTCGCCGATGCGCGCATCCAGAACATCGAAGATCTCATCGCCATGATGGACGTCATCCCCGCCTCGCTCCCGACCCGGGAACGCTTACAGCGGTTTTTGGATGACCTCAGCTTGGATGCCGAACGGGTCTCGGAATCCGAGGAAGCCGGTGACCAGGTGACGCTCATCACAACCCACAGTTGTAAGGGGCTGGAATTCCCACACGTTTTTCTGGTGGGGGTTGAAGAGGGTTTGCTCCCCCACTCGCGTTCCCGCGCCGAGGGCACTTTGGAAGAAGAACGTCGCCTCTTCTACGTGGCGATCACCCGCGCCATGAAGAGTCTCGTGCTCAGCCTCTGCGAATCCCGCAAGCGCTACGGCGAAAAGATTCTCGGCCACCCCTCACCGTTCTTGGAAGAAATCCCAGACGACTTGGTGGAATACCTGGATGAAGCCGTCCGCAAGCCGGTGGATCAAGACGTTGGGAAAAACCTCTTTGGTGCTATGAAGGACGCCATTCAGTAGTTCCCACCCGATGCCAGCAAATCTCTCAGTTGACTCTGAAATCCCCACCGTAGCCGATCATCTAGGCCCGCGTCCCGAAGCCTCGCCGCAAGAACTGAAAGGAGTGTTGATCGGAGCGGATCAAATCCAAGCGCGCATCCGGGTTCTGGCTCAGAACATCAATACTCACTATGGCTCGGAGCCCGTCGTTTTGATCGGTGTCTTGACGGGCACGTTTTTGTTTTTCGCGGATTTGGTGCGGCATCTCTCCATGCCGGTCACCGTGGATTTCATTGGGGCCTCAAGTTATCGGAACGACACCGTGGCCGGAGACTTAGAGATCACGGCGACACCCCACGCGGACATGGCCGGCAAACACGTACTGGTCATCGATGACATTCTCGACGGTGGACAAACCCTGAAACGCATCAACGGGTGGATTCAGACCGCCACACCCGCCACCCTCCGCACCTGTGTCTTGTTGGAGAAAACCGCCCGCCGCGTCGTCCCGATCCAAGCCGATTTCGTCGGCTTCCGGATTCCGGATCACTTCGTGGTGGGATACGGACTGGACTATGCCGGCCGCTTTCGTAATCTCCCGTTTGTGGGGGTTTTGGATGAAACAAAGATTTCCTGAACCGAACCGCACTCTCAAACACGTATGGATATTCCGGTCACGTTCTACTCGTATTTCAAAGAGCTTACCGGCGTGGAACAAACCCAGGTGACGCTCGCGGAAGGTGCCACGATTGCCGACCTCCAAAGCGCGGTCTGTACTCAGTTCCCGAAGATGGAAAGCATGCGAAAGTCCACCTTGATCGCCGTGGGCGTTGAGTATCAGGACCAGGCCTACGTCTTGCAACCAGGGGACGAGGTCTCGTTTTTCCCGCCCGTCCAAGGCGGTTGATCCCGGGCTGAGGATTTAGGAAGAGAGCGGAACGCGAAGCGCGGACATGAAACGTAGACTCGAAATCAGCACGAAGCCGATCGACGAGGCCGCCCTGGTTCAAAGCCGCGTCACGAGCGGGGAAGCCGGGGCTGCGCTCACCTTTGCGGGGATAGTCCGCGGGAGTGAGGGCGAGCAACCGATCGCCGCCATTGACTACGAAGCCTTCGAGGCGATGGCACGACACCAGTTCGAGAAACTCTTCGACGAGGTGGAGCGTCGGTGGCCGATTGAATCCCTCCGCTTGATCCATCGGATCGGCGTCGTGGGCGTGAATGAACCGTCGCTCTGGGTCGAAGTTATTTCGGGCCATCGGGGGGAAGCGTTCGCCGCCTGCCAGTGGCTGATTGATGAAATGAAACAGAAGGTTCCGATCTGGAAACAGCCCCAAGCCGCGACACCCCAGGCGTCGTAGCGACCGTTCCGCGCTCCTGTTCTGATCGCGCGTTGGGCAAGTTTGCGTTCGTCCGCGCGTGGGTGATCCATGGCCGTTCCGACTCTCCAATCTTATCGAGCCGCTGATCCCTTTCCGCAAAAGGCTTTGGAACGCGCGCTCCTTTTCGCTGCTTATTGGCGCCTGGACGAGCCGTTGCCCGCCTTGGACATCGGATTGCAACGGGCTGATTTGCAACCCTTGCTGGCTGGTTGGGGACGCCCCGGCGATACCGCCGTTGTGGCGGGGGATCCAGAGCGACCGATTGGGGCGGCTTGGTTTCGGCTTTGGACGGATGCGGATCACTCTTACGGCTACGTCGACTCGGAAACGCCCGAACTCGGGATTGGAATCCAGCCCACGGCTCGAAGACAGGGGCTTGGGCGCCGCCTGCTCGAAGCGTTGATCCGTGAGGGAACCGATCAGAAGTATGCTCGGTTAAGCCTGAGTGTGGAGTCTGACAATCCTGCGTGTCATCTGTATCACACGATGGGATTCCGGGTATACCGCACGGAGGCGAATGGTGTAACGATGGTCCGAGACATGGGAGCCGAGCGCGGTGGGAATTCGAGGGGATGATCGGGATGAGGTTGTTGAGAGGCGGCCATGCCGGTCTGCGCTCTGGGACGGAATGGGGCGCCCCTTCAGGGCTTGAATAAATTTAAGGGACCTTTTCCCTGGGCGTTGCCCAGGGCTAGGATTGTCCGCACCGTTGGTGCTCGGAACCCGAGGAACCACGCCCGAGGAACCGCACCCGAGGAACCGCACCCGAGGAACCGCACCCGAGGAACCGCACCCGAGGAACCGCACCCGTGGAACCGCACCCGTGGAACCGCACCCGTGGAACCGCACCCGTGGAACCGCACCCGTGGAATCGCACCCGTGGAATCGCACCCGTGGAATCGCACCCGTGGAATCGCACCCGTGGAATCGCACCCGTGGAATCGCACCCGTGGAATCGCACCCGTGGAATCGCACCCGTGGAACCGCTAAACCGGTGCTCCCCGAGGGCCGAAGGTCCGGTCCATGCTAGCCCAGGGCAGCGCCCTGGGAAATTCGACCACAAAAAACCTCAAGCCCTGTAAGGGCGGCCCAACCGCAAGCCCCCTCAACCATTCACCCGACCGTTGCGTTGGAGGATGAGCTTGAGCGTCCGCTTGACCAGCTCCAAAAACTCCTTCCGGTGCCCCTTGGCATCCTCGCCCAGGCCTTGTTGCGCGAGTTCAAGCACGCCGTAATGATTGATCGTACCCCGGAACGGGGCATCCGAAATCAACATCCCATAGGCCGCCACCGAAGCAGAGAATTTGAAATCGCGCGAAGCTGCCGGCAATCGTGTTCCCGGATCCTCCAGCGGATAGGTCTCCACAATCCGTTGTCCGTCATCCAACAAGCGATAATCCAATTTGGCCGTCAACAACCGTTGATCCAATCCCGCATCCGCAGGGACGATTTCATAAAGCGCCGTCAACTCTTGCCCGGCACGGAAGGGCACCCACTCATCCCCCACCGGAACCGGCGCCTCACCATCCACTTCCGCCGGGTTTTGCCCGACCAATCGATAGGCCTGCACCCGTTCGGGATTAAACTCCAATTTCAGCCGCACGTCATTCGCCACCCGAACGGGATTGCGATGCAGCAACTCGGACCAGAACCGATCTGCCTGCGCCACACTGCTCACAGTCTGGTATTGTACTTCCGGAGGCGCATCGGTGGCGGTAATCGCGTAGGTCTGCTCGCCGGTGTTCAAGCTCAGAACGCTGTAACGGAGATCCGCGGGTCGGACATCATCCAACAAAGCCAAGAGCCGCAATCGTTCGGTCGTACGGACGGGATCGATACCTCCCGAAACCATCACCACCTCATTGCGGATGTTCAAGTGCAGTTCGGGCAAGATTTTCGATAGAACCCATTGGTTGCTGACCCCGATATCCATACTGCCACCGGAGGCGAGTTGGGTAATCGATTCCAAGACTTGCACGGCAGTTTCCGACTGAAGCACGCGCTTCACCGGGCCACCCAAGCGGGAACCGTCAATCACCACCAATTGGTCGAAGGGTTTCAATTGACTACGCAGCGCGGTCAGCACTTGGAGGAACCCGGCTCGATCAAATCCAGACCGCCGGATCTCTATCCCATCGACCAACATCACGACATTGACGCGATCCGATTCCGAACGCGGTTCGGAACGCCCTTTCAGCCCAACTCGAACCAAACGATGCCGCGCATTCCACGGGCAGGTCGCAGCCTCAAGATGAAGAGCCATGGGCTCGGCGCCGGATGGCGCGGCGTAGTCGTAGGAAAAATAGTTCACCATCTCATCGACACGCACGGCTTTGGGTTCGGGAAGTTCCTCCCGCCAGACAGCTTGTCGGACATATTCATAAGCCTCGGTACCCACTTCGAGCGCGCAGCTGGCCACGGGGTGTTGGGACACGGCAACGAAGGGCCGACTAAAGACGGATTCCACCTGGCGGCTCCCTGCGCCGAGGCGATGAAATAAGCGCTGAGCGGCGTTGGGTGCTTCGGGTTCACTCTGTGCGAGGTTCGGAGTAAGCGGGTTCTCAAGCCCCTCGGAGTTGAGCGAGTTGTTCGGTCCCCCCTCCTCGTTGAATGGCTGCGAACGCGGGGTAACCGAAGCCAGCCCTGGGTCCGGATCGGTACCCTCGGGTTGCCGCACCAAGGGAGGGATAATCATCACGGCAACCGCTCCCAAGAGAGCGACGGCTGCAGCAGCAGCTCGGATCTGCCCGCCTTGCCAAAAGGATACCGGGACCGCGTCGACTTCCAACTCATCCGGCTCGTGCACCAGACTCACCGGCGGGAACAAAGTACGCAGTTGATCTTCATCCAATCGCATCGCGGGATCCGGCTCGGCAGACTCAGCCAACTGGCCTACGGTTTCACGGATCTCCTCCACCCATTGCCGCGCTTCCGGGGAAGCGGCCAGTTCACTTTCCAACTGCCGACGCGCCTCCGCATCGAGCTCATCAAGGACATAGGCTGTCCACTTGGAATCTTCCGGATCTATTTTCATTTCACTATACCACTCGGGGACTGCTGCCGGCTTGCCTCCACTGCCTGCACCCGTTTTCGGATCTTTCGAATCGAGGTGTGGAGAATGAAGCCCACATTGCTTTCGGAGAGCTGCAAGGCTTCGCCGATCTCGCGATAGCTCATTCCATGTTCAAATTTTAGTCGGACTACTTCCTGGTCTCGAGGGGACAAAGTGCGCAATTGTTCCTGCACCAGATCGAGGTTGTCGTGTTGGAGGGCATGGTCCGCCGGGGTCCGTTGGCCCTGATCCTGAAACCAAAATTCTTCATCCTCCACCGGCTGGAGCCGGCTCTCCTTCTTCCGCACATCCAGCGCGCGATTCCGGCAAACGGTAAAGAGCCAAGCCGACAAATGGCCGTTCACCAACTGCTTTTCCTGACGGCACAACCGCAGAAAGGTGTCCTGAGCCACCTCTCGCGCCACCTCCAGATTCCCAGTGATTCGGTAGGCCACTCGGATCAACGGACCCTGATACCGTTCCACGACCCATCGAAGCCAGTCGACATCCCCTGCTTTTTCGACCTCCATCATGCCACTCAAACTTTTTCTTCGGACCCAACAACTAATCTAACGGGTCAACGCCGAGACTCTTAGCTGAAAAGTCACAAAACCCAGAAAAAACTCTGCGCCTCAACTACCCACCCCCCTAAATTGCGCCTTAATGGAATCAAACGACCAAAAATAGACATAAACCAACAAATATTCGGGGCATTCAGCCTCTTTCCAGTCCGACAGAGTCGATTCAAAAGGAATCCACCTTCGATGCAATCAACCGCCAAGATTTCGGCGAGTCACGACACAGAGAACCAAATAAACGACATAAATGGCGCACTTTTCGAGATCTGAGCAATTTTCAACCATATGGAGGATTGCATCATAGAATTATACTTGATACGTTCCCTCCACGGGTGCACCACACCACCCAGACCAAATTGCAGCATCAGCACCACCATGATCAGGGTCAAACAAGACGGAAAAGTCGTCTACGAGCACCGTACGCGGTTGCTACCACCGATTAATATGACCGAACTCGCGCACACGTGCGGGTACCGGGTTGCTCCGATGGCCACTGAGTTGGGTATCTCACAGCGAAAGCTGGAGAAAGAATTCCAATCGGCTCTCGCGGTTGGCCCCAAGTACTGGCTGAAGTGGCACCGGATGATTCGGGCTCAACTCATGATCAAGGAAGGGGAATCCCTCAAAGAGGTGGCTACGGATTTGGGATTTAAGAATTACGATACCTTTCGGCGCGAGTTTAAGGCGTTCTTCAACGTGACACCCACCGAATTTCGAGCTCGCACTGAGGCGGAGTAAACCTCCAGTCCCCTTCGCGAGACGCTCCATTTGAGGCCGTTTTCTTAGGAAAACGGCCTTTTTTTGACTTTGTTCTCCCCCTCAGTCTGGCTAAGGTGAGTCCACTCAGGGCCGCCGCCAAACAACCATCCGGCGACGCCTGTTCAAGCAGCCATGGCAGGACACAGTAAGTGGTCGAAAGTTAAGCATTTCAAAGGCGCGATTGACGCCAAGCGCGGGCGTATTTTTTCGCGATTCTCCCGTGAAATCACCATTGCGGCCAAGGAAGGCGGCGGTGATCCCGACCTCAATGCCCGACTCCGCATGGTTCTCCTCAAGGCCAAGCAGGCCAACATGCCGGCTGACACCATTGATCGCGCCGTCAAAAAGGGCGTCGGTGGGGGCCAAGGAACGGATTTTGACGAACTCGTTTACGAGATCTACGGTCCGTCGGGAGTCGCTCTACTGGTCGAGATTCAGACCGACAACAAGAACCGCACAGCCGCCGAAATCCGGCACATTCTCAGCAAAAACCACGGATCCATGGCTACTTCCGGATCCGTCACCCGACTTTTTCACCGGAAAGGCCAGATGATCATCTCGCGTGAGAACGCGGAGGAAGATCAAGTGATGGAAGCCGCACTGGAGGCCGGGGCGGAGGATTTCCGTTCCGAGCCCGAGGGCTATGAGATCATTACAGCTCCATCCGATTTCGAAACGGTTCATCAGGCGATCGAAAAGGCGGGGATCACCTGCGACTCAGCCTCGGTCACCTGTCTTCCCGATTCCCTCGTACCCGTCGAGACCTCGGCCAGCGAGGGGGTCAGCAAGCTAATCGATTTAATCGACGAGCACGACGACGTAAAAGAAGTCTACTCCAACGCCGATTTTCCGCCGACGGAGTAGCAACCAAGTGCCACTGATGCCACGCCAAGGCACGCTTGGCGGGCAACTCATACATAGAGTGAACCAAGCCCGGGTACGCTGAGTCATGGCCTCTTCCATTGCCACGCGGGGTCTCACCAGACTGGCGCACCTGATCGTACGCTATCCCAAAGCGTTCTGGATCCCGCAGTTGGTTCTCTTTGTTCTCTCGGTCGGTTACACCATCACTCAGCTGGAATTTCACACCGACCGGAACGCACTGGTCTCAGCCGAGAAGGAATACCACCGCAATTTCCTCAACTACCTAGCGGACTTCGAGAGCCAGGACGATCTGGTGACGGTGGTCGAGAGCGGGGATCGGGAGAAGAATCGGCAATTCGTCGAACGCCTCGGTGCCCGACTAGCGGCCGAGCCGGACGTTTTCCGGAGCGTGTTTTTCAAAGGCGACCTGGCCCTGCTCGGTCCCAAAGCGCTCCTGTTCTTGGATGACGCCTCCATCGTAGACACCATGCGCGACCAGATCCGGAGCGTGCGCCCGATGATCGAGGCCTTTTCCCAGGTCAACAGCCTCGAGTCACTGGTTCGGGAGTTGAATCGGCAATTCCGTGAGGCGCCCCGTGAGGCGAACGAGGAGACCGAAGGATTGGTCGACGCCCTCCCCGCGTTGGAGCGAATCCTGCAACAGGCCGAGAGTAGTCTGACCCGATCCGGAACGCCCCCCTCTCCGGGTGCCGAGACCCTGTTTGGCGCCGGAGCGGAAGCGGATTCCCAGAAGTATGTCACATTTTCTGAAGGGAGGCTCTACCTCGTGACCGCCCGACCGGCGGACGTCTCCAAGGAAACCGAAGCGATTCGCCGGCTGCGGGAAATCGTCACTGAAATCCAAGCCGAAGTACCTGGAGTCAATGTTGGCGTCACCGGTGAAACCATACTCGCTCAGGATGAAATGCGGCAATCCCAGCTCGACTCGATCAAAGCATCCGTCATCTCGCTCTTACTCGTCCTGCTCATCTTCAGCCTTTGTTACCAAGAAACCGGCCGCCCCCTCAAAGCCACGGCCTGCTTACTCGTGGGGCTGGGCTACACCATGGGTTACACCACGCTCTTCGTCGGCCACTTGAATATCCTCACCATCGCCTTTTTCCCGATGTTGATCGGGTTGGCAATTGATTTCGGCGTGCACTTGATCACCCGCTACGAAGAGGAACTCCGCAAAGGGGCCACCGAACCCGAAGCCATCGAACAATCGCTCGTGCATTCGGGACAAGGCGTTTTCACGGGTTGTCTGACAACTGCGGGTGCCTTCTATGCCATGGCGTTTACTGAGTTCAAGGGCGTGCAAGAGATGGGCATCATCACCGGTGGCGGTATGATCTTGTCCCTGCTTCCCATGATGACCCTGCTCCCGGTCCTGCTGCTCCGCGGGAAGCAAAACCAAATGGATCATCACCCCGCCCCGCCCTTGGAAGATCACCGTGCGCACTTCGAACGCCTTTGGCTCGCGCGACCGAAAACCGCGCTCATGGTCGGTGCCATGCTCTCGCTCCTCGCCTTGTCTCAAGTGCCTAAAGTGTATTTCGATTACAATCTGCTCAATATGCAATCGGCCGACCTTCCCGCCGTTTACTACGAGAAGAAACTGATCGACGAAGCGGAGAAGTCCGTCATCTTTGCCCTGGTCATCGCCGACACTGTGGAAGAGGCCGCCGCTTTTGAGGAAGCGATCAAAGCCCTCCCGTCCGTAGCTAGTGTGGACTCGATGACTCGGTTTCTCTCGGCCGATCAATCGCAACTACTCGACGCGATCGATCGTCTCAAGCTGGAATTGCGCGATCTCAATCTCCCCCCACCGAACGAGGCCCCAATCGCGATTGAGGAACTCGGCCAAAGCCTCACCTTCTTGGAAAGCTACCTCTCACTCGCCGCTCGAACCGTGGCCGAACAAGACCCGCAGTCCGAGCTGCCGCCCCAATTCACACGGATCGCGCAAGCCGCAGGGGCGCTACGGAACACCCTTCGATCCTATCCACCCGAACGGGTACAAAAACAACTCGGCGCATTCCAAACCGCTTTCTTCAACGACATGCGGAACACCTTCACCGCCCTCGCCAATCAAGACACGCGTGCCCCCCTCTCAGTATCCGACTTGCCTGCCGAACTGCGCGGCCGTTTTGTCGGACGCACCGGGCAACACCTCCTCCAAGTCTATCCGAAAGAAAACATCTGGGAGCGCACCCACCAGGAGACCTTTATCCAAGAACTCCGGGATCTCGGCAGCCAATTCCCCAAACCGCCGATCATTACCGGCACACCGGTTCAATTGTATGAATACACCAGCCTGCTGAAAAAGAGCTATGAAGACGCCGCGATCTACGCCCTGATTGCGATTAGCCTCCTGATTCTAATCCACTTCCGATCGCCGGTTACCTTACTCCTCGCCTTACTCCCCGTCGGGATGGGTTGGTTGTGGTTGCTTGGGATCATGGGAGTATCCGGAATACCGTTTAATCCGGCCAACATCATGACCCTTCCCCTGGTAGTGGGAATCGGGGTCACCAACGGGATTCATATTCTCAACCGATATCGGGAAGAGCAAAACCCCAACTTGCTTTCCAAATCCACCGGCAAGGGCGTGCTCGTTTCCGGACTCACCACCATGGCAGGCTTTGGCAGCCTCACCTTGGCCCACCACCAAGGGATTCAAAGCCTCGGTTTCGTCATGACGATCGGTGTCTTCACGTGCATGATCGGCGGTCTCACCTTCCTCCCCTGTCTGCTCCAGCTCATCTACCGCAAATCCTCATAACCTCCAGGAAACAATACCCACAGCCACCTGATCACTTGACCATTGGAACCGCTCCCATACGATCCCTCTGGAGCACTCAGTTGAAAACCCTCTCATCCCAGTTCAGACCGCTGATCCGCCGTTTCCGAAAGACGGCGCACCTCGGTCTCTGTTTGCTCGCGGGGGTCCTCGGAATCCCACTCGGAATCGCGGCAAACCCGGTTTCGGTGGGGCCCTTTTACGAACACCGTGACACCGAATCCGGCCAAGTCACGAGTATCGCACCGATCTATTCCAGCTTCTCCGAGCACGCCCTAGACCACCATGAATGGGATCTCCTCTACCCGCTGATCAGTTACGATCAATACGGCGATGAACGGCGCCTCCATGTCCTGCAGCTCTTCAGTCTTTCGGGTGGCACTTCGAACACCAACACGACAAAAAGCACCACCGTGTTCCCGTTCTACTTCCGGCAAGAATCAGAAGATCCCAAGAAACGCTACCAAGCACTCCTGCCGTTTTACGGCACTCTCAAGAATCGACTCTTCCGCGATGAAATCAAAGTGGTGGCCTTCCCGCTCTACTTGCAATCCCGCAAAAAGGATGTGGTGACGGACAACTATCTGGTCCCATTTTTTCATCGTCGGCACGGGAACGCGCTTCAAGGTTGGCAAGTGTGGCCACTCGCCGGTTGGGAAACCAAAGATCTCACGACCAAGACGAACGTTCTCGGAGAAGTCTCACCGGTCGGGGGCCATAAGAAGTTCTCCATGGCCTGGCCCTTTTACTTCCGACACCAAACCGAACTAGGCACCGCGAATCCCGAGACGGCACATGCGCTCCTTCCTCTCTTTAGCTCCTTCAAATCGCCGCTCCGGGATTCTTTGACCGTTCCCTGGCCCGTGGGAGTAACCCTCACCCATGATCGCGAAAAACAGTATCGCGAGGTCGGACTCCCCTGGCCGTTCATCGTCTTTGCTCGCGGCGAAGGTAAAACCGCCAACCGGATCTGGCCCTTCTTCGGCAACGCCGCCAACCCCAGTCTCAAAAGCCACTTCTATCTCTGGCCACTCTACCGCTACCGCCAACTGGAGACCGACTATGAACGCCAGGAGAAAACCCGCTGGCTCTTTTTCCTCTACACGGACTACCGCGAAAAGGACCTTCAAAAGGATCGTCAGAGTCGACGCCGAGCCCTCTGGCCGCTCTTCACTCAGCACGTCTCCGAAACCGGGGTAAAGCGCTTTCAACTCGTAACCCCACTGGAGCCCTTGCTCCCCGTCAATGAAACGGTGATCCGACAGTATTCTCCGTTCTGGGCCCTCTGGCGGTCCCAGCATGATCCCGTCAATGAAACCCGCTCCCAATCATTCCTCTGGAATCTCTACCGGCGAGACGTTACCAAGAGCAGGGTCAACGGCTCGGCACTCTTTGGTCTGGTTCGGTGGCAACGCACGGAACAGAATCGATCCCTGAAACTTTTCGGTATGAACATCAAACGCAAATCGCGTCCGAACCCGATCGCGCCTTAGGAAATCCTCATGTTTCGAAACATTGGCGAGATCATCCTCCTGGGCTGGAGAACCGGGCTGCAATCGGGTCGCGTCTGGCGACACCGACAAAAGATCTTCGAACAGCTGTTCGAGATCGGCAATGCGAGCCTGTTCATGGCATGCGTGCTCTCGCTGTTCATTGGCGGCGTATTGGCGCTCCAATCCGGTCCCGTCCTCGCAGAACGCGGCTTGGCCTCGGTAATCGGTCAGCTCGTCGGCCTCTCGATGTGCAAGGAACTCGCTCCGGTGATGATGTCGATCCTAATCGCCGGACGCATCGGTTCCGCCATGGCGGCCGAGATTGGCTCGATGCGCGTTTATCAGGAGATTGACGCTTTGAAGACCATGAACATCGACCCGATCACCTACTTAGTGCTGCCGCGCATCGTCGCCATCAGCCTAGCCCTCCCACTCTTAGTGGTATTCTCCATTCTGGTCGGCTGGATGGGCGGAGCCATGGTGGCTTCATTAAATCATGAGATCGCCGTGCCAATGTCCGCCTATTTTTCGAATCTCAAAGAAGCCGTGGATCCCTTAGACGTCTTGAACGGCATTTCCAAGAGTTACATCTTTGCCGTGGTGATTGGTCTCGTCAGTTGCCAGCAAGGTCTCGGAACCATCGGCGGGCCCCGCGGCATCGGACGCTCCGTGACCAAAGCGGTGGTGAATTCCATCGTGCTGATTCTGGTTCTGGATTACTTTCTCACTCGGATCGGGTTGTATATCCACTGATGAGCAGCGATACAAAAATCCCCCGAGGCGTGCGCCTGGATGTGACGGGCTTGAGCCGCGCTTTTGACGGCCGGCCTATCCTGCGTGACGTGGCCTTCCAAGTGGAACCCGGCGAAATCTTCGTCATTATGGGGCCCAGCGGAAGCGGCAAGAGTGTGTTGCTCAAACACCTCATCGGTTTGGAATTACCGGATAGCGGCGAGATTCACCTGGAGAACGAATGCCTCACCGATCCGGCCGTCCGGAACCGCTACCGGATGGCTATGGTTTTTCAGTCCGGTGCTCTCTTGAATTCCCTAACGGTCGGACAAAACGTCGGCCTCTACCTCAAGGAACACCGACTCAAATCCGACGAAGCAATTCAAAAAGCCGTGCGGGAAAACCTAGCTTTGGTCGGACTCGAAAACGTTGAAGACCAGTATCCCAGCGAACTTTCCGGCGGGATGAAAAAACGGGTCGCAATCGCTCGGGCTCTTGTCATCGACCCTCACATTATTTTCTACGACGAACCCACCAGTGAGCTCGATCCACTGATGGCGACCCTAATCGCCAAAGAAATCGCCAAACTGAATCAACGGACGGGCGTCACCTCCATCGTGGTGTCCCATGACCGCGAACTCGCATTCGGCATTGCCAGCCGTATCGCGATTATCAACGAAGGCTCCATATTGGCCGTCGATACACCGACCGCTATCCAGGCTTCCCCAGATCCGTTTATCCAAGAATTCTTGCTGGCTGGAAAAACGCCGGCTTCATAACTCCTGCTATCCCCTATGAAAAGTAGTCTCGAAACGCGTATCGGTTTGTTCTTCGCTGTCGCCTTGATCGGTCTCTTCATGCTGATGGAGATCGCCGGTGGCTTCGGCGCCCTCAAAGAGTCCATTCCCGTCGGGGTCCGCTTCAACAACGTTCGCGATCTCAAGCCCGGGGACCCGGTCAAAATGGCCGGCGTTGAAATCGGGTCGGTGCACGAGATCGGCTTCGACGCGAATCAGGTCCTCGTCCGCCTCCACATCCACGAAGACAAGGCCCCTGCCGTGAAAACCGACAGCCTTGCCTCCATCCAGTTCATGGGACTCATGGGGCAGAACTACGTTGCCATTGAATTCGGAGAAACCGGCGTTCCCATCCAGGCCGACGCCGAGCTCAAAACCCGGGAGCAACCCGACCTCAGCACCCTGATCGCCCAAATCAACGAAGTCGCGGACGGGATCGAGGAAGTGACGGACACGTTTGGGGGCGACAAATTCTCCGATATCCTGGGGCCTCTGGCTGATTTTCTGAAAGCGAACAAGGATCGCGTCAGCGCCATTGTCGAGAACGTGCAAACCACCACGGACCAGATCGCCCGCGGCGAGGGCACCATCGGCCGACTCGTCCAGGACGAAACCCTTTACAACAGCGCGCTGGAAACCGTGGCCGATCTCAACAAGACCTCCGACACGCTAGACCTCACGCTAGCCGAAGCCCAAGCCGCCATCACAGACCTCCGAGCCGGCAAGGGCACGCTCGGGAAATTGGCCACCGACGAGGCCCTGTACCGCGACACCCAAATCGCCATGAACAACCTGAAACAAATCTTGGAGAAAATCAATCAAGGCGAAGGAAGCGTGGGCACACTGGTCAACGACGCGGCCTTGATCGACAACGCCAAGGCCACTCTCCAGAAGGTCGAGAAAGCAACGGAAGGACTGGAAGATCAGGGTCCCTTGAGCGTCATTGGACTGGCCGTTGGAAATCTCTTTTGATTTCGACCGCGACTCGCATAAAGTTCACCACCAACATTTATCATGGAACTGCTTTCCGACCCCCAAGCCTGGATCAGCCTGTTGACGCTGACGGTTCTCGAGATCGTTCTCGGCATCGACAACATTGTCTTTATCTCGATTCTCGCCGGCAAACTTCCCGAGGCACAACAGGCAAAAGCCCGCAAAATCGGCCTGGCGCTGGCCCTGGGCACCCGACTACTCCTACTCTGCTTCCTAGCCGTAATAGCGCAGCTCACTGATCCTCTTTTCACGGTGATGGACCATGGTGTCTCGGGTCGGGATTTGATCCTCCTCCTGGGAGGCATCTTCCTGCTCGGTAAAGCCACTCATGAGATTCATGACAAGCTGGAGGGGGCTACGGGAACCAAAAATCCCGGGGCTTCGGCCACTTTCACCAGTGTGATCATTCAAATCATGCTCCTAGACATCGTCTTCTCGCTGGACTCCGTCATCACCGCCGTCGGAATGGTGGATCACATTTCGATCATGGTCACCGCCGTGATCATTGCCATGATCGTGATGTTGGTTTTTGTCGATTCCGTGAGCGCATTCATCGAAAAACACCCCACGTTCAAGATCCTGGCCCTGAGCTTCCTCATGCTCATTGGATTTGTCCTGGTGGCGGAAGGTTTTCACGTCGAGATTCCCAAAGGCTACATCTACTTCGCCATGGCCTTTTCCTTCGGCGTAGAAATGGTCAACGTTCGCATTCGCAAAAAAAGCGACAGCAAGGTCAAGCTGAACCGCCCCATTCAATAAGCCTATTCCGGGCCGGTTGAATCCTATGAACGCCTCGGAAGCGAAAGCGAGACACGCCGCGCTATCCACCGAAGTCACGCGCCACGAGCACGCCTACTACGTCCTGGCGCAACCCGTCGTCAGTGATGCGGAGTACGATCGGCTCTACCACGAGCTGCTCGACCTGGAAGAAAAATTTCCGGAACTCAAGACACCGGATTCCCCCTCCCAACGCGTGGGCGGGGAACCTCTAGGCGAGTTTACCACCGTACGGCACGCCGTCCCCATGATGAGTTTGGACAATACCTACTCACAGGACGAAGTGCGTGACTTCGTCAAACGGGTTCAAAAGCTTCTACCGGAAGAAACCCTGGACTGGACCGTGGAGCCCAAGGTGGACGGTGTGGCCCTCAGCCTTCGCTACGAGGCGGGCCAATTGGTCCTCGGCGCCACCCGCGGTGATGGCACTCAGGGCGACGACATTACCGCCAACCTCAAGACGATTCGGAGTATTCCCCTCCGCTTGCCCCCCGAACTCGGTCCCATCCCGGATGTACTCGAAGTGCGCGGTGAGGTTTATATGTCCAAAGACGGTTTCGCTAGACTCAACGCAGAGCGCCAAGCCGCAGGTGAACCCACCTTTGTAAACCCGCGAAACTCAACCGCAGGCTCGCTCAAACAATTGGATCCGAAGTTGGTCGCCACCCGTCCCTTGGAGGTCATCATCTACGGGATCGCCCTGATTGAGTCCGGCGCCGCCACACCAACCACTCAGCTCGACCTCTTGGATTATCTCAAGAAGGCCGGTTTCAAAACTCCGGACAAGGTCTGGCACTGCCATTCCGACACGGAACTGCTCCAAACGATCGACGAATTGGGAGAAACCGCCGAGCAATTCGGCTACGAAACCGACGGCGCCGTCATTAAGCTCAACCCGCTCCATCTTCGAGACCGGGTGGGCAACACTTCGAAAGCGCCGCGCTGGGCAATGGCTTACAAGTACGCCGCCGAACAGGCCGCCACCCAGCTCAAGGCCATTACCATCCAAGTCGGACGCACCGGAGCCCTGACGCCGGTTGCGGAGTTGGAGCCCGTCTTTGTCAGCGGCACGACGGTCAGTCGAGCCACGCTCCACAATGAAGAAGAGCTCACCCGCAAAGACATTCGAGTGGGGGACACAGTAATGATCGAAAAAGCCGGCGAAATCATCCCAGCCGTGGTCCGCGTGGTGATGGAAAAACGCCCGGAAGGATCAGAGCCTTACGTTTTTCCGACAGCCTGTCCCGAATGCCAAACTCCGGTCACGAAAGACGAATCCGGTGACGACGCCGGCGTGGTCATTCGCTGCCCCAACCCGGATTGCCCCGCGCAAGTCCGTGGGCGGCTTGAACATTGGTGCGCTCGCGGCGCCATGGATATTGAAGGCGGCGGAGAGGTGTTGGTTCAAAAACTGGTCGAGCAAGGCTTGGCACTCGATGTTTCCGAACTCTACAAGCTCAAGCTCGAAGAAGTCGCGAATCTGGAACGCATGGCAGAGAAGTCCGCACAGAACTTTCTCGACGGCCTCGAAGCCAGCAAGAAGCAAGACCTGTGGCGACTCCTCTTCGGACTCGGCATCCTGCACGTGGGCGCCGGTGTCGCCAAAACACTCGGGCGCCACTTTCCCGACTTGTTCCAACTCATGGATGCCAATGTCGATCAGCTCGTAGCGATCGATGAAATTGGCGACGTCATCGCCCGCAGCCTCGAATCGTGGTTTTATGAACCCAAAAATCGCGCGCTGATCGATCGACTAGAGAAAGCGGGGCTCAACTTCCAATCTTCGCTCTACGTCTCGGCGGACGAAGCCGGTCACTTGACCGGAAAAACCTTCGTCCTCACCGGATCCTTGCCCTCCATGACCCGATCCGAAGCCACGGCTCTGATTGAGGCGGCAGGCGGCAAGGTTTCCGGCAGCGTGAGCAAAAAGACCGCCTATGTCGTCGCCGGTGCCGAAGCCGGTTCCAAACTCGAAAAAGCCCAACGGCTCGGCGTATCGATTCTCACAGAAGACGAGTTGAAATCCCTCACTCAAGCCGGCTCTTCCTAAGCCCGACTCAGAGCCCGCGACCTCACCTGCGGAGGCGTCGGGGTCGGCTTGTTCTTACTCAAGCTCACCCACAAACCACCGCCGATCGTCACGATCAACCCGGTCAACTGAGCCGCGTTAATCACTTCGCCCAGAAAGGCCCACCCCAACACCACAGTGGTAACCGGCCCGACCGTGCTCATCACCGCAAAACGCTGAGCGCCCGCTCGCTTCAATCCGATTCCCATCAAAAAGGCCGGTAGAATCGTCCCAAACACAGCCAACACCCCGGCATACCGATATGCACGCGGTTCGACCACGGCCAGATTGCTCCATCCCCCCGAAACCAAGAAGTGAATCAGCGTAAACACGCAAGAGACACACAGCACATTCGACGTGAACCGAATCGCGCCAACGGACCGAATCATATCTCCGCTATACAGCACAAAGGCCGAGTAGCTCAAGGCACTCAACACCACCATCGCCGAGCCAAACACCAACGCACCGGAATCCCCCTTGACCTGAATCTCGCCGGAGTACGCCAACCCAATCCCCACATAGGTCACGGCCACCGCAGCCCAAGTCTTCCCGCTGGCCCGCTCCCCAAACAAGACCATGCCGCCCAACACCACAAACGTCGGATAGCTGTAGAGGAGCATGCGTTCCAAGCCGACGCTCACGTACTGCAGGCCAATGAAATTCACCAACGGCGAGAAGTAGTAGCCAATCACCCCAAATACCAGCACCGACAACCACTCGGATCGCGTCCACGCCCGTTCGGCCCGAGCGTTCAAGACAACCGCCGTCACGAGAAAGACGGGCAAAGCCAGCATCATCCGGAGCGCCAGCACCGTCATCGGCTCCGCGTTCGCCAAGTATGAGAGCTTGATGAAAACGCCCTTGGAGCAAAAACAAATGGAACACCCCGCGACAATCGCAAAGGTCACAAACGGATTCTTGTCAGTCGTATTCATGGTTAGAGCACAAAAAAACCCGCTCCAGGTTTTGGAGCGGGTAGTTGAAAATTCGGTATTATCGAAATACGGATCAACGAGCCACGACTCCAGAACACGGTAGAATAAGCCAGGACCAAAGGACCAGGCTTGCCGTATTCCAGAGCTGTTTTTGCGTCGTCATCAACGTAGGCGGCGTATTATGGTGATGCCGACTCAACTGACAATAAAGAAATTCAAAAATCATGTTGTATCGCTATCTCTCCACCGCTCTCCGGTTCTCCAGCTTCATGGTCGCCCTTATCGCTGGATCGCTGACTTTCATTCAGGCTGAAGTCCCATCGCTATTCGTTGAAGGCTACCCGAACCAACTCAGCTACGCCCCCGGCGAGTCCGTTCACTTCCACGTCTCCACCTCGGCCGCTTCCTACACGCTGGCGATTGCCCGACTAGGCGACCAACGCACGCCCATGACCGAAGTCAGCCAGATTCGTGGCACCGAACACCCCGTACCCGAGAATGCTTCGTCACACGGCTGCCAATGGCCGGTGAGTCACACACTTCAGATCCCGAACGATTGGCAGTCTGGATACTATGAAGTGACGTTTCGGGTGCAGGATCGCGGCGGGAAGTTCGTCCAAAGGAATCGTCGAACCGCGGAAAGCACCGCCTTCTTCATCGTCCGTTCCGCCCAGCCCGGACGCACGAGTCGGATTCTTCTGCAACTCGCCACCAATACCTACAGCGCTTACAACAACTGGGGCGGTTCCAGTCTCTACGCCTATCACGGCCGAGCGAATCTGCAGGGCCATCGAGTCTCCTTTGATCGCCCCTTGGCGGGATTCTTCGACAAGTGGGAACGTCCCTTCGCGGCGTGGGCCGAGCGCAACGGTTTCGCACTGGACTATGCCGCCAACTCGGACCTTGAGCATCACCCCGAACTCCTCAAACAGTATGCCCTCGTGCTCAGCGTTGGGCACGACGAGTATTGGTCCGCTCCCATGCGGGACCATCTCGAAGCCTTCATTGGTGGCGGTGGCAACGTGGCCTTTTTCAGCGGTAACAGCGTCTGCTGGCAAGTCCGCTCCGAGGACGCCGGTCGCGCCTTAACCTGTTGGAAGCAATGGTACAACTGGGACCCCCAATTCACCACCGAAGATCACAGCACGCTCTCGACTCTCTGGAGTCACCATCGGGTCCAACGTCCAGAAAACACCCTAACCGGGGTCGGGTTTTTGTGGGGGGGCTATCACCGCAGCCATGGTCAGTTCATGGACGGTTCCGGGGCCTTTACCGTGCATCGTCCCGGACATTGGATTCTAGAGGGCACTCAGCTCGAACGTGGCCAGGCTTTTGGCGGTGCGCACACGATTGTCGGCTACGAATGCGACGGATGCGAGATAAGGTGGGAGGATGGTCTTCCCTACCCCACACACCGAGACGGAACTCCCGAAGGCTTTACCATCCTGGCAACCGCACCTGCCAAATGGCATCCGGATGACAGCTACTGGTACGACCGCTTCGAACACGGCCGCATCGGTGCCGCCGTCATGGGCACTTACACCCGCGGCGGCACAGTGGTCACGGTAGGCACCACGGATTGGTCCCACGGGTTAGCAGGCGGCGATCCCAGCGTCGAGCGTATCACAAAGAACATCCTCCGACGCTTGTCTCAATAATCACGCGCCCTACCAAGTTTGCCCCCAAATGAGGGCATTGACATTTCGCCGGGACCTTCCAAGCTATGCCCCGCGGAAGAACGCAAACGGATCAAAGGAAAAGGAAGCAAGCCATGCCAGAAATGCACGAGATTGACTACAAGATCTTCGGGGAAGAAATGCAATTCGTCGAGGTAGAGCTCGATCCCCAAGAAGCGGTGGTCGCGGAAGCCGGAGGAATGATGTATATGGAGCAAGGAATCGAGATGGAAACCATCTTCGGTGACGGCTCCCAACAAAACAGCGGCTTTCTCGGCAGCTTGATGAGCGCCGGAAAACGCCTGCTCACCGGGGAATCTCTCTTCATGACGGTTTTTCTCAATCGCGGGATGGGAAAACAACGCGTCTCCTTCGGCGCGCCGTATCCCGGCAAAATCCTACCCATTCACCTGTCTGAGATTGGCGGCGAGCTGATCACTCAAAAGGACTCTTTTCTCTGCGCTGCCAAAGGCGTCAGCATCGGTATCGCGTTCCAACGGAAACTCGGTGTCGGACTCTTCGGCGGGGAAGGCTTCATCATGCAACACTTGCAAGGCGACGGTTGGGCCTTCGTGCACGCTGGTGGAACCCTCTATGAGCGTGAGTTGCAACCGGGAGAAACACTACGGGTCGATACCGGCTGCGTGGTGGCCTATACCGGTTCGGTAAACTTCGACGTCAAGTATGTCGGCAAGATCAAGTCAGCCATCTTCGGCGGTGAAGGACTCTTCTTCGCTTCGTTAACCGGTCCCGGCAAGGTGTGGCTCCAATCCCTACCGCTCAGTCGACTGGCCGGCCGTATCGTGGCCGCGGCACCGCAAACCGGCGGCGGAGGCAAGGGCGAAGGTTCGGTCCTCGGATCGATCGGCAACATGCTGGACGGCGACTAAGCGCCCGCCCATGGATGTGCGATGATCCTCGCGTCCCTCCTGGGTGATCTGGTACAGCCCTTGGCGCTCCTTTGGTTCCTCAACCTGGGAGCGACGTTCGCGGCCTTCCGTCGGAAGCAATGGCGGAGTGGGTTCCTGCTGCTAAGCCTAGCCGGCTTGCTGTATTTCATTGGAGCCACACCGGTCCCCGCCCAACTCGCTTCCCGTTTAGAAGCCCCTTACGTGCTGAAGGACTGGGATGCCGTCCCGAACGCGGACGTGATCATCATTCTCGGAGCCGCCATCACACGCTCCGACGACGATCTGATGGGATTCAACCTCAAACGCGAAGCGGATCGCGTGGTCACCGGTTTCGAGTTAGCACGCCGACAGAAAGCCAAGGCACTTCTACTGGGCGGCGGCTGGATTCAAAAAGGGGAAAATCCCCGCACCGAGGCTGCCCAAATGCAGCGATGGTATGAGAGTTGGGGAATCAGCCCACTCCCCGTGCACGCATTGGAGGGCAATTCAAACACCTATGACGAAGCTGTTCACGCCCGCGCCCTGATGGAGGAGAAGGGTTGGAACACGGCCCTGCTGGTCACCTCCGGCACCCACATGCCGCGGGCGGAAGCCACCTTTCGGACGGCGGGAGTCGAGGTCACCCCGGTGGCCTGTGATTTCGAAGGCACGTCCTATTTACAGCGCGGCGGAGGCTGGAGCACGGTCCCGCGCCTCACCAACGTCTATTTGATGAAGGTCTACCTCCACGAAGTCTTCGGCTGGCCCTTCTACCGCCTAAACGGCCGCATCAAAGATCCTCGGCCACTCATCTGGTAAGCGGCCAGAAAAGGTAGGGCGAGCGTACCCGCGAGCCGTTGGGCAAGAGGAGGGAACACACACGCAACAGGCCCCAGACCATGCCTCAGGCAGGAACAGCTCGCGAGCCCGCCCTACATTCGCCTTCCGCCCGGCGTCCGCGCCTGAAAACGCGCACTGTTGACGCCCTCAAAGAACCAGCCTAGGATGGAGCACTGTCATGAGAACACCATTTTTGCACTCCCAACGAGCGCGGAATCGGCGGGCTTTCACTTTGATTGAGCTACTGGTCGTCATAGCCATCATCGCGATTCTGGCCGGTATGCTGCTCCCGGCACTTTCCAAAGCGAAATCCAAAGCCCACGAGACTGTCTGCATGAACAATCTCAAGCAGCTCGGGATCGCCTTTGCGATGTATCTCGATGATAATAACGATACGTTTCCCGGGGTCGCCTCACGTGGCGCCTACAACCCACAGCGCGAGGACTGGATCTTCTGGAATCTCAATCGCGCCCCGGCCAATGGCATGTCGCGGGAGTTCATCAACAACCCTCAAAACAGTGCCATCGGGCCTTACATCGGCAGTTTCACCACCAATCTCTTCCGTTGCCCTTCGGACAAAGATTGGGAAACCCGCCGCAAAGCACGGCCGGTCGATGCAAACATTTACTCCTACTCCATGGTCAGTCACCTGGTGAATGGCCGAAATCACGGACCGGGATCCATTCTTGATCCGCCCGCCATCCTCCCGTTTAAGCAAAGCGCCATCAAGACGCCTTCGGAGAAGATGGTCCTCGTGGATGAAAACGGCGACCCCAAGAACGGGATTCCGTTCATTGATGACGGACGTTTCACCCCGGGCAATTGGCTGGCCGCACGCCACCGTATCCCGCGGGGTCAGAAACCGGCCAACGAACAAGACTATCGGAATCGAGGCCGCGGCACCGTGCTCATGGCAGACTGGCACGTCGAACCCCTCTCACCCGGGCAAGCGAAGGAGCCGAGGCACTACGATACTCAGTGGATTCAAGACCAGCAGCGCTAAGCCTGCGCGAACCATTTTGCAGAAGACGGCTGCTGTCAAAGGCAGCCGTCTTTTTTGTATTCTCGGAGCGCGAGCGCCCCAGTAGCGCGAGGGGCACAGCCCGCTAAACGGTTTTCCTTACCCAACGCTTCGCCTTCATCTCAAAGCGAGGAAGCGAACCCGGAGCAACCACTCGGACAGGAATGCGGAGGGCCAAGCGCCGTTGCAACTCGCGAGCGAGTCGATCCGCGGTCGCCTCCCCGTCATCCGATGCCTCGACCACTTCGATCTCAACGGTCAATTCCATCAAACTCTGACGCTCGCTGACCTCGACGCGATATTCCGCAATTCCCTCGACACCAGAAACAATCTCTTCAACCGCGCTCGGATAGACATTCACGCCCCGCACCACCACCATGTCATCACTTCGGCCAATAATACCACCAACCAGAGTGGTCTGATATCGCCCGCACCCACACGAACCCGGTTCGGCCAGTTGGACCAAATCTCCGGTTCGATATCGAATCAACGGAGACCCCGAGCGACGCAGGGTGGTGAGCACCAATTCGCCTTGCGCCCCATCGGCAACAGGCTTCTCGGTCTTCGGATCGATTACCTCGGCCCAGTAAGACGTATCAATCACGTGCAAGAGACCGCTCTGAGCCGGACATTGAAATGTCACGGGTCCGGTTTCCGTCATCCCGTGGTGATCGAAGACCTCCGCGGTCGGCCATAGCGCCCGCAGGCGGTCGCGCACCGCCGGCAAACTTCCGCCGGGTTCACCGGCGACCAGGATACAGCGAAGCGGAAGCGTCGAACGATCAATACCCAACTGTTCCGCCACTTGTCCCAGCCGGAGCGCGTACGTGGGCGTACAGGCCAGCACCGTGGTTTCGTTCTGAATCATGGCCTGGAGACGGGTCTCCGTACTCATCCCCCCACCCGGCAGGCAGAACGCCCCGAGCTTGAGTGCGGCTTCAAAAGCTCCCCAAAACCCCAAGAACGGACCGAAAGAAAAAGCGAAGAAAAACCGATCCTCCACCCGCAGTCCCGCGGCCGAGAGGACCGTTAGCCAATCATCCACCACGTAGTCCCAGGTGGTTGGGGTATCCAGCCAACGCATCGGCTTGCCGGACGTCCCACTGGTTTGATGACAGCGGGTGTACCGGGCCAACGGATAAGTTAGATTGGTCCCGTAGGGAGGATGGGCCTCTTGATCGGCCACCCACTCGGTCTTGGTCGTAAACGGAAGGCGCGCCGCGGCTTGGTCGAGGGTTTCAAACCCATCCCGACCGACAACGCCCGACAGCTTCTGCCGATAGAAAGCATTCGATTCGCCAACTTCAGCCAGAAGCGCATTCAAGGCCCGAAGCTGCTCGCCGGCAATCTCCGGGCGACTCGGATAAATGAATCCGGTCATTCGGATCCGAACCTTACTCAGGCACTAGCGACGCGCCGGAAAGGTATCCACCATCACGACCTTCGGGTTGCCCGGCCCTGACTTGGGCTTGGCAGGTCCGGGGTTGGGCTTGTAAAGCGTCACCAACATGCCACCCACGGCGGCGAGAACGATGCCCAGCACAAAAGGGGCTCGGATCTCACCAATCCCACCAGCCGGAGGATGCAGCATAATCGAAACGACCGCATTCACAATCGGGGCCCCGGCAAAGATAATGGACATCACAACCGCTGGCGTCCCTTTGGCCCCAAACGCCAGCAACACCCCAAAGGCTCCGATTGCGCCCAAAATACCGGCAATCAAGGACCACCACATACCCGGCCCCGTATACCCACTAAAGGCCGCTCCCTTGTACATCAGCACCGCAAGCGGCGCCAACACGGCCGTAAGGAAGTAGGCAATGCCAACAAACAAGAACGCCTTGTAGCGCCCGTTGGCGGGATCCCCCATGGTCACTTGGCCCTTGTGAAGCAAAATGCCATACAGGCCCCAACAGCCCACAGTCAAAAAAGCAAAGCCAAGCCAAGCCATACCCGGTCCGGAAGTCGTTTCAGTTCCCATAATCCTCAGTCGTGTTCCTTCGTTACAGAGCGAGACTCTAGTCCATGCTCAATCGAAACTCAATTGTCTTCCCGAGCCCGCTGTTGTGGGGCTTCTTCCATCCGGTCGACCAATTCTGACGGCAGCGGATGGGCTCGCATGTTTCCGTTCTCATCGCGCCGAACACACACCACAGTGATGGCTCCGGTGGCACCAATATGACGCTCCGGATCCCCAACCCGGCGTAGTTCGAATGCATAGGTCAAAGACCGCGCTCGTTTCTCCCGCACCGTCAGCGTGATCTCAATCTCGTCCTCAAATCGAAACGGCCGCCGAAAATCCGCTTCCGCACGCACCCGAGGCAGGCCCAGTGCCGGGTCGATTTCGTTCAGCGTCACGGAATAACCCAAACTACGAATAAAGGCATGCTCCGCCGATTCCATGAACCGAAACAGGCTTGAGAAATGCATGATGCCAGCCATGTCGGTATCGGCAAATTCAACCCGACGGGTATAAACGAACGAACTCGGCATCCCTTAACTTTCCGACTTGAGCGCACGCCGATAGACGCCGGCCACTTGCTCTGCCATCACATCGACACTGTGTTTCTCGAAAACTGCGGTGCGCCCACGCTCCCCCATTTCACGTGCCCGACTCGGATCTGCCAACAGCGACTCAATCCCATCCGCCAAGGCCTTCGGATCGCTCGGCTCGCAAAGAGTCCCGCCCCCCGTACTCTCAATGATTTCAGGAAAAGCCGCATGCCGGGGTTGCACCACCGGGACACCGGCAGCCAGCGCCTCGATCACATACAATCCAAAACTCTCCCCATATTCCGAAGGCACTGAAAACACAGTCAGATCGCGAAAAAACGCCAGTTTTTCTGTCCGATCCAAATTCGGATGAAAGCTCACATCAGCCAAACATCCCTGCCGCTCCATTTCGGACTTCAACCGCTTTACCAAGGGCTCGTCACTCGGCCCTAAGCCTCCACCGATCTTTAGCCGCAAGCGCCGCGTCGACTCCCGCTGTTTCAATAGCAAGTAGGCCTTCACTAACGTGTCCAAGCCTTTGTCTTCACACATCCGCGCAAAGTAACCCAACACCGGCGGATCGCTGGGCGCCGTGGTGGTCTCGTAGCCCGATAAAGTGATGCCATTCGGCACCACGTTCAACCGATCGGCATCAAAGCCCATTCGCCGCTGCATGAGCTCACCGAAATACCGACTTGGAGCAATGTATTGATCCACTTCTCGCCCCCGCGCACTCAACTCAGCCCAAGCCGACGCTCGATTAGCCTCAGGTAAGGCATCCAGAAAGGTATCCTCCCCTTGCAGCGTCGCCACCACCGGAACATTCAGTTCCGACTTGAGACGTCGCACCAACCCCATCAACAGCACGTTTGAGATATTGACCACATCGGGCTTCTCGTGATCACGCAGCCATTCGATCAAAGGACCCAACTCCCGGGCCTGATGCCCTTCCTCACCTTGCAACATGGAAACAGTCAAATCTCCCACGTCCTCCGGTCGCGTCCGGCTCGCGTATTTCCCGGAGTACCGCAGAAGCCAAGACGCATCCATCCAACGGGTCAAAAACCGAGGCAATTTCCGAAACCAGGCGGATTTATCCTCCAAGTAAACATTGATGCCCCCAAAGAAAATGGGCGCCCCCCGGCTTTCGTCCGCTTCATCCAAGGTCAAGGGCAAGTAGAGCGGCAGAAGGGTCGCGGAATGCCCCAAACGACGGAAAGCCCCCACGAGTGCGTTATCACGAAAACACGCGCCGCAATACATCCCACCGGCCCCCGGGGTTATCTGTAGGATCTTCATCGGTCGTGACCTCCGTTCAACACACCAGCATCACCGGCTCACGCCGAAACCTCGCAGGCCTCCGCGGGCGCCCCATAGGGCAACTCGTCCGGAATGGGTGCAAATTCACGAACCGCCTCCCAGAGCCGTGAAAAATCCTTGTTCACATCACCGGACAAACAATCCGTCACATCCCCTGCCAAGTCCGGATACTTGTCCGTAAGGTGTTTAAAGCTAAAGTCGGGATTGTAAAAGGCGTAGACCAACTTGCGCATGTTTTCGATCCCTTCCCGCATCACATTGGCATAGGACTCAAACTGGGACGGATTCAGATTCTCTTCCGATAAAGCCCGATCCACCGCCTCGCCGGCAAGCACCCCGCTCTTCAAAGCAAGCAGCAAACCAGAAGAAAACACCGGATCAAGAAACCCGAACGCATCCCCCACCAAGAGCAATCCTTCCTCGGCGCAATACTCGGACCGGAAAGTATACTCGCTGGTGATGTAATGCGGTCCTACTTGAGTTCCCGGCGCCAAATGGTCCCGGATCCACAAATTCTGGCCGATCTCGCGTTGGAAGATTTCCGCCGGATCCTTCACCCCGTCACGGGCCAAATACTTACCTTCGGCAACCACGCCCACACTCACGCGATTATCGTGCTGTGGGATATACCAAAACCAACCCTTCTCCGGAACAAACGCGACCGTGGTCGCACCCGCATCGATACCTTCGTCCCGGAGCGCACCCTCGTAGTAAGTCCATACGGCCACCTTATTCAAAAAGGGGTCCCGCTTCCGCCACTGTTTCCGAGTGGCGGCAAAGGCTTCCTTGCCGGAACAATCCAATGTCATGGGAGCTCGATACGTTGCGGTCGAACCATCTTTCAGTTCCACCTCCACCCCGCGGGTGCCCTCGCCGTCGTGGACCAAGCTGGTCACCTTGACCTCTTCCATCACCGTGGCCCCTTTCTCCCGAGCGTTGTCCATCAACATCTGGTCAAACTCGGAACGCAGCACCTGCCAGGTTTGAGACACATCTTCGTCGTAGCGCGAAGAGAAGTAAAACGGCTGCGATGCCTTACCCGAAGGCGCCACAAACTGAACACTGTATTTCTTAACAAAATGGGAGGACCGCATCCGATCCACCAAACCGAGCCGCTTCAGAGGATGATAAGTGAATGGAATCATCGATTCCCCTACCTTGTAACGGGGGAACTTTTCCCGCTCCAACACCAACACCGACCGGCCCGCCTCGGCCAATACCGCTGCAGCGCTGCAACCCGCAGGGCCGCCACCAATCACAATGACATCGTAGTCTTTCATAGCTTTTCTGTTCCAAGCTACCGTATCCCTAACGAGAAGCAAACGGCTCGACCGGTAAGATTTCCACGACTTCAGCCAACACCACGCCCGAAATCTGACTCAAGGTATTTACCCGCCCATACCGAACGCTCCCACCGCCATCATTCAATTGTTCGGTCAAGAAGGAAGAGTTCGCCACGCGCAAATAAGCACTCGGCCGACTCTGATAAGTCACCTCAAACGAATCCAAGATCTGCCCCAAAGGAACCCGACCTTCCAAGATCGCATCCCGCGCCGCCAAACCAAATGCATCGAGCGCAATCCGGATGACCCCATACTCGACCGGCCGTCGATCAGTGGACCGACACAACAACACTTCCCGCTCAAGCACGGTCTCAGTCTCTTCACGATGCAACACGGACAAGACCAACTGATCCCCGTGATATCGACTCAGGGTCGAAGTCATATCGGCTTCGTGCACCAAGAGCCCATGGTAGGGCTCTGGAATCACGTCGGAAGCGACCGCTTCCACCTCGGGCACGGCAATCTCCCGACGCCCAAAAGCCCCTTGCAGCAAAGCCTGGGCTGAACGCGATGAAGACGTACCCACGGATGCCGAGAGACTAAGCATAGCGCGCGTTGCGGTGTTGCGGCAGGAAGAACTCGTGTAGCAAACGATCCACCTGCAGCAATCCATCCCGATTCAAGCGCAGTTGATCGCCTTCAATCGTCAAAAAGCCCCAAGTCCGCAGACGCTCCAGCGGTTCCGCAAACCGTTCTAATACCTTCGTCCCAAACTTCTCATCAAAGTATCGGGCGCTCACCGTGCCCAACTTCATTTGCAGCACAAACTCCCGGATGAGTCTTTCATCTTCCGTCGGGGTCAGCCCCCGATAGACGGGCAAGGTGCCATCCAAGAGCGCATTCACGTAGGGCTCAAAATCGTGTTGGTTCTGATAGTGAGTCCCACCGATATGGCCGAAGGAAGCGACTCCCAAGGCCAACAGGTCTGCTCCCGCCCACAATTGATCCCGGTAGATGAAACTCGTTTTCGATTTATCTTTTACCGCAGTATAAGCACTCCCCACGGAATACCCGGCCGCCTCCAGAGCCTCAAAGGCTTCTTTCACCCAACGACGTTTGGTTTCCCAATCCGCTACCGGCGCCACGAGCTTTCCTGCCGCCCGCATTTCCTTGTAAATCGTGGTGTTGTACGGAACCTCCATCTGATAGATGGTCACACTGTCCGGCTCCAGTTCCAGGGTCTTCTCGATGCACCGTTTCCAGTTGTCTTCCGTCTCTTCCACCATCCCGGCAATCAAATCGATATTGATCTGCGGAAAGCCCAACTCGCGCGCATATCCATAGGCACGTTCGATTTCCTTGCTTCGGTGCGCCCGCCCGTTGATTTCCAAAATGTGGTCGTCAAAGTTTTCGATTCCTAGGCTCAACCGGGTCACGCCAATTTCCCGAATCGCCTTCAACTTATGCGGTGTCAGCGTTCCGGGCTCACACTCGAAGGTGACTTCCCGCACCGCATCCCAAGGGAGCGTCTGCTTCAAACTATCGGTCAACTGCGTCAGTTGATCGACGGAAAGGTACGATGGCGTCCCACCACCGAAGTAAACAAAGTCCAGCTGCCGATCCCCGATAAACGGCTGCTTGCGATACAACTCCAACTCCTTCGCTGCAGCGGTGAGGTAGCCGTTGATGGCGGCCGCATTCTTGTCGGTGTAAACCCGGAAGTAACAGAAATGACAACGTTTCCGGCAAAACGGAATGTGGAGATAAAGCCCCAGAGGCGTATCGGGTTTCGGCGGACGTTGGATCGCTTCGGCAAAGTCTGCCGCTCCCTCCGGTTTCCAAAACGAAAACGGCGGATAGTTGGACACAAAGTAATTCCCTACGGTCGTGTCCTTCGCTTCGGCTTCCGGCTTGGCTAAGGTTGTTTCTGTCTCTCCACTCATGTGCTCTACTTTCGATTCCGCCGCTCGTCCCGCCTCTACCTGACCTTACTTCTGGCCGAAGGCGTAAACATTCCCATCCTCCGAACCCACAATCACCCAGCCATCCACCACAGCCGGTGAAGACGTGATGGATTCTCCAATTTCATACGACCACAACTCTTTGCCCGCCGCCAACGACACAATGTAAAGCCGCCCGTCCTCAGATCCCACAACGACCTTATCGCCGGAAACCACCGGCGAGCTATCCACCTTGCCGCGCGTCTGGAAATACCATTTTCGTTCCCCCGTCTTTCGGTCCAAACAATGGAGTCGCCGATCGCGGCCACCCACTAGAATCCAATCCGACGTCAGTGCCGGCGACGAGTAATACGGAAAATTGCGATCGCGAAATCGCCAAGTCACATTGGCTTGGCTGAGATCCACGCAGAGAAACTCGCTTTCATAGTGCCCCACATAGACACGCCCGCCGTCCATCGCAGCTGAGCCCGGGATGTAGGCGCCAGCCTCCACCTCGTTGACCTTCTTTCCGTCCGCCAGAGAAATTACGTGTAGCAACGCATCACAGCCTCCAAAGACGGTTTTCCCGTCGGATACGGCCGGAGCACCATTGATGTAGTTCCCGGTTTCGTAGGTCCAAACCGCCTTCCCCGTCGCGGCATCCACGCAGTGTAATAAGTAATCATAGCTCCCCGTGACGATCCGATACCCCTTTCCATCCGGCGATCGCACCCAATTGGGAGAGCCCAGAATTTGATCCAGCGTTTCATACTTCCAAGCCAATTCTCCCGTCGCTTGGTCAAACGCATACAGAAACCCATCCGCCGACCCGATGTAGACCCGCCCATCTAAGACTAACGGAGACGATTCCAAGGGCCCCTCTGTCTTTTGCTCCCAGCGCTTTGTCCCGGATTTGAGATCAATGGCGTAGAGCGTTCCGTTGTCCGACCCAATAAAAACCACGCCCTCGTAGATGGCCGCGGAGGAGCGAACCGGGTCACCCGTCTCAAAAGTCCACAACAGTTCCGGACTCGTCGGCAGGGTCGCGGGCGAAACCCCGTTCAGCGCCGGCCCACCCCGGAACATCGGCCAAGAATCTTTCGTCGCCACGGCGCCTCCAGCCCAGCCCAGCAGACTCACGCTCAACCCCACGCCGATCACCAGCCTCCACCAATTCACTGCTCCGGTGTTCATCGTAACATCATTTTTCATTTACAAGCGCCGCGCTGCCGCTCCCAGTTCGCCACCGAAACGGCCCAGCTTAGGTCTCTCCGACCCTTCCCCTGACTATTCAACAGCCCGACCCCAGACGCAACGAAAATAATACCTACACGTACTAATTTTCCCGATTCTGGTGCTCCAACCAAACCGAATCCGGCGTACGGGCGGGCAAATCGGGTTGGGATTTAGGGGGTTCCGTCCTCGTGCGCCGTGATCCTTATGGGATAGCAATTCCATCGCGGTGTGTGTGCAAATCGAGCTTCTTTTGGGTGCGAGAGCGAAGCTGTCGCTTTCACACACACCCTCCTACCTGCAGGTGGCAAAGGACTTTTTGCACAGTCTGGTACACTCTCCCCACCATCCGGAAAGATCAGATTCGCCATTTCACTTTTGTCCTGCAAACTCAAGTTCTGCCCATGCCAAGCCAAACTCGTCTCCAAAAACCCACCGATCACAAGCATCACCGATCACCTTCGTGCCAATGGATCCTCCTCCTCACGACGATCGTATCGATCGGCCTCGTGCCAAATGGCATCCTGTTCGCAGCCAATCCCACCAATCGAGCCTACTGCCCCCTTTTCACCTCCTCGGACCAAGGCCAATCCTGGCATCCCGTCACCTTTCTCACCGGCCGCGACTGGCAGGTTTCGTTCGTCAAAGAAAGGGATCAGAACCTTTTCGTCGCCACAGATAACGCCGGCTTGTGGCGGGTCCACCCCACGGCCAAGACGGCGGAATCGGTTGGGGGTAATCTCCCCGGGCCAAAAATCACCGCTCTTGAAGTCACCGAGCAAGCGATTTTCGTCGGGGTCTACCAAAAGGGACTCTATCGAAGCCAAAGTCCGGCATTTCGCTGGCAGGCTTGCAACGAAGGGCTGGCAGATCTACGCGTTCAAGCCATTCTTCACACTCCGACGGCCCTCTGGATTGGCACGGATTCCGGAGTCTTTCGCGCGGCAGACCCAGCGCAACCTCGCGATTGGAAACAGATCGTTTCCGGGGATCAAGTGATCAGCCTGGCCCTGGCCGGTTCCCAGATCATCGCAGGCACCACTTCCGGCGTTCTGAGCATCGACCCACAAACAAACGCACTCACATGGCAGCACCAAGCCGGCGCGCTCCACAATGTCGCCGTTTACGATAAGACCGTTTTTGCGATGTACATCTCAGGTGAACTTTGGGTCTCGCCCGACTCGGGAAGCCAGTGGCGCCTGGCACACTACGGTCCCTCAGCGGGCTCCTATATCTACGAACTCACCCCCTCTGGCGACGCTCTTGTCATGAGTAACAACTACGGCGTGCACCGTTCCGTGGATGGGGGCTTCCAGTGGCAACTCGTCTCGGCTCGTGAGGACATCGGCTTCTTCGACTTCCTCACCACACCCGACGGCACGCTTTACGGCGGAGTGCGGACTTGGAGAGAACGCCGCGGACGAACGCCCGTTGGAGATTTCCAAGATCCATTTTCAGTTCAGATTCCTGTTCCGTAGGTACACACACACACTCTCTCTCTCTCAGCGCCCATGCCCCGGTCGGCGACGATGCCTTCGCACGACCACAGGCCCATCCAATCCGTTGAGCGAATCCGTCTGGCCGATTTTTCCGCCTGCTATGTGTAAGCAAGTAGTACTATCTTTATTTTTCGACCTTTTATACTGCCTTATCCGTTCTAGATGATCTAGGGTCTCTGTCCGGAAACCATGAATTCGGACCCTTCGTTTCCCAACTCGATCACGATCTCACTGGGTCGCCCTGAACCCATCACCTACGATCGCTGCCCGAGTTGGGCGCTCATCGGGCTCAAGCCCATCCCTCTCCCTCCCGGCGCAACGAGTTCGCTGGAGGAAGGCGATATCGCCCTCTTCGACCAACATGGCCCCGCCTTGGCCGCCGCTGCGGTGTGTGGCCAAGCACTCACCCCCCTCTACGCACAGGTTCCCGACGGTCCCCCTAGCGTGCCGACCGGAAAAATCTTTGTCCGCTTTCCTGAATCAGAATCCGCAAACACGCGGCGCCAAGCTTTTGAAGACCTCGGATATACCATCGATTCCATCTCCGAAACAGCGCCCCATGCCGCCTGGCTCAGCCCCAGCAACGGCGAGATTGCCGCCGCTCTCAACCACTTGCCTCAACTGGAAACGGTCCCCGACCTCGTCTGGATCGAACCGCAATTGCTACCCACCCGCTAGCGACGTCAATCGACTCCGCTTCGCCCCAAACCTCACGCGCTGTCAGCGATCGGTTTGTTTCGATACATCCGCTTCCGCTGTTCTCGAACCCGTAGGGTCGCCTCGTCGGAACCGTCATGGTAGGACCCAAACCACTTGTCCCAGGGCGCGTCCACCGTCCCGTAATTGCATTCAAAGAAGCGATGATGCAACTGATGATGGAAGTCAGCCGAGTCCAACACGGCAGTATCCTTAACCAACAGTTTTTCAAACCCGGAATGCGAAAAGGCGGGTCCGAGACAGCGGCTGTAGAGATGAACCAGCACCAACACGGGATGGGATGGCACTAGAAAGTGAACCAATACGGAGGAAATGTAGATCACGTGTTCGACCGGGTGCATCGACATCCCGGACCACGGGCCGATGTGGATATTGCGATGGTGCAGCCGATGCACGGTCCGATAGAGCGGCGGCCAATGAAGCAATCGATGCACGAAATAAAAGTGGGACGACAAGAGGATCGGAAGCACCAGCAGCCAAAGGACAAATAGAATGGGCCGATCCGCTAACGCAAAGCTAGGCACCACTCCATTGGCCAGTGCCCAAAGATAGAGCGTTTCATAAACCGACCAGGTCGTCGCACCACTGGCTAGCGACCAGAACACATTGTCCCAGACCTGGTTTCGAAACGAAAACTTCCCACTCTTCTCCTGCTCAACTCGGGGATCATACTTGAGCCGCTTTCCCTGCGCCCGATAGGTGAATAAGTAGAGATGCAACCCGCCTGCGACGACGGACATGAAGAGAAAATTCCGCAGGAACAACGGCCCAACCCAACTGACCGACAACGATTCCATCGCGGCTAGATCCGGAATCACATACCGATACACGAATCCAGCCACCAGCAAGAACAGAACATTGCGAGTGAGGGTCACCCATCGCTTGGTGAGCGTGACCAACATCGCTTTGGGCCGTGGGGGCCAATCGAACACCGGAGAGAAGACTACGGGGGTTCGATGATTCCAGATCTCCTTTCCTTGAGATCCTTTGGGAGCGGCAACTGACATCAGGGCAACGGCTAGAGTATAAGTATCTTTCGGGCTAATCGCAGGTTCGTCCTCCGCGCGGTCAATGCGACGCTAAGGCGGCTTGAATGTGATTCACGACTTGCTGAGCCAGTTCCAAGTTGGCAGCCGGGCGGAAGTGCACGTTATTCGGTAACAAGAGCGTGTCCATCTTCGGAAGAACAAAACCGTGGAGATCATTCACCGTCACACCGTTCTCGCGCATGATTTGAAGGGCCACCCGATTGTACTTCTCGGGCTGGTCGGCTCGCCGCAGGGGGCCGCCCGGTCGGTCCGGGTAAGGCGTGGTGGTGGCAAAGATCAGCTTGGCACCGCTTGACTTCAGTTTCGTGACGATTTGGCGAAGGTTCTTCTCATAGGTGGCCAAATCGGACTGTTGGGGGTGGGCGGGATTGGTGCTGTTGCGTCCCGTGTCAGGGTGCACATGCTTCAAATCGTGCAGTCCGAAGTTAAAGTGAATCACGTCGAACTGACCAAGAGCCAACCAGTCATCGATCATCGCCACGCCCCGTTTTGTTCCCTCACAATTGATCCAACCACCCCCACTATTCGGCGGGCGGGTGATGGCCACTTTCCCGTAGAGCATCCCCTGCACCACGGGCGTATAGCCCAGAGAAATTGAGTCACCAATGATCAAGACCTGGGGATGCGATTTCCCGGAAGGTTCTGCCACCAGCCCGGAACTCCCAAGGAAAGACACCATCAGCGTGACGACGAGCATTTGAAAAGTGCGTTCGCTCATAACCCTACCATTCTCCGGACACCGGCGCCCAAACGCAAGGCCTCAAAACCAAGACCATCAAAGATGGAGCTGATTGAAAAGGAAGCCTTCGACAAGAGACAGCCGTTCTAAGTTCGTATCCGGAAGGTGGGGCGAGCGTACCCGCGAGCCGTCGGCACAAGGACAGTCGCCACCACAAAAAGTATCACCGCGCACAAGCACAGGCCCCCCACTCCCGCCCACTGGCAAGCGCGAACGAAACGCCACAAACGCCTCCCTCCAACAGTTCTCCACCCGAATCCCAAACCAAAGCCTCCCCCAGAGTCCCTAAGAAACCGCGCCCCTCATCGTAGACTCTACTAATGAAAGCGACGAAAATGGACTCTCGTCTTCCAACCCCGGCAGAGGGGTCTCGCCACCCCTTCTTACGCCTTGCGTTTATCAGTATCGGAACGGCTGTCGCCACCCTGCTGGCGATTATCGCTTTTGCCGTTCTCACCGGGGACTACGCCGCCGTCAGCGTCCGTCTCCCCATCGAGACGTACCACGAGGCCCTCGTTGCCTACCAACGGGATCGAGAACGCAGTCGAGAACCCGTGCCCAATGAAATCGCCCTCACCGACCTCGTCCGCTCGGGCTACCTACCGCCGGAAGTTGAAGACGGGTTTGCGCCCGCCAAAATCTTTTTCGTAAACGATGAGAAACGCCTGCCCCAGAACATTTTGGTACGAGCGGTTCTGCCCAACGGCGAACAAATCTGGCTGCTGGAAGACGGCAGCGTGCAGCAACTGTCAGCAGATCGGATCGCTACTTTGCTCCGCAAGCCCGGGATTCAATAGAGCCCGGGTTCAACGTGGGGTCGGAGCATGAAAAGGGCCTGGTCCATTGGACCAGGCCCTGACTCAATTCAGTTGAACCGAGAGATCGTCTAATACTCGATGTTGACCGGTCCCTCAGCGGTGAACGGCCCCGGCAAACCAATCAACGTCTGATTCGCCGGCAGACTCGCCCGCGAGGATTCATTGACGGAGCCCAACTCATAGGTTTCCCCCACCACCGCAGTCGGGAATTTGCCATTCTTGAAATAAGGCGCCAAATCGTCCTGATTCGGGCTAGCCGTGCTCGGCTTGCGATTTTCCAAGGCCCATTGGTCCTTAAAGCCATCGACCAAGCGCAGGTTATTATAGATGCTGTTCAACTGGGCGGTTTCCCGTGAGCGCATGAAATTGGGCACCGCGATCGCGGCCAAAAGCCCAATAATCGCGACCACGATCATGATTTCCACCAGCGTAAACGCGGCCCGACTCCGAAACGTCCGTATCTTCATATCTTTTTCTCGATTAATCTAAATTCACGCCAGGGCTTCCCCTACCAGCTCATTACCAGCCCCTATTCGGAGCCGCAGAACTGCGCCCTAACCAATATACACCCCCGGGCGAATAAAGTTTCCCAAAGAAAAATTCAATGACTATTTTCGTCTCGTAACCCGCCAAAGCCAAGATTTGGCCGCGTCTCTAGCGTCTTGCCCCCCTAGGGATTGCCCACAACGACAACCCGATAGAACCGATTCTGAGCCTCATCCAGGGGATCTTCCACCCCCGCAACTGGACCGGTCGCAGCAACATCAATCAGATCCAGCCACTCGCCATCCACCAGGGATTCCCGATATTGTACCCGATACACGCTCCCCGGTTGGGCGGCCCATTCGAAGGCCATGACCCCGTCCGGGGCGTCCGGCACCAGCACCAGGGTCACCTCCGCGCTGGCCTCGACCACCGTAACTTGGACGGTCCTTGAGGAGGACAACGGCGGCATCCCATCGTCACTCAGAGTTAAGGGAATCTCATAGTCACCCGTCGGCGTCTCGGGCGCAACCTCCCAAATCAGGCTCCGTCCATCCGCACCCACGCGGGCGCCGGTGGGTGCTGCGTCCCCGAGGGTCACAGTCAAGGTCTGCGCCGGCAGGTCCAGATCCAACATCCGCAACGGTACCACCAGGGTCCGCCCCGCTCCGATTGTCTGCGGCTCGGTACTCCCCAGGGTCGGCGCTTGATTGACCTCCCGCACCTGGACACCGTAGTTCGCCACTGTCGTCAGCGGCGGGGTCCCGGAATCCGTCACCCGAACTTGGAACGAATACGTACCCGGACCATGAATCTCCGTGGTCGGCCAAGTAATCTCCCCGGTGCGCGGATCCAACTCGGCCCCATCCGGCCGACGCTCACCAAACTCAAACCGAAGTTCCGTGGGATCCGCACCAGGATCAATGGCCGGCACCAGAAACCGATAGAGACTCCCCTCATCGATCGCCACCACCGGCACCGGCAAGACCAACGGCGCTCGGTTCGGAATCGGTGCCCCGACATTCGAACGGCCCGGACTCGGCTCGGCCAAGGCTCGAATCAAAGTGGGACTCCCATCCGGAGTCCGCCCTTCACTCACATCGGGCTCTTGCGCTTCGAACACCACCTGGTCTATCAACGACCCATCCGGTGCCGACAACACTAACGTCTCACCCGAACGACTCAGCCGGAACGGCACTTGAACGCCATTCCCTTCCGACAGACCACTCGCCCACACGACCAGGAATCCACCGGGTTGCAGGATGGTTCCGTCGGGCAACGGAGCCCGATCCCACGCCGCGGGATTGTCCGATAAGAAAAAGCCCGAGAGATCCGCCGCTTCACTCCCCGCGTTGTACAATTCCACCCAGTCGTCAAAGGCGCCGTTGGCGGGATTCGCTTCGCTCTCCACGTTGTCCGCCATCCATTCGTTGATGGTTACAGCCAGGTTCGGGCTCTGGATTTCGTTGATCGAAAGCGGCGTCGGAGTCAAGAAACCCTGACGTCGATTCGGCGAGCCGTTGGGAAAGGCCCCGTAACTTCGGCCAGCCCGTACCGAGCGATAGTTGAGGTAATCGACCACCTCAGCACCCACAGCCGTTTGCGTCATCAAGAGCAGGGAACCCTCTCCCGGCGTCAGCCGGAAGTTGGTATGCCACTCGTTCGCGGTCGTCTCCGCCGCCTCACCATCACACCACACCAACCGGTATTCACCCGCCCCAAGAGTGGCGCCATCTGGAAAGCGCCAGGTTTCGGGACTCTGCAGGTCGGGCGTCAGGGTCAAACCGGATAACGAAACGGGCTCCTCCCCACTGTTGAATAATTCCACCCAAGGTTCCGCTTCTCCCGCGCCATCGACCCGACCATCCGGATTCTCCGGCTGCACCTCGTTCAGCCAAACCAACGGAAGCTCCGATGCCGCGCGTTGATTGGTATTAGCCTGCCCAGGCGTCGCCGAAGTCCCCCCGACGCCCTCGCTCGTCAACGACAACCCAAACACCACATCGCTGCTCCCGGCATTGGTCTGGTGCACTTCCACCGCAATCACATTTCGGCCCGGCACCAAAGCGCTGGCGGGAATGGCAAAGGGACCTTCCAGCTCGGCGTTGGTCACCGTCTGGGCGGCAAACGTATTGAATGAAATCGTGCCGTTGCCCATACGTAGCCGCAGCACCTCTCTGCCATTCACGTACACCACAGCACCGTCATCCAGAATGATATTGGCATCCAATCGAATCCCCGCCACGTCCGTGACTTCAAATTCTTTTCGGAAGTAATACGTCGGCTGTCCGAGGGTCAAAGCCGTGTTCTTCGATGCGGGCAGATTCGAGTTTTCAACAAACAAAAGCGCCCGTCCGGATTCCCAATCGCCATCGTCAAAATTAGGCGAACGCCAACGAGTTCCGAAATTGGTTCCAGATTGATCAAACCGCCACGTATCCGTCATGGAGATCAAGGTCTGCGGGCCTTGGACTTCTCCGCTGGGCGCCACCACGCCCCAGTGAGCGACCCGCCGGTTGTCCGCGCCGGTATCGACCAGTTGCAACGACGATCCCTGACCATCCGCCAAGGCCGGCCACGGGAGCACATCATCATAAGTCACCTCGTCGATCACCACGGATTCTCCGGTTGCCGCGTCGGTGGCTACCAATTGAATCGTCTCCCCGTTGTTCTCCAAGCGGCCGTCAAACTCACCTGCCACCGGAATCTCGGAATCGTAGGTTTCACCAAACACCTGGCGATTACTCACCACCACCGCAAACGCACCCGGCGCCAATACCGTTCCGGGTTCAAATTCAAAATCCACGCCATTGATTCGATATCCCGTCAGATCAAAGGTATGGCTGTCAGAAATGTTCTGAATCTCAACATAACCCGCTCCCGGAATCGCCGGATTGTACATAATCTCACTGATCACCAACTGCGTGCGCGGATCCGCTGCCACGCCATTGAAAGTCACGTCAATCATGCCTTCCGTATCGGGCACCGGCTGGCCATTCGGATCCAAGCCCACCACGGACAATCGATTGACCCCGCTCCCCAACGGCACGTCCACCTCCCACTCCGCCACCGTCCGCCAGGTCACGGGATACACCACCCCGTTCACCTGCAGGTGTTTGACGCCAACAGGAGCCGTGCCACGGAGCGAGACCACATTGTTGTTGCTCGTGAATGCCTGTCCCCCATTACTGGTGATTGCGAAATCCTCATTCTCCCGATCCAATTCCCGGATCAAGTAATTCCGACGGGCTCGCACCCAACTCTTGATCGGACTCGGATTGGACGCCTGGACTTGGTTGGCTTGAAACGCGGCGTAAACCGCGTCCAAGACCGGCGAACTCCGATCCTCCCGTAAAGGACCGTCGATTGCCTGTTGCCATGCCCGCAAGTACGCCCGCCGAAACGCAGGCTGCTCATACAAGTCCGTTACCACCGAGTCTGAGGTTTGAAACATGGAATGGCTCGTGCCATCACTATTTGCCCCCAAGGCAAAATCCAAATCCCACAGGATCATTTTCCACTTCCCATCCCGCGGCTTGTAAGTGGACATGTTCTTCCCGCGTCGATACCCATAGCCATCCCAATCGCCAACCAAATGGCGCACGGCAAAGATCCCCATCCATTGGTCCACATCCACCAACGAGTCCACCGCTGCCTCATAACCCGAACCGCGGGTGTTCAACGCATTGACCAAGTCATGCAAGCTGGAGTGATCGTCATTCAATCCTCCGTTGGGTTTCTTTTCCCAGCTCCATCGGTAACGAGCGGTCTTCAGTTCCCCATTGGAGAGGTAGCGCTGCAATCGGGCGTTCTCATTGAACTCACGTGTGACGGAATCGTTAAACTCAAACCAATCGTCGATCTTGAATAACTCACCCTCCGTCTCCCGAGGGAACCACGTCTCGACATATTCCGAGCTCGGATGCTGTGAATCCGTATAAACCGCTCCCTTCCGTATCCCGTTCACGACAAACTGCACATAGCGCTGGTAACTGAAGGGGAGATTCATTTGGTCGGCGATCCAATAACTGAGCCGTTCCCGCTGCAAAGTACTGTCACGTCCGGGTTGCTCCAAGCCATCCAAATTGACTTTGTCCGTACCGAGAAACAGATCATCGTCCGGATAACGAATCACCATGGCGGTGGGTTGGCTGGACGCCGGACTCCCATAGCCCGGCCGAATAAACGGACTCCCACGAAACCGCCCCAACGCGTTGTACACCACCCGGGATTCCCCGTAGACGAACGTGCAATCAATCAATTCGTTGCTCAACTTCTCACGTCGCCGCCACGTGTTGAGATTCTCCGCGCCAATCCAAAGGCGGTACGTGCCGAAATCACTTCGGATGGCTGCTTCTCCCCAACGCACCAAACACTCACGATTCCATGGGTTCGCCGGAAATTGACTCACCGCCGTATTCGAATGCCCATCACTCGCCTCCACAAAGAAGGCAATCGTGGTCCGGTTGCCCTGCCCCGGAATGGTGGCGGAATACGCGCCCGCCCCACGATAGACCATGGGCACCGACAGGTATTCATCCTCCCGGTCCGAGCGGTACCGCAGCACCAGATTTGAAAGACCGTCGGTATCCGAAACCTGCGCCGTGACTTCCACTTCTTGTCCCGAGCGCGGGAGTATCGGTGCATGCTGCACAGCACGAATCGCAGGACCTTGATTCCCTCGCACCTGACTATTCGGCGCTCCCGGTGTGCCCAAGTTCACGGGAACCGGCATCGTGGCCGACAGTTCTAACGGATTCCCGTGCAATCGCATCAGGATATCCGGGTGTCCGCGCAACCACCGGACCTTGCCCTCAATCGTCCCAGTCCGACCATCAATCAATCGCGACGTCAAATCCGTCTCCACCCGATTGGCGCCATTGTCCCCACCACTCGTCGCTCGAATGTGTAGGCTCTGCCGACTCTGAAAGCCGCTGTCACCCAGACCGGATCGAACGTGATTGCCCTGAATCACCCAACCATCCAATCCCCCTTCAAAGTTCCCGTTCGCGACCCGATTCGCCCCGGCTCCTTCCGCCACACGCAGGTCGTCCACCAAACATTCCCCTCGCCCCAACAACAGAATCTGCAACTCGTCGTAGTTACCACGCCCGTTGTCCAAACGTCCCGTATGACTCACTGTCACCCATTCGGATTTTTCCGTCTCGTCACTATCCGCCCAATTGGACGGCAAACGATTGTCGCTCCGAGGATCCACCAACTCAAGGCTGCTCCCGCCCCCGTCCGACCACTGTCCCCACCGACCGCCATCCTGATAACGGACCTCATCAACCGTGATCCAGATCCGATCCAACTCAATCTCGCCCCCCGCATGGAGGACTTCGATCGTGTCCGGCTGCTGCAACAAGATCTGCCCTGATCGATTGCTCAGCGTACCAGAAAAATCGCCCAAGGTGTTCATCGCCGTTAGCTGCGGGTAGTTTTCGATCAGACGACTCGCCGACTTCGCCACCACCAGGTAGCCCCCAGCCGCGATTTCGGTGCCTTCGGGAATGACGTATTCGATATCGTCCGCCAATCGCCAGCCGCCGATGGCCACCACAGCGTCAGTGTGATTGTGGAGTTCCACAAATTCGTCGGCCGAGTCATCGGAGATCGGATTGTACATGATCTCATTAATCACCACGGACGCCACCACCGGAGCGGTGTTCGCACCTCCGGGCGTAAAGCTCGACAACGGACTAAAGCGAATCCCACCGTCCGGATAGCGTCCCGTCGAAACCCCGTTGGCCTGGCCTCCGAATCGAACCACATCAATCACCCGGCCGTCTGGAGCCCACAACACGATCTGCTCCCCTTTGGATCGGAGGGCAAATCCCAACGTGTTCTGATCCCACGACAGATAACCCCGCGCCGGAATACGGGTATCTTCGGGCAACACATAGCCCACTTTCCCTGCACCGTCCGCCAAACGACACCCAGCCAGATCAATCTCGCGATCCGAATAGTTATAGAGCTCAACGGTATCCAGCAGCGGCTCATCCGTATGAGCCATCCACTCATTGATCAGCACGCCTTCATACTGCCGGTTTGCCGCGGGTTCCAACCTTCCCGCAGAGCCCCCGGAGCGACTACTCGGAGCCCAAGCCTTCGGATTGCCTTCTCCGTAAGAAGGCCGCGACAACACCAACGAATGCCCCAAACCATCCGCCGCCACCGGCCACTCTCCACCATCCTCATACGGCACTTCTAAGAGGAGCGCATCCGCTCGGTTCCGCAATCGCACCACGCCACCCCGATCCGGCAAGTTCCCCTCGAAAGGTCCCACGACGTCTCGGGCGCCCGTGGTGTTCTCGACATCATTGGGCGCCGCCGCAATCACCAAGAAACTTTCACTCGCCAACTTCGTCCCGTCGGGAAATACAAAGTCGATGGACCCCGAGAGACGATAGCCACTCAGATCTTCCTCCCAGAGTTGGGAATTGTAGAGTTCGACAAACTCTAGGTTTCGCTCGTCGTCGCGGGCAGCGGGATGATAGTGGATCTCACTCAGCACCAATCCCGTCGTCCGTGCCGACGGGCCCAAGGGTTCGGGCTTGCCTCGTAGCACATCCACCGAGAGCGGCGTAAAGTCCCACCGAAACGAGGTCGGCTCTCCGACCACAATCGCGTTCGGCACATTGGCCCGATCCCGAACCCGGACCACTCCGAGTTGATACTCCACACCGGGATTCAACGGCGTGGTCGTCAGCACCACCGCGTCTCCGCCTTCCGTCACGCGGGCCGAAAGCACGCTCACCCCTTGGTCGATTGCATAGTTCGAGGCATTCCCCCCCGAAGCCAACTCCACCGCTTCCGAAAAAACTACGGTGACCGAGGTGGGATCGCCGAGATTGTTGACAGCAACCACTCGTGGGGGCGTGCTGTCTCCACTCACCGTCAATCGGGCCCCATTGCTGGTCACACTGCCATCGCCATTGGTGATCACTACGCGAAAAACCGCCCCGTTATCGGCCAGTGAAACCGCCTCCAATTCCAACGTAGCCGTCTCCGCGCCCGCAATCGCAACCCCGTTTCGTTGCCATTGGTACGTCGCGCCGAGTTCGCGCTCGATCGCTACCGTAAACTCCACGTCCTCGCCCTCCGTCACATTGACCGCTCGCGGTTGTTGGCTGATCACCGGTTCGCCCAAACTAACCGGACGCAAACGCTGATTGGGAATCGGTTCCTCGATCGTCCCGTTCGGTAAGCGCCAACGGACGGCGAGATTGTCCCCGCCGCCCCGTTCCTTCATCAACGCCTCGATGTAGTACTCTCGCCCCGCCACCAAGCGAATGGGATCGCTCTCCTGTTCCGGATACTTATCCCACTGCCGACTCGACGTCCACCCTGGGACTTCCGCGATCTGGACCCGGTTAGCCGGAGAGATATCCGTGCTCAAAAACAACGCTCCCCCGTCGTCCGTGGCGATCCAAAACACATAATCCCCCGTGACCGGCGGCGCGACAAACCCGCTCACCCGCTGGCCATAGTCCTCATCCACATCGGTCGGCGCCTCAAAACTATCGATGATCGATAGGCTGGTAGGATTGCTGGGGAAGTCCGGGCTATCGAGCAGACTGGCCACGGAGTTCCCACCAATATTCTCATAAACCTCACGCAAAAGCCCCCGGCTTTGCGCCACCCCAGACACACTCAGAAGAAAAAGCCCACATGCAACCGCCAGTCGCACCCGTACAGAAGATCTCAAATCAGACATAAAGCCACAAAAACCGCAGACGCACGCCAGAAAGAAGCAAATCAAATGCCAATCACAGAAGCTTCGAGACGGACGACATCCGAGAAGCACCGAGATCGTCCCTGGGCGAACGGTGGGGCGAGCGTACCCGCGAGCCGTTGGGCAACAGCAGCGCCCTCAATACACCGTAAGCCCACCAGGACGCTCTAGCCAGGAACGGCTTGCGTGTACGCTCGCCCCACCTTCCGGAAGTGTTTCCCGGAGCGCCCCTACCGGGACCGCTAGATCCGCTCGAAATAACGCTGGCGCTCCCAATCCGTCACCGCTCCCTCAAAGGCAGCGACTTCCAACCGCGCATGACGCACATAAAAATCCACCACCGAATCCCCAAACGTCTTTCGGGCAAACTCACTCCCTTCCAACAAATCCGCCGCATCGCCCAACCGCTCGGGCAAGCCTTTGAGCGACGCATCTTCGTAAGCATTCCCGCGATACACTTCACCCGCATCCAAATCCTCGCGCACGCCAGCCAGACCAGCCGCCAGCGTGGCCGCAAATGCCAAATACGGATTGGCATCCGCTCCCGGCATTCGGTTCTCGATCCGGAAACTGTTCCCGTGCCCCACCACGCGAAATCCCACCGTCCGATTATCAAAGGCCCACGCCATCTTAGTCGGCGCCCAGCTTCCGGTCTGATACCGCTTATAGGCATTCACCGACGGCGCAAAGAAGTAGCATAGCTCGGGAGAATACTTCAACAAACCGCCCAAGAACTGCCGAAAGTATCGGGACCCTTCTTTCTTTTTCGCATCCCAAAACAGATTGCGCTGCCCCTTCGAAATCGAAACATGGATATGGCAGCTGTTCCCCGCTTCTTCCGCGGCAAACTTGGGCATGAAACTCGCCGCTTTCCCAAACTGATCCGCAATCTCTTTCACACCTTGCTTAAAGATTACGTGCCCATCGGCCATCGCAAGCGGATCCCCGTAGACAAAGTTGATCTCATGTTGCCCCTGGCTCCATTCCCCCTTGCTGGATTCAATCGGAATTCCAGCCTCCGTCATTTGATTCCGGATCGTCCTCAGAATCGGTTCATCCCTCCCAGGCTGCATGGTGTGGTAATCAATCCGGTAATCACTGGACGGCGTCAAATCAAGAAACCGGGCCGCATGCGCTTCGCGATACGTATCATCGAACAACAGAAACTCCAACTCGCTCGCCATCCCGGCCCGGCAACCCGCTTTCTTCAACGCCGCGACCTGCCCCTTCAAGATCGACCGCGGCACCTCAGCCACCAAGTTCCCATCGTGATGACGGTAGTCACACAGCACCAAGACCGCCCCCTCTTGCCAAGGCAAGATCTTTAGCGTATCCCGATCCGGGCTCATCTCAAAGTCCCCGAACCCCGCCTCCCAATTCGCCACCTGAAACCCTTCCAAGGGGTCCATCTCCATGTTGACCGTCAGTAGGTAATTACAGCCGTGGGTCCCGTGCTCGGCCACGTGATCCAAGAAAAAGCCCGCGGTAAACCGCTTCCCGACTAAACGCCCCAAGACATCCGGAAAGGCCACGATGACGGTATCAATCTCTCCCTTTCGAATGCGACTCTGCAAACTACTCCATTTCATAGGCTTGATTACTCAGCAACGTAAACGTTCTGCAACTCCGTATAGCCCCGAAGGGCGTGCATGCCCAAATCACGGCCGATACCGCTCTGTTTAAATCCACCAAACGGCGCTTGCACATGCACGCTGGCGTGACTGTTGATACTCAACACACCCGCTTCCACCTGCCGCGCCACTCGCAACGCTCGCCCAATATCACGCGTCCATACCGAACCGCTCAGGCCATAGGGAGTCCGATTGACCTCCGCAAGCATCTCGTTTTCATCGTCAAACGGCGTCAGGCAAACCACCGGACCAAAGATCTCATCACTCCACCACGGATCGTCGAATTGCGGCCGCACGACAATGGTCGGCTTCCAGAAGTAGCCGACACTCGCATCACCCGCGCCACCGCCAATCACCCGACGGCCCGCGGCTTGCGCTCCTTCGACATAGCCAACCACGGCCTCGCGTTGTGCGGCCGATACCAAGGGACCGAGCTGAGTGGCATCCTCGGACGGATCTCCCACGACCAAAGCTTCCGTAGCGGCAACAAACCGATCCAGAAACGCATCAAAGATTCCCGCCTCAATAAACATCCGACTCCGGGCACAGCAATCCTGCCCCGTATTAGCGAACACACTGAGCGGCGACGCCGTGGCCGCCGCTTCCAGATCCGCATCGGCAAACACGATGTTGGGGGACTTACCCCCCAACTCCAATGAGATCCGTTTCAGATCTCCCGCCGCGGATTGCATGATCTCGCGTCCCACCTCGGTCGATCCGGTAAAAGAAACCTTGCGAATCAAGGGGTGCGTCGCCAACACGCGCCCCACCGTGGCACCGCTCCCCGGCACCACCTGCAAGGCCCCGGCGGGAAGGCCCGCTTCCAGCGCCAATTGCCCCAAAGCCAACGCCGTCACAGGCGAAAGATTGGCCGGCTTTAACACCACACAGTTCCCGGCGGCCAAGGCCGGAGCCACCTTCCAACAGGCGATTGGAAACGGAAAATTCCACGGCGTAATCGCCGCGACCACGCCCAACGGTTGGTGCCAGGTAAAATCAAAACCGCCGCGCGCCACCGGAATGGTTTCGCCGCAAAACTTATCGATGGCACCAGCGTAGTATTCAAACACCGTTGCCCCCAACCCGATCTCATCCCGGGCATCTGAAATGGGTTTGCCAATGTTCTGACTCTCCCATTGAGCCAAGGTTTCTTGATTGTCCCGGATCAAGGCCGCGAAGCGAAAAAGCAACGCACTCCGTTCCCCCGGCGCGAGCCCGCGCCACTCGCGATCAAACACCTTTCGAGCAGACTCCACCGCCTCGGCGGCCATCGCTTCACTCGCGGTGTCGATCGCGGCCCAGACGGTCTCGGTCGCAGGATTCACGAGTTGGAGCGGTGCCGCTCCCTGCCCGCGAGTGGCCCCATCAATGAACGGACCGGACGGTAATTCTGTCATACTCATAAAGCCGCGCGATACAATTCGAGAAAGTCCGATTCACCGACCGGAACCGGATTGGTCCGATGACAGGGATCCACCAAAGCCTCAGCCACCAGTGGTGGGAGATCCGCCGGGCCCAGCCCCTGACCAGCCAGACCTAAGGTGATGCCGACCGCATCCAATAACGAACGCACCGCGTGAATCGCCGCTTGGTCCGCAGCCGCGTCATCCGCTTGGTCCACGGCCTGCCCCAGCGCCTGCGCCACCGCGCGATAACAACCCGGCTGCCGTTCTGCATTGAAGGCCATCACCCAGGGCAAACAAAGCGCGTTCGCCAAACCGTGATGCATCCCATGCAGGTTCGACAAGGGATGCGCCATCGAATGCGCAGCGCCCAGATCCTTCTGAAAAGCAATGCCCCCCATCGCCGCCGCCACCAACATCTCGCCTCGCGCCTCCAAATCCGTCGGCTCCGCAACCGCGCGGGGCAACGCCCGGCCCGTGATCCGAATGCCTTCCAACGCAATCCCATCGCACAAGGGATGATAGACCGGCGAGGTGTACGATTCGATGCAATGGGTCAAAGCATCCACACCGGTCGCCGCCGTGAGCTTGGCCGGGAGCGAGCGGGTCAACTCTGGATCGAGAATGGCCACGCTGGCCAACAAGGCGGGATGAAACAAGACCGCCTTGCGTCCGGTTGCTTTAGGGGTAATGACGGCCGATCGTCCCACTTCGCTGCCGGTGCCTGCGGTGGTGGGCACCGCCACGAACGGAACCAAACCCGACCAATCATCTTCATAGTTGAAGGCGGCCAGATCGAGACTCGGATCCTTGATCAAAAGCCGGATCGCTTTCGCCACGTCCAAAGGACTCCCGCCCCCGACCCCCACGACCCCATCGCATCCCTGTTCTTGGTATGCGGCGTATCCCCCTCGCACATCCGCTTCTAACGGATTGGAGTGCACCTCCGTAAATAAACCAAATCCATCCAGCTCACCCAACGCCTGCCGCACCCGCTCAAACGAATCCGTCCCAGCGAACCCCGCATCCGTGACCACCAAGGGACGTCGCACACCGAGCCGACTCAAACACGCACCCAGGGACTGAATTCGGCCCGCACCTAATTCAATAGCGGTTGGAAAAGAAAACGACGACGCCTCAAAACTCATACGATTCGCTCCACAAAATTCGTCAGCACTCTAGGCGCGTCCGGGGTGTCATGAAAAGACGCAATCCGGGCCGCCAGATCAAAATCTACCCGATCCCTCCAAAGCTCCACGCGCGCCTGCCAGAGGAAGCCCAGAATCGCGGCGCTCATCTCGGGATGAAACTGCACTCCGTACTGACGCGAACCACAGCGGAACGCCTGCACCTCCGTCACTCCGCCACTCGCAAGTAACTCGGCTTCTTCAGGCACCTTCGCCACATAGTCCACATGCCCACTCAAAGCCTCGAACCGAGATTCCATCCCCGCAAAAAGAGGGTCCTCAACTCCCGCTGCCGTCAATTCCATCTCCACGGGCCCGAGCTGCAGGCCCTCGGGATGCCGACCGACCGGTGCTCCCAACACCCGTCCCAATATCTGATGCCCATAACAAACCCCCAACAATGCGAGTTCCCGCTCCAAACACTCGCGAACCAGCCCGCACAAACGGTCATTCTCTGGACAATCCGCCCACGCATCACGGGGTGACCCCGAGATCAGCACCCCATCGATCCCATCCAGCTCCGCACACTGGGGTACCAACTCCCAATTCACCACTCGCCAGGCCAATTCCGACTGCCCCACAAAATGGCGCTGAAACCACTGCGGAACATTTCTCAGCGGATGATCCACGGGATAAATCGGATCCCAAGCAACCGAATCGACTAGTAGAATTGTTTTCACAAAAAGCCCCTAAATCATTGGTTATCAATAGATTAAAAACGAAGAAAGCGCCCAAGCTCGAACCCGGCTTCGCAATTGCTCACGAGTTATTCACAGGCCGGTGAATAGATTGTGAATAACTTAAACTTCCCAAAAACCGGGCGATGAAGGATAACAAAGCTATGGGTTAGCTGGTAGACAAACTTAGTTTTGTTGGCAAGAGAAGTTGTAACTCTTAACAAGTCGTATCCTAAGTCGTATTTGTCGTAAACCCGTCCTCTGGTCTCATCTGAATACCAGCTAACCCATATTTTTTTCCTCCCGGGAGGAGGAAAACGGGAATATGCCGCTGAAAGGCGCCTATTACCAGCATTTTTTCCCGGTTTCCCTTCACCTTTCTTTCGATCCGTGCCATTCACCCCACGTCGCTTCGGCCGGAACCGTCATTTGCCGTAACACCTCTGCCCGAGATGCCCCAGCGCACCCGGCCTAGGCGTCGGCTTGATCCGATGATGGCTCTTGGTCGAACAAATCCGGATCCTTAGGCGCCTCTGGCGCTTCTGTTGCCTCAGCCGCTGGTGCCTCGCCCATCGCGACTCGAACCATCGGCGGACGAATCGGGTGCCCTTGAAAACTAAAACCAGGCGCTAGCGTTTCCGCGACCACGCCCCCAGAGGCGGGTGCTTCGTGGCCCTCCAAAACTTTGTGAATCTTCGGATCGAAACTCTCTCCCGGCGCAACCACATATTCACTCAGCCCCACCCGACGGCAAATCTCCGTACACGCATTCTGAAACCCGTCGATCTGCTTGATTAACTTCGCTTGGCCCGACCGCACCGCCGCCCGGTGTAGAGCAAAAACGTGATCCATGATCCCCACCATCACTTCCAACCATTCTCGCTCCCCGCGGCGCTGTTTCTCCACTTCCAACCGTAAATGATCCCGTTCACGCGTGTCCGCCTTTTGGGTGATCTCGACCAAACGATCCATCTGAGTTTGCGAGGCTTGCCCGATGGTCTCAGCCGCCTTGACGGTGACACCACACTGCTCCTGCAGCCGTTCCCATTGTTCCGCCGCCGCCGTGACCCGTTCTCCCACCTTCTCCAACTCCCGGATCTGCTCTAGCGTGCCCCGAAATTCATTGGCATCAAAGCGCCGCGACTCTTCCCGAAACTCAAAAAGATAGGGCAGCACGGCAAAGAAGATCCCCATTCCGACGCAGGCGATCAACATGGCGAGATACCAGCCGGTCGGTGCCCAACCGGTCGTCTTCAGCAGCCAGATGGCCACGCCAATCAACAAAAGATCCCCCACCACAAAGGGCCATTTTTTCACGCGGGGCGCTCCAAACTCGGATGTCATCGGCCCGAGGCTATCGACCTGACCTCAAACTGCCAAAGTTTTTTCCCCACCCCCGAAAAAGCGAAAGCGAATGGTAGGGCGAGCGCACCCGCGAGCCGTTGGGCAAGAACCGCGACCCCATCCCCCCGCATCCAACCGGCCCCCCATCAATCCCCCTCACCCTCCGCCAAAGGAATCTGCAACTGAAACACCGTCCGCTCCCGATCCGCGGTATGCAGAAACAAACGACCGGAGTGCGCCTTCACCACCTCCAACGCAATATTCAACCCCAGCCCGAACCCATCCACGGCACGAGAGCGCGAAGGATCCACCCGGTAAAACCGGTCAAAGACACGCTCACGATCGGCCTCCGGAATCCCCTTCCCACTATTGCCTATCAACACCACCGCCCACCCCGAATCCACCGAAAGCGAGCACCAGAGTTGCCCGCCCGGTTCGTTGTATTTCACCGCGTTGCTCAGCAGGTTCTGCATGGCCTGGCGCAACAAGATGGCGTCTCCCACCACCGTCACGCCCGAAACCAACGAGAACTGAACGTCCAGCTGACGCTCCGTCCCCATCAATTCAATATCTTCCTGCAACAGGGTCAGCTCCCGACTCAAATCCACTCGCTCATCCACTAAACGCAAACGCCCGGCATCCGCCCGACTCAGCAGTAACAAACCTTCCAGAATCCCTTTCAGTCGACGCACCTCTTGCGCGATGCCCATCAACGCCGTTGGATCGGCCTGCTGTGCCTGACACTCCGCCAAAGCCGATTCAATCCCAGCCTGCACAAGCGCGATGGGCGTCTTGAGCTCGTGCGACGCATCCGCGGTAAACCGCGTGGCCTGCGTAAAGCCGCGTTCCAATCGATCCATCATCGCATTCAATACTTCGATCAGCTCCGCCACCTCACCGGGCTCCTTCCCCGTCAGCGCAATACGTTCCGACAACTCCGAGGCATTGAGCCGGCCCGCCGTGCGCGCCACACGACGCAGCGGTTTCACGGCCCGGCGCGACACCAACCATCCCCCTCCCGACACCGCCAACAAGGCCACCGGGAGTGCCAGAAAAAAACCCTGACGCCAGCGCTGCAAATCCGCATCGAAATCCGCTGGATTCAACGCCATGATCACCGTGATATCCCGATTACTCATAGCCCCCAGACGGTAATCCTCCCCGCTCTCCGTGCGGTGGGAACCGAAAACCATCGGCGCGATCGGACGCGGCCCCGGACGATTCGCCCGCCGGAACCCACGTCCCGGTGGCCCTCCCGCGGGCGGTCCTACGCCGCGCATGCCCAATTCACGCGCCAGCTCATTTAACTCCTCCTCCTCCTGCTCTCGTTCGCGGCGTGCCCGCTCCCGCTCCCAGACGCGCTCCAACGCTTCCACAGATGGCAAGTATGGGGCTAACTCGATCGCTTCCATCCACGCCGCACCGGGGGACGTGTACCATGAGTTTCCGTCGTTACCGACCACCCGGAGATGGAATTCGTGATTCGCCGATAAGTTCGTGTATTCCACAAACAATTCCAACCCATCCGCCCCCGGTCCCACCACGGTGATCAAACGCTCTCCCGGGATCTGCATCCGCGCGTCAATCGAGCGGAGGAATTGCCCCTGCATCCACCACCAAGCCATCATCCCAAACACCAGCATGGTCACCCCGGATACCAAGGCCGTGAATACCGCGATCTCAATTTGGAAAGACCGCCTCACGAACTCGACTCCACCTTGTAGCCCACACCGCGGACCGTATGGAGCAACTTATCGTCATGCCCTTTGTCGATCTTGGACCGCAAGCGTTGGATGTAAACATCGACCAGATTGGTGCCGGGATCAAAGTCGTAATTCCAAACCTGTTCGCAGATCTGCACCCGGCTCAAAACCCGTCCCGGCGATCGCACCAAACATTCCAGGAGCGAAAACTCCCGTGGCGAGAGATCCACCAACTCACCGTCTCGATGCACCTCGCGCGTGCTTAGGTTCAGCGTTAGGTTGCCAACTTGGTAAACATTCGTGCCATGCCCGGACACCCGTCGTACGATCGTGCGAATCCGAGCGACGAGTTCATCAATGTAAAAGGGTTTAGCCAAATAATCATCCGCCCCCAATTCCAACCCCTCCACGCGCTCAAAGGGCTCGCTCCGGGCCGTGAGCAAAATCACCGGTACGTCGTTGCCCGCTCGTCGCAAATTCCTCAAGATGCTCAACCCATCCCGACCCGGCAACATGATGTCCAAGACAAGCAAATCAAAGGGCCCGGTTTTGGCCGCCTGATAGCCGTCATCGCCATTGTCAAAATGGTCCACAGACATACCCTGCGCTTCCAGGCCCTTCTTAATAAAGCCCGCCATCTTCGCTTCGTCTTCAACCAGCAGAATTCGCATCGTCGCCCGCTAACCGTGCGCTAGCCTAACGGCCTCTCCCGCCCAAGACCACCACATTACAGTTCTGTAATGGAAGTTTAAGGAACCTTTCATCTTCACCCTCTAGGCTGATTCACGGTTGGTCCTTTCCACCAACCAAAGTCAGCGACCGCAACGGTTGGTTGGTTCCACCAAGCGCTGTGACCCTGACCTCCTACGTGAGTCTAAGCCACTCGCTGTCGGTCAGCCCCTGGGGCTCCCACCGGCAGCGAGTGGCTCTTCGTGTTTATCTATAATTATATAATTAATTATATTCTGATTTATAAGAAGGCACGGCCATTGCTTTATCAGTTTCAGATATCGAGTTGATGTCAAAAAACACCAAAGCAACAAATTAGGAAGGACACTCATCCAATGAAACCACAACCCCATCAACGAAAGGCCCTAACCGGTTGGAGCCGCCCCGCGCTGCTAGCAAGCCTGCTCATGATTGCCAGCCAAGCGGATCTGGCGGCACAAGGCCGAGGGAACGGTCCCCGCAATAATAACAACGATCGTCCGCCCCGGCAGCAACAACGCAACACGGCGCCTCAACCAAACAATGGTCCACAAGCGGGCCAAGCCGACGAGAACAACACGCCGGCCCAACCCGCTCGCCCCCGACGCCCGGATCGCGATGATGACGGACCCCGGTCCCGCAACGACAGGCCGGATAACCGCATCGCGCTTCCCGCCTCATTTCCCGACGATGTCAGAACGATCGACGGAACGGACAACAATCCCAACAATTCGGACTGGGGCAGCGCCAACACCACGTTTCTTCGCCTCGCTCAAGCCGCCTACGAAGACGGGTCGGCGGCCCCATCGGGATCCACCCGATTGAGCGCCCGCGAGATCAGCAATATCTGCGCGGCCCAAGACGCCGACCTCCCCAACGCGGCCGGAGCCACAGATTTCTTCTGGCAATGGGGACAATTCCTGGATCATGACATCACCCTCTCTCCGGTTGTTTCGCCGATTGAGCATTTCGATATCGCGGTCCCAACCGGAGATCCCTGGTTTGACCCCACAGCTACTGGCACTCAGACCATCCCGCTCGAACGCTCGCTCTACCAAAACATTGCCGGCGTGAGGGAACAGGTGAACGAGATCTCGGCCTACATCGACGCCTCCAACGTCTACGGCTCCGATGAAGAACGCGCCACGGCTCTGCGCACCCTCGATGGCACGGGCAAGCTCAAGACCAGCGCGGGCGATCTCCCGCCCTTCAACACCGCGGGTCTGCCCAACGCACCCTCGGCAGACATGCCCAATCTCTTCTTGGCCGGAGACTTTCGCGCCAATGAACAAATCGGGCTGACCGCCATGCACGCCCTCTTCGTCCGAGAACACAACTTCTGGGCCGAGGTCCTCGCCGATGGCGACACCGAACTATCCGGAGAAATAATCTACCAAGCCTCCCGGGCCATCGTGGCTGCCGAGATGCAAGCAATCACCTACCGCGAGTTCCTTCCAGTCCTCCTGGGGCGGGACGGGTTACGACGCTACCGTGGCTACAATCGACGCGTGAATGCGGGAATCTCCAACGCCTTCGCCACCGCCGCCTACCGAGTGGGGCACACCATGCTGTCGAGCGAGATCCTACGACTCGATGCCAATGGCCAAACCATTCCCCAAGGAAATCTCTCCTTAGCCGGGGCTTTCTTCCGACCGGACCTGTTGATCACGGACGGGATCGATCCCGTCTTCCGCGGTCTCGCCGCCAAAGTGGCCCAGGAGATCGATACCTTCTGCGTGGATGAAATCCGCAACTTCCTATTCGGGCCTCCCGGAGCCGGAGGATTCGATCTGGCCTCCCTCAACATCCAGCGGGGTCGCGACCACGGATTGGCGGATTACAACCAAGCCCGACTCGACTACGGACTCCTGCCCATCCAGTCCTTCGCGGAAGTCCACCCGGACCCCACCGTTCAGGCGCGACTGGCCGAAGCCTTCGGCTCGGTCAACGAAGTCGACCTCTGGGTGGGTGGCTTAGCGGAAGCGCACGTCGAAGGTGCCTTGGTAGGCGAAACCTTCCATGCGATCCTGAGCGATCAATTCGAGCGACTCCGAGACGGCGACCGATTCTGGTATGAGCGCTACCTCCCGGACGGGCTGGTCCGCCTGGTCAATCAACAGACCCTATCCCGGATCATCCGCCGCAACACCGACATCGGCGACGAGCTCCCCAACAACGTCTTCCTAGCCAACTAGACCAAGACCCCCAATGCACAACCCCGGAAGAGCCCTCTCTTCCGGGGCCTTCCCTCTCCCAAAGGTGGGGCGAGCGTACCCGCGAGCCGCTGGGCAAGAATCACAACCAATTAACACCATCGCCCCCAATCCCCCACCACGCCCACAGCGATTCCCCAGAATCTCCAAAAACCGCTCCAAACCCTCAATCCCGGCCCCATCCGCACCCGTCTATTTGACTTGACGCTCCAGCGCCCCCCAATTAGCGTCCGAATCACGATAAACGCCTGAAATACAGCAAAATACGGCCCGGACCTGCCCAAAAATCTTGGGCATTATTTTTGCTTAAATCCCAAGCGTAACGGGTTGAAAGGATGGGTTCCGACCCGCCTTCCCCACAAACGCAAACAAAACAGCGCTGCCTACAGCCTTGATTGGACCATCAGATATGCGGACCTCTGTGCGAAGTCTTTCAGCGATAGCCGGATGCCTCGGCCTCGCCGCCACCCACGCCGCCGTACTCAACGACGGCACCACCACCGACAACTTGGGCCGTGTGCAAAACGCCTTCGGGCGGGACGGCACCACCACGACGGCTACGGTCACCGCGGAGGGCACCATCGCGGTCGCCCAAAGCGCGCAAGGCTTTCCTTTCCCTTCCTTGCGAACGGCTTGGTATAGCACCACACTCGTGCCCAGTGGCGGAGAATACACCGTCTCCGCGGACTTCACCCCGGCAGCCGCCAACGACGAACGGCGCGGTGGGGTGATCGGATGGCTGGACAAAACCGCCGGGAGCGGCATTGGATTCCACGTACGCCCCGGAGGCTTCAGCCGCGGCTTCCGAGTCAACAGCATCAATTTCAACGCCGAGGACAGTAACGAAAACGAGAGCCTGACCGGCCTCTACAACACCGACGGCACGGCCGCCGTAGGCACCACGAATTCCGCCCAATCCGAACTGACGGACGCCTACGACCCGACCTTACCAGCCACCTTCGAACTCGTTTTCTCCGCCCCCAGCACGGCGGAACAAGCCGCGCTCAAGCAAGAACTCGAAATCCTCCAGGAAGAAGCCGGGATAGAAGACCCACCAGCCATTCCCGACAACCCGGCCACCGCTAAGGTCACGGCCAAAGTCTTTCAAACCATTGGGGGAGAAGTACAGCAAATCGGGCGCACCATCGAACTTCTCACCACTCAACCCCAGCCCGAAACCTTAACCCACCGGGTAGGCTACTACGCATACTGGGGTTCCATCTTCGCCGCGGGCAGTGACATTGGCGCACTTGACAATCTCGACGTGGACGGCGATTTCGAAGCCCCACCGGAAAACACCCTCCCCACCGTCAGCTTGGCAGCCCCGAGCGAAGGCGTGAACCAAACCCCGCCCGGAGCCTTCACCCTCACGGCCGAAGCCTCGGATGCGGACGGGAATCTGGAACTGGTAGAAATCCTCTTCGCCGACACGGGCGAACTCCTCGCCGAATTCACCGAAGCCCCGTTTACCTTTCAATGGTCGGACGTCCCCTCGGGCAACTACTCCATCCTGGCGCGGGCCACGGACAACTGCGGCGGCACGAGTGAAACGGAACCGATCGCCCTGCGAGTCAACCGGCAACCACGCGCGGTCATCACCTCACCGGCAGAGAGCGCGATCTTTGACGCCCCGGTAACGATCCCGCTCACGGCAAACGTCTCCGACCTAGACGGCCAGATCGTCTCGGTCACCTGGTTGAGCAACGGCACGGACGAAATCGCCACGGTCACCGAGCCACCCTTCAGCTTCGACTGGGTCGACGCCCCGGCGGGTGTGCATATCCTCACGGCGCGGGTCACCGACAACCTCGGCGACACCGGTGAATCCTTCACGGCCACCATCACGATCAACGAAGCCACTGAGCCCCCGGTAGACCCGATGCCTCCGGTCGACCCCGAGCCGATGCCCCCCACGGGCGGCGGAGACATCCCAACGTTGAGCATCAGCCTAGACAGCGGACTCCTGACGATCTCGTGGGCGACCGACGCGGGCGACTTCGTCTTGGAGAGCACGAGCGACCTCACGACCTGGACCGCGGAAGCCACGCAGGCCAACCCATTCCTAGTCGTCCCCGAGCCGGGCGCGCAGCGCTACTACCGCCTCCAACCCGCCCCGTAAGCGGAAAAGAGAATCGAATTCCAGCACACCCCGTATCGCCCAAGAGCGATACGGGGTGTTTCTATTTCAGAGCGATGAGAATCAAAGTGCCACTCAGTTTCGGTAAACTATTGACGCCCGCCCACCAACCGATACTCTTGCCACCCCTACCAGGGCACCGGTAGCTCAATTGGATAGAGCATCTGACTTCGGATCAGAGGGTTGGGAGTTCGAGTCTCTCCCGGTGTACCACTCCTCATCAACGACTTACGTCGATTCTACCGCCTTCAAGAAAAGCCTCAGTATTCAAGAATGTTACAAGGTGTTTCAAAAAGTTCGGCTGAACACCTGATATTTCGGAGGCTCCCGACTCGTCTCTACTTCGCTTCAAATAAGGAATCTCCAGCCTTCGACTCAGTGCCCCAGTGATCCGAATCACGCCGGCTTTCGTCCTTCCTATCAATTAACCTGGTTTGCCGTTCCCTGCGAAAATGTCGCGTTGCCTTAGCCTACCTGAAGGGACGGAGAATCAAGCAACAATCAGCGGCAATAGCGAACAGTTTGGCCGTAGACTGATCACAGAACTTGGCTTAGAATCCGAGAAGTTATCCAGAAAGACGAGCTGAACAGGATAAGTCTGCCTTGCCGATCAGCACTTATTGGAAGGTTATCAAGATCTCCTGAATAACTTGTTATGTGTAGCAACCAAGCACTGGCGAAATGAAAGAGACAACGGCAGTCATACTCGCAGCAGGAATCGGAGCTTTAGCAGGACTGGGCGGAGCTCTGGTGACAGCAATTCTGCAAGCTCGCCTCGAACGCACCAAATGGCAGCGAAAGGAGGACGACGAACAGCGCGACAAGTTCGAAGCGGCCGTTCAGCAATTCGCCACCAAGGTCGCTGCAGCTGGACATTCGATTTGCTGGCTCACTTGGATTGCGAAAGAGAACCCATCAAGGCTCACCCAAGAAACAATCGATAACTACGACAAGGAAATTCACAAGCTGCTACCTGAGATCTCCGGATTGAGGGCAACCCTTGAATACCTGAATCCCGCTTCTGACGGTGAAGCCACAAAACTCGCGAAGGAATTATATGCCTTGGACGTAAAGGTCGCGAAGGCAGGGTTGACGTATTCCGATGATCCGCAATCTGCTGTGGCTAGCCTAGCAGATCTTCATACAGAGTCAGGCGTGTTTGAGGGAGCAATCCCGAAAGCATCGGCGTCAATCATTGCGACCTATCCGATACCAAACACATAACAGGAAAAAGGAATGTAGGTAACGCGGAACGTTACTTGCATTCCCGGGTCGAACGACGCTCGAAGGTTCAGGGGAAGTGGTTTTCAATCGCGATCACGCGAATGACCGTTTCTGATGCGGATCTTGGTCTCGAATCATGCCGGATGACTGTAGAGTGGGTTTAGGGGGCACGTCTCGACACGCGATTCCGCTGCAAAACCTAAAACACCAAAAACTGGGGGGATCAAATCACCTTCACCACCCTTCAAAACGCTCACAGAATCGATTCTCGAAAGTCGGTTTTAAAACAGAGCCTTACGACTTCTTAATTACCGAAAAAACAGGAGGTTCTGCAGCCGAATCGACATTCAACATTTTTTACCTGGATATCATCCCGTCCGTTCAAGAGCCGTAACCACTATTAGCCCCGGCCTGGCGACATCCTAGCCCCTCAAAATTTCACCCGCACATGTCGAACATGCAGACGTTACTCCGCCATCCCCTTTTCCACACGTCTGCCCCCAATCGCGACCAGCATCCTGATAACGTCGCGATTCTTTGAAAGATTCGGAGATTATCACCGTATACTGAACTGAGGCCCCAAGAATAATCGCAGCCTACTCATCCCGAAGGCCGGCTGGCTTAGTGCGAGAAACAGTGCCATTGAACAGATGAAAGTATTCCGCGCCATTCAGGGCTACTCCCAACCGATTCACTGCGATTGCAAATTCCCCCCCAATTGATCCGCAACAAAGAAAAGGAAGCCATGTCAGAAAACGCCGATAACAACCAGCTTCATCCGAAAGCCCGTCAGATAATCAATTCCTACATGATCGGAACACTGATTACCAGTTGGGGAGTGATCGGGGCAATAACCTGGTACGTGGCAAACAAGGAGACCTCAGAACTGGCAACAAGGGTAGCCAAAGCTGAGGCTCAAGCAGAACTTGACAAACTAGAAACTACGAAAGTCATCATTGATGAAATTTCCAAGCTATCGTTACAACAACAACAAATTGCGGTGGGTGCTGCCAACGATGCCACTAGCAAGCTTAGAGAAATAACTGCTCTCTACTCATCCGTAACAAATGGAGTAGCCAAGGTTCAGACCATTGTTGACTCAGCACCCGATGTTGAAAAGGCACTTCAAAGCGTGAACCCAGAGAATCTCGCCAATGAACTGCTCAAAGGGAAACAATTCCAAGAGCAAATAGCTGTAAGGATACCTCCATATCCAATTGGTACTATTGTTGCCTACTGGGGAACGAGCGACCCTAAAGGATGGAAACTCTGTGATGGTAGGGAAGTTGACGTAAGCGATCCAAAAATGACAAAGCTTAGAGAACACCTTGGCAGCAATACTTTACCCGACCTCAGAGGAATGTTTCTTCGCGGGGCGGAGAATAGAAGCGTAGCTGACGGAGCAAATGATACTGGAGGCCCGAGGAAATTGGGCTCAACCCAGGCCTACTCGACCAGTTTCAGGTTGAACAATAAAGAAGGCGAGAACTGGTACGGAAAAATGTTCGCGAGAACTTTCGTCACTCCGTTCAAGGTTGAGACCAATCCAGACAAGCCGACCACTCATAACCTGATCTATGTAGGGACTGCTGAGCCCGAACAGAACTTCGAAACCCGCCCTGTAAACGTAGCGGTAAACTTCATCATTAAATACTGAAACCAAAAAAGGAGAGCACCATGCCACTTGATCCCCAAGCAGAAGCGGCGTTAGATGAATACGTAAATCAACGACGCAGAGCAGAGCAAAAGACACTCGTCGGATTCGCTATCGCAAACATTGCACTCATTGTTGCCGCCTACTTTTGGCTTCTTGGACAAGTTGTGACTCAAGCGAAGGGAAAGGCCGAAGAAATCGCAAAGGGATTCGACAAGGCGGTGTGGGTCTTGGGGTCGTGTCTCGTCATTCAACAATTTCTATCTAGATGATCCTATCAGTTCAAATCCGGTAGCAACTATTAGCCCCGGCCTGGCGACATCCTAACCACCCAATTTCACTGGCAGATTCCTGTGTGGGTCTTGGGGTCGTGTCTCGACATTCAACATTTTCTATCTGGATGATCCCATCAGTTCAATACCGGTAGCAACTATTAGCCCCGGCCTGGCGACATCCTAGCCACCCCATTTCACTGGCAGATTCCGGAGGTCGAGACCTGACTCCGCCCTCCCTTTTCGCACAGGTCTGCCCCCAACCGAAACACAACCAACCTCTCTAGTCGGGAGCCCCCAAAGCTTTCCACTCATGCGCTAGGCTCGCTCGCCCGAGCTCAGCAATCTCGTTGCATATAGTCGACACTTTAGCCCGTTCCCTGCCATTCGCACGAATTCCAATTGCATTCCGACAGCGAAACTCCAGTCTACTTATGATCGTAGCCCCCTTGAGGTGCAGCGCGACAGCGGCAAATTCTTTTGGATACATTAGCAAACACCTTAAGCAATGAAATCCATGCCCCATCAATTGATGTCCCGATAGTCCGCCATCACGATATTACTTATTGTCTTCTCCGTTCTGGAGACACTAGGCCAATCCCGCATCCCTCAGGTGAGCAACATGTACCTTGCACGCTCCTCAATGTAGGAGAAGACCGTCACTACGAACACCAGCGGTAAACAAAACGTGACCAGTTTCGTGTCAAACGGCACTCGCAGTTGGAATAGTGGCGTCGCGACCAATGGGCAAACCCGCTATTACAACAACGGGACGGTGACGTACTCGTCCGCATGGTTCCAGACCACCAAGAACTACCGCGCCACACCTGCCTTCAAGGCTCCTTACCTACCCGGTTGGACGATCACCAGCAACGTCCGGTACAGTTCTACGTTCGCCTTGGACTACACGATTCCGGCAACCTGGAATGGCTACCCCGACATCCTCGTCGAAATACTCTGTCAGCCTGTCGATGGCCGTGGGCAGGATAACGGACGGGAAACCCGAAAGTATTACGAACATGAACGCCGAACCGGGCAGACGGGCCGCATCTATATCTCACCCTTATCGCAGTCCTACACGGTCGGCACGGACAAAACAATTTACTACTTCCGACACGACTAGGGGATTTCAATCAACCTCACAACCCAGTCGAACAGACAGCTGTCGATTGCCCAAGCCTCCCGGCAGGCGCACATAGAACCCACAGTTCGTTTCCTCGCTATGAAGCTCAGCCCCTCCCAGCCGACCGTCTTGGGTGTCATACTCGTTCTGATCGTTCTCATCGGCTTTTCTTATTTCCTTGGAACAAACGAGCCAGAAACGTCTTCAGGCACACCGATTTCGCAGGAAGAACCTCCGCCGTCTGCTGGAGAAAAGACTCGGATGGGTTCGAGTTCAATCCGGGATATTCAAGACGCCCGAGCCGCTAAGGCTACCCAAGCTCAGGCCCATCCCGACGCCTTCTGGGATCCGAATCGGACGGATCCTGCCTACCGCAATAAAGTCATTCATCACCGTCAGATCAATCAGTTCCTGACCTCGTCACGGCGAGATGATCCAGCCTACCGAGCGGTGATGGTGAAATTGTTGGAGAACGGATATAGCGTGAGCGAGTGGATCGACTTCGTCGGGGTCGCTTCCCACTACCACATGCCGGTAGCTCTCGGCAAAGCCACGGTCAAGGCCAGAGGCCTACTCCCTGACAAAGCGGAAGAGGCGCTGATACCTGTCCGAGCTCATCAAGAGGCGATGCGAAAACATATCTACGAACACTGTCGCATTGTAATGGGCATGACAGATCGGGAGTTTATCGACGAACTCCTCGCGATCGAACTCCCCTATCGACCGGGCGACCAAGTCCTCGGCACAGGCCCCGTTCCGATTCTTCCTGGTGATCCATTGAACACAGGCGCGGATTGGATGGACGAAGAGTTCCTCGCCGCGGCAGAAAGATACGATGGTCCGCCACGTCCCTCAAGAGACCTGAGCGAACCCGTTCTACTGGACCCATCCGAACAATTCGGCGAACTTCCGGCGACTCGATTCGAACTGCCAGAGGAGTAAATCCAAACGTGAACTACTGGGTGTTTTGGGATCGCGTGTCGATATTCGATTCCCCTGCAAAACCTCCAATGCCCCCAAAAAAAGCTGGGGGGGGATCCAATCACCTTCGCTGGCTTTCGAAATACTACGTCCTCTCTTTAATTCAGCAGCACACGCTTAACCGTCAATATCATCGCAGAAACTGACGACTGCGAAATCACAATGGAGACCGGACGCCATCTGATCCCACGGAAAGGGCGAAGGGTGAGTCCTTAAAGCTTTGATTTCACGGCTGACCGCAATGCCATTGCGGTCAGAGTCCCGGAGGATGATCGTAGGGATATGCTTGCGAATCATCATTCAGCGTCGGCGTTTCTCGGGAGAAACGCGCCACTAGCTCTTGCTTCAATTCTTCCGAGAGTTGGATGTTCGTCTTGAAGGCAATATCCGCCCGCACACCGTTGTCCAGGTTGGAAGATCCGTCGCCTGGTGGGTTGTCTTCGGTTCCGGTGGCAGCGCGGATACTCGGGCCACCGATACCCAGATAGATGTTGCGGTTGGCTCCGTTGTAATAGAGCAGATGCAATAGGTTTGAGGAATCGATCCGTTTGTAATCATCGGTGCCGGGCCGGGTCGTGCCATTGTCTCCTGCGTTTTCCGGCCTCTGTTGGTTCACATACGTTTTCTGACTCTCCAACGGATTGAGCAGTAAGAAGGTGTAGTTCTCTGAACGATACGTGGTCCATCCTTCGGCAAGCGCCCTGGCTTTCATGCTTTGGGCCTGAGGGTTGTTGACCATCAGGAATTCCAGCAAACCGGATCCCCGGTCTTCCGTATTCTGAAAGCACCACCAAAGATCATTTCCATTTGGACTGTACCAGTCAAATCCATGCTCAACCTCTCCCAGAAAATAGAGATCCCCAGAACTCAAATGGTATTCAACCACCCGGTGGGTATCTGACCTGACCTGGGTTCGGAATACCAGTTCGCCCTCCGGAATCGTATCAGTCTGGATCAGCCGGAAATAGCTCTCATCGCGTGTAACCCGGAGTTCCAGCGGATTCGATGCAGTAGCCCTGTTAACCCATTCACCGTCCAATTGAGTCGCAGATTGGAGGATTCCGTCTCCCGTCCATGAAACGACCACATCCTGATCGCGTCGCGTAATACTCAACTGCCCCGGTGCGTTAGCCTCGCCCACGGCCGCTACGTCCGCCAGATACGCTTCAACATCTGCTAGCTCATTGGCAGATAGAATCCGATCATAGATCAGGACTTCCCGGATCATACCATCCAGCCCGCTGCCATTGCTGGTCCAGAGTCCGATCCGTGTCTGGGATGGATCCGACTCATAGGCGGTGTCCGGATCCCCGGAGATATTCTGAAGACCGCCATCCTTTCCGTTGACCGACGCCTGAACGCCTCCTCCGGATTGCGCTCCGCGGAATATGGCGGTGTAGTAATTAAAAGCCCCGTTCGGATCCTCCTCGATGGCATCCCCATAATAAGCTTTCTGGTCCGGGCGCCCTCGCCAGTGGTAAAGAGCGTCCGGTCCCGTTCCCGCCCGTTGATCTCTTCCGAGGGTGTGCTCGCTCCCGTCCGTTGCCGAAGCGATTGAAAACCAGTAAGAGGAACTTGAGGCCCCGTGACTGTATCCTGAAAATCTTCCGACCACGAAAACCGTAGCATCTCCAATAATCGCTCCAGCGGTCGAGCTGAAGTCGCCGATGAAACCGCTGCTTCGAGTAAAGTCTATGGCTGGTTTCCCATCACCTGAATCGGCAACATAGGTCGGCAGCGTTTCATTGGCATTCCGAAAGACATGGCCATGGTGCAGATCCGTCCAGCTCGCAACGGACTCTCCGTCTGCCGGCACATTTCCGGGATTCGTCGCGGAAAGCCATACCTGAAGACCGTCCGTGACCGGCGGAAGGGCTGTTTGGGAATTCCCGACCAGAAAGCCGGAAAAGAAGATTAGCAACCCTTGAATCGTCAATTTCACCGCCTGAGGCTAGACGGAAACCTTCTGATTCACACGCCAAATCTAGTTGGCCCAATTAGGATCGGTGTGATTGAGAAAGACAGCGTCGAATACGACGGAGCCACTCTGTGTTCCTTTCCGGATGGTGGGGAGAACGCAAAGCTCTCCGTAGCGCACCTACTACACTTGCGTATCCGAGGGATCATGGGGGTTCTGTCGTTGTGCGCCGGGATTCTTTCCAGGTTGGCGTTTACGCTCGTGCCGACGGCTCGCGGGTACGCTCGCCCCACCTTCCGGAATCGGAAGCGCTTTTCAAGCTCGCCCGTTTCGCGGTTGAAATACCGCCCCCAAACTGCGACACTATTTCGATACTAAATTCCTAAACGAAGATAGATCCATGCTCTCGTCATCGCTCAGAAAACAATCGCATTCGGTTACCTCCCTCGCTCTTCTCGCCGTCCTTATCGGTATTTGGACTTCGGGTTGTCGCCACGGAAAAGGTTACGGACTCCGGACTACCGAACCGGTCAAGACCTCGGCCCTGGATTCCGTCATGACTTCGTTGCAGATGGCTCCCGATTGGCCGGATGTCTACGAGGCGGCGTTGGTCGATGCCCGCAATCCAGAGCCGAGTGAAGTCGTCACCAATCTTACGCCGATCACAACCCAGAATCCGGAACTGCAATGGAAAGAGATTGATGGGACGCCCCATGTCAAGATGGTCTCGCTGGTTAGTACGGACAAATACTATCGTGATAGCCTTGGGAAGAACTACAACACCGGAACCCACAACATTTGGGTGACCGCTGTGCCGCAAGTGGAGAACTTTGTGAGCGGTTTTCGCTCACAGAATGACGATCTCGGAGATCTCGAAAACCGTCTTCGCCAACGCCTTGGACTCACGCCAACGGCCACTATCAACCAGTTTGTGGAATTCTGGGTCGATCCCAACGACCTCTTCCGGCCCGCACCCGATAATGAGATTTCAGATTCCACGGCTGGGCTCGCCCTACCCGACGACACCGAGGCTTGGTACCGCCGATGGTTTAATGACCTGCGCGCGAGTCAGTACTTTCAAAGCACGGTCCCGAGCCACGACGCCTATCCCTGGACACAATTGGGCTACACCTATGACTGGGGGGACACTCAATCCAAACAGGGATTCAGTGAATTCGTCATTCGAACGGACGTCACCGTAGTCGTCGATTCCATTACCGACATCGAGGACTACGGCATGGCTGAGTAGACGGATGATCGGCAACGAGTTTTTCGAAAGTATGGGATGCGGTTCGATTAGAAAATTGGACCTCCGGGGCGGGATCATTCCGAACCCAGCAACCTTTTACAATAGCGGCACACGGCCTCCCACATCATAGTCCGGGTATGAAATGCCCGAATTGTGCCAACGAAACGATGACAGCGGGTTCTTTGAATCTCAGCATACCGCTCAAGCAGATCTTTCTCTGGGGCTACGGCGGGGGGTGTAATCTCTATTTCCATCCTGAGACCGAAACACCCCAAAAGGAGGCGGTATTGGAATGGGGGCACGGTGCTACTGGCCACTTCTGCGAGTCCTGTCGCACCATCATCATGAAACCGTTGCCAGACATTCCGATGCCGCACGGGTACGAGATTGGGCCGATCGGGGACGCTTGAGTGGAAAGCGGATGATGGCTCACGCTCGCTTCGCTCAAGACTCAGGTCCTAAGGTGCCGGAGGCGGCAAGGGTGGAAACTCGGAACCCGCCGCGGCTACGGGGACAATGCGGAAGAAGCGGTTGCCGACATCAACGCGAATAGCAAGCTCGGACTCCCCTGCGGGAATTACTCCCAAGGGAAACCAAGTGCTTAGGTTGGCTGATTGCTCTACCAGCACCGGCTGCTCGATGGGTTCTCCCAAGCTTAGGGTTAACTCCACCCCCAGGCCAACCACCGGCGGGGCCTTTAGGGTCGCCACAACTTCCACTGGACCGATTCCCGGCAAAGGGGGGGCCGGCATCGGGGGAGCCTCGGAAATCTCAAAGGGCACACTCGCCATCATCCATGGAATCCCCCCATTCAGTAGGATCTGGGTCTCCAAGCGCCACTCTCCCAACTGGTCGGATGCCAGTGGCTCCGTTACCGATCGAGCCACCGCAATCCCATCACCAAGTGGAGTGACGGCGGACCAACCTTCTCCGAGAGCCCTTTCGTCATTTCGGATCCGCCAAGCCACGTGCGTGGCCTCCAGCACGGGGCGCGCAAATACGGATCGTCGCTCCGGCGCCAACCACTCACCCCGACTATCCTGAAACCGATAGTACAACTGATGCCCGCCGGGTTTTACTCCTTTCAAAGTGACTTCGGCTTCGGCCCGATAAGGCCCATCCCCCGCGATCGTGAATGGCGTGCCCTTCCCACGCCCAGGATCGCTATTAAAGAATAGCTCGCCGCCCTGGATCTGTGTCGCCTGCTGGAAACCATAGGGCATCACGAAGAACGGGTAGCGGGTGGGATGCCCCCAATGACCGTGTTGGTCCTGGAATCGGAGGTACACATCGTGGGCTCCGGGTGCCAGCTTGAGGCTCCCCGTGGAAAACGTGAACTCTTCCAGCTCACTTCCGCCCGTGAGCTCGATTGGGCTTCCCGCACCTGTTCCGGGATCCCGATCGATGAAGTACTCTGCTGCAATGGGCTGCAAGGGATCACGCAGTAGAATCTCAAGAGCGTCTTGAGCCCTCCCAACTGAGGCCAACATGAGGCCCCCCATAGCCCATACCAAAGAAACTCGTAAACTCATGAGTCACCCTTATTGGTTGGACTTCACTTCCACCTGAAACGTCATGGACTCGCCCTGCCCTGCAACCAGAGGTGCTTCGATATTGGTGACAAAGGGAACCGGCGGCGCCTGGTCCCGATCCCAGGGATACAGCCCACCGAAGATCCCCACCTCGCTGCCATCTCGGCCGGCCGTGCGTGCCGGGCTATTCTCAACCAGCTCGTACCGCCGGAACCAAGGCAATTCATTTCCCACAATCACTTCGCTCGCCGATTTCACAAACGTGTTATTTTCTCCCGGCACATTGCTCGGCAAGAGCCCATGGAACACATTGTTCTCCACGAGGACGTTGCGCTGGGAAAACCGCACGGCGTTGCCATTCGAATTCGTTCCCCGGTGCACGATGTTGTTGTAGAACTCGCCGTTTCGCATATCGACGGATTCTTCACCATTGTCAAAAACGTTATTGGCAAACACGACCTGGCTCACGGCTTCAACTAGACGCGAAGTGAAGCCACCCGTGGTCCACGAATCATAAAGGTCCACCCGATCGCGAATCACATTGTTGTAGAAGTAGGCCGACCGAATAAAAAAGGACTGAGTGAAGTCACTCGCCCGAACCAGCTTGAGCTCACCTTCGATCCAGTTATTGATGAAGAAGGCGTTGGCGGCAAAGCCGTGCGTACTCACGTCAACACCACCGATCCGATTTCTCAATACCAAGGTATTCGCCACTCCAATCGAACCCTGCGAAGTTCTATTGCCGATAAACTGAAGCTCCCCCCTGATATCGAGCCCCGTCAATGTCACACCACGCACGCCGGGCTCAAGGTGAACGGAACTAAACTGGGCCGTTTCCGAACGAAATCGGGCCCCCAACTCAGGCCCACCAAATCCGGGCCCCACGACGGTTAGGCGTTTATTGATTCTTGCCGATCCATAGCCAACGGCCGAAGGCATGACGAGCAACACATCCCCAGAACCAGCAGCTTCGATGGCAGCTGCAATGCTACGGAAATCAGCGGCCGCATTGTCAGAATCATTGTCGACAACCCAAGTTCGATAGTCCTCGCCATCCACAATCGCGACTTCGAACACCTCCCAATTGGGCGTCTCGGCCACCGTTCCCGCGTCCCATGTCGCCACCAGCTTCACTTGCACCGTCGTGCCCTGGGGAAGATCTCCCAACGACAAAAGACTCGTTACGGATTCACCAGACGCCCCACTCCAAGCCATCAAACCGCTACGTGGATTCGTACTCTGGGCGTTGATCGTGGTTCCATATTCGTTCTCCAGGAAAATACCGGCTTCTTCTCCCGCAACCTGATCCGCGCCGCCATCGACCGAGACCAACAAATGCGCCCCATCCCAGCCGGGTTCAAAATTATAGCGATGCCTCACCCGAACAAAAACTTCGCCTCCCAGCGTCACCACCGGGCTCGCCAGGATCGCCTGACTAAAGGACTCGCCACCCGCCTCAGATCCGTCGGCCGCCCAACGGCCCTCCGCATAGGAAAACGGCGATGGATTGGCACCGGTTCCGGCCGCAGTTGGCACAAAGCCTTGCTCGCCCAAGGAAAAATCAAACACCTCCGCTCGCAGCAATCCCGTCCCAGCTACAAACACTGCCAGCACCATCAACAGTCGTTTCATCACAATGAATCTACGACTCTTGCTCCGGATTCTTGCTGAAAAAGATCTTCGCGCGAAATATCGCCAAGACGCGAAGAAAACGGATCACGTTCTATCGAGACAGAATGATCGGAATCGTAGAGACTTTCTTTGTCGGGACAAACGCCACCCACGTTCCCGGTTCAAGCGGTTTCCCTCTCCGACCCGCAACCGGCGCCTCCCTACAGCTGGCCTAATTCAGGAACTGCGGTGACTTCCAAGGTATAGGCTCCGCGTGCCCGCTCCAACTTGGACGTGGCTCGAATCAGATAACTCAGCCCCGGCTCTCGAGAGAACGATACGGTTGCCGTTGGTGACGGTGTCGCGCGACTCCACGCTACAGTTTCTCCGGAGAGGGCATCGATGACGTATACCTCCGCTGCAAACGACTCGGCGGTCATTCGGAGTTGAATGTCGTTGCCCGGTTCATGGGAACTCAATACGAACTCCTCCATGTAGTAGGTACCACCAAATCCCGAATAATCTGGATCCACGTCGTCCTCTCTTCCAAGCGAGGACTCCACGCGCGCTCCCACCTCAATCGTGTCGGCCTGTTCGCTTTCCGTCCGTAATTCATAGCTGCCAAACGGATTCCCAAACGCCGTTGTAACATACACCTGAAAATCACCCTGATCTCGGCCCTCAGGGAGGATGAACCGGAGCCGTGAATTCAGTCCAAAACCAACATCATCATTCTCCGCGACAATGGCGCCAGTCCTACCATCGATCAACCAGAGATACGGATCAATTTCCTCCGACTCCAAACCGAGTGTGACCCAATGCTGCGATGCCACACCGACGAGTTCATAGAGATCGCCCACGTAGGAGAACCCAAAATCATCTCGACGTGTAGCATCGTCCTCGTCGATCCGCCCTTGGATCGATTCCCCTACGGTGACTTCCTCCGCAGCAGAATTCGCCGGGTCAACCATCTCGCCATCTTCGACGGTCAATCGATACTCACCCACGTCACCTCCGAACACAGACGTCACCACGATCCGGAACACGGCCCCTTCCCGGTCTGCCGGCACGGTGAAGATGATCCGAGAGTTAAAATCGGTTCCCGAGTCGTCGTCCTCCTGGATGATCTCGTCATTCTCAACATCAGTGAGCCATAGGAAGGCATCAAAGTCATCCGATTCCAGATCGATGATGAGTCGTTGCAACGGCTCAATCTCAACCAGATCATATTGGTCCGCGCGAACAAACTCTCCTAAACTATCCAACAGAGAGGTATCGTTGGGTGCAAGAGTCCCGTCGATCGATTCTCCCACACCAATCGGCTTGATACTCGTGTCACCAGGTACCGGGATTCTCTCCTCGCTGACCGCGAGCGCGTAGTCACCGAACTCATCACCAAACGCCGAGGTGACAAAGAGTTGGAAATCAGAAACGTCGCGATCCTCTGGGATAGTAAACGTCAGTTGAGAATTCAGTGTATCTCCAAAGTCATCATTCCCGTCCACCATTTCGCCGGTTGCAGCATCGATGACCCACAGATAGGTATCAAAATCAGGCGATTCCAAATCTATCGTGACTTCTCGGTTGGGTTGGATCCCGATCAACGCGATCAGATCTCCGGGGAAGGATTCGCCGGAAAGATTATCCCGAGAAGAATCGGCTCTCGTGACGATTCCCTCCAAAGATCCTCCCGGGCCAATCTCCTGATCCATTTGTTCACCGGGGGCCAAGATTTCCTCTGTCCGAAGCGTCACGGCGTATCTACCGAATTGGGTTTCATCGGTTCCCGACACCAGCACGATGTAGGTTCCGTCTCCACCAAGCCGGGCCCCTCGAACCGAGGATCCCAAGGAATCATCAAAGAGGAAAATGGCAAAATCGCTGTCCAGCGTCTCACCCGTGGCTCCGTCAATGAGTTCCACTGCGGTGGGAAAATCGCCTGACTCGACGGAGACTTCAAATGAATGGCTCTCCGGGATTCCATCCAACAGAAAGGCATCCACGGGCTCGGCCAATCCGAACAACGTGTAGTGATTAAGATCCCCACGGGAAAGCCTACCCGTGCTGACGATACCGGGACGAATGGTCTGCGTGGGAAGGACCGTCGATCGCAACACAAAGGCACCCAAGGTGTCGGGAACCGTTGACCGTACCCGAAGGAGGTATTCCGTCGTTCCACCCGGCGGGACTTGGATCGTGACCGTACTATCGGGCTCCGCCGTATCCTCCTGAGCCAAGCGTTCCATGCTTTGGCGATCAAACACTTCTAGGCTTGGCGGGAAAGCCTCCGATGATACATGAAACACGATGCCGAGATCGTTCTCCGGCATGCTCAGCCTAAAATCACGAAACGACTCCGAATCCCCACCACCAGACGGGTTCCCGTTCCCAAAAAGGGAACCGTTAACGACCTGCCCGAGTTCGATGGGGGCCGTGAAGGGCTCCAAAGCGCCTGAAAAAGTGGTTTCCATCCGAAAGAAACCAGTCTGATTTCCAAATGTCAGCAACGGCAACTCTACGCGGACTTGCCGGGTATTCTCGTCAATCAATTCGACCTCTCGCACGATCTCATCTGGATTCACAGCCACCCAAGAGACCAAGTCTGAGGAGTAGAAGAACACTGTCTCTAGCTCCACAGCCGTTGCTCTCTGGCGGAAGGAGAGCACGGGACGAATGGGCCGGGCCTCGCCGGGAATCACGAACTGTAACGCTCCGGTTGAGTTCGAATCCAGTGGGTCCGAATTGGCAGCGTACTCCGCAAAATTGTTCCTTCCATCGTCATCCGGATCTCCATATTCACCAAACACCCCGTGCGACCGTTCCCACGCGCCGTAATCGGGATGGATATGGTCCAGGACCCAAGATCGGTAGGCACTTACTCGCGTGTAGATCCCATACTGAAATGGATCCCCACACCCATTTCCAAAGCTCGTGATTCCGGCAAGCTGCCAACCCTGTCCGGTCTCATCCGGTACTACCAAAGGCCCCCCACTATCTCCTTGGCACGAATCCACCCGCCCCTTGTGAAACCCCGCGGGAAGCATGTTCTCGGTCAGTTCGCCGTCATAGGATCGGACATGGTTCGCCACCGTGAGTTCGACGATCGGCAGATCCGCCTCTTGGAGCGTCATCGCGAGATCGGAATTCGGGTTATCGTCGAGCGATCCCCAGCCCAAGACTCTTGCCAGGACCCCCTCCTCGGTCAGAGTCGAATCACTCACCAAAGGGATAGGAGCAAACCCCTCCGCTGGTTCGGCCAACAAGAGTAGCGCGATATCATGCTCCAAGTCGTCATCAGTGAATGGCGTGAAATCCGGATGCAGGTAAATCTCCGCAACAGGGAATCGAAAGAGCCCCTCGGTCTGATCCTCCGATTGGGCACCGAGCACGACGTCGATCTCCGAAGGCACGGCATCCTCAACACAGTGAGCTGCGGTCACGACCCAGTAGGGATGCACCAGAGTGGCACCGCAGGTATGAGCCTCCGGGGCGACCGGGTTCTCAGCGCTCGCATCAATGATCTTCGCCATCCAGGACCAATCCTGAGTGGCATCATTTCCGCCAAGAATCCGGACGGATTGGGCAACGCCATCCAGGCCCAAGGCCAGACCGGCAACCACCGCAAAGGTCTGGACTAGTGGTCTCACTGTCCTCCAAAACTGATACATTGTCATCGAATACTAGGGGAGATTTCGAATTCCATGAAACTGTGTGTCTCTTTCGTTACCGCGACGCGGGTTCGAACCGAAAAGTTCTGAATCAAAGCGACAGGTGTCCGGTGGACACGAAACGAATCCCGACACAAGACTCAGGCCAGTTCCCCCTCGGCAACTCTCTATAACCAGACACTGGCAGCATCCAGGGATCGAGTCAATTCCTGGGAGTTAGTTCGCAAGACAGCGCCTACTGAGCACGAAGTACCACCAACGCTGGACCGAGCGTACTCGCGTGCCGTTACCGCCGAGGGCATCCTGCTGCGCTGTCATCGTAGGCCACCCCACTCTTGCCCAACGGCTCGCTGGTACGCTCGCCCCACCAATTATTGCCGCACTCGCAATGCTATCCCACCCACTCAAACCGAAGGTAGCGGGCAATCGCAACAACCTGCAATGCGATCAATAGAATCCAGGTAACGGCCATCCAGGGCAACGGCCGCACCCCCATCCGCATCGCGTTCGCCAAACCGAGGTAAACCGGAACACAAACCACGACAAAGCGACTGTAGGACAATAGCTGATTACTCAGAGCCGGAATCAGCCCCACCATACTCCCCCACCAAAAATCTTCTCGCCGAAATCGCCAAGCAAGGACCAGCCCCGAAACAAATATGAGAAAAGCAAGCCGGTCCACCAGGCCGCCAGAGGGATGAAAAACGGCTCGAACATCCACAAACGCGTTCAAGAAGCCCAAAATATCAAAAATCTGCGCGACAGAAGGCTGATTGGTGTAGTGGGACTGAGCCACAAACCCTTCAAACGGATTGCCTGTACACCACCCCACAATCAGGAAGTAAACCGAGTAACCAGCAATCGGAGCTAGAAGGAGGCAAAAAATTCTGGCCCAAGACAAGTTCAACCGCCGTTGAAGACCATGCACTACGAGCGGAACAAGGATCAACCAGCCAATCGCTTTCGTAAGCGGCAAGAGGAATGATGCAATCAGACAAATCCCATACTGGTGTTGAGCGAGGGACCGCAGCACGAGGACCGCCAGGGTAAGAAACAAGCTTTCCGTGTAATTGAGCGAAAAGAAAATCGCCCCCGGTGAGGCCATCACAAAACCCAATGTCAAAAGAGCCGTTCCGTGATCACTTTGCGCTCGATAGTGCCCGTAAAGGATCCAAAACGCCACTACCGACAACAGATTCGCGAGTATCAGAGCCCAAACAAACGCGGCACGCTGGCCGAAGCCCCAAGACACGGGAGTCAACAAGGCAGGCCACAACGGATAGAAAGCGACTCGCGGTGATCCCTGATGATATCCTGCTCCCGTGCCCTCGGCGAACACGCCACTAAACCGTCCATAAGGCAAGAACTCCCAATCCGACCCCGTCCGGCCAGACCAAATGGCAGCCAAAGAAAGATAGTGCCCCGCATCCCAGGTAGCCAACCGACTCTCAAGACAAATCGCTTCCCCCTGAGGCCACGCAGTAGAAATCACGACATTATTAGCTCGATGCAGTGCCTCATTGTACCGCGAATCGAACAGCAGCAACGCCAGGATCAGCAACCAAAACAAAACCTTTCCGCCACCAATCAATAAAAGTGCTTTACGTCCCCCCCGATCCAACGGAAGCCAAGGTCCTTGCGACACCGGCCTATCTCCTCTTCCTTCGACCGCTAATTGAACCATCAGACCCAGGCGACCGATGACACCAAACTGTTCACTGCTTTCGTTTTTTCCATAATGAATAGGCGGGAAGACCAACAACTACCAACAACATAAGCCCCCAAAAAATGGCACGAACAAAAAACACCGACGAACCCGTCTCCGGAACATCTTTCAGGTAGAGTTCAAACTGCTTCACTAGCTTTGGATCGTCACGCTCGGGCCAAGCGTTCCCTTTTTCAAGCACGTAGCCGAGCCCATCTATGAAATGCCCGTCTTGCCGATAACGAAACCGATTGTCCGTCACTCTCACGATGTGTTCCAGCGGCGGCAAATAACTAGCCAGTTCTCCAGAGGCCTTGATCCGAGAAAGCTTTCCTTTGATCGAAGACCACGGTGTCTCGGGTCGATTACACGAATAGACGACCATCTCAAAATCCTCCGGAATCTTGAAACCTCCCTTCTCATACCAAGACGAAACGCCATACCGAGCCCGGGCAAATTTCTCCGGGCAGCTACGTTTGAGCAATCGAATCTCACCAATATACTTCTCCGTCACATCATCAAAGCTCTGATCCATTCTCCCGGAATGCGAATTCAGTTGAAGCGCATCCATCGGACTCAGAATGCTTAGATCCTTTTCTGAATTGCGCAGGCACGTCACTTCTGACGGGAACACGAGATCACCTGAAGAAATCAGACCTCTCGGAACCCAATCCCACCCGTAACGTGTCGCCACCTCACGTTGGTCTTCGGCTAAGGGCAGCGCAGGCCAAGAATCGGCCCCATTGAAATCCTTCCAAAAATCAGATCCCCCATAGGCCAACCAGAGAATCCCCGCATTGGCAGAAATCAGATCCCACGGAAAAGGACCCTCATTGACAAAGGCTTCAGGTGCCAGAACCGCCCTACCATTGCCAAATTTCTCGGGCAGATTGGGGCGGGTTGCCATCGTCACGAGCCGCGCTCCATCATATCCAATATACACCCGCTGTTTTCCAAGATTCGGCAACCCGTCACTGGCTGGATCAAAGTGAAGCACCAGGCCATCGTCCTCTCCCTTCCCGCCATTGTCCTGGGCGACAAAAAGGCCGCTATCTACCAATATCAGGAACCGACCGTCGCTACTGAGATCAATCTCAAACCGATGCATCCGCCCGCCATTCGCCTCACCTTCAGCATCTTCGGGAATAAACCGTTCGGTAATCACCCCTTCGAGATGAAGATTCTCGGCAGCCCGGCCAACTCCGCCAAGAACCACCAATAGGAGCGGAATCAAAAGACAGCGCAAAGCATCTCTCACAATCGAAACACTGCCAACTCGCATCTCCTCATCTTCAACTTTGACTACCGTTGGTTCATGAACCCCCACCCACCTCACACAATCGGCCCAACTATCTGCACACAGTCGCATGTCGTCTTGTCACAAACCCCCTGAACGATGACCTTCGAAGACGTCGTCGGACAAAGAAAGAACGGGTCACAGAAATGAATCTTGTCAACGGGAAGGCAGCCCCTGTAGCGGGTGGTTGTTTTCTTACACTGTTGCAAGCTGCATGGGCCGGCTTTGGGATGAGGGCAGGTCACGCTGGAACCTCCTCCAGCCAGGCACTTGAGACGAATAAACTCGCCTAACCCTCCCTCCACACCCACTCCACCGGCAATTGCAGTAAACACGACCAAACCGGTTACAAGACTTCTCTTAAAATACTGGCCTACATTCATTTTCTTATTCCTTTGTTTTTCTGTTTCGTTTCCAAACAAAAGATCAGAGGCGGATCGCCTCCTCTGACCTGAATTCCCCACGTCTCCACCACGACGCTCCCCAAAACAACATCACCCCCTCCCGTCAGTAGTCCCAGAAGAATCAGAGCCAGCAAATCCGTAAACTTCGTGGACAGCCCCCAAATTTCCTGAGCTCCGGCAAGACACCCACAGGAACTCACGTCCCCAGAAAATGCGAGCCCAAGCCGATACAACCACATCACACCACAAATCCAAGTGAGCACTCGATATCGTAGAACCGAGTCTCGCGAGAATACGATCAATCCGGCCGATACGGACTCCAACAGAGCGGCACCAGCAATCACCCACCGTTCCGATAGGAACAAAAACAACGGATTCGGAGTGCTCAACACCAATTGAGACAGCGTAAAAAGAGCGACTATCTTGCTCGCGCTAGCAAAGCCAAGAACGATGGCAGAGCCGATCAAAAAACTCCGAGACAGTGCCTCCTTAAAACTCATTGCATGCAGTCTTTATCCGGCCTCGCCAACCGATATCCACGAGCCTTGCTCGCCGTAGAGCACAAGCATCCACTAAACCTCGCAACACGAGAAAGATCCCTCGTTTCTATTCCTTCCACACCGACACCGGGACCTCCTCATGACGAAAACCGTAATAACTGACCTACAAAGCGCACCACTTGCCCCAAATCGCCAGAATTCTCGCAATCGAGTCACTTATTACGTTTCGCCAAGAAGGCCGATCAACTACGATTAGTATCTTGGCTTCTTCGTGTCAAACGCCTTTTCCTGCAGCACTGGTTCTCAATGTCGTAGTATGGTTATTTATATAAATAAAAACTGAACAAAGTATTCGCATTTGGAGAGCCCCTTCCGACCTCCTCGGATAACCTTCATTTTCCGCAACACTCTTGAAGAAAGAGCGATATCTCCCGCCACCAGAGTTATCTCTATAGTCGCCAGAATGTACGTTCGCTTACAGGTCAGAAGCTCACCAAAAAATAAATCCAAAAAAACCTGTAGTTCTGTAATCACGGGAAACACTAAAACGTTTCCGCCCCCCAAACACCAACACGTGAGACTGATTCGGCAAAACCCCAGCCAAGAGCCACCAGACCGCATCACATTCAAACTCAGTCTTAGAGCCATTGCGGCAAACAGCCACCGCGGCAATCGGAAGTTGAATTCCGGAGTCAGAGCGAGCTTGCCGTCGGCCACCCAAGCCAGCAAGCGCCCAAGGCAACGCCGCCTACAAACCAAGGCAGGAAGTGGATTCACCGAACAACCTAGACTGATGCTACAAACGAGACATTTCAGCCCATAACTTCCCCTCAGTTTCATTACTTCCTATCACCATAATCTTCAAGATCGACATCTGAATCGGTTTTATCAATTTATTAAGGAAATGGCCAATGATCGCTCGTTCCAGGAACGAAAACGGGCTGTAAAGGCAAAAGGATTTAGGCAACTGCTCAACAGGGACAGAGTGAAACCACTGCTCGATGACATGCTTCGAAGATTGACCCAATTCACAGTATCCGGGGCAATCGGCATCCTGGTTGACACCTTCGTGCTCTACACCCTGGTTGAATCGAGCCCGTTGGTTCTCCCACTCGTTGACTACAAGCTGATCGCTGCCGAAGCGGCTATCGTAAACAATTTCATCTGGAACGACCTATGGACCTTTCGGGATCGTCGGACGGGAGGGATCGGCTATAACGCAACCGGTTTTCGGATATTCAAATTCAATCTAGTCTCCACCTTGGGATTGGCAGTGGCCGTGGCCACGCTCTACATCCTTCACGCGGGACTGCATCTAAACCTGTACCTTGCCAACCTGTTCGCAATTGTCATTGCCGCCATGTCAAATTTCTTCTTGAGTCACGCACTCGCTTGGACGGCCCCAAGGTCACGATCCGAAGTCTCATCAAGCTCAGCCAGGAACGCCGTCATGCGTCGTCTCCTGGAGACGGGCCTCCAGGAGACGAGGATCTTTCACTGCAAGCACGATGGATCTGACAGTTTCAATCAAGGAGGATCGAGCGACGAGTGGAACACCGCGATAAACGGCAAACCCATTGACGCAAACAGGACGAACCAGAATCCGGACAATCGAGTGCTGTTCTTTGACTTCGAAGCCCGTCACCGAGATCAGCAGAATCGCGATCATGAAGATGGCAGAACGCACCATTACTACGGACCGTGAGCAGGAACTTTCTTGCTGTATTGGCACGAGAGTCAGGTGTTGAGGGTTACCCAGCCCAGTAGTAATTCAGAAATCGCCAGGACAGCGTCGCATGGAGTAGACCAAAGACCGAGAGACAAACCCACCTGCGACCAGTCATCTCTTCTCGAGTGGACATCTCGCCCAACGCAATAAACAAAGGAAACACCAAAGCTTCAAATCGCACAAACGATGCAAACGTCCCGCTCAGTGCGGGAATCAGCCCAAGCATGATCGTCCAGACGAAAAGGTCTCTTCCCTGCCGCCAAATCACCGGAAGACAAAGCAAGAGCAAAAGGAATCCCAACCGATCAAGCAATGAACCCCGCAGTGAATGAAATGACTGAACCTCAAAGTACCCCAAGATAAACTTGGGAAGATCGATCAGATTCTCCACAGAGTGCGTGTGCAGCCAGTATTTCTGCGCTTCAAAGCCCTCGATTGGATTGCCCGTCCACTTCCACATCAAGATTAAGTAGCCGAACCAACCCAGAACAGGGGCCACCAACAGCAGGCTTCGGTGAACAAACGCTCGATCGATCCTACAATCTCGCGAATCTTCTCGCTCCGCTCGGCCACGGATTAGCCATTGCCAACCAGGGCGGAGGGCTACAGGCAAGAAGGTAAGCCAATTCCATGCTAGCGGAATCACCGCAAAAACACCGATCCCTCGAGCCAGTGGCAAGAGAAACGCCGCGATGCATGCCACTCCATAACGACGCGTCTCCACCCCGCGCCAAAGGACAACCATCAAGAGCAAGAACAAGGACTCGGAGTAGACAAAATTAAAGAAAACAGAACCCGGGAAGGTGACGAGGAAGAGTGTGCTCCACAGGGCAGCGTTCCGCCCCAGTCGCTGCTTCACAACGGAATAGAATAAACTCCATCCAAGCAGTGAACAAGCTGTGGCCAAAGCCAACCCTACAATCAAATGACCCGCCCCCGTTAGCCATGCACCGAACTGAATCAGCTTCGGCCAGAGAGGATAAAATGCACACGAAGGGAATCCTTTACGGTAGCCAAACTCGCTCAGAAACAAATAGTGCTCGGCATCCCAGGTTGCAAAATGACGTTCCAGTTCACCCCGACTCTCATTGCCCCCCGGGGGGCCGAACCAGTTCCGTCGGATGCTAGACGCTCGTTCGACATCAAAGTCCGCAGCAAGAAACAGGGCTACGCAGATCACCGTGAAGTAGGCGATTTTGCAAAATAGGAGCCACAAAAAAACGCGCTTCGTGTCTGGGTCGCAAACTAGAATCTTACCTCACCCCTTTCAGAACCAGACTGATCAGCCAGAACAACAACAAGCAACCACTTTAGGCCCTCCCCAAAAAGATTTCACTTCAGCGAATTCCATTGCCCCTGGGGATACAATGTTTCCAGTCCAGAGCAAAACTCTCTCAAGAGTTCCGGAACGGAACCCATTTCTCGGACATCGATCCCCGTCGGCGAATCAAACCTATCGGTCAATCGCGTCCAATAGATCACATTCTCGGCTCCAATCAGCGTCGCGTCAGACCGGTAAGAAAACCAAGCCTTCATTTCTCCACGATGCAGACAGAACTGAAACGGATCCCGATTCCCGTTATCGTCCACCGTCAGAACAAAGTCGACCTCACGACGAAGCAAAGACCGACCATCGAGAGCCTCATCTGGTTCCAGCTCCAAGATATCAAAAACGGTAGGAAGAAAATCCGTATGGGAAGCAATCCGGACCCCCGTCACGGACCGATCCCAATTCCGCATTCCGTTGGGAAGTTTGAGTAAGAATGGGACGTGAATCTGTTCCCGATGAAGGTCGCTGGCATGCACCAGTTTTCCATGCTCGAGGAAGGCCTCTCCGTGGTCCGATGTCACTAGGATGATCGAATCTTCGTAACGACCAATCTCCTTCAAATGGAGCAAGAAATCCCCAACGAGATGGTCCGCAAAATTGATTGAATTCCAATAGCGGTTTCTGATTTTCCCCAGCTCTTCCGCGGAGATATCAAATCGCAAATAGTAGTTCCACATCTCAGCCACGGGCTGGAAAGGAGCATCGAAGTCGGATGGCCACTGATAATCATGGTGGGAGGAAGCGAGGAACGTTGCCACAAGTTTCCCGCCCGCGTCTTGAGACGAGACCTCTCTCAACAACTGCATGACCCTTCGATCACGTTCGGGTCGTGACAGTGTGCCGCAGTGTCTTTGATCCAAGAAGCTATCGGCAAGATTCAGTCGTTCACCGAAAACGATCTTGTCGGTCTGATGATAAGCAAGGTAGCTCGAAGAGCAGACATGGACTTGGTAGCCAAGATCCTGCAAACGTTTCAGAGCCGAACTACCGTAGGAAGAACGATCCCGCCGGGCCATCCCGAAGTAGAGCGGATATCGAGCCGAGAACAGAGAGAACCAGGAAGTGTGAGACGCATTAGAAGCGGCCAATGTATCGCGAAAGGGGACACAGTCGGATCGAAATTCGGTTAAATTGGGAGCAATTGAGGCGTTCAGACAGTCGCCTCTCATACTCTCTATCGAGATCACATAGATATCAGGGCGTGGATTCAATGGCTCTCGCGCCCCGATTCTCCCGATATCGCCCTCAGCCTGAAAGGGACGAATCGGTCCGGAAGGTATCTTCCTTCCCGGCGGCTCGAGACCAATCGTTGGTGTCGTCGGCAATACCCGATGGGCCTCACGCCATACGCGTGAGAACGACTCATTCTGAGGACCGAGAACAGCCACACTAGCGTAACCCAGCACCACCAAGGAAAATACCCCAAACAGCCACCCGGCAGAAATGTGGACCCGACTCCAGGAAATCCACCTTTGGACAAATGTCAGAGCGATCCCAGAAAGAACCCCGACCAAAACTACGACCACTAAGACCCCATAGATATATTGATCGTCAAACCCGAGAATTTCCTGCGTGTTCTGCAGTTGATGCCAACCACTCCCAACGACCAGTCGAATCAGTGTAGCAAAGTGCACCGCTGTCTTCCGAAAGAGCAACAAGTCCACATAAAAGCTCAGCAAGAAAAGTGGAAGAAAACAGGCCCAACAAAAAGTCAAACGAGGGCGGTTCACCTGCCGCACCAATCGGTCAACTAGCAGGATGGCAAGGACAACGACAAGCCCACAAACCCCGCCGATCACCAAAGCCCAAAATACTTGCACCCCAACCAAGCCCTCAAATTCGGATTGGTATTGCGCATTGACCCAGAGCAGGTAACAAAGCGAAACGCCCGCAAACAGTGGACTGGACTGTGAAACAGCCTTGCTCGAATCAGAGTTCATACAGAAGAAATCGAAGGTGGATCGACACCGATCTGCGCAAGATCATGGGCCTTCTCTGCCACTACGGATGGCTGCGATTCTGGTCTTGGGACAGCTCAAATCGGTATAGGTAGCGCGACGCGGTGATCCATTCGACATGACCATCACAGAACGAGACATTGCCACCGGATTCCCCATGATTGTTGTTGGCATCCGGATAGTTCTGGCGCCCCGGAGGCTCATCCCCATCCAACGCCAGCCAAATCTGGGACGGCCCAGGGACTCTTCCTCGGAGTCCGAAAGCATTGTATTGATGAACATAGGACTGGACCGACTCCTGGGTTTTCTTCGTACCCGATGCGAGATGCTGCCTGCTACCAATGAGAAAGCTCGTCGTGGACAGATTTTCCGGAGTGGCATTCATAAACCCAAACAATTCATAACTTGTCCCCGCATTTGTAATGCTGCCGGCATACCCCGTTAGATCGTACAACTCAGTCGCACCGGTCGTGGGGTTTACGATCGACACCTTTTCCCGAATGTAGTTGTCCGTGCTCGGGCAGACATAGGATTCCAAAGAATCCACATAACTTGGATACAAGTAGGCCAATACATCATTCGTATCATACAGCGCGTTCGAGAAGTGCCCTCGAAAGTCTCCTGCATACAGAAAACTACCTTGAATAATCTGGCGTAGGTTGTTCAGACAAACCGCCCGCCGTGCCTTTTCCCTGGCTTGCAGAACGGCAGGAACAGTCAGCGCCATCAACAACGATAAGATCCCGACGACCACCAATAATTCGAGCAAGGTAATTCCCGCACGGACACATTTCGATTGCAATTTCACTACTTCGATACTTCCCAAATCCTCATGACTGACCAAAGCACGCGAAGTACCAAGATACCGTCCTTACTTGCGAATCGACCAACAATTCAAACGAACTCGAAATCCACCGCCGCAACAGACTCTTTCTGAACAGGTTAAGTGAATCGATTCGAGTGAATCACGAAGCTCGCCAGCGCTGTTTTTCACCAGATGAAGCTCAGGTGCTCAACGCTCGCTGGGCTACTAGCGTGCTACTAGCGCGCTAGTAGCGCTGCGGGATCACCCACTGAGTCTCCCCGGGCTCGAAGCTGTCGACGCAGCGCCCGCCCATTCTCCTTCGGGCAACAAGCTCCAAAAAAAGGGTTGCTAAAGTACAATTGAACGTTAACGTTCAATTGTACTTTGATGAAGAAGCAACGAGATCAACTCCCCAGTCTGGCGAAGTCCGAACTTGAAATCGCGCGCATTGTTTGGGACCTCGGCGGACGCGCCACGGTCCGTGAAGTTCATGATGCCTTAGCTGAGGATCGGGATTTGGATTTCTGGACCGTGCAGACCTATCTGCGTCGACTCAAATCCAAAGGCTATCTGAGCACGGAAAAGGACGGACGCAATAACGTCTATTGTTCGGAAGTCCGCCCCCAGACGGTTATCACCAATCTGGTGGACGACCTCGTCGAGCGCTTGTTTGACGGGAATGTCTACCCGCTGGTGCAACATCTCGTCAGCGAACAGCGCCTCAGTCAGAAGGAGATCAACGACCTGCAGTCCGCACTCGACCGGGCAAAGAAAGGCGATTCATGAGCCCCGATTTTCAAGCCCTCGCTCAACTCCTCTGGCTGCAATCTTGGCAGACTGCAGTCGTCGCAATAATCCTACTGCCGCTAGCGTCCATCCTCGGGAAACGCCGACCACAGATCGCGCTCCTCCTCTGTTTCCTGGTCCTGGTCAAAGCCTTGACGCCACCCGTCTTTGCCCATCGCGCCAGCTTGGTCCAATGGATTGACGGTTTCTCCGAATCCATCCCCACTTCGCTGACGGTCGCGCAAGTAGATCCCATGACTGACGCACCGGCGCCCGATTCTTCTGCTGCGGCTACCCCGGATCCGATTCCTGCAACAACATTACCCTTGGGAACTGAAACACGAGAATCCAATACCATCCCACCGACTGCAATCCCACTGACAACGGCGCCCACTCCGGGTCTGACAACCACCGAAACCTCCCAACAAAAACCCTCCCTAACACCAGCTAGCATCGCGGTGATGGTCTGGGGTTTCGGGGCTCTGGTTTCTCTGGCTTTCGTTGGGATCCGCTATCAACGATTACAACGACTGCGGCGCTCCGCACCGAAAACCCACTCGGCTACGGAGAGCTTGATCGCAGAAATCAGTCAAGAAATCGGACTACGGCGCAGGGTCTCGCTCTGCATCGTTCCCGACGAATGCAGTCCCGCAGCTCTCGGAATATTCCGACCGACCATCCTGCTTCCCCAGTACTTGACCGAACCCTATGCTGCCAAGGACCTACGCGCCATCCTCGGGCACGAACTCACCCACATCCGGCGGCGGGATGCCGCCCAAGGTTTACTGCAATGCATCGCCCAGGTGATCTGGTGGTTTCATCCCATCATCTGGCTTTGCAATCGACGCATCAATGCACTGCGTGAGATCTGCTGCGACGCGGAAGCGATCGAACGACTCCAACTCCCGCGCCACGACTACGCCCAAACCTTACTCAACATTCTCAAGCAAGGACCGACCACTCGGCTCCCGGCTTATGTTCTTTCCGCCACTTCCACCAATAACAACGTCCAACGCATCGAGCGCCTTATGAATGCCAACATTGCCCTTTCTTACCGTACGCCCAAACTCGCTTGGATCCTCGCGGCACTGCTCGCCCTAGCCATCCTTCCCGGCCAGCTAGTCACCTCGCAGAATCCGGCACCAACACCGATCCCCGTTCCGAAGAAGCCCGCAACAAACATACTCAGCGCCGCAACTCCAAGCCTGGTAGATCAGCTTCCGGAAATCCCTCCGGTGACCACGATTCCCGAGCAACCCGTCGTGGAATTCCCGAACGGCCGCCCCCTCTCGAGTACTAACATTCGACGGGCAGGCGGTGTTGATTACTCGACTGTCTATATCGCGCCCGAACAGACAATCCTCATCGAGCGAACAAACATCTACCTTCAACAATTCCGGAAGAAAGGAGTCATCTTCCCAGTCACCGAAATGTCTATCACTGCCGAAACAGAGGGACGAGCCCGCCGAGTCAATCTAGGCCCCGGGACCCGAGTCAAAAAAGGCGATCCGATACTAACTTTGGAAAATCGGACGCTGCAGTCCGCGAGAATCGATGCCGAACTCAACGTCAGAGCAGCAGAAGCCGAACTATCTCAGTTTGAGATCACCAACGAACAAGCAATAATCAAGAGCCGAGGCACCCTGGACGAGCTTGAGAAACAGGTGACCAATATCACGCAACAGCTCGACGCGACAAAGAATCGATTGAAGGAATTCGAATCCAAATCGACTCAAGCCCCTAAAGAATCAAACCAACGCGGGAACAACGATACTTTCCAACAACGGTTAAAGGAACAAATACAGGCTGGCTCCTCGAATTTGGCTAGTGGTCTCAATGCTCGACTGATTGAAGCCAAGAAAGCTTTGGAACTGCAAAAGCGTCTTACCGATCTCGACGATCAAAGAATCCAGCGAGACCGTGAACTGAAACAGCTTTCGATCGATCGCATGCGGCTCAATCTGGAAGAAATCAACGCCCAACTCTCTCGACTCGAAATACGTGCCCCTATTGATGGAATCGTTGCTCCGATCAGTGACAACCCGCCAATCCGCCCCGGCCAATTCATCCAAGCCGGAACGGAGTTGGCGCGGGTGATTCAGACCGATCAACTCGCGGCCCGACTTTCGCTCGCACCAACAGAAGTTGAATTACTTCAACTCAACCAACCCGTTATTGTCTCCGTAGGTCAATCCGAAACAACCGGAGAGGTGGCCACCATATTCCCAACGGCACACCAGGGACGCGTCCAGGTCATCGTGAACATCGACCAACCCAAACCCGGTGATCAAACCTTCATCCCGGGATCGTCCGCGAACGTTTCATTTCTCAAAGGTGCGGTTAAAGACATTCTGACCATCGGGCGGTCCGATATGGATCACCAAGTCGGGCAGCGACTTGAAAGGGAACTGAAACTGAATTTCTTTAAGTTGGCCCCATCAGGCGATCGAACGCTAACAATAACGCCGGTTTCTCTCGGACATGTGGGTCGCACACGCTATCAGATACTGGGCGAGTTCCAGGAAGGTGATCGCCTGGTAGCCGTCAACCAGCATCTCCGATACCCGCACCCGAGGCATCCTAACGGAGTACCCTACAAACTGATTGAAGATGAACCCTGATCTCGCTCGATTGCTGCGGCAATAGAGCGAATCAAAAGCACCAAGCTCATTCCCCTAGGCCGCTTTGCAAGTGCCGGCGAAAGTAAGTCGCGGCATCCAAATGGCCGGGTGCCCGACTCGCGGCTTGATCAAAGCCCGCCTGAACCTCGGGTATGGCCTGACCTTTGACCAGCACGATGAACGGCACGTGGCTATCCCCCGTCTCACTCTCGCCTCCAGTCAGATCATACTCCACGTGGGAGGCATGATCCCCATAAATAAAGACGAGGGTACCGTCCGGCAAAGCCACCCAGTAATCCGCGAGCGCACGATCGAGGTAACGCATGTTGTTTAAGAATCGTTCCCGAACGCCCTTGGCTTGTGGGTAGAGATCAAACTCCGAAGCAGGCAGATAGCGGAAGGGATAGTGAGTGGTGAGGGTGATCGTGAGGGTAAGCACGGGACCGTCCGTCGAAGACAACTTCTCCGCCGCCAGCCCCAACATGTAGTCGTCCGGAATCCCCCACAACGAAACGTGTTCGGCCGGCAGCGCCACATCTTCCTCAAAGATCAACTGATCAAACGCCATCTGTCGAAAGGCGGATCGGCGGGAAAAAAACGTCCCCCGATTCCCGTGGAACCCAAAGCAGCGAAACCCCTGGGCACGAGCCAAGTGAATGACCGAGTCATCATAGCCAAATCCCGGAACCTTGTAGGGCGCCACCACGCCATTCGGTTCGGCCGTCATTAGGAACGTGAAATCGGCATCCGACGATCCGGTGAGATGGATCGGTTTGATGCGGGCCACGGCACCCGATTCCACGATTTGGACTAGGGAGGGCATCAAGGGATCCCCATTCACCCGAACTTGGAGCGCGTTAAAATCGAGACTCTCGGCTTGCACAATGGCGATCGCCCCGGGGCGTTCCACGGCCAAGGGCACATCGTGAAAGAGATCGCTCTTTTTCTGCGCCGCTTCCTTCGCCTTGGTTCGGAGAAAATCGGCGTCGATGTAGATCATCTCCGCCACCCAAGTGTGGGTGTAACCGTAGAGCAAGGCGAGGTAACTAAACGAATGCCAGGTGCGAATCTTATTGAGCGGACGCAAGTAGCTGGCAAGCAGGAACACAAACAGGAGATAGACGCCCAACACACCCCAAGCGAGTCGCGGGGTCACCACGGGAAATGGTCGTCGCCGAGTCGCGATCTCGACCAAGCTCACCTTGAGTCCGAAGGCCAGCAAGAGCCAAAGGGTCGATCCGCGCATCAGGATCTCCACCCCCGATGCCGTGACATCCGAACCTTCGCCGATTTGGTTCGAGAAAATACTCCACGTCAGGGGCTCGTGGAAGTAGTCGTGAAACGCTAGCACCGCGAAGGCACTCAAGGTGTTCAGAGCAAACAAGCCATAGAGCAAACGCCCGCGGAGGGCCAACACCAGAAACCCGGCGATCAGCAAATTGAGGATCATCCGAGTTCCGCCTCGCTTGAGTTCCCTCAGGGCCAACTCACTCTCCGTACCTCCGATATCAATGCTCAAGGTCTGCCCCTGGACCAGCCAATTCTCGACTGCCCAGACAACGCCCAACAGGATGAGGCAGATCAAACCGCCTCTTGGAGTTTGGGCTTTCATGGGGATTGCGAAGCCCGAATGGCCTTCATTTGTTCGAGTGTGAGCGAGTCGGTGTAGAATCCGTGAACGCCCGCCTCTACGAGCGCTTCGGCCTGTTCTACTTCATTGACCGTATGGGCATAGACGACTTTACCCAAACGTTGGATCCGACGGGCCAAGCCGTAGCGTTTGACCCGCGAGATCGGAACGGTGATGGCAAAGAAAGGCGTTCGGTCAGCCGATCGGATGACTTGGTACAGATTCTTACGGCTGCGGTAAATGGTGTAGATAATCCGTCGGTAGCCGAGGGCGGATACCGGTGCGTACTCCTCAGGTTCGTAGATCTGCGGAATCACCCGATCCAGGCACGCCTCCAGTTCCTCCTGAATCACCCGCAAGCCCCCAAGGTTATCTTCCTTAATATCCGTCACCAAATGGGCATCCGGATGGGCGAGCATCCAATCGCGGACGGCTTTGACGTCGAGCGAGGTGAGTCCAGAACCCCGCTTCAAGGTAAGAAACGCTTCCGCGGTGTCCGGTCGGTCCGTGCCGGAACCAAACGCGTTCTCGAACGTCCGCCCCCAATCATGGAAGGCGACCAAATCCCCATTTGGCGTCCAGGAGAAATCGAGCTCGAAGTATCGGAACCCGGTTTGATAGTTCTGATCCAGGGCCTCAAGCGTGTTACTGACTTTGACGCCCTGGACCATCCCACCTCCATGGGCAATCAAAGGCGGGCGTGGCGGAAGGTCAGCCCGCTGGGTCATCGGCCAGAGAAACAATTGGTAGGCGACGAAGCAACCCACAGCCATCAGACCAGCGACTACCCACACAAGTATCCGCCGCATGCTCTCGAACCGTTTCATCGCATCGCTCGCCAAACCCCCGTGAGCCTACCGACGAACGCCCGCCCTGCAAACGCCAAACATTCCGACATCGACAACGGTAGGGCGAGCGTACCCGCGAGCCGCTGGGCAAGAGCAGGGAACAACAACGCCATCGGCCCCAACGGCCCCGTTGGGCAGGAACGGCTCGCGGGTACGCTCGCCCTACCGTCCACGCTTTTTGCGTGACCCATGCCACCCGTCACCCCAAGGTGGGGCCACCATGTCTCTATTGAATGAAGCCGACCTAGCCACTGCCCTCGCCACCGTGCCCGAGTGGGAACGCACCGACCAAGTCATCGCGCGTACCTACCGTTTCAAGGATTTCCCGGCAGCCATGCTCTTTGTCAACGCGGTGGCGGAAAAAGCCGAAGCCGTCTGGCACCACCCGGACATTGATATCCGGTGGAATCAAGTGCGCCTCGCCCTAAGCACCCATGATCAAGGGGGCCTGACGGAGAAGGATTTTGACCTCGCCCGAGTCTGCGATCAGTTGGCCTCAGGAGCCTGATCCTTCGAATCCAGAGTCACGGAATTCAACCGGATGGCGGACTTGAAAGCAAAACCGAGCCCAAGCACCGTCGTCGGGACGTAATAGATCAAATGGATCGTAACGCCATAGACCAAGGCGACGGCTTGATCCGAGTGAATGGCCAAGAGTTGGAAGCCAAAGATCATCCCGGCTTCGTACAAGCCCCAAAAACCCGGTAAGGCAGGGATCGCCGCACACACCGTCACAAAGGCCATCACCGCAAAGGCTTGAAACGGGCTCATCGTGAGGCCCGGAATGGCCCAGGCCAAGGCGTAGGCCGAAGCGGCATTCATCCCCCAGATCGCCACGCTGTAGCCACTGACAACGGCGAAACGCCGAGCATTCTTGATCACACCCAAGCCCCGGAACACCCCTTCGGCAAACCCCACCAACCGAGCTCTCAGACTCTCGGATAAGCCAGGCAGTCGGGCGATCCAAGCCGGCACCAGGGTCGAGACCCCAGGCAACAAGAGAATGCTCACGGCCAGCACCATTCCCACACTCCCAACCATAACTTGAATGAAGAGCGGGTTGAGAATACGAGCAGACAATTCAAAACCGCCGAATGCCACCACCAAATCAGGATCGATCGGTAGGATCCAAAGCGAGGCGGCGGCGACCATTAACAACACCGTTACTGAATCGAACACCCGCTCATTCACAATCGTTCCCAACACCACCGAGAAGGGGAGATTCCCCTTCTTACTAACGTAGAGCGCCCGAGCGAGTTCTCCCATCCTGCCGGACGGCAAAACATTATTGAAGGCGTAGCCAACCATCACTCCCTTGAGTAGGAGCGCATTCCTTACGCGATCGCGGTCGTTCCCAAAAAGGTAGTGCCAGCGCCACGCACGAATCACCATTCCGCCATAGAGCAAGAGCGCCGAGGGAAGCAGCCAAGCCCAGCGCACCCGTCCCCACTCTTCAACAAACTCGCGCAGCGGCACGGTTCGAAAGACGAGTGCCAGCGACCCGAGCGTCACGACGAGCCCCACCCAAACCAACAGCCGCTGCTTGGTTATCTTCATGCCGCCTCTCCTTTCGCTTGGGCTTCCAGCCAACGGCACGCGTCCGGCAACACGGCATCCCAATGGAACGTCGCGGCTCGTTCCCAAGCCTTTTGCCGGCAAGTCGAATAAAATCCCGCGTCATCCCGTAGTGCGAGAATCCCCTCCACCAGGGCCGTGGGGCTTTCCTCACGGACGACTCGCCCCGTTTGCCCATCCAGGGTCGATTCCCGCAGTCCCGCCACCGGATACACCACTGCGGGGGTTCCCATACAATTGGCTTCCACTACATTCAAGCCCCAGCCCTCCCGAATGGACGTATGGAGCAATAAGTGCGATTCCTGGAGGAGCGTGTCCTTTTCCGACTCGGACAAGCGCCCACAGAATCGCACTCGGTCTCCAAGTCCCAAACGATCGACCTGTTCCCGCAGACTCGCCTCGCATTCCCCGCCCCCCACAACGGCCAAACTTGCGACCACGCCGCGCTGCGCCAACAACCGGACAGCCTCCACACAGTGGTCGATACGTTTGTTGGGAGCGAGCCGCGAAACCACCACCAGTCTTAGGTCGCCCTCCATCTGTTTCGGTGGAAGCGGATCCAACACCCGGGTTGCGACTCCGTACGGGATGAGCGTGACGGACTCAATCCCGAGGCTCTCAAGGGCATCCTTGGTCGACGGGCAAGCGGACCAAAATGGGGTTTTTCGGTAAGCCCGCAAGACCCACGCTTCCTGAAGTCGACCGATCGCGGCAATCGGCCCGGAATAAAAACTATTCCAAATAGGCCCCAAGACCTCGTGGATGTAAGCAATACTCCGGGTCCCGGACCACCAGGGGGCAAACCAAGGAATCCCGTGGTGTTGGTCTACCACAAGGTCGAACCGCGGTTGGCGCCGATACCAGCGGCGCGCGGCCAGAATCGAGGTCCCTCGTCCCCCACCACGCACGACTCGCACCCCTTCAAAAGTCGCCGTGGGAGACGCCCCAGGGAACGCATTGGCGTACCAATAGACCTCATGCCCTCGCTGAGCCAGCGCCGCCAGGTAGCCCAAAGTTACCCGTTCCGCGCCGCCAGCCAGGGGATTTCCGGGGTCCCGCCAGTTGAGCATGAGAAATCGCATCCAAATTCCGAGCCGCCGACAATAGGCCGGGAGGGGGTCCGAATCGAGATTTGATTTGGCCCCGGCCCTGTGTTACGAGTAACCCTTTAGTGGCAACGGCAAGCGCCGCCTCAAATGGTGGGCCAAGCCGTCCGCGAAGCAGTCATTCATGAGTAATCCTTCCAGTACAACGGGCACTGAATCGGCCACCCAACCGAGTTTTCTGACCGAATTCCGCGAGCGGCTGGCCGCTGCCACGCGGCGATCCCAAGAATTCCTGCTCGGTTCCCAGATCGATGATACCTACTGGACGGGCGAGCTCATGATCGACGTGACGCTCGTGGCAGACACCGTCTGCTACCACCACTGGAACGGGAAAGTCGACGAAGTCTGGCAACGCAAGGCGATCAACCAGATCCTCTCCCTGCAACTCCCCGACGGCGGCTGGAACATCTATCACAACGGCCCCCCCGAGGTGAATGCCACCATCAAGGCCTACCTGGCCCTCAAGGTAGCGGGCGTGCCTGAGACGGACCCCCGCATGCTCCGCGCCCGGGAAGTCGCGCTCAATCTGGGCGGCATTCCCCGGATGAACACCTTTTCTAAACTCTACCTGGCACTCTTCGGACTCTTCCCTTGGAAGTATGTTCCCACCATCCCCTGTGAAGTGATCCTGATCGGCAAGTGGTTCCACATCAATTTTCACGAAATGAGCAACTGGACCCGCTCCATGCTCGTGCCGCTCTCGATCATCAATCACTATAAGCCGACCCGCAAACTGAAGAAAGCCATGTCGGTGGATGAGCTTTATCCCGAAGGCTTTCACGAACGAGATCTCAAGCTTCCGCGCGATCCCCAACTACTGACCTGGCGAAACTTCTTTCTCCAGCTCGACAAGGTCAACAAGTTGGCCGAATGGTTCGCCCGCAAAGGCCTGCACCCGTTCCGCCGCAAAGCCCTGCGCCGGTCCGAAAGCTGGATGCTGGAACGGTTTGAAGGTTCGAGTGGTCTAGCAGCCATTTGGCCGGCCATGCTCAACTCCCTGATTGCGCTCAAGGCACTGGGTTACGCGGATGACGATCCGCAAGTCCTGCGCGCCGAGCGGGAATTGAAGAATCTGGAACACGAGACCGACACCACGGTCCGGATCGAACCCTGCCTCTCGCCGGTCTGGGATACGGCCATCACCTGCATCTGCTTGCGGCGTTCCGGAGTCCCGGCCGACCATCCCGCACTGGTCCGCGCGACTGAATGGCTGATCGGCAAAGAGATTCGGTTCCGAGGAGATTGGAAGTATAAGAACCCTACGGATGTCGAACCCAGCGGCTGGGTCTTCGAACACGAGAACAAGTGGAATCCGGACGTCGATGACTCCGCCATGGTACTCATGGCCCTGCGTCTCACCGAGACTTCGAATCCGACCAAACGCGACGAATGCTACGAGCGCGGCATGAAGTGGCTCATGACTTTCCAGTGCAAAGACGGGGGTTGGGCCGCCTTTGATAAAGATTGCACCCGCAGCATCATGGAGAAAGTGCCCTTTGCGGATCACAACGCGATGTTGGATCCGGAATGCGCGGATATCACGGCTCGTATCCTGGAACTCCTCGGCTACCACGGCTACCCACAAGACGACCCCCAAATCATCAAAGCCATCGACTACCTCAAAGGTCAACAAGAGGACGATGGTTCCTGGTACGGTCGTTGGGGCGTGAACTACATTTACGGAACCTGGCAAGCGCTCCGCGGACTGCATTCCATCGGTGCCGACATGAATGCCACCTACCTGCAAGACGCACGGCGTTGGTTTGAGAGTGTGCAGAACAAAGACGGCGGCTGGGGCGAACGGTGCAATACCTATGACGATCCCGTCTTCAAGGGGCAAGGCCCCAGCACGGCTTCGCAAACGGCTTGGGCCGTGATGGGCATGTGCACGTTTGGCGACCCTGATAATCACAGTCTCGTGCGTGGCGTCGAATACCTGATTGATTCGCAGAACGCGGATGGTTCATGGTCGGAGAGTGAGACCACCGGAACCGGATTCCCGAAGGTGTTTTACCTCAAGTACGACAACTATCGGAACACGTGGCCGCTCTTGGCGCTGGCGACTTACCGCAAGTTGCAGGAAGACCACAAATCATAGCCCCCGTTCCCAAAGGCATCCTTGGATTACTGAGGTCCCTAGATGAATGCGGTGGACACACCCGCCCCTTCGAACCGGATCTGGATATTCTTCGCGGTCCCGCAGGAATCTCAGCACCTCCGCCGAGAGCGCCCGGACCTCGATTGTCGACATTGCGGCATGGGGCAAGCTAATGCGCGCCGAGCCGTCACCGATGCCCTCGATGGGCTCGCAGGCCCGTCACCGGACCTCATCATCACGGCTGGGTTCGCAGGCGGATTAAATCCCAAACACCGCTGCGGACAACTCCTCTACGAGACGCACGGCGAACACGCCTTTTTCGCATCGCTCGCCCAGCATCCGCACGAGTTAGCGAGAGGCACGTTCCATTGTCATGATCGTGTCCTGATCACTCCGGAAGAAAAGCAGCACTGGTGGGAGGCGACCGGTCGAGATGCCGTGGAGATGGAATCCGGCCCGATTCAAGGACTCGCCCGGGAGCGAGCGATCCCCTGCCTAACTCTGCGGGTGATTTCAGACGCAGCCAGCGAAGCCATGCCGCTGGACTTCAATGCGCTCATGACTCCGGACTACCGGATGAATCCCTGGAAACTTACTTTGGCGTTGCTTCGCCGCCCACAGCGCATCCCCACTCTGGTTCGGTTCAATGGGAATATTCAGAAATGTGCTCGGAAGCTCGCACAAGGGCTCTCGACCCTGATTCCGCCAACAGCCCCCAACACGTCAGTCGGTTCGCGCTAAGCGCTGGCCGAGGATGTCGATTCCATGACGCGCACCATAGCTTCGTGCAGCACCGTAATGGTTTTTCGCAAGAAGGCCGCCTCCTCGGGCGTCAGATTGCCCTGAGTCTTGAACTCAAACATCTCCAATTGGTCGATCACGAGCTTGGCGTTCTCCACATCAACCGGAGCTGAAGCATCGCCCTCGGACTGATTCTGAGACGAATCGGGGAGTTCCCCCAACAGCGACAATCCCAGAGCACCTTGCTGGGTCACAAAACTCTCGAAGAGCGCCCCCATGATCGCGTCACGATCGGCCCCTTCCAAGGCCGCCTCATTGAGCGGGACAAACGGAACGTTCGAATCAGAATCAGCCATTCCGATTGACCTCCGCGGACAGGAAACTGATCAGGGAATTCAAGCGCGCTTCTAAATCCACCACTTCCAACATAGTTTGCCGTTCATGTGGCACGGTCAAGAGCGTGCAAGACACCAAATCTACCAATTGTTCCGGATCCGCTACCTGCGCCATCTGGCTGAGCGTTTCTTCCAACGAACCGGAGCCGTCCGAGGTCGACGGATTGCTCGGTCCCGAAGTCAGCTCTTTCAACAGCTCTGCGGACACGTCCGAACCCTGGCGGAGCCGGATTCTCACCAACTGGACGATCTGCTTCATCCGTTCGCGCATCCCAGCAAACTCAGATTCTTGGGTGGTGATGACCCCGAACTGGTGGCGCCGAAAGGGCCGATAAGAGACCGCCTTGCCCAATTCAATGCGGGACAACCCCTGAAGCACCAAATGGTAGGTCCCATCCTCATTCCGCACCGCCACGCGCACCATCCCCAAGCCGGCCACTCGACACGGCGTCTCCCGCGCGCTATTCGGACGCCGCATTGCCACAGCAAAGAGGCGCTTTCCCTCCAAAACGCGCTTCAGCATCCGCCGATACCGTTCTTCAAAAATGTACAACGGCAGCATCGTACGCGGAAACAGCGTCGCGTTCGGCAAAATCATGACTGGAATATCCTTAGGGATCTCCACACCAGGAATTTAGGCCAGGCTTGCCCGAATGCAAGTGCCGGATCTCGATTTGGACCCATCGTAGAATGCTTGCAAAATAGGACACAAGTGATCAACTGGCTGTGGTATGAGCGGCAACAAAGTATCCTTGATCCTGGGGGTCGTATGTGTCTGCCTGGCGGGCGGGCTGATTTATCGACACTCCCAAGCGGTCGAAAGGGAGGCCGCCAATCGCAAAGCCCTCGCCCAGGCTCAAGAGAATCTGAGCCGAACCAGCGACGATTTGAATCAATCTCAACAGACCAATGCCGTGCTCCGGACGGAGATTGCTAAAGTGACCAACGGGTTGACCCAATTACGAACGGAGATGACCCAAGTCAGCGAAGACCTCAACAGTCAACTCCAGAACGAGAAGGCTCAAAAGACCGCGGCGGTCAAGGAGACCCGCATCGCACTCGACGAAGTGGCCGACCGGGACCAACAAATCCAAAAACTTCTGAAAGACAACGAAGCCATCCAGCAACAGTACGAATCCCTCAACACGTCGATGAAGGAGTTGGAGAGCTATGCCGGCGAAACCCAATTCAAACTCCAAGCCTCCGAAGGCGATCGAAAATTTCTCCTGCGGGAGCTCAAACGACTCCAGACGGAAAAAGTGGCCATGGAGCGTGAGTTCAACGATTTGAGTGTCCTGCGATCCCAGGTTTCCAAATTGAAAAAGGAACTGACGCTCTCTCGCCGGATTGAGTGGATCCGGCAAGGGCTCGTTGGCAACAAATCCGAAGAGGGCGGCACAAGCACGCGTCGCGCTCCCCTCCCCATTCCTTCCACCACCCGGACCAACTATAATCTCAACGTCGAAATCAACCGGAACGGCGGTGTGAACGTGATCCAAGAACCCCCATCCATTTCCCCGATCGAATAGCCAGTTTATGCTTCTTGTCGATTCCCACGATCGGACCATTCGAGACCTTCGAATCAGTGTCACCGATCGCTGCAATTTCCGCTGTCTCTACTGCCTCCCGGAAACCGAGGCAGCCGCCAATTTCTATCGAGGCCGCTGGAGCCAAGGGCACCAAACGCCCATCCAACACCAGTGGAAACCCAAAAAGGAAATCCTCACCTTTGAAGAGATCGAGCGCGTGGCACAGATTGCCGCCCGTTGCGGCATCAACAAGATTCGCCTCACCGGCGGCGAGCCCTTACTCCGCCGCAACCTCGACGTGCTCGTCCACAAGCTGGCCCAAATCCCCGGTATCCGGGACTTGGCCCTCACCACGAACGGATTCGTTTTTCCCAAATTTGCACGCGCGTTGAAGGAAGCCGGCTTGCACCGGATCAGTATCAGTCTGGATTCCTTTGAGAAGGACAACTTCACCAAGCTCACCGGACGTCAGGGGCTGGACGAAGTGCTCGAATCCGTTCGCATCGCCAAAGAACTGGACTTCCATCCCGTGAAGGTCAATGCGGTGATCATTCGCGGTCTGAACGATCACGAGATTCCGGATCTCTGCGAGTTCGCTTTGGATCAACAGATCAGCGTACGCTTCATCGAGTTCATGCCCTTGGACTCCAGCAAGGCGTGGCAAAGCGACTACGTGATGCCCGGGCGAGAAATCCTCGAACGCCTCCAAGCCCGTTTTCAACTCACTTCAAACGAGGGCGACTCCAAGTCGGAAACCGCCAAACGCTGGCGCATCAACAATAGCGAAGCGGAAATCGGGATCATCGCCCCGGTTACCGAACCCTTCTGCGGCCACTGCAATCGACTCCGACTCACGGCCGACGGCCAGATCCGCACCTGCCTTTTCAGCCTCCACGAACACGACCTCAAACCGTGGCTCCGCGGCGAGGCCACGGACGAGGCCATTGCCCAACACTTGCAATCCATCGTCCTCAAAAAAGAAGCGGGCCACAAAATCGGTCAAACCGATTTTGAACAGCCCGCTCGTACGATGAGTGGTATCGGCGGCTAATCCAACCGCCTATGCGCTTCGGCTACTTCGCCGCTGCGATGATCTCGTCACTTAGGTGGCGCTTGCGATAGCCCTCGTGAAAGAGCTTGGCAATCACCTTGCCATCCGTGCCCACAATGATCGTGCCGGGATGAGGGAGACCGTCTCGCCGCGCTTCATTGCGAATCCCGTAAGCATCGATCACCTTACTTCCCACATCCGCTAAGAGCGGGAAGGTGACTTTGCTCCGACGCGCAAATCGCGAGAGAATCTCGGTGGAATCATAACTCAGCCCCACCACTTGAATACCCGCCTTCTCAAACTTCGCCAAATTGCCTTGCAGTTCAACTAACTGCCGCTTGCAGAATGGTCACCAATCGGCCGATCGGTAGAAGACCAAAGCCACCTTCTTCTGCTGTCCCAGGAAGGTGCCCAAGGTTTGTTTCTTACCGTTCTGATCCTTCAGCTCAATAGCCGGGGCCTTGGCCCCAACCGCGATTCCCGGCGCATCCGCCGCGATCGCCCGTCCGCCGGCCATCGACAAGACCGCCACCAGGGCGATTGCCAAGACCTCACTCACGCTTCGTCTCATGTTCTTTTTCTCGGTTTCGTTGTTTGGGTTGATCCTAGGTCGGCCCATTAGCGCACCAACCGCACGGGGACCTCAAAGTCCTGCCGCCGGTAGAGACACCGACCATCCACGTCTTCGCACACGTAGTAAAGCGCATAACCGTGGAGCGTCACGGACTCTCCGGACACCTCGCTCGGGGTCTGCAGTTCAAACTCTAAGCGGCGTTCTTCCGTGGTGATCGGTTTGGGCGGATTCGGCAGGCTTCGGAGTGGGGCATCCACAATCCAGTCTTCCGGCTCGTCCATCCAGAGCGCCAAACCGTCCACCTCATTGTTCCAGTGCGCTTTTTGGCCCGTATCGGGTCGTAGCACCACATGCACCCGCAGGGCATCCCCGGGCTTCACCGCGGCCGGCACGACGGTCGTTTCAATCCTGACAAAGCCCTCCACATCTCGAAAGATGCGGCCACCCGGATCCGGATTTTCCGGGGTGTCCTCCGTGACGAGGGTCTTGGCGGGATAGGCAAACTCGGCTCCTCCCGGTTCCACCGACAGGGGCGAGGGTTGTTCCCCGCGTTTCTCAATGGTCGCGCGAGCCTCATGAACCCAATCGTAGAAAGAATAGGGCTTCGCCAAACGGGGGCCGTATTGCTGGATACGGCGGCGCCAGATGTACTGATTGGGATTCAAATCCAGCGCACGCTGCCAATGGGACACGGCTTTCGCAAAATCGTCCGCCTCCCGCAAGGCCCCATCATACCGTTTCCGAAACGCCACCCCCAACCGGAAGTGCCAAGCGGCTTGGTCGGGTTGATGCGCCAGCAACTCGCGGTATCCGGCGATGGCCTTGGGCACTCCAGCTTCGCCGCCCCAGAGGTATTGTCGATCGGCCGCTTCAACAGCTTCCAGATCCGGCTCACGCAAGAGCGTCTTGGGATCTGGCCGTTGCCAGGTGTCCCAATCTACGGGTTCACGCGCCAGAAATGCGGTGAGATCGGATCGACGCGGATTGATCGCAATTACTTGCCCCGCTTCATCCAAGAACAGTGTGATTGGCGCTCCCGTCACGCCCAAGAGATTCAACGAGTCGACCAACAGTGGCCAGCCCATCTCTTTCCACTGCATGAACAACAAGGCCCGATCGGGATGTTGTTCTTGGATGAGTCCAACGACATTGAGTTGGCCTTCTTCTCGATAGGGTTCCGTGAGGGCGTGCCACCCGGGCACGTGCTTGCGGCAACCCGCTCACCAGGAAGCGAAGAGATGAAGCACCGTCTTCTTGCCGCGATAGGCGGCCAAAGAGTCGGGTTGCCCCGTAGCGGCTTGCGGCAAGATCAGATTCGGAAACGATTCCCCAACGGCAAACGGCGCCGCTTCCGTACGCAGCCCAAAGGCGGCCAGAAGCAATCCCGCAACCAACCCGACTCCGCCCCACTGTTGTAATCGATTCCTCATCAACATCTCTCAAGACCACCTAGCCAAGACCAGGTTACCCACATTTTTTCCGATTCCCCACCCCGAATCAGGCTTTCGCCCCCAACGTCCGCTGATCACCATCGCGCACCGTGACACCGCTCGAATCCAACTGCTCCAAGACCGGCAACATGATGCGCCGGCTCACTCCGGTGTGCGACCGCAACTCGCTCACGCTCGCACTACCATGCGCTTCCAAAAAAGCCTTCACCGCCCCGACTAGGCGTTCGCGCCCCGTGGCCAACATCACCAACTCGGCCCCAATCTCCACCGCTTCACCCGTATCCAATAAAAATCGCAAAGCCCGTTCATCCGTTTCCGATCCCGCGAGTTGCTTCCGGGCTGGCGGATCGATCTCTTTTTCGCCCAGCACACGCCGGAGTTGCCCAACCGGACCGGCCAGATCTGCCGGGAGCGAGATCGTATGATCGCTGGCCCGAATCAATGCGGCGTTCACCACAAAGCCCGTCTCCGACAGCGCCTCAAGCAAGGGATCCAATCCCCCACCTTTGGCCCAGCGCTCATCCAAATCCGCCCTCAACAGCGCCACGGGAAGACCGCCCAATTCAGGATGATCTCGATGAAACTGCCGCACCCGTTTCTCAGCCAGCGTCTTCTGCTCTTGCCAAAAGGCCCCTTCCACCACGGTGTCGCCGCGTCGCACCAGCCCTTCCTCAGAACCCAAGCGTTCTAGGGCCGCTTCAACCGCCGCGAGACCAAACCGGCTTTCGCTAAAACCACCCGGCACCCGATCGACCTTGTCCCGCGCCATGCGCGCCCGGAGCCACGTCGCCACGTCAAAAGCCAAGCCCGGGAAAGCCGAGAGAAAGGCCTGCTGGGGCGCGGTCCGAAACCGGTGCGTGGTTGCTCTTGGCTCCAGAACCACACCGCCGGCCATCGTGTAAACTTCAGACCAATCCCGCAGCACGAACCGATCTCCCGACAAAACCATAACTTCCTGTTCCAGCCGCAACTCCGCCGGAGCCTGTTCGCCCGGAGCCAAGCCGTCTCGGCCCACAAAGAAAACGCGCCCCGCAACGTGGGAACTCCCGTGGTGTAGCCTTACTCGTGCTCCTTGTTTGAGCACTCTGGCCGCCGGTGTATTCCCAGCTAATTGACGCGCGGATTTGGCGATGAGGCAATCCACCACATTCGTGCTCAATGCCACCTTCGGCACCGTCACCACATCACCGCGGCCCACGCCTTCACTCGCCGGTGCGCCACTGGCCCGAACTCCAACGCTTCCAAGATTCACGGCCACCCGCGTACCAGGCCCGACCCGGTCAACAGACTGCCCAAAGGACTGCAAGGCCCGAATGCGCGAGCTAAGGCCTTGCGGTTGGATGACGACGGATTGACCGACCTCAAACTGGCCATCCGCCAAGGTCCCCGTCACCACCGTCCCGTGCCCTTTCACGCTGAAAACCCGATCGACGGAAAGCCGCGGCTGTCCCACATCGGCGGCATCCGGCGCCGCTTCCAAAGCCTCGGTGAGAGTCGCTTTCAGCTCCTCAATACCCCGTCCGGTGACGGTCGAAGTCGGGATAATCGGAATCTCGGCATAGGCCGTTTCTTTAAGCTCATCCCGAATCACCTCCACCAAAAACGCCTCGTCATCATCCGCCACCAAGTCGATCTTGTTGAGCACGATCACCACTCGCTCCACCCCCAGGTCGCTGAGGATCTGAAAGTGCTCCTCCGTCTGAGGCATCCAACCGTCATCCGCCGCCACCACGATCAAGCCCAAGTTCACACAGCCCACGCCGGCGACCATGTTTTTCACAAAATCCTCGTGCCCCGGAACATCGATCACGCCGAGGCGTAGCTCCGTCTCGGGATCCTTTCGCCCCGGCAAAACCAACTCCGCAAAGCCCAACTCAATCGTGATCCCTCGCGCCTTCTCCTCCGGCAACCGATCCGGATCCGTCTGGGTCAAAGCTTGCACCAAGGCACTCTTGCCGTGGTCAACATGTCCCGCCGTCGCAACAATAAAATGACGAACCTTCATTCCTCCCCTCCCTCGGATTCACGCTTCCCAAGCGGCGGCAAAGCGCTGGAAATGATCCACAATATCCCGGTCTTGCGATTCGAATACCGTGCGCAGATCCACCACAAACGCATCCTCCTCAACATACCCAACCAACGGAGGCGTTCCTTCACGAAATCGCTTAGCCAGATCTTCGACCCGGCAGCTCGGCCAGCGGAAGGCTAAAGCCACCGACGGCACCCGACTCTGCGGCAACGTACCACCACCAACCTCGTTCTCGGTTTCGATCCGATCGACCCGCCAGTCCGTGTCCTGCAACGCCACACAGATCGCTTCCGCTCGACGATTCAACTCGTCCGGCGCCACATCGAGCGCTTGGAATAAGGGCACGGTCGCCGACATGCCTTCGGCAGACAACTTCCCGGCGCCTGTCGACGCTATCAAATAAGATTCCACCGTGGCCTGAAGGGCACTGAGCACCAGCTTATCGCACCGTAGGGCCCGGCACAGCGGATTTCGCCTCAAGGCGGCTACCAACTCGCGTCGGCCGCAAATAATCCCCGCCTGCGGCCCGCCAAGGAGTTTATCCCCACTGAAACAGGTCAGCGAAGCGCCCTGCTCCAGACTCTCCGCCACGGTCACCTCGTGGCCCACTCCCGGGATCCCTTCCGTCCCGACCATCGCCCCACTCCCTTGATCATAGACCAGAGGAATGCCCCACTTTTTGGCCAACTTGGACAAGGCAGATAAGTCCGGTGAGGCGACAAAACCCTCCATGAAAAAATTGCTTCGGTGCACCACCAGAATCAACGCGGTGCGCTCGCTCAGGGCCCTTTCGTAGTCCTCAAATGTGGTGCGATTGGTCGTGCCCACTTCCCGCAAGCGGGCACCACTCGACTCGAGAATATCTGGAATCCGAAAACCGCCCCCAATCTGGACCAACTCTCCCCGAGAAATGAGAACCTCTGACCGCTCGCCTCGGATCAGTTGATTCAGCACCAACCAAAGCGCCGCCGCACAGTTGTTCACCACCAAAGCGGCTTCGCTCCCGGTCAGAACCGAGAAACATTGTTCCAGATACGCGCCCCGACGCCCGCGTTTCCCGTTGGCAAGATCCAGTTCGAGATTGGAATAGCCACCCGCGACCGCAGCCATCGCATCGACCGCTCCGGTCGACAAGGGACTCCGCCCCAAATTGGTGTGCAACGAGATACCGGTGCCATTGATCACCGGCTGCAGGCGCGCCCGACTGAGCGCATGGATGGCATTTTGCGCTTGCTCTAAGAGGACCTCGTAGCCGGGCACGTCACCAGACTCGCGCACCTCACGAAGCAGTTCCCGCACGGCCCTCACGACCAAGGGACGCGGGACCACGCCGTCCAGATCGCCCAAAAGTCGATCCACGGAAGGAATAGCCCTCAACTGGTGCGTGGCGGATCCCATGCCGCATATTCTCATCCGTCGGAATCCGCACTGCCAGACAATAGTGATTGAAACTGCCTACCAGACGTTGACAATCACCGCCCAATGAAACGCGTGGTGCCTATACAAAAGGACATCGTCCTGATCGGCGGTGGCCACGCCCACGTTGCGGTCCTCAAACGCTTCGGCATGCGCCCGATTCCCGGCGTTCGGCTGACACTGATCACGCCCACCTTTGACACACCCTACTCCGGCATGCTACCCGGATTCCTGGCCGGGCACTACACCTTTGCGGAGAGTCACTTGAACTTGCTCCCTCTGTGCCAGTTTGCCGGCGCACAGTGTTACCGCGATACCGTGGTGGGTCTCGATCTCAAACAAAAACGCATCCACTGTGCCCAGCACCCACCGGTGAGTTTTGATTGGGTCTCCATCGACACCGGATCCACACCGGCCATGAGCGATGTGCCCGGGGCGCGCGAACACGCCATTCCCGTGAAACCGGTGGACTCGTTTCTACGTCGTTGGGAAACGATTGAAGCCAACCTCAAGGCATCCCCCGAGCGAACCCATCAATTCCTCACCGTAGGCGCTGGCGCCGGGGGAGTGGAATTGACCCTCAGCCTCCAGCACCGACTCCAGCAGCACGGCTTGAAGGCCCGTTTCGCCATCCTTACCCGCTCATCCTCCATCCTACCTTCCCACAATACCGGGGTCCAAACCCGCTACCAACGCCTCCTCGAAGCCCGCGGGATCCCCGTGCACACCAACCAAGAAATCACCCGGGTAACCGAGAGCTCAGTCCAAACCAAACAAACACAGTCTCATGACTTCGATTCCTTGTTTTGGCTCACGCACGCTGCCGCACCGGCTTGGCCCGCCGAGTCCGGCTTGGCGGTGGACGAACATGGGTTCATTCAAGTGAACCCGTATCTTCAATCGCCATCGCATCCGTTTGTCTTTGCGGCGGGCGACGTGGCTTCCATGATCGGCCAACCGCGTCCGAAGTCCGGCGTCTTCGCGGTGCGACAAGGCCCTCCCTTGGCCGATAACCTCGCCAACGCCATTTACCAACGTCCCCTACGGCGCTATCGTCCGCAGAGTCGATTCCTTAGTTTGATTAGTACGGGAGACGCTTACGCCGTCGCATCACGCGGGGGCTGGTCCACGGAAGGGCGTTGGGTTTGGCGTTGGAAGGACGGTATCGACCGGCGGTGGATGCGTCAGTATCAGGAACTACCCAAGATGGCCGAAACCCCGACCAAGTCTCGCCCCAAACCGCAGCCACCCCTCCCCGACACGATCTCCGCACCCGCCATCCGTTGCACGGGCTGCGGCAGCAAAGTCGGGCATCAGATCCTGCATCGCGTCTTAAAACGGCTCGACATTACCGACGCTCCCTCCATCGCCGTCGGACTAGAAGCGCCCGATGATGCAGCGGTCTTCTCTTTGCCTTCCGACGCATCAATTGTGCAAACAGTAGATTTCTTTCCAGCCTTCCTCAACGACCCCTGGCTGTTTGCACAGATCGCAACACTGCATTGTTTGGGGGATATCCTGGCTATGGGTGCCCAGCCGCATTCGGCCCAAGCCGTGGTCACGATTCCCTACGGCGAGGACCGGCCCACTGAGGAGATCCTCTACCAAACCCTGGCAGGAGCTCTAAAAACGCTACAAGCTCACGGGACCCCATTGATTGGTGGGCACACGCTCGAAGGAGACCAACTCGCGTTTGGTCTGACGGTCAACGGGACGGGTGATCCCAAGACCTTGTTTCGGAAAGGGGGGCTCCGCTCCGGGGATCATCTCGTATTGACCAAACCGCTCGGCACGGGTGTTCTCCTGGCGTCGCTCATGCGTGGGATTGGCCCCAGCCAATGGCTGGCGAATGCCATCGATCACATGCTCAACTCAAATCAATCCGCAGTTCCAATTCTGCGTGCGAATGATGCAACCGCAGCCACGGATCTAACCGGCTTTGGCTTCATGGGCCATCTACTGGAAATGTTGGAAGCCTCGTCCTTGGATGCGCGGATCCAGGCCAACGCCATCCCCGTTCTGGATGGAACCCGCGAATGCGCTCAGGCCGACATCCGGAGTTCTCTCTTCCCTCAAAACCATCGGAACCAAGCCGCCATCACAAACGCCAAGGCGTATACGGATCATCCGGACTACGCAACGTGGTTTGATCCGCAAACCGCGGGCGGACTACTTTTCGGGGTCGCTCCGGAGCGTTCCGCAGCCTGCGTCGAAGCTCTCCAGCGGGCCGGCTATCCCGCATCCCAGGTGGTGGGACAAGTTGAAGGACGAGACGAACCGGACCGTTCTGCCATCACCCTAGTCGGCTAGGGCAAGGCAACGAAATACAGCCGAACCTCGGCCTAACCCGTGAAGCGGGTCGCGAGGAGGCTAGCGTTGTGCCCCCCGAATCCAAACGAGTTACTGATGACGGCGTTCACCGCGGTCTCCCGTGCCTCATTCGGCACATAATCCAGATCACACTCGGGATCGGGGTTTTCCAAATTGATCGTCGGCGGCAACACGCCACATTCCAAAGACTTGGCGCAGATCGCCATCTCGATCGACCCGGCAGCACCGAGCATATGACCGGTCGCGCCCTTGGTGGAACTCACCGCGAGACGCTTGGCATGGTCCCCAAACACCTTCTTGACGGCCAGGGTCTCGCACACGTCGCCTTGCGGAGTCGAAGTCCCGTGGGCGTTGATATAGTCGATGTCTTCGACCGTAAGGCCCGCCGAGCGCAGCGCCATCTGCATGCACCGCGCCGCACCGGCTCCATTGGGATCGGGCGCCGTCATGTGATGCGCATCCGCAGTATTGCCGTAACCCTTCAATTCACAATAGATCCGAGCCCCACGGGCTTTGGCGTGCTCCAACTCTTCCAGCACCGCAACCGCAGCACCGGCTCCCATCACAAAACCGTCGCGATCCTTATCAAAAGGCCGTGAGGAACGTTTGGGATCGTCATTGCGAGTGCTCATGGCCTTCATCGCCGAAAAGCCACCAATCCCCACCGGCGTGATGGCGGCCTCGGCTCCTCCGGCCAGCATGACGTTGGCATCCCCCATCTTCATCGTCCGCCAGGCTTCACCAATGCCGTGCGCCGAGGTCGAACAGGCGGAACAGGTGGCCAAGTTCGGCCCCTGCAGCCCGTGATACATGGACAGCAATCCGGACGCCATATTGAGGATCTGCATCGGGATCAGGAACGGCGAAACCCGCCCCGGACCTTTGCTCATCAAGATGGAGTGTTGCTTCTCAATGGTCTGAAGACCACCGATGCCGGAACCGACGTAGACCCCGAACTGCTCCAGGTCCGTCGCCGCCAAATCGATCCCAGAGTCCTGCAGGGCTTGATGACCCGCGTACACGCCGTATTGCGCATACGGGTCCGCCCTTCGGACGTCTTTCGGGGAGGGAAACGCCGGAACCACGTCCAGTTCGCCCACCTCGGCCGCAATCCGGCAATCGTAGTCCGTGGCATCAAATGACGTGATGGGACCAATCCCACACTCGCCACCCACGACGTTCTTCCAAAAATCGTCGATGGTATTGCCCAATGAACTGACCACGCCCAATCCCGTGATCACGATTCGCCGTTCTGTTGCCGCTTGATCCATAGATTAAAAAAGGGCAGCGTCTGCTGTTCTCAGCCAGACCCCGCCCTAGGAAAATAAAACTGAGTAAAGCGTTTATTCGCCTTTGGACTCTTCGATGTGCTTGATCACATCGCCCACACTCTGAAGCTTTTCAGCATCTTCGTCCGGGATTTCCTGACCAAATTCTTCTTCCAATGCCATCACCAATTCCACCGTGTCCAAGGAGTCAGCCCCCAAGTCTTCGATAAATTTGGATTCCGGTGTCACTTGGTCGGCGTTGACGCCCAATTGCTCGACAATAATGCCTTTAACGCGTTCTTCGATCGATTTTTCAGCAGCCATGAGTTTCTCCGTTCGGATTTGTTGTGTGTGTAATTAGCAATCTAGATAACCGCGTCAAGCCTGATTATTCATTAAAAAACAGTCACTCGGGTCAAACACCCCCAAGCACCCGCCGCCTAGGCCATCACCATCCCGCCGTCGACGGTCAATACTTGACCCGTAATATAGCGTGCTCCGGGCCCCGCCAAGAACAAAGCCGCCTCGGCAATGTCGGAGGGTTCCCCCATCTCGCCCAAGGGAATCTCGCCCAGGATGGCCTTTTGTTGCGCCTCATCCAGCTCGGCCGTCATGTCACTCCGAATGAAGCCCGGCGCGATGACATTAGCGGTCACGGAACGCGACGCAAGCTCGCGGGCGATGGATTTGGTCATCCCAATCAAGCCGGCCTTGCTGGCCGCATAGTTGACCTGACCGGCATTCCCGCGCAGCCCGATCACAGAGCTGATGTTGATGATGCGCCCTTTCCGTTGCTTCATGAAGGTCCGACAAAACGCTTTGGTCAGGAGAAAGGCCCCTTTCAGGTTGGTATCCAGCACCTGATCCCAGTCCGCCTCACTCATGCGCATCAACAAGCCGTCCCGGGTGACCCCGGCATTATTGACCAAGATATCGACCCGGCCCGCGTCCGAAACGATCTGTTTGGCGGCATCCTGCAGCGCAGCGGGGTCAGACACATCGACCGGGACGGACCAAGCCTGGCGCCCGAGTGCCTTCACATCGGCGGCCGCCTTATCGGCATTGGCTTGGCTGCGTGAAACGCACACCACATCCGCCCCTTCAGCGGCAAACCGCAACGCAATCGCGTGCCCCAAACCACGCCCGGCACCGGTCACTACGGCAATCTGATCATCCAGTAAACCCATCCGGCATCTTTCCCTCGAACCGAGCCGAATGTCAACCAACGAACCCGTCACCCAGGCAAACGAGTCGCTGACAAGCCAGTTGACTCGCAAACCCCGAATGCCGCTTGTGCACTGGCCAACGCTCACCAATCGCCCTACCGGGCCCCTCACCGGCCACCGTCGCAAGACTTCCCACGGTGCGACATACTTTCCAGTTTACCTCGCCAAATCAAGAATAGTAGGTTACGGTCCTTCCCAACACGAGGATTTCACTGACTCACAGACCCTCCGGAATCACGTTCGAACTCCGGTAAGGCATCGAAGAAGTCCCCGACCGACCGACGGATACATGACAGACACAGATCCATACCGCTTCCCTGCCGGACGAGAACTGGACAAGACGATTCACCTCGAACTCTTCGATGGTAACGAATCGGACGAGCCACCGCCGTACTCCACCGACGACCGGCTGTACAAGCGCGTGCTCAAGCAACTCAGACAGTTCCACTCCAAAGCCATGACCACCGGAGAAACCCAGATTCGTGGGGAGACACACTACTTTGCCCGCTACGGCTCGGACCCCAGCACCTCCACGGAAGTGCTCTCTCCTTCTATGGCATTGTCCGTCTGCCGTCTGGCTTTAGTCATCGAAAACCAAGACTGACCCACTCGCCCGTTCCCAGCCTAGGGCAGTTGGCGGGGCGGTGGTGCCTTCACAAAGTGAGTCGGCACCAGATTCAATGGTTCCAACGGAGCCTCTGCTTCGCCTTGGTTCCAAGCCAGCAACCACGCCAAACTTGCCGCCGTCGGTAGCACCACTCTCGGCAAACCCACGGACCCGCCAGCAGTCGGAATCAGGGGTTCCCAAACCGTCTCCGCCTCGGGACTCAGACAGGTCTCACCGGCAGACAAACGGGCCCGAACCGCGTCCGGCCCGACTAAAGCTAATTCCGAATCCCCGACGACTCGATCATCCAAGCGAAACGACTGCTGATAAAACTGTCCGCGCGTACTTCGAGCCAAACACCAAACCCGCCCGCGACCGCCACTCAACCAATACTCCACCGCCACTCCCCAAAGACTCCCATACCCCATCACCGGGATGTCATAGGCCAAGCCCCAACCAATGGCAAACGCCAGGGTCGATCGAATACCGGCCGCCGAACCCGGTCCTACCCCGACCAGCAAGCGATCGACCGCAGAACGACCCGCAGCGCCATCCGCAAGTACCGAAGCGACCATCGAAGCCAACGGTCCACCCCGTTCGGAAACACCGGCCGCCGCGCCCAACACCGTCACGGCACTCGGTTCCGCCACCCGACAGAGCGCCACTGACCGTTGGCGAAAGGCACTTTCAATGGCTAAAATCTTCATAGTCGATCTGCCGGCTCCCATCCTCGGCTACCGTGATTTTTGCCCAGCGGAAGACCCCACCGGGCCGAGCCAGAGCGCCAGGATCTGGCTGGTTTTCCCCGGCCCAAAAACGTCCCACCCACTCCACGACCACCACCCCAGACTCGTCAAATAAGTAGTCTTCCAACCCGGCCTCTCGAACCGCATCCGCCCCTTCCAGGCGATATAAATCCAAATGACACAGCGGCAGGCGCCCGCCTTCCAACTCATTAAGGAGGGTAAATGTCGGCGATGTCACCGGGGATTCAATACCCAAGCCTGCGGCAATTCCCTTGACCAAGTGCGTCTTCCCCACGCCCAGATCCCCATCCAAACCAATCAGCCAGCCGCGACCGGCGGCTCGGCCCCAAGCCATCCCGAGAGCTCGGGTCTCGGATTCGCTATTGGAAATGATCGAAGCCATCTTCGTTACTCAGGGACCGAATGCCATCCTTTTGTTTTAAGCGCAAGCCGGCTTGGGCATCGATCCGTCCAATCAGACTCAGGCGCGTATCGGGAAACGCTTCTCGCCACCCATCCTTCAAGCCGACGGCATCCGCTGCGGGCACGGTAAATACCAGTTCAAAATCTTCTCCATCCGTCAACGCGGCCCACAAAGCCGGTTTGGCTTGAGCATCCTCCCGAGCCCGCAACTTGGCTTCCCTACGGATGGGAAGGTATTGCTCATTGAGGGTCGCCCCGACCTGACTCGCCCTGAGGATATGTCCCAAATCCCGGTTCAACCCATCACTCACATCCACCATCGCATGCACGGGCACCCTTTCCACCAACCACGCCGCCTCGGCCACCCGCGGTTTAAACTTCAGGTGATGGCCCAGAATGGATCCGCCGAGTTCGCCCGTCACAAAAATCGCATCCCCCTCTTGGGCACCCGACCGGCGAACCACCCGCTCTTCAATTACCGATCCCGTGAGACTCACTGAGATCAAAAGTCCTCCCGGATTTCGCACGGTCTCGCCCCCCACAATCGCCACCTCGTACCGGCGCGCGGTAGCCACGAGCCCGCGATAAACCGCTTCGACATACTCGGTCGACTCCATGTCCGGCACTCCCAGCGTGATCAACGCGCTATCCGGTCGCCCGCCCATGGCGGCAATGTCACTCAGACAACGAGCCAAGGCCTTGTGCCCCACCTGGAGCGCATCGTCCTGCCTCGTGAAATGAACGCCCTCCACCACGGCGTCCGTCTTCAGCAACAGGAGATGTCCCTCCGCAGGAGGTCGAACTCCCGCGCAGTCATCCCCCGCCGCGATCACCGTGCTCGCCGAGGTCGGCAGATCCGCCACCAGCTTTTGAATCAGTTCGAATTCGCTCATCTCCAATTCCCGCCCTACTCCCCGGCGCCCATCAGCACCAAGACAAAATTGATCAAATTAAACGCCGCATGCACGGCAATGGGAGCCAGCAGATTCCGCGTGCGCTCATACAACAAAGCCAACAGCACCCCCATGAGCGTCAGCGGCAGCAACGAAAACCAATTGGCATGGATCACTCCAAAGAAGATGGACGTGCTCCATAGACCCACTGCCCGGCCCTTGAACTGCGTCACTGCGGTGAAGAGAACCCCGCGAAAAAACAACTCTTCCACCACCGGCGCCAACACCACGGTGATAACCCCAAAAAGTCCGATCTGCCAACCCGAGGTCATTCTCATCACCATTTTCACCGATTCCTGCAACTCGGCCGCCTCGCCCGTTATGGCCTCGATCACCCCCGCAGACAATCCCCCCACCAACTGCGCATTCACCCAACACAAGAAGATGCCCACGGCCACAGGCCCAGCCAGTTTTCCCCACTCGCGAAACCGGATCCCAAAGATCGCCTCCCAAGTGCCTTGATGATCCGAAACCAAAAGCGCCAAGATCATCATCATCCCGCTATGAAAGATCAGCGAATGCGCGAGCACGGCATAGAAATCCGCATGCGGCGTCTCACCAACGAGTTTCAACACCAAGAGGTTCCCAATCGAGGTCGCCCCCAGAACCAGAAAGACTCCGGCCCCAAAACGCCACAATGAATCGAGTTGCCATGGAAACCAAGGTCGCACCGCGCGAACCTAATAATTCCCCCCCCGGGTTTCCAGGAAAAGGACCGAAAAGCCGAGGAAGAGACCGCACTTGGCTGTCCTATGGATCAAGGGGGTCCTACCCTCGTGCGCCAGGATCCTTACTCGGTTGGCGTCTACGTTCGTGCCGACGGCTCGCGGCTACGCTCGCCCCACCATCCGGAAACCGAACTCAGTATGGCGCTCCGGTCTCAATGGCACGGGTGTGATTCAAAGTGCGGGGAGAATGAAAAAGTTAAAATGAAAACTGCAATAGGTAAAAATCAGCTCTCTCATATGGAGTGCGGGAGCAGAGCTGCCGCTTTCCTTGTCAGCGACCTGTTCTTCCAGCCTCGTCAAAGGGAAGCCTGTCGCTCCGATCCGATGCCCCGCACTTTTAATCACACCCCAATGGCCCCCGGTCCGAATCCCGTTCTCGCCCCACGTCCGCTTCTTGGCTAGGCTCACGCGTCATGAACGCCCAGCCTCTCTCACGCCGAACGTTCCTCCTTCAATCGTCGCTCGCCTGCGCCCTGGCCCCAGCCATCCTCACCCGAGCCCAAGCCCCCGCGATCACCACCGCATCACCGACCCGCACGATCAGCCACCTCCCCCATCGCTATCACGGCTGGCCCACCGTCGCCCGTCGGAAGAACGGTCAATTGGTGCTCGCCTATTCGGGCGGGCGCGAATCCCACGTCTGTCCCTTTGGTCGGGTCGAGCTCATGCAATCAGATTCCGAAGGACAACACTGGACCTGGCCCCGAATCATCCACGACGGTGCCATCGACGATCGCGATGCCGGCATTTTGGAAACCCCACAAGGCACCCTGATCGCCACCACTTTCTCCTCCCTGGCCTACGAATCCATCCTCGACCGACAACAACCCACATCCTCCTGGTCGTCCGATCGGCTAGCCGCTTGGAACGCCGTCCAGCGTCGGCTCAGTTCCGCTGCCCGCCAAGCCCAGCTGGGTCAGTGGACTCTCCGATCCACCGACGGCGGCACGACCTGGTCCACCGCCGCGCGCTGCCCGGTCAACAGCCCGCACGGTCCCATCTCACTCCGAGACGGCCGCTTGCTCTACGCTGGCAAAGAACTCTGGACGGGCCAAAGAAGGATTGGCGTCTGCCAGTCTCTCGACGACGGCGTGACCTGGCAGTGGCTTGCCACGATCCCGACCCGACCCGGGGACGATCCGGCCGAGTATCACGAACTCCACGCCATCGAGACCGCCGATCGCCGCATCCTCGTCCAAATCCGCAACCACAATCGCCACAACGCCCGCGAAACCCTTCAAACCGAATCTCCCGACGGTGGACACACCTGGACGCAACCCAAATCCATCGGGGTCTGGGGCTTACCCTCCCACCTCCTACGTCTCCGCGATCAACGCCTCCTGATGACCTATGGCTATCGTCGGCACCCTTTCGGGAACCAAGCCCGGATCAGCGAAGACCACGGTCACACCTGGTCCGAACCCATCACACTCTCGGCCGACGGGCATTCCGGGGACTTGGGCTATCCGTCCACGGTGCAACTGACGGATGATTCTCTCCTCACCGTCTGGTACGAACAGCTCGCCAACCAGCCCAAAGCCGTGCTCCGACAAGCCCACTGGCGCTTGACCTAGTCCGCGGCCGCGGCCGTGGATGGCGATTCGGCATCCTTCGTTGCTCCCGGCCGCCGCCGATAGCAAAGGGACAGAACGATCAGCACGACGAAGACCAACGACAGCGGACGAGTCAAGAACGGCAACACACTCCCCTGATGGTCAATCAAGGCACGCCGAAGGTTGTCCTCCGCCATGGGTCCCAGAATGATCCCGATCACCAACGGCGCCACCGGATACCCGTTCTCCTCCATAAAGTAGGCCAGCAAACCGAACCCGAGCATAAACCAAACATTGAACAGGCTGAAATCAAACGCATAAGACCCCAACACGGTAAATACCGCCACAAACGGCATCAGGATGTGAACCGGAATCCGCAGCACGTAGAGCGACACACGGCTCATTAGAAAACCGCAAACCAACATCACCAGTGACGCCCACAACAGAATAGCCGCCATCTGAGGAATGAACGTAGGATTGTCCTCGTGCAAGCGAGGACCGGGAATCACCCCATTGAGCATGATCGCACCAAGCAACATCATCGCTGGTGGCGATCCTGGAATCCCCAGCGTCAACAAGGGGATCAGCGCACCTCCGATGCAGGCATTATTCGCCGTCTCAGCCGCCACCACACCCTCCATACTTCCTTTACCGTATTCATCCGGTGCCGCACTCGCCTTCTTGGCCGTATCGTAGGAGATCCAAGCGGCGATATCTTCCCCCACACCCGGGATAGAGCCAACCCCAACACCCAGCAATCCAGATCGGATCGCTGTTTTCACTTGGCGCCGCAGCTCTGAAAACCGCGGCCACACTTGGCGCAGGCGCACACCGGTTTGAGTCTCCTCACCGGATCGCAGCAGCGACCGAATAATCTGCGGGATCGCGAAGCCCCCCAATATCACGGGAATGGGTTTGATGCCCTCGACCAATTCCGGAACACCAAATGTAAAGCGCTGAAAACCATGGGTCGGATCCATCCCCACGGTCGCCAACAAGAGCCCGAACAAACCGGCAATCCACCCTTTCGTCGGCGTGTCCGGAGCCGTCAGCGAACCACAGATCAAAACTCCAAACAACGCCAACAAGAAATACTCACTGGACTGAAACGAGGTCGCGAGTCGGGTCAGCAAGGGGATCAACAAAAGCATCGCCAAGACACCGAATACCGTACCCACAAATGACATGACCGTAGCCGTGGCGATGGCCTCACCGCCACGCCCCTTCTGACTCAACGGATACCCTTCGATCGCCGTCGCCGCACCAGCAGCAGTACCGGGAATATTCAATAGAATCGCCGGATGGCAGCCCCCGTAAATCGCCCCGACATAGACCCCCATCAAGGCCAGCATCGAAGTCTCGATCGCCAGACTCATGCCATAGGTCACCGTGGTCAGCAAGGCCACTCCCAGCGTGGCGGTCAAACCGGGCAAAGCACCGAAAACAATCCCCAGGAGGACCGAGGCCACCAACACCAACAAGTTTCCCAAAGTAGCCAAGGCCACGAACTGTTGGGCAAACTGAACAAAGGATTCCATCCGACCGATTCCGAACTTATGCCATTACTTGTATCTTCCGCGGAGGGGTCACTACGGCAACGGCACCTGGAGCGGTTTGGAGAAAAGGAACGCTAGCACCAAGACCCCCACCCAGAGCCCGACGATCATGAGAAGATCACGAAGCCAAGCTCGACTCTTTCGCTGCGGCCGGGTCAACAAGACCGCCGCGGTCAGAAAAACACTGCTGGCCAGCCAGTAATTGATGCCGCCGGGATCGATCAAAAAGTCCAACGGAGCCCCGGAGCGAATCCACCGCGTCATCTGGATTGCTAAGCCTCCAAAAGGTTTCCAACTCAGGACCAGAACATAGAGCAGCAAGCCTCCCCAGATTCCCGCGATCCAAAGCACCCGGCGCCGGCCTGCGACACCACCAAACCAGCTGAAAACCGTGCTTCGAAAATCGCGCGCAGCACCCGCCCGCCATCCCTGGAACACCACGCCCAAGCCAGCCAACACCAGCAAGGATCCCAACAACAAAGGCACGGCAGCAGGCGATGCATACCACGGGTTCTCCACGCCGCCGTAGGTCCCCCCAATCGGCATCTGAGAGGCCCCTACCAGGACCCCAATCCCAAGCAAAGCCACCAAGCTGCCCGAGATCAGATCCGCGGTTCGGAGTCCCTTTGGATCAAGCATCGCCCACCCTCGAATGAAGCCACCCTATTCGGGCTTCGGGATCTCAAATGCGGCGGGCGACTCTACCGTAATGCCCAACTCATCGAGCTTCCAAACCCAGGCACTTTCAGCGGCCTGGGCTCGCTTGTTGGCCTCTTCCCCATGCCACCCCTGCACGGTCATCAAGCGGCTCTCACAAAATGTTTTCAATTCCTCGCTCTCCATCATGCGCCCAAACGCTTCCGTGATGGTCGCCAGGATCTCCTCGGGTGTATCCGCCGGAAGCGCAAACCCCAAGAACTGGCTCACGGGAATCTTGGTCACGTCTGGGTAGGTCGCCGCTGCCGAAGGAATCGTGCCGCGCTCAGGAAACTCAAACGGATCCGCTTCGATCATCGCGAGTGGACGCAGCTTCTGCCCCCGGATCAACTCCGCCTGCTCGGATACTGACGTCAGCACCGCATCCACTTCCCCAGACAGCGCTGCCAACTGACTCGGCTGACTCCCTTGGTTATAGGGGATGTACTGGAACGATACGCCCGCTGCCGCTTCCAAAGCCAACAGCTTGGTATGCCAAATGCCTCCGGTTAATGAAGCGGATACTTTGATCGTCTTCGGAGCCGCTTTGGCTGCTTCCACCAAAGATTCCAAAGAAGTATACTTTGAACCTTCCGGCACTGAAATCACCCCAGGCGCTCCGGCCACCATGAAAAAAGCCCAATCCGCTGCGGTGGTTTCCGTGATTCCCAAAACGCTTGCCGTCAACATCGATTCGGAAAAGCCCCCCCAATTGTAACCATCCCGCGCACGCACCGCCACGTAGTTGATCGCCGCACCGCCACGCCCGCCGGTACGATTGACCACGTTGACGTGGTATCCCAACTCCTCCTTCATGAGTTTCGCGACCAGACGACTCACCGCATCCGTTCCCCCACCCGCAGCCGCAAAACACGAGATCGTCACCGGTTTCGTGGGCCAGTCGGAAGAGACCAAGTCCGGGATTTCCGGAGGCGAACACGCCACCAACAGCAATACCATGGCCATGCCACTCCAAAGTCCGGTCCTAAGGCGTGTTCCCATCCTGCAAATCCGATTCAATAACTCATGCATTCGTTTTTCCGATCCTTCTTAAACTGTGCTCTTCACTCGACCCAACAAAACGCCCGGCACGGAGAACCGTCCCCGTCTTTTAGCTTCAATGGTACCGCCCAAAAATGAACCCGCTCCGAGGGCACGCGATCCAAGTGGGTCAGGCCTTCCACAATGATCACGTCGCCACCCAATAGAATCTGATGGATCCGGGTGACTTCTTCCAAATTATTCACATCCGCCACCGAGGGTGCCTCAACCCCCAAGAGCCTTACCCGATGCTCCACGCACCACTGGGCAAGTTCCTCGCTGATCCGAGGCATCTCATCGCGAAAGGGAGGCGTTCCGAAATGCTGACTCCACAAGGTTTGAATCAGCAAACTCTCACCGGGCTGGAATTGATCCGCGACGGGGCCCAGATCCGCCACCCCGATCGATGCTCGCGGAGCAATCTCCGGCAACCGCACGATCCAAGCCGGGCCATGGCACCGATCCAAAGCCATCTGATCGATCGTTTCATCCGAAGCCTCAAAATGAAACGGTGCATCCATGTGCGTCCCAATATGCGAATACAGATGCAGCGTCCGCGCGTTCCAACCGTCTTGAGCCACGGTATACTTCTGCTCGAAATCGACCCCATCAATGCCGTCGTGCAAAGTCAGGGTCAAATCAATCACCGCGGGATGACTCATGCACTCCCTCCGTCCCGTAGCTCAGCGATCACCAAATCGCCTAAGGCCTGAGTCGAAAGTTTCCCCCCCATGTCCGGAGTCCGCCGTTCCGGATCGGAAAGCACCTTGGTGACCGCTGCCTGAATCTTCTTCGCCGCGGCACGGGTTTGCTCATGCCCCAACCAGTCCAACAACATCGCCAACGAGAGAATGGTTGCAATCGGATTCGCGATTCCCTTCCCGGCAATGTCCGGAGCCGAACCATGCGAGGGTTGAAAGACCGCGTACTGATCACCAATATCTCCCGATGGCGCCATCCCCATCCCGCCGATAAGCCCCGCTGCCAGATCCGACAAGATGTCACCAAACATATTCTCGGTCACCAGCACATCAAACCGTTGCGGATTCTGCACCAGATACAACGCGGCGGCATCGACATAGACCCGATCCGTTTCCACGTCAGGAAATTCCTTCGCAACTTCGTCAAACACCGAACGGAAAAAGACCATCGACGGAAGCACATTCGATTTGTCGACCAGTGTGACATGGTTTCGGCGTTTCTGAGCTTCCTTAAAGGCAAACCGAATCACCCGCTCCGCCCCTTTGCGCGTGATCCGCATGATGTCCCGCACTTCCTGTCCAGAGGGATCCGCCTCCGCGAGCCGGGCCGAGAACAGCCCTTCGGTGCTTTCCCGCACAATCGAAAAATCAATCCCCCCACTCTGGTAGCCGGACAGGGGGGAATCTTGCTGGTGTTGGAGATAGATCGGCCGCAACCCGGCATAGAGCTCCAACTTCTCGCGAATATCCAATTGAGGCGTCATCTCCTTGCCGTCGGGCCACCGCACATCCGGCAGGCCCATGGCCCCGAGCAGGATGGCATCGGCCTCCCGACACCCGACAAAAGCGGCCTCGGGCAGCGGATCCCCATTGCGCAGATACTCCGCAGCGCCCACCGAGTACTCCGGGCATTCAAAAGTGACCCCATCCATCTGGGCCGCAACGGCGTCCAAGACGCGAAGGGCTTCCGTAGTGACGTCGGGACCAATCCCGTCCCCGGGTAATACAGCGATTCGAAACGTTTTCATCCCATTCCTCCCAAACGCTCCCAAGCAGCGGAAACGCTCGGTTTCTCCATCCATCCGTGCATGCGGCGATCCTAAAAGGCCAGACAATCGCTGTCACCCCAGAATTGCCACCATCGAACGGCTCACCTACGATTCGCTCCGACAATTCCCATGAGCAAGCATCTGGACCACATCGCCATCCTCGTCGAAGACACCGAACAAGCCCTCAAATTCTATCGGGACACGATGGGTCTCCCCTTTAAGCTGAGCGAAGTCATCGAGGAAGTCGGCGTCCGCCTGACCCACCTGGATCTGGGTAATCTGGACCTGCAACTCGTGGAGCCCCTCAGTGACGATCACCCGCTCAAGGCCCAACTCAAGGAACGAGGCGAACACCTCCACCATCTCTGCCTCAAAGTCGACGACGTACCCGAGACCATGGCCTCCTGGCCCGCGCAAGGCCTCAAACCCAAGAATCCGGAACCTCACCGAGGCCCCAACGGCCGCGCTGCGGCATTCATGGACGCATCAACGACGCGCGGAGTGCAATGGGAAATCACGGCGGATCCGAAGGGATAGTAATCCTGTCAATTACTCCGCGATGCCTAGCCCCAATTTAACGTCCATCGAACGAGTATGATCCGTTCCCTCGCCCCTGAAGAAAACCAACCGGACTCTGTAGCCCAGCAACTCCTGGCGATACTTGAGCAACAGATTCAGCGACGCCGGATTCCCGAAGACGAACGCGCGAATGACTTGTTCTACGATGCCATGGAGGCTGAGGATGAAGAGGCTCAATTCGAGGGTTTGATGCAGGTCCTCGATCGAGATCCGGCCCATATCGACGCCAATCTTGAGCTCATCAGAAGCACAGACTTTGATCTCACGGACGCCGTTGCCCTCTCAAGGGTTATGGTCCGGCTGGCCGCGAAACGCCTAGGCAAGCATGTGTTTAAAGAACACAGTGGGCATTTTTGGGCATTCTTTGAAACACGCCCCTACATGCGCGCACGCCACCAACTCTGTGGTTATTTGGACGAACTTGGCGAGCACGACCAAGCTATTCAGGAACGAGAAGCCCTACTGGAGCTCAATCCCAACGACAACCAAGGCATCCGTTACGAGTTACTAACGGACTATCTGCGTTTCAACCATCTTGCCAAAGCCGAAGTCCTCTTTGAGCAGTATCCCGAGACAAACTTTCACGTTGTCTTTGCCTGGGGAAATGTACTCCGACTCTATCTAAAGGGCGAGGAACAGGCTGCCGCCGCTGCCCTTAGTGAAGCGGAACGGCAAAATGCATTCATGGGTCCGTTCCTCATCGGCCGCAAACGAATTCCCAAACGGCTCCCGCCACACTACCAAATGGGAAGCAAAGAGGAAGCTATCTGCTTTGCGAAAGGCCTGGTGACCGCGTGGAGATCTCACAAAACAGCCCTCAAATGGCTTAAAAAGCAAATTACTTCTCAACCCTAACCCCTCCCAGCCATGACAAACGGCCGATCCGCGTGTTTGCATGGGATGAATGAGGAGAGAAAAATGGTGCCCACGACAGGAGTCGAACCTGAACCCTCTTGCGAGGACTAGAACCTGAATCTAGCGCGTCTGCCAATTCCGCCACGTGGGCGCACCAAGGACAGGGATGAATAGAGACAAAGCGGGGGCATCGCAAGCATAAAAGATTCCCGGGGTTCGTTCGGTCCGAATCGGAGACCGGGTGAGATGGTCCGCCCTTTCAGGGCTCGGATCTTTTTTTCGGGGCACGATTCCCAGGGCGCTGCCCTGGGCTATTACGGGACGCACCGTTGGTGCTCGGAAATTCGAATCAGACCTCGTCTCCAGGAAGCACCCATTCTCCTCTCAGGGCCGAAGGCCCGCCCCATTACAGCCCGGGGCAACGCCCCGGGTTTTCCCACCAACCAAAACAATCCGAGCCCTGTAGGGGCGGCCCACGCCAATCCTCAAGCGTCCCGCTCCAGGTTCCCATTCACCACTCGCCACCGATGCAAGCGCCGGCCGAGTTCACGGGGCCAATTCTCCTCCGTGCAGGTCATAAACACCTGACCGCGCGCCTGGTGCGACCGCTCCAGCAAGGGTAGCAATCCCGAACGCCGCTTGAGATCCAGTTCGCCCATCACATCATCGATCAACAACACCGGCGGCACCCCCGTCAACCCTGTCAACAACTCCGCCTGCGCCATCTTGAGCGAGACGGCCACGGATCGCTTCTGCCCTTCACTCCCAAAATCTTTGGCCGATTGATCATTGAGATTCAACTGCACCTCGTCCCGATGCGGTCCCACAACCGTGGCTCGATAGCGCGCCTCCCGCGCCGCCGATTGACGCAGTTCCAAAGAGAAGTCCGACTTCACATTCGGCCGATACTGGATCCGCAACTCTTCGGCATCATTCGAGATCCGCCGATACGCCAACCGCGCCACCGTTGCGAGCTTCGGAATCAACCGCTCGCGTTGTTTCATGATCTCATTGCCCGCCTCCACTAATTGTCGCGAGAAACTTTCCAAGACCGTGGGATCGGACACCGATCGCTTCAACAACGCATTCCGAGAACGCAGGGTCTTCGCATACCGCTGCAACAGCGGCAAATACCCCGTCTGAGTCTGCGAGAGCAAGAGATCCACAAAACGCCGCCGAATACGAGCCGTGCCTTTGACCAGTTGCAAGTCCTCCGTGCAGAACACCACGGCTCGCAAACACCCCAAGAAATCCGACAAGGACTGGATCGACGCACGATCCACCGTGACTTGCCGCTTCGCAGCGGACCAATAGAGGGTCAAATCCCGAACTTGTTCCCGAATCACCTGGCCGCCGACAAAGTAGCCGGTCTCCCCGTGCCGAATCATCTGCGCCCCGCCCACACCTCGAAACGAGCGCAGGGTCGCCAACAGATAGATCGCTTCCAGAATGTTGGTTTTTCCCTGCGCGTTGTCTCCCAGAATCAACTGGAACCCAGGCTCGAAGTCGACATCGAGGAACTGATAATTCCGAAACTCGCGGAGGCGGAGGTGGCCGAGGTGCACAGGCGACTTTGCTATTGCTGAATAAACGCAAACAGATCGCGGATCTGCTGTGGCGTGAAGGCGTCCAACAAACCATCCGGCATCGCCGAAACCCGGGATCGTTCCTGTCCCGCAATGTCCCGCTGGGCAATCACCGTCTCATTGCCGACCAAATCCCTCAGAGTGAGGCTATTCGCTCCGACCGCGGTGATGAATCCAGTCAACGTAGCGGATTCCGACTCTCCGGGGCGGCGGCGCAGCGTCACCGTCACCAACTCGAATTCTTCTCGCAAAGCCAAACTCGGATCCACGATGGCAGGCAAAAGAAACTCCAGATTGTCGCGCTCATAGCCGGTGAGTTCCGGACCGATGGAACGTCCGGAATCAAACAGCTTGTGGCAAACGCCACACGAGATCGCAAACAACTCCCGTCCGGCGGCAAGGTCTCCCTGTCCCTCATCCAAGGCCGCTCGTACGGCCTGCATCTGTTTGACCTTCGCCGCCGCGGGTTGGCGCAACCGGCCCCAATGTTTCTGCAACAAGACTTGCGCCGCAGGATCCTCACGCCGCTCCATCACCAAGAGATTGTTGTAGCCAATCGACTCGCGCGCAATCGCGCCCCGATCCACCGCATCCAACAACCGAAGCGCCCACGACGGCCGACCGACCAAGACGGATTGCACGGTGTCCCGCAGATCGCCACTTACCCGCGGATACTCTTGAACCAAAAGGGACGCAATATCCGCGTCGGCATACCGTCGGAGGGCATTGACCGAAGCCAAGCGGACCGGTTCATGCTCTCCATCCTGTCGGAACATCTCTAGAAATGGCACCACTGCATCCGGATCCCGCAACTGCGACAGACTCTCGATCAACTCAACCCGTTCCCCCACGGGCAAGCGCTGATTCACCACGAATCGCCGGGCGGCTTCCCGACCTTCCGCGCTCCCCAATCGAAGCGCAAAGCGAACGAGATCTGTATCCAACGGAAACTGATCCCACAACCGAGCCAAGGCTCGATCCAAAGCCGGCGGCAGCGAATCCACCTCGCTCCCTTCCAGTGCTTTTTCCATGCCTCGAACCAACCGTTTGGCAACCGCCGCCGAAGGCGCTCGATCCAGCAACGCGGCACAGATTTCCAAGTTAGCCGCGCTACGCTCCGCCATAAAACGGCGCCCCACCCGCTCGGTCAGGTGCGCCTCAATCACCGGCTCATTCCAAACCCGATCGTCCTCGAAAATGGCCACGGCCGCACCCGGATCCTGTTGGATCTGCGCTTCCAAGGCCCACCAGATTTGCTGCGGGATGTAATTGTCCGAAACCAAGTCCTCACGGCCGGCTAAGGCACGCACGAAGGGTAACCCCTGCACCACGGGAAGTCGCTGCGCCGTGGCCGCTGCCTGGGACAACACTTCCAAATGAGTTTCTTGTTCCGCTAAGACCAGGACTTGCCGGAAGACTTCCGGAGACAGGGTTCGTTTCGGATCCCCCAGGAATCGCAACGACCAGAACCGGAGATACGGGTCCTCATGATTCAACGCCTGGAGCGCGACCGAATCATTGAACCCACCCAGGCCCTGGATCGCCCACAAGCATTCGAGGGCATAGCGAGGATCATCCTCGACGAGCCCGGCTTCCAATCGCGGTAAGACCGAGCTGTCTTTTCGATCCAGCAAGAGACGCTGCGCAGTTCGCCGCACCCATTGGTTGTGATCCCGCAAGCGGCTGATCAACTGATCGCTCGTCAAGTCGCCGAGATGCGGCGGAATCGTCATCGGCGCGTCCGCCGCACGCAATCGATACACGCGTCCTCGGTCCCGATCCCAGTTATCGCGCGGATCCACATGGGTGATGCGCGCGTCATACCAGTCCGAAATATAGATCCCACCGTCCGGTCCCACCGTGGCATGCACGGGCCGAAACCATTTGTCCTCCGTCTTGATTGGGTTCGGAATCTCAATTGTTCGGAAGGTACTGCCGTCCGTTTCTACTCGCAGGGCGTGCACCTTGTTCGCCAGAGAATTGCCACCCACGAAGTGATCTTGCAAAGACGGGATGGCACCACTGGTATAGAGCACCCACTGATGCACCAAGCGCACCTTTTCCCCCTCGATCGGGAGGCCAAAGAAGTGCCCGAACGTGTAGGGATTGGTATGGGGACCGTGCTTGCCAAAGGACTTTTGATAAAAGCCTCCTTGAACAAAGTAGACGGCCTGCATGCTTCCGTTGGTTCCGGAATAGAGTCGCCCTTGATCGTCGAAATCCACCCCAAAGGTGTTCCAACCCCCTTCGGCGAATAACTCAAAAGCGTAGGTCTCGGGGTGATACCGCCAAATATTCTGGCCAAAGAAAGCGAACCGCTCATCGGATCCGGATAACTCCGCTTTGACCCGTGCCGTGACCGTACTCCCTACCGCACCATACAGCCAACCGTCCGGCCCCCATTTAAGCGAGTTGGCGATCGAATGGGTATCCTCTAACCCAAATCCAGATAGATGCACCACGGGATCCCCATCCGGCAAGTCATCGCCATCATAGTCCGGATAGAATAACAAGTAGGGCGGATTCATCACCCAGACCCCGCCGCGCCCAAAAGCGATCGAGGTCGCGAGATTCAAGCCATCGACAAACACTTTGTGCGTCTCGTAGGTCCCGTCTCCGTCCTGATCCTCGTGGATGGAGATTCGGTCCTTACCCACAAACTTCTGATGCTCCGGTTTGTGATAGGGCGGTGGAGGCGGCACCTGATCGAATACTTTGCGCAAGTGATTGTCCCAGGTCAGGACTTCCAATCCCGCAGGATCCGGATACTGAATGTACTGCACGACCCACAATCGTCCTCGTTCATCAAAGTCCACGTAGAGCGGTTGCCGGACTTCGGGCTCATGCAACACGGTGTCCACCGCCAGCCCTGGGGCGACTTGAAGCGCCGCTCGGGCCGCCTCAGGTGCTTTGGCGGAGCCCTTTCCCTCCACGTTTGAATGCACATTGGTATTCCCCTCAAAGCGCTTGTAGACCGAGGCCACCATCGCTTCGCGTCCGCTCTTGTCGGCCTCCACGAGGCCTCGATGACCGGCGTATTCCGATCCGGCTCGTGCGCGAAACGCTTCCCAATCCGCCTCAGGATCGGAGCTCAACCAATCCGCCCAGGCCGGCTGATCGCCCCGGCGCAAAAGCCAGGTTCCGGACAGATCAATCGCATCGTCCCTCCGGGAAAGATGAACGGGCCCTTTGACGACACCGCCCGTCCCACCCGCGTCGTAGACACGCCAAGCCAGCAAATTGACCTCTCCAAAGCGGATCTGGTCGGGCTCGATCACGAAGGGCCGCCGGACACTGCTTGCGGGTCGCGAAAAGAGCGGGGGCAACCCGCCATTGGCGCCCACGCGCTCGCCGTTGAAGAACGCCTGATCGACGTCGTCGACCGCCTCGGCCACCCAGAGCAAGCGGCTCCCCCGCCAGGATTCCGGCACCCGCACGTAACACCGATACCAGGCAAAACCGTCATAGTCCTCATCACTTGCCTCCTCCTGGAGGTCCCACGCCCCGGGCACGGATGCCACCTCCCATTGGTCCCAATCGGCAGCCTGCACCAGGTCCCAACCAAGGCTCCCGAGAAAAAGGGTAATCCAAAGACGCTTCATCCCGGAAAACCTAGGCAAGCCCCCGCCCCCTGTCATCAACGATTTTGATCTGACCGAGAGCGAGCGCGCACCGGGTGGTCCGCCCTTACAGGGCTCGTATGTTGAAAACGGCAATCATTCCCCAGGGCGCTGCCCTGCGCTGGGATAGAGCGCACCTTCGGTGCTTGGGACCTTATGATCGGCCGCCTCCACGGGTGGTCCGCCCTTACAGGACTCGTATGTTGAATACGACAATCATCCCCCAGGGCGCTGCCCTGGGCTGGGATGGAACGCACCTTCGGTGCTTGGGACCTTATGATCGGCCGCCTCCACGGGTGGTCCGCCCTTACAGGGCTCGTATGTTGAATACGACGATCATTCCCCAGGGCGCTGCCATGGGCTGGGATAGAGCGCACCTTCGGTGCTTGGGACCTTATGATCGGCCGCCTCCACGGGTGGTCCGCCCTTACAGGGCTCGAACGTTGAAAACGACGATCATTCCCTAGGGCGTTGCCATGGGCTGGGATGGAACGCACCTTCGGTGCTTGGGACCTTATGATCGGCCGCCTCCACGGGTGGTCCGCCCTTACAGGGCTCGAACGTTGAAAACGGCAATCATTCCCCAGGGCGTTGCCCTGGGCTGGGATGGAGCGCACCTTCGGTGCTTGGGACCTTATGATCGGCCCCCTCCACAGGTGTTCCGTCCTTACAGGGCTCGAATGTTGAAAACGGTGATCATTCCCCAGGACGTTGCCCTGGGCTGAGATGGAACGCACCTTCGGTGCTTGGGACCTTATGATCGGCCGCCTCCACGGGTGGTCCGCCCTTACAGGGCTCGAACGTTGAAAACGACGATCATTCCCTAGGGCGTTGCCATGGGCTGGGATGGAACGCACCTTCGGTGCTTGGGACCTTATGATCGGCCGCCTCCACGGGTGGTCCGCCCTTACAGGACTCGTATGTTGAATACGACGATCATTCCCCAGGGCGCTGCCCTGGGCTGGGATGGATCGCACCTTCGGTGCTTGGGACCTTATGATCGGCCGCCTCTACAGGTGGTCCGCCCTTACAGGACTCGTATGTTGAATACGACGATCATTCCCCAGGGCGCTGCCCTGGGCTGGGATGGAGCGCACCTTCGGTGCTTGGGACCTTATGATCGGCCGCCTCCAAGGTTGGTCCGCGCATACAGGGCTCGTATGTTGAATACGACGATCATTCCCTAGGGCGTTGCCATGGGCTGGGATGGAACGCACCTTCGGTGCTTGGGACCTTATGATCGGCCGCCTCCACGGGCCGAAGGCCCAACCGGTTTCAGCCCAGGGCAACGCCCTGGGAATCTGGACACAAAGAACCCCGAGCCCTGTAGGGGCGGACCATTCCCCACACAAAACGCCCTCGATCTGAAAAATTGATTGATCGCCGTTCGGCTTGTCCCAAACTACCGCCCGGATGAGTAAACGGTTCTACATCACCACCGCCATTGATTACGTCAACGGAGCGCCCCACCTCGGGCACGCCTACGAAAAAGTAATTACCGACGGAATCGCGCGCGCGCACATGAGCTTGGGTGAGGAGGTGTTCTACCTGACCGGACTCGACGAACACGGCCAGAAAGTCCAACAAGCCGCCGAAACCGCCCAACTCGAAACCCAGGTCTACTGCGATCAACTCGCCGTCACCTGGGAGGCATTCGTCAAAGAACTCGGACTCTCCAACAACGATTTCATCCGAACCAGCTCGGACCGGCATAAAGCCGTGGTAGCCCGAATTCTCAACCGACTCCACGACGCAGGCCACTTTTACAAAGGGGACTACCAAGGCTACTACTCGGCCAAAGAAGAAACCTTTCTCACGGAGCGCGACCGCGGTCCCGATGGATCCTTCGACCCGAAATACGGGGAAGTGACGGAGTTGGTCGAACAGGCGTACTACTTCAAACTCGGCGAGCACCAGCAATGGCTGATCGATCACATCGAAGCCAACCCAAGCTTCGTTTATCCGGACTACCGCCGCAACGAAGTGCTCGGGTTTCTGAAAAACAACACCCTGGAAGACCTCTGCATCTCGCGGCCCAAAGCCCGCTTGGAATGGGGCATCCCGCTTCCTTTTGATCCGGATTTCGTCACCTACGTGTGGTTCGACGCCTTAGTCAACTACGCCAGCCTCCCCGCAGCGCTCGGCGATCCTAACCTCCCGACCCTGCGCGAATCCGAAGCCTCCGGTAACGGCCCCTCGCTCTGGCCTGCGGACGTCCATGTGATCGGAAAAGACATTCTCAAATTTCATGCGGTCTACTGGCCCATCATGCTCAAGGCCATGGAGTTGCCCTTACCGAAACAGATCTGCGTGCACGGTTTCTGGCAGAAGGATGGTGAAAAAATGGCCAAATCGACCGGCAACGTCGTCGATCCGGTCGGCGTGATTGAGGAATGGGGACTCGATGCCTTTCGATTCTACGTGACTCGGGAACTCGACATCGGACCCGACGGCAATTGGACCGACGAAGGGTTCGCCACCCGCTACGCCGCCGAACTCGCGAACGGACTCGGGAATCTGGTGAACCGCTCCCTGGCCATGCTCAACCGCTATCGCGACGGCGCCGTGCCGGCCGTCTCAACGGAACGTGCTAGCGCGGTAACGGAAAGCATCGCACAGGTCACGGATCTTTACCGCGGACACCAACTGCAAAAGGCGCTCCAAACCACGTGGGCCCTCATTGCACAAACCAACCAATACATCGATCAGACCGCACCGTTTAAGCTGAAGAAACCTGAAGAAGCCGAACGGCGCGATGAGATTCTGTACAACATGGTAGAGACCACCCGAATCCTGGCGATTCTGATCTGGCCGATTCTACCCACCACCGCGACGCGGATCTTTGAACAGTTGCAACTTTCGGGCACGCCGGATCGGCTGGCAGATGCCGTTTGGGGTCGACTCGAACCCGGCCACGTCGTCGGCAAGCCCCAACCTCTTTTCCCTCGGAGAGATCAGAAGGAAAAATAAACTTCAACGGACGGGATCGGAATCGACCTCGGCAGCCGCGACCTCTAGATCGACAATCTCCGTGTCGGGATAGAACAAGGCCCAGGACCGTCGAAACGAGATCAACCCATACTGACTGTTGATCTGTTTCCCGGCGAGGGTGCCCGTTACGGCTTGCCCGGTCCAGGGATCCCAGTGCGAACCCGTTTCGCGATCCACCAATTGGCCGTCCGTGTAGGCATCGGAGAACTCAAGTGTCTGCCCGTCCAGATTGCGTTCGTAGACAAAGGCGCGGGTAGAATCCGGTTCAAAAGCCAATAAGATCGGCGTGCCACCAACCTCATCCTGCACAATTGGGTTTTCAAGCAGGTAGGCGTAGGTGTAGGCCTTTACGGTTTGGCCCACTTTGAGCCCGATGACAAAGTTCGACGGTTCCGCAAAGGCAAACCGCTCATATTCAAACGAGGTCCGCGGCAAGTGAAGCACCGTGCTGTTGGGATACTTCGCCTTCCATTCCGCCCACGTCGTCACCGTTCCAGGGACAAACGGAAGCTCTTCATCCTTGAGTTTCCCTTTCATGCAGCGCCCCAAAATATGGCTCCAGAGCGACCCCGTCTCCAAGTCCCGCATCACCAAACTCCGGTTCCAAAGCATACCGGAAACTTGAAGATTCAGATCCTGTCCCTTCACCGTCCTGGCGTACACGACGCCATTAAAGCAAAGGTGTCACCAAGTGGCGGCAATCGCCGTGCCGCCAAGAACGTCGTTGATGATTTCCCGGTCCGGCCCGGTCAGCATATTGATCGGATACGCCCGCGACTCACCGTTGACCGTAACGCCCAGAACCAACTCTCGATCCGTCACTTCGCCCGTAATCTCGCTAGCAAGCATGACCGGCGCATTGGTGATGGCCGGAAACGGCGGGACCACCTGGAACGGCGAGAACTTGTTCGGATCATCCGGCGGCACAATGCCCGCGCCCCCCAGACTGACGTCCACATGCGCTAGGGTGACAAAATGCTCCACCAACCGCTGTCCCGCCCAACCAATCGCTCCGACACAGAGGAGGGCAACCAGCCATCGTTTTGGATTTTTCATCATATTGGGAACCACAGGTAAGAATCGTCAGCTGGAACTTTATTCCAAAAAAATCGAGCTCAGAAATCCTTATCCTTACTTCAAACTCCGACGCCGCCTCTTCTTCTTCGGATACTTTTTCGAGCCTGCCGGAGCCAAAGTCCCCTCTTCGCCCAAGGACTTTTTCAACTCTCGGATCTGATCGCGCAAAAGGGCGGCTTTTTCAAACTCAAGATTGTTTGATGCCACGATCATTTCCTCCTCCAACTCCTTGACCGTCTCTCGCACGTCTCGATCGGTGGCAGCGTCATTCATCACCGCCGTGGCGGCGGCGCGATCCCGGCTGCGGAAGGATAGGCTATCCTCCACGGCACGGGTCACCTGTTTCGGGGTGATGTTGTTCTCCTGATTGTATTGGAGCTGCTTCTCGCGGCGATACCGAGATACCGCCAGAAACTCCTTGATACTTTTGGTTTCCACGTCGGCATACAGAATCACTTGGCCTTGCAAATGACGTGCGGCACGACCCGCCGTCTGAATCAAGCTGGTCACCGATCGCAGGTAGCCTTCCTTGTCCGCGTCCAATATGGCTACCAAGGACACTTCCGGCAAATCCAAGCCTTCTCGCAACAGGTTGATCCCCACCAAAACATCGAATTCGCCCTTCCGCAAGGCACGCAAGATCTCGACTCGCTCGATCGCATCGATCTCACTGTGCAGGTAACGCACGCTAATCCCGATATCGGTCAAGTAGTCGGTCAATTCTTCCGCCGTGCGTTTTGTTAAGGTGGTCACCAGCACACGCTCCTTGGCATCCGCACGCTTCCGGGCCTCGGCAATGAGATCGTCGATTTGCCCTTTAAGCGGCTTGATTGTGATCTCCGGATCCAACAGCCCGGTCGGCCGAACGATCTGTTCCACCACCTTGCCCCGGCTCCACTCCATCTCTCGCGGTGCCGGTGTGGCACTTACGTAGATGGTTTGGTGTTGAAAGGTTTGGAACTCTTCAAAGTTGAGCGGCCGGTTATCCAGCGCACTCGGCAATCGAAAACCATGTTCCACGAGCGTCGACTTACGCGAACGATCCCCCGCATACATCCCACCAATCTGCGGCACCGTGGCGTGGGATTCATCCACCACCAAGAGATAATCCTCAGGAAAGAAATCCATCAACGTATGGGGACGCGCGCCTGGCGGTCGACCACTGATATGCCGACTGTAATTCTCGATCCCGGAACAAAAACCCATCTCCTCCATCATCTCCAAATCATACTCCGTGCGCATCTTGATGCGTTGGGCCTCCAACAGCTTCTGATTCTTTTCAAACCAGGCAATCCGTTCCCCCAACTCTTCTCGAATCGTGATGATCGCCCGCTTCATTTTGTCGCGCGACGTCACAAACTGCTTGCTCGGGTAGACCGTGACGTAGGGTAACGATTCGTAAGGATTTCCCGTCAATGGATCAAAGCGCGTGATTCGATCAATCTCGTCCCCGAAAAACTCCACTCGCAAGCCCTCTTCCAAATACCCCGGAATGAGCTCCACCGTGTCCCCCCGCACTCGAAAATGACCCCGCTTCAACTCCACGTCATTGCGCTCATACATCAACTCCACCAAGCGGCTCAAAAACTGTTCCCGAGTCAGCTCCTCGCCTACCTTGATCGAGATCAGCATCGCCTCGTAGTCGTCCTTGCTCCCAATCCCATAGATGCAAGACACACTGGCAATCACCACCACGTCCCGCCGGGAAAACAAGGAACTCATCGAGGATAGGCGCATGCGCTCAATCTCGTCGTTAATGCTCGAATCCTTCTCAATGAAGGTATCCGTCTGCGGGATGTAAGCCTCCGGTTGGTAGTAATCAAAGTAGCTCACAAAATACTCCACCGCGTTGTTCGGGAAGAACCCCTTGAACTCGGCATACAGCTGGGCTGCCAAGGTCTTGTTGTGAGAAATGACCAGGGTGGGTCGATTAGCCTTCGCAATGACATTGGCGATGGTGAACGTCTTACCGGAACCGGTCACTCCCAGCAGGGTTTGATGCGGCACACCGCCCGCCACACCCTGAGACAAAGCCTCAATTGCGCGGGGCTGATCGCCTGCAGGCTCATAGGAAGCAACCAAATCGAACATCAGCAGAAACCTAGAGAGCCAACCCTTAGGTGTCAATCGACTGCTAAGAAGCCGACGCTACAGGGCTAAAAAATGCACCTACGCCGTTTTTTTAGTGCCTGATCGACGTCACCGGGCAGGATCCGAAATTCCGAATTGCCGTCTCATGATTTCCTCTTACTCTTAGGGTCCTCATGAGCGACGAACAGCAATCACACCGACTCGCAACCCGGATCCTTTGGGGTCTGGTCATCGGAATCATCCTGGGAGTCGCGACCCTTGGGATCGGGAACGCCAAACCGGCCGTGCTCGAAACGGCGCAAAGCATCTCGAATAGTTTCCTGAAGCCGTTCGGCCAGATTTTCCTCCGGATACTGTTCTTCGTTGTGATCCCGCTCGTATTCGCCTCCCTCGCCCTCGGGGTCGTTCAGCTCGGCAATATCCGCAAGTTGGGCCCCTTAGCCGGTCGAACCGCGGGATTCTTCTTCATGAACATGGCCATCGGTGTCCTGCTCGGCTTGATCATGATGAATGTGCTCAAACCGGGCGGTTCCTTGGACGATGCCGCCAAAGAAAAACTCAAGGAAGCCTTCGCCAACCGCGCCGAGGAGGTTCAAGAGGTGCGGAAGCAACAAGACAAACTCAATTTCGAAACCCTGGTTGAGATGTTTATGCCGCGGAATCTCCTACAATCCGTGGTCGGCTTTGAGGTTTTGCCACTGATTCTGTTCGCCATCCTGATCGGCGCAGCAGGGACCCAGATGACGGACGAACGCCGTACCCTCTTCGAACAATTCCTGAGTGTCATTGCCGAGCTCATGACCCGAATCGTTCATTACGCGCTCCTCCTGGCTCCTTATGCCGTACCCGCGTTGATCTTTAGCGCGGTCGTCACCGTCGGTCTCGACGTGCTCATCGCCCTCTTGTACTTCGTCATCGCCTGTCTGATCATCATGGCATTGCACCTGTTCGGCACCATGTCGATCTGGCTTAAGGTCCTCGGGGGCCGTTCGCCACTCGCCTTTTTCAAGACCATCCGCAACGTTCTGATCACCGCGTTTTCCACCAGTTCCAGCAACGCGACGCTGCCGACCAGTCTCCAAGTCAGCCGCCAGGACCTGGGCGTATCCAATACCACCAGCGGCTTTGTGTTGCCGCTCGGTGCCACCATGAACATGAGCGGCACGGCGCTCTTCGAAGGGTGTACCGTACTCTTCATCGCCCAAGCCTACGGAATCGATCTCCCGATCGCGAAACAGGTCACGCTCTTGTTCCTGACCGTGTTCAGCGCGGTCGCAGTCGCGGGAATTCCCGGAGGTTCCTTGCCCATTATCATGGGACTCCTGACCAGCTTCGGAATCCCTCCCGAAGGGCTCGCCTTGATCGTCGGGGTGGATCGGATCCTTGACATGGCCCGCACCACCGTCAACGTCGGTGCCGATGTGGTCACCGCCACCATCGTCGACGATCAGCTCAAAAAAAGCGCCGCCAAATAGGACTGTCGAACTGGATACACCCGGTAGCCGTACAACATGGAGGTCGTTTCAGCGCTCGGGGCGCTCTATTTCGAGGCCCTTCTCCCCTTGATCCTCTATTGTGGCGTCGGTGCCGTCGCATTTCGGTGGCTTGATCTCGATCGCCAAACGCTGAGCCGGCTCTCGGTCTACGTGCTACTCCCCCCCTTGCTCTTTTCCAACCTTATGAAAGTGCAGGTTGGCGGGGAAGAAATTGCCAAGGTCGCGCTGTTCTGTGTCCTCATTTTGGGAAGCATGGCCGCACTGGGCCGCCTCTACGCTTACTGCGTTGGATTTGATAGCGCCACCACGAGTAGTGCCGTCCTGTCGATCACGTTCTTCAACGCCGTCAACCTCGGCTTCCCGATCTCCCTATTTGCCTTTGGCGAAGCGGGATTACTCTACGCCGGTTTACTCGTGGCGGTGAACGCCGTTCCGCACAACGGGTTCGGGATTTACGTGGCAGCTCGCGGCCAAATGTCTCGCAGCGACGCGCTCCGAGCCTTGGCTCGCATGCCGATGTTCTACGTGATCGGCCTGGCAATTCTGTGCCGCCTGGCCGGCATCACGGTACCCGTCCCACTCATGAAACCAATCGAATCCCTCGGCCAGGCAGGGATCCCATTCATTCTCATTTGCGTGGGCATGGAGCTAGCCAGCATTCAAATCCACAAACTCCACTGGCGCCTCTTTGGCATCGTCCTGATGCGTCTGTGCGTAGGGCCCCTGGTTGCCGTGCTCATCACCCAGCTGATCGGGATCGACGGACTCCTGCGTAAAGTCCTCATTCTCCTCGCCGCCATGCCGAGCGCGATGGCGCCTGTAGTCTATGCTCGCGTTTTCGGCGGCAATGTCGAATCACTCACTCAAGCCGTTCTCTACGCGACGCTCGGGAGCCTGATCACGCTTCCCTTCATCCTCATGCTGCTCGGCTAGCGCGCCTTCGCCGCAGCCAGCCGTTTTTGCAATTCGGCAATCGATGCTCGGTAGGGCTCTAGGATGGCCTCCCGTTGCGGGACCGATTCAAACAGGCCGTTCTCTTCAATCGCCATCAACGCGACCTCCATCTCCGAGATCAACTCCCGCGCCCGGTCCGGATCAAATCGATTCCGCCCTTGTAACCCCACATAGATCGGACTGGAGTGGGCGAACAAGGCTTCCCCCATCTCATTCACATTCTCGCCTTGTCCACGCCGCGGGCTATTCGGAGGCACGGCCACGTTACCGCCGTCGGCACCTTTCCCGATACGCAACGCGAACCAGGTCGGCTCGGTCACCCTAAACCCCTGATCGAGGCGCGCTTCGTATCGCCGCCCGCGTCGCACTGCCGGCACCCGCGCGATCACCCGGCCGTTGGCAATGACTTCGGCAGCTCCAAAGGGATGCCGCCCGACCACGGACGCCTCCACCCGCAACTCCTTAGCGTCGTCCAGCATCAACTCCGTGCCCACCGGAACGCCATCGATCGTAAACTGCAACAAGGGACCGTTGCTAATAAAGCTGCGCCCCTTGCGCAACCCACGCAACCACGAGGCCACACTCGCTTTGCCTTCCACCTGCACATAGACCCGGGAAAAATCGTATTGGAACCAGTCCGTACCCGTTGAGAAGGGCACGCGCATCCCGATATCAAGGTATTTGTAAAACGTCGTATCAAAAGCCCCCTGATTCCCACCGTCGAAGATATTCTGCGCATGGATGCGCCCGCTCACCCAGTTGGGCACATCTTCAAACCCTAATCCATTATGACACCAGATCACCGTGGCTCCCAAAGCCCGAGCTTGCTCGATTCCCTGCCCCAGATTCGGTGAATCAAACCCCGCTCCGGTAATCCCCTTCCCAATACTCACGGGCTGAACCAATTCCGGCAGCGACAAGAACATGACGTGACCATACCCTTCTTTCCATGGCCCAAAGTTATGCCGGTGTTCCTCGCCATTATCGAATAGGACTCCGAATTGCGAGAACGACTGAAGCTCCGTTCGGGTGTATTCATTGCTGATGTAGCTGGCATCGTCATCCACCCGTTCCAAGTGCGAGACAAAGAGAAGATCCAACCGATCCCCCCGCGGGACGACTCGCAGATAATCATCAGCCTCCTGCCGAGTCATTCCTTTCAAGTGCAAGTGCGTGTTTCCCCCCCACCAACCGTCTGCTTTGAGCGACCGCAACTCAGGGATCGGGAGCTTGACCGACAGACGATTAAAAAACCGAAAATCGAGTTTGCGACGCACCCGCTCGGAGTTCAAACCGGAGAAGGCCTCGATGTAGACTTCTCCCTTGGGCACCGACAGCGTCACGGGTTCCATCACGGCATACCAGCGACGGGCCGGATGGTTGGCACGTAAGGCCGTCCCCCGAGAATAAAGCTCAGGAAGGGAAACGGGCTGCTGCTCCGCATCCAAGACCCGGAACCATCCCGGAATGCGCTCCTGAGAACCCGGCGCCACCAGTTCCAACTGCAAGCGAGCTGTCTCCGCGGCCTCGCTTTTCGAGAGACCTGCCCCAAACCACACCAGACTGAGCAGCCCCACCAAACACCAATGAAAGGGCCCTCGGAACCTAAGGATCGAATCCGGCTTAATCATTCCCGCACCATGCCGGGCCCTCAGGAAATTGGCAACTCGCCAGAACCCCGTTCCAAAGAGGATTGAAGGATTGATAGGTGCGGGTCTTCCGGTCTATCGAATCGCTTTTCCCGCGTCGCCCCCGACGAAGGAATTGTGCCGCGTTTTCTCGATCCCGACGCGAGCAGCGGCTGCCTGCTCGGGAGTGAGATAAGCAAGAGCGCCGCCCTCGAAGTAGAGTTCAATTCGGCGAATGACTTCCTCCGGTGAAATCATGGCCATGCAACGCGGCAGATTCTCGACCACGTCCACACACAGACGATCCGGCTCATCCCGTTCGTCCCCATCCCCAAGCGGGTAGATCCGATCCTTCCAACACCCTCCTTGGAGCGCACACTTGAGCGCCCCCACATTATGGATGAACTGGTGATCCGGGTAAGCTTCCCAATGGGCCGGTTCCCGGGCACCAGCCACCACCACACATGGCCGGAACAAGCGTTGGGGATCCTTCAGGGGTACGCCTGCCGTCAAGTGCATCAGGGCAGTCACCGAACAAAGCGATCCTTCCGCGTGATACACCAACCGGACGAGCTCCCTCAGATTGGTGCGCCCTCGGAGATCGATCACCCCCTTTAACGCGGGATGATGATGATCCGCCGATCCCACTTGGACGAACGCGATTCGTCCCTGAAAGTGATCCACCACGGCCTGGAAACGAGCCGCTTCCCACCACTTGATCGTCACATCATACTTGCCCCCGGCATCCACAATCCAAAACGGAATATCTTGCCCCACCCATTCGTACACCTGGGAGAACCACGACCGTTCGTCTTCGGACAGATGAATATCCCCACGAAAAACGGAGGGACGGATCTGAAGGTTCAACTTGTTGTTGAGAAACTGAATGAATCCGTGAAGACAATGATGCGGAGTCGTATTGGCCTGGTCGACGAGGGGATAGTGGCATTCAAAGGAAGCGACATCCTCATCAACCGGATCCAACTTCGTCACATACGGATTATTGTCCCAGAGCTCAGGACACGATGTCTGGACATCCGTAATGAACTGACCGGGATACGACAGATGCAGGTCCCGAACCGCAGCCGTCAACATCACAATATCTCCCGGAGAAAGGGAGTTTCGTAGGACAATCCGCTTCACTTCGATACGCGTCTCGATCTCATCACTAGCACTCGAAACCGGCCCCCAATCAACGCTCAGAAAGATTGCGGAACGGCTCCACGCTTTCCTGCCGTTTCCTCAAACACCCTCAACCGGTAGGTATCGTAAGGACTGTCGTTCCCTCCCAGCTCACGAAAGCGATCGTAATGGAAATCCTCAGCATTAATGAGACGATCGTAGTCTTCCTCAGATACCTGATCGGGAAGCCTCTTGAGGTCCATCAGACAATCGAAGGCCTGAACTCGATGCCAACGGGCCACCTCAGCTGGAGTCACCTTAAAGTCGCGTGGGAATTGGGTGCTGATACGCCGCCAACGCTCCACGTTGCTGACACCATCCTTACTAACATCGCCACACAGCACCTCAGCATAGCTTTCAAGGACCGAAACGGGATAACGATTCCTTGAGAGCGCCCAAGTCCAACTAAACCCGCCACCAGTACTCTGAGTGAGCACATAGTCCTCATCCGGGCTGATAAGGCCGAAGTCCAACGACCAAGGTAGAGGTATCTTCGGGGAAACCGGAAAGTTCGTACCAGCATCCCAAATGCGAGCACTTCGATCAACCGATGCGGTCACGATAAAGCGCCCATCTCGACTGAAGCGAGCGTCATCAATTCCCTTCTCATGGCGCATGGGACGTCCAATTTGAGCACCGGAAACAACATCCCAAACAACGGCGGTCGCGTCTTCACTTGAGGTAACAATCCGAAGTCCATCAGGGCGAAACGCCACTTTCATCACGCCGTCTCGGTGCCTCAACTCGGCATACGGCTTCTGGGACTCTCGGAACCGATACAGATACGCACTCCGACTCGCCAAGCCCATATCTGAATTGCAAACCGCCAAAACTTGATCACTGGGGTCCAACAATGAGAAATTGATATTGGAGGGTGTCTGAATCCCATTCCCAATGGGTTCGAAACTCTGTGTACTAAGCACCTCTATCTTCGAACCCAATTCGACGAACATTTCTTCTCCAGACCGCGAAAAATAGAGACCTCCCAATTCGGCATCCCGTTGTTGGGCCGGCCAGATGCTTTGCCCATCTATAATGTGAAATATCTGAAAACGATGCGCTCCCCCAATCAAACGCAAACCCTTTTCCGGATGGAAGTCGGCCAGTTTAATCTCATGCGGAAACTCAAGTTCGACTTCATTCGCCAGAATCTCCCTGCTCACCATATCGACCACGGTAACTTCAGTCCTTTCATCATTCGCTCGATGAACAACGAATCCAAAGGTACCTTCAGGATTTGTAAATCGCCTATCGGATCGATCGACGGTCTTAAGACTGGCGACAGAAGGCTGGGCGGAACGCGCATCGCGCACCAACAACTCCTCGCTTTCTTTAGGCAGGCCGAAAAGCACGCCCTCCGAATTGGCAGCCCAGTTTCCACTGACATAACGGATAGATTCCTGCCCCGCCAGATCCCAGAGCGAGATCATTCCGTCAGTCGTTCCCGTAAGGATCCGATGCCCGGCGGCACCAAAGCAGATGGTATTAACTCGACCCGAATGGGGCAGAATCGGATCGATCAGATCCCCATTTCCTCGATCCCACAATCGAGCGAATAGATCCCAGCCAGCAGTCGCCACGAATCTTCCATCAGGGCTCCCGGCAACGGCTCGCACCGCGAAATCTTGCGGTTGAGAAATGTAGATGATGGTCTTCGAGGCTGTGTCCCAGATTCGGTATCGCCCATCCAAGCATCCGGTCAAGATACGGCGATCATCATCAATAAATATCGCATGGAATACGACCCCGGGATGCATGAGACCTTTTTCGGCTGGCTTGCCTGATTCTGCGTCCCAAAAGGTCACCGCACCGCCATCGCGCCCGGCCATTATGAGGGAGCCGTCCGCACTGATGGCACAGGTCCGTACGATATCATTCACCGTAATCGCCATTCGCGGCTCAGTCGGGTTGCCAACATCCCAGACAGCTAGTTCAGAACCCGTGCCTTGGCTCCCCGCAGCGCCCGTGACAAACCACGTACCGTCGGGACCAAACGCCGCACTCCATAGCTCGGATTGGTGATGATAGGCACTCCGTTCCTGCCCGGTAACCGCGTTCCAAATTCGTGCCGTTCGATCGGCCGAAACCGTCAACAAGTGATCCGTTTCATGGTGATAATCCAGTTGTCTCACATCACCAAGATGCCCCTCAAACACGGTTACTTCGTCGAGATCTCTTAGCGAATAGCGCGCTACATGAGATTGATCTCCGGCAACAAATATCGACTCACCAAGCGGATGCACGTCCACGGAATTGACCGAGCTTGGCGCCTGCCAAGCGTGCGTAATGGTGGGCATCAGATTGAGAATCGTCCCCGCGCGCAATCGCTGTAGGTTGGAGTTCTCCGAGTCGTCCGGTGCTAGCTTAAGCGCGTTGGCGACGTTCTTGAGCCCATTGGCGTAGTCCCCTTCATTCAAGAAACCGGTCGCGGTTCCCTCATAGGTTCCGATTTCAAGGTGCAGATCCTCAACCCGATTTCTCCACTCGCGGTAAGCGCCCCATGATAGGAGTAGAACCGGAACCAGTACAGCCACCGCAAGCTTGGTGTAGCGAGACATCTCCGCCACCCGCCGCTCTAGCAATCGTAAGCGACGAATGGACTTTCCATTGGCCAAGGCCGTGACCTCGGCATGCATCGCCCGAGCCGATTGGTAGCGCGATGCGGTCTCATGATGGCAGGCCTGGTTAATGACTTCGACCATTTCGATGTACTGCGAATCCTGCCCTTCCTCGTCGAACGAAGCCGGTAGGGTTGGAAATTGATTCCGATCCAATCCGGTACACACCTCGTAGAGGGTCTTGCCCAAGCTGTAGATGTCGCCTTGGGGGGAATTCGGTCCTTCGGGAGGAATGAATCCCTCCGTACCGACATACGTTTTTGCCGAATGGGTGTCGGTGACTAACCCGATATCCGCCAATTTGGGACGGCCTGCTACAAAGACAATATTGGTCGGTTTTACATCCCGGTGGATCAGGTCGTGACTGTGAAGAAACGCGAGGGCATCACTCAGGGAAAGTGCCAAATCGATGCATTTTTCTACCGAGGCGCCTCCCCGATCCCAAACGGAATTGGCCAAGGTCTTACTCTCATAGGCATCAGGATTGATATCGGCGCCGGTCTTCACATCATCACCCAATTCCATCACATAATAGAACGAGGACTGATCTTCCGTTTGCCCCACATGAAGAATGGCCACCAACCCGGGGTGAGTCCGTGAAATTGGCTCAAACTTCCGGATACCCTCCATCTCCCGCTCGAATGGGCGCCGGCTCGTAAACGAACTCCGGTGGACAATTTTTACCGCACGGTAAGTCCCAATCGCGTTTCGAGCCAACCACACCTGCCCATAGCTCCCTTTTCCGATCACGGATAGCAACTCATGATCGGGAATCTCAATGGTCGGCGCCGGAGTGTCTCCGTCACCAGGATTGAATTCAGGAACCATAGCGATCGGACTTCGTTAGATTCACATGTTTACGCGTTTACGGTTTCAAGGCTTCCGCCAAGACGAGCGCAGATCTCGCCCCACCGGCAGCCTTTCAAACCAAGGTTGGCCAGGTACAGATCTGGCCAACCCCTATCACGAATTCACTTGCGGCAATCTCTATTTGATCACCGAAGGTCTAGGACTATATCCCATCTGCGGGACCCGCTCGGTATCGGATTTCGTCCGGGCTTGAGCAGAGTCCGTGTTTCCGAGAGAACTCGTGCTCGGACTGGAGGTGGTCTCTACTCCGCCTTCTTGTTCTTCTTCTTCGTTAACTACTGTCGGTCGCGGGCTGTAACCCGGCTCTCGCTTTTCCAAGTTCTGGTCTAGTTCTGATATCATATGTTCCGCCTTCTTTTTCGTTTACCCACAAGCCCCTCCGTGCAGGGCATCATGGACTAGGTGTTTTCAGCGGCAAGCTCGCATCAACCTGCCGTGAAAAATTCTAAAGCCCTGGAGTACTAGAACCGGGGCGAAACCGCGACGACAGCCGCGAGTGAAGACCGGACATGATCCGAGCTCTCACGATCTGTTGCCGCCGTTCCGAAAGGTGAATTTCCCCATGGTGCCCCGCCCGGTTACGACGGGAAAGTACCTCGCTATCTCCCCAACCAATCAGCCGCGATAAGAATTTGTAACAAGTATGCACGTCAGACCACTTCCTTTTTTAATCTCTCCAATTCATCCAAAATGGCATTCTTAACCCGAAATCGAATTATATACGCGCCGGGCCTCGATACCTTCATCTTCTGGACCACCTTCGACATCGGCCACTCTTTGAAGTGCAATAAATCGAACACCTGATAATGTTTCGGCGCGACCTTGCGTTTCACATTATCGAGCGCCGCTTCAAAAAGATTGGCCTTCCACTCTTCATCCCAGATCTCCTCGAGTTCTGCCCTAGATAGCAATTCAGATAGACCGTAGGCTCCAAAATGATCCCCTTCGTCCTGCATCTCATCGATGGAGATCTCCGTCGGTTCCCCTCGCCGTTTGCGAAATCGGTCCGCAATCCGATTGTGCGTGATCTTTAGCAACCAGCTGCGAAAACTCCCCTTTTTCGGGTCGTACTTGAAGCTGGGCATCTTCTTGGATACGGCCAAAACCGTGTCCTGCACCAAATCTTCGGCTTCTTCGCTCGTCAGCCCGGCCTTCCGACCGGTGAAAAAGATCAATCGCCAATAGCTATTAAAAAATGCCTGCCACGAATCATCATCCCCCCAGTCACGCAGCCGACTTAGCAGCGAATGACGAGTCTCGGTGAATTCCGGACGTGGACGGGCATCATGCATATATCGAGGGAACCCCTCCTTGGAGTATACGTAAGACAACGGCCGATCTTTCAACAAATGTTACATTGGTTCAGAAAATCCGTAATCTCCGCCGCGATCACAGACTTCGCTGGAAGACCCTACAATATCGGCCCGATCGTCCACGGGGCGAATTCTTCGTCTCCCATACCCGCCAATTCGCTCTTGGTCTGCTCCCCGCTGGCAACCGATAGAATCTTCTCAAAGATCTGCTGCCCAACCGTTTCCACGGATTCCTTCCCTTCCAGAATGGTTCCCGCATTGATGTCCATATCTTCCTCCATCCAATTATATAGCGGGCTATTAGTCGCGATCTTGATACACGGCGAAGGCTTACACCCATAAACACTCCCGCGACCCGTGGTAAACGTGGCAATCGTGCATCCCCCACTCACCAATCCCGTCATGCTAACCGGATCATTCCCCGGCGTATCCATGAAACACAGGCCCTTGGCCTCAATCGCTTCCGCATACTGATACACTTCATTCAGCGGAGATTGGCCTGCCTTAGCGATCGCCCCCAGGCTCTTTTCGTAGATCGTGGTCAAGCCCCCCTCCTTGTTGCCGTAGGAAGGATTGTTATCAATCGACGCTGAATGCAGTTTGACGTGGTCTTCCCACCAATGGATCAAATCGATCAGCTTGCGCCCCACCGTCTCACTCGCCGCGCGGCGGGTCAGTAAATGCTCGGCTCCGTATATTTCCGTCGTCTCCGCCAAAACCGAGGTCCCGCCTTGCTTTACCAAGAAATCGGAAGCAAAACCCAAGGCCGGATTGGCCGTAATCCCGCTATTGCCGTCCGAGCCGCCACAATTCATCGCCAGAACCAACTCACTCGCCGATTGGGGCGTTCGAGTCTGGGCGTTGACCTTGGGAAGAATCGCTTCCACCGCCTCGATCCCGGCCGCGGTCGTCTTCCGGACCCCACCCTGCGCCTGGATATTGAGCACCACCGGCGTTCCCTTACCGGCGTCATCTCGATCCAAACCTTGATCGCGGATCAAGTGGGAGAGCTGATTGACTTCACAACCCAGCCCAATCATCACGTAACCGCCCACATTGGGGTGCCGCGCCATCCCCGCTAGAACCCGTTGCAACATGGCCAAGGGCTCGGACGGCAAGAGACTGCAACCGCTCTTATGGGTCACGGCAATCACGCCATCCACGTTGGGATACGCCGCCCGAAACTCCGGGTTCCGGAAATGCTCGGCGACGTATTTGGACACGGAAGCCGAACAATTCACGCTAGAAATCACCGCGATGTAGTTACGCGTCCCCACCTTCCCGTTGGCCCGTTTAAAACCTTGGAATTGCCGGACCGCAGCGCCGGAGACCAACTCCACGGGCGCAAAATCAGCACAAAACTGGTAATCCCGCCCAAAATCCCCCATCACCAAGTTCTGCGTGTGAACGTGATCGCCAGGTCGGATGGCGCCCCGGGCGAATCCAATGGTTTGACCGTATTTCACCAATGGCTGCCCGTCGGCAACCGCAGTCAACGCGATCTTGTGGCCAGCCGGGATGGTCTGCCCGCACGAAACGGTCTCGCCTCCCATTTGAATGGATCCTCCACCCTTGAGCGTGGTCTTAAGGACGGCAACATTATCCGATTCGCGGAGTCGGATGGCGATTTCTTCGATGGCTTTCATGGCGTCACCAGGGGGCCAACAAGCACACGCTGTCGACCAAAAACGGGTGATAGCGAACACTTTAGCGCCAGGCCCAAAGCACGTCGATACTAGAACCACACGAAGCCGAATTCAGTCAAAACCCACCGAAAAGCCCTAAAATCAGTCGATTCCACTCAGAATCGGGCTCTTCCTCGGGTCGGATTGGTTCCGTTCAGGGTTTTTATGAGAAAATGAGGGGTTGACAAACCCCATCGAATAGCGGCCTACTAGACAAAATACTCTGCAACCGTCGGGCGAATTTCGGGCGAATTGGTACCTGGTTTATGATCTCACGAGAACGATCCTCCAACGGCGGAAACCACTATTCGGGGCATTCCGGCAAACCTCAAGTTAGCGAAGACACTCTCCGCACGGAGAAAATTCAAGTCGAGCGAAAGACCTTTATTTTCACTCTGAAGGAGAATCCCCGAGGTCGTTTCCTACGCATCACGGAAGATGTCGGCGGGCGCCGCGACACCATTATCCTGCCCGCTACGGGCCTAGCGGATTTTAAGGAAGTATTGGACGATATGCTCCAGACTTACTCCGAACTCCCGGAAGAAGAGGAGTCTGAGGAGTAGCTTGCCGGTTGGTTTGTCGAGACGCCACGCCAATGGGCTCCCCCCTTACTTGCCAAGGGACACGGTGGGCCGTTTGACCTTCGGCTAACCCTCCAGATAGCCCTTTAAACAGCTGCTTTTCGTTTCCCCGCGCCGCGCGGTCGGCGGGGTTTCACTTGCGGGGCATCTCCCCAAAGTGACTCCAAGTCATACCGCTCGCGCACCTCTTCACTCATGATGTGCATCATCACATCGTCGTAATCAATCACGACCCACCCCGTCGCCACGGATCGATCCACCGTCCGCGGTCGCACGCCATGCTCTTTCTTAAACTTGTCCACGACCTCGTCGGCAATCGCCCGCAGGTGCGGTTGGCTTGAACCACTGACGATAATAAAATAGTCGGTCACTGAAGACAGGCCCTGTAAATCCAGGATTACCGGCTTCTCCGCCTTACGATTATCCGCGTAAGTGTAACAATATTGAACCGTTTGTTTCGCGTCCATCCGGGGGCACCTTGGCAAAATTAATCAGGCAAATAAAGGCGATACCGCTCAATTGATTCCGCCACGTTTCGAGGCACGATCTCACGTATGGATTGTCCCCGGCGGATGCGGTCTCGTATGGTCGAAGAAGATACGCCCAGCGGAAAGCCTTTCAGTTGACGGCACCGGAACCCTTCCGGCGGGGTCACCGAGGGGGCTCCGGGTCGCGGAATGACCCCAAAAGTCACCCGTTGCGCCAATCGCGGGGCATCCTTCCACTGCGGCAAGGTCGTGACATGATCGGCCCCGATCAGATAGGTCAGGTTGGCATCGGGAAAGCGTTGTGCAAACCGATCGATCGTATCGATGGTAAACGAAACACCGCCCTGCTCGAGCTCGGATTCACAGACCTCATATTCCGACCGCCCGGCCAAAGCCAGGCGCAGGAGGCGCACCCGCAAGCGTCCCTCCAAAGGCGCGGCATCCGGTTTAAAGGGTGACCGAGCCGCCGGGATAAAGAAAAGGCGATCCAGGCCCAGCTCTTCAAAGGCAGCCTGCGCTACCAAGAGGTGTCCGCGATGAACCGGATCAAAAGACCCGCCGTACAAGCCAATCTGCTTCACGCTTTAGCGGCATCCGAGGAACTGACGGGAACGCGGTCGAGGGCGTTCTCTTCCACCACGCCCTTGACTTTCGGGAACATCCTTACCGCCTCCACCACCATCCAAATTTCCAAAAGGATCGTCGCAATCCCGATGGCACTAAGGAGCACTTTCCCCTGGCTTACCCAACTCGGGTTGTCCGGAGAGCCCACAAACAGCTGCCAGATCATGGCCCAGAACGGCATGATCATCATAAAGATCATGGGCACAATGATGAACCAAACCGGACGCTCGCGACGCCACAAGTAAAAGGCGATCACCAAGAAAGCCAACCCGGCCAAAAGCTGGTTGGTCGCCCCAAACAAGGGCCACAGCAGCAAGCCACCGGTCCCAGCATTGGCCAAGGTCCAACTTTTACCCGCCGGCGGCACCGCCGCCAGGGCAGCCGCTATCACCACGGCAAAAATAGTGGCACCATGCTTGTTCTGAAGCCAACCCAGCGGCCCGCTCGCCGGGGCCTCCGCGTTCCGATTCCCACTGAGCGTAGCCGCGAGTTCTTGGATCACGTAGCGTTGCAAGCGGCAAGCCGTGTCCAAGGTCGTTCCCGCAAAGGACGCTACCAACACGCCCATCAAGGCAATCGCCGCCCCACTGGAAAGTCCCAAGGCTTGCAGAAAATTCGCCGCTCCATACACAAACGCCGAAACCTTAGCCCCCAAGGAACCCGCGGCTCCCCAAGAATCATAGCGATCATTCCAAGCATCACTCCCCACCAAAACTTGTCCTCCTTCAGATGCCAATCCCAAACCCAAGCCCGCCCCGCAAGCAAGGATCACGAGCGTCGCCAAAAACCCTTCCGTCAACATCCCGCCGTAGCCCACAAAACGCGCGTCCGGTTCGCTCATCAGCTGCTTGCTACTCGTCCCACTGGAGACCAAACAATGAAACCCACTAATCGCCCCACAGGCGATCGTGATAAACAGAAACGGAAAGATCAACGGAGCGCCCTTGGGCTCCCAATTCAACATCGGTGCCGCCATGGCAAGGTCCGGGCGGGAACCGTCCGCCAACGGAGCGCCACCCAAAACCGCCGCAACCATGAGGCCTAACATGATCAAACCCAGAGCCGAGATCAATTGAAGCGAATTGATGTAGTCCCGGGGCTGGAGCAAGGACCACACGGGCAAAACGGAGGCGACATAGGAATAGCCCAACAGCACGGCCACCCAAGTCCAGGACGACCAACCCGCCAATGTCGCGTTGAATTGCCCCAAGAAACCTCGGTCGCCCAGAAACACCGAAAGATACATCGTAGCCAGAACCAGCAGCGACGGAATCAAGATATTGGCTTTCTTACGATGCAACCAAACACCAATCGCGATCGCCAAGGGGATCTGCACGACGCAGGGGAAGATGGCCGCCGGGTAAAGACGAAACACCGAAGCGATCACCAATCCAAAGATCGCCAACACAATCGTCAATGACATCACCAGGATCAGGAGAAAGAGAAGCCGCACGCGCCGGTTCAACACCCGACCGGCGATATCCCCCACGGTCTGTCCATTGTTGCGCAGGCTCACCACCAGGGCTCCGAAATCGTGCACCGCCCCAATGAAGATGGAACCAAAAACCACCCACAAAAGTGCCGGCAACCAACCCCACATGATGGCAATCGCCGGGCCGACGATGGGCCCCGTCCCAGCGATCGAGGTAAAATGATGGCCAAATACAATCCCTTTGCTGGTGGGAACATAGTCCGCCCCGTCCTCCAGCCGGAGCGACGGGCAAACCGTCTTGGCCGACAGAGCGAAAATCTTTCCCCCCAACCACCGACCGTAGGTGTGATAGGCAACGAGAAATCCCACACCAGCCAACAGCGCAATTAGGAGAGGCGTCATAGCAACAATCAGAAATCAGGCGAATCGAATTCGGTTCCAACGGATTTTCGGCATCATAGAAAGACTCCGAAACCGGTCCAAGGAAAGTTTTGGACCGGCCCGCAACCCAGCCATGACCGAAGAATTCGTTTCCGGATGGTGGGGGGGGGAGCGTACAAGACCGTGTAAAAAAATCCCGCCGGCAATTCCATCGCGGTGGCAAAAGCGACAGCTCCGCTCTCGCACTCCAAATTTCGTCCGCAAATCGAGCGTTTTTTGGAGTGCGAAAGCGGAGCTGTCGCTTTCACACTCTCCAACCTGCAGGCGGAAAAGGACTTTTTACACAGTCTGGTACCCGCGCGCCATCACTGCGCAACAACCGGTATTCCTCAACCGACCCGGCGCCGACAGCTCATGGCCAGGCTCGCCCAACCAATCAACCCCGTGGTCCCGGCAACGCCAAACGCGGTGCCTCGGTCGTGCAAAACGGGTTCTGCCCCGGCGCCCCCGTCTCCAAATGCCCCAACCAAACCGCCGCCAACTGCTTGACCGTCGCCAGATCAAGCCCCTCATGCCGCTCCGGATACCGCCCCAGATTCTCACGTGCCAACCGCAGCAAGGCACCGGCCGGCCGCAGCCGGTCCTTTTGAAAGTGCACAAAGGCCCCCGCGAGCTGAATCAAGCCCTTGTAGAAGTCGCCCTCCGGCGCTTTCCGCACCGGCAACCAAAGCTCCTCCAAGACATCGTGTGCCTCGTAATAGAGTCCTTGATTAAAGCATTCAAAGAAACCCAAGTAATGGGCGGGCCACTCCCGTCCTTCCAAATGGGCGACCATGCCCGCAATCTTGCCACTCTTATGACTCATTCCAACGACTCCTGACGCCTTTGATTTTGACATCTCACCGCGCATTAAACAAGCTGCCGGCATGGCAAAGTCACCCCTAGGGCGGGGGTTGAGCGCGTTGTTGAGTGGGAGTAGCACCAACAAACCCAAAGCACCCGATCCGCCGCAAGAGCCAACACCTCCGCCGCCTCCCGCGGCCGAGACGGCGAGCGCTTCCCCCGGCCCCGCCGAGTTGCGGATGGACCAGATTCAGCCCTGCTCCTTCCAACCCCGCAAAGATTTCGACGAAACCTCGCTCCAAGAACTGGCGGATTCCATCGCCTCTCAGGGCATCGTCCAACCCCTCGTGGTTCGCCCCCAGGGGGAGGGTTACGAACTCATTGCCGGCGAACGCCGCTGGCGAGCCGCCCAAAAAGCCGGCCTGGAGACGGTGCCGGCCATCATCCGCAACGCGGATGACCGAGAAGTGGTGGAACTCGCCCTGGTCGAGAACCTCCAACGCGAGAACCTCAATCCGATCGAGGAAGCAGTCGGATTCCAACAACTCATCCAGCAATTCAAGCTCCGCCAAGAACAAGCCGCACAGAAAGTGGGCAAGAGTCGCGCCGCCGTGGCCAATGCCCTCCGCTTGCTCAAGTTGCCGGACAAAGTCCAAGAACTCCTCAAGGAAGGCGATCTCTCCGTCGGCCATGCCAAGGTGATTCTAGGACTCTCGACCAAAGAGGAAAAGTTGAGCGTGGCACGACGCGTCGTGAAAGACGGCCTTTCTGTTCGTGAAACCGAAGTACTCGTCGGCAAGCGCTTGCCGCAAACCGAAAAAGCCGAAACGGAAGAGCCCACCAAGACGCCCAGCAACCGCGATCCCCATCTCACGAAGTTGGAAGAACGGGTCTGCCAAAAACTCAGCACCAAAGTGGCCATCAAATACCGCGACGGCAAAGGGTCCGTCGAACTGAAATTCTTTTCCGACGAAGACCTCGAACGCCTGGTTCACCTTCTAGGCGTGGAATCCGACTAACGCTTCGGGCCGAGACTCCAGCTACAACCACAACCCGATCCCAAAACAACGCCGCTTCTGAATGACAACGCCTGAGGACGCACGCTCGGCCTGCAGCCGCGCACTGGCCGAAAAACGAGACCAAGTCTCTCAGCTCGCCGCCTTGGTCGGTCTCGATGGCTTCGTCGACGAAATCATTCACGTCGTCGACAAACGCGAGGACGCGGACCATTTCGAACGGATCCCCGACATTTCCGCCTTCGCGGCCCGCATTGCGGATGCCGCGGGCAAAAGCACCAACATTGAATTGGTCACACAACGCGTGAAACTCGGCGGCAATGGCCCCATTATGGCCAACGCCCTCGGCGCCTTCAGCGTGGAGGTCTGCTACGTGGGTGCAGTCGGGTATCCACAAGTCACGCCCGTTTTCAAAAAGCTCGAACAGCACGGTCCGGTCTACCCCATTGCCGAACCCGCTCACACGGACGCGCTGGAGTTCGCCGATGGCAAACTCATGCTCGGGAAAATGACGCCTCTCAACGACTTGACCTGGCCCAATCTGCTCGACCGCATGGGCCACGCCGAACTCAAGAACCGCATCGAAGGCTCGCAATTGGTCTCCTTTGTCAATTGGACCATGATTCCCCACTTGAGCGAGATCTGGGAGGCCATCCTCCAAGACGGGATGCTGCCGGACCGCAGCACGGGACAGTACGCCTTCTTTGATCTCTGCGACCCGGAGAAACGGCAACCGGATGACATTCAGCATGCGATGACCCTGCTGGGTCGATTTCGCCAACACTTCAAAGTCATCCTCGGCTTGAACGAAAAAGAAGCCCTCGAACTTGCCGAAGTGTATGGCCTGCCGATCGGTGAGGATTCGCCGGAGGGTCGCTGTGCGCTAGCAGAGCGCCTTTTCAAGGCCCTGGACGTCGACGTGCTCGTCGTTCATCCGGTCGCCTATGCCTTGGTCGTGACGGCGGACGAAACCTGCTGGGTAGAAGGTCCTTTCGTGGAAAAACCGGTGATCACCACCGGCGCCGGAGATCATTTCAATGCCGGCTTCTGCCTAGGCAACCTCCTCGGTCTTTCGCCGCAACACTCACTCCTGCTGGGCGTCTCCTCCAGCGGACACTACGTCCGCTCGGGTCGAAGTCCGCGGGTTGACGATCTCATCGGATTACTCAACGACTGGCCCACCCGCTAAGCCCTTTTTGGAGCGCGAGAGCGAAGCTATCGCTTTCACCCACACAACCCTATTAACTAGTCGGCGCTCAATCACGCCCCAAGACAGCACGCTTTCCGCTTGCCCTGTCGGAAATCCCCCACCCATTATTCCCCCATGATCTTGCCTATCGTAAATTATGGCCATCCCGTCCTCCGTCAAAAGGGCGCCCTCGCAGATCCCAGAGACCCCAACTTGGCGGATCTGGCCGAGAACATGTTAGAAACCATGCACGAAGCAGACGGACTCGGTCTCGCGGCGCACCAAGTCGGTCAGGCCATCCAAATGACCGTGCTCGATGTGCCCAACCGGAATGAACGGCCATCGGAAATGTGGATCAACGACGAAGCCGTGGTGGTGGAAGAGCAGATGCCCCTGGTTCTGCTCAATCCCAAAGTGGAACCGCTCGACGAACCCGAACTCGGCCAAGAGGGATGTCTCAGCTTCCCGGAGATTTTTGGCAACGTGAATCGACCCAAGACCGTGAATGTCGAAGCGCTGGGAATCGATGGAGCCACCCTCAAGTTCCGCTGCAGCGGCCTACTCGCCCGCGCCATCCAACACGAGACCGACCACCTCAACGGCCTCCTCTTCATCGACCGAATGGATCGACGCGAGAAGGACCAAATTCGGGCGGAATACGAAGCCCTGCATCAGCAAACCAAAGAGGAACTCGCCAAGAGTTCTTAGGAACGCCAAGCACGCCCTAAGAAGACACCGACGCATTGGGCTTCCGCGGCACCAAGACGGACTCCAATTGATCCCACCAAGCCAAATCGGGCAAAGAATAGGGACGGAAGGTTTCCAAATAGCCCTGGCGCTCGTTGTAATAGAGGGCGCGGTGTAGCCCCAACTGACTGGCCTGGGTGCTATCAATCAGAGCCGCCGAGTCATTGGCGCTCATTTGGAACAGCACACGCATTTCAATCTCACTCAACGCCTTGCGGCTCAAGGCTCGCTGAGCGCTATTGTAGGAGTCTACCGAGGCCAATACGTGAATGCCTTCCGCGGAACCTTCTCGAACCAAGCCGTCCAGAACGTCGCCGGGTTGCGCTCCGCCGGGTTCCTCGGCAGTGGAAAAGCTAAACTCATCTGCCGGACGCAACTTCCGGAATCGTTGTAAGCCTATGCAGACCACGAAGACCGCCGGCGCGTTCGCCTCCGCCCCGCGTTGCTCCAAGGTCTCCTCTAGACCGCTCATCAGCGATTCCAAATCGGCGTCTCGCAGGGTCTGCACCGGCTGGGGAAGCAGCGCCAAGGCGCGATCCAGCACCTCCCGCTGCGCCGCATGCTCGGCCAGAGAATCCAAAATCACAAACCGTGCACCGTCAGCGGGATACTGGGCGGCCAAGCTCACCAGTCCCCCCATCATCATGGAGAACGCCATCTCCTCGTTTTGACCAATCACCAGCAGATGGCTCCCGCCTTGTCGTTCAAAAACGGCGGCGGTGGGTCCCTTGATCGCATTGGGCGCTCCCAGCCAAGCGCGCCCGCTCGCAGGCACTTCCATCGGTGGCGCACCCAATGCCGCTTGCAAGTCGCCGTTGTCCCGAATGTCCGCCGGGGCATTGCCTTCGAAAATCACCGGCGCCTCCCCTTCCCACCGGGCGAGCCGAGCCAGAGTCGAGACTTTCTTCAACCACGTATCCCGTTCTTCATCCGAAAGCCACACGGTTTGGAACGGGCTATTCCCTTCGACCGCTCCCCCGCTATCATTGTAGATCCCCTCTCCGGGACGCGTCAGCAAACGGGGAGCCGCGTTGCTTTCATCCATGATCAGATACGAATCCGCTTCATCACACTGCAGCGCAATCCGAATCACCATCTGAGCAAAGGTCGTTCGAGCCAAGGTGTAGGCCCCGCCGAGGGTTTGGGAGCCGAGGATCACGTGGATGCCGAACGCTCGCCCCTGGCGCACGATCCGATCCAACAACACGGCGGCATTCTGTGACACGCGATCGTCTTCAACAAAAAACTCCTGAAACTCATCAATCAACAGCAACGTGCGCGGCAATGGCTGTTCCGGTGCCGCCCGATGGTATCCCGCCAAATCCTGCACCCCGTGTTCCCGGTAGAGCTCGCCCCGTCGGCGCATTTCCCGGTCCACGCGTTCCAACACACTGAGACCAAACTCCCGATCACTCTCAATCGCCACCACCCGGGCGTGCGGCAACCGGTGTTTCGCATAACTCTTGAACTCGACGCCTTTCTTGAAATCCACCAGATAGAATTCCACCTGGTCCGGACGACACCACAAAGCCAAGTTGGTAATCAGGACATGAAAAAGCGTGGACTTTCCGGAACCGGTTTTACCAGCAATCAAAGCATGCTGCTGCGTCCCTTTCCCGAGCACGAGCTCTTGCAGCTTGGCCGCCCCCGTCCTCCCGATTGGGACGCGCAATTCCGACTCGGTTGCCAGGGACCAAAACGCCTCTTCACTGGGAATAACCGACGTGAAAGGAACTTCCACTCGATTGGAGTCTCGATGGGCCCGCCCAACCCGATGAATGAGATCAATGGCCAACTCCGCCTCGGGCGCGGATTCGAGTTGCAACGAGACACCCGGCCAAGCCGCTCCGACCAAACGGGTCCCCTTGGCATCCACTTCCATCCCGTTCATGTGCTCCCGAAAATCATCCACGATTGCAGTCTCGGCAATCGCTTGCCGGGTATCGCGGTGCATCACGACGAACACCCCACAGCGGGGTCCGCTCGTCACGATACTCTGCAAGCGCCGGATGGCCGTATCCGTAAAGCCCACTGGAAAATCCGCCACCACCAAGAGCTGATACTTCTCTGCCGTCGTACCCGCGGCTTCATTGTATTCGGCCAAGGTCGCATACTCATTTCGCAGATACATTTGGGTGACCTTCTCCATGTGCTCGGTCAGATCTCGCAGACAGGTTTCGATCTGACCGGATTGCGTCCAAATCCGACGATTGATCAGCTGCTCATCATGATCCGCCAAGTGCATGAGTCCGGAGAAATTCTGGCCAAGCCCCACCGGATCCAAGAGCGTGAGCTGGAGACGTCCCAGCGGAGACGACAAGAGGAGACGAAGAATCATCTGATTGATGGCCGCTCCCACCGCCCCATCCAGCGTACCGGCAGATTCCACCAAGAGAGACTCTCCTAGGGGCATTCGTACCGCCAAAGGAACCTGTAGTGGGGTTTGCGCGTCCCATTGGAACCGCGAATCAGAGGGCAAGCGATCGACCAAACGGCCCGGCACCACCGACAGGTTTGCCAAACGCCCAGAAGCCTGGCTTTGCGTGGGCAATTCCCAATCGTTCCAAAGCGCCGGGTCCCAAGCAGGGAAGTCCGCTTCTGCCGCTGAACCGCTCTCCCGAAGGGCGGCCAACGACGGTGGGACCGCCGCGTCCCAATCCTTGAGAAGCGCTTGCATGCCCGACTCAAAGCGGGCCTGGATCTCGGCTTCCGTCGCCGACTGCTCTGCGTCGATCCGGGACAATGAGTTCGCCTCCAATCCGCCAAGCCCGGCATCCGAGTCCGACCCAGCCATCGCCTCCAACGCTTTCTCCTGTCGGCTGGAATTCCGCTCTAGCAATCGATCGCGTTGCTGGGTCAGTTTCTCTTCCCCGCGTTTCGCCTGGCTCGCCGCTTCGGCATCCGTCAGTTTCCAAGCCTGTTCCAAGCGCTCCTCCACGGCCGCCAGATTCGCCTCGATCTGAGCCACGTCTCCCGCCTGACTACTCGCAACGCACTCGCGGCACCATTCCAACAAACCGTGGCTCGCCCACAATTGACCAATGACCGCCTGGGCCGAACGCCGCACCATAAGAAAGCCAAGGCCATACAACATCCCAACCAAGCCCAGCGCGATTCCGCAGCCCGGCCCGACCCACGATGGTTCGACTCCCAACGCCTGCGACCATCCGGGTCCAAATTGCAAGGCCCCTCCTACGCCGCCGACCAATAGCAACCACCAGAAAATCGCCACCCGGGCAAACACTCGGGCCAGCGGCCAAGCCGCGCCCCTTCCGACCGCCGCTTCACACTCATCCAAAGTCTGTACCAATACCCGGCGCACGGCATATTCATCCGTATTGGAGTGATCCACCGTCCCTTCCCGCGCCTGCAGGAAGGACCTCCGGAGCGTGCCGTAGCCGCGAATCAAATCCCATGCCCGGTTCTTCGCCGCTTCAAAGCGAGCGGTATCGCCTTCCAACTCCGAAAGAAACGCCTTGGCGGTTTTCTCCGAGGACTGCACGGCTGCATCCCGGTCACGGTTGGCTGTCAGGAGTTCCTTTTGGCTCTCATACTTCTGCTGGCTCCGCATGGTTTCCACATCCGCCTCAAGCTGCCCACTCGCATTCGCGAAGGCCTGGCGAATCCGTGATTCCCGCGCCGCGTACCATCCTTTCCGCCGCTCAAACTCCGATTCACGGGCGGCTTCCGCATGCGCTGCAGCGGACTCGACCTGCTCGCGCCCACGGGCTTTCAACAGGCCATACTTGCGCTGCACGGCCTCCAGCTCACGATCGCGGTCGGCTCGGAGCGTGGCTTCCCGCTCGCCGCTCTGCGCCAGCGCCCCGCGCAAGCGTGTGAGCACCGCCCGTGTCTCGCCAATTGTCAGTACCTTATTCACAATCCTTCCGGACTTTCGTCACCAAGCGATCCAATCGATCAATCACATGTAAGGAGCGATTCACACTCGACTCCAAATCCCGCAAATACTCCCGCTCAAATTCATCCGCTTTCTCATCTCGCCAATCCTCGCGGGTCCGTTCCCACTCGCGCAACAGGTCCTTCGTCAAGGTCATCAGCTGACTCCGTCCCGGCAACCTCATTGCGCGTCCCCCCGTTCCTCTTCCTTCGTGTCATCGTCGTCAGTCGTCACCGGTGGGTCGGATTCCGGGACCGACGAATTCGCTCCGGTTGGAACCGTGTATTGATCCAAGTGTCCAACCAAGCAATCCAAGTGTGCGACCCCCTTCTTCAAATCTTGCACCAGGACCGTCCGGAGTTTTTCGACTTCCCGGCCCAAGGGTTCCACATCACTGTGATAGCGTCGGGACCAAGCCCGGGTGATTCGCAACTTGGCTTCTGCTTCTTTTAGAGCCCGCTTGGCGCGATGGAGTGCCATTTGCTGAGCGTCGCCCGCCGTCTTAAACTGAGACAACCGGGCCCCAAACACCTCGTGCTGCACTTCTTCCAAAGCCCGGGCTCGCACTTTGACTTGGTGCTCCCAATACCGCTTCTGCCGGTCTTCCAGCCAGGCCTGCGTCCCTCGCACCTCGCTATTGACCTCATCCACCACCGCCGTGGCCTTCTCCACATACTGGATCAATCGGTTGCGAAAAGCAGCCAAACTATCGACGGATCGAACCTGCGCCCGCTGTGCCATCACTCACCTCGTTCGCGCTAGCGCTGTTCCAGATAGTCTTCGATCCGTTGGGCTTTCCGGAGCAAGAAAGGCGTGTGTTGCTGCGATGCGGCCACGAATTTCTTCATCGCTCGCATCGTCTGCGTAAACTCTTCGGCAAACTTTCGGTGCTCTTGGTCCTGCCAGGTATCGGAGAGCGCCTTGAAACGCGCTTCCAATAACGACATGCCATGCTCCAGTCCCGTGTTGAACTGTTTGAGCTCTTTTGCAAAGCGCCGGACTTCTTCCGGATCCATTACTGCCTGGGCCATCGCACCAACCTTTCGTTTGTCATTCTCGTCCGCCGCACCGCCACCAGCATAGGAGCACGAATCGGACCTGATAAGTGAAAATCGATGAAAAAGAGGCCCACACCTGACTAGTAGGGCGGATGGTAGCGCGAGCGTACCCGCGAGCCGTTGGGCAAGAAGCGCGTCCTCAAGGGCCCTCCGAGCAAGCGTCCCCCCACCGTGCCCAACGGCTCGCGTGTACGCTCGCCCTACGAGAACAAAAAAAACGTCCCTCCAGCCGACGCCGTCAGATCAACGACATATACCCCTCTTCAGTAACAACGTGATGGATCAACCACCGATTCTGCACCCGAATCAACGCCACCCGCAACATCACTGGTGCTTCGATATCCGTCCGCGTGCAACGCACCACAGCAGGTACCAGGACGGACGCCAGTCGGCCCGACGCAACCCGGACAACGGGGTTGGATGCTTCAATACGCAGACCATCCAACAACGTTTGATGCTCGCGAATGGCCTTGGCGATCTCGGCTTGCCCGTGAAGACGTAACTCATGCCCCAAGAGTGAAAATTCAACCTTCGCCTCGGGAGTCAACCCCTGCACGGCTTGCAACCAACTCTCAGGGGTCGCGTCGGCCCAAAACGCACTCAACTTCGTCGCGGCCTCCTCAACCGTCAACGCCAATGCCGCCCGCTTACCCCAAGACACTCGGGGAAGCCCCATTTCCGAAAACACGATTCCGAGAACTGAAATCAATACGACCATTGTCTTCATCAGCCACTACCATACCTTTCCTAGGATGTGTTGACGCTGCACCTTACCGAAAGCAGAGACCATGCGGTTATCCCCAACCACCCAATACTCATTCCGCCCCAAATGAGTGGAAGACAAGTCCCATCCACCCGTTATCGCCGCGTAGGGTTCGTCGAGCCAGGTTCCATTGACTCGCACGGCGCCGCCTTGCATGGCGACTTCATCTCCCGGCACGGCTAAGACGCGTTTCAGAATGGTGACCCCGCGTTCCGGGGTCTGGATGGCCACCACGTCTCCCCGACGTGGCGTGCCCCACCGATAGCTCAACCGTTCGGCGAGCAAATACTCATCGGAATCAAACGTTGGCATCATGCTCTCTCCTCCTACCTTGAGTGGCAGAAACGTCACTTGAAAAGCCAACGATCCAAACAACACGATCATTAGTGCCCGAAGCATCGAGACATGCGGGCGCACCCCAAAAAGGCGGCGTTCCCAGCTGAATGAGCGCTGGGCCAGGCTCTCCATCCCCTCCCCATCACCGGTTTCCCGAACTGTCGCTCCCGCTTTCATCATCCTTTACGGTCGGATTGCAACCCGAATCGGCCTTCACAGCGCAACCCCACACGGTTAGGTAGCATCAAGTATGCCGGCCCAGAGGCTGCAAAAGACCCCGAAAACAGCACAAATGGGCACAAAAAGAGGGAGATTGGTTTCCCAATCTCCCTCGTGCAGAGAACTAAGTGGTCCTAACGGATCTACTGAGCTTGGTAGAACTGCGAAGCAGCCTCAGCGGCCGTGGTCCAAGGCGAGGTCGCACCCGGGATGGCCAAGTAGGTTCCGTCAACCGTTTCCGATCCAGACAGCGTGCCGCTGAACGTGATCGTGACCGTGCCGTCCCCATTGTTGACAATGGATTCGATGCTGCCACCACCACCAACCGGCGGTACGGGTGGTACCGGCGGAGTCGGAGGCGTCGGCGGTTCCGGTTCTGGCTCCGGTTCTGGTTCCGGCTCGGGTTCGGTCACCGGAGATTCAACCTCATCCAAGAAGGATGCGGCTTGCACCCCTACCGGAACCTCGTCGGTGAAGTCACCACCGCGGAACAGGTAGAAGTCATCGAATTGCACCAGACCATCGGACTCACTCCCCGCAAACGCAACAGTGAAGAGCGTATCCAATTGCGGGAACACAGCACCTAGGTCCGCAGACCCAGCCGGGTTCCGATCCGAGACGAATCCTTCTACGAGGGTTTCGCGATCTTCGCCAACCTGTTGGATATGGATGTTGAAGAGATCCCCGTCCTCGACGGAACGATTATCAACGTCCAGCCAGATGTTGTAGGTTTCGCCTTCGACGAGCGTGGCTTCCACCCACTCGGGAGATCCTTCGACACCATCGGTGGCGAAGACATCCACACCAAACCCTTCCGAGTTATCGAAGCGGACGAACGGACCCACATCATTGTCGAAGTCACCGACAAAGCGAATCGGCTTCTCAGAGAGACCGATATTCAAGGCCAAGCCGTCAAACTCAGACTCCGGATCCACAAAGGCACGGAAGAACAGGGTTGCCTTCTCACCTTCGGGGATGGTTTGCGATTTGAGCTCGATAGCGTTCAGGGCTTGCCCCGCCAAGAAGGTCAGAGCCTGACTCTCGGGTCCTTCCACCACTTCAGCGGCGCCCACCGGATTCTTCCAGGAGCCTTGGCCGTTGATGTTACCCAAAGGCCAGGTGTCGAAGTTGTCGATCAGCGTCCAACCTTCACCGATGCCACCGATCGTGCTGACGGTAAATTCAGCAGAGATCGAGTCGCTACCGCGGCTGGCGACCAGAGTGAAGGTACGGGTGGCGTCCATCGTCACGGACGTGCTACCCACACCGAACTCGGAGAGTGCCGTCACATCACCCACACCGTGGTTGATGGTCAGCGTGGCATCCGGGCTGGCATCCCAGCGGAGCACGGCATCGTCGCCCTCAACCACACCCGGGAAGTCCGCCACGAAGCTGCGGATGAAGAGCGGCTGAGCGCGAGAAATCACGCGCGGCACCCCGTCGGCAATCACTTGATTGATCTCTTCCTCGCTCAAGGCGCGGCTCCAGATCGCGGCATCATCCAACAGACCGGTCACCCAGTGGGACGCCGAGGCGCGTAGGATACCCCCGATGGAGGTGTTGTTCACGGGGAAGTCCCCTTCGTCGGGTCGAGCTTCGATTTCCAAGCTATCCAAGTTGCCATCGATGTAGATGCGGCGTTCGCCACCTTCTTCCACCCAGGCGATGTGATGCCAGGTGCCGTCGAACGGCTCTTGCTCGGAGAAGATGTGACCGACCGTCGGCCAACCGCCCACACCGTTACGGATGAAGACGTCCAATTGGCCGGTCGCCCCGCCGTTTTGTGTTCCGAGGTTGAACAGCGGGTTGCTGTCTTCGGTATTCCCTTCGGAGAAGATACGAAGATCGTTCTGCCCCACGCCATTCACGTTGGCCCAGATCGAGAGCGTCCAGGAATCGTGCTGATTGGCCGGCAAGGCTTCACCGGGTTCATGCACGCGTGAGAGCAAGGTCTGACGGGCGTTGTCGAAGCTGAATGCGTTACCGTTGCGGCCTTCGACCACATCACCAGCTTCCAGATTGGTCAGATCCAAGTCATAACCACTGACGAGATCCGGCGTCTTGGTGCCTTGGATTTCATCCAACGGCCAGTGAGACACCAGCCCGCGAGCGAGCGGTGAGAAGACGGAGGAAAGACCATCAGAATTGACCTCGGCGATCTCGTCTTCGGTCAGTGCCCGTTTCCAGATGGCGACTTCATCCAAGTTACCGGTCACCCAGTGGGATGCCGAAGCACGGAGAATACCACCAATAGAAGTATTATTCACCGGGAACTCACCCTCTTCGCGAGGACCAATTTCCAGGCTGTCGAGGTTGCCATCGATATAGATGGAACGTTCACCGTCGTTCTCCACCCACACGATGTGGTGCCAGGTCCCGTCAAAGGGCTCTTGCTCCGAGAAGATGTGACCGACGGTCGCCCAACCGGAAACGCCATTCCGAATGAAGACATCCAATTGGCCGGTGGCCCCACCGTTCTGGGTCCCGAGATTGAAGAGCGGGTTGCTGTCCTCGGTATTCCCTTCAGAAAAGATACGCAAATCGTTTTGCCCCACACCATCGAGTTGGGCCCAGATCGAGAGCGTCCAGGAACTGTGTTGGTTCGCCGGCAAGTCTTCGCCGGGACCATGCACACGAGAGAGCAGGGTTTGCCGAGCGTTGTCAAAAGCCAGCGCCTGTCCGGTTTGACCGGCAACCAAGTCGTCGGCGGTCAGATTGGTCAGCTCCATGTCGTAACCGCTGACCAAATCCGGCGTCTTGGTCCCTTGCACGCTATCAAGCGGCCAGTAGGAGACCAAGCCATTGGCCAAGGGCGAAAACACCGATGCAAGACCGTTGTCTCGAACCTCGGAAATTTCGTCTTCGTTCAATGCCCGCTTCCAGATCGCGACTTCATCCAAGTCACCGGTCACCCAGTGGGATGCCGACGCACGGAGAATACCGCCGATGGAAGTATTATTGACTGGGAAGTCACCTTCTTCACGAGGTCCAATTTCGAGCGAATCGAGATTCCCATCAACGTAGATGGACCGTTCGCCGTTGTTTTCCACCCAGACAATGTGGTGCCAGGTGTCGTCGAAAGGCTCTTGTTCCGAGAAGATGTGCCCCACGGTCGCCCATCCGGAAACGCCGTTTCGAATGAACACGTCCAATTGCCCGGTCGCGCCACCGTTCTGCGTTCCCAAGTTGAACAAAGGATTGCTGTCCTCGGTGTTGCCTTCAGAGAAGATGCGCAGATCGTTCTGGCCGACCCCTGCCACCTTGGCCCAGATGGACAGGGTCCACGAGGAATGTTGGTTGGCGGGCAAATCTTCTCCATCCGCATGCACGCGTGACAACAGCGTCTGTCGCGCGTTGTCAAATGCGAGCGCATTCCCTGACTGTCCCGCTACCAGGTCGTCAGCCGTAAGGTTGGTCAACTCCATGTCGTACCCATTTACCAGGTCGGGAGTCTTCGTACCTTGCACCACATCTAGTGGCCAATATGCCACGAGACCATTTGCCAGGTCCTGGGCATTGATTTGTTGGAATCCAGCGAGCAGGGCACAAATCGCCATTGCTCGGACTGCATTCCGTGTTTTCGAACGATTACACGTCATACGTTTCCTTTGGTTAAGGCTTTCGGGCTACAGATCTATCAAACCGGATCAACACCCAGTTTCAAGCCCGAAAAGGAATCAAATGTGGGAATCCGTACCGAAGAAGGAACGCCTTACGACAAAAAACAGCCGACTAGTGGGGAGAATCACTGGATTTTGAAGCGAGATTCTCCCCGACCTCGGGATGCAAAAAAAAAGAGCCAAGCCATCAGCTACCCGGAGCCGGGGGACGGGAGCAAGCGGGCGATGTAATTTCAACAACAAGCAGCGACTTTACCCGAACTTCGGTCGAGGGAATGCCGCATTTGCCGCTCGGTAGCCGAAAAATCGTCCAATTCGACGCGACAACAATAGTCCACCGTCTCGGATCCCGGGCCCGTACGGGGACGGACTTCTCGGCGCACCAACGGAGTAGAGTCCGTAAACAGATCCGAAATACAGGCAACCATCACATCAAAATCACTCGCACCCCCCTCTAACCAATCCTGATCAATCTGCATCCCGATCTGCAAATCGTCCTGCTCGGATACCTCGTCCACTACAATCACCGCATGATCCGCCGGACTCAGGAAATACTCACATAGCTTCTGACTCGGACAACGCGCCCCCCGGTCAATCAACCCAGCCATCATCTTCGGACTCACATCGTCCGGATTCAGCGCCTCAAACTCGTCGGCGGAGGCCAGAATCGCCAAATGCGTCTCAAAAAGAGATAGAAACTCGCTCAAATCCTCGTGACTCGCGGTTGAACGATCGCGAAACGATAGGACCACTCGATACGTACTTTCGGGATAAAACATGGCCGACTAGATTTAGTTCAGGATCAGCACCTTTCTCGGCGCCGCTTTTCGGTTCCATGTAGAGTATCCGTATGCGACCTCCGGATTCTTTCAAAAAAAGTGACCTTTTTTTGCCCCTCGGCTTTCGCCGCTTTGTAACGTGTTGATTAGGAACTACTTAACCCCTTAACGAAGAGAATTTAGAAACATCCCACTCGTCAATCCGAGCACGGATTGACGGCAAAAAGAGACAGGGAGGCCACGATAAGGATCGCGGCAGAATTGCGTTGGGGAAACGAGGAGAAATTGGTACCCCGGGAGGGATTCGAACCCACAACCAATTGATTAAGAGTCAACTGCTCTACCGTTGAGCTACCGAGGCAACAAGGGACGGGGAATATCTGCTATTAGCGGACGCTCTGTCAACCCTCTCTTTCGGCCCACGACCGTCCCATAAGGAATCCGAAAAAAAGGCTGGTGGCTCGCGGTTCGGCGAGGGTGTCCGCGAGCCGGTGTTCGGCCAAAGGAATCAAAAACACCGCAAGCCCACCGGAGCCCGCCGGGAGGGCCGGCTCGCGAGCACACTCGGCCCGCCGCGACCACTCCCGTCGCCACGAGACTCTACTCCGTGACCACTCGGAAAAGACCGTGTCCAGAACCCAAAGGCTGGCTGAATCGAGTCCCGCCTTCCTCGATCAAAAGCTCGGCACGCGTTTCCCAGGTCACGCCGTCCGACGAGGATTCGATCCGCGCCGTCCGGCCGACCGTACCCTCAATCCAAAACTCAAACTCCGCTCCCCGGACTTGCGGACCAACCAACCGGGCCGGTTCGGCCGGGGGCAGCTCCGGCATGGCCCCTGGCGCTTCCACCGAATCGATCAGCTCCCGCATTTCCGCAATCAAGGGCCGCCGCGACCGGGCATACAAAATCTCCCACAACTCGTGCGAAGCGGAATCCCTTACGCCATTGAGAATGACAAAATCCGAGTCATTTCCACGCTCACCACGCGTTCGCGGGAAGAACTGAGCCAGCACATCGTGCGCTGAGTCATCCAAGGCCACGTCTAGCCCCGTGCGGTCGGCAAAGAACACCGTTCCTCCGGAAACTGGACCAAAATCATCTTTTTCCAAACCAATCACGACTACCGGCAGACCCGCGGGATTCCCGCCCATCTGCTCGTAGTACTCCCGTATCTGTGACTCAGCGACCGCTGCGTTATCTCGACAGATACTTCACCAGTAGAAAAAGAAATCCAGCACCACAATGGAACCTTCCAAATCGTTAAGATCGAACGGTTCCTCGTTCACCAGGTTCGTCAAAGTAAACGGATCCGCCAGATCACCGACCTGCTTCTCCTGCGCCTCAACCTGCTCGACGGCCATCAAACCAGCCGCAGCCAGTCCCATCCAAAGACTCCATTTCATATTAAACAAATCCATTCTCCCATCGGTGCTATACCGATACTCGGTTTAAAAATTCAACGTGTAGGCGACTTGAAACATGCCCCAGTCCCGACTCCGATACAGATCCTCGAAAAAGGGCGCCTCGACTTCCGTATCCTCGTATCGGGTGAAATAGGGCCCGCCGGAAAGCCGCACACTCGACTGCTCGCCCAACCAACGCAATCCCAGGCCCAGCTGGAGACTCTCTAAGCCCGGAGGGGCATTCGAAGCCGGCAACGAATTCTGAATTTCTCCCGTGTCATGGTAGAACCGCCCAAAGAGACTCACTAGCCAGGAGGGACTGAGCTCGTGCTCGACCGTGACCCCAACGAAATACGCTTCAAACTCCGGATTCTCCGTCACAAACCCTGCCTGCCCTCGGAGCACCCAACTCTCCGCCACCGCCGCATTCAAGGAACCCTGAATGCCGTAGCGCCGCTCGCGCGCCTTCGTGTCCGCCATCTGCAACTCGACCAACGAGCGGAGACGCGGGCTGAGAACATTCTCGCTCGCCAAGCGGTACGAGAACGTATCAATCACATCCAACCCAAACAACGTCTCAAACTCAAACTCCGCACTGGGAGCAATCCAATCCTTACTAAACCCAAAGTTCGCTTCCAGAAAACCCGTCGCCGGGAGGTATTCCCATCGGAATTGAGTGCCGAGTTGAAATCCGCGCGGCGAGATATCCGGATAGTCCCCAAAGAAAGGTAACTCACCAATCTGCTGGTAGTAGTCGTGCAACCACAACGCCCGAAAACTTTGAAAACCGTCGTAATAGGCGGCAATCCCCTGCCACTCGACGCCAGCCCCCAATTCTCGTCCCACGTTCCCCTGAACGGTCACTCGATCCGCGTCCGCCGAAGCGGGTTCAAAAAATGGATCTGGGGATCGGAGATCGATATCATAAGTATCATAGGTCACGCCCAGATCCCACCGTGTCCGGCCATAATCATGCCCATACTGAAGCGTCCAACGGGTGATCTGAAAGTCGTCCGTGAACAACCCTTCCCCACTCGCCTGCATCCGCTGCTCGAAGGCCCATGCCGGCTGGGCCTCGGCCACCTCCGGTGCCGTTGCTTCGACGGGATCCGCCATCGAGTGAGACAGGTCCTCGCTTACCACCGGACGTTCCTCTGCCTCGGCCTTCGGAACGATCGAATCAATCACCCCGCGCAAAACCGCGGCCCCTTCAAACCCCGCATGCTGATACGCCACCCGAAAACCTGCCTGAGGATCGGATCCGTCCACCACCACCAACAGCGGAATGGCCTCAACCGAAAACTGACCCAAAAGCGCCCCTTCCGAATCGTCAACCACCAGGGAAATACCCGTCCGACGAATGAACGCATCCGTCCGACGCCCCTGGGCCGGCTCTACGTTCACAGCCACCACGGTCACAGGGATCCCAGCCGGGTTTCCTCCTGCATGCTCATAGTGCTGCTGGATTTCTCGTTCGATCACTGGAGAGGCCTTCAAGCAAGGACCGCACCAATAGGCGAAAAAATCCAATACCACGATCTCGCCAGCGTGCTCCGCCAAACGAAACCGAGCGTCGGCCTCTCCCCGAATCGGCAACTCGAACGGCTCCACGGAAGCCGCCCGCAGGCCACCCAACGCGGGCACCACGACCGCCGTCACAAAAACCCAAAGAAAAAACCTCACGACCCACTCAGCACGATTGTCTTCCACACCCTCGCAAGCGTTCTTCCGCTAACGGCACGCCGTACAGCCCGCCGCCTGAGCGCCTCCCGAGAGGGCCGAGCCGGGCTCGACTTGGGTCAGCACTTGAGACTGGTAGGAAAAGACTGGCGAATCCGAAAATACCATATTGGGCTTCGATACCAGACGCTGCTCCATCACGGGAACCGCCCGGCAACCGGAAACCAAGCAGCACCCCAGCACACAAATGAGAATCCCGATTCGGCGACCATTCATAGCCGAAAGAACCCACCTGAGCCCGATAATTCTGTCAACGCTAATGTCCACAAACGCACGACGTGGCAAAGGGGCCGCTTATTCCCGAGAGGTGAATTTTCTTCCTGGCTCCCGATGCGCCGGGCCCTTGAACCCGCCGGGTGGGATTCTCTTCGCCCCACGCGGGACTGTGTCGAACTCACCGCATCACGTCCTGCGCCCATCCTTCAACCGCAAGAGCCGGACCATGGAAGGCGCTGGTTCTCATCCACCAGCACAAACTCGATCTGAAACAAATCGATTCCCGCCAGCGCTGGATGATTCGGATCATCCCATTTCGCCAAACCGCTACGAAAACGCGACATCGGTGGCACTTCTGTAATCCCAGAATCCCTCAAACGATCACTCGGTTTTTTCGACAGTTCCTTCGGCAGGAATAGAGACGTCGAAAACGCGAATAATATCTCTTTTTTTTGACACCAGACTACTTGACAACCCACCCTGATGAAGCAAAATTAACGGTTCTGAATCGCTTGGCGGCGAACCCCATGAGACTCCCAACAACCAACGCACTTCTTCAATACCTGCGGTCTCAGGAGCACCATTTGCTGTACATCTTTCTGGCTAATGTATGGTTCCGGGTGGCCTTGGGGCTCTGCCTCTTGGGAGCTCTAATCGTACCCATAGTATCCTCCAACATATGGACATCCACTCCGGCCCACGTGAAGCCCGCGATCCGGATCAGTACTGTTGATTGGCTCCGAGCGAGAACGCTCGAGTTCCAAGCCCGTTCCGAGTCGAACCAACAGGCGCCGGAAGCCTTGTTGATGAACCTCAAGATCGCCCTTAGCAGCCACCCCGGAAGCCTCCCTCTTTCGGAACTGTATTTGACCAGCCTCATCCAAAACGACCGGACCCGAATCCATTGGGCAGACGGAACCCAAAACGCCCTGTGGAACCTGACCCTAGCCCAGACAAATCAGACCAGCGTCGAACTCGCGTGCCGTGTTTTTACTCACTACAAACGCGACGATCTACTTCTGGACGTCGTCAAAGCCTACACCGGTCCGTGCAGCCCCACCATTGACCAACACTACCTCCCAGCCCTTTTCCGAGCGGGCGACCTGGACGCCTTCCAAGCACGCTGGCGAACCGCCACCCCCACGATCGAGCAAGACCCGGAGATGGCGCTCTACCATTTGGCCACGGAAACGCTCAAAGGCCCGCGTGACGCGGCATGCCCCACGCTACCGGAACTGGAGGCCGCCAAAAAATCTGAGTCTACTGCTGAGACCGCCTATCGGCTTCAACTCGCCATCAGCCACCATTTCGGCCATCTCGACTCTTTTCGGGCCGCGTTCGAACAACTCATTGGCCGCTTCGAAGATCAAACGCTCGACCACCGACTGTATTGGGAGTTGCTCATCGAGAGCGGCGAAATCGCAACCGCACAAAAGGCAGCCCAAGATTTTGTCTACCACCCCCAAAACGCCACTGAAGTGGTAGCCGTCGCCGATACGATCACCAAGATGGGTCTGCGGAAACTGGCCTATCACTTTTTGGAATCTTACGCAGGCGACTTCGAATTCAGCCAAGAAAACTGGTTCGCCCAATCCCGACTTCTCGTTCAATCCAAAGAATGGAAGCAGTTGGAACGATTGGCGGTTGCGATTCGTTCCGCCGAGAACGTTTCCACGGCATACATCGGTTTCGGCTATTTCCTCGAATGCCAAGCCCTCCTCTCTCAGGGCCGCAAAGCCGACGCGGAAACGGCGCTGAACCATCTCGGCTCTTTTCCTTTGGTCGAGAGCGACCTCGGCCTTCACGTCGGGTCCAGCCTCTGGGAACTCGGGTATGCACAGGCTGCATTCGACACCTTGACAGCCGAACGCGCCCGCTACCGTAACAGTCACGTCTACTGGGATCTGATGCTCACCATCAGCCAGAACCTAAGGCTTGGGCCCCACATCCAGATCGCCGCAGAAAATCTCTACCGCTTGGGGCCCAAGATTCCGCAAAACCAGATCAACTATGCGAATAGCCTGATCTGCCAGCGAATCCAGAAAGATCGAGCGTTACAACTCACCGAATTGATTCGAGAAGGCGGATCCGAGCTGCCGCTGGCCAAGATCCTCCATGGACAAGCACTGCTCCTCAATGAGCGGTACACCGATGCCAAGACGGTTCTCGGTACCGTGGATGTCAAAGCACTGGAACTCTCGGAAAAGCAGAAATACCACCTTGCTCGCACCGAGCTGTATTTCCGCCTTAATCAGCTGGAAAAAGCGCGCCAAGAAAGCAGCCTGCTAAAGCCCGAATCTCTAGCACCAAGCGAACAAGCATGGGCTCAATCACTCATCGAGGCGCTCGCCATTGACGATTTCACGGCCCGGATCGTTCCGGAGATCCCAGCTAGCACCCCGTTCACCCACTCCCTTCACGCCGCCGCCCCATAGAATCGCTGACCGCGGCTGCCTAGACACATTTCACGCTCCTGCCCCCTCCACCCACGACGTCATCCGGCAGACGAATATGCCGGCACTATCGCTTCTCCCAAGTCTCCCGGTGAGGCTGATCGTCGTTGTTCCATCGCCGTCGAGCCTCATCGGTGTACGCCCCCAATTCCTTCTTCGGGGAGGCCTCCACGTGCCCGTCCACGAAAACCGAATTGATCCCCGTTACGTGGCGTTGCTTATCGTCTCGCTGCGTGTCCACGGTCGTCAGTAAGAAGCTCGTGATATTGTACTGATTAATCACCGAATCACCGATCGCTAACATATTACTCGGCCGACGAATCCGATTCACCGGAACGGGCCTCACCGGTTCTTCGGATTGAAAGGGACGGTCCCCGCCCAGCCCCAACACGCCGGAATGGGAAAAATAGCCCGCGGGCCGCGATCCCGTTCCGAGGCCATTGTAGCCGTAGCTCCCACCGTAGTAATAGATCACATTCTCCTTCCAAGTGTAGTAACTGATCCCGCGATAGGAGGGACAGTGAAAGGGTTTGGGACTATTGAGATAGCGGCCCACCTGCATGAACCAAGTAAGCCCCTCGGAAAAGTCGACGGTAAAAGGAAACTGCTCATGGTCCTCCCCATACATGTTGAGCGCCAAGGACATCTGGCGCAGATTGCCCTTACACGCAGCCGACCGCCCCATTTCTTTGGCCCGGGACAAAGCCGGCAGTAACAGCGCCGACAGGATCGCAATGATGGCAATCACCACCAGGAGCTCAATCAGGGTAAACCCTGCTTGCCCTGCACCGCGGAGCGGCTGCCTGTTACGTCCTTCTCGCATACACCAAGCGTCAATCTGTATCATTTCTGGCAAATTCTCAAGCCACAGAATTTAGAGAGCATGATCAATGCCGATCCCAATCCGGGAGGCATCCCCGTGTCGGTGAGACGCCCGAAATCGAGTGACATTCCCGACTTTCACCGATAATGATCGTGAGATGCGCCTTTCATTCATTCTATGCCTCTGCCTTTTCATGGGAGTCGTTTGGGGAGATTCCCCTCGCAACGTCGTCCTCTTCGTGGTCGATGACCAAGGCCTGGACGCCGGCTGCTATGGGAACCCGGTCATTCAAACCCCCAACCTGGACCGATTGGCCCAGGACGGCACCCGATTCCGGAACGCCTTTTGCACCACCGCCAGTTGCAGCGCAAGTCGGTCCGTCATTCTGACAGGGCTCCACAACCACACCAACGGCCAATACGGCCACATGCACGGGTACAACAACTTTCACACCCGCACCTCCATTCGTAGCCTCCCCATCCGCTTGGCCGAAGCCGGCTACCGAACGGCCTCAGTAGGCAAGTTTCACGTCCAACCCGAATCCGTGTATCACTTCCAACACTACCTCAAGGGCAACCAAGGGGGCTCCCGGAACCCCGTCACCATGGCCAACATCTCGGAGTCCTTCATCCGGGAAAATCCAAATCAACCCTTCTTCCTGTATTTCTGCACTTCCGATCCCCACCGAGGGGGCGGCTATGCCAAAGATCTTCCCCACCAACCCAACTTATTCGGAAACAACCAACCCTACGAAGGCGTCACCGAAGTCCCCTACAAACCGGCCGATGTCTTGGTTCCCCCCTACCTGCCGGACACACCGGAGTGCCGAGCCGAATTGGCTCAATACTACCAATCGGTTTCTCGCATCGACCAAGGCTTGGGCCGCTTGATCGAGATCCTCAAACTGAGCGGGCAATACGAGAATACGCTCATCCTTTATCTCTCCGACAACGGCATCGCCTTCCCCGGTGCCAAGACCACGCTCTATGACCCCGGCATGCGCCTACCCCTCATCGTGCGCAGCCCTGATCAGGAGCGCCGCAACGTGGTCACCGACGCCATGGTATCGTGGGTCGATTTGACGCCCACCATCCTGGCCTTCGCCAATGCGGACGAGTCGGCAGCCAAGCCTCCCTTCCATGGCCGCTCATTCCTCCCCGTCCTCTCAGAGGCGCAGCCGTCGGGATGGGACACGGTCTTCGCGTCTCACACTTTTCACGAAATCACGATGTACTATCCCATGCGGGTGATTCGCACAAAAAAATACAAATACTTGCTCAATCTCGCGCACCAACTCCCCTACCCATTCGCCTCGGATCTTTACGCCGCTCCCACGTGGCAAAGCTTGTTGAAGCGGAAGGCGGAAAAATATGGGCAACGCTCCATCGAGGCCTACCTCCACCGGCCCCGCCATGAGCTCTACAATTTGGAAGCCGACCCCGATGAGATCGTGAACCTCGCGGAAAATCCAGAATACGCCCAGACCCTGGCCCGACTCCAAGCCCGCCTGAAACAGTTTCAGCAAGACACCAAGGATCCCTGGGTTGTGAAGTACCGCTACGAGTAAAACACGCCCTCCCTAGGGCACAATCATGCGGAGCCGTTCCGGAAACACCTCAAACGCACACGGCAAGGGCCCAACCCGATCCCCCTCTAACTGGAACGACGCGGGGCGATCACTCGCAATGCTCAATTCCGAACCACGAATCAGACGCATGCCAGTCTGTTGCGTCAGACTCTGCGTCATCAGGCCCCAACCCCGACCAATCAGTTCCTGCCATCGTACCTGTTCGAACACCAACGCGTGCAACATCCCGTCCGTGAGATGAGCTCCAGGAAAGAGCTCGAAGCGTCCCCCGTAATACTGCCCGTTCCCCACCAGGATCAACTCACCACAAAACTGCTCTTTCCCATTGGAAACCGTGAGCCGTACCTGCTCCTCTCGGATCGCTCTCAAGCCGGCCTCGACATAGGCCAAAGCACCAAACCGTTTCTTAGTTTCCCAATTCACCAACTCGATGGAGCGCACATCCAATCCCGCACCAGCCAACTGAGAGAAGTAACGAGTTTCGGGGCGACCCGCATCGTTCTGAAAGCGGGCAACCGCCAAATCGAGCCGGCGCTCCCGGCGCTGGCGCAACACATCCAGTGCGGCGTCCAAGTCCATCGGCAAGCGAAGTTCTTTGGCAAACACGTTCGCCGTTCCCAGCGGCAAAAGACCGAGCCGCACCCGATCCAAAGCTCGGGATTCCGAAGCCACCCCGTTCAAGACTTCATTGAACGTACCGTCGCCGCCCACCGCCACAACCGTCTCAAACCCCTCTTGCACGGCTTCCGCCGCCAAGGCTCGAGCGGATTCGGGTGAGGTCGTCTGCCGCAATTCCAATTCCCCCCGCAACCCTTCCAATCGCACCCGGAAAGCCGCCGCCTTCTCGCCCCGCGCCACGGGATTAAACAACACACACGGTTTCACGCCCGACTCTCTGCTTCCAAAACCGCGCCGACTAGTCCCCAATCATCCCCAGGTCCTGCAACCAAGCCACAAAGCTGACCTTCCAAAGCGCAGCCGATTCCCCGTGCCCCTCGGCCAGATCAAAGCCGTGCCGTCCTTTGCCAAACACGTGTAGTTCAGCGCTGACCTCCTTTTTCAACAGAATGCTATAGAGATCCACACAGCGATCCGCCGGCGTCATCCGATCGGCCCCGCCATTCATGATGAAGGTGGGCGGGATGCTTGAACTCGACTCCACCACGGACTGGAAGCCCTGCCACAACCAGGGATAAAACAAACCCACAAAGTCCGGTCTCGAAGCCCCTACAGACGATTGAGAATAGTACCGGCCGTCAAACCCAACACTAAAGGCCAAGTGCCCACCGGCCGAAAATCCGGCAATACCAATCTTGTGAGGATCGAGGCCGAGGTCGGATGCGTTTTCGCGCAGGATTGCAATGGCGCGTTCGCCATCGGCTACGACCGCAGGCAGATAGGCATCCCATTCATAAGCACGCCGTCCCCGTTGCGGCTCGTCATTCGTCCGGTACTTCAACACCAACGACGTCACACCCCGTCCGGCCAGCCACAGGCCAAGATCGTGCCCTTCGCGATCCAACCAGACATCGGTATAGCCCCCACCGGGACAGATAACAACTCCCACACCCGTCGCCAAATTCGCTGGAGCCTGATGAATCACATACGTCGGCGAAGTGACACGGCGAAAAACCCGGTTTCCCCCAGAAGGCGCACCGGCACGGGCCTTGGCTTCTCGGATCGCTTCGGGTTCCTCATACTGAATCGCGGAAAGATCCGTGCCACTCGGCCACAGCGGCTGTTCGGGTGGCACCGCCGCCACGCTGGCAAGACGCCCAACGATCAAGAGCACAACCACCCATTGAAACCCGGGCCGTAGGAACACAAACATGCCGGCATTCTCGATACCCGGCCATCCCCGTCAAGAGAATCCCCGATCTCCAATGGATCGTTACGAGACTTGCCAAGTGCGCCTGTTCCTGATGCGCTTTGGGGGCCATGCAGCCCCTGGGCCAAATCAGACAACAACTCCAGCGACAGGAACCGCCCCCAACGCCCGAAGACAAACCCAAGGCCGCCGTGGCCGCAATCCTTCGCCCCGGCCCCCAAGATCTGGAACTCCTCTTTATCGAACGCTCCCACTGCCCCGGCGACCCCTGGTCCGGACATCTAGCCTTTCCCGGCGGACGCATCGAACCCGGCGACCCCTCATCCCAAGCGGCTGCCGAGCGGGAGACTCAGGAAGAAATCGGTTGGACGCTCTCCGCTACGGACTACGTCGGGCACCTGGACACCCTGACGGGAGTTTCCTTGCCCATTGTGGTCATCGCTCACCTTTACCACGCTTCCGATGTCCCGCAATTTGTCTACAGCTCGGAAGTACAATCTGCCTTCTGGGCGCCGGTCTCGCACCTGACCGACCCAAAGAGACGCACCCAATACCAACATCGCCACGGCGATCAAACGGAGTCCTTCGAAGCAACCGATCTCCTCGGCCCCAACCGTCCGCTTCTATGGGGCATCACCTACCGCTTCACCCAAACCCTACTAAGACTGATCGCCAAAACCCCATCGCGAAGCGAGTTAGAACGGTAAGGCAAACCCGACAGCTCCGCTCTCGCACCATATTTCGTCCGCAAATCGAGCGCTTTTTGGAGTGCGAGAGCGAAGCTGTCGCTTTCACACTCTTACCTACAGGTGGAAAAGGACTTTTTACACAGTCTGGTACCCGCGAACCCGCTCGTGGATGTGATTAAAGGCGCGGAGCATCGGATCGGAAGGATGCGGTAGGTTTCCCATTGGAGCAGGAGAAAGAAAGAGTCCACCAAAGGGAAAGCGGCAGACCTGCTCCCGCACTCCAAATGAGAGGCCTGAATTTTCCATTTTGCTGTTTTCATTTTAGTTTTTTCTTTCTCCCGGCATTTTTGATCGCACCCCCCGCTCGTCCGACCCGGGATCCACCCTTGCCCAAACCCGAGTGCTCGGCAACACTCCCAACATGAACTCCTATTCGCCCCTGGCCTTTCGCCGTCTCCCGATCTGCCTCTTCCTTTGTGGTCTCCTGACATCTCTCGCCCAGGCCGACGAAGAAGGTTTCCAATCCCTGTTCGACGGCAAGACCCTCGATGGATGGGTCAATATCAATTGCGACGCCAGCACCTGGACCGTCCAGAACGGAATGATCCATTGCACCGGCATCCCCACCGGCGAACTCCGCACCGAACGACAATACGAAAACTTCATCCTCGAACTCGAATGGCGCCACCTGAAACCAGCCGGCAATGCCGGGCTCTTCGTCTGGGCCGAGCCAATCTCCGCTCCAGGCGTCCCCTTCCTCCGAGCCATCGAAGTTCAGATCCTAGACCACGGCTACGGCAATACGGATCACTACACAACGCACGGTGATATCTTCCCCATTCATGGCTCCACCATGATTCCGGATCCTCCCAGCCGTGGCTCACGCAGTTTCCCGAGCGAAAAACGCTCTCGACCCTCTCCGGAATGGAACCACTACCGCGTCACCTGCCAAGACGGTGTGATCAAACTAGCCGTCAACGGCAAAGAAGTCTCCGGCGGGAGCCAATGCAACTACCGAAAAGGCTACATCGCACTGGAATCGGAAGGCGGCGTGGTGGACTACCGTAACATCCGCATCAAGGAACTCCCCTCCACCCACCCGAGCCCCGCAGAAACAGCACCCCTCGATGCCGGGTTTCAGTCGCTCTACAACGGTGTCAATCTCAACGGCTGGAAAGTCCCAGAAGGCAGCCAAGGTCACTGGAAAGCAAATGACTGGCGATTGACCTACGACGGCAAGAGTGAAGCCGAAGACAAACACCTGTGGAGTGAGAAGAGTTACCGCGACTTCATCCTGATCTGCGATTGGCGATGGCCAACCAAGGGCCAGCCTCGCGCCGTGCCCGTGATTCTCCCGGATGGTACCTACCAGACAAATGATCAAGGGGAGCGCGTCACGACAGAAGTTGCCTATCCCGGCGACAGTGGCATCTACCTCCGGGGAAACAGCAAGAGCCAAGTCAACATCTGGACCTGGCCGATCGGTTCCGGAGAAGTCTACGGCTATCGGAACGATCCATCGCAAAGCGCGGCCGTTCGGGCTGGCGTCACTCCCAAAGTGGCCGCTGATAAACCGATTGGCCAATGGAACCGCTTTATCATAACCATGAAAGGGGATCGACTCAGCGTCGAGCTCAACGGCAAGACCGTCCTCGAACAAGCCCACCTACCGGGCGTGCCCCGAGAAGGCCCCATCGCCCTCCAGCACCACGGGGATCCCATCGAATTCGCAGGAATCTACATCAAAGAGCTGTAGCCCTCCTATCCGCACGGACGTAGTTCCGGAAGGTGGGGCGAGCGTACCCGCGAGCCGTCGGCACGAGCGTAGACACCAGCCCACAAAGGATCCCAGCGCACAACGATAGAACCCCCTCCAATCCCCCCCAGACTCTAACCGGTCGCTACCTCCCGCTTGCGCACCACCACAACTAAGTTGTCAGCTAATCCAAAGGCACCCAACAAGGCTTCGGTCGCGGCATAACACCCGCGCACCGGCGCCAGCCACGGACTCTGTTTCCAGCCGGTCGTCCGCTTCAAGAGACGCGCTCGCTCGGCATCTGGCACTCGATCGTCGGAACGCCGCATGTCCTGCCAGATCACGATCGGGTTAAACATCATCGTCGTGTGATGAACCACTTCGAATTCAGGAATCCTTCCCAATAAGCCCACCAGGGTCTCCCGGGAAAAGTAATTCACATGGTCCGGCATGACATAACGGTACCGAGCCCCCAACAGCCGAATGGCCAGACTCTTTAGATTCGGCACTAGGATCACGCAGTGCCCCCCCGGTCGTAGCACCTCGGCGGCTCGCTGGAGAAAACGCAAAGGCTCCGTCAAATGCTCAACGACAGCCCAAAAGGTAACAGCATCAAATTGCGTCGCCCCAAAGTCATGCTCCAAGAAAGATTCCCGAATCACCGTCACCCCGCGTGAGGCCGCATAGTCCAACGCCGGCCCCGTCACATCCATCCCAACGCCCTCGTAGCCCGGCCGTTGCCCCAGCTGATACAGAAACGCCCCCGTGGAACACCCCACATCCAAAACGCGGCCGGACGGACAGAAGCGCTGGAAGAACTTTAACTCCCGTCGAAATCGCACCGGAGCGTAGTCACTTTCCAATTTGTCCGGCGACAAGTAAAACGGAACGCCTAAACGGTCATAGAACTGCCCGCTCGCCAATTCGGCCGCGACCGGATCGGCATAGTAGAGTTGGCAGCCCCGACACCGCACCACCACCAACTCGCCCTTGCGCCAGACAACGTCGGACTGCGCCGATTCACAGCTCGGACAGGAGCGTCGTACCAAGGCCGAATCACTCATGGATGTAGTCCCATTCCGGTTTCCGAATTCATCAAAACTCACTCACCACCAAGGGCCGCACCGATTCGTCATTAATACCAGCGCCTCGCCGTTCCTGCGGATAGCCGAGACAATACGACAGGTATCGAACGCCATCAATGACCCGATCCCGATTCCGATGTTGGTGCCCGTGCACATGTACCTTCGAACCCAATCGACGCACCTGTCGATCCAGTCCCAAGGTCCCCGCCACCCGACTGAAATTGAACTGAGGCGCTCGGTCACGGCCTGGCTCTCCGAACCGATTCCGCTCTTCTGCAGAACTAAAAATCAATTCCCGGCGCGGCAAAAAGTGACTGAAAGACACCACCGGTACGTTGGCAAGCTCCGGATCCGGCGCGGGCAAAGACACCTCATTCGCCTCCAGAAAATAGGCCGCCGGATCGCGCCGCGCCACCTCCTCCGGCCAGCGAATTCGCACCCGATCACTCCACATGGATAAACTCGAATCCTCACCCGGTTTCACCACATACAACGATTCCCCCGACTGCTCCGGTTCCGCATACCAGGACAGCAACGGCACAATCCGCAGCACGGGTCCTCCCGTCGGATCTCTCAACACACGGGGCTGCGTCCGAATCCCCAGCTCGTCACACAAACGCGCCAAAGCAAACCAACGTTTCAAGGAATCTTCACGCTCCTTCGGCAGCACCCACAAATCATGATTCCCCGGGACGAAAAACACCTGGCGATAAGTGGCCGCCAAGAGTCGCAGGCCCGCCGCAATTCGATCCCACCCAGAAGCGATATCTCCAGCCAGTAGCAAGATGTCGTCGGCACGCGGAGACTGGCAATGCCGATCCAACCACGCCCAATTAGCGGGGTGGTCTACGTGCAGATCCGAGATGGCCACGACGCGCGCCATGAGTCAACTCACTCGCGCTGGTGCGAATCGACCCAAATGGTTACGGGCCCATCATTCAACAAGCGAACATCCATCATGGCGCCAAACACCCCAGTCGCCACCGGGCGGCCCAGGGAGGTTTCGCAGGCGGCGACAAAGGCTTCGTAGAGTGGGATTGCCTGCTCGGGCGCTGCCGAGCGGGTATAGGAGGGGCGATTCCCTTTCTTTGTACTGGCGTACAAAGTAAACTGGCTCACCACCAAGAGATCGCCTGCGACGTCCGTCAAAGACTGGTTCATTTTCCCGTCCGCATCGGAAAAAATCCGCATCCCAACCACCTTGCGAACCAACCATTCGATATCTTCCTGCGTGTCTCCATCGGTCACCCCAACTAGCAAGAGCAAACCGACGCCAATCTGCCCCGTCACCTGCCCTTCGACGGTAACGGAAGCCTCACGCACGCGCTGTAATAATACTCTCATAACGGAACCCCGGCACGAGAAACAGCCACCCGGGATATCCGGCTTCAGCCGGTCGCGCCAGCTTGGCACCACTGCTCCGAGAAGAGAAGCGGTTATTTTTTCGTGGAATAGAATCTCCCATGCGGCATCATTCGACCATGGCAAACGTGATTCTCCGACCCGACTGGGCCATTCCTGAGCGCGACGTGACTCCCGAATCGGCCTATCACAATCGGCGTGCCTTTCTCAAACAGCTCGGCTACTCCGGCACGGGCGTGCTCGCGGCCACGCTCGCGGGCTGTTCCAAATCCGATCCCGCCAGTCTCACGCCCGACCCCGTGGCACAAGACGTCTACGGCAAAGGCTACCCTCATGCCCGCAACCCGGACTTTGATCCGGGCTGGACACTCACCGACGAACAAACCGCGGCGACGTATAACAATTTCTACGAATTCACCACGGTGAAAGATCAGGTCCACCGGCTTGCCAAAGCCCTCACTATCGCACCGTGGCCCATCGAGATCGGCGGCGATATCGAAACACCTTATACCGTTGATGCCCAGGAACTGATCGACTCCATGCCTTTGGAAGAGCGGATCTACCGCTTTCGCTGCGTGGAAGCCTGGGCCATGGTTGTGCCCTGGACCGGATTTCCGCTCTATAAACTAATCGAAAAACTGGATGTCTGGCCGGAGGCCAAGTTCCTCAGGTTCGAAACCTTTAATCGTCCATCCGAAGCTCGGGGAATGTCGGACCTCTCCTACCCGTGGCCGTATTTTGAAGGCCTCACCTTAGCTGAGGCGATGCACCCGCTCACATTCGTGGCTACCGGTATCTACGGAAAACCGCTACCCAAACAGCACGGAGCCCCACTCCGCCTGGTCGTGCCTTGGAAGTACGGCTACAAGAGCATCAAATCGATTGTCAGAATCGAGTTCTTGGACAAGCAACCCACCACTTTCTGGGAAAGACTGTCCCCGGTTGAATACCCCTTCGAATCCAACGTCAATCCGGCCGTACCGCATCCCCGTTGGTCCCAAGCCACGGAGCGGATGATCGATACGGGCAACCGGGTCAAGACGCAGCTCTACAACGGGTACGCCGACGCGGTCGCCAGCCTTTACACCACCGGTTAGGCACAACCCGAATTCCAATTCGAAGTGGCGATTCCCGTCATTGATGTCGATGCCATGCGGGCCTGGGAACAGGCCACTTGGGATACCGGCGTCCGGGAAGAGACGGTGATCGATCGCGTCGGGCAGGCAATTGCAGACTGGATTCGCCACCACTATCCGCACGCCAAGCGTCTGCTGATCCTCGCCGGCAAAGGGCATAACGGAGACGATGGCCGAGCGGCCCAAGCCTATCTCACGGATCAGACGGTCGACCTAGTCTCGGTACCCGAACCCGAGACGGCCCTTCCGTCGCTCGAAACCGCCCTCGAAAACAAACCGGATCTCATCCTAGATTGTCTCTTCGGCATCGGCTTGAATCGCGATCTCAACGCCGATTGGCAAAACCTCGTTGCACGCGTCAACGACTGCTCTCGACCGATCATTGCCATTGATGTTCCCTCCGGATTGTGTGCTCAAACCGGCAAGGTATTCGGTGCGGCAATCGAAGCGGACGTCACCCTAACAGTCGGCGCCCCAAAGACCGGCCTCCTCACTCCCGCAGCCCTTCGCCATACCGGATACGTTCGCGTCCTCACGGATGTGGGACTGGCGCCCTTAAGCCAGAGTGATCCAAATGCAGAACGCCTCTGGACAGAGCCCAGCGATCTGGAGGGTTGGCCGACTCGAAAAAAGGCCCACGATCACAAGGGCACACTGGGACACGTAACCCTCATTGCCGGGAGCCTAGGCTATCACGGCGCCGCCGTACTGGCTGCCCGAGCCGCCATGGGGTCACAGGCGGGACTCGTAACCATCGTCACCCAACCCGAGTGCTATGCACCGGTCGCGAACCAGCTCCACCAAGCGATGGTCCGGACGTGGTCCGCACCTTTCATCCCTCCACCCCGTACCAGCTCCTTGCTCGTGGGTCCGGGACTCGCTCACGAAACCCTACCTGCAGCGGTCGCCACCACCTGCCAAGAAGCTTGGCGGACGGCGCCCTTCCCGGTGATCGCCGACGCCTCGGCACTGGCTTGGCTGCTTCCCGCTCCGGACCCACCTTCCGAGAGAGGCCTCCGGGTGATCACTCCCCACGTGGGGGAAGCCGCACGTCTCTTGCAGTGGGAAAACCGCCGTGTCGTACAAAATCCCATCGACGCCCTACGCCAACTCGCTCGCACCTACGGCAACGCCTGGGTGATCCTAAAGGGCGCGCACACACTCATCGGCAAGGCCACAGGACCGATCTATGTCAACCCCACTGGCAACCCCGGCCTAGCTCGCGGTGGAAGCGGGGATGTGCTCGCAGGCTTTCTGGCTGGATGTTTGGCCCAGCCCCGCTGTGTAGCCGATCCTGACAAGGCACTACGCCTAGCAGTGTGGGCCCACGGGGCGACGGCCGAACACCTGGCGTTGCTGGGAGAAGACTGGAATATCGAAACCTTGGCGCAGGCCATCCACCCGAATCGACGGTAGGATTCGCCGGCCCCGATTTGGTAAAGCCCTGGCACCGAGGTAAAACGAAAGCAAATTCCAGGCGCTTCCACCGTGGCAAATTCCCTACCCACAGCTCACGTCGGCTGAGGAACGGGTCATTCGGCGCAAGAATTTCTTCGTTTTTCTCCATGTTTTTTCCTTTACGGAATGTTCTCTGCTATCAAACTCCAGACATGCATCGTGTTACTGCATACGCAAGATTCATCCTTTACTTGCTCGTTGGGATTGGCGTTTGGACCGGCAAGGCCGAGACGTTTCTGTTAGAAAACGGCACCAAATACGAGGGAAGCCTGGCAGATATCAATGAAGATAGCTTCGTTGTCAGCCGGGCCGAAGGCGGCGGTTATTATGACCGCACGGACCTGGTATATCTCTCACAGGAAACCCTCCGACGCCTGGCCGAGAATCCCGACTACACGGATTTTGTGACCACTTACATTGATCTGCCGGAGGAAGACATGAAACCGCCGGAGATTAACGTCCGTCCCGTGGAACGTCTGCCGCTTCCCGAAGAGCGGACTTCATTCTTTGGTTCCTTCGCCAGCCCGATGGGAATTCTCTTCATCATTGCCGCTTATCTGGGCAATCTGCTGGCGGCCTACGAAGTCGCCGCCTATCGCGGACGCTCCAGTGCCCTCGTCTGCGGCCTATCGGTTATTCTCCCCGTCGTCACGCCCATCATTTTCCTCTCCCTGCCAGCCGCAGAGGGTTCGTACGCCGATGTTTCGGCCCACGAAGAGGAAGAGGTGGAAGAGGAAGAGACCGCGGCACCGCCGCCTCCTCCGCCTCCCCCCAGCGCACCGGCCGCTCCCGGCGTGCCTCAATCTGGCCCGGCCAAACTGGGCTTGAAAAAATCCGCCGGCCCCGCCGGAGGTGGCGCTGCTACCGCCAAGGTTTATACCCGCTCGGACACCGACTTTAATCGGAACTTCTTCGAGACCACGTTCTCGGAATTCTTCCGAGTCGTGCCCTCGGCCGCCATCAAAGATATGGTGCTTGAGTTCAAGGGCACCAAGAAAGAATTCGTGGCAAAACGAATCACCCGCATCTCGGCCAATGAGCTCCACATTCAGTTGGTCGACGGGAAGAAAGAAATGTCGCTTAGCTTCGGCGAGATCGTCCAGGTCAAGCTCCGGCATAAGAACGACAAGTAAGTCGCCCGGATCCAATCCTGAATTGATTCCAAAACGGCCCGGCGCGGTAAATCGCCACGCCGGGCCGTTTTCATTCCAAACCCAGCCTCGCTCTCGCCCATGTCTTCCCTTCGTACGGTCTTTCTCGGCACCGCCGATCTGGCGCGGGCCTCGCTCCTAGCTCTGGTTCACGCCCCGGATATCGAGTTGCTCGGTGTCGTCAGCCAACCGGACAAAGCTCAGGGTCGCAAACTCCGCACCGTTCCCACCGCCGTCAAAGCCGCCGCGCTGGAGCAGAACCTCCCGGTGTGGCAACCCACGCGGCTGCGACGGGATCACGACCTCATCGCTCGCCTCAAAGATCTCGACCTCGACGTCCTCGTTGTCGCCGCCTACGGCCAGATTCTACCCGAGTCCGTTCTCGAAATCCCCCGCCTCGGCTGTGTGAACGTTCACACCTCACTCCTCCCCAAGTATCGGGGAGCAGCCCCCATCCAATGGGCCATCCTGAATGGCGAGACCGAGACCGGCGTCACCATCATGCAAATGGATGCCGGCATGGATACCGGCCCGATCCTTTCCCAACGCGCAACGCCCATCGATCCGAAGGAAACCGGGGGAGAACTGCACGATCGCTTAGCCTCACTCGGCGCTGAGCTGCTTCTGGAAACGTTGCCCGGCTTGTCGACCGGCACCGTAAAACCCATCCCACAAGACGAGTCGGCCGCCACTCACGCCCGCAAACTGAACAAGGCCGACTCCGTCATTGATTGGTCCCGCCCCCACACGGCAGTGGCGGACCAAATCCGTGGACTCAACCCGTGGCCCGGAACCGTCGGCCGCATCCTCCATCGCGATCAGCCCAAAAAGATCAAACTGTGGCAAGCCACCCCCATCGAGGATCCATCCCCTCCCTCGGAACCCGGGACCATCCTAGCAGCGAACGCCTCCGGAATCGACGTCGCCTGCGGCTCCGGCGTGCTCCGCCTGCTGACGCTCCAACGGGAAGGCGGCAAGCGCCTGGACGCCGGCCCCTTCCTCGCTGGCTTTCCCCTATCTTCCGGAGAACGATGGCTGGCCCTTGACGAGAGTCCCTGATTTCACCCACAGTGGCGCCGAAAGAAACGAAACCGAACACTCCGAACCATGCCCACTCAATACTGGCTCGTAAAACAAGAACCGGAATCCTACTCCTGGACCGATTTCGTTGAAGAAGGCGGATCCGAATGGGATGGCGTCCGCAACTACCAAGCTCGCAATAATCTCCGCGCCATGAAGGAGGGCGACCTCGTCCTGTTCTACCACTCCGTCATCGGCAAAGAAGTGGTCGGCATCGCCCAAGTCAGCCGAGAAGCCTACCCGGACCCTACGGCCACCAAAGGGGATTGGTCGGCGGTGGATCTCGCCCCCGTCCAACCCATGGAGGAATCCGTCTCGCTGGAAACCATCAAAGCCGATTCCCAACTCAGCGACATGCCTCTGGTCAACAATTCGCGTCTCTCCGTCATGCCGATCAAAGCGTCGCACTTCAAACGCATCCTCAAACTCGGCAAGACCAAGCTCGCGTAGCTTTCGCATGAGTCTCAATCGTTTCCAGGCCGTCATCTTTGATATGGACGGCGTCATCGTGGATAGCGAACCCCGCCACCAGCAGGCATTCCGCGAAGTGTTCGAAGAAATGGGCTATGGTGATCGACACGGCATGGTGTTTGACGACTACCTGGGCAAGTCCGACCTCGTGCTCTGGCAGGACTTCATCGCCAAACATCAACCCAAACACTCGCTGCAGGAACTCCTCGATTGGCGCCAAGACCGGTTTATCGAAATCATCCAACGCGAAGCTCCCATCTTTCCAGGAATCCCGGAACTCATCACGGCCCTCCGTGCCCGCGTCCCATTGGCCGTGGCCTCCGGATCCCTACACCCCGTGATTGACGCCGTATTGGGCCTTCAAAATCTCCGCCAACACTTTCAAACCATCGTCAGCAGTAGCGATGTAGAACACGGGAAACCCAAACCGGATATCTTCCTCCGTGCCGCCGACGACATGAACGTGAAGCCCGGAGCCGTCTGCGTCATCGAAGACTCGGAAGCAGGAATCGAGGCCGGAATCCAAGCAGGGATGCACGTCATTGCGATCACCAACAGCCTCCCCAAAGAACGGCTTACCCAAGCCCACCACATCGTCGATACCTACCAAGAGATATCAGACTACTTCGCACTCTCGGCGTAGTCTCAACGCCCCCATCGTCCGAGCCGCTTGTTGGGCGACTTGGATAATGCGGTCCGCTTCTCGTTGACCGGAAAGGTAGGCCCCATGCACCGTCGCCGGATAGGACTCGCTCGTCGCTTCCCCGGCGAAGAACACCCGATCCGCCAGAGGCGCCGCGAGATCAGACCGCGTATTCGCACCCATCCCTACGGCCGGACTCGAATAGGAACAACGCGCAAACGGGTCGGATTGCCATCGAGTCGCCTGCACATCTTTCAGCACGGTGAGCTTGGATCCATACATCCGCTTCAGGGTCCCCATGGCTTCGGCCACCAGGTCTTCATCGGAACGCGATTCGACCGCCCTCCCATACTGCCCCACATTAAACGCGACCAAGACCGGGTGTCCCGCCGACCGTTGAAATGAAAGCCAATTGGAGAACTGTCCTTTCTCCTCCGACACGTAGCCGATCCAATCCGCCTCGGTCTCCCAGAAAGCCGATTCGAACCGCAACGCCAACTTGTTCATCACTCCCAAACCCAAAGCCTCAATCGCCGTCCGTTTGGCCGCCGGCAATTCCGGAGTGAAGGCGACATCCCGATTCTTCAGCACGCCCAGGGGCAGTGTTACGATCACTCGATCCGCCACGTAGCGATCCGAATCCGTCGTCACCACGACTTCTCGATCCGAATACTCGATTCCGAGCACTCGCTCACGATACCGAATGGTCAGATCCCGAGCCAAATGCCGCGGTAGCGCATCATACCCCTCGGGCAGCACCACGTCTTCGCCGCGAAAGGATTCACTCTCCTCAATAAACTGGGCGGATAACTCGGCCACATCCGCGGCAAACTCCTGTTCGATCAGGTTGTTGATGGCAAAGTGCAAGCGCCGTCGATCCCTTGCCGAGAAGGTATCTAGAGGAATGGCCGCCTGGATCGCGTCCCACAGCGACCGGTCTTCCGAAGAACGCTGCACCCGCCGAAGCGCCCGCTGCACCTGACTCGCGTAGTCCTCGACTTCATCCCAAACGGACTCGGGGAGACGCTTGCCCGTGACCCCGTACACGGGGAAGGTTTCCGAATCCGTCGCTCGGCGGAGCGCTCCCGCCTCATCCGCGATTCGCGTCAACGGATTACCAATGGGACCGTGGATCCAAGAAGCCCCCAAATCCACGGGAACATCTTCCCAAACCCGGCTGGTCCACATTCGTCCCCCCAATCGGTCCCGCCCCTCCAGCACGGTCACGTGATGCCCATTGTCCTGGAGCTTGCGTCCCGCGGAGATCCCGGCCATTCCGGCCCCGACAATGATCACTCGTTGCCGCGTCTGCGGCGGTGCCGGGGCACGACAGCCGCCCAAGCCCCATCCCGCGGTAGCCAACAACGCCGTGAGGAACTCTCTTCTTTGCAGGTTGGCCATGCGGTATTCCGGATTCAAGTCCCCGTAGAAAGATCCCCTGAGGCTATTCAGCCGCGTTGGGCAACACGGTCATCACGCCCTTCATAATGATCCAATGCACGCCCGCTGTGGCTGAAAACATGATCGGCAGAATAGCAACAGATGTCCCCAAAAGTCAAAAAGCGGCCGGCAACCAAGGAAGGACGAGGTATCACAGAACTCAGGGCTTCTAGAACATCGTCAAGGAGATAGGCCCTACAATACGTGCTCAGACAGAACCTCGGTGCTTGGCATCTCGGCGTTGCCGCTCCTTTCGGTAGATCTCATAACGCGGCCAAATCCTATCCAGAATCTCCCAGGGGGATTTGTTATGCCTAGCGCCAATCTTTTCTAAAACTCCCTTAAGGCGGGGTCGTCGAGGATAAAAGCTCTCTGGACATCCATCCTCCTGGTGTCCTGCAAATCTCTCAAGTAGAGAGCACGAAAAAGCCGGTCAAGATCTGGGGGCACAGACTAGCTGAAGGCGGCTTTGATGAACGCGTCACTCTCTTCGAGCGAGACCTCCTCACGGAGATGGCGCATTCTGAAATCGAAATGGACATTCTTCAGGACGTTTTCAAGCTCCGCCCTGCCATTCGGGGCAGCTAGCTCGATTCCGTTAGAATCCAGGGCGGCGATGATCCTATCACCGGCGCTGATCGCCATTTCCGACCAGCGTTTGTGCTCGGCAACATCGTGGGGGTCAACATCCTTTGGGTCGGGGAGTATCAATAGGCGCTGCTCTTGCATCTTGATAAAGCAGCACAGATTCCCCCAATTCGTGGCGGCCACAAGCAGGCTGTCGCGATCATCTTGTATGTCAGACTGCAAGTTGTTTGCGAATTCCCACGCCTCTCGGTAGGTCACATCCGCAGACAATTCGTCCGATGCAGATTTGAATTCAGTTTCCGCCATTTTATCTCTCCCTCACCCTAGCGCACAAAAGTGCGTCTTGCTACGTCTGACAGCGATCTGTCAACCGATATAGATCTGTCAGTTGATCGTCTCAATAAGCACAAAAGTCACCGCCATGGGGTAACTTGTCAACCCGTAAACCGGTAATCTCGTAAACTTGTAAATCTGTGAATCCATCAACGCATCAACGCTTATTTGGCTGGGAAAATGCCGTAATCAATATAGAAGCTCACGTCCACACCCTTACCTCAACAACAACTGCCGCCACGAGCGCGAACGGGAGAAGCACGAGCCAGCTTGGGAACTCGGCCAAATGAATCATTGCTGAGATGAACACGCCAAGAAGCACCTCTTCGACGTCATTCTTCGCTGGTGTGGAACACGGTCACGATGTCCTGTCGTATTTTCAGTCTTGTCTAGCTTCGCAGAAATCTTGAAAAAGATCGCACTACCGCGTCGTTCGTTCGCCTCGTCCTGGGGAAACCTGAACTGGGATGTAGCTGCGGAGAGATCCCATGAGGCTATTCAGCCGCGTTGGGCAGCACGGTCATTACGCCCTTCATGATGATCCAATGCCCGGGAAAGGTACAAATGTAAGGATAGGCACCCGGGGTCTCCGGAGCTTTAAAGCGCAGGACGTCCGAGGTGTCCTGTTCCAACATACCCGTGTGGTGCAGGATCTTGGATGACTTGGGAATGAACCCCTGCTTCAACCCATCAGGCGAACGAGCCATCTCGTTGGCAGCCATCCCCACGGCGGCGGAAGCGCCGGGCTCGACAATCACGAGATTATGAGGCGTCACGTCGGGGTTGGTGAAGATCAACTTCACGGGCTGGCCTGCCGTCACGCTGAACTTATCCAAGGTGAACAACATCCGCTCCGGAATGGTGCTCACTTCCACCACCTTCACACCCTTTTGATTGTCAAAGGCCGCTTCAGTGGCACTCCGCGTCGTCATTCCCTTCTGCTGCTTGGATCGCGTTTGGAACTGACCGAAGAACACCGCAATCTCCGGATACCGCGTGATCTGTTTCTCGCCTTGCCAATGCCGAGAGAGCTTTTCCGAGCCGAGTGACGTGGCAATCGCATACTCCAGATGATTTTCCATGGGGCGATCCAAGGCCGGGAGAATACTCTCTAACGCCAATCGCGTTCCCACATAGCTCGCGGCAATCACGGCTTCCAACCGAACCAAACCCTGCGGATCTTCCGCCGCCCGGCGCAGACGTCCGTACGGGTCTTTCAACTCCCGAAAGCCATAGCGGAGTTGCCGAGTTGCAGCCGCGCGAGCGTGGTGATTCTCACAGTCCAACAATGCTTCCAAGAGCGGAACCGAAATCTGCCGCATCCCCCGATACATCCAAAGCGCTTCGAGTTGGTGATGACGGAAACGTGGCGCCTGAGGATCCAACCCCGCGACCCAGTCGGCCAATGCCGCCGTCACGAGTTCCGGACCTCGCTCCCGCAATTCGCGCTTGGCCCAATAGCGGATCCGATACTCCGGTCGTTCCAGAAGCGCCACCAGCTCCGCCTCCGAAGCACCGTCAATCTTGGCCGGCTCCGCCAGCGTCGCACCTTTCGGCACGATCCGCCAGATCCGCCCCGACCGTCGATCCCGCCGGTCGTCCCGCAGCGAGTACTGCGCGTGCCCCTTGATCGGATTGTACCAATCGCAAACATACATGGCCCCTCGCGGTCCGAAGCGGATGTCCACCGGAATGAAACTCAGGTTGGTCGAGAAAATCAGGTCGCTCACGTAGGACTCGGTAAAGCTATCGCTACCTTCGACCCACTCATGAATCTCAACCCGGTTGTTCGGCTTGTAACGAGCCTTTACAAACCCGCCCTGCATCGATTCCGGCCAGAAATCGAAATCGACAAACTCCTGTCCCGCCGTCCCCGAGTATGCCGGAATCCCGGTCGGTCGGGGATGTTGGGTGGGAAACGGTGGGTTCGTCGCATGAAAAGCACTGGCAAAGATGGGATGACTCGCCACGTGCTGCCCCCAATCATCAAAGGTCACACCCCACGGATTGGTGTTGGGATAGTTCCCGAAGCAACGCAAGAGATGAGTATCGGGTTGGTATTGGAACCAGGCACTGTTGTCGGCCCGGATTGGGCCATAGACGGTTTCTACCTGACTGTGATGAAAAATGGATTCACGGAACAGCAACTCGCCATCCGGCGTCCAAGTGAAATCATGAAGCGCATGATGAGAATCTTCCGTCCCAAATCCGGTGAACACCGCTCGCCGAAAGTCCGCTTTGCCATCGCCATCGGTATCCTTCAGAAAAGTCAGGTGCGGCTCCTCAGAAACATAGATTCCACCGTCGCCGAGTTCGAAACTCAGCGGGATGTGCACATCGTCTGCAAAGACCTGACTCGTATCCGCCCGACCGTCGCCATCCCGATCTTCTAGGATCACGATCTTGTCCTCGGGGGCGTTCCCCGGATAAACGTGGGGATACGTCGTCGAGCAACTCACCCAAAGCCGCCCTCGACTGTCCCACCGCATCTGAATCGGGCAGGCGATGTCCGGAAAATCTTCCTCCGAGGCGAAACAATTCACCTCAAACCGAGGATCGATCTCGAATGCCGCCAACTCATCCGCCGGTGAGAGCCATTCATTCGCGCCCCGCGTTTCAGCCGTCTTCGGCAGCGGCGGCACGTTGGTATCATCCACCGCCGTGGTGACCGAACGCCCCTGCACCAGATCCCAGATTCGCCGATCCCGGTTGGCCACCATGATATCGAAGTTCCGCATCGCCGGAAGAAAATCTAAGTAGCCATAGGACTTATTCCGATCGCCGGTATAGTAAAAGGTATTCAGGGGGCGGTAGCGATAGAAGAACTGCTGGTTCTTATCCACGACGACTTGGCGCACGGCCGGATCCACCGCCGCCGTCGCCGGGATTCCAAACGCAGCCTCAAAGAGCGCGGCCCCCAAGAGTTGGTAGCCCGCGTCCAAAAGATGGGCTCCATTGAAGGTCAGATCGTTCGCCGGGTCAGCCATAGCCGCTCGGGTCGGCGTAAAGACATCCACAAACCCTACGGCTTCCGCACGCGCGACCTCGGACATGGCGGCCGTGTAGGCAGCGATTCGAGCATTGTTTCGGTCCGCTCCCGCCACCCCGGCGATGTTTTCATTGGCAATCGGTGAGACCAATACCACCTGCGGTCCGGTTTCACCGTTGTACGCCTGCGACTTCAAGTGCCGCAGGAATCCCGTCAGACGCTCACGGAATTCCGGAATAGCGGCTTCGCCAGCAAAGGATTCATTATAGCCATAGGCTGCAAAGATCACATCTGCCTGCTGCGCCGTGAGATGTTGATCCAAGTCGCCAAAATTCTTCGGGCGAGGACGCAGGTCAATTTCATCCGCGGACCAAGCGAGCGTGCGAAAGCGTAGCCGCAACTCCGGGAACTGCTGCTGCACTCGAGTTTCAAAGTAGCCAAAACCCGCGCCCCGATCAAAGAGCGTGTTGCCAATCAAGACCACCCGATCGTCGGGCCGTAACTTCAACGGCAATGCCGTCACGGCCGGGGCCGTGGGCTGAGGGCGAGGCGCGGTGGCTTCAAAGATGGCATACTGCTCAAGATCCGGATCCTTCGGGGGAGCGGCTTGGCCCGTTTTGCGATTCTTGGCATCCTCAACCCGACGCAGAGCCGGTCGCCCCTGCCGCGCCTGACGTCGCTTGTTTGTCTTCGGCTGCTCCTTGGACACCTGAGCGACGGTCAATACCGAAGCCGGTAATCCTACGCTGAGGACCTCCGGTCGAGGCTCATCGGCAACTCCGCCGAGATGAGTTCCTCCAAGCAACAAAATCCCGCACACCCAAACGCGTTTCACTCTATTCATCCTATCATTTCTCAAACCGTGATCTCTCGTGCAAGGAACCGGTATACCGTCTACCGACACTCCAGAAAAAGGGAAAAAGGTAGGGCGAGCGTACCCGCGAGCCGTTGGACTAGAGCAGGAACCGCATTCACCCACGACTCCGAAGCCCCCCCCTTTTCCAATGGGTGTGATAAAAGTGCGGGGCATCGGATCGGAAGGATGCGGTAGGTTTCCCATTGGAGCAGGAGAAAGAAAGAGTCCACCACACGGAAAGCGGCAGCCCTGCTCCCGCACTCCATAAGAGAGGGGTGAATTTTCCATTTTGCAGTTTTCATTTTAGTTTTTTTATTCTCCTCGTAATCGACCGCCTCCTAGTGCGTGAGTCTCTGCTTTGCTACAACCGATCTCCCCGCATTTTTGATCGCACCCTTTTCCAAGTCACCCATGCAAACAGACTCGACAGACCTCACGATTGACCCAACATAAACGAAGCAATGCCAAGACAGAGAAACTCAGCCCAATCCTTCCCACTTTCCGCATTAGGGGAACGAATCGAACCGCCCCCGATTGCGTGGTTGATGAGCCAAGCCCTGCAAACACCCGATCTGATCTCCCTGGCGGCCGGATTCACCGACAACACCACCCTCCCCGTCGACCTCACCCGGGAACTCGTCGATCAACTCCTGAGCCAACCGAAGAAAGCCCGTGCGTCCCTCCAATACGGAACCGGTGCCGGCGACCCCACGCTCCGAGCCCTCACGGCCAATCGCCTGGCCCAACTGGATCAAACCCCGGCCAGTGCCGATCCGCTCTCAATCGACAACCTCATGATCACCAACGGCTCGCAGCAATTCCTCTATCTCGTCACCGAAGTTCTGTGTGATCCCGGAGATATCATCCTCGTCGAAGACCCGACCTACTTCGTCTACCTCAGCATCATGCAAAGTCATGGGATCGAAGCGCGGGGGGTCAAAATGACTCCCACCGGTGTCTGCCCGGAAGACTTGGAACGAGTCCTCGCGGAACTCCATGCCTCCGGCGATCTTCATCGGCTCAAGTTCTTCTACAGCGTGACCTACTTCCAAAATCCCACCGGCATCACCACCGAGCAAAGCACCAAGCAAGCCGCCCTGGAATGCTTACGTCGCTATGAACAGATCCTCAAGCGCCCGATCTATTATCTCGAAGATGCCGCTTATCGCGAGTTGGCTTTCCCGGGTTACACCGCCCCGCCCTCCGCACTCAGCCTCCCGGAATACCGCGACCGGATTATCTACACCAGCACCTTTAGCAAACCGTTCGCCACCGGGCTTCGAATCGGCTTTGGGATTCTCCCAACGGAATTAGGAGCGCCTGTGCTCAGCGTCAAAGGAAACCACGATTTCGGCTCCGCCAACTTTCTCCAACAGATCCTGGCCGGCGCGCTGGGATCAGACCACTACACCCAACACCTTGAGAAAGTGAACCGGGGCTACGCTCGCAAGGCTCGGACGATGGTTAAAGCCATCAATGCCTATTTCCCTGATCGCGTACAGATCACCGAGCCCCATGGTGGCCTCTGCCTCTGGGCCCACCTCCCGGGCACGGCCACGACAGGTCCGAAGTCTGCGCTGTTCCGAGAAGCGCTCGAAAAGAAGGTTCTCTACGTTCCCGGCGAGTTCGCCTTTGCCGATGACCCCACCCGGCGCAAACCCCGATCCACCATGCGCCTGAGTTTTGGCAGCGCCGCACCGAAAGCGATCACCACGGGCATCGAGCGCCTCGGTAAGGTGATCACCCAACGTCTGTCCCGGCGCCGCTAGGCCCGTCTAGCCGCGAAAACGCGCGGCATCAATGATGGACCACAGATGGATCAACCATCCCATAAAGACAAGCCACAGCACGGCAGCGAGCACAAAATGGACCGCAGCCATTAGCAACCGCCCCTGTAGCAACTGCCCCAATCCGGGAATAAAAAAACTACATAGTGCGGCCAATACATTGCCACCGGCTCCGGGTCCTACTCCTGCTGTCATGATCTTATCTTTGCTCCTAACGCCTTCCCAACCTACAACAGCGTACAGCGACATTTCAACCCCCTAGAGTCGCCCGGTAGGGGAAGCGTTCCCGCAAGCCGCTGCCTCTCCGTGGGTTTTTCTGGGACGAGGGTGTCCTCGTTCGGTTTTCTTGCCCAACGGCTCGCGGGTACGCTCGCCCCACCAGGACTCCTTGAAAAGGGGGCATCAATACGACATTTTATTCCCTATTCCAACAGTATGATCATTTCTTATTGAAAGAAGTAATCTAGCCGGATTAAGGATTGAAATCATGAATACCCCGCTTTCTCTCTCCGGCTGCGGAATCGGCAACTCCCTATCAATCGCCCTCCTCGTACTGGGCTCAACATGTTTTCAACTCCTTCGTGGTGAGGTTCTCTTCCAGGACAGTTTCTCCTACCCAGACGGCGCCATCACCACCGCCGCGGACAGCCCTTGGCAACATAGCAGCGGTGGGGACAACCAAATCCAAGTTACTGGAGGCGCACTACAACTGTCAGAAGAGGACACCGAGGACCTGCTCCTAGCCCTCCCTGGCAACCCTTTTCCAGCGGAGACGGAACAAACGCTCTTTGCCGCTTTCAACCTCACCGTCCATCGTCTTCCCAAGGGCCAGGGAAACTACTGGTTTCATTTCCGAGGCACATCATCCTCATCGTTCCGCGGGCGCGTGTTCGTCCTCGGCGATGAAGACACCGGCCCGAATGCCTATCGCCTCAGCATCACGAACGGAGCCAGTGCGATCGACGATGGAACCCGCACAGACTCACCCCTGATCTTAAACCAAACCTACCGCATCTTCGTCGCCTATCATCTGGCGAGCGCCACCACCCAACTCTGGTGGCAAGGAGCCGGAACTCTTTCGGATCCCATCATGAGCACCGACAGCACCACGCATCGCGACCTAATTGGGATCGCCTTCCGCCAGTCTTTGAGTAGCGGCAATGGGATTGGAATCTTAAGTGTCGACAACCTCATCGTGGCGACCACCTTCGAAGCCTTAGGAAACAGCGAATCACCAACGACTCCGGACGCCCCGGAGGAACCGGAGGAACCGAAGGAACCGGCTGAACCAACTGAACCAGAAGAGCCCTCCGAAACGCCTCAAGATGAACCCCAGGCGACGCCCAGACGAGTCACCCTTACCGCTTCGGAAACGACTGTCGAAGAAGGCAGCACGCTAACCATTGAAGCCCAGCTCGTCATCGAACCCGGTTCGCTGGACTCCGAGATTCCGATACAGTTGGAAACCAGCGGTACGGCAGAACCCGGTCTCGACTTCGCAATCGCCACCCCGGAACTCCGGCTATCGGAAGCCCAACCCAACCAGGTATGGTCCATCGAGCTCATCGACAATGACGAACTCGGGCTCGGCAAGAACCTCGATCTTACGATTATCTCCCCGGACCCAACGGTCGAGATCGTTCCCGCCACTTTCTCGATTGAGATCCTGGATAACGATCGCAGCGGACGTTTACTTCGGGATACTTTTGACGCATCGAACGGCCCTCTGAGCACCCATCTTGGGTGGAGCACTCACAGTGGGATTCCCGACAGTACGGAGATCCTTGATGGCGCCGTTCATCTGACCGACCAGACAACGGAAGACCTCAACATTGCCATTCCCGGCGCCCCTTTTCTCACCACGGAATCCGTAACCCTTTATGCCGGATTCGATCTCACGGTGCTTGAGGCCCTTCCGGAAGATCACCTCGCGCCCTTCTTCGCCCACTTTCGAGGCGACTCCAACCGGAGTTTCCGCGGACGCCTCTTTCTCACCTCAGCAGAGAACTCAGCAGAACACGGCGTGAGCCTTGGCGTCCTAAACGGATCCACTGGTGACCCCACCCTTCACCCTCAGTCCCTCGCGCTCTTCGAACCCAACCGGGTCATCTTCTCCTACTCGGTAGATACCGGACAAACGACGCTCTGGGTGGCCCCCAAGACCTCGAATGCGCCCGGAGTCACCAGCGAAGCTTTCGTCACGCTGACCGACATCGAGGCATTTGCTTTTCGACAACCCGGGAGTTCCGCCCGCGAGGGAATCGGGCATCTGGTAGTGGACAACCTGACCATTGCCACGGATTTTGAATCGGTCCGATCCCTCCCAAACCTTCCACCACGGGTCACGATACAGGCCACGGACGCTGAGGCGACCGAGTCCGCCACCGATCCAGGCACGTGGTTCCTGACCCTTGATCGTGCCCTGGACTTCCCCCTGACCGTCCGCGCCGAGCTCGCCGGTTCGGCCACTCTTACGGATGATTTTCACATCCTCTTCGAACCCGGAACCCTCGTTTTCGAACCCGGCCAAACCCAAATCCAGCTCCGTGCCTTTCCGATCCCCGATGCCATTCAAGAACCCACTGAGACCATCTCACTCTCGTTAATTGCGGCACCCGGCTACCTCTTGGGTGATACCACCGAGGCCACGATCGAGATCCTCGACACCACACCCGAGCTCGTACCGCTCACACCGGTGCGCATCTGGATCAGTTTTGAAGCATTCGGGATTGAAGCAGCACCGCGACAGCGCTACACGGTCCAAACCTCTGAAGATCTCATAGAGTGGACGGACTGGGAAGTGATCGAGAACGATAGTGACGACCCCCGTCAACACTCCCTGCCTATCGGCATGCAGGGCGACACCATTCGGTTCTTCCGCGCGGTAAGAAGGAGCGAAGATTAACAGCCCGGCGGCCACGTCAATCGCTGACCGCCTAGGATGTGGCAATGCATGTGGGGCACCGTCTCAAGCCCATCGGATCCGTTGTTGATCACCACGCGGAAACCCGACTCCTTGAGATTCAGGAGTTCCGCCACGTGGCCCACCTTCAGCATCAGATGACCCAGCAAAGCCTGGTCCGCTTCCTGCGCCTCAGCGATACGCGGGATCGGTTTCTTGGGAATCAACAACACATGTACGGCCGCTTGGGGATTGATATCCCGGAAAGCCAAGACCTGGTCATCTTCATAGACGATTTCGGCCGGGATCTCGCGGGCAATGATTTTCTCAAACAAGGTCTGACTCATTCCTCCACCCCGCTTCCGTTACCGACAACCTTCAGGAGAACCAGCGAACTAACCGCGAACGACAAGCGAGCAATTTGAACGTGCATGCGTATCAAGACACTCACGCAGGTAAGCCACGATCTGATCGCTCAAGGTTTGGCACCGGCGACTCCACCGTTGGGCGTGAAGCACCCGTTTGACACACCCCCGCAAGCCGCTTAAGTGCAACTCATCTGGTGTGTGTTCCAGTAAGCGCTCCATTTCCTCACGCAATCGCTGGTAAATCGCCAACTCCAATTCCCCGTCGGTATCGGGAATCAGCTCACTCATATCAGCATCCCGCACGGATCGTTCCCTCGCCTTGGCGAGCTTGCTCTGACCGACTGAGTAACCAAATCCCTGCAACACGTGTTCGAGCACCTCCGAAAATTCAGCAACGGAGACGACATCCCGGCCCTGCTCCTCTTTGAAAAAGTGCAACACGGCAGCGGCGACATTCTTGACGACTTCTTCACTCATCCAAGTGGCGGCTTCGCCGATGAGTTCCACCGTCACGAGCTCGGCCGGGCAGGGAAACTGCTCGCCGCTCGACATCTTGATGATGAGACAATCTGGGTGTAAGCGTATCATGCCTATTTATCTAGACTCTCAACCTCGGCAACAAATTCCGTGGCTTCCGCAAAGCGCCGGTAAACACTGGCAAATCGGACATAGGCCACGTCATCAAGCTCCCGAAGAGCATCCATCACATATTCTCCAATCCGGAGGCTCCCCACTTCCCGTTCATAGCCATCCGTGATCTGACTCACAATGTGCTCCACGGCGTCTTCGATCGCTTTGGCATCGATTGGCCGCTTCTGGCACGCCTTTCGGACACCCGACAACAGCTTCTCTTTATTGAACTGCTCTCGCGTGCCGTCGCGTTTCACGACCCACAGCCCCTCGTGCTCGATTTCCTCGTAGGTCGTAAACCGGTGCCCACAACCCAGGCATTCCCGACGGCGGCGAATGGTCGTCGCTTCGCGGGAAGCTCGGGAATCGATGACTTTATCATCAAAACAAGCGCATCTGGGACAGCGCATAAAACAGACGTGAGCTACCGTAAAATGTGTTCCAATTTTTTAGCACTCAAAATGTTGGGGTGTCAAGCCAGGCGAAGCACCGAATATGCCAAAATTTCGGCCTGCTTCGCTCGGCGGATGGGAACGGGGGTCTGAAAACCAGATCTAGGTACGGGCGGGCATCGACTCGGGATGGGAATTCTCACCCGTCGGACAAAACGACCGCTTGCCTCTCGCAGGCCAGTTTTTCCGATCTAGACGAACGTTTTCTGGAACGTCAAAGGACGGCTTCTGGGTTCACTACGGTCCGCGCGGCGGCCATTTTGAAGCTTGATACGGGAGTGACCTCCTTCCTAAGCTCCCTCCGATTCGTAAATCCAACACAAGACGAGAGAGGATTCAAATATGGCGCGCCCTGTAACTTTGTTCACCGGCCAGTGGGCCGATCTGACCTGCGAAACCATGGTTCAAAAGGCCAAAGACTTTGGCTATGACGGACTGGAACTCGCTTGCTGGGGCGACCATTTTGAAGTCGATAAGGCAGACGCGGCCTACTGCGCCGCCAAGCGTGAGTTGCTCGAAAGCAACGGCATGAAGTACTTCTCTATCTCGACCCACCTCGTCGGGCAAGCCGTCTGCGACAACATCGACGAGCGGCACAAACAGATCCTGCCGGACTACATCTACGGGGACGGCGATCCGGAAGGTGTCCGCCAACGCGCCGCCGAAGAGATCAAGAAAACGGCCGTCGCCGCCAAAGAATTCGGCGTCAAAGTCGTGAACGGCTTTACGGGTAGCTCCATCTGGCACCTGGTTTACAGTTTCCCGCCCAACACCCCGGGCCAAGTCGACAAAGGTTTTGAAGATTTCGCCAATCGTTGGGGCCCGATCATGGATACCTTCCAAGAGAATGGGATCAAATTTGGCCTGGAAGTCCACCCTACCGAGATCGCCTTCGACATTGCCTCCGCCAAACGAGCGCTCGAAGCCATCGGAAATCACCCGGCTTTCGGATTCAACTACGACCCCAGTCACTTCGGCTACCAGGGCGTGGACTACGTCAAATTCATCTACGAATTCGCCGATCGGATCAATCACGTCCACATGAAGGACGTCTTCTGGCACGATCACCCCTGCGACGCGGGCGTCTTCGGCGGTCACACGGACTTCCACCAGCCGAATCGCTACTGGGATTTCAAATCCGTCGGACGTGGCAAAATTAATTTCGAACTCATCATTCGCGCTTTGAATGACATCGGCTATACCGGCCCGCTCTCAGTGGAATGGGAAGACGGCGGGATGGATCGCGATCACGGCGCGGCGGAATCGGCTGCGTACTGCAAGCGCGTTGACTTTCCGCCTTCAAACATCGTCTTCGACGAACAGTTCGATAAAGAAAAGCAAGCCTAAGCGGCTTGCCAAAAAGATGCGCTTCCGTCCGCTCACCTGTGAGCCACACTCACAGGTGAAGCCGGGCTCGATCATACGCTCGGCGTTGCTCCGAGCTCATTGCCCCGAAGTCGGGTTGGCCGTTTTCTTTCACCGGCCAAGTAGACGTTTCCCCATTTGAACCACCGCTCGCGGCCGGTTTTGACGTCCCGCTGGCGGGCACCGCGGCACTCGCATGCACGGACTTCCGCTTGGGCGCGGAACCGTCATAGCTCATGACCTGATCCGTCAATTGAGTATCCTCCTCCAAGCTACGGCTAGGAGGGATGCTCTTCGACTGTAGGACGCCATGATAGGCGTGCACCGCTTCCAAGGGTTCAATCTCCCCATCCGTGATCAATCGGAGCATCTCCACAAACGCGAGTTGATGCTCGGCGTTGTTGATCTTGCGACCAAACAGAGCCACCCGAGCGCCGTACTTCTGGGCATCGTGGATCAGGCGAAAGGCATCATAGGTCGTCCCCGCACTGCCGCCCAAAATCCCAACAATCACGTTCGGATCATACTGCGCGAGTTCCTCCATCGCTTGCGGACCGTGGTAAGCAATCTTGAGGAACAACGGGCGTCCGGAGTCGGTCACTCCAGCCAGGCTGCGAATGATGTTATCATTAATGAACTCGCCCAATTGCTCGGGCGGGATCCCCGTCGCCACGTTGGGATCGAAGACTTCTAAAAAGTAACGAAACCCTTTCCGCTCCGCCTCGCCTCGAAATTCACGAAAGGCATCGAGACTCGCTTTATCATGTTCCAACTCGTTGACGAAAGTCATCGAGTAGAGACCCAAGTCCGCCCCCGGTACTCGCTCAAGCTTAGGATCGCAGGCTGCTTGCCCGCATTGGATATGATCGATGGACGCACTGCGGAAGGGTTGAGAGGGTTCTTTGGTGTAGCAGCCGTGACGGATTGCCCAAATATCCGTCGCGTCGTTCGCGCGCGCTGCCGGGGTGATCGGACTGTGATCGAACAACCCGTCTTTGATGGCAAGCTGCTCATTCACATAGGCCGACATCAACATGATATCGATGGCACCTTGAGCCACGATCTCGCGAATGATGTCTAAAAACTCTGGCAAATTCCGGTAGTTAAACTCTTCGCGAGTCCAGATCTCGGGAGAGAATCGTGCCGGTCGTTCACCGCGTCCCGCCAGATAGTGCCGCGGTCCCGGTGCACGCACGCCGAACGCCATGTCGGCATCCTTGGCGTCCGCCAAAATAAAGGACCGCGAATCTGGATTCGCCTTAATCTCAGCCAGTTTGCGATCCAGTGATTTCATGGTTGGCGGCCGCTCCGGGCTTTTCTATCGCTGAACCTTGTTCAAGGTTTCCTTCAAGGCTCGCGCCGAGTTTTGCAAAGCGGTCTGCTCCTTAGGCCAGAGCTTGAGTTCGACGTGTTGCTCCACGCCGCCCGCACCCACCACCGTGGGCACACTCAAACAAATGTCCCGCACGCCGTAGGCGCCTTGAATCAAAGAGGAAACCGGCAAGAGCTGTTTACGGTCCAACGCGATGGCATGCACCACGTCGCGGATGGTCACCCCAACCGCCCAACCCGCCCCGCCCTTGCGGGAGATCACTTCGGCGCCACTCCCGCGGGTCCGCTGAAAAATCGAGCTCTGGAAACTGGGGTTACACGCACTCAATCCCGTCAGCGGCAAGCCGTCAATTGAGGCCGCGGACCAAACCGGTAGCATCGAATCGCCGTGCTCACCCAGGATCAAGGCCCGCACTTGCGTCGGCGCCAGTTGCAAGGCTTCGGCGATCAGCGAGCAAAAGCGAGAAGTATCCAACATGGTCCCCAAACCAATCACTTGCTGCCAGGGTAGGTCCAGTTTCTCGATGGCGAGTTGGGTCAAGATATCGACCGGGTTGGAAACCACAAACACCTTGGCGTTCTTGGAATACCCCGCCGTGCGAATGCTTTCCAGGATCTGTAGAAACAAGGCGACGTTCCGATTGATCAGATCCAATCGCGATTCGTCCGGCTTCCGGCGCAATCCCGCAGTGATGAGGAACAAATCCGAGTCCGCCGCTCGTTGGTAGTCGCCAGCATAGATGCGTTGATCCGCACAAAACGCGCTACCATGCAACAAATCCAAAGCTTCCCCCTCGGCCATCTCTTGGTTGGCATCCAAGATCTGAATCTCGGACACGATGCCCGCGGCCTGCAGAGCAAACGCGGCACAGGATCCCACCCGTCCGCCACCGCCAATCACTGTTACTTTCATCGCAAAAACTCTCTTTCCTTGAGCACCCAGCGCCTAGCCATTGAGCTTGGCCATGATCTGATCCGTCACAGCCTGCACGACAGATTCCAAGTTCTCATCTCGACCTCCACTCTGCGCTGCCGGAGTCGGCGCACTATTCGGAACCGCACAGCTTACACCAGGCCGCCATTCGGCATTGTCACACAGCTCGCACTCTTTCAACCCAATCCGCGGATCCGGGATGCCCAAGGTCTGTTTGATTTTCAACAAGTCCTGCAACTGATCCGCGCTCATGGTCTTGAGCGGTTGCCCCAGTTGGGACGCCACCCAAACCGTTCGGCAATACGCTTCCAGAATCTCCATCTTGAAGTAGGCATCTTCTACATTCAGATGGCTCCAAGATACCGCCCCGTGATTCCCCATCAGGATGGTATTGTGGTTATCGGAGAGATCCGCCACCAACTTACCCATCTCCGGCGTGCCCGGGGTGCGATACGGCGCAATCGGGACTTTCCCCACAAACACTTCAATCTCGGGGATCATACAGGTCGGCGGTTCCACACCCGCTACGGCATACGCCGTGGCATGAGGAGGATGACAATGGGCCGTGGCCTTGGCCCGTGGTTGGGCTTTCATGATCTGCAAGTGCATCAAGATCTCGCTCGTGCGCTTTTTCTTACCGGCCTTCTGATCGCCTTCCAAATCCACCAAACACATGTCTTCCGGCTTCATGAAACCTTTCGACACGAGCGTCGGCGTGCACAGCGCCAAATCGTCGGCTACCCGAATGGCAATATTCCCGCCATTCCCATCCACATAGGCGCGCTGCCACATGCGTCGGCCGACATCGCAAATCTGTTCCTTCAGGTCGTGCATCTCGGCCGTGTTGAAGAAGGCTTCCAAATCCGCTGCCGAACTACTGGCCGTGACGCCGAGTTGGGTCACATTAGCCGCCGCTTGCGCCACACCATTGCTGGCTGCGGGAGTCGCTTGCGGCGCCGGGTTTGTACCGCGGGCTCGAATCAAGTCCTTCGCGGAGGGTGTGAGAATCGCATCACTGGGCCACTGTCCTAGATCGCCCCCTTTGGCCAAGACGGCCTCCACATCGCGTGCGCTGATGATCTGCTTCATGATTTCGGTGAATAGAAAATCGTGTCAATTAAGGCCGCGTTGATCGCATCGATCGGCGGCGGCTCTGCAAATGCGGACGCGGCTTCGCGTCCCTCAATAAATCCAATCGTATCGCCGACACCGCCACCAATATTGTCGTAGGCCACGAGACTCGGCTCGGCACTGACGGGCACTTCAGCAGCATCCGCATCGTGTTGGGCAAAGGACTCACGGTCGTAGGGACTGACGATCAGCCAACGACCACCTTCCAAAGCCGGCAAGGTTTGGCTCAAGGTGACCCGACCAATGACTCGGCCCACTCTCATTCCGCCAATTCCTCCACGGTCGCATCCACGATGCCGGTGATCATCATCCGCACCGGACTCAGTTGCACCCCCACGGCGTTGCGAGCCGCCATGCCGTCCGAGGAGATGATCACCTTTTGATGCATTCCGGCTCCCCAAGGATCAATGGCCACGACGGGCGTCCCTTCGGCATCCCCGAGTGCATTGAGCGGTTGGCAGATCAGCAAACGCCAACCCTCCAAACTCTCATGCTTGCGTGTCGCCACCAAGCTGCCCTCTACCCGTGCCAGTAACATCGGCTCAATAAATCCTCAAATTGTCCACCATCACGCAACGCCGCACCCGGGTAAAGGTCTGGGGATTGCTCACCCCTTCACCGGTTGGTGTTGCGATCGAGAAACTCAAATACCCTTCGCCGCCCAAACCGAGCCCGGCCATACACGGCCCGTTCTTGACGAACAAGGTGGTGTCCAAGGCCCGAGCCATGGCCGTCATGTGATTGACGTTGTGGCTGTGGATGATGGACGTGTGCTTGTATTGGTGTTCGGAAATCCGACAGGCCTCAATACCGGCTTCCACCGACGGCACTCGGACAATCGGCAGGAAGGGCATCATCTGCTCTTCCTTCACAAAGGCATGATCCGCGTCCGTTTCGGCGAACAACAAATCGGTTCGCGCCGAAAGATTGATTCCAGCCGCTTCCGCCAACACGGCAGCATCGCGGCCGATCAGATCTTTATTCACGACCGGGTCCGGACATCCCGCACCTTCGCCCGGTTTGAAAGTAAAGGCCGCTTGGGTCAACTGATCCAGCTGACCGCCCTGGAGGCGGAAGGCACCGGCTCGTTCCAGAGACGACATGAATTCATCCGCCACCTTATCGAGCACAAAGACTTGTTTCTCGCCAATGCACAACAAATTGTTGTCATAGCTGGCTCCCTGGAGCACGGCTTCAGCGGCACGTTTCATACAAGCCGTATCGTCCACCAAAACAGGTGGGTTCCCGGGGCCGGCACAAATCGCACGCTTGCCCGTTTGCATCGCGGCTTTGACCACCCCGGGACCGCCGGTCACACACAACAGTCGCACCGCTTCGTGAGCGCACATTTCTTTGAAGGAATCAAACGTGGGCTCCTCGATGATGCAGATCAAATTCTCAATTCCAGTCTCGCGTTCGATCGCCTGGTTAAAGACGCGCACGGCCATCGCAGCACATTTGGCTGCGGCCGGATGGGCATTGAACACTACGGCGTTTCCAGCACCGACCATGTTCACAACATTGCCTGCCAGGGTGGGAATCGAGTGCGTGGAAGGCGTCACCGCGCCAATCACACCAAAGGGCGTGTATTCCTCCAGCGTAATCCCGTGATCGCCGCTCCGTCCCGAAGGACGCAACCATTCCACGCCGGGCACTTGCTTGATGATCTGGAGTTTTTCGATCTTGTGATCCAAACGCCCAATCTTGCTCTCTTCGAGTTCGATTCGCCCCCACTCCTCTGCGTTGTCCTCACAAATCGTTTTGATGATGTGCTCCACCTGCCGGCGGGCTTCAATACCCTTCTCCCGCAGTTGCAAGAACCCATCATGCGCGGCTTCACAAGCCTCGGCCGCGGTTTGAAAAACCCCATGGGCACCGGACCGGTTGGTTCGGGTGGTGTGGCACTGACAAGCATCGCCCGCCGGAGCGCTCGCGGCCCCATCATTCGGCCCGCCTAAGCGACCCAACACTTCGGCGACTACATCGCGAATGAGGGCTTCATTCAATGAACTCGACATCTCTCTCTTCCTTCCGTCTCAACGCAGTATCCCGCCGGGAGTCACTGCGATTTGGAGTTAAAAATCGGTTTCCCCAATACGTCCACCGCGTCCACGATCCCAATGATCACTGCGTCCACGGGTAACGATTTCATGTTGGGCGCCAAGCGCGCGCTGCTCCCCTGACAGAACAACACCATCTCACCTTCGCCAGCCCCCACACTATCCACCGCCACAATGGTATTCTTGCCCGGGCGGAACTGCGTCGGATCCTGATCATCCACCAGCTGGGGACGCAGCAACAGGAGCTTGCGTCCGCTCATGGCGGGATCCTTCTTGGTCGCAACGACCGCGCCTTCCACTCGTGCCAAGAACATGGCGGTTTACTTCTTGCCGGGCAGGACGGTGTCGGTATCCCCGTGCGGCCGTGCAATCACGTGCACGCTCACCAGGTCGCCATTGATGGCTTTGATGGCCTCGGCACCAGCATCGGTAGCCGCTTTTACCGCCGCCACGTCACCCACCACCACGGCGGTCACGAGGGCGCTCCCCACTTGGGTCATCGGTCCGGCCAACTTCACATTGGCAGCCTTCAACATCGCGTCGGTTCCTTCCACCAACGCCACTAGGCCGCGCGTTTCAATCATTCCAATCGCTTGATTTGCCATGGGACAGTTCTCTCTAGTTGTTTTCCAAAAATCGTTTTACTTCTCTAGCCACCACGAGTTCTTCGTTGGTGGGAATGACAAAGACCTTGGTCCGTGCGCCCGGCGCACTGATCTCGGCTTCGTCTCCTTGCACAGCGGCGTTGCGTTCGGGATCCAGTTCAATCCCGAGTTGATCCAGCTGCGCACAAATGCCCTCGCGAATCTCGGCTCGGTTCTCCCCAATGCCCGCCGTGAACACCAAGGCGTCGAGCCCGTTCAAAGCTAAGTAGTAGGAGCCAATCCAACGCCGGGTCTCGGCAATCAGAAAGTCCAAAGCGAGTTGTGCATCCTGATTGCCACCGCTGGCCTGTTGCTGGATATCGCGTAGGTCATTGAATCCGCCGGATAAGCCTTTGAGTCCGGCCTCGGAACAGAGCTGCTTTTCCAGATCATCCACCGTGAGGCCTTGCTGCCGCATCATGTGAATCAAAGCGAAGGCATCGACGTCGCCCACCCGGTTGTTATTCGGCAAACCGGATTGAGGGCTCATACCCATGCTGTTTCCAATGGCCACGCCGTTGCAGGTGCCGGTCACCGAAGAGCTTCCACCCAAGTGACAGGAGATCACCCGCAGAGGCTCCCCGGCAAAGGCAGTTTCACCGCCGTCGACGTAGAGTCGTCGCACTCGCTCGGCCACATCTTCGCGCCCCAGCAACTCCGCCGACCGTTCGGCAATGAACTTGTGACTCGCTCCATGGAACCCCCAACGTCGCACCCCCGCCGCATACCACGACGCCGGAACGCCGTACCGCTTCGCGGTTTCTGGGATCCATTGGTAGAAAGCCGTTTCAAACAGACCAATCAACGGCGTGTCCGGCATGCGTTCCGAGAACACTCGCACCCCAGTCAAATAAGCCGGATTGTGCGCCGGTGCCACGGTATTGCCGGCTTCCATGGCCTTGAGCACGGACTCGTCCAAGCGGACACAGCCCGTCACGCCATCCGCCAAAACCGTCTTGAATCCCACTGCGGCCAGATCGGCCTCCGAGGTAATGTGTCCCTCGTCTTGCAGGTTCTTCAGACAGGTATCGACGGCCGCCTGATAATCCTCCACACGTTCCAACCCACCGCGCGTCACCAAGCGCTCGGCACCCTCGACAAAGTCGAAGAGCCGATACTTCAGGGACGTCGATCCGAGATTAGCAATGAGGATTTTCACGCGCGTCGAGGAGGATTCACCAAAAGGTTACCGACTAGCTCAGCCACTTACCCAGGCCGCTCAATTCTTCGTGCGGTCGGGGAATCACCTGTACGCTCACCACTTCACCGACCTGTGCCGCCGAAGCCGCACCGGCATCCGTCGCCGCTTTCACCGCTGCCACGTCGCCACGGAAGAAACCGGTCACAAAACCGCTTCCCACCTTCTCCCAGCCAGTCATGGTCACATCCGCCGCCTTCAAAGCCGCGTCCGCCGCTTCCAGCAACGCGCACAGCCCGCGCGTCTCAATCATTCCAAGTGCTTGTTGTGCCGCCATAATATATTCTCCTAAATCTCTATTCGCGCTTAAGCCTTCGCTGCCGCCTTAGGCGAGCCGACAAACTCTTTCAACAGGTCTTCATGAGGCCGCGCCAAGATGTGCGAGCTCACCAATTCACCCACCCGGCTGGCCGCATTGGCGCCGGCGTCCACGGCCGCTTTCACGCTGCCGACATCGCCCCGGGCGAGAACGGTCAGGAAACCGCCGCCAATCGGGACCGTTTTGACCAAGCGGACGTCCGCGGCCTTTACCATCGCATCGCTGGCTTCTACCGCGCCAACGTAGCCCTTGGTCTCTATCATTCCGAGTGCTTCACTCATAGGTCTTGCTACTTATTTGTTGTTCGTCGCTGTTAAAATCCGCTAGCCCGGGCAAATTTCGCCCGACCTCACCCTATCCGGTAATTATCTCGCAGTGGCTGTCCGGCTGCAGGTTGCAGGCGTTGCCTTCATCCGTGTCAATGTGCACCTCCAATTTGAAACTGGGATCCACTCGCACCAACATCTTCTCCAGGGTCAACCCACAGGGACCACCCACACGGAGGCCGACATCATCGCCCGCCTTCACCTTGTAGTACTCCGCATCGGCCGGGCCCATATGCACATGCCGCAAGGCCCGAATGACCCCCTGCTCCATCTCAAAAAATCCTTTCGGCCCCATCAGCATGCCACCGGGCGTCCCATCAATGTTCCCGGAACTCCGCAGCGGGATATCAAACCCCAAGGCAATGGAATCGGTGTAGGCCAGCTCAACCTGGTTCAAGGTTCGACACGGACCCAAGATCCGTAGATTCGAGATCACCCGACTCCGCGGACCAACCAGCGTCACCGTTTCCTTGGCCGCGAACTGGCCTTCTTGATACAGCCACTTGTGCACCGTTAGCTCGTGGCCGGGCCCAAAGAGCGCTTCCACCGCTTCCTGAGTCAGGTGGCAGTGCCGGGCACTGACGTTGACGAGCAATGGATTTGGCGCCCCAGCCGCCGCCGGCATGGTCGCACCCAAACGCGCATAAACCGCCTGGCGCACCAGGTGCTCAACCGCGGATCGATTTGGAATACTGGGACTCACAGACATGGCTAACGACACCAAACTCGCACAATCTTCCAAATTCTGTCAAATAATATCTGGCAATAACGATCAATATCTCCCAAACTCACGCAGAAATGTGCGAAATACGGCACGTTTTGGTAACAAACGAGCCCATTCGGGATGCAAGCAGAAGCCAGACAGAGTCGAATCGAAGCCTATCTTCAAAAGATGGAGTTTGCCTCGCTGGATGAGCTCACCGAGTTGGTGGATGCCTCCGCGTCTTCGGTGCGGCGCGATCTGGCGGTGCTCGAAAGCAAGGGCACGGTGAAACGCACGCATGGCGGGGCACGCCTGACCTCCCCGAAGACGGATGAGTTCGCCTTCACGGCCCGGGAGTCGCATCAACTCTCGGAAAAAGACGCCATCGGGAAGGCCTGTGCGGCCTTGATCCAACCCAACCAGAGCGTGATCGTCGATGCCGGCACAACGGCCTGTGCGGCGGCGCGTCAGCTGGAAGCCAAGGCACCACAGATCATTACCAATTCCCTCCCGGTGGCGCATCACTACAGTGCTTCGAGCCAGGTGGAAGTGATTGTGTCCGGCGGCGTGATCTACCCTCGGCTGGGCGTTTTGGTCGGCCCGATTGCAGTGGAAGCGTTTTCGAAGATGCACGCCGACGTAGCGATCATGAGTGCGGGCGGGATCACCGAGGCGGGCATCATGAATTCGCACGGCCTACTGGTCGACATCCAGCGCGCGATGATCCGAGCGGCCCAAAAAGTGATCTTCTGTTTAGACCACAGCAAATTCGGCCGCCAATCCGTCTCCCTCCTCTGCGATCTCCAAGCCGTCGACATCATCGTCACCGACGCCAAAGCACCCCAGGGGCTCCGGGACACCTTGGAAGCACAAGGCATCGAAGTGGTGATCGCCACTCAGTAACCGTGTCCGGCCCCCACGGGCCCAGGGGTAAATGGAGTCAGACGGCCGGGACTCGTTCCGGCGCCATGGTGCCGGAAGCCGGCATCCGCCGGCCCGGTGCTCCGCACCTTTCCACGCTCCAAGGCTCCCTGCACTCGCAAGATGATTGCAGCTAACCTGCGGCCAAGCGAAAGCCCACGCCGTGGTTCCGAAACTCAGGCGAGATCGCGTCCCGGTAAGCGGAACGGCAGGACCGAGCCGAGTCGAACCAGCTCCCGCCACGAAACACGCGCCCGGCACTCTCGTCTTCCGGCCCAACGGGGTTGCTCACCGGCTCACTCGAGTATTCCCTTACACCATCACGACACCACTCATAGACATTCCCATGCATATCGTAGAGTCCCCACGCATTCGGAACTTTCAAGCGAACGGGTTTCGTCCCACCCTCGCTATTCTGCAGATACCATCCAACGGCATCCAAATCGTCCCAAGCATCAGCGCCACTATGAAACCGCGTCCGGGTCCCTGCTCGACAAGCATACTCCCATTCGGCTTCGCTGGGGAGCCGGGCGGGAAGCCCAGGTATCGCTTCCTTGAGCACTCGAACAAAATGCATCACCTCTCGCCAAGAGACTTGCTCGACGGGGCGCTGTTCGCCCTCAAAACGACAATCCATGTCGAGCTTGGACGCCCGCCACTGCGCTTGAGTCACCGGCGTATCCAGTAACCAGAATCCCGAACTCACGGTCACCGCATGAACCGGGGTCGCTATCACTGCGGAGGGATCCTTCGGATGCTCTGAGCCCATCCGGAACACCCCCGGCCCGACCCACCGAAAACAAAACGGCACGTCGTTCCACACGAATTCAGCGGACACCCCATAGGCATCCTCAGCAAACACGTCCGCCCAAACCGGCGGTAAGCAATCCGGCAAAGCCAACGCTTTTCCACGAGTCTTAATACTCTTTTTCACATTAAGAAAGTGCGCTTCCTATGGTCTTCGAGAGAGCCACCCAGCCCAGCTACCAAGATTCGAGAACCGACGAAGCCGGGCTCCGCTCTTCCGAGGCTGGAAGCTCAAGACCCGCGGCCAAGCGAAAGCCCACGCTGCGATATCTGTACGCAGGTGAGACGGAGCTCCGGGAGGCGGACCGGCAGTACTGAGCCGCGTAGTTCCAGCTCCCGCCACGAATCACGCGCTCGGCACTCATAGGCCCTTCTGGATCCGACACATTCCCCTCGGTGAATTCCCTAAATCCATCGGCACACCACTCGTGCAAGTTGCCATGCATATCAAAGAGCCCCCAATGATTCGGACGCTTTTCTCCAACCGCCTGCGTCTTTCCGCCAGAATTCCTCCGAAACCACCCCAGAGAATCCAAAGCTTTTTCCTGCTCCTCAGGGTCTTGACAAACGGACCCATCGTTAAACGGACCCGTATTCCCGGCACGACAGGCGTACTCCCACTGCGCTTCCGTGGGCAAACCGCAGTTCCATCCCGCCACCAAACGGTTCAACTCAGTGCAAAAGGATTGAACGTCCTTCCAGGACACCCGCTCGACCGGTCGCTTCGGTCCTTTGAAGAAATTCGGCTTCGTTTTCCAAATCGCTTGCCATTGCTCTTGGGTGACGGGCGTCAGCCCCATCCAAAAGGGTCTTGAGATCGTGACGGAATGTTGGGGACCTTCCCTGGGATATCGGCCCGCCTCATCCTCCGGGGATCCCATCAGGAACGTGCCGACTGGAATACGGCGGAAGGCAAAAACAACTTCATTCACGGTGACCTCGGCAATGATCCCGTATTCGTCATGACGAATAGCGGTGGCCCAAGGTGGGCCGGACGCTCCGCGACTGAGGCTGATGGCAGAGCCCCTGTCCCAGGGGCCCGGGGCCTCCGCCCCTTCTGCCCACAGCCCCAGCGCTCCGCTCGGTTGCTTCTGACCTGCGGCCAAGCGAAAGCCCACGAAGCGGCTCCGATCCTCAGGCGAGAACGCGCCCCGGTAAGCGGAGCGGCAGAACTGAGCCGGGTCGCCCCAGCCCCCGCCACGAATCACGCGCAAGGCACTGTCCGTCACGCTCCCGATAGGATCCGTGTCACCATCGTTTTTATCGCTCCTGCGACCATCGTGACACCACTCCCAGACGTTCCCGTGCATATCAAACAGGCCAAACGCATTGGGTTCGAAATCTCTCACCTCCGCGGTTCCACGCGGGAAATCGGCTCGATTGATCCGACACCGGCCTAGATTCCGCATCGATCCCTCCGCATCCGATCCGTTGTGGTACCGCGTCGCCGTTCCTGCCCGACAGGCATACTCCCATTGGGCATCCGTGGGGAGACCGAAGTGAAGGCCATCCCATCGTTCTTCCAACCGTTGACCGAACCCAACACACTCATGCCACGAAACTCGTTCGACGGGTCGCCCCGCACCCGTGAACTCGTTCAGCCACTCCCGTTTCCCCCCAGCGGCTTCCCAAAACGCTTGGGTTGTCTGCGTTTCCGCTAACCAGAATCCCAGGGTCAAAACCACCTCCCGACGCGCTCCACGCTCCCCCATCTCAAACCGCCCTGGCGGGATCCAACGCATCCGCAGCGACACACCATTCACTTCTAGGTCCGCAAAGACACCGAACCGATCCCGCCCCACTCGGCGCGCCCACGCCGGCCGCTCCAATCCCACCAAATGGAGCTGTTCCCGATCACTTGAGAGTGTCAACGAAAGCCCGCTCGACTCCCCGTCCTCTGGTTGACTCCCTTCGATGGGTCCGCCAGCCGGAAGCACAATTTCCCGCAGGGGCGACGCTCCCTTCACTCCACGTGCCTGATACCGGACGCAACCGGCTCGGGATTTCAGTGTTCCGACCGGATACTTCGGTTGGGTTTCGCCCACCTGGATCCCCTGCGGCTCCAGCCCCAAGTAGACGGGACGTTCCCCTTTCAGCAGCGAATCAATCCAAGCCGTCTTATCGGGATCCACGTAGTCCGGCAGCGGTGCGTCCGTTTCGCCCAAAACCTTCCGGGTCAGACAGGTGAGGGATTGAAAGGCGTCCGCCTTTAAAGTCGTTTCCGGCAATCGAGCGAGCTCCCGTGCGCCCCATGCCGCGAGTTCGTCCCGTCCCCCAAGGTTTTCCTCGGCGAGTTGTCCCACCAACTCTCGATAGTGGGACTGCGCCTGCTCCCAATCCGGGCCGCCCGTCAGCCCCTCAGCCACCAAACGGTCCCATTGCTCCGCAGTCAAATAGCTTCGTAAGGCATAAAGCTCCGCCGGACCAAAGACGGCCCACGAATCGAAGTGATGCCGACGGATCCGCCGCACCAGGCCAGCCAATTGAAGGTCAGGCAAGGCCTTCAAGCCCCCCCGATACAAGCGACTCACCGGCCCCTTAAAACTGAATGCGCGGATCGCGCCGTAGGTGCCCTCCGAATTCCAGAGATCATACTCAGCGCCAGCATCCAATCGCCGCCCCGCCAACAATCGGATATCGCGCAACAAGGCCCGCTCCACCCGGACCGCCGGCGACACGAGAACGCCCAAATGCTCCATCCGGCGCTGTTTCCGCTGTTCCCGTTCGGCCTTCGGCAAGGGCAAGGCGCGCTGTCCCTCCAACCCACGCGGCAGACGGCGCCCACGATCCCACTCGGCCATCCGCCACACGGCGGCCATTTCCGGCAGCCAGCGGTACCGCGGACACGGGACCAAAGCCCAGGCTTGCACGCCGCGACGCCGCAGCTCGCGCCCGAGCTGTTCCCACGCCGCGATGCGATCCGACACTCCGGACAACATCCCCAGATCCCCGAGAACCAAAACGATCCCCCCACTCTCGGGTCGACCGTACGGACGCCCCTCACCCTCTTCCTCGCCCCACCGATGTTCGATCCAGTGCCGTCTTGGGTCAGTGGCTTTTGGGTTCCACCGCAACCGTTTCACCGATAATCCCGCCGTGCCACGCAATTGCTCCAAACGCGCGATCAGATCGCGGTAGTCATCCCAAAACGGCGCCATACGACTCCGTCGATCCACCAACACGTGGACCTTGAGATGCCAACTGCGACGGGGCTGACGCGGCACACGCCGGATCGGCTCCCCCTTGCCCAAACGCCGAATGAGACGGTCCAAATCCACGGCCCGGCCCGGCCGGCGAATCCCCAACACCCGTTGAAGAAAGGGCCACAAGCGCGACCAGGGCACCAAGGGAGGGGTCGGCAAGGGTTCGTCCGTCCAGACATAATTGGGCTGAAAGTTCTCCGGCAACCGAAATGCCTCGGGCATCTCATGCAGACGATCGACCTCCTCACGCGAACGCACTTCCAACTTGGCAGGAATCCAAAATCGCAAATGAGACCGAGCCGGACTTTCCTTCGGGTGGGATGTGGATTCCGTCGGGACCGGCTTCGAATCGTTCTCGTGCGGCTTCGGAAGGACTGGAACTGCTTGTTCTACCGCTGGTGCCTGCGGCTCTGGCTCGTAGCCCAATCGCTCCGCCTGAGAATCCAACACCTGTCCCGCCCCCCCGGTCTGCCGGAGGCACCGCAAGAGATCGGCCCGACTGACTTGCACGCTTTTCATGAGCAACGGTACAGATCTCGCGTTACTTCACTTCATCCCGATGTTTCTGCAACGCGAAGCGGCCAATCTTTTCCAAAGCCTCCAATTGGTCCTTTTTGGTCCGAGCCATTTCCCGCAAAGCCCGCAAAAGATCCACGAGTTCGGCCTGCCCGGGCACGGGTAGGTCCCGTTCCTGCAGCCGTTCGCGATCCTCGATGAGTTGCGCAATGGCCCGGGACAAGACCTCATTTGAGATCGCCTTAGGGGAGAAGTGCGCCCGAGCCCGCTTTTTTAAGGCAGCCGCCAAATCATCCCGTTCGGTCGGAAGATCCATCTGGAGGACTAAGCAACGTCGGAGAAACGCGGGCGGCAATTCCCGCTCTTCATTGGTGGTCAGAATAATCAAGGGCGCGGGTCCCTTCCCCAAAGTCACGGTTCCGACGCCGTAGGGCACTTGAAAGCCCCGGTTGGCCAAGGCCTCCAGTAGGCTATTGGGCACTTCAGAATCCGCTTTGTCGATCTCGTCGATCAAAACCACCACGCCTTTGTCGGGTGTTTTCTCGATCCCGATGCCTTTGGCGTACTGCGAAACCGTCTCGCCACATTGGTTCTGCGCGTTTTTATACTGTTGTAGCGCATCGTCATAGTTGAAGGCCCACCAGAGGATTTCCGGCAAGAGAAAGCACCGCGGGTTCAGTTTGGATTCGAGCTCTTTCAAACTGTCCTTGGGCAGAATCTGCGCCATAGCCAACCGAGCGACGGCATCGAATCGGTAGAGCAAGTCTTCGGGTTCAAACCGGGCATTGATGACCCGCGACAGCAGCGGCCATCCCAAAGCTTCCGCTGCGGCTTGGGCGAGCTGACTCTTACCTGTTCCCGGTTCTCCCCGCACCAAAAGGGGCCGCCCACTCGCTAGGGCCGCATTGATTGCCCAAACACTCTCGGACTCGTAGACGTGCCGCGTTGCGCTCCAACTGCCGAACCGGCGGAGCGAGACCGCTTTTCCGATGACAGGATTGATCTGCGGGATCTTAGCCGATGCCGCGGTATTCTTCTTCGATCGAGCCATGCCTATTTCTTCATTCGTTGCTGAAACTTGTTCAAGAGCCGTTCGACGGCTTCCACATACGCCACACTATCCTCGCCCCGTATGAGGGAGGCTTCCTTGGCACGGATCAACACAAACAAGAACGTCAAGGCGGGGTCCTTCATCACCAAGTCAATCGCCGTTCGATCTTCCTCGACCAAGTAGAACGGCGAGAAGCTACTTTTCTCGGCTAAGAGGGCCCCCTTCAGCCGCTGATCCCGATCCGATGCCTCCCAGGGAATCTCAAGTTTCTCGCACAGGATACGTTTGATGGAATCCGATGTCATGTCGGGACCGCATTCCGCCGACTCGACAACGTGATCCTCGTCATCATCGGCAGCCAAACCTTCGTCCGCTCCCACGGCCCAAGCCCGGATCATCGCCAACACGGCCTTGCCCGCATTCGACGGCACGTTGATCACTCGGGCTCCGGTTCCGGTTTCCGAGGCCTGTTTCCGAACCTCGGCCGCGAACGTTGGAGACATGGCCAAAAAGACACTCACACTCGCTGCTCGCTGGATGGCTTCCCGTTTCGCCCCAGGAATTCGAAGCAATCGCTCAAAGAGCCACGAAGCAAAATTGGCATTGATCTGCAGGGCAATCTCTTCGGCAAGGTCAGCCGTGGCAGTTTCGGGATCTAAGCGATAATCGCGGATCAAAGCGTTTTTTAGTTCCGGGGACTCGTTTAGCACGACTTCGAACTCTTCGATCGGCTTCGCAAAAGTCTTACGAACCGATTTAGGGTCATTCCCTTCAACACTGGGACTCGAAGGCTCCTTGTCCTTCATTTCGCCGATCAGCTCGAAAATCTCATCGGCTAACCGTTCGATTTCCTCTCGGTATTTGTCCGAATCGAGTTTTACGGGTCCTTTTAGCTTCGCTCTTGAGCTCGCATCAAAAAACTGCCCACCCTCAACACCTTGACACGGCTTCGGCCGTTCCTTGGGCGGGACATTGTAAATCAGAATCGGCATGATCCGACGGTGATTCTTGAGTTTGAGGCCGAAGGGGCTGTCCTTAGCGTGTTTCGCAAACCAGCCTAACTCCTTCTGACAGTATTCTGATTTCACAAAACTGGGCGAAACGACGGCCACCAGCACGGCACTTTCCTTCAATTGATCCGGAATCTCGGCGTCAAATTCTTCGGACCGCTTCAAGCCATCATCCATCCAAACCGCCGCATCCTGACCAAAGCGCACGCCCAAAGCCTGGGAAAGATCGTCACGAAAACCGGCTACCCATTCGTCATCGATCGAACCCCGGCGCACTTGGTTATCCCGTCTCGCATAGCTCAAAAAAACGTCGGTGGGAAATGACTGTATGACACCCATGACTTAGATCCTCAACACCTCTTTATTCAGACGATTCACCTGATTTTGCGGCATTGTCATACTGTCGCAATAAAAATAAGTGGGATGGGGTGTGATTAAAAGTGTGGGGCATCGGATCGAAGCGGCAGGCTTCCCTTTGAAGGGGCTGGAAGAACAGGTCGCTGACAAGGAAAGCGGCAGCTCTGCTCCCGCACTCCATATGAGAGAGCTGAATTTTTCATTCTTCCTGCAATAGACTGCCTCCTTATGGGTGATTCCCCGCTGATTCTACAACCGATCTCCTCGCACTTTGAATCACTCCCTGTGGGTTGAAGTGTAGGCGTTCGGTGCGCAGTGGCCGGTCTTCTTCAGCCGAATACGCGCGTGACGACGGCTCGCGGGTACGCTTGCCCTACCTTTGGGACTCCCTTTCGAACCCTCGCGAAAAAAAAATCGGAATAAAAATCGGCGTGGCGCGTAGTAGGGGCGACGTGTTGAATAGCCTTGCTCATGCCGCACCTGACACAGATTGGCGAAAGGCCCCGACGATGAGCCCCGCCGCCTCGCCGGATGTGCCGCCCGAAATCGATGCCTTGATGGAAAAAGGCTTCGCGCTCGCCGTCCAGTTGCTCGGCCGACACGACGATGCCGCCGACGTCCTGCAGGAGGCGCTCCGGAAATTGGTGCACGACCCCTCGTTCAATCCGAAACGGGGCACCCGGCAGGCCTGGTTCCTCAAAGTCGTGCGCAACGGCGCTCTGGACACGATCCGACGCCGGAAACCTCAGGATGAATCGCTCGTGGCGGAACTCACGGACCGAGACCGCACCCCGGATCACGCCGCCGAGCAAAATGAATTAAAGCAAATCGTGCGCCGCGAACTAGACGGTCTCCCGCAAGACCAACGCGAGATCTTGCTACTTCGGGATTTTCATGACCTGAGTTATGCCGAGATCGCCCAAGTCATGGAGATCCGACCCGGCACCGTTATGAGCCGTTTGCATCGAGCACGCACGGAACTCCGCAACCGAGTGAGGCCCTACTTATGATCCCCCATCAATGCGAAGAAAGTGAACCCTTGCTCTCCGGTTACTTGGACGGAGAGCTCACCCAGATGGATCGGCAAAAGGTCGAACTCATTCTCGATGACTGCCCCACGTGCCAGAAAACCTACAATGACCTGGAACAGCTCCGCCAAAACGTTGGCGGGATCCCCTACCAAACCATGACTGCAACGGAAAAAGACGAACTAAGTAAAGAAGCCACTGGCGCTGTGAGCGCCAACATCGGGCAATTCCTCCTGCTGGGAGGATTCATCGTGCTCTACGGCACGGGCGGGTTCTACCTCTTGCGCGAGATTCTAACCGACGGGGACGCGCCGTGGTTTGTTCGCGTGGGTGTGCCGGCCCTATTCCTAGGGTTCGGGATCCTCTTCATCACGGTGCTCGTCCAACGGATGCGCGCCGCCAAGACCGACAAGTATAAGAACGTTAGAATCTAGAGCTTATGCCAAATCGAATCATCATCGTCACCGCCCCCGAGATCCCCGGCCGAAAGATCGTCAAGACGTTGGGGCTGGTTCGGGGGAACACCATTCGGGCCCGACACCTGGGTAAGGATATCATGGCCGGACTGCGTAATCTCGTGGGTGGCGAAGTCACGGAGTACGCCAAGCTACTGGCCGAGAGTCGGGAACAAGCACTCGACCGGATGGTGGAACACGCGGAGGAATTGGGCGCGAACGGGATTATCAGTCTGCAGTTTCAGACTTCGGTCATCATGAATGGGGCTGCGGAGATGATGGCTTACGGTACTGCGGTGGTGTTGGAGTAAGACCGGAAAGGGTTTTTTCGCGCGAAGACGCTAAGAACGCAAAGGATTCTAGAAATCTTGTCTTCGCGTTCTTGGCGGCTTGAGCGAAGCGGGCGCGAAACCCTCTACGCTTCCCCGCTCAATTCGCGAAGGTCCGCCAGAAAGGCATCCACATCCGCCTCGGTCGTATCCCAAGAACACATGAAACGGCAACCGCCTTCGCCGATAAAGGTATAGAAGCGCCATCCCCGCTGATGCATGCCTTGAATCACGGCGGCGGGCATTTGCACAAACACTGCATTGGCTTGTCGCGGGAACATCGGGGTCAGATTCGGCAAAGCCCGGATGCCTTCGTCCAGACGGGCAGCCATGGCATTGGCATGCGCGGCGTGCCGCAACCAAACGCCATCTTTGAGCATCCCCACCCAGGGAGCGGCGAGGTAACGCATCTTGGACGCCAACTGTCCGGCTTGCTTGCAGCGATAGTCAAATTCCTGGGCCAGCTCGTGATTGAAGAACACCACCGCATCCCCGACTGGTGTCCCGTTCTTGGTACCCCCGAAACACAAGACATCGATCCCCGATTGCCAGGTGATCTCCTTCGGCGCCACGCCCAGAGACGCCACGGCATTGGCGAAGCGCGCCCCATCCATGTGCAGCTTGAGGCCTAGGTGCTTGGCCCGACAGCCGATCGCCTGCAATTCATCCACACTGTAGATCGTACCGAGCTCGGTGGACTGGGTGAGTGTCACCGCCTTGGGCTTGGGGTAGTGCACGTCCGTACGCCGTTTCACGCAGGATTCGATCGCGTCGGGATCCATCTTCCCGTCGGCCCCGGGCACCAGCAGCACTTTGGTCCCGTTGGAGAAAAACTCGGGTGCTCCGCATTCATCACGCTCTACGTGAGCGTACTCGTGGCAGAGAATGCTGTGGTAGGATTGGCACAAGGAGGCCAGTGCGAGCGAGTTGGCGGCCGTGCCGTTGAAGACAAAAAACACCTCGCAATCGGTTTCGAAGACATCGCGAATCAGGTCGGACGCCTGCTGCGTCCACTCGTCATCCCCGTAGCCCACGCAATGCCCGGCGTTCGCCTTTTCGAGGGCCGCCCAGGCTTCCGGGCACACGCCGGCGTAGTTGTCGCTGGCAAAGTGTCTTTGTTTCTCGCTCATGATACAGCGGGCGGCTCCGGGATCCGACTTTCGTCAGCCGGAATCTGGTGAGCAACACCCGTCCGCCACAAATAGAGGATCTTCGGGGCGGTAGAAAGGGAGAAAAGCAGGAAGGAAGAAAAAACCGGGCTCGGGGATCGACTCAGCGGTCGCAATCCACTTCCACCTGGCCCTCGAACCCGCATTCGAGAGCGAGGAATTGTTGCCGTTCAGCCTCGCACAGACTGAGCTTCGCGGCTTGAACCTCCGTCAAGAAAGGCACCAGCCGTCCATGACATTCCTGAATCGCGGCCGAGGCTTCGCCCAACGCCTGGCGATGAATCTCACCCAAGTGGCTGCTGGTCTCATTGACGACCGGCTGCACGTCCTTAATCTGCCGATCCGTCAGCTCCAACTCACGCGCGAGGTAGGTCATCATGCGGTCGGACAAACTCTTGGTGCAGGGCGGTTTCCGCTGCGCCTCCAAGGCACTTTTTTGGGTGATCAGCACCCCAGAATAGGCCCCGGCTGCGAAGACGGCAGCAAAGACAAAGGCTGCTTTCAGATACAACGAGAACTTCACGGTAACAATGACAGTTGGATGCTAGAGTTCGCGAGCGTCAAAGCCTCGGAACCGGTTTCACGAGAACCCTGGGAACTCCAAATAAAGGCCATCAAAGCGAACACCGCTGCGAAGCCCAAGGCCCAGCGGCAAAGCCGTAAAAATGCCACCTCGACCTGCGGCACACGCTGCCGGCGCAACTGCGCCATCACGCGTTGTTCCAACGAGGGCGGAAGCGACGCCTTCGGCTCAGGCGCTCGCGAGGCTGCCTTTAACAGACGCTGCAACTGATGGTCGATAGGGTTCATGTTTCTCTTCGAATTCAACTTGCCGCCAAAGCTTGCGCAGTTTCTGACGGGCCCGAAAGGCCCGCACTTTGATCACCGGTTCACTCCAACCCGTGAGTGCCTGCACTTCCTTGATCGACTTCTCTTCCAAGTGAATCAGCTGAATCAGCAAGCGATCTTTCGGATTCAACTGAGCCACCAACAAGTCCACCACTTCCCGCGCGGCCATTTCCTTACTCGGATGCAAGTCCGCTTGAGTGCGGTGCAGGGTCTCGATCACGTGACACTCTTCTTCACTCAAATCTGCCCAGCGCAATTCCGGCCGCACCTTCTCCGCTTTGAGCTGGTTCAAACAGGTATTCACCGCCACCCGCGACACCCAATGCTCCAGCGGCACTTTCCCGGAATAGGTTTCCAACCGGGTGAAGATCTTCAGAAAGACCATCTGAGTCAGGTCCTCTTCCTGCATCCGGCGCGGCCGGTAGGAACGGACCAGTTTGATCACCAGCGGATACAAGTGGTCCATCAGTGAAACCGCAGCCGACTCGCTGCCTTGTTTCACTTCTTCGATACACTTCTGAATATCGAGTTCGGTTTCCACTTTTGTGCCTACCCTACGGTGTCTAACTTGCGTCTAACTTCTTCCGTTGGAAGCCTTATTCAGGCATCCTTTCCTCCTGAAGACAAGTCGGAATCCCTGGAGGTTACGCCAAGATATTCACAATTCTCTCGAAATGTTCGAGCCCCCGTCGGACCCGGTTCCTCGCCCGCGGAGTTGAGAACGGCTTGATCTCCTCGCCCCCCCGGACCTACGATCCCCAGCGTGAAACCCCTGTTTTATGCCCTCTTGGGATCGATGATGGCGCTGCCCGGCGCTCTGGTCGCCCAATCTTCCCCCGGACTGCCCGAGGGGGTTCAAGATACCCAACCCGACGGTGCCCGCCCGATCTCTCCCGCAGCGGCCCGGGACAAAATCACCCTGCCAGACGGATTCTCCGTCTCACTTTTCGCCGGCGAACCCGATCTCCACCAGCCCATCGCCTTCGATTTCGATGATCGAGGGCGTCTCTGGGCGGTGGAATGTTATTCCTACCCCGAGTTCGAGTTTCGCAACCACGACCGCGTGGTGATTTTCACCGATGAGGACGGAGACGGCACGCACGACCGGCGCCAAGTTTTTTGGGATCAGGGCAATCGCCTCACCGGCATCCAACTCGGCTACGGCGGCGTCTGGCTCACCGCCCCGCCTAACCTGTTGTTCATTCCCGATGAGGATCGGGACGACCAACCCGATGCGGAACCCCAAATCGTCCTGGACGGGTTCACGCTCAAAGCCAGCCACAATTTCGTCAATGGCATCACCTGGGCTCCGGATGGTTGGCTCTGGGGACGACACGGGATTTTGGCCGAATCCAAACCGGGCGTTCCCGGCACCCCCGAGGCGGACCGCCCCGGACTCAAGTGCGGTCTGTGGCGCTACCACCCCACCGAGAAACAATTCGAAGTGCTCGCCCACGGCACCACGAACCCTTGGGGCCTCGACTTCGACGATCACGGCCAGGCCTTCTTCTCCAATAACGTCATCGGCCATCTCTGGCACCTGATCCCGGGCGCTCACTACAAACGGATGTTCGGCAACGACAGCAACCCCCACGTGTACGATCTCATTGAAGCCTGCTCGGATCATCTTCATTGGACGGGTGGCAATTGGAAAAAAGCCCGCGGCGGTACTGACCACGATGCCGTGGGCGGTGGACATTCCCACTCCGGAGGGATGATCTATCTCGGGGACAACTGGCCCGAGACCTACCGCGGCCAGTTCTTCATGAACAACATCCACGGCAACCGTATGCTGGTCGACACCTTGCACCGACAGGGCTCCGGCTATGTGGCGCGTTGCGCTGGGCCGTTTCTGAAAGCAAATGATCCCTGGTTTCGAGGCATCACCATTAAGTATGGACCGGACGGTGGGGTATTCGTCAGCGACTGGAACGACCTCGGCGAATGCCATGACAACGACGGTTCGTTCCGTTCCAGCGGACGTTTGTATAAAATTATCTACGGCGAGATCCCGCCGCAACCCGCCTTTGATCTGCAGGCTCTGAGCGATCTCGAACTGGCCGCCATGCTGAGCCACCCCAACGAGTGGCACGTCCGACACAGTCGCCGCATCCTCGCTGAACGAGCGCACCGCGGCACAGTTTCGGCGGCCGCCCTCAACCATTTTCGGGAAACCCTCAACAACCCGACCGACGTTCCCAAGCGATTGCGAGCCTTGTGGGCGCTCTGGGCCTGCGAGGCATTGAACGAGGCATCGCTCGCTCGCCTTCTCACCGACCCGAGCGAGCATCTCCGGCACTGGGCGATCCGCTTAGCCACGGACAGCGGCACACCCGGTGGCTCGTTCGTCGATGCCTTGGTCGCACAGGCTCAAAAAGAACCCAGCGCGCTGGTCCGGCTTGCGATGGCGGCGGCACTGCAGCGGTTGGCGCATCCGGATCGGTTCCGACTCGCGCAGCCGCTACTGGCCCATGCCGGTGACGCGGAGGATGCCAACCTTCCCTTAATGATTTGGTATGGCATCGAAGCAGCCATTCCCACCGACACGACGCAAAGTCTGGCCTTGATGCAAGCCTGCCAGATTCCGGTCGTGCGCCAGTACATCGTCCGACGCCTCGCCTCCGGTTCCCAGAAGTAGCCGCACCGTTTTCAGCCTCGCGTGGACGCCTCATTCCCGAATTGGATTTACGCCGCAATCTTTCTGACGGCTTTCGCGATCAGTGCCGCCAGTTTCCGGTATTGGGTTCGCTTGGTGCCGCGCTGGGGCCTTGTGGATCAACCCGGTCACCGCAAGATCCATCACCAACCCATCCCATTGGCCGGCGGCCTCGTCGTAGCCACCGGTCTGGTGCTGCCATTTCTCATCGGCGTGATGCTTGTCTGGATCGGAGGGCTGGATGCGGATGTCACGGCCTTGAGCCGCTATGGTCTTGAGCACCGGGCTGGACAACTCACGACGCTGTTCCTGGGGGCCCTCGGCATGTTGGGACTTGGGCTGGTGGATGATCGCAAGGCGCTCTCCCCCGGAATCAAGTTCGCCATTCAAACAGCCGTGGCTTTACTAGTAGCCGGCGGCGGCACCCGCATCACGCTCTTCATTGACTCGCCCCTCGTCAGTTATGTGCTGACCGTGTTTTGGATTCTGACGCTGGTGAACGCCTTCAACTTCACCGATAACATGAATGGCCTCTGCACGGGGCTTGCCGCCATCAGCGCCTTGGTCTTTGGGATCCACTCCGCGTTGCCCGAGCACTATTTGGTCGCATCCTTCGGTTTTCTGATCGCCGGGGCGCTCTTCGGTTTCCTGCCATTCAACTATCCCCGCGCCCAAGCGTTTTTGGGCGACTCGGGATCGCACCTCGTTGGGTATCTCATTGCCGTGCTCGCGATCCTGCCCCACTTCTATCACGATGCGGCAACCCCGCGCATTGCGGTCATCGCCCCGCTTTTGGTTTTGGGTATGGTGTTGGTGGATTTGGTCTGGGTGGTTTCCTACCGGCTTCGACAAGGGCTCCCCGTCTACGTCGGGGATACCAACCATCTTTCGCACCAGTTGGTCCGTCGGGGTCGGCCCACCTGGCAAGCCGTAATGATTCTCTGGATTTGCCATGCGTTGCTCGCGGCGGCTTCTTTCCTTCTGGTTTAGCGAGTGCGAGCGAGGGTCCGCCCCTTCAGGGCTCGATTCATATTTTAGCCCCATTTCCCAGGGCGATGCCCTGGGCTAGGACAGGGCGCACCTTCGGTGCTGTGGGCGTTCTCAGGGCTGAAGGCCCATCCCGTAACCCTCAGGGCTGAAGGCCCGGCCCGTAACAGCCCAGGGCAACGCCCTGGGGAAACGGACAAAAACACCGAACCCTGAAAGGGCGGACTACCAACAACCAGACGTGCCGCATCCGGCTCTCAGGGCTGAAGGCCCGTCCCGTAACAGCCCAGGGCAACGCCCTGGGGAACGGTAGAAAAGACACCGAGCCCTGAAAGGGCGGACCACCATGAATCAGACGATCTCCCGCCACCAAATCAAACCCGACTCCCCAAAACCCAACCGAGATTTGATTTGAAACCAGCCTTGATTTCCTTACGATTCGATCTCTTTTGAGACGTAGGATTGATAGAGAACACAGTAAATGAAGAGCTACGATATTGCCGTCATCGGCGGCGACGGAACCGGTCCCGAAGTCACCAAAGAGGCCGTCAAGGTCCTCGATGCCGCCGCCCAGAAGTTTGATTTCAAACTGAACTACACCCCGTTCGACTTCGGCGGTGACCGCTACCTCCGCACGAACGAGGTCCTCCCCGACTCGGCGGCCGACGACCTCCGCAATTTCCCAGCCGTCCTCCTCGGCGCAATCGGTCATCCCGACGTCAAACCCGGTGTGCTGGAAAAGGGCATCCTACTTCGGCTCCGATTCGAACTGGAACAATACATCAACCTGCGTCCGGTCAAACTCTATGACGAGCGTTTCTGCCCGTTGAAAGATAAGGGGCCGGAGCACGTCGACTTCGTGGTCGTGCGTGAAAATAACGAGGGACTCTACACCGGATCCGGCGGATTCGTCTTCAAGGGCACTCCGAACGAGGTCGCCATCCAGGAAAGTGTGAACACTCGCCGTGGTGTCGAGCGTTGCCTGCGGTTCGCCTTCGAGTACGCTCGCAAGCGCAACAAGGACAAAAAGCTCACGCTCTGTGGCAAGACGAACGTGCTCACCTACGCCTTTGACCTTTGGGAACGTGCTTTCCACGAGATCGGGGACAAGGATTTCTCCGACATCCAACGCGACTACGCTCACGTGGACGCCACCACCATGTGGTTCGTCAAGAACCCGGAGTGGTTTGACGTCATCGTCACCGACAACATGTTCGGCGACATCATCACCGATCTGGGCGCCATGGTCCAAGGGGGTATGGGAATCGCGGCCGGGGGCAACTTGAATCCCGAAGGTACGAGCATGTTCGAACCGATCGGAGGGAGTGCTCCGAAGTACACCGGTCAGAACGTGATCAATCCGCTGGCAGCCATCTGTGCGGGCCAAATGATGCTCGACTTCTTGGGTGAATCCGAAGCGGCGAAGGCCATCGAAGACACCGTGATCGACGTCACCCGCAACAAGATCAAAGAACTCGGCGCGGGCCGCATGGGCTACTCCACCACCGAGGTGGGCGATCTCGTTGCCGGCAATCTCTAAGCCCAAGTTTCACTCCATTCTAAGCGCGCGGCGACGGAACTCGCCACGCGCTTTTTTTTGTCTCGGAGCGGGTGCCACTTCCGGACCCGTCAACGCCTTCCCTCCCCCCCCGTCCGAGATCCCGTAGGAATTGACGTTCGCCATTCACAGTGCCACTATGATCTTGGAGGTCGTGGTGGTAACCGAACAAAAGACAGTCACGTTCTGGAACGTCTGGAGCACGCCGGTCGTACATCGGGAACTCTCCGTCTACTCGCGCCAACTCTGGACCTATTGGATCCGCACCTGCCTCGCACTCGGAGGCCTAGGGATCTTTATCGTGGTCTCCTACTCGCGCGACTTTGAGATTGGGGCCGGTAAAGGCCAGATCTTCGTGATCCCGCTCGCGGCTGGCCTGTTCTTTGCGGCGGCGATTGTTGGGATTCGTTCGACCTATGACACGATCGGACGCGAACGCCGCCAGGGCACGCTCAGCCTCATGTACCTGACGGGTCTGCAACCCGAGGAAGTCATGATCGCAAAGGTCGCTTCCAATGGGCTCCAAAACATCTGGGCCATCCTGGCGATCCTTCCCCTCCTGGGCATGCCCTTGGTCATCGGGGGAGTGACGGCGCTCATGTTCGTCGAAATCATGATCGCGGTCGTTCTGACGGTGGCAACGGCGATGACCATTGGCTTTCTCAAATCGTGCGAAGAACCCAATGAACACTTGGCCTTCTCGCAAGCCATTCGCAGTTTCGGTCAACGGTGTCTGTCCCCACTCGGGCCAATGCTGTTGTTTCTCTGGGCCTACTTGGACTATCAGATCTTTTTCGCGATCAACACCATCTTGTGCTACCAATCCACCGCTTCCACTTGGGATCACGCCCAAGTGGCCTTCAGCCGCGCCTGGCGGAATAGCGCCGATCCGAGCGCTGCGCAAGCCACCACCATTCGCGCCACAGTCAAACGAACCAATCGACTCTCCTCGGGACCGGATCGCGTGCTACCCTCCGGCGCTGTCTACGGCAAAAAGAAGCCCACGTATTGCGGTGATCGCCACCCCGGCGAATGGATCGTCAACCGCTACGCCGATACGCGGCAAGTTTCGGCTCGCATGGTCGGCGTGGTGTTCTGTTTGGCGCTCCTTCCGCTCCTCCTGTTCGTGGACCTCGACATCTTCATGTCCATGTATTTTGCCTTCGTCATTCCCGGGCGCCTGCTCTACCTCGCCGCCCTAGCCAAGATCGCGCCCCAAGCGTTCGGGGAGATTACCGGGAATGGTGCCATAGAGATCCTCCAAACCACGCAGGTGCGAATGAATGCCATTGTCCGCCGGGTGATCAAACGTCTGAGCCTCGATGTGGTGTTGGGCGGTTTACCGTTCTTAGCGGTCGACCTCATTTACCTCTATCGAGCCCAGGTAAACCTGACTACGAATTCTGCCGACTTTGCCACGCTCAAGCAGGTTTTTCTCATTCAGAACCAACTAACCTGGAGCACGGCCCTAGCGACCATCTTTGTGGGGATCTGGATGGGGATCCGTTACGGCAGCCTCAGTCGGGGCGCCTATTGGACGGTGGCCTACCTACTGATCGGCCCCGTCGTGCTTTTGTTGCTCGTAGGCATCGACAATTACGGGATCATCCTGGCACTCACCTGCTACGCCTTGGCCTGGGCCGGGTATGCTGCGTTTCGCCTGTGGCGCGCACTGGAGCGTCCGGAGGAATTGGTCCCCCGGGAGTGAAAATGGTCGGGCGAGCGTACCCGCGAGCCGTTGGGCAAGAGCAGGGACCGTCACCGTCACCGCCACCGCCCCAGGCTCAGAGGGACACGATGGGCAGGAACGGCTCGCGAAGTACGCTCGCCGGGTGTGATTCAAAGTCCGAGGCATCGGATCGAACCGGCAGGCTTCCCTTTGAATAGGCTGGAAGAACAGGTCGCTGACAAGGAAAGCGGCAGCTCTGCTCCCGCACTCCATATGAGAGAGCTGAGTTTTACATTTTGCAGTTTTCATTTTAACTTTTTCATTCTTCCCGCGATACGAACGCCTCCTTATGCGTGATTACCCGCTGTTTCGACACCCGATCTCCCCGCACTTTGAATCACACCCACGCTCGCTCTAGCGGCACTTCCAAGATTGTCACACGAACTGGCAATCGATATGCTCACAATCGGCCGTCCCGGAACGCTTCGGATGCCTCCGGGAAGATTCGATCGGATGAATGCCAGCACCTGCCAAATCAAGAGACTGAGCCGCCGGGACTGCCCCGCTGCCCCGCGCGCTATTTCCGTCGGATTTACCCTCATTGAACTGCTGGTGGTCATTGCCATTATTGCCATCCTGGCAGGACTCCTCCTCCCGGCCCTCTCACTCGCTAAAAGCAAGGCCCGACTGATCAACTGCCTGAACAACCAACGTCAATTGACGCTGGGCTGGATGATGTATGCGGACGACAACGAAGACACGGTCCTCATCGCCCGGGAGTTTCCCTACCCCGGCAAGCCGTGGATTACCGGGATCATGAACTACAAACCGGACAATCGATCCAACTGGGATACCCGGCAAGACATCGAACGCAGTCCAGTCTTTGACTACACTGGGGGAGCACTCAAGATCTGGCGCTGCCCCGAGGACAAGAGCACGATCCTGGTCGGCAACCGCCGGCTCAATCGCGTGCGGAGTTATTCGATGAATGAATTTATCGGTTCCCCCCCATTCATCGTCACTCAAGGCAGCCGCGAACCAGCCCTCCAATTCGAAGTCTTTCGAAAACTATCCGCTTTTAACAACCCCGGTCCCTCCACTACCTTCGTTCTGCTGGATATGCGCGAAGACAGTATCAATACGGGTGGCTTTGGAGTGAACATGGCAGGATTCCCGGATCAACCCGAGCTACACGGCTTTATTGGTTTTGACTATCCCGCAAGCTACCATAGCGACTCAGGAACGCTTTCGTTTGCCGACGGTCACTCGGAGACTCGGCGCTGGATAGACCCTCGAACGCGCCCGCCGCTGGTGAAGGACGACTGGTTAATGCTCAACGACGAAATCACCCCCAACAACCCGGATATCCGGTGGCTCCAAGAGCGGGCGACACGGCTCCGGTTACCCAATTGAAGCGTTCCCACTTCAAGACCCTACTGGCCATCGCCAGCCTCCTAGGTTTAGCGGGCGTCCTGGTGCTGTTTCTACTAGGCGGCCGGCTCGTGCTGCCGAGTCGTTTTGCGGTCGGCTCGGGTCCTACGGACATTGCTTTCGAGTCCGTGCGCATCGAGAGTACGGATGACATCACCCTCTCCGGCTGGCTCCTGCCCGTGCCCGAGGCAGAAGCGGGCATCATGCTCATGCACGGGAGCGGACAAAACCGAGCCATCATGCTCCCACGCGCCCGGTTCCTCCATGCGGCAGGATACAGCGTCCTACTCTTCGATTTCCGGGCCCACGGTGAGAGCGAGGGGCGCTACAGAACATTTGGAATCGGGGAGCGGGAAGACGCCGAAGCGGCCCTTCGGTTCTTCGTGGATCAGACCGGCATCCAGCGAGTCGGCATCATCGGATTCTCACTCGGGGGCGCCGCTTCGATTTTAGGACAACAGCCCTTGCCGGTAGACGCGTATGTCTTGGAAGCAGTCTTCCCCACCATCCAACGCGCCGTCGCCAACCGGATTCGCCTCCGCCTGGGAAGCTGGTTGGAACCCCTTCACCCGCTGCTCACCTACCAATTGCCCTTCCGCACGGGGGTGGCCGTGCGGGACCTTCGCCCAATCGAAAAAATCGGAGCCATCACAGCACCGGTCTTGATGATGGCTGGGGAGAAAGACGAGCGAACCACGCTGGCCGAATCCAAAGCGCTATTTGAGGCCGTCAATGCCCCCAACAAAGCATTTTGGATCGTCCCTGGAGCCACGCACACCAATTTCCATGCTGCGGCCCCGGAAACTTACGAAGAGAAGGTACTCGACTTCTTTCAGCGAAATCTGCCGCCCTCGACGGCAACCGAACAGTAGGCAATTACTAGTGGGCGGCGGAATGGAGCCCTAACGACTGCCGAGCCAATTCCGGCAACTGCCCCAATACAGCCCGCTGGGATTCCGAAGCTCCCAATTTCACGGACTCGCCCAACACCGTCGCCAACTGCTGCGCCCCAGCCAAAGCTCGGGCGGCCGCATCATTCAAAGTCTGCGACGCCAATTCCAAGGACACGCCCTGAAAGCGACCCGTCGCCTCTTGGAACTGCCCCCAAAGAACGAGGCGATCCTGGCGGGCGATTTCCGCCTCACCCAAGTAGGCACTCAGGGCAAGATCGAGCTCGGCTCCGGCAATCCGTTGGGCCGCGCGATCCGTCGCTCGTTTCCGCCACTGGGCCAAACTCTCATAGGTTCTGCCAATGAGGGCAGCAAGCGAATCACCCAACGCATTCTCTAATTCCGCCACCGAAAGGCGTTGAGACTCTCCGGGTTGGCTTAAGGCCCACAACGGAAAAGCCAAGCTTTCGCTCATGCCCTTCGCGACTGCCCATCGCGTCGTTTCACTATCCGCAGTCTGCCAAGCACTCCCCCACCGGGGCCACCACGTCTGATAGCCATCCACGAACCCATCGCGGTCGCCACGCAGGAATGCTCGGTTGGACGCATCCAACTCGGCCGCGATCAACTCGGTCTCGACGACCCCGGAGCGGCTAAGCCGACCGTTCGCACGACGCAACGCATCCAATCGCTGCGCCTCACCAAAGCCTGGCTGACTCCCGTGGGCTTCGATCGCCAGTGCCAACAAATACTGCCCCGCTCCGGAAGCCAAGGTCGAATCAGAATCCGACACGCCGGCAAGCTCATTCAGGGCTTTTCTCACCGGCTCAACTTGGGGTCCCAAGACGCGATCTAAGGCCCCGACAACGCGGTAAATGTCGGGAAGCGCGGTCTCTTCCGTCGCCCACAGTCGCTCAAACTGGGTCGACATCTCCGTCAATTCCGCCACCCGACGCCGCACCTCATTGCCGCCCCGCATCAGACCAGGCATCTCGATCAAGTGGCGAACCCGCTCCTCGACTACCACCGTCAACCCGGCTCGCATTTCTTCGACAGATTTCAGAGCCCCGACTGCCAAAGCTTTGTCTTCGGGTAGCCCCTCATAGACGTTCACCAGGGAAGTCACTTGGCCTTCCAGATCCGCGATACGGCCCTGGTAAGAGGTAACGATGAACAAAAATCCCGCAACGATGGCGATTCCTTTCCAATTTCGCCCGACCACGTCGAGTAAGTCCTCGGGGCCCCCGATGTGCGACGCTGCCACCGCTTCGGCTGAAGCTTGAAAATCGCCAAACTCGGCAGTTTCGAAGTGGGTTTTTTGCTCTGAATCACTCATTTTTACGGCCGGACTGTAGCGAGGGCACCAAAGGGAGAAAAGAAAGAACATGGATCAATTCCCTGCATGCAAAAACCCAAAATCGTGCTATGCTAAGCGGTTGTACCTCCGACGCAGGGGTGTGCGACAGAATCGGAAAATAGGACTGAGCCTAAGAATAAAGGTTTTCCCTGTTGAGAATGCACGGATTCTGCTAGCACTCGGTGGCGACCGCCAAAAAGGATCGCACAGGGCGCATCGAGTGGGGAAATCGACTCGATGTCCGGCCCTACAACGCCGACCCAGCCGGAGAAAGCCAAGTTACGAGTTGTTGATACGATCGGGCCAAAAACGAAGAACGACGAATGGAAATCGCATGGAGGACAAAGCGGGCGGTGCTCGCGATCAGCATTCTGATGGGGATTTCAGGGATCATGTCCCCCCACACCTGGGCCCAAAATCTGTTTCCCACCGAGATTATCTACGATACCGCAGAGGGAGAATTCGGGGGACGTCATTCCTCAAGTGAAGAGTATGGGGACGAGATTGTTTTCGGTGGCACGTTCCGAGATCTGATTATCTTTCAATTCGAGTATTTTGGGGAATTCATTCCCGATGGCGACGAAACCTGTACGGTCCGATTCTACCTCAACGACGGTGAAGGTGAGCCCGGTTTTGAAAAGCCTTCCACGATGATTTACGAGAGCGAGACCTTCCCTATCTTCCCAGATTTCAACACGGTTTCGATCACCGACATCAACATCGAAGTTCCCAACCGCATCACCTGGACCGTGGATTTCGACGGGGTGTCCGGGCTTGCCAATGACCGCGCCGGTTTGCTCTTCCGCAACCCGCCAGAAGTCGGGGAAAGTTTTGATGACATTTGGAAGCGTCGGCGATCCGGCCTCTGGGTGGCAACGCGTTTCAGTGGCGACCCCCTGGCAAACTTCGCGGCCCGCTTCATTTCGTCTGTCGATCTCAGCGTGAACGTAGTCGAAGCTCGGTTCGCTGAGAACGGAGCCACGATCATCCGGATTCAAGGCCCGCCCGGCCAACGGATCTTAGTGGAGATGTCCCATGATCTGAAGCGCTGGTCCCCTGTCTTTCTCGGCGATCTCGGTGCTCGTTTACTGGATTTGGTCGACGCTCGTGAAGACCTCCCCTTCCCTCGTTTCTTCCGAGCCTCGATCACGCAGCAGAAAGACGTGACCTTAACCGGCCCCAACTTCCTCGAGAATGGAACCGTCGAGCTAATCGCCGCCGGACCGAACGGACTCCCGTTCATCCTCCAATCCACCACAGATCTGGAGACATGGGAGGATGTTGCCCAGTTTACCTTCAGCACCCGGGATGTCCGGATCGTAGACGATCAAATCGCCGAGACCGGCCCTAAGATCTATCGAATCATCGTCGCGGACGTGATCGAAGAACCACAGGCGCCGGCGGCTGAAGGCGGTGAATAACTCGGCAACGGGATTTCGACTCTTACCGACAGAAGCCGGCCACTAGTCCGTCGCCAGCCACCCGTCTTGGAGCTGAATGATCCGGTTTCCATATTCGGCCCACGCCTCATTATGGGTCACTTGAATCACAGTCGTGCCCTGCTGGTTGAGGCTCTTGAAGCAATCCATGATGGAGCGGCCTTGATCGGTATGCAGATTGCCGGTGGGCTCATCCGCCAGGATGACGGCGGGCTCTGAGATAAGAGCCCGCGCAATCGCAACCAATTGCTGTTGTCCGCCAGAGAGTTGGCTGGGATAGAGATCTTTTTTGGCCACCATTCCGAACCGATCCAGAGACTCGGCAACCAGTGCCTGACGAGCCGCACGCTTAATGTTCCGATACGAGAGCGGCGCTTCCAGGTTTTCCATCACGGTCAAGTCATCCAGCAAATGGAACTGTTGGAACACAATTCCGATCTTGGCCTTGTTCAGGGCCGCCCGGTCTTTCGGTTTGAGCTGATGGACGGGTTGATCGGCAAAAAAATACTCCCCTGCAAACTCGGCATCCATCATACCGATGATATTGAGCAGCGTCGACTTACCGGCCCCACTCGGGCCCATAATGGTCACGAACTCACCTTCAGCGATATCGACGTCGATCTGCCGCAACACGTAGGTCGCGCCGGCTTTGGTCTGGTGGCTCTTTTCTACCCCACGTAGACGAATCATATCTCCTCACTCTCGCTAACCTAACTGGCCGCAACTGCCGCCGTCTCAACTTGTTCGTCCACAATCCGCCCATCAAACAACTGGACTTGCCGATCCGCGTGCCGTGCATAGCGCGGATCATGGGTCACCATGCAGATGGTGGCTCCTTCCCGGTGTAGATCTCGCAGCAAGCTCATGACAGCTTCACCATTCTTAGAATCCAAATTTCCCGTGGGCTCATCGGCGAGTAGGATCGAAGGGTTCCCCACCAAGGCTCGCGCAACGGCCACTCGTTGCTGTTGCCCGCCGGACAATTGGGACGGGTAGTGATTCACCCGATGGGCCATACCCACTTTTTCCAAAGCGGCCTGCGCGGCCTGTTTCCGCTCGCCACTCCCGGCACCCCGATAGGTCAGCGGCAGCTCCACATTCTCAAACACCGTCAAATCTCCGATGAGATTGAAGCTCTGGAAAATGAAGCCGATTTCGCGGTTTCGAATCCGAGCTCGCTGCCCGAAATCGAGATCCGAAACATCGATCTGATTCAGGATATAAGTTCCCTCCGTAGCCGTATCCAGCAATCCCAGCAAGGACAACAGGGTGGACTTCCCGCAGCCCGAGGGTCCTTCGATGGAGACGTACTCTCCCGCTTTCACTTCCAGGTGGATCCCCGACAAGGCATGGGTCTCAACCTCGTCCGTGTAGAACACCTTGCGAATCTCTTTCAAGGTTATCAATGCATCTGAGTCTGACATAAATGTTTCTCCTCGCTGGTGAAGTCCCGCGCTCAAGCGGTCTCCTATGGCTGCGTAATTCGTAGTTTTGAGTATTCGTCCCACTGAGACATATCGGAGAGCACGACCTCATCGCCCACATTGAGGCCTTGGGTCACTTCAATGCGACTCACCGATGCTCGTCCCAGCCCCACCTGCACCCGAACGGCTTCCCGTCCCGATCGCACCAACTTAAACAACCCGATGGTGCCCTCGGCCTGGCCGTGCACGGGACGGTTCACGTGCAAGACATCATCCAAACGTTCCAGCTCGATCATCCCATCCACACTCAGATCCGGCCGCGCGCCTTTCGGCAAGGCTCCCTCCAGCCGAACATCCACCGTAACCGTGCCTTCCTGCACCGCCGGATCCACCCGGGAGACGATTCCAGGGATGATCCCGTTGCGCGTATCAATTTCCGCACGCTGGCCAATCTGGACGTCCCGGGCCTGCGTTTCCGGCACCTTGATCTCGGCTTTCAACTCCAGCGGTTTCACAATCTTGGCCAACGTCGCACTCGGTCCGATGCGTTGCCCTACTTGCAACGGCTTGGCATCCCCGATCTGCTGCAACACGCCATCGATCCCGGCTCGCACGCGAAGCGAATCCACCTGTCGTTGCTTCAAGGTCAATGAGGCCCTGAGCTTCGCGAGATCGGCTTCCTGCACCGCAATGCGCGCCTCGGCAGATTCTCCACTGATTTCCAAGCGTTGCTGCTCAATCTCCAAACGCCGTCGCAACTCGGTGGCGTTTGAAAGCGAACGCTTCATGGTCAAGGTGGGCACCAAGCCATCTTCCGCCAAGATCGCATCCGCCTCTGCCTCCAGTTTGGCTTGGGCGTGTTGGGCTTGGATGGTCGCGATGGCCGATTCCTGGGTCAGTTTTTCGCTCCGGAGCTGCACCCGGAGTTGGCGGAGACTCGCCTCGGCCGCTTTCAACTGCCATTCCAGATCAAAGGATTCTTGCTCCAACAGCGGGTTGCTGAGTTCCAAAATCACCGTATCCGCCGTCACTTTCGCCCCAGGCAATTCCAAGATCCGCTCAATCCGTCCATCACTCTCGGCCTGCACGAAAACAATCCGCTCCGGCACCAAACTCCCATTGCCTCGCACCCGCCGCACCATTTCCCCGCGCTCCACCGCACCCGTCCAAAGCGTCGCCCCATCCACCTTGGGCGCTGCGGGCTCCAACCGGGATAAGCCCAGCGTAATCGCCGCCAAGGTCAGCAACCCAATGGCGCTCAAGAGGACGCGACGGCGCTGTTTCTGCTGTTTTCGATCGGGTCTCGCGATATCCATGGTGCTTCCGGTTTCTTCAATATCGGGCCTATGTCAGGCCGCTTTCGCCCCTATTGCAAGGGCCATGCCAGCCACTTTCACGAAGCGCATCCGATCTCACCATATATCCCACAACTCATTTATTGTGAACAACTTCCGACCCTCACAATTCCGTTCAACCCGCTCCCTGAGTCAATCGACTCGCCGAATTCAAGCCAGAATCGATCGACGCCGGGAAGAGGATGTCCCACAAACGGGACCCGCTCACCCGATCAGTCGCTGCCCGAATTCCGTTGCGGCGGTCCGCACGCCAACGACGCCGACTCGCCCTCCGTTCGTTCCAGTTCCAATACCGCCACACAACCCGAAGCATCGGTCCGGTTGGTCAGGAAAAGGTGCCCCCCATGCGCCTCGGCAATCTGTCGACTCAGCACCAACCCGATCCCCGAGCCCTTCGGTTTGGTAGTGAAGAACGGGACGAACAAGTTGGTCGTATTCGCCAGCCCCACCCCAGTGTCGATCACTTCAATCCGTACCCAAGCATCCTTCACTTCCCAACGCACCCGAATACCGTCAGCCTCGGAATCGCGCTTCTCATTGCTCATGGCTTCAGCCGCATTCCGCAGCAGGTTGATCAACACTTGCTCCAACTGGTCAGGATCTGCCGAAAGGGTCACATCCGGCCCCGCCTCCAGTCGAATCGGCACACCGAGATCTAGCCCGATCACCTTCTGCAACCACGACCCCACGCTCAAGGGCCGCCGCTCGGGCGGTGGCAATCGCGCCAGCCGAGCATACGCTTCCATGAACCGGGACAAGGATTCGGCCCGCGAGCCCACGACCTGCAGACCGGTCTGCAGATCAGCCGTCTCCACGCCTTGCGCCGCGAAGTCCGGCACCATCCGATTCAGACTCGCCGCGATCGAAATAATGGGGGCCAGGGAATTATTGATCTCATGCCCCAATACTCGTACGAGTCGTTGCCATGCGAGGCGTTCTTCTTCGCGTAGCGTGCGACTGAGATCCGACAACACCAACAACTGATGCGGCACGCCATCCTGACGGAACGGCGTTCTCCGCACCTCCCAGCGACCCATCCGACTCGGGAACGCCATTTCCACCGTGCGATGTGAGGTATCAGACAACAACGCATCCAAGCCCAAGGCATCGGCGCGTCGCCCCAACAACTGCACCGCCGGACGCGCCAGAAGTTGCTCCCCGGCGGGGTTGACCAATTTCAATTGGTCGTCGTCATCGAAAGCAAAGACGGCCAGATCAATCTCGTCGAGAATCGTCCGCACCAAGGCACTCGCCTCCACCGCTTCCAGGCGTTGTTCCCGCAAGGTATTGCCCAAGAGATTCACCTCGGCAATCACTTCTCCCAAGGCATCATCTCGACGCGCACCCCGAGCCCGCGTGGAAAAATCCCCTTCCCGGATGCCGGCCAAAAGGTTGGAGAGGGTTTGAAGCGGGAAGCGAACCTTCTGCCGCACGGCCAAGGCCATTCCCAACCAAGGAAGAATCACCAACAGAGACAGGCTCCAAACCGACTTCAATGAATAATCGCCCACCCAAACCAAGATCAACGCGACCAGCCCGCCCGGTAGACCGGCAGACAAGGCCAACAAGAAGACCTTACGCTCGAAGCTAATCAACTTCCGCTGCGTCATGGCACCGCCGAAAGTTCGGCTCAACCCTGGGTTTTGATTCCATGCTTCTCCAAACGGCGGTAGAAGGCACTCCGACTCAAGCCTAACGCGTCCGCCGCCTTCTTGGCATTGCCCTCGTTTCGATCCAGCGTGCGCCGGATGAGATAACGCTCCACCTCATCCAGACTCAGATCCTCCAGTCGAGGCGCCGCGTCCGCGTTCCCCCGCAAGCCCAGATCGCCATCGGCAATCGAGTCGCCCCGCGCCATCAATACCGCTCGCTCGATGGCGTGCGACAGTTCCCGAATATTCCCCGGCCACCCATGCTCTAACAAAGCCTGATGGGCCGATTCCGAAAAACCGCTAATCTCACGCCGATACTTCTTAGCAAAACGCTTGAGAAAGAACTCCGACAGCGCCGGCATGTCATCCCCTCGCTCCCGTAGCGGCGGCAAACAGATTTCCACCGTATTGAGCCGAAAATACAAATCTTGGCGAAATCGCCCGGCTTCGACTTCCGCCGGCAAGTCGGCATTGGTCGCGGACAATACCCTTACGTTCGCCCGCCGCGTCTTCGACGATCCGACTCGTTCAAACTCACCCGTCTCAAGCACCCGCAACAGTTTGGTCTGCAAGTTGAGCGGGACGTTGGCAATCTCATCCAAGAACAGGGTCCCACGATCCGACATCTCAAAACGCCCCACCCGATCAGACTTGGCATCGGTGAATGCCCCACGCACATGACCAAAGAGCTCGCTCTCAAAAACCCCTTCGGCCAGCCCGCCCACATTCACCGTATTCAGGGGCCGATCCGACCGCTCCGAGGCGCGATGAATCGCTTCCGCCACCACGCCTTTGCCAGTTCCGTTTTCGCCGGTAATGAGGATATTGGCATCGGAGGGACCGATCCGTTCGATCATATCCAGCACGGGCTGCATGGCCGCGGACTTCGCAATGAAGGCACTCGAGCCACGAGGCTCGCGCAGCGTCTGGTTCTCGGCTTCCAAGCGTTCCCGCTGGAGATGGGATTCTCGCAATTCGACTTGCGTCCGTACAATCCGGATCAACCGATCATTCTCCCACGGCTTCTGAACAAAATCCTTGGCCCCACGTTGCAACGCTTCCACGGCCAATTCCACCGTTCCCCAGGCCGTCATCACGACCACTGGCAAGAGGGGATCCAAACGGAGCACCTCACTCAGGAGTGAAAGACCTTCTTGGCCCGAGGTGGTGTCGCGGGTGTAGTTCAGGTCCATGAGGACCAGATCGTATTCCTCCGCGCGGAGTTCAGACAGAACGGTTTCGGGCGAAAGCGCCAAGCCCGTTTCGATACCCTCACCTTTGAAGAGGAGCCGCAACGCATCCACCACGTCTTGCTGATCATCAGCCAACAGTACCCGAGCCATAGTTTCGATTCCTACGCCAATTCGAGAACCAAGTCACCGTAAAAGAAACAGTCGGTAGGGCACCGGTAGGGCGAGCGTAACCGCGAGCCGTTGGGCAAGATAGGCGAACGCAAACACCGCTGGCCCAGAAGAAACCGTCTTTTGCCCAACGGCTCGCGGGTACGCTCGCCCTACCGGGTATCCCTCGACGGACCTCGACAGGGTTTCGACTTGCCGCTATCGTCCGCGGCATGGGACTGGAAGATCACGCCGGTGATATGATTCGGAAATCTCGCATGGGCTTGGGCATCGAACGCGAGGCCGTGGCGGCCCTCGCACAAGTGACCGACACCCGCCTCGCGGACTACGAAGACGCCGGCACCAACCCTCAAGACTTGGACTTACAAGCCGTGGCCGCCCGACTCGAGCTCGCCCCGGAGGCCCTTCAAGCCGTCGCTCAAGGCTGGGTCCCGGCCGCCCACGATCTCAATCGCTGGCAACACCTCGAAGTGATTGAAAGTGACGAGGGCGGCATGTCCGTGAACTGCTTCCTCATCTGGGACGAAGCGACACGGGAAGCCGCGCTCTTCGACACGGGCTGGTCCGTTCTCCCGATTGCCGCCCTAGTCGAGCAACACCAACTCCAGCTCACCCATCTTTTCATCACCCATTCCCACTACGATCACATTGAAGCCTTGGCCGACGTCCGGAAACTGGCCCCTGAAGCCGCGATTCACTCCAACATTCAGGGAGCTCCCAAAGCACAACAGTTGGTCCAAGACGATTCCTTCGCCGTCGGCTCCCTCCGCGTGAGCCACCGGGAAACACCGGGCCACGCCGCGGACGGCGTAACCTTCGTCGTGGAAGGCTTCCCAGGTGGAGCACCGGCAGTTGCGGTGGTGGGAGACGCGATCTTCGCGGGGTCCATGGGTGGAGCGCCGCAGCATTTCGAACTCGCCAAAACGAAAGTTCGCGAAGCCATCCTCTCCTTACCGGACGGAACCCTCATCTGCCCCGGCCACGGCCCCGTCACCACGGTTGGCGAGGAAAAATCCCACAACCCCTTTTTCGCCTAAACCACCAAGGAAACGTCCGACAGAATCGTCCCCCGGATGGAGTGCGGGAGCGAAGCAGTCGCTTTCCCCATCGCGGCAAGGGGTCAAAATCCTATTGACCACCCGAAAGGCCATTGCTAGTTTCCGGTCGATTTTTTCGCTACCGACCGGGTCGAACGAGGCGTCACAGCCACCCGACCGACTGGTTTCCCAAGCGAGTCGATACCCGCAGATCCCTGGGGATGCGGGTTTTTGGTTTTTTTAGGGGAGCGAAAAAATCACACGCAGTAGATCGCCTCAAAAAGTGGCGGTCGGGGAATCGGGCATTAATCGAGAAGTAAATACAAATGCGACACACTATCTCAGTGTTGGTTGAAAACAAGTTCGGGGTTCTAACCCGCATCGCTGGACTCTTCAGCGGCCGCGGTTACAACATCGACACCCTGAACGTCGCGCCCACTCAAGACGCTGACACCTCCAAAATGACCATTGTCACTCGCGGTGACGACGCCACTTTGGAACAGATCGTCAAGCAGCTCAACAAACTGACGGACGTCCTCCAAGTGCAGGATTTCCGCGAACACGAATACGTCGATCGGGAACTCGTCCTGATCAAAGTCGGCGTCGATGCCAAAACGCGCGCCGAGGTGATGCAGATCACGGACATCTTCCGCGGTAAGATCGTCGACGTTCAGCCCGACTCCGTCACAGTGGAAATCACCGGTGACGAAGGCAAGGTGCAGAAGTACCTCAGCCTCATGAAAACTTTCGGCGTTCAAGAACTCACTCGGACGGGCAAAGTTGCCTTACCGAGACGCTAGAACACCGACTTCCGAAAACTCCAATACTCATTAAGAAATGCCAGCGAAAGTTTACACGGACAAAGACGCCGACCTGAGCCTCTTCAAGGGCAAGACCCTTGCGGTCTTGGGTTTCGGCTCGCAAGGCCACGCTCACGCCCTCAATCTCAAGGAAAGCGGCTGCAACGTCATCATCGGTCTCTACAAAGGCAGCAAATCCATCAAAGCCGCCAAGGCGAAAGGCTTCAAAGTCTACTCGACCGCTGAAGCTGTAAAGCGCGGGGACGTCATTTTCGTCGCCCTTCCCGACACCAAGCAGGCCGACGTCTACGAGCAGGACATCGCCCCGAATCTTTCCAAAGGCAAAGCGCTCCTGTTTTCCCACGGGTTTTCGATCCACTTCAAGGCCATCGTTCCGCCGGAAGACGTGGACGTGATTCTGGTCGCCCCGAAGGGCCCGGGCCACATCGTGCGTCGACAATACACGGAAGGCAAAGGGGTACCTTCGCTTATCGCCGTGCACCAGAACGCCACCCGCAAAGCCAAGAAAGTGGCACTGGCTTGGGCCAAGGGCATTGGTGGCACCCGTGCGGGTGTGATCCAAACCGACTTCAAGGAAGAGACCGAGACCGATCTCTTCGGCGAGCAAACCGTTCTGTGCGGCGGCACCTCTGCCTTGATCCAGGCCGGCTACGAAGTGTTGGTGGAAGCCGGTTACCAACCGGAAATGGCTTACTTCGAGTGTCTCCACGAGTTGAAATTGATCGTCGACCTGATCAACGAAGCCGGCATCAGCGGCATGCGCTTCTCCATCTCCGAGACGGCTAAGTGGGGTGACGTGGCCGTCGGACCGAAGATCATCGACGCCGGCGTCAAGAAGCGGATGCAGAAGGCACTCAAAGAGATCCAAAACGGCAAATTCGCCAAGGGTTGGATCAACGAATACAAGACCGGCTACAAGGAATACAACAAACTGATGAAAGCCGGCGAGAAGCACAATATCGAGAAAGTGGGCAAACGTTTGCGCGGCCTGATGCCGTGGATGCAAAAACGTTCCACCTCTGGCGCCCAAGCCTCTTACTAAGACTAGGAGCCAAGCACACCCGGACGAAACGCCCGGTTGCCGTCTCTCAACCGCCCCGAGATCCCAGTGACTCGGGGCGGTTTTTCTTTGGCAATCCGCCCGAAACTAAGGCATCGTCCCGGTGTTTGACGTAAAGAGACGATGCAAAAGACGTGGCAAAAACTCGGGCACCTGTGGGTCGTTCTTGGGGTAATCGGTGCTGTTGGGGGCTCAATCGGCCTCTACGGACAAGACGGGCAAGAGACAACGACCGAAGCCACTGAGCCCGTCGCGGAGGCGGCTGATGCCGGATCCCTGCCGGAGGCTCCCGAATCGCTCACCGAGAATCTGGCGGTAAAGTACCAAGTCATCACGGATCGGAACCCGTTTAATCTGCAACCCCCACCCCCTCCAGCCCCTCCCAAAACGGAGGAAGAGCCGGAAAAAGAGCCGGTTTCCCTCAAAGAATTGAACATCACCCTCGCCGGTGTCAGTGCCCGTTCCGGCGACAAGCGAGTCTGGTTGTCCATGACCTTGCCCCCGACCCAACCCGAGGCCAAACCCGTGGAAAGGTTCTTCGCGTTTCGTGAGGGCGAGCAACAACACGGGGTTTCGGTCAAATCAATCAGCCCTAATGGGAACGTCGATATCGTTTATGATGGCACCCCCGTCCTGCTGAGTTTTGAAACGCACGGCAACAAGAAGGCCAAGCCGAAACCCAAAGCCAAGTCGAATGTGCGAACGGCTCGAACCACCTCCAGCTCCAGTCGTGGGGTCACGGGGCGCACCGGGAACCGTGCCCCGACCGGAGGCACTTCCTCTCGCACCTCAACGCCGCGTTCAGGAGGGAATCGTGTCACCGGAAATACCAACTCGCGGGCCGTCGGAAACACCCGTTCGATCCCGGCTCGACCCGTCCGGACCGCGCCGCCTCAGCAAGCTCTGAGCCGCAACGAACAAATCACCTCCGCCCAAGCCCAGCAGATCATCGCGGAAAAGGAAGGCACCTTCTTGCCGCCTCTCCCGCCGGTGAGCGTTCGCTGATCTGGCTAAGGCCGCCTTCGGCTGCGTCCCTCGTTCCGCTCAACCGCGGGCGCGAGACTTCCCCTCAAGCCTTACCGTTCTAGGATGGCGTAGCGTTGGGTCTTCTTCTTGTCCAAGACCACGTCCACCATCGGCCAATCACGACTCCGCGTGATGAGCTCTAACCCATCCGACGTCACCAATTGCGTGTCCTCACTCTTCACACCCGCAATGGTGGGATTCCAAGTGACGGGTTGAAACGGAGCGATCTTGGTGGTCGTCTTCGGGGTGACGATGTATTCCCTTGGCAGGTAACCACAGGGCCCACCTTGATGGTGAGACTCCCACTCCTTCGGGAATCGTTGCCGCCGATACTGTTCTTGTGCCGCCTCTAGGACCTTCTTACCCGCGACCCCGACGGCGGTCGCTCGCTGCATGGCCACGTCGACCGCACACACGGCTTGGTGACGACGCTCCAAAGCCTCCGGCAGATCGCCGAAATACACGGTCCGCGTCATCGACGCAATTAGCCCGCCTTGCCGCGCACACATGATCAACATGGCGTGTCGTTTGAGTCGCTTGCCGGCTGGCAAGGGATGCCGGAACCGTTTGATCCGATCGTCCACCGCCACCAACATCACAACCGGCGTGATGCCCACCGCCAGCGCGGCCGCAGCCATTTGGGCCGCGATATCGTCCTCCGATTCGCCGACTCGAATTCGAGTCGCTGTGATTGAGACCGCCGCCTCCAAGGCTTTGCCTAACTGCCGGAATCGCTTCACTTCCTCCGGACACAACGAGTAGCGCAACTCGGCAAACACCTGGGGCTGAGGCCGGCTGACGAGATCGTCGCTGTCAGACAACAGGCGCTTGGGATCGATGATCTCCTTCACGGAATCCGCGAGACCGTCGGGCTCATGCCAGGGGAATTCAACGGCTTTATATTTGAGTCGCGGCAAACCCTCGGATTTGAGCCGGGGCATCTCGACATTGTTCGCGAGCAAATAAACCTCATCCGGCGTCACCAACCACGCGGCGGACGCCTTATCGGTATTGAGCGCAACGCGGGCTTCCCCGCCGCAGGCTAACCACGAAAAGCTGGGCTGCCGCGTGATCAGGGCAGCTCCTTTGCGTTTCTTTTTGATTCGCTCGCGCAATTGCTCGAGCTTGACTCCGAATTCTCGACTCACGGCGTGGAGTCTAGGGGGGGCGAAACAGAATGCACGCCTATCCTGCGTTTCTCAGGGAGAATCTGAATTCCTTCTGAGCGGACCGTTGGTTGGGTCCATTTTTTGGGGGTGGGAACGCTGTTGGGGGGGCGGTTGCGGCGGTGGGGACTCGGCTGAAGCCGAGTTTACACACGCTCCCGGTTGATCGAAAACTTGCCGTTGCGGCGTTGCCGGGTTTGTTGGAATTCCGTGGATAAGGAACTCTTGGAGTTGGTCCGCGTCAAATACATGCCTACCAATCGAGACCGGTTGAGATCCTCGTGCGGGCTCGAAAACATCCGATGCCACGTATTTACCAACTTCCGAATCAAACGTTTCATACGACTTAGGCGAACATAATAACACACCTTCGCCAGAATACCAAACCTCAACAGCCAAACTCCAGGGCCATCATCGAGGGCCGAAGGTCCATCTTGTAATAGCCCAGGGCAGCGCCCTGGAAACCGTCAACCCGTAACATTCAAGCCCTGTAAGGGCGGCCCACCACAGGCTAGCTCTGCTTCTCCTGTAAATAGGTCCGCTCCTCAAAAAACCGGGAGACAAAGAGGAACACGACCCAAGCGGCGGCCATCAGGCCGGCAAAGAATAAGTGATACTCCACCGGGCCCAACTTAGTGCTCCCGTCATCGTTTCGGATGAAAAAGTTTAATTGAGACGTGAAGAAATTGCCCAACGCAATCGCCAACATGTAGAAGGACATGATGAACGATTTCATCGAACGCGGGGCTTGGGTGTAGGACAGCTCTAGTCCGGTCTGATAAATCATCACCTCCGCCGCCGTCAAAATCACGTAGGCCAGCACCTGCCACGCAATGGTTGGCGTCTCCCCAGCCTGAATGCGAGATTCCAACCAGGCCACCAACAACACACAGGGAACCGTCAGAAGAAAACCGCTCCCAATCTTCCGGAGTGGGGTCACCGCCACATACCGATTGACGCGCGGATAAAGGACATAACTAAAGAGCGGAATGAACAGCAGCACAAAGACCGGATTCAAGACCTGCATTTGGGCCGACAACACTTCAAAGCCAAAGACCCGTCGATCCAAGGATTCCGCCTGCAGGACCCAAGCCGAGGCGGTCTGATCGTAGATCGAGAAAAACACCGCCACAAACACGTACAACCCGACCAATTTACCCAACGCCCGCAGGCCTCCTTCACTCCGAAGCTCATTCCAGAACTTCGTTCGATTCGGCGGAACGTGGACATACGATTTCCGTCCCAACCAAAACACAATCGTGGCGATCAGCATCAGGATTCCCGGAATCCCGAACGCCCAATGCGGCCCACTACGACTCAGGATCAGCGGCGTGAGCAAGGTCGAGAGGAAGGAACCAAAATTAACCGAAAAGTAGAACCACCCAAAAGCCTTGCCCAAGAGGGACTGGTTCTCCGCCGTAAACTGATCGCCGACATTGGCCGAGACACAGGGCTTGATCCCCCCCGAACCCAAGGCAATCAACCCCAATCCCACGGACAAGCCCAGCCGGGTATCATCCAGTGCCAGTGCCAGATGCCCGAAACAATAGACGATCGAGAGAAAAAGAATGGTCCGATACTTCCCTAGAAAGGCATCCGCAAGGATCGCTCCCAATAGCGGGAAGAAATACACGGCTGATAGGAAGAAGTGATAGTGCCCCTTGGCCTCCGCCTCATCCATCACAGCCAATTCACCCGTCGCATTGCACAGGTGCTGGGTCATGAAGATGACCAAGATGGACCGCATCCCGTAGAAGCTGTAGCGCTCGGCAACCTCATTGCCCACGATGTAGGGAATCCCTCGGGGCATTCGTTGGGTTTTCGATTCTTCGCTCATCGCGTCAAAAGTAGGCGTCTACGGGTTTGGAACCCCTTCGGAACTCGGGGCGCTGGCTCGAATCTCGGGATGCGCGATCTGCCCGCCCGAGTTCGCCGATCGTGCCAATAGTAGAATGGTCACGAAACAAAACACCGTCGCCGCCGTGGTCACCCACCCGGATAGGACCCGGGTCCGGCGCGATTTCCACAGCCCGATCGCCGAGACCACACCCAGCAAGAAGGCCCCGGTCACCGCCTGATCCGCGCTATCTTCGTGCGCCGAGATCAACGGCTTGGTAGCCGCATCCGGCTCGGCGAAGAGCTTTTCAGCAGACTGCTCGCCCGAGAATTTTACGATCATGGCGACGATAAACAGCGCCACGCCGAGTTGGAGAGCCAACCGCTTCAACTCTTCACTTCCTCGGCAAATCCCTAAAACCAACAACAAAAAGATGAACAAAACTCCGACCACAGGGAGGTGATTCAAAGCCAAATGTAAATGTACCCAATCCATTGGTCGCTCGCGAGTTAGACACTAGTCACTGTTATTATCGGGGAACCGGACGGCCCAACCTACCCCCTCCCCCAGCCGCAAGCAAGCCAATCACCGGGCAGCCGGTGGGGCAGCCGGTGGGGCGAGCGTACCCGCGAGCCGCTGGGCAAGAGACGCTCCCCAAACCCCCAAGGCCCCAAAAAACCCTTCCAATCAGGAACAGCTCGCGAGCACGCTCGCACCACCACCTTCCCCCCCATCCGAGCTACCACCCACTCCAAGTTCAAGATTGACGCCCCCGGCGGCAGGGCTAGTATGCGCAGCTCGTTCGCCTTCAGCGGACGCTTAAAGTCGTCAAAAGAACATCGAAATAGGAAATTAATGCCAACAAAAGTCGCGATTAACGGTTTCGGACGCATCGGTCGCCTAGTCTTCCGCGCTCTGGTTGAACAGGGCCTCGTCGGAAACGAAATCGAGGTCGTCGCTGTCGGTGATATCGTACCAGCAGACAACCTCGCTTACCTTCTTAAATACGATTCCACCCAAGGCCGCTTCGCCGGAACCGTCTCCTCCAAGAAGTCTTCCGATGACAAAGCCGACGACGACGTGCTCGTGGTAGACGGCAAAGACATTCACGTCGTCAGCGCTCGCGAACCTTCTGGTTTGCCTTGGAAAGACATGGGCGTGGACATCGTGATCGAATCCACCGGACTCTTCACCCAGGCCGACAAGGCCAAGGGCCACATCGAAGCCGGTGCCAAGAAGGTTATCATCTCCGCTCCGGCCAAAGGCGACGGCATCGCCACCATCGTGATGGGCGTGAATCACGAAACCTATGATCCGGCCCAACACAACCTGATCTCGAACGCATCCTGCACCACCAACTGTTTGGCCCCGCTCGTCCACGTCCTGCTCAAAGAAGGCTTCGGCGTTGACGAAGGCCTCATGACCACGGTGCACGCCTACACCGCCACCCAAAAGACAGTGGACGGTCCCAGCCGCAAGGACTGGAAAGGTGGCCGTTCGGCCGCAATCAATATCATCCCGTCGGCCACCGGCGCAGCCAAAGCCGTCGGCTTGGTTCTACCGGAAGTGCAAGGCAAACTGACTGGCATGGCCTTGCGAGTCCCGACTCCGACCTCTTCCTGCGTCGATCTCACGATCAAGACGGTCAAAGCGACCAGCTACGCTGAGATCTCCGCCGCCATGAAGAAGGCCAGCGAGACCTACCTCAAGGGTATTCTCGAATACACCGAAGACGAAGTCGTCAGCACGGACTTCATTCACAGCAGCGCCTCGTCCATCTTCGACGCCGGTTCCGGCATCGAGCTGAACGGCAATTTCTTCAAGCTGTTGAGCTGGTATGACAACGAATGGGGCTACAGCAACCGCGTCGGTGACCTCCTGCGCTACATGCTGAGCAAGGGACTGTAAGACCCGGATAATCTCCCAAAAAGCAAGCCCCGTGACAGGTCTCTGTCACGGGGCTTTTCTGTGCTTTCAATTCTCCGCTGGAAGGGGCGAACCTAGCGGCGATCCTTCTTGGCATCCACGACCTGGAAACGACTCCCCTGGCCACGACGCCAATACCGAATCAAAACCTCGTCACGCTGGATCGCTTCACTCAACTCAACCGCCTCATCCGCGTTACTCACCGGCTGCCCCTCAATCGAGAGGATCAAATCGCCGGGCTGAATGCCCGCCACATCCGAGGGACACCCACGTTCGACGCGAGTCACCAAAACGCCGCGCACGGAACGAGGCACGCCCATCTCCGAACGGGTCCGTGAATCCAAATCCGTAACCGTCACGCCATCCAAAGCATCATGCTCGATCGCGTCATCCGTCGGTTCTTCATACCGCTGGGTCGCCCGATAGCCCCCTTCAGGAATCTTGCCCACGCTCACCGAAACCGTCTTCAGTTTTCCCCGTCGCAGTAACTCCACGTCCACAACCGTATCCGGCCGCGTCCCGGAAACTAACAGCTTCAAAGCCTTCATCGAGCTCACGGCTTCCCCGTCAAAACTGAGGATCACGTCTCCCGCCCGAACGCCCGCCCGGTCCGCTGGCCCCCGCGCGGTAACCTCACTCACCAAGACACCCTGACCGACCTCAATATCAAACTGGTTCGCCAAAGCATCGGTCATCTCCTGCATCGTCACGCCCAACAAACCGCGTTGCACGTCGCCAAACTCGACGATCTGATCCATCACCTCCCGCGCCATATTGATCGGCACGGCAAACCCGATTCCCTGGTTCCCACCGGAGCGACTCATGATGGCGGTGTTGATTCCCACCACGCGCCCCTCCGCATCCACTAAGGGCCCGCCCGAATTGCCCGGATTGATCGCTGCGTCCGTTTGAATGAAATTCGCTACGTCCACCAATTCCGTATCCGATCGGCCAATCCCGGAAACCAGCCCCATCGTGACCGTCTGCCCCACGTTGAAAGGATTCCCCACGGCCAAAACCAAATCGCCCACTTCCAACGTATCACTATCCGTTAGGGTCACAGCCGGAAGCGGCTCGGGCGAATCCACTTTGATCACGGCAATGTCGGTATGCGGATCGGCGCCCACGACGACGGCTTGAAACTCGGTTTTTCGATCCTTCAGCATCACCACAATATTCTCCGCGTCTTCCACCACGTGGTTGTTGGTGAGGATGAAGCCATTGTCAGAGATGATCACACCCGAACCGATCTCGGGGAGTGTCTGAGAGTCTGGTCGCCGCCGCGGGTCCATGAAGGGGAAGAAGGGGCTTCGACCGAAGAGGTCCGACGTCGTCGGCCGCTCAATCGTTTTGGTACTGGTAATGTAAACGACGCTGGGTGACACCGCCTTGACTACCGAAGCAAAGCTGGTCGCCAACTTCATCTCGCGGGAAATGGGCTCTGGATTGATGCTCAAGTTCGGCGGCGCCAGTCTGGGAGGCACGCCCAAGGGCTCACTGGAGAGATTGACCCAAAGGAGGGCTCCCAAAAGCATTCCTACGGAAAGCGAAAGGATCTTTGCTGGTTTCGTGTTCATGACATCCATAAGGCTCATCAGTATAGATTTCAGCCGGTTCACTCTCAGACGAGCGGCCCGAGCCCGGACTTGCCGTCGCCCCTCTCGTGGCCAAACCGAACGCCACTCCACCTTCCTATACCCAAAGCGCTCATACGTTCGACCCCGAAGACGGGATTCCGTTCAGAAAAAAAACCGCCGCCTGATAGAATCAGACGGCGGGTGTTCCCCACACATTCAAGGGTTCTTTAGGCAACCGCGATGTCGATCGATTTCGGCTGCGCCTCGACCGGCTTCGGGAGCTGCACGGAAAGGACCCCGTCCTTAAACTCCGCACTCACTTTGGCCGTATCCAAGTTCTTCGGCACGCGGAAGGTCCGCACAAATTTCCCGTAGGACCGTTCGACTCGATGCACCTTCTCGTCATCCTTCACCTCCACCGACTTCCGCTCACCCGCCAGGGTCAGCACACCGTCTTCCACCGTCAGCGTGATATCTTTCTTATCGACCGCCGGCAACTCGGCCCGGATGAAAAACGACTCGTTGTTTTCCGTGATGTCCACCAAGGGCGTCCAGGTGGCCCCTTCAGCATCCCGGCTCGCCGAGCAAGCCCGATCACCGTAGAGCAAGTGATTCAGATGGCCATTCAGTGCATCCATCTCTTGAAACGGGTTCCATTTGCGGTTGTTGAACAAGGTTAACGTACTCATTATTTTCCTTTCTGATGATAATTGGTTTTGCGTTTCAAATTGAGCCACTCAGTCTCAATTTGTGTCTCACCGGCCATCGGTGAGCTTTAGCACGCTTCTCCTTTACCACGAATGATGCCAACCTGATAAAACATACATAAATACTTTATGTGAAATAGTTTACACAAACTCCAAATTCTGATAGCCTATTCATTGTTGCGCCATATTGTCCCAGATATACGTAAACTTCCTCATATGTGAGACAATGAGCCATAATGGCTCATCTTAAGTGATTCACCCTTGCAGAAACGACTGATGTACGCTGTAGCAAACGGGTTTTTACTCCGCGGTCGGGCCAGCTTTGAGGCTCGCCAAGAATTCGACCAGGTCCACCAACTCGTCAAAGCTCAATTGCTGTTGCAAACCGGCGGGCATCACGGACTGATCCAACTCCCGCAATTCAGCGATATCGCGCCGAGGAACGGTCCGCAGTCCGCTTCCCAAGAGATTGATCACCACAGCCTCATCGGTTTGGCTCACCCGCAGACCAGCCAAGGAATCCCCCGAATTGAGGTTCACTTCTATCCCCTGATAACTCGGCGAAACGCTAGCGCTCGGATCCAGAATGGATTCATATAAGCCCTGCTTCGAAAGCTTGGCACCAATGCCGGCAAGATTCGGCCCGTAGCCCACTCCCGCACTTGCCAAAGAATGGCACTGGGCACAGGTCGCCGATTCGAATAGTTGGCGCCCCTTTTCGGCATTCCCGACATACACGAGCAGTTCGGTCATTTGCGGAAGCGGCTCGTCCCCCTTGAGCGCGGGTACCGGGAACAACTCGGCGGCAGCGTCCCGATTCATCACGTGCAGAGTCTGGCTAAAGGCCTGACCGGCCGCCACCTCCAGGGCTTCCGGAAAATCACCGGACCGCGCCAAATCCAAAACGGCATTGGCCCCTTCCCGGCTCTGGATTAAACCACGCAGCGCCATCTCTCGCACGGCTTGCGAACAGTCGGTATCGAGCAGTGCCTGCAGTAAGAACGGTCTCGCGCCGCCATTGCCGCTGGCCACCAACCGAGGCACCCACTCGCCCGGATCCCCGTCCCGAAACGCCGCTTCAACCGTGGCCTCCGCCCCCAACCCGAACAGCGCCGCCAAGGCTTGCGCCTCGATCTCCACATCGCCGGAGTCCATCACCAACGAAACCAATACGTCGGCCTGATCCCTGAGTTCGAACTGCCGAATGAGTTCGATCCGATACGGCGGCAGGGTTAACTCCTGCACGAGTCGCCGCGCCAACGCAGTCAAAGCTTCACCCTGCTGAGCCCGAACGGGGATCAGTCGCGTCATGGCTTCGAACCGAATTCGTTCATCATAAGACGTCGCCTCACCCAGTCCGTCACCCTCTGCCAACGCCCACAGCTCCCGGGTCTTTGCCTCCGAATCCGCTTGAAAATCAAACGCTCTCAGAAGCCGATTGACTTCTTCATCCGTCAAGACGACCGACCGCAACATCTGCCCCAAATGCCCCGCCGTTGCGGCGGAACGGGAACGCCACAAAATCTGCCGAACCGCGGGATCCTCATAATCGGCGACAGCCCCCCCGAACCATTGGCTCAGGCACTGATCCCAGCGCCCCTCCGCCGCAATCCCCAAGGCCTCCAAATACCAGCGATTCTCCCCATCATACTGTTCCGCCAACACCGCCCATAGCTCCGGCAACGCCCCTGGGTCAATGCGCCGCAGAGTCACGGCACACTCCCGTCGAACGGCCGCCTCAGGATCTCGAACCAACTGGCGAAGCCTGTCCAGCAAGGGATGCCCGTATCGCACCGCCGCCCGCAAGCCCACCGTGCGAATGCGAGGATCAATGGATTGCATGGCTTCATCGACATATACTCCGCCTCGATCCGCATCCGCAGCCAAGAGCCAATAAGCCCGCGCCTGATACCACGGATTCTCACTCGACCGCAGGGCCAGCAGTGCCTCTTCCGCTTCACTCCCAAACGCCTGCAGCCGCAACCAAGCTTTGGCACGGACGCTGTACGCCGGACTCTTCAATGCCTCCACCGCGCCCGCGGGGGTCGTGAAATCGAAGTCGGGCACCGCATACTGATGCCCCGGCGGAGCAATCCGAAAGATTCGCCCACGCTGCAAGTCCGCTTGTCGGTTCCAACCCACCACAGGATCGTACCAATCACTCAAAAACAAGGAACCGTCGGGAGCCACCGCGACATCCACCGGACGAAACCACTTGTCCGTTTCGGTCGAAACCAGATTGACCATCTCCGTGTCGGCGAGATCTCCCACCCGGCGAGAATCCGCCGCGTGCAACACCCCCGGTCCCGCGTCGCAATGCAGCACCCGCCCCCAAAAACGTTCCGGCAGCAAATCCCCCTCGTAGACCGTGATCCCCGTAGGCGAACCCGCACCGGTCTGCACCCAATTCGGCACCACCCCCGGATCATTCTGATGCCAATGCCGGCTCGCTATTTCCGGATGGGCACTCACCCGCGGCACCCGCCAACCCGCTCCGGAGTATTCTTCCAGATAACCATAGTTCCCATACTCTAGGATGTAGTTGAGACGCACCCCGTAATTGCCATCATCGTCATTGTCGGATTGCCAGGGATTGCCAAACGAATCCACGGTCACTTCGTAGTTGTTCCGAAAATTATGGCCCAATACCTCGAACTGTTCCCCGTTCAAATCACAGCGAAAAACCATCCCTCCCCAGAAGGAACTCTTGATCCCAGCAAACGCGGGGTCCCGGCCGGCGATTCTCCGATCAAGGACGGGCTGACCAAACTGATCCCGCACCAATCGCCCATCCGCATCATGCACATACGCACCCCCATTCCCCATATTCCAATAGAGATGCCCATCCGGCCCAAAGACCACGCTGTGGGTCGAGTGATCATTCTGCGGCCGGCCGGTTTGAGTGAAGAGGTATGATTTGGAATCCGGCACATCATCGCCATCCGCATCCGTGAACACGATGACGTTCGGCGCACACGTCACGATCACTCGCCCATCGAACACACAGATCCCCAGAGCCGCATCCACGTCTCGCCCCTGGTAAAAGACTTTGGTCCGATCTGAAACGCCGTCCCCATTGGTATCCTCCAATATCAAAATCCGATCACCCTCCGGACGCTGATCCCGAGCCCCATGTCCGCGATAGTTCTGCACCTCACACACCCAAACTCGCCCGCGTTCATCCACGTCGATGTTGGTCGGACTGGCAATCAAGGGTTCGGAGGCAAACAGCACCGCCTCCAGGCCGGGATACACCGTGAGGTTGGCAACGGCCGTCTCCGCCGAGCGTTCCGGATCGGCCCCTTGCCCAAGACCAGTCACGAGAGTTCCAAGCAGAACTCCCACCGACAGCATGTGTAGTCGTTGCATAACGGGAATACCACAATCCTAATTGGGCCAAACACCCGTGTCAAAACCGCCGACCTGAAATCCCAACCACCCCGATCAGCCCCCTAAAACACCGCGCCAGGAAGCTCGTTCCGCCCCACAGGCCAATCTTTTCTCCTGCCGGCTTGACCCTAAGCGCTTGGTCTTCTATACGGATTTGGAACGGCTCAGGCTCGAATGAATCCCATGCAATCGACGAAGCGGACCCTAAAAACCCTAATCAGCGCACTCGGCCTCTCGGCGGCCCTGCTAGGCGCCCCGAAGACCGCTCAAGCGGAACCCGAAATCCTCAACGCGGTCGTGGCCATGGTCTTTGACACCCCGATCACGGTCGACGACATCAAAATTCAAACCGCCCCGCTGGAAGAAGAGCTGTTTCGGCAATTCGGCCGCGAACCAGCCGTCCTCGCCCAGCGGGTCAACGAACTCCGACAGAACGCGCTCGAAACCTTGATCGACCGACACCTGATCATCAACGAGTTCGAGACCCAGGGTTACTCCATTCCTGAGAGCGTCATCGACGAGCAAGTCCAAGATCGCATCCGGCGCCAATTCGGGGACCAACTCACCCTGACCAAAACGCTGCAGGCCCGCGGACTCACCCGAGAGTCCTATCGCAAACAAATTCGCCAGACGGTCATCGTGGATGCGCTCACCGCCCGCAACGTGAATTCCGTTGTGCTGGTATCGCCCTTTGAAATCGAACGCTACTACCAAGACAACCTCGACAAATACCAACAAGAAGAGAGCATCCGGCTCCGCATGATTTTCCTCCGACATCTCCCCGGCGATGATGCCGCCGCGCCGAAGCTCCTGACGGAGATCCGCCGCAAGATCACTGACGGGGCTTCCTTTGCCGAGATGGCCTCGGTTTATCACGATGGTTCTCAACGCAGCAGCGGTGGGGATTGGGGCTGGGTGGAACGCTCCGTCCTGCGGGAAGATTTGTCCGACATCGCCTTCTCACTCAAAGACAACCAAGTCAGTGATGTCGCCGTGCGGGACGAGGGTTGCTACTTGATGCAAGTAGAAGCCCACCGCAAAGCCGAGCCACGTCCTTTGAGTGAAGTGCGGGAGGATATCGAAAAAACGCTCCTCGCTGAAGAGCGCAACCGACTCCAGAAGCAATGGGTTGAGACGCTTCGCAAGAAGGGCTTCATCCGCTACTACTGAGCCGAACCGGCGTCCAAGTGGCGCGCCAGAAACGCATAAGCTGCCTCCCGCATCGCCTTCGGAAAGTCGTGCCCGCTATCCGGGTGATGGCACTCAAGATGCCCCTCAGCTTCGAACAGCTGATACACTGGACGGGCGGCCTTCATAATGCGGTCCACACTCTCCCAACCAAAGTTGCTGTCGCCCAAAGGCGCACTCACAAAGAGTCCGCGAGGCGCGAGCGCTCCCACCAACTCGTAGAAGTCAAACGGGATCTCCGCCAACTCATATTCCAAGAGTCGCGGCAGGTAGCGTTCACTTGTCCACCCTCGGATATCTCCCTTCATATAGTCCAAATACGAGTCGAACGCACAACTCGTCGCCACCACCCGGATGCGTTCGTCAAAGACCGCAGTATAAATCGCGTTGTGCCCTCCTAGGGAGTGCCCGATGGCTCCGAAGTTGCCCGGTTCCACATAGGGCAGCGTTTCCAAGAAATCGAGTATCCGGGTATTGTCCCAGATGGCTTTCATCGTGCCGCTGGAGTAGCCCAAAGCCTTGAGATTAGGCTGGTAGTTGGCCAACAAGGGATACCCCGGCGCCACCGTCACATACCCCCGCTCGGCCAGTTCCTGGGCATAATTGCGGCCGGGCTTTCCGCCTAAGCCGACCACGACCCTGTGCCCCAGTTTGTGATCCGTCGGATGCAGACACAGAATCCCCTGAGTCTTTCGCTCTCCAGCCAAGCAGGCTTTCGGGATCAACAGATACGCCAACATTCTCGATCCGGGTTCCGTTTGAAAGGTGATCAACTGCCGCACATAACTCCCCATATCCACCCGGCCTTGATAGCGCACCGCCAGGTCCGCCCGCCGCTCGCGTCCGGGAAGCGGCCCCATCACCGCTTCCATATCCTCGCGGATTCGCGTCACCCGTTCTCGCCATCCTTCAGTGGTCTGAATCCGAGCCTCTCCCTCGCGGCTCGCCAAGAGATCCTGCCGGTCCCCCCGATCCTGCCACCGCATCCGAACCTGGTAACCCACATACCCCGCTTCCTTCGCGACCCGGTCCGACGGCGCACTGCTAACCAAGTCAAAGGAAGTCCCGTCGCGAACTTCAATGACACCACCCTCTACCGCGACGGGCGGTGCTCGCCCGTGAAATCGAAATCGATACGTCGCTCCCGGCCGGCCTTCCAACTCCGCTTCCCAACCCGCTCCCCGATTCCCATAGTCCAACAATCGCACCTGCCGACTCGGGGCACCCGGCTCCAGATCCGGACGCACCACTTCAAAACCCACACCACCCGTGTGCTGGATCTCCAACGCGTAGGCTTCGCCTTGCACCAATCGTTCCAATCGAACTTGAGTCTGCCTTGCCATCGGCCGCACCTGGAAGTAAGGCGAACCGAGTGAATCTTCCACGGATTGAATCCGAGCCCCCATCACCAACTCCGGCCTCAGCTCCAGAGTCACGGGCTGCGTCCAAGTCCCGTTGATTCGTAGCGACCACTGATCCAACTTGCGCTCAATCTCGAGATCGAACGACTCCGCCCCAAACGGAATCCGTTCCACCGCCAAGCGATCCCACGCCGCCGGCAATCGGGGCGCCAAGCGAATCCGTCGCTCCGGCACATCCACCTCCAAGCCCAACAAGCCCTCGTAGAAGCCATTCACAACGGCGATCTCCGAAAACATCTGGTGTGGCACCCCTCCGGGCAACAACTCGAACCGATCTCCCCGCAGCACCTCCGGCATCGCCCCTTCGCTCCCCAACGCTCGGGCCTGGACCATGGCTTGCCAATTCCCGTAAGCACGCTCAGACCAACCCTCCCGATAATCACTAATCACGACCCCCGCATTCCAAACCGGCCACACGGAACCGGACTGATAAGAACTCTCATCAAATCGCGGATCCGTCAGGGCTAAACTCCGCACGCCCCAATCCGTTTGAAACGTCGACGCTGCCAGGGTCCGCAGGGCTCGGCGCACCCGATCCGTCCGGAAATCCCCCAACCAAAAACCAACCGCATGGTGGGGCACCAGAGAATTCACCACCCGGCCCTCCCGATCCGTGCCCCAAACATAGTACCCTGCATCCTCGTTCCAGAAGTCGGCCTCAATCGATCGGATGGCCTGATCCCGTAACGCCTCGGCCTCCGTCACCAAAGCCGCATCACCCATCGCCTCCGCCAAATAAGCCACTTCCCCCAATGCTCGTACCCACATGGCTTCCAACTGGGTATCTTTCAAAATCGCCGTACTACTCTCTGCGGATCCCCAATCCCCGCGATCCACTTGAATCAAGCCATCCCGAGCATCCACCCGACTCAAGCACCACTGATAAATTGACCGAATCCCGTCCCAATGCGAACGAATCCAATCCACCTCACCCGTGCTCCGCAGATAGTGCCCATATGCCACCAAATAATAAACCGGCCCATCCGTATGCATGTAGGCGTAACGAAACTCCGCCAGGAACTCGGGCCAATGTGCCAAGCTCTGAGTCACTTCGTGCACCGTCTTCCCATCCTCACGCCGATAGCGAGCCAAGAAGTCCAGCGACTCACGAATATACTGGGACATTCCCAGCCGATGATACGCCCAAGACGTGAGCGTAGGCTCTTCAAAATACCAACAATACTTCGGCCGCGTCGAATCCCCCGACCCGCTATACCCCGAAACCAAGCCCCACCCCAGATCTGGATTCTCAACCCGCAACTGATCCAAAGCGACACCGGCCCACGTAAGGGCCGAGTTCACTCGGCCATCCGGCGTGACGACCCTAGGCAAGCGAGCCACCAATTCCCGATAATACCGATCACTAGCCTCCCGAATCTCCCCCCGCCGCCCATCCAACGCATCCAACCAGCCAGCCACCTCCGATCGCTCCCCCGATCCCAACGCAAACCAAAACCCCCGCGAATCATTCAATCCCACCGGCACCGTCACCGCATTCGACACCCCCGCAGCCCGCTCCGTCCCCTTTCCACGCATCCCCAACCAAACCCCGCGCCCATGCTCACGAAACCAAAGCGTCCCGCTATCCGCATCCCACCGAGACGTCATTCCAACCTCAATCGGCAAATGCATCGGAACCAACACCGGACGCAGCCTTATAGCGGGCGTACATCCAGGCGGAGCCGAGCCACGCACCCGCACCCACCCCCCGGGATGCCCGCGGGGCACCGTAAACTGCCAACGAAGCGCCCAAGAGTTTTCGGAATCCCCAAACACCAACTCCGTCTCCGTCGGACGCACGGTCTGTTGCCGAACGCTCCCTGCAATAGATTCAAACCGCCCTGACGGATCCACCCACCCAAAACGAACCCGATCAAACGCCTTGAACGGATAAACCCAGGCCTCAAGCCCGTCACTCAAGCGCCCCCAAACCCCGGCACGCGTCCCGAGCGCTTCCACCTGCCGCTCCACGGATCCCGGAGACGAAACCGAGAGAATCCCCTCGTTCGTTTGCCCCACTAACAACCCGCTCCCGCAGCCCCACAGCAGCACCAACACCCAGCACACCCGCAAGACCTTGAGAGACAGGCTTTTCACTCGCTACGATCCTTTACTGGCAGAAAGCGACTGCCAAATCCGATCCATCTTCTCGGTCACGGCCGGATCCATCTTGATGATCGGAGGCCATTCTCGCGTAAAACCTTCCCCCGCCAGTTTACGCGTCGCATCAAAACCCATCTTAGACCCCACGCCAATCGCATCCGTGGCATGATCCAACACATCCGCCGGCCCGCGTGTGACGATGCTATCTCGCTTAGGATCCGTATTCGCGCAAAGCCGGAAAAGAACCTGGCTGGTATCATGCACATCCACATCATCATCCACGATGACGAAATACTTCGTAAACATCATCTGCCCCATTCCCCACAGGCCATGCATGATCTTGTAAGCCTGCATGGGATAAGTTTTCTTAATGCTCACAAAAACCAAATTGTGAAACACCCCCTCGGCAGGTAGCGCAATATCGACAATCTCGGGAAAGTTCATCTGAAACACCGGCAGGAAAAGCTGCACACTCGCAGCTCCCATATAAAAATCTTCCATGGGCGGAATCCCAACAATCGTGGCCGGGTAGATGGCGTCCTTCCGATGCGTGATAGCCGTCACGTGGAACACTGGGTAAGGCTCCTTCAACGTGTAGTAGCCCGTGTGATCCCCGAACGGCCCCTCGGGTCGCAAGGGTTCGGTCGGATCGACATATCCCTCGATCACAAAATCCGCATTGGCAGGCACCTGCAAATCATTCGTCACACACTGGACCAATTCCACCGAACGCTTCCTCAAATAACCGGCCAACAACAGCTCATCCAACCCGTCCGGCAAGGGAGCTGTTGCACTGAAGGGATAAACCGGGTCGCCGCCGATGAAAATGCTGACCGGCATGCGTTTCCCCGTCTCGTAGTATCGCTTGCCGTGCCGGGCCGCCACTTTTTGCAACTGCCAATGCATCCCCGTGGTTTGGGAATCATAGATCTGGATGCGATACATCCCCACATTGCGTTCGCCCGTATCCGGGTCTTGAGTCACCACACACGGCAGGGTGATAAAGCGGCCGCCGTCTTCCGGCCAACACTTCAAGATCGGTAGATCTAGCAAAGTCGGGCATTCCGAAGCCACGGGCGCCCCCTCCATTCGATGCACCACCTCTTGACACGGGCCCGTACGCACTTTTTTAGGACGGGCGTGCCGCAACTCCAATGCGGTCCCCAACAGCTTGATCGCCTCACGCGCTCCCGTGGGCGGTTTGGCTTTCATCAGGGCACCCAACTCCTCGGCAACGGCTTGAATGGAGGGCGCCTGAAAGCTCTGGGCCATCCGAGAGAAGGATCCCAGGGTATTGATTGCCACCGGGAAAGGGGAAACGTTTCCGTCGATCGTCGGTTGCTCGATCAACAGCGCCCGCCCCCCGTGCGGTTGCTTCATTTCCCGATCCGCCAGGGCGGTGATCTCTAACTCTGTCGCCACCGGCTCGGTGACCCGAATCAGTTCGCCCTCGCGCTCCAACGCGTCCACAAACTGCCGAAAGGATTCGTATGCCATTCCGGCATTAGCCTAACAGAGCCCCCCAGCAAAAGCAAAACCCACCCGGCGGGTGGGTCTGCAAAGGGTGTCATCAGACAGCCAAGAGCCGTCTTAAGTTCCGCTCCGGAAGGTGGGGCGAGCGTACCCGCGAGCCGTCGGCACAAGGTCAGTCGCCATCCCAAAAAAGAATCACGGCGCACAAGGATAGAACCCCCACAATCCCTAAGATAGGCGAGTGTGAACGAGGCGCCACACGCCCCCGTCGCCGAGATTCCGATCAAGCCCCAGCCGTCAGCTCGTCCAAGATCTCATTCATCCGACGACCATACGTGACGTAGCTGTTATAAACCTCTTCATCCGAAGCCGTCTTCGAATCATCATGGAACACCACAGCCATGTGCGGTTCGATCGAAATCCCCGCATCATATCCCCCGTCAATAGCATCTTTCAAAATCCGTTTCACGGCCGCATCCCCATCCCCCGGGAGCGTGTAGTCCGCATCGTTCTTCTCCGGTCGCCAGATCGCATCTTTGACATGGATGTGCACCACGTGCTCTTTGATATGGGTCCAGAACTCCCACGGGTCTTGCTTCGGCTGCGGTTCAGGTTTGCTCCGATCATCATTAAAGACGGGATTGGCCGTATCAAAGACCCACTTGAGACCCGGCACATTCTCCAACAGCTTCAGGCCGTGCTCCCAGCTCATGCCCCCGTAGTTCATACAATTCTCATGCACCGGGGTAAGGCCGGCATCCACGAATCGCTGGGTAATCTCCCGGACGCGACGGAATCGCTCTGCTTCCATCTGATCCTCGCCCTCCAAAACCGCGTAGCTCATGATCCGCACGAACTGAGTCCCCAATCGTTTCATCCGTGGGATGGCTCGCTCCACCTCGGAGAGGTCGAAAGGATCGTTCATGGTCTTGCCCCAGTTCGCAATCGTGGACCCAAAGGCATACACCTTGACCCCAGACTCCGCGAGCTTCTGCTCCACGATGTCAAAGGCCGCGTCATCGATGTCGTGCAAGTTCGCCTTGGGATATCCCGGCACCTCCACCGATCGTGCCTCAATGTATTCCCAGCCCAATTCCTTCGTCGCCTTGATCTGAGTATCGATCAAAGCACCGGCTTCGTCCGCAATTCCAGTTCGTATCATCGCAATTAACTCTCGTTGGCCACAATTACACCGTCGATGGGGTGGCCGTGGGGCTCACCGACGTGTTGCCATAAATCTCGGCGAGGGGCAACTGACACTTGGAAGAGACCAATTGGAGATTTCCATCCTTGCCCTCGACAGTCTTGAGCATCCAGGAACCGTTGGACTGTTTCACATAATGCTCCACCAACCAGGTCCGGTGCGAGACGAGCAAATACTCCGTCAGCGACTCCAGATGGCGGTAGTGCCAGAACTTGCCGCCTTGATCCCAAGCCGCCGAGTTGTCCGAAAGGATCTCCACTATCACCTTGGGATTGAGCAGGGTATCTTCCTGGGAATCTTCAAAGACCGGGGTGCCAGAAACCACCTGAACATCGGGATAGGTGTAGAGCCCGGATCCTTTGACCAAAAGGCGCATGTCACAGTTCAACACCTGACAGTCCGCCCCCTTGAGCCGGTGCCGCAGCTCGCCCGCCACATTAGTGGCTAGCAAGGTGTGCAAGTGACTCCCGGAGATGACATCATACGATTGGCCGTCGTAATGTTCCGAACGCCCGTCGTTGGCCCGATCCTGAGCCACATAGTCCTTCGATCCCTGCGCAGTCTTCTTTTCCACAGCCATAGCAATTCGATAGAACACCCAACCATTCAGATTCCCCCTTCCCTTTCAAGGCTATTCTTCCCGCCTGAGACAACCTGCCGGCCCTCCAAACCCACCCATTTCCATCCCCCCCATTCGCCGTGGCCTAGGACGACATTCCACTCTGGACGACCCGAGTCGCTTATTTTTATGCTCCGATGGGTCCTCAAAACAGAGGCTGACCCAAACACCCAACGGTCATGTCGTCCTCCCCAACATCCCCTAACCTACTCAAGGCCGCCGCGGGGGTTTCTCTCCTGGTCCTGAGTTTGAGCGTCGTCAGCCTATTCTCGCTCAGCAACTCCAATCAGTACCATTTCGAGACCGTGGACCGCATCCAGGCCTACCACGAAATCGAGGTGAGCGTCCTCCAAGGCCGTGGCACGTACAAAACCCAGGTCCAAGAGTGGAAAAACCTCTTGCTGCGGGGCGCTACCCAATCCGATTTCGAAAAATACGAACGCCAGTTCCAAGACAACGCCTCCAAGACCTCAGCCGCGATCCAGTCGGCCATCCAGGGAATCGAGCGCTTGGGTCTCAGCACCGAGAATGCCCAAGCTCTGGCCGAGGAATATCAAGCCCTGAACGAAAACTACAACACGGCCCTCAAGCAATTCCGGGAGCCGGACGCCGACGCGTCGGCCATCGATCAGAGCATCCGCGGCGTGGACCGTCCCGTAAACGAACGCTTTGAGCGCTTGGCCGAGGAAGTCCATACCGCCAATCAGGCCGAATCCGAAAAACTCCAGTCCGCTTCCGCCAACCGCTACCAAACACTCCGGCGACTCACCCTCGCCGCCGCCACCCTTGCCGTTCTCTCTACTTTCGTGCTCGTCTTCCGAGTCAACCGAGGCCTCTCCGCAGCCTCCCGCACATCGATCCCCGGTTCCTAGCGACGATGGCAGAACTGATCGCATCCTTTCTCGCGGGACTCGCTCTCTTTTTCTACGGCGTCGCCGGGATCAAGAAACACCTGCAAGGCGTAACCAGCCGCCGGGTCCGTAAGCAACTGATTCGATGGGCCGAGGTTCCCCTCGCGGCCGGGTTTTGGGGGTTTGGGTTCGGCGCGATTACCCAAAGCGCCACCGCCGTAGCCTTCATCCTGACGGGACTCGCCGAAGCCGGTCTCCTCTCGGTCGCCCACGCACTCCCAATCGTGGCGTGGGCCAACCTGGGGACGGTGGTGCTGGTGTTTTTTGCCAGCTTCAATCTTAAGGTCGTCTACCTTTATCTGCTCGGCGTGGCCGGGATCGCACATGCTTTCGAGATCGGCGGTTCGCGTCTTCGTCCCGTCATAGCCGCGCTCTTCAGCATCGGCCTCCTGTTCTACGGCCTGTTCCTCATGAAAGGCGCTTTCGGTCCGCTATCCGACTATCCCTGGTTCCAGGACGTCACTGACTTCATCCACAGCTCGACGTTCGCGCTCTTCATCGCCGGTGCGATCCTGCGCGTCCTGACCCAATCCTCCTCCAGCATCGCCGTCATCGCGGTCGCCCTCGCCCACGGCGGCGTGCTCACGCTGGAACAAGCCGTGGTGATGGCCTATGGCTCCGGCCTCGGCGTCGGACTCTCCATTGTGTTCCTCGCCTCCAACCTCCGCGGTATCCCCAAGCGCCTCACGCTCTACCAAGCCGGAATCAACACTTTCTCCGCCACACTCCTCACCAGCCTGTTTTACATCGAGACCCTCTTTGATGTGCCACTCTTGCTCCACCTCACGGATCAGCTGACGGACAACGCCAGCCTGCGGCTGGCCTTCGCCTACCTCTTTCTCCAAACCTCCTCGGTGTCCGTATCTCTCCTAATCGCCAAGCCCGCCGCCCGCTGGTTGGAACGCTGGGTGCCGGCAACCGATGAGCAAGACCTCATCCGCCCCCAATACCTCGCCGACCAGGCCTTAAACGATCCGGACTCCGCCCTGCGCCTGGCCGCCAAGGAACAACTCCGGCTGCTGAAACGCCTCCCGAGCCAACTCGATTCGATTCGTGCCGAAGCCGCCGACAGAAAAACGATCCCCGCCGCGGTCATTCATCGCGCCACCCAAACCGTCGGCCAAGAAATCGAAGCCTATCTCAACGAATTGGCCTCCCGCGAGACCGACGGCGAAACCTCGGAACGCCTCCTGATCAGCGAACGCCAACAAAGCAACCTCGACGCACTCAACGATTCCGTCTTCCAATTCGTCACCACCGGGGCCGAACTGCAACGCGATCCCGACCAATCACCCACCCTGGTGAACCAACTCGTCGAGAGCCTCGCCACCCTTTTGCTCTCGGCCATCGACGCGGAGGAATCCGAAGACACACTGGACATCCAATTGCTCTTCGACATGACCGCAGACCGAGCCGCCCTCATGGAACGCACCCGCGGATCGCTCCTCTCGCAACAAGGCGCCTTGACCCAACAGCAAAAATCGCAGGTCACCTACCTCACGGCGCTCTTCGAACGCATCGTCTGGCTGCTCCGCCAACTGAGCCAGATCCAAAAAGCCAAGCACGCCCTGGACAATCAGTCTTCCTAAGGGCCAAACTCCCGTTGACACGGAAGCGATTGTCAACGCTCCGAAAACCCCGCATGAAAACCATCGGTATCGTCGGCGAATTCGATCCCAACTTTGCGCCCCACACGGCCACCAATCACGGCATCGAACATTCCCGGCAAGCCTTGGGGCTGGAGATCGACTTCGAGTGGGTATCCGCGGCAGACATTGAGCCCACCTTCTTCGAGCGCTTCGCTTCCCTTTGGGTCGCACCGGGCAGCCCCTACAAGGATCTCAACCGCACACTCCAGTTGATCCGTCAGGCTCGGGAATGCCGGATCCCGACCTTCGGCACCTGCGGGGGCTTCCAACACATCCTCCTCGAATACGCCCGACACGAACTCGGGCTGACCGAGGCGACCCACGCGGAGTACGATCCGTACGCAGCGGATCTCTTCATCTCATCGCTAGCCTGCAGCCTGGCCGGCCGCGAAATGACGCTCAACCTGCACCCGAGATCCCGAGTCGCTCAAATCTACGCCTCGCTCCAATCCACAGAGCAATACTACTGCAACTTTTCACTAAACCCGGAATACGTAGACGCCATTAGAAAAAGTAATCTCATTATCTCAGGCTCCGACTCTGAAGGAGAAGTGCGCATCGTCGAACTCTCCGACCACCCATTCTACCTAGCCACGCTTTTCGTGCCCCAGGCACGATCCACTCCCACCAAACCGCACCCCTTGGTCAACGCATTTCTGGCTGCCACAGCGGAGTCCGCTCCTCAGCTGCAAACCTGATCCAAGTCCACGGCTTGAGATCCAAAGCATTCCGGAAGGAATGCTAACCCTCTGAAGAACGTACGCCTTCGGAATCCTCCTGTGGCTTCGATATCTCCAGGCGTCCGCGTTCGGCACTCGGAAACCGGGCCACTCCAACCAGGAGGATCACCACCACCACCCAAGCCAGCCAGCTATCACCGCTAAACTCGTGCCCCGTAGCCAACAGCACGCACACGGCGCCAAACCCAAACCACCGGAGTCGAACAAACACGGGATGTGAACTCATCTGCAGCCGCCGCCCCGTGACAGACAAATCGCCCGCCACGACATTCACCAACACCAGAAAGAGAATCAACCCCGTCATAACCTTAGGTCATATTCTCCCTCAAACCCCAAAGACAGACAACCCCAAGATAACCTCCCTAAACCTCCCCCCATTTTGCATTTTGCAGTTTGCAGTTTGCATTTTAACTTTTGCATTCTCCCCATCCCCTTTCCTCATACTCACCCTCAGTTGCTTCTACCTCACAGCCACCGCCTCCATCTGGATCTACGGAACCACCATTGACGGTTCCCACAAAAAAGTCGGCAAACATCTCTCCCGTAATCCTAGTCAACGGCGCCAAGCAAATGGTAGGGCGAGCGTACCCGCGAGCCGTTGGGCAAGAGCAGCGAACGCAAACACCATCGGCCCACAAGACCACGCTAGGCTGGAACCGCTCGCGAGTACGCTCGTCCCACCCAGGGAAGCTCTCGCTTCAACCACACCCGGCGAGAACACTTTGAAACGCTTCATAGTCCTGAAACGTCGGAAGCGAAAACCAAACCACCAATTCCGAGTGCTCCCGGTTGCCCCGAAAATCCTGCACGCCTCCAAGCATGGAGCAAGCTGCGGTCCTTGGATCCACTCGCCCTTCACCCGTGGCCAACGCCGACATAGCCATAGACGAAGCACCCAGAGACGCCCCTGTCTCCAACGCCCGGGAAACTCCACGCCGAATCCGCTCAGGCTGCGGACAAAACGCACCTGAGGGCGTATGCTTGATAATCGAAATCACATGTAGAATCCAACGCACCCCACCGGATCCCAAACCAAAGGCCTCCGTCACCAAAACATCCCCCACTCTCGGCTGCCCCGTAGGCAGCTGAGCCTTCAACGCTATCCCAAGCTCCGGTCCCGCCGCCCGCAGAATCGCAGCCGCAGCGCCACCACCCATTTCGCCGGTATCTTTCGCACCATAAGCGAGGGCATCGGCCCGAATCATCTGCAACGGCTGCCGCGTCAGGTTGACGTTAGGGGTCATCTCTACACCCGCCTTCCTCTCAGCTCTCGCCCTTCTCTCCAAAGCCTTCCGCGTCCCCAATAGAATCGCCTCGCCGGGGAATACTCACATCAACGATCCCTTCAGGTGTCTCGGAATAGATGAGGACAAGCTCACCCTTGGTATCCGGTTCAAAATGGAACTCCAGCTCCTGATACTTCCAAATACAAGGCAGTCGACATCTTCGAACAAAGCCTCCCTTATCGTCTGGCTCCCCAAACAGCGCCCGGATATCTTCGCGAGTCTGCCCCAATCGCACGGGCGAAATATCACCGGTAGCCCGAAACCTCCTCCACCAAGACTCAAACGCAATCGTAGCCATCTCGCTCTCACTCCCCGGAATCCTCCAAATACGGCACCTCAGCCCAATCCGCGAACATCTCTCCCAACCATTGACTATCGGAATGACAGCGAAAACCAATCAACCAATCCTTCCCACTCGTCTCCATACTTAGCTTCCAAAGCGCCGGCCTATCATCCCCCAGCGTATCTATCGAACACCTTAGCCGCCGGATCGTTTCTCTTGGAATCATTCTACTTCGTTTGAAGCCCAATACATCGGTCTCCACGATCAACCGCTCGTCATCCATCCGAAACGTTTCCTTGGCACAAATCATATAAACGGCGACGGAACCAAAAACGAGTTCCACGCCCCAGAGACCGCCGATTTCCAACCAGAAGGAAACCTGCTCTCGGGCCTCACTCGATTCCGCTGCCAAGAGTGTCCTGAGCGACAGCAGGCAGACCACGGTCCAAATAAACACCCACGTCAACAGGAACCAACCCGCAATCCCCATTGGCTCTTTCCGGGGTCGAATCCGTAACACCCCCGATCGTTGAAACTCAATGGTAAAGCGATCGGGAACTCGGTCTCGTTTCTTCAGATAGATCTGTTCCGTAACACTCATGATTCAAGAGCCGATTCGAACGCCAAAAAACCGGGCTCCCTATTTCACCAATTCAACCAAATTCATTCGATCAATCAATAGTTCCGTGAACACTGACTTCGAGCATTCCCCCGGTAGGGCGAGCGTACCCGCGAGCCGTTGGGCAAGAACCGCGAACGCAAACACCACCGGCCCAGAAGATCGCTCTAGGCAGGAACGGCTCGCGGGTACGCTCTCCCCACCTTCCGGAATCGAATTTAGAACGGCCCTCGCCGTGGAACTCGATGCTTGACCCGCTAACGCCATCAAGCAAATCTAGGATCATGCCAAATCAGCACGGCCACTCGATCAAGAATCTCATTGCCGTCGGAGCCACCATCCTCACGGTGGCGTGCCAAACGACGGCACCAACGAAGTTCGCTACGGTCGAAGCCACACAGGATCTCATCACCCAGGACGAACAATCCGTCACCCTCACAATCGCGCTCAAACCCGATTCCAAAACATGGATCAGCTTCGGTCCAGAGACAGAACCCTCCCGTGGCGTCGCATGGTTTCGAGGCGACGCCCCCATGGTTCTCACACTGACGGTGCAGCGTAGCGAACCGATCCGGGGACACCACATGGCTAAGGTCGCCTACCAACTCGGAACTCCGGAAGGCGCTTCCGTATCCGGTGCTTTCGATTACATGGCGGAAGCGGCGACACCGCTTAACGAACAAATATCCCTGGCCGAAATCCCTGAAACACTCTCCCGAAACGGCAGCTACGTCATTGGCGATTTCTTCGGCAACCCACTACGACTCGGAGTGTCAGATCCAACGATCTAGCGAAACAGGCCTCACTTCGTTTCTTTCGAAAGCACGTCACTCAATTTCACCACGTAGCCATCCGGTCGCAAGTCAGCGTTCCCGTCGCGCTCAACGATCAATGTGATCTGACTCAGCGTGATCCAAGATGGGAGCGCACTGAAGTAAAGACGCAGTTCACCGCGCTCCGTCGTCAGAGGCCGCATGGTTGTCCTAAGAAACGACTGCTTCGCCGACTTCAACTCCAACTCCGCATGATGGAACTTACGCAATTCCCCCCTGGGCTGGAATCGAATCCGGACGGCCACCAGACCGTCCGTCCCTTGATCCGTCGTGATAGCCACTCCCCACTCTCGAAGTTGTTCCGCAGACACATAGGTCAGCGTTCGCATCGCCAACACGCGCTCTGACGCCATGAAACCCAACAAGAATACCAGTAAGAACGCTGCACGTTTCATCTCAAGATCCTCCTAACACGAAAGCTGCATAGGGTAAGCCGCAGCCCGGCGCCGAGTGACGAGCACTCGCCTACTCAAATCGGAACGGGTAGTGACTGTCGTGCTGCTGTCGTTCCGCATCCGTCATTCGAGACCGCAGTAACTTCACCGTAAAAGCTCCAACGACCACACCCTCCTCCGCATAAAGCCAATCACTCAAACGTTCCAGAGGGAACTGAACGGTCTGCCCCGCCTGCACGCTCCGAACCTGCTGAGGCGTACTCACAAGCACTCCCGAAACGGTTTCGCCATCATAGTCGATCTCTTGAACCCACATGTGCTCTCCGTCCTCCGGAGCGTCCTCGTCAAAAAAGTAGACCTTTAGCATCGGTGCCGAGACCATGGGAACAGCCCGCTGCGCGTCCGTCGTTACCGCCTGCCAAAAATCCGAAAACTGGTCTCGTGCCGTCTGCATAGCCGCCTCCATCTCAGCATCGTCTTTCCGAACGGATATCACGTCATTCTCCGGGGCCGCATCCCCGCCCAGTTGCGAACTCCCAGAGTCCGCGCAACCCAAAAGGGTCACTAACACAGCGACTAAAGTGACTGATCTTACCATACCAATCTAATGCCCAATTCGGCGGACCAATACCAGCATAACTTGCTAGCAAATGGACCAACTTGCGGACGCATACCTGTTGCGTCCGTCGTAATGCAGACTTTCAAGTCTGCCTCACCGCAGCGATCCAAACCTGTAAAACCTTATCCAATTCGCTAAATACGATCGTACTAGGTGCCCCATCACCCGCACCACCCAACCAAACCCGATTGAGAAAACACCGTTCACAAACCGCCCAACACGAAATTGCAGAAAGCAAAAGAGAACTTTAGGAAAAGACCAATAAACAAACCGATCACCAACACCCCGGACAGAAAAGCCATTCGCTGCACCCCGTTCCCCAGATTCGAACTCTGCTCCGCCCAACTCGCCCAAGCAATCCAAGCAATCGGGAATACCAACAGGAAGTAGCCATTCTGTACCATCCAGACCGTGATCGACGGCATGCGCTCCACCTCCGAAGCTCCCCCGTGAAACCGATAAAGAACGCCTGAAATGAGCGTACAGTAAACCACCGTCCCGACCTGGGAAAGCGCCACAAGAATCGCGTTTTTGATGGTGAACATAGGCGCAACAGGCACGGCAACAACTTCAGCCACCTGGTCAGCTATCAATCAACCACCATCAGGTTCCATTGTCGACGCAGCCCGCGTCACAACAAATGAAACGACCCAGATCAGGGAAACTTAGCACCAAAAAGAAACGGCCAGCCTACACGGGCACTTTGTTTAAGGACGTCCCAACGCGATCGGTTCCTCCCGACTCTGTTGCATCTCCGTCGGCATCTGAAACACATCCCCCTGGCGATTGCAAAAATAGAGCCGCGACGCGGAGGGTTGCCGACCATGCCCGTCCGCCCAAAACCCATAGAACCCGGGATGCGCCTCAACCGGTCGTCGAACGTACGTGTGATTGAACTCACTGCCCTGTGTCAGTTGGCGCTGTTTGCGCCACGTCACACCGCCATCCTCACTCAACCACATCGCGATCTCACCACCCGGATTGCCCGCCTGAGGGCCGGCTTCCGTGGGCGCAATCACCCGCAATACCTGCTTCGATTCTACAAACAGCGATCCCATATCGTAGTTGTTATCGGAAGTCGTAATGTCATGCACGGACCAGGCCTCCCCAGACCACCGGGCCATCCTCCACGTGCGCGGTCCGCTAGCCGGACCGGGTTCGAATCCGCGAGCGGTCACAAACAGGATCATTGGAAACCCGTCGGGATCAAACACCAAATCCTTCAAGTAGACCAAGAGCCCTTCACGTTCAAAGTCACGGATCAAAGCCGGATTCGCCGTCTGAGTCACGGGAACGTTCACCAGCGTCCCGTCCACCGAGGACCACGTTTCACCAAAGTCAGTGGTCTCCAGATAGTAAAGATTCGTACGCCAGTTGAGCCCTTTCCGACTCGAATCTCCATGGAAGGCCCGCGGATGATAATTGAACGCACAAGCCCCCTTGTTCTCGAATACGCCGCTCACCTGATAGTGCCCTTCCTCAATATCCGCCAGTTGGGTCCAATTGTCCCAATGCACCCCATCGACACTCGTGGCAAAGCAAGTCTCGCGTTGCCACTTCGCGTACTTGGTAAAGAAAAACAAGAACCTCCCAGCGGGAACCTGCCACGCCTGCATGTAGGAGTAGTTCGTAATCGGAACCCGCTCATCTTCCACCACTCGATACGGTGCCACGCGTTCAAAACCGTCGATACTGTAGGGCTCAACACTCCGATGAACATAGGCGGGCCGCAGCCTGCCGTGTGCCGTTGAGAACACCCAAAGATACCCCTCCTGATCGACCGACAGCACGGGATTATCATGAGCGTCATGAGTGCCTTTATCCAACAAGACAGTCGGTTTAGGAAGGGTCTCGCTCTCATGATCGAAGTAAGAAACCAAGTGATGGAGGGCTCCCTCAACCCGCGCCGAGTCCAGATTCCCCGCCCCCAATTCAAATCGCTTGTGGTAATCCCTCGCTACGCCGCCGTAGCAGAAAAACGTCTTGTTCACCTCGGAACAATAAACCGCAAAAGGCTGATGCTTGGCGCAGTAAGTTCCTAGCCCACCGCTGTACTTGAATTGATACTGGCTCGCGACTTTCTGATTCTGATACCAGACTCCGCGATAACCACTACCAGGAGACCCCGCAGCCGGATCCTCCGCCAGAACCAGCCCGCAAACCCAACCCAGAGTCACCGCACCCCAACAAACAATGACAAGACTCCTCATCGGCAAAACACATCTTCAGTTCTCAAACTCAAGTGAGACAATTTGGTGGAAAGGAATTATCTGAACCCGTTTCGTGCCCACAAAGCGCAATTCGAGATGGCTCGGAAACAGGAGCCCATACATATCCACCTGATACGAACCACCCAGCCGGGCGGCCGGGTTCTCGGGCATCTCACCGCGGAAATACCCTGAAGCCCCAGCGCCTTCCGTTTCCGCGTATCGCACTTTCGTAACGACTCCCTTCTTGAGGGGCCCGGGTTGCCCCCCACATCCCGATAGGCTCAACAAAGCAACCGCACAGGTCATCACAAACAAAACGGACACAGATTTCATAGCATCAAGCGACCACAAGCCAAGTAGCGGACCCTGCTACCCTGCCCGGCATCTGGGCCGGGAGCAAGCGAACGCTTCTCCGAGAGCCCCATCGGGTAGGCCTCCCGGCAAGCGCAAGACCCACCACCACAAACTCCCAAAGCCGGAAGGTAGGGCGAGCGTACTCGCGAGCCGCTGGGCAAAAGCAGGAACCCCAACCACCCTCGCCTCCAAAGAATTCAGACTGAAGAAAGCGGTTCACCCGTGCCAACCGTTGACTCGCACCCTCGATCCTGGCAACGTCTCAGACAGTTTAGCAGTTCAAAAGGCATCTTTGGAGGCTCCGGAACCAACTCGCAACCCTTTGCCGACAGGGCGAAGCTTCTGATTCCGACTTGAATCGAGAATGTTCGATCCACTCGGGCGCAATCCAACATGAAAACCATCATTCGCCTGATTGCCCTCGTAATCGGGCTGAGCGAGGCAGCAGACGGCTTGGGGCAATCCACCCGGATCGTCGGAGGAACGGAAATCACCCAAGACTGGCCCTGGATGGCGAGAATTGTCCACTCGGAAGCCGAAGATGCCCTCCTCCCTGAAGGCCTCGTATGCGGGGCAACGCTAATCGATCCCTATTGGGTCGTGACCGCCGCCCACTGTCTCGATGGGGCGATCCGTTCCGATATCGACGTCGTCCTGGGAGCCCATTCCGTCAATCAGACCGAAGAAGTTTTGCGTTTGCCGGTAGCGGAAATCCACCTGCATCCCGATTATACCTTGAGCCCCCTCACCTTGGACAATGATATCGCTCTCGTGCTACTAGCCAAACCCGCTGAAGGCTTCACACCCATTCCCTTGGTAACCGACGACTCGCTGACCTCCGAAGGGACGCTCGCAAAAATCCTCGGTTGGGGCGCCATCGATGAATTCGGAATCTCGGATCCGCCTTTGACCCTGCAAGAAGCGGATCTACCGATCGTCTCACTTGAGACAGCCAACCAACCACGATCCCATGACGGACGGCTCACCCCAACCATGTTGCCAGCCGGTTACCACAAAGGCCGGGTCGATGCCTGCCGAGGCGACAGCGGGGGCCCCTTGGTCGTTCCTGACGAAACGGGATCTGGCTGGAAATTGGCCGGCGTTACGAGTTTCGGAGACCGCTGCGGAGCGCCCTTCCAATACGGGGTCTACAGCAGAATCAGTGCATTGCGAGCCTGGATATTGAATTTCATTCATCCGGAATACGGCGCCTGGGAAAGAAAGCATGGCGTTCTCGGCGAACGCCGAGACCCTGATGGGGATGGATGGAACAATCTCGCTGAGTTTGCCGCGAACTCTAATCCACTCGATCCAAACTCAACCGGAGCACTCGCCATTTCGTTCCCAGATGACAACGTCATGGCGCCCCCCACACTCGCTTTTCGACAGCGACTCACAAGTCGATCGCTCACCACTCGGTTCTCCTTCTCTCCAGATCTGAGATCCTGGCAAGCAATCAATGCGAATGAAATCACGTGGCAGGAAGAATCCATTGATGAAGCGACCGTCATGGCACAGGCGCTACTGCCGGCCCTGAACCCGAGCAACAATGCCCGATACTTTCGAAAAGAAGTTTCGCACTCAGATTCGCTAGAACCCTTCATAGTCCCGCTAGAGATCGGCCGAATCCATGAATGGAATCTGATCGCTGAAATTCCCAAGAGGCCCGACACCGATGAACCGCGACGCTTTCGTGACATCGCTGTCAGTCTTCCGATGATTCCTCAGGATACGACTTTCCATGTGGTCTCCGATGATTTCTCTCCGAGACTGGAACTCTTGCATCCATCCAGAGGTCGCTTGCGGAACGTCCGAAGAGATCACAATGCGGAACAAGACCGATTCGCCAGGATCCAGTTTTCCTCGAATGGCATCGATTACCTGCTTCGAGTCAGTTCCACGGATCCAGATGCAAGCGGGCGCTTTGAGGTCCGCTCGCTCTACTTTCCCAGCAGCACCATCCAGCCAGGCTCTCGACTCTTTTCCAGCCTTAGGGAAATGAACCGCCGTCTGAGGACTCGGTTTGGGAAGAACCGGCGAGTGGATGCCGTGCAACTGACGGGAATCCAGCGAAACCAACGGGTTACGCTATCCCTCACAACAGAAGAGTTCCCCTCAGTACTCGAGTTGATCGATGGGCAAACCGGAGAGACTCTTGAGTATGAACTCTCCGCTGCTCACCTTGGCGGCCGCAGTCTGGATTCCACGATCGTCACCACGGCGCTTGAACCGGATGGCAATTACATCGTACTAGTCACTAGTTCCGGAGACGACGAAATCGGAGCCTATCAACTCACGGTCCAGTCCACAACCGTCCCGACTGCCAACGAATCAGACCCACCGCAGATACAACCCGGTGAAACCTTCGAAGGGACGCTATCCATGGATGGCCCGCGACGGAATGGCCCACTAGGCCAGGCCTTTGCCGGAACGATCGTTGAACTGGCCGGACTACTACCCAATCAGGATGTCGTGATTGACATGATGACCGAGGATTTTGAGCCCTTACTCTGGTTGATAGATGGAGACAACAACGACATCCTTCTGGAGAACGACCGTACCGAGAATAGGCAGAAAACACAGATCACTTTTTCAACCCCAGAAGTACCCGAAGCGACCCATTATCGTCTCTTCGCAACATCGACGACCGGAGAGGCTTCGGGCGATTTTTCGCTATCCGTGAGTGCCGAGGATGCGGATCAATCGAGCAATGAGGACATCGTGTCAATCGGTGTGGGCACAAGCGTCGAAGGACGAATCACCACGACGGACACCACCCTTTCAAATAGCCTTGGATTCCCAGAACTCGGCGATCGGTATGAGCTGGTCGGTATCGAGCCCCAACAAATCCTGACGATCGACCTCCAGTCCGACGATTTTGATGCCTATCTTTGGCTCATCAATGCCGAAGACGGCAGTATTCTCCTAGAGGATGATGATTCCGGTTCATCACTCAATTCACGGATCCAATATCTGGTTCCGGAGAATCTGAACGGACCCACCTATCACCTATTCGTATCGTCGGCATCCGGTTTCAGCGAGGGGACCTATGTTCTCACCACCAAGACCGAGGAACGCGTCGAGACACCTGCAATCCCCATCGCATTCGGGGAATCGGTACAGGGCCAGATCACCTCCAACGATGCCAGACTGCCACACACCTCTGGAGCCCTGAGTCTGGGAGACCAATATGAACTCGTAGGCCTGGACGTTAATCGATGGCTGACCATTGACCTAGCCGCCAATTTCGATGCCTACCTCTGGCTGATCGACGTCGAAAACAACATTGTGCTGCAAGAAGATGACAACTCGGGTATCGGAACGGACTCTAGGCTATTCTTCCGGCTCCCTGAGGACCGCGCAGAATCACCCTTCAACCTCTTTGTCACATCCGCAAGCGGGACAGGAACGGGACAATACAGCCTCATCGTTTCGGACTCCGGAAGTCCCACAAATAGATTCGAGCCACTGTCCATTAATAGTACTGTTAGCGGAGAGATTGAGGATGAGGATCTACTCGGTAGATTCGATCTGGGTGATGAGTTCGTTATTGCAGGCCTCGAACCGAATACCCGTTTCACCCTAACTCTTGAAGCACCAGAGTTCCGGTCCCGTCTAGTGGTTCGTGACCTTTTCACAGGCGCAATTATTTCCGGCGTCGATGAATTCCAAATGGAATCAACGGCCCTAACCCTGAGCTTGATGGTCCTTGAGCCAGACAAGGTATATCGGATTACGGTGACATCCGTTTTTGGTTTTGAAACCGGGGCCTATCAACTCACTACGCAAAGCCACAAGGCCACGGTTCTTGAAACGGGAACTCCACTGGAATCCTCACTCGGTGAAAACGATCCACTCGACCCTGACTATGCCCCCTACGATGGCGTTTTCCGCATGGAGGAATACATTCTGGGTCCATTCAATGCCGGTGAAAGGGTCCAGGCTCGAATGACCTCCACCACGTTCCAGGGTGAGATTTACATCCTGGATGCCCGGACGGGTGAAACAATCGCGTGGAGCAGAGAAACGGCATCACCAGATATCGCCGTCTCCTTTGTCGCGACCCCAAACATTACTTATGGCCTTCGAGCGACATCCAAGGAAGAAAACGTGGGCGGCGATTACCAGCTCAGCGTCCATTCCACACCCGCGCTCGATCAACAGTAAACCGAATCTCGATCGGACTCCCCCCGATGGCTCCTTCAATCCGGAGCCCCCGGTAGGGCGAGCATACCCCCGAGCCGTTGGACAAGAAACGCGAACGCACGCACCATCGGCCCACAAGGCCGCTCCAGGGAGAAACGGCTGGCGGTTCGCTCCCGGCAAAAATGACCCAATGAATGTCGACCAGACTATCCGTAGGCAACGGCGAGAAGAAACCCAGAGCAGCGGGATTCACTCCACTGCGGGATTGGAATCCGCAGACGCCCCAGAAATCGCTTGTAAGGTCTGGTCAAGATTCTTCAGCAACAAGGCATCTTCTGCGGTTTCACGGATCGCCTCCAATTGCGGCACCATAAAGGCAGCCTGCTCCCCAAACTCCCCAAATACCGAAAGCGCCCCTTGAAAATCCCCGCCGCCGCCCTTCTCCCCAGATACGTATTTCAGCAACATCGGAAGCACAATTTCGGGACTCTCACGGATCTCTCGAAGCGCACGCATCACCCCAATCGTCACCAACGGGTCCAACGAACCGCCCCCGTCCAAAAGCGCTACCAAGTCAGGAATTGCCGCTCGCGCCTCGGGACCAAGGGTCGCGAGGGCATCGGCCGCACAAGCCCGCACCTCCGCCCGCTCATGAGACAATAGCGCCACCAAAGCCGGAACGGCTGGCCCCGGTTCCGCCCGTAGAGCACTAAAACCGAGCAAGACCATCCGCCGTTTCACGTCCGGCCGATGCCAAGCCGTACGTTTCCGCGACACGCTCGTGACAATCGTCCCAACCAGCTGATGAGACATCGAGTTCTTGTGAGTCACCAATTCAATCAAGGCCGGCACCGCATTCGTACCAATCTGACTCATGGCTTCACGAGCTTCGTCCACCTGATCCGCTCCCGAAGACCCCTCGGGACTACCGGAATTCTCGACAAACTGTTCCAACCACTCCGTGTAGTATTTGCCGTGGTACATCGGCTCCGCACGATTCGGCCCCGAGGACCAAACCAAGAAGGCAAGCACCCCAACGACAACTAGCAAGAGAACCGCCGCACCTTTCCGTTTCATTTCAACAGTCACTTCCCAATTCAACTCAAGCTCTCACCCAACTCACACAGTCATCTCCCCTGAAATCGTCTCGACCCACCCAGCTATCAAAAAAGACGTCGAGCAATCCAATCATCAAAACGGATGGTATCCGTCTCGAACGCCCTCAAGAACGAGGCTTTAACCTCTTCTCGTATCTCGCTCCGCTTGTCTTCATCACACTCGCCGACCACCTCAATAAATCGATCCGCAAATCGATGATGCACGTAAAGATCCAAGGTATCGACATAGTCTTCGATAGCCTTCTCCCACTCCATATCATACGAGAGACAGACCTTCGTATCGGCAAAAACGAAGATTCCGGCCATCCCAAATCGGTAGCGTCGTTTGCCCTCCACGTAGTGACGCGGCAACTCACGAGAGCAACTAGGACACGCCACCCCATAAGTCTCGATCTCGAACACGCCCATCTTGAATGCCCGTTCACAAACGGGGCACACGTGGTTGTCAAATCTCATTCTGCTTTCGATCGAAGCCAGCGTTCGCTCTAGGATTCCCCACGGGGATCTTGCCGATTCCCAAGCTGCGAATTAAACCACAACCCCAGCCGCTACTCAAAGGGGGAATCCAAACTGGATTGGGACGGGGTCTCGAGATCGGACAACCCTTTTGCTGACCCCTCGGATTCCGAAGACGCGGGATTAATCACCCGGAGCGTCTTGGCAATGCGGTCGATCAAGAGCGTGTCGCTAGAAGAATCGGCGAGTTCCTGCAACTGCGGGGCCATAAAGCCCGCCTGTGTTCCAAACTGATCAAACACCGCTAGGGCGGATTGCCAATACATCCCCCGTCCCTCAGGCCCCTTCACATACTTCAGCATCACCGGGAGGACGATCTCCGGACGGGCTTGAATCTCTTTCAGCGCGTGCATCGCCCCAATCCGCACACCCGGCCCCGTCATGGCAGCGTCATCCAAAAGCTGCACCAACTGAGGCACAGCATCCCGCGCCTCAGGACCGATCGCCGCCAAGGCATCCGCAGCCCGTGCCCGGACACCCGAACGCTCATGCGACAACAACGCCTCCAAAGCCGGAACGGCGGCTCCCGGCTCCGCCCGGATCACTCTGAATCCAATCCGCGCCATGCACTGCCGAACATCCGGCCGATGCCAAGCCACGCGTTCGCGCCGCACGCCCCCTACCAAACTGCCAACCACTTGCTGCGGCATCGAACTCTCGCGCGACACCAAACCGATCAAGACGGGCACGGCTTGGACATCAATCGCTTTCAAGGCAGTTAAGGCCTCACTCACCTTCGCCCCGTTCGGGCGATTTCCGAGTCCCACAAACCCACTGGCTGGACTGCCCCCATACTCAACAAACTGCTCCAACCATTCGGTATAATACTTCCCCTTAAACTTCGGCTCGGACGGACCCGGGTCCTCCCTCCAAAGGAAAAGTGCCATCAACACGCAGAGCACCAAGACAAGAACAACCAGGGCCTTCCGTTTCATAATCTCTACTCTCCCGTGGAACAGAAGTAGACGCCCAAGACCCCACCCTCAAACGTCTTCTTCTCAATTTGAAAACCGGCCCGCTCCAAGAGTCCGTCCATAACCCATTCATACGTCGAATGCTCATCTCGAAAATGCCCCTCGGCATCCTCGCGAAGGAAATCGCCTCCTAAGGCCTGCTGATGGTTTATCAAACGCTGGATGTTCTGGATCGAGTCGGCTTCTTGTAGAATAACGTCTCGGAGATACAGGCGACCACCCGCTCGCAGCATCCCTGCCAACCGGTTCAGCGCAATCCCTTTCCAATAGTCCGGTAGATGATGAAACGCGTAAGTCGTGGTGATGATGTCCACACTCGCCGGCGGTCGTTCCAAGGTCAAGAACCCCGCATGTTGAAAGGTAATCTCGACGTCACACGCCCGCGTTTTCGCATACGCAATCATCGTTTCGGAAACATCTGCGGCATGAACCTCCAGCCCTCTCCGCGCGGCTTCAATGGCAAACATACCCGTTCCTGAACCGATATCCAAGAGCACCTCACCGGGCCGAACCTCCAAGGCATCCAAAGCCACATTCGCCTCCGCTGGGATGTCTCGAAATTGGGCATGGGTTTCGTCGTAGACGCGAACCTCCTCCACCGAACCGTAGTCTCGTCCGATCTGTTTAAACTCGTCAAAGTGCCATTGAGGTAGTGTCTTCATTCCCCGTTACCGCGATTCTACCGTCGCGGGTATTTCTCCTTTACTGCGTTTCTCGAAGCGGGACCGCACTCTCTGAGCGATGCCACTTGCTGCGATAATAGCAACTCCATTTGAATGCGGAAGCAAGACAGAAAAACGATCTCCTTTGGCCATGTTCACTTCAAGAGTCAGATCCGGTTTAAAACGGATGCCCGCTCCTTCAGGGCTCGGAGCTTTGTGGGAATCGGATTCCCGGGGCGCTACCCCGGGCTGGAACAGAGCGGGCCTTCAGCCCTGAAAGGCTAAGATGGCTTGCGGCGTACGAATGCAAGGGCACGTCGAGCACCGAAGGTGCGGTCCAGAATCAGCCCAGGGCAACGCCCTGGGGAATCACATCATTCGATAGATTCGAGCCCTGTAGGGGCGGGCCAACCTACGCCGTAAGCCCGTTGCGGGGCCCCACAACGTCACTGAGCTTCCGATCCACCCTCCCCGACGCCGTGGCACGACCTCAGATGGAGGCGAGCAAGCTCTGCAAGCGCCGGACTGGGCACGAGTTCAGCAGCGTGGATCAGCAGTTCCAAGACCTCCTCCATCTCATTCGTAAAGAAGCGATCCCAGCCCGCCCGATAAAAGCATTCATAGGCTGCCTTCCCGTCCTTACGATCCAGAGCCATCTTACCAGCCTGGATCCAATGCCGACGAACTGCATTCAAGTCACTCGCATCTGGCTCGGAGATTTCCGAATCGGGCAGCGCACCTCCCAACGCTTGGAGGCGCAGCGTAACGTAGGGCAATCCTCTTTCTTCCCACGCACGCGTGAACCCGGCAGTTGACTGCAAACCTTGCAAACTTACCCGATACCATTTCAACGCCTCTTCGAGTTTCCCGTTTCGCTCCGCGATCCGTCCCAGAACGGCTTCCGGCCATGATAAGTCTGATCGCTGCCCTGCAGCCATCCGCGCCCACTCCCCAGCCACCTCCCAGTCTTGTCCCAAAAGGTCGATCTCATCCTGGCCGGCAAGCTCACATAGACGCTCACGGAGCGACTCGTCCACGGCCGATGTATCGTTGACCCACTCCAAAACCTCCGACGGTGGCACGCCCAACTTAGTCCCAAGGTCATACGCCCCGTGAGCACGCAAGTACTTCGAAAGTCCCGTAGACAGTGCCTGTTCCGCTTTCCGATGCGGTACCGCTCCTGGAGCCTGGTGGTCTTTCACCAAGTCAGTCGGAAGCCAATAACCACCCTCATGCTCCCACTGGACCAACTCGAAGAAAGCACCGTCCAACCCGATGCGCGCCGCAATTACATCGCCACATCCATTGCCCCAAATAGGAAAGCTGTCGGGAAGCATTTGCCCACCCCAAAGGACACCAGAATTGGGATCCAAGATGTCAGAAGGGGCGATAAGCTCATCGAAGCAGTCATCATCATCAAGACTATCTGGCCAAAGGGTCGATTCACTGACCACCAAGGGCATCGTAAGCCCTAGTGCTTCTTCAATTACTCGAAATGAGACACTCTCCATATTACGCGAATTCGATTCACCTTCTTGGCGATCCTTCATTCCCCAAAAAGCTGTATTAAGGTTTACCTGCGAGGCCCTTTCATATTGCACTCTTTCGGCGACTCGCCTAGCGGTATTTTTGCTGAAGGAGTCGGAGCAACTTCTTCGGAGGTCGTATCGAACCATTGAACTCATCCTCATCAACGAGAAAGTGCTCCGTCTCCCACTCGCTGTCCTTGGTTTCGATCACCCACCGGGGTAGCCCCTCCGTTGAGCCCAAGGGATACACATCTAACCAGACCGGACGGCACACCCGGCGCAATTCCTCGATCTGGCTCGCGGTCAAAATGTATTCCTTCTCAACGCGTCCCGTTTTCCCAAAGTCAACGTAGGTAATGGTCACCTGCCGAACATTTTTCGGAATTGGAAACGACGGATAGCGGCCAAAAAGGACCAGTACGATACCCGCAAAAATAATGAATCCAACGGCGCGGAGGAATCGGCTCATTTATCAGATCGGTAGCAATGAAAGCACTCTCCAACAGAACACCCCATGTGACCAAGAGTGGCACAACCATCGGTAAAGACACCGGCCGTTAAGGTCAACCATCTAGAAACGAATCAAACCAGGCCACCACTTGGCGGCAGAGATCCAATCCCGAGCAAGTGCTAGCTTGACGATTCCTTATCGTGTCTTCAGCGATGGCTCCGAGTGCCACTCATGTGCGATATTCCGCATGAGTAGCGCATGATCCAACTCAATACCTTCGGTTGAAAAAACCGTCGGATCGTCGAAATACGCGGATCCAGCCCGATGGACATGTAACGGTGTCACCTGCCAATCCGCTACCTTCAGCAACAACCCATCCAGACGACACGAATCCGGTCGGGAGGAATACCCAATGCACCCCGCTTCAAAAAACCCCGAAGCCGCCTGGATCGATTCAAACACGGAGCTGGTTGGAAATTCGTCTGTTTCACTGAGTTCAAGATCCACCAACGGCTCTTCAAAATCATCGGCATCCACCCGAAGCGCGATCCGGCCATCATGATCGCTGACTGTGAATTGAGACAAGTGATGAACGCCCGGAAAGATGCGTCCTCCAGCGAGCGCGCTGATTCGGGAATCCGTATCGCGACGGGGAATAAAGACGCCCTCCCGAGCCACACCATCATCACCCTTCCATTCCACCGCGATCCGATGCGCGGAATTCTCACTCGAAAACCCCAAGAGAGCCGGTAGTCCTTTCGGACGAATCTGCTCTAACCGAATCAGACAAATACCGGCGATCGCCCGGCCACCAACAAGCTTGGGACGAAACGGCTCCGGAAGAATCCCCTGCACCACCTCAGGGGCAACGCGATAATTCAACAAGATGCGCCGCCGGATGAGGCCTGAAATCACTGGAATGTTTATTTTCTTCGTCCTCCTGTTACGGTGTGTGATTGATGAGATCGACTCCGTAGGGAGAAGGCGGGAGCAAGCTCCCGCACTCCATGGAGTGCGCCGGCTTGCCGGCGCCATTGGCCGGCAGCAACCTTTTCTGATTACGCCGCCTCTTACACCAACAACGTAGTCGGCATTCGCGACATTCGCCACTCCCAAATGTTTTAGATGTGCGCTATACTTAAGACACACAATTCACCAGCCAGGCGAATGAGATCATCCAAGGATTTCGCTCAGTAGCACCTCCCGCCCCTCGACGAGCGAACGCTTCCCCGCTTCCAAAGCCGCAATCAACTCCACCTCCTGCTCCATGGGGTACGGTTCCACTCCCGTTCGGGCATAATCAAGAAAGGCTCGAAGCAAATACCAATACAGATCTTTCAAGTTCGGTGTCAGTGTCTCCCAACCCCGTTGACCAAAAACACTCATCTGATACCCGGACCGCACCCATTGCTTCTCGCCTACCATCAACACCACGTCCCGGTGATCCCCGAATCGAAGCCGCACCACATTCAAACCGGGTTGCCCCACATTGATGGCCGAGACCGCTCCGCCCCCCAAGACGGCATAGATCATCGATAGCGCATGAATGCCGTAATACACCAATTCATTCCCGCAAATCGCTTGAGCCAAGTAAACCGGGCCAAGGTCCGCGATTCGCTCTCGCAACGCCACCACATCCGGCACAAACCGTAGCGAACTCGAGGATAGGAACGGCGTCCCCGTGGACCGGGCCAGACGAACCACCCCCTGTGCCGCTGCGGCCGTCATCGCTAGCGGCTTGTCGCAGAACGTCGGAATCCCCTTCTCCAAGGGATACTTCGCATACTGATGATGCGCCCCAGACCCATCGTCCACAATCAACACCAGATCCACCTCGTCGCAACACGCCTCCGGTGTCGGTGCGACTTCCGGGATCCCGCAAGCCGCCGCCAAACGTTCGGCCCAGACCGAGTCCACATCCCACACTTTCACCACCCTCACTCCCTCCAACCGCTTCGTGGCTCGAACAAAGGTCCATGAATAGGGATCGACCCGCGAGGCATCAAAACCATTGCACATCGCGGCAAAGGCCGTGCCGTGATGCGATCCTGGCTGACGCGGTGCGTCACCGTATTGATACGTCGCCGCTGAAACCAATCCTATCCGTAACATTACAGACCTTACCTTCAATTCGTAATGGGCTGCGATTGGCGAAGAAAAGCGAACAAATCGCGTAGCCCCTGCGGGTCCAAACCTCCCAACAACCCCTCCGGCATCAGGCTCCGCCCGCGTCCCGACACGGACACCAAGCCATCCCGTTCCACACGGACATCCTCCCCTACCAGCGTTCGCAGCACCACTCGCCGAGCATCTTGATCCACCAGAAACCCACTTAAAGTGCGACCATCCTTAGTCTCAAGGCTCACATACTCAAAACCCTCCCGAATCTCGGCATTGGGATCGACAATGCTCGTCAACATCGTCTCCAGATTATCCCGCTGGTAATGAGTCAGATCCGGCCCCAGATTGCCACCCTTGAAAAACAAACGGTGACAAGTTCCACAACGGGTCAAGAAATGCTGCTCTCCCGCATAAGGATCCCCGGGCTCTTCATCAAGAACCCTGCGAATAGCGGCGGCATCAGACCAGACGTCCTCCTTCGGATCCGGCTCATCCGATCCGTCTTCCAAGCGGGCTAAAAGGTCCTTCACGTCCGATGTCGATTGCTCCTGAAGTTCTCGAAGGCGCTCACTCGAAAGGAAGCCTCGCGCAACGCGTCCTTCCACGATCGATCTTACGAAGTATTCCATCCATTGAGATCGGCTCAAAACCACTTCCACAGCCGCCTCTTGCAAAGGCGTTGGGAATCGATCCAATAACCCCACGAGTTCCCGGCCAACAGCCTCACCACCAATCGCCCCTAGGGCGACCAATCCCGCTCGCCGCACTTCCAATTCGACACCAGATTCGACGAGACCCAACAAAGGCTCCACGGCCGCCTCGGTCCGCAACTCGCCAAACGCCCGAACCAACGTCAAACGTTCTGTCGAATCGACCGTAGCATCCAGGATCCGCGCGAGAGCGGCCTCCACAGCCTGCTCATCTCCCAACTGCACGCGGAGCACCAAGGAAGGCCGTCCCCCGGCAACCAACTCAGCAACCAGTTCATCGGGAAGAGTGACCTGGGCGCGCCCCGCCATCGCCGTCTCGAAGGCCTGGATCAATCCTTGCCGGGCCCTCAAACTCGGCGCCGCTCCCAGCAAGACGCGGGCGGCCTCGAAGTCCCGCGAGCGCCCCCGTGTCACCAACCAACGCATCACTCTCGGAGCTAAATGGTCCGCGACCAACGGACCATCCCAATGCTCCGAGGATTGAAAAAACGCCAACAAAGGTTCGGGCGATTCTTCCATATGCGCTTCCCAAACCCACCAAATCATCGCGGGCAAATACGGATCGGACATCGCATCGGGAAACGCCAACAAAGGCTGAGCCAAAACCACAGCTTGGTCCACTGGCAAACGGCTGGCCGAAGCCGCGATCTGCGAGCGCACTTCGGCATTCGCTTCCTCCGACGCCATGGCCACCAAGCTCGCCAGTAAACCGGCCGAAACCTCCCCATCATCACAAGCCAAACGAACCACCCAATAGCGGAGCGGCGCATACGAATGCCCGAGGGCTTCCTCAGCCAAATCATCATCCAGCCCAAACGCCTGATAGTGCGCCCAAAGCGCATTCAATGCCGTCAGCGCTTCGTGGCCGACAATCCGTTCGCGCAACGCACTCTGTCGCTCGGCATCCCGACGCTCACCGAGCAATCGAACCGCAGTCTGCCGATGCCACTTATTGGGATGTCCCAACAAGTCGATGAGTTCATCCGTATTCTTAGAAGCGAGATCCCAATCCGTTTCCAACGGCAACGCACGCCCCCGCAACCGAAAGACCCGCCCGGTCGAAGGATCGATCTGACTCTGGTAGTGCTGCCCGTGAGCGATGTAATGCTCATAAAAATCGGCAACGAACAAGGAGCCATCCGGCGCGTTGGTGAGAAACACCGGTCGGAAAGCCGAGTCACGACTGGTCAACACTTTCCCATGATCGACGGTCCGAAAGGTTGCCCCACGGACCAAGCGTCGCGAACCGATGACAAAATTGTGCAAGGGATCCAGAGCAAAGAATTGGCCCTGGTAAACCGGCGGCAGGGCACTCCCTTCCACCACGGCGGCAAAGTGAGTAAACCGCACGATCGGATCCTCCGACTCCATTTGGGGCAAATACCCAAAGGCATACGGATTGGCCGGCGGCCCAAACTTCCCCGGACTCACCCCCTGCATCAGATACTGCCCACCCTGCACGTAGTGGAAGCCACGTGTCTGACTCCCGTTATGGCCGGTGAACAAACGCCCCTGAGCATCAATCTCCAAACCGAAATTGTTCCCGCCGCCTTGAGCGAACAGCTCGAAGTCCCGCGATTCCGGATGGTAACGCCACACCATACACCCCACAAACGACACGCCCTCATCGGCAGCGTCGATACCGGGACGCAGGACTCGACAGGAAACCGTGCTCCCCTGCGCCCCGTACAACCAACCATCCATACCCCACACCAAACCATTCGCCACCGAGTGAGTGTCTTCGAAACCGAACCCCTCCAGGTGAACGACCGGATCCCCGTCCGGCACATCATCAAAATCCGCGTCGGGATAAAACAAGAGATACGGCGTCTGCATCACCCACACGCCACCTCGACCCCGCACGGCAGCATTGGCAAGGTTTAACCCATCGACGAATACCCGGTGCCGGTCATACACACCGTCGCGATCCGAATCTTCGTGAATCGTAATCCGATCCGCCCCGCGCGGGTGATGAGGCGGCGGGTCCGGAATCCGATCGTAATGTGAGCGGTAGAACCGATCCCGGCTGATCATCTTCAAACCTGCGGGATAGGGATACTGCCGATACTGCGAGACCCACAAGCGCCCGCGTTCATCAAAACTCAAATGGGTGGGCTGTGCTACGAGCGGCTCATGCAGCATGAGATCGACCGCAAGATCTTCCGGCGTCGAAAACGCGGCCAAAGAATCCTCGGGACTCAGGGAAGGCCCGCGCTCAAGTGTCTCCGCACGACCCAACACACTACTAGACTCGCGCCAGGAATCATAGTGGGCTCGCTCGGGAACTTCGACCTGTGGCCGCCCAGAAATCGATGCCGTCTCCCCAGCCAGAAACTCCCACTCCCCGGCCATGGAACACTCCATGAAATAATTCATGAAGAAGGGCGCTTCCCCGGAAAAACCAACGCCACCCGAGGGGGAATAAACCCGGATCACCACTTCGTTCCATTGATCTTTCACAAAGGTACCGGAAGGCACTTTGTGACGGTGATTCCCAGAACGCCCATCGCTGTAGTTAGGCGGAAATTCCCCGCCACTACCAACCAGGATCCCATTGATCCGGACCTCATGAGCGCCGAGTCGGTCCCGCACCATCAGGATGACGGACTCTCCGAAGAGATCCCGCTCATGCGAGGCAAAGAAACTCGAATGCGGTTTCAGCCAAGCGCGATAGGTCCCGTATCCTGCCGGCTCCTCGGCACCCGGCACAGAAACCGATCGCCATTGCGCCAGCCCCGCAACGGGAAGCAGCACGACCGCGAGGAATGAGATTAAAGATTTCATCAGCATCCGGGGCAGAACCGAACTATAAAACCGAGCCCCCCTCGTGCAACCGAGAATATTGAGGATCGCGAGCGGTCCACCCCGGTAGGGCGAGCGTACCCGCGAGCCGTTGGGCAAAAGCAGGGACCGCATCCGCCATAGGCCCACCAGAACGCTCAAGCCAAAAACGGCTCGCGAGTACGCTCTCCCCACCTTCCCAAGCACTGAAAATCCGTTCCCATTCCCATGCAAATCTGGCAATCTCTCTCATCGTTGCAGAAAGGAAGCATTGAAAACCCCGACACCATCAGCCGAATCCTCCGAAACTCCGGAATCGCCGCAATCCATCACGCGACCCGACGAATCCCTCCTAACCTACTACCTCCTCGTTTCCGCGGCATCGTTGATTCTCTTTCCATTCGTCTTCATCCCCTTGTTCATCCGCTACAAGACCCTCCGCTACCGATTCGACGAAGAAGGCGTCTCGATGAAATGGGGGTTTTTCTTTCACCACCAAGTCTATCTCACTTACCGCCGCATCCAGGATATCCACGTCACCCGCAACCTGGTCGAGCGCTGGTTGGGCCTCGCCAAAGTTCCCATCCAAACCGCCTCCGGCACCAGCGGCGCGACCATGAAGATTGAAGGTATTCGCCAAGCGGAGGCCTTACGCGATTTCCTTTACGAACGCATGAAAGGCGCCCGTCAGGGAGACGAGGGCCATTCGGCAAAGCCCAGCGCCGAAGCCGAGGCCCTCACCCTCCTGAGAGAAATCCGTGACCAACTCCAAGACCGCAATCTCAACCAAAAAAGCAGCAATGAACCAACCGGTTGAAAAAGCGGCCAGCTGGATGTACGAGGGCGTGTGGGGGATCCTGACAGGCTGGTTCCGCGTGCCTAAGACCGCCCCCACCTTGCCCGTCAACCTCGGCGAGTTCATCCAACACTTCCATCCCTCACGAAACTACCTTTCCTGTCTCAAACTCTATTTTTGGATCGGACTCACAATCATCGACCTCCTTCTTCTCGCCGCGTGGATAGCCATCTTTTTCGCCAGTGCTACGGTGGGCTGGATTCTCGCACTGCCATTCCTGGTCGTCACAATCGGCACTGACGTCTTGGCCTATCTCGCGATTCACCTTCGCTACGACACCATGTGGTACGTGATGACAGACCGGAGTCTGCGCTGCCGGCGCGGCATCTGGACCATACTCGAACACACCATCACCTTTGAAAACGTCCAGAACGTCGAAGTCCATCGCGGACCGATTCAATACTTCTTCGGGATCTCCACCATTGTGGTGGAAACAGCTGGAGCCTCCGAGGGCGAACAAGAAAACAAGTTCGCGGTCGGCAACAAAGCCATCATGGAAGGCATCGCGGATCCCGACACCATCCGCCAGCAGATCATGGATCGCGTGCGGCAATCCAAATCCACCGGACTGGGCGAAGTTACCCCGACGCCCCCAAGCACCGGGTCCATGGCTTGGAACGACGAAAGCCTCCAGGTCCTCCGCGACATCCGCGACGCCGTTCAGTCCCCGACCTCGTAAAAAGCGCTACCCCATCTCCCACCCCGGGATGTCTGCGCCACGAATTGCGCCCGATAGAAATGGCCAACAGGCCCCGTAATGCGTCATGAGCGCAGTAAGAAGCACTTTAGTGTTTCATTCCATTCTGCGACATCGTAAGAACCGGAGCACCCGAACGAACCACAAGTATCTCGCTCCTGGTCAATTTCCCATCTTGGATTCTGTGACCCGCTCGAACACGCCCCCTCGCTCAAAGCATCATGACTTTCCGCCATCCCTTTCCCAACCTCAAGCGGCTACGCCTCCTCGCAGTCGTTCCTCTCGCCACCATACTCGCTCCGATTTTGCAGGCGGCTACACCCGGCAAATACGTCAGTATGCACTCGGATCCATGGATCCCAAACTTCGGGCATGCCGACAACATCACCACAAGTTCCGTAGCTTCAGTCCAATCCGGCGACTGGAACGACCCCAACACCTGGAACGGCACGCCCCCAGCCGCGGATCAAACCGCCCTAATCTACCATGATGTGACGTTCGGAACCTCGACTGAAGTCGGCAACGTCGTGGTCTTCTCGGGCGGACGCCTCGCCTTTGACACGACCGTGCCGACGGCGCTAACGGTCGGAACCATTCAAGTCCATCAGGGCGGCTCGTTAAACATCGGCCAAGAGGGAAACCCCGTCGCGGCCTCAGTCACTGCGGAGATCATCTTCAAGGACCGGCCCTTCGACTACGGGATCGACCCAGCCCAATATGGAAACGGGCTCCTCGTTTTTGGTACGGTGACGATGCACGGCGCAGGGAAAACTCCGTTTGTTCGCCTCGCGAACGAGCCACTCAGTGGCGACAACAGCGTTCAGTTCGCCCAAGCGGTTTCGGGTTGGCAAGACGGCGATGAACTCATCGTACCTGACACCCGCCAGACGGATCCTCGGCCCTCGCGCGGCTACCTTTCCCAAACCGAGCGCATCACCGCAACCCTCCTCGCACAGGATGGACAAAGTGCCACCACCACACCGCTTCAGCACACCCATCTCGGTGCCCGAGACGGCGATGGTCAGCTCGATTTTCTTCCCCACGCAGCCAACCTAACCCGCAATGTGATCCTCCGATCCGCCAATCCGGATGGTGTCCGAGGTCACATGCAATTGATGATGCGGGCCAACGTCGACATCCGATACGTCCGTTTCAACGATATGGGCCGCACCACCGCCGAAGCACTCGATTCCACCACGTTTGATGCGGAAGGCAATCCGCTTCACATCGGCACGAACCAAGTCGCTCGGTATCCCATCCACACCCACCACCTAATTGGTCCCACGGCGCCGCAATCCAATGGCTATCAATACACCCTCATCGGAAACGTCGTCGATGGAGGCACCGTTCCCCGTCTCGAAAAATGGGCTATCACCATCCACGGCTCTCACGACGGTTTGATTCAAGACAACGTGGCCGTCAACTACACGGGCTCGAACATCGTCACAGAAGACGGCAGTGAGAGCTACAACGTCTTCGACCACAATTTCTCCATTCAATGCCCAGGCTTCGGACCGCTCGGCGTTCACGACCGCGGTTTGGCGGGTACCGGTTTCTGGTTTCGCGGTCAGAACAACTACATGCGCAACAACATCGCGGCCGATCACGCGATTTCTGGCTACAGCATCAACGCCTACCGACTGGGCAACGAAGGTACGACCATTCCGGTTTCGCAAGGGAGCACGGACCGGCAGCCCATCAATATCAACACCCTCCCGTTGCTCGAATTCAGCAATAACGAAACCTACGGCCCGGCATTCTATGGAGCCGACTTCTGGGAAATCGGATCCACCGGCGAAACGCTCTATGATGTAGCCCCCTCGGTCATCAAGGACCTCAAAATCTGGCACCTTCGGAACGTCGGCATTTTCTTTTATCGAAGTCACCGAATCGTGATCGATGGGGCAGTCATGCGGGGGTATACCCCATCGCTCTCCAGTCGGTTCAATAACCCGACGGGTATCAGCCTCTCAAGCACCTATCGACTCCGGAACTTCGTCATTCGCAATGCGGATATTCAAGGGCTCCGCACGGGGATCAGCCAAGGGATGCGGGTGATCCCGGACGACATCCCCGTGGGAAGTATCTTCGGCCAAGCCGCCCCGCAAGATCGCCCGGGAACGCTCACGATTGAAGATTCCTACCTCCGCAACTACATCAATATCGGCATCAACACCCGGCAGAAAGAAGGGTCCCCGCGCCTGACGACGATTCGGAACGTTCGCTTTGATTCGGTGAACATGGCCCCAATCACGCGACTGGGTCCGCAGCGGTCCATTTCCATGCGCTACGAGTTCCGACTCGACACCAATGCCATTGGGCCTGATCAGGTCCTGGTTCACGATTACAATGGCATTCCCGGAAACGACTTTCAGCTTTTCTATCTGGAACAAGCCCCGGATTTCATGGTTCCCCAAACCACCAACAACGGCCGCTCGGTCGGCTCGCCGGTTGCCGGTTTAACCAATTTGGAGAACTGGAACACCTACGGCATTGCCATCGCCGGCGAAATCGCCCCCTGCCTAAACCAAACCACCTTCCCGGAAATCCTGGGATTCGTCTGCCCGACCAACACCCCCCTGCCAGACCCCGATCCCGATCCCGATCCTGAGCCCAACCCCGACACGGAACCACCGACACCTCCAACCCAAGTCCTCATCACCGGCGTTTCCAGCGAGAGCATCGATCTCATGTGGGTGGGCGCTTCTGACAATATCGCCGTCACGGGCTACCGACTCTTCGCGAACGGAAACCTCCTTTCCGATCAATCGGAATCCGTTTTCCAGCACACCGATCTGCCACCAGCCACGACCTATGTCTATCACGTCGAGGCTTACGACGCCGCAGGCAACACGTCAGCACCCAGCCCCGAAACGGTGGGAACCACCGAAGCGCCAGAACCCACGCATGGTCTCTTGCAGCTCGTCGCTCGAGACCAATTCGGAAACGTTGTCCCTACCGGACTCTTTCGGATTGCCGGCACACTCTACGAACACGGCAGTGAGCTAGTCGTCGAATTCGGAACCACGCTTTCCGTTCGACCCGAGATTCCGGGCGTGCTTGGCGCATGGACACCGATCACTTTCGAACCCGGACAAACGGAAATCGCCCCCTTGTTCCAAACCGTCGAAACCGCCGCAAGTGACCAATCCGGCCATTTCGTTCCCCATGGACAGGTCCGAGTATCCAACTTCTCGACCGCGTTCCCGGAAGGGCCGGAATCCACGGCCGCGTTTCCTCTCGGAGCTCGAATCAGCGTACGCGGTCAGCGATCCGGACTGAACGGTCCTTGGAATACCGCGACCGTCACGCCCGAGCTCACAGCGATCGGCCAACTCTATCACACCGTCTCCTCTCAGGCCGTGGATCAGTTCGGATCCTCGGTGCCAGACGCCGAGCTTGAGGTGTCCAGTTTCACCGAAACCATACCCACGGACCCGGGCGCTCAACTCAGCCTCCCTGCCGGCATCCAAGTCAACATTCGTGGAAAACGTCACAATCTCCGAGGCGCATGGATTCCCGCGCGTTTCGACTCGGAACTCTCTCAGGTGGGGCAACGGTTCTGGACGGTGGATGCCAGCGCCCGCGATCAACACGGGGCCTTGGTCCTCGGAACCCTTCGCGTGTCCAGTTTCACGGGAACCGTGACGACTCACGAAGGCGCTACCCTCACCGTGCCCCTTGGGACCCAGGCAAGCATCCGAGCAGAAGTCAGCGGCATCCGCAGCCCATGGGAACGCTCCACCTTTGGTCCCGGCCTATCGTCTGTCGGGCACCGTTTCTGGACTATCGCCACCGCTACGCGGGACCAAAACGGCAGTCCGGTCACCGGCGCCCAACTCCAAGTCTCTGGCTTCTACTCGCCTATTCCGACGGCTCCGGGCAGCACGCTCAGTCTGCCCGCCGATGCCAGCATCTCCGTGCGAAGCGGTCGCGGAAGTTTGCGCGGTCCCTGGAACCGGCATGCCATGAACGCCGCCACGACCGATATCGGAAACCGATTCCAGTCGTTCGCAGTCACAGCCGTCGACGCCAATGGAAATTTACCACCCGCCGCCGCAATCACGCTTTCCGGTTATCCCGATGGCACTCTCAGCCAAGGAGATACGGCTACAGTCCCGCTGGATGACACGGTGAGTTTACGCGCTCGGATCGATGGGCAGAACGGATCCTGGCACAGCTTTACCATCGACGCCTCGACCAGTCACATCATCGTGCCCCACCCCTAGACGCTGGCCGCCTCGAACCCCAAACCGCCCGACAGCCATCCGCTGTTGGCGCCCTGATTTGATATCGCTCTGGCGCATGCTAGGTTGCGATGTGGGTCAACACCGCAATCAAACTGGGCGCCTGACATGAACTGGACACAGCTGATCCGACTTTTCGTCACGATCTTTTACGGAAAGCCTCCCAACATCCGTATGATTCAGGAGTTCGGCCTCCTGGCGGTCAAGATCGGCCAGACCTACGCACAGCGAGCCGACTTCTTGAGTGAGCCCGCCTGTCGCGAACTCGCCAAGCTCTACCGCCAGACCACCCCCGCGCCTCCGGCTGAGATCAAGGAACTCTTACTTCACGGCACGCCAAACGGATGGTCGAGCGCTTTTGTATCCATTGATCCCAAACCACTCGCCAGCGCCTCGGTCGGTCAAATTCATCGGGCGAAACTCGAAACCGGCGAGCCGGTCGTGGTGAAAATCGTGCGTGAAGAATTCCAATCCCGCTTCAAACAAGACTGCAGCCGGGTTCATTCCCTCCTCAAATGGCTGGTCCGCTTCTACCCCAAACTGGCGCGCGTCGCCGACCCGATTGGAACCTTGAAGAACATCGAAGAGCAGACCCTGGCCGAGCTGAACCTCCAAAATGAGATCGAGGGTCAAGACCGTCTCCGAACCATTTACCACCAATACAAAGATGACTATGAACTGGCGAAGCTCCAGTTCCCAAAAATCTATCGCTCGCTTTCAGATACACGACTGATGGTCTCGGAATTCGTCGATGGTCCAACATTGGATGAACTCTTGGAATCGAACCAGTTAGAATACGAGTCGCTCCTCGACCTGTTCCAGATCCACGGGTTTTTCCTTTTCTGCACGGGCACGTTTCACGGTGACATTCATCCCGGCAATATCATTCTCAAAGACGGCTCGCTCTACTTCCTCGACACCGGCGCCATCAGTCAGGTGCCGGACGCGATGCGACAGGGGCTGTTCCATTTCTTCGACGCCATTATCCACGGCGATTTCGAGTCCAGCGCCGCCGCTCTAGCCGGCATGTCGCGCACGCCCCTCCCGCCAAACCGTTACCGAAAATTCCAGGCCGCCTTCCAAAGCCTTTACAGTGGCTTCCTTGGCAAGAGTGTCGCTGAGCTCAGCCTAACAAAGCAGATGATGCAAACCGTCCGCCTCGCGGTGGATCATGGGATGAATTTTGAGACCGGCATGTATCCCATCATCAAGAGCCTGATGTATCTGGACGGAATGGTACTCCGATGCGCACCTGAGACGGATCTGATGGCGGACCTCAAGCCGTTCTTAGACCGGTTCCGCCCCTGGGTAGGAGGGCAGCCCGAGCCCGCATCAACCAAACCCGAACTCGCAGCCAGCAACTAAAGCGGCTCCAAAGGAGCCAAGAGGTAGGGCGAGCGTACCCGCGAGCCGCTGGGCAAAAGCAGCGACCGCAAACGCCATCGGCCCACCAGCACCCTCTAGGCAGGAACGACTCGCGGGTACGCTCTGCAAACCTCGAACAGATCCTAAATCCTTCAAGCCGCAAAAGAAGCGATTACCTTTCGCTCTCGTCGCATACCAACCTCACTCCGACACAGCTCCCCTGATTTGACCTTTCACTCAAATAACCTATACTCGAATCATGTCGCCGACTGCGGAAAAGATCGCTGCTGACTTCCGAACCCTCTCCCCGGATGACGCCGCCGAGTTGGTCGATCGACTCGTATCGACACTCCATCAGGCAGGAACGGGAGAGCCGGTGGATTCAGAGCTCCAAAACGAAGTCCGCCGTCGAGTAGATGCCTATGAATCCGGCCAAACGCCGGCAGTTCCAGCCAACGAGTTTTTTTCCCGGATTGAGTCTAAACGCCTTTGAAATCGATCCTCTTTGCGGCTGAAGTCGAAGCGGACGTCGAAGCTTCAATGGCGTTCTATGAGGCCAGAGAAGCGGGTCTTGGAGAGGCGTTTTATCGCGAACTCAAACAAGGAACAAAACACATTCAGTCTAACCCGGAACTCTTTCCCTGCATTCCAGAAGAGGCCGCCGTTAGACAGTATTGCCTAAGGCGGTTTCCATTTCGGATTCTCTACAAGAACTATCCGGAATCGATCCTGATCGTCGCCATCGCCCACACCAGCCGTCGTCCAGGATTCTGGACAGGTAGGGGGTAGACAGGCAGCGAACGCGTTCAACCCGGCGCATAGGTAGGGCGAGCGTACCCGCAAGCCGTTGGGCAAGAGCAGCGAACGCAAACACTATCGGCCCACCAGCACCCTCTAGGCAGGAACGGCTCGCGGGTACGCTCGCCCCACCATCCGGAGGCTCCGGCGCCACTGCTCGGGGCAAAGCAATTCTCGTCGCCTCGCACGGATCGGTCTAAGGTTCCCGCATGAAGCAGTGTCTCGCGTGGGTCTTTCTGGCGCTCATTTTGGCTCATCCCCCGTCGAGCCAGGCGGCCCAGCCCGCTCACTTCCACCACGTTCACCTCAACGTCACCGACGTCCAAGCCACCACACGGTTCTACGCCCGGTTCTTCGGTGCCCTCCCCGTGGACTACAACAGCCAAACCGCCGCGCTCTTTACCGAACGCTCCTTCATTTTTTTCAACGAGGTCGAAACCCCACCAAGAACGCACCTCGACACCGCCCTCTGGCACCTGGGTTGGGCTGGCGTGGACGGCCCATCGGAATTCCGCTGGCGCCAAGAAGCTGGCGCCAAGGTTCACACCCCGATCCAAGCCTTGAACACAGACCACTACATGTATTTCCAAGGGCCGGACAACGAAGTGGTCGAAGTCTACACCGGCAGTCGAAACCACCGATTTGAACACGTCCATCTACTCGCAACCGACGTGAATCAAACCATCGCCTGGTTCGTCGACCATCTCGGCCTCAAGTCAGCCCGTCGCAACGTGCCTCCTCCTCCCACCGACGCGGATGAACAATCCCTACGAAGTATTTGGATGAATTCAATCCGGATCAACAATGTCAACCTGATCGTCTTTGGACGACCTCGTGCCGGCACGCACCCATTCTGGTATCCCAAAGAAGCCACGGAGGAGATTGCACCAACGGAAGGATCCGCAATCGATCACATCGCCTTTTCCTATCGCGAGCTGGAACCGGAATATGAACGCCTCAAAAAAGCAGGCGTCACCATCCGGCGCCCCATCGCCAAGGATCCCAAAACCGGGATCAAAAGCTTCTATGTAATCGCGCCCGACAAACTCCTGATCGAGCTAGTGGAAGCCAAACCGATCCCCGACGGCCTGTGGGAATAGCCGCAAGGCTTAGTAACGAAAAAGCCCTTCCACGCCATTCTTGGCGAGTTCGCTCAGCACGGCCGACGAATCTTTGCAAGTCGAGAGCATCCCGATGGAGATCGACTGCCGAAACTTGTCATACAATTTGGCGTCATGAGCGATACCGGCGTAGGTGGCCGCCATGTGAGCAATCTGTGACGGCAGGCCCACGGGTTGCTTGGGAGCTGCCAAGACGCAGAACACCTGGGCGGCAAATCGATAGTCCCGTTTCGTGGCGGTGCCGCCCCCTTTCGCCTCCGCCCACACCCGAGCCAAGGCGTTGATCATGGTGATCACATCTTCGGTATCCGTGTGGGGATACCGCCCTCGAATCTGACTGAGAAACTGCCGCGCACTGGCCATAAGCTTTACTGCCGTGTGTCAAGACACGGTCCCTTTAACGATTGAACGACTGAGCAAAATCCTCGTCGGAGACTTCGACCACTTTCTTCTCAAACTTGGAATCGGCAATCAACTGCTGGAGCTTCGTCTCGAAAGCAGCTCCGTCCATGGGTAGGTCCACCGTCTCGTTGATCAGGCCCGAGTACAACATCACGTTGGCCAACTCAACCGAATGCAAACCATCCGCACCAGGTGCGATAACCGGTTCCTTGTCGAGGATCGCATTCACAAAGTTCTGCATGAGAATCGCGTGGGGGACCTCGGCATTGCCGATCGGAATCTCCACATCCCAAACCTCCGGCTTCATGAACCCGATCTTGGACGTCTTACTGAATTCGAGCATGCAACTCTCATTACGGGTGAACTGGAGGCGATCGTTTTCCAGCACAATCTTCCCACGAGAACCGGCGATCTCAAACCGATTCGAACCCGGTGCTTCCCCGGTTGAAGAGATGAACACTCCGGTAGCACCATTGGCGTATTCGAAATAAGCCGTGACGTTATCCTCGACTTCAATGTTGTGGTAGCGGCCGAGCTGGACAAAGCTGCGGACCTTCGAAGGCATCCCACAGAGCCACTGGAGCGCATCCAATTGGTGCAGGCACTGATTCAGCAACACACCGCCGCCTTCGCCCTTCCAGGTCGCCCGCCAACCACCGCTTGAGTAGTAGGCCTCCGAGCGAAACCAATCCGTAATGATCCAATTGATTCGCACGATTTCACCCAACTCTCCGTCCTGGATAAGTTTGCGGATCTTGGCGTAGCGCGGTTCGGTGCGGAGCTGGAACATCCCGGCAAAGACCACGTCGGGTTTTTCCGCACTCTTGGCGATCAGGCGTTCCGCATCTGCTTTGTGGGCAGAGATCGGTTTCTCGACCATCAGATGCACCCCGGCATCCAACGCGGCCATCCCGAGGGTGGTGTGCTGGTAGTGGGGCGTGGCGATCACCACAGCATCGATGTCACCGGACCGGATCAAGGCTTCGCCGTCGCTGTGAATTGCCAGCGGCTTGTAGCTTTCCAGTTTATGCGGAGAGGGACTGCAAACCGCCACGAGTTCGGCGCGTTTCACGCCGCCATTAATGAGATAGTCGGCATGGTATTTCCCCATGTTCCCCATCCCGATGATGCCAATACGAACCTTGTCCATAAACTGGCCAAAGTATCGCCGCCGCCTTTCCGAACCCGCAAGCGCAATCTGCCACCCAAGTCCCAACGGTAGGGCGAGCGTACCCGCGAGCCGCTGGGCAAGAGCAGCAAACGCAAACGCCACCAGCCCACCCGAACACCCTAGGCAGGAACGGCTAGCGAGTAAGCTCTCCCCACCCTCGGGCGGACTTCCAGTCCTTCACCCCACAGAGAAAGAGAAAGCGATTGGCATTTCGTTCCCCATTCGGCACACTCCTACTTTGGACGAAGGGAGGTCCAAGCCGAATGCACATGAAATCGTCAGCGCTCAAGAAAGGGATGATCGCAGGAACGCTAGCCGTTGCGCTCGCCGGAATCGGTGTGGCTCTGTTTGTGCTCAGCGATGGTCCGCACCGGCGCCTGCGCGCGATGGAGAAGTTCGTCCGACTCCGGTTTCCGGAAGTCACCCAAGTCTCCCCAGCCACCCTGCAAGATTGGCTCACGGCTGAACCACCCCGCACCGTCCAAATCTGGGATGTCCGCGCACCGGAAGAGTATGCCCTGAGTCATCTGCCCGGCGCGATCCAAGTCTCGCCCGATGCAACCGCAGAAGACTTGACCGAATCCCTTAAGACGGCCGAACCCATCGTCGTGTACTGCTCGGTCGGCTACCGGTCCTCGGCCCTGGCCACCCGACTAATGGAAGCCGGGCATACCAACATCGTCAATTTAGAGGGTTCCATTTTCGCCTGGGCGAACCAGGGATTCCCCCTCGAAGCCGAGGGAGCCCCCACCAACAAAGTCCATCCCTACGGCGAATCCGCCGCGGGGATGCTCCTGCAACAATATCACCCAGAAACGTATTAGACTGCTATGAAGACACCGGAAGAAATCTACAAAAGCATCCGCAAACCCTTACCGCCGCCGGGCAAAACCCATCGCGACAAAACCAAATACAATCGCAAGGCCAAACATAAGCACAAAGATCAGGACTGGACTCGCGGGACACGGACCACCGGACCGGATTAGCACGCCTGTTTCCAAGTCCGTATCCCTCTGCTTCTCCGTCCTCGTCTCTCTTCCCGCCGTTTTATCCAAAAAAAGCCCTGCGTCCTCGGGCCATCCCTCATAGGCTACCCGGCATCGACGCTTTATGAAAAAACGGTTTCCGTATCCCAAACTCATTCACTCATTCCTAGCACTCGCAACCGCCCTGGCGCTCCTCCCGGACGCTCAGGCCCAGCACGGCGATGGTTCCGTCCGGCTCTCCGGCACGTTACAAACCTGGCACAAAGTGACGCTGACACTCGCGGGTCCGCACGCCAAAGAAACAGACACCCGGCCCAATCCTTTCACCGACTACCGGATGGTGGTCACCTTCACCCACGAATCCGGCATACCCTCCTATCGTGTGCCGGGTTATTTCGCCGCCGATGGCAATGCCGCCGAATCCTCCGCCGAGGCCGGCAACCATTGGCGCGCTCATCTGTCTCCAGACAAAGCCGGCTCCTGGCACTACCAAATCGCCTTCACCCAAGGCAAGAACGCCGCAGTCTCAACCGAAGAGACCGGCGCTCCCATTTACCCTTACCATGGCAAGGAAGGCAGTTTCGCCATTCGCGAAAGCGACAAAACCGGCCGGGACTTCCGTGCGCACGGTCGACTCGAATATGTCGGCGAGCGCTACCTCCGTTTTGCCGGCACGGGCGCGTATTTCCTCAAAGCGGGTCCCGACGCCCCGGAAACCCTCTTGGCTTACCAAGACTTCGACAACACCCAAGGGCTCAAGAAAAACGTCCCGCTGAAAACCTGGAAGCCCCACGTCCGCGATTGGAAAACAGGCGATCCCACCTGGAAGGACGGTAAAGGCAAAGGACTCATTGGCGCCCTCAACTATCTCGCCGCCAAAGGCTGCAATTCTTTCTCCTTCCTTCCGTATAACAAAGACGGAGACGGCGAAAACGTCTGGCCCTTCATTCAGCCCAGCGCCAAGTTGCACTACGATTGTTCCAAACTCGATCAATGGGGCATCGTCTTTGATCACGGCCAATCCCTCGGGCTCTACCTCCACTTCAAGCTCCAAGAGAATGAAATGGACGACCATCGGATCGGGCACGAGCGCAAACCGAAAGAAGTCCCGGCAGCTCTAGACGCCGGAAAGCTCGGTATCGAACGCAAGCTTTACTGTCGGGAGATCATCGCCCGTTTCGGTCATGCCTTGGCGCTGAATTGGAATCTGGGAGAAGAAAACACTCAGACACCTGAGGAACAACAAGACATGGCGGAATACTTGCGAGACGTGGATCCCTACAATCACAACATCGTCGTCCACACCTTCCCGCAAGACCAGGACAAGGTTTACAGCAAAATCCTGGGACAGAACTACAGCTTCACCGGCGCATCCCTGCAAAACGGTTGGAACCAAACCCACCGACGCACGGTACAATGGATTGAAGCCGCCGCCGCCGCGGGCAAACAATGGGTCGTCGCCAATGACGAGCAGGGCCCCGCAAGTCAAGGCGTGCCACCAGATCCCGGTTTTGAGGGGCACAAGCGCAAGGGAGCCAAAGGCGGGATCAAGCACGACCTACACGACATTCGCAAATACACGCTCTGGGGCAATCTGATCGGCGGAGGCGCCGGGGTGGAATACTACTTTGGCTACCAACTCGCCCAAAACGATCTGATCTGTGAAGACTTCCGGAGCCGGGACCGTTCCTGGGATTACTGCAAGATCGCCTTGGATTTCTTCGCGGACAACGAGATCGCCTTCCAGAATATGGATCCCGCAGATGCGCTGGTCGGCAACGCCCAACATGACAACTCGAAGTATTGCCTCGCCGAAGCCGGCAAGACCTACTTGGTTTATTTGCCGGAGGGTGGCACCGCGGATCTCGACTTAGGGGATGCCCGCGGCAGCTTCCGAGTCCAATGGTTCAACCCGCGCAAAGGCGGAAAACTAAGAGCGGGCGATGTCCGCCGCGTGCGGGGCGGCGAGGTCGTGGCTCTGGGGAATCCGCCCGCGAATGCGGATCAAGACTGGTTGGTGGTGATCCGGCAGCGCTAGATCCGGATCTGTAACGCGCGAAGCCGCGAAGACGCAAAAAGTGTTCTCATCTTAGCGGCTTTGCGGCTTCGCGCGAGTCTCTTCAATCTACGAAGGCCAACTCGTTCGACATCAACAACACTTGGCCCAAACGAGCCAAGGGAGACAAGGATTCCACCGCTTTGATCGGGCCCGAGAAATCTTCTTTCGAATCCCAGTAGCGTTGGTCGGACAAGAGCGGCGAATCGTCGGCCACAATCTTGACCGTCCATTCGTAGGAATCGTGATTGATATCCCCGTTGGCATCCACCACGAAGTCCAAGCGATCTCCCGCCCCTAGCGTGAGGACCGATGGCTCGGTGGCCACGGAGCTATCGGCGGCGTCCCACGCCTCGACCAATCCCCCAGCAGAGGATACCAGCCGGGCTCGCACACCATTGCCTTCTTCGTTGGAGTGTTCCAACTGACCCGAGATTCGGAAGTTCGCCGCATACGGCGCGACCCATCGCCGGATCACCATCCCGTTTGGCTTGGCTCCGGGATGCCCGCCTCTCGCCGTCAACTGAGCCCAACCTAAGTCGGGATCCGGGAGAGAGGAACCCCCGCGCCAACTCCGTTCCGAAAAACTCGCGAACGCCGTAAACGAGGCCACTCGATCGGATTCAGCGTCATACCGGCCGTAACCGTAAGACCAAACCGCCGTGTCCGATGCACTCTCCACGTTCGGCTTTTGATTGGCTAAGAATTCACCGGCCATCGCCACCTCGGCCCGCGACGGATCTCGCTGCAGCACCCGACGCCAGAGTGCCCGAATGGGATCAGCGCCAGATGTTTCTACCGAACGATTCACCGCTTGTTCGAGTCGACGCGACAAATCGTGCACAAACGGGCTGTTCACCATAAACAAGGCTTGCTGCGGCACGGTGGTCTCGAACCGGCCCGGGCTGCTCGTATCCGGACTGGCTAAATCAAACGTTCGAAACAGGCTCGGCAAGTTTTGGCGTTCAACAAATCCATAGACCGTGCGACGAGGAGTAAAGGGCGCTTCCGTGATTTCCACGGGTTGTCCCCCCATGTTCCGATCCAAAGCGCCCGACACCTGCAACAGGGTGTCTCGGAGCGGTTCCAGTTCCAAACGCCGCCGGTTCATTCGCCATAGCCATCGGTTCCCGGGATCCACGGCCGCCCGATAAGCATCCGGAGCACTGGATTGCTGATAGGTGGCGGACAGAAGAATCAATCGGTGCAGCCCCTTGAGAGACCACCCATCCGAAACCAATCGAGAAGCTAAGAAGTCTAACAACTCGGGATGACTCGGCGGATCCGCTCGCACGCCAAAATCACTCGGGGTTGCCACCAACGGCACCCCAAAGTGTTGGCGCCAAATGCGATTCACCAGCACGCGGCTCGTCAAAGGATTGTCCGGACGCGTGATGGCCTCGGCCAAATCCAAACGGCCACTACCGCGCGCAAAGGGTTTTCGATCCGTTCCCTCAAGGACCTCCAAGAATTGGCGCGGCACCTTCGGACCACGAGAGCCCGGCTTGCCACGCAGAAAAACCACCGGATCCACCAATCGCCCCCGGTCCACCAACGCCATAGCCCGGGGTGGCGCCCCAGGATGGGTCGCCGGGAGCTTGTCGAGTTCGCGTTTGAGTCGGCGGATCTTCTCCTGAGTCCGGACATCCAAGAGTTGCGTCGCTTGGTCCAAGGGCAAATTGGGCGGTGCTCCCGAAGCAAACACCACCTGCCGAACCGCTTCCCAATCCGCCTCCGTGCCCGTACTTTCAGAATCCAGACCTTCCGTCTCCGCCTCCTCTACCGCAACAAAGAGCTCGTTGTAAACCGCGGCCAAGGCTTCGATGCTGGCTGGCTTCGCCTCCCGAAGCCGCTCGACCAAGAGCGGATTCGCGCTGACGTCCGTTCCGGCTGGCGCTTCCAACCATTGCCCGAACCGCGCCGCAAAACCTTCATTCCCCTGGGAAGTCAAACGGATCCAAGGACCCAAAACTGGATCCGAAGCCACTTCCGGTTCCTTCAATTTTGACTGCCACCGGAACGCAATCACGGGTCCCAACTTCCGACTCCGCACCAAGTTCTCCGTCTCAGATCGATTTATCCCAGCCGCGTCGTGTAACACCAAGAGATAGTCCCCCGTTCGCTTGCGCGCTTCGGCGAGCCCACCCTTCTGGCTGGTGATCCGGAACGTATCCCACTCTTCGGTCCGACGCTTCCGCTCCTTCTCAAAATCGCGGTAAGCCGCAGTAGTCTCGTCAAACGCAATCAAGGGTCGTTCGGCGGGTTCTTGCGAACTGGCAAAGACCCCGTAGAGCGAATAGTAGTCCGCCGTGGGGATCGGATCATATTTGTGATCATGACAGCGCGCGCAGGCAACGGTGAGCCCCATCAGCCCTCGGGTCACGACATCGATGCGATCATCCACGATATCCGTTTGGTTATTCAAGAACCGGCGGCCCAAGGTCAGGAAACCCATCCCTGCCATCGGAGACGGATCGTCCCCGAGTTCCAAGTGATCCGCCGCGAGTTGTTCCTGCACGAAACGATCAAAGGGCAAATCCCGGTTAAAGGCATCGATCACATAATCCCGATAGGTGTAGGAGAATGGAAACCGACGCTCTTCCTGAAACACATAGCCCTTGGTATCCGCATACCGCGCGATGTCCAACCAATGCCGCCCCCAACGTTCCCCGTAGGCAGGCGAAGCCAGTAGTCGATCCACCAACTGCCGATAAGCATCGGGTCGCCGGTCTTCGACAAATCGCTCCACAGTTTCCACACTGGGGGGTAACCCAATCAAGTCTTGGTAAACGCGTCGAATCAAGGTGCGCCGACTGGCAGGTTCCGAAGGAGCCAATTCCTGATCTTCGAGCCGCCGCAAGATAAAGGCATCGACCGGCGTCTGCACCCAATCCGGACGGGCAACCTCCGGAAGCTCCGGCGTCACCACGGGCTGAAAGGCCCAATGCGAAGATCGGGCATCCGTTTCATCCTCGGGACCTTTCCGAACCCGAGGATCATACGCCCCCAAGCGCACCCACTTTTCCAATACCGCCACTTGGGCGGCCGTCAGGCGTTCGCCCTTCGGAGGCATTTGAAAATCTTCATCAACGGACCGAACCGCCTGGATCAAGAGACTCGCATCGGGATCACCCGGGACGATCGCGGACCCCGCATTCCCCCCCTGTTCCCAACCCGAACGCGAATCCAAATAGAGCCCACCCTTGGCGCTCGGCGCCTGATGACTGTGACACTCAAAACAACGATTCTCCAAGATTGGGAGAACCTGCTGTTGAAAGAACTGACCCGCGGCCCACTGGACTTCCGCACCCGGCTCTGCCACCACCGAAACGGAACCCAGCACCAATCCCGCAATACCCAGTCTCCCCCAAGAAGCCAAATTGCAACCCTTCATCACGTTGTTAAGCAATCAAGTCCCGAACCAAGTGACCATGCACATCCGTGAGTCGGAAATCACGACCCGCGTGGCGGAAGGTGAGCTGTTCGTGATCAAACCCCAAGAGATGCAGAATCGTGGCATGCAGATCATGGACATGCACCTTGTCCTTCACGGCCCGGAAACCAAACTCATCCGTCTCACCATGGACGTAACCGCCCCGCACACCGCCACCGGCCATCCAGGTCGTGAAGCCCCAGTGATTATGATCGCGTCCGTTGATCTTGCCTTGATTGGACCCCGGCTTTGGCAATTCCACGGTCGGTGTCCGCCCAAATTCCCCGCCCCAAATCACCAAGGTTTCATCCAACATCCCGCGCTGTTTCAAATCCTTCAGCAAAGCCCCAATAGCCTGGTCACATTGCTCGGCCAATCGCCGATGCCGGACCTCGATATCATCATGATTGTCCCAAGGCTGCCCGCGCCCGTGCCAGACTTGCACCATCCGGACTCCGCGCTCGACCAATCGGCGCGCAATGAGAATCTGCCGCGCCTGAGTTCCTTCGCCATACATCTCGCGAATGTGCTGGGGTTCGCGTTCGATATCAAAGGCATCCGTGGCGTCCATCTGCATGCGATAGGCCAGTTCATAGGAAGCGATCCGAGCCTCCAACTGGGCATCGCCCGTACGCGACTCCAGATGCTGCTCGTTCAACGCCCGCAAGAGATCCAACTGTTGCCGCTGTTGCGCGGTCGGCACGGACTGGCTGCGGATGTTCTCCACGAGTTTGTCCATCCGCCGATGTTGGGTATCAATGTAGGTCCCTTGATAGACGCTCGGCAAAAACCCGGACTGCCAATTCTGAGATTCTTGAATCGGATACCCACCCGGACACATGGAGATAAACCCGGGTAGATTCTGATTCGCCGAACCCAAGCCGTAGGTAATCCAGGATCCCATAGACGGCCGAATCTGTCGGGCTTCACCGCAATTCATCAACATGAGCGACGGCTCGTGGTTGGGCACATCCGCGTGCATGGACCGGATGACGGCGATATCATCAATGGATTCCGCCACGTGCGGGAACAGGTCACTGACCGGCGTGCCGCTTTGGCCGTAGTTCCGAAACTGAAAGGGCGAGGCAAAAGCGGCCCCGGTTTTCCGCTCCGTCCTGAGATTCTCCATCGGGAGCGCCTTCCCGGCATAGCGATCCAACATGGGTTTGGGATCAAAGGTATCCACATGGGACGGCCCCCCATTCATGAACAAATGGATCACCGCCTTGGCTTTGCCCGGAAAATGGCCGCTCTTGAGCCGAAGCGGATTTTGGAAATTCGAGGTCGCAGCCTCCAACTGCGCCATGCCCATGGCGCCAAAGCCCATTCCGACCCGCCGCAAAAAGTCACGGCGGCTCCGAATGACGCGAGAAGGATCGGGCAAAGAGGAATTCATGCTTATTCGTCCGTTTCGTCTTCCAAACCGTAATCTAGGGCATGCGCAGGTGGATCGCCACCCGGCCCCTTTAAATAATGATCCATCCAACGCATCAAACGTAACGAATAATCGTACCGAGCCGCCGCCCGACGATTGCCATGCCCTTCCCCGGGATACCAAACCAAGCGAGTCGGCACCTTGCCGATGGTCTTAAGGGTGCGATACAATTCCAACGACTGCGAGGGATGCACACGCGGATCATCCTTCCCATGCAGGATCAGAATCGGGGTCGCCGCCTGCTCGGCGTAGTAAATCGGGCTTCGCTCCAGGAAAAATTTCCAATCGTCCCACGGCCGCATGCGTGCGTGCACATAATACATCTCGTCCGGGATATCCGTCGTGCCCTGTTTCGAGATCAAATCACTGATCCCGACAAACATCACACTCGCGGCAAAGCGTTTGGTGTGATACGTCGCGCACCAAGCGGAGGCATACCCACCATACGAGCCACCCGTCACACCGACTTTCTTCGGGTCTACCATCCCCTGCTCATCGAGGTAATCGATGGCATCGACCAAATCATCGAACTCTTTCCCGGCATAGTCCGCTTGATGGGACATGGCATACTCGAGTCCCCGGCCCGTGCTACCCCGGTAGTTCGGGTAAAAAACAAAATAACCCGCGTTGGCCGCGAATTGCCCCGGCCGCGAATAACTCGTAATCCAACCATTCCCAACGCGGGATTCCGGGCCGCCATGAACGGCGAGGATGAGCGGATAGCGCTGGCCACGCTGGTAGTTGAGCGGATAAATCAACACACCCTCAATCTCAACCCCATCCCGCGCGTCGTATCGGATGACTTCCTGGCGAGCCAAATCCAGCTCGGACAACCACGGGTTGGAATCGGTCAGCTTGCGAACACGGCCTCGGTTCCCACGCAGACGATAGACCTCGGTTCCGTTGGTCGCCGTTGAACCCGCCAAGTAGACCCGCTCACCGCCGTCGACCACACTCACCGCATCGACCACCGGCGCTTGCCGCACGTCCCGACGCGTTACCTGCCCTGTGCTGGGATCAATCGTTCCAAATTCAGATTCACACCCCGCGTCGCTCACAAAGAACAAGGTCTCATCATCCAGCCATTCGACGGCATGGAAGTCCGGCAGATAGTCGGAGGCCAAACGCTGGGCTTCCCCGTTGGCGGCGTTGGCCAAGAAGAGTCGCCCGGGACTCGGATCGTTCATATGGGCACCGGCAACCACGGCCAGTCGCGTACCGTCCGGGCTCCAGTGGTAATCGCCCAACTTACCCGCGCGATCCACCGTCGCGATCACCTCACCCGAGGCCACCGAAACCACCTTCACATTCTGATACATGTAATACGAATCGATCAACGGATCAGGCGCAATACCCACCGCCAATCGATCGCCATTCGGGCTCCAATGCGCGCTGAACACCGCTCCGTCTAGTTCCAAGACCGAAGCCGACCACGCCTCCTCTCCCTCGGATCGGGATGCCAACCACACCTGTCCATTGAGCGGCTGTTCTTCGTAAATCTGCGCGTCAAATCCTTTATCCTTGGCCGGATTGTCTGGGGCTTTTTCGGTGGCCACAAAAAGGAACTGCTCGCCGTCCGATCGCCATTCGTAACTCGAGATGCTCGTCTCATGATCGAACAGCTTGTGGGATTCTCCGCCATCGATCGGGATGGCATAAAGATCCGTGTTCTTGTCATCCCCTCGTTTCGCGAGGTAGGTGATCGACTTCCCGTCCGGGGTCCAAGCGAGGCTCCCGATCGATACGTGCCCGGTGATGAAAGGCCGCGATTCTCCCTGCCCATTGACCACGTGCAGTTCCCGCCAGGCCGACCCATTCTCTTCAGTGAGTGGATCGCGTGGCACCGAAAGGGTGTAGGCCACCGAGCGTCCCGTGGGTGAGGCGGCGATTTCGAGCACATGCTTCATTTTCCCCGCGTGTTCCGGAGTGAATCCGTCGCTCAACACGGAGAGGCTCACCATCGCTAGCCCGGCAAAAACAGTTCTCTTCATAACAATCAACTCGCCTTTATTCTTCAACAATCTGCGGGAATGTCGAGTGTCCACACGGAGGGGGGGCGGAACACACGGTGGGAGAGGTCGCTGCACTTGCCCAACGGCTCGCGGGTACGCTCGCCCTACCTTGGGGACTCACACCAGAATCGTCCGGACGTCACTTTCCAATCCTCCAATTGACTTGCTCGCGGGGGAACTTTCGATATGTTCGGACGCCATGAACCCCTTCAGCAAATTGAGTCCTTTTCTCGGCGCTGCCGCGTTCCTCGGAGCCGCCGCCCTTCACGCCCAAGACCGTTCCGTGCCGGACGGTGTTTGGGTTCGGGATGGCTACACGCTGACCGTCGCCGAAAGCACGATCAAGAGCCCACGCATGCTGCAAAACGGCCCGGACGGCTCCGTCTACGTCAGTGTCCCTAAGATTGGATCCATCCTCACGCTCAAAGACAAGGACGGCGACGGCTACTTTGAATCCGTCACCACCTACGTGGACGGATTCGAAGGCAAGCAAATCCTCCAAGGCATGTCCTGGTATCAGGGCTGGCTCTGGTATGCCGAAGTGGAAGGCATCTACAAATCACGCGACACCAATGGCGACGGCAAACAAGACGAAGTCGTCCAAGTCCTCGGTCCGGATCAACTCCCGGTTAAGGGTGGCGGTCACCGCTGGCGCGCCCTGGTCTTGCACAAAGACCGGATCTACACCCACGTCGGCGATCCGGAAAACGCCAGCGACGAGCCCATCAATGAAGGCGAACGAAAGAAAATCTGGAGCTTCGCCTTGGACGGTTCGGACAAAACGCTCTTCGCCACCGGCGTTCGCAACACCGAAAAGCTCGTGATCCGACCCGGCACGGACGAAATCTGGGGAATCGATCATGACATCGACCGGCTCGCCCTGAAATGGGAAGCTAAGAACGCCAAGTTTGGCCAACCCATCACGGATCACAACCCACCCGCCGAGCTAAACAAGTATGTCGCCGGAGGTTTCTACGGGCATCCCTACATCGTGGGCAAGAACGTCCCCAATCTCAACTTCCTGGACCGACCCGACATTGTCGAACTCGCATCCAAGAACGTGATTCCGGAATGGCTTTTCCCCGCCCACTGTTCCGGCATGGGGATGACCTTCTACACCGGTAACGCCATCCCTCACGCGGACGGCGACGCCTTCGCGGCCCTCAAAGGCGGTTGGAACGCCACCAACAAAACGGGCTACTCGGTAGACCGCGTGCTCTTTGAGTTCGGCCACCCCTATGGTTCGCAAAAGATGGTCAACTTCCTCAAAGACGGCACCGAGATCCTCGGCAAGCCCATTGATTGTGTCCAAGCGCCAGACGGGAGTGTGCTATTCTCAGACGACACCAAACACAAGATCTACCGTCTAACCTACACAGGCGAGTAGACCGACCTTAAAATCCCATAAAACAGTATCGCCCAGGGTCCACCCTGGGCGTTTTTGTTTCCACACCGACGCCCTCCCTACAACACAGATCCGACATTTTACCCCATTCAACATCATTCATCTCAAAATCTATTGAGCCCGCTCTACTTCTGATTACTTTACCCATGTCCCTTGGAGGATCGAGAGTCAGGAAACCCGATCTCAAACCGAGCAATGGAAAGGTAAGATGATGAAGGAAAAAAGGTGGAATTCGAACACGGCTACAATGGATTTGTATGGGCGTCCGTTGCCTCGCTCAACCAAGTATTGGACCCTAGCGGGTGCCGCAGCATTTCTGATCGCGTTGGGAGTTCCAACTGCCCAGGCCGAGCGGAAACAAAAGCTGGTGGAGGTTTTACCGTTTACGAATCTAGAAGAGGGATTGGTCTGGCTGGTCGACAAGGCCCTGGATGAAATCGGCGACGAGACCTGGAGTCAGGTCAAAGATGAGATCAAAGACCGCTGGTGGAGGGAGAGCGACCCGTATTCAGATGATTGGGCGGACAACAGTCCATTGAGCCCCTTTTGGCTTGGTGGAAGCTATCACAAGGGTAAGAGCGAAGGAGGGACGGAGATCATCCAAAGCTTTCAAGGTTCTAAGCTACTTGCTTCCACTGCCTCCGGGCATCACTACGAGGCTAGGGATGGACGAGTCATTCACAATCGAGCATTGACCGGCTATGCAGCTTCCAGCCTGATTGACCGGGAAGGAATGAATCTCAGCGGCTGGAAACGAACCTATGCTCTGGATTACCGGCAACGGCTCACAGATGCGAACGGAACTTCCTACTGGAGCGAATGGTCGATTGGCCCCACGAGCAATTCTTGGCATGGCACCGGCGGGAGCCCAGACATGGCCGCCATTCATTCCGATGTAGCCACACTAAACACCCCTACATCGCAGTTCCGGTTAGGAACACTAATGAGCCTCGTCGATGAATCCTGGTCAGTAGGGAGCTATTACTTCAGAACGGTTGTCAACAGTTCTCCGCAAGCACACCCCAAGGTCAAAGAGGAGCCTGGAAGCTTTATCGTGACCGTAAGTGGAAGCTATACAGACGTCACGTATGGGGGCGAGGGTGTTTCCAATGATGTCGGGCGCACAGTCCCGATCATGAAGAGAATCACCTGTAGTTTCAATCAAGGTGCTACCGAGGTTGAACACGGGGTTCCGTTTTTCCTCGGCTCAAATCAACGGCTGATCAGTATGCGCACAACGGGTTCGGCAAAACGCTCCGCGTTTCGCCACGACGTAAAGGGAAAGTTTGAAGAACAGATCCCCGTATTCACAGGGAACGGAAATATCTCACCCACCCCCACTACTTGGAGGACAGAAACCTTCGAAGCCAAAGTAAGCGAGGAGTATTTGGTTCGGGAAGTAAAGTATAACCAACCCTGAACTGGATCGGAGGAATAGGAATGAATACAAAACAGTTTCTCTATCTGGGAACTGGAGGATGCCTTGTTATGGCAGTGTTCATCACATTCTCAACTCGGATAGACCGAGATGCTTCTCTTCTGAATACTTCAGGATCCGATACTCGTCCTTCAGGCAAAGAACCATTCTTGGCACCGGACACTCCAGTTAAATCACGGAATCTCCTGCGCGAAGTAGCCACAGGCATCGATGCTGCTCGCAAAACTAACGAAGCAGATTGGCAAGCGCAACTCGCTGAGTGGGACGAAGTGCGAAAACTAGGTGCAGAATACCGCAAAAAGGAAGCGGAGCGAGCCGCATTGAAAGCGGCAACCGAGCAGGCCGAGCAGGCATGGTGGGAAGATCGCCAGGAGTGGATTGAGAACTTCCCTTTTGAACGCACTCACCATCCGACGTTGACATTCCAAGAATCCAAGCGCGGCAGAGACAAATTCGGCTACTGCAAATGGGACGTCAATGATCCAAAGGAAGAGGAGATGATGTTCGCTTTGGATAGACATACTTTCGTTAAGGATTTCTATGAAAACCCCGCACGCTATGATCGTGCGTTCGAAAAACTCCACGGGATCCTTGAAGAATATGGCTATGCCGACAGTCCAGAGCGTTTGGGCAACATTTACTCTACTGCAAAGGGCTATCATGAACGAATCCCGGAAGCGATTAAGGATCCCCAAGGACGGGCACCTGGGGTGGCTCACACCGAACGTGGGTACTTGACCAAGGAGGAAGATCTAAGAATCTATGAGGATGGGATTGTTGGTCATCTCACCGCAACGAGGAGAAATCAACTACCAGGCGAAGATCCAATCTCAGAGGAGGTCGCAGAAGAAATTCGCGACCGAATTCTGGCAGAGATTCCACCCGAGGACTTCACCGGCAGCTTTGCTTACAATGCCGATTTCCTAAAAGAGGTTCGCCCCGGAGATCCTCTACTACTGAAGTAGGGACATGAGGATTTGGCGGAACGAAGCGGTCCGCCCTGAATCTACTTAAAGCACGGCGAATCTAGACCGTGCCGATCAAGTGACGGCGCAAAAGAGCATAAGAAAAAGGAGCGACATTGACCAGAGGTTCTCCCCGCCAACCCATACGCGAAGTATCGAATAGGGACGTGAAGACCAACCTGCCGGGACCTAGATTGCAGGCATTGGTATGTATCGAAAACCGTTTCTCTATCTGGGGGCTGGAGGCTGCCTCGCGGTAGCGGTGGTCATCGCTTTCTCAACAAGGTCAGACCGAGGAGCGTCGCTCAACTGGACTCCGCTGTCTGAGACTGCTCCTACCAGCAAGGAATCCATAGGGCAGCCGGATACGCCAGCCAAATCTCAGAATCTCCTGCGTGAGGTGGCTACTGGCATTCACGCGGCCCGGCAGAGTAACGACGCTGAGTGGCAAGCCCAACTGGCTGAATGGGATGAAGTCCGGAGACTGGCAGCAGTACACCGGCGAAAGGAGGCGGAACGGGCGGCACTGCGCGCTGCCAAGGAGCAAGCCGATCAAGCCTGGTGGGAGGATCGCAAAGAGTGGATCGAAAACTTCCCGTTCGAACCCACCATTCACCCAACAATGACTTTCCAGGAATCCAAGCAAGGGAAAGACAGGCACGGTTATTGGAAATGGGACGTCCGTGACCCGGAGGAAGAGAGAATGATGTTTGAGCTGGGACGACACAGTTTCGTTAAGAACTTTTACGAGAATCCCGCTCGCTATGATCGCGCGTTCGAAAAACTCTACGCCATCCTTGACGAATATGGCTACGGCGAGAATGTCGAGCGATTGGGCAATACATACTCCGTGGTCGCCGACTTTCATAAGAATTCAGCCAAAGCCGCAGAAGCCCCCAAGGGTAGGGCGCCTGGCATCGCCCACAATGAGCGTGGCTACTTTACTTGGCAGGAGGAAGCGGATGGGATGTACGACGCTATCAAGGGGAATATGGAGGATGAGAAACGTCTTTTACCCGGCGAAGAACCAATGCCAGCAGAGATCGCGAAAGCCATTCGAGAACGAATCTTGACCGAGATCCCACCGGAGGATTTCACCGGCAGTTTCGCCTACCATGCCGAGTATCTAAAAGAGGTAAATCCAGGAGATCCGCTCCTGATGAAGTAGTAGCCCAAGAGCGAAAATCTTCGAGAAAGTCCCCTAAAAGATCCCTCGGATAATGTAGTAGAAGAGGATGGCAAACCCAGCACCCGCCGGGATGGTGATCAACCAGGACATGAGGATGTCGCGGATCACCTTGAAATTCAAACTGCCTGCCCCCCGAGCAAACCCAATCCCCAACACCGCCCCAATCAGCGTGTGCGTCGTGGAAATCGGAAACCCGAGCCGGCTCGCCAAAACAATCGTCGTTGCCGCCCCGATATTGGCCGCAAAACCTCGACTCGGGGTGAGTTCCGTAATCTTGCTTCCAATGGTTTCGATTACCTTGTAGCCCCATGTCGCGAGTCCGATCACAATGCCGGCCCCACCCAGTAAGAGGATCCAAATCGGCACATCGGATTCGGCTGCAATCACGCCGGTCTGCGTGATGTCAACAATCGCCGCAACCGGGCCGATCGCGTTCGCGACATCATTCGCCCCGTGCGCAAAAGCCAAAAAGCACGCACTGAGAATCATCAACCAACCAAAGATCCCCTCCACCTTAGCGAACTCAAACGTGCGCTGCGCGTCACTGGCTTCAGCGATATCACCATCATCACCAACCAACTCCACATTTCGGGCGTTAGCCCGGAGAAAAAAGCAGCAAGCGTCGTTTCCATTACCGATGAATGTCAGATTGGGTTTTGGAGTTAAGATGCCAGCTTTTTTGGAAGTTCTCACTGAGCTTCTGATTCATGCCCGCCTGCGAGGTAAGATCATCGCTGAGTTTGTCGATCTTGTAGTCCTGCTCGATAAGGCGATCCTGGAAGGATTTGAATTGAGGAGCGGGCGTGGCGGCGGAGTCCTTCAACTCCTTGTATTCCTCCTCGGTGATGGAACCGGGTTTGCGCAGCACTTCAAGAAGTTGGACCAGCGGGTCGGCTTGACTACGGGACAACCAACAACATGGCCTGAAACACCGTTTCGGAACAAATCCCCTGTGAGGGACGATCACCGAGTAGTCCCGACGAATCGGAAGGTTCGTAGCACGGCACCTTTACATGTTGGGGATGCCGGAAAGCGAATTGTTTCCAACTTCGCGGGAGGGAAACGGGTATGCGGAGGGGCCGAGGACCGTAGAAAAGGGGCTCTGCATCCGCGGTGGAGACTAGGAACTGCAAGTATCGATCGCGGACTGATGGCCGCACGAACCTCGCACAAATGTAACAAACGTCACCATATTGTCACACAAACCCCATTGCAGAAATCCAACCAATGTTCAAACTCATCGCCGTTCAAACTCATGGTCGTTGCAGGGGAATCCAATCGACAACCCTAAAAACAAAATCGAGCAAACAGAAAATGATACAACTAAGAACCAATAAAAGTATTGGGACACTTCTTTGCGCGGGTCTATTCAGCGCATGCCTTGCGAATGCAGGGGAAGACAAAGTCGTAGCCGTTGATGAGAGTCCGACTGTGACACCTGCCAAAGGGTGGAGTATCTTCGAAAAAAACACTTTGTATAAGAGCGATAGCGGCTTCATCAGACAGGTTAAGTTGAAAGGTCGGTATCATGGTCAATACATCAACCAGGACGAGGATATCGATGGTGAAAAAGACAATGAATACGATGTCTACCACCACCGCCGGGCGCGAATCCAAATGGACTTCGATTTTGCTCACAATCTTTCCTTCGGTTTCGACGCAAACATTTCGGATGGCCATGGTTCCAGAACAGCCCTTAGCGACGAGGGTCCTTTTATAAACAATTTCCAAACGTTCAACATCCAATGGGAACCCAGCGATTATTATTATTTCATTCTCGGTAAAGATAAGCAGGACATTACTCGTGAAGACATTCAATCGTCGCGATACATCAAGACGGTCGAGCGTGCCTCTATCGTGAATGAAATCGGTCAGCAACGTCCTTGGGGAGCCCAGGTGGGATTCTTTACCAAAGGTATTGAGCACCGGCTTGGTGCCTGGGTTTATGGTGCCCATGGAGATGGTCCAGAATGGGTCGACTTTAACGCCAATAGAGGAGCATCCTACAACCTCACCTACCCGGTAAAAGATGGTCTCTCCCTCCACTTCGACTGGAACTATGTGGACAACGACGGTGGCCGTGAACGTGCGCGGGGTAATGCTGCTGCAGGTACTTTCGGTTCTGCTTATGAGCACGCGTTTGCTTGGGGTGTCGATTACGAAAAAGATCGATTTAAAGTCATTGCCGATATCATCTACGGAGCCAACCGCGAGGCAGTTGCAGCATATAGGGGGTCTGCAGCTATTCCGGCTGGAGATGACACATGGGGTTTCTATGTATTGCCTTCCTATAAAATTACCGACAAGCTCGAAGGTGTCTTTCGCTACCAATACATGGACTCGGGACGTGAACAACGCACCCTGCGATATGGACATGATGGTGATGGGGACAGAAACGCACGTTTCAATGTCCAGAACTATCATTCGGTTTACGCTGGATTTCAGTATTTCCTCAGTGGAGAGAACCTCAAGCTCATGGGTGGATATGAGTATGCCTGGGGCGAACTTTTGGGAACTGACACGGATATTAACACGGGAAGCTTGCAGCTAGCGGTGCGAACCTACTTCTAGAATCAGGTTCTATTTTAAGGAAGTTTCCGTTAAATTCTATTCGAGATTCTGAAGCTTGAGTGTACCCGGTAATTCGCCGGGTACACTTTTATCAGCTGCATGAGTCACGCTTGGACCGGCCAACATGGCGGCGGCCAGGAGTAGCGCACTCATCCGTCGCAAAGCCAGTGAACAGTGGACCGTCGTTGACAAAGGACACCTCATCCTTTCTCGTCCCGAGGCTCCCCCCAGTCCGGTCGCTGTAAAGAAAACCCCTCGCTCCTCCAAGAGTTGAGTGCTTTGTTAACTCCCTCTCATTCTCCTCAAGCGGATTCCGATCACAATCAACGCACTCGGTCTCATGCCCTCAGTCATCTTGTTTGTCTGGGGCGACATACCGTCTCTAGCTTGATCTACCGCATAATTTAGACGGGCCAATAAGCCAGCAAGAAAATCAACCAAACAGAAACGCCCAGTAGGTTTTCGCGCCAAGCCGCTACGACGCGAAGGCTTGTACTCATAACTTGGCGGCTTGGAGCGAAAAAACAAAGTCCCCTAAAAGATCCCTCGGATAATGTAGTAAAACAGAATCGCAAACCCGGCGCCGGCTGGGATCGTAATCAGCCAAGACATCACAATATCCCGCACGACCCGGAGATTCAGGCTGCCCACCCCACGGGCAAATCCGATTCCCAATACGGCACCGATCAAAGTATGTGTCGTTGAAATAGGAAATCCCATGCGACTTGCCAGCACAATCGTGGTCGCCGCACCAATATTGGCCGCAAACCCCCGGCTGGGTGTGAGTTCCGTGATCTTCTTGCCGATCGTCTCAATGACCCGATACCCCCAAGTGGCCAGACCAATCACGATCCCAATGCCTCCCAGAAAGAGGATCCATATCGGCACCTGCGATTTGGCGGAGATTTCTCCGGTTTGCACAATATCGACAATCGCCGCCACGGGTCCAATCGCATTGGCAACGTCGTTGGCGCCATGAGCAAAGGCCAAGAAACAAGCACTTAGGATCATCAAGAACCCGAAGATACCCTCGACTTTTTCAAATTCAAAACGACGGCGATGTTCCCAGCGTTTCGTGGGAATTTCAGAACCCTCGACCAACGCCGGGCGCAATTCCGGATCCTCTCGGTCTTTCCGCTGAAAGGGAAGGCCTTCGTCGTCCGTTCCCGTCAACTCAATGCCCCGCTCCTCCCGCTCGCGTTCAATCTTCACTTTCAGTTTCTTCAACCACACGGTGGCGACTCCAAAAAACAGGGACCCGACAAGCACCGAAACCAACAATGCCATCTGCAAGCCCAGATCCAGTTTCAGATTCTTCAATCCCTTAAACACCATCACCATCGACAAAACAAAACCGACATAGAAGACCAGGAACGGAGTGATCCGGTACGCCTGTCGGAGCGGGTGTTTTTGGTCGAGTATTCGCTTCTGAATCAGGCGAAACACAAGGAAGGAAACGATCCCGCCACAGAGCGGCGAGGTGACCCAGGACATGACGATTTCGAACACCTTGCCCCAATTGATCACACTCGCCCCACCGATTGCGGCTCCCACACCCACCACCGCTCCAACGATGGAATGAGTGGTCGAAACCGGCCATCCGAAGTAGGTAGCGACCTGGAGCCAAACGGCCGCAGCTAGCAACGCGGCCAAGAACCCGATTACCAATTGCGTCGGCTCGAAGATTGATGGATCAAAGATCCCTTTCCGCACCGTGTCCGTCACGTGCATTCCGACGAGAACGGCTCCCGCCAGTTCCATAACCGCGGCAATCAGGACGGCCTGTTTGATCGTCAAGGAACCGGAGCCCACTGAGGTGCCCATGGCGTTGGCCACGTCGTTCGCGCCGATGTTCCAGGCCATGTAGAGCCCGAAGATCAGAGCGAGCGAAAAGAAGATTGCCCCGTTTGGGATAGCGAAGTCTGCCAGCATTGGAATCATGGGTTTCGTCTATTTACCTTGGATTATTACACTGATTGCAGTCGCCGCATTATCAGCAAACTTGGAAATATCTCCGATGATCTCAATCACTTGCGTCCAGCTAACCAGATCAACGGGCCCGAAGAGGGCTTCTTCCTGATGGACACGTCGGAGTAATTGGATTTTCTTCGCTTTGGTCCCGTCTTCTCGCTTGCGCAACTCGAACACAAGTTTGGAGATCGTCAAGGCATCGCGGCCGCTAAAGGAAGATTCCACAAGAATGATCAACTTCGAGAAGATCCCTTCCGCCAACTTGCAATTGCTGAGAGATTCATCAAGAAACGCGCTGACATCGGAAACCAAGACATCTGGAAGCGTTAGTGAACGATAGGTCAGAATGGCCGCCAAATCTTCGGCTCGGTCGGCAATGGAGTCCTGATGTTCCAAGGCATCGAGCAATTGATCCTTGCTCACGGGAATCAGCATTCGAGAAGCCAGATCGTGATGGAGTCGGTCCCGAATCTCGTCCGCCTCCGTTTCCAACCGGAAAATATCTTCAGCCAGCTTGTCGACGGCTTCCCGGTTTCCAGCGAGGCTCGCGTCAAAAACGCCCCGGATCAAGGACACGCACTGATGCACCTTCGTGCTATGTTCTTCAAGCGCCCGAAACGGCGAATTGCCGAAAAGATTGGTCAAACTGGGAGACATGATTGAGATTTTTCAATGAGATCGGATTTTATGCAACTGGAGTCGTGCCTACGACCAATGAATCGGTAGAGTGACCGGGTACGGCTGGCATCCTGACGAACTTGACCGCAGATGGCCATATTTTTCCCTCCGAAGGCACGCCCCCAAGGCGAAAGTCGAAATGACCGAGCAGAAATCTTTGTGGACTCGACCGAGAAAACTCCCCCAGAATCCCCAGAACAGCGATCCTTCGCCCGTATCATACCATGCCAAACCAAGACAGGTCCGTTGCCAACCCCCAAACAGATGCCGTTTTTCCCGGCGATAGGAGGCGATTCCTAAAAGCACTAACCGCTACGTTGGGGGCACCGATCGTTTTTCAAGATCTCCTCCCGCCCGGTATCATCCCTTCTATTCTGGCCCAAGAGGCCGGATTGCCATCGGACGTACCCGAGTACAAGCGGGCATTGACCGTCCTTAGTGACCGTCCGCTCAATGCGGAAACGCCGGCCCACCTTTTGGACGACGCCGTGACTCCAAATCACCTCCATTTCGTACGCAACAATGGCCACATTCCGGAGCGGGCCCGGAAACAGGATCTGACCGGATGGGAATTAACCATCGACGGCCATATCAACAGAGCCCGCACTTTCACCATGACCGAACTCCAAGGCGAGTTCGAACACCGCGAAGCGCAACTCACCATTGAATGCGCCGGCAACGGACGGGCGGGCTATTTCCCCAATGCCAGCGGCAACCAATGGACTCTGGGAGCCGTAGGCTGCGCCCGCTACAAGGGGATTCGACTCGCGGATGTACTGAAGTCTTTGGGGCTGAAGCAATCCGCCATTTTTATCGGGTATTACGGCGAGGACCCTCATCTTAGCCGCGACCCCAAGCGTTCGCCCATCTCACGAGGCGTCCCCATCGAAAAGGCCATGGATCCCCACACCCTCCTCGTGTGGGAGATGAATGGCGTCCCGCTACCCGCCGAGCATGGATTTCCGATGCGCTTGATCTGCCCAGGCTGGCCCGGATCCACCTCGGGCAAATGGCTAAAGCGAATCTGGATCCGAGACCAAGTGCACGACGGCACAAAAATGACCGGCTCTTCGTACCGAATTCCGCGATCACCGGTCGCCCCGGGTACGTCCGTTCCCGATGAAGACATGGAAATCATTACTACGATGCCGGTGAAGTCCTTGATCACCCGGCCCGAAAATGGGGTTACCGTATCCCAAGACGCCGATCTTGAGGTCCGGGGACATTCCTGGAGCGGAACGGGACGGGTCAGTCGAGTGGATATCAGCTACGACTTCGGCTCAACTTGGCATGCCACCACGCTCGCACCTGGAACAAACCGCTACGCCTGGCAACGCTGGTCCACCCGCCTGCGCCTACCCAAAAAGGGTTATTACGAAATATGGGCACGCGCCACAGACGACGCGGGTCGATCCCAACCCATGATCGTCCCGGGATGGAACCCAAAAGGCTATCTCAACAACGCGATGCACCGGATCTCCGCTCGAGCCATTTAGTGACGAACCCATGACTCAATTCCATCGCCACATCTCTATCGGCGCCAGCGCACTCACCATCGCATCGGTACTCGCGGCAAACCCACAGACACCCACGGCTCCGGCCGCGATCGCACCGCCCACCTCGCCGCCCCCGGCCAAAACGCTCGTCGTGGCCGCGTGCACCGCCTGTCATTCGACGATGGTGATTGAGAATGCGCACAAGTCGGCGGATCAATGGGAAAAAACATTGAAGAAAATGGAGAGCCAAGGACTCCCAAAGCTCCCCGAAAGATTTCGGAAACAGATTCTAGAATACCTAACCGAGAATCACGGCCCTAAGCCCGGCGCCTCACGCGGGAATCGGGGGCCGTGGGGGGATCACCGGAACGCCAATCCGCTCTGGTAATCGGCCGAACGATCCGTCCCTCCCCAAAAAAGAGGGCAGTCCGAAGACTGCCCGATCGTTTTCGCTCAGAACGGGCCTCGGCCTCTATCGCGAGATCACCCGAGCGAAGACGCGCTCCTCAGCGTTTTCAAAAGGGATACTTGCAGCATCACCGTCCCCAACAACGGCATCCCCACTGTCGACCCAATTCTCCAAGTCAGATGAAACCTGCAGTTGATACCGCGCCCCACCAAGAGTCTCGAACGATATCACCAATCCATCCGTTCCGTGCGAAATACTCAAGACAACGGGAACGCTCGGAACGGGTGAGTTTATTTGCGGTTCCCCCGCGCCGTCCACGGTAATGTAGCCGCCCGCCCCCAAAGCCGTCCAGGCCGACGCCCAGTTCACGTCCCCAAAGGCACCCCGAAAACTCGTCGGAGCGAAGAATCCGTTCGCCGGCCCGTTCGTAGGCGCTTCCAACGCAGGACTCCCTTCCGCTGGCCGTGGATCCAAAACACCGTCAAAGGTTCGGCTGATGCCGCGCAGTTGTGGATCAACAATCTGATTGTTCCGCGACTCGTCTGTGAATAATTCGAGAGCGTTGCCATTGGCAATTTCGCTGGCCGCACTACCGGCGCCAAAAGCCCACCAGATATTGTCTCGAAAATCGATATCGCCAGCATCCAAACGGTCAAAGCTATCATCCTGCACGTCAATCCCTCTGCCACCAAAATCGGTAAAGATACTGCTGGAGTAAACTGCACCAGCGTTGTCCCGAATGTTGAAGGCCCTTCGAGTGGTGCCCGATTCGGCACCAGCGCCGATGAAGGTAGCGTTGCGGATTTCTGGACGCGACAGCGGCGTCCGAGTGTCGTCATCGATATCCCCATCGTGCTCACCACCATCACCGGAGTCACCATCCTGGATCGTAAACCAAAACTGGCCTTTACCTCGGAAGCCTTGGTCGTAGTCAAAGGAATCATCCCCACAGTAGGCCACGACCAACCACTTGGTGTTCACCGTGCCACCGAAGAACTCGATCCCGTCATCCAGGTTGGCGAAGACTTCGACGAACTCGATCGTCGTGCCACTACCCACCGCACCAAGGGTTAGACCGTTGATTTCGTTATCCGCCCCAATCAGCGTGCCGCCGTGCCGGATGGACACATAGCGGATGACCCCGGAGTTATCGGCTTCATCATCCCCACCGAAGATGCCGCGTGGCTCGTTGATGTCGATACCCTCGACGTTGTCCGTGATTGGCGTGCCAGAAGCCGTCGGGCTGTTGAGGGTCGAGCGACCCAAAACGATCAAACCACCCCAAAGACCTCGATCCGTTTCGCCAAAATCTTCAACGTCCGCCACATCATCGGCTTCGGCGGTGAAAATAATCGGCGCTTCGGCCGTACCTTCCGCGAAGATCTTGCCGCCACGAGCCACGACCAAAGCACTGGCTTCAGCACCTTCACCGGGTTTGCCTTTGATCACGGTGCCCGGCTCAATCGTCAGCGTCTCGCCTTCTTCCACGAACACGAAGCCGTTCAACAGATAGGTATTGTTAGCGGTCCAAACCGTATCACCATCGATACTGGCATCCGTCACTTCAATCGTCTCACCACCAGCGCCTCCACCAGCTCCGGGTACGTTCGGAACACCGGCGCCCTCCTGAGTGATGTAGTCGCCGGTTCCCAACGCCGTCCAACTCGACGCCCAGTTCACTTCACCAAAGGCGCCCTTGTAGGTCACCGGGCTGAAAAAGCCATCCTCCGGAACCGCGGCTGCCGTGCCCAAAGCCGGGCTACCTTCTGCGGGTCGCGGATCCAGCATGGCATCAAAGGTACGGCTAATACCACGCAATTGCGGATCCACGATGTCGTTGTTGCGATCCCCTTCCGTGAAGAGCGGTAAAGCGTTGCTGTTGGCGATCTCAGCCGCCGTGCTGCCCGCGCCAAAAGCCCACCAGATGTTGTTCCGGAAATCCAAGTCACCAGCAGCAACCCGGCCGGCACTATCATCCTGAACGTCAATCCCACGACCACCGAAGTCGGTAAACACACTGTTGTGGTAAAGCGCACCCGCGTTGTCGCGGATGTTGAAGGCGCGGCGGGTCGTGCCCGAGTCAGCACCGGCACCAATGAAAGTCGCGTTGTAAACTTCCGGGCGAGACAGCGGGGTCCGGGTGTCGTCATCGATATCCCCGTCGTGCTCACCACCATCACCGGAGTCACCGTCTTGGATGGTGAACCAAAACTGGCCTTTACCCCCGAAACCTTGGTCGTAGTCAAAAGAGTCATCACCGCAGTAGGAAACCACCAACCACTTGGTGTTCACCGTGCCACCGAAGAACTCAATGCCATCATCCAGGTTCGCGAAGACTTCGACGAATTCGATCGTCGTGCCACTGCCCACCGCACCGAGCGTCAGACCGTTGATTTCGTTGTCCGCTCCAATCAGCGCGCCCCCGTGCCGGATCGAGACGTAGCGGATGACGCCGGAATTATCAGCTTCATCATCGCCACCGAAGATCCCGCGAGGCTCATTGATGTCAATACCCTCAACGTTATCCGTGATCGGCATGCCGGAGGCCGTCGGGCTATTCAGGGTCGAACGACCCAAGACAATCAAGCCACCCCAGAGACCGCGATCCGTTTCGCCAAAATCTTCGACGTCCGCCACATCATCGGCTTCGGCGGTGAAAATAATCGGCGCTTCGGCCGTTCCCTCGGCAAAAATCTTACCGCCACGAGCCACCACCAAGGCGCTGGCCTGGGCACCTTCCCCCGGCTTGCCCTTGATGACGGTACCCGGTTCGATCGTTAAGGTCTCGCCCTCTTCAACAAAGACGAAGCCCGACAGGACGTAAGTATTATCGGCCGTCCACGTCGCCGTGCCATCGATAGACGCATCCGTGACGTCAATGGTCGCTCCCCACATCGTGAGGCTCGATACGACCGCTAAGAATCCACCTAGGAATTTGGCTCGGAATGATTTCATCAGTTTGGTTTTACCTGTTTCCGCTATTTGATCTCTACGAACGCGAGTCTCCAGGGAAACGAAAGCGGGTTACGCAAAAAGTACGATGCGGTTACGGTTTGGTGAAACGGTCACGGACTGGATCCTTCAAAGGATATTCTAACAGAGTTTTCCAAACTCATCAGAAGTCATAGCTCAATGAGATCCCGAAGGATCGCCCGCGGCGGAAGGAGGCATAGACAAACTCCGGCCCACCAAAGTCATAGGTCGACTTGATGTCGGGATCGAGGATGTTCTTGATCGAGAGTTTGATATTCCAGTGGTCGTTGAGCCGCTGCGAGAGCGTGAAGTCCAAGGTATCCACGGGTTGCTCGAAAATATGGGGCGTTTCGCGCTGACCCACGGAAAAGAGCCGCTCGCCAAAGACATTGTAGAACAAGCTCGCCGTGGTCTCAGACCGAGGATTGTGGTAGGTGAGATCCACATTCACAATGTAGGGGGACTGCCCGGCCAGAGGGACCGTTCCTTCACCAAAATCGAAGGGCCCTTTATCCACCTCGGATTCCACCAAGGTGAAATTGCCTCCCAGGGTGAACTCCTCCAGTTCAGGACGAATAAACTCGAGCGTCTTTCGAGCTTCCAATTCCAATCCGTAGACTTCGCCTTGCTCGCGATTCTGGTACTGCACCTGCCGATTCGCAGTCGCCGTGGTCTTTTGAATCGGATCTTGCAGTTCCTTGTAGAAGATCGAGAAGGCCAAGACTTCGCCGGGGTTCGGGAACCACTCCCAGCGGATGTCGTAGTTGTCGATCGACGTTAAGCTCAGGTCCGGATTACCGACTAGCGTTTCACGATTGGCTACGTCAAAGACAGAAATCGGCGTGATCTCACGGTAGGTCGGTCGGGCCAAAGTGCGCCCAAATGAAAACCGCAGATTCATGTCGGGAACGATCTCGTAGATCAGACCGGCGGCGGGAAGCAATGACGTTTCGTCCAGGTTGGCCATTCCAGCCCGTTCCCCGAAGCTTTCCACGGTCAAGCTGGTGGTTTCGTAACGAGCACCGCCGACGAACTTCACCTTTTCAACGATGGGAAGCTCGGTCATCAGGTAACCCGCGTAGATATCCTGCAAGCCATCATAATTATTGAAAGGCCGCTCCTCGATGTACTTGTTAAACCGGAACGAACCACGACCAGGGTTCGTGAAGATCACGTTCTCCGGCGCCAAGAAAGCACCGGGATCCCCCGTCTGATTCAGATCGGCAAAACGGGGTGAGGAGTTACTCACATACTCGAATCGCCGTTCCTCGTAGACGCGTTCCGATCCCGAGAAGTAGGCGCCGAACTTTAAGTTCGCCTCAAGCCCACTCCACACATCGAAGGGGATGGTGTTATCAAGCTTGAAGTTCTCGTTGTCCTCATTGACGGAGCGAAAATACCGTGTCGGCGCCTGATAACCCGAAAGGTTGATATCCACCGTCCCAGAAGGGCGACGCTGGAATTGAAGCAGTCGCAAATCAGGCTGATTCTGCAAGGTGGACGAAAGTGAGGCGATCCACTCCATCTTCCAATCCGCGAGCTTGGCAAACTCGTGTTTACCGCGGAATTGATACGTCTGCAATTCCCGTTCCGTGTATTGCAACACGCGGCGTTCAAAGGTATCCGGCTCCAGACCGAACAAGAAGCCTTCCTGGAACAGCACCTGATCTTCGCTATTGCGGTTGTAGAGGAAATTGAATCCGACTTCATGGGTTTCCCCTAGGCGGTAAGCCGCGTTCACCACACTGCCCCAAGACACCGCATCCACCGCTCGCACATCATTGAGCTCCATGAAGGGTTGCAGCGTGTCCGCGCTACGCTCGTAACGCCCTTGGAATCCATCGTCAAAGAAGGAGTAATTCCGCGAGTAGCTCAAGCCCCCGAAAAGACCTAAATCTCGTTTCAAGAATTGGACCGTATCCCCAATCGAACCGGAGAAGTTGTGCTTCAGCAAAGAGCGATCCTCACTTGGCGACATGACCGGAGTGAACGCCGACGTGAGCGCGATGATCTCTTCGGCGGCCGCCGTGCGCGACTCCGTAGTACGGCCACCACCCGAGCGAGTCTCATTCACCAGAGCCTGGGTATCGATATCCCCCGCGGCCCCCCACTCATCGGGAATGTCCCGAGTCCCATCATCAAAACCGATAAAATCAGTATCGCCTCCGTCATAGCTCAGGAAGTTGTCATTGAAGGAAGCCTGAGGATTGTAGCTCGCCCCGATCGACAATTGACCAGTGAATTCAGGCGGAAAGGATTTAGTGATCACATCCACGGAACCGCCGGAAAATCCTCCGGGTTTATCAGGAGTGAAGGTCTTGGTAGTCACAATGCTCGCGATCGAACTCGAAGGGAAGATATCCATTTGCACGGCGCGCCGATCCGGATCCGGACTTGGGACTTCCGCGCCATTAAGCGTCGTGTTGCTGTAGCGATCGCCTAGCCCACGAATAAAAACGTACTTCCCTCCAACCACGGACGCCCCAGTGACCTTGGTCATGATCTCCGCTGCATTGTTTGCTCCGGCACGGGAAAAGAAATCCGCACCAATGGAATCCTGCATCGCGGCCGAGCCTTGTCGGTCACTCAACAAAGCCACGCTTTGGTCGACGAAGGGTTCCGAAATGACTTCGTAAGGCTCCAGTTCATAGAACTCCGGCTTCATCTTCAGATCCGCGTTCGAAGTCTGACCCGCAATGACTCGGATATCACTGACGGTCGAACGCGCGTAGCCCGATTTGGAGAAAATCAAAATGTGGGATCCGCCAGCAACGCCCTCCAAGCGGTATCGACCGGAAATATCCGTCGTCGTCCCCAGCGTTGTGCCGCGTAGCACTACCGTCACCCCGGGCACGGGCGTGCCCTCCCAGGAGTCCGACACCGTGCCTGCGATCGTCCCCCCATTCCCCTGCGCCCGGACCACCTCAGCAGGGAGGCATCCAAGGATCAGGACCAGAAGCAACCCAGCCATAGTGAACCGTTCCCGGGATCCCACGGAACCCCAAGTCCAGCACCACCGGTTGGCAAACGGAGAAGACATCATCGTGCGCGCGCCGAATATTCCTGATTGCTAACCCCGCTCAACCCGCAGAAGCGCGAGCCACTCGTTCAACCGCCTCGAGATACTTCTGAACGTTATCGCGAGGATTCACCTTTTGAGCCTTGCGCAGGAGATCCAGCGCCTCGTTGTAATCCTGTTGGCGCACCAACAATTGGGCATGCTTCAACCAAGCATCCGCCTCAAAACCAGTGATCTTGGCTGCTAATTCGTAGCGAGTGATCGCCTTCGCGGTTTCACCCTCTTGGGCGTAAAATTCACCCGCGAGCAAGAGTGCCTCACCATCAAGCGGGTTCTTGCCGATGATCTGTTCCAAGACAGACAAAGCTTTCTGCCCTTCGCCATTGGCAATCGCCACCTTCGATTCCAAACGAAGCAACTTGGCTTCCTCGTCATCACTCATGGTAGCCTGATGCCGTTGCTTGACCTTAGAGAACATTTGATTGGCTTCACTCCAAGCCCCGCGACTCACCAAAATCTCGCAGGCACGAAGCGAGCGGCGGATGTCATTCACTCCATCCTTTTCAATCGCGTCCAAGTAAACCGGCAGGGCCAATTCCAAGGCGTCATCCAACATGTAGATATCCCCAAGCAACATCAGATTCGGCAAGGTGGCCTTCCCCATCCGACGCAGCATCTCAAAATTCACTGCCGCCTTGGCATTGTCCTCCATCTGCAAAAACACATTCGCTTGCAGGGACCACAAATTGGCGCTGTCAGGGCTCTCAGCCAGAATCTCATCCAAGAGCGCGATGGCCTCCGAGTAATTGGAACGAGCGATGTAAGCCTTGATCAAACCCAGTTTCCAATCCTGGTTCTCGGGATCGAAGAGGATCGCGTTCATGTAAGCGGTTTCAGCCGAGAGGTACTTCTCGGCATTCAGGAAGGAATAACCGAGCAAGCCATACACCCCGGCGTCCGTGGCTCCGAGGGTCAGCGCTTTGGTCAGCGCTTTGGCGGCTTCATCGAAGCGGCCTTCTTGCGCTAGGGCAAACCCCAGATTCCGATGCGCCCGCCGAAAGTCCGGGAACTTCGTAATGGCCAACTCATACTGTTCGATCGCCTTCACCGCATCGCCGTCTTGAAAGTGGAGGGCACCGAGAGTGAAGGGCAGGACGGCACTCCCAGTCGGCGTGATCATCTTGGCCAACCGGCTCTTGGCTTCCTCCGGATTGTCCCGCATGAGATCACTCAACTCACGAAACGCCATCTGTTCTTCCCGCGTTTCGAAGCGCGGTTCGATCTCGCGATTGAAGCCGTAGCTTCCCATGAAGCTCCGCACAAACTCGGGATTGTTCCAAAACTCCAATCGGGTGGCCTCATCCAGGCCGGCACCTTGGGTGGACGCGATCCCCGCGAAGCCGCCCCATACCGCCACGGCCGCAAGCAGCCCTCTGAATCGGAAATGAATCATCATGGGTTCAAATATTATCGGGTCAAACGAAAGGCAATCTGTTGACGAATATAGGACCGCACCGCTTTTCCGTCGCGGGTCCCAGGTTTAAACCGCCAACGACGAACAGCCGCCAAGGCTGGTTTCTCAAATTCAGGTCGGCTCGAAGATTCCACCCGTGGGTCCTGCACGCGCCCGTTTTCATCCAGCACAAACAACAGCACAACCGATCCCTCAATCTTGGCCTTCAACAACGCCGGCGGATGGCGCGGCGCGACCTGCGCCACGGGCTGCGGCCGTTGATCCAAATCCGCAATGTCAAAGATGGCGACGTCTTGCAAGGCTTGCTCGCCACCGAAATCGAGTCCTCGACCAAAGGCACCGCCCGTACCGGCGCTCACATCCAAATCCAGATCGCTCAAACTCAACGGCATCGACTGCTCGCTCAACTCAGGCGGCGGTTCCGATTCCTCGGGTTCTTCTGGCGGGGGCGGCTCGGTTTCCGTCGCCGGAGGTGGCGGTGGCGGTGCAGCAGTATCAATCTGGGCAATTTCCAACTGCCGCTTGGCGCCGCTGGAAATGACTTGGGTGAGTGGAAGAACGAGAAAAACGCAAAGCGTACCAACCAAGGCACCCAGCACCGTCAGAGGCCAACTCACACGAGTCGATGGCGGTGTATAAACTTTGCGCATGGAGTGCTATGAGAGAGCGCCTAGTTCAAGTCTGGTCAGGTGCCGGATCGCTCGGACGCCAAACTGACCGAATTGGCCCCACCCAACTTGGCTTCATCCACCACTTGTAGCACCACGCCATAGTTGGCATTTTCGTCCCCCTGCACGATCACCGGCATGTCTTCGGCCTGCGTCATGCGCTTGACCAAGGGGCGCACCCCGGCAACACCGATCTCACGCCCCCCATACACCACCTGCCCTTTGCTGGTAACGGCGAGCAGGATGCTGTTCTTTTCCAAGCTGACGGCCGAAGCTGCCTGAGGTTTGTCCACTTCCACGCCGGTCTCTTCCACGAACACGGTCGTGACAATGAAGAAGATCAGGAGAATGAACACCATATCGATCAACGGGGACACGTTGATCTCGGAGATTTCCTCCGATTCGTTGATGGAGCGGCGATACTTCATCCTGCCACAGGTGCGAGGCCAAAGTCAGCAACGGGCTCTTGGTCCGGCTCGACGACCGGCGCGCTCGCCGGGCCCGAAGGCGAGCCCGGCTTCTTGAATTGCTGCACCGTGCGAGTCTCCAGATGAGCCAAGAAGGCCTGATACTCATCCCGATTCCGCTTGAGGACCTGTACCATCATCAAACCGGGAAGGGCCACGCAGAGCCCCACTTCCGGCGGGAACATAGCCGCCGAAATCCCTTTGGCCATCATCCCGGCCATCTCACCGCTACCGGCGCCGATGGACTGGAAGGTCATCAACATCCCCATCACCGTGCCCAACAACCCGATCAACGGGGCGGCCGTCACCAAGATGTTGGTGAAGGCAATGTTGCGATCGATGTAAGGGATCTTCGACGCGGTCACCTCGGCAAAGCGATTGGCGACTTCGTCCAACGACTTCACCTCGTCTTGGGTATAGCGAATGATCTCACCGATCTCGCCCTCACCTTTCGACGGGTCGATCACCCACTGGTCCCAAGTCGATTCCGGGATGCGGTGGAAATCTCGCTTGGAAAAGTAGAGAAACAACCGAATGGCCGAGACATAGATCAGGATACTCAGAAAACACAGAGGAATCATGGTCCAGCCACCGGCTGTCCAGATATTCCAAACGCGCTCAACAAAAAATTCCGTCATCGCTATTCACCTTCCGTTGCGGCGGACTCCGGTACGCCGTTAATAAATCCGACTGTTACTTGTTCCATGCTTCCCAGGATGCTCTTGGCTTTCCGGGAAACGATCGCGTGACAAATCAAAGCGGGCACCGCCGTGACCAACCCAAACTTGGTGGTGATCAAGGCCTCGGAGATACCGGCAGACAGCATGCGCGGATCGCCCGTCCCGAATACCGTGATCATGTTGAAGGTATTGATCATACCCGTAACCGTTCCCAACAGCCCCAAGAGCGGTGCCGTGGCCGCGGTCAACGCGATCACCGGAAGCCAGCTTTCCAACGCCGGTTTCGCGCCGAGCATGCGCTCATACAAAATCTCTTCGATGTATTCTTTCTTCTCGCGGTAATTGTCCACCGCCGTGACGAGCACTTCGCCCACCACTCCTTTGATCTTGGCGGAGTGGTCTTTGGCCTTCTGCACATTGCCTGTCTTCAAGTGACTCAACACCAACTGAAGATCAGCCGGCGCCACGAGTTTATTGGTGGACAACCGCACAAACTTCAAGAGAGCGATCAACACCGCGATCACACCCAAACCGATAATCGGCACCATCACGGGCCCACCCTTCTTCAAGTGTTCGAAGAGCGTATCCTCAGTGGCCGAGATCTTCAGCGCGTTGCCCAAACTGCCATCGACCGGCAGACTCCCGCTCCCCGTGGATGCCAACTCGCGCACGGCTGCGGTTGCCTCCGTGCCGAGATCCACCACCGTCGGCTCCGGTGATCCAAGCTGCAACTGCGCCAGACCGCCCGTCTCGGTTTCATTGCTGGCAAAAACCGCCACCGGCCCGACAACCACAAACTTGCCCTGCTCCAAGACACCGCTTGGCGACAAAGCATGCCCATCAAATGAGTCCCCACCCATGAGCCGTTCCATCCGGCCCAAGGCACCTTCCAAGAGCGCCACCTGCTGCCGGGTCTTGTCGATAAACTCTAGATCCGCATTCGCTGAGGCAGCTTTGGTCTTCCCCACCAGATCGGCATACTGTTGCACTTCCCCGATGTGGATGCGGGTCTCAAACACGCGCACATACTCACCCAACAAACCAGCGATGTAGTTGTGTTCGTCACGAAGCCCTTTGACTTCCGTCTTCAAGGCATTGAGTTCAACCAATTTGTTATCCGCCGAACGTTGCGCCCGCGCCAAGCCTTGGCGTTTCTCGACCACCTGAGATTCCAGCTCATTGAGCTTTTCGGCCAAAGGCACCTTCTCTTCAGCGATGGTGGCCTGTAGGGTGGCCAGTTCCTTCAGCGCGGTCTCCAGATCACTGGTAACGCCGGCCCCGATCTGTTCGATCGACTGACCCGCAACCCTGAGCCCTCCCAAGGTCAGAAGGGCAATGAGCAAAAGCGATGGAGTTTGGAATGACATTCGAGCCATGGCAAAGAAAGCTACTTAACAGTGACAGGAAGTGAGACAAAGGTCGCGGGCTCGGAGTTTTCGTAAACGCCGATGACTTTCTGAATGGCCGCCCCGAGTTCGGGTTGCACGGTCCATTCCCATCCGGCTGGAGAGGACGAACCGACCCCACAAAACTCGCCGGTCTTGTCCACGAAATAGGCCCGACTCAGACCGACATACAAGACTCGCGTCTGCACCTCGGCACCGCCTTCGTTCTTCCGCAATTCGGAAACCACCGTCAGGCTTCCATTAAACTTGTCCAACTCATTCAAGATCCCCACCACGTTTTGCAACCGAGCAGAGAGACTCAATTTGGTGTCTTCCGGATCTTCGGGAATCCGATTGAACAATGGCTCAATCTTCTCCATGACCGGCGCCGGAAATCCCGGCGAAAGCGCGCGCACTCGGGCTTCCAACTTCCCAGCCGAAACTTTGAGCTCATCACTGGCCAAACGAAGCGCCGCTTTCTCATCGCCTACCGTGCCCAATTCCTTATCGGTCTGGGTGCTTCCGGTATCGACTTGTTCGATTTGGGTAGTCAGCGTTGTCAACTCCCGCTCAAAGGCCGCCGTGGATTGTTCGAGAATTTCCTTCTCAACCACCCAATCATTCCGGACCTTTGCCAGGGTCTTACGGGCTTCCACCCACTCTTCCAAGACCGAGCGAGTCGCATCGAGCGATGTCTCGGCCGCCGACACCGGACTAGGAAAGGCCAGGGCAACAATCCAGAGATAGGTTATTCTCATGCACGCAATTAAAGAGCCGCTCAGGTCACGAGCTCGACACACCTGGGTTACGATTTCGTTACACCTGAAGACGCTCCTCATCACCCCACAGAATCTGATTACCAGATCTCATACTTCTTTATAGTCGAAATACTTTCAACTGGCACGTGCCTACCCACAATGTCTTCGATACTTGGAACTCCACTCAAAAGGTGTAAGTCCAAAATGCCGACGGAAAGCCACTCGAAACCGTTGCCCGTCCGGATACCCACAAAGTTTGGCCACGTTCTTCCAGGGCATATCCCCTTCGGAGAGGAGGTGAGTGGCTTTGGCCATCCGAACATCGGATTGTGTTTGACGCAGAGAGCACCCATAAAGCTGGCGGAAGACCCGACCCGCGTGCCGTGGACTGCAACCGCAGTGTTTCGCAAGGTGGTCCATGGTTTCATCCAACAACTCCACAAAGCCGAGAGACGACAGGTAACGCGTTAACCGGGCTTCACAGGCGCCTCCCGTGACCGCATCCGGATTCTCAGACCATTCCTCAGCCCCGAAGGAACGGAGCACCAACCCAAAAACCTCATGGGCGCGCGCGCGATTGCCCAAATCCATTCCGAGACGTTCGTTTAGTTGCTCATGAAATGAAATCGACGCGGGATGGTCTACCGAGAGCTCAAACGGCAGATTCAGCGCGTTCAAACTCTGGCCGATACGCCTCTGCTCCTCAAACGAGACAATCCCTTGAAGCCACTCCAGTCTGATGGTGACAGCTGAAACACAAGCATGTTCATACTTGGCACCCAACAGTCGGGCTCGCCGCTCCCGCGACCCGATCAGTAGCTTTCCAGGTTGCAGCATGCGGGCCTCCTCGCCTTCGATCCAATAGGCGCATCCGGACCGCAGCATCATGAATTCGAAGCCGGTATCGGAAAACTGGATCTCTTCTGATGGTCCCAATCGGACCAAACGTGCACCCAAATTGCCCACAAACGCCATCGGGAAGCACCGTAACGGGACATGGTTTCAGTTGTGTTACAGCTCCAAGTCGCTCTGGAAAAAAACGCCGCCACTTTGTTCATCGAAGAGATTCTCCACCCGGCCTATGACCGAAACATCTCCCTCTGTAACAAACCCGTAACAATTCGGACATCCGTTCGCCATATAGGTGCCTGAATGTCAGCGGGTCACTGAAAAAAAGAACCAAAACAGCGCCAAACACATGTTTAAAACCAACCATCGGGCTAGACTTGCCCTGGGAAGCATGTTTGCTGGCCTCGTCCTTGCGTTTTTGGTGGGACCGGTGTCCGCCTACGGCCAACAGAGCACGGCCGACGCGCTAATCGACAGACTGGTCGACAAAGGCATCCTGACCAAGGAGGAAGCCAAATTGTTGCGCACAAATTCCAGTACACCTGCCCCCAAACCCATCCCGGACACCACGTCCGTCACTCCCTCGGCGCCAACACCCGCACCGACGGCAAGATCGGCGGGCGCATCTTTATTCGTGAGGGGCGGCGAAATGGATACGATATCACCGGGAGTCAATTGGCATTTCAACGCGAATACCCGAGCGATGTTTAACTATATCTACGCTGACGTTGAAACGGGAGCTGGCGCGGATGGGGGCATCCACACATCCAAGGTCGCCTCCAAGTGGATTTCTAAACGCACGCAAACAAGCAGGGCGTCATCTACGGGTGGCGCCCTTTTCCTCACCGAAAAATGGAAAGCTCACTGGGATCGTCACACAATTGTAACAATTCTGCTCTAGCACTGGCGCTTAGCTCGCTATGCTAGATTCAAGACAAGAAACTGCCGTAGTCATCCGCAAACCTGGCATGCGAGGAACTTCAAAGACCTGTCAAGCAGCGCTATCTGGAACCCATCAACGGCTCCAGATCATTGTCGCTTCACTAGTCTTCAGCACGTGTCTCGCAGCAGCCGCGGAAACGATCACCGTCAAGGGTTCGGACACCCTCGTCATTCTCGCTCAAAAGTGGGCCGATATCTACATGAGAGCGCATCCCAAAACCAAGATCCAGGTGACCGGCGGTGGGTCAGGAACGGGATTCGCGGCTTTGCAGAACCGAACCACGGATCTGGCTACAGCCTCTCGCCGGATTAAAGCCGGCGAAAGCGTCGCTTGCATCAAGGCCTTTCGCCGCCGTCCGTCAGAAATCAAAGTTTGTCTCGACGGCCTCACGATCTATGTGAATCGGAACAACCCCGTCGAAGCCCTGAGTCTGGTAGATCTGGAGGGAATCTTCACGGGTAAGATAATCAACTGGCAAGAGATTGGCGGGCCCGACGCCCCGATCACGGTCTACGGACGCGAGAACAGCTCTGGCACGTACGAGTTCTTCAAGACGGAAGTGCTTCAGGGGAAAGACTATGCGGCCACTACGCAAACCATGCCCGGCACGGCGGCTGTGGTACAAGCCATTGCTCGGGACAGCTATGGCATCGGATACGGGGGCAGCGCGTACAGCGCTCAAGCAAAGGCACTGGCAATCAGACGCCACCCCGGAGGCCCTGCCATCCCGCCGACCGAAGTCGAAGTTCGGAACCAAACCTATCCGATCTGGCGCTATCTCTATGTCTACGTCAATCCAGAGAAAAACCGTGGCGCCACCGCCGATTTCCTCAACTGGATTCAAAGTGCCGGAGGACAGCGTTTGGTATCCCAAATGGGCTACTTCCCGTTGCGGGAACCCAAAGCGAGAACATCACGACTGACTCGAAACCAACGTCGCTGACTCACCTACCCTCGGCCTGTGCAGAATGACGAAGACCGGTAAAACTTCAAGGTGGGCGACTCTCGCCAAGGGACGCAGGAATCGTACGTGGGAAGCTACGGCTGAGCGCGGTATTTCCCTAGTGGCGATGAGTACGGTGCTGGTGGTTTTCCTTATTTTTGCCTTTGTCGCTCGCGAATCCTTTCCCGTCTTGCTCGGAATCCTCCCCCCACCTCAGGCTCAAACGCCATTGGCTGCTGACGCCGTGGACACGGCAACGCCAGCTATGCTGCAAGCTTATCTCGGGCTCTCGCCAGCCGAGTTCCAAAGCATGGAAACAGAGACATTGCGTTTGCTCTTGGAAGTCAAAGCTGAAGAGATTGCCGGTACACCGCAAGGGCCGGACGCCGCCCTGAATACCACCGCGTGGCGGTATCTCTTGCTACCTTTCCAGTGGGCAGGCTATGAAGCGCCCCGCTTCATCTGGCAACCCGTTTCTCAAATCGAAAAGTACAACATCATCCCACTGCTCATCGGCAGCCTGAAGACCACCCTGGTGGCCCTTCTATTCGCCGTTCCCATTGGCATCGGATCGGCAATCTACGTTTCCCAACTCGCCCCCGCCCGTCTCCGGGAGTGGATCAAACCCCTGATCGAATTACTCGCGGGTATCCCTAGCGTCGTATTAGGCTTTTTCGCCCTCATCGTGATGGCCACGGCCCTCCAATCGCTCTTTGGCTACACCTCTCGACTCAACGCGTTGGTCGCCGGAATTGCCTTGGGCATCGCCGTTATCCCCGTCATTTTCTCGATTTCTGAAGATTCCCTGACCAGCGTACCGCAGAGTCTGCGCAGCGCCGCGTTCGCCCTTGGAAGCACGCGCTGGCAAAGCGCTTGGGCCGTCGTGCTTCCCGCCGCTTTGCCCGGTATCTTTGCCGCGGTCATCCTCGGTTTCGGCCGGGCAATCGGGGAAACCATGATCGTCCTGATGGCCACTGGAAACGCCAGTATCGTCTCATTCAGTCTGCTGGATTCAACCCGCACCATCACCGCCACTATCGCCGCCGAATTGGCGGAAACCGTCTTCGGAAGCCGCCACTACCGAGTCCTATTCCTGCTCGGTACGCTGCTGTTTGCGGTAACCTTCCTCGCCAACCTGTTGGGTGATATGGCGATCCATCGCCTTAAGCGTCGCCTGGAAGGGAGGCCCGCATGACGCCCTCCACGTCCTTGGAGTTCCGGTCGAGCCAACGAGACTGGGCCTCGCCATTCTTCACCACTCTGGCTGCCTTGGCAGCCGCTTCCATCCTGCTCGTTCTCGCCGTCATTCTTACCAACATCGTCTGGGAAGGCTGGACCGCGTTCTCTTGGCAATTCATCTCATCGCGGGCCGACCAAGACATGTTCAATGTCCAACAGTCCGGGGTACTCCAAATGATTGTCGGCACCACCGCCCGCGTCTTGCTGATGACCCTGTTCGTCATGCCCGTTGGCGTGATTACCGCCATCTACCTGACCGAATACGCTTCACCCGGATCACTCCAGACGAGGCTCATTCGCCGTGCCGCGAACAATCTCGCCGGCGTACCGTCCATCGTCTTTGGCCTCTTCGGCTTGGGCTTCTTTATCAATTTCTTGGGTGGCAACCTGGACCAACTCCTGCACAAAGACCAAACGGATCCATTCTGGCGCAGCCCCGCCCTGATATGGGCTTCCCTAACGCTCGCAGTCATGACCCTACCGGTGGTCATCGTAACCACAGAGGAAGCCCTCAAAGCGATTCCCCGCGGCCTCCGAGAGGCCAGTCTGGCTCTGGGAGCCACACGACTCGAAACCGTCGTTCGCATCGTGCTCCCACAGGCCCTTCCAGGAATCTTGACGGGCGGCATCTTGGCCATCGGCCGGGCCGCCGGTGAGGTCGCTCCCATTCTGTTCACCGGAGCCGCCTACTACATGTCTGGCTATCCCTCGCAACTAACGGATCAGTTTATGGATTTGGGTTACCATGTCTTTATCCTCTCGACCCAATCTCCCAACATCGAGCAGACCCGGCCGATCCTCTACGCCACGGTGATGACCTTGCTGCTCCTAACCCTAAGCCTCAATCTGTTCGCAATCCTCTTGAGAGGAAGCATTCGCGCGAAACGGAGGGCTTCGCTATAGTCGGTCCGCCTCGCTAACCGATCCGATCGTGAGTGAACTGAGCCACATTTCGATAGAACAAATGCCGCAGGACGGTCCGGGAGAGACTCCCCTGATCGTCACCCGCGATCTATCGGTCTCGTACGGTCAAAACCAGGCTCTCAATTCCGTCAGCCTCCAAATCCCGGCGGGTCAAGTAACCGCTTTGATCGGTCCCAGCGGTTGTGGGAAATCCACCTTTCTCCGGTGTCTGAACCGCATGAATGAACTCATCGAAGATGCCCGCACCAGCGGCTCCGTCTTCGTCGGTGGGCATAATATCTATGCCCCCCAAATTGATGTCGTAGAACTCCGAAAGAAAGTGGGAATGGTCTTTCAAAAATCCAATCCGTTTCCAAAGTCGATCCGCGAGAATATCACCTATGCGCTTCGGCTTCACGGGCTGAGGGATCGCAATCAACTGGACGAAATCGTCGAATCCAGCCTTCGCTCCGCCGCACTTTGGGACGAAGTCAAAGACCGCTTGGATGCCAGCGCCTTGACACTATCCGGAGGGCAACAGCAACGACTGTGCATCGCCCGAGCCATTGCGATCCAACCTGAAGTTTTGCTCATGGATGAACCCGCCTCTGCCTTGGACCCGGTAGGCACCGCAAAGATCGAGCAACTCATACTCGATCTCAAGAAGCGCTACACCATTGTCATCGTGACCCACAACATGCAGCAAGCCACGCGGATCTCCGACAAGACGGCATTCATCTACATGGGCTCACTGATCGAGTGCGGGAACACCAACGCCATCTTCACCAATCCGAGCCACCAACAAACGGAAGACTATGTCACGGGACGCTTTGGTTGAACCCAAGTCTGCGCGAATCTGAAGATCCATGACGCAACATTTCCAAAGCGAGCTTACCCACCTAAGCGAACGCCTACTCATCATGGCGAGCCAGGCCGAGTTGGCCGTGAAGTCCGCCAATCGGGCACTGGTCGAACGGGACGATGAGCTGGCCAAAGAGGTCGAGCGAGCGGACCATCAAATCGATCAACTTGAGATCGAAATTGACGAGCTGGCAATTCAGCTCCTCGCCAAGGCACCCCTTGCTCGGGACCTTCGGTTTATCACCGTGGCCATGAAAATTTGCACCGATCTCGAACGGGTCGGCGACGAAGCCACGACCATCGCACGACGGGCCCACGAACTGGGTAAGGAACCCCAACTGAAGGACTACGTCGACATTCCCCGAATGGTGACCATGGCATTGGCCATGATGGACGAAGCCCTCAAAGCATTTGTGAACAACGACGCGGAACTGGCGCGGAACGTCATCCCCCAGGACAAGGCCGTCGATGAGCTCAATCGGCAACTCCACCGCGAGCTCTCAAGCTTCATGGTGGAAGACCCAAGGACCATCACCCGCTGCCTCAATTTGATGGTGATCTCGAAGGCCATTGAAAGAATTGCCGATCACGCCAAGAACATCGCCGAACTAGCGGTCTACCTCTGCGAAGCACGCGATATCAGACATCACAAATCCAACACCAAAAAAACGGAAGGAGTCGGACAACAATCGTGACAGCCTCCAAATCCGTTGGCGTTTCTCCCTCCACTTGAATCCGAGCAAACCCATCTCAGCGGCAAACCACTATGGCCACCAATAAACTCACCGAAGCCAAGCTCAAGCAAGCTTCCGACATCATTCTGGCGCAACTGACGGACATGGCGAGGATTGCTAGCGAATGCCTCCACGATGCCTATCGGTCGCTCAGTGAACGCAATGGGCAGTTGGCCTATTCCGTGATCCTGCGCGACCAAGATGTCGACGAGAAGGAACAGGAAATCGATCGGCTCTGCCTTGAGTATATCCTCCGGCAACAACCCGTCGCCAGCCACCTCCGGCTCGTCTATGCCACCATGAAAATCAATCCCAGTTTGGAACGCATCGGCGACTACGCCGAAAGCATCGCCAAACAAAGCTTGATCATCAACTCGCTTAATCTGGAACTCGATCTTGCTCAATTCCAACAGCTAGCAGATGTCGCGATCCCCATGGTCAGTCAGGCCGTCAAAGCCTTCACCGAATGCGACGAGGCATTGGCCTGGAAGACTATCGAACAGGAAGAAGTGGCCAATAGGATCCGGGACGACATCAATGTGATGCTCTACGACCTTCGCGAAAGAAGCCAAATCCCCCTTGAAGCACTCACGCCATTGATCACCGTCGCTCGGCGCTTGGAACGTGTCTCTGATCAAGCCAAGAACATCTGTGAAGAAGCCCTCTACTTGGCCACGGGTAACTACATGAAGCACCAAAGCAACGAAGTCTTTCGGGTGCTGTTTGTGGATCGAAACAACGCAAAACTGAGCCAAATGGCCGAGGGCATCGCCAACCACCTCCAGCTGCAGAACTTTGTCTTCAGCAGCGCCGGACTGACCCCGCAACCCGTGGACGCGGGCATTGTTTCGGCCATGGCCGAAAAAGGATGTGACATCAACAACGCGATGTCCAAGTCCGTCGAGCAAATCCCCAATTTTGAGCACTACCACGTCATCGTCGCCCTATGCAGCGAGGCAAAAACAGTCTTTCCAAATGGTCCCACCAAAACGATCGGTGTCGAATGGTCCACGGCCGATTTGGAACAGGACGGAGCGTTCGATGCAGCGTTCCAGTTCTTGAACCAACACATCACAGATCTAACACAAGCGATACTCGGACAAGAAAAAAACAAACATGAATAAGGCAATCACTCTATTAGCAACAACCTGCCTCGTGGCAGGTATCTCGGTAGGCTGCGGCGGCGGTTCCGATTCCGCCGGGGAATCAGGCGATGGCAAACCCGTGATTCAAAACTCCGGGTCCGACACGATGGTCAACTTGGCTCAACGCTGGGCGGAGGTCTATGCCACGGTCGACGGCGGCGCCTCCATCGAAGTCTCCGGGGGCGGCTCTGGCACCGGAATCGCGGCGCTCATCAATGGAACGACCGACATCGCAAACTGCAGTCGGGCAATGAAGGAAGAGGAAGTTCAGAAAGCCAAGACCAATACCGGGAAAGATCCCAAGGAATACATCATGGGCTACGACGCCCTCGCGGTCTACGTGCACAAGGACAGTCCCCTTGAGTCCATCACCCTCCAACAGCTCGCCGAGATCTACGGCGAGGGTGGCAATATCACCAAGTGGTCCCAGCTGGGCGTCGAAGTTCCGGGCTGCGACAGCGATGAAATCATCCGGGTCAGCCGTCAATCCAGTTCCGGTACCTTCGCTTACTTCCGCGAAGCCGTGCTTGGCAAAAAAAGGGACTACAAACTCGGCTCCCGGGATATGCACGGGTCCAAAGAAGTGGTTGAATTGATCATGCACACCCCCTGCGCCATCGGTTACTCCGGAATGGGATACGCCACACCGGATGTGAAAATGCTCAAAGTATCCAAAGGCGAGGGAGAAACCGCTTACGAACCGAGCGTGCAAAACACCCTCGACAAGACCTACCCCATCGCTCGCCCGTTGTACATGTACACGCTCGGAGAGCCTGAGGGCCCGGTCAAAGCCTTCATGGATTGGTGCTTGGCGGAAGCCGGTCAAGAAATCGTATCCGAGACTGGCTATGTGGCCCTTCCCAAGACAAACTAGGCCTTTCCGCTAAAGTCACACAAGAACCCCGCACATGATAACTCGCAAACAGTGGACTACTATTTCAGAGTTCCTGATCGAATCCGTCATTAGGATCTGTGGCATTAGTGCCATTATCTTTGTATTTGGCATCTTCTTCTTTGTTTTTCGAGAGGGTGCGGGGTTCCTTTTCTCCAAATGGGAACCAATCAAGTTCTTCTTCAGCACGGAATGGTATCCCACGTCCGTCAGCAATAAGCGCTACGGAATCCTGGCTATTATCGCCGGAACCGCAAGCGTCACGGTGATCGCCATGACCATCGCCGTACCGTTTGGCCTGGGGGCGGCCATTTTCATCTCCGAGTTCTGCAGCGGTAAGAAAAAGGAAATCCTCAAAGTGCTCATTGAGTTTCTGGCCGCCATTCCCTCCGTGGTTTGGGGCTTCATTGGTCTCATGGTCATGAATCCCCTTATCATCGACATATTTAACGTGCCGATCGGGCTCACGGCCCTAAATGGCGGAATTATCCTCTCGCTCATGGCTATTCCCATCATTGTCTCGATCAGTGAGGATGCCCTAAAAGCGGTCCCGGATTCCTACCGAGAGGCCGCGATTGCGTTGGGGATCACCAAATGGCAGATGGTCTACCGCGTGCTGATGCCGGCCGCCAAGAATGGACTCCTCGCGGCGGTGCTTTTGGGTGTGGGACGAGCCGTGGGTGAAACCATGGCCGTCCTCCTCGCCACCGGACATGCCGTCCAAATACCCGGTAGCCCGCTAGATTCCGTACGAACACTGACGGCTACCATCGCCGCTGAATTGGGCGAGGCTCCGGTGGGATCCGATCATTACCAAGTGCTTTTCGTCATCGGAATCTTTCTGTTCACGATCACGTTCGTCATCAATCTCACCGCCTATCTCTTCGTCAAGGGAATCAAGGTTCAACACGGAGAATCATAATGTTTCAAGAAACCCCTCATATCCGAGAAAAACTGTTGGTTGAGAAATCCGCCAAGACGCTTTTTCTGTTGATGACCGTGTTCATCATCATTCCCTTGGTATTGATAGTTACCTACATGATTTACAAGGCAAGTCCCGTGCTATCGATGGACTTCCTTCTGACCAAACCAACTCGGGGCATGCGTGATGGTGGCATATGGCCCGCCTTCCTTGGAACGCTCTACCTGGTATTGATGTCGCTCTGCATTGCGGCTCCGGTGGGTGTGATGGCGGCGATCTATCTCAACGAGTATGCCAAAGACAACTGGCTCACCCGGACGGTGAATCTGGCCGTAATCAACTTGGCGGGTGTTCCCAGTATCGTCCACGCCTTGTTTGGCTTGGGTGCATTCGTAATCTTTGCCGGGATCGGCCGCTCCATCCTGGCAGCGGCCCTCACTTTGGCGGTCATGACCCTCCCGGTGATTATCACAAGTACAAAAGAGTCGCTTGCTGCCGTGCCCATGTCTTTTAGAGAAGCGTGTTGGAACGTGGGAGCAACCCGATGGCAAACCATCCGGGGGATCGTGCTACCCAATTCCGTCAGCGGGATGCTGACGGGTTTCATTCTCGAAGTCTCCCGCGCGGCGGGTGAAACCGCCCCCATCATGTTCACCGGGGCCGTGTTCTACAAGGCCATTGAAGAGGGTAATGTCTTCGCCTACGGCCTGCTTGATCAATGCATGGCACTCTCCATGCATTTGTTCACCATTTCGACCCAGGTTCCCGACGTCCCGGAAGCGCTCCCCTACGGCACTGCCGTAGTTTTGTTGTCAACCGTGCTCGCCGTCAACGCGCTGTCCATCGGACTCCGTGTCTACATTAGATCCCGTAAGAAATGGTAGCCGCTCAAACTAAAATCCAAATCTCAAATCTCAAGGTCTCCTACGGGCAGAAGCCTGCGCTTAAGGGCGTCTCTCTCGATGTCAAGGACCACGAGATTCTCGGAATCATTGGACCCGCGCAATCCGGTAAGACAACACTATTAAAGGTTATCAATCGGACCATCGACTACATCACAACAGCCAAGGTGGTCGGTTCCGTACTGTTCGACGAAGAGAGTGTCCTGGATACCAAAGACGTTCACTCGCTGCGCCGAAAGATCGGAATGGTGTCCCCTCTCCCGGTCGGACTTCCGCTCTCGATCTATGACAACGTAGCCTTCGCGCCCAGGGCAGCAGGCATCCGAGATAAGAAAAAACTGGATCCTCTCGTGGAACGCTGCCTTCAACAGGCAGCCCTGTGGGACGAAGTGAAGGACCGATTGGACACCCTCGGAACCAAGCTCTCCGGCGGCCAACAACAACGGCTGACCATTGCGAGAGCCCTCTCCCATGAACCGGATGTTCTCTGTCTGGATGAGTTTTCGATTGCCATCGACCCGGTGACCACAATGCGAATTGAGGACGTCCTAAAGGAACTTAAGAAGGACATGACCATCATTCTCGTGACGAATCTCGTACAACAGGCCCGGAGATTGGCAGATCGAACCGCATTTATCTGGAACGGAGATCTGATCGAACTAGACACTACGGACGTGATCTTCTCTGACGCGGCCAAAGATCAGCGGACCAAAGACTACGTGAACGGAGTATTCGGATGAGCGAGGAGCCCAAATACAGTATCGAAACGAAGGACCTCAGCCTTTTCTACGGGGATTTTCAAGCCCTGAAGAAAGTCACGGTAAACATCAAGCACGGTAAAATCACCGGCTTGATTGGCCCTTCCGGGTGCGGAAAAACCACCATGCTCCGTTGCTTCAATCGAGTCAACGAACGCTACGGGAACGTCACGACCGAAGGAGAGATCAAGATCCATTCCAAAAACATCTACGACAGCGACGTTTCATTGATCGAGTTGCGGAAATCCGTCGGAATGGTTTTCCAACGCCCCAACCCGCTTCCCATTTCGGTTTATGAGAATGTTGTATTTGGACTGAGGCTTCACACGCGACGTCGTGAGCTCAAAAAAGCGGCGATGGACGAAGCCGTGGAAAAAGCGCTTCGTGAAGTTTACCTTTGGGATGACCTTAAGGACCAACTAAGCGTCAAGGGCACCACCCTCCAACTCGAGCAACAACAGAAACTTTGCATCGCCAGACTCCTGCCACTCAAACCGGATATCATCCTGATGGACGAGCCTTGTTCGGCATTGGATGCCGAAGCCACTCGGGCGGTGGAAGAGTTAATGTACAGCCTGACAGGTCGATACACCATTGTGATTGTGACGCATAACATGGCCCAAGCTCGCCGCGTTAGCGATGAATGTATCTTCATGCTGCTGGGTGAGTTGATCGAACACACCCGAACCGAAGACATGTTTCTAAACCCGACTAACCCGAAGACGGCGGATTACATCGAGGGTCGTTACGGTTGAGGTGATTCGCTGATCGGTGCTTTGGCTACAGCCCTAGAGCGTCATTCTAGAAACGGCAATGCGCCCCGCAAAGCAGTGCGCCACGTCACTCCCGGGCTCCCCAATCCGTTCCGCATAAACGCCACAATACTGGTAATCACTCTCGACCAGTTGATACGCAACCGGTAAGGGCTGGTTACTAGGCGGACAATAGACCATTTCGGGAGAATTGCCGATCTCCTCGCCGTGCGGAAAATTGACATTCCAAAAACCTGGGGCGGTTTTGGGCTGGAGAATCAGCGCGTTCAGCACTGAGCGAGCCCGTTCCTGTGAAACGGTCCAATCAATCGGTAGCTGCGCTCGACGGTAGTGAGAAAGAGCCACGGCAGCCGTCCCCAAAATCGCCGCCTCACGGGCTGCAGCCACCGTTCCCGAGATGTAGCAATCGACGCCCAAATTGCCGCCCTCGTTAATCCCGGAGAGCACCCAGTCAAATTCGACGTCGCCAAACAGACCTCCACGCAAGGCCAAGCGCACACAATCAGCAGGCGTCCCATCCACGGCCACTCCACGTTCGCCCCTTCGCTCCACTGCGATCGGAGACCGGGTGGTTACCTGGTGACCACATTCCGAACGTTGCCGATCCGGCGCAGCTACATAGACCTCGCCTTCCACCACTCCTGCAAGAGCGTTCAACCCTGGAGCATCAATCCCGTCGTCATTCGTCAGCAATACCTTCATTGTTTCCTTCCCAGGCAGCAGTCCGTAGCATCCGGGGCACAAAATGCCAAGTCCATCCCTAGCGAAAGCGATGATTCAAGCGGCCGATCAACTCTCGGTTGATCTGAGCGCGCTCCAATTTCCCGCACCCATCACCCACGTCTACAACCCCTTGGTTTACGCTCGTCAGGCACACGAAAAGTATCTGAAGCTGGCTACCAAAGGAAAAAAACGCATCGTCTTCCTCGGGATGAATCCGGGCCCTACGGCATGATGCAAACCGCCGTTCCCTTTGGCGAAGTCAGCATCGTCAAAGAGTGGATGGGCATTCGGTCCGGCACGAGCAAACCCCAAGACGAACATCCCAAGCGACCCATCTTGGGCTTCGATTGCGCCCGGTCCGAGGTGAGTGGGCGCCGCCTCTGGGGTCTATTCCAAGAACGGTTTCCGGAGGCCAAGGACTTCTTCAAAGATCATTTTGTGGCGAATTACTGTCCCTTAGCATTCCTGGAAGAATCGGGCCGCAATTTCACGCCGGACAAGCTGCCGGCCGAAATCGCCCGCAAACTGCAGTCGCACTGCGACACCCACCTGCGGAAAATCGTAGAATTACTAAAGCCCGAGTGGCTGATCGGCGTCGGCGCCTTCGCTCGTAAGCAAGCCGAGAGCGCCCTCGAAGCCCGAGACATTCGGATCGGTCAAGTCCTCCACCCCAGCCCGGCCAGTCCCGCCGCCAACCGAGGGTGGGCGGAACAAGCAGAGGCCCAACTGCAGGCCCTGGGAGTGTGGCCATAGGTAGGGCGAGCGTACCCGCGAGCCGTTGGGCAAGAGCAGGGAAACCAAAACGCGCTAGGCTCGGAACAACCCTCCGGGCAGGAACGGCTCGCGAGTACGCTCGCCCCACCAGAACGCCCCCCGTTCACTCACTCCCCCCAAACCGAAATCCGAATCGTATCCTGGTAATCCCCCGCAGTCTGTCCGGGCTCGGGTTGAATCGTGGCCGACAACACATGCCCTCGCCCCTCCAAGCCCGTCGCGGGAAACCCCAACGGGAGGACGACTTCATCATGCCCCCGAATCCGCAACGGCATCCCATCCCAAAGAATCGTGTAGGGAATCTCACTCCCCAGCGGCCCCGCCAACACGCCACCGGATTCCGAAGAAAGCCCCACCCGGTAGCCCGTATTGCTCAGGACCCAACAATCAATCGAACGGGTACTGGGTCCCGTGATCTCGCCAAAATCGAGCGACCCCACCCCGACGCTCCCCACCGCGCTCGGCGGCGCAAACGAAAGCTCAAGGCGTTCCGGCACCTCCAATTCCAATTGCACCGTCTGGCTCGTCACGGCCCACGATTCGAGCACCGTGCCGGAGAACAGTTGGAGGGTGAGCGAATCTTCATAAACACCCGGTGCCGGCCAACCGGAACCACTCACCCGGATGGTGAACCCCATCAGCAACTCGGTTTGCCCCGCCTGAAGACTTCCCGACAAGACCTGCTCCATCCGGGCTTCCGGCAATTCAACCAGTGGTTGAACGCCCAATCCACTCGCAATCACTTCATAGGCAACCGAACGTCCCTGTACCTCAAGTAGCCGGCCTGAGAGGCCAGCCGAGGGCACGGAAAACCCCACGAAGAAATCAATCGGCATGGAGTCCAGATTCATGACCCGAAACGTGTGCTCAAACTCCACCCAAGCGGGTTGGGACCCGAGATCCCGCAGGGTCATTCGCAAAGTGCCCGCCATCGACAAGCCTAACCGGGCGTCAGACAACGCCGTTTCGCCCTGCGCTCGATCTGAGACACCCAGACAGACCAAGACCATCCACAGGGCCCATCGAACATGTGCCAGTCCCCGGGAACACCCCCTTTTCGTAACCCCGGTCACAGCCCCTCCTCGTCCCCGCTTGCTCGTACCGTTACCACTCCGAGATCGAATCCGGGTTCAGCGTCCGCTGGGATCTGAATCACCGTTGGTGCCACATCCTCCCCGAACCATTGGATCTCCAGCTCGCCGGGACGAACGCCTTCAACTGAGAAGGTGCCATCGCGGGACGTAAAGATCGGAATCGGTGTCTCTTCCGATGAGCCTAAGGGGGAAAGTTCTCCGGCTTGCAATGCGTAGGGCTCGCCAGAACTCCGCTGCGCCCGCCCACTCCCGTACAATCGCGGTTCCGTTCCCACCGTCAGGATGGAGCCACTCTTATACGTCGGCGCCACGGCGTACTGGACCGGGCCCAGATCATAGCCAAAGGGAAGCTCATCCGGAATCCCGATTCCAACCGAAGAAGGAAAATACGATTGTACATTTGAAACCACGGCCGGCCCCCAACCATCCAATTGCGCCTCGGCACCCCCGGCGCTCTCGTTGATGCGGATCGGAACATCGGGCAAGGACTCATGCCCCGCGACCATCACAAAACTATCCGCGATCGGACGAGAGACGGCCCACTGCCGACCGGCAAACGCGAGTGCTGTGCTCAAACGGATATCACCCGATCCTCGCGCCTCACCGTCCGATAGCGCCACGGAATGGCTCAGGTCCACTTGCCCTCGTTCGTGACCGTAACCGGCCCGAAAGTCTCCCGATCGAGTCCCGGTCTCGGACAGCCGCCAATCACTCGAACCCCGCCAACTCCCAATGGGGTGCTCGGGAGTATAGGCATAGCCAAATTCCTGCAAGCCCGCTCGATGATCGTAGCCAGAAGACAGCAGCTGCCGTCCACCACCGAAAGGTTTTTCCAAGCGGAAGGAAAAACCATAACTCATTCCGGTATCCCGTTCCTGCCGCGCATCCAGTACCAGTCGGGTCGACAAGCCACGACGCCAGCGTTTGAAGAAGGAGGCTCGAGCCAGGAGATTGTTCGGGGGTTTCCCCCGGTTCAGGGTATACCGCACGCCTAAGGAAGCCGCTACGCCACCCGGCAGTCGGCGACTGTGCGTGAGGCCCACGCTGGAACGCTCGCCACGGGGCCCGCCCCCCATCGGAACCTGGAACCGTTCGCTTTCCCGAGCAAAGTCCACCCGCCACTGCCCGGTTTTTTGAGTCGGTGCCGACAGGGAAGCGTAGCGGACAAAACTAACTCGCATCGCATGGCCGAAACCCACGACCTCCGAAAGGCTCCCAACCCACTCCCCCCGAAACGATCCATACGAGGTGGCCCAAATGCTATCCGCACCCGCGATGAGTGACCGCGAATCCGCCTGAAAAAACCCACTGCGCGTGTGCCGCGGAGAAACGCCCCACCGATGGAATCCCGTGAGCACGGGCTGATCGATCAGGTAGCCCGCATTGCGATCGTTACCCCGAGGTGGAACGCCGATCGACCAGGCATAGTCCGACTCTCCCGTTGCCAAGAGCGCGTGATCATGCGCCAGTGAGAGATCAATCGTTTGTACCACACCGTAGGCATCACGAAGCACCAGGCGTACCTCATTAAACCCGGAGGTCAACTGCAAGTCTCGAACCCGATACGGCCCGGGCGAAAGTTGGAGGCGCCGGATCGGATTGCCATTAACCCACACTTCCACCTCGGAATCCTGCTCCACAAAGACATCACCACTGGCCTGCGGCCGGGTCACCCGGAAGGGATCAATCCGAAACTCCCGCGACACGGACACACCGGCCACGGAGATGGGGTTCAGGAAAGAGACCGTCCGCGGTCGAAGATCCCCCACTTGCAGTCGCAATCGTTGCGCCACCCAATCCCGTACCAACCGTGTTTCGCTGCGCACCCACGAGTGAGGCAGGCCACCGCCCAACATCCCCGAGCCTTCCAAGACCCAGTCTTTCCAGCGGAAGGCATGATCCCACCCGACTAAAGGACGATGCCATCCCACCGCGTTTCGACCGTATTCATGACGCCCTTCAAAGCGAAGATTCAGGTAACCACTGGTCATTGCGGGCGACACCGGAACAGCCGTCCCATTCACATCACGTTGCCCTCCAAACCGCAGCTCACGGACCCGTCGAAGCGCACCCGGAACGCGTACCGTCAGCGTGAGCTGTCCCGCATCGTACTGAGCGTCCAAGCCCGCCGCACGCAACTCGGAGAAGCGAAGATACCCGGCATCATCCAGCGCGGCCTCCAGGTTCCCCAAAGTCTCGTCCTGAATCCGTTCTCGGAAGCTCTCCTTAAGGTCCGCCCAACGGATGCGCGGCGAAGAACCGTCTTCATACAAGAACACCTCGCACTCGACCACGCTGGCACCATCAATCTCGACTGGCAGTAAAAGCGCAAACCCAGAAGGGGCTGTTTCAGCGGATAGAAGGTTCAACACCAGTGATTTCATAGCCCAGACTACCATCAGCCCCAAGAGGGCGGCCGGCCGTACGAAAAAAGAAGTCACGGTGGTTCCCTAACGATGGGATGTCCGGAACCACCGTGATTCTTTGCCTCCTTGGCCGTCCTATTTACTTATCATAGGAAAAGTCTCCAATGACGGTCTTGCCTTCGGCATCCGACGGTAATGGAATCCGAAGGACGCGACGCGCCCCAGCCAACAAGTTGGAGCCGGACACGGACTCCATCACTTCAGTCGGCAGCTCGATGCGCCGGCCGGCTACTTGCAGCGACACCTTGAGATTGCGTAGAATCACGTGCTCGGTGCCAGCATTGTGGAAATCTAACACCGCAAACGAGCGTCCACTCGAATCGCCCTCGCGTTTCACTTCCATCTGCACATCGGCCTTGGCACCTTTCGGAGCCACGTACACGGCGGCCAGGTATCGCAATGCCACCTTCATGTTGATCCCCTCTTCTCCTCCCTGCACCAAACTGACCGGGAGCTGTTCCGCCACCAAGCGAAACGCCTTCTCCGATTTCACTGGTTCCTTCCCCAGCCAGCGTACCCGCACCGTCTGGGTGGTTCCGGGCTTGAGTACGAATTGAGACGGAAACACCGCAAACAAATCGGGCACGGCTTTATTCGTTTCAGACCCATCATCTGCCATCTCTCGGGTCATGAACCGCATTTCAATGGCCAAGGCCTCCTGTCCCATATTGTTTACCGAAAACACACCGCCGGATGCCCGGCCGGAGGCGCCCAGCGTCATCTTCATAGGCGTGAGTTTGAATGCCTCCACATTGCTTCCGAGGCCGCAGAGCGCGAGGGCGAATAGACGTACGACGATTGAGAATTTGATCCAGTTTTTCATCCGTTGAGTTCCTGCTGAATATTGGAGTATCGTTTCATAGATGAGCCCGGCCGAGATCCCGTTCTCGTGCGTGGGCTCGTAGAGTCCGATCTGGCATCGGGCGAAACCGGTCCCTATTTCGCCGCAATGGTAAAAGTCAGCGTATCCGTGTAGGTATCGGCGGCGAGGTTCTCCCCAGCCGGATAGAGTTCGACAAAGACCGATTTGGCGATGCCGCCGGAAGGGGTCTTGGCGGAGGAATCCGTCACGGTGGCAACGCCACTGACCCAGGTAAGCGCGGAAGGAAAAGTTTGGTAGTGAAGGATGTAGGCAAACGACTCACCCGCGGAGCTTCCGACCAGCAGCCCAGAGGAGGCTCCCGCCGCGACTCCATTGGCGCTCGACACAGTCACCACGTACCCATCCGGGTCATTACAAGTTTCGACCACTGTCGCGATGGTTTCGCTGCCGTTGGTGGTAAGATTGAGACTACTCGCAACCGCATTGGGCTGAACCGAGATACTCAGTTCGGAACTCACATCACCCCCCACGTTCAGATTCTCAGAAGTCGCCGCCGCGGTTCTTACCGAATTCGCTAGAAAGAAGACCAGACCGGCCACAAGGAAGAATTGGACTCGTATTCCCATCATCGTTTTGAAGTTTCTTGTCGATTGAAAAGGCTGGGATGCTGCTCGACGCCCTTGGCGCCCCTAGTAGTGAGCAGCATCCCGCTGTGCTCAGATCGCTACTTAGCAGCGATAGAGAATGTCAGTGTGTCGCTGTAGGAATCGGCGGCCAGGTTGCTCGAAGTCGGGTCGTAGATAATCTGAACCGTCTTCGCCACCCCGCCCGCGGCCGTCTTTTCGTTGACGTTGGTGACCTCACCCACCCCATTCACAAACGTCACCGCGCTTGAGTTATAGGTCAACGAGTAGGAAAGAGTCTCGCTGTGAGACCCACCAATCAGAACCCCATTGGCGGCACTCTGCGTCACCCCATTGGCGCTGGTCACCGATACGGTGTACCCGTCAGCGTCGTTACACGTCTCGGTGACAACGCCGATATCGCTCCCCGCCGTGGACGAGGTCAGCCCCAATCCACTGGCCGTCGCGTTCGCCGAAACCGCGATCGAAAGAATCGACGCCACAGATCCGGATAGGTTCAGATTCTCGGAGGTCGCGGCCTGGGCAGAATTGGAAAGCGCCAATACTGTCACCAGAACCATTCCAGTCCGAATCACGTTGTTCATTAGTTCGCTCATGCTCTTACTCCTTGGTTTGATGTTGATTTGATCTTGTATGGTTAAACGGCAGAGAAACATGCCGTCCCCTTTGCCCATACTTCAGGCAGCCCTACGACTCTCTGCTCAACTCCCTAATGCATCCATCATACCAACTAGGCCGCAGGACCAGACCGAATTTGGTTTCGGAAGACAACCCAGGTGCGCCAACCGACTCCACAAGCCGACGTCAAACCGCTCTTCGGAGGAATGAAAATGAGACACAAGCCCCTGAAACAGCGTCCTTTAGCGCGTATCAAACCAATTCCTCTGACATATCCAAACACGTCATACTTCCCCTCAATAAGAATCGAAGCTGAGACGAAAAAAAATCGTCACCGAAGCTGATTTCAAGTCGCGCCACCCACCATAATGCGCTACATAAACGCTAGTAGCGCGCTACTAGCGTGCTACTAGCGTTTTAGAACGAGACTACAACACAACAACGGCCGCTCCCATTTGTCGTTTCAAGACATCCAGGGTCGGGAAAAGACTTGCATTCTTTCGTCAAAGGACTACTGGGATATAGCATGGATGTGCCTGTCAGCACCAAGGGATCCGAATCCCACGATTGTCGCTTCTGTTTGGACGACGTACCGGACAACCCCTTGGCCAATCACAAGATGCCGTTTGAGGCGAAGCTCTCGTTTCTCCCGCTGATCGAGTTTTGGGAGCAAGGTCTCCTTGACGACCGACCGGACCTGGCCCAAGCCTTGGCAGCGGCTCCCGAGCTACGCGAACCCATTGAGGATCTCAGCAGCCTCGATGCCCATCGCCCCCTGCTCGAAAAACTCGCCACGGCGATTTTCCCTCCGGCAACCTATCGACAGGATTTGAAGGCGATCGTCCCCGGCTTCGAGCCCGAAATCATTTTAGCCACCCCCGGGTTCGTGGATTTGATGCCCAATCGGGACTCGATCCCTCGGGCCAACGTCGAACCCCAGCTTGAATGGCGCCTCAAGCTCTTGCACACCTACAGCCTGATTCTCGACCAATTGTACGACATCCAGCTCGACGTGAACTATCCCGTAGTCCGTTCCGCCACGGATCCCGACACGGGGCTGATGCGCCATCTCTTGGTGGATATCGACGTCCAATTCATCCGCGTACACGCTCGCGAAGACTTGCCGCCCCTCAGTGACACACAAATCACCCAGTTGCGGCGTAACCCAAGTCAACTCGAGGCCATGTTGGAGTGGCTGCCCCCGGAGGCGTTTGAGTTCGCCGGATTCATGGTCATCCAAGCACAGGATGTCACGGAACAACGCCTCCTCTCGCAGATCAACCAGCAGTTGATCGCCACCCACTCGATTGTTTGTCCCGAAACGATCGACGCCTTGCAGACCAAACTCCGCTCTCTATTCCACGAACCGACATTGGAATTAGGCATCGCCGCGATGCGCAACGAGCATCTGATGCTGCTGAACCCTCCATCGACGGCCCAGAAAACCTGCATCATCAGTCACTCCCGCCACATTTCTCTGGAGCGTTACGAGGGTTCGGCACACGAACAATGCGCCCAAGAACAAAAAGTCATCATCGTTGAAGACCTCGATGCAAAAACACCGCGATCCGAGTTGGAAGAAGAACTGCACGTGGACGGCATTCGGAATCTGGCCATCGCCCCCTTGCACGAGGAGGACGAAGTCATCGGTGTCTTGGAACTGAAATCGCGGCGACTGGGCGCGCTCAATCCGATGAACACCATGAAGGTGCGGGAAGTGTTGCCGCTCTTTGCCGCAGCCGTTCGGCGGAGCCTGAATGATTTTCAAACACGGGTCGACAGCCTCATCAAGCGCCAGTGCACGGTGATTCACCCCTCGGTTGAGTGGCGATTCCGGGAAGCCGCAACCGACTGTCTGAGTCGCGGAACTCCGAATGAATTCGGCCAAGAACCCATTGCCTTCAAAGACGTGTTTCCCCTCTTTGGCGCCTCCGATATCCGCAATTCCTCTCGTTTAAGAAATCGCTCGATCTCGGAAGACCTCGACCGCGAACTCAACAGCGTGGTCTCGATCCTACAAAGCCTCCCCACTGCCGGAACCGTCCCCATCACCGAGCAGGCCCTCAATACCTGCCACGAGTTTCTCTACCTGACTCAGAAGGAAATTCGGGCCAGCGATGAATACCGCATCACGGAATTCCTACAAACCGAGATTCGGGAGCTCTTCAACCTCTTGCGCGATGCGCATCCGGATCTCCAACCCGCCATCGAAGCCCATCTCAAACGTTTGGATCCACAGCACGATACGCTGTTTGAATCCCGGCGGGCCTACATGGACAGCGTGGCTCAGCTCAATTCGGCGTTCGGCGACATCCTTGACACCGCCCAAGACGAAGCTCAAAAGATCTATCCCCACTACTTTGAAAAACACTCCACCGATGGGGTCGATTTCACCCTCTACATCGGACAATCCCTTTGTCGCGAACAGACCTTTCACCCTCTCTATCTGGACAATCTCCGGCTGTGGCAATTGATTCTGATGTGTGACTTGGCCTGTACGAACCAGCGGCTCAAGTCCGAGTTGCCAATCCCGCTTGAAACCACCCACCTGGTGGCAGTCCAGGATCATCCCGTTTCCATTCGATTTCGGTTCGATGAACGCCTCTTCGACGTCGACGGAGCTTACAATGCCCGCTACGAGATCATGAAGAAGCGCATCGACAAGGCAACGATCAAGGGCCGATCCGAACGGCTCACCCAGCCGGACAAGATTGCCATCGTCTATTCCAACACCAAAGAAGCGAGCAAGTACCACAAACACATCGCCTACTTGGAACGCGCGGGTTATCTGATTCCCGGATTTGAAGACTTACAAGTGGAGGACCTCCAAGGCGTGGAAGGCCTCAAAGCCATGCGCGTCACCGTCAATCTCGATCGTGAGCCCCAGCAAAAACCCAATCCCGAGAGCACGGTTCAAGCCAACGAACCGGTGGTGACTTGGTAGATCACCGATCGGAAACCGGCTGGATTTCATCCCCCACATGCGGCTCCTCGGTATCTTCGTTGGTCTCGGCCTCGTCTTTTTGATCCCGTTTCTCATCTGGGGTGATGCTTGGCAGTGGACACCCGAAGGGGCCGTCGCTTGGCTGAAGAACTACGGCCAATGGGCCTGGGCCGTCGCCTTGGGCTTGCTATCGGCAGACCTGTTTCTTCCCCTCCCGGCGACGGCTGTCATGGCCGCGCTCGGCTATGTCTACGGGCCCCTCGTGGGTGGCTTGATCGGTACTCTGGGCTCGATGATTGCGGGCTGTTTGGCCTACAGCATCTGCCGGGCGCTGGGCCGCAACGCCGCCGTTCGACTCGTCGGCGAGCACGATCTGCTAAGAGGAGAGGTGCTTTTCCAACGGTTCGGAGGGTGGTTGGTCACGCTGTCTCGTTGGCTGCCGCTCTTTCCCGAAGTGGTGGCCTGTATGGCCGGACTCACCCGCATGCCCTGGCCGGCGTTTCTCATCGCCATGCTCTGTGGCTGTCTGCCCATGGCGTTCACCTTTGCGGCCGTCGGTCACGCCGGAGAGCAACACCCAGCTCTAGCGCTGAGTCTGAGCGCGCTGCTCCCTCCGATCCTGTGGTTCCTCATCCAACGCCACCTTAGACGCTAGGGCGACGCTCTCCATGATAGGGGTAGGGACAGCCCGCAGGCCGCCCCTCCCTCCGAACCGGACGTGCGGCTCTCCCGCATCCGGCTCTCCAGTTAGCAGTGTTCGCCTTGTTGGAGACTGATGTAGGTTTGCTCCCGGGCTGTTCGCAGACTAAACAGTCCCTGAGCCTCAAAGTAGTGGTTGGGCCACTTGAAGTGATCGTTGCCATGTCCTCGCCCCTGGCCTCCTCGGCGCTTTCGCAGGATCCCCCTCAGGCGCCCTCGGACCCAGCCGTCCAGTTGGCTCAACTGGTCCGCGGATGCATGCTTAAAATAGCCATACACTCCCCGAAGGATCGGGTTGATTGTCTCCAGGATCGCCTGAAGACTCCGCCCATTGGATCGTCGCGTCAGAGGTTTTAGCCGCCCCTTTATCGTTTTGAGACTTTTGGGCCGGACATATCGCCTTAGCTTGCCGTCCCCGACGTTCCGCCGAAAGCGGTATCCCAAAAAGTCCAAGTGCGCTCCGGGTTGCCCCATGTTCACGACTCGGGTCTTTTCGGGATGCACGACTAGGCCAGCTTCTTCGCACCATTGGCGCAAACGCGCTAAGGCCTGCTGAGCCTCAAGTTGGCTGCGACATAGGATGACCATGTCATCCGCGTAGCGAACCATGGTCATCCCGAGTTTCTCCATCAGCCAATCAAGCGGGTTGAGGTAGATGTTCGCCAGTAGTGGACTGATGACCGCCCCTTGAGGCGTGCCCTCTTTTCCTGACTCGACCACCTTTCCCGGTGCTTCCATCACTCCCTGCTGAAGGTAGCCCTCCAGCAGCTTCAGCACTCGTCCATCGGCTAGGGTCTCTTGTATCAGACCCATGAGCCGTTCGTGCGGAATGCTGTCGAAGTATCCTTTAATGTCCACGTCGACCACATGAATACAGCCGTCTCTCAACTGCCGTTCCACTTCCCTCAACGCGTCCTTGCAACCACGTCCGGGCCGGAACCCGTAGCTCCGTGGTGCAAACTGATGCTCGAAGATTGGCTCAATCACCATTCTCAAAGCGGTCTGCACCACTCGATCTACAACTGCCGGGATCCCCAGGGGCCGTGTCTCACGACTTCCCGCTTTAGGAATCCATACCCGTTTGACTGGCTGGGGTCGGTAAACGCCTTGCTTGAGTTCCGCTCTTACGGCGAGCAGCCGATTCTGACTGCCTTTGGCAAACGTTTAATTGATATCTCATCCACGCCACAGCCGCCTGCGTTGGATTTGACCTTCTCCCATGCCAGTTGAAGCGTTCTCTCTGACATCACTTTGTCGATCAGACTGAACCACTTCTTTCCTTTGATCCCTGTTTCCAGGGCCATCAGCATCTTCTCACTCCATACCCCGCGTTGGGCCTTATAGTGGTCCCACAAGGCTTGTTCCGCTTGCTTATCCCCGGAGGGAACTGGCGCGGAGGTCGTTTCACGGTCTATGAGGTTTGAAGCCTCTGCTTTCCTGCCGCCCTTGGCTCCATCGGCGTTACCCGACTTCTGGGCTACTATAGCGGCTCTGACTCCTGCCGGGCGGTTCTTCGGCTGCAAGGCAGCATGAACGCCGGTCTGTCCCGACAGGTCTCCTGTGTTCACGGCACTTCCCTTCCCAGACATACTGCCACCAACCACACCGACAGCCTCTCCCACCGCCTCCGTCTCTCGCGGTGCGAAATCCTGGCTTCGCCCTTCACTCGCAGGCTCGCCGTTCTGCCGACGCCGAATCATGTTCACTACCGTTGCGGTCTATCTGGTTCTTTCCGTTGCTCTCCACCCCGCCTCGCGACGACGCAGTTACTTCAAGTTCTCAGCCCAAGACGGACTCAAGCTGGCCGAGGTCTTCCACCCCGGAAGGATGTGACGCTCCACAGCGCACGAGTGCTGGAGCTTGCTCCAGCTTTCCTCGCAGACAAGCTCCTTCTTCAGACCGCCCCATTGGAAGTTCTACCGGACTCATCCGATCCCGTACCCTGGCGCATCGAAACCCACCCGCCGCGAGCGTCCAAACTTTCGCCCTCGCTTTTGCCCCGTGTGAGACCTACTCTCGCCCCCTCCCACGTATGGCTCCAGACCAAGACCCCACGCCCCTTCCTTCTCCCCCGAACCTTTCCTTCGGCAAGGCGATGGCTATCGAGGGCGGGCTTGTCGGAATCGCTTGGATCCTCGCAGGATTCTTAGGGGTACCGCTCTTCGCCGATCTCCGACTTACGCCGCAAGGCATCCTACTCGGGATCACCTCAACTCTCCCGATGCTCGCACTCTTTGTCTGGATGCTTCAGTCTCATTACCCGCCCTTCGTGGAAATCCGCGAATCCCTCGACGCATTTGTCCCGCAAAATTTTGGGGATTGGAGCCTGCTCCAACTGGCACTCCTGTCCGCCATGGCAGGGATCGGCGAAGAGATCCTCTTTCGCGGGGTCCTCCAAGCCGGAATCGCGAGTCACACCAGCGCCCTCTGGGGCATCCTACTCGCCAGCCTCCTCTTTGCCATCTGTCACGCCATCACGCTCGCGTACTTCCTGACGACCCTCGGGATCGGCATCTACCTAAGCGTGGTTTGGCAAGCCGGCGATAACTTGCTGGCCCCCGTGATCACCCACGGCCTCTATGACTTTGTCGCGCTGGTTTATTTCTTACGCGTCGCCCCACCCGCACGCACCGAGCCCGCCGCGCCTGAGGAGCGCGAATAGCCATTGCAAGGGGTTGGTCGTAGGAATACCGGGACGGCCGTTAAGCCTGGCTCACGAGCTGCCGGAGCACATAGGGCAAAATCCCACCGTGCCGGTAGTAGTCAATTTCGATGGGAGTATCGATCCGGCACCGAACGGGCACTTCAACGTTTTCGCCGTTGCTGCGCGTGATCTTGAGGGTCAAGTCTTGTTGCGGCTGCAAGGCATCGCTTAAGCCTCCGACTTCAAAGGTCTCCGAACCATCCAAGCCCAATGACTTCACCGTGTGCCCGGTTCCGAACTGCAAGGGAAGGACGCCCATCCCAACCAAATTGGAACGATGAATTCGTTCAAAACTCTCAGCCACCACGGCCTTGACGCCCAACAGCCGGGTGCCCTTCGCCGCCCAATCGCGCGAACTGCCCGTCCCATATTCTTGACCGGCTATCACGACCAACGGCGTGCCGTCTTCCGCGTATTTCATGGCCGCATCATAGATGCTCATCTCTTCACCACTGGGCTGCAAACGGGTGACGCCGCCTTCCGTGCCGGGAACCATCAAGTTCTTGATCCGCACGTTGGCAAAGGTCCCGCGGGTCATGATGCGATCATTGCCGCGGCGCGATCCGTAGCTGTTAAAGTCGGCAAACGCCACGTCGTTGTCGGTCAGATAACCTCCCGCTGGCGAGGATTGCTTGATCGCACCGGCTGGCGAGATGTGATCCGTGGTCACGGAATTGCCAAACACGCCCAAGGCGCGCGCACCCGCGATGCCGGTGATCGTACCCGGTTCCAAGCTAAAGTCCGTGAAGAACGGCGGCTCCTGAATGTAGGTGCTCTTCGGATCCCAATCGTAGATGTCTCCCGTGGAGGCCGGGATCTCGTTCCAATTCGGATTCTGATCCGCGAAATCGCGGTACAGGGCCTGGAAGGTCTCCGGCTTCAGAGCGGATTCCAATTGGCCACGGACTTCATCCAAACTAGGCCAAATGTCTTTCAAGTAAACAGGCTGCCCATCGCTCCCAGTGCCCAGCGGATCGACCGACAGATCCAAGTCTACCCGACCCGCCAACGCGAACGCCACTACCAACGGAGGCGACATCAAGAAGTTCGCCTTCACATTCTGATGCACCCGCGCCTCAAAGTTCCGATTGCCGGACAACACCGAGGCCGCCACCAAATCATTCTCAACCACCGCTTGCTCGATGGGTTGTGACAAGGGCCCGCTATTGCCAATGCACGTCGTACACCCGTAACCCACCAAATGGAATCCGAGTTGATCGAAGTAAGGCTGCAGTCCCGTCTTGTCCAAGTAATCGCTAACCACACGCGAACCCGGCGCCAACGAGGCCTTGACCCCAGGCGTCTTCTTCAAGCCCTTCTCAACCGCCTTCTTGGCCAACAAACCCGCGGCGAGCATGACGCTCGGGTTCGACGTGTTGGTGCACGACGTGATGGCCGCAATCAAGACACTCCCGTGACGGAGCTCGACCGAACCGTCTCCGTTGAGGTCGGCCGTGACACTCCGATCAGCGAGTTCCTGTGCCTCTTTACCAAATCCGCCCTCGTTCACCGGACGCGAGAAGGTCTGACCAAATGAAGAACCGAGATCGTTCAACGCAATTCGATCCTGCGGCCGACGCGGTCCCGCCACAGACGGGTTCACCGAACCGAGGTCCAGTTCCAAGTCCACGGTGTAATCCACCGACCCGCGCTCTGGCAAGCCCCACAGACCCTGTGCCTTGTAGTAGTTCTCATACATCTGACAATGCGCCTCACTACGACCCGTCGCCCGCAGGTAACGCACCGTTTCGTCATCGATCGGGAAGAATCCCATCGTCGCGCCATACTCCGGAGCCATGTTGGCGATGGTGGATCGATCCACCGCCGGCAAAGCCACCGCACCCGGACCGTAGAATTCCACAAACTTACCCACTACTTTGGCGGCTCGAAGCATCTCCGTAATGGTCAGCGCCAAATCGGTGGCTGTCACGCCCTCGCGCAACGAACCGGTCAAATGGACCCCTACCACGTCTGGAGTCAAGAAATAGACGGGCTGTCCCAACATTCCGGCCTCCGCTTCGATACCCCCAACACCCCAGCCGACAATGCCGAGACCGTTGATCATGGTTGTGTGCGAATCCGTCCCCACCAAGGTATCCGGATAATAGACGCCCCCGGCTTCCAAGACCCCTTTGGCGAGGTATTCCAGGTTGACTTGATGCACGATACCGATCCCGGGCGGAACGACCTTGAACGTATCAAAGGCCTGCATCCCCCACTTCAAGAATTGATACCGTTCACGATTACGCTGAAATTCTTTCTCCAAGTTCTTCTGCATCGCGTCCTCGCTCCCGGCAAAATCCACCTGCACGGAATGGTCCACCACGAGATCCACCGGCACCAAGGGCTCGATGATTTTGGGATCCTTCGAAAGGCGCCCGACAGCGGACCGCATGGCCGCTAAGTCCACCAACAAGGGGACGCCGGTGAAGTCCTGCAATACGATTCTGGCGACCACAAACGGGATTTCCGCCACGCGATCGCCTTTCGCCTGCCAGTTGGCCAAAGCGCGCACGCTGTCCTCGCTGACCCGTTGGCCATCGCAATTTCGGAGCACGGACTCCAAAACCAAGCGAATACACACGGGTAGGCGCGATACGGGCCCAATCCCGCCGGCCTCCAAAGCCGGCAGAGAGTAATACTGGCCTTCTGAGCCGTTCCCTAAGTCAAAAGTTTGTAGCGATCCGAACAAGTTGTGTGGCTGATCCATGTTCCAAAGTCAAAAACGTTGGTTTCTTAGTCAAAATGGCCCCAAACCATGAGCCTTGGGAGAAATCTTGTCAATCATGAGAGCCCGGATGGGTGCGTTCGAAATTGACGGGCACGACCGGACCTGAAATGACCCGCCCTTACAGGGCTCCTCTCTCTTTTGATGCTGTTCCCGGGGCGATGCCCCGGGCTGACCAGGGGACGGGCCTTCAGCCCTAAGATTCAAAGAGCCTAGTCGGACGCATGCGGGACCTCCAATTCCGAAGCACCAAAGGTGCGGCACCGTGCCAGCCCAGGCCAACGCCCTGGGAACACTTCCGATTCTTGCGTGGAGCCCTGTAAGGGCGGCTGTTGACCCGCGATTTCAAATGCACCCTGCCCGGATTGATTGGATGCCCACAAGGACGATCCGGATCGAGCCGGAGCTAGGGAAAACGGGCCTGCGACCCAAAGGGCGCGAAATCCTTGCCCGAAACGCTGCGGAAAGATTCGAACGCTCAAGGCAGGAAGGCCTTGAGAGGGCGCACACCCACGATTCTTGGGGCCGCGGCAGGAGAGCTGCAACGGCGGGGCAAATCGCCTTCGATGCTGTGTAAGGAACCGCTGAAATTACCGCAGCCCCCAAACCAATGACGTCTGTACTAATCTAATCTCCAGCTTCGCATTGCTCACATTCAGCCGCCTGCGAAACCGCAACAAACGGTAGTGCTCAACGTGATTGGGCCAAACCGAAACCACACAACCGCGGCCAATCACCCGCTTGTCGATAGGTCGATCTCAGGAAAGAAACATTCAACAGTATTAAACCGACTTATCCAATCCAATTACTGCCTTCGAACGCTACTAGAACGCTAATAGCGCTCTAGTAGCGTTCTCTCGCGTCACTACACTCCTTCCCATTCACCCGACGCCTAGTTCAATCAGATCCTTCGACTTAGACTCAATCATAGCCACAACCTGTTGAATACCAACATATTAGAAACCACTCTAAAACTCTCAATAAGAAGAAAACCCTGCCTTGCCCTTAGTTTTTCCAATCTTGGCAAGGGAGTTGCACTGGGATCCAGAACAACAGAGTCCAGGCTCTTCAGGGACCTCAAAACATCACATATTCTTAATACTTCTTTAAAACCTGAATACCGTTCAACTCTTACGTCAGTAGCGCGTCGACACATAAGCAATGAAATCATCAAACCAACTTGCCTCCACACTGGGAACGACTCAGACAAACCAAACGGCCAGATATCCGAACCCTGGTTTCCGGGAGCCGTTTCTACCTAAACTGTCCCAAAGAAGAGACAGCCCAACAGAGGTCCAAGATTTCGAGGATGCGAAACACCGGCTTCTCCGAGGTTTCGGAGTGACAAACAGCCAGGGCCTGTTACTCACACTTGGGCTTTCATTTGCAATGCTGGCATGGGGTGGGAACAAGGTATTCGCGGCCTCCGTGACGCAAATCGTCAACGGCAACTTCGAGGCCGACGCTGCTACGCTACCCGAAGACAACGATTTTCATCTGTTCGCATTCGGGTGGGACAGCTCAGGAAGTGCCGGTGTCTTAAACCCATCCGAAGGACCGGCCCCCCAGTCATTCGATATCGGCCAGGTCGGGGAGACGATTGCGGGCTGGGCAAACCCGAGCCAATTCCTATCGCAAGATTTGACCGGTGACTACTCAACGCTGACGAGCGGATTCACCTATACCGTTTCCGCTAGGGTCGGGAGTCGACGTGACAATAGCGGCTCCAACTACAACATTAGCTTCGGAGATATCAACGGCACGATCCTCGCCAACCGAACGCACAATGACGTCAGCCTGGTTAACGGGGAGTTCGTAAACGTTTCCTTCTCTTACACGGCTCCAGTCAACGGCGACCAAATCCGGATTCAGCTCATGAACACCGGGGGCACCGGTCAGATCGTCTTTGACGATATTGCGCTGACGGTTGTTCCTGAGCCGAAGAGCTACGCGATTTTCTGCGGCCTCTTTTTAGTCCTCTTCGCAGTAGGACGTTCCCGAATGAAGGCCACTCCGATTGGAAGCTGACCAGAGGAAACATACCGGTCGAACCGCGTCAGACCGTCGAATCGTTTGGCGCGGTAAGACTCGGATCTTCGGATACACCCCGTTGACTCCGGGGCTGTTCTGATTTCCACTTCTGGAAAAAAACGGTGGCTTCATCGAGAAGCTCCCGAACACCTCCGGGGGGAAGATTGGGCGCCCCTTGAATCCAGTGCGGCTTCGCATTAAGCCCCTGCCAAGCCGTCTCGCTCATTTCGACCGCCAACGACGGCTGACGCAAATGAATGACCAAGGTCTTGGATACCCCACCAACCTCTACCCGTTCCGCCACCGCCCAATTTGGAAGCGGTGCTGCGGCGCCTAAGGATTGGCAATACAACACGTTCCGCAGCCACGGCCACAAACCAATCCCAGCTGCCAGCAACACGAGAACGAGACAGGTCAACCCTTGATTCCGAGTGAGCGGTTCCGGGCTCAAGGCGATCATCCAGACGACCGCTCCCATGAGGACCACATCGCTCAAATAGAAAACCCAACTCGGTACCCGAGCCATTCGCGATTCGGCATCACCCGATTGAGTCGCGTTTCTCGGTACCGACTCCCCCAACTCGAGCTGTGAACCGCCGTCTAGCAATCGATCCACCCCGCCCCGAGCTCCCAACCCATCTGGACCCGCCGGCGCAGACCGATCGGCCGGAGTCGTAGGCATCAGATCGTCCAAACCCCTGCCCAGTGACTGCTTCATAGACAGAGTTGAGGCTGACCGAATCCCAGCACCCATGCAACGATAATCGAGAGTCTCTCCTCATCAGGGGTGTGATTAAAAGTGCGGGGCATCGGATCGAAGCGGCAGGCTTCCCTTTGAAGAGGCTGGAAGAACAGGTCGCTGACAAGGAAAGCGGCAGCTCTGCTCCCGCACTCCAGATGAGAGAGCTGAATTTTACATTTTGCAGTTTTTATTCTAACTTTTTCATTCTTCCCGCAATAGGCCGCCTCCTTATGCGTGATTACCCACTATTTCTACAACCGATCTCCCCGCACTTTGAATCACACCCCCTCATCAGGATTCGAATTCCCGAGCCGAGCGTGCCCGAGGCCTATTTCAATTCGATTCCGGAGGTAGAACGGTTCTTGCGTCTCCAATGCACCCCATTTCAATCCCCCCAGGCTTCCTCCAACCAGAATTCCACTGGCCTTTTTGGAACCAAGGCTCTAAGTTCCTTTAAGCGGTGACGGAGTCCCTGGACTCAGTTGCACACCGATTCACGCACCTATGTCGATCGCAAAAGGATTTACGGACCAAGATACCGACTCATCTAAGCCCACTGAGAAGACCAACGAAAAAGTATTCTTGGTCGGCGCCGAACTCAAATCCCGCAGCCAATGGGATGTCTCAGAGTCTATGGACGAACTAGCCAGCCTGGCAAAGACTGCCGGAGGGCGGGTCGTCGGAGAAGGGGTCCAAAAGCTCGACCGTCCCAACGCCGGGACATTTATTGGCAAAGGGAAAGCGACCGAATTCGCAGCCGAGTGCGCGCTTCAAGAAGTCGATACGGTAATCTTTGACGACGAACTCACCCCGGGACAAGGCCGCAACCTGGAGCGCGTCTTTGATCGGAAGATCATCGATCGAACTTCGCTTATTCTCGATATTTTTGCCCAACGCGCCCGCACAAAAGAAGGGAAACTCCAGGTCGAACTCGCACAACTCCAACATTTGCTCCCACGGTTGACCCGGTTTTGGACCCACTTATCTCGGCAGAAAGGTGGCATTGGGATGCGAGGTGATGGGGAATCGCAGTTGGAAACGGACCGACGCCGAATCCAAGAACGGATCAACCGACTCTCTGAGGAGTTGGATCACGTCCGAAAACATCGGTCCGTTCAACGCCAAGGCCGACGCCGCCATAATTGGCCCCAAGCCTCGATAGTCGGATACACCAACGCGGGCAAATCAACTCTCCTCAATACGCTCACCGGTGCCGGGGTTCAAGCGGAGGACAAATTATTCGCCACACTCGACCCCACGACCCGAAGGGTCCAACTCGGCACCAACCAGAAACTGCTGGTCTCCGATACGGTCGGATTCATCCGCAAACTCCCACACGGATTGGTGGAAGCCTTCAAGGCGACTTTGGAAGAAGTGGCGGAAGCCGATCTATTGATTCATGTCGTGGATATCAGCCACCCACAAGTCGACTCGCAAATCGAAGCCGTGAATCAGGTTCTGAGTGAAATCCAGGCGCTGGAGAAGCCCACCCTGATGGTTTTCAATAAAATCGATCAGCTCGACACCCCCGACCGCTTGGATCAATACTGCAACGAATACTCGCCCGCCGTAGGTATCTCTGCAGCAAAGGGACTCGGCTTGGAGGCCTTCCGGGCCAAATTATCCAATTGCCTTCGCCCCATTCGTACCGTGCTCAAGCTCAAGATCCCGATCACCGAATCCTCAACCATCGCCCGCATTCACGAGGTCGGCCAAGTCACATCACTCGATTACAAAGATGACTACGCCGAAATCGAGGCCCGGATCCCACCTCATCACACCGACGAGTTTCAGGGCTATACCGCCTAATTTCGGCACCTCTCAAGATCCGCCGCCATCCAGCAAAACGTCTTCTCGACAAAGAAGCACCCTAACTCCTTGCCACACAGTCATGCATCGACTATGAGAAGTAGATGCGCATCAAGGATCTCCCGGTGGAGTCGCGCCCTCGGGAACGGCTGGCGAAGAATGGGGCCGATTCGCTCAATGACACGGACCTCATTGCGATCATCCTCCGCACCGGCATCCCTGGCCGATCCGCAAGTCGCTTGGCGGAGGATCTCCTCGGTCGATTCGGCTCCTTAGAAGCACTGGCGAACGCCGAGCTTCCCCAGATCCGCCAAACCAAAGGGATCGGACGTGCCAAAGCCATCGCCCTCAAGAGCGCCTTCACGCTCGCCAAGCGCATGGCCAGGGAACTTCGTAATGATTCCCCAGTGGTGGACACTCCGGCCAAAATTGCCGCCCTCTTTCGAGATGAACTCGTGGACCATCGACTCGAATCGTGTTTCGTCGTGCTACTCAACACGAGACGACGACTCCTCCAAATCGAGCGGATCGGCATCGGCACTCTCGATGCCATTCTCATTCACCCGCGCGAGGTGTTTCGCTTGGCGATCGTGCACCAAGCATCCAGCCTGGTTCTCGTGCACAACCATCCGAGCGGCGATCCCACCCCCTCCGCTTCCGACATTCGAGTCACTCGTGATCTCGTCCGGGCTGGGAAATTATTGAGAATTGAAACGCTAGACCACATTATCGTCGGCAAGCGAAGCACAGACCGTGCATACGACTTTTGCTCCCTACGAGAACTAGGACACTTTTACGACTAACCGACCAATCCCTGGCGTAATTATGGCGAACACAATTCATCCCACAGCCCTGATCCACAGCGAGGCTCAACTCGGCTCCGGCATCACGGTTGGTCCCTATGCCATCATCGATTCTGACGTGCAGATCGGTGATGACTGCCGAATCGGCCCCTACGTTCACCTCACCGGCCACACCCGCATTGGACACCGCAACGTCTTCCACTCGGGTTGTGTGATTGGCGATGCCCCTCAAGATCTCAGCTACTCCGGCGCACCGACCCGAACCGAGATTGGAGATGACAACACCTTTCGAGAGCACGTCACCATAAACCGCTCTAACAACGAGACCGAAATAACCACCATCGGCTGCAAGAATTTTTTCATGGCCAATTCCCATGCCGGCCACAATTCGCAAGTACACAACAACGTGATTCTCGCGAATGGCGCCATGATCGGCGGTCACGCAATCATTGAGGACAACGTCTTCCTTGGCGGCAACGCCGGCGTCCATCAATTCTGCCGGGTCGGAAGGCTCTCCTTCATTGCGGGCAACGGCGGTGCGAGCCAAGACATTCCTCCCTTCATCATGATTAGTCGCATCAACGAGCTCAGCGGCCTCAACGCGGTCGGCCTCAAGCGATCCGGAGCCAAACCAGACGAACGACTCCAAATAAAGAAACTCTACCATTTCCTATTCCGCGAGGGCCGCACACTATCGGGTGCCGTCGCGGAAGCCACCGAAAGCTTCCCCTCACCTCTCTGCCAAGAACTCCTAACCTTCATCAAGAGCAGCAAGCGAGGTGTCACCACCAAGCTGAGAACGTAACAGCGACTTCAGTCGCTACCCACCAACGCTCCCAAAACTCTAGCCCCACCCATTTCCCCCAAAACCACCCAAGTCACAAAAAAAAACCCCTCCCGGCGCGAGCCGAGAGGGGTTTGAGATTTCGTCTAGCCTACTAGAGCGACTTAGAATTGGTAAACCGCGTTCAACGCGATCGTCACAACACTGTCGTCGTCAGCAGCGCCAAAGAACGTTCCGCTCGGGCCGCCGAAGAGGTCTCCTTCAAGAGAGTGATCCCAGCGAACTTCCAACCGGCTCAGAACGTTTTCCCACAAGCTGTAATCCAGCGTTGCGGTCAAAGCCAACAACTCGTTGTCTTCGTCTTGGGCGCCTGGGGTGCCAAGATCAGCGAAGAAGAAGTCATCGGCTTGCAAGTAATCGATACGGCCATGGAGGGTGGCTTTCTCGGTGAGGGTGTAGCTGAAGTAACCAGCGAGCGCCCAAGCATCGATACCGATCGGACCGGCCTGAGCGGCATTCTCGGCGTAATCAAACGCGATACCGAGGGTCAAACCATCAACCGGCGTTCCCGTGGACGCACCAGCGTAGAAGTTGGTCTGCTCTTCCGGGCCGGTAGAAAGACCATCAACCACACCAACCGTCAAAGAAGCACCACCGAACACGCCGGCATCTTCAGGAACGTCATAGGTCAAAGCAGCCAAGTAGGTTTTCTGAGACTCAGAACCCGCGCCACCAGCAAGACCACCCGGACGGAACGGACGATCATTGATACCAGCATTGAACGTGTTGGCCACACCGCCGGTGAAGCCCAACTCGTCGGTCAACTGGTAGCTGGCCAAAACACCGGTGTGCTGGAAAGGCTCGAAAAAGAAGCCGTAAGAACGACCGAAGTTCGCGTTCCCGGGGGAATTGGCAACTTCGTAACCAATGATGGTATCAAAGACACCCATCTTGATGTCCAAACCGTTACCGATCGGGGCATTCACGTTGACATAGGCTTGCTTCAAGCTGAAGTCACCGCCGCCGCCGCCACCGATGCTGTAGTTGCCCAGCCATTGGCTGTCCGGACCCATCCACATATCGACGCGGTATCCAGAAGACCACTCGCTATCATCAAGCGGTTTTTCCAGGGTCAATTGAACGACGTTCAAATTGAAACCATCTACATAACCCGCACCGTCGTTATTTCGGCCGGGCAGGTTGCCGTTTCCTCCTTCACCCAACGCCCAAATGGCGGAGGTATCAACGTAACCACTGAGGGTGGTCTTGGATACATGGCTCAGCACACTGTGTGCGGCATCGTCTGCCTGGGCGATCGAACCCAAGCTGACCATCCCAGCGGAGGCCAAGGCTAATGTCCATTGGTTAAACTTCATGTTCAGTTCCTCTTGCAGTTTATTCGTGTATTCTAAAAGCAGTAAACCGCTCCTACCAACCCTTGCCGGTAGAGCGGATTACGCACGCATTTCCCGAAACGTAGGCCAGGTATTAGCCTTTGACAACTTTTTTTTGGTTTTGTCACTGTTCCAACCGAAACAAGCCCAAGCGGTTCCGCGAACCGTCTCAAACTTGCAATTCGTGCCAAGTCGTGAGGACCCCGGCAACGAATTGACGCCCACTATACATCCATTTTGCCATTCGCACAAATGGCGATCCGGCCCAACGCCCATTCTCACCCATAACTAAGAATGCACCTCTTGAATGGTTTGCATGAACAAAAAGAAACCCGACGACCGCAGGTCACCAGGAGCCCAAAATGACGGAGATCCCACGCCGAACGCCCAGAACCCCCGACTACGGGGTCGGACGCAAACACGATCCCCGGGGCCGTGCGTGATTCAAAACGGGGTTGCAATCGACAAATCGATTGCGTTGGAAGAAAGCGAGAGCAAGCTCTCGCACTCCATGGAGTGCGCCGGCTTGCCGGCGCCATTGGCCGGGAGCACCCTTTTCGATCCAACCCCGCCCCCCTGGCCTGAAACAAAAACCTATGATTGCCAGACAGTTAGCCATAGGATCACACTCGGTTCCGACGATCTGCTAATGCGCGAAACGCCAAAATATGGATTTGACACAAAGCTTGTTCCGTCGCTACTGTTTCCCCACTAGATCTAAGAAGTTTTAACGGTCAGGAGCATCAACTAATGAAGATTTCAGGAGTTCAAACAAAATTTCTTGCTGTGGCAGTGACCGCTGGCCTGCTCAGTGGGTTTTCCGTCCTTAACGCAGCTCCCACTAGCGCTAGCGTATCGGCCATCGTTGGCCAAGCCGCTGGTGTCCAAGAGGGGGATGCGCTGCCAGCCGGTTCTGTTGTCAGCACAGGTTCCAGCAAAGTCGTGCTAGAAATCGACGGCGATCAAATCGTCGTCCAAGAAGATTCCACGCTTGCCCTGGATCGTCTCGATGTCGAAGAGTCCTCAGTTGGCAACCGAGTGGATATCGGCCTCAACTTGACTGCGGGGTCGGTTTCCGGTGTCCTCTCCAAAAAAGCGGCCCTCTCCAAATTCGTCGTTCGAATCCCGAAAGGCCAAGTCACGATCGACGTCGCAAGCGGCCCGGCCACTTTCCTGGTCTCTGCCAACGGTGACGTTCAAGTGGCCACCGGTTCGGCCGATGTCACTTTCAACCGCGGAACGATTGCGGCCCCGGCCACGACCACCGTCCGCCTGGCCCAGGGACAAGTGTTCAACCCGGTCACGGGAACTGTCGTCACGCCGCCTTCTTTGAACATCCCCCCGCCTCCGGTTCAGCCGACCGTAGCCGTTCCGACCCAACCTACGCAGCCGTTTACGTTCTTCGTTTCTCCGAACCTACCGGGCTCCAGCAGTCAGTAGGAATGGCCAGGTAGTCGAACTACTTTCACTCAACCCGATCGAGCAACCCTCGGTCGGGTTTTTTCGTGCCCCCCCAGCCTTCCGGGGATACCACCTATCCAAGCCAAATCAGGCAGCCGCTCCAATCATCCGTCATCCTTACTTCAGATCAGCGTCACTTTCGACCGACCCCGAAATCAGGTCATTGAATCCCTCACCCAAATCTTTCCCCATCTCCGGATTACCGATCCAACCGACCCGCCAGTTCTCCCAAAGCCTCCATTACCCGCTTTTCCACATCCCCTGCCCATCGCGTCGGTTGCCCGTAGTAAATCATGGACGAGCCCCCTTCATACCCACCTTCGTTCCAAATTCGCCGAGAGGGAATATAGCCCATGACATCATGGGAATAACCCGCAACCCAACACCGCGCTCCGAAGCGCGCCTGAGCAAACAACGCAAACTCCACCACCACCTCGCCACCCAAGGCGATGAAATCCAATTCCTGTCCTAACCGCCACCAACTCACCGGATAACCATAGTCCGCCGGCAGCCTCTCTCCGCGGTCCAAGACATCCAACCACTTGCGAGCCCGCGCGACCTGATACCGATCTCCATCCCGCACCTGCCGTTCCAATTCCTTCCGATCCGGAAGGCGGTCGAAGGGAAGCTCAACCACTTGATATGCCTGCTGCAACTCCGGCGTCACGGCGCGACCCACCCCTCGCAACGCCAGGGTCACCGCATCCGCCAACTGTTGGCCGTAGTCAATCGCCAAAGTAGCCTTGCGTCGCGGCAACGGATTCACATCCGCCCCACAGCCCGCCACAAACTGAGCCATCACCCCCGGATAGCGCGACTCCAAAAAAGACTGGGCATACCCTGGATAATCTCCCGACCACTGATAGTCACTTAGCACCGTCGCATGGCAGGCATACCCAAACAGCAACGCCTGCAAGCGATCCTCTGCATCTGAGATTCGCAAAACCGGAACCGAATAATCCACCGGCCCCCGTAACTGTCCCTCAAATCGAAGCTTCGGCACCAACATCTCCGGATTGTTCCGACGGTTCACGCCAAACGTTGCCTGGCCGACAGCATAGCTCAATTGGGCCGGTTCCATACTGACGACCGCTTCGTTAGCCGCCGCCACCACCCACGCCGCCAACTGTTTGGCGTAGCGATCCACCTTCGCTTGTTCCTCCTCGCTCAAGAAATACATCGTCGCCAAATTCGAACCCACCACGGGTCCCGTGTGAGTATGGGACGCATTGAGCACAATCTGCTCGCGGGCCAGTCGGTGCTGCGCCATCAACTGGGCACAGATCGGATCGGCAATATCCGGACCGAACCCCACCACATCCAACGAAAGCACCAATCCCAACCGCCCCGAGCCGTCTTTCAAGGCGATCGCTTTCGTCCAAAGCTCTGTCCGCACCCCATCGGCCGGGCGATCCCGAGACGCATACCCACTCATCCAAATCGACTCCCGCGGCGTGATCCGCCGCTTCGCCAAACCCACCTCCCACGTCGCCGCCCTCCCCAGATCAGCAGAACAGAAAACCGCTACGCAAACCAACCAACTCAGGCAAAAGGAAGAACGGTGCATTCCTACTTATGCCCCAACCCCGCACCTCCATTCAACCGCGAATCCCACCCAACAATTCATTTTGCAGTTTAACTTTTGCATTTTCCCCGCGCCGCCACCCGGAACGACCGCCATGCAACAAGCACGCACACACACACACAAAGAAACCTACCCCCTCCAAAACCAAAACTAGATTCCCCCAGCCACCTTCGGTAATCTCGGCCCCATGCCGAAACGTAAGCCGACCAAACTTCCCATCGCGCTCGTCGCCAACGGAGATCTCCGCCTTTCCGCCAACCAAATGTGCTGGGACGAACAGCAGAAGATGGAAGGTGCCCTCATCAAAGCCATTGGGAAACTGGGTGGCCGCGTCGTTCGCGCCCATACTTACGACAAACGCAAAAAGCACGGGTTCATCGATTCCCAAAAAATGGGCATCGAAGTGTTCAAACGCATCCATCCGGACCAACCTTTGATTGTCGCCGAAGCCGTTTGGCAGTACAGCCAACATCTCCTACCCGGCCTCTTTACTCATCGTGGTCCCATCCTCACCGTGGCCAACTGGAGTGGCACTTGGCCCGGTCTCGTCGGCATGCTCAACCTCAACGGTTCGCTAACCAAAATGGGCGTTCCCTACAGCACCCTATGGAGCGAATCGTTCACCGACTCGAACTTCATCCAAGGCATCAAACAGTGGCTCACGGACGGCATCGTCACCCACGACCAAAGCCACGTCAAAGATCTGAGCCTCCTCAAACTCCCCACAGCAGAAGAACAACTCGGGCGCCAGGCCGCTCGCGACTTCCGCGACTCGAAACCGATCATGGGCGTATTTGACGAAGGCTGCATGGGCATGCACAACGCCATCATTCCCGACGAACTGCTAAACCCCGTTGGCGTCTTCAAGGAACGCCTCAGCCAATCCGCCCTCTTCGCCGCCACTCAGGAAGTTGATCGCTCCGAAGCGATCGACGTCTACCGTTGGCTCAAACGAAAAGGCATGCGTTTTCAACTCGGTACCGACGAAGCGACGGAACTCACCGAAGAGCAGATTCTCCTTCAGTGCCAGATGTACATCGCCGCCGTGCGCATCGCAGATGAATTCGGCTGCGCCACCATCGGGATCCAATACCAACAAGGCCTGAAAGATCTCCTTCCCGCCAGCGACCTAGTGGAAGGCCTCCTGAACAACACCGTCCGCCCCCCTGTGACCGCTCGGGGTGGCAAGCGAATCCTTTTTGACGGCGAACCCGTACCACACTTCAACGAGGTGGACGAATGCGCCGGATTGGACAGCCTCGTAACCTATCGCCTTTGGAAGCAACTGGGAATGGCACCCGAGAACACACTCCATGACCTCCGCTGGGGACAGCACTACAAAGGCAAGGGTGTGGACGACTACGTCTGGGTCTTCCTGATCTCCGGAGCGGCTCCGCCCGCCCACTTCATTGGGGGGTTCAAAGGAACCAGCAGCGAACGGCAGCCCCCCATGTACTTCCGTCTCGGCGGCGGCACGGTGAAAGGGATCTCCAAACCTGGCCACATCGTCTGGAGTCGCGTGTTCGTCATGGAAGGCAAACTCCAATGTGATCTTGGAATTGCAGAAGTGGTTCAACTTCCCGAAAAGGAAACCCAACGGCGCTGGGCCGAGACCACCCCCCAATGGCCCATCATGCACGCCGTGACTCGTGGCGTTTCCCGGGACCAAATGATGGCTCGCCACAAATCCAACCACATCCAAGTGGTCTACGCTCCCAACGAAAAACAAGCTCATCGAGCCTGCCGGATCAAGGCTGCCATGATGGCCGAGTTGGGATTGGACGTGCATCTTTGCGGCGACGTTTCGCTCGCCTAATCCGCGAAAGGTCGGGCGAGCGTACCAGACCGTGGCGAAAGCGACAGCTCCGCTCTCGCACTCCATATTTCGAGCGTTTTTTGGAGTGCGAGAGCGAAGCTGTCGCTTTCACACTCTCTTACCGGCAGGCGGAAAAGGACTTTGTACACAGTCTGCCTCTCCGAGCCGATGGCGTTGGCGTTCCCTGCTTTTGCCCAGCGGCTCGCGAGTACGCTCGCCCCACCATCTGGCCTAGAGCGAGGGGAAATCGGTCCCGCTTGCTTAGTTCTCGTCGCTCTCTTGCCGATCGGCCTCCGCCTGTCGGAGGCGGCGGGCATGAGTGCGCCAATAGTCCTGCATAATGATAAAGATGTAGGAAGCCGAACAGGCAATCAGCACCAGCCCCACCAAGGCTTCGATCTGGGAAATCAAACGTATCGGCCCAACCGGCGTATAGTCGCCATAACCCACCGTGGTGTAAGTCGTAAACGAAAAGTAAATGAAATCATGAAGGATCGGAGGCCCTTCCTCCCCATTGAGGTAACCAAACCGTTCCGTGTTCGTTCGCACCAACCCATAGGTCGTCACCCCAAAAAGCACGATGGAAACCACGTGCGCCGTGATGACACCGATCAAACCAAAGCTGACTTTGAACAAGTGACGAAAAGGAACGCGAGGCAGGTGATCCGAAATCACTAACAATGCCTGCACTTGGAGTGCGACGACCGCGATCACTAGGAGGATCGTTATGAATCCGACTAAAACCATTCAACTTCTGGATCACTAACGACCGTTCATCCCACGCCAAGGCCTAGGCATTCATGGGTCTCTGCTTCAAGATCTTTCGCCGTAGGATCTCGAATGCCTGTTGGGACGTCATGTACTTGAACGCCTCACGCTCAACCGGATTGAAGCACCGAATCGCCGCGGCACCGCGCTCATCCGCCACCGCAATGAAGACCGTCCCCACAGGCTTGTCGTCCGTCCCTCCCGTCGGTCCGGCAATACCGGTCACAGCCACGGCATAATCCGTTCCGGCTCGTTCCCGTGCCCCCGTCGCCATGGCCTGAGCCACGGGTTTACTCACCGCCCCATGACGCTCAAGCAATTCAGGCTCGACACCCAAGAGCCGCACTTTCGAAGCATTGCTATAGGTCACAACCCCGGACTCAAAAACCTCGGAAGAGCCTGAGACATTCGTCATTCGATGAGCCAGAAAACCTCCCGTGCAGGATTCTGCCATGCTCACGGTTTGGCCCCGCGTCTTCAACTCACGCACAATCACTTGCTCTAGGACGTCATCGTCCTCACCAAAAATCACATTCCCAAACGTCTGATACACTTGCTCCGCAGCCCGAGTCACCACCGAATCCGCCTCTTTACCCCGCGCCACCAGGCGGACATCCACCTCGCCAGACCGCGCACAATAGCCTAGCTCCAATCCCGAATCCAAAAGCGGCTGCAGGTCCTGATGCAAAGCTTCCTCCACTCGGGATTCGCCAATCCCCGTTGAACGAAGGGTTCGGCAGGCAAAATCCACCGGAGGCAGGAACGACTCGCACAACCAAGGCAGCACTTGGTCCGCAAACATGGGCCGCAGTTCTCGTGGCGGCCCAGGAAGCAGTATCAGCACCCCGGCTTCAGGCGCGCCCGGAGCCGTTGGCAACGGCACCGCCAAACCCGGTGCCGTCCCAAACTGATTCATAAAAACCGTTGCCCCCTCCGGCACCAAGGCCTGTACCAAAACGGACTCGGGCATGGTCCGCCCCCGACGTTCGAAGAAACCGCGTATGTGATCCGCAATCGTCTCGTCTCGAATGAGCGAACGATTTAAGAGTTCCGCAATCAGATCGCGTGTGCGGTCGTCCGAGGTCGGCCCCAAACCTCCGGTAGCGATTACGAGATTGGCGCGTGTCATCGCCTCCGAAACGGCGGATTGAATCGCTGGGCCCGTATCCGGTACGGCTACTTGCCGAGCGACTTCATAACCACGGTCGGCCAAACGGCGTCCCAACCAATGCTGGTGGGTATTCAATACCCGTCCCAACAAGAGTTCGGAACCCGTATTGATCAATTCAATATTCATCGGGAATCACACACATTCTTGCCACCACTCCAATAGCCGATGGCCGAATCATAAACGGCGCTGCCGGGTAAACAAGCGCGCTAGAGTTGGCGTCAACCGCATTCGCAAATTGATCCCCCAACCGGCACCCTCCAAAAGACACCGCAAGTCACGGCGACTCAACCTCAAACCAGTCGCCACCAGGAGCGGGGCCACCACCACGACCACTAACCCCACGACTGCCCAAACCAGTCGCGACAGATCCATTCTTGCCAGCGTACTGGCGACATAAGCCAGGGCAACCGCTAGCGCCGCAATCGTCAAACCGCCACTGGTCAGGAAACTTCGGGATCGCCCGATGGCTTCCGTGGGATCCCGCGGCTCCTCGCGACGTTCCCGGGCTTGCAACATGCGATCTTCCAACCCTTTCTCCGCATCGAGCGAAATCGCATCCAACCGAATCAAGGCCGCATTCACAAAGCGACGCAACGGCGCCAACAAACCCTCTCCCAAACTAATCGGACTCTCCAGGACCATTGATACCCGGGCATTCAACTCCTCCCCTTCGCTATCATGGAACACCCCCCATTGCCCTTCCTGGATATGCCCCCGAAAACCCGAAGTGACCGGCGCCGCGATCTCATACAAATGGTTCCCGTTGAAGTCACTAATATCCGCATAGATAATGAACAAGTCTTCACTCTGACACCGCCGAACATGGCGAGTCCGATCCGGCACGCGCACGCAGAAAGAAAACTCGCGCCCATCCAAGATCAAAGTCCCCATCTCAAAGAGCGCCCGCCCCGCCGGAGCAAACAAGTCCGGACAACTCACAAAATTATTCGCAAAGGCCAAGAGGTGCGCCTGGAACAGGATGGCCTTCTCCAGTAGTTGCACATTCTCCAAATGTTGCGCATTGGCCTCGCTCTCTTCGAATAAGCGCTTCAACTCCGTCACTGCCGCAGCATTCTTAAGGTAACGACGGCGGCGATCCCGATCCACCGTTTCTACGCGGGCACTCGGGATCCGTTTCCGCCAGGCTTCGTAGGTGGCAAACCGTTCCTTAATGCGCTCCCAATAATCGCGCTTGAGTGAGTTGGCTTCCTCCCCATGCAGCGGTCGGAAAACGAGATCCCGAAAACGGCGAAGCGCGGCCGCATCCTGCGGATTGATCACCCCGTTGAACTTCAACACGGCATCGGAGTTGACCGCCGTTATTGGTACAGACGCGGCCAGGGCATTCACCTCATCCAATGACGACAGCGCCTGTTGGCCGCCCTCGCAATTCGCACCCTGGATCTGGGTTTTTGCCACTGGGCTCACTTTGCTGAGTTGGCACAGGGCGAAAAACACTTCCAGTCGATCGTAAACTTCCCGATAAATCTGATACCGGACTTCCGTCTCTTCCCCAAAGGGAAGCCATCCCTCGTCAGCATGGGCATCCAACTCCATCTCCCAAGCCCCCAATTGCTTGATCTCATCGAGAAACGCTTCCAGTTGTTCCCGCGAAATGGCATCGGACGCCCCGTCGGTAGTCTCCACAATATCGTCGATCAACTGCCGACAAGCCCCCCCACATTGAACGCTCATACCGACATACCCGGCCCGGTTCAAACCGTCTGCGATCACCTGCGAGCGCACCTGATCGACATCATTCAAGCTTACCGTCCGCTCGCCCTCCTTGCCCGCCAAACGAATCACCGTTTCCGCCGCCGCCAAGACTTGCCGGCCTTGATCGCTGTCTTTCTTAATCCAACTCAGATTCAGCGACCGGCTACCGACTGATTCATCATTGAACCGCTCCAAAACCGTGAACAACCAGCGGATGGCCGCCTTGATCTGACGGGGACGCAAACGGCCGTCACCATCATCCTCCAAGTACTTGAGAAAGGTGGGCTCTGCCCGGAACCCTTCCACGGGCGCATTCGAGGCAAACCACCGGGCTTCCGGCAGCGCCAACACCTGGCGTAATGCTTCCCCGGAATCAATCCGTAGGTAGTGGGAGTCACCAAAGCGGTCGAACTTCTTCGGTGCTACCGATAAATTATCTCTATTTCTCATGTCGCACAAATATCCCCGAGCCCCCTGGCCCGGCGAAACCGTGCCCAGTTCGTCGAAAATCTAGTCCACCCATCGAGAAACTCAACTCTTCTCAGATCCCGCCGGAAAGAAAGATTGCCAGAAGCCCGCCAGCCCCTGTTGACTATGCCTTCATGGACCCGCGGAATCATCACCGACCGGCCCTGCAACGCCTCGGATTGTTCGGGCTTTGCGCTGGCTTTTTCACCACCACGCTCCTCACCGTCAGCAGCCAATCCAAGCCCTTGGATCCCATACCGGATCAACCCGGCCTCCCTCGCGTGTTGCTGATTGGGGATTCGATTTCGATCGGCTACACCCTATCCACGCGGGCTCAACTGCAAGGGATCGCCAACATCCACCGTATTCCGGAAAACGGCGGGCCCACGACGAAAGGTTTGGCCCGACTCGATGCCTGGCTCGGAGACCAACCATGGGATGTCATCCATTTCAATTGGGGACTCCACGACTTGAAATTCATGGACCATGGCGGGCGCCAGGTATCTCTGGACGACTACGAGCGTAACCTCGGCCAACTCGTCGCCCGCCTCCGCAAAACCGGCGCCACCCTGATCTGGGCCAACACCACCCCCGTGCCCCATGGCAAACTCAAGCCCTTGCGAAAACCCGGCGACGCCACAATCTACAATCTGGCCGCGGCCCGAATCATGCGCGCCAACCAGATCGCCGTGAATGATCTCCACCAATTGGCTCACTCTCAACTCGATGCCATCCAACGGCCCGCCAACGTCCACTTCACTCCAGCCGGATCGGCGGCCTTGGCTGAACAGGTAGCAGGATCGATTCGGGAAGCCCTTGATGAACGCACGCCGAGTACTACGGCCCTTGCTCCGCGACCGAATTTCATCATCTTCATCGCCGACGACCACGGTGAAAACGACCTCGGCTGCTACGGCAACGACCGGATTCGCACGCCCCACATCGATCGCCTGGCCCGCGAAGGCATGCGCTTCACTCAAGCGTTTCTTTCGATCTCTTCGTGTTCACCCAGCCGATCCAGCATCCTCACCGGACGCTATCCCCACAATACCGGTGCTGAGGACCTGCACACCCCACTCCCCGCAGAACAATGGACGCTGGCGCGGTATCTCAAGGGTGCGGGCTATTACTGTGGCAGCGTGGGCAAGTGGCACCTCGGCGCTGCGGAGAAGCAGAACTGGAACCAAGTCGTGGAGTGCCAAGCCAAGGTGATGGCGGATCGATCAATCGAGGCGCTCCGCAACCGCGACCGAAGCAAACCGTTTTTCTTCTGGATGGCCTCGATTGACCCACACCGCAGCTTTGAATCGGATGCGACCCAGCCCCCGCATTCCCCCGATGCGGTACGCGTGCCGCCCTACCTCCCGGATCATCCCAAGATCCGAAAAGAACTCGCATTATACTATGACGAAGTCTCTCGATTCGATCGGCACATCGGCCTGATTCGCGAGGAACTGGAAGAGCAGAACGCCCTAGACAACACCGTCATCATCTATCTGAGTGACAACGGCATGCCGTTCCCACGAGCCAAGTGCACGCTCTACGATTCCGGCATTCACACGCCCTTGATCGTGCGTTGGCCCGCCACCATTCCGGCAGGTTCCGTGCAAACGGGGTTGGTGAGCTCCATCGACCTCGCGCCCACCCTCATGGCTTTGGCTGGCGTCCCGCAACAATCCATGCAGGGCCGCGACATCCGCACCATGCTAGCCGATCCGAATACGCAGATCCGGGAACAGATCTTTGCTGAAGCGAACTGGCATGACTTCGAAAAGTTCACCCGAGCCAGCCGAGATCGCCAATTCAAGCTGATCCGCAACTACTACTGGGATACCCCGCTGTGGAACTCGGTGGATTCCGTCAACAGCATCACCTGGCACGGCATGCTGGAAGCCCGAAGCGCCGGCACCCTGACACCCGCGCAAGCCTTCCTGTTCCGTCCGGAGCGCCCGTTCGAAGAGTTTTATGATCTCGACGCTGACCCCTTCGAACAGGTCAACCTCATCGACGATCCACACTACCAACGCCAAATCGATTCTCTTCGAGCCGCGTTGGACAACTGGCGCGTGCGGACCCAAGATGAGATGCCGGAACAACGCCGCCGCGACGGCTGGACCCGGAGGGGCAATCCGCTCCCTCACAACCAACCCTGGTACGATCGCTTTATCCAACAGGGAGGCAAAAACTCGTTCGACAAGTTTTAGCCACATCTAAAGCCCGATTACTTCTCTGAAAGAGAATCTTTAGCCAATACACCGAAGTGCAGCACACCTGGAATCCGTCCCCAAAAAACTGGCTTCACGGGCTGCTCCTGCCCCTCGTGGTCGGGCTCAGTCTCGCGAGCCAGGCCGCCGTGAAACTCACCGAGCTCCGCCAGACGGACTCGTCCATAGTACTGACGGTCGACCTAGGAGACGTCGCCCCGGATACGCTTCGCGTGGAAACGATCCCAACGCTTTCAGCCGAAGCAGATTGGCAAACAGTACCGATCATCAGCCGCGAAGCCCTCACCCCGGAATCATTCACTCTGCAAGTCCCTATTCCAGAAACGGCAAGCGCCTTCTACCGAATCATTGCTGAGCCGCCCCAGGCAACATACCCCGTAAGGATCAACGAGGTGAGTTCCAACAACGAAACCGCCCTAGCAGATCAGAACGGCGATTTCTCGGACTGGATCGAACTGTTCAATTCCAGCCCGACACCCGTCTCACTGGCCGGACTGTTCCTCAGTGACCGTACGGATGAACCTTTCCGTTGGGCTCTCCCACCCAGTCAGCTCGACGCAGGAGCGACCCTTGTGATCTACGCGTCCGGCAAAAACCGGAGGGCCGCGAACGCCGAACTCCACACCAACTTCCGCCTGAACGCCGATGGCGAAACCCTCCTGCTGAGCCACGCAACAGAAGGCACGGTAGACCAAATCGCGATGGGACACTTGAAGAACGATGAAACCCTCGGCCGATCCCCGGCCTCTGCCAGCGACTGGTTCACATTCTCCCCCGACCAAGCCACCCCGGGACAAGCCAACTCAAACGATGGCAGGATTTATGTTGCCGCCCCCACCTTCTCCATTGCGCCTGGAGTGTATTCCGATCCGCAGAATGTAACCCTCATCCCGCAGCATCCGGACACCGTAACCCACTACACAACCGACGGTTCCGAGCCAACGGCTGATAGCCCGGTTTTCTCGAACGCCCTCGCCGTGACCCAACCCGTGGCCATTCGTGCCCGCTCGATCTCGGCGGGCGGCGCCACCTCCCGCATCGTGACCGGAACCTTTCTCGTGGGTACCGATCACCAGCTCCCTATCGTGGCCCTTGCCGCCGACCCGACGGCCTTTGATATTCGCGATGGTTTCCTCTATGGCTTCGGCGAACACATGATTCGAAACAACCGAGTCACCGCCAACTTTCCCTACTCGCAATCCAACGCCTGGAAAGACCGCGAGATCCCCGTTTCCTTTGAGCTCATCGAACCGAGTCAAAACCGACCTTTCCAACAAGATCTGGGACTTAAAATCTTTGGCGGTTGGGGATCCCGAGGCTATCCCCAAAAGTCCCTCGCCCTTTTTGCGCGCGCCCAATACGGCAGAGGCAAACTTCGCTACCCGTTGTTCCCGGATCTGGAGATCGACGCGTTTGAATCCTTCATCCTGCGCAACTCGGGAAACGACAATCAAAGCACCCATCAAATCCCGCCGCGACCTCCCATCACCGAATTCAGTCGACCGCGCAGTAGCGGCAGCTATTTCGTCAACGGGCGCTACACGCTATTTCGGGATGCTCTACTGCAAAGTCTGGTCCGGGATCTCGCCATCGATAGCCAGGCGTATCGGCCCGTGGTGGTCTATCTCAACGGCGACTACTGGGGAATCTACAACCTTCGCGAGAAACTCAACGAACACTACGTGGCATCCCACCACCCGGTTTCCTCCGATCAAGTCGATCTGATTGAAGGCTACGGGCGAGCCAACGCCGGCACGTCCGCGTTCTACGACGAAGCCAGGAACTTCATCAATCGCAACCTTCAACGATTCGACACCAACTACGAAACCACTCGCACCACCTACTTCGATATCGAAAGCTTCATCGACTACCACCTCGCGGTCATTTATTTCCAGAACTTCGACATCGGAAACATCAAAGCTTGGCGGGACCGCAGCAACGGAAGATTCCGCTGGATGCTCTACGATCAAGACTACGGATTCCATCTCTGGCCGGATCCGGTCTACCTTCCCGCGATGGCTCGGGATTTCTCGGACTACAGCAATATGTTCGCCTTCTACACCAATGGGACCGGCACCAACACAGGCTGGCCCAACAATGGTGGGCGCACGCTTTTCCTTCGGCGTTTGCTCTCCAATATGGAATTCAGGTCGGCCTTCATCCGCCGAGGGATTGATCTCCTCAATCTCCATTTCGATCCGGATCGCGTCATCACGCAGGTCAATCGCATGGCCAACACGCTTCGTCCGGAAATTCCCACCCATCTCAAACGTTGGAGCTGGGAAGAACTAGCCGCACGCGGCCATGCCAGCCCGTTCAAAGAAGAGGACGAACCCTTCTCCTTGGATCAGTGGGAATCCCATGTGGAGGGCCTCCGCGAGTTTGCCCGGCAACGGCCCGCACAGCTCCGGAAAGATATGGTGGCTCATTTCCGCCTCGAAGGGGCGACGAGTCGGCTGACGCTACGCGTCGAACCAGCCGGAGCAGGCACCATCCGCAACAACGCCCTACAAATTCCCGCTTCCGTTTGGACCGGAACCTACCTGAGTGAGTATGCCCCCGAGCTTAAGGCGTTGGCGGCCCCAGGGTTCGAGTTTCAATCCTGGGAAGGCGATGTCACAAGCCCCGGAGACGCAACCACGTCGGCGCAACTCACCCCGGATCAACCCGGCACAGTTACAGCCCGATTCGTTAGAACCCCTTAATACTTCCCACTACCTCCGACTAGTTCCGGCTAGCGTTTCAATGGCTCAGAAGACCTCTGGAACGCCTTCTTCGAGGATCTTGAGCTGATCACTCAAACCATTCTCGGCGGCAATTTCCTCCAGCCACCGAGGCGGTTCATCCATGTCTTCAAAGGACAGTTTGAAGGCTCCAAAATGCATCGGCACAAGCCACTTGGCCCCCAAGTCCAAGAAACTCTGATGGGCTTCATCTGGCCCCATATGCACTTCCCGGAAGGAATCCGGATAGTAGGCTCCAATGGGCAGGAGCGCGATCTCCGGCTGGCACCGGCGCCCAATATCGCGAAAGCCTCCAAAGTACGCCGTATCACCCGCATGGTAGATCCGCCGACCTTGATGTTCCAAAACAAAGCCTCCGAAGCCCCGGTGTTCATCATGCAGTACCCGCGCGCCCCAATGCTTGGCCGGTGTAAACGTCACCTTCCAATCGCCATGGGAAAAACTCTCCCACCAATCCAACTCGATAATCCGACTGAATCCCAACCCACGAGCCAAATCCCCAACCCCCCATGGGACCACGACGATCCGCGGCGACGCCAACTTCCTTAGGGTAGGTTTGTGGAAGTGATCAAAATGAGCATGCGTCAACAAGACCAGATCAATCTCAGGAAGATCCTTGATTCGCATGCCAGCGCGTTTGACACGTTTTTGCCAAAAAAGCCAATTGGCAAAATTGGGATCGATCAACACGTTCAGGTCCGTGTACTGGATTAAGAACGACGCGTGCCCGATCCAAGTCAAAGCAACCTGGCCCTGCTCCAAGTCGGGATAGTCCGGCTTGTGATACTGGCCCTTTCGGCGCGTCAACAGAGCCTTCCAGACCATCTCGTAAAAGAACGTTCGCGGATTGAAGGCACGCGTCGGCGTGAGGTCACGAAATGACCGCGGCACTCGCCGTTTCCGCCGAGCTCTGGCCTTGAGCGCTGCTTCTTCCTCTGTCATGGACTGAAAAAAGACTAGAGACGGAATGAATAATTATCAATGGCCCAAGTCCAAAGAATACGGACAGCAAGCAGAAAGGTTTGTTATGAAAAAGATCATTCGAGTTTCCTTGGTAGCCGCACTGGCCACCCTATCGCTCACCCGGCTAGAAGCCGGTGATCGTGAATGGGCGGTGGTCGGCAAAGTTCTCACCGGTGTCGCAGCCGTCACCGCTCTCTCCCACGCGATTAATGCGGATGTCTATGTGGCGCCGCCGGCGTATACCTACTGTCCCCCACAACCCCAAGTCGTGGTGACGCCGCCGCCGGTCGTCTACGTTCCGCCGCCACCGCGACCCAGGGTCATCGTAAGGGAACGACCGCGCGTCTACCGTCAACGGCCCGTGGTGGTTCACGCCGCCCCAGTGGTCGTCCCAGCACCGCCGGTTCCGGTGGTCCGGTATCGCAGCGCGCCCCGCGTACGCACGACGTGTGTCGCCCCGCCGATCCCTCGACGTTACCGACGGTAGTCATACCGGTAATCACCCGGCCGCCTCTCCTCCGTGAGGCGGCCTTTTTTGTTGCCTTCAGATTCTCGGCACGACCATGCTAAAGCCATGGTCGATATCGAGGCACACCTGAATCATCATCTTCGTTGTCAACCCCAGCTGGCCGAAGGCGTCTACATCGCTCAAGGCGCCGTGGTTATCGGGGATGTCGTGATGGGGAAACAGTCTTCCATCTGGTACAACGCGGTCGCCCGGGGCGATATCGAGCGGATTGAAGTCGGCGCCTATTCGAACATCCAGGACAACGCCGTCCTGCACGTGGCCGATGACTTCGCCTGCCGAATTGGCGACTGGGTCACCGTGGGTCACAGCGCCATCATTCATGCCTGCACGATTGGCAATGAATGTTTGATTGGGATGGGCGCCACGGTGTTGGATGGCGCCGTCGTAGGCGAACAATCGATTGTCGGCGCCAATGCTCTCGTCACCGGCGGCACGGAAATCCCGCCGGGTTCCCTAGTGGTCGGCAGCCCCGCCAGAGTCAAACGCCCACTCAGCGAAGCCGAGCGGGCGGATCTCAAGGTCTGGGCCCAGAAGTACGTGGTGAACGCGGAGTATTGTTTGAAAAACGGGATCGGAACCTCGAAGCCACTCCCGTCCTAGGCCGACCAAGCTCAAGCCGCGGGTTGTGGAATCACTGCGGCAGGATTCCCGGAAACCGCCGCAGAATCGCTCCGACCAACATGGCGGCCAGGCCCACGCCGACAACGATCGAAATCAACCACAACCACCATCCCGACGGGAGCGTAATGGGAGCGCCGTAGTGCCCCACTTCTTTGTTTCGGTAAAGCCGGAACCCGGTCCACAACGCGGCCAAACCGCCCAAGAAGAATAGCGAGTTGCAGAAGAACCCGCTCGGCGCCTGCCAGACCACTTCCTCATACTGCAAGCCTCCATACAATAAGCCCAAGGCCAGCAGCAGGCTCCAAAACCACGAACTCAGGATCAGGAAACGAACCCGGGCCACCGAAGCCAGCGAGTACGAAAAGGAGAACACAAAAAAAGGCAACGCAACCGCCAGCCCATACAGTAGGCCGGGCTGCAATTCTGGCGAGGGTTGGACGATACCGGCATTGATAAAGACTCGATGCAGCGTCGCGCTCCAATTCAGGCCCAGGACAATGAAGTTCAAAGCCACAAACATCAGCAGCGTGCTCAGCCCCAGAAACATTCGGGTCACATACCGCTCGGTGCGGGTGGTCGGCAGCGATAGCGTAAACTCCTCACACCCTTCGATCGCGTCGGTCCCCCCGTAGGCCGGCCCCGCCAGTAACGCATAGGCCAAGCCGATCACCATGATCCAACCCGGGTGGGCCACGAAGGGAATCATCCAAGCGCCGATCAGCCACAGCACCAGGAAGACCAACAACATCTTACTGTGAGCGAACCATTCGGACCAAAGCAGCCCCTTATAGACCTGCCATGCGCTCGGCGCACCGTCCCCTCCGAGCGCGCCTTTTGACTCCACTACTTCGGGAGCATTTTCAAGAGACGGGTCGCTGGGGATTGACGGGTCCATGGATGACTGCAACTGCTCCACTGTCACTCCTCAGGCCGCGACTGTCCAGCAGGCAAATCAGCAAACAATTGCCACGGCATGGGCTCGGGCCCGAAGCGCACCACGATCAGAGGCGACCCCGTCGACTCCGCCGCCGCCGTCTCCCAATACACCTGGCGCCGCACAACGGCCCCGTCAAACTGACCACGAAGCACTAATCCCTCAAAATCTCGGAAAGAGGGCGCCTCCGTTCTTTGCCGACCCAATCCATGTAGTTGACAAGCAAACAATCCGGAGGACTTACCCCTCTTTTCCAAGAGATTCCAGTCCTGGTCGGAAAGTGGCAATGGATGAAGAAACGAATATGCCACATCATCGACCCCGGCGTTTAACTGCAAGGCTTGTACCAAACGTCCCCAATTCTTTGTTCGATCCTCGGGACAAAGGAGTATTTTTTCATCCGAAAGCAACCGGCCAGCTACCAGATCGCGAACCGCTGTCGGGGGCTTCGCAAAATCGGATCGATACATCTCAACGGCCAACATGGTCTGCCGCAAATTCGACGTGCAGACCACGATCCGACCCTTCTTCTTAGCCGTCGACAAGACACTCAACAAGAGCGTCGCCAGGATCGCGACAATAGCAATCACCGTCAGCAACTCCACCAGAGTAAATCCCTGATGCCTACGTTGCTGACGGTGTGCTAGAGTCACGTTGTCTTTTCTATCCGTTACAGACTACGGAGATTAAGGTGTCGGCAACGGAATCAGCAGACCGGGTTCCTCATCGGCAACCGGGGGCAAGGGCGGCAAAACCACCGGATCGTCACCCTCATCCTCGCCTTCTTCGTCCGGATCCCGCTCCGGCTCTTCCTCGGGGTCGACGATCGGCTTCAACTCAGGCAATTCGAACCGGTCCCGGAGACCGCGCAACTGCTTGACCAAGTCTTCGGCTCCAGCGACCTCATCCCCAAACGGGAAGTTCACTCGAACGACTCCTCCCGGAGTGAAGATCTGGAACCATTCGGCTCCACCATCGGCACAATCCGGACAACCGATCGTCGAAGGCAGGGCTCGCACCGCCGCCAGATCTACGCTCGCCAACAAGCTATCCCATTCGTCCGCACTCAAACCTTGGCTGGAGTAGAAATCCCGGCCGAACCGTTCCGGATCCCCGGTGCGTTCGAAAGCCTTGAACACCACGCGGCCCGGCCCCACTTCGAGTTGGGTCTCGCAGAAGCCCAGGCAGAAACCAAAGGTGGTTCCACCATGAACGGCGACGACCCGATCCAAGTCTTCCAACAACGGGATATGAGAAACCCCATAGTCGCCACCAGGCACCCACAGTCCGCCCTCTGCCGAGCCGTCTGCAGCCGTCAGGTTGAAGCCAAAGCAATTGCTTTGAGAGCCCGAACCCAGCGGATTGAGTTCACCGGCTTGGCCCACATCGTAGAACCACAGGTCTTGGTTCACCCGCGCCAACAACAGATCATCACTCACTCGCAATTCCTGCGCCGGAAACGGCAGCACCGTCGCGGACAAGAGCTGGAAGTCACCGGAGTCCGCCAGAGCGTAAGCCGACAAGCGGTTGTCGGGCTGGCGTTGCTCGCCCTCCCGCAAGTGACCATTCGTCGCGGGAGTTCCCACGTAAACCACGTCGTTCTCAACCAGCGTCGGATGCGGCCAACGGAAGGTCAAAGGGAGAGAGTCCACCAACGTGGCCGTCACACCGTCATAGGCGCTTGCATCCAACCATTCCAACCAATCCGTCTCGAAGGTTTCCTCGTCCCAGTGCGGGGCCTTGGTGTAGAGCAAATCCCCACCCCGACCCAAGCCAACCAAATGGCCAGGAATGTTCACCGGACGCCGCTCGGTCGGATTCTCGGGATCGGCCAAGTCCAGCACGTCCAAGAAATACTGCTGCAACCAACGCCCACCAGGGAACGGCCGCGGCTCCGGAAGAATCGTCAGGTCGGCCGGGGCCCCAGGCGGCAGCGGCTTGGCGTCCTCCTCCTCAGGGTCCGTCTCCTCAATTCGTTCTCCGTCTTCCCCAATGAACTGCGAGGACTGATGACTCATGTAGAGTTTCGTTCCCGAGGCAAACACCTCGCTCAAACTCCAAGTATTCCCAGTCTCCATTTCGTAGTTCGAAAGGATCTGCATGCTCTCCGGGGCGCCCACCGAGACACTGACAAACCGACGCCCTTGCGTGCCACCCCAGAAAGGAGGCGCAATCGCCACATCAATCGCGATTCCAATCGGGCCACCATAGAAGTAATTGTGCTGCCACATGGAGATCGTCATCACGTCGTCGTAAGGGAAGTGCAGACCCACGTTTGCCGCTCCTTCCACACCCTCCGCATGCCAACTCTGAGTTCCCAACAAGGAGAGATTCGGCAACTGAGACGTGTCATACACAGACACGCGCAGATTATGCGGCTGCTCCGCTTCGGCTTCGGCGCCCTCAGCCGCATCGTCCGCCAACTCAGGAAAGGGACCAAAGCGATTCTGCCCCTGTTCGGTCTGCACGATGTAGAGACGACCGTCCCGAACCGTGCTGGCAACGATGTTCGGTTCCGGAAGTTCGGCCTGAGCCAGGATCTCATAGGGCGCATCCTGTGCCGCCACGCGCAAGGCCGGCGCTTCGTCGCTCCAAGGATTGCCTTGGGTCACTTCAATCAGGAATTCTCCTTCGGCATAAACCCGGTCCACCGCCCAAGAAAGGGGCAGCTCATTGACCACGGCCGGGGCATCATAGTCGGCCGCATCCACCGTCAACAAAGACTTGCCCGACAAGGACAGGATTCGGCTCTCGTAGAGCGTCGCCCGCCGCGGCGTGACGTCATGCTCGATCGTGCCCCGCAGAATCAAATCATCCCCATCGAGTTCCACCAACTGAACACCGGTCCGGTTGTCCTCGGTGTCGTAGGAGTTGAAGGGAATCATCACCAAACCGGCTTCCGGCACAAAGCCAAGCGCTTTCTCATCTCGATTCGCTTCACTCCAGGAATTATTGGTCCCGAGTGGCACTCGATCCAAGAGGCCCGGATTGGCAGGATCACGCACGTCGAACAAAGAGACTGCCACGCGGAAGCCATCCACATCATCGATACCGATCGAGAGCAAACGATCGCCCAAGGGTTGGATATAGGTCGACCAACCCGGCACCTCAAGCTCGCCCGAGATGGTGGGATTCGCGGGATCCGACAGATCCACCACCCACAAGGGATCGATCCGGAAGAAGGTCACAATATAGGCTTTGTTCCCATCGAATCGCGTGGCATGGAGACTCTCATTCTGCCCCACATCCACCGAACCCAGCCGAGTGGGCTCCATCGGATTGCTAATATCATATGTCTCCAAGCGGGTGACGCGACTCCGAGTATTGATTTCGGAGATCACCGTGAGGACGTCTCCATTGACATTCATCTTGAACTTGTCAATCACGCGACCGGCCGGCCGGATTTCAGACATCGGCACGAGCGTTCCGTCCGGTGACGAGATATCAATCATCTGGATTCGGGATTGCCACCAACGACTACCCACCCCTTGAGTCGAAACGAACAAGTACTCCGAAGTCGCATGAATCACATGGCCACTCCCAGGGACCCAATGCTCTTCGCGCGCCACGGGCGCATTGGGCAGAGCCAGATCGTAAGAAGAAACAATCGTGCCCCACTCCCATCGATCACCCGGCTCGCCGGTCCGTTCGTCGATCGCTTGAAAGCGATGATACGTCTGCGAGGCCAAATACAGGGCCGTGCCCACCAAGCGACTCTCTAAAATATTGCCAGCCACCGGTATGCTCGCCGCCACGACGGGTGTGGTCTCGGACACATCCACGATCACCACCCGGCTCTCGGCGCCACCGCCAAAGTAATTGCAAGTATCCCGGGCAAGCAGTGCCACATAGGATTCGTCGAGCACGTACATCTGCTCACCAGCCGCCGGCAACTCCAGAGTGCCGATGATCGACGGTTCGTCCGGATTGGTGATATCAATCACCTGCAGCCCGCGGAACTGATTGAAGAAGAACATGCGGTTCCCACTGACTTGCCAGATATCCGACTCAACGACTTCCCGATCGGGAGCCGCCGCGTCGCCACCCGCAAGCTCCGGAGAGGCAGGTGGCGACGGATCTCGGACGGCTGAATCTAAGGTCGGCGCCGGTGGCACCCCACCCGCGCCCCCAGTATCGGGCTGGGAGGACGGCCCTGCGAAGAACTTGGAACCCTCGTAAAAGTTTGCTGGCAATAACTCTTCATCGGTTCCAGAAACGCGCAATACTTCGAGAGCCGCCTCCCGTTTGAGGCGAAAGGTAAACGTGCCGCCCTCACCATCCAGATGCTGCACTCGGCGGGGCACCCAACTCCCTCGCTCCAACCGAGTTCGCGACTCCAGAGTGATCCGTTGAAACCCCTCTGGCACGTCTACCTCCACCAAAAGATCGTCCCCATCCAAACTGATCGACAAAATACGCGGCTGCTCCAGCGTCTCCGCTTCGGCCGCATTTGCTTCCGTGACCAAGCCTCCTAAAAGGCACCACAAAAGCCCCCATAACCCCATTGTCCATCTCATAACACTACTCCTTATTTCAGTAACAGTTGATTATTTGTTTCGGTTGTGTGACTTCCCCGCCCAGCGGGAAAAATTCAATTGCGCGCCTCATTCAAGAGGGTGGATTCCACGGACTCAAACACCTCCACAAAGATGTCTTCAATGCCCATCGGAAATACCTCCACCCGGATGCCCGGATCGGTCTTGAGAAAATCGAGCTGTTGGTCATTGGCCAATCGGCAAACCGCCGTTACGACCGACCCCACGGTCTCCTGACGAATCAAACCCGGAAAACGGAGCGGCTCGGGTTGATGATCATCGGGATAGATCACCTGCACTTTGCGGGTGGTTTGTTGCAAATCCTCGACGTCGTGGGACAACACCAGCCGCCCGCGATCCATCACGCCCACCGTATTGGCCAAACGGCCCAGATCTCCGACATCATGCGTGCTCAATACGATGGTGGTCTCCGGTCGATCCGCCAGCAACTCCACTAGCAGAGTCACAAACTCGCGCTTGGCAATAGAGTCCAACCCTGCGGTGGGTTCGTCCAGTAGCAGAACCCCGGGCTGCGGCGCCAGAGCCAAGACCGTGGCCGACTTGCGCAGCTCCCCGGCTGACAAACGCCCGACGGGTTGCCCCATCGGCAACTCGCACCGATCCGCCGCGTTCTCAAAAAGCGGTTGATTCCAGGTCGGGTACAGGTGCGAGACATATCGCCCCAAGTCCTGCAGGGTCATCCATCCCGGCAATTGCGGATGCTGGGAGACGTAACCCACCTGGGCCCGTTTGGCCCGATCCGCCGCCCATAGGTTATCGCCCAAAATGCGGGCGGTGCCGCTGTCAGCCTTCAGTAAACCAAGCAACAACCGAATCGCCGTTGACTTCCCCGATCCATTGCGACCCAGTAACCCATAAACCGTGCCGCTCGGAATCCCCAGGTCAAGGCTGCTGACAGCGACCCGCCCACCGGAAAAAGTTTTGGTGAGATTGGAGGCCTCAATGGCAAAGTCGCTCACCGTGCCCCTCCTTTCGCGAGTCTCTTGTTCCTCCGCCAAGGCTGCCCCCACGACCACACCTCTGCGTGATCCGCGCCTACGAGGGCAGTTGATTCCAGGCGTCTCGCACCACGGATTCGACTAAATCTTGCGCTGCACCCAACTGTTTGGCCTCGACCACGAGTTGCTGCGCTAGCTGCATGAGAATCTTGCGCCGCTCCGCATCCGAGAGCTCGGAGGACGATGCCGCTACGAAGGCCCCTTTGCCGTGCTTCATCTCCACCACACCCTCGTGCTGGAGTTCCGTATAACACTTCACCACGGTCGTGGGATTGACCGAAGCGCGGACCGCCAAATCGCGAATGGAAGGCAATTGATCCCCCGAACGTAACCCGCCGCTGGCGACGTAATACTTGATCTGATCCATGAGCTGCCGATACACCGGCAACCCCGATCGGGGATCGATTTGAAAGTGAAGGGCCTTCTGACGCTCCATCGGTCATCTGCTGTATGGTAACACCCATACAGTTTGAGTCAAACAGTTTTCTTTCATCTTTTGACTGGATCGTCCACGAGCCCCGACCATGGCCCGATTCCCGACGTTTAGGCAAGACTCAAGTCCCTGAGGGCCTTAGCGCGGGTCCAACTAGCAAAGGAGCTTCGGATCCGCAAAAACCGTCCCGGATCCGATTCCGGATGGCGGGGCGAGCGTACCAGACCGTGTAAAAAGTCCGTTCCCCCCTGCAGGTAAGAGAGTGTGAAAGCGACAGCTCCGCTCTCGCACTCCAAAAAACGCTCGATTTGCGGACGAAATTTGGAGTGCGAGAGCGGAGCTGTCGCTTTGACCAACGCGATGGAGTTGCCAACGGGATTTTTTACACGGTCTGGTACCCGCGAGCCGTTCCTATCCAGATCGTCCCTCTGAGCCGACGAGTGAGCGTTCCCGTTTCTTGCCCAACGGCTCGCGGGTACCAGACTGTGTAAAAACCCAATCTACTATTCTGGCATAATAGAGAACTGTGGTTTACACTTCAAGCATGGACCACATCAGAGGAACAAATCGTTCTGAGGTTCAGCTTATTCCCCCTACGATCGACGATTATGTCTCGGCTGATGCACCGGTTCGCTTCATTGACGCCTTTGTCAATTCGTTGAACTTGGTCGAGCTGGGATTTACCCATGCCCAATGTGCTAGGACCGGGCGGCCTCCTTACAACCCGGCAACCTTACTCAAGCTCTATCTCTACGGGTATCTGCATCGCATTCGAACGACCAGGCGCTTGGAAGCTGAGACTCATCGCAATCTCGAAGTCATCTGGCTGTTGCAGGGACTTCACCCCGACTTCAAGACCATCTCCAATTTTCGCTCCAGGAACCGGAAGCGATTTAAGGCGGTATTTCGAGATTTCAATCTCCTGTGTCGCCGAATGGGCCTCTTTGGGGCGCAACTGGTTGCTATTGATGGCACCAAGTTCAAAGCGGTGAGCAATCCTCGCGATCATCACACGACCAAACAGCTCAAGAAGGCCATTGAGCTGGTCGAGAAACAAATCGAAGCCTACCTCAAGCAGCTTGACCAGGCAGATGTTGAAGGGGCGCCCATATCAGAAAGCGATAGCCCGACCGGACTCAAGGAGAAGCTGGCACGGATCCAAGAGCATCGAGAGGACTTGGCCAAAACGCTGAAAGTTCTGCAGAAGAGCGAGAAGCCTGAGATTGGCGGGAATGACCCCGAGGCGCGGAAGATGAAAGTCTCCAAAGCCCCGTCAGTAGGCTACAACGTGCAGATTGGAGTGGATGCCAAGAATCATCTAATCGTGGCTCAAGAAGTCGTTCAAGATGCCAACGATGAAAACCAATTGCAGCCGATGAGTGAAGCCACTCACCAGGAACTTGCTCCGGAAAAACCGGAGATAGTCGCCGATTCAGGTTACCATAATTTCGAGCATATCGACCAATGCGAAACCCAAGGGATAGTCACCTATGTGACTCGTCCGAAGACGACCAGCGGAAGGGGTAAGAACGGAAGAGTGATCTTCAAGAAAGAACGCTTTGAATACAATCGGGAGCAAGACCACTACCGATGTCCCGGAGACAAAGAGCTCAAGCTAGTTAGAGAAAGAGAAAAGGATGGAAAGTCGATAAGGGTCTATGAGAACAAAGCGGCCTGCGCGAGTTGTCCTCTTAAAGAAGAATGTACGACCGGAAAGCTTCGCTCGATCGAGCGTCACTGGGGGCAAGCAGCAGTCGATCGTTTAGCGCAAAGGACGAGAGAGAATCCCCAGATTTTGTCCCAGAGAAAGGCGACGGTGGAACATGTGTTTGGGACACTTCGGATGTGGGGGCATGACAGATTCGTGATGAGGGGACTGGAGAAAGTGAGGGCAGAAATCAGTCTTAGCGCAATGAGTTACAACCTCAGACGGGCGATCAACGTAGTCGGAGTGAAAGGACTGCTCAAAGCCCTGGCCCAAAGCTGAGAAAGAGGCCGTGGGGCTGAAATTGAAGCCCAAAAAGCCACTCACAGCCCCCAAGAGCCCAGTGAGAAACTCTGGGAACGGGAAAAGCCGAGTTTAGAAAAGTTTGGGACCGAGGAAAAAATCTTCACAAACTCATATCCTGAGCGCCCACAGCGGCTGGTGAGATTTCAAATTTAGTTTTTACACGGTCTGGTACGCTCGCCCTACCATTCCGACCCGCAAAAGCTCACACATTTTTTTAAACGCCTGGACAACTCAACCGTCCAACTGAAAAAACACGAATTCCATTGTCTCACCTCCAGACACCGATACACTCCGCGCGAATGATTCGAGCACTGATGTTAATCCTCGTCCCGCAATCCACCTGGCAACGGATTGCGACCAGCCAGTGGAACAGCTTGGTCATTTTCCTCGTTTCGTTTCTTCCCCTCCTGTTGGTAACGGCCGCCGCCGAAGCCTTCGGAATGATTCGACTAGGCGCACATTTCAATGACTACGGTCGACTCATCGAAGTCAATCAGCAGCAGGCCATCTATTTTCAAGGGATCCAGCTGGCCCTTACGGGGCTGATTCTGATCCTGGGCACCAAGCTCGTCCTCTGGGTGTGTGACGGATTTCATTCGCCAACCACTTTCCGCCAAGCGTTCACGGTCACGGCGTACGCGATCACGCCCTTGCTCTGGGCTCGGCTCCCGAATGCTATCCCTCAGATTCCCAGTTGGGTTTGTTTCGCCGTCGGGGCTACGGGCATTGTGGTCGTCCTTTACCACGGGATCGCCCTCGTACTTGAGCCCGATACGAGCGTCGGCTTTGGACTCTACCTGGTTTGCAGCCTGGTTCTGGTCCTGTCAGCCGGTTTGGCCCACTTCGTCCTACAGATCGTCGCAGAGCGCAAACTCAACATCGCTTCACTCCCTACCGAGACGCTTCTTGCAAGCGTTGGTACGCTGCTTTGACCACCCAATGCTCCGCGTCTAGAGCCGCTTGAGCCTCCTCTTGAGAGCATTCACAGAGGGTCATTACAATCCGAACGGCCCGATCCCGGAGCTTCACATTGCTGGGGTTCACGTCCACCATCAGGTTCTGAACCACCTTTCCATTCTGTACCATCGCTAGAGTGGTGATCATGTTGAGGATCATTTTGGTGGCCGTTCCCGCTTTGAGTCGCGTGGACCCGGTCAAGAGTTCGGGCCCGATCTCGGGGCAAATCACGGCATTGGGTCGCATGCCTCGGGCAAACTTCAGGTAGGGATTGAAACACAACAGGACGGTTTTGGCGCCACTCGCCTTCGCCGCCATCAAACTCCCCCATACAAAGGGCGTCCGCCCACTAGCGGCAATACCCACTACCACGTCGCGGACCCCCACTTCTCGCACCGCCATGGCGGCTGCCCCCATCGACTCGCTATCCTCCGCCCCCTCGACCGCAGACCAAATTGCCGGGATTCCCCCCGCAATGACGCCTTGCACGCGCTCCGGGTCGCTTCGAAAGGTCGGCGGGCATTCGCTCGCATCCAAGACACCTAAGCGACCACTGGTTCCCGCGCCGACATAGATCAACCTCCCGCCTTGCGACAAACCGCGCGCCACCCACTGAATCACCCGTTCGATGGTCTTCGACTCCTTCAGAATCGCATCCGGCAACCGCCGATCCTCATCGGCAAAAAGTTCAATCGCCTCCGCCACGGCCATTTCATCCAAGCCCATCGAACGCGGATTCCGCACCTCCGTCGGGGACAACTCGGTCGACTTTGGAACGCTCGATTTCCGGGTGCCCACCTTGGCTTTCGACGGCACGGACTCCGGGATCCGGCGCCCGCGTTCCCGGGCCAAGCGCGCCGCTCCCGTCGCCCCGCCACCGGCCGCCACAATCACCTCCGCTCGCGGCGCCACACCCCGTAATTCCGCCGTTAATCGACGCACAAAAGCCGGCTGATTCACAAAGCACCCACCGGTAAGCACAAACTGAACGCGACCCCGCTTGCCGAGGCGACGGAGACACGACCGCACGTCATGCCCCCAACGGCGCACCACACCACCAATCACGGCAATCCCGACGGCCTGACGGCGCTGCCAGGCCCCAAAAACGGCGGGAGCCAGCGCGGCGATCTCCCCCTTGGTGGCACCCGCCATCCAAGCAATCAGATCATCAACTGCCGATAGGCCCGCCTTCCCCAGCATTTCTTCCAAGAGTGGCAGGACTTTTCCGATCCGGTCGTACTGTTCGACCAACTGCCGCAAGGCGGAAAGCGCAATACCGTACGCTCCGGTCTCATCACCCAGTTGGTGCCCCCAACCGCCGACCTTGTGAGTCCGGTCGTCCGGGGTCTGCGCAAAGCAGCACGAACCCGTTCCAGCGAGCAACAGCACCCGGGTCACGAGTTTCGATGATGGCACCGGAACCGCTGCGAAGATGGTCTCAAGATCATTGGTCACACAAAACTTCGCCTCCGGCCAAAAAGGGCGCACAATTGCCTTCAGCCGGAGCCGATCCTGCGCCGTGCGCAATCCCGCCACTCCGATCCCGACCGCTTCGGCAGGGCCCATCCGCTCGCGCACCTCGGCAAACAAGGCCTGCAGATCGGCATCCGAGAGCATCTGCATGTTGCCCGCAGCGAACTCGTCGCGACGTAGGATCTGGTTCTCGCCAGACATGAGTACGGCGGTGGTGTGCGTCCCGCCACATTCTATTCCGAGTGTGATGCGTTCCGGTTGCTGAAGATCATTGCGCGCCATCACTGCCATTCTTGGACTCCACACCGAGAATCAAAGCGAAATCTTGAGTTTACCCCAAAGGCTGCAACACTACCCGTATGGAGAGCCTGCACGCGCAACTGCTCGAGAAACTCGTCGAATTGGAATCCACGGTCGCCACCATGGCCACCGCGAACCCGAAACCCAACCTCATGCCCATCTTCGAATCGCTTGAGGCGCTGACGGCACAACTCCCGACAAACACCGATCCAGCCCTGCTGCATTACTTGCACCGCAAGAGCTATCAAAAGGCACGCCTGTTCCTCGAAGGCCGAGATGCCGAGAACGAGGTCGGAAACTGCATCCGCAACCAATAACCGCTCCCGGGAGCCCAAGCGCTCACCATGTTTCACGATACCATCGCGGCCATTGCCACTGCCGTGGGCGAAGCCGGTCTCTCGGTCATACGCATCTCCGGTACCGAGGCGCGCGCGATTGCCGACCGTTGTTTTCAACCCGCCGGAAACCACGCCCTCCTACCTTCCCAAGCCGAGTCTCACACGGTTCACTACGGGCACATCCATCAGGATGGCGAACGGATTGACGAAGTGCTCGTCTCGGTGTTTCTCGCACCGCGCACGTTCACGCGAGAGGACGTCGTTGAAGTTTCCTGCCACGGCGGCATCGTCACCACCCAGCTCGTCCTGAAGACCATTCTCGCGCAAGGCGCGCGACTCGCCGAACCGGGAGAATTCACCAAGCGCGCCTTTCTCAACGGACGCATCGACCTGACGCAAGCCGAAGCCGTCGCCGACGTCATCCACGCTAAAACGGACCTCGCCCTCCGGGCGGCTAACGAGCAACTCGCAGGAAAACTCGCCCGTCGGATCGAAGAATTGCGCGAGGACATGATCAAGATTCTGGCCCACGTCGAAGCCCACATCGATTTCCCGGATGAAGATATTGCGCCAGACACATTAACGTCCCTCATCGAAAAGCTCGCCGATGGGATCCGTTTCATGGATACGCTTCTAGCAACGGCTCCGGAAGGGCAACTGCTCCGGCGCGGGGTTCGGACGGCCATCGTTGGTCGCCCCAACGCGGGCAAATCTTCTCTCCTCAACTGTCTCCTCGGGAGAGATCGAGCCATTGTCTCGGACATCGAAGGCACCACGCGGGACACCATCGAAGAGACTGCCAACATCCGAGGTCTGCCCATCATCTTCATTGATACTGCCGGCCTTCGCGAAGCGAGCGATGCCATCGAGCAAGAAGGCATCCGCCGGACCAGAGCCTCCGCCGAGCAAGCCGATCTGGTACTCCACGTCATTGACAGCACGACCGGGCTCAACCCGGTCGAAGCCGAGCTCATAGACCAACAGCAGGACACCAAACGGATTCTGGTTCTAAACAAAACCGACCTGGCGGAAAGCTCGGCCTCAGCGCCGACGACCGACCATCCCATCGTACGCCTGAGCTGCCAAAGCGGCGAGGGACTCGAAGCGCTCAAGGACGCGATCAAGGAATGCATCTGGTCGGGGGACATCCAAGCCGAAATGCTCGAAGTCATGATCAACTCACGACACCAAGACGCATTACGACACGCCAAAGAAGCGACGCACACCACGGTTCAAGCCCTCCAAGACGGCCTGACGTTGGAACTGGTCGCACTCGATCTCCGCATTGCCGTGGCGGCCATCGGTGAAATCGTGGGCAAAACCACCACGGACGATCTCCTCGATAAGATCTTCAGCGAGTTTTGTCTCGGCAAGTAACGCCGCTCCCTCGCCAACGGGAATCACTTACTCCAATCATTCGGACACCGGCGAGAGGAGGCCGAGCCGCCACTGGAAGTCACCATATCCGGTTCCCGCCTTGTGCTTTTCCAACATCCCCTGGAAAAGAAATCGAAAGGCCTTCGGATCCACCGTGAGGGTCTGATCATAGCCGTCACGAATGAGTTCTCCATGGCTCACATTGTCGGTCCAAGGGGTCCCCCCTGCCGCCGGTCGGATATTCGCGAAACCGGCAAATGGGTTCGCCTCCGTATCGGCAATTGGCACCCAGTCCCCCGCCAAATGATCCGCCAGGTAAGCCTTGAAGTAGCGCCGCCCGTTTTCCTCGATCAAGGTGAGATACTGATCGGATCCCTTCAAACGATAAGTATGGCTCGCTTCAAAAATCTCCGCCTCCAACGCCAACTGACAATCATGAAACCCGAGCGGGAAGTCTTCCAACCGCGTGACCAGGCGCCACATTTTCCCGTTGAGACTGGTCAGGAAAAGATACGCCTTCTCGTCGTCGCAAATAATCCAGTAATCCAATCCGCCCTGAACTCTTGGATCCATCTCGCCGCCATCCAAGATCGGCCTGGCCTTGGCCCACGAGCCGGGGTCCGCAATGTTGTTCGTGGTTGAATAGGCCACCCACATCTTCCTAGCGCCCGGAACTCCCATCTGGTAGATCAGATACCAAAGTCCATGCGGCTCAAAATAGAACACCTGCGAGGCGCAATAATAGTCGCTCTCGCTCACCTCCAGAATCGTTCGAGCGGCGTCATGGGCATCCTTCCAATCCTCGAAACTGCAATACTCAATCGCGGAACGCCCCGGTAGCTTCACCGTCATAAAGACATGCCAGCGTCCTTCGAAGAACACGACCGAGGGATCCTTCTGCGCCCGACTCCGGTTCTCGACCCGATCCTCCGGGCCAATCAAAGGCGCCGAGTATTCCCAAGCCGAAGGTAGTTCCAGAGTGACACCGCCAGCCCCGTTTTCGGCGAGGCCTTCGCCGAAACCGAGCAGTACCAATCCGAACGCAACAAACCTAGCTTTCATAGTCAACGAGCCTCGCGAGATCTCCACCGGCAAGCAACCCATTTCTAATCTACTGGGATGGAGCCCACCCCACCAAGCCGAGAAGAAAAACCTTTTTCAATCAAGGCCAATCCCCCATCATCCCAAACGTTTCCTCCCGGGTGGCCCACGCCATCGGTGTCGTTTAGAGAGCTAGCAGTTAGACCGTGTATGAGTGACAACGAAAATCGGCTGAATCAGGACCGTGAACTGATCCAAGCGGCCAAGGCAAAGGGGTTCGGAGCCACCTTAGCGGCCTATACCAAACTTTCCGGTCCCGGCTGGTTGCAGAGCGCAATCACCCTCGGTGGAGGGTCCCTCGCTAGCAGCCTCTACTTGGGCGTCTTGGCAGGATTCGGCATGCTGTGGCTGCAACCGTTCGCGATGATTCTCGGCATCATCATGCTGAGCTGTATCGCCTACGTGACCCTCTCCACCGGCGAGCGCCCCTTCCGCGCGATTCGCGACCATATCAACCCCGTCCTCGCCTGGGCCTGGGTGATCGCCACGCTAATGGCCAATATGGTCTGGAGCTTGCCGCAATTCTCACTCGCCAACGCCGTTCTCCAACAAAATCTCGCCCCGGATCTGCTCGGCGGCGACAGCGGCAAACTCATCAACTGTATTGCCATCCTTATCGTTACCGTCGCCATTACCTGGTGCTACGGCAACGGAGGACGGGGCATCAAGATTTACGAAATGATCCTGAAGATCATGGTGGCCATGATCGTACTCAGTTTCGTCGGCGTGGTTCTCAAGCTCGGGTCCGGGAGTGGCGCCCTCAGCTGGGGCGAGGTCTTCGCGGGCTTTGTTCCCGACATGAGTAAGATCAATAGCCCCGCAGCCGGATTTGTCCCGTTGCTTGAAGCCCTTCCCGAGGCCGGCCGCACGTATTGGACCGACGTGATCGTCAATACCCAACGGGACGTGATGATCAGTGCCGCCGCCACCGCCGTCGGCATCAATATGACCTTTCTGCTGGGGTACTCGTTGCTGGCCAAAGGCTGGGATCGCGAATTCCGCGGCCTCACCATCTTCGATCTGTCGACCGGCATGTTTATACCCTTCGTCCTCGCCACCAGTTGCGTGGTCATCGCCGCCTCGACCCAATTCCACCTGAAAACGCCCGCCGGTTTCGCGGACGGGGCCGAGAACCAAGGCGAAGTCGTCACGCTCTCGCCCAAGGTCGCCGGCGCACTGACCGCCTCACTTGAGAAACGCGTCTCTGCTGGTCTTACCGAAACGGAACAAAGCTTGCCCGAGGCAGAAAAGACCGCACTCATCTCGGCTCGCGTGGCTGCACTCCCAACTGCCGAAAGACAGATCGCCGCGACCCTCATCAAACGGGATGTCGGAGAGTTGGCATTGGCTCTCGAGCCACTCACCGGCAAAGCCGTTGCGAATGTGATCTTCGGCCTCGGCGTCCTGGGGATGGCGCTCTCCACCATTAGTATCCTGATGTTGATTTCTGGTTTCGTGGTTTGCGAAGTACTCGATCTGCCTCGTACGGGTTGGCCGTTCAAGATTGGCTGTCTCGCCGCCTGCACCGGGGTCTTGGGTCCCTTCTTTTGGGGAGACGCCGCCGCCTACCTCGCGGTACCCACCTCCGTCTTTGGCATGGCCTTGCTACCGATCGCCTATATTTCGTTCTTCCTACTGATAAATCAGAAATCTCTCTTGAAGGAACACCTTCCTCAGGGCGGCGCTCGGATCGTGTGGAATGTCCTCTTGTTCATCGCCGCCAGTGTGGCCACCTTCGCAAGTCTCTTTGTCATCAATCAGAAAGTGGGTTGGAAGGGCTGGCTCGGAGTCGGAATACTCCTCGTCCTGGCTATCATTGCTCACGTGAACCGCAAGAAACCCTCGGACGCCTAGTCTTCGGGTTGTTACAATCTCGCGCGCGGGGTGCGCCCAAATAGCCACCCCGCCGTACTATCGGCGCCGGTGGGGCGACGCCGCTCAGACTCCGCTTGGACAAGCGGAGACAATCCGTTATGTTGCCCGATGTCTGACAGCAGTCGCGACCAAGCATCCTGGATCTAGCCTATGTCAATTACTGAGCTTCCGACCACCGAGCCGCAACGCCAGCTCGCCCCCCCTTCCCTCATCCTGGTCATGCTGATCAGCGCCATGGCGGGCGGCATGGGCTGGGGAATCCGAGGCCAATACGGCCACGAAACCGGCGCCATGATCGCCGGAGCGCTCGTTGGATTGGTCCTGACCTTCTTCTTCTGTCCCACCGTCAACTCGCTCTTTACCGCACGTGCGGTCGCCTTCATGACCGTCGCGATCGGCTTCGGCGGGTCCATGACTTACGGACAAACCGTCGGCCTCACCCACGACGCCGAACTCATCGGCAACAAAGAAGCCCTCCAATGGGGTTTCCTGGGTCTATTTATCAAAGGAGGCATCTGGATCGCCTTCGCCGGTGCCTTCTTAGGCATCGGACTGAGTCGAGTCAAATGGCGACCGACCGAGATTGCAAGTATGCTCGTCGCCATGGTGTTCTTCCTTTTTCTCGGCTTGTTCCTCATCAACCAACCCTTTGACCCCGCCAACCGAGAACTGCCCAACGTCTACTTCTCAGACCAGTGGTTCTGGGAACCGGACAAGGCCGATCTCAAACCCCGCTTCGAACGCTGGGGCGGCCTCTTCCTCGCTCTAGTCAGCGTGGTCTGCTATGCCGCGTTCATCAAGCGCGACAAACTCGCCCAATGGCTGGCCCTCTTCGGTTTCCTCGCCGGCGGCTTCGGCTTCTCGCTGGGACAAGGCGTCCAAGCCTACCACGCCTGGAATCCCGAGGTCTTCCAAACCGGTTGGCTGTCCGGCGGCGTCATGGGAACGATTTTCTCCAAGTTCAATTGGTGGAATATGATGGAAACCACCTTCGGTGCGATCTTCGGCGCTATCCTGGCCCTCGGCGTCTGGCTCAATCGCGGTCTCATCCAGACCGAACCGGAGGACGAGTCCGTGGAACTTTCCGCGGGGAACGAATGGATGCTCATCGGCGTCCATATCGTGGCGCTAATCACCTGGAATTTTTACGGCTACCAGGCTTTTGATATGTTCGCTGATCATGCCATCACCATGGGCCTATTGCCGATCTTCGGCATCGTCGCCGGTCGGTTTTGGCCATACTTATTAGCACTGCCGATCGTCATCCTCCCCATTGCGGGAAAAACCATTCGTCACCTCGTCTTCGACAATCCCAAAATGGATCAATTGCTGGCAGTATTGGCCTACCCGCTTAACAAACTCAGTCCCGATACGCACACCAGCGTGGTTCAATTCGTCAGTGAAACCCCCGCTCGACTCGCCGCACTCGGCTGGATTGTCTACGGGGTGATCCCCGTGGGCCTCGCCCTGCTCATCGCTCTGCGCCAAGTCAAGGCAGCCCGCACGGGACAAACCGGTCGCAGCTTTGCCCGCTGGGCGCTCTTGTTCTCCGCCTGGGTCTACTTCTGTCTGAACTTCGGCTTCTTTGAGTTCTCCTGGCCCTGGGCCCCCTTGGAGGAATGGACGGGCCGTACCCCCAATGCCACTCTTTTCGCAATCAGTCTGCTCGGCATCACCCTAGTCACGCTCTGCTACGGTTGGCGCCCTCCCCGATACCTCGCACCCGCGGTGCCCGCGGATTCGCCGCCGACCACAGAACCGATCGTAGACGAGACGCCGGCACCGTCCGAGGGACCGATCCGAGCCACGGTTGGCTAGGCTGGTCGTCGCGCCACTGATGCCTCGCATCGTCTTACGCAGAATTCTCATCGGATGTGTTCTGAGCCTGGCCCTGGCTGGCTTAGCGGTCGGGGTCTTGCTCCTACAGTTCGCCCCCCTCCTGTCACGCGTGGTCGCATACAAAACCAAACAAACGGCCGCGCTCGTCTTTATTACCCAACAAAGCCCCGCTGCCGTCGAAGCCGAGCTCAATGAAGACCACGCGCTACTGGGTTGGGTTCGAATTACGATCGACCCCGCACAGCAAACGGTAGCGGGATCGCTTCTCGGCAACTTCCGCCACACCGCAAGCTACCGCGAGAATCTCGGAACTGTCTTGGACTCGCTAGAGTTCCCGACAACCCCCACCCCGAGTCTTCCTCAACGACACGGCAACTCGACTGACCAAGCCGCACTCCCCCACCCGGACAATCCGGAGCGCTACGCCCCGGTGGCAACGGCAGCCGATCGCTTCTTCCAAGAACCAGACCGGCCGGCATCTGTCCCGCCCGAAGCTCCATGGACACGCCGAACCCGCGCCGTCTTGATCGCCCATCAGGGGCGGATTGTCTACGAGCGCTACGCAGACGGATTCGATTCCGAAACCCGGTTCATCGGCTGGTCGATGACCAAGAGTGTGCTCGGACTCCTGACCCTCATGCGGGTCGAAGAAGGGCAGCTGACTCTCGACGCCGCTCCCGACTTCCCCCTCTGGTCCCAACAGCCCAACGACCCGCGTCGCACCATCCAACTGCAACACCTCATGCGAATGACTTCCGGACTCGAATTCTCAGAGTCCTACGCACCGGACGATGACGTCATCGAAATGCTCTACAGTCAGGACGACATGGCCGCCTACGCCATGAACAAGCCGCTCGTCTCGCCTCAAGCCGTCGGCCAACACTGGTCCTACTCCTCCGGCTCCGCAAATCTCGTGGCCTTGGCCCTACGCCACTCCTTCGACGGAGATCAAGTCGCCTACCTCAATTACCCGTTCGAAAAACTGTTCCATCCGCTACGAATGACGAGCGCGATTTTCGAAACGGATGGCGCTGGGACCTTGGTTGGTTCTTCAAGCCTCTTCGCCACAGCACAAGACTGGCTCAAGCTCGGGCAGCTCGTCGTCCAGAAAGGGCGCTGGGGCGATCAGGCCCTCATCACGCCGGATTCGTTGTCGTACCTCTTCACGCCGGCCAGTCCCAATCGCTCCTCGGAGAAGACACCCGTCGGCATGCGCTACGGTGCCCTGTGGTGGCTCAACCAGCCAGATCCCGAGAACGGAACCCTGTGGATGCCCAATGTGCCGACCGATGCGGTCGTGGCATCCGGACATTTCGGGCAAGTCCTCGTCGCGATCCCCAGCCTCGATCTAGTCGTCCTCCGCCTCGGCCTCGCCAAGGGCGGCGCATGGAGCACGGCCCCGTCCATAGAATCGATCGTCGAGGCCTTACCCCGATCCTAACCACAGATCCAACGGAAACTCGACTCCCCCAATTCCGTTCTGGACAGGGTAGCCATGCCCCGAATTGAATGGTGACATGGTTCATAGCTTGACCCCGCTGCACATCCGAATTCGAACCCTGGCCGGGATCCTGGCTCTCGCCCTGATCAGTGGCGTGAGCGCCCTCGGCCAGAAACCGGCGATCGACTTTACCGGCTTCGACAAATCCGTTCGCCCGCAGGACGACTTCTTCAACTTCGTCAACGGCACGTGGATCAAAGAAACTCCCATCCCGGCCGACAAGACCCGTTGGGGATCTTTCGTCATCCTGGCCGAGGAAAGCCGCGACAATGTCCTGGCAATTATCGATCAACTCAGCAAGAACCCTCGCTTAGCCGCCGGCTCGGACGGGCAGAAAATTCGCGATCTCTACCTTAGCTACATGGCTGAGGCCCAGATCAATTCCCTAGGCTTGAGCCCGATCCAAGCCGATCTGGATGCGATCGAATCCGCCACGAACGAGGACTTCGCCACCAACTGGGCCCAAGCGGGTCGACTCGGCATCAGCCGCCCTTTCTCATTTTGGATCGACCAAGACTCCAAGAACTCCACCCAATACTCGGTGTATTTCACCCAAAGCGGTCTCGGCCTGCCCGATCGAGACTACTACTTCCAAGACGACGAACGCTCCAAGTCACTCCAAACCGCCTATCAGGTCATGTTGACCAAGTTGTTTGAACTCGCCGGTTTGGACAACGCCGCCGTGCGGGCCTATCGCGTCTACGAACTAGAGAAAGCAATCGCGAATCACCACTGGACGCGGGTTGAAAACCGTGATCGCATCAAGACCTACAACAAAGTCTCAATCCTCGAACTCCGAGCCCTCCTTCCCAACTTTCAGTGGCCCAACTACCTCGCCATCAGCGATCTGGATCACGAAACATCCGTGATCGTGCGACAGCCTTCCTTCCTCAAAGGGATGCAGGAAGTCATCGCAGACACGCCTGCCGACAGCTGGAAAGCCTACTACCAGGCACGGTTGCTCACGGACGCCGCGCCCTATCTGAGCGAGCCCTTCTTCCAAGCATCGTTTGATTTCTACTCCAAGAAACTCGGCGGCCAAGAGGAACCCGAACCTCGCGAAAAACGGGCTGTGAGTCTCGTCAACGGTCTCCTCGGTGAAGTGGTCGGCAAGGAGTACGTCAAGCGGCACTTCCCGCCCGAAGCCAAACAACGGATGTTGGATTTGGTCGGCAATCTCCGCAAAGCCATGGCCGAAAGCCTCGACAATCTGGAATGGATGGACGACGCCACCAAAGTCGAAGCTCACAAAAAACTCGAAAAATTCACCACCAAGATCGGGTATCCCGACAAATGGAAAGACTACTCCAAACTGGAGATTCGGCCCAACGACCTAATCGGTAATCTCCGCCGCGCCAGCGAATTTGTCCACGCCCGCGAAGTCGCCAAACTCGGCCAACCCATCGACCGCACGGAATGGTTCATGAACCCCCAAACGGTGAACGCCTACTACAATCCGCAAATGAATGAAATCGTCTTCCCGGCGGCGATCCTGCAGCCCCCGTTCTTCAATCTCAACGCGGATGACGCCGTGAACTACGGTGCCATTGGAATGGTCATCGGCCACGAGATTGGTCATGGCTTCGACGACCAAGGTCGCCGTTCGGATGGCGATGGAAACCTCCGCGACTGGTGGACGGAGAACGACGCCAAAGCCTACGGCGAACGCACCAACAAACTGGTAGATCAATACGCCCAGTACGAACCGCTCGAAGGCCAAAAGGTCAACGGACAATTGACCCTGGGCGAGAACATCGGTGATCTCGGCGGTTTGACCCTTGCATGGCGAGCCTACCAAAAATCCCTCGACGGCCAGCCGCCAGCCGAGATCGACGGTTACTCGGGAGCCGAACGTTTCTTCCTCTCCCTCGCCCAGATCTGGCGTATCAACACGCGCCCCGAAATGATCATGCGGCGCTTAAAGACCGACACCCACTCCCCGCCCAAGTTCCGCGTGAACGGCCCCCTAACGAACTTCCAACCGTTCTACGATACCTTCGGCCTCAGTGATTCCGACAAGCTTTGGCGCCCGGAATCCGAACGCGTCCGCATTTGGTAAGGAATCGATACTCGCGCAAAGACGCTAAGCAACGCCAAGAGGGGTATCACTTCAATCCGCGATTGAAAAACTTGGCGATCTTGGCGGCTTAGCGCGAGAACCTATTCCCCTTGAATTCCCACTTCGGGTCTCTACCGTTGTGGCATGATCTCCCGACAGCTGTCCCTCCTCGCCCTGGCACTGTGCTTAGGGCTGTCCACCGTCTTTCCTCAGGCGAGCGCTCAGCCCTCGACACAATATGACCTCATCATCCGCCAGGGCAGAATCGTAGACGGCACCGGAAACCCCGGGTTCATCGGCGACCTCGCGGTTCGCAAGGACCGGATCGTCTCAATCGCCCGAAAACTCACCGGTCAGGCGGAGAAAACCATCAACGCCAACGGCCTCGTCGTCGCACCGGGGTTCATCGACATTCATTCGCATTCCGAATGGACCCTCTTCGAAGACGGCCAAGCCCAGAGCAAGATTCGACAAGGCGTCACTACCGATATCGTGGGGGAAGGCTTCTCGCCCGGTCCCTTCAAAGGGAAGCTCACACCCCGCCCCGTTTCCGTCCAGGGTGACCGCGAATACGTGAGCAGTCTGAAAGAATACTTCGAGGCTCTGGAACGAGCCGGCACCGCCATCAACATCGCCTCCTACGTCGGATTGGGAAATCTGTGGCAAAGCGTGATGGGCCACTCCTTTGAACAGCCGACCGATGCCGAACTCGATCAGATGAAGGCGCTCCTCGCCGAGGCCATGGAACACGGTGCGCTCGGCCTCTCTAGTCAGTTGATGATGCCGCCAGGCTTGCTCGCGACCACCGACCAGGTCGCGGCCCTCTGCGAAGTGGTCCACCAACATGGCGGCATCTTCTCCTCCCACATTCGCAATGAAGGGCTCGGCGTGTTCAAAGCCGTCAAACAAGCCATCGAAATTGGAGAACGCGCCCAAGTGCCCGTCGATATCATCCATATCAAGATCGCTGACCAACAGTATTGGGGCCGCATGAACGAAATCGTCGCTCTAATTGACGCCGCCCGAAACCGCGGCGTGAATGTCCAAGCCAACGTCTACCCTTACACCCGCGGCAACAACAACCTTTCCAGCATCATCCCGCCCTGGGCCCACGAGGGAGGCCGCCAACAAATGTTGGCCCGCTTACAGGATCCCGCCCAGCGTCCCCGACTCAAACAGGATATTCAGAACGGCGTCCCCGGTTGGTACAATCACTACACCGCCGTCGGAGGCGACTGGAGCCGAATGCTTGTCAGCGCCAGCAACAAATACCGCGGCATGACCATGGACAAAGTCATGACCCTCCGCACCGAAGGCAAAGAGCCACAGCCCGATCTACTCGACGAACTCTTTGATCTGCTGATCGAAACGGATGGCTCCGTCAGCACGGTCTACGCCCATCACACGGAAGCGGACATGAACCTCGCCCTGAGCCAGCCCTGGTGCTCCATTGGTTCCGATGGCTCCGCCCTCGCAATCGAGGGCGTCCTCCGTCGGGGCAACCCGCATCCCCGCAATTTCGGCACTTTTCCCCGCGTCCTAGGCCGCTATGTTCGCGAAAACAATCTCCTCACCTTGGAAGAAGCGATTCGCAAGATGACCTCGCTCAACGCCGCCAAAGTAGGCATTCACGACCGCGGCCTCTTAAAGCCCGGCCTGTTCGCCGACATCACAATTCTCGACCCGGAAACGGTCATTGACCGTGCCGACTACACGGACCCTTTTCATAACAACCGCGGCATTCGCCACGTCATCGTCAATGGACAAATCGTCTTGGAGAACGAACGACACACCGGAGCCGAACCGGGTCGCGCACTCCGCCGAGCGAGCGGATACTAAACACCACGATTCATACAGCAGTGGAAGCCCGATCTGGACACGGAGCCCCCTCCGATTAGATCTCGACTCGAACTTCTCTCCAACTAAACTGACCTCCGTGCAGAAAAAAAAAATTCTGTCACTAGCAAAAAAGCTGGAAGCCATTCCCGAACTCGACGAGTCCGAACGGATTCTGATGGCCAGAAGTCTGCTCGCAACCCCGGACGAACGCTGGCAGATGCACCAGAACTTTCTCCGATCGCACGGCTTATTCAAACACTCCGAGAGGAAAAGATTCGGTTTCAAATCGCCGGCATGACTGCGGCAATCCTCCAAGGTGCACCTGCAACGACTCTCGACACGGATATTTGGATCGATCTACCAGAGCGGCAATACGTTCGAGTTCTTGAGCTTTGTAAACAACTCGGCGCTGACGTTTTGGCTCAAACGGTGGTCGCCTTGGAGGACGGTTCTTTGATCAACTTTATCTACCGGGTTGGCGTCCTTCGGCACCGAGTACCGGCGCGCTGTCAAACTACAATGGCTGGATCAATCCGTCAGCGTCCTTCCACTCAATAGTATTCTAAAGAGCAAGCGCCACATCGGCCGCCCGAAAGACCTGGCTCACATCCCCCTCCTGGAACAAACAATCACCGCCAGAAAGCTTCGGAACACGCCCGAGGAGTAAGCGCTGCTCCTTACTACCGGACTCTACTGTCTCTACGATGGTGGCAGCGTCTCCCTGGGGGCAGACTAATCCTGTCTAGATGAAAGCTCTCTATTCTGGCTGGGCCTCCGAGATCACCTGGGGTGAACGGCAAACATGCCAGGCTAATACAAAACCTCCGTCTCCGGGACGATCCGAATGATCACCAACCAACAGAATGTCATTGGTGAGGAAAGTGAGATGGTGCACCCGAGCACGCAGCGCCGCATCCTCACCACATGCTTCGGCCAGAAATGCCGATCGCTTGGAACTCTCTAGAGCCAACACCCGTTCGAACAAATGCTCGATCGACGGCGGATTCGCATGACAACCCGATTCACTCATCTAGCTACAGTGGCGCGGTTTAAAAGAAAACGGCTCAAACGAAAAACAAAATCGCCGCACTCCCCGGTTGGGTGCATCCGCCCTCACCAACCTGTCCCTATATTGACATCTTACCCATAAACCCATACGCCTACCCATATGAAAACGACCGTCGAGCTTCCAGATGCGCTTTTTCAATCGCTCAAGGAGACAGCGGCTCGTCGCAATACGACCTTAAAAGAAATCTTCATACACGCCTTGAAACGGGAGATAGGGTCTGAGCCCGACGCGGACCTCCCGTTTGAAATCGACGAGCTCGGATTGCCGATCCTCCTCAACCAAAACAAAGCGGTTTCGATCGATCTGGTTAACGCCCTCAAATAGGACGAGACGTATCATCCGTGAATCTACTCGATGTCAATGTGCTGGTGGCGTTAGCCGATCCGCTCCACACCCATCGGGACCCAGCAAAAACCTGGTTTCGGAACGCCGCTCGGGAGGGTTGGGCCACCTGCCCGGTCACCGAAAATGCGTTCGTCCGAATCCTGGGCAACCCGCGTATCCAAACTGACCTCAGAACCCCATCGGAGCCCTTCAAATCCTCCGGCACCTCACCTCCCTCCCCGGCCATCAATTCTGGGAAGACACCTTCTCGCTCACGGACAATGAGCGATTCCACCTCCAACCCGAGACAACATCGAAGCAATTGACCGATCTCTACTTACTAGGGCTCGCCGTCGCACGAAACGGGAAACTCATCACGCTCGACCATAGAATTGAAACAGAGAGTGTTGTCAACGGGCACAGAGCCTTGATCACCCTCAACCCTCGTTAGACAAGGAGATCGATATCGATCCCGCCCCGGCTGGCGATCCTCAACAGGTCACCAACGACGGCAAATGCTGAAAGTGGGAGTCCGACGTGCACAACACCAGCCCGTGCTGGACAGCTAGCGCCGCAATCCACAAATCATTCGTCGGTATCGCCGGCCCCTTGCCGCGCAGGATCATGTAAAGCTGTGCATAATGATGAGTGGTCTGGTCATCTGGCGACACTACCGACACGCGCTCGCTGTTGAGGAAACGCTGGAGGTTGGTCCGGTTCGACGATTGCTGATTACCCGTCGCAAAACCGGCACGCAGCTCGGCTAGCACGATAAGCGGCAGAACGATCTTCCGGGCACCACGGATCTGCTCAACCCGATCCGCGCGCCCCCGCATGAAGTCGCTGTAGGCGTTCGTATCCAGGGCCAGTTTCACCGCCACAGCTCCTGATCAATACGGTCAAAATCCTGCATTGCCCGATCGAAACCGGGATCCTCCTCCCAAGAACCAATGAGTTTATCCAGATCCGTAAAAACCGTTTTCGTCGCATCCAACTCAAGCCCTCGGGCCAACGCCTCCAAAGCAACCGCGTTCAAACTCTTGCCGTCGCTCTGCGCCCGCTGCCGCAACGCCTGATCCACGGCCTCAGGTACCGATCGAATGGTGTACTGCCTACTCACTATGCCTGCACTCTATTCTATTAATGCAGGCAAATCAAGAACCTCCAATACACCCATGCTCCATATCGCGTTCGCACCCCGAGCGCGTATTTGGAGCAACTCTGTTTTTTCGAAAGTTTCATTGAGGCTGGAATTCGGGATCTTTTACCCAGTCTGGCAAACTCGCAGACTCACCCTGCATCGTCCGCCTTTAACTCGCACAGCAACCAAGCCCGCGCATAGGCCCAGTGACGTTTGGCGGTCGCTGGTGAGATGCCCATCGCATTGGCAGCCTCGGTAAGCTTCAAGCCGGCAAAGAAACGGAGCTCCACGAGTTTCGCTTTTTCCGGCGATTCCTTGGCGAATCGCTTCAAGGCTTCATCCAACTCAATCAAGGTGGTGCTATCCGTTGTTCCAGCGAAATCCACGGTGTCCAAATTCACGCGCTGCAGACCAGCACCATGCTTGACGCGATTTCGCCTCCGCGCACGGTCGATCAAGATACGGCGCATCGCTTCCGCGGCCGCACCAAAATAATGCCCCCGACCGTTCCAACCCTTTTCGTTTCCGGAAAGCTTGATCCAAGCCTCGTGAACCAGCGCCGTCGGCTGCAAGGTGTGTTCGGACCCCTCCGACGCCAACCGAGCTGCGGCCAGCTTCCTCAGCTCATCATACACCAACGGCAACAGCTCATCCGCCGCGACGGGATCCCCTCCCTCGATAGCATCGAGAATGGTCGTGACGTCGCGCTCGGACACCTAGTATTTCCCGTAGGTTCCAAACATCTCCTGTTTCGACCGCCGGGGCCGAACCCGCACGGAGTGATCCGGCTCTCCGGTCACCCGGTCAAACTCATCCGGGGTGCGCACGCTAGGAAGGTAGTCTCCGGTGCGTTCGCCCCACGCCGCCAACTCAGACTTTAATCGGTCCGCCACCGGTTGCAATTCCGGCACCCCAATGAGATTCCGAAGCTCATTCGGATCGTTCACCAAATCATAGAGTTCGAACTCCGGCCGCGGCGCTTGAAAACACGCTTGCTGAACCGGCGTTAACCCACCATTCGCATTGAGCTTGAGCATGGCCTGCCAGGTCAGACTGCGACCCGCATCCGCCGAGGGTGTCGCCGGTAGATCGGGATAGCTGTTACGGATCAACTTATACCGCTGGGTGCCAATCGAACGACCGTGATCCTCATAATCATGCCAGTGATCTTCCGCAAACACGTACTTTCGCACCGCGACGGTTGGGTCCGCCAGGATCGACAGAAAGCTGACTCCCGTAAAGACGGGCACCGGAGCCACACCGGCCGCCGCCAAAAACGTGGGCGCGATATCCACGGCACTCACCAAACTCTGACTCACCGTTCCAGCCGTGACCCGGTCCGGCCACTTCACAATCCACGGGGTCCGGATGCCACCATCGTACAGACTCGTCTTGTCACGCGGAAACGGGCGCCCGTTGTCAGTAATGAATAGAATCAGCGTTTCATCGCTCACCCCCTGACGCTCCAACTCAGCGACCACCTTGCCCACATACTGATCCAAGCGGCCAATCTCATCGTAATACAAGCGCAGATCTTCCCGCACCTCTGGTGTATCGGGTAAGTGGGGCGGCACCAGCACTTCGCTCGCCTGATGCGGCGGATCCAAGGCTCCGTCCTCATACTCCCGGTGAGGATCCAGCGCCGCCAACCAAAGAAAGAACGGTTTGTCCTTCGGACGGTTTTTCAGCGTGGGGATCCAGGCCTCACACCCACTCGGCGCCTTGGCAATCATCTTCGGGGGTTCTTTGCCGTCCCCCGTGGGCAGGATGAATCCTGCCATGGAGGCTTCAAAGATGTCGTCAAAGCGATCCTTCACGCCATCACCCAAGTGCCATTTTCCGGCTGCCGCCGTGTAGTAGCCAGCCTTCTTCAGTTTTTCAACAAAGGTCACGGATGCACTCGGCAGGGGCCAATGCAGTTGCTCGGCCCCGGTGTTGTGTGGGTAGCGCCCGGTGATGATGCTCGATCGACTCGGACTACAGGAGTTCGCCGTCAAATAGGCGTGACGGAATAGCATGCCGTCCTTGGCTAATTGATCGATGTTCGGAGTTCGGACAACGGGATTGCCGTAGGCACCGCAGTCATTCCAGTTCATATCATCCGCGATGATGAAAACGATGTTGGGGCGATCGGCCGCCATCGCGGCAACGGTGAACGCCAAGCTCGCCAAGAGGGTGATCTTTTGTGTCATAGGTTTAGTCTAAAAGAAGCGATACGGTTCGGGTTTATTGCACACCATAGCCAAAGCGACAGCTTCGCTCTCGCACTCCATATTAGCGAACCAACAGACGGGGGGTTGGGTTCTCCACATCCTTCACCGGCCGCTGCTCAGATCCCTTTGTGCCTTCATGCCCTAAGCGCACTTTGGCCTCGGCCGCCAACGCCAACATCCGTCGCACCACATCCGGATGCGCCGCGGACACATCCCGCTTCTCTTGCACATCATCAATCAGATGGACCAGCTTCGCTCCCCGCCCCGGTCCCTGCCGCCCGTAGCTACTCCAAACGGGAAACGTTCGCTCCAACGGCAGATGATACTTCCAAGGACCCGATCGCACGGCCTGCAACTGATGGCGCCGATAATAGAAAAAAACCTCGTAGGGCGTTTTTGCACCGGACTCTCCCCGCAGCAGCGCCCCTATGTCCTTACCATCAATCGGACGCTGCGACCGATACGGCGCCCCTTCCACCAAGCTCACAAAGGTCGGCAACAGATCCATCATCGTCGCCATCTCATCGCATTGAGCCCCAGCCGGGATCACCCCCGGCCAGCGAACCACCATGGGCACCCGCATGCCCCCTTCCATGGTCTGCCCCTTGCGTCCCGCCAACGGGGCATTCGAACCACCATTGCGTCCATTCGAACCGTTGTCCGAAGTGAACAGGATCAACGTATCCTCCTCCAAGTCGAGGCGTTCCAGCGTAGCCAACAAGCGCTGGGTCGAGGCATCGATCTCTTCAACCGTCGCCCCGTACTTGCCGTTCTCACTGCGCTCCAAGAACGGCTTTGTCGCAAACAACGGCAAGTGAGGAAAGGTATGAGGGAGATAAAGGAAAAACGGTCGATCCTGATTCGCTTCAATGAATTTCACCGCCTCATCCGTATACCGCTGGGTCAGGGTGGCCTGATCCGCGGGCGCCTCGATCACGCGCTCTTGATCCAGGATCGGCAACGGAGGATCCCCTCGCCCGGCACTTTGCATATCATTCGAATAAGGAATCCCATAGTACCGATCAAACCCATGCCGTGTCGGCAAATGTTCGGGTTGATCGCCCAAATGCCACTTCCCAATACAAGCCGTGGCATAACCCCGCGCCTTCAACGCCTCGGCGATGGTGATCTCGGTCGGATGCAATCCCCGCCGACTCCGCGGAATCAACACCCAATGTTCCGTAAAATCCTCATGCATGCCCACTCGCTGAGCATAGCAACCGGTCATCAAACTCGAACGCGACGGCGTGCAGACCGGGCTCGAGGAATAGAAGTGAGTAAACCGCATCCCCTCAGTGGCAATCCGATCAATAGCCGGCGTGCGGTGGACCGACGAGCCATAGCATCCGAGGTCTCCGTAGCCCAGATCATCACAGAAAATGACAATAAAATTGGGCGAACCCGCGACCGCGTGGCCAGCAACCAAAAGCAAGAATAGCAACCGATACATAGGAAACCACACCACCGTACCCCTCCCCTACCAAACAAACAAGCCCCCCGTTGGGCCACTCATTTGGAGTGCGAGAGCGAAGCTGTCGCTTTCACCCCACCAACTCAAGCAGACCAAATTGAACCAATACTCAGCAAAGAATCCAATTAGGGACAACAAGCGGAAAGAGTCTTCGCTCCTCTCTCTGAACCAGACTAACTCAGAGGAAGATCAAAAACCCTGTTGCTTAGCTAAGTTAACCAAGCTAGTTTCTCCACAGTGAAACAAATCAACATTTTCGAGGCCAAGACCCACCTCTCGGCACATATTCAAGCAGCTCTCGACGGCGAGGAAGTGATCATCGCCAAAGCGGGCAAACCGCTCGTGCGACTCCAGCCCATCGAAAAATCAAAACGGAAGCTCGGGGGATGGAAAGGTAAGGTGAAAATGGCACCCGACTTCGACGAGTGGACTCCAGAACTAGATCAGCTCTTCGGTATGGATCCGTCCAAGTAAATGAACCTCCTTCTCGATACCCACGTTCTCATTTGGTGTTTTGAGAACAACAAACGCCTCACAGGTACAGCCCGGGAGGCGATCACTGACAATCGCAACAACGTCTTTGTCAGTGCAGTTTCCACCTGGGAACTTTCAATCAAAGCCGCCCTCGGAAAAATAACCCTGCCAGACGACCTAGAGACGCAACGCAAACGGTGCGACTTCAAACCCCTCCCGATTTCAATCCAACACACCCTCGCCGTCAAAGACCTCCCCAATCACCATCGCGATCCCTTCGATAGACTCCTGATTGCTCAAGCCCTAGCGGAATCTCTCACACTCATCACCCATGATCCGGCAATATGGAAATACCGAGTCCCCATCCTGAAAGCCTAGATCCGTCCGACTCTTCCCACGGAGAGAAATCGAACGGCACCTTTGGAGCCTGATAGCGAAACGGCCGCTTTCCCCCAAAAAACAGGCCAGCAATCACATCATCAAACGAGAATACATATTTATAGCATATCCAGTAAGTTACTGACTATGCTGCAAATTTGACAACGAATAGATTCCGCTTATCATGGTGACGGGATGAAATTCATCAACCGCGCGCACGAACTGGCCCAACTGACGCAGAAAACCACTAGCGATCAGGCCGAATTGATCGTTGTCTACGGTCGCCGGCGCATCGGCAAGACCGCCCTCTTATCCCACTGGCTCAAGGGCCACCACACCGTGCCACAAACCTACTGGGTGGCCCATCGAACGACGTCTGATAGACTCCTGGCTTCCTTCTCTCAATCCATCAGTCACTTGCTTCATGAGGGAGCCCATTCAGCCCTCACATTTCAAGATTGGGAGGCGGCAATCGAACAGGTGTTCCTACTCGCACGCAAACAGCAGTTGCTCTTGGTCATAGATGAATTCCCCTACCTCATCCAGTCCTGTCCGGAGTTACCCTCCCTGCTGCAAAAGATGTGGGACCAGAATCATCAAGACGCCCAACTGACCCTCGTGATCTGTGGGTCCCATTATCACATGATGGTCGACCAATTTTTCTCTGCCCGGCAGCCACTCTTCGGCCGCGCCACGGGAAGCATCCTGGTCGACGAAATTCCCGCCGCCGAACTGAAGGGGTTCCTCCCCAAGTACAGTCCGGATCAGATCGCTCAAACCGCCGCCGTGATCGGAGGCGTACCTCACTACCTCAGTCTTTGGAACGACGCCATTCCACCGCTAAAGAACATCGAAGATCTGGTGCTCAACGCCGCGACCCTGTTTCGACACGAAGCCCTTTTTCTCATCCAAGAAGAGCTCCCCGAACCCAGAACCTATCTGGCCATCCTGGAAGCCCTTGGCGGACGAAACCAAGCTCCGGTGGCCATTGCTAAGGCCACCGGGATCGACCGCGGCCACGTGGGCAAGTATCTCAACACCCTCGTAAAGCTGCGTTTCGTCGAACGCCTCTTGTCCGCGGACCTGAAAAGCCGGAAGAACACACGAACGTCACGCTACGAAATTCGCGATCCGTATTTGCGCTTCTACTTCGAATTCATCTACCCCCATCCCGACTGGATCGAACAACGTCGTATCAAGCCCCTACGCGAATCAATTCAATCCCGATTCGATGCCTACGTTGGCAAACAGGTTTACGAGGACTGGGCCCGCTCGAAGATTCGGGAGCTGGGAGACCAGGAAGCCCTTCCGTTCGTGCCGGATGAGGTGGGCCGGGCCTGGAACCCTCGGGCAGAGATCGACGTATTCGCCGTCAATTGGAAAGACAAGATCGCGCTCGCAGGCGAGTGCAAGTGGCAGCGGGAAAAAATGAGCCCCAAACATCTCGAATCCCTGCAGCAGCGCGCCGAGAAACTAGATCGCGTGGCGGGCTATCACTTTCACTACGCGCTCTTCTCCAAATCAGGCTTCACGGCGAGCCTACTCAATGAAGAAAAGTATCCCAATCTCCTGCTATTCAGTGGCTCCGGGCTAAAGAGGATTCGCTGATGACACAGATAATCTCGCGCCCGCTTCGCTCAAGACGCCAAGAACGCAAAGCTGTGAGGAATTAAAAACCTTCGCGTTCTTCGCGTCTTTGCGCGAGTTTTCCTCGCTCCCTTCGAGGTTCTTTCCTAACCTCCTCACCATGAGCAACCATCCGCAAACAGTCCTGCTTTTCTGTTTGTGTCTCCTGGTTTCTTCAGAGCTATCGGCCCAGGACCGCCTCGACTCCATCAGCAACTTCGTCGAGACCCACTGCCTCAATTGTCACGATAGCGAGACCAACAAAGCAGGCCTCGATCTTGCGTCGCTCGCCTTCCAACCCCAAGACTCCGAAAACTTCAAGCAATGGGTAGTGATCCACGATCGCGTGCGGAACCACGAGATGCCGCCCAAGAAACGATCGCAACCGACTCCCAGCGAACGCCAACAATTTATCGACACCCTCGCCGCACCACTGGTTTCAGCCGACGCCGCTCGCATTCAGGAATCCGGCCGCGCCAAAGTCCGAAGGCTCAATCGCTACGAATACGAGAACAAACTCCGTCACGTCCTCGACGCCCCGTGGCTGATGGTTGCGGACCGACTCCCCGCCGACGGTATCAAACATCTCTACAGCAAATCCGGCGAAAGCCTCGACGTGTCCCACGTGCAAATGGAGCAATACCTCAAGGTCGCGGAATACGCCGTTCGGACCGCCTTGCAAACCGCCGCGCATCCAACGACCAAAACCAAATACTACGCCCGCGAAGAACCCACGATGCAGAACTATCTCCGCTATCGGTGGAGTCAGAAATCTGCTACCCGCGCGTCGATTCCTTTGATTGGAACCACACCCGAACCCGAGGTGATCCGCGGCAACCAACCCGTCACCGTGGGCGATAGCAATCCGGAGATTCGAGAACAAGAAGCCATGGGGTTTGTTTCCGGCACCTACACCGCCACGACCAAGTATGACTTCACCCGAATGCGCGTCCCAATCGACGGCAAGTACCGGCTGCGCCTAAAATCCTACTCCTTCATGGCGGGTCCCAACGGCCGCAGCGGAGGCGATGACAACGGCCTCACCGGCGGTCGCCAAGCCTGGTGGCGTCCCAGCCGCGCCGAAGCCTTTCGGGCCAAACGCTCCGAGCCCATCACGCTCTACGCCTTGGCATCCAGCGGCGACAGCCGTTGGCTGACAACCTACGATGCCTACCCAGACCCAATGATCATCGAACGGACCGTAACGCTAAAGCAGGATGAAGGCATACGGCCGGACGCAGCCCGTTTGGTCCGGACCCGTCCTGGATGGAAAGGCAATCCCAATGCCACCAAGGAGGGTATTCCGGGGTTCGCACTCAATTGGTTGGAAGTCGAGGGACCGCTCCATGCCACCTGGCCTCCACCCAGTTTTCAGGCCCTGTTCGGAGACAAGCCGTTCACAGTCAACGAAGACCGTTCGGTATCGCTAGAATCCAACGATCACCAATCAGATGCCGGTGAACTCATCGGGTCGTTTGTCTCCCGAGCCCATCCCATCACGGAGAATCCTGATCCCTTGGTTCAAGACTACCTTCACATCTATCACCGAGCTCGAGAACTGGACCAATCCTTCACGGATGCGGTGGTCATGACTATGGCCGCCATCCTATGTTCTCCCGAGTTCCTCTATTTGGATTGGCAAACCGGTCCGCTCGACCAACACTATTTGGCCCAGCGCCTGGCCTATTTTCTGTGGGAAAGCCCACCGGACCAGAGCCTGCTGGAGACTCAAGATTTAACGAACCCCGTCGTCCTTGCCCGTGAAACGAACCGACTACTCGACGATCCCAAGTCACAACGTTTTCGCCGCCTATTCCTGGACCACTGGTTGGACCTCAGAGACCTGAACGCCAACACTCCGGACGCTGAGCTCTATCCCGATTACTACTTGCATGATCTCCTCACCGAATCGTCCCTCCGGGAGACGCGCCTCTTTTTCGATGCCCTACTCGACCGGGACTTACCCGCGAAGAACCTCGTAGCCTCCGATTTCACCTTCACCAATGAATGTCTGGAAAAACACTACCAGCTCCCCGTGAGCGAGGGAGTGCAACCGCGGTTCACCCGTCTGCCAGAGGCCAGCGATCGTGGCGGCTTACTCACCCAAGCCAGCCTCCTTCGGGTCACCGCCAACGGCACGACCACCTCTCCCGTCATACGCGGCGCCTGGGTCATGGAACGCATCATGGGCGTCGAGATTCCCCCGCCGCCTTCAGGCGTCGCTGCTGTGGAACCGGACACCCGCGGGGCCACCACCATTCGCGAACAGCTGAACAAGCATCGCGAATCCACCCGCTGCCAGGCCTGCCACATCAAGTTCGATCCCGTCGGATTCTCTCTGGAAAACTATGACATTGCGGGCGGTTGGCGGGATCGCTACCGCGGGGTCGATGCCGAGCACCCGCCGGTCGAAGGCCTTGGAAAGAACGGGCATCAATTCGTCTTCCACTACGCAAGGCCCGTCGAAAGCCACGGCGCCTTGCCCAACGGTGAAGCCTTCACAGACATCCGCGAACTCAAATCACTCCTGGCCCAGGACGAGCGACAGATCGCGAGAAACTTTGTCCAACAACTCATCACCTACAGTACGGGTGCCCCAGTTAGTTTTTCAGAGCGACCCGAAGTGGAATCCATCCTAGACCAATGCGCCCCAACCTACGGCATCCGGTCCTTGCTGCATGCGGTCGTTCAAAGTAAGGTTTTCAGAGTTAAGTAATGCAGTACCCGTTCGACTCATTCGAAAGCGGCGGCAAGCTCCCGCCTTCTCTGACGCAGCCGCGCCCCAAAGAACGAACTCGATTCCAATGAAGCGCCCCTCTCCACCCATCCATCGACGCCAATTCCTCAAAGGCTGCGGCGTGACCTTAGCGCTTCCATTTTTGGAATCCATCCGCCCTCGCGAAGCCACGGCCAAGACAGCAGCCACCCCCGGGCGCATGTTGGGCATCTGCAATAATCTAGGCGTCCTCTCGAACGGCTTCTTTCCCGAATCCACCGGAAGCGACTATCAACTGTCTCCGTACCTCGGAGAGATCGCCAACCACCGCAACGACTTTACGGTCCTCAGCGGCGTCTCTCATCCCGGAGTCGACGGATCTCACTCCTCGGACGTTTCCTTCCTCACCGCCGCGCCCCACCCCGGAGGCGGCGGTTTCCGCAACACCATCTCGCTGGATCAATTCATCGCGCGAGATATCGGCCACCTCACCCGCTTCCCTTCGCTCACCCTCGGCGTGAATGCCAAGGCAGGACGACGCAGCTTGTCCTGGACGGAATCGGGTGTGTTGATTCCGTGTGAGAACAAGGCTTCCGAAGTCTATCAGAAACTCTTCCTCCAAGGCAGTCCCGCCGAGGTGGAGCGCCAGATCCAACGCCTGAAACTCGGAGAGAGCATCATGGACACCGTCGCTGACCAATCCCGGGCGCTCAACCGACGCCTCGGCAAAAGCGACCGCGAACGACTCGACCAATACTTCACGGCCGTCCGGGACGTCGAACAACGCCTGGAAAAAGCCCAATACTGGGAGCGTCTCCCCAAACCCAAGGCCCCCATCGCCGAACCCACGGACCCGAGCGACAAGAGCGAATACATGGAGATGATCCGGCTGATGTATCAGATGGCGCACCTCGCCTTCGAGACCGATTCCACCCGGGCCATCACCCTCCTACTCGACAGCAGCAACTCCCCCACCATCAACGTGGATGGCGCCAAGATCACCGACGGCTACCACAACCTATCGCACCACGGCAAAAACGAGAAGAAGCTCGCCCAATTGGACGCCATCGACCGAACTCATATGAAGCTACTCGGCGAACTCTTCGACGGTTTGAAAGCCACCCCCGAAGGGGAGGAAACGCTCCTTCAAAACACCACCGTGATCTACGGCAGCAACTTCGGCGACGCCAACAAACACACCACCGACAACATGCCCATCCTAGTCGCCGGCGGTCGTTTCCGACACGGTCAACACCTGGCGTTCGACCGAGACAACAACTACCCGCTCCCCAATCTTTTTGTCAGCCTGCTTCAAAGCATGGGACTGGAACACGACCAATTCGCCACCTCCACCGGCACCATGCGAGGACTCGAAGTCGTCTGAACCGCAGATGCCGCAGATGGCCGCCGATCTTTTACCGTAGGTATGGGGGGCGCGGCCAGCAGTACACAGAAACAACGTCTGCGCTCATCTGCGACATCTGCGATTTAAAAGCTCCCAGTCAAAACGGATTCTCAATCCGTAGGCGATCAATCTTCAAGCCCGCCTGCAGGTCCTCAGACAACAATCGTTCGCAACCTCGTTCCCGAGCCGCTGCCACAATGAGTGAGTCGTAGAACGAGAAAGAGTAGGTGTCCTGAAGTGACAGCGCTTCTTGATACAAGTCACGAGACGGAAATACTCGACACAGTGGCATTAAAACCTGATTGAGGTAGGCCGAAGCGTCACTCCTCGTCATCGGGCGTTCAAACTTGCGCGTGGCAACGTTGAGGAATTCTTGAACCACCTGGGTACTCACCACGCCATCGCGATTGATACAAGCCCGACGAACGATTGCCCTGGCCTTCCTTCGTTTCGCCGGGGCCGAAGAATCAAAACAATACACGAAGACGTTCGTATCAATAAAGATTTCAGCGCTCATTTAACTCGTCTCGGGAAAACTGCCCGCCGGACCGCACGGACTTCAGAGACCGATGCAACTCGTCAAACTGCGTTCCCGCCAATGGCTCACTCACATAGGATTCCAGCCAGGAACGAAATGCTTCGTTCAGGGTCCGCGATTCCTGGCTGGCCTTCACGCGAGCCGCCTCAATCAAACGTTCATGGGCGCTAAAGGTGATATTCTTCACACGAATATCGTGCACACAGAACCCGTGGCTGTCAAACTTCAGACTACGAAGTGGAAGTCGAGATTCTCAAGGCGCAGCCACTCCTGCCACCTTCAGCGAACCCTGGAGGATCACATCGATCTCTTCTTGTCGCTCGTCACTCCTTGAAATGGCCCTTTAACCGTCCCATGCCGACTTGGGACTGGGATTGGGACACTTTTTTGACCGCAGATGACGCCGATCGACGCAGATTTATCGACTTCTAGCTTGGTGAAGACCTGCGGCAGCAGGCTGCAGCTCAAAGAAAATAATCTGCGTAAATCCGCGCCATCTGCGGTTAAACCTCCCCACCGGTAACTAGTCAAGCCACCCTCACTCCTCCATCATGGCTTGGACTTCCTTTTGCACGTCCCCATAGGAACCCTTGATCTTCGAGATAAAACGTTTCAAATCCTGAAGCCGTTCGAATTTAGTATCGGCTTCCTCCGGCTAGAGCCGGTTTGGCAACAAGATGCCCGCAATGAGGATTTCTGCCGTTCCGTTGCCCCTCTTCCGCCAACAAATAATTGACCCTAGTCATGATCCTAGTCATATTGAACTCTATGAAGGCCGTCTCGAAGAGTAAGCTAAAAGCACATATGCTGGAGATATTCCGGGAGGTCGAGCAGTCGGGGGAAGGCATCATCGTCACCGACCGGGGCAAACCAGCGCTCCGAGTCGAACCTATTCCCGCCCAACAATCGGTCGATGAGCTATTCGGGGAACTCCGCGGTCAAGTCAGATATCACGAGGATTTGCTCGCCCCAGAGACGGAAGAATGGCCGGAACATTGACGGTGATTGTCCTCGATACCCACACCGTTATTTGGTGGACGCTCGATCCGGAAAAGCTTTCCAAACGAGCGGTAAAACTGTGTCATCAATTTAACGAGACACCCGCATTCCTGTCATCAATCTCCATTTGGGAGATCGGCATCAAGATCAAAAAAGGAAAGCTGGAGTTGGGAATCTCAGCCACGGAATTTGCCGATCGACTCAAACGCACTGGGCTCGTCCAGATCGTTCCCGTCGACGAATCCGTTTGGCTCAGGAACTTGGACCTCGATTGGAATCACTCCGATCCAGCCGACCGCACCATTGTGGCAACAGCCCTCATCAAGCGGGTCCCGATACTAACAAAGGACGATGCCATGCATGAATTCAAAGGCGTAAAGACGATCTGGTAGATACCAAGAGATCCTCGGGACGGCTTCGTGCGAGATTCAATGGATCCGCCTGACGTCAAGACTTGCCCCCTTCCGCTCAAACCCGTCAAATACACGCCATCATCGATATCGCGTTATGAAGTGGTATTTTCCTCTCCTGTTAGTAGCTAGCCTGGCGGTTCAGGCCGCTCGCGTGCCTTGGGCGACCAACCATGTTCAGGGCTCTCCCGAACCGCCCGCGCCGTACGCGGTCGAGCGTTTATTCCCGGAGCTAGAACTCCAAAGCCCGGTCGAGTTTCTCTTCGCTCCGGACAGCCGGGATCTTTTTATCGCCACCCAACAGGGCCAAATCTGGCACGTCGACACCAGCACCTCGCCGGCGACCCAACACCTGGTCGCCAACATGCGCGACCATCACGACCCCGTTGGGAGCGTGCTCGGCTTTGCGTTTCATCCCGAGTTTCAGAAGAACCGCTACATCTTCATCAACTACAACGAGCCTGGCGAACGGGACCTGGGCGCCCACATCGCCCGTTTCGAAATCTCCGAAGAACGGCCCTATCAACTGATTCCCGAGAGCAAGAAAGTCCTGATCCGTTGGCCGTCCGGTGGGCACAACGGCTGCACCCTAGCCTTTGGCAAAGACGGCTATCTCTATTTTTCCACCGGCGATGGCGCCGTGCCCGACCCACCCGATAGTCGCTACTACACCGGCCAAGACAACAGCGACATCATGGCGTCGATCCAACGCATTGATGTCAATCGCGAAGCCAACGGCAAACCCTACGCCATTCCACCAGACAACCCCTTCGTGAACACTAAAAACACCCGCCCCGAAATCTGGGCCTTCGGATTCCGCAATCCCTTCCGAATCGCCTTCGATCAAAACACCGGAGAACTCTGGGTGGGTGACGTCGGTTGGGAACAGTGGGAAATGATCTACTGGATCCAACGCGGCGGCAACTACGGCTGGTCTGCCACGGAAGGCCCCAACCCGCGCGTGCTTCCTGATCGCCCCCGCGGTCCAGGCCCCATCCTCCCTCCGATGGTCTCCCATCCGCACAGCGAGGCTGCCAGCATGACCGGAGGCCAAGTCTACTACGGCTCTCGCTACCCAGACCTACACGGAGCCTACATCTACGGGGACTGGGAAACCGGTCGGATTTGGGCTCTTAGAAATCGGGCTGACCAACTCGTCTCCCATCGAGAACTCTGCGACACCTCCCTAAAGCCCGTCTCCTTCGCACTCGATCCCGACGGAGAGCTGCTCATTCTCGACCACAACAGCGGCATCTATGGGCTCGTGCCCAACCGCACGGACCCCTCCAAAGCTCCCTTTCCAACGCAGCTTAGCGAGACTGGCTTATTCACTCAGCTCGATCCACTGACTCCCGCTGCAGGAACCGTCCCGTATCAACCCATCGCGCCCATGTGGAACGACTACGCTCAGGCGCAATGGCTGCTCGGAGTGCCCGGCTCGGACCAAATCGCTCAGCGCGGAGGCGTTCGGGACATTGCCGGCGACAACTGGTCCTACCCGACGAATACCGTGCTTGCGCGCACCTTGACGCTGCGTATGAATCAAGCCGATCCCCAAAGCGCCCGTCGCATCGAGACACAGATGCTGCATTGGGACGGACAAGAGTGGAACCCCTACACGTATCGATGGAATGACGACGAAACGGACGCCACGCTCGTCGGCAAGAACGGCGATGCCACTCAGTTCACCGTCACTGATAATACTGCACCAGGCGGCATTCGCGAGATCAACTGGAAATTCCACTCCCGGTCCGAATGCCTCCGATGCCACAACGTGTGGTCGGGCATTCCACTCACTTTGAATACACTCCAACTCGGCCGAGGGAGCGAAAGCGAACTCGAACGACTCACCAAACTCGAACTCATCGCTGCTAACGACCGAGGAAACCGACGCCGACGCCGCGGCGCCATCCCGGCAACCCTGGTCAACCCATACGAAGCGGCCCACCCCGTGGCCAGCCGCGCTCGGAGTTGGCTGCACGTCAATTGCAGTAGCTGCCACATCTTCGGCGCCGGAGGTGGGATCCCGTCTCAGTTCAACATCGACAAACGCCTCTCCGAAGCCCGGGCCGTGGATGCGGAACCAACGCGCGGCACCTTCAACCTCGCCAACGCGCGCATCCTCGCCAGTGGTTCGCCCTTCGAATCCGTGGTGTCCTATCGCATCAGCACCGAAGGTGCCGGCCATATGCCGCAGATCGGTTCCCGACTCGTCGATGAAGTTGGCGTCGAGATCGTCATGGATTGGCTCCTGTCCCTCGATCAAGACCCATCCGCCCGCGCCCTAAGGACCCGCGCCGAATCGGCTTTCTCTCAAGGCTCACTGCCCGCCCTCAAGCCGCTCCTTCAATCCACCGAAGGAAGTCTGGCTCTCATCCATGCCGGAACTCAACAACGCCGCAGCGCCTGGCTCCGACCCCACATCGCCCGGCTCGCCCGCAAAGAGAGCGAGCCTCTGGTTCGGGATCTTTTTGAATCCTGGCTTCCGTCAGAAGAACGTCGCCAGACCCTCGGCACCGAAATCGATCCGCGAACGATCCTGTCCCTCACGGGCAATGCCTTGCGCGGCCAAGACCTTTTCTTTGGTCGGTCACAATGTGCTTCCTGCCACGCACTCAACGGACAGGGCCGCGCATTCGGACCCGATCTCAAACAAACCGCCGCTCGCTACAACCGCGAAGCCCTCCTCGATCACATCCTCAACCCGTCCAAAACCGTCGATCCGGAATACCGCACGGTTTCGTTTACGCTGCAGGACGACACCGAACTCAGCGGACTGGTGCAATCTCAAGACAGCTCCGGAATTGTTCTAATCGATTCTGCTCTCACCGAGCACCGAATCCCATCCGCTCAAATCGTCGATCGTTTCGACTCCACCCTATCGGCCATGCCGGAAGGACTCCTAACATCCCTAACGGCCCAAGAAGCGGCCGATCTCCTAAGCTACCTCACTTCCCTGAAACTCTAACCCAGCGCGAAGACGCAAAGCCAGGAAGAGAAACGAAAGACACTTCTGCAGCTTAGCGCGAGTCATCCCAAATCTGCGTTCATCGGCGCCATCTGCGGTTCAACCCTCACTCTCCTAGTGGGTTGGTCCATTGAACCCCCTCAAAACGAGCAAAATCTCTATCACCACTGTATACCTCAGCCTGCTTCTCAACTGCGAGAGCAGCAATCTGAGCATCGGTCGTGAGATTACCGGCTGAGCCCAGCTGTTCGAGGTAGCTGAGAAAGATCTTGGGAAAGCGCCGCCCCGGTTCGAGCACAATGACCGATTCTTGATCCATCCAAGTGCGCACACACGCCGTGGCATCACGCACCGCCATGGGCGTTTCGAGAATTCGGGGGTGGGTCATCAGCCGGATGAAGCCACCCATGACGACCCAAGGCAAACCAATCGGCTCACTCCCATTGATACTCTGTTCCCACCACGCCTTGGCCGCGTCGTGCTGAGGATCGGCCCCGTTGTGGGCGTAAACGAGCAAGTTAATATCGGGAACTATCACCGGGATCGAGGTTTCGAAAGGACCGCCTCCGCTTCCAACTCGTCGACGACTTGATTCAACTTCGTTCGATCCACGCCCGGTCGATAAGCCGAATGGTGAGCCTTCACTTTGTAATTACGTTTTCCCTTACCTCGCTTAAGGCCAAACCCGAGCCGCAACCGTTCATTGATCACCTGCTTCAGGGTAAGATCCCCATTTGCCAATTCCTGGTTCAAACGCTCCGCTACATCAGGCTCAATCGTCAAAGTTGTTCTCACGATCTCTGACCCTGCGTTCTTCATTTTCTGATGTCAAGACATCAAATACTATATCCTATTCGAACATCTAAACATCAAACATCATTCTGGTAGTCCTTTAAACGTATCAACCGCAGATGGAGTTTTTCTGCTTGCCCGAATCAGCGTTCATCGGCGCCATCTGCGGTTCAACCCTGCGTTCAGAACGGATCGGAGCGAAGAGCGCTTTTAGTTCTTCCTCCACCTGGGTCGGCTCCAGGACAGTGACAGCAATCTTTTCACGAATCTGCTTACCATAGCGTTTCCGCAATCGCGACACCGCCATCTTGACAGCACTTTCATTCATCCCCAGCCGGTCGCCAGGCATTCATCGACAGCACACTCGACGAGGGGAAGACTTTTGCATTCATACCTCCCCTTACAGCAACCTATTGGGGATGGAGTAACAGCTGGATCGATTTATTTTCCGCCGATCTGGCGATCGACACCGACTATGGGGATGGCTGCCGGGCTTGGACCGGAGCGGGCGCGAGGGTCTCCGTCAGTTGGCCACTCTCTCCCGTCATCGGACCGTCCGAAAAACTCCACTCCGAGTGGATGTCCAGATTCACCGAACTCCCATCCGCACCAATCTCTGGCAGAATTCGCAATTGCTTATCCACAAACACCACCTCGCCATCGTTATCAACGGCTTGCTGCGTGGCGATCTCGGCTTGATTCCCGGCTCGAGCCATCACCGTGGGACTCTGGACAACCGCTACATTTCCCTCTTCCATTTCCCGTGTTAAGAAGTCTTCCAACTCTCTGGAAGCAAACAGCAGGCTCGAAGACTCCTCGCCCTCCGTGCCCGCATTGGAAGCGAGTCCCAGTTCTTTCGCCAACTCCGGTCGCCCCTCCAAGTAGCGGGTGCGGATTACCACACTGTCGTCCTCAGCCGCCTTGTTGATCTCAGCCGCGACTAACAAGTAGCCACTCAAATCTTCTCCCAAAGACCAACCACCCGTCAGCAAGGTTTCTCCAGATCCCAGATTGGCATTCACGTGCCCATAGATCGCGCCCCCCTGCCAGGCATCGTCCGAACCGTCCCCGGCCGCATCGTTTGCGAGATCATCCGAACTCGCCGTCCCTTCGGCATCCCGATTCGCCTTTTCCCGGCGCAATTGGCTCACCTCGCCGCGCAAGCGGAACAGTTCTCCCCGCTCCTCTCCTAACTGCGCCACTTGCTCGGATAGGGTCTGCTTGTTCGCTTCCCAATCTGCCCGCTCTTGCTCCAAAGTCGCCAGTCGGGTCTGCAGATCCTGCAAGGCCTCTTGATGCCGTGCCTCTCGGGCATCCCAAACCTGTTTCAGGCCTACTGGGGCCGCAATCCCGACAAGAACCGCAGCCGCGGTCAAAATACTCTTGGTTTTCATCACTGTTATTGTTGCTGTCGCCATTCCACCCGTCGTCACCACCCCGGCACCCGCCGCTGCGGTGAGAACGGTTTTTGCCAGTCCTACCGGTGCTGCCGTGCTCGCCAATACGGCCAGCGACAGCGAGAGTCCCGACGGGCTGGCAGCCACTCCCAATTGTTTTAATTGCGTTCTCAACCGATCGACCGCCCGATTCACCCGCATGCGGGCCGCATCTTCCGAGATCCCCAAGGCACGACCGGTTTCTCTCAGAGAGTAGCCGCGAAAGAATCGTAAAACTACCAGGTCACGATCCGGTTCCTTGAGCCCGGCCATCGCGCGATCGATCACCGGGCGCAACGCCACCACGGCATCGTCGTCCGCTTGCTCCATCATCATCCGTCTCACCGCTTCTTCCTCCCGTTTCAAACGTCGTTGCTCCGTCCGAATCAATCGCCACGACAAATAGCGTGCGTGCTGGTAGAGCCACCCGGGAACCACGGTTCCCACCGGCAGCGTGTCTTGCCGTCGATTGAAATCGACGAACACCGACTGGGTCACATCCTTAGCTTGCGCCTCATTTCCATTCAAACATCGCAATGCCGTCCCGAACACGAGATCCACATTCTCGTGCACCAACTGGGCAAACTCAGATTCCGCTGCATTCGTTTTCACTACCAACCCGAGGCACCTCGAAGTGCCCGATTCACCCATTAGAATCCGCCAAAACCAAAAACCGAACACTTTTCCTTTCCAGAACTCAAACGGCAGATGACGCTGATGTACGCCGATAAGAAAAAACCATCTGCGTACAGCGGCCTCATCTGCGGTTAAAACTCCCATCTCCGTTCCTCTGACAGAGCGCTTTTATCCATGTTATCCATGGATCCATGCAAAAACTTCAAATCCTCTTTCCTGCGCCAGTCTTGAACCGGCTTCGTGAAATCGCGAACCAAGCAGATCGACCGGTCAGTGAATTAGTGCGCCGAGCCGTGGACGATTATCTGGAAAAACAGCCTCACCCATCGACGCGTACTCCACCCACTAAAATCCCCACCTTCAACGGGGGTCAGATGAAAGTAAGCAGCAGCGAGATGAAGGAGCTCGCCTACCAGGATCGTCTCAATCCTTAACCCCCGCACCCTTGAAGAGTTTTGATACCAACATCCTGGTCTATGCCCTCAACGAGAATGCGGAGGAGTTGTGAGCCGCCAGCAATCTCCTTGAGGAAGCGCTCAACAGACCAGATCACTGGATCATAGCCGACCAAACCTACTTCGAGCTCTATGCTCTCCTCCGAAATCCTGCCATCTGGGCAAAACCAATGAGTGGGAAGGAAGCGTTGAAACGGATCGACTACTTCCGCAATCAAACCGGATTCCTACGCTGCGCCTATCATCCCGATCTGTGGGATCCCATCGCCAAATCTCTACGAGGAAAAGACTTCCCGGCTCGCCGCATGTTTGACGTGGTCTTGGCCAAAACTTTGATCGCCAACGGCGTCACCCACTTCTACACCCGAAACGTCAAAGACTTCAACGCACTCGGATTCAAACGAGTCATCAACCCGATCGACAAAGCATCAAAGAAAAAGAAGTAAGGGTTTCTCTCGCCCGCTTCGCTCGAGACCCTGAGAACGCAGCGAAGAAAAAAAGAATCTGTGTAACTCTGTGCCATCTGTGGTTTAGACCTTTCAGCAACTAAAGCTGGAACTCCACTTCGCGTTTTGCCTCCCAACGTTCTTTCAAAGTAGGAATCGACTCAGGAAACCATTGGCGTAGCTCTTGACACTTCCGCATCATTTCGGAAAGAGAAATCTTCGCCGGCACCCGTGGTAAACTGGGCGCGACTGGCAACTCCAGCTCTGTTCCTGAATCAATGGAAGTTTTCATGATTGGCTGAATCGCAAGAAAGCAGCATAGAGCTCTTCGGTTCCGTGTTTCAAAAACAAATCCTTAATCACTGGATCTTCCAGATCCACCTGGTTGCGCCGAATCAACATTTCGACATCATCGGCATCTTTGGAGAATCGATGCGGGATCTTAAGCCTCAGTGCGTGGAGTTTAAGTGCCAACAAATGCTCCAATGAAGGCACCTTGGCAACGACCTGGCCAAACGATTGCTCCCGTCCGGCTTCAAACATGGATTGGAACGTTTCCTGGAGCCACAAACATCAGATCAAGATCCTCTCCGCTTTCTGCGGGGGAGAGTTGAGCAAATACTTGATTACTCGAAACCAGCTTCAGCTGGTATTGTGCGGCCCGAAGAGTCCACCGATCTCGTTCCGATCGATCAGCCAAGAGATCGACATCGAAAGTAGCTCGAGCATGACCATGGGCAGCGACCGCGTATCCACCAATGACGAGAAACCGCAACCGGGGTTTCTCATTCGCCATTTGGATATAGCCCGCCAGATCCATGGGACGAGGCTCGCATGGGCGTCGATACGAATCAAGCGACAACGGCAACCGCTTGCCTCGTCCAAGGTTAGTTGGCTTTGTTTCCCCCGCCCGCTCCGCTCGAGACGCAGAGAACGCAGGGGGCTTCCAGAGAGTATCTCCCCAGCTTGGTGGCAAAGATGACCCTCAAAGACCCAACCTACTTCGGTTCGAGCCAACCCTTTTCCCTCATGGACTCTTCAACCTCTAGTTGTATCGACCAATCATCGTCCCCGGTCCCTCCGAGACGGGTTCATCGCCCAGAGTCACACCTTCATTGAGAAATTAGTCGGCTTGATCGTGGGCACGAGGCAGGGTCTCAATCCGATCCCGCAACACCGGCTAACCGGCACAAACCCCATCCAGGAACCCACCTCGGGCTTCCCCCTGGTAGGTCAACGCCTGTTTCAAAATACGCTCCGCTGAATCGTAGGTTCCAATCGACGAGTTGACGAGCCCGATGCAGAATCATGTCCGTCGTGGTCGGGTGTGATTCAATGTGCGGGACATCGGATCGGAAGGATGCCGTAGGTTCCCCATTGGAGCCGGTGAGTGAACGAGTCCACCAAAGGGAAAGCGGCAGCTCTGCTCCCGCACTCCATAAGAGAGGGCTGAATTCTCCATTTTGCAGTCTGCATTTTAACTCTTGCAGTCTTCCCGTAATAGACCGCCTCCTATTGGGTGAGTATCCGCTTTTGCTACCGCCGATGTCCCCGCGGTTTTGATCGCACCCGTCGTGGCCAAAGCGACAGCTTTGCTCTCGCACTCTATAGGGCTCGCTGGTAGCCTCACGCCATCGTTGAAACCGTTTGTCCGTTCCATCAGGAAGATGATGTATCGTTTTAGCTATCGCTCCGCCTCGACCAGAGCTCAGAGCATCCGCATTCTTTGCCTCGCAGCACTCTCCGCGTTCGCAATCAAACCGAGTGCCGCAATCCCTCCCGAGCAGGTCGAATTCTTCGAATCTCGGATTCGACCAATTCTAGCTCAGGATTGTTATGAATGTCATAGCACCGCCACGAAACAAAAAGGCGGATTGAATCTCGACCACCGAGCCGCCTGGCAATCGGGGGGTGCTAGCGGTGCGGTCATCGTCCCCGGGAAGCCAAACGACAGTCTTCTGCTACAAGCAATTCGACATGATGACGAAGACCTCACCATGCCGAAGTCGGGTGCCAAACTCGATCGTGCGATCATCCAAGACTTCACTCAGTGGATCGCCATGGGCGCCCCTGATCCGCGGGATAGTCCCCCGTCACCGGATCAAATCGCCCAGGACCAAGATTGGGACGCCGTCATGGAACGCCGCAAAAAGTGGTGGAGCTTCCAACCCATTACCAACCCGGAGCCTCCCCAGAATTCTTGGTCGAATCATCCCGTCGACCGGTTCCTGGAAGCCGGTCGCTCGGCCGCCAATCTGGAAGCAGCTCCACTCGCCGATCCCCAAATATTAGTTCGCCGCCTTTACTTCACCCTGATCGGTCTCCCTCCCACGCCGGATCAAGTCGACGAGTTCCTACAAGCCCACGCCGACAACCCAGCGCGAGCCGTCACCACCCAAGTGGACGAACTCCTCGCAAGCCCCCGTTTTGGGGAACGTTGGGCCAGGCACTGGATGGATTGGATTCGCTACGCGGAGTCTCACGGCTCTGAAGGGGATCCACGCATTGCCAACGCGCATCTCTACCGCGATTACCTGATTCGAGCCCTCAATGACGATATTCCCTATGATCAACTCGTTCGCGAACATGTCGCGGGCGATCAACTCGAATCCCCTCGACTCAATCAAGAACTCGAAATCAATGAATCCCTCATTGGCACCGCGCACTGGCGCATGGTCTTCCACGGCTTTGCTCCGACGGATGCGCTAGACGAAAAAGTCCGCTTCACGGACGACCAAATCAATGTGTTCTCGAAAGCGTTCCTCGGGCTCACCGTTTCCTGCGCCCGCTGCCACAATCACAAGTTCGACGCGATCAGTCAGGCGGACTATTACGCCTTCTTCGGTATCATGGGATCCACCCGCCCCGGCCGCAAAGCGATCGATCTCCCCGAGAAACAAGAACGTCACCGCGAAGCCCTGATCCAACTCAAGCCCAAGATCCGATCGGCCATCGCGGATGACTGGCAAGAATCGCTGAACGCCCTGAGCGACCAGCTTCAAGATCCCGAAGGACCGGTTGCCAAAGCCGAGGCCAAACATGCCTTCTTAAACCCACTCCAGGCGCTCCGCACTGCCGAGGATGCCTCGGCCACAGCCAAGGATCTCAGGGAGGCCTGGAAAGCAGACGATCAGGCTTGGGAAGCGCACCGCGCCCGAGGCTACGCCCAAAGCTGGAACCTCGGAAATGCCGAACACCGCGAGCAATGGTATACGGAAGGCACTGGGCTTAGGGCAGGAGCCAGCGCACCCGGAGATTTCAGTATCGCCGGCGAGGCCGGTACCGTTCTGACCGGCATTCACCCGCGCGGCACCTACACCCACACCGTTTCCTCGAAACATGGAGGGCTCCTGACATCTCCCGACATCTCCCTTGATGAGGACTACGAAGTCTGGCTCCGCCTCAAAGGGGCCAACCGCTCGATGTCTCGGTATGTGGTCTTTAACTATCCCCGCAATGGGACGGTTTACCCCGTTCAAGAAATGCGCGATGACGACACCAAGAAGTGGCATTGGCGTCGCTATAACGTCGACTACTGGCGCGGGGACGATATCCACCTGGAGGTCACCACGGCGGCGGACGCCCCGCTGTTAGTCCGGGACGACGAACGTTCGTGGTTCGGCATCCGCGAAGCGCTCCTAGTGAAAAAAGGCACTCCCACCCCGCCCGATCGACCACGCCGTTACCTAGCACCCGTCTTTGCCGCACTCGGTGATTCGCCATTGAATGCGCAGTCTCTCCAAAAGGCCTACCGCACGGCCATCGAGAACGCCATCAAAGACTGGGCGGAAGAAACCCTCACGGATGATCAGGCCGAGTTACTCGACGCCTGCCTCCGACTCAAGCTCTTACCCAATACCCTAGACACTTTGCCCACGGCCAGCCCCTTGATCCTCAGTTACCGGGAATTGGAAAATGACATCCCCGTGCCGACCCGAGTGCCCACGGTCGCTGAATGGATCGCCAAGGACCAACCGCTCTATGATCGCGGGAACCACAAAAAGCCCCTAGCGACCGTGCCTCGGCGCTTCCTCGAAGCCATCGATTCAGCCGGCTACAAGACGCCGCTCAGCGGCCGCCGAGAACTGGCCGAGGATCTCCTGCGGGACGACAATCCTCTGGCGAGACGAGTCATGGTGAACCGCATTTGGCATCACCTGTTTGGTCAAGGCATCGTCAGCACACCGGATAACTTTGGACGCCTCGGCGCCGAACCCACCCACCCGGAATTGCTCGATCACCTCGCCAGCTACTTTTCGAACCAAGCGGATTGGTCGATCAAGAGGCTCGTCCGTTATCTGGTTACGACCAAAACCTGGCAACTGGATAGCGCCCCATCGGAAGCGGCCCAGCAGTCCGATCCAGCCAATGAACTGCTGTCCCATTTCAGCGTCCGACGCCTCGAAGCGGAAGCCATTCGCGATTCCCTGCTCCACGTCTCGGACCGGCTCAACCTCGATGCCTTCGGTCGCGCTGTTGATGGCAATAAACCGAGACGATCCGTCTACGTCAAAGTGATCCGCAATAGCCTTGACTCGTTCCTCTCCGCCTTTGACGCGCCCGTCCCGTTCTCGGCCCAAGGTAGACGAAACGTGACCACCGTCCCCGGACAGTCGCTGCTCATGATGAACGGAAACTTCGCGGTAGATACCGCACGCCACTGGGGCGCCGATCTCGCCCGCTCAGCGGAGACGACGGAACCGGCGGCGGTCATTGAACAAGCGTGGAAACGCGCCTTCGGACGGCCGCCGACCCCGCAAGAAAAGTATCAATCCCTCACCTTTCTCGAACAACAAAAGGCCGATTATCAAACCTTCGAGTCCGCCTTAAACATAGCAAGACTGGGCTACGAGGCTGCCGAAAAAGAACAATCTAAACTTATGGCACTGGCCCAAAAACGTCTCCAACCGAAGGAGAAAACCGAGAACGAAAGCAGCGCGTTTCTCAAGCCGATTGCCCAATGGTTATTCGACACCGGCGCCCAAGATTCCATCGGGTCCCTTAACCTATCGCTAGAAGGCAGCGCCCGTATTGAGGACGGCGCACTCATTCTCGACGGGGGCGATTCCTTGGCGGTTTCCCCCACTCTCACCCAAGATCTCACCACCAAGAGTCTCGAAGTATGGGTTCAACTCAACGGTCTCAAGCAGCGAGGCGGGGGGGCGATCACCATTCAAACGCCGGACGGCGTTGTTTTTGATTCGATCGTCTTCGCTGAACGACAGCAAGCCCGCTGGATGGCCGGCAGCAATAACTTCGCCCGCACCGAAGATTTCAACGGCCCGGAAGAAAAGGCGGCTCGAGAAGAACCCGTGCACGTCGTGATCACCTACGGTAGCGATGGCACCATCACGGGATATCGCAACGGTGAAGTCTACGGCAAGCCTTACAAATCCAATGGTCCCAACCCATTTAAGAACGGGAAAGCCGAGGTTCTTTTCGGCGTTCGACACGGAAGTCCATCGAACTCAAACACCCTTCGGGGCCGAATCTTTGAAGCCCGCCTTTACGATCGATCCCTGACCGCCGAAGAGATCTCAGCCGCGGCCGTCCGCAAGACAGATTATGTTTCGCAGGAAGACCTGATCGCGGCCTTAACGCCGGAGGAACAATCGCAGTGGACCGAATGGTCCCAAAAGCTGAAAGAGAACCGCGCCACCGTTGACCGGTTAAAAGAGATCGCGCCTCGATCCTGGCCGAAGGAAGTTTGGAATGATCTAGCCCTCGCGATCTTCAACATGAAGGAGTTCATCTATGTTCGATAACGCCCCCCGAATCTCTCGCCGTCGCATGCTCGAAACCTGTTCGAGCGGTTTCGGTATGCTCGCCCTGGCCAGTCTGATGAACCAGGGCCAGACACGACTCCATGCCGGCGTGCCCACTCACCGCGCCTTGAATCGCCCCCAGAAGGCCAAAAGTGTCATCCTGTGTTACATGTCTGGCGGGATCTCGCACTTGGATTCCTTCGACCCCAAACCACGCTTACAACGCGAAGCGGGGAAACCCATGCCGGTCAAGATTGAGCGGACCCAATTCAACAACAACGGCAAGATCTTCCCTTGCCCGTTCGAATTCTCGAATCACGGCCAAAGCGGGCTCGCCGTCAGCAGCATCTTCCCCCACCTGGCGAGCTGCGCCGACGACCTCGCCGTCGTTCGCTCAATGACCACGCCCGTCAACGAGCACGCCCAAGGAAACTTTGCCATGCACACCGGCTTCCCGATTTTGGGTTATCCGAGTGCCGGCGCGTGGATCAGCTACGGCTTGGGATCGGCAAACGAGAATCTCCCCAGTTACGTCGCCCTCGAAAGCAGCCATGCCGTCCCTCCCCACGGAGGCACGGGGCTCTACAGCAGCGGCTTCCTTCCCGCCCAACACCAGGCCTCGATTCTCCAGGCGGATAGCGACGTGGCGGTGGCCAATATCAAACCCAGCCAAGCCTTAGACCTCCAACGTTCGCGACTGAACTTCGTCAATGGGATTGATCGCAACTTTACCACCAAAGTAAAAGGCGATGCCAACGTCGAGGCGGCCATTCAAAACTATGAGACCGCGTACCGGATGCAATCGTCCATTCCCGAGATCTGCGACATCAACGACGAATCCGAAGCGACGCGCAAGCTCTACGGTTTGGATGATCCCGACTCGGAAAAAGTCGCCTACGCACGCCAAGCGCTCCTGGCCCGTCGACTGGTCGAAAAAGGCGTCCGATTCATCGAGCTTTCCTGTCTCACCGAACGTATCGGTGCCGGCGGTGCCGCTAACCCTTGGGACCAACACGGCGACCTGGAAAAAGGGCATCGCGCCATGGGCTACCAAGTCGACCAACCCATCGCCGCACTAATTAAAGATCTCAAATCTCGCGGACTCCTGGACCAGACCCTTATTATCTTCACCGGCGAGTTTGGGCGCACCCCATTCTCTCAGGGTTCTAACGGCCGGGACCACAATCCGTTCGGATTTAGTTTGTGGATGGCGGGCGGCGGCATCCAGGGTGGCACCGTTCGCGGCGCCACCGACGAGTACGGCTACCATGTTATCGACAAACCGACCACCATCTACGACCTGTGGGCCACAGTCCTGCACCAACTCGGCCTCGACCATGAGCTCCTAACCTACCGCTACGCCGGACGCGACGTCCGCCTCACGGACGTTCACGGTAACGTCCTGCACGATCTACTGGCCTAACTCCCCGCTAGCAACTCAACCCCGTTTCCTTCTCATCCTAGAAACGCTAGTAGCGCTATAGTAGCGCGCTACTAGCGTTTTCAATATTGCGGCCCCTCTCCACTCCTTCCTCCATCTTCAAGAAAAAAGCACACTTACTCTTCTTTTTTAAGATCCTTTCTATCAGTTAGTTACACACAAATAGAAGAATTCTAGAACCCCAGAATTCCGAAAGCCGTCGATCTGGTTCGACAGCTGCTATTCAGGTGAGAACCTTAGGGAGGTTGGCAGTGATGAACTCGCAGCCCATCGCTTCCGAGATAATCACCATGTCCTATTTGCTATATCCTAGATCGGTTTCAGTCAGCCATATTACTTCCACTTTCATTCTAGCATTGGCTGCCTTATTCGGAAACGTTTCCCTCACGGCGGCGGTCCTTTGGGAGTATTCAGTAACCGACGGAGTCGGCAACGAACTCACCGGGACCTTCACAACCAATGAAAACCATCTAGACGCCGCGCTCGCGGGTGGCACCCACACCTTCTCCGTGGCGAGCTTTGGGGAAGTATTCTACAATGGAGTTTCGCAAACCCTCGTGTGGGGAACAACCCGTCCATCCCATCCTACCCTTGGAGAGGAGTCATTCACGTATGATTTCGACAACCCCATCCGTTCTTCAGCCGAAGAAGGTGTGGGACGCAAGACGGACCATATCATGGGAACAAACAACCTCTTCGATGCACCAATCGCCTTTGCAAATGGCGGATCAGCAACCATTACGATCGGCCTTGGATCCAGCCCCGCCAACACCGAGCTCACGCGAGTTACAATCCAGACCGTTCTTGGAGTATCTATCCAGCGGGTAGACACTTTCTTGTCATTCCAGACGGCCAGCACAACCTTCACACCCGTCCCGGAACCAACCACCTACGCCGTCGCGATGGGAGCTCTCGGCGCTCTCTATGTCATCGCTCGTCGCCGGGGTCGACTCCCAGCTTCGTAGTCTCCCCAAAAATTAAAATTCCTTGAGCGAGCCCTCTTCCAACTCCGCGGTGATCCCAGTCAGTCCGGCAAGCACACCCAATTATTCGTAGTGACTCCAAAGGCGCAAAACCTTGACAGTCATTTCCTCTCTCAGCACCTGATACACCAATCGATGCTGGATGTTGATTCTACGCGAATACGCTCCTGCCAAGTCGCCAACGAGCGCTTCGAATGGAGGTGGATTTGCGAACGGATCTTGTGCTAAGGCACCAAGCAGGACTTTCGCCTTTTCCGCCAACGGTGTTCCCTTGAGCTTCTTAGCATCCGTATTGGCCTGTTTGGTATAAACGAGGCGATAGCTCACAGATCGATTTCCTCACTGCAACTCTCGACCGGCTCTTCAATGCCTTGAAGAATGGACTCACGCATTCCCGGAATGCTAACAAGATACAAGGTCTCCTGGATCGCCCGCCAATCGGATTCCCCTACGAGTACTGCATTTCCTCGTTTTCCCGTAATCTGGATCGGTTCATGATCCGTTACCGCAGAATCGATCACACGATATAAGTCTTCCCTGGCATTCGTCGCACTAATCGTCCTCATTCAAGTAGCGTACGGAATCCCGTACTGCTGTCAAGCTATCAAGAGAGGCCTTCCTTCGCTCGGGCGTGAAAGGCTAAAGAAGCCATTCGTTGCGCACCGACCGCACTCGGCTATTCTCTGGGTCAGGGAGTCCCACCATGGAGCGCCGTGATCCTTTCCGGGGTGGCGAATGTTATCGTGCCGACGGCTCGCGGGTACGCTCGCCCCACCATCCGGAATCTTACACAGGCCACTCTCCTCAGGGCTGAAAGCCCGTCCCGTGCCAGCCCTGGGCGACGCCCAGGGGAATCCAACAAAAACAATTTAAGCCCTGTAAGGGCGGCCCAAGATATCCGCCTAGAAACCTACAACGATCCAAGAACCGCCATTCTTAGGCCCGAAGTCGAGCATCACACTCTTCAACTCCCTCTTCGATCCCGAGCTTCTCATACAAACCTCGCGCCTCCTGCCACAACGGCCTGGCGGCCTCGGCAGCACCCGCAGCATCTTTGAGCACCGCGTAGGCCCGGACCGCATTGGCCAAATCGCAAGGATTCGGATTGGGCTCGCTACGATAGATACCCAGAGCCTCTGTGTAGGCCTTTTCAGCCAAGTCCAGTTCTCCCAGATCACAGTGCAAATCGGCAAGATGCCGGAGCGTATGCGCATACCTCAAAGACGAATCCACCTCGCGACTGATTCCCGCGGCTTCCTCATACGGCTTCAGGGCGGCGGCGGGTTGTCCCGCATCACGCATCACTTGTCCCACAAGCATGAGAGCCCGGGCGAGTTTTTCCCGTAAGCCCTGTTCACGGCACAGCGCAACGGCCTGTTCCGCATGCTGGCGGGCATCCTCGCCGCGCCCTTCTCGACGGGCCTGGACCGCGGCTTGAGCATATGCTTCCGGTGTCGAATCCATCACGGAAGAATACCGGCAATAGAATCCCTATTCCAACCCTAACAAACGCCGCGCTTCCTCGACACTCACCTTGACCGGAAGCCGAAAGCCGAGCGTGTCCCCATTGGGTTTGACAATATGGGTCACGTGACTGAACTCAATCCCACGAGTGATTCGGAGTTCATAATCGCCGGGTGGTAGAGCGACCGAAAAGCTTCCGGTCTCAGAATGGTATTGGTCCACGCTCCCGCGCGCCCGGGACTCGGGACCTAGCTTGGGATTCGGGGTCGAAGCCAAACCATGAAACTGCACCTTACACGGCGTGTCGGCACCCGATTCATCCGTGACGGTAAAGACAACTCTAGCAGCCCGACTCATCGTCGCGCTCCCATCCAAGGTCTGATCGTTAACCACCTGAATCTCTCGCGTGAGGGTTTCCCGACCCATATCGGTATACGCCAAGTCATAGTGCCCCGCTGGTAGATTCACGGCAAAGAAACCGTGGTCATCAAGAAAGGCATCCACCGACTTGTCATCGACCGTGATAACAACCTTTCCCGTTGTCACCGGACTCCCAGATTCATCCACCACGGTCCCAGCAACTCGCCCCGTAGCCCCTTCCACTGCAGCACGTGTCCCACCGCCTCCGCAGGCGAGACACCCATCGCCAGGAAACGGGTATACGAGACACGCTCACCTGGAGCGACCTCGACCTTCGCTTCCGGTGCTCCATTACCCTCATGTTCCACCCAACCAACGGCGTAGCCCAAACGCTCAGCTGGATCAACGGCCGAAGCCCAGCGAACTCACAAGGCGCGGCCGGTTCCCCCTTCGAATCGGTTCCAGTCATCTGCCGTTTTCACGGACTTGGGCTCGGAGCCCGCATTTGTCAGTATGGTGGTAATTAAAACCCCGGGCCAACCGTCCTCCAACTCGTACAAATGAACCTTCTCCAACTGATCATTCATGGCCGCCGAAACTCGGGTTTCAACGACAGCTCTTCCATCCGAACCATCCGCCACAATCCGAACAGACGTCACGCGGCCTCGTTGGTTGGATGGACTAAAGACGGAGAGCTGGTCGTTATCGACCCCTCGCGGTGTCAAATCGTACAAACATCCCGGCGTCTGCCCGCCTTTAACATAGTAGGTACCCAAACTCGCGCGTCGTCGTGGGCTGTCAAAACCGATCAACGCTTCCACCCGATCGCTACGCATCACTAGATCATGAAGAATCCCGTCAGCTTCTTTGCCACCCGGTAACTGGTCGACATTGTGTTGACCGATTTGGAACGCCTCCGGATGGCCCAACAACGTGAGCCGTACCAAGGCCAAGCAACCGACGACAACTAGCAACGGGCTAAGTCTCATGGGCCTAGTCATACCGAAAGAGCAACGGAGTGTCGACCCGACTTCAAGGGAGGCTTAAAACCCATCAAAGTCCGCCCACGTGGCCACACCGCAATTCACCAAAGCCCCCTCCAACGCCCATCCCGTAAACGAGGCGTAGTTGAAATCCCGATACCGACGCCGCTGCCCATCCCCCTCAAGACTCTTCCTGGCGGCTTCCATCCGAGTCGCGGCCGGCTTCGCGAGCGGTCCCAGGTCAAACAAAGCTCGGGCCGCTTCCAACGCCAGCCGCAAGTCCTCACTCGCAATGTGTTTTTCCAACACGGGCAACCCCAACGTCGAATGTCCTTGTCGACAAGCCGTCTCCGCCGCCTTCACTGCGACGGAAGCATTGGAATGAATCACCAGCTCCCTCAAGACACCTTCGCTCAAGACAGACGCCTCGTTCTGCACCAGTTTCCAATACAACACCCCGTCGTCCATGGCATCCGTCTTCTCGCCCCACGCCGCAGCCAGCACGCCCTTGAGATCGTACCACGCGTCATTCCGCGCCATTTCATACACAGACACCCGGTGCCTGCGCGCCCGGCGAGTGTAGTCCGACTCCGCCAAGAAACCCGTGTCACGAGAGTCCAACAACCAGGTCCGCAAGGCATCCCGCATCTGATCCCTACGCTCCCGCCATTCAGGCGCTTCGGCCAGATTGTGCAACTCGTAGGGATCCGCCCGCAGGTCATAGAACTCTTCGACCGGCTTGGTCGAGGCGAACAGCGTCTGTGAATAGGCATCCAACTCACCCGCCGCGCGGGCCCGCCGCAGTTCCGCCAACGATTCTTTGTCACTCCCAAAGATCCGCCCCCCCTGAAGATAAGGTAAATGGGGGAGAAAATGCCGGACGTAAAGGAACCGCCCATCGTGCACGGCACGCGAGACCTCAAACATGTCATCCGCTCGATCCCGAGCCGCATACACATACCGCCTCGGCGCGGCCGGTGCTTGCCCCAAGAACGCCTGCCCCTGCATGGATTTCGGAATGGTGACTCCCGCCTGGCTCAACACTGTCGGCGCAAAATCCACAAAACTCACCAACTCACCGGACTCGGAACCCGGAACATGCCCATTGGCGAGATGTTGGTACTTCTCGGGAACCCGGACCAAGAAAGGCACCCGCAATCCCGAATCATTCAACCACCGCTTGTGCCGCGGCAGCCCATGCCCGTGATCGCTGAAGAACCACACAATGGTATTCTCCCACAAGCCATCATCCTTCAAGCGTTGGAGCACTTGCCCCACCTCTTGGTCCATCACGGTGACCAGATCATAGTAACGCGCCCAAAGCTCGCGCATCTTCGGGGTATCCGGAAAGTAAGGAGGAACCTTGACCGCCGTCGGGTCATGCCGATCCTCCACCGGCAAATCGGCCACGGCTTGATCATAACGCTCGCGGCGGTTCCCCGGGCCTTCATGAGTGGTACCAAAGACAAAGAAGCTGAAGAACGGTTGGTCCGTCCCCTTCCGTTGACGCCAGGGCGCCAGATCCTTTTTCCAATAATCATAAATGCCGTCCGGTGAAAAGTTGTAGTCCGTCTTGGCGTAGTTGGTGACAAAGTACCCGGCACGTTTCAGATGATTGGGAAAAGGCTCGACGGTGGGAGGCAGTTCGATCTCACAACGCAGGTGTTGTCCCCCGAGCGAAGTCGGGTACAAGCCCGTGATCAAACAATTCCGCGCCGGCGCGCAGATAGGCGCGTTGGCAAACGCATTGCGGTAAAGAATCGCGTCTTTGGCGAGGGCATCTAGATGCGGCGTCGTGGCGTAGCGGTCCCCGTAACAACCCAAGGTTTCATCCAGATCCTCACAATTGATCCAAACGATATTAGGCGGCTCAAGCGCCACCCCCAAAATCCGGACCATCAAAATCCCAACCAACAACCAACAAGATTTCATCGAAAGCAGCCTAGGCGAACCCCCACCCGAGTGTCGACTCATATGGAGTGCGAGAGCGGTAGCTGTCGCTTTCCCCCCTCCGACCCAACGTCACCAATCCTCAGCAACCGAATAATCGTCAAGAACTCGAACCTGATCCAACTGAAACAGATAAAGACTCTTCACCTGCGCACCCGTAGCCACCCGCTCAAACCACCCCGCCGAGCACCACGGATACTGGTTCGCAACGGACACCAAGCCATGTTTCACTGCGTTCTGATGTACATAACTCAAACGCGCCAGATAGGACCGCTCAAAGGTTAGCTTCGTATCCCAATAGTTATGCCATACCTTCCGACCAGCCGCCCGATCCAAACGATTGACCCAGATCGCCGTCTTCGTATGCAACGTTTGTAGGAAGGGCGTCAAGGAATCGGCACCATCCTCCGGCCGTGGAGAATGCGCCACAAAATGATAATGGTTCGAAAACACCGCCCACGCTTCTAGTCGCCATGCGTGGTCAGCAGCCAGTTTAATCAAACCACGACACAACACTTCCAGACGGTGCGCACCTCTAAAATGGTGTTGTTTCCGGTAAGTTGCTGCGGTGACGAGGTACGTGCCGTTCTCACTCAAACGATGCAACGGAGCGTGGGGCCACGAGAGCGATTGAGTCGCCGTCATTTCGTTATCAGGCGTGGTTCTACTTCTTCACACGCGCACTCGTCGGGGGAAAGCGACAGCTTTCGCTCTCGCACTCCAAAAGAGGGGGCTCTCGATTTCAAGACTTGGTGGAGATTCGATGCCCACGTTCCGAAACCGAGGCCTGATCGCCTTTCCCGATCTCAGAATTGGCCACTGCTTGATCGTAACGCTCGCGGCGGTTCCCCGGGCCTTCATGGGTGGTACCAAAGACAAAGAAGCTGAAGAAAGGTTGTAATCGGTCTTGGCGTAGTTGGTGACAAAATACCCGGCACGCTTCAGATGATTGGGAAAAGGTTCGACGGTCAGCGGTAATTCGATCTCGCAGCGCAAGTGCTGGCCCCCGAGAGAAGTGGGATACAAACCCGTGATCAAACAATTGCGAGCCGGCGCACAGATCGGCGCATTGGCAAAGGCATTGCGATACAGAATCGCATCTTTGGCGAGGGCATCTAGATGCGGCGTCGTGGCGTAGCGGTCCCCATAACAACCCAAGGTTTCATCCAAATCCTCACAATTGATCCAAACGATATTAGGCGGTTCCAAGGCGAGCAACCCCACTAACATACAACAGCATCTCATCCTAAGCAGCCTAAGCAACCCCCCCACCCAAGTGTCGACTCATATGGAGTGCGAGAGCGGTAGCTGTCGCTTTCCCCCTCGGCCCCAACGTCACCACTCCTCAGCAACCGAATAATCGTCAAGAACCCGAACCTGATCCAACTTAAACATATAAAGACTCTTCACCTGCGCACCCGTAGCCACTCGCTCAAACCACCCCGCCGAGCACCACGGATACTGGTTCGCAACGGACACCAAGCCATGTTTCACTGCGTTCTGATGCACATAACTCAAACGGGCTAAATAGGATCGCTCAAAGGTTAGCTTCGTATCCCAATAGTTATGCCATACCTGCCGACCAGCCGCCCGATCCAAACGATTGACCCAGATCGCCGTCTTCGTATGCAACGTTTGTAGGAAGGGCGTCAAGGAATCGGCACCATCCTCCGGCCGTGGAGAATGCGCCACAAAATGATAATGGTTCGAAAACACCGCCCACGCTTCTAGTCGCCATGCGTGGTCAGCAGCCAGTTTAATTAAACCACGACACAACACTTCCAGACGGTGCGCACCTCTAAAGTGGTGTTGTTTCCGGTAAGTTGCTGCGGTGACGAGGTACGTGCCGTTCTCACTCAAACGATGCAACGGAGCGTGGGGCCACGAGAGCGGTTGGGATTCCGTCATTTCGTTATCAGGCGTTGTTCTACTTCTTCACACGCGCACTCGTCGGGGGAAAGCGACAGCTTTCGCTCTCGCACTCCAAAAGAGGGGGTTCTCGATTTCAAGACTTGGTGGAGATTCGATGCCCACGTTCCGAAACCGAGGCCTGATCGCCTTTCCCGATCTCAGAATTGGCCACTGCTTGATCGTAACGCTCGCGGCGGTTCCCCGGGCCTTCATGGGTGGTACCAAAGACAAAGAAGCTGAAGAAAGGTTATAATCGGTCTTGGCGTAGTTGGTGACAAAGTACCCGGCACGCTTCAGATGATTGGGAAAAGGTTCGACGGTCAGCGGTAATTCGATCTCGCAGCGCAAGTGCTGGCCCCCGAGAGAAGTGGGATACAAACCCGTGATCAAACAATTGCGAGCCGGCGCACAGATCGGCGCATTGGCAAAGGCATTGCGATACAGAATCGCATCTTTGGCGAGGGCATCTAGATGCGGCGTCGTGGCGTAGCGGTCCCTATAACAACTCAAGGTTTCATCCAAATCCTCACAATTGATCCAAACGATATTAGGCGGTTCCAAGGCGAGCAACCCCACTAACATACAACAGCATCTCATCCTAAGCAGCCTAAGCACCTCCCCCCACCCAAGTGTCGACTCATATGGAGTGCGAGAGCGAGAGCTGTCGCTTTCCCCCCCTCCGACCCAACGTCACCAATCCTCAGCAACCGAATAATCGTCAAGAACCCGAACCTGATCCAACTTAAACATATAAAGACTCTTCACCTGCGCATCCGTAGCCACTCGCTCAAACCACCGCGCCGAGCACCACGGATACTGGTTCGCAACCGACACCAAGCCATGTTTCACCGCGTTCTGATGTACATAACTCAAACGCGCCAGATAGGACCGCTCAAAGGTTAGCTTCGTATCCCAATAGTTGTGCCATACCTTCCGACCAGCCGCTCGATCCAAACGATTGACCCAGATCGCCGTCTTCGTATGCAACGTTTGTAGGAAGGGCGTCAAGGAATCGGCACCATCCTCCGGCCGTGGAGAATGCGCCACAAAATGATAATGGTTCGAAAACACCGCCCACGCTTCTAGTCGCCATGCGTGGTCAGCAGCCAGTTTAATCAAACCACGACACAACACTTCCAGGCGATGCGCACCTCTAAAGTGGTGTTGTTTCCGGTAAGTTGCTGCGGTGACGATGTACGTGCCGTTCTCACTCAAACGATGCAACGGAGCGTGGGGCCAAGAGAGCGGTTGGGCTTCCGTCATTTCGTTATCAGGCGTGGTTCTACTTCTTTCCACACCCACTCGTCGGGGGAAAGCGACAGCTTTCGCTCTCGCACTCCAAAAGAGGGGGTTCTCGATTTCAAGACTAGGTGGAGATTCGATGCCTACCTTCCGAAAATGAGACCTGATCGCGCTTCCCGATCTCCGATCGGGTGCTGTTTAGGAACTAGTACGCTTCTTGATCCGCATCCCCAGCTTTTTCCATCGGCTCCGGCCACGGCGGCAGGCAACCATTGCCACCGAAAGCCCAGTCAATGCCACGTAATGGATCGGTTCCGGGACGGGGGATACTTCAATTCGCAGCTCCCAGTCACTCAAGGTCAGCGTGCCTCCCGACGCCACATCCGCCACGAACAGTGTCCACTCTCCGTTTGGATTCTGACCGTGAAACGACGATAGCAAGGCCGTACGGGAATCCGTAGCAACCACGTTCGCTGGGTTGACATTGCGACCGTCGGGTGCCCAGACGCCACTCAAGGCATCACCCGCATTGAAGCCCGCTCCGAGTGTGCTTTCATACAGATGCACGTCTCCATTGGTCGCCCCATCATCAAAGACCACACTGCTAAATCCCGCTCCGTCTGTTCCCAGCGCGTTCGCCGCCGTTCGTCCCGGACGATTCAGCAGCACCGCAAAACCTGGAATCGTGTCGTGTGTTAGGTACGCATAGTAGTCGCCATTAAACGCACCCCCTCCCGACGCAGTCAGGTTCAGCGTCACATCGATATCCGTGATGACCTCGGTCTGACCACTCACCGTGATCGCTGAGGAGATGCCGTTTAAGTCGTTGTCCGGAATCGCCTGATCCGGCGATAGCGACTCCACCAAAACGGCCGCCGAAGTAGGCACGGTCAGAACAATCATGCCCAAGGCCATGGCCAGTAGAGTCCCGTTGCATGCCAATAAACGCAATGTTGCCCTTGATGCCCCGAAACCGACCAACACGGACCACCCGTTTACCGTGCGCTTCCTTCTCTGGATACTACCCACCCCTCTTGTCACCCTACTCATCCACTACCACCGTTCTAAAAAACCTGGAACCAACTTGGCCCACGGCACCCCCGACATCCATATAGTCCAACCGGCCTCGGGGACCGGCTGTTAGCGTTGCACCGGTATCCATCCAAGAAATGGGTGGGCTTAAATTGCTCGCGACCTGGATCTTATACCGCCTCCCCGGGATTCCTTGAAATCGCACGGCAATATCGTCGCCGGAAATCTCCGCCCGGACATTTGCCGTCTGCGCGTTGCGAACCTCGGTCGTGATCGTCACCGTGGCGTTATCCGTGGCTCCGTGGACGTCCTGGATCTCATAGGTGAAAGTATCGTCCGTCACCGGAGCCGACGCCGCTGGTTCGTAGAGGATCCATCGCCCGCCCGGCAGGAGGGATAGCAAGGAGCCATTCGCACTGGCAGCCGGGAGTTGATCGGCCATCAGAGCGACGGTGTCACCATCAGGGTCCGAGTCATTGCCCAAGAGAGTCGGGACATACACCTTTACCCCACCGGACCCCGGAATCCGGACCACCGTATCATCAACGGCAGTCGGCTTCTGATTAGCGTCGACCCCGAGTGAAAAGAAAACGTTGTTCTCAAGAGCATTCTCCGAGAGGCCCGTAAAGGACACGACACCACCTGAATAAGAACTAGCCGGAATCGCACCACCGGATTCCAGGGATAATCTAGGACCTATCAACAGAAAGAAGTGGTCCGCTGCACTGACACCGGATGGTAGCGAGATCCCACCGACGTCGAAACTGACATCCACCGATCCCACTTCGCCCGTTTCTTGAACGTGCCAAGTGCGACCCAACCGTTGATCGATTCCACTCGGAACATCGGCGGGATTAAATGTGGGGGAACCGGCATTGTTGGCCCAGAACAGGAACTGCCGATCGCTGATCTCTCCGGTATTCGATGCGATTGTAACAATGGCCTCGCCATTGCTGAACTTAGACCGGGGCTGATCGAGTCCGGAAACATCATCCCGCCCAATCGCTGCAACTTCATTCACCGGCGAGGTGAAAGAACCGAAATTTACAGCCACAGTGTGTCTGTGAAACAACTCCACACCCGAGGAGTCATTAAAGACGGGTTCAGCAATACTATGGGCAACGTCCAGCATGCCGTATTTGATTGCCAGATAGGAATGAATACTCACCGACGAACGCGGGCTATTGTAGACGATTACTTCACATATCCGCCCGTTAAAGTATTCGCCTCCCATTCTCCCTACAAAGTAATCCGTCTCGTCAGTGGGAAAAGCACCGATATTTGCGATTGTCTTGCCGAAATTTTCATGATCTCGAACGATGCTATGATTAAAACCAGCTCCTCCGAATAGTCTCATGTGAATCGCAGTCGGTATCAGATTCGAAAAACCTTCAAAAACCGTAAACTCAAGACTGTCCCCAACAGAACTAATTGAGAAGTCGAACGTCTGCTTTCCATCCTGTTTTCCAAAACCGAACGAGAATAGGGCCGGACTCAAACTCGACCCTAGAACCGGATTAATATCATCATCTTCAGGAATGCACACCGCATAAAAGGCAACATCAGTACTGCCTCCGAGAGCCTGGAGGGAGGCAACCAAGTGGCTGTTTAGACCATTGAAATCAACCGTGGGATAACTAAAATTAATATTGTCGGTAGCATTATTCCGAAAGACGGGTGGATTCGTTGCCCCAAGAGCGTGGTTTGAATTTCCACTGAAATCATTCCAGACCGTCACGTCCCCACCGTCCGTGTAGAGGGACGTTAATTCATCGGCTTTCAACCAGAGTAGGACCCCGTCCGTAAAGCCCCCCGGCGCTTGCAGGAAGCCCAAGGTGAAGTATTTGGCATCATCAAGAACATCTTGCCCGATACCAACAAAGGTTACTTGATCATTCTCGTAGCTGGCTGCCGGATGGGTCGAGCCAACCCCCGTGGCAAAGGTGCCGTCATCATCAACAAGCAAATAGAAGTTAGCCGCTCCGACCCTCAAGTTCGTCGGCAAGGGGACACCACCCAAACCAAATGTGACGTCCACGTCACCGACTTCACCCGTCTCCTGCACCACCCACTCCCGGGTCAGGCGTTGAACCATACCATCGGGAACATCATCTCCCGTGAACTCCACCGCCCCCTCGTTGTGACTCCAGAATAGAAACTCTCGATCCTCCAGCTCGGCCCCCCCCGAGACTCCGATAGTGACCAAGGCACCTGTATTGGCATTTTTCGATAGGGTTTGATTCAGCCCCGAATCATTGTCTCGTCCGATCGCCGTGATCTGGTTATCGAAACCACTAGCCACGGCAGACGCATTCCAGATCACGTTCCCACTGGAATCGACATAGGGTTGCATTCCGGCCACCGGATGATCCTGACTGAGGGAGATCCCATACTTCATTGCCAGATACGATGTCACCCGAGCTTCCTGTCCGGCGTCTAGTTGCCCATTATAAACAATCACTTCGCTGATTCGCCCGTCCAAGAATTGGTCCGTAAACCGCCCAACGTAGTACTCAGACGCATCCGGGAACGCCTCATTGTTACTCGTCACCTCTTCTCGAGTGCCATGGCGCTCCAAGATGCCTCGATCATTGATTCCGACCATTAAAGCTGCTGGAGAACCCATCAAGGGGTCCAACGGGGAAGGCGCAAAAGAGGCCCCTTGGGAGGAAAACACACTGAAGTTGAAAGTGCCCAAGTAGAGACCGAGGAAAAATCGGTCCAGATCCGAACCCAACACGGGACCCTGAGTATTACCATCAGAAGCCGTATCCGTCACTGCAAAGAACGAATAATCCGAACGCCCTTCCAATGCCGCAAGTGAGGTCTTCAGGTGGTCATCCGTGCCATCAAATTCAATCGTTGGATTGAAATTGAAGTTGTTCGTGGGGTTGTTGCGGAAGATCGGTGGATTCGTATTTTCAGTCGCGTGATTGCCCAGCCCACTCAGATCACTCCACATCGTAAGCGGGTCCCCGTCCGCAGTCGTGGACGTTCCCATATCAGCCCTCAGCCACAGATGGATATCTTGAGCCACCCCTCCAGGCCCCACCAATCTATCGTCCCCAAACGCGCAGCCCAGCGTGAAGTAGGTACCTTGACCGAGCACGCTACCCTCAACATTGCTGAAACGCACTTGGTTGCCAGCGAAGCTCGACGCGACCCGCGTCGACGCGCCCGAAGCAAAGGTCCCGTCACCATCCGTGATCAGATAAAAATTAGTCGCCGTCGGTTGGGTCCCCACAAACGTAAAACCCGTGAGGTCGAAGGTGATGTCCACCGAACCCACATCACCGGTCTCTTGAATCACCCATCGACGGCCCAAGCGTTGATCGACCCCGCCGGGAACATCCATCTCGCTGAACGCAGCGGAGCCGCTGTCGTTCGACCAGAAAAGGAATTCTCCACTATGCATCCCACCGCCATTTTCGGCGATCGTTACGATGGCATCGCTCCGACCATTTCTGGATTGAGATTGATCGAGTCCCGTGCCGTCATCCTGCCCGATCGCGGTGATTCCCTGGTCAAAGGCACCTCCAAACAACTGAGCATCCCAGATTACGCTGCCGTCAGAACTCAGAAAGTTCTGGTCCACATCAGATGAGTGGGCGTTGACCTGACCGAGGGAAATCCCGTATTTGATCGCCAGGTAAGATTTTACTCGGTTCGCTTCCGTCGCACTCAAGTTTCCGTCGTACGCGATCACCTCACAGATTCGTCCGCGGAAGTATTCGGTATTCCAACGTCCTAAGAAGTACTCCATGGCGTTGGGAAATACTCGATTCTGGTTAAGAGAAAAGCTTCGGAATATTCCATCACGCTCTAGAAAACCTTGGTTCCCAAACCCACCAATGAGACTCGGTGTCACTGCCGGATCATCAAATGAAGGTACTACTTCGCTTGAGGACGAACTTGAAGCGACCCATAAATTGAATAACCCAGCCAAGATTCCAGAAAATGGATCTGTGAAGGAATCGAATCCCACGAAGAATTGACTGCGAGAAAGATCCGATCCCAAGACCGGGTTGGTACTACTATCCTCTCGGAGGCAAACCGCAAAAAAGGAATAATCCGAACTCCCCTCCAGCGCTTCGAGAGAGATCAAGAGCTGATCATCTGTGCCATCAAAATCAATGGCTGGATTAAAGTTCACGTTGTCTGTCACGTTGTCCCGAAAGATGGGAGGATTCGTCAGTTCGCTCGCGTCATTGGAAAAGCCACTCTGATCCTCCCAACCGGTGAGTGTCATACCGTCCGTGTTGGTAGACGTCCCCGCATCGGCCTTAAGCCACAACTTCAAGTTCTGCGGGACGCCTCCCGGAGCCCTCCTGAATCCAAGCGTGAAGTAAGTTCCGTCGGAGAGGGTATTCGCGGGCACCCCCGCAAAAGTGACGAGACTTCCAGAGATGGTAGACGCGGTGAGACAGGCACTTCCCGCAGCAAAGGTCCCATCGTCATCGGTAAGCAAACAGAAACTCCCCAGATCCAGATCACCGCTAAAGGGTAGCGAGATTCCCGTCAAATCGAAGGTGACATCCAGCGGATCGACTTGCCCCGTGCTTTCAAGCACCCACTCGCGATTCAGCCGCTGGAAGATCCCACTGGGAACATCACTGCCACTGAACGTCCGAGCCGCGCCGTCGTGACTCCAAAATAGAAAGGTCCCATCAGCCAGCTGTCCACCACCCGAGACGCCGAGGGTGATCACTGCATCACTGCTACCACTCTTGGAGGTGGTCTGATTGAGACCGGATACATCGTCTCGCCCAATCGCGGTGATACCCTGATGATAACCGCTAGCCACCGTCGAGGCATCCCAGATGACGTTCCCGCCCGAGTCCACATACGGCTGGCTCCCTACTTGCGGATGGGTCTGACCTAGCGAGATCCCATACTTCATTGCCAGATAGGACTTCACTCGGGCTGTCTGAACCGGGTCTAGCTGCCGGTTGAAGACGATGACTTCCCCGATTCGCCCAAGAAAGTGTTCGTTCTGATTTCGCCCGATGAAGTAGTCCGTGAGGTCGGGGAAGGTTTGGTTGCCATTCGAGAAGACTGCCACCAACTCCCCGTTCCCCTCCAGGAAGTGTTGCTGGCTGATTCCACCCAGCAGGGTAGGAGTGACGCCAGGGGAATCGAGAACAGACGCAACTACCGGAGAGAGCCCCGCCCCCCCTAAGCGCCCGACCAAAAACTCAAACCCGTTTCCTTGGTAGCCCAAATAGAAGTCAGCGGCAGTGTCCGCCCCTAGCACCGGGCGGGTGCCGGCATCATCCGGAACGGAAACAGCAAAGAAGGAATAGTCCGAACTCCCTTCCAATGCGGCGAGCGAGGTGACCAGTTGATCATTCACACCGTCAAACTCAACCACCGGGTGGAAATTGATATTATCCATCGGATTGTTCTTAAAGACCGGCGGGTTGGTTCCTTCGATCGCGTGATGCTGGCCACCGCTCAGATCGTTCCAGCGGGCTAGTGTGGCGCCATCCGTGGTCGTTGACGTTCCCGCCCCTGCGTTCAGCCAAAGATGAATACCATCCGCGACGCCTCCCGGAGCGCTTTTGCCTTCCCCCAGAACACAGCTCAATGTGAAACGGGTCCCATGGCTCAGTACGCTGCCTGCCACCCCCGTGAAGGTGAGCTGGTTATTGGCGAGACTCGTGGCTGCCAGAGTTGAAGCACCCGACGCAAACGTGCCATCGGGATCCGTCAGCAAGAAGAAGCTACTCGCCGCGGGCGTCCCCCCTCCCAGAAACTCAAAGCCCGTGAGGTCGAAGGTGAGATCAACCGTCCCGACCTCACCCACTTCTTGAATCACCCAGCTACGGGCCAATCGTCGCTCAATACCACTGGGCGTATCCACGTCGGTAAACATCTTCGAACCGCCGTCATGACTCCAGAACAGGAAGTTTAGATCCGTGATACTCCCGCCCGATCCCCCGATCGTCACCATGGCATCACTGTTCGCGCTCTTGGATTGAGATTGAACCAGATCGGACCCGTCATCTCGGCCAATTGCGGTGATCCCATTGCCATAAGCTGCTCCAAACAGCGACGAATCCCAAATCACCCCCCCGTTCGAGTCCAAATAGTTCTGGGCCCCCTGATTCTGCCCTAGTGAGATTCCATACTTGAGTGCCAGATAAGACCGGACCTGTTGGGTCAGATTTCCAAGACCAGCCACAGCCCCGTAATAGACAACGATCTCGCTGATTCGCCCACGAAAGTAGGAGCTATCTGATCGACCCACGTAGTACTCCGTAGCATCTGGAAAACCCGTATTGCTCGTGTCTGATAGCGTGAAGCTCGCCCCATTCAACTCAAGTGAGCCTCCATTTTCGGTCCCTTCCAACAGCACCGGGATCGGTGCGGGGTCATCGAATGCAGGGATGGCTTCTGAAACCAGAGGAGTCGCCGGAGAGGAGGCATTGAAGTGAAAAGAACGATCACCGAAACCATAGGCAAACGAATCCGGACTCTGGTCCGTCAGATCCGAGCCCAACACTGGATTGTCACTATCGTTTTCCCGAAGGACCACCGCATAAAAAGCGAAACGCGAGTCTCCCTCTAACGCGGCGAGCGAGGCAGTGAGTTGATCATCCACACCGTCGAAATCAATCGTCGGATAGAAATTGATATTGTCCGCCGGGTTATTCCTAAAAACAGGGGGATTGAGGGCTTCCGAGGCATCGTTCGACAAACCACTGAAGTCGCTCCAGTGAGTCACCGCTTGCCCATCGACTAGATTCGCAGTGCCACCATCAGCCTTCAGCCAGAGGTGGAGCACTCGGCTTCGCCCTCTTCCACCCCCGAAGGAGCCGCTGCCGATTCCACCCGGCGCCCCGCTTTGAGCAAACGTCGTCTCCCAAGGCAAAAGCGAAAGCAGAAGGAACAAAGCAAACGAATACCGTATCCAACCGCTCCCACTCGTCACTAACGATATGCTCCTCATGTTCAAACGGGACAAAGTCAAACGAGACAAAGAATTGCGCCGGTCCAGGTGCTCCCGGCCTTGGAATCTTAGAGAAATCATTCCGGCTTCTTTAATTTCCACTCTTCAACCCAATCGTAACTACCGGCACTGAACGCACATGCCGCGAACGACACGCCCCTCCAGCGTCAATGGAAAGGAACAGGGCTTCAGCGACCCCTCAAACCCAGAAACATACTTCGACAACATACTTCCGGAGCCCAACGCAACCCGTGTACCAACTCTATCATTCATCAAAAAAAGAAAACCGGTAGGTAGAGACCACACCAACTACATTCACATAAATCCCTCCCTATAAAATACTTAAGACCTAGATACAGACCCTCAGAATCGACCAACCCTATCCACAAGTATCGCGGAGCTCCCATTACTAAAACTACGACAAGAACGCTATTAGCGCTGTAGTAGCGTCCAGCGGAGCGCTAATAGCGTTCTTGTAGCGTTCTACTGGGCTGGTATTCGCCATAGGTAGAAACGTCCACCCTGTCAGTAGTCCATTCGTATGCCATCGATGGGGCGGCGCAGGCATCGGGGTCTGGAGTTGAGGTCAGTTCTTGAAGGCGCGTTGCTCAACCGTTCGAACCACCGAGCTGAATCGCGGGGTCATCTGAGATGGATTCGCACCTAGGCCGTCTACAGGCTACGTTGGCCAAGGCGGCGGCAAGCCGCCGCACTCCATGACTTACGGGACCCTTCATCATTGCTCGAGAAGAGGAACTGGCGATTGTTCATTGCCCTCTGAATCCACGCGGTCGAGAGCGACGTAATCATAAGTCACATCAATCTGCCCTAGAGAGATTCCATCCTTGATTGATCGGTAACAGTTTATCGCTGTTCGAAGATCAAGGTTCGGTTGGCTTATGCAGACAAAATCCTCGCTGATTCAAAAACGGCTATTGTACTCAACGAGTCGCAAGAGACGATAACTACAGCAAATACGACAATGTACGCTACTAGCGCTTGCCTGATGATGCTCGATAGCCACCTGACCTCAGCAACTGCATACTAGCCCCGAAAAAAAGGACTCCGTCGCCATGGGCCGAATGGGTCCGATGCTACGAATCTCGGCGGACCCGATAGAACGCACTTGGCTCGGTCACTACATCATACAGCTGCAACGGACTGCCCTCGGCCACGACGGTATCCCGCAGCTCCCAGGTCTCGAAATCCACCGTCGATTCCAGATGATACGTCGCTCCAGGCTCACCCGTTACCTCAAGCTCGACTCGGCCATCCGCCAACAGCCGAATCTGTTCGATGGCCAGCACCGGTTGCCCCTTGATCCGGATCAAGGACGCCGCCGGGATCCCATTGAACTCAGTCAGACTCCCGGCCACCAAAAGATCGCCATTCGCCATGACGGCCATCGCGTTTACATCTCCCTCCAATCCCGTTCCAACGTCAAAGGCGGGATCCAACCTATGGTCCGAAGTGAGCCGTCCCAGTCCCCGCAACGGCGTGCCACCCAGATCGCCATAGCCACTCACATACGTCGTTCCATCCCGCAACGGCAGGGTCGCTTCAAGCCGCGGCCACACCTCGGGTTCTGGCACTCGAACCCCGTGCGAGTTCAACGTTGCAAAGGGTTCACTCAACTCATCATCCACCCGATTGAATGCGCCCCCGATGTGGAGATTCCCATTCCCAAAGAGGTGCAACCAATACACATCCCGGTTCGGACCGCCATTCGGAGCAAATCCAAGGTCGAGCTGACCGTCCAAGCCAATCCGCACAATCCCTCGAACCGCTTGTTGGCCGTACCGGGTGAAATCACCCGCCAGCAGCAAGGATCCGGGCGCCTGATAGTGGACCTGCCGAATGAATCGATTCGGACCGCCATTCGATTGAAAGCTCGGGTCCAAGGCACCCTCCGGAGACAAGAGGACGAGGCGGGTACTCCGAACACCCGCCGTCACTCGAAACTCCCCCCAAACCACGATCCGATCGTCGGGCAGGATCCGGAAGCCATTGATTCCCTGAACTTCGTCAAAAGACAGGCCCAAAAAATCGGGATCCACTTGTCCGTCTGGTAGGAGCCGATACAAGGGCCCGTGATCCGGCAGGACTCCCGCAACCACCAACCGGTCGTCTGACTGCAAGCCAATCTGCTGCACGGAGCGGGCCGATATGTCGGGGCGATACGTTAGATCCAGTTCCCCATCCGGTAACAGACGCGCCACGGTTTGGATCTCGACTCCGTTGACCCGGTCGAAGTCCCCAAAGATCACAATCGATTGATCCCGTTGAACCGCCAAGCCCTGAATGGTCGCAGCGCGATAACCCAAAGGAGCGTCGAAAAAGAAACCGTAACGCGATGCACGTTCAATCACCGGACGGAATTCGGAATCGAGGCCGCCATCTCGATCCGTATCCACCACGCGGAGAACACCAGTCCCTGCCCCGACCCAGTGATCTGGCGTCAGAGACTCGATGGCAATCTGAAGACTCCCGTCCGGTTCCGCCCGGTCGTCATCGACCACCAACACCCGCACCTCGGCGACACTCTCAAGCGCACCAAACTCCACAACCTCGGATTCGAACTGGTAATCGGACGCCGTCACACCGCCACGCCCCTCGCCGGTCAAGCGGAGCTGGGTCGGGTCGGTCAGATCGCCAACACGTTGAAACGTTAGAGTCACATGGCCTTCCGGTTCATAAAGGGCCGCTTGCGGCGGCAGGACATTGACCGTCGTTCGATGCGGCTGATCCAGATTCAGTCGCAGCAATCGCGAAACGGGCAGCCCTCGATACTCGTCCTGCAAAATGGAGAGGATCGGAGTACCGGAGAGATCAAAGGCAAAGTCTTGCAGGCTCAAATAGCCGCCATGACCAAAGGTGGGCCACGTTGCCAGCAACTCCCCGGTTAGTGAAAGCCGGGCATAATGATAACGCTGATCCGCGCTGGGTGAATCGAAGGAACCCGCAATCGCGATCTGATCCTCCCGCACATGCACCTGTGCCACCGAACCAAACTGAATCGGTGGATCAAAGTTCGTATCGAGCGTCCCGTCCGGGAACAATCTCACCACTCCCCCACGAGCCTGATCATTGACTCGGTGAAAGCGGCCCGCGACCAACAAAGACTGATCGGGGAGTTGCCGCACCGCCACCACGTCGCCCTCCACAAAGGCCGCGAAATCGGGATCCCAAGCACCTTCCGGCGTCAACCGCACCAAGTCCCCTACCGTCTCGGGTCCGATACGATCAAAGTCGCCACCGACCAGGACCTTGCCATCGTCCAAACGTAACACGGTCCGAACAAATCCCGTGAGGCTCAAGCCGACACCAAACACCTCGTCCAACTGCCCAGTCGGATCCAACCGCGCGATGTGATTGCGCGTCTCTCCCCCGACTCGTCGAAACTCTCCGCCCAACAACACACCCCCATCCGGTTCGGGTTCGATCACCCATACGGGACTATTAGGTTCCGGCACTTCGCTCAACGCCGGATCCGCCGCCCCGTCAGGACTGAGCCAAATCAGGTTCTGCCGACGAACGTCCTCGCCGAAAGCATACCGGAAGCTTCCACCGACCCACAACCGATCGCCGACCAGCGCCACGGTCCGAACCAAGCCGTCCAACTCGCCCTCGACCGCAAAGGAAGGATCCAAGCCACCCTTCGGCAACATCCGGGCCAAGCCCGGGACCGCCACATCCCCAAACTGATCAAACACCCCGCCTACCATCAACCGCCCGTCGTCCAACGGCTCCAGCACGAACGCACTCCCGTTCAGACCGGGACGCGTCGAGAAGGCATAATCCAAATCCGCCGCCTGCTCATTATCCAGAATGTGAACCTCCGCTTCGGTCTGGAGTCGCTCGCCCGGCACTCCGGCAATCGCAAGCTGCACCGTTTCAACCGATTCCACCCTCCCATCGTCCAACGGGGTGAAACCAAGCGTCTGAAGAACAGCCAACGGTTCGAAAACCCCTTCCGGAGAATCCAACTGGTAGTCACTGAGCGGATCCGCTTGATCGCTCGATGCGATCACGGAGTAGGGCGTGGCTTCTTCCGTGTGGCCCAATCGAAGCAGCGTCAACTCCAACGACTCGTCGCTCCCCTCGCTCACGGACCGATAGGTCGAATTGTGATGAAACACCACCGCCGTTCTGCCGGGATCCGCATCGGGCAAAAGCCGAGACAATACGGACGCAGTGAGCCCATCGAATAACGAATGCCGGCCCCCGAGCACCAGACCACCGGCAGCGTCCACGAATCCATGGCTAAAACCAACATTCCGAAAGTACTCGTCAGCGCTCCCGTTGGCGACGAACTGCGTATCGAGCTGACCGTTGGGACGGAGCAATCCCAGCCCCGCATACCCCAGCCCATTCAGGTGATTAAAGTTTCCTAACACGAAGACCCCACGCTCCCCGCTTTCCACAAAGGACAGAATCCGCTCATCCGCCGTGATGGGCACAAAATTCGGATCGCGAGACCCGTCGGGTAAGAGCCGGAGGATGCCGCCGGCAAACGTGTCAAATCGAGCCGACACCCAGAGACTCCCGTCCTCGGCGATCCGCACAGCAAACACCTCGTCGCTCCCGCGAAACGGCGACTGAAATCCCGCGACCGGCACTCCGTCCGCCGTCAACCTTACGAGCGCCGGTGATTCCAAATCACCCACTTGATCAAACAAGCCTCCCACGACCAGGGTCCCATCTGGAGCAACTTCCAAGACGGGTATCATCACTCCGCCCTGCCGGCTCCGAAAGGCATTCCCGGAGGCAAACGCTTCATCGACACTCCCATCGGACAGCAATCGCAGCAACCCTTCGTATTCCCCTCCCAAACGCATACTGCCGGCTGCTAGGATCTTGGCTTCTCCTGCCTGAGTCTGGACTGCCAAAGCGGTCACTTCCCCAAGTCCGGAACGACTGCTCGATAGACGCGGCAAGGTGAACTTCGGATCAACATCACCGGTTTCCAGATGAATCCGTCCCAACCACGGGCGCCGAATCCCTTGGTTCGGATCGTGCCAACCACCCGCCAACGCCCAAGACTCATCCCAAGCATGTAGAGTCTTAAACTCAGTCCGAATCGGATCCTGGCTCAGCGCTCGGTAGTCTTCCCGCACCTCCCCGTCTGGACTCACCAGTTGCAACGGGTTCCCCGTGTTCTGCGTCGCCACGGCAATCCGCCCGTCGGCCAGCGGAAGGATGGCATTCGGTGAGATTAAGTTTCGTGGCCGGAAGCTTTGATCCACGCGGTTCGGCAGCTCGTTGTCTCGAATCCGCACTTCGACCCTGGGCTCCGGACTCAACAACGGATCCCCATTCGCGGATTCCAGCGTGAGCGGAAGGTACTTCGGAGGTTCGACCCGGCCGTTATCGATTGGGGTGACTGCGATCTCGATCTGGGCTTGCCCCGCTGCGAAATCCAGCGTTTCCGGCAAAGCCCCGTCGATGACACCCGCAGCCGCCTCGTAACCACCCAACCGAACGGAGAAGGGCTGGGCACTACTTCCCAAACGTTGGACTGTCAATTCCCCCCCGGCTCCTCCCTCAAGGAGATCCAACTCACGCGCCAAGAACAGGGCTCCCTGGCGATCCACCGTGTCCGTGAAGATGCGCCCGAAACGCGAGATTAAATGACCCGTCGATTGAAGCCGTACCGATCGGTGAGAGAGGGACCGATCCGTCGTCCGCCCCACAAAACTCGGATCCCATTCCTGGGTCGCCAGGTCAAACCGCGCGATGGCCTGAAACGGCACCGGTCCCACCCGATGGAAGTCTCCGAACGCATACAATCGATCGCGTTCTGGATCCAACAAGAGCCCCTGAATCACCCCGTCCGTCTCGGTGTCATTGATTGGGGCCTGCCACTCCACGTCCCCTTTGGCTGACAACTGTAAGATCTGGTAAGGCGTCCCATCCGTCGCCACCAAGCGGCCGGCGATAATCAACCGATCATCGGAAAGCACCACAACGGAATGGACAACCGAACTCGGATCCAACGATTGTTCAAAGTCCGGATCCAGCACGCCATCGGGTGAAAGGCGCACCAAGCCCGCTCGCGGCTCCCCACCAAACTCGCTAAACGAGCCCCCCACCAAAAGGCTTCCGTCCGACTGACTGACCAAGGCATTCGCGCTGTTCTCATACCCCGAAAAGAGCCGACCCGACTCAAAGCTCGTATCCCGAGACCCACCCGGAAACACCCGCCCGATTTGCGTGCTCACACTCCCGGTCTGGAAATTCTCGTTGGCACCGATGTAAACGATTTTCCCATCGGCCTGAACCGCTAGGCCCGCCACGAAGTCCACGTTCAGTCGTGTGGATGGATTGGGAGACAGCAATTGTCCCTCCATGGAGTAATGTCGGATCCAACTATAAATCACAAAGGAGTTCGGCCGATAGGCTTCGTAGAACCCCAGAACCGCCAAATCCCCCTCGGCGGTCAGCAACACGTCCTCGATAAATTGATACGCATCAGTGGCGGGTTCCTGCTCAAACCCTTCCAGGGCAATGACCCTACCCTCCCGCCCATCGGCATCCCAATGAAACAAACCTTCCTCGTGTCCGGTGAGAAAGGAATCGTCCGGAAAGACCAACAACGGGCTCGAGAGCGGTTGCCCAGCTCCAAAAGACGCATCCAAAACCACAGCGCGTTCATGGTCATTGATCCAGACGTCCACGGCAGCGAGCGGCGATTCAGGATCCGATTCGGGAGCATGGAGGAAGGCCTCCAAAGTGAAGGTCCGATTCCCATCCACCTTGAGATTGTGGATCGGTGTGATCTCAAGTTCCACCTGGTCTTGCTCTGCGGCAAACAGGACAGAGGCAGGAAGCGGCTCGAAGTCTCGTCCGGATTGAGCCGTAACCTCACGCGTCCGAAGGGTAAACGTAACCTCGCCCAGGACACCGGTCGGACGCACCAAAGTCAGCCCCGTCGGACCCTCTGCCTCAGAAATAGAAAACGGGGATGGTGGAAAAAACTCCGTTCGCTCCAAGTCAGGACGGCCGGGCGCAGGCTGCCCCCACAAAGGTTGGCAGAATCCCAACACCGTCAAACAAACGGCCATTCCAAGTCGGGCTCCGCCCTGAATCCAATTCATCGCCGACATTCATACCACTTACCCCTCGGAACAAACAAGACGCGCTCACCCACAGTGACAAACGCGCTCAATCTTCCGAACGCACGCGGTAAAAGCCAAGCTCCCCATCAATTTCGTCCAACAACACGAGCTGATTCGCTTCCGCCACTCGGGTATCCCGGATGACCCAAGAACTCAGATCGGTCGAGGTCTCCAGTCGGTAGGTGCGTCCCGGCACACTCGAAACCTCGATCTCAACTTGGCCATCACCGCCAAACCGGATCTCTTGAATCTCCAGCACCGGCCGGCCATGAATCCGAATCAATGACCCAACAGGGATCCCGTTGAACGTGTTCAACATCCCCCCAACGAGCAAATCTCCATTTCCCATCACGGCCAGGGCTTCCACCCTTCCATCCAAACCTTCGCCGACATCGAACAGGGGATCCAGCCCACCATCCGGTGTTGTTCGCGCCAGGCCTCGGAGCCGCATCCCGCGAATCGTCCCGTCACCCGCCACATAGCTCCCCCCATCCGCCAGCGGCCAACTCGTTTCCAGTTGCGGCCAGGCGTCTGCGTCCGCGACTTGCTCGCCGTCTCGTGACAACGTCGCAAACAATGGATTCGGCACCGTATCCGGATGCCGGAACGCACTGACGACCTGCATGCCGCTATCGCCAAGATGATGCACGGTCGCGATGTTTCGGACTAAACTCGCAGCGGCACCAAACTCACGATCCAACCGCCCGTCCAACCCGATCCGCGCCAGCCCCCGCGCAGACTCGGTCCCATACCGAGTGAATTCTCCCGTTACAATCAACGATCGTGGCGCTTGGAGTGAGGCATGTGTTATGGGTCGATTGAACCCAACCTGACGGCCGAAGCTGAGATCCCAGTCACCGTCCGGTTCCAGCAGTCCCAAGTAACGATTCTGATCCGGCGGAACGGCAAAAAAATCTCCCCAGACCACGATCCGATCATCCGGCAGAATGTGGAACCCATCGAACCGGCCCGGGCCATCGACCCCTCCCAACGGAGGAAACGATGGGTCGAGACGCCCATCAGGAAACAAGCGCACGATCGGGCCCTTCCCCCCAACCAAACCATGCACCACAAGTCGGTCCCCCGACTGCATCCCGATCTGAAAGATCGCCATCGGATGCACTTCGGGGTGGTAGTCAAGATCCAGCTCCCCACTCGGAGCCAACCGAGCCAAGCGCGAAATCGCCACCCCATTGATCCGATCAAAGTCCCCAAAGATGACGATCGATTGATCCTCTTGAACCGCGATCTGCGACACATTCGCCGGCACAAAGTCCGAGAAAGCAGGATCACGGATCAGATGAGGCGGCGGATACAACCGTTCGATGACGGGCTGGAAACTGAGATCCACGCCCCCTTCCCGATCCGTGTCGATGATCGGTATCCGCAGGCTTGAGACACCGACGACGTGACCCGCAGTCAGTGACTCGATCTCGACTGCCACAACACCATCCACCTCGGCTTCCTCGTCGTCCTTGACCAGAAGGTTGACCAACGCTTCGTTCTCGAGAGCTTCGAATCGCACCACATCCGTTTCCAGTCGGAAGTCATCCTCGGTCACTTCGCCGAGTCCCCGTCCGGTCACTCTGATTTCAGTGGCGTCGCTCAAATCACCGAACCGTCGTAGCCGAATCACGGCGTTCCCATCGGGTTCGTAAACAAACGCATCCGTCGAAATCAAATTGACCGTCGTTTGCTCAAAGCCTCCCGCTCGTAATCGATGCAAACGGGTGAACGGCACGCCATCGTAGACGCGTGACTTCGAAATCACCATTGGGTTGCCCATGGGATCCACCGCCCCATCGACAAGCCCGTCAATCATCGGAGGCCAGGAGCGACGCAACTCGCCATCCAAAGACACGCTAACTAAACCAATACGATCCGAGGTAGGCGTGGTAATGAAATTGCCAATGACCACGATCTCGTCTTTAGGAACAACCAACTTGTTCACCCAAACGTTTAGGGGAAAAACAAATCCGGAGTCGACCGAACCGTCCGGCAACAGTTTCACCACGTTCGGCGATTCTTGACCATTGACCCGAAAGTACCGGCCACCAACCAGAATTGCCCCATCCGTCAGCACTCGAACAGAGGTCACGATCCCCTCGAACCGCGTCGCGAAACCGGCATCGATCGAACCATCAGGATTCAGCCGGACCAATCGACCCAACGACTCATTGCCCACTTGCCTGAACTCACCTCCAACCCAAATCTTACCGTCAGCCTGTCGGGCAATGGCCAACACCGTCCCGGAAAACGAGACGCCTCGACCGAACGTTTCATCGACCTGGCCCTCCGAATCGAGCCGAGCAAAGCGATCGCGCGACAGCTCTCCAACTCGCCGAAAATCACCACCCAGGAACACACCGCCATCAGGTTCCGGTTCAATCACCAACACGCGCCCGCTCGGCTGAGCCAAGGTCGCCATTCTTGGGTCGGCACCTCCGTTCGGGCCCAGACGAATGAGGTTCTCCCGTTCATGCGCATCCCCTAACTGGTAGCGGAAATCGCCTCCGGCCCAGATCGCCCCGCCCTGGAGCGCAAGCGCGTGAACAGACCCAGTCAATCGACCCTCAACTTCAAATCCTGGATCAACCGCTCCGTCGGCTGCAACCCGAGCAACGCCATGGACCCGATGCTCGTCATATTGATCAAAGGTTCCGCCGACCAGAAACCGTCCGTCGGGCAAAGCCCGCACAACGTTGAGATCCCCATTCGGCCCCATCCGGGAAGAAAACGGATACTCAATGATGACCGGTTCTTCATCATCAACAATCGTTACCGCCGCTTTCGCTTCCGACGGATCCCCGCTCACATCAACGAGACAGAGTTCCATTCGCTCCGTCATTTCCGGCAGACCATCATCCACGACCCAAATTCGGATCTCCTCCTCCAAACTCAAAGGTGCAAACACGCCGTCCAAATCATCGATGACATAGTCAACACCCAGTGTGGCCGACTCACCCTGCACGGCGATCTGATAGGATGTCGCCTGATCCGTAGCACCCGCCCGCCAGAGCCGAAGAGGCACGGACGCATCGTCGGCTTCCGTAAGAAACGTTTCCAACGAATCAGCGTGAAACTGAATCATCGGTTCACTCGGATCTTTGTCGGGAAAGATCCGGAAGAGGCCTCGTACATCCTGTCCATCAAAATGCCCACTCCCCCCAGACACCATCAGTCGCCCTTCGGTATCGACAAAGCCCCGGTAAAGCGGGGCTCGATCCAGGCCCGACCCGAGACCACCATTGGCCACCCACTGCAGATCCAATCGGCCGCCCGGACCCAACAAACCCAACGCCTCATAGGCCCTCCCGTTAAGCCGCTCAAAGCTCCCCAATAGGTAAACGCCTCGATCACCGGCACCCACGAATGAATGAATCGGACCGTCGGCAACAACTGGAAAAAAGCTAGGGTCCCGAGACCCATTAAGGAACACTCGAACCACCCTCGAATCCACTCCGTCGATCCGACCCGCGATCCACATACTTCCATCGCTTGCCAGATACGAATCGTACACCTCGTCCTGGCTCTGGAAAGGAGAACGAAATCCTTCGAACGGTTCGCCCTCAGACGTCAATCGAACGAGCGCCGGAAAAGGCTCACCGTTGACGGCATCAAAGGCGCCACCCACCCACAGGCTCCCGTCAGCCAGCTGTTCCAAAGTCCGGACAGCGATTCCCCCAGAGTGACGCCAAAAGCCAGACCCAATCGCAAACGACTCGTCGACCGTCCCGTCTTCATCAAGCCGAACCAACCCGCTAAACCGTTGCCCGAACCGAATGCTACCACCCGCCAGTATCTGATTTTTGGTCTCCATCCGTTGCAACTCAAGAACGGAGATTCCGCCACTGCCCTGCCGACTATGGGATAAGATCGGGTCCACAAATCCGGGGTCAAAGCTCCCCGATTCCGAATGGATTCGTCCCACCCATGGCCGCGGACGCCCGCCGACGGGATCCAGCCATCCCCCTGCGAGCAACCAGGAATCATCCATTCGTTTCATGTCTACGAGGATCCGTGAAAGGACGATACTCGACGGTTCCTGTAGTCGAAAGTTCTGGTCCACCGTCCCGGTCGGTCGAAGCATCACCAGAGGAGATGGACCCGAGCCGCCGACCGCAATTCTCCCATCGGGTAACGGCAGCAGAACATTGGCAGAGAGTCCCGTTTCGGGCTGAAAGGAACGGTCCAAACGATTCGGCACTTCGTTATCGAGCACCTGGACCGCCACCACCGGCCCGGGGCTGTTCAAAGGCTCTCCAGCATCCGATCGCAACGAGAGTGTGAAAGCCGTTGGCGGCCCAACCTGACCGTTGTCGATCGTCTTGAGACCAACCTCCACCCGGGTTTGGCCAACGCCAAAAAGAACTCGATCCGGAATCGGTTCAATGACTCCGTCCGGAAGGGTATCATCCGACGCGAGCTGGACGGCAAAAGACCGATCACTACTCCCCAACCGTTCGACGATCAGTCGCCCTCCCGAATCTCCTTCGGAGAGATCCAGTCGTGTCGCCGTAAATCTCGCGCTCTGGCGATCCAACAGATCTGTAAAGATACGTCCGCGTCGAGCCAGTAGTTGACCGGTCGATTGTCGATACACTCGCTCGTGAAGTGCCCAGGAACCCACATCAATCCCCACGAACGCTTCGTCCAATTCGTTCGTCTCAAGATGAAATCGGGCCACGCCTCTTCGTACCCTCCCGTTCACTTGCCCAAATGCACCTAACGCATACAACCAGCCCCGCTCCGGATCGACCAATAAGGAACGGACTTCCCCATCGATCACAGCCTCATTCAGCGGATCGCCGGATTCGACCGACCCATCCGCCGTAAGACGTAGCAGCTGATGCCGGCTCCCATCTGCCAGCACCAGATCACCACCCACGATCAATCGATCATCCCGCTCGACGTGCACGGCATTCACCACGGAGTCCGCTCGCAGCGAAACGTCGAAGGCCAAGTCGAGCTCCCCATTAGAATTGAGTCGCGCGAGGGCGCCGCGTTGGACCCGGTTAAATCGAGGAAACGAACCGCCCACCAGAACAGCCCCGCTGGATTGCAACCCAATCGTCCTCACCTCGCCATAGCTGCCCGCAAAGATCCGATCAGATTGAAAGCTCGGATCCCGGCTCCCATCCGGCAACAGACGCCCCATCCGGGTGCTTACAGAACCCGATTGGATTGTTCCAAGACTACCGACATAGAGAACCTTGTCATCGCTCTGAAGTACCATCGCCCGAGCGAAGCCGACCGGAAGCTCTAACATCGTTTGCCCTGGGAGCAATACACCGTCTCGCGAATACCGTCGGACCCAGGCATAGGTCTCTGAGTCATCGGGTCCAAAGGATTCGTAAGAGCCACCCACCACCAAATCGCCCTCGGGACTGAGAATGACGTGCTGAATACCCTGGCGAATATTTGGACGAGGTGCTTCCTCGAAGCCTTCCAACCCAACAATCACGCCAGTCCGCCCATCGGCATCCCAATGAAACAAGCCATCCGAATGAGTCGTAAGGAACGTGTCATCCGGGAACACCAAGAGCGGTTCAGGAATCGACTCCGCACCACCAAACGAAGGATCAAAGACGAGTGCTTGTTCGTTATCTTCAATCCAAACCGTATGCCGCGCCCGTTCGAACCCAGAATGAGATTGAGGGGATGCGAGCGAAGCTTCCAACCCAAAACTTCGATCCCCGTCCACCGACGTGTTGTCGAGAATCACCACAACCAAAGATCGACGCACGTCATCCGGCCCAAATGTGATGGAAGTGCCTATTGGCTCATAGTCGATCCCAGGGCGCGCAATCGGATCGACCACTCGAAGCTGAAACACGAGCTCACCCTCGATCCCTTCCGGACGAACCAACTCGATCGTCAAGACTCCATCCGACTCTCCCACGCGACTCGGCGAGGTAGGAAATAACTCTTTTCGCCCCTCTGCATTGCCGCCCTCCTGTCCCCAGGTCAGCCCCGCAAACCCGAATCCCGTCAACAAGACCATTACCCAAACCCCAAAGTTCACCCCAGACTGACTCTTCAACGGCTTACACATACCCATTCCCACTCCACCTAAACAAGCATCGTGCCAACATGAGCAACACTTCAAGCTATCTCAAAAAGGCAAAAAAGAAATCTGCGAGAATCTGCGCCATCTGCGGTTAAAAAAATCCGAGTTCAGAAACCCAAAACGAAGCCTGCTAGACAATCGAATCGCCGCAATGGAGAATCGCGTCTAGACAAAGTCCCTACCCAACGAACCGATGCCGACTTCCGCCATCCGCCTCATCGATCCATCCAATTCACGTGCCTTGCGCGAGTTCATCGCGCTCGAACGCCAGTTGGTCGGCCACTTTCCCCAATTCGTGTCCGACATCGATGCCGACGTCGAGAACCTCCTCTCAGGCCGCTCCGCCTTCACAGCCGAGATGGACTATGCACTCTGGATCGGTTCCGAGAACGGGAAAGACTGCGCCAGAATCGCCGCCCTCATTAATCCTCGTTACCAAGCGGCCAAGCAAGAGCCGGTCGGCTTCATCGGCTATTTCGCGGCGGCGCCCGGTTGCCCGGACACCGTCCAAACCCTCTTCGCGGAAGCAGAGGCCTGGCTCCACGCACACGGCGTCACCCGCATCATCGCTCCCTTCCAAGGCTCAGCGTTCTTCGGCATGGGGCTCCTCACCGCGGACTTCGACCACGATCCCATGTTCCCTTTCCCTTGGCATCCGCCCTACTACAAGGACTACCTGAAACAAGCCCAATTCCAAGCTCGTCATCCCCTCTGGCGCTACTCGATCGATTTCCAATGCCCGCCCTATCGAGCCGCCAAGGAGCGCGTCTCCCAGAACCCCTCGGTGGTCGTTCGTCCCTTCAACAAGAGCCGATGGGACGACGAAATCGCCACCTTTCGCCACTTGATGAACGAGACCTTCAAGAACGAATGGGAGTTCCACCCGCATACCCTGGACGAGTTTCACGAGTTCTGGGATCCGCGCAAAACCATCATGGACCCCAATCAACTCCTCATCGGAGAAGTCGATGGAAAACCCGCCGGGTGGTGCCTTGGCGTTGGGGATTGGACTCCGTTGTTCCGTTCTTTCCAGGGCAAGATCGGATTTCTGGAAATTTTAAAACTTTTATGGCATGCCAAACGGTATCGCCGCGCAGGACTACTCGGGATCGGGGTCCTGCCGAAATTTCATGGCAACGGCTTGGCTCGGAACCTCGCCTTCACCCTCTTCGATTACTTTGAACGCCGAGGCCTCCAAGAGGCGTATTACTACCTCGTCAACGATGACAACGTTCGGTCACGCGGTTTCGCGGAATCCCTGGGAGGGCAAGGGGAGGTCATCTACCACGCTTATGACAAGACTGTCACAGCGGATTGATCAGCAGAATTCGCAAGAAAGACACGCTACCGACCCAACCTCGAACCCAATTCTTCAAACGCCACTACACCGTCCCCATCCCTGTCGGCCTTCATTACCAGCTTACGGAAGGCGGCCGGGATTTCATCCGCTTCAAGGCGACCATCCCCGTTGCGATCTAGCGCTTTGATTCGACTCCTCAAGTCACCACCGATACCCGTCCGACGCGAACCCCGGCGGGCCTGTGAGGAGTAGTCCGAAATCGCCCGCTTCAAGACCCGCAAATCCGCTTCCTCTGCCGGCAAGAGCGAGAAGATCACCGAACCCATCTCATCGGTGGATTCCAAACCCCAACGGATTCTACGAGGCGGATCGAAGGGATTGTTCGGGTTCGCATCCGAGTTGTCGTATCGAATATCCGATTCGATCACGGAACCCTTCGGTAAGCGAACGGCGTTCTCATACACGTAGGAACCCTGCCAGCTGAAATCCCAAGTTGGGATATGCAAAAGGGGTTCCACCTCCCCATTCGGTAGGGTCGCCCACGCCTTCACGGATCTGCCGATGTAGTGCATGTGCGCGCTCATCGTGATCAGATCCACATCCACCGGAACTTCGAACTTACCGCCGATATGAAAATCACCATCACCCGCCGGGATGTTCAATCCCGCCCAACGCCCATAGCCCGGTGGTACCTGCATCCGAGTCAAGGTTCGGTCCGGTGCCTGCTTGGCGAAGTAGAGGCCAACCGTACTCTTCTCCGTTTCAGGCTTCCCGGATGGATGGAAGTGACTCGCCAACACCAAGTCCGAACCCTTGGCCAATGGCAGGGCCAAGTCATAGGGAAGTTTCCGTGCCGTGGCCCCAACGGCCCAGCCTCCCAAACTCCCCGTGCGCCGGAAACCCATCGACTTGAATCCCGGAACACCGTCTTCGGAATCCAACTGCCGCGCCGTTCCGGTGTTGTCCAAGTAAAAGAGAGAGTGATGCAAGACCGACCGAGCACTCGGGCGGATCTCCACGGCCGTCACCCACTTATCCTGATCCAAGTTCAGCGGCACAACAAAGTTGCGATAGATATCGGGCCCATCCGCAGGCACATCAAAGCCCTCACTCATGGAGACGACCAAGTCCGGTTCGCCCAACCGCCACCCATTCGGAAACTTCGGCATGGCCGGCAACTTGTCGGCATCCCCCTCCACCATTCCAGAAGTCACCCAGGCTTCTACCAAAGCAATCTGGTGATCCGAAAGCCGGCGCGAATCCCGAAAGTCCCCGTGTCCGGGCTCCGGATGCCAAGGCGGCATAAAACGATCGAGCACCACGTCCCGAATCTGGCGCCCGCGCTTGCGAACCTCCGAGTAGTTGGTCAACGGAAACGGACCAATCTCACCGGCTCGATGGCATTCCGTGCATCGATTGAAAACAATGGGTGCCACGTGTTCGGTGAAAGTTACTGTTTTGGGCAGATCGCTCGTGGCAGATCCAGCGGCTTGGCTCTCGGGAGCCAAAGTGGCCATCAAGAGGATTCCTGGGGCAATTCGAGATAGTTTCATGACATTGAAGCACTTCCAAACCAACATTCTCTCGCGGAACGGGTAGCGTCCCCAAGCCAACCCAAAATGCCAAGAGAAAACCGAGAGTTCAGAAGTGCGGTAGCGACGGAAACCGGACTCATCAGATCCGGAAGGTGGGGCGAGCGTACCCGCGAGCCGTTGGGCAAGAGAAGGGAACGCATACCCCATCGGCTCAGAAGAGCCCGCAATGTGCCCAACGGCTCACGGGTACGCTCGCCCTACCTTTGGCTGCGAAACACAAAACGCCGGTGGAAACCCACCGGCGTTGTTGCCTGCGCTTGTGCTTGTGTTTCGGTCGGCGCCCTAGAGCGAGAAACGCACCGTGGCACCTTGATTCGCAGTTGTGGTCTGACCATCACTCACCCGCACATCAAAGCGAGGAGCCTCCGCCGAACCATCGTGCGTGAAACGGATGACGCCGCCATTGACCTGTGCCTGCGTGAACGTCGTAATCGCCACTCCCGGAGCATCCCGATGGGCAAAGAACCCATTGGCCACTCCGCTCACGGTGTAGGTCAGCTCAGCCAGACCGGAATCCGTATCCGTGGTGTTCAGGTTCGTTTCCATCAGGGTGACCGTAGCACCCCGACCAATCTCCAAACGACTGCCCGTCAGTTCCGGCTGCGGCCCACCCTTCGGCGGTTCCGGACTCTCCCCGCCGTTGGTCATATCAAGCAACTGCGGAAAGACGGTCGCAGCGGGTGCGGCGGAACCTACCCAACCGTTCGTTACGTAGTCCACGCGGCGCGCATCTGCCGGCAGGATCGCTCCTCCAAACGACACCCCGTAGCTATCTTGCAATTGCTGATTCGTCCGATTGCGATAGCCACTCGGAATCGGCAGGATCGTTTCCTCCGGCGGGAAGGTGTAGGGCGCGAAGTCTGCGGCCTGCTGGTTGTAGTAGACGCCTTCCCCATCGATCGTGATGCGATCCGGCATCACAAACCAGAAGGGTTGGAACCCCGTATCCTCGAACTCAGCCATCAAACGGATATTCTGACGCCCGGTGCGCCCGGCAACCGCCGTGCCGTCGAGCGCCTCGAATCGCACCTGACTCATGGTGATCGTTCGGGGACTCTGCCGCGGGGCTGCAATGAGCATATCGGTCACGTTTCTCAAGGTCAGGTTCGTCATCGTCCATTGATCATTGATCGGTACTACGTAGCCCATCTCAAACCCTTCGATGGTCACGTTCTCGATGCGACCAGATCCGTTCGTGATTTCCGTGCCTTGGTCGAGACCGACTCCCGAGTTCGCCGTGCCCCCATCCAAGATGAACGGCGCACCGATCCCGACGATGAGCGAATTCTTCACCGACATCCGACCAGTATAGTTCAGAAGCATGCCGTCTCGATTCCCCCACACCGTCAAGCGATCCACCACGGGATCCAAGGTATCGATGTAGGCCTGCGGTGGACTCGCGTGAAACGGACTCCCGCCCTCACCCATGTAGCTTTGCCCATGAATGTAGCGAATCCGGAATCCCACACTCGAACCATAGCATTCGTTTCCACTCACTTCGGCCAGCGGCGCCCACCAGACAGGGATGGTTTCCCGATTCGGAATCAAGTGACCGTTTGGAATCTCCGAAACCTTCACCGTGGTTCGGCCGCGCGGGATGTCCGCTTCCACCAAACCGTCGGTCCAGTAGATGATCCCGTGCGCCGTGGATCCGGCCGATACGTTGTTCCGCAAAGACACAAGGTTTCCGGACAACCAATAGCCATCTCCGTCGTTCCCAAACTCTTGCTGGTCAAATCCCAGGTCGGGATCAATGGCCCCGCCGAGCGAATCGAACTGGAAGTTCGAGTTCACCGATCGGATAGCGATGTTACCCACCATCTCGCCTACCTCATCCCCGGCTTCGGTGTAGAAGCCCGTGCCTTGCACCGCATAGGAAACGTTGTCAATGAAGCGCGCATGCGCCGAGTGCGAGACGAAGCCCCAACCCGGAGAACCAAATACCACCGAACCGCGCACGATTGCTGGCTGGGTCGTTGGATCCGTCCCCCCGCGATGCAAGTGAATGGGATAGCGCCCACGAATGTTGGTTCGAGGACCCGTTTCGGGTCGGAAGTGAATCGGTGCCGACGAGAAATTGCCCGGACGATCTTCATCGAACTCAAAGCTGACGTCGTCCAAGGGACGGCGCTTGTCCGTCCGTCCCAACTCATTGAAACGAGCATAGTTCACGTCCGCAGCCAAGGTGTGCATGAACATGATGTGTCCGCGACGTCCCACTTCCGGGTTAGCCGAGCTCAGAATCACATTGCGAGTCAAATTAGCCACATAGACATTCAGATCGCTCCGCGGCGCAACATGATCGATGGCCAAGGCGGTGTCCAAAGTGACCGTCACGCCATCGATCGCGCGGATCACCCGAATCTCGTCACTGACTGGATTATTCGGCAATGTGCCCGTGACGACCAACTCGTCACCCGGCAACCAACCCGCAGGCGCCGACTTCAGCACCAGCGTATTCGACCCGGCCGTCGGGTGAATCGCCAGCGCCGCTCGATTACTCCGCTCCGCACCATGTATCACCGTCTGCCCGTGAAGAATTGCGCCACGCCCCAGCTGGGCGAAGTCATCATTCAGGTCGATCGGACCGTCATCGGCAAAGACTACTTGCGCCGTCACTGCTACATCGATCGGCAAGGACGCCGTTCCCATCTCAACCCGACCACAGCGGAAACTAGCTAAGGTGTCTACCTTCAGCCGGGTGTTCACTACGGGGGAAAAGCGGAGCAATCCATCCACGCGAACCGTCTTGAAAGCAGGCTCTAATTCCGAGGCAACCACTACGGCCACACCAGCCGGAATGTGGACGCGAGCACCATTGGACGGCACCACGCCACCAGCCCAAACCGTAGGATCCGACCAGCGACCCGAAGCCACCGCCCGATGGGTGACCCGTTCCGGAGCCACCAGATTCTGCAACGCCATCATCCCATCCATCTCCATCATCATCCCCAAGGGACGACAGAACATCGCACTCACCGGAAGCGGTGCCGATTGAGCCATCCCATCGCTCACGGTAACTTGATACTGAGGAACTTGACCTGAACCATCCGGAACGAACTGCACGGACCGGTTGATCAAATCGGAATGCGCGAACGCGGTAACCGGCTGTCCCGGGGCTCCAATTCGTTCAAATCGCCCCCCTGACACATCCGCAATATCGAAACGGAGCTCGCCCCCGGACGCGTCCGGATCTACGGCGTCCAGTTGAGCCACACCCAACCTTACAGGATCGCCACCGTTGATCACCAAGCTATTGGCAGTCAAACGAGGCGGGAGATTCGGGAAGGCTTCCGCTCGATAGCGAACCAAAGCTGCAACGGGTTCGGTTCGTTGGCGACCATCCGTGACCACCACCGAATAGGACGGAGCCTGATCATCGCCATTGTGCACGAACACTACATCGCCCCGATTCACGTTTTCCTGCGAGAACTGGCTCACCGAAATCGCCGTACGCGAGCTCAGGGCGAACCAGCCGCCTTGCAAGTCGGTGATCTCAAACAGCAGTCCCGCAACCGAAGTATCCCGATCCGTAGCTCGGAGATCGTTCGCGGTTAAGACCAAGGTTTGCCCACGAGCAATGCCCAGTTGATTGACGATGAGGACCGGAACGGACCGGTCCGCAGTCACACCGAACCGGATCGCAGCGGGCGTTGGCAAAGTCGTGATTAATCCATCACTCAATGCGGTTTGAAAAGCGGGCGGGTTCTCAGATCCATCATGAACAAACTGGATCGCCCCCGAGTTCACGTCGGATTGAGCGAAGCTTGAGACCGCCACACCCGGGCTAGCAACCCGTTCGAACTGTCCAGCCACGACATCACTCACCATCAGTGTCCGACGAGAGATCGGGTCATTCGCATCCACGGCTCGAAGATTCTCCGGAGTCAGAACGAGCGCCTGACCAGGGTCGATCGCCAATTGGTTTGCGGCTAGCACCGGCACACTATTGATGTCGATCGTTTCACCCTCGTCGTCGTCCCCTTCACCTTCTCCGTCTTGATCTTCATCCCCTTCGTCATCGTCATGCTCACCGTCCGAATCATCCCCTTCGTCGTCATCATGCTCACCGTCGGAGTCCTCTCCTTCATCATCGTCATGACCGCCGTCGGAGTCTTCCCCTTCGTCATCGTCATGATCGCCGTCGGAGTCTTCCCCTTCGTCGTCATCATGGTCGCCATCGGAGTCTTCCCCTTCGTCATCATCATGGTCGCCATCGGAGTCTTCCCCTTCGTCATCATCATGGTCGCCATCGGAGTCTTCCCCTTCGTCATCGTCATGGTCGCCATCGGAGTCTTCCCCTTCGTCATCGTCATGGTCGCCGTCGGAGTCTTCCCCTTCGTCATCGTCATGATCGCCATCGGAGTCTTCCCCTTCGTCATCATCATGGTCGCCATCGGAGTCTTCCCCTTCGTCATCGTCATGGTCGCCGTCGGAGTCTTCCCCTTCGTCATCGTCATGATCGCCGTCGGAGTCTTCCCCTTCGTCATCATCATGGTCGCCATCGGAGTCTTCCCCTTCGTCATCGTCATGATCGCCGTCGGAGTCTTCCCCTTCGTCATCGTCATGATCGCCGTCGGAGTCTTCCCCTTCGTCATCATCATGGTCGCCGTCGGAGTCTTCCCCTTCGTCATCGTCATGATCGCCGTCGGAGTCTTCCCCTTCGTCATCATCATGGTCGCCGTCGGAGTCATCCCCTTCGTTGTCATCATGGTCGCCATCGGAGTCATCCCCTTCGTCGTCTTCAGGATCTTCCGGACTAGGCTTCGAGTTGTTCCTCAACCACTCTCTCGCCCGTTCCATATCACTGGTTTCACCCGAGCTTTCTGAGGTATCTTCCGTCCCTACCACGCCTTCTTCCCACGCGGTGAGCCCGTCCCCATCGTCGTCGCGGTCCCCTACCACCAAACGGACAAAACACTGTCCAGAGGCAAACAGACCCGAACCCTCGGGTTCCAAAAGGGACACCTCGACTTCCTCAGCCTCGCCCTCGTGGTCATATCCCCCCAAGGGAAGCCAAGCCTGGCCCGATTCATCCATCAAGCAGCGGGCTTCCACGAGATAACTCTTCCCCGGAACCGCCTGCCAACGCACACACACCACTGAGCCCTCTTCCCGCCAGTGACAGGCGAGGATTCGAAAGCTCGATTCCGGATCCATCGGATCGGTCCCGGCTGCCCACTCATCACGAGTCGACGCGCCATCCCGGTCCGTATCCGCCTCCAGCGATACCTGCGCCGGATACAGCGCTTCCCAGATATCGCCCAACCCATTCCCGTCCGCATCAATCTGCGCTCGGCCATCCCAACAGCCCATCCCTGTCAACAACAGTATCAGGACTTTACCCAACAGTTTTTTCATAAATCACACTCCAAACAAACTGGTTCTTACCATTCATCGCCCCCGGTTCACCAAGGACGAGCCATCACTTGAGTCACGACTTCGCACAGGAGATCTCGGATTCTGCACGTGCCGCCGATCTCCCTTAGCACCCGCCGTACCAACCGAAAAAACCCCGTTTTATTGGGGTTTTCCACTATTTCTAAGAAAGCGATCCTACATCCGATCCGAAACCAACTCCGGATCTGGACACGGCAAACCGGATTCGGAACAGGGAAAAACCAGGACTAAGGGAAGAGGACAGGATCCAACTCAAGGGCCTCCCCCCGGTGGGGCGAGCGTACCCGCGAGCCGTTGGGCAAGGGAAGCGAGCGCCGGAGCCAATGACGAAGTCGAACGATACCAGCCAGAACGCCTCGCAGATACCCTCACCCCATCGGGACCAGGAATCAGAGTTGAAGATGGCTCTCAATTCCGCATGATGAGCCGATCTATGAACTTCCCAAACTGGATACGATTCCTGGTCGCCGTGGCTGTCCTCACCATCACCGGCTGCCGCACCGGAAAACACCGAACGGACCCAACCGCAGATTCGGGTCAACTCAACGCGCTTCCGGAAACTCTCGAAGAACTACAACTCTCAACCGGCTATCCGGAGTGGGAAGCACTCGCCGGGTTTAGTCGCAGCCTGGACCACTATCGAAGGCTTCGTTTCAACCCGGGGAGCAACGTCTTCATCTCAGAAACCGGCGCTCACTCCGGACAACTCGACGTAGTCGAAGTCATCCTCATGCCTCGCGACCCAGAGGACACTGCCGAGTTCGGTCTCTACGACCCCACCTCGGGCGATCGCCTCACGCAATACCCGGAGTCCGTTCAATTCGAGGTGGAAGGCCTTCCCGACAACGCACGCACGCCCGCACCGGCGCTTTGCACTGCCTGCCACTCCGAAAGACAACCACTCATTTCCCTCATTCCTTGGAGCCAGAAACTTCAAGAGGAAGTGGAGAAGGCACGTCGAGGGGGACAAGGTATCCGAGCCGATCTGCTCATCATTGGCTCAACGGATCCCGCTTCCATGGACCGTCTTGCCAGTTTCAACGCCATCATGCATTCGCAGTACCCTGGGCGTGTGATCGATATCCAGGAATGGATCCGTCCCTAACTCACCACAAAGACACGAAGAGTTTCTAGAATGAGAATCCCCTCCGAGATACGGCGGCTTGGCTAGAGACCTCGCTCCAAGCGTTCGTGCTGATAAGGGCCGTCCACGCCTAGCCCAAAAAATCGAAACCAAAGCCATTTACAGATTCGCGTACATCGATTACTGTATTTTCTGTTGATACAGAATTAACTGTATCATAGAAAAGAAAGGAACGATGAACCTCGCGACATACCTCACCTATCTGATCATTTCGATCGGATTTACGATCTGGGTGGCCAAAACCCTCCACAAACACGGGCGCGTCTTTCTGGTGGACAGTTTCCACGGCAACGAGCCCTTAGCCGATTCCGTCAATCACCTCTTAGTCGTTGGGTTCTATCTCCTCAACATCGGGTTCATCACGTTGACCCTGAAGTATGGCGACCGAGTTGCCACTATGGATGCGGGACTTGAGGTGCTCTGTACCAAGGTGGGTAGTGTGCTACTGGTGCTGGGAGGGATCCACCTGATGAATATCTACATCTTTTCTCGCATGCGGCGGAAGGCGATTGCGACTCTCCCCGCCGGACCGGAGGCGCCGACACCGCCGGCACCCGTCACACCCCTTCGCCCCGTCGGCGCGACCAAGTAGGCGGTCGAGCCAAATTCAGTCGCTCCGTCGTAGGGTCCGAGGGACGGCGGAGCGATCGCCCCATTCCCGGCCTCGAATCCCGGCTCATCGGCCGTGGCTCAATTCGAGGCCGAAGTTATTGCCGCCCAATGCCGAGTAGCCGAAGTGATTTGTTCCCCAACTTCAAGAACTGCTTGAGCGTCTCATTCGGCCATCTGGATACGGCATCATACCATCCGGTCGTCACGACAAAGAAATCCTGCATCTCCCGCAAACGCTTTTTCGTATAGGGATCGGCCTCTTTGTCACCGTCCAAGTCCTTGAGACATTCGTTGAGCAATTCCAGTGTCGGATCGACTTCCCGGCGTTTACGCTCTTCCAGGATCTGACGGAACAGGTCCCAAGGGTCTTTCTGGCTTTCGAAGTGATCGCGTTTGTCACCCACCCTGTGAACCAACCGAACGATCTTCCAGCCTTGGAGTTCCCGCAGACTGTTGCTCACATTAGAGCGAGCCACGTTCAACGCTTCGCTAATCGCCTCGGCATGCAAGGGTTCCGGGGACAAGTAGAGGAGGGCCTGAATCTGGCCCATGGTTCGATTGATTCCCCAGCGCGACCCCATTTCACCCCAGTGCAAAACAAATCGTTGCTGAGCCTCGTTGAACGCCTTCATATGCTTCCGTGTATTCTGAAAATACAGAAATACAGGGAGACTGCCTACGCTTCAAACTCAAACCTGGTGTTTCGCCGAGTCCTTCCGCCACCCTGGCCAAGCCGTGGTTGAGTCTTAGGCTTGAGGGAGATTCTTCGCTGGCATGGCGATCTGGCGCGAGAACATGAGGGCAAAAACATGCGGAAACGCGACCAAACCGATACTCAAGGCAAGTTTCAAAAGATCCGCGTTGAGAACCATACCGCCCAGAAAAAGGGTCAGGGCGAGTACCATCAATAGTGCTTCAAATTTGTCCAGGGCGAAACTGATGGCCCAGGCGGCCACGACGGCAAAGGCGCCCAATTCAAGACCGGGAATCCAAAACCCGCAGGCAACGAAAAGCGGCAGCGGCGTGAAAACATAGTGCCCGGAATGCACCAACGCGACTTGCACAAAGAAGGCCACCAACACGATTCCCAAATACAACGGGTAGAGGATCTTGGCGGCAGCCGGCGTATCTTCAATCACGTGCCCGCCCCACGTCACCAAAAGGCCAATCGCAAGGAAACTCCGAATCAGATCGACCCAATTGGGCCAGAACAGGAGAAGGGACTTCGCCGAAGGCGAGCGAGAAAGGCGCGACACACGGTCTTCTCTCCGCTGCACCAGGGTCGAAGTAAACGGGATCCATAGGAGCAGGCAAGCGACAACCAGGGAGAAAGGCGAAGCGGTCATGGATGTGCAGCCCGAGATCGGGGGTAGATTCGAATCCGAATGGTATTCATCGTTCCAGCAGAGGGCCGTCCAAGACCTGTGCGGCGGGTCTTATCTGCCGTACGACGGAAGAATATGGCCATCCGCACCCGAAGAAACGGGTCCTCTAGGGTCTTTCCACTACATTTTTGGCGGCCTGTTACGTATTTTCTTCAATTTTTTCCTCAACGGAACGGATGAAAGCGCAACCGGAACCCCGATGGAACCAAGCAGAAATAGAAGTTCCTGCTCACAGAATCACGAGTCCATCGGGTCCTCCAAGCCCGTGGACAAACACGAAGGACAAGAAGTGTGCCTACGGCACCGGCCTAGCCCTTCAGGCCGTATTCTCCGCCGCCGCTAGCTCGCCGCCGAATGCCGAGGCAGTAGCTTGCCGAGTTGATTCAATCGCCGGGTCGAAACCCGCAGGCCCAGCAACGCTCGCCAGGTAGGCAACTCGTACCGATTGTAGTCCGCAATCGCCCCCACCTCCGAGGCAAACTCGCGTCGCGTCCGAACATAACGGAGTGGAAAAAGATATTCTTGTTCGATCCGAAACAGATCCGGCCACCATGTCATTAGAATTCGGGCCAAAAACCGGTACCAGACCCCAACGCCACGAACCACCATGGTACGTTCAAACGCCGCTTCGTTGACCCCAAAGTGGCGGCAAAACACCGTTCTAAAGCCCCCTGCGCTGTCCCCGGCCACCGCCGATTGTACATCCACATTCGTATCCATGATTCATCGCGGTCCTTACCAACCCACAATTCTCTCCGGATCAACCGGGGAACGATCGTTTTCTGAGACCCTTTTCGTTCTTTGTGTCTTACCGTCACTCCTTCCCACGCAAGATTCCGCCGAGTGTTCCAAACTTTCTTCAGGTTTTTGAAAAACACCCGAATCTCGGCAGATGGGACGAGGATCGACACCCACGAAGCTCTCCCTGGCGCACCGGGGGCCAGGCCGGGTTCCCGCAGCTACTCGCAGCTACTGTTTCCGAAATCGGATGATGTAGTTGTCCTTCAAGAAGGCCAATCGCTCGACCCTCTGAAATCCCGCCTCAACGATCTCCTGCGAGAAAACCGCTTCACCCGCTCGTACATGGTTCATGATGAATTCAGAGCTCTCTCCCTCGATTCGCTTAAACTCGATCAAATAGATCTGCCCACCCGGCCGCAACGCCTGATGGATAGAAGCCAAGTATTTCTTGGGAAACTCAAAATGATGATAAGTATCGCAGATGAAGACCAAATCCACCGAGTTTGGCTTTAGATTGGTTGAGGTCGCAGTACCAAGAACCGTTTCGATGTTTTCGATCTCAAGTTCCCGAGCCTTGCCAATCACCAGACTCAGAAACTTGGGAACGATGTCCACCGCAAGGACCTTTCCGTCCGCTCCCACCGCCTCCGAGAGCAAGGGTTCAAACAGGCCCGTACCCGCCCCAATATCAGCCACTACGGAACCGGGCTCAATCCGAGCGGCCTGAACAATCCGCTTCCGATGGTCGAAGACCTCACGCCCTTCGCGCTCGAAGCGCTCCACCCACTGCGAGGGATTGAGATCCGGGCTCAGAAAGTTGTCGTTGATTCCGGGTTTGACGCTCCGTTCCTGCGCCCAAACCGTCAGGCTGAGACCAGCCAACGTCAATACTCCGAGAGCAGTCCGAATCAATGCGTTCACGAAGCAAGAGTCTAATCCCACCCGCCTCCCACTCGCAACCCACCAGTCGGGTGCAACCTCCTCCGAGGAATTCCTAATAAGTGGTGTATGGACAAAACTCCAAGACTGCGGTCGACACCATTACACCAACGCCTAACAAAGATCTCCCAAGCGCTGCCCACCCTCTATCTCGTCACCCTCGGCACGCTCGCCATCCTGGCAATCGATCCAGTGCACGCACACCCTTCTTCCCCTCCGCGCCTGTTCGAGATTGTGTCGCCAACAACCACACCGACACCAACGAAAGGTAATCCCGCTGTCCATCGCTCCTGTCGCATTCAGTTCCGTCCCGAACTGCTCGACTACGATACCCCGATCCCTCCCGGAACAACCTGGAGCATTCCTCTGCCGGACGGTTCTTCCATGCAGTTCCGAGTTACCGACACCGATCACAAGGCGCCCGAGCGGCGTATTCTCATGGGACAAATCGACAACCAGGCCGGAAGTTTGGGTATCCTCGCGGCGGCGGGCAGTGCCATCACCGGAACGATGACCGCGCCCAATCGGGGCCGATTCCAATTCGAATACCTCGGAGACGACCGATACCGCCTCAATGAGATCGACACATCAACTCTGCCGTTATGCGCGACGGGCCGCGTTGGCGCTCCGATTGGGACTCACCCGCTACGAGAAATGGCCCGGAGATCCAAGACCGAAACCACCCCCCAACCTCGGCGCCGCCAAGCCCCTCGGAGAATGCTCGGGCAAGACGGTCCGGTGCTAGATATCATGATGGTCTACTCGCACGACGCCTTGGAGGGCGCGGGCGGTCCGGACGGGATTCAAAGTGTGGCTGACTATGCCGAGGCCGAGGCGAATCAAATCTTTGCCAACTCAGAGCTCAATCTTCGAGTCAACTTCGTTCACCACGAGGTCCTGGACCACACCGAGACTGGGAACCTCCCCACCGACGTCTCACTGGCAAACAACAGCGTCGGCAAACTCAATCTCCGCGCTCTCAGAAAACGCCACGGCGCCGATCTGATTCTTCTGCTCGTCGAAACCGATCTCGTGGGCTGGTCTGGATTTTCCCCGATCCTGAAGCAGGAGGGCGGCCAACGGCAATCGGCAACAGCGGGGGTTCGACGGCGATGGCTCACCGCAGGCTTTTACCTCTTCACCCACGAGATCTGCCACAGTTTGGGCTGTCAGCACGATAGCCGCAGCGCCACCAATACCGCTGGCAACCTCCTCCCCGGCCTGTTCCCACACTCACTCGCCCATCGCTTCAAGTCAGACAACGTGACCTATGTCACGACGATGGGCTATTCGCCCGGCATTACGCTCCCCTATTTGAGCAATCCCGACGTGACCTACGAAAACGTACCCACTGGCGAAGCCGAACAATCAGACAATGTGGCAACGATCCAATTTTCCGCACCCATCGTGGCCCAATATGAAGCGCCGGAATCGTGGTTTCGAATGGACGCCGCCGTGCTAGAAGTATCAGAGGGGGATGCGCCCAACCTACAGGTTCCGATTTACCGGATGGGTGATTTCAGTTCCGAGGCGTCCTTGACCGTGACCGTCACGCCGGAGGCAACACCCGAAGTACCGAGTCCCGACGTAAGCGAATACACGGTCGTCTTCGCCCCCGGCGATCCCGTCGTGAATCTCAGCATCCCGATCGAGGATGACTTGTTGGAACAGGCCGATAGATCACTCCAAGTCCGGATTGCCTCGGTACCAGACGGGGCAGCCATCAGCCATGGAATCACGGAGGTGCGGATCATGGATGACGACTGGCTGGTGGACCTTCCCGCTGAAGATCGAACGGCATTCGAATCCGCAGGCATTCTTGCAATACCGCTCAAATACGTCGGCACCATCGCTCCCGGCGAGTCCCTCGAACTGCGCTACGAACTCATTGCCGGAACGGCCGAGGCAGGCGAGGATTACCTGGAGGAAGAACTCATCGTTTCCTTTTCTGAAACGACCCGGGAACAGCTCATCCAGATACCGATTCTTGATGACGATCAGCCCGAGCCAGACGAGAACCTTCAGCTCAAGATCGGGCCCCAAACCATCAATCTCACCATCCTCGATAACGACCGAATCGGCTCCCTCGACCCGACCTTCACTCAAGCCGGCAACACCCCCAACGGGAACGGGTGGACGCTGGGAGTCCACGGCGAAGATCGCATCTTTCTGGGCGGAGACTTCGATCAGATCGGCAATGCGACCCGTCACGGGATTGCCCGCTTGATTCTCGATGGTGGGCTCGATGAGGACTTCATTGTCGCTCCCATCGTCGCGCAGCGACAAGCGAGCGCATCGCCGCAGAAAGCCCGAGTCGTCCTATTGGCCCCGCTCCCGAACGGGCAAGTGGCCGTCGGCGGCATCTTTGCCACCGTAGACGGGAACATCCAACCGAACCTCGCGCTGTTGAACGCCGACGGTTCCTTTGATTCCAGTTTCCGTCCGGTGTTTGACGGCGCGTTACAAAATGCCGTCGCACTACCCGATGGGCGAATCATGGCGGCGGGGCGATTCGAGAACGTCAACGGCGTCCCCCGCAAGTTCATTGCGCGACTCCTTCCCGATGGCTCCAACGATCCGACCTTCCAACCCAATCCCGGCCCCGATCGGTTTTCCGGGCGGGTGACCGGATTGGCACTGCAGCCCGACGGCAAGATCCTGATTGGCGGTCGCTTCGATACCGTGGATGGCGAACCGCATGGGAACCTGGCCCGCCTCAACAGCGACGGCACCGTCGACTCAACCTTCCAAGTCCCACAAGGAGGGATTCGGGGACATGTCCGCGCCATCAAACTCATTCCCGATGGACGAATCTACGTCAGCGGTGAGTTCACCACTGTCAGTGGTCGAGCAAGGCGAGGAATCGCTCGTTTCATGCCCAACGGCGAAGTCGATACGAGCTTCGCCATTACCTCCGCATTCAACCGGATCGTAACTGATATCCAGCCGCTTCCGGACGGTCGCGTGATTGTCGTCGGGGAATTCACTCGCTACAAAGATACTCCCGTCAATCGGATCGTCCTCCTGCAAGAAGACGGCAGCCTCGATACTACTTTCGATCCCGGCCTCGGAGCGAATGATACGATTTTTGCCGTGACCTCACATCCGGATGGCTGGCTCTACGTCTCGGGCATGTTCACCGAGTTCGCCGGCACGTCGGTCAACCGGATCGCTCGCCTCAAACTGAGCCTCCCCCTACCCGAGATTGATGGCATCCAAAACACTAGCGGAGTCACAACGCTCAGAGTTGCGGGCACACCGGGAGCCGCTTTCTCCATCGAGACGTCCGTCGACCTGTTGGAGTGGTCCCATCAAGGAGACTACAAGCTGACCGAAGCATCACTGACGGTCACGGATGAAAGAACCGCTTCCGAACCACACCGGTTTTACCGCATCGGCGCACGGAAGTGACGACGCCGGGAGCCATCCGGGTCAACCCGTCGCTCCGTTCAATCCTCTCAACGAGTACGACTACCTCGGATACTCCCAAGGCCGGCCCCCGAACCGGACGGAAAGGAACTTTTCATGCGGAATCAGAGCCAATTCTCACAACAGAGCTACATAAGCGACATGTATCTCCTCAAAGCTGCTCTCGGGAACATTCTGGTTCGGAACTTGCTTCGAAGCGGCGACGGATCCAGCCTCACAATTCGAGGAAAGCTAGATACGAAGCTGGATTTAACGTCCATTTTGTGTCAGACTAAACAATCTGAGGCCGGAATCTTCCGGGAAATAACGCATAGGCTTATCGATGTATCGCATTCAAGGGTTACTGCTCATTCTCCTGCTTCTCTCAGGTCGTTTCGTAGGGATGGCTGCAACCCACCTGACCCTAGGCTCGCAGCCCGGCACCGCCGGCAATCAGGTCATCGTTCCCGTCACACTCAATACAGATGTCCAGGTCGTTGGGCTCCAATTGGACGCGGTCTACGATTCCGCGCAACTGACCGCCTCCAACGTGGCCTTGGGTTCCGCGTTGAATTCCAGTTACGAAGTGCAATCGAGTGAGATCACCGCAGGCACTCGGCGGATCCTGCTTTTCTCGGACCAGAATCTCAATCTCCCGAACGGGGAACTCGTTCTCATCACCTTTACCATTGCCGGGTCCGCGAATCCGGGCACCGTCACCGTCTCCCTGAGCGGGGTCTTGGTGGCCAATCCCGATGCGGACGCCGTCGCAACCGATTCGTTGACCGATGGCGGCGTCGTGGTTTCCGAGGCGACCGCGGTCGTCCAGGCGCGCCATCTCTTCTACAATGACAGCGGCTTTGACGGCACGACCAACGCCGATGCGATCGCTACGGACAAACAGGCCCTCTTACCCGGCGGGCAAGCCGCCTTTGCGAACTACTCCAGCTTCAGCAAGGGCATCAACGGGATTATCGTGGATATCGCAGGGCTTCTAAATCCCAGCGGTATCGGAAGCAACGACTTTGAATTCAAGGTCGGCAACTCGGACGACACCAGCTCCTGGACGGTCGCACCCGCCCCGTCCTCGATTACGGCATCCGCCGGCACCGGTACGGGCGGCTCGGATCGCATCGAAATCGAGTGGGCCAACAACGCGATTCAGAAGCAGTGGCTAGAAGTCACCGTCCTGGCGACCTCCGACACCGGCTTGGCGGCCCAAGACCGTTTCTACTTCGGGAACGCCATCGGTGAATCCGGGAATTCGTCCATCGACGCGAAGGTAGACATCTCGGACGAAAGCCAAGCCCGACAGAATCCCCGCAACTTCCTCAATCCGGCCCCCATCGACTTCGCCATGGATTTCAATCGTGATGCCAAGGTGGACATCTCAGACGAAAACCTCGCACGCTCGCACGCCACCAATTTTCTCACGGCTCTCCGCCTACTCAATCTAACGGCGCCGGCGCCGGACGCCCTCATCTTAGCCAGTACCCAAGGCCTCGAAGGTTTTAGTCAAGGGACCGTCCCCGCAGATGGCCACGATCAGGGGACTTTAGGAAACACGCTTCAAGCTGAGATACGTCTTGAGATCCGCCGAGAAAGTGATGGCAGCCTGGTAATCGCCGGTCAGGGTGCGGATGGGGACCTCCCGTTCCTGCTCCAAAGCAAAGGACTGAACATGGTCGGACCGTGGCGAACGGTCGGGACGATTGAAGCGACAACGAACGAAGGTGCCGAAGGAACCGACTTCGCCTGGCGATTAATTCCTAACCAAGCGGGACAGGTCTTCCGTGCGGTGCGGCCACAAGCTACGAATCCATTTCAGAACGAGTCCCCATAACAACAGGTCTATGAATTCCATCAAAGCTAGCCTTGGCACCGGGCTGATCGCCCTGGCCGTCTCGACGTCTCTCGAACTCACGGCGCAATCCGTCCTAACGAATGCGCCGGGTGAAAACGATGTCATCGCTGCGGTCAACTCACTCACAATCGATCTCCCCGAACTCAACCTCAACCCAAACGAGGCGAATCAGTCCTTTGACATCACCATCGCCAACGGTGGCGCCGCGCTCGCCGTCACCGGAATCGGGTTTAACATCCAAGTCGCCGACGGCGGCCCCAGCATCCCGGCGCCCAACACCGGCACCATTGATGGGCCGGAGATCACAGCTGTCGATGTCTTCACCGGCACCGCTTTCGCATCCAACAACAACGGACCCGGTGGCACCGGCGGCATTGTCGGAGGACAGTTCTTTGAGCGAACGACACTGACATCCAGTGGCACCGTCGAAATCCCTTCGGGAACGAGCAAAATCGCCACAGTCACGTTCGATACCACTGGCTTCTTCAATGGCACCTTCGACCTGACCATGAACACTCTAAACGGGCCGACGAAATTCACCACGACGGGTGGCGATGAAATCCCTACCTTACTGAATGGTTCGTTAACCATCGTGCCAGAACCAGGCACTACGGCTCTCTGGGCTTCGCTTGGACTAGCCGGGCTTGTAGCAGCTCGCCGCCGTCTGCGGAAGACGAGCGATCCTGCCTAAGCAAGCGAACTAAGCTTTCGGCCAGTGCAACTCCGCGCCACGAGCGAGGAGTTGCTGCTGCAAGGCCTCCCGTTCGCGCCGTCGTTCCCAAACCGCAACCGGCGGCAACCGACGCTTCAGGCACTGGCCGACCAGAGCACCTACCGCCTCACCAATCCCCCACTCTACCGGATGCAAGCGGTAGCAGCCATTGGTGACGTGGGTCGTTCCGATGTTCTTGTTGGCGGGGAGGAGGTTGACCACTCGCTCAGGAATCAAGGATCCTAAGGGGAGTTCAAACGGCAACGTTTCAAAATCGATGTAATTGTCGCCCGAGGTCGAGGGGTGGAGATCAATCGGATAACTCCCGACGCCCACCGAATCGTCGTACGACCGTGCCCGCAATTCTGCCCCCTTCAAGCCCGTCTCCAAAGCTCGCTGTTCTTTCCCGCAATCCGCTTCCACAATCCGGAACCGCGCCCGGATTCGGCGCGATTCCCGCACGTAAGGATACTGTGCACAGCCATCTTCCGTACCGAGCACATCGGGTCGCAGCCGCAGTCCCGGATAGCCGTTACCGCCGTCGGGCCGAGGCACCTCGGTTTGGAGCCAGTAGAGCAGCGACAGACTGAGTTCTCGGGCTCGCCTGACATGGGTGGCTTGCTCGGCCGCTTCCACTCCCACCAAGGGGCCCAGCAGATAGTCGTTCTGTGGCCAGTTCACCAAACAGATATCGCTCTCGTAGGCGCCGGCAACAAATTGCCCCACTGCCGCTATCCGCCGGTAAGTCCATAAGTTAACTACGCCGCCGTGCGGCCCACCGGTCGGGTTGAAGCCCAGCCGACGGGGTTCTCCAGATCGCGGGTGGGTGTAAGTCAGATCCAACAACGGTCCGGGCCAAGCCGGGTTGAGGTCCGGGACGTAGCGACGCCAAAAATCATAGTCTTCCGGACGATCCAAGGTGTGGTCTTCACCCGGGAGGTAGTCCATCGCAAAGCAAGCGGTAAAGGCTTGTTGATTTCCGGGATCCGCGACTTCTGGAGCATGCAATTCCCCCGTGACCCGACGCCCCTCGTTGCCCGTCACAAACTCGACTCCCGCCAAAGGCAACACATCGCCGAGTTCAGTGGCATCAACAAAATAGGGCGCCCGCAGCCACTGTCGTTTCCCGGAATCCAAGCTACGGACCTCAATGGCCTCAACCCGATCCCCACCCGTCTGGGCCGCGACCGGCTCATGCCGCGGCATCCAACGCAGTTGCCGGCTCCCGATGTAGGGTAGGAACCACTCCATCAAGGCAGCCAAAGCCACCCGCGGTTCATGGCATAAGCGGGATACAGACCCGTTCCCCGGATTTAAAAATGCGTTTGCCCGCGCCGCCGAGGTTAAAGGGTAGTGCTCGCGATAGAAGCTTCGGATGCGGGTCCGAAGTTCCCGGTAAGACGCATTGGCTCCGTGGGTTTCAATCCAACGATGCTCATCCGGCGGGACGCCTTGACTTGTGAGCTGGCCGCCGAGCCATAGATTCGGGTCCGTCAAGACGACGGAATACCCGGCTTGCAGCGCCGTCAGGGCCGCGGAACAACCACCCAATCCGGCACCGATGATGACGACGTCCGCATCGGCCTTTGGAACTTCGTCGGCACCTAGCCGAGACCGATCCACCAGTCCCGACAATTCCACGCCTCCCGCCAACATCAGAGCGGACCGACCTAGAAATCGCCGGCGGGTTTCCATCTAGCCGAGCTCCTCCACAAAGGCCGCCATCCGTTCCAGGCCGCGTTCGATATTCTCCATGCTCGTCGCGTAGCTCATCCGCACGCAATCATCCGAACCAAAGGCCACACCAGGCACCATCGCCACTTGCTTCTCACCCAGGAGTCGCTCACAAAACTCACCAGACTTCAACCCCGTACCCGACACATTGGGAAACAGGTAGAAGGCCCCTTGAGGTTCCACACAAGTGATCCCCTTCATCGCCCGAATACGCTCCAATGCAAACTTTCGCCGTTGATCAAACTGCACCAACCATCCGGACAAATGAGCTTGGGGTCCCCGCAACGCGGCAATGGCTCCGATCTGAGCAAAGGAGGTGGGATTACTGGTGCTGTGACTCTGCATCGCATTGATGGCTTTGGCGATCGGTTCTGGGGCAGCGAGGAATCCCAGTCGCCAGCCCGTCATGGACCAAGCTTTGGCAAAACCATGCACGATAATCGTGTGCTCGTAATGTTCCGATGAGCAGGAAGCCACGCTCTGATGAACGGCGTCGCCATAGATCAGCCGCTCGTAGATCTCATCGCTCATGATGTAAATGCCCTTCCGCACGCAGACATCACCGAGCGCCCGGATCTCCTCCGGCGTGTACATCGTCCCGGTCGGATTGCTCGGAGAGTTCAGGATAAAGAGTCGGGTCCGTGGTGTGATGGCTGCTTCCAATTGCTCGGGCGTCACCTTAAAAGCCGTTGCATCGGTGGTCGGTAGGATCACCGGAGTGGCTTCTGCCAACTTGGCCATCTCGGGATAGCTCACCCAATAGGGGGCCGGGATAATCACCTCGTCACCCGGATCACACGTCGCCATGATGACGTTAAAGCACGAGTGTTTCCCGCCGCAGTTCACGATGACCTGATTGGGCGAGTAGGTGAGTTGGTTCTCCGTTTGGAATTTTTCCGCAATCGCTTCGCGGAGTTCCATCACGCCACTACTCGGCGTGTATTTGGTAAACCCATCGCGCAGCGCCTTTTCGGCCGCGTCCTTAATATGTTGCGGGGTGTCAAAATCCGGCTCACCGGCGCCAAAGCCGATGACATCTTTGCCTTCCGCCTTCAACTGTTTGGCCTTAGCCGAGATGGCCAGGGTCAAAGAAGGGGTCAGAGCAGCGACGCGGTTTGATATGTGATGTTCCATAGTCAAAAAGAGCCGAACACATCTACCGAGGCCAGCGAGCAAGAGCAAGCGCATAGTGAATCGGAAGCCAAACCAGCGTGCGATCAAAAATGCGGAGAGACCGGTTGTAGCAATGCAGAGACTCACGCACTAGGAGACGGTCTGTTACGGGGAGAATGAAAAAATCAATATGAAAACTGCAAAATGGAAAATTCAGCCCTTTCTTTTGGAGTGCGGGAGCAGGGCTGCCGCTTTCCGTTTGGTGGACTCTTTCTTTCTCCTGCTCCAATGGGAACCCTACCGCATCCTTCCGATCCGATGCCCCGCACATTGAATCACAACCGCCAATCGAAGCTAAGAATGGAGTACGCCTTGGGTCAAAAGACCCTCCGGATGCGTCTCGACCAAAACGACGATCTGCGCTATGTTCCGAGTCATGCGTTCGTGCCCGCTGCTCCTGCTGACCCTGAGCTGCCTGTTCCCCTTCTCGGCACTCGCCGAAACTTTAATCCCCATCGGAGCCACCTGGCGAGCCAACCCGGTGCCCCATACGGAAACTGAGGACTCCCCCGCCTGGCGCGCCTTAGATTTTGACGATTCCCAATGGGCCGCCCGTCCGTCCGGTTTCGCCGGCGGCTTCGGAAGCACCCGCGAAGCCACATCCGTCATCGGTCTCGGAATCAACTTTTCCACGCTGCGGTTCCGCAACACCTTTCAAGTACCAGACCCCGAAACCATCTCCCAGCTCTTCTTACGCTTGGACTACCAACACGGCTTTGCCGCCTACCTCAACGGGCACCTCGTCGCGCACCAGAATATCTCCCCCGATGCGAACGGCAATTTCCCGCCTCAAGCCATGGCAAATTTCCGGCTCTCCGGTAACGCCGAAATCTTCGATCTCAGCAGTGCCCTGCCCTTCCTCGTCACGGGCGACAATGTATTAGCCATCCAAGTGCACGGCGGAACACCTTCCGGGACTTCAATCGGCTTCGCCCCAGAGCTTCTAACCAACTTCACGCGTGGCCCGATCCTCCAACGCCTCTCGCAAAACTCGGCAACTATCGTATGGCAAACTCTGGAGCCCACCGAAGGCCGGGTCCACTACCGGGAAGAACCAGACGGTCCCGAACAAATGGCCGAAAGCCCTCGCGCCGACACTGAACACGCCGTCCCCCTAACCGGACTCCTCCCGGGTCGCGAATACTCGTATCGCATCCTCAGCAAAGGCATCCCGAACCCGGCTCAATCCCAACGCTACCGATTCCACACACCAACGACCCAGGGGCCAGTACGGTTCGCCGTGCTCGGCGATAGCGGCCAGGGTTCGCTGGCTCAATTTCAATTGGCACGCCAAATCCGAGAGCGAGACCCTCACCTCATCCTACATGCGGGCGATGTGGTGTATCCCGACTTCACCGCAGGAAGAGCCGACCTGCGCTGCTTCAGTGTCTACGGTCCCCACATGGCCAGCCGACCCTACTACTTCGCGGCTGGCAACCACGACGTGAATCTTGGGCTGACACCGTTCTTGGAGGCTTTTCACCAGCCCACAAACGACACCCCTCTGGCTACCCACGCCGCACAACGGACCGCGCCGGAAGTCTATTTTTCCACCGACTACGGGGATGCCCATTTCGCGGTCTTGTATGTGCCCTTCTTCACCCAGTACGTCCCGCGCAAAGACGATGCCCAATTTCAATGGCTGGAAGCGGACCTCGCCCAATCCGACAAACCCTGGAAGTTTATCGTACTCCATCACAATGTTTTCTCATCCAGCCTTCATACCCGCGACGACTGGGATCGCAACGGCGAGATCGACCAAGAACAGATCCAAGAAATCCTGCTTCCGCTGGCATCGCGCTACGGAGTCCAAGTCATCTTCACCGGACACGACCATGTGTTCGAGCGCTTCGCGCCGAATCAAGGCGCGCAATTCGTCACCAGTGCAGGCGGCGGTGGCGGGCTCTACCGCCTCATTGAGCGCCTTCCTGGGAGCAGCCAGTTCTGGGCCCGGCACCATTTCGTCCACGCCACCCTCGACGGAAGCAACCTGACCCTGGAAGCCATCGATCCCCAAGGAAATGTGTTTGATCAGGTTTGGATTCGTCAGCCGAGTGCCAGCCCACCGGACCTAGCCGCCCCTTGGCATCGCCCGAGAATCGAACCCTCTCCCCCCGCTACGCAGGTGAACCTTCCGGGACAATACTTCGATTTCCTTGGCACCGGTCATGTCGCGGTCACCGGCCGCAACGCGAACCTAGGCCGCCTGCACGTGAACCATGACCATGACCACATCTACTTGGGTCTGGAACAAACCATGATCCGACCGAATCAAGTCATCTACCTCTTCCTCGGCACCCCTCACACCGACGACACCTCGGTCTCAATCCCACCCTTCCCCGCACGCCCACTGGCACTCTCAAAGCTGCCCTCCATGGAATGGGTAGGGTTCAACCCTCGGGCTGTCGCCGTATTGGGGGATGAGCGAGCGGACCGCGGAGACGCAGCATTTCCGCGTCCCTCCGAAGTCTTACCCCTGGGTCAAGGCGTCTGGACCGTTACACCCAATGGCTGGGAATCACTCTCCGAAGCGGCTCTCCAACAGTACGATCACTCCCCCCAAACGGATCGACCACCTCAAGAGATTGATGCCAATTTCGTGGAAATCGCGATTCCCAAAACCGCTCTCCAGGCTGGCGAGGAGCCGAGCCTCGAACAGGTGAGCGTCGCCGTCGTAGTCGGCTCGGCCGATCCGGCAACACCGAACGCTACCATTCAACTAGACACCGGCTACCATGCCGCGGCTTTCCAGCGGATAGACACAGGCCATCGCGTAACCCCGCTCGCGTTTCACCTGGCAGACAATCCCGATCGAGATCGCGACGGCTTAACCAACGAGGAAGAACTCCGACTCGGCACCCATCCGGATCGTCCCGACTCGGACTCCGATCAACTCCCCGACGGCTGGGAGGTCACTCATGAGCTGAATCCACTCAATGCCAGCGGCATTCACGGCACCATGGGAGACCCGGATCAGGATCGCATCTCGAACCACGACGAATACCAAGCCAACACGGATCCGCGCGATGCCCAATCCCAACTCAGACTCCACATTGCCCCTTTTGGCGTTTCCGTGATCCGCGTCTCCTGGGATCAACAACCGGAAGTCCACTACACCCTGGAAGCCAGTTCTGAAGCCACGGGGCCGTATCGGACCATCCAGACCTGGCTCCCCAGACAAGCTGCAGGAGGACCCTTGGAAGGGACCCACTTCGATCTCACCCACGCGGTCCAAGCCCAATTCTACCGCCTCACCGCCACACGAGCGCAACCCTAACGAGGATCGGCAACCGCACGTCTATGGCGTGGGAGCAGCTTGCTCTTCGGCCGCCGCCTGCAGTTCATACAAACTGTGTGCCGTCTTGCGGAAAGCCAATTCCAGAGCCGGCAAACTGCGTAGCGCATCCTCACCCAAATACTTACCCGCGATAGCTTGCTGGCAAACGGCCCAAGCATCCGGGATGTTTCCTTGGCGCCAATGGGTCTCGATCATCAAGGCCAAGGTACGATAAGGAGCAAGCACATCAAATTCGTAGTTCGGCGGCCCTAGCTCAAACTGAGGATCAAACGCTTGCCCCGCCAACTCGAAGAACCGGGCCTCATCCCCACGATCCCAAGCCATTTCCGCGAGGTGCATGCGATACACCCGCTGAAAGGTCGGATCTACCTCGATCAAACGCGTCAGCACGGACTCCGCCTCGGTCGCGTCCGGCACATGAAACGCGGATCTTCGAGCCCGGTAATGCTGCAAGAGGTACTTCCCATACTGACGTAACAGATCCGGATCCGTTTCCGCCTGGGCGTTGATTGCCTCGGCATGTTGCTTTAGGAACGCCACTTCACTTTCCCACGTCGTACGGTAATCCCCAAACTGAGCGGACATGGCCCAAGCCAACGAATCATCCGGAAACCGGCTCAACCATTCTTCGAGGATCGAACGGAAGTATTCCGGATCGTAGGTTTTTCGTTCCAAGAAGAACGAGGCAATCGCCCGAAAGTCGGGCTGCACCAATTCCCGCTCGGCGAGGTAACGCCCCAAGAGCGTGGTCGGGCGCGGGTTGTAGAGCTCGTTAAACTGATTCCAATAAGTGGCCACCCGCCGCTCAAAGAAACCGCGCTGGGCCAAATACTCCAATCGCGGAAAGAAATCCGAATGAATCGGCGCATCATCCGGGGTGGTGAAATACCCATTCACATGCGAAACCAGTTCCGTAGTCAGGAACACCGGAAACCGCAGGATGTCGATGCCTTTAAGCTGTTCGTGAATCCGCGGTTGGTAAAACTGGGTCTCCATGGCTTCGAGGTCCACGCTCATCGGCTCTTGCGAACCGATGAGAATCAAGTCGGACTCCATCCCCATCCAGATACTAAGGTGGGGAAACACCGAAGCGAAGGTGGCCAACACCGTCTGCAAGGCTTCATTATTCGTCTCGTAGAGCTGAACCCATTGGGCCATGACACCACCCGGGCGGAGTTTCGAACGGCAATCTTCGTAGTATTCCGCCGAGAATACTCCCGAGACACCGGCCAACCATGGATTGGAGGGTTCCGAGATGATCACATCGTAATCGTGCTCCGTCAGTTTAAGGAAGGACTTGGCGTCTTCGACCGCCAGATGCATGCGTTCGTTTTCCAACACATTGTCATTGGCCTTATGGAACAGACGCGCGCCCTCGACGACTTCGGGCGAAATCTCTACCGCATCCAACCGGGCCACCGAATCATGGCGCAACACCGCTCCACAGGTGATGCCACTCCCCAATCCCACCACCAGCACATTCTCAGCATTGGGTCGCAACAGCATCGGCACATGCCCGCTGAGGAGCTGCGTGAGCATATCCCCCGCCGTGCTCGCATCCACCTTCCCGTTCACGCGAAGACTCAACAACGTGTCCTCTCCGGGATCGTAGGAATTTACCGTTACCGTGGCACCGGCACCGTCCTCGTGATAGAGAATCTCGCTGTCATACCCGGCACGCCGCACCTCCTCCATGCTTTGAGGCGGGTTCGCTCGCCGCCACAATCCTTGCGTCAGGGTCCGCTGCCAGGCGCCACCAAAACGGCCCCCAGCAAAGGAGACAATCCCGATCAACAACAGCGGAATCCCTACCTGAGCAAAACGACGGGATTGTTCCGAACCCCGAATCAGAATCACAAAACCAATAATCACATTGATGGCGATCCCCAACCCAAACACCCGGGCCAAGCCCAAGAATGGCAACAACACCAAACCGGTCAACGCCGCCCCCAGCACGGTTCCAATGGTATTCACCGAGAAGACCAAACCCACTTTTCGACCGGTCTTGGAAACTTCATCGGTCGCGATCCGACTGACCAAAGGCAGGGTCATTCCCAAACAAACCGTCGGAATAAACATCACGAGAAAACAGATCGATGCCTGCACTAGATGATACAGCGGGTACGCATCGGGGGTCCGGTTCAAAACCGTGGCCCATTGCACGAACCAAAACGGCAAGTATTCGAAGGAGAACAGCGAAAGAAAAATCGCAATCCCCACCGCGATCTCCAACCAAGCAAACAAGCGTAGCGGCTCTTTAATATTCCTCAGTCGCCCGACCAACCAAGCCCCCACGGCAATGCCCGAAATAAAGGTGATCAACATCACGGAAAACCCGTGCGAACTCGAACCCAAGACCATGGCCAAGAGTCGGGTCCAGGCCACTTCATACAGCATGGCGACAAATCCGGAGAGCGCGATGGACCAGAGAATCAGAGATTGCACGGACGATTTTTCGGTGACCGCTTCCGGCGCCTTGGGTGGAGTGGGTTTGGCATTGTTCTCCTCACCCAAGTATCCACTCATTCCCAGTGCAGCCGCCCCCACCACGAGGTTCATCGCCGCGGCGAGATAAACCGTGACTTGCAAGCCGCCGGAAGGAATAAACCAGAACTCCGCCAGGATGACACCGATCACCGCCCCTGCGCTATTGACGAAGTAAAGAGTAGAGACCCGTTCCTGCACCTCACCCAACGTACGCGTCACCAAGCGTGTTAACACGGGCAGCGTGCCGCCCATCAGGACGGTGGGCAAAAACAGAATCGCCAGACCAAACCCAAATTTCAGCCCCAGCGCCGAAGCGCCGCCCATTTCAAGATCCCGCGCATAATCAAAATAGAGCGTCTGTGCGCGTTCGAAATAGTAGGGAAAAAACCACGCGTAAAGCCCGATAACGATTTCCAACCACCCATACAGCGCCAACGGCCTCCGAACCCGATCCGCCAAGGAACCCAACATCGCGTTCCCGATCGCCAAGCCCCCCATGAACACCACCAAAACGGCAACCACGGCGTAGCTCGTATGCCCCATAAACAGGGCCAGGTAACGCATCCAAACCACCTGATAAACCAGCGCGGCCACGCCGGAGACCAACAAGCAGAGAAAGGCCGTCCAATAGACCAAACGAAACGGCGTACTATCGGAAATTGAGGATGTCATGGGGTCGCGATGCTAGTCTGCCAAGTCCTGATGGCAATGTATTTCGAATCTCAGACTCAGTGGTAGGGCGAGCGTACCCGCGAGCCGTTGGGCAAGATAGACGAACGCAAACGCCATCGGCTGACAGGAACCCTTGCCGTGCCCAACGGCTCGCGAGTACGCTCGCCCTACCGGGGTGCCGCCGTCACGGGACGCGCGGGTCTGGGAGCGAACGGTACCTGCCCTCAATACGATTCGATTGTCGAAGTCTTAGAATTGCCCACCGCTCAGCACCCGCATCAGCTGAGCGCAGACATACGCCCCATAGGTCCCGACGCCGTAGCCCAACACGGCCAACAGCACCCCGACCGGGGCCATGGCGGGATGGTAAGCCGCCGCCATCACGGGTGCCGAGGCGGCCCCGCCAATATTGGCTTGGCTCCCAACGGCCACCAGGAAGAACGGCACTTTGAGCAGATACCCCACCGAGAGTAGCACCACGATATGAACGGCAATCCAAATCAGTCCCAACACAAACAAGCCGGGATACTCAAAGATAGCCAACACATTCATCTTCATCCCAATCGAGGCGATGAGCAGATACAAGAACACCGTTCCCAAACGAGAGGCACCCACGGACTCCAACTGCGCGGCCTTGGTAAACGAAAGCGCCATCCCACCCGTGGTCGCCAAGACCACCAACCAGAAAAAATGACTCGTCAGACTAAAGCGTGCCAGCGAGGGCGCCGTCTCCGCGACCCAGGGGGCGATCCAATCTGCCAGAAAATGAGAAACGGCCGTCACCCCAAACGCCACCGCCAAGAGTGAGAACAGATCCGCCACTTGGGGCACTTTGGATTGCCCTTCCTGCCGAGCCGCCAACTTCTGCTTCAGCGTTTCAACCACCGTTCCGTCCGCTCCCGTCCAGCGATCGATCTGCGCGGATCGCTGAATTCCGATCAGCAGGATCGGCATCCAAACATTCGCCACCAAAACATCCACCGTAATCATGGCGGAAAAGACGGAGTCCGAAACCTCGAAGATTTCCTTCATCGCAGTCTGATTCGCCCCGCCCCCAATCCACGAACCGGCCACCGTAGCCATACCTCGCCACAAGGCATCCGGCTCCATTCCCCCCAGCGCACTGGGGAAAACATGGCTCATGACATAAAGACTAATCGGCCCTCCCAAAATCACCCCCACCGTACCGGCCAGAAACACCGCGATGGCCCGCGGCCCGAGTCTCAGGATCTCGCGGAGATCCGTGCTCACCGTGAGTAAGACCAAACTGGCCGGCAACAAAAACCGCGAGGAAACGAAATAAAGCTGGGAGGCGTCCGGATCATAAACCCCGAGCGAGGTCAACACGGAGGGTGCGAAATAACAAATCAGCAGCGGCGGAACGATCCCGTAGAAACGCCGGAACCCCCGATGCGTGCTCTGCGCAGTCCGAAACACCAAAGCAAGGATCCCACAGAGAATCCCGAGCACGACACCGTCGTTGGTTGTCAGTACCGCTAGCATGGCTCAATCTCGCGTTCGACCCAAACTCAGTTTCAACCCGCGGTCGATTTTGCGTCGCTCACATCCGCTCGCCCGACGCGATACAGGTATCCCAAGACCAATCCCAGAGCCACCAACGACAGACCGGTCGCCAGGGATGGGGAGACGTTCTGAAGCTTCCAATCCTGTTGGGCGAAGATCAACAACGCGATGAGAATCCCCATAATGGACTCACCGGCAATGAATCCCGAACTCAACAAGACGCCCGAGTCACTATCACTCGATTGCACCTTTTGTCCCCGCTCCACACCGTAGCGAACCAAGCCGCCCAACAGAATCGGCACGGCAAGGGTGATTGGGAGGTAAATCCCGACGGCCAAGGGCATCAAGTAGAGACGTGTGGAAGAACCGGATCGCTTCAACGCAGCGTCCGCCGCCAACACCAAAACACCGATCACCGCACCAATTCCGACCATCCGATAAGGGAGCTCACCATCCCCAAACAAGGCTTGTGTGAGACTAGCAAAAAGCGTGGCCTGCGGCGCCTTCAGTTCATCCCCGATCCCATAGCTTGAGTGCAACAGTGTCAGCACCGGAGCAATGACAAAAGCCGGCACGAGCACGCCCATCACTTGCCCGATCTGTTGGTACTTCGGCGTCGCCCCGACCAAAACGCCCGTCTTCAAATCCTGAGAACAATCCCCCGCCGTGGTTGCCGCACAACACACCACTGCTGCAACACCGAGAGTCACCAGAATAGCTGAATCCCCCTTATAGCCCAGTAGAAGGAAGAGAATCGCCGTGGCCAAAAGGGCGGAAATCGTCATGCCCGATACCGGATTGTTCGACGTGCCCACCAAACCAACGATATAGCTCGACACCGCCACAAAGATAAACGCCAGAATCACCATCACCACAGTGGTAAACAGCGTGACCGGGAGTGAGCCCACCAGGGACCAATAGATTCCAAAAACCAAAACCACGGCAGCAGCAAGCACGGCCAAGAGACCACCCAACGGAATATCCGTTTCCGTCCGCTCGCTGGAGGCGCCTCCCTTAGACTGATAAGTGGCCGCCAATTGCCGAAGCCCGGAGGCGATTCCGGAGCGAACGGAAAAGATCGAAGCGATCCCTCCCACCACCATAGCGCCGACCCCCATGTAACGGACTTGGGTACTCCACAATCCCCAAGCCGTATCCAGAGTCGTTTCCCCCGCCATTGCCTCCGGAACCCCCATCATCGGGATCGCAAAGACCCAGCCGATCATCCCGCCGAGAAAGACATGCATGGCGATCTGCAGACGCACGATATATCCAACCGCCAAAAGCGCCGGTGAGACATCCGTTCCAAAGAAAAACACACTATTCTTGATCTTCGTCGCGAACTCCACGCTCCCGTGCAGAAGCGCGAGTCCGCCAGACAGGAATTTCACGACCCCGCCCACGACCAGACCCTTGACGATCATCAGGACACCTTTCGTGCTATCCGAAGACCCTTCCTCCAACACCGTGGCACAGGCCACGCCTTCAGGATAGGTCAGGCCTTTTTCCTCTACGATCAAGGCCCGGCGCAACGGCACCATAAAAGCCACCCCAAGCAAACCACCGGCAATTGCGATCAACGTGGTCGGCCAGAACTGAAAATCCGCCCATGCACCCACCAACACCAAGGCGGGTAGGGTAAAGATAATGCCGCCAGCGATGGACTCACCCGCGCTGGCGATGGTCTGGACCAAGTTGCTTTCCAGGATGCTCTGTCGCTTGAGAATCCCACGAAAGACCCCCATCGCGATCACGGCTGCCGGAATGGATGCTGAGACGGTCATCCCGGCATAGAGGCCCAGGTAAACATTGGCCGCCGTCATGACCACGCCGACCATGAGACCGATTCCAATCGCTAAGAAGGTGAATTCACGAGGGACCATACAGCCCCTTCCAATGCCACATTTCCCGGGGCAAAACAAGCCTCGTTCACCACGGGTTGAGTCCCCGGTAGGGCGAGCGTACCCGTGAGCCGTTGGGCAAGAGAAGCGAACGCACACCCCATTGGCTCACAGGAACCCTTGCCCTGCCCAACGGCTCGCGAGAACGCTTGCCCTACCCTCCGGAACTAGTTGTAGGTCGGCAAGAAGGAGTAGCTCTCGGAATACTCCAAGTGCTGGGCCGTGAAATCATCCGGATACTCAATCCGCACATCCGTGATGTTCCCACCCTCATCCGCAATCGGCACCAGCTTCGGGTTGATAAACCCGGAGTAAGGCGCAATCTTCAACGCCTCGACTCGATCCAGCACCTCCCGATGCAACTCAGGATCCACCTGAACGCCATACCGTTCCACCAGATCTTTGCCCGCCAGATAGTCCCCCTCGGATTTGATCCGCTGAATCTCCCGCAACAGCTGGCCAAACAAGTCGGTCAAGGCCGCGTAGTCGTGAATCACCACATACGTTTTGCCATCCCGCTTCTCAAGCACCACCACATCGTCCGACGCGCCCTTCTCCAAAACCCAACGGCAGATCAATTGCCGGTTCCGCATATGATCCTCCTCCAAGTTCTCACCCGGCTCCACCCGGCGGAGCTGCGTCAGTAAGCCCCCGCGGAGATAGCTCTGAAACGCCTCCCGGCCAACGTCGAGATTCGGCATCAAGCCCATCTCAATCAGTTTGGGATTCATGGCGTAGTAAAGCGCCACCAAATCCGCTCGCGCTTCTTCCAGCGTCGAGGCATACGATTTTAGGGTTTCTTTCGGCGTGCCGATCCCCGGATTCAACTTCCCAGAAGCGTGCCCAATCACCTCATGCATATCGACATGCAGGTTGTGAGACAAGGCACCCCACTCGCGAGACAAGGCGATCTCTTCCGCATTGGCCGCAAACTCTTCCAACATGCCGCTCGATTTCGAAGCCTCGTCATAGGCGTGCACAATGTTCGCCAGATTGACCGACTTCGACCCAAACTCCGTCCGAATCCAATTTGCGTTGGGCAGATTGATGCCAATGGGCGTCGCTGGTGACGTATCGCCAGCTTCCATCACGACGTTGATCACCTTGGCCGATATCCCCTTTACTTCTTCCTTCTTGTGCTCCTCCATAATCGGAGCGTGATCCTCAAACCACTGTGCCGCATCACTAATAGCCGCGATGCGTTTGGAAGCTTCCGGATCCCGAATCGACACCACGGATTCATACGTCGCACGATAGCCCGCGGCATCGCCATAGACTTCAATAAAGCCGTTAATCACGTCGATGTGGGAATCAACATCCTTCACCCAGGCAATGCTGTAGTGATCAAAGGTGCGGAGCTGGCCAGTCCGGTAGTAAGCAATCAAGAGCTCCAGCGCCCGACGTTGCTCGGAATTCTCCGCCACTTGGACCGCCTTCTCCAACCAATAAACGATTCGTTCGATCGCTTCCCCATACATCCCGCCAATCTTCCAAGTCCGTTCATAGATGACCCCGTCTTCCTTGATCAGTTTGGAATTCAGGCCATAGGAGATCGGACGCGGATCGTCCTCGCCGGCCATCTTTTCATAGAAGGCTTCCACCTCCACCTGACTGACATTCTCATAGAAATTGTTGGCGGAGTCCGCGATCAAATCGGCGCCGGCATCCTTGTTCACTCGTTTGGCATCCCGTTCGGGGTCGAATAGGATCGGAGTGAGTTTCCGGACCAAATCATCAACGGTTTCCCCGTCGGCGAGCGGCAGGCGATCGGAGTCGGTCTGCACCAGGAGGGTCGCGAGATACGCGGCGTCGAAGCCGGGTTCAAACTTTTTGGTCGAATAGTGGTGATGGATCCCGTTAGACATCCAAATCCGTTTGAGGTAGACCACCAACGCCTCCCAATCGGCACCGGAACGCACGCCACCATAGCTGCGATAGACGGCCTCCAAGGTACGGCGGATCAGCAGATTGTGTTTGTAATTCTGATCGTAGATAATGTCCCGACCCGCCAAAGCCGCCTCGGAGAGGTAATAGAGCAGACGTTTGTGTTGCAGCGGCAGGCCTTCAAACCCGGGAACTTGGTAGCGAAGGATTTTGACATCGGCAAACTGTTCCGTTTGCCATTGAAAGGTGGGATCCGAAGCAGTCTCAGCAGCCATGACACTCAGGGTATTCACCAAAACGGCTCCTCCCATCAGGAACGAAATCAACTTTGGCATAGACCCTCACCTTGGGCAGTCTGGGACCAAGAAGCAAAACAAAACCCCGGCGAGCGGCTAAAGGGTCGGCCTATCCGGCGGCCACAATGTCTCGCACCCGCGCAAGATTCCGGTCAATCGAATCCAAATACGCGTTGGCCCCATCGGGATAGGGATCCGCCAAGAACGATACCCACCCACCGAGATCGCCCTCAATCTTGGGCTTCACATAATGCCGGAAAAAGTCGTTGGTCCCACTCATCAAATGGATGGCGCTATTGAACGGACCAAAATTGGCCGTCCAGCCACCATTGTATTCTGCCGCCTCCACGAACTCCTCATAGAGTAAGGGCAACTTGTCGGGATAATCCGAAGCCGCCATCTGCCCGACGAGATCCGCGGTACCAAGCGCAAAGCCCCCGAGGCGAATCAGGTCATTTTGGAAAGGAATGGCATTCACGTCCACATTGACCCCCGTGCACCGAATCATCTGCTGAACCGACGCAATTTCTCCCGAGCCATACCCGTGGTCCGCCATGAATTGGCCCGCGAAGTCCACACTCCGGTCAACGTGGATCAGGGTATACTTCGCACCGGTTCCTTCGGGATCATCAGTCTGCTTCAAATACCCCGTGTCATGAAACAAGATCGCCAAGAGCGCCAAGTCAAACACCTCCGAAGTCATTCGGGGCAGCACCCCTGCCCGGTCCCGTCCCTCCAAGAGCCGCGCCAAACAGAGTGTTCCCTGCAAAGTATGCTCCAAATCATGATACCGAGCATCGATCGGGAGGAATCCCGGATACTGTCCCTGGAAACAGCTCAACGCCCAATGGAAGCACTGGGACACCGCAGTTGGGTTCTCAACCCGAAACACCCGTTGATACACCGCACGGACTTCCGCCTGGACAGCCAGCGGATCTGCGGTATCGACGGCGTGCTGCATGGCCGAAATCGATAGCAAAAAACGTGCCCCCATGCACGAGTTTTCTCGCCGTTTAGGTGGTGCAGGCTGGACCAACGTCGAAAGTTCCAGGAAGGAGCAAGCGGCCAAATGGTAGGGCGACCGGTGGGGCGAGCGTACCCGCGAGCCGTTGGGCACGGCAGGCATCCCACTCAGCCGATGGCGCAGGCGTTCCCTTCTCGTGCCCAACGGCTCGCGGGTACGCTCGCCCCACCGCGTGGAACCCCAAAAATCTCTGACTTAGAGCTTGTCATGGACTCAAGCAGTGGTAAATTCCCCTCCCTTTGAGATGAAAAAAGATATCCATCCGGAAAGCTATCGGCCGGTAGTCTTCAAAGACTCCGCCTCAGGATTTACCTTCCTGAGTAAGTCGTGTGCCCGGTCCAAACAGACGACGACCTGGGAAGACGGCAACGAGTATCCTTTGGTCGTTCTCGGTATCAGTAGTGCCTCGCATCCGTTCTACACGGGACAGCAGGTTTTCGTCGATACCGCCGGGCGTGTGGACAAGTTCCAACAGCGCCTTGCCAAGACCAAAGCGGCTCAAGAAGCCGCCGCCGCGTTCAAGAAGAAACGGCGCTAGCCCGACTCTTTCAAGACCGCCCGCAGCACGATCCTGGGATCGTTCCACGCGGGCGGTCTTATTTTTTGCCCTCATCTCCTGCCGATTGTCATGGATCTCAACGCCCATATTGACCGATTTGAAAGCCGCCTCGCGGAACTCGAAGCCGCCCTGGGCGATCCGTCTGTTTTTGGTGACCAGAAGAAATCTCAAGAGCTCTCCCGCGAATACAACCGGGTCAAAGGCTTGGTCGAGGTCGGCCGGCGATACCGCAAGTCCGGCGAGGAGTTGAAGGAAAACCAAGAGATCCTGGAGATCGAGCCAAATGACTCCGAGATGGCTCAAATGGCTCAAGAGGAAATCAAACGCCTCACCCAAGAGCAGGAATCCGCCACCCTCGACCTCCGAGCGGGTATCCTCCCCCCGGATCCCACCGATTCCCGCGACACCATTGTGGAAATCCGAGCCGGGGCCGGTGGCTCCGAGTCCGCCCTCTTTGCCGCCGATCTCTACCGGATGTTCACCCGCTACGCAGAACGACAGAAATGGAAGGTCGAGGTCATGGATACCAGTCCCAGCGATCTCGGTGGGTTTAAGGAAGTCATCTTCACAGTGAAAGGCGAGGACGTCTTCAAACGGCTCAAATACGAGAGTGGGGTTCACCGCGTCCAACGCGTGCCCGTCACCGAAACCCAGGGCCGCGTCCACACCAGCACGACCACCGTCGCCGTGCTACCCGAGGCCGAGGAAGTCGATATCGAGATCAAGCCCGATGACATCGAAGTCTCCGTCTGCCGCGCCTCCGGTCCCGGTGGGCAAGGGGTGAACACCACGGACAGCGCCGTGCAGATTCAACATAAGGAATCCGGACTCATCGTGCGTTGCGCCGACGGACGTTCCCAGCAGCAGAACAAAATCAAGGCCATGACCGTCCTGCGCTCGCGTCTGCTCGAACGGAAGATTGCCGAGGAAAACGCCAAATACGCCGCCCAACGCAAAGCGCAAGTGGGCACTGGCGAACGCAACGAACGCATCCGCACCTACAATTTCCCGCAAAACCGAGTCACTGACCACCGCATCGAACTCACCCTCTACAACCTTCCCGCCTTGATTGAAGGGGATATGGATTCGGTGATCGATCCCCTGATGGCGGACGATATTGAGACCCGTCTCAAGGAAGCCAATTTATGAAGTTCAAAGGCATTGTCTTTGACTGCGACGGAACGGTAGCGGACACCATGCCCATCCACTGGATGGCCTGGAAAACCGTAGCGGAACGCCATGGCTTCGAATTCACCGAAGAACGCTTCTACGCCCTGGGCGGAGTCCCCTCCCGGGATATTCTGAAAATGATCAATGAGGAGCAGGGCTTGGATCTCGATCCCTTAGCGATCAGCCTGGAGAAAGAAGACGCTTATCTCCCGCACCTCAGTTCCGTTCAGGTGATCGATCCCGTGATCCAAGTGGCTCACGAGAATCACGGCCGCATTCCCATGGCCATCGCCACGGGAGGCACGCGCAAGATCATTTCGCAGGTGCTCCTGCACCTCAAGATCGACCACCTCTTCGATCACCTCGTGACGAGCGAAGACGTGCAACGCCAAAAACCGGCGCCCGACATCTTCCTGGAAGCCGCCCGGCGGATCGGCATCGATCCGAAGGACTGTCTGGCCTACGAGGATACGGACCTGGGGATGCAAGCCATCCGCGACGCCGGCATGACCGGGATCGATGTCCGCACGCTCCGCGGCGGAGCCTAGCCCGCCTCGCCGCCCGGACTTCGGTGGCTCTCCTCACTGACTTCCACGTCCACCAAAGGATTGCCGTCCGTGTGCCACTCACGACGCCGCCAGACATAACGGAACATCAGCGTCCGGAGCGCGGCCGTCAGTGGAATCGCCAGAACACCCCCAGTGATCCCCCCAAACAAGGTCGTACCCACCATAATCGAGATGATCACGGTCAGCGGATGCAAGCCAACCCGATCACCGATGATCTTCGGCGAAATCACCAAGCCTTCCAGCATCTGAACAATACCAAAGACACCCAACGTGAGTAACGGATGCCAGATCCCATCCGAGAAAATGATGGAGATGGTGACAGCCGGAACGATGCTCAACATGACACCCAAGTAAGGAACAATCCCGAGGAATCCAGCCACAAAGCCCAACAAGACTCCATAGCGCAGATTGATAATAGAAAACCCGATCATCAAGAGAATCCCCACGCACATTGCCACTAGTACTTGGGAACGGAAGAACACGATCAAGGAGTCATTGATGGATCGCAGGACAAACACGACCTCTTCCTTAATCTTCGATTCATGGATGGGCAGATAGTCCGTCCAACTATCTGAGATGCCTTTCTTCTCCGCCAAAAAGTAAAATACGTAGACGGGCACCAAGGCAAAACCGGCAAGCAGACCGAACCATGAGGTGATCTGTGCAAGCTTGTTCACAAACCATTGACCGATGATCTTCCCGACGGACCAAGCCCGTTCCAACCACTCCGTTGGATCGAACGCGATCTGCGGTTTGTTCCCCTTATCCGCCGTCTCGGCATCGGTCGCCGGTGGGCCAGTTGGGGGAGCACCAGCGATCTCGGGCGTGCCGTCTGGATCCGCTTCGGTAGGTCCTTCAGCCACCTGCCCCGGATCCGAGGTCTCGTTGTCGGGGACCTCCTGGAGTGTTTCGGCGTCGGCCTTCTCGTCCTCAGAACTGACTAAGAAATCCGAGAGAAACGCCGGCAGCTTGATGCTCTTGGTAATATCCTTGAGATCGATCTGAAACGGCGGGTTCTCAATAAAGCCGTTGATCTTCTTGCGGAGCCGTTTCTGGTAGTCCGGCCAATCCTCCCTAAGCTGGGCGGTATCACTGGCCAGCTTAGGGACCACGGTCGCGACCATGCCGGCTTGCAGGAGCACGGCGAGGAAAAAGACCAGGATGATGGCCCATGATCGGGGAACCTGCCAGCTCTGGAAGTAATCCACAACGGGATCCAAGAGATAGGCAATGACCCCAGCCACCGCCAGCGGTAGCAGCACCGAAGAAAGTTGCTTTGCTAGCCAACCCAGCCCGACAAAGATGGAACCCACCAAGGCAAGAATGACGGCAACGGCCACCAAAGTGACCGCCGTCCAAACAATCTTCCCTTGTTCTTCCGATGGTGAGGGAAACTTCATCCGCACGTTACTACCCCTAACCTCTTAGAATCGTTTCTTTTTTTGACCGCGCCGCCCGAGTTTTCGCGACTTGGCCGCCGCCGCACGCACGGCATTCATCAGGGTCGCCCGAAGGCCCCCTTTCTCCAACTCATGCACCCCTTCGATGGTGGTTCCGCCCGGACTGGTGACCATGTCTTTCAGAGCACCGGGGTGTTCGCCGGTTTCCAAGACCATCTTGGCGCTTCCGAGCACCGTCTGGGCGGCCAACTGAGTGGCCGTGGGCCTCGGCAACCCCGCCGCAACTCCCCCATCACTCAACGCTTCAATGATCTGGTAAACATAGGCTGGCCCACTCCCGCTAAGACCGGTTACCGCGTCCATGAGCGTTTCTGGCACCGGCAACGCCAGGCCAACCGCGGAGAGCAAAGCCTGCGTCACCTCGGCGTCCGCCTCGGTGGCATGCGTACCCAGCGCAAACCCGGCGGCCGCGGCCCCGACCATGGCAGGCGTATTGGGCATGACACGCACCACCCGAGCGCCCACCGGTAGCCCCGCCTCAAACGTGGGCAAAGCCACCCCGGCGGCAATCGAAATCAAGAGGTGACTCTCGGTAAAGTGGGGGTCAATGCTCACCAAAGCCTCCTCCACCTTATCCGGTTTCACAGCCAGAAAAATGACATCGCTGGATTGCAACACGGCCGCTGCGTCCGCCACCGTTTTGGCCCCCACACTCGATTCAAACGCTTCGCGAGCCGCCGGGAACGGATCCGTGCCCACGATCTGGTCTGCGGCCGCAATCCCCTGATCCACCATCCCCTTGGCCAAGGCCAGCGCCATCTTGCCGGTCCCGATAAATCCGATTTTTGCTTCGACTCCCATGATTCGCTCGCCCTATCAATACCGTCCAGAAACCGAAATGAAAACCCTTCCATTGGGAAATTCCCCAGCGTGATCGGAGACGAAGACATCGAATCTGGCCGTCTAACCAGCAGAAGACCCGACTCCCATGACGGAGCAATATGATGTCATCGTAGTCGGCGGAGGCGGCAGTGGGCTCGCCGCAGCCGTGCGGGCTGCCGAGCAGGGTTGCCGGGTTCTCCTACTCGAAAAAAACCCCGAACTCGGCGGCACCACCCGACTCGCCGTGGGTTCGTTCACCGCCAACCGGACACCCGCCCAAGAGGCCAGATCCATCCAAGATACCCCGGAAGCCCACGCGGAAGATGCGGGTCAATTCGCGCCGGCTGAAATCGAAGCGCGGAACAATTCGGCACTCCGAGCGTACTTTTTACAAGAGACCGCAGAAACCCACCGCTGGCTGACCGATCTGGGACTGAGATTCAACGGCCCCCATCCCGAACCTCCAAATCGAGTCCCACGAATGCACAACGTGATTCCCGGCGCCCGAGCCTACATCCGTACCTTGGCAGACCGGTTCAAAACCTTGGGTGGGGAGATCCGCTTGCCCGCCCTGGTGACCGAGCTCCTCCAAAAGGACGGCAGGGTCACCGGAGTTTGCTACCAGTATGAGTCTGTCGCCCATACCGCCGCGGCCAGCGGTGGCATCGTGCTCGCTGGTGGCGACTACGCGAATGCCACCGACTTGGTTAGCCGCTTCAAGGGCGAGGCATTCGGCCTTGTTGAAGGCATCAACCCCAACGCCACCGGCGAGGGTCACCTACTGGCGGAGTCCGCCGGTGCGGCCTTACTCAATATGGACGTGACCTACGGGCCCGAGATCCGGTTCATCCCACCAAAACAACCCCGGCACCCGCTGGACCGGATGCTGCAACGGCACGTTCCCACCCCTTTGGCCACCGCGATCGCTCGTGCCACACCCGCGTGGCTCATCCGCCGCTTCGCCAAACGGATGATTGTCACCTGGCAGCACCCGGAAGAACAACTCTTCCACGACGGCGCCATTCTGATCAATCGTCAGGGCCAACGGTTCTGCAACGAATGCTCCAGCCCGGACCGGGAATTGGCCCTCGCAACCCAACCCGAAAAAGTCGCTTGGATGCTCCTCGATCAAACGCTGATTGCTAAGTATTCGGCGTGGCCTCACTTTGTCTCCACCGCCCCCGAGATCGCCTACGCGTATGTGGCGGACTACTTAAAGCTCCGACCCGATATCGCCCAAGAAGCCCCGAGTCTCGACACCTTCAGCCAAACCGTCCCCTTCCCGTCCGACTCGCTCCGCGAAACCGTCTCGGCCTACAACCGCTCGATTGAGAACGAGGAAAGAGATCCTCACGAGCGGCCTGACCGACGTCTACTGAACGGCAATCGCTGGGTGCTTCTAGGACCGGCAAAAGCCTACTTCACCACCACCGAAGGCGGCGCTGCCATCAACACCCGGTGCCAAGTGCTCCGCGAGGACGGCCAGGTGATTCCCGGTCTCTACGCCGTCGGTCAGAACGGCCTGGGAGGCCAAATTCTCTGGGGCCACGGCCTGCACATCGCCTGGGCAATGACCAGCGGTCGCCTGGTCGGGCAACAATTCCAACCGCAATGAACGGCCGGGAAAGCGAGCCTAGTGCTTGGCTTCCGCTCCGGACAGGGCCCGGCTTCCACCGTCCTCCACACCGGAGGGACTCCACTCCCGAGACTCGTTCACCGCCGTTCGCATTTGCGCGAACCACCAGCTAGCCCGGGCCAAGTTGCGTCGTCGGTTTGCCGGCCGCACTTTCTGCGATCGGCCCAATTTGAATTCCATTTGTTCGGTGTTCATCATCTCATCAACTGGAACACAGCTTAAATCGGGCCATAAGACAACGGCTGTCCAAGGGGCGCTTTTCCAAAAAAAATCTGAAATAAATGCTATTGGACGACCGTCAGGTACAAATCGTGCAAATACTTGGCTGAGTAAAAGACAAATCGTAGTGACCAAATTAGGATGGCAAATCGGTTTCCCTGTGCCATATTTGCCCAAACACTGAGTCGAACCACCCGTTCCGGTTTCGAACTCGACTTTTTCAAGCGGTCACTGAAAAAGACCTCGATATCACAATCCGCCTTATGAAGACCCTCTTGGCACCGCTGCTACTACTGCCCCTCACCCTGAACACCGTTCAAGGCCAAGTCACCATCCGGAGTGCCGACATGTTTAGCGAGGTGGGCCAATACTACCGCGCCTATCTCAATTCCCAGGAATCCGGCATTTTCGGCATCCGCGAACCGTTTCCCATCCGGGACAAAGTCGGCGAACCCGGTGGTCCTCATCTCTGGGATTTCACCGAGGGGCCTACGGAAGAAATCATCCGGGTCGATTACATCAACCCCGAACGGACCGTCCAAGGGTTCACCTTTCCAGGCGTCACCCTGGCCGAACGCATGACCTTCGAGTCCAATGGCGATACCCGATTCCTCTTCATCGAACAGGAACCTTTGGTCGGGCGACGGGTTTACGGCTTTTTCGAAAGTAACTTTGATACGCAGGCCCACAATTTCGAACCTCCGATCATCGATTTTCCGGACCCCATGCAATTTGGTGATAAGTGGTTCACTAGCCAGAACTTCGAAACCGCCATCTCGGCCCTGGGCTTTGACTTTCCCGTCCGAGTCACCCAACTCTCCGAGTTCGAGGTGGATGCTTACGGTTTCATTGAACTCCCCGGCCTTGGGTTTGGAGACGTCATTCGAGTGAATGAGAAAGTGACTCAGACCGAAGCCATCCCCTCAGACTTTTTCGGCGGGGGAATCACCGGCGATCCCGAACTGGACGCCGAGTTGGGTGGCGGCAACGCCCAGAGTTTCACCGATGTCGGCAAATCCATCCACCGCAACCTCTACTTCTTCCGACCCGGTTTCGGGCTGGTTGCCCAGATCTCGTCCACCGCCACCGAGGCCGATCCCGGCCCCAGCTTCCAGGAAGCGCTCTTCTTCAGCCGGATGTTCGAGACCAACAAGACTCAAGGCGAGGCCTGCACCGAGCCGGACGCCGTGAACGATCTTTCCATCTCTTTCAGTTCCGGACGTGCCCTCATCAAATGGAGTCCGTCGGAATGCACCGATGCGTATCGCGTGGAATACTCGGCCGAGGGCGGGACCGAAGGCACGTGGAAATCCCTGGGCGAGACGCAATCCACCTTCATGGTGGATGTGGCGGCGGCCTTAGACCCGATCCGAATCTACCGCGTGGTCTCCCTCAAGCAATAGCCCCCCAAAGCCATTGGCGAAATCCGATGCACTTGCCCAAGCTCGCATCTCAATCCAATCAGCCAACACGGTCGGCATCCGCACCGGGGTTTACCCTGATCGAGTTGCTGGTGGTCATCGCCATCATTGCGATCCTCGCAGGGATGCTCCTGCCGGCCTTATCAGCGGCCAAATCCAAAGGCAAGGCGGCGGCCTGCATGGGCAACAACCGCCAAATCATCATGGGCTTGGTCATGCACGTGGACGACTTCGAGTATTATCCGGTCTACAACCTCGACCCCAACATCGATTTCGAAAACCGGTTTTGGACGGAAACGCTGGCCCCGTACACCGGTGCTCATTGGACCAATAAAGTCTACAAATGCCCGGACTACCGAGGGCTCACGCTCCCGGGAAACGATGCCAGTGCTCCCCTCGGAAGCTACGGATACAACGCCAACGGCACCAAATTCACGCCGAGTGAATTAGGCCTAGGCGGTGCCCTTGCCAAGCTCAGCGTTAATCAAGAGTTCGCCGATTCTTACGATTCCATTTTCCGTATCCGCGAGTCGAAGGTTCGCAATCCCGCCGACATGATCGCCATCGGGGATGCCCACCTGCTCTGGGCAAGCGGTGCCATGATCGAGCGCGATTACGGCGTGAGCATCGCCGACTCCACCTACAGCGGGGGCGGGTTGCTCGATATCAATTCCCGCGACGGCGTTCAACGAGAACTCTGGCCCCCCAGTCCCAAGATCATCGAAGCCACCGAGCGACGCCACCGCGGCCGATACAACGTAGGCTTCTGCGACGGTCACGTCGAAGGGATCCATCGCTCCCAGCTTTTCGCTCGCGACGATAACTCGTTGCGCCGTTGGAACAACGACAACGAGCCTCACGCCAATCTCCTTCACTGGAAATAGGTGAGGCACCACGATCGTACCCGCGAGCCGTTCCTGTCCGTAGCGGCCTAGGGGACCAGCGGTGCTAGCGTCTCCTGCTTTTGCCCAACGGTTCGCGAGTAACAGACTGTGTAAAAAGTCCATTTCCACCTGCAGGTAAGGTGTGAAAGCGACAGCTCCGCTCTCGCACTCCAAAAAACGCTCGATTTGCGGACGAAATTTGGAGTGCGAGAGCGGAGCTGTCGCTTTGACCACCGTGATGGAGTTGCCAACGGGGTTTGACGCAGTCTGGTACGCTCGCCCTACCATTCTTGATTCACGGTCTCGTTCGCGTTCCCGCCGCCATCCCCATTTACAATCCGGATCTGATCGGCCAAGCTCGCGGGCGCATGTCCTTATGACAGCCGCCCAGAAAACCCGTCGAATCAAAAACGTGATTGGCCTCATCCTCACCCCGCTCGTGCTCTACGGGCTGCTTCGCCTCTTTGAGTACGTTCAGGTGTATCGTCCCCGGGGCGAGCTGGTGGCTTCCCCGTCCCAGATTCACGAACAACCCGAGTCGTTCTTATTTCCCTCGGGAGAAACCTATCGGTGCCACGCCTGGTATTACGCCGCCAACCGGGAAAGTCTCTGGAACGATTGGGTGCTCCTCTACTCCCATGGCAACGGCGGAAACATCAGCTACCGACTCGACCTCCACGATCTCTGGCTCCAGGAAGGTTTCAATGTCCTCGCCTACGACTATCGCGGCTATGGCCAGAGCAGCGGGCGGCCTTCCGAGGCGGGAACCTATCAAGACATCCAAGCCGCCTACGACTGGCTCCTAGCCAAAGGATTTCCACCGGACAAGATCATCGCGCTCGGCGAATCGTTGGGCGGCGGAGTCGCCAGCCATCTGGCCAGTCAGGTCGAACTCGGCGCCCTCGTCCTCCAGAGCACCTTCACCAGCATCTCGGACATCGGCAAAGAGTGGTTTCCGTGGTTGCCCACCCAAACGCTTGGCACGATTGACTACGCAACGCGGGACCGGCTTCCGGATCTAAAGATTCCCGTCCTGATCCTCCACTCACGAAGTGATTCCCTAATCCCATTCCACCATGCGGAGCGGAACTACGAATTGGCTCAAGCGCCCAAGCGTTTCATCGAGATCAAGGGCGATCACAATGATTCCCTCTACGACAACGCCAACCGATATCGACAGGCCATCCAGGAATTCAAAACCCTACTTCCCCAGCCGGAATCGCCCTGATTCGATCGGTTCCAAGGGTTTTCTAAAGAAGTGGTGCGCGAGAGAGGACTTGAACCTCCACGCCCAAAGGGCACTAGAACCTAAATCTAGCGCGTCTGCCAATTCCGCCACTCGCGCACAAACGGGCCGTAACTATCCAAAAATCAAACCAAAAGGCAAGTCACCATTTCCCATTTCCCCCAACTCACCCAATTTTGCAGTTTGCAGTTCGCAGTTTAACTTTTGCAGTCCGTCCCCTCCGCATCAGTACTTAGCCACCGTCCGTTCCGTCCCCAATCCCACCGCACGAGCAATCTCCTGCGCCTTAGAAACCATCATCCCGGCCTCACTCGCCACCGCAATAAACTGGAACCCTTCCTCGATCCGGATATTCACAAAATCGGCCGAGGCCACATGAATCCCGGAAGCCACTCCATACTTCTTTGCCACCGTCTTCAGGTGATCCAACGCATCCAAAAACTCTTGAGCATCGCTATCCCAGACCGGTTTGTGCCCCATCGACTTCAACAAGTCATTCGGTCCCACAAAAAACGCATCGATACCCGGAACGCTCAGAATCTCATCCGCCCGCTCCACGGCTTTCACATGCTCAAGCTGGACCACCAACAAGATTTCGTCATTCGCCTTCTCGTAGTACTCGGCCGGTGACGCCCCAAAGTTCACCGCGTGCAGCATTCCCCCAACCGAGCGATTCCCGAGCGGGCCATAGAACGTATTCTCCACGGCCAACTCCGCTTCGGCTTTGGAACACACCATGGGCACCACCACACCCCACCCACCGTTATCGACCACCCGCTTGATATTCTCACCCGTGTTCCAGGCAATCCGCGCCAAGGGCACCGTACCCGCCGCGGCAATGGCCGAATAACTCAGCGCAGCCGTTTCCACACCGATCGGCATATGTTCCAGATTCAAGGTCAACCAATCAAAACCCACATTGGCCATGAGCTGCGCGGCCGTCGGATCCGGGAGGGACAACCACGTTCCCACACTGGGTTCGCCACGCTTCAGCTTTGCCTTAACTTCGTTTTTTCGCATAAAGATTCCTCACTGAGTCTTGAGATCCGCTCTCAAGTTCGGTGCGTCTAAGACCTCTCGGTTGACGACCAGTTCCGGCGCTTTGCCGTGCATGAGATCGATGATTGCCTGGGCGGCCTGACGAGAGATGCGCGCGCCGGTTTCCCGGCTACTCGACGCCTGGTGAGGTGAGAGGATCAACCGCGGCGCGTCAAAGAAGGGATGCCCTTCCGGCAACGGTTCCTCAACAAAAGCATCCACCGCCGCGCCACCAATCCAACCTTCTTTCAAAGCCTGGGCCAAGGCGGCTTCATCCACGTGGGCTCCCCGAGCCGTGTTAACAAAGAGCGCGTCGGATTTCATCTTTCGAAACGCGGCGGCATTCATCATCCCGTGATTCTCAGGCGTCAACGCCGCATGCAGGCTCACGATATCGCTCTGCTCCAGCAAGGTGTCGAATGAAACATACTCCACTCCCAAGGCTTTGGCCTCCGGGCTTTCGTAGAGATCATGGGCCAAAATCCGCATCCCGAAACCAGCGGCTCGCCGGGCCACGGCGTGTCCGATACGCCCGCAACCAACAATGCCGAACGTCTTACCAAACACGTCGGTCCCCCAGGCGACTTCCCAGCGCCCGGCCTTCATTGCCGGATGCACGATCGCCGTATTTCGAGCCAGGGTTAACAGAAGCGCAAAGGCATAGTCCGCCACCGCTTCATCCAGAAGTCCCGGTGTATAGGCCACCACAATCCCGGCATCAGTGGCAGCCGGAACATCAATCGAATCATAGCCCACCCCCCAACGAGAAATGATCTTTAAACGAGATCCCTGCGGCGATTGGAACAGCTCACGGCTATAGGGGTCCGGACTACACAGAACGGCATCCACTCCTTCCAGCCGCGCAGCGAGGGTTTCAGGAGACAAGGGACCGAAGTCTTCAGGCACCACCACTTGGCACCCGTGCGAGCGGAAGAGTTCCTGTGCGGGCCCGCCTACGTCATGGTAGGCGCGAGCCGTAATGAGTACGGTCCAAGACATGACGAGGGAGTGTAGGCACGCCACTCGAACCTGCAAGGCCCGTTTAGAAAACGCAGCAACGCGAAGACCTGCGGCGGCTTGCCGCAACGTTCGCTAAGCCGAACGCTGAAGAAAAGAGAATCAGCCCCCGATCTGGGCAGCGTATTGCTCGGCAGTCAGCAAGCCTTCCACCTGAGAGGCGTCAGACAATTCGATCCGGAACAACCACCCGTCGCCGTAGGGAGACTCGTTGATCAAGCCCGGGTTCTCCACCAAGGTCTCGTTACTCCCAGTCACTTTGCCCCCGACCGGAGCGTAAATATCACTCGCAGTCTTGACCGATTCCACGACCGCGCAAGCGTCCCCAGCTTCGACCTCACGGCCCACTTCAGGCAATTCCACAAACACCAACTCCGTCAACTCCGCCTGCGCGTGATCCGAGATTCCGATCACAACTTCGTTTCCTTCCACCCGCACCCATTCGTGCGACTTGGCGTATCTCAATTCATTAGGGACTTCAGAACTCATCAGCGGCTTAAGGGTTGAGTGGTTTTCGGTACAGGGGCTTTCGGATCACCCGGGCGGGATACTGCCTGCCCCGGACTTCAATCGTCAATTCCGATTCCGGTTTGCGATACGCGACGGGCACCAGCGCCATACCGATCCCCCGCTTTAGTGACGGACTCATCACCCCGCTGGTCGTTACCCCCACCGGTTGGCCATCCGCCAAAACCGGATACTCGGCACGCGGCGGTGGGGTCTTGCCAATCATTTCAAAGCCCACAGACACGCGCTCCAAACCGGCCGACTTCTGCGCTTTCAAAGCGTCCCGACCGATAAAATCGCCTTTGTCCAGTTTGACAAAAAATCCAAGACCCGCTTCCAGCGGACTAATCGTCTCCGAAAGCTCATGCCCATACAACGGATATCCCATTTCGGCACGCAAGGTATCGCGAGCCCCTAAACCCGCCGGCTGTAAACACCCCTGATGGCCCTCGGCCATGAGCCGATCCCAAATCGCAGCAATCACCGCGCTCGGAGCGTACACCTCAAACCCATCCTCACCCGTGTAGCCCGTGCGAGACACCCAGATCGGCGTCCCTTCCCAGTCCCATCGCCCAATTTCATTCTTCTGCAAAGCCAATAGATTTGGGACCGATTTGCCGCTGCTGGATGGGCCAGAGATCACCGTCTCAATAAAGTCACTCGTGCGTGGGCCTTGCACGGCGACCGCCCCCCACGCATCCGATTCGTTGCTCACGGTAAGATCGGCAAATGAAAATCGCTCGCGAACCGAAGCCAACCACGCCACCACGGCTTCAATGCGAGATGCATTCACCACCCAGAGATAGCTCGTTTCCTCCCATCGAAACACGTAGAGATCATCCACCACACCACCGTCATCGCGACAAAGAAGGGAATACTGCCCCTCGCCAACGGCCAACGGACTCGCGTCATTCGTCAGCACTTGATTCACGAAGGCCAAGGCATCCGATCCGGACACGATGAGTTCCCCCATGTGCGCGATGTCAAACAAGCCACTCGCCCGCCGCACCGCCAGATGCTCGTCAATGATACTGGAATATTGGACGGGCATTTCCCAGCCGCCAAAATCGATGAGTCTGGCGCCCAAGCCTTGGTGCGCCTCGTACAGAGGAGTTCGTTTCATTCTGATTTGCGATCGATCCGGCTCAGTCCGTTCCCGCGCCGGGGATCAGCCCCATTTCTCCAAACGAATCTGATCCTTCGTTAGACCCATGTCTTCGATCACTAACTTCTCAGTGCCTTCCACAAGGGCGGTAGGCCCGCAAGCGTAAAAAACCGAGTTCGGCAGATCCGTGATCTGGGATTCAATCCACGCCGCATCGATTCGGCCCCGTCGGCCTTCCCACGGATCTTCCTCTTTCAACCGGGTACAGGTCACCAAGAAATTAAAGTGAGGATTCTCAGCTTCTAGCGCCCGGAACTCCTCATTAAAGATGATGTCGTCTGTCGTCCGAACACTGTAGAGCACCGTGATGCGCGTGGTCTGATTCGTCCGAGTCGCCTCGCGTACAAAACCTCGAAACGGCGTGACCCCGGACCCCCCGGCAATACAGATCAAATGTTTGTCGGGCTCCAATACCGGTAAAAACCGTCCGGTGGGAGGAATCACAAAAATCTTCATACCCTCCTCCGCCCAATCCACGATCCGCGTCCCCATTTTGCCGTCCCGTTTGACCGTGACTTCAAAATAGCCTTGGTCGAGCACGCAGGATGACAGGGAATACGCTCGTTTATACTTTGGGGTATCCGGCCAATAAACCGTGATGAATTGGCCGGTCTTGAAGGGCACGTCGTAAGCCTCGGGCCATTTCAAGCGAATCGTCTTTGTATCGGGGAGCTCCATCGTCACCCGCTCGATTTCCATTTCGACGATCTTCTTTGCCATAAAATCCTATTCCAAGCCACTCACGGACCGAACGGTTAACTGAACCCCGAAAGCCTAGTGAGGACCCGCCCCCGATGTAAAGCGCCCAGTCGGCAAGGAACACAAAAAGGGTGTGATTAGAAAAGGGTGCTACCCGCCAATGGCGCCGGCAAGCCGGCGCACTCCATGGAGTGCGGGAGCTTGCTCCCGCCTTCTCCCAACGCAGTCGACCGTATCAATTCTGCACCTCTTGCCAATCACGCCCACAAAAAAAAGGGTACCCCGATTCCTTCCGAAAGGTAGGGCGAGCGTACCCGCGAGCCGCTGGGCAAGAGAGGGGAACACAAACCCCATCGGCTAACAAGAACCCCAACCGTGCCCAACGGCTCGCGAGTACGCTCGCCCTACCTTCTGCCCCCTCAATTCCTCTTGGAGTCCCCCAGGCGCTGGGCTACGGTCTCTAACCAGCCATGAACGCCCAGCCGCCCTACCCGAAGATGTTTCCCCTGCGCCAGCGTTTCCCCGATCCGCCCGCACTCGATCTTTCCCAAACCCTGAACCAAGAACTTGAGAAAATGGCTGGGCACATCCGACCCGGCATGTCGGTAGCCGTGGGAGTGGGAAGCCGCGGCATCACCCAACTCAAGACCGTAGTCCAGGGCGTCCTTGACCAACTCAAGGCCCTCCAAGCAAAGCCCTTTATCATTCCCGCCATGGGAAGCCACGGCGGCGGAACCGCCGAAGGACAAACCGAGCTCTTAGCTGAATACGGCATCACCGAGGCCGCTCTCGGCGTACCGATCCAGGCCACAATGGACACGCAAACCGTCCCAGGCTCGGACCAATCCCACTGCATCGAATGGTCCACGGCCGCCGCCACCGCGGATGCCGCTCTGGTCATCAACCGTATCAAACCTCACACCGACTTCAGCGGCACCTTAGGGAGTGGCCTGATCAAGATGACCGTTGTCGGCCTCGGCAAACATGCCGGCGCCGCCCGTTTCCACCGCGCCGCGAGTCGCGCCGGATATGAGCACACGCTCCGAGAACGATTTCGAATTCTTTCCGGCCAAATGCCCTTCATCGGCGGACTCGCCCTCATCGAAGGCCCCACCCACCAGACGGCTCACGTGGAATGGGTCGACGCCGCATCCATGGCCACCCGGGAAACCGAGCTCTTCAAAAAATCCCAGGATTGGATGCCGAAACTCCCCTTTGAAGCCATCGACCTACTCATCATTGATCAGATCGGCAAGAATATCAGTGGCGCGGGTATGGACCCCAATGTCATGGGCCGGAGCGTGCACGGGTATTCCTCGCTGCCACCCACGGAAGCGAACGGTCTTCACGTCCGCCGAATCTTCGTCCGAGGACTCACCCCGGAAACTCATGGCAATGCGATTGGGATTGGCCTGGCCGATGTGACGACGCGTCGGCTGGTCGAAGAGACCAACCCACAGGTCACCTTCATCAACGCCCTCACTGCCCTGTCGACCAACGGTGCCAAGATGCCCATCTACTTTGATACGGATGCGGAGTGTATCGAACGGATGCTCGACACTCTGGCACTGGATTCACCGAAAGAAGCCCGGATTCTGCAAATCCGAGATACGCTCAGCTTAGAACGGATGGTGGCCTCGGAATCGTTTTGGGAGGAAGCCAACCAACGGCCCGACCTCACGCCCGAATCCGAGCCCTCGGAAATCGCCTTCGACCCCCAGAGGAACCTATCACCGATCTAGCCCGGCAATAGGCATAGTGTGTCTTTGTCTTAGGACGGAATCATACCCGTCTGGCGGGCAAAATTGAACAAGCCGCCGGCATCGACAACGGGACGTACTTCCCCGAGATCCTTGAGCGAATAGACTTTCCCGCTCTCCTTCACGGTCAGTGTCGCAGCATCAAGGTCCACGGAAACCACATCGCCGGTATTCAATTCCTCACACAACCGGTCCATGGCTTCGCAGGGGTAGAGCTCACCGGTGGCGACACAATTCCGGAAGAAGATGCGGGCAAAACTTTCGGCCACCACCAACTTGCACTCGGCGGATCCCATGGCAATTGGCGCGTGCTCACGGGAGCTTCCACAGCCAAAGTTTTTGCCGCCGACGATGATAGGATACTCGCTATCCAACTCACCGTCCTTCACGTACCGAGTCGGATAGAGCGAGTCCGGGAGGCCAATCATGGCGTAGCTCCCCAACTTCTCGTACTCTTCGGCAATCGTCGGCACCAGATTGAGATATTGGGCCGGGATGATTTGATCGGTATCGATGTTGTCTTTTACGACGTAGACGGGCCCTTCAATCACTGCACTCATTACGGGAAAAAGTCTGCGAATTTCGATTCCCCAATGCAAACAGATTTATCCCGAGCCTTCGAGCCCCGGTAGGGCGAGCGTACCCGCGAGCCGTTCCAGCCCGCGGCGTACCTCGGAGCCTACGGCGTATTCGCTCGCTTTTCTTGCCCAGCGGCTCGCGGGTACGCTCGCCCTACCGTTCGGAAAGCTCCCGCTCGGCCGTAGCGTTCTGGCCGACGCCTCAGGAGAACCGCACGCAATAGATCGGCGGTAAATGCTGGGTCGCTAGGTCCCAATCTTCCCCCAAATTCTCACTCAACCAAAGATGCCCCGTCGTGGATCCCATCGCCAAGGTCTTGCCCGGATTATCGATCTCCAATCCGTGTCGATACACCAGATCATAGGCATGTTTCTGCGGGAGCCCGCCTCGAAAGGCACGAAAGCTCTGCCCCCCATCATCGGTGCGAGTGACGGCCAAGGCCCCATCCACCGGAATACGCATCTCATCTTTTACCGCCGGGACAAACCAAGCCTGGTCCGGGTTTTCCGGATGGACGGCCACGGCAAAACCAAAATCTGAGGGCTCAACCCCGCGCACCCGCTCCCAGCGATCACAATTGTTCGTGGTCTTGAAAATCCCATTGTGGTGCTGACACCAAGACACATCCGGGTTGGCCCGGCAGGTCACCACCCGGTGAGGATCCTGCACGGAAGGATCGCCAGCTTGCTCCGGCGGCAAATAGTCTGCCGTCATCCCATCCGAGCGACAGACCCAACTCGCACCCGCATCCGCCGACTTCCAAACACCACCAATCGACAACGAAACGGTCACCGCATCCGAATTCCGCGGATCCACCCAAATAGAATGAATCCCTGGATAATCATAGCCCCCGCCAAACCATTTGGCGCGCTCGGGTCGATCCCACAAACTCCGCACCAATTCCCAGGAATCCCCGTTGTCCGATGAAACAAATAATCCGCCGGGAATTGTTCCACACCACAGGCGCCCCGCTCGATCCGGCCCGCCTGCTTCTAAAGACCAAATCTTTTCCAAGGACCAAGGAATCGGCGTCTGCCGCATCGGACACAGTATATCCGGCACATCCTCCGGTTTTTCAGGGTAGGTCGGGGTACTGATCTCTGGCCACGACGCGCCCCCATCCTCGGATCGGTGCAGCTTGATCCCGAAGTGACCATGTTCCGCCACGGCAAACACCGCACCGGTTCGCGCGTCCGGCAACACCATCGGCACCGCCACCCCTAGGAGTGCCGAACCCTCGACCTCCCATCCGTTCTCTCGCCGTTCCAGCCAAAACAGGCCTTTCCGCGTCCCCACATAACAACGTTGTTTCATCACCAAACTCTCCTTCCCTCACACTCTGATTTCCTCATCCTCCAGATAAGGCCTGCAAGACGTAGACTTCGCTCGTGGCCCGCACGGCATCCGTCAGACTCTCTCGATCCCGAATCGTGACCCCATCAACGAAAATCGCCATGTGTTTTCGAACCGACCCGCGATCATCCAAAACGTAACCCCGCAGACGGGGATGCAATTCAAAGACCCGGTCCAACGTTTCTCCCACGGTAGCCGCCTCCACCGAAACCGAAGGTGCCGAAATATGCCGCTGCAAGTTGGGCGTGAAGCTTACTACCGGCATGGCATCCCTCCTCCGTTCGCCACCAAGTGGCTCACGAGCTTGTCTCCCTTGGACACCGGCTGAATACGCATCCCTATCACCTTAGCGTCGCCAGCCGAGTTGCCAATGAAACAATCAGGAATATCGGTAACCCACGCCGTGCACCGTTTCAATGATCTGCGGCTCCTTAGGATCCCGCTCAATCCGCTTCCGCAATTGCGAGATATGCTGATCCAGACTTCGGCTCTGAGGAAAATAATTGGCGCCCCAACACCGATCAAAGAGCTGGTCTCGCGTCAGCACCTTGCCTCGATTCTCATGCAAGAACTGCAATATCCGAACATCCCGCAAACCCAGCTCAATCACCACGTCATCCCGATAGGCCCGCAACTCCGCACCCTTCACCATTAGGTCCCCCATCTCAAAGACCCAGTCCGAGGCATCCCCCGTGGCCGCACTCAGACAGCGCCGGGTGATCGCCCGAATGCGCGCCATCACCTCCTTCACCCCGAACGGTTTGACCACAAAATCATCCGCCCCTAGTTCCAGCCCCAGCACCTTGTCGATCTCTTCGGACTTCGCACTGATGAAGAGCAGAGGCACCTTCGGGTCCCGCCTCCGAATTTCGCGACAGACCTCATAGCCATCCCGTTTGGGCATCATCACGTCCAAACACACGATCTGTGGCCGCTCTCGAATAAACAGTTCCAAGGCCGCGTCCCCGTCGGATGCCGCGACGGGCTCATACCCCTCGGCTTCAAACACCTTGACCAAACCTTCGAGAGTCAGTGGATCATCCTCCGCGACTAGAATCTTCATCCCGCATCTCCCTCCGACTCATACCGCAACCGCACTCGAAAGCAGGCGCCCGCATCCGCGTCCCTTATTTCCAAATCCCCCCCGTGCGCCCGAGCAAGATCGCGCGCGATCGTCAAACCGATCCCCGTACCCGCCACCCCGTCACTCACCTTGTCACTCAAGCGCCAGAACGGCTCGAAGACCAAGCCTCGCTGCTCCCGCGGGATCCCCGGCCCCTGGTCGCTCACCTGCACTAAAACATCCGTTCCATCCCGCTCGCTCGTCACCTCCATGACTTCTCCTTCGGCGGCATACTTCTCTACATTCGAAACCAAATTGCCCAAAATCTGTTCCACCGCATCCCTGTCCAGCCGACCGGCACGCCCAACCCCAGGATTAAACGTCGTCCGAATTCGCTTGGCCTCCAGCGACGGACGAAACCCTTCCAGCACATTGGCGATCACGTCGTCGACCTCCCCCTCACTCATCTTGAGCGCCGCCCGTGCGGGCGAACGTTTGGCAAATGTCAGCACATTCTTGATCAACCGACTCAAACGCTGACACTCGCCATGAATCACACCCAAAGATTGACGCACCTCCGGAGCGGACTCGTCTCCGAGAGTCTGGTCCAACTGCTGATCCAGTATCTCAGCGTAGAGCCGAATATTGGTCAGCGGCGTCTTCAATTCATGCGAGACCTGGTTGACAAAGGTGAGTCGTTGCGACGCTTCACGAAGATCCCGCGAAGTCTCCCGATAGCCGTACGCCGCCAAAACCAAGGTAACGACTCCCAGCAAGCCGAGTCCCGAAATCAAATTAAACCGGACGCTCGTCCCAATAGCACCCGGCGCCGTGCTAAGCCCTGGATACAAAGCCAGACTCCACCATTCCAAGGGCGCAGACAACTGGAGCGTGGCAAAGGGTTCCTGCTTGGAATCCTCGATCGCGCGGCCCCACCGGTAGAGCTCCCCCTGCCGCTCATCCCGCAGCATCACCATGTCCTCGTCCGTTGCTTCCTCCCAACTGCCGGTCGGCAACACCGACAACAAGTCCGCCACTAGGGCAGTCCGGTCCAGCTCAAGACACACGATCGTCCCATCCGGACCAGCCATCCAATAGAGAAACTGGAGTCCCGGCCCCCAAAACCACGTGTGCCACCCCTCGGTCAAAGTCTGGCCCGCCTCCCCTTGCCGGACGAAACTGATTCCCCCGTCCCACACGGACTGCGTTCGGATCAACGCGTCCTGCTCCTTTCGAGTGAGTGGCGCGTTCGGCGACGGGATGAGGAATCGACGCTCCGAATCGAGCACAAACACTTGCCGCACAAAACGACTGCGGCGTACGAATCGCCGGGCCTCCTCCACACTCGCCATGGACCGACCCGCCGTTTCTCGTTTCAGCCCCGTAAGAATGCCTTCCACCCGCCCCTTCAAGAGGCGATCCGTATCAGCCAAACGCGTGCGGTACACCGTCCGCAATTCATCCTGAACGCGCCGCTGCTCATCGTTGGCCAACCGAACACCGAACCCAATCAGCAATCCCACAGCCAAGAGCACGATGAAGCCAAACGGCGCGATCAGTCTGAACTTCATCACCTCACTTAGCGTCTGTCTGTGGCTGTGGCTCTACCTTCTGCGGCGCCGCTACAGGCAACCCGTAGCGGTCCAACTGCGCCCGAGTCGCCTCATTCTCACCCAAGCTTTGCTGTTTACGGAAAAGCTGTTGCCCGAAACGCATGATCTTTCGTTGGCGGTCCCAACTATCCGAATCCAGGGCTGAAGCGTCGGCATTGTTGGACAAACCGTATTGGAGCAAGAAATACGAATCCAATTGACGTCCGCGCTCCTGCAAGAATCGCCCGTTGTCCAACAAGACTTGGCGGGCTTGATCGACTTTCCCTTGATCCCGGAGCGAGGTGGCCTTGGCATTATTCGCCGCCCCTATTTGGGTCGTACACGAAACCATCACGTCACGATCTATCGAACGAGCCACCAACTCTTTTGATACGGTGAAGGTGACTTCCGCCGTTCCGGAGAGTCGATCCGTCTTGCGCGTCGCCATGTTGGCATAGGCCAACTCCACGGAAGCCAATTGCAGTTTGTCTTCCACGCTTCCCGGGGGCACTTCAACTTCTAGAATCACATACTTCTCTTGATCGCTGTATATCTGGTTCATCGCCACTTCTACGAGATTCCCAGAAATGTCCGCCTCCCATCCCAGCACACGGACTGGCCGCACCGACTCCGCCGTCCGGATCTGAATCATCACCTCTTGCGCCACCACGGAAAGAATGTCCCCGAACTCCTCGTTGAACACGCCAACTAATTGATTCGGATGCTCCACAAAAACATGGTTCCCGTCACTGCGATCTGCCAGCTTCGCCATCAAGTCCTCATTGTAGTCGAGTCCCAAGCCAATCGTGGTCACAGAAATCCCTTCCTTGATAAGGGATGCTCCCAGATCGCCCAACTCCGAGGGCGAACTCGGCCCCTGATTGGCAATCCCATCCGAGAGTAGAATCACGCGATTGACCCGTTCCATATCCAAGAACTTCCGTAGCTCCGCAGCGCCCTTGGACACGCCCGCGAAGAGGGCCGTCGATTGGCCGGAACGGATCGAGTCAATCCGCTCGTGCAAGAGCTCCCGATCACTGACCTTCGTCGCCGGCACCAAGACGTCCACGGCCGTATCGTAAACGACGAGCGAGAAGATATCATCGCCACTCAAATGACTGATCGCCTCCTTGGCGGCATCCTTGGCTCGCTCCAATTTTTCGCCCGCCATTGAGCCGGACCGATCCAGCACGATCGACACATTGACGGGCGCCCGCTCCCGTTCTCTGGGCATGTGGAATCCGGTCATCCCCACCTTGACGTAGGTCAGCTGTTTCTGGTCCGCCAACAGCTGGGAGTGGGGGGTCGACACTTCCAAGGCCACCTGTTTGACATCCGCCAGGGACGTCGTGCTCACGCACGCCGCCAAGCAGAGCCCGCCAACAAATCTCATGTTCTTCATCTTAATTCCTTCCTTTGTCACATTGCAATTATTCGAGGGAGCCGAAACTCCGAACCCACCCTAGCGCGATTCGATCGCGGTTGGGTCAGAACCCCGTAAGGCCCTTGTAAGAAATTTGTCAGAACGGCCCAAAGTCCAATGGTAGGGCGAGCGTACCCGCGAGCCGTTGGGCAAGAGACGGGAACGCATACGCTGTGGGCTTCGGCGGATGCTGGTCTTGCCCAACGGCTCGCGGGTACGCTCGCCCTACCTTCTACCAGCTGCGCCCTGCCGTGTTTATGGCGTTGAGTTCCACGGCACCCCTGATACGGTCCCCCAAGACACGAAACGCGAATGACGAACGGTTATGGGTAGCCCCTCGGGAAGATCACATGCGACGCCACTTCGGGCCGTCTCTTTCCTAATCAGCCTCTTTCTCTGCCTGGCGACCGTGCATGCAGCCGAGTGGTCGCTTCGAATCTCAGAACTTAGCCCCTCCAACGTGGCGACCCTCGCCGACGAGGACGGCGACTTCCCGGATTGGATCGAGCTCGAAAACTACGGTGACACAACCCTAGACCTGAAGTGGTTCTCCATCACCGAATCGCCCGTTGCAAAAAGCGGGCACCGCTTGCCCACCTACAAGACAAAGCCCGGTGAACGGATCCTCCTCTTCGCCTCCGGCAAGGAGCGTCCCCGCCTCACGCCCCCGTTTCACCTGCCTTTCAAACTCAGATCCGCCGGCCAATACCTGGCGCTCCGGCACCAGGAAAGCCAAACGGAGCTAACCGTCTTCGCCCCACAATACCCCAAACAACGCCCCGGAGACACCTACGGTCGGGTCGAGAAGAGCGCGAACGCGACGGAGTATGCCACACTCGCCCAGGCCACCCCCGGCGAACCCAACGCCCCGCCCAAAACCCAATCGCCCCTCGCAGCCCCCACCTTCAGCCACTCCCGCGGACACTATCAACAAGCCTTCCAGCTTGAGTTGGCCAGCTCGGAACCGGACAGCACGATTCGCTACACCACCGACGGCAGCCGGCCCACGGCTGACCACGGCACGCTCTATCAACAAGCCATCCCGATCACCGGTACCCGAATCATTCGCGCCATCACCATCCGCAATCAAGAACCGCAACAAACCAGCCACGCCGAGACTCACAGCTACCTCTTCCTCAACCAAGTCGCGCAACAATCACAGACACCCCCAGGCTTCCCCAAACAGTGGGGCGAAGTGGCCGCCGACTACGAAATGGATCCCGAGGTGCTCGCGACTCCAACCGATCGCAAAGGCCTTGTCCCAGCCCTCCAAGCGCTTCCGAGTATCTCCATCGTCACCGAGCTCGCCCATCTCTTTGATGCCGAAGACGGCATCTACACTCACCCGCAAGAACAAGGAGCCGCCTGGGAAAGGCCCGTCAGCGTCGAAGGTTTTGGCAAGACATTGGAACAGTTCCAGATCGATTCCGGACTTCGGATTCAAGGCGGGTGGTTTCGAGGCGCCACGGTCACCCGCAAGCATTCCTTTCGACTCCTGTTCAAACGGCGCTACGGACGGAACCAGTTGAACCACGACCTGTTTCAAGAGATCGACGCAACCCGTTCCTTCGACACACTCATCCTACGGGCCGGCGGCAACGACGGCTATTCCTGGACCGATGCCAAAGGGTCCGAACAATTCATCCGCGACGAGTTCGGCCGGCGCACCGTACTCGCCATGGGACACCCCGCCCCTCGTGGCCGTTTCGTGCACCTCTACTTAAACGGATGCTACTGGGGACTCTACAACCTTTGCGAACGCCCCAACGAAGATTTCTCCGCCGCCTACCTGGGCGGCGACCCGCAGCACTGGGACGCCATCAATACCGGCGCGGCCAAGAACGGCAATCTCGACGCCTGGCAAAACCTACTCGGTCGCCTGGCACGGACCACCACCCGAAACGATTACCTCGCGATTCAAGGCCTGGACCGAGACGGCACGCCGCTTGAGAATTCATCCGGCACCCTACACCTCGACCCTTATATTGACTATCTACTTGTTAACATGTGGATGGGCAACTTCGATTGGCCGGACAAGAACTACTGGATTGGCTTCAACCACAAGGACCCGAGCCGAGGTTTTCAGTTCTACCCCTGGGATCTTGAAACTGCCATGGGCAACTCCCGTGATCGCTCCCCACTGGATTATCGCGCTCCGCGGAAAGAGTCCCGCGATTCCGGGGTCATCGTTCCCCATTCCCGATTGAGTGGTTTTCCCGAATACCGAAGCCGCTTTGCCGACCGGGTTCAAAAACATTTTTTTCACGACGGAGCGCTCTCCGCCACGGCCATCCGCGACCGCTACCGACACTGGGCGGACCAAATCGCCCCGGCGCTCTTGGCTGAATCGGCTCGTTGGGGGGATCACCAGTTTCCCGAACCACGCACCGTGACGGACTGGGTTCGCGAACGCGATTGGATCCTGAACACCTATATTCCGCAACGGGGCTCCATTGTCCTCAACCAACTCCGCGAATCTAGCCTCTACCCCAGAGTTCCCACCCCGGACCTTCAACCCACGGGCGGGCATCTCGCATCTGGAGAAACAATCCAACTCATCGCCGCAAGCCCCGAAATCTATTACACGCTGGACGGTCCGGATCCCAAGAGCCCGAATGGAAAACCGCACCCCCAAGCACTTCGCCCCGAACTCTCAAGCGCCATTCCGTTGCCAGCCAAAATGACCCTGGTCGGTAAGGCCTCGGTTTGGCGCTACGCCGCCCACTTCTTAAATCCCGAACAACGAGGGAACCTTCCCCGACTTGCCAAAACGACGAAATGGAAGGTAGCCCTGGCACCGCTTGGGCTCGGCACGAAGAAGGTCCAATCGACACTGGCAATCGATTCTTCCGAAGACAAAAAAAGCACCCCAAGCCCGATCATCCTCCGAAAAACCTTCTCGCTTCGACAACCCTTACCAATCGTGGCCCTCCGGCTCGAAGTTGAATCGAGCGATGCCTATCACCTCTACCTCAACGGACAGCTGCTCCAAAAATCCTCCGAAACGGCAGATCTAAGCGAATACTCCGAACTCAAGAAAGAGATGAAGGGCAGCCAGACCTGGGATATTCAGAACCCCAGTGCGCTCCAACTCGGGCAGAACGAACTGCTCGTCGTCCTCCAGCAACGCGACTCGGATGATTCCCACCTCCGCTTCGATCTCTCTGCCGAAGCCCTGACCGATCCCAGCGTCCGAGCCCTCCACACGGCAGCAATCGAGTGTCCTGCTGATGGCACGATCCGCATCCGCACCCGATCAAACCAACAGTGGAGCGCCTTGACCCAACAGAGATTTCTGGTCGATAGCGCGGTCCCTCAACCCGGCGACCTCGCCATCGCCAGCCTGGCCTTTCATCCCAGTCCACCGCAGAATCTCGAAGAAGTAGCCGCGGCAAAAAACAGTACGGCCTTCGAATTCCTCACCGTAACCAACCGCAGCCCGAATCGGATCCAACTCGCGAACCTTCGACTGAACGGCGCCATCCGTTACACGTTTCAATCCGAGACCGTCTTACCCGCCCACAGCGAGCTCACGCTCGTCCGCAATCCGACCGCCTATCGCGCTCGGCATGGCGAGGAGGTTCTCATCCACGGTACCTTTCACGGGAAACTCGACAACAGAGGAGAAACCCTCCGACTCGAAACGGATGACGGTCAACTGCTCGATAGTGTGACCTACAGCACCGGTTCAGACTGGCCCGTAGCAGACCATGAACCCGGATTCGTCCTGCAGCGGAAGCAGCCGATCCAACCCGGAGAAGCAAACGCCCCAGAGGACTGGACCCGCCGGCCTGAACGGCCAACCGAGCCACAAGCGACCGCTCAATGAGCCGCACTCAACGCGCCCACGGCACCAAAGGCTGATCCGGCATCAAGTGCTCAGTGTAGCCCCGCGCCACTAGGTTCGCGTAAGCCTCTCGCACGAGATCGGGAATCGCCACGGACTCAGTATAACCGAGCCGAGGATACACCCAGAGCCGCTGCAAATCTCCCACCATCTCGTTAGTAAGATCGGCCAAGGACCGTTCGGCGGTCACTTGGGTGGTGAGCGTGAATTCGGGAGACGCCAACTCCACGGCCACCTCGGGCCAAGCGACCGGCAAGCAGGCCGCAACCCGTCTCAGCGTATTCGGCTTGGTCACGACCACCACCCGTTCCACAGACAAGCCGTGCCCGCCCACCAAGGCTTTCGTCTTGCTCAGGTTCTCAGCAATATTCGTGGCCTCACGCTCTTGCCAAATCACGTCCGCTGGAACACCCCGCTCTTGGGCTCGGCCGGCAAACACTTCCGCCTCCGGGACCTGCCATCGATCGCGCGTCCAATTCCCCGATGCCCCGGAAAAGACCAATCGAGGCGCGACACCTTGGTGAAACAATTCCGCGCAGCGATCCGCCACGCGAAGGTCATAACTCCCCAAGCCCAGGATCAAATCCGCCCGGACGGGAGTACCCGGCACATGGTGAAAAGCCCACAAGACCTCGGCCAATGCCGCATCGCTGAGTGCCTCAGCAGCCATTCGTGTCCGTAGAACTCAGAGACTTCCCGCAACTAATGGGGCCAATTCCCACCCACCATCGGAATCCCCACCAGGTGATTGGGATCTGCCACAAGATGTTTGATGCGCTCCTGATCGACCGCGAATGCAATGTGGAGCTGCCCATCCGCCCCAACGATCATGGCCGGATCCGAAATAACCGCACCGGGTAGATCCTCCAACGTGGCCCCAGCCGCCCAACGGCGCCCATCCTCAGTGGTGGCTAGATTGAGCACACCCCGTTCCCGGTTTGAGTGTTGGTAAACCAAGACATGCGTCCCATCCTCCAGTCGAACCGCATCCATTCCGCTGCCAGGGTTCGGCATAGCAGTGCGCTCCAAGGGGCCCCAATTCAACCCGGAATCATCCGACCACATTTCCGCCATGTAACCGAGTTTCGTACGACACAAGGCTTGTAGGTTGCCTCCTCCGTAATCCAACAAAACGGGCTGACTCGCATTGTGCACTCGGGCGGCGCTGAGATCTCGCGTCCGCGTCCATCCAAAACTTTTTCGGAACGCCGTTCCACGCTCGATATGCACACGCCAGCCGGCATCTTCCGTATCGCTGCCACAGACCAAAACGCCGCTCGCCAACTCGATTGGCTTCACGCCGGCCGGACCGTGAATGCCCCGTCCCAAGGTCTTGGGCCGACTCCAACTCACGCCATTGTCCGGCGACGTTTTCACATACCCGTTCTTCCGACCCCGCACATCCGAACTCTGGTAAAAGAGCAGTAATGGCCCATTGGCCGGCTTGAACAGAACGGGACGGCTACACGCCGCCTGAATCCCCGTGCGATCATGGAAGGTGGAAACCACTTTCTCGGGTCGGCCCCATCCACCGCCACTCCATCGAGCAAGATAGATACTGGCGTCGGGACTGTCTGCCCGACTGGCACCAACCCAAGCGACCACGAGACCCGCCGTAGTCTGCACCAGAGTCGGCGACTCATTGAACGGGATGGAATGTTGATCCGAGGGATACGCCGTGCTGACAGCACCCAGATAAGGAGTCGCCCCCGAACAAGAAAGGACTGTAAGAAGCCAAAGGCTGAACCATTTTGCCATCATTTTCATAAGGATCTCTCGTCGACAACCTAAGGACGGAAAACCCCACGTCTAGCCTTTTTCGCGACCACCGGGCACGAGAGAGCCCTCCTAGATTCCGCTCCGGAAGGTGGGGCGAGCGTACCCGCGAGCCGTCGGCACAAGGACATTCGCATACCTGGAAAGGATCCCGGCGCACAAAGCCAGGCCCCCCAAAGTCCCCGAGTCAAAGAGTGCTGATTAGTAGGCAACAGAGACCTTTCCTCAACCAATCAAGCTCGCTCCACTACGGCTCAAGCACCCGAACCCGAAAAAACCGGTGCGCGTCCGATCCCTCAACAACGACCGCCTCACAGAAAGGCCCCTCTTCCTGACGCGGTTCCACGGACAACCGTCCCCCCTCGCGGCTGAAGTCGACAACTGGACTCCACTCCAACACATAGCGCACTCCGGACGCCCCAGACCAACAAACGTTCCAACCCGTTCCGCTCGGATCCAGGGACAGGACGCGCAGGACCGAGTCCGGATCCCGTGGATCCGTCCGAGTCTGATACTCCGCCACATCCGACGCTCCGTCCCCATCTGCATCGGACCCGTCCGTGATCGTGAGACCATTCCGAGCCACCCAAGCCAGCGGGACGTCGCCCTCACCTCGGCGCGCCACTAGATCCAGAGCTGCCTCCAGGACATAATCCCGCTCGGCATCAAAGCTTTCTTCGGCAGGCACCACCAAGTCCGGCACAACCCCGTGATCCTCAATCAATTCCATCGTCGCATCCATGGCCTGCCAGGTGGAGATACTATAGGCGACTCCCAACGAAGGCACCTCCCGGAGAACCGGATTCCCACTCGCTCCCCGCGTCGTATCCCCAATCAAGACGCCATCCGGCAGAGAGCGAATCATCAACGCAAAGGATTCCCCCGAACTGATCGTCGCCTCCCCAATCAATCCAATCACAGGGCCTCGAAAATGCTTCCGCTCACTCGGGACCAGCAGCCGAGCCTGAAGCTCAGAAAAACCTTCTCGACCGAGCGCCGGTTCTCGGGTTCGCACGTAGCCATAAACTCGTTCCGTATCCGTCCATCGGTTGGCAAATTCCCGCGCGTTCAATTCACTCCCGCCGCCATTCGCCCGAAGATCGATGATCATCGCCCGCGCGGATTCATAGCGGACAAACAGATTGCCAATGTCTCCTGTCGATATGTTCTGAGTGAAGCGATCTCCCAGCGTCAACACCAGGATGTGAGCCAAGCCGTCCCCCACCCAGCCGTGCACCACGGCGCCGGCATCGTTGAGATTTTCATACATTCCCTGCTGCAAGTAACGGGTATGAACAATCTGTGCCGGATCAAAATTGAACGCCACCGGTTCCTGAAACCCCAACAAGGCCCCACTCGGCCGCCGCACAAAGACATGCCAATCCCGCAAACCAAGCAGCACGGCATGCAACTGCTCCGCGAACGCATCCCCGTCCTCAATCGAGTCAAAGTCTGCGGCCCGTTCCAGCCACACTTGGTCCCAATCCACCCTCTTTCGCTCAAAGTAGGAGTAGCGATCGGCAAAATCTTCCCAGACCTGACGCCACTCAGACCGCGTCCCAGGAGCCTCTTGAGGCCATAACTCGACACCGCCGCACAAGAGAAGCGCGGCTAGCGACAACCCAAATGATCGAGGAACTTGGGACGCCATCACTCGCGGGCCTAAAGATCGTCCAGGTTCCCAACCGGCCGAGTCGCTGCTTTCAGCTCTCCATCAAAAGCGGTTGCCGCCGCCGTCAAGGACTTCACGATCTCCGGATTCGCTGAGGCCAGATCCGTGGCTTCGCTGATATCCGTCGGCAGATGATGGAGACTCGCCGGACTAACCCGCGGCGGTTGATTCCGACGATTCTGCGTCCAAGGCAGATTATACTTCCAAGGCCCACGCCGAACGGCCTGCAACCGCTCGCCACGATAGTAGAAAAAGTAATCGTGCGGAGACGCCGCATCGCTCAACAGCACCGGGCTCAAATCTAGCCCATCGATCACCAAGTCCTCAGGCAGAGGCACATCAGCCAAGGACGCAAATGTCGGCAGCCAATCAAACGCCGCCCCGACTTCGGACGAAACCCGCCCCGCCGGCACCCGCCCCGGCCACCGCGCAATACAGGGCACCCGCATGCCTCCCTCATACGTACTGAACTTCCCGTCGCGCAACGGAAGCGCGCTACCCCCGTGATGTTTCATGCTGAGCCAGGGCCCATTATCGGAGGTGTAAACCACCAGGGTATCTTGGTCGAGCCCTTGCTCTTTCAGCGTCTGCAAGATCTGGCCCACGGACCAATCGATCTCCGCAATCGTCGCGGCATACGCCTTGTGGGGATCGGCATCATAGAACGGGTCGGAAACAAAGAGCGGGATGTGCGGCATGGTATGGGGGAAATAAAGAAAGAACGGCTCGTCGGCATGCGATTCGATAAACCGAACGGCTTCTTCCGTGTAACGCTTGGTGATCGTCTCCTGTTGGGCCGGCCGTTCCACAATGACTTCGTCCCGCATCAAAGGAACATTCCAAGGCGTGACATCCTTCTCCCGCCAGGCTCGATCCAAGTTCCCATTCTTCCCTTTCACCCCGTCCATGTCATTCGAGTAGGGAATTCCGTAAAACGAATCAAAACCGTGGTTCGTCGGCAGAAACTCCGGGTGATGTCCCAAATGCCACTTCCCAACACAAGCCGTGGCGTAGTCCTTTTCCTTCAACACCTCCGCGATCGTCGTCTCAGCGGGATTAAGTCCGACTCGGTGCCGCGGAAACAACACGCCCGTGATCCCCACTCTTACCGGGTAACTCCCCGTCAGGAGCGCCGCCCGGGACGCCGAACACACGGGAGCCAAGGAGTAGAAATCCGTGAACCGAGTACCCTCCGCCGCCATCTGGTCCAGGTTCGGCGTCTTGATGTTGGGAGAGCCGTAGCACCCCAAATCCTGGTAGCCCTGATCATCAATAAAAATAAGGACGAAATTCGGCGGACGATCACCCGCCGCGTCGCCACGAGTCATCGCACCACTCAAAGAGAACAGTAGCAGGGCCAAAAGGTAAGGACGTGTTTTCATAAGCATCTATCAGTGCCGCGATTGCCGAACCGTCACTAAGGACGGCAACGCGATTTGCATGGTTGAACTCCCCACAATCTGACAAGCTCCGGAAAAATATGAAAGGATTAGTCCTCACCGAAGTCCATTCAAACGTGACCCTCACCGACGTGGCCGACCCCACCCCCGGTCCCAATCAAGCCGTGGTCCGGCTCCGCGCGGCCGCTCTCAACCGGCGGGACTATTGGATCACACAAGACCTCTATCCGGGCATTGTTACGCCGGTCATCCTGGGTTCGGATGGCGCGGGCGTCGTGGAAAGCATTGGATCGGACGTGGCGAGCTTCCAACCCGGTGACGAGGTGATTCTCTACCCCGCCCGCAACTGGGGTCCCAATCCGGCAGCACAGGGTCCGGATTTCACGGTCCTCGGCATGCCGGACAATGGCACTTTTGCGGAACGGATTTTGGTCGAGGGCGATCAACTCGTCGCCAAACCAACCCATCTCGACTGGACAGAAACGGCGGCCATCCCGGTGGCCGGCATCACGGCCTATCGCGCCCTCGCAGTCCAAGGAGCGGCCCAAGCAGGCCAGAGTCTCCTCATCACTGGAATCGGCGGCGGCGTTGCGGTCTTCGCACTGCAGTTAGCCGTGGCGCTGGGGATCCGAGTCGTGGTCACTTCCTCCTCCGCCGCCAAGATCGAACGCGCCTGTGAAGCCGGAGCCGCAGGCGGGATTTCCTACAAAGATCCCGAATGGTCCAAACAATGCCTCAAAACATACGGGGGCTTCGACGTCATTATCGATGGCGCGGGAGGTCCGGGATTCGCCGACTTGGTTCGCTTACTCAAGCCCGGCGGCCGCATTGTCAGCTACGGATCCACCGCGGGCCGACCGAAGGATTTAGACTTATTCAAGATCTTCTGGCGTCAACTCAGCGTAGCAGGTTCCACGCTCGGTTCCCTCGACGATTTCCGAGCCTTGCTCCAACTCATGGCCACGCACCAGATCAAGCCCATCGTCGATGAGGTCCACCCCCTCACCGAAGGACCCGCCGCTATCGCCGCCATGGAACACGCCGCCCAATTCGGCAAAGTCGCCCTCACGATCGAATAACAGCACAGGGTCCCGAGAATTGGACAGAATTAGGCTACGGATGCGTCGGCATCGATATCACACGAAAAAGCCGACCGGCCGTATCCTCGACATCAATCCGGAAGACCCCGCTAGTCACCGACTCGTTCCCGATCGGTACCCAACTCGGGAAGGAACCCACTCCTAGTCGAGACGATTCAATCCCGTAAACAGAACCCTCCAATGGCAGAAACGAGATCTCGATCTGACGTTGCGAGAGTGGTCGAACCTGTAACACAGGTACGTGGTCTACCCGCCGAGAACCCAACGTAACTCTCTGACCGTCGGTTCGCTGTTCTTCCAAAACGTAAACATAGTGTCCATATCCCGGATCATCGAATAACGCATAGGTTGCTCCCAAGAGCGGCGTTCCACTCGCAGAGACGGGCTGCGATCCAACCGCCATCGCCTGAGACGGTTGCTCTGTACTCAAGCGCCTCCGAGTCACAAAGAACCCGGCCGTATCGATCTCAGAACCCGTTCTCCAAGAGATCGCGACTCTCCCATCACGCTCAGTTTCCGCGGTAAACGCCACCAAATCGACCACCGTCGACTGAGTCACGGTCACGGCATAGTCTTCCACTTCACCACTCGTAATCAGATCGATCACCCGCTCATGCCCCTGGCCTGGCTCGTAGACTCGAAATCGAGCAAACGTCTGCCCGAGCACCGCATCACTCGGAACCGAAACACTAATCAGATGACTTCCATCTGTCGTCAAGACACCGGCGCCGCCGAGTTCATCGTTCTGCTCGAAAACGTCATTCTGGTTCCAATCAACCCAAAAACGATACTCCGCCGGACCATCCGTAATGAAAAGCTCGACGAAATTTCCGCCAGCGTTCCCACGGTCAAAACCCGACGCCGGAATGAATCTCACCCCATCATCATCATCGATCCCATCCAGAACATCATCTGCCAAGGCATCCTCTGAATGTTGGAACAGCGGTTCCGCATCCCGGAGCAGCCCCAAACGGGGACCTACCGGAACGTGCCGTGCACTGTGGCTCAGATCTGCCACATACCGCGAAGGAGCATCCCCATAATCAAGCTCTGGCACGGTAAACACCTCCGTCGAAATCCCGTACACGTGTGCTTGCTCGGTCTTCGGACGCTCTGCCATATTCACCCAAAGACTAGCTAGGCTCCCAGAATGGCCCACGATAGAGACCGAACCCGCCGAAGACCCCACCTCTTTGCCTACCGCCTTGGTCCCATCGCTATTCGTACCGGTCCACGCAAAAGCCTCAAGAATCCTTCCAAACTCATCCCGATACAGCGGTTTCACCAAACCTTGATCCCAGAGCTGGAGATAGCGCCCAATGAATCGACCATCCAAAGCGAATACATTGAGTCCCTGACCCGGAAGATGACTCGTGTCCGTATTGTCGCGAGCATCGATGGTAGGCGTCGAAACGAACGCCTTCCAAGTAGAATTCAAAGCGAGCAAATCCGGCGAGGAATGAGCGACAGTGGTGACAAACGTATTATAGTCGTCTATCGAATCGCTCGTCGCATCCATCGTGGTACTGGTTATAAAGGCCAATCGATACACCTGCCCGGGATGTCCACTATTTGGCACGGTGTGAATGTCCGCCGCCATCCCACTCCAACCCAGAAACCGGCTCCCCCCGACCAACAAGAGAACGCTAACCAACCCAGCTCCAAAAGCAGGTGCCATCCAGCCCCTCCAGATGCCGAATGCCCTCCCCCCGTGAACAAAGCACCTCAGATAACGATCACGGTTCCTTGCATTCTCCATTTCCCGCCATTTATCTCACAACAAAAATCGGTCGTCTACCACATAATTAGCCACTCTCAAACAAACTACATACAATGGGACCTACCCACTCCGATACGCTTCCGTTCGATACACTCAAGAAAAGAACCGCCAACCGAACACCCACAATCCCCCAAGGAAACAATCCACAAGATTAATACGTCTCCTACAGAGGACTTGTCTATCCCCACTCAGTTTATCAGATCAAAAACGTGTCAATTCCTTCTCAAGAATCAACGAAACGAAATTAGGGATCCGAAGGCTTCGAATCTACATACTCTTTCCACCGAGTCACAAGTCTTCGACGGCTCTCCTCCGTTCGCAACCTTCCGGGGGGTTCATGCAACCCCTTCGGCACATCCCAAGGCTCGCTATAAGGGGCTCCCTCGGCGAGCCGAACAAATTTCAGTGCCATACTTAGACGATCAAGGAACTCCCCCCGCTCACCAGTGGATTCTCCCAGGCCATGGTCCACGAAGTAGCTCAGAACATCCCAGTCAATACTCTCCCGAAGGCTATCAGCCACTAAGAAACGCTCCTCTTCAGTTTCAAGAAGCACCATCTTGTCGATAAACCCGATCACCTCTGCCTGCGTAAATTTCGCCCCGCGCTGAGATCGGTGCGCCAACTCATCCACCTATACCACCAACGCAGCAATCAGGCGTTTAAGTGTACGTTTTTCCCGACAGCTTGCGAATCGCCAACTTGGTCAAGCCATCAATCAGGAAGAACCATACTAGGGCAAGCGTAAAACCCAGGACAGGGTGGTCATCAGTTCTTGAAAACGCCAGATAGACTCCAAGAATCACAACCAGAGTTTCAACGCTCTTAGCTACCAACACAACACGACTCATTTCAGTTCAACAGGATGGGCAAACTGAAGCACGAGATCACAATCAGCCCCGACTGATCTCCAGGTATCGAACTGAAGCTCCGCTTGCCAATATTCTTGTATGCAAAATTCCAAGAGGAGCCGTCTTCATGGAAGCCCCCCGGTTCTACGCTTTCTATCATCACCACTTCTGTCACATCCCTATTCAATCATGTCAGAAAGGCTGCCGGAGAACTCGTTCGTGGTTCATTTCGGATTCCCTAACTCATGCCATTCCGAGTATCAGTCCCGATTCCAAACAGTGCAAAGCACGGTCCAACGATTGGAATAAGCCAGATCAACAGCAGCCAGGGCACAATCGCCTTCCTTTCGTCGCAATACTTCCAGCTGCGCGATGTAGCCAGGATCGCCAATCCAACATTGAGAACCGGTAAGAGCTTTGCAGTTTCCAAACCCATGAGATCAAAAGTTCTGTCGTTAACGAAACCGGTAATACCAAACTTTCTCCAAGCGGTGTCTTACTAGATTCAATGCTGAATACTGCAATTGCCACCAAGGAACAAAAGGGTCTCCATACTCTTTTGGCAAGTACTGCACACTAGAACGTATCTCCGAAAAGGACCCAAGACACTGTCCGTTCCGAGACCGAGGCATGGCCAATTCCAGTGACAACATACAGGTGGCAGGTAAATCATGGTTTAGGACCGGCCTATTCTCTATCGAACTTCTTCAGGCGGCTGTTCACAGCAAACCCTCCAGTAAGGATCACGGTCAGAACAACAATCCAAACTGATTTGGCACGATTCGTGTCAGCAACAAACAAACAATACAAAGCAAACATGCTTACTAAAGGAATGCCTATGAATATCCCTTTCCAGACCACTGACCGCTCCTCCTGCAGATATTTAGCTCGGCCCATCAGTCCCACACCAATTGCGAATCCGAACAGAAGAAACCTCAATAACTCATTGATATCCATGGCAAACTCCGTCGGCTCTTGATCCTCACACAGTACAGCAAGTCGGAGATGAATCAGGCGATTTACTGCAACATCCGCTTTTGCATCCGTCTATATCATTTCCCAAACTCGATAGATTTAAGGCATATATCGTTGTGCCGGCCGTCTCACACGCGAGCACGGTCCAAGGTCCAATAAGCGATGTACCAGTACAGTCGGTTGCGACTTCGGCCGCATAAGATGTGGTGATTGCTGCCGCGCCCGCCGCACCAGCACGCTTACAACAGTTCACACAGTCCTCTTTGCACGTGTAAGCGGAAGGGCATCGGTGCATGGCAGTTTCTGATGCGGAAGCGGCCAATTCTAACACCGCAAAGGATGAACCCGGAAACAACAATCCGTACGGATCCTTGCCGTTTTCCTTGCCAACGCCATGGTACCCTTCATCCATGGAATACCAGTCCAAGTCTCGCATCGCTCGATTTCATTGCTGAGCAGAGAAGAAAATCCGCCTGGCTGATAGGACCAAGAACAACCCAAGCCCCAGCAACGTTGGAAAACCAAAGTACTCGGAAGGCCAAAAGCCCCCTAGTGCAAGACCGAGGAAGAATCCTTCCAAATACCGAGCGTCGTGATTTTTGTTTTCGAACCCCATCATCAAAAAACCTTCTACGGGCAAACCGTGGCATTACACCTCGTATAATCCTGGTAGAGGTCCGCTCCTTGAATACCAAGGAACGCCCGCACAATGGGACTGCCGGGACTTCCCAACAGTCCAAGACCAGCTAGGCGCTGTAGGACCACGAAAAATGCCAGCCAACCGATGGGGGTGAATCCAGTTTCCCCTTCCACAAAGCCGTCAAGATTCGCAATGGCAGTTGGCCCTGTTAAAGACAACAGTTCCCCAAATGTTGCATATGAGTAGTGCACTACAAGCTCTCTGTTCGCGGCCGACACCAACCCCATCCCATTCCCGCTACCATCGGAGATAGCGAGGTGGATCTGAGAGTCTTCGATCCTTGATGTTTTCCCCTTCTCACCGAGAGTTGTGATCGCCAATAGGCCCCAAATGCCCCCAGCCCCTCGGGGACTGAAACTTAGCTCCAATCCCCTCATCTAGGTTTTCCATTGTGTGCTTTTCCCATGCTCTTCGAGTTCACCGATCAAGTTCTAGTCGTCATACAGGTAGTCAATTTCGCGGCTGTTTTCATACTTTGCTTTCTCGTCGTTCCACTCGGACATTCAGTCAAAACCGTCTATCGGGTTGATGCGATGGAATGCTTTGAGAAAGCGATATGCATAGAGACCGTTGAACAGGCATAGAATATCAAGTATCACTGGAAAATCGCTTGAGTTTTCCCGGCACAGTAGCAACAGAACAAAGAATGCAGAAGCAATGGCATTCCGTTTTTCTCCAGCACGGACAAATACGATGGGCATAATTACCGCGCCAGCGAGCAACATGAAGTTACTTACCATGATTGACTACAATATGCATCGTGACCCACCACGACCGCCAGAACCAAGAATTACTGGTAGACAAGCTTGTTTACAAGATGACGTCGTTTGGTGCATTCTACCGATACCAACAGCAAGGCATTCCCGTTCCCACCGTCGATGGCTGGAATAACCTGGGAATCTTCTCTCCTCTGCCACTCTCCCTAGATCTTGTGATGGCTATTAAATCTCCAAATCCAGCTTCCACAATTTGAGGTCTATTTCTATTCATACCCATTCCTCGATTGCATCGATTCAGGCGAACCTATATCTCTTCGCCGGAAGAAGATGATGGCAGCAATGGGAAAAACCACAGGAATTACCAACGCGAGCAACAACCAAACAGGCACTTCCCATCCACGTCCTTTCCTCAAGATCCAACGAGCAGCCCAGACGAACAATGCCACCACAATGCCTATGTTTATGAGCTGCGACACAAACAACGGCCAGCTAGTCCCAACTTCGTAACTTAGAGTTTCCATCTAACACCACACCTACACAGACTCGAATCGCCAGCCTGACTTCAAACGTTCTCCAGTCCCATCACAGGTGAATTCAATTCTCTCCTGTGCTAGCCCATCAACGAAACGAGCCTCGGAACGAACAGAGTAATCCTCATAGAAGCAGATGCATGCCAGACTTCACATCACTCATCACCGCTATCAAACACCATTCCCGCTCCAATCATCGCTCGGCGCTTTCCTTCTTCCCGGACAAATAGGCCTTCCAACGCTCAATGAACTCCCGCCGAGCTTTTTCGGTTCGCAATTTACCAGGCGGCTCGTACAAACCACTAGGCACATCCCAAGAACGCGCAAAACCCGCCCCTTCGGCGAACTGCACGAATGCCAAGGCAATACTTAGATTGTCTACGAACTCCCTCTGGGACTGCACCGTTTCAGACAAGAATCGCTCAACAAAATACTCGATTACTTCCCAATCAGCATTCTCACCAATGCTATTGACAACGATTGACCGGTCCTCTTTCCGTTCCAGCCGCATCATTCGATCTACGATATGTTTCACCTCCTCGGCGGACAACTCCATACCACTCTTCGCCTGTCGTTCGAACTCAAGCACCCACTTTTCTGAACCGCGAGATTCACAACCGCTAAAGACGGCAATTACCAATAGCGCCAACAGCGACCAAGCAATGTGTTTTATTGTCAACATGAGTCAAAAGTACTGCTGCATCGGGTCATAGGTTTTCTCGCACATACTCCTGCCATCGCTTCACGATCTCCCGCCGTGAATCTTCCGTTTGCATAAGCTCAGGAGGCTCAACCAGCCCCACAGGTAAACTCCATTCAACGGCGCCAGGCACCTCAGCAGCACTTCTGAGAAACACTGTTGTCATACCAAGATACTCCAGAAACTTTTCCTGAGAAGTCACTGATTCCGCCAAAAAAAGATCTACAAAGTAGCCCAACACTTCCCAGTCTACGTAACCGTCAAGGCTTCCCATCACCAATGAGCGATCTAGCTCAGATTCGAGCTGCATCATACGGCTAACTACGTCTTTGACTTCCTCTGATGTTAGGTCCACTCCATCACGAACACTTTCCTGAAAAGCCAGAACCCAAGCTTCAGATTCTAGAGCGTCTTTTTGATGACAGGCAACAAATAGGAGCAATATAAGTGTCGACCGAAGCACTAGCTTGTAGGGTTTCATCATGCTCAATCCTTTGCTACGGAATGACCGTTATCTCATATCACTCGACAGAGGAACAGGGAATGCAATACTTCTTAATGTTGTCGCTAGTCGCGGTTTTCCCATTCGCTCTACACAACCAACTTGAGGATTAGGTCACCCAGCAACCTCTTAAGCGTTTTTCTTTCCACTACCCAGGCCTAATAACGATGAAAAGACACTTGTATCCGATCGTGACGGACGGCACCCATGTCTTCACTATACACTCCGTCCCACTGGCATCACTTTTCGATCTGAACCTACTGATCTGCTCCCATCCACCATAGCATGGCGACGACGGGGGTGAAGGCCAGGCTATTAGGCCGAATAAAACCATGCGGCTAATTGTTCCTGCTTGCGCTTCGCAGACCAACATTCGCGAACAGCCTCAGACAAACCAACGTTACGATAGACATCTTCAACCAGACTCAAGCAAGCAAAGCCTGGCATTCTCTCTAACCTGTTCGTCGGAATCATTCCGCAACCCTTCGAGCTTTTCGCGTGCACTAAGACTTCCCAGACGCGCATACTGGGCAAGTACGATGGGGACATTCGAACGACCATAGCGGCTCTTTAGCCGGCAAGAGCGAATGGCAAAAGTCAAAAACTCTGCTCGATTCATGTCTTTTCGAGACGAAACAGGAAGCCTCATCAAAACCTCCCAGACTACAGATAGACTGAACTCACTATGCAAGTCGAGGTCACCACATAGTTCACGAAGACAACGTACTCCACGATCGCGAAGTTCCAGCCGACTGCATGCACACATAGTTGCCGCAGCAAGAACCCGCCGTTCGATTCTATCACTTTCGATGCTGTCAACTACCACCTTCCATTGAGCCTCGCTCAATTCTTCCCCTGCGAAAACCACCTCTTTAACTCTCAACAACAATTGAATAGCAGCATGATCGGAATCGTTCATCCCTATTTGTCAAAGGTCTTCACATCGACACATTCCTCGGTCATGCCTCGACCAATCTCCCGACGTGTCCCATCGGGACACTTGTAGACACAAACTTTCGTATAGTCATATACAAACTCCCGCTCAGAATGACAGTCGAATCTCGGAGGGTCATCAGGAATGTCTTGGACATCTTCTTTCGTTATCAGCCTCCCAATCACGAAACCTCCGGCAGCGGCAAGGCAACAACCACCAACGAAGCCCCATCCTGCTGGGGTAAGCGCAGCCGCCGCGACGCAAATACCCCCACCGATGGCAATTGCACAATTGCCATCTGGATCGACGTAACCAAACGGATCATTGTAAAAAAAAAACGTAGAGAGTTCTATCCTCTAAGAGAGATTGTGATTCCCTCCGATATGACAGCTGGAAACCTTTCTCTACTAAAGGATCCCTCGTCAACCATCGCCCGTATGATGACCCAAAGTATCGATAGCCACAATAGCAGAGACCTGATTCTGCACCGGTATACTTGCTTGAGTATCCATCAGGGTCTCGAATCCACATACTCTTTCCACCGAGTCACAAGTCTTCGACGACTCTCTTCCGTTCGCAACCTTCCGGGGGGCTCATACAACCCCGTCGGCACATCCCAAGGCTCGCTATAAGGGGCTCCCTCGGCGAGCCGAACAAATATCAAGCCCATACTTAGATGATCAAGGAACTCCCCCCGCTCACCAGTGGATTCTCCCAGGCCATGGTCCACGAAGTAGCTCAGAACCTCCCAGTCAATACTCTCCCGAAGACTGTCGGCCACTAAGAAACGCTCCTCTTCAGTTTCAAGAAGCAACATCTTGTCAATAAAGCCGATCACCTCTGCCCGCGTATATGTCGCCCCGCGCTGAGATCGGTGCGCCAACTCATCTACCCAGGGCGCCGTTGCCTGATAACGACACCCGGCCAAAACGACGACAACCATGACAAGCAACAAGATTCGAATTACCACCCTCACCGTAATCATTCCTAGCATCCCTTTCCTCAAGCTGGCCTATAGATGCTCTTTTACGTATTCCCTCCAGCGCTCGACGATCGCTTGACGAACTGTTTCCTTCCGCATTTCTTCTGGTGCTTCCATGAGTCCAGTCGGCACCGTCCAGTCATCGCCTGACGCCACTCCAACCGCGTCCCTTGCAAAAACCAAAGCCAACGTAATTCGCTCAATAAACGCCGCTTCCGAAGGGACGGACTCAGACAAGTATTGGTCAACAAAATATCCCAGAACCTCCCAATCCACATAGCCCCTAAGGTTTCCCATGACCAGAGAACGATCCAGCTCACTATCGAGAAGCATCATTCGACGGACAACATCTTCGACTTCCTCCGAGCTTAGATCCCGCCCTTCTCTAACATCCCGCTCAAACTCAAGAACCCAGGGCTCCACATCAGAATTATCCCGAGCGATCGCATCTTTGAACGACTCCTCACGCCCACCGCACCCAACCAGCGTCACCCCTAACAAACTCAGCTGCAATCCAACCCGAAAAAACCTAACCCAATCCTCCTTCATGACTCTTTCTGAGCAACCATCACTTTGAAAATTTCGATTCACAAAAATCTCTGCTGAGCCGCTTTTCCGGCTACCTCCGCGCGACCTCAATCACATCGACAAGAAAATCACGAATCGAAGCTACCGCAACCAGGACAGACCAGTAGTCAGGGGTCGGCACACAGCCCCCCTCTCACTTCGAGACTGACCTCAACCGAATCCTTACCAATTCGCAGTCACCATACTCGACCGAAGTTAACAGTCCCTCACCCCCCCCGGAAACTCTCCCAATTTAGTCTCGCCCATAAAAATACCCTTACAGGCAGAATGCCAAATCGTTCCCCACTAAGACTCAATAGCGCCTCGGCGAATCACGACTAGCTCCGGAACAAATGAAAAAACACCACACTCCCAACGCGAATCCATCATCGGATGAAACACCTATTTCTAAACGAAATCGATATCAAACAATTTGACTAGTTTTTTTCTCTTTCTCCATTCGTCAAAACCAAGAACAGAATCCAAAGCACAAAGACCAAAAAACAACAGATATGATCTGTGACACAACGAACGGATTCTCAAACATTTATTATTCGACTGGCGATAAGGTTAACGCTGCGACCCGGCATTGCCGATCATCCAACTATACCACCAACGCAGCAATGTGGAGTTCAAGTGTTTGTTTTTCCCGACAGCTTGCGAATCGCCACCTTGGTCAAACCATCAATCAGGAAGAACCATACTAGGGCAAACATCAATCCCAGGGCTGGGCTGCCATCAGATCTTGAAAAGACCAGATAAACTCCAAGAATGACGATTATGGATTCAACGATCTTCGCTACTAACACAACACGGCTCATGTCACTTCAACTGTTTAAGCAGCCGGAAAAAGGAGATCAAATCGGCAAATATAGCCGTGTTGGCGGCTCTTTGCGGATCGGACGAAATATCAAGTCACCTGCAAGTTCGCTACGAGCCCCCCCAACTGATTCCCGGGTATCGAGCCATGGATTCGCTTAGCAATCATACTCTCATACGCATGGATTCCAAAATGAGCCATCAGCATGGCAATTCTGCGGTTATTCCTTCTGTTATCACCAATCGTGTTGGCATTTCTCGCCTGCACGTACCGATAGCTAATCGAAGACTTCTACTTTCTAACGATGATATTCTAGTCGTTTTTGTAAAAGCCAATCAAAGTCGCCACTCGTGAGCAACAGATCAGAACACCAACAACTGCCTATCAACCGCCGATATGCTGGCGAAGCTTCAAAGAGACAACCTCAACTAGCTCCGCCTCACTATCAGCCGATACATTCCTAACTAGTTCATTTGCGAAGTCATCTATCACCCAGATCTGAGCATGACAGATTTCGTCTCTCCCCATGGACTTGAGTTCAAAGACGTCTAATCTTTCGACTATTGCGGTGTAGCGGTTCTTCACGCCGCTACAGACGACACTCAACCTTAGCTGAATCGCATCAGCTTCGCGAACAACGATTTTTTCCAGCAGATACTGCCGTTTAATTGTGCCCTCAATCACGATTTTGTACAGCTGAAACAGCGACAATGCCGTGGGTACCATCCACGCGGTGTGCTCTGAGTAGCACTGCGTTTCGCTGCAAGGCAAGCCGAAGTTTGATCACTTCCAGTCCCAGATCCTGTCACACGATCAGGGCAATTGGGAGTATCACCTATTACTTGAACATTGCACTGCGCCTGACAAGACCAACGCCCTAGCCGGGGATTTGTGGTTGTAGACTCTTCTTCTTTTTCACGCGTGATATACTTCCCGATCGCATATCCACCAGCTGCTGCAATGCAGCACCCACCAATAAACACCCATCCCGCAGGAGTAAACGCTCCAGCAGCAATACAAAGCCCCCCGCCAATAGTGATCGCCTCGTTTCCATTAGGGTCTGAGAAATCTACAGGATTGTTTCGAACAAAGGTGTAGACAGCATTCTCTTCCAAGAAGTTTAAAGAGTTCTTGCCACATGAAAGTTGAAATCCCAACTCGTTAATTGAATCCCGATTCAACCATCGTCCTACGTTTGGATCGTAGAATCGATTCCCATAGTAGGAGAGCCCCGATTCCTCGTCAGCATACTTGGTCGAGAATTGAAACGGATTCCCGTTGGCTGCCGGTCCCGTGGCTCGCAACAGTTCCCCGAATGGACCGTAGACGTATTGAGCTATCATATCCACTCTCTGTGATGATACCAAGCCGACTACATTCCCGTTTGCATCGTAGAAGGGAAGCTGATTTTGCAGATCTTCTTTTTGCTTTCCTTTTCCACCAGCACCCGTGGTTGTGATACCCAATAAACCTCCAATGCCACCTGCACCTTGAAAACTTGCACTTATATCCAGCCCCCACAGATAGGTTGCCCAGTGGGACCTTTTCTCGCGTTTCTGAAATTCACCTATCAAATTCAACCCATCATAGGCATATCCAATCTGGAGACTTTCTTGGTAGTCCTCTTTCTTGTCATTCCAGTCCGAAACCATTTTTTCTACCCGACGACCTTTGGCGTCATACACGAAGTCCAGACGCTGTCGCATGACCGGAGCGACTGTTTGGCGACTGTGCATTTTTACCAATCGGTTTTCTCAATTCCACTCGGAGTGCCAGGATTCGTCCTGAAGCAAGTTCCCGTCGGCATCGTACGCATACGTTACCGGCGTGCCGGGTGTGGTCACCGTGGTTGATTGGGTGCTTCGATTGCCATCTAAGGAGGCTTCCACTTCAATGGTTGTCGTTGCCTCTTTCTGTCGATTATCAACCGGGGCCGTCACCCTAAAATGGGTGTTGTCACGCTCTAAGTTCGTTTGCAGTTTCCCACTCCGGGCATTTTCTGCCTGGGCCTGTAGCAATGCTCGTGGGTCTGTATCTCCCAGGATCTCAGCACCGGAACCGATGGTCCGTCGTTCATACTGTCTTAAAAGGTTCGCCCGATAATCGCTGCGCAGTCTAGTAGTCGCTCCGTCGGTCACGCCAAACGGCACGATGAGCTTTGCCGCATACTGACGATTGTCAACACTATCGAACTCGCAGCCGAGCCCTTGTTCAAGTAAAGATCGATGTTTCAAATTGAGCGAGGCTCGGTTCCTAGGATTCACGAATGGGATCTAGTCTGTTGAGACGAGATTCGCATCCCAAGCCGATTCAGTTCTGGTGAACTTCAGAACATTCACAATCCCAGACTACTTACCTGTCCCCTCGAGCTTTTCTCGAAGGAAGTTGTGAGTAGATTTGCGTTTAATCGTTCTTGGGCTGGCAATTTCTGCCCCTATCAAGCTTATTACTTCGGTCGTATCTTTTTCCTGCTATCTCACCGAACGCTGTGAACTTAGGTCTTCACTGACTGGGAAGACCGATTCGCTTCATCTTTTCTAGATACTCTCGACTCTCTCGGATGTATTTGACATCTGATGGGATATCTACGTACCGCCTTCCTGCATCTCTGACTTCCGCGGTGTAATACTTTGACTGCAGGTCAAGTGCTTTCCGTTCAAGATCCACTTCATCAATCGAGACCGGTCTTGCTCCCAACTTTGAGCGAAACTGCTGACGTGTCAGCTGATCCAAATCTTTTAGGTCAAGAAAGATACCCATTTGCAGCATTTTCCGAGCAGCTTCGATATCCCCGTCTGCGAGCAGCGAATCCACACTGGCTGAGTGCTCCACGTTGGCAGCTGTAACTTCAAAGTAAATGACCGCTTCAAGGTTTTTTCGTTCCTCCTGCCCGACCCAGGTCATATCGCAAGCGGCGAGTATTACCGTGAGAACACATAGTAGAACTATTAGATGTAATTGTCTCATGGGGCTATTCCAAGGTGGCAGTTCACTGATTTCTTTTTGAAGCACGAATTTGCAGCCACAAGTGTCGATTTTGACGCACACTTTTTAGCTGCACACAGTATACAGTCCGCAACCCAATGGGCCGGATTGGGAGCTCTTCTTTGCGGCACGGTAGAAACAAACGTACAATCTCTGCATGCTTCGTCCCATGAGTCTCCACCAGCGAGAGAGGCAAAGAATTCTCTGGTTCGCTGCTTTATTTGACTCGGTGTAAGCGGGGGTGGACCACCACACCCGCAGAGGGTTGCCCCAGCTATAATAACGCATACAACAGCCGGTACGATTCTACCATCGCGATCCCACAAATTCACAGGATCATTGAAGACAAACCCTTGCATGTTGAGCCCACCCTCCTCTTCAATAGGATCCCTGTTCAACCAGCGCCCAGTTTGAGGTGCATAGCATCGATAACCGTAGTAGCAAAGGCCAGTTTCGACGTCTGCATACTTGGTAGAGAATCGGAATGCATTCCCATCGGCATCCGGCCCTGATGCACGCAGCAGTTCTCCAAAAACGCCATAGGCGTAGAGAGCCACCGCCTCTGCGCTTTCTGCCAACACCAACCCCATCACGTTCCCGTTCCCATCGTAGAAGGGAAGCAAAACTTCCGGATCTTCTTTCTTTGAGGCTTTGCCTTCCTCACCGAGCGTGCTGATCGCCAATAACCCTCCAATACCGCCGGCACCTTGGCGACCATGACTTAAGTCCAATCCCCACAAATATGTCTTCCACTGGGTAACTTTCCCGTGCTCTTGAAACTCACCAACTAGGTTCCGGCCGTCATACACGTAACCGATATGTCGACTTTCTTTGTAATCCGCTTTCTTGTCGTCCCACCCTGAAATCACCTTCTCTACTCGACGACCGTAGGCGTCATACACGAAGTCCAGACGTTGTCGCTTGGCCGGAGCGACCGTTTGCCGACTGTACATTTCCACCAAACGGTTTTCTCCATTCCACTCGTAGTGCCAGGACTCGTCCTGAAGCAGGTTTCCGTCGGCATCGTACGCATACGTTACCGGTGTTCCCGGTGTGATCACCGTGGTGGATTGCGTGCTTTGATTGCCGTTTAAAGAGGCTTCTACTTCGATGCTTGTGGTGGCCTCTCTCTGTCGGTTGTTAACCGGGGCCGTTACCCTGAAGTGGGAATTCTCTCGCTCTACGGTCGTCGGCAAGACCTCACCCTGGGCGTTTTCAGCCTGGGCCTGCAGGGACGCTCGGGAGTCTGTTTGTCCCAGGATCTCGGCTCTGGAGGCGATGGTCCGTAGTTCGTATTGGTTCAACAGGTTCGCCCGATAGTCGCTTCGTAGACCAACGTTTGCTTCCTCTGCCCCATCGAACGGAACGGCGAGCTTTGTTGAATGCTGGCGATTGCCAATGTCATCAAACTCGTAGCCAAAGCCATGGCCGGGCAGTGGCTGTCCGTGCGGGCCATATTCCCCGCCGAAGATCACTTGGCCGAGGTCATCATACTGGTAGCGCCAGTAGGAACCATCCTCTCGGTGCATTTCTGTGCGCTGATTAGCCAGGTTATAGGTGTAGTCGAACGAGGCCATCACGCCTTTTGGTGTGCGGTGTCCGATGGACGTCAAACGATTGAGGGCATCGTATTCTTTGGTGCTTCGCATTCGTTCGGTCCCATGCTTATCGCTTAGGGTCAACGTAGCCACCTGATGACCCATCGGCAAGTATTCATAGCGAGCCATCAAGTCTTCATTGCCTACTTCCGCCAAGCGTCCAGCTGAGTCATAGGCGTAGCGGGCCCGAGCCTTTTCACCGCCTTGCTTGAGTTCATAGCCCGCCGGCCGTCCCAGTTCGTCGTATTCCCGCTTGATCTCGTGGTCATTACTGCCTTTACGCTTTTCTTTGGTCAACTGTCCCCAAGCGTTGTAAGTCAATTCCGTTTTCGCCTTGCCTTGTTTGATTTCTTCTAGTTGACCGTCTCGGGTATACTTCCGTTCCACTTTCTCAGTGTCGTCGCTGTAGGTGGTTTTCTCCAGGCGACCCGCTGCATCGTAGCGGTAGTCAGTGACAACCCCTCGAGCCCAAGTCCGGCTTTCTAGTCGACCGGCTGCTGTATAGGTGTAGCTTGGTCCCCTGCCATCGGCATACAGTTTTTGAGTAACCCGTCCTCGGTTATCCCTCACCCACTGCGTTTGGGCTTGGCCTTGCTGAGCCGATGCATCTTGCCAAGTCGTCAACTGCCGGAGGCGTCCCGCATAATCATAGTCATAGTACACAGGATAGGTTCGCACCCCTCGGACGGATCGCTTTTCTCCCGTCGGCCAGTAGTCGATGAACACGCTGCCTCCATCGGGATGTATGGTCTGGATAATCTGATTATCCTCATCGTAGCGATAGCGGGTCACAGGGCGATCCTCCCCCGATTTTGGAGTCGGGCTTTTCGCTAACACTCGATTGCCATACTCATCGTATTCGTATTCGGTCGTTCCCGCTCGCGCATCGGTAACCGAAACCAACTGGTCTAGCGCGTTGTAGGCGTATTCCGTGTTAGAGACGGGGTTGCCGCTGGCGTCCAATCGGGCCCTTGAGACAAGTTTTCCCTCGTCACGGATGGCTTCGTTTCGACTCCCATCAGGCTGGGTGGTTATCTCGGTTTCCCGGCCGTCTTCATCCATCCGCCTCTGCACATGGGTCACCACCTCTCGGTTTCCTTCTACCCATCGGATCTGCCACACATCCATGCCATCAGCACTTGCAATGTTGGCCGACCGGAGAGTCGAACGGTCTTTCTTTTCGTCATTCCAAACCCATCGCTCAACCCGAGTCGCCTCTTTGCCCGCATGGACCACGTATTCACGAACGCTGCGGTTGATGATGTCTTCCCCTTTGTAATCAATCTTACCGTTCCGGTTCATGTCTATCGCGGTTGTGGTTTCGTCGCCCAGAAGGTCCCTCTCGTAGAGGGTGGTGACGCCGTCGGCATCCACGTTTTTGATCAATTCACCCGCTGGGTTGAAGAACTGCCGTTCTTCACTGCCATCCACGTAGAGCGTTCGATAGTTCCGTTCCAGAGCATCTTGATACACGGCGATCCATTCTGCGGTATCCGTCCCGTCCGGATTGAGATGAACGGTCTTGGTGTAGGCCCGCCATTGGTCTTGATCCTGGTCTACACCGTAGTCGTAGCGCACGGGATGAACTGCGGTTCCCGTCAAACTAAGTAAACTCCCATCTGCAGCATAAGTGCGAATGATGGTTGCCCCTCCCGGGCTCGTTTCTTCTTCCTGGTAACCCGGTAGAATGTCTTCAGTCATCCGCGAATCGGCTACGGCCCGAGCCATCTCTGTCATTTGAGGCCGCTGGTTGAGGATTCGGTAACTGCGTTGCCCATGACCATCGTCACTCTCGACGATGTCACCTGCCAGGTTACGTTTCTGTCGCCGAACCTGGCTCTGGGATCGGCCGCTCGTGTCCGACAGGGTCCACTCCACAACATCTCCTGCACTGTCATACATGTAGTGCTCTTCTTGATCTCCAGTTACTTTCAGAATCACTCTTCCCAGAGGGTCTCTGAGGTAGGAGATCTGCCGGCCATCCCGTTTCCGTTCGAAGTCGACGCCACAGCAATCACCCCGGGTTACTAATTCATAACTTCCGTCGGCATAGTCGATTCGTTGGGCTCGACCGATGCGGTCATGATCCCCGTAGCGAACCTGCTCAACTCGAATGCCCGTTTCAATATCCGTTCGCTGAATCGAATACAGAGCTCCGTCTCGGCCGTTGATTCGAACTGTTTCTATGCCTTTCTTGACTGTATCCTGAGCTCGGTTGGCCACGCCCGATCGCTCCGTGGTGATCAAACGATCTCCGTCCAGTTCATAGGCAAACGTGGTCAGGCGCCCGAGAGGATCCAAGACCGACTTGAGATGATCGGCAAACTCGCCTTCGGCATACCGTTCTTGACGAACAACCACATTCTCTTTGGCTTTCCAGACCGCCCCAGCCTCCGAAGCTCGATACGTCCAGGAGCTCTCTCCCCGAATCACTCGATAGGTACGACCCAACTCTTTTCCGAGTAGACTCATGATTTCAGTACGCGCGATTCGCGGCTGAGACCCGTCGTCTCGGGAACCACGGAGCGCCTGATAATCATAGGTCCGCACCCGGCACTTCTCCAAATCATCTGTCTGGCGCTGATTTAGGAAGCCCTGCCAGAGGGTCACGACACGATCCTCTTCATCGTACGCGTAGCGAATCCAGCCGCCGTTGGGATCTACCACTTGCGTGAGCTGCCCGTAGCCGACTTGGCCGGGGATCCGGCCGTAGGAATAGGTCGTCACTTTTTCATTCGGACCGGGATTGGCGATTTCCCGGGTCTTGAAGAGTACGTCTTCGCCATCAACCAACTTTTCGTAAACGGTCACATTCAGTCGATCGATCCGGCCGGTGGCGGGATCATATTGTTCCCGGATTACTTCCTTAACCGTTTTCGCGTCATTCCAACGTACGCGTTCACGATCCCCAGCCAGGCCGTCCCCTCGTAGCAGGTCCCAACCCTCGTCTTCGGGGACCCACGTATAGCGGTGGGTCACACCCCCGTTCTGCATGGCCAGTTCTCCGATCTGTTGCTCGACCTCGACTATCCCGGTATTAGTCGGATCATCGTCGCTACCGGTTCTTAGGCTCCAACTCGCAAAGGGTTGTCCGATCGTTTGGTAGAGTCCGTCGGGACCTTGGACGCCCACGGCGTCGGGCGGAAAGTGCAACAGGGAGTATCCTCGATCATCGTCCAACCGAACATCTAACAATCCATCCGCTCCTTTAATTTGACGGATCGCTCCGTCCCAATCCGGATCTCGCAGAACCACCACGTCGGAATTCGGTTGGCTGGCGTAACAAAGCATCGCGGGATGCGCCAATGGTGCATCTGGAGTGTCACTCACCAATCGCAGCGTGCCCTTGATGCCAGCACGCCGACTGACGGGCGAGGCGAGGCCGAAGTCCAGGGCAACGTTGACACCGTGGGAACTGAGCCGCATCCCGTATTCACCGCACGCACGATCCCGATTGCCACCGCCACAGGTACGGAATCCAGCCAATTCATAGTTCAACACTTGAGCCTGGGCGTCATTCCCCACTCCGGGAGAGACTTTGAGTTCCAATATCTCATCCGTGTGCAAGAGAATCCCAAACGTCTTCTCACTGGTTTCCTGAACCCCAGTCTTGTTGCGATAACAACGCCCCCCAATATACACCGAGGATCCCGGTGTCAGGGTATACCGCACCTTGACTTGAAACTCATACACAAAGGAATGGGGATTCGTCTTCGCAGAACCCGCAAACGGAAACACCTCGTCGATCACTCGCCAGTCGCCGTCTGCCGGATCCGCCACTTGAGAGATACTACCGAGCACAGTGGCCATCCAAGCCGTGTCTTGTCCCCATTCCAACGCCTGCGATAGATTCGCCGGCAAAGACTGGTGCGCGGCCAGAAGGCCGCCCCGCAAAATCGTTCCCAACACTTTCGCTTGGCCCCGCCCGCCCAACGACGGTGTGCTGGCCGCCAGAGTTGAGGAACTACAACCGCTCCCGCTACTTCCGGATCCCAGATAACCGCTAAAACTCTGCGCAAGGGTATGGTAGCCGATCGCGAAAACGACCGCGATGCTGGCCACAATGCTGATAAATCGGTTCTGACTATACCCCGACTCCTTCGGACTCTGTTTCGGAAGTCGTGCCTTCCGTAGCTGCCGATTCAATCTCCGTTCAATATTCATAGGTTCCCTATCCGTTACACTCCTTTTGCAATCCCCAGCTATGGCAGCCAGATTTCCAAGTAGACCTCGTTTGTTTCAACCGGCCATTCCGAAGAGCGGTTGACGATTTCCGCGTCGAAAGAGGCAGCTCCAAAGATGTTCACAGCGCCTGTCGAAGCTCGGACTGAGTTAAGACTTCGGACCCCAGAAAAGGGTGGGTGAATGGGCTCAATTCCATAAACTGGATCACCCGCAAAGCCTCCTGGTCGAACGACCGGCCCCGCATCCACCGCCACGACCCTCCAGGCAGGATCCGCTGGTGCGCGATCCAAGACCTCCGCCTCCAACCGAGTCCCTCCCCAAAAGGCCAAGCGTCCGTCTTCATGTTGAAGCGCGAGGTCGAGAAGCCCATCGTGATCGAAATCTCCCATCCCCAAGGCCCTCCAGCCCTCGGTCAACTGCCCTGGTAGAATCCAGGGAATGGTGTCAAACCGTGCACCGCCTCGGAGCAACCAAGCGGCAACCCCACGTTCGGCGTCCGCAACCACTAAATCGCTCTGGCCATCGCGGTCAAAGTCACCGACTCCGATGACCTGACAGGTATCGGGAAGCGCCACTCGAAGCTTCTTGGTCTCAAAACCACCGTCTCCCTGGGCTTGGTAAACGGAAAGCAAGCCGTTTTCGGAACCTACAAGAAGATCGGCCAAGCTGTCCCCATTCCAATCATGAACCAGCACGACCTCACCCTCGACCTGCCCGATTTCGATCGGATTCGTTAGCGCGAACTCGGTCGGCGAAGCGACGATCAGCCGGTAATCCGAGTGGTTCAGCAACCAATCTACGCCGCCATCCCCATCGAAATCCCCTACACCGGCCAACGCGGCTCCTAGGTTGCCATCGCCCGATTCAAGCAGGCGTGATCCGGCAAACTGACTTCCCTCCAGTTCCCAGATCCCCAATCTCCCATCCGCGTGTTGCAGACACAACCGAGGCCCAGCCTCCAGCCACGCCTGTCCCACTAGAATCATACCCACCGACAATCCCCACCATCCTGTAGTCTTCACTGCTTCTGCTTCCTCCTCGTTGTGTTTCTCAAGGGCCTCCATCCCATCGCGGGCTGACTCCTTTTGAGATCCTCACTATTCCTCCGATCTCCCTCCACGCCTGCCGACAAGCCAGACCCAGAATTCACTGAGCACCTACTTATGACGAGACGACCTCAAACTATTACACAAGTATCCTAACGCAACAGAATTCTTCATTGACGACCCAAAAGGGGCTAAAGTGTCGACTTTGTATAACTCATTCAGCCTTCAGAGTAGCTTTCACGGATTATTCAGAAGCAAGAAGTCTTCGGGTGTCGCATTTGTGAACTGGAACTCCAACACGAGGGGCGATTGGAAATACAAAGTATCCTTTTGCACTCAAAACCAAGCGCAACCCCGCACACAGCAACGGTGGGAATTAAGGTCGAGTGGTCTCGTGCCCGAACGGTTTCCGGTAGAAAAGAATGCCTTCGCCTACACGGCTACTTTGACCCAAACGGCGTTCCGCATACTTCAGATACGCTCCCTCGATCTCTTCGACCGGACCCGCAAAGTAGATCAAGCTAGGCTCCGCAACCTCAAGATGACGAATGACTCCCTCGGTATCAATGGCGCCAGACCAGAACCGTTTCAGAGAGAGCACTGTCAGATCGGGTGGAAGGGACCATCCGCCGTGAAAAGCAAGGATGGGTTGGTCCGTAAACATCACCTCGCCGTCCGGTTGAGGATGACGGCGCAGATGCTGGATGATCGCGGAATCCTTGATCTGAGGCTTTTCCGCCAGCACCGTTCGCTCGGACAGAACATTGAGAAGGGCAGAGACCGGCAACCAGACCAAACCCAGAATCATGGCGGCGAAGAATGCTCGCGACTCTTTCCAGCCCGATCCTTCGACGGGCCTACGGACACGCCAACGGGAGACTTCCTCTAATCCCGCGCTGTAGGCGGCCGCAGATAGCCAGGCTAGAATCAACCAGAAATCCAGAAGGTAATAGTCCCACCAAGGAACATGCGTTACCGCCACCGTCAGATGGGTCGCCAGGGCCGCCAACGGAAAACCGATCTCCTTTAATCTCAATCGTTTGAATGCCGCTAGCCCGGCAGCAGTCATGCCCCCCAACCACAAGGGCAGACCCGGCCATATATGGTGCCAACCAAAGCTGAACTCGCCAGGTGCTTGACTACCATTCGAGATACTTGGAGAGAAATGACTCCCCAGTAATTGGTCGCCCGATTCCAGCAGCAAACCCACAAAATACGGCAGACAAAGAGCGCCTCCGCTCAAGAAGGCACAAATCAAATGCCCCCTTTCCTTTGGGGTTAGGTCACGGAGATGGAACCACCCAGCTAGGATCAGACCGGGAAGATACAAGGCCGCGGTAAACTTCGTGAGGACAGCTCCCCCAAACATCAACCCTGCGAACATGCCAAGCATGAATGAACGCCTACTAATGGCAATCAAGTAGAGTCCGTAAGCCAAAATGCAGAGCGGGATCTTGACCGGATCCGCCATCACAGAGAAGGAATAGCCCAAGTAATGCGGCGCCCCGAATAGAAACAGCGCAAAGAAACATCCCTTGGCCGGCGTGTTTCGCCACGTCCATTGTAATGTTAACAGAGACAGAGCGGTCAGGACGGCTACAATCAGTCGCGCCGGCACAATTCCTACCCCAAAGACCTCAAACACACCGGCCAACAAGTACGTCAATCCCGGTGGCTGATCATTCCAGAAGTCTTCGTATGGACGGAATCCGGAGTGAACCAGCCGCGCTTTATTCAGTTCAAAGTGCTCATCACCCCCCAATTGGATTGCCTGTCCGATGGGTGACAGACACACCAGCGCAAAGAAGCCAAGCATCGGAAGAACGGAGATCCAGGCGATCTGCTTCCGACCCGGCGCGAGTTCTTCTGCATTCGAACGCCTCGGTTTCTTCATCAGAACCGCCTCTGCTTCCCAAACGAATTCCGCAATCCTCTTCGCAACCGCATCAGTCCGCGAATATTGTCAATCGCGGTCCGAGCCACTCGAACCCGCGAATCCGAATCTTCCACCCAATCCACCGGGATTTCCCGTATCCGAACTCCCTGCTGATGCGCACGAGCCAACAGCTCGGTATCAAAGAACCAACCCCGATCCTCCACTTCGGGTAGAAGGCGGTCCGCTACGGATCGCCGCAGCGCTTTGAATCCGCATTGATAATCCGTCAGCCCCAGTCCCAATACCCGTTCGGTGATTCCGATGTAGGCCCGCGAAATCCATTCCCGACGCCATCCCCTGCGAGTTAGGGATCGATCCATTCGACGGGAACCCACACAGATGTCTGCCCGTTTACGCAGGATGGGATCGATCAAGTCCGCAAAGCAGGCTAGATCCGTCGACAAATCCAGATCCATATAGCTCACGACGTCCGCCTGGCTGGTTGCCCACACGGCCTTCAAGGCACCGCCTCGACCCGGTTCCGGAAGATGAACCACACGCACCGGATCATAATGATTCGCCAAGCCTTCCGCCAATTCAGCGGTACGGTCCGTGGAACCGTTATTGGCAAGGACCACCTCAAAGGATTCGACTCTTCGCGCCATATGCCGCAACACCGCCTCCACATTCGGCACCAGACACCGTTCTTCATTCCAAACGGGAAGAGTCACATTGAGTTTTGGTTTCTCACCCATACCAAGTCCAGGCGGCATCCCGCACCCCACTCAACATTTTCAATACCAGCACCCACCGTAGAAAACCGGAAGCCACGAATTTTTCGGTGTGAAATCCTCTAATTGACTATAGGACAGGAACTTACACAACCGCCTACTCGTAAACAAACGATTGCCCAACGGACAGCCAGCCGAGAGAAGCTCCAAACCACCCGCAAGGCAACATCGCTACTAGCGCGCTAGTAGCACGCTAGTAGCGAATCAAGACCGCACACAACGGGACGCACCTTCAAAAAGTCGATCTCTCATGAGTCGAGAACGGTACCGTCGGAAAACGGGTTACCTTGGCCGCCTAAAGCGCTGTTCGTGATTCCAGTCGGAACTAAACATGCGACAATGGCGCCGAATGAAACAGCGCTCAATCGCCACCAGTAACCGGGTCCGTCAAACCCTTAGAAACTGTTGCGTGGGGAGTCTCCTAATCGGGCTCCTCGGCAGCTTGCCTCTTGAAGAGCTTGCCGCTCATGGCTCCGTGGGGGATCCGGTGAGCCGCGTCTTTCGAATTTTTCTCGAAGGCCCCGAAACGCCGGATCGCCCCGTGTCCGAAGCCGCGATCGCAGTCGCCGGCACGCAAGCCTTCTACGATTGGTCCGAGGTGAACATCCTCGTTCCCGATTACTCGCCCACCGATCTCACGCCCTACCAGAGTCGGATTCCCGACGGTCAGCTGGCCAGTGTCGGACGATCGAAGTATGGGGGCCTGGATCTCCAGCGCACGGACTGGCCCGCCACCCCCGTGAATGCCGGCACCTATCCGATCGTGTTCGACGCCCACGTGCCCCACGATCCCAGCTTCTTTCTCGCCTTCATCACCCGTCCGGGTTGGAGCCCCGATCAACCCTTGAATTGGGATGACCTGGAGCCCCTCGAAGGCCCTGAGAACTTCGTCCGCGATGGCGCTCTCTATCGCTTCAATGTCGAGTTCCCTCAACGGGTCGGCCATCACGTGCTCTACGTGATTTGGCAACGGATCGATCCGGCGGGCGAAGCCTTTTTCTCTGTTAGTGATATCGACTTCGGCGACGGCACCGGCTTCGGCAATCCCGACAACGGCAGCGGGACCTACGATGCCTTTCCCGGCGACTTCCTCTCCGACGACATCGAGGCCAGCGTGGACTTTGTGGTTCAGAACGATTGGGGATCCGGCTTCACCGGTGAGTTTCACATCACCAACGAAGGCCTCTCACTCATCAACGGCTGGACTCTGGAGTTTGAGCTCGATCGCAACATTAGCTCCTTTTGGAACGCCCAAGAAATCCGACGCGAAGGGAATCGCTATACCGTCACCGCCGACGCATGGAACGGATCCATCAATCCCGGTGGCCAGACGAGTTTCGGTTTTCAGGCCAGTCCGGGCAACATCGACGCCAACGAAATCGGGTTGATCCAGATCAACGGAATCACCATCAGGGATCCCAACGGAAACCCGGATCCGGATCCCGACCCAGACCCCGATCCGGATCCCAACCCTGATCCGGACCCGGATCCAGACCCATTACCCATCGTGACCATCAACAATCTCACGGTGACAGAAGGCGACAACGGAAGCACCACCGCCTGCATCACGGCGACACTCAGCGCCCCAACGGCAGAAATGGTTCACGTATCGGTTCAATCCGTCGGCGGTACAGCGACCCCCGACGTCGACTATGGCCCCGTGTCTTCCATGCTGCACTTCCCTCCGAACAGCACCCAAACGCAATTCTGTTTTGATATCTACGGTGATACCCACGTCGAGTCGAACGAAACGGTAGACCTAACTTGGCACAACCCCACGGGAGCCGAGCTAGCGACCGCATCCAGCCGGGTGACCATCGAGAACGACGACACCCCACCGGCCCCGGAGCCTGATACCGACAGCGTGATCTTCGAGGTCAATGACAACTGGGGCAGTGGTTACACTGCCACCGTAACCGTCCGCAACACCGGCACCGCGCCCATTGAGAGCTGGACGGTCGCCTTCGATCTCGCCGTCCCGCTCGTCAACGCTTGGAACACGGATCTCATCGGTCAAGACGGCGCCCGCTACACCTTCCGCAACGCTTCTTGGAACGGCCGCATCGAGCCCGGCCAATCCGTGTCCTTTGGTTTTCAAGCCGGAGCGAGCACGGACACCACGCCCGAAAACATCGTGCTGAACGGCGTCTCGCTGGGCGGCGGCGGACCGGACCCCGATCCTGATGACAACCCGCCGGTGGAAGACGATCCGCCCATCGAAGACCCGCTCCCGGAGGGTGCCCTAGAGATTGCGATCCTGGATGCGTGGGGCAACGGGTTCACAGCCAGTGCCTCGGTCATCGCCGAGGAGACGGGGTCGGGCTGGACGCTCAGCTTTGATTTTCCCTACGCGATTGGCCATCTCTGGGACGGACAAGTGGCGGGACACGTCAACGACCGGCTCACCATCCACGACGCCGGCTACAACGCGAATGTCCAAGCGGGTCAAGCCATCACCTTCGGCTTCGTCGGAACCACGGGCGGCTTGACCAGTGGACAAGTCCTCCACCCAGCCAACGTCAGTCTGACTGTGTCACCAGGCGGTAGTTCCGGAGGAGGCAATGACGGCGGATCCGGCGGTGGCGATGGCGGAGCTGGGGGAGGCGGTTCAAACGACGACGATCTCTCGCACTTGGATACGGAAGGGGGCATTCCCGCCCCAGAAGCGGCCACGCCCGGGTCAGGCCGCCCGCAAGACGGACTATTCAGCTACGCTGAAGCCATGGAAAAAAGTCTCTACTTCTATGATGCGCAACGTTCTGGCGATCTCCCGGACGACTTCCGTGTCGATTGGCGTGGGGACTCCGCCTTGGGCGACGGAGCCGATGTGGGCCTGGACCTGACGGGTGGCTTCTACGATGCCGGTGATCATGTCAAATTCGGGTTGCCCGGAGCTTTCGCCTTCACCCTCCTAGGCTGGAGCGCCGTGGACCAAGCCAACTCTTGGATCGAAATCGGCCAACAAGCGGAACTCCTGGACCTGCTCCGCTGGGAGACCGACTATCTTCTTCGAGCGCATGTTCGCGATGAAAGCGGCACCACCGTGGGTCTCTACGGCCAAGTCGGCAACGGCGGGGCCGACCACGGCTTCTGGGGTCCCCCGGAAGCCATGACCATGTTCCGGCCCGCCGCCGCCGTGACCCCGGCACAACCCGGTTCCGATCTGGCCGCCGAATCGGCCGCCACGCTAGCCGCCGCCTCCATGGCGTTTTCGGCCGCCTCGGATCCCGCCTACGCCGCGCAACTCCTCGATCACGCCGAAGCCCTCTACGCGTTTGCCGATCAGCACCGGGGCTTTTACCAAAACGCGATCAACGACGCTTGGGGTTTCTACCCTTCATCCCACTACACGGACGAACTCGTTTGGGGTGCCCTCTGGCTCTACCGTGCCACCCAAGACCCGGCCTATTTGGCCAAGGCCGAAACCGAGTTCGCCAACCATCACGAAAGCTCCTTTCAAAATGACAACGCTTCCGTCGGATTCCCCTGGACCCTCGTCTGGGATGACAAGTCCTACGGCGCGGTGGTGTTGCTGGCTGCGATCACCGGCAAAGAAAAATACAAACGCTACGCCGAGAAGTGGCTGGATTTCTGGACCATCGGATACCAGGGGCAACAGATAGCTTACTCACCCGGCGGCCAAGCGTTTCTGAACCAATGGGGCTCACTCCGGTATTCCTCTAATACGGCATTCCTAGCCCTGTGGTATTCCGACGTCGTGCGCGACTACGACAATCGTTACCGCGACTTCGGATTGGCCCAGATCAACTACGCGCTGGGGCAAAACCCGGAAAACCGCTCCTACGTCGTCGGCTTTGGCAACAATCCCCCGGTGAATCCGCATCACCGAGCCGCCCACGGATCGACCACCAACAACATCTTCAACCCGACTCAAACGCAACACACCTTATACGGAGCCTTAGTAGGCGGCCCCGGCGCAGCCACGGACGGCCAGTCGTACGCCGACGTGCGGGACGACTTCCGTTCGAATGAAGTCGCGCTCGACTACAACGCGGGCTACACGGCTGCTCTAGCGATTCTCTACGAACACCTAGGCGGCACCACGCTCAGCAACTTCCCATAATCCGGAAGGGTGGGGCGAGCGTACCCGCGAGCCGCTGGGCAAATGCAGCATCCCACTGCTCCAATAACAAACAAAAACCAAGACCACCTCATCGGCTAAAGCACCGAAATAGAGGCCAGGAATCCCGGGGGGAACACGTCGGGGTTTTGGTCATACTGCTCTTGCCCAACGGCTCGCGGGTACGCTCGCCCTACCATCCGGAACTGAAACGAGTTTTTCCCCTTGGCGTCATCCCGCAATTACGCTCTATACTTCGGTCTCAAGCCATGAGCGAATTCAATACCCAACACAACCGAACCGTCTGGACGGATACCCCGGTGGCTGATCTCGACCGTGCCATCAACTTTTACGCCAACGTGCTGTCGATCACCGTTTCCAAGGAACAGTTTGGCGAAATCGAGTTTGCGGTACTTGAGCACAAGGAAGGCAACGGCGGCTGTCTCGTGGTGAAACCCGAGGACATCAGTGCGGACAAAGGCATTCTCGTCTACATGAACGTCGACGGTCGCATCCGCGACGCGGTCACCAAGGTGAGCGAAAACGGGGGCAAGGTGGTTGAGGACACCCATTCCATTGGCCCACACGGTTTCCGAGCCATCATCCTCGATTCCGAAGGCAACCGTCTAGCCCTACACTCAGAAACAGACGCCTAATTGCATCTTCAGAATCAAATCTGACGGGCACAGCAGCCTCCCCATCAACTCCCTCTGTCACTCGTCCCGAGGTCGAACTTGGTTCACGTCATTGATCTTTTGTTCCCCAAGCTCGTGTAGGCGGCGCTTGTGTTCATAGTAATCCTCACCTCGGAACGGAGCTAGCGCGGGATGAATATCTTCCCGATCCAGTATGGCTTCATGCTCGTTGACATACAATGGCTCATCGCCGAACGTTGAGGCCACGTCGGCGGCAGTCATGGCAGGACGCGCTTCACCCTGATAGCGCGCGATTGCCTCCAAATGCCTCTGCTCCATCCAGTCCGTGTCACCTAAGAGCGGCTCTCCCCGGCTCTGAACAACACCACCCGCATTGAGCGGATCACTATAAAATGGCCAGTGCAAAGGGATATCCATGAGCTCATCGAGCAGCTCCTCATTCTCAATACCGGTTCGTGCTTTCAACATCGCCCGACATCGTCGCCACTGGCCTACGTTCTCACTGCGGTAGCGGTCCATCTCTCGGGGGATATCCTCCTCCGGCACTCCAAGGAGTCTTATTTGATCCGTGTTGTGGTGCTCCACCTCGCTCCAAGATGAGATCGCACGAACGGCTTCGGGCCACTCCCGAATACCATAGCCATTCTCAAGCAACCGGATAAGAACACCTTGATACTCGGGGTAGTTCCGACACGGCGCACCAAAGTAAGTCTTGATCGCGCGGTGGTTTTCAAATGCGAGGCGATACTCCTTGTCCTCCAGATTCCAAGCCCGAGTCGGATCATAGGCCATTCGTTCGGAATCACCCTGTCTCTGTTCCAATTGAGCAGAAGCAATTGCCCGAGCATCAGGAAACTCAACCCTCGGTCTCGCGCTACTCATCTCAGGTGCTCCTTGCTCATCCGGTAGGTGCCCCGCCCCCCCACGCCGGTAGGAAAAACCGGCGAGCAGCACGAGCACTAGAATGATCCCAAGAATGAGCGCCGGCTCTGAGTGCGTACTAGTTCTTTCTTTCGCCATTCCAGATCTCCGTTCAACCCGCAGCAACCGATACTAACAGTCCAATGACTTAGCATCTTTCAGAGCACCAATCGCTCGAAGGTACACGATGCGGCCTTTCACACGCAGTTGGCGTGCCAAGCTGCTAATGGATCCTGAAACCGATAAGAAACACGCTTTACCTCTGATATCGCTGGTACATAAAGCTAGTAGCGCGCTAGTAGCGCGCTACTAGCCCTCAACACAGAGACAGTTACTCACAAAAAATCCTGTAGATCCTATTCGTCCTGTCGAAAGGTCTCAGACAGGAGGAATGGGATCTACAGGATGGACTCCTGACAGATCTTGTCGCTGGATCTTAGTCCAGGTGTTTGATTCGGAGGTTGCGGTAGGCCACTTCGTCGTTGTGGTCCTGCAACAGGATGCGGCCCTTGTGCCGAAGGCCAAATCCCTCGACCTTCTTGAACTTGCTGTTGGCGACCGCTTCCAAGACTTCCGGGCTTCCCAAGGTGTAGCTCAATACCATCACTCCGTTCAGCCAATGCTCCGCCTGCTGGCCCTGCACCAAGACGCGGGAGTGGTTAAACTCACCCACCGGTTTCACCACCCGGTTCTTGGCAGGGAAACAATCGTAGAACGCAGCCGTCTGCCACTTGGGACCGCGCAAGGCGTCCGCGTGTTTTCCGTCATCAATGACTTGATACTCGTGGCCGATCGTTCGCTTGCGCTCCTCTTCTAGGATGAAGTACTTCACACCACTATTCGCCCCAGGCGCGACTTTCCATTCCCAGCTGAAATCGAACTGCTCATAGCGTTGTTTCGTCACGATATCGCCGCCGCCACCGCGGCTGATGTGTTTGATCGTACCGTCTTCGACCACCCAACCTTTCTCGGGAAACCCTTCCTTGAGGAAGCCCCGCCACTTGGCCGTCGTTTTCCCGTTGAACAGGTTACGCCAACCGGCTTCGCGTTGGGCCTTGGAAACCCGATTGGCTCGACGCGCCGGTGCCGGCACTTCCCGAGCCGCGAGCTCACGCACCTTGATGTTGCGGAACCACACTTCATCGTGATGGTGTTGGAAACAGATGTGCCCCTTGCTCTCTTGGGCAAACCGAGGTTTGTCCGCAAACTTGCTCTTACCGATTAACTCCGTGACGCCATAGCTGCCCAATTCCAAAGCCACGACCTTTTTGCCATTCAACCAATGCTCCACCGAGTCACCATTCACGACGATCCGAGCAGTGTTGTATTCGCCTACGGGCTTCAAGGTCTTCCCCTCCGCACTGATGAGTGCATAGAAGGCACCGGCTGAGGTGAGTTCGTTCTTACCGTCTTTGTGACGCGAGTCGTCCAACACTTGATACTCGGGGCCGGTGTGCCAGGGTCGATCAAAGGCTTCGCTGACGCGATACATCACCCCGCTGTTACCGCCGGGCGTGACCTTCCATTCGAAGACCAGTTCGAAATTGGCGTATTGTTTCTTGGTCACAATATCGACCTCATCCCCGCCTTTGATGGTGCGCAACTGGCCGGATTCAATCTTCCAACCTTTGTTCGGGAAAGAATCCCGCTTGAAGGCCCGAAACTTTTCCGTCGAGCTCCCATCGAAGAGGACTTCCCAGCCTGCTTCGCCGTGATGGTCGGCCCGTAGGGTCGTAGCCACGGTTGCCAATACTCCAAGGGCACACGAAAGGCCCGCCAAGCGCAAAGATTGATGCAATTTCATAGTGTCTGCTGAAAGGTTCATTAGTTCAAAAGCGAACCGATTGGTCAAGCGCCGGGACGTGGCCTCAGATGAAAGGCGGAAAAGTTTTTAACCGCAGATGACTCAGATGCTCGCAGATTAAATATCTGTGTACATCGGCGTCATCTGCGGTTCCAAAGTGTCGGAATCGCGATGGTGGGGCGACCGTACCCGCGACCCGTTGGGCAAGAACAGCGCCCGCTAGCCCCGGCAACCAGCCAGAGCAATGTGGGTTGCATTTCCGACTTCTGTCTCGCATTCTACCACCGTCAACTCATAGGGGCTGAGCCTGCCGCTCAACCCGCCTTGCCCATGTCTCACCGCCACCCAGACTCCGCATTCGCATTTCTCAACGCCCGCCAGCGGGACGGTGTGAACGTGTTGAGTCGGCGGAGTGTGCTGAAGGCAGGCTTGGCTGGCCTCGCCGGTTTCACGCTCCCGGATTTGCTTCGCCTCCGGGCCGAAGCCACCGCCCAAGGCGCCAGTCTGGCCGGCCGGAAATCGGTCATCCTGATCTGGATGACGGGCGGTCCGTCTCATATTGATACCTGGGACATGAAACCGAATCGGCCGCGCGAGAATCGCGGTCCGTTTTCACCGATTGCGACTAACGTACCCGGTATCCAGATCTGCGAGTATCTCCCCAAGCAGGCCGCAATGATGGACAAGTTCACGCTCATCCGGTCCGTGGACTGCCGTTCCAGCAATCACGAACCGAACATGGTGATGCAGACCGGCCATCGCGAAGCGGCGCCTCGAATCAATCCACGCGGCCACTTATATCCCGCAATCGGTTCCCTGGTGGCAAAAAACTACCCCGCCCATGATCCCTCCATGCCACCCTACGTCGTGCTCAATATGAAGAGTCGATCGCACGTGGCTTGGGGCGGCTACGCCGGTAAGCAGCACGATCCCTTCGTGGCGAAAGACACCGGAAAGCTGTTTTCCTTGGCGGCCGGATTGAACCCGCAGCGCATCCGTTCTCGGCGCTCCCTCCGGCAGCAGATGGATCGCTTGCGCCAAGACGTCGACCTGAAAGGCGAGATGGCGGCGATGAATCAATTCGAGCAGCAGGCCTATGACCTCGTCGCAGGGGGGCGCGCGCAAGCCGCATTCGACCTTTCTCATGAATCCCCCAAAACAGTCGCACGATACGGAGACCACGATTGGTGGCGACAAGCCTTGCGGGCTCGACGCTTAGTCGAGAACGGAGTGAGTTTTGTCACCATCGACTTAAGCAATCACGGCGCTTCCGGAACCTGGGACAACCATGGCGATAATATCCCACCCTATGGCGGAATCTGGAATGGCTTGCGTCCCTTACTCCCGGTGTTCGATCACCTCATCTCAACCCTCGTGACCGATCTGGACGAACGTGGGTTGTTGGACGATACCCTCGTCATCGCCATGGGTGAATTCGGTCGGACGCCCCAACTCGGCACCCAAGGCAGCACGGACGGTCGCAATCACTGGCCCTTCGTGGCGTCCATGCTCCTCGCTGGCGGAGGCTTCCGTCACGGACAGGTGATCGGCGCCACATCCAAAGACGGGGGTGAAATCGCCGAACGACCGGTGAGTCCGGGTGATCTCACAGCTACGATCTTTCACCACTTTGGTATTCCGCTCGACACGACCTATCTTGATCACCAAGGCCGTCCGCTCTACGCCGTGCAAGAAGGTGGGAAGCCCCTTGAGGAAATCATCTAATACCGCACCGCCAGCATGATCGTTCCGAATTACTGGGCTGAGGGCCGCAAGCAACACCGTGCTGAAGGAAAACAGATCACGGTCCGACGCTTCGGTTGGTCCGAGTCGAGCCCCGACGCGGCTCAAGCCATGGCAGACCAGCGCGCCGCCGATGCCTTGGCTCAAATCCTCTCGGGTTTGCAACTCCCCAGACGGGAACCCAAGGTGCCCTACAACGGCGCCGACGGTGTTCCCATTCGAGAAGAAGTCCTTGCCCGACAAGGCAAGGAAGTCATCACACGAAACTCATACGGGGCTCGCTGTCTCAATTCTCCCCACGCCCTTTTTGCGGATGTGGACTTCAAAGAACCATTTTGGCTTTGGAACACTTTTTCCATCTGGACGCTCCTCAACCTAGTTGTCGTGGGCGTGGTGATGGCGACGGGCCGGTTTGCCGATGAAATCGGTTTGATGATCCTCGGAGTGGGTTTGCTCTCGTTGCCTATCGCCATGATGCTTCGTCGGCTAGCAGGCTCAAGGGAAGGTCACTACCGGGACCGCGCGCGGGCACGCGTCGCTACGTTCATGGAAACGCATCCCGATTGGAACCTGCGGCTCTACGAAACACCCAATGGGATTCGGCTCCTGGCAACGCATCGAGTCTTTGATCCTCAAGAGGACGAGGTAAGTGCGTTCTTCAAAGCGATCCAAGCCGATCCCATCTACCAAACCATGTGCCTGCGCCAGAATTGCTTTCGCGCCCGCCTCTCCGCTAAACCCTGGCGCATCGGGATCGATCAGCACCTCCGGCCGAATCCCGGAATCTGGCCCGTTCATCCCGATCGACTCCCACTCCGCGAACAGTGGGTACAGAAATACGAAAGCATTGCGTCGAACTTTGCCGCGTGCCACTACGTCGAATCGTTCGGATCCGGCGTCGTCGACCGTGAGCTTCGCCGCGTCATCGACCTGCACGATCGCGAATCCCACGCCAATCGTACCGAGCTCACACTTGCCTAGTCAGCGTGGTTTCTACCACCCGAACTGGAATCATCCCCTTCCTTCGGAGACCGCTTTCTTTGGGCCTCAATAGACCTTCTGCGTTGAACCGCCTGCTGCTTTTGGAAGAAGTGATTCGAGCAAGCAAAATCCACCAACAGCATCTCGAGTCCATCTGAACTAACTTCGATGTGGTCGTCCCGAAGTGCCGCCTCCAGGAACTGCCTCAGGGTGTCCCGGTTTGCCGTCATATTGGCGGGATCTTTCGGCTCATCGAAGACTTCGGGATGGGCGGTCTCAAGCCGCCGATACAAACGATCCCGATAGGCCTCAGAAAGGCAAATCAAGCCGCGGCTTCCAACCATTCCAGGAGTGGCTTTGTAGTATTCATCCGCGCACTCGGAACAAAACTCCAATTGTTTCCGTTCCCCGTGATGAAACATCGTTATGTGCTCCATCGCAGGCGCTTGCTTGCAGGATTGGCAAACCATAATGGTATCTTCTATCCCTCCCCAATTCCCTGTCAACTTCGCGTCAGGATCCGAATCCAAATCCGGAAGGTGGGGCGAGCGTACCCGCGAGCCGCTGGGCAAACGCAACATTCTTCTGCTCCAACACCGACCAACAGCCAAAATCACCTCATCGGCGAACACTTCGGCGCACAGACCCGGACTCTTGCGTCATGCCTCAGGCTACTAGTCACGCCTTTCTTGCCCAACGGCTCGCGGGTACGCTCGCCCTACCTTTTCAACCAAAACCCCCGTGTTTCGTAACGCCTTCCCTCTCGTTCCAGTCTGCAGTAATAATAGCCCTAGACCCAAAGCAGCCATCCGAGCTCCAGATCCAATGAACCCACGCTTCATCATTACCCTCGCTACCGCAGCGTTCCTTGGGTCCATCACGGCAACGGCGGCGCCACTCCCGGACTACCAAACCGAGATTGAGCCCATCTTGGCCGAGTTCTGCTACGACTGTCACGGCGACGGATCAGCCAAAGGCCAAGTAGCGCTGGACACTGCCCAAACCGACGGCTCGGGCGACGCGGAACTTTGGCACCGCGTGCTCAAAAACACCCGGGCGGAACTCATGCCGCCCCACAACAAACCCCAACCCTCCCCCGAACAACGCGCTCGCTTGGAACATTGGATCAAATACGGTGCGCTCCAAATTGCCCCCAACAATCCGGATCCCGGTCACCTCGGCACCCGGCGCCTGAATCGCTTGGAATACCAAAACACCATTCGAGACCTGATGGGGATCGATTTTCCGGCCGACGTGGAATTCCCGCCCGATGACACAGGCTACGGTTTCGACAATATCGGTTCGGTGCTGACTCTGTCTCCGCTACTCCTGGAAAAGTACTTTCAAGCCGCGAAAGACATTGTTCGCGAGGCCGTTCCGCTGGAAGCCCGAATCCCAGTGATCCGACGCGTATCGGGCGAGGCGATGCGCGACACCACCACAGAAAACAACGCCCGGCGCATGCCCTTCGATCAGGCTCAAACCATGGAACATCGTTTCCAAATCACCACGCCGGGCCGCTACCGCGTCCAATTCGCCACCGAAGTTGACGGCGCGTTCAACTATGACCCCGCCACCTGCCTCGTCACCTACTCGATTGACGACACTCCCGTCATGGTCACGTCCCATAGCTGGCGACCCAGTGACAAGTATTCAGACACTTTTATTCAAGATTGGACCACGGGTGAACACCGCATCCGCATCCAATTGGAACCAAAGAAGCCGGTCAAAAACGATGACAACCCGATCTACCTAGAAGTGCACGAGCTTCGAATCGAAGGCCCCATGGAAACCGATCACTGGATAACGCCTCCCCAATACGAACGCTTTTTCAGTCCGGCGCTCGCTGCCGCAGATTCGGACGACGAACGCGCCCGTAAAATCCTCACGGCCTTCGCTACGCAAGCGTTTCGTCGACCAGCCGATCCCGAGACCATCGATCGACTCGTAGCCCTCGCAGCCAGCTTCTACCGCAAACCGGACCAAACCTTCGAGCAAGGCATCGCCCAAGCCTTCGTAGCCATCCTGGCATCCCCCCGTTTTCTTCTCAAAGTCGATCGCTCGGAAGCGCCGGAGACACCCGGCGCCTATCCTCATGTCGATGCCTACAGTCTGGCCTCCCGGCTCTCGTATTTCCTGTGGTCCTCCATGCCGGATCGCACCCTGCTGGACCTCGCAGAAAAAGGTCAGCTCCGGGATCAATTGCCCGAGCAATGGCAACGCATGCTCCAAGCCCCCAAGGCAGATGCCTTCATCAAGAGCTTCGTCGGCCAATGGCTTCAGGCGCGAGACATCGGCAGTGTGTCTATCAATGCTCGCGCGGTTTTGGCTCGGGAAACGCAGGAAGATCCTGAAATCACGCGACTCCGAGAACGCTATTTCACGCTGGCACGAAAACCTCGGGAATCGCTCACAGAAGCCGAACTCGCCGAGTTAGGCTCGCTCCGTCAACAACGCCGCAAGATCTTTCGTCGCCCACGAGCCGAACTGACCTCGACGCTCCGCACCGCCATGCGGAAAGAAACCGAATCCTACTTCCAACATATCGTGCAAGCAAACCGGCCCCTCGTTGAATTGCTCGACAGTAACTACACGTTCTTGAACGAGCCCCTGGCCAAGCACTATGGCGTTCCGGACGTATCCGGGAATCACATGCGAAAGGTCACTCTCCCGGAAGGGCACGCCCGAGGCGGCGTCCTCACGCAAGGCACGACCCTGATTGTCACTTCCAACCCGACACGTACGTCCCCGGTCAAACGCGGACTCTTCATCTTGGAAAACATTCTCGGGACGCCACCGCCGCCGCCGCCGGCCGATGTTCCCGATCTCGAATCCGCCACCGAAGAAGGCGAGAACGCCAGCCTGCGAGCGGCTCTAGCCCAACATCGCGCCAGCCCACTCTGCCGGTCCTGCCACAACCGAATGGACCCGCTGGGCTTGAGCCTGGAAAGCTTCAACGCCATGGGCATGTGGCGGGACCAAGAACTCCAGCAACCCATCGACCCGGCCGGAAAACTGATCACGGGCGAGGCCTTCGACGGCATCGCGGACCTCAAAGCGATCCTGGCGACAGAACGCAAATTAGACTTCTACCGCTGTCTCACGGAAAAACTGCTTACCTACGCCCTGGGCCGAGGCCCAGAACCCGGCGATGTCGAGACGGTGGATCGCATTGTCAGCGCCCTGGAGCAAGACGACCGCTTCTCAACCCTACTCGAAGGCATCCTCACTTCTCCGGCTTTCCTCAAGACCAATCGTCCCCACCAGACATCGAAAACCTCACTGGCTCGCACCACCTCCAACTCGCCATGAACTCAAGCTCGCACCCTGACTCCTCCGTCGCCGCACCGGCAGCACTCCGTTGGAACCGACGCCGTTTTCTCCGTGGCCTCGGCACGGGCATCGCCCTACCCGCATTCGCTTCGCTCAGATCCCAGTGGGTCCAGGCAGCGGAGGCAGCGCGTCCCATGGCCACCACACCGACGGGAGCCCCGCTTCGCATGGCGTTCGTGTACTTTCCCAACGGTGCGATCCAAGATAAATGGTGGCCGGAAGCCAACCCGGGTACTGACTTTGCGCTCAATCGAACCATGCAACCCCTCGAAGGCTTGCGCGACCAGCTCCAAGTCTTGGGCGGGCTGGATCACGTGAACGCCACACCCGGACCCGACGGCGCCGGGGACCATGCCCGCGCGAGTGGCACGTATTTGACCGGCGTCCGCGTCCGGAAAACCGCCGGATCGGATATCCATGCCGGCGTCTCCATCGATCAACTCGTCGCCCAACACCTCAACCATCTCACGCGTTTTCCGTCCCTGGAACTCTCCTGCGACGCCGTGCGGAAATCAGGCTCTTGCGATTCCGGTTACTCCTGTGCCTATCAATACAATCTTGCTTGGACCTCCGCCACCCAACCCGTGCCACCCGAACCCAATCCGCGTCTTCTCTTCGAGCGCCTCTTCGGCGCCGGCAAGCCCGGTGAACGACACGCAGCCCTGGCCCGAAGACGGGCCGAACAACGCTCTATTCTCGACTACGTCCTGGAGGACGCCCGTTCGTTACAAAAGGAATTGGGCCGAGCCGATACCGGCCGACTCGACGAATACCTCACGAGCATCCGCGAATTGGAACAACGCATGACCGCAGCGGAAAACCTCCCGGCACCGGATCCGGATCGCGCCACCCCGGAAGGAATTCCCGAGAATTTCGAAAACCACATCGATCTGATGTTCGATATGCTAGCCCTCGCTTTCCAGACCGACTCCACGCGCGTCGCCACCTTTCTCCTGCATAATGAAGGCAGCAACCGCACCTTCCCCGAGATCGGGATCATCGAAGGGCATCATTACCTCACCCATCACCGAAATCAGGCGGACATGATGGCCAAGGTCGCGGAAATCGACCGTTGGTACGTCGGTAAGCTGGCTCGGTTCCTCCGTCAATTGGATGCCATCCAAGACGTGGACGGACACTCTATCCTGCACAATTCCATGATTCTCTACGGGAGCGGTAACTCGGATGGCAATCGCCACACTCACGTCAATCTGCCGCTCGTCCTTGCCGGAGCAGGGGGTGGCAGCTTGAACCCGGGCGCGTTCCGACGCTTCAACGAGGTCCCGATGTCCAACCTCCTCCTCGCCATGGGTGATCGCATGGGTCTCACCGGCGTGCAACGACTCGGCGACTCGACCGGTGTGCTGCAAGGCGTATAAAAAAACGAGCACCGGAAATTCCGATGCTCGTTCGTGCCCGAGTTACAACCAAACCAAACACTTAACGTGTTGAAGTAACCGTATCCTATCAGACAGAGAACACTAACAACTACACTACCTCTGATCCCCCTAGGCACTGTTTTGTTCAACGAAAAGTTAGAAATCGCACGCCGCCTACCATCTTCACCTCTGTTCTAACTTCCTAAATTACTCTTTATCAACTGGTTACAGATTCCAGACCAGCCCAAAGAAAGTTCCCGAAGACGGCTGGTTTCTCCCGCCCGCGTCCGTTTCCGACGCAAAAGTTCGTGGTATTACTGGATTTGTCCCCCAGACCGCGATTAAATCCCGCCAGTTCAAGCGGCCAGAAAACGAGCACGGCCCGTATCACAACACAGCCGCACTCGAGACTCGCTGCGAGTCCTTCCCTCCGGGTGGGGTCCGTCTCGTCTCACACGGTCCCATTTTATGCGAATCACAAACCTCAATCCGCGCGAAGACATCGGCGCCAGCGGTTGGTTTCTCGAACTCGAGGATCACAATCTGCTCATGGATGCCGGCATTCATCCCAAACTTTCCGGCCGCGAAAGTCTCCCGCTGTACTCCGAGATCCGCGACAAACGGGTCGATGCCATCGCCATCACCCACTGCCACCACGATCACGTGGGTTCTCTCCCGGTAGCCGTCCGGCACTTTCCGGATGCCCATGTACTCATGACGGAGCTGAGCTATTTCATCGTCGAACGCGTCTTGCACAACTCGGTGAATGTGATGAAACGCCAGCGCGACGAGCTCGGGATTCCCGAATATCCTTTATACACGCACCGCGAGCTCGACGAAATCGCTTACATTTTTCAGGGCTACAAATACAACCGAGAGATTGAGTGGAGCAACAAACCGGCCCAGTTCAGCGGTTCGTCGTCTCCCACCTTGGAGTTCTTTGATGCCGGCCACGCCCTGGGCTCCGCCGGATTGATGGTGCGGGGCGAAAAGCAAACGCTGTTTTACACCGGCGACGTCTGTTTCGGGGATCAAACCATTCTCAAGGGCGCCCGTTTCGAAGATGTCCAAGCCGATGTTTTAATTCTCGAAACCACCCGAGGGAATCGAGAGATCACGCCCGGTTTCACGCGGCAGGGCGAAATCGAACGCCTGGCCGCGGCGATCGAGGAAGTGATCGCTCGGCGGGGCTGCGTGCTCATGCCCACCTTCGCCCTGGGACGCACCCAGGAGATGTTGGCGCTACTGGCTCTGATGATGCGCGAAGGCAAGATCAAGGAACAGCCCATCTACATCGGCGGTCTGGGACGCGTCTTCACCGAGATTTACGATCTGGAAGCCCACCGCGCCCACCGAAACCACAGCAACCTCAGCCTCCACGAAAGCCTCAACCTCATCGTCTTGGAGCGCAAGCAGCTGGAAAGCATGAAACTCCGCGGCGGACGCCTCTTTGTCATCACGGCCGGCATGATGACCGAACACACCCCCGCCCATGAACTCGCCCTCCGGATGGTCGAAGACGAAAGCCAAGCCATCTTTTTTGTCGGATACGCGGATCCCGATACACCCGCCGGCCGACTCCGAGCCGCCCAACCCGGGGAACGATTCCACTTTTCCAACTCCGGTGGCGAGCTCACCCGAAAATGCGATCTACAGGAATTCGATCTCACCGCCCACGCCAACCGAGATGAGCTCCTCGATTTCGTCGGCCGCGTCTCACCCCACACCGTCGTCTTAGCCCACGGAGATCACGATTCTCGCGCGTGGTTTGAACATCAGATCAACGAAAAGTATCCTAAGATGAAAGTGCTACAACCGGCCCCGGGTGAATCCGTGACGGTTTAGTCCGAACGCGCGCGGCGTTTCGAATTTGAATTGGTCCCATGCTAAGATTTCGTCTCTTCGGTTATCCGGTTTCGGTAGAATGGTTTTTCTGGCTCACCTGCTTCCTTCTCGGAGGCGGGCTTTCGATGCAATCCTCCGCCGACTTACCCCGCATCCTGCTTTGGACCATCGCGGTCTTTTTCTCGATTCTCATCCACGAACTCGGCCACGCCGCAATGGGCAAGCGCTATGGGGCGACTCCCTTGATTCATCTTCACGGTTTCGGGGGCTTGGCCATCTTTCCCGGCGCCGCTTTCACTCGGAAGCAGAACATCCTAGTGAGCGCCGCGGGTCCGGCAGCGAGTCTGGCGCTGGGTGGTCTGACGTACTTGGTCACCACCGAGATCTTCCCACCAGCGACACCGGCTGGCGTTCGCCTGAAAAACTACCTGATCTTTATCAATTTCTTTTGGACCTTCATCAACCTCCTTCCCATCCTCCCACTTGATGGGGGCCAGATCATCCGGGACGTCCTTGGCCCCACCCGGAGGGAAATCACCCGATGGGTCGGCGTCATATGCGCAGGCGGTATGGCGTTCTTGGCTTTTAAATACAACCAGGTCTTCCTGGGTTTGATGCTGGCTTATCTGGGCTTCATCAACTTCCAAGACCAGAACAACACATTCTCCGGCCCAGGCAGCCGCTAACCTTTCCGAAATTCCGGAATTCCGGAAGGTGGGGCGAGCGTACCCGCGAGCCGTTGGGCAAGAGCGGCATCCCCCTGCCCCAAAAACAACCGACAACTAGAATCAACTCATCGGCCAAGGCTTCGAAATAGAGACCGGGTAACTTAGGGCAACCCGGCGGTGTTTCGGTCACACCTTTCTTGCCCAGCGGCTCGCGAGTACGCTCGCCCTACCTTCCGGAAAGGTTGCATTTCCTCTCTCAACCCGCGATGATCCCCAACAATCTCCATGCGCGGTATTTGGGTCATTCTCAGCTGCCTTCTCGTCGTCTCCGGCGTCGAGACCCAAGCCCTCGACGAGGCCGCCCAGCAAGCGTTCTTCGAGAAACGTATTCGCCCCGTCCTGGCAAACCAATGTTATGAATGCCATTCTAGCTTCGCCAAGCGTCTGAAGGGAGGGCTTCGCCTCGACACACGGGAAGCGACCCTTCGCGGTGGTGATAGCGGCCCGGCCCTGGTACCCCACGATCCCGCCAACAGCCTGCTCCTCAAGGCCCTGCGCTACGAAGCCGATCTCGAGATGCCCCCCAAGGGGGCGCTTCCCCGTAGCGTGATCGCTGATTTCGAACAATGGATCGCCAACGGCGCTTGGGACCCTCGAACAGAACCGACCAACACGGAGCCATCCAATAAGAACGACGCCCCGCTCTGGTCGCTCCAACCGCTTCGAGCGGTTTACCCGCCCGACACACCCAATGACGGTTGGGCACGCCAACCCCTGGACCGCTTCATCCGATCCCAACAAGCCCAATCCGGCACCGTCCCGAACCCCGACGCCGATTGGCCCACGCTCCTCCGTCGCCTCAGCTTTGACCTCATCGGACTACCCCCCACCCCCGCCACCATTCAACATTTTCTACAGGCCGTCGCCCAAGATCCGGAATCCGCCTTGGAACAACAGGTCGACGCCCTACTCGCCAGCCCCCAGTTCGGCGAACGGTGGGGCCGGCATTGGTTGGACGTAGCCCGCTATGCTGAAAGCAACGGCAAGAGCCGAGACGTACTTTTCCCCTACGCTTGGCGTTACCGCAACTGGGTCATTGATGCCTTCAACGCCGACCTCCCCTACAATGCCTTCATCCAGCGGCAAATCGCTGGCGACCTCTTGCCCAGCCCCAACCCCGAAACGCGGAAAGCCAATCAAGTCGCCACGGGGTTTCTGGCCATCGGCTCAAAATCACTCGTTGGTGGCAATCTGCAATTGGATTTAATCGATGATCAGATCGACGCCGTCACACGCAGCTTCCTCGGACTGACCGTGAGTTGCGCCCGCTGCCACGACCACAAGTTCGATCCGATTCCCACCGCCGACTACTACGCTATCGGCGGGATCTTCGCTAGCACGGACACGCGCTATGGAGGCGGTCCGCGCCGACCCAAGACCCCGGCCGACGCGATGAAAGTGTGGCTTCCCTTGGGAGACGAAAACGAAGCTGCCGTCACTCGACTCACGGCGCTTGTGAATCAGCGCCAAGCACTCACCAAAGACCAAAAGAAAGCCCAGAACCGTTTAAAGAAACTCCGTAACAATCCGGACAAGAACCAAGACGCGATTCAAACGCTCAAGGAAGAGCTGAACACGCTACGGAGCACCGTCACTCAATTGGATGAAGAAGAGGGCACCCTAAAGATCGACTATGCCATGGGCGTACGCGATCTCAAGAAGCCAAAGGACTTAGCCATTCGGATTCGCGGCGAAAAATCCAATACGGGATCGCTCGTCAAACGGGGATTCTTAACTCACCTCCAACTACCGTCACCCGCCGTTGATCGAAAACAAAGCGGACGCATTCAACTCGCTGAATGGATCACTCACCAAGACAATCCCCTCACGGCGCGGGTTGCCGTGAATCGGATCTGGTCCCATCTCTTCGGACGGGGCCTGGTGGCATCGGTCGATAACTTCGGTCATTCCGGGAACACCCCAACGCACCCCGAGCTGCTGGATTATCTGGCTCGCACTTTTCAAGACTCCGGTTGGTCCACCAAACAACTCATCAAGCACCTGGTCACCTCCCGCACCTATCGGCTCGCCGCGCAGAACCAGCCCGAAGCCTACAAGCAGGACCCACAAAACACCACCTACTGGCGTTTCAACCGCCGCCGCTTGGAAATCGAACCACTCCATGACGCCCTCCTCCAACTGGGACAGCAACTGAACCTGGAACGCCCCGCAAGCTCGGTCGTGGCCCGCATCGGAGAAGGCGAAGTGGGGCGGGGGATCAACACTAAACCGCTCAATGAACCGTTCCGACATCGAGGCATCTATCTTCCGGTGCTGCGCACGGCCATGATCGATTTACACAAGACCTTCGACTTTCCGGACCCCGGCAATATCCAGGGCCAACGAGACACCACCAATGTCCCCACCCAATCGCTCTTCCTCTTGAACAGTCCTCTAGTCATCGACATGGCCCAAGAGCTGAGCCAACGCATCACCGCGGATGCCCAAACCACTCCGGAACGCGTGACTCAGGCCTACCTCTGGATCTTTGGACGCAAACCCAACGCGTCGGAACGCGCGGCTGCCATCACGTATCTAGAAGGATCCACCCCACCCGCCTGGGATTCCTTGTGCCAAGCGCTCATTGCCTCGGCTGAATTCCGCTATCTCAACTAACGCTATGCCCTCGCCTCGTCCCTCATTCCGATTCTCGCGCCGTGATTGGCTGCGCCAGACCACCTGTGGGCTCGGCCTCGTCGCTCTGGCGGATCTCTGCCAGGCCAAAGCTGCGGATCACACGAGTCCCTTGGCCCCCAAGCGCACACACCATACGCCGCGAGCCAAACGGCTCGTCTTCCTTCACATGCGCGGTGGCCCGTCCCACATGGAAACCTTTGACTACAAACCCGAGCTCTATCGTCGAGCGGGCCAGAAAGGCCGCGGGAAAAACAAAGGCAAGGGGCAACGCCGCTTGGTCGGAAACCAATGGGACTGGAAACAACGCGGCCAAAGCGGCCTGTGGGTTTCCGACCTTCTTCCCCACATCGCGCAGCACGCCGACGACCTCTGCGTGCTCTCGGGCATGCACACCGATTCAGGGAATCATACCCCCGCAATGCTCCAGCTCCACACCGGCAGCTTTCAATTCACCCGCCCCTCGCTCGGTTCCTGGGTGATGTACGGGCTCGGCACGGAAAACGCCAACTTGCCCGGCTTCATCAGTCTCTCACCGCCTCTAATTAACGGCGGGGCTAAGAACTACGGGTCCGCGTTTCTTCCCGCGGCCTTCCAAGGACTGGCAATCGGCGACATCAAAACGCCGATCCAAAAAGCCCAGCTGAACCATCTCAGCAATCCACAACTCTCACACAAGGAACAGCGCCGGCAACTCGATTTCATCCAGAGCCTCAACCAACGCTTCGCCGAGCAGGATCCGACCGATACCCAAATCAACGGCGTCATCGAATCCTTCGAGCGCGGTTTCACCATGCAGTCTGAGCTGCCGACGGTCATGGATCTCGAAGGCGAGAGTCCGACTACGCTGAAGGCTTATGGGATTGGAGACGGCTCGGCCACGGACAACTTTGGTCGTCAATGCCTACTGGCTCGTCGATTGCTTGAAGCCGGCGTCCGGCATGTCGAGGTCTGCGATGAGTTCTGGGACCAGCACAACAAACTCAAGAACGGCCATGGCACGCGTGCCAGGACCACGGATCAACCCATCGCCGCTCTGATCGGAGACCTCAAGGCTCGCGGCCTTCTGGACGACACCCTGATTCTCTGGGGCGGCGAGTTTGGCCGCACGCCGGACACCGCCAAAGACAATCTCGACGGACGTGACCACAATCCCAACGGCTACACCATGTTCCTAGCGGGCGGTGGTGTGAAAGGCGGGATCCAGTATGGAGCAACGGACGAGTTGGGCTACCGAGCGGTGGAAGGCCGACTACACTTACACGATCTCCACGCAACGATCCTCCACCTCATGGGATTGGACCACGAACGGCTGACTTACAACTACGCCGGACGCGACTTCCGCCTCACGGACGTCCACGGTCGAGTCGCCCACGAGATCATCAGCTAGCATTGGCACCACACTAGCGGTGGTAGTAATGCAGCCCCAAGACGACCTATCTGGAACCTCCGGAAGGTGGGGCGAGCGTACCCGCGAGCCGCTGGGCAAAGGCAGCATCCCCCTGCTCCAACAACGAGCGGTAACCAACATCAACTCATCGGCTAAAGCTCCGAAATAATGACCGCGAAATTTGGGGTGACGCGTCGGAGTTTTAGTCACACCTCTCTTGCCCAACGGCTCGCGGGTACGCTCGCCCCACCTTCCCGAATGCCGGCCGATAGCTCTCGAGATCCTAGCAACGCATCACTCAAGAAAGGAAAACATTAACAAAAAAACTTAAATACTTCTCTAAACTTCTTGAACATCATACTACTTGTGGTATCAATTGAACCCTCCGGTTCCCCTTGGAAGAATATGAAGCCTTCGCTACCTGACCGCGATCACCCCGCACGGGGTGTCCAGATCAATGACGATGTCCAATGCCTCGTATTCCTCACAATCGCGACTCACAAACGGCGCCCGTGGCTCGCAAACGCTGAAGTTCACAAACTGTTACGGGTGACTTGGTTTGAATGCACCGCCTGGCATGTCGGTACCTACCTCCTGATGCCGGATCACCTACACCTATTTTGCGTACCGCGTAGGACCTCGTGCACCATCGAAACGTGGATCCGTTTCTGGAAACGTTCGTTCGCTGCAAAACACAGCCAACCCAACTGGCAGTTCCAAGCCGCCGGATGGCACCACCGCCTCCGGAACGACGAATCTCGCGAGGAACAATGGCACTACGTAACCGAGAACCCCGTGCGGGCAGGACTGGTGACTTCCTCCAAACAATGGCCCCACCAAGGTAAGATCTTTGCCATCTAAACGGACCCTGGAACGAGAATCCTCCGGAAGGTAGAGTCCGGATTCCGGAAGGTGGGGCGAGCGTACCCGCGAGCCGCTGGGCAAAGGCAGCATCCCCCTGCTCCAACAACGAGCAGTAACCAAAATCAACTCATCGGCTAAAGCTCCGAAATAATGACCGCGGAACTTGGGGTGACCCGTCGGTGATTCAGTCACACCTCTCTTGCCCAACGGCTCGCGAGTACGCTCGCCCCACCTTCCGGAATCCCTCCGAACGCCGTCGCTACGCCAGACCCCGCTCTTTCATCTGGCCGAGCGTCCATTGGTATTCCGCTACCAGCTGGTCCACGACGCTCCGCCGCTTCATTTCCGGCGGCAACACTTCCCACGTGTAGGTCTCCATCTCGAAGTGCGAACAAATCCCCGGATGCTCTTTCACAAAATCCAAGGTCCCCGAAATATGATCGGCCGTCGTCTCAAACAAAACACTCGGTTCCGTGTGCAAGGGCACGTGGAAATGAATGCGCCATTCCTCCGGCAAATGCGGCTCCTCGGAGGGGTCACTATCCAAGGCATTCTCCAAATCACGGTAACGGATCAACTGCCCGTCAGACCGCCTCTCGATCACTTGGTGGAAATAAATATCATCCGTGTACGCCTTCAACGCCTCACGCACCTCCGGACTCGGGCTCACCCGCAGAGCCGAGCTCAGGTGAATCTTACTCAATCGCACCTTGTGCTGCAGCAATCGGCCCAGCGCCTCGTGCGGTTGTTCAAATTCCACCGCTAGATGACAACAATCATAGTTCACCCCAAGGTGCTCCTCGATCCTAAGATCACCCGGCCGATCCTTCCGCATTTGCTCGAAGAAACGCACCGTTTCGTCACTCGTCTCCAAATAACACAAAGGCTCCGGCTCCAGACCCAGGTGCAGTTTCTTGCCGGTTCGTCGACTCAACTGCTCGATGTGGTCCACGCATTTCCACAGATTCTTCCGCGCCTCGCGAACGTGGCGTTCGTTGGAGATCAGTTCCTTGTATGACACGGGCACCGTACTCACGCTCCCTTCCACCCCTTCGGGCACCAGCTCGGCCAACAAATCAAAGAGCAGGTTGGTGTATTCCAAGCGTTCCGGTGTGGTCCAATCCGGTTGGTAAACCAACTCCTTCACCCGAGTGCCGTGAAAGGTACCGTAGGGAAAACCATTGATCGTGAACACGTACGAATTCTGCGCGGTCAACCATTCCTGAAACCGACTCAGATTGCTCCCCTGCGCCAGCTCGCGGGCGGCATCGTTACCCAACCGCAACCCGATGGCATAGGGCTCGTCCGGACACACCTGACGCCGCACGTCCATGGTGTACCGCTTGAGGGTCTCGAAAGTTTGTTCCCACGTCTCACCCCGGTGGATATTCGTGCAATACGCCAAATGGATTCCGTGACTCAGTTTCATCTCATTATCCCTTCCACTGTTACCCCTGCTTCAACCGCACTACGAATCTCAAAACCGACGCGCTACCCGCACGTCGTCACACCGGTACCGGCGCCTTGAAGCGAGGAGACTGTTGCATAAAGGCGACCGGGTTCTGGTACGCCACTTTGTCAATCCAGTCCCGGTTGTGCCCACGACGCCGCATTTCCATGATGGTATGCGGCACGGCCAAAGGTACGCTGACCCCCCAATCACAGGCACTGTTCATCCAGATCTGCTCTCGCCCGTACATCTCCAACATATCGATCGCCCGGGCCGAACTGCACTTGGATTCCGGATACAAAGTCATCCCCGCCCAAAACCCTTCGTCCAAGACCATCTTGATGGTGTGCTCTTCCACATGATCGATAATGCACCGCTCGGGCGAAATCCGGGAGTCGTTCTTCAGGACATCGAGGATCAATCGCGTCCCCTTGCGTTTGTCTTCCAAGTGCGGCGTGTGGACCAAGATGAGTTGCTCGCGGCTCCCCGCTAAGTCTACATGCTTCTCTAACACTTTCAGTTCGTTCCGACTGTTCTTGTTCAATCCAATCTCACCGATACCGAGAACGTTGGGCCGGTCCATGAAATCGGGAATGATCGAAAGAACTTCGTTGGCAAGTCCTAAGTCTTCAGACTCCTTAGGATTGATACACAACCAAGTGTAGTGCGGTAGTCCGAACTTTGCCGCCCGCTTGGGCTCGTGCTCGGTCAACTGACAAAAATAATCGTAAAAGCCGTCCGCCGAACTGCGATCAAAACCAGCCCAAAACGCGGGCTCACAAACCGCTTCGCAACCCGCGGAAACCATGGCCACGTAATCGTCCGTGGTCCGGCTCACCATGTGGCCGTGTGGTTCAATGTATCTCATGAGACTCGTCTTCCCGCTCTACGATTCTGCTTTGCCGGGCCAAGCACCGCACGCCGCCTTGGTGGTGGCGACCTCGATGGGTTCGGTGGTGGGATCCGAGAACACCTCAAGCACGGCCGCCGCCTTACCGGCGTCGCCCTGAGTCAAAACGGTCACAGCCTCTTGAAAGGCCGCCCAGCGGAAGTCGGCATCTCCCTCACCCCGCTGCACTCGGTCCATAAACGCGGCTAAGTCGATCAACTTATGCCGGGCATCCATGAAGTACAAGTCTAGAACCTGTTGCTGTGTCATAACGAAGCCATAGTGTAGGTTCGAGAGGAAAGTTGCATCAAGTCGTTTGACTCGGAAATCCTTCTAGGCAAGATTGCCCGAATACTTGAGACGACTACGCCGAGCTGCCCTTTTTTTGCGTTCCAGCCCCCTTTTTAAGCTCTTTGTAACGCATTCACGCAGGACGGAGTCTCATGTGACGCAACGTGTAAAACTGGCAAATGGGTATCAAAAACAGGCAGCATTGGCAGAATTCCGCATTCCGTTGGGGTCTACTCGGCCTTTGCTGTGTCTTAGTGGCGTGTCGCTCGTCCTACTACCAAAAGAAGGCGGACAACGAAGTTTATCAGATCATCGACCAGGTCGAAACGGAAGTTTTTGGCAAATCCAGCCCCTTCACCATCGACACCCGCTACTCGGAACGATCCGCCGAGGAGATTGAATCTCTCGCCATTATTGAAGAGCGAGACGACGTTGTTAAGCGCACGCTCGACATCCAGCAGACCTTGGATCTGGCCATCGCCAACAGTCGGGACTACCAGAGCCAAAAAGAAAATCTCTACCTCACGGCGCTCAGTTTGGCCGGCGAACGATGGGAGTTCAGCCCGCAATTCTTCGCTCGATCCACGGCCGCCCGGGATCGCAGTGCCAATGGGGACCAGAGCGGCAGCGTCGGGAGTCGACTCACCGTCGGACAAGCCCTGACCACCGGCGCCAGCATCGGGGCCACCCTCGCAAATGATCTCCTCCGATTCTACACCGGCGATCCCCGCCGATCAGCTGTCAGCAGCCTTTCCGTCAATCTCGTCCAACCCGTGCTTCGGGGCGCCGGCAATCTGGTCGCTCGCGAACCGCTCCGGCAGGCCGAACGCAATGTGATCTACGCCGTCCGGGATTTCACCCAATTCCAACGCCAATTCTCCATCGATATCGTCACGCAGTTCTATGACTTGCTCCAACAACGCGATATCGTTCGCAACCGCTTCGCTGACTATCAGAGTCGAACGAATTCCACCGCCCGTTTGGAAGAACGCTATAAGGCGGGCATCGAAACCGTGGTGGGTGTGGGCCAAGCCCGACAAGCCGAGCTTTCCTCGCGGAACGGCTACGTCAACCAAGTGGCCAACTACCAAACCCAACTGGACCAGTTCAAGATCCGCCTGGGAATTCCGCTGACTCACCAGTTGCAGCTGGAAGACGCCGAGCTCGTCGCACTCGCCGAAGCCGGTTTGAGCGACACGCCCCTCGATACCGACTGGGCCTTCCAAGTGGCCGTCACCAATCACCTTGAAATTCTCAATGATATCGACCGTTTTGAAGACAGTCGCCGCCAGGTGAAGATCGTGGCCAACCGCTTGCAACCCGGGCTCGACTTTTTCGCCGATGCCTCCCTCGCCAGTGATCGCCCCACGGACTACACGTCTTTTGATATCAATGACGTTCGGGCTGGGGCGGGGGTCGAGATCGACCTCCCCATCAACCGCTACCGCGAACGCAACCAATTCCGCGCCACGGTGGTCAACTTTGAACGGGCCATCCGAACCCTTAGTTTGGTCTTGGACCAAAAACGCAATCAGATCGAACGCGGTCTCCGCACCCTGGATCAGTTGCGGGAAAACTACCGCATTGAGACCTTGTCCGTGGCCCTCGCGGAAGAACGGGTAACGAGTGCCGAACTGAATATCGCCGCCGGCCGCGCCGTGGTTTTCGACTTGGTTCAAGCCCAAGACGCGCTAATTGTGGCAAAAAACAACCTCTCCTCCGCATTAGTCAGTTACCTTTCCGCCCGTCTTCAGCTCTTACTAGATATAGGGATCTTGGATACCGACATAGAAGAGTACTGGCTCCAGGCCAGCCCGACCACCATTTCCATTCCCACCCTGGCCCGGGAAACGGACGCGTCCGAAGGCCCGAAAGTCATTACTCCGGAAACTTTATTTGAAACAACATCATGAGTTCTGAATCTTCCAACAACGGCTTGATGGATCGCCTCAAGCGTCGACCGCTCATCGCGGCCGCAGTCGCGATCATCGGTTTGCTGATCATATTCGCCCTAATCCCATCCGGTTCCGGCCCGGCGGCCGCGTCGCGTTACTTCACCGTCGAACAGGGCGATTTCCTGGTCTCGGTGGTCGAAGCTGGCAATCTCGAAGCGGTCAATGAAGTGGTGGTCCGCAACGAGGTGGATGGTACGGCACGGATTGTCTACATCGTTCCCGAAGGATCTCAGGTCAAAGAAGGCGACCTCCTGGTCGAACTCGATTCCGCCGATGCACTCGAAAAAGTGAACCAGCAGGAAATCTCGTTCGAAAAGGCCAATGCTGATTACGTGGCCGCAGAGAACAATCTCGAGATCCAAAAGAGCGTGATCCAAAGTGAAATCGATGCGGCACAACTCACGCTCGATTTTGCGGAAATCGAACTCAAAAAGTTCCGCGAAGGCGCCCGCATGCAGCAGATCCGCGAAGCGGAAATTTCGATCCAAAGCACGGAAGAGGGGCTCCTGCTCGCCAAGGAAGAATTGGACTGGTCGATCAAACTGGCCGACCAGGGCTTCGAAACCAAGAGCGTGGTCGACAAAGGCAAACTCAACCTCCTCAGACAACAACTGGAGCTGGAAAAAGCCCGCACCAACCTTTGGGTGCTTACCGAGTTCGATATCCCCAAACTGGAACGTCAATACCTTTCGGATGTCGAAGAAGCGGGCAAGAATCTGGAACGAGTGAAACAACAGGGCGAAAACAAGCTGATCCAATACAACACCGATCTCATCACCACTCGCAACACCCTGGAGCTCAATCGGAAGAAACTTGAGAACGACAAGAAACAACTCGCTGGTTCCAAGATCTACGCCCCCCAGGACGGTTTCGTGGTGTATTCTGTTTCTCGTAGCCGCTACAGCAGTGAGTCCATGATCGAGGAAGGCGCCACGGTTCGAAATCGCCAAGAGTTGATCAAACTGCCGGACACCTCCCAGATGAAGGTCGAAGTCAAAGTCCACGAATCTCACATCAACAAAGTGCGCGCAGGCTTAACCGCGTTTGTGGTTTTGGATTCGAGCCCCGACATCCGCTACAAAGGCGTGGTGAGTAAGGTAGCCACACTACCCGACACGCAAAGCCGCTGGGCCAATCCCAACCTCAAGGTCTACGCCACTGAGGTGGTGATCACGGATCCTTTGCCCGTCGATATCAAGCCCGGTGTGTCCGCCAACACGGAGATTGTCATCACCAATATCGTCGACACCTTGACAGTACCGATTCAAGCGGTCACCACTGTCAAAGGTAACCAAGTCGTCTACAAAGAAGGCGGCAAAAATCCGAAACCAGTCCCAGTCGAAGTGGGGCTCTTTAACTCGAAGTTCATCCAAGTCCTAAAAGGCGTTGAGGCCGGCGACAGCGTGCTCCTTTCACCGCCGCTCTCCGCCGATGATCAAGATATCGACGGCACCATTATCGATAACGAGGAGAAAATCTCCGACGAAGACCTCAAACCGGATCCGAAGGCGCTGAAGGAAATTCAGGAGAAACAGAACAAGGCCCAAACCAAAGGACCCGGTGAAGACGGCCGCGGTGGCGGCGGCGGTAGCGGTGGTTTCGACCGCGAAGCCATGATGAAACGCTTTGACAAGGATGGCGACGGCAAGATCAGCGAAAGCGAGCGCGAAGCGATCCGCAAACAATTTAGTGGCGGCGGGAGCCGTGGTGGTGGTGGAAATCGCGGCGGCGGCGGTGGTGGCGGCCGACCCGGTGGCGGCGGAGGCAATCGCTCAAAGTAATACGAACGGATCTCGGCCTAGCCTTGTCCAAATTCCATCATGGAAAAAAACGCCATTATCAAGATCCAGGGGATTGAGAAGAAGTACGTCCTCGGCGGCGAGATCGAGGTGCTCGCGCTGCGCGGGGTCGATGTTGCCGTCCACCAGGGCGAATACGTCGCCATCATGGGCCCTTCCGGTTCCGGTAAGTCGACCATGCTCAACATCCTCGGCTGCCTCGACCGGCCCACGGCCGGCGAATACTACCTCGGAGGCGATGATGTTTCCAAGATGCCAGACGATGAACTCTCCGAGGTCCGGGGCAAACGCATCGGCTTCATATTCCAGTCCTACAATCTGATTGCTCAGTTGACCGTGATCGAAAACATCCAAGTCCCCCTCTTCTATCAAGGGAAAGATTTGGCGGAGACCTACGATCGCTGCGTGGAACTAGCCAACTTGGTCGGGCTTTCCGAACGCTTGGAACACCGTCCCAATCAACTCTCCGGGGGACAACAACAACGTGTCGCCATCGCCCGCTCGTTGGTGAATGATCCGCTCATGATCCTGGCTGACGAGCCGACTGGAAACCTTGATTCTGCCACCGGTTTGGAAGTGCTCGACATGATCGACCGACTCAACGGCGATGGCAAAACCATCGTATTGGTCACGCACGATGATTACGTGGCGGAGCGGGCGCATCGCGTGATCCACATGAAAGACGGGCGCGTCGACCGCGAGGTCATCAACCGCCCGAGTCCGGTAAACAACTAAGTCCTATGGGTTTCAACGCCGGTCATTTCCTGAGCACCGTCAAGCTCGGCATCAAGAGCCTGTTGCTGCATAAATTGCGCTCCGGACTCACGATGTTGGGGATCATCTTCGGCGTCTGTTCCGTGATCGCCATGTTGGCCATTGGTGAAGGGGCCTCGTACGAAGCCCAGGAAGCCATCAAGAGTCTGGGCAGCAATAACATCATCATCCGCAGTCTGAAACCGCCCGAAGAAAACAAAGAAGGCGGCGGCAATCGTGGATCGGAATTGGTCTACGGATTGACCTACGATGACGCGGCCCGCATCCAAGCCACCATACCGGGCGTCAAACGCGTCTTGCCGATGCGGATCATTCGGGAAAACGTGCGCTTCAACGAGTTTTACCTCCCCTGCCAAGTCATTGGCACCACCCCGGCCTATCCCGAGATCGTGGGCTTGGATGTGATCCGCGGCCGTTTCATCTGCGAGACGGATGATCGCCACCAGCAGAACGTATGCGCCATCACCACCGGCCTGTCCAACCGCCTCTTCCCTTACCAAGATCCCCTGACTCAAGCCGTCAAGGTGGACGGAGTTTACTACCGCGTCGTTGGCTTAGTGCAAGAACTGAGTACCACCGAGCAGCGTAGCCAGTCCGGAGAGATGGAAGGCGAACCCTTGGATAACAATATCTACATCCCCATGGCTACCAGCCGTTCTCGGATTGGTGAGCTAATCATCAAGCAAATCTCCAGCGGCTTCGGGATGGAAGCCGAGCGGGTGGAACTCCACCAAGTCACGGTGCAAATGAAAGACACGGACGCGGTCGAAACCGCAGACCCGCAGATCAAGACGCTGCTCAACCGCTTTCATGACCAGAATGACTACGAAGTCATCGTTCCGCTACAACTCTTGCGCCAAGCGGAACAAACCAAACGCATCTTCAACATCGTGCTGGGCTCCATCGCCGCCATCTCGCTCCTGGTCGGTGGGATCGGCATCATGAATATCATGTTGGCCACGGTGACGGAACGCACTCGCGAGATCGGCGTGCGTCGTGCCTTGGGTGCGAAAAAGCAAGACATCACCACCCAGTTCCTCGTGGAAACCGTCGTGCTCTCCATTGGGGGCGGGCTTGTGGGTGTGGTGGTCGGGGTGGCAACCCCGCTCATCGTCTCCCACCTCACGGAGATGAAAACCATCGTCACCTTCTGGTCGGTGCTGCTGGCATTCGGAATCTCTGGTGCGATTGGGATCGCCTTCGGGATTTATCCCGCTTCGGCCGCGGCCGAGCTGGATCCCATCGAAGCTCTCCGACACGAATAACGCTCCGCCCGCGGGATCAAACGCTCTGCCCGCGGGATCACGGTTCCGACTCGGTTCCCGACGGTCGATTCGCCCGTTCGCTAAACGGTCCGGCATCGGTCCGTCCCTGCGTCCAGAGCTGGAGATTCTTCAATCGCTGCTGCCCGTGCACGTAGTAAGCGGATCCCAGCGTATCCATCTGGACGGAATACCACAAAGTCTCCCGGGCTTGCCAATCCGGTTGCCGGGTTTCGACCCAACCCTTGACTTCCATTAATTCGACAATCGCTTTGGCGATCCGTTGGTGTCCCTGGATGGTGGGATGCACGTGATCGATCAGCCACTCTCCGCCCAAGCTGTCATAATCGCTCTCGCCTTCCAATAAGGCCTGGCAATCCAGATAGGGAAGCCCATGGCGCTTTGCCAGCGCAGCCAGCGCGTCACGACCCGATTCCAAGAGCCGGAGCGGACACACGTCCAATTCCTTGGCCCGCACAAACGCGGCCCGAGCCTCTTGACGTCGGCCTAGATTCTCCAAGACCATTCCTAAGTCGTAGTAAGTCTGAGCGTACTGTGGGTCGAGCTCGACCGCCCGTTGCAGCCAAGGCAGCACTTGAGGCATCCCGTCCCGATAGCGTTTCCGGGCTTCATTCAAGCAGTTTTCCCACTCGGCCCGTTCCGCGTCCGTGAGATCCGCCCCCGAAACGGACTTAAACGGCGGGCAACTCCGCAGGTTCACCGGCGGTGCCACCACCATCATCGGCACTCCGGCGGTCCGACACAGGGACGCCATGCGCTCCAGGTTGTGTTCAAAATGCAACTCCACCCCGGTCTTCCAGGCAGGGTCCCAGTCATAGGAATCCAAGCCGCCACGGTAATCCAACAGCGCATCCACTTCCGTTTTTAGAATCGCACGCGATCCTGAAGCCGAACTTGTCTGGCTGGGTGCGCCACGAAACCACTGAAAAACATGGCTTCTACTCAACAACAGTTGCAGCCGCCCCCGAGCGGTTCTCACTCCGGCCCCGGCGCCATACGTCCGGGCTTCAAGAAACTCATTCTGACCCGTGCAAAGCACGATGAGATCGGGCTGATACCGTTCCAAACACTCTTGCAAGATCGGCACCAAGCGATAGCTGGCGTAAGAAATCCCCCCACAATTAACGACCCGCCAATAACGCGCCTCGCTCCGGGCTTGGAGGCTCAATTCCATCCATTGGGGGAATGCGGTTTCGATGGCATAGGGTCGTCCCTGAACCGTGGACCCCCCGAGCACAAATACGCGGAATTCGCGCTCCTGTTTGGTTACGCTGAACTGATCCCGAACAAAAAAATTGGTGCGCACCGTAGCAGTGCGAAACAGCGTCCCATCGGCACTCCGTTCAAACAGCGGTCGGATGCCTTGAAAATCCACGTAGGCATCTTGGGCAAGCTCGGGACGTCCCAAACCAATCAGCCGAAAAACCCCTTCCAACACCAGCACGCCCAACAAGCCCAAACCCACCGCTCCGAGCCGAAAAGCCACTGACTTGAGAGAGAAAAACGGCCGGTCATTCATTCGCGATCCAAGCTACCCAAGAACGAGCGAGTTGAAAACCCTGGTAGGGCGAGCGTACCCGCGAGCCGCTGGGCAAGACCAGCGACCGCCAAACCCAAGAACCCACTAGAACCCTCCAGGCAGGAACGGCTCGCGAGTACGCTCTCCCCACCTTCCGAATCCTCATCCCGGTGACAATACCCGCCCTTGAGAACGTGAAATCATGGTCACGGTGGTCGGTAATTAGCGGATTTCTTCCCTCAGCACCAAGTTTTTGGAACTCTCATGCCCGATTCCGCGTATAGTAGGGAACAGAAATACGGAAACCCATGGAACCCATCGTAGAATCCCTTCGAAAAGGCATCGCGCAACTCTCCCAAATGGCCGGGAATCCCGCGGACTTGGAAATGGCCTTGGTCATCACCGCCGGGACCATCCTGCTCCTCTTCGGCCGCAAACTCTACTGGTTCGTGATCGCCGCGGCTGGGTTTGCGGGTGGGATGGTGGTCGGGCACGAAGTGTTCCCACCCGAACCCGCCTGGGTGCTCATCGTCGCCCCGCTGCTTGTCGGCATCGTGGCCGCGATCCTGAGCCTCTTTCTCCAACGCATCGCCCTGCGTGTCACCGGCATGATTGCGGGCGGATTTTTGGGCTACACGATCGTGGCGGCGTTCCTCGTGAAGCCGTGGCCCATTGCCGGACTCATTCTGGGATGTATCATTGGGTTCTGGCTGGTGATGACGCTCTTTGATTGGGCGCTGATTATTCTCTCCTCTCTCAGCGGGACCGCTCTGATTACTCAGAAAGTTCCCCTGGATCAAACCCCACAAATCATCCTCGCCGTGGTTCTATTCATCCTGGGCGTCTCAGTACAGGGTACGATGCAGAAGAAAGGCGCCCCTGCAAAGAACCCGCCCAAGTCAGAATAGTCCCGACCCCATCCGCACCCTCTCATGAGCGAACTCCGCCAGTTGATCGATCTCTTGCTCCGCATCTTTGCCCTCGGCCTATTCATCACGGTGATCCTGAATCTCGTCGTCACCAATCCGCCGAACAAGTTCCACAAGCAGCTCAACGCATTCTATGACCGGTTCCTAAATCCGCTGCGACGCAGCATCAAACCCGTCAAACTCTCCGCATCCGCCCCGAGCGGAATTGATTTCACCCCGCTGATTCTCCTAGTCCTCGTTTGGTGGGCCGTGCATCCGTTTCTGATGTGGGTCTTAGGCGGATAAGCACGCCCAAGCACACCCAAAACCGCCACACCTCTCATCAATTGTATGAATGATGAGATTCGAAACGGCTATTGACGGCAGTTTTATGGCCGACTTGGTAGGGATTCGTTTAACTCTGCCGGAATTCCCCTGGTGTAGGACGCGCAATTCTCACTGGAAAACCCCGCTAGGGTTGTTACGCTGCCTCGAAGGTGGAAGACACCCAGACACGGCACGATGGCGACCGCAACTGAAGAACCCCAGCGACACCGGAAACGACGACGCAAAAAACGCCGTCGCTCCAAAGACGCCTACAAGCCCATGCGGACGGGCATCCTCCTCGGCAGCTTCTTTCTAGGCCTAGCCGCGCTGGTCGGGTTTTGCCTCTGGGCCATCATCCCTAGTGCTCTGGAATACCTCCAGATGACCTTGGGCTGGTAACCCGGCAACGGTCTACAAACGATCGCGCAAGAAGTTCCGCGCCGAGATCTGCATGGCCTCCGTAAAGACGTGACCGGCTTCAAACTCTCGCATGATCAAGCGGTCAGAATAGCCCGCTTTATCATAGGCCTTTTTCAATTGCTGATAAGAATCCGTCACTCCCGTCACGCTAAACAAGCCATCGTCTTTCCCAGTCATTACGAGTAAGGGATCCGGTGCATTCATGGACAACACATCGGGATAGTCCAGATACCGGTGCAGGCCGGGAATCAACATGGAATAGCCGATAGAAAACTTCACGTCCTGCTTCAATTGATGCGGCATGGAGGTCATCCAACCCGCCACCACTGTGGCCTTCACCCGCGAATCCAAGGCACCCAAGTAACCGGCCCGGATCCCGCCCAAGGAGAAGCCGATGGCGCCTATCCGATTCCGATCCACTTCCGGGCGGGTGAGTAGGTAATCGACCGTGCGAATATCATCCCAAAAAATCAAACCCGGCCAGGTCAACCCCGCCGCCAAAAGCGTTCGGCTGACGAGCGGTTCCATCTGATTGCTGCGTACGTTGAACGCACTCACGCGGTCCACATTCAAATCCGTCGCCCGCGTCCGCCAGTCGTCCGGATCGTCGTCCAGGATCATCCGGCGTTCCCCCCAGTACATCAGATCGATCACCACCACCAAAAAGCCTTCCCGCACGAGATCCGTCGCCACGTTTCGGCCTTCGTAGTAGCGTTGTTTGAATTCCCGCAGCACGGGGTTTTCCTCGTCCGCCTCGACCAGTTTCTCTTTACCCCAAAGATAGAATCCAGAGTGATCGTGCAACGCAATCACCGCAGGCGTCTGCCGATGAGCCGCATCCTTCGGCACCAGGACATAGGCGGGCACTCGAAAGTGAGGCGAGGTGTTGAACTGCACCTTCTCCAAGATGTAATCCCCCTTGTCTTGGGTCTCCAAAGTCTGCCCTTGCACGGGCCACTTGGGTGGGTTGTATTGCAATAAGTCTAACAACTTCGATCGCGCCACCCCTTTCCAATGATTCAAGGTGCGAAAGTTTGGCTGAGTGAAGGCCAAGGGGAAATACGCCCGCGTCGCCAACTTCTCCAGGAACGGCCAAAGCGTGCCGACATCCGAGTTGGTTTGAATCTTGGTGGTCGTGGTGGTGGACGGCACCACAAAAGGCGTGGAAGCGGTTTGGGCCATCAGACTTTCCGCGCTCATGGCGCCCAAGCCCGTCAATCCCACCAGAGACTTGAGGAAATCACGGCGCGGCTCCGGCGCGGCTTCGAACCCTTCGGGAAGGTCCATGGATGAGGAATCGGAATCTATCATTGAAAGGCTATTTTCTGTTCCAAGGGCAAGGGAAGGATCACTTGAGACGGAGCTGCTTCCGTGCTCCAGACATGGTTGGTCACGGCCACACTCCGATCCGAATGCCGGAATGGTTCTCCGGTGTTCGGGTTCGGGTCCCAGCCCGGCGAGCTACTCGAAGTGACGTGCACCCGCAAGCGATGGCCCTCACCAAAGATCAGGCTGGTGGACCAAAGATCCACTTCGATCGCCGTACGCTCACCGGGAACCAGCGGGACCTCCCGGTCCAGGCCCTCTCGAAAGCGCGTGCGTAGGATGCCCTCGCACACGTTCATGGACCGGCCATCCGGATACACATCACACAACCGCACGACAAAGTCGGTATCGGGTCCGTCGCTCGCCACCCATAACCGCGCTCGCACGCGTCCCGTGACTTCCAAGGGTTTGGCCAAAGGAGGACTGGTGAAGACCAACACATCCGGCCGGGTTTCAATCGTTCGCTGATCCTTCGGTCCGGCGGGAATGGTCAATTGAGCCCCCCCAATCGTGGGAACCGGATCTTGAGGATCGTATTGGAACGAAAGCGCGGATTCGGCTGCCGTAGGCTTCTCCGCACCCAAGCTTCGGTCCGCGTTCAGATAGAACGCCGTCGGCACAGTTTCGAATGGCGGCCAGGTCGAGGCACGACGCCATTCATTGCCCGCCCCACTCGGTTCATCCTGATCGCCCATGACATAATAGTAGACCCCGCTTCGCGGAACCGAGTCCGCGTCACCGTCCCCGAGATAACGGCGCCAATAAGCGGAATGCCGCGCCGCATCGTCCGGTACGGAATCTCCGCCGGGAAAGGTCAGTTCACCGGCTTGTTTCTGCAACACCCCATGCGTCCAAGGCCCCATCACCAACACCTGAGCGCCACGGGCGCCCACGCCGCCTTGCTCGTTGTAGCCCTGGTAGGCATCCAGGGTGGCTTGGGCAAAGATATCATACCAGCCGCCGACATGAACCGCAGGCCACTGAACAAGATCCCAACGCGTGCCGAGATCGCGTTCTCGCCAAAAATCATCATAGACCGGATGGCCGGTCCAAATCGCCAATGCCTCGGGATCAAACGCGGCGCCTTCCAGCCATTTCTCGACCAAGGCCGTGCGGAAGGCGCCGCCTTGGTAAATCCCATTGTGATACAAGCTCGCCGTTCCGACGACCAGGTGTTGGAAGACGATCTCATCTGTGCCACTCCCACTCAGCATGAACTGAGTGATCGCACCCGCCGAACCACCAAAGGTCGCGATCTTCCCACCGTACCAGGGCTGTTTCCGGATCCATTCCACGGTGTCGAGCCCATCGCCCAACCGGCCCCAGCCATCGGTGTGAAAGGGCAAATTGGCCCCCTTGGAAGCAAACCGGCCCCGGGTGTCTTGCACCACAACGGCAAAACCCATCGACGTACCGTCGTTCCCCAGTCCACCCGCACTGGCTTTGTTGTAAGGGGTTCGAGCCAAGACAACAGGAAAGGGTCCGGAACCCTCCGGCAGGTAGATATCCGTCGCCAGCATCACCCCATCCCGGGCGGGGATGGACACCGACAACTGCCGATGCTCCGCCGCCGCCAGGTAGAGGCTCAGGAGACACAGGTGTGCCGCCATCCAAAGCCGCCGGTAGCCGAGGAAATTCTGGATCCAAGGAATCATCGAGCCAATCATCCCGGCATTCGCGCTGAGCGTCAACCACTTGCCGAGATCGATCCGTACCGCCCTAACAACGATCCAGAACCACACCTCTTAGCCATCAATTCACCCGACCGACCCCTCCACCAAATTCATCTGAGGTTTACTCAAAGCCAGATTCTGACATACTCAGGCGCGTGGAAAGCGCAACGCAACGGAAGACACTCATCGAGCTATTCCGTACCCACACGAAGCCCTTACCCACGGATATCCCAGACCATCCGGAAAGCCTTCCAGAAACGCCCGGCCCCATCCAAGCCGTCCTGTTCGACGTCTACGGGACTTTAATCAGTTCGGGCGTGGGCGATATCAGCCTGGACCAAACCGCGGATCAAAGCGAACTCATCCGTGCCTTGATCGAAGCCCAGGGAGGCACCCTCACACCGACCGCGCGGGAGCACGATCTGGCCGCGGCTTTCAACCAAATCATTCGGGCCGACCACGAGGCGGCCTGGGAACGCGGCCTCCCCTATCCGGAAGTCGATATCCGGTCCATCTGGACAAGCGCGCTTCAAGACTGGCTCGCAGACTTCGACCCCGCCCATTGGACCCCACAACGCATCGCCACTCTAGCCATAAACTACGAATGTGCGGTCAACCCGGTTTGGCCCAATGAAGGCTGTGCCGCCATTCTCCGCACCTGCCAAGCCAAAGGCTTGCCCGTGGGAATCGTTTCCAATGCGCAGTTCTATACGCCGATCATGATCGAAGCTTTGTTGAACGATTCCTTACCCGCGCTGGGGATTCGCTCCGACCTCCAAGTGTGGTCTTACCAAGAGAAGAGAGGTAAACCGGACACTTACTTGTATCAAAAGATCGCGGACTCGCTGCGATCCCAATACGGAATCCCACCCGAAGCCGCACTCTTCGTGGGGAACGACATGCTCAAGGATGTCTGGGCCGCCACGCAGATCGGTTTTAAGAGTGTGCTGTTCGCCGGAGACGACCGTTCGCTACGACTCCGCGAGAGTGAACCCCGGTGCGCGAACCTCCAGCCGTATGCCACCATCCGCAGCCTCACCCATATCGAAGCCCTGCTCTGACCCTTCCCGCTCCACCAATACAAAACCTGATACCATGCCCATTCGCCAAACATTCACCCTCCTTCTAAGCCTCGCCGCCGCTACCCCACTCATCGCAGCCGATGCACAGTGGTGGAAAGGGAATCTCCACACGCACACCCTTTGGAGCGACGGGAACGACTACCCCGAGATGGTGGCCCGTTGGTACAAAGAGAACGGCTACCACTTTCTCACTCTCTCGGACCATAACGTGTTTCAAAGCGGCCCGCGCTGGAGTCCCATCGACACCAACGCAGGCGGTCGCCCGGCATTCGAGCGGTACGAACGCACCTTCGGCGCAGACTGGGTCGAAACGCGCACCCACGAAGACAAAGCGCAGGTCCGACTCAAACCCCTCGCAGAATTCCGCAGCTTGTTGGAAGAGCCCAATCGCTTTCTGCTCGTGCCGTCGGAGGAAGTGACGGATCGCCATCTTGCCGCACCCGTGCACATGAATCTCTCCAACCTCGTTCACCCCATCAAGCCACAGGGTGGCGGCAGTGTCTTGGAAGTGATGCAAAACAACGTGGCCGCCGTCGCCAAACAACGGGAAGAAACGGGCCAACCCATGATCCTGCATCTCAACCACCCGAATTTCGGTTGGGGTGTCACCGCGGAAGAATTGATGCAGGTCAGCGGAGAGCGGTTCTTCGAGGTCTACAACGGCCACCCGACGGTGAATGATCCCGGGGACGCCATCCACGCCAGCACGGAACGCATGTGGGACATCATTCTGACCTGGCGTTTGGCCGTGCTGAACACCGGCCCGATCTATGGCTTGGCCGTGGATGATGCCCACAACTACCACAAGCTCGCCCCTAACAAGAGCAATGCCGGGCGGGGTTGGGTCATGGTCAAAGCGCGCCATCTGACCCCGGAGAGTCTCATACTGGCTTTAGAAGCCGGTGATTTTTACGCGTCCTCCGGAGTCACCCTCACCGACATCACCCGACAGGGTGGGATGCTGTCGTTGCGGATCGCGGCGGAACCCGGCGTGACCTACCGCACAGAATTCATCGGAACGCGCAAAGACTTCGATCGCACGAACGAACCCGTCCGCAATGCCGCGGGAGAGAAACTGCGAGTCACGCATCGGTATAGCGATGAGATCGGAACCGTTCTGGCAACCGTCGAGGGGCCGGAGGCGAGCTACATTCTAAAGGGTGACGAGCTTTACGTTCGTGCGCGGGTGATTTCCTCCAAGCTCAAGGCCAATGCCGTTCATAAAAACGAGCGCGAACGGGCTTGGGTTCAGCCGGTGTTCTAGGCAAGACGCCGGTAGGGCGAGCGTACCAGACCGTGTAAAAAATCCCGTTGGCAACCCCATCGCGGTGGCCAAAGCGACAGCTCCGCTCTCGCACTCCAAATTCCGTCCGCAAATCGAGCGTTTTTTGGAGTGCGAGAGCGAAGCTGTCGCTTTCACACTCTCTTACCTGCAGGTGGAAAAGGACTTTTTACACGGTCTGTTACCCGCGAACCGTTGGGCAAGAGCAGAGCCCGCATTCACCTGCGGCCCAGCAGAACGCTCCAGGTAGGAACGGCTCGCGGGTACGCTCGCCCTTCCACCCGGAACCCGCACCAAAAAATGGGCTTGTCTGGAATCCCTCGTCCCCGTCTACTGGTCGGACCCCTATGAAGACAGATCTGACTCGTCGCCAATTCCTCGGCCAAGTGGGAGCCGGTACCGCGCTCTCCGTCCTTGGCCCGTCCCTCCTGCATGCCAACGATCCGATCCAACGCCCCGGGAAGCCGCGCTTGCTTACCAGCCTGGCCGCCTATTCGTTTCGGGAGTACTTTGTCCACGCCACCCACGAGCGCTCAACCCAAGTCCCGAAGGACAAAAAGATCACCATGCTGGATTTCGTCGACTACTGCGCGGATCAGGGTTGCGACGGCGCCGAGTTGACGGGTTACTATTTCCCACCCGATGTCGGCAACGACTATCTGCTCAAGCTCAAACGCCACGCTTTCCTACGCGGGGTCGCCATCAGCGGCACCGCCGTCGGCAATACATTCACACACGGTCCCGGTGCCAAGCGCCAGGAACAAATGGCCTACGTGAAGCGATGGATCGATCACGCCTCGGTCATGGGCGCGCCCCATATCCGCGTGTTTGCCGGGAATCAAGGCAACCAAACGTTTGCCAGCGCCATGAAGAACTGTATCGAGGGCCTGGAGGAATGCGGTGAGTACGCGGCCGAAAAAGGCGTCTTCCTGGGCATCGAAAACCACGGCGGTATCGTGGCTGAAGCCGACGCCCTGTTGGAAATCATCCGCACTGTCAACAACCCCTGGATCGGCATCAATCTCGACACCGGCAACTTCAAAACGGCCGATATCTATGGGGACATCGCCAAGTGCGCGCCCTACGCCATCAACGTTCAGCTCAAAATCGAGATTCGTCCCCGCGGCCAACGGCAGTTGGTCAAGGCCGACCTGGCGCGCTTGATTCACATCCTCAAGGGAGCCAATTACCAAGGCTACGTCGTCCTGGAGCACGAAGTGAACGAAGATCCGTTCGAGACCATTCCGGCTTACCTAGCCGAGATGAACGCCTTGATCGCGGGATAAACGATCGAGCGCGTGGGCGAAGCAGTCGCTTTGACCAGAGCACACGCCACACGAACGGTAGAGCGTACTCGCGAGCCGTTCCCATCCAGCGCGTCCTTTTGGGTCGATGGTGCTAGCGTTCCCGGTTCTTGCCCAACGGCTCGCGGGTACGCTCGCCCTACCGTTCTCCAAAAAGATTAGGCCTTGTGGTCTGTACCGCGGCTGATAATTTCCCCTGCCTTTGTGAGCATCAGTGACGAATCCAAGAAACGGCGGACCTTCGCCATCATCTCCCATCCCGACGCGGGCAAGACCACGCTGACGGAAAAGCTCCTGCTCTACGGCGGGGCGGTCCAACTCGCCGGCTCCGTCACGGCCCGCAAGAACCAACGAGCCTCCACCTCCGATTGGATGGAGCTGGAACGCAAGCGCGGGATCTCCGTCAGCTCAACCGTGCTGCAGTTCCAATACGAGGGCTACTCCATCAACCTGCTCGATACTCCCGGCCACAAAGACTTCTCTGAAGATACCTATCGCGTGCTCACCGCGGTGGATGCCGTGGTGATGGTGATCGACGCCGGTAAAGGCATCGAGAGCCAGACCAAGAAGTTATTCGAAGTCTGCCGGCAGCGCGGGATCCCGATCTTCACCTTCATGAATAAGTGCGATCGCCCCACGCGCGATCCGCTCGGTCTCCTGGACGAGCTCGAAAAAGTGCTCGGCATCCAATCCTATCCCGTCAATTGGCCCATCGGCAACGGGGTCGATTTCAAAGGCGTCTACGACCGACTCACCTCCTCGGTCAATCTCTTCGAACGCACGGCTGGCGGTGTCTACCGGGCGCCGGTCTCCATTGGGGGATTCAACGACCCGTTCATTCAAGAACGATTGGACGAAGCGCTCTACAACACCGTCAATGAGGAATTAGAAATGTTGGAAATGGCCGGGGCTGAATTCTCCGAAGAAGCGGTGTTGGCGGGACAAACCACACCGGTCTTCTTTGGTAGCGCCATGAATAACTTTGGCGTCAAACTCCTGCTCGATGGGTTTCTCCAGTTTTCACCGCCGCCTCAACCCCGCTTGAGCGAGGGGCAAGTGGTGGCTCCCGACGATGAAGACTTCTCCGCCTTCATCTTCAAGATCCAAGCCAACATGGACCCACGCCATCGGGATCGCATTGCATTCATTCGGATCTGCTCCGGCAAGTTCGAACGAGACATGACGGTGATGCATCCGCGGAACGGGAAAAAGATCCGGCTTTCCAGTTCGCACAAGCTGTTTGGCAACGACCGCGAAACCGTGAACGAAGCCTACGCTGGCGACATCGTGGGCCTAGTCGGGCTCAACGATTTCGGCATTGGAGACACGCTAACGGCTGACGGGAAGCTGAAGTATTCCGAAATCCCGCGCTTTACCCCGGAAACCTTTGCCTACCTCCATAACGCCAACACCGGCAAGTTTAAGCAGTTCCGCCAAGGTTTGGATCAACTCCTCCAGGAAGGCGTGATTCAGGTCCTGCAGCTCCGAGACTCTGCCGCCCGCGTCCCGCTTCTGGCGGCGGTGGGCCAACTCCAATTCGAGGTGGTGCAGTACCGGCTCGAAACCGAGTACAACGCGGAATCGCGCCTCGAAGCCGCGCCCTGGGATTCCATCCGTTGGCTACCGCCAGAGTTCAAGGAAGCAGATGTCCCTTCCATTCAGCTCCCCACGGGCTGCCGCATCGCGTGGGACGTTGATGACCAAGCGGTGGTGCTCTTCCCTACCGAGTGGACCATCAACTACTTTACCGAGACCAACAAAGGCGTGCGCCTCTCAGAACTCCCGAAAGAGAGCGAAACTATCCTTGAGGGCACGCCCTAGACACAAAAAACCCCGCGAAGACACTCCGCGGGGCTTGGGAAAGAGCTTGGGCTTAATTAAGCACCATCTTCACCGATGGCTTCCACCGGGCAGCCTTCCATGGCTTCTTTGCACAACTCGTCTTGTTCTTCGCCATCCGGTTGCGCTTTGACGTAGGAGTAACCGCCCTCTTCTGAGCGCGTGAAGTTGTCCGGTGCGGTTTCACGACACAAGTCGCAATCGATGCACTGGTCGTCTACGTAGTACTTGCCCCCAACGTTCTCGGGATACTTATTCTCAAGTTCGGCCATAATTTTCGGTAGTTGACTCAGGTTCATACAAGTTTTCAAGCCATTTCTGTCTCAAAACCGCGCCTTTACCGCACCACTGGGTCCGAATCAAATCCTGCATCAAAGCCACCGGTTCGGTGAATGATGACCCAACGGAAACTTGCGTTCTGGCACACCTCACGTAGCTTTCCCCCAGGATGGAATTCATCAGGGACATTCACAAACAAGCCCATGAGGCGGGTCGACCGGTCATTTCGATCGAGTTTTTCCCGCCCAAAACGGAGAAAGGTGACGATACCTTGCTCAACAAGACAATTCCAAAGCTCATGGCGCTGAAGCCGGACTATTGTTCCGTGACCTACGGTGCGGGCGGTAGCACCCGGGACAAGACTCTCAAGATCGTCCAGGAGATTCAGAACGTCCACAACTTGACGGCCATGTCCCATCTGACCTGCGTCAATGCCACCGAAGCGGACCTTCGGAACTACTTGGACCAAGCGCGTGATGCCGGAATTCGCAATATTCTGGCGCTGCGGGGCGATCCCCCGGCTGGGACGGATACTTTCCAAGCCGTTGATGGTGGATTTGAATACTCCTATCAACTGGTGGAGCTCATTCGCTCCTACAACGCTTTTTCCATCGGGGTGGCCGGTTTTCCCGAAGGTCACATCGCCTGCAGCGCCGGCAAAGAAGTCGATTGGCAACATCTCAAATCCAAAGCGGAAGCCGGCGCCGAGTTTGTGATCACTCAGTTGTTCTTCGACAATCGCGACTTTTTCGAGTTCCGCGACTACGTGCAGCACAAAGTAGGTGTGGATATCCCGATCTGCCCCGGCATGCTCCCGATCCTCACCGCCAACCAAATCAAACGTTTCACCAGCCTGTGCGGCGCTTCCATCCCGCCAGCCCTGGAGGCGAAGTTAGAAGAGATTGGCGGGGACGACGAAGCCGTCACCGAGTACGGGATTGAGTATGCCACCCAGCAATGCCAAGAGCTCTTGGATGCGGGGGTACCGGGCATCCATTTCTACTGCCTCAACAAGGCACACTCCACGACGCGCGTGCTCCAAAACCTGGGCCTGGCAAACGGCTAAGAAAGAACGGATTTCCGCCGCATGAAAGTGTTGATCAGTGGGGCCTCGGGGTTTCTGGGCCGCCAGTTGACGGCGCACTTTCAATCCGGCGGACACACCGTTCTCCCCATCCAACGCGTCCGGACTCCGGACCCACTGCCGGACGCCGTCGCCTGGCATGCGGCCTCCGATTGGTTGGATCTCAGCGCCATGGACGGCGCTGAAGTGGTGATTCATCTGGCCGGAGAGAACATTGCCAATGGTCGATGGACCCGGGCCAAGCGCCAACGAATCCTCAACAGCCGCGTCAACGGCACCCAGCAACTCGTTCAAGCCTTGGAACAGGTCTCCCACCGCCCAAAGACCTTTCTATGCGCTTCAGCAACCGGCTACTATGGATCCTCCGACGAGCCCCGGAGAGAATCGGATCCCCCGGGTACGGATTTCTTAGCGAGCGTATGCGTCGCCTGGGAAGACGCCGCACGGATGGCCACGCGTCTGGGCATTCGAACGCTTTCATTGCGCTTCGGCGTCATTCTCGACCCGAGCGGGGGCGCGCTCCGCAAGATGAGGCTTCCCTTTCAGCTCGGATTGGGAGGCCGTTTGGGATCGGGAAAGCAGTATTTTCCTTGGATCGCGGCGCCGGAGATTCCATTGATTCTAGACTACTTGTTGGAATGTGAGTTGTCGGGGCCGATCAATTTCGTCGCGCCCCAAGCCGTCACCAACGCCACCTTCACCCGCACCTTGGCTCGCCACCTGCACCGACCCGCCGTCATTCCCCTCCCGGCATTCGCCATTGGGATGCTTTTTGGCGAAATGGGAAAAGCCACGCTACTCAGTAGTTGCCAAGCCACGCCATCCGCGCTGACCGAACACGGTTATCCCTTCAGATACCCCACCCTGGACGACGCTCTAGCGACGATCTGGCCAAAGGGTTAAGCGACCCAACGCTAGTATGGCCCCCGCACTTCGTGCGCGACTCGGGCCTTATAGAAAGCTGCGAGGGCTTTGTGATACGAATCGCCTAAGCGACCCCGCTCGCTGGCAGCCAGGTTCTGCCGCACCTGCTCGGGTCGTTTGGCACCGGGAATGACCGTGGTCACGGCGGGATGATCCAAGCACCACCGCAAAGCGATCTCGGGCAAGGACCATTCCATCGGAATCAAGCCTCGCAAATCCCGCACCAGATTCACCGCGGTTTCAAACTCAATCCCAGCGAACGTTTCGCCCACGTTAAAGGCTTCCCCGTTGCGATTGTAGGAACGGTGGTCCGACTCCGCGAAGCGCGTGTCTTTATTCATCCGCCCTGAGAACAAGCCACTGGCCAGCGGCAAACGCACAATCAAGGCGACTTCCTTGGCCTGCGCCGCGTCAAAGAGAACTTCGATTGGTTTCTGCCGAAAGAGATTGAAGATAATCTGCAGCGAAGCGAGGCCCTCCTGTTCCAAACACAACAGGGCCTCATCCATAGATTCCACGCTCACGCCGAATTCCCGAATCAGTCCCTCCTGCTTTAGACGCCGGAGCGACTCAAACACGGCCCCTTCCTTGAGGACGTCCGTCGGCACGCAATGGAGTTGCAGCAGATCCAGCGTTTCTCGTTGCAGGCGTTTTACCGAGGCAGCCGCGTGCGCCTTCATGGTATCGAACTCGAAATTCTGCGGCCAACCCGGTTCCGGAAAGCGGCCCAATTTAGTGGCCACCCACATCTGTTCTTCGCGACCGCTGAGGAATTTGCCGAGATGGGATTCACTCTGACCAAGACCGTAAACATCCGCCGTATCGAAGAAATTCACCCCACCATCCGCCGCCGCGGTCAAAACCTGATGCGCATCCGCCGCGCTGACCGTCCCCCAATCGACACCACCCAACTGCCAACAACCCAGGCTCACTTCGGAAACCTTCCAACTGGTTTTGCCAAACGTGCGATACTTCATCTCTTCAACAAATTCGCTTCAATCTCAGCCCCGCATGACGCAACCTTGCGTCGGTTCAATACTCTCTGGCTCGCCGGTGGCCGATTCTAGCAGCCCTAAGGGGCGCCGTCCGCGGCGTCCAACGTAACACGACTCGTAAGACGCCGAACAGTTCTAAGTGTCCGTCATGTCCCAAACGCAACCGACAGCGAGGATTCCCACTCTGGATCAAGCACTCGATCCGCACTACTGGCACGCCCTGAACCCGCACCTCGCGGTTCCGGACGCGCCGATCGTGCCCCCCACCTTCCATCCCACCGACCCGGTTGCCGCACCCGATTTGGATCTGCTCCGCCACGAGGGATACCTTCAACTCCCGAATCAATTTCCGGTTACGGCCGTGCCGCCTTTGGTCGAAGGGATCCTCAACCTGGTGCGCCACGAGATTCCTCCGGTGTTCATCTACGCTTACACCGAGTGCCAACAGCTCTTGCAACACAGTCACCCCACCATCCGATCCATTCTCGGGGACGGGTATTTCCAACTCCCACAATTCTGGGCCTGGCACGTCGATCCCAAGAATGAAGAAGCCGGCTGGGCACCGCACCGGGACTACGACGGACCGGACTGTCTCTTGCCGGACGGCTCACCGGTGACACTCACCCTATGGATCCCGCTCTCAGAAGCCACCCCACTCAACGGATGCATGTATTTGGTGCCCGCTCACTTGGACCCGGACTATCCCGGCGGCCAGGGCACCTCGGAGCGCAAACTGTCGGCCATCCGAGCCCTTCCCGCCAAGCCCGGCGAAGCCTTGATTTGGAATAGCCGCGTACTCCACTGGGGCAGCCAAGCTTCGCCCCGCGCCGCGGGTCCCCGGATCAGTCTCTCGGTGGAATTCCAGCGCGCGGATCATCCCTGCCAAGCCGACGCCCCGCTTCCCCCACAAGCCTCGCCCCTGCCGTTTGAGGATCGCATGGCTTTCATCGCCAAACAGATCCTCGCCTACTGGCATCTCTACTCCTTCACCTTCGATCTGCTCCGCCTCGCCAAGAAGCTATCTCGCCCCCCGTATCAAGACTAGCCGCTCTCCAAGCAAAACTGAGCGGCCCTCTGAGGCTGGTGCGTCCGCAAGTAGTAGTTCTCCATCGGCCACCAATACTGCTCAAAATACTCCGGCGCGAGTCTGCCGGATAAGGCAAAGGCCCGTTCGCGACGCCGCGCTTCGGACACCTCCACGAACACCCGAACATCATAAAACGCACGCAACTCACGCCGCAGTGCCGTGACCCCTTCCACCACCACCACAGCGGGCGGCACCACTCGTTGAACAGCCCGTCGCACCAAGATCTGTCCCGCCTGCCCGGTCTGCTTCACCACCTGTAGGGGCCGCAAGACATCGGCACGCAATCCCCGCCACTGGTAGTCAAAGTTCGCAATATCCCAGGCGGGCAGGACTGAGAACACCCGACGCGTCCGGCGTTGCCAATACCAATCTAAAGTCACGCCAAGGCTCGCCACACCCTCAGGCTCGATTCCGACCACGAGCTCCTTCAGCAAGCGGCTCTTCCCGGAACGCGCACAACCGTCGATCCCCACCACACACACGCCTTGCGCCCGAGCAATTTCACAGACTTGGGCTACAAGCTGCCGTAAGGCTTTCGATTCTGTCGCATCCGACATCCCGCCCAAACGCTCCCACGCCACCCACCCGCAAACAAGGGAAAAGCCGCACGCGGAGTTGCCACGAAGAAGGGAACTCCCAATCCCGTGCCTCCTGTAATTCCTGTCCAATTTCCCCAAACCGGCCGCTCCAAACAGTCATTTCCAGTCAAATTCGGTCACAGCGCACCAATCGGTCAACCCACACGGAAATTCGCAAAGAGCGACCGGGAGCCGAAGGGAGGGACGTTGCCCCTTGCGTAGCCCACCAGCAGGCACTAAGAAAAGAGAGGACGGTCTTCCACCGTCTGACCGAAAGCTGACCGGCCCGCCTTCCGGAACGCCTTTGGACGACCGGCGGGGTCGGTTTTCTAACGTGGTTTATCCGACCCCGCCTGCCATCCGATCCTTAAGCCACACTCAGATGCCCCAATGCTAACAAAGCATAGTAGGTATACTCGGCATCCAAAGTCTCCTCCTGCCAATGCCCGTAAAAGGAACCTTCATTGGTCCACAGGGTATCAATGAAATCCAGGCACAACTCCTTGAACGGATCGAAGGAAACCTCCAACCCAGCCAAAGCGTGTAGCGCCGTCGCAGTGGAAAGCAGATCAGGCACCGGCGCTTGCGGCGCTGCCAAGAATCCACCCATGGGATGGAGACGGCCCACCAACCAATCCCCCACGCCGGCATTCAACGGCATGGCTTGATCGCTCAACACCGTCACAGCGGCCGCTGTGGCTGTGGTCGAGCCGGTCTTGACCTGCCGTTCATTCGCCCAGCTCTCCCCGGTCTCCAAATGTTTGAAGGACTGGATCAAGCGAAGCGGCTCCGGCACCGCGACGCCGAGGTCCTGATAGGCGGCGTAGGCCAGGAAATTTGCGTAAACGGTGCTTTCCTTGGAACCCGCCACAGGGTGGAACCCCCCGTCCGAAGTCCGGAACCCATCCAGTCGCACCCGCAAAGGATCTCGCAAGTCGGCCACGCCTCCGGCGATCGCTTGGCATCGGATCAGGCTACAGAGATGAACGAAATCCAAAGCCTCCCCGGACCCAAACGAAGCCAGGTAGCCTCGAAGGGAATCGTAATCCGGGTCCGCCTGAAGCGCCAAAAGGGAATCCAAGCCAAAGACAGTGTAGTAGAGATCACAGCCGCCGGACTTATCCTTGAAACCACCCTCCGGATGCTGTTGCCCACGAAGGAATTCGACCACGAGCTCGGTGGCATCGTCTAATACCCGTGGAGCTAAGCGGGCCACCTGAAGCATCTGTAAGCGCAAGCTCATGGCCGCAAGACGCTACGCCGGACCGAGACCCGAGTGATCAAATCCAGAAACCGAACCACCGGAAACTAAGAAGCAGCCACGGCCAACCGCTCTTCCAGCGGCGGGACAGATTTGGCCACGATGGGTTCTTTCTTGAGGTTCTGTTCCTCAAACTCACCACACCAGCCTTTGATCTCCGTGTCATTGAAGATCTTGCCGATCACACGCCGCAACAAGCCTTTCAAACTGGCGTTCTCCAAGGCTCGCAACGAACGGATGGCTTCCTCTTTGTAAGATTCCAAGAGGCCCTCAGCCCGTTCCACCACACCGAGGCGGCGATACAAAGCTTCGATCGCAGCAGAATCCAGCGCCCCAGCGCTATCTCGGCGCCAGAGTTTTTCTAACACGGCTTTGTCCTCGTCTTTCGACTTTTCGTAAGCCATGGCCAAGAGAAGACTCGGGCGCAAACCTGCAATGTCATCCGTCTCCCCTTCGGAACCCAGATCACTCAAATCATCGCGAATCTGGTAGGCAATCCCCAAGGCTTCGCTGTACTCCGACAACACCTCGCGGACAGATTCGTAAAGCTCCACCCCGGCGTAAATCGTGCCCAACTGCAAGGCCACCTCAAAAGCAGGCGCAGTCTTTCGCCGAAAGATATCCAACACTTCCTTAGTCGAGAGCGGCGCGGGTTGGCGGGCCCAGCAGAGTTCCGCACCCTGCCCTTGGCACAAGCGCCGTTGGCCTTCCGCTGCGACTTGCAGCATCAAAGCCTTCTGCTCCGGAGTGCCCTCACACGTCGCCAACAAACGATAGCCTTCACCGATCAGGAGATCGCCCACGTTCATGGCCACCGGCACACCGTGTTCTTCGTGCAGGGTTCGTTCGCCGTAGCGTTCGGCATCATTGTCCTCGATGTCATCATGAATCAAAGACGCCTTGTGAAAACACTCTACCGCGACTCCGACCTTGCGAACCGACTGCGGTAGGTCACCACCCGGTTCCTCCTGCAGGGCTTGGTAGGCAGAGGCGGTTAAGAAGGGTCGCCAGCGTTTGCCGGCACGCATCAACCAATCGCGGGAAATCTTCTCGGTTTGACCATCGGCCGTACCCATGGCCAGATCCAGACTCGAAGGCCCGAACCAGAAATCCACTTCTTCCCGCAAGCCGCCCAGATCCATCCGCCGGGTCTTATCATCACTACTCAAGTTGATGTAATCCCAGATCCAGTCCAGATCCACCGTGGTATCGATACAGTCATCTTGCAGCAACGGAATGGCCACGCCGGGAACGGCTGCGGCTTCCATATACGGAAAGGCGCGCTCCAAGACGCTGATGCAACTCACGCCGATGATGGCATCAATCTTCCCAGTCTGGATCAAGGACATGACAATCGCCGATCCCTCCGCCACCAGCACGGCATAACCCAAGCGCTCGGCTTCCGTCTGCAGATCTTGGATGGAACACAAACCACAGGACTTGCAAAGCAGCCCAAATTCATCAAACGGAGCCGGACAACGGCTTTCAACCCGCAAACATTTCGGCAGCAGTAGGAGCCGCCGCTCATAGGGAATCGCCGCGAGGGATTCACGCCACATTTCGTTGTTCACCAAGACACCGATGTAGTCGCGATAAATGGGATCGTAGCGATTGGCCGCAATGATGTGATCCGCGTGCACCTTCAACTCCTCAACAGGAAGCGGAGGCACGGGATTTTGCTCGGCCACGTAACGTCGGACCGTCAACAGGACCTCATTCCGCTCTTCCGGCGTCTGCGGGAGATTCTTTTTGGGCGCCCGAAACTTCTGCTGCGGGACAGGGCGCGGGAGGGTCAGTTCCGTGGAAGGCATTTGAGATTCTGACGTAGGGAATTACGGTTCCGTTACAACTTGATGATTCGAACCGCGATTATGCGGGCCGCCGTTTGAGGCGTCTAGCCTAGATTCGGAGGGTTCCGAAGGGCTGAGATGACGCGGTCCAGTCGCCTCCAAATGGCGATAAGCGTTGAAATCATTGAACCAAAAACGCTTGGCCCAGCGATACATCCAGTGCTTCTCCGGAATCTCTTGTCCCGGCAACCATTGGCTGAAACGCGGTTCCATGGCTTCCAGTTCCGCCATGGCCGTTCCGCGAACCGTCGTATCCTTCGCCCCATGCTTCTCAACCAGTCCTTTGACCAGGTCGGGACGCTCCAGCACCACACACCCACGGGTGGACTCAGCCGTGAGACGCCGAAAATCTGCCAGGAATTCGGAATCCCGAATGGTTTCGTAGATTCCGCGTTTATCATGAATGGAATCGGCGGAAAACTGGATGATCGGGCAAGGCTCGATATCGCCCTTGGGACTGACGTGATGGCTCACCCCATTGGCCATCGGGCACAGCGCCTTGCCTTGGTCGTCGTAATAGGCATCAATGATGCCGATGGGTTTCTTAGCGCGCATTTCCACGATGAACCGGCGCACATCCACGAGCTGTTTCTGCGACAAACCCAATTGCGTGTTCATATCCGGCCCCACCGGTCGGTAACTGTGGAACCAGACATAATGGACGCCGCGCTTGATGAGCTCATTCAACCAGTCCTCAGAAAGAAGGTCGTCGATGTTGGATTGGCAAACACTGGTGGCCACCCCGGTCAAGATGCGGGCATTGAGCGCGTTATCCAAACCCCTCAGGGTCTTGTTCAACACGTCCTTCTTGCCTCGCCGTTCGTCGCTCACCACTTCTCGGCCCTCGATACTGATGAGCGGGGTCACGTTGCCGATTTCCCGCAATCGATTCGCCACCTTTTCCGTGAAGAACTGACCGTTGGTGAAAACTTGAAAGAAGCAATCGGGATGCGAGGCCAGAATGTCCAACAACTCCGGGTGCATGAACGGCTCCCCGCCCAAAATGCCGAAAAACCGGTTGCCGTGTTGCTTGGCTTCACTGATCAGCCGATTCATGGCCTCCAGATCAATGCTATTCCGCGGCGCTGTCACATCCACCCAACAGCCCTGACACCGCAGGTTGCAACTGTTGATGATCGAGATGTAGAGGAAGGGCGGAAAATACTCCCCGCGTTTGGCGCGCCGTTTGAAGCGTTCGACCGAGAGCATGCCCCGGACACCGAAATTCCAAGAAAATTTCCACAACGCCCGAAGATCGGTGGAACGAAAGATGCGAAAGGCGAGTTGCGGCAACATGGTTCGTGGGGGAAAAGGCAGTTGGGTTCCGATAAGTAAGCCGCTCTACGACGTCAGTAGGGATCGTTGTTTCAGCCAGGATTCTGCCACAGATTCCAGTTCACGCAAGGCCATGACCAAGGGGCGTAGCGCGATCCGTCGGTCATACCAGGAAAACTCCAACACCTCCGGATCCAAACTCCGAAGGAAGGTGTCTTGTTGAAAATCCGCCATGGTACCCTGCGGCATCACATTCATTCCCAGGTAATGCAAGTGGTCGAGCGTCCCCAGCCAACGCCCGAATTGTTCGTCCGTCGCCGTGGCAAAAAAGGTCAACTCCGGCGCCTGCAAAGGATGCCCATCCGCCACGCCAAGCGCACTCCGCAGGGCGCTGCAGCGATCGGCCGCTTCGGCTTGGGTCGACCACAGCAAACCCGCCACCTGTCGCGTGCGATCCAAAAGCGCATGCACATAGAAAAAGGTCTTCTCCGGATCCATCCCGTTAAGACTCGAACGAACCCCCTGCCACGCCATCTTCCCGAAACGACATTGCTGCCGCACTTCAGCGATCCATTTGGGGAGTTGCTCGGTTTCCATGACTAGACTTGGCTTGGCTTGGCTTCCAGCCGTTCCTTCAACAACGAAAGCTAACTCTGATTCGCTTGCCGTGCCGCATCCGCTTTGGCCGCGGCTTCCTTGGCTCGTCGCTCAATCTCGTCCGGCTCCGGCAGGGACATCAACACCTCTTCAGGAATATCCCCAGACTGCGCTAACTTGGTCAGACATTTCTTCCGCTCATTAAGCGCCTTGTCCGGATTCCGTTCCTTGGAAAACCGTGACTTCGCCTTCTCGCTACGATCCCGCAACATCTGATAGATGTCGCCACCGAGGAGTGACGAAATATCGATCTTCATCTTCTCCCGATTTAGATCCGCCGCGTTGACCCGATCCCCGTTAATGGGGCCAGTACGATACTTCGGAAACATGATCGCGGCTTCCGGGCAGACGCGCGAGCAGGCGGGACAATTCGTTTTGCAACTATCATTGTTCTGAACCTGTAGGCGGTTGTCATCATCCACCCCATAAACGCCGAACAAGCAGAAGCTCAAACACTGCATGCAATTCGTACAACGATCATAATCGATCACCGGAAACCACGGCTTCCAAGCCCCATGCTCAAACGCGCCCACCGCTTCTCGCTGCGAACGGACTTTCTCCGGCAGCGACTCCGCCGGCGTGGCATCCAGATCCGTGACCGTCACCGGTGGGGCTCCGGCTTCGGATTCAAAAGTAGGGGGTTCGGCTTGGTTGAAACGCCCCAACACCATGAGGGCCGTCCGATCACTGGCGGCCACCGCTCGGCGCCCGTCGGTGCGGGTCACGGCAAAGCCTTCATCCAACAACGCACTCAAGGTGTCGTAGCGAGACTCCGGAGTCAAAGGCGCGCTGCCTTCCCCCTCATACACCACCACTCGTAAGGCGTCCGTCTCCAATAAACTCATACTTACGCTTCCTTCTCAGCTGGCTTATCCTCAGACTCGGTCTCAGCCTGAGGCGGGCGATTGTCTTCGGGCAAATTCGGATTCAGGGCCTCGCTCAAGAGCGCTTCCGTGACGGCTTCCACCGAGTCCGTGCGCATGTTGAGCACCTCGGTTTGCTCGCGATCCAACGGAGCTTGGCCAGCGGCAAAGAGCCACTTCACAGCACGCGGAAAGCAGGCGGCAACCTTCAATGGGCCCTCACCCGCCAAACGTTTTAGGGCCGGGTCTTGCCGAGCCGAAAGCTCACACAGATCCGCAACCGCATCAAACGACACCTCGGCTTCACACAAGCGCCGCAGCACCCCTTCCTTGGTCCCTTTCGGCACCACCTGGGCGTAGGTGCAATTGCAAAATAGAAGTCGGGTTTCGTTGGCCATGGCTACGACCGCGCACTGTGACGGAAAATCCTGGAACTGCCAAACCCTTACTGCGCACCCGCACCCGCCACAACTTGGTCGCGATGCGTGGGCTCGGGCCGACCGGGCCGAAACCGTTCCAAATCCTCCACCTGTAGTTTCACGCCTGGATCCACGGCCGCAGCGACTTCCGCCACCACCCGACGGACGATCGATTCCAAGAGTTCCGGATCCGACTCCGCGCGAAGATTCAGAATCAATTGGCCGCTCTCCAAGAGGTCGTCCAGGCGCTGCCCCAACTCGGGCACAATATCATTCCGCACCACATTCACCACCGCGAGATCGCCCAAGCCGGAATCGGGTGAGAGGGTCATCTTTAGATGGGCGATTTCGGCCGCCTCTGCCTGTAATTCGCTCTGGAGGGTCGTGGCTAATCGCTGAAGCAGATCATTCCCATCCACCGCGGTGGACGATTTCAGATCGATGGTCGCATTGAGCCAACCCAAGAGTGCTTCCCCGTCCGCATACACATCGTAATCCACCTCCATGGTCGGATCCCCGGGTTGCAGTTCTCCAGCCAGCACCTCAAACCAAGCCTCCAAACCGTCTCCTTCCCGCGCCGAGACCGACATCACACGCGCCTGCGGGAATTCCCGCCGCAATGCCGCCTCCAAGGTGGCCAGCTCATCGGGACTCAAAAGATCCACTTTGTTCACCACGATCACATTGGCCTCTTCCAATTGTTTACGATAGATGTACACCACCTTCTCAGAGAATCGTCCCCCTTCCGCCAGACCCAACACGCGTTGCGCCCGTACCGGATCCACCAACACAGACAGTGGGGCAATCTGGAATTGCTCGCCGTAAATGCGCCGTAGCGGGTAGGTCACCGTCGCCACCAGATCCGTACAACTCCCCACCGGTTCAGCCAGGAAGACGTCGGGTCGCGTGGCCTCCGTCAGCCGCCCCGCCGCGTCCATCAGCGAGCGAAAACGACAGCAAAAACATCCCCCAGGGATTTCCTCAGTCGCAAAACCACGCGACCGCAGGGCGGCGGTATCCACCAAACCCGTTCCTTGGTCATTGGTGATCAAACCCACTTTTTTGCCCTGATCTGTCAGATACTGCGCCAGGCGAGCCACCGTCGTGGTCTTCCCGGCACCTAAAAACCCCCCGATCATGATATAACGAGAGGGAGGCGAATCGGAATTGGCTACGTCTGTCATCTGCTAATTAGAAGACGCCTGGAGCGGGCTCCAGGTTGCTGATTAATTTTCAGCGGCTTTCTGTTCTTCCAAGATCTTGTCGATGGTGGCGTCCAAGACCCCGGAATAAGCCGCCACATCGAGACACCGGGCGTCCGGCTCTCCACGCACCTCGTACAACCAGCCCGCGTCATACGGCGCACTCGAAACCAACGAAATATCCTCAGCCAGCTGGGGGTTGCTGCGCAGAAACGTCCCCTCGGCAATCGCGTAAATGTCCGAGATGGCCTTAAAACCTTCGACCCAGCCAATGATTTGGCCCACTTGCACCGGAGCATCGGCCGCGAGTTCAAATTTGTGGTCCACCATCTCCCCTAACATCCGGGTGGCAAATTTCGTCAACCCGACCCGGCACACCCCGTCCTCCATCCGCAACAGCCAACTGTGCGACGGACTAAACACCGCATCCACCGGCAAATGGGTGACGAAATGCGATCGTTTGTAAAATTTTGTCCGACCCCGCGAGGCTGTCATGCGGAAAGAACCTAGAGCCAAGCCCAGACCCAGGAAAAGCCAAAAGCCCTCCTCTGGAGTCGGATCCCCGGCACAAAAGTGCTTGATTTCGAACCAGAGATTCCAAGATATAGAGCGCTCGGAACCATAGGAATATGCCGACTTACGAATACATCTGCGAGAAATGCGGTCACGAGTTCGAGTGCTTTCAATCCATGAAAGACGACGCCCTGACCACGTGCCCGAAGGAAAGCTGTCCCAAAAAACGCTGGGGCAAGGGCAAGGTGAAGCGGGCCATCGGCTCGGGGGCCGGCCTCATTTTCAAAGGCAGCGGCTTCTACATCACGGATTACCGAAGCGAAGGCTACAAAGCCGCCGCCAAGAAAGATTCCGAGTCCTCCAAATCGAGCACCAAGTCGACCAAATCCGATTCCGGAAGCAAGAAAACCAGCTCAAAATCCAAGTCCTCCAAAAAGGCCTAATAAAACACCCTGCTCGGGCGTCCGGAAGGTGGGGCGAGCGTATCCGCGAGCCGCTGGGCAAGATCAGGGGACTTTAACACGATCGCTCCAAGATAGGAGTTGTCGCCCCCCAATTTCCCGCTAGGCTGCCCCAAACCCGGTCCCACCGGAGCACCAGGATTCGTATGCGCCTCGTTCTCAGTTTCATCGTGACCTGCTGGCTGGTCGTCAACGCCACCGTCACCCAGGCCGCAGTCACCCAGAAATACCGGACCATCAAGAGCACCTCCGGCCAATTCTCGGTCGGTTTCCTCGAACAGTTCCGCGTCCCACCCCACTTACTGGAACAGGAAAAAGCCCAAGGCATCATCGTCCTCAATCCCGAGCTCCTCACCGTATCCGCCGAACGCATCAAGAGTAGCCTCCTCCGCCAACTCGGCACCAGCGACCGATACCGCGGCAAAGTCCGCTTCCAGTTCACACCTGGCAAGTCCGACCCCGATCTCTTCTTCCTCCAATCCACGCGATTCACCAGCGGCTGGTCCTACCAGATCACCCTCAGCCCCAAGATCAAACGATCGGTTTTCCTCCGCGGCACCGTCGCCGTGTTGCTCCTCGAAATGGCCAATCGGCTCGCCACGGAACGCACCACGGAAATCCCCTTCTGGCTCGTACACGGACTGACGACGGAACTCCAGGAATCTGCCCTCGTCGACCTCACCCCAAGCCATACGGATCGGATCACCATCGGCGGCACCAACCCGCTCCTCGGGGCCGTGACCCCCATCCAGCAACGGCAAGATCCGATCTTGATGACCCGCCAGTATCTGGCACAAAACGTCGCCGCCAGTATCTCGGAGCTCTTCATCCCCGAAGCCGTCCATCTCAAGGGAGAAAAGAAAACCGTCTTCGACCGTTCCGCGCATTTCTTTGTTCGCCAACTCCTCGCGCTCCCCGCGGGCCAAGCCGGCCTCCAACAATTCCTCAGCGGCCTCGCGTCCCACCTCAATTGGCAGCACGCCTTCTTTCCCAGCTTCAGCAACCATTTCGGCAACATGCTCGAACTTGAGAAATGGTGGTCGGTCGCCCTCACCGATCTCACCCACCTCGCTCCCATCGGATCCTGGACCCTGGCTGATAGTCATGCCTACTTGCAACGCATCATCACTCCCTCGGCCCTCGTCGGGCAAAACCGCACCGAGCTGGCCCAACGAACCGACTTTACCCTCCAGCAAGTCATGGAACAATGGGACTACGACGACCAGAGAACCACCCTCCAACAAGTGGTCAATCGGCTCCGCGTCTTGAGCGTCTATGCCCACCCGACCCTCAACTCAGTGATTCTGGAGTACGTCAAAGAAGTAGACGGCTACCTGACGCGACGTAACAACGCTGGCTACCAACCCAGTCGGCGCGGTCAAGTCCGCCAGCGGGCCCCGATGATCATCCGCGACGCGCAGAAAAAACTGAACGCCCTGGACTCCATCCGGAAGTCCCTGTTGCCGTCCTCATAAAAGGCGCCTCAGCCCGTCTCCTAATCACTGCCACGGCGGCAGACGTAAATGCCCGCCAACACCACCACCGCCCCGAGCATCTGGGGACCGGTCATGGTTTCGTGGAGGACCAGCCAGCCCAACAGCGCGGCCAAGGCGGGCTGCCAAAGCAACCCCACGGCGGAAAACGAAACCGGCAAATGTTTGAAGGCGAAGGCAATCAAGGTTTGCCCCGCCACCTGACCGATCAACGCCAGCGCCACCAAAATCACCAAACCCTTCCCGGTAGTCGGCCACAGCGCCGCCTCCGACCCCCAAGCGATCAACCCCAAAGTCACCGTACTGCTAATCCCGGACCAAGCCATGATCACCAAAGGCGAATGGTCCCGGCGCAGGCCTTTGACCGCCAGCATATAGCCGCCATAAAAAACCGCCGCCAACAAAGCGACCCCGTCCCCGCGCAATTGAGCCGGCGAAACACTAAAACTCGCTCCGGACAGAATCGCTGCGCCCAGGACGGCGACCGAAAGTCCGATCAAAAACATCCGGGTAATCCGCTCCCGAAACCACCACCAAGCCCCTAGCGTGACAAAGATCGGCGCCGCGTTGGTGATCAGGGTGGAATTGGCCACGGTGGTCAGATGCAGGGACCAATGCCAGAACGCCATATCCAAGGCAAACAACACCCCGGCGACAAAGAGCGCCCCTTTTCGAATCGGCCCCGGTGAAACGGTCCGACTCGATCCCGCCCGCGTTTCCCAACCCAACCAGACCCAGAACACGGGCAAGGCAAACAAGAGCCGATTAAACGCCGTCGCCCCCGGTCCCAGCTCGCTCAAGCGAACTAGAATTGGTGCAATCCCAATCGCCGTCGCCCCCGCCAACAAGGCCAACAGCGCCCAACGCCGCGCGTGGGTCGTGGCTACCTCGGCCATCTCAAGCGTGTTCGGCTCGTTTCTGAGCCAGAGAAGTTTGTAGATCGCCCAGCGTTTGGGTGTTGATGATATCGTTTTGCGTCAACCACCCCTTCCGCGCGATCCCCGCACCCAAGCGCAAGAAGCCCGCGTGTTCCGCGCGATGCGCGTCACAGTTGATCACGCACTTCACCCCTTTTTTCTTAGCGTAGCGCCAGAGCCGCCAGTCCAGATCAAAGCGGTACGGACTGGCATTCAGCTCGATCCAAGTGCCCGTTTCCGCACAGGCATCGATCACTGCCTTCTGATTCACCGCATACGGCTCGCGCTCCAACAAAAGCCTCCCGGTCAAGTGCCCCAACATGTGCACGTAGGGATTGGCCGCGGCTGCCACCAATCGCTTGGTGAGTTGGGCCTCCGTCTGAGTAAACCCGTTGTGCACACTGGCCACCACCACTTCCAATTCCGCCATCAGCGCATCATCAAAGTCCAACTTGCCCTCGTTGAGAATATCCACTTCAGAACCCGTCAAGAGCCGGAAGGACTCGCCGTCATCCTCCAGTTTCTGATTCAGCGTCTGAATGGTTTTGATCTGTTTACGCAACCGGGTGGCATCCAATCCATTGGCCTGAAATGAAGCCCGAGAATGATCCGTGACCGCCCAATAAGCACAGCCCAACTCGGAACAATAATCGATAATCTCTTCCAAGCTCTGCCGACCGTCACTCCAATTGGAATGGTTGTGCAACGAACCCCGCAGGGACGTCCACTCCACCAAGCGCGGTAAGTCGCCGCTCTCCGCCGCTTCGAACTCACCCTGATCCTCCCGCAATTCGGGCTCGATGTAGGGCAGATCCAAGGCCGCAAAAATGGCTTCCTCCGTATCACAGGCTTCTAAGAGCTCCGGATCCCGCGTCTCTTCCTTCGAGCGAAACAAGCCGTACTCATTCAAGCGCAAGCCGCGCTGAATCGCCCGTTGCCGCATCACAATGTTGTGTTCCTTGCTACCCGTGAAATACGCCAGCGCAAACGGAAACTCGCGATCCGACACCACCCGCAAATCCGCCTGCAAGCCATCTCCCAAAACCACACTCGTCTTGGTCTCGCCGGAGACAATCACGGACTCGACTTCTTCCTGTTCCGAGAAGAATTTCATGATTCCCGCCGATTCCTTGGCCGAGACCAAAAAATCCACATCCCCAATCACTTCCTTATGCCGCCGCACACTCCCGGCCAAACTACACCGAATCACATCCGGATGCGTTCGCAGCCGCTCCAAAATCGGCTCCGCGGCGGCGAGCGCACGATCAACTCGGTGCTTGGAGGAATACTGCCGACGAAAGGCAATCCCATCCAAAATCTTCGCCTGAGTCTTCGCTCCAAAACCCGAAAGCCCCGCCACCGTTCCGGCCTGACAAGCCGCTTCCAACTCCTCAATGGTCGTGATCTTCAACTCCTTATTGAGCGCTTTGATCTTCTTCGGTCCCAGCCCCGGGAGATCGAGCATGGCAATCAGCCCCTCCGGCACGGAAGCCCGCAAGTCTTCCAAATAACCCAACTTACCCGTGGTCACCAATTCGGTGACCTTCTGCTGCAAGGCCTCGCCAAAACCCTTAAACTCCCCTAAGCGTTCGTTCTCTACCATCTCGGCCAAAGAACCATCGAAACGCTCCAACGTGCGACCGGCATTGACGTAGGCCCGCGACTTGAACGGGTTCTCTCCCTTCAATTCCAGCAAAACCGCAATCTCTTCCAACGCCTCAACCACTGCCTCGGTATCCATGGCCGAATCATAGCGAGCGATTCCCCACGGCTGCAAAACTGAAAACCGAGAATTGGATTGACCCCCACGGCTCGTTTCCATCCAATGACACCCACCCACACAGAAAGGCCTCTCATGAAATCGCTTTCCCTCCTCAGCCGCGTCGCCTCCCTCACCGTAGCGCTGGTTTTCTTGATCGGGTGCGGCGCTTCGGATCCGGAACCGGTCGCCGTGATCGAGGAAGCCACCCCGGAACCCACCAACACCACCGAGGACAAGAAGCCGAAAAAGAAGTCCTACTCCCTGATCGCCAATAGTTTCGAGGCCGCCGAAGCGTCACTCGACAAAGGGGACTATGACAAGGCGGTCCAAGTGCTCCTCAAGATGCAGCTCTCCGGCCAGCTCAAGAACAACAAAGATAGTTGGCGCTACAGCTCGCTCATGTCTCAAGTGCAATCCGAACTGGCATCAGCCGCCGCGGACGGCGATAAAAAAGCCCAGCGAGCCATCGAAATGCTCCGCCAATCCCGCGGCCCCATGTAGGGTCTCCCCGGCGGTTCGACTCGTACCACCGCCATTCAATCGCATAGAAACATGCAACTACCGGATCAAGGCAGCTCGTTCCTCGGTAAATTCCTCGGAAAAGGCCTGCTCTTCGCCCTCGTCCTCATCGCCGTGGGGTTCTACTTTCTGCGCCCGACGCCGCCCGACCCCAAGCCCGCACCTCAGGCCAGCCTCCCACCGCAAGTCGCCCAACCCATCGCCCCCAAGCGACCCCAACCCGCGAGTACTTTACCCTACGTGGGGGGACCCGAAGGTTACGCCAGCTCGGCCGCCTGCCAACGGTGTCACGAAAACCAACACGAGTCCTGGCACCGCTCCTACCACCGGACCATGACCCAGGCCTTGCACCCCACCACGGTCCAAGCCGACTTCGAAGACGTCGACCTCGACCTCCACGGCGAACGCTTTCACCTGAGTCGAACCAACGACACCTACTGGGTCTCCATTGGCACCACCCCGGATCCCACCGCACCCACCACCCAAGCCACTGCCTCGGTCCGCCTCCAAATGGAGATGCTGACCGGCTCCCATCACATGCAGGTCTTTTGGCTCCCCGGCATGATGGGCAACATGCAGATCGGATTCCCCTTTACCTGGCTCATTGAAGACGAGCGTTGGGTGCCCCGACAAGACACCTTCATTCGCGATCCCAAAGCCGAACCCGTGGTCGAGGTCTGGAATCAGGTCTGCATCCGCTGCCACACCACGGGCGGAATCCCCAAACCAAACCCAGCGGAACGCCTGTTCGAATCCGAAACCGTCGAGCTCGGCATCGCCTGCGAAGCCTGCCACGGGCCGGGCGGGGAACACATCGCCCTCCACACCCAAGCCGAATCCACCGGTGCCACGGTAACGCCTGAAGCGGATCCCATCATCCAGCCCACCGACCTCCCCGCGGACCGTGCGGCTCAAGTCTGTGGCTACTGCCACAGCATGAAGTGGTTCGACAAGAGCGAAGATTGGGAAGCCCACGGATTCACCTTCCGCCCCGGAGATGACCTCAACGGCACCACCCCCGTCATCAAAGCCTCAGACACCGCCAACCAACCCTGGCTTCACGGTGTCCTGGAACGCAACCCCGGACTGCTCGAAAGCTTCTTCTGGTCCGACGGGATGATCCGGGTCTCCGGCCGCGAGTACAATGGACTCATCGAATCCGCCTGCCACACCCAAGGCGAGATGACCTGTTTTTCCTGCCACTCCATGCACAACAGCGAACCGAACGATCAACTCGCGCGTAACCGTTCCGGCAATCAAGCCTGCACCCAATGCCACGAAAGCATCGCCGCCGATCTCACCGCCCACACCCACCACGCGCCCACCTCAACCGGCAGCAGCTGCTACAACTGCCACATGCCACACACCACCTACGGCATCCTCAAAGCCATCCGCAGTCACGAGATCGACAGCCCCACCGTGGCAACCGAACAAGCCACCGGCCGTCCCAACGCCTGCAATCTCTGTCACACCGATCAAACCCTCGCCTGGACGGCGGACCATCTCAACCAATGGTATGGCCAGCCCAAGCCGGAACTCTCCGAATCCGAAACCCAGGTACCCGCCATCGCTCACCACCTCCTGGCTGGCGACGCGGGCCAACGCGCTCTGGCCGCCTGGACTCTCGGTTGGCCGCCCGCCCAAGCCGCCAGCGGCACGGGATGGCAAGCCCCACTCCTGGCCCGATCACTCGATGATCCCTACTCGGCCGTCCGCTACATCGCCGGCAAATCGCTCCGTTCCCTACCCGGCTTCAGCGAGTTTGAATACGATTTCGTCGCCCCCGAACCCGACCGAACCACCGCCGTCGACCGAGCCACCGAGCAATGGACCCAATCCCCCAACAAACAAGGCCGCCCGGGAGCCAATGCCTTCTTTGGCCCAGACGGTTTCCCGAAAACCGAAGCGATCACCACCCTCTGGAACCAACAAGACAACACCCCCATCCGCCTCCGCGAATAGCCAAGTTCATCCCCCAGCCCCCCCTCCGTCCATTTTGCATTTTGCAGTTTGCATTTTAACTTTTGCATTCCCCCCAAGACACCCAAATTCACAGCAACCGCCCCAACCACCAACGGATCACCCTCAAACAGCCCCACCTCCAAAACCAAAGCGTCCGCATCGCTCCTGCCCACAGCCCCAAGTCCACAATCAAAAACAATCTGAAACCACTCCCCAGCCCAACGGTCAAAGCAAACAACGAATGAAGTCATCCAGTCCCCACGCCCGCGCTTTCACCCTCATCGAGCTCTTAGTAGTCATTGCTATCATCGCCATCCTGGCCGGCATGCTCTTGCCCGCGCTGAGCCAAGCCAAAGTCAAAGCCCAAGGCGCCGCCTGTCTCAGCAACATCCGCCAACTGGCTTTGGCATCCACCATGTATGCGGATGACAACGAAGACCAATTCGTCAACAATCACGGCATCGGGGAAACACGCGAACGCCGCGCCAACTGGGTCAATCACGTCCTCGACTGGGGCCCAAGCCCGGACAACACCAACGTAGTCCTGGTGACCCAAGCCAAACTGGGTTCCTACGTTGGCGGAAATGCGCGCGTCTTCAAATGCCCAGCGGACAAGTCCCGAGCGGACAACGGACCCCGCATCCGCAGCCTGTCCATGAACTCCCTGGTCGGCAACCCCGGCACACTGCTGGATGAGTTCAATCCCGCCTACCGCCAATTCACCAAAGCCTCCTCCGTCCCCAACGCCTCGCAAATCTTCGTTTTCATGGACGAACATCCGGACACCATCAACGACGGCTTCTTCATGAACCGTTTGGGCGATTTCGAATGGGGCAACCTCCCGGGCTCCTATCATAATGGCGCTGCGAACCTTTCCTACGCCGACGGTCACGCCGGTTCCCACCGTTGGGCCCTGCGCGGCCCGGGCGGCACCGTTCAGCCTCCCGTGCGGGATGTCCTCGACGGCGCGCTCCCCGCGGATCCGGGGACAGATTTCGAATGGTTGCGCCAGCGGACCAGCGTCCTAAAGATCGCCCGCTGACCCCAGCTCAGCCCGCCGCGGCGGATCACAGCCCCGACGCCCACAGGTCACAGCTGCGGCCCGCGACGCGAACCGCAGCAAGGCTTCCAGAGTCGGTGCGTCCAAGCCTGCTACCCCCTCCGGGTTCAACAGCCCCCATTCAGCCAAGCCAGCCAGCAAGGCGGCTTGGAACGTGTCCCCGGCCCCAACCGTATCGACCAACGAGACCGGCTCCGCAGCCACCGAAACCTGAGCGGACCGACTCTGAGCCCAAACACCGCGTTCCCCTTGGGTGACCACGACCAAGCCCGCTCCTGCCTCCAGCCGCGGCGCGGCGAAGGCTTCGGGCGTTTGCCCCGGCTGCAGCCAAGCCAAGTCCTCGTCGCTCAGTTTGATCACATGGGCCGCGGACAAGAACCGTTCCAGCCGCGGTTCGAACTCGGATCGATCCCGAATCAAGAAATCTCGAATATTCGGATCTACAGAAATCACTCGCCGCGAGGCTTCCCGCTGCACCAAGGCTTCCAACGCTCGCCCAAACGGGTCTACGGCCAGGGAGAACGAACCCACATGCACCGCCGCCACTCGTTCCGGCAAAACACCGGGCAACTGATCCGGACGGAGCGAACACCCCGTGGTGCCTTCGGTATAGAAGGCATACTTCGGACTCCCTTCCGACCCCTGAGTCACGAAACCCAGTGTTGAGAGCCGATCTTCAATCGGGCAAAGCGAAACATCCACACCGGAAGCCACCACGTGCTCCCGAAGCTGCTCCCCGAAGCTATCCTGGGCAAAAGCGCAGAGAAAATACGGCCCGAGGCCCAAACGCCCCAATGCCAAGGCGACATTATAGGGAGAACCACCCGGAATGGGCTGGAAACACGCCCCTCCATCCGCCCCCGAAACGGGAATCATGTCGATCAGCGCCTCGCCAGCCACCAAAACCATGGCCGAAATTTCCCGGATTTTCTGGACAATGTCAAAGGTGCGTCCGGAGCCGATTCCGAGCAAACCAACCCGAAACTCCGAAAAAGCTATACAAAACCCGAAGAAACCGGTTTCTATAAAGAAAAACCGGGATTCTGCCGGCTTAGGAAACGCGAGAAGCGCGTGACAATGAGTTGACAAACCCACCAGGACGGCGCATAGTCCTAACAGCTTTTGATTCGGGTAACGGTACGTTTCTTCAGCGGGGTTCCCCACCCCCACCTCCTTGGCGTCTGTTGCCCGAATCCCTTTTTTTATCTGGGTATCTTTCTTCGACCCCTTTCCTCCAAAAGTATTCAGAAAAACTAAAAACAATCTGCACGACCGGCATGAGCCTCGTTCTGCCCCCCTCATTTTACATTTTGCAGTTTAACTTTTGCATTCCCCTCCCCCCCTCCGAAAGCCGCCCTCCAACGGCCCGATTTTTCCAATTTCCAATCCCAACCGAACACCCCAGCCGCACCCCGGATTCCACGCCCAAAACAATCCCACCGCGAACCGACAGATTTTGAGACATTACCCGTTGACTCCCAGAGGAAATTCCTCTTAACTTCGCCTTCCCCTGAACGGGGGCGTAGCTCAATTGGTTAGAGCGCTGCCCTGTCACGGCAGAGGTTGCGGGTTCGAGTCCCGTCGCTCCCGCCATTTTTTGGCGACCTCAAACGATCGATTCTGATCCCCAATCTTTGGTCAAGAACCGAACCCTGGCATAGCGGCCGGGATTGCAAATTGGGGCACAAACTGCCAGGTTGGAGCTATGGCTACACAATCCCTAACGGACGAGTCCGGACGGAAAGTCGCTGTCGTGCTTCCCGTCGAGGACTACGACGAATTGATTGAAGACGTAGCCGATCTGGCGGCGGTTGCCGAACGCCGCGGCGAACCCCGAGTTTCTCTTGAAGAAGTCAAGTCCCGCCTGATCGCAGATGGCCTCCTACAGGGTTGAACTCGCCCGGTCTGCGGAAAAGGATCTACGCCTGATAGATCCCACCCAGTTACCTGGAATCTATCAGGCGCTAGAATCACCGGGCACAGACCCAAGGGGGTAAAAAAGTTAACCGGAGCCGCAAACACTTATCGGATCAGAATCGGAACTTACCGCATTATTTACGACCTAGAAGATGACAGACTCACCGTTTTCGTTATTCGAATTGCGCACCGGAAAGAAGCATATCGATAAAACCCGATCCTATCGGTAGAGGCAACGCCTGCCCGCAATCATCTCGTCGAAGAATAAATGGTCGTACCAGGTGGAGTATTCAAAGGATCGAGAGAATTGGACTGTTCTATACGCATTAACAGGCAGACGACTCGACCAAGGCGGTTCACCGAACGAGCCTCCGCCCCGTCGGTGATCTTATACGGTAGACTTTAGAGTTTACCAATTCTCTTATCAGAAGAATCAGGAGCTTACTAACAGGATTGGGAATGAGTACTTTAATTGATAGGGCCGAATCAGCGGTCTTCGAGGGCGGCGAGATTCTGATTTCTATGCAGAGCGGTCAGGAGATCCAGTTTTCTGTCGGAGATAACCCCCGGCTCGCAAACGGGACTCCCGGGCAACTCAATAACATGGAGCTCTCACCTTTTGGTATTCACTGGCCAGACTTAGACGAGGATCTATCATTCCGAGGGCTTCTGAGTGGCGACCATGGACAGGTCGACTAGACCGGTAGAGGCGAGTGATCGGAAACTGGCTAGGCGACTAGCGAAGGTGGAGAAAGCGTCGAAAGGTTAATATAACCAATAACTTAAGGGCTGGCCTTCGCCCGCAATTAGAGCCAAGATTCTACCTAGGCTTCAGGATCAACATGACCCCACACCTATCAACTGGACATGGCGGAGAAAAAATTCCGTTGATTCCGTTTGTTGATCACATCCTTCGCGAAGCTGCTTCGACCGCGCCTTCCGTGCTTCATGTTACAAGACCTCAGAACGAGGCATCAGACATCCAATGGAGAGTGTTTTCTGCTAAAAAGTATGGCTTGCAGCCAGCGATATTGGCGACGATGGACGGCACGCTATTTCGATCGGCGCTCGCTTATCTGAGCGGTTCGGTTGTCAACATTCCTCCGTACACGGGAGCGCGACAATTCCAATTCAAGAGTGAGGACAGAACCTATCAGTGCGTAGGAATGGTCCAGAACACTCCCGGATGCACCTGGGTTTCGATTTCGTTTATTGATTGTAGCAGCCAACAAGCCTGTGGAGGCAGCGCCTGACCGGGCGCCTCACTTCGCCATTGGAGGTAGAATGAAATCCCAGTACACGAGATGGCATTTATGGTGTGGGATCGTATTCGCGCTCACTGCGTTGCTTGGGTGCAAAGAAGGACACGAGCAGAGTGAAACCTTTGATGTTCGAGTATTCATCACTGACTCGATCAAGGAGAAAAACTTACACGAATTGCGAGGGACATTTGCGTGGCGGAGTGAAAGGCGATTGGGGCAATCGGGACTGGCTGCGGTTGCGGACACACTATTCGATCCTGAGCCGACTTGGGGCTCTTACATAGGGGTCGGTCAGGCCGTTCTCGCCGAAACAAATATCCAAATCCATCTGACTGTAGCACTCAACTCTCTAGACTCCGTGGCACCGTTCTCGGAATTCTGCAAGACACTCAAACAAAAAGATGGCGTCGTCCTGATCTATTCGCAAGCTGACGGGCTGTTTAATCCGCCCATCGAGGAGATCATTGACGAATACACTGAGACGACAAACACCGATCAAGCCGCAACGACAATAACCGTTCCCGACACGCGCGACGGCCAGGTTTTGGATACGTTGCTGCTGCATTTGTTGGCCGACCCCGAGTTCGACCTCACAAGAGTAGCCACCAACGGCACGACGATTGTCCTCCACACACGGACGCCGGAGCAGACAGGTTTTCTGCTGTCGCAGCAGATACGCTCCGAGATCGACAGCAAAACGCTTCCCAGGGATGCGGAGCAAGACCTGCGGCGTCGCAATTCACCGCCAAATGTCAAACCTGACACGTATCAAGCCGTCGAGGCGTCTTTTACCAATCTCACGTTTAGTGCCGGTATTGTCGTTGCTGATTTAAGCCCAGTGTGGAACCAGATACCCGCTTACGTCGCGCTAGAGAGGTCGTATCCGACGGCACGCGGTTGGGTGAGGCCGTATTTGCCGGGTTATTCCAAAGACGGATCACGGGCGATCGTTCGCGCTGGGGTCGGCCCGACCCCACACGGAGCGACGGTCACGGCTCTCCTTGAGAGGAGCGGCGACAAGTGGGTCGTCAAGTGGCACTCCGTTGCTGAGTATGTGTAGAGATTTGACCAGTTAGAAATCAGCGTGGTCTAAAATCAATCAGGGAGAGAAGTATTTCTATCGGAATACCAGGACGATCATACCGTCGAAGATTAAATGTTCGTACCAAGTGGAGTATTCAAAGGTAAGCGTCTGACGAAACCCACATAGATCAATGCGGGAGATTTCTTTAAGGTGGAGAGCTTTCTGGATCAGCTACCCTGGTGGCTAGCTTTCCAAGCCAAGGGCGTGAGTTCCGGAAGATCGCTCTGAGGGCGTTCCGAGAGTCCAGGTAGAACGTCCAGCAGATATTCTCGAACATTGATGTCCAAACGTCTGCAGGTTTCGATGATGGACACGATGGCCGCTATCTTCGGTCCCGCTTGCTCGCTGCCGATGTGCAGCCAGTTTTTACGCCCTACCGCCAGTGGGCGGATTCCGTTTTCACAACGGTTGTTATCGACCTCCACTTCGCCGTGGTCCATGGCTTTGCTCATCCGTTCCCACTGGTTGATTGCGTACTTGCATGCCTTACCCAGCAAGCTTCCGGGCAAGACCTTGTTGTCCGCTCGAATCTCCAAGATCCTTTTCTTCAAAGCGTTTAGTAGCGGCACGCTCTTCTCTTTCCGGACCAACCAGCGTTGCGCTGGATCGAGTTGCCGCTCTCGTGCGCCGTCTTCGATCTCATAGATCTCGGCAATGCTCTTGATGATCTCAAGAGGCTGAGGATCTTTCTTGGCAACCTTGTGGGCGTCGAAAAACTTTCGCCGAATGTGCGCCAAGCATCCGACTCGTTCGATCGAATCTTCAGCAAAGTTGTTGTAGGCCGAATAGCCATCGGTTTGAAGGATTCCCCTAAACCCTTTAAGGAACTTCTGGGGGCCCGCTCGTTCCCGACTGCAATGAAACTCGAAGATTGCCGTTCCGCCTGGGTGGCTAAATTGAAAAACGTAGGCTTGATGATTTCTCCCTTTGGTGCGATCTGACTGCACTCCCACGGGAGTTTCATCTGCTTGAATGTAACCCGTGGCGAAGAGCTCCGTTCTCATCGCTCTGTTCAACGCCACGCACAGCTCACCCACTTTCATGACCATGCCACAAAGAGTAGAACGATGGGCATCGATTCCCGTATCGGCCAAAAGCGAGAGACTCTGGCGATAGAGTGGTAGATGGTCCCGGTATTTCTTGATCACCAAATCGACGATCAGGGTATCGGAGAACTTACCCTTCTCAATGATTCGTCGTGGCGTCGAGGCACAGGAGATGCCTTCATCCGGGCAACGACGACAAGCTCGTTTCTCGCGGCGAATCAAACGCACGAAAAATTCGGGGGGCTTGACGTCGAGAACTTCAGACTCTTCATAGCCGATTACGTGAGTGTCCTGACCGCATTGTCCGCATCGGCATTGTTCGGGTGAACAGGCGATCAACTCCTCGACCCGGGGTAAATGAGCCGGTAGGTCGACTCTCCCTGGATTGCCTTTGCGCTTCCTGCGAGGCGAACGCTTTCCGGCGTGAGCAATCTCTTTCTCAACTTCCTCCGGTTTCACCCCGGGCTCTTCGTCCAGAAAGCTGAGTTGATCATCACTAAGCTTCTCGCTCTTCGCACCGTACTTTTCGATCCGCATCAAGCGGATCATTTCCTTGTGAATCGCAACCGACTTTTCCAATTCATCAATCCGCTCCTGCTGCGCCTTGGCGATATCTCGCAACTGGACAACATCATTGGGAAGTGATTGGTTGGAGGCCTGACTCATTTGTTACTCCCTAAGACATATCAAAGGAGTATGCAGTTACACAAAAACATCAAACTCAGTCAGTTTCTGTCCTCATGAGGGCTTCGCCGATACCAACGTTTTGAGACGGCTTCTTTAAGAACAATTCCGTCCAACAACAGGGTTAGCTGTTGCAGAGTGTATTCTTTGACTGGCTCGCCAAGGAGAGGCCAATCCAGCCGCCCGGTCTCGACGCGTTTGGCGCATACCCAAAGTCCCGAACCGTCCCAGAAGAGCACTTTAAGGCGATTCCGATTGCGATTACAAAAGACAAAGAGATGCCCGCTTAACGGATCTTGATTGATCGTGTGTTCAGCCAACGACCTCAGCCCGTCGAACCCCTTTCTCATGTCGGTTGGGCCGGTCAGAAGGAAGACTCGGGTTGCCGGGCTTAGAGCGAACATTGCGATTGAATCAGGCTGATCAGTTCACCGACCTTCTGAGCTTCGAAGTCTCGGCCCAGTTCGAGATCGATTCCATTGGGCCAATGTAAACGGTAGGGAGAAGTCGAGGCTGCGCCTGGCCTACTGATGACGTCGCTCACCTCCAGCCACCCGGGTGTTTGGCTCTTGCGACGGTTGCGATGAACCCAGTTGCAGAGCGTTGAATAACCAAGATTATGTTTGCGAGCAAACGCCGCTCGCGTCAGGCCACTCTGATCCAAAGCCTCCAACAGCTCATTAATCTCAGCCGTTGAACGCCGCCGCCTAGTCGTGTGATTCTTCTCATCTGCCATTCCCCGAATTTCGGAGAAAAACTCGCTAAGCGGAAGATGGGGTTGGTCAAACGCTTACATTCAAAGGATCGAGAGAATTGGACTGTTTTGTACGCTTTAACAGGAAGACGACTCGACCTAGGCGATCCAGGTAACGGCGCTGACCCACCATACCGAATCCCACCGTTCTCTAGTCACTTGCCTCCAGGCTTGCTCTAGTTTCGAGCAAGGATACTATGATGATATGCAAACGGATTTAAACGAGCTAAAGAATGTGATCGGTTCTCTCCCCGAAGCGGACTATACGAGTCTACGTGATTGGTTCATTGAACACGATTGGCAGGCTTGGGACACACGAATTAAAGCAGACTCGGAATCTGGGAAGTTTGACGAGCTAATTCAGCGAGCGATAAAAGAAAAGGCGGCAGGAAACTTGAAAGATCTGTGAGGCATCGAGCCGCTTCAAGCCTCTGGAGGCAACGCAGCTCCGCCGGTAGGCAAAGCTAAAATGTGAACATACACGGACTACAACGACTCAGCAGCTACCCGTATTTATCGAACGGGTATCGCGATTGCGGTCCTGTTCTTCGCTAGCACGAGATGGTCGGGCCGAACGCTAGGCACCTTGCTGCCGTTCGCCCTGGGGTGGATCCTAGTGTTCCCCTTTTTCCTGGGAAGAGTGGTTCCGTCATCCCAGAGTGGAACGGGAATCCGGTGCGTTGCGGTACATTCTGGCCCTAGCGTCTGCGGCCTTGCCGACGGGCGCACTGGAGGTATCCTATTAGACGAGGCGCAGCCGCAGAGTGCCTAGCGATCTGGTGAAGCCAACCCGCTGAGGCCGGCAGCCCAGCTCATTGTTAGCCCAATATGAAAAAATGGAAGCATGCCATCCTTGGTGAATGGACGTTCGACGAATACCTTGGCTGGAGCCGAGTGGTAACGATCGAGCATGCCAAACTCTTTCAACATGAAGCTGAAGACTCAGATGAGCCTTCAAACCAGGTAGCTTTCTATTTCTCAAGTGAGGACAATCCTGAGACACCCCCTACAGACGGAATGATCGAGTTGGCTAAGGGTATTTTCGACCAACCTCATGAGTTTTTTAATCATGCCGTTGGAGGACTACTGGATGATTTTCATGGCAGAGGTAAGGCGTCTGGGATGTGGTGGCACAATAACATCGATGAAATTCTAGAAGTGGACGAACTGAGTAAAGATGACTTTTCCTCAGTTGAATCTCTTAACAGAGTATTGGGTTCGCCATCTATCAAAATCTACAATGCCGTTTATCGTTACGATTCACCCTGTGCATTAGTCAGTTTCCTGTCAGACATTGATATGGAACATGGAGTCGGGGTACTGTGTAATCTTTCTGAGATCCTGGGTGTTTCCTACGGTTATGAGCCCTACGTATTCGAGTCAGGCTAACAACCCAGTGGACCGAGACATCGAGGGATTGGGCGCCGGAGTAAATTGCCACGCTACTTGCCGCAATCGCAGGCGCTCCAAATAGGATAGAATCTGATCTTACTACGCGTCCGAACTCAGCTTTTGTTTGCACAGATCCAGGAGACCCTCCTGCATTTAAGACCGACCAGGACGTGGGCGCAGACGAGATTGAGTTACCTCCACTACAGCCGTTCTCCGCCGTGGACGGGTTCGCCACGGTGCGCGCGTTACGTGCGCATTCCTGGTCGTCAGCAGCCTCGGATGACTTTAGAGACTTCGAAAGCGTTTTGACCGTCACAGCAGAGCACGGATTCGGTTGACATCGTGAGGTCGACTTCTGATGGCCACCTCCAGCCTACCAGTGGGCTGAAGGCAACGCAGCTACGCCCGTGCCTCAGCCAGTCGGTAGCCAGATTACACCCTGACTCGACAGGTTTCCCCTTACGTCGCACTACACCGCAGAGGAACGCCCAGTTTCCAATGGACGAGTCGAGGCGCACGACTGGCGTAATACTTGCAATCGCAGACTACGAACACATGCTCGAAGTTCTCCAAGATTTGGCCGTGATCGCTGAGAGGCGCGATGAGCCAACGGTGGACCACAACGAACCTCTTGCTGGTTTGAGGAGAGATGGGCTCCTTCCGGCTTTAGCGACGGAGAACGGCTGCCAAGGGTGCCGCACACTATGCCATGCGCATGACAGTGCGAGAGCAGTTGCATGGGGCTGACGGTTTCTGGTTCTCCACACCTCAATCTTTTTAAGACGAGTCACTGGCCATGTCGTGTCACATCCCAGATGGGCTCAGTCGTGTAATGATGCATTTGGAGCGACCAAACTAGTGAAGCCAACCGGGGTTAGCGCTTTTCCGTTGAATCTGATAACCAGCTATGCCGCGGGTGATTCACCCGCATCTCACTTCTACGGTAGGGCTTACTTGGCAAAACGCATGTTCCGTGTTATTCGTCACTCCATGGAATTGGCCGTCATTGAGAAGCAAGCGCTAAAACTCAGTCCTTCTGATCGGGCCTTGTTGGCAGATCATCTCTTGCAAAGTTTGGAGGACCCTGCAGTCCTTCAGTCTTGGTTGAGCGAGTCGGCCGATCGCATGGCTGCTTACGATCGAGGCCAGATTGAAGCTCGCGAAGCAAGTGAGGTGGTCTCAGACATTAGATCGAGCCTGTCTCGATGACGATTCGGTTTCTTTCCGCAGCAGAGGCTGAGCTTGGAACCGCGACGAGATACTATGAGCAGCAGGTGCCTGGTCTGGGTTCGGACTTCCTCGACGAGATAGAAGCTGCGGTCAGAAGAATCAGAGCTTTTCCTAAGGCATGGTCGCCCGTTGCGGGTTCCTTCAGACGATGCAGATTACATCGCTTTCCATACGGCCTTGTGTATGAGATTCGCCCCAATGAAGTCATCATTGCCTCGGTCATGCATCTGCATAGGCATCCCGATCACTGGAAGACGAACCTGTAATGGCCTACCAGTGCACTGAAGCCAACAAGCTTTCCCGCCCCAACCCACCTTGATCCACATGAATGCATTCACCGATGTCAACGAAGCACTAGAGTACGTGAAAGGCTACTCCGGCCAGCCAGAGGACCTTCGCCTTCCGATATCAGAGTCCCTACAAGATCCACTAGGGGCCAATATGGCGATCATCACAGATGCACTCTTGGCAAGGGACTTTGAGCCCAACGGCTTCGAGCAGGAAGATGGTTACCGAGTATACCGATACAAACAGTGGGACACGTCCCAATCATAACATGCCACCCGAGCCAACCGGCTCGCGTCGACAGCTCACTTCACCACGATCACTACCATGTCCACAAATACCATCACAACTCTCCTCATCTGTTTTGGGTTCTTTCTGAATCTTAGCCGGTATATTCGCTATAGGCGCCTGGGAGAGCTGTATTTTCTGCTGTTCTGGATCTTGCTTGGCCTGGCTGTCTTTATGGGCATACGCGCTCTGACATACTTGTCTTTTCTTCCTTTGATCGCTGGAATCATGCAGCGAAGGAAAGATAATTGGATGACTGTCAAGAAAGCTCTGGCTGGCTCAGGAAGTCACAACACAAAGAGTTCACCCGCCCTTGAGACCGCAGAGGACGACCGGGAACAAGGTGAACTCAAAACTGAAGGTGGAACTGAAAGCAAGGAGGCAACGAACATTGAATCGCCGGAAGATTTTATCATGAAGATTCCCAGCGCTGCGGATTCCTGTGTCAAAACGGTTGAGAGCATGTTCGGCAGAACGCTAAACTACCATGAAAGTGACTTTGAGGTTCTCGACGAGATAATCACTGAAGCATGGGCCGAGAATCCTCCGACACTAATTGATCCGCTTGTGATATCAGTTGGATCGTACGTTGGTGAGTGTATCAGGAGAAACGTGGGAGGAGAATGGGCCTATACACAAGAGTATTCCTACCATTTAAAAGATGTGGGGAATTCAGATACGAAGATTTTTCCGTTTTCAAAAGTTAGAAAGCGATTGACGGAGGGAGAAGATGATTCTCTGGCTTTTTACTATGCAGCACTGAAACATGTTCTATCGAAAGAAACCGATGGCTCATAACAGATCGCTGAGAAGTGAGGACTGAAGCCACATCTCGACATTCCAAAAATGGATACTTTTCGCTGAAGGAACTCCATCATGTGCCGAGCGATCCAGAAGACCCGCGGAGTGTTACAGAACAGCGGATTCATAGAAACCCGAATGTCGAGACGCAAACCCAACTGCTAGGCAAATGCGCGTCTTGGAAATAAATCGAGGATCGACTCCGGACGGTAGTTCGAAGAAGCCATATCTTGAGTTGTCGGTATACCTGAACGAGGACGGCTCCTTTTCCGGAGATGTGGTCTTACCTACTGGCCCACGGCGTATACACAAAGATCTCAGAATTTCTCAGCCGGATCGCTTTTTCGTAATACCCGACGACTTGATGAGCCAGAACGAGTATCTACGGGCAACCGAGCACCCAGGTGAACTTGTGATCACTCTGCGAGATTCTGATTTCACCATGAGCTGTTCATTCTTTAAGTCCCAGCTACGATCTGGCTCCATCCTCCTGGAATCGATTGTTGAATTGGAGGCGACGGTTGCACGAGTCACTGATCCTACCTACGAGCCCCCTCCGGTGACACCCGAAGACGCGCATGCGGCGAGTGTGAATGGAGAGTTTGCCCTCCACGAAGCTGCGCTTGCGACCGATGTGCAGTTGATCGATGAAATCGTCAGCACGCACCCGGAGCGACTGCAGCTCGAAAACGGCAATGGTTGGACGCCTTTGGAGCAAGCCGTTTGGCTGGGTACCGCTACTGCGTTAGAACGACTTATTCGCCATGGAGCCGACGTCAATGTTCACGACGGTTTCGGTCAAACGCCACTGCACATCGCCAGCAATGCAGGCAACCTGGAGAAAGTCACTCTACTGGTCAATCATGGAGCCGAAATTGACGCTACGAAGCCGGACGGTTCTCGCCCTATCCACTACGCAATGATGGCAGGTCAGGATGAGGTCGTTGAGTTCTTGAAGCGTAAAGGAGCTCAGTTCGATCCAAAGGAAAAATTCTCAGAGGATTCACTGAGGATTTCCAAGGACTGGAACGATGAGGTATAGTGTATCAAAGAAGGGGTGTGATCGAATGCTGATTCCGCTTTCGAATCACCTCCATCGACTCTCTTGTCGTAGCAGGACGGCCAGTATCGGCGCCTATGAGGCTCGTCGACTAGAGAACATTTAACCGCCTAAGAGGCCGGTGCCAGCCCCTCACCAAATCGGTTGGCAGAAAATGAATGAAACTTATTGCAAAGGCACTCACCTATGGATTCCTCACAGAGATCCTTGTCATGACCTTTGCCATTCTTACCGGTGGGTATGACCCCGGTTTTCACCAGCCCGCTCTCAGAATCGGGTTTTGATATTCCCGCAAGGCTTTTGCACATTCCAGGGTATCAGCTATTCCACCTGTTACACGCTTGGCTTCATCGAATCGCCGACTATCATCTGACTTGGTGGTCACAGCTGTTTGTTTTGTTCAGTTTTCAGACTGCCTTTTGGTCTCTTCTGTGGTTTGTTGTCCTACGCAAGAAGAAGTGGACGCTTTGACATGCCTACCCGTGCGCTGCTGGCAATCCGGCTTCGCCGCGCCTGGGCTCGTGGTTAGCGGAAGGAGAATTGATGCCGATCTACGAATGGAACGAAGACTTACAGGCACTCGAATGCAAATCGAGTGCCTTTCCACATCGAAGCAAGTGGGCATGCTTCAAATGTCGGAAATCATTCATGCGTACGAGAGAATCAGCCGAAGATTCTGTTCCCTGTCCGGATTGCTCAAACCCTGCCACTGACATGGGATATTTGTTCGAACCACCACCGAAACGTGACGAGAGGTCTTGGCAGGTCATGGAGATACTTGGCAAATACGGATTCATATTTCACACAGCATCTGCAAAACCTTATATCGATCGGTTGATTACAGACGGCGGCACATTGAGACCGGCCGAGGTAAAAACTCGAATCGAGAAACTCATCAACCCGAAGTGACACATCGTTAACAGGGCACGAGAGCAAATCCTGAACATACCACGTTTCGCGATCTGCACTAGCGACGACTCAGTGCTCATTTGCACAAAATCCACGGTACGTGGCCGCCGCAACTCGATCGCTTGAAATCTAAGGAACTCCTCCGCAACTTCGCTTCCGCAGAAGTGTTCTGTAAGGAACGGTGGCAGAGCGCAGCGCTACAATGACGAAGCACACCAACGGGTTCGAGAGGTGCCCACTAATCTGCCTGCGACGGATAATTGGATTCTTCAGTAATGCCCGAACGAGCAACAAGGGACGGATCTCCATGCCCAGTAGCACGGAAGTGTTGCTTTGGTATGCGGGAACTCATAGGAATACCGAATGAGATGAGTGGTTTGTTCAGGCAGATAAGGGTGACTGGAACCAAGTAGAACGATGAACTCCGCGCTAGCGGGCCACCAGAAACAACACGGTTCTGTTGCGCGACTCCGCTCGTCGATGGCATTCTGAAACAAGATGGCACCTGCAGATATTTTCAAGCATGTTGGCAAGAGGACCGCGATTGGACTGAAGCAGGAGTCGGACAATATCGACATCGTCGTCGTCGCTATGATCAGAGATTTGACTGGCGACGCAAGCTCCGTCATCCTTACACCCACCAGGACGATCACCTATACATTCGCATCCCAAGACGACGAAACCGGGACTCAGGAGATAGTCCAGAGCGACAGACCAATCCGTTCATTGGCCAAGATCGACGTTATCGACCCAACGATTGAACAGGAACCATAACAATTGCGTGGAGCCCAAAGTGGTTAGCCAGTCGCTCCATCTCGTAGCTGACGCGTACGGTTGCCACCCATCACCATGAGTCGTTCTCAGTTTCGCCCTGGTTTTCGTATCTCGATCCGCGACACCGCTGTCCTAGGCGTTGGGATCCTCAGCGTAGTTCTGCTTCGAGTTCAGATGCCGGTCGGAGCTTTTGTGATTGGGTTTGTCATTCTGCACTTTTTCCTGTTCTGCAACGTGTTCAGGATTCCACGTCGCCCTGAGTTGATTTGGGCAGGTACGTTTGTCTTGCTTTCTTGCAGCACGATCTCAGTCCACGTGCCAGGATGGATCTTCACCGTTGTGGCTTCATTGGCACTCAGCATTTTTCTCATATGCCATTCCATGGCCGGGCCTGACTATCATGGGGTTGGCTGGCAGCGCATCAACCCGGGGTTGCGAGAATGGTGGGAGGAGCATGTTGATGGAGCCTAAAATCGGGCTGTTAGTATGCTGGGGGGGGTAACGCGGACTCGCCATGTGCCTCAGCTAGTCAATCGCATCACGAGATGACCGAAGAAAGAGAATACCTCAGTTCAGCTACGTTTCTAGTCCTCGGGGAAGATCTTGAGCCCGATACCGTCAGCAAGGAACTAGGGATCTCCGCGAGCCAATCGTGGAGGCCAGATGGATCTCATCAATGGGGAGGCTGGAAGAAACGGATCGCGGACGAGCATCGAAACGCCCCGTTGGAGACTCAGATCGAATTCTGGTGTGACCTGTTACTCGACCGAACTCCAGGAATCTCTAAGCTCAAGTCGCGCGGTCACTATTGCGCTCTCGATCTATGCGTCATTACCGATAGCACGGCGTCCATCATCATCCCGGAGAGTCTGCAAAAGAAACTCGCCGAGCTTGAACTAGAGATTAGGTTCTCAATTCGGACTGAGACTGGAAGCGAACACACCGTTGCCGGCCCCGCCACACACGCGTAGCACCTGAGCTCATCGCAGCCAGATTGGAGAAAGTAAGTGAGACGAAAACCCGGTGAAAACGGAAGGTCCCGGCCTGAGCGACTGTTGAGAACCGTTCCAGAGGTAAAAGCCTCCGATGCCACGCAATCAAGGCGTATGGTTGGTTTTATTAAAGATCGAATCGAACCAAAATTTCCCGACTCATTTACAAGCCGGTCGCAGCCCAGAACTCCGCATGAGTACTCGACACATCTGACCGGACCGTTCGGAGACTTAGAGCCCGCTCGACATAAAACAAAGATACGATGCACATTCTCTACGGCACATTGATGGCACTGATGGGCTTGTTCATTCTGTTAAGTGCGTTGCGACAAAGCGATTTTATTGTCTACCGGTTGTTGGTTGCGAGATCCCGGCTACTGTGGGGGCATCAGGTCCACCGCTTCCTCCAAATCGTCGGAGCCATTCTTGTCGTGCTTGGCCTGCTGTGGGCTTGTGGGATCATTTGGATGGTAACGTAGATTCGAAGAGGGCGTGAGACGATCACCAAAAAAACCGCTCCAGCTTACGCGCCCCGCGCGTCGTTGCGCCAATCGGCACACACATTGGATGCCGCTCCATAGAACCACCCGTTCATTCATGCTAGAGAGAGACTCGGATGATGAAACCGCCCACTACAGAAGTTTCGAAGGCTATTGAGGTGCCTTGGTCTGATGACACGCGACGGAAGCTAGTGTCCTTTTGGTCTGAGAGGCGCTTTCACTTCGCCGAAACGAACAAGGCTTAAGCGGACCGCGCTCGCCTCTACTACAGACAGTGGGGGTTCTACCCAAGTGCGCTCTGATCCTTTCTGGGATGGCGTTTAGCCTCGTGACGACGGCTCGCGAGTACGCTCGCCCCACCTTCCGGAACCGAACCCAGTGGGGCGCTACCGTATCTGAATGCACCCCTTCTTATCCCTTCAACATACGCATACAGAAGTATTCTGATCTTCTCTATTGAGACGCCAGCCTTTTCTCTATTCAGGAAACTCCCTGCTATAGATTTCATACGACCCCGCCCATCGCCCGCCACCCCAGGACTTGCCATTCCAGTTGGTGAAACTCCGATAGCGCCATGCTTCTTCCAGGTTCGCTTTCAATAGCGCGAACCCCTTCAATTGTTTGCTGTATTGCACGTAGGCTCGCCATCTTCCCAAGGTGGGGGGACGCTCCACACAAATCTCCCGTGGGACGCCCGCCGTCAATCGCCAGGTTTCTAATCGATGCTCCTCAGACGCAGGCTCCCACCCTGAAGGCGTCTTCAGTTGACTACCGGTAAACGAGACCGATATCGTCGTATCCTGACGGCTGGTCAGTCTGAAGTGAATGATGTTGCTCGGATCCATCATGGGACGATGATCATCCAGAATCACACGGGGTGCATCCGAGTCCACTTCGATTCCAGAGTGCTGAGCCTCCTCCGACTCGTCTTCGTGACTTAAAAACAAGTCCGGCGATTGGAGGTGTCCACCGCCTCTTTCCCCAAGGAACAGGCCAAGCCCTATGCCTAGTCCAACGGTGACAATGGCAAGAATTCGAACCGGCCTGCGCCAGGACACACTCATCAAATCTGGAACCTCCTCATCTGGTTTCACAGTTCCAGCCCCGCTCAGCGGCCCCAAATCCTAGACCGCGTTTCCTTCCAACTTGCCGTGTCGGATGCCTTGGATGATACCTTCCAATTCGTCTTCACCCATTCCGAGATCTTGCGCGAAACGTCGGATCCGCTTCAATTCCTTCGTGGAGAGATGGTCGTCGGCGAGCGACAATGAGATGAGATAGAACAAATCCTCCCGCGTCGCTTCCAAGGGCGGGAGCGGTTCGTCTCGCTTGGCTTGGTTGAACAGCTTGACGATGGATTCATCGGGGATATCGCGGGCCCGCGCCCAATCGGCCAGAAACGTGTTCTCGGTCTGATCAAACTTGCCGTCGGAGACCGCGATCTTGACGAGATGTTGGAAGACGTGCTCCGCCCGCCCCATGGTCGTACCGCCGGAATCGGAACCGCCCAATTCCGCGACCGACCCCGGGACAAGCACCGGTTCGTTCTCCAGTGTCTTTAGGACCTGATTGGCATTTTGCACCGAGGCTTTCCGTTGGCCCTTGATCCAAAGGCCTGCCCCGACAAGCCCTCCAATCACCATGAATGCCAGCACGGGATGGTGCATCAGCCAACTGGCCGAGATGACCGCTACCGACAAAGCAACGCCAACGAACACACTCACGACCAAAACCCCACGACGCACCAACCACCCTAGTACGGGAATCCCCATCAGGAGATGCAACATCTTGCCCAGGGTCATGACTACCCCAAAGACCGTGCCCGCTGTGCCCGCGATCCGAACCGTCCAGCGGATTCGCTGCAAGTGTCCCTTCATCGTGGCCAAGGCCGTTTCCCGATTCCCCTGGACCAGATGATGCAGCACCCCGTCGTCTTGAATGATTTTGGAAACAAAGCCCGATTTCTCCTCAAACACTTTGCCGCGACCGACCCCATCCTCGATCAAGCCAAAGTAAGAAACGGTATCCACCGCCGGGATCGCGCGGAAGCTCAGGCGCTCGTCACCCAATTGGTCGCCGCCGCCCGCATGCTTTCGAAAGTAGAAGTAGTTCCCCAACGAACGGAGCCCAATCTCTCTCCCCTGGTCCGTAAGACTCAACCGTCCGGTATCCAGGGTCTGACGCTCATCGGCAAAGTGAAGATTGTTCGGCGCCACCTCCAAAGCATCGATATGATAGGCGGCGGGGGTCAAACGCCCGCTAGTGAGCGTTTGGGAGATCCCGTCGTTGCGATGATTGCCCTCCACGTGTGACCGCCATTCCCGTTCCCAGACATCGCGATCATCTCGCCGATGCTTGACCCAGGAATAGATCTGCGCGATCCGATCGACGACCAAGTAGTTCTCGAATTGCGTGACGTACTGACCTTCAAAGGAAAGCGGTTCGAGGGTGCCGGTATAGGCACTTGCCGCCGTGGTGGACCCGAGGCTTGGGTCTGCCAGTACCAGAGCCCGCTTCGCAGCGGCATGGTAGTCGAATCGACCCTCGTTGGCCCAAAGGCACAATAACGCAAAACCACTAATGATCGGTCCGACAATCAACGATCCCTGCCTCCGCTTTCTGCCCATGCTTCATTTCAACCGCAATCCCACCGTGATGACAAGCCCGCAGGCAGCACGCTCCAGTAGATGGGTGTGATTAAATGTGCGGGGCATCGGATCGGAAGGATGCGGTAGGTTTCCCATTGGAGCAGGAGAAAGAAAGAGTCCACCAAACGGAAAGCGGCAGCCCTGCTCCCGCACTCCATAAGAGAGGGCTGAATTTTTCATTCTTCCCGCATTTTTGATCGCATCCCCAGCAGATCGGCTCCGGGAAGAACACGGGTTATTTTCTCGAACAGAACCGACCGATCGACGCATGCTAGAGACGCCATGTCTTATGCGTCCTACCGCAAATGGGGAGCAATCGCCCTGGTCTTACTAGGATGGCTCTGCTCTAGTCAGTCAGAAGCGCAATCGGTGGCACCCGAATCCCCGATACTAGATTTGATGGTGCTCTACACGATCGAAGCCGAGGTTGGGGCCGGAGGTGCCTCGGGTTTGCGAGCATTGGTGGAATATGCCGTCAAGGAGGGCAACGAGGCCATGGCTAATAGCGCCATTGGGGCCCGGGTTCGTTTAGTGCACTTCGGGCCTACGAATGAATCCGAAGCGGGCAACACAGCGGCCGATCTGGACCGCCTCGAAGAGCCGGAGGACGGCCACTACGATAGTGCTCACACCCTACGAGAAACCCATGGGGCCGATTTGGTCTGTTTGATTCTTGAAGCCCCAACGAGTTCGGGTGTGGGGCGCGCCAACCAACGGTCTCTCTTCTTTCCGTCTAACGATCAAACGGCCTTTTCCGTGGTTCTTCGACGGAGCCTCATCGGCACCTACACGCTCATCCACGAAGTCGGGCACAATCTCGGTGCCCATCACGCCATTGGCGACCATCGTTCTCCGGGGGCCTTCGAGTATTCGAACGCCTATCACTTGGCGGTGGAGGGCCAGACATTTCGGACTATCATGGCCCGGCAGTTCGGAACGAAGATCCCCCATTTCTCTAATCCAGAGGTCCTGTTCCGCGGAGTGCCCACCGGGAATCCCGCGGAAGGCGAGGACCCGGCTGACAACGCGCAAACCATTAATCGAACCGCCCCTGAAATCGCCGAGTTCCGCGCCCCGCAACAGAACCATGACGCATTCGACCAGGCCACCCAGCTAGAAGGCTTCTGGACCTTGGGAACGGGCGACAATCGCCAAGCGAGCGCCGAGGCCGGTGAGCCCGCCCATGCCGGCAGTCCGGCGGCTCATTCGATTTGGTGGCAGTGGCAGGCCCCATTCTCGGGCACCATCGAACTGAGTACTGAGAATACCGACTTCGACCACCGCATCGCCGTTTACGAGGGCGAGTCACTCGGGACGCTCACAGAAGTTGCGGCGTCCATCGTTAGCCTCGAAGCCCCAGCAACTTCATTCTCACTTCCCGTCACGGAAGCCAGCACCTACTTCATCGCGATGGATTCCCTGGCATCAGAGCAAGGCTTTGCCAGCATCCAACTAAGGCAAAACAATGATGCCTTCGCGGACCGGACGCCGCTCCGCGGAAACGCGTTCACGGCGGTAGCCCACAACGGCGACGCCACCACCGAATTTCGGGAGCCCAGCCACGGCTTCTTCAATTCCTTTTTCGGGGGCACCAGCAACAGCGTCTGGTGGGAGTGGGAAGCACCCGCCGCCGGAACGGTCACCCTCAACACCCGCGGTACGAGTTTCGAAGCCGGGCTCGGGGTTTATCAAGGGACGGCAATCGAGTCTCTCGAACTGGTGGCGGAAGCTTCCACCCGAGTCCCACCCGAGCAGTGGCGCGAAGTACAATTTGAGGCACTACCCGGAGAACGCTACGCAATCGCGGTCGGCTCGACCGGCGGCCTGGGAATCACCACGGGTCTGGCGGTCTTGAATCTTTCCCAAACTCGCAGCCGTTCCTTGCAGCTCGTCACCCTCACGCTGAACCCGACCCACATCGAACTCCGCTTAAGCGGCTTCTATGAAACCCCGTTTCAGATCGAGAGGTCAACGGACCTAGAAACCTGGAGTCCCATCGAAACGCTCCCTTCTCTGGATGGCCCGGTGGAAGTGCTCGTCCCACGTGTGCCCGAAGCGCCACAAGCGTTCTACCGGCTCACCGGAACGCCCGACGAAGCTTCCGGCAATTCCGGCAACTAGTTTCGGAACCGGGGCCCAAATCCCCCACCGCGACCGCCGCGGCGTCCTCCACCAAAGCCTTGTCGCGCACTGCGCGGACGCCCCGCATCGGGATCAGCCTCGAAGCGGATCGTGTAATTCTGGGTAACCGGCATGCACCAACCCTCGGCATCATTACATCCGAAGTAGCGCACGACCAATTCCAACGGGCCCACCGCCTCGCAACGATCCACCTCGACCAAGAACTCGCGCGGGTCCACATCGGATTCGGCATCCACCTTTGGTCCTTGGCCTTGGCTGGGTGCGACTCGTACGCCGTCCGGCGATCGAATCTCCCATTGGATGGGCTCGACGAGATTGTTCCAATGGACTCCATAGATGGGATCCAGATGAAAGCCCAATTTCATCTGACCTTTGCCATCACGAAACAAGGACCGATCCGCCTCAACCCGGAGTTTCGCGTAGTGAGGTTGGGCGGGGTCCTTTCCCGGGGTCACTTGGATGGCTTGCAGACCGGCCGGGGTATTGATCCGAGGAACAACACCGGAAGCCGCCGGTCGTGGGCCACCGCCCACACCTCCCGGCAAATCCAGATCCTGCACACGAGTGATGACATCCACCTTCCCGACCAGGTCTTCCAGATCCCATCGCAGCGCCTCCGGATCGCTCCAATCCCGGGCCACCACGAGCCGGCCGTCCGCATCGAAGAGGAACTCGGAATTGTTTCGGTTCCCGAAGGCACGTTTGATTTCATTGGTCATGGAATCGGCGATCCAGGGAATCGCCGTCCCCAAGCGTTTCTTCGCTTCCTGCACGTGGGCCAAGCGTTCTTCGATGGTGAAGGGTTGGATGAACCCATTCATCTCCGGATGCGCTAAGGCTTTATAGACGTAATGGAAGCGAACGCCCTTCGGTGAATAATCGCGATAAACTGTCTCCAAACTGGGGACATTTCTCATGAAAGGCGGTCAAGTCAGACACCCGAAGGCGATGACCGTTGGCTGGCCCTTGAGGTCGGCCAGTCGGAGCACCGTGCCATCTTCGGCAAATCCGCTGACATTCGGGAGGGCGTCACCGGGTTTCAAAGGAAGCGCGCCGCGGCTGCGGCCTTGAGCCGTGAGGTTCACCGTGAGCAGGACCGCCGAGGCGAGGCAAATGAGCCGAGCGAATGGGTTCATAAGCGAGTAGACGGTGGGTTTTCATGGCGGGTTACACCTACCGAAAGGATCGGACAGGACCCCTGTGCAGCGTTCGCCATGGTCCGCCCCTTCAGGGCTCGATTGTTTTTTGGGTGCGAGATCCCAGGGCGTTGCCCTGGGCTGGGACAGAACGGACCTTCGGCCCTGGGACCTATGGGAATGTCTGCAGGTCTGGCGGGAAAAGATGTCCCAAGCACCAACGGTGCGCTCCATAGACAGCCCTGGGACTATGAGGATGTCTGCAGGTCTGGCGGGAAATGATGTCCCGAGCACCAACGGTGCGTTCCATAGACAGCCCTGGGACTATGAGGATGTCTGCAGGTCTGGCGGGGAAAGATGTCCCAAGCACCAACGGTGCGTTCCATAGACAGCCCTGGGACTATGGGGATGTCTGCCGGTCTGGCGGGGAAAGATGTCCCGAGCACCAACGGTGCGTTCCATAAACAGCCCAGGGCAACGCCCTGGGACAGGTGCCCGAAATAATGGCGATGAGCCCTGTAGGGGCGGACCATTCCAACCAGTGGCGGTGATTCGCTCTCCCCACCTTCCGGAAACGGAGTCAGAACGGTCCTCGCGTATCCAATGCCCGCCTTTTACAGCACACCCTAGACGTCTACTTCGCTAGATTCAGCATTGCTTCCATGCCCATCTTGTGGCAGAATACCACTGCACCACCTTGCCTTTCAAGTTGGAAAGGTAGTATGACAGAACATAAGAACCAGCCCCAAAAGCGCCCCTACTCGCCACCCCGGCTCGAAACGTACGGCGCCATCGCCAATTTCACTACGGGCGGCAGTGGCATGCGGTCCGAATGGTCCTGGAGCTGGAAGACCACCGGCATGGGGATGGACAAGGTAAAGGAAAAGGTCTGGAAGCAATCCATGCACATGATGCGCAACCAGATCAAACCTTAAGCCCTGTTCCACGGCTCTCTCGGAAATTCCTCTTCCGAAACAAAAAACGACGGGATGAGGCACCCCGCCGTTCTGAATTCGAAGTCTGTTCTAAGGCTCTTACTTCTTGGCCCGCTTGCGGGTGATCCACTCGAAGGTGATATCCACTTCGTCACCCGTCTTGATCAAACCCAGTGCGATCTTCGGAGCCGGGGGCTTGATACCAAAGTCCGTCATTTTCACTTTGGTCTTTCCCGTGATCTTAAGACCACCATCACCATGCCCCACGAGATCTACCGGCATCTTCACATGCTTCTTAATCCCGGCCACGGTTAGATCCCCTTCGGCGTGATAGCGCAGCGGATCGCCCGTGCTGCGTTTCTCTTTGGACGGCTCCATTTTGGTCAGGCCAAATTTGATCACCCGGTGTTGCTTGATCTTCATGGCCGCGTGCATGACGTTATCCATGGTCTTCTTTCCACTCTTAATCGAGCTCACCGGGATTTGCACCATGACTTTCGGCAACTCAGGAAGCGCCGGCACTTCGGCCACGTTCAGATCGGCCGGGAATTCTCCGTCGACTTCCATGTAGCCACCGATCAACTTGCTTTCAACAGCCCAATCATGGACGGTCGAAGTGCCGTCGATCTTGACGCTACTTCCGCGAGGCACACCTTGGTAGCGAATCGTTTCCGCCCCACTCACGGTAACCACCGTCAGCAACCAACCCAAACACAATCCCATCCAAGGTTTCATCGTATCTTTCAATTTCATCACAACACTCATCATTCCATTCACATGATCGCTTCGCCCAGCGGTCTTAACCCAAATCAAACAGCGACTCTTCAATCGCCACGGGCTTGCCTGAGGTCACGGCTTCATTGACTTTCAATGCCGTCACGGTGGCTTCGTAACCCACTTGGTAGCCCGCTGCAGGGGATTTAGAATCATCCAAGTCCACTAAGTATTCCGCCAAAGCTTCGGGATCATCATCGCCAAAGCTCAGGACAAAGTCTTCCACCCCGGATCGATGCACGTGGGTGTTGTAGACAAACGCTTCCAAGGCGTAGAAGAGCGGCGTGCCCTCGTACTTATTCGCCTTTTCGGTAGTGCCGCCCGACCCGGTCACAGTGGTGAGCTTGGTCGCGTCGGCAGACAGCGCAATCCCGATCTCTTTGTGGAAGGTTTCTTTCAAGGCGTAGACTTCCCAGCCCAAGAGCGGGGCATCGGCTTCTTTAAACATCCAGGCCTTGGCACCCCGGACCATCAGGGCGGCGGAAGTGCCGTAGTAGATTTCGTGATCCGCATCAAAGGAGTTGGCCAAAGTGATGTCGTAGTTTGCGCGAACATTCTTGGGATACTCGACAATCGCTTGTACGGTATCCGCCACTTTGCGGCCATCATTCCATTGCATAATGGAACCGAACGCGTGAACACCCACGGGACGCATCTTGAAAAACCAAGAAATCGCGTCCAACTGGTGCAGCCCGATCTCGCCGACCAAACCGGCGGAAAGCTTCTCGTCCAAGCGCCAATTAATCTCGCGCTCGCGCTTATTGGTCGGTGCAGTCCGGCGCCAGCTCACTTTTTTGTGCCACTGTGCGCGTGCCTGCACGGTCTGGCCCCAAGAACCGGTCCGGATGAAATCGAGCAGAAAGTGGCGTTGGGAATCCGATCGATTCTGCAATCCAGCTTGGAAATACAACTCCGGATGCCCTTTCGCGAGAAGAGCGATGTCTCGGGCTTCTTCAATGGTGTTGGAAAGGGGCGCCTCACAGTAGACATGTTTGCCGGCAGCCAGGGCATCTTTCACAATCTGCGCATGTTGATGAGTCGGCGTGCAGACAATAACCGCCTCGACATTCTCGTCATTGAGCAAGTCTTGGTAATTCTCGTACTTTGCGGCCTTGGGCGCAGACCGGCCCGCGCGGCGTAGGAAGGCCCCATAGGGATCACAAAGGGCCACAATCGGTGCATTGGGCAGCAATGCGAGCGTGCCCAAGACGTCCCGTCCATGATACCCACAGCCAATGATCCCGATACTCACGGGCGGGCTCATGGGTTTCGGCGCATCCTGGGCTTTTGCCTGGTCCTTAGGGGTGATGAGCGTGCCACCCACCAGGGCAGCCATGGAGCTGAGCGACCCTCCCTTGAGGAAATCGCGCCGGTTAAACTCTTGATCGTTTTGATTCATAACACCTTCGAAGCAAAAACCGAGGCGCTCACCGCGCTCCGTGTTTGGTTGGACGAAAAGCTTGGAGAATTATTTAATGTGAGTTCAGGAATGTCAAACGCCGACACTCGGAACCCCTATTCCAGGGCCTTAATCCGAATATTCCGGAAAGAAATCGCCCCATGATCCCCCTGGAGCATGATGGAACCGGGCTGATCCAGATCCGCATCCAGCTCGCTACCCGTCGCCTTATTCACCTCCACGGCATCGTGCACCTTGACGCCATTGAGGAATACCGTAACCCGATTCTCGCGCATGGTGACCTCCACGGACTGCCATTCCCCCGCCTTCCGTGAGACAAAAACATCGACCGGTTTGACGCTGTAAATGGCGCCATTGCCTCCGTTCGAAAGCTTTCGCCCCTGGGCGTCTTCCAGAATCTGGATTTCATGCCGTCCGCGCAGATAGAAGCCACTGTTGCTCCCCTTGGGCACCTGGTACTCGTAGCGGGCCGTGAAATTCCAGAATGTGTCATCCGAAACCAGATCCGTCCCATGTTCCCCTTCCCCAATCGTATTCACCAACATCCCATTCTGAGCACTCCAGCTAGCCGTCCCGTCGGGTTTCCGCAAGTGCCAACCGGCCAGATCCACTCCGTTGAACAAGGGACGAAATCCCGCATCCGCTTCGGCCGGACTTAGTTTCACCGTCTGATCAACCGGCTCCGCGGCCCCCTCCGCCAGGCCCAGACTCCACAGGAGCGCGCCCAGAATATGGTCCTGGTAGTCGGCATTCGTCCAGACATCCTCACGATGCCCCATGACGGTGTAAAACACCTTGCCTTTGCCGTAGGACTTGGACCAAGCAATGGGATAGTCACCGGGCACTTTCGAATTCGGGTGATGGGTCAGACTGAGGAGACCATGCACCCGATCCCGGTGAAAATTCTTGAGGATGTAGATCTCGTCAAAAACTTTGAAATGCGGCCCGTAATGCTGGCAGGCCGCATGGGCCGGATCTTCGTTCACGATATCGACTTCAACCTGGGGGCCATGGGTCAGGAATTCTCCTCCGATCATTTCGATATAGGGAGCGAATTGGTGAAACGTATCGGACGCCGAATGCATACCCACAAAGCCATGGCCGGCACGAATCCATGCCATGAAGGCTTCCTTGTCCGCAACCGGCAGTTCCCCGGTGGTATTCGCGAACACCACGCCATCAAGCTGGGCCAAGCGGTCCGGTGCGGTTTTTTCCGTTAGTTCCTCGTCCGTACGGGCGTAATCGACCCGAAACCCACCATGCTGCTCGGCGAGCGAGCCCAACACCGCTTCTGCCGTTGGGATGGAGCTGTGCCGGAATCCCTTCGTAACCGTCACCACCAGCACGTTCTTTTGGGCCGCGAACACCACGGACGGCATTCCCAGTGCGAGCAGGAGAAGAGCGGCAACCAAGCGTTGCGACGAGGGCAGAATTAAGTTCTTGATCATGGTGCTAAGAATTCGGTCAGGGTTGGTAACCCATCCCGTTTACCTACCCCCACGTCAGGGTCAAGGATGGAATATCAAGAACCGCCACACCGGGCCTGATTAAAATTGGGTGCAGTAGAGACACAAGATCGGTCCCGATTCCACTTCCGGAAGGTGGGGCGAGCGTACCCGCGAGCCGCTGGGCAAGACCAGGGAACGCACTGACACACGGCTCAAAAAAACCCACCGCGAGGACAGGCCGCGAATAGGCTCACCCCACACGATGAAAAGCCACCCGCTTAAGCCGCCACAGAAGCATTATCCAGCAAACGATACCAATTATCTCGTTGCCGAGGTTGGTAGCCCGCGGCCGTAATCAGGCGTTTCATATCCTCGACCGTCATGCAGAACGTTGTCCCCGCCTGACTGACCACGTTTTCCTCGATCATGATACTCCCCAGATCATTGGCTCCGTATTTCAGGGCCACTTGTCCCACCTCCAAGCCCTGGGTCACCCAAGAACTCTGGATATTGGGAATGTTATCGAGGTAGATCCGACTCAGCGCCTGCATGCGGAGATACTCGCTGGACCCGACCGGCTCGGCCTTGAGGCGCGTGTTATCCGCCTGAAAGGTCCAGGCAATGAACGCGGTAAACCCGCCGGTCGCATCCTGTTGCACCCGCACGCGCTCCAAATGCTCGATCCGTTCTTCCAAGGTCTCAACGTGACCAAACATCATCGTCACGGAAGACCGCAAGCCCTCTTGGTGCGCCACCGCCATCACCTCCAACCAATCATCCGTCATCGCCTTCAACGGCGAAATCCGCTGCCGAACGCGATCGACAAGAATCTCGCCGCCCCCGCCCGGAATCGAGCCCAGCCCCGCCGCCTTGAACTGCCGGATCAACTCATCGAGAGGGAGATCAAAGACGTCACGGAAATGAATAAACTCACTCGGACTAAAGGCATGAATATTGATTTGCGGAAATTTTTCACGGATGTGAGACAGCAAATCGAGATACCACTGGAGGGACAGTTTGGGATGGTGCCCACCCTGCATCAGTATCTGCGTTCCCCCCAAGTCGACCGTTTCTTGAATCTTCTGATCAATCTCGTCCCACGAAATCACATACCCGTCCACATCCTTCTCGGTTCGGTAGAATGCACAGAACTTACAGTACACATTGCAAATATTCGTGTAGTTGATGTTGCGGTCCACAATGTAGGTCACGATGTCATTGCCGCACCGCTCATAGGATTCCGCTTTAGCCAACTGCCGACGGCGATCGGCCAGGGCACCCAAAGCTTCCAACGGCAATTGATACAACGCGGCCGCCTCGGCAGCCTGGATCCGCTCGCCTTCCCAAACGCGACTCAATAATTCATCCGATACGACAGCACTCATTCTTTTCGCAGGACACAGTCCTCTCTGCCACAGAATCTAAAACCTGGCGCGGCAGGAATCAACCCAAGGTCCGCCCGATTGGTTCCTCACCCGACCGCTACAGATGCCGGAGGTGGAACCCGCCATCCACATTGATGACTTCCCCCGTACTGAACGGAAACTGATCTTGGGCAATCGCCACGACGGCCCGCCCAATATCCTCCGGCTTGCCCCACCGACGGATCGGGGTCAAGCCATCGGCAATCAAAGTATCGTATTTTTCCTTCACCGGAGCCGTCATGTCGGAGTCGATGATGCCCGGGCAGATCTCAAACACCCCGATCCCCTCCTGAGCCAATCGAACGGCATAGAGTTTCGTCATCATCCCCAGGGCGGCTTTCGCCAAGCAGTAGTCCCCCCGGTTGACCGAGACCGTGTAGGCACTGATTGAACTGATGGTGATCACTTTCGGCTGCCGTTGGGCGTCCGCCTGCTTCTGCTCAATCATCCAGGAAGCAACCCGCTGGGTCAGAAAATACGGCCCTTTGAGATTGACCGCCATCAAACGGTCAAACGCCTCTTCAGTCGCTTCCAGTACATCGGCCCGGCCGATCGAGGTGATCCCCGCGTTGTTCACCAAGAGATCCAAGCGTCCAAAGTGAGCCCGAGTTCGATCCACCAAGTCTTGCCGGGCGGCGGCATCTCCGATGTCTGCTTGGAGACATTGCACGTCAATGTCGTGACCGGCTTCGCGCGCTTGAGTCCGACAATCCTCAGCGGTGACCTCTGCCGCAGCCCGGTTTCCGGCATAGTTGATCACCAGATTATAACCGACCGCGGCCAAACTAAGAGCAATGCCTCGACCAATACCTCGAGACGAACCCGTTACTAACGCTACAGAAGCTACAGCACTCACCAGAGAGATTCTGGCAAATCGCCCCGCCTCTCCACAAGCCACAGATTATGTCGATATTCTGCTAACTTTGGCGTAAAATTGTATCGGAACTTCTTGTAATCTGGCGAAACCGACCGTACGTTCCAACCAAGGTTTGCGTCTCGCTACTCTCCATACATAAAGAATGAGCACTTCCTGGTTGTGGCCAGCAATCGCTTGCCTTTTATTGTGGTTGCCTTTTGCGTCGGCCCTCACGCTTAGAAAAGATGGACAACTCAGGCGGCTTTCCCAGGCGCCGACCGCTAGGGCTCTGCTCTTCTACTGGCCGAATTGGGTCGATCTGGTGCGAAGCATTATTGCCATCGGACTGCTCGTTGAGTGGGGGAAAGTTCTCAGCGAGGAATCCCCGGAAGCCATCAAAGTCTTCTACGGGATCTTGCTCGGTATCGTTGTCGTGGCCTTCTTCATCCAAGCCGTGATCCTAAGTGTTAAGCGGTATCTCTACACCCCACTCCCGCTCTTCATCGCTTGTGCACTCTGGACACCGGGAGTCGAGCTGGGAGCGTTTGCCATTGTAGCGACCTGGGCATTTTGCACGGCGGCCCGCAAGTTTGATCTCGTGATTCCGATTCTGGCCGTGATCCTTCTTTTCGGAGGCTTCGTCTTGGGCACCGGTTTGATTCAGCTCGGGTTGGCGGTGACTTTGGTGATGTTACCGCAGGCGCTCGCCATCATGTTTTCGCGCCGGATGATCCTGCCGGCCAAGGTCCTTCCCTCCGCCTAGTCCCCTAGGGGAACAGTTGGCACGGTTCAAATCCGGTTTCCACCCTGGCGCTCGGACCGCGCTCCGTACTTGCCGTCGAACCCGATATTGATTTACGGTCACAGCATGACCACCCTACGGCGCAGACACCGGGGCTTCACGCTCATTGAACTCTTGGTCGTGATTGCCATCATTGCGATTCTCGCCGGCATGCTTCTCCCCGCCCTCGGAAAAGCCAAGGCCAAAGCGAAATCGATCAAGTGCACGTCCAACCTCCGCCAAATGGGCCTGGCCACCATCCTTTACGCGGATGATCACCAAGACAAAGTGCTACCCGTCTTGGGCCCCGGCAAACCGTATTGGTTTCATGCCATCGCACCCTATATGGGAGATAGCCGCTATGCCGACGATCCCCAGGCCGCTTACGAAGGCTCCATGAAAACCATCATCTGCCCGGAAGTTACCAAACGCGCTGAGGGCGATACTCGTGGCGCCAACAAACGAAACTGGAGCTTTCATTGGGGCAACTTCGGCCGTTCAAAAGCCGAGGGCAGCTACACCATCAACTCATGGATGCAATGGCCACGAGGGAGTTTCTACGAACCCAATTCAGCCGATGAATGGGCCAAGTACTACGGCCAATACTACAGTGCGAGCGCAGAAGTCCCGATCTATGGCGACGGCAATTGGGTCGATGGGTGGCCCCGCGCCGGAGACGCCCCACCACGGGACTACACCGGAGAACACAGCGACAATGGTACTCGGCGCTTTTTTGTTGATCGCCACAATCTCGGCACCAACATGTCCTATTCAGACGGACACGTGGGCCGAGTCGATCTCCGCGAGCTCTGGACGCAACAGTGGCATCGCGGCTACGAGCCAAATCCGAATGTCGAGCTACCGCAGAAGTTCCGCTAGACACGAACCGAAGCCTCAAGCCCCTGGTGCTGCCACCCGAATGCGGGACGCCCTACCGCTTGCGCACGTACGCGAAGTAGGCTCCCATCTCGTTCCCGTCAGCATCGGCAAACTTGGCCCAAAGCTCATCCTTACCGGGCTTGAGCGGCAATCGAAACGTGACGGCTTTGTCGCCCGCACCGACGGCCTGCGTCAGCGTCTTTCCGCCAATGGTTAAGGTAGCCGACACGGCCGGAAACGCCTGCCCTTCTACCGCGCGAAACGCCGTCACCCCAGGAACAGGAGCGCCAGCCGGCAAACTAGCCCGAATGGGATGGTCGATCTCCCGCGGCCAGCGCCGAAGCTCCACCTCGTAATCTCCCGACTCAATCACCTTTACCGCCCAGAATCCGGTGTTGCTGGGGCGACGCTCCCCGTTGCGGATGTGGCGCTGATTCCACGGCGTGCTCCCGTCCGCAATCCAGTCGTGACTGGTGAGGCGCACCGGATTGGCTTTCGGGTGACCGAGGTAAATCTCGGTCGTCTGCGCAAAAGTCGGTTCCAACTCCGCCCACCACTCATCGTAGAACGCTCGCAACCGCCGCACCACATCCGGATGCTTGCCCGCGATGTCTTGGGTCTGCGACCGATCCGCGAACATATCGTACAGCTCTTTCCCGTTAATCAAACGATACTGATCCGTCATCACCGCACTCTTCCGCCATTTGATCGGATCCCGCACTCTTTGAGAATCGGTCACAAGCATACGCTCTGCCCACGCGTCCCCTCCCTGGCCAAACAACAGCGACCGAATACTCTTCCCATCAAACCGGACCTGCCGCGGTGCCGGAACTTCGCACAAATCAATCAAGGTCGGCACAATGTCCACGTACGAGGTCAACATCGAGACATCCCGACCGCCTACCAAACCACCCTGCGGCCAATGAACAAAGAACGGCACCCGATGACCGCCGTCATATTCGCTCCCCTTCCGTCCCCGCATCCCATCATTGAAGACCTTGTCCCCGGACGACGTCCCATTGTCCGTGGTGAAAATAAAGATCGTGTTTTCAGCCAGCCCCTCATCCGCCAGGTACTTTCGCAAACGTCCCACGTTGTCATCGATATTAGCAATCATGCCGTAGAAGTTTGCCAGGTTGGTACCCAACGCATCATAGGGCTCACTACTCGCCTCGGGAGCGTGCATGGGCCCATGTGGCGCGTTCGTACAGAGATACACAAAGAAGGGTTCGTCCGCGTCTTTCTTGGAACCAATAAAATCAATGGCGTAGTCAAAGAAGACATCCGTACAGAATCCTTCGACGGGCTCCGGCACCCCGTTGTGCCAATAACTACCATCGAAATACGCGTTGTCCCAATAGTCCGGCGTCTGGCCGATACCACCACCCCCATGACGAAGCACCTCCTGAAAACCGCGATCCTCGGGACGGTAGGGATAGTTGTCGCCAAGATGCCACTTCCCAAACATCGCCGTCGCATAACCCGCATCCCCCAAGATGTTCCCGAGCGTGACTTCATTCGCTCGCAGCATCGAACGCCCCATGATGGTATGCCACACCCCGGTACGATTCGTCCAATGCCCGGTCAACAAAGCACTCCGAGTCGGCGCACAGGTTGGCGCCACATGGTAATCCGTCAGTCGTACACTCTCGCCGTGCAAACGATCCAAGTGCGGGGTCTTGAGGGTGGGATTGCCGTGACAAGACAAATCGCCATAGCCCTGATCATCCGTGATGACGAGGACCACATTGGGAGATTTCGCGTGCAGCGTTAGGGCGCTCAGACCCAAAACAATGAGGAGGCAGACAATATACGGTTTCTTCATGGGAGCAGGCCCTCATTAACGAAGAATCCGGCCGCGCTGTAAAAGAAAAAACCACTCAACCCGAGGCAACGGGTGTGATTGCTACAGGGGCACGGAATACGCAGTAGAAGCGGAAAGGTGTTCCAAGGTGGGTTGGGCCGTCGGCACAAGCGGGATCGGTTGACGAAAGCCCTCCGCGGCGCATCGACCGATCCCGCCTGTTCTAGGGACCGAGGGGGTTCTATCCTTATGCGCCTTGATGCTTTCCGGGAAGGCGACTTCGCTCGTGCCGACGGCTCGCGGGTACGCTCGCCCCACCTTCCGGAAACGTTCCAAGACTACGCGGCGCCCGACGCCAACGCTGAGGCTTCTTCTCGGAGCCGACGCAAGTCGAGCTTCCCGGTACCGAGGTAGGGAAATGCCTCCACCCCAAAGAACTGATCCTGCTTGGGCTTCCACAAATTCGGCAACTCCGCTGCGGCCAATCGCTCCAAACAAGCCCCCAAATCCTCCATCGACAAGGTATGCAGCACGATGAGTCGTTCGCCCTTCTTCTCGTCCGGAATACTCGTCACCGCGAAACTCGCTTCCGTCCGGTCAGCCAATTCATGCAGCACTTCCTCCACTTTGATGTGCGGGACCATCTCGCCGCCAATCTTGCTAAACCGACTGAGCCGATCCGTGATCCGCAGAAAGCCATCTTCATCAATCGCAGCCACATCGCCCGTGGTATACCAACCGTCTTGCAACACGTCGGCGGTTTTCTCCGGCAACCCCAAGTAACCCTTCATCACATTCGGTCCCTTCACCAAGAGCAGTCCGGATTCACCCGGCGGGAGTAAGGCACCGGTGTCGATATCCACAATGCGCACACTGATCCCGGGAAGCGGATGCCCGATGGAACCGCGCTTGGCCCCCACTTGATAGACTCCCGCCTCGCGCCAGTCTTGCGTGTTCACCGAGACTCCCGGAGCACACTCCGTGCAACCAAAGGCTTCGAGCGGCCGGATCCCAAACCGCTCCTCAAACGCCGCTGCCACCCGATCCGGCAATTTCTCCGCGCCCACCATGGTAAACTGCACACTCCCAAACTGGTCGGGCGTACAACCCCGCATATAGATCTGTAGAAACGTGGGCGTGGCCAATAGGAAGGTCACCCGATGTTGCAACACAAGCTCCCCAATCGTCCGGGCATCGAGTGGATTCGGATAATACACCGCACGAACTCCACTTAGCGAAGGCAAGACCAAGGTCCCCGTGAACCCAAACGAATGAAAAAACGGGAGCACGCCCAAGAAACCATCCCCTTCAGAAAGGCTGAAGGTCTGCGTCAATTGATCACAATTGGAAACGACGTTGTAGTGGGTCAGCTCGACACCCTTGGGTTCGCCAGTACTGCCGCTGGAAAAAATCACCGTCGCCACATCATCCAACGAAGGCCGACCACTCCCACCCAGTAGACTCCCCAGGAACCGATACGGACACAGCAAAGCCAACACCAGCGCCCACAGCTTCTCGCTCATTCGCGGCTTGGCGGCGAGATCCTCCAAGCAGAGGGTCGGAGACTGCAGCTCAATCTTGATCGCGGACAAAAACTCCCGCGACGTAATCACATTGCGGATCCCACATTGCCGGATGCAAGATTCAATGCCCTCCACCGACAAGGTGTAGTTGAGATTCACCGGTGTTTTGCCCAAGAACCACGCCGCGTGGTTCACAAGCGCACCGGCAATCGAGGGGGGGAGCAGAATGCCGACCCGGTCTTGATCCGCCCATGGCTTCCGAAGACGCTGAGCCAAGAAAAGGGATTTCAAGAACGCCGAACCGAAACTCAGCTTAGGCGTTTTCTTGTCCGAGAGGAAAGGCCGGAAGGGATGCCACCGCGCCGACTGCACAAAACCGGCCGGGACCGTGCGCATCCGTTTCTTGCGCCACGCCCACGCTTCGGTATTCAACTCCTGCACCACACGCCGCACCTCCGTCGGGGCCGAATCCGGCGCCATGGCTTCGCCAAAACTCACGGTCACCGGGTACGGTATGCTCCGCGGCATTTTCCAAACAAAGCGTTCCCGCTCAAAACTGAAGATACTCCCCCACAAGCCATCCAAGTTCACCGGAAGGATCGGCGCATCCACCCCTTTCATGATGCGCTCAAAGCCGCGACGGAACGGCAACATCTGCCCCGTTCGCGTAATCTGTCCTTCGGCAAAGATACACACGAGTTCTCCCTCTCGAATGGACTCCGAAGCTGCCTTGAGCGATTGAAGGAGTTCCTTGGGTCGAGACTGCGAGGAGATCGGGATCACATTGAAAAGCCGCACGAAAGGTTTCAACCACCACTTGTTATACAAGCCCTTATACATGATAAACCGAATGGGCCGATCGACCGCGGCCTGCAGAAGTAAGGCGTCCACGAACGAGAGGTGGTTTGAAACCAGGAGCCCGCCACCACGAGACGGCACATGCTCGCGTCCCACGACCCGGATACGGTAAATCGAGTGGGTGAACCAGAAGAGCAAGAAGCGCAACAAAGCGTCCGGCATCAAGTAGATGGCATAGATCGTCCCCAGAAAGGTCGTCAAACCACAGGCCATAAAAATCTGCAAATCCGTCAGGCCCAAGCCTTGTTTGAAGAGGTAGTAAACGATGGAAGCCAAGAAGACGCCGCAGAAGGCCAGGATGGCATCGACGGCTATGACGGACCCTTTGTCTTTCGGATCGGGTCGATGTTGAATCATCGCCGCCAGCGGCACCACGAACAAGCCACCCGAAAGGCCCAACGCCATCAGCGTCAAGAAAACCCGTTGGAAGTCCGCCCCGGGAAGGGCTAGCACCGTGCATGAAACAGTCATGCCAATGGAACCCAAGGGCACCAGACCGTACTCGATCTTCCCGCCGGAAAGAAACCCAGCGAGGAAACTGCCCAAACCGATCCCAATCGCCAGTGCTCCCATGAGGTAGCTGATCTGGCTGTTGCTCAACGCCAACACCTCCTTGCCATAGAAGAGGATCGTCAGCTGCATCATCGCACCGAGAAAGAGGAAGTAGGCATCCCCGATAATCGACAGGAACAGGGTGCGGTCTTTGCGAATCAAACGGAACCGTTGCAAGAGGTCCGGAAGGTAATTGATACGCAACTCCCGTTGGGGATTCGCCGCTGGCAACTTCCGGATTCCGGTACTGGTAGCCAGACCGATCAGTGCGAGCCCCACCAAGACCACCCCTGGGATGGCGGACGTCGCCCCGAAACGGTCCGATAGCTGGCCCGCCACGAGAGTTCCCAGGATCACCGCCATAAAGGTCCCCAAACTGATAAAACCATTTCCCCAAGAGAGGCGCGAATTCGGCAGGATCTCCGGCAACAGGCCATACTTGGCCGGACCAAAGAAGGCGCTTTGGGTACTCATCAAAAAGACCACGAGAACAAGCATAGGCACCTGCTGCGTGACCAACCCGATGAGTGCGAGCGTCATGATACCCACCTCGGCTACTTTGGTAGCAATAGCGATATTCCGCTTACTATAGCGATCCGCCAGCATACCACCCACCATGGAAAACAGAATGAAGGGAAGCGCGAATACCGCACCGATCACCGGCGCCAAGGCATCCTTCTCATCCTGGGTCATTCCGGCCATGACCAAGAACATCACCAGAAACTTAAAGGCATTGTCACTGAAGGCTCCCTGGAACTGGGTCGCAAAGAGACTCCAAAAACTGCGGGGCCAGCCCAACTTGCCGGTAGCCTGGTCGTTCCTTGATTCAACTCCGTTGCTCGTCTCTGACATGGATCTCATTCTTTCTTTCGCTCAGCCGTTTCGTATGTCGAACAAGCGAAACCTTAACGGCAAGCGCACCCAAGCGGTGAATCGAAAGGCCTGACCTTCCCATCGATTGAATCAATACTCCCATTTGGGATCCGACGAACGCTTGCCGAAACGCGTCACCGTCCGCCGGTCTCCAATACTCATCGGCCTAGCGCACACCCGCGCCGCCTTCACGTGGGTCCAACCAAGGTGTCCCGGACCAATACCATTCCGCCGACCGCTTGGATTCCACGTGACCATCCACAAACAAAACCATGCTCCGCGTAAGGTGGCGCAAGTGGGGCCCGCCCCAATTGCCGTCTCCGGATGTCACACACCCGCCACAAGGCGAGCTGTCACCGGGATCATGCACAATCCAACAGCCCGGTTTCTCTTTGGACATCGGAGTGACGCACAGCTCAGGGTCCACGGTATCGACAGCCTGTGATCCACCATCCGTGAGATGCACCACACTGGACGGCGCTCGGACTTCAACATCTCGCAACTGGCGCCACGTCTCTTTAGGCCAGGTCCCCGGCCAATCACAGCCGCCGAGTTGAAAGTTGGCGGCATAATTGGATACGGCCCGATCTCGTTCATCACTGGGGTAATTCTGGTAGAACTGATCAAACCTCTTACTTCGAGACGGACACAACATGATGTTGGTCACCTGGGAGTAGGGATGAAGAAAGTTAAACCACGCTTTGCGAAAGACATTGGCTCCTCTCACCTGAAATGTGAACGCGAATCGGGAGTCGTTATCGTCCGCATAGAGCCGCGAGGCAATCCCCAGTTGACGCTGATTGCTCATACAACTGGCTTGTTTCCCCTTCTCTTTAGCCTTGGACAGAGCCGGCAAGAGCATGCCCGCTAGAATGGCAATGATGGCAATGACAACCAGGAGTTCGATCAAGGTAAACGCAGTCTGCTTCTTCATAGCACGCAAGGATCCGAGAGTTCGGGCGACATTGGAACGCCGCAAGACTACCGGAGTCTGCCCGAAAGTCCATCGACGAATTTCTACTGTGCCTGCCAGGGGGTGTGATTGGCAAGGGGTGCAGTTGATAAGATCGACTACGTTGAAAGAAGGCGAGAGCAAGCTCTCGCACTCCATGGAGTGCGCCGGCTTGCCGGCGCCATCGGCCGGGAGCACCCTTTTCGAATCACACCCCCTGCCAGCGGGCAGGGAATTACTTCCCCCCACCCAAATCTCCCAAAAGCGGCCAAACCCAACACAATGGCTCGCTAATCCGTTCCCAAGTCGGATCCACCGCCTCGTCCCCGACTCGATAACGTAAGCGCTTTTCAGAATCTCGATAAACCCACAGGGGCAATAAGCCCGCGCGATCCCAAGACGGCGCTTTCCCCAACCGCTCCGCTCGCCACGTCCCGTGTTCTTCCTCGGAGCGATGTTTCCACGTTCCTTGCAAGGCACTATCGTCCCATGTTCCCTTCAGGAGATACTCGGCAGCAATATAGCGCACCTCCAAATCGATCCCATTCGGGGTTAATCGACCCCGTTCTACCGAGGCGAATCGAAAATCCGTTTCGACATCAAAGCGCCCGACGACTCGATCTCCTTGGGCGGTAAATTCGAAGTAGAAAAACTCCTCGGCGCCGTCACTGTATTGAGCACGACATTCCCACCGGCCCAAGATCCGTGGATCCGTTCCCTCATTCTCCGGGCAAACGGCAAAGAAGAGCGGTTCCGTCAATCCCTCCTGCCCAGCAGGCGGAAAACGCCTCAACTCAACCCGCCCCCGCCGCGACACGGAAAAAATGGGCACGAGTCCCGCCGGCCAGTGGCGGGCAGTGACGGCTCGAAAGACCGGAATACGACCCGGCTCCGTCACGTTCTTCGAAGCCAACGTGAAGTGCTCCGTACCCGTATCCGTCTGCCATCGTAGCACGGCGCTTGGCTCGATCGCCTCCGCCGCAGTCAGCTGCACGGAAAGCAGAAGCAAACCGGTCAGCCAGAAAAGTTGGGAGCGATGCCTCATGGCAAGCCCAACCGCTAAGGCGTTGCCGTCCCTAAAGCATCACGCACTTCTGAGACGGTCCGTCTCGTCACCCAGTGGTAGGATTGGTTAAATAAGGCTTCGGGATTTCCCGGCCCGTCATCCGGCGGAGCGGGCCCCGCCTGCAACCGAGGCACGACTCCAGCTTGAATCAAGCCGTCTTGGATCTGGGGAAACCAGTGGGACTGTCCGAGCGCATCATACACATAGAGTGGCTTTCGTTGGGCCGGGTCCGACACCAGAGCCACCGTTTCCGCCCCTTTTGGAAAACCGACCCAGGAGACATAAGCCAACACATCCGTACCTTGGACCAAAGCTTGCTCAAACTGTTCTGCGGAGACTTGCCCATTCCGAACGGCTTTGGCCGACGCATCCAGAGTCACCTCCTGCATGCCGATCCCAGGAAATCGCGTCATGACTCGGGCATACGCTTCATAAAATGAATCCAACGCCGCCGCTGGCGCGGCCGCCTCGGGCGGGAAGACGAGCACGATATTCCCACGGCGTTCCCGAGTGTCGCCCAAGAACTGATTCGCGAGCTTGTAAGCCACGGCGGCTTGAGAACGGTGGGTTTGCGGCGCCCCACCCCCGACGGCATCCCGAACTTGCCAACCCATCAAGACTAGGCAAGACACTACACTAAGCCCCACCAAGGTTTGGCCGAGCCAGGCCACCCGTGGGAGCACCCGCCAGCCGATGACTCCAATACCCAGGCAGCCGAGTAACAGTAAGAAGTACATTAGGGTCGGTCGCGATTCCGATCCTCCGGGGCTTCCAGCTCGACGGTAAACATCTCCACGGGAGCCTCATCCAAGAGCTCCACATGTCCGTCCAGGAAGGCCCCATTGGCCCTCCCAAAAACCACTTGCCGGTTCGCACGCGCGGTCAATCGCTTGGTCTTGGAACTCCACTCACTGCCACCGCTATGCCGATATAAGACATTGGCTGTCCCATCGTCATCGGAATACAAACAGGCGTCCCACCCATCCGTATCGGCAAACATGATCGTGCCGACCGGATCTTGAATATTTCTCATCCCCATGTCGGAACGCCCGAGATTGATCCGGCTATTCTGAGCATACGCCAGAAAGCCCCAAAAACCACCCGGCCGCACGGCTCCGGTTTCATCCTTTTGAAAGCTGGCCGGACAAACAAAAACCCCCTGGCCCGACTCGTTGGTCTGACGGCCTACGTAGGGCTGCAACTGACGGTACCAAAGATTGTGCGGCGGATTCCAACAGACGGGTAGCCGCTGAAAATCTTCCTCATACATGATCGTCGCCAGGATCAGTTGTCGAAGATTGTTGTTGCAGGCGATGGTCTTGCCCTTGTCTTTGGCCTTACCCAAAGCCGGCAGCAACATGCCGGCCAAGATCGCAATGATGGCCACCACGACCAGAAGTTCGATCAGCGTGAAAGCCCAAAGGCGCTTGGCGTTCGGGACTAGGATGGTTCGGGCTGAGATAGGAGATGGATTCATGAGCTCTGCATCACCGTCTGATAAGACGTTCCGTCCGGACTGGAATCGAAGGCAACGGCCTCCACCGCTCAAGGCACTCTACGGTCCGGATCGGCCGAACGCAAAGATTTTGCACGCGGGAACCCGCACACTCTTCTACCGGTCCGATGGCCCTACGGATTCGCCCAGTAATCCGTCTCAAGCGCCAAAACCTTCACGACACCGCTCGCGGAATTCGGCCAAGCCCGCTTCTACCTCATCCCGAGGGAGCCCGCCTTCCAGCAGCAGCCAATCCGGCTGATCCAAGAGCCGCTGGTAAAAGCTTTCGCCCAAACCCTGCACACCGGCCCCCATTTGGCCCGACTCACAGATCAAATAGAGCTGGTCCTCGGCCTTGGCAAATTCCCCTTGGTTTTCATAGTGATTCATCAGCCCCAACACAGTGGCTGAGGGCAGCGGCGTCTCACCCAAGGCATCAACGACGCCCTCGACGCTCGGCGTAAAATCCAACCGCTCCACGTCCTCGCACCGTAGCAAAACATCCAACAGAAGATTCAGTGCCTTGAGGTTGAGGCTACGGCCTCTTTCGATGTCACCTTGGGCACTCGCCAGTTCCGCGGATTCCGCCAAGAGGCGCGTGAGCACCTGGGCTCGAAGCCGGTACTCATGGGTGGCTCCGGATTGGAGCAACACTCGTTTGAGAGCCTCATCGTCCAGCCCCTCCAGATCCGTCCGCTTCTTCTGGAAAAGGATCTGGGCTGCCCGGTCCAAATTGGCTTCCACCTCCTTCCAGTTGCCGACCTTCTTAAATTCCAGCAAGGCCAGCAACATCTTGACGAAGTCCTGCACCATCCGCATGAGGTAATCCCGCTGAATCATAGACAATAGTCCTCACAATTCCGCCCACGGCCACCGCCCGGGCGTTCCCGCACTACGGGAGCTTGGTCAACACCAGCGAGCCAGCATCAAATCGAGCCATACCACTCGCAGCCCGGAGTTCGCAGCCCAGCTCGATCTCCTCGATGGGATTTCGCACGTAGAACTCCGCCACAAACGGCCGCCAAGCCACGGTCCCCCGCAGACGCCGCCCGGCCTGCGATCGGGTTGCCCGCAACCCCACACCCCCGTTGGCGTCCTGCGGGATCAAAACCACGTTCGACGCCGAGATCCGACCCGAGAAACGATAGCGACCCTGCCGCAACCACAGCTTACTCGTCCAACGCCCGAGCGATACCTGGTCCTGTGCCGCACTCTGAATCTGCAGAATCTCACGACCGCCTTCTCGCGTTCGGCTCAAGTTTGGCCGACCAAAATGGGCCCGGGGCGACCACTCGGTCAGCTTGAGATTGCCGCGGGAATCAAACTGCGGTACGCGCTGTTGGGCACCCAACTGGTTCTGCAAGAAAGCGGTCCGACGACTGACCTGATACTGCAGGTTTAAGGCCTCGGTTCTTTGCCGTCGTGCGTTGTAAGGGTCTTTCTCCGTCAGCACGGGCTGGATCGCTGCCGTGATGGCTTGGATCCGTTGATTGATCCGGTCCCCGTCAAAGACCCCTCCTAGGAACGTATTCATTCGATCAAACACCGCCGTTCGAGCGGCCGGCAATTCCATGACAGACCGCGCTACAATCCCGCGAAAGGAAGGAAAAATCGGCCCATCCGCTCGTTCGAACATCTGATCCATCCCATGCGGGATGAAGATGAAACGATCACTCTCCATGTCATGGAACAGACGAAAGTTATTGTGATGCATGGTATAGCCATCCCAATTCCAAGTCATCACATCCAAGGCCATCAGGGTGTAGAACCGGTCCATATCCAACAGCTTGGGTAGGTAGCTAAAGCGTTTCCGAAGGTCGCGTTCCACCGACACGCGGAACAAGGTTCGCAAATCCGTCTTATCCTCCGGATTAGCACCCGAGTTCACCGAGAGATCGGCACTGATGTCTTGCAAAAAGCCCCCGTCATAAAGGTTGCCCGAGACATCGCTAAAGTGACGCTTTAGGAACGGCTTGTTAAAGCCCTCGATCATGACATAAAGACCCAGCGTACGCCCGTTCAGGGTGACCCAGGCGTGGGTCGCTCGCGGGGTCGGGATGCCGGCCGCGTTGAACAACTCGCGACAGATTTTTTCATTGGCATAGGACCGATCTTGCACGGAGTTGTTCAGATACAACTTGTCGTATCCTCGTAAGCTTTGATCTTCGACGTGCTTATCGAAATTCAAGGTCAGTGCCGGCCGGTCATCAACAGACCGAAAACTACCGGCCGAACCCTTGAGGTGGACGGAAACATTGGTATAAGTGACCCCACCTTCCGTCACCGTCGCCAAAGCCTTGGGCCGCGGCATCCCCGTCCCACGCCAGCGTCGCCAATGGTATTGTCGTAAATTCGCAATACCCCGCTGAGGAATCGTGATGTCGATTTCGTAGACGCGATCCCCCGCAAACAGATCTTCTTCGACCGAGGAATCTAAACCCGCACCGAACAAGAGACTCGTCAGCCCCATACCGATGCTGGAAAGAAAAAGAGACCACCCTTTCATTCGAACCCAAAAAGGGCGACTTCGGTGACAGCTTGGGCCAAACGGGTTCATGACACGGGAACGGTTCCGGGTATCGGTCTCGACTTGTGAATTCGAATCCAATCCTGGCAGAGGCGCAAGCAAACACTGTTCCGAAATGGGGCGACTTGCTACAAAACTTGACAGATTTCAGGCGCCCTAAAATCAGCCCCTAAGCCCACTGCCGATGTCGGCACGAACAGCCTAGGGCAAAGAGTCTTCCGTTTGACGCAGCCGCAACGAATCGGCGTTCAACCAAGCCGTCCCCTCCCGAGCGCGGAACTCACAATAGAGCTGCACCTGTTGAATCGGCTGCCGAACGCGAAACTCCAGCGCTACTTCCTGCCAATCATGGCTTCCCGATTCCCGCTGGCGGATCCGTTCCACCGAACTCCCTAGGGCGACCCCTCCACGCCGATCTCCCGGCACCGCCGTCACGGAATCCAGCTTCAGACTCCCCACGAGTTGATACTCCCCGGCTTCGAGCCAAACGGTGGTTCCCCACCGGCCAATACTCGTTCCCGAAGCCGTGCCCAAAGCCAAGACATTGATGTCTCCCTCCATACTCGCCTCCAGGGTTGGCTTCCCGAAAAAGGGATCGGGCTCCCAGTCCGTGAGTTGAATCTCATCGCCGGAATCGAAATCGGGCAAACGCGAAGGGCCATTGAGGGTCTCAGCCAAGGTCTGGCATCGGCGCCGTATCCGGTCCTTGAGTTCCTCCACCGATTCCAGATAGGGCGCCACGCGATCCGGTTCGTTCAAAGCCAAGTCGGCTCGAATCACCTCACTGATCCGATCCACTCGCTCACTCAAGAGGTCCGCCTGAAAGCTCCCCTCAAACAGGTCCTGAATGTGTTCGAAATACGCCCAATACCAATCGCGACGCGAGAACAAGGAGCGCGTGACCTTCCCTTGAAAGAAAGGAAAAACCGGCCCCTCCGGTTGCTCAAACAGTTGATCGAGACCGTGCGGCATGAAGGTGAACTGCCCTCGCTCCGAATCATAGTGTAGGCGGAAATTATTTCGGTTGAGGTGATACCCATCCCAGTTCCAAAGCATGACATCGAGAGCGGCATGCGTGACAAAGCGTTCGGAATCCAACAATCCGGCCAAGGCCGCCCCTTCCTCCTCCGAGAGTGTGCCCGCAGACAACTCGTTCAACCGAGCCAAGGCCGCTTCCGTCTCCGCATCCGAGTCCGTGTCCGGTCGTATCCGGCCATCGACGTCTTGCACGAACCCCCCATCAAACAAGGTCCCCTCGTCATGCCCGAAACGGTCCCGGAGAAAGCGCTTGTTAAAACCCTCGACCAAAACGTACATCCCGAGATCGCGGCCATTGAGTCGGACGCGCGCGTGGGAAGCTCGGGGCGTCGGGACCCCATTCTCCGCGAACAGCTGTCGCGCCAAACGCTCGTTACACAAAGTGGGATCCTGGACGGAATTGTTCAGGGACAACTTATCCATCCCGTGAAACTTCTGCCCCGGAACGAGCCGATCAAAATTGAGCGTCATGGCCGGCCGATCATCCACGGGTCGAAAACTACCGGCTGCGCCCTTCAAGTGCAGGGAGACATCATGGTAAGTGTCGCCACCTTCCCGTACGGTCACGGCCACCTTCGGTCGCGGCGGTGCCGTCTCAGCGTTCCATTGCCAGCGATACGATCGCAACGCCGCCATATCCGGCTCCTGAATCTCGATCTCCAGGTGCACAATCTGCGGACGCTCAAAGAATGCATCCCGCACGCGCCGAGCTTCCCCCGCTCGCAGCGTATCCAATCCCGGGTCCACGCACCCCGCCATCCCGACCAAGGCCGCCAAACCCTTCGCAGCCGTATCCCGTCGCCATGGATCACTCATCTTCATTCGCTTTCCCTACTGGTTTGCCTCTTCCGGTCCGGATGTCCGTTTAAAAGTCAGAGGACTTCGAACCGGACCCTGGGTAAACTCCCCACTCAACTGCATCCCTTCCGCTTCCAGTTGCCCTTTAAACTCCGCTCCCAAGGCCCGCCAGGTCAGTCGCACGCCCGACTCATCTGCCGCGATCTCACTAATCGCCAAGCCCCGCGCATTCTGGTCCAAGCTATCCATCGTACCCCGATACGCGCCTCCGGCTTCGCGACCGATGGCCAGCGCCAAACGAAGGGAAACCCCTTGCACCTCCAAGGTCCCCAACCAATACCCTCGCAGATCGCGACTCCCGTCCGGCGCCTCATAGCTCAAAGGAGGCCCTTCCGCAGCTTCGAACGAGTCCACTTGTTCGAACTCAATAGGCAACTCTCGATTGAAGGAGTTCATCTTTCCGCTCAACGTCGTGCCATCCGCGCCGAGCTCCCCGACAAACCGCATCCCCATCCCGGGCACTTCAAACTCCAACTTGGTCCCCTCCGCCTGCAGTCCTTTCAAAGTGAGATCCCGCCCACCCTGTTCCGGCAGATCCAGATACCCACTCAAAGCCCCTTCCGTGGTTCGCCCCACGCGCAAGTGCACTTGCAACACGATGTCATTCATCACCGACAAGCGCCCGATCCAATAGCCGATGCTCATCGGTCCTTCGGCCGGACGCTTGTAGTCCAGCTCCGCCACGGCACCCGACTCATCGGCCGCCCGTTCGAAACGCATGTCGCGGCCCATCGCTCCGGGCCCTGGGCCTTGCGGCCCTTGAAATTTCCAGCTCCCTTCCAACACCTCAAACTCGGAGTCAAAACGTCCGCGGAACAGGCCTCCCATCTGATCGAACTCAACGAGCACCTCCGGCGCATTGTAAAGAATCGCATCCACTGGAATCCCGCGAACCCCCCGCTCGGGATAACTGACACTGGCCTCCCAACCCTCCTCCTCCGAGCCGGCAATCTCAAGCAGCATGCGCATGCTGAACTTACCCATCGACAATGAACCCTCCCAATTCCCAAGCGGACCCGCCGCCTGTGCGGTCCCAAACGACAGCGACAAGGCAAGAACCAAGACAGACAGCCAACCCGCCCCGGGGCCCGGAACGAATGGTATTGGATTCAAACGGATCAACGCATACATGACTTCTCTAAACGAACTGGAAAACTCTTAAGACCCCATTCAGGGCGACAATGTTCAATGAACTGCCCCACACCTACTCATACCGCAGGGCATCGATCGGGTTCACTTGAGCGGCTTTGTAGGCGGGATACGTGCCAAACACCACCCCCACCACCGAACAGATCAACAACCCATAGAAGGCCCAGTCCAACGGCACGCTGGGCGGCAACTCCAACAGCAAAGACGTGACATTCCCACCAAGAATCCCCAAGACCACACCGACAATGCCCCCCAGCTGGCACAGCACGACGGCCTCGATGATGAATTGCAGCAAGATGTTCTTCTTCTTCGCCCCAATCGCACGGCGCACACCAATCTCTCGCGTCCGTTCCGTCACCGAGACCAACATGATATTCATGATGCCAATCCCGGCAACCACCAAGGCAATCGAACTCACCGCAGCGGCACCCGCCCGCACCGCCAAGGTCACGGTCCGGAACTGGGTGATTAAAGAATCGTTGGAAACCATATCAAAATCGTCCTCCTCCCCCGGTGGCACCTTACGGATCGCACGCAACACCCCACGCACCTCGTCTTGCACCGCCGGAAACTGCGCCTGGTTCGGCGCCTGAATCACAAAATCCAAACTTCGTTTCCAGCCATACCGATTCAATCCCGTGGTGAGCGGAATGAGAACAAAGTTGCCCTGCTCGCTTCCGAACGAACTCCCCATGTCCTCCAGCACGCCAACCACCCCATACGTGATCCCGTGAAACTTGATCGTCTGCCCTAACGCGGAACCAAAGGGAAACACTTTCTTGGCTACGGGAGCTCCGATCACACACACCCGTCGATTGCTGGCGACATCGGCCTGCATGATGGGACGACCGAACTCCACGTTCCAATTCTTCCCGGGAAAGGTCTCCGGGGTGACCCCGCGCAAGCGCACATCGGGATTGGTCCGCTCGTAATCGGAGATCACTTCCGCCGTCCACAGCCCTTCGTCCACACCAATACTCTTGGCCAGCGAAACCCGGTCTCGCAGCAGCTCGCTTTGTTTGAAGCTCAAATCTTTCCGCCGCCAAATCTTCTGCCAATCGCGCTGGCCTCCGCCTACCTGAATTCCGGGCCACTTCTGCACTTGAAAGGTATTGGCACCCAACTGACTCAGACTGGATTCTACGCTGTCCTGCATCACCCGAATGGCCGTCATGACAACAATAATGGAAAAGACGCCGACCAAGATGCCCAAGAGGGTCAATGCCGAACGAATCTTGTTCGCCGCCAGCGCCTCCAGCGCCATCACGAAACTCTCTTTGATCTCGGCCGAACGCATACCCTTACTCCTGTCGCAGTGCGTCCACGGGATTGAGCCGAGCCGCCCGATGGGCCGGCAAGAATCCGGATACCAGTCCCGTCAGCATCGAAACCGCCAGCGCCGTCACCACCACCGGCCAAGTCAAAGTCGCCGGGAAAGACTTTTGCATCAACAGGGTAATCGGGTACGCAATCAATAGCGCCAACACACCGCCGAACAAACAGATAAACGAAGCTTCGAGCAGAAACTGGATCAGGATCGTCCGTCGCCGCGCTCCCAAGGCCTTGCGCAGGCCGACCTCTTTGGTGCGCTCCAACACCGAAACGAACATGATATTCATGATCCCAATCCCGCCCACCAACAGACTCAAACCGGTAATCACCAAGCCCCCGGCCGCAATGGTCCCGCCGGTCTTGAGAAACTGGTCCATCAGCATCTCTTGTTGATTGATGCCAAAATTATCCACTTCTCCGGGAGCCAGCCCGCGAATCTTGCGCATGATACCCTGCACCTCCATGCGCACGTCTTCCACGTCTTCCGCATCGATGGCTTTCACGATGATGGAAACGCCCGGATTGTAGGCAAAATCGGTTACGAAGCGGGTGATGGGCACCATGATCTGGTTGTCCGCATCCCCGAAGAGCGAACCGCCCATTTTCTCCTGAACACCAATCACCTCATACTTCTTGCTTCGGATCTTGATTCGCTGCCCCAACGGATCCAGACGCGGAAAAAGATTCTCCGCTAGGGAAGCACCCAACACGCAAACCGGCCGGATTCCATCCACTTCCGTCTCGGAAAAGCTCCTCCCCGAGGCCAGTAGAATGCCTCGAACCAAGGTGGTGTTTTCATCCCCGCCGATCAGCGAGACTCCGGAGGCGGATCGATTGTTGTAGGCCACGTTGGCGCTACTTCTGGCTTCCACCGAGATCGCCCGAACCCCATCGAGCTCACGCTCCAAGCGTCGGGCATCTTTTAGAGTGATATCGGGGCGATTTCGCATCTCACGCCAGTTGCGACGCGAGTTCCAACCGAACTTCTCAACAAAGAGAACGTCCGTGCCCAACATGGAAAGACTCTCCTCAAAGGTCCGGGTCAGACCCGTGATCGCGCTTCCCATGAGACTCACCGTGGCGACCCCAATGACGATCCCAAGCGTGGTGAGCGCGGAACGCAGTTTGTTGCTGCGGATGGCTTGCCAAGAGATCGCCGCCGCCTCGGTCAACTCGTAGCTCAGCTTCACGGCGTCGCCTCCTGTGGAAACGAAGACACGGCGGGTAGGCCAACTCTCACGTGCATGGGCATTGTCGCATCCCCCCTCACACCTCTTGCGGAGCCGGTACGCCTACGGACGCCCGATCCTTCGGATCCACCCGTTCGTCCGCCGCAATCAAGCCATCCCGAATCCGGATGATGCGTCGCGCATGCCGAGCAATCTCTTCCTCATGAGTCACCACGATGATGGTGTTCCCTCGCTGTGAGAGCTCCTCAAACAAGGCCATGATCTCAACACCGGTTTTGGAATCGAGATTCCCTGTGGGTTCATCCGCCAGAATAATCGCCGGCCGATTGACCAAGGCTCGTGCTATCGCTACGCGTTGGCGTTGTCCTCCCGAAAGTTCGTTGGGCCGGTGAGTGACACGATCGGCCAACCCCACTTGCTCCAGGGCTTCCATCGCGCGTTCGCGGCGGGTCTCCTTGTCGATCTCGGCATACACCAAGGGCAGTTCCACATTGTGCAGTGCCGTCGAACGGGCCAAGAGATTGAAGGTCTGGAAGACAAAACCGATTTCACGATTCCGGATATCGGCCAATTCGTCATCGTCCATCTCACTCACTTCCGTGCCATTGAGCATGAACGCCCCGCCGCTCGGCGTATCGAGACAACCCAGCAAATTCATCAGGGTGGACTTACCGGAACCAGAAGGACCCATGATGGCCACATACTCCCCCTTCTCGATGGCGAGCGAGACATCGCGCAAGGCATAGACCGTTTCCAGGCCCATTTCATAGACCTTGGAGAGAGAACTGACTTCAATCAAGCTCATGGCTTCTTACCCGGCATTCCCGGTCCACCCCCAGCACCGCCGCCGGAGGTACTCACCGCCTTGCCATCCTCCAGGTCCTCTGCAATGGCCTTGTAGCTCCCCGTGACCACCTTGGCCCCAGCTTCAAGCCCCGATGTGATCTCGACATAGTCATCGTCACTGATCCCCCGCTCCACCGGTACCATCTTTGCCTTCCCGTCTTCGATCACGAAAACCACTTCGATGGGTTTGCCACTCGATTTCTTCTTGCCGCTACTGGCCACCGGAGCCATCGGTTTTTCGCCACCCTCCGCTCCCTCCTTGGATGCGGATTCGGCCTCGGGCGCTTTCGGCATACGCGTGGTGACACTTTGGAACGGCACGGTCACCACCTCTTTCCGCGACCGAGTCTCCACGTCGGCCGTGACCGACATGCCGGGCCGAAAGGCGGCCTTCTCATTCACCCGGATGCGGACCTCAAATTTGGTGGCTTCTTGTTGCGAGCCCCCCCCGGTTGTACGAGCGGAATTGGCAATCTCGGATACCACGCCAGAGAATTCCTGATCGCGAAACGCATCGACCTCCAGCTTGGCCTTCTGACCTTCTTTCACCAAGACGATGTCAATCTCACCGATCTCCACCCGCGCTTCCATGGCATTGAGATCCGAAATCACCATAATCTCGGTGCCCATGTTCTGCACGGTTCCCAAGACGCGCTCCCCGAGCTCCGAGTTTAGCAGTGTGATCGTGCCGTCGAGCGGGGAAAGGATCCGGGTGCGGCCCAGGTCATCATTGGCTCGATCGAGCGAAGCCTTCGACATCGCCACCTGATGGGTCGACGACTCGTGTTGCGCGGTCGCCACCTCCAGGGAAGTCTTTGCCTGCTGGTAGTTGGAGTCGGACTCCAAATCATCCTGGTAGAGTTTTTCGATGCGACCGAACTCAAACTCGGCGTTCTTCAGATTGGCGGCCGCCGAGCTAAGCCCGGCCAAGGCGGATTTGTAGCTCGCCGTGGCCTGGGCGACGGCGGCGGTGTAGAAATCTGGACGAATCTCGAGTAAAAGTTCGCCTTTCTTGACCTCCTGCCCCTCGCGGACGGGTAGACTAATGATTTCGCCGCTCACTTCGGGACTAATGGTGACATCCACCACGGGATGGATGCGCCCATCTGCCACCACGACCTCCGTCACGTCGCGGCGTTCCGCCGTTTGGGTTTCGACTCGTAGCTTCGTCTCCTTGTTCCGCCGGGCAGCCGAGGCCGCCAAACCGATCAGGACCAGGACGATGAAAGAGAAGACGTAAACCTTCCTCCGCTTTTTAGTTTTCTTGCCTGCCATGAACGCGTTTTCTCATATAACCGAACCGAACCCCGATTCGTTACGAATAATTATCTTCAGAATGGATTAGACGTTTCAAATGAGACGTCGTCACGGAAGGACTGCTCAATCAAAGTAGAAGAATCATCCCGGCACGGAAAGCCACCCAGGAACCCAACAGCCAGGTGACGGCCGAATTCACCGGAAAACCCGTTAACCGGGACCAAGCCACTCCGAGCACCCAAATATACCATAGCCGCAGGAGATTGATCTCAGCGGCCATGGCGTGTGTTTCGATGGTGGGGTCGAAATCTTGGAAAGCCAGCGCCAGACTGAGCGTCATGTTCAGATTGCCGGTAATCAAGACCAGCAACAAATTCACCACCTGTCCCAGGCTCTGCACGATACTACATAAACCTATGGTTTCAAGGCACTTAGAAAACGAAAGAAAGTGGCTGGATCCGATACGCACGATCCCGTGAAAGAGGGCCGACATCATGAGCCAAGAAATCGTTGGCACCAAGACACTACTTAGAAAAGCCGCTACCAAGAGAATCTTCCTACTCATGAACCCGCGTATGCGGTCCAACAGCTCCTCCGCCTCACTTTCGCTGATCTGCCCGGCATTCACTTGGGCTTCCAAGGCCGCTTCTTGATGCTGCAGAACCTTTTCGACGTAATCGGCCTGGAAAAATAGGAAGAACACGACCACCAACTGAACCGCAATCGCTATGATCAAGGGCAGGGACCAATTCGGCAGAAACGGGGCGGTATGAGAGAGGCCGCGAAAGGCGTCAGAGGGACTGGCAATCACCTTCGCCAAGCGCTCCCACGTGGTCCGAAGCGACTGGGTCTCCGCTCCGGTTTCAGGCGTATTGGTTCCGTTTTGGCGTTCTTCTGACTCTGGATCCATTCGAGGTGACTGCTTTCCGACCCGAGTACAGACCGAAAATTCGGACAAGTCAAATGAGGAAACCAACGCCGGTTTCGACTGCCTAGTCAATAAAGTCGGTCTCAAACGGCGCCCACCCCGACGATCCCTCTGAATCTTCGGCTCCAGGAAAGCGATCCTCCACCCGTTTAAGCACGTCGCGTTCACTCAATCCTAGGCGCGTCGCCAAGACCACCAACTCGGCCACACTATTGTCCAACTTGCGTTCCAGGTCCTCTGCAGCTTCCCCCATTTCGGGGGTTTTCCTACCGGAGGCCAGCGTCAGGTCCGTCACATAGGTTCCCAGCCCGCGTCGACCTCGAAGCAAGCCCCGCTGCTCCAGATCCCGATAGGCCCGAGCGACGGTATTGGGGTTCACCCCGAGCTCACTGGCGAGGGATCGAATGGGTGGCAACACGTCCCCAGAGCTCAAGCGCCCCGAGGCAACGCCCCATTCGATCTGAGTCCGAATCTGATGATAAACCGGTACGCCGCTGCCGGAAGAAAGCCGAATATCCATTACTTGAGCCCAAATATGACACGGAATGGGCCAGGAAACAATGTACTAAAATATTAGTATTTTAAATCAAAGCAGCATTTCCATGGAGAATCTGCCATAGAATGAGACTCGTCGGAGAGCGAACCCAGGACTAGAATAGCCCCTGAAAGACCCCATCTAACCATCATGCCGTTCGTACACGTTCAAACCAATCAAACCGTCTCACACGAGGATACCGCGATCTTTCTGGAGGCACTCACCGATCTGATCGCCGACCAACTCGGGAAATCTAAAGACTACGTCCAAGTGATGCTCGAACCCGGATGCCCCATGGCTTTCGGCGGGACTATGGATCTCACGGCCCGGATCGAGCTCCGGAGCTTAGGGCTTCCCGAAGAAGGCCTTGCTACCCTGACCGAGCAACTCTGTGCTCTGGTCGAATCCAAACTATACATTCGCCCGAGCCGAACCTTCATCAACTACTTCGATCATCCGCGAACTCACTGGGGCTGGAACGGCAAGAATTTCGGCTGACGCCGGGTTCGAAGAAAAAAAACACTCCGGAACGAGATTTTTTGAAAGATTCGATGTCTGGAAACGTAAGCTTAAGTAAGGCTAACAAGAAAGCCAGACGCTAAGGAGAACGGTTAGATCGAGCGGCCATGGATTGTCCGGCCGCTCGATCTTGCGGTTAGGGGCCCTACCTTCCGAATTCCTGCAGTAGCCAACGGAATCAACGGCGATTCCTCGTCGGTCTGGGCCGAGACTGAGCCGCATCCACCCGCTTCACCAAGCGGATGCCATTTCGCTCAAAGCGCACGATCTTCTCCTTCAAGAGAGTGCCAAGCGTCCGCTTGAAGACTTTCTTGCTGGTGCCAAAATGCCGCCGAATCGCCGCCGGATCACTATCATCGTTGAAGGGAAGAAAACCACCCGCCTCCTCTAAGGCTAGAAGCAGGCGACGTTTCAGGGAAGTGATCTCATTGCCCCGAGACTTGTGCAGGGTCAGATCAATCTTACCATCGGGACGGATCGATCGCACAAACCCTCGTTTCTCATCGCCAATCCGCAACAAAGCCCCGACCGAATCGCGGTAGAGCAACCCGGAATAGGCATTCTCGATGATGGCGCCGTAGCCCAACGTGGATCGCGAATAGATCAAAAAACTCACGGGCTGATTCTCTCGGAAACTCGGCGGCTTCTTGTCCAACCACCGGTTCAAGCGCGTGCTGGCTACAATCCGCTTCGATTTCGCATCCAAATAGACACGGGCGACCACCCGGTCCCCTTCCGCAACCGGCCGAGCCTGTTCACGGAAGGGCAGGAGGAGGTCCTTCGGCAAGCCCCAATCCAAGAACGCCCCCACGCGCCGATTCACACTCGTGACCCGGAATACGGCAAACTCACCCACCACGGCCCGGGGCCGTTCGGTAATTGCGACCAAGCGGTCCTCAGAATCGCGATATAGAAACACCTCCACTGAATTGCCCGGTGTCATCTCGCCCGAGACATACCGACTCGGGAGCAAGACTTCACCCAGTACGCCGGCGTCCAGGTAGATTCCGGGCGTTGCCGTGCGCAGGATTGGGAGAATGTCGTATTGGCCTAGTTCCGCCATCGCGCCCATCAATAGGGGAAAAACGAAGCCCCGAGGAGATAAATCGATCGGATTCGCGGGCCAGACTCCGCTGCGGAACCGCCCCCGGGTTGCGGTGGCGCAATCCGGGGCGGAACGCTAACGAGAGCGAAAGTACTGATAGCTCGAAGCGACAATGCCGCCGCACACGGCACCCATCAAGGCAAACCAAGCCACGGAATCGGGGATCTCCGCCCGGAGGAACCAACCCGAAACCCCACCCAAACTGGCACCCAAAACGGATCCCAGAATCAGGTGCTCGGGCTTGATCCAGTGCCGCACGGGTTCCCGCCGAGAAGAGGGTTAGGACTTGGCCAGTTGGGGGCGCAACGCGGCGCCGCTCAGTTCCGGCGCCTTTTTCTCGCGATCCGCCAACACGCCGGCAACCGCCGCTAAGTCGTCCGCGGACAACCGAACGCCACTGGCTTTCACCGTTTCGAGAATCTGACCGGGCTTGCGGGCGCCCACGATGGCCGCCGTCATTACCTCGTCCCGAAGCAACCAGGCCAAGGCCAACTGCGCCACCGTCAGATCATTCCGCTCCGCGATGGGTCGCAAGGCATCAATGGCATCCAGATTCACCGAAAGCTGAGGTTCTTGAAAATACGGACTCCGACTCCGCCAATCCGTCTCGGCCAAGGCCGCCGCACTTTCTCGAGTAAATTTACCCGTCAACAAACCGGCCTGCATGGGACTGTAAGCCACGACCCCTATCCCGTTCTCCCGACAGTACGGGAGTAGGTCTTGCTCAATCGCCCGACGAAACATCGAGTACGGTGGCTGGAGCGAGGTCACGGGATGAATCGCGTGCGCTCGCTTCAATTGCTCCAAACTGAAGTTCGAGACACCTCCGTAGCGGATCTTCCCTTCTTTGATGAGCTCGCCTATTGTCGACCACCCCTCTTCAATCTCCTCGTCCGGCTCCGGCCAATGCATCTGGTAAAGATCAATCCGGTCGATCTTCAAGCGCTGCAAACTCGCCTCCACCTCTTGCCGAACGCTCTCGGCCTTCAGTCGTTTTCCAATGGTGCGCGACTCGTCCCATACGCGACCGCACTTGGTCGCGATGATTAGATCGTCCCGGCGCTCGCGGATCGCCTCCCCCACCACGGATTCCGCTCGCCCCAAGCCGTAGACCGGTGCGGTATCAACCCAGTTGATACCGGAATCAATGGCTTCATGAACGGCCTTGACCGAGGCCGCATCGTCCTGAGGTCCCCAGCCGAAAGCCCATTCGTCTCCCCCCATAGCCCAGGTGCCCAGACCGATCGTTGTCAGGGCCAACTCACTCGTGCCCAGCGTGCGCGTTTCCATAATTATTGAAAAATATTGGGTGAACGCGGAAAAGCATCCCGAGGGCCGTCACTTTTGGCAAGCCCTGAGAATGGGGCGATGGGGTGAGAGTCTGTTCCCTGTTTTTGCCGAATGGCTATCAGGTCCGCCCTTTCAGGGCTCGACATCATGATGGGCTGATTTCCCGGGGCGCTGCCCCGGGCTCGTACAGCCCGGACCTTCGGCCCTGAGTAGATTTGAAACACCAACGGTGCGCCCCGTCCCAGTCCACATTCTTGGTCCGCCCCTTCAGGGCTCCATATCTTGTTGGGCTGATTTCCCGGGGCGCTGCCCCGGGCTCGTACGGAACGGACCTTCGGCCCTGAGTAGACTTGAAACACCAACGGTGCGCCCCGTCCCAGCCCACATTGTTGGTCCGCCCTTTCAGGGCTCCATATCTCTTGTTGGGTCGATTTCCCCGGGGCGCTGCCCCGGGCTCGTACGGAACGGACCTTCGGCCCTGAGTAGATTTGAAGCACCAACGGTGCGTTCTGTCCCAGCCCAGGGCAACGCCCTGGGATATCGGCAGTCAGTCGTGACGAGCCCTGTAAGGGCGGACCAACCGTCCACCACTTAATTCGCGATGCAATACAGATTCGCGTGGCCGCGCAACAACAACGTATCGCCTAAAATCACCGGCGACGCGTCAAAGGCATCCTCCAAGCGATTCACCGCCAACACTTCCAAGGTCTTGGACTTCTTAAATACCACGGTAGCCCCATTCTGGCTCGGCAAATAAATCCGATCCTGCACCCCGACCGGAGAGGCATACACCCCGGTGGCACCTTCCAAACGCTCCTGACCAAAGTGCACCTCACCGGATTTCGCATCCACACAGGTCAAAATCCCGTTCGTCCGTTGGCAGTAAAACAACAAGCCATCATAGAGCAATGGCGATGGCACGTAGGGCGTGCCCCGCGTGGTCGACCACAAAACAGCTCCGGTATCCGTAAGATCACCCGTGCCACCCATTCGCACCGCCATCGCATAGGGCTGGCGGTGTCCCGACATGGCGTAGATATTCTCATCATCCGCCACAATCATCGGCACGGGATTCGAACCTAAACCCGAACATTGCCAGATCACGTCACCCGTCTTGATGTCGTAGCTCCGCACGGCATTGGATCCGCTCACCAACACTTGGGTTTTGCCGTCCCGCTCCATGACATAGGGCGTGGTCCAACCCGATCCCTCGTCTCGTGATTTCTTCCACAATTCTTTGCCCGTCCGCTTGTCGAACGCGTAAATGAACGACTCCCCGTTGTTATCCTGGACCATAATCAAGGTATCGCCATGCAACGCGGGTGAGGCAGCCTCGCCAAAGGTCACTTTCACTTTGCCCAGGTCTTTCTCCCAAACCAACTTCCCGTTCAGATCGTAACAAAAGAGCCCGTACGAACCGAACGAGACAAAGACGTGCTCGCCATCCGTCACCGGCGACCCAGACCCATAGGTGTTCGTCCGTTGCACGCCATCGAACGGTACTTCCTTTCGGCCGGTTGATTCCCAAACCGTTTTCCCCGTCTTTAGGTCGAGGCAAAGGGTTTTAAACTCGTGCACGGTGGTCGGCGCGCCGCCGCCGCCAAATCCGCCTCGGCCACCCCGACCGCCGCCCCGACGTCCACCACGCTCTCCCCGTCCCCGATCCCCGCCCGGGCCGCGATTCTCACCACCGCGTTGCACCCCGCCACGCTGACCGCCCCTGCTCCGATCACCACGGCTCGGCCGCTGGCCAGCCGCGGGCGCATTGCCTGCATTGGGTTGGGTGTTCACCACAGTCGCCACGAAAATCTTGTCCCCCCAGACAATCGGTGTCGCATGGCCTTTGCCAGGAACGGCCACCTTCCATTGGATATTCTTGTCCTCGCTCCATTCCACCGGCGGATTGCCGGCGTCCACCAAACCATTCGCGTTGGGTCCCCGCCATTGTGGCCAATGGGCAGAGGCACCGCTCAGGGTGGAGGTAGAGGTGATCCCCAAAGCAAGGGTGGCAAAGAGACAAATCGAGGGAACAGACGTTTTCATAGGGAAATACAATTCTCCCTCCAAAGACCCTAAACGGCTTCTCGGGGTTACACCCAGATGAGAGATCAGTGTTATTCCGCGCCCAGCGGATCCACATAATCCCGCCCGCGCAGCGTGGTGGCCTGAAAAATGGGGTTGGTCCCAAACACCTTGACCTCGTAGGGCTGCATCCGAGTCGCAAAGCCTCCCCGCTCGATTCGATGCCGTTCGTCCCCATAGAAAAGTTCCATCGTCCGCCCTTCCAATGAACGCAGTCCATCCACGGCCACACCCAAATGCCGATGAGGATCCTCGTTCACCAACATGACAACCACGTCGGTCCCCATTTCCTTCGCCAATACCCGCACTCCCAAGCCGGGCGGATCAAAAAGATCATCAATCACATTCGCCCGCACACCTTCCAGGGTGGATGCCACCAAGAAAGGCTCCAGGGCACTCAACTCCCGGGTCACAGCATAGAGGGATTGGCGAAACGCGGGATCATCGATCGTGTTAGAACCCCAATAGAAGACCCCTCGCCCACCATGAACAATGGTGTCATAAGCCATGAATCGGCTGTCCCGGAAACTCGGATACAAACGCGCCCGTTCCGGTTTGATCGTGTGCCAAGAAAAGCCCTGCAACACCATCCAAACCGGCCGCTGGTAACCAATGGCGTCCCACCGTTTGACCAAACGCCCAATACTGCCCAGATCAGTCCCCGTCGCCCGTACTGCATAGTAGTCGCAGCCCAAAATATCCACCGCATTCACCGTCTCACGGGCGTACGCCACGTCACTATCCGCAGCTTCATTGATCCAAAACGGCAAACCGGCCGGATCCAACTCGCGGACCTGCTGTATCGCAGCCCGAATATTCGGGTTGATGACTTTGGACTGCGCGCGGGCATAGTTGACGGCCTTCGGCACTTGGTTGTTCCAATCCTCTCGCGTAAACCCCGCCACCCGCTCCAAGAAGCTATAAGCCGTATAAGTCCAGATGATCTCATCCGGCCCTTCCCAAACAGCCAAAGCCGGATGCCCCGTGACGGTCTCGATCCGTGTGCGCAAATCGTCGCTCGGCCCACCATTGACGCTCAAGGCAATCCAACCCTGTGCCCCCACCCGTTGCACGCGATCCAAGTCCGCTCGGCTCCCACAACGAAACAGATTGATTCCCGCCCGCGCCATCTCTTCCAAGGCGACGTCGTCACCGGGTAGCTCATAAATCCCGATTGGAAACCGCCGGCGAATGCCATCCACAAGAAACCCATCCCGGATCACCTCATCCATCACCGGAACTACCGACAGACCTTCAGCCTCCGGCACGGCAATCCGACCCTCCGTGCCCAAACTAAGCGGTTCAATTCGGGTTTGTTTCCCAAAGTCTGATCGGAACACAAGCGCCTCATTCCCGACTCGCAGCCCTGAGAGAACGGTACTCGGCGACTCCGGGACCTCAAAAGTCACGGGCGTTCCTTGATTCAAGTACGAGGCATGCGCTAGCGATTCCCGATACACCGAATGAACCAAACGGATTTCCTCGGCCAACTCATCACTGAGACACCAGAGAAAAAACGTGTCGTGCCCCCGGAGCAACAAATGCCAGAGCAACTCCCGATACCGCTCCTCTGAAAACTGAGCAACATTGGGCTCCGGAGATTCCGGCGGTGCCGTCGTGTGCCAATGCACAAAGGGAATAATCGGGGTGGCCGCATCCGTCGCTTTGCCGGCATTGGAACCCACTTTCAGCATGTTGTAGAACCACCGGTAGTCCGTCTCTTCATAATCATACCACTGGAAGATACGATACCAGGTATACACCACCGGCATGGCAAAACTATAGCCCGTCTCAGGAAATTCCGGATACCACTCCCGATACGGTGCCCTCTGATCCCAACGCAGCGGCCATTTATCCGACTCCTTTTCAAAGTAATCGTACCAGTAACGATGCCCTTCATGGGGATACACTCCGTAGTTCCCCACCAATGCCTCCGGGAAGTACGCCCTTACTAGATCTCCAAAAACAATTCGTTGCATCTCACTACGCAGCTGGCGGAGGGTCCGTTGGAAGACCCGAAAGTCATCGATGTCTCGCACGTGTTGCCGACACCGTTGGCACCGACGGGAACTCTCCCAGGCCCCATTCCATTCAATCGGCCCATCGATCTCCCAGTCGGCAAAGATGAAGTCGATCTCAATCCCCGCCCGACGATACCCACGTAGAAAAAACGCCAGGCGTTCCTTCATCGCCGCATAGCGGGATTCCAAGGTGAACGGGCATCCCAACTGGCCGCCAAACGAGGTTTCAGCAAACCGTTCACCCGCTTCATCCACATGCCACATCGCCTCGCTCCCATCGAAGAACGAGTAGAGACACGCGTTGGCGTTCACTCCGACCTCCATCCCCAGTACCTGTTGCTGACGGCCGATTCGTAAGGTCTCCGCTAACGAAGCCTCCTTTCGATCCGGACGCCAATCCACCGTATACCCAATTCCCCGTTCATTGAGCGCCTTTAGCACCGCCGTCGACCGATCGGAATCCACTCGGCTCAAGCTACCCGAAATCGGCAGCACCCAGAGCGGCAAGCGCTCGCCCCGGGCATGATTCAGGGGTTGGGTTTCATCGAGCACGACCTGCAGATTTCGCGGCAAGGGATCAGAAGTATCCCCCATTCCCCGAGGCAAGACGCAGAATACGAGACTCCCTACAAGCAGGCCTAGCTGGATCGAATTGCGGTTCATGGATCCGCTCAGGCTAGCCCCGCAAAGCAATCGGCACAAACCGAATCATAAAGCCGGAGTTCCCAAAGGTAGGGCGAGCGTACCCGCGAGCCGTTGGGCAAAAGCAGCAACCCCAAAAAACACGCGGCTCAGTTCCCTTCCCCATTACCCAATTTCAGTCATTCCGCTATTGCTACCCCTACCGTGCACCGCATCCATGCAAATCCCTCGTCTTAAGATCCACCATCATGGTCCTGCACCCGAGTGCGGAAAACCTCTTGGCCGACAACCGCGCCCTCCGGGATCTCGACACCCAACTCAGCGGCGTGGGCATTCAGATCGCCGAAATGGACATCCCGGAAGATTCCCCGCTGATTGGCACCAATCTCTCCCAGGTCGAAACCCAATCGAAAGCCCAATTCCTCGTCGTAGCCATTCACCGCAAAAATGGTGAGGATCTCCTCCATCCCACTCCTGAAACACGCCTCCAACCGGACGACCGCCTCATCTTCCTCTGCCACGCCGACGACGTACCCGACTTCACGCGCAACCAACAAATGCGCAAGAAACGCCAATACCGCAGCCAAACCTTCTAGCGACTCCGCTGGTAGGGCGAGCGTACCCGCGAGCCGCTGGGCAAGAGCCGGGAGCAAAAACACGTCAGCCCAGATCAACCCTCGGGGTAGGCTCGGCTCGCGAGCATGCGCCTCCCCCCAACACGACACCCTTTTCGATCCACTCCCTCCACGCAACGGGTGTGACTAAAAGTGCGGGGCATCGGATCGAAGCGGCAGGCTTCCCTTTGAAAAGGCTAGAAGAACAGGTCGCTGACAAGGAAAGCGGCAGCTCCGCTCCCGCACTCCATATGAGAGAGCTGATTTTTACATTCTGCAGTTTTCGTTTTAACTTTTGCATTCTTCCAGCAATAGACCGCCTCCTAATGCTTGATCACCCGCTGTTTCTACAACCGCTCTCCCCGCACTTTGAATCACACCCCCACGCAACACAGACAGGAATTCGACATTGACCTCCAAGAGAGCACGGATTTAAGTCTCAGTCGACATGATGAAATTGTTTGTATCTTCACTCATCGTGACCCTCGGTCTGGGTAGTAGCGCCTTGACCCTGAAAGCGGATCACCACGAGAAACACCCCCCCGCCACACTTAAGCCCGCCGACGGGCACTACCTCGGGATCCCCCGACGCGCTTTTGGCGAGAAATTCCTAATGTCGATGTCGATCATCCCCCAAAGCAGCGCCGCCACGAGCACGGGCTTAGCCGGCAAGATCGTGACGTTCGAGTTGTTCAATGACGCCGTCGATATGTTTGAAGATCCTGAAGGCCTCGTGGTCACCGACGAACTGCCGGCCCGCCGCTTGGTGGCCTCGTTCCCGATCATCAATCAGAACGAAGAAATGGTGACGATTGATTTCAACAGCGGCATGCGCCGCACGTTCGCCGATATGTGGTACTCCGTTGGCCGCTTCTTCAACCCCACCTTTGGCGAACAAACCTACGAGATTCCCGGCTCCCGAGTCTTTGAGTTGAGCGAATCCGGTGACCAATTGGTCATCCGACAAAGCGCACAGGTGCGGAGCCGGCAGTTCCGAGCGGACTATGAAAATCGCTACGAGATCCGCTACTTCATCAAGCCCTACCAACCCGGCGACTACGAAGGCAAAGAATACAACCGCCAACAAGACCGCTACGTTCGCTTTTTCGAAACCGCGGCTCGGTTGGAAAAGACCAGCGGCCGTTCCACCACCCGGATCGCCCGGTTCGATCTCGATAAACCGCTCAAGTTCTACTACAGCAGCAACACCCCGGCGGAATACGTCGACGCCGTCAAAGGTGGGATCGAATACTGGAATCGCGCTTTCGGCCGCAAGATCATCGAAGTCGATGTCGCCCCCAAAGGCATCACTGCTCCCGACGCCGGCCACAACGTGGTCCAGTGGGTTCCATGGGACAACGCCGGGTTCGCTTACGCCGATATTCTCGTCGATCCTATCACGGGCGAATCCCAACGCGGCCAGGCCTACATGACGAGCACCTTTGCCGTGTCGGGTAAAGCCCGTGCCCGCCAAATCCTCCGACGGATGCGCGCCTTGGTAGAAAAGGAAGAGGAAAAATCCGAAGAGAAGAAGGACGGTGACGACAAACCGGAGAAGGCACCCTTCTGGCCGCACTCCACCGTCTGCCAAGTTTCCGCTCACGCATTCGCGAAACAATACGCCGAAGGCCTGGAAGAAGTGCTTTCCAATCCCGATGTCTCCGACGAGATGGTGTTGCAAATGTCTCAGGACTATGTCCGCGGGATCGTGGCCCACGAAGTCGGCCATGTCTTGGGGCTCCGACACAACTTTGCCGGAAGTCTCGACTCCACCGTCTCCCACGAACGGCTCGACAAATGGCTCAACGCCTACTTGAAGCAGGAAGATCTTTCCGAATTCGAAAACGACTACACGTCGAACTCCATGATGGAGTATCAGATCTTCCCCGCCATGGCCCTTACCGGATCCAAGATGCGGACCACCGACACCGTGCTTCCCCACGATCGCGGCGCCATCCAATGGGGCTACTACGACGATCCCGAAGTGGCGGATAAGAAGACGCTTTTTGCCTCGGATGACGACGCCTTTCGCTGGAGTGATGTTTCGACGTTTGACTACGGAACGGAGCCCGTCATTGCCGCCTATGCCAATATTGGGGATTCCATCCGCCTCATCCCGAACACCCTGATTGAGACCTTTATCCGCGCCAAAGCGCCGAAAGACCCACGCGACCGCGTGCCCTTGGAGCAGGTCAACCTCAGCGTCACCTTCCCGGCCTTAAACTTCTCCTTTGAGCTCCGCCAACTCTTGGGTTGGTTCAGCAGCCGCAATCGGTCCCTCACCATTGAGAGTCAGTTCGACTTCGTCGGCCAACTCAACGGTCAAGAGGTCCGAGAGGCCCATTGGAAACGGCTCACTGAGCAGATCGAGACCTTGGGCGGGATTGACCGCGCCATCTTCTCCTACCTTCCCGCCAAGCTGAAACTCGACCTCAAGAAGCAGCCCAAGAAGGTCGCTGCCGCACCCGCATTTAAGACCGCTGATCTGAATGCGCGACTCAAGAAGTTGCTCGAATCACCGGCTTACCAAAAGTTTGTGGGCTTGGATGACCAGGAATACGAATTCACGGAAGAGGAACGCAAGCTGATCATGGAGCGCGCCGAACTCTACTTCGACAAACTCAACGAAGAGATCATTCTCCGTGCCTGCAATGTGTTCGCTTCCGCGCGGCGAGATCTCGGATTGATCGCCAACGAATCCCTGCCGGACGAAGACATCATCTCCCACTTGGAAAAACGGATCATCGAATTCGCCAGCCACATCATCACGGCGAAGAGTGACAAGGTCATCCGCGGCAAGGTGGGTGGCGCCGTGGTGGAAGTGAAGGACTACGAGTATTCCCAAGCCACGCGATTGGCCGCGGCTCGCATGCTCTCTGACAGCGTGGGCTCGTACAAGAGTTGGTCGAAAGCCGGCAAATCCGGCATCAACAAACGACTCAAGGGCGAGGTGGAAACCGTACTGCTGATCAAGCAGCTCAAATCCTTCAAAGACGACATGCTGTCGCGGTCCCTGCGCAAGTGGTACTTGGATCAACAAGAGATCCTGCGGCTCCTGCCGGCCATCCGGTCCGCACCGTCGGCTCCCGGGAAATAAGTTCCATTTCCAGTCCCTGATTACGGAACGCCCCACATCGACGTGGGGCGTTCTTTTTTGGTAGGGCGAGCGTACCCGCGAGCCGTTGGGCAAGAAAAGCGTTCTCCCAACCCAACGGCGTATGCGTTCCCTGCTCTTGCCCAACGGCTCGCGAGTACGCTCGCCCTACCTTTCCCTCTTGGAGTTCAACGGCGCCTTGCCGTAAGATCCCCCCATGCACCACTGGCGCCCACTGACGTTTGCCTTCGTCTGTACCCTACTCGTCTGCTCCAACCTCCGCGCCGAGCGGGATCCCATTCGCCTGACCCACGGCCCCATGCTGGGCCACGTGCGCTCGGACAGCGTGCGGGTCTGGGTGCGCACTTCCGATCCGGGCGCCTTTGAAGTTCGCTATGGAACCCAAGCCGACCGCCTGAACCAAACCGCACCCGCGGGCCAAACGTCCATCGAAGACGACAATACCGGCGTCGTCACCGTCCCCGGGCTCGCACCCGATACCGCCTACCACTACCAAGTCTGGGTCAATGGCCGACCCCACGGATGGCCGGGCCAATTCCGGACCTTGCCGAGCGCCGAGACCACCCGGAATGCCGAGTACAACCCCGACGGCCTCTTTAACTTTCGTTTCCAAATCGGTTCCTGCGCCAATCAGAACCCGCTCCATGGCCCCGGCCATCGGATCCGGACTTACGAACACCTCAATCAAGATTGGGCCTCGAAAGTCAACTTTCACATCATGAACGGCGATTGGCTCTACGAGGAACTCCGCGAGTACCCCGCCGAAGCCTGGCGCCTGGCGCAGAACCTGCCCGCTCTTCCCCGACTCGTCACCGCGATGCCATCCGTGGTGGGTGTCTGGGAAAACTACAAACTCTACCTCAGCCGCGGCACCGAACTCGCCAAATGGCATCGTAACGTCCCGAGCTATTTCACCTTCGACGATCATGAACTGGTCAACGATATCTGGGGCGCGGGCACCGCCGGCAAACGGCATCGCCGCACCGTGTTTCGCGACATCGGGACGCACGCCTGGTACAACTATTTGGGTTGGGCCAACCCCACCACGCACGATCACGACCTGCACGTCGGCTTTGCCCGAATGACCGCCGGTTCCGATCTGTTAGTGGATACCGAAACGGACTTCACCCAACTGCCGCTCAACGAGATGCTCAACCTCCACGTGCACTGGGGCACCAAAGAAGCCGGCGTCAATGACATGCAATATGACAATGATGACGGTCACCCGAACTCCTACGTCTACGACATCGTCGAAGTGGTCAACGCCCACACGCTCCGCCTCCACATGCCCGCCAAAGTGAGTGACGACGTCACCTACTCCATCGGACGCCGAAGCTACGGCAAGTTCCGCGTGAGCAACGCCGAGTTTTATCTGATCGACACCCGCGGCGATCGTGACATGCATGACATTTCCCAACGCGATAAGCCCGGGCTCTCACTCCTCGGATCCGCTCAGCGGGCGTGGCTGGAAGAAAGCATGCGGACGAGCGACGCGACCTTCTTCTTCATTGTTTCCACCGTACCCTTCATGATCCCTCACAGCGGGGCCGGAGGCTTCGAAGCCGACTTCGCCAACAAGGAAGAGGCCTGGACCGGATTCTTCGACGAGCGCGAACAGCTCATCTCCTTTTGGGAAACCTTGGAGCGTCCCGTCTTCGTGATGACGGGCGATCTCCACAACAGCTTTGCGATCAAGATCACGGATCGCATTTGGGAATTCTGCTGCGGGCCACACAATAGTGTGAACCATGTGCCCAAGCTGGATGAAAGTGATCGTCCCGCCACGGGCAAATTCAAGTTCGGTCCCCGCGAATGTGACATTCGCTGGAGCAGCTACATCCTCCCGGACCTGCCCCGCTTAGAACGGCTCTACCCGCACTTTGCCGTAGTGCAGATCAACAACGTCTTTAACATGCCCAAACAACTCGGCGGCACCCGCTGGGTCGCCTACCCTCAACCCCAAGTAGTATTTCAATACTACGACGGTCGCACCGGGGACCTCGCTTACGCTGAGTCCGTCACCACCCGATAGCCCAGGCCCTCGCACGCGGCAAAGACTGGTCATCCATTCTAATCCCTCATAGAGTCACCCAATCCCATGAACAACCGACTGCTCCCACTCCTTACGCTCGCGTTCCTGCTCGCCGGATCACTCGACGCCCAACGTCGCCAATCCGGCTCCTCGATCAACGAAAACAAAGCCACGCCCATCGAACGAATCAACGTGCCGGACGGTTTCCAAATCGAGCTGCTCTACTCGGTGAACGAAGACGCGCAGGGTTCTTGGGTCAATCTCTGCCTAGATGGCAAGGGCCGCATGATTGTGGCGGACCAATACGGCGGCTTGTTCCGATTTGAAGTCCCACCCTTGGGACACAACCTGGCACCAGACAGCATCGAGCCCGTACCGGCCGATATCCGCGCCGTCAACGGGATGCTCTGGGCGTTTGATTCGCTCTACGTGGGCGTCAATGACTACGAGCGCAAGATCGATAGTGGCCTCTATCGCCTCACCGACTCCAATGGGGACGATCACCTCGATCACGTCGAAAAACTCCGCGCGATTAAAGCCCGTGGCGACCACGGCGTCCATCAAGTCGTGCTTGCTCCGGACCGGCAATCTCTCTTCCTCATCACCGGCAACAGCACCACGCCCACCGAATACCAGTCTTCTCGTGTCCCTGAAATCTGGGGTGAAGATCACCTGCTCGAACGGATGCCCGATGGTCGCGGCCACAACCGCGGCGTATTGGCTCCGGGTGGTATCATCTACCAAATCTCACCCGACGGACAGCAGTGGGAAGTCTATTCCGTCGGCTATCGCAATATCTTTGGCGGCGCGTTTAATCATGACGGCGAACTTTTCACCTACGACGCCGATATGGAGTACGATTTCAACACACCGTGGTATCGTCCCACCCGGGTGAACCACGTCACCAGTGGTTCGGAATACGGCTGGCGGCACGGCACCGGAAAACGCCCGGAATGGTATCCCGACAACTTACCCGGGACTGTGAACATTGGTCCGGGTTCGCCCACCGGAATGGTCTTCGGTTACGGCGCAAAGTTCCCCGCAGAATATCAGAAGGCGCTCTACATCCTGGATTGGAGCTGGGGCAAAATCTACGCTGTTGACCTAAAGCCCGACGGTTCCTCCTACACGGGCGATCGAACCGAGTTCGTCTCCGGGGCACCACTCCCCGTCACCGACGCCATCATCAATCCGAATGACGGAGCCATGTACTTTGCCATCGGAGGCCGCCGAGTACAATCCGGTCTCTACCGCGTCACCTATACCGGCAACGCCTCCACCGCTCCCATCGACCCGCTGGACACCAATCAGAAGGGCAGCCGCGAACGCCAACTTCGGCATCACCTGGAGACCTTCCACGGCAAGACCCATCCAGACGCGGTGTTCACCGCTTGGCCGTATCTCGATCACTCCGATCGCTTCCTGCGCTGGGCGGCTCGCACGGCTATCGAACACCAACCCGTGGGCTCATGGGCGGATCTAGCCACTTCCGAATCCGACCACGGGAAACGCGTCGAAGCGCTCCTAGGCCTTGCCCGAGTATCGGGCGTTGATCCGCTTCATCGCACTCCGGACGCACCTGAGCCGGATGCCGCACGGCGCGGCCAGATTCTCGAATCCTTGCTGGAAGTCGACTGGGCACGACTCGACCACGATCAAAAACTCACCCTCGTTCGCACCTACGAAATCGTCTTCAATCGCTTGGGCCACCCGGGAGCGGCAACCGCCAATGAGGTTATCGCCCAACTCGACCCTCACTTTCCCGCGCGCAGCTTCCCGTTGAACTGGGTCTTGTGTGAGACGTTGGCTTATCTAGAAGCCCCCTCGGTTCCGGCCAAAGCCCTCTCGCTGATCCGGAATGCCGCCACCCAGGAGGAACAAATGGAATATGCCCGTTCCCTCCGCTTCACCAAGACCGGGTGGACGACGGCACTTCGCACCGAATACTTCGAATGGTTCCTCACTGCCGCGAATTACCGCGGTGGCGCCAGTTTCTCCAAATTCATCGAGTTCATCCGCAACGACGCCGTCGCCAGTCTTTCCGATTCTGAGAAGGCACAGTTGGCCGAAGTCCTCGCCCGGCAACCCGAAAAGAAAACCCCCTTGGAAGCCCTCGCCGAAGCCATGGCCGGTCGAAGCTTTGTCAAAGAATGGGGCTTTGAAGAACTTGCTTCCGCCGCGGAACAGGGACTCATCAATCGAGACTATGATCGCGGCCGCAAAGCCTTTGGTGCGGCGGGTTGTTTCGCCTGCCATCGTTTCGCCAATGAAGGTGGCATGACGGGCCCCGATCTCACTAATGCCGGCGGTCGCTATTCGGCGCGTGACTTCCTCGACCAAGTCGTCCATCCGAGCAAAGAGATCAATGAACAATTCGTTCCCATCGTCCTCACCAAAACGGACGGCGAGACCGTCACCGGCGTGATCGTCAACTTGAACGGGGATAGTGTCTCGGTCAATACGGACCTAACCGATCCCAACCAGCGGGAACGGGTCGATCGGAAGCAGGTTCAGTCCATCGAACCGTCCAAAGTTTCCACCATGCCTTCCGGGCTGCTCAACATGTTGGAGAAGAGCGAGATTCTGGACTTGGTTGCTTACGTCCTGAGTCAAGGGAACTCGGACCATGAATATTTTGGGCGTTAAGGTGGGAAGTATTTGAAGAGGAGATTTCGCAGATTCGCGCAGATGAGGGATGGCCTGTGGTTATTGCTGGGTTTGAGCTCGTTTTAACCGGTATTCGTCCATGACGTCGTCCCAGGTGGCCTCGGCAGGCTCAACCGGGGCCTCGTCGAGGCTGTCGATGACGCCGAGCTTCAACGTGCCATCGAAGAACGTGAATAACACCACGATCACTTTACCGATGTGGGGTTGGTCCGGATAGCTGTTCTTGGTGATTGTCGCGTAGAGGCGCTGCGGCTCGATCTTGGGGAGAACCTTGTATTGGGTATCGAACCACATCGCTTCCCCGTCCGGGCCTGAGGCAGATTGGGAGTAACGGAGAGTTTTTGCGGCAATGGTAACCGTGCACGGCCCGCCGGGGCCCTCTCCCTCCCATTGTCCCAGAAGCTGTTTCGGATCCATCGGCTCCGGCTTCACCAAGAGCAATCCTTGCCCCAGAGCCTGCCAAGCCAAAAGGAATACCAACCCTATAATCCAACGCATGCCGTAGCACAAATTCCTCATCGTAGGCTCAACCCTTCCCGTCACGGTTGAGGCGTTTCCGGAAATACTCAACGATCTCCCACAGGCACGCCGCGCCGGCGAGAACTGCCGGCACCGCCCAGAAGAGACTTCCCTTCTCTACGGCTGTTAGGGAGAACGAGATCGTCATCACCAGACTCAACACAAACGAAAACAGCCGTGACGGACGCTCTTTTGGAACTGGCTCTGCCGCAGGAGGCGCCAAATGGCGGAACTCCCCAATCGCGGTTAGGGGAAACCAATCGCAGCCCCGCCAACTCCGAAGCCGCGACACGTCTTCCCCCAAATCGCTGGAAGCCCAAGCGTCCACCGGAATCGTCCCGAGCTGAACAGACTCATTCAATGCCTTCAATGAAAAAGGCCCCTCTACTTCTGCATCCTTAGTATGCCGAATATAATAACGCATTCTCGCTACAATTCTCTCGTGTCATGATCTCGTAAAGATCTCATCCCTACAATCCGATTGAGCTTTCTCACGGTTCCGGACGGGTTAACCGAAAGCCAAAATTCCGACGTTCAGAGATCTCGAAATTCACCGTCTCCTTCCAATCCACCAAACTCCGCGAGTATGGGAGTACATGCCATGGACGCGACGTGTCAAAATTCCGCAAGATCTCCAAGTCCCATGAAACCAATTGGCGCGGCCACGACAAACGAATCAGCCCATTGCCCGCGCGATCAATCTCCAAAGTGGGAAGGGTATCCGGCACGGTCGCTTGCTCGCTAGACAATTCAAGCGGCTCGGCAGTACTTACGGTCATCGGCAAGGAGAACCCAAGCTCGCCTTTGGCACGAGCCTGCACCTCTCCCGCCAAGACGTTTATTTGAGTCAGGCGACTCGCCTCATCGAAGCCCACCCGGACGGAAGCCCCACTCACGGCAACCTCTGAGGAAGCCGTTGAAACTAGAAACCTCCGCCCCGCCTGCTGACTAGTTCCTTCATGAATCGATACCTCACCGCTGTATACTTGCAATAGCACAAGATTGTAATGTTCTCCCGTGCCATCCAGACCGATCCGAGTCCCAGGCTCCAACTCAAGCCGACCAAACCGCCCCAGGTCAATCGATCGCCCCCCATCCGGCCCCGTCTCGAACTCGGCTGTTACGGGAACCGATTGTTGGTCCGAGGCTTCCAACCAGGTAGAATCCGGCTCCGAACCGGCCGGTCGGTAGCGGAGCCCGGCGGCACCCACGGGATAGATCAGTTGCGGGTCCTCGGTTGAGATCCGAAATTCGGTCGAGGATACAAATGCCGACCGCCCCACGACCCCACTCTCGGTAGCGGTTTTATCCACGTAGTTGATGAATCGAACCGCCCCATAGGATACAAACCCCTCACTCAGCAAGTCCGCGGGCACCGTCAGCACGCGGTCCGAAGGCTGAAACGTTGCCCGATAGCGGAAACGATCCCCCCCATTCAAGAAGATCGCCGGACTCGTAGAGGGACCACGCCCAATAATCACCTCAACGCTATCGACATCGCTGAGATCCACCTCCCCCAGAAGAATCTCATTCACCACCCCAGCGGACACGTTCCCAAACTCGTCCCGGTTCAGGATCACCGGTTGGACGGGAAACTGATTATCGGCAAGCCGGAGCTGAAGCCGCTCCTCCCCAACGCCAAGCGTGTGGACGTGAAAGTCGTAACGGGACTCGGGTTGCCCGGCGTCCGGATCGGTAAAGAAGCGCGTGATATCCGAAACATGCAAGCGATCCGTGTCAAAACGCCCGGTGTAACCAAGCACAGCTTCCGCCTGGTCCGGAGCAACGATTCGACCGAAACTCACCAGATTATGACCTTCGTCCGGGAGTTGGATCTGTCCCACCAACCACTCTTGATCTCCGGAAAACGAACCGTCCACACCATCATACCGTTCCCGCCACAAAAACACCTCGATGCCCTGGCCCCTTCCCGGCGCGATCACTCCCGATCCATTCCGAACCTGAAACTCTCCGGGTCCCGATCGTGCCACCGGGTTCCCAGCTCGGTCCCGAAAGGCCGTAAGTCCCCCAGCATCAGAATCAGCTCCGGAAGCCACGTCCCCATTCAACGCCCAAACATGTCGCCCGATCGGTAGTAGCTCCCGATAGAAAACAAACACCTCGGTTCGCGAGGGATTCCAAGAAAACCCGATCAAATTAGGATCTAGCTCGACGAGATCGGATCCACGACCGACATACCAATGAAACCACGGCCGCTCTCCGTCTTCGAACGGCTTCATCGGTTCGGAGAACTGAATCCGAATGGCGGAATGAGGACCCACATCAAAATCAAAAATGCGAGGCGTCCAATACTCGGCCTCGGGAGGCACGGTATCCGGCAAAACAACGAGCGTGATCGTCTGACGTGCGGACCGCTCGCCAAATCGCTCGCGAACCACGACTTCAAAAGTAAACTCACCAGCGGTATCGAGTACGCCATTAAACGTCCCCAGAGAGGGATGAAGTGTCAGCGTCCCCGGTAAGGGCGCAGAATCCTCGGACAATTCAAAACGGTAATAACCATCTCCCCCGGTAACCCGCAACATCTGAACCAGACGATCCCCCGCCAAGAGCTCCGGCGGATCAAAGGGTTCAATGACCAGCGGCTCCAATACTACCGGGTCCGGAACGGGCCGTTCCGCCACGAACGCGAGCTCGAAATCGGAACCAATCTCATGAAATTGATCCGGCACTGGGTCAAACTCAAACGGCAATCCCCACAAAGAAAAAAAACAAGATCCTGCCGGAACCTTCAGCGTGAACTCCCCCGATTCATCGGTCGACGCCTGCACATCATAAAACACACCGCCACGGTCCAGCGACGCGACAACCACCACGTCAGCAATCCCGTCACCCGAACTCTCTCGGACCGAACCGTTCAACGTGTGCTCCCCAACCAAGACTTCGAGCGTCACGTCTTCGACAACACTCTCGGCATCGGTCTCAACAACCGCTACCGGAAACACCCAATCACTCGGTGGCGCACCTTCGGCCACCAACCCAATCGCCCAAAAACTCGGTGCCAAATCGAATTGGAACCGTCCTTCGGCATCAATCTCCGCCTCCACCTCCGTACCCTCAAAGCTAAACCAATCGACGGCAATCACGGAATATCCGCTCAGATCAGCCAGCCCTCCCGGAAGCTGCACGGTGCCACCGACACCCACAGCATAGGTACTGTTACTTACTAATACACCAACAAGTCCAACAGTCCGCCAAATCGTCGCCCCCAACACACTCTTCATCCATCGAATTAACATCGTCTACGATTCCTTTTGCTAGCTGAAAATCCTCCTCCGAAATCAGACTAGGGATCTTAGACAACTGGATATGCATTGGTCAACGATGCGTCTGAGCGAAACCAAGCCCTGGTGGGGCGAGCGTACCCGCAAGCAGGCTCGCCGCACCCGGCGGGTCGCCGCCGGATTCAGCTTGACGAAAACACGACAGACAGGGACTCTTTACTTCAGAAAGATTTGATCCCTCCAAGAAGGTAGATCGTCGCAATACGAGATTCGCACGATGAAGATTAGCGTAGCTTTCCTCGCCGGCTTACTGACCACGGTTGCCACCCAGGCCCAATTGTTCACGATCTCCGTGAGCGGAACCATCACAGCGATCAATCACGACGGAGGTACTCTACCGTCGCAGATCATGGCGGGTGAACCCTGGTCCGGGACCTTTACCTATGATGTTGGAACAACGGCTGATCAAAACGTTCTTGGAAACGTGGGTGATTACCGCCCGACGAACGCACCGAACGGGTTCCAGTTTTCGATCGGTGACGCCGGAGACAATCCCCTTGTGCCCGGTGATACCACATTTACCGTTCGAGTCGTGGACGGGGGGGCCAACGACGAAATCACCATCAGCACGGATCACAACTGGTCGCATACCGATCCCGCCAACGGTGCCATCACCTACCAACATGATGGGGGGCACACACCTCATATCTTCCTACAGTCGGACCAAAATCCAATCAGCAGCGACGGACTCCCCACAGGCGGTCTCAATATCTCCCAATTCAATCTCGCGAACACCTTTACGTTCGGCAGTTTCTACGATCCCCCGGGACCGCTCGTTAATGCCTCCCATCAAATCGTCGGAACCGTTGACAGCGTTTCCGTGAGCATTGGTGTCGTTCCCGAGCCCGAACACTACGCGGCCGTCGTCGCGCTCTCCCTGCTCTTCGTCGCAATCGCACGACGCCGTAGCCTGACTCAAGCCGTCTGATTCACGACGGTAGGGCGAGCATACCAGACCGTGTAAAAAATCCCGTTGGCAACTCCATCGCGGTGGTCAAAGCGACAGCTCTGCTTTCGCACGCCATATTTTGCCCGCAAATCGAGCTTCTTTTGGAGTGCGAGAGCGAAGCTGTCGCTTTCACACACTCTCTTACCTGCAGGTAGAAAAGGACTTTTTACACAGTCTGGTACCCGCGAGCCGTTCCCACCCGCAGCGCCCTCGCGGGCCGATGGTTTTGACGCCCTCTGCTCTTGCCAAACGGCTCGCGGGTACGCTCGCCCCACCGCGGTGCCTCGGATCGTTTGATGCTCCCAGGCCTCGTTCCGGAACCTATCCGAGACTTGCTTACCAGCAAGATTTCGCTTAGGAAGTGAACCATGACAAGGAAGCGAATCTATTCCAGCGTGTTCTCTATCCTGGCGATCGTCGCGGTCTTCCTAGTGATTCGCCTTATCGGCCCGACGTACCAAGGGAAGACGCTCCGGCAATGGACGAACGACTTCCAGTCCGGTGTCGTCAATCAACAGGAGTTCGATCAAGCGCTCCGAAACTTCAACGGCGTTCCCGCAAGGTCTCTCCTACGAGCTGTCATCAATCAGTATCAAACCCGTCACGCCAAGCTCGGGCCGCAACATGTTCAACCCCTTTCGTCACCCAACACCTACCTGCTGTCCTTGATTTCAACTCCGGAGATTCTCGTAACCGCAACGAAAACTCCGGTCCCCAGCGTTCGGCGGATGCTCACGACGTCATTGGTGACTCGTAGAGTCCACATCAACCATGATGATCTGGAAACCCTCCATTATCTCGAAGAACTCTCGCGAGATACCGATCCGTGGGTCCGGAAATCTGCGATCGAGCTAGCACCCGAAAACAACAAGTTTCGCTACGTCGGAAAAAGCCTCGAAATCCTCATCGACCGTCTAGAGGATGCCGCGGTCGTCGGCCAATCCAGCATACGGCAAGACGTCTGCTGGAAGTTAATGATCGACCGATGCCAAGATCCGCGCGCCCTTGAGAAGATCAAGCAACTGGCTCTGACCGGTGAGCCCAATGAAGCAGCGATCGCAGCCTACGCCTTGTTGCGTATTGCCGACGACCGAACCCAAGCACTGGAGGTAGCCAAACGAGTCTGGCCTGCTCTGGAACCCAACGCCCGTCGCATCGCCCTCTATACCTTTGGCGAGATCGGGACTGAGGCGAAGTCTGCTCTTCCACTGATTGAAGAAGCGCTGAGCTCGGAACACGACCGAGTCAAAACCGTGGCGAGCACGGTCTACCAAGCCGTACTCACGGGCTCGAGTCCACACCAGTAAATCCTGAACTTCATCATTCTGATTCGGGGGCTCGATTCTCTCGACGGACCCGATCGCCAACATAGCCCTGAGAGTTCCCGGCAAATCCCGATTCCGATCGAGGTCATACGCAGACCATAGTCCCGTTCAAAGGTAAGCGGGAATATCAGCCGTCCCAGGCACCCGATGCCCTCGGGTCCATTCCGGTTCCTCGGGTTGTTCTCCGGCCCGTAGCTGTTTCTTCCACTCTTCATTCGTCATCCTCTCGAAAACCCCAGGTCCCGACGTGAATTCGTAGTACGTGGATACGGGCCCCGCATACATTCGATTCTCCTGACACTGCACCGAGACAAAGAGCATGGCCGTATTTCCCACAGCCTGATGGAGGATCGTCCCCGGATCACCGTATCTTGTCGACTCGTGATCCGTATGAACATCGGTCACGACCGGATCCCATTCGTCACTCGGATGAATCCGGCGCTCCGGCACGTCCAAACGCAGCGCATCGATTTCCGATTTCGTCCGGTAGTAAAGGCCCGGGTACCACCCGCTGTAAGTCCGATTGCCATAATAGTCCACCATCCGCTCGACCATATCCTGCAGGTAGCGACTCTCGGACTGGCTGAATGCCTCCCGTCGATTCTGTTTGCGGACCAGATCTGTCAAACGATCACAAGTAGCGCCAAAACGCTCCAAGTAACGAACGTCCCAGGAATTGTCGAGTCCCGGCCGCTCCAATTGACTCAAATCCTTGGCTAGCCGACGCGCCATCGCAGTGATGCCTTCCCAAGCCTCGACGTTCGGTTCCAAATACGAGTGCGGAAAGGAGCACGTGATATCCCCAAGGGTCGCTGGTTTCTTGGTATGGAGAACCGTATTGTGCCGAAGATAGGTCCACGAAGCGAGTTGGGAACTCATGGTCTTCTTACCCCATTCACGAGTTCGAAAAACCTCGGGGATGGATGGATCCAAAGGTTGTGACCACTGCCGTAGGGTGTGAAGCCAGGAAGTATAGATATTGTCCTTCCAGTCCACGACATCCAACTCTGCGAACACATCCCGAAGCGCACCAAGATGGTGCTGGTATGGATAGCCATCACGAAAGGGGACGCCGTCGCGATTCCGAATTCGAGACGCCAAGATGGGCGTCGCCGCTGCGTTGTCAAAGAGAGTGAACGCAACATCGACACTACTTGGCACACGCCGAACTACCCGCTCGTCCTCCCAGAAGATCTTATCAAACACCAAATTACCCAGCGCCCAACTGTCCATGCCAAAACGCTGACCAAACAAGGTGAAAGAACGCGGCAGCTTGATGGACTCCTCAAACGGAGAAGACAGATACCCATGCGAGTGAATTCCTTGGACTCCCAGCGTGCTGGCTTCAATGCGTTCCTGCAGCTCTTTCAAAGCCTCAATCGAAGGCAGGCTTCCGGCACCACTAAGCCCCCCACCCTCCATGATGGCGTTCAGCTGGGGCACGGTCATGGAGTCCGGCAGGCCTACAAAGGTCCGCAGGATGCGATCGGCGATCGCCCAATTGTCCAAATGCCCGGATCGATTCAAGGCCTCACTCAGGATCACCGCCGCTCCCATCTCCCGGGGAGATGCAAAGCCACTGGAGCCCGCAACCCGAAAGTCAATTCGGCCCAACCACGTCATCATCTGAAAATACCGGCGCAGGGTACGGCTACTCGTATAATGGCTTCTCGGCTCAAACTCGGAGAAGTCTATGGATTCTAGATTCTCCCGACCGAAGAGAGCCCCTCGATAAACCTCACGGCTTTCGATCCACTTCACGAGTGCCGCCCGCTCTTCGTTGCCTCGGCCCAGTTTCGTCACGATTCTACGTCCGTGACCAAGTGTGGCTGCAACTGCCAGGTAAAGATCGACGTCGTGAAGACTGTCTTCGAGATCCGCGTTCACTTCTGCCGCAATGACAGGCAACTGATCTCGCATCGCAAGGATCATCTCGTTGATCGCCGGACTCAAGAAATTGGCTTCGGTCTGCAACAGAATACTACGATACGCCTTGGTCCACGGATGCAGAATGGAATCGAGAGAAACAAACACCGGAAGATCGCGTACAAAGATCTCATAGTACCCTTCGATGAAACTATGATGGCCTAACCGACCGCTCACCACAAAGCCGTTCTCGGCCAAGAGCTGTCGTTCGGTATCGCTAAACTCAAAGGGCGGGAACACCGAGAGCCAGTTCGAATCCCACTTCTTTCGACCCAACTGGGCTTCGACCGGTTCGAGAAACTCAGCACTCGCCGGATCATAGGAAAGTGACTCCACAAACTGCTGGGGACGATCATAACGCTCCACGAATTCATCGACGGAGATCTCTCCGAGAGACGCCAAATTGGTTTCCAACTGTTCGGTAAACCCATAGAGATCCGCCCCATCCTTGGCACTTGAAACCATGGCCACAACGGCACCCGACTCACGCTCCACGAGGCGATAGAACCCAATGGGCGACGGTTCCTGAATCAAATGAAAGGCCGGAGATTGTTCCTTAAGACGGCGTTGAAATTCGAATCGATGCAACGGTTTCCAGACCTCAAGATCGTCGCTCCATTCAATCTGGTAGAGACCATCCGAAAGCGCCTCATCGACGTCCCACTCCAAGAGCAAGCCGCCCGTCAGTGGGTCATGTTCAAGAGTCAACGCGGTCTCCGCAAGCCCCTTCAGACTATTCAGAACGCCCGCCCCCACTGAAGTAACAATCAGAGCTCGCCATAGACATAGTGCATACTGTTTATAAGTTTTCATACTCTTTCTTAAACTGGACGCTAGTAATTGATTTTCGTTCTTCCACTATCGTGTCAGGCTTGGCGCTCTACGCCTCCCTTTCTTTCAAAGCGTCGAAAATCAACCGAACAGACAAGGGCCGAATTCGAAGATTCAGGAAACAAAATGCCTCGTTAGGGAGAGATCGGCAGGCAGAGAAGATGGTATGGCCGAGGAACCGAAACCTTCGGCTCCTCGGCGGTCGGTGATCATGAGACCGATCCACGAATCCGTCACACCGACTAGTCCCCACAAATTCAACCCTCAGCTCCGATGAAGAAGAGCACGCTAGCGGCTCCAGCAGAGGATTCCATTTCACGGAACAACAACACTCACCGATGCCCAACACGCGATCACCATGTCCCCCTGGGCCTTTGCCCATCTGTTGTGGAACGGTTTGACCGTTGTTCCGAGTTGAAGTCACTACACTTAACGCCATATCCCAGCCCTAACAATACGTAGTCCTACGTAGCAATATGAGTTCAGCGTCGAATCGCCCCCCCCCCGGGTAAACTCACTGATAAACCTCCAGCGATTCGGATCTCAGGCATAAACCGTGTCATCACCAGTGAATACGCCTCGTGGCCCTTGGGGTTGCACGAGAAAATCTACGAATTCGGAAAACCCATCAGGCTTTGATTCGAGACGTGGCCACGGATGAACTCAAGCGCCCCTTAGCTGAAAAAAGAGACCCTTCGGCCAACGCAGGGGGACAAAATACAAGAGCCTAAGGGTCCGAAGCGCGCACCAGAACACGATAAAAACCCCCAAGGGCATCGGAGATTGGGAGCTCCATGGTCCAAATTTCACCCATTCCTTCGACGATAGTCACTGTCTGCCAATCGGCTCGGGTAAGATCGTCAAGCCGTTGAACCGCGTAGAGGGCGCCTTCAGGAATCAGGACTTGTAGCAAAGCTTCTCCCTCTGCACTCCTACGGATCTCGAGGACAGGCAAAGACGCGACCACTTGAAAAACCCATTCATCGGATACCGGAAGAATCTGATCGTTGCCTGGCTGCTCTCCGCGGACAACAACTGTGCCTTCCCCAGTCAACTCCAGTTGATTGCGTATGATCTGACCCGGCCCGGAAACCACCGAGTAAGAAATGGGCAGTCCTCTCGTCGATTGACTGGGGAGTTCACGGAACCTGTCCGCGAGGAAAACTGCAGATGGCTTTTCGAACGCAATCGATTGGCTCTGCCTGGGGTAAATCAGTTGGAAGGTTTGAACGCCACGATCATCGCCTCGAACAAAATACAGCACGTCATTCTCGGCCTCGAAGTCGGGTCGACCGAAAGGGTCCCAATAATCTTCAATGCCACGGCGGTAATGGATTGGTCTTGGCTGTGAAGGGCTACTCACATCAAAAATCTGTAGGTGCGTGGATTGAAGAGAGGCAAAAGCCTGATTTCCTACCACGTGCACGCCAGTGTAGGTGCCTTTGGTGCTAGCGGTGCAGTGAGCTTTCTTGTAGCGGCCCAACTCACGGGGCTCCGTGGGCGTACTGACATCGGTGATCACAAACTGGAAGCCACTAGCAAACTCGCTTTCCACGGAGTAGGCAAGATGACCAACCACATGCAATGCGTCGATGTGCCACCCCAGAATCCCCAAGGCGACCGGCTGCGCGGCATCGCGAACATCAATTATCCCCACCGATCCGGAAGGATTCCTGATAAAGGCAAGCTGATCTTCAACTTGGAGGAGTGGGTGTCGTTCAGTGAAAGAAAAAAAGGCCGGCAATGGAAAATGCCCCAATCTTACCGGTTCGACGGGGTTCCCAATATCAACGATATCCAATCCCGCCGGTTCAACTGCCAGAAAATACGCCATCTCGCCGACCAAATCTACATTCCCATAACGCTCCGATAGCTGCCCACGATAGTCGCCAACCCAATGAGGATTCATTGGATCGCTGACATCTAGGATGATACCGCCCCAATCCGCCAGGCAAAGAGCCACGCCGTTTTCAACCTTCACGCCTCTGAGCGCCGTTTCTGCATCATACTCACTTAGCAGTACAGGATTCTCCGGATCACGATAATCCGAGATCACCAAAGTTCCCGTTCGAGTGGCGACGAACGCTATGCCATTCTCGATATCAAGGAAACGGGCACCAGAGGGGGCGTTGATTCCGGAGCTCTCGATCCTGACAGAATCACTCGGATTGATCGTCCTCAACGACCAAACCGGTGCGACTTCCGTATTGCCTTCTTGTACCGCAGCTACCACGACCGACCCGAGTCCCGTGATTTCCAACAGGTTCCCGTTGACGATTCCGGGGCCGGAATCAACCCGGAAGGTTACCGGCAGTCCACTACTTGCCTCGGCAGCCAACGGGTAGAGGTCCCCAATCGACACGACAGATTCCACTCCCGGTGCGATCCAAGTGATGGACTGCGGCTGACGGTCTAGAATTTCTATTTCACGAGTCCATTCGGCAGTTTCGAACTGCTCGTTTTCCTCAGGGTGACTGATCTTGACGGTGACTTGACCCGTGCGGGTGGGTACCAGCTGTTCTCCCTCTACGCGGGCGTATCCGCGGATGACTTCGTATTCCAGCGGCAGACCCGAGTCGCTCGCTGCCGTCAAGGTCAGTGGTGCCTCTTGACCTTGAAAGACAAGCTCAGTTGGGAGATCGGTGGGGAGCTTGGGCGCCAAACGGGTCGGCTCATGCGAGTAGATTTTCAGTCCATCCTTGAGAATGAGGTAAATCCGGCCGTCTTTCACTGCCAGTCGAAAGATCCTTGATTCCGCCTCGAGCTCTCCCACCAACATTGGGGCATCCGGTTCGGTGATGTCCAAGATGTTGAGGGTGGAGTCGTTTACCACGGTATAGGCAAAGCTTTCGTCCACCGTAACCTTCCTTGTTATGTCCTCCGGTGAATCCGTCAGCAGCTGCCCCACTCGATGCCCATCATTGGAACGCAAATCATGGATCTCCAAGCCCCTAACTCCGTTGGCCAAATAGAGGAGATCGCCAACAATGCTCATTTCCCACGCTGTACCTGGATAGTCACAAATGTCTTCTCGGACCGGCAGCTGGGTTGGGTCACGCCAGGAGTCTCCCGCCCAATGAGGACGCATCGGGTTGCTGATATCAAACCGCGCCACCGCACCGGTAACCATTCCAAAAGCGAAATGTAACCATCCCGCGCCAGAACCATAGGCGATGTAACCATAGCGGTCGTCAAAGACGATGTCTCTGATCAGCGACGAAAGTTCAAACACCTCGACAAACTCGGGCTGTTCCGGGTGTGACACATCCACCATCACAAAAGCACGGCGATTCTTCCGGCTAAATAATTCGTACTCCATCAAGTAGGCATAGTCACCGTGTACCTCCAGCCCCCAGCACGGGTGAGAGTAGGTGCCTATCCTGATAGGATGAGCCGGATCCTCAACATCGAGAATGACAAGTCCTCCATCTCCCGCAGCCAGATAGGCCCGCTTGTTCCTCACCACGACATCCCGCACGGGAGTATCCATCTCATACACGCTCAAGCGGTGTGGCCGAGCCGGCTCCGTCACGTCGATGATTTCAAGGGCACCATTTGCTAGCTCCTCCCCGTCAAAGAACCCTGGCGACAGATACGTCACAAATGCCAGACCGCCTCGCACGTCGACATCGATCACAAACCGATCCATTGTCATTGCAACCTCGCCTATCTGCCGCACCACTTGCGGACTGCGGTTAAACACCTTGGTTACCGCGATCGGCTGATACCGTCCGTCGCCCACCTGGACGGCCTCCAATACCACCGTCCCCAAATCGGTAACGGTAATCGTATCCCCATGAATGACCGCCGGACCCTGCAACACAGAATAGGAAACGTCCATTCCGCTGGAAGCCGCCGCAGCCAGGCTATAGGGCTGATTCAGCAGTAGAGTCTCGCCATCCAAGGGCGGATTCCAGGTTAGCGTTTGGGTCGCTCCGCCGGTGATTTCAATTGTCCTCTCCGCACTGACAGCATGGAACTGCTCATTACCGCGCTGCTCTGCCAGAACGACCACTGACCCAAAACCGGTGGGAACCAATCGGTTGCCTTGAATGTGAGCCGGGCCGGACCGAACGCTAAAATCGACCGGCAAGCCGGACCGAGACCTGGCCGACAATCGAAGCGGCGGATCCGCCACGGAGCGGGTTTCAGAAGGAGACCACTCCAACCACTGAGTCAGGCGGGCCGGGGCCCCCGTTGGAGTCAGGGCAACCGTCGTCATCAAACCCTCGCCATTGATCATGAAGAGGTGGTCTCCGTCAGACTGAAGGAACCGGACATCGGAATGCGCATCGGAAGTCAATAACAGCACTGGGCTCGACGGTCGGTGCACATCAACAATGTCGAAACCATGTGAGTGAACGACAAATAGCATGTGGTTCCGCCATTCCAGGTGCCGAATCCATCCACTCGGATAGTAGACACCGACTTGGACGGGCTGTTCCGGCTGGGCAACATCCACAAGCCTCAGCGAGTTTCCTTGGCCATCTTCTAGATATAGAATACGCCGCCACATACCCCAAAACCGAACGGCTCGTCCTGGAACGAATGGCGGCAGTTCTTTCGGTTGGTTTGGGTCGCTGAAATCAATCAATTGAAAATCGGGGGGATAGACGAAAGGATGATTCACGACGAGCTGCTCACTCACATGGATGGAATCACTCCGTTTCAGCCGAATGGGCTCTCCCAGGGGTACGGGGGACGATTCTGAAAGGTCTATAAGCTGATAGTCGGATTCACTGGCAACGAATGCGACGGATCCTTCGACGTGAAGGTATTGAGGGTCGACTTCAATCGTTTGAGAAACGATTAGCCTGGGGGCCTTCGGATCCGAGACCTCGATAACCAGTAATTTCGGTACTCCATCCGCCCTTACAGCCAAGTAGGCAATGTCTCCATGAACCTCAAGGGCCTTCGCCTGAGTGTGGGCGAATTCTGCCACAAAGGTTGGATTGCTGGGGTCTGAGAGATCCAAGATATGGATTCCTCGAGTGCTGGAAAGCACGTAAGCAATGCCATTTTCAACACTGAAATCAATGATGTCCGCTCCCAGCTCAAGACTGCCGATCGGCTCACTTTCGAACCCCGCCAGATTGAAGACCCGTTCTGAACGAATGAATTCTTGGGTTACTGGATCCAAGAACTGGGCAACCACTTCCACAGTCCCTAGCCCGGTCACCGTAATCGAATTCTCATGAATCCGCGCGGGGCCACTCACGACCTCAAACGCGACCGGCATGTCCCCCAAAACCGCAAGCTCATAAGGCTGATGCAACAGCAGAGTCGATTCGGCAGGAGAGACCCACTCCACCGGGGGCAACGCCTGACCAAGGCTCACGAAAGCCTTAACGAAGATCAGTCCAATGAGGACTCCAAGCTGACTTATCCCCTTCATATCATCTACTATTCCGCGCCCTCGTCTCGTACTAAGACCCGGTAAAACTGTTCAGCAAAAATCGCTGAGTCCGAACTCAAGGTCCAAGGTTCACCCGTGCCCACAGAGGCCGCGAGAGTTTCCCATTCGCCTCCCGTCAGGCTCCCCCGACCTTGAATGGTATAGGTCAACCCGGAGATTGTGGGCACCTGTAAGTGAATCTGGTTTTCAGCGTCCCGATGAATTGAGAGGCCAGGACGTGGTATCGGAACGGAAAGCAGCCAGTGCTCGGACAACGGCAGAAATTGTTCATTACCTGCCTGTTCGGCTGCCACTACCACAGCGCCCACGCCCGTCACTATCAGTCGATTCCCCTCCACGCGGGCCGGACCGGATACCACAGAGTATTCCACCCGCAAACCATAATTCGAAGCACTCGGCAGCGGTAGTGCACTTCTCGATAGATCCAAACTCTCCGGCACCACCAACGGCACGTTCTGTGCCGTCCGGGGATATTCAAGCTGAAAGACCCACACCCCGGGTTCCCGGGATTGGGCCAAATAAAGTTTGTCCGCCTCCACCTCAAAATCACTGATCTCCCTTTTACTAAATCCAGGCACCGATACTTGGGACAACGATAAAACACTCGACCCACCGCGAGGAATCGACGCTTGGCTTATGTCAATCACATTGACACTCGTACCCCGCCTACCTCCAGCCTCGATGACGAACGCCTCGCTCGCTTTCACCCGAATGTTATCCACCACATCCATAGTCGTCCCCCGAACACAGTTTAGGATCGAATAGACACCGGTTCGTCGTAAATTCTCGGGATCGGATGTATCAATACGTTCGAACGTTTTCGATCCACTATTCTCGATGAAGTCCTCGACCGGATCTCGAAGACGATAGGCAGAATCACCCACCACCTCTAAGTCACTATCACCGTCGAGATGACCAATTATGACCGGGTTTTCCGGATCGGTTACCTCGATGATTTCCACACCCCGTGAGGATCGAAGATAGGCTTTTCCGTTGGCCACCTGCAAGGATAGGAGGGGAAGCTCCGACGAAGGGAAATCTTCAAGGACATACCCGCCAAGTCGAGTGGGCTTATTCGGAACGCTGACGTCAACCACCTCCAATCCCGGGAGATGATTGGCTAACAAGTAGGCGATTCCATCCACGACTTGCACTCCGGAGAAGGAATAGCTCTCGGATCGATACTCGCCCGCCAAAGTCATTCGCCCGGGATCGCGGACATCAAGCAGAACAAAGGATTCCCCCAATGCGCCATAGGCAAAACCGTCGACCACCTGCACATCCTTTCCCAACGCCGGATGCACGTAGTGACTCAGACGACGCGGATTTTCGGGATCCTGAATATCGTAAACAGAAAAGGACTCGTTCTTCACATAGGCGAGATCACCCACAATCTCGAAGCTCTCAAAATGAGGCAGATTGATCCGACCCACGTACTCAATTCCCGTAGGTTTGGCCGGGTTGATGATGATCTTCGAGCTAGCTGAGTTGTGCTCAGCGTCTCCCTCCAGTCTCGCCACCAAGGCCACCGGACCCGGGCCCGTCACGGTAAACCCATCGCTATCGATTACGCCCGGTCCTCCCTCCACCTCAATCGTGACCGACAGCCCGCTATCTGTCTCAAGTTGAATCGGGACGGTGCGTCCTCGCGGAATCACCGCGTTCGCCTCCGGTGAAATCCAAGTGAGCGATTGTTCGCGTTTCTCTGCGACGGATACCGTTCGGACCCAGGCTTCAGCTTCAAACTGCCCGTTCTCTTCCGTCTGCTGGATTTCAATTTCGACTGCCCCAACTCCGGTCGCTACCAACTGGTTATTCTCGACTCTCGCTGGTCCCGACAACACTTCGTACGAGAGCGACAAGCCCGAGCTACTCTCGGCAGACAGAGTGAGCGGAAACTCCGAACGCCCCACGCTGGGAGGCACCTGCCAGCTCAGGCTCGGCACCAGTTTCTCCGGCTGCAACCGGTAGATATGCAAACCAGCCTTCAAGAATCCCAAGTAGACAAACTGGTCGACCGCTCGGACACACTCAATCGGTCCCTTGGGAAAGGCATCGTCAACGGTCGGCAGTATCAAACCGACCGCCTTTGGCCTACTCGGACTGGTAATATCGATAATTCCAACGCCGGATCGGTTGACTACCTGATAGGCAAAATGGCCGTTTGCTTCGAAGGTCCTCGTATCAAAAGAACCCGCCGGGTGATTCAGCAAACGTGGTGGTTCCGAGGCAATATCATAGATTTGAAGTCCATCGGAATTATCGCCGACGTAGAGCCGATCGTCTAAGACTCGTACATCCCACACATCTCTGCCAGAGTCAAAGCAATGAGATGGATATGGGTCTCCCCCAACATAGGTGTGGGGATCCCAATTCACCGTCGGCCGCGAAGGAACGCTTATGTCGAACCGCTCCATAAACCCCCCTTGAACGCCGGCGTTCCCATAGTCGCCCACAACGTACAGATCGTCTCTATCTATAGAAAGATTTCTGATCTCATACAGGCGCAGCCCTTCGCTTATCGGCTCGGGATTGCTGGGATCCGAAACATCAAGGATCAAGAACCCGTTGTTGTTAGCTCGGGGAGAGCCGTTCACGGCTACAACAGCAACATTACCGCTCGCCTCCACATGATAGCAGGGAACATCAAGATGCCCTATGACTCGAGGAAGGCCAGGGTCTTTTATATTCAGTACCTCAAGGCCGTTTACGTTGTTCGCCAAAAAGACCAAACCCTCGTTTACGGCAACATCAAGAACTCGACCACCGGATTGGTATTGGGTCAATGAAGCAGGTTTTCGCGGATCCGAAACATCAAGGATTTCAAAGCCCCCTTCTCCCTTTGCCAAGAACGCCAGATCATTCCGAATTTCCACATCGTACACACTCTCGTCATCGACATGCCTTCCTAAGAGCACCGACTGAAGGCTGCCCCGATTGTTGAAAACCTGAGTGGAAGACACGGCCTGGTAGACCCGATTACCGGCTTGATGCGCCTCGAGCACCACCGCTCCAAGATTCGTCACCGTCACCAAACCTCCCTCAATCAATGCCGGTCCGCTCGCTACCTTGAAGGTGATCGGTTGTTCGCTGGTTACCGCCACCTCAAGCGGATAAGCTTGGTGTAGAAGTAAGGTTGATCCCGGTTCCGGTGAAGCCCAATCTATTGTCTGCGGCTTTCCTCCCGCTACTTCAAACTCCCATTCCTCGCGAGCCGCCTGGAATTGATCGTTGCCCGACTGATCCCCCTGAACCACCACCGAACCAAACCCCGTCAAAGCCAATTGATCCCCCTCGATCCTCGCGGGTCCGGAAACAACGTCATAGTGGATCGGAAGACCCGACCGGCTCTCGGCATCCAACGGAAATGGTGTCAGGTGAATGGGAACACGGGAAGGCACACGCCACTGCAACGGCTGCGGAAGCCGCTGATTAATGGCCGGCGTACGTTGAAAGATCTGAACGCCCCCCTTTGCTTGAGCCAGATAGACGAGATCCCCCTCCGCTTGAATATGGAAGGCACCCCGATGCTGATCCGAATAGGCCAAGCGGATTGGGTTTGCGGGTTCCGAAACGTCAATAATGCTCAGTCCCAAATGGTCACTCGCATAGAGAAGATCGTCAGATATTCGCAGGCCGTGAAGCCATCCGGCTAGAGACTGGGTCGCCAATACCTGAGGATTCTCCACGTCTCTGTGGTCTACCGAAACGAGGTTCCCTATCTGGTCCAAGCCATAACTGACGTAACCGGAATAGAGCTGGTGGCGCACGGCGTTCATTGGGGCAAAGATATGGACAGAAACAGGATTCTGCGGCTCACGAAAATCCAGAACCTGGGTTTCGTGAGCCGTTCTGAGAAATGTGAACCCGTCAACGAGATGCCATCCCAGTATCCGCTCTCTTGCGGAGTAACGACTGACCAAACGTGGGTTGAGAGGGTCCCCAACATCCATTGTGACAAGCTCACTACCAAAGCTGATCTGTGCTCGGGAGTCGCGGACGGCAAATACCCCAGAGAAACCCGTACCGACAATCTCCGTCTCACTTACCTGATTCACCTCGTGGAGATTCGAAACATCAAAGACATGCAGAGTTGACGACCGACTAGAGAGCTCTTCGGCATCCCCTATGACGTAGGCATAGTTACCGACCACCTCGATTCGCCGGAACGCCCTTCGAAAGTCTCGAGTGAAGACAAGCTCCGGACGATGCGGCTTCCTGGCATCAACGATCTGAAGTCTACCTCTAGAAAAGCCTCTATCGAGCATGAGAAACACAACCCCTGAGGAGACTTCGAGCTCTACAATCTTCGCCTCCTGTTCGTAGGCACCGACCTTTACGAGATCCATTTCACCGCGATTAAAGACCTTGGTAGCAGTCGTAGAATCGTTGGCTGGTTCCCCTACGGTCCGCCCAACCACCTCGACCATCCCCAGATTAGTCACGGTAAGGACCGAGCCTTCGATGAATGCCGGCCCACTCACCACATCGAAGGCCACCGGCGACTTGCTATCCAACTCCAATGGGTAGGGTTGATTCAACAGCAGTGTCGAACTTGGAGGCGAAATCCATTCGGGAACCTGCTGCCTCTGAGCCCGCGCCACCATGGACAGGCCCATGATTACTCCAATGACACCAAAGAATTGGCTTAGCTTCGAGGTGTGTCTCGTCATCAGCGCCCCTCCCTTCCCCTTCCCATCCTTACCGCTAACGTCGCGTGTCCATTAGCGACCAAATCAAGATCCGTCATTCCATGCCCTCCTCAAAGACCTGCACCTGAAGGTACATCTCAGATGCCCCCATTGGGTCGACACTCAAGAACCAGGGCTCTCCGGTCCCGACAGACGTCGCCCAGGTTTCCCAGGCCCCTTCGCTGGGGCTTCTACGGCCCTGAATAGAATAGCTCAACCCAGACACCGTGGGCACCTGCAATTCAATCCTCTGGTCCGGTCCCCAAGCAATTGACAGTTCGGGACGCGGTATCGGGACCGTGAAGGTCCATCGCTCTAAGACGGGCAAAAACTGTTCATTACCGGTTTGTTCGATCCGCACTGAAACGCGTCCGGGTCCGGTCACGATCAGATGCCCTTCCTCAATTCGGGCGGGACCATCCACAACCGTGAAGGTCATGGGCAAGGCCTCTCGGGACGCGTCTGGCAGTTCGATCGGAGAGTCTTTCAGATCGATCACTCCGGACCTTGCGAGAGGGATGCCTTGAGCGGACCGTTCATACTCAATACGGTGAATCGTCACCCCCCCATCACCCGCCCGTGCCATGAATACGGTATCCCCATCCACCTGGAGATCCGTAATGAAGAGGGGGTCGCTAGCCCTAGTTCCGGGCGGATTCGAAACAGGAAAGAGCCTCACCCCGCGGGGATCTTCCAAATCCCGGATATCATAGACCACCAACCCCGCATCGATCCTCGGAGCATCAATGCCATAGATGAATGCTTCGGACCCCCTGACGCCAATATTCCAGTACCATAACGTGCTTCCTGTGGAACAGTTGACATTATGGACGCCTCCCACCTTACGGGCTCTCGTAGGGTCACTAAGATCCAAGACGTCAAAGCTCACCGAAGCTGATGAGGAATCAGAATAGTGATTATCGATCCGAAAGGCGTTCTCACCAACCACCTGCACTCCCTCTCCCGCTGAGAGATAGCCCAATCGCTCGGGATGGGAAGAGTCCCGCACATCAACCATCTCGACCACACTCGGAGAGCCCAAATACGCGACACCCTTGGCCACCTGCAAAGAGACCGCTGTGTCAGCCTGAGGAGGCGGATCTTGAGTGTAGACACCAAGCCGGCTGGGATTCCTAGGACAACTCACGTCCAGGATTTCCAGCCCTCCCAAGTGCTGCGCCAACAGATAGGCCCTCCCTTCGACGACCTGCACCCGAGAAAAAGAAAACTCCGGCGCGCTGTATTCCGCCAATAACGACATCTGGGCGGGATCGCTGACATCGACAATGACAAAGTCGGTGCCCGCCGCGCCATAGGCAAGCCCATCGATCACCGTCACCCCATTCCGGAAAGCGCTGTGTTCAAACCCACCGAGGGGAACCGGCTGCTCCGGGTTGCTCACATCAAACGCGAGCAACGAGGTATTGGTCACGAACACCCTGTCTCCCACCACCTCGACATCGCTAACGCCAGGAAGATCAATGTGACCAATCAACTCAATGTCTGTAGGGAGGCTGTAATTGATCGAGATTCTGGATCGCGTGGGTGCATACACCGCATCCCCTTCTTGGTACGCCACCAATGAGACCGAACCTGGCCCAGTTACGATCAGGCTATCGCCGTCGATCCGCGCTGATCCACTCTCTACCTCGAAGGTGACCGGCAACTCACTATTCGAACGGAGCCGAATCGGAGTCGGGAGACCAATAGGCAACCTAGTATCGGCTGCTGGGGATAGCCATTGTAACATTTGTTGCTGCCTCTCAAGTTTCTCGCCTCCATTTGCTTCCAATACCTCGACTGGGAAGGACTGGTCTGCCGCACGGAACTGTTCGTTCTCTTCTGTTTGCTGCACCCGAAGCTCTATTGTTCCCAAGCCAGACAAGTGTAGCTGGTCCCCCTCGATTCGCCCTGGGCCGGACGATACTTCATAGGACAGCGGTAGATTCGCCTGACTTCTTTGGGGAAGCCGAACTGGCGACTCTTCGAGCACCACCCGACCGGGTACTTGCCTCGATAGATTCGGGCTGAGCCGCTCGGGAATCCAGGAGTAGATCTTCAGGCCGCCGCCTAACAATCCAAGATAGAATCCGAGACCCTCTACCGCTACCGACTCAATGGTCTCGGCGGGAAACAGCACCTCAAGAAACTTCGGTCTGTCGGGTTCGACAACGTCCAGGACTCCAAATATCGTGCTGTGGCTTTCGAAACCGCGGTAGAATCCAACAGCAGCAAAACCACCGTCAACCCGAACCATGCTGGCACTCGGATGCGATATCTGTCCCAACAGCACAGGCGACTGGTCGGTTCTATTATAGATCTCCAGGCCGCGCTCACCATTGGCTACATAAATCAACTCCCCAACCGCTTGAACATCCCAAACGTGACCGAACAAATGACGGCACGAGAATCGTGAATAGCGATATCCAACGACGCTAAACCTCTCGCTGTCTCTCATGGGACTTTCAGGATCACTGAGGTCGACCTGATACAAATCCCCATAGGAAGAGACATCGCCTGTCCAGTTTGCCCCCACATACCATGTGGTTCCGTCGGCTGTTAGGCTCGTAATTGGATCGCTATTGTAATAGCTTCCAACCCATCTAGGAGCCGTTGGCGCCCTCACATCAATAACATCAATCCCATGGCTCTGAAAACTGGGCCCGGATCTTCCCAGAACGGCCAACCCTTGCCGTAATTCTACGAGGTTACAGGGATAGTCAGCGCGTCCAACCCTTCTAGGCTGGAGGGGATCCGCGACGTTTAGAATCTCTAGCCCGAGTTCATCGTTCGCCAACAGAACCAGATCGTTGCTCACAGCCAGGTCGTTGATGCGACCTTGGCTTTGGTAAGCGCCCAATCTCACGGGATTCTCAAGATCGCTCACATCGAGAATCTCGAACCCGGCCGCTCCTTTCGCCAAATAGACAAGACCACCCTGAACCTCGACATCAAAGATGCTCTCACCACTCCCGTAATCGGCGACGTGGATCAGTTCACCGTCACTTCGATTGAAGGCCTGCGTTGAAAACACCGGCTCGTGGCTCTGATTGCCATCCTGCGACGCGCTCAACAACACCGTGCCCAGATCGGTTACCGTAACAAACTCCCCTTCAATCACGGCCGGCCCGCCCTTCAATGAAAAAGCCACTGGGAGACCGCTCGTAGCCTCCACGACCAAGGGATAGGGTTGGTTGAGAATCAGAGGCTCATCAAGGGGCGGCGAAATCCAGTTTAAGACCTGCGGCTCCCGACTTATCGCTTCACCGCTCACATCAAACCCCCACTCCTCGCTGGCCGGCAGAAACTGCTCATTTCCAGGATGCTCACACCGCACCACGACCCGTCCAACACCCTCCAGAACCAACCGATCACCCTCTATCCGGGCCGGGCCCTGAACCACGGAATAGTGCAGCGGCAATCCTGATCGACTCCGCGCATCCAACGCCAACGGGGATCGCTCGATCGCGACGGACTCTCGCAAAGGCCAAATCAAGTGCTGCGGGAGCCGTTCCTTCTCGGCCGAATACTTCAGTTCAAATATCCGGAGATTCTCCCACGGTGAAACCAAGTAGACGCGGTTTCCGTCTACTCGGATACGTTCGGCTCTCTGGTACTGTTCGGAATAGCCCAGCAGTATGGGGTAGGAAGGATCGGCAATGTCGACGATGCTGAGTCCTAAACTGTCACTTGCGTAGAGCCTATCTCCGACAATCTGAAACGTTTTAATCCGTCCCCTTGGAGAAAAGGTGGCAAGACGGTAGGGATACGCCAAATCGCGGTAGTCCAAGAGTTCAAGATCCCCGGTCACATTGGTCACACAGCCAAGGTTTTTTCGATAGAATCGGGGACGAAAGTTGGTTTCCTGGGAACGCGTACCCACTAGCCGAGGGTTCTGCAGATCACGAATGTCAAAGACCCGGGTTTCTGTAGGGCGCGCAATATACATCGTACGGCCAACCGCATGAATACTGCTAATATTACCCTCCAACTCGAAGCGACCCAGCAGTGAAGGATTCAACGGATCAGCCAAGTCAACCGAGATCATCTCCAAACCCGAGAAAAAATGTACCCCGCTTGCTATGAAATAGCCGACCGAGTCTTCGACAAGGAATCCGTTGATGTGTTTCCCCTCATCAAAGACGATCTCACCGACGAAATTGACCTCACCCGGAATGGAGACATCGAACACTTGCAGAGCAATTCCTCCGCCACGTCGGTCGCTAAGCACGTAGGCAAAACCGCCAACGACTCGGATCTCACGAGAAGAGAATCCTTCGCGGGTGAGAGTCAAAACTGGGTGGGGTTGACCGGGTTGCCTCGCATCAATGACCTGAAGGTCCGCACCTTTCCCTAAGTAGACAAACCCATCAGCCACTTCAATTACGCGGTTCGATCCCCACGTATCGTACTCACCGACTAACTCGAGCTCAACCTGGCCCACATTGAAGACCCTTCGGGTGAGGAAGGAGTCGCCAACATCACCACCAAGCTCCTCGGCAACCACCTCAACAGGGCCCAGATCGGTCACCGTAATGATATCCCCATCAATAAGAGCCGGTCCCTGCAACACTCGAAAGGCAACTGGTGACTCACTCTCGATCTCCAGGCGGTAAGGATGGTTCAACGGCAAGACCGATCCCGAAGGGGAGATCCAGTCTCGGGCAGTTTGGGTCTGAGCGCGGAAGGCACACAAAATACCCACGATCAGAGCGATCCCAAATCTAAGCGGATACATCCTCATGTTTTCCTCTATAAATCCAACGCTTTTCTCTCGGACCAGCATTCGGTCCTACCTTTCCATCACACTCAGCCAATCAACCCTCGACGTTCAATTCCGCCAGTTCCCCCGGAGTCTACGAATGTTTCCGATTCTCCTCGGGACAAACTCACTGATGAAGTTCCAGCGATCTGGATCTCAGGCATAAGCCGTGTCATCACCAGTGAATACGCCTCGTGGCCCTTGGGGTTGCACAAGAAAATCTACGAATTCGGAAGGCAACCAAAGGGTCGAAAGTTTCGGTCCACTGGCAGGATCAAACGGACTAAAAGAATCAAGTGACGGTTCATGAACCCAAGTTCACTAAGACACCAATCGCAACCCGAAGTCTTCCCGTTCAGACCGGGCCAACAAACGCAGATGTGACTCTGTTTCACAGAAAGCGCAACGATTCCTCCTATCACTCTGCCAACAGAAGACAGGTGACGATCGCCCTACTACTCATGTCGTCACCCCGACTGCGGGTTGCGTACAAGGGTCGGCCGAAGAACCGACGGTTGCGGTTCCTCGGCCAGTTTGTTGCCGTCCGGCTCTAATATCTTTCGCAGGCCATTCCCTACGGAATCAACCGTCAACTCCAAGCAGCAAACGCGCGGTGGCGGCCCCAGCCGAGCTTTCCACCTCCTTGGCAAAGGCCTCCGGACCTAGGTCCGCCGCAGCCCCATACTCGGATACCATCGCTTCTAGCACCTCATCCATCCGACTAAAGATCCCCTGGTTGCTTCCGAGTCGGCGTTCCCAATAGGCATCTGCCTGCTCGACCCATCCGGGATACGGCACCAACAGTTGCTCGTCACCCTCGGCCAGAGCGAGATACTCCGGTGACCCAGTGGCGATATCGGGGTAACTCATTGCATCCAGCGGGAGGTTCTCCATTCCGGGAACTTCCGCCACCAATCGATCGATCAACTGACGTGTAGCCAAGTCCCCCTCAGCGCTTTGGAACTCCGGCCTGAACCAAGTCCAGCTTTCCAGGACCGCTCGGAGGTTTTCATGCCATCGATCCGCATCCTCACCATCGCTCAAGGCCTGGACATACTTCCGGAGCCCACGAAACGTGATCGCCGCCTGAGCGGGATCATGACCGCGATCATGTTCCTCCAGGATCTCGTAAAACTTCTCGAACTGAGGACTGAACCGCAGTTCGTCATTGAAGAAGCCGCTCAGGACAGACTGGTTCTCAGCAATCTTGAATTCGGTATTCGTACGAGACCGTTCGGGCGGTTCATCCTCAGAGAAGCTGGATCGGAATATCTCTTCGTCAAAGGCCATCTCCGAACTGTAATTTGGTTTCCACGGAAACGCTTCTTCCCATCGTGCTCGACGAACCGTTTCCGCATCCGCTGATTGTTCAATTTTTCCCCTCACCACGTCTCGCTGGATCCGCGCGGCAAAGGAAGTCTGCGGCAAATCAACCGAATCCGAAACCGACACGCCAGACTCACCCCTTGAAACCGCCGCCGATTCCGGCCTCTCCAACACATCGACTGCCCGCTCCGATTCAGGCCGCAGTATCGACCAGCCCCCGGCTACTACAACAGCCGCGCATGCCAACAAAGCCCCTTGGAATCTACGGCTCCCGCGCCTTGGTGTTCTGATTGTCCTCATACCTATCATCCCTTTCAGTAGTTACGGGGTACGACCTCACTTTTTCGGAGCCGCTTTGAACACGTAGATGTTCACCAAATTCCCATTCGGATCCGGCGCCTCGACCAGATCATAAGTCCCATCAGCTTGCAGCTCGTATTTGCTTTCCCTGACTTGTTTCACGAAGGATTTCTCCCATCCAATAAACACGCATCCCGTCACACTAACATTTCGGATCGCATGACCAGGGGGACAGATATCCAAGAGCGTCGATTCATTCTCGTAGGCCTTAAAATTGTGGGTTTTGCTTCGTGTTTCCCAGACATTCGGTCTCCAATCCCCGGTGCTCTCATTTAAGACCATCTCACTGATTTCATAGTTAACGGTAGCGGTATACTTCAGGTCTTGTCTCCTGGCGTCATCGCGCAATTCACCATCGAGGGCGCCCGAAGGGGCACAAATATTGGATTCGATGCGAACCCCGCGATACTGAGCGGATTCCGTATAGCCATCCATCAGATACGTTCCTCCACTGAGCCAAAAGGTGGAAGGATCAAACGTGTCCATATTCGGATTATCCTGAGCCCCGCTGTTTACAATGGTGTAGAGGTTCTTGAAGGTCGCTCCTTGGTACGACTTCCCTTCGCCTCTAAAGCTCGGCAGGTTATACTCATCGAGCAATAGCTCATCGACGGTGTATTTGTGCCGCGCGTAGTTTCCCTCCAGGGTCAGCGTCGGTGGGGTGATGATTTTTCGATTGATATTGTGATGGTAACCGCGCTGTTCCGCACGCCAGCTCGACGAGTACACGATCTCCGCACTCACGCAATAGTCACCGGACGGGTTGCTCGGCCCAGTTCCGATCACCTTACTTCCCATATCGTAGAGCGTGTAGACGGTCGTTCCAAACTGAACGACTCCCCAAACTGTAACACGACCGGCCAATTCGCGAGTGATGATCACCCCCAACGGTCCCAATGCCGAGACGGATGTACTTTGCAACAGTAGGCAGGCAATCAAACCAAGCGCGAGTCCACGAGTGAATAGTCTGTTCTTCTTCATTTCAATCCTTTGATGTTTTGTATGATGGTTTCCATTTTACGGATCCTGCATTCGCCAAAGAACGGCACCCAAGACCCGTTGCCAACAGACTCCACCTTACTCCTTAATTGAAAATGGATTGCCTATCGACGCCTAACAAGTAATCCCATTCCCACGAATCTCACAATACGTATCCCTACGTAGTACAATCGGAACCAGCCAAGAAGCCCCGTCGAATTCCGATCATCTAGCGCCATGACATCCCAAAGCACTACAACCCCATCGACGCTCCTGAAGCAACTTTCTATAGGGAACCTTACAAACCACCAAGGCGGACTTCCCGCCAAAAAAGAGCACTAGACTCTACTCACCCACAAAATCGAACAACGAGGAAGTGTTGGCACGATAACCACCGCTCAGATTCCGAATTCTCTGAACTTCCGCTAGTCGCGAACTGTTGGCGCATGTTTCAATGGCCTCCTACTTCCGCACTAGTGTCACTTTGAATCGATTGGTCACGCCCGAAACAAAGTCGATCCGCTTATCCGTCCCGTTGAGACTGTCAACGGGCATTAGCTTGGGATGGTCAACATAGAAACGCTCGGGTGAATATGGAATATTCGGAATGACTGCCTGCCCGACCTCGTCCGAAATAGCATCAAAGACGAGATCCGGCAATGGCTCGACCTCGCGGAACAGAGCCTCGCTCGACTCTCTCACGAACCCAAAGCTTCCCGTAGCCATCCTGAGCACGCTCGGTGACACCGATACAATTGCGCCTTTCACCGGGAATCCCCATCGCGTTCGCGCGGTGACCGCCAAGATACCGGTTGGCTCAGTCGCAACTTCAATCTCTTCTAAGGGTGGTCGAATCTCAAACCGCTGCGGCAGGGCACTGGAGGAATTCGGGCCATGGCGGAATCGACCACCTGCGCGGGAAGCGAACCCTTCTCCATGGACAAACAGATACATGCCACCACGCGGGACCGATTCAAAGACGAAGGTCCCGTCGGTCTTGATTGGACGGTAACTGTGCCAAGGACGAACGTTGGGGTGCTTGACGAACAAACTATGCCACGTGTATTTGACTCTTGATGCCGGAACCTCCTCCGGCCAGACACAAATCAACACGCGCCCATTCGCTACGGGACGGGCCACCGCATCATCCAATCGTCCCTCAACCCTCACACCAGCCCTGATCTCCAATTCAAAATGGTGTTCCTTTCCTGCCTCCGCTACGAATCCAAAAGGATCGCTATAACCAACCTCTCCGGACGGCAAACGGCCCATCAACCGAAGAAGACGCGGTCCTGGAGTCATTGTCTTGAGAACGAGTTCCCCCGCTGAGTTCCGGCTCCAACCCTCCGAACTGCCCGATTCATCGATCTGGGCTGCCAATTCGGCAACTGGTTGTTTATCCAGCCCAAAGTAACCGGAAACTCTCAGGCCCACACCCGGGGTGAGTCGGATCGGTGCGTTCAGTCCATTCACAAGGTAATTCTGGACGTACTCCACACCGTACTCAGGGTGTTTTACCCACAACACGAGCGCACCGGTCTTTTCACCATCAATAGGGATGCCTTCAACCGGATATCTCACTTGAGCCTTCCCGTTTTCATCCGTCATCGATTCCTCCGGAGCCCCGTATATCGACGTCAACCAACCGTAGGCTGACGCTGAGGCTAGGCCACTGCTTCCGCGGAGAGCGGTTGGCCGTATGCTAACTCCGGCAACCGCCTTCCCTTCCTCGTCAACAACCTGAACCTCGACATCCTTGAATTCAAACTCCGACGGATCAAAGTTGGCGTTGTTTTCAGGATCAAGGTCGACGCCGGCCTCAGGAGGCTGACAGCCCGTAGCGAGGCCACTTAGCGCCAATAGCAATGCACACATTCGAATGTTGTTTAGAAACAAGCCGAGCCTTTTCATATTCAGTCGATCAATCATGTTCAGGAACCTCCAATAAAGAAGTAGTGCCTCCGATTAACAGCCTTCTCAATTCCAAATCAAACACCCCGTTTATAAGGCCCACACAGAAATCATCTCAAAGGCTAGCCCCAAACCCATACCTCCTTCGAAGAACAATCCCGGCCTCAGATCACGGCTACCAAAAACACGAAAACCAAAACCGATGCCGAGAACCCGGCCTCCCCCAAGGCCTCTAACGATGAGGACCAACCGATCCCCGAAGAAACGCCGCAACGAACTCAGTATCTACTACTTACCAACATCACAGAAAGCGCCCTCTTCATCCAAAAAAGATCGAAACCCAATCGCCTTTGGCTACCCGAACACCAAATGAATCTGGAGTCATCGCTACTAGCGCGCTAGTAGCGATAGGCGAATGCTAGTAGCGTCCTTGTTTTAGTAGTATATCCACATCACATCTTCCGGTTTGATTTCGGCGCCATACTCTTAATTCAGCTTCTAATTGATTGGCTAAGAACGCGTTGCAGTTTTACTCAAGAGACATCTCTTGATCACAATCTTTAACTTGGCACGGGACAGGCTAAACGATTGAACAACCAAACTGGCGGCCCCCTGAACATTTCGCACGGGCCTTGCCCGACTACCCTTATGACCAAATTAGATACCATCTGTGCGAGGTTGAGAGATGTTGGAGTATTCCTCATTGGCATTTCCGCCATCGTCATTAGCGCCTATTTCATTTACGAGAGCACGCACTCACCAGAGGCGCAGATGCAGAGGTCCATTCAGCAGCTGCTTGCTGATGGGATGCTGAAGTCCAGAGATGATCCGTCCCGATGATAGCTGGCAATTCACATGCTCAGCCTCTACCGAGCCAGTGGACCCAACCGGAATCAGCTCTTTTCCGTTTAACCTGATATTGAGCCATACCTCGGGTGAGTCGCTCGGCGGCTCATTTCAACGATACGGAGAGACAAGCACGTCAGACTCACGACGATCAGCTGGCAAAAAAGGGCGACGAGTTGCTAGCGAACCAGCGGAACCTTCGACCAACAGTCGCAAACCGGAAGGACCGGTAAATGGGAGTATGAATTCAGACCACCTAAGCTGGAAGGGTTTGAAGACGTCACAGTAATTCGAGTGGGGGGAAATAACGACACGACCACCTAGGTATCAAGGCATCCGAAGAACGCGGAGGATCTACATGACAACAACTCAGAAGAACCAACACAATCATTGGGATACAATCCTTTCAACACCACTCATGCTATGGATGCTTGGTGGATTTCTTTTCCTGCAGCTACCCGTTCTTTACCTCTGCTTGAAGTGGGCCCAAAGCACGGAAGCCGTAGAAGGCTTTCATTCCTTCAGCAATGTTGCCACCCTTATTCCCGGGCTCTTTCCACCCATCGTGGCTACGTTCGCGGCAGTCCTCTTTTCTCACCGCCAACCGTATCTCCGTATTGTTCGGTGGATGATTTTCTTACAGATCGCCTGCCTAGGCTGGTTCAAAATCTATCGCCCTTTGGAGTATCAAATTTCCGCGGGCATTGAGAATCTGAACTTCGGGTTCCCCTCCCTGGTTGGACGCCTGATCGTAGCGGCGGGCATGATCCCGGTGTGGATTCTCTGGTTGGTCTTGCTGAATAGCAGCCCCGTACGCCGTTGGGAAACTCAGAACTTGGATAGCGATTCGACTGCCTCTTGGGAATGGTCCCACCGCATCAGCAGAACCCTCGGGGGCGTCTGCTGTATGGCGATCGGGAGCATTCCGATCTTCACCATCGCAGGGTTCTCCATCTTAATGGCACAAGCACCTTTACCAAACCGTACCTTGAGTTTCCCCCAATTGGCTGCTCGGATGGAGATGAAAGACAATTGGGTCTTACAAGCCCGGCAAGTTACCTACCGTTATGTCTATCGGAACCTACTCAAGGGCTCCCACGACGGACTAATCCAACTCCCACCGACTTCGACGATAGGATACCAGCGAGACGCCATCCAAGGTCTTGCACATCACGGCGACCATGGGGTGCCCATTCTGATCGAAGCCCTCTCAAGTCCTCACGAAACGGTGCGGCTCGAGGCAGCCAATTCGTTGCAGAAACTAGGCCACCCAGCGGCTTCCTCTGCTCTCGGCATAGACCAACCGCTCGAAGAGCCCTTTCAGACAAGAGTGCCCGCGCAGGACCGCCTATGAAATGGAAGCCAGCACCAGGTCCATCCAAACAGAAAGGTTATTTATGATTCACCGCATCACGAGAATTGGGCCCTGGCAATTAGGCATGGTCACGGGGTTTCTTTACGCACTCATATCCCTAGTCTCGGGACTGATCTTCCTTGTTTTCGGCATGTCGACCGTTTTTTTACCGACGGGAAACGTACGGACTTCAGAATTGTTTCAACCATTCGGCATGGGTTGCTTCCTGCTATTGCTCATGCCCATCGTCTACGGTGCGGTTGGCTTCGTGACCGGTGTCATAGGCGCAGTCGCCTACAACATCGCCAGCCGGTGGGTGGGAGGAATCCAAATCGAGGTAGAGTAGATACAGATGGCGCCCCACACTCTCACAACCACCACGCGGGCCGACTAAGCGTAAGAACGGTCCATGAGAGCTACGCTTACCAGCGACCGGGCATTCCGCATCATTCGATGACAAATGATGTTTGGCAGCAACGCACCCTTTGAATAATGAACAGACCATCAACGGATCAGATCACTAAGACGGACACCGCTTCGGGAGGCGACACCGTTCTCGGACTAGTCGTGCTCGGCTTACTCGCCGCCGGAGTCGTCGGGATCACGAAGGCAAACAGCATGGAGAGCGGCTCTGACGTCATGCAATGCCTATTCGGTTCCGTCGCAGCATTCGGCGGAATCTACTACATGCTATTCGGAAAGCAGTGAAATCTTCGAAGATCGGCACGAGAAACAAGCAGTCCACTATCCGATGAATCTCCTCCGAGCCTTGAATCCCGCCAGGAAGCTGATCCTCACCACCGGATTTGCTGCATCCCTCATTCAGATTGTCTTCTGGCTTCGTTTCGAAGCTCCAATCTGGCGAGTCGGAGAATCTCGACCCACGATCGTCGGCCATGAAAGTGTCTTTGTGTGGTGGTGCGCGTTGATTGTGTTTCTGACCGCGAACTGGATCCTGTGGACGCCACCGGGGAAACCCCGATGACAATACCCAAGCCCATCGAACAACACCGTGTCGGCAGGCCCGGCAATCGATGCAGGCAGGCCCCCTACAACCGGGAAACCGAAAACGTGAGATCCCCTTGATCAAATCACGAGGGATGAGGCAGATCCATGAATCGTTGGAAGCATTCGACCCTCCAACAGACTATCATACTCTGAAAGACAACATGTCTTGAAAATCAGAATGGAGAATAACGGGTGTTGGGAAATCCGGCACTCGTTCGTTTTCTGCAGCCGCCATCCGTTTCCTAGAATTCCGAACGTCATCATTCCTTCACGAGTTCAATTGGGGACTTAAGGTACAGCCTGCACTTTTCGATGAGCTTCCAAAGCGACGAGCGCCGCCGTGCCTCGTGATTCCACTTCGAGTGTGCCGAGGATGTGTTCCACGTGTTTGCCTACGGTTCTCGGGCTGATACCCAAGATCACTGCGATTTCAGGGTTGGACTTTCCTTGCGCTACCCAATTCAAAACCTCGGCTTCCCTCCGTGTTAACCCCAACTCCAGAAGCGGTTCAAAGGAATCAAAGACGATCTCGGATGGCCTCGGAGCCGCACCGTGTTTCATTGCCGCCTGACGGTTGATGCGTGTGTCGATGGCCGCCAGGATGTCATCGAGGCCCACGGGTTTGCAGAGATAGTCATCCGCTCCATGGTTCATGCCCGACCGCACGTCCGTTCTCTCGCTGAGCGCCGTCAGGAAGATGAAGGGAAGGTGCGCCAAGTGTTCTTCCTGCCGCAGCCATCGGAGTATCTCGTGCCCGTCGGGATCGGGTATCAGAACGTCACAGAGAATCACGTCCGGCTCAAAGGAAACAATTCGCCGCATGCCCTCTTCGCCGCAAACCGCGGTATCCGTTCGGTACCCCTTGAACTCCAACACCATCTGAAGCAACTCGACCAGAGTCGCGTCGTCGTCGATGATCAGGATTTTCTTCATCACCGGGGATTCCTGGGTAGACCAACCTTTTTTTAAAACGGTCAAATACCGTTCGGTGCCATTCGGCCAACAGCCAAAAGCGATTTCCTCCACACGACTCTCCCCCGATCGACAACCGTAAGAAGCTGCCCGAACGGAGTATCCTTTTGGACAATCCAATGCCGCCAACGCCACGGAATGCTGGTAGCGTCGAGAAGGCCCGAGTCTTCACTGCAATAGCCGGAATGTTAGCACGGAGTGTACCGAAATATTACGGCACTATCGGAAAACAAGATGGGATCAAACACGTCCGCCTGGAACGGGACACGCACCCGCGAAGCGGATCCCTCAGCCTCGAAAAGAGAACGGTCGACACACAAATGCGACATCGATGTAGGGCTTGGAATTTTTTTCTGGACTCTCTTGTAAGTCGTGGTGTTTTCTCTCGGCCATGACGAGAGGAGGGGTCTGTTTTTTTCTTTTAACCGTTCCTGGGCTTTGTATGACATGGGCTGCTGCTCCATTCATGCAGCAGCCAGTCTCGATCGGCACCCTAGCGGAAAGCTATACCCCCGAGGCCTACGCGAGTTGGATTGAAAAGTTTCCCAGCGAACGACGTTCGGAGCTGCGGGCTCCCGGCGACGATCCCGATAACGATGGGGCAACCAACTTTCTCGAATTCATTACTGGAACGAACCCCTTGGACCGGGCGTCCGCGTGGCGGGAACCAATCGCCATTTCCACCTATGCGGGTTCCCAGAAGGGGGACGCCGACGGGAGTCGCCTGACCGCTGAATTCAATGTCCCCATTCTGGTCGACATCGACTCCAAGGGCCAAGTCTGGGTGGTGGAGAACACCATCAACGCAAAGGACGGACCCCGGATTGGCGCCCATCGCATCCGGAAGATTGATTCGAACGGCCGCGTATCAACCGTAGCCGGTGGGCGGGCCCCCGGCTACCGGGACGGTCCGGGCCGAAGCGCTCGATTTCGAATCCCCAATGGACTCGCGGTTGCTCCGGACGGAACCGTGTATGTGGCGGATCGCGGCAACCATCGGATTCGTGAGATCTCCCCACAGGGCAGGGTGTCTACCCTGGCCGGAGGGGAAGCCGGTTTCCGAGATGGCAGAGGTTCCCTTGCGGCATTCAATCAACCCATCGATGTCTGCCTCGCCCCGAGCGGCGATCTCTACGTGGCCGATTTTATCAATCGTCGAGTCCGGCGCGTCTCCCAAGAGGGAGACGTGGAGACCCTCCCGATCGATTTCAGCAACGCCGTGGCTCCGGGAAATAGTAATATCCCGGGCAGAGAAGACGAGATTGACGATCTTCCTGCTGCTGTTTCGATGGATCCTCTCGGCCATCTCATGGTCACTTATTGGTCTGGCAGCGGTCAGATCTACTGGCTCGATGCCGAATCTCGTGCCGATACGTTCTTAGCGGGCCTCCCCTTTCCTTCGGCACCTCGCTTTGCCAAAGATGGGAACATCCTCTTCACTCTCGTCGGCGAACGGATGATCTTCAAAGTCTCTCGCCAGAGACAGGTTCAATGGAAGCTGCAACTCCCGTTGGGAACCACCATGCCAGCAATCGATGGATCGACCCGAGCAGCCACCTTTGGCGGTGGGATGTTTAGTGTCGCCGAACTCCCCAACGGGAACCTACTCACCTGTGACGCTCAGAATCACCGGATCCGGCAATTTGAACTCGGACCGCCCGAAATGGCGGCGCTGTGGCCTCCCGCCACGTCCTTTGAAGGCTCCGTGGCCATCCGAGGAGAATCCAAGATACCGCATGCCGTGATCCGTTACACCTTGGACGGTGCCGAACCAACCATCGCATCCGCGGAACTCGAAGACGGCATCGAAATCAACCGATCGCTCACGATTCGCTATCGCCTCTTTCTCGAAGACACTCCCATTTCTCTGGTCCAAGAAGAGCAGTACCTCAGGCGCTATTCCGAGTGGGATGGCATTGAGGCGGCTTGGAAAGAGCAGTTCTGGGGAGCGGAGTACGATCTAAACCCGGATTCCATCGGCGGAGCGGATCCGGATCAAGACGGCGTATCGAACTTCTTGGAATACCAATACGGAACCTCTCCCCTCCAAGTGGAAGACCTGCCACTCGTGCCCAGAAAAGAACTGGCACTCTACGGGAAATCTAAGAAGCGGCGTTCCAGGAACAAAACGCTGACCAGCCCCTATCGGTTGGGCCGATCCCCGGACGGCGCCATTTACTTCACGGAACGGTCGCTTTCTACGGAGGGGCAAGTTGCCCATGGCTCCCACCGGATTCGACGCCTCAATCCGGACGGCTCTCTTTCCATCGTTGCCGGCGGCGCCGAACCCGGATTTCGAGACGGCTTGGGTGAGACGGCTCAGTTTCGTGGCCCGAGCGACGTGTTGGTCGATGACCAAGGACAGATCTTCGTGAGCGATACGTTCAACAACCGTATCCGAAGGATCGACCCGCGTGGGGACGTCAAAACTCTGGCGGGCTCGATTCCCGGAGATCGAATTGGGCGTGGGAACACCACCCGATTTCGGCGCCCCACCCGTCTCCGTTGGGCCCCGGATGGCAGGCTCCTCATCTTGGATAGCGGGAACCGGGCCATCAAGAGTCTCGACAAGGATGGGTGGGTTCAGCTGGTCCAGACCGTTCCGCAAAGCCTGCAGCAAGTCTCCGACTTTATTCCGATCGGCGAACAAGGCTGGCTCTTCGCCGATCGAACCACGGGACGGGTCATCAAAGTGGATTCGAAAGGAGAGACCAGCACCCTCTTTGAGTCAGAACCTTTTCTCTGGGCCATCCACCCGGTGGCCAACCAACAGTTCGTGACCCTCAACAGTTTCCTAGGAACAGGAACCCAGACCGTTTCCCGCTGGAGCGACTCCGGTGCACTGATTTGGTCCGCTGATGTGGGAAAGCTCCTCAACAAAAGCTCCACTAGTGAAAACGAATTTCAAGGTGAGCTAACAGACATTCTGTTGAAGGGACCGGAACAAATCTTGGTGGTGGATGGGCTTGGCAACTCGATTCGAGGCCTCAACTTAACCCGTCCGGAACTCCTCTCGGTGGAACGGCTACCCGGAAACGCTGATGACGCCGTGGCTATCGGGCTCAAGTGCGCCTATCCCGACGTCGAGATACGTCATAGTTGGTCACGAGATCTCGAAATGGAACTCTGGGAGGTCTATCAGTCACCGGTTTCCGTGTCCCAAGGAAAAACCCTGTATGCGACTGGTACCATCGGCGCCACTCCCGTCTCTGCGGTGGTGGAACTCACGGCCGGACTACCCTGAGCTCTGGGCTTTGGTGTGGGTTTCAATGGCGATGAGCATCGCATTCCCGCGGTTGTCCACTCCGAGGGCAGCAAAGACATTCTCCACGTGTTTGTCGACGGTTCGACGGCTGATCCCTAAGATAATCGCGATTTCCGGATTCGACTTCCCGCGCGCAACCCAGTTCAGGATCTCGGCCTCCCGTGGCGTCAAACCTAGACTGCGAAGCGGTTCATAAGATTCGAATACGATCTCCGGAGAAGCGGTCGTAGCCAGTTTTTCAACCGCGGACTGGCGTTCGAATCGACTCGTAATCGCAGCCAAAACGTCATCAAGGTCCACCGGTTTGCAGAGATAATCGTCTGCCCCGTTGTTCATGCCTGTCCGCACATCGGATTTTTCTCCCAGCGCCGTCAGGAAGATGAACGGGATGTGAGCAAAGCGCTCCTGTTCGCGAAGCCACTTGAGAATCGCCCGCCCATCGGGGTCGGGAATGATGATGTCACACAGAATCAGATCCGGCTCAAACGCAGGAATCTGCTTCATCCCATCCTCGCCACACGTCGCCGTTCCGACCTGGTAGCCTTCCAATTGAAGCACCATCTGCAACTGCTCGATCAGCATGGTGTCGTCTTCGATGATCAAAATCTTCTTCATCCCGTGCGCTGTATCCTCAAAGTTTCATCGGAAGCTCAACGGTGACGGTCGTTCCCTCGCCCAACTGAGACGCCAAGGCAATCGTGCCCCCAATCGCCGTCACGCATTGTTTCACCAGCGGAAGTCCGAGCCCCGTGCCCTGGATCTTTCCGACGTTGCTGCCCCGTTGAAAATTGCTAAATACACTCGCGAGCTCGTGCTTTGGAATGCCGATCCCGTGGTCTCGTATGCGAAGGACGGCCCGATCCGCAGTTACCTTGAGCGTGACTCCAACCTGCTCACCTGTCGGGGAGTATTTCAGGGCATTATCTACCAGATTAGACAGGATATGGCGCAGGACGTTCTTATCCGAGTGAAGCTCAATCGGACGCTCACACTGCAACGTGATCTCCGAGAGATGGTCCGAGGTAATCTTCACTTCATCACAGATCTCGCGGCAAAACGTCTCTAGATCGATGGCTTCCACCGACGGAGAAAAACGTTCCCGCTCGATCCGGCCGATCAAGAGCGTCTCCTCCATGAGGCCCTTGATCCGATGGATCGCCCGACGGATATTACGAAACTGCGTGTCCTGCTGCTGCTGACTGAGATTGTCCCGATAACGTTCCAAGGACTGTGAACCCCAGAGTATTACCCCTAACGGATTCCGGATCTCATGCGTCAGCACGGACACAAAGCGAGATTTCATGGCCGCATAGTCTTGTTCCCGTTTCAAAGCTTCTTGCAGCTCCTGCTGCGTACCGGAGAGCTCTTTGACCAGCGTCATATTTTGATTCCGCGACAACGCGATGGCCCGGACCATCCAAGTCATAAGAACCGTAACCGCAAGGCCACAAAACAAACTCCAGCGAAGGAGCCGATGCGGAAGCGTGGCGAAGAAACCGGGATGCGGTCTCAACGATACGGAGTAACTCCGGTTGGCAATCTGGATTTCAACGCGCTCACTCAAGGCACTCCGGAACAACCCATTAAAGCCCTCAAGCCCGGAATTCCCCGTCGGCTCCGAACCATCCAAAGAGATCTCTACCTCCAAAGGGTCCGAGAAACCGGCTTGGACGAGGGCTTCCTCAAGCAAGGCCAGCCAACGAAAACGCACCAACAGATAAGGCGGCCGAGGTGGGCTCAAGCTCCCCGGTGAAGACTGGGACGGATTCCAACGGTTCCAGTCGTTCCGATTGAGCCGGCAAACGACGCTAAAGTAAGGACTCGCACGCTCCTCCGAAGCTGGCATGCGTCCAAACATCAGACTCGCCATCAATTCGCTAGGTGGATCTGGCCAAGCGTCGGCCAGTTGAGCAAGGTCCGCCACGTTCCACCGTGGAAAGAGGACCTCGTCTCCCCCTATCACCCTTTCCACCAAACCATAGCCCGTCAAGGAAGGCCGCTCATCAGAGGTCACCGGGAAAGTTACCAACGAGACCTCCAAGTCACTCGAACCACCAGAATCCCCATCGGAATCGGTCGGATCTGGCAGAATCGCGCGAACTTCCTCGACATCCGGCCACAAAAGTCCCGCACGTCCCAGTCCCATTCGAGCCAATACCTTCGGGGAAGAACGGACAAAGAACTCCAGCAAGGCTCGCCGAGACTCGAATTGTTCCGAACTCGCGCGCGCTGCCTCGATCCGCTCCCGACACCGTCCGTCAATCTCTTTCAACGCATCCCGAATCGGTGCCACCAACCGCTGAAACCGCACCGCATCGCTCGTGCTGAGCTGCCGATGGAGACTACTGATGGCATACCCGTTGAGCGATAGCCCAAGGAGTGCCATGCAGTAGACCTGCCAGAATGATTTGAGATGCGACATAAGTTCCCCGAGTCCCACAAGGCTCGTAGCCCTCGGCACGATTAAAAACCGAGCGTCATAGTCACCGCGATGCTAAGTGCGGTCTATACGAAGTTCTACGTATTTCTCGGTCAGCACGCTTTTCGTATCCTGTTCCAGTTACAAAGCGGCTTTGTAATCGAATATCAATTGATTTTTCCCAGTTTGTAAGTATGGATACCAAGATGACTCTTCAAGGGAGGAAAAAAGGGTGGGATCGTTTCTATCGTGTTTGTGTACTGGCTTCGGTTTTAATCACCACGGCGGATTCGTGTCGGGCAGAAATGGTGGGATGGTGGCGTTTTGAGTCGGATGCGCTCGACTCTTCGTCCTTCTCGCATCACGGCCGACTGGTGGGCGATGCCACGTTTGATCACGATACACCCGACTCGGCGGCCGGGGGACGATCGCTCCGTTTGGGTGGGCAGGGATTCATCCGCGTGGAACACCGGCCCGAATTAACGCTTGAGACGGCCTTATCGATCGCCCTGTGGGTCAAGCCCGCCCAAGACGAAGGGTGGCATGGCCTGGTCTCCAAGGCCCCGAAGTGGGGGAACTGGGACGGTGCCGCGGGCAACTACGAATTCCGAATCGAACATGAATCCCGAATTCTCGTTTTTCTGCACCAACTTGTCGTATCCAATGCGTCAGTGCCTTATCCGGCGGAAACCGCGGTCATTCCCACGGGCGTCTGGTCGCATGTTACCCTGACGGTGGCGGTCATCAACGACGTGGTCGTGGCCCGATTCTACCTCAACGGGGAGCTCATGGACGCCCTCGCGGCAGAAATCGATGGGCCAGGACTTCCCGTCAATGAGAATCCGCTCTACATCGGCTCCCGGCCGGATCGCAGAACCGGATTCAATGGCTGGTTGGATGATCTGCGCTTATTTAACCACACGTTAACCTCGGATGAGATAGCTGCAATCGCCGGAGGGACGGCTCCGACGGAAGTGCGTCCGTTATTGCTCGCGGACCAGGACCAGGACCAGATTCCAGATTGGTGGGAATGGCGCCACACCGGCGGGCTGGACACGATCCTCGGCTCGGACTCCGACACAGACTCCGATGGCCTTTCTGATCGTCAGGAATACGAGCTCGCCACGACCTATTACCCCGAACTGAGCCCGATTCATGCCGACACCGACCAAGATGGCCTCTCCGACGGACAGGAAGTTCTCAGCACAGCCGAGCGTGTTCCCACCGATCCAACCGACCCAGACTCCGACGGAGACGGATTCCGTGACGGCGTCGAATCCCGAACGGGGTCGACCCTCAATACTCTCTCCGTCAATACCGATCCAAACTCGCCCGACTCCGATGGGGATGGCTGGGACGACCGGATCGAGCTCATCCGGCGCAGCGACCCAGCCGACCCCGATTCCACGCCATCGCGCGGCCTCTTGGGATTGTGGCGATTCGACGACGAGCTGATTCGGGACGAATCCCTCTTCGGAAACCATGGCCACCTCATCAATGGTCAGTATGCTTCCGAAAACCGCCCCGGCGGAAGCCCCGACGGCAAATCCCTCCAACTGTCCGGAGATGGCTACGCCCTCATACCGCACGATCGTTCGCTTAACGTGCGGGATGAGATCACCCTCACCGCCTGGGTCAAACCCTCGGGGGCGGAAGGCTGGGACAGCATCCTCGCCAAAGGGCCGAGCGACGGATCCGGGTTCAATCACGCCGGAAACTACGAATTCCGGATCGAGGCTGGATCCCGTCTGCTCGGATTCCTTCACCAGCAGCATTGGTTCGAGGATACCTCGCCCCTCATCAGTCTCCAACCGTCCATTCCGAATGAAGAATGGACCCACGTCGCGATCACCGCCTCCACGCACGAAACCGGCGAAGTCCGCTACTACGTGAATGGCACGCTCGTGGATGTCTTTCCGGAAAGCATTCCCATTGAGACCTTCCCCATCAACTCGAATGATCTGTTCATCGGAAATCGGGCCGACTTCTTCACGGGCTTCGACGGACTTATTGATGACGTCGCTATTTTCGATCGAATCCTTCCTCTGGAAGAGATCGCCAAGGTCCGGGACGGTGAGTGGGAGGCGTACGAAATCTACCCAACGACGACTGGCCCAGCTTTAGACATCACCCATCTCCCGCAGTCCTCGGAAATCCTCCTGAGTTGGACCGATTCAATTCCCAATGGAGCCGTATTAGAAGTATCCTATGATCTCGCTCAATGGGAACCGTTGATCTTCCTTGAACCCGCCGCCCCCCAGACGGAGCACCGTCTCCCGACCGAGCTCTTGCATCGGCCTGCCTTCTTTCGCCTACTCATCGACTAGACTGGCGCTCACCGTTTTCGTGCCAACCAACCGGGGTGGATCGGGATTCTTTCCATCCACCTTGGCTGGTGTCGGCTTAGGCTTTCCCAAGCTAGGGAACAACGTTTCCATCACGGAAGCAAACGGGCTTATCACACGGGCTGCCACGACCAGCAACGGATCACTGCATGATCCTACCAAGCCTCGCACGATTGTAACGCTGGAGTAAGATCGGATACAGATTGAACACCACGTTAAACACCCACATCCACACCGCCGAATCCCACCAACCCAGAATAACCGCGGCACCACCAAACAGACTCACGATACCGAAAACAACCCCATGAGCGGCTTCCGCGTCTCGCATCCGGCTCGCCAGTTGCGGCAACGATCGCCGGTTCCCCTCGTAGCGAATGGTGGGATTCAACGCAGCAAACGGGCCACGCTCCAACAAACGTTTGAAGAGCCGAATGCCCAAAACCCGATAGAGTCGCCCGGACGCTTCCCACTCTTTGATGTCAAAGTATCCCGCCGGAAACAGAGCCGACACACGTCCCACCCCTCCCAGCATCGCCACCGCACTCATCACCAACCAATTCGCCAGAAAGGCAAATCCAGGACTCCGATACCCGAACTCGGAGCCCACAAACCCAAGCACGACCGCGACAACCACCACGGTGAACAATACAATGGTTGTTTTCCGGATCATCGACATCCGTCAGGCGGAGGTCTTCTGCGTGCTTTGATGCGATGGCTGAACCTCATCGCAACCCACAGTAAGCCTACCCCAATCAATCCTATCTCCTCACAACACCATCAGTCTCCTTCGCCGCTGGCCAATCGATACGCGGTACCCACGCCGAAAAACAGCCACAGGAGAGTCCAGAGACTCAAACTTTCCTTAAGGAGCCCCGCATCCGCCTCGATGGCGCCAAACTCCTTCCGCATCCGGTCCTCATATCCTTCTTTGGTCAGTGACCCATCGCGAATCTCTTTCAACATCGGCAAAGTCTCAGACCGGAAGTAATCGATCTCTTCCTGGGTCACCTCCTGTTCTTCATCGAACCAGGAGCTCGAAAGATACTCACGGATCTCGGCATTGGTTTTGAGGTCAGCCGCCTCCTTGGCCATTTCTTGCTGCACTTCATAAAGTCCGTCCATGATCCCATCTTGAAACTCATGGACGACTGAAAGCGTACCGAAGTATTGCCCCCCAATAATCGAGACCAGCGCACATCCCGCCCCAACAAATCCCAACCCCGGGCTGCTGCCCCCGGCAGCAAGCTGGCAAGCAAAACCGATCGCACCACCGATCCCCCACGCCAAGATCCCAAACTCATAGCCGGTCAACCGGATGATCAGAACCCAAACCACAATCCCTATCACCCCCGCGAGCCCACCGCCCAGAGATCCGAAGAAAAGATTAGGCCCCTCACGAACGGGCTTTGCCTTCGCCTTGGGTTTTTTCTTCGGCAAGGGGCGAGCGACTTCACGCTTAGCCGGCTGAGCGGCTGGGGTTTTCGCTGCCGCGCCAATGGATAGCGAGGGAGGAGCTACCGGTTCTGGAGTTTCAGCAATACCGAGCTGCTGACGAATGAACGCATTCGCCGCTTCCGACCCGTCGGCCTGACAATTGGGACAATTGATTTGGACAGAGGTCTGCCCCGCGTCCGTATCCACATCAAACTTGTAGCGAGTGCCGCAATAACAAGCCACCTTGACTTCCATCATGAAATACCTCCCTTAGTTTAGTAATTTTTGCTCCTTGAAACTCCGATTCTGACGGAGTCAACCCCTATTCCACACCATAACTTTGAACTCTACCATCCCAAAAAGCAGACAAGACCGCAAAAACTGACCGCCGGAACTTAAACCACAGATATTCGCAGATAGGCGCAGATTTTATGGGAACACCCGATTCGATGGGCATTTCCCAATCTGCGACCATTTGCGAACATCTGCGGTTTAAAGACTTCTCTCGAGACCCATGCCGGGTGATTCTTTCCATACGGAAGGGCGTCTTCCCTTCAATCCATGAAAGCTGAAAAACGAGATCTCTGGGACTATCTCCGCTTAGTGCTTTGGGGCGAGAAAGAGTTTCTCCAACCTTGGTTGGCCAACTTCTGGCTAATGATTGCGTTCGTGATCTGGTATCACATCCTGGGATTCGGAGTGACCAAACCCAGTGATGAGGTCATCCAAGCAACAAAACACCGGCTATTCGTAGCAAAGGCGTTCAATGAGAACGCTCTGAATGAGCGATTGGGGGAAGCTGGAAACCCGGAGGTCGCAATAGAAGAGGCCAAACGGTTGGCAAATTGGAAATCGAATTTTCCGTGGACGCCAACCACCGATCCAGCCGTACCATTCGAACCTGATCGCTACATTCTAAGAAGGTCCAAGACGCCGTTTCCAAAGCATCCGCTCTCCCAAGCAGACCATGATATTGCAAAGCAAAATGTGGCCCTCCGGCGCTTCTTCCAAAACGAAGTACGGTTTTCAAAACAGTTCGAACAGACCTATCACGTCTTTGCCGACTATGGCCGAACCAACAATCCGGTCTACCTCGAGTATGTGTTCTATTCCCTGCGGGACTACCATCAAGCCGCGCAACATGCCGATAGCCTTCCGCATGAGATCGCCATGCGACCCTCAATCATATTCTCATATTCCACCCCGCCCAATCGCGAAGTCCGTACGATGCGTATCGGCTGGTGGCAACCCTATCGTCCGAATCCTGACACCGGCAAAACGATGACCTGGAGCGAGCGGACCCAGTACCTAAGAGAACGACTGCTCGAAACAATACACCGTTCCCAGTGGCTTTCTCCCGACTACGAATGTTACCGGAACCAAGAAGACCAGTCGCGAACCATCCACCGCCGCCTGATCGCCGAAGTCGAGAACATGACCGACATTCCCGACCCGCAGCTGTTTCTCCGAGGCCCTTCCCCGGAAGAATGGACTCTCAAAACCACCTACTGGAGACTAATGGAGTCAGAACACCCGGACTTCACGAAAGATGTGTTCGTCCCCTTTGTGGGCTGGGCAGATAAGATACGACGCTATGAGGAGCAACAACTAAGGAACGGAAACTCAAACATTTCAATCTGGGAATCTCCCAAGTAAACACGCACGAACTACCATCTAGGCGCCCCTCAAGGAACTGCTACCACGGGCCCGGAATCCGGGCCTCAGGGTCAGTCTTTAGGCAATTAGTGTACGGCAGCCTACTTCCCACTCTTGCCACGGTTCCCAACTTTCGTGAGCCAAACGCAAGAGGCCAGAACGACGGACAAAAAACGAATAGACGACCTACTTACGGCCACTTGGTGTCTGTTGCGTTGAACGGGAAACCTCCACGAGGAGGGTTAGGGGTTTGGCTGTTCAGTTAGACCGTAGGCGAGTTTGGATCAGACAAGTGGAGCTGGGTCATCCGCAGTGCTGTCCATGCCGTTGGGGACGGCAAATCCGCGTTCCCTGCTGGATCGCAACCGAACAACCTGACCCAGAATAGAATACATTCGTAGCCGAGAAGCTTCCTCTTGCGCCAATCATTTCACCTGGCACTCCGGATGCCTTGGTTGGCCAGGGGGCAGTTACCCAGCCTTCACGCTGTGACCACTATAGCCTGCAGGCGCTCCATTGGGTTGATCACAGATCACTGTAACTACTCGACCGTCCATTAGCCATACCTGGGCACCGAGCGAATCAAATTCATAGACCTCCTGCTCTTCACCAACAACATCCAAAACGTCTGGGCCTTCAGTTGGTTCATACCCCAAGATACCTATGAGCTCACCAAGAGATTTTCCAACAAGATTGAAGCCATGAATATCACATACGTCGTAGCAGGCAACTGACACGATTCTTCCACTTTCTGAATGTACGCGAAACGCGTCCCCGTTGCACCCGTACGTTTCCCATCCCGCTACGTCGGGTTCTAAATCGACCGGTATTAGCAAACCGTCCGATACCAGAGAATCGACAGCGGCTCCAAAGCGCAACGGTCCAACAGCTACACATGGTTGCCATTCCATCACAATTCCTTCCAATCAATAATGGTGAGTCTCACCCTTAAAACCAAACCAGCGGTATTCAGGAGACGTCCGGATTCTCCATGTCGCTCAGCCTTGCTATTTCCCGTACGAGCCTTGGACCCTCCGTCATCAGAAGAAAACTAAAGGGAACCCGCAGTCAAAACAGCGCCCAAGCTGTCATGCAACCTAATCTCATCGCCAGTTTCGTCGCCGTACCATTCGAGACGGTATCTTCGCTTCCAATCCGCTCTCCGGGCCCCGACAGCGCTAAGCTTGGCTGACCGGCTGCTGCGTTCTTACAATACTGAACGAGAAGTTCTTAACTAGCTCAATCATTCTCTGATACTTCGCTTCATCGGAGCACCAAAAATCCAGATACTCTCCTTCCCAGTTAAACAATGTAGTTTGACCCGTTGCGCCATAAATATAGCTTTTCCAACCGAAGGAGCAGGCAAGACCAAAAACTGCAATACCACCATCTCTCTCCCTGCAAGTACAGTAGCACGCAGGAGTCTCAGCAATGGTAGAACTAACACCACTACTCTGCCTGATGGAATCAACTACAAAATCATAGGATGGCTTCGAAGGTTCAGGATCGTATAGATGGACAATGAAATCTTCGCCATATAGAACTTCCTCAATGAAGCAGTCCAAGAAACTCTCAATAGAACCAAAGCCATCCGCTGCTTCCATTTGCAGGAAGAATGGTTGAACCTGTTCACGCTCATTATCAGGGCCAAAATACTGAAGATATGGGTTAACAGGATTGTTACATTTCAACAACCATTTCTCCATGGCAGATTCTGTCAGCCATCTTAGTTTCATTACTTGTATACCTTTGGATTCATTTCGGCCACCACCATGGACCGTAGAGTCAGGGCAGGGTATTGACCGAGTACATTCCCTGAACAACTAGGACACCTAAGGGTCAAACACAATGGTTCGTCTCGCTCGTTCACAACGCTCATTTCAGGTGAGCGGCAGTTCCATGCCGTTGGATTCTGCAAACCCGCGTACCCTGCCGGATTGCAAGCAATGATCCTGCCAAGAAAAAGTCTGCATTCGTAACCGAGGAGCTTTCTTTTGCGCCAATCAATCTTCCTTGCACTGCGAGTGATGTGGTTGACATGTGTGCAGTTACCGGGTTGTTGCCTGCAACGAGCGGATTACCAATGCCCTTCAAACTCCCTAAGATTATAGCTCTCCATCATCGCAGCAAACTCTTGACTTAGATCTTTATTCTCAGAAAACAGCTCAATCCATGCGTCACCAAAGACGATTCCTGACATCGAAGGCAATGCTAGGAAACCCTCCCAGACACTCAACATAACTAACGAACAAAGCCCAGCACTTAAACCTGACGTACGATCCTCCGCGAAAAGCAAGTGGCCTGGGGAGTCGATCAACCTTTCATGACACCCAAACGATTGCCGAATTCGACTCCAGACAGCCATCTCGCCCGGTTTATATATGGGCCAGTCTGTCAAATAGAGGAGCATTTCGTCACAAGAAGGCAAGCAGTCAAAAATCGTATGACACAAAGAAATCTGAACTGTAGCATTCTTCGGAATGTGATACCGCCTACAGCCTTCAACCGGTGGAAGTGCCCCCCTGAATCCACATATAATTCCGTAACCAGATTTCGACAACCAGTTATCACTGCTCGCACTATTAAGACACTTCATACTTCCACCTTGGCATACTTGCTTTCATCGATTTCGTAAGCCTCTCCGAATCCGATTGCAAACCCTCCACTAGCAACAGTCTCTGCTCAGAATTAACCTCAGTTTGGCCGGTGACAAGTAACACCCCTTGTAGAATGTCCCTTCCCAACCATCTATTACTTAGTTGAAGTGTTGCCTACCTATGCTTTGCCATTGAGTTGATTGGCCGAGCATGACAATACTTACCGATCAAGAAAAACAAGCCATCAATAGATTGGTTTACCATCCTGCTCAACTTCGTATTGGGTGGAGTATTTGGCGTGTTTATAGAATTCTTACTTTGGGGCAGACTGTCGATGCGGGGCTGGGACTCCGGTTTCCACGGATTCCTTGTCATCTCAGGATCTGGCGCTATATGTGCGCTCTTGGCTGGATTTGGAGACGAAGAGTTCTGGACTAACCTGCGTAGCTAGGGAGCGCGCCGTTCAGAAACAATAAGTTCCTCTACAACTGAATCGACAGCTTCAACGAAGCTCTTGTTATTGGCTTTCATTCGATCCAGGACCTCTCTTAAGGAGACATCGACAATACTCGTCGGAAGAACCCCGCCACTGAAGTGAATACCTTCGTTTATCGAAACCCTTCACGGATAAACGGTGAAGGTAAGTCCAACTCCCAAGTTTACTAGGTCCCGTAGTAGGATTTTCTCCATATCGAATGAACCGTAGAGTTCTTCCTCTAGGTCTTCTGGTTCAAGCGCGATATCAAGAAAAACCTCGACTCCGAGGTCAATTGCTTTTGGCAAGACTCGGGAAACTTCATTCATTTTCTGCTGAACTTCTACCTGATGGACCTGCCAATCATTTGATTCTGAAACTGCACATGAGAACCGATTCTCAACGCGATCCTTACCGGAGAAAAATCCCGGTATGTACTGGTTTAATTCATTCCCGAGATCAATAGCCGCTCCTGATTCCTTTTCAGGATAGCTGAAACGCAATACTGAATACATATAACTTTTTATTTTATTCCTGGCTGTCCAGAGTCCAGCCACTCTTCATCCGCTTCACCTAGAACCAAGTCTGGGGCAGCAATATGCCCACCAGGCATCACATGCGACCAAGGATACCTCAGACCACGTGAGCGATGTATCGAGATCACCCCGCACGCACGGCATCGTGGTAGAGGAAGGTTTCATTGGCGGTAAACGGTTCGTTGGCCAAAGGCTGGATGGTGGGTGGTACCGGTTCCTGCACATCGTGTACTTTCACCTCAACCCAGTATTCATCCAACAAGTCGCCCTCATCTCGCACACCGACTTTAGTCTGGTAGTGATTGTCGGTGGTGCCAACTTCACTGGGATTCTCGAAGTCTCCGTCTGTTTCGCTGTAATCCATTCAAAAGACCATAAGCATACCGTTTTACTGATCGAAAACCCCAGCGTTATTTGCGTATCGAAAACCGAAATATGTAATCAGATTCTGCCATCTTGGCGACCCATGCTTGCGATACCCCGAACCAAACAAGCATCTTACTCCCTTAGTCATAGCGGAGAAAGTCGGAGCCATTACCACAATGTTCGATCCGAGGAGTGAGTATGATACAGCACCCAAAGCTTCTCTTGTTTTGACCGGACACCGCAACGAGGTGGGTACATCGGCCGAAGCCTCGCGCATAGGCTAACTAGGCGTTTTGTTACTGAGTTCGAGTAGGCGAGCTTTGCATCAGACAAGCGGAATCGGGATGTTCGCAGAGTTATCCATTCCGTTGGGATCCGAAACCCCACGTTCCCAGCTGGATCCCAAGCGAACAACCTGTGCCAGAAAAGTATGTGTTCGTAGCCGAGAAGCTTCGTTTTGCGCCATTCACATTCACCTCGCACTGCTGGTGCTATGGTTGGCCTGTGTGCAGTTACACGTCAATCATCGGTCAAGTGAACCAAGTGGTCACCAATGCGAACTACTGAAAAGTAAAATAGCACGGAGGCAGGAAGAAAAACTAACCAAAACACCAAACTCCCTTTCCAATCTTCAATCAGACATAATACCGCCACTAGCGCAATGATCTTCAATACTTCAATCAATACACTCCCCGCAACCTGCAGCGGACTCATCCGCGAATCAAGAAGTTCTTGCTCGGTCTCGGTCTTAATATCAGGTTCTTTGTCTTTGGAATAATTCATTGCCGTCGAGTCGGCTAGTCCCAGGGAAGTACGTCGAAAAATGGCACCTAGGTGCCCTGGCAAATTATAAATTCTATCTATTAAGTCTATTCCGCCAACCACGGTGCCGCCAGCAATAACTATCGGCCAAATTGGTCGAAGAATTCTCGGAACAGCTCCTGAAAGCAACTGCCCCTTCGATCCAACACCTGCAGCATACTTGTGTAAAGGGCTGAGTGTTGTCGTGGGAATCGGGGTTGGATCTCGGCATTCCGATTCCGCTGCAAAACCCCAAACACCGAAAATCGGGGGGGGGGGGTAATCACCTTCACCACTCTTCAAAACGCTCTCAGAATCGATTCTCGAAAGCCGTTTTTAAGATCGCACCTTATGACTTCCTAATTTCCGAAAAAAGCAGGGAGTTTTGCAGCCGAATCGAATGTCGAGACATGACCTCTAGCCCTTACTACCCCTTCGCCGTGGCCAACTGACCGTCTGCACCATAGGTGTAATTCCAATAGTTGCCGAGGGTCTTGTTTGCTGGCCCCACCGATCCAAAACGTGAATTCTGTACGCATGGTGATTCAACCGTCGTCCGCCCGCGTTGAACAAACTCGTTTTTTCGGTCGAGTATTCTTCACACTGTCGGGTTTTCTGTTACCGCGATCCAAAATTCTAGCCAAACCATAGAAACAAAGAAAGCTAACGCCAAAGCCAATCGGAAATCCTATGCCCCACCCCATAAGGCCGGTGTTTTCCGATAGGATTTTGCCAGTTGCATAGCCAGCAACACAACTTGTGGCAAAAACGCCAAGCTCGAAAATATTCATGTCAATTAGATCACCAGAAGCATTCACGGTCAGTCATCTCGCCGAACTTTCCCGAAGAGTCTACGGATACCGGGAGGTCGCATCACAGTTCACACGATCGGCCCTTACAGAAAAGCATTACCTACCCTGGAAGAGAATGCGTTCATAGCCGAGAAACTTCCTCTTGCGACAATCCATCCACCTGGCCCTGCTAGTGGTGTGGTTGGTCCTGTGTGTATTTGACACAGCGAGACACGAGCTCAGGAATAGTCTCAATCAAACAACCAACACCTTCTTCCAAGGTTGAGAATGGATAGTCACTTCATTATCGACCTTGTTCTTCGAAACAATCTTGAACCGCTGAGTTTTACTCCAGTTCGAGGGAATACCCGTTTTGAAGATCAACACACCGTTCTCCCAACTTACATTCGACACCACATAAATTTCATTTCTTGTCTCTGGTTCGCCATATTCTTGAACCTTAAATCGCCCATTCTCCCCTTCAATTTTCACTACAGGCCCCCAAGCATAGCCCTCATCCGGCTCCCAACGACCAAGCAGCCACTCAGCGCGAGACGTTCCATTAGACTTGTATTCACTTCTTAGTAGATTTCCAAAATCACATTCACCCGACAGATCTCCCCCCCTCCGACACCAGGATTCTTTGTAGGTACAGTCATCCAAGACAACATACTCCGATGCTAGGCGCCAGCTGTGGATGGCCCGACATGAAGTCGACTGAACAAGGATTTCAAAGCCTAAAGAACTCTCAGTAAGCCTCATTTTCGAAACACTATATACTTCTCTATCATCAGCATCATAGCAATTTACATGAAGGCTCTGATTGCAGGACTCAATTACAACAACGGTTGAATCATCCAGATCATAGGGTCTCCATTCTCCTTCGAAAAATGTCGATACTGTACTCATCGAATTGACTCAGGGTTTCGGTATCTCGTAGCCAGGGTGTTTGCCTTTCCAAAAATCGACGAAGCCAGGAGGTTTTGGCTTCGTCTTAGCCTTACCGGTTGGGAGTTCTTTGGGGAAGGGGGCAGATTCAGGAACTGCCGATTCTTCCTTCCGAATCACCCGGTGCCCCCGATTTCGCAATAGCCGAACGGCGCTCCACCTATTTCAGAAGATGAAAAGCGTTTTCTTTGGGCTGTCCCACTTCCTACTCATACAGGTTCGGCTGGTGCTACGATTGGCATGTCGGGTGTTGCAAACAACAATACCATGCATCACTATCATGATAGGCTGCGACGATCAATGGCACTTCTTCAGTCAAGACCCGCCCAAATTCGACAAACTTTGGGCCCACACTGGCGACAAACGGCTCATTCTGTGGTTTTGCACTCAGATACAGAATCCAGTTCCCGAGCCTCAGCCAATCAATCAGTTCCCTCAGGTCAGCAGTTTGCGAAACAAGCCAAACATCGTCATCGACACGGCTCCAACATCCAGCTAGTTGGTCTTCAATCGGGTTCGCTGAATAGTTCAGATAGCAGCCAAGGTCACTTGACAGGCAGATACTCAGCAAATTGAGTTTTAGCTCAGCAGACTTGTATTTTCGGAAAAACACCGAATTACGTTCCCTTATTGCAAAGCATTCTCGCCCCATCGATTGGCAAGTCTCAGGCACTCGTGGAGCGCCATGCTCTAGCAACAAGGCTTTAATCTCGTCTTTCACGCTTACCATGACTATTACTCCAGAAAGCGATCAAGGAACCCCAAGCCAATTCCAAATACCGGTTCTAAGCTGAAATGGTGCGGCCACCAACTAATTAAGTCCAAGTGCAAATGAGGTCGGAGAAGCCACCGCGGCGACCCACCCCAAGGGTGGGCTTCGAAACGAAATCTAAAACGCCCCTGGTTGGCAAACCTTTCGTGCTTACTTCTGATCGCAAGCCCAAATTACCAATCGCTGGTTTGACCCCGCTTCCTACTCTTAGGCGAGCTTTGCATTGGACAAACAGGACCGGGTCGTTTGCCGTTGGACTTAGCAACCTGCTTTCCGTACCGGATCGCGAGTGATCATCCTCTCCCAAAAGAGAATGCGTTCGCAGCCGAGAAGCTTCCTTTTGCGCCAACCACATTCACCTGGCACTGCTGGTGCTTTTATTAGCTTGTGTACCGTTACTGCTCAAAGAACTCGAGGATTTCTTTGACCTGGCCTTGCGAGAATACCTTTAGGTTGATCGAGAACGGTTTAACCCCAGTATTTTCTGCAGGCCTAATAACCAGCCGGAATGGCGGTTGAACTCGTTCCCAATATCGCTGATAGCCTACTACAACCTTGGCAGATTCGATTTCGTCCAATCGAAGAGTTTTCACTCGCCGGAGTAGCGAAGAATATGTGATTCCACCGTTGGTAATACTGACACACAGATATTTTAGGTGAAGCATTACCAGTGAAAACACAACCCAAAGGGCACCTGCAATCATATGAAAACCAGGATCATTGAGTGCCGCATACGTCGCCAAACCAACAGGTAGAGTAAACAAGGCCGCAACCGATAGAAAAGTGCTCATCGAAGGACGAGCGTGTAGCTGAATTGGAAAGCTCATTTCGCTGGTTTCACTTCTTCTGAAGGAGGAAAGAATCCACCCCCAACTACTCCCGCTGCTGCACCCGCTCCGGCGCCAGGAACAAGCCCCGTATCAATCACTCTTCCACCAAACATTTTTCCAGCCGTTGTTGGTGTGATTCCTGAAATCGAGCCGTTTCTAGCCTTCGTAGATATCTGATTGAAAACCTGAACGCAACTTCCCCGCCCAGCTGTGACGCCTGGGATCCTTGCACCAGGAGTAAAACCCGTTAATCCTCGAACAGCAGTCTCGAACATATGTGTTCGTAGCCGAGAAGCTTCCTTTTGCGACAATCCTCTAACTTGGACCGCTGGTGCTAAGGTTGGCGCGTGGGTTCATGACTTCTAGTTCTGGTTAATAATCTTCACTAGCTTTGCGTACTCTTCGGAAGGGCATATAGACACAAATCGCTTCATCTCATCAAAAGCATCATCAGTCAATCCCAGTTCCCAAAGGCAATGGAATAGCCCCAACGAAACAGCCTCCACATTCGGCCACAAAGAAACAGCAACACGGAATTGTTCGGTAGCGGCGTCCAGCTCTCCTAGATCCCATAGAACATGCGCATGGGCGGTCACAACTTCAGCTTCTCCAGAAAATTCTTTCGCCAACTCCATAAGAACTGATTTTGCGGCTCTCAGCTCACCAGACCTGTGGAGGACAATTCCTTCGTCAAGCCTCCGTTTAAGTCCTTGATCCATAAACAATTTAATCTAAGTTTCGCCTTGACGACCTACAAGCCTTTCTACCGATTCCACCGATCCATTATATCTCTGAGGTACTTACTAGCATCATTCCTAGATTTCCCAATGTTCTCAATTATCTGATCTACATCTCCCTTTCTTTTATCCCGTCTAAACTTCCGCTGCGTTTCTTCAATCTCTTCAATCTCTTCAAGCTGCTCGAGTGCATCATCATCGGACCGTTTCCTTTGCCCTTTCTGTCGGTCTCCCGTTCCACGCTTTTTAGCTTTGTCTCCAGATTTAGAAGTACAGAACACATAACCAGCTGCTATTGCTCAGCCCAATCCGTCATGCAAACCAATCCCATCTCCAATCTTGTCACCTAACCACCACCCACCGGCTCCTGCGACGACAGCGCCACCAGCAGCAAGACCACCGACTGCCACGCCACCAACAGTCACACCACCAACTACTGTTCCCGTGCCAACCGCGGGAAGAGAAGGCAATACTGGAAGGAGTATGGCTGCGGGATTCTCTCCAGTGGGATCTACATAGTTAACGGGATCGTTGTAATTGAATCCGTAGAGATTAATTCCCCCTTCTTCCCCCATCGGATCCTGATTGATCCAGCGCTGCAAACTTGGTTCGTAGAACCGGTATCCATACGAATACATCCCCGTGTTCGGTTGATACTGCTTGCTTGAGAAGCGGTAAGGATTGGTTTCCGCCAACGGTCCCGCTTGACCTTGGAGGTTGGCGAAGGGATCGTAGTGATACTCGGCAACCAGGCGGTCATGACGATTCATCATTGCTGTAATGTTGCCGTTGCCGTCGCTGTGGTAGTGAGCGTGACGAACGCCCGGGCCCTCGTAATCGGAAAATGCCAGCAAGCCGCCGATGCCGCCTGCGCCTGCCAGGCTTTCGCTTAGGTCCAATCCCCGAGTGTAGCTGACTACCACTTGGTTGGCACCATCACGCTCCTGGACGATTTGCATGCCGTCATACAAATAGCGGCGCTCTTCCTCCAGCTTCCATTGATTCCGTATCGAGCTGAATCGCTTTCGTACTCGTACGCGATTCAGGCCGTCATACTGATACTCCGTCTTGAAACGACCCGCTTCCCAGACCGCGATGAGTTGTTTCGCTCCATCATACTGAAACCAGCGATCCCCCGTTCGCGAAAGATTCCCCGCCGCATCGGTAGTGCACGTCATCGAAAGTGAAGAGCTCGAAGTGTAGCCCGTGAGCGGAAATCCCAAACTGTACTTCTCGCTTACGCGTACCGACTCCCCGCTCGGGCTCGTCGCCTCGACTACTACGGTTTGTTCCGTATCACTCGTGCTTTGCACCACATTTCCCAACGCGTAGGCTCCGTCCGGATACACCGTTGCCGGGACTCCGTTGACACTCACGCTTGACGCCGGCGGGGACGTCAAACCGCTCACCACAACCTCGGCCGGTTGGTTCCGTGATACTTGGGTCATGGCGTTGTTGCCGGAGTTGTAATAGTACCTCATCAAAGAGCTACCCGATCGGTCGCGCAACTTCAGGTTCCCGTGGCTGATGCCACGGTGATACTGATACCTGAGATCTTCATGCAGTCGGGGTTGCCCGTTGGCTTCGAACCCTTTCGCTGTGGACAGCCGAAGGCGGTTTTTGCACCGACAGAACAGAACTGGGCCGTTCGCAACGCGGCCCATGCTAGTGGGGCTAACGCAACTGCATTCCTTGCTGGATCGGAAGAGAACACCCTGCCCCAAGAGCATGTGTTGGTAGCAAAGAAGCTTTCTTTTGCGCCAATCCCTTTACTTGGCACCGCCGGTGCTGTGGTTGGTCTGTGTGCAGTTGCATGATCGAAGACGCCACGCCGATATCGCCAATACAAAAGCAAAGAATCCAGGCAGAATCCCGAGCTCTCGCAAATACTCACCTGGAGGTTCAAACGACCTGGATTCCCACGAATCCGAAAAATACCCAAAAAGAACGAACGCAACACTCATTACGAATCCTAGACCAGACACTAGAGCCATAGACTCAAATACCCCCGGCTTTTCTTTCTTCACTAAATACCTTCGTGCTAATATAGCTTAAAGATCCGCTGCCCGATAAGCCCAGCAAGATTCCCGGTTAGACCACCAGGATATACAAGATTGATTCCAGGGAAAACTCCTGATATCGAGTTTCCTATCGGATAACCTCGTAATGCTGGGCCAACCGTACCTAAATAATTTCTGGCAGATGCGCCTCCCACCATCGCCCATCTACCTGGATCGAGGTTAGGCGCAACACCGCCAGGAGCCCAACTAGTCACCGGCTGTGACGGAGCTGTGTAGGGACGCAGGAAGATTCCACCGGTAGCTGCTCCAAAAAGGGCACTTCTTGCAAGTTCTGGTAAGCTGTATCCACAACGGTATCCTGTAGAATTGTCAAACGCCTGAGATGCAAGATTGCCCGCTCCCGCAGCTACACCGCCTGCAAGTGCGCCGCCCAACGCACCACCTCCAACCGATCCCGCGATTGCAGCTCCACCAAAGCCGAGCGTCAATCCCGCCACGCCGCCTGCTAGCCCCCCGCGCAACGCACCACGTCCGATATCATTCCAGCTTCCGCCATTCAACCACGCCGATCCACCTCCAATCACCGCACCGATGCCTCCTCCGATTACTCCGGTGAAGAGCGGCGTATTTCCAGACGGATCAACCCAGGTTGTAGGATCGTTCTGAACAAACGCGTAAACATTCAGCCCGCCAATTTCCCCAACCGGATCCTGATTGATCCATCGCTGGAGACTTGGTTCATAGAACCGGAATCCATACGAATACATCCCCGTGTTCGCTTGATACTGTTTGCTGGAGAAGCGATACGGATTTGCCGCTGCCAGCGGTCCGGCTTGGCCTTGGAGGTTGCCGAAGGGATCGTAGTGATACTTGGCGACCAATCGGCCATGACGGTTCATCATCGCTGTGATGTTCCCGTTGCCGTCGCTGTGGTAGTGGGCGTGGCGCACTCCTGGACCTTGGTGATCGGAAAACGCTAGTAAGCCACCGATGCCGCCTGCGCCTGCCAGGCTTCCGCTCAAGTCCAAGCCGCGCGTGTAGCTGACCACCGTTTGGTTGGCCCCATCACGCTCCTGGACGATTTGCATGCCATCATACAAATAGCGGCGCTCCTCTTCCAATTTCCATTGATTGCGTATTGAGCTGAATCGCTTCCGCACTCGCACGCGATTCAGGCCATCATACTGATACTCCGTCTTGAATCGGCCCGCCTCCCAGACTGCAATGAGTTGTTTCGCTCCATCATACTGAAACCAGCGATCCCCCGCTCGCGATAGATTCCCCGCTGCATCCGTCGTGCACGTCATCGAAAGTGGAGAGCTCGAAGAGTAGCCCGTGAGCGGAAATCCCAAACTGTACTTCTCGCTAACGCGCACCGATTCCCCGCTTGGGCTCGTCGCCTCGACTACTACGGTTTGTTCCGTATCGCTCGTGCTTTGCGCCACATCTCCCAACGCGTAAGCTCCGTCCGGATACACCGTTGCCGGGACTCCGTTGACACTCACGCTTGACGCCGGCGGGGACGTCAAACCGCTCACCACAACCTCGGCCGGTTGGTTCCGTGATACTTGGGTCATGGGATTGTTTCCGGAGTTGTAATAGTACCTCATTAGCGAGCTACCCGATCGGTCGCGCGACTTCAGGTTCCCGTGCCAGATGCCACTGTGATACTGATACGTGAGATCTTCATGCAGTCGAGGTTGCCCGTTGGCTTCGAACCCTTTTGCTGTGGACAGCCGAAGGCGATTTTTGCATCAACAGAACAGAACTGGGCCGTTCGCAACACGGTCCATGCTAGTGGGGCTAACAAAACTGCATTCCCTTCAGGATTCCAAGTGACTACCAAGCCTTAGAACAGAACGCGTTCGTTGCCAAGAAGCTTCCTTTCGCACCAATCCTGCCACCTGGTGCTATGATTAGCACGTAGGTTCACAATGCTATGGCCAATTTCATTCAAAAAAACGATCTAGCAACGCCTGACCGACAGGGTCATCTACCAATGAATCGATATCTCGCAAGTCGTAAGATTCTCTAACTCTATCATCAAGACGAGTGACCGTTATCCTAGTCGCAGCTAGATCGGGCTCCTTCGCTAGATACAAGACATTCCAATTGCTTTTGGCAACACTCACAATTTCGTTCAAAAAGTGAGACCAAACAGACTCGTCCGGCACACCCTTACCAATTGCTTCATTTGCGTGAAGGATACGCCTACTCCCTTCGTTTCCTATTTTTACAAGTAAATAGAGCTTTCTACCTGTATCAGAATCCCAAGCTGCAAGTTGACACAGAAACACGGCATTGCACGTGTAAAACAGGGCCTTGACATGCCCATCATGCCACTCCAGATTCACTACCTTCTGAACTTCAAACTCCTGAGTTTTTACTTCGGCATCCATTTCTTGCACCTACCAATTCTACTGATCAATGGTCGATTTAGGTTTAAAGATCCGATTAAACTCATCGACAACTTCTGAATTCACTGGTTTAGGAAGTATGACTGTATGATGACGTGGATCATTTCCGGTTTGTTCGACCGGAAATGAAGCTTCAACTTCATCTTTCGGTGCAGAACGGTGTTTTCTATCGGATCCACTTACCCGGTCTTTTAAACGGGTTGAAACCCCATGGGGAAACCCGTTGTCCTCTGCCCTCTTTGCTTGGTCCGCCAGATCTGCCAAGGATTCTGGCCCCTTTCCAAATCTTATCAGATTTCCACCATGCTTACAGATCCCCATTGCTATCTTGGGAGCATTCTTGACAGTCATTGCAACTTCGACACCAGTTGCCGCTCCTCGAAAAATGTCTCCTGCAAGAGGATCCCAAGCGTAGATTCTCTGGTACGCTTGGTCGATATGAGGTTGAACATACCGATCGAAGAGCAAACTACTCCCTATTGCGACACCTATCGTCCATCCTCCGCGAGCGACCCAACCCCACGCAGCTCGTCCATCGGAGTCGACAAAGTTCACAGGATCACTACCAACGAAGCCGTAAAGATTGATTCCACCTAGTTCCGCAATGGGGTCCTGATTGATCCATCGCTGGAGACTTGGTTCGTAGAACCGGAATCCATACGAATACATCCCCGTGTTCGGCTGGTACTGTTTGCTTGAGAAGCGGTAAGGATTGGTTTCCGCCAACGGTCCGGCTTGGCCTTGGAGGTTGCCGAACGGATCGTAGTGATACTCGGCGACCAATCGGCCGTGACGATTCATCATTGCCGTGATGTTGCCGTTGCCGTCGCTGTGGTAGTGGGCGTGACGAACGCCCGGGCCCTCGTGATCGGAAAACGCTAGTAAGCCACCGATGCCGCCTGCGCCTGCCAGGCTTCCGCTTAGGTCCAATCCCCGAGTGTAGCTGACTACCACTTGGTTGGCCCCATCACGCTCCTGGACGATTTGCATGCCGTCATACAAATAGCGGCGCTCTTCCTCCAGCTTCCACTGATTGCGTATCGAGCTGAATCGCTTCCTTACCCGCACGCGATTCAGGCCGTCATACTGATACTCCGTCTTGAAACGACCCGCCTCCCAGACAGCGATGAGTTGCTTTGCTCCATCATATTGAAACCAGCGATCTCCCGCTCGCGATAGATTCCCCGCTGCATCCGTCGTGCACGTCATCGAAAGTAGAGAGCTCGAAGAGTAGCCCGTGAGCGGAAATCCCAAACTGTACTTCTCGCTTACGCGTACCGATTCCCCGCTCGGGCTCGTCGCCTCGACTACTACGGTTTGTTCCGTATCGCTCGTGCTTTGCGCCACATCTCCCAACGCGTAGGCTCCGTCCGGATACACCGTCGCTGGGACACCGTTGACACTCACGCTTGACGCCGGCGGGGACGTCAGACCGCTCACCAGGACCTCGGCCGGTTGGTTCCGTGATACTTGGGTCATGGCATTGTTGCCGGAGTTGTAATAGTACCTCATCAAAGAGCTACCCGATCGGTCGCGCGTCTTTAGGTTCCCGTGTCCGATGCCGCTGTAATACTGATACGTGAGATCTTCATGCAGTCGGGGTTGTCCGTTGGCCTCGAACCCTTTCGCTGTGGACAATTGGCCATCCGCATCATAGGTGTATGCCCAATAGTTGCCGAGGTTTTTTGTCTGCCGCACTCGCCGATGCAAAGCGTCGAAGCCATACCCGTGATGGTTCAACTGTTGACCACCGGCATCCAACAAAGTGGTGCTCGTCAGACGGCCCACGCTGTCGAATTGCCGGCTCACACTCCCGCCTCCCGGTAGATCGCGAGTGTTCCAGTTTCTGGTCGCCTTTCCTGTAGGGTATTGATACCGGTAGGCGCCCGCCGGACCATTCACCGTCTTAAGACGGCCCACCAAGTCATACCCGTAGGACTGCGTCCATTTCCCGTTCCCAAACCCCACTGAAAAGCGACTACGATAGCCCGATTCGTAGCCCCACTCCAACTCATCCTGAGCCCATGGACCGTCCTCGGATTTCAATCGCCCATCAGGTGTGTACTCAAACTTTGTCAATCCGATGCCGTCTCGCATCTCCGTAATCCGGTTCAACGCATCGTAGGTGAAGCTAACATCCGGGGTGGAACCGTTGTAATTGATGCTCAGTAGATTGCCCACGGCATCATAGGTTGGGCGCCCCCCAAATGAAGTATTGGAAATCGCACTCCAGTAAGTTAGCCGTTGCAAGCGATCATACCGATACCAGTCTACAGATTGGTTTCCTTCATACTTTACCAACGCGTCCCCGTATCGATCCAGATACCAACTGGTTCGTTTGGAACCATCCATAAGAGCCGTCAAATCCCCTGCCCAGTTATACGTGAACTGGCGGGTATGACCACTGGGTAAACGCTGGCTCGTTAGTAAACCCCGGGCATCTCGGGTCAAGACGGTCACTTGGCTCAAGGCATTCTTGAATTCTTCCAATCCTCGCGAACCGAAAGTCCATTCACTGGTCTGCCCCGCCCCGTCCGTTCTCTGAATCAGTCGGCCTAGGCGATCGTAGACTGCGGTTGACGTGCCGTTCACCGCCGTGGTTTCCGAAATGACATTGCCGTGCTGATCAAAGCTCCGCCGCCAATGTTCCCCACCCGCGCTCGACAGACGTGTCTGCTGTCCCTGGTGATTGTAGGCAAAGGTGCGCGTCGTCTTCCCATCGGCTACGGACGAGATCCGACTGAGCGCATCATAGACCACATCCAGCTGACGCGTTCCGCCCGGGAACCGAATGGTGGTGACACGACCTTGGAAGTCTCGGTCCCATTCGGTGCGTTGTCCCAATGCGTCCACCTGTGCTTCCAGGGCACCACATTCACAATACTCCAAGTTCGTCTGGCGTCCCATGGGATCGGTGTACTGCATGAGTTCCCGCAGTCCGTTGTATTGATAGCGATGCACATTGCCCATCCGATCGCTCGCATAGGTCAAATCCAATCCCTGAGGGCCGCCCGCGTTGCCATCCATCGTGTAACGGTAGGACTCTTGCCCGAGTTGGTAGAAACTAAAGTCTGTTCCGTAACCGATCCGGGTGATCCGGTTCAGGCCGTCGTAAGTCATCGTCCGGCGCAGGCTGCGCAAATCCGTATAACCCGTCAGATTCCCATTGAGCCAAAAGAACTTCTCCGTCCCACCCGTGGAGTAAATGCGCTGTGCGAGATACCCGTTGCCGTGATAGGTGTGGTTGATCTCCAATCCCGAAGCGGTGATCACTTTGGATACCCGGGGGCCGTTGGTGTATTGCACGGTGGTGGTCTCTGTTTCGCCAGATTTGGGATAGACGTGCAGTGCGGTCGGGAGACGGGAACCATTATAGACCCACCGGCGCAACGGGCGGTTGGACCAATCGGATTCGGTCAGGAGATCGATGCCGTCCGCACTGTAGGTGAAGTTCCGAGTCCGTTCCTGCACCGTCCCGTCCGCGGCCTGATAGGTTTGGCGTTCCCGGGTGACCTTCCCCAACGGGTTCCGATCATACCGGAGGTAGGCGGTCTCCCCTTCCGGTGTGAGCCAGGTTACCAGACTGGGGTAGATCTGATTTCCGGTATAATACGGAAAGGGTTTGCCCTCGTAGTCCAGGAACACAATCAGTCCCTCCTCCGTACCATCGGGGCTCGGCCATTGCTGGTAGCTCAGCGTATCGACATGCCGCTGCACTTCCCACAGCCAATGTCGTATGCGCGCTCGCCGGTACTGAGTCCACCCAAATCCAGGGATGGAAGTCTGCCCCAACGCGGCCCACTGCTGCGGATTCCAGTAGAAGGTGTTGCGATGGTGCCGGAAATTCAGATCGAGCTGGTTCGGGAAAGATAGGTTTGGTCGCTGTGCGGCCGGGATCGTTGCCGGCATCCCAACCGCACTGGTATCAACCAACGCATAGCCGTGCGTTCGCCCTTCCGGCTTATCTACTCTGACCCAGCGGCTCAACGAGCCACTGTTCGCCGAGGTTGTGAAACTGGTCGTCCCGTAGGGTGTGCTGAAAGATCGGATCCATTCTTGGTTGTATTGAAAAGAGCTCCGGATGCCCACCGGATCGGTAATCGATACCAGGTAGGGATCGCTACCATATCGCCACGTGTATTGAAACACCACGCGCCGACCGTCTGGAGCAACGACCTCGCGTATCAGGCGACTAGTGCCTTGGTAAACGAGCCTCGTCGAACGCCCATCGGCATCCACGACCGTGGTCAAGCGTCCCGCTGCGTCGTAGTTGAAGGCCAACTGATTCCCTTGAGGATCCACTTGAGCCGTGAGATAGAAATCTCCCGAATTTAAGAAGTTGTGCTCGTACCGCAGCATACTCCCGTCGGGGCGATGCAGGGCATACCCACGGGATTGTCCGGATGCCCCATCAACCAGTTTCTCCAAGCGGCTGTTGTCCCAGTAGTTCCGCTCACTCATTAGGCTGGAACTGCTGGGAAAATGGTAGTGACCGATCCGTCCACCCGGATGGTAAACGTAGTGGGTATCGCCACCGAAGGGACCGGCGGAGGAGCGCCATGAAGCATGAAATCCGTGCCCGAAAGTACTCCCATCATAGTAACCAAAGTCGTCCCCCAAGCGTTGGCGATGGCCCAATTCCAGACGCACCGACGGCCCGATCGAGGGTTCATACTCCAAGGGGACGTCTTCAAGCCAAACATTGAGAAACGGTTCCGAAACTCGCCAAACGACCATTCCCGGAGAATCGGCGGCGGTGCCACAACTATCACAATCGGGCTCCGCGCCTGGCATCAGCGACGCATCATTTCCGCCGCGTCCCGGCGGACAAGGACCACAGGGCTCATCGCACAAAGGACCATCTTCATCGTCAAAGGGCGGACAATCACTCGGGAGCCCACCGACATTCGCTAGGCTACCCTGCGCTTGCAACCCGGGCCAATCCCTTTCAGATACGGCCGCCGCAACCAAAACCACTCCAGAAGCCCCCTCCCGCAGTTCTTGTGGCGTCACCCACTGAGGCCGACCCGCCGCCGGGTTCAGTATCTGATAGCCCCCAGCCTCGGCGCGAATCACCGAGACATAGGTACCGACCGTGAGATGGACGATCGAAGGCACGAGCGGTTCCCAGTTACCCGACGGTGCGGCTATCCGGACATCGAGCCCCACGCTGTCCGCCAGTGCGATGAGTTGACTCGGACTCACCCCTTGATCGGTTTCTTGAATCAATGTGTCATCAAACGCTTGGGGCGTCACCGGCGAATCTTCGGGAGTAAACGGATCCAGGAGGATCGCCAAGCCGCGGCGTCGGCTCTCCGCATTCCCGCGACTGCGCTGCAGAATATTTTGCGCCCGATCCCACAAATAGCCCGCACCGCCCGCTTCGGGTCGACGATCCGTGTGCTCGGCAACCAAAGACTCCAACTCGTCCGCCTGTCCCAGCTCCGCAAGAAGTAAGGCGTGACGTCCTAATGCTTGATCATGGACGCTCTGTCCCTCTGCCCGGTCCCGCGTTAATAGCTCGACTTCGCGCCATTGGTCCAATGCCTGGTCGAAGCGACCGGTCTGGGCGTAATACTTCCCAAGCTGCAATCGTACGGAAGGAGCAAAGGGCGAATCGGCCCGTTCAGCCACAAAGGATTCCGCCGCCGCGGCGGTGGAATCCCAGGGACGCAACCCGGCTCCCACAGGATCCGCCGCTGGCCGCCCTTGATTCGAATCGGGCTCGGTGACAGTCATACCAGTCTGCTGCAATACCTGGACCGCCTCTCGATCCGCCGGCATTACCGAACCCACTGCGGTGAGCCCACCTCTAAAAAATCCGCCACCGGCTAGGTGTTCCACCGTGCTTTCCTGATCGGCCCCATTCTCTTGAGCCACCACTCCGCCCGGCACCGCACCTAGCATTCCCATGGCTAGGATGAATGCCCAGAATGCATTCTGTTGTTTCATATCAATCTCCTTGTTGTCTAAAAAATGCTGTATCAGCCACCGCCGCTTCAATCACTAGGGAACCAGAAGCGCTTCACTGGGTTGAGTCACGCCCACCACAAAAGGGAACGGCACATCCAAATCCCAATCGACGGGATCCGGAACGACATCGGGTAGAATGGTTTGAATAACCACCAGATCATCAATGGCGATATCCCCCCGATGCCCGCCCGCAGCAACCGCTCGCACACGAATCCGAGTGATTCCGGTCAAATCCGAGAGATCCAACTCCGCCTGGGTCCACGCGTAGGTGTAGTAGTAGTGTTGGATCCCGGAGCGTTGCCAGCGGGTTTCCCACTGGTCGTTTTGCCAGACGTCGACAGCCAAGGTGCCGGTGTCATAGCCATACATGTGGTACCAAAAGCTGAAAGCGAGGGGACCTTCCAAGGTATTGTACTCCGGACTGATCAGCTTGACCTCCTCACCTGCCGATGAGTAGGAAGCCTCCAAGTAGGCGTAGTAGCCGGAGTAGCTACCAAGCGTGTGATCGTAGTAAGGGCCGGTATAAAGTGATGGCGTACCGGCGTAATCACGACGCCAATAGTTGGCCCATCCGCCATACCGAGGTTCCGGCGTCCAGTCGCCATACCCCGTCTGAAAGTCCGTCACATAGCTTTCAAAATCACCCCCATCCGCGCCGGCCCGGACCGTGATCCGGTCCAACATCCCTCGGTCGGCATAGTGGCCCGTCGACCAGTCCTTATCATAGGTCCACCGAAGGGTATGTCGCCCAGCAGGCACCCGGTGAACCACTTCCGCCCAATCCGTGTAACCGGACCGCTTCTGCACCTCACTGCCATCCATGGTAAAAATCAAATAGTCCCCATGCAGTTCCGACTCCGTGCGCCAAAAGAAGGAAACTTCAAGCGGACCCGTTACGGTGGTCTCCATCCAGGTGCTCTGTCCGTTCCCAATCACTCCGCTGAAAGCGGCGTCGCCACCCGATTGCGTATTCGAAGCTTGAACCCGCAACCACGGACTCGAACCCCCGGTGGTATAAGTCCAGCTCGGGTATTCGACGGCATCACCCAACGAAGCCGATTGGCTCCCGTCGCCACCGGTATTGCCCACCGAGATCGAACGGTAGGGAGATCGAGGTCCGGTCCCACCCGCACCCCAAGCCTGGACACGATAGTGAAACGTGCCGGGGGTATAAGGCACCTGATCGTCGAAGTTGGTATTATCGACACCGCCCACATAGCTCCCGATCGTGGCAGTGTGAGTGGATCGATAGACGCTGTAGCCCAGCGCGTTTGGCACCGCATTCCACGTAACCCGGACACCGGTCCCACCCGTGTTCGCAACTGACACGTTTGTCGGTGCGACGGGTGCCGGCGGGAGATTATTCTGAGCGGTCGCGGCGGAGCCGGCGATGCTCAGGAGATACAATAAGATTCGAACAGTCTTCATAGGAAAATCGCAGGATTAGAATGGGATGGAATCAGAAACCACGATGTCTTCGCGCGGTTGTGTGTTTGGGTTCGGGAAGGGAGCCAAAGCCATGGGTAAAAGGCCGGAGCGGGGCCCGCTGCCATCCGCAGTTGGGGCAAGCGCCCGAGCCTCCGGATAGTCCATGAGCAGCCCAACGGATAGGCCGGTCGCCCGACGCGACGCCTTTGCATCGGGGTTCTCAATCAGCTCCAGCACGAACCCTTCAAACTGTTCGGCTTCAGCCTCCGAAAAGGAGGACGCTAGGTGAGCGAGGTTGACCATCGCGGTGCCCGAGAGCTGCTCCTCGCTCTCGACTAGGGTCGACCAAAGCGTGTTCCAAGCAAGGGATGCTTCTTTTTCTTGTGTCCCGGTCGCTCCCAGAGTCTCGCGTTGGAGACGATCGTAATACGTTCCGCTAAATTGCAACGCATAGTCCCGCACCACCAAAGGCACGGCAGAACCGTGCACCAGGTCTTGCAGTCTCGAAGCCAAGCCTTCGGTCAATCCGGGAGCGGTCACCAAGGTCTTTAGCACCTCGTTCACGACAGCGCCCTCGACGGTCCAAGATTCCGGCGCTGGCCGCTGCAGCACCTCGTCGAGATACCGCAAACCGGCAGCTCGGGCGGCGTCGGGCTGAGTTTTAGACATGCGCCGCAGCTCCTCAACCCGCTCGATCAAGTTCGGACCCGTTGCCGATGCCCACCCGGCCGGAATCGTGCCCTCGGACTGTTTCGGTTCGGGATCGTCAACTGAGGGAGTGTCCGTTGTCTCGCCGGACAATTCTTTCGAGAGATTCGGAACGGAACGGCGGTCATCAAATAGGTCGGTATCTTCCGGCTCCGGTGCCCGCATTCGCCTGGAGACAATCAATCCCAACACCACATTGATGAGGAAAACCCAAACAAACATTCTTTTCATAAGTATTTCTCCCTCTTTAGAATCGCCCAAGAATGACATCCCCATCTCGAACCACAATCCGATGGCAGACACCAGTAGGGGATTCCGGACTTTGGAAGAACCGAACTGGGAGTTCGCCCAAATCACTAAAATCTTCGCTCGTCCGCCGCTGCAGGATCGAACCGTCCTCAAACAGAACACCGCTGGTGGCAATCCCGAGCGTCAGGTCAACAGATGGCCGGGGAGCACTCATGACAAGCATGGCTTCCAGTAGTTGGGTTCCATTCTCATAGGACTTGATCGGCTGCACGCCGCCCGTTTGGAAACCCGTCACTAACTCAAACCCTTCTAACGGAATCGACTGAACGGGTAAGCCGTCTCGGGCCGTCCGCAGAGTGAGGTATCTTCGTCCCGCAGCCTTCATCGACAGGCGAAACGCATCCGCAATCTTCCCCTCGCTCACCAGCGGCTCCCAGCGAACGCTTGAGTCCGTTTCCCAATAACGATCGCGTCCTTGCGCACCAAACGTGACGAGGCGTTCGCGCCCCACCCAAGAGGGGATGGAGGCCGTGTCGAACCCGCCAACGACGGTCACCACGAGCCTCTCCTCCTTGGCTTTTCCTTTGTCATCGGTGTATTGCCCCCGGACTTCCCAGGAACCCACAGAGTCAAATCGATGAATCTGCGGGGCGTTTACCGCCACCGAATAACTCAGTAAATCTCCGATCCGAAGATTGGCGAGGGTATCACCGTCCCGCCCCTTGGCTTTCTCGTCCACGACCAAGCGCAACGCGTCACCCTGTCGGATCGTGATGGCATCGGTTTTCTTCAGATCCGTAGCATCCCACTCGATTTCGAAGGACTCTTCCGCCCCTCCGTTCTCGAATGAAACATGGACAGGCGTTTTCTCGTCTGCATCCAGTTCAATCTCAGCCCACCAGCGATGTCCGGCCGCCGCGTGCACCACCACCGGTCGGTCTCGGACCACGACCTGAACCAAAGGCTGGAAGCGGACACGTCCCTCAAGCGGGAACGGTGAGGTCGCGACCTTTTTGGCATCCGACTCCACCGCACTCCCCCACTCAATCTCCTCACGCATCCAATCCCTCAGATCTTTCTGATCCCGATCTCCCGTCGCGAGGCGGTAGATTCGAATGGCATCTAACCGAAGATAGCGATCGTTCTGCGTGTTCCACCAAGCCACATCCAAGGCATGGGGCCCCGCTTTCAGGTAGGGAGAGAGGAAACCGGTCGTTTCGTTCGACCTCGCGATAAGGTGGCGCGTTGCCACGGGGACCTCATCAACGGCGAGGTCCAACTGATAGGCTCGATCCAAGTGCGGTTGACCTTCACCACCGCTGATTTCAATCCAGAAGATTCCAGGCTGGCTGATCTCAAACTCAAATCCCACGGCTCCATTTCGGCTGGCGGCGACCAAGTGCGAGTCCACCGGATCCCAAAAACCCCGATGCGGGATCCCATTCGTGGCCACCACCGTCTGTTCCAGCACGAGTGAGATCTCTTCCCACTCCAAGCTCTTCTTGCGCCGCCCCAGATCAGGTTCCATCCGCGATGCTCCCTGAGCTCCGGGAACCAGAACGTCTCTTGCGAAGATCTGCTCGTCCGGACTCCGCGTCACCAACGCTTTCTCCATGGCCCTTTGGATACGATCGGCGGCCGAATACAGATAGTCCCGCGGAACAACCATTCGGGCGAAATTGGGGCTACTCCAACACCACTGCACGGCCGCTTCACCAGACCGTTCGTAGTAGTCGAGATGCACTCGGTAGTAGCGATCTTTCTCCAAAATCAAGCGCACCCGTTCCGAAATCAGGCCGGAATCCTCCCAATCATCGAGCACCAACTCGCCATCCAACCAAAGCCGCGCGCCATCATCCGAAAGCACTTCGAAGAGATAAGGCCCATCCTCGGGTGCTTTGAGCAATCCGGACCAGCGAACGGAAAACTGATCGGCGGGCATCCCCGGAGCCGGTGCTCCATCATCCCAATCAAAATCCACCTCAGAGTCCAAGCGCTCCAACCGGACACCGTCATCGCCGTACGTTCCGTTCAGACCATCTCCACCGCCCGATTTCAGCCCTTTCAACTTGGGTTCGCGTCGTGGAACTTCCAAGCGAACATCGGCAAAGGACGAGCGAACTGAGGAACCAGCTGTACGACTTGAGGTCATCAACCCAACCCAAAGCTTCTCTTTGAGGCTAAAGCTCCGAGTATCAACCCAGTCCCACACATCGCCGTCCGGCGAAGACCAGACTCGAAAGACATTTCCAATTCGTTCCAATCGCAACCACGGCCCCCGATGATCATCCAATTGAATCCAAGCTGGCGTGGCCGTCTGGTTACGCACATGGACCTCAAGCAGCCCATCGGTCGTACCAGCAACGAGTCCATACACGCTGTCGGGCTGCAAAGATTCCCTCACCATCAAACCGGCGAGCGCGCGCGGGGACTCGGCATGGATCTGATCCAGCCGAGCTTCGAGAACAAAGTCACCGGAACGTTCTTGGTAGAGAAAGCTGAAGCCATCGCGGACTTCGCCGACACCCACTCCGGAATTCTGCAATTCGAACGAAGCTTGCGTCTCCTCGGCCCGGGCACTTCCGGGTTGCCCCACCGGACCCACGTCGCGATAGGACCACTCGCCGAGATCCGGTCGCTCTTCTCCTGCCACGGCATCCGAAGGGGCCGCACCCGAACGAAAGAGTTCTAAGTAAGTCTGTTCATCCTCGGGTGACCGGCGTGCGGCATCCCCGGGATCATCCCCACGCAAACCGAATCGAGCCTCCCAAAGGTCCGGAATCTGATCCGCATCCCCATCCAGAACTTCCGGATACCAAGCGGTGGATGGAATCACACTCTTGGGATGCTCCGGATGACTCCAAGACAACTGCACCCGAGCATCACCGCGGTTTTCAAAATAGTCGATTCGAACCAAATAGCGGCGGCCGGCCTCCAGGAACACCAGGGCCGTCGACTCCTGCAAAGCGTGCTCTCGCCACTCGTCGATCAGGAGTTCGCCATCCAACCACAGTCGAGCGCGGTCATCGCTCAGGAGATGAAGCAACTGATTGCCCGAACGTTCGGCTTGCAACTGACCTTGCCACCGCACGGCAAACCCATTGCGGGGAAAATCTGGCCACGGCGCCGCCCGCTGCCAATCAAAGTCAATCGTGGGGTCCAAACGAACCAGTGGCTCCCCAGCCATTTCCCGTGAGGCGAAATATTCCCCCGTGAGTCCCACGCCATCCCCAATCATGGGCGATACTGGCCGCCAAAGAACGTTCGCCGGCGGTGGTTCGAACGACCACGCATCCAAGACTGCCTCAGCCAATTGCTCCGGCAAGTGGCTACTCAAGGCGAAGCCCACATAGACGGTATCCGCCATCGCAATCCGGTCCGTCCCCAGCCAGACCCAATTCTCGCCGTCCGCCGAATCGAAGGCCTGAATCATCGATCCACGACGAATCAAACGGAGCCATCGCCCCTCCCCGACCTGAGTCAGGGCTCCATTCGCATCCCTAGACGCATCCAGACTTCGTTGCTGAGTGATCGTGCCGTCGCCATCGGCTACTCGACGCGAAAAATGGTGGCTATCATCCACGGTCGCGCCTCCGGTTTCCAATCGGCGCAAGAAGTTGACCCCTTTGCGATAGGCCACACAGGCAAAGGCGTGCCGAGAATCGGCATCCAAGGTCTCGCGAATCATCAACCCCGCCTTCGCCCATTCATGTTCCGCAGCAAAGGATCGAACCCGCACGGTGAAGGTGCCGTCACCGGACCAAGGTTGGTAAGCAAAATCAAAGGAATCCGCAGTCGACCAAATGTCGGCGCCATTCCCAACTATCATCACTTCCTGGGAATCCGCCACCACTTGACTGATGGGATCCGGTGGCGATCCGTCAAAGTGAAACCAGGCTTGTGGCGCCGGTTGGCCAACCGCCAACACGGCGTTGTACATTCCTACCGCCCAACACAAGCAATTCGCTAGCGTACTAATCATGGTAATCCTCATTTATCTCTTTCAAATTCACCCTCAAACCTGTTTCAGCGCGCGATAGCTCCGCACGGTGTCCGTAGCGCCCCGGGCCTCGGATAATCCAAACGGGCGCAACCATGACCGATCCGCGGAAGGCACCGGCAAAGGGAACCAGTGACTCCATCGATCCCCAACGGAGCCCGACGCGCTCCAAACCGCCAGTGGGATCGAGAAAAGCCACCCGCCGAGCAAGATCCAGGAATAGGCCAAGAAGGTCGGTCGCCAGACACCACACACTCCCAGCACCGTCACGGCAATCAAGGTCGGCAACCAGAAGCAGGCCAAAGCCTCGTCCCAACCGAGTCCCTCACCATGGGAACGCCTCTGCTGCCCCCAACCCGTCGCCCGGCCCAGTCCGATCGACACCAAGGCACGGACATGAAGAAACATCAGCAATGGATACAAGAGTGAGCTCAGCACCCCATCCGCAATCCCGGCCATCACCTGCCGCCATACGGGTCGGCCATCGACTCGAAACCAGAAAAGAAAACCGAGAGACTTAGGAACCAACTGCAACACCGGCATGCAGCCCAGAAGGAGCCACGGAATCCACCGTTCTTCCTCCACAGCTGGGGTTTGAAACACCTCCCAAAGTCCCAACGACAACAACAACAGAATCAACCCGCTCATGACGTACGTGAGAATCCCGTAGACAAAGTACAAGCGATGCATCAACCGGATGCCCTCACCCCCCACCAACCAACCGTGTTGCAGGTTGCCCTGACACCACCGGTGATCCCGTGCCCCATAACTCACCACATCCGGTGGAATCTCGTCATACGAGCCTCCGGGTTCAATATCCCAAGCTACTTCGTAACCCGCCCGCCCTAGCAAGGCAGCCTCCACGATGTCCTGACTCAGAATCCGCCCACCCAAAGGTGCCTTGCCGGGAAGAACAGGAAGCCGCGCATGCCGTCGAAACGGTTCCAAACGAATCAGTGCATTGTGCCCCCAATAAACCGAGCAGCCACCCATCACCCATTCCAGCCCGGCACAAAACAACGGCGTCGTCCGCCAAAGCGAGTACTGCCAAACGCGGGTAAATAGACCACGACCACCAACGGGAAGCACCGAAGCTTGCAGAATACCAACCTGCGGCTCGCGCTGAAGGCGCTGAATCATCCGCTTCAAACGGCACCCGGTCACCAAACTATCCGCATCCAAGACCAGGAAATACTCAAATGAATCCCCCGCGGCATCCAAGAAAGCAGCAATATTGCCCGCCTTATAATCGACCCTCTCCCGGCGTCGCCGCAGCCCCACTCGAACCTCCGGATAATCACCCGCTACCCTAGAAATCATTGCGGATTCTCCCGCCCGAACCGCCGAATCCGTACTATCGCTTAGGAGAAAAAAGGAGACGTTCAGGTTCAACTCTGCCTCCACAAAGCTCTCTAGCATGGCTCGTATACGAGGCTCCACATCAGAGACATCCTCATGATACACGGGCATGAGCACCGCCGTCTGTGACTCCAGCGGGCTTCCATCCGGCCTTGGCTCACTCGAAGCACGCAACCGGAAGAAACCGATCACGTGCGCCACCAGCACAAACCAACCCAAGGCCTGTACCGTATGGAACAATCCAGAGAAACTCACCTCCACCCAAGAACCAGAGCCACCACCACCAAACACCATCAGATGCACTCCAAAGGAACAAAACCCCACTACTGCTAGCACGACCCACAATCTGCTCCTGGCCGCCAACCCGCTCCGTGAAGTAACACCCTCGCCCCCCCACACCCGTCCGCTCTCGGCCCGTTCAGTCCAGCGGAAAAGTCCCAGCACCCCACTCGGATCCGACGAAGCAAGCGCTCCAAATGGTAGCCTTACTTGACAGTTGGGCTTCGAAATAAAGCCACGCTCTGTCGACTTAGTAGTATCTTGACCTCTGGAATTCTCGGTATCGCTCCGCATGCTGACCTCCTCCTTGCGGCTGAAGGGTGTTAGCCACAACCCTCAGCCAGGGGACGTCATGCAATTTTGGGACCAGGCAAAATATCCAAATCCGTCATTCTAATCCGATTACCCGAACAAAACTCCCTTCGAGACCCTCTAAACCAATTATGATCAAAGGTTTACAACAAACAAAAAAAAGAGTGATTTTTTCTAGGCACCACGAATGGGCGACAGTGACACCCCGGAACGAGGCAGGTCCAAACGTTGCCAAACGCTACTAGCACGTTATCCCAGCGCTAGTAGCGCGCTAGTAGCCCGCCAAGGATCGAGGTCTAATAGGATAGAGAGTACTGAGGAGATACCGGAGGAACTTAAACCACAGATGTTCGCAGATAGGCGCAGATTTTAATGGGAACACCCGATATGACAGGCATTTCACAATCTGCGCCCATCTGCGCACATCTGTGGTTTAAAGACTTCACCCGAGGCCCCTGCCTACGGTTTCGGTCCTTCGATGACCAATCGACACAACACGGTGTTGTGCAATCGGAGGTCGCCGCTCCAGACCAAGCGGGCGGATCGGTCCCAACGGATTTTGTCGTAGCCATCCTTGGGGCGTACCTCGCGTTCCGAGTATTCGGTCACTGACTCCCACGAGGAGGCATCGAAGTCGATGAACTTCCAACCGTTCGGTTCCTCGCGCTCCAGGAACGCGCACGGTGGGACACCGGCTTGAGGGTTGCGATTCTGCGCGCAGGCCGGATCCAAGGGAGCTTCATGCAATACATAGCAGCGCCAATTCTGATCCGTTACCGCGATCACTTCGCCTGTATCCGCATTGGTGAATTGGGCAATCAAACCACCATCCCCGATCTGTTGCCGACGCGTACCGATATACTCCAAACCGGTATCGTCCTGCTTAAAATCCTTAACGACAAAGTTCAGGACCAACGGGTAGTCTCCGGAGAACGTAAACGATTCCGCATTGAACGAGCGTTCCGTGGTGATCGGCACGGAGTCCTCTATCACGAACTCATCCCCCAAGTAGAAGGCAAACCAGTTGTCTGCCCACACCTCCCCTTTGATCTTCAATGAACCTGTCCCTGCAGCCGTATTCGTCTCCTGAACCGGACCGCCGTTGGGCCCACAACCCAACACGAACAGCCAGAGACTGAGACCCACTCCGGAAGCCAGCTTGGCGCGTTTCATTCGTCTCCTATCTAGTCGATGATGGATTGGTAAACCAAGGTCCGCAACTTGCCGTGATCGTCGACACCGCGGGCGGGGATGAGCTGGGTGAAATAGACAACCACCAATTCGTTCGCCGGATCCACCCAATAGGTGGAATGATAGGCACCGCCCCAACCGAACTCACCGACCGCTCCGGGTGTCCCGCGGAGGCCGAGATCTTTGAGGACCGAAAATCCCAAACCAAATCCCACGCCGTCGCCGCCGAATTCCACGTCGCCAATGTGATCCACGGTCATGAGGGCCACCGAGGAGGGAGACAACACGCGCACCGATCCCAGGCGACCGCCGTTCAACATCATCTGCAGAAACCGCGCATAGTCCGTGCTTGTGGACAAGAGACCCGCTCCCCCGGAGAAACTCGTGCGTGGCCCTTCCAAGTAGGCACCCTGGCCAACCATTCGGCCCGGGTCCGGAGCACGGCCAAGGCCACCACCCGACTTCGAGGAGTACACCGTCGTCAAGCGATCGGATTTCTCTTTCGGCAGGTAGAAGTGCGTGTCGTGCATGCCAAGTGGTTGGAGAACCCGCTCGTGTATGAATTCATCCAAGGCTTTCCCGGAAACCACCTCGATCAGCGCACCCAGGATATCCGTATTGTAGCCATACACAAATTTCTCACCCGGCTGGGCATCAAAAGGAAGCTTTGCCAGCCGATTGATCGTCTCTTGGATGGGTTCCTCGCGATCAGCGAAATACCAACCCGTGATTTCGGCCTCCTCCCACTCCTCCTTGGCCGGCCCCCCGCCGTATCCGATGCCAGCCGTATGCGTCAGTAGATCCCGAATGGTAATCTTGCGGTGAGCTGGGACCACTTCGTATCCCTTCTTCGTCTCTGTCTTCTTCGCGACGGTGGTTTCGCTGAAAGCGGGTAGGTAGTTTCCCACGGGATCGCCGATCAGAAGTTTCCCTTCCTCTTGAAGGATCATGACGCCTACGCTAATCACGGCCTTGGATTGTGAGGCAATCCGGAAGATGGCATCCTTACCAAGCGGGTCTCCGGCTTCGATATCGCGATGGCCAAAGGTTTCGAAGTAGGCGACCTTCCCGCGCCGCGCGATCAGAATTGAAGATCCCGGTAACTTCTTATCCGCCACGTAACTCTCAAAAGCTTCCGAAAGACGTTCCAGACGTTCGGAAGACAAGCCCACGGTTTCCGGAACTGCCGTTTGGAGTTCCGCCCGCAGGCTCCCAAGGCTCCAACCCAAGAACAGTACGAGCAAGAGCCACCGGCAACGGAGAGAATGCTTCATGCCATTGCTTGTAATGGATGACGGGGATGGAAAGCAACCAAAAGCACGCCCACGAATCCTGAGAGAGCCGCGCTAATTTCAATTCCGGAAGGTGGGGCGAGCGTACCCGCGAGCCGTCGGCACAAGGGTAGTCGCCAACCCGGAAGGCGTCACCGCGCACAAGGACAGGACCCCCGCCATCCCTTGAGAAAGACGCCAGGGTTCAGTGCGCTACGAACGCTTTTCGCCAACCCATCGCGCTCGTGCCGACGGCTCGCGGGTAATAGACCGTTTAAAAAGTCCTTTTCCACCTGCAGGCAAGAGTGTGCAAAGCGACAGCTTCGCTCTCGCACTCCAAGAAACACTCGATATGCGGACGAAATTTGGAGTGCGAGAGCGGAGCTGTCGCTTTTGACCCGATGGAGATGCCAACGGGTTTTTTTCACGGTCGGGTACGCTCACCCCACCCTCTTTTGCACTCGCCCGGCTTTCTTGCTTAGGCAACAGCGAAATCCGTACTCAGCGCCACGTCGCATTTTATCCTTTCCGTTAGGGCCCTCTTATAGTAGTATTCCCGGCAGTTGGTGATGCGACTTCGCCCTCGGGCGGACCACCGACTGGAAACCACCGTCAATATAGAAAGGTCCGCCATGGTTGGCTCCAGCGTCGCATCCCACGCGCGTTTACGCGTCGTCTTCACTCTCTTATCCCTCACCCTTTGCACCTCCCGGGGCGAAGCACAGGCACTCATCAACGAGTTCGCCAAAATAGCTCCCAATGACTTGAACAGCTCGGACCAGTTTGGCTGGTCGGTGGGTTTGGGAGATTCCCTCGCGGTAGTCGGCTCAATCAACCATGACTCCGTAGCGTCCAATGCCGGTGCCGCGTGGGTGTTTAATGCCACCACGGGTGCCCAAATCACCAAACTGGAAGCGGGCGATGGGGAGCTCGGCGATAACTTTGGATTCTCGGTCGCCGTCGGCGGTGGTCTGGCTCTGGTCGGCGCAACGGGCGAGGACAACGAGGTGACCAATCTGGCGACGGGATCCGGAGCGGCCTACTTGTTCAACGCCAACACAGGCGTGCAGGTCAATAAGTTCGAGCCGGCGGATGGCGAAACCAATGATGCTTTCGGCCGATCCGTATCCATCGGAAACGGAATTGGTGCCATCGGGAATCCGGGTGACGATGACGCGGCGGCCAACGCCGGTTCCGTCTTTCTCTACAACCTCGGCTCGGGCTCGAATCTCCACATTCTCACTGCGAGTGATGCCGGGCTGACGGATCAACTCGGTTCGTCCGTTTCGACCGATGGCACTCGGGCCGTGGGTGGCGCGCCCGGAGCCGACTCAACGAGTACGACGAATACCGGGGCCGCCTACGTGTTCGACGTCAGCACGGGCAATCAGCTCCAAAAGCTCACGCCATCGGATGGGGTGGGTGCCGATCTGTTTGGATCCTCCGTGGCGATTGACGGAGACCGCGTTGTGGTCGGAGCGCCTTTCCACGATTCGGAAGGCGAAACCGCCGGAGCTGCCTACGTCTTCGATGCATCAGACGGTTCGCAGCTCTTCAAACTCACCGCGTCCGACGCGGCCGCCGGAGATCAATTCGGCATCTCGGTCAGCATCTCCGGAAATTACGCGGTGATTGGATCCGAGTTCGATGACGATGACGGAACGAGCTCCGGCTCCGCCTATTTGTTCGACATCCTGACCGGAACCGAAGTCGCCAAGATCAAGGCATCCGATGCGGCTCAGGGGGATTTCTTTGGAGTAGCAGTCGCAATCGAAGACAACACGGCTCTGATTGGAGCCGTGTTGGATGACGACCTCGCCAATTCGTCGGGCGCGGCCTACTTGGCCTCCGTTCCGGAGCCCGAGGTTTACACCCTCTTGATCGCCAGTCTCTTACTCGGAGTCGCCTGGATCCGCCACCAACAGACGACGGCTAGAGATCAATAACGATCTTGAGCGCCTGCAAGTCGCCCTTGGCCAGACGGGTCATGGTGTCTGGCGTCTCTTCCAAGGAACAATGGCCTTCAATGAAGCAGGCCAATTTATCTTGGATTGCCGGCACCATTTCCAAGGCACTGGCAAACGCACGGCGGTCAAACCCATAGGTCCCGACAAAGGTAATCTCCTGACTCACGATATCTTGCAACGGCAAACCCACTTCCTTGGCCAGATTCCCGATCAAGAGACAAGTGCCTCCGGGCTTCACCAGTGCCAGACACTGGGCAAACGAACCGCGGCTGCCCACGGCATCCACGACCAAATCCGGTTTGTCCCCCAGCGCCGTCTCGACTTTGGCAGCGACGGCCTCGACGGACTCACCCGATTCCACCTGAACCGGCCGCGCTCCAAACGACTCACCACGCTGGAGCTTCTCCGGAATCGTATCCAAGATCGCGACCTCGCCGACACCGGATTCCTTGGCCACGAGAATCCCGGACAAGCCGATGGTTCCCGCACCCACGATAGCGGCCTTCTGTGCCTGAATGTTCTTGCCGGCCAAGCGGTGGAAACCGTGCGTCACCACCGCAACGGGCTCGACCAAGATCCCGATTTCCGGTTTCACGCCCTCGGGCACCACAAGGGCACTCTCGGCCGGAAGCGTCAGGTAGTCGGCCATGGCACCGCGCTTCGCCAGATTCACTCCGATGACTTTTTTAGCGAGAAAACTCGGATCGCCCTCCTCGGGAGTGGGAGCGGTCTCGGCGATGATGTTATATACCGTCACCAGATCACCCACTGCGGGAGCCGTCACGCCTTCGCCCTGCGCCTCCACCACGCCAACCGCCTCGTGCCCCATGACCATCCCGGGAGCGCGACGACCGCTCTCACCGGTGAAGCCATGCACATCGCTCCCGCAAATGCCGACCGTTTTCATCTTCACCAACACCTCACCCGGACCCGGCTGGGGTTGGGGAAGATCTTCCAGGGTCATGTCCCATGGACCGTTATAAACAAGGGCTCTCATCGATTTTTAAAGCGTCAAGCTGTGACGCGGGCCACAGCCTGAAGGAATCTGAGTGGAATGACAATCGTGGGCTACGCGTTAGTCCAACTCTTTGATGCGCACATTCCGAAAGTAGATCGGGGCGCCGGCATGTTTGCCCTGCAGGCCGATGTAGCCCAGGGTAGCCAACTCCGCAAAAGGTCGGTTCAACCAGGCGGGAATCTCACTCCCATCGGGGTTCTTCTTAGCCGATGTCCAAAGACTCATATCCATATCCGTCACGAGTTTGCCATTGAGCACGACCGTGATGCGTTGGTCCAAGCACGTAATCGTATAGCGATTCCATTCACCGGCCTTCTTGACCCGTTTCTCCGATGCCGCGAGATGGCCAAAGATCGCCCCACACTGCCAGGTTTTGTCGGCCTTGGCCCACTTGTCCGCGTAGTCATCGGCAATCTGGATTTCTACCGAATTCGGGATCCAGTTCTTACGGTCCGTGCAATAGACGATGACCCCACTGTTGGTGGCATCCGCATTGCGGAACTCCAGATCGAGGATGAAGTTATCGTAGGGCCGTCGGCTCCAGATGGCTTGGTCTTCGGACGCGGTGAGCACGCCGCCGGTCACCGTCCACACACCAGCAGGGTACCGAGCATTGGAGAGGGACGCGTCAAACAAGCGCTCCCACCCCGAGACGTCCGGATGGGAACTGAGAGGAAGTTCGGCAGCGCTTATAGCGACCACACCGGCGCTCAACAGCGAAAGGAACCAAGGGGTTTTCATCGCGGACGAGCCTAGGTTCCCGGGCGCATCACGCAACGCTTTTTTCCGGATGGTGGGGCGAGCGTACCCGCAAGCCGCCGGCACGAGGGTAGTCTCCTTCCCGAAAAGAATCCCGGCGCACCGCGGTGGAACCCTCGCAATCCCTGGGAATAGCGAGTGCGTCCTTCCGAGCCAATGGCGTCTGCGTTTTCTGCTCTTGCCCAACGGCTCGCGAGTACGCTCGCCCTACCAAGATGCGCTACGCGCGGAAGAAATTGAGCGGGCGGAAATCGTCCGGGTTGTCTAGCCGGGCAAACGAGTATCCAGGAATGATTTCGTCCATCGCATCGGCCGGATCGCCAAAGTGATTTTGGAAGATCTCCGCGAACACACTGCGAAAATCCGTCGCGCGGGCTACGTAACGATCGCGCTTGCTAAACATATCGCCGTCCGCCCAAGTGGAATCATCGCAGTTATAAACCCCACCTTGCACGCCACCACCACCGACGAACATCACACTCGCCTCTGCATGGTCCGTCCCTTCACTCCCGTTTTCTTTCGAGGTTCGACCGAATTCGGTCATGGTCACGACGATCAAATCATCCCATTGCGACTGGAGATCGCGGTAGATCGCCTGAAACCCTTGGGCCACGGTTTCTAGCAAGTTGGCGTGATCCCCATTGATCTGGCCTTGATCGCGGTGCGTATCCCAACCGCCAATCCGCATCCCAATCACGCGCACATCGGTCCGCTTCATCAACATCGCCGCTTCCTCCAACTTGCTCCCAAGTCGATTGTTCGGATAAACCGCCCCGTTTTCGGGTTGGTAAGTACCTTGTTCCAAGGCCCCTCGTACCGTGGACAACGCGGCTCCCAGAGTCAGACCCGCCCCGTGTACCCCCTGGCGATAGGGTTTACCCGCCTGATCCGGAGCACCGCTATACAACCCCATCAGCCCTTTCCCGCGGGGATACTCATCTGACGGTACGGTTCCCAAGAATTTCTCGCCTGCCCGTAACTCAAACCGACCGGCTCGACTAAAGTTCGGAATGGTGTTTTCTCCCTTCAAAGCCACTAACTGGGAGCCGGACAAACCCGCTGCGACAAATCCATTGGCGGGATCCGTCAGGTTCAAGGATCGGTTCAACTGTCGGTAGATAAAGCCCTGCTCCGTCTTGGTATCCCCAGGAATTCCATTCTGCCAGTAGTGCTGGCTATTGAAGTGAGACCGGGACTGCCCTTCATACCCAACCCGATGCAGCACCGCGAGATTCCCGGGACCGTCTTGACCGTTGATCGAGGAATGATTGTAAATCTCCATCATGGGCTGCAAGGCGGGATGAAACTCGGCAAACCCATTGCCGGAGGGTATGGCTTGATTGCTCGGAATGTAGAGCGTCGGCCGCGTCGAGGTGTTGTAGGAGGAATCGCCTCGCGGAATTACGGTATTCACGCCATCGTTGCCCCCCTCCTGGAAGATGAAGATCATCTTCTTGTTCGCCAAAGCATCCTGCCCCAACAACTTCCGTTGGAACATCGTTGGCGCCAGCATGTTCAATCCGAGCGCCGTGCCAGCCAAACTGCTGGACTTCAAAAAATTGCGTCGACTGATATTCATAATCGTTTTCCTCAAACAGGCTGTAATCGCAATGAGTAAATCGGTCCTTACTGGTACTGGTTCTCGGGCATTGCTAGAATCAAACCGATCAACTCACCGGCCCGCCGTTCGTAGTCTCCCCGGGTTCGCACGAACGGAACGGCAAACTCGTTACTATTCGTCCGGGAATAGTCCAACAAAAGCTCTCGGGTATTCTCCGACATCTTGCCGTTCAGGAGGAGCCCGTCGAAATAGCCGATGATATCCTCGGCCGTTTCCAACCGACGCGCGCGCAAGAAATCGCCCACATCCCAATCCACCAAGTATTCATCTTCATTGTATCGCGCCACGCGTTCGACAAAATTCAAGCGCTCCAAGAGCCCGCCCGTACTGATCCAGTCAAAGCCAAACTCCGACCAACCATCCGGCTCATCTCGGTCGAAGAAGTGCATGCCCATCTCTTCGATCGCATCCGGGAGTTCCTCCGGATCGAAATTCCAGTCCAAGGCTCGCATCGTGCTGTTGATAAACTCAACGGGTGTCTTCACTTTGGCCCGGTAAGCGAGCTGCGACCAAAACGGATTCCCGGGGCGCTCGGTATCGAGCACCGTCCCCATCACAGTCCGGATATTTCCGGGCGGGCTGGTCGAAAACCAGGACTCGATCATCGCATCCGCCAAACCCAACAGCGGTGCCGGTGCCGTCCGGTCATGGTAGCTCGCCAGCGAAATCTCGTCGGAGACAAACCGATTCATCAACTTGATCGAGATAAACTCCGCCGTCGAAGGATGCCCCACCATGGAGTCGATCACATCCACCGCATCTCGCAACCCATCGATACCGCTTCGGTTGCCGGGGATCCGCATTTCGTGCGGCGTGCCTTCAAACAATATCTTACTCTCAAAATCATGATCCTCCGGATTGAAACGGAAGGTCCAAAAACCATTGAGATCGCCATTCTCGATACTTCCGGGTGCGTGCATCCGCTCGATAATGCGCGGATGGACCGAGAGATCGGAACTGGTCACCTCCACGTTATGTACCTGAACCGCCAAGACGTTGACCTCCGGACTCGGCCGGAGCAGGTGCTGAACTTCGGCCATGCTCACATAATCCGGATCGCCACCCGCTTCATGGTTTGCCGTGGCGGTTCGGCTATAGCGCGGCGGTTCGCCGCGGCCTTCCATGTTTTGGCTACGAGAAAACTCGACTCCGTTAAGGTAAGCTACGTAGCCGTCATCATAGTCGATGGAAAAGAGCAGGCCTTCTACATCGGGAGCATCGATCGTGAACTTGCGTCGCAAGTAGATAGACGCGTAGCCACGACGATTTCCTTGCCGACGCATGTCTCGCAAGACCGTCTCGTCATCGCCGTCCCCGTAACCGATACTGGTCGCTCCATTCAACCAATCCGAGTCGTCAAAATCATTCTCGGTCCATTGCGTGCTGGCCTGCCCATCGACGGCGCTCGGCTCTTCAACGCCCTTAAAGTACCTCCAACCCGGCCCGGTATTCAGCAACACATTCTCCACCACAGCGACACTCTCCGTAGTGGGCGGTTGTCGGGCGGAGTCGGGAAACGAGAGACGCTGGTCATGGCGAATCTTCCGTACTTGCCAACCCGTAAAGGCTTTGGACAACTCCTCGATATCCTCCTGGGTGTAGCGGTTGTCCACACCAAAGGCAAACAGCTCCAGAATCTCGCGAGAATAGTTCTCATTGGGCTCTCCGACCTTGTTGAGGACATTGTCCAGGTAAATCAATTGAGTCGGACTGGTGGCGCTGTAGAGGAGGAGATCTCCAAAGTTCCCCAGCGCATGATCATAGAAAAACTGATACTCCTCTAATTCAATATTGGCAGCCTCGAACTCCGCTTGATCGTCATCCATGGCGAGTTCCTCGTCCGAGTTTCTCAAATCGTCCAAATACTCTGAGACTTTGTCAAAATCAGTCGTAAAGTGGTTTTCCCAGAACTCCGCGAGTACGGTCTGCAACTGGTTTTGGGCCAGTACGCCGCGGATGTGAACGAGCTGTTGCAACTCATCAAACCCTTTAATCCTCGGAAAGACTTGGTCGGTGGTCGCGCGGCGAACGTAGAGGGTTGGTATCATCGACGCATCGGAACTCGTTGGGCTGGTATTGTGTAGCTGAATCGCCAACAGGTTGGTCCCCGGGAGCAAGAGCTCACTCACGTTTCCTACGGAGCCTTGGAAGCGCTCGGGGTAATCGTCGACCGTGGCCGAGGCAAGGTCGTCGTATCGCGGAAATTGCTCGCGCATATTGGCTCGCGCGACTTCGGTGCCATTGATGTAAGCCACAAACCCATCATCATAAAAGATATCGAGTGCGACTTCATCAAAGGTATCAAGATCATTGACGGTAAACTCCTTTCGCATGAATACGGACACATAGCCCGGGTTATCATCCGTTTGCCGCATGTCATCCAAGACGGTGGCATCATCATCATCGCCATACCCGATCCCGGACGGCCCGAGCTCCCAACCCGAGTCATCATACTCCAGCGTTCGCCACCGACTCGACACGGCTCGCGTGCCTTTACGATACCGCCACTCATCACCGGGAACGATCAACGCTTCCTGCTCGAAGGGTTGGAAGTCCTCAATCAAGTCTCGCTCCAAGCTCTGCATCCGCAGATTCCCATCCTCGGGTTCCGGATTCAACTGACGGTTGATATAGGTTTCCAATCCGATGGCCTCGATCAGATCCTTATCTGACGCCGTTGGGCCATAGGCGATCCGATTCAAAACGTGATCCACCATTTCGTCCGGTGTCAGCTCCTGGGTGGCGGCGGGAAACTCTTCCAGCGAGTAGTGTTCCGCTCCAGAGTGTTCCGCATCCGGAACAGTCGCCGTGCCTAAAGCCTCCAATCGAAGGAACGTTTGCCCGCCCGGATCCGGAACAGTAAAAGTCACCGTGCTCCGATGACCATTCAGTTCCCCGGCTGCCAACGCATAATCAATGGGCTGATCCACCGTGCCTCCGGCGCGTAAAACCACGCTCCGATAGCCCACAGGAACGGATGCCGAGACCACCAGGGCACCCTCTTCACTACGAATCGATTCAATCAAAGGACGGTCCGACACTCCCTGGGCATAGGACGAATTCCATCCCATTCCCGAGAGGACTGCTACCGCACACAGAGCAGACAACTTCTTCATAACCACAAGCGGAGGTGTCTAAGCAGGACACGGGCCAATCAAAGCGTTTGTCGAGCGTCCTGGAAACAAAATACCGCTTGTAACCGCGGGTTTGTTGATATTTTCGGACAGAAGACCACAAAACCAGGCGGGGAGGGAGCTGGAGAGTTTTTCGCACCAAACACGAAGTCTGAAGGCACTGTAATCCAAGGCCCAGATCATGGTGCGGATTTCTCATAATCGTGATATCCTTCGTCCAAGCAAGCGAACAGGTCTGAAAAATGTCCCCGGTAGGGCGAGCGTACCCGCGAGCCGTTGGGCAAGAGCAGGAAACGCATGAGCCCATCGCCCTACCGTCTGTCTGCCACCCCGACAACCAAGGTCCCGTCACACCGCGAGATTGAGTGACGGACTCATTTCTGTTAAGCCTGTTCCATGCGATCGGACCCGGAGCCAACCGAACCCGAGCCTATTTCCCGTGAACCGTCCCGGGAGTACTGGCGTTGGTGTCCCCGCTGTAGTCAGGAGCTGGAGAACCACAAATGCAAGCTGATCTGCCGACGCTGTGGTTACTTCATGAGTTGTTCGGACTTCGACTAGCCGCGAATCGCCAGGAACGACGGACCGCAAAATCCACTCTGCCCCGGACGTGAGGCAGAATCCCCCGACCTCTCTATTGATTTCGCCGCCAAGCCCAAGCAGAATCCCGCGCACATGAGCGGTATCCTTGAGGAACTACAATGGCGCGGTCTGGTCGAGAATACGACCGACGACGCAGGATTGGCGGCACGGTTGCAGAATCCGCTCACGCTGTATTGTGGTTTCGACCCCACCGCCGAGAGTCTGCACGTTGGCAATCTCGTTCCCCTCCTCGCCCTGCGACGGTTCCAACTCGCGGGACATAGCCCCATCGCACTGGCGGGCGGCGCTACGGGATCGATTGGAGATCCCAGCGGCAAGTCCGCCGAACGCCAACTCCTCACCCGAGACACGCTGAACGCCAACATCGCTGCGGTGAAGGTCCAACTGGCCAAGCTACTGGACTTTGAGACCAGCCAAAACCCGGCTCAACTGCTCGACAATGCCGATTGGACTGCACAGGTGACCTTTTTGGATTTCCTCCGCGACATCGGGAAACACTTCTCGGTAAACATGATGGTCTCCAAGGAGAGCGTCCGAGCGCGCATGGAGGATCGGGAGTCCGGGATCAGCTACACAGAATTCTCTTACATGCTTCTACAGGCCTTTGATTTTTTCCACCTCCGCGAACACCACGAGTGTGAACTCCAAATCGGCGGAAGCGACCAATGGGGCAACATCACAGCCGGCATTGAACTCAGTCGCAAGAAGCTCAGCGCCACCGTGTTTGGTCTGACCCTACCGCTGATCACGAATTCTGACGGGTCCAAGTTTGGCAAGACGGCCGCGGGGGCCGTCTGGCTGGATCCCAACAAGACCAGTGTCTACCGGTTCTACCAGTTCTGGATCCGAACGGATGATCGCGACGCCATCCGGTACTTGAAATACTTCACCTTTCTCTCGCAGGACGAAATCACCACCTTGGAGAAAAGCCACGAAGAAGCCCCGCACCAACGCACGGCCCAAAAGGCGCTGGCGGAAACCATGACGAAGATGATTCATGGAGCCGACGCCACGCAAGAAGCCATCAAGGCCAGCGAAATCCTCTTCGGGGGCAATCTCGAAGGCATTACCGAAGCCACCTTCAAGGACATCATGGATGAAGTCCCATCCGTGAGTCTGCCGAAAGCTTCGCTGGAGGCAGAATACACCCTGGTGGATCTGGCCATCGCATCCAAACTCTCACCGTCCAAGGGTCAGGCGCGCAAAGACATCTCGGGTGGCGGGATGAATCTCAACAACGTCCGCGAACAGGATCCGATGCGCAACATCACCCCAGCCGATCTCCTGTTCGACCGGTTCATCCTCCTGCGAAAGGGGAAAAAGAACTACACCCTGGCGAGTTTCGAATAAGCCACCCGGCAGAGGCTAGCATCCGCCCGAGTCCCCGCGAGCGGTTTCCTCTCCGGCACTCGGCTTGAGTTCGTACCGTTTCAGCGTCTTCTCGTAAACCGCCCGGTCCGACTCCCCAAAGCACACAAACCACACGTCTTTCACAGCGGACACCGTAGGCAAAATATCGTGCACGGTAGCGACGGCGATTTCTGCGGCGTCCGCGATGGGATACCCATAAACGCCGGTGCTAATCGAGGGGAACGCGATGGACGCAGCGCCGTTTTCTTGGGCGAGGTGCAACGAGTTTCGATAACAACTCGCCAGTAGTGCCGCTTCCTCACGGCCGCCATCCTGCCAAACGGGTCCCACGGTATGGATCACCCATTTTGCGGGCAGCCGAAAACCCGGCGTGATCTTGGCTTCTCCGGTTCGGCATCCCCCCAAGAGCCGGCACGCATCGAGCAGTTCCGGCCCGGCCGCACGGTGTATGGCCCCGTCGACGCCGCCACCTCCGAGCAAGGACTGGTTGGCCGCATTGACAATCGCGTCCACCCGACATTCCGTGATATCGCCGTCAATGAGATGGATCATGGAAAGAAAAAAGCCATGTCACCCGACATGGCTTTTGTGCGATGCGGAAACGACGCAAACGATGAATCCACGCCTTTTCCGAAATTCAGGGCTCTCCGACTACATGTTAATCTGGCCGTAGTTGTGCAACTGGCCCACCAAGTCACTCAAACCACCATACACTTCCATCGTATACTGATCTTGGTTCTCGGCGACTACTTTCTGCATGTCTGTCAATACCGTGGCCAAGGCATCTTTCTGCTCTTGGCTCAACTTGCCCTTGCTTATGATAGCATTTAAGGGGCCAAGTGCTGCCGCAAAATCATTCCCAGAAATGGCGGTCACAGCCGAACTGACTTGCCCCTGTAAATCAGCAGAAGCGCTGGCAAAAGCCGGCGTTAAGGGAGCCGGATCCACGGCTGATTTTCCCGGGCCGCAAGCTGTCACCACGAATGCCAGCAGCAAAAACCAAATCGATATCTGTTTTCTCATAGTCAAAATCGTTCCCAAAAGATCGGTCCGACCAACCGGTTTGTCAATGAACGCGAATCTTCCTCTCCATCAAGCCGGTTTCTCAGACGTTGAAAAAAAAATGAACGGACCTGGTTGCCCAAGCCCGTTCAGAATGATTCTCAAGCTGCCGTGATTACCGACTCGGATTCCGAATCATCGCCGAGGTACGTTCCGACAACCAAATGATATCTTGGTTACCAGCCTGATTCGCGATCCGAACATTCCCCTGGTATACTTTCGTACGCGGATCTCTCCATCTACGAATTTCCGAATGCCCATCCAAGAAAGAGATGCTGGCCGCACCGTTATGGTAAGTCGCGGGCCAATCGATCATTCGAAAGTTACCGGCACCAGGCCCAATCACCGCCAAGCCACCGTCATTAATGCTGTTTTCGTCCTCATCCATCATCACCCAGAGCTCGGATGGGCCCGGATCAATGGCATCCGAGGTTTTGCCATAAGTACGCCAGGTCTGTCCCGCGCGATGCCCATGGTTTCCGTCCAACCAAGGCCCGTCCACCGGGGCTTTGCCACGATTCCGAGAAGGATTCGTTCCCACCGCTTGGCTCGCCGCGATCGATCGCGCATTCGGAACCATTTTGCCCGCAAGATCAGGCCGAGTCCCTTGGTAACGTCCTATACGTTTATCAGCCGGGCAGCCGAACATCTTGCTGAATGCACCATAGGGAACCAACAAGGACAATCGCGGATCATCCAGAATATCCGGATTGAATTCATGCTGACCACCCACGCCCGCTTGGCCAGGACACCAATTCTGTCCCGGATTCGTGTTTCCATTATCAGGATTCGGCCACAACCAGTCGTCGAAGTCAGTCGAATAAATGATGGTTGCTAACATCAACTGCTTCGTATCATTCATACAAGTGATACCCTGAGCTTTGGCTTTGGCCTTACCCAGCGCCGGCAGCAGCATGCCGGCTAGGATCGCGATGATGGCAATCACCACCAGCAGCTCGATCAGCGTAAAGCCGTTGGATCGTTGTTTGGCTTTCATGGTCATTTAAACGTAGTTATTAGTACATTCGCGAGCGGACACACCGGTCCCTGCTTAATGATTGCCGATTTATAGACAGAATCGGGGTCATCTGGCAACTGTGCGTTTTTTCGCACATTGACCGGCTACCCGCTTGGTCTTACCCCATTCCCAACTCAATGGTCCACCGACCGAACCCGATAGAACTGCGAAGCCAATCCCGGCCCCAGATCCATCCAAACCGGCTCCCCGCCGGCAATCTCCCCCACCACCGACCAGGATTGCAAATCTGCCGAAGTCTCCAGCTGGAAAGTCAACCCACCGGCGTCCACCAAACGCAATCCCAAGCGCCCCTCTGATCGCTCCCACGCCAAACTAGGGGCCGTAATCTCCCCTAGGATCGGTCGCCACGTCACCCGATTGTTGGTTTCGGTGACTTCGGCATTGCTGGAGGTCAGCACCGCCGAGACCGGCCAAACGCCATTCCCGGGGAACGCCAACGTCCACTCTAACATCACCTGATCCGCACTCGGGACCCGCCCAAGTTCAAAGACCAGGCCCTGGTCGTCCGCGCTCACCTGGCCTCGGTCCGACGTGGCCCGAATCAATCGAGCCCCTTCAGGCCAATGCACCGCTACCGCCACCCCCGTCCCCACGCACTCACCTTGATGTTGTACTGGGAGTTGAAAGTGCCACTGACCGCCACGAATTTCCGGTTCCAACTCGTCTACCGGCGGCACACTCAGATCCACCGCCGTGCAGGTTGGGCATCGCGTGAGCCAACACACCACATTCCGAAACAGGGCGAGCCGAACCGAATCATCGACCGGGTCACTCCCTGCCAACGATCCCCCCAAGACGGCAAAACCCTGTGTGACGGACCGAGGATCACCCCGCTCCGGGAAGGATAAGTCAGGCATGGCCACAGCCACGGCCCCGCTTTCCGCATGGGCCAAGGTGGTACCCTCAAGAGCCAAACCCGCATAGGCACTCCCGCTCAGTGGCAATTCTCGTCCGGACACCGTTCCATACCGTCCATGAAGAATGACTTCCGCCGCTTCGGTTTCAAACACCACTCGTTCGGAATCCGTCCGTTCCACTTCCGGCAGTATCCCTACCAAGGCATCCCACTCCTCCCGATCCGCCACGGCTACTGCATCTCGCGCAGCCGCTAAACCGTCGCCCATAAAATAAAACGGCATCCCAGTCTCATGTAACGCACGCCAATCAGCCAATCGCTCCCCTCCCAAGTCCGAAACCGCCGCCTCGGAAAAATGCCAAATCACACAATCATACCCCGCCAGCGCCTCCGCCTCGACCGTGGCCAATGAAAAGAGATCCGTCTCAAACCCCATCCCAAATAACACCTCGACCAACCGGGGCACTTCGTCGCTCTCCTGGTTCCAAACCAAAGCCACAGTTCCGGCCTCTTCCGCCACAGCCACCCGCACGGGCGTACTCCAAGCCGTCTGCCCCGAGGAATCGGTTACCACCGCAACCAATTCATAGTCCCCCTCCGGTACATCGGTCCAAGTCACCCCATAGGGTGCCTGGGTCTCGGATGCGATGGGTCGGTCATTGGCAAAATACTCAACCCGGTCGATCCCTCGATCATCGTGCGCCGCCACTGCGATCGGTACCCGACCCACCGGAGGCCACACACCCGCTTCCGTGGGATAAACCGAATAAGGCTCCGGAGCAACGAGGGCAATACTCGGTGGCCGATCCCGATCTTCCGCAATCGGTTCGAAGGTGATGGAAAACCGGCGTGCGAGCATCCCGTTCTCCTCCGCCCCATCGGACACCGTCACCATCAATTCAAATTCCCGAACCTCAGATCGATCCCCGTTGTACTGGATCGCTAGCCTTCCGTTGTCTCCGCCTCCGTATTGCACAGTCCAATCCAAGGCTTCCGCCTCCCCGACGACCGCGGCACTAATCGACAGCAGATCGAGCTCATTGCCCGGACCGGCAGAGATGCCCGTGAGCGTGACCACCCCTTCCAAAGATTCCGGCCCGACCCGAACATCCGCAAGCGGATCCAAGGTCGGGGGATCATTCACCGGCCGAACCACCACGGGGAGAACCTCGCTCGTCACTTGTCCAGCAGCATCCCCTACTTCCAACCGGAGTTGGGTCTCTCCAAACTGATCGGCCGCCGGGGATAGTTCCAAGAACAACTCCGAACCCTCGCGTCGGAATGCGATGCCTGCATCGGGAACGAGCGTCGGGTCCAAAGAAATCACCCGGATGGTCAATGCGTCCAGCGGCTGATCATCCCGGAGACCAATCGCCCATTCCGGCCCCACTTGGTCCTCCCAGAAGACCGGGCTTTCCGTCGTCAGGATTTCTGGAGGGGTGTCACCGCCATCATCATTCTCGATCGTGACCCACAAGGAATCGCGCGGCGCCGTGGCCCGAATCACTTCGAGGAATCGTACCTGCACGGTTTCGTCGGGCTCGGGTTCGCGGTCGCCCCAAACCGGCACCACCAGTTGTGTGTCCGGGACGACTCGATAGATCCGATCCGCAAAATAGTCCGCCACATACATCATGGAGCCGTCCCAAGAAAACTCGATCGCATCCTTCCCGTTCCCACTCAAGTATCCCTGCAACCCGCTCAGAAACACAGACCACGTCCCGTCGGGCTGCACCCGTAGGATGGAGCCACTCGCCCCATCATCGACCGCCACAAAAAGATCCCCGCCAAAGACGCCCTCGGGGGCAAACTCAAGACTGTAGGGATCACCAGGCAGTGAACTCACCCACGACCGCACCGTTCCGTCCACCTCAACCCGCTTCAAACAAGAGCAGGCGCGACCAAACTCTCCAAAGTAGGCCAGGCCGCCATAGCGTCCGGACCGATCGATGGCCAAGGACCGTGGCGCCAGTCCATTCCCGCTATCTTCGAACCAACCATCATCGACCACCGGGGCCATCGATCCGTCCGGAAACAGTACTAAGAGATCGCCTGGCGTGCCCACCGAATTGGCCACGAAGAGATGATCGCCAAACGCCGTCTCCAGGCCAAAGGCAAGCTCCCCCGGCTCACCCGGGCCCAGTGGAATCCCGACCGCGCTGAAATCCACCACGCCGCCATCAGGATCCACTCGCAGGATCGTACCCCCTTGATCGCCCGGCCGAAAACCATCGCGATTGTTGGCTGACACAAACAAGGCATCCCCATAGCGACTCCCCTCGGGGGGGAATTCCAGGCTGGTGGGATCCGCCTCCGACTCAAGGACCGCAAAGTCTTCCACCACGCCATCGGGTAAAACCCGCAAGACGAGATCCGAGACACCGACCCCATTTACATCCAGCACCCCCACAAACAAAGCCTCCCCAAAAGCGCTCCCCTCCGGAGCCACCGCCAAACCCGCGGGATGATCGACCTCCGCCAACACATCCATACCGAAACCCGGCGCCAAATCCACCGAGCGAAGGAGCGGATCCTGGGCCGTCTCGGGCCGCGGCAAGCCCGGCTCAAGGGAACCCGGCGGAATCACCAGAATACCCGAAGCGGGATCAAAGTCCGTCCCGTCCGTGGCCGTACCCGCCACGATTTCGAACCGAACACGCACCGGTTGGGACTGCGCCTCATCCAAAGCCAGCCTCAATACGTGCTCAACCCGACCCTCATCTCCCTCCAGGACAGTCTGATCCTCCAGAACCAACTCTTGAGCGTGCATGGTTCCAGTCCCGACCATCGCCCCGAGTAGGATCCGCCCGCCGAGTAGCATTCGTCTGAGCTGTCGCCTCATCAGAAATCCCTGATTAGCAATACCCGTTCCAAAAATAAGGCTACCAGTATCACGGGGGCACCGTACTGTAATCTGCCCCCTAGAAACAGGATCGACTCCCGATTCTGCCCGCCTCGCCCCCTTTCAGAAAGACCGCGACGGGTCCAACCGCGCGAAACAATCCTCCCTCACAAGGCGAAATATCATTGCCAGGCTCCTCCCAGTTCGTCATCAATGCGGCGGCAAAGAACCAACCCATGGAGCCATCAAACCAGCAACCGGCTAGCATCGAGTCCAGCTCACCCCCGGCCGATCTCGAGATCAAGGACGCCTCGCTCATCTTCAATAGCGTTTGGGAGGAGCTGGAGACGGAGTACGGACGGGAGAACCTTCACTTCGCCAAAGAGCTGATCTTGCTGGGCGGTGCCCCGGGATCCGGTAAAGGCACCCACACCCGATTTATCCTCAAAGCCCGGGGCCTCACCTGTGAATCGATCGTGGTGAGTTCCCTGCTCGACAGCCCAGAGGCCCAGGCCATCAAGAACCAAGGCGGCATGGTAGGCGATCGCGAAGTCCTTGGACTTGTGTTGCGCAAGCTATTGGATAAGGACTTCGAGGACGGAGCGGTGCTGGACGGTTTTCCTCGGACCGAAGTCCAAGTCGAGTGCCTCAAACTCCTGGTCGCCAAAATGAAACAGTTGCGGCACGAGTATTACGACACGCCGCTACGCATCCATTTCCGGCAACCCACCATCCACGTCATGGTGCTCTTCGTGGATGAAGGGACGAGTATCGAACGCCAACTGAAGCGTGGTCGCGAAATTGAGCTCCACAATCAAAAGGTCCAGCAAACCGGCATTGGCGAGATGCTCGATCTCCGGCCGACGGATTTGGATCCCGAGGCAGCCCGCTACCGCTACCAAGTTTTCAAGGAACGCACGTGGGAAGCGCTTCAATCGCTGAAGCAGACTTACTTCTACCATTTCATTAATGCCCAAGGTCCGGTCAAGGAAGTGGAGAAGAACATCCTAGGCGAGCTGCGGTATCAGAGCTCCCTGGAGCTGGATCCACAGACCTACGACCGCCTTCGCAGTTTACCACTAGCGAGCGATATCGTGATCCACGCCCGGCAGGATTTGGTCAAACGCCTCGACCACTACGAGCTGGACCAAGGCGAGCTCTTTCATCGGGTCATTGATCTCGTCGAGCGGAAGATCATGCCTGTCGTTGTCCGGCATGCGATCTCGGGCGTCGCCTCCGTGAACACGGAAGATACCGTGCTCGATGACCCGGACGCGATGGTGATGTTGATCGATATTTTCTCAGAACGCGGTTTCCACGCCGTGATTGATCTCCATCGGATCGAAATTCCGGAACACGTCGATCTTGAAACGGGGAAGATCACGTGCCGCACGAAACAGGTGTACCGGATCACAATTCGCTTTCACGGATCCGAAATCCGCCGAGGGTAACCGGGTGATTGAGAGCCAGAGGCGTTGGCGTTTCCTGTTCTTGCCCAACGGCTCGCGGGTACGCTCGCCCTACCTTCTGCCACTTCGTGGCTAACGGTATTCTTCGGGCCGAAGGCCCTCACCGTAACAGGCCGGGGCAGCGCCCCATGGCCTCGCTTAACCGGATTGAAGGTTTGCTACTCGTCAGAAACGTGGCACCTTTTCCACCAAGAACAGATGAATGCTGATGTCTTCCAAAACCTCGACGCCGTGAAAGACGAAATCGAGGAGCTCATTTACCGCACGCATCCCGACGAACAAAGCATTCCCGGCGCCACGCTGCACGAACGGCTTAAGGTCCTCCACCGCAAACTCGTCCGGATCGAGACCGCGCTTTTCTTGAACTTCCCGAAAGAACTCAAAGACGACGTTCTCAGCGCCCGAAAGCAACAGAAACGCCGCCTTTGAGTCCAAGGCTGTGTTTTAATTCGATAATTCGCCCCTTAAGGGACAACGCGATAGAAGACCGCACCGGCTTCTGTTCCCGGAGAGACCGTCAGCGGACTAACGGCATCCGCCACCGTGGTCCAAGGCCCGTTCGGCTCGGCAGCCGATTCCAAAGTGCCCGCGAAAGTCAACACCACGTCCGAACCACTAAGGGCGATTTCCAGCGACAACTCCACTGCCGCAGGTTCGGCTAACTTAAGTACCCGAACGTTATCCACCAGACCGAAGCTGAGATCGACATTGTCTGATACCGACGAGAACCAATCGCTGTAGCCCAGGAAGATATTGCCTTCATAGGGGGCTTCCGCACCGCGATCAATCTCCGCCACAACCGTTCCATTCAAAAGCCACGTGACCGTGCTGCCGCGTTGGGCCAAGACAACAGAAATCCAATCAAAGGCTGCTTGTCCCACGGCCGTGCTGCCTGTCTGCTGTGGGAAATCCGTCTTTTGCAGCGCCGGAGCTTCTTTGCCCGCGGGGAAAATGCCATGATAATACTCGTTGGCGGAGTTCCGGTCTCCCGCCGGATAGGCACCGGAAGCGGTGTCCAAGAAGTTGTTCGCCAGGAAGAAGCGGATATCACTCCCAGATCCGCCATCACCCGTGAGAAGAAACCAGGCTCCATCGGACTGGTCATCGGCAGCCTGAATGTGATCCCCAGTTGTACCTAAGCCTCCGGCGGCAAATTCCGTCGAACCCGCGCCCCCGCCAGGCAAGGGACCATTCACGTTGATCCAAAGGTCAAACGCCAAGGCGTGATCACCGGAGAACGACTGCCCAATGGGACTCACCGTCACATGAGAAACTTCTTGCAGACTCTCATTCGCAGTGAATTTCAGTCCCAGAGTACTGCCACCGTCGGAATTTGGTGCGGGAGGAATGCCATCAATACTGTAGTCATAGCCAAAGGTCGCCGTCGAGTCATCGGAGTTCTGGTTGAGCGTCCAATCTCCGGAAACATCGGATTCGAAAGCCTCCGACCAAACCACCTCGGCCCCATCCAAGATATCGGGTTGCGGTGCAGTCGCTTCCCCTTCCACCAAAACGGGAATGCTGGCAAATGGCGCGGAAGCCGTTTCGAAGTCAGTGCTTCGGGCCAGTATCACCGTCATCTCCCCGGGAGGCCCACCGGCATCATCGGGAATCACATCCAAACGCAACTCGGTGGATTCCGCACCCGCCGGAATGGTCACGGTTTGCACCTCGCCACCCGTACCTGCCACGGCTCCGCTCTTCGCTCTTACTTCCACTTGATAACTCACCTCAAGCGCCTCCGCGGTCGAACCAGTCCGACTCACGGTGTACACGGCGGGCACGCCCGCCTCTTCGATCGGAACGGCTTGGAACTCATCCAACCCGGACTCCTCGTTGCGAACCGTCTCGCCTTCGACGGTCACACCCACCACCGGCAAGGAGGCCACGCCATCCAGCGACACCACGCGCACGTTATCAAACAGGACAAAATTCTCCTCTCCTGGATCGGCAATGGACGCAAACGGATCCGAGTAACCCAACATGATCTTGCCACCGTCCGTGAGCACCGAATCACCCGTCAGATGGGCAATGATGTGGCCATTGATCACCCACGTCACCTCGCCGCCGACCAAACGCACTTCCACGCGCACCCAACCTTTGCCCACGGCTCCTTTGGTCTCATGGGGTGGGAAGGGAAAGATGCGCTCCAACGGTCCGCCCGCAAACGCGTTGTATTCGCCGATCCCGTCGCCGTCGATATCGGTGAATCCGAAGCGATCCGATTGTTCGTCCAGAAAGGTCGGTTCCGTGAAGCCGTCACCGGCATAGGCTCGATAATCACGGGAGGCACCGCCCTCACCCGAAACGGCAAAGAAAGTCCCATCCCCATCAATCGCCGCATTCCCGTCCAAGAAGGCGGTAAGCTCCCCCGAGTGCCCGATCCCAAAGGTCGCAAGCTCCGTAGACCCCGTGCCGCCAAAGGCACCACCGTTGTAGCTCTGGAACATTTCAAACCGCAGCGCATAATCGCCACTCAGGTTCATCTCCTTCGGATACAGACTCACCGAGGCCTCCGAGCCTTCGGCATCGGAGTTGACGGCCAGTTTCAAGGCCAGGGTGTTGTCGCCCGTGTCGAAGGGGTTTTTCGGAACCGGTTCCAGCTGGGCCGTGGCGCCCCGCGTGACGGAGTACTGATCGGTCGAATAGTCATGGGCAAAGATCACCGTAGCGTCCGGGATCCCGTTGAGGGAATCGTCAAAGACGTCCCAGTCGCCGGAAGAATCGGTATCAAAGCTATCCGAAAACAGCGCTTGACCGTGAAGCGAGGTCGAGGTGAGTGCGCCGGCACAAAGCACGGCGACTGCGGTTAAGGGGTATTTCATGATCTCTACAGGGTTTCGCAACCGACAGATTGCCCCCCTTTTTTAAGACGGGACGACAATCCAAGACAAGCGCCAAGCCGAAACCCACGTCCCAAATCGGTAATCGAAATGAACCAGAAAAAGAAATTGATCTTGAGACCTAATCTCAATAAGGTCCCTACGACGGAACGAATCACAAGTTGTACGGTACCCATGAGTAGTCACCCTGACGCCGAGAATTGGATCCCGCTTCAAGCGGTCAAACCGGGCCAACGGGTACGTGTCCAGCAACTCGACGGTCAGCCCGATCTCTGTCACCGGCTGCGGGAGATGGGTTTTTGTGAATTTGCGGAGGTCAAGATCCTGAACAGCGGGGGCGCCATGCTCTGTCAGGTCTGCAATTCCAAGGTCTGCCTGAGCCATCAATTGGCGCAAGCCATCCTGGTCAAACCGGCCGCCGCTTAAAGTCTGGATGGGAGAACCCGTGTTCCGTGCCCATTCGCACCCGTCGTCTCGCTCATTCCCTCTCGACGTCCATTTCGGTTTCCGACGTCTGTTTCGACTTCCGTTTCCGTCGCGACACGATAGCCTCAGCTACAGCTCACCGGTAACGGATACCGTTGGTGGGTAATTCGTCGCAATGTCCGAAACCATCCAGCTTTCTGATCTCCCCACCGGCCAAGAGGCCATTGTGGCCGCTTTACCCTCCGGCGTGGCCGGCCTAACGCGACTGCGCGAAATGGGCGTCCTGCCGGGTACCCGGATCCAACTCGTTCGCCGCGCTCCCTTGGGAGACCCGTTGGAGATCGCCGTCCGCGGCTCGCTCCTCTCCCTCCGCCAAAAGGAAGCCGAGATGATCGAGGTCACCCCTCAAGGCTAAGTCTTTCACGTCCATGCCCGCCGAAACCGAAACTCCCAGCCGAATCAAACGCACCTACGCCCTGGTGGGGAATCCCAATTGCGGGAAGACCACCGTTTTCAACGCCCTCACCGGCATGCGCCAGAAGGTCGGCAACTACCCCGGCGTCACCGTTGAACGTAAAGAAGGCGAAACTACCTCGCCCCGAGGCGAACGCTTCCGGCTGATCGATCTGCCCGGTTCCTACAGCCTCAACGCTCGGAGTCCCGACGAAGCCGTCCTCCGCGACGTCCTGCTCGGCCGCCGATCCGATACCCCACAGCCGGATCGCATCATCTGCGTACTTGATGCCAGCAACCTCGAACGCAATCTCTACCTCGCCACTCAGATCTTGGAACTCGGCCTGCCCACCATCCTGGTGCTTAACATGATCGACGTGGCCGAGGAAAAGGAGTTGAAGATCGACGTCCCGGCACTGGAGAAGGTCCTGGGCACGACCGTCGTTCCCATGCAAGCCAATACCCAAAAAGGCTTGGTGGAACTCAAATTCGCCCTCGATAAGGATGACCTGTCGGCACCGGCTGCGATCGAGCTCAAGCTCCTCCCGAAGCTCCAGGACGCACTCCAGAGTGGTCACCAAGTCCTGGCCGAAGCGGGCGTGATCAAAGATCCCGACCAGCGCGCCGAGTCTCTCTACCTCCTGTCGCAACACGATCCGGGACACGCCGGAATCACCGACCAACAGTGGCCCTCCATTGAAGGTGCCCGACGGCAGATGGAGTCCGACGTACCCTCGTGGGAGGACCAACTCGTCTCGGCCCGCTACGATTGGATTCACGAACACTGCCAATCCGTGATCCGCCGCCCCGGCATCGCCAAAGCCTCGGTCACGGACCGGCTTGATGCCTTTCTCCTCCACCCGGTTTTCGGTTGGGCTACCGTAGTCGCCATTCTCGGTCTCCTTTTTTATCTGATTTTTAGCATTGCCGGCGGCCCGATGGATTGGATCGATGCCGGCTTTGCTTGGGTGGCGGAACAGGTTCAAGCCGCGATGCCCCCGGGAGATTTTCGCGACTTGATCACGGATGGGGTGATCGCTGGCGTGGGCGGCGTGGTGATCTTTCTGCCCCAGATCCTGATTCTCTTTTTCTTCATCGGCCTCATGGAAGACACCGGCTACATGGCGCGGGTCGCGTTCATTATGGACCGACTCATGAGCAAGGTCGGCCTCAATGGGAAGTCGTTTCTCCCGCTCTTGAGCTCCTACGCCTGTGCCGTTCCCGGAGTGATGGCCACCCGCACGATCGAAAGCCCCAAAGATCGGCTCATCACGATTCTTGTCGTCCCCCTCGCCAGTTGTTCGGCTCGCTTGCCGGTCTACCTCCTCATGATCGCAACCCTGCTTCCGGAAGAGCAAGTATCTGTCGGCACCAAAGTCGGGCTCATGGTCTTGATGTATGCCCTGGGCACGATCGGCGCCTTCGTCTTTGCTTGGCTGTTTAATCGCGGCCTCATGAAAGGCGAGAGTTCTCCCATGATTCTGGAACTGCCCTCCTATAAGCGCCCCTCGTTCAAGGGCATTGCCATTCAGCTCTGGGAGCGTACCCGTATCTTCATTCGCCGGGCCGGGACGATCATTCTTGGAATCTCCATCCTCCTCTGGGCGGCTGCGACTTACCCCAAGTCCGACTCACCGGATCCGGCGGTTCAACTCTCCGAGAGCGTGGCGGGGAAAGTCGGTCATGCGATCGAACCGTTGATCCAACCTTTGGGCTACGATTGGAAAATGGGTATCGGCCTACTGGCCTCGTTCGCGGCACGGGAAGTCTTCGTCAGCACGATGTCCATCGTCTACTCGGTAGAAGAAGCAGAGGACGATGACATCGCGCCCCTGAGAGACCGGCTCCTGACCGAAGTTCGACCGGACGGCAAACCCCGCTACACACCCTTGGTGTGTCTCAGTCTCATGGTGTTTTACGTCTTCGCCATGCAGTGCATGAGTACCGTCGCCATCGTGAAACGCGAGACCAACGGTTGGAAGTGGCCGCTCTTTCAATTGGGCTACATGACGGCAACGGCTTACGTGGCTGCCCTTCTCGTTTACCAACTCGGTTCGTTGATGGGCTATTAATGGGATCCGATTGGCAGAGTCTTTTGGCACCCCTGGTGGTTGGGCTCACCGTGCTCGCCTTTGGGTGGCGTGCCTGGCGTAAGAACCGGAGCGGATGCGGCTCGAACTGTGGTTGCAGCGTAGCGCCGGCCAGCCGCATCCCGTCGAAGCCCCGAATTCACTGAGCCCTCGCGGCGAGCTCCGCGGCAAAGTTCCCCTTGAGCAAGCGGATGGCGGTCGCCACCAAGCGCTCGCCTGAGCCGGCCGCACAACGCGCGCTCACCACCTCATAGTTTCCCTGCGGATAGGCCCGCATGTTGGGGATATACCCGATAGAACCATTGGCCAACTCGGCTACCAGCGTGTTCTCAAAGGGCGAATCCAGTTTCAGATCCAAGCCCAGCTGCACGAAGACTTCACCCGGTAACGCCACCCAGGCCAATTCGGTACCCAGGGTGATCACCTGCACTTCAACCTCCCAAGGGGCTCCTTGCCGATCCGCAATATCCAAGACCTGATGCGCCTTCACCAACTTCATGAAGTTGGCTCGCCCGCGATCATTTCCTTCAGCAACGACGGCACGCGCCGGTTCGATCTCGTCCAACGTCACGGGCGCGGCCTCAAGTTGAACCCGCTCGGACGCCACACGAAGGCCCCCTTCAACGGACCGTAGCTCGGGCCAGGTTTTCAGCACACTCCCCGCCAACACAACGCCCATCCGGGCCGCGTTCTCGTGCCCTTTCTGCGGTTCTGACCAACTCACATTCACATGGTTCACATCCCCACAGGCCCCGGTGGCGTAGAGCGTCACCAGGTCTTCTCCCAACACGCGGGACAAGCTTTGTGAGAGCTGAAATGGCAGATCGGCCGAGAGCGCGACGCCACCGACATTATCCAAGTGAACGGCATAATTGACATAAGCTGCCAGCGACCCACCCTTGCGCGTCCGAAGGTAGACCACGCCCACGTCCGGATCGATGGGTCCCGCTACCTTCACAATCCTGGGGTTGAGCTTGCCGGGATTCCAACCCACCGAGCCGTCCTGCATGTGAAAGCGCCGATTGAAAGCTAAGGAATCTTCAACCCCGACAGCGGACAAAACTTCTATCGGCTCCAAACGCGCCGCCGCCTGCTCAACCGCCTCGGCAATCCAGAGGGGCAGGTTTTCAGAATAAGTCTCTACCAGTTTATTCGGACCGTCCTGACCGATGCGCCGATCGGAGAGGGTCGCCAAGACCGGACCCGTATGGGCATGGGTCGCACTGATCATCACCTGAGCCCCAGGGAGCGCCGTGCGTTCCTGGATTAGTCGCCGGGCCGCTTCCACATGATGACGCCGTGTGGTGATGAGATCCAAACTCACCAGCGCGGCTCGCGTGCCTTCGGATTCCAGAACAATGGCCCGGGCAAACAGATCATCATGGACCCCTTCCGCTCCTCGCTCGTGGTAGTAGCCCGCCATCGGAATCCCCAGCGGTGGCGTGATCCGAACCTGGGCGGCCCCGGCACGCAAACCCTCCGCCCACGCGACGCCCTGTCCGAGACCGGATATCAGGACCAATCCAAGAATGACTCGCCGAATCATCGTCGATCCTAGCGCCGGGCTGAAGCCCGCAACTGAGCCGTCTGGTTCCGTTGGAGCCCGCCATCAAAGCCTTGTTCGCGGTACCGCGCACGAGCAGCCGCCCGCTCCTCGGCATTCAATCGGCCGTCGCCATTGGCATCATGCTTCTGCAGCACTCGCTTCGCCACTTCCCGTTCATGCCCCTTCAAGGCCTCCAAACCGTCCTCAAGAGCCGCATCCTGGGACAACAACAGATTCTCCACTGTTGCTCTGGAGTGAGCTCGCAACCCACGTTGCAGCGCTCGCTCTCCGGCGTCGTCGACAGCAACGACATCGAGGATGATACTCCCCATCTCATCCTCACTGTAGGCGCCCCAGGCGATTTCCTGCGGCGGGTTAAACGGGTTGAAGGGATTCTCCGCGGAGTTATCCCATTGGATCACCGTCTCCAAGCGCGTACCGGCAGGCAGTAACACGGGCGACTCATATTGGTAAAGGTGCTGCCACGCAAAGTCCCAATCCTCAATCCGCAACAATTCGTGCACCGCCCCGTCCGGAAAGGTGGCCGTGAGTTCGAACTGCTTTCCGATGTAATGTGCATGCGGCAGCGTGGCATAGGCCCGAACGGCGGCCGGCAGCACAAAGGATTCCCGCAGGGTATAATTCTCCTGTCCCGCGGGAATCACGATGCCCGAAACACTCCCAAAACTCTGCGGGATCTGAACCTCAATCGATTCCCGCTCGGGGACTCGATCCGCAAAATAGATTCCGATCGAAGAACGCTCGCTCTCCGCTTTCCCGCTGGGATGCAAATGCGTCTGCAACACCAGATCCTGTCCACGCTTGATCCGCACGCCCACGCCTTCGGGAAACACCCGGGCATTCATCCCAATGGCCCAGCTGATGATCCGTTCGCTTCCTTCCCGTTGACCGTGCCATTCCTCAAAACCCACCCCGGGATCGCGCTCGTCATCCGGCTTCCAACTCCCGCTCGGCGTGGTAAACACCAGCGCGTGATGCGCCACCGACCGGGCGCCGGGTTGGTATTCCAAAGCACGCACCCAACGGTCCTCCGGCAAATCGAGATCAAATCCAAAGTAACGATAAATGTCCGGACCTTCCGCCGGTACCGGAAACCCTTCATCCATCGACAGCACGACATCCGGCTGGCCTAGTTCCCAACCTTCCACATAGTCCGGCATCGGCGGCAGATCCGCGGCATTGCCTTCCTCCGCTCCACCATCGACCCAACGCTGGATGACCGCCAGCTCGTCATCCGTCAAGCTCAGGTCATTTCCAAATCGATAATCAGTCGGCACGGCATGCCACGGCGGCATGAAGCGGTCCGTCACCACTTCCCGCACCTGTTTGGCACGCTTCCGAAACTGGGCATAGTTCGTCAGGTGAAAGGGCGCGCCGCCCCCCTCTCGATGACAATTCGTACAATGCTCGTACACGATCGGCGCCACGTCTCGGGAAAACGTGACCTCCGCGGCTTCGCCAAAAGTCACACCCGGCACACTAACCAATGCAAGGAAGGAAAAAACGATTGGTTTCATAAACGCTAAACGACCCAGATTCACCGACATCCTGCCAAGAACACCCCCCACCGAACAGTCAAAATAAATCGGTGAAAATCAGGTCAATCTATGGTTAAAACTTCCGAGTGAATCGCACCATTCTCATCCTCTCCCTTATCACCACGATCGTGTTCTGCCCGTTCGCTCACGGTTCTTCCGCACAGATCTACGGTCTGGAATATCCCCCATCGACCGAACCGAATGGCCTCGCGTTTGGCGTCACCTACCGGCTGTGGTTGCCGGCCAAAACCGATCGGATTCGCGGCGTCATCGTCCACCAACACGGCTGCGGCGTCGGTGCCTGCCGTGGTGGCTTCACCGCCGCCGAAGATCTTCACTGGCAAGCCCTCGCCGAAAAGTGGGACTGCGCACTGCTCGGCCCCTCCTACCACCAACCCGCCTGGGGCGACTGCCAGGACTGGTGTGATCCCCGCAACGGTTCGAACGAGACCTTTCTCCGCGCCCTCCGAGATTTCGCCTCCCTGACCGGGCACCAGGAACTCACCGAAGTCCCATGGTGTCTCTGGGGGCACTCGGGCGGCGGCCTCTGGGCCAGCGTCATGCAAACCCTGCACCCGGAACGGATCGTTGCCATCTGGCTGCGCTCCGGCACGGCGTACCCCCGTTGGGAACACAGTGATTATCCTCGCTTGGACATCCCTCCGACCGCCTACCAGGTCCCGGTGATCTGCAATCCGGGCGTTAAGGAACGGGACCACGAACGGTTCGGCCGTTTATGGAGGGACCTCATGCGAATGGTCCAGGACTATCGGGCCCAAGGTGCCCCCATCGCCTTCGCTCCGGACCCGCGCACCAACCATGAGTGCGGGGATTCGCGCTACCTCGCCATCCCGTTTTTTGATGCCTGCCTCGACCTGCGCCTCCCCACGGACCCCGGTTCAAAGCTCCGCCCCATCTCCTTCGACAAGGCCTGGTCCAGCCCGATCCTAGGCAAATCCATTCGTCCGCTTGCGGAACAAGAAAACACACTAGAAGTGAACTGGCTTCCCAATTCCAAAATCGCCCAGGCTTGGCAAGAATACGTCCGCTCCGGCGCCGTCACCGACACCACCCCACCGCCCGCTCCCCATCAGGTTCAACTCCGCCTCACAGACGACGCTTCGCTCCAATTAGACTGGCAATGCCGGGCCGACCTCGAAAGCGGATTGGCCGGATTTGAAATCGCAGCCGGTGATCAAATCATCGCCCAGCTCCCTAAAGAACCGGTGGGCCGTTTCGGACGACCGCTCTTTCAACCCATGTCCTATCATGACACTCCAGAAGCCCCCGTTCCGGCCCTGCATTGGGAAGGCACTCTTCCGGCCGGTGTCCGGCCAAGCGACCTGAAAATTCGGGCCATCAACTCCAATCAACTTCCCTCCGCATGGACACCCGTTCCCAACCCCACCAACGCCCAACCATGAAGCCAAACCGAAGGCCCGCGAAAAAGACGTTCCCCCTCGGGTTCACCCTGATCGAGCTGCTCGTCGTGATCGCGATCATTGCGATCCTCGCCGGCATGCTCTTGCCTGCCCTCTCCAAGGCCAAGGAACGGGCACGCCGGGCTCAGTGTATCAGCAACCTCCGCCAAGTCGGGATGGCGTTCGAAATGTACGGCATGGAGAACAACAATCGACTCCCCAGCCACAGCTCGCGGGGCAATGGTTGGCTCTGGGATCTGCCCCTACAGACAGCCGATATCATCACCGACGCCGGTGCCCAGCGCCCCATCCTTTACTGCCCCTCATCCAGTGTCAAAGACGTCGAGCTGTGGTGGGACTTTAGTCCGATCAATCGTGTCACCGCCTACATCTGGCTCATCAAACGCGAGGGCCCACCGCCCATTCCGGACCCAGACTACGACTACCTGGAAACGCTCAACCACCCCAACCCATCGAATACCGAGGTGACCTTCGACTGGGTACTATCAGAGAAAGACACCAACTTCACCCGAGTCCCCGCTTCCACCGTCCCCTTTATTCGCACCAGCCACCTCAACCAGCAACAACCCGCCGGGGCCAACGTACTCTTTCTGGACAGCAGTGTTCGCTGGCGGCCTTTCGCCGAAATGGAATACCGTTTCGGGAATCCCAATCGCCAACTCTGGTGGTAGGAACGAGCGTCCCTATCAGCTGCAAATCCGCCAGTCGGCTGCCGGGCCCGAACGACGCACGCCGACGTGCGGACTGTGCGCTACGGGCAACATCACGCCGGGTCGCACGATTCTAGAACAGAACCGTAGAACGAACCTTTTTCTCGATCCCGGCCTAAAACCACGATGAATCGTATACCGAAAAAACAGGGGTATGATTCCGAGGGCAGAAGCCGGGCGTATTCACCCCCTGGTCGGTGCGGGGGCAAATAAGGTTGCCTATTGGTTGCGACCTCCCCAGAGTCCCTCCCGGTTTTTGCTACCAATCGAATGGGTATGACCAACAACGAACGAATCAATATCGAAGTCTTCGACCAAGCATACGGTCCGGAGCAAGTCGGTCGCATTGTTGAGAAAGTTCGGAATAGTGATGGGTTTCTCGACCATGCCATCGAAATCCATACCAGCTGGCGAGGCATGTACTTCGATAGCCTACATCACCAACTCCACGGAAAACGAATCCTTGAACTCGGTGCTGGGAACGGACTGAACGCACTGATTCTGGGACGGCTTGGTGCGGAGGTTTTGGCGATTGACATCTCACCGGCCAGCGAGTCTTTGATCAATGCAGCCGCCGAAGAACTCAAGATGACGAACGTGCGAGCCCTATCCGGAGACTTTCCATCCCTGGGTATCGATTCAAGCGCCTTCGATTGCGTCCTCGGAAAGAATTTCCTCCACCACCTGACCCACGAGCAAGAAACCGTCTATTTAGAAAAAGTGGTCGCCGTACTCAAACGAACCGGCTTTGCCCGTTTCTTCGAACCGGCAGTCAACAGCCCACTACTGGACGCCCTCCGTTGGTTCATCCCGGTGCCAGGCCGCCCTTCCAAGCTCCAAGGCCAGGCCTTTCGAAAGTGGAAAGCCATGGATCCTCACCCGGATCGTGACAATAGCTCAGACCATTTCCGAACCGTAGGCCAATCACTATTCCAAGACGTTAAGATCGATTACCTCGGATCTCTCGAACGCTTCGGACGTCTGATCCCCAATAGTCCCCAGCGAGACGGCTACCGCCGCTGGGCCCACCGTTTCGAGAAACGCATCCCAAGGGGCCTGCGAAAGGCGATCGCCCGCTCTCAAACCATCACCTACGCCAACCCGAAGTAGATCTTCCTCCTAGGAGTTTGCTTACTGAAATAACGGGAAACGGTTTCTGATCCGGTTCATCCCGTCAGTCCACCAAGAATGTCCCGCCGTCACACTCGGCCCGGATCGCTTCCGGTAGCGAACGCGGATTCAGCTTGAGCACGATTTGGTGGGTCCCAGCCGCGAGGTCCAATACCAATTCGGATTCAAACGGAACCGATTTCCCATCAATCCAAAGGAGCGTATCGTCCGGAGCCTCGATCTCAAAGCTCACCTGCCCATCACGGGGAACCTGAACCTTGGCCGCCGAAAACAATCCAATCAAACTGGTGACCTGATTGATATTTCGCAACCGGAGCGCGTCTTTCATCGTGTCTTGCTTCAAACGCCCGTCAACGAGCGTCATGGCCGCCTCCCAACCCCGTCCGGTCGCATCCGCTACGACGCGTTCCAAACCAAATTGTTCGTCCGTGTGGCGACCGGCACGCAGCCACCAGCGGCGCGCCACATTCCCTCGGGCCGCGTCGAACCGGCCGGGCTTACCCAACTCCGAGAGGAATCGAACAAGATCCCGCTTCTCGCCATCGCTTAAGCCGTCTATCAAACCAGCCGGCATCAGAGAACCCCCATTCTGACGCGCAAAAATGTTCTGCTTGGCGATCGACGTCGTGAGATTGGCAGCGTTGCGCAACACCAATTCCGATTCATCTTCGCGCACCAAGATGCCGCTATACTCTTCCCCGTCATTCGTCTCGACGATTAACGAGTGATAGCCCTCTTTGACCTTATCGTTCGGAGCGAGGAGAGATTCTACCAGGTAGTCTGCCGGTGCGCTGGCACCGATGGATGTCAGATCCGGTCCCACCAATCCACCGACACCGCCCACGGCATGGCACACCACACAACCCAGCTCCATGCGCCGATAGACCGCTTCCCCGCGGTCCGGATCGCCCTGCTGTAGAGCGCGTCGCGCCATTTGCCGCATTTGTTCGGAGCTGGCATTCCCGGCGATGGCGCTCAAGCCTCCGGCCTTCTCCAATGCCAGGAGTAAATCGGTCAAATTCCGTCCCGATTCACGCGCGACTCTCAGTCCCATGGAAGCCGCAGATTCCGAAAGCGTGACGTCGCGCAAAGCGCGGGTCACAATCTCGTCAGCGCCTTTCTGCCTCAGCATGGTTTCCCAAGTCGCTCGCAAATCGATGTCTCGATCGACCTCGTTGAGCACTCGCAAAACCGGGCTCGCAGCCTTCTTAACATTCATCGCAGCCAAGGCTTGAAGCAGTTGCGGCCGAATCGCAGCCGCCTCAGCCGAACCCAAAAGACCTTCCAACCGATCGAAAGCCGAGTTGGATCCAAGACTACGTAAGGCATCGATAGCGGCCTGCCGGGTATCCTGCGCCGCCCCTGAATCAGCCGCGACTGAGCCGAAACGCTGCTCGAATTGATGAAGTTTCCAAGCGCCGGCCAAACGCAGCGCTCCGGCCTGGAGTGAGGGATCCCGCGCCTCAAACAATGCCGCCACTGTCGGCGCGGATTCTCCCGGCGTCACCCGCCGTAAGCGGTTGGCTTCGGCTAGGGCCTTTACCGCCCGCTGACGATCCCCGTCACCTAGACGTTCCGACACCAAATCCTTTAATAGTAATGCCACTTCCTTAGAACCACCCGCCTTGGCGATCAGATCGATCCAATTGGCGGTCGCAGCTTCTCCCGAGCCCCCCGTTTCCAAGAGCTGACTCAGCACGTCACTGGCTCGGGCTCGATCTATCGATTGCAGGCCAAACTCTAATTGCTTCTCGCGGCCTTGGGTCGACCAAATCCCGGTGCGAATCGCATTGACCCACGGCTCGGCCAGATCATTGATGCTCAACCACAACGCATAGTCCACGAATCGGTCCACCGGTTGCTCCAAGGCTTCCAGCACCGCAGCGGCCGAAGCGGCCTGTTCATCCTGAGCCAGCGCTCGCATGGCTTCCACCCGCACGCGGGGGTGAGGATCTCTCACCTTGGCGGCCAACAGCTCAAGACTCCCGTCCACGTAGGGCTGCCAGAAACGCAGGACCCGAACGGCGGCTGCCCGGACCCGCCCGTCCTCGGCGTCCAGTAGACGTTTCAAGAGGGGGACTTTCACGTCATCAATGGATTGATACATCCAAAGTGCTTCCATTAGCGCCGACTCTTCAGTCTGAGCCGCCACCCAACGCGACAAGGCTTTGCGGATGGTCTCGCCACGCTCGGTCAAGACGCGCCGGGCCTGCTGCTTCACGAACGCGTTGGGAGACAATAAGTGATCCAAAAGCTCGCCGTCCGATGCCGTAGTCAACTCCGGTTTCTCCACCAGGGGACGCCCTTTGTAGGTAATGCGCCAAATCCGCCCATGGACTTTGTCCCGGCGCGGGTCCCGAAAATCAACCTCCCCGTGTTGGATAATCGGATTCGACCAATCCGCCACATACAAAGCCCCGTCCGGACCCACCTTCACATCGATCGGACGAAAGGTATTACTCAAGCCACGCACCAATTCCGGCTGTTCCTGCGCGGCGTAACCCGCACCCTGCTCATCCAGACTGAACTGCACGATTCGGTGAGAGCGAAAATCACAAGTAATAGCGCTTCCTTGCCACGACTCCGGGAAGTGTTCGCTATAGAGAAGCTCAAGCCCGCAGAACTTGGGATAATTCCCCGGGCTCACACTGTCGAGAATCCGCGGTGCCCGGGCATAGGTGAAATACATGGCTCCCGGTAATCCGTAGCTGATGCCTTGAAAGCCGGCCCCGTCGGTGATGAAACTCTGGCCGAACGAATCGAAATGATGGCCCCAGGGATTACAGAACCCCTTCACAAAGACACCCAGTTCGAGGGTGTTGGGTCGCAAGTGCCAAACCCCTCCACTGTTGAGCCGTTCGACTCCGTGGGGCGTTTCGATGTGACTGTGGATGTAGATGGATTGGTTCATATACAACTGGCCATCGTGCCCCCAGCGCAGCGTGTGAAGGATGTGGTGCGTGTCTTCGGTTCCGAATCCGGAGAGAACCACCCGACGTTCGTCCGCCCGCCCGTCGCCATCCACGTCCTTAAAGTGAAGCAACTCCGTGCTTTGTCCCACGTAAACCCCGCCATCGCCGGGTTCCAAGCCGGTTGGGATCAAGAGTCCCTCGGCGAAGACGGTCGAGGTCTCGGCCATGCCATCTTGATCCCGATCCTCGAGGACAATGATCGTATCGTCCGCCGATTGGCCAGGCTTGATTTGCGGGTAGACGGAGGAACTGGCCACCCAGAGTCGACCCTGCGGATCGAAGTTCATTTGAATCGGTTTATGGAGCAGCGGGTTATGGGCGTACAACGAGATTTCAAGTCCCTCGGCTAATTTGAATTCCGGCAGGGGCTGATCAATCACCGGCTGATCAAACCGGGAATCCGCGACCTCCGGCTTCTCAAAGGCCTCGGCTTCAAACGCGGCGGCAGGATCTTCCTCACCGTCGAGCAGGCGAACCAGTTCGTAAAAGTGTTGCCGCGGGATACTCAGTCGCTGGATTTCCTCCTCAAGTTCGGCGATCAGTGGATCGAATTCCGGAATCTCCACCGCGTTGTTGCCTTGTTCGTGACGGCGAAAGCCAAACAAGTAGGTATGGTTCTGAGGTCGGAATCGGTGAAAAAACAGCTCGTTCTTCTTCACAATCAGCTTTCGCAGGGCTTCCGCCTGATCATACATCGGTCCCCGAGAAAGATAATTGCCGGCATGCCAGGCGGGACCGCTCAGGGTCATGATAGGGCGCCCGTCGATCTTGAGCAGGTAGTTTCCGGCAGGCAGGCCGATGAATCCGATCCGACGGACCGGCATGGTGGTCGGGTAAGCGGTTCCGTCTTCAGCTCGATTCGGAAACGGCAACTGCCGATCAATCGAGGTAAAGATCTTGCGACCATTGAGTTCTTGAACCCGCGTCACGGTATTCCCAGTGATCCGGCTATGGACGGTGCCCTCGCGATTCAAACCCAGGGTCCACTCAGCGGGCTCGGCATTCATCGCGGTTAGGTAGACGTCTGCCAAACGTGAGTACCCGTACGCAGAGAGATGAATGCCATTCTCCGTATTCGAGCGAGGCCGCGTGGACTCCATCCCATCACCTAGCCAGTAATACAAATCAACAAAGGGTGCACGGCGCTTCTTCGCAATGGTTCGCACGGTTTCGGAATAGGCAAGGAGCTGCTCGTTGTGACCGTCCGGATTCGGCAGACCGCCCCCGAGACCTTCGTGCCGAGTGGGCCCAACAAACACAAAGCGCGGCGGGCTGTCGGATAACGAAGCCTTAATCCGATCGATCAAGCCATTGAGATCGTCCCGAAACTGATTCAATCCCTCGGCACCATCGAAGGAGCTCGCCATGCCGTAGCCCAAGATGACCACCGTGGGTTTGAAGGCCAGCAGGGGCTGTTCGATGCGTTGGTACCATTCAGTCGGATCTTTGTGCCAATCGAAACTCGCCCGAGACCGCCCCATGGGCGTATCACCGCTCCAGGACAAATTGCGAAAACGGATATCCTTGCGTGAGTAGCGGATAGTCAACCGGGTTTCCAACTGACCATACCACTGCTCCCGTTCCAGCAGGGCATCACCGAGGAAGACCACTCGATCCCCATCCTCTAGGTGAAAGGCAAAGGGACTGGGGCGAGGCCGGAGCCGTTGTTCATCCACCATCTGCTTACTGCTCACCACCACCGCCCCATCGGGAAGTCCCTTCGGCTTGGCGGTCGGTTTTTCTTCCGGTTCGTTTTGGAGGAAGGAAGGCACCAACGGGGACGGCTGGGACTGCGCCAGCAGGTTCGAGGCGGAGGCCAAGAGAACCACGATTGTGGACGGGATGAACTTTCGCAACATAGGACGAATCTCTGGGTAGCGGCTGGGGTCAACGTTCCCGCTGACACACGGCCTGACATTCAATCGACCACCGGCCCAAGACCGATGGCCTGAACCCGGGGGAACGTCACCAATAGAACAGGTCCGGGCATCCGTAAAGGCAATTCAGGTCCCTCTTTATGCTCGCGCGATCCGAGGACGCCAGCCATGCTATCGCCTCGCACTCCGCCCCCTCGGCTTCATCGGATTTCAACCCGTGGACCGAAGGCAACGGAGCCGCAGAGCCGCCATGGCAAAGGCAAGAATTCCCAACCAAGACGTCACGCTACAATCCCCCGAGCAAGCGAATCGGACGGAATTGATCGAGCGTATCGAGACCCTGCTGGGCCACGCGAAGTACCGGCTCAATCTGCTCGGCGCCTTCGGCGTGCTGTTGCTAGGTCTCCTAGTCATAGGCGCCCAAAATGTACACCAACTCAATACCCAAGGAATTGCCTACCTGCTGCTCGCGAAACACTACGCGGCTGGCGAGTTTGGACTGGCCGTTTCGAGTTACTGGAGTCCCTTATTATCTTGGCTGATCGCGCTGGGACTCAAGTCCGGATGGTCGGACCCTACCGCGGCACGCGTTGCCCAAGGGATCGCCGGCCTGCTCTTCTGGACGGGTAGTCTCTCGATTCTCTTTCTGACCAAGATCCCCATACGCTCGCTCTTGATCGGCGTATGGCTGACCACGCTGGCGGTCCTGCCATGGTCCATCGCCTACATCAGCCCGGACCTCCTCGCGGCAGGGCTTCTCCTATTAGCCATCGGCGCCACCCTATTCACGCTCCGTGTCCCGAGTTGGAAGACACTCGTGTTGGCCGGCATCGTCTGGGGCTCGGTCTATTACGCCAACGCCATGTTGCTCCCGGTCGTCTTCGCCAGTCTGCTCGGATTTGCCCTCTTCGGTTACCTCGGTGGTGCACGCCCCTTCGCACGATCCGCTATCTGCCAAGCGGGTATCGCCCTGGTGCTGATGTTGCCATGGATCGGCACTCTCAAAGCAGCCTACGGAGAATGGACGCTGGGCAGCGTTTGGAGAATCGATCATGCCGTTGCCGGACCGGATGACATCAACCGCTACCACCCCTGTTTCGGCCGCTTCAATCCGCCCACCGAGGGGCGCTTGGCCAATTGGGAAGACCCGGCTCGGTTGAATTACGAATCCTGGTCACCAAATACAAACGCGGATTACCGCGCCCATCAGGAACAACGCCTCAATGCCAACACCAACGCCTTGGGCCCGATCTTTCTGGAATTTGGCACCCTGGGGATCGCCGTTCTCGCCGGACTCGCCTGCTTCGTGTTTCGACGGCCCTGGGATCGATCCTGGTTCACGGAAACCTGGCGCTGGGGCTGGCTTCCGGTTGTAGCCAGTGTCCTCGCCTTCCTGCCCTTCGTGATCACCGAGTACGATACCCGCTTCTTTTACGTCGCTTACCCGCTGCTGATCGTCGCCGCGCTCGGCGCGATTGAGTGGCTTCCCGATCGTTTTGGCTGGACCGGATTTCCCCGAATCTTTGCCGCCGCACTCGCCGCGTGTCTCTTTGCCTTTCCCAACATCCCGCGGTTGGCAGCCGCGCTGGAGGGCATGCCGAATCCCGGCGGATACGCGAGTCTCGAACTGGCGGATCGGATGCGCAGGATCCAACTGACCGGCCGCATCGCCGGGGACGGGATGTTGTTCGGCAGCCGCACCGGCCTCTACGTGGCCTGTCTGCTAAACCAACCCTGGTACGGTGATGATCCGAATGTGGTGGGTACGGACTACCTTTCCTCGGGAGCGGAATACATCATTGTTCACCGCCAACACCGGGTGAACTCGGATATGGAATTCAACCCCGCCTTTCGCGATCTGGATACCCTACTCTTCCCGGACAAGATGCAGGCAGAGGAATTCCCGCTACGGGTGTATCAGGTGCAAGTGCAGCGCTAGGCGAGTTGGGACCCGCTAACACGAAGGACAACTGAGCGGAACGTCAGTCAGTTGGGTGAAGCGACGGGATCGGCATCCTGGGGCGCCTCGACGGGATCGCCACCATCCGCTTCGGGGGCACCCTCAGCTGGCTTATCCGGATTGGCCTCTGGAACGAAATCATACAACGCCGGGCCCAGTCGCGTCCGAAGCTGGTTCCCCAGAATCTCACCCATCCCTTCTTCGGGATCGAGCATCCGCAGTAAGACCTCCCGCTTAAGATCGCGAATCGGTGGCAGGCCCACACGAACATCTTGCCCCGCGCCGATTTCACCGTGGAACCGGCTCCACATCTTGCGGCTCAACAGATCCATACCCATGGCCCGATCTTCATCGCCGATGGCTAGGTAGTAGAAAGATTGCCCCAGAATCCCGAGCAACATCGCCTTCAAACGATCCTGGGACGTGCTTCCGAATTCTTCTTCCAATCGCTGGAAGGCATACTCTTCCAGACTCACTTGATCCGGGATGCTACCCGGATAGAGCTCGCGGACGTAGTCATACCACTTCTTGGCCTCGGCTTCTTTGTTGTGCGTGTAGAGAAAATAGATCGCCGTTCTCAGGAAGTTCCGATGCCCGGTGGCGATATGCGGCGCCTTCTCGGCATCCTCTTCCATCATTTGCTCGTAGGTGTCATTAGCCCTCTCGGTAATGTTTACGTTGGGACCGAATTCATACGCCATCACGTAGCCATCTTTATCTCGTTCCTTGGCAATGGGAAACTCCACCAGACGCCCGCGATGAAAGGCGATCTGCATACTCTGGAAAATCACGCGTCTGAGGTTGATGTATTCCTTCTGACGAATGGACTTTTCAAGTCCGAGATAAGCCCAATAGATCGCATGCGTCTCTGGAAGCCGCCACTCCAGCGGACCATATTCCTTTTCCACGGCCTCAATGACATCGAGGTCCATCTTGTAGTCTTCCGCCAAGGACCGCACCCGTTCCTTTTCTTCTTCGGTCTGGGGATTTCGGAACATTTCAAAATCTGGAACCCGGCCATCAAAAATGGCGTCCATCCGCTTGGCCCACTCATTCTTGTACAACATGTGGGCATCATCCATGTTCGCCCCCATCTTGTGCTGGAAATGCCAAGCCAGCTCGCGATACAGCATGGTTTCTTGCGGATTCCACGGGATCCCTTGATCGCGGAGTAACTCAATCCCTCGCTGCACCCATTGCCACCGATCCATGTGATCGGGAAACTTGACCGAAATGTTGTAGGACAAGTTCCAGGCCTGATGGATCCAAACCGTGGTGAAGTGGGGTTGGAGTTTGGTGATCCAGTCCGCCAGTTGAACCATCTCAAAGTACTTCCCATCATCTTGCAGCTGGGTCGCACGGATCCATAGCAAGTTTGCGATCAGTCCCCGGAAACCACCCAAGGCAACCGTCGTAAAGGCCAAGACCGGAGGCGCATTCTCCAAGGGCTCCAATCGGGTCAGCCCCATATCCGCCCGCGCGCCATTGAGCCCGCGCTGCACGAAGGAGACCCCGGTGAGAAAGATGACCACGAGGATCACCATGACAGGCTTGAAGAATTTGGCGCGTAGACGGTGCATCAGAAACTCTTGGCGGCAGCCAACTCACGTTTGGTGAGGATGACCATTCCCATCACGGCAAAGATCCCTCCCATCACGATCACGATCTGAAAAATCCCGAGGCCCACTTGTCCCCACGTAATGAGCCGACCGGTACTGAGACTATCCACTGGTGAGAAGTCCCGAACCATGTTGATCAACCACAGTAGCTTCCCGGCCATGAACACCGCGAAGCGGTCCACCAATGCCGGAGCCGCGGTTTGCCCCGTATTGCTGTCCACCCCCGTAATGCCTCCCTCGTAAACGATCTGAGAAAGCGTCCCGTTCGAGAAACCGATGAAGAGCATCGCCAGGGTAAAAAACGCGGCGATCGGAAACGAAAGAAAGCTCGCTGCCATCAGCCCCAAGGCGCACAAGAAGCCCAACCAGCAGTAGATCAAAATCATCCCGCGAAAGAAGTTCGGCGCAAAAGTGCCTTTCTTATACAACACCTCGACCCCGCCATCCAAAGGAAACAACAAGGCCTTGTCATTCCAGTTTTCGAAATCGACGGTCAACACACCATCGGAATCGATCAAGTTGGGCGCGATCTCGAACTGAATGGGCGCTTCGGGCGAAATGGTATTCTCGATCCGCTCGCGTTGGGCGCCTTCGGGCGGCCCGATATCCCAGTACGCCAGGTAAGTATTGGTGTCATAAGCGCTGGCCGTAAAAAACTTCACGCGTAAGTAGAGCGGTTGGTCCTTCAGCTCTTCCGGATCGCCCACCTTCATCTGCCAGCGACGTCGATAACCGGGCTGCACCACCTGTTGCATCGCCAAGACTTGTTGCTCGATCTGCTCGCGAACAAACTTCGGATCCATCTGCGCCAAATCCGGATTCTCCTCCAAACGCTGCGCCAGCATATCGTTGACGATGGGTTGAATATCACGGACAGGCTCTTTCGCAGAAGCTCGGGCGACAAAGATCTCGTCGCGCAGAATGACCTGTTGCGCTTCCGGCAGCGAAGCAGCCCGCTTCTGCATCAAGAAGAAGACCGCCGTCCCTGAAAGCGCCAGCAAGACGCCGTTTAAGATCATGATTCCGACCCACTTACCCAACCAAACCTTCCAACGCGCGATCGGTTTGACCGCCACCATCTGCATTTGGTACTCCTCAATATCCCGGGCCAAGGTGCCGCAGGCAATCCACATGGTCGCCAAGCCCAGCAAACCCGTAATGAAGCTCAGGGTGTAGGTCAGCAAGATCTGGGTAAATCCCTGCGCCGTGCCATCATCTTTGATGATCAGCGGGAGCCCAACCACCGTCAGCAACAACAGCACTCCCAAAACGATCAGCAGGCGAAAACGGATCGCCGCCTTGAGCGTGAGGAATGCGATGGCCAGAAGCGATTGCATGGGTCCGACTACTTGTCCTGAGAATCGCTATCGCCCAGCAACGAGGAGAGTTTCTCGTTCGCCTTCTTCATATCGACCTCGGGTTTGGGTGCCACTTCCACCTTCGGCTCAGGCGTAGTTTCGGGCTGGGAAAGCTGGTCGAGCTTCGCTTCGTCCACTTTGGGTTCCGGTCGCGGCGCCGCAGCGGGTTCGGCCGGTGCATTGGTTTTTGTCAGCCGATCCAACACTTTGTCCGTGGACTCACCTTCCTCGGCATCACCGGCAAGATAGGCCGCCACCTGATTGCCGGAAACGGCCCCGGAGGTATCGGCGGCCTCGTCCTGGCGGGCTTTCTCCACCACACCTAAGAAATAGCTCTCCAAATTCTGCGTCGGGTTATCAATCGAGATCTTTGCGTCATCGACATCCTGCCGGATGGTTTGAAGGACTTTCTCCATCGTTTCACGAGGCAACACCGGCGTCGTAATGCGGGTGACGTCCGGAGTGGTCAACAGCTCCTGCAAGGTTCCCAAGGCTTGGACCCGACCGCCATAGTAGATCACGACCCGATCACACACATCCTCCACATCGGAAAGCAAGTGGCTACTGAGAATCACCGTCTTGCCTCGGTTCGCCAAAGCCTTGATGAGGTCCTTGATCTCCCGACACCCGATGGGATCCAAGCCGGAAGTCGGCTCATCCAGAATCACCAAGTCCGGATCATTGATCAGAGCCTGTGCCAAACCGATACGCCGTTGCATCCCCTTCGAGAACTCGCCGACCTGGCGGCTCGTCGCGTTCTTCAAACCGACCATATCGATCAGCTGCTCCGTTCGCTTTTGCCGTTCAATCTTATTCAGATTGAACAGATTGCCGAAGAAGTCCAGCGTTTCGCCCGAGTCCAAGTACTTATAAAGGTAAGACTCTTCCGGGAGGTATCCGATCCGAGATTTTGTGGCCACGTGACGCGGCGAGTGGCCGAACACCTCAATGTGGCCTTTGGTCGGATACAACAGCCCAAGCAACATTTTGATCGTGGTGGACTTGCCGGAGCCATTGGGCCCGAGCAAGCCGAACACTTCACCACGCCGCACTTCGAAATTGACGTTGTTAACCGCCTTGGCTTTCGAACGTCCCCAGAAGTCCTTGAAGACCTTGGTCAAACCCTTGACCGAGATCACATTCTCGACGGCCGAGCCTTGAGAAGACGAACTCTCGGATTCTTGAGCGGAGGCGACTGAGGTGACCATAGCGTATTCTTTCTTCGCGACGAGTTATCCCTTACCGGCGGGCTAGGCAGACTTCGGTTGCAAACTCCCGGCAGGAGCCGCTTCGGCTTCCGATTTCTTCTCGGCACCTTCGAACGGCTCTAATTCCTCGCCCTGACGAACGAGTCGGAAACTGTTGAACACCACCAAGAGCGAACCCAACACGTGCAGCACTGCTGCGAAAACCGGGTTGATGAAGCCGGTGGCGGCCATGATCATACCACCGATCACAAACAAAATACCGAAGAGGAAGTTCTGGTTGATCACCGAACGGGTCTGTCGTGACAAACGGACCAAGAAAGGCAAGCGGCGCAGATCATTGTTCATCAAGGCAATGGTCGCACTGTGAATGGCCACCTCACTACCCGCCGCGCCCATCGCGATCCCGAGATCACCCGCCGCCAATGCGGGGGCATCATTCACACCATCACCCACAACGGCCACACGGTAACCCTTGGCCTTCATCTTGCGGACAAACTCCACCTTGTTCTGTGGCAGACACTCGGCCAAGACCTCTTCACAGCCAATCTCTTTGGCCACGCGGGTGGCCACCGCTTTCAAGTCGCCAGACACCATGGCAATCCGGCGCACGCCTGCGTCCGTCAAATCGCCCAAAGATTCTTTCGCCTCAGACCGGGTTCGATCCTGCAGGCCGATCCATCCGGCAAACTCGCCATCCCTGGAGACATAGAGCAAGCTATAGCCCTCGGTCTCCGAGAGGTCCACCGTCTCGGCAAATCCCTCGGCCACGCCATTGTCCTTCAGCCATTGTGCTCGGCCGATCACCACGTTCGCACCGCTGACATTTGCCTTGATGCCGCGACCCGCAGTTTCTTCGAAATCCGCTGGCTCGGTCAGATCAAGCCCGGCTTCACCCGCCAGATCGGCCAAAGCGCGAGCCGTGGGATGCGTGCTGTACTTCTCCGCTGAGGCGGCCAAGTGGAGCAACTCAGCCGGCTTCATATCACCGGTTGGAGACAGGCGACTCACCGCAAGTTGCCCTGTGGTCAAAGTTCCCGTCTTATCGAAAATGAAGGCATTAATCTTGGCGGACAACTCAATATCACCCACGTTCTTGATCAAGATACCCAAACGAGCCGCTGCTGAGAGAGCGGCCACCATCGCCGTTGGCGTCGCCAGAATAAAGGCGCAGGGACACGCGATAATGAACACCGTAATCACCCGTTCCAGATCCTGGGTAAAGGCCCAGACCAAGGCACCAATGAGCAACACCAGCGGGGTGTAGAATCCCATGTATTGATCCACGATGCGCATGATCGGCAATTTGGTCTTTTCCGCTGCGAGGATCAGATCGCGGACGCGGCCTAGAGTCGTATCCTCACCGGCGCGACTGACCTCGATCTCAAGCACACCCGTTAGGTTCTGCGTGCCTGCAAACACTTCGTCGCCAGACTTTTTATCCACAGGTAAGGATTCACCCGTGATGTTGGCTTGGTTGAAACTCCCTTGGCCGGAAACGATCACACCGTCAGCCGCGACATTGTCACCCGGACGCACTCGCACGCGGTCTCCCACTTTCAATGCCGAGACTTCAACTTCTTCTTCGTCCCCGCCATTGAGCCGCCGGGCTTTCGTCGGCGTCAACTTGATCAGCGATTCAATCGAATGGCGTGCGCCTTCCGCCGTGCGGGTTTCGATAATCTCACCCAGCAACATGAAGAACGCGACCAAACCCGCTTCCTGGTAGCTTCCGCTGGCAAATGAAGCCAATACGGCAATGGCAACCAATTCATTGGTGCTTAGGCGCCCCTTCCGCAGATCTTTGATCGCGGTCAGCACGATCGGGTAGCCCAAAATGAAGGCCCCAATCATCGCGTTCACGTCGCCCACGATGTTGCCCTTATCAAAAAGATAAGTGACTAGGAACGAGTTGATGATGAATAGCAACCCGATCAAGGTCTGGTGCAACTTGATCGGCGTATGCTCGTGATCGTGACCGCAGCTCGAACAATCATCGTCATGGTGGTGATGATGATCGTGATCGTGCTTATCGCCATCTTTCTGGCTCATTAAGGATGTGACTTGCATACCAAACTTGGGATCAGGTTATGAACTGGAGAAACCGTAACGACGTTCGAGACCGGCACTCACAAGTGACTCGGCGCCGCCCTGCTATTATTCTTCTGTTTCTGTATCCGTGCTGACTTTCGGCTCACGATTCAGCATCAGACGAATCTGCTGCGAGGTCGGTCCGCTGGCTTCCGGCAAAAACCACTTATCACTCACGTTCGTCATGACTTGCGCCATGGTTTCCACGAGGAGCCGCTCTTGAAAGAGGCGCGGACTCTTCTGATAGTGCTCGAGTTGATTATTGAAGATAGCGGCGTCCGCCTTCACGGATTGGACCAGGCGATTGCTGCGCGTGATCCCATCACTGATAACGGCTCGTGCCTCACCAATCGCTCGGCGGGTGATCTCAGCTGCCTCACCTTCGGCCTGATTACGCGTTTGACTCAGAACCTGTTCTGCTTCCAACACTTGGTCGAAGGCCTCTTTCACGTAGATCGGCGGAAACGTTTGAACTTCGATCGGCTCTAACTCCACACCCAAATTGGCCCGCTCAATCGACTGAAGAAAGCGCAATCGGACCTGATCACGAAAGGCGACTTTATCCCGATACAACGCCATGTCCGCAGTGAACTGAGCCGAGGCATACAAGACTGCATTGTTGAGTGCGTTCGCGAGTAGATTCGTGACGTCCAAAAAGTTGAAGCTGTATTGCAGCGCATCTGAAATACGGTACTTGGCCGTCGCTTTGACATGGATGATGTTTCCATCCGAGGTCAACGCGTAGCCGTCCACTCCCGGCTGCAGACTTGGCATCGACATCGGTAAGCTGCCGGAAACCTCCATCGCAGGCGTGACTTTATACCAACAATTGGTCGACACAATGGTTCGGCTCTCCCCAATGGGGATCCGAACGATCTCGTCGATGGGGTACGGAAAAGACCAATGAAGTCCTTGGGTCAAAACCTGATCGGAACCGGTCCCTACGGGCTTGCCAAAGCGCAGCACCACGGCTGCTTCATTGGGATTCACCGTAAACACCCCGGATCCGATGAAGGCCAAGACCAACACCACCATCACGACCTGGACAAACTTAAAACTGCTAGAGAGAGCATCCGCGAGCGCCGTCGTTCCGGCGTCTTCCAACGGAGCTGCAATCGGCTCGTCCACCTCATTCGTGACCGCCTTCTCGGAAAGCTTTTCCGGAAGGTCCGGCAAATTGCTTGAATCGTTATCGCTCATAGTCGTTTCCCTCGTTTGAAGACCGGACTCTTACTGCGATAATTCAGCGCTTCCCGTTTCCGCAGGAACCAGGGCCGAAACTTCATCTTCGCCAACGATGGATGGGAGCGCTGCCCCCAGCTCCCGATTTTCGATATGAGTCGCCAATCGGTTCGTCACTTCGTCGACCAAGTTCTCCAGATCACTCTCGGAGAGTTCGACCGACGTTTCTAATCGATCGGTCAACGCCGTGAGCTGCTTTCCGAGGGCGCCGTTGAGGTTGCTGGCCATCTCGTTGATCATCGGTTTCACAGCAGCCGCTAGCTGCTCCCCATCGGTCTCGCCCGAATCCTTGCCCTCAACCCGGCTCCCCGCATCACCCAAGCCGCGCAGCAAATTGAACGGTTTGGTGTTGGGGTCCAGAATCAATGTGGTCTTGTCAGCGGTAGCCGCGGCCAGCGCCTTCAATTGCAACAAGAACACGGCCAACTCCGGTGCCTTATCAAACTCCTGATAATACTGATTCGCCTCGGCCTCAGCTTGCCCCATCATGATATCCGCCTTGGACCGAGCCTCGGCCAAGATCTCGTCCCGTTGACGATCAGCATCGGCACGAATCTCAATCGAGCGGGACTTCCCTTCACCCTCATACCCCTTCACGAGGCGACGGCGCTCTTCCCGCATACGTTCGAAAACCTTGCCGGTGATGGCTTCCGGGAGGCCCATTTGGTTGATGCCGCAGATTTCGATGGCGATACCATAGTTTTCCTTCGCCTTGGTTTGCATGGCTTCCAACATCTCATTCTGGATCTGGTCAAACTTGAGCTGATCTTCCTGAGTCGAAATCAGATCGCTGAAGGGATGGCGACCGATCACGCCGTTCTTCGCATCGCGAACCAAGTTCTCGAGGTTTTGTTTGGCTTTGTTTACATCCCCGTCAAAGCGCTGCAGGAAGATCTGAGGATCCTCGATTTTCCAGCCGATGTAGATCGTCACCAAGAGGTTCCGAGCGTCACTGGTGGTCGTCTGCTCAAACTTCCGCTCGAAATTTTGGACGCGGTTGTCGAACTTGTAGACCTTTTGAATGGGCCACGGAAGCCGGAAATACAGCCCCGGATTCAATTTGGTGGAAGAATCGGAATATCGTCCGAAAGTCGTGACCACGGCTACCTCCGTTTGCCTGACCTGAAAGAAGAACAGGATCATCACAAAGATGAAGAGCAGAATACCGCCAGTGATGAGTGAAACAGGATGCTTGTTCATAAATCTAAGAGTAAAATAAAGGCTTCGAGTGGAATCAGATTGGTTTATTGACGGCCAGCGGGTCCTTCCGGTCGCGCGTCCAAGAGGTCGTAGGCAATTTTGTCCTCCAAGTTCATGATAAAGGTCTCATCCACAGAATCCGGGACAATCACGTACTTCCGCACATCGTTAAGAGCTTCGCCGACCACCTCAAAATACTTGCGATTCTTGAACACTTCCGGCGCCGTTCCCAGAGCCGCGATCTGGTGTTTAAACTTCTCCGCAGCCGCCCGAGCGCCTTCGACTCGCTTGGTTCGATAGGCGATCGCTTCACTGATGAGTTTTGCGGCCTCCGCTTTGGCCACCGGAATGACTTCCGCGGCATAGGCTTCAGCGGCCAGAATCACGGCTTCCTTTTCTTGGATGGCGCCAATCACTTCTTCAAAGGCACCAGCTACTTGAACCTCTCGGGTACCAACGGGTGGGTGAATGTCCTGTAAACCCACAAACAACACTTCAACACCGAGATTCACGTCATCAGCGCCGGCCTGAATGCGTTGCTTGAGCACCCTCGCCGCCTCAAGTCGACCGCTGGACATAATCTCGTCGATGTCGACACTGACCAAATACCGCACCACTTCACGGGTCCCAATTTTCTCCATCAGATCCTTTGGATTGCCGTGGTTATAGATCCACTCCTCCAAATTACTGACACGGTATTGAACGGGGATCGCCGCGGTGAGCAAATTGACGGGAACGGTCTGAGTATCCCCGGTTTCGATGGTATCCTCGCTACTGGCAACCAAGAAATTTGTCTCTTCTGCGTAGTGACTGACCGTCCACAAGAGAGTCCGTTCATTCGCTCGATCTTCATCGATCGTGTAACCGACATTAAAACCCTGAATCTCATTGGCTGGGTGACGGTGCACCTGGTCGATCGGCCAGGGCATTTTGAAGTGAAACCCCGGCTGCAAGACCGTCCGGCCTTCGACAGGCCGACCGAACCGTTCCAGAATACCGAGCTCATACGGCTCCAGAATCACGAACGTCGTCGAGAGCATCAAAATCCCCAGCTGGAGCAGGATCAACCAGGCGAGGGCCTTTTCCATAAACCGGTAAAACCAGGTATCGGAAACCTTGAAACCAAACTGATAATCCAAGGCCTCAGCCGCCGTCGTGACCAGCCCGGCGGGTTGGCCCAAGAGGCCCACGAGCCGACTCTCATAGAGCGGGCGATCTTCTTTGCTCTTGGTTTTGGGGCGGTAGATCTCCAGCACCAGATTCACCAGCGTTTCCGCTCCCGCCAAACCTAGGGCGATCACCAGGACCCGCCCCACTTGAACATCCAGCCGTTCAAAACCAAACCAAGCACCGGCCTCCGTCAGCACCACCAAGAGGCAGATCACCGAACCCAACAGCAAATAGGCACCGCCAGGTCGCAACAAGCGTTGCTTCTCCATCCGGGCGACTCCGGACGAGAATTTCCCCATCAGGAACAGCACCAATGAGAAGGTGGCAAAGGCCACCATGGCGATGGCGGCATTGCCAAGATTCGGCGCGCCGGCCTGCGGCAACCAACGCCACAAAAAGTAAACGGCAGCCACTTGGACCGCGAAAAACAGGACGGTGAATCCAGGAACAAAAAACCGCTCAAACTGCTCGCGAGCCCGTTTGGCGATAAAGGTGTCATCCCCCGTATCGGCAAAGAGCGCGGCGTCCTTGCGCTCCCGCATCATCTCATCGTATTCCAGCCGCTCGATCTCCTCGCGATTCTCCAATCGCATTTGGAAATAGCTGATGGCGGCCACCAAGAATCCCAGTCCCAAGAAGACAGCGCCCACGAGAGCCGTTGTCGACCCGGCATAATCCGCCATCAACCCGGCCGTAGCACAGGCAACCAGAAGGATGATCAGATTAATGAATCCGTTTTGTTGGATATTTCGTTCCATAGATCCCTACGCTCAACTCAATTCTCGGTCTTCAAACAATGCCAACGCCAACGCCAGGGTCGCCCCCAAATAAAGCAACACATACAGGAAGGCCCGCCCCACATAGGACCACGGGATGGTCTTCTCATTCTCCAACGCATCCGCCAGCCAAAATAACTGCCAATTCGGCACCACGGTATAGAGCGCCGAGGCCCACAAAGCGCCGTCCGCCGCCGGTCGACCAAACAAATAGTCGGACATCAATCCCACCAAAAAGAGGCCGGAGCAAATGGACAATGTGGCGATCAAATCAAAACGCGTCGAACACGCCAACGCGAGGCCCGCGAGCAGGAAAAAGGCAAAGAGAATCAAAATCGCCGCCGGGACCAATCGCCAATCAATGTTAATGTGTTCTTCAAACATCGCAACCGGCCGCGGGAGCTGCGCCACCACCAAAAAGGCGATGGTGGTGAAAACAACCACAAACACGGTAGCATCCGATACAAACGGCCGACGGAGAAAATAATTAGTAAAACCGCCAGCGGCGTAAGCCAGCAGGATGGCGCCCAGGTAGATGAAGAGGGCCCGCTTGTCGACTTCCCCATAGGCAGTAAAAGCAATCTTGCTGGCGATCAAGGCACTTACCAAGTTGACGTAGGTCAAGACGGCCAACGCCCCGGCCAGCCCGAGGTATTTAGCGATCAGAAACTGCACGCGGCCGACCGGTTTCGAAAGAACCGTCAAAGCGGTGCCAGTCCGAATTTCGTGAGCGAGAGAAGAGGAAGCGCAAATAATAGAGGCGAATAAACCGGCAATCAACATGGTGGCAAGCACGCTGTCCTTGACCAACTTATCGTCCTCCCCAAAGCCGAAATAAGGCGTGCTGGCCAAAAACACCGCAAACACCGCCGAGGCCGACATCAACAATAGAAAAATGGGCTGCCGTAGCAGCTCCATAAAAGCGTTATGCGCTATCGTTACGACCTGTCTCATGAACAACTTCCGACCGCTCGGGCCGGTAATGACAAACCGCTCCCGACCCCAGTTTCAAGCCAATTCTTCCGATTTATAGAAAGCAACAGGGTTGACTCAGGCAATCGAGTGTTCGCGATCATCGACTTATTTTCGTGCCTGCCACTATTGCGACCAAGAACCTACCAGCAATTTTCCGTGGCATCGCAGGAACCTCTCGGTTCCGTTTCCGATGATATATGTCGCGAACCTCTCAGCCCGAAAGTCAACCCTGCGGCGACCTCTGAATAAGGGTTCGATGAAGACTCTAGACGATTCCGCCCAGCTGGGAACTGAGCGTTTGAGGGCACACCTCAATTCCTCAGCTGAGAGCGCTCGGATTTCTTCTAAGTGATTGATAGAGAGGGAGAAAACGACGATGAATCTAAATCGAAGCTCCGCTTGCCACTCTCAAGATCTGGAAACTGGGGCCGCTTCAGGCTTTTTCGGCCTCAGCGGGTTGTTTCACAGGCATGGCCACGCGACCCGCCACAGCCAAGGGGATCAGCGCGAAGACCGCCAACAGGGCGAATCCAAACGCCAAGGCACTGAGCCCACCAAAATGTTGCACCGGTGGAAAGGAGGTTGCCGCCAACAGGGCAAAGATTCCGCCCAGGACCAGACTCGTGCAAAGAATGGGGCGGAATTTAATTTGAATCGCCCGAGCCATCGCCTCGCCTGCGTCCAGACCTTCTCCTCGCCCTTCCAGCCATTGGGTCACCAAATGAACCGTATCGTCGATCGCGATGCCAAAGGCCACCGCGCCGATCATCACCGTAATCGAATTCAACGGCACATCGAGCCACACGGCGACCGCCATGACGAAACTGACCGGTAAGGCATTGAAGAGGATTGCCACCAAGGCGAGCCAAACCGAACGCCACAACAGGACAAGTAACACAAACACCACCACGAGAGCCATTCCCGCGCTTCGCATCTGGCTCGCCACGAGTTGCTGATCCGCCTCCAATAGCGTGTGCAAGCCCTGCTCAGCCCTCAGGGTGACTCCTTCCGGCTTTTTCTCGTCCGCGTAGTCCAGCACACTCTCGATCACGGCCAAGTATTGATCCGAACGCTGATCCGGGGATCGGATCACCACATTGGCTGTCTTGTAGTCCGCATCACACAAGGCCTCGAAGAACGGGAATTTCTGCGTCTTTAACACCAAGGAAAACGTACCCAAAAGGAGCGGATTGCTGGGCAAAGCCAGGCTACCCGGCTTCTCCTGCTCCCAGATCTGGTTCATCATCGCCAACACCTGGGCGTAGGAATAGGCCCCCGACACTTCCGGTTTCGCCTCGGCGAAGCGTTGGATGTCTTCCAGATAGGAAAGAAAGGCGAGCTGATTGACACCGTTGGTTTTCCCCGAATCGACCGTCAACTGGAACATGTTGAACCCGCCATAGCTTTGATTGAACAACTCTCCCGCAGCTCGACTCGGGCTATCCGTGGGCAAAAACTCGATCGGCCGAACACCCGTGCGGATCCGAGATCCTTGAACCACCGTGATCGCCACCACGATCAGGGCCAACGCCCACACGATCCCGCGCCCCCGCCGGAGGGTCTTGAGCCAAGCCATGGCCTGCTGCCCGGTTTCGCCCACTGGAATCCCCTCTTTCTCATCGGTCACCGAGGCTGAGGCCCGACGCCGATAGTACATTGCGAGGACCGCCACACCGGGTCCAAAGGTCATCAGAAACACGACCGCCACGCCATAGGCCCCCACGAGCCCCGCCTCCCGGACCTGTGGTATGGCCGCTAGTCCCAAGGCCAAAAGTCCCGCTAGGGTCGTTAGCGTGGCAAAGCCACAGGACTTAAAAATGTGCCGAACGGCTTGAGTCACTACGTCGCGCGCTCCTTGCCGATCCGCCCGTTGGCAGGCCGATCCCAAGTGCACCAACAAGGTGAGATGGATCCCCGCCCAGAGCGGAAACAAGAGCAGGGTAAAAACCGTAAAGGGATAACCGAAAAACTGCAGCGTTCCAGCTATCACACCCAAAGCCAGCAGCTGGTTCAAGAGCATGAAACTCACAAACCCGAACGAGCGAAATGCCACCCAGAGAGTCACCAAAAGGAACAACGCCACCAAGGGGACGAAGCGAATGAAATCACCCAAGATCCGGGTATACACTTCCTCTTCAACCAACGGCAAGCCGACCATTTGAAACACCAAACCTTCGGCTTCAAACGGAGCCAAAGCCTCACTTAACTCCGCCCGCAACGTGCGTTTGGCTTCCAAGGTTTCAAACCGTCCTTCGCAGGTCAGCGTGAGGGTCGCGTGCCGGGCATCGGGCGAAACCATGACGTTGCGGATGAGTGGATTCCCCAAACAATAGTCCCGGAGCTTCTCCATCGAGCCGGGATCCGTTTCATCCCGAGCCGCCAAGGGCACCATATCAAAAGAGAAACCCTTCCGAACCGGTTTGAACGAATGGGTCAGGCTCTTCACATCCAAGACCCCGCTCACCTCCATCAAGGCTTCCCCGACACGCGACACGGCACTCAATCCCGCCTCGGTAAACACATCCTCACACTCCAGATCAACCACCAGGATGACCTGATCTTTAAAGACCGAAGTCACCTTCTCCAAAGTGGCTTTCTGGCTCGGGTTACTCTCCAGCAAGGCATCCGCATCCGAGCGCACTTGGATCTCCTTCAAACTCCACAGCACCGGGATGAGGAGGATCAACAATCCCGACAAGCTGAGGATCGGGTAGCGAAAGAATGGATTCCAGCGAGTCATGAGCATGGCAGTACGACGGCGAGTCGAGGCATGTTTCTCAATTCTACCCGACAGCCGCGTCTTTGTTTCAGCTTTATCACAATCGATTCCTCACGCGCCCTCAGCCACCCGGTGACACGCCACTCGCCGTTGCCCGGCAAAAGACCGGAGTTCGGGCCGTTCGACCCGGCAACGCGCTTCCACAACCGGGCAACGAGAATGAAACGGGCATCCGGTGGGCAAGTCCATGGGCGACGGCACATCGCCACTGAGCAGCGGAACGTCCCCCCCGCGTTGCGTCCCTGGAACCGCTGCCAACAAGGCCTGCGTGTAGGGGTGCAAGGGCCCCTGCAGCACCGTCGAAGCTGCGCCTTCTTCCACCACCTGACCCAAATACATCACCAGAAGCCGATGACTCACATGTTCCACCACGGCCAGATCATGCGTGATGAACACATAGGCGAGTTGCGAACCCTCTTGCAACTCGCGTAACAAGTTCACGACTTGAGCCTGAACGGACACGTCCAGCGCACTCACGGGTTCGTCGCAGATGACCAACTTGGGTTCCACGGCCAAGGCCCGGGCGATCCCGATCCGCTGCCGTTGCCCGCCGCTAAATTCATGGGGGTATCGATCCGCCGCCGAGGCGTCCAATCCCACGCGTTGTAACAACTCGCGTACCGTTTCCCGCCGCGTTGCTGCATCCCCCAATCCGTGAATCTCCAACCCTTCCGCAACACTGGCACCCACCGTGAGTTTCGGATTCAACGAACCGTAGGGATCCTGAAAGACCATCTGAACGGCTCGTCGAAATCGACGCTCTCCGGCGGAATCCAACGTATCGAGATCCTCCCCTTCAAACCAAATCCGCCCGCGCGTCGGCCGTTGCAAGCGGATGAGCGTCTTGGCCAACGAACTCTTGCCACACCCACTCTCACCGACAATCCCCAGCGTTTCGCCCGCTTCCAATTGGAAGCTCACGCGGTTCACCGCTTTCACCGACGGTGCCTCTCCCCCAAACCACGAGCGGCGGCCGGCGTACTCGACTTCCAAATCTTCGACCCTGAGCAAACTCATGTCACCCTCATGCCTCTACGGGGAACGGGCAACGGACCTGCCGATTCCCCTCCACGGATTCTAGTTCCGGTGCCTGTTCCGAGCAAATGGATTGGGCCACGCCGCAGCGGGGATGGAAGCGGCACCCGGATGGGAACTCGCCCGCCAAAGGCACTTGCCCGGGGATGGTGGCCAACTCCGTCTCAGCCCGTCCCAAACGAGGCAAGGCCCGCAACAAAGCACGCGTGTAGGGATGCCGCGCCGTCTCCAGCACCGCGGCCGTTTCCCCCAACTCCACCACTTGACCCGCGTACATCACCGCGACCCGATCCGCAAAGTCACCGACCATGCCCAGGTTGTGGCTGATCAACAACACGGCCATACCCAACTCCCGTTGCAGCCGCCGTAACAAGGCCAGGATCTGCGCCTGCACCGTGACATCCAGCGCCGTGGTCGGCTCATCGGCCACGAGCAAGCTCGGCTCGGACGCCAGGGCCATTGCAATCATCACTCGCTGCAACATACCGCCGGACATTTCATGCGGGTAATTCCGGCTGCGTTTCTCGGGCGCTGGGATCCCGACCAGCTCCAGAAGTTCTACCACCCGCTCTTCCTTCGCTTTCGCGGGTTGATGGAGGGACAGCATTTCCATGATCTGCTGCCCCACCCGTTGGACGGGATTCAAGTAAGCCACCGGATCTTGAAAAACATAACTGACCTTCCCCCCCCGAATCGAACGAAGCTCCGCCGCCGGCAAGGGAACGATGTCCGTGCCGTCGATGTGAATCGAACCGGAAGCGATGGCAAACGTCGTCTCCGGCAACAAACGCGTCAGGGCCAAAGCCGTCACGCTCTTACCACAACCACTTTCACCAATCAGACAAAACGCCTCCCCGGGTTCGATCGCGAAGGACACCTGATCCACCAAGCGACGGTTCTGCCGCTCCCCGCGGAGATCGATTGAAAGATTACTTACTTCTAGAAAAGCCACGCGCTAAAAAAACCAACCAGCCGCCCTCTACCAGCATTCCCAAAGGTAGGGCGAGCGTACCCGCGAGCCGTTGGGCAAGACCAGCGCCCGCAAAACACCACCGCCTCCGAGGGACCCTCCGGACAAGTAGGGCTCGCGAGTACGCTCGCCCAACACCGTCCACTTCCCCCTTGAATCCCGGACTGAGCGCCAGTTAGCTTGCAACCCGCTCGCCGGCTTGGCGAGCGAGAATCGAGAACCATGGCTGAATCCAAACACCCCAACCCGTCGTCCGAATCCCACCAAACGCTGGCCTCGGCCGCCGAACACGCCCAGCGCTGTGGCTCGCTCCTCGAAGTCCCCACCTTCGAAACCACTCCGGACGCGCTGACGGCGGCCATGGAAGGCGCCATTGACGCTGCGGATGCCCGATTGGACACCATCGCCGCCCTGTCCCCGAGCGAGGTGAACTTTGAAAACACGATCCGCGAATTGGATGACTTGCTCCACCCGGCAAATCTCGCCGCCAACCGCATCTATCTTATCAAGGAAACCAGCACGGATGCCGCCATGCGAGAGCGCGCCACAGAGCTCATCAAAGCCTTTTCCGAGTGGGCCGTGGGACTGGACTACCGTGAGGACGTGTATCAAGCCGTCAGGGCCTACGCGGATCAGAAGCCGACGCTGCAAGGGGAAGACGCCCGTCTCTTCGAAGACGTGCTGCGGGACTATCGCCGAGCCGGCTTGGAGCTACCAAAAAACGCTCGAGCCGAGGTGGAAGACCTCCGCAAACAACTCACCGGAGTCTGCACGGATTTTGATGCCAACATCACCGCGGCCAACACCAAACTCACGTTCAGCCCCGAAGACTTGGAAGGGCTTCCGGACGAGTTTCTCAAACAGGAGGATCTCCGCGACGAAAACAACGACTACGAACTCAGCGCGAATGTCACCTGGCACTTCGTCACGGTGATGGAAAACGCCCGGAGCGAAAACACGCGCAAGCGCATGAAGATCGCCCGTTACTCCCTCGCCGCCGATAAGAACGTGGCGCTGCTCAACGAGATCCTGCGCCTGCGCACGGTGATCGCCCACAAACTGGGCTACGCCTCCTGGGCCGATTTCAAAACGGAGACCAAAATGGCCGGCAACAGCGCCACCGCGATTCAGTTCCTACGCGACCTCAAAGAGGGCTTGGAATCCAAGTTTCAAGCCGAACTGGAGTCCTACCGCCTGATCAAAGCCGAAGAAACCCAGGATCCTCAGGCCGTACTGAACGTTTGGGACTGGCGCTACTACGCGAACCAACTGAAGAAACAGCAATACCAGGTCGATAGCGAACAACTCCGCGCTTTCTTCCCCTATCAACGCGCCTTGGACGGGATGTTCCAAACCTACGAGAAGCTCTTCGGACTCAAATTCGCGCCGCTCGAAGCTCCTTACAAGTGGATCGAGGACCTCCAATTCTATCTGGTATCGGATGCCGACACCAACGAACCGCTAGGCACCTTCTATCTCGATATGTTCCCACGCGAGGGCAAGTTCAACCACTTTGCCCAATTCGGCCTCATCGATGGCAAGCGTCTTCCCAACGGGCAATACCAACGTCCCTGCGTAGCCCTCATCTGCAATTTTCCTTCGCCCTCGGACGATCGCCCCTCGCTCCTCTCTCATAATGAGGTGGAAACACTCTTCCATGAATTTGGCCACGCCCTGCACTCACTCCTCACCCGGGCCAATTACTCGCGCTTCTCCGGAACCAGCGTGCCACGAGATTTCGTAGAAGCGCCGTCCCAAATGCTGGAGAACTGGATCTGGGACCAAGACGTGCTGAATACCTTTGCGGCGCATTATGAGGATCCCGAACGCAAGATTCCGACGGATATCATCCCCAAACTCAAGGCCGCGCGGCTGGCCACCATTGGCACCTTCTATCGACGCCAACTCAGTTTCGGGCTCCTAGACATGGAACTCCATTCCGGTTCCGACCCCGAGGCCACGCCGGATGTGCTCTCGGTCTCGGATCAAACCATCGCCGACGTCTTTCTCCCCAATCCCGAGAATACCGCCTTCGTGGCTGGGTTCGGTCACCTCACCGGCTATGACGCTGGCTATTACGGCTACGCTTGGGCGGATGCCATCGCGGCGGATATGGCGACGGTGTTTGAAGATTCGCCGCTGAAGTATTTCGACACGGAAGCTGGGCGCCGCTTGCGAGACGAGATCTATGCGCCGGGAGATTCTCGTGATGTCAACGAGTCGATCGAACGCTTCTTGGGCCGACCGCGATCCATCAAGCCCTTCCTAAAGTCCGTCGGCATCGAATCGGAATAACCCGTCCTTGGGAACCAAATCACCGGACAGAACCTCTGCCCTATTGGTAGATGAGGTATTTCTTCCGGCGCTCCATGAAGCTCGCTTCGGCCGGGTCCCAGCCCCGGGCGATGCTGGAAACCGAGCGTCCCACCTGGAGATCCCGGCGCGTGGCATTCGTTCCGTTCACCTTATCGAACATCCCCCAATCCTTGCCTCGATCCAAGGCGGACTGAAACAGATCCCGTTGGCTCACCTTCTTAAACGCTTCCAAGAGGTAGAAATTCAACACACTCAAGGGGGCTTGAGCCGGCTCCTTGAAAATGATCTCCACCGAGGGCACCAAGCGCCCGCGGGACCCTTTGCGTTGGGACACGATCTTGGACGCCTGGAAGCGAACGCCCCGCAAGCCAAGGGCATTCAAATAACGAGCCGTCTCCGGGGCCCGAAGCCAATCCACGGCCACGTATTCAAACGGACGCTTGGTGTGAATCCCAATATCCACGCCACCAATTTCCCCCAACATCCCGGTCGCAACCTGGTACATGGGCGAGCGCCCGTAGGGCACGTTGGGTGAGGTGGGAACCCACTTCAAACCGGTGTCCTGCCACACCATGGAGCGCCGCCAGCCTTTCAGAGTGAGAATCATGAGCCGGACCTGGTGCTCGTTCATCCGCTCCCCGTTGATCATCCGCGCCAGCTCGCCGCAGGTCATGCCATAGACATACGGGATAGGCCAATAACCCACGAGAGACCGAAACCGAGGGTTGTAATGGGGGCCCTCGACCCGCAAGCCACCCAGTGGATTCGGCCGATCCAGCACCATGAATTCCACGCCGGCGCGACCACACTCCGCCATGGCTTTCCCCATGGTCGAGATGAAGGTGTAGGACCGCGCCCCGGTATCCTGGAGATCATAGACGAGAATATCGATCGCCTCCAACATCTTGGCGGTCGGCTCGCGAACAGGCCCCGGGCCGTAGAGCGAAAAGATCTGGAGGCCGGTCCGGGGATCCCGACCGTTGGGAAATTCTTTGCCAGCAGGAATATCCCCATACACCCCGTGCTCCGCTCCGAAAAGGGCGACTAGATTGACGTTGGGCGCGCGCCGCAGCAGATCCACCGTAGAAACGCCGGCAGCGTTCACCCCACTGGGATTGGTGAGAAGCCCAACCCGTTTGCCGGCCAGATCCCGGAACTGGCGCGATGCCAAGACATCGCTACCCAGAGTCACTTGAGCCCAAAGGTGGGACCCAATCGAGCATCCCAACATCCCGATCCAGCACAGCATCAACCGGTGCAAAGTTTGAATCCTAGCATTCATGGCGCATGGTCGCAGAACGATCCTGGTGTATGGACGCGATCGGTTCATAGGATATTCGGGACTCCGGCGGATCTCACCACACTCCGCTACGCGCTGCAAGCGGAAGCCACCGATAGGGATCCACTAAAGCTTCACTCCACGGCCGAAGCCCGTTGCAAACGATCGCGAACGCCAGCCCATTCGGGTTCCTCCGGAGGCGCTTCCACGACGATGCACTCACAGTGGGCGGCATCACAGAGATGGAGTTCCGAGAACAAGGCTCGGGCATACGCTTCCGCATCATGCGGGACCACGGCCACACGGGCAAAATCCCGACCCTCTGGAATCACGCCATAGGCAACAATGCCAATACGATTCCGGGCCACCTCCAACTTTGCCACGAGTGCGTCCAGTTCCCCGGCATGGGTCCATCGCCGCACCAAGAGCCGGGCCTCAGGAGAATAATGGCGCCGGAGCTGGCCCGGGCTCCGGACGGGGGAATCCTTCCCTTCCGGAACGGTGAACTCACTCCACTTCAAATCGGGATCTGCCGCCTGCAATGCGGGCAGAGAAATCATTCCGGGCCGCAAGACGCGTGCGGGTCGACCGACCAGATCGACTACCGTGGATTCGATTCCCACATTGGCGTGCCCGCCATCTACGATTAACGGAATCCGCCCACTCAACTGGGCCTGCACGTGTTCGGCCTGGGTGGGTGAAAGGGCATTGGAACGATTCGCACTGGGTGCTGCCACCGGGAAACCACATTCTCGTATAACCGCTTGCATCACGGGGTGGCTCGGCCAGCGGACCGCCACGGTATCCCCACCGGCCGTGACCACATCCGGCACCTTCGATGAGCGCGGCAACACCAGAGTCAGCGGCCCGGGCCAAAACGCACGAGCCAAGCGATCGGCCAGATCCGTCCATTCCCGCGCACACTCCCGCACCATCTCCCAACCGACCACATGCACAATCAGGGGATTCGTTGCCGGGCGCCCTTTGACTTCGTAGATCGAGCGCACCGCAGACTCCTGCCAAGCGTTGCCGGCCAAACCGTAGACCGTCTCTGTCGGGAGCCCGACCAACTGTCCCTTTCGCAACACCTCGGCCGCCGCCGACACAGCACGATCAAACGCGCCCTTCGACTGGGTTCCTAGGATCTCGGTGTCACTATGACTCATGAACGGTTTGAGCTTTCAGCGGCCGACGGGCCTCCGCTAACATCCCCCCATGCTCGCAGATGTCACCGCCCAACTGAAGGAACGGCAGGATCTCACCGTCGACCAAATCAATGCGGTCGTTGAAGAACTCGTCTCCGGAGACGTCGAACCGGCTCCAAAGGCCGCCTTCCTCAGCGCCCTCGCACAGAAGGGCGAAACCATTGAGGAAATCGCCGCCTTTGCCAAGAATCTCCGCGAAAAATCCCTCCAGCCAGATCTTTCCGACGCTTGTAGACAGGGCGAGATCCTCGACGTCTGCGGCACGGGGGGCGATCACCAAAATACCTTTAACATCTCCACCACGGTGGCCCTAGTCGCCGCGGCTGCCGGGGTGACGGTGGCCAAGCATGGCAACCGCGCCATTACGTCGAAATCCGGCAGTGCCGACGTCCTCGAGGCGCTGGGCATCCGCATCGACTTCACTCCCGAGGAAACTGCGGCCTCGCTCGAATCCAAAGGGTTCGCGTTTTTCTTCGCCCAAAAATTCCATCCCGCCTTTAAAAATATCGGCCCGGCTCGAAAACTCTGTGCCGAACAAGGCCAACGGACCATTTTCAACTTCCTCGGCCCCCTACTGAACCCGGCCCGCCCGACCTGCCAACTGATCGGGGTGCCCAAACCCGAACTCTGCGAGCCGATCGCCAAAGTCCTCCAATCGCTGGGCATTCGGCGCGGCATGGTGGTATGCGGGTCCGTGGGCTCCGGCCATCTGGATGAGTTGTCCACGCTCGACACCAATCAAGTGGCGGAGTTTTACCAAGACCGTGGGTTCAGCGTCGAAACCCTCGATCCCAGCGGCTTCCCACTCCAACCCGTCACCTTGGCCGACTTGGCAGGTGGCGATAGCGAGCACAATGCACAGATCATCCGCGACCTGTTGCAGGGTAAGGAAAAGGGCCCCAAACGGGACGCCGTGCTGCTCAACGCCGGTGCCGCCCTCTTTGTCGCGGAGAAAGCCGATTCGCTGACGGCGGGTTGGGACCTGGCCGCCCAGTTGATCGACGACGGAACGGCCGCCGCCAAACTCCAGTCGCTGGCCCAGGCCTAGCGCTCCCCATCCGCCCGCTCCATCCGCTCGCTATTTGCATCCCGCGTTTTGGTCCCGCATACTAAACCATTGCGCATCATGGCCCTCCGAGAAGTGGGACCGGACGCGGTGCGGAGAAATCAGACAAAGAATTGAAGAATAGCGCCGGAAACGGCGTCGAATTCATCGTAAACGGCCGTCAGGTTCAGGATTGACCGATCCTGCGAATCGCGTCATTCTGACGCCAAGACCCAAGTTTTTTAATCGTCGAGAGATAGAATCGAACCCTAAACGAAACATGCAAAACCAATCCTCAACCCCGACGAACAGCGGTGAAACGCGTCGGAAGTTCATCCAAAAGACGGGCACCGCTGCCGCCGTTGTCGCCTCCTCCAACGTCATCAAGACCCCTGTTTACGGCCAGAACCAAGCGCCTTCCACGGGTCGGGTGATTGGAGCCAACGATCGAATCAACGTTGCCTACATCGGTGTGGGTGGCCAAGGCCAAGCCCACGTGCGCAGCATGAAGGGTCACGCTGGCGAGAGCAACCTGGAGCAAGTCGCCGTTTGTGACGTCTCCAAGACTCGTATGGACCAAGCCCGCAAGATCATCGGCAAAGATGTACCGGGCTACGAAGATCACCGCAAACTGCTTGAGCAAAAGGACATTGACGCCGTGTGTATCGCCACGGTGGATCACTGGCACACGCCGACCGCTATCGATTCCATGAACTCCGGCCGCCACGTCTATGTGGAGAAGCCGATGACCCGCTACCTGAGCGAGGCCTTCAAGATCCACGAAGTCGTTAAGAGCACGGGCTTGAAACTCCAGGTTGGTTCCCAAGGTTGTAGTGCTCGCAAGTACCACAAAGCCGCTGAGCTGATCCAATCCGGCGCCATTGGGCCGCTGGTCATGGGCCAAACCTCTTACATGCGCAACAACCCGAAGGGCGAATGGAACTACACCATTCATCCGTGGGCGACGCCGGACGACATGAACTGGGATCGCTGGATGGGCAGCGTCCACAAGAAGATTCCGTTCAACGCCGACCACTATTTCCGCTGGCGCAAATACTTCCCCTACTGTGCCGGCTTGCTCGGTGATCTCCTGCCTCACTTGGCGCATCCGTTCATCTTGGCCACGGGCAACCCCGAGTTCCCGAGCCGCGTGGTGAGCTTGGGCTCCAAGAAGTGGAAGACCGATCGCAACACGCCCGGCACCTACGAGCGCGACGTGGATGAGAGCGTCCAGGTCATCGCTGAGTTCCCGAGCGGGTTCAACTTGATGTTGGCCAGCGCCACCGTGAACGAACAAGGGATGACGGAAATGATCCGTGGTCACCACGGCTCCCTCTACATGGGTGGCTTGAGTGGCACGCGTGTCGAACTCCGACCCGAACGCAAGTTCGCCGACGAGATCGATCCCGAGGTCTTCGACGGTCTGCTGCCGGGTGAAGCCATCCGCTTCCACGAGCAGAACTGGCTCGAATGTATCCGCAACGGAAATGAGCCGAACGCCAACATCGATCTGGCCGTTCGCGTTCAGACCGTGATCTCGCTCGCTGAAATGTCGGATCGCCTGAACATCATGTGCCTCTTCGACGAGAAGACCCGCAAGATCACCACGGCCGACGGACAGGACGTGCAAGAGCTCGACTACGGTGTTGCCGAACTCTCTTAAGAATTCGATTTAGCCGATTCAGTTCCGTCAGCTTCGGCTGGCGGAACTTTTTTTTGCCCAGAGAAACCGCCGAGCCGTCCGGCTTGGCTCTCACTCCCATCGTATCTCAAGCTAAACCATCCCCAACCATGGAGACCGTCAAACTGGCCCGCGAAGCCATGGCCACTCGCTTCGAAATCGTCCTCCATGGTGAGAACCCCGTCTCGCTCCGCGCCGCCGGGGAAGAAGCCCTGGAGGAGATCGAGTGGGTTGAGGCTCAGCTCAGCATCTATCGCAACGACAGCCAGATCAACCGAGCGAACCAACTCGCCGCGGAAGGCCCCGTACGCTTGGAACCCACCATCTTCGCACTCCTGGAACACTGTCGACGGCTCACCGAGATGACCGAAGGCGCCTTCGACATCACGCTCGGTCCCTTGATCCGCTGTTGGGGCTTCATGGGAGGCTCCGGGGCCCTGCCCCAACCCGAGGCCATCGAGACCGCGCGCCAGTTAGTCGGTATGCACCACGTCCGCTTGGATCCGGAAAACTTCACCATCGAGTTCGATACCGAAGGCGTAATCCTTGATCTGGGGTCCATCGGCAAGGGCTTCGCGCTCGATCGGGCCAAGGAGATCTTGGAAGAGAACGGCATCCAACAAGCCCTGCTCCACGGTGGGACGAGCACGGTAGCCACCATTGGCACCCCTCCGGATCAAGACGCATGGAAGATCGCGATCACCCAACCGAAAGACGCGAAGGAACTGGAAAAAGATAAGAAGGAAGAGAACGAGGAGGAGGCGCCGCCACTCAAAACGGTTGGCATAGCCGCGCTCAGGGGGAATGCGCTCTCGGTCTCAGCAGTTTGGGGGAAATCGTTTCAATCCGAAAACCGCGAATACGGCCACGTGATTGACGGACGCTCCGGTGAACCCACGGTCGGAGCCGCACAAGCCGCCATCACCCTGGACTCCGCCACCGATGCGGACGCCCTCTCCACGGCCATGCTGGTCGCTGGGAACCAAGGGATCCCATGGCTCAATCGCCATTTTCCAGGGAACGAATACTTGTTGTTAAAGCCCGGAAAACGGCCCTTGGTGCAGGGCATACAATCCCTTCCGGGGACCGACGAAACTCAATAACGGGAAAGGCGGCGAGCCGCCGCACTCCGCCCCGGTCGCTTCCCTAGACCATCAAGCTGTGGGCGACGCTGCCGTCCACATCGGTGAGCCTGAAGTCACGACCCGAGTATCGGTAAGTCAGCTCCGTGTGGTCGAGTCCCATCAGGTGGAGCAGTGTGGCGTGAAAATCATGCACGTGCATGGGCTTTTCGACCGCATGCATGCCGACTTCATCCGAGGAACCATAAGCCAGTCCCGGTTTCACACCACCACCAGCCAATAGCATGGAGAAGGCCGTGCTGTGATGATCTCGACCGGCCGGCTTGTCTTTCTTCCGGTTCTCCGCATACGGCGTGCGTCCAAACTCACCGCCCCAGATCACCAGAGTATCCTCCAAGAGACCGCGAGACTTCAGATCGCGGATGAGCGCCGCGGTGGCACGATCACTATCCACACACAGTTTTTGGTGCCCGGCATTGTGGTTGTTATGAGTGTCCCAAGGTTGGTTCCCATTGTTGGTGTAGTAGACGCTCACACAGCGGACACCGGATTCAACCAAACGACGCGCAAGCAAACAGGACTGCGCAAAGGGCGTGCGGCCGTAGTCGTCACGAATCCATTCCGGTTCCCGGGACACATCCAGCACATCCGTCGCCGCCATCTGCATGCGGTAAGCCGTTTCCATGGCCTCGATCTCGCCTTCCAGTGCCGCCTCGCCCTGACGTTTGGCACGATGCTGACGATTGAGTGCCTGTACTAAATCCAGTTGCTCACGTTGTTCGGCGAGATCAAACTCCGGATTCTTCAGGTTCTTAAGCATGGTCTCCACCTTCATATCTGAAGTATCGAGACTGGTAGCCTGATGACGCGCAGGAAGAAAGCTATTGCTCCACAGAGCCGGTCCCACCACGATCTTTTGGGACGGGCGCAGGACGACATATCCGGGCAGGTTTTCGTTTTCCGAACCCAGACCATAGAGGAGCCATGAGCCGAAAGCCGGCCGGATCGGCTGGATATTGCCCGTATGCATCTGCAAGAGCGCGGGCTCGTGATTGGGAATATCCGTGTGCATCGACCGGATCACGCAGCACTCATCAATCACCTTGGCCATCTCCGGCAAGGTTTCGCTCACCCACAAGCCACTCTGTCCCCGTCGCTGGAACTCAAACGGCGACGGCATAAAGCCCGTCCCTTTGGAAGCGCGGTAGAGTTTGCCGGAAGGCTGTTGGCCTTCATACCGTTTCAAAGCCGGTTTGGGATCAAAGGTATCGACGTGGGACGGTCCCCCGTTCATGAACAGGAAGATCACCCGCTTGGCTCGTGGTTTGGGGTGGACGCTCGGACCGCCGGTATTCCCCAGCAAGCGACCCTTCGCTCCCAACAGACCCGCCAGGCCCATGAGACCAAAACCACTAGTCGACCGGGTCAACATCTCCCGACGGCTGATCTTTGTCTGAATCATCTCTTTCACCATCAAGCCTGTGCCATTTCGTTTCGTTTGATCCTACCCGGCCTCGGCCTAGTCGAGGTACCTCACTTCATTAGCCGTCAACAAAGCCTGGGCGTATTGAACGCGTCGACGCTCGGCATCGGATGGCCCCGCTGCGAGGAAGGCCAATCCCAGTTCCATCTCCGTCTCATCCGCGGACCGAAAGAAGACCCGCTGATAGGCCTGCCGAATCCAGTCCTGATCAGATTCCGTCCGCTGGTCGAGCCAGCCGGCCAAGCGCTTGGATTGCTCAAGCACGAACTCGCTATTCAATGAAAAGAGCTTCTGCAGCGGGGTGGTCGTCTCGGCCCGTCGCGCACTATGCACGTTGGGGTCCGGATAGTCATGATGCATTAGCAAGGGATTCAGTTTCTTGCGACTCACCCGCCCGTAGAGGGTTCGCCGATGATTGGCCGGATCATCCAATTCCAGCGAACGCCCCGCTCTCTGATCCACGTTGTCGGCAAAAGTGAGCAAACTATCCCGCCACATCTCCACCGAGAGCCGACGCCGCGGCATGCGCCAAAGCAAACGGTTCTCGGGATCCACCTCCGCGTTGGCGGGTATTAAAGCCGAATCCTGTTGGTAGGTCGCCGAGGATACGATTTCTCGCACCAGCCACTTGGTGGACCAACCCTGCTCGACAAAGGCTCGGGCCAACTCATCCAAGAGCTCGGGATGGGATGGCGCCTCGCCCAAAGCTCCAAAGTTGCTAGGCGTTCCCACGATGCCCCGACCAAAGAATACCTGCCAGATACGATTGACGTACACCTTGGCGGTGAGAGGGTTCTCCGGTGAGGCAATCACGTCGGCCAGCTCCCGGCGTCCGCTCCCCTCGCCGAATCCCGGCGGTTCCTCACCGTCGGAATAAAAATACTGAAGAAACCGACGCGGCACCACATCGCCCTTCCGATCCACATTACCCCGGATAAAGACCGGTAGATCCTGGGGCTTGCCTTCCTCCACAATGTGGACAGTAAAGAGACCCTTTTTCTTTTCCTCCTCCGTAATGGCTTCGGCCGGTTTACCAAAGGGTGCGTTGACCATCTTGGTACTGGCGAAGACGCCGGCCAAGGCATAGTAATCTTCCGTGGGGATCGGATCGAACTTGTGGTCATGACAGCGCGCGCAGGCCACCGTCAGCCCCAGAAATCCACGCGTCACGGTATCGACGCGGTCTTCCCACTCATCCGCCATGACATCCAGCCGACCCCGATTGTAGTACTTCGGCCCCAACCCGAGGAAACCCAGCGCCGGAATATCCGACGCCGGCGTGGCATCATAAAGATCGGCCGCCAGTTGGAGTTTGATAAATTGGTCGTAGCCGAGGTCTTGGTTGAACGCATCGATCACCCACTGCCGGTAAAGATAGGCGTTGGGATAAAAGTGCTTCACATCACTCCCCACTTGATGGGCTTGATCCTCGGCGTACCGAGCCACATTCATCCACATGCTGGCCATGCGTTCCCCGAAGGCCGGCGAATTGAGCATGGAAGAAATCACCGTTTCGAGCGGCGGCGGTGCGTCGCCGGTTGCGTGTTCGCGGTAGAGAACGCCACTCGGCGGGAGTCCGGTGAGATCGAAGGCGAGTCGCCGAATCAGGACGGGGCGGGAGGCGGCTTTTGCACCTTCTAGTCCGGCCTCATCGAGCTTGGTGGAAACCCAGCGATCAATCAGATTCCGGTCCGCGAGAACGGACGATGAGGTCAAGAGACCCCCGCACAGGATCCAGGCACCCAGTCGAGCGACGACTTTTCCATGAATTGCCATTGTTCTCAGCATAGCAACGCCGTTCTGATCGGGGCAAGAGCCATTCAAGGCACAAAAAAGGCGGACTCTGAAGTCCGCCTCGGGGAAATTGGTTTCGGAACGGAGTGCTCCTCGTCCCTGATGGAGCCGGGATGAGCGGATGACGAAAGCCGTTCCATCTCAAGATTCCCTTTTCGAATGACGCTTGTATGACGCTTATCTAGTCTCGACTTCGCAATTCCACGAATAACCGCTTGCCAACACCTCGACCCCATGATACTCATCCCGCCTGCACTTTTTCGGGTGCCGATGTGGCGGAATTGGCAGACGCGCTAGACTCAAAATCTGGTGGCCGCAAGGCCGTGTGGGTTCGACCCCCTCCATCGGTACCATTTCTTTACAACAAGTCCTCCAAGATCGCCACAATGCGCTCGGCGGTCTTGCCATCCCATAGCTCAGGAATCGCCCCTTTCTTCCATTCACCGGAAAACAAACGATCCAACGCGGGCTGCAACGCGGCGGGATCCGTGCCCAACAGCTCATTGGTTCCGACCGTCACCGTCTCCGGACGCTCGGTTGAGTCGCGCAGGGTCATGCACGGAACGCCCATCACCGTCGTTTCCTCCGTGATGCCTCCGGAATCCGTAATAACCGCCTTGGCATGTTTCACGAGATAGTTGAATTCCAGGTAGCTCAGCGGATCCACACACTTCAAAGTGGGCGCACTCAGGTCCAGGGACGAGAGCATTTTCGCCGTTCGGGGATGCACGGGAAAAACCACTGGCATACCCCGGACCCCTTCGAGGATCGCATTCATCAGCTCACCCAGACCGCGGACTTCGTCTACATTGGCCGGCCGGTGTAGAGTCACGACAAAGTAGCCGCCTGCCTCCAGTTCGGCCGTCTTCCAGATTTCCGGTTCGCGAAAGCGGGCTTCGTTCGCCAGAAGCGTATCGATCATGGTATTGCCCACAAAATGGATCCGATCATCGGACACACCACTCTGGCGCAGATTCCGATTGGCGACGTCGCTCGTGGTAAAAAAGAAATTCGTGATGGCATCCGTCACCATCCGGTTGATTTCCTCCGGCATCCCCCAGTCTCCCGAGCGGATTCCCGCTTCCACATGGGCCACCGGCACCTTGAGCTTCTGTGCCGCGATGGCACAAGCCATCGTCGAAGTCACATCCCCCACCACCAAACAAAGATCCGATCGGCGCTCAAGCAGCACCTTTTCATACCCGACCATGATCGCCCCCGTTTGCTCGGCTTGGGTTCCGGAACCGACCCCCAAATTGATATCCGGCTCGGGGATCCCGAGTTCGGAAAAGAAGTCACCGGACATTTTCTGGTCATAGTGCTGACCGGTATGGATCAGCCGGTATGAGAGACGGCTCCCCTGCAGCTGACGCATGATCGGCGCGATCTTCATGAAATTTGGTCGCGCTCCCGCTATGATATCCACCAACGCCATTCGTATTACTCCGTTCCTAGAGTTTCAGTTGTTCCCTCAAGACCCGCGGCCAGAAAGGTCGCCCGCGTGACTTCCACGATTTCGCCAAACGGTATTGGCGCGGGTTTCCCCGTCTCGACGGCCTCGACAAAGGCGGCAATCTCTTGCTGGTGCCCTTTGTCCTGCTTCCAGAGATTCATCTTCGAAAACCCGGGCCACCCGTAACCGGTGAGCCGCCGAAAATTATCCAGTTGGAGCACCCGCCCACTGGAAAACACTTCAAGCCGTTCTTTAGCCAGTTGCTGATGCCCGTTGGCAAAGTAGTGAATGGTTCCAGTCGAACCATCCTCAAAGCCCAGCTGAATCGTTACGGTATCCCCGCAATTGCCGCTTTCCTTCTTTCCGCACACCATCGCGTTCACCTCGCGGATACCGGACCCTACCAAAAAGCGCAACAAGTCAATGAAGTGGCACGCTTCCCCCACAACGCGGCCGCCACCCTGTTTCGGGTCCTGCACCCAATGGTCCGGCGGGATACTCCCGGCATTCACGGTCATGACTAAGCTCATCGCCTCGCTGCGCCCCCGCAATAGGGACTTCATCTTCACGACATGAGGAGCGAACCGCCGATTGAACCCGACCATGAGGATGGGTCTTGGATCCAAAGCTTCGTAGTTCGCTACAATGGCTTCGAGTTCCTCTGGTCGGATACACAATGGCTTTTCAACGTACACATGCTTCCCCGTCTTCAACGCCCTCAGGACCAGATCCCCGTGCGACTCATGGCGAGTCGTCACCAAAACTGCATTGGTCGCCGTGTCGTCCAGCACGCGGTCCACATCGGTACTCGATCCTTCAAACCCATGTTTCTGCGCGAGTTGCACGCCGGAGACCCCCTTCTGAGAGACAATCATCTTCCGCTGGGCCGCAGTCTTGGCCAGTGCGGGTAGGATCACCTTGCCGGTAAAGGCGCCGGCCCCGATCACCCCCACCCGGACCGCACCGGATGCCATGGTTTCGGCGGACCGCAGTTGAACTGTGTGGGGATCACTCTGGGCCGTCCCAGAATCCGTTGCCCGCCGCGGATATTCCAGCACCATTCCCAGGGCTCCACGGAGATGAGTCCCATCATAGGCTTTCAAGGCATCGGCGAACGGAAACCGATGACTCACCAGCGGTTCCGTCTCGATTCGTCCCTCGGCGAGTAGATCCAGAAACGCTTCAAAATTCCGTTGTTCCGTCCACCGCACATACCCAAAGGGGTAGTCCATCCCCCCTTCCTCATAATTGGAGTCATAGCGCCCGGGACCATAGGAACAACTCACCTGAAAACTCAGCTCTTTCTCATAGAAGTCGGACCGAGAAAGCTGGAGCCCCACTACTCCTACCAGGACGATTCGCCCCCGTTTACGGCACATCAACGCGGCTTGATGGACGGGTTCGTTACTCTTCGTCGCCGCGGTAATCAACACTCCGTCAACGCCCCGACCTCCGGTCACTTGCCGACTGATCTCTAGGGGATCCTCGCCGGCCGCCGGATTCACCGCGATGGCTCCGAATTGCCGCGCCAAGGCGCATTTCTCCGCGTCTAGATCGATCCCGATCACCCGACATCCCGCCGAACGAAGTAACTGGACCGCTAGGAGTCCGATCAATCCCAAACCGGTCACCACCACCGTTTCTCCCAAGGTCGGCGCGAGCAAGCGGATCCCCTGCATGCCAATCGCTCCGATCACCGTAAAGGATGCAGCCTCTTCAGACACGCCGGTGGGCACCTTCGCGCACAGATTCTTCGCCACCACGACATGCTCGGCATGGGGCCCATTCGAAACGACCCGATCCCCAACCTCAAAGCCCGTCACGCCCTCACCGATGGAAAGGACCCGTCCCACGTTCGAATACCCCAACGGAATCTGCCGATCGAGCTTGGCTGCCACCGCTTCGTAGGTCGCGGCCAAACCATCGTTCCGAATCTTTTCCAAGACCTGCCGAACTTTCTCCGGCTGTTGCCGTGCTTTGCTCAACCAGCTCCCACGGCCAAAATCAATCAGCATCCGCTCGGTGCCCAAGGACACGAGGCTGCATTCGGACTCGATTCGGAGCGCTCCCCGCACATCACAAGGGCTTGGCACCTCGCAAAGCAGCGTGTCTCCATGGCGTAAGTCTTGAAGAATCTGTTTCATTCGATCTCGAATCTGGACCGGGATTCGCTCTAGGCCCATTTAAGAACTGGAATTACCATCCTGCCTATGCTAATCGCGTAGCAGCCAATGAGAAATCGATCTCGCAGCCGTTCCAGAGTCTTACCTAGAGTCCTCGACCGTTTGTCCGGTCTCTTGGTGATCGGGTCCCTACTCTTCGCCCCTTGGGCTTTTGGCACCGTGCATCCGGTTTCTATCCGGATTATGAACGGGATGGGCTACGCGCTCGGTCTGATAACGTTGTGGCAGATTTGGTCTGACCGAAAACACAAACAAAAAACTTCAACAACGGCGAGTTCACCGGGACATCACCCCTACGGCTGGCTGCCTTCGATTCTGGCCGCTTTTTCCGTCGCAATTGTTCTGTATGCGTTCATCCACGCGATCAACGCTCGATCCACTTTCGATCCTCCTAGCCTTTCCTACACCTACAATGAGAGCTTTATCTCCTGGTTGCCGCACAGCTTCGACAGCGCGAAAAGTTGGCCGGAATGGTTTCGAATTCTAGCGATGACGTGTTACTTCTGGGGAACTTACTACTGGCTCGGGGCATCACCCCAGAAATCATCCCGCCGCCGGGAGAACGAGGTTCCCCTCCCAGAGGAGGGTCCCGAAAGCCCGTTGTTCAGTCGTCCACTCCCAAGGAGAGTGACCCTGATGCTCACCGTTATGGCGGTCAATGCCGGGCTAATCGCCTTTGTGGGCATCCTTCAAAAGCTGGATGGATCCGGACGCTTGCTTTGGATTCTTGAACCCAACTTTTTGAAGAAATCGATTCACCACTTCGGACCCTTTGCCTATCGGGGGAACGCCGCCAGTTTTCTCAATCTCTCGTGGCCCCTTTCGCTCCTGCTTTTTGTCAATCTCATGACCGCTTCCAAACGAATTCATGGATCCAGCCGCACGGGTTCCAGTTCATACATTGCGTTGGTTCCCCCTCTGGGCCTGGCGTTTCTCGGCTGTCTCGCAACCGATAGCCGAGCGGGTGCCGCACTCGCTATCGGGCTGGTGATTCCCACCGTCATCGCGCTTGAGTGGCGCAGTCGATCGTCACGACGTCGACGGATCGTTTTCGGGATCGCTCTGCTTGCAGTCTCGCTAACCGCCTTTCAGTTTTTAGCCGGAACCAAAGCCTTTGATCGACTCCGATCAACCGCTCGAACGCTCTCGGGCAAAGCCGATCTACAGGAACAGCGCGCTGGCCGAGTCTCGGGGCGGACGGATATCTACCGGCATCTCCCGCCGATGTTTCGCGATCATGCCACCTGGGGATCAGGCCCCGGTACCTTTGCCAGCATCTATCACCTCTACCGAGGAGAGGGAAGGCTTGTCTGGGGAAACTACATCCCGATTGCCATGAGTGCTTGGGCTCATTGTGATCCCGCTGAATTCTTGATCACTTTTGGGGTCCCCGGAACCCTTCTCTTAGTGATCCCCTTAGGACTGATACTTTGGACCATTCCTATCACCCGGAAACGATCCAGCCACTTCAACGGCCACGACCACTGGATCTTGCTAGTCGGCCTGGGCGGGCTCTTAACCCATAGTCTGTTCGATTTCCCGCTTCAGGTGTACTCGGTCCTACATCTCTTCATCGTCACGCTGGCAATCACGACCCGACTCTCACAAACCATGGCGATTTCAGCCGGCTCAACGGCGCCAAAAGACAGCCTCCCGGCTACCGACTAGGAATCCGCATCAGATTCCAAAACAAGTACGAGTAATTGCGCCCGTGATTGATATGGAGATCCGCCATTTTCAGGAGTTGTTTGCGATTAAACCGTTCGTCTAAACCCTCCAACCGTTCCATGAGAGCCTCTTTGAGCTCCCGCCGGAACCAGGCTTCCAGAGGAACGGAGAATCCCCGCTTGGGCCGATCTACGAGCGTTCGGGGTACGTATCGATATAAGATCTCTTTGAGTATGGACTTCGGTCCACGTTCGACCTTCACTTCCTCTTTGAGTCCGTAGGCAAGCTCGACCACGCGGTAGTCCAGAATAGGCACCCGTGCCTCCAACGAATATTTCATGCTCGCTCGATCGACCTTGGTCAGGATGTCGTCCGGCAGATACCGCTCGAAGTCTATCCGACTCATATCCGTCAACGTGTTCAGTGGCGCATCCGGCACTTGCAGCAAAGATCGCAGATTGATCGATGGAGCAGGAAGGGCCGCCTCTAGAAAGCTGGGCGAGAAGACCTGGCCCAAACTCCACGGCTTTACGGCTCCCACCAGGACGGAATACAGATTCTCAGTTGTCAGATTGCCTACCGGATAGGCCATCTTTTCCAACTTATCGAACGTCGAAAGAGCCAACAGTTTACCCATTGGCCGGCGCAGCATCGCGGGTATCCGACGGAGTTTCTCGTACTGAGTCTTGGCAAAGAAGTAACGACTGTATCCCAGGAAAAGCTCGTCCCCTCCGTCTCCGGACAATGCCACCGTCACCTCGTCCTTAGTGATCTTGCTCAAGATCATCGTGGGAAGGGCCGATGGATCACCAAAAGGCTCATCATAGTAGGTATCGAAATCATCCAGGAGCTTCACCAAGTCGTCGCTGGTAAAGACGAAGGAATGATGTTCGGCCCCCAAGTGTTCGGCCACTTGTCGAGCAAAGGGTCCCTCATCGTAAGCCGGATCTTCAAAACCGATTGAAAAGGTCTTAATCGCCTTTCCGTGTGCCTCAGCCATCAGTGAAGCGACCAGGGAGCTATCCACTCCTCCCGAGAGAAAGCACCCGACCTTTCGGTCGGATAGCAGGCGGTACTTCACGGCACTCTGCAAAAGCCGCTGGGTCTCGCCCAGCGCTTCCTCAAAGTCATGGCTCGATTCCCCGTCCGGCAGCCTCCAATACCGGTTCTCCTCCACCTTCTCCCCGTCAAAAGTCAACCAACAGCCGGGCTCCAACTTCTGCACGCCCCGGTAATAGGTATGCCGATCGGTAATGTAACCCAAGCTGACGGCCTGGATAAGACCGACGTCACTGGTCTCGGTTCGAAACGAGGCCGGAATGCCTTTCAGTTCACTCGCAAAGGCAAACTCGCCGCCGTCGCAGGCATAATACAGCGGCTTGATGCCCACCCGATCTCGAACGAGCCAAAGTACCTGTTTCACCTTATCGAAAACACCAATCGCGAACATCCCATTGAGGCGCTTGATCGTATCCGGGACACCAAAGGCAGAGACCAATTCTAGGATGGTCTCGGTGTCGGAATGGGTCTTGAAACGGGTATCCGGGAGCTCCACCCGCAATTCCAGGTGGTTGTAGATTTCACCATTGAAGACAATGGCAAAGCGATCATTCTCCATCGGCTGACCGGCCACCGAGCGGAGGTCCTGAATGGACAAACGGTTGTGACCAAAGAAGAGGGTCCGCCCGCCGAATCCCCACTGTGCGACTCCCATGCCATCAGGACCGCGATGGCGCATGGTTTGGTTCAGCGCAGTGAACTCGTTCGCCTCAATCCTTTTGGATACTACACCCAGAATAGAACACATAGCGTGAAGACTTTCACAAGCCCCCCGGTACCTGTTCCCAGTACCGGCCGGCTTGACAACAAACTCCTTAGGATGGGATCAACTGTCGGATCCGGAACGACCTGACCGGGCCGTTCGGAGAATCATTGAATGTAGGGAATGTACTCGGGAACCAGGTCCTTGAGCTTTTGTTTGATTGCCGAGCGCTCCATTTCCTGGACCGAGATTTTCCACGTCTCGATCAGCTTTTGCATTTCCTCAAACTCACCCGGTTCACACACAAACCGCATGATCTTTGGGTGGTCGGTCTCGAGTAAATTCTCGCCGGAATGTTGCAGCTCCTCAAATAGTTTCTCCCCGGGCCGCAATCCGACAAATTCGATCGCAATATCCTCTTCGGGTGTCAGGCCACTCAATTCGATCATCTGTTTGGCCAGATCTACAATCTTGATCGGATCACCCATATCGAGAACAAAAATCTCCCCGCCCTCACCTTGCGCCCCGCACTGGAGGACCAAACCCACAGCCTCAGGTATGGTCATAAAGTACCGGCTGACATCCGGATGGGTCACCTTCACCGGTCCGCCAAGCGCGATTTGATGCCGAAAGGTAGGAATCACACTTCCCGACGAACCCAGCACATTCCCAAAACGGACGGCCATGAAATGCGTGTTGGCATTGGCCGTCGACCTGGTTAGGGCTTGGATATACATCTCAGCCAGACGTTTCGTCGCCCCCATCACACTGGTGGGATTAATGGCTTTATCCGTCGAAATCATGACGAACCGATCCACTTCATATTCCACCGCCATTTGTGCCACAATCGCCGAGCCGAAGAAATTCACTTTCACCGCTTCCGCCGGCTGTTGTTCCATCATTGGGACGTGTTTTAACGCGGCCGCGTGATAGACAATCGAAGGGCGATAGCGCGAAAAAATGCCTTTCATCCGTTCGACATCGAGAATATTCCCCACCAGAGGAACGACGGTGCTACCGTGTCCCCCTTCCAGCAGTTCCTGCTCGATTTCAAAGAGGAGAAACTCCGACTGATCCACCAGGATCAATCGCGACGGGTTAAAGGCAACCACTTGACGACACAGTTCCCGCCCGATGCTTCCACCCGCACCCGTGACCATGACCATTTTGCCCTCGACCATTTTTCGGATGGAATCGCGCTCCACTTCCACCGGCTCCCGACCCAACAAGTCCTGAATCTCCACAGAGCGAATCTGGGTGGTCCGCACATTGCCCGTGGTCAGCTGGTGCAAGGATGGGATGGTGAAAAACTTGAGATGCAGGCGCTGTAACTCGCGCACGATCTCGGCAACCCTCCGGGCGGGAGCCGACGGCATCGCGATCACCGCCTCATCCACCGCCAATCGGGACTTAATATCTTCGAGCCGGTTCGGGGCCCCAATCACCGGAACGTTGTGGATCCGAGTCTGATGTTTTGACGAATCATCATCCAAGAATGCGACCGGGAGGCGACCGAGACCTTTCTTGTTGAGAAGTTCCTTGGCCAGGTTCGCCCCTTCATCACCGGCTCCGATGACAACCACCCGCGAAAGTCCGGATCGAGAGCCATCGCGATCAGGATTGGTCAACGACTCTCTCAGCACGCGACAGGCAATCCGGAACGCGGCCAGGGCCCCAAAAGAAAGGATAAAGTCGATCAGAATCACGCCTCGCGGGGGAATGACGGGGCCGCTGGACTGCAATCGCACCAGACCGAGCAAGGCTGAACACACGAATACGGCCTTCCCCAAGCGATAGAGGTCAGGAGTTCCGAAATAACTTAACAAGCCGGAATACTGTCGAAACGGAACGAGCACCAAGAGCTTCAGCGGCACGACCCAGAGCATCACCCAAAAAACCTTGTGCCGATACTCACTATTCGCTTCCGATCCCTGAAAAAAATCAAACCGCAGCTGGTAGGCCATCCAAATGGAGACCGCCAGCAAGCAGGCATAGGTTAGGAACAGTGTGAGCGTCCGAAATGGCCTCAACTGTATGATATCACTGACTTTCTTCAACGACGACATCGATTCTCTGTTTCTTTCATAATGCCCCGAATTGGCAACTGCTTTCTCGTTTTATCCACGTCCTGCATTGCCACGGCGAATGACTCGAAGGCTAACTTTCGTGCCCCTCGGCCACCCGGCTACTAGAGCGAATGATCTCAATCACCCTATTCTGATCCTCGATCGTCAGCGAGCTTGAACTCGGCAAGCAGATACCCGTTTCATTCAGATTCTTTGAGACATCTCCCCCTACGCTCTCATACTGGGCATAGGCCTTCTGAGTATGCAGCGGCTTCCAGATAGGCCGACTGTCAATGTTGGCTTCTCGGAGTTTCCGGATCAGCTCTGCGGAACCACATCCAAACTCCTGCTCCGTAACCAAGCAACAGGTCAACCAACGGGTATGAACACCATCTCCGGACTCGGGGACAACGGAAATACCCGGAATCCCCTCAAAAGCGTTGGCGTAGCGTTCCGCGACGGCCCGCCGCTGGGCGACTCGTTTATCTAACACGGCGAATTGTCCGCTCGCGATCGCAGCCAGTACATTACTCATTCGATAGTTGTAGCCCGTCTCCGAGTGATAATAGTCTCCGAGATTGGCCGGATCATGATCTCGAGCCTGGGTACTCCAATGCCGAATTTTCTGGGCGATACCCTCGTCAGCTACCAAAACAATCCCGCCGCCGCTACAGGTGATGATCTTATTGCCATTGAGAGAAAAGACTCCGATGTCACCAAATTTTCCGCAGTCCTTACCCTTGTAGGTGGCTCCCGCCGCCTCTGCGGCATCCTCGATGACTGGAATCTCATAATTCTGAGCCACTGAAAGGATGGCGTCATAGTCTGCGCTTTGGCCAAAAAGATCGACCGGGACAATGGCCTTGGGAAGACGATTGTCCCGGGCACGCTCCCTCAATAAATCGTCCAATAGATTGGGATCCAAGTTCAGGGTCCGCCGTTCGCTGTCGACGAAGACCGGACTGGCTCCCTGATAGAGAACCGGATTGCACGTGGCTGCGAACGTTAAGGACTGGACCACCACCTCATCTCCCGGCCCAACACCGAGGGCGCGTAGCCCCAAATGAATCGCTGCCGTCCCTGAGCTCACCGCCAGGGCATTGATCCCATATCTCTCGGACAACGTACGCTCCAGCGCATCAAGATTCGGCCCGACGGTGGAGATCCAATTCCCATCGAAGACCTCGTCTAGCAATCCCTTCTCCGGTCCCTCCATATGAGGCACGGAAAGGTAGATTCTCGGGTTGTCAGTAACCTGCATTCCTAATCTGCTCTCTGTTGGACGATTCTATGCGCCCCACGAACTAGTGCGGCGGAAACCACCCACTGTCGTGGAAACCTCGCCCTCGATTTGGGGCAAAACTCGGCAACAGGAACAAACACCCGATTTCGCCAGTATTCGCGTCGATTTCACACCCGTTCTTCGTTTTAGGCTACGTTTCTACCCGCATTCAACGCAACCATGAAAGCCTCAGCGGGCCACAATATGAGCCCTCCCGACCGTGCCATTCCCTCGTATCCTTCAACGCTCCCCTTTGAAACAGGTCATCGTGGCGCTGCCCGTTTGGTTGACGTCGCGCCCCAATAGAGCCTTCCAAACCGTCAGACCCAAGATATGTAAATCGTTCCAAAAGGTCACGTTTTCGACATACCAGACATCCAACTTAAAACGCTCTACCCAACCCAGATTGTTTCTCCCATTCACCTGGGCCCATCCCGTTATTCCGGGCCGAACCTCGTGCCGCCTGCGCTGTTCATCCGAATAGAGCGGCAGATATTGAACAAGCAGCGGTCTCGGACCAACCAAGCTCATCTCTCCCCGAAGCACATTGACGAGCTCTGGCAACTCATCAATGCTCAAAGCCCGCAATAGTTTTCCAAATCGCGTCATACGATCCTTGTCGGGAAGCGGTTGGCCCTCTGCATCGGTCAAATCTTTCATCGTCCGAAACTTGACCATCTTGAAGATCTTGTCGTCCCTACCCGGCCGGTCTTGGCAGAAAAAAACCGGAGCACCCAAAAAGATCCGTACGAGTACGGCCACGAACAACAAAACCGGCAGCAGCAAAATCAGCATCGTCCCCGCCACCACGATATCAAACGCTCGCTTTCCAAAGCGCCGATAGAGTTGCCATCCCTTTGTTGAATCTCCCGTCTCCTGCGTCATAGCCCCATTTCGCCGATGATGGTTTGATTCACACGCCGGACATCAAATCGTTCTTCCGCAAACTTTCGACTCTCTGAACCCATTTGCGACAACAGTTCCTTGTCGTTCAAAAATCGTTCCATCGCGACCACCAAAGAATCCACATCACCAACCGGGACGAGCATCCCATTGACCCCTTCTTTGACGGTTTCCCGACAACCCGGTGCATCGCTGGTAATGATGGGGCGTCCGACCGACATGGCCTCTAGGACGGTTCTGGGCAAGCCTTCCCGGTACGAAGGCAGAACGTAAACGCTCGTACGGTCCAGGGTCTTTTTGATATCCCCTCCCCAAGGCTGCAATTCCATCCTCGGATGGGAACGCCACAAGTCCATGTCCTCATCGGAGAGAGCGTCTAGGTGTCCTTCCTCGACCAAACCGACCAACAGGAAACGTGCCTCTGGATAGGCATCCAAGATCCGTCGGGCGGCGGCGGTATACTCCCGCACGCCCTTGGTGACGATCAACCGACCGATCAGTGTAAACAAGAAGGGGGCGTCCGGAACCGGGCTGAAGGAAAATTCGTCCACATCCACTCCCGAACCATTCAAGAGCTGAGTTTTCGACACCCGTCGCAACAAGCCCCGGTCGGCAAATAATTTCCGATCATCGGGATTCTGAAAGAAGACCACCTCGTTTTGAGGCAACCCGATTCGATAAAGAGTATCTGTCACCAGTCTTAATACTTTCGGCACGAAGCCGGTACTCGTATAGACGACGCCAAGCCCCGTCACAATCGAATACATTCTCCCGACACCGGCGATTCTCCCTGCTAGACTCCCATAAACCACGGGCTTGATCGTGTAGGAGATCAACCGATCCACTCGGCACTTCCGAAGAGCGGCGTAGAGCTTGATCAGGAGCATCAAATCACCCACCGGATTGACGCCCGCCCGACTCATCGGAACCACCACATACTCAGCTCCGAGACGAGTGATAGCCGCGCGAAGGTCCTCATCCGGTTCCGGTGCAAAGCAGACTACCGAGTGGCCTTCGTCGATCAGACGTTCGATCAATCGCCCGCGAAAACGAACCAGTGAGTTTGGAAAACTAGCAACAACTCCAATCTTCATCCCACCCAGTCACCCAAACCGCATCCCCACCAACGGTTCTTTCCATCTCGAATACGGATTCTTCTCACTGCCATTCTCACAAGAGGCTAAGCATGCCTGATGGGCGCAAAAGTGACATTCACGGCATGGGCCACTTATTCATCTCCGGTGCTCACACTCGTATCGGCCTCACTGAGCAGACGAAGGACTTCTTGACTGATGATCTCTCCCGCAACCCGGTGCCCGTCAGGGTTCCAATGCCCAGAGCTGACGGTTGGGCCTTCGAAACCGTGTAAGCTAATTTTGTGCTCGCGCACGTATTCCAGCAGTTTGGGCGCCAACATGACCGAGGCAATTCCCTGTTTGACACAATGCTCATGGATTCGCCGATCCGGATAGAGCAGATCTTCAACCTGTAACAGCTCTAGCGTCTCCTGTCGGACGGCTTCGTTCGGATTGACTTGAATGCCATTCGAAAGCGTAACCACCAGCGGAACGGCTCCCATCTTCTTCACATCAATGGCGAATTGACTCAGCACGTACTCCGTCACATTCCAGGCTTCAATCCAATCTTCTCCACTCGGCTCACGGTAGATCGTATCGTCCAAACCCGCTTCACCCGTGCCTCGCGCTTTTGTCGCGGCCACTTCTGCTTGGGTTCGTCGACTCTGCCGAAAGCGGTTGGCAACCTGAATGACTCGGCTAAGAGTTGCTGCCCCAACAAACATCCGAGCCGACAAGGATGATCGCCTCTTGTAGAACTCGCTATCCTTAAAGGACATATCCAGCGTGTAACCCTCCTCCGACCGAACAAAGAAAGGTCGTGGCGAACTTTCCAATGCTTTACTGTTGTTTCGCAAATCGTTCCCAGTTAAGAACGCCAGTACGACCACATCAGGAGAGTACTCGACCACCTTCTTTCTGAGCAACAGTAGCTCTTGGGTCGTCCCATACCCGGATACGCCAAAATTTAACACCTCCACACGCTGCCCCTTAAGCGAATCGCTGGCATTGAGAGTCTTCTCGATGACTGCGCAGAAGTTCTCTTCCCGATCCACTTGCGCCGCCTCGGTATAGGAATCTCCCAACACAGCGACCCGAATCGTATTCGCGGGTTTCGCTATCTCCCGCTCGATATCGTGGAACCCGTGCGAATTGATGGAAACAAAAGCCTCTCCTTCATTCGTCTGCATCCCAGAGATCCCGGGTATCAACGACATCCCCAGTTCCGGGTCAACGCGATGAAATATTGGATGACTGACACCCAGAACTCGCAAACCGAGCTCGGCAACGACAATGCCAACCACGCCGAAGAGACCGAGGGCCACCAGTACAAAGATAAATCGCTTAACCTTCACAAATGACTACTAATCTAATTCTTCTTCCCTGAGAAACGTACCCAGCAAAACAGCAACCAACGCGGGAGCGACTAGCCTGAGTTCGCCTCGGATACCGTAGTCGGCAACTGCTCCATCTTGGCCTCAAGACGGCCAAACAACCACGAGAACACCCCGACCCCAACTACGGTAAACGCGAGAATAGACCATCCCGCGACATCGTGCGCTTCGTCGACGGCCTGAATCCCACGGGTGCTCGCGGAATAGCTCAGTGTGAACACGCGTACCAGATTCCCAGAGATGGCCAAGAGTAGCCCCACGATAAACAGCAGAATCCGCAAGCCCAATCGCTTGATGGTCAAGTATCCGATGAACAGAGTCGCCATCACCGTCGATTGCAAACTACGAATCCCGCTACAGGCCTCATCCACACCGACCACCCCGGTGGGGAGCTGGACTAAGTTCCCCTGAATGGACGCGGGCGTCCCTAGTAACGCCAATAGTTCCACAGTCACTTTCGCGATAGCCCCTTGCAAACCGGAGACGATGGCGCCATAGATCACCGATGGGATCGGCACGGCGATTAATATAAAGACGATCCCAAAACCAAATATTCGTATCCCGGTAGAGCCATAGGTGTACAAAAGATTCGCCATCGATACGGCTACGAAACCAACGCCCAATCCTGCCATACTTGTCGCTGTCAAACCGTAGGCGGCCTGATACACCTGGGTCATAAACAGAAAGACCACACCCAGCGCCAAGAGCCCGACACTGGCAAAGGTCCATCGCGCCAAAACTTGGGGCCGCTGTTCCCAACCTTCGAAGAGCAGGTACCCGCTCAGCATCGGAATCACCCACCCGAACTGCATGTCGGGATTGTTTTCCCAAAACCAACTCGCTTTGGCGACAAGCCAAAGGCCCACCACAACCGTAGGGAGCCACAGCAGAAGTTCTGAGAGACGCGATTCCGGTTTACTCATCGTCTTCAAGCTCCGTTTTCAAAGTCTCCAAATCTTCCTCGTATGGAATCACCGTAAGCCACTGTTGCAAGAATCCGGAGAGACGCTCATCAGCCTCTTCGACAGAGTCCTTGACCGGGGTGGAGACGCGAATCAATTGCTGTGGGCCAGCTAAGCGGGCTCGCTTGACAAACGATTCCAACGCCCAACTCCATACCCGCGAACTCACCAAACGATCCAAGGAACCTTGACGGTCGTCTTTTGCACCGTCCTCACTCACGAGCCCAGAGGCGAAATACTGATCGAGACGATAGGGCAACGCTTCACCCCCGACGAGCGCGCCAAAATAGACCAGCTCTTTCAGCGGGCCGATACTGAACACCCGTCGCTCCAACACCATCTTAACGCCATCAATCTCCATCTCCAAAAAGTAGGGCGCCATCCTCTCAATCACCATTCCCGTGTTGGTCCAACACCGATCCGGAGTATGGGAAAACAAGCCAACCGCATTTTCTTTCTCTTTATACCGCTTGGCAGAAAATGTCCTCACCAAATGGCCTACTTCGTTCTTGTAGGTGCCATTCGACATCTTGTCGGCAGCCAATACGGCCTCCGCAGCGTCCCCCACCGGCTCCTCGATGAACGTCCAACCCGGAATTTCTTCATTGAGTTGGAACCACTCATACGTGGACTCGTCATCGTGACCCGCATACCAATAGGTCGGAAACTGCCACAGAATCGCGAGCCCCACGGTGAGGAGCATAATGGCCACTGGGGGACGTTTCATAAGCTGTCTTTTATTCGGAAACTCGATCGAAATCGATCATGTTTTCGGCACAATCTCGGATGGACGCCTCGTCTCGGCTTCCAATCGCAACCAGGGGATTACCGGCATAGATCTTCCACCCCTCCAAATTGTGATGCACCACGGACCCTGCCGAAACGACGGCTCCGTCCCCGATGGTCACCCCCGGAAAGACGATCACATTCGTATAGACCACCGCAAAAGCCCCCACTTCAGTTTCCGTCCGCTTGAACGAGCGGAACTGATCTGGAACGGTCGGGTTATTGAGCTGCTGAGAACTGGGAATATCGGTTCCGGTAAGAATCCGTACCCCGGCCCCAATACTCGCAAAGTCGCCCACGCGACACCGCCCCCCACCAGAAATCGAACTCCCAAATGCCAAATGCACGTTTCGCCCTATCTGAACGCCCTCCCCCGCAAAGATTTGGACCCCCTCGTCGATCTGAGTCTTCTGCCCGATCCAAACCCGCTCTGGAGGGTGAATTCGGCATCCGCGGTAAATCACAACATCCTCGCCGCAACCGCCCAAATACTCTTCGAGGACCGCCGCCGGCAACGGTTCTGATGCGGCAAACTCAATTGGACATCCCTGCGACATGGATTCCGTTCCTAGTGCTCTCGAGTAGCCTGGACTCCCTTGGACTCGATCATTCGAAGGACTTCCATCCAAGTCTCGGGAAACGGAGAGGCGTCCGACAGACTAATCCCATGATCATTCTCCATCGCCGTAATCAGCTCAGCAACATCCAGCGAATCCAGATTCGTCTCCGGAGACAGAAGGCGGGCCGTCAATGCGACCGGCCGCGGCTCAACTCCTTTTCGCACCTGGATTCTCCGAACGTGGGATTGCAGATTTGTCTCACTCGCTTCCATTCTTGGAACCGCTTTTCATAGTTCGAGATCGAAAAAATGCGAGAACATAAATCACCAAATTAAGGCGCACGGGCGTCCCATCCGATTCTTGAGCCGATCCGCTACTCTTCTGTGATATAGAAGCACGACTCGCTATTCGTTCTCGCGCAGCCACATTTCTAGAACCAGCAGAGCATATACGATATACCCCCAGTTCCGATCCATCATTTCATTCCCAAGTATTAATCTATCCAAAAAGGCGCCATCCAAGTACCCCCGGACCCGCGCCTCAGAAGAACCAAGCAGATCCTGAACCCGTTCATTAAGCGGTCCTTGAAGCCACGGGACCAAGGGAATCTCAAACCCTCGCTTCTTTCCCGCATAAACCTCAGCACTGAGCTGGTCGCGATAGGCATCCCTAAGGACTCGCTTGCCAATCTTGCCTTTCACCAGCATCTCAGATGGCAAGGTCATGGCAAATTCGGCAAGCTCGTGATCCAGGAGTGGGGAGCGTCCCTCCAAAGAGTAGGCCATAGTAGCCATGTCCATTTTGACCAAAAGTCCACTGAGGAGAATAATCCGAGTATCCGCCCGCAACATGGATCGAACGGGGTCGCTCAGCTCCGGTGCAACGGACTCGATCCAGGACTCAGTGGACTGCTGTCTCTCCCCAAGAAAGTATTTCCGCTTATCCCCTTCATTCAACATATCGGCGGTCCAACGAAGGTAGCGCCCTCCCCAACCACAGCCCGCTCCCTGAATCGCGCGCCGCACAAATCCCAACGGAGACCGTCGACTGAGCGGGAGCGGACCCAGAAGCCGACCCAACTGGGCCCACAAGGCGGTCGGCATCAGTTGCAAAAGATTCAGATTCTTGGCCGCGACATACCGGCGATACCCCGCAAACACTTCATCACCACCATCGCCGTTCAGCACAACCTTGACCTTCTGGGCCGCTGCGGCTGAGACTGCCAGACTGGGAAGAGCGCTGGCATCCGAGAACGGTTGCCCGTAGTGATGCACCACTTTTTCGATCAACTCCCCTGGGCGCATGTCGATGTTCAGTACCTCATTCCGAATACCAAACATTTCCGCAGTGCGCTTCGCTATGCTGGACTCATCCAACTCACGACTTTCCGTCCCCACCGTAAAGGTCTGTAGTTCACTTCCAATCTCCCTCGCGGCCTCATAGGCTACGACCGTGGAATCAATCCCTCCCGAAAGAAAAACTCCCACCGGTACATCACTCCGCAGCCGGATCTTAACGCTCTCCTTGAGCCGACGGCGAACCTCCTCAAGTGCCTCTTCATAGGTTCCAGAAAAGGACTCACTTGGCTCGGGATTCCAGTACGAATCAATCCTTACCTGCTCACCATCAAATCGCAGACAGGATCCCTGCGGTAGCATGGAGATTCCCCGGTAAATGGTTCGAGGTTGTGGGATGGAGCTGAGAGACAGGTAATCCGAGATCGCCTGTGAATCGATTTCATTTGTCCACAATCCCACCCCTTGGAGGAGTTTCCGCAAGGCTCGAAGTTCGGAGGAGAAATACAGAGAATCCGGACTCGGTTGACAATAATACAGCGGCTTCTTGCCAAATCGATCCCGCCCCAGAACCAAACGCCGTTGGCGCCGATCCATCACCGCGAATCCGAACATCCCACGCAAGCGCCGGGCAAACCCGTCCGGGTCCTCCTCATAGAGGTGTAGGATACTCTCCGCATCGGACCGAGACCGGAACACATGCCCCTTAGGTTCCAACTCTGCGATCAGTTCCCGGTAATTGTAAATCTCCCCGTTACAGACCGTCACGATCTGCTCGTTCTCATTGAAAATTGGCTGGTTTCCCCCTTCCAGATCAATGATGGACAGTCGGCGCATCCCGAGAAAAACAGGAGCTCCAGACGATTCGAACCACGTCCCGGCACTATCCGGACCGCGGTGAATCATCTCATCCAGAGCCGCATTCAGACTGCCTGAATCCGCCTTACCCCATCCACCGAGTATGCCACACATGACTAAGTTCCCTAAATTCGCCGAACCACCTACACCAGAGCCGACAGCTCTTCAATCGCCTCCTTGGCCGTCTCCGCATTCTTCACAGGATCCGAGTAGGTGAGGCAAAATTCGGACGCTCGCGCCGCCATCTTTCTTGTCTCCGGCCAGTTGCGGATCGCTTCGACAATCCGCCCCCCAATACTTGCGACGTCATCAATCTCAGCTACATGCACAATCTCCCGATCTTTGAACGTCAGACCGACGTCCCCCGTGCGAGTCGCAACCGCAGGCAAGCCAAATAGCATCGCTTCAATCAAGGCATTCGACATCCCCTCCGAGCGGCTGACCGAAAGATAGAGTTGAGCAGACCTCAAGAACGCTCCCATCTCCGTCACGACCCCATGATATCGGAAGGCATCCGTAAATTCATCGTTTTCTAACTCATCCATGAAAGCGCCTCCATCATCATTCCGCCCAGCTAAGTGAATCCGAATCTTCACGCCCTGGTTTCGCACATACCGGATGAGCTCCGGAAAAATATCGTACCCCTTTTGTTTGGTCCGAAAGTGTCCCACCACAGCCAGATCAACCACGTCCGGAAGTGCGTCTGGGAGGGCAAGAGGAGATTTCAGATCCGAGCGGAGGAAGATATTGGGTACTATCCGCACCGGATACTTTTGGCCTTCGTGCTCCTCGACCATGAGACGCGCCCGTTCGCTGTTTGAAATGAAGCCCCGAATCGGCGCTCTCAAGTAGCTCCGAATCTTTGCTTCCTTGCGGATGCGATTTTCTTCCGCCCAGCGCAAAGTTAGGATCAAGCGGAGACTCCGATTCAAAACTGCAGCGATCTGTCCCACGACTTCGGCCCGCAGTCCCCAAGTCCAAATCGTCATCGTGCTGCGACTCAACACTAATCGAAACAACACTTCCAACCACCCCAAGTGCCGCCCCAGTTTGGGCCACCGAACGACCACCCCGGAGGCCATCGCCTCATCCAGGAGTTGCTGCATGCGGCCATCCTGTTCGGAAGGGGCCAAGCACCAGATTTCCGCGGACCAACCGGATTCGCTCAGGCTTCGGCTTAAGAGGAGCAGCTGCTTCTCAGATCCGCCATTCGCGATAGCTTGAAGAACGCCAACCAGTTTCATCACACCCGAACGGTGTAAGGCTTCGCCGCAGCCGGTTGAAGCCGATCTGCCGTGAACCTATTCCGAAACACCGTAAATCTCCCGATAGAGGTCGACCTGACTCCGTCTTCCCAAAGACTGTGCCGCCCGCTGAGCAATTTCCTTCCGTTCCACTTCGGAACGGTCCCCCAGCTGCGGAGGCGTCTCCCAGTCGTAGTGGACCCGGTTGCCGAACTCGTTGGCGAGTCGAAAACTTTGTTTCACCGAATCCGCCATGATCACCGACAATCCCGTCAGGCTGTACTCCGCGAACTTGACCGGCGAGGCAACCCGATTGAGCGGTAGATCTCTCCTCAGGAACAATCCAAAATCGCCCGCATTGAGATAGCCGTTCACCTCACTAAATCGAGCCGACCGGACTTCGCCTCGGCTCATATGATGATTCGCCAGTTGTTGCCGTGCCAGCTCTTCATGAGGTGTCAGAACTAGCAAGCACACTTTGGAATCCTCTTTGGCATAAGCTGCAACCAAGTCAACCGCCTCCTGGAAACATTGGTAATAATTAATCGATCCCGAGTAGACAAATACGCGATCGTCCTCGGCATAGCCTAAATCCTGGCGAACCTTCCGCCGCAGTTCCGGATCAAAGAAAAAGAACGCCTCGGGTGCGGCACAGGGTAGGATGCAAGTGTCTTTGCCACCGGGGTTCGGCAGCTTCTGGTTCTGCAGCTCATCACTGACGAAGATAATTCTCGAGCTCATGGCTGCAGCGAACATCTCTCGCGCGCGGATCAATTGACAGTAGAGAATACCCACCATTCGGCGAATCCAAGCTCCCCGAACAACCCGTTCCCGGGTTTCCCAATAAGTATCTCCACGACAATCCCAAACCAATTCAAAATTGCCCAGCAAGCGGAGCACTCCCGCCACCGCCGTACTATATTCGCCTCGCGCTCGGATCACCTCGATCCGATGACTGCCCCGAAGCATCTGCTTCCAAAGTAGCAGGGCATTGATCAACTCGGAAAACGGGAATGCCGGGCGAACACCTCTAAAAACCTTCACGGGAACACCGTGTTTCGCCTCCATCTCTTCCGCGTTTTTGACCGACTGCTGGTAAGTCTCTTGGAAGACATCAAAAGCCCAAACTTCCAAATCCACACCAAGGGGACGTACCTCCTTCGCGTGTACCACAGCCTGAGACTCCAAAACCGTCTTCGGCAGCCCCTCAAATGTTAGGATGATCCCTTTCTTCTTCACCGGCTAAACTACGGACTCTTCTGGCCTATTCAACAAGCTGGTGGATTTGCCAGTCCACGACTTTCGTCTCCGCTTTCAAACAGGCCCGAACTGCGGTTTCCTTTTGACCATACCCGGGCGAATACTCGTACTCCTCGATCGAAATCGTTGCTTCCGGACCCGCCGTTAGCCTCGCTCGTACAGCATTCTTGGTCAGAGTCAGCTCCGAACCTTGCCCCTGCTCCACCGCAACTCCAGGATCGAAGTGGAAAGCCACATGGCGCCCTCCCGGTCCCTCGAATGAATCGGTGCCTCGGATCCCTCGATCGCCAATGGTCAGCCGACGGCCACAGGGCGTGCCGAATCCGAAGTGTTCCCCCTCAAAGTAGCCCTCTTTTGCCTCAATCACTTTTGCCTGGGTCCGTTCTTCCATGGCAAAAGGACGCGCCCGATCAATGGGATTCTGCTCAAGCCCGTCAACGACCAAACAATTATGCATGGCCGTTGAACGAAACCGGTTCCGCTCGTCCAAGTCTGGCGTATACGTGGCACTGCCGGGATCAACCACCAAGGCTTCTCCACCAATCGAGAGTTCAATGGACAACTGATCATTGTGGGCATGACTCGCCATCGTTCGCTGACATAGGGGTCCGCACCGAACGACAAGAAAGACAGCCTCGTTGCCGTAAGAATAGAGACCGACTTCCGGAAACCGTGACCAACCGTCCCCTCGGTTACGGGGTTCACAACTCACATCAACCCGTATGCCGCGGCTCAGGCCGCTGATGATCGCCCGATCGAAATCGTCCTCGATGGATTCGTCATCGCTCACGAACATTCCTCGAACCGCCGAACGCAGATGGCCATGATCCAGCGAGTCTTCGACCTCGCGGTTTTCTCCATGGGCATCGAGGTACCGCCACACTGGATGGCACTTGAAGAACCGACCGTTATCATTGTCTCCGAACTGGGCAATCAATCCATCCGGCCGAGTCATCGCCCGATTAAAGTCGAGCATCTTTGTCATCCGAAGAAAGTGGCTCTCTGGAAACGGACTCCTTCGATCGGATTCTCCCGGTACGGGACGGCTCTCCAGCTTAAGTGCGTACTCCCGCTTTGGACTGGGAATCTTCATCTTTCGAGAAACGATTTTTGAAATTCGTGCGTCATCCACGCCAAGCACCGCGGCGGTCGCAAAAAAAACCAACTCCGCACACAACCGATGGTAGCTCGTTGACCCCTCGAAATGCGCGCCCGCCCCTTCAAATTGCCGCTCCGTCTCGTAGATCAACTCCCGAACGCCAAACGCCAGCCAGCCGTCGGTCACTTCATTCGATTCCATCAGGGCTGCCACAAGGGTAACCGCTCCGATATCCGCCAGATAGTGGTTTCCGTGACTGTCTCCCTCCGACCATTCCAGATTCTCGATCACGAACGACAGATGGCCGCCGAGCGCTCCGACCAACAGTTTCTCAAACTCGGGAGACCTCACCGGACGGTCTTTCGAAAGTCCCTTTAAAATGCTGTATATCAAGGCCCAATTGGCCGCCCGAATGCCAACATCCATGGGACAGACCCACTGAACACCGAAGCCTCGGGGATTCTGGGCCAAGAAATCCACGACCTCCGCTACAAAACAACGCTCATATTCCTCGGTAGTTCCCGTTCCACACGCATGAATTGCCGCCGGCAGGAGATGTTGCATTCTCCCGATTTCCCAAGGCACTTTAATATCGGCACCCAGTCCAAATCGGAATCGGTAGCCTCCGTGCCAACCTTGTGACGTATACGGGATCCCGCTATTGAAATCTAAGTGCCATTCACCCGGCAGGATTGGAATGGGCTGGCTAGACTTCATCTCCCAATCTAGCAGCAGTGCCGACTTCCTCAGAAAAGTCTTGGACTTTAGCTCCTGGGATTTAGGGACAACGGCACTCAGCCATTCATCGCTGTTCGAATCCAGATTCTTCCGATACGAGAACCACCCCAATCCAAAGAAGTTACTCTCACCGTGGGAGAGACCCCGAGCCACTGGCTCGTGAGAGTCCAAGCCGCCTTTAGGAAGGGAATACACTCTGAGCGTCGTCTCGAATCCGTAGCCGGATTGAGTGCGATCTTTCCAACCCGTCCGGTTATCCGACCAGCGCCTCAACAAACCCTTCAAACGCTTGGCGCCAGCCCGAAAACAAAACGCGACGAGCTGACGAAGGGTCAACGAACGGAACTTAGCCGCGTAGGCCTTAACGGTGTTCGCGTTCATAGACGCCCCTCCCCACCGTTCCCGGAAAATGGCCTACGTTTCTCTTTGTCGTTCCTGACACGAATCGTTTCCTACGACTGCTACCGCGATCTCGAGTTCGCCAACCGGGCCTGCTCTCGCAAGGCCCAATTAATCCGATCCCGTTCCTTGCAGAGGGCTGCGACACAAAACCAGAACACAAAGGCAACCGAAGTCATCAAGATCGCCGTACCCACCATTGCGGTGCTTATCGTCGCACAGACAAAACTGACCATGGCAATACATTCTGGTTCCGTCCGATACGAGTATTCTTCGACCCATTTCCTATTTCGATGAAATACCTCAACATAGATAAACTTCCCGAGCAGTATCACCGCAACCAAACCAGCGAAGATCCCGAACTCATACGCTACGTATACGATGATGTTGTGTTTTCCCTTCGACTTAAGTTCGTCTGCCGTCATGTAAATCTGAGGATCGTGTCCGAAACCATTGCGTGAAAAGCCGAACCCTTTAACCGATTCTCTCATATACAAACTCCAAATCTCGAACCGACCGGAGCCGACGTCCTCCCCTTCCGACCCAGCTACCTCAAACAACGAAGAATTGATTTCAGAAATCGACACAACGTTACTGACTTTCAAAAACCGCGACACAAATCTACCAACCAAATCCGCCTTTAGGTTCGACGGCGCCAGTACAAACGCGGTTGTGAGTCCAAAGTAGACCACGATTGTGACACCCCATATCCGACCAAACGTCTTAGCACCTCCCCGAATTCCGATCAAAAAGACCGTGGCCCAAACCACGATGGTTCCCATGATTACGGGTTTGAAGCCGATATGAATGATGACCGTTAGGGTCGAAATCATGAACAGAACCGTCCACGTAAACGATCGCGTTCCGCTTACCACCTGCGCCAGAAAATAGCTCGTCGTAGCCAAGGAACAAGTCAGCCCCAACAAAGGCCCACTTCCGCTCGGATCCCGCACCAGTTGTTCAATGATTCCCGGAAAGAAGAAGCCAACAAAATACAAGACCTGAAAGGCAAACAGTACCCAAACAATCATTTTCAATGCCAGGCGTTGGGCTTTCGGGGAGAAATCGACAAAATAGAAAACAAAGAAAAGTGGAACGGACAGGAAAAATGCGCGGAATTCCGTCATCAATAGCGGGTTCCTTCGCAACGCTCCCCAAATCAGGCTCAGGACGCAGAGCATGAGAAGCAACACAACGAGACCCGAGTATTGGGTAGGAGCCAGCCGCCCTAGTCGCTCGCGATTGGGAAACCCCATCACCATAATCGGGCTCAATGCAAAAAAACTAAGCAACACCAACTCACTGGCGACGAATCGAAAACCCGCCAAATAGATGGTCCCCAGACCGCCAACTGATTTCAGAGGGGTCGCATTCGGGATAAAGAACAGTTCGACAAGAATTACCCCCAACGTGCCGAGTAAAAAGAAATCGGGAAACTTCAATCGATCACGTCGGGTCATCCTTGCCTCCTTGCCAAAAGTTCACTGTACAGTGCCTGAATTGCTTCCACGTTCTTGTCCTGTCGATAGTTCCGGTTCGCTCGCTCTCGCCCTCGCTCTCCCAAGCGCCGCCTAAGCTCTGGATCGTCAATCAGTCGATTGATTGCCGCAGCTAGATCCGCGGGTCGGTTTGGTGTCACCAGAATGCCATCCTCACCATCAACCACCTGTTCCTCCATACCTTCGACATTGGACGCCACAACCGCTTTACCCATCAATTGTGCCTCCGCCACGGGTCGGGCAAAATGGGGAATGGTCGATGGAAACACCAGAATATCCGCATTCCTAAGCCATTCTGCTATGTCCGTCCGACTCCCGATAATCGTTGCATTCTTTGCCCGCTTTAAAGCGACCAAGGCCTGATACCGTTTTCGCAAGAGTATTCGGGAAACGCGGCCTCCTTCCGGATAGTCTCCGGCAAAGATGACGGTCGTTCCCTCACGAAGCATCGGAAGCGAATCCACTAAGGTCTCAAAGCCTTTAATCGTATTCGCCCCTCCCAAAAAAATCACCTGGGATTCGCTTTTCCCATTTTCACTCTCCGACTGAGGCGCCTCTTCATGTGAAAAGCGCCGATGATCCACAAAATTGTAGATGACTCGAGTACGCTCGGGAAGGTTTACCAAGCCCGCGTTGTGGTGGCTGATCGCGATGATCTCAGCTTCGGATAGCGCCAGCTGCCGACGAATAAACGACTTTCGAAGACCAAAGTAACCCGTCGGCATGGGCTCTCGAATGTGGGAAATCACGGGAATACCCAATCGGTGTGCCGCCCGAGCCCAGGCGATCCCGTGATACGAATTCAAGTGGACAAGATCGGGTTTTTCCTCAAGCAAGACCTGGCGCGCATATCGGGTTGCCGTCACATAGAAGGACAGGAACAAATAGAGGATGCGGAAGGGCCGATAAAATGGCGTCCAATTTGAAATGGTGTGCTGGAAATGGGGCCAGCGATCCGCCACCCGAGTCGGAATCCCATTTTTCTCATAAAGTTCCTTCGCACTGGAACGGCACAGAAGGAGCACTTCCGCTTGATAGCGCTCCGGGTCGAGGCCTTGTATGGTATACAGTAAACTCAAAGACGCGCCGCCGATCCCCCGCCCATGATGAATGTAAAGTACCCTTGCTGGCATCGCTATTCCGTCCCGGCCTGAATCGCCACGGCTGAAGTTTCCAACAGACTCTCCAACGAAATTGGCCATCGGCCCGGATCGCTCGTCAGACACTCGTGAATGATCTTCATCTCTTCAAAGTGCCCCTTGTCAGGCGACGCCGAGCGGATCTCCGGTATTGAAGTTCCAAACGCTTCCATCTGACGATAATCATCGACCATCAAGGACTTCTCATCAAAGTGAACTTCCAACCGCTCTTTTGACACTTTCGACGACCCACCGGCAAAGTAGCTTAGGACCGCGACCGAACCGTCCTCATACTCCAGACTGATGATTCGATTGTCATTACTCCCCATCGAAGGATTTCGAGGATGCAAGGATGCCGCATTGACGGAACTTACCGCCGCCCCAGTTAAGTAGCTGAAAAGATCGATAATGTGACAACCCTCTCCCAAGACTCGTCCCCCGCCTTCTTTACTATTCATCCAATTGTCCGGTGGGAGATAACCCGCATTCATCGTGTAGATAATCGTCAAGGGATTGCTTCGCCCCTGGACGGCGTCCTTGACCGCTCGCAGATACGGCGAAAAGCGGCGGTTGAATCCAACCATGAGCACCGGCAAGTTGTCCTTGGTGTCCGACTGCTCGTAGAAGGCCCGTATCTCGGCCAGCTCACCCTCCGTTATGCAGAGCGGTTTCTCGACAAATGTATGCTTCCCAGCTTTAAGCGCTTGCAGAACCATGCTGCCATGCAGAATAGGACGGGTTCCGATCCAAACAAGATCGATCTCGGGATCCTTTAGAATCTCCTCAAAGTCCGTCGTGCTGTAGGCTGCCTCATACTGCCGCGCCACTTCCTTGGCATTCAGCCCTTGTCGGCTGCAGACCCCACGGATGTCGAATTTATCCTTCTGTTTCTTAAAGTTTGGCAAATGTACCGTCTTGGCAAAGGAGCCAACCCCCACCAGCCCGACCCGAATTCGATTATCCTTCCCAGTAGCAGCAACCCGTGCGGGGTTGGCCACTCGTAAGCTTCCTTCGGCTCCCCCCTTTTCCCCCTCGCCGTAATTGAGGAAGATCAATAGCGGGCGATCCGGCTCACTCAACCGTCCAAACGCCTTGGCTGCGGCATCGATCGAATACTCTTCCGTAACCGTCGATGGAAAGGAAATTGAGCCACAAGCCAATAGCCGCAGATACTCTTGCATATTGCGACCTTCCGTCCACCTCACATAGGCAATGGGATAGTCCTGCCCTTGGATCTCATAACGTTCATCACCCCGGCCCGGGCCATACGACGTCGAGATCAGAAAATCGAGTTCCTTGGGGTAGATATCGTCCCGATTGAGAACATTCCCCCAAATGCCTACCATGACCACACGGCCTTTCTTTCGGGTTGCTCGAAAAGCCATCTCAAGCCCGGATGGATCCGAAGTTGCCGCGCAGAAGATCACTCCATCCGCCAAATGCCCACCGCTCAAGTGCTTGATGCTATTCTGCAAATCTCCCTGCTTCGGATTGAACGTCCACTCAGCACCAAATTCGCGAGCTTGAGCCAGGCGGTCATCGAGAAAATCCACGGCCACGACCCTTACGCCACTCAAAGCCAACATACGCACCACCAAAAGCCCCACGAGGCCCGCGCCAAAAACCACGACGATATCGCCCATTTTAGCGTCCATCCGTCGTACCCCCTGCATGGCGATCGAACCCAATGCGACGGTTGAGGCTTCTTGGAACGGAAGCTCAGGGTCCAAGTGAGTCACGAGATTCTCAGGCACATCAACATACTCGGCATGGTTGGCGAACCCCGTTCCAGCGGCCGCCACACGATCCCCCACTCGGAATCGCGAGGTACCATCGCCAACTCCAATCACAATCCCTGCCAACGAATAGCCAATGGACTTCCCCTCGTCGAACTGCCGATTCACCTTTCCCCACACGGTGGCCAATCCTTCGGTCCGAGCCATGTTGAGGGCCTGTTTCACTTTCTCCGGCTGCTCCAAGGCGCGTCGAATGATGCTTTTCCCACTGGTCGCTACCGTGGCACCCTCCGTCCCAGCTGACAGACACGACGACACCACGCGGATTAAAATTCCCCCAGTTGAGACCTGAGGGCTTGCCACATTACCGGCAACTACATTGCCTTTTCTCAGTACAGCCTGCTTCATTTCACTGTCATTTACCGGCGCCGGTCCATCCAAGCCAGGAGACGATTTCCAGGGATCAGGGAAACGGAATGCCTATAGATTCTGCTTTGAGAGATGTTTCTCTCAGTATTCGATTAATCACCGACAAGGACGCTCCGCTCATCGGGTAAGGCCGAAATAAATCCTCACTAGGAATCAGCGACCCTCTTTTCAATAGCCATACTTCCCTCTCTGCCAGGAAATACCTCGTTCACAAAAACATCCATTTCCCCTATTACCGACCCGCTCCAATCACGCTTTGATATTCTTCAGCGCGATCCATTGAAACAGATTAAACATCCGCCAACCAATTTGATTAAACTGACGTCTGTCGCTCAGTAGGGAATCAAACAGAAAGAAAAAACCGTCGCTATCCACAAGCTTGCAACTCGAAACTGCGTCCTTCCAAGCTACCGAGCGTTTCCTCAACTCAACCAACAAGTTGTACTCCGGCGTAGCCGCTCCAATTTTGTCTCTTCGGAACAAAACCTCATCTGGTACGATTCCCTTCATTGCATGTCTAAAAACATGTTTCGTCTCCCCGGTGCTTGAGACCAGAAAATGATGGGGTAATGACAAGGCGAAGCTCGCTAGCTCAGGCGTTAGGAACGGAACGCGGGATTCGACAGACCATCTCATTGAACATCGATCTCCCGTTCTCAAGAGGTTCTGAATTCCCCCATCGACTAGAGAATTCCTTAGACGTTTCGCTAAGTGGCGGCCCTTTTCCCCCGAACGAATCGGGCGTTTGAATCTTGATCTCCCCTCGACAATCCTACGTCTACTCGGGTCTAGCCACCCAACGAACCGGCGACTCTTGGATCTCTGACTGTAATCAAACAACCCACCTATCACTTTTGGAAACACACTCTCGAGGCCATTTGCCACCAGCATGCTCAAGACCGGCAAGCGCCTTCCCGGCCAAGAATTCATTCCCTTCAAAAACGAGTAACCATCTTGGTAACCACTCCTCCCCACGACATCCGCCAAGACGTCTACCGGAAAACCATGGTAGCCCGCCAACAATTCATCGCCGCCCTGCCCATCCAGGCTCACCGTTACCCCGTTTTCAGCTGCCTCCCGAAAAGTCCGATAGTGAACATAGATACTTGCCCCCTTAAATGGCTCCCCCTGAACGCCGATTAAGTCATCAATATCTCGAATCAGATCTCCGCCCAAGATTTCAAATTTGTGTTCGACAGCCCCAGCGTGGCCATTCACGTCATCAATCCAACGCTCCTCATTGAACGATTGACCACGCGCCACATAGCTAAAGGTGTTGATTGGAAGATCAGGATTTAAATATCGCGCTGCACAAACGATTGCTGAAGAATCAATACCTCCAGACAAAGCCGCTCCAACGGTCACGTCACTCCGAAGATGTAACTCAATAGACCGTAGAAACAACTCCCGCAATCGATCTGCCGCATCAGCGAAACTGATATCCTGGTTCTCGGCCACCTCTGGCCAATACCATCTCTGTAGCTTGCTGACCTTCCTCTTCTCCAAATCGTATACCAGAACACACCCCGCTTCCAACTGAAGCACCCCCTCAATAAAGGTCGCCTCATCCAGGTCGTGATCTGCATCCAACAAATACTTCGCTGCGACATTCCAGTTCAGTCGGCTCCTCGACGGATCTAATTCTCTCAACGCCTCAAGTTCTGAAGCAAAAATAAATCTTTCTTCGTCATGACTGTAGTAAATGGGCTTAATCCCAAAGCCATCTCGAACCAGTGTCAGAGTCATCCGGGACCGATCGAGCACTCCGAAGGCAAACATGCCTTCTAGCTTGTTCAGACAATCCTCACCCCACTCCTCCCACGCCTTCAACAGAACTTCCGTATCCGACGAGCTCAAGAATTCATAGCCTATCGATTCCAACTCGGTTCTAATCTCTCGATAGTTGTAAATCTCACCATTGTAGGTCATCACCAGATTCCCGTTCCCGGTAGACATCGGCTGGTGACCACTTTCGGATAGATCCAAAATAGCCAACCTCGTGTGCCCCAAATAGACTCGGCCCAGTTTGAGGTCCAAAGTTTCCATTCCTGAACTATCTGGCCCCCTATGTTGCATCGCAGACATTCCTCGTTTCACGAGTTTAGTCTTATCACCGGCATTTCCTGCCTCAAAGTAACCTATAACGCCGCACATTAGCTAAACCAGTACTTGTCAAGAAGTAGCAACCAAGATTCTCATCCAAACCTAACGTTTCAGTCAGACACTCTCCGTCTGTTCTTCAACCCTACTTTGCGGACCTACCTTCAAGAGAAACCACTTCGGATCGTCACAGTTATCCGGCCAGATATCGTCATCGATACCAGCTCGATTAAATACTTCGCCCCAATCAATTGTATTGACTAGCTCGAAGCCACTTCGTGTCCATTCGCTATCCAACTCAGAACCCGAAGCCTGATACACCACGACGTAGTCTGCTTTCCATTCAGCCACGTTTCCCTGCACCTCCGATACCTCCCGTCCCCAAAAGCCTGGATCCCCGACCTTGTTGTTATCAAATACGGCCCACCAGTCGGGCAATACGAGAACTTCGCTCCGGCTTCCCGCATGGAAAAGAACCTCGTACAACACACGATAACCATCATACACCTTGTAGTATTCACCGTTCGGATCCTCAACGCTCAACAAAACTCTGTTTCCCTTCGGAACCGGCTTCAAGAAATCATCCGCGGGCTGCAAGACCTGATTGATATCGAAGGGTCCATACGATTCCGGCAAATCCAGATTGGAACTCCCCCCGGCAGCTCCAATAAGCCTTGGAAGAGGCGATATCACCAACCAATAGGCCCCTAATACTGTCCAATCGTTACAAATGATTGCTGCCGCTGTGCCCACTGAGAACATCGCCATGTAGATGCTCGGCTGATCCGCAAATCGGGCAATTCCAGCATTCAGAATCCATATACCAACGACCATTAACACCATCCAGGCTACTTCCGAATTTCCGGAGTAGTAGCATAGGAAAGCGAGAAGCGACCCGCTTAAAACAAAGTAAACTGAGTCCACCGCATACAACCGGCTGCTCATCCGGCGATAGCGGTACTTCACCTCAGATTTGACATTTCCATTCAATCCGATGGCCGACCCCAAAAACCCCAAGGACTCAAATACATTCTTCGTGAACATAAAATGCGTCCCGAACTTCGCGACTGCCGGCAAGATGACCAATCCTGGCAACAGGGACCCTGAAACCACGATCCAGCCCATACTTAACATCCCCACCACCGCGATCATCGTCACGCTTCCGAGGCTGGCCGCAAACCAAGATGCCGCTGCGATCCAATAATTTTCCGTCACCAATCCAAAAAGACCAACAGGCATGAACAACCACCCTACGACATTATAGTTCTGAAAAACGAATGCCGCCCCGTAAAAGTAACTGCTGGCAAACGATACTGCCATTACTAGGACAATCCAGGCGACACTCGCTCCTTCAATACTCGTCCACATCAAGTGACTCCCCAACCAGGCGAACATACATAAGATCGGCAACATACTGCCTATGCGCCACATCATATAGATTGACGTCAATGAGATGTGCCACCACTTACCCACCGGGAAATCACCCGTTGAAACACACGTACTTCTCCCGGAGCGTCCAAAGCGATCGAAATTCAGAGCTAGCGTCCAGTAGAACATAAAATTAATGGCATGAAGGGGCCGAAAACCGGAATACCTCGACCAACGCCCGTTGAGTAAGATTCGAGCCTTCCAAACCGAACGAGCCAATCGAATCGGATTGGTCACCAACAGAACCAACGGAAAAGCAGCCAGCCGTGTTAGCGCAAAAGGCCCCGATCGCTCCTGGTAACTCCGCAACCTCGAAATCAATCCACTAGCTTTCCCTGCCATCATGCTTCCAAATGCTTCTTACCATTTCTTTGGTGAATGCAGAACAGATCACTCCCGCCACAACTACGTGAACAACAATCGTCTTGACCCACAAACTACCATCATAGTTCGTATTCCAAACACTAACGGCCACTGCTACAGCGATTTGGCCCCCCAATAAAACTTTAGGAAAACCCACCCACCATAGTTTCTCGGAGACAATGATCGACGATATGGCCCACGAAAAGTATGCGATAACGGTTCCAATAGCAGCCCCTATTCCGCCGTATTCTGGCACCAGCAAGTAGTTTAGTCCCAAATTGATTACCGCTGAGATAGACATCAGAACGGAATTTAAATAGGTCTTTTCTGACTTCCAGATTCCAGCTGAGCCAACCGAGTACAGACCGTAAAACAGCGCCTGCCAAGCGAGTATCCCCACGATTGTTGCCGAGCCATCGAATCCTGGCCCCGTGAACCAATTAATCAGGAATGGCGCCAGAAACCCTACATAGACTGCCGCCGCACTTCCGATTCCAACGAAAAGCCGACTTATCATTCGAAAGGTCTCTGGACCGTCCCCTGCATGCATTGAATCCAGTGCAATCGGCCACCACGCCCGCCGAAAGATTTGGACTGCTAGCGACATGATAAGTCCAAATTTGGCTCCGATACTGTAAATACCTACCTCAACATCTCCCGCGTAATGTTGAATGAACCAACGATCTGAACTCGACATCAGATAGAGAGCCAAAGTCGAAGGGAGAAGAGGTGCTCCGAAGCGAAGCAACTTTGGCCATAGTTTGACTAAGGTCTTATCTAAACAGAGATACTCGCGTATCGACCACCAGCTGAATAGGCACCCTACACTCGCGCCCGTGCACACGCCAATCACGTATCCCAACACTCCAAGACCCTTGTAGACGGCAAAAAACATGACAGCCGAAGCGGTTGTTACGGACAATAAGGTATTGATCCCTACAAATTGCCAGGGTCGCATCAATAACCGAGTCACATCGATACTTTGCTGGATGAGAATCGTTACCATCCCGCCAGCAAAAGCGACTGCGAAGTATGTCTGACTCAACTTACCCTCAAAAAACATTCTGTTTAGTACCGGGCCAAGACTATAGAAGAGGAGAACGAGTCCCAGACCCCATACGAGTCTCCAAAGCAGTACCGACGAGATGATTGCTCTCTGGGCTGCGATTCCTTCCTTCTTCTCCTTAAAGAAGTGAAACGATTGGGCCGAATCCGTACCCATCACTATCAGCGTGCCTAGTAAACCCGCTATGACTGTGAGCATTTCGATTACGCCATATCCGCCCGGGCCGAAGACTCGCGTGTAGATTGGCAACATCAGAAACGAGATGGATTGGCCCAAAATGGTGCCAATTCCATAGACCACTGAATCTTTACCTAACTGTGAGAGTCTTTTCACTTAAGTTGGAAACCTACTCAATAACTAGTTTCCGAGTAACAAAGGTGGGGTTTTCTTATCCGGAGAAAGGGTCACGAATATGAATTCAACCCAGTTCTCTTTTGCGGGGGCTCAACTGCGTTTCCGCCTTGGTTCATTTGAGTTTTCTTTCAACTCCTTATGATGGCGGATCCTTACCATTCCAACTCCATCAACAGTATATCTAGAAAGGATTAATACTGTTGCAAATGCGCATCGCGAACCGACGATGCTGTTTCCGGTTCTCGATTGCCCCGTTCTATTGGGCGATATTCGGCTCTGTCTTCTTGGAAAAGCCGCGGAGCGTTCGTTTTAGCAGCTCGACCCCGGCCGCATAGGCCCGATCTTCGTTGGCGGCATAACTCAGACGGCTGTCCAATTCATAAGACTCCGTGTCATAAACTTCTCCCTTGTCAATCGACACAGTCACCTGATGCAAGGTAGCTTCTTGTTCAAACGCCCGATCCGTCAAAGCCCGATCGATGGACCCGAGTCCGCCATACTCCGGCACTTGAGCGCAATGGATATTCATCAACGGAATCCCGGCGGCAATCACGGACTTATTGATAATCAAGCCCGCTCTAAAGAGAACCACTCGCTTGGGTGAATGCTCGGACAAGACAGCCAGAAGGTCCTTGTTTGATCGAATTTCTCCTGCAATCGTCACCCTTTTCGCTAATCGTGGGCGTCTCAGTTCAGCCAGGAACATCTTAAGGATGAGCCCCAGCTTAATCCGCCCCTTGATAATCAACTTGTACACCCTCCCTAAACTCCCGGAACAGTCCACAAACACCTTAATGTCGGGAGCATCCGCTTCCGACATCGCCATGGCTCTGGCCCCAATCTTGTCATTGCCGACTATCAGGATCGTTTCAATCGCTTGTTGGTTCATGATAGAGTACCTACCCGACTGAGCCATTTTCTCAGGCGGGCGGGAGATTCCGTCACTGGAAAGTTTACCGTGTGCCTACTGGCCTCTCGTGAATTGGGACACTCTTGCCCAGAGGCGGCATAAGAGTTTAAGTCCGGTATACTATACTGGATGAGTTCCCCCAGATGCAGCCCTAAGCGACCAAACTCAGCGACCGTTTGTCGTCGGTCCGGAACCCTGGCGACATAATGAGAGTACGTCGCCCCTTCTCGAATCGGCGCCAATGCCCAGTCCTTTTTTCCCTCTAGGTTTTGATTCCAGAATGCAGCATTAGACCGACGATCCTCCAGAATCTGACCGTAACGGGCCAATTGCTTACTTCCGACGGCTGCCTCACAGGCGCTCATTAGCTGATCAGCATCCGCAGGAAAATGAATCTTGTCATCGAGATGATACGATTTGGTGTACCGATCCAGCAAAGGTGTCCGTTCCGAGAGAAACCATGTTGCCGCGTAAACCTGGCGGTTGAAGGCCACGTAAATGGCTAACAAGTAGGCCAACCGCCGTAACGTTTTCATCACGGTTCCCTTGCGATAATGTTTATCTCGAAAATCACGCAGGCGATCAGCCATGGCTTGGTCTTGAAGTGTCAATATGCCCCCGAAGATGGACGTCAGATGCTTGCTGACGTTGAAGGCATAGACAGCGACGTCTCCGCTTTCTCCGACAAACTTGTCCTCCCATTTCGCACCGAAGGAGTGGCAACAGTCCTGCATGAACCACACTTTGTGGCCATAACGGCGTTCCGCGTCTTGAACGATCTGTCTCAATATATTCACATCCTCCGGGTACCCGAAGGTATTCGTTGCGATTACCGCCCGAGTCCGCTCAGTGATCGAATCCGCCAATTGATTAAGATCCATATTGTAGTCACTGAGTTGGATATCTACAAAGCGTGGATTGTTGCCACTGAGACTCACTGCGTGCGCGACGACCGAGCAGGTATACGCAGGCATGTGAATATCAGCGCCCTCCAGTCCTACTTCCTTGAAGAAAGCCCACTGCGCTGATCTTCCATACGGAAATGCGACCGCATCTACCGCATTGAACATCTTCGCCAAGCCTTGCTCGAAATGCTCCACGGCGCCCCTATCCGGCACCAATGCGGCTGAGAGTTCGGCTAAACCGAGTCGGGGAGAAAATCGAGGAATCATTCGAGATGGCCGTCGCTGAACCCTAGAAGTACGCTCTGCCTCTATGCCACCAAGCTCTACCGATGCGGGAAGTCCTACCCTTTCTTTCGGACCTTTCCGACAATCATAAACGGTAAAAACCACTCAAGAATGCGATGAAGGAATCTCGGTATCGGGATCGGAAACGAACGGGCGGGAAAGAAATGGAAGTAGATTTCTTCAATTTCGTAATGCTTTTCTAGTTCGGCCACAAACTCACTCCGTGTGTACCCAATTCCAATCGGGTTTTTATCGCCATCATAGTATCGAATGACATCGTCTACGGATTTCAGCTTGTAAATCCCTTCCCGACCTCGTCCTTTCATTTTAGCTCCAAAATAGCCGAGAGCCAACGCGAAAGGACGTAGTATGGGCCATGCCCGAATGACCGCATTCTTGTAGTACACGGAGATGGAGGCCGTTCCATTGGGCTTAAGAATTCTCGCTATTTCACCGATTGCTTTGTCCGGGTGGGGCGTGTGGTGAACCACTCCAAGACAGTTGACATGTTGGAAACTGCCATCTGGAAATGTCATCGATTCCGCATTCTGTTCCGTTAGTGAGACATCGTACCCATAAAGATCGGTCCGCGTCTTCGCTAGTTTGAGTGAAGCGAGTGTGAGGTCTGCCCCATTCACTTTCTTAAACCCTCGCTTGGCAAACTCGATCAACCAAAAACCTACGCCACAACCCAAGTCCAAGATGGGCTCGTCCTTAGCCTCCTCGGGAAAGATTCGCTCATCCATCTTCCCGGCGAAACAGTCCGAGATATAAACTTCCCGATGCTCCTCGTAGAACTCCATTGTCCCCGGTTCATAGGCAGATTCGCCGGTCCACAGGGGGTTTTCGCTCCAAAAACGCTTAACGTCGTCTATGTTCTTTCCTTCTGACATACTATTCGTCTCTCCGTTGCTAGGGCGTCGAACCGGTTTCGCCGTTACACCTGGTTAATCTCTCTGCTTCGTTCGGTCCTGGAACCGAGTCGCTGAGTTGCATTGCTCATTGGGGCTTTGGGTGCTCATCACCCTGGGTATCGGACTGTTGCCAGTAGCCCTGACTCGCCATGTGAATGGCGACAAAGGAGTCTCGCTGCTCCAAAGCTTCGTAACGGCCCGAAGTGTTCGTCTCGTCGGTAATTCGGAGCTCTCGCCCCAGGGTGATGCTCCGGCGATTGGTTCCCACCGGCGCCGCCCGTCGCGTGATCAGCAACTTCACGAGCAACTGCTTCACCTTTTCCCGAATCCAACTGTTCCGCATCACACTCAGGCAGAGAAGCCGTAATGCCAAATACTTCAAAGGTGACGTCTCCTGTCGCTGCATCGGGAGCAAATCACTCTCGATCTCAACGGACTCCTCACGAACCGTGGTACGGTGATCCGACCAGTTTTGAGTGCTCGCTTGGTCCCCGTTCCGGGTTTGCACCACCATGCCACAATCGATCGTTCGCGCACCGTTATCTTGAAAATGATAGACGACCCCGCCTTTCGAAAGACCCAAGATCGAATAATGAGACGCCCCCCGATCGACGAGGAGTCCTGCGTCGTCAAAACGCCGTCGAAAAGGCTCTGCTCGGCAAGGTACAATAGCCTCCGCTTTGGTCTTTCCAAGCGTGGCTGCCCACGCATACGCATTGAACATTGGAATCAGGTTGGGCTCGTCCATACCCGACAGCGTCACGACGCGGTTCCCCGCGATACTCGTTCTCATCTGTTCCGCTAGGGCCGCGGCTTCAGGCTGACTCGGGGCTAGATATTCAATTCCTGCCGGATAGTAGAACCGCGTATTGCGGCTTCCATAGATGCCTCCGAACGATCCGTCCGGGTGGGCAAAGTGCCACAAAAACGCTACCGACCGCTTCAGCGGTTCAAGCAACCCGAAACTCGGCTCCATCCGGTGAATGTCCGCCAGATAATAGGTCGCCAAGGACTGATACCCCGGATCCGCCCCCTCGTATTCTCGGAACCACCCTTCGGATGACTGGTTCTTTAGGATACGATCTAGAATCTCAGCGGCCCGGTCCGAGTGGGCTCCGTTGGTGAGTTGGCTCCATTTTACTAAAGCCGCCACGGCGGTAGCCAAATGGTTGCTAATTAATGCATGGGTCTCGTCGTTGCGATCGAGAAACCCGATCATCGGCCTGACCACCTCCAGGTAAGACGCCTTCTCTTCCTTGGTAAGACGGCCTTCGAGCAATTCGACCGCACTCAACAGATCATAAGCAACCAAGGCCGTGACACAAAACGAGCCTTCGTAGGGGAAGGCCTCTTCCATGCTCCCGTCTGCGCGTCTGAGCGTCTCGGCACCTCGGAACATGCTGCGGATCAGCCCCAGAATACGTGCCTCATCATATCGACTCGCCAGCAGGCCGGCGGACAATAGTCTCGCTAAACCGTGAGCCGCTCCCTGAAAGGTACCGTTGCCAAAATCAATCAAGCCCCAAGCCCAGTGATATCGGTCCCCCATTCCATATGAGGCCGAGGTGGCATCCTGATTAAACAGACTCAGCAGCCGCGGCAGCGTCTGCTCAATCTCAGCAAGATAGGGGTTTTCCGATTGGCCTGGCGCCATGACTAGTTTTGTTCAACCGCGACCGGCTTTGCTGCGATCGATGCCATCCGCTCCAAGAGCGTGTTGTAGCCACCACTCCAATCGTAGTCTTTGGTCAGCGTTTGGGGATGCCACAGAACGGCTGTGCGACCCCTCACCGCTTCTACCTCTGTCAACCACCGGTCAATCGATTCTTTCCGCTCCGGATCGGTGAGATCGGCATAGTCGTACAAGTGGGAGTCCATCAGCACGCTGGCGAGTGCCTCAAGGGTCATTGAATTCCCTTGTTCCGGGTCCCACGGGCGCCACTGGCCAGCGTAGGACGCCCGAAATCCGGGACGATCATTAAACATCAGGGTGCTGTCGATCGCGATGCCCGCCTCCTGCTGCGCGGACCACGTGTCGGTGTACGAAAACCGCAGCCAATGTTGGCGATTCCAAGTGACCGCTGATCCCGACGCCGACTCTAAGTGCTTTCGCTGGGCACCCAAGAGCTCGGCTTGGTCCCAGCTATCAAAACTCGGGTGGAGCCCCACAACCCATCCGCCCTCGTTCAGTGCCGCAAAAACTCTTTTTAAAGCGGCTGTTTCGATGTCGTAGTTGGGATCAAAGAGCCAACGCTTTGGCGTCTTGGTACGCCGGTCGGCGGCGAAATGAAAGACACTCCGAATCCCGAGCACCTGCTGCTGTTGCATCATCTTGTCCAGGGTCCACCAATCGTCAAACCCAAGAGCAAATGAAACGGCTTTTTTTATCCGACCGCCGGCGCGAAGGAAGGCTCCCTCCTTCAACGCTTTTAGCCCGTTGAAGACGCCAAAGAGACCCTGTTTGATTCGAATGGCCGCTGTCTTGCGGACTGCGTCTACATCATGAGTCAGAATGACCTCTGGTTCGGGTAGGGCAGGTGCCTCTTTTCCTTGGAAAGCCCACTCGCGAAGAAACAAGGCAATCCGATTGAGCCAGGCTCGATCCCAGATACGCGTATCCCAGTCCGCCAAACGGAAGCTATACGATTGGATCGTTCCTTCCGTCGACTCGACCACCCGCTCGTGCCAGCACTCCAGCATCAGGAAACAAGCCGACCACCAGTCAACCTCGTCCCAAGGAGTGGAATCTGAACCCACCGCTTCCGCGGGAACCAAGACGTTTCCCTCGACACCCCATTCCGCAGCCCAACTTGGCAAGGCTACCGAAACCAACCGTAAGGGCACCTGGATCTCTCGCTTCAATCCGTCGCTGATCGGAAGACTGCGAACGACGTCTTCCTTGCCCTTCCAATATCGGCTCAACGCCGTCACCACATGATCTCTCATCTGGTGATGGCTTGGAAGATTCAAACCCGAAGCGTTCACGATATCGGAATCGCCGCTCGGCTAGGCCGCCAATGCATCCCCATCGATCAACTGCTGATGCCATAGCTCCAAACTCAGAGCTCCCCAAAGTTTTCGCCCACCGACACCCTGTTTCTCCAGCATCCCGTTTAAGGCTTCACGTGAAAACACGCCCCGTTCGAGACTCCGCTGCGAGAGCAAAACATCACCCACAAAGTCCTTTACGGGCCCTCCCTTCATCCACTGCGCCAAAGGCACGGGGAAGCCCATCTTGTCCTTCCGTTCGATGAGCTCCGATGGCAGATGATTCCGAATCGCCTTTTTCAGAATATGTTTCGTTCTCCCGCCTTGGAACTTCAAAGGCGGCGGCATCGCTGTCACCAGCTCTACAATCCGCGTATCCAGTAGCGGGACTCGTGACTCCAGTGAGACGGCCATCGAGACCCGATCTTCCACCTGAAGCAGGGCGGGCAGTAGGGTCTTCTGGTCAAAGTGGGTCATCTTGTTGATGTAAGAGCTGCTGTCAGGACGATTGAAGATGGATTGAAACTCTGAAAACACCTGATCCCGATCCAGTTGATTCAAGAGATCCGGGTTCAAAATCGATTCGACGCCCTGACTCCGGTCGATCAACCGGAAATAACGCTGATCCATACTTCCAAATAATCCTTCTTTCCAGAAATACGAAAGCATAGGTTCATACTGTTTCAACAAAGGAAGCTGCGGAACAATGGACTCCAGGGTCACCAGGTGTTTTCCCTCCTCTTGCGTTTCCATGATTGCACCCTTCAACGCTTGCTCAAGGTATCCCACCAAGTATCGGGCATAACCACCAAAAATCTCATCCCCGCCTTGACCGCCCAAGACTACCGTGACGTGTTCCCGGGCCAGACGACTCACCATGAGCTGAGGAAACAGCCCCGGACCCGCTAACGGCTCATCCAAGGAGTAGATCAGCTGCGGCATCTCCGCTACAAAATCTTCGGCGGTAGGAACCGCTTCAAAGTATTCTCCCCGACTGCTCTCTACGACCAACTTGGCATAATACGATTCGTCGTATTCCGGTCCTTCGGCAAACCGACCGTGAAACATCGGCATCCGACCTCCCAACGCTTCGGCCCCGATCGAGCAAACCAAACTGGAGTCCAATCCGCCTGAAAGATACCCGCCCAACGGGACATCGGAGCGCAATTGAAGACGCACACTTTCTTCGAGAAGCCCTCTCAGGCGGTCGATGAAGTAATCCTCATTGTGGTAGTCATCCACTTCATACGCCGCCTCCCAATAGACCTTGGGTTCGCTCACACCACTCGGGTCGCCCGTGATATACGTCCCCGGTTCCAGCTTATGGATATCTCGAAATAAGGTCTTCGAGCCCAGGCAAAACTGAAAGGTCAAGTAATCCTGCAAACCTTCCTGAGATCGCTCTGCCGATATCTCGGGATGCGCCAAGAGGGCTTTGATCTCAGAGCCAAACACGAACTCGTTCGGCCGACGCACGTAGTAGAAGGGTTTGATCCCAAATGGGTCTCTCGCAGCCAGAAATTGCTTTTCTTCGCGATCGTAGAAAAGGAAGGCAAACATGCCGTTCAACTTCGGCAGGCTGTTTTCCCCTTCCAGAATCAAGAGATTCAACAAGACTTCGGTGTCAGAGAACGTACTGAAGCGCACCCCCCTTTGAATCAGTTCCTGCCGAAGCTCAAGATAGTTGTAGATCTCGCCGTTGTAGGTGAGGTGGTATCGCCCGTCGGCCGATACCATGGGCTGTTTGGCATGCTCCACATCGATAATAGCCAATCTCCGATGACCCAAAACGGCATCAGACCCGAGTTCCACCATCCCGGAATCATCGGGTCCACGATGCACCAAACGGGTGAGCATCTTTGCCACCACAGACGGTCGATCGCCGTCGACCTTAGGAAGACCGATAATGCCTGCTATTCCACACATGTCAGTGTTGAACCATTCAAAGGTTCGCTCTCCGGCTTCGCGAAGTGCTGCACCGCCTTCTGGCGGTCAAACCGAAAAGCCTTCCCGACTTCCCGGTACCGTTGCCTCCACCCCCCAAAGGGCCAGTGATGCATCACCGCCATCGTCAAGTAGCCCAAAGTCGTAATACTACTGACCATTTTGCTCGGGCCCTGCTTCATATCATACCGGAGGACAAATGGCACCTCGGCAAATCGGCAACCGACCAAACTGAGTTTCACCACGATCTCCAAAGTTGAAGTAAATCCTAGTCCCCGGAGTTGGAGAAACTCCGAACCCAGCAATTGAAAGGCCTGCCGCAACACGCCCACCCGATAGGCTCGGAAGCCGCAGGAATAGTCTTTCATTCCCTCAATGCCGAACAGAACCTTCATAAAGAGGTTCGCACACCGACTGATGAAGGCCCTATATGCGTTCACCCCCATCTGTTTACCGCCTTCTTGGAAACGCGAAGTGTTGACGACGTCATACCCCTCCTCCAACTTGGCGATCAGGGATTCGATGTAGGTGGTCCCGTGCGTTCCGTCTCCCTCCACTCGCACGAGGACGTCATCCGGCTCGGCCGTCCAGGCGATATACTCAAACCCATCCCGCTCCGCCTCCCCCAAACCACGGTTGGTGGTGTGTGTCAGCACCGTTAGAGGCAGTTCCCCCGCAAGCCGTTTGAGAATATTCGGCGTCTCATCTCGGCTACCGTCATCCACCACTAAGATCCGATGCGGTTTGCTTTCAAGTAGCTCGTGAATGCTCCGCAATAGATCCTCTATGGCGTGCTCTTCATTATAGGCGGGAATAAATACCCAAATCATCGCTTCAAGTGATAGCTGAGTTCTAACGTCTTCCTGGCCTCGTGCTTATCGAGCCCTTTTAGAAGTAGAGTTGATTCAATTCGTTTAGAATCCGCTCTGCCGCATCGCCCTCACCGTAGGGTTTGGTCGTTTGCGGCGAGAGCCCTTCTGCGGCCTCCAACGCGGCCAGCGCGGCCTCGGCGTTGGCGCCTACGATCGTGTTCCACCCGGCCTCGATCGTTTCCTTCCACTCCGTTTCATCGCGCAAGGTAATGCACGGAACACGGTGGAAAAAAGCCTCCTTCTGAACCCCGCCCGAGTCGGTCAGGATCGCTTTGGCATCCATCTCCAAACGCACCATATCCAGGTAGCCAAGCGGCTCCACGACCTTGACCCGGTCCAGCGCCTCGCTGAGCCCTTGTTCGTCTAGGATCTTTCGGGTCCGGGGATGAATCGGTAGGATCACCGGCGTCTGTTGATTGATCGCGGCGATGGCTTTGACGATCTCTCTCAAGCGCTCGGGATGATCCGTATTTTCAGCTCGGTGCACCGTCGCCAGAATGTAGCCCTTAGGGTCCAGCCCCCAATGACCCAGGCTCACTCGCTGTTTGGCCACTTCCCCGTAGTAGAGGGCGATATCAAACATCACGTCCCCGGTCTGAAAGACCCGTTCCGTGCGTCCCTCATTCTTCAGATTTTCCACCGCCACGTCGGTGGGACAGAACAACGAGTCTGAGAGCACATCGGCCACCATACGATTCTTCTCCTCGGGCATCGCCAAGTTGAATGACCGCAGGCCCGCCTCGATATGAGCCACCGGAATGTTCAACTTCGCTCCGGCCAAAGCGCCTGCCAAGGTGGAATTGGTATCACCATAAATCAGGACCAGCTTGGGCTTCTCACGTAGCAAAACCGCTTCGATCGATTCCAACATGCGACCCGTCATCGCGCCATGCGTCAGCCCTGAGACGCCGAGATTTACGGCTGGTTCCGGAATGTTCAGTTCGGAAAAGAAGTCCCCCGACATCTTCTCGTCAAAATGTTGTCCGGTGTGAACGATCACCTCGGTAATCGCTCCATTGCCGCCGCCTCCATTCTCCGGCTGAAAGACGCGGCTCATGGCTGCGGCTTTGATGAATTGGGGGCGGGCCCCCACTATGGTTACGATCTTGTTCATGAACCCGTTGGTCGCTGTATCAGACTGGATCTTGTCCGTGTCGACCGAGTGACCCGGTGTTATTTGGATGCATCGGACGCCGCCGCCCGATACTCGGAATACGCTTGTTGCCCCACACTGAGATGCTCCGGCAACGATTGTTCCTCTTCGATATCCAAGCAGCGCACCACACCGGTGTCATCGAGCCGATACTTCAGACCACTCTCGCGACAAACCCCCACACCACCGTCGCTGAAATCCAGGGCATGACCATGCCGTGACATCCAGCCACATTGCTTCGCCGGAACCCCTCTCACCATGGCGTAGTCACTCGTCGTTCGGGTCACGACCGCTCCCGCCGCTACAAAGGTGTAGCGCCCCAGTTCCAAACCACAAACAATGGTGGCATTCGCGCCAACCGTAGCGCCCCGCCGAATCAAGGTTCGCTCATAGACCGTTCGTCGAGACACCTGCGACCGGGGATTCGAAATATTGGTCAACACACAGGAAGGTCCCAAGAAGACATCGTCTTCGATCACCGTCCCCGCGTAAATCGAAACATTGTTTTGGATCTTCACGTTCGATCCGATTCGCACGCCGGGAGCGACAAAGCAGTTTTGTCCGAAACTACAGTTCTCGCCGATTTCTACGTCCGACGAGATGTGACAAAAGTGCCAGATCTTGGTCCCGTCTCCAACGCGCGCTCCCTCGTCGACAAGCGACGACTCATGAACGCTAAACGGTTGTTTCGTCATAACGATTCCTTTAGCGAAACGGGCGCTCCCTTCTGCCCGAGCGAATTCTGACACGCCTCCAAGACACTCAATACGGCCAGCCCACTGGCTCCATCCGTGAGTGGCGTCTTGCGCTCCCGAACGCAGTCCAGAAAGTGCGCACACTCCTCCCGAAGCGGCTCTTTGGCCTCAATCGCGATCACCTCTGATTCCCCGCGGCACAACAAGGGTTGGTTTTGATCCACGTCCACCCGTTGGTCATACAGAGTGAGCTTTTGATCCTGACTCACATCATTGAACACGGCCATCTTCCGGCTCCCCACCACCACGAGTTTCTGTTCTTTGAACGGGTTGAGCCAACTGACAAAAACGTGAGCTCGAGGCCCTGAGGCAAACTCCATACACGAAACCGTCACATCCGCGAGCCCGGGTGTGATGTAACTTCCCCCAACACAGGTGACTTCGGACGGCTGTTCCCCTACCAATCGCAGGATCACCGCGATATCATGAGGCGCGAAACTCCACAGTGCGTTTTCTTCGGTTCGGATCTTTCCGAAATTCAGCCGATTCGAGAAGACATAGCGGACATCACCCAACTCACCCTGATCAATCAACTCACGCAACTTCAAAACCGCCGGATGGTATTCCAAGATATGGCCCACCATCAGAATACGATCGTGCTCCCGGGCCTTCGCCAACATCCGCTTGCCTTGACTGACATCCAATGCCATTGGTTTCTCGACATAGACATCCTTGCCCGCCTCGATGGCTTCCAGGGCGAGACTCTCGTGGGTCTCAGCCGGCGTAGCGAGTACGACGGCATCGATATCCGTACGCTCAAAGACACCCGAGAAGGAAGCGGAACGCTCCACCTCCGGGGCCATTTCTTCGGCCTTTTTTCGTCCCGACTCGGAGATATCGCAGACCAGCTTCAGCGCGCCCAAGTCTCGAAAATTCCGCACCAGGTTTTTCCCCCAGTACCCACACCCTAAGACAGCGACGTTCACGTTCTTGTTTTCCATGACCCTAGGACTTTGCTCCCCCGTTGGCCTCCTTCACCGCCGCGATCACCCGATCTTGATCGGCCTCCGTCAGAAACGGGTGCATGGGTAAGCTCACGACTTCACGGCTCGCCTGCTCGGATACCGGAAAACGGCCTAGTTCATACCCGAGATGACGAAACACGGGCTGCTCGTGAAGACATTTGGGATAATAGACTGCTGTCGGTATGCCTTGCTCCTTCAGAGCACTTTGGAAACTCTCTCGGTCCGCCACCCGAATCGTGTACTGGCCATATACGTGCGTGTTTCCGTCAGCAATTTTGGGAACCTCACAATACCCTCCCAAATGCTCGCTGTAGCGCGCTCCGAGCTCACCTCGTTTTTTAACCTCATCGCTAAAATGCGGGAACTTTGCCAATAGCGCCGCCGCTTGCAGCGTGTCAAATCGACCGTTCATCCCGACCAAGGTATGGTGGTGCCTTTTTTCACCTCCATGCGACCGGATACTACGCATGGTGGCGGCATGCGAATCATCGTCGGTAAACAACGCGCCGCCATCGCCGTAGCACCCGAACGGTTTGGCGGGAAAGAAACTCGTACTGGAGATTTCACTGACGCCACAACTTCGCCGATCATGGCGCGTGGCTCCAAAACTCTGTGCCCCATCCTCGATGATCACGATTCCGGAATCTCCGACGACCGTTTCCAAAGACTCCAGATCCGGCATCTGACCGAAAAGGCTCACCGGGATAATGGCTTTCGTTGCCGGCGTGATGGCTTCCTTCACCTTGCTGACGTCCAGGTTGTAGGTGTCGGGTTCGATGTCGACGAATACCGGTGTCGCTCCCACCAGACGGATCACTTCCGCCGTACTAATCCAGGTGAACGGAACCGTAATCACTTCGTCCCCCGGTCCGATATTGAGAGCACGCAATGCGATTTCCAAACTGTCCGTTCCACTGGCGACACTGATACAATGTTTGACGCCCACATACTCCGCCAACTGGCTCTCTAGCTCAGCCACTTCTGGCCCCATGATGAAGCGGCCATGCTCCATAACGGCGGCCATCGCCTCATCAATCTCACTCCGATAGGCCTTGTACTGCGCCTTTAGGTCTATAAACTGCATGTGACTAAAACCCTTGTTCTGCGATCCCCTCAATTCGTTTCCCAGGCCTTAAACCGTCACTTCCTTGAGCCATTCATCATGCTCCAAGTGCCACTCGACCGTCCGTTTCACACCGTCTTCAACCGAGATCTCCGGCTTCCAACCCAACAATGTCTCGGCCTTGCTGATATCTGCCCAGGTGGACACCAGGTCTGCCTTGTGAAACGGTTTTCGATTCACCGAGGCTTTCTTTCCGAGATGGTCTTCAATCCAACCAATGATGGTGTTAAGGCTTATCGGGTTCTTACCGCCACCCACATTCACAATCTCGTATCCCACCTCTTTAAGGGCCGCTATCGTTCCGCGGGCGACATCCTCCACGTAGGTGAAATCACGGCTCTGACTGCCATCACCAAACAGCTCCAAGGGCGTGCCTTCACGGATCCATTTAATAAAACGGAAGATGGACATATCCGGCCGCCCACAGGGGCCGAACACGGTGAAATACCGCACTACCGAAACGTCCAAACCATGCAAGTGATGGTAGGAATAAGCCATTGCTTCAGCCGCCTTCTTAGACGCGGCATAGGGCGAAATCGGCGTATTCACCGGAAGTGTCTCGACAAAAGGCATCTCCTGCCCGGCATACAACGATGAGGTCGATGCCAGAACCATTTTCTTGACCTGATACTGCACCATCATCTCCAACAAATTCAGTGTCCCCAAGGCGTTGGTCGAGAGATACACATAGGGGTTTTCCATGCTGTAACGCACCCCGGCTCGTGCGGCCAAATTCAATACAGCTTGAATCTGGTTCTCGGAAAAGACCGTCGACAAGGGTTCGCGGTTCTCAATATCAACGGGATAAAACTTGAACCCGGATCGCGCTTCCAACTCCTTGAGCCGGTACTGCTTCAATCGCACGTCGTAGTAATCATTCAGATTATCGACGCCGACCACTTCCTCTCCGGCATCCAACAAGCGCGATGCGACGCGAGAACCAATAAACCCCGCCGCTCCTGTAACTAAGTATGCTGCCATTATGTGTTAACTAACCGCTCTATGTTTCGATCCAAATTCTCCGCCGCTTCAGCGCTCTTCTCAGGACCGAAACAGGTCCTCATCTTCTAATCGCCGCCGGTGCTCCTCCAGGATATACTGGCCGTAACCCGAGCCCTTCATTCGTTCTCCGGCTGCGACAAATTCTTCCATACTGAGCCAACCGTTGGTGAGGCCAATTTCCTCTAAGCACCCGATTTTCAAACCCTGCCGTTTTTCAACGGTTTCAACAAACTGACCGGCTGAAATCAAACTGTCATGAGCCCCCGTATCCAACCACGAAAAACCGCGCCCGAGGATCTCCAAGGTCAGTTCCCCTCGATCGACATAAGCCTGATTCACGGCCGTGATCTCTAGTTCGCCCCGAGCTGACGGAGTGACCTTTGACGCAATATCAATCACCTGATTGTCGTAGAAATACAAGCCCACGACGGCGTAGTTTGATTTCGGCTCTTTGGGTTTCTCTTCAATTCCCTTCACCTTCATCTGGCCGTCGAATTCAACCACCCCAAAGTCTTCGGGATTACTGACCCGATGGCCAAAGATGGTTGCCCCGCGATCCCGCTCCTGGACATTACGAAGCAGGCCCGTGAGGTTGTGTCCGTAAAAGATATTGTCTCCTAGGACTAAACAAACGGACTCATCCCCAATGAACTCTGCCCCCAAGAGAAAGGCTTCGGCCAAGCCGGCCGGCCGTTCCTGGCTACAGTAGTTAAATTGCACCCCGTAGTCCGAACCATCCCCCAACAGCCGCTGATAATTGTCTGCGTCTTCCGGAGTCGTAATGACCAGGATATCCCGAATGCCGGCCAGCATGAGCACGGACAAGGGATAGTAGATCATGGGCTTGTCATAGACCGGCAGCAGCTGTTTGGAAACCCCCTTGGTCACGGGGTGTAACCGGGTGCCTTTGCCGCCTGCTAGAACAATGCCTTTAGTCGCCACTTCGCTTCGCGCTTTCTAAGTTTTCTGAGTGCTTCCCGTTCCCAATCGCTCCCCTGAATAAACCCGCTCCCGCAACGGACGCCACCACCAGTCACTCTCCAGATACCAGGCCACGGTCTGGTCCAGCCCTTCTGGGAAGGTTCGTTTGGGTTGCCATCCCAGTTCTCGACTGATCTTGGAATTATCGATGGCATACCGGGCATCGTGACCGGGCCTATCGGTTACAAACTTCACTAGACTCTCAAATCGGCTCGTCTGGCTCTCATCCTGAGGTACGCGCCGGTCTAGGGTCTCACAGATTTGCCGCACCACTTCTAGATTTTGCTGCTCATTGCGGCCTCCGATGTTGTAGGTCTCCCCACAAACTCCCCGCTGGCGGACGACCCACAGCGCCTCCACGTGATCCTCCACATGCAACCAATCGCGGACTTGATCTCCCTTTCCGTAGATGGGTATCTCCTTTAGGTCCCAGGCATTTAGGATCGTCAAGGGAATCAGTTTCTCGGGAAACTGATACGGTCCATAGTTATTCGAACAGTTGGTCACCACCACGGGTAGACCGTAGGTGTGCCACCAAGCCCGAGCCAAGTGATCCGACGACGCCTTCGATGCCGAGTAAGGCGACCGGGGATCATACGGGGTGGTCTCGGTAAACAACCCTTCCTTTCCAAGAGTTCCGTAGACCTCGTCGGTAGAGACATGAACAAAGCGAAATTCGGATCGCGCTCCCGTCGAAAGCGTCTCCCAATACTCGCGGGCCGCGGTTAATAGATTAAAGGTCCCGACGATGTTGGTCTCGATAAAGGCTGCCGGCCCATCGATGGATCGATCGACATGGCTTTCGGCGGCCAAATGCATGACGGTATCCGGCTGCCATTCTTGGAAGATCTTCCGCAAGCTGTCTGGATCGCAAATATCGACCTCTGCCAGCCGCCACCGTTCTTCCCCTTCAATCTCCCGAAACGAATGGCGGTTCCCAGCGTAGGTCAGACTGTCAACTACCAGGACCTCCGTCGCAGTCTGCCGTAAGAGAAACCGCACCAGGGTAGAGCCTATGAAGCCAGCTCCTCCGGTCACCAATACGCGTTTCGGTTCCATCACTGTTTTCTCTTACCCTAGCCGCTGCTCCTCCGTTGGGGCCCCTAAGCCTTGGTCAGCTGGCCAGGTTTGAGTTCCTGTCCATGCATCACGTTGCGGGTATCCACGATGCATTCGGCCCATTTGGCCAATTCCTCGTAGTTAACCACGCGATGGGCAGTGGAAACGACGACGGCATCATACTGCCCAATCGTCTCTTGATCCCACTTCACGGACTCTTCCCCACTCAAATGCCCATACTCTCGGCTGGGCCGGATGACCGGCACATAGGGATCGTAGTAGTCCACTTTGGCCATGCGCTCGGTGAAGAGCTCGATCAATCGGTAGCTCGGCGACTCGCGGTCATCGTCCACCTCTTCCTTATAAGCGAGACCAACGATCAGAATCTTAGCACCGTTTAACGGCTTGGCCCGATGGTTGAGGGCGTCCGCCGTTCGCTGCACGACATACTCCGGCATCCCGGTATTCATTTCTCCGGCGAGTTCGATGAACCGGGTCGAAATTCCATACTGGCGCGCCTTCCAAGTCAGATAGAAGGGATCGATCGGAATGCAATGCCCGCCCAGTCCCGGCCCCGGATAGAAGGCCTTGTAACCAAAAGGCTTGGTCTTTGCTGCCTCAATGACTTCCCAGACATCGATATCCATTTGGTCATAGATGACCTTCAGCTCATTCACCAAAGCGATGTTTACGCTGCGGAAGATATTCTCCAGCAGTTTGGTCGCTTCGGCCGTTCGGCAACTGCTGACGGGTACGATGGTCTCGATAGCGGTCCGATAGATCGCGGCTGCTTTCTCCTGGCACTTCTTCGTGAAACCGCCGACCACTTTCGGTATTTTGGCGACCTTACTGTCGGGATTTCCCGGATCTTCCCGCTCGGGCGAATAGGCCAAGTGAAAACCTTCGCCCGCTTTCTTGGCCGAGCCAGCTTCCAGGATCTTCCTCAAATCTTCATCCGTGGTACCGGGATACGTGGTCGATTCCAGGATCACCGTCATCCCATCGGTAATGTGGGGCGCGAGTTTCTCGCCGGTCGAAAACACAAAAGCCATGTCGGGTTCACGATACTGATTCAGCGGCGTCGGCACACAAATCAACACGCCGTCGCACCCCTCGACCTCGGCCATGTCAGTGGTCGCCTTCAGTTCGCCCCGATTGACAAGCTCGGCGATATCCTCAGAAGCTATATGCTTGATGAAGCTTTTCCCTTCATTGATGGACGACACCTTTTTTTCGTCGACGTCGATCCCAATCACTTGCGAGCCCGAGCGTGCAAACTGCAGGCACAATGGAAGACCTACATAACCAAGACCAATAATTCCTATTCTCATTCGTAGTACCAGTTTGCGTATTTTTGTAACTAGTGTAGCTCTCGCTGTTTCAACTCTTCGTAGACATCGTCGTAGATTCGTTCCATATCGAATCTCTGCCGCCAATTCGGATAGTCCGCTTGAAACCGCCGACAATCCGAAACATACCATTGATGATCTCCCCGTCGGGGAGTCTCCAAGAATTCAATCTCCAGGTTCTTCCCCACCCTTTGCTCACAGCTCTTGACCGCCTCATTCAGCGAACAGTTGGCAAATCGGCCTCCACCAATGTTATAAACTCGCCCCTGTAGGGGACTTTTTATGAACTCGTGGAACGAGCTCACCAAATCACTGCTATGAATGTTGTCTCGCACTTGCTTCCCCTGGTATCCGAAAACCCGATACTTCGTTCCCAAGAGCGTGCATTTCATTAAGTAACTGATGAACCCATGCAGCTCGGTGCCGCTATGCCCACCGCCCGTGAGGCACCCCCCTCGGAACGCCACCGTATTCAAACCAAAATAGCGGCCGTATTCTTGAACCAGGACGTCGGCTGACAGCTTACTTACTCCGAACAGACTGTGCTGGGTTTGATCCACTGACATCGACTCATCAACACCCGGATGCAGTGACCCGTCTTCCAAATAGACTTCGTATCGCGTTTCGTCCTCTACCATGGGCAGCGTATTGGGCCGATCGCCATAAACTTTGTTTGTTGACGTGAACACAAAAGCGGCTTCGGGCGCTTGGTGCCTCAAGCATTCGAGCAGGTTCAGCGTTCCGCGGGCATTCACTTCAAAATCGGTTATCGGATCCCGAGCCGCCCAATCATGAGAAGGCTGAGCAGCCGTGTGAATCACGGCTGTGACGGATCCTTTCCGTTCTTCAAAGATTCGCTCCAGGTCACTCTTCTCCCGGATATCGATGGCCTTGGATTCAAAGTTCGGGACCTCGTCTTGAAGCCGTTTTACGGACCATCGGGTCGACGCCTCCGGGCCGAAAAACTGGGCACGCATATCATTGTCGATCCCGACGATGTCGTACCCCTCCGCCGCAAAGTATCGGGATGCTTCGGAACCGATCAAGCCTCCTGATCCCGTTACGATGATTGTAGTACCCTTACCCATGTCGCTCTCTCAAATCGCTTCGAGCTCACGTAGGTCATGCTCCACCATCAGCGCGACCAACTCGGTAAAACTCGTCTTGGGTTCCCAGCCTAGCTCCCGTTTGGCTTTCGATGCATCGCCTACCAAAAGATCCACCTCGGCCGGCCGCTCAAATCGTTTGTCCGTCTTGACATAGTCCTGCCACCGTAGGTCCACTGCACCAAAGGCGGCTTCCAGAAAATCCTTCACCGAATGCGTCTCTCCGGTCGCCACGACGTAGTCGTCAGCCTGCTCCGCCGTCACCATTAGCCACATGGCTTCCACGTAATCTTTGGCATAGCCCCAATCACGGCGGGCTTCCAAGTTCCCCAAGGTCAGATCCTGCTCCAAACCCTTTTTGATTCGTGCGACACCTCGGGTGATTTTTCGGGTGACAAAGTTCTCTCCCCGTCGGGCGGACTCATGATTGAACAAAATCCCGTTGGAGGCGTGCAGCCCATACGCTTCTCGGTAATTCACGGTGGCCCAATGAGCGAACACTTTGGCCACGCCGTAGGGGCTCCTGGGATGGAACGGTGTTGTTTCGGACTGCGGAACGGCCTGCACTTTGCCGAACATCTCGCTAGATGAGGCCTGATAGAATCGCGCCGTCGGGCAAGTCTGTCGGACCGCCTCCAGCAATCGTAGCGTGCCCATGCCAACCACATCAGCCGTATACTCGGGATTTTCGAAACTGACTTTAACGTGGCTTTGAGCCGCGAGATTATAGACCTCATCCGGACTAATCTGGCCCAACAGGCGGATCAGAGCCGAACTGTCGGCGAGATCCCCATAGTGTAGAAAGACCCGCTTTTGATCCTTATTAAACCGTTCTACGATCGGGTCTATCCGCCCGCGATTAAAAGTACTGGTTCGCCGAACGATTCCATGAACTTCATAGCCCTTCTCCAAAAGGAGCTCGGCCAAGAAAGAACCATCTTGTCCGGTGATTCCTGTAATCAGGGCCTTTTTCATTCTTTCGCTTGCGCTCGCTTGGAGGATCAGGAAACACCGATGCCTTGGACCTCAAAGCCGATCCGCCGCATTTTTCCCACATCAAGGATATTGCGACCATCAAAAATGAATGCCGGCTTCTCCATCGAGTCGTAAATCTTTTGATAGTCCAGATCCTTAAACTCGCCCCACTCGGTCATCACGGCGATCGCGTGGCTGCCGGCACAGGCCTCGTAAGCATCGCCACAGACGGTGAGATTCTCGGCATTCGCCTCTGACTTTTCGAGGTCTTTTCGGATCTGTTTCTCCTTCACTTCCGGGTCATAAATGGCCAGCTCGGCGCGTTCTTCCAAGAGGTCCGTGCACACCTTAATGGCCGGGGTTTCCCGCGTATCATTCGTGTTACTCTTAAATGCAAAACCGAGGATAGCGATGCGTTTGCCGGCCACGGTGCGGAAGAGCGTATTAACGATATTCTTTGAAAAGCGGCGTTTCTGGAAATTATTCATGGTGACCACCGATTCCCAGTAGGCCGCTACTTCCGGGAGACCAAAGTGCTCACAGAGATAGACCAGATTCAACACGTCCTTTTGGAAGCACGAACCCCCAAATCCTACCGACGCTCGGAGGAATTTGGGCCCGATGCGAGAATCTCTTCCGATGGCCTGAGCCACCTCCTCCACATTGGCTTGCGTCGCTTCGCAAAGCGCTGAGATCGCGTTGATGGAAGAGATCCGTTGGGCCAAGAACGCGTTAGCCGTCAGCTTCGAGAGTTCTGAAGACCAGAGGTTGGTTTTGATGATCGTTTCCCGTGGTACCCACTCTTCATACAAACTGGCTAGGGTATCAATCGCTTCGCGACCCGCGTCGGTCTCTTCGCCACCGATCAGAATCCGATCCGGGTTGTTGAGATCCGCAATCGCCGTTCCCTCGGCCAAGAACTCTGGGTTGGAAAGGACTTGAAAGCGATCTTTGGACTGACTTCCAGCCATGATCGTCTTGATGATCTCCGCGGTCCGGACCGGAATGGTCGATTTCTCTACGATGATCTTGTTCCCCTTCGCGATGGCGGCAATTCGACGGGCACAGAGTTCGACAAACTTGAGATCCGCCGCCTTACCGGCGCCTTCCCCGTAGGTTTTGGTGGGCGTATTGACACTGATAAAGATGATCTCCGCTTCGGCGATACCGGCATCCACATCGGTGCTAAAAAACAGATTGCGACCGCGGGTTTCCTCGACGATCTCGGACAAGCCTCGCTCGTAAACCGGCAGTTCTGAGGAGTTCCAAGCATCGATTCGCTCCTGGTTGATATCCACAACGGTGACTTTCACCCCCGGACACTTTTGGGCGATCACAGCCATCGTCGGTCCCCCAACATACCCGGCCCCGATACAGCAGATGCTCTTAGGTAACTCTCTCTTGTTCATTGTGCTAAGGCTTCAATTAGGGGCAGAATCCGCTCCATTCGAGCCTGGATCTTTTTCAAGTTCTCGAACCGTGCCTGAGATTGCCGATACTCTTCTTCACCAATTTTCCCACCCTCAAAGTCTTCTCGAAGGGCCCGCTGGATCTCGTCGATCCGGCGTTTCGACGACACTACACGGGGTTTCACAAAATCTACAAAGCCGGATTTGAACAGCGCCCGAACCTCCCAAATCGCTTCAAAGTATTCTTTCCGATCCCCTTGAACCCCCCAGGTCTGTCGGACTACGTTCCACTTGATCAGCTGCCGCACCCCGCTGCTGGCACTCCCTTTACTGATGCCCAATTCCTGTGAGATGTCCCCTAGTGAAAGTGGTTCCAAGGAAAAGAACAGATAGCCATAGATTTTTCCTACGGACTTGGGATAGCCCAATAGTTGACTCATACTCCCGGCCGCCATCACCATTTCTTTTCGGTGTTCTAGCATGTCGGAATGATTGTTCTCCTTGGCATTCAAAGACACTTCGTGCCGGTCAATTCGAACCCTGGAATGACTCCGGTGCGACCGGGCTTTCGAATCTACGTGCTGGATGTTCAGAATGTTCTGAACGAAATTGGCCGCCTGAGATAGACGATTTTCTCGAAGCCGTCTAGCTTCTTTCCTACCATTCTCAAAAATCGGAACGATCCTTCGGAATCCATACAACACCGCGCTATTTTCCGGCATGCCGCTCGCCCCACGCCCCGTTTCCCTCTCCGTCGCTGGCTTTGATCCGAGCCATTTCGCCGGGTGTTCGGCTGACCTACGCACGTTTCATTCGCTCGGTGTGGCCGGTTTAGCTGCCACGACCACGGTTACGGCGCAATCTCCAAACCGATTCTCCGCCAGTTTTCCCGTCAATTCGGCAACCCTCTCGTCACAGCTTAGCGCCATTTCTTCCGAATTTGGTCCCGTTCCGACCAAAATTGGCCTTCTCGCTTCGCTTGAAACGGTGCGGTGTCTGGCTGATTTTCTTTCCGAAAACCCTCCGCCCTTCGCCGTTTTGGACCCTATTCTCTCCGCGACCGCGGGTCCGGGCGCTACGAACGTCTCTCCTGACGACCTCGCCCAAACCCTTTTTCCCCGAGTTTCGCTTATCACGCCGAACATTCCTGAGGCCGAACGCCTACTTAACTGCTCGATCACGACCCTAGCCGACATGTCTCTCGCTGCTACCACTCTCTTCGATACCTTCGGCTGTCACGTCCTACTCAAAGGAGGCCATCTACCGGATCCATCGAAGTGCCACGACGTCTACTTTGATGGTTGCGAAACGGTGGTTTATGAGGCTTTCCGCTCGGACCAACACTCGATTCACGGTTCCGGCTGCTTTCTTTCCGCGGCTATCGCGGCCTACTCTGCGCTCGGTTTCCCGATCAAAACAGCCATAGGAATGGCAAAAACGACTATTTCTTCAGCTTTTCAGGCTCCATATCTCGTTCAGAGACACCCTTTATTGGCCATCCCTTCGAGCTGAAGGCGACAATGTCGACTCATTTCGCGTTCTTTTCAACCCTTCCGGACCTCTTTTTCCCGCTTGGCTTGCTTGCTGCCGGAAACCCGTCTAACTGTTGTCTCTCGATTTGAACGCTCCAACGATCTATTTGGACTATAACGCTACGACGCCCCTCGATCCGGGGGTTCGTGACTGCATGCTCCCCGTTTTCGCCGAGTCCTACGGCAATCCCTCCAGCGTTCACCGGGTCGGACGCGCGGCTCGCGCGTTACTGGACGAATGTCGCTATCGAGTCGCTTCTCTGTGGTCGTGCCGCCCTTCCGAGGTCCTCTTCACCTCCGGTGGTACCGAGAGCAACAATCTTGCGATCACGGGAGCCGCTCGAGCCCGCGCCTCTCAAGGTCGACACCTGATCACCAGTGCCGTCGAACACCATGCGGTACTTCACTGTTTCCGCTACCTAGCCGAAAACGAAGGGTTCGAATTGACCGTTCTACCGGTTTCTCCGCAGGGGATTGTCGATCCGGAGTCCCTCTCGCAAGCGCTCCGCCCCTCCACGACCCTGGTGTCCATCATGAGCGCCAATAACGAGACCGGTTCTCTCCAACCGATTGCCGAAATCTCAGAAATATGCCAGAAAGCCGGCGTTTTGTTTCATTGTGATGCGGTTCAATCGTTCGGCAAGCTCCCTCTGAGCGATATTTTGCCGTTTCCGGCGGATCTTGTCTCTGTCTGCGCCCACAAATTCCACGGTCCTAAGGGTGTTGGTGCCTTGTACTGCCGCTCTCCCCTCCGGCTGGAGCCCCTGTTTCACGGGGGTGCTCAAGAGAACGAGGCCCGCCCGGGCACTGAGAATCTCGCGGCTATTGTCGGATTCACCGAGGCTCTGGAGCGCTTTACTCCCAGCCCTGTCTTTGATTCCTCCCAGTTGTTGCCGCTCTCCGAATCCTTGGTTGAGGGCCTCGGGTCGCTCCCGGGCGTTACTTTCCAGGGCGATCGCTCGCGCCGCCTAGCCAACACTGCGGCTTTCTCTGTGGCGGGTTGGGACAGTATCTCTCTACTGGCAGCCCTCGATTTAGAGGGTATTTGTGCTTCCAGTGGTTCGGCTTGTTCGGTGGGCTCGCTCGAACCCTCCCACGTTCTGCTCGCCATGGGTCAATCGCGGGAAGCAGCCAGTTCCCTCGTGCGGCTCTCGCTCGGTCGTGAAACGTCTCCGGACCAAATTGCCTACACCATCGATACGTTTCAAAAGATCCTTGGCTCCTCTCCGAGCCAATAGCTTGTGAACAACGTGTTGGCCAACTGTCCGGTAGTCTGTGTATGAAGTTCCGTGGTTAGTTTTCCGCTCCTTCTTGACGATCTTATTCACGGTCTGGAAAGGCCTTTCAGCCTTGCGGTAACCTTGACACGCTTACCTGTATGCCTTATTCACAGTCCTTATTGTTACGGTTTTTTTGTTCATTCAAAGAAACCTATTAAGTTCCTCGTAGGATGAAATTATCCATTTCCAAAGAAGAGTTGATTTCCGGCTTGCAGGCGGTTCAAAACGTCGTGTCCAGCCGAACAACCCTCCCCATCCTTTCCAATGTTCTCCTACAAGCGGCTGAGAAGAAGCTGGTCCTGACCGCCACGGATTTGGACGTGACGATCTCTTGTGGCGTCGAGGCGGATGTGAAAGAAGGGGGATCGATTACCCTACCGGTTAAGAAGCTGTTTGGCATTGTTCGCGAGTTGTCGACGCCGGAAGTCGAATTGGATATCGATGACAAGGGAGTGTGTTCCATCAAGGCCGGAGCCTCTTTCTTTAAGATACATGGCCTTTCAGCGGATGAATTCCCGCCCATCCCCAAATTTGCCGAGGAAAAGAAGATCACCCTGGATCAAGGGAATCTGAAGAGCATCCTGCGAAAGACATCCTACGCGGTATCGACGGAGGAGACGCGCTACGTGCTCAATGGGATCTTCTTTTGCCTTGGAGATCAGCGAATCACAGTGGTTGCCACCGACGGCCGTCGATTGGCCTTGGTGGATGAAGAATCGGAAGTCGGAGAGGAGAGCCGGGGAGAATTTATCGTTCCCACTAAGGCGATCCATGAACTCAATCGCCTGCTGGGCTCGGAGGGAACGGCTGAGTTGCGTTACACGGATAACCAAGCGTCTTTTACCCTCAGCAAAGGGGAAGAGGCGTCGATTTTCTTGATGACCAAGCTGATCGATGGGAACTATCCAAACTACCGCCAAGTGATCCCCGGCCAAAGTAAGGAACGCATCCCATTGGAGCGCGAGGAGTTGCTACAAGCGCTGCGGCGGGCGGAGATCATGACGAGTGACAAGGCCAACTCGGTTAAGCTGAAGATTTCCAAGAATAACCTGTTGATCACGGCGAATACGCCCGATGTCGGTGAGGCGCGGGAGAGTATCGCGGTCAACTATGATGGCGAAGACATCGCGATTGCCTTCAATCCTCAATACGTCATGGATCCGCTCAAGGTCCTGGAGGATGACGAGGTGTTTTTGGAGCTCTCGGATGAACTCAGTCCCGGGGTTTTGAAGGTCAATGGACCGTTTCTCTACGTGATCATGCCGATGCGCATGAGCTAGAACCGGACGATGAGTCAGTTGGTGCGTGAGGTGACCCGGATCGCGAAGGCGGCCGGAGTGGCGATTTTGGAGGTTTACCGGCGAGAAGACCAGGGGGTCAGCCTGAAGGCGGACAAGAGCCCGGTGACGGAAGCCGATCGAAAAGCCGATGCGATCATTATCGATGGGCTCAAACAGTTGTCCGAGACCTTTCCCATTCTGACCGAAGAGTCGTCCGAGTGTGGTTATGAGGAACGGCGCGACTGGGAGACCTTTTGGCTAGTGGATCCTTTAGATGGAACGAAGGAGTTTCTGAAGGGAACCGGCCAGTTCACCGTGAACATCGCGCTCATCCAGGCAGGCAAGCCGATCTTGGGCGTGGTATGGGCGCCGGTGATCGAGCGGCTTTATTGGGCCGCGAAAGGATCGGGAGCCCACCGCGTTCTGGAAGGGAAAGAGGAACGGATCAGCACCCGGGTCGCTCGACCGGAGAGCATGGAGATCGTAGCGAGCCAAGACCATTCCGGGCCGCAGGTAACCGCTCTTCGGAATCAATACCCGGGTTGCGGCCTGAAGAGCATGGGGAGTTCGTTAAAGCTATGTCTCGTAGCGGAGGGCTCGGCGGATCTGTATTTGCGGGATGGCCCCACGATGGAATGGGACACTGGAGCGGCCCATAGTGTCGTGACAGAGGCCGGAGGGACGGTCAAGGAGTGGCTCGGGACGCAGGCGGGAACCGGCCTGGCCTACAATAAAGAGAATCTTCTCAACCCCGCCTTTCTGGTGCAGGGAGACGCAGGCCTAAACGTGGTGTTGCGGGAGACGGCCTAAAGGAGCGAAGCGGCTTACCAGCTTTGGGGGGAACGGGTCTGGAAGAGCGCCTCAAGAATAGCGCGGTAGTCCGGTTCCCCTTCCAGATCATCCATTTCAATCAGCTGAGCCGAGTTGCCAAGGTGAGCAGCCATGAGCGAGGCGACGGAATCAAATCGGGAGCTCTGGAAGAAGCAGATTGTAGGAGGCGTATCCATCTTAGTTCGAAAGAGATCGGTTGAAGGCTATGGCATCCTGGTAGCGAATCAGCGAGCCGCCGAAGATGTCTAAGGCGGAACCGATGGTTAAGTCGACTCGCCCTAATCCCGTTTCTTGAACCAGGCGGAGATCGTCGAGAGACCGTGCTCCACCGGCGTAGGTGACCGGAATAGGCGAGCAGTGAGCCAAGCGTTGGACCAACTCTAGGTCAATCCCGCGACAAAGGCCTTCGACATCCGCAGCGTGAATTAAGAACTCAGCGCAGTGCTGGGCAATCCGTTCGAGGGTTGAATCTGAAACCTCGAGAGCCGTAAAGGTTTGCCAGCGGTTGGTGACGACGTAATAGCGGCCATCCCGGACGCGGCAGCTGAGATCGACGACCAGTCGGGACCGTCCCACCTTGGCGGCGAAGGTTTCAAGCTTCTGCCAGTTGAATTCGTCGCCATCAAAGAGCCAAGAGGTCACGATGATGTGGGAAGCGCCCGCATCCAGGAAGGGATCGACGTTGTCGGGATTAAGACCCCCGCCCACTTGTAGGCCACCGGGAAACGCTTTCAGCGCAGCAAGCGCGGCAGGATCATTTCCGGGGCCAAGCTTGATCACGTGTCCGCCGAAGAGCGCATCACGCCGGTAGAGATCGGCAAACCACTCGCTCGGGCGCTCGGAGGTGTGGTTGGTTTGCAGCTTGGCCTCATCATCAGTGAGCGAACCCCCAACGATTTGTTTTACCTGGCCTTGGTGCAGATCGATGCAAGGTCGAAACACGCCGTATGCTGTCCGATTCCAGAGCGGGATTCAAGCCCGGTAGGGCTCGCCCCACCCTTGACACTAAGAACCAAATAACTAGGCTCTCGACAACCCAAGCTATGAGACTCGGAATTAATACTTTTCTTTTCACGTCGCCGTTCACCACGCGCAGCACGAAACTTCTGCCAACCTTCAAAAAATGGGGATTTGATACCATCGAAATCCCGATTGAGGATCCATCCCACATCAACCCCGCGAAAGTGAAGGCCGCGTTGGATGCCAATGGGCTGGTGTGTGGTTCGGTTTGTGCCTGCATGGGGCCGGATCGAGACTTGCGCGGAACGGCCGCCCAACAGAAGACGGGTATGGATTACATGATGACCCTGATTGATCAGATGGTCGAGTTGGACTGCCCTTCTTTGATCGGGCCGGTCTACTCCGCCGTGGGTCGCGCCGACGCAGTTCCGGCCCGCCAATACCAGGCCCAGTGGAAGACGGTGGTGAAGAACCTAAAGAAACTCTCCGCCTACGCCGAGAAGAAGGGGCGGACGATCTGTCTGGAACCCCTGAACCGGTTTGAAACGGACTTCATCAATACCTGCGATCAGGGCCTTAAGATGATTAAGGATGTGGGCAGCCCTGCACTGAAGCTGCATCTGGACACGTTCCACATGAATATCGAGGAGAAGAACCAGGCCAAAGCCATCAAGAAAGCCGGCAAGCTTCTGGGACATTTCCATGCCTGTGGCAGTGATCGAGGAACGCCTGGAGGAGACCATATTGACTGGAAGTCGATCACAGCGGCACTGAAATCCATCCGCTACAAAGGCGATGTAGTCATTGAATCGTTCACCACGGACGTGAAGGTCATCGCACGAGCCGCGGCCATCTGGCGTCGAATTGAGCCGACTCAAGATGAAATTGCCGTGAAAGGAATCAAGTTTTTGAAGAAAACACTGAAGTAACCGTCCAACCCACCGAAACCGTAGTAACATGAAAAACGTCCTCTTACCAATAGCCGCGATCGCCCTCACGGCGACCCTTTCGCTCAGAGCGGATCATCACAAGTCCGAAGAAGGCTTCATCAGCCTCTTCGATGGCAAGACGCTAAAGCATTGGGACGGGAACCCGAAGTTTTGGTCTGTCAAAGACGGCGCCATCACCGGGATCACGACGAAAGACAATCCAACCAAGGGGAATACGTTTATCATTTGGCGAGGTGGGACGCTCGATAACTTTGAGCTGCGACTGAAGTTCAAGATTGTTGGCGGGAACTCTGGAATCCAATACCGCAGCAAAGATCACGGTAATTGGGTGGTCGGCGGTTACCAAGGGGACTTCGAATCGGGCACCACGTATTCGGGTATTCTCTACGAGGAACGGGGCCGAGGGATCTTAGCCCAGCGCGGACAGAAGACCGAGGTCGTCGCCAACGGTGAGAAACACAAGGTCGAAGTGGTAGGTTCACTTGGAGAATCGGCTGACATTCAAGCCGTGATCAAGCAAGAGCAGTGGAACGACTACAAGATCATCGCTCGGGGCTACGAGTTCACCCACGTGATCAACGGCCGGGTGACGGCGCAGGTTACGGATTTGGATGCGGCTCATCGCAAGCCGGAAGGGATCTTGGCTCTCCAGCTCCACGCTGGACCGCCGATGAATGTTCAATTCAAGGACATCCGGGTCAAACCCTTGGACGGGATCAATATCAGTGGCGACTGGGGTTTCGTGGTGGAAACGGATCAAGGAACCGGGGAGCCCTCATTCAGCCTCAAACAGGAAGGCAACATGCTGACCGGGAGTTACACGGGGCTGTTGGGCGAGCAGAAGGTGAAAGGTCGTGTCCGAGGGAACCGAGTCACCATCCGGTTTGGAGCGGAATATGACGGCCAACCGATCGAGTGCACCTATACCGGGAAGATCACCGGTTTTGGAACAATGAAAGGGACGGTGAATTTCAATGACCAGATGGAAGCCGATTGGAGTGCGAAGAAGCGCTAGGCCGGCTTAGGAACGATGAAAAACCATCAGGGTTTGAGTTTGGTCATGAGATGGGCGGGTGCTTTTCTTGTCCTCTTAGGCGTATTCCTTGAAAGCGGGCAGGCGTGGGGAGCAGAACCAAAGCGGATTGTGCTGGTGGCGGGCACCCCGAGTCACGGGCCCCTGCAGCATGAGCACAATGCGGGTTGTTTGCTCTTCCAGAAATGTCTCGCCGGAAATCCGGATGTCGAAGTAGTCGTCCACCAAAACGGTTGGCCGAAAGCGGCGGACGCGTTTGAGGGCGCCGACGCCATCGTGTTCTTCGTCACGGGCGGGAACCGGCATTTGGCGATTCAAGGCGATCATCTCGAACAGCTCCGGCCGCTAATGGACCAGGGAGTCGGGTTTGGAGCGATTCATTACGGCGTCGAAGTCCCCAAAGACAACGGCGGCGCGGAATTCCTCGAATGGATGGGTGGCTATTTCGAAACCCACTGGTCCGTCAATCCGCATTGGGACGCGGCCTTCGAGCTCATTCCCGAACATCCCATTACGCGGGGGGTCAAGCCGTTTACCATCAACGACGAGTGGTATTTCCACATGCGGTTTCAGCCGAACTTGAAGGGGGTCACCCCGATCCTGTCGGCCGTACCGCCACCCGCAACGATGAAGCGGCCCAACGGACCGCACAGCGGAAATCCCTCCGTTCGGAAAGGCGTGGCCGCCAACGAACCCCAACATGTGGCGTGGGCCTACGAGCGGCCAAACGGCGGGAGGGGTTTTGGGTTCACGGGAGCGCACAATCACCTGAACTGGCGCAATCCGAACTTTCGCAAGGTTGTTCTCAACGCACTGTTGTGGATCGCCAAAGCGGACGTGCCCGAAGGCGGTGTTTCGTGTGAGCTCACGGAGGCCGATTTGATGGCGAATCTCGATCCCAAGAAAGGTCGGAAGCCTCGCGTTCGGAACCAGAATGCCTTGCGTCGATCCGACACCTTCATCAGCCCAAACGTAGCGAAGTAATAAGATCATGAAGTGGTTTCAAACTCTCTGGCTCCCTCTTCTGGTATTGAGCCTGGTTGGCGTCGATGCCGCCGATTCCAAAAACATCCTACTTATAGCCGGCAAACCGAGTCACGGACCTGGCGATCACGAATTCAATGCGGGCAGCATGCTGTTGAGCCGCTGTTTGAATGAACAACCCGGGATCCATGCCGAAGTGCACAATATGGGTTGGCCGAAGGACGAGGCGGTTTTTGAGAAGGCCGACGCCGTGCTGATTTACGCGGATGGCGGAGGCGGGCATCCCGCCATTCAAGCCGAACGCATGGCTTTGTTGGACGGTTTGGTGAAACGAGGCGTCGGCATCGGTTGTGCCCACTACGGTGTGGAAGTACCGACCGGCGATCCGGGCAAAGCGTTGCACCGATGGATCGGCGGCTATTACGAACATCGCTTTAGTGTGAATCCCATGTGGACGCCTGAATTCGTGAGTTTCCCGAAACATGAGGTCACCCGCGGTGTGAAGCCATTCGCAGTGCTGGATGAATGGTATTTCAACATGCGCTTTCGACCCAATATGGAAGGCGTGACTCCGCTGTTAGTTGCCAAGCCATCGGACGATGTTCGCGACGGACCGTATGTGTATCCCAAAGGGCCCTACCCTCATATCGAGGCGGCCAAGGGGCGACCCGAAACCATGATGTGGGTCTATGAGCGACCGGATGGCGGCCGAGGGTTTGGTTTCACCGGCGGGCACAAACACGTCAATTGGGGCAATGATAATTTCCGCAAGGTCGTGCTGAATGGGCTGCTTTGGATTGCCAAGGCGCCGGTCCCCGAAGGCGGGGTACCCTCGAGTGTCAGCGCGGAACAGCTGAAGCAAAACTTGGATCCAAAGGGGAAACGCTAAGACCCCAATAACTCCCCCATCCCATCAACCCAAAGACATGATGACAAACCGAGCTTGGAGAATCTTTCTGCTGTCCGTCAGCCTGACTTGGGCAGCTGTGAATCAAGCAAACGCCGCGAACCCCCGAGGCACGGGCCGAGCGGCGGCAGAGAAGCAATTGGAGCAACTCAATGTCGCGGACGGCTTGGAAGTCACGCTGTTTGCTTCAGAACCCATGGTGGTCAATCCCGCCAATATGGATATCGACTCGCGGGGTCGCGTCTGGGTGACCGAAGGTGCGAATTACCGCCTCTGGCAAAAGTGGGGGAAATTGCGCCCCGGCGGGGACCGGATCATGATCTTGGAAGATACCGACTTGGATGGCGCTGCCGATAAGGAAACGGTTTACTACCAAGGGGACGATGTGAATACCGCCCTGGGCATCTGTGTGCTAGGCAATCGCGTCATCGTCTCGTGCTCGCCTCAAGTGTTGATGTTTACGGATCTGGATGGCGACGATCGACCGGATAAGAAAGAAGTTTTGTTTTCCGGCATCAAGGGCGTGGATCATGACCACGGCGTGCACGCATTCGTGTTCGGTCCCGATGGCCGGCTCTACTTTAATTTCGGTAATGATGGCAAAGAACTCTACGATCGTAATGGCAATCCGATCCGCGATCCTCAAGGCAACATCGTAGCGGGGAATCGGAAACCGTATCAGCAGGGCATGGTGTTTCGATGCTATCCCGATCTCAGCGGTTTCGAAGTGTTGGGCCACAATTTCCGTAACAACTACGAAGTGTGTGTGGATTCCTTCGGAACGCTTTGGCAGTCCGACAATGACGACGATGGCAACCGAGCGGTCCGCATCAACTACGTGATGGAGTATGGGAATTACGGTTATCGTGACGAGAAGACCGGCAAGGGCTGGCGAGAGGAACGCACCGGTTGGGAGGAAGAAATCCCGTTGCGTCACTGGCATTTGAACGACCCGGGTGTCGTACCCAATCTACTTCAAACCGGCGCGGGTTCTCCGACTGGAATGGTGCTTTATGAGGGACGCTTGCTGCCACGGCCGTTCCGCAATCAGATGATCCACTGTGACGCCGGGCCGCGAGTCGTCCGGGCGTATCCAGTGAAGAAAGCCGGCGCCGGCTATTCCGCTCGGATGGTGAACGTTCTGTCTGGTGAACGTGATGATTGGTACCGACCGTCGGATGTCTGTGTCGCACCGGATGGCGCTTTGTTCATCGCGGATTGGAATGACGCTGGCGTGGGCGGCCATAATATGGCGGACCGAACGCTTGAGGGGATGAGTGGACGGATTTATCGCGTCGCGCCAAAGGGCAACAAACCCAGGGTGCCGAAGTTGCGTCTGAACCGAGTGAACGGAGCGGTCAGAGCCTTGAAGTCGCCCAATCTGGCAACCCGGTATTTGGGCTGGACAGCTTTGAACGAGATGCAGGGCGACGCCGAAGACGCTTTGTTGAAGGTATGGCAAGGTAAGAACCCCCGGCTTCGAGCGCGGGCGCTGCATTTGTTGGCTCGGATCAAGGGCAAGGCCGCCAAATATGTGGGTGAAGCGGTGGCAGATCACAGCGCGGATATTCGCATCACGGGTTTGCGGATCGCCCGCGAGCAAAAGCTGGAGTTGTTACCGTTGATCGGGAAATTGGTAAAAGACCCGTCGGCTCAAGTCCGGCGCGAATGCGCGATTTCCCTCCGTCACGAACCCTCGGCCTTGGGGGCCGAACTCTGGGCCCAATTGGCGCAACAACATAATGGGAATGACCGGTGGTACCTGGAAGCCTTGGGCATCGGCGCTCAGGGACAGGAAGATCGGTACTTCGCCGCCTGGCTCAAAGCGGTGGGTGATGGTTGGAACACCGAAGCCGGTCGTGACATCGTGTGGCGATCCCGAGCGTCCCAATCACCAGCCCTCTTGGTGAAGATCTTGGGTGACAAATCCCTGCCGGAATCTGAGAAACCGCGTTACTTCCGCGCCCTTGATTTCATTGATGGCGAAGAGAAGGAAGCGGCACTGGTCGAGTTGCTGACCGGCGATCTGGGTGATTTGAAGTAAGGCTTGGACGCGAGCAGATGGTGCAGACGAGCGCGGAAGTGATGTGTCCGTATTGCGGGGAGGTCACGGTCTGTCAGATCGAACCATCGGTGGAGGAATGGATTCTGGATTGTGAGGTTTGTTGTCGCCCGATGGAAGCGCGCCGGGTGGATACCGGCGGAGATCACTGGGTCATCGAAACGGACCTAGCCTAGGCGGAGATGGCTGACGCGGACGTACTTCCGATTGTCGATCTCAAGGAGCGGTTGCTGGAGACTTTGACCCGTGAGCAGCGGGTGATCGTGGGCGCGCCGACGGGGTCTGGTAAGACCACGCAGTTGCCCCAGTATGTGTTGGATGGCCATCTGCCGGAGGGGAAAAAGGTTGTCGTGCTCCAGCCCCGTCGCGTCGCCGCCCGGGCCGTCGCCCGCCGGGTCAGTCAAGAACGAGGAACGGTCGTCGGCAAAGAGGTGGGTTACCAGGTGCGATTTGACGATCAGACCAGTTCGGAAACCCGACTGGTGTTCATGACGGAGGGGGTGCTCTTGCGTCACTTTCAAGATTCGCCGAACTTAGCGGACATTGGAGTGTTGATCTTGGATGAATTCCACGAGCGCAATTTGTACACCGACGTGGCCTTGGGTCTGGTGAAACGCTTGCAAGCCGGGGCACGTCCCGATCTCAAACTGATCGTCATGTCGGCTACGCTCGATAGCGATCCCTTGCGGGAGTACCTCGAAGGGGATGGGAATCGCCCCTGCCCCGTCTTGGAATCCGAGGGGCGGACCTATCCGGTCCGGATCGAGTATGCGGCTCGCCAATCGCGGGATCCCGTTTGGCAACTCGCGGGGGAAGCACTCGCCCAGATTCTGAGGAATAGTGATGAGGGCGATATCTTGGTGTTCATGCCGGGGATGTACGAGATCCAAGCCACCGCGCGCCAATTTCGGGACATGCGATTGGGTGGCGACATAGAAATCCAGGTCTTGCATGGGGATCTGCCGCCGGAGCAACAGGATCAAGTCTTTGTCGCACCCACCCAGCGGCGGGTCATTATAGCGACGAATGTCGCCGAATCATCGATCACGATTCCCGGGATTCGCTACGTGATTGACAGCGGCTTGGCGCGAATCGCTCGGTTTGAATCCGAGACCGGTTTGAATAGTTTGCAGATCGAAGCCATCAGCCAAGCGTCGGCCGATCAACGCTCCGGTCGGGCGGGCCGGACCGGGCCGGGTGTGTGCTATCGACTGTGGACCGAGAGTGGGCAACGGAATCGATTGCCCCAAACGACTCCGGAAGTGCAGCGGACGGAGTTGTCCGAGATCGTGCTCCAGTTGCATGCCTTGGGGATCGAAAAAGCCGTTGATTTCGATTGGTTGGATGCCCCGGATTCCGAGGCGGTGCAACTGGCGGAGTGGTTGCTCTGGCAGCTGGGAGCCTTTGAGGAGACTCCAGACCGTCGAGTGAAACTGTCCGGCATCGGCCGACAGATGCTGAAGCTGCCGATGTCGCCGCGCTACGCTCGGATGTTGATTGAAGGGGCCAAACGCGGGACCTTTGCCACCACGGCGCTTTGTGCGGCCTTGGTGAGCGGACGCGGACTCCTGATGAAAGTCGGCGCCCAGGATCGTGGCGCGCAGGAAGCTCGCGAGGCGTTCTCGACGGACGAACGATCGGATTTTTTCACCCTACTCAACGCCTACCGGGAAGTGGAACGAGGCGGCTTCCGGATGGCGGAGTGCCGGCACTTCGGGATCAATCGACAGGTCGCCTTGGGTGTTCGCCAAGTCCACGAACAATTGTTGCAACAGGGTCGGCGTCTGGATCCCGGCAAGTCGGGCGAGTCGGCCGAATCGGGAGGCGATGAGAGTGAAGGGGTATTGAAGAGTCTGTTGGCGGGGTTTGTCGACCAGCTGTGCCAGCGGGAATCAGCGGGCACCTTGGAATGCCGGATCGTGGGAGGGCGTCGAGGAACGCTCGCGCGGGAGAGTGTGGTGCAAGACCATACGCTTTTTGTGGGGACGGATATTCGCACGATTTCCTCGAATCGTCGTGGCGGTCTGACGCTGATCAGCTTGGCGAGCGCGGTCGAGCCGGGATGGTTGGAGGATGTTTATCCCGGGAGTGTACCGAACCGGATCGATCATCGCTATGACCGTCGGCAGAAGCGGGTGGAATGCTTTGAGACCCAAGCTTTTGGCGATCTCATTTTGCAAGAGGCGCGCACCTCGGCCTGGGATCCGAAGAAGAGTGGAGCGAGCCTAGCCGCGGCGTGGCGGTCGGGTGAGCTGAGTCTGCCGCAGCGGGATCATCGGGTGGAACAGTTCTTACTGCGCGTTGAACTGTTGGCGGAAACTCAGCCGACCTTGGATCTCAAGCCGTGTGACGCCGAATGGGAAGAGGCCGTGATCGCGGGCGCTTTAGCTGGAGAACGTTTGGCCAAGGAGGCACAGCAGAAGCCACTCTTGCCGGCCTACCAGAAGGCTTTCGGTGAGGAATACCGAGAGTGGCTGGATCTCTTGTTCCCGGTTCGACTCGACTTTCTGGGTGAGGGGGAACGCAAACTGGTGTATCAACGGCCAAAGAAGAAAACCAGCGACCGGCAGATTGAAGTGCTAATGAATGTGACCATTACCGAGTGCTTCAAACTGGAATCCCATCCCACCGTGGGAGAAGGCCAGGTACCGGTGACGCTCGTGATGAGCATTCCCAAAGGGAAAGAGGTCGGTCGCACAGTGGATTGGCCGCGATTCAAGAAGCAGGAATATGGTCGGGTGAAGCAGGTCTGGAAACCGAAGTTCCCATCAGTGATCTGGCCTTAAGCGTTGGCTTGGGCTCGGGCAGCGAGCAGCAAGGCGCCGATCGGCACGACATCCTCGCCCAGGCCCGCGAGTTGAATTTGAGGCGGCGGAAGGAGCGCCTTCATCAGGTATTGCGGCAAGGCTTCGGCCACGGCCGACCGGAGCGGTTCCCCAAGGAGCGACAGGCCGCCGCCGAGGATGATGGTTTCGGGATGTTGGAGGTGGATCACATGAGAGAGACCGAAAGCGAGATCGTCAGCCGTTTGGCTCAGAATGGCCTGAGCAGCGGGATCCCCTTGTGCCAGAGCCGGGCCGAGCGCCGCCGCCGGCGGGCCGGACTGTTGTTCGAGAATCGTGGCCAAAAGACCCGTGGGTTGAGCGGCAGCGGCATCGCGCACTTTGCGGTCGACCGCCCACCCCGCGCAGGAGGATTCAACGATTCGTCCGGACTTGTCCAAGCGCAGGTGACCGATCTCCGTCTCACCCGGAATCGCGCCGTGGTAGATCTCACCATTGACCGTGAGGCCCCCGCCCACCCCGCTCCCCAGGGTGGTATAAGCGACGGGATTGAAGCCTTCTCCAGCGCCGCAAGAGGCTTCGGCAAAACAGGCCACATTGGCATCGTTTTCGAGCGCGACCGGCGCCGCCGTCTGTTGACGGATCCAGTCGCCAATGGGATAGCCGTCCCAACCTTCAATCTGATGGGACCGTCCAATCCGCAGCGTCTGCCAGTTGACGGGACCCCCAAAGCCAATGCCAACCGCGGAAGCGGGTCGGGATCCCAACAGAGTTTTTAAGCCCTGTTCGATCCGGCTCAGGATACCCTTCGCTCCCTGTTCCGGATCGACTTGGGCGCGGTAGCGGTCCTTGATCAGGGGAACGGAATCGCTGATGACCAGCTGGAGTTTGGTACCGCCAATTTCGATGCCTACCAAGAGATTGCTCATCATTCTCTGTTGCGACGCTCAGCGGACGCGTTCGATTTGGATGGCGTCGAGATCGCTGGTTCCCAATTGGAGGAGGCTGGCGTTTTCGTACAGGGTCCGATTGACCGGACCGGCACGGAGGCCTTTGTTTTTACGCAGCTGTTCCAGCACCGAGAGTGACAGGACATCGAGCGCGACGGGATCGTGGGAAAATCGGAGTTCGTTCAACACGGCGGAATCTTGCAGGCGGGCCTGGGACTGGCCCTGGTACTGGGCAATCAAGGCGTCGACGATATTGAGCACCACCCGGTCCCCAACTTCGGGCAGGGCCAGAATCTCCGGAACGGCGATGGCCAGGCGGCTGCGGTCGGATTGAAATCGGAGGGTATTGTCCACACTGGCCATGGCCAGGCCGTGGAGATTGCCGGAAACGCCCGCGTAGTTGTGATTGAGGAGCGGGGTGATGTTGATGATTTTGGTGATCTGCTGGGTCAGAAGGCGGGAGACAAAGGAGCGTTTGCCGACCCCCTCGCCTTTTTGGCCAAATTCGTGATCGCCCCAGATCATGGTGCCAATCAGGGAAGATTCGTAAAAAGTGCTACCGTCATAGCCGACTTGCCGCGCGCCCCGCACCTGGACGCCATATCGGGTCGCAAGAGCGTCATACCCCCCGTTCCGGAGCGAGATCGTTTGGCGGTCCCAGACAATGATCCGAGACGGCGAGTGCCCGGCGGCGATGAGACTTTCGATTAGGGCCGCGACGACCTCTGGGCGGGAACCGCTCGTCTTACCCGTGGAGGAGTGAATTCGGATCCCAACGACGTCCTCCGGTTGGATCCGAGCCCGCCAAGCGGAACGGAGGTCGGAAGTCTGCCAGAGTGTGCTCAGACCTTTGGCCATCATCTCGCGCACAATGGCGGGTTGCGGAGCAAAGGTCTGGGTAGCTCGGGGGTTATCAACGATGACCACACGGGCACCCGCCGAGGGGTCGACCGGGGTGACCGGACCCAACAACTGAGCGGAGGCGGAACTGGGTCCCAAGAGCGAGACCATGAGGGAGGATAGCACGACCATCCGGGCTGGAGAACCGAGCCGGTGTAAGAAGGTGAATACGGGTAAGATTGTGTTTGAGGCCACGGGGATCCAAATCCTGCACAGCTTGACTCGTAGGGAGCGGGATGCTACCAACCGTTGATGTTCAAGGCCACCAAAATAGCCGAAATCAACGCCTCCTTCTGGTTGGCGTTGGTGGTGGCAGGGTTGTGGGTGGGCTGTACGCCGCCTGGGCCGGCGGCGTTGTTGGAGGGAGAGTCCCATTTGGATAAAGGGGAATGGGATGCCGCGATTGAATCGTTGAAACAAGCGACCAATTTGATGCCGGAGCGTCCCGAGGCGTGGAACTTTTTGGGCCTGGCCTATCACCGCAAAGGCGCAGCGCAGTCGGCTGCCGACGCCTATCAAACTGCCCTCCGTTTGAACCGAGATCACCTGGCCGCGCGTTACAATTTGGGCAATCTCTTGTTGGAGAACCGGGAGTTTGAGAATGCGGAAACCCACCTGAAGACCTACGAGATCCTGGCGGAATCGGATTTCTCGGTATGGGTGAAAATCGGACAGGCCCAACTAGGCTACGGTGAGTATGCCGCCGCCAAGACGTCCTTTGAAACAGCGCTCCGAGCCAACCGGAAACAACCCGAGGCCTGGAATGGATTGGGATTAATCCATTTGCGGAAAGGGAATCCGCGAGATGCCTATGATTATTTCAATACCGCGATCGAAGAAGAACGGGACTATGCGCCAGCGTATCTTAACCAAGCGATTATTCTGCAGCAGAATCTGAATGACTTGCCGCGGGCGCTGCAGAAGTACCGACGCTTCATGTTTCTCGATCCGAAGACCGCAGAACAGAACGATTTGAAGTCCTTAACGGCAGCCCTGGAGGAAGCGATTCGGCCCAAACCGGAACCCGAAACCGCGGAGGAACCCGCCGAAGTCGTCGAAGACGTCGAGGCCGCGGAGACGCCGACGGAAGTGGCGGCCGCTTCGCCACCGGAAACAGAAAAAACCGATCCGGAGCCGGAAACACCGAAGCCCGAAACCGTGGTGACGGTAGAACGCGAGGAGCCCGTCGAACCGGCTGTGGCCAGTACCGAGTCGCCGACAAGCTCGGAGGGAGAAGGCGGCGTGGGCGAAGCCACTGGTGAAGTGGCACAGGGCGCGGGCGCACTGGAGACGACTCTGGCTGGCGTTGATCCAAGCGCCGAAGCGGGGACAGCCCAGACCACGGAACCACCCTACCGCGAAGTGACCATGGCGGTCGACAAGACCTATGTACCCGTCGAAACCATCACTGAAGATGTCCCTCAGGCTGAGTATAGTTTTGCCCTTCCCGGGGATGAGCCAAAGAATCAAAGTCCGAGTTCGAGTGAGAGTACCGGGACCGACCCGGATGGCGAGTGGCGGACAGTAGCGACCCGACGCTCGGGCATGGGTATCTCGGTGGGTAGGCAGCTTTTTCAAGGCGGTGACAACCGTAACGCCTCATCGCAGAGAACACGGCGAACAGCTGGCCTGAGGCAGGTTCCGAATATCCCCTATACCTATCGTCAACCGAGTCCACCCGCATCGGGCAATCGCAGTCAGGCGGATCCGTTTTTCCTGCGGGGCAATACGGCAATGCGGGCCAACCGAGCCTCGGAAGCGATCCTGGCATATCGGGAAGCCATTTCCCGGGATCCGGCCTTCTTCGAGGCTTATTACAACATGGGGCTGGCCGCCATCCGTTCGGGCTTTTCGGAACAGGCTTTGGAAGCCTACGAACTGGCCTTGGTGCTGCGTCCGGATCACCGGAATGCGCGGTACAACTTCGCGCTCGCCTTGGAACAAGGCCAGCACATCGATGCGGCAGTCGCCGAGCTGGAGCGCGTTTTGGATCGGTATCCCTCCGATGTCAATGCCCACTACACCCTGGCAACGCTGTTTGCCAAAAAGAAGGGTGATGCGGAATCGGCTCGGCCACACTACGAACGCGTTCTGGAGTTGGACGGCAACTTCCAACATGCCGTATCCATTCGCTATTGGCTGAGCGCAGCGGACTAACGATGAGGGTCGAACCGGAACGGCCGGATCGTAGTCCCCGGCGGCACAGGAGGGGTTGAAGCGTATGGCAGGTGTCATCGGACCCGATCTCAAGGAGCGCATTCGCGATGCCAATGACATCGTGGATGTCATCAATAGCTACGTACCGTTAAAGCGTGCTGGAGCCAATTTCATGGCTCTGTGTCCCTTTCATAAGGAGAAGACCCCCAGCTTCAACGTCAATCCGTCCAAACAGATCTTCCATTGTTTCGGCTGTCACAAGGGCGGGGATGTTTTCACCTTTGTTCAGGAGTTCGAGCATCTGTCCTTTCCGGAGGCGGCCAAACGATTGGCAGAGCGGGCCCGGATTCCATTGGAATGGGAGGATACTCCGGAGGACCGAGCGCGGGGAGAAACCAAGGAGCAGCTCTACCGAGTGCACGAAGAACTGGCGGAACGGTGGCACCGATTGCTCGTGCGGGATCCTCAAGGCGAAGAAGGTCGGGCCTATTTGGAAAAGCGCGGTCTGAGCGAAGATGCAGTAAAACAGTTTCGGATTGGGTTCGCCCCCAACGCGTGGTCTGAGGTGCTCAATTGGGCCAAGGGTAAAGGCTATGAGGTGCCTCTGCTGCAACAGGCGGGACTCATCACCAGCAAAGAGGGGTCGGATCATTTTTATGATCGGTTTCGCCGCCGTTTGATGTTTCCGATCACGGATATTCAAGGTCGAGTCATCGGCTTCAGCGGACGCGTGATTGATGATGCGGAGAAGGGCGGCAAGTATGTCAACTCTCCGGAGACGCCCATCTTCAAAAAGGGCCGAGTGTTGTTCGGGATGGATAAGGCCCGTCAAGCCGCCTTGGAAGCGAAAGCATTGATCGTCTGTGAAGGGCAATTAGACACTATCGCCTGTCACATCAATGGGATCCGCAACGTGGTGGCGCCCCAAGGAACGGCGTTGACCGCTGGGCATGCGCGGGTGATCAAGAATCACGTGAACGAGGTCATCCTTTGCTTCGATTCCGATACCGCCGGACAGAATGCCGTGCAACGTTCGTTTGATGATCTGTTGGAGTCGGGCACGGCGGTGAGGGTCGCCACCATCCCGGCGCCTCATGATCCGGATAGTTACATAAAGGAGTTCGGGGCTGACGCTTTTCGCAAGCTGACCGACGGGGCCTTGGGGTTCTTTGACCATTTGCTCGAAAGGCTGGGTCGCGAGCATGATCGTACCACCGACAGCGGACGCCGGGCGATTGTGCAAGTCATGAGCGAGAACGTCAAAAAGACCGGTGATGCCGTTTTGATCGATACCTATGCTCAGAAAACGAGTTACCAACTCGGCGTCTCCGTGGAGGCGGTACGGCAGGAATTTTCAAAGTCGAAGGTACCGGAGCGAATCGAATATCACGATCCGGAGGTGGAGGTCATTCCGGAAGAGATCCCATTGGAACGTCCGTCCAACTTGGAATTCTGGCTGTTGAAACTGGTCCTAGGTGAGTGTGAAGCGGAACTGCTGGATTGGTTGTTCCAGCACTTAGACATCGAGTGGGTCTGCCATCCGGTTGTGCGAGAGGCCTTGGTGTACCGATTGGATCAATTGGCCGACGGCCGAACATTCGAGGTCGGGGATCTGCTCGGTGCGCTACAGACTCCGGGAGGGGCGAGCCTGATCACCGAGGCGGCCGCGGACAACCGAGCGATTCCCAAACAACAACAACAACTCACAGAGATTGTGACGCGTTTGCGGAATCTCCATGTGGATCGGGAACTGCGGGCGCTTTCGGCGAGTCTGGAGGCGCCGAACTTGGATGACGCCACACAACTGACCAAGCTGCAAGAACTCCAAGCCCTCCGGCAAACCAAACAAGGCCCGTTGGAACCCATCGCGGACGCTTAAAGCAGAACCGTACTCATAGCGTTCCGGAAGGTGGGGCGAGCGTACCCGCGAGCCGTCGGCACCAGCGTGGTCGGTAAAAGCAAACCGTCCGAGGCGCACAGACCGCACGCTCCATTCCGATGGATAAAAGGGAGGCCAACCTTGGTGCGCCGTGATCCTTTTTGGTAGGCCGACTACCATCGCGCCGACGGCCCGCGGGTACGTTCGTGGCGCCTTTTCAAACTCGGCCCCCCGTCGACTCATACCCTTATGTTACGTGCTCATTTCGATCTCCAAAAAGATCCCTTCGACTCCCAACACATCGCCTTACTCGATCACCAGAAGGACATCTTCGACATCCTCCTGGTCCACGCCCAGCAGAGCGGGCTCTGCCTCATCCTAGGACATCCCGGCACCGGCAAATCCGTCCTGAAACACGCGCTCACCAGTCATTGGCGATGGCCGGACCGAGAACTCGCTGGCAACACCATCGACTTCTTCACCAAAGTCCTCAATCGAACCTTCCAACAAGCCATGCAAGAAATCACCCAAACCTAGAACGCGACCACCAAAACGCCCCCGACAATCCCAATACGATCGCCGGGGGCGTTCTTGCTTCAACCATCTGCGACCAGAGCGTGGCGATTCGGTCGCTAACACCTATCGCCCGCGAATCTCAAGCTCTAAATGTCGAATGTCGAGACGTGACCTCTGTCCCCTCAAACGCCCACTGACGACTGAAGCGATGTTTCCCAAAACTCTTGGCGTTGGATGTGCCATGGCTTGCGTGTCGCGTTTACTACAGGGATTGGCAATGGCGGTAACATGATGATCGGTCCACCGTTGGAATAGAGATGGGGCAAAAACCCCTTATGAACAGGTTCGTGTTCCTCAAATGGGACAAAGGAAGAGCCTTGATTACATGATTCTTACAAAAATGTATGTTGCAGGTGAATCCAGGTGAGATATGGTTGTGATTGCGACGGGATAATTAGAAAACGATCAAAAAGTAAAGGCAGAGAGTATTGATATGCGAATGAGTCAAATTAGAGGCCTGGCTGTTTGCTTTCTATTGGCTACAGGTGGAGGAGTAACCGGATTCACATCTTCAGCGTTGGCTGAGGGGAGTGGAACAGATACCAACTATGGATGGGAATGTGGAAACGGGTGGAAATACATGTTTAGGAAGGCTAGCGACCTGAGTTTAGCCGAACTTGACATTTGTTTCGGAACAGGCGGAGGGCCGCTTCCTATCCGGAAAGAGTCCTGAGCACCCAGGTGCCGAGGAATATAAAACCAAATAGGGGTGAATATTCCCCACCTGTCTGGCGTCATACACCCTGTTCAGACGGTACGCATTGCCCCATTTTATAACTAGGAGAACAGATTGATGAATACACGTAGACAGTCCCTTGCCGTTATTCTAGCCCTCTTGGCCCTTCAAGCAGGCCTCCGAGCCGATACCCAGGTCGTTTACTACTCGCCAGCGTTCAGCCAGCTCAGCGATCAGCGGTTCGGCACTGGGGACGACGGTGCTGCGGTAGAGTATAGTGGGAGCAAACGCGAGGACTTGTGTGTAGCAGTCCATGTATCAAAGCTGCCCGTTATTGCTGGCGGTGACGTTATGGGAGGCGTCGTGTTTGGACTCCGCGGAAATGGATATTCCGCGCACAAGCAATCCGCTATCGAAAGTGGTGGCGACATCGACGACGGCGGAGTTGATGTTGGAAATGGCTTTATTGATCATGGCGGGCTGAAAAAGCCGTTTCTCAAGCCCTACCTGACGGTTGGCGGCGACCATGTGGGAAGTGGGATCCTCTTACCCGGCCATTCGAAGTTCTAACATATGAGTGACTCCTAATCGATTGATGCCTGCGTTAAGGTCGATGCCTCAGAAAGCCATAACGAAACAGAGAGCGCCTAAGCTCGTCTGCGTCTCAGCAACAATAATCCCCCGACCAATCCGGCATAGATCCCTTGAGCGCTAGCAAACTCAGGAACCGCTACCGCGTAAGTGCCACTAATACCAAATAATGTAATGTGGGGTCACGTCTCAACATGCAACATTTTGTTAGTTGGCCAGCACTTCTCACTCTGCTTGTTAGAGGGGGCGTAACAGGATATGCTTCAGCGGAGAAGAGTTTATTTGTTGAATGTCGAGACGTGACCCCTAATCCCCATGACCCCTAATCCCCCACTTTCCGGAAGGTGGGGCGAGCGTACCCGCGAGCCGTCATCACCAGCGTGGTCGGTTGAAGCAAAGCGTCCGAGGCGCACAGACCGCACGCTCCATTCCGATGGAAAAAGGGGGGCCAACCTTGGTGCGCCGTGAACCTCTTTGAATGCGGACTACGATCGTGCCGTCGGCTCGCGGGTACGCTCGTGGCGCCTTTTCAATCTCGGCCCCCCCGTCGACTCATAAATAATTGACGCCCAAGGTGTGCTGGGGGCAAGGTATCGTTGGCTTATTAGTCATGACACCGTGGTTTCTGTTTGGTTGTTCTTACTCTTTGCCTGTGCGGAACGGAGCTCCGGCAAAAGGATCGCTCGAAGGCGCTCTTCCACAGATCACGAACTTGATAGCACGTGGGGACCCGTATTTCGCACGTAAACAGAAGGTTTTGCAGCGGAATCATATGTTAAGACGTGATCCCTAATCACATCCTTGCAGACTCGCAAGACTGCGTAAACTTAATGACTTAAGGGCTGACACTGATTCCCCTCAGGATACAGTAGTTGGATAAGTTAGATGTGTTGCAAAACGCATAAGTTCGAAATTCTGTGATTGATGAATGTGCTCTCCAGGCATTGATCCGAATACATCCAACCGAAAATGTTAAGGTTCTGATAGGGTTCTACTATCAATCAATGGTTGATAAAGCTAACCTCGAACGCTACGCTATTGAATATGGCCCCACAGATGAAAAAGGAATGCATTCCTACTGTGTGCTCAAAGCAGCTCACGCTTCATTGAGCGTGAATAGCGCCTTTCCAAACTCTGATTCAATCACAACGCATCTCAAAACAGCAGAAAAAAAATATACAGCACAGCTCTCCCGATCCTTACCAAGCAGCACGTCGATTTTTCTATCTGCAATGAAAGAGATCACTCAGACTGAACCAAGCCGTCTGCTATCAATCGCTCAAGCCCTTGAACGCGCGAGGCAACATTCCAGGGGCTAGTCGTTCTAACCAGGACCAAACAACTGAGAAATCACCTGCATGTTCTCAACAACCATTTAATTCCCTAGACTCATTTTATGACTTGGTCGGATTTGCTCCCTCTCCTGGAATGGCTCATCAGTCTTCAAGGTTTCGCTGTTTCAGTCACTACATACTTTTTTGGAAAGATTCTCTTTAGAATTGCTACCGCTCGACTCGAAGCAAGAAACAATGGTTCTGGGCACAAGAGCGTAATAAAAGGGATTCTAGAAGTATACACCTGGGTTCCAACTGAAGCCTTCATATTCTTAGAACATGATCGACTTCAACCCGCCAAATTTGATCCAGAAGGTCTTAGAGCCGGACACAAATGGGTATGGCCAATATTCACGAATTTTCAGTATGTGACTCGTCTAAATCTCCTTGAGAATCCCAACCTCAGATGGACATTTAATACCCAAGTAGGAACAGATGGAGTGAACGCTACAGTTGGCCTAAGTATCTCTTGCAGGTGTATTGATCCTAATAAAGTCGTCCGATGGTTTCTCAAGGCTAGTTGCTCAAGCCAAAAAAACACCTCCTATGGAGTAATCGAGGTTCTTTCTGATTCCACCCCTACTACGCGTTTACATACACTTCTCAAGGACACTGTTGAGGATAGATTTACCGTTATCAGTCGTAGATTCCCATTTCTTGAAATCAAGGGACTCAGAGAAAACGGTGATGTCTCATGCAACCAAGATAGACGAGCTGCTAACCTAACCGGCTTGAGTTCAAGCATTCGAGAAGAACTTCTGAGGATCCACCACCTTTCAGGAATCTTGATAACTAGTTTAGCCGTCAACGAGATCACTCCATCACAGAACATCGATGAAGCGTTAGAAAATGTTCAAATCCAGAAAATCCAGGCTACGATTGCTACTCTCGAGGCAGCAAATAGCTTCGCAACCGAAAAAATTCTGAGCGATCATATAGGAGAAAAGGCATATGCACTAAAGAGACTTCTGGAAGGGCTCCCACAATGGAGTGATGGAACTGCAGTAGATTCGATCGTGGAATTCGCAGAGAAAAATAGGCCAACAGAGGAGACCAATCAATCTCAAGATCAGCCCCACCAAACAAATGCTATCGATGATATCCACTTCATCTGCAGCAATTGCTCACATCCCTTGGTAATTTCCTCAGACTACCAGAACGACTTAGTTCCCTGCCCAGAATGTGAAGCCACAATTCTTGTCCCAGAGACAGCAACCCACTTAAGTTAATCGTAAACACGTAGAGGAGTAGGGGTAACGTCTCGACAGTCGATTCCGCTGCAAAACGCTTGCTGTATTAAGAAGTATTGTATAGTTCGAGGAATCAGGGTCACCCATTGGGGGGGGTGTCAACAGGTAAAGAGATTTCCTGTCCCAACTTCGTTCTCTTTCAGTTGGGCATAACTGATCTCGAGATTTCACGCTTCTGGATCTGGTTCGATCCATTGATTTCTTGTTTTGGCTACGAAGTCCCCACCGGTGGTGGTGATTCGTTCAGTCACCCATCTGGTTCTAGCGATCTGCTCCGCAAGGTGCAGCTGGTCAAGGCATAGCTCCAACCATTCGCCCATCCTGTGTTTCAGGACCATGAAAAGGGGTCAGTCCCAGGATTCCATTACTTTTGGTTGCGGGAATAAGGTGTTTTGGATTTGCTGGGGGAGTCATGGCGAGGAAACTGCGCGTTGAATATGAAGGGGCAATTTACCACGTCATGAATCGTGGAGACCGTCAGGAGCCGATCTACGTGGACGATGAGGATGCTCAAGAGTTTGTAAATACCTAGGGCCAGGTTTGTAAGCGGACGGAGTGGGAGGTTCATGCGTATTGCCTGATGACGAATCATTTTCACCTGGTGGTGGAAACCCCGAATGCGAACCTGGTAGCGGGTATGAAATGGTTTCTGGGGACGTACACCGCTCGGTTTAATCGCCGTCACCGCTATTTTGGGCATTTGTTCAGTGGTCGCTACAAGTCATTGATTGTGGATGGGAGCGGTAGCGAATACCTGCGAACGGTGTGTCGGTATGTCCACTTGAATCCGTCCCGTGCTGGCTTGGTGGGAAGAGAGGAGCGATTGAAGACTATCGATGGAGTAGTTTTGGAGAGTTTCTCAAGAGTCCGAGACGACGAGCGAGTTGGTTGCGGGTGGATCGTGTATTTGGCGATCTTGGGATACGAGTCGACAGCGCAGCAGGCCGAAGGCAGTTCGAGCGGATGATGGAAACTCAGCGAAAGGAAGATGAGCCAGAGAGTTTCGTAGAAGTGCGTCGTGGCTGGTGTTTGGGGCCGCGGGATTTTCGGAAAGGATGGTTGGAAGAAATGGCGGACAAAGCAACCGTGCACCACTACGGAGCCGATCGGCGGGAGAGTGCGGAGGCAAATGCCAGAAGGGTACTGCGGGAAGAGCTGAAACGAATAAAATGGTCCGAGGAGGATTTGGCCCGCGAACGCAAGGGGCATGAAAAGAAGACGGCAATAGCGAAGCGACTGAGGGAGGAAACGACGATGACGATGGAGTGGATAGCCAAGCACACAGGAATGGGAATCGAATCGAATGTGAGAAAACAGATGAGCCGAAACGGAAGGAAGAAAAAGTAACGGAATCCTGGGACTGACCCCTTTTACATATACCAGAAAACTTATGCTTAACTAAGCGCCATTCGGGGCTGACCCTGATCCCACTTGCCCGAGGGCAGAGTCCTGCTGGCGCTATGGTTGGCCTGGAGGTTCTAGTCGGCTCAGCAACGATTTTAGGGTTGTCCTATTCATACTTTTCACGGTGAAATTGGTTACTAGTACAGAAACGTTTTCTCGCCAATTGCTGTTGCTGGGCCAGAGATCAAGTCTTTCGTAGGCTAATATTCCAGCTTCGTAGCCGCGACGCCCCACATAGACATAGGCCCCCTCCCGATCAAGAAACTCTTTTGATCTAACCACATCTTCAGAAGAAAAGTCTGATCCAACCGGAAACAATCTGAGATACCTTCCGTTGTCAATATAGTTTGGAACCAATTCAAAGAGGTGTGCAGGAAGCTCACCTCCTGTATCTTCGAAATAGTGCGCTAGCCCTATTGAAAGCACAGAAAGATTCAGAAAGGACTGAACTTCATTTGATCGAGGCTTTCTCTTAGGAAGTAGAGAAATAAAAAAAATCCCCACAAGAAAAGACATGACTAAAGCACCAATAACTTTCGATCTACGATGACGATCGATCCTCACGAAACTGATATTGTCACGATTACGCGTCACTAAAGCCCTCAGGATCTAGATTACAACTCCCACACGATTTCCCGCTAATGAATCCAGGACTATGCTGATCGACAACATTGAGAAACCAATCGGGAGGAGAGGGATATGACTCAAACTCTCCTCCATCAAGTTCAACAGTACTCATGTAATGTGGGGTCACGTCTCAACATTCAACATTTTGTTAATTGGCCAGCAGTTCTCACTCTTCTTATCAGGGGGCGTAACAGGATAGGGTTCTGCGGAGAAGAATTTATTTGTTGAATGTCGAGACGTGACCCCTAATCCCTCGAGGAGGATTTGGCCCGCGAACGCAAGGGGCATGAAAGGAAGGCGGCAATAGCGAAGCGACTGAGGGAGGAAACGACGATGACGATGGAGTGGATAGCCAAGCACACAGGAATGGGAAGCGAATCGAATGTGAGAAAACAGATGAGCCGAAACGGAAGGAAGAAAAAGTAACGGAATCCTGGGACTGATAATCATCTGGGGCTTATAGGCAAATCGGGCAACTCGCGGTAAATGTTGCGGGCAGCAACTCTACACGAAAGTTGCTCTGGAATAGCGACTATGAGAACAACAGAGAATTCAGAGGATCGGATCATGGTGGGAATTGATTTGCACGGCAATAATGCTGTCTGTGGGTTGGTTGATCGTAGCGGGAAGCGGCTAAAGGAGAAACGGCTACCGTGTGATCTCGGCAGAATCGTCGATTGGCTCGCGCCTCTGGGAGAGCGCATAGACACTATCGCGGTCGAATCAACTTACAACTGGTATTGGTTGGTTGATGGATTGATCGATAGCGGATTCGAAGTGGTGCTGGCGAATCCAGCCAAGATTGTGCAGTATGAAGGAGTAAAACATGCCGACGACGCTAACGACGCTTACTTTCTAGCGGATCTCTTAAGGTTGGATATTTTGCCGACAGGACATATCTACGACAGGGACATTCGGCCGACTCGTGACTTGCTACGACGCCGGCTGTTACTGGTACGTCAAGCGACAGCGCTGAAGCTGAGCCTGAAAAGCCTCTACAGCCGAAACACTGGCAAATCGTTGAGTCTCAGCCGACTTGAGAAGCTGTCCTGCGATGATGCATCGGAGCTTTTCGAAGGCTCGGCTAACCAACTCATCGCAAGAGAGGAGATTAGACTGCTGGGCGAACTCAAAACCAGCATCGGAGAGATCGAGAAGGCAGCGCTACAGGCGGTGAAGAACTCTAAGAGCTTTCAGTGCCTACAAGGCCTTCCTGGTGTTGGCAAGATCCTAGGACTTACGATAACGCTGGAGACGGGGCCGATCGAGCGATTCAAATCAGCAGGCAACTACGCCAGCTATTGCCGCTGTGTTCGTAGTCAACGAGTTTCAAACGGAAAGGTCAAGGGAGCGAACAACGGGAAAAACGGAAACAAGTATCTAGCATGGGCTTGGGTGGAGGCAGCTCAGTATGCCAAGAGATACTACGACCCATGCCGCCAGTTCTTTGATAGGAAAAGCAATCAAGTGAACAGCACTTTGGCCACCAAGGCATTGGCATGCAAGCTGAGTAAAGCAGGGTGGTATGTGCTGAGCGAGGGAGTTCCCTTCAGCTGGGAGAAGGCATTCTCTAGCTGTCCGACGAAGGTAGAACTGAAAACTCCAGCCAAGACCAAGAAGGGGAAGAAGAAGGCTGTGAGCTAGTGCGATTTCGAGTCGGGCCGCCTAACCAGGAAAAGGGGTTGGACAACGGAGCCATGGGACTGATTGGACCGGCGGCCCGACTCATACTTTAAAAAGCTTAGGATGAAGTGCTTTTGGTGATTCGACCGATTCGTGAGTCACGTAGGGGTTGGAAACGATACGAGTTATCGTTATCTATCAATCTTTGGGAACTGAATGAACACGGATTGGCACAGAAGGTTTTCTGGTCCTGTGGTAACAGGATGGGCAGTGAGGTTGGAACGTGGTTTTGACTTCTTCGCCGTCGGATGCAGATCCGCGGCGAGTTAGCTAGATCCAGATGGGTGACTGAACGAATCACCGTCACTGTACGGTGAATTCGGAATCGACAAGCAGAAGTCCATGGTTCGAATCGGAACCGAGGGCAGCGGAGTCTGAAAGCGGTAGGAACTCAACGAAGAAAAGTAAGAAAAGTTGAGGAAAGAAATTTTTATGCCTATTGACAAACGCCCCAATGGGTGACCCCTTTTACTGACATAGGCATACTCAAAATCCTGCCCTCCAACCAATGACCCGTCAGCCCAATACCGCTTACCGCTAGTGAGTTATCCCAATCCATCGTAAGCGTAATCCCACCAGCTGCCATCTGCCGCTGTGGCTTTGCTGCGCCTATTGGCGCTATCATATTGATAATGAAAACCCATTTGTGATCGGCCCATTCCGGGCTCTGTCAGAATGGATACCAGACGATTCAGCTTATCGTAGGTTCGACGGGTTCTCATCGGTGGATTTCCGGATCCGTCATCGAACGACAACTCCCGCAATAAGCCGCTGTGAGCTAGGTATTCATAGGTTACATCATGCCCATTGGAGCTAACCGTCGACAAACGTCCTGTTTCTGTTACCAGTCGTGCGGCATCAATCCAAAACGCATGTCAATTCGACCATCACTCGACAACCACCACGGCATTTCATAAACTCTAAACTGCTCCACACAGTAAGTCTCCTTGATGTGTTCTACCCAATCGGCAAACTCTTCCCCCACCCAACTTCTCTCACTAATGTACTCAAGGCCACCGGATCGTTCCTTCCCTTGTAAAAAAACTTGGCGACTGTAGAAATTGTCTCGGTTACCAATCGTGTCCCCTTCTAGGCCCACCAACGCCCAGTACTCACCTAATTCAGCGAGGCTTTTGGTTAGATCTGTAACGTGATACCAACGCAACTCGTCATACCCCGGAAAACCATATCGAGACAGAAACAACTCTCTTCCATTGAAGAAGAACCAGTATCCTCTGCTCGGCTCCGAACTGTCTCTAAACGCGTAAGTACTGAATCTCTCTTTCGGATTCTCTCGCGGAAGCTCAAAACGTGTCGCCTTTCGAGCAGAATCAGGACAAATACAGGCTGTTAAAAGCATTGCCAATGCAAGGCCAACACCAAGAATAGGATTGATTCTCATCTTACTTTAAACCGCTACTCCACAACTTCATAGTCAGACGATGGCAGATGAACATTTATTTCCCCCGCATCAAGAAGAATCCTCTCCATATGACGTTTCAAGAGCTTTGATGACGATCCCATTCCTCCCATCACGCTCTCCTCCCAATCGTCAGGAACAACCCGATCCTGGTCAGGATCACCCTCAAGCGGAGGATACTCGTTCTCAAGCGAGAGCCAATGTCCAACCTCGTGAGCGACCCCCGAATACGGAGAAAAAGTGAACCTTTCATCACCCAGACGCCAAGTAGTCTGGTTAGACCTCAACCTTTCAAAATCATAGAGCACTACTCCGTGCGTACCGTCAGATGATGCCTCAGAGAATCCAAAGTCAAACTCCACGTTAACGTCTGGACACATACAACTAGTCACGGAACTGACCATCCAACCACCATACCACCGCCGACTCTCGAGCCTTCTCTCCCATCTCGAGTATAGCGTCTGCATTCTGCGCCGCTGCCGCTCGGACAACAAGCCTGGAAACACGAATTGCAGATTCAATTCTACAGATAGCTCACAGGCCTCATCGTCAAATGCTAAATCGAATGCGGCTGACAAAGGCCTAATCCGCTTCGCCTTCCACTTGATCACAGATAAGCCCAAGTAATCAAACCTGTTCACTGGATCATTGTCGGAAAACACATATACGTTGACCCCGGCCTTTTCCCCAAGCGAATCCCGCGAGTTCCACCGGCCTGTAATCGGGTCGTAGTAACGCATGCCGTAGTAGACCAAACCGGTCTCATCATCTGTGTATTTCGTCGAAAATTGGAAAGGGTTAGTTTCAGCCACATTTCCCGTTTTTCGAATGGGTTCACCAAACGGGCCATACTCATAAACCGCTGCCGATGAACGATCGGAAGGCGTCACTAGAGCGATCACATTTCCATTGCCATCGTAGCTCGTAAAGTAAGATGGTGCTCCAGTTTGTTCGTTGTCAGTCACCATCAGCAGCCCTCCTACTCCTCCAGCTCCTTGCGGAGTTCCGCTTAGATCGGCACCCCAAACGTAGGTCCGTTTGGGAACGCCCGACGTCGTGTATTCTCCCAAAAGATTCCAGCCATCATACACAAACACCGTTTCAACCGGAGGATAAGTTTGTGTTTGTGCCAGGTCAGGAGTCACTTTGCGATAGATTCGACGTCCGACAGGATCGTAGCCATACTCGACTCGCTCGGGCACGCCCTCACGGTAATCTCTTCGATCAATCTGGATCAGCCTGCCATGGTTATCCCAGGTATAATTCCAATAGCTATCCTGAATCAGCTCCCCTTTTTCATTGTAGCTGTGAACATCCGGATCCATAGGGCCATACAATGTTACAGCGTCCGACGCTCCAGGAGCCCCAACATACGGCACCGCCACTTGCAGGCTCGAAATCTGTGTCGCACTCGTTGTTAACGGCAGGGCACGATGAAAGTACTCCTGCTTGCGGAAGGTGGCCTGATTGTTCACCCAAATTGTATCGTCCGGATTGGCCAATCCCATCACGTCCACGTGCCCTGGGGCTGTTCGCGCTGTCAGTTGGTTCCGGCTGTTGTCTGAATAAGTGGATTGGGATGAGAGACGCCCTCCCGTACTGGTCCGATTTCCCAAATCATCATAGGCATACTCAAAATCCTGCCCTCCAACCAATGATCCGTCAGCCCAATACCGCTTACCGCTAGTGAGTTGTCCCAATCCATCGTAAGCGTAATCCCACCAGCTTCCATCTGCCGCTGTAGCTTTGCTGCGCCGATTGGCGCTGTCATATTGATAATGAAAACCCATTTGTGATCGGCTCATTCCGGGCTCTGTCAGAATAGATACCAGACGGTTTAGCTTATCGTAGGTTCGACGGGTTCTCATCGGTGGATTTCCGGATCCGTCATCGAACGACAACTCCCGCAATAAGCCGCTGTGAGCTAGGTATTCATAGGTTACATCATGCCCATTGGAGCTAACCGTCGACAAACGTCCTGTTTCTGGCTCGTAGGAGTAGTCAATCTGCTGCTTTAACGCTCCTTGATAGAGAACCCGAGTCTGGATGCGAAAACCACTTGTGTCATAGTCATGTTCCACAGCAAAGCCGGTTTGATGCCCTTGTGTCCACTCTTCCCTCGTAAGTTGTCCACCATCGTTGTAGTCATACGCTGCCGTATGACCATTCTCGCTCGCCGTTTCCCGCCGCCCGATACGGTCATAGGTGTAGGTCTTGGATCCTTCGCTCAGCAGATTTCCCGCTGCATCATAGTTGTAAATCGTGGTGGCCCCTAAACCGCCACGAGAGACTATGAGACCGCCTACCGTGTACCCATATGTTTCCTTGTGATCCTCTCCAGGAGGATCGGTGGGCTCAATCGGATACAGCTTCTCTGACAAGGTTCCGAAATGGTCGTTGTAGTCGTAGCTTGTTTGTCGAGATCCAGAAATACCCTGCCCCGTCACAAAATCAAAATCGCTCCAAGTCACCATCCAGATCATCCTTCCCTGCGTATCGTAACCGTATTCTATCGGTGTCGTTCGGGAACCATATCTTTTGGAGACCTGACCCGTCTTGTAATATTCGGTGTGATCGGTACTCAAGTCTGGATACGTAACCTTGATCACTCGGCCCTGATTGTCATATTCGGTTTGGGTTGTCTGCGCAGGTGCCACACCGTCAGGAGACGGGGTCGTCGCGCTGGTAACTTGATCTGCAGCATTGTACACGTATTGAGTAGTTCCGTTACGAATGTCCATTACCGAACCCACCCGTCCATGAACATCATAGCTATAGTCCATCCGTGTCAATGGATTGCCGTTGGCATCTTGAGACAGGGTGGTTTGAAGTCGGTCGCCAGAGTAGATTGAGATACTCTGCGCCCCACCGGGAGAAGTTTGTGTTTCAACCCGGTCCCCATTTGCGAACCACTGCGTGTGGCTGTGACTCACAATCGGCGTTGATGGGAAGTCTCGGTACGTAATACTCCAAGAATGCGTTCGATCAGTTGAAGTGAGAGATTCACTCAAAACCCGCGTCGTGGCGGATGCGACATCCGGATAGCCTAGGGTCTGTGTCCGCTCCACTTCGTAGGTTACGCCTTCAAAATCATAGGTTGTCACATCGGTGATCGTCTTGACGATCTGATCGGAACCGACTTCATCAATCTGGCCATTCCCGTCCATATCGACACCAATCCATTCTTGTTCTCCTTGGCTATTGTAGCCATAGAATTGACTGTTCCCGTTCTGATCCTGGCTACGAATGAGTTGTCCCTGATCGTTGTAAAGGCTTACCTGAACCAGCGGACTCCCCGCATTAATCCCAGTTTCAAATCGGTAACTCCGGCCAGCAAAGTCTTCGTAGCTCAGCGTAGCTTCTAGCAAGTCGGTCCAGCCCTGGGAATTAGGAGCGTGTAGCCGTTTGATATTCTTGGTTTGAAGCATCTTGAAGAACCCACCTTGGTCCGGATTGTCTTCCGGAGAATACTCGAAACGCTCAGGAAAACTGGCATCGCCCCAAACCTCGTCCAAGCGCCCGTCTTTAAAAAAGCGCTCAAAACGCTCGCCACCATCAGGATTCACAGTCTTGACCGTTCGCTGACCATTCGTATCGATCCACTCCGAGAATGTCGTGGTTCCTCCAAGTGCATTGGTTTCGGTTAGGCGTTTACCTCCATCATCATAGGTCGCAGTTCGGAGCGTTACAATGGAACCGTCTGTGCCTTTGCGATTGGTCTCCAGAAGGTTACTCGCAGCGTCATAAACATACTCCAGGGTGATACCATGCCGGGTTTCACGGACCTTCCGATGCATATCATCGTATTCGTAGGTGGTCACGACGCCTTGACGGCTACGCTCCCATTCCAACTGACAACAGGTGTAACCAAATTCTTCAAAAGTCCCGTCAAAGTATGTCGTTTTGGTCCGCCGCCCATCTCCGTCATACTCATGGATAATCTCATCAGTTTTGTAATCTACCCCAACACCCTGTTGAATGGCGTACATGGTTTGTTTCTTTAATTTGCCCTCATCATCATAGACATTTACGGTTTTCGTCCCGTTGACGATAGCATCTTTCGCTGCATTGGGTTCGCCTTGGGTGATAGTCTCTTCCTCGTCGGAACCTACCATCACATAATCATAGATGGTCATTGTACTATCGGGATTCTCAACTGATTGAAGCCGATCTAGGTTCGGCCCGCTGGTGAAGTATTTTTCAATTGTGGCCAGATTGCCTGGGTCATCCCACGGATGCACCGGATCGGTTACAACAATGGTTTGCCGTTCTCCTGGCTTGTAGATTTTGTAAGTGTGACGGACCACATCCCCATCAATTAACTGCGCGATCGAACGCGGTTCGTCGGGTTCAATACTCCCATCGTCACCACTTCCGGAAAGCGGCACGTAGTCGTGCGATGTCCGAAACCCTTTTTCCCAGGCTACGGGAATGGCCGGAGTAGCCTCTTGATAGAACCAACTCTGATTCAGAAAATGACCCCGTTCAGCCAACATGCGATCGTTACCATCGTAGGCGTAGGAAACCACTCTTCCGTCCGGATGGGTAACCGATTCAACAAAAGACTGATCTGGATTGGAAGCGCCGGATATGTAGGAGTAGCTGTAAAGCTGGGGGTCCGGACCATAGGGATTGATATTCCGGGCCACCATCACGACATCGCCATTGGGCGCTGTGCCGTAAATGATTTGACGAGTGTACAACGGCGTTCCCGAGGTTGGGTCCTGAATCTCAAATGTATGAACCTCCTCCCCGGATGCGTTCGTCGTCACTGTGTTCTTCTCAAGACAGAGCCCGTTTGCTCGATCCAGAGTCCACCCCTGATCGACTGCCGACCAGGTATAATCGTTGACGATGTCCGAACCACCATCGGGCTGCTCAATAATCTGAATCCGCTCATTTCCTGGATACTGGACGGGATCAGGATTTTTGAGCTTGTAGGTCTTTCTCGGGTTTCCCGTGGTTGTGTAGAACCCGTTGGTATCTTTGGGACCAATATTTCCACGGCCATAGATACGAATGTCATATTCATGGGCCGAAATCACGACCACATCAAGCAGTTCCAAGCCTTTTACCTGTCTAATCGCTTCGGTTGTTGGGTCTAACAAGAGTTCTGTTTCGCTGGTAGGCGCATATCCTAAGCACACAGGACTCAAAAGATTGGGTCCCGGCTCTCGTTCACTCATCGTCAGAGCAGCAAACGGCTCAGTTTGGCTGCTTTGCAAGAGCCTCACCTCTTCACGACGCGCCACCGGCAAAACAATGCCTGGAACCCTCATGGTGATTACGTCTGCCTCACCACAACCGTGATAGGAATCGGTATTCCCCCCACAAAACGCATCGCCAACCCGGGTTTCAATGACAGTAGCTGAATCGATCCTAGCCCAAGAAATCCACGAAACACCCTGGTTTAAACCAAAACCGAACTTATCCGTTGAGCGTATCCAGATATAGAATTCGTCCGAATCTTCCAACACATCGTTTAATCCATTGACCAATGTGCGCGAGTGAACGCGAATACTGTCGTCTATCTCCAGCTTGAAGCTGAACTTTACGTGAACGAGGTACCAGCAGCCACACGATGGGTGCAGAGTTCCATCCGGCACAATATCCAACCATCGCCACTCAGGGTATTCTTCGGTATCCGGTTCGCCGTCAACAAAAGACGGCGGACCCGTTGGGACTGAAATCTGCGGACATTCTTCCTGTGCTCGCAGCTCAAGACCAACGCTAACCACCCACGTTGCGCAAAGCAGGCTAATAAATCTTCTCATGATTACTTCTTGTGTGCTTAGAGCCCTGTTCCAGTTCGATTGAAAAACAACACTGCACTACTGCCACTAACACCTGGCAAATCCGATGCCTTCCATGTGCTCTCGGTGCCTTCTGTGAGCCCGTTCCCATTCACATCCTCCAAGATGTTTGGAATTCCATCCCAATCGCTGTCCAGCAATGTCTCGCCAAGTGTATCTACGGCCGGATAGTGAAGTCCAATGTCCACCGTAGTCACCAATGACGCGTCCCCTTCTGGCGGCCCTGTCGCCAACACGGTGTGATGGAGTAGACCTGCTGCATCAGATAATCGGCTTCCGACATCGATAAGTGTGCTCCCTGAGGGTTGGTAATAATCTCCAAAGGGTCCGCTTTCATATGCCAAGCTCGTCAATACGACATCGTTCGAAAGGGTCGACTGATCTACCCGGAAGCTCGTGTCGACGTAGGCGTTGTGGTCGAAAGAGCCCAGCGATACCGTTCCGGGAAAGCCTTGGGATGCGGAATCAAACACGTTGTCCTGAACCTCCCAGGAATCCGTGCCCGATGCTTGGTCGAAATAAACCTCCGTATCCAATAACAAGTTATTTCGGAACTCAAAATCACTCTTTCCCGTAAGACTCACCTTCGTATGGGAGAACAGATTGTTCACCAGTGTGTGATGGTTCCCCGGTTCGTCGTAGACGTAGAAGTATCCCCCGTAGAATCGATTCCCAACCATTGTCAACGTCGCCATCTCTCCAAAAAAGATAGAGACCTGGTTCAAAAACTGGTCCGAACCAAAGCCCGAATAGAAATCCGTTCCGCGGATAATCATCTGATTCGGAGTACCGCTGGTGTTGCTGAAAAACTGTTTTAGGAAGTGGCTATGGCTTTCCGAGAGTCCGGATACACTTTCCTGAACCCGATCATAGCGAGCATAGGCGATCCTCTCAGTATCCGTTCCGTTCATGGTTAGTTGTGTTCCCTCACGAAACTTCAGCCCGAATCCTGCTCCCATCTGGCCCAATGCCGTCCCCGCTTCAATTGCCAGGGAAACGTTTGACTCAACCATCACTTCGCGAAACAGGTAATCTAACGCCGGATAGTGGTAGCCAACATCCAGCGTGCCATTGTCGTCCCGGGCAACATGAGGTTGCCAGACGGTGTTTGTCGTCAGGCTGTGGGGGTCCGAAAGAACCGTCGGAGGTTCGGTTGTCATAGCCTCTAGATCCGCTTCCAAGTCGGGATCGATGGTTGCCGTGCCCAGGTCGCGATAGGGACTGCTATTGGCCAAGTAGAAATGGCCGCCGCCGGCGCTTTGGAAGACACCGGATGCACTCGCCAGTTCGACGTTGTGGGGCTCTGTATCGCCTACGTAGTGGGCGGATCCCACGTTTACGATAAGGCAATTCTTCAGTTCGGGATTGTCGGGATTTCCTGAGAAACCGATCTGGCCCACATCATGAAACGTTACGTTGCTTGCAACACAGCCAGTATTCGTTCCATTGAAGATCTGGACGTCATCGATCAAAGCATTTCCAATCGTGACCCCAGAGGATTGAAAGGACGCAAAAGCACCTAAGCAACCGATAGTCTGAACGTTCTGGAACTCAAAGTTCGTACAATCGATCAGGTAGTAGGCCGAGTAACCATGCTTGATCCGAACGTTCTTGACCACTTGCCCATTAACGTTCTTAAACGTCAGAAACCAGCCCACCGTGTTTGCCCGAGCCGGAGGCGTTCCCGTGCTCCCTGTGATTTCTTCTCCAACAGTGTCATCGTGCATGGAGGTGATGATCAAAGGATCATAGATCCCCGTTCGAAACTCGCTCGGGGCGTGCACCTCAAAGAACTGTCCGCTATTCTTGATCACGGCACCTCCTTCGAAAATCGTCGTGCCGTAGAGATCTGTTGAACCCGTCACGTGATACGTCTTGCCGCGTTCAAAGGTGTAGTTCGTCAATGACCCGCTGACCAATTCATAGTCCACTAGATAACCCGGCGCTTGGAGTGCTGATACGGCTGCCACCTGCATCGAGCGTTTCGTCTTTTGCGGGTCCATCCTGGCCATTACTCGGGTGGGGATTTGGCGACGCAGCCCACGGGAACGTTCGGATTTGAGACGGGCTTCCTTGCCCTCGCCGGGGAGCAGAGGCAATTCCCGGAGCTGCTGGGCGGCCGTTTCATAGTGCACGCCTTCAAAGAGAATCCTTCGCCCCTCGACTTCTTCCCAGTGCTTGGTCACGATCGTCCTCGTTCCAAGCTCATCATCAAGGTCGAAGGCCGTGCCGGTGTCCATCCGGATCTCGCCAAAATCTAAAGATTCATCGGTGAGATCGGGCTCTACGGCCGTCAATCGGTCGACTCCGTCTACCAACGGGCGAATGGTGCGCACTTCCTTGACCGGGTTGGGGGCTTCGAGGAATTCTGAGAGGACTTGGAGTTGGCTCTCCGGGCCCATACCCAAGGCCGCCGGGCTCAATACGGGTTGCTCTCGTAGGATGACGTTTTGGGAAAGGCCGTCGCGGCGATACTCGTAGTGCACATCCGCCTGGATATCGACGAAGGCGTTTCGATAGATGACCTGATTCGCACCCACGATCTCACCCACGGCGTTGGGATTGATCTCGGAGATGATGACATCTTCGCCCGTGATGGGGTCGTAGTAGGCCAAGCCCAGAACCACCGCGCGGAATCGTTCTCCGTCCGCAGCCAAGACATCCACCGTCCCTGCTGGGTCTCCCAGCACGGAGGAGAAGATCACTTTGGTCTGTCCCTGGAGCGCTACCGCGCCGCCTTCGGCCGAGGGCACGACTTGGGCACGGGATTCGGCCCAATCGCCGGTGGCTTCGTCCCAGTAGTTCAGCCCAGATGCGAGTTCGGTGTATTCGTGGACAATTTCGGTTTCTTGGCCGGTTTCGTCGATGCGGGTTTCGACGCGCTGCCAGATGCGGTGATCGGAGCCGTTTTCCGTGATTTGATACGCGGTCTGCCGCGGGGCAAGCGGATCTGATTTCGAGGGTTCGAGTCCCGAATCGCCTGCCGTGGGATCCGTGGGGCGCGGGATGAACTGGGCGGATGCGTTTGGCCACCCTGCCAAGCATCCCACCAATAACCACAGTATACTCCACGCACCATTCCGCCATCTGCGTCCCAATCCTTGGTCGGAACGTTTCCATTCTTTTTTCATCCCCATCTTCAACATATCTCCTCCATTGGAATCGTTGCGGGCACTTCGGCTAGGTACAGTTCTTCTGCGTTGTTCCTAGGTCTCTAGAGCCCCACGGCCACCTTGAGTTTCCGTTCTTTTCTAACGGTTGATTCCCTCGTGAGGGGTTCAGACCTCACTGAAAAATATCACGTTCTCAGCAGTAACTTCTTAGCCTTAATCGGTCAATGTGTTTTTTTTGAGCCGGCTATTTTGGTGGCGGATTCCGGAGATTTTGTTCGTGTTTTTATAAGTAGTTAGTTGATTGAAATGAAGTATCTGGGAGGTCTAGGGGTGAGGCGAAATGTGGCGAATGGCGCGGGGTTGAAGGGTTTTGGAGGGGAGAAGATGGAGCCGGATGGGTTGGGTTGAGGATCGGAATGGTGGGGTGGGAAGGCGACGGTTTTTTTGGGGGGGGCGGGGACGAAGGGAATGCAAAAGTTAAAATGCAAACTGCAAAATTGAGGGAAGGGCTCCATGGCTCTTCCGAGCAATTGACCTTGTCGGCTGTAGGTCACGGAGTATCATTCTTGTATGGTTGTGGTTGTCACGTGTTTGGTGATTGGGACACTTTTGTTGCTTTCGGAGATCTTTTTGCCGGGAATGATTGCCGGCTCGATCGGGCTGATTTGTTTGGGTGCGGGCGTGGTGCTGGGATTTCGAGAGTGGGGAAGCCAGGGCGGTTCCATGCTGCTCATGGGGGTGACGGTTGGGTTGATTATTGGCTTCGTGGTTTGGCTTCGGGTGTTCCCCACGAGTAGTCTGGCCAAGCCGTTTGTCTCCGAAGGTCAGATCGGTGATATCGGCGCGGAGCGGCCCGAATTAGTGGGAAAACAGGGTCTGACTCTAACCCCCTTGCGGCCATCCGGTACGGTGGTGATTGAGGATCGCCACGTGGATGTGGTCACGGAGGGGGACATGGTCGAGAAGGATGTCCCCGTACGGGTTGTATCCGTGGAGGGGATGCGGATTGTGGTGCGTAAGGTCTAAGAGCCCGACGGGCTTGACTCAAAAAGGGTGCCTTCGACAAGATCGATTGCGTTGGAAGAAGGCGAGAGCAAGCTCTCGCACTCCATGGAGTGCGCCGGCTTGCCGGCGCCATTGGCCGACCCCGCACCCATTTTGCCCTTGGACAGATCAATTGTCCCGGGCTAGGTTACGCAGTAGGACCACAGCACCGAGATCAAGCTATTGGGAAACACTATTATGATGGACTGGACGACACTCCCATTCTTTGCCGCGACCACTACTGAAGTCATTGGGTGGGGCATCATCGGATTTATCGCCCTCATCGCGATCATCCTGGGTATCAATTTCCTCAACGTCTGGGTGCGAGCCCTGGTGTCGGGAGCGCGGGTCGATTTTACCGAGCTCATCGCCCTCCGTCTCCGGTCCGTGCCGGTGGGCCAAGTGGTCAATACCCGTATCACGGCCGTGAAATCCGGTTTGCCGGTATCGATTGATGATCTCTCCACTCACTTTTTGGCCGGCGGCAGTATCGACATGGTGGTCCAGGCCTTGATCGCCGCTCGCAAAGCCGGGATCCGGTTGGATTTCGATCGAGCCTGCGCCATCGATTTGGCGACCAAAGGGACTGGGAAAAACGTGATTGAGGCCGTGAAGACCTCGGTGAATCCCCGGGTGATCGATTGTCCGGCGGCGAATGTCGGTAAAGGAACGGTGGACGCCGTGGCGAAGGACGGGATCATCATTCGGGCTCGGGCACGTGTGACGGTGCGAACCAATTTGGATCGCTTCGTTGGGGGTGCCACCGAAGATACCATCGTGGCCCGTGTCGGTGAGGGCATTGTTTCCACGATCGGTTCATCGGATAGCTACAAGGATGTGTTGGAGAATCCGGATATGATTTCACGCACGGTGTTGAGCAAGGCGCTGGATAGCAACACGGCCTTCGAGATCCTGTCCATTGATATCGCCGATGTGGATGTGGGCGAAAACGTGGGCGCCAAACTGCAAGCCGAACAGGCCGAAGCGAACAAACTCATCGCTCAAGCCCAAGCAGAAGTGAGGCGTGCAGCGGCCGTGGCGACCGAGCAGGAAATGGTAGCCCGAGTCGCCGAGATGCGTGCCCGCGTGGTCGAGGCTGAAGCCCAAGTACCGCTGGCCATGGCGGATGCCTTCCGCAGCGGCAACATGGGCGTGATGGACTATTACAAGATGAAGAACATTCAAGCCGATACCACCATGCGGGATAGCATCGCCAAGCCCGAGGAGGACGGCGACGATTCTTAGAGCTCTGTGGTGGGGGTTGCCTTGAGTGAGGCAGCCCCTGCGGATTGATTCCGTGATCTAAGAACGGCATCAACGATGTTTGATAATCCGATATTCTTTTTGATCCTGATTTCGCTGATTTCAGCGATTTCTGAGTGGATTGGGAAGCGACGTCGAGCGGCGGCTGAAGCCCAGGAGGCCTCAAATCCGTCCCGTGGTGCTGCGGCAGATCCCCGTGCCGCAAGCGGGAGGTTGGAGCCGGGTCGGAAGGGCGAGGATGTTCAGGAATTAGACTGGGAGGATCGGCTCAAGAGGTTGTTGGAAGGAGAGGACCCGGCACGATCCGAACGGAGCCGAACCCGCGAGCGGGCGGAATCGCCCCAAGTGGAACTCTACGTGGAGCCGGAAAGACCACGAACCCCTCAGCCGGTCCCAGTGGCCCCGCCGCCCGTGCCCAGGGCATCGAAGCCGGCGGTGAAGGTGGAAGGCGTCAGAGAGGCTTCGGACTATGTCCGGCCGGTCGCGAAACCGAGTCAGCCGATTCCGGCGGATTCACCCATGATCTTAAAGCGTCCCAGGGTGCGGCGTGGGGGCGCGAGCGATGTGTCGAACTTTCGGAGTCGGAAGGCGTTGCGCCAAGCGATTGTGGCGTCGGTGGTTTTGGGCCCACCTAAAGCCAGTGGGGAGAACCCCGATCTGATCCCGCTCTAGGCGGGAATGTGGGGAAAGTCGTGAAGGCAGGCCGGCTTGCCGGGCGTTTACCGTTGGGCTGAAGCGGCCTTCTTAAACGCCTTCTTAACCGCGTCCAGACCTTCATCGAAGGCGGCAGCAATGGGGAAAACGCGAACGCGTTTGAAGTGGGTTTTGAACTTCTCTAGATTTTCGGCCGCAGCGGGTTCATCCATTTTGTTCGCGAGCACGATGGCTTTTCGCTTAGCGAGGTCAGGATCGTAGGCCTTCAATTCCTTGCGGAGTTGCCGAAAGTCTTCCCAAGGTTCCCTCCCCTCGGATCCGGCCATGTCGATGACGAAAGCAAGCGCTTGGCATCGTTTGATGTGGCGGAGAAACGCGTGTCCCAGGCCCGCATTCTGATGGGCGCCCTCAATGATGCCCGGAATATCGCAAATGGTCGTTCGGGTATAATCCTCGTGCTCGATGATGCCGATGTGAGGCTTCAGCGTGGTGAATGGATAGTCGGCAATCTTGGGACGCGCTCGCGAGAGAGCGGCCATCAGGGTCGATTTGCCGGCGTTGGGATAGCCCACAAAGCCAATGTCTGCGATGACGCGGAGTTCGAGGAAGAAGCGCCCTTCCGAGCCGCTTTCTCCGGGTTGAGCAAAGCGAGGAATCTGCCGTCGGGCGGTGGCGAAGTTCTTGTTGCCGAGGCCGCCCCGACCGCCCTTGCCAATGAGAAAGACCTCCCCGTGTTCGGTCAGGTCGCCGACCAGCACGGCTTCTCTGAGGGCGGGATCTTCGTGATGTTCGAGTGATTCCGAGTTCTTAAGCTCAGGATCAATCGAGGCCGGATCCGGAAATGGTGGAGCTGGGGTTTGAGCGGCAGCCTTGTTGCTATCTTCGTCCGGTTCACCGGGTTCAAACTCGTCCTGGGTCACGTCGGGCAGTTGCCAAATCAGCGTTCCGCACGGCACTTTGACCACGAGATTCTTGGCGTTCCGACCGTCCTTGCCCTTCCCGAGCCCGGGGTCACCGTTCTTGGCGCGGAGATGGGGTTGGTAGTGGAGATCGACGAGGTTGTTACAGTTGACGTCCGCTTCTAAGCTGACGTCCCCACCCTTGCCGCCGTTCCCGCCGCAGGGCCCGCCTTTGGGCCGGAACGCTTCCCGGAGAAAAGCGACGCATCCGCGTCCCCCATTCCCGGCGCGGACATAGATTTTGACAGCATCAACAAACATAAAAAAAGGGCGAGGCTGACCCTCACCCTTCAAATCGAATTCGAGTGTAAGACTAGTTCTGAGCTTCAGAGCTGGCCTCAGCCGGCACCACATTCACGCGGCGCTTGGCTTTCTCGAAGGAAACTCGGCCGTCCGCCAAAGCGAACAAGGTCCAATCGCGACCCACGCCGACATTGGTACCAGCCCGGAAACGAGAGCCACGTTGCCGAACGATGATGTTACCGGCCGTGACCACTTCGCCACCAAATTTCTTCACTCCGAGACGCTTGCTATTGCTGTCGCGTCCGTTGCGGGAACTACCTTGACCTTTCTTATGTGCCATAACTAAGCCCTAGCCGTTGATTTCTTTGATCTTCACGACGGTCAATTCTTGGCGATGCCCCTTGGTGAGGTGATAGCCTTTGCGTCGCTTCATCTTGAAAGTGGTCAATTTCGGGCCGCGCTTGTGTGAAACCACATCTGCGACCACCGAGGCGGCTTCCACCGTAGGTGTCCCAACGCGGACAGAGCCGTCAGCGTTTACCATGAGGACACGATCAAAGGTCACCGAAGCGCCTTCTTCTGCCTCGAGTCGTTCGATCTCAAGTTGGTCGCCAGCGGCCACCTGATATTGTTTTCCGCCTGTTTCTATAACCGCGTACATACGTTACTCCCGTAAAATGAACGGCGATAAGACCAAAAAGGCCATGCCGTGTCAATCATAGTGTTCGTAAATTTTTACTTCGTTTCGACACTGTTCGACATCGTCGAGATCGACCAGAACCGACCCGGCCTACTCTTCGGAGAAGAGGTATTCCAAATCGTTGGATGTTAGATTCCGTGCGAACCCTTCCTCTCCCAGCACGTCGCTGATGGTTTGGGCCTTCCGCTGTTGGAGTTCCCAGATCTTTTCTTCCACCGTGCCCGGCGAGATGAGGCGGTAGGCATTCACCGTTTGGGTTTGACCGATTCGGTGGGATCGATCGATGGCTTGGGCTTCCACGGCCGGATTCCACCACGGATCGTAGAGGACCACGTAGCTCGCGGTGGTGAGGTTCAGACCGGTGCCGGCTGCTCGCAAACTGAGCAAGAAAACCGAGGCTTCGGGGTCGTTCTGGAAGGCATTGACGATCTCCATGCGATTCTTGGTTTGGCCCGTGAGGAGATACGTGGGCAGGTCCCGAGCTTTGCATTCCTTATCCAAGATCTGGAGCATTTGGACAAACTGGCTGAAGAGCAGCACCTTCTGACCCTCGGCCAAAAGCGGTTCGAGGAGTTCGATCAGGGTATCGGTCTTGCCCGAACCCGCGTCGCTGCCCACGAGTTCCGGATGACAACAAATCTGGCGCAGTCGGGTGAGAGCGGCCAGGACGTGCATTTTGCTCTTGGCCAGGCCTTTTTGCTTCATGGCCTTGAAGACTTGATCGCGGCTGCGACGAAGTTCGGCCAAGTAGAGTTTCCGTTGTTCTTCCGTGAGTTCGCAATCCCGACGTTCGTCGATGCGCTCCGGAAGGTCTTTGGCCACTTGCGTTTTCATCCGGCGCAGGAGCAAAGGACGAAGCTTGGCCGAGAGGCGTTTGCGCGCGATTCTCTGCTGGTCGTCGGCGTTCTCCCCCTTCGGTTCGTAGGTCTCGGTAAACTTGGCTTGATGGCCCAGGTAACCCGGCTGCACGAAATCCACGATACTCCAAAGATCCAACAAGCGATTCTCCAGTGGTGTTCCCGTGAGCGCCAAACGTTGGGTTGCGTGGAGTTGTTTGACGGATTTGGTGACCTGCGCTTGCGGGTTCTTAATGTATTGGGCCTCGTCCAGGATGATCGCGCTGAAATCAAATTTCTGCAGCGCCTCTAGATCACGACGCAAGAGTGCGTAGTTCGTGATGATGATATCGTGTTGCGGGATTTGTTTGCGCAGTTGGTGGCGGGCCAGACCGCTCTCCAAGACCAACACTTTGAGGTGCGGGACAAACTTCTCGGCTTCGCGTCGCCAGTTGTGCAACACGGAGGCTGGACAGATCACCAAGGCGGGAGATTTTTTCTTCCGCTTGTTGTGTTCCAATTGGTAGGTGATCCAGCAAAGGGTCTGGAGCGTTTTTCCAAGCCCCATGTCATCCGCCAAAATACCACCGAGTTTGAGATGGGTGAGATGGCAGAGAAAATCAAAGCCCTCTTGCTGGTAGGGACGGAGTTCGGCTTGCACGGATTCCGGTACCTCGGTGACCGGAATGCCTTTGAAGTTGGTGAGCTTGTCGCGCAGGGCGCGCACTTTGGCGTTTTTGCCGAATTTGGCCAGTGCCTCTTCCTGCAACTGAGCGGCGTGGATGAGGGAAACTTTTTGAGGATCCGCAGCGAGGCCGTCGACACCGAGTTCAGCCATGGTCTCTTGCGCACTTTGGACGGCGTCCGCATCCAATTCGACCCAACCTCCATCCGGAAGTTTGACAAAGCGTCCGGTGGCGGATTGCAGTCGTTCCAGATCAGCGGACGAGAGTTTCATCCCCTCTTGTTCCCACTCCGCAGAGACCGAAAGCCAGTCGATCCCAGAGCCGTTCATGATCAGCTTGGGTTTGAGGCGTTTCGGTTTCAGGAAGAGCCGTTGGAAAGCGGCGTTGCCCAGATAGTCCGCGGATTCGGGACGCTCGGGCCAAGCGGCGGCAAGGACATTGAGGAAGTTTTCGTTGGCGTCGCCAATCCATAATCCGGGTTCCGGGGTAAACCAGTCCAGCCGTCGCAACCACTCCGTCGCGTCATCCAAACGCGCGTCGTCGAGGAATTCCGGTTTCTCAGGTGCTTTGGATTTGCGCCGTTTGACTTTGGAAAGCTTTTGCCATTCGTGGCCGTTCCATTGCCACTCAGTTTCGTCTTGGTCGCTGATGGCTTTGAGCCGGAGTCGGACGGTATCGTTCTCCAACTCGAAAATCAATTGCGGCTTGGCCGTATGACAGATGCAGAGTTCGTCCCAGTGGCTCTTGGAGCCGACGGCGTTCTTGCGCAAGTGCGTGAGCAAGCGATGGGAGAGCTTGGTCACCGCGATGATCGGCTTGTGATTGAGCTGGGTCAACAGGTCCGGCGTGGGCGCATTCTGCAAGATGTAGAACTCGTCCTCGGCCAGCACAATGCCGGGTTGGCCGGCAAAGTAGAGGCCCGTGGTCAGCGGCAAGGCTTTGTGGTTTGGCGTCTTGAGCGTGTGCGTGAAGCACAGTTCGTCGTCCAACTTTTCTAGTTGGGGCGTCAGCTCGGCGATCCGCCCGTGGAAGTGCAGTGGGCATCCGTCCTTATCGTATTCCAGACGGCCCACGTTCCCCCATCGGGCGAGCCATTGGAGCAGGGTCAAACCCTGGAGAGAGATCTCGGTTTGTGCGCTATCAGCGTCCGCATACGCCTCGCTCAACCACTCGATGAATTCCCAATCCTCATTCGGGAACAGTTCCCGTTCATGGGAGGCGCGGTTGGTCAAATCGGTGACTTCGCCCAAGGTTCGAAACTTCTCACCACTGCGTGGACGAAAAACCGCGAGTCGAACCACGAGGGCCTTGAGAGGGGATTCGGGATCAATCTCTCGGGCTTCGCAGATGGCGCGGATCGAGGCGCGGGGAGCGTCCAAATGCACCGGCTTAGGCGGCAGCAACCATTTCTCCAGCTCAGAAACGAAGGCGTGATCTTTTTCCGCTTCTTCCACTTCCGCTAAGCGGTCCCAGTTCGCGTAAGCCATCAGCTCGGTCGGAAGCGGGCGGTTGGCGCGGAGGAAGAGGAGCGCCGTCTCTTCCAATCGGGCTTTGCCCTTGGTTGCCAGCAACTTGGGCCACCACTCCTCACCGGCGAAGTCTTTGCGACTGAGCGAGATGCGCTCGAAATAGTCGTCCATCAAAAGAAAGGCACGTTGGGAGTCCGTGCACTTGGAAAACTTCTCCAACAAGCCTTTTCGTTCTTCCACCGCCGTTTGCGAATCTGAGAGTTCGCGGCGGAGATCCGCCCAAGCACCGTAAGTCTTGTCGAGTACAACGTTGTGGGCGTCATACTTGGCACTGGTGGTAGAACGACTACTACTTGCAATTTTTCTGCCTCTGGGCATAGTTCTTCTGTAGTGATTTAGCTCTTTAAAGCGATCCGATTGGGACCGGACGTCACTTTAGATCACCCTAAAGTGGAGCGTGCAAAAAAACTCGCGTGTCGTATCCGAGCGGACGTGACAGCCTGTATCCGCGAGCTACTTGTAGCAAAGATGCTAAGATGCTTAGTATATTGTCGATGAAGGACGAGGACTTCAACACAAAAATGGCGGCACGAACTTAAAGTTCCCCGAAGAGCCTGATAGAGGGCGTGTTTAAGGGGAGTTTTCGCGGCATAACGCGCCGTGTCGCGTGCTGCGCTAACTTTGTTTGGCAGCCGAGATTTTTTCCAACAGATCGTCGCGTTGGCTGGTATCACCACCACCGCAAGAACCGGATGGATTATCGGCGGAAGGAGCAATGGCTGCTTTGGCTTCCGCCAAGTGGCCTTGACCAATGGTCGCGCCGTTGAAGGCTTTGACGTGGCGCCCTTCCAGGTAAGGTTTGGGCTTGGCGCCGAAATTGTATTTGATGTTCTTCCAGAGGTCCCCGCGTTGTGCATTGGTTCCGAGAGCCCCGCTGGGATCAAAGCCGCAGTGAACCATGCAGTTCTCGCAACGCGGATCGCGGGCGACGCCGTTGTCTACGCCGTATTGATCCCATTTCACGTTGGCCAACATTTCCTTGTAGCTCGGATAGTGGCCATCGGTCATGAGATAGCAAGGCGCCTTCCAACCCGCGATGTTGCGTGTGGGGATAGCCCAGGCAGAACAGTCCAATTCCCGGTGTCCCGCGAGAAACTCTTGATAAACCGGCGTGCCGAAGATGGTGAATTTGCTGCCCCATTCTTCGATTTTGGCGAACTTTTCACGGGTCATCTTGCGGGTCAAAAAGAAGTCTTCCGGCTGCTTGCCGAGACGCGAAACCATGTCTTTCTTAGCCGCGTCATAGTCGTAACCCGGAGAGATGGTGTGGCCATCGACTTCCAGCGAGGAGAGGAAAGCGAACATGTCTTCAATCTCCTTCACCTGAGTTTCTTTGTAGACCGTGGTGTTGGTGGCTACTTGATAGCCCATCAACTTCGCCATCTTGATGGCGGCGATGCATTCCTTAAAAACACCCTCGCGTTCCACGATCAGATCGTGCGTGTATTCCAAACCGTCCACGTGCACGTTCCAGTAGATCCACTGGGAGGGTCCAATGGTGGGACGGTCATTCTTCGGTCCCTTGCGAATGGTTTCCACGTCCTTCTCGGTGATCAAGTCTTCCTCCCGGAGCTCACGCAATAGCGATTCGGAGGCCGAAGTATAGGTTGCCGCTAAATGGTCCTTCATCTTCTTCCGCATGAAGACACCATTGGTGCAGAGATAAATGATACGGGCCTGTTCCCGGAGTCCTTGGACCAATTCCTCGATCTTGGGGTAGATCAGGGGTTCCCCACCGCAGATCGAAACCATGGGAGCGTCGCATTCGTCGGCCGAGTGCAGGCAATCCTCCAGGCTCATCATATCCTTGAGGCTCGTGGAATACTCGCGAATACGCCCGCAACCCGTGCAGGTGAGATTACAAGTGTGAAGGGGTTCCAGCTGCAAGACCATCGCGAACTTAGGCGTACGACTGATCTTGTTCTTAATGATATGACTGGCGATTTTCGCCGTCAGGGCCAGAGGGAATCTCATCGATTATCGATCAGCTGGCGGCCAGCTGAGAGTCGGGGTTGGTGATGCCCTGATCCCAATCGGCGGGCGCAGGTTCAGGGCTCGGCTCGTGGACCGGGACGGAAATCAGACCCGGAAGTAAGAGCGAAGCGGGCGAAACAGACGGCGAGGCGGCAATGCCGCCACATCCTGAAACGGTACTCGCGATCACGGCAAGCGCCACCCCGAGACAAGTCTGTTTCCACTTTCTAGTCACCAGTTCAATATAGATTCGAATCAAAACCGCGCAACTAGAAATCTCAGGGCGGTTCGGGCGGTAGGGCGAGCGTACCCGCGAGCCGTTCCTACCCAGAGCGTTCTTCAGAGCCTACAGGGTTTGTGGACCCTGCTCTTGCCCAACGGCTCGCGGGTACGCTCGCCCCACCATCCGGAATCGAAGCCACCTTCCCATGTCAGACTTCATCGAGCGGCTGGTCCGCGTCTCCGAATCGATCCAAATGGACGTCCATCTTGTCCATCATGCTGAGAAATAGCCGGCTCATTTGGCGGTTGGGCTTGTCGAGGTAGTCGAGGTTTTGCCCCCCTTCTACGCGTCCCCCGCCCCCACCCACCAAAACCACGGGCAGTCGAGTCGCATCATGGTGGCCGTTGCGCATACTAGAACACAGCATCAACATGGAATTGTCCAACGCCGTCCGATCGCCTTCTTGGATGGCATTCAGCCGCTGGGCGATGTAGGCCATTTGCTCCAGGAAGAATTGGTTCACCCGTAGCCAATCTTCGGTGTCACTGTGCGACAACAAGTGATGGATCATGTAATCCACACCAAGATGTGGGAAACGGAGGGTGCCGTGGTCGTTGTTCAGTTTGAGGGTGCAGATGCGGGTCGTGTCCGTTTGGAACGCCAAGACCAATAGGTCACTCATCAGGCGCATGTGCTCAACAATGTCTTGAGGGTAGCCTTCCTTCGGCCGTGGCATGTCGGGTTCGCGAAGGGTCGGTCGCCATCCCTGAATCTCGCCGCGCTTGCCTGCGTTCTCGATGCGAACCTCCACTTCGCGGACCGAGTTCAAATACTCGTCGAGCTTTTGCTGGTCCAAGCGACTGACTCGTCGTCGGATGTCTTTGGCGTCACTCAAGACCGCGTCCAATACGCTCTGATCGCCGCGTTGGGTGCTGTTGTTGAAGAGTTGGTCAAAGGCAAGGGCGGGATAAACTTCGAGTGGAGCTGGTGTCGTCGGACTGGTCCACGAGATATGCGAGCTGTACAACATGGAGTAGTTCTTGTGGACCGAGGGGTTCGCCTTCTCACAACCCAGAACCAGGCTGGGCACTTTGGTGCGGTGCCCGATGCGTTGTGCGATGACTTGATCGAAACTCGTGCCGGTCTGAATCCGTCCCCCGGAAGCCAAGGGGGCGCCGGAGAGGAGGTTCCCGGTTTGGGAGCTGTGAATGTTGCCCTTTAACGCTTCGGCGTTGTAAAGACCCCGGATGAAGACCATGCGATCCCGAAACGGGGTCAACGGAGTGAGCACTTTGCCGAGTTCCATCCCCGGCCCCTGACCCTTGGCCCACCATTCGTGGGAATGGAATCCGCAACCCGAAAACAGCACCGCCATGCGAGTAGGCGCTTGGCTGGCGGGACCGCTGCGCGCGGCGCTCTCTCCCCACACATTGAGAGATTCCATCCATGGAAGGGCCATGCTGACACCGAGACCTCGGAGAAACGTTCGGCGGGAAAGTTGGGATGGCTTCATAGGAATGATCGGGCTGAGTGGTTTTAGGGAGTCTAGCGAATGAACCGGACCGTGCACTTCAATTATGACTCGGGTCCGGAGCGAGTCGGCCGCGGATTTGACGAAACTGCGGACTCTCTACGATAGCCAACACGGCCTCACTGATGCGGTATTCGTTTTCTTCCAGACGCTGCCGAATGGTACGAATCAGCGGCAGATCGGAGAGTTGCACGGAGCGACCCAAGGCGTAGCCCAATAATTTCCGGCAGAACTGATCCAGAAAATCCGCACGACGGCCGTCCGCCAAATACGTTCTTAGGCCCTGGATCCCATCGACGGAGGTTCCATCGGGAAGCTGCCCCAGGGTCGATGGCGGAGCGGAGCGGCGGCGGCCCAAGGCATCGAACCCTTCCAAGGCAAAACCGTAGGGATCGATCCGGGCATGGCACTTGGCGCAGGCGGGGTCCGCGCTGTGTTGCTCGATGAGTTCCCGGGCGGTGAGTCCGGAGGGAACGGCGTCGGGAAGGACTGGCACGTCCAAGGGAGGGTTGGGCAGATGTTCCCCCAGCAAAGTTTCCGAAACCCAATTGCCGCGAAGGATTGGACTGGTGCGAGAGGCGCCGGATTGTTTGGCCAGAATGGACGCCATGGCCAGAATGCCGCCGCGTGGGTGGTCCTCTGCCAGCGAGACTTTCTGCCAGTCACCGTCCGCCGGACTCGGGAGCCCGTAGTGAGTCGCGAGGGGTGCGTTGACGAAGGCGTAGTCGGCCGAGAGGATATCCAAGACCGAACCATCGTTTTGGAAGAGGTCGGTAAAGAAACGGATGGTTTCTTCATACATATCGCCTCGTAGCTCGGTGAAGTTTGGGTAAAGCGTTTCGTTCTTTTCGTTGTTCGTATCAAAGTCTCGCACCAAGAGCCATTGACAGGCGAACTCGACGGCGAGGCGGCGGATGCGAGGGTCGGCCAGGAGGCGGCGGGTTTGCGCTTCCAGGGTCGAGGTTTGAGCGAGAGAGCCGGTTTCGGCCGTGTGTCGGAGTGCTTCGTCAGGAAGGCTAGACCACAAGAAGTAACTGAGTCGTGTCGCCAGTTGCCGTTGGGTGACGGGGACGGGTTCGGCTGCTGGCCCGGGTTCTTCGAGCCGGAAGAGGAAGCTCGGCGCGGTTAAGATCTTCGCCACTAGAAGGCGAATGGCGGGTTCATGCTCCAGGTCTTCTTCTCGGAGTCGGTGATAGAGTCGGCGTAGATCGTTGGCTTCGGCTTCGCTTAGCGGGCGGCGATATGCCTGATGGGCGAAGTCGATAACGGCCTGGAGATGGATGGGTTCGGTGGCCACGAGCCGATGACGAAAGGCTTCGGCGCGATCATGAATCGGTTTCTTCGCGGGTTTCCAGGCCTCGACGAGGTCCGGTCGGTCCTGCGTGGCGAATTCTGTGAGCTGTTCGTAGGCCACCACGAGTTGAAGCGGTTCGCGGCTGACGTAGAGGAGCTCGTCCCACAGAGCATCCAGCTCGGCGCGTTCGGCTTCGCTGAGCATGAGTCTTTGGAGGTGCGTGTCTTCGCGATAGAAGAGCGTCAGCGTAACGACCTCATCGACGGGTACGATCCGAGAGTAACACAGCACGGGCGGGAGCAGTTCGCGGAACGAATCCAACGCGTCTTGCCATTCCGAGCGAGCCAGCGAGTCCGGATTGAGGATCAAGGGGGCTTCGGACAGCAGGTCGCGGTGGCTCGGAGGCTCGAAGCCGACGGTGACTTGGATGCTGGCGTGTTGACTCCTCGCGTTTCGGAGTCTGGCGGAAGCGACGAACTTGCGGTTTTTCGCGAGGGATGGCGGGATCTCGAATTCGAGCACCGACGGCGCTTGATGGACCAGATCGGTTGGTGGGACGGATTGGTCTGAGCCGTGCGGGCCGAAGCGCGGGTCGCCAATGCTCGGCTGGCCTGAGGTCAAAGGCTGTTGCGGGATCGCCAGCGTCTTGAGGTGTTGCAGCATCAAGGAGTCTGGCGAACCAGCTGGTGGGGCTCGTTCTCCGGTGGCGACTGCGACGATGTTTTTCGCGAGTGTCGAACGATCGGATTCTGTATCCGCTTCCAGCCAACTGGCGATGGAGGAGCCCGCGGGCGGGCGCAAAGTTCGCTCCTGTAGTGATCGGAGCGCGGCCACTTCCCCGGTGTAAAAATGCCAAACCGCGGGGTGGCCGAAAGCGTCGGCTTGGGGATTGCCGCGGAGGATGTCGGGCGAGACCTCACGCGCAAGATCCCAGGCGCGTTGTTGATTCCCGGATGCTTTGATCTGGAACGAGACTTGGGTGAGATCGCAGCCGTGATTGCCATCCCGGGGTCCGATAATCAGTGAAACGACCTCACCGGCGCGGATACCGATTTCCTTGGCTGGGATGGCAATGCCGTCTCGGCCACTCGCCGTTCCCTGTGCCACGATGACGGCCTTGCCCGCCGTCCGGTGAACCAACCACCACGAGACGCCGTTGCCGCATTCGGGATGGGCGTCCTTGAGGGAGCCGGTGATTCGGATGGGGCCATCCATCGGGCTTTGCCAACCGATGGCGGAGTAATGCGTCGGGGACGGGTGGACGAATACGGAGTGTGGCGAGGCCAGGCCAGGGATGCGGACGCTTTGATCCGTGGGGTTGGCTAGGATCGACGGGGTATCCTGACTGCCCCAGCCCTGGATAAAGTCGTAGTCGCCGGCTGAGGGGATCCGCGTGCTGAAGTGATCGGTCACCGTCACCGGTCCAGAGGTCGAGAGATCAAGATAGACCAGCCAGGCGGCCAGTAGATTTGGGTCGACCCCAAACAGTCGCGCAAGTTCCTGTGGATCCGGGTGGGGAATGGTTTGGGCCCTAGCGGCGGCGCGGAGATAGTCTTGCGTCTGCGCTAAGGCCTGGGTCTGGCTTGCTCGAAGGTGTTGTACGACCGCGGTTAAATCCGCGAGAGGCAGATCCGGGAGACCACCGCCCGTCAGTCGCGGTTTCTCCCACTGCACCCAATCTTCCCGGTTCCCGTCGCCGGCGTCGGTGGCGTTGAGATACAAAACGAGCGGGGCGCCGTTTTGGGTGTCGGGGAGTTCGAGCTCGAAGGTTTGTTCGCTCACGATGGGATCGACCGGCACCAGCCACCCCTCGGGACCGCCCTCGCGGCCGATGTGTCCAATCGAAGTGAAGCGCCAGAGGACTTTTTGCCAGGACTCAATGAAAGGGAGGGCGCCGGTCTGCATTCGGAAATGGGAGCGGAGTCGATCCAAGAGCAGCGTATGGATCGAGGCCTCGGCGCGCGAGTGGAGCGAGTTCCAAAGTAGGCGGAGGTAGCGTTCGTTGAGTCTGCGTTCTTGAGCCAGGTCCTCGAGCGTTTGGTTCGGAGCGTCTTTGAGGGTGAGGCAGGCTTGGAGGTAGTCCGCGATAGGAAGGACTCCGCCTTGGTTGGTGTCGAATTGAATCCCTTGGAGATTCACGGATTGGCCGCCTCCGTTGGCGGTGTAGCGGGCGTAGAATGAGCGGATCTGATCCAACAGTTCGTCCGTCCAGTCGCGTCGAGTAACTGTCGGGGAGAATCGCAGGCCTTTGGGGTGCAGAACGGCATGGGCTGTGATGGATTTAGAGGCGTCGAGATACTTCTGGATCAGCGCGGGCGATGTGCTCAACGAGTCACCGGTGTTAGTAAAACCTTCGCCCGCGGCGCCATCGACGGGAAAGGTTTTGACCGGGTCCAGCGTCGGCAGCCCGGTGAGGTCCCGGACCGTGTAGGTGTATTCGGCATTGTTGAGCCGGCGTAGGACCACCCGGCCGGGATCGCCTGCTTGGGATTCGGCTTCGCTGGTGAGGTAGTCTTCGACCCACGTTACGAGACGTTCCCGTTCGGGGTCGCGGGGTTGTTCGGACTTCTTTGGCGGCATTTGCCGAGAGCTCAAGAGATCTTCGACTTGGATCCAGACGGAAGGGTTCGAGCGGATGGTGTCGAGATTGGGCAGAGTGGCGAGATCGAGGTCAGCCTCGGCATCTTCGCCTTCGTGGCAGTCGAAGCAGTATTGGTCCAGGAGTGGATAGATTTCAGTTTGGTAGCGGGTGTCGAGCTGATTCCACGTATCGGATTCGGCGCCGAGAAGGGAAAGGCGTAGGAACAGAAAAGCGGTGAGAATCAGGGCGATGCGGGAGCTCAGCTTGGACAGCGATAGCGGCATAGTGGTAGTGAAGGTAGTCTTTCGGAAAAGCCGTTCGGTTTCAATCCTGGATCTTGGTGCGAAGGCAAATGCGGGTGAGTCTGAGGAAGAGGGCTATTCCGGAAGCTAGGGCGAGCGTACTCGCGAGCCGTTCCTACCCAGAGGGTCCTCTGAGCCGATGGTGTATGCTTACCCTGCTTTTGCCCAGCGGCTCGCGGGTACGCTCGCCCTACCTTCCGGAATGGGTCGCTGGCTTTGACTGGACGACTCTGGATTTTTGAGGGACGGTGATCGTCAGAATCATGAAGGCACAGCGAATCTTGATTACGGTCCTATTGTTGGGCGTGGCGACGGTCTTGGCGGGGTGTTCGACGGTCTATCGCCAGCAGTGGCGGCGAGCGGCCACGGAGGAGCCGGGAAGCCACCCGGTCGAGGGGCGTTGGGAAGGAACGTGGCTCAGTCACAAGAATCAGCACACGGGTAAGTTGCGCTGCATTGTCACGGCAGAAGAACCCGGACGGTATGACTTCCACTATTGGGCGACGTGGGGTTGGTTTGCCGGGACGTACCATTTGAACCTGGACGTTACCGACGAGGATGGCCGAACCCGACTCGCGGGGGAAAAGAATTTGGGCAAGATGGCGGGAGGAATCTATCGGTTCACGGGAACGGTTGAATCGAACCAGTTCCTAGCCACCTACCAATCCCGTTGGGACGATGGCGAATTTCGGCTCGTGAGGGCGGAGGATTAGGGTCCGCGAAGGGGCGATTCCAAATCGGTTGTGGAATCGTAGTAGGCGCGGGGGCACTGGTTTTCTACAGTCGGCGATGTTGGATCCCAATGAGTCGAACTTTCCCCAATTGAATGAGATGATGAGAACTTGGTCTGTCCGGAGGAGTGGCGTGGTCGCGGTATGGATGTTATCCGCTTCGATTGCGGTATTGGCTCAGGAACCGGCGTCAGCGGCGTCTGAGAATGCGCGATCTCTCTACGGCGCGGCGTTTGAGAAGATCCTAAACCTGGAACATCCCGATGCGGGGCGTTTGGGCACGTGTAGTGCCGAGGGCTGTTGGGTGGAGACGACGCGGATTGATGCGAGTTCCAAGGCGCTGAGTCAGGAATTCGGGCCGGCGCTGGCTCTGACGCGGCAAGCCGTTGGCATGGAGAACCCAGCTCCGGCTTCAGAGCAGCTCGCCACTCAGGACTTGATCACACTGACCCGACAGACGCGGTCGCTGGCGGGGATGTTGGTCTTGCAAGCGCGGCACGAGATTGTGGGAGGGCGCCTGGAAGCGGCCGTGAGCGATCTCTTAGCAGCCCTCCATGTGGCACGGGATGCGGCCGCGCTCTCGAATTTTTATGCCAAGCTAATCGAACAAGGCGCTTCGGGACCGGCCTTGAGAGTACTCGCTGAGCTGCTGCCCAGTCTGCCTTCCGAACAGGTAAAGGCCTTGCCGGCACGGCTCGCCGCGCTGCCGCGTTCACCCTCGTGGTCGGAAGTGTTGCGGGGGGAATATCAGTTTGGGGTGAAAGAAGCCGCCCGTCAGGATGCCAAAATGGCCGAATTGGGTGGCGCCGCTGGTTTTTCGACTCAGGCCTACGCCAAGCTGGAACCCCTTTACCAAGCGTTAGAGGCGGGTGATGGGCAAGCGCCTGAGGCGTTTCAGACCCTCGTTGACGAACAGAGCAAACGTTTCCCGAATAATCCTTTTGCCCAGGTCTTGAAGCCGATGTTTGTGAGGGTGCAGTTGCAAGTCGCCACGGTCGGCGTTTGGTATGGGATGTTGGACGAGGGCATCCGAATGGTATCGGAGGGACCGGAGGCGCGTCCCCAAAAGTCGGATCCCTACGGTGACGGGCCGTTTGGTTTCCAAGCAATGGCCAATGGCTTTATCCTAGTTACTGAACTGACCAATCGCGGCAAGGCTGTGTCCCTGAAGTTCGGCACGGACGACTAGAGGATGGAGCGTAACGACGGTTGCGAAGGCGAATCTGTAACTTTCGGTAACGTTCTCTCGGATCGCGTTTCCTCGTTTCCCGGTTGACGAACCGGGAGGGGGTGGATTTGATTTGGGGCACGATTGCAACCGACTATATGAACCGCGTTCGACATCGGCTTGGCCTCATTACCGCTGTTTGTCTCCTCGCTCGTGGAGGATTTGCCTATGGCGATACGGCTTTTGATCGGGAGATTCAGCCGATCTTGGCGGAGTATTGTTTTGCTTGTCATGGGCCGGATGCGGAGCAGCGCAAGGCCGGGCTCCGGTTAGATACCCGGACGGGGCTCTTTGGCGAAAGCGGTACGGATGGTCCCGTGGTTCCGGGGCAACCCGCCGAGAGCGAATTGTTGCAGCGGATTCGGGCCGCAGATCCTGAGGACCGGATGCCGCCACCGGAGGCGAAAATCCCTTTGTCACCCGAGCAGATCCAGCGCTTGGAACAGTGGATTGAAGAAGGCGCGGCTTGGGAGGGCCATTGGGCCTTCGAACCCATCCGCAAACCCGCTCTCCCGACGCCCGCATCATCGGAGTGGGTTCGAACGCCTCCCGATGCGTTTGTCCTAGCGCGGTTGGACGAAGAAGATTTGGAACCCGCCCCGCCCGCATCTCGGACGCAGTGGATTCGACGAGTGACTTTGGACCTGCACGGGCTTCCCCCAACGCTGGCCGAGGTGGATCATTTCTTGGAAGATGAATCCGCAGATGCCTTCGAACGCGTGGTGGATCGCTTGTTGGCCTCGCCTCGGTACGGAGAACGGATGGTGTGGGATTGGTTGGATGCTGCGCGGTATGCGGACTCCAATGGGTATCAGGCGGATCGCGAACGAACCATGTGGCCTTGGCGAGACTGGGCGACCTCGGCGATTAATGCGAATCTGCCCTTTGACGTCTTCACCCGGTTCCAGCTAGCGGGCGACCTTCTGACGGATCCGACGCCGGAAGCTGTCCTGGCAACGGGCTTTAACCGGAACCACATGATCAATGGCGAAGGCGGTCGAATTCCGGAAGAGAATCGGGTCGACTACGTGATGGACATGGCCGAAACGACTGGCACGGTTTGGCTGGGGCTCACGATGAATTGTTGCCGGTGTCACGATCACAAGTTTGATTCGATAAGTCAGCAGGACTACTACCGGCTCTTCGCCTTCTTCAACCAGACCCCGGTCAACGGTGGCGGCGGGGATCCCCAGACGGCGCCGGTGATCGCGTGGCCTAGTGAAACACAAGAGCGGCGACGATCCGATCTACGGGATCGGGCGGCGCGGCAAGGACAGACGGTCGATGATTTGGAGGCCACCTTTCGATCCGCTGCGGATACGGATCTCGCCACCGCGCTGGCGGATGCCCTGGACCAAGCCCGTCGCGAACGGAAGCCGGAGCACTGGGACACCTTGGTGGCGGAGATTGGTCCAGAACATTCGGGTTATGAAGCGGCTGTAAAAACTTGGCGTAAGACACGCGATGGTTTGAATCAGGTGGAGAAGGCGATTCCGAAAGTGATGGTCATGCGGGATCGGGAAGAGACGCGAGAGACCTTCATTCTGAATCGGGGGTTGTACAACAAGCGCGGTGAGACGGTCTCGGCGCAGACTCCAGCAGCCCTTCCCGCCATGTCGGAGAGCGAACCGCGGAATCGGCTCGGACTGGCGAACTGGATCCTGGATCCGGAGAATCCGCTGACGGCTCGGGTGGTGGTGAATCGACATTGGGCCGTGTTTTTTGGTCGGGGTTTGGTGGCGACGCCGGAGGACTTTGGGACGCAAGGCGAACGTCCGTCGCATCCGGAATTGTTGGATTGGTTGGCGGCTGATTTTGTGGCCTCGGGTTGGGATGTGAAGCGGCTGCATCGGTTGCTCGTGCTGAGTGCCACCTATCAACAGGCGTCGGTGATCACCCCGGAAAAGCAGGAGCGCGATCCGGAGAATCGATGGCTCAGTCGTGGGGTGCGGCATCGGCTGCCTTCGTGGATGATTCGAGATCAAGCCTTGGCGGCCAGTGGTCTCTTGGTGGGGACAATCGGCGGGCCTCCGGTGAAGCCGTATCAGCCGGATGGCGTGTGGGCGGACTTTACCTTTGGGAAGAAACACTACGCCGCAGATTCGGGAGCGGCGCTGTATCGTCGCAGTGTCTACACGTTTTGGCGCCGCATCATTGGCCCAACCATGTTCTTTGATGCGGCCAAGCGCCAGACTTGCGTGGTGCGATCGTCGCGCACCAACACCCCGTTGCATGCATTGGCCACCTTGAATGATGTGACGTATGTCGAGGCGGCACGGGCGCTAGCGGAACGGGTGATGACGTCGGCCGAGACACCGGAAGCGCGTTTGGCGCTCGCCTTTCGTTTGGTCACAGCGAGACAACCCGGCCTGGAGGAACGTGATATTTTGGTCAACCGATTGGCGGCGGCGAAGCGTTCGTTTGATGAAGATCCCCAAGCAGCGAAGGCGTTGTTGGCGGAAGGCGCGTCGCAGCGTAGTGAAGAATTTGATCCAGCCGAACATGCGGCTTACACGGCGGTGTGCACCTTGATACTGAATTTGGATGAGGCCTTGAACAAACCATGAGCTCTATTTGGGAAACGCAGCAACACATGAGTCGGCGCGCCTTTCTGGGGCAGGCCGGCTTGGGGCTCGGCACGGCCGCGTTGGCTTCGCTTCTGGGTCGGGAGAACGCATCCGCGCAGAGTGTGGCGGAATCAGCTCTGGGCGGCGTCACGCACCTGGCGCCCAAGGCCAAACGAGTCATCTATCTGTTTCAGAACGGCGGGCCCACCCACGTGGAGTTGTTTGACGGCAAAGCGTCGCTGGCGGCCATGCACGGAAAGCCCGTGCCGGACTCCTTTGTCTCCGGAAAACGGTTTAGCACCATGACCGGCAAGGCGGATGGCAAGCTCATGCTGGCACCGGTGGAACCTTTCCAACAGCACGGTCAATCCGGAGCTACGGTGAGTGCGTTTCTCCCGCACATTGCTTTGGTGGCGGATGATTTGTGTTTTGTTAAAAGTATGCATACGGATGCAGTGAATCATGCTCCGGCGATTTCTTTGCTGCTTTCGGGCGGGCAGATTCCCGGACGGCCCACTATGGGAGCGTGGCTGAACTACGGGCTGGGTTCCGCCAATGAGAACTTGCCGGCGTATGCGGTGATGACGTCCGTTACGAAGAACACGACTTGTGGACAGATCTTTTACGATTTCTATTGGGGCTCGGGCTTTTTGCCGTCGGAACATCAGGGGGTGAAGTTTCGCGGTAAGGGTGAAGCCGTGCTTTACCTGTCCAATCCCAACGGGGTGAGTTCGAATCTGCGGCGCGGGTTGTTGGATGATCTCGGTCGGTTGAACCGCCGGCAGTACGACGTGCTTCAAGATCCGGAGATCCTGTCTCGCATTGCGCAGTATGAGATGGCGTATCGCATGCAGACCAGTGTTCCCGATCTGACCGATTTTTCAGATGAGTCCGAGGAGACCCTGGCCATGTATGGGCCGGATGTGAAAGAGCAAGGGACCTTTGCCTACAATTGTTTGATGGCCCGGCGTTTGGTGGAACGGGACGTGCGCTTTGTCCAGTTGATGCACGCGGGTTGGGATCAGCACAACAGTATTACGACAGAGTTGTACAATCAGTGTCGGGATACCGATCAACCGTCGGCGGCCTTGGTGCAGGATCTCAAACGCCGTGGGCTATTGGACGATACCTTGGTGATTTGGGGCGGTGAGTTTGGTCGGACGCCGTTTATTCAAGGCAAGCTTGAGGACCGGAAACGTTGGGGGCGAGATCATCATCCCTACGCGTTTACCATTTGGATGGCCGGTGGCGGGGTGAAACCGGGTGTGACTTACGGCGGGACGGATGAGCTTTGCATGAATGCCGTGAAGGATCCGGTGCATGTGCATGACTTGCAGGCGACCATTCTGCATCTGTTGGGGATCGATCATGAGCGCTTGACGTTCAAGCACCAGGGGCGTCGTTTTCGGCTGACGGACGTGCATGGGCACGTGGTGCATCCGATTTTGAGTTAGGGGTTATTCCGGAAGGTAGGGCGAGCGTACCCGCGAGCCGTTCCCACCCAGAGCGTCCCTGAGAGCCGAGGGTGTCTGGGATCCTGATCCTCGCTTTTTACGCGACGGGTTCTTTCGAGCTAATCGTGTTTGCGGTTGGTTTTCTTGCCCAACGGCTCGCGGGTACGCTCGCCCCACCTTCCGGAGATGAATGCAGAATGGTGCTCCGCTCGTCCTTGGGCTCGGAATTGGCCTTGAGCATTTTTGCTGACACGCCAGTATCGCCGGATGGAATACGTCTGGGTCGGACTCGGAAGTGCGCTGGGGGGCATGGCGCGGCATGGGATTGCCGTGTTCGCGCTCAACCGGTGGGGTCCGACGTTCCCCTATGGGACCCTGGCGGTGAATGTGGTGGGTTCCTTTCTGATTGGGGTCATCGCCGTGTTGGCCAGCCACAAGGTCGGCGTTTTCGGGTCGGTCGCCGCGCAACGTTTCTTCCTAGTGGGGGTTTTGGGCGGCTTTACCACGTTTTCTTCGTTCAGTTTGCAAACGCTGCAATTGTGGGAGAAAGGGTCGATGGGGCTCGCTGTGCTGAACGTGGTGGGATCGCTACTGACCTGCCTCGTCGCCGTTTGGCTGGGGGCGAAAACCGGACGGGTCTTGGTGGCCTAGGACGCAGGAGTGTCGGCGAGACGGGTCCCCGGGAATAGCGGTCCGTACCGAAGAAATTCCTTTAATTACCTTGCTAAGGCACTATCGTTTCGACCCAAACCCATATTCTGGATCACATACGAGCAGGAAGACCTATGAGCGAAAGCAACGGTGGCAATAATTATCCCAAACTTCACAACGCAGCCTGGCCCGGAGTCGTGGGTAAGGGCCCGGATTCCGAGCCGCCCATCGATTTGGATACCATGCTGGATCTGACCGCGGCCGCAGAGGTCGATGGCCATCGTTTCGACGGGACGGATTTGTTCCTCAGCGATCCGCATGTGAGCATTGATTCCTCCGATGATGATCTCAAGGCCTTGGCCGAGAAGGTCCAATCGCGGAACTTGGTGGTCGGCTCCGTGGTGGCACCGGTTTGGCCGCCGACCGGGGGTGGCTCGTCCATGGGTGACGAAGCCGAGCGCGGCAAGTTCGTCGAGCAGGTGCGCAAAGCCGCTGGCATTGCCAAGAAGCTCCGTGAGATGGGCGTTCGGCCCAACGGAGTGATCCGAATTGATTCGGCCGTGGATGTAGGCAGCTGGGCGGCGGATCCCGACGGCAATAGTAAGAAGATTGCGGAGACGTTTAAGGAAAGCTGCAAGATTGCCGCGGATCACGGCGAGCGCCTGGCCGCTGAGGGTGAGATTTGCTGGGGGGGCATGCACAGCTGGAAAGAAATGGTCAAGTTGTTGGAACTCGTCGGGCAACCCGACGTCTTGGGCTTCCAGGCGGATATGGCCCACACGTTACTTTACACCTTGGGCTACAATGCGCCGGAAGATCGGATTCTCCCTGAGAATTTTGATTGGGCTCAAGGCGAAGTGCTACAGGATGCACTGAAGTCCCTGACCAAAGCGCTGCGTCCGTGGACCATTGATTTCCACGTTGCCCAGAACGATGCCACGGTGAAGGGCTCAGGATCTCATGACAAGACGGGGCGTCACTGCCTGCCGGATGATCCCAACGGGAAGCTATCGATTGCCCAAGATGCCGGTCACTGGTTGCGAGACGAGAACGGCGCACTGACGAAGGCTTGCCGCCACATTTGTTGGGATGGTTGCATGTTCTCGAACGACGTGATGATGAAGCCCGATACCTGGAATAGCATTTTGGCCTCCATGGTGGCGGTGCGAAATGCGCACGGTTGGAGTGAATAATCCCGGCGAGGAGACGAGTCACGCATTAGACGTAAAAAGCACTGATTTATGAGCGATAAGAAGAGTTTGAACATCGGTTTGGTCGGCTACGGATTCATGGGTCGGACCCACTCGAATGCCTACTGTAAGGTCAATAATTTCTTTGATTTGGAATACCGCCCCGTCTTGAAGGCGATTTGCGGTCGCAATGAAGAAAACGCCAAGGCCTTTGCCGCCCAGTGGGGCTACGAGTCTGTGGAGACGGATTGGAAGGCGCTGATTGCGCGGGACGATATCGACGCCATTGATATCTGCACGCCGAACAACACCCACGCCGAAATCGCCATCGCGGCCGCCAAGGCGGGCAAGATGATCCTGTGTGAGAAACCGCTCTCCATGGATACGCCTCAGGGTGAAGAGATGTGCCAAGCCATCGAGGCCGCCGGGGTTGCCAACACGGTGTGGTATAACTACCGACGGGTACCGGCAGTCACCTTGGCCAAAAAGCTGATCGATGAAGGCCGCCTGGGGCGGATCTTCCACTACCGCGCCAACTTCTTGCAGGACTGGACCATTTCATCCGACCTGCCGCAAGGAGGCGAGGCGCTCTGGCGTCTGGACGTCAAGGCGGCCGGTTCCGGGGTGACGGGCGATCTCCTCGCCCACTGTATCGATACCGCCATTTGGTTGAACGGTGGTATTACCGATGTGACGGCCATGACGGAAACGTTCGTCAAAGAACGGATGCACAATTTGACTGGGAAGGTCGAAAAAGTGGGTATTGATGATGCCTGCACATTCATGTGTCATTTCGGAAACGGTTCTTTGGGACTGTTCGAATCCACGCGATATGCCCGTGGGCACAAGGCCCTCTACACGCTGGAGATCAACGGTGAAAACGCCTCGATCCGGTGGGACTTGCACGATCTGCATCGTCTGGAATATTTCGATCACGGCGATGACAGCCTGGTCCGAGGTTGGCGCTCCGTACACGTGACGGATGGTGACATGCCCTACATGGATAAGTGGTGGGTGCCCGGCCTCCAAATCGGCTACGAACACACGTTTGTGCACCAAGTGGCGGACTTCTTGGAGAACCTCTCCAAGGGCGAGCCCACGGGGCCAACCTTCCGCGATGCGCTGGAGACTCAGAAGGTTTGTGATGCGGTTCTGCAGTCCGCGTCGTCAAAACAGTGGGTTACGGTGTAACCGGAAGCCGTTAAAAAAGATCATCTATTATTGAATGGATGGCGCGGTGGCGTCGTCCGTTTCCCTGTAGAGTAAAATTTGTTGAGTATGAATAGATTCCAAAAATCAGTTGTTAGCGCCTGCATCGGCTTGGCCGTGGTGTCTGGAGCCCTTCAAGCCGAAGATGTGGATGTGAGCAAACTCCCTGCTTCTTCGGACAAAAAAGTCGACTTTGTGAAGGACATTAAACCGCTGTTCGAGAAGTCTTGCTTCAGCTGTCACGGTTCGAAACCGCGGGCCAAGAGCAAATACTTCATGAACAAGCGTGACGTGACCCTTAAGGGTGGCAGCAGCAAGGAAGCCGCGGTCGTCGTGGGCAAGAGCGCTGAGAGCCCGTTAGTGCACTTCATTGCCGACTTGGTTGAAGAGTTGGAGATGCCGCCAGTCGACAAACGCGAAAAGTATCCGCAGTTGACCAAGGCGCAGATCGGCCTCGTGCGTGCCTGGATTGACCAAGGTGCTGAGTGGCCCGATGGGGTTGAACTGTCGTTGCCGCAGTAAGCGAGGGCAGCGAACAGGCTAGTAGTTCTCACGACCCCCGTCTCGGGGGTCTTTTTGTATCAACCCACGTTTGAGCTATGGACGAAGCGGACTATCAGATCCACCCGATGACGGAGGAAGAGCTGGCCCTGGGGATTCAGTGGGCGGCCGATGAAGGTTGGAATCCTGGGCTCCACGACGCTGGCAGCTTCTATGCGGCGGACCCGTCGGGCTTTTTCTTAGGGCGCTTGGGTGACGAGCCCGTGGGTTGTATCTCGGCGGTCCGCTACGGCGGGTCATTTGGCTTTCTGGGTTTTTACATCGTTCGACCAGACTTTCGCGGCCGGGGATTGGGTTGGCAGCTTTGGCAGCGCGCTATGGCGCATGTGGCGGGGCGGAACGTGGGTTTGGATGGGGTCTTGGAGCAGCAGGCCAACTATCGCAAATCGGGCTACCAACTCGCCTACCGCAACGTCCGCTACGAGGGACGCGGGACTGGAATGGGAGTCGCGGCTGATGGGATTGTCCCGCTCGATACCCTGCCCTTTGCCACCGTCGAAGCCTATGATCGGGAGCTCTTCCCAGAGACCCGAACCGACTTTCTCCGAGCCTGGTTATCCCAACCCCAGAGTCGGGGTTTGGCCTCGGTGCGAGACGGGCGGCTGGTGGGCTTTGGGGTTATTCGTCCGTGCCGCGTGGGCTTTAAGATCGGCCCCCTCCTTGCGGATGACAGCGCTGTTGCAGAAGCATTGTTTCAGGCTTTGAGTGGCGGCGTTCCGGCGACGGAGCCGGTGGTGGTGGATGTGCCGGAACCCAATGCAGAGGCCACGGCCCTGGCTCATCGGCACGAAATGAAGCCCGTCTTTGAGACGGCTCGTATGTATACGCAAGCGGCTCCAAATCTGCCATTGGCTCGGCTTTTTGGGGTCACGACCTTCGAGTTGGGCTGAGGCCGTAAGCGGCCTGCTAGGCGCTGGGCAATGCGAGGAGCCCGTGGCGCACCAGCACCTTTTCTAGGCTTTCGAGTGGAAGTCCAACGACGTTGCTCAAGGAACCTTCGACGCGACCAATGATCCGTTCCCCATCCTCTTGGATGGCGTAAGCACCGGCTTTGTCGAGGGCTTGAATACGAGAAAGGTAATCGGCGATCTGAGCCGGTGAAAGGGATCGCATCGTGACCCGAGTGGTCTCCGACCAAGTCTCCACCACTTCGTGCGCTCGGCAGACCAACGAAACGCCACTATGCACGCAATGGGTTTGACCGGAAAGCGCCTGAAGCATGGATTGCGCTACCTCTAGATCGGCTGGCTTCCCGTAGACTTGCTCTCCGAGTGCCACGACGGTGTCCGAACCCAAAACCCACCGCTCAGGATAGTCGTCGGCTATGGCTTCCGCCTTGAGCTGCGCATTGATCCGGGCCAAGGCATCGGGTCCGCTGGACGATTCCGTGTGCTCCTCAGCCGCACTTGGGATCACTTCGAAAGTCACCCCAAGCGCTTCGAGCAAGTCTTTCCGTCTTGGTGAGGCCGAAGCCAGGATGATCGAACTCATGTCCCGAGGGCGGATTGAATGGGTTCGAGGCGCGCTTGAAAATCTGCGTCACCGAGAACCGGAGTCGCGTTGGCCATTTCGGGAACGGTCTCCAGTTCGACCCAGGAGCGGCAGCCGCCATATTTGGGGAGCATCGGAATGGTGACCGGCTCTGCGGCTCGGTAGACGCGCACGATGAGGGCGAACACGGCCTTTTCTTGGCCCCAATCAAAGCGCTCCCGAATGACGGACTCACGCCACACGTGTTGATCATTCAATTGGGCGATCGCATTCCAATCGGCCACTTGGTGCGAGGCGACGACTTCGACGAAGGATTCGACCCTGACCGTGTCTTCTTCCGTCTCCGCCGGTCGGATCCGATCGTAGCGCTGCTGAGCGCTTTCGATAACCGCTTCGCGTTGCTGATGGAATTGGGTCGGAAACAACCAGAAACGGTCAGCAACGACTTGAAAACCGGCTTTGCCCTCCCGGATGCCGCCCTTACGCAGGATGAGGATTTGGTCGCCCTGATTCAGGGCATCCACGATGATGGTCCACTCTTTAAATGCGGTTCGCACGCCCGTTTTGTAGGAGCAATGTCGACCTTTTGCAACCCACCAGATTGTCGGGGGGATGAGAGGTCGCGTTTTTCGAAGTATTAAGGTGTTTTGAGGGTTGACGAAGAGACCGGATTCTCGGATTTAATAGCTCCTATGACTTCTCATGAGGCCATGGTGGTGTTGAATATGTTGGAAGGGATCGGGCCGGTGCGGGTGAGGCGCTTGCTGGAGGTGTTTGGATCCTCGGAAGCCATTCTCAATGCCTCGGCCAGTCGCTTGCGTTCGGTTCCGGGGATTGGGGCTGAGGTTGCGGACTCGATCCAAAGGTGGGAATCTCAAGTGAATTTAGCGGAGGAATTGCGTGCGTGTGAATCGTTTGGTTGTCAGGTGATCACCCAGCTTGATGAGGCGTACCCGTCCCAGCTACGACAGATCTACGACCCACCGCTGGTGTTGTATGTGAAGGGTACGATTGAGCAAAGGGATCAGAACGCGATTGCGATGGTGGGATCGAGAATGACTACGCACTACGGTCGCGAGGTGGCGCGGAAGCTCGCCTACCAACTGGCCAGTGCCGGGGTGACCGTTGTGAGTGGCGGGGCACGGGGAATCGATGCGGTGGCGCACCGGGCGACCCTGGCGGCCAAGGGACGTTCGTTTTGTGTCTTGGGGAATGGCATCAATCTTGTTTACCCGCCGGAGAATCGGGATCTCTTCGAAGCTCTAGCCGCCAGCGGCGCGGTTATGACGCAGTTCCCCTTCAACCGGAAAGCCGACCGGCAGACCTTCCCCATTCGGAATCGGATTGTCGCGGGCCTAACCCTCGGAACCGTGGTGGTCGAGGCCAATGCCAATTCCGGGGCCTTGATTACCGCCAACATGGCAAACGATTGTGGTCGGCAAGTCTTTGCGGTTCCCGGTCCCGTGCATTCTCCTCGGAGCAAGGGTTGTCATCAACTGATCAAGAATGGAGCCAAGCTGTGTGAAACCGTCGAGGACATTTTATGTGAGTTCGAATACCTCTTTCCTATGCGGTCTTCGGGTTCGGCCGGAGGTGCCCCATTGAGTGAATCGGAGCGCCAGTTGTTGGAATGGATCGGAGCTGCGGAGCGGCATATCGACGAATTGGTCCGCGAGTCCGGTCTCTCGATCGCCGCGTTGAGTGTGAGTTTGCTTCAGTTGGAGATGAAGGGATGGATCGTCCAACGACCTGGGCACCATTATGTATTGGCGCCGGGTCGGTCTTCGAGCTAGGCCCGACCGGAGTGTTCCTAGGTGTCGAAACTGAACAGCTGAGTTAAGCCGTAGTGCAAGCAGCGTAGGCAGATCAGGATGGCGCAAGCGGCTACGGTGCGGGTCGGCGTGAGTTCCGGGAGCGAAGCGCTGAGATAGTAGCGACCCACGGCCACGACGGCGATCGCGGCGCATTCATATGGAATCAGGGCCCACCAGCGAATCTGGATGTCGCAGCGTTGGCCGATCCAATTGAGCACCACGTCCGGAAAGGCAACTAGAGCGCAGAGGCCGAACAAGACCAGGTCTTGCCAGTGAGTGTGGCGACCCGGACGATGGGCTAATATGGCGTAGGATGAGATCATCAGATCGCCCTAGGGCAGCCTAGGGGACGCTATTGGGTAAAGAAATCGAACACGTTGCCGAGGGTCGAGGAATCCGTGCGATAGATCTCGGTGAAGTGGCATTGGGTGCACGAAACGGTGGTAAAGCGCTTGTTTTGAATGTCAAAGAAACGGGCAAAGTTACCGCCCGTGGCGCGGAATTGATCTGTTTCAAAGTCGCGGTGCCCGCACTTGGGGCAGTTCCAGTTTTGATGTTGCATGGTGTTTTGGCTTGCTTCGGGGTTCCACGTGGAACGTCCGATTCGTAGCTAGAATACCATGGAATACGAGCGTCGCTATTACCAAGGGTGGCGGCAATTGTAAGGGTCGCCCCACCTTCCGGATTTGGAATTCGGGCACTTGGCGACGCGACTGGGGTCGGTTAGGCTTGTCTACCGAATACCAGGTTCGAAACGGTAACGCCCTAGAGGAAATGAGGATGAGACGACGATCTTTTGTGAAAGCAATGGTGGCCGCAGGGTTGGCCCCGCAAGCCGTTCCGGCCCGGCTCTTCGGTGCCGAGGCGCCCTCGAACCAGATCACCGTGGGTTTTATCGGAGTCGGCGGACACGGAACCAACTACAACCTCCGGCACTATCTCCAGCAGAACGACGCCCGGGTGGTTATGGCGTGCGATGTGGATTCGAATCACCTGGAACGTGCGAAGAAAAGAATCAATGAGCACTATGGCAATTCGGATTGTGCCGTGACCAAGGATTTTCGCGAGGTTCTGGCTCGGCCGGACATTGATACGGTGATGATTTCAACGCCCGATCACTGGCACACCTTGATGAGTGTGCTGGCGATCCGCGCAGGAAAAGATGTGCAATGTGAAAAGCCTACCTTGTCGATCGATGAAGGGAAGATCTTGATCGAGACCGTGCGACGGCACGGCAAGGTGTTTCAGACCAGTACCGAGGATCGGGCCGTCCCGGTGTATCATCGGATGGCCGAGTTGGTCCGCAACGGACGGATCGGCAAATTACAGAAGATCGAGGTCGTGCTCCCGAAGCAACCCACCGTGCCGGGAGTTTCCACACCGCAACCCGTGCCGCCGGAATTGGATTATGACATGTGGCTGGGCCCGGCCCCTGAAGCGCCCTACACCAAGGATCGCGTGCATTTCCACTTTCGGTGGATCTGGGATTACTCCGGTGGAATTATCTGCGATTGGGGGACGCACCTGTTTGACACGGCTCAATGGGCCAACGATACGGAACGCTCCGGGCCGGTCGAGATCGACGGCAAGGGTAACTCTTGGGAAGGCGGGCTCTACGATACGGTGAAGGATTACGATGTGACTTTCCGCTACGAGAACGGGGTCACGATGACGTGCACCTCTGGGAATCCGAGTCTCAAGTTCATCGGGACTGAGGGTTGGGTGGGCAATGAGGGTTGGCGAGCGGAATTGCAAGCGAGTTCGCCGAAGATCCTGAACTCCGTGATCGAGCCGGGTGAAGTCCGCTTGTTCACCAATCCCAAGGGTGAGCATCGTAACTTTCTCGACTGTGTGAAGTCCCGGAAGGATCCCTATTTTCCCGTGGATATAGGGCATCGCGTTTCCACCGTTTGTCACCTCGCCAATCTGTCCATTCGGCTCGGTCGGAAACTGGCTTGGGATCCGGAGAAGGAGGTCTTTGTCAACGACGCCGAGGCAAACGGATTGCGGAAACGGGCCATGCGCCGCCCTTGGTCTCTCAGCTAGTCGGGATCCTGATGACCACTCCTCGCTCCGATTTGTAAACGCCTTTATAATAGTGCTCCGGTAGGACTACGGAGCACAATCTCGTCTCCAGAACGATAGTTTGTCAGCGACTCGAACCGAACGGAGCCGTTCGCGAACACAAAGCGATAGCCCATGAATCAACCCACTCGACCTCCGCTCTTCTTTTTATTCTTTTTCTCGATCTTCGGTTTCATTGGGATCGCAACCATCGTGCACCTTTGGACAGCGACGGGGTTTGGAGCGCCGCCGACGTTCTTCAAGATCATGGGATCGTTGATTGCGCTCGCGTTCATCGCCATGGGTTTTGGCGTGCCGATTTCGGCGCTCATGAATAAGGGGAAACTCGGCCAAGGGCTCGGAACGACGCAGCCCGGAAACGCAGAGCCGTCCGCACCGAAGCAGCCAGGCACCTATGATTGTCCGCACTGCGGGGCGAATGTGGGTGATGGCGACGTCTCGCCCAGTGGCGACCTTCGTTGCACCTATTGCAACGAGTGGTGGAACGTCCACGGAGGATGAGACTCGTCGTCCTGAGTGTGCCCGCGATGCTCGCCTTGGCGGGGGTCTTGTGGTGCGCCTGGATCCTCCAACGAATACCGGACGACTGGCTTGCCTATCGCGAAGAGATGGATGCCAACCAACGGCGATGGCAGGTCGCGCTCTGGGTCGGAAGCGCTGTGGTGGGCGTGGCGACCCTAGCCGGGATTGTGGCGATGTGGGGCGTGACCGCGGCCGAGTGGGAGAGTTGGAAGCGGTCGTTCTAGCTCGGCGGTTCTATTCCAACAGGGGCAGCGGTACGGGTTCGGGACTGGCGAGATAGCGAACAAGATCTCGAATCTGTTCTGTGGAAAAGGCGTCTAGCATCCCTTCGGGCATCATGGAGAGTTCGGACGTTTCGATCGAGGCCACCTCGGACATCGGGAGCCGGATGGAGCCTTGTTGGGTGCCGAAGGTCAGAAAGCGATCCCCGAGCTGTTCCATGAATCCACTGAGTACGCGACCGTCCTTGAGTTCGAGAGTGGTGAGTCGGAAAGCCGAATCAATGATGGCGTTTGGATCCACCAAGTTGCTGAGAATGTAATCCAGATCCGCTCTTCCGGATCCGGTGAGATCGGGGCCGAGCGCGGTGCCTTCCCCGAAAAGGATGTGGCAGGCCGCGCAGGTTTGTTGGAAGAGTTGGCGCCCTTTTTGTGGATCCCCGGAAGCCAAGTAGTCCTCCGTGAGCAGCGCTTTGTAGTGGGCCATCCGGGCTGCCTTGTCCCGGGTGTCCGCGGCGTCAGCCCAGAGGGTTTCCACCCGTGTCTGAAGGCTGGCATCGGGTAAGGCGCGGAGTTGCTGGAGCGCGAAGGCGGAGAGCGTCTGGCGTTCCACCGAGCCGGACTCGATCGCATCGAGAAGTTCATGAGCGAAGGCTGGGCGGGTGACGAGCACCCCTAAGGCCTCCTGTTGCTCTGCGGCGTTGAAATTGGGTAAGTCGGCAAGCAAGAACGATCCGGTTTCTGGTTGGTTGCGGGTGACCAGCGCGCGAATCGCCGGTTTGCGAAGCGCGGAGGTTTTGGCCGCCAACTGATGGAGTGCGCTAACCGGGACCCCTTTCTCTAGCTTCAGGAGTGTGTTGAGGGCTTTGAGACGATCCGACTCCGCTAGTGTCGGATCGGTCAGTGACGCTTGGAGCCGGGCCACAATGTCCGCGTCCCCGAGCAAGGATGCTAGGCGAATGACCAAGGACTGGAGTTGGGGATCGTCAAAGTTTTCTAGATGGGCGCGGGCAGCCGACCACGATTCGGTCGCGGGCAGGCGCGATTGATCCTCCCGAGCCTGGACCGTTCCAGTGAGGAAGTGGCGTAGGGTGGCGCCGTCGTCAATCGTTCGAAGGGATTCAAAAACCGCATTTAGCGGCGGCGATTCTGAGTCGAGCAGACGGCGGAGAATGAGCGATTGGAGTTGGGGGATTTCCGCCGCCGTTGCGATCTCCAAAGCCGCCTGGGTCTCGCCTCGGAGGGCCGGTTCCAGGCCATACCAAATCATGAGGGGTAGGTAGGCATCGGTGACGTCTTCCGCATGGCCGGCGAGGTGCGCGCCGATACGCCGGGCGGCGTCCGCGGGAATGCGTTGCAGGCTCACGGCGAGAGCCAGCCGGACTTTGGCGGACGGTTCGTCTTGAGCCATTTGTTCCATCTGCTGAAGCGCCTCGGCGCTGGGAGTGTTTCGGTCGACGAGGAGACGGATGCCCCAGCGGCGTCGATGCTCGCTCGCGTTTTGCAGCTCCTGCAGGAGGTCCTTCTCGCTAAGGCCGCCAATGAGCGACAGGGTCCAGAGCGCGCGGAGCTGGTTGGGTACGGATTGGTTGGGGTGGAGGTAACCCCGAAGGAGGTAGCGGGTAGCGGCCATGGGTTCCCCAGCGTGGGCCCGTTCGTGAAGGATCCGGCGCGCATGGCGTACGATCCATTCGTTGGCGTGGAGATGGAGCTTGGCGAGTTGAGAGGAATCGAGTTTTTGCAAGTCTTGCTGAAACGGTTCGGGCTCTCCATAAACCACTTTGTAGATCCGGCCGCTGGAGCGATGGCTGCCGTCGTTGTCATGGCATTCCCCGTAGTCGTGCCAGTCCGAAACATAGACGCCCCCGTCGGGACCATACTTCACGGACATTCCCCGGAACCACGGATCGTTGCCGAACAGAAAGTCATCGCCATGCGTACCGACGTAGGAGGATTGGCGCGGGACGAGGTGATCCATGTTGATTCGGTTGCCGTGGAGGTTGTTGGTAAAGAACTTGCCTCGGTACCGGCTAGGCCAATTGTCTCCGAGGTAGATCATGGCGCCACAGTGCGCGTGTCCGCCGCCCGCGACCGAGTGCGCGTCGGTGGTCTCTCGGGAGCTGTGCCAATCACCGCCACCCCAATGGAGGTGGTCGGTGATGGATTGAATCTGTTCGTAGACATACGGGTTCGGAGCCTCGCGATCACGGCGTTGGCAATTCATGCCGGGAACAATGTGGAACAGGTGCGCCACGACCGTGTTCGAAGTAAAGAGGTCTCCATACTCGTTAAAATCCGCTCCCCAGGGATTGACCATGCCTTCGGCGACTTTTTCGAAGCGTTGGTCGATGGGGTGATAACGCCAGATGCCGCGAGAGATCTTGGTTCGGCTTTCAGTCGGCGTTGAAGGTGGGCCAACGAGGGAAGGTGTGCTGAGGCCAATCGCCCCGTACAACCACCCGTCCGGACCCCAGTGGAGATTATTGACGACGTTGTTGGTGGATTTGCGGAAACCGTTGAGTTTGACGATGGGCTCGCTATCCGGCACGTCGTCTCGGTCTCGGTCGGGTATGAAGGCGAGGTCCGGCGTGTTGGCGATCCAGACGCCGCCATGACCGAGGGCGATGCCGGTGAGGTAGCGGCCTTGATCCCAGAAGACGGTGCGTTGATCGAAGGTGCCGTCGTGGTCGGTGTCTTCGAGAATGAGAATTCGGTCGCTGGAGCCATCGGGCTCCCATTCCGGATGGGAGTAGTTTTCAACCACCCAGAGGCGTCCACGATCATCAATATCGAAGGCAATGGGACGGCGGAGGTCGGGTTCCCCAGCGAAGAGCGTCACATGGAACCCGTCCGGGACGGTGATACGAGCGAGCGACTCCTGAGGAGTCAGGGATTGATCCGCGGGATTTTGCGTGTTGACCACACCGGGAGGGAGCGCGTCGGCGTGGGTTTGGGCCGCCGAGAGAAGTGTGAGGAAGGAACAGACCCAAACAAGGGCACGGTAGGAGCGCGGCAGGTTGCTGGCAGTCACGATGCTGGAACTTAGTCCGAAGGCCCGAGGATAGCCAAGGAATTCCGAGGCGATTGGTTAGGCTCGGGTTGCTCTTCGGATTCGGATGGTAGGGCGAGCGTACTCGCGAGCCGTTCCTGCCTAGCGCGTCCGGTTGGGACTTTGGTGTTTGCGTTCGTTGGTCTTGCCCAACGGCTCGCGGGTACGCTCGCCCCACCGGCCGCCCCACCAGGGCGCCCCACCTTCCGGATCGGGGCTGGCAATTCGGTTCGGACCTTTTTACGGTTTTGGTTTATGAGCACGCGGACGAATTTGGGAGGCTTGGGCTGGCGACTGGTCTTGGCGGTAATTTGCGGCTTGGCGCCACTTCCCGGTTGGTCGGCCGAACGCCCGATCGATGATGCCGCCATCGCCGATGAATCCGAGACGGCCCAGTGGTTGGCTTACGGGCGGACCCACAGCGAGCAGCGTTTCAGCCCGCTGGATCAAATCCATGTCGGCAATGTGGCCGACCTCAAAGTGGATTGGTACCTCGGTCTTCCCCGCGATGTTGGCCTGGTTTCCACACCGTTGGTGGTCGATGGACTCCTCTACTTTGTGGGTACGGTGAATATCGTCCGAGCCGTGAATGCCGTCACCGGTGAGTTGGTTTGGGAATATGATCCGGAGGTGGCCAAGCACGTGGGCCGCAACAAAAAGATCGGGTGGGTGCACAACCGCGGCTTGTCCTTTTACAAAGGCAAAATCTTAACCGCGACTTGGGACGGGCGTCTGATCGCTCTGGAAGCCAAGACGGGTCGGGAGCTGTGGTCGGCACGAACCTTCGAGCCCGACCAGGCCCTTTACATCACCGGGGCCCCCAAGGCGTTTAAGGATAAGGTGATCATCGGGAATGGGGGTACCGAGCATGGCCCGACGCGGGGATTTGTCACGGCCTACGATGTCGAGACCGGCGAGGAAGCTTGGAAGTTCTACATCGTGCCGGGTAATCCGGCCGACGGGTTTGAGAACGCCGCCATGGAAATGGCCGCCAAGACCTGGACGGGGGAATGGTGGAAGCATGGCGGTGGCGGCAACGCTTGGCACGGTTTTACCTACGATGCCGAACTGGAGACGCTTTACATCGGGACCGGAAACGGTTCTCCGTGGAATCGTAAGGTCCGGAGCCCGGGCGGCGGTGACAACCTGTTCCTCTGTTCGATCGTGGCCTTGGATCCCGATACCGGTGCCTACAAATGGCATTACCAGACCACACCTGGGGAATCTTGGGATTTTAATTCGAGCATGGATATGGTTTTGGCGGACTTAACCATTGAGGGGCGGACGGTGAAGGCATTGATGCATGCTCCGAAGAATGGGTTCTTTTATGTGTTGGATCGCGAGACCGGACTTTTGGTATCGGCCAAGCCGTTTACGAAGACCCTGTGGGCGTCTCACGTGGATTTGGCGACGGGGCGACCGGTTGAAGTTCCGGGGGCGCGTTATGAGGACGGTCCGGCACGGGTGGCGCCGACGCCGGCGGGGGCGCATAATTGGCATGCGATGTCTTACAGCCCGCGAACCGGTTTGGTGTATCTGCCCAGCATTCATTTGAGCGCGCAGTATTCGGATCGGGGTGTGGATCCAAAGACCTGGCGCGCGGTACCGTTTCTGGGTGGCATGGCGGTGAATGCCGGGGGCTACCGGTTGTCGCCGGGGGAAGTCGCGCCCGCATCGTTGCAGGCTTGGGATCCGGTGGCGCAGAAACAGGTTTGGTCCGTGCCTCAGCGGGATTGGTGGAATGCGGGAACGCTGGTGACGGCGGGCGATGTGGTGTTTCAAGGGCGCGCGGATGGACACTTCCTGGCCTATGATGCCAAGACGGGCAAGGCGCTCTGGGATTATGATGCCGGTTTGGGGATTTCGGCGCCGCCGATCACCTATCAGTTGGGTGGTAAACAGTATTTAGCTTTGTTGGTGGGTTATGGGGGCTCGGTCGCGGGGACGGGCGGAGGCGGGGCTTTTGGTTGGAGCTATGGGATTCACGAGCGTCGGCTGTTGGTGTTTTCCTTGGACGGCAAAGCCGAGGTGCCGAAACTACCGCCGCCGTTTTTTCCGGCGCCGATCGTGCCGAAGGATTTTGAGGTGAATCGGGAGTTGGCGGGCATCGGAGGGCAGTTGTATCAGCTGTGTGGTTACTGTCATGGGGGTGGAGCCGTGGCATCGGGGATGGCACCGGATCTGCGGGCCTCTCCGGTGGTGTTGCAGGACGCCTTGTTTGACCAGGTGGTAAGGGGGGGCGTGCGGGTCGGGCGGGGGATGCCGGCTTTTGCGGATCTTCCGGATATTCAGTTGAAGGCGCTCCAACATTTCATCCGCGATCGGGCGGCCAAGAGCGCGCGGCGTTAGCCCGCGAAGCTTCCCAAAGGTGGGGAGAGCGTACTCGCGAGCCGTTCCTGCCTAGCGCGTCCGGTTGGGGCTTTGGTGTTTGCGTTCCCTGCTCTTGCCCAGCGGCTCGCGGGTACGCTCGTCCTACCTTGGGAACTTCAGGAGGCTTGTCGAAAGGTGGGAGGGGCGCTAAGTTTGGAGCATCAAATCGTTTCGTGGCATAGGGAAAACTTGGGTTTTCATCTGGGTGGGCCTTGCCCTTTGTTGGGGCGGCGCCTCCAACTTGAGGGCGAACGACGTCGCACGTTTGTTTGAATCCTCCATTCGGCCGGTCTTGGCTGAGACGTGTGTGGATTGTCACGGGCCGAATAAGCAGAAGGGAGGCCTGCGCTTGGATTCGGCAGCGGCTCTGCTGGCGGGAGGAGACTCGGGGCCCGCGATCGTGCCCGGAGATCCGAAGGCGAGTTTGTTATTGGCGGCCTTGCGCTATGAGGATCTTGAGATGCCCCCCAAGGAACCGCTTTCGGCGCAGCAAGTGGCCGCGTTCGAGGCCTGGATTACAGGCGGAGCCTTTTGGCCGGAAACGGTGGCGAACCTGCGGTCTGATACGAATCGTATCTCGGATACGGATCGGCAATGGTGGGCGTTTCAGCCGTTCCATGGAAGTGTGCCGGAGGGCGCGAGCGGATTTGATTCGGCGGAGAATCCGATAGATCGGTTTGTCGGACGGCGCCTCCAGGATGCTGGTCTGACGCCGGCTCCCCGAGCGTCTCGCGTCGCCTTGGTTCGGCGCGTCTATTTCGATGTGCTGGGGCTGCCACCCACGCCGGAGGAGATGGATGCCTATTTGATGGACTCACAGCCCGGAGCTTGGGAACGGTTGGTGGATCGCCTCTTGGCGGATCCCCGATACGGGGAACATTGGGCGCGGCATTGGTTGGATCTCGTGCGTTATAGCGATTCGGACGGATGGAATCAGGATGCATTCCGCCCGCACATTTGGCGCTATCGGGACTACGTCATCCGATCGTTGAACGGAGATAAGCCGTATCCGGAATTCGTCCGCGAACAATTGGCCGGTGATGAGATGGCGGGCGACGATCCTGAAAACCTGACTGCCACGGGCTTCCTCAGGCTTGGTATCTACGAATACAACCAGCGGGATGCTCGGGGCCATTGGAATGACATCATGAACGAGATGACCGATGTCGCGGGGGACGTCTTCCTTGGTATGAGCATGGCGTGTGCGCGTTGTCATGATCACAAGTTTGATCCGGTTTTGCAGAAGGATTACTTCCGCTTGCGTTCTTTCTTTGAACCGGTGGTTTGGCGCGACGATCTCAAAGCGGCCACGGTGGCGGACCATGCGGCCCACGCGGAACAGTTCGCGATCTGGCAGGAGGCGACTGAGGACGTTCGGGCTCGGATCGATGCCTTGATTCAGCCGTACCATGACAAGAAGTGGGTCTTCACCGTGGACAAGTTTCCTTTGGACATCCAGGCCTGTTTTCACAAGCCGGTAGCGGAGCGAACGTCCTGGGAACACCAAATGGCTTACCTGGTTTCGCGGCAGTTCTTGGAGGAAGGCGGTGGCCCGCTTAAGGACATCACGAAGGAAGATAAGGCGAAGCATGAAGTGTTGAAGAAGGAATTAGCGGCGTTTGATCATTTGAAGCCCGCCCCGCTGCCGTCGATCATGGCGGCGACGGATTTCTCGGGTTCCCTGAGTCCGACGGTGATTCCTTCGGATCCGGAGCGGCGTCCGGTTGAGCCAGGTTTCTTGAGCGTCTTGGATGGACTGACGAGTGGTTCAGTGACTCGCGAGCCCGAGGACGCTTTGGAGAGTTCGGGGCGTCGTACCGCACTGGCGGCTTGGATTGGAGATGCGGCGAATCCGTTGACCCCGCGAGTGGTGGTGAATCGCGTCTGGCAGCAGCATTTTGGGCGAGGCATTGTGCGCACGCCGAATGACTTTGGTCACAATGGAGAACGACCCACCCATCCCGAGTTGTTGGATTGGTTGACCCAGCGGTTTGTCGATGGCGGGTGGCGATTCAAAGACCTGCATCGTTTGATCCTGACTTCGGCCACGTGGCGACAATCCGCGGACCATCCGGAGGCAACGGCGCAGGCGGCTCAGGATCCGGGCGAACGTTTGTTGTGGCGTTTCCCGATTCGGCGGTTGAAGGCGGAGGAGATTCGCGATGCGATGTTGGTAGCCAGTGGGGAACTGCAATCCCGTGTGGGTGGCCCGAGCGTGGCGGAGGGCGAACCGGTGCGGGGACTCTACGTGAAGCAATTTCGCAATCGGAGCGACACGCTGCTTCATGCCTTTGATTTGAGTGGCGGGTTGAAGAGTGTTTCGGTCCGGAACACCACCACCACCCCGACCCAATCCCTGACGCTGATCAATGGCGCTTACGCGCTCGCGCGAGCCGAGCGATTTGCCGCTGAGCTAAACGAACGTCATGGAGACGATCTGAGAGCTTGGGTGCGAGCGGCGGTGCGCCAGGCGTGGGGTCGCGAGCCCACGACGGACGAACGGGAGCGCGCCCTATCCTTCCTAAACGAGGGAGAGGCGGCCGCGCTTGCGGAGCGGCAGAGCGACTTCTGTCATGTGTTGTTGAATTCGAACGAATTCTTGTATCTGGATTGATGGGCAAATAGGAGCACCGATGCCATGAGCGACATGATGGAAATCCAACCTGCTGACTCCTTTTCCCGGCGCGAGTTTTTGTCTCGGAGTGGATTCGGTTTTGGTGCCCTTGCGCTTTCGAGTCTTCTCGGGGAAACGTGGGGTGCGACGCAGAGTGAAGTGCGTCCTCACTTCGCCGGTCGGGCGAAACGGGTGATCTGGCTCTTTATGGAGGGCGGTCCGAGCCATCTCGACTTGGTGGATCCGAAGCCCTTGCTCAATCGGTTGGCGGGGCAGCCGCTACCGCCTAGTTTTAAGGAACCGCTCACCGCGATGGGAGAAAAGGGTTCCCCGCTCCTGGCGGCGCCGCGGACTTGGAAGCGGCACGGGCAGAGCGGCCTGTGGGCCTCGGAATGGATGCCGGAAATCGCGCGGCATATGGATGATATCGCCGTCATTCGGTCTTGTCATACCGATGGGATTAATCATTCCGGCGGGGTGTGCCAGATGAATACCTGTATCAATGTGGCGGGCCGGCCGTCGCTCGGGGCCTGGGTGCATTACGGGTTGGGTTCGGCGAACCAAAACCTCCCGGCCTTTGTGGTGATGTGTGACAGCACGGGGCGACCGGTGAACGGACCCCGTAACTGGGGCAGTGGTTTTATGCCGGCCTCGCATCAAGGAGTGCGGATCGACGGTAACAGCGACGAACCGATCGCGGATCTGAACCCACCGAAGGGTTACGGCCCGAGTCGCCGAGAGCGGAAGCTGGCGCTGTTACAACGCTTCAATGAGGGACATGTTGTGGGACGGGAATACCAGTCCGAGCTCGAAGCTCGGATCCGGAGCTATGAACTGGCCTTCCGCATGCAGGCCCAAGCGCCGGAGGCAGTGGATCTCAGCCAAGAATCGGCTGCTACGCAGAGTTTGTATGGCCTGGACCAAAAGGAAACGGAAACCTTTGGTCGCAACTGTTTGTTGGCGCGGCGCTTGGTGGAGCGCGGGGTGCGTTATATTCAGCTGTATTCTGGGACGGGCAGTAAGTGGGATTCGCACGCGGGAATCGAAGCGAATCACTCTCGTTTGAGCCGCTCGATGGACAAGCCGGTGAGCGGGTTGTTGACGGATCTCAAACGCCGCGGGTTATTGGACGAGACTTTGGTGGTATGGAGTGGCGAGTTTGGCCGGACGCCGATGAGCGAGAAAGGCGATGGCCGGGATCACAACCCGACCGGGTTCTCGATGTGGATGGCCGGTGGTGGCGTTAAGGGCGGCCAAACCATCGGGGCGACGGATGACTTGGGCCTGTATGCGGTTGAGGACAGGATGCACGTGAGGGACATTCATGCCTCCGTGCTAGGCTTGCTTGGGCTGGACAACATGGCCTTGACCTTTGATCACCGCGGCCGTCCGGAGCGACCGACGATCAACGAAGGCGAGTTCAATAAGAAACTGATCGGCCTCGGTTAGCGGGTTGTGTCCGATTCCGGAAGGTGGGGCGAGCGTACCCGCGAGCCGTCGGCACGAGGGTCTCCGCCACTCTGGAAAGAATCACGGCGCACAAGGGTAGGCCCTGCGATCCTTGGGACTGGCGCGTGCGGACGGTACGCAAGGGACGCCTTTCTTCGGTCGTTCACCACCGTAACGACCACTCGCGGGTACGCTCGCCCTACCTTCCGAAACCAATGCACCCTTTTTTAATCACGCCTCGGCTAGAGAGTCTCCTTCAGGGAACCGTTCTTCAAAGACTGATGAGGCGTGTTCCGGGCGCGATCTGGAGAGCGGGTTCAACGAATTGACCCTCTGGCTCAATCTTCAAGAGATCACGGAACCGCGCATTTGGGAAACCCTCAAATAGAAGGTCGAATCGTTTCTTCAGATTGTGGATATTCCACTTGAGTTTCTCTCGATTGAAACTCCGCTCTTCTCCCGAGAGAATGTTGCCGTTTCTCAGGTGAAAATTCCTGTGTAGAATCTGATGCTCCCAGGCGATGTTGTGGGCTTGAACAACGAGTTTTAATTCTTGTCTGGGATTAACACCCCAGTTCTCGACGGCACTTAAGGTCTGCGAGAATGCCTCCTTCAGCCTTAGCGGGGACTGGTAGAATGCTTCGAGGAACAAGTGCGTGACGACCTGCTCTCGGTAGGAAGGGTTCGAGGCTAACGAAGGATCGTATTCGGTGCTGGAATACGTCGGTTCTAAAATCCATTCGTATTCTTCGCCGAACCGAGTCGAGGTTTCCCGAGTAGCGATGAGAGCTTGGTTCTCCGGGCGGTTTGACCTCTGCTGGTGACCGGCACTGTTAGCAGGGCTTACTGTGAGTGATCGGCGGGAAGTGTGGGGAACGCTAAAGCCTGTCCGGTAGGCGAAAAACCCGGCGACCAAAACGGTGAAGCCTACGATACCCACATAGGGCCATGACAGCGTCTTCAGGAACGACATGGCATCTCAATTGATAAGCATTCGTTCACCTGGCGTGACATGGGTGTTAGCGGTGTCGATGGGACCGGAGGGATGAATCTCCATGATGGCGTCCATGAGCTCATCCGTGACGTTGATTGCGTAGATGTTGGCGATATTCCACCGGTACGTTTCAATGAGATCCTGAAAGAACGTATCGAGTTCCAACTTGGTTTCTTCAGAAACGAGTTCTTCTGAGTAACCTGTGGCATGGTTTGCAGCTTCCGAGAGCGATCGGGCGATATTGTGAAGGTATTTGAGTTTTACGATATCACGTGAGAGTCCGTAGTCTTGAGAGACCTGATACAGCTCCAGGAATGCGGGTTCATGGATTCTTGGGGAGGCGTAGGTTTCACGTAGTAGGCAATGTCTCTTCCATTTCTCTCGAAGTTCCTCTGTGAGAGGCGCAGTTTCGTCGAATTGTGCTTCGCCGTATTCGGGAGAAAACGGCAAGCGCTGAAATCGATCAGCTGCCAAAGCCGCTTTCCTGAGGAGTTCGATACCGCGACGTTCTCCCGGATTGGTATCAGTGCCCAGCCTCTGGGAAGTTTTAAGGTTGCTCTTTTGTCGCTGGTTTGACGGATCGGATTGTCCGTCGTCGTGTCGTCGAGGCTCCAAAAACGTGAGTGTGAGGGCCAAGACAACGGTCGCAGTCAGGGCATACTTGAACGCCTTCATCGGTCTTTTCTGTTAGCGATCTCTCGATAGCGGTTTGGGACCGGTAATAGTGTGTGTGCTTAGTCGTTCTTGCCTGGGCAGTAGATTTCATCCACTTGACAGCTGACGAGGCGGTAGTTTGTGGGCAATGTATACTGGCTGCTTGAGATACCTTGTTTGGATGTGGATAGTTTTGTAGTTCGGTGGGTATCTGATCTTTGATTCTGCGTTCTCCCATTGACGATCTGCCCTTCTAAACCGTCCAGGTCCATTCGGATCGTGGTCTCCAATGGGTCTGTTAATTGTTTGCTGGCATACTTGGCTGATTTGTAGTAAGTATTTCGGATGCGGAAATCGTAGCGCATCAACCAAGTCTCCTCGAGAACCATTCTTCCGTCCGAGATTCGATACTTCCGACGTGTTCTAGAAGCTCGTTCCCAGTCATTGAAGGCGTTTCGACTAACGGGGAGATTCTCGACGGAGCCGTCTGCGTATCTAATCACTGTTTCAGCCTGATAGGTCGATCGAGTTGCTGTTAGGAAGTCGATTCGTCGATAGGTTTCAGTAATAGATCCGGCGTAACGAGTTCCTCTTCCCTCACTCCAGTAATGATCCTCTGTCTGAAAACTGGCGTTGGAGAAATCGAAGTAGTAGTCGGCTGCGATATCCGTGCCTTTCTTGATCAGTTGGGAGACAATGTCGAAGGCCAGTACTTTGCCTTTGGCAACGGAATTTGCCGGTAAGGGATCGGTTCCAGCAGTAGCTGGTGCGCAGTTGAAAAGGATTAACAGTGAAAGTATTGGTATTTCAGGCCGAGAGGATATTCTTCTGTTCTTTCGGTTCGGAATTCGATTTCTTGAAAGCTGTATCATCTTTCTGGGAGGACTTCGGAGGTGATGGTTTGCTTGTTAGCTATCTAGACGTTCGCTGAGACAGAATGCAGCTCCTATGCCAGCTGGCTGTAAGATGGGAATTTTTTTCTGTCTGGAGGGCATCGCGAGTCCTCAGTTTGTTGTAACTTGCCTTTGTTGAATCACTTAGGCGATAGAGCCCATTTAGAAGCAGCATGGTCTGTTGGCTTAGGTTTCTTTTGCATCGGTTCTTTCGCTCTGGGGAGGACGCGGATCCGTCTTGGCTAGTAGCGCGCTATTAGCTCGCTACTAGCGATCTTGGTCGTATTTCTGGCAGAGAAGTTGGGCTGTCCCTACCCGGAGGGTTTCTCTGCTTGTTTCGGGTTTGCGTTGCCGTTCTTTGCCCAGCGGCTCGCGGGTACGCTCGCCCTACCTTTCGGATCTGGGCTTGCCAAATTGGGTTGGCTTGGAGAGATTCTCGCATCGCATTAAACTATTATGAGTGAGAAAAAAGTCCGTTGGGGGTTCTTGAGCGCAGCTTGGATTGGCATGAAGAACTGGCAGTCCGTCGCGCTGTCCGGGAACGGTGAAATCGTGGCCGTCGCCAGTCGCGATGCCGCCAAGGCCAATGCCTGGATCGATGAGTGTAGCGCGCATGTTCCCTTTCCTACCCGACCGGAAGCGGTCGAAGGGTATGATGCCCTTTTGGCTCGCGACGATATTGATGCGGTTTATATCCCACTCCCAACCGGGGTGCGGAAGGAATGGGTGATCAAGGCCGCGCAGGCGGGCAAACACATCCTTTGCGAGAAACCTTGTGGCATCGACGTTGCCGAGGTGGAGGAAATCTTGGCGGCTTGCAAGGCGGCCAATGTGCAGTTCATGGACGGTGTGATGTTCATGCACTGTGGGCGGCTCGCCGACCTGCGTCAGGCGATCGATGACGGCACGACTCTAGGGAAACTCCGCCGTATCAATTCGCAGTTTAGCTTCTGTGCCCCGGAGGAATTCTTGACCGGCAACATCCGAATGCATAGCGATCTGGAGCCGCTGGGTTGTTTGGGTGATCTGGGCTGGTACAACATCCGGTTCAATCTCTGGGTGATGAACTACCAGATGCCGAGCTCGGTGACGGGTCGATTGATTCAGGGCGCCTCGCGCTCCGATAGTCCGGACAAAGTGCCCACGGAGTTTGCCGGCGATCTCTACTTTGAGAACGACATCACCGCTAGTTTCTATTGCTCCTTTGTCACGGCCAACCAGCAGTGGGCGAATCTGTGTGGGACGGAAGGCAATATTCATTTGGACGACTTCGTGGTGCCTTGCTACGGCAGCGAGGTGGGTTTCACCGTAGCCAAGATGACGAGCAACCAGCACGTGTGTGATTTCAATATGGAACGGCGCGAGCGTCGGGTCGTCACGCAGGAATACGGTGGGAGTCATCCCACCGCCCAAGAGACCAGTCTCTTCCGGAATTTTGGCGATCTCGTATTGAAGGGGCAGATCGATCCTCAATGGGGTGAGATCACCCTGAAGACTCAGCAGGTGATGATGGCCTGTTTGGAGTCTGCCCGGAATGGCGGCGCAGCGGTCTCGCTCTAGAGATCGTTGTTGCGAACCGAGCTGAGTTTGGCGGCGAGGAGTGCCTGAAAGCGTTTGACCGTGGACTGGTGCTCGGGTGCGCCTGCCAGGTTCGTGTACTGCCTAGGGTCATGGCGGAGGTCGAAGAGTTCGACCCCGCCGGAGGCATCTTCTTCGTATTGCATGTAGGCCCACTCTTTTTCCCGGAGAAGAAACCCTTTGCGCATCGGTGCTACGCTGAAGGCGGCTTGGCGAACCGAGACGGTGGGATCATCGAGCATGGCTGAGATATCGATCCCTTGGAGACGGGCTTCTACGGGGAGACCGCAGAGGCGGGAGACGGTAGGATAGAGGTCGAGGAGCTCGACGAGCGAATCACACACGGCGGGTCGCTTGCCCGGGACCGAGATGATGAGTGGTACGGCTGCCGATTCATCGCGGAGGCTGACCTTGGCCCAGAAGTCGTGTTCGCCGAGGTGGTAGCCGTGATCGCTGGTGAAGATGACGATGGTCTTGTCGGCTAAGCCGTTGGCCTCCAGAGCATCGAGCACTTTCCCGACTTGTGCATCCATGTAACGGACGGACGCATAGTAACCGCCCACGGCCTTCTTCTGACGGCGGATGTCCATCTTCATATTGACACTCGTTTTGTAGTTAATGCCGGGTGTGGGGATGTCGTCCCAGTCTCCTTTGATCTTGGGTGGGAGGTGGATGGAGTCGTAAGGAAGGAAGGGTTCGTAGTACGGGCGCGGTGCGACAAAGGGCACGTGCGGCCGGACGAAGCCCACACCGAGGAAGAAGGATTCGTCCCGGTGTTGTTTGAGCAGTTCAACGGCCTTTTGAGCCGTCCTCCCGTCGGAGTGCACGAGGTCGTCGCCGTCGGCTTCAATGACGACGAAGGTATTCCCGCCCATCACGGGTTTGGTGCCATCCGGGTTGCCTTCCAAGGTTTCGCCGTTGCCGGGGGCCTTCCATTCCGGGCCCGGACTGTTGAAGCGTTCGGTCCAGGAAGCGGCATCGTCGGAGCCGTGTCCGCCGGACTCGATTCCGCCGGGAACGCCCATGTGGTAGATCTTGCTGACGCGGGCCGTGTAATAGCCGTTGCGTTTAAAGTGTTGGGACCAGGTGGAGCGATCGCCTATTTGGGGTCGGGGACTCTTGTAGCCGAGCACGCCAGTGGCGTGCGGGTAGTAACCGGACATGAACGAGGCCCGTGATGGGCCGCAATAGGTGCCTTGGCAGTAGGCGTTGGTGAACCGTGTTCCGCGGGCGGCGAGGCGGTCGATGTTTGGGGTTTCGCAGACGTCGTTGCCGTAGCACGACAGGGCTTGGGCGGTGAGATCGTCGGAGATGATGAAGAGGACGTTGTAGTTCTGGGCCGTCGTGGAGACAGACAGCGCGAGCAACAAGAGCGTAAGTGGTAATACGGCGGATCCCCGGAGGCGAGTCATAAGGTGAGCCTAGCGCTCGGTCTCAAAGGATACCAGCCTGATCCGAATTGCACGGACTTCCAAAGAAGGGCCTCCGGAAGGTGGGGCGAGCGTACCCGCGAGCCGTTGGGCAAGAGACAGGAACGCAGACACCGAAGGCTAAGAAGGACCCTCCATTTGCCCAACGGCTCGCGGGTACGCTCGCCCTACCTTCCGGATTTACAGAGGGCCGCCCCAGTCGTTTAGGGCGATACTGGATGGGTCACTCGGCTGGTGGTTGAGCGCGGCTAAGGCCTCACCAACCAGGTAGATCGAACCGCATATCACCAGGAACGAACTCTGTGCTCGGGCCCGTTCGAAGGCTTGAGTGAAATCCGGAGCCTCCGTCGGGCGAGCGCTCGGCGATAGCGTTGCGATGCGAGCTGCGAGTTCCGTCGTGGTGAGCGTGCGCCCGCTTTGAACCGGCGTGAGGTAAACGTGATTTGCCCGCTCAACCAAATACGGGAGCCACTGATCAATCCCTTTGTCTTCTAGTACGCCAAGAAGGAAGTCGGGGCGAACATCGGGCCAGGTTTCATCCAGGTACTCAACAAGGGCGCGGATGCTGGGTTCGTTGTGGGATCCATCGACCACGATCACCGCCGAGTCTTGCCGAAAGACCTGAAGGCGCCCGGACCAATGCGCCTCAGCGAGACCCTGGTTGCGGGCGGAAGTCGAGACGGGGAAATCCGCTTGGAGGAGCTCAACCGCCTTCATCGCAAGTGCGGCGTTGTGACGTTGGTGCAGGCCTGGGATGCCAATCGAAAGGCCTTCGGTCTGAGAGGCGCTCTGTTCCGGGGTCACCCAATGAAGCGGGCTGTTGCGGTCGGAAGCCGCTTTAGCAAAGAGGTCCGCGACCTCGGGCTGCTGGGCTCCGTGTACCACGGGAATCTTGGGCTTGATAATACCGGCCTTTTCCCCGGCGATTTCGAGCAACGTGTCGCCCAACCATTTCTGATGGTCCAGTGCGATGTTGGTGATGAGACTCACCGCAGGCGTCACGATGTTGGTGGCGTCCAGCCGCCCGCCCATGCCGGTCTCCCAGATTACGAGGTCGCACCCGGAGGCTTGAAAGTGGAGCAGTCCGAGGATCACCACGACTTCAAAAAAGGTGGGCCGGTGATCGGGCGGGAGCGTTTGGATGGCGGTGCGGGCTCGTTCGACATGGCGGACCAAATCCGCTTCCGGAATTGGGTTCCGCTGGACTTGCAGGCGTTCCCGAAAATCAATCAGGTGAGGCGAGGTAAAGAGACCGACCCGATACCCGGCAGTGCGGTAGATGCTCTCAAGCAGGGCGCAGACGGAGCCCTTTCCGTTGGTTCCCGCGACGTGGATGAAAGCGAGATCGTCTTGCGGGTTGCCGAGGGCCGCAGCCAAACGCCGTGGGTTATCTAATCCGAGCTTGGTGCCGAATAGGCGAAGCTCGTAGAGATAGGCGATCGCTTGTTCCGCAGTAGTGCAGGGTTGGGATTTGGCGGTCATCGGTGCAACCTACCCCTCGCGGTAGCTGGGTGTCCGTTGGGCTATTCCGATCGCTTCGCCCGGCGTTCCTGGCAGGCTTGGATAAATCCGGAGAACAAGGGGTGGCTTGCGTTCGGTTTGCTTTGGAATTCCGGGTGATATTGACAGGCTACGAAGAAAGGGTGATCGGGAATTTCGACGATCTCCGCCAGTTTGCCATCCGTGGTGGTTCCAGCAATGCACATTCCCGCATCCTCGAATTGTTTCCGATAGGTGGAGTTGAATTCGAACCGGTGGCGGTGGCGTTCGGAGACGACCCCGGCGCCATAGAGTCGGGCGCTGTGGGAACCGGGGGTAAGCTGACAGTCTTGGGCGCCCAGTCGCATGGTGCCGCCCTTTGAGGTGACATCGTGCTGTTCATCCATCAGGGCGATCACTGGGTGTGGGGTCTCGGCTTCGAACTCCAGCGAGTGGGCATCTTCCAGGCCGATGACGTTGCGGGCGTATTCGATCGTGGCCACCTGCATCCCCAGGCAAAGACCAAAGTACGGGACGCCGTTCTCGCGTGCGTAGCGTACGGCTGCCACTTTTCCTTCGATCCCGCGTTCCCCGAACCCGCCCGGTACGAGAATGCCGGCAAGGTCTTTGAGGTGAGGTTCCGGACCGTCTTTCTCGATATCTTCGGCATCGATTTTGTTGATCTCGATCCCGCAATCGTTGGCGATTCCGCCGTGGATGATGGATTCGTAGACAGATTTGTAGGCGTCATTCAATCCCACGTATTTGCCGACCACGCCGATCCGGACTTGGTGTTGGGGGGCGATCAGTTTGCGAATGATCTCCTGCCAATCGGTCATTTCTGCGGGAGGCACGTCGAGGTTGAGATGTTCGCAGACCAGATCGTCCATTCGCTCGCGTTGCAGCATCAGCGGCACTTCGTAGATGGAGTGATCGACGTCCTTCTCTTCGATCACGGCTTCGAATGGCACGTTGCAGAACAGAGACATCTTTTGCCGCAATTCTTTGTTGATGGGCTTTTCGCAGCGGCAGACCAGGATGTTGGGAGCGATACCAATTTCCCGGAGTTTTGCGACAGACTGTTGGGTCGGTTTGGTCTTCAACTCGCCGGCGGCGTTGATGAAGGGAACAAAGGTCACGTGGACGAAGGCCGCGTTGCGGGGGCCCACGTCGAGGGCGAACTCTCGAATGGCTTCCAAGAATGGCAATCCCTCAATGTCTCCCGTCGTGCCGCCAATTTCAGTGATGACGACATCGGCTTCGGATTTCGCGGCGAGCTCGCGGATGCGGTTTTGGATTTCGTCCGTGACGTGAGGGATCACCTGAACGGTTTTCCCCAAGTAGTCGCCGCGGCGTTCCTTGTCCAGCACGGCTTGGTAGACTTGGCCGCTGGTTAGGTTATTGAAACGGGTTAGTTTCGTGTGGGTGAAACGTTCGTAGTGACCCAGGTCGAGATCGGTTTCCGCGCCGTCGTCCAGCACGTATACCTCACCGTGTTGAAACGGGCTCATGGTGCCGGGATCCACGTTTAGATAGGGATCAAATTTTTGGAGGGCGATCTTGAGGCCGCGGTTCTCCAACAGGGTTCCCAGTGCGGCGGCCGTCAAGCCCTTGCCAAGTGAGCTGACCACACCGCCGGTCACGAAAATGTATTTTACGTCTTTAGACACAGCGCTTGCTTAAGATTCGGAATGCGTAGGGGGCGTTTTGATGAGAGCTTCAACCGTCTGGACATCCTCGGGGAGGTCGACGCCAATGCTTTCGTAGTCGACTTTAGAAACTTGGATGGGAATGCCGGCTTCCAAAGCGCGGAGCTGTTCCAGTTTCTCGGCGTTTTCGAGGGGTGAGACCGGGAGCTCCACGAGTTGCCGGAGGGTGGCGGCCTGATAACCGTAAATGCCAAGATGCTTCAGAAAGGGATGCCGGCTCATCTGTTCGGCGGCGGGTTCCGTGGCGGCCTCGCGGAGGTAAGGAATGGTTCGACGTGAGAAATAGAGAGCGAACCCGGCGGTGTTGATGACGACCTTGGTGACGTTGGGATTGTCATACTCTTCGGGATTGCGGATTTCGGTCGCGGCCGTGGTCATGGGTGCGTCGGCGAGGGCTGCGGCGACGGTATTGATGACCGCGGGATCGATCAGCGGTTCGTCCCCTTGAATGTTGACGACGCCATCGCAGTCCAGGCGTGCGGCCACCTCAGCCACCCGGTCCGTCCCACTGGGGTGCTCGGATTCCGTCATCTCGACCCGGCAGAAGTCGTGGGCGACTTCGAAGATGCGGGTATCGTCCGTGGCCACGATGACCTCTGAGAGTTCGGTGGCCCTTTGGCACTGCTCGACAACGTGTTGGATCAGCGGTTTGCCCGCAATGGGAGCCAGAGGTTTGCCCGGAAATCGGGAGGAGGCGTAGCGTGCTGGGATGATTCCGACGATGTTCATTCTTTGGGCGTCCCAGCCGCACAAAAAGAGGCGAGGCGGCGGGGCCTTTCAAAGGAATTGTATCGTACCAGAACTCCGTGAGACCGCAAGGGAACGTACTGAGAATCTTGCGGGTGCTCGTGGGGCACTCTCGCCCAGAGCGTTCGCTGGGTGGTGCTGGGGGATGCGTTCGCGGTTCTTGCCCAACGGCTCGCGGGTACGCTCGCCCCACCGTTTCTCGGATTTAGTTGCTGCCGTCTAGGAGCTCGATGAAGCTTTCGGTCTCGGCGATGGAATTGTTCATCTCCGAAATCAGGGAGCCGATTTCTTGCTCGATGTTGAGGGCTTCATCCTTGAGCGAACCAATCGCTTGGGCATTGAGATTGTGTTTGAGATAGAGGACGTAGTCCTTCATTTGGCTCAGGACGGGCGGCATGCTTTGTTCCGCCCGGGCCAGAGAGGAGTAGAGTTTGCGATAGCGGACTTGGGTATCCATCAGCTTTTTCTGGCTGTTGGCCCGGAGGTTCGGACTGTTGATCTCTTGGAGTTCCGCTTCCCACTCGGCAAAGAGGTCGTCCGCTAAGCGCTGGACTTTCTCGATCCGGCCGGTGACGCCATCGGCCATTTGGACGCTACGGTCGTATTCACCCTTGAAGGCGTTGTAGCGCTTCTGCAGTTCGCCTCCGTCGGCACCGGTGAGCTCTTGCAGTTGCGTGAGCGTGTCCTTGAACTGCTCGCTGGCTTCCTTCTGTTCCTCATTAGCATCGTTGAGTGATTGCTTGAGGAGGTCTCGCTTGTGTTTGCCGAAGCTCTCCATCATCGCGTAGTAAGAGGAACGGCAGGCGGATCCACCGAGTGCGACGCTGAGGAGGAGGCCCCAGGTGAGGATGCGGGTGGCGAAACGGCGACGATTGGTCGAGGAGGAAGCCATGTCAGGAAAAACCGAAGTGCGGGTTAGAATTTGTAGCCGATTCCGGTCACGAGACGGAGATCGTTTGATTTCCGGCCCGGAGCGGGTTCGTTATCGTAGTTGTTCTGGAGCGAGACGCGGAGACTCATCTTTTCCGTGAGGTCGGATTCCACCCCGATCTCGGCGACCAAGAGGTAGTTTGAGAAGTTACCGACTTCCGGCAACCATTCGGCGGATTGCCACATCCGGGCGCGGTCGCTGATCTTGTATTCGAACCGTTCGGCAATGCGCATGGTGAAGTAGTCATCGGTGCCGGATCCGAGTTTTTCGAAGATATAGCCGGGACCGATTTCCGCGCTGAACTTCTTTTTGTCGTTGTTGACGAAGTAGTAACCGTAACCGGGACTGAGTGTGACACGGTATTCCACGTCGGCGACGGAATCATGCAAGACGTCGCCCTTACCGTAGAAATAAGAGTCGGAATCTCCGAGCAAGCGATTGTATTGGACGGTGCCACGGAGCACTTCGTTATTTTTGACGCTTTCGACTTCGCCGTAGGAACCGTTGAGGCTGGCTTGAAGTTCGTGCACTTCCCATTTCTTCAAGCTGAGCAGGCTGGCGGTCGCTAGGACTGTGTCGCTGTTCCCCTGCGTGAGTGTAAATCCTAGGGCGGCGGAGGTTTCCCATTTGGGTTCTTCTTTCACCTCGGCATCCCCTTCAGCGGCTTGGGCCGTGGCGGAACCGAGTAGGACGGTGAGCGTTAGGGCAGCGAGGCTGCGGAGGAAGTTACGGGGGTTCGGCTTAGTTTCGCTCATCATCGTTTTCGGTCTTCGCGGGTTCGGAGTCGTTGTTTTCTGTGCTTTCGGACGTGCCCCCGGGATTGAGGGCCTTGTCAATGCGTTTGAGGAACATGTCCAGGGCCTGTTCTTCTTTTTCTGAGAGTGGCATTTGGTCCAGGTTACGGAGGGTCTGGATGGCCGGGACGTATTGTTTGTCTTTAAATTGTTTGTGCGCTTGGACGAAGAGGGCCCGGACGGCGGCTTGGTGGTCCGAAAGTTTCATTTCGGGAAAGACCACCTCTGTGGGTTTCTTGGTGGCCGCTGGCTCCGCGGCTGCCTCAGCGGGTTTGGCGGCGGGCACTTCGGCGGCTTTTGGCTTGGGCGCCGTCGTTTCCTTTGGGTCGGGTTGTGTGGGTGCTGCGGCGACCTGTGGTTCGGCTTTGGCTGGTTCGGGTGCCTGGGCGACTTGAGCTGGTTTCGGGGCAGTTCTCTCTGCGGGGGATTCAGGAGCGATTGCCTCGGAAGGCACCTCGGACGTGCAACCTGGGCCAAAGGCGACGATCGAGACCAGCAAGGCCAGAAGGCAGGTCCAGGTTCCGAATGGACGGTGTTGGGTTGTCATGAGCGTTTACCGGGCACTGAAAGCGCTTTACTAAGCGCAAACCGGGGAGCTGTCAAAGGCATTCTCTTTCGGACCCGGGTTGCCGGATTTCCGAGGGTTGAACTCGGGAATTGTCGTCGTCCCCGTTGTCCGCCACAATCCGGGAACCGTTATGATGAAACAAACAGCTGTTGAAATGTTTTGGAGCCTCGTCCTGGGCCTGGCTATTTTGAGTATGAGCACGGTACCGACGCAAGCGGACCACCACGAAAAGAAGCTCCGGCACGTGGTGGCGTTTAAATACAAGTCCAGCGCCACGGAGGCGGATATTGCCAAGGTTGAGAAGGCCTTTGCGGATTTGAAGAAAACCATCTCCGAGATTAAGGCCTTCGAGAAAGGAACGAATAATAGCCCGGAGGGATTGAACAAGGGTTTCAAACATTGCTATCTGCTGACCTTCGATTCGGAAAAAGGACGGGATGTCTATTTGAAGCACCCGGATCACGTGAAGTTTGGCGCCTTGCTTGGGCCCTACTTGGAAGACGTATTCGTCATTGACTACTGGGCCAAGGAATAGGCTCGTCCCGGCCACCCGCCTTTGAAGCCGTATCCGATGCTCGGTAGTTTTCGGAACATGAAGACCGCTGTCTGGAGCCTCATGCTGGTCGTCTCTCTGCAGGCGCTCGGCGAGACTTCGGGCGGCGACTTGTCTGTGGATGAGATCATTGAGCGGACCCGGGCGGCGGCTACGGCGGAGCGACCCGACGAGGTGCCCTATCAGTTTCTTCGGGAAGTGGTGATTGAAGAGCTGCGGAAAAATGGAGAGCTCAAGAAACGGCGGACCAAGACCTATCGGGCCTACAGTGATGGCCGGGATCAAGAGTTGCTCTTGGTCGATGGCCAGCCGCCAACCGCGGAGGAGGTCGAGTCGGACCGGAAGAAGAATCGGAATCGGCAGATTCGCTTTCTCAATCGCGAGGACGGTGATGGGGAAAACAAACGGAAGGAGCGACTGATGGAACGGAATGTGGATCTGTTTCATGAGAAGTTCACTCCTGAGTTGCTGGGGCAAGAGCTGGTGGGAGATCGGCCCGCTCACATCATTGCGTTGATCCCACGGCCAGACTTTCGACTGAAGAGCCGCACCATGGATCGGGTTTTGAATGCGATGTCTCTGAAGGTTTGGATTGATACCGGGGAGTATCAGGTGGCGAAGATGGAGGCGCGTTTGGACCGAAGTGTTTCTTTTTTGGGGGGATTGGTCGGTGGCTTGAAGGATTTGGCCATTTCGGTGCGTCAGAAACGTGTGGGCCGGAATCAATGGGTGGATGAACGGGTTGAGGCACTGTTTCATGCACGTTTCTTGGTGAAAGCGTTTCATTTTGGGATGAATAGCCGTTCGGTGGATTTCGAGCCGGTGGCGGGAACGGAGTGAATCTGGGGGCTTCCCCGGTAGGGCGAGCGTACTCGCGAGCCGTTCCTACCCGGGGCGTTCTTTTCAGTCTGTGGGGGGATCCGGTCGCTGCTCTTGCCCAACGGCTCGCGGGTACGCTCGCCCCACCGGGCGCCCCACCGGGCGCCCTGCCGGTTGGGAAAAATCCTTGTAACGGATGACGGTCTGCCGAAGACTTAAGTAGTAACGGTTGTCATAGGGCGACCGGGCCAATTGAAAGAAAAACCATGAAAGCAGTATCATCCCTCATCGCGGTTGCCGCGCTTTGCCTCACCCTGCCGTTCTCAGCTGCTGCTGAGGAGAAAGCGACGGACAAGAAAGCCAAGAAGGAGCGCACCACCCGGGGCACACTTGTTTGTGCGAAATGTTCCTTGAAGAAGACCGAGTCTTGCCAAGCCGCCCTCCAGATCAATCGCAAGAACAAGCAAGGCAAAGAAATCAACCGCGTGTTCTTGTTGGAGAACAACGACGTAGCCAAAGCCTTCCACGATAATATTTGCTCGGGTGACAAGGTGCCCGTAGCCGTGACTGGCAAGCGCGAAGGTAAGGGCAAGAATCAGACCATCGTGGCGAGCAAGATCGTGAAAGCTAAGGCGAAGAAAAAAGCCAAGAAGTCCTGATCCCTACCTCCAACTTTTAAGCCAAAACCCGGGAAGCCATTCCCGGGTTTTTTGTGTCTAGAGACGGCTTCATAGCACGAGGGCCGTGGCTAGAAGTGAACCGTGGAACGCGAGATTTCTCCGATGGCACCCGTGGAGGTGAACCACACGATCAGTTCCGCCTCCCGTTTCCGGCGGACGATCGACCAATGGTGTCGGCCGTTCTCCTCCACAAGGTCCGGCGGGCCGAGGAGTTGAAAGACCTCGTCCTTCGTCATTTGGCGATCAATGGATTGAAAGAGCTCTTGCCGTTCGCGAAAGGCCGACGGCTGTCCGAAGACCGGTCGGGATCGGCAGGCGGTTGCAAGTACGAGGGCCAATCCTACGAGTAGCAGGGGCGCGTATTTCATCGGGCTTCGGACGGTTCGGTTTCTGTTGCGAGGTGCCAGGGTCGTGTGAGGGTGTAGATGGCAAACGTGGCCAACCAATGTTCCCCTTCATAGTGCCCGCTGAAGACATAGCGAAAGCCCATGTCCGCGTGGGTTTGGGCGAGTTGGGTGAGCGTTTTGGCCAGGTCGTTGTTGTCTCCCAGTGCCTCGGCCATGCCTTGGAGGCACCAGGCGCGGGAGAGATCGAGGCCCGCGAGGTGGACGATCTTGCCGTCCGTGACATCACTGACTTCGACTGGTTGAAGCAGGGCTTGTAGCTGTGATTCGGTTTTTGGGAAAAAAGATCGGAGCCATTCCGCGTAATCCTGAGCCGGGAGAATTCGCCACATCAGGTCGGCTTCGTTGAGCCCGGATGAGAAAAAGTCCTGGCTCGATGGTTCGTAGGCGAAGGGATAGTCTAGGTCTTTGCCATAGAAGGCTTTGGAGCGATCGATGATGAGCCGTTCGAGATCGTGGTTTCCCACGGCACGGGCGTAGTCCAGGGTGAGGCTCAGAGCAAAACCGGTGTCTGGATGCACCCCGGTGCGGATTGGGAAGCTGAGGAGCGGGAGGTAGTCGAGGGTTCGTTGAACCAGAACCGCTTCGAGCGGTTTGAGGTGTCGGCGCCAGCGTTGTGCGTCGGGATCCTCCCAATCGTGGAGTTCGGTGACCAGGCGGAAGGCCCATGCCCAACCATACATGCGTTCGAATCCTTTGTTGTGCGGCTGTTGGAAGTAGGCGGTCTCTTGCTCCAGATTGGCTTGGGTGAGGTGTCGGTCTAGGGCTTGACGGATCCGAGGAGCCACTTCGTGGTCGGGGGCCAACTTGAGGAGCCGGGCCAACATCCAGTGTCCGTGCACGCTACTGTGCCAATCAAAGCAGCCATAAAAGGCGGGGTGCATGGCCTTGGGGCTTTGAACGGACTCGGGACCGGCCATGACGTTGGACGGTTTGTTGGGGTACTCGATGTCGATGTTCTTAAGGGCTAGCTCGGCGAAGGCGCCGACTTGCGTGCTGGTCAGCGATTCGCCGAGTTGTGGGAGCGGAGGGGTTTGTCCGACGGCCATGGTGTATCCTAAGTTGCAACAGAGCAGCAAGAGGGTCCATCGGAGCCGGCCTTCATGTGCCGAGTTGCGGGGAACGGTTTCCTTCATGAGCCTGGTTCGGGTAAGCGCTTGGATTGATTTGGAGAGGTCTTGGGTCTCGGTTCCGATTGGAATACGTTCGTTTTCGCGACTAAAAAGATGCAGCCACTCGTGCCGAGCATAGCGTCCGATGCTGGGAGGGATCAATCCTTTGCCGGTGAGCTGGAACGATTCCGAGGTGGCAGTTCCGGTTTTTCGCCGGGGTGTGTAACTTTTCCGAGCGGATTCCTCAGGAAGAGGTGATGAAAACGGAATCGAAAAAATGCCCGGAATGCCAGGCGCCGCTTGAGGCTGGCGCCGCGGAAGGTTTGTGTCCGCGTTGTCTGCTGGAACAAGTCGCGGTGGCGACGGATGTTGGCGACGGGGCGGGTGTCACGGTGGAGGCCCCAGAGCTGGCGCTCTTGAACGAGGTTTTTCCGGAATTGGAAGTGCACGAGTTGATCGGGCAAGGAGGCATGGGGGCGGTCTATAAGGCGACCCAACTTAAAGTGGGCCGCACGGTGGCGCTGAAGGTTCTCCCAGCCGCCTTGGCGAAGAACCCGGAGTTTGCCGAGCGGTTTACTAGGGAAGCACAGGTTTTAGCTCAGCTGAGTCACCCCAATATCGTCACCTTGTTTGATTTTGGTGAGCGGGAGGGCATCTACTATCTGATCCTGGAATATGTGGACGGAGTGAACTTGCGGCAAGCCATGGCGGCCGAGCGATTCACCCCACAGCAGGCCTTGAAGGTGGTGCCCAAGATTTGTGAAGCATTGGAGTACGCCCACGAGCACGGGGTGCTGCATCGCGATATCAAACCCGCGAACGTGCTGCTCAACCGGGACGGGAATGTGAAACTCGCGGACTTCGGAATCGCTAAGTTGGGGGCGGATCAACCCGGTGCGGTGACCCTGACGCGCTCGGGTGGCGTGTTGGGGACGCCGCAATATATGGCGCCGGAACAGATCGAGAAGCCCTCGGATGTGGATCATCGGGCCGATATCTATTCCTTGGGCGTGGTGCTTTACGAGATGCTGACGGGGGAACTGCCGATTGGCCGGTTTGCCGCTCCCTCGGAAAAGTCGACTGCGGAGCCGGAGCTCGATCGGGTGGTGCTCCGTGCGCTTGAGAAGGAACGCGAAGCACGTCAACAATCCGCGGGCGAGATGCGAACGGAGGTCGAGACCGCTGGAACCTCATTGGGTTCAAACCCTCCGGTCGGGAGTGCACCCGCTACGGCGTCGATGTCCCCACCGGTTTTTTGGGTCGTCGCGGCGGTGCTCGTGATGGTGGTTTGGAGTGCGGGGTGGGATTTGTACCGCGGACTGACGGGAGCGTATTCCCTGAGTCGGACGTGGTATCTGATTCAGAACGAATCCGTTTTCCGGGTACTGGATTGGTTCGTGTTGGGGGGTGTGTTCGGGTTTGTCTTATGGAAGCGAAAGGTCGCTCTGGATGGCCTGCCCTACCGACGAACAGGGTCTTCATTTTCGCTCTATCCTCTGGCTTTGTTGGCGTTGCTACTGGTGGTTGCGAATCAGTTGATGCTGTATTCCGGGACGGGTTTGGTGCAGTGGTTTAGTCAGGGAACGCCGATTGTGACCTTCCTCTTAACGATCGCATTGGTCAACCGATCCGAAGTGGCTCCAGATGGGCAACGGATTTCACCGATCTTGTACCGCTGGGGTGTAGCGTTGCTGGTTTGGGGTGTGGTGAGTTGTTTGCTCCACCCGCTGTTGAGCTTGCCCAGTTGGTCATACTACGGAGCCATGGAGTCGACCTATCGTGGTGCGTCGGAAGAGACGGTTCAGTTTTCCCGTTCGTCTTTTGGGTTTGTGGCCCCGTTGATTCTTTTTGTGCCAATTGGACTGGCCTTGATCGTGCCATCTCGGGTGTGGCGTGTCGTGGGGATTTACTTCGGGTGTTCGATCCTGCTCGGTTGGTTCATGCTGTTGGTTTTCCAACTCGGTGAGAATCGAACGGGAGATTGGCAATGGCGTTACCACGACACGGTTTGGTTGATCAGCAATCTGATCGTTCCGTTGATCGGCCTTGTCCTGCTGGTTTGGCCTGGGAACTTGGCGCACTTTGGATTAGTTCCTCGCCGCTTGAGTTTCTTCAGCATCGGGCTGGGATCCCGTCGCTGGCTTCGTTGGCCGGTTTTTCGGGTGCTGCTCCTCTTGGTGGGATTGGGCTTGGTCGCCTGGGTGGGTTATTTCCATGCGGTGGATCGGGGCTGGATCAATCCTCCGCGGTACCGGGTGAGTTCCTATCCGGTCCAGTGGGAGCCAACGGCTTTCGACGAGCTTCGCGATCAGGACAATGCCGCTAACCTATCTGGAATCCAACTCGTTGGTTTGGCCGATGCTTCTGATCTGAAATCGTGGTGGGATCCACGGGGCACGCCCTTGGATGCGGTGAGTCTTGGCCGGGATTTGTCCCGTCATCTGACACCGAAGCAGGATGGGACGTTCTACTTTCTTTGGCGTTTTGATGAGGATGTGCCCAAACCCTTTGAATGGGAACTGGTGTTCGACGAAGTGGTTGGGGATGAATCTTATGAGACGACGGCTTTTCAAGTGTTGCGGCTGGATCAATTGCACTGGGTGGTTGGCGCCAAGCTTTCGCATCGGCCGGCTGCGGTTCAGGCTCGATTGAAGTGGTACCCGGAGGGAGCGCATCTAGTCGCTCGCTCAGGCAGCGGTCGAAAGCGCCAAGAATCGCGTTTCGTTCGCTTTGAGTGGCATGATCAGTTGGAATTGGGATTTGAATTATGCCACTGGATTGAGGATCCGGATTCGTGGGAAATTCGATGCCTCGATGCGTCCTTCGAACCCGCGGAGGACGTCACCGTGGAAGGCGAATCGATCGTGGCGGAGTTCACCAAACTCCAGTTGCCGTTCTCGCAATACCGTTTCCTCGCACGACGGATCGGGACGGTGATCGTTCCGGAAGTGCTTTTGAACCCCGTGCAGTGACGTGAGTGAAGCGACTCCAAAACGATCCGAGCAGTTCGTGACGACGCGATGGTCCCAAGTCCTGGCCGCGCAGGGAAAGGGGGAAAGGGGTCAAGCCGCGTTATCGGATCTCTGCGCCACTTACTATCCGGCGGTCGAAGCGTTCGTTCGGCGGCGCGTGGGCGATGTGGACCAAGCGCAGGATCTGACGCAGGCCTTTTTCAATCGCTTGCTGGAGCGACAGGGATTGGGTTCTTATGAACCCGGGCGTTCACGGTTTCGTTCCTTCTTGGTGGGCGCGGTAAAACATTTCCTCTCGGACGAAGCGGATCGCGCCGGCGCGCTCAAGCGGGGCGGAGGAGTGGAGGCTGTTGCTTTGTCGAATCCTACGGAAACCTCTCCGGGTTTTGAAGTGGCGGATGATACGGCGGAGTCGGCTGAGAAGGCGTTCGATCGGCAATGGGCGTTGACCCTGCTGGAGAGCGTGCTGGAGCGATTACGAGAGGATTTTCGCCAAGCGGACAAGGGGGATCAATTTGAGATTTTGAAGCATTGGTTGCCGGGAAACACGACGTTGACGTTGGCGGTGGCGGCTGAGCAATTAGACATGACGGAAGGCGCGCTCAAGGTCGCGATTCATCGTCTGCGGAAGCGGTTTCGGGAAGGTGTTAAGGAGGAGATCCGACAGACGGTGAAAGATCCCGAAGAGGTGCAACCTGAGTTGCGGTATCTGATTGAGGTGATGAGTTAGAGGGCGGGTGCCTCTTTCCCCTGGTGGGGCGAGCGTACCCGCGAGCCGTTCCTACCCAGAGCGTCCTTCTGAGCTTGTGGTGTGACCCGGTCCCTGCTCTTGCCCAACGGCTCGCGGGTACGCTCGCCCCAGCATTTGCCTTCGGTCTGATAGGGGCTTTCTTTCACCTTCGGACCGTGGTAGTGATTGGGGAATCCCAGGCGTTATGCAGCGATACCGGAATCTCCTTCTGCTCAGCTTGATCTCTGTCTTGGGCCCACTCTGGGCCGGAGAGCCGCTCACGTATGAAGCGGACGTGCGCCCGATTCTCAAGAAAGCCTGTTTCCACTGTCATGGGGAAGCTGGCGAACGTGAAGGTGGATTGGATCTGCGCTTGGTTCGGTTGATGATTGCCGGGGGTGATTCCGGTGCGGCCATTCAACCCGGCTCGGCGGCCGATAGTTATTTGTGGCAGCAGATCGAATCCGATGAGATGCCGCGCGGAGACAAGAAGCTATCAACTGGCGAGAAGGACGTGATCCAACGCTGGTTGAATCAAGGGGCTCAGACCGCGCGTCCGGAACCGGACGATGTGGCCGAGGCACGATTCACCCTGGAGGAACTCGATCATTGGGCCTTCGCGCCGGTCGTGCCCCCACCCATCCCGCAGCCAGAGGGCGATGCACTGGAGAACCCGATTGATGCCTTCATCGCCGAGGGCTTGGCCGATGCAGGGTTCGGATTCTCGGAACGGGCTGACCAACGGACCCTGCTCCGCCGGGTGTCTTTTGATCTCATCGGCTTACCGCTCTCGACGGACGAGGTGGATCGGTTTTTGGAAGACCCGGCTCCGGATGCGTATGCACGGTTGGTGGATCGGCTTTTGCATTCACCTCAGTTCGGGGTTCGCTGGGGACGGCATTGGTTGGATGTAGCCGGTTTTGCCGAGACGGACGGAGGGGCCAATTCTGATCCCAAGCGTCCCCATGCTTGGCGTTATCGGGACTATGTCATCCACGCCTTCAATCAGAACAAACCGATCGATCAATTTCTCCGAGAGCAATTGGCCGGTGATGAGATGACCTCGTCGCAGATTGATGTTCATGATCGGCGCCAACTGGAACTGCTGACCGCGACGGGCTTTTTACGAATGGCGCCGGATCGTACAAGTTCGGAAAACCGGCTCGAAACCCGCAACCAGGCCGTGGCCGATGTGGTGAGCGTAGTCAGCTCAGCCGTCTTGGGGTTGTCCGTCGGCTGTGCCCAGTGCCACGACCATAAGTATGACCCCATTGGGATTGATGATTACTATCGCTTCCGTGCGATCTTTGATCCCGCCTTTCCCCTGGAACAGTGGCAAACACCGGGTGGGCGTTGGGTTGATTTCACGACCGAACCGGTGAAAGCGGAGGCGAGTCGGATCGAAGCCGAGGCGAAGGCATTGGAAGACGATCTGAATCGGCGGCGCAATGAACTGGCGAAAGAGATTCAAGAACTGAAACTGGCGGACGTGCCGGAAGCGGTACGGGATGAGACCCGCACGGCGGTGCTGACGTCGGCGGCGGAACGAAACGCGCGGCAGAAGGAGTTATTGGATTTGTATCCCATGGTGAAACCCGTGGGGAATATCATCGGGCTCTTGGTTGAGTATGACATGCCAGCCTACCGAGCGTTTGAGAAAGAGCTGAATAAGATTGCGGCAATCCGGAACACGAAGCCGTCTTACCGTCGTGTGATGCTGACCACGGAACGAGCCGGCGTGGTGCCGACGAGTCACGTTTTTTTCCGTGGCAATCCCCAAATGCCGAAAGAAGCCGTGGTTCCGGGCGAGCTCATGGTGTTATTGCGTAGTGGTCGAGAAGTGGAAGTGCCGGTCAATGATGCCGCATTGGAAACGACGGGCCGTCGCTTGGCTTATGCGCGGCACGTCACCGATGGGCAGCATCCCTTGACCGCCCGAGTTTTCGTCAACCGGATCTGGCAGCACCACATGGGGCGCGGCTTGGTGGCAACTCCGAATGATTTCGGACATTCCGGTGAGGCGCCCACCCATCCGGAGCTACTCGATTGGTTGGCTCATGATTTCATCCAGCACGGCTGGGATGCTAAGCGGCTGCACCGGATGATCCTGCTTTCGCGGACTTACCAGCAGCGTTCCACACGCACGGCCGCCTTGGATGCTGAGGATCCCGAGAACCGTCTCTGGGGCCGAGCAAATCTGCGACGGCTTGATGCGGAAGTCTTGCGGGATTCCCTTCTGGCGGTTTCGGGCCGATTGAACGATCGACTCGGTGGGTCGAGTATCCCGGTGACCCAGAATGGTGACGGCAAGGCGGTCATCGGGGTGCAGAAGATTCGGGACGGGATTCCGGTGGGTGTGGATGACAATCATGCGGATGCGTTTCGAAGATCGATCTTTGTGGAGGTGCAACGAAGTCTTCCGTTGGACGTGTTGGCGACTTTTGACTTACCGGCGATGACACCCAATTGTGATACTCGGCAACTGACGACTGTTGCCACTCAGGCCCTCTGGTTCTTGAATGACAACTTGATGCTGGATCGGTCCGATGACTTGGCTCGTGCGGCCGAGTCGGTTTCAGCCGAACTCGAACCGCAGATTGATTGGCTCTACGGGGCCTTGTTTGGTGCGGGTGCAACCGCAGCGGAACAAGCGGCTTGTCGGGAGTTTGTCTCGGGCCAGGCCGAGTTGTATCGCAACGATCCGGATGCGAAATGGCAGAAAACCTTGGCCCAGGAACCAGCGGCTGCGGATCGACGGGCATTGGCGACACTGTGTCAAACGCTGCTGGCCTCTAACCGATTTCTCCACGTGGACTAGAACGCATCTTCCCTGCTTATGAACCATCGACTCTGTTCTCGGCGGCACATGCTTCGATCGACCGCTTTCGGTCTAAGCACGGTAGCGGCACCGTGGCTTCTGCAACGGGACGGACTATTGGCGGAAACGGCGATTCCGGCCAAGCCTGAGTTGGAACCGCAGCACTATGATCTGATTCCCAAACAGCCGCCGCATCCGCAGCAGGCCAAGGCCATGATCTCCATGCTGATGTTGGGCGGTCCCAGTCAGATTGATCTTTTTGATCCCAAGCCGGAATTGATGAAGTGGCATGGGCGGACCTTTCCGGGGGCCGTCAAGTTCGATAACCCAGCACAAGCGAGCCGAGAGGTCATGGCGCCGTTGTGGAAGTTCAAGCCGCACGGACAGTGTGGAATGGAGCTTTCTGAACTGGTGCCTCATCTCGGGGAGATCGCTGATGAGATCACGCTCATTCGGTCCATGCATTCAGCGGCCAACAATCATCTTCCGGCCAACTTTGCGCTCAACACGGGTCAACCCGTGCGGGGCCGTGCCGTTTTGGGCAGCTGGCTCTTAAGTGCTTTGGGAAGCGAATCTCAGGAACTCCCGGCCTACGTGGCTCTGACCGATCCGCGGGGCTTACCGTTGATTTCCAAGGAGAACTGGAACAACGGGCAACTGCCTTCGATCTATCAAGGGACCATGGTGCGCCCGACGGAACCGCGAATCTTTAACTTGGATGCCCCACGTCATTTACGCGGCAGCGCACAAGCCGAGCAGCTGGCCTTTCTGCGACGGTTGAATCAGAAACACCTTGAGCAGCATCCCGGTGAGAATGACTTGGAAGCTCGCTTAGCTAGCTACGGACTGGCGGCGAAGATGCAGCTGGCAGCCAAGGAAGCGTTCGATATTTCGGGAGAATCGGAGGCCACCAAACGAATGTACGGCATTGATCAAAAGATAACGAAGAGCTATGGCACGCGTTGTTTGATCGCGCGGCGGTTGGTGGAGCGTGGGGTGCGTTTTGTTCAAATCTTTTGCCACGGGCAAACCTGGGATCACCACGGTTCGATTCGTACGGCGCTTCCCGATCGTTGCCGGGAAATTGATCAACCCGCAGCAGCATTGGTGCGTGATCTGAAACAGCGCGGCCTGTTGGATTCCACGCTGGTTCACTGGGGTGGTGAGATGGGACGCCTTCCGGTGATACAATTCCGTGAGGGCCTGACCAAACGGGATAAAGTGGGTCGAGACCACAATACTTATGGATTCAGCATGTGGGTGGCTGGCGGCGGGTTCCGCAAAGGCTATGTGCACGGAGCCACGGATGAGTTTTCACACTACGCCGTGGATGGCGTGGTGCATCACTATGATTGGTTGGCAACCGTGCTGAACCGGTTTGGTCTAGACCACCGCGAGCTGAGTTTCCGCGTTGGGCCGCGGGAGATTCGTTTGGTGGAGCAGCCGGAGGCTCGAGTGGTGTCCGAACTGTTGGCCTAGCGGCGCTGAGTTGGGATTTCATCATCGGCCCCACCATAGAAATGGTGCTGGGATCCGCCGATGGTGATTTTCTGGCGATGGATAAATTTGTTCGCTTGCGCCCATTCCACGTGGCCGTCTAAGTAGCCTTCATTGGAACCTTCGGGTGCATCACCCACTTTGTTGAAATGGTTCACGCCTCGGGTCAAGGGGTCGGGATCCCCGGGGCGTTTCCAATCCCCGTTGAGTTTGCGGTTGATGTCCGTCCACAAGACTTGGTAGTGCGGGTTGTCGGTATTCTTGATGGCGAAGATGAGTGGTCCGTCGAAAATGCTGGGGTCCGGATAGGCCGAGCGGTTGGAATTGTAGTCTTCATTCCCGGCCCAATAGACGTAGCCGAAAACGGAGTTGCGATTGTCCGGCCAGGTCCAAAAATCATCGCGGCCCCAATGCTTGTTGGAAGGACAATAGAACGAGCTGCGTGGAACGCTGTACTGTTGATGATAGGTATTGCGAAAAGTGATCGAGTACCAGTGAGGGTTGATATTCCCGTCGGATTGAAACCAGCCCTCGTGATCATCGGAATACATGATCACGCCGAGCGTGAGTTGCTTGAGGTTGTTGATGCAAGCGGTGCGTTTGGCACGTTCCTTGGCCTTGGACAAGGCCGGCAGGAGCATTCCAGCCAGGATAGCGATGATGGCAATGACGACTAGAAGTTCGATCAGAGTAAAGGCGCGGAGCCCAGTACGGCTAGAAAATGCTTTCATGGCGAATCGATACAACAATCGCAAATGAATCCGTTCTGAACAGTAAAATCTGGACGGTAGTATCCCACGAACCCCGGTCCATGAGGGGGGCTTGTGGCAGATATGGTGGGGAGAGCGTACCCGCGAGCCGTTGGGCAAGAGCAGGCGACGCATACACGTTGGGCTTCCAAGGGCGCGTAGGGTAGGAATAGCTCGCGAGAACGCTGGCCCTACCAGCACGCCGCAGTCAGACGCCTAGCCCTTGATTTCAAAGATGGCTTCGATCTCCACCGCAGCGCCGGTCGGTAGTGCCGCAAAGCCCAGTGCACTCCGGGCGTGGTAACCATCGCCATCCTTACCGAACAAGGTGTGAAGCAGATCCGAGGCTCCATTGATGACGAGGTGTTGATCCGTGAATTGGGGGTCGGAATAAACGCACCCGAGGAGCTTGATGACCCGAAGCCCATCGAGAGTGCCGTGAACGTGCCGGACCGAGTTGAGGATTTTCACCGCGCAATCTTTGGCGGCTTCATAGCCCTGTTCCACGGTGAGATCTTTGCCGAGGATGCCCTTGAGGTCGCTGGTATGACCGGAGGTGATGAGGTGGTTCCCGGAGCGGATACAGAGATTGAGGTATCCGGGATCCGTAGGTTGGAAGGACAGACCGAGTTCGCTGGCTTTTTCTTCTGCACTCATGAGCGGACGTAGCTTAGCGGTCGGCGGGGTCCGAGAGAAGGCTATTTGCTCTGCTAAGGGGCCACTACCACAGCTAGCTTGAGGTAGACTTTTTGAGCCGTGAGACAGGCCAATAGACAGGCCACGATCAGACCAATCGAGGCGGTGACGATGATGGGCCGAGGAATGGCTCGGGCTCCGGTCAGTTCAGGCCGAGTCCCGAGATAAACCAAGGTGGCGGCCAGCGCCGGAATACCCAAAACGGTGAGAGCCTGGGCCAAGGTGATGAGATGCACCGTGCTCCCGGCTTTGGCTAGGGAGGCGATGGCTACCAGCATCCCAACCAGGAGTGCTGCCGTTGTCATATGGACCGGCCAGCGGTCCGTCAAGCGATCCCCTTTTCCAATGGCATCTGCCATAACCGTGCCGCCCACCATGGCGTTGACCAGAAAAGAACTGAAGGCACCGGCGAAAATCCCAACACAGAAGATAACTTTGGCCGCGGCCCCAAAAACGGGTTCGAGCTGACGAGCCACCTCGCCGACGGAGGTCAGAGCCACGCCATCCGGATGCCCATAGAAAACGCGCCACGAAGTGAGGAGGATGACGGCCGTGATTAGCCCTAAAACACTGATACTTCGAATAGAGTCTGACTGGGCTTGGTCCAGATCTTTCAGAGCCCAGCCCTTTTCACGCACGAGGTAGGCCTGATAAAAGGCGCCACCGACCGAGAAGGTAGTCCCAATCATCGCCAACAGCGGCAACCAATCGAGCGGTTCGGAAGACGTCACGGGTTCAAACGAAGGCGGCCGGAGGAATACGACAGAAAAGTTGATCAGGAATGCGAGCGCCATCAGCCCGACCAACAGTTTCATGATCGTTTCGATCTGGCGATAAAGGTTGGGCAACAAGTAAAGGCAGGCGATGACACCGGCATTGACCAGGACGAGGATGAGTGCGCGAACCAACGGAGTGAGAACGGTGTCGCCGAGGAGTGGTTCTACCCCGCCGATTAGAGCGACGTTATTGGAGGACTGAAAGAAAGCGACCAAGACAAAGAGTGTCAGACCGATCAACACGGCGATGGGTCGGCCCAGGCGTTGGCTGAGTTCCTCGCAGAGGCTGCGCTCGTACACCAAGCCGAGACGGGCCGCGAGTGCCACCATGGCGATCATGAGAATCGTGGCGCCGAGGATTACCGGCAGCCCGATCAAACCAAAGGTCGCTCCGACTTTGGAGCTTGTCAGAATCGAACCCGGACCCAACACCACTGCGGCGACGATCAGCGCCGGTCCCATGGATTTGAGAAATGTCTTCATGCGTTGTTGCTTGCGTCCCAACTACGGCCATCCCAACTCACGACCTCATCCAAAAACGTAGCGACCCCTTTTGTGAAGCAGTCCAACAGTAGTGTGCCCTTTTCTTTCGAAGCGGCAAAAGGAGCGCCAATGTGGCCGGGTGCACTGCGGTCCTTCATCGTCCAGCCGCGCGTGGCTTGGGAAAAGGCGTTCCCTTGTTCGATTGTTTGAGCCTCCTGGTAGTCGCCGACCAATTCCGGACGGAGCACGAGCATCATGGATGTCTCCCACTCGCCCGCGTGGCCCATGCCTCTTTGAGCCCAGTCGGAGCGCAAGGGAAACGGGTCCCCGTTTTCCCAATAGGTCGTGGCGAGCAATAGGAGATCGTTCCGATCACGGTGTTGTTGGCGGAGTTCGAAAACGGCTTGGGAGCTCGGAACGATGTTGCCACCGTGCCCATTGAGAAACACAAACCGTTTGAAATCATGCGCCAACAGACAGTTCACGCTATTGAGCAAGAGATCCAGGTAGAGGCGTGGTTCGGCCGAGAGCGTGCCGGGAAAATCCATGTGATGGTGTGAGTTCCCTAACCATTGCAAGGGCGCGAAAATGACCCGGTCCTTTTGCAAGGACTCGACTCGGTTCACGATCTCACCCAGCAACATGCTGTCCGTGTGAAGCGGGAGGTGATGTCCGTGCTGTTCCTGCGCAGCGATCGGAAACACTACGGGCGTGTCCCTGGAAAGCGCATCGAGTTCGGGCCATTTGAGATCGGTAAGTCGCATGGGAATCTGACGAGATCTAGGTAGCGGTCTAACGGAACTCTAACTCCACTTGCCGGCCACGAGTCGGGTACCAACGCGTGATGTTTTGAGCCAACCGTGCGACGACGTCGGGATATTTGGCGGCCAGGTTCTCGTTCTCATGAGGGTCGGCCATGAGGTCGAAGAGTTGCGGGCGTTCTTCAGTTCGCGGGTGGGTGCTTTGGTAGCGGTTGACCTCGCCGTCGTAGGTGAGCAGGAGTTTCCATCTGCCTTCGATCGTCCAGCGATACAGGAGCGAGGCATTCGGATTGCGGATGTCCGCGATGTCATGCGCGAAGCCCTCTCCCAGAATGTGTTGGCGGTCGATCGGGGCTTGGGATTTTAGCTCGGGGAGCAGGTTGAGTCCGGGCAAGTCATAGGGCATGCGAGCGCCAGCGGCGGCGACGATTGTGGGAAACAGGTCAATGCTGCTGACGAGTTCCGGACGGTCCTTGGGTTCCAGGGTCTTGGGCCAGCGGAAGAAGATGGGTGTGCGGATGCCGCCCTCATAAGGGGTTTGTTTGGATCGGGGAGCGTAGCCGCGTTTCTCCGGATGTTGGATCCAGCCGTTGTCGGTGACATAGACGATGAGGGTGTTTTCGCGGAGGCCCCGGTCGTCGATTAGGTTGACGAGTTCACCACAGGTCTCGTCGAACCACTCGCACATAGCGTAGTAGCGGGCGACGTGCGGGGAATCGACCCGGTCTTTGTATTTGTCAAAGAGGCGCTGCGGAGGATTGTGGGGAGTGTGCGGGAGGAAAGGCGCGTACCAGAGGAAGAAGGGTTTCTCTTCGTCGATCGCGTGGTCGACGAATTCTTGGATTGGCTTCATGCCTTCTCGACCGATTGCCAAGCCGTCATCGCCATGCCGGCCGCCCTTTTTTGGAAAGCCACGGGTCATGCCGTGGGTGAAGCCGCCGTGTTGGTAGCTGCCTTCCCACCACTTTCCGCTTTGGTGACTGAGGTAACCGCGTTCGCCCAAGAGTTTCGGGAGGGAATCAAATTGGTCCAGGTAGGAGATGAGTTGGGCTCGTCGTTGGTTATAGAGTTCGGAGCCTCGTTCGGCGTACTTCGGAGAGGGATCGTTGCCGGTGACGCCGTGGCGATGGGCATAGTGGCCGGTGGCCAAAGACATGAGGGAGGGGCGGCAGAGCGCGGTCGGGACGTAGCCGCGTCGGAAGAGAACACTCTCAGAGGCCAAACGATCGAGATGGGGGGTTTCCACAGTCTCGTGGCCCATGAATCCGTAGTCATTCCAGGCTTGGTCGTCTGAGATGATCAGGACGATGTTCGGCGGTTGAGCGTGAAGTGATAGGATGGAGAAAAGTGTGGCGAGGAGCGGGAGTGAAAGGGCCCAGTAGGAACCGATAGAACGAATATGAGTGATCGGGGACAGCATGGGACGGAGTGTGCCAGGTGAGGGTGGTGTTGTCGAATCTCTTAGACTCGGTTGGTTGCTGGGGTGCGATTGGAGATGGGGGTCTTATCGTGGTGCGCCGGGATCTTTTTTGGGATGGCGGCGACGCTCGTGCCGACGGCTCGCGGGTACCAGACTGTGTAAAAAGTCCTTTTCCACCCGCAGGTAAGTGTGAAAGCGACAGCTTCGCTCTCGCACTCCAAATTTCGTCCGCAAATCGAGCGTTTTTTGGAGTGCGAGAGCGAAGCTGTCGCTTTGACCACCGCGATGGAGATGCCAACGGGGTTTTTACACAGCCTGGTACGCTCGCCCCACCATCTGGAGGCTTCCATGACGTTCGGGTCACGGAGTTTTCTAGCGGGAGGCGGAACGCTGGAGTTTCTGGAGGCAGGCTAAGGCGGGTTCCCTTTGGTGGTAGGGAACGAGGACGTGGTCATGGTGTGCGCCCGCGATGATATTGCAGGGAATCGATACCTTAGCCAGTGCTTGGGAGACCGCAGCTGTGAGTCCGACGGCGGCGAGGTCAGAGTGGACTCTGAGCGTGATCCAGGCGGCTTCGAAAAGAATTGGGTAGTCCAGTTGCGAAGCGAGGGTGGAGTCAAGAACGAGAGTCGTGCCTTCGGGTTCTGCCACGGTCGCCAGGGTTGCAACAACGGGAACGGGATCCGAAGGTGGGATAGAGATGTAGGCGACGGGATGCTGGCGAACCTCGGGCGTGAGGGTTCTGAGGAGCTGGTGGAGGTTGGACTCGGCGGCGGACATCACGGGAGACGAACCAATCGGAAGATCAGGAGGATGAGCGCGACGGGGATAAAACTGAGAAGCGTGGAATAGAAGACGGCCGCCGCCGCCGTGACGCTGTCTGCTTTGAACTCGTGAGCCAGCAAAGCGGTATTCACGGCGGTCGGTGCGGCGGCTCCCAGGATCAAGACCGCGGCTACCGGCGATTCAAAGCCAAAGGCGAGTGTGAGCAGCGTGGCGATACCGGGTCCGGCAATCAACCGGATGGACAACGCCCAGCCGAGCGAGCCTTGAATCCGGGTTCCTCTGGTTTGCGAGAGCTGCACTCCGAGAGTGACGAGCGCCAAGCCCACGAGGCCATCGGCCAAGAAACTGGTGGGCTTCCAGAGAAAGACCACCTCGCTGACGGGATAGTTGATGGTTTTCAAGACGATTGCCAGAGCAATGGCGTAGAGTGAGGGCTGGCGGAGTACCGGCCCGAAGGAGAGGCCAAAACGGGTTCCGTGCGCATCGGGTTGTGCCGTGGCTAGCATCAATCCCAGAGTGAAGGTTGCGATGTTCATCGTCATCAGGACAAAGACCTGAATGCCCGGACCCGCTACCGGGAAGGCCAGCGCGGTGAGCGGAATTCCGAAGTTACCGCAGTTGTAGAACATACTGGTCAGGAGGAGCGTTTTCCGCCCCTGTGGAGACTCACCTCGAAGGCGTGCGACGACGAGACTGACGAGTCCCATCGAGAAAATCATCAAAAGAGTGAAAGTCACAATCCGGAAACCCAGTTGGGTGGCGATCGTGGACTGCGAAACGCGGACGAAGATGAAGGCCGGAACAAAAAGATAGATGTTCAGTTTGATCAGTGTTTCCAGGCTCAGCTGGAAGCGCCGATCCAGGAAGGCGCCAAGGCCGATCAGAAGGAGGATGGGGAGACAGACATCACGTAGGATCAGCCAAACCGTAACCAAGATCTCTATTCCCATAGGCTTGGTGGTGGTGTCTTGGCAGAGAAGAAGTGGCGCCCCGGAACTAGGCCTCGGATGGCAACTGGCTACCGAAGCCGAAGGCGCGACGCTCCTGGACCATCTGTGCGATTTCGGGCTGCACGAAAGATTCCCATTGTCCGTTGTTCGTTTGAATGCCTTGGGTGATGGCTTGGTGGTCGATTTCCAAACAGCTGGGGTCAAATCCACGCAGGGATTCGATCCGTCGGTTCTCGGCTAAGTGAGCATAGAGATGTCGGAGGTGGGTAGCGACTTGCAGGTTCTCGGCATTGATGATGGAACCCGTTTTGTGGTGCTTGGTGGGATAGACGTAGACTTTGAGATCGTTTTTGAACAAGCGCCCGAAGGATTCGAGAATGCCTCCGGAAAGATCGGTGTAATACTTCTCCTCAAAGAGTTCCTGCAGATTGGGCAGACCGAGTACGAGGCCAACCATCTTGTTGGTATAGCGGAAAAGGTAGGACGCGAGGCGATAGTAGCGATAGTAGTTGGAAATCAGCACGGGATGTCCGAGGTGGGCCAAGATATCGGCGCGCTCAAGGAAGTCTTGCGAATCCACGCCCACGTCGCCAACGAGTTGTTTCATGTTCATTTCGAACAGAACCAACGGTTCTTCGCCTTCGTTCTGAGGCTCCTGCACGAAGTGCGCCTGACCACATTCCAACATGTCGAGATGCATGCGTGAGGGCGGACGGAAGGCACCGCGCTCAACGAGGATTGGCCGCTTGTAGAGCACTTCAGCGGGTTGCACCACCTCGCCGTGGGCGGTGAACATGGCGGCTTCGCTGATGCCAAACTCCACCAACTTGAGCGCCATCAGCCGATTGTCGATCCCCTCAAAAGCGGGGCCGGACAGTTTGATCATGTCCACCTCCACCCGCTTGATCGACAGGCTATCGAGCAAGGAGCGGACTAGCGCGTCGGGGTCTTGATTGAGTTTGGTGGCGCCGTAGATCAGGTTGACACCCACAATGCCCAGAGCGTCCTGCTGCTGAAGGTTCTCCGGATCCAGGAGACGCACGTGAATGATGACGTCCGAGGGTTCCGCGCGGGATTCGTGTTGGAATCGGATGCCCATCCATCCATGGGCGTCGGATTGCCGCTTGTAGCTTTTCGCCGCCACCGTGTTGGCGAAGGCGAAGAAGCGCGAGATGTTACCCCGTTTCTCATTGAGTCGCTCAAGCAAGAGACGGTACTCATGATCCAGCATCGTGGTCAGGCGCTCCCGGCTGACATAGCGCTTGGCCGAACCGTAGATCGCGTCGCTAAACTGCATGTCGTAGGCCGACATGGTTTTGGCGATGCTACCCGCGGCCCCGCCCACGCGGAAGAACCAGCGGGCAACCTCTTGGCCGGCTCCGATCTCACCCAGCGTCCCGTAGACCGCGTTGTCGAGATTGAGTTCGAAGGCCTTTTGCGACGTATCAAGCGTTTGGTTGTCCATCCTACCAGTGGGCGCGAGCGGTTTATCGTCCGGATTTCTGTCGTGAGCGTTCTGAGTCCCTACGAAAGTGCCGCCTTGGCCGCCGCCAAATTCTTCTCGGTGTGAGCCAGTTTTTCGGCCCAGTCTTCGAGGCGCTTGCGATGTTCTTCAACCACTTCCGGAGGTGCTTTGGCGGTGAAGTTCGGGTTCTTCAACTTGCCTTCTGCTTTGGCGATTTCCTTTTGGATGCGATCGACTTCCTTGGTCAATCGCTCCACCTCAGCCTCGAAGTCAACGAGACCTTCTAACGGGAGGTACAGATCCCCCAACTCGGAATGGACGTTCGGTGTTCCCTGCGGGGCGTCAAAGTTTGCGTCCAGTTCCAAGGGATCCGCGTAGAGGAGGATTTGCAATACGGCCGCATCATGGGGTGAAACTTCGCGACTGTTCTTGAGCACGAAACGCACGCGCTTGTTGGACGGGATATTGGCTTCCGCTCGGAGGTTGCGTCCTTCCCGCACCAGGGCGTATTTGTTGTCCACGAACTCGCCGAAGCACTCGTCCAGATTATAGCAACCGCGAAAATCCTGATCGAACGCTTTGGGCCAGCGGGCACTCATAATCGTATCCCCACCCTGCCCCACCGGCAGCTCTTCCGCAAATCCCATGCCTTGCCAGAGTTCTTCGGTGATGAACGGCAGGAAGGGATGGAGGAGTCGCAGGGTATTGCCCAGGATAAAGTCGATGACGGCCAGCGTGTTGGCCTTCTGGCGGGCGTCGTCCCCTTGCAATACGGCCTTGGATGCCTCGACATACCAATCGCAATACTCGCTCCAGAAAAAGCGATACAGCGCATTGGTGGCCTCGTTCAGTTTGTACTCTGCGATGGAGTCAGTGACTTCGTCAATGGCTTGTCCGAGCTTTAACAAGATCCACTTGTCGTCGGTGGTGAGTAAGCTCTCATCCAGTTCCCCTTCCGTCTCGCCGCCTTGCATCTGGCGGAAACGACAGGCGTTCCAGAGTTTGTTGCAGAAATTCCGACCCAGTTCCACGTGCTGTTCGTCGAACAAAGTGTCCGAACCCCGCGGCGTGGATCGCATGATGCCGAATCGCAGGGCGTCCGCACCGTATTGGGCGATCAAGTCCAACGGATCCGGGGAGTTCCCGAGGGACTTGGACATCTTCTGACCCTTCTTGTCTCGGACGATGCCGTGGAGGACGACGGTTCCAAAGGGTTGTTCGTCCTTGTACTCCAGTCCCGACATGATCATGCGGGCGACCCAGAAGAAAAGAATCTCCGGAGCGGTCACCAGCACCGTCGTTGGGTAGAATTTCTTCAGCGTCGCCTCGTCCATGGTGGCAAAGGGCCAGAGCCAGGAGGAACACCAGGTGTCGAGCACATCCGGATCCTGCGTCCAGTCCGGTCCCGGGGAATCGACTTGGCACTTCACCTCTTCGCCGCGATACCACACCGGGATCTGGTGGCCCCACCACAACTGACGGCTGATACACCAATCTTGAAGATTCTCCATCCAGTGGTCGTAGACTTTGATCCACCGCTCGGGATAGAACTTAAGTGCCTGTTCGGCGACGATCTCGCGTGCTTTGTCCGCGCTCGGGTACTTCATGAACCACTGCTCGGAGAGACGGGGCTCGATGGGGACATCGGCCCGTTCACTGAAGCCGACGTTGTTGGTGTAGCGTTCCTCTTTTTCGAGCAGTCCCAACTCATCGAGCAGTTTGGAAGCTTCCTTTCTGGCTTGGAAGCGTTCCATGCCACGGAGGTCCGCCCCGGCTGCTTCGTTCATATTGCCGGTGGCATCGATCACCTCGATCACCGCCAAGTTGTGACGTTCGCCGATTTCAAAGTCCACTTTGTCATGAGCCGGAGTCACTTTGAGCACGCCGGTACCGAACTCAAATTCCACGCTGTCATCCGCCACGATGGGGATTCGTTTCTCCTCTGCGGAGAGTTCCCGCGGGAGCGGGCGCAAGACGTGTTTGCCGATATACTTCGAATAGCGGGGATCTTTCGGATTTACAGCGATCCCGGAATCACCCGGAATGGTTTCCGGTCGCGTGGTCGCAATACTTAGAAAAGTCCCCGGTTCTTCCTCGACTTCGACTTTAAAGTAATAGAGCAGACCTTGCTGCTCTTTCATATTCACTTCTTCATCCGAGAGCGCGGTGTGAGATACCGGACACCAATTAACCATCCGCTTACCGCGGTAGATGAGACCTTTCTTGTAGAGATCTACAAAGGTCTCGGCCACCGTCCGGGAGTAGGCCTCGTCCATGGTGAAGCGTTCTCGGGACCAGTCGCAGGAACAACCCAATTTCTTGAGCTGTTCAATAATGATGCCGCCGTGCTTCTCTTTCCATTCCCACACCTTTTCCACAAAAGCGTCCCGTCCGAGATCATGGCGTGACTTCCCCTGCTCTTTCTTCAGGCGTTTCTCGACCACCACTTGGGTGGCTATCCCGGCATGGTCCGTTCCGGGAAGCCAGAGCACTTCGCAACCATCCATGCGAGCTTTGCGAGCGAGGATGTCTTGGATGGTGTTGTTGAGGACGTGCCCCATGTGGAGGACGCCCGTGACGTTGGGTGGCGGGATGACGATCGAGAAAGGCGGTTTGTCCGAGCTGGGATCGGCTTCAAAAGAGCCTTTGTCGAGCCACCGCTGGTACCATTTGTCTTCGAACGATTGCGGTTCGTATGCTTTCGGGATGTCGGCCATAGTGCTGTTGGTTCTGTTTAAGAACGTTTCGAGGGTCGCTTGCGAGCCGCACGGGTGGTGCGGCGCGGCTGTTGGATGAGGAGCCGATACTCCATACTGTCGATGAGAGCTTGTAGGCTGGCTTCGATGATATTGTCGTGCGCGGCGACGGTGCACCAACGTTGGTGTCCGTCTGTGGATTCAATGAACACACGCGTCTTAGCGGCGGTGCCTCCGGAGGAATCAAGTATGCGGACTTTGTAATCGATCAGGCTGACGGGCTTGAGTTCTTTGGGGTAGAACTCTGCCAAGGCGAGTCGGAGGGCCTGGTCTAACGCGTTCACGGGGCCATCCCCCTCGGCCACGGTGTGGGCGATCTTCGCACCCACCTGAACCTTGATGGTGGCCTGGCAGATGGAGGCCGCGTCATCGCGACGCATGGAGACATGATACCCAGCGACGGTGAATGGGGCTTCCAGGTGCTTGAGCCGTTTCTGGATGAGGAGCGCGAGTGAGGCTTCGGCGGCTTCAAATTCGTAGCCCTGGTGTTCCAGTTCTTTGATGTCCTTGAGGATGTCTTTGAGCTCGGCGGTATTGTTATCGATCTTGAAGCCCAGTTCTTGGGCCTTCATCACGATATTGCTGCGTCCGGCCAGATCGCTCATGAGGATCCGTCGTTGGTTCCCCACGGTTTCGGGTTGGCTGTGTTCGAAGCTGTGGGCCACTTTCTGAACGGCGTTGACGTGCATGCCGCCTTTGTGTGCGAAGGCGGAGGCGCCGACCCAGGGGCGTCGTTTGTCGTGTGCGAAGTTCGCGATCTCGTCGACGAAATTAGAGAGATCCACCAGGGAGCGGATGGCCTTTTTCGGGACCGAACTCCGGTTCATCTTTAAGGTGACGTTGGGGATCACGGAGGTAAGACTACAATTGCCGGTACGTTCTCCGTAGCCGTTGAGTGTGCCTTGCACTTGATTGGCGCCGACATCCACGGCGGCCAGTGCGTTGGCGACGCCGAGGCCGATGTCATCGTGGGTATGGATCCCGATGGCACAGCCGACGTGTTCGATGGCTGCTTGGGTGATGGCTTGGACTTCGCTCGGGAGACTGCCTCCATTGGTATCGCAGAGGGTCACGGTGTCCGCTCCAGCTTCGGCAGCGGCTTGCCAGGTGGCCAGGGCATATTCGGGGCTGTTTTTGTAGCCGTCGAAAGCGTGTTCGGCATCGTAGATGACGTGTCGTCCGTTTTCTTTGAGGAAGCGGACGGTATCGGCGATCATGCGGATGTTTTCTTCCGGGGTGGTCTTGATCACCTCGGTGACGTGCAGGAGCCAGGTCTTGCCGAAGATGGTGACCACGGGTGTTTCTGCGCGGAGCAGGAGGTCGACCTGAGCATCTTTGTGGACCTTGGTGTTCTTGCGACGGGTCGATCCGAATGCGGCAATTTTCGCCTGCTTCCATTTGCGTTTGGCTGCGAGTTCGAAGAACTCAATATCACGTGGGTTGGATCCCGGCCATCCGCCTTCAATGTAGTGAATCCCGAAAGCATCGAAGCGTTCGGCGAGACGAATCTTGTCCGCGACCGAAAAGTTTACGCCCTCACCCTGCGTGCCATCGCGCAGGGTCGTATCGTAGATTTCTATTTTGGAGCTTTTCTTTGCCATGTGATGGTCTGGTAGACGATTCCGGAAGGTGTTTCGGGGGAAACAGAAGTGAAGGAACCCTCGGACCGAGGATTCGTTAGCCGACGATAATAATGGATCCAAAGACAGGTGAGATTCGAGCCTCACCAAGGACGCGGTGCCGGAAGGCAACGCGGTCCGAACGACGCGAGCGGTCAATGTCTTTCTGGATCAAGGATGCCATAGAGTGGCCTAGCTGAGGGAGAAGATGTACCAAGTAGACGCACGACGCAAGCCTTGAGGGGTATTTGGTGGGGCTAGCGGGCTCTCGCGAGCCGTTCCGGCCTGGAGCAGGTGTCGGATCCGATGGTGTTTTGCGTTCCTTGTTCTTGCCCAGCGGCTCGCGGGTACCAGACTGTGTAATAAGTCCTTTTCCACCTGCAGGTAAGAGTGTGAAAGCGACAGCTTCGCTCTCGCACTCCAAAAAACGCTCGATATGCGGGCCAAATTTGGAGTGCGAGAGCGGAGCTGTCGTTTTGGCCACCGCGATTTTATACACGGTCTGGTACGCTCGCCCTACCAGGGAGATGGAGTGAGTTATTCTTAGGCGGCTGAGTTTGCCCGGCGGTGGGCTACTGCTGCGGCCAACTCTTCCAAGATCGGATCCGTGTCTTCCCAACTGATGCATGCATCGGTGATGCTCTGTCCGTAGGTGGCTTCTTCGCGGGTGGCGAATTTTTGTTTTCCGGCCACAAGGTGGCTTTCCAACATGACGCCGAAAATCGAACGGGAACCGCTCTTGATCTGTTCCGCGAGATTGTGGGCGACTTCGGGTTGTTTTCGGTGGTCTTTGTTGCTGTTGCCGTGGCTGCAATCCACCATGACGTGGGGTTTGAGTTCCTGCCCATCTAATTTGGCTACGACCGGTGCGATGGCGTCTGCGGAGAAATTTGGTCCTTTGTTGGATCCTCGCAGGATGAGGTGGCAGGATTCATTGCCCCGAGTCTTTACAATGGCGGCGAGCCCTTGCTTGGTGACGGAGAGGAAATGGTGCTGCTGACGTGAGGCTCCCACCGCATCGATGGCGATTTGCACGTTGCCGTCGGTTCCATTCTTGAAGCCGACGGGCATAGAAAGGCCGGAAGCCAGTTCGCGGTGCACCTGGCTCTCCGTGGTTCGGGCGCCAATGGCTCCCCAGGCAATGAGGTCGGCTGTGAACTGCGGGACGATCGTGTCTAGAAATTCGCTTCCAGCCGGTAGGCCGAGTTCGGCGAGATCCAGGAGGAGACGTCGGGCTGTCCGCAGGCCTTGATTGATTTTGAAGCTGCCGTCGATATCCGGATCGTTGATCAACCCTTTCCAGCCGACTGTGGTGCGAGGCTTTTCAAAGTAGACCCGCATGATGATGTGTAGGGTGTCGGCATATTTGTCCACGGATTTGCGAAGCCGTTCTCCATACTCCAATGCGGCTTGGGTATCGTGGATGGAACAAGGTCCGACGATCACCATGAGTCGGTCGTCTTCGCCGCGGACGATCTTTTCACCCAGGATGCGGGCTTCGGAGACGACCTTCGCGGCCTTCTCGGTCACGGGGAGTTCCTCGATCAGTATCGCAGGAGGGAGTAAGGGATGGAGGGAGTCGATGCGCAAATCGTCAGTGTCGATGCTCATAGTTCGGGATGTTTCTCGGGTCAGGGAAAGTTAGTGGGGTCAATGATTCTTAGATCATCCTAAGAATTGCCAGATAGGAACGGAACGATGGAGACGGTTTGTTCGGCGGGATTTACGGGGCCGGAGGCTGGGGCTCTTCGTCTTCAAGTTCTTGGATCAGGGCCCGGACGGCAAAATCCATGTGTTCCGTACCACTTTCCGGGCACTGGGTGGGACGGGTATTTCGATTGCCGAAGAAACGGGAGAAGCTATTCATTTCGCCGGGGACGTCGCAGACGTTCCAAAAGCGTAGGCGCCCCTTTTGTTCCAAGATCTTCGGAATCTGACCGAAGCGTTCGCGGAGCATGGGCTCGTGTTCTTCTCGGTTGAGTGCGATCAAGAGGGCGGCTTCTTCGAGGTCGGAAACGCGTAGGGGGCTCGGGTTTCGGGTTGGGTCGATGCTGGGCGAGAGACCACGTACGTCTAAGTATTGGAACGCAACGGGCGAGATGCCTTTAAGGCCACTACTATCTACCATGCCGCGGGACGTGGCCTCCCAGGGGAGATCCGTCTGGCGGATGTAGTAATTAAAGAGCTCTTCGGATAACCGACTGCGGTAATAGTTTCCGGTGCAGATAAAAATGATCTGCTTGTTTTTTGCTTCCATTTTGTCAGCTCTGGTGATTGGTGCCGGGACCTCGGCAAGAGTGGGAAATAGCAGTGATCCTTCGAGGGCACCAGCAAAAACTGGTCTTGGCCCGCGATGAATCCGTTGGGAAACTTGTGTAATCTCCTTTTAATTGGCCCGGTTTGGAGATTTAATCGAGCGGCGGTTCGGAGAGCGTTGATGTATTACTGCTGTTGTAAGAAGTATTCCGGTTTTTTAAAGTTGTTGTTCCTGGTCTTAGTGCTTGCCGGGGGCAGTACTGCTTGCAAGACCTTGGGGCAAGTGGGCAAGTCGCCCTTCCCTACGGTAGCACTTGAGTTGGAGGGTGCGTGGCGGTTGGATGCACCCGTGCGTCGGTTTGATGCTTCGGGGATTGAGCGGGGGCCGAAGGGCGATCTTTTGGTGGTCCGGGATGCAGAGTTGGCGGTGTATGCGGTTCGGTTCAATGCGAGTCCTTCTACCGCCCGATTGGTAAAGCATGCCCGCTACGTGGTGGATCCCAAGAAGCTGACGGTGGGAGGATCCCGATTTGATGTAGAAGGCTTGGCGATTGATCCGCAGGGAATCTTGTATGCCTGTGACGAGCGGGAGCGCCGGGTGTTGCGATTCACGGCTCGGGGCAAGATGGACCGAGTGTCCTTGGATTTTAGCCAAATCCAACAGTATTTCAGCGAACACGAGGTCAACGCATCGTTTGAAGGGATTGCGATAGGACCGACGAGTATCTTTCTGGCCAACGAGCGAAGTCGCGGGCGTTTGTTTGAATGGGATTTGAGAACGGGCAGACTGTTGCATGATTTTCTTTCCCGTACCGGGACTTCGGTTTGGCCGGATGCTCACTATTCCGGGCTCGATTGGCACGATGGGAAGCTCTACGCACTCCTGCGTGAGGAGCAGTCTGTGGTGGAGATTGATGCCCAAACCCGCGAAGTGCTCCGAGTCTTTCGGTACAATGCGATCGAGTTCGATCCGCAGCACCGTTATCGGACAGCCGTGCCGTTCGTGGGCGTAATGGAAGGGATTTTGGTGGAGGGCGATGTGGTTTGGCTCGTGGCCGACAATAACGGCGAGGGGCGGTATGCGAACCGAGCCGACCGGCGGCCGAGTCTCTTCAAGTGTCGCATTCCGAAGAAGGGTTAGGCGGTTCCCCGTCGCTCTGGGTGTGGCTCATTCTTTGGTATTGGACAGTGTTTGGTTAGCTAGGAATCAAGAGAAGCGTAATTATGCAAGATTGGGAACGGTATAAAGCGTCCTATTTGGAAGTGCCTGAGTTGGGCATGGGTTTTGATTTTAGTCGAATGGGGCCGGTTCTCGGCGACTTCGATACGTTGGAAAGCCGCTTTGAAGCGGTCTTTGAAGGCATGAATGCCCTAGAAAAGGGCGCCATCGCCAACCCGGATGAGAAGCGGGAAGTGGGTCACTATTGGTTGCGAGCGCCGGAATTGGCGCCCAATCCGGGTTATGCTGAGGCGATTCGTGAGACGGTGGCGGCTATCCGGGCCTTTTCGAAGGAGATCCAGGCCGGTTCGATCCAGGGACAGAACGGCTCTTTTCGGCACGTGTTGGTGATTGGAATCGGTGGTTCCGCCCTGGGACCGCAGTTTGTTAGTCGGGCCTTGGCGGCGTCGGATCAGGCGCAGATGCTCGCAATTCATTTCTTTGATAATACCGATCCGGCAGGGATGGAGACGGTTTTGCACGCGCTGGAGGGTCAATTGGGGCAAACCCTCGCCGTGGTGATTTCAAAGTCGGGCGGCACGAAAGAGACCAGGAATGGCATGCTGGAAGCCCAGGCCGCGTATCAGCGAAACGAGTTGGATTTTGCCAAACATGCCGTGGCCATCACCGGTGAAGGGAGTCAACTGGATCAAGTAGCGGAATCTCAAGGGTGGCTAAAACGGTTTGCTATGTGGGATTGGGTGGGAGGTCGAACCAGTGAGCTCTCCGCCGTGGGATTGCTACCGGCGGCGCTACAAGGCATCGATATCGAAGGCATGCTCGAAGGGGCCCGGCTAATGGACAGAGCGACTCGGAACAATTCTCTCCGCAAGAACCCGGCAGCGATGATGGCGGCGCTATGGTATTTGGTGGGCAACGGCAAAGGGGAAAAAAATATGGTCGTGGTGCCCTACAAGGACCGTTTGTCCCTGTTTGCCATGTATCTCCAGCAGTTGGTGATGGAGTCCTTGGGTAAAGCGCAGAATCTCAAGGGGGAGACCGTGGAGCAAGGGATCAGCGTTTTCGGGAATAAGGGTTCTACGGATCAGCATGCCTATATCCAACAACTGCGGGATGGGCGGAATGATTTCTTTGCGACTTTTATCCAAGTATTGGAGGATCGATTGGGTCCAGATCTCTTTGTGGAAGAAGGAGTGACGTCCGGCGACTACTTGCTTGGCTTCTTGATCGGCACTCAGGAAGCGTTAACGCGAAACGGTCGAGCGTCGATGAATCTGGTCCTTCCACGCGTCTCGCCTCAGACTGTGGGAGCGCTGATTGCCGTGTTCGAGCGGGCGGTGGGTTTCTACGCCTCGTTGATTGGGATCAACGCCTATCATCAACCCGGCGTCGAAGCCGGTAAAGTAGTGGCTGGTCAGGTGATTGAATTGCAACGGGCCTTGCTCGCTAAATTGGCTGCGGATCCGGGGCAATCCTGGACTGCCGAAGCCTTGGCGGCAGAAATGCCGTCGGAGGCGTCGGTCGAACTCGTTTTCCGCATTTGTGAACATCTCGCGGCGAATCGCCCCGAAACGGTAAAGCGAGTGGCGGGTTCGGACCGATTCTCCGTTCAGTTTCAGGGGTGTTGAGCTGAAAGACCCATGTTTGTCTACCCGCATCGTTATGACGTGATTGTGATCGGCGCCGGCCATGCCGGGGTCGAGGCAGCTTTGGCGGCGGCCCGGATGGGGGTCGATACCCTGATGCTGGCGATCAATATGGACACCATTGGCCAGATGTCCTGCAACCCAGCGATTGGCGGTTTGGCCAAGGGCCACCTGGCCCGAGAGATCGATGCCTTGGGCGGTGAGATGGGTCGGAACACGGATCTGTGTGGACTGCAGTTTCGGATGCTCAACACGAGCAAGGGTCCGTCGGTTTGGGCGCCCCGGGCTCAATGTGACAAGAAAGCCTACCAGTTTCGGCTTAAATGGATTTGCGAGCGTCAAGACAAGCTCACCCTCATTCAGGGACAGGCCGCCAGGCTGTTGTTCCGTGACGGTCGCGTGGAAGGCGTAGAAACCAATCTGGGTGTCCAGTATCATGGTCAGACCGTGGTGGTGACCACGGGAACGTTCTTGCGCGGGCTGATGCATATTGGCGCAGCCCAGGCCAGCGGCGGGCGTGCCGGGGAGTCGGCTGCGATGGGATTGTCTGATTCACTTGCAGAATTGGGTCTGGAGCTTGGGCGGCTAAAAACGGGCACCCCACCCCGCCTATTGCGGAAATCGATCGATTTTGGCGCTTTGGAGGAACAGCCGGGTGACGAACCGGTCCCCTATTTTAGTTACTGGAAGGATGAAGTGTTCCACGTGGAACAAAACAGCGGAGGCTCGCCGGATTCGGATTCCGGCACTTCACCCTCCTCCCGCTATCCTGCTGGATCGATTCTGGAGGAGATCGGTGGACAGTTACCCTGTTACATTACCCAGACCACGGATGCGACGAAATCTTTGATCGAAGCCAACCTGCACCAGTCGCCGATGTATTCGGGGGAGATCGAGGGAACGGGCCCGCGTTATTGTCCGTCGATCGAAGATAAGATGGTTCGATTTAGTGACAAGGCCACTCACCAGGTGTTCCTGGAACCGGAAGGGATCCGGACGGATGAGTTTTACGTAAACGGGTTCTCAACCTGTTTGCCCTATGGATTGCAGATCGAATTGATCCAAACGATTGTGGGCTGTGAGAAGGCGGAGATCCTCCGACCGGCTTATGCCGTCGAGTACGATTTCGTACACCCGACCCAGCTCGATCCGTCGTTGGAAACCAAGGCCTGTGAGAATCTGTTTCTCGCCGGGCAGATTAATGGCACTTCGGGATACGAGGAAGCGGGAGCTCAAGGATTGATGGCCGGGATCAATGCGGCTCGGCGGGTGCAAGAACGGGAACCGATGGTGCTGGGTCGAGACGAAGCCTACATCGGCGTCTTGATCGATGATCTGGTTACCAAGGGCACCAGCGAACCATATCGCATGTTTACCTCCCGGGCAGAGTATCGGTTGTTGTTGCGACAAGATAATGCCGACCTGCGTCTCTGCGATCGTGCCCATGAGGCTGGACTAATTTCCGATGCCCGCTTTGACGTCTTCGATCGAAAACGGACGGCCATCCAGAAGGAAAAGGAACGGCTGGAAAAAACCTGGGACGATCGCGTCAATCTCGCCCAGATGCTCAAGCGGCCGGAAGTCGGTTATCGCGATCTGCCGCAGCACGATCCCGCGCTTCCGGATGAGGTGATTGCTCAGGTCGAGATCGAGGTGAAATACGAGGGCTATATTCGGCGACAGGAAAATGAGATCGCCAAGTTCAAGAATCTGGAAGAAAAGCAGATTCCGGATTGGATTGATTATGGATCCATCGGGAGCATGCGAAATGAGGCCCGGCAGAAGCTGGCAGAGATCCGGCCTCGCACCGTGGGGCAAGCCGCTCGGATTTCCGGGATCTCTCCTTCAGATGTGAGCTTGCTGTTGGTGACGCTGAAGCGAGGGCCGACTGGTAACGCCAGCCAGCAACCCGCGGGAAAACCTCGATCCGAGGTTTAGAGCGGCGCCGTCGGGCAGAGGCGCTTTTGGGTTTGTTCCACGTGGAACATCGACCTCCGATGCTTTTTCTGGGATAAGAGCCGGGCCGTCGGCTTGGTTTTCCAATCCGCAGACATAGATTGCCGAATTGACGAGTGTTTCGAGATGATCCGTTCCTACACCTTTTCGACCCAAGGGCGACTCAATTCTCAGGATATTGAGCCGTTTCTGATGCCGACGATTCTGGCCGATACCCAGCTGTTCCTCTGGGTGGATCTCGAAGCGCCTACGCCCGACGAGGTGCGTATGGTGCTGCACGATGTGTTTAAGTTTCATCCCTTGTCGATCGAGGATTGTCTTAATGAAAACTCGACCCCGAAGGTGGATGAGTATCTACCGAAGGATGATGACCTGTTTTCTCCCTATCTCTTTCTGGTGGTGCATGCGGTGGACTACAGTCGGGAAGACGGCGTGTTTGCCACTAGCGAGTTGAATTTCTTCTTGGGGCGGAAGTTCCTCGTCACCTTTCACCAGCGGCCGCTCAGGAGCATTCAGCAGACCAGTGAGTTTTGTCGACGAAAGAAGTCCGGCGTGGCTAAGGCGCCAGACCGGGTCGCGCACATGCTCTTGGATTCTCTCGTGGATAACTATCGGCCAGCGCTTGAGGAGTTGGCCTTGGAGATTTCCGAAGTGGAGGATCAGGTGCTCAATTCCGCGCCAAAGGAATCGCTCAACAAGATCATACAGATCAAGAAGGAGGTCTTTCATTTGCGCCAGATCATGGATCCTCAGCGGCAGGTGCTTTCCCGCCTAGCTCGCGGCGAGTTTCGATTGATTCGGCCGCACATGGTTCCTTACTATCGGGACGTGTACGATGGCTTGTTCGGAATCTATGAACGGGCACAACGGTATACGGATTCGGTTACCGGGATCCTCCAAGTGTATTTGAACCTTTCGTCGAATCAGACCGGTGAGGTGGTGAAACTGCTGACGATGATCACCCTCATCACCACGCCGATGATGATGATCGGTACCTGGTATGGAATGAATTTTTCCGGAATGCCCGAGATTGAATCCCGGTGGGGATACTGGATCGCTTCGACCGTGATGACGGTCTCGACCGGTGTGACCTATTGGTATTTCAAGCGGAAGAAATGGTTGTGACGTGTCTCCGGATTCGGCGGTAGTGGCGGCCTCAATACACCTCTCCTGTGCCTAAGAAAAAGTCTAGTTTTCTTGAGAAAGCCCTCGGGCATATCGATCACCTCGACGCTGAAGGGATTCATGCGGTCGTGGGTCGTTTGGCTCAGGAGCATCGTTTTCTTGAGACTCTCTTCGATACCATTCATGACGGCGTGATCGTGGTGGATGAGCGGGGCGCGATCCAGTATTTCAACCGGGCTGCGACGACCCTGGTGGGGCTTCCCAGTGAGAACGTGATTAATGAGCCGATTGCTCGGTTTGTCCCGAATCTCGATTGGGAGAGTATCCAGCGGAACGATCATATCGGCGGGGATGAGAACCTGGAATTGGAGTTGGAGGTGGACTATCCTGAGGAGCGTTTTCTGCGAGTCGTGGCGGCATCCCTGGACGGTCGTTCTGTCGGGAGTTCAGGCGTGATGTTGGTTTTTCACGATGCGACGGAGTCGCGAAAGAAGACCTTTGAGGCCATCGAGAGTGAACGGATTCAGGCACTGACTTTGTTGGCTGGAAGCGTGGCCCATGAGTTGGGGAATCCGCTTCACGCCCTACATATCCACCTGCAATTGATCGACCGGGAGTTGGTGCGTCTGCGGGAGCCAACCTCGGGTTCCGCGGTGCTTGAGGCCGAGTCGGCCGATGCGGCTCGACCCGAGGCCCAGTCCAAGACCCTGGCGAAGCTTGAGAAGTACGTGAGTGTGGCGAAAGGTGAGATCACTCGCCTCGACTTGATCGTCCGACAGTTTTTGCAAGCGATCCGGCCGGTGAAGCCACAGCTTAAAAAAGATGATCTCAACCGGGTGGTTCGAGAGACCTTGGAGCTGCTAGAACCCGAGTTGGAGAACCGCGGCTTGGAGGTGTTGGATGCGCTTTCGTCGAAGGCAGCCAAGGCAGTGATTGATGCGGACCAGATCAAACAAGTGTTGGTTAATCTGATCCGGAATGCCATGCAGGCGATGACTCGTGGCGGGCGTTTGACGGTGAAAACCGTCCGTGATGAGGAGGGCGTGTGGTTGAGCGTGGAGGATACCGGAACGGGGATTTCTGAGGAGGAGATCAATCGTATTTTTGAACCCTACTTCACGACCAAAAAGAAGGGCACGGGTTTGGGATTGATGATTGTTCACCGCATCGTGAGCGATCACCATGGGCGCATCTTGGTGGAACCCGGCACGACGAGCGGGACTCGTTTTCGAGTTTGGTTGCCTCGCGAGCCAAAAGGGCCGAGATTGTTGTCGACCTCGGAAAGAACTTCCGATACGGAAAGTGGGTCTTAATGGCGGACAAAAGATGGCGCGGTCCGATAAGCCAACGACACGAGTGACATTTTGACTACTGATCGAAAACCTCAATTGCTGATTGTGGATGATGAGAAGACCCAGCGGGAAGGTCTTCGGGCCGTACTGGAGGATCAGTACGAAGTGTATTTGGCGGAGGATGCGGAATCGGCCATCGGCTTGTTGGAGGTGGAGCCTTTTGAAGTTCTGTTGACGGACTACAAGATGCCGCAGGAGGACGGTTTAGCGCTGATTGTCCGGGCCAAGAGTTTGGCCAAACCGCCGGTATGTATTCTGATGACGGCCTATGGTTCGGAGGACATTGCCGTCGAAGCCATGAAGCACGGCGCGGATGACTACATTTCCAAGGGGGGCATGTTGTTGGAGGACTTGGAGAAGAAGATCTCGCGGGCGCTCAAGATTCAGACGCTGGAGGCGGAGAATGTGAACCTCCGACAGCGGCTGGACAAGCGATTCCGGTTAGAGAGCATTGTAGGGGAATCCCCAGCGATGCAGCGCGTGCTAGAAGTTGTCACTCAAGCCGCGCCATCAATGGCGAATATTCTGATTACGGGCGAAAGTGGTACGGGCAAGGAACTGATCGCCAAGGCCGTGCATCAACTCAGTACTCGATCTCAGAATACGATGGTTACGGTGCACTGCGCTGGGCTTTCGCCGAATCTCTTGGAGAGCGAATTATTCGGCCACGAAAAGGGGGCGTTTACGGGGGCTCATGAACGCCGCATTGGTCGCTTTGAACAGGCCAATGGAGGGACGATTTTTCTCGATGAGATTGGTGAAATTGACGGTTCCACCCAGATCAAGTTGCTGCGGGTTCTCGGGGAGCGCACCTTCGAGCGGGTGGGTTCAAATAAGACTTTGAAGACGGACGTACGCTTGGTGGCTGCCACGAACAAGGATCTGCCCAGATTAGTCCGGGAGGGAACCTTTCGTGAGGATCTCTACTACCGACTCCGGGTGGTGGAAATCCTCTTGCCGCCATTGCGGGAACGGGCCACGGACATCCCGGCTTTGGCGCTAAAGTTTCTTCAGGAATTCGCTCGCCAAAACGGAAAAAAGGTGACGGAATACACGCCGGAGGCCTTGGAAGTTCTGTCGCGGTTTGATTGGCCGGGCAATGTCCGGGAATTGCGGGCTGCCGTGGAACATGCGGTGGTGTTTTCGACTCAGGAACAGATTCAGGTGAAGGACCTACCGGTCGCGCTTCGGGAGACGTTTCAAGAAGGCATGGATCTGACTGCGGCGGCAGGTCCTTTGTCTGTCGCGAACAATGAGAAACAGCTGATTATCCAGGCCCTCAAGAAAACCAACGGCAATAAGACGGAAGCGGCTCAGCACCTCGGGATGAGTCGACGGACCTTGCACCGCAAGATAGTCCGGTTCGGGATCGATGATTAGCTAGAATGCAAACGCTCCAAGATCTGATTCACAAGTTTGAGGTTGGCGATGGACGGCAATACATTCAAATAGGAGCCGGAATACTTCTATTTATTACCGTTCTCACGATGTACAATCTCCGCGAGGCTTCGGGCTTTGCTTCGCAGGAGGCGATGGATCAATCTCAATTGGCCCGGAACATCGCGGACGGGCACGGATACACCACACAATTTATCCGTCCTCTTAGCATGCGCTTGATCCAAGAACGACACGAGACGGTCGAGGATCCCATGAAGTTGGAGGAAAACCATCCGGACCTGGCCAACGCTCCGGTCTATCCGTATTTGATGGCGGCTTTCATGAAGGTGCTTCCATTTGACTATGAAATCCCGGCCCTTCGATCGAAGAACTTCTACCGCTACCAACCCGAGGTGCTGATCGGGTACGTGAACCAGGCGTTCTTCATCCTGTCGGCCATCTTACTCTATTTTTTGGGGTTACGTCTTTTTGATCAATCCGTTGCCTGGTTTTCCGCAGTGGTGTTTTTAGGCACGGATCTGCTTTGGCGATTTGCCTTTTCTGGCCTGTCTACCACCTTGGCCATGTTTCTGTTGCTTCTCTTGGTTCACTTGCTGGTTTCGCTTGAACAAGCAGTACCCGAACTGACCGTCGACCAGAAAGAGCCGGATTCCAAACGCAGTACCCTGTATTTCCTAGGGATGGCATTTGCCGTGGGTCTTGTCATTGGGGGCTTGGCTCTGACTCGGTATTCCTTCGGGTGGTTAATCATCCCAACGGTTCTCTACTGCGCCTTCTATCTGCGGGGGCAGCGAGTGGCGACGACTTTGGTGATCCTGGCAACCAGTCTTTTGGTGATTGCCCCGTGGCTGGCCCGCAATTACCAGTTGAGCGGAAATCTGTTTGGAACGGCTGGTTATGCCTTGTGGCATGACTCAAGTCGTTACGTTGATAATAACCTCGAACGCACTTTGGGCGGCGAAATGGGATCTGTAAATCTCCGCGACAATGTCAGCAAGGTGTTACTCAACACGGGCGCGATCGCTGAAAACAACATCCCCAAGCTGGGCGGTAGTTGGCTGACCGCCCTGTTTCTAGCCGGACTCTTGGTCCCGTTTGCGAATCGACGTTTGAACCACCTACGCGTCTTCGCCCTCTTATCCCTGCTGACGCTCACCCTGACCCAAGCTCTCGGAGCCACCTATCTGACCCGAATGTCCCCGGATATTAATAGTGAGAACCTCATCGTGCTCGTCTTGCCGCTCATTTTTCTATTTGGTGCCGGATTTTTCTATATCCTCCTGGACCAATTGGACCTCTCATTCTTTGGGGCCCAATTCTATTTGAGCCTGGTCGTCATCCTCCTCGCCTGTTTGCCACTGATCTTCCGCCTCCTCCCACCGCGTCAGAGTCCGGTTGTCTATCCACCGTACAGTCCGCCGCTCATCCAGCGAGTGGGCAATTGGTTCGATCAAGACGAACTGATCATGAGTGATATGCCCTGGGCAATGGCATGGTACGGAGACAAGAAATCGATCTGGCTGACGCGGAATCTTGAGCCGGATTTCTACACGATAAACGATCGTCACAAACCCATCAACGGACTCTACTTGACGCCAATCACAACTGATGGAAGGTTTTTAAGTCAAATGATTCGGAGTTCCAGCTGGGCCTGGGGCCGCTTACATATGGATATCGCTCTGCGCAAAAACCTCCCTCGCGACTTTCCTTTGCTTCACGTGGATGATGGATTTTTGCCGGATCAACTCATTTTGACCGATTGGCCAAGGTGGGGTCAGATAGAGAAATAGGGTCTTGTTTATTCGCTCTACGCCAATGATTTCTGTTTGACAACGCTACTGTCGAACACTAAAAAGCCCTGACGTATCAGAAAGAGATCAACCCGGGTAACTTTGTATTAACAGGATTTTTTGTACGGTATGAAAAAACTCATAGCTTCCGCCGGTATTGCTGCGGTCGGTGTCGCAGGTGTTCAGGCGGCTCCACAGGTCGGTCTTGGACCGAACCAATCCTCAAAACCGTGGAGCATCACCGCATCACTCAGGGGATTTTACGATGACAACATCACAACTGTTCCGGATGCTGTCAAAGAGGAGAGCTTCGGAATCGCCGTAAGTCCTTCTATTAGCTACAATGTAGTTCGCGAACAGACGACCCTCAGCTTGGGTTATACGTTTGGCCTGAGATGGTATGAAGATCGGGAACCGGATAGCTCGGATGAAGCCCACACGGTTTCCGCAGCCATCACCCATGACGCTTCTCCGTCATTGTCTTTTTCTCTTTCTGATACGTTCCGGGTCGCTCAGGAACCGCAGGTAACCACGGGTACTTTGATCCGTGTTCCCATTCGTGGAGATCAAGACTATGTGGACAACGAGGCGACGATCTCGGCCACCAAGGTCTTGTCACCGGCCTACTCCCTCCACGTGTCGTATTCCAATAAGGTCATCGACTTTGATGATGCCGCCTTTTCTGCACTCTTGGATCGCGTGGAGCACAGCCCGCTCGTTCACTTGTTGCGTCAGATCAATGACTCGACCGTGGGCTTGATTGGCTATCGCTTTAAAGCAGTGGATTACACCGACGACGCCATCTTGGGTGTGGTCGGCGGTGTGCCGTTGGAATCCGATGTTCGTGACAGTGACTCTCACTACGTCTATGCCGGTGTCGACCACGCCTTCACGCCGAACTTGCAAGGTTCGGCTCGTGTGGGTGTTCAGTTTGCCGACTTCAACAATGCAGACGACAATCCGTTGGCAGACGAAGATGATGCCACCAGCCCGTATGTGGATGCCAACCTCAGCTACCGCTACGCTGAAGGCAGCAATTTACAATTTGGTGTCAAACACGAACGTCGTCGTAATGACTTGGCTTTCGTAGGTGGAACGGATCCGATTCTCGATCAAGAGCAAACCGTAGTCTACGGTGCCATCAATCACCGCATCACGGCTAAGCTGAATGCTTCCTTGGTGGGAACCTACCTGAACGGTGACTATGAAGGTGGTGGACCGGGTGTTGACGGCAACAACGATGAGTACTGGGCGTTTGGTATCAACCTTAACTATACCATCAACCAGTTCCTGGCTGCCGAGGCGGGTTACAACTTTGACGATCTGGAATCGGAGTTTGTGGCTATCGATCGTAGTTACGACCGGAATCGAGTTTACATAGGGCTCCGGGCGAGCTACTAATTTTCCAGAGCGTTTTAGAACAGTGTTAGGGAGGCTAGAACCTACATTCTGGCCTCCTTTTTTTTGACGACATGCAACCATCTGATAATTCCAAGAAAGCGCAGGACGCGAAGCTCCACTTTCTTGACTATTGGCGAATTATTCGTATTCGCAAGACGGTTATTCTCGCGGTCTTTTTGCTGGTCGTTCTCACCACCACGGTGGTGACCTTCCTGCTCAAACCGACCTATTCCAGTACGGTTCGGATCGCGATTGAAAAGGATAACTCGGACATTGCTCCGTTGTTGGGGATCCAAGCCACGATGCAGTACGATCCGTACTGGGTGCAAACGGAGTTCGAGAAGATCCAGTCCAAGAAAGTCCTTCACCGCGTCATTGGCTCGATGGGACTCAACGAGGTCTGGGCTAAACGCTACAATGCTGCGGGACCGTTATCGACCAATGAGACATATTTGATTCTCAAGAAACTGATCGAGATCAATCAGTTCCGCAATACGAGTATCATCGAGATTACCGCGTATAGCGAAAACCGTGATGAGGCTGCAGAGATTGCCAATACCATCGCCACGGAGTATCAGACCGTGCGTTTGGAGGGGCAATTGGGGATGTCGCAGAAAGGTATCGAGGCGCTCAAGGTCAAGTTTGATGAGCAAGATCAAAAAGTACGTGAAAAGCAGGTCGAGGTCGACGAGCTGAAGACCGAGTTCAAGATCTCTGATATCTATAGTCCGGAAGGAACGGCTGCTGCCACATTGTTGGAGCCTCAGACGGTCATGAAGCTGGAGTCGGAGAGGACGACTTCTGAGGCCTCTTTCGTCCGGTACAAGAGTTTGTATGACAAGCTGTCCATGCTGTCCCGTGATGAACTACGAAAAGCGGCTCTGACGGCGGTTCCAAACGACATGCATCTCTCCCGCCTCTTTAACGAGCATGACATGACGGAACAGAAAATCGCCATGAGTCAAGCGATCTACGGACCGAATCATGTGGAGATGGTGCGGCTCAAGGATTTGAAGGAGACTTTGGATGGGCAGATCGAAACGGCTTTGGATGGTATTTTGATCGGCTTGGAAACGCAGCTGTTGGCAGCGGAAGTGCAGGTCGAAAGTTTGAAGAGCAAGGTGGATGAAGCCAAGAAAATGGACGTGGAAAACACGGCCCTGTATCGACCCTACTTCACCGCCAAACGCCAATTGGAGAATCGTCAGAAAATCCGCGACATGATCTTTGTTCGAATGTTGCAGGAGACGGTCGATGCCAGTTTGCCTCAGACGGCCATTGTAGAAATCTATGATGCAGCCGAGGCTTCGCTGAAACCGGTGCGACCGAACATCGGTTTGAATGTTGCCTTGGGCGTGTTGGTCGGTCTGGTAGTCGGGGTTGGCCTCGCATTCTTCATCGAGTACCTCGATACGAGTGTGAAGACGATCGACGATGTCGAGCAGGCGCTGGGTGCACCGGTCTTGGGTGTCATTCCGCAAAATGTTGGATCGCTCTTAGAAGAAGGGCCCGACAGTCCGCATGCGGAAGCCTATCGTGTCTTACGCACGAACATTATGTTCTCTCGCCAGAATGACGAGGCGACGACCATGACGGTGGTGAGTGGTGGTGCCGGTGAAGGGAAGTCGACAACGATCTTCAATCTCGCTGCGATCTTTGCCCAAAACGAAAACCGGGTCTTGATTGTAGACTCCGATCTTCGGCGTCCCAGCTTGCACAAGATCATCGGGGTTTCTAATGCAAAGGGGTTAACCGACTATCTGATGAAGAATTCCCGTCTGGAAGACGTGATCCAGACGACCAATTTGCCGACCATGGATTTCTTGCCAAGTGGGAAATTGCCGAGTAGCTCCATGGGGATTCTCAACTCCGTTCAGATGAAGGACTTCGTCCATGACGTGAAGAAACGCTATGACTACGTGTTCTTTGATTCGCCTCCGATCATGGGTGTGAGTGACGCTTCCATTCTGGCGAGCGAAGTCGATATGGCCATTCTGGTCATCCAATATCGCAAGTATCCGCAGGCCATGACGGTTCGCGCTAAGCAGATGGTTGAGAAAGTCGGTGGGAATCTCTTGGGTGTGGTATTGAACAATATCAATATCTCGCAGGATTCTTACTACTACTACTACAGCGGTTATTACTACGATTACTATTCCAAGTCGGATGACTCCCGTGATGGAAAGCCGCGCAAGGACAAGAAGGAAAAGAACGGGGATGTGAAGTTGGCCAAGGAAGGCGGACGTCAGGAACTGGACTTGAAGAAGAAGTTTTAGAGGGAATCGTGGATCGATTAATGAAGATGTATAGGAAATGCTTGCGGTTAGCCGGTGTGCTATCGGTGGGTCTCTTACTGAGCACTTTCTTTTCTGGGTGTGCCGGCGGCGGCTTCAATCCGGCGCCACCGACGGCTCCGGTAAACAAGGATGCCCGTCAGGATCCAGATATCCTGGCAAAGGGTGATCGCTTGGTCATTACCTACTCCGGTACTCCGGCACCTCCTCAGCCCCATGTCGAAAACATCCGGCAAGATGGTACCATTCAGCCCCCCTACCTATCTCAGCCGGTTAAAGCGGCGGGTTACACGACAGGTGAGCTGCGTGATCTGTTGGTCAGTCTTTACGTTCCGAGCATCTTCACCCGGGTATCGATCACGGTGAAACCCGAGGAGCGGTATTTCACGGTGGATGGTGAGGTGAATGCTCCTGGGCTGTATCCCTACATCGGTACGATGACCGTATTGGAGGGCATCGCGTCGGCGCGGGGTCTGAATGACTTTGCTCGGAAAACCCGGATTCGGGTGGTGCGAGGGGCTACGGGTGAAACACTGACCTTCAATTACACCAAAGCTCGTGACAACAAGAGCTATGATTTGCCGCTCTATCCCGGGGATCAAATCAATGCTCCACGGCGACACTACTAGGTGATCCATGTTTCGCCTCACGCGGATTGAGGGGCGGGGAAAGGAATCGGCCCAGCGGGATATTGATCAGTATCCGTTCGTGGTCGGGAAAAACCAGGAGGCGCACTGGTGCCTCTCTGGTGCCGGAGTCTGGGATGACCACGTCGCCATTGATCTGGATGATCAAGGGCGGCCGTTTGCCAGGCGTTCGGGCGATGGTAGCCTGAGTGTGAATGCCGAGCCTGTTGAATCCCATCGGTTGCGGGACGGTGATACCATTGAGATTGGAGCGGTGGTGCTGCGTTTCGGGCAGTCACCCGTGACGCTCAAACCACTGACTCTCAATAATCTGATCTGCTGGCTCATCCTCGTCAGCGTTCTCATCGCGGAAGCTGCGGCCATCATCGCCATTTCTCGCTGGTGATTTGGTTTCTGTGTTCTCTTCCGACCGCGCGTTGAGGGCGGCGACGGAGACGCCTAGGAGCTGGCGCTTGTGTAGGAGCGAATGGCTCGCCGCCAGAAAAGTTCTGATAGAGCCGTGCAGACCAACCCCATGACCAGAAGTGACAGTACTTCTTGAAGGCTGCTGAGTTTATCGACAAAGAACTTTACCGGGACATTGGATACCAGAAGCATCGGAATCCCGAACGAGAAAAAGACACGAAAGGGGCCCTGAAAGGCCGCGTCGGGTAGGCGGGCGATATTGAACAGATTGTAGTAACCCCAAACGATGCCCTGCGCTTTGACCGAGAGAAAACTGATGCTCGCCAGAATGAACATCAGGGAGTAGTGGATCAAGATCCCAACACACACCAACAGAGCAAAGCCGACGCACTGCAGAGCCGAAGGCCGAAATTCCATCTGAACGCAGGCATATGCCATGACGGCCAGACCGCTGAACACGCCCACGAAGGATCCCAAGTCCACGGTTCGTAGCGAAATCAAAAAGCGGGTGTTTACCGGAAGCAACAGCATGAAATCGAGGCGTCCCGTACGCACGTGTTCGGAAAGGCTGACAATGTTGTTGAGAAAGATGGCATGGAAGAGTTGTTGGATGACCTGACTCGCTCCCGTTAGCAAGACAACTTCCCACTTGGTCCAGGACGCAATGCGATCCGTATGGCTATAGATCACAGCCACGAACGTGAGCTGAAGACCGAACCACAGCCATTCGACTAGAATCCAGAGCAGGAAGTTGATCTTGAACTGCATGTCCCGCATGACCGAGTTTTGCCACAACGCGTGGTAGAGGGTCAGATACCGAGACAGCGACCCCTTTGGTTCGGGGAGTGCTTCCGTCTTATGCTGTTTATGGTTGGACATCGGCTTCCTGTTATCCTCCGACCGCACCATATTTTCGGATCCCGCGACTCCAGACCCAGCGTGCGGTCCCATACGCTACGAGCACCCAGAAGGCTTGGATCATAAGCCCCATCTGCAATAGCGAACCGGTCGTCCGTTCGAGAAAAATACTGACAGGGAAATAGAGCAAATACGGAAATGGGGTGTAATAGAGTGCGGCCGTGATCCAAGGCGGCAGGATGTCTAACGGAAACAGATGGCCCCCCGCGACGTATTCAATGGCGAACAGGATGAAAATAAAGGTCTCGATCTCAAGGATCCAGAACGCGAGCAAGGCCATGGTGAAGGAAGCCAGAAACTGCAACAGGGCCGTCATAACGACGGAGAGGAAAAACCATCCGTAGACGGTGAGATCTCCGGGTAGATGCAGGCTGTCGGAATGCCAAAGCATAAACCCCCCGAGCGGAATGAGGCTCGTGACTAAGTAGACCATCCGACCCGCGCCAAAGAGGAGGAATCGATAAGCAAGATAGTCGATGGGTTTGAGGAGAAATTGACTGATCTGCCCGTCCCGAATCTCTGCCGCGATCTGCCAGTCGTCATCAGTCACCGCTGTCAAGGCGTCGACTACGGTTACCACCAGGTAGTAAGAAATGATCTGCGAAAGCGCGTAGCCCGCCACGTCGCTCTCTGCCGGTTTGCTGGCATAGATGGTTCGCCATAGGAAAATCGTAGCGGCGACCGGAATCAGCCCGAACAAGGCTCGGAAGAAAAAATTGAGCCGGTAGGCCAGGGTATTCTGCAGCCCAACGCTGATGATTTGCAGATACTTGCTCACGGTCTTCCGGCTGCGGGGGCGGATTGGTAAAAAACCGGATCGTAGACGCGTTGGTTCTGAGTCTCTCGAAGCTCCGCCGCGAACCGATGAATCCCTCTGAGTTCGTCGGGCCCGATTCGGTAGTGAATATGGTGAGTCAGATAGGTTCGCCGAAACTCGGGTGTGAACTCGGGGTAGCGAGCCACAATGGTGTCCATGTTTTCAAGCCCTTGTGCCAAGGCGTGATGGAGCACGGGAACTAACGCGTCGCTCTCTAGCTCCGCGCGCACCACCCATACCGCATAGACAAACGGAAGGCCGGTTTGCTTGCGCCACGCCGCTCCGAGATCCCAGATCTGGTGGGTATGGTCTTGTTGTCGAAAACGAATGGCCGGATTGCCGATTAAGAGGACATTCGGGTGTTGGGCTGCCCGCTCGTAGTTCGTGAGTGGTCGAAGACGAGGGTCCATGCCGTGGTGCCGACAGAGCACTCGAAGCAGGTTGACGCTGGTCAAGGACGCGCTGTCGCAATGGATCTCTGTGACCGCGTCCAGGCGGTGTTGGTGGGCCAAGAAGACACTATTGACGGCGTCGTGAGAACAGACGCCCAAGCCGTCGACGATCTGGTAGCGATCTGAAAATAGGGCTTCGGTGATGCTCAAGAGGGCGACATCGACTTCTCCGGCTTCCAAGGCCTGGCTCAATTCGTTGGGCGGGAGAAAGATCGTTTGTTTCTCCAAGCCCCAAGTCAACGGCATGGCGTTGAGGTAAGGCACGGAACCAAGCCGGATGTCCGGATCCAGCGTTGGCTCCAAGGGGGCATCCATGGGGTTGCTGGGCGACACGTTTAGGCGTCCACTGCCGATGTCGGGACCGTCGCGGGGCGCGCGTGCGAGGGTTCGCTCGTGGGACCGGTGATGGGTTCGTAGAAGGTGTTTCGCTGTACGGGTTCGCGACCGGCTTCCCGGATAGCACGGATCATGGAGTCGCGCGTTTGCTGTTGCGGCGAAGTGGCTCCCGCCATGTGGAAGATGTGTTCTTCGACAATGGTGCCATGGAGATCATCGGCTCCATAATTCAGCGCGATCTGCGCCAGCCCGAGCCCGAGCCCGACCCAGTAGGCAGTGATGTGGTCAAAGTTGTCGAGGTAGATTCGGCTGATGGCGATTGTTTTTAGGGATTCGGTTCCAGATGGAGGATGCGCCACGGGAATGCCATTGTCTTCGGGCTGGTAAGCGAGCGGGACAAAGCCCACGAAGCCGTGAGTTTCATCTTGGAGTTCGCGCAGGTGCTTGAGGTGGTCCACACGATCCGCGTGGGACTCAACGTGCCCGTAGAGCATGGTACAGGTGCTACGGCCCCCCAACTGGTGCCAGGTCCGGTGCACGTCGAGATACTCGGCGGCTGATTCTTTCCCCCGGGCAATCTGCGAACGCACGGGTTTGGCGAAGATCTCAGCGCCGCCGCCCGTGAGTGAGCCGAGACCGGCTTTTTGAAGTTCGGCGAGGGTATCTCGGACGGATTTCTTGGCCAACCAAGCCAGGTGGAGAATCTCGATGGCTGTGAAACACTTGAGCTCCAGGTTCGAGTCCAGCTGCTTGAGGTGATGCAGCATGTCCGTGTAGTAGCTGAATGGGAGCGAGGGATGCAATCCCCCCACAATGTGTAGCTCGGTTATTCCGATATCGAGCGCTTGCCGAGCCTTCTCGACCATTTCCTCGTGCGCCAGTTGGAAGCCATCGTTGTCTCGCTTTTTTCGGGCGAAGGAACAGAACTGACAGCTCAAGATGCAGTAGTTGGAATAGTTGATGTAGCGATTGACGATATATGAGGCTCGGTTGCCATTCTTGCGCTCGTTGGCCGCGGAGGCAATGAGCCCGAGCGCATTGACGTCGGATGAGGCAAAGAGCCGAAGCGCGTCGTCTTCGGAAATTCGTTGGCCGGCTACGACACGCTCGTAGATGTCTGCTAGTTCACTGTGGGCGATTGCGATATTCATGCGCGAATACGAAACATAGGAAACACCACCTCGACGATGGTGACGACGAGAAAAACAATGCTAATCAATGCGTTGAGTCGGAAGAAGGCGAAGTTGATCCACTTCAGACTCCGTTTCCGGGCGAGCCAGTGTTCGAAAAGGAGGCAGATCCCGATCACCGCCATCCCGCCAAAGTAAGCGAGACGAAAACCCATGAGCAGACCAAAGGAGGAAAGGAGCATGAGCATGATCACATGGGAGATAAAGGCCGCTTGGAGGGCGTTCTTTAGACCCCACCGGACGATGATGGAGTGGAGCCCGTGCGAGCGATCGAACTCGTAGTCTTGGGTGGCATAAATGATATCAAAACCAATCAACCAGAACACCACGGCGAGACTGAGAATCACCGGGGCAAGATGTAGTCTCCCCTGGACCGCCAGCCAAGCCCCGAGTGGCGCTAAGCCGAGGGCGATGCCCAGGAACACGTGCGTGAAATCCGTAAACCGCTTAGTGAGCGAATAGAAACAAACGGCGAAGAGAGCGACCGGAGAGAGGTAGAAGCAGATGGGGTTGATGAACCAGGCGCACACGATCAAGCCGAGTCCACTCAGCGCACAGAGGATGATCGCGCTCTGAATCGAAACCTGCCCGGTAACCAGATGACGCTTGCTAGTGCGAGGGTTGAGGGCGTCAAACTTCCGATCCACGATTCGATTGAACGTCATGGCACAGGTCCGAGCAGCCATGGTAGCCAGAATCACCAGACCGAAGATGCGCCAACCCGGCCAACCGCGGCTTTCTTGCGCTGCGGTCACCATGGCGGCGATGGCAAAAGGCATCGCAAACACCGTGTGGGAGAACTTGATCATTTCTCCCCACTGACGGAGCGTGGCTGTTAAGGTGAGTGACATCCCGTGCCTGTTACAGTGGGTTGGCGACGCCGAATTGTTCAAGGGGATTCTCGTGAGTGCGACAGTCGAGTGGATTATTCCGCGTCCTCGCGCCAACGGGGCGCGAGTTTGTGGGGTACGTTGAGATGATCCAGCACCCGTGCCACGACCGTGTCCACCAGTTCCACAATCGTTTTCGGGCCGGAATAGAATGACGGATTCGCCGGGATGAGCGTGGCCCCGGCCAGACAAAGGAGTTCGAGGTTTTTAATGTGGACCAAATTGAGTGGCGTCTCGCGGGGAACCAGGACCAAAGTTTTCTTTTCTTTCAGCATGACGTCCGCCGCCCGGAGCAAGAGGTCATTGCTGAATCCATGGGCGATGCGGCCCAAGGTGCCCATCGTGCAGGGACACACCACCATGGCATCAAAGGGATTGGATCCACTCGCGAAGGGTGCGTTCATGCTCTTGAGACTGTGCTTCTGGATCCGATTGTCGACTTGGAGACCGTCGGGCAGTTCTTCGCCGATGACTTGGTGGGCGTAGTTACTGAGCAGCAGATGCACCTCATGATCGTCACACGAGAGTTGGTCGAGTAGCCGCTGTCCGTAGAGGGCTCCACTGGCTCCGGTAATGGCGACAACAATTCTCAAAGGCTATCCAATCTTGAGGTGACCCTCTGCCAGAAATATGACGCCTCGGCTAAGGGTGTGCAAGGGTACGGCCGTGGTTTTGTCTACTCGCTCGGTGGCAGGCATGAAGCGATGGCTTTCTCTCGGTAGGCTCCGGCGAGTGTTTCGAGGTGGGGGGACGGTGCGAATGCTTGGTCATCCAATCGCGAGACGGCCACAAGTTCCCAACTGCTGAGCGTTAGAAAGAGGCCGGTTTGCTGCCGGAGTTCCGCCAGAGACAGGGTTACTTCGTGGCATGGGATGCCTTGCTCGTTGGCCGCCTCGATGACCGTTCCACGGGTGATTCCTGGCAAGAGCCCCTCCTCGACCCTCGGGGTTGCGATGCCCTCCGGGGTGGTCCAGAAGAGATTGGCCGAAGTGGTCTCAGTGACGCGGCCAGCTTGGTTCAGGAGGAGCGCGTCATCGGCACCCGCACGATCCGCCTCCTGCTTCGCTAGGATTTGTAGCAGTTTGTTGGACGACTTGGATTCGTTCAGCAGGAACTGCGAGTCGATTCGGTGACGACTTGTGATCAACTTCCAAGCCGGCGCTTCCGTTGCCGCGCAGGCGGCGGAAGCATGCGTGGACAGAATGACTGTGGGCGTGGTCGCACCCTGGGGGGAGTAACCGCGCCGCCCAATGCCCCGAGTGATTTGGATGCGGAGGATACCGTCGACCAGAGCATTCTCAGCCACGAGGCGATCCACGGCTTGGCTCCAGGCTTGGCGTTCGATTCGAGCCGGGATGCCAAGGGTGTCGAGGGCTTGTTGGAGACGATCCAAGTGGGCCTCCCAGAACGCGGGCCGGCCGTTGTAGAGTCGGAGGGTTTCAAAACAGCCGTCTCCGTAGAGCAGCCCGCGGTCAAAGACGGATACTTGGGCACGGTCCTCAGGGACGAACGCCCCATTCAGGTAGACGATCATGGGCGGGGGCCGTTAGGGATGACGGTGTCCCTTCCGCCGCGGTGCGTTCTGCCCGGGCGCCGGATTCCCGGTCGGGGTTCTCCAGTAGTTGAGGGTGTCGAGAAAACCGCGGGCCTTGGCCAAGGTTTCGTCGTATTCGGCTGCCGCATCCGAGTCCGCCACAATCCCGGCTCCGACGTTGAAGTAGGTTCGGTCCTCGACTTGGTAAGCTGTCCGGATGGCAATGTTGAGGTGGCTTTCCTGGTTGAATCCTAAATAGCCGATTGCCCCCGTATAAGGGCCGCGCGCTACCGGTTCGAGTTCGTCGATCAGTTGCATGGCGCGTAGCTTCGGGGCGCCGGTGATGCTCCCGCCGGGAAAACATTTCGCCAGCGCTTGGGTATGCCGGAGGTTGGGCCGAAGTAGCCCTTCCACCGTCGATACGAGATGTTGCACCTGCGGAAACCGCTCAAGCCGAACCAACTCTGGGACGGTTACTGAGCCGTAGTCGCAGATCTGTCCCAGGTCGTTACGGAGTAGATCCGTGATCATGACGAGTTCCGCCTGCTCTTTGGTGCTGGACTGCAGTTCGAAAGTCCACTGGGCATCCTGCTGCGGGTCGGATGATCGGGGTCGCGTTCCCTTGATCGGGCGGGTGCGAATGTGGCGACCCGACAGCTGCAGGAACGATTCCGGCGACGCCGAGGCAATCTGAATTTCCGGGAAGCCGAGATAGGCCGCGTAGGGAGCGGGTGAGATCTGGTTGAGGGCGAAAAACAGTGAGAGCGGATCGCCCCCCGCCGCGCACTCTAGCCGGTGGGAAAGGTTTAGTTGGTAGATGTTACCGGATTGAATGTAGGCCTGAGCCTTCTCGACGCGTTTGATGAAGGCGTCCCGGGAGAGATTGGATTGGACGGTTAATGAATCGGCGGGCTGAGCTCGGGGCGGACGCTCGGGGGGGAGCGGTTGGTCGAGCTGGGTCTGCCACCAACGGCGTTGTGCCTGAGCGCGCGTGGCGGAACGAGAGCCGTCCGCTTCCATTCCCGTGGCAATGATCCAACATTTTTGAAGCTGGTGATCGAAGGCGCAGAGGCTGGGATAGAAGCCTAGGCAGAGGTCCGGCATTTCTGGTGTGCGCGCCGCTTTCGAGGCGAGCTTGGCCGAGAGGGATCGGTTAAGTTCGTAGCCCCAATATCCCATCGCACCGCCAAGTGGGAACGGGAGATCGGGTTCCTCCAGGAGTTCGTATTGGGCCAGGAGGCTATCCAGATAGTTCCAGGGATTACCGTAGTGGAGCGAGTATCGGTCCCCCATGCTCAGGCGGCACTGAGTACCGTGGGCAACGAGGCGGGCGAAGGGGCGGACAGCGACAAAGGAGAAACGATCCGTGCGGGAATGGCGTAGCGCGGAATGGAGGCAGACCAGATCGGGCTCCGCCCGGAGACTGGCCGCGAGGGTGAGCGGCGTGTGGGCGGTGGGATATTCTTCAATGAGCGTGCGCATGTGTCTCGGCCCAGACGAAGGGGATTATAGACCAAGCGACGGGGGACTCAACTGAGGAATCCCGCCGCGACGGAGCGTAGGTTCAGCCCACTCGGCCCCACCAGAGTCATGCGGAGTTGATCCCGGCGGAAAAAATCCGTGGCCAACTGCTGAACCTCTTGTGCCGAAACGCGCATGAGTCGGGCTTTGATTTTGTCTACGGCGCGAATGCGATTGAACCCGAGCAGCTGTTCGCCCACCCAGATCATGTGGTTTTCGGTGTTCTCCAGATGGAGATCCAGTTGCCCCACGAGGTATTGGCGGGCGCGTTGGAGTTCGGCTTCGCTCGGCGGAGTTTCTCGGAGTCGGCGCAGCTCTCGGTCCATGAGGCGGAGAGTGAATTCCAGTTTGTCCGGATCCAAGCCGGCGGTGATGGTGAGGGTGCCCGTATCGGCAAAGCTTCCGATGCTGCTGTAAACGGAATATGCCAAGCCGTGGTCCTCGCGGAGGACTTGAAACAATCGCGAACTCATGTTTTCCCCCAACAAGGTGTTGAGCACCTGCAAGCCGTACCGTCGGGTGTCATGCCGGGAGCAGGTCGGGAAACAGACGGCAAGTTGGGCTTGCTCCACATCACGATGGAAGGTCCGGAGTCGAGCGCGCGTGGGGGCCGGGGTCACGTGTTGGAAGGTTGATTCCGATCCCGTGCGAAGGGCTTTGGAAAAGGATTTGGCCCAGCGCATGAGTTGGGCGTGCGTGATTCGGCCTGCCGCCGTGATGAGAATGTTGGCGGCGTTGTAGTGTTGGCGACGAAAGGAAAGTAGGCGGCGGCGATCCAAGCGCTTGAGCGAAGCCGTGGTGCCGGTGATGGGGCGCCCCAGAGGATGTTTGGGCCAGAGCACTTCATTCAGTTTTTCCAAGACCAACTGGTGGGGCTGATCCAGGTACATGGCGTTCTCTTCTAGGATGACGTCCCGCTCTTTGTCGATATCCTCGGGTTGAAACTGGGCGTGCAACATCATGTCACAAAGCACGTCCAATAATTGAGCCGAATGCTCGGACGAGGCTTTGGCGTAGTAGCAGGTGTTCTCTTCCGAGGTGAAGGCATTGAGATAACCACCCAAACCTTCGATCTCTTCGGAGATCTGACGGGCCGTGCGGGCGCGGGTGCCTTTGAACAGCATGTGTTCGATGAAATGGGCGGCGCCGTTTTGCTCAAGCCGTTCATGGCGGCCACCGACGTTGACCCAGATGCCCAGACAAACACTGGCCATGTGGTCCAGGTTTGCCGTGGCAATGCGGAGACCGTTTTCGAGTTGAGAGGTTCGATACATTGCGTGGAAACGACCGGCCGCTCCATCACCCGTGCGGGGTGGGGAGGGCGGTCGTGCGTGGGATTGTAGGCGCGACTATTGGAAGCTGGCAGGAACGGTTTTCGGAACGCCGACCCGGCGTCGGTAGGCGAGAATGGCTTCCACCGCTTCTTCCGGGGTGTCGACCAGTCGAAACAGATCCAAATCCTTGGGGCTGATGTACCCGCCAGGGTCGAGGGTGGACTTCATCCATTCAATCAATCCTGACCAATACTCAGTGCCAAACAAGATCAGCGGAAAGTGCGGGATGCGGTGCGTCTGGACCAAGGTGACTACTTCGAAGAATTCATCCAATGTTCCGAAGCCGCCCGGCATGTAGACGAAGGCCATGCTGTATTTCACCAAGCAGACCTTGCGCGAAAAGAAGTAGTGAAAATTGATCGGGAGATTCGCGTACTTGTTGCCGGATTGCTCAAAGGGAAGCTCAATGTTCAGGCCCACGGATTTGCCCTTCCCTTGGGCGGCACCTTTGTTCGCTGCCTCCATGATGCCGGGCCCGCCACCGGTGATGACGGCGAGGTCGTTCTTAGCCAGCTGCTTGGCCAGGGCGACCGTGGCTTTGTATTCCGGGTGCCGTGGCTTGGTCCGGGCGGAGCCAAAGATGGTGACCGCGGGTCCCACATGAGAAAGAGATTCAAACGAGTCCACGAACTCGGCCATGATCCGAAAGATTCGCCAGGGGTCCTCGTGGGTAAAGCCGATCGGTTTGTTAGTCATCGCGCCTAGATTATTCCGGTGGTTCTTCGTAGCACAAGGCTGTATAGTTGGCATCCGGAGGGCGCGAATCGGGGCGAACCCGGTTTCCTGGCCCCCGTTTCCCTATGTTTGACGCGCAAACCAAGGTGCTTTCTCCGGAGGCACTGCCTGCTTGGCGAACCGAACTGGCCTCCCGAGGGACCCGCCTCGTCGTCACCAATGGGTGCTTCGATCTCTTGCACGCCGGGCATGTGCGTTACTTGGAAGGAGCCCGAAACGAAGGGGATGCTCTCTTGGTCGGTCTCAATGGCGATGCCAGTGTGCGAGAACTGAAAGGGGAAGGCCGCCCGATCAATTCCGCCGTGGATCGGGCGCTGGTTTTGGGGGCCTTGGGATGTGTGGATGCCGTTTGTGTGTTTCCCGAGGTCCGTGCCGAACGTTTTCTCTCCGTCGCCCAACCGGACATTTACGTGAAGGGTGGGGATTACACACTGGAGACCTTGGATCAAGCCGAACGGCGGATCGTCGAAGGACACGGAGGTCGGATCGTGCTCCTCTCCTTTGTTGCGGGGAAATCAACCACCCGCACGATTGCTCGGATTGCCGAACAGAAGGCGTCGGCCTGACGCCGGTCTTAGTCTTCGTCGAAATTCCGGTCGACCAATTCGCCTAGCTTGTCGAGCGCTTCATGAGCGTCTTGGCCGGAGGCTTCAACCTGCAGGACCGAACCCGGACCCGCCGCCAGCATCATCAGTCCCATGATGCTCTTGCCATTGATTCGTTCCCCGTCCTTCTCGACGAACACATCGCTCTCGAATTGATTCGCCACCTTCACGAAAAGGGCGGCCGGTCGGGCATGAATGCCCAACTTGTTGCCAACCGTAAATTCCCGTGTTTCGGTGGTAGAATTACTGACTTCCGCCATAAACCCTGGATTTTGCGGGGTCGAAGCCGGATTGCCAATGGAATTCTACCGGCCTTGGCTATTCGACATCTTGGCAATCAAGCGGTCGTTTAGCTCCTGGGCTGGATTATACCCGGATGATTTTAGCTTCGTCTGGAAAGCGGCGACCTCGATGAGTCGAGCCAGATCGCGGCCGGGTCGAACCGGAATGGTGACGTGTGGGATCTTAACCCCAAGAATTTCGACGTATTCCTCGTCAATGCCCAGCCGGTCAATGTCTTGATCTTTTTCCCAGGGCTTGAGGTTGATCACCAAATCCACCTGTTTCTCGTGCCGAATGCTCCGAACCCCGAACATGGCCGCCACATTGATGATCCCAATCCCACGGACTTCCATGTGGTTGCGGGTGATTTCCTTACTGGTTCCGATGACATAGTGATTGTCGATCAGGGATACTTTGGTGATGTCATCCGCCACGAGGCTGTAGCCGCGTTCGATCAGGGCCAGCACGCACTCGGATTTTCCGATCCCACTCTCGCCGCGAATGATCACTCCCACCCCGAGAATGTCGACCATGCTTCCGATTTCGGTTCCACGGGGGGCAAACATCAGTTCCAGTGCCAGGGTGGCCAGATTGATGAATTTCATGGTAATCAGTGGCGTTTTGAAGATCGGCACATGGGCTTTTTCCGCGGCTGCCTTGAAAGAGCGATCCGGGTTCAGGTTACGAGAAAAGACCACGCAGGGTAGACGGTAGGAAAAAAGCTTCTGGTAGCGGTCCAGCCGTTCTTCCGCCGAGAGGCCCTTGAGGTAGGTCGTCTCTGCGCTCCCCAAGGCCTGAATCCGTTTTGCCGCGAAGTAGCGCGTAAATCCGGCGATCGCGAGTCCGGGACGATTCACCGTGGGTTCCCGGATGATCTTTTTGAGGCCGGACGCCCCGGCGATGAGGTTCAATTGCAACTCACTCGCGTGATCCGTGTAGAATTGCTCGACGGTAACGTTTGGCGTGTTCATGGCGTCAATCCCCCCCCAGCTATAGATTGAACTCCGGACCGAGGTAAATATCCCGAGCATGCGGGTCATTGACCAAGAATTCGGCCGAGCCCTCGCAGACAACCTTGCCTTGGTGGATCAAGTAAGCGCGGTCCACGAGCTTGAGGGTTTCGCGAACATTGTGATCGGTGATCAATACGCCTAGATTGCGATCTCGGAGACGCCGGACAATTTTTTGGACCTCATACACCGCGATGGGATCGATACCGGCAAAGGGTTCATCCAGGAGGAGGAGCCGCGGATTGGTGACGAGAGCCCGGGTAATCTCAAGGCGGCGTTTCTCACCGCCACTTAGCGTGAAGGCTTTGCTCTTGGCTAAGTGACTCAGATCGAGTTCCTCCAGGAGAAACTTGAGTTGGGACTGACGCTCCTTTCTTGAAAACTGACAGACTTCAAGAATGGCCATAATGTTTTGTTCGACGGTCAGTTTACGAAACACCGAAGGTTCCTGAGTCAAATAACCGATGCCCAGCCGTGCCCGTTGGTGCATGGGCAGGCGGGAAATACTCTGATCATCAAACCGGACTTCCCCTTGATCCGGTTTGAGCAGACCCACCACCAGATTGAACGAAGTGGTTTTCCCCGCGCCGTTGGGTCCCAGGAGTCCCACAATCTCGCCGGGCTGCACCACAATGCTGACTCCATCCACGACCTTCCGTTGTTTGAAACTCTTCTCCAACGAGTCCGTGGTGAGGAGGGCCGAACCGTTTTCGGTCGCGCCGGTATTTTCCATCGGGTTGGGTGCGGTGGCCGTCATGAAGGAATGGGATCGTGACTACTCGGGCTGGGCATCTAGGGAGATTTGGTTGGGGATCGTGCGGATCCGGTATTGGCCCCGGCCCTTGAAGGTGTCGGTTGCCTGGTCCCAGATCAAAGTGTCGGCCGTGGTGAGGACGTTGTAGACTTGATTCGCATCGGCTAGCCGAGTGCGAAGTTCAGGATCGCCCGTTAGCTCGACGGTTTGCTCAGGGACCAAGAAGACCGCTTTGTTGCCGGATGCGATTCCTTTGGCGTTTCGAATCTCGACCCCGGTGTTCGCGACGAGTCGTTGCAACGTATTTCCAGGCGATGAGAAGTATCCGACCAATTCATGACAGCTGATCTGGGCTTCCGGGTTGGTGACCTGCACATTGCCGATCGCCGTCAGCGAGCGAAGGGATCGGCGAGAATCGCCGAATTCAATGTCCAACAAACGACAGGTAAGTTGCCCTTCGGCATCCGTGACCACGACGTTGTCCTGAAAACGTCCGACACTGGATTGAAGCTGATATTGGTCTGCCGTGATCCGAATGGTTTGTGGCTGGCCCGGTTCCACCGAACGGGTTTGGTTGGAGCCCGATGGGGTGCTGATTCCCAGGATGCCCATGCCGGATCCGGCGTCGCGTTCGAACGTTAGAGAGACATTGCCTCGGGCATCGATGGCGGTATCGTTAGCCGTGCGGCGGAGCTGGATGCGATCTCCCTCGGTTTGATACTCATCCGACTCCACGCTCGCATTACCGGTTAGCAGAATATCGCTGAGGCCGTTCTCCGTGGGGATGAATTGGACCCTATCACTCCGTGCCGTGGTTGTGACGCCATCGATGGTCTGGGTGATCTCGATTCGCTCATCCCCGTAGATCCGGGTAAGTGCCTGGGCGTCGGCATCGAATGCCGCCGTGAGCCGGGACGTTCGGATGGCCCAGTCCTCGGCCGATATCGCTTGCACGTTGCCCACGAATTCCGCCTCGGATCCGGACACCGTGTATTGATCGGCCTGGAGAGAGATGGTTTCGTTCCCGGCCGCGGCTGCGCCGTCGGTAAGGGTTCCGGTTGCCGCAGTGGGTAAGGTCATGCGGGCATTTTCGCTCACCGTGAAAACGGGATTGGTCTCCAAGTCCGTTACCACGATACGATTGCCACTGCCGCTGTACTCGCCGGATTTCCAAGTGGGTTGACCTTGTAGAATCAAGCTTTGGCTTTCGCCCTCGGATTGGTAGTCGGCTTTTTCCCCGGTGAGTTCAACCGTTCGATCGTCCGTCTTGAGTTGGATCTGAACCCCCCCACTCGCCACAATCTCGCGATCCGATTCATCCGTGTCGGGCAGTCGAACTTGAAGCAATTGGCAGGTCATGCGGAATCGCTCACCCTCAATCGCCTCGACTTGATCGCGATAGATTCCGAGGTTTTGTGACTTATCGTAGGAGAACTGGCGGGACCGTACTTCAATCGGCGGGGCGTCGGTGGTGTCGCCCTCGGTCTCGCCTAAGGCCGTTCGGGAAATGGCTGTCTCAACCGCGTTTGAAATGGTCAAGTTTTCCGTGTCTTGGTTCCACAGGAACCCGCGGCCGGTGACGGAAAAACGCTGGTCGCTGGCATTCAGTGCGATGGATCCGTCCGAAGAGGCGACTTGATTGCTGACGTCAAAGCGGCATTCCGGCGCTGTAATGGTCAGTCGCACTTCCGGGGGCTCGGCTTCGGTGTAGATTTGAATCCGGACCTTGGAGATGAGGAGTGAGCCGTCGTCCTGAGGTTGGGCACTATCCCCGGTCAGGAGGGTGCGGAGTCGGTTGTCCTCCATTAGCGGCATCCGCCAGCCGCCGGTGACGCGACCCTGGGGCGCCTGGGCCGAGAGTGAAGCCAGGCACAGAATCGACAAGGTCAGTTGCAGTAACCGCCGGATGCGCGTTTGGGTTCGGACACTCATCACTGTTGGGTTGGTCAAGCCTTGTTGGCTTGACCGTAAATCTCGTCCGGAGTCTGTAACTGAGACTCTGTCGTACGGATCGCGCCCGAGGCATCGGTCGATCGGAAAAAGCACGAACGATAACCCTCGTGACACGCTGCGCCCTTTTGCTCGACCTGGAGCAGGAGCGTGTCTCCGTCGCAGTCGAAGGCGACGTCATGTACTGTTTGCGTATGGCCGCTACTTTCTCCTTTCATCCAATACTTCTGCCTTGATCGGGACCAAAAATGCGTCTTACCGGTCTCCAGCGTGGATCGCAGGGAGGCCTCGTTCATCCAAGCCATCATCAAAACCCGACCCGTTTCGTGATCCTGAATGATGGCGGGAATCAGGCCGTCGGAATTGTATTTTAATTTTGTAAAGAAGTCCTCTGACTTTGCGTCACTCATGTCATCCTGGTAAGACCCGCATCGGGAGTTGTTTTTGGGCTAAGTAATCCTTTACTTCGCCTACCGTAAATTCTCCAAAGTGAAAGATACTTGCAGCTAAGACGGCGTCCGCTTTTCCAGCGATCAATACATCCGCCATGTGGTCCAAGTTTCCTGCGCCGCCGCTTGCCACTACCGGCACGGACACGGCCTCACTCACCAGTCGAGTAATCTCGAGATCATAGCCCGCTTTGGTGCCGTCGGCGTCGATACTGTTCAATACAATCTCGCCGGCGCCTCGTTCCACGGCTTCGCACGCCCATTTCAGGGCGTCTTTTCCGGTGTCTTTGCGTCCGCCGTGCGAGAAAACTTGCCAGGTATTGGGACCGGTTTTCTTAGCGTCGATGGACGTAACGATACATTGGCTTCCAAATTTTTCCGCACCGCTCGTGATGAGGTCGGGGTCGGCCAAGGCGGCTGAATTGATGCTGACTTTGTCTGCGCCAGCCTTGAGCATAATGCTCATGTCTTCCAAGCTGCGGATGCCGCCACCCACCGTGAGGGGCATGAAGCATTCGTCCGCGGCGCGCTCAATCACATCCACCATGGTGGCTCGGCCATGGGCGCTGGCGGTGATGTCAAAGAAGACCATCTCATCCGCTCCCTGCCGATTGTATTCGATCGCCATGGATACCGGGTCTCCGACGTTGCGAAGTTCACCGGCTTCCGCCTTGCCGAATTGAACGCCTCGGGTGACGTTTCCGTCATGGACGTCGAGGCAGGGAATGACACGTTTGGCGAGCATCTGAACCCAATAAAAGAGAAGCGCCCTTGTTTGGCAAGGGCGCAACCTAGGAAAGTCGCAATTTGAAGCTCTGCGAAGCTGGACTCAGACCACCCGACGAGTAGATCGGGTGGTCGTCGCCACGTTGTTATGCCGGACTGAAACGTCCGTTGGCGTTCTTGAACTGTTTGTTTGCGTAGAGGACGGCGTTGAGAGAGTTCACCGGATTGTCAGAGGTGAATTTATATCCCAATTTGTCGATTGCCTCGAGGATCTCATTTTTCGTGAGCGCCTTCTTGGAGGTGACTTGCCGTACTGCTTCTCGCAACGAGATTTTGTTCCGGATCCGTTTTACCGCACTCCGTCCGCGAATACCCAAGCTACTCAAGCCGGGAAGAGGTGCAGGGCTTTCGGACCTAAGAACTTCGTTGATCTGTTCCAGGCGTTCTTCTAACTCCGCCTTTTCTTTGATGAGAGCCTGTCTGAGGCTCACATACTGTTTTAGTGAATCGGATCTCATGCGCGGTCAGATTAGAATATGAAAATATACTTGTAAAGAGAAAAGGGAGTATAAAATGTAGTGACTTGTGATCGCTATTTATGGCTAACTACTGCCAGAGAGATGTGCCGGTTTTTCTCACCCGAAAGGGGGAGAGTTCTGCCATAATTGACCGTTTTTTGGTCATTATGACCTATTAATTGCTGTTGGCGTAGCACTTTTCTCGGCAAACTAGTTACCTCTAGAGAGTATCGTTTGATCATTGCGCAAAGAGTTTGTCTTATCTGGTGATCCCGCTAAGTATTGCCATGTAAATAGAAGATGTGCAAATGAGTGAGATTCTTTTTCTGTGTCAAAATGTCCCCAATGGGTTCGGTCGAACTCATTTTGGTGCTGAATAATGGCGTTGGCGGGACGTCCAAGAGGCAGTGTTTACCAGCGCGTCGATTTCGCGGAAACTTTGGTGGGTCCAAGGTGGCGGTGGTTTCACAGTTCAGATCCTTGTGGATCACCGGGTTCGTGGCGTAAGATTGTGGATCTGGTAGTCAGGCTAGGCGGCTCTTGAATTGGGGCCCGTATTTGTAATTATTTGATGAAAAAGCATTTATACGTCCTTCTCTCGATTGCTCTGGTAGGCTGCGCTTCCCCGGGTGTGCGGAATCCGTCCGGGGTTCCCGTTACCGAAATGAGTGCCGATGAACGGGGTTTCGTCACGGGAACCGGGATTGAGTCCCAAGATTTGGTCCGTGTAACGGATCAGATGTCGCGGAGCGTCCTCAGTACCCCGGAAATCCAGAATTTCGGCCAAATCCCACGAGTGGTGCTTATACCGGTCCAAAATGACACTCGCTTCGCCATAAACAGCGAAATATTCCTCACTAGGATTCGATCCCAATTGAACCGCAACGCCCGGGGACAGGTGCGATTCCTCGCGCGGGAGCAACTGGATGCTCTAGTCGCCGAGCGCGATCAGAAACGGTCCGGTGCCTTTACGAGTACTAGCGACCCACGGGTACAGGAGTTTAAAGGGGCCGACTTTTTCCTGACGGGTAAACTTCAGGGAATGACCACCCGTACGGGCGCCGGGGTGAGTGATTACGTGCTTTACAGTTTCCAGCTCATTGATGCGCGCACGAGTGATATCCTCTGGGAGGATTTTGCCGAAATCAAGAAGCAGGGATTGGAAGACGCGGCCTATCGTTAGAAGGCGGAGCCTGGTGGTGAAACGGCTGAACCCCAGCTATGGATTCGCGGTTTTTGGGGCCGCGTTGGTTCTATTGGGCTCGGGCTGTGCCACGCCTCAGTATCAGCCCCGGCTCCCGCGGACCGGCGACCCGGTGACCGATGGGCGCCTCCAAATTAACGAGGGGCGGCCCGAAGATCGCGTCTTGTGGGAGTATCGTACCGCTCTCGAATTGATCCGACGCGGCGCCTACCCGGAAGCGGCCCAATACTTAGACAATGCGTTAGCCCGGGTGCAGGGTCGCTACGGATCAGACCAAAGTGCTCGGAGATCTCGAGGGTATTTTTCCCGGGAGGACGCCAAGACGTTTCTGGGAGAACCCTACGAAAGGGCCATGGCCTACTTCTATCGCGGCTTGCTCTATTGGGAACAGGGCGAGTTAGACAATGCCCGCGCGTGCTTCCGAAGCGCGCAGGTGGAGGACAGTGATGCCAATGGGCAAACTTACTCCGGTGACTATATCCTGATGGATTACTTGGATGGTTTGGCTTCCTATCGAATCGATGGAACCGGTGACGACGCCTTCCAGCGGGCTCGGGAATCAGCGACCCTGATGGTGCCGGAGCCGTATGACCGCGTCGGGAACGTGCTGCTGTTTGTCGAATACGGTCGCGCTCCAGAGAAGTATGCGACCGGGAGTTACCGGGAAGAACTCCGTTTCCGGGATGGGGGTTCTCAGGCCGTCGAGGTAATTGTCCGGTCCGGGGCCGCGTCCGTGCATTTGGGTGCTCTGGATGATCTGGCTTATCAGGCGACCACCCGCGGGGGGCGGGTGATGGATCATATATTGGCCAACAAGGCCGTTTTCAAGGGTGCCTCGGATGCCGTCGGGGATGCGGCGCTGGTGAGTGGGTTGATTCTCGCGCAGAACAAGAACACTCAGGGCGCCGGTCTGGGACTCGCGGCGGCGGGTTTGGTTAGCAAGCTCATTTCCGGCGCCACCACCCCTGAGGCCGATACCCGGACGTGGGATAACCTCCCGAAATTCCTCAGCTTTGGTTCCTTCCGACTTCCCCCCGGAGTGCACTTCTTGGTCGTGGAGTTTCTGGATGATACCCGAACACCGATTCCCTCAATGACACAGTCTTTTTCGATCCAAGTGAATGACGGCGCCCAAGATACCGTCGTATTTCTCTCACCGTTCAACACATGACTTCGCAATCTATGAAAAGAAAAGTCCTCAGCTGCCTCTTTGCCCTAACCACCGTCTTGGGTGGACTCACCGGTTGCCGAACCGAAGGGGCCTTTAAACCGATCAATACCACCAAGTACAACTACGAAGACTCTGAGCCCTTTGTGTTAATGGATCGCTCCGTGCAACGCTCCGTGACAGTCTCGGGCTTACAAGAGACGACCTTGGATGACGGTCGCTTGGAAGTGGTGGCAAACGTGCGTAATCGCGTGAACCGCCGGATCCAGGTGGAGATCAGTTGCGTGTTTAAGAATCAGAACGGATTTTCAACCGGCGATGAGACGCCCTGGCAAACACTGATCTTGACCGAAGCCGAGCAGCAGAGCGTTCCATTTACCTCCACCAATGCCGAAGCCAAACGCTACACCATTCGTGTGCGCCAGGCGCGTTAGGCAGGCGGGTGACCCGCGGCTTACCCTTTGGGTTTCACACCCTCGTTGATCGACATCACGCCGCCGAGAAAGTTGTGGACCCGTGTCTCCGTGAGCCCCTGGGTGCGGAGCGCTTGGTCGACCCCTTCCTGAGCAGGGTAGTGACGCAGACTCTCTAGAATGTAACTATAGGCTGCGGGATCGTTGCAGAAGAGTTTGCCAAAGACCGGCACGACCCAACGCAAATAGGCAAAGTAGCAGGACCGCCAAACGGCCCATTGGGGCTTGCCGAAGTCCAGAATCAATAATCGGCCCCCCGGCCTCAAGACTCGAATGAGCTCAGTAATGGCGGCGTCAAAGGCCGTGATGTTGCGCAAGCCGTAGGCGATGGTGACCACGTCGAAGCGATTGGCTTCAAAGGGCAGTTGCAAAGCATCTGATTCCAAGAAGGCCACCTTGGGCTGAGTCCGAGCCCGTTGACGGGCGACGTCGAGCATGGGAGCGGAAAAGTCTACCCCATGCACCGAGGCCGCCTCCTCCGCCAATGCTAGTGCCACATCCCCAGTGCCACAACAGACATCCAAGGCCTGGGCATCGGGTTGCAGCCGCGCGAGCTGAATCAAGCGGTGTTTCCAAAACCGGTGCAGCCCGAAACTTTGGAGATCGTTCACCAGGTCGTAACGCGAGGCAATCCGATCGAACAACGAACGAACCCGCTCGGATCGATCCGTGGAATCGGTGCCGTAGTATGAATTAATAGAGGTCATGCCGTAAGGTGCCAGCCGGTGACTCGCACGTCGCCGTGGAAGAAGGTGGCACAGCCGGAGCGGAATTGCTACAAGGGCCCACGAGAAAATGTTGGAATGGAATGATGCACTTGATCGGATCCTCGGAACCGTCCCTCAGCTCACGACGGAATCGGTAAACGTGAGCCAGTGTTTGGGGCGCGTGTTGTCCCAGGACGTGGTGTCACCCGTCAATCTGCCGGTAGCCGATAATTCGTCCATGGACGGCTACGCCTTACAGGCGGCAGAGGTGCAAACCGCTTCCGAAAGCCAGCCGGTTCGGCTGGAAGTGATCGGATCCGTCCCGGCTGGCAGCGCGCCGTCCGTAGCACTGCGTCCCGGTACCTGTGTGCGTCTGTTTACCGGTTCGTTCCTCCCGACCGGTGCCGACGCCGTGGTCATGCAGGAAGACACCATCCGGATTGACGCCGGTGCGTCCATCGATTGCCTCGACCCGGTCAAACCCTGGGAAAACGTCCGATTCCGAGGCGAGGATGTGAAACTAGGTGCCCACCTGATGTCGAGTGGGCAACGGATCCAATTGCGCGATCTCGGCATGTTGGCGGCTTGTGGATTTGCTGAGCTGAGCGTGGCGTGCCGTCCCAAGGTGGGTATCCTGGCCACGGGGCAGGAACTCCAAGAAGCCGGCGAGCCCCTGCGACCCGGCGCCATCTACGAGAGTAATCGAATGGTGCTGGCCGAGCTTGTCCGACGCGTTGGGGGAGAGCCAACGGTTTACCCGCTGGTCGAAGATACTCTGGAAGACACCAAGACCGCGCTGGCGCGGGCCGCTGCCGAGAATGATGCCGTCGTCACCAGCGGGGGCGTCTCGGTTGGGGACTATGATTTGATCCGACCCGGCATCGAAGCCTTGGGAGGCGAACTCCATTTCTGGCGAGTGCGCTTGCGGCCGGGCAAGCCGTTTGTCTTTGCGTCCCTCGATGGAATCCCGCTCTTCGGTTTGCCGGGGAATCCCGTTTCTGCCGTCACCACCTTCATGGTGCTGGTGCGTCCCGCGCTCCTCAAGATGCAGGGAGCCGAAGAACGGACGCCTCCGATTCGGCGGACGACCATGGGGGAGCATTTGAGTAATCCCGGGGACCGTCCGCACTATTTCAGGGTTCAGTTTGATTCCGATGGTGCTGCGACGTCGTCTGGCCTCCAAGGATCCCACGCGTTGCAAAGCCTGGCACGATCCGACGGCTGGCTGCGGGTAGAACCCGGCGAGTCATTGACGCCGGGAACTCCCGTGGAAGTGATGTTGTGGGACGAGCCGCTCTGATCTCGGTCGAATGCGTCGCCAGAGGAGCGAACGAGATCCCTTTAGAACGAGCGTTTGGGCAGATCAAAGACGGCAGGTCGATTGCGAATCGACTGGGCCGGGGAGGGATTGCTGCCGAAGATCCCGCCGCTCGTAACGGCACCCCCACCGAAGGCGCCTCCGGTAGTCCCCATGGCTGCACCGGCGCCGAGGCCCGAACTAAGGGTCGAGCGCATGCCGTCCATCAAGCCCGGCTGAATCGTCGCGTTGATCGCCGGCCCCACACCGGCTGCGCCGCCGAGAGCACCCCCATCCAGGCCACTGGGCGCGCTGGGTGCGGTCATGTCGGCCACGGTTGTGTTCAACATGCGATCGAATTCCATGGCTCGGGCCTCCATGCTGTTGGGCGTGGCGGTCACGCTTCCTGACCCGAGAGATTGGAACGTGGCGTCGGCCAAGCCTTCGAGCTGCATGTCAGCGATGGCGGTTTGGTTGGCAACCTGTTGTGCTTGATTTTGTGAGCCCGTCGCCGGTCCGCTCAGTAGCTGTTCGGCGGAATCAAAGACACTCTCGAAGTGCGCCTCGAAATGATCCCGGGTGGCAAACGCGTCCTTTGGCCGATTCGCATCTTTCCCATCCTCCAAATCTTCGCGCCCTGAGTTTTGCCGGTTCTGTCGCTGCCAGCGGGCTTTTTGAAAGTTGTAGCGGTCGTTGTTCCCCTGCTTGTCGTAGTAGCGCCCAAAACTGCTTTTATCCCCACGACCCGTGCGACTCCGGCGGGTTCCAAACTCGATATCATCCAAATCGGTATCGTCGGACGCGCGGCTACTATCGAGGAGCTCTTCCGGATCCTGCAGCATCCAGTTCTTCTGTCGGTCCAAAGCCTTGAGAAGCATCTTCTTGGTCCGAGCATTCGAACTCCGACTCAGTGGGTTCTGCCACGGGGCGACGATGCTATCCACCGAGCTGCTGTCTTTATCAAAGCCCTGGGAGTTGGGCGTCACCGTTCTGGGGTCCAACTCTTCTTTGGGTACTTCAATCCGCGTGCTGGAATTGGAAAAGATCACCCGCTCACCGGCATGGAGGGAGAGAGCGCTTAAGGCACCGAGAGTCAGGAACCCGGCCAAACACCGGCGAAGGGGGGTATTCTGCATGCTCATGGTCATTCAGATCACAATGTTTTCTCTTGGAACAGGCGCCGCTACGTCTTGTTCAATCTTCGACCCATCCGAGTGGCCTGTCAAAGGGTCTTTTCGACTTGATTTGGGCCTCCCAATGGCCTTTTTTGGTTGGTATGAAGCGTCTAGTCGGTGTCGGAATGCGAGTGCTGGCGGGTTGTGTGGCCCTGTGCGTAGGTTTGGGAGTGCTGGCCGAAGAGCTGTCCCCGCCGCCCAAAGGATTTCATGACCTCAAATCCCCAAAAGCAGCTGTTGTCTTGAAGAAATTTGGCGGCTTCGTAATCCTGGATATCCGCACACCAAAGGAATTTGCCGCCGGTCACCTCAAGGACGCCAAGAATATCGATTTCTTTGCCGATAACTTTGCCGCACGGCTGGATAAACTCGATAAAACCAAGCCCTATTTGGTGCACTGCGCTTCCGGCGGTCGTTCCGGCCGATCGATGAAGGCCTTTAAGGACAAAGGATTCACCACGATCTACCACCTCAGCGACGGCTACCGTGGTTGGGTGGCGGCCAAGCAACCGGTGGTCAAATAGCGGCCGCCGGGCTTAGCTCCCGGGTTTGATCGCTGGAACTGATTGCAAATCCGGCGGAAGCTGGTCGGGCGCAAAGGTTTCTACCGTCAGCTGAATCAAGCTGATCAGTGGGGCATCGAATGACAGTTTGCCCCCGGATCGATCGACCAGGACGGTAATCCCGACCACCGAGGCGTCAGTCTGGCCCACGATATCCAGGGTCTCCTGGACCCTGCCGCCCTTGGTGACCACATCCTCGGTCACCAGCACCTTCTCATCGGCGCTGAGCTTAAATCCGCGTCGTAACACCAGTTTTCCTTCTTCTTTCTCCACAAAAATGAAGCGAAGACCGAGCTGTCGGGCGATTTCTTGGCCGATGACCAGGCCACCCATGGCTGGTGCCACAACGGTTGTCGCCCCCAACGACCGGGCGCGTTCGGCCAAAGCGGCTCCAAATCGTTCCACCACAGGCATTTGCTGCAGGGCCTGGGCGCACTGGAAGAATTGTCGGCTATGCAAGCCGCTACGAAGCACGAAGTGTCCCTGGAGCAGCGCGCCGGTCTCGCGAAACAATGCAAAGGCCTCTTCAGATGTCATCCGGCGACTAAACGGCCTGGGCCGCGAGAAGGCAACTCAATATCACCAGCGGGGACCCCAGAAAGGCCTAAAGGCCCCTCCACAGCAGCCTCTGGGAGCAGGGCTGAAGGCCCGTCCCATAAAAACCCAGGGCAACGCCCTGGGAACCACCGACAAAAGGAAACCGAGCCCTGTAGGGGCGGCCCATTTTCATTCCCCCCCTCATTCGGATCCAACATCAAACCCTGTCCCCGCTCGGACTCCTCCCAATCACCCCTAAATTGCCCTTCCAAAAAAATCTTTGAAATAATCTCGGATATTGGGTGTCATAATCACCAATGTGCCGAAAATGACGCACACGAATCAGTAACAAACCAAGAAAAAGTCATGATTAAGTTCGTAAAATACCTGACCGCCGTCGCTTTGATGGCCTCCATGTCCTTGTCCGCCGGCGAAGAGAAGGCCGCCGTTTGCACCCAAAAGCAACTGACCTTCAAGATCGACGGTGCGGCTTGCGAAGCCTCCTGCGCTCAGTTGGACAAAGTGTTGACCGCTTTGGAAGGTGTCAAAGCCGAGAGCTGCTCGCAATCTCACCTGACCAAAGTCACCTATGATTCCGCCAAAGTGAAGCCCGAGCAAGTCGTGGCTGCGTTCACCGCTGCTGGCGTGAAGCTGGAAGGTCAGCAAATCGAACTGGCCGTCAATGGCATGGCTTGTGGTTCCTGTTCTTCGAAGGTCAGCAAAGCTTTGACCAAGTTGGACGGCGTCGTGAACGGTTCGGCTTGCCACCAGAGCAAGAAGGCCACCGTGCTCTTCGACCCTGCCAAAGTGAAGTCCGAGCAGATCGTTGCCGCGATCAACAAGACCGGCTTCAAGGTTGCTCAGGACGCACCGGCCGCGAACTAAGGTTTCCGAAACCGAAGTCTCTTTCAGGGCCCTCTCATTGCGAGAGGGCCTTTTTCGTTTACAGCACCATCTTCACGCCGTCGATTTTCCGAAGATCGGCATCGATCTTAACCATCTCGGCATGGGTCTCCAGATCCAGTGCCACTTCGTAGCTCGTATAGCGACCCCCGGCGGACTTAGCGCTAGGTTGGAATTTACGATCCTGAATCCCATTCGCTTCCAAGGCACGATTAAGTAATTTATGGATCCCTTCAAGGGTGACGGTAATCACCTTAAAGTGACAAGTCGTGGGAAACAAAGCTTCCTGCTCTTCCGGAGTGAGATGTCGCATCGCTGCCCTTAACCTGAACCCCCAGCCCCGCTTCGTAAAGCCCCGTTCTCAGAACAGCCCCGCTCCCCAACTTTTGCATTCATTTCCCCCAGCTCCCAATGGAGAACTTAATCTCCCCAAAACCGATCTCAAACCCACGAACGACCATAGAGCGCGGCAGCCCAGCTTCCCCGAAAACCTTCAACCAATTTCGCTCCCCAATCCCGGCGTTCGAAAAACCGCTCCCTGCCGCGCCGTGTGCAACGAGTAGCTGCTCACAGGCCATCCATTGCACAAGTAGTGCCGGGAAAATGAAATGGCGCAAAGGGAAACTTCTCGACTCCGAGCGCATTCGTATACAGGACAGGTTGTCCGCTTGCGATCCAGGAGGAAACGCGGATTGCCAACCACAACGGCATGGTTAGCGCTGCGAATGACCCGGCCTTAAACTAATAACTTATGGGATGACCCTGGATCGCTGCGCTCCATGGGAGTCTCATGCGAGACTCTTTCCCTGACTCGCTGGGAGAGGAGTGGGTTTACCACCGACAATCTCGTCTTCGCCTCGAGGAGTGCTTTGATGTCGAATGTTGAGACGTTACGCTGTATCTCTTTGCATTCTTTCTTTTGTGTGTTATTCTGTCGGGCCACGCTCGGTTCACGAAGAAAAGGCTGTGACGAGATAGGAAGTAGGGTGTTCTTAATGATAGCCTGAGGGCTGGCCCTGATTTCCACATTGAAGTAAATCGGCCTGATACTTAGGTTATGGGATAGTGCAATATGATACTTAGGAAATCGAGATTCTTCAGATTGCTCCCCAAGTTCGAGGATAAAGATGGTGTTGCGTTCTTGCGAATACGGAATACGGACCCTGACATTGTGGGCTTTGACCAGCTCCACACAGGGCGACTATGCGATGAAGATGTGCTCTCGAACTATCGCTTCATTCCGGCACAGCACGGTGCGTTTCCAGCGGTCTTGGGAAACGACGCTTTTTTAGTGATTACCTGCAGACCGGAAGTTGTTGCGGTTAAGAAATATCCGTTTTCTTCAGACATTCAGTTCTATGATATCTCCACATTGCTAAACGCGACTTTTTTGGGTCAAGTGCCGCAATACTTTCTGTGGAACAATCTCAACGTTTGGGATTGTTTTGACGAGAAGGCCTCAAGAGTTCGTTACAGCGAGAACAACGTAGGCGAACGATACGTTTCTACGATCTATCAATATGCCTTCGATTTTTCAAAAGCAGGAATCTCTGCTTCATGCGCAGAGAACGCAATATTTAGGATCACTGACGATCGGCGGCGGCTATTTGCGGGTTGGCGGGTAGTGGATCAACTCCGTGAGCATAACATCTTTGAGTTCCAAGATGTTTGTTACTAGTGGGGCATTAGGGGCCATGTCTTAACATATCGCTTACAACGATTGCTCCAATGCGCACTTCTTTCTGTAACTGATGCCCGCTAGACTGGCCAACGTATCGAATGAAGCTTTGGAAAGTCGTAATCGCTATCTTGATTCTAGGAATCGCTCTAGCTGAGATCCTTCAGTATTTCTTTTGGAGGATTTGACGGAGTATCGTGCGATGTATTCCAATAATGTTGTATGTTAAGATGGACCTTTTTGCCATTGAACGCTCACCGACCAACATTGGTCAGAATTTGTGAATCCGTTTTATTGGTAGGGCAGGATTATGAAGCGCTGGAGAATGACTGTTGTGTTTCTCGCTGTATTCTGTGGGACTGTCGGATGCGTGCGAACACTCGAGAGTAAGGCGGAATTCGAAACACGTGCCGCCAGAGTTGAAATGGGTCAACTCTACTACGTTGGGAGTTCGGAGGAATATCACTTCTTTATCAAGTATCGTCTACTTAAACCGAAACTGAAGTATCGAATATCAGTGAACGAGATGGCCATTGAAGACCCCATGGAAAAAACATCCGATCTTTCTTCTTGGAGGCCATATGTGGTAAATATCAACGAAGGGACACGTAAATTCATAAAGCTTCGATAATCATGAATTGTGGGCACTTCTCGACTTTTTGGTAGTAATGGGGAATCGGAGCCAAGCCTTAGCATATCATATTCAAGGATTACTGAAATCTACTCCCTTCTGGGAGGGGTGTGTGCAAGGCAATTGCGATTCGGCTGCGAAGGAGCGTGGTATCGCGTGATGAATCGAGGCATTGAGCGGCGTGATGTGGTTCTGGACGGCGATGATCGTTGAGTGGTCTCAACTTAGAATTACACCACATCAACGCTGAGTTTCTCTGATGACATGAATCCGTTACTCAAAATACTGACTGCAATATCCAGAGGGGAACTAAAAGAGGAGGAGGGGGTATCGAGTCTCCGACAGGCAATTTTAGATTTTGGCTCAGAGACGGACGATAACGAATCTTGTGCTCAATCGGTGCGTCTTCAATACGGGAAGGTTTGCATCGGACAAAGCAAGTCGAGTATCTGTGATCTGTTTTGGGAATGCGAAACCGACGAAGTTTTTGAAGCCGTCCATTCCGTCCATCCGAAACTAAGCCGGACGGAAATCGAAGCGCTGCTAAGATTTAGCACACTTGTTCTATCGGCTGTGTTGGAACCTAAGGAGAACCGGGGCTAGCGCTGGCGTCACCTTCCTATGCCTTTGGGATTGCAATAATTATTTGAGCGTTCAAGCAACACGCCCTCAACACGTTACCCTTGATTCCCTATAGGCAGTCTCCGATCACTCGTCTTGGTGGGGAATCGGGGTCACGTCTTGACATTCGATTCCGCTGCAAAACCCTTGCTGTGTTAAGAAGTATTGTATAGTGTTTGCGGTGTAAGATGAGCTTGCCTGAATTCACACCGTAACGTTCCCTTTTCGAGCCTGATCACCAGTTTGCCGAGCTTTTTGTTAACGACCCGTCCGCGGAAAAGTTTCGTTTCTTCGCCGCTAACGTCCTCCCTCAAATACAGGCGATGCGTCCGGAGCTTGAAAAGGCGTATTGTCTGAACAACGGGCGTCCTGGCGAAGAGCCTGTGCGACTAACAGCTGTCCTCCTTTTGCAATTCATGGAACGTCTTCCCGATCGCCAAGCGGTTGCTTGCTGCAAGTCTGATCTACGTTGGAAAATGGCACTTGGAATGGAAGCCGGTGACTTGGCCTTCGACCACACGGTTCTGGTTCGTTTTCGCCAGCGATTGATTGATAACGGGCTTGAAGGACTGGCCTTTGATGCCTGTTTGAAGGCGATGAAGGAGGCTGGTTACCTAGGAAAGAAAACAAAGCGTCAAAGGTTGGACTCCACTCACGTTCTTGGGTTGGTGAGCCGGATAAGTCGATTGGAGAATGTTCGAGAGACGTTCCGCCTGGCTCTTATCGCTTTGGAGGGCATCTCGTCACTGTCCCGTGATAAAAGTTGGCCGATCTGGTGGGAGCGATATGTAGAGAACAAGCCAGACTTTCGAGTCGACAAGTCGGAACTTAAACGGCGTCTTGATCAGGCAAGCATCGATATTCATCTCTGTTTAAAGTGGCTCGACTCGTTGAATTCAAAGACCCCGGCATTGGCGGCGGTAAACCTTTTGCGGCGAGTCTTCGAGGAAAACTTCGAAGTGAACGAAGAAGGCGAGACCGAGCAGCGAAAAGCTCAGCCTTCTGGCGCGGTTCGCAATCCCCATGACGCCGAAGCCCAATGGAGTTCGAAAGATACGATTCGTAATAAGGAATGGGTCGGATACAAGGCTCAGGTAGCAGAAACAGTTTCCCACGACACCTGCGGCCCCGGTGAACCGACTCCCAATGTGATCACAGAGATATCAACCCAGGAAGCCATTTCCTCAGACAAGGCTGCGTTACCAGAGGTGGAGGAGCATTGGGAGGAAAGAGAGATGGCAACTCCCGATGAACTCTACGTTGATGGGGGATACACATCGGGAAAGGAACTGGCGCAGGCTCTAGAAGAGAAAAGAAAGCTAAACGGCCCGATGGCACGCGCTCCGAGAAAAGATAACCGGTTTAGTGCAGATGACTTCGATGTCTCGGTAGAAGAACGCAGAGCCGTCTGCCCAGGCAAGAGAACCAATAGCCAATGCAGTTGTCTAACCGAGGAGAAAAGCGGAGAGGTAAGCTATCGCTTTGAGTTCAGTCGCAAGCACTGCCAAGTGTGTCCCCCTAAGATACAATGTCTAGGCAAGAACCAGAAGCATCGCACTCTTACAGTGAGTGAACATCACACCTTGATGCAGGCGCGACGCCGGATACAAAAGACCAAGGCGTACAAGCTGGACATGCAAGCCCGCAACGGAATTGAAGGAACGATCAGTGAACTTGCCCGAGGTCATGGACTAAGACGTTCACGTTACCGAGGGCTAGCGAAAACGAGGCTTCAAAACTATCTCATCGGGGCCGCGTGCAACCTGCGACGTTGGTCAACACGCATACTTTGGGAAAATCACCAGGCAACTTGTTGAGAAAGAGCTGAAGGGGAGAAAGAGGCAGCAAAAAGTGAAACCAAAGGGCTATCGAAGCCTGGTAGCCGCCGTATCGAGACGATTCAACCCGTTAAGCAAATATCGCTCGAAACCAAGCCAGATTTAGATCACAATCTTGACAGCACCTGGGCGGCCACATTCTGCAAGTAAATAGGGGGTTTTGCAGCGGAATCGAATGTTGAGACGTGACCCGAATGGCGCTTAGAAAGCGATGGCGCGAGGGTTTCACTGGTCTCATCATGGGACAGATACACGACTTCCCAGCTTCCCTGTCTTGGACGCAACGCAAGGTAGTCACCATTGATTATCCTGCAAAACGGCGCAGCATTTTCCCAAAACTCTAATTCGTCTGGGAACTCAGCTATCCACGAATCTTCAACCCAATCGCGAACATTCTCCATCTCGCTAGCAAATTCATTTGGGGACAGATAATCAATTCTACCACCAACTGTGACACCCTCAATCTCAGATCCCGCATCGTCTTTTCTTGGGACGATAGCCTGGAAATCTAAGCTCAAGCTCCACGCGCCATCCTCCCATCATTCCACAAGATCACTGGGGACTTTTTCCAGAGGCAGCCCTGAAACTTCCTCAAGTTTCCGGCCAAATGCTTCTTCAAACAAAGAATCTGACATTTCGAGGCTGAGAGCGTCAGCGTCAACCTTCAACGCATTGATAAAGTCTCTACATCCGACAGCCCATTGGTTTGCGAACGACATACACCTGCTACCCTAAACTTGCTCTACTGGTGAGAACTCTGGTAAGTCAGTCCAACCCATTCTCAAGACACATTCAACGAACTCCGCACTTGCAATCTTATCAGCATATCTTGAATTCTTCACAGTGAACAAATGTACTCCATCTGGAATCGAATCAGCCTTCAACCTCATAGGATTAGCTTCCCCCGTAAACTGGAGACACACTTCGCAGACTGATTGATCTTCTGCCAACTCCAATTGAGCCAAGGGCGGCAACTCAACAGACCAAACCTTATCTCGATAGCGCTTACCCCTTAGTTCGGCCTGACAACGAGCAATTCCGTCCAGAAACCCTCCGTCATCCAATACATGAAGCGCGTCCTCTCTCAGCTCGAGCGAATTTGAAAAACCTTGAATTATTGGACCATAATCATCGACGACTTTACCCTTCAAAGGTCCGAATGATGTTCCGGGATAAATATCCCTCGGCTCGTCAAGCTTATCCAAAATGCGATCCCGTCGCCGCACGAATTCATCCCAGCTCACTTCAAAATCTGATAGATCAAAGTCACTTGATGGTGCGACTCCAAGTGCCTTAAGATCGATGGTAGGATAGGAGAAACAAACAGATGCTTTTTCTCCACACTTGGGGCAAGCAGACAGCGGAACACCCCATTTATGGGAAGCCATAATTGGATCATCCTTTGAAAGAGTCCAATAGATTCTGTATAAGCTACTCATTGCCTGAACTACTTCTTTTGCTTATATGGAAGTTCTGGCATAACGTCCAGTCCGAACAGGCGAACAAGCTGGTAGCCGATGTCCTTTGCCTTCGTCCAATCCACGTCCTTCGGATCCTTGTCTTTAAAGAGATTTCGAAATATCGAAACCCAGATCCCGCCCCCTCTACCAAATCCTTTACCGGAATGAAGCACATGTTGGTGAAGTTTTTGTCCAAGCAAATACGTAAATCGGGGATCGGGGTCACGTCTCGGGATCAGGGTCAGCCCTTAAAGTAATAGTTTACGCAGTCTTGCGCTTCTGCAAGGGTAGGGTATGGCAAGGCCATTGCGAATCTCTTATCCTGGTGCGATTTACCATGTCACTGGGCGAATGCTTGGGAGCTGGCGGGACCATCGAGATCGGTTGTTCCGTGATGATCGCGATCGTGAGCGCTTCTTGGAAAGGTTGGGGCAGAGTATCGAGGCCTTTTGAAGGCCGTCTGTATTTGTTCTGCCTGATGAGCAATCATTATCATTTACTGTTGGAGACCCCGCGGGCGAATCTCTCTCGATTGATGCGGTCGTTCACTACGGGCTACACGGTTTACTTTAATCGCCAGCATCAGCGTCATGGGCATCTTTTTGACGGGCGTTTCAAGTCTGAAGTTGTTTCTGGTGATGAGTATCTTTTAAAGCTGAGCCGCTACATACATCATAACCCGGTGGCGGTACGATCGTGGGCTGGGCGTTCGTTAGCCGATCGAATCGAAAAGCTGCGAGCCTATCGGTGGAGCAGCTATCGTGGGTATGTTGGTCTTGAGAAGCAGCGGTCCTTAGTGAGCGAGGAACCCATTCTGGCAATGATGTCCGGTGGCACACGGAGGCAACGACGGTCTTACCGCGAGTATGTGGAAAGTGGTTTAGCGAACTCGGACTTGGACCTGAAAGAGGCCCTGGCCAAACGATCGATGGGAATTGGAGATCAGGAGTTCCGGGTATCAATCGAGCGAATAAAGAATCGAACCGGCCTATCCCATCGTGTGCGAGAAGATATCAATTTTCGAAGGACAGAAGGGAAGCTGGAGGCCTCAGTAATACTGGGAATCATTGGAAAGGAACTATCGTTACCGGTCGAAGCGCTTAGACGGCGACGAAAGGATTCTCATCACCGAGCAATAGCGGCTCGATATCTACAGAAATATGGAGAGAAAACGCAGCGGGAGATAGCCGACCTGCTAGGAATTGGTACGGGGGCAGCAATATCCCTTCAGTTGAAACGGTTGCGAGAGACAGAAGCGAGTGAACGGAAACTGGCTAGGCAGCTAAAGAAGGTGGAGAAGGCGTTGAAAGATCAGCAAAACTAATAACTTAAGGGCTGACCCTGGATCCCAACAAGGGCTGTCCCTGGATCCCACTTGTCGAGCGGCTTTGTTTCCGGTAAGGACGAAGGTGTTCGCGAACAAAATCTTTTGCAGATTTGGAGTATGCCTCCGCAATCCGGCTGGAGCTATTGACGATAATGGTTGAATCCAATTCGGTTAGGCATTCTCGTGGTTTACTAGACAGTATGTCGGGAACGTCTTGGTATCCGGCAGCATGAAACAGTTCGTAGGATGTCGAACCAACTCTGGATTCTCCGACAGTGGGATAGTTCAGAGATACGTCAGACGGAATGGTGGAGAAGTAGCCGTTTAGGAGTGGAAAGAGAAAGTGATGCCCTTGGTAGCGTGGAGCAATTGCCACCGAATTCCATGAATGAATGTGAGAGTCAGGGACAAACCGGCCGTCAGTTTTCTGAAGTTCGGGAATCGTCGCTAACTCTCGATTATGGGAAACGACTGTATTGAGCCGGTCTAGAAAATCGGAGAAACTTCGATTTCCGCCTGGGGAGTTCTTTCCAGCATAGTGAAGAGGGTTTTCCCAGCCTTCCAAGCGGAATTGCTTTCGTAGAGTGGTCACATGACCAAAAGCCAGACCGCAGATATGTCCAGAGCCGCATTCGCGAAGAATGGAGGCGAAGCCATTTTTAAGTAGTTTTGCCTGAATGATACGTTGAACGGTTTTTGGGTCATGCCAAACAATTGGAGATTCTCCGGTATCGGGATGCTGGGGAAGAGGATCCAGGGTATCCATCAGACTGATATCAACGAATTGAGCAGGGTCTGTGGAAAAAACCTTTTGCGGCGATCGAAAGTCTCCCGATTCAGGATAATAGAGAAAGTGCCCGGCTGGCGGCGTATTGTTATAGATCCAACGATAAAAATCTGCGATCTCAGTAATAAACGCGTGATCGTGACCAGGTGAAACGTAGGTCTCTACCTGAAGATGCTCGGAGATAGACTTAACCAATTCTGGGCGAGCTTTCGGAGTTGATGTTTCTTCCATGAGGGTACTGGTTAAAGAAAAAGAGGTCAGGAACATAGCCAAGCCCGTTAAATCGGGAACCTGCAGAAGCTGCAGTGTAAGCACCGAAGCTGTGAACGACGAGACAATCTCCCTTCTGGGCACCAGAAGGAAAGCACGTTTCAAACTGATCTTTCCCGTCACACGTGACCCCCCAGACGGTTTGGTTTTCACTGGGGGTATCTAACGCACTCCAAGTGCCGTTTTTTTGGCGATAGAGTTGCGCATGTGGAAAGATTGAATGGATGCTGGCGGAAACGAATGTGTTGTAGATGCCGTCATTGATCACAATTCCATTCGGTGGCCGAGTCTCTAAAATTGGGTGAACAGAAGTAATCGCATCACCTATGAGAGCACGTCCAGGTTCGGTGATGACTGTGTCGACGGAATACTGTCGTTGTTGAGCGGCGATTGCCGCTGAAACTCGACTGAGAAACGATACAATCTCGAATTCCTTGTCGATCCCGGGATAGACGATCGGAAAGCCACCGCCAATATTGATAAACTCAGTGATTCCGTTCGATTTAGCCAATTTCCAAAGATTGGCTATCTCGGTCTCGAATACGCTCGGGTCACGAGTGCCAGTGCCCACGTGAATTGATAACCCAATCTTTGCTGTAGGGATACGATCCCGAACCAAAGAGACCATTGTCGAAACTTCGCGTGGTGAGATGCCAAATTTGGTAGCGAAACAGCAGATGGCCTCCGGGTTGATGCTGACTGGTCTGACTCGAAGGGTCAGAGTAACGGGTTCGGGTTGGGGGAAACTACGCAACGCCGAAACCAGTTCATCTATCTGAGATCTAGAATCTACGACAAAGTGAGATACTCCAACAGTCAAAGCACGTTCGATTTGAAAAGGCGTTTTGAAGGGATTTCCAAAGATAACATCTGTCCCTGGAGCAGATGTGATTGTTTCCGAAGCTTCCTCAACGGATCCAACCTCAAAGCGATGAATTCCCTCTTCCTTCCACAATGACAGAAGTTGCGAATCAGCTAGGGCCTTTACTGAGTATGCAATCTCGGCTGTCCTCTCGAAAGCCTGGAAAAATTGACGAGCATTCCCACGAAGACGTCTATGATCGGCCAACAGAAGCGTTCGATAGTCCTTCCTGACGTCAACACGCTGTCGAATCGCTTCTGCGAAAGAAGAGCTGTTATCGGAAACCATTGTTTTCACGCGTTACCAGGTAATTGGGGTGCTATGTATGTGAAGGTGATGGAGGCTTGGCTGGTCTACCTGGCTCCAAAGAGCAGCGCGACCAGATAGAATGTTTGAGTGTCATCATTGGTAACCGGAACGAGGTTGTCAATGGGGCGGCGAGTCGACTTGACTTGGGGCAGTGAATTATTGGAGAACGAACGAATCGATGACGGACCTCAGATTTGAATCCTCGGTCAATATTGATCCTGGGTGTCTCCAACGTCTCCATGCTGAGTATCGAGGCCTCGATCCAGACGGAACGGTGACGGTTGATTCTCCCCTGGTTGAACAACGTGGCGTCATGCATGAGAATCTTCGTCCAGAGTGGTTTGCGGACCGGCTGAATCGTTGCGAAAGCCATTTGGAAACCGCATGGATCCAGAATCAAATTATTGGTTTCTGCCTGTGCCTAATCGGGACCAAGGGTTCATCGCTACCTCAGTTGCGGCAGATTGCTGAAGATTACTGCCTAGGTAGGGTGGGATATGTCGCAATGATCTGCGTCACGCAGTCATGGACGCGGAAACGGGTTGGAGAAAAATTGCTCGATCGATCGATGGAACAATTTGATACCGCTGGGGTTGATATCGCGGTTGCTGAGATCGCCTCTAAGCCTCGAAAGAATATCCCATCAATGGGATTGTTCCGAAAAGCTGGTTGGATTCCATCAGGAGGGATTCAGCTCTATCGGTTTGGCGAGAAAGCGATCGAATACGAAAAGTGGGTCCGCTGGTCAAACGGAATAGGGGAGGGCGCGAAGGAAATATAAGTGAGCTTGTGCGAAATGAACAAATAAGGGTCGCGTCTACGATGAATCTCATAGGTGCGTCGACAGCACCCCACTGACGACTTTAATCGAATAGCGTAACGTTACGTGTAAACTTGGCGGCAACGGCATATCCCTAAATCGCCTAGGGTCAGCCCTTAAGAAATTAATTTAGAATCGACCGTCTGTATTGGCTGGGTCTTCTAGGAATCAGGGCCACGTCTCAAGCCTTGACCCCATTGCATCATTGCACTTTTGTAGGCACGGAGGATCTAAACCGGATCTATTGTGATGGTAGCGAGACTGATGGGATGGCGAGCGTGAGAATCTGTTGGAATTGAATTGGTTTCTGGGGCTGGAGGAATCGGCCGAGGATTCCGTCGAGGTCGGCTTGGTCGATGGCTCCGCTACTGTCTGGGACAGCGAATGTTGCTTGGTGGTCCGGTAGCTGCGCGGTGCGATGTTGGCGCGATTCTCGTAAGAGATTCAGAAGGTCTGCAGCGCCGTCGCCGGTGTTGGGTCTTTTGAACCACAGATCTGCGCAGATTTCTGACTGGAGGACGGACTGGCTTGGCGGTTTTTGGGTCCCGTTCGTTTGCTGCCACGACGCAGAATAGGAGGGCCCCGGAAGGCAAGAAGACTTGAGAAATCGATGCCGCGTTATTAGGCTTGTAGGGTCTATTGGTCGTGGGGACCAATTCGAAGAATCCAAGGTTTGAAGATCAGTCGTTTTCTCCAGATGCTTTCTCTTACGCGATACCTCTATTTCTCCCTCATTGTGATCAGTTCCTTCTCCGTGGCGCTAGCCGGGGTCACGCTCCAGAAGCTCGGCAGTGCCGGTGGCAGCCAGGAATCCAGGATTGGCGACGAGATTGGGCGTGCTGGCCAACTCTCGATCCATCTCATTAACGGCAACGAGACCACGCTTCGGGTGCGCTCTGTCGATCTGGATGGCGAACGCCGCCTGTATCGGATCGGGAGGAAACTAGGCGAAAATGGTCCGGAGGTGATCATCCATGAGTTTGCCACTGCGGAGGAGCAGGATCTCTTCTTCACGGACCGCGTATCCGTCGTGGTGGGCTCCGATGTTCGTTACCATCTGGTGGATGTCGGGGAAGATGGTCGTGAGCTTCGGAGTAGCAACGACTTGCAGATTCTCTACACGGGGAACAGCCAAGCAGACACGCAGGTGTTGCGCGGATTCGTCCGGCGACTGCCGGATGCCGAGCGTACCAATGGAAGTGATCTAGTGGTTGACGCCGACATTCTGCTCGGAGACGTCGATCTTCAGTCCGGAGCAGCGGTCGTTATCCAGCCGAATGTTGTCCTGGGGCGCGAACCCGTTCCGGGAAGTGGTACCCTCTCGGTTACGCAAGACTCATCGTTGATTATTCGTGGCGCTGTTTTTGATCGGACGGGGCTCAGGCTCTTCGGAGACAGACCGAAATCCACTGTGAGCATTCGGGACTGTCAGTTCATCGCCTTTGAAGAAGAAGGGCGACCGGCAAGTTTTCTTTCTGGAAATCTCATCACATCGGAATTTGTTTTTCAGGGGAATCGATTCATGACAGGGACCGATGCGGCCGCCGTACCCTTGTCTCCTCAGACTCGTATTCCCCGCCAGTTGCTTCAAGTCAAGCTTGAGAATCGGGAGGGGACTCTTGACATCCGAGACAACCATTGCCCAGGGTTGTCCCTGCTTATCGAAGACATGGTTCCGGCTGCGGCCGTCAATCTGCAACTCAATCTCTTGAGTGAATTTAGCTTTCGGGGAATTTCAAGTTCTGACGAAGCAATCGAATTCGTTGCCACTGACAATCAATTCGTCCCGAATGCTGGCGAAGACGAAGCCAAGCTCTCTCTAATACCCATCCTTCTGTTCGGAAGGGTCGCGATTCTGAGAAACGAGGGAGTTGATTTGGGAGAGGCGTCTAGCTTTGCCATTGAGGTGATTGAGACCGAAGCAGACGACAAGCCCGTGACCGAAAGAACCATTGGCAATAACCGCCGCGTGAGTCGAATCCGGGTGTCATCGAGTCCCGCCTTTAGTATCACCGACAACGAGATTGAGGCACGGGGTGAGCCCGCGGTCACGTTCAATGTCAGCAGTTGTCGCGTTGAGAATAATACCATCATCAATCGGGCCCCGGTCCGCGACTCACTCGGGATCCAGGGAATGCGCACCCGGGGTGCCGTTGTCCGAGGGAACCGAATCGAAGGGTTTCAATTTGGGCTGAGTCTCGACTCCTGTGCGGGCACTGCCGTGTCCGAGAACACGTTTCGAAACAACACGACTAGTGTTCGCCTGATGGACAGCACGACAAACTCGTTTGTGAAAAACGAGTTTCTCGGGGACACGGCTACGGTCTCGTATGACGGTGCCCTCGCGGACTGTAATCCGATCGTGAACCCGGACGGCCGCGGTGTCACGATCGACCCGGTTTGCTTCAATCATTTTCGGGGCAATTTCTTCCAGCGAACCAATCGATTCGCACAAGAACCGGCAGGAGAGAATCAGGGGAACGTTCGGAGTGTCAGTTTGGCGGGCGGTCGTGCGGTGGACGAGGGCGCTGAGGTCCGACCCTTGGTGGTCAACCAAGCGGGGGATGAAAGTGATGCCGATCCTAATGATGGTGTGGCCGATATTGATCTGGAAGCGGAAGGTCTCCAGACGACGCTGCGTGCGGCGCTGGAGCACATTGACTCCTTGCCGAAAGATTCGGAAACGCAGGTTGATTTTGATTTGCCCGTAGTTGAGGGACAACAGCCAACAATCGTCCTGATGAATGGGCTACCGACGATCGAGGACCAGGTCTTCTTGAACGGCGCGAGCCAGCCGGGAACGAAACGAGTCGTGCTCGATGGCACGAACCTCCCGCTTACGACCAACGGAATCACCACCAACGGTCTGACGTTTGGGTTTGGCTCCGATGGCTCCTCTGTGCATTCGCTGAGTGTTGTGAACTGTCCCAATACCGGAGTGGTGGTGTTTAGTAACGGGTTCTTTATTCAAAACTCCTTCATTGGAGTTGCGGGAGAGCGAGGATCACTCACGGCAGCCGGCAACGGCCAAACGGGACTCGACGCTCGATTCACCAAGAATCTGCAGATACACGCCTGTATCATTTCATCCAATGGCCGCCAGGGAGTGCGTGCTAGTTCGGACGGCCTTTTGATCCAGGAATCGATCATCGGGAGCGACGACTTTGGCTCCGACACGGATCTGGGGAACGGGCGTGAAGGGATCCAGATCTTTAACGACTCGGAGTCGACTCGGATCTCGTTCATTGGGGGACGAGGCTCGGAGCCGGCGGAGGAAAATTATATCGCCTTTAACGGTCGGGAAGGACTCGAAGTGGAAGAGGGCGCAAAGGTGATTCTTGGAGCGAATCTCTTGCGAAACAATCTGCGGGCGGACTATGACGTGGGAGGGGATGGACGCGACCCGGATGGCGGTGGGGATTTCCCCGTGACGCCCCAAGTGGAAAAGGTGGAAAACGTGGGGGGAGATGCCTACCAAGCCACGCTCAGCGTGGCAACCGCGCCCGGTACGTACCAGGTGATCGCTTCGTTTGTCCCGAACGGCGAAGAAACCGGCAACCTGCGTCAGGGAAGAACGGTTGCCGTTAGCCGGGAACTTAACATAGCGGAAGCTCAGCGTACGCTTTCTTTTGGGTTTCGAGCGAATGCCGTGGCGCCGGACGGCTTCCTCACGTTTAACCTGATCAACCCGCAACAGGGAACCACCGAACCGTCCCAGCCCTTTCCGGTGGGGAATGAGGGGGCGGGGAATCCGCTGACGAACCTTGCCCTATTCATCGAACCGACGCACGACGGCACCCCGTTGCCCGCGGGTCTCACTAGCCATTATCGGGTTACCGTTACCAATACGTCCACGGTACCGGCCAGTGGCGTGGAAGGGGTTTTGGAAGGCGGGCCGGGAGATCGGATCGATGCCGAGCAATTCGTGGTCTCGTTCGAGGGCGACGTCATCACCAACATCACGCTGACTCAAGACGAACTCGGCGTGGGATTCTCGGTGCCTGGAAGCTTGGCTCCCGGTGCTTCGATCTCATTCGTGATCCAAGTCAACCATGACATCATCGACGTCACTCGCATTACCGGCACTGTCTTTGAAGCGGAGCCGGGTGAGTTCAATCTCGTGGATAACGACTTTGTTACGGACGAGATCCGGTTTACGGAAGGCACGCTCCGATTCGGCAACGGTCCCAGACCCGCCGTGGTGACGACGAGCGCAGCGGTCATCGTTGAGGAGATCGAAACCCCGGAAGGGATTGAGACGGCTTATGAAGAACTGGGACAGAGACCCGAGGGGGTGGAAAAGGTGATTTCTCTCAGTATCAAGAGCGCCGATGCCGATCAGCCGTTGGTAGAGACCGTTCTTGAGGTCAGCGTGGACGAGAGTGATTTCATGAATGGCGTTACGGCGACCGTTTCCAGAGGCGGCGGCTTGCAGGTTGCGGTCTTGGAGGGATTCAATTTCGAGACGGAGACGGGTGCCGTCTTCGACAGCAATCAATCCGCGCGCGTCTTCTTGAAAGATGGAGCAGACGGGGATGCGGATGGGATGGTCAACGGGGAGATTGTTTTTCACGGTGCCCCAATCAAGCAGCCCAAATTTGCCCCGCTTGATATTGAGAGCTCGGGTGAATCCGTTCAGGTCTCGTTGTCGGTGAACGGCGAGACGCGATTTATCTTGGAGCGGTCGAAGGACCTGAACCAGTTTGAGATCCTAGAGGAAGGCCAGGGCGGTGGGAACGGCGAGAGACCGACCCGAACGATTCCTGCCGAGGCATCCGAGGAGTTCTATCGCGCGTGGTTGGGAGGTCCGTTGGTCCAACAACAAGTCGAAGAACAGCTGGACCAGTTATTCGAAAACGTGGCTTTGGCGCCGAGTGAGTAGTTTGAGGTCGCAGTGCTCTGACCGGATCCCACGCTCGCGGGTGTCATCTGACTCAAGGGTTCGAATGATCGCTAGACTTCAGGGGTAGCGTGGCACGCGCGACAGTCGGCGTTTGTGCTGGGGTGGTCGGCTGGGAGCTGGATCCCGATTCCGGGGCCGTCGCCGGGAGCGTTCCCGGCTTGGCGTGAGTTCGCGTTCATCGGCGGGCGAACGAACTGGGGCCAGGACTCGTCCGTTCCGCTCCGGCTTGAGCCCGAGGGTGCATTGCCCCAGGCCAGGTCATCTCTTGCTGAGTCATTCCAGTTGGCTGCCGACGGTGCTTCCCCGGGAGGGCCCGCGTATCTGGCGTCGACGGAGCGGAGTCTTTCCTGGAGGTCGAGATTGGCGTCTGAAAGCGTGAAGAGATCCTGGGTGGTTTGGATCAGTTCGACCCTAAGACGATGATTCTCGTCTCGGAGGGTCTCTAGCTCGGCCCACTCCGGTGCTCGCTTTTGCAAGTTGGCGATGTTGGCTTCAAGGGAGTCGAAGCGGGTTTGGCTGTGTTTGAGCCGTTGGTCGAGGTTCTTAAGGGTGGTTTCAATTGATTCCAGAACTAGGTCCGACGCGGTCGGTGAGGCTTGCGAACGGTGGTTGGCTGGTGTTCCCCAGGGTAAATCAAAGAATACGATTGTGGTCAGTCCGGCTATCACGGTCAGGGACGTGATGACGATACGGGCTCGTAGGGATTTGCCTGGATGCGTGGGTGCCGTTGCCATGGGCTGGAATGATTTCTACTTAGGTTTTTGCTGTCTGGGACCTTTGACACTTGGATTCCGGGGTTTGTTCGATGGTTGGCGTTTGTGGTTTGAGGTATTTTTGAACAGAAGACGGTGCGTGGCATCAAAGGGACATGGGTGTGGTTGCCCGGTCGTCCATTTCCTGAGCTATGTTCCGAATCGATTTTTGGCGTCAAAACAGATTGCGTCTCCTAGTTGGTTTCATCTTCGTGTCGGTGTCCGTCCTGAGTTTGGGCAATCTCGATGATCGGATCTGGTATTTCTTTCATGATCTGACTACCCCCAAGCAGACCAAGGAGACTTCGATCTGGTTGCCGAACTATCAGGCGGATCGAGTCGCCTTGCCAATTCCGGGGATTGTCGGCAATGCCTCGGGGATCACGTTCAACCGGGATCGTCAGACGCTATGGATTGTGGTGAATAGCCCGACCTATTTGGTCGAGTTGGATCTTGAGCTGAACCTGCTGAGGCGGGTGGAGCTAAAGAACTTTAGAGACACGGAAGCGATCGCCTATGTAGGAGAGGACCACTTCCTGTTGACCGACGAACGGGATCAGACGATTACCTTGGCTAGCATTGATAGCCAGACAGAGGTGCTCGATAAGGAGACTTTGGAACAGATCGTTCTCAACGTTCACGAGTATGGCAACAAGGGATTGGAGGGGGTGGCGGTGGACCCTGAATCTAAGACGGTTTTTGCGGTACGTGAACGGGATCCAATGGAGCTGATTCGAGTAACCGGGTTTCTTGAGCGCAAGAATCAGATCCGGATCGACCATCCGGACTCGGTTGAGGTGGGGAATCTGTATGTGGACGATCTTTCGGGACTCCATTTTGATGCGGACACGGGGCATCTGCTCCTGCTGAGTGATGAATCCAAGTTGTTGGCAGAGATCGATCTGGAGGGAAACAAGATCAGTTACATGGACCTGGAGCGGGGGTTCAATCGGTTGGATCAAGCCGTTCCGCAAGCCGAAGGCGTGACCTTGGATGACGATGGGCGTCTCTATGTGGTGAGCGAGCCCAACTTGCTGTATCGGTATCAGAAAGTGGTCTCGTCAGACTCGCTCTAGCGCCGTGTACGGGCGTGGAGTTGAACGACAGCTTGGCGTGTGCAGAGTGGTACTCCCACCGGGACTCGAACCCAGATCAACGGTTTAGGAAACCGGAGCCCGAATGGCGAAATGCCGTATTTATTGGGGTTTTTGCTCGGTTCCGCATCCATTATGGGGCTTGATAGGGTTTGTAATGGCTCTGGCTTCCATACTTATCCATACTCGCCCACATGGCAAAAACAGCCCGACACAAAGGGGTCATCATCCGCCCCAGGGAGACGAAGACAGGGAAGAGCTACCGCGTGGAGTGCCCCATCCCGTGGTTCGGGCGGCCCGCCTTTCGCCAGTTCAAAACATCTACAGAGGCCAAGGACTTCATCGACCAGCAGCTTAACCGGCGTGATCACCTGGGGGTCCTTGGGAACAGGCTAACCCCAGAACAGATCGTCGATGCGGCGGAAGCTTTGAAGCTGTTAGGGGATCGCGGGGTTAGGCTCACTGATTGTGTCCAGCACTACTTGGATTCTTCACCGGATACTCAGCCTTCGTGCCTCGTAAGCGATGCCGTCGAGGCTTACCTACAAGCTAGGGAGGGCGGTTCAGGGCTCAAGTACACCCGTAAACTGTCAGAACGCGGCTGGAGCGACATTCAGGGCCGGATGGACGTGTTTAACAGGGATTTCGCGGGGCGTGATTTGGGCAGCATTACGGCAGATTGCTTGGAAGCTTGGCTGGGCAACCCGGAGTGGTCGGAGCAATCCAAACTCAACTACTTCGCGGCGGTGCGGACATTTTTTGGCTACGCGGTTCGCAAAGGGCTTCTGACCGATGACCCAACAAGCACGGTAACCCGGCCCAACCCACCACGAGCGTTGCCGGAGATCTATTCGGTGGGGGACTTTGCGAGGATGCTAGAGGCGGCAAAGGATCAAGACAGGTATCCCGGTGTGCTCGCAGCCTTGGTTTTCGGGGGGTTCTGCGGAATTCGCCCCCAGGAGCTACATCGCTTGGACTGGGGGAACGTCAACTGGGATGAATCGTTTGTGACCGTGCCACCGCACGCCGCCAAAACCCGCAAGATACGCAACGTCACGCTCCCGGAATGCGCGAAGCAGTGGTTGTCCTTACTTCCAGACAGAGACGGGCCACTCTTGGTCACTCCGGCGAGACTACGGAAGAGGCGGGACAAGCTCTGTGAGGATCTGGGCCTAAAGTGGATTCAAGACGGGCTTCGTCACACCGCCGCCAGCCATCATTTCGCCCACTTCCAGAATGCTGCTACGACATGCGCTGAGCTGGGGCACGCCACCGATAGGGTTTTATTCGACCATTACCGCGCCGTTGTCTCCAGGAAGGATGCCGAAAAGTTTTTCAATTTGACCCCTTGACCTACATCTTGGGGACCGGGCTTGACAAGCTCGACATATTGTGGCATTTTGATGCCCATCAAGTGGGAGTAGGTCAAGCCACCGCTTTGTTCGGGGCGGGGCATTCAGGGATTACAAATGGTTTCAGGGGAAACGCGGGACTACAACAAACCTTATCTAACCCGTACCGAAGTCGCAGCGTATTTGCAGGTTTCGGACGCCACCATCAAGAAGCTGATACGGCAGCAACGACTCCCCCGTGTCGTTATTACGGGCGGGGTTCATCGTTACCGCAAGGCGGACTTGGATGCGGCAATCAAGGCGTGGGAGGCTGGAGGACTGGCATAGTGCCCGCACTTCTAAAGATCGAAGAGGCCTCCGAACTGCTGGGAATCTCCGTCATCAAACTGCGCAGGCTTACTTGGTCCGGCGTGGTTCCGTCCATCCGGTTTGGGCGCTGTTGTCTGCGATACAGCCGAGACACACTCAACGCTTTAAAGGACACCCTGGGCGACATCCCCGGGAAAGATCCATACTACTACAACCGAATTTACGGAGCCTAGCTGGTTCCGTCTGCCGTGACTCACACAAACTACGGCAATAAAAAACCCGCCCAGCGCCTTAAGTCGTCCAAACTTTCGCCAAGCGGGTTAAATCAATAACTGACTGATTGAATAGTACCACAAGTTCGGAGCTGCACAAGCCAGCACTGCAAAAAACCTTGCCCGAGGCTCTCGAAGCCCGGTTCCACAACCCACCTACCGCCGGTAACGGGGTGAATCCCTGGTTGTTTGATACGGCCCTCAGGTCCCACCGCTACCTCGACCCCCAAGTCATCGCAGACAGGCTGTCAGCGGCGGTCTCTAACTGCGGCAGAAGGGTCCCATCGAGAGAGATAATCAGGGCGGTTGAAAACAGCCTTAGGGTCCACTGTGACGGCGTTAGCGCGGGTTCAGGGCCCTGCATCACAGCCACACCCTCGCGCCCGCCCAAGGCCGTCTTCAACCAGAAGGAATGGGATTCCGTTCAAGAGCTACACCCAGAGGGCTTTGAATATCTGTGCTCCCATTCTCACGCGGACATCCCTTTGGATGACACCACCGCGATCATACGGAGGCTGAATCCGGGCGATCCGCTGCTGTGTGTGGGTTCATCGGTCAAGCAGTTCGCCACCAAGCGGTTGTCTGAGTGGGGCGATAGCCTAGCCGATCAGCAACTAATAGTCCCCAACCCCATGTCAGCGGTGGAGGGTGTCACCCAAGAGGGAAGGCCATCACAGCGAAGCCTTAGCAATACGGGGGCACGGAGGTGGTTGGTTGCGGAATTTGATAGGGGCACGTTCGACGAGCAGGCCGCTGTCATTATGTATCTGGCATCGCATGCCGTTGTCCCGCTGGTTGTCCACTCTGGTAACAAGTCCCTGCACGCCTGGATCTACTGTCACGGTTGGGACGAAGGCCGTGTGGCCGCCTTCCATGACATTGCTATAACGCTCGGAGCAGATCCCGCAACGCGCCCAAAGTGTCATCTAGTGCGGGTGCCGGGTGGATTGAGAAGGGACGGTAAGGCGTGGGATGTGAGGCAGAAGGTTTGTTACTGGAATACAAAGGTTTTGGAAGAAGTAGGGGTATAAGTATGAACAGGATTGGAAATCAAGGCGGAGATATTTGGGGAATGCTCAACATTCCGAAACCATCAAGCCAAGTGCTTGCAGAGCCAGAGCCAGAGCCGGAGGCAGAGGCGAAAGACGGACCACCTAAGCCCCGAATAGAGGCATGGCATGATGCGGATCGAAACCGTTACTACTTGCAAGACGGGCGAGGACGATGGGTGGGCCACTCAGAAAGCTCATTCAAACTGCGGCTCAAAAAGGCGGGGTTCGGGGGCGACAAGCCGCCCGGCGCTACCACAACGCCAATCGAGGATGAACTGCTTCGCACGCAGGACGATTTTGGGATTGAGCATGCAGGCCCGCTGGCCGGACATCAGCCGGGGATACTCGCTGTTCAAGGGGACCGATTTCTGGTTACGGCTGGCCCCACCTTGGTAGAGCCCGAAGAAGGTAGTTGCCAGGTAACGCTGGACTGGCTCGGGCTCTTGTTGGGAGATCAACTAGGATACTTTCTGCTCTGGCTCAAATTCGCCGACGAAGCCGTGCGTTCCGCTGGGGGAAGGCTTGGGCACGTCCTGATTCTAGCAGGCCCCCCGCAATCCGGCAAAAGCCGTCTTCAAGAGTTGACCATCACCCCGGTGCTTGGCGGGAGAGTGGCGAAAGCTCATTTGCACATTAGCGGTGCCTCATCCTTCAATTCCGAGTGGTTCAAGGGCGAGCATTTGGTAGGGGAAGACGAAGTTAGTTCCACGAAATACGAGAACCGACAGAAGATGCTGGACTTCTTCAAAGCAATCGCCGCGAACAAGGTTCACCAGTACCACGCCAAAGGCGCTGAAGCGATGACCTTGGAGCCCGTATGGCGGTGTTCTTACTCGCTAAACGACGAGCCGGAGAATCTCAGGACACTGCCTCCAATTACTTCGTCGGTTCGGGATAAGATTTCGCTCCTTCACGTAGACAAAGTAGATGACTGGCCCATGCCAGTGGACACAGACGGGGGCTACAGAGCATTTAAGGAGCGTATCCGAGAGGAACTACCCGCTTTCGTATGGCACCTCCAAAACCGGGTCAAAGCACCCGTGGAAGGCGACTACAACTTCGACAAGCGGTATGGAGTGCGGGCCGAGCAGAACCAAACGCTTTTGGCCATGCTGAACGAGCAGAGCCCGGAAGCACACCTTGAGAGCTTGATTGACGCCATTTACTACGGGCAAGGAGAGCCGCACACCGCGAAAAAGAAGCTGTCTAATGAGATCCTGGCGGACCTACTTGAGCACCCCAAGTATGCGTCCCAGGTCAACAAACACTTCGGGTCCGGCCCCTTAATCGGGGGCTACATGAAGCGGTTGGCCGAACAGAACCCGAACCGATACAGCAAGGAGAAGGGACGCGCCAACAGAACATTCTGGAGCATCAAGCCCCCTCCAACAGACGAATGGTTAGGTGGTGAAGGAAAACGGCAAGGTTGCCCCCAGGATCCCCCTCAGCCCGCTTCTGCCCTCATTTGAACCTCAGTGGCTTTTCCGCCTAAAACCCTAACCACCTAACCATTACCTCTCTCTCTCTCTCTAATAATGAATAGAAAGCCCAGTAAAAGGGCCCTTTTCAGGGACCGAAACCCAGTGGTTAAGGCACCGAACACCCCGCTAACCAGCCCTAACCAGTTAACCAAGATAAGTGCAAGGCAGAGGGCGAAAAGTGCCAGCGAGCGGTCAAAAGTGGTTAACTCTACCCCGATGGTTAGCGGCATGGTCTCCGCCTTAACCACCAGAGAAGGGAGCAGGGCGTGGTAGCAGAAGAGGAAATCACAGCCACAGCCATCTTGGAGATGGTCGCCCAAGCGGGTGCCACAATCTCGGTCGTGGGGGACAAGCAATCCCGCCCTTATCTTAAGGTCACGCCCGATACGGCATGCTTTGGCGATCTGCGGAGGGCTTTGGTAGAGAACCGGCAAATGATGATCGCCCATCTCCTGGACGCCGAGCGGTTCAATCACCAAACGGCAGAGGCCCCACACCTCGAAGGACCCATTTGCATGCCAGCCAGCCAGGCTGCTGCACTGTCCCTCCTGCGAGACGGGGTGCCACGCGGCCGAATCTACATGCGACAGGAGCTAAAGGTGCTGACAGAAGCACAGAGGGCTAACGGGGATACCGTGGGATTGCAGATCGCCAAGGAGATTTTTAACGGAAAGCTGAGATCTGAACTATGATGGATACACCAAACCAACTAGCGATGGCCCTGGAGGGCAGATACCGACTAATTGAGCGCCTCAAATCAGAGGATTGCAGGACCATAATCAAGGGCCAGGATGTCGAGCTGGACCCCGGGAGAAGCTGGGACGAGGACGATCTACCATTGACCCGAACCCACCTCCAAATCGCGGTCCGCTCCTCAACAGTCCCCGACCTGCCACCCACCGACCACCCCCCACAGATACCGTCAGGCATGGGTTGGGTTTATACGGCGATGGTCAAAGCCCTAGCCCCCGCGAACGTGGTTGCCTACATCTGCAACAGAGCCAGGGACTACGCGGAGGACCGTGCTGGAGAGGATCCTTGGGCCTATGAGCAGTGGGCGGCGTGCGATCTAGTGACATGGTGGGTTGGCGATGCCTCCGAGGTGTTCGGCGTGGTCGGTGTCATCCTGCCGGATCTGCTCCAAATCCCGGGTATCGATCCACCCCCAGCAGCCGAACTGGATCCACCGTCGTTCCTCCTCCGATCGGGTTGCTTGCTGCCGGATCAGATTGAGGCTTTAACGCGTTTGTCCGCCAATTCTGCCGAGCTGCTAGCCGACCTAGGAGGAGAGCCACACCCATGGCACAGAGCTGTTCTGGCTTGGCGAGAGACCCTGAAGGACCGCTACACTTGCAAAGCATGGGAGGAGAAGATCGGCCCCCATTTCGAGGGGCATTTGGATGCATCCCAGGTAAGATCCCTAGAGCTTGTGACGGCCCTAGCGCCACGTCAGGTGAGGGTTGAAGCGGATGCCAAGGTTCGGGCCCTGTTAGCAGACGGGGAAGACCCCAGAAACGCCATGTGTGCGACCATGCTCCGCGTCTGCTATGACTTGGCTGAGATGGATTGCCTGGACGGTGACACGCTTATCCCTGGGATAGCACTGGCTAAGGCACTCACGGGAGACGCTTCCGCCCGGCACATGCTCATCCGCAATGAGTGCGGCTGGCTGGTTGATCCAAGCGAATATTTCCCCTCTGACGGTGTGTTGGCGGCGGCATGGGATGAGGTTGTAAACGAAGGAGGTGAGAATGACTAGGAAGGGGAAGCGAACCAAGACTTGGACCGACCTCTCAAAGGAAGAAGTGGCGCTACTCGATCCGTTGAGTCTTCAGAGCCAGGACCCCGCCCGTTTTGATTGCGTGAAGAAGCTCCTCTTGGAGGGTGTCTCGCTGAGAGCCATCGCCAGAGCCACGGGAACGGGGCAACACACCATCGAGAAGATCATGGCCTCTGACCCATCTCTAAAACTAGGCGTGCAGGCATTGGCGGCCAAATCGGTCAGGTTAGCTCACCATGCGGGGGATAGGCTTTTGGAACGGCTAGAGGATGACGCGCAGGCTGCCGAGTTCAGTGCACAAGCATTGGGCGTGGCGTTCGGTATCGCTACGGATAAAAGTGAGAAGCTGCTATCCTCACAAGTCCCTCAACAGCAAGTAAATGTGCAGATCAACGTCAATGAGGCTGCCGACCTGAACGCGTTGGCCCAAGGTCTGCCGTCGGTGAACAAGGATTCCTCACAACCCATTGACGTAGAAGAGGTTGCAACAAAAACGGGCTAGACACGAAACATAATATATCTTGTGCGAAACGGAATCGGTAAGTCATTGGTGGTGAGTAGGTTATGGATATTGACGCCCGACAGTGGAGGGGGGGATCGGCTTTTTTTGCGGGATTGTCCTTGGCTGACGGATATGCCTCTGAGGGATAATTGACAAAACGGCACTTGACGCTTGCAAAAAACCGAGTAAAACACTATATTTAGGGGGTGTTTAGCCATGTGCTAGGCACCTCCCACCTTTTCATTCCACACTACCATGGGTAAAGAAGTCGAAGCCCCCGAACCCCGCGATTTGGGGCAAGAATATCGCGAGACCCTCCAAGCGCAGATCGATCTGGCACCGGAGCTGTTTGAAGCTGAATCGGACCCGTCCTTCGGGCGTGGAGCCCAAGCGAAACTGGATCTGAGTATCTTAGAGGAGCTGATGCCCCGCCTAATGGGGCTCTACGAGGGGACGACCATGCCAGCCATTGCCCGAGCCGACGCCCAATCCAGGCGGATTCAACAAGAAGCGGACATTGAGTCACTGGAAGAGCTGGCCCCAAGAGCTGCCGAGGCTGCTAGGGCTGCGGATCCCCGTCAGGAAGCCTTATTGGACCTTTTGAACGAGAACGCCTTAGCCGAACTGCAAGCGGGGACCAGCCTCGACCCATCGTTAAGAAGGGAAGTGCAGCAATCAGTTCGGCAAGGCCAGGCAGCAAGAGGTATGGGCTATGGTGTCGGAGATGTCTCCACGGAGGCGCTGTTCTCAGGCCAAGCGGCAGAGGCTTTGAGACGAAACCGGCAACAATTCGCATCGAATGTGGTAGGCATCAATGCCGCGACAGGAACCGACCCTTTTCTTGCCATCCTGGGCCGACCTGGGACCAATCCCGGGGCAGGCATCGGGCTACAGAGCCAGGGGCAATCGTTTAATTCAGGACCACAATTCAACCCAGAATCGGGCTACGCATCGTCCTTGTATGCCTCGAATCAAAACGCACAGCAAAACAGCAATATTGCAACCGCTAATGCCAACGCAGCAGTCACGGGGAGCGTGTTTGGGGCTTTGGGGCGTATCGGCGGTGGTTACCTAGGAGGAGTTTGATATGTTTGGAAAATCAGGAGGGCATAGCGTCACACCGCTAGTCGAAAGGTCCCGAGTCGGAGAATTCCTCGCTCGCGGTATTGAACGGGCCGGGGATTCGGTTGCCGATGCCATGTGGGAAAGGGCCAGAGAGAAAAAAGGGGAGAAGCAATTGGCGGAAGGCGCAGAAGGGCTGGTAGCGGCTCTGAGAGGACGCCAAGCCAACCCTAACGCGCCCTTCGACATTAATGCGATCTTGGGGCCTAACCCCTCTCCCAGGGCTGTCTACGGCGCTGTTGAAGGCGACCGCTTAGGCCGTGGGATTGGAGAGGCGATCCACCGCCAAGCCATGGCAAGCCAGGCAGAGACCCGAGCCCAGCAGACCCATCAAGCCCGCATGCGCCAAGCCGATCAGGAGGCAGAATCCGCACCCCTCCGCCAAGAGATGCTTCAACAACAGGTTGGTGCTGGTGACTTACGGTCGCAATTGATGGGGCAAGAGATCGAACACAACAACCTCCGGGCTGACTTACTTAAACAGCAGCTTAAAAATGAACAGCAACGGCTAAGCGGTATGGGCTTGGGCATCCCTGAAGGCTTGGAAATCTCCGGTGCAACAGTGGATGCAAAGGGCAACATCTCGTATTCCTATCGAGCATCCGGGAAAGACCTATCCCAGACGGAGCTAGAGAAACTGGCGGCCATTCAGAAGGCTAAGGCGGATTTGGACACCCTCAAGAGCTTCTATGATGCAAACCCCGAGCACATTGGAGGCCCTACAGGTAGTCTCATGAGATGGGTTGGGAATCTGTTTGGTTTCATGGGCCAGGACGAGGAACGGGTTGAGGCAGACAATCTCGTCGCGGGGGCGACTCCGGGGTTAGCTAGAGGGGTCTATGGCGAAGTGGGTGTTCTCACCGATGATGATGTAAAACGCTACTCGGCACTGTTCCCCCAATTCACGGACACGGCGGAGGTAAGGAAGCGCAAGTTTGAGCAGCTTTACGGGCAACTAACCAAGCAACTGGATTCCCAGCGTGAAATGCTAGGGAGTGCGGGCCGGAACGTTCCTCAGCAAGCCACACCCAAGCCGACCTCCTACCAGCGCGGTGCTAACGGCCGCCTAGCCCCTCAATAGTCATGCCGATTACTGTTAACGTCCGCCCCGGGCAAGTGGTTGAATTCCCTGACGATGCCTCCCAGCAAGAGATTGAAACGATTCTTCGCAAGGACTTCCCGCTGACGGGTGAGGAGGTGGCCGAAGGGATCGATTCGGATCCGCACTTTGTCCCCACCTTTAGCGAGTATCAAGCGTTTGAAAAGCACAACGAAGACAACCCGCGTGGCGTGGATTTCTCTAGTGCCTTGATCAGCTACGGCGAGGAGTTGGCGGGTCTGGCCAAGAATGCGATTAAATCAATCAAGGAAGACCCCGGGTTCTTAATGACCCACCGCATGGATGAACAAGCCGACACGATGGCTGAAGCAATGGGCCAGGGCACGGTAAAGATGTGGCAATGGCTGGCCCACAGCACAGACCCGGACTCGATACTCTTCAACCTAAAAGCGAAGTGGAACAAAGCCAAGACACCTCGTGACCGCTACAACCAGTTTCTCGATGCCAGAGCTTTTGGCCTGACCGTTATGGAGCTGGATCGCGGGGCAAGGGCTCTTGTTCCTAACGAGCGTGCAGTCAATCCGGAAGTAGCAGCATTGGGCAGTGAATTTTTAGACCCCACAGTAGCCCTCCCTGGTCTCGGCGTCGGAAAACTGGTTGCACGGACAGGACTGGCCAAGGCTGCAAAGTTCGGCGTTAAGCCCACCATAGGAGGACCGCTGCAAAAACTAGGTAAAGGTACGGCCACCACCCTAAGAGCTGCCTCCGATGGAGCAGGCCGTTTCGTGGACGCCGCTTCTGATGCTGCCGGAGTGGACCTAAAAGGCGTGATCCCGTTTGCTGATAAGGCTGGTAGCACACTCCCCGCACTCGCGGATGCCACAGATGCAGTTGCCGACTCTCTCGGGCGTAAACCGGGGAGATCTGGGCTATTGTCTAATGTTGCCGATGATGCCAGAAGCCCCAAACCATTAAAGCTTGCAGCCCAGGCCGGTAGAGCGGTTGGCGGTGGTCCCGCCTTGGATATAGGCCGAAACGCAGCCCTTGGCGGTGCTGAAGGAGCTTTGATCGGCGGTGGAATGGGGTTTCTGAACAACCGTGATGGCTGGGGCGGCGCGGGCGCTGGTTTCGGTGGCGGCAGTATGGGTGGCCTTGCGAACCGAGCAGTTGCGGGATATACCGGGAAAGATGCCAGAATGAAGCTCCAGAATGATCTAGAGCACTACCGAGCCAATCTCCCAACGGAGGTGGTTGAGAGCATTACCCAAATGGGACGGGGCGACCTGAAGAAGGAAGTAGGGATGTACGACCTCCACACCCTAGCCGAACAGAACGGGGATGTTGCGGTACGCTATTTGGACAACAAGGACTTTGTAGAGTTTCAAGAGGGCTACTTCGGAACCACTGCCAAGACTAGCGGTGTCACTTACGTAACCCCAGAGGGTCGGCCCACAATCGTGATAAACAAGGGTACTCCCGATAGCCAGATTGCCCATGAGTTGATTGGACACGCTTTTGCCCGCTTTGAGGACCTTAACAATGAAGTCATAACGCTTCGGGATGAGGTAATAGCCCACGCGGGCCAAGACAAGATTCTAAAGCAAATCGAACGCTACGCCGACCGCCTGGGCCCGGAGTGGAAGGCGCGGAACCGATGGCACCAGATGCCCGAGGGGGACAAAATCAACATGGGTGCCGAGGAACTTGCAGCTCAATACGCCCAAGATGTTTTGACGAACAAAGCACGTCCACTGCCATCCTACACAGCCCCATGGCGCGCATTGTGGGAACGGCGAGTGCTGAGCGGGGCCGGAACCCGTCTGGATCGCGCTATCACTGCCTTAAACCGCATGGGTGTCCCCATTAGTGTTGCCAAGCCTATAACCACATCTACTGCCCCAGGGCCATCCGCCAACCCTCGAATCCACGCCGCAGTATCCAACCTGATTCGGGCCCGTCGCAAGATCCATAAACGCATGGACGTGCTTAATGATCGTCTCAACAGTATGGTTATCAACAATGCGACACTCCACAAGTATCCCGAGATGGCCAGCGAGATGCACGAATTGGGATTGGCGCAGAAGAAATTGGTTGGCAATCGGTTCAGGAAGAGCACCACCGCTGAGATCAAAGCTGCCGAGGAAAAGATCGCTGGTGAAGTCGTCAGGATCCTGGAGAACCAACCGGGACAAGAGCTCGGCACCGTGCGGGGCTACGAAAAAGAGGATGGCACCAGAAGCTACGAAGGCGGTCGTTTCTCTGTTGACCAGATTGAGGGTATCAACCGTTCCCCATCCCTCCCAGACAGAGTGAAGGTGGCCGTCAACCTGGTCAACGAGGCTCTGGCTAGCGGTAACGCAATCGATATGGACTATTACGGCGCCACCAAGCAGTCTAAATACTCGTCTAAGATCAAAAGATCCACCCGCACCATCATGCCGATCAATTTGGAGGTGTCCAGAGCTGGGAACTTCATCGTCAACGCCATCGACATCACCGCACTAGGCAACAAGCTTGATACCATGATCAGGACCAAGCGAGATCGGATTGAGAAAGCATTTGGAAAAGACAACACTTGGGACGCTGTCATGAGCGATTTTAGGCAGTATGTGGGTAACCTCTCAAAGCCAGAAGGGCAGCGGCAACCCTCCATCGACCTATTCGGGGAAGCCAAGCGAAACATCTTGCAAGAGCTATTCGGACCGAGAAACCCCCGCAACAATGCCGATTTCACCAAACTAGACGAGCGTGACAACGTAATCCGAACCTTCCGCCCCGACCGTATCACTAGGGCTAATTCGGTTCCCGGTCCAATCCCGCGCGTGACGGAGCAGGTCTACCCGCTAGCACAAGAGAATTACTCCTTAAACAGCCCTCACGACCTGATGGAAGTGGATGTAAAACCAAACGGCATGGCAGTCTATCAATCCGAATCCGGCTACAAAGCGATGAGACCCAAATCGGGTGGTAGATGGCGGCTGTATGGCCCAGATGGGAAACGCATTGGAAAGACGTTCAAAGGAGTCGGGGAGGCGCATTCAGTGGTGTTGCAACAAGCCCGCTAGGATCCGGTAGAATAAAAAAGCCCCAACCACCGCCAGACAGTCAGGGTTTGGAGTTTGGTTTGGAGAAGGGGAATTGCTTTTTCGCTGTCCCCGGCTCGGGTGACTAGATACCTTTCGCACGGTGACGATACACCGTCAAGGGTTGGAGTGATTTTTTTGTGGAGGCTGCTTAGCCTTCGGGGAACTTTGGCGGTGGCGGCGCTTCCCTCAACCACTCGAAGTAGGACTTGTCATACCCTTTGGGTTGGCCCTCTTCGTGTAGCACATCCCCATTCTCGTCCGTCCGCACCCAGTTTTTCCACGGCATGCCGTTCGGGTCCTTGTCCCAGGGTAGCAGTTGCCTGGGCTCCCTGATGTCCGCATCGGTGATTAAGACCGTGTTGGTTCCCGGCTCCTCGTCGTTCACCAAAGATTGAAGGGCGTTAAACTGCCATTCGTACTCCTGTTGAAAATTGGTCGAGTCCGGTGCCACCCCCGCAGCCCTTTGGAGTTTAGTTGTCCGCTTGTCCAGCATTTCAGGGGTGATTCGGAGCCTCATTTTTGCGTCACATTCCCACAAACCCGGTCGGGTTCTCTCGCGCTTGTTTCTTAGCTGCCTGAACCGAAAACCGTTCTCCTGGGTGGCGACGGCGGATGCAACCACACCTACAACAACACCAATGACAGCGCCGATCGGTCCGAGGAAGTAGCCCGCGATTGCCATTACAGCGACTCCAACCATTAGCCCGCACCCGCACCCGGCAAGTCGACTGTTATCCTTCACACCTCAACCCTAGCACCATCGCGACCCTAAACCACAAAAAAGCCCCAGCCGCACGTAGGCAGCCGGGGGTGAATGGTGCGTAGCGGGGCCCTAACCCTTTTTGATGGTTGCTTGTGCTGCTTCCCGCAGGCTGGGGTCAGTGTCCCCACCGGCCTCATGCAGCGCCATATAGGACATTGCTAGCTGGTGCTCAAGTTCGTGCTCCGGGGTTCGGCCCGTGTAGGCGGCCAATCCAGCCAGGATCGCATGGGAGGAGTGTGAGAGGGACGTTGTGAGTCCTTCAAGGGTGGTCTGTTCAGTCATTCAAATGAAGTGCCCGCACCACAAAGGAGACCATCCTGTCCCCAACAGCACGACCTGTACGGGTAATTGCAATGCGGGCATTTCAGTCAGTTGTTTTGAGCCAGCGGGTTCGTAGTCCGCCTTACTGTTGGCACCCCGGCATATGGTCCTACCGAGGCGGCATCAAGTTGGCCCAATCCTCCCTTCGGATCAAGGACAGAGTGAGGCAAGGCACCGGATCGGGCTATTACGAAGGGTTGGAAGGATTGTAAACCAACTGGTCGGTCGGTGACGGGACACCTATACTCGGGCCATACTCGCTAAAAAGTAGGGTGGTGGTGCCAATTGCTGTAAGTCCTTGGCTTCCAAGTGGTACTCCCACCGGGACTCGAACCCAGATCAACGGTTTAGGAAACCGCTGCTCTATCCACTTGAGCTATGGGAGCGTTTTTAGCTGGCGGTCGGAAAGATAGCAATCGGGGGCGGGGGGGCGAAGGAAATTGTGTGAGGCGGAAAGTCGCGAGCCGTTCTGGAATCGATTCCGGATGGTAGGGCGAGCGTACCCGCGAGCCGTCGGCACGAGGGGAGTCGCTATCCCCGGGGAAGGATCACGGCGCGTAAGGGCAGAACCCCCATTTGTCCCCCGGAGAGGCGAGTGTGGTCCGCGCACTCAGGTTCATTCTCATCCTTTCCTGGCTGCGGCGAGTGGGTCCGCGGGCGGTTTCTTTCTGGGATTTCTTTGAGCCGATGGTTTGTGGGTTCCCTGCTTTTGCCCAACGGCTCGCGGGTACGCTCGCCCTACCGGGGGATGGTGTCCGTTTGGTAGTAGGGTGATTTGGTGGCCGGATTGGGATTGGAGGTTGGTGCCTTCGGTGCCGAAATCGATGCGCACGGTTCCGTGCGTACCTGTGAAGAGGACCTTGGTGGTGGCGCTGTGGACGGTGCTTTGGATCGCTCGCACCCAGCGAGTGCCGCGTCCGTTATTGCTGCCGGATACGATTATCACTCGCGGTTGGAGTTGTCTTAGAACGTAGGTGTTCGGTGGCTCGCTATTGTCCGGCAAGTTGAGGCAAACAATGTCGGGATGGATGGGTTCGGTCTGTTCCAGAAGTTTACGTTGATTGGCCCGAGCCAGATCCGATAGGAGTAGGACGCGGATGCCTTGCCATTCTCCGAGGAGCACGAGGACGCCTTCGTCGGCAGTAGCGGCGGGCGTGGCCGGTTCGGGAAGGACCACCTTCCAGGGGCCGAAATGGTCGCCAGCCTGGTGGGGCTCCGTGGTTGTCGTAGTCGGGCCGAGGGCATTTACCAAGTCTCGGTAGAATCGGGATCGAAAGCGGGCGGCACTGATTACGACGCGTTTAGGCGGTTGCGTCTGAAACTGTTCGGGGAGCGAGCCAAGGTGCTGCTTGTCGCCGTGGGTCAGGATGTGATTGTGGGAGCCTGGTTGGTGTTGCGCGAGGAAGGGAGCCACGAGATGGCCGGCGCACCACTCGGGTCCACCGTCGATCCTCCAGTCATTATCGTTCCCAGGGGCGTCGAGGAAGATGGCGTCGCCTTGAGGGATAGGGAGAATCCAGAGATGGGTTGGGGGTTCTTGGAATATTCGATTTTTGAGGATCGGGCTGAGTCCCAGAATTCCTGTCGCCACCAAGCCGAGTAGCCAGTAGCGGGGGCGGGTCAGGCAAAGCAGAAGTCCGAGGTAGTAGGTGAGGACCAGGCCGGTGCCGGGATCGGGAACCGTGAACCAAGCCCCCGGCAGGGCCGCGAACTGTTCGCAGCAGGTGATCATCATCCGCATCCAGAGCCAGGCGCTGGAGTTGGCGAGTGATGCAATGGAGGGAAGGAACCATGCGGTGGTGAATGACAAGGCGGCGCTCGCCATGACGAGGGAGGCGAGAGGGACCAGGATGAGGTTCGCGATCAGAGAGACTGGCGTGATGAGGTGGAACGAAGCCGCAATCAATGGTGCGGAACCCAGCCAGGCCGAGAGCGAAAGCCCGGCCGCTGCGAAGAGTTTTAGGCTGGCGCGTTCGCAGACGTGTCGGAGTCGGGATGTTGATTCGGGTGGGCGCAGGGCTTGATCCGCAAAGAGCCGGTCGCGAAGGGTGGCGAGGGGTGCTTGCATCAGAATCATGGTGGTGACGACGGCGAAGGAGAGTTGAAAACCGGTTTGCTGGAGTTGTAATGGATCCACCAGAAGAATGAGGAGACAGGCGACGCCGAGAGAATTGAGTAGCTCCGGCGGGCGTTGGAGGAGCCAGCCGAGTAGGACGACCGAACTCATGGTTGCGGCACGGACGGCGGAGGCGGGATTGCCCGTGCTCGCGGTGTAGAGCCAGAGTGCGGGGATGATGAGGAGTCCGGCATAACGGCGGGGGATCCCGGCGATTCTGGAAAGGTGCACCAGTATACCCGCGATGAGCGCGATGTGGAGGCCGCTAATGGCAAAGAGATGCAGGGTGCCGGATTCCAGAAAGGGTTGTTTTCGTTCGCCGGTCAACCAGGTGCGCCACCCCGTGACCATGGCCCAGATGAGTCGATGGGCGTCATCGGGTGGGGGTTGTCCGAGAGCAAGGGCTCGGCGGGCTGCGGCTTGCAGGCGGTGGGTCAAGGGGGGGGACGTGGGACCGCCGAGCGTGGGGTCTGGTTCCGGCCAGGCGTTTAGGTTCATTTCATAGTGGATGCCTCGGAGCTGGAGATAGCGCCGGTAGTTGAACTGGCCGGGGACTTGTGGGAGGGCGGGTCGCTGCAGTGCGCCATGCACGCGGAGGTGTTGTCCGCGGAAGATGTGAGGCGATAGGGCATCGGGCACGGTGATCTCGATCTTCCCAGATGCTTTCTGCCATTGATCGTGGCGGCTAAGGGAGTCTACCCGCAGGGTAACGCGGGAATGGAAGTGTGTTTCGGCTTGTCTGATCTGTGCCCGGGTTTGGGGTTGAGAGGCGATGCGCCCTTGGACCGTGACCAATTGAGGATCGTTCCCGATTAGGATTCGGAGGTCGTGGCCAGAAAGCACCGCGGTATGGAGCCAGTGATTGCCCCAGGCGATGATCGCGAACGCGGCGAGCAGCGTGATTCGTCGGATCGGCAGGCCCAACGGGAAGAGAACGGCAAGGGCGATCCCCAAGAGGACGAGACTGGAGGAGATTTGGGTCTGCGCGGCGGCGATGAGTCCCACCATGTAGGCCAGTGCCAAGGCAAGGCTTGGGTAGCGGGAGAAGCGCAGAGCAAAAGAGGTATCTGGAGCGTCTGCGGGCATGGCGGCGCTCTCATTGGATCGCGGCCCGTTTCAGAAGTCGAGCGACTTCGAATGATGGAAACCGGCACTTTACCCCCAGGAACCGAAGCCGGTCCGCCGCCACGGGTGGGAAGCGTCTGAGACACAAAAAAAGGGACTCTTCGAGAGAGTCCCTGGGTTGATTCGATGGGTCGGAGGGTGGTGTCTAGCGCGTTCCCATTCCGACGCTTTGCACGGTTTGAAACAGTTTGCCTTCAGTCTTGATGCTGGGGGCAATGATGATTTCTGTTTCTTGGAACTCGCGAATATTGGCCGCGCCCACGTTGCCCATGCAGGTGGTGATGGCGCCCACGAGGTTTTGTGAGCCGTCATCGACCTCGGCGGGACCGAAGAGGATTTGTTCCAGCGTGCCGGTGATCCCGACTTTGATGCGGGTACCGCGAGGCAGATTGGCGTGCGGGGTGGCCATGCCCCAGTGGTTGCCTTGGCCCGGGGCTTCTTTGGCTCGGGCGAAGGCGCTCCCGACCATGACGGCATCCGAGCCACAGGCGAGGGCCTTGCAGACATCCCCGCCCTTGCTCATGCCGCCGTCCGTGATGATGGGGACGTAGCGACCGGAGAGTTTGTGGTAGTAGTCGCGAGCGGCCGCGCAATCGACCGTAGCCGTCACTTGAGGGACCCCGAGACCGAGGACACCGCGGCTGGTGCAGGCGGCGCCGGGTCCGACACCAATCAAGACCCCTGCGATGCCACATTTCATCAACTCCAGCGTCACGTTGTAGGTGACGGCATTCCCCACGATGACAGGGATCTTCATGGAGTCGCAGAAATCCGCCAGTTCGAGGGATTTGTATTGGGAGGAGATGTGGCGGACGGTGGAGACAGTGGATTGCACCACGAAGACATCCGCACCGGCTTCCTGAGCAATGGCACCGTAGCGTTCTGCTTTCTGAGGAATTGAGCTGACCGCGGCCAAGACCCCGGCTTCTTTGAGCTCCGTGATGCGTTTGCTGATGAGCTCTTCTTTGATGGGCTCGGTGTAAAGCTTTTGGATCAGGGAGGTGACCGAGTCTTTGTCGGCCGAGACGACCTGGCTCAGCACTTCGCCCGGGTCTTCGTAGCGGGTCTGCACGCCCTCCAGGTTGATGACCCCGAGACCACCCTGTTTGCCCATGGCTTCACAGAACTGGACATCCGTGACCCCGTCCATGGCACTGGCCATGATGGGGATTTTCAGTTCGATGTCGGTCCCTTCCTTGGTCGGAATGCGAAAGCTGGTATCCACCTCTTCGGGGTTGATGGTGACCTCCCCGGGCACGAGTGCGATTTCGTCGAATCCGTACGTGACGCGGGCTTTTCGATTCCTGCCGATCCACATTCCCATAGGCTTATAGAGAGATTATTACTGCGTTGGTGTCGATTGGTTTGTTTTTGGTTGAGGAGAGCACCCGTGGGGCCTGCCATCAGAAGTTAAACTTGGCGTTCATGGCGCTGCAGTGCGGACACCGTGACCGCTCCACATTGGGATCGTCGGTGTAGACATACGCGCACTGGTCGCAGCGAAAAACGTTGTCATCACTTCGGGGTGGTTCGAAGCGTCTCCGTCGAAACTCAGAATATAGGCTGACCACCGTGAGCCCAGCAAGCAAAGAAGCAACGTAGAAAAACAAAAGCTCGCTCAAGGTCAGGGTCATGGCGCCTCCGTTCGGTTGGTGGCAGTCGTGGCGGAGGTGGCTGGTCGAGTGGCCCAACGGAAGGTCAGGTCGCCCCAGGTCAACGGGGCGTCCGTCGTGCTGGTGTCTGGATCGATGGGTTTAAAGCGCGTTTTTCGGATCCAGTTGCGGGCGAAGGCATCGGCCTGAGGGATACTATTGGAGGCCACGATCACGCTCTGGGCCCAGCCCTGGCGGTCGATTCCGACCGTTAGGACGGTGGGACTGACATAGTTGGTTTGAACCCAGACCGGGAGGAGATCGATCCGATCCGGGGCTCGGGAGCGAATCCCGCCGACGATGAGGAGGGAGGATTGGAGGCGTGGAAGTGCTTCCGGGCGTTCCCCTTCGGATAAAACGGGTGCGGGCAGAGTCACGACGGATGGCTCCTGTTGTTCGTGGAGCCGGATGTGTTGTTTGAGGGCGGCCCCGGCCTGGTGTTCGCTCCGGTTGAGGAATCTTGGGGGTTCAGTCCAGGCTTCGTATTCCCGGGCGGGGAAAAAAGTATCGTTCCAGAGAGCGCCCGAGAAACTCCGCTCGTGTACCCGGGTTAGGAGGGCTGGATCGCGGGTGAGGGATCGGGTGATTTGATTGCCAAACCATTGTTGGGGAGGCACGTAGCGCACTCGGGGCGCGGGTGTGGGGGGGCGGGATGGTTTCGGGGTTCGCTCGGCAAAGAGAAAGATGAAGACCCCTTGAATGCAGAAAACGAGCGTCAGCGTGCCCAGCCATTGCGACCGGGACCACGTCGGCTGGGCGGGGCTAGCAGTCATTGGGCATCCGGCTGGGCCGCGGAGGGTACTTCAAAGGGGACCCGACGACCCGTCACCACGGTTTGTTCGATCCCGACATCGACGGCGGATTGGCAGATTTGCAGCGTGGTTTCCAGATCCGCCCGCTGGTCGGCGTGCAACACCAGGGAGGGAACACTGTTGGTGAAGCGACTCACGGCGGCTCGCAGGCGCTCTCGCAACTCGGCCTGAGGCACGACTTGGCCTTCAAAGATGATCTGTCCCTCGGCGGTGACGGCGACGTCCAATTTAGGCAGGGTTACCCGCATGGCCGTCTCACTCTCAAGGGCGGGCAGCTTTATTTTTACCCCCGGTGACGACACGAGGAGGGAACTGAAAACCATGAAGAGCGCCAGGAGGAAAAACACCGAGGCGAATGGAGCGACGTCCAATTGACCCCGGAAGATCTTGGCGTTGCGCGGGAACTTCATGTCAGTTGGGTGGGTTTTGTTCCGTGACGATATTCACGATCTCGGTTGAGGCTTTTTCCATGTCCAGGACGATGGAGTTGACCCGGCTCACCAAGTAGTTGTAGGCGGCGTAGCTCGGGATGGCGATCCCGAGGCCGGTGGCCGTGCAGATTAAGGCTTTCCAGATCCCGGCGCCCAGTTGGCTTAATTCGGCATACAAACCGTTTTCCGAGACTACGCTAAAGGTATCAATCATGCCCAGGGTGGTGCCGAACAGACCGATCAGGGGGGCGATCTGGGCAATGGTGGCGAGCAAATTGAGTTTCTCTTCCAGGCGGGGCACTTCCATGAGTCCGGCTTCCTCCAATGCCTCGCGCACGCCTTCTCGGCCGGTGTTCTGGGCCAATATGGCGGCTTTGACGAGTCGGGCGACGGGGCCGGGTGTGGCGTCACAGATGGAAATGGCTTCCACTACGTTGGATTGCCGCAACACATTGCGAATGCCTTCGATGAACTCCATCGAGTTGATCTGCGCGCGGTGGTAGTGCAGGAGCCGCTCGACAAAGACTGCGATCGCCGCCGCGCTCGTGAAGAGGAGCAGCCACATGACGGGTCCGCCGAGCGCAATCAGGTTGGGCCATAGCATGGCGCTCTTATAGGCGGGGGGTCCGGGTCCTTCAAGTCTCGGTCGTCAAGAATCTCCCAGGGTGTGGGGAATCGTTGATGTTCCGGGGTCGGGCCCTTAGACTCCGCGCCATGGAAAACGCCGATCAATTGCGGGAGCTATTTCGAATGCAACGGGCACTCAACGAGCGGATCGGGGTGCAGCTGGATGAGCTGTCTGACGAGCAAAAGACGGAGTGGGTGCTGAATTATTGCCGTGCCATGTCCCAAGAATTGGCGGAGCTAACCGATAGCGTGCCCTGGAAGTGGTGGGCCAAGTACCAGAAGTTTGACGAGCAGAACGCTCGGGTGGAGGTGGTCGATCTCTTCCACTTTCTGATCAGTCTCGCCCAGGTCTTGGGGATGAGTGCCGATGATATCTTTGCGGCCTACGTGAAGAAGAACGCCGTGAATTTTCAACGTCAGGAATCCGGCTACGCGGAGAAAGACGAGTCCGACTCGCGCCACATTTAGTGGGTGATTAGTGGGTGAGCGCGTAGTAGACGATATTGATGCCCATCGGGTATGAGTATTTTTCCGAGTAGGCGGAGAAAAACCACTGGGAGATTCCCTCTTCTTCCCAGCCATCGCTGAGGTCCGTGTTGTGACACATGAGGACCATGATGCGGCCTTGGTCATCCACGATAGCCTGGTAGACGGCCGGGGAGGGGGGGCCGCCAATTTCATCTTCCCAGGATTCCCAGCGAGTGCCCCGGTTGCGGTGGGCGGAGTCTTCACTGGGGACCTGTGGGGCTCGTTCGAGCGGGAAGACGCAACTGAAGATGGGATGATCGTCGGGTAGTTTCTGAGGTTTCCGATCGGGAAACACCTTGGCCATCTCGCCGAGGAAGTGGTCGAGCATGCGTTCGCCCCAGAAGTCATCCACCATGAGGAAGCCCCCATTGAGGAGGTAGGTGCGGAGGACCTCTGCTTCGCTGTTGCGGATGCGGAGGCTCCGGGGATCGATCATGAAAATGAAGGGAAAATCAAATAAGCGATCGTCGAGGAGATCCAGGGTTTCCCCTTCGGGATCCACTTTCATGGAGGTGAGTTCCTCCAAGCGGTAGGAGAAATTGAGGTCGGCGGCCGGATAATCGACTCGCCACCCACCGCGGCCGCGGGACTGATACATCACGCGGACGAAGGTGAAGACGTCTTGGCGGAAGGTTTCCATCACTTCCCACTCGGGCACGCCAGCGCGGTAGGCGGGTCCGCGTTCGGTTATGAGTTTCTCACGCCCGAGGCCTTGGCCGGAGCGGGACGGGCCTCCCGGACGGAAGGGTTGAGCCAGAGCGGTCGTAGTCACGAGCAGCCAAGCGACGCAGAACCAAGCCCCGAGGACGGGCATGGAAAGAGATCGGCGGCTGAGGTTGGCTTTCATCGTGGCACGGGTACCCATGTTCTGGTTCGGAATGCTTCTAAAGCGAAGGAAAGTCTGGGGCAAGTGCCCGTGGCTTGGCAATCATTATACAACCTAGTCCACGGTCAGGGGCCCGTCAAAGATGGTGAGACTCAGCACCTCCGTGCGGGCGTGATGAGGGCCATGGGGCTCGCCTTTGGGGGCCACAAAACAGGTTCCTGCAGTGTAGACCTCGCCGGATTCTTCCCATTCCCCGGAAAGGATGTAGGCGGTCTCGTTGGCGAGTCGGTGCGTGTGTTCGGGGACGGTGACGCCTGCTCGGAAGCGTCGGAGGACGGTAACGCCCCCAGTTTCGGGATTCTGGTGGAGGATCTTCAAATCTACCCCTTCATACGGTCCGGGGCGCCATTCGGTTACAGCTTCTTTCGCGACGTAGGGAAACATAGACGGGAGTCGTAGCGAACTTTGGGGTGGGACGTCAATGGCAAGGGGAGTCCGTTGGTTGGCTGGCGTGTGATTGGCAAGGGGTGCTATTGATAAGATCGATTACGTCGGAAGAAGGCGGGAGCAAGCCCCCCCCACTCCATGGAGTGCGCCGGCTTGCCGGCGCCATTGGCCGGTTGCACCCTCTTCTAATCACACCCGGTTGGCTGGGGCCGTTGAATGGGGGAAATGCAAAAGTTAAAGTGCAAACTGCAAAATGCCGGATCGGGTGGAAGGCCGACGGCGCTTCATTGGCCGCGGATTTCTCTCAGGTTTCCCTTGCGTGTGGTGGTAAGCCAGGTAATTGAAGGGGATGCTGATGTTGCGGGCAGAAGTGGGCCCGGAATGGTTTGAGAAGATTCGCTCGAATGTGGCGTCGGTCCTCGTGGATCATGCCCACCTGGAGCGGCGTGCCGCGACCACGGCGTTGACCCTGGAACGGTACCACGATCTTTATGATCGGGTGGAAGAGCTAAACGCCATAGCGATCGAAGAGTTGGAACATTTCCAGCTAGTGATGAACCTCCTTCGGCGTCGTCAGATTGCCTACGGACCCGCTATGCCTAGTCCTTGGATATCCGGAATGATGCGTTCGATTCGAACCGGCCAGCCCGAGCAAGTGATCGACCACTTGATCTGTTGCGCTTTGATCGAGGGCCGGAGCTGTGAGAAATTCCAGCTCTTGAAGGATGGATTTGCCGGGTCCGATCCCGAGTTGTCCGCGTTTTATGGTGGCTTGGTGGAATCGGAAGGCAATCATTACTCCGCTTATCTGCTGATGGCCCGAGCGATTAACGAACGAGAAACAGATCGACGATTGGATTATTTTCTGGATCTGGACGCCGAGCTGATGCAAACCCCGAACCCACGCGCTGTCTTGCACTAGTAGTCACTATGAATGTAACGCCTCACTCTATGTCCCTGCCTCGCTGTTCGTTTGCGCGGATCGTCTGCGCGCTGTTTGTCGGGTTGGTCTTGTTCACCGCGGGCGAAGGCCTGGTCTCGGCGGCTTCATCGGCGGTTCAGTCGCCCAACGTCATCCTCATTGTAACGGATGACCTGGGCTATGGCGATTTAGGCAGTTATGGTCAGGCCCGTTTCGAGACGCCGCGTCTCGACCAGTTTGCGGCCGAAGGTACGCGTTTTATCAATCACTACGCCGGAAGTCCGAGCGAGGTGGCATCGCGTGCCGTCCTGATGACCGGCAAACACTCTGGGCACGCGACCATCCGGGGGGAGGGGGATTTCTCCTTGGCATCGCTTGATGTCACACTTGGGGATTTGGCGAAACAAGCCGGCTACCACACGGCGGCCATCGGAAAATGGAGCCTAGGAGGGCCGGGGTCTGCCGGTCTACCTACTGTGAAGGGTTTCGATGAGTGGTTTGGCTATCTGCTTGAGAGTACGGCTACCAATCATTACCCCGAGACTTTGTGGCGCAATCAGACCAACATCCTGTGGTCCGGGAACAGTGACGGGAAACGCGAAGACTACGCGCCTTATTTGTTTACGAAAGCCGCGACGAACTTTGTCGAAATGAACAAACGGCGGCCGTTCTTTCTCTATCTGAGTTATGCCGTGCCCGGGGCGCCTTTGCAATCGCCTACGGACAAACCCTACAAGGAAAAGGATTGGCCCGCCGCGCAGAAAACCCAGGCGGCGATGTTGTATCGGCTGGATCGGGAAGTAGGGAGGCTGATGGATTCGCTTAAACACCATGGATTGGATGAGAAAACCGTGGTGCTGTTTACTAGTGATAACGGGCCGCATGCTGAGGCGGGGGTGGATCCAGCGTTTTTCAACTCCAGTGGGGGGCTTCGTGGCCACAAGGGCATGTTGACGGAGGGGGGGCTGCGAGTGCCGCTCTTGGTGCGTTGGCCGGGGCAGATTCGAGCCGGCAGAACCTCGGATTATGTGTGTGCGTCTTGGGATCTGTACCCCACCATTGGGCATCTCATGGGCTTGCGTGATTTTGACGCCGGGGATGGGGTTTCCTTGACCCCCGAGCTGCTCCGTCGTCGCCAGTCGAGACGGCCTTTTCTCTATTGGGAACGTCACGATGCCGCGGGCATGGCTCAGGCGATTCGGAGTGGGGATTGGAAAGTGGTCCGCTCAAGGCCCGAGGGACCCGTTCAGCTCTTCAATCTCAAGCGAGACCCGGGCGAGACCAAGGACGTCTCGGGGAGGTATCGACGCACGGCACGAAGACTCTCCGGCTACTTTGACGAGGCGCGTACGGAAAACGCGGACTGGCCCATGCGCTAACGCTGCGAGCCTGACTAGGGCTGGGAGTATTCCATTTGGAGCGTCGGGAGGATCAGGCCCAGTACGAGGAACCCAATCACGATCAACTCCGACAACACGATCCCGTAGAAGGAACTGGGGAGTAGCCGCCAAAGGCCCTTTTCTCGATGGGCGGCAATGAATCCAATCAGACTCACTCCTAGGTAAAGCGCGATCGCCCACCATCCGTAAGAAAAGATCAGGGCGGCGAAACTTGGCAACGCCGGCGCCGGCTCCACGCTGGCCCAATGGTGTCTCAACTGCAGCATGGCTGTGGAGAGCACGAAGGCGAGCCAGATATTTGCAGCGAGGAGCAGCCCATAACGCTGCCGCCAAGAATCGGCTTCGCTCGGGCGGCCGGTGTGGACGTGGTTTAGTCCGGCGGGAACGATCGAGTGGACCGTATTGGAATCGGATGTTGGCTTTTGTTCTGAAGGCGTGGGTGAGGGTTTTGCGGGTTTGTCGCTCTTGGTCCGAACGCGTCCTCCGTCTGCCAGAATGCCTGCGTCGATCAGCGCTTCAATGGTGGTTTCCGTCTTGTCGGTATAGGTTTCTAAGTCTTTGCGACTGCCCTCGGTGAAGGGCCACTCCGTGCCCGAAGGATCTACGAATTGAATCTGATCGCCGCGGTGGTGGATCTGATACCAGGACGCGACTGCCGCTGCCGCGGGGACGCCGGGAATCCCGCGTTTGGAGGCTTTGAGGAGATGGACAAAGTGCACCTGTTCCCGGCGGGTCACGTTGACCAATATGAAGTCAGTTGCTTTGGTCACTCGACCGTCTCCGGAGACTTGATCCATTGCCTAGGGTTCTAGTCCAGGACGTCCGATCGTGCGAGGGGAAATCGGGTGAGATTGTTGGTGGGGTTGTTGGTGGGATTGTTGGTGGGATTGTTGGGTTTTCGACGGTGGTTTTTGTTCGCTGCTTTTGCCCAGCGGCTCGCGGGTACGCTCGCCCCACCAGCCGCCCCACCGGCTGCCCTACCGGCTGCCCTACCGGTCGGACTGCGGGTGATTGACGTGGTGGGTTCGCCTCACTAGGTTGTCTGGACGCTGTCATGACTAGTCCTTCCCCTCGGTTTCGTCTGCCTCATCCCCTGATCCTGATCTTTATGATGATCGTCATCGCACAGGGATTGACCTACCTTTTGCCGGCTGGGAAGTACGAGCGCGACGGGCGAAAGGTGGTCGTTGGCACGTTCCAGTCCGTGGAGGCGGAAGCGCTCCCGTGGCACGCGAGTTTGACCTCGATCCCGAAAGGCATGGAAGCAGCCGCTGATGTGATTTTCTTTGTGTTCCTCGTTGGTGGGGTGATCCGGGTGCTGCGGGCAACGGGCGCGATCGATGCGCTGATCGGGAAGGCGATTCGGACAATGGGAGGCAATCCGTTTTTGTTGATTGCCGGGATGACCACTCTCTGTGCCCTGGGTTCTTCGACGGTCGGGATGGCGGAGGAATACATGCCCTTTATTCCCATCCTGGTGACCTTGTGCGTGGCGCTCAAGATGGATGCGATTGTGGCTATGGGGATTGTCTATATCGGGGCGGCGGTTGGGTATGGCTGTGCTGCGCTCAATCCGTTTACGGTGTTGATTGCGCAAGACATCGCTGGGCTCCCGTTGACTTCAGGACAAGCGTTTCGTTGGGTGCTTCTGGGGCTCTTTCTCGCGATGGGCATTCATCACCTCATCCGCTATGCGCAGAGTGTGCAGGGAGAACCAGGGAAGAGCTTGGTGCGGGATGTCGACTACTCGGAAGGGTTTGAGCTGCCGAAAGACTCGGCCCTTAGCGGACGGCGTGTCGGTGTGTTGGTTGTGGCGATGATCGGGATCGGGTTCTTCATCGTGGGCGTGGCTCGGTGGGGTTGGTACCTGACGGAGCTCTCCGCGGTTTTCATGGGGATTGCGATCTTGGGTGCGATGATTGGTCGGCTTAGTTTGAATCAGACCGGTGAATCCTTTTGTCAAGGAGCGGCAGAGATGACGACCACAGCCTTGCTCATCGGATTCGCGCGGACGATTGAGACGGTGTTGAACGACGGGCAAGTCATCGACACCATCATTCACCACGTGGCCCGGGTTTTGGAAAGTGGCGGACCCAGCCTGGCGAGTGCGGGAATGCTTTTGGTCCAGAGCGGCTGCAACTTTCTGATTCCGTCGGGCTCCGGTCAGGCGTATGTCACCATGCCCATCATGGCTCCTTTGGCCGATCTGACAGGGCTGACCCGTCAGACCGCGGTGTTGGCGTATCAACTGGGGGATGGGTTGATGAACGCCGTGGTCCCCACCAACGCCTTGTTGATGGGGATGTTGGCTTTGGGCCGGATCCCTTATGACCGCTGGCTGCGTTTTGTGCTGCCGCTAATGATCAAGCTCTACGTGGTCGCCATTGTGGCGCTGTGGATCGCGGTTCGAATCGGCTACTGATCTTGGCAGTAACGGTCGAGCCACTCGAAGAAGACCCGATGCCAGAGGACACCGTTCTGGGGCTTGAGCACCCAGTGGCCCTCATTGGGGAAGTAGAGAAAACGTGAGGGCACGTCGTTCACTTGGGCCGCAGTGAAGGCTTCGATACCTTGGGTCACGGGCACGCGAAAGTCCTTCTGGCCGTGGATCACCAACAGCGGCGTCTTCCAATTGCCGACGAAGCGGTGCGGGCTAAAACGATTGTAGTCGGCTTGAATCGCGGGGCTCTTCCAATACGGCCCTCCAAGATCCCAGTTCACGAAGAACAACTCTTCCGTCGAACCGTACATAGATTCCAGATTGTAGACGCCGCAATGGGCGATCATGCATTGAAAGCGATCTTGATGGTGACCCATCAACCAATAGACGGAGTAGCCTCCGAAACTGGCTCCGACTGCGGCGGTGCGATTGGGATCGATGTAGGGTTCCTTGATCATGACATCCGTGGCGGAGAGCAAATCTTGCATGGCTTGACCGCCCCAGTCTCCGGAGATTTGGTCGTTCCAGGCTCGGCCGAATCCGGGAAGGCCGCGTCGATTCGGAGCGACCACCACGTAACCCTGGGCGGCCATGAGGTGGAAGTTCCAACGATAGGAAAACCATTGGCCGATCTGGCCCTGGGGTCCGCCTTGGCAGTAGGTGAGCAGCGGCCATTTGCGGTTCGGATCAAAGTTCGGCGGGTAGATCACCCAGCAATGGATTTTGGCGCCATCGGTGGCGGTGACCCAGCGGGCTTCGACCCTGGGTAATTCCAGGGCGTCGTAGTGGCTGTCATTGATCGAGGAAAGCTTACGGAACTCGCCCGAGTCCAAGGCGAGAACGGCGAGTTCTTTGGGGCGTTCCATGTTCATTTGGGTGACCAGCGCGCGGCTGCCATCGGGAAACAATCCGGCCAAGCCCCAGTTGAAGCGGCCCTGAGTGGCTTGTTGCAGATCCCCGCCCCCGACAGCTACCGAGAATATTTGGTCCGTACCTCGAAATTCGGAGCTGAAATAAAGTCGGTCCCCGCTCGGGCTCCAGGTGGCACCGTGAGCCGTCTGGTCCAGACCCGTGGTGGCGTCGTGGATGGCTTTGGTGGTCCGGTGGTAGATCAAGATGCGATTGCGATCGGATTCGAAACCGGGTCGTTCCATCGAGTGAAAGGCGAGATATGTGCCGTTGGGACCGTAGACGGGATTGTTGTCGTAGCCCTCCATCCCTTCGGTGATGTTGGTGGCTTGGTCGGGTTGATTGATACGGACGAGATACACATCACTGTCCGTCGATTCGGCCCAGCGATCGACAATCTTGGCGGTGTAAGCGATCTCTTTTCCGTCCGGGGCCCAGGCAAATTGTTCCGCTCCACCAAACGGCGGCACGGGACAGTCCGCTTTCAGATCTGACATGAGGTCGATGGCTTCGTCAGCTTTGCCGTCGGATCGGATCGGTGCGATGTGCAGGTGGGTGTATTTGTAATCGTGCCAGGCACTCCAATGCCGAAACATGAGCGAATCGATGATGCGGGCATCGGCTTTGGGAAGGTCTTCGTAGATCTCGGTGACCTCGGAATCGAGTTTGACGTCGACGGTGAAGGCAAGGTGATTGCCACGCGGGGCGACCTTGAGATTGGCCACACCGTCTTCGATCTCGGTGATCTGGAGGAGGCTACCGTCGTTTGGGTTCAGGGCCCACACCTGTGGGGTTTCTTCGTCGTTGAGGCCGCGGCTGCCGATGAAGTAGAGGCGTTCCCCGAAGGGCGAGGGAGCGAATTGCAAGTCACTGACACTGGGCCAGTCTTTTAGGAGGGGGCGCGGTTCGCCTCCGATCGTTCCTTGGAGGTAGACGGTGGTTTGGCCTTTGTCTTCGGCGAGGTCATAGCTGCGGACGGTGTAGGCCACGTGGCGGCCGTCTGCGGAGAGTGAGGCATTGCCGAGTCGGCCCAGTTCCCAGAGTTTTTCTGGCGAGAGGAGAGACGGCTCGCCGGCCTGGGCCATCGGATTCACTACCAGCAAGGCGAGTGCGAGGAGGGACGGAAGAATACGATCTTTCATGAGCTGAACTGTTTGTGCCCGGGATGCTAGACGGTTTTGCGGGGCGCGCCCATAGAAACCTTGGGAAAGATCGGATGTGGGATTCGGCCGAATGCAAAAGTGAAACTTCAAACTGCAAACTGCAAAATGACTTGTGCGTTCGAATCTACAATCTTTTGGTCGCAATATAATGGTATCCGGCGGCTTTGTCTCTAGAGTGGGCATCATGAGTACAAACCTCGATCCCGTTCGCGGAGATGCACAGAAACCTTTGACCGAGCAAGTGACCTTTTGGTCGATGATGATTCATCTCTCCATCTTTACCGGCTTCTTTACCGGGGTCGGCTTTTTCTTGGGTCCTTTGCTTATCTGGTTGATTCAGAAGCATCAGTTTCCCGCGCTTGAAAACCACTTCAAAGAGGCGATCAATTTTCAAATCTCCATTTTTATCTATTCGCTCATCTTGGGTGGTCTGACCTTGGTTACCTTTGGGCTTGCCGGGGTGATTACTGTGCCGGGTCTCCTGGTGCTTGCTGGCTTGAATATCCTCTTTCCCATTTTGGCCGGGGTAAAGGCGCGCGATGGGTTGGAGTATCGGTATCCGATGTCGATTCGGATTGTTTAGCGACGAGAGATTTTATCGACGCCGCATCGGGCGCCTTGTTGAATCCAAACATGCGTGTACGATTTTGGATCGTGATCGGCCTGGCACTCGGGCTTGGTTCACAGGCTGGTGAATGGGAGAATCTCTCACCGCGGCTCAAAACTCTTCTTGAGTCCAGCCCGGTGCCGGGGATTGCGGCGGCAGCCGTGGTGGACGGTCAGATCAAAGCGGCTGGTGTGGCGGGCGTGCGCCGAGAGGGTGCTCCAAATCGGGTCGAGCTTTCAGATCGCTTTCATATCGGTTCCTGTACCAAATCGATGACCGCTGTCTTGGCGGCGATGTTTGTTCGGAAAGGTCAGCTGCAATGGGAGACCACGGTGGCTTCGGCCTTTGGACCGGCGGGGATTCATGAGGACTATCGGCCGGTTACCCTAGAGCAGTTGGTAACCAACACCGGCGGGGTGCCAGGGACTGTGGAACCCGGCCTTTGGGGACAGCTGTGGCAGGCCAAAGGGTCGGCGATGGAGCAACGACTCCAGCTCGTCAATGGGATCCTGGCGCAAGCTCCCGCTGCGGAACCGGGAAGACAGTTCATCTATTCGAATGCGGGTTTCTCCATTGCGGGCGCCATGATCGAACGGAAAGCGGAACAGCCTTTCGAGGCTGTGCTCCGAACGCAGTTGTTTGAACCCCTCGGGATGAAGACCGCGGGGTTCCGTGCACCGGCCACCGCAGGGAAGGTGGATCAGCCATATGGTCACCGATTGGAGGGGGAGAATGCAGTGCCGGTCGATCCGGAACCCGCCGGTGATAACCCTCGGGCCATTGCTCCGGCGGGTGCGGTGCATTGTTCCGTTTTGGACTTCGCTCGCTATGCCCAGTTCCACCTGGGAAAACGGGGCACGGAGCTGTTGTCTGAAGAGGAACGAAATCGACTCTACCAACCGGCCAGTGGCGATAACTATGCGTTCGGTTGGTTGGTGACCCAGCGGCCTTGGGCCCACGGAACAGCCCTAACGCATTCAGGCTCGAACACCATGTGGTTTGCCGTCATGTGGTTGGCACCGGAGCGGGACTTTGCTGCTGTCGTGATGTGTAACTTGGGCGGCAATGGAGCCGCGCAACTCTGCGATCAGGCTGCGGCGGGGATGATTGGCGAGTACTTGGACTAAGGCGACTCGGCGTCCGGACCGCTTTCCGATTCACCTAGCAGGTGCTTAACGGCATCGCGCTGTTCTTCCTCCGTGCCGGTTTTGAGTTGATCGACCAAGGACTCGATTTCCCCACTCGATAGCTGGGATAGCAGTTCCGTCATCTCAGGTTTCAAGGCTTCGATGGGAAAGGGCGGGATCCCAACGCGGCGCCGGGCTGAGAAATAGAATTTCGAAGTCGTGCGCTCGCGGTATTCGGGTTCGAAGTCGGTCTGATTCTCAAGAAGCCATTCGTGGAGCGGGGTCGATTCGGTTTGGCTGTTCACGGGAATACCGAGCCAATACGTGCGGATCCGTGTAGCACCGGATACGGGGCACACTTCTGTTGTGATGGTCTTGTATGGCAAGTCTGGGCGGATGACGGCTATGAGAATGACGGCGATAAAGGTCAATCGCAGCGCCCAGGCTTTGCGGAGGCTGATCACGTCGCTCACGAAGCCTATCCAAGCAGACGACGGGATTGGGCTCAATCAATTCCCGGGTGGGTTGGGGAATTGTTTGAACAAGCGCACGCAGGGGAGCGATGGGGCGTCGGTGACGGGGATCTCGAATCGTTCTTGCTCCTGATAGCCAAAGCGCGAATAAAGCGCAGCCCCTGCTAGGGTCGCGGCGATTTCGACGTGCGTGAATCCGGCTTCGGTAATGGCGTTTTCACAAGCGCGTAGGAGGGCGCCGCCGATGCCTTGGCGCGCGTGGGCCGGATCGACGAAAAAGGCCCGGATGCGAGCGGGGTCTTGGGTGGGATCCAATTTGGGATCCGGTTCGGTGCGGTCCGCGTCTCCGCCAAACCGGGACTTTCGAAAACTCCACCCCCCACATCCCACGATGGCGGATTCTGTCGTGGCCACGTAGAACGTATTGTCGGCGATCAATTGACGGTCCACGCCGAAGACCGGGCCCAGCGCGGCTTGAATCTGCTCTTCGGAGTAATCTGGCTGCTGAAGTCCGAAGGCCGAACGCGGAATCAAGGCCTCCAGAGTGGCCACGTCCGTCATCTCGGCGAGTCGAATCTGATAGTTATTCATGGGCCGTCATGTTCAGGGCTCCCGAGCGAGACGCCAGCCTCCGAGAATAATGAGTCCGCCGCATCCCTGTTGTAGCCGGCGAACGGTTCGGTCGCGGAGACGTTTTCCGCTGTAGTGTGCGGCTAAAGCATACCCGAGAAAGATCAGCGAAAGGACACCTAGGGTCAGCCCGACCACAGCGGCCGTCTCGAGACCGGTCATGCGAGATAGGTCCCAAAACATGGGTAAGAAGCCGAGGTAAAACAGAATCACTTTGGGATTTCCGAGCGAAATCAATAGTCCGGAGAGGAAGGTATTGCGGCCCTGGGACGGGGATTCGGTCTGGCTTCGCGATTGTGGCCGAAACAGCAATTGGCTACCCAAATAAATCAGGTAGCCGGCACCTAGAAAACGGATCCACCCAAACACCGTACCAAGCGACTGGGCAAGTGCGGCGAGCCCCTGGAGCGCGAGCAAGAGGTAGATCAGATCACCGGTCAAGATTCCCGCGCTCAGCACCATCCCGCAACGCCAGTCAGCGCGAAGACTGGTGGCGGTAATGGCCATAACCCCGGGGCCAGGAGCGAGGCCGAAGAGCAGAGTGGCCAGGGCGAAGGAGCAAGCGGCTTCGAGGGTCACGCGGGTTTGACAGGGGTTGAGTCTCCACAATGAGCGCAGTGCGGTAGGAGGGCGTGGCGGACCTGATGGCAGGCTGCACATTCCACATAGAGCGCCTCACCACAGGAAGGGCAGGTGTAGGGTTCTTCTTTGGTTGCACTTTCTCCGCGTGGCACGAGCTTTTTCACCGTGCGTCGTGTCCAGTAGAGATAACGACGCGGTCCCGTGCGAATCGGGAATTCGCACACCGGGCACAAGAAACGCTCATAGGCCTCACGATACTGTTTGATTAGCCATTCGGTCTTTGGGAAGGCGATGGTCCGGATGAGGTGGGTGAGAAACTTGAAAACCACCAGCAGCAGCGCGCCGATCAGAACGTACTTGAAATACCGGGTTGGGAAATACTCGTGCATCACCAGGGTCACCTTCAGCAGGGTGGCGATGCCAAAGGCCAGAAAGAGCGGAAAGTAGATACTGGCCTTTTTCTTCACCATGAGGGTGGCTGCGCCGGCCAGAATGGGAATCAGGATCGCGAGCTGCCAAAACGCGAGTCGCAACCGGTGCTGTTCTTGCAGCGTTTGGAAGGCTTCGCGGGCGGGTTGGCGTTGGGTCTCGATTTGCTGTTCCGCCGTGGTCCGGGAGGCTTCCCGTTCTTGTTTCTGCGAGATCAGGTCGGCGGTGGTTTGATTCAGCGCCTGGTAGCGCCGTTGGTTCTCCAGGAAGAGTGCCAAAGTCTGGCTGAAGTCTGCTTGTTCGGCTTCTGTGGTCGCGGTGTTTTGGTCAATCGCCAGTTTGCGTAGCTCTACGAGCTGCGAGATTGTTTGCTGCAGGTTTTGCGAACTGTCGCCGATCACGCGCTGTTTCTCGGCCTCGTTCTCGAGTTGGCGATTGAGTTCGGCAATCTCCGTGTTGAGCCGGTCCCGCTCCGCCACCAACTCGGGGTCGACAAAATTCGGCTCCACGGTTTCGTATCGGGGTCCGGGAACGGAGCGAATATCTTCGACCAAGAATCCCAAGAGCCAGTAGACCAATACGGCGAAGACCAGGGTAAAGGCATGAATCGTAAACCGAAGGAGCCCGGTTCCTTTTGCTCGATTGCGCTGTGTCATGGCTGGTTCAATGGCTGAGTTCTTTGGCTACCGGGTGCTTGCCTTACCCGTCCTCGTTTTTGGTCGGTTCGGGTAGCGGGGTGCACAGTCCAATGATGGTGCCTTCGATACTGCGGACGTAGGCAACGGTTTGTCCCCAGGGCATTTCCTTCGGCTCCGCTACGGGCTCGGCCCCGGCGGTGACGGCGCGGTCGTAGGCGGCGGCCACATCCTCTAAGAAGAAGGCGATCTCAAGTCCCTCCGGATTACCGGATGAGGGCGGGCGGTATTTACCCGGCATCATCCGCTCGCCGCAGGCGTCGGTGCCAAAAGCGAGCGACATGCCGCCCGCGTCCATGTCGCCAAAGCCAAAGTCGGGATCGTAGAACTTTTTGGTGAAACCAAAGGCGGCCTCATAGAATGCCATAACTTTCGGGACATCGTCTACGAAGAGAACTGTGCTTCCGTATTTCATCTTGCGATTGCTCGGTTGGGAGCCTTTCTAGGTTTGGGTGCGTTCGGCTAAGGCTAGCACGGTGCGCCAATTGCGGGTGGTGGTTGGAATCTTGAGCTTTCGCTCGAAGAATCCGTTGGTGATCTTGGTCCTACCGTAGCCATTCGGGCAATAGAGATAATAGTGGTCTCCCTTGAGCTGAACCCGTTCGTTCGTACCTAGCGGAGTTTCATCTTCGCGAAGAGTAGCCTTGGTTGACGCTAGAGTAAAAGTGACATGAAAGTGGCTGGGGTCAAGACCGGGTTCGTTCGCTAAAGGATTCGCCGCGATGAGTTGGTCAAACTTTGGCGCGGGGAAGACCCTTACCGGAACGGCGTGCCCAAAGTCACGCTCGATCGCCTGGACGAGGTGTTCGGCGAGTTTCGCAGTCGATCCTTGGGCCTGGAAGATCAGGTTGCCGCTCTGTAGATAGGTCTGCACGGCGTCCCAGCCCAGGTTCGCGGCGGTGCCGCGCAAGGCATCCATCGTGATCTTCCGGTGTCCGCTGACATTGACACCCCGCAGCAGGGCGATGTGAGTTAGACTGGCTTTGGGCATGGGGCAGGATCCGTTTTGAGTTCGAGTAAGTCCCACAGATTTCCATACAGATCTTCGAAGACGGCTACCGTGCCATACGGTTCACTCTTCGGAGTGCGCACGAAGCGGATGCCTTGTTCCTGAAAAGCGTGATAGTCTCGCCAGAAATCATCCGTGTGCAGGAACAGGAACACGCGACCGCCGGTTTGATTTCCGACGTGAGCGGCTTGTTCCGGCCCTTTGGCTTGAGCCAACAAGAGCCGTGTTTCGCTGGAGCCGGGTGGGGCGACGAGTACCCAACGTTTGTTTTCGGCCGGGAGGTAGGTGTCCTCGACCAGGGTGAATCCGAGTCGGGATACGTAGAACTCGATCGCTTCATCGTAGTCCCGCACCACCAACGAGACGTAGCCAATGGTCTGCTTCAAGCGAATCCGTTCCTTCGTTTTCCGGTGCCTACTTAGTTTCCGAGGGCTGTCGGGTGATCGCGAAATAGATGACGTAGAACCAACTGAAAAACCCGGCGAGAATCGCCCAGAGAATGGATTTGTTGCGTTCCCAGGAACAGACTGCTGCCAAGGCGGCGCCGAGTCCAATGCCGGTCTGAGTCGCGGTGTCGGCGGTGGTTGCGGCGAGGAGGAGTTGCAGGTCCATCATTTTTTGTAATTGGGATGTTCTTAGGAATCTTTCCGGATCCCGCCAGCGGCTTCGATTCGGTGGAGCGAATCGCGAATCTCAGTTAGGAGAGCGGCGAGTTGGGCGGGATCTGTTCCGGGACTCACCGTTGGCGCACCCTCGGCGGGCGAGGCGGGGCTGCTGATGGCGGCATGGCTGTCCCGCTGCTGCAGAACGGCCTCTCGAAAGTCTTTCGCATCCACAATGCCCGTCAGCGAGACCAGGGAACCGGGGCCGGACTGCCCCGCCGTTTCTACCGTCAGGGTGTGGAGTTCAAACTGTCGCATGATCGGCCCTTGCATCATGCCCATGTCCGTTATCTTTTCGAGCGGGATGGTTTTCTCGACCCGCACCAGAATACCCTTCTTCACCTTTAACGCTTTGGCGGTCAGCTCGCATTCCATGCGTTCCAGATAACGCCGCGTGAAGAGCAGGCCGAATGGGATCCAAAGGAACAGTAGGGGAATTCCGACAATGGTTACGGTGAGGACGATAATCCCAGTCAGAAGCCAATAGACACAGACCTTGGGATTAAACTCGGCGGAACGAATAACGGGGTCTTCTCTCATAACCGAATGGCAAACTTAGAACCGATGCTATTTCAAGCCTAGCAAGGCTGTTGCGTTCAACAAGCTCGATTCTCTGAAATGGAGAATGGAGGGGCGAGCGTATCAGGCCGTGTAAAGAATCCCGTTGTCAACTCCATCGCGGTGGTCAAAGCGACAGCTCCGCTCTCGCACTCCAAATTCCGTCCGCAAATCGAGCGTTTTTTGGAGTGCGAGAGCGAAGCTGTCGCTTTCACACTCTCTTACCTGCAGGTGGAAAAGGACTTTTTACACAGTCTGGTACTCGCGAGCCGTCGGCACGATAGCATTCGTTACCCGGGGATGGATCCCGGCGCACCTCGGTTGGACTCCCTGATTCCGGGGAGCAGCGTTTCATTCAGCGTTCGCATTTCTGGAGAGAGTCTTCGTCTTTCTCCAACCGCGACTGCAGAAAGTAACCATCATGAAGGCGATTGCCAACGAGACCATATGACAAGGAAGGGCCCAACAGATCGGGAGGGCTGGCGTCCAGGGGGATCCGCTCGCGTTGGTCCCAGGCGGGGTGCTACGAGCCCATGCGATAAAGGCATCGCCGACTGGGAGCAGACCAGCCGCATACTTCCTCTGTGCGGAGAACTGCAGTGGGAATCCGGTCGCCTCGACGATTCCCAGGAGTGCATCGGCCAGGTGATGATCGCCATGGCATCGGGCGGCAGCGGCACCGACCACGACGGCGGGGCCGCTGAAACCGAAGATAATGGGGCCGGAATCCACGTCACCTGGGCCAGATTCACCGATCGGATATTCGCGAACTCCCGCCAGACCCCAGTCGTGGTTGACGAAATGCTTTCGGAGCACCTGGTATTGCTCGCGGGCGAGTTCGGGTGCCGCGTCCGCTAGAACTCGGCTGAAAAGAGCGACGGTCGATCCGCGGACACCCTGTCCTGATGGACCCTTCCGGACCATCGGGCCATGGGGAACGCCTCCGATTTGAGGGTGGAGTTGCATTCGGACCGCAGCGACCCAGGTATCGATCACGGTGCGGTATTTCGGGGGAAAGAGCTGGTCATGAATCCCCAACGCTGCGATCGCGAGGGCGTTGTCGACGGGCCAGGCATAGCCGTCGTAGGAATCGAGAAATGGCGTTTCGGCGTTTTCGAAGGCGGTCGCCAGTCGGGCACATTCGGCTTGAAAGCGTATGGTCAAGTTGGCTGGTCTCGTTGCCGGTCCCTCCGCTCGAAGCGTCTGGCCTTGGAGGTAGGCCAACCATCCGTGGTAGAATACACCGAATTGAGGCTGGAGATGCGCATCGAATGGGGCGATCCCGGCCTCGGATTCGAGTGCTCTCAGTGCTTGGTAGCAGCGTTCTAGGAGGGCGCGTTTTTCCGGTTGATCCGGTGGCAAGGGTTCGGCCAATTGGGCCGCCGTCAGTCCGTAGAGTACCCAAGTGAAGAAGTAGCCTTCGGGAAAGGAATGCTGCATCCGTTCCGGTGCGCCGTCGGCAATGGCGTTGTCGAGGTATTGTAACTGAGCAAGCGTTCGGGATCGGTCTCCGGGTTGGTGCAGGCGTAGGTTGAACACGAGTAGCACTAACAGCAGTCCCGCAATGGCGAGCACGACGAATGCTCTCGCAAAGGTTCGAATCCGTTGGGTGATCCCGCGGTGACTCACTTTAGTTGTCTTGCTTGCTGCGTGAGATTTGTTCGAGCTTCTGGCGTTCCGCCTTGGAAAGGCTTTCGATGCCTTGCTGCGAGATCTTTTCTAACAACTGGTCGAGTACTTGTTCGTCACGTTCCTGTTTTCGGGCCTGTTTTTGTTCCCGACGGGCTTGGACCTTGTCGCCCACCTCGGTCCAGTAAGCGCGCGAGAACGTAGAATGCGTCTGTAGGTAAGCCGGATTTAAGTAGGCATACAGGAACAAGAGTATTGAGAGACCGATTACCGACGCATAGAGCAATGGACTCAGGCGAATGATTCCGGGATGCAGGGCGGTGGTGACGAGCAGCCCGATCAGGGCGCCGCCGAGGTGAGCGTCATGCCCGATATTGCCGGCTTGCGTGCGCATTCCAATAAAGGAAACGATTACGAAGAACAAAGCATAGAACCAAGCGGGGATGCCGAAAGGAATCAGCATCATCATGATTTCACCGCCGGGGAGCAAAAAGATCGACGTGAAGATCACACCACAGACGCCGCCGGAGGCGCCCAAGGCCCGATAGTCATGAAACCGGTGTAAGTACAGGGAGAGCAAATTCCCACCCAGGATGCTGGTCAGATAGATCAGCAAAAACTGCCCAGAACCGAAGAGTTCCTCAATCTGTGCGCCGAAGGAGTACAGACTGAACATGTTGAAAATCAGGTGAATCCAGTCTCCATGCAAGAGTGCTGACGAAAAGAGCCGATGGTATTCCTTGTCGCGCAGAATGCGTACGGGTTCAAAGATCAAGCGATCCTCCAACGCCGGGTCTTGAAACGCACGGTAGGAGACATACACCGTGAGTGCGACGATCAATAGATTGCAAATGCCGAGGGGTTCTGTCACGAGGTGATCCTTCGAGGTCTATTCAAACGGCTTCCCGAGCGCTTGAACAGAACGGAAAACACCGAAAGACCGTGATGGGCGTGTTTGAGTAAGCGTGGCTCGGTTCAAGATGGCGGGACGCCCGGACCCGAGAATCCGGTCGTCTTTCGACGACTCGGTTCGGAGAATGGAACGTATGGAGTTCCCGGTCGGCGCTACTAGCACGCTACTAGCGTGCTAGTAGCGGCCTTGTGTTGCGGTCGGCTGGTGACAGAAGCCGTGGGAAAGAATCGACGAGGATCGAAATTCGTCTCGGGTCGGCTATTCGGATACGAGGGTGGTCCGAATCCCGGGTCTTGATTCCGCTCGATCGCATGTTTTCATGCCCAGGCGAGTTTTCGTAGGGCTTCTTTCGGGTCTATGGCATGCAAACTGCATTGTGTGTTTCGTCTTCTACGGACTACGAGACGCGGAATGGAATGATGAGACGAAGTTATGAGAAGTAGGCAAGCGCAGAAGAGCCTTCCTCTGCGTCGACTCTCGGAGTCAGGGTCCGCATTGGCCCGGGCGAAGAATGTGGTGGTGCTAGGGGGGCGAGAACAAGGTGTTTGCGGGATCGAATCGCCCATTGTCAGGTTGCCGCGTAGTGAATACAAGGTGTGCCACCTAGGGGCACCTTGGGGGCACAGGAGGTTCCTTTTAACTGTTGAATTACCTCTCGCCCCCGCCCCTAGCCCCCTGCTCGGAGTCCGGCTCCAACTTTAGCTGAAACCTCGCTCAAACCCCAAGTGGATCATGCAACAAGCCATCCTTCGTTTGTTTCGGGCCGTGCAGATCGTAGCGCCCAATCCGGGTGCGATACCGCGAACTGTTGCCGAGCGGACCATTCGGAACGGCTATCTTCTCGACCCCGCTATCACGCCTAGCGAAGAACTCTTGGATGAAATTGATGCCGTAATGGTCCTTTCCGGGGAACAGGCCAATGCTGCCTTTCATAAGAGTTGGGAGGTCGTGCGGGATTCATCCATGGAGTCTTTGTTCGTTCAGCAGGCTACCCATTACATCACGACCTATGGTTTTAGGGGTGCGGGAATCTATCAGCGCGAAATCGTCTACATCCCGCAAGAAGTTCTGGCCGTGCCGGACATTCAGGATGACATCCCACTCACGGTTGTACGCGCTGTGGGGCGGGAGGATGTCTTGGAAGCCGTCGTACGCTTGGGATCTGGTATCGCTTTGGCACCGGAGACACTGGCGGACATCATGTGTATCGTCGTTGGCAATCAGTATGACGTGTCGTTGGTCCACCGGGTGGAGAATCGGGAACTAAAGGCGCAGCTCAATGATCACTTTGGCTTAGTGCCGCAGGAACCCGTGGAATTTCTCCGGCACCTGATTCGCAAACTAACTGGCGAGACTCTTTTGATCAAGAACGACGCCTTGATTGCGAAAATCAAGGCGTCCGATGGAGCGTGTTTGGATCCGCTTCTGAAGCGGGCCCCGGAATCCTTTCCCGGCGTGTTCTATCGTTATAAGCCCCTGCTTCTGGCCCTCAAGTCCATCTCTCAAAACAAGAACTTCTTCAATCGTCTGAGAAAACAAGCACCGCGTTGGCACGAGCCGCTGAAGGAAGACTACCTTAATTCGGTGACCCAACGTCTGAAGCGCAATACGATGGTGGAGCAGGACCTTCGCACTCATTTGAATCGGGCCTCGGTCTTCCGAAAAATCCGGCTCGCTTATGCTTTGCAGTATCGGTTGCGAGTGGGCACGAGTATTGTTTTTCGCGTGCGCAACGGGTTGGGGTGGGCGACTGATTTTGACTGGCCGGAACAGTTGGGCCAGCCAACCCAAGCTGCTCTCGATAGTGTCTTCGAATCGTTGGTTGCCGATCTCCGCCCGCATCTGGCGGCGAAAACCATTTTGATCCCCGACCAGATTCGTTACGCGCTTCCCGCCTCCGAGAAACAGTTTATTGGGAACCTGCCCTGTGGCACGAGTGTGAGGGCCCCGGAAAGTTTGATCGTGGGGGTTCACTGGAAAGACACGCGTCGGGAGATTGACCTCGATCTTTCAATGATTGGCGAGTCGGGGAAGTTCGGGTGGGACGGCGAATACCGTTCCGAGGAACGGGATGTGCTTTTTTCCGGCGACATGACGGAGGCGCCGGAACCGAATGGTGCGACGGAGTTGTTCCATCTCTTGAAAGGGCCGCAAGAGAGCAAGATCCTGATGTTGAATTTTTACAATTACCAAAGGAACGATTCGGTGGAAGCCCAACTCCTGGTGGCCAACGAGAAGCCGGAGCGGTGGGATCTCAACTATATGGTGGATCCCAACAATATTGTGCTTTCTGCCCGGCTCCATGTCTCGAAAAAGCAAACCATCCTGGGACTAATCGCTTCGCGAGACGATGAACTGCGGGTCTACTTTTCCAATGTCAGTGTAGGGACTTCGATCACCTCTTCGAACGATCGCTCGTCTGAGCACGCGCGGAGTTTCCTGGTTCGGAGCCAACTAGAGAGCTTTGACCTGAAAGAGATCCTTATCCGGGCTGGCGCGCGGGTTACGACTCAACGAACGGGAGATGAAGATGTGGATTTATCGCCTCACCAGTTGGATAAGGCTACCATTCTTCGTTTGCTCACGGGTGCTCTGTAAAGACAATCCGGGGCCTCTCGTGAAGCCCCGGATTGCGTAGCCTCCTTTGGCGTGTTTACCGAATGACTTAGCGACGACCAATTCGAACGACGTTTCCGTCGAAAGTCGGTAGTGAAAGCACGAAGCGATCCGTCGGATAACACAGTGCCTGTTCCTCCAAGATCCCGATGGCGATTTCCTCACCCATCCTGAGACTGTCATAGTAGTCGGAATAGTAGTGGACGCCGCCCATGTTTCGGCCGATGGAGATGTTGGCTGCGAGCTTGTTGAGTTCGCCTTCCACGGTCAATGGGGTCGTTGGGTTTGTGGCTACTAACTTCGAGCCATCAGAATTGGGTACGAAAGCAATGCCGGCGCACGTCTCAGCAGCTTTCTTGTTCCCCTTGCCGCTTGGTGCAGGCTCATTCGTGGCCTTGAATGTGATCTGCCCCGTGGGGCTGTGGCATTCCTTGCCGGGCTCTGCGGTGCAGTGGACCAGCGTCGCGCTGGTGTCGAAGAAGGCTTTGAGAATTGTGACGCAGGCTCCAGCGACGGTAGCGTGGCCGGCACCGTAGGCCGGATGCATGGGAGAACCTTCTTGGAAGGCCATTGGAAGGAAGCCTTCGACTGTCGACGTCCCATCGCTTTGCGGAATGGCCGCCGCGGCTTTTACACTTGCCTCGATCTCGGCAAAGAGAGCTTGAAGCTCAGTCCCAAGAAACGGAAATGCTTTGCCGATCTCCGACCTTAGGGCGATCCTTCCGGCGAGGGCCTCTGGGCGGAGGCGGATGTGATTGTTGAACTTTTGGTATCGGACGGCTTTCAGAGCCCGGGTGGCCACCTCAGTGACCAACGTCAGTATATGCGGGCCCCCGTAGAGGGCAAACCCGCCGGCTTCCCGTCGTTTTCCGCCGGGAAGCGATTGCACTCCGGAAAGTGCCGCAAAAGCGGGGTCGAACGGCGTGCCCATCCCAAGCATGATGATGCAGGCATTGAGATAGGCTTGATAGAGCGCATCGAAATGAACGTAAGTTGCCAAATCGCGAGGTGTAGTAATGAAACGAGCCGCTTCATTCTCATAGATCGCTGAGGTGTCGAGTGTGTTGGCGCCGTTCTGGACCTTGAGCCATTCCCCTTTGGTTCGTAAGTAATCGCGCTTGCGAAAGGCTACCGGTACGCGTTGGTTGATCGATTGAGCACCGTAGCTGATGATACCTTCTTCCACGCCCTTTGCCGACCCTCCGAGCGGCGGTTGCGGATTTCCGATCAATAGGAACTGCGACAGGTATGGTCCGGTTTCAACCCCGACCGATGAGCCACGAAAGGCCGTTTGGGCGTTGATGGCACCTCCGGGGGCAAACTTGCGGGGTCGCCAGTCGGTTTGTTCGTCTTGTTTAGCGATCTCATTTAGGCGATCGGATGACTTTCGGACGCTCTTTTGTGCCTCGTCCTGCGATGCCGTATCGCTTCCGAAAGCCCCGGTCGCGGGTGAATCTTCGAAAGCGGCAAATGGGACATCCCGGAGGGTTGCCAGTTCATAGACTTCAGCCATTTCGTAGGCCAGTTCTTTGGATCCCAGTGCGGGCGCGGGAGCCATGGTCACGGCCTGGGGATCGGGCCCTTCGAGATCGAATACGACTCCCGCGGTGGGTGCTTCCCAAGCACGTTCCTTTTCCTTTGCCACCGGAACCTCGTCCGTAAACGGATCGATGAAGCCATGATCAATCGCGTGACGAAACGCTTCGAATGAACGGGGGTCATTGATCAGTCCCGTTTTGTCGTTGTGTTCGAGACCCTTGGTAAAACACATCGCATAGTTGGCTTGCGCGTAGCGTTGTTCATCACCGTTCGCCAGGTGTTCGACATCGTTGCGGTTAAAGGCGAGTTCGGTCGCTTCTTGGCGAACTCGTTTGGATTGTTGTTTTCGTGCTTCGTTCATCGTTACTTTTCTTTGCGGTTTTCTCTTCTAGAGATCGTTCCCGGGCGCTACTTCACCCGAAGGCAGAATCTCTCGTCTCTTTTAGTTTGGGCTTTCCGTCTGAAGCGGGGACTGCGTGCCAAGTGTCGATTTGATTTTCTGATAGCGCGGGCGTTTCAGAACACTTGAGAAAGGCTCGAACCCCGGGCTCCGCGTCAAAACCCACGCCCTGCCGAAGTGAAAGGCGCAAGGTGCCAGAATTCGGGGTCAGCAATCTTGATGAGTGCGCTTAGCAGTGGAGGGACTTGAGGCCGTGAACCGCTCGACGCTTGGGGAAACCGTGTCCGAGTACCAGGTGATCTCTTCGTGTTCCCTAAACCCGTGTGAAAAAAAATGAGCTATTTTTGCGATTACCTACGCCTAGAGACAGTGCGGCCGTCTGTAGCCGCCGAAATTTACTAAGAGACGCAAAAACCGGCGCAGGGGAATCCAGAGGGTTGCCTGTTCCTACCGATGAGGCACTTATTATGAGCTTGGCAAAATTGGCATCCCGTTCCGCAAAGAAACCTTCAGGTCCCCCTGCGAAAACTCAGAACGACTCCGCTGTCGAAGCTCTTACGAAGTACATCCCAACGGAAACCATCACACTCTACATTGCAACCGTATCGTCTGGTGAGGCCCTCCGACAGCTCTTGCCGGGGCTATCTCAAGATGAGCTTCAGTTCCGTCTCTATCTCGGATTTGTCGCTTTTAATCCCGTGATTCTCTTGTTGCTCTTTCTTCGCGACCTGGCCACGGCCGGTAGACCCTGGAAAATACCCGTCCGAGACTGGCCCTGGTGGAATCTTGTGGCCTCAACGATTTCCTTTGCGGTATGGGCACTCGCGGTACCCGGAACGAAGATTCTTCCCATCAGCACAGCCGCCAGCGGCGTTTTCTCGGGCTTAGCCGCTCTCTTTGTTTCTACTGGCCTGAATCTGCTCGCTCCTTTGTTTACGGCTAGTGCTAAACCCGCTCAACCCGAGAAAGAATAGTATCTCTGATCCCACTATACGGGTGGGATGGCAGAACATCACAGATCGAAAACCTAAGAATAAGACCATTATTGAAATGAAACAGTTCCTCACATCGGTTCAACTGATACGCACGGAATCCGTGCTCTATCTCAGCATCCTTGCCTTGGCCCTGGCCGGTGTTGGCACGGGGTGCTCAACGACATCAAACGGTTTCCCCCGAAACTCGTTCAACCCGAAACAGGAAGTTCAGGTCCTTGAAGATCAGTTTGCGTCAAGCAACATCATTGCGCAGTTCTACGCTAATCGCCAGAACATGAGTAAGAAGGATCTTGAAGAGGAGCGCAATCGTATCATCAACGGTCGAGTCGCTTTAATTAATGCAAACTACCGCGTTTTCGTCACGAGATTCGTGTCTCAGAAGCAGCGTCTCGATACCGCCACTGATATCGCTGTCATCGGGGTTAATTCAGTTGCTGCGCTCATGACGCCGACGAGTACGGTTCAGATACTTTCAGCGGTTTCCGCTGGAGTGACGGGTTCGAAGGCATCCTTTGATAAACACTATTACTATGAACAGACTGTAAAGGCACTCTACGCCGCGATGGAGGCGCAGCGCAAAGTGGTCTTTGCGAGAATCCTCACCGGGTTAAAGCAGTCGCTCGCTGTTTATCCGATCGAAACCGCTCTAAACGACCTGGACAGTCTCTACGCAGCGGGGACATTTCTTGGCGCGCTCGAAGCGATTCAGAAAGACGCGGGAACCAAAGAGGGCGAGGCTCAAAAGAAGATTGATAGCTTCGACAAAATGCTCGCGGCTGTTGAACGCGACTACAGAAGGTTCCTGACGATAATTGAGGCGAATCCGGCCTTGGCAAGAGAGCGGTTGCGGGTCTGGTATGAGAGTCTGGACAATGATTCGTATCTGCGAGCTGTGGCTTCAGGAGGCCTGACGGCCATCTTGGGGACTCCCCCAGCCTCGATCCTGACGAACGAGGCAGCCGATCCGGCCAAGTGGCTGAGCGGAGAACTGCCGACCCCGGAACAGATGGCCGAATGGGCGGCAAGCCTCAATAACCCCACAGGGGAAGAATCGCAGCTTTTGAAGGGGCAACTCACTAAGATTCTCCTCGGAACAAACTAAGAAACCTAAACAAAGAAGGAAAAATGCCAGAATACAGAACCGTTACTCATAACAATTTGAGTCGTGAACAAGCACGCAAACTCCAGGACGAAGCTGAGGAGGATGAAAAATACAAGCAGTCGTTTGTCTTCCGGGAGCCTGATGGAGAGTTCACTCTGATCGTGGTCTACGAAGTGTAGGACTCGATTGACGGCACGTCGCTTCGATCTTGCAGCGAAGCGGCGTGCTTGTTTCGTTCCCCCGAGTGTCCTCGCTCTGCATCGAATCGTGGCGTAGCTCCCCGATCCTATCGTGAGGAAACACCGCTTTTGAGATTGCTTGAGACGGGGGACTTGCCCAATTTGAGCTGCAAGCGGCCCGTCTGCTGAATCGGTGGACGATGAATCTGGCAGGAGAATTCCATTCGCATGGGTGTGACGATAGAACGGGTAGGAACATGAAGATGATTGCCGTCACTATTGGAATTGGACGCGACTATCAACGCCTAGCGGAACTCGCGGCAGAGAGTTGTCGTGCCGCAACCGGACTCGAGACCCTGATTCTAGATGAGTCCCATTACCGAAAGTATGGGATCGTTGGATCTCCTATGCTGCTACGATACCACCTGGTCGACGAGTTTCCGAATGTCGACTCGATACTCCATTTTGACGCGGATATGGTATTTATGAAACCGTTCGACGCTCATAGACTAGCGAACTCAGGGGCACTCGTGGCGGTCAGAGATTGTTACAGTCAACCGTGGATCCGATCAGCCGCGCAAGCGATAGGGATTTCAGCGAAGACTTACTTTAACGGTGGTTTTCTCGTGATGGACCCTCGACGGCACGGTCCGCTCCTGAGACTTGCCCGAAACTACGAGAGGACCGCCACGGTTGGTTTTCAGGCTCAATGCGCATTGAATTGGGCGAGAATGATCACGGACGAACCCGTGAACTACCTACCCAAATACTACAATTATATCCGGTTCTTTGCCCAACCCGACTGGCGAAAGACCCTAGTCGGGCACTTCATATCGAGCAACATTTCGACCTGCGATAATGCCACGAAAGAAAGCGTTTTTGAGGCCTACGCCCAGGAAAAGCGGCAACACCCCTTATTCGCTAACGCCAACCGTCAGGCCTAGAAGAAGGGGTGCTGGATGTGCATTCAAACTTCTGAACTCAACTGACTCGAGCGGCGTGCTTCGATATTCAGGCGGACAGTTCCACTGTAGCGTAAACAAGCGCAAGCCTCCGGATTCCCATTTTTCCCAGGGAAAAGATCGAATGTGAACCTGTTCGCTTTTCTGGCAGGCCAGTCCGGCTCCTCTCGCATCGGCAATCGACTTGGAGTCCGGACTCCAGCGGATGGCATCCGGAAATCCCTGGAACTGGAACCCATATTGCACAGCGGTCTTGTCGGTCTGGTAATCCGTCAACTCACCACAAAGAAGGAAGACCTGTCTGACGTGTCGATCCACTCGGATTCGCTTTGCTTCCATTGGGAACGTGGTTGTCCGAAAGACGGATCCTTGCAACTGCACAGCACCGCGAACGTCAAATGCTATTCCGGTTGGGGACGAAACCACCCCAATGAGTGAACTGAGGTCAAGTGCTCGCAGTGTCCCGGCCCAAGAGTGGGACAGTCGTGCGTTATAGCATGGGGTCAAATCAACCATGGTCTCACTGTAAGGCAGCGATTCGATTCGCGATGGTGTTCGGTAGTTCTTGGTGCGTTCTGGAATAATAATTTCGATATTGGCAAGATAGGGCATGGGCAAGGTATCGACGAATTGCCGTTCCCAATAGTCTCCGGACTCGTAGATCCGGCCGTTCAATGCCAAGTTCTGGAATCGATTCGGTCCGTGAAAATCGCACCGAACCGTCGGGATCATGTCGCCGACATACGCCATCTGTGCGAGTTTGTAGGATCGAGGGCTCGCAAAGATGGCGCCTCCTCCAAGTGTCGCGTACGGAACTTGATTGGTAGAGAATTGATAGGCATACGATGACGATGTTTCAGAGATGTCCCGAACTCGAACATTGCCCGATGTACTGAGGCCAAGGGCCGCTGCAGCCGGACACGTCAAATATCTGAGATCCCCGAGATAATCAGGAACTAAACTCAGGAGATCATAGGGGAGAGCCGTCTGTTCATCCTTGTGCAGATCCTTTTCTCTTACCGAATACTCGGTGAGTGCATCATGAATCAGTCGCAGGTGGATGCGACAACCTTCAATCCATTCTTTGCTTCTGTTTGGGTTCGACAAGTCATCTGCCTTCAGCGCCCCGATTCCGAAAGTAACACAAATAAGAACGCTGAGGATTGGCTTGAGCGATCTCCGCATAGATTACTCGATAGAACTATAATAGGCTGGATTCTCAAGGATAAAGTCGGAGGGATCGAACTGGGTGATGTTTGTGCCCACGTTGAGTTTTCTCATTAGTTGGAGAAAGCGGTAGAAGTGAGCCAGTGAGAATAGCGAGCTTCGCCATTGATGCTTCACCGTCATGCATTCCATTCCGAGGTAGAAACCATGGTGATTCTCTGTGGTGAGTTTGCCGATCGCGATGTTTTGTACGTAATCTGAAATCCTCCGAAGAATATCGGGTTCGCTTCTGAGGATGCCGAGCCATTCATCATAGAGCAACTTGGCTTCCTGAACGGATGGAATATTGTCCCGATCTCCGGCGGCCAGGGCGTTGTCTTTGGCCAATTCAAGATGCCATAGAGCCCACATACATGAATGCGACGTGCCGTAGTCATCAAGGCGTTCGTCGACCTCAATGATCTTGAGACGTCGACGAAAGTCACGCTGTTTGCAGACCGACGGCCTTTCTTTTCCCGGTTCCCAATGATCTGAATGGTTTGCATTCAGGATACTCCGTTCAAACTGAATGGTTCGTGCGAACGACTCCAAGAATGCGAGGTCGTACTCGCGAAGGTGGCGTATTTCCAGTGAAAATTGATCGCCGGATTGGTTGTGAGTCTTCCAAGCTTTGTGCAATCGACAGATGCCGCGATGTATGTCCTCGAGATGATTTACGGGCCTACGACGGTCGTATTGGTGGAACAGTGAGTAGCAAGCACTTCTCACCCGACATGCCGCTACGATTTGCATGATTCGAAGGATGTCGTCATCGCTATAGTGGACGGCTTCGGTAGCGACGATGGTGTTGGAAAGGGGAATTGCTGGCCCGGCAGTGGCCATTCCAGGTTGGGGATCGGAATCGGTAGTCCCGGCCGGAAGGAAAAGTAATGCGCCGTGATAGCGCTTGGAGTCTACCGAAAAATAGTAAGGTATTGAAAAATCTCCCAGATTTTGAAGTTCATCAGAATTAATCGGCTCAGAAGAGTCTCCAGGCTGGATTGTAATCGGCTTCGTGGTCCGATTCTTAAGTGTTAGAACCTTTTTGGTCTCGTTGGTCCAGGTGATAGATTGATTCTCGGAAACTCTCGCAATTCGCGGCGAAATGCCGTCCGGTTTCAGTTTGATTTGCATGAAACAGTATTCTTCCTTGTGTTGTTACGGGTTTACGATTGGTTTACATCTTGAGTCGACTTAGGGTGTGAGCAGTCCGACAGCCTGTGTTAGCACCCCATTTTCCGCGAATGCGTCCCAACCTATCCTTTGCGGTGTTGGGAGACATTCGCGGAATTGAACGCTTCTTAGGTTTTAGAGAGATCAGTAAGTAGGTGGAGAGCTGCTTAGAGTTCTGCTCGCCAAGGGGCCGCCGGAAAGCGCCGCGACCAGTTCAAATTCTTCGATTTTTGTCGAGTCTAGTACGTTGTGGATAGGCTTGATTTTTTGGACCTGGAATCCCAACGGCTCGGTATTCATTCTGAGCAGTTCAATGAGGGAGTTTCTCGCCTTATTGTAGTTGTCGCCGGCCTTTGTCCTAGCGGCCTCGGATTGATCCTCGTCAGTACGGTCCAAATAAACCGGCAGCTCTGCGGCCATATCACGCACGTGGCGCTGAACAAGCGCCATCCATTGATTGAGGCATTCTTGAGCATTCGCTTGACTTGCGGATTTGGCAACTTCCTCGGAAGTAGTATCGCTAAACTTTTTCTGAGCGTGGTCGTTTAGCCCTCCAGTTAGGTCCTCAGCTGCAGGCGGCAACCAGATATCTTCGTTCATATTCATCGTGTTTTTTTCTTTCGGTTTGTTATTATGGGGAGTTTTGAAACGCCATGTTTATTGCGATTCAAAAGTTTGGGTTTGAAGCCGAACGGCTTCGATAACGCGTTCGACGGAGATCGATTTCATGCAGCGGGGCCATCCGTCGACCACGTCGAGGCAAAGTTGATCCTCCTCGTCCATGTTGCGACCGTCGCCCAATGGTGTTGTCCGCCCGCGCCAGCATCCCGTCTGCGCGCAACAGTCGAGAGCGCCGACGACGTGTAAGTACTGATGTGTCGGATAGGCTGCCCAGGACGGTTGTTCCCGTCCTCCGGCGACAACCACACAGGCTCGGGCCCGCACGCGGTCCGGCAGAGTTGGTACAGCGGCACAGAGATGCATCATCATCGTGACCGGGCAAAGTACTCCATCGGCGTGATAGGTGAGTTGGGCGAGTTCGCGTAAGGATGTCTTGCCCCGTAGGTCTACGACCCCCCTGAGCAATGGGTGAAAATCTCCACTGTTTCCAACTTGGACAAATTGGATGTCACCGTCGAAATGGTCGACTACGGCTTGATACCGACTCGGTTCCCACCACTTGACGGTAAAATCATATTTGCCTCCCGCGACGATGATCCAATAGCGCGGCTTTACGGATGCCATGAGTTTGAGACCCTGAGGGAATTCCCGCTCTTTGCGAGATAGATGGATGTCACCCCCGAACTTCGAGAAGTGGATGGGTACCTTGAGGTGGTCGCTGATATAGCGCGCGTAGCCTTCTAGGAAGTGGCCGGGTCCGGTTCGGGCACGATTAATCAACGGGTAATGGCAGTCGATGGTCTCGACATTTGGATCGGATTCATCGAGTGGTGTCAGAAAGGGGTTATTCTCCCATAGCTCCGGATAGTGGGTACGGACATCGGTCACGAATTTTCCGGGATGAGTATGGTGTAGATCTCGCACGGCCGCGGTCAGAGAGAGAACATCACCGGGAGGTAGGGATGATTTTAGTATGAGCTTTCGAATACTTGTCATTCCCAGTCAGATCTTGACCTTTAACGTTATGATTCGGCTGTGCGTGCCGTTCCAGCGGGGCCTTGGTGAGGTGTACGAGATATCGGTTACAAGTCCGTTCGACAGAGTGAACTCGGCGACAACTCCCAGATGATGAAAGTCGGAGTCGGCGGCACATTTCTGCTCAAGTGCCTCCGCGATGTCGCTTGAGATTTTGCCTTCGCTCTCTTTATGGGAGGGATCGTCTTTGGGTTCTGATCGGAGATAGCGAAGTTCTAGGGTCAACGCATTGAATTGGGTCGCGATCGTCAGAAAGCGTAAGAGGCTTTCTGCGTCCTGTTCGGTAGGATCGATATCTGATTTTTTGTAGCCATTCACCGTTGGGCAAAGATTGTCTGGCAATTCGGTCAGTGCCCGCGCGCGCGTCTGCTCGCGGCCACTCAACCCGTTCCGACGTGTTTCCTTGTTCTTGGTCATTGAGGTCATTCGTCTAGGTTGGCATTGAGATTGCGAGCCAGTTGATCCCGTAGTCGCAGGTAGCTAGGCACTTTCTGGACTTCGGGTAACATGTTCTTCCAATTTGTGATGGCCAAGCGATAGGACTGATTCGCGTCCGTATTGCGTCCTTGTTCGAGTGCACAGGCTGCTTCAGCCAGCTTCTTGAGTGCGAAGAAGTGGTCGCCATCGGCCTTGATGAGCTCCAATGATTCTTTGACTAGCTCCGTGGCCTGTGCGACCTGACTTTCCCGAGTTTTCTCAGTCGCAGTGGGACTGAGTGCTGTCCAGTACGTTGCCAGCGCAGCCATGACCTTTGCGATGTGACCCGTCTCACCGAAGCTGAAGCCGATTTTGGATCCTACCCTTCCGGCGGGTTCGAGAACCCGGATGGCTGAAACCGGGTCAAAAAACTCAAGGTTCCGATCTTCAAGCAGGCAGGCTGCATGGTAGATCTTGGCTACGGCGGCCCAGGCTCTCCCCGATACTTCAAGATCAGAACTATATTGAACGGCGAGCGAGGTAAAGATCTCAAGTGCCGCTGTAAACTGACCAAGTTCGTATAGTGTCCGGGCAATATCAGCATTTAACGCGGGATCCTGGGGCGCCTGGGCCAACTTCAACTCCAGTGTGTGCAGTTGATCCAGCTTCCTGGCTCGTTCGCTCGTTTCGAAGTCAACGCTAATGCTTGCCTGAATCGGGCGGCTGCCGCCACGGGCATTGAAGCGACGTATCGAGGCTACATCGCTGTCCCGCAGTGCGTGTCCAACGGCTTGAAGGAAAGGGTCGGCAAAATCCCAGATGTGGAGCAATCCGTCATTGGACGCAGCTGCGACCCGACCGGATCGACCTAGGTGAATCGCTTCAACCACACCGATGTCGACTGAGAAGGTCAGGAGGCGGGTCCGCGTCTGCATGTCGAAGAGTGCCAATCGATTCGCAGCGGGATCCAGAACAACCGCCATCTTGACATCGTCATTGACATCGAAAACAACCTTCGGGCCGGAGTCGCCCCAGGTTGGGCTTTCGGTCGGGTGTGGGATGGGATCTATTGCGTCGATGCTAAACCGACAGAGTTCTTGGCCAACAAACCCAAGATTTACTAGGGAGCTTTGCACCGGATCCGAATTCTGGTAGCCCTCTGACGCTGCGATATAGAAGGTCGATTGCGTCGAGTCAGAAAGAACCATGATCTCGCCTGAATGGCTGAGGAGTGCGGATTGAACCGTAGGATCAACTGGAAGTGTCTGTAGTAGTCGAGGATGGCCCTCATGACCAAGGTCGAAGACTCTTACTTTGCCAGCGTTTACGAAGGTGACTCTCTCGCGATTGCCGGCTACAGCCATACGACCTGGCCCGGCGGCCACTTCACCGAGACTCACGCCACCAAGGACTGTCAATGGATCGCCCCCCTCGAGTTGCTCTCGTACGTCAAGATCCACTGGCCAATAGTGGGCGCCCGATGAGCTGAACCCGATGATCCGGCTATCCGCAGCGTCCAGGTAGCATCCTCGGAATGCCGGAACGGTCACGCCGCCAATTCTGCGGTTCGAATCGAGATCGACAAAGGTCATCCCTCTTTCATGCGCCACGATTGCCAACCGGTCATCATACCCCAACTCTACGCTATGGAACCGTCCGTGAGGTACATCCTGAAGTCTCAGGGTACGGTAACAAGCCGCCAGATTGGTGCGCAGAATGCGCTCACTCTTGTCATCGACGGCAACAATATGAGTCCCAGTGGGCGAGCATAAGATCCTTTGCACGGGACCCTGCCCGCTCGACCAATCGGCTACATTAGAATCATCTTCCAGGTTCCAGAGCACCATGGCCCCGCTTGTTCCACCTACAGCAATGGTGTCCGCACGTTTTGTGAAGGCAAGCGCGGTCGGTTTCAGCCTGGGGAAAGTACGTGAAGCCCGTGCCGTCCATTTTCCAAGTGCATCGGGTTCGAATACTGTTACTGTTGAGTCTTCACCTACGACCGCGAGTCTCTCGCCCGAAGCATCCCAGGCCAAATCGTGGGATGGCCAAGGCAACGCGATACGTTGTAAGGTTCTACCGGTTCTCTGGTGTAGGATCGACACGTAGAGGGATTCAAAACTGGCGACCGCGAGCTGTTCATGGCCCGGACGAAGTCGAATCGAGGAGCAGCGCCGGCGGTCATTGACAAGACCGGAAGGGCTGATCTCCGTGGTCGTCCATTGGCCTGCAACAAAGTCATATACCGCAATTCTCCCCGTCTCGTCATACAGAGCCGCAATGTGCCCGTTGATATCAAGACCCGCGACGGATCCAAGGGCAACGGCTTTCGATTCGAGTTCAATTGCCCCCGACGTCACTCCGACCAGAGCCACGTTGAGAGAGCCTTCTGTGCGAGCCGCGACTACGAGTCTCTTTGAGTCGATGTCGAACTCCAAGACCTCGACTTTCCAATCGGGACGATCCTCATTTACAGGTGTCGAAAGGACGGAGCCGTCCTCCAGAATGGTCTGGAGCGTGATGAGCCCGTTTGTTGTGACACTAGCAGAGGCCCGGACACTCGGTGCCATTGCCGTTACTGTCACCCCTTTGGGAGGGGGCAAGGGATGTGCCACTTCCTCGAAATCCGTTAGCATGGCACTCTCGATCAGTTCGGGCAGAATTCGAGGATGATACTTTGCGGTTTGGCGTGCTTCTTCGATCAGGGCCAGACTCCCGAAGCCTCTGCCGGCGAGGGGGGTTCGTCGTTTGGCGGCCGCTGCGTCAAGTTTGGCCTCGGCGGTGGCATCACTTGCACGATCGGATTGGATTGTCGCTCGAGACGATTCCAAAGAGGCTTCTTGTGATTTGAGAAGCCCAAACGAAAGGAGGGCTACTAGCGCACTGATGACCACCGATGCATACAAACCTGCGCGGATCACACCGCGCCAGTAGGCGGTTTTCCGAAGCGCCTCAAGTTCGCGTTCTGCCGCCTCAAGTTCGGTTCGGCGCCGTCCTAGTCCACGCAAGTTCTCCGCTACTTCGGCCGCCGACAACCATCGGTCTTCGGGCCGAGTTGCCACACATCTTTCGATATCCTGCCGCAACAATGGATCTTGTACCTCACGTAGGTCATCACGGGGTAGCGAGCGTCCAAAGTTCCCAACGCACATCTGAAACAACAGGACGCCCAGGGAATAAATATCCGACTGCACGGATGGGATACCACCTTCCGTCACCTCTGGGGCGACATACATGAACGAACCCAAAGCCAAATCTTCCCCCCCCGTCCAAGTTAATTGGAACTGCGTCTGTCGGAGTAACGATTCGGCAACCACTTTCCCTATACCGAAGTCGGATAGGACGGCGCGATCAAATCCGCCCGAGCTTTTCGCCCGTCGGACCAAGATATTGGACGGCTTCACGTCCCGATGAATGATGCCTAGGTTGTGGGCTTGGTGGAGCGCCTCAGCCACTTGGGCAATGAGTTCCAGCCGCTGGGCTTCCGATGTGGCGGCGATGCCGCCTCGAGCCTCCAACCAATGATGCAGTTCCCGCCCCTCGACATACTCGATCATCAAATAATAGGGGGGATCGTCCAATGAGACGTCCTTGATCATCGCGAATCTCGAACTGTCCGGGAGTCGATCGCCAAGCAGCCGCAAGAAGGCCTGTTCGCGCTTTAGCGATCGAAGGCGATCCGGATCACGACAGAACTTGACGGCCCGTTCTTCGCCAAGGTCCAGATGGCGGGTGAGCCAGACTTCGCCCACACTTCCTTCCCCCAAACGTCGAACCAGTTTCCAACGTGTCGGTGGGATCACGGCGCCCTTCGTTGGCGACCAGTGACGCAAGGGCAACGAATCTCCGGAAGAGGGGAGAAATACCTCGGCATGGCCCTTCTGCAGGTGGGCGACGATCGCCTTGGCGAAGTCACTTGCGGAGCCATAGCGATTACTGGGATCCTTTGCGATGGCTTTTGCCACTATGGCATCGAGCTCATCTGGACAGTCCTCACTCAAAGCGGCTAATCTCATCGGCGCTTCATCCAGAATCTCCTGTCGGAGTTCGGAGAACTTCACCACTTCCGCGCGAGCGTGAGGCAGGCATCCGGCTATCAATTCGAAAAGGACGACGCCCAACGAATAAACGTCCGCTACTTTGGCCGCCCGAATCGATACGGCTTTACCCTGGAACAATTCAGGGCTCATGTACATCGGTGTTCCTGATAGGCAGCTTGCATTGCCGCTCGGTAGGCTTGCCTCCTGTCCGAAGGGACGCTCATGAGCCAACTGAGCAAGCCCGAAATCCAGAACTATAGGACGTCCATCCTCTGTGACCATCAAGTTACCAGGCTTCAGGTCGCGATGAACGACGCCTCGGTCATGGGCGTATTGAATGGCCCCGAGGATGTCGACCATTAGCTTTAGAATTAGAGGTCGTGACTTTGTGTGTTGCCTCACGAAATCTTTTATCGATTGCCCCCTTACCAGTCCCATGGTGAAGTAGGGAATCAGTCGGCCCCCTTTCCTGTTTTGGTGTGAGCCTGCTTCGAAGATGGGAACGATGTTGGGGTGTTCGAGCTGAGCGAGTACGTCGACCTCCCTCCGAAAACGGTCTGCAAACTGAGGCGACACGAATGACGGGTGAACTGTTTTGAGAGCAACTTGTCTCTTCGGGATATCCTGAGCTGCTCGGTAAACGACCCCCATGCCGCCTTCACCGATCCGTTCTTGAATCGTGTACCCACCAACTTCGGTCCCGAGTGTCAGATCTTCCGGGTCCGCTGGAAGGCGAAAGTATAAGCGGGCGCTTGCTACGAGGCTGGCATTCGCAGTAGATGCTTCCAGCCGGCGCAACTCTTCTTCGCGAAGGGACTCCGAGACGCCACTGAGCCTGTCGAGCAGCCGGGCAAGGCCGTCCGCGCTGCATTTTTCGCGTGTCTCATCGCCTTCACCCATGGCTATCTTCCTGCGCATCCCCGTTTAGATGCTTCAGCGTCCGCGCCGCCAGTAAGGTTCGAGCGACCCGCCAGCGTCGTTTTATCGTTTCGCGGGACACCCCTAGCATCACACCGGTCTCCTCAGTGCTGAGTCCGGTGAAAAATCGGTGTTGGATAATCTCGGCGAGTTCCGGTCTTTCGTTCCGTAGCCACATGAGTGCTTCATCGAGTGCGACAATCCGCTCCGGAGTTTGCTCCATCGTTCGGGGCAAATCGGAGTAATCTAGGTCCTCAGGTTTCACATTGACCGTCTTTGGTCGCTTCAATGCGTTGCGACGTCTCGCTCGGTCGCGTAGGCACCACATCATGTGAGTGTGCATCACCTTGAAAAAGTAGCGCTGATTCTTCCACGTTACTTCCTCCCATTCCTTGTCCTTGGGGCGATTGCGTCTCAAGGCACTTAGTACAAGTGCCGTAGGCCTTACGGTGTGTGCTTTGCTCTCACCTGCTAGTAGGAGTTTTGCGATGCCGCGTAGCTCATCCATAAACTGCCACACTTCATCAATCCCAAACTCTAGGTTGTCTATACCCAGACCCACATCTTCTTTCCCTTCTTGATTCATCGAATACCTAGTCCGTTCACCGAATCAATCGCTCTTTGTATTAGAAGTCAGCATTGTCTGATTTAACAGGAGTCGAAAGCAAATAATTTGGCTCATGTTTTTGCGACTTTTTTGAGGGGATTGGATCAAGCTGGCAAGAATCCCAGTCTAGATATTCGTGGTGTCTACGCTCGCCTGAACCATGGGTAGAAAAGGGGGAAGGTTGATTCGAGCGCCTTTTTTGACCCCCGATCATCGGTTTCGGCGCCTGTAATTTGTGCCGTGTGGTGCGATCCACCGCGGCCAACGAACCAATATGAAAACGCAAGCAAGTCGCCGAAAATCGGTTGAGCGAAATATGAACGCACGAAATGCCGCTGCTAGTAATCAAGCTGGTCCAACCCGAGAAGTCATCAAGCCGCAAGTAGAGCAGGTCATCCGTGATTGGGCGGAAGGTTGGGGTAGACCCCAAGAGCCGTTGAAAGAAGATCACTCCCTGCAAACGGACCTCAGGCTGTTCGCTCACCATCGACGGGTGATGGCGATCGATTACACCGAAATCTCACTCCAGTACCCGGGCGGAAAAAGGGTCTCTCAAAGTAGCTCTATCTCTGCGGACACGGTGGGCAAAGCCATCGATTTGGTACTAGCCAGAGCCAATGGACAATAATCATCGATTCCCTTCATATGAAATTCCTCGAGAAAACTTTCTGTTTCCAGCGAACCCTCATTCTGGCAATTGGCTTGTGCGCGAATGCGTTCTTCTTGCAAGCAGCGGACGACGATGCGGCCCCTTTTTCCCTGAAGAAGTTCTTCAATGACAATCAACTCCGGCTTCGTCAGTCGGCGGTTAACCCCAGCACCAGAGAAAAACCCGCCTCGTTTCAGTTCAATGTTCCGAAAGACGCTGCGAATTCCTACGCGGTTGATCTTGCACTCTCATGGCATCCCGAAGGGAAGAGCGGTACGTATGAAAATGGCACCGCGTACTCGCTTGAGGGTAGCCCATTTATTGAATGGCACCGACAGACCCAGTCGGAGAATGAGCAGAATACCCTCTTGATGGGAGGCAGCTATAGCTACGTGCACATGCCCTCAAAAGTTTTTAGCCTGACAAACATTGGCTCGGTGAAGTTCAAGGATGATCGAATTCTTACTGGACAAGGGTATTATGTGACCTGGGGCTTGATGCCGTTGTACCAGAAGTGGTACATTGGCAGGTCTACGAAGTCCGAGTTGTTTCCGGTTACATTCTTTCCTTTTGTGGACCTTCAATTTGAGGGAGCCGACGATGTCCTCACGGATCAGGTTGACGCGATGATGAATCCCATCAAAGAAAGAGGTTCAACCGCTAGGGCCAAGTTCGCAATTGAAGCCTACGCTCAACCGCTTTCCAAACTGTTGAATGATCGCCTCGAACTGAGTGCCACTTATTCTCATTGGGTCGCGCTTAGCCGATCCGGAGGGTTCAATCACCGAGATCCCAATCCGACTTTGTTCCAGGCATCGCTAAATTATTATCTTAGTAGCGATAACACAGCTGCCATAGGAGTCGATTTTCGAGATGGTGAGAATCCGGAAGAAGGATTCGATGATCAGCAGTTTCTTTCTGTCGCTTTCAAGCTGAAGTACTAGGAAGAAGGAGAGGAATTGGCCGTTCCGGATGGTGGGGCGAGCGTACCCGCGAGCCGTCGGCACGAGGGTACGCGCCATCCGGGAAAGGATCACGGCGCACAATGGTAAAACCCCAAATATCCCAAGAAGAGGCGAGTCGGTTCGGTTTGCAACGGACGGCTTTGTTTGACGGATCACGACCGTCAAGGCGGCCGGCCCGCCTCCGCAGCCGATGCCGTAGCGCATTTAAAATGAATCCTACTTGACTTTGAAGAAAGTAGGAACGATTCTGATCAAAGATGTTCGATAAGCACCTACTCCTATCATTGATGTTAAACCTGCGATTGGCAGGACAGGAGGGGTGCAGTTAGAGACGCTTAGATTTTTCATAGCAAAATAGCAAACCCCCACCGGTCCAACCGATGGGGGTTTTTTTATGCCCGGGTGGCGCAACTGGCAGACGCACCAGTCTCAGAAACTGGTTGTTGCGGGTTCGACTCCCGCCCCGGGCACCAACTTTGATTTGGCGACCCTGCCCGGGTGGCGCAATTGGTAGACGCATCAGTCTTAAAAACTGAGTGTTGCGGGTTCGAATCCCGCTCCGGGCACCAATTTGAATAGTGAAAGTCTGGCCCAGGTGGCGCAATTGGTAGACGTACTGGTTTAAGAAACCAGGTGTTGTGGGTTCGAATCCCACCCTGGGCACCAGCTTTGGTAGGCTTTACTCGATGGAGTAGAGGTGGATACCTTTGTGATTTGGATGCTTGCTGGCGTTGGAGGAAGAGTAGGTCGGTAACTCGTTTTTTGGGATTGAATGAATGAAATGATGCGTTGGTCGATAGCAGAGTTGGAAGGCTTCTTCAGTTGTCAAGCGGTGCTTATGCCCGCGTGCGATTGGGGAGATGTTTATGAGTTTTATACAGCCGGACCCTTGCTGCGGTATTACTTTCACGTCTGTCCTGAGGAACAGTATGTGGCCTTGTGCGGGAATCAGAGTCTCGCTTTTGCGCCGGATTCGATATACGAAATGACCGCTCCGTGCGATCGGATCCGGGTTGTTTCTGACGCTGGATCGATGACACAGTCGGTGCTCTGTTACTATAGAACGGAACGGGAACCATTGAACCGTACGTTGACGATGAACCAGCGTGACGATGGCGATCTCTCCGTGTGGCCACATGTTCGATATCCACCGGGGCATCCAATCACGAAGAGGCAGGGGCCGGTACCCGATGACAGAGCCAGTCCGTGAGGTGAATGTCGATTGAATGAGAGGAACGAATGCGGATGCAGTGAGGGTAGGGCGAGCGTACTCGCGAGCCGTTCCTACCCGGAGCGTTCGTCTGAAACGATGGTGTTTGAGTCGCCGTCTCTTGCCCAACGGCTCGCGGGTACGCTCGCCCTACCTTTGGGAAGTCGGTGTTGGAGGTTTGGGGTGATTCTTATAACGGCGAGCGAGTCTCATGCGTATTCATATTCTCAGTGATTTGCACCTTGAATTTGGTGGGTTCGCGTTTCCCGATGTGGAGGCGGACTTGGTTGTTTTGGCCGGTGACACGCATGTCAAGCGCAACGGTTTGAGATGGGTCAAGGAAACCATTTCCCACCTGCCGGTGCTGTATCTGCTCGGCAACCATGAGTATTATGGGGCACGCTTTCCCCGATTGGTGGAGAAACTGAAGGAGTTTGCCTCCGGCTCCAATATTACGGTTTTGGAAGAGGATGCGGTGGAGATCGGTGGCTATCGATTCTTTGGTTCAACGTTGTGGACTGACATGGCTCTGTTTGGCGACGCTCGGGCCGGATCGGCCGAAGCATTGGTGATGAATGATTACCGGCGGGTGAGGAAGAACCCCGGATATAGGAAGCTGCGGCCGATTGATACTCGGTTTCGGCACGAGTCCAGCCGGAAGGCATTGACCGAATTTTTGATCGCAGGCGATTCGGACCGTTCAATTGTTCTGTCGCATCATGCGCCCTCCGCGCAATCCCTTCCGGATTCTCGGAAGACAGAACTCATCAGTTGTGCCTACGCGTCTCATCTGGACGACCTAATTGTCGAACACGAGCCACTCCTTTGGGTGCATGGCCACATTCATCATTCGCGAGATTACCGCATTGGGCGCACCCGTGTGTTGGCGAATCCGCGGGGTTATGTCGATGAGCCGAATCCCGAGTTTGACCCATGCTTCGTCGTTGACTTGGCTGGTGAGTATCAGCAGCGCTGATTGCCGGCTCGGCGATCTCGTTGAAGGGTTCCAGCTGATGGGGATCCTTTTGGATTCTGAACCGGTAGAGGCGATTGAGAGTTTAGGATTCGAATTTCGTGCCGGGCCGGAGTAGGATCGGTCTTGAAGGTGAACACTGAGCTCGCATTAGCAAAAGGAACCGTTGTTGGCGGCCGATATGAAATCCTCTCCATCCTGGGTGGGGGTGGCTTTGGCGTCACGTATCAGGCCCGGGATAAGCAATTGAATCGGGACGTGGCCGTGAAGGAATTGTTTCCTGCGGACTTCGTGAGCCGGAGCGAGGGAAGTACGGTCGAGGCCAAGTCGGATGCCCATCGAGAGGAATTTGAGTCGGCCACGGACCGGTTTGTCCAGGAGGCCCGGTTGCTGGCCGAGTTCGATCATCCCAATATCGTTAAAGTGTATGATTACTTTGACGAGAATAACACGGCTTACTTGGTGATGCATCTCGAAGCGGGCGAGCCGCTCTCCGTCCTTTTGAAGAAAAGCGGTCCTTTGGGGCAAGAGGATGTGGAACGCTATATCATGCCGATTGTTGATGGGTTGCGGGCTGTTCATGAGCGGGATTTGATCCACCGGGATATCAAACCCGAAAACATCTATATCAATTTGGAGCAGAACCCGATCCTGTTCGATTTCGGTGCGGCACGGCAGACGATGAAGCTGGCTGATGTGGCGGTGACCGCCATTTACACCGCCCGCTATACGCCGTTGGAACAGTATTCGAGCACGGGCAATATCGGACCCTGGACGGATCTCTATGCGTTGGGGGCGGTGATTCACAAATGCATCACGGGAACCGCCCCGCCGGATGCACCGAGTCGAGCTACGGAGGATACCTATCAGCCCTTGGCATCGAGTGGGATAACCGGATTTGATCGAGTTTTCTTAAAAGCCGTCGATTGGGCACTAGAGCCGAGTATCGAGCGCCGGCCTCAGTCCATCGATGAGTGGTTGCGGGTGATTGAGTCCAAAGATACCTCAGGCGTGCCGGTCCCCCAGAGTCCGAGTCCAAAATCGTCCGTGGCTCATGCCGTCGTTTCGCGCGTTGTGCCAGCGCCGCGGGATGAGGACTCGGGTGAGGTGACGGAGGAGCGAAACAACGAGACGCGAGTTGAGACCGAAGGTCCGTCGAGTCCCGCGGTTGAGAATGGCGCGGGTGTTGCTGTCGCCGTGGAGTCGTCGGAGCCCGAAGGACGTCGAAGTTCCGTGTTCGTTTACGTGCTGTTGATTGCGGGCGTCGGTCTGGCTGGCTACGCTGGGTATGGGTTTTGGGGTGGTTCACCGGCCACAGGTCCCATCGAGCCGGAGCTCGTGATCGAACCGGAATCTCCAACGACGGAAGAAGCGTCATCGATTGAGATCGAGATTGAATTGGTTCAGGCGAAACTGATGGTTGTCCTACGGGAATTGCAGTCTGCGCGGGGATCGCTTCAGGAGATTGACGGGATTGATGTCTTAAACCGAGGATTGGCGAGAGATGTCGAACGGCGCGGAGTCCTTGTCAGTGGCGTGGCGAAGTCACTAAATGCCGTAACCGATGAGATGATGAAGCTAGCCAGTCTCCAAGAAGATTCGGTGGAGGCAGGATTTAAGGCCTACTATGCTGAGCGGATTGAGGGAGCTACGGAGACGGAAGAGAAAGAGTATGTTCCACTCTACCAGCTCGCGGAAGAACTTCATGCTGCAGCCAGGAAGGGGATTGCGCCGAATGCCACAGACATTGAGAATCAACTGAGAGAGATTTCCAAAGGCGTTATCTAACTATGACAGTATCAGACTTGTTCCATCCGATTCGGCATTGCAATCGAGCGATCATCGTTCTGCTGGTGGTTGTGCTATCGGGCTGTGCCACCACTGGGACGGGCTCCAAGGATCCGGTTGAGCTCCAAATCATGAAGGAATCACGCACCAAGCATAGCTTGCGGGGTGCCTTGTTTGGTGGTCTTGCCGGCGCTGCCATTGGAGCGATCATTGGTCATCAGTCTGGACATGCCGCCGAGGGGGCTGCTATTGGAGCTGCCGCCGGTGCCCTTGGGGGAGCGGCTGTGGGGAGTGAACAGGGGCGGAAAGAAGGTGAGGAACACGTGGGCAAACGTCGGGATCTTCAGGCTAAACAGGAACAGTTGAAGACCCAGATCGCCAAGGCCGAAGCGTTCAACAATGCGCTGGTGCAGTATAACGAGAAGCTAGCCGCGCAGCTCGTCGATTATCAAACCACGCAGAGTGCGCAGCTCGCAGCCATTAGGGCGGCGGAGGCGAAACGCTTGCTAGCCGAATCCGAGGCTGAGTTGGCCAGGCGAAACAAGCTCGTTGCGAATGCGAGGGACCTTGCGGGCGAGAGTGAGATTAGAAACAAGACTCAGGAATTGGAGAATCGAAAAGTGGAATTGGCGCGCATGATCAGACAATTGGAAGCGACCGCGAGGATTCGTCCGATTTGATCCGGCGTGTTGGAGGTTTGGATTATGAAGAAGTTCGTGCTGACTCCGCTTTTTACCGTTTTCTTGCTGATGGGTTGTGCCACGACCGATAGCACTTTTGAGGCGGAGAAACGTCGCTTGGAAGAGGAGAATCGGATTCTTGAGGCGGATCTGGAATACCAGGAACGGGTTGAGAAGAAGCGTATTGAGGAGGAGATCGCGGGACAGAAGCAGCGGCTTGAAGCCGCGAGGGCGGAAGTGGTTTCCCTAACCATTGAGTTGAAGAATCTGCAGGCCTCAGCCGGAAATTCCGAGGTTCAGCCGACCGAGGAGGCCATCGAGGAATTGGGTCGGTTGAATGCTCTGGTCGAGGCTGCCAAGCGGGAGGAAGCCATGCTGGAGAAAGAGGTGGAGGATCTTGAGGCACAATTGGCCAAGCTGCTGGATGATGCGTCGCGCTGGGAGGATTCGAGCGGCTCTTAGGAATGGGATGGTGTGATGGGCCGAAAGGGGGGACCAAGGCGCAACTTGATGAGGGGAACGAACTGGGATGGAGATTGAAGATGATTTTGCCGGAGGGCAGGACGTGGGTGCTCGGGAATCTCAGGAGGACAGCTATGCGTTCTCTTCTCCTGAGGATGTCCAGGATGAGTTGTTGATGGTCCTTTGTGATGGTGCCGGGGGGCATGCTCACGGTGCCGTTGCGAGCCAAAGCGGGGTGGAGACCTTCACCAACGGGTATTGGCAGGCTGAAGGGGCCGTGGATCATCGATTACGTCAGGGTCTTGAAGTCGCGAATGAAGAGATGGAACGCCAACGGCATGTGCTGGGGGCCCATGACTATCTCGTCACCACTCTGGTGGCGGTAGCGCTGGTTGGTAAACAATGCCACTGGATCAGCATCGGAGATTCGCCGCTCTTCAAGATCAGGGGCGAGAGTATTGTTCAGCTAAACGAGGATCACTCGTATCGCAATTTGGTAGATTTACCCGACGAGGAAGCAGAGTTTGCCGGAACTTCCGGTCTTCGCTTTGCGCTCACGGGTGAACGAATTCAACACTTCGATCAATCCGAGTTCGTTGGCGATACGTTGGATCCGGGTGATATCATCCTTTGTGCTTCGGATGGAGTACGATGTCTGACCGATGAGGAATTGTTGGCGATTGCGACCGGCAGTCAATCGGCTAGAGAGATTGTCGATGGCGTTCTTTCCAACGTCCTTTCTCGGGACGCCGCCATGCAAGATAATGTCACCATCACCGTGTGCCGTGCTTAGGCGAGAATAGGGTGGAGGACCTTACCACTGACGTCGGTGAGGCGGAAGTCTCTTCCTTGAAATCGGTAGGTGAGCGCTTTGTGGTCGAGTCCTAACTGGTGGAGAATGGTGGCGTGGAGGTCGGGTAGCGAGACGGGGTTTTCGATGGCGTGGTAACCGAATTCATCGGTGGCCCCGTATATGGTGCCGCCGCGGATTCCGCCGCCCGCGAGCCACATCGTGAAACCGCGAGCGTGATGGTCACGGCCTTTTCCGTTCTCGGCCGTTGGGCTGCGGCCGAACTCACCGCCCCAGAGTACGAGCGTGGACTCCAAGAGGCCTTGTTGATCCAAATCTTCTAGCAAGGCCGCAATGGGGCGATCCGTCTCTTGGCAATGCAAACGGTGGTTGGTCTCCAGGTCATCGTGTGCGTCCCAGGCGCGGGGCCCTTCATTGCCGCCACTATAGAGCTGGACAAAACGAACCCCGCGTTGGATCAAGCGCCGGGCGAGGAGACAGTTGCGCCCGAAGTGACGCGTGACCGGTGAGTCGAGCCCGTAGGCTTGACGAACCCGTTCGGGTTCTTGGGCAAGGTCGACCGCTTCCGGTGCGGCGGACTGCATGCGATAGGCGAGTTCGTAGGATCGAATCCGGGCTTCAAGGGCCTGTTCCGCGGGGTTTTGATCCGCATATTCGCGGTTCCATTTTCGAAGGAGCCCGAGTTGGTCTTGTTGTTGGCGGGCGGAGATCGATGCGGGACGTTGCAGGTAGGCGATCGGTTCCCCCGCGAGTCGCAGCGGCACGGCCTGGAGACTGGAAGGGAGGAAGCCGGCCCCCCAATTGAGCGCTCCATTCACGGGGGCGCCCTGGTGATCCATCATCACGACGAAGCCCGGCAGGTTCTGGCTTTCGCTTCCCAGGCCGTAGTTGACCCAAGCCCCCATGGAGGGGAACCCGGATTGTATCGAACCGGACTGCATTTGAAATAGGGCTGGGCCGTGGTTGTTGCTTTCGCAATGGAGCGAACGGACCACGCAGAGCTTGTCGGCATGCTTGGACAAGTGAGGATACTGATCGCAAATGGGGATACCCGACACGCCGTGTTGCTGGAACTTGAATGGAGATCGGAGGGCGAAGGGTTGGGTCTTCTTGCCCATGAAAGCGTCCTCGGCGCGGAAAACCGGGATTTCTTTTCCGTGCCAACGGTTTAGCTCGGGTTTCGGATCGAAGAGATCGATGTGACTCGGGCCGCCGTACATGAACAGGAAGATCACCTGTTTGGCACGGGGTGGAAAATGCGGCGACGGGAGGGCTCGGTTCGCATTGGAAGGGGCCGGGCTTGTCGGGTCCGCAGACAAGAGGGAGGCGAGCGCCAGGTTTCCGAATCCGGCTCCGGTGCGGGCTAGGAATTGTCGGCGATTCAACGGATTCATGGGCGGTGGGCGGCTAGTCGATGTAGATGAATTCGCTCAGGTTGAACAAGACTTGGCAGTAGAGCGCAAGCGCCTCGTGCCGGGCGGCTGCAGCGGAGACCCCTTCCTGACGGAGTTGGTTTTCTTGCTGGTTCAAGAATTCAAGCGCGGCTTGGAGGCGATCCTCGGAAAGGGCTTTGCCGAGAGCGATGCGGTTAGCGGTATCCAATCGTTCTTCGACTGTCTCCAAGGAGAGTTTCGTAAGCCGCGTGGCGAAGGCCTCGGCCTGTTGGGTCACGAAACTGTCATTGAGCAGGACGAGCGCCTGAGTCGGAACTTGGCTTACGACGCGTTGGGCACAGCTGTGAGCGGTGCTGGGCGATCCGAAAAGATCCAACATCGGAAAAGGCAGCTGCCGTTTGACGTAGATGTAAACGCTCCGCCGCCACTGGGCTTCCCCGTCTGTCTCGATCTTCGGCCACTTATTCCGCTGGCTCGCGGAAAGGAGATCGGGGCGGATACGCGGTTTGACTCCGGGGCCTCCCATGGTGAGGTTGAGGTTACCGGCTGCGGTAAGGATCGAATCGCGGAGCACTTCAGACTCCAAACGGCGTTTGTTCATTCGCGTCCACCAGTGATTGCCAGGGTCCTGTTCGGATGCGGTCGGTTGGACTTGAGAGCTTTGGCGATAGGTTGCCGAGGTCACGATATCTCGGTGGAGCCGTTTCAAGCTGCCGCGATGTTGCAGGAGTCGTTGGGCTAGGTAGTCCAGCAGTTCCGGGTGCGTCGGGGGCAATCCGCGCTGGCCAAAATTACTCGGCGTCCGCACGAGTCCCGTGCCGAAGTGAAAGGCCCAGACCCGGTTGGCGATCACCCGCCAGGTCAAGGGATTCTTCCGCGATGTGATCCATTCCGCCAGTGCCAGACGATCGGGGATGGGTGTGTCTGAGGCCAGGCTGGCGGGAACGTCCGGACTCACTTCCGGGCCTTTGTTTCGGACACTGCCTCGCCACAGTATCCGGGTAGGCTCGTTGGGTCTGCCGAAATCGGTAAAGACGGCGGCCAGGGGGGATCGATCGTCGTGGGGTGAGCCTTTGGTCGAGGGTTTGGTGAATTCCGGCTTTGTATCCGTGAGCGAAGCCAAGGAAACCGTTCGCTTGGTGGCGTTCTGATAGTAGGCGAGGAATTGATAGTAGTCCTCTTGGGAAATGGCGTCATACTTGTGGTCATGACACCGGGCGCAGCCCAGTGTGAGACCCAAGAATACGGAGGCGGTGGTCGAGATGGTGTCGTCGAGTTGATCGTATCGATACTGTTCCTTGAAGGCGCCGTCTCCCATGTTGTTGTCATTGCTGGGACCGTGGCGAGAGAATCCGGTGGCAATCCATGACGAGGGATCCCGATTGGGCACAAGATCGCCCGCAGTTTGCTCGACCGTGAATCGGTCGTAGGACTTGTCTTCGTTCAGACTATGGATCACGTAGTCCCGATAGCGCCAGGCATGAGGGCGGTGGATATCATCATGAAAGCCGCTGGAGTCGGCGTAACGGGCGAGGTCGAGCCAATGCCGTCCCCACCGCTCGCCGTAGCGGGGCGATGCGAGCAGGCGGTTCACCAAGCGTTCGTACGCATCCGGATTGGGATCGCTGAGAAACCGGGCGCGTTGTTCCAAACTGGGCGGCAGTCCGATCAGATCATAGGTCACGCGACGCAAGAGCGTTTCTTTGTCGGCACTTGGATTTGGGGTCAAGGCGCGTTGTTCTTGTTGGTCCAAGATAAAGGCGTCGATCGGACTCCGAATCCAGGGATGGTCAAGCGTGGGGACAGTCGGCTTGGCGAGGGGCCGGAAAGCCCACCAATCCGTGGCCGGCTTCTGAGTTTTTTTCGACTGACTGGAACCTTCTAGGGATCGAACCCAGTCCTTGATCGATTCTATTTCGGCGGGACTCAGTTGATGTTTTGGAGGCATGTGCGGTTCTGCGTCCGGCTCCAACAGCTGTACCAAAAGGCTTCCTTCGGGCTGACCTGGAATGAGAACGGGGCCGCTTCGGGAACCTTGTAGCACGGTGTTTGGGGTGCTGAGGTTTAGCCCCTGTTTTACGGTCTCTGGCCCGTGGCATTCGGTGCAGTGAGTTTGCAGCACGGTGCTGGCGGGGTGTGGGTCTTGAGAAGTGAGTTCCGCAAAGAGGTCGGCTGATCCTGGGTACAGGATCGCATACTGGATGATCCCAGCGAGCATCACTCTACTAGAAAGCATCCAACGCGAACGAGGGATGGCTGAAAAGTCCCAACGCATGGCTGACTCGATACTCTGAGTTCGGGCATCGATTCTCGCAAGTGGATTCGGTCCATCCGTTTTGGTGGAGGAGAGGGGGGCGGCTGGTGGTGGGAGCGCAAATAATCGAGGCTCAGGAGCACGCGCTGGGTAGGAACGGCTCGCGGTTACGCTCGCCCTACCAGGGAACTTTTCTACCAGTAAGGCGATTGATGTTGGCCTATACGTCCACTGGAAAGAAGTATCCAACGTTTGAGAAACAACATCGGCAGGATCAATGGTACTATCTGGACTATCGATTAGGGAGGATGAGACTCCCTGGCTACGATCTCATGGATGAAAGAAAACGATGGCGCGCCCAACCCCGGGCGGAATCAGAAGCTCAATGACGATCTTGCGGTTTGTCTGCCTATCGGAGCGCCAATTGTCGTATGCGTTATTGCTGCAAGTGGCGGCGCCGGTGGGGATGACCTGGCGATTTTGTTTGTCTACTCCTGTTTTTCAGCCTCGGTGGCCTCTTTTCTGACGGGTCCGGCTCGGCGGAGAAGCCATCCTCTCCTCTATATCCTATGGCACCTCGTGGTCTCGGTCTTCGTCGGTGTCTTCTTTGTCTTCTTCCTGCTCTTTGCTCTTTGCGGCGTTCGATAAATACCATCATGAAAACACGAACTGTCTCGAATCGAATCGAATTAAAACAAACGCGTTCTCGCTGTCCGGAATGCCGGACAGAACTCTCTGCCCGGGTGTGGCGGGAGTCTGAGGGGAAACACAGTCGCGTGTTTCTCACTCGCACCTGTCCCACGCACGGTGAGATCTCCACCTGCATTAGTTCCGACTCCCGGTTCTATTGGGTAAGCCATGGCCATCCGGACAACGCAGGTTCTGCTTGTTGTTCGGGTTCGAATCCGTCAACCGATGAATCGGGCTGCTGTGGTTCTCCGGTTGAGAACCGAATCGAATCTTTGTCGACCTGCTTGGCCCTGATCGAGATTGTCGACTCCTGTAATCTGAGCTGCCCGACGTGTTACGCCGATTCCCCTTTGGGGGTGGGGAAAGGACTTCGATACACGCCGTTGTCAGAGATCCAGTCGCGGATCGAGAAGGTGCTGGATCGAAAAGGACAGTTGGAAATTCTCCAACTCTCGGGCGGGGAACCTACCTTACATCCGGATTTCTTTCCCTTGTTGCGGTGGTGTCTGGAGCAGGATCGGATCGACTATGTCTTGATCAACACTAATGGCGTTCGTTTGGCTCGGGATGCAGCCTTTGCCGAAGAACTCGCACGCGTCTACGCCTATGGAAAAACTCAGCTCTACCTACAATTCGACGGTGTTGAAGCGGCGGGTCAGGTGGAACTCCGAGGCGCGGATCTACGACCGATCAAAGAACAGGCATTGAATCGTGCCCGGGACATCAACCTCCCCGTGACTCTGGCGATGACCGTGAATCCACTGAATCTACCGGCCGTTTGGAAGACCGTGCAGTTTGGGCTGGAGTTTGAGAATGTGCGTGGTGCCAGTTTTCAGCCCATGTTTGCTTCCGGTCGCCGGTCTGCCCATACGGAAGCTGGGAACGGCATGGCTACCCGGCTGAATACGGCGGATATCATTCTCAGTCTGGTCGAACAGTCTGAAGGGAAACTGAAATATGAGGACTTCACGCCGCTTCCCTGTGGGGATCCGAATTGTGCGACCATTGGATATCTCTTGAAGTTCGGTCGCGAAGTCCGGTCGATTAGCGACTTTGTCGACTTCAGCCAAGTGCAGGGTTTCTTGCGTGATCGCCTGCGATATCGGCCCGAAGACCTGGAGCGTTGTGGCTGTGAATCCGAACCCTTAGGACATCTGTTGAAACAGTTTGAAGTGAAGGAGTCGGATACCTTTCGGTTGATGGTGAAGCCGTTTATGGATGAATCGACCTGGGATGCCGATCGGATTGACCGTTGTTGCACGCACGTGATTCGGCCCGATGGTACACTGGATTCGTTTTGTCGTTACTACTCCAATGGACCGCTGGTTTCCGGTGCGTCCGCTTGTTCGTAATGGCGGATCACGGACACGAGTGGATTTCATTTGGGTCGTGGGAGTATCGGCTCGCCCTGATGATTGCGGTGGGCGGGAGTTTCCTGTTTTGGAGTCGGCGTATCCTTGAGGATGGTCGGCAGGGCTGGATTTTGGCCGCAGCTCTCGTTGGTAGTTTGTTGGGAGCGAAGGTGGGCTACCTGATTGCGGAAGCCTGGTTGTATTGGAAGGATCCCAGTTTTATCCCACGTTTGGCTGTGGGAAAGACCGTTATCGGAGGCCTGATAGGGGGATATCTAGGGGTGGAAGTGGGCAAGATGCGGACGGGGTACGTTGGCACCACGGGGGATCGATTTGCTTTGATCGTTCCCGTGAGCCTCGGTCTAGGACGCTATGGCTGTGTCGTATCGGGATGTTGTCAGGGAGTGGTATTGGATTGGGAGAAATGGATCGGGCCGAGGAACTTGATCGGAGCACCCGTGTGGCCGGCACCGCACATCGAGTTGGTCTTTCATGTGGTGAGTGCGTGCCTGTTGTATCGACTCTGGCGTTCCGGCCGATTTGTTGGCCAACTGTTTCATCTCTACTTGATGGGCTATGCCGTTTTTCGCTTTGGCCACGAATTTCTGCGAGACACACCCGTTGTGGCGTGTGGACTCTCGGGATATCAATTCCTTTGTCTGGTTCTCTTGGGCCTTGCAGCATACCGCTTCCGTGAACGCCAGGGGAAGCCGGCATCAGGATCGGGATGAAGCTTGAGCGTTTGCGGGACTTAGCGGACTATTCCGGTCCATGAGACTTCGGACGGAACGGACGTGTATCGAGCCAGTGGTTCTTACCGATGTGCCGTTTTTCCAAACGTTGATGGCAACCCCGGGTTGGATACGGTTTATCGGACAGCGAGACTTTCCCGATGATGGCGCCGTTGCGACGTATCTTGAGGATCGGTTTCTGGGGTCCTACCGTGATTATGGCTTTGGGTACTATGTGGTGCGGGATGCGGAACGCCGGGTGCCGATGGGGATTTGTGGGTTTTTGAAGAAACCGGACTTGGAGAATCCCGATTTTGGATTTGCGTTCTTGCCCGAGTTTTGCGGACAGGGATTTGCGATAGAGGCCTCCCGGGCGGTGTTTGAGCACGGTGTCAAAGGCTTTGGATTCAAGGTGCTGGATGCGGTGACGGTGGAGGAAAACGTGCGATCGATTCGTTTACTCTCGAGACTGGGATTTCGCCAACATGGCACGATGGAATCGCAGGGGAAAACGGTGTTCTTGTATCGTTGGGAAGAAAGTTAACCGCAGATGGCGCAGATAAACGCAGATCAGAAAAATAAATCTGCGTTCATCTGCGCCATCTGTGGTTAAGCATATCCGTTCGAGTTGGTTCCGTGATGCTTGAATCTGATGGACACGAATACTAAAGGCGGCGGTCTCCAGACCTTCATGGAACACTGGGGCGGGGTGGTCTTTGGGATCGTGATTCTTTTGTCGACGCAGCTGGTTTGGTTGTTCGCGAAAGGGAACGCCGCGTCTTCGTGGTGGTTGCTCGGTGCCTGTATACCGTTGTTCATCCTCGGTGGAATTGGTGTCGCGCGTTATTGGGCGGAGTCCACTGCCGATCGGGCACGATGGCTTTGGGTTTGCTTGGCTTGCTTTGTGGCAATGTTGATTTTGGCAGCGACAATTCCGAGTACGGGTCGAATCGAGGTGAGCGACTCGCCCCAGGGTTCTGTCTACGCGATCTCTGGGAAGGGTTTCCAAGTTTTTGTCCTGATGCTGTGCGTTTCGATTCCGGTGCTGTCCATCTGTCTAGGCGCCTGGAAACGACAACGAATCTGGTCCGTGTTGGGGTGGGTGGTTTTATGGGGGCTTTGGATCCTGTTGCTTTGGTTCTGAGGGGCAAAGGAGATTCCCGATGCAGAACTTTGCCAATCCCTTGGTGTTCGCTTGGAGATATGAGGCGTTGGTTCATTCTGTTGCCGGTTGGGATTCTGGCGTTCTATCCGGTCACGGCATCCGCCAATGCGGGAACGCCGCTCCTGTGGGCCACCGGGTTTCATTTGGTGTTCGGGAATGCGATTATCGGTCTTATTGAATGCGCGTTGCTGGGACGTTTGTTTGGGTGCCGGAAGCGGAAGTCCGCGCTGATTCTGATTGGGGCCAATTACGTGTCGGCATGGGCCGGTGCTTGGCTTATTGAAATGGGGGTCGCGCGGATCGATTTGAATATTGAGACGATCCGTTTTTGGTTTCTCGTGTTTGTTTTGGCGACCTTCGTGGTGACGCTCTTGGTGGAGCTTCCTTTCTTTTGGTTTTGCCTCCGACAGGAAGAGGCGTCTTGGCGGCGCGCCCTTCACGCCACGCCGGTTATTCATGTGATCAGCTACGGGTTGCTGTTCGGCTGGTACTGGATGGCGAGCGCGACTTCGCTAATGTCCGAGTTCGAAGTGGTGCGCGCAGATGAAATGGAAATGGCGAAACCTTATTCGCTCTACTTCTTATCTCTCGAAGGCAAGGATGTGCGGCGCCAGGATTTGTCTGGGTCAGCGAGGATCCATAGGGTGAAGGCGTTGGGGGGAGAGCACATTGGGGACCGGGTGTTTGCCCAGCCAAATGAAGAGGGAACTTTTGACCTCTATGTGCTGCTGGATTCCAGCCTGCCAGTGGAAGACCGGAAAGTGCCTATTCTGGAAAGTTTTTCAAACCTGGCCCCGGTAGATCGGGGCAATGGGACAGGGTGGAATTTCGGGCTCGTACCGTCGCTGGCGACGGCTTCGAACTGGGAGTTTGAATCGACTTTCTGGGCCTATGGGGGACTGCGAGCCTACCACCTGAACGATGGCAGGAAGTTTGAGGTTTCGCTGGAGCTACCGATTGCCCAATGGCGGGTTCGCAATGCCACGCACCTCGAAGGCGACTTTGTGGTGACCCAGTTGGGAAGAGATCAGATCTGCCTGATCCATCCGGAGTCTCGTAGGATCGCTTTGTTGGCGCGGGGGAAAGGTCCGATCGTGGCCAAACCACCGCCGGTGGAGTCTCTGGAGTAGACAAGCCTTGCCTATTGATGACAGTGGTCGATTGCCGGTGAGAAAAAAATCGGGGAAGGAGGTAAGAGATCGTTCGTTCCGTGTGTCCACTATGTGAACGGAACGCTTGTTCCGATGAAACTGAAACGGAACTTAGAAATTGGAATCATGAAAACATCCTCACTTCTTACTATCTTGTTGGCTACGTTGGTTGCTTCGACGGCTTGGGCGGGAGATCTGGTCAATGTCTCGGGCGCGAGCAATATCGCAATCGACGGGTATGACCCGGTCGCCTTCTTCACGAAACACAAACCCGTGCACGGTGATCCGGGTATCAAGGCGACCTATCAAGGAGCCACCTATCTCTTTTCGAGCAAGCGCAATCGCTCCCGCTTCGAAAAGGATCCGGCCCGCTATGCTCCGCAATACGGTGGGTTTTGCGCCTTTGGCGTTTCGGTGAATGCCTTATTCCCAGTGGATATTCAGACCTGGCAGATCCGTGATGGCAAACTGTATCTCAACCTCAACCCGAAGATCCTCAAGTCGTTTAATCGCGACCTGCAGGGGCATGTGAAGAAAGCCAATCAGCAGTGGCCCAAGTTGGTGGCCGAGCACGGCGAGTAAGTTTTGGCAGAATTCGGTATCCCGGTTAGGCTACCGATTGGCAGAGGGCCGACTCCTTACGGGGAGTCGGCCTAAGCCGCTGTCCCGGACGAATGGATAACCCGATTGGAACTACGATTGGAAAGCCGATAGGGAGCGAAAGTGGATACGGAGTCACAGAGTTGGCTGGAGCGGCTTGCCGATGACCACCCGCAGCAGGCGCTTGCTATGGAGGAATTGCGCGCGCGTTTGGTTCGCGGGCTCCGGAGCGGTCTTTCGGGACGGGCCGCTGCTGATGACCACTTGATTGAAGATGCGGTCCAAGGTGCCATGGTCAAGGTCTGGGAGCGACTCGCCACGTATCAGGGACGCGGCAAGTTCGTGTCTTGGGCTTTGGCGATTGCCTTCCGGGTGGCGTTTAACGAGCTGCGACGGCGAGAGTGGAAGCACGTGTCACTCCAAACACTTCGGCGAGATGCCGCCGACGAATTGGTTGATCCTCAGCGTGGTCCCGATGTCGTGGCGGATCGTCATCAAGTGGCGGAACAGCTTCGTTCCGTCATCCACTCGGCCCTAACCGCGCGACAGCGAGACGTGTTGTTGTGTGAATTGAATGGGATGCCGCAGGAGGAGATCGCCCGCCAATTGGGTACGAATCGTAACAATGTGTACAAACTTTTCCACGATGCCCGCAAAGCGCTCAAGCGGGCGCTGGAAGAACGGGGCTTTGAATGGACTCGGGATGAATCGCCTGCCTAGGTTTCAATCCTAACTGCCACGGACTGTCATGAAGCTGAACTCGCAACAACTGGACGCGCTCAAGGAAGCGCTGCGGAAGACTGAGGACGAGGAGATCAACTGCGAGGAGTGCCTGGATCGGGTTGCTGCTTTCATCGAACTGCGCATTGCGAATCAGCCGCTGCCGGACGCGCTGCGGGCTGTCGAACAGCATTTGGATTCGTGCCCGGAATGCGCGGAAGAATATCGGGCCTTGCGGCGCGGCCTACGGGCTCTGGAGGGGTAGGGCGAGCCTACCAGTCCGTTTAGAAAGTCCTTTTCCACCTGCAGGTAAGAGAGTGTGAAAGCGACAGCTCCGCTCTCGCACTCCAAAAAACGCTCGATTTGCGGACGGAATTTGGAGTGTGAGAGCGGAGCTGTCGCTTTCACACACCACCGCGATGGAGTTGCCAACGGGATTTTTTACACGTTCTGCTACCCGCGAGCCGTTCCTGCCTAGCGGCTTTTTTGAGCCGAGGGTGTTTTTGTCTGCTGCTCTTGCCCAACGGCTCGCGGGTACGCTCGCTCTACCTTTTGTTGACATCGAGACCGGGGGGTTGAGAGCATGGTGAGACCGATGAATGAGTCTGCCATTCGTTTCGAACGCGTAACCAAAGTCTATCAGAGACGACAGGTGGCGTTGGCAGATATTTCCTTCAGCGTCCCGCGTGGTTCTACCGTCGGTCTGCTGGGGGCGAATGGTTCGGGGAAATCTACGGCGATTCGGTCGAGTCTGGGATTGATCTCGCCCACGGCGGGCACGATCGAAGTTTTTGGGGAACGGATGACGCCAGGTGCCCGTGGGTTACGGCAACGGTTGGGGTATCTCTCGGATGATCCCGTTTTTCCCAAGGATCTGAATGCGATTCAATACCTCACTTTTGTGGGTAAGGCGTTCGGTCTGAGCAAGCTGGAGCGGAATGCGCGTCTCGGAACGCTATTGCGCGCCGTCGGTTTGAGCGATGATGCGGCCCGCCGGATGGGCACGTTTTCCACTGGAATGAAAACGCGTTTGGGCGTGGCGGCTTCGTTGATGAACGATCCGGAACTCTTGATTTGGGACGAACCTACCGCTGGGTTGGATCCCATCAGCCGCATGCAGACGCTCGAACTTCTGGAACGGCTCCGCGGAAACAAGACGGTAGTTTTGAGTTCTCATATTCTGGGGGATATCGACCGTGTCTGCGATCGGTTGGTGATTCTGAACAAAGGTCAATTGCTCTTCCATGGATTGCGAACGGAACTGGAGAATCTCTTACCCCAGCGCGTGCTGGAGCTGCGAGTGGAGGGAGAGACGCAACGCTTTCGAACTCAGGCAGAAGCCACTCTGGCTCGGACAGATTTGTGCCGGGACGGAGGGCGTCTCCGGTTTGAAATGAAGGCGGAGGAAGATGTAGGGGCCTTGGTGAGTCGGCTTCTCACGATCGCGGCCGATTCCCGGAGTCGGGTGGTGGGGATCAATTCCACGGGGCGGCAGTTGGAGGATGCGTATCTGAAACTCATCACGGAGGATGAGTTTCGCGGGTTTGATTTGGTGGGACGGAATCATCATGGCTGATCCTGGTACCGAGCAGACGACGGTTCTCGGGGATGGGTTCCAAGGTCCCGCGCACCGCACACCGACCCGCCTCGGCGCGGTTTGGATTCTCGTCCAGGGAGAGCTGGCGGCTAATGCGCGTTCTTGGATGACGCGGGGCTTTCTGATCGTGTCTGTGTTGGTCTCGGTTCTGACCATGAAGGGCATGCAGTCGGACCAAGCCGCGGCGAATAAGATGCTCGAAGCCTTGTATGCCACCTACATGGTGGTGTGGATGCATGCGGTGATCTTCATCGCGGGGAGCGCCTTGTTGCGGGAACAGGATTGTTTGAGCGATGCGATCTTGAGCCGTGGCATCACCCGTGGGGAATACATTTTTTCCAAATGGCTGGCGCGGAGTTTGGTCGTGTGGGTGGTGTTTGGGCTGGTCTTGATTCCATCCAGCTTCTGGGCAATTCGCAACGATCAGTTGGTGCGGACGGAAACCGGTTATAAGTCCGCCAACGCTCAGAGTGTGGTGGTGGAGGCCTGGGAACCGAAGAAAGTCTTCAGCGCCGTGGAGGGACCTTTGCTTGAGATGGAGTTGGAGGTGGGAGATGAGGTTCAGGTTGGTCAGGTGTTGGCTTTGATTGACGATCGAAAGCTGCACGATGATTTGGAGATCGAGCGTCGTGGGGAACAGGATGCGCGGAACGAAGTGGATGAGAGTCACCGGCGTTACGAGAACGCTCGGCGCGCGGTTTCACAAGCGGAAGAAGCCTTAACCCGGGCGGAGCGGGCTCTGATTGCCAAGGATCTGATGAGCAAGATCGAGCAGTCCGATCGGGAAGCGGATCTGCGCACGCGCAAGCGTGAGTTAAAAGATGCCGAGAACCAGATGCGCGGCATGCGCGACGCCATTACCAAAGCCGAGCGCGCGGCGGAGACGGCTCAGACAAAAGTATTGGCGGCCCGAAAGCGTTTGAGCGAAGCGACCGTCACGGCGCCCCTTACGGGTTACGCGACCGAGGTCTTGGTGCAAGCCTCTCAGAATCTGGGGGTGGGCACTCAGCTTTTTACGATTGCACCGCTCGATGAGTATCAACTGAAAGTGCCGATCTACAATTTCAATGAATTCAAACGTTTGAAAGACGGGCTCGACGCCTACATCACCATCCAGGGCACGGAGTTCAAAGGAAGTATCGATCGCTTAGGTGCGATGACCGAAAAGGACCGTTGGGGCCGGATGAGTAATTATGCCGTGGTGCGGTTTCAGGGAGATGGGACATTGGGATTGCTCGGTATGGATGCCGACGTGCGGATGGTATTGCCCCCCGCCGAGGAGAAACCGGGAAGCGCGGCGAAGTTGATGAATGCTTTGACCGGGCATGGCGAGGATGATCTGGAGTCCCGGACGGCTTCGGTGACGTATCCCTGGATGGCTTTGGCGTGTGGCAAAGTGTTCGGAACGGCGACGCTCTTGGTCGCCTTTTCTCTCTTGATGGCCGTGTTGTTCCGCAACGCCTTGGTAGCGATACTGGGGACGGTCGGTTTGTGGCACATCTCGAACCTAATCTTTGACTTTGCCGGGCTGCCCGAACTGTCCTATCTGGAAATTGTGCGCACGCTTGACAAGACCCTGGGCGGCATTGCGAACCCGGGTGACGAGTTGTGGACGCTTGCCTGGATGTTGGGCTTGAGCGCGGTTTGCGGGGCGGCACTGGTGGCGCTCTTTGTCAGCCGGGACCCGCCGCGATGAATGGTATGAAACAGTTCATCCAGACGATTGGCTTGGGTTTGGCGGGGCTTCTAGTCGGAGGCGATTGGGCGGCGCGAGCCGCTGAGCCGGATCAACTGCGCCATCGCGATCAGCGGGTGTTTCGCGGTGTGATGGAGACGGAGGCGTTCGAGCTGCATACCGGGTTTGGTGCCGTCACGATTCCGATGGAGGAGGTGGCCACGATCGCGGCCGATCCAGATCATCCCGGTCTGGTGGAAGTGCGGAGTCGGCATCGTAATCTGTTGAAGGGCTTCGTCCACGCAGCCTGGAAATGGCGAGACGTGGACGGGAAGGTTCAGTCGATTCGGGCGGTTGATGTGGAGTCCTGGTCGCGTGGGGCATCGGGTTCGGAGGAAGATGCACTCCCGACGCGCCAGTTCGTCATACTCAAAAATGGTGATTTGGTGAGTGGTCGGATTCTCAATGAAACCCTTGGCTTGGAAGCGAACGGTATTGAGAGTGCGATTCCCCTGGCCGATCTGGATGCGTTGCGCTCTGAGGGAATGGGGCGGACTTTTTTGTGCGTTTACCGGGACGGCTCGCGAGGTGAGGTTCAATTGCAAACGCCGGCATTGCGGGTGGAACTGGATCTGGGGCCGACGGTGACCTTGTCGTCTTGGCAGATCGAGGCGATTTATTGTCGGTCTGGGTTTGTACCGTTGGGAGTGATTCGGACATTTGACCTGGTTGGCCAGATTGAAAACAACGCCGCTCCGCGTGCCGCACCGTTTCCGGGGATGGTTTGGATCCCGCCGGGTTCTTTCACGATGGGGAGCGACCCGGGGGAAGCGGATCGCGGTAGCGACGAAGGACCGATGATGGAAGTACGGTTGGTTCGAGGCTTTTGGATGGCGCAGCACGAAGTGACGCAAGAAGCCTATGCCCGAGTCATCGGTAACAATCCCAGCACCTTTACAGCCGATCCCCAAGCGCCCGTCGAGAAGGTCAACTGGCATGAAGCAATGGCCTATTGCCAAAAGTTAACGGATGAGGCGGACCGATCCGGAACGCTGCCGAGGGGGTTGGTGTTTCGACTTCCGACCGAAGCGGAGTGGGAATACGCCTGTCGCGCGGGATCCGTCACCCGGTTTAGCTATGGGGATGATGCCACGGAGTCGGATTTGGCTCGGTACGCCTGGTATGTGGAGAACAGTGACTCCAGCACGCACGCGGTTGGCCAGAAAGAACCGAATGCCTGGGGCTTGTATGACATGCATGGCAATGTTTGGGAATGGTGCTGGGATGCGTGGCAGGTTGCCTATCCCGGAGGGAAACAGCGAGACTACCGAGCTCAGAAGGGCGGATGGCTTCGGGTGGCTCGCGGGGGATCTTGGTTGTACTCGGCAGGGAATTGCCGTTCCGCCAATCGGGACGACTACGGTCCCAATAACCGGTGCAGTGACATCGGCTTTCGCGTGGTCTTGGCGCCGCCGCTTCGCTAGTCGGAGTTGGGAGATCCGGATTGGCGGGCTTGTTTGAGTATCTGAACGAATTCGACGAGGGCTTGAGTTTCGCGTTGGGGGTGCCACGCGGCCGAGAAGACGAGCGAGACTTGAGGACGGCGGAGGCGAACGAATCCGACACGGGGGTGAGGTAGGGATTCCACGTCTGCCGGAATGAGGGCAATACCGAGACCACCGCCGACTTGACCGAGCAGCTCCGTGAGCCCGTCCGCCTTGAGGGAAACGTGGGGGGTGATTTTGGCCTTGCGAAAGAGCGTGCTCATGAGTTCGGGTCGACCGGGGAAGTGGCGTTCGTGTAGGGTCAGGAAAGTTTCGTCTCCCAATTCGCTCAGATCGAGACTGCGCCGTTTGGCTAGAGGGTGGTCATCCGGTAGCGCGATCGCCATCCGGGTCGTGCTGATGGCCTCGATGCGATAACGCTGTTTGAGCTCGGGGCAGGCATGTCCTAACAGCGCCAGTTCGATATCTTCATTTGCGAGGGCCACCTCTTGTTGTTGGGGGCTCATCTCGTTGATCTCGATCCGCACACCGCGATCCTGCGGATTGAAGGCGCGGAGACCCTCAGCAAGAAATCCGGGGAGAGCGGTGGGCAAGTAACCGACCCGCAGAATGGTTGTGGGTTTGGTTTTGGAAAATGGTCGCACACTCTCCTTCAACGCTTCTGCTTGGCGGAGGATTTCTTGGGCTTGGGGCAGGATAAAGCGACCGGCGTCGGTCAGCTGGATGCCGTCGTGTTGACGCAAGAAGAGAGGCGTACCGAGTTCTTCTTCGAGATCTCTTAATTGACGCGAAACGGCGGGTTGAGAGACATGGAGCCGACCGGCGGCCCGGCTGACATTGCCTTCCTCGGCGGTTTTGACGAAATAACGCAGATGTCGCAGTTCCATGCGAGCCATAAGCAAAAGGTATCGCACGACAAAACACAAGGTATTGGTGCATTGGGACTCTTTGCGGCAGGCTACTGGAGTCACCTGAGCGGTGCTGAGCGCCGTTCGATCGAGAGAAACATCGCGTCAAAAAGCTTATGAAAGTCTTATCGTTTGGGGGTTCCACCAGTTCAAAGTCGATCAATCGCCAATTCGCCCGACACGCCGCGGGGCTGATTCCCGGCGCCGAGGTGACTGATCTGGACCTCGCTTCCCTGACGCTGCCGATGTACAGCTCGGACGAGGAGGAGGCCAACGGAATCCCAGCGGATGCCCAACGCTTTGCCGAGTCGATCCAGAGCCACGATGCGGTGGTGGTGTCTCTGGCCGAGCACAACGGATCTTACGCCGCGGCTTTCAAGAATCTCTACGACTGGACCTCCCGGATCGATACCAAGGTTTGGGCGGACAAGCCGATGCTCTTGTTGGCGACCTCGCCGGGTGGTCGGGGTGGGGCGACGGTGTTGGAAGCGGCCAAGGCAACCTTTCCTCGGATGGGGGCGGATTTGCGCGCCAGTTTCAGTCTACCGTCATTTTATGACAACTTTGATGGGGACAAGGGGATCACGGACGAGACTTTCGCCGCTGGGTTGCAGGAGGCGGTGGCGAGTATGAGCTCCTAGTCGGGTAGCGAGAGCGGGCCTCCTCCGGTGCTTGTTGCACGCGGACCGTAGGTGGCTCTTATCGGGATGGTGGGGATTCTACCCTTGTGCGCCTTGGTTCTTTCTGGGTGGGCGAGCATCCTTGTGCCGACGGCTCGCGGGTACGCTCGCCCCACCAGCCGGAAATTTGGTTGGGGCGGCTTTCTTGTTTTTGGTGAGAAGTTATTCACATGGACGGCCATTGTCCTACCCCCTCGGCGATCCTGTAGGCGTCCTTTCAAATTAGGAGGTCTATTATGGAAAAAGCCGAAATCTCAGAATCGCTGAAGGCCTATCTCATTAGGCGCTACTGTGGGAATCAACCCGATGATACGCTGTCGAACCCCGCTTTCTTGATCGTGGGTTCCAGTGCGACCGTTTTTCTTGGCTGCAACTTTATCGAAAACATCCGGCTTTGCCGGAAACTTAGGAACGATGGCCATCGACTTTCGCTGCGGAAGTGCAAGATGAAGGAGTTTCACGACTTCGGGCCGAGTGCCAACTGGGATCTCGGAATCGGTTGGCCGGACCGAGCGGATGAAGATCCGATTGAGCTGAACTGAATCCTCAGGGTGTGTGGGTTTCGTTTTCTTGTAAGAAATACCGGTGATCCCGCCACTAGTGTGGGTGAACATCAGTATTAGGAAGGGATGATATGAAAAACAAAACCGACCGTTCGACCCACCCGAAAAGCTTAGGACAAGGCCCCACGCTGGGGATCTCTCTGGGAACGTCGTTTGGAGCGGCCTTTGGGAGCGCTTTGGGCAATGTGGGATTGGGAGTGGCTTTGGGAATGTGCTTTGGTCTGATCGTGGGGACACTGATCGATGAGGTGCATCGGGTTCAGCGGACGGATCCGTGATTCCCGACGATGGGATGAGTTTGACTTTTTCTCTCGGACCGGGCGTCTCTATAGTCGTTCGCGAGCGCAGGGCTCGTCTGGACCTATGAGGCAACCGTCCGTCAGTGTCATCATCCCATCCTACAATCACGCCGCCTATGTGGGCGAGTGTGTGGCCAGTGTTTTAGCCCAAGACTACGAGAATCTGGAGGTATTGGTTGTCGATGACGGATCGACTGACGAAACGCGCTCCGTGGTGGAACAATTTGGCTCCCGCGTTCGCTATCAGTATCAGGAGAATCAGGGTCAAGCGGTGGCACGTGCCTGGGGCTTGTCGCACACGGATGGGGAATTGGTTTGTCTCTTGGATTCGGACGATCGTTGGGCACCCGAACTTTTGGCGGAAAGTGTGCCTCAGTTTGAGAACGCCGCCATTGGCGTTACGTTTGCCAACTATTCCAAGATCGACAAAGTGGGCCAGGTCTTTCGGGAAAACTGCTTTGAAGAAGATCGTCCGTGGATTCTGCCGCTGGTCGATTCGGATACGGGCTCACCCTGGACCCTATTGCCTGCTAGCACGACCCGGCGCTTGTATTTGGAGCACTTTCCGCACACGCCTTCGGGGGCCTTGTTTCGACGGTCGTGGATCCAGCATCGGCCCGATCCCCGCGTGCGGCGCGGGGATGACTATTTGTTTTTTACCGCGAATATCTTGGCGTCTCGGTGTCAGGTTGCGTTTTCCACGGACCGGCTCTGGCAGTGGCGAGTGCACGGTGCCAACATTCGGCAAAAGAACAGCAACTATGCCGTCCTTTTAAAGAACGATATCTTTGCCAAACGGGAACTCTTGCGTTTGTGCGGTGAAACGCTCTCGCGGTCCGAGCGGGGAGTTCTGTTGGAGAAAATTTCAGAAGATTACTTCGATTGGGGACACGGTGCGACCAATGATGGGGAGTGGCGGTCGGGTTTCGGCTTGTTGGCCCGTGCGGTGATGGCCGCACCGACGAGCCGGTTTGCTCGGCAGTCGCTGCTGGAGATGAGCAAAGTGCCGTTCCGTTCGTTAGGCTTTCGCGGCACTCAAGAGCCGTCTTAGCTCAGCGCGTTCGCGGTCCGCGCTGAAATGTTCCCGGACACGTTGCTGACCGTTTTCGCCCATTCGGCGCCTGAGTTCAGGATCGTTGGCGAGCTGAAGTATCTGGACCACCTGGGTGTCTAGATCCCCTGGCTCGGCGAGGTAGCCGGTCTCATCGGGGACGACGATTTCTGGAATACCCCCACTCCGAGTCGAGACCACGGGTAAACTGTGGGCCATGGCTTCGAGAAAGACCACGCCAAACGCCTCCTCTTGTCGCGTGCGCGGACCTTTCAGGTTATGCGTCAGCAGCAGGAGGCTTGCTTGATACGCGGCGGCGCAGGTTTCGGGATCGGCGGGTCCGTGGAGGTGGATTCTTTCTGAGTAAGGTGAGCGATTGCGGAGGGTTTGGCATTGGTCCATGAGATCGCCATCCCCGAGCATGAGCAAGGTGCCGTCGAAGCCTCGCTCGCAGGCCCGTTCGAAAACCTGAATGACGAGATCCGGGCCCTTGCATTCGGCGAAACGCCCCACGTAGAGCAGTTGGCGAGCGGTGGGCGAGGGGAGGTCCTTGCCGCACGTCACTCCAAAGTATTTGACCACCGTTCGGGAAGCGGGAATGTCAATGGCTTGCAGTCGTTCGGCCATGTGCTGCGAGTTGGCGATGAAACACCCCTGCTTCGCCAAGGCTCGAACCCGTTCCGGATAGGCCTCATCATACCTGGGTCGCGACGGCTCCGTGAAGGAGCGCATGTCCCAAGTGGTGTCGTAGCCGTGGCCGTGGAAGAAGGCCGGACCCGAGAAGGATTGCAAGACGGGTTCGAACAAGACGGCGTAATTGATGAACTGAAAGAGCAGGGTATCGACTTGATACTGGGCGATGACGGCGGCGAGCCGTTGCCGCTGGCCGGAGTCGATATCGATAGGACGTTGGAATCGGCATCCGAGATGGTGACTCACGCGCCACCAGAGTGGTTGGCGGGGATAGAGGGTCTCCACGGGGAGTCCCTGATAGTTGGACTGATCCGCGCCTTCGACTGCCAGGGCAACCGTCTCGCTCTTCAAATGCCCGATCATCCGATCCAACCAGACTTCGCTCGTTCCCGGTAGATGGGGCATGACGTGGAGCAATCTCATGGTCGGTTCCTTGACGCGGTACTGGGTTTCGATAAGCTGGCGCCCAGCTTAGAAGTCAACGCGCCTGCCGTGAAGTTTCATTATGCCCCACCCAAACTCGCCCGTCAGGCGTTCCCCGGCTCCAGTCGGGAGTTCGATCTGATCGGTTCGGACGATCAAGATCATATCGTCCGCACGATCGCCGGCACCCACACGTTCTACGAAGAAGAGTTGTTGCTCCACCTTGCCTTACGCGGGCCGCGGGGTGGCATTGTGGTCGATGCCGGGGCGAATATCGGGAACCATTCCGTTTACTTCGCCGCGTATCTCGCGGATCACTTGCTCGCTTTCGAGCCCATGGCGGAGGTAGCCTCGGTGTGCCGTCGCAATCTCGAGACCAATGGCTTGGGGAACTTCGAATTGTGCGAACTCGCGCTGGGAGCCAAGCCGGGGCGCGGGCGTTTGGAAGTGCCGGATCAGGGGAACTTGGGCCAGACGCGGTTTGTTCCCGTAGAGGATGATGTTGCGGGTAGCTTGGAGCAGACGACGCTTGATCTAGTGTATGATCGCGTGCGTGGTGAAAAGCCTGATCTAGCGTGGAACCTGGTCAAGATTGATGTCGAAGGCATGCAGCTCGCGGTCTTACAAGGAGCCACGCGTTTGTTGGCGGCGGAACGACCTCAGATAGTAGTTGAGGCCGAGACCGTGGAATCGGCGAAGGAATTGGATGATCTCCTCATACCGTTGGGTTACCAGAAAATCGGGCGATTCTGTGATACACCGACATTCCACTACTTGCATCCCAGTCGACATCAATTGGGACCCTTGCCCTTCGCCTACCGGGTGAGCCGGCACCTCCGCAAGTGGCTAGGTCTCAAGTGACCACTCGTGGTTGAGCCAAACGACACCGTTTCGTTGCCGGGACAAAACCCAGCCGGTGCCCAGCTCATCGTTGCCTAGGATGTCGAGCATCCGAAAACCCGTGCGGCGGTCATACTCGTAATTCTTGGCGTTGAGGGTCAGAGTGACCAGGTAGCGTCCGGGAACGAGATTCAAGGCCGGGAACGTGACGCGGGCGCAGCCGTCTTCGGTGACGTTTTCGAGACTTTGTCCCAGGGTGCTGCTCAGGCAGGCGAAGACGCGGGTGTTCTGAACGCTATCTTCAATGGAAATGCCAAAGGCGAGTTGGGGAATGGTTTTTCGAACGCCGTAGTGGATTTCTACCGTCAGATCATCACCCATGCAGAACCCACGGCGATCGGCATCCCGGCTCCCGGTGAGCTGGACGTCGCGGATCCAAGCGTCTTTGTCCGTCGTATCTTCAGCTTCCGCATCGGATCCGGAACTCATTTTTTCCAAGTACTCATCGATCACCTCGGAGGTTGGCCCATTGGTGACCAACCGTCCGTGATCCAAGAGCAGGCATCGCTGACAGAGTTCGTTCACGGCGGTCATGTTGTGGGAAACGAACAGCACGGTTCGCCCGCTGCGGGCCACTTGACCCATTTTCCCGAGACAACGTTTTTGGAATTCGAGATCGCCGACGGCGAGTACTTCATCGATGACCAAGATCTCCGGCTCCAAATGAGCGGCAACGGAGAACGCGAGGCGGACGTACATCCCGCTGCTGTAGCGTTTCACGGGTGTGTCCAAGAATTTATCGATTCCAGAGAACGCAACGATCTCGTCGAACTTGGCGCTGATCTCGACGCGCGTCATTCCAAGGATGGCTCCGTTGAGATAGATGTTCTCGCGGCCGGTGAGTTCGGGATGAAATCCGGTGCCCACCTCCAGGAGACTCGCGATGCGGCCGCGAACCCGGATTTCACCGCAGGTCGGTTCGGTGATCTCCGAGAGCACTTTTAAGAGCGTGCTTTTCCCGGCCCCGTTGTGGCCGATAATCCCGATGACTTCGCCCGGCTCGACTTCGAAGTCGATGTCACGGAGCGCCCAGAAGGAATTGGCCCCGTTGCCCGCAGTCGGGGTGCGTCCAAGGAGGCGGCGTACGGTATTGGCGATTTGTTCCCGCAGCATGTCGCTCGACATCGAGGCACCGAGTCGGTACTCCTTACCGATCCCTTCGACACTGATGATGGCGTTGCTCATGCGTTTTGGTGCGGTCTCTAGCCCCTAGATGATATCGGCAAACTTGCGTTCCGTATTCCGGAAGAAAATGACGCCGGTAACCGTGAGCACGGCAATCATGGCCACGCTCATCCAGAGTCCGGGCCAAAACGGTTCGAATCCGTTGCCTAAAACGCACCAGCGGAACCCATCGATCACCCCGACCAAGGGATTTAGCGAGTAGAGCAGGCGGTATTGTTCCGGGATTTCGGACGAAAGGTAGCCGACCGGGCTGACCAACATGGCGATGCGGATGGCAAAAGGGATGATGTACTTCACGTCGCGGTATTTGACGTTGAGGGCACTGAGCCAGAGGCCAAAGGCGACGGCGGTGATAATTCCGAAGAGGAAGAAGACCGGGAGCAGGGCCAGTTGCCAGTGGATCCCAACGCTCGGCGGGAGCGTAAGCCACCCCATCTGGCCGCCGATCAGGTAGCCCGCCACGCAGAGGAGGAGGAGTATGAGGGCGATGACGGAGTCCAGAAGCGTTCCAAACGTGGAGCTCAGGGGGATAATTAAGCGAGGAAAGTAGATTTTGGTGACCAGATTTGCCGAGGTGATCAGGGAGAGGCTACTAGCACCGACCGCATTGGAGAACATTTGCCACGGAATCATCGCCGCCAGCGTGATCAGGGCGTAGGGCGCGCCGCCGGAGTCCATTTTGGCGAGCCGGCCGAAAATGATGGTGAAAACGAACACATTGGCCAAGGGCTGGAGGATCACCCACAGCACACCAATGGCGGTCTGTTTGTAGCGAATGAGAATATCCCGCCACGAGAGAAAGAGGAAAAGCTCCCGGAAACGCCACAATTCCTCAAAATTGACACCCACAATCCCCTGCTTGGGCCGGATGACCCGTTCGCGTTGTGTTGATGGGACTGTTTCTGACATGGGTTTAATGCGGGTATGGAGCGGTTTCGTGCGAAAAACGCCTGCTTTTTGTGTCGAGCGACCCGTACGCGGGCGAACGATAGCGACCGGAGGCGCGAGAAATCGAGCACGAACTCCCACTTTTTGGGTGTTTTCTAGGTTTTTTGCGGCGCTATGCCCGGGATCGTACAACTACGACATTCTCATCTGTCACCAGGCGAAACCTTTGCTCCTCTAGCATTATTGCTGATTGATATTCCCTTTGGGAGTGAGGCAAGAATCTCAACAACCATACGTAATGATTATGAAGAATATGAAGACCATCACGACCGCGCTCCTAATCGCCGGTCTTATGAGCGCGACGCCGGCTCTTCTTGGACAAGGCATGAACGGCGGTCCTGGACAAGGTCCGGGGCAGGGCGGGCAAGGGCCTGGCCAAGGCGGACAAGGACCCGGACAGGGTGGTCAAGGACCCGGGCAGGATGGCCAGGGACCGGGCCAAGACGGCCAAGGCCCCGGCCAGAATCCAGCGCCGGGTGGCGGACAAGGCCCGGGGCAAGGCGCGGATCCGGAGCCCGAAGCGGATCCGGTGACCACGTTGGCCGAATTCTTTGAGCGCTATGACTTGAATGGTGACGGGGCCGTGACCATCGAAGAAGCCCAGGCTGTGATGAGTGGCGCTGCCGACCGGATCACCAGTTTCTTTGCCGAGCGCGATTTGAACGAGGACGGTCTTATCTCGCTGGACGAACTGGTCATGAATGGCGTCGAAGCCGCCGTCGCGGAGAAACTGGAGCGCCTGAGCCCGTACGATCTGAATGGAGACGGTACGATTACCTCGGATGAGTCGTTGATGTTCCACGCCCAATACGTCGAGGGTCGGCTGGCTGATATCTTGGAACGGATAAACGAACCACGACCGGCCGTGCCGAGTCCGCTCTTCCCGGGGCGAGGCAATCAGGGTGGCAATGGTGGCCGGGGTAACAACCGTGGCAACGGCAACGGCAATGGAAATCGTATCACCGCCGTATTGGACTTGGACGGGGATGGAGAGATCACGGAAGCCGAGGTGCTGACCGTCTCGGTCGAAATGATTGGTGATTTGCAAGACGCCTTCAATGAAGAGTTCGACCTGAACATGGATGGCAACATCACGTCGGACGAAATGGAGGCGGTGAACGTGGAAGGCATTGTCGAACGCGCTGTAAATATCCTGCTGCGGATGGACGCGAATGAAGACGGGTTCATCACGATTGACGAAGTTGATTTTGGTCCGGCGAACGATGGTCCGGCCGGACCCGGTAATCGGGGCAACCGAGGTGACCGAGGTGACCGCAACGACCGAGGTGACCGCAACGACCGAGGTGACCGCAACGACCGAGGTGACCGCAACGACCGAGGTGACCGCAACGACCGAGGTGACCGCAACGACCGAGGTGACCGCAACGACCGAGGTGACCGCAACGACCGAGGTGACCGCAACGACCGAGGTGACCGCAACGACCGAGGTGACCGCAACGACCGAGGTGACCGCAACGACCGAGGTGACCGCAATGACCGAGGCGACCGCAATGACCGAGGCGACCGCAATGACCGAGGCGACCGCAATGACCGAGGCGACCGCAATGACCGAGGTGACCGCAATGACCGAGGTGACCGCAATGACCGAGGCGACCGCAATGACCGAGGTGATCGCAACGACCGAGGCGATCGCAATGACCGAGGCGATCGCAATGATCAAGACGATCGCAATGATCAAGACGATCGCAATCCTGGCGGTGGACAGAATATTCCCGGGCGCCCTGGACAGCAGGGTCCTCAGAACCCGCAGGGTCCGGGAGCTCCGCAAGGTCCGGGAGTCGATGGAGATAACGGTCGTGACGGAAACAATGGCCGGGACGGCGACGAAGACGACGACGAACCTCAACGGCCTCAGCGTCCGCCGGTTCCGCAACGACCCGGACGCTAGTCGAATGAATGTCGCGGTCGGGCAATCCGACCGCAACACCACAACAAAAACCGCACATCAATACCAAGCCGGGTCGCACAGCCCGGCTTGGTTTTTTTATTGGCGGTCCTTGGAATGTTTAGAAAGCTGGGGTTCGAGCGTGGGCTCTTGAATTATGGGGATTCGGTTTCTACCAGTCGAATGGCTTTCCGTTACCTTGTGTCTGGCTTGTATACGAGTCCTGGCCCAAGTCCCGGGTGCCCCGGGGGATCTCGGCGTTTACCGGCTTGAGCAGACCGAGCGAGCTGCCGATTCGCTGGTGCGTCGGTTCGAACTTCGCTGGGGCGATCGTGACGGGTCGCATCAGTGGCTGCGATTGGATGCCGTCAAGGGGGATGGGACTCAGTTTAGGGTGTGGCTACTGGCCGAGGGTTATCCAAAAAAGGATTCGGGCAACGAAGATGGGTCGGTTCGCCGATATTTGCTCAAGGAAGGCGATCAGCCCGTCTTGGATTACCGTCATGCGGAATCCGGTGCGGCCGTGTTGCCGGCGTTGGGTTATTGGAAGGATCAACTCCCGCGGCCGATTCTCAGCGATGAGAACGACAAAGTCTTTCCGTTCCAGGTTCGTTATTTGGGCCATCAGTTTGTCCTGGAGGCCGTTGGCGTGGGGAGTCCGTTTCCGATTCCAGCTGCGAAAACACTGAATCTTCCAGTCGGGCTTCAGATTGGTTCACGAGATGCGCGCCGGGATGCGCGGGAGCCGCGACGGTTTGATCGGGCACCGGTTCCTTTGGTTCCCTATGAGCCCGAGGACTATGCGGAACGCCTTCGGGCGGGCCAGACCTCCTTTGCCGTTCCGGCGAGCGACGTGCCGTATGTTCGGGAACAAAGTGTGTTCTACACGGGCGATGCGATCCAGACACTTCCGTTTCCCGAGGTCTTGTATCGTAGCAATTACTTGGGGCCGCGGTCCGATTATCTGGACGAGCCAGCCGTCCGAACGAGCTTTGCTTTGCTGAAGCAACTCCGGGAGAAACCGGAAACCATGGCTGAGTTGGATGTGCCCTCCGTATTTGCGGCCTTTGAAGAGCAGTTCGAGCGGGCTTATGGACGGAACGGGCCGGAGCGGTTTTTTCGCGAATTAGGGAAGCGCCCGGACGTGGCGATCGGGACGATGGCTGGGCTTCGGGAAAATCTGTGGGTTTGGGAAGTCCACCTTTCTTCCGGGGCCTATCAACTAAACGCGAAGGCACAGGCCCCACCTTCCGGCATTGTCTATGAGGGTCGTTCGGCGAGTCAGCGGGACCTGCCGTTCTTCAACAGTACTACCGGTGCTCAGATTCCGACCCACGATCAGCAGGCTTGGTTGGATATTCTCTATGGCGCGTTGCGCGGGGCGGCTCGGGTCAGTGGAGGGAACTGGGGCATCTCGATCTACGGTCAGTTTCAGATGCCCGAGGTGTATCGTGCCTTCACTTATGCCTATGATCTCGGAGCCTCTTATTTCCTATTTTGGACGGGGGCGCGAGATCATCACGTCCCGTATCAGGATCAACTGGAGTTGTCCCGATTCGTGCGAACCTATGCCAACCAGCAACCCCCACGGGATCTGGAGAAGCTGCGGCGCGCGGCCGAGGTGATGATTCTCTATCCACGTGGATACACGTTCATCAATAAAGAACCCATGTGGTGGTTGCCGCCGTTGAACTATGAACGACGGAATGCTTTCGGATTCAAGTATCGGGAAATACTGGCACGGGTGGCTGCCGAGATCGAACGCTGTTATCGGGCTGGTGTAGCCTATGACTTGGCCTGGGATTTAGAGGCGCTGGACTTGAGTGGCTACCGGGAAGTGATCACCATTCACGAGAATGGCCGCGTTCATGTGGAAACGGCTCGGGAGGATAGTTGGTACAATGCCCCGCGCTGGCCGAATCGACCTCCCGGAGAACCGCCGGAGTTGTCCCTCGCCGTATCGATGGAACGGGGAACGGCGCCCTTGATTCTCGTAGCCCAGGCGACGGTGCGTGAGACCACCGCGCCCGTATTTTACACGCCGGTCCAAGATGCCGAGGGAATCTGGCGGAACACCCAGGTGATCTGGCAACTCTACGGTCCCGGCGACTTGCACTACCAGAACTTGAGTGAGTCCTACGATTCGGAGAGCGGGCTCTTGCCGCTCCAGCTTGATGCTCCCGGTGTCTACCGGCTCCGTGCTTCGGTGGTGGATCGGGCCGGGCGATCGACCGTGCGTTGGCAGACGCTTGTGGTTGAGTGAGGAGCGGCCGGTAGGTGGAGCGTGCTCGTGAGCCGCTCCAATCCGACGCGTTCTCTGGAGTCTGCGGCGTACGGGGGAGCTGCTTTTGCCCAACGGCTCGCGGGTACGCTCGCCCTACCATTTGCGCTTCTTATCTGGTCAGTCCGTTGTGGCGATGAAGCCGTGGTAGAGTCCCATGTAGTAGGGTAGGAGGAAGACCGTTCCGCAGCCCAGACCTGTTCCGTTTCCTCCGTAGTCGAGGCGGAACGGATCCGTGTTCCAATGGTTGAAGTAGCGTTCGTCGACCGGTAACACCAAGCCGTTGACCCGGAGGCCGCGGGTGGCATCTGCTTCGTCGAACGCGTCGACAGCCTGTTGCCGTGGAAGGCGTACAATATCCAATCGATGAGAGTTGCTATGAGCCCAATTGGCTCGATCCAGCGGAAAAGCCCGGAGGGTGTCGAGGGACTGGTTCAGCCATTCTGGCCACGGCGCTAACGAATGATCGCCCCAGGGATCGGTGAAACTCTCGCCCAAAGCACATGCTGCAAAAGCGAAGTTGAAGAACGGATTGAGCTCTGGTTGTTCCAGGGTCCAATACTGATGAAAGGCCTTTCTCAACTGGTGCTTTAAGTGCTCATCCGATGAGTATTGCAGCAGGTTGTAAAAACTCATGAACGCCATCTCGTCATCCGAATGGTTGCCGGATCCGATGCCGCGCTGAATCTTGGGGACCATCGCGTTCGTAGCGTAAGCATGACGCGACTTTAGTTCTGAAAGACGGGCTTCATACTTCGAATCCCCAGTTAGGTGAGAGGCTACGGTAAGATACGATAGTAGGCTCAAAGAGTTCAGTCCGCGTTCGACGGACCAATTGATATCGTGATTGAGTGACTCGGGATTGAAAATACCCCATCGCGTCGGCTTGCCATCATGATCCGTCAGATTGTAGTCGTGGGCGATTAAGTGGTCGGTTAAGTCGCGCACGACTTGTCGAACGCGTTCCTTTTCGGCTTCGGTTTGGGCGACCAGATCGTGGTAGAGCGGATAGAAAAAGTAGTGCCCGTCCAACTCATCAGAACTCGTATCCCCTTTCCAATACCACTTGCCGTCAGCACTTCGCGGCCATCGAGGCTCGTAGGCTTTCCACAACCGATCGACGCTGGCTTGGCGAGCGCGGTCGCGTTCGATGCGACCGATATTGGGGTCCGGGTCGTCGGTGGATCGGATGGAGCGAGCCACGTAGCCTTTAGGAGCAGCGGGCTCACCGCCTTGGGTGACGACTTGGAGAAAGCGCAACGCTTCGAAGGCGGCTTTGGCGCGCTTGCCTGAGTCCGGGTTATGCGTTGCGGCAAAGGCGAAACATTGGCCGGCGCCATACATGCTCGTCCACAGGCCGTCGTTGTCGTTATCGGACCGCCTAGCGGTGCTCCGGTCGCCGGGGGCCGGGAGGCTGACGGGCGAGGTGTAGCCGAACGGGGTGCGCTTGATCAGCGTTTCTACCTCGGCTTCGTAGACGGCGGCTTTGGCTTGAAGCGTCATCGGCTGAAATCGAATTTGGGTCACACCCTTCTGGGTGCCGATCCAGAGGTTTCCTTTTGGGTCGCTGTGGAGAGCCGTGACGTGGTCGTCGATCAGCCAACGTCGGCCTTGGCGATAGCGCCAGCGATCGCTGTGAAATCCGATCGCGCCCTTTTCGGTTCCGAACCAAACGCCGTCCCGATCAGCGGTGGCGCAGGTGAAACGATTGTAGGGGAGGCCGTCCTTGCCTTCATAGAATTCCCACGTGCCGTCTGGCTGGCGGCAACCGAGGCCGGCTAGGACGCCAAACCAAAGCCGGCCTTGCGCATCGTAGGTAACGGCGCGAACGTCCTCTACGGCCCACTGCCGTCCCTGGCCGTCTTTGGCGACGACGCGTGCCCATGGGCCATCGGAAGGGCGTTCCCAGAGTCCCTCGTTGCTAGCGAGAGCCACGCTCCCGGTAGTTGATGTGGCAGAATCTAGCACGGTCACGTGTTCGGGTGGGTGAATCGCTTTGGGCATTAGCGCTTCGACGCGGCGCCATTCTCCGTTCTCGAAACGGGCGCTGCCTTGGTCGCTCGTGACCCGGATGGTTTCCTGCGTGTCGGATTGGATGTGATGGATCGGTCCCGTCGGTACGCCTTTGGAGGGGGCGTAGTGTTGCGCTCTTTCTTGGGGGAACGGGCGGTCTGGTTCCGGTTGAAATTCGGCGGCGGTGGCGAGGCCGATTGAGGTGGTTAGGAGCAGTGCGTAGATGGTTGGCGGTAGGTAAATCATGATGACGGTGTCGTATCCCAATGCGACTCCGTTGGTCGCGGGATGGATTGTAGCCGCCGGACGGGGCACACGGAAGTGTAGCTTGGGCTTTTTCGAAGGTGGTCCGCCCTTACAGGGCTCGGGGTTTTTTGGGGCATGAATTTCCCAGGGCGCTGCCCCGGGCTATTACAGGACGGGCCTTCGGCCCTAAAAGCGAGGGTTGAAAGCCCGTTCCGTATCTCGGACGCGGTTGGCGGCAGGTGAATCATGATGACAGTGTCGCATTCCAACGCGACCTGTTTACAAAGGAGGTCCGTCCTTACGGGCCTTCGGCCCTAAAATCGAAGGGCTGAAAGCCCGTTCCGTATCTCAGATGCGGTTGGCGGCAGGTGAATCATGATGACAGTGTCGTATTCCAACGCGACCTGTTTGCAAAGGAGGTCCGTCCTTGCGGGCCTTCGGCCGTGAAATCGAAGGGCTGAAAGCCCGCTCCGTAACAGCCCGGGGCAACGCCCCGGGAAACGAACCCCCTACCAACTCAAGCCCTGTAAGGGCGGACCATCCGTTCTTGTTTCGGGAGATTCTATTGGTAGCCTACCGTGATGATGGAATCTCACGGTGTGAAACAGCGTGGCCCGAGTTGGAATCGCGTCCTCTGGATAGCCTGGCTTGCGGTCGCGTCGTTCTTTTTCTTCGGCGGTGCCTCCCGGATAGGATGGGGGGATCAGCCCGTATCATTCCTTACCGCCTGGCAGGCGCTAAGCGCGGCGCAGTTCCGGGAGAGTTTATTCGAGGCCGAATTCGCCTGGGTCGTCTATGGCGCGTTGATTGTCTGTGTGGTTTATGGGCGGATGCCATCGATAGGATCGCAAATGGTGACCCTGGCTGTGGGAGCGCTGTTTCCGGTTTTCCTGCTGGGTTCGGGGATGGAAACCTTGGGTTTGATTGCTATGGCACCGATCAGCGTGGTGAGTGTTCTCGGAGGATTCGCCGATGGTGAGTCGTATGTCGAAGGAATGCCCCAGCACGGAGCCATTGGGCTTTGGATGTTGATGTGTTCCGGCTTATTGATCTGCCAGGCCTATCGGCTCGTGCGTCGCTATGCCGAGGTGCAGGAAGAACTTGCGGGTAGCTGACCCCAATTCTTTTGAGATGGAACCGGACGAAGGCCTAGAAGGCGCTATTGGCCTGTAGGATTTTCAGGGCAGCCTTGCCTTTAGCGGTGTCCTGTTGGTCCAGAGCGAGGTCGTAAACATAGGCGAGTGAATCCCGGTAGGCCGCGGCTTCATCCTTGGAAAAGCGAGTACCCTTCATTCGGAGCTGAACGAGTTGAGCGGCGGCTTTATCCACGTTGCCCGCTTCTGCAAGTTTATCAATGGCGGCCAAAGCCCGTTCGGTCTTCGAACCGCTTGAGGCTGGTTCCGCATCCGCCGTAGGAGGCGAGGGATTCGCCGGCTGAGTGGTCGCTGAGCTTTCCGGATCCTGGGAGCATCCCCACTGCAGTCCCATCGCCAGTGCAATCCAAACGTAGGAGCGTTTAAAAGACGCCATTGCGAGAAGCTGGGTTATACCAGGCATCATTTGGTCCGTTGGGATTGGGAGATTCCGGCCAGATGGCTGAGCCGGCCATTTGTGGCGAGAACCATTGAGCCATTGGAACGGTTCGCGACGAGCCTGAGAGTTCGCCCAAGGTGGCGATGCCTCCGATGTTGTCCGCATTGTTTTTGGCCAACCTGGTGGTGGCGTGTCGTTGGGAGATTCCCTCATGGGGCGTGTTGCCAACGTCGTTAAAATTGAACGAAGGCATGTCTTCGTTGGCTTCCCACAGGAGAATACCGGTGGTTCGGAGTTGGCTCAGCTTGTATTTGGAGGTCTTTACCTCGGTGGGTTGCGCTTGGTAGGAGATGATAGCGCCGTTAAAGGAGTAGCTGGTGATCTTAATGGTTCGTTGCGTGAAGCGTTTGATCCGGGTGGAGTTCGCTCGACGGTCCCGAGCGTCTTTGGGACACATCAAGGTCTTAGGTTCTTGAACGTAGGGAGCGAGTTGGCCTCGTCGGAAGTATTCGACCTGGTTTGAGATGATGGTGGGCGAGTTTTGCCCGGCTCCGTTGGGCATCCCTTTGCCGTAAGCCCAGCAATCGCGGTCCGGACCTCCCCAGCTCGGGTAGGGAAGGAAGTCGTCGTTGTCACCCGCGAACATGTGCGAGGCGAACATGATTTGCCGGATGTTATTGAGGTCGATGGTGAGTAGTGCCTTGTCTTTGGCTCGGCCCAGAGCGGGGAGTAGCATTCCGGCCAAAATGGCGATGATGGCTATAACCACCAACAACTCGATCAAGGTAAACGCCACCCGTTTGGAGCGCTTGATTGCTACAGTCTTCATAGGGATCGGTCTCAGAATCGCATGCCGCCGAACGCTGTCAAAGAGAAAGATGCGAGGACTCAGATGCGGTGAGACCGATCGCACGCGATCTTGTTGGCCTAAGTTGAACCCCTTCGCAGGGATCCATGGCACTGATCGGCTAGGATCGCTGAGCGCTTTCTCGTGCTCGAATGAGGTGCCGGATCCCGATGATGCCGCTGCCAAGCGTCAGGACGAGAAGACTCCCGTAGAGGACCTGATAGAAAAGGCGATCGCTTCCCGCTTCGAGCTCCAAGGTGGCCAACATACCGAATGCGGACGACCCCAAGATCAGCAGCAGGAAGCCGAGGCGCAGGATCATGACGGGGCGACTTAGCCGACCGTACGGCCAGAAGAGTGCCGCCAAGACGGCGGTCCCGATGAGTATCGCCACAAGGGCTGGACCCAGTGATTCCATTTGTGCGAGCCTAGCCGAAGTGCGAGCGAATGCCCAATGGAATCCGGATTCGTGAGAGTCTTCGATTAGAACCGTGGGTCCGCCGAGGCGTTATTTTTCGCCGCTCAAGCCGAAGAGACTGTGTCGAGCGTGTTCTGTGATCTTGACCACGGCGGGGTGTTTGACTTTGCGTTCGATGGTGATGGCGTAGAACGATTCCCGAATGGCGTGGGTGGTGGCAATTTCCCGCACCCCATACTCTCGACATATCTCCGAAGCGATCACCGAGGGTGAGGCAAAAACACCAGCTCCCTCCCGGCCAAAGACTTTCATAAGTGCGCTGTCATGAAACTCCGCCACGATTCGCGGGCGAACCCCCTCCGAGGCAAACCAGCGCTCCAAGGAACGTCGAATGATGGTGTTTTCAGTCGGAGCCAGGAATCGCACTCCTTGGAGATTCTGCGGAAAGGGACCTTTGAGTTTGCGGGCGATGTTGGGTTTGGCGAAGAATGTCACACCGCATTCGCCCAAGAGATGATTGAAAGCTTTGACTCGGACGGATGCGGCGATGGGGGCATCCGTGAGCACCAGATCGAGGCGCCGAATGGAAAGTTCCGCCAGTAGCCGGTCCGTCATATCTTCCTCGCACACGAGATGCGTGTTGCTTTCCTCGTCGAGAACCGGAGCGAGGATGCGATGGGAAACCAGCTTGGGCAACACATCGGAAGCCCCGACCCGGAGCTTGCGGGGCCGATCGGTCCCCATGCCTTGCATGTTCTCGACGAACTCGTTCCCCAAAGAAAAGATTTCTTCCGCGTAGTCAAATGCCAGTCGCCCCGCGGTCGTGACCTCAAGTCGGCCACCCGTGCGTTCGAAGAGTCGTTCCCCGAGTTGTTCTTCGAGGAGTTTGATTTGTTTTGAAATGGTGGGTTGGGTCAGATTGAGGGCCAGGCTGGCTTTGCCGATCCCGCCTTCTTTCACCGTCGTCCAGAAGTAGTAGAGATGATGGTAGTTTAGCCAATTCATGATCGCGGAGCGGGCTTAGATTTTCTCTATGGTAGCCATTGATTCCGGCGATGCAATGCTGGAACGGTCCGCGACGGGTGGTCCGGGGTTTGGTGGGGCAAGAGTGGTTACCTGGCGGACGAGTTCTTCCGTCCGGAATGCGGGCTTTTTACGTGCAGCGAGAGTAGCGCTATCGTTTGAAGAAGTTGTCTACCTTGTTGACCACGTCGACAAACTTTCGGTAGTGGGAGCGTTTCGGTCCTTTTGCCGCTGAGGTTCGCAGCTTGAGTGCCCGGCCCGAACATTTGAGGCAGAAGTAAGTCGGTTTGCGGCCTTGGAGGCCGACCTCTCGGATGCAGTCCGAGCAGAGGCACTGTTCACATTTTGTGCAGCGAAACGTAGCGGGGACTCCGGGGTGAAGCAGGCAGGCAGGATCTCCGTTGGGCATCCAAGAGGGTTCGGGCTGGGCGGCTACAGTGGGACGGGGGACGGAGATCGACGCCGCTTCGGTATCTATTTGAAGACGGACATTCCCAAAAGTGACGATCTGCCCGACGGAGAGAGCCAGGCTATGAATCCGTTCGGATCCCAGAAAGGTTCCGTTGGTCGAGCCCAGATCCTTGACGGCGAAATTGCCTCCCGGGGCGCATAGGATTTCGGCATGTTGGGAAGAGACCGAGGCATCGGGAAGGTGAATATCGGCCTCGGGAGACCGGCCTACCAGATGGGTGCCGACGGTCAGTTCGAAACAATAGGTTTCATCCACTCCGCGGATGAAATAGGGCTTAGACTTTGGTGGACGATGGATAGTGACCTCCTTACTTGTGCCCCGGCTGCAAATTACCGCCGCGCTCGACTTGACTCCGAATAGATTCCCGGAAGACTTCTTTCATGAGTGGACCTCCCCTAGATCCGAGCGAGCGTTTGGCTAATTTCTTGGGCCAACTGCAACCCGAGCAACTTGTTCTTCTGCCAGAATACTATGCAACCGAAATCGAATATCAAGACCCAATCAACGAGGCGACGGGTCTGGAGCAGCTCGATCGGGTCCTACAGGATTTGTTCAAGCAGTTGCAGGAGATCCGTTTTGAGCCCTTGACGGTCCTTGGGGATTCTCAGCAGGGCTTCTATCGGTGGATGATGCATTACCAGTTTCGTGGGCGTGCCAGGAGTTTGCCTGGGGTCAGTTATTTTCAGTTCAATGACGAAGGTAAGGCAGTTCGGCATACCGACTATTGGGATGCCAGTTTTAGTGTGTATGGGGAGTTTCCTCTGGTGGGACTGGCGATGAAAGGGGTGCGACGGGTGGTGCGGGTGCGGCATCCGTAAGGGTATTTGGATAGCGGGGTCGTGCGGCGCTCTGGTGGTGCGAGTGTTTTCGCAAGCTGTTTTTCCGGGAGCGTTCTCCGGCGCGGACGGTGTTTTTTTGAACGCGTTTTTTGCCCAACGGCTCGCGGGTACGCTCGCCCTGCCTTTTGGAGGCTTGGTTTGACCGTTGACTCCGGGCTTTGGGCGTCCTTATAAACGCGGCATGTTGACTCGTCAGGTCTGTCTTGCGTTGTGTGGCTCACTGTTTGTTTCTGCCCCGGTTTACTCGGCAAGTGTTACTTTGTTGGAGTCTTTTGAAGGGTTCGACAATGACACGATCGAAGACTCGGTTTTGCCTTGGGCGGCGGATCGGACGCAGTACCGGGTTTTCGAGGAATCCGAGCGGAGTGACTTCGGCCAGGCGACCGATGGTACCAAAGCCTTGGAAGTTCGGTTTACCCAGCCCATCAATGGCGCCTGGGGGCAGGATTTTCACGTCGCGCTCTCCCCGGAGGCCTCCGCCCTGTTTACCGCCGCTTGGAATCAAGACGCACCCCACCGGTACTGGCTGCTTTATGATATGACCTTTCTCAGCAGCGGGGTGGGTTGGGCGAACAATCCGTTCTGGTTCGGTTCCCCGGCGAATGCGTCGTATGGCGATCAAGTCGAATTCAACGGGACCTTTGACGAACCAATCACGGCCGCGATCGAGTTTGATTCGGTGCGAAACGGATCCGAATTGGTGCCGCTTGAAGATGGTCGAGTAGCCCTGGGCTTTGGGTTCAATAGCGATGCTCAGGAGAATAGCCGGGTGTGGATTGACAATATTCGCTTGCTCGATACCTACGAGCCGGGTCGGGGTCCCACCGAGATCTTGATCGATGGGTTCGAGGATGAGTTTGACTCCTTGTTGGTGCCCTCGGGGTTTGAAGTGTTCCCCTATGATCAGATGGGGCCGGACGACTTAAACGTAACGGAGGGTGAGATGAGTTCGCGGGTGGAGATCTTTGATGGTGCTTGGACGACGACTTCGGTGCTGGATCTGAATCTGAGCGACGACTTGCTGGACGTGTTGGCGGACTTCCTGCCGGAGGAACGTTTGAACTATATTCTGAGTTTTGACTACCGCATCGTTCCCGACCCCAACACGACGATCAATTGGTTCCTGTTGATTCCGCAGGCATCGGGTTTGCGATTGAGTCCCGGTTGGTCGAACAGTGCGGCACGGACGTTCTCGATCAATCTCGGTTTGGTGGACTGGGAAACGCCGCCGCAGTTGAACCTGATCACCCAGGGTGGTTTTGATGGGTTTGTGGATCTGTACATTGACCAAGTGCGGCTCATTAATACCGAGGGCGAAGCGGCTGATACGCTTCCAACGCCGCCCTTGACGCCGGTTCCGCCGGTTCCGCCAGTTCCACCGGTGGCGATTCCAGCCCCGACGATCACGGGTATTGAGCGCAACGCGGAAGGCGTTCAGCTCCAGTTTGAGTCTACCGCCGATGCGAGCTATGCCGTGTGGTCGAGTCCGGATGTTGCCCGTCCTTTGAGTGAATGGACGGTCGCTGCTGCCGCCGTGGCGGCAACGGGCGGCGCCACCACCTGGACGGACGCGGCGGCGGGCGAAGGAGATCGGTTCTACCTGATCCGGGTCAATGAGTAAGGGCGCCCCACGAAGGAGCTCTCGCATGGAGCACCTGTGACACCGCTTGAGGCAGACATCTACGGCTGGCAGATTCCGGTTGCGGGATTTGGTGAAGCCGGGCAGGAGCGCCTCCGGCAAGCTTCTGTCTTAGTCTCTCGTTGCGGTGGCTTGGGTGGGGTGGTGGCCTACGAGTTGGCGGCGGCGGGAGTGGGTAAGCTCGTGCTTGCCCATGGCGGAAACATCAAGCCGAGTGATCTGAACCGTCAATTGCTGATGACCCGGGCGGGGATTGGCCACTCGCGGATGGACTCGATCTTGGAGCGTCTGCGAGCGCTGAATCCCGATGTGGAGTTGGTAGGCGTGCCGGAGAATGTTTCCCCGAACAACGCTGCGAGTTTGGTATCGCAGGTGGATTTGGTGGTGGATGCGGCTCCGTTGTTTGAAGAACGGTATGCCCTGAATGAGGCGGTTGTGGCGCAGGGGAAACCTATGGTGGAATGTGCGGTGTATGAATTGGAAGCTCACATCACCACGTTGATTCCGGGAGAAACACCGTGTCTCCGATGTTTGTATCCAGAACAATCGACGACGTGGACACGGCGGTTCCCGATCTTTGGTGCGGTGTCGGGGTCGGTGGCCTGTATGGCGGCCATGGAGGCGATCAAGGTCCTAGCGGGTTTTGGTGAGCCGCTTCGAGGCCGACTGTTAACCTATGATTTGAAGGATTTTTCCTTCCGGACGCTAAGAGTTCATCGAAATGTTGATTGCAGCACTTGTGGAACGCATTAGAGTCGCTGGATTGTGATTCGTCGTTGGCTCAAACGGTGCGGGGTTCCCGCGCTTCTATCGCTGTTAGTCGGATTGCCGGTATCCGTCCAAGCATGCAAGTACTCCGTTCGGGACGTGGGATTCGTGGATCTCGCAACCGATACGTATGGCTTGTATCTGTTTTTAGGCCCGGGGACGGATGCGAACCGGGTGACGGATGCCAAGACCATAGCCGCGGCGACCTTTGTTGAAAGCAATCTGAATTTGGTCGTGGCCGACCTGGGCCGTGAGCCGGACCACCCGTCCCGATGGATGGCGGAATCGGCTGGTTTGGAACAATTTCCGGCCGCCCTGCTGCGATCGCCAGGGGGTGAATCCTTACCGGTGCCCTTGAGTGAGGTGCAGGACGGAAGTCCCACCGAGGATGCCTTGTGGGATTTGATGGACAACACCTTGTCCTCGCCGAAACGGGAAGCTCTGTTGGAGCTCTTGGTGGATGCCTTTGCGGTGGTGGTACTGTTGGAAGGCGAGGATGCCGAACAGAATCAGGCTGCCCGGACGGCGATCGACGGGGCTACTCAAGCGATCAAAACCTTGATGCCACGCATGCCAAAGCCGGTGGACACCCCACCACAGTTGTTGGTGATTCCAGCCGGTGAGCGCGAACAGGAATCTATTTTGGCCTGGGCCTTGGGGCTGGATCTCGCGGTTACCGAGGAGGCGCAAGCCGCCATTGTAATGGGCCGTGGGCGGCGCTTGGGTCCGCCGTTGCAGGGTGGTCTGATTACCAAGACTCGCCTGGAACAGATGCTGGCGCTGATCGGGCAGGATTGTGAATGTGAACTGGACCGCACCTGGATGCAGGGACCGATGGTGCCCTTACGTTGGGATTCCGGGCAACAGAAACTGGCCTATGATGCCTTGGGGTTTGATCCCGAGAACCCATTGGTCAAAGCGGAGATCAGCCGCATTCTCGCGCGCGGCCCCAATGCGCGGGGTGTCACGGGCGGAACGGCCGGGGTGTCGCTGGATACCTTGTTCATGGGCTACAGCGAAGAACCGATTGAATTGGGAGCCGAACCCGATTTAGGCACGGACGCGGAGGCCGAGGTTTCAGCGGTTGCTGAGAAAACGACTCAGACTGCGAACGCTCCGAGTCTTCCGGAACCGGCCGTCGTGCTTGAAGACGCCATCGCCGAACCGGCGGATGCGAACGAAAGCCCTTCACAATTTCCGGTGGCCTTACTGACTCTGGTGGGGTTGGGTGTGATCGCGTTGTTGGGAGGCGCGATTGTCATCGTTCGTGGGGATCGGATCTGATGAGAGATGAGCATGATCTTTAAAGAACTGTGGCATCGGAAAGCCAACACGCTCTTGAGCGTGGTCGGCTTGGTGGGTGTGGTGGCCTTTATCGTTGGCTTCCTCACAACTTCCGAAGCGGCTCAGCGTGAGACCCGTCGGATCACCCGGGATCTTGGCTTCAACCTGCGAATCATCCCCGAAGCCACGGACATGGATCAGTATTGGTTCGATGGCTATTCCTCGGCGACCATGGCTGAGGATACGGTCACCCGATTGGCCGCACAGGATGGGATCTTCATGTCTTACAACCATCTGATGGCCTCGTTGAAACAGCCCTACGATCTGTCCGGAGGAAAGGTCATTTTAATGGGAGTCGCTCCCACCATCACGTCGGCGGACAAGAAGAAACGGCCGATGGGCTACCAGATCGAGACGGGCACGGCCTTGGTTGGGTACCAAGTGGCGCAGCGCTTGGGACTGAAAGCGGGAAGTGAGCTATCTCTTGGCAAACATGTATTGAAAGTCACGAAGACGCTCGTGGAGAGCGGGACGGAAGAAGACATATACGTCTATGCGGCGTTGAGCGACGTGCAGCGGGTTTTAGGGCTGACGGGGCAGATCAACGAGATCAAGGCGATTGATTGTCTTTGCCTGACAGCCGATGAAGAGCCGGTGAAGATTCTGCGGGAAGAGCTCGGCAAAGTGTTGCCTGAGGCTCGTGTGATTCAAGATCGCGTCCAAGCGGATGCACGGGCAAAGCAACGGCAGATGATTGAAAACAAGATGGGGTTTTTGACGCCCTTCTTGTTGATCGTCAGTGCTTTGTGGGTCGGGGTGTTGGCGGCGTTGAATGTGCGGGAACGGCGTCAGGAAATTGGCGTGCTACGGGCCTTGGGTTATGGGTCCGGTCACATCGCCGGCCTCTTTTTGGGGAAGGCGATTGTGCTTGGCGTGCTCGGAGCCGGGTTGGGATTTGCCGTCGGCAATGCGCTCGCACTGAGTATAGGACCGGAGATTTTTCGGGTGACGGCGAAAGCGATCCAGACGAATTGGACGCTCTTCGGTTGGTCGTTATTGGGAGCGCCTCTGCTGGCGGCGATCGCTTCGTTTATCCCGGCCATGCAGGCCGTGGCGCACGATCCGGCGGAGACTTTGAGAGAAGATTAGGATGATGATAGCCTGTCGCTCAGTTTCGAAGACCTATGCCACTCGGGGTGGCGAGGTACGGAGTTTGGACCAGCTCGATTTGGAGATCCGGCAAGGAGAATTCGTGGCCGTTCAGGGCGGTAGCGGATCGGGAAAAACCACGCTCTTGTTGGCTTTGGGCGGGATGCTCCGTCCGAGTTCTGGGCGAGTGGAATTCCGTGAACGGGATCTGTATGGCCTCTCCAGCGGAGAGCGCGCGGCTATTCGAGCGCGGTCCGTAGGGTTTGTGTTTCAAATGTTCCACCTGGTTCCGTATTTGAATACGTTGGAAAACGTGCTCATGGCGGCGGGCGGCAAGCCGAGTGGCGACCAACGGAAACGGGCGACGGAATTGCTGGAAGGCTTGGGCATGTCGCACCGGTTGACCCACCGGCCGGGTGAATTGTCCGCGGGCGAACGGCAGCGAGCCGCTATTGGGCGAGCGCTTCTCAATGAACCCGACGTGATTCTAGCCGACGAGCCCACGGGAAATCTGGATCCCGAAAACACTGCTGAAGTCTTCCAACACTTGAGTGCCTTTCACCAAGGAGGCGGAACCGTGGTGGTGGTGACACACGGCAAAGCCGCGGATGGTTTTGCGGATCGCGTCATTCGGTTGCGCCAGGGGCGTATTGAATCGGGTAACACCAAGGAAGAGAATTCATGATACAACGAGTCTTAGCATGGGCACTGGTCACTATGGCGAGCCTTCAAGGGCAAGCGGAGTGGGCCACTTACCGAGGGGATAACGCTCGGTCCGGCGTCAGTGCTTCCACCCTTTCCCTCCCGCTCAGCTCCGGCTGGACCTTTCAGTCGAAACAGCCACCTCAGCCCGCTTGGAAAGGCGAGGCCAAGTGGGATGGCTGGAACAAAGTCTACGATCTGAAGTCGCGTCAGACGTTCGACTACGCCTTCCAAGTGGTTTTGGCCGAAGGTCGGGCCTACTTCGGTTCTTCCGCTGATGACAAGGTCTATTGTCTGGATGCAGCTACCGGGCGGGAGCAGTGGCACCTGTTTACCGACGGACCCGTACGGTTCGCACCGACGATTCATGACGGCCGAGCGTATGTAGGATCCGACGATGGCCGGGTCTATTGCTTGGATGCCGCCAGTGGAGAAGTGATTTGGAAGCAACTGCTCGGGCCGCAGGATTATCGGATCGCCGGCAACGGGCGGGTAATCTCGGCTTGGCCATGTCGGGCCGGGGTGGTGATTCAAGACGGCGTGGGCTACGCCGTCGCAGGCATGTTCCCTTCGGAAGGGGTGCACATCTGCGCGTTTGATCTCGCCACGGGTGAGGTGAAGTGGCGAACGGTGCAAACCGATTTGCCGGCGCAAGGCTACCTCTTGGCGTCCCAGACTCGGCTCTACGTGCCAACGGGTCGAAACAATCCGGTGATTCTGGATATTGCCAATGGGAAGCGCTTGCGAGTGGTTCAGGGACAAGGCGGTACGTATGCGCTCTTGTCGGGGAATGCGTTGATTTTTGGACCGGGCAAAGTGGGCCAATTGGGGGTCGTGGAGGGCGAAGTGAGTGATCAGTTGGCCCAGTTTTCCGGCAATCACATGATTGTTTCCCAGGGACGATCCTATTTGCATTCAGACTTCGAATTGAGTGCCTTGGATCGGGATCGATACATGGGTTTGGCTCGGGAGCGAAAAGCGGCGATGACCCGGCAGAGCGCGCTTTCGGACCGGTTGAAGAAGCTGCGAGACGCCAAGCAGGGCAACTCCGACGACGCCAAACAACTGCGTCGGCAGGTGCTGGTCTTGGGAAGAGAGATCGATGCCTTATCGGATCAGATGCGACAGTGCGAGCTCTGGAAGGTCTCTTGCGAATTTCCCTTGGATCTCATCCAGGGCGGTGATTTGCTCATCGCCGGGGGCGAAGGACGAGTCGGTGCCTTTCATAAGGATGACGGCCGGTTGCTCTGGGAATCAGCGGTGAATGGGCGCGTGTTTGGACTGACCGCGGGCGGTGGCCGCTTATTTGTTAGTACGGACGAAGGCACGATCCACTGTTTCGCCGGAGGCCATCAGGCTGCCCGTTGAGGCGCCTCTCCTCAGTTACCGAATTGAACCGTCGAGTTACATGGCACCGTCTGGGTGTGATTCGATGTGCGGGGCATCGGATCGGAAGGATGCGGTAGGTTTCCCATTGGAGCAGGAGAAAGAAAGAGTCCACCAAAGGGAAAGCGGCAGCCCTGCTCCCGCACTCCAAAAGAGAGGGCTGAATTTTCCATTTTGCAGTTTTCGTTTTAATTTTTTCATTCTCCCCGTCCTAGATCGCCTCCTGGTGCGCGCATTTTTGATCGTACCGGCACCGCCTTCTCCGAGGCGGTTTTCCTTTTTTTCTCGACCGAAATCCGTTTTGGTAGCGGGCGGCATGGCGAAGGACTATGTGCTCCAACCGTATCGTTCCGAAGTCGATCTGAAGATTGATTACGAGAAGGAGCTGAATCGACAACAATGGGAAGCGGTGACGTGTCCGCCCGGTGCGGCGCTGGTGATTGCTGGCGCGGGCGCAGGGAAGACGCGGACGCTGACCTATCGGGTCGCCTTCTTGATTGAGCACGGCGTCGAGGCGGAGAACATCCTCCTTCTCACTTTCACGAATAAGTCCGCGAAGGAAATGATGAATCGGGTCGCCTCTTTGCTCGGGCAAGAGCTGACCAGCCTGTGGGGAGGCACCTTCCATTCCATCGGCAACCGGATTCTCCGGCGGCATGCGGCCTCGATCGAGTATCCCAATGATTTTGGCATCATGGATCGTGAGGACGCCAAGGACCTGGTGAGTGCCTGCATCGGCGAAGAGAAGATTGACGTCAAAGCGACCCGCTTTCCCAAGCCTGACGTCGTCTTGGATATCATCTCGCAGGCCGTCAATCGGATGCTGCCCGTGGATGAAATGATTCAAGAGCAATTTGGGTATTTCAAACACCTCACTCCGCAGATTGAGGCCGTCCACAAACGCTACGAAGCGCGCAAGCGCTCCTCCGGATTGATGGACTTCGATGACTTACTGTCGCTTTGGCTGAAACTGTTGCAGCGAGATGAGCGCGTCCGTAAGCAATACCAACAACGCTTCAAATACATCCTGGTGGATGAGTATCAGGACACGAATAAACTGCAGAGCAGCCTGATCGATCTACTCGGAGATGGACACGGCAACGTGATGGTCGTAGGCGATGATTCGCAAAGCATCTATTCGTGGCGGGGGGCGGATTACACGAACATCTTTGAATTTCCCAAGCGCTACGAAAACGCGCGCACCTTCAAGATCGAAACCAATTACCGGAGCACACCCGAGATCTTGAGCCTGGCCAACTCAGCGATCGCGGCCAACGTAAACCAGTTTGAGAAACAATTGCAGGCCGTTCGCGACACCGGTCCCAAACCGGTCGTGGTTGCCTGTAATGACGCGAGTGAGCAAGCCGCGTTTGTGGCTCAACGCGCCTTGGAATTGCGGGAGGAAGGGATCGAGTTGGATGACATGGCCATTCTCTATCGATCCCATTTTCATGCGATGGAGATCCAGCTTGAGCTGACTCGTAGAAATATCCCCTTTGTCATCACGAGCGGCATTCGTTTCTTCGAACAAGCCCATATCAAAGATGTGGCGGCGTATCTGAAGCTCGTCGTCAATCCGCGCGATGAGTTGGCGTTCAAGCGAATCGTAAAAATGTTCCCCGGGGTTGGGGCCAAGATGGCTGAGAAGTTGTGGGGATTGTTTTTCGCGGAGATTCCAGAACGCACCTTTGACGCCGAAGAAGGCGATGCCCCGGCGCCGGAATTGCCGATTGCGGAATACCTCGTCAAGGCCGGCAAGAAGGCACCCAAGAAGTCTCAAGCCGCCTGGGCTCAGCTTTGCGCGACTGTGGCTCAGTTGCAGGTGCCGGAGATCCGATCGTCGCCCACGAGTATGATCGAGTTGGTTTTGGATGCGGGCTACGAGGAACATATGAAGGAAGTGTATTCCAACTACCGGAACCGGTTGGAGGATGTGCAACAGATCGCCCAATATGCGCGTCAGTTCGATAGCACGGAAGCGTTCTTGGCGCAGCTGGCATTGGAGTCGAATCTGGATACGGAGGATCGCCTTCCCGATTCGGCGGATGATGAGCGGATCCGGTTGACCTCGATCCACCAAGCCAAAGGATTGGAGTTTCCGGTGGTGTTCATCGTGATGCTGTGTGAAGGGCTGTTTCCTTCCTCGCGATCCCTGGATAACCCCGAAGCCGAAGAAGAGGAGCGGCGCCTCTTTTATGTGGCGGCAACACGAGCTGAGAACGAGTTGTATTTAAGCTACCCTTTGATGCGGTTCACCCAAGGGCGTCAAGGCGATGTCATGCAGCAGCCGTCGCGCTTTCTGAATGAATTGCCGGACAAAGTTTACGAATCGTGGAACCTGACCCGGCACGCCCATTTTTGATCGAGGGAGATGAGATTATGAAGAAACGATTGCGAGACGGCTTGGGGGCCTTGGTTTTGGTAGTTTGGTTGGGTGCAGCGGCTTGTAGCACGCCGTCTGGTGGCGGTGAGGACTTGGGAAGCCGACGTGGCGTTGGTGTCTCCGGCATGCGGATTGAGGCCATCCGTTCTTCCCTGGTCGGTTTCATGAGTGACCAGGACTATGAGCTGGTGGATTCGGACCGGCGTACCTTGGATTTTGATACCGCGCCCTCGCGATGGACGGCTCTGCGCCACGGTAGCTTTGTGAACCCCGAGACGTTTGTGCGGATGAGGATCTTTGTGATGGAAGTGGGCGCAGCGGACTACTGGGTGGGCTACGAACCATTGGTCGTCACTGAGCGCGGAACGGGATTCGAATCCACCAAACCGCTCAAAGGAAAAGTTCCAGCCACCATGCAGGGGTTGCTGAACCAATGGAAGGCCGAGCTGGTTCCGGCTCCCTGAATCCAGAGGTATTGATTGGCCATGGTTTCGATGTTCAAACGGATTGTTTTACAAGCGGCGATCGATGGAGGCGTCTGGTGTGAGTGAGTCATTTCCATTCACCGTGCTCTTGTACTACAAGTATGTGCGGATCGAGGATCCGGAGCAGTTCATGCAGGAGCAACGGACTCTGTGTGAGTCCCTCGGCCTGAAGGGCCGCATCCTGATTGCACATGAAGGGATCAACGGTACCGTGGCCGGGGACGCGGCGGCGACGGAACAATATCAAGCCGCGCTCAGAGCGGATCCCCGTTTTGCGGATGTGGAGTTCAAGTTAAGTGGAGGAGACGCCGCCACGTTTCCCAAGCTGATGATCAAAGTCCGTAAGGAGATTGTGACCCTAGGTTTGGAACAGGATGTCGATCCGCACGTCAATGGAGGGATCCACCTGGAACCGGCGGAATGGAAACGCATGCTCGATGAGGCGGATGAAGATGTCGTGGTCTTCGATGCCCGGAATCGCTACGAGTCGGACGTGGGGTATTTTGAAGGAGCGATCAAACCGGACATCGAGCACTTCCGAGATCTGCCGGATGTGATGGAGGACTACGCCCACCTTAAAGATAAGAAGGTGATGATGTATTGCACGGGGGGCATTCGGTGTGAGAAGGCCTCAGCGTTCTTTAAGGACCAAGGGTTTAAGGACGTGTATCAACTCCACGGCGGCATCCACCGGTATTTGGAGCAGGAGGGACGGGAGCACTGGGAAGGGGATTGTTTTGTTTTTGACCAGCGGATGGTCGTGCCGGATGCCTTTGCCCTCGCGGAAACTCCGGTTGGGGTCTGCGAGCATACCGGCGCTCGGACCCGTCACTTGATCAATTGCGGCCACGTGCCTTGCCATCGGCTCTTCTTGGTCTTACCCAAGGCCTTGGCTGAGCATCCGGAGTACGAGATCTGTCCGCGTTGCCAAGCAAAGGGGATTCACTTGGCCAATGCGGATCGGGGCGGGAACGGTTAAGACTTAGTTGTCGGGGACCGTCAACGGCTCTGCCACGCGCTGAATCGAGCGGCATTTGCCGGTGAGCTCGTCCACATCTAAGAGGGCCCCGTTGAGCACGATGCGTTGCTTTGCTACTCCGAATCGCTGGGGTTGGTTGGTTAGGAAACGTTTAATGATGGGCGCGATTTCCCGGCCGAGAATGCTCTCTTGAGCGCCCGTGCAACCCGCATCGCACAAGAATCCGGTGCCGCCCGGGAACACTTGCTCGTCGGCGGTTTGCACGTGAGTGTGCGTGCCCACGAGACCACTGATCCGGCCATCCAAGAAACGCCCCATCGCGATCTTCTCCGAAGTGGCTTCGGCGTGCATGTCGACGAAGATCACGGGTGTTTCCTCTCGCAAGGTCGGGATCAGGGCTTCCATGGCGAGGAAGGGATTCTCCAAGTCCGGCATGAAGGTCCGTCCCTGAACATTGACGATGGCGACGGACACGCCGTTTTCACCTCGCCAAAAAGTGTGACCGTTGCCGGGCGTATTGGGCGGGTAGTTGAGCGGGCGCAGAAAGCGGGGTTCCTCTTCCAGGAGTTTCGTGACCGTCCGTTGGTCCCAAAGGTGATCCCCGGTGGTGATGATATCGACGCCGGTGTCGTAGATCTCGTTGGCCATGTCGGGTGTGATGCCGGCCCCGCCAGCACTGTTCTCGCCGTTGGCGATCACCAACTGAATGCCTTCCCGTTCCCGCATGGGTGGGAGCAGCTCCCGCAAGGCGCGACGGCCGGGTGAGCCGACGACATCGCCGATGAATAAGATCTTCATGGGCGAAACCTAGCGCACCGGAGTCGCAACACAAGGAAAACGCGGGTAGCGTCGGCCAGGCGAGTGTCATAGGAAAACCAGCATCGGCAACAAGAGCCCCATCCTAGTTTCAATTCCGGAAGGTGGGGCGAGCGTACCCGCGAGCCGTCGGCACAAGGGCAGTCAAATACCCAAAAAGGAACATGGCGCACCACGGCAGGACCCCCTCTATCCCTAAATCAGGCGGTACGTTCGGCATGCAACGAACGCCGTCCTGCCACCGCTCACCGTCGAGCCCGTCATGACAACACCCGCCCCTTCCTGCCGCCGAGGCAATGGCGTCGCCGATACCCCCATCTCCAATCCCGCCCGGGTGAACCGGAACCGTCCGGAGTTTGTCGGTTGACGTTCCGCGATAAGGGACTTAAATGCGGTCATGCAACGGTTGTGTCTGTTACTTGTTGGGCTGATCCTCCTGGTGGGCTGTCGATCGACTGGGTCCGGGCCTGGTGCGGAGGCGGGTGCTTCGACAGGTGAGGCGCCCTTGTGGCAGGAAGGGGAGGAAGGCGCTGCTGCGCCTCGCCAAGCTCCGACTGTGGCCGATGGTGAGTCGGTGATTATTCCGGTGACGACTTCGACGGGGGTGGTGGCGAGCGTGAATGCCCCGCTTCGCTTTGTGGTGTTGGACTATGCTTTGAGTCAATTGCCCAAGATCGATCAACGGCTCTTTCTGTATCGGCGCGGTCAGAAGGTTGCGCGGGTGAAAGTGACGGGGCCCGTTCGGGGACAAACCGTGGCGGCGGATATCATTGAGGGGAATGCGGAGGAAGGTGACGAAGTCCGACCGGATTGAGGCTGGAGGGGGGGCTTCGGTGTGCTGATGCTACCCGGTGGGTTCTTGTCTTGGGCTGGTGTTTGAGGCTCCGTTTCTTGCCCAACGGCTCGCGAGTACGCTCGCCCCACCTTCCGGAAACGAACTTTGAGCGGTTGGGTTTGGACTTGTTTTCCTACTTCCTTTGAGCCAGCTTACGATAGGCTTCGGCCTGTGAATGGAGGTAGGTTTCATGAATGTATTGAGCAAGGATCAAGTCGAGAAACTCCATCCGGAGTTGCAGGAACAGTATTGGGAGATGGAAGCGAACCGCGTTCGGCAACGGCTTGATCTCATCGAACAGGCCCGCGAACAAAATAAGCGGTTCAGATGGATCGTGATGCTCTTCGTGATATTCTTCACAGTCGCGATCTTCTTCATCGCCCCGGCCGATACGCGTGGCATCTTGATGCTCATCATGAACCTGGGGGTTGCGCTGAGTTTTGCTCAGTGTGGGTTGATCGAGAAACGGATGAACGCGTTGATGGAATTACTGGAGCCGGAGCTCTTCGCTGCGTCCGCCGCTCGGGTCCATGCGGGGGAGGTCGAGGAGTAGGAGCGCTTTGGCTTCGGTGAATCCAGGATTCAGCCCCGCTGTGGATCGCGTCGGGGAGTGCGGTTCGGGCAGCGCGCTTACAGGCTGGGTTGGAAGCCGAGGTGTTTCACTAGGAAGGCCCACTGGTCCGCATATTCCTCGATGATTTTGCTCGTCGGTTTTCCGGCGCCGTGTCCGGCTCGGGTCTCAATCCGGATCAACACGGGATCGGAACCTTGGTGGTATTCCTGGAGGCGAGCCGCGTATTTGAAACTGTGTCCCGGCACCACGCGATCATCCGTATCGGCCGTGGTGACCAAGGTTGCGGGATAGTCCGTTCCCTGCTTGAGGTTGTGGTACGGGGAGTAGGCGTAAAGAGCCTTAAATTCTTCGGGATGATCTGAGGAGCCATAGTCATCGACCCAAAAGCGTCCGGCGGTGAATTTCTGGAATCGGAGCATATCCATCACCCCGACCGCTGGGAGACAGGCGGCGTAGAGATCGGGTCGTTGATTCATGCAGGCACCCACGAGTAGGCCGCCGTTGCTCCCGCCCCGGATCGCCAGTTTTTCGGGTTGGGTGTAGTCGTTGGCGATGAGCCATTCCGCCGCGGCAATGAAATCATCAAAGACATTCTGTTTCTGCAGCTTGGTGCCTGCTTTGTGCCAGGCTTCGCCATACTCGCCGCCTCCACGTAGGTTGGCTTGGGCGTAGACACCGCCCATTTCCATCCAAGCCAGATTGCTGATGGAGAAGCGGGGCGGGAGGGAGATATTGAATCCACCGTAGCCGTAGAGAAGGGTGGGGAGTTGCCCGTTGAGCTTCAGATCCTTGCGGTGCGCCAGAAACATTGGGACCCGCGTGCCATCCTTGCTCTGGTAAAATACTTGTTTCACCACGAACGCATCCGGATCGAACGCCACCTTGGGTTGACGGATCAATTCACTCTCACCGGTGATGATATCGTAACGGTAGATGCTCGATGGCGTATTGATGCTGGTGTAGGAATAGAAGGTTTCCGTGTCCGAACGTTTTCCGCCAAATCCGCTGGCCGTCCCGATGCCTGGAAAGCTCACTTCCCGGACTAGGCGCCCGTCGGTGCGGAAGAGTTTCACCTGGCTCTTGGCGTCTTTGAGATATTGAGCGATGAAGAGGTTGCCGACGATGCCGATGCCATTGAGCGCATTGGGGCCTTCCGGGATGACTTCGTGGCGGGCTTTCGGCTGCCGAATATCAATGGCGACCACCCGACCGTTGGGAGCTTCGTGGTTGGTTTTGAAATAGAACTTGGGCCCGTCGTTGCCGATAAAGCTGTATTCATTTTCAAAATTGTCGATCAGGTCGACCGGCAGTGCGTAAGGCTCTTGTAAGTCGCGGTAGAGCACGCGGTAACGATCATCCGTACCCTTCCACACCGTGAGGATCAAATAGCGGCCATCCTCCGTGACTTCGGCATTGAAACCCCAATCGGGAAAATCCGGTCGCTGATACACCAACACATCTTGGTCTTGGGTGGTGCCCACGCGGTGATAGAACACCATTTGGTTTTTGTTCAGGGACTGAAAGGCATCGCCCTCTTCGGGTTCCGGGTAACGGCTGTAGAAGAATCCCAGATTGTCTTTGGTCCAGCTGATGCCACTGAATTTGACCCACTTGAGTTCGTCGTCGAAAACCTTTTGCGAGTCTGCCTCCATGATGCGCCAGGTGCGCCAGTCCGAGCCGCCGTCTTGAATGCCGTAAGCCATGTAGCGTCCGTCATCGGAAAAGGAGACCGAGCTCAGGGCGACAGTACCGTCTTTCGACCACGTGTTCGGATCGACCACCATTTCCAGCGGGCCGGTCACGGTTTTTTGACGGTAGAGCACGTCTTGGTTTTGCAATCCGTCATTGCGCCAGACGTAATACCAATCCCCGCGTTTTGACGGGGCGCTTACTTTCTCGTAATTCCAGAGTGCGGTGAGGCGATCTTCAATGGCTTGGCGATGGGGCAAGGCCTTCAGGTAGTCGAAGGTCACCGTGTTCTGAGCGGTCACCCATGTTTCGACAGCCTTGGACTCTCGGACGTCGTCTTCCAGCCAGCGGTAGGGATCGGCGACTTCGGTGCCGTGGTAGGAATCGGTTTGGGTGCCTTTTTCGGTTTTCGGGTAGGAGAGGGATCCGGCAGTCATGGTGAGGGTGAGAAGACATCCGGTCCACGTGAGGGTGGCGATACGGCGATGGGCGGCTTGAGGCATGTCGTTCCTTGGATTCGATGAGATTACGGACTTGGTGGTAAAGCGGGGGTACGAGCGCCGGAAACTCTGGCTAGCGCTTGCGATGGTACGGGGAGTGGAGGTTGAAGTAGATCCCGCACAAGGGCACGCTGGTCTCTGTCTGACTTAGGATAATGGTAACTTGGCGGTCGAGGGCAATGCCGTGGCGCAGGCCCGGCTCGCGATCGCGGTAGGCCTTGATGGCCTTTTCCATGAGCCGGAGCAGGGAATTGCGACAATCTTCCGGCGGTTTGTCGAGGCAGATGACATATTTATCGTAGGCACGTATGGCCTCGGCTAGTTCCGCCTTAAAGGTTTCAACGGTCAACTCCATCCGGGAAGAGCTTAGGCGATGCACGGCGAGATTGTAAATAATGGACCGAGAGGGGAATCAAACGCAGAACGGTCTCGCGTATTCATCGCACCCATTTTCAATCACACCCGAGTGGCGTGCCCGGCCTGCGAATTGGTTCTGGAAACTACGCTTTCTTGGCTTTGCGCGGACCAAAGAGCGCGGTTCCGAGCCGGACAAGCGTGGCGCCTTCCTCGATGGCGATCTCGAAATCCCCGCTCATGCCCATGCTCAGCTCCGGTAGCGGCGCGCCGAGTCGATCCTCGGCTTCTTGTTGCAATTCCTTCAACTGGCGGAAGTAGGGGCGAGTCTTCTCCACCTCCTTCGTCCAGGGGGCCATGGTCATGAAACCGTGGATTTCCAGCCGATCCAGGTCGTTGAGCGTCATCAGAAGATCCAACACCTCTTCCGGGCGGAAGCCGTATTTGGTCGCCTCGCCGGAGACGTTCACTTCCAGGAGAATCGGCAGGGTGCGGGCGAGTTTTTCGCAGGCCAATTGGAGTGCTTCCGCGACGCGCAGGCTGTCGACGCCTTGAATGAAGCGGCTATTGAAGGTGGCTTCCCGGCATTTGTTGGTCTGGAGGTGTCCGATGAAGTGCCAGCGGATATCCGGCGGGCACTGGCCGACCTTGAGCTTGAGTTCCTGCACTTTGTTCTCGCCGAAAACTGTCAATCCGGCGTCGTGCGCCTCTCGGATCGCGGCTACGGAATGGCCCTTGGAAACCGCCACGAGCGTGACGGATTGCGGATCCCGGCCCGCGCGGTCGCAGGCTTGGTCCATCCGTTGCTGGAGGGCGGCGAGGTTTTCTGCAATTGACATGTGTCTGATCTACCGGATCCCTAAAAACTTGAAAACTAGGTTTTTCATCTCCCGCAACTTGGGGCATGTTGCCAGAAAGTTACTCATCCGTGTCGGAAGAATCCAATCAGCCTCAATCTAAGCCAATCGCAAAACGGAAATATGTCCGCGCGATTGGACCACGTCTACGGATCCTCTTGTATGCCATCATGGGATTATTCGCGGCCTTGGGCGCGAATTCGGCTTACCTGGGTGGGATCACCTTCCTGGAATGGCTCCGGGGCGAGACGTATCAGAATTACTTTTACCAGTACATGTTCCTAGGCCATTTGGTTCTGGGGCTGCTGATTATCCTCCCGGTCATTCTCTTTGGTTTTGGGCACATCTATAACGCTCACAACCGTCCGAACCGGCGGGCCGTCCGCGTCGGGTATGCGCTTTTTGTGATCAGCCTCGTGCTACTGGCCACCGGTGTGGCTTTGATGCGCGTGGAGGGGTTTGAGATCCGCAATCCACAGACCCGCTCCGTGGCGTATTGGATGCATGTGATCACCCCGCTCTTGGCCATTTGGCTCTACGTGCTCCATCGGCTGGCTGGGCCCCGGATCAAATGGCGTATTGGGCTCGGTTGGGGTGCGGCGGTCGGGGCCGTGGTCTTGGGGATGATTGCCTTCCACTCCCAGGACCCGCGGCAGTGGAACGTGGTGGGCCCCAAGGAAGGCACCCAGTATTTCGAACCGTCCCTTGCCCGAACCTCGACCGGTAATTTCATCCCGGCCGATACCCTGATGATGGACCAGTATTGTATGGAATGTCACCCAGATGCCTATGACGGCTGGTTCCACAGTGCCCACCATTTTAGCTCCTTCAACAACGAACCTTACCTCTTCAGCATCAAAGAAACCCGTGAGGTCCTGATGAAACGGGACGGGAATGTGCAGGCCTCGCGGTGGTGTGCGGGCTGCCACGATTTGGTGCCTTTCTTCAGTGGTGCTTTTGATGACCCGGACTTCGATATGGAGAATCACCCCACGGCCCACGCCGGGATCACCTGCACGGCTTGTCACGCCATCACGCACGTGAATAGCCCGAGAGGGAATGCGGACTATACCATCGAAGAACCCGTGCACTATCCTTTTGCCAAGAGCGAGAACCGGTTGCTCCGTTTCATCAATCGGCAGATGATCAAGGCCAAGCCGGCCTTTCACAAAAAGACCTTTCTCAAACCACTACACGAAACCGCTGAGTTTTGTAGCACCTGCCACAAAGTCAGCCTCCCTGGGGAATTGACCAACTACAAAGATTGGCATCGCGGGCAGAATCACTACGACAATTTTCTCGTTAGTGGCGTGTCGGGTGGCAACGCCAAATCCTTTTACTATCCCCCCCACGCGGAATCCAATTGCAACCGCTGTCACATGCCGTTGAAGGAATCGAATGATTTTGGGGCGGATTTCTTTGGCGAATCCAAGGTGCTCTCCATTCACGACCACCTCTTCCCCGGCGGTAATACCGGTGTCCCGGCGATTCGTGGCGATCAGGAAGCGGTCGAGGCGCAACAGACGATCCTGCGGGATTCCTTGCGGGTGGATCTGTTTGGGCTGCGCGAAGGCGGGGAGATCGATGGACGCTTGGTGGCGCCGTTGGGACCGGAAGGGATCACGGTGGTGGCGGGCGAAACCTATTTGGTGGAAGTTGTGCTGCGGACTTTGACCGTGGGACATATCTTTACCCAAGGCACGTCGGATTCGAATCAGGTCTGGGTGGACATGGCGGCCAAGGCCGGTGATGAATGGATGGGTCGTAGTGGCGGGATGGGCGAGTTCAATCGGGTCGATTCGTGGGCGCACTTCGTCAACACCTACATGTTGGATCGGGCGGGCAATCGGATCGATCGGCGAAACGCTCAAGACATCTTTACGCCGTTGTACAACAACCAGATCCCACCGGGAGCCGCCAGTGTGCTGCATTACCGTCTGGAGGTTCCGGCTGATTTCACGGGTTCGCTGGAATTGGAAGCCCGTTTGAACTATCGCAAATTTGATACCACCTACATGCAGTATGTGTACGGTGCGGACTACGCGAATACCTTACCGGTGACGGAAATAGCCAAGGATCGCGTAGTCGTGACGGTGGTGGCGCCCGGGTCGGGATCTGCCGAAGCCGTCGACGGGGCTTCGACCGATAACGTGCCGGAATGGCAACGATGGAATGACTACGGCATCGGTCTCCTGCTTAAGAGCGGGGCCGGGAGTGAGAAGGGTCAATTGCGGCAGGCTGAAGTGGCGTTTGCCCGGGTGGAAGCACTGGGTCGGCCCGATGGCCCGTTGAACTTGGCGCGGGTGTATCTAAAAGAAGGGCGCGTTGACGAGGCCGTGGCGGCTCTGCAACGAGCGGCCGCCTTTGATCCGCCTGCACCGCGTTGGACCCTGGCCTGGTTCAATGCTCTGGTCAACAAGCAGAACGGTTTGTTTGATGAAGCGATCCGTGAGTTTCGGAGTGTGTTGGAGGATCGCTATGCCGAGGTGATTGAGCGGGGCTTTGATTTTTCCAAAGACTATCACGTGTGGAATGAGCTGGGTCTAACCTACTACGCGAAATCCACCACCCTTCGGGGGCAGCCAACGGCCTATCAAGACACCTTGAAATTGGCGGTGAACGCTTTCACCAAGACCTTGGTCTTGGATCCCGAGAACGAAACGGCCCACCACAACCTGGGGATTCTGCAGGCTCTCTTGGGGAACGAGGTACTTGCGACGGAACATCGGCGTTTGCACGAGCAGTATCGGACGGACAACAACGCCCGTGACACGGTGATCGCCATCGCTCGGGAGCGCGACCCGGCCGCCCGGAATGCGGCTCAGCCCGTGGTGATCTATGATCTGCACCGGGATGGTGCGCCAGGGATGTGATTCGTCGGGTGAGTGCACTCGCGAGCTGTTCCTGCCCGGCGGGTTCCTAGAGCCGGGGCGGTCGCGGTTCCTGCTCTTGCCCAACGGCTCGCGGGTACGCTCGCCCCACCATCCGGTACCGCTATTCTTCCCAACTTCTGGCCGGTCGAAATCTGCTTCGGGCTACCTTGCTAGTTGATGCCGTCCCGAATCTGCGTTAGATCATGGCGATGCGAGATGCGGATTCGGACCCGGAAGGTCAGTTGGATGTAACCGATCACGAGGACGATGCGGTCATTGGCCGCGCGTTCAAAGGCTCGGCAATCGTCCTACTGGGCTTGATTCTGGTTGGCGGAGGCGTTGCGTTTTGGCTGACGCGTCCCCCGGCCGAGGAGGAGGAGCAAGTCACCGAATTGGTAGCTCCTGAGACTCCGGATCGTCCACCTGCTACCGTGCCCCAAGTTCGGTTTCGAGACATTACAGAAGAAGCCGGGCTCTCCTTCCAACACAACAACGGCGCGGCAGGTGACAAATTACTTCCCGAAACCATGGGTGGGGGAGTGGCGTTCTTTGACTTTGACGGGGACGGGGACCAGGACCTGCTTTTCACCAATGGGACGGCCTGGCCGGGTGTCGCCGGTGGGGAAGCCACCACGGCGGCACTCTATGAGAATGACGGCACGGGACGTTTTCAAGATCGCACTGCGGGGTCCGGCCTGGATGTCCCGCTCTACGGAATGGGCGCGGCGATCGCCGACTACGATCGAGACGGGCGCCCGGACGTTTACATCACCGCCGTAGGGACCAATCGGCTCTTCCGGAATCTGGGTGAGGGACGCTTCGAAGATGTCACCGAGGCTACGGGTGTTGGGGGTTCTGACTCGGATTGGAGCACCTGTGCGGCTTGGTTTGACCATGACCTGGATGGGGACTTGGATCTCTTTGTTGGCAACTACGTGAAATGGAGTAAGGAGATTGATTTTGCCCTGGGAAGCACGTTGGTGGGGATCGGGCGAGCCTACGGGCAACCCATGAATTTCGAGGGTTCGTTTCCGGTGTTTTATGAAAACCAGGGAGACGGGCGATTTGAAGATGTCTCGGAAGCGGTCGGCGTCCGGGTCGCGAACCAAGCCACAGGCGTACCTGCCGCGAAGACCCTCGGCGTGGCTCCGGTGGACTTGGATGAGGATGGGCTTATGGATCTGGTGGTTGCCAATGACACGGTGCGGAATTTTGTTTTCATGAACCAATCGAAACAGCCGTTTAAGGAAGTCGGGGCTTTGACTGGAATTGCCTATGATACTTACGGCAAAGCACGGGGAGCCATGGGCATCGATACGGCACGCTATCGGGAGGATGGCGCACTGGCGGTGGGGATCGGCAACTTTGCCAATGAAATGACCGCGCTCTATGTCGAGCAGAACCAGAAAATGATTTTCACCGATGAAGCCATTCCCGCGGGCATTGGTCCGGCCAGTCGTTTGTTGCTCAAGTTCGGCTTGTTCTTTTTTGATTATGACTTGGACGGATGGCAGGACTTGTTGACGGCGAACGGGCATTTGGAAGAAGAGATTGCCCAGATCCAAAAGAGCCAACAGTACGAGCAGCCCGCCCAACTTTTCTGGAACAGTGGCCCCGAATTTGGGTGTCAGTTCCTGGTGGTGAGCGCCGACGAATCTGGACCCGATCTGTTCGAACCGTTGGTGGGACGAGGATCGGCGTTTGCGGATATCGATGGTGATGGTGATCTCGACGTGGTGCTGGCCCAAGTGGGCGGTCGACCACGCTTGTTGCGGAACGAATGTGATCTGCAGCACAACTGGATCCGGTTTCTGCTCCGAGGTCGCGACCAAAACGTGGAAGGCATCGGGGCGTGGTTGGAAGTGAAAGTGAACGGTCACACCCTCAAGCGGCAGGTCATGCCCACCAGGAGCTATCTCTCGCAGTCCGAACTGCCGGTCACTTTTGGCCTTGGGTCCGCGGACACGATCGAGAGTGTTCGGATTCATTGGCCGAATGGGGATTGGCAGACCGTTACGGAGTTCACCCTCGGGCAGGTGAACGTGGTGGAAGAGAATGAGAACTGAGGTTCAGGGGTTGATGAGGTTCTGATGCCGGGAACCGGTGATGAGTCGAATTCGGTTGCGGAGTCGCAGCGGATTGTTTCCGCGCTTTCGGACGGCCTCCGAACCCTGGCGGGTGGCTCGTCGGCTGCGTCCATAAATCCGATTGCCACCTCGGCTTGGCCTTGCTTGGCGGCCGTACTCGGTGCCTTGGAACCGGAGACCGTTCTCGTCCTGGTTGCTCCGGGGCTGAAGCATCAGGAGCGTTTGTATCAAGATCTCGTGACCTGGCAGTCATGGGTGCAACGGGAACGGGCTGGCGCAGAAGCCGAATCAGAACGACCCGATCCCGCCTTTTTCCCCGCCTGGGAAACCTTGCCTCACGAAGCCAAACTTTCTCACGCCGACGTGATCAGCGAACGGTTGGAAACCCTCATGAGTCTGGCGGCCTGGCGAGAGAACCCCGGCGACGCCGCGCCGGTGCTGGTTACCAATGTCACGGCGTTGATGCAGCGCACGTTTACGCCCTCGGCGTTGCAGTCGCGACTGAAGGAGATCCGAATCGGACAAACCTTGGATCCCTTGGATTTGGTGGAATGGCTCGAAGCTCAGGCCTACGAACCGGAAGCCAAGGTGACGCAGAAAGGCGAGCTGGCTTTGAGGGGCGGCATTGTGGATGTCTTTCCCTTGGCCAGTGCGTGGCCTGTCCGGATTGAGTTTTTTGGGAATGAGGTGGATTCGATCCGTGAGTTCGATCCGCAGACCCAGATCTCGCGCGACAAGCGCGAGTCCGTTGTGTTGTCTCCAGGAGGCGAGTTCGGGATTCTGTTGCGCGAACTGGAAGAGGCGGGCGAGGCGGGGCGCGCGCCGGAGATTTGTAGCCTGAGCGATCATCTGCCCGAGTCGACCGTGCTCATGGTCCTGAGTCCGGAGTCGACCGATGCGTATGCGGAATCCTACTGGGAGCAGATTCCGGATGACGATCCGCTTTCCGAGAATTGGCCGGATTTCCTTAACCGGATGGAAGCGCGCGGCGTTCGGATCGTACTCTCTTCCGACGAGTCTGAAACGGCGGTCGAGGATCCCGTGGATGTGGACACGGGTCGTGTGCTCACGGAAGTGACCGGAGCGGACACATCTGGCGCTTTGCCCACGATACGAGATCTCGATCACTATCGCCCGCTGGATACCCGGGCACCCGTGCTCCAAGTCGCGGAACAACAACGCCAACAGTTCTTCGACCAAATGCACCGTTGGCTGCGGCAAGGTTTCTTGCTGGATGTCTTCTGTAACAACGAGGGTGAGCGCGATCGGTTTCGTGAGATTTGGTCGGAACTCGGTTGGTCGGAAGCGTCCTACGATGGGCATCTCCGAGTGACCATCGGGGTCCTGGGGCGAGGTTTTGAAGTTGAGGCCTGGAAGTGGGCGGTGGTGACGGATGCGGAGATCTTTGGCCGCTACAAAGTTGAACGCCCTCGGCGTTTGAAATCGAAGCATGCGGCCGCTGTGAAGTCGGCGTTGGAGATCGATTTCTCGGATCTGATCGAAGGGGATTACGTGGTGCATTTGCAGCACGGCATCGGGCGTTTTATCGGATTGCGGAAGATGGAGTCGCATAGCCCACGCGGGGGTGAAGACGCGGAGCCCAAAGCCGAGCCTGAGTGTCTGGTCATTGAGTATGCGCCGAAACACGCCAATGAGAGCCCGCCGCGATTGTACGTCCCAGTAACCGAAGCACACCTGGTCAGCAAGTATGTTGGTGCGGGGAAAGCCTCGCCGCCCTTGAACACGCTGGGCGGCACGCGCTGGACCAAAGCCAAGGCACAAGCGGAGAAAGCGGTGGTGGATCTGGCGGGAGAGATGCTGGCGATACAAGCCGCGCGGGAGTCGGAGGAGGGATTCCCGTTCCCGGAAGATACCAATTGGCAGCGGGAATTCGAGAGTGCCTTTCTCTTTGAAGAAACCGAGGACCAAGAATCCGCTATTACGGCGACCAAGAACGATATGGAGTCGAACCGACCCATGGATCGCCTGATCTGCGGGGACGTGGGATTCGGCAAAACGGAAGTGGCGATTCGGGCCGCGTTCAAAGCTGTGATGAGTGGCCGTCAGGTGGCGATGTTGGTTCCCACGACGGTCTTGGCACAGCAACACTTCAAGAACCTATCCGAGCGGATGCGGGATTATCCGATTCGGGTTGAACTGCTTTCCCGATTTCAAAAACGGAAAGAGGCCAACGCGATTCTCCAGGCGGTGGCCACGGGGGGCGTGGATATCGTGATTGGGACGCATCGCATTGTGCAGGATGACGTCACGTTCAAAGATTTGGGACTCGTCATCATTGACGAGGAACAACGCTTTGGTGTCATGCACAAAGAGAAGTTCAAGCTCCTCCGCAAGCTAGTCGATGTCTTGACCCTCAGCGCCACGCCTATCCCAAGGACCCTTCACATGGCGTTAATCGGGGCCCGTGACATGAGTACAATTGAGACGCCGCCGCACGATCGCTTGCCGGTTGAGACCATCGTGACCCAGTATGATGAGCGAACCATCCGCGACGCCATCCAGCGGGAATTGAACCGCGAGGGGCAGGTGTATTTCCTGCACAATCGAGTCATGACGATCGAGACGGTGGCGGAGAAAATCCGAACCTTGATCCCGAAGGCCCGTGTGGTAGTGGGTCACGGACAGATGGAAGCGCGGACTTTGGAAAAGGTCATGGCGACTTTCGTCAACGGGGAAGCGGACGTCTTGGTTTCTACCACGATTATTGAGAGTGGTCTCGATATCCCCAATGCGAACACGATCATCATCGATCGGGCGGATCGATTTGGTCTCAGTGATCTGTATCAGCTGCGAGGTCGGGTGGGGCGTTACAAGCACCAGGCCTATGCCTATTTGATGATTCCCCGGCATGCGGGTTTGTTGTCTGACGCGCGGAAACGAATCAGTGCGATGAAGCAATACTCCCGCCTCGGGAGTGGGTTCAAGATCGCGATGCGGGATCTGGAGATTCGCGGGGCGGGGAATATGCTGGGTCCACAACAAAGTGGGCATATCACGGCGGTGGGTTTTGAATTGTATTGCCAGCTGTTGAAGCAGAGTGTGGCGACGCTGAAGGGTGAGACCGTTAAGCCAAGGGTGGAAGTGCATGTGAAGCTGGACTTCTTGTCGTTAAACCCGGGTGAGGAAGCTTCGGATGGCCGAAAGAAAGCCAAGCCGGCTCCGCGTAAAACGAAGCCGGACTTTGACATCCAGGTGCCGCGCGAGGATGTGGCGGTGTATGCCGATGACGACGAGGATGAAACCATGGTGGCCGTTCGGAATCAGGAGGCGGACCTGGAGCCGGACCGACGCTATGCCGCCGGCATTCCATACAGTTATGTGGGTGAAGTGCAGCAACGCATCGAGATCTACCGGAAGCTGGCGCAAGTCAATGACGCCGAGTCCCTCGCGACGCTGAAGAACGAACTCCGCGATCGGTATGGGCCGATTCCGGATACGCTGGAGTATTTGTTATTGGTAGCGGACTTGAAATGGATGGCGAGCGACCGGCAAATCTCGTCCATCGAGGTGCGGCGTGGGAAGGTGATGCTCACGCGCAAAGGCGATCTGGTGATGGTGGGCGATCGCTTCCCCCGCCTGAGCAAGAAACGTCCCGAAGCCCGTTTGCGAGAGATCAAACGCTTGTTCCTCTCGATCTGCTAAAAGGTTCCGCAGCTATTCCCAAAGGTAGGGCGAGCGTACCCGCGAGCCGTTGGGCAAGAGCAGCGAACCCGATCCCCATCGCGTCCTTCCAGTTCCCGGAAGAGAACTAAAACCACCCCGAGACCGCCCCCGCAACTCCCAGCCACCCCCGGTGTTTTACCGGCATAGTCGTTGCCAAAATGCCTCTTTGTCGTTATTGGTTCATGTGTTGTGACTGAAGGAATGGGTATGAAAACCAGGAATCGCAAGAATTTGGCCACGTGGTTCGTGCTGTTGGTTCTGACCGGACTATTCGGTATTTCCGAATCCCTTTCGGCAGCAGCCGGAAACACCTTTCGTTGGGACGCCAAGAAAGGGCGTGTGACTGCCAGTTTCCGAGACTGGCCACTGGAGAAGGTCATGAGCATGATCGGTAAATCCAGCGGTTGGAATGTGAAGGTGCCGGTGGACTCGGGCGTCACGGTCTCGGGCACGTTTAAAGACTTGCCCCCTCACCTGGCACTGAAACACATGTTCGGTCACTTGAACTACGCCGTATTCAGTTCGCCGAAAGGGGGGAAACCGCGACTGCAAATCTTCCTACCGGCGGTCGAAAGCAAAGAGGAACAAGAAGCCAAAGCGGCGGCTAAGGCACCCTCGCGTGCGACGACGCGTTCCAATCCCTTCTCCCGTTCCAGAGAAGCGACTCAAGCCAAGACGAATAAGGCCATGGAACGTTTCGACCTGGATGGGGACGGTACGATCAGTACGAAGGAACGCTTGGCTGCGATCGAAGCGTTGCGGAAAGAACGCGGCCAGAAGTAGACCCGTCCGGTTCCTGTACGGACTCGGAGTGGAGCGGATCGTAGCGGATGAATCAAACAATACGCCCTTTGCTGTCGAGGTCAGAGTCTCTTGACGCCGTTTTTGAGAGCAATGAAACGTGGGACGTGGTCGTCATCGGAGGCGGAGCCACGGGACTCGGCGCGGCGGTAGACGCGGCTTCGCGTGGCTTTCGGACCGTGCTTATCGAGCAGGGTGATTTTGGCTCTAGCACGACCAGCCGCAGTACGAAACTGATTCACGGTGGCTTTCGATATTTGAAACAAGGAGACGTGGGGCTGGTTCGCGAATCTCTGGTAGAGCGATCCTATCTCTTGCGCAATGCGCCCCATTTGGTCAAACCCCTCGGGTTTGTGGTGCCGACCTACGGGCTTGCCGAGCAATTGTATTATGGGATGGGGTTGAAGGTGTATGATTGGATGTCAGGCACGCGCGGTATTGGCCGATCCCGCTTTCTCTCAAGGCGGAAAACTTTGGAAGCCTTGGAGGGTTTGTCCGGAGATCGTTTGCAAGGGGGGGTGGAGTATTTTGACGGCCAGTTCGATGATGCTGCGTTAGCCATCACCTTGGCCCAAACTGTCGTGTCTCAGGGCGGGATTGCCTTGAACTATGTTCGCGCCGACGCGTTCGTCCGGGAGCGGGGACGGATCGTCGGGGTTGAGGTGCGAGATCTGGAGAGTGACGAGACCTTCTCGTTACGAGCCCGAGCGGTCATCAATGCGACAGGCATTTATACCGACGAGGTGCGGCAACTGGATGATCCCGGTACTTGGCCGGTGATGCAACTGAGTCGAGGCATCCATATCGTTCTCGATGCCGAGGTGTTGCCCGGTGATCATGCCATGATGATTCCCAAGACGGATGACGGTCGCATTCTGTTTGCCATCCCCTGGTTGGGACGGGTGGTACTGGGTACGACGGATACACCGGTTGCGGAACCGGAAAAAGATCCACTCCCAAGTGAGGAAGAGATTTCATTCTTACTTGAGCATGCCGGCCGCTATTTCGAGACACCTCTCAACCGCGCGTCGGTCCGCTCGGTTTTTGCCGGCCTTCGGCCATTGGTGAGTCGGGGCGGCCAAGGTTCGACCGCCGCTTTGTCCCGGAAACATCGGATCCTGGTAGCGCCTTCCGGTCTGGTCACGGTTACCGGTGGCAAATGGACCACCTACCGTCGAATGGCTCAGGACGTTGTGGACTCGGCCTTGGAGGTGAGTGGTTTGGTGGACCGGCAATCCCGGACGCGCGGTCTCCGGCTGCACGGTGCGGGGGGAGATACGAGCGAGGCGTGGCAGTGGGAACACTATGGCTCGGATGCCGAACACTTGGCCCAGTGGGTGGTCGATCAGCCTGCTTGGAACGAGGTGCTTCACGAGCGTCTGCCGTATCGCGTGGTGGAGGTGATCTGGGCCGTAAGACACCAGATGGCTCGCACCGTGGAAGATGTGTTGGCCCGAAGGACGCGCGCCCTGTTTTTGGATGCGGCTGCCGCGCTCGAAATTGCCCCACGAGTCGCTGGCCTGATGGCGGATGAGCTGGGTCGCGACGAAAGTTGGACGACGGATCAGGTCGCGAAGTTTGAGGCACTGGCAAAGCGCTACCAGTGAACGTTCCGCTAGTCGAGTTGTTGCCGGATCTGTGAGACGATCTCTCCTCCGATAGCCAGTGAAGCCGTGGCTGCCGGACTGGGCGCGTTGATGACGTGAAGGCAATTCGGCCTTTGAATCAGCCGAAAGTCATGGATTAAGGTGCCTTCCGGCGACATGGCTTGCGCGCGAACTCCTGTTCCGCCTGGTGCCAAGTCGTCTTCCTGGACGTCGGGAACGAGTTTCTGGAGTGATTCGCAGAAGCGTTTCTTGCTGAAGGAACGGCGCAGTTCATCCACCGTCATCCGAGGGTAACGCCGTATGAATTGCCAGAGTCCGGAATAGCTCATCGCATCGATCAGATCTGCCAGATTCACGTCCGCCTTTCGATAGCCCTCGCGAGCAAACGCCAAGACCGCGTTCGGTCCGGCTTCAATCCCCCCGTGAATGAGGCGAGTGAAGTGCACGCCCAGAAACGGGAATTCCGGATCCGGTACGGGATAAATCAGATGGCGCACCAAGCCCTCGCGATCTGGCTTGAGCTGATAGTACTCGCCGCGGAAGGGAACAATTCGGGCGCGACGTGTCTCACCGGCGAGTTGGCTCACGCGGTCCGAGTGTAGACCGGCGCAAGTGATCAAGAAGTCCGCGCGGTATTCCTGCTTGGGAGTCTGCACGAGCCATTCCGGGCCGCGTTGTTTCAGAATGGTCACTCGTTCGCCGCAATGGATTTCGTGGCCGGCCGATTCGAGTAGTCGGCCCAACGTTTCGGTCACTTGGGGATAATCGACGATCCCTTCCTGTGGCACGCGGAGGGCCGCGATGCCGCCGACGTGGGGCTCGATGGCGCGCATGGCCGAGCGATCCAGCCATTGCAATCCTTGGAGGCCATTCTGGCGTCCGCGGATTTCAAGCTTCCGTAGCCGGTCCTCTTCAACGGAATTGGTAGCGACCACGATTTTGCCGCAAACGTCGTGGTCAACTTGATGTTTCTGACAGAACCGGACCATCTCCTGAATGCCGGACACGGCTAGCCGTGCCTTGAGGGAGCCGGGCTGGTAGTAGAGACCGCAGTGGAGCACGCCGCTGTTGTGCCCGGTCTGGTGCCCGCCCAGTCGCGGCTCTTTTTCTAGGATCGTGATTTGCGCCTGTGGATAGTTGGCCGCGAGTTGATACCCGGTGGCTAAGCCAACGATCCCGCCGCCGACTATCAGTATCCTGGGTTTCTGCATGACGGTGGTGAGTGGTGGAGTGGGCCGAGCGGGGGGAGACTAGGGTAAAACGCGGTAGAAGGCTGCGCCTTGATCGGGTGTTAGATTGAGTGGGCTAGCCGCTTCGACTGGCGTCCAGGGTCCGGAGATATCGGAAGCCGTTTCCAAACGGCCCGCGTAGGTTAGGACGAGGGTGCCATCGGCTTGACGAGTCAAGTCGATCTCGGGCGTTGCGGTCGGTGGCGCTGCAGTTTCGGTAAGCATGACTTCAACCGCGTTCGAAAAATCCGTCGTGCCGAATCGAGTCGGCTCGATGGTGTCTGCAACGAACGAAGCGATGACGAATTGACCCGGACCCGTGAAGGGATAAGGCACGGCTGACAAGTCAAAGTCGAAGAACCGTTTCCGATCATCGCGATCGGCCTCGCTATTGTCCGTAAAGCTTCCGAGATAGAGAGCGCCCTGAGGTGCAAACCCGGCGGTTCCGGCGTCCGCGAGATAGAGATCGATGGTCGCCGGGCTTAGGCCGCTCGTGTCACTGAGCGGGACGGATCCGACCAGTCGCTCGGCGTTGGTGTTGGCATCCAAGTCGGGAAACAGATTGAGATTGGGATCCGTGACTTCGGTGCCGTGAAAAGAGCTTTCCACTTGGCCGTAGAGCGGGTCCAGATTCTCAAACATCCGGTTGCCTCGGAGGGCGACGAAGACTTGATCCGTGGTGTATTCGATCAAGGAGGTTTCGTGATAGGCGATGATGTTGGCTTCGACCTCGTCGCTGATGCCGTCGAGGTTCGACCCAATTTGAGCACTGATGCGCGGTGTTCTCATGAAGTCGAGATTCGGTAGCGGTGTTTCGCCGTCGATGCCCACCCCGATCACATTCCCGGCGATGATGACTCCGGGGTTCTCGCCGTCCCAAAACTCGATCACATCGTCCAGCATCCCACCAATGATATTCCCCTCGTCGGCATCTGCGGTGCCATCCCCGTTGGTGCCAATCACCAGGCCGGGAAGAAAGGCTCCCTCCACGGCATCCCCCTCGGTGAGTTCGGCTGAGTCTGCGGCTTCGAGACCCGAGGGTAGGACCCCGATGAAATTGCCACTGATGCGCACGTCGGGCGCTTCTTCTACGATGGTGTTGACGTTGTGTCCCACGATGACGTTGAACTCGGCTCGATCATCGATGCCATCCCCGTTGGTCCCGATCACATGCCCGCCTCCGGTCCCACAACAGACGCCAATGCCGATCTCGCCTCCGGCGATGGTTTCGCCATCAGGATGGAGCCCGATCCAACATCCGCTGACCTGCCCGCCCGTGGCGTCGTCTCGGAAGTTAACGCCGTACTGTTCGGGTCCGATCACGTTCAAGAAGGACAGACCTTTGACGGTGATGTTGTCACCGGAAAGTGTGAGCAGATCGCCCTCTGAATTTCGGTTGCCGCTGCGACCATCGATCGCGATCTGAAGAACCGCGTTGTTGGGTTCCCGGATACTCGCCGTGTTGGGGGAGGCGCCGGGTTGGCTGTACCCGTCGACCGTGATGCCGGCTCGGGTCAGTTTGGCGAATCCGGAGTCCGGAACGGCGATGAGGTGAGGCCCGTCTCCGGGAATCTGGAATACGATGGTGTCTTGGTTGCCTACCGTCCCGTCCACGAGCGCTTGCTCGGCCTCCGTCAACCGTGCGCTGGCGCTACGAACGCCATTTGCCAGGAGGATTGCCTCTGTTAATGAGATCTCCTCATTGGGCTCCCGTTCCGTGCTGATGGTGTTCACGGTGATGGTGGCGGCGTTCGCGATCGAACCCGCGGTTACCATGAGGAGCGCCATCCCAAGGAGGCGCCTTCGGTTCCCGAACGCACAGTCGTTCATACCGGGTGTGTAACACCATCTTCCCCGCCCACGCAATGCTAATGGGCGACGACTTGGGGGGAATGAACGAGCGGGCTCAGACCCCGGCCCGGGCAACCACGCGGCGCATTTTCTCTAGTCCAACCTTCGCTGCTTTGAGGGCATCCATCTTCCAGTAGTCTCGGTTGAACAACTCCAAGGAGAGTGCGGGGGTGGCTCCGACCGATTGGAAGATCTGGAAAATCTCATTGAGCGGTGCGATCCCGTCGCCTGGGTACACCCGGTGGCTATCACCAATTTTGTTCTGAGGCGGATCGGCGGGATAGTCGTTCATGTGAAACACTTGCAGGGCTTGTGCGCTAAGGAGACGGAGGCTGTCGAAGTCGGAGCCGCCTTTGTAGGTGTGAAAGACGTCCCCTAGGAAACAGGCATCGGGATGGCCGGCTTCGACCGCGATGTAAATCGCCGTGCTGACGCGTCCAATACTCTCGTTACCGCCCCACATCTCAATTTGGGGAACCACGCCGGTCTTCTCTCCGATCTCGAGCAGATGACGATAGCGTTCGGCAGCGGCTTGCGGTTCGACGGGTTCGCCGCGCGGCACACCGGCGGGCGGTGCGGCGATGCGCTTGCCGCCAATCTTCGCGAGCAGCTCCATATCCCGCGTGGCATCGGCAACGCCTTTCTTGCGCTTCTCCGGGTCGTTGACCACCCAGCTGGCAAAGCCGATCGCACTCTCCACAGTCATACCGTAGTCCTCGATTTGTTTGCGCAAATCGCGCAAGGATCCACCGCTCTCTACGTATTGATTGAGCTTGCCGAGCCAGGGTTCGATCGCGTCGTAGCCCGCTTTCCCGGCCACGTCGATTTCTTCGGGCACGGATAATTCCTGTCCCCGAATGGTGCTCATATTCAAGCAGTAACGAAACTTACTTTTGGGGGCGGTGGCGGCTCGGGCGGGAGCCGTGGAGGCGACGGTAGCGGCGGCGCCGACCAGACCCAGAGTGCCGAGGGCTTGTCGACGGGTGCACTGGCCGTTACGGGGCGAGGAATCGGATGGTGTGTTCATGGGCGGGACTGTAGCCGACGAGGAGCAATGGGAACAATTTGAAAATGAGGGTCCCCACCCAGCGCGATTGTCTTCTCGAGTCCCCAAGGTAGGGCGAGCGTACCCGCGAGCCGTTGGGCAAGAGCAGGCACCGCATTCGCCATCGCCATCAGCTCCGAGCACCCGTCGGGTAGGAGCGGCTCGCGGTTACCAGACTGTGTAAAAACCCAATCTACTATTCTGGCATAATAGAGAACTGTGGTTTACACTTCAAGCATGGACCACATCAGAGGAACAAATCGTTCTGAGGTTCAGCTTATTCCCCCTACGATCGACGATTATGTCTCGGCTGATGCACCGGTTCGCTTCATTGACGCCTTTGTCAATTCGTTGAACTTGGTCGAGCTGGGATTTACCCATGCCCAATGTGCTAGGACCGGGCGGCCTCCTTACAACCCGGCAACCTTACTCAAGCTCTATCTCTACGGGTATCTGCATCGCATTCGAACGACCAGGCGCTTGGAAGCTGAGACTCATCGCAATCTCGAAGTCATCTGGCTGTTGCAGGGACTTCACCCCGACTTCAAGACCATCTCCAATTTTCGCTCCAGGAACCGGAAGCGATTTAAGGCGGTATTTCGAGATTTCAATCTCCTGTGTCGCCGAATGGGCCTCTTTGGGGCGCAACTGGTTGCTATTGATGGCACCAAGTTCAAAGCGGTGAGCAATCCTCGCGATCATCACACGACCAAACAGCTCAAGAAGGCCATTGAGCTGGTCGAGAAACAAATCGAAGCCTACCTCAAGCAGCTTGACCAGGCAGATGTTGAAGGGGCGCCCATATCAGAAAGCGATAGCCCGACCGGACTCAAGGAGAAGCTGGCACGGATCCAAGAGCATCGAGAGGACTTGGCCAAAACGCTGAAAGTTCTGCAGAAGAGCGAGAAGCCTGAGATTGGCGGGAATGACCCCGAGGCGCGGAAGATGAAAGTCTCCAAAGCCCCGTCAGTAGGCTACAACGTGCAGATTGGAGTGGATGCCAAGAATCATCTAATCGTGGCTCAAGAAGTCGTTCAAGATGCCAACGATGAAAACCAATTGCAGCCGATGAGTGAAGCCACTCACCAGGAACTTGCTCCGGAAAAACCGGAGATAGTCGCCGATTCAGGTTACCATAATTTCGAGCATATCGACCAATGCGAAACCCAAGGGATAGTCACCTATGTGACTCGTCCGAAGACGACCAGCGGAAGGGGTAAGAACGGAAGAGTGATCTTCAAGAAAGAACGCTTTGAATACAATCGGGAGCAAGACCACTACCGATGTCCCGGAGACAAAGAGCTCAAGCTAGTTAGAGAAAGAGAAAAGGATGGAAAGTCGATAAGGGTCTATGAGAACAAAGCGGCCTGCGCGAGTTGTCCTCTTAAAGAAGAATGTACGACCGGAAAGCTTCGCTCGATCGAGCGTCACTGGGGGCAAGCAGCAGTCGATCGTTTAGCGCAAAGGACGAGAGAGAATCCCCAGATTTTGTCCCAGAGAAAGGCGACGGTGGAACATGTGTTTGGGACACTTCGGATGTGGGGGCATGACAGATTCGTGATGAGGGGACTGGAGAAAGTGAGGGCAGAAATCAGTCTTAGCGCAATGAGTTACAACCTCAGACGGGCGATCAACGTAGTCGGAGTGAAAGGACTGCTCAAAGCCCTGGCCCAAAGCTGAGAAAGAGGCCGTGGGGCTGAAATTGAAGCCCAAAAAGCCACTCACAGCCCCCAAGAGCCCAGTGAGAAACTCTGGGAACGGGAAAAGCCGAGTTTAGAAAAGTTTGGGACCGAGGAAAAAATCTTCACAAACTCATATCCTGAGCGCCCACAGCGGCTGGTGAGATTTCAAATTTAGTTTTTACACGGTCTGTTACGCTCGCCCTACCGGGGTTTCATTCGGAGGTTGACAGGAGCGGGGGCGTGGTCGATGATCCGGCGCATAGTTGGAGAAAACCTCGTGTTGAATAACGTCCATTTGGAACTCAAGCGAAACCAAGTCGCGTGGCGACTTGGTGGTGGTCTTGTATCCAAGCCGATGCGAGGCATTCGTCTTGAGGTCCTTTATAAAGGTGAGACGAGGCAGACAGGAGGCGTTTCTAACTATTAGTTAGTTCACAAATTAGGTTCATTTTCACGCCCCGTCTGCCAAAAGGTAGGCGGGGTTTTTTGCGTTATGGAAGATCCCAGTTCTCAAGCCAATCCACCCGATGCCGATGCATCCTCATTCTGGTCCGTCGTACGGCGATTACCCCGCACGGCGTGGCTTATCTATTGTGGTTCGTTCGTCAATCGTTTCGGCACGTTCGTGCTTCCCTTTCTGGCTCTCCACATGACCCGTGAGGGTTACTCGGCGGGTCAGGTGAGTCTCGCAATGGGGGCCTACGGTGTGGGGCATTTGTGCGCTACGATGATCGGAGGCTATCTGGCGGATCGATTGGGTCGGCGGTCGACGATCGTGCTGTCCATGTTTTCGGGAGCCGTGGCTATGTTGGCGCTTTCGCAGGCTGATTCGATGCCAACCTTTGTGGTGCTAGCGTGGTTGACCGGGATGACGACGGAGTTCTATCGACCCGCGAGTTCCGCCTTACTTTCGGACTTGGTCGGGGAGGCGGATCGCGTTACCGCGTTTGCGCTGTATCGGTTTGCCATCAATGCGGGCTGGGCACTGGGGCCGGCTACGGCGGGGTTTCTCTCCGAGCACTCGTATCTCTGGTTGTTTGTGGGCGATGCGATCTCGACTTCGCTCTACGGATTGATTGTGCTCGTGGGTATACCGCCGGACCGGGGTCATCCGAGTGCGTCGGACCATCCGGGACGGGATCTGATCGAGGGATTTCGGTGTGCCTTTGGTGATCCGAGATTCGTGCGGGTCTTGGTGGCAAGTCTGATGATCGGTTGGGTGTTTATGCAGATGATGACCACCTTCGGCTTGGAGATGAAGGCGCATGGTCATGCGGAACGCGTCTACGGGCTGATCCTCGGTTTGAATGGTGTCATTATTGTCCTCTGCGAAGTCCCGTTGTCGGCTTGGACCCGCCGCTGGAATCCGCTGAATGCCTTGGCGTGCGGCCACTTTGTTTTGGGACTCGGCGTGGGTTTGATTGCGGTGGTTGAAACCCGATTGGGCTACGCCGTCGCGATGAGTATCTTCACGCTGGGCGAGATGATCGCCATGCCCGTGGGCTTGGCCTATGTATCGGGGTTGGCACCTGTGTCCATGCGAGGGCGATACATGGGGATCTATGGATTGACTTGGGCGTCCGCGATCACTCTGGGGCCGAGCCTTGGGATGATGTTGTTCCACTGGAATCCGACGGCATTTTGGTTCGGCAGTGGGGTTATTGGTCTGGTGGCGGGTGGACTCGTATGGACGCCCTTGCGGTTTTGGCGTTGGTCCGGACGGTCTAGTGCCGGATTCGTTGAGCATTCGTGTAGCAGTTGAAGCTGTGCTCGCGCAGAAATCCCACCAGAGTCTGGTGGTTGGTCTCGGCCAGATCAACCGCCAGACTTGAGGGGGCCGACACGCCGGCAACGAAAGGGATGCGGGCGGCGAGGGCTTTTTGCAAGATCTCGAAAGAGCTCCGACCCGAAACCAGAAGGAGAGTATCCGCGGGGGGAAAGCCACCCGTGAGCCAACTCCATCCTATTACTTTGTCCACGGCGTTGTGCCGGCCGACATCTTCACTTACGCAGAGCAATTGTCCCGAGGCGTCGACCAGGGCCGCGGCATGGAGCCCACCGGTGGTCTCAAAGGTGGCTTGTTTTTCCCGGAGTTTGTCCGGGAGTTGCACGAGCGTGCGAGCGGCAATGGTGAAGTCGGATTGAATCGGTGGCCAGTTCTTCTCAACGGCTTCGATCGAGGCCTTGCCACAAATGCCGCAGCTGGAGGAGGCGTAGACGTGGCGAGAGAGTTGAGTTAAATCGCAGGGAGCATCGGCGGCCAGGAACAGATTGATAATGTTCTCGGGGTGCTCCGCCTCGGCCTGACGACAGTGTGCCACCTCAACCAGCTGGGAGGGTGCTTGGATGAGCCCTTCCGCCACCGCGAAGCCGACGGCCAACTCCCGGTCATGACCGGGAGTTCGCATGGTGATGGCGACGCTCGTGCCGCGAATTCGAATTTCTAGGGGTTGTTCCAGGCAGACGGCGTCTGCTTTGGCGGTGGATTCCCCATTGATGTCATATCGCCGAACTTCGATTGACTTGGAGAGCGGGCGCGAGTCCATTGCGGCGGCGACTTTGGGCGTGGAGATGGGATGCTGGTTACGGAGTCAGGGACGCGTGGTCTCGCCACAGCCACTGGAGGGATTCCGGCAGGATGGCGCCGCCATGACGGCCGTTGTGCCGTTCTGTTCCCACCACGAAACGGTAGTCATAGTCCATGAAGGCTAGGGACGCCGCCATTTCCTTGTTCCCCAAAGGCCAATGACCGTGGAGGTTATCAAGATCATTCAATCCTTCTTGCAGGAAGATACGCAACGGTTTGGGTTCCGTTTTGCGCAGTAGGTAAGGATAGGAATTGCCGCCCCGAATGTTGGTGAAACTTCCGATGTGGCACAAAACCTTGCGAAAGGAATTGGGCCGTTCCCAGGCAACTGTAAAGGCCGCGATGCCACCGGAACTGATGCCGCAGATGGCGCGGCACTCCGGATTGGTGGAAATCCGGTAGGTCGCCGCGAGATCGGGGATGAGTTCGTCCACGAGGAAACGAGCGTAGCGATCTCCCAGTGCGTCGTATTCAAAGCTCCGGGTTTTGCGACTGTCTTGTCCTTCTTGCGCGGCCGGTATCACCCCCGGATTCACGAACAAGCCTAGCGTGACCGGCATCTCGCCGCGGTGAATCAAGTTGTCGAAGACGGTGGGCACTCGGAACGAGCCCTCGGAATTGACATAAGAGCGTCCGTCGTTGAAGACCATCAAGCAGGCCGGCTGGGTGCCGTCGTATTGGGCGGGAACGTAAATCCAATAGTCCCGTACCGTTCCGGGGTAGATCTGACTCTGCCAGGTGGCCTTGGTGACCGTTCCCCGAGGCACGTCCGCTTGCTCTTGGGATAGCGGGCCGAGCGGGTAGGTTTCGGCGGCTTTGGCCGTTGGTGTTCCGTTGGTAAAGACGGAGGCAAAGATCGCGGTGAGGAGACCGAGGAATGGCGGCAGAGATTTCATGGTCTGAGCTATCGAAGGAGAGCCGTTGATGGGTTTTTTCCGTCTTACTGAAAATCGCGCCACAACCACTTTAGCGTATCGGGGAAAATCGCGCCCCCATGCTTCCCGCTGTGGGCTCCTTCGCCCCAGACCATGCGGTAGTCGTAGCCGGCAAAAGCCAGAGCCTTTTCCATTTGCTTGTTGGCGAGGGGCCAATTGCCGTGGCGATTGTCCAGGTCTCCCAACCCATCCTGTAAGAAGACTCGGATGGGCTTGGTTTCGGTTTTTCGAATCCAAGCCGGGTAAACGTGCCCGCCGCGAATATTCACGAAGCTGCCGATGTGACTCACCACTTTGCCAAAGGCTTGCGGCCGTTCCCAGGCCACAGTGAAGGCACAGATGCCGCCGGAACTATTGCCGCAAATGGCACGGTCTTCCGGGCGTTCGCTGATTCGGTAAGTCTTGGACACTTCCGGGAGGATCTCTTCAAGGAGAAAGCGGGCGTATCGATCGCCGAGCGTATCATATTCCACACTGCGATTGTTGGCCCGCCAACGGTTGTTCGGAAAGGAGTCGCCGCGATGGCCGGGATTGATGAAGATGGCGATCAGTGCCGGGATTTGTCCTTGATGGATGAGATTGTCAAGAACGGTTGGGGCTCTCCAGTCGCCGTCCGGCTTGAGAAACGTGTGGCCGTCTTGGAATACCATCAGCGGGGATGGTCGGTCCTCGTCGTATTGAGCCGGAACATACACCCAATATTCCCGCCGAGTCTCCGGATACAGCGTGCTTTGATCCCAGATGTATTTGGTCACCGTTCCCTTGGGGACACCGGTCTGCTCCTTTGAGTCGGAATGAAGCGGGTAGTCTTCCGCTGCCAAGCCCGCCAAGGCAAAGCACCCGAGTAAGATTCCGATCCCCAGATGCGAGCGAAGCCTGAAGTGAAGTTGAGTCATGACGGGGATTCTGACGGAGTCGGGCCGCATGTCAAAAGCGAATCGTCATGGATCCAGCTTGTAATTCGCCAGGGGGTGCGGAATTGTTTTGGGCGCTTTTAAACTTCGGCCTGACATCTGCTTGTTTGCAGCTTGTACGTGCCGGCAATTTGCAGGCTGAACTACGAACCGAGTACTGAATTGAAATGATCCGATTGGGAGGGAAGACACGATCGCGGCGTATCGCAGGGTGGCTTGTGCTGGCCGGGTTCGTCACCTCCCTGATCGGGATTCCATCGTTGTCTGCTCTCTCCGTCCGGTCGGTGGGCGCCTTGCGGGACGGCGAAGGGAATTGGGAATTGCATGTGGTGTTTTCCGGCCCCGTGGCTCTCGCGGAGGCGAACGATCTGGCGCACTATCAGTTGCGTCAAGGAACCCTGAATTCCGTCCGTGTGCTAGACGCGTTGTTGGATCGTTCCCAGGAGCTTCCCTCAGGGGAACGGCCGCCGGGTGGTTGGTTGGAACCTAACCAGGCGGTCATCCTGCAAGCCGAAGGGCTGGTAGTGACGGAATCGAATGCACTGACGGTTGGTGGGATTCTCGACGCGGTGACCGGCGAACGTTTGGACGAGGTCGTGATTGAGTTCATACCGTCTTCGTATTTTTTTGCGGAATCAGGAACGCCTCAACTGTCGGGCCAAGTACTGGCCCTTGGGGACGAAGGATTTGAGATCTTGAGTAACGGCGCCCGACAGTGGTCTGATTATGATGAGGTGGTATTGGCCTATCAGGAAGTGACCGGCGACTTTGATCTCGCGATGCGAGTTCCGTTTCAAGCTACTTCTAGCCGTTGGGCGCGAGCCGGCCTCATGGTACGGGAGAATCTGAATCGCGAGGAATCCTTGGAAGTGCAGGCCATGGGCACGGCTTCCCGGTATGTGTCCGTGCATGCCAATCCGCTCCAAGCCTATGATCTTCAAGATACGGGCGTCAGCCCGGGCAATGGGCGCTACGAATCCCATGTGCGTGCCGTCACCGGAGGAATCACGACCACCGTCACTGGCGTGGCGGTAGCATATCCAAATGCTTGGGTGCGTCTCGTGCGTCAGGGGCAAGTGATCTCCAGTTTCTACTCCAATGCCGTCGCGCCGCGCGCTTCGGATTGGGTCCGAATCGCCGTGCGGGATTTTACCTCGGCACCGTTGGCGGAACGCTTGTTTCTGGGGCCGTCCTATTGTCCGGAGACGGCGAATATTCACAGTTCCAACGAGCGGGTTCGGCAGGGTTTGTTTCGCGCCCAGTTCCGTTTCGGGCCTCAAGCTACGCCATACGTCTCACAAGCCACCGCATTGCCGGACGGATTCCGGATCGACTTGAAGAACCATCTGCCTGGGGCTTTGGCGTTGGCGGGTGTTTCGATGAGTGTGGACGGGGAACCCGTGACACCGCAGCCGGTGCCCTTGGAGAACGGGCTGCGTTTGATTTGGCAAACCGAAGTGCCATGGGAGCCGGGAACGGTGCGGGAAGTGGATGTAGCGGTTGCCGGGAATCCGGGACTGAACGAGGTCCTTCGGTTGCGAGTCCCGGACTATGTTGCGGTAGAGGCCGCTTTGCGAGCTGAGACGGGAAACGCGGTTTCCGCCCGTGAAGGGTTTCTGTTGCGGCGAGCCGTGGTGGCGCGAGCCGGGGTTGAGAACGAACGGTTAGCAGAAACCGCTCTTGCCGGGGTAGCTGAGGGGCGATCCTATTGGGAGGATGCCGACGAGTGGGATCGTGCCGTCAATGTGCAACAGGCCGGTGAGCCGGTTGGTCGATGGACAGGTTTTTCCGAAGGCGCGTTCAATCGACTGGATGACCGGATTCCGGGAATTGCCGCGGAGACCTTGGATTTTGTGGCCGTGGAATTTGTGGGCTTAATCGAGTTTCCGACGCCAGGAGCCTATGAATTGGGATTCCGGTCGAGGAATGGGTTTCGAGTCCACCTGGGGCGTGATCTGTTTGATCGCATGGGGCCGGGTTTGACCCGCTTTGAAGGGCGGCGTTTGGGCGGTGAAGAACGCATGCATCTTTGGATTGCGGAACCGGGTCGGTATCCGATTCGCGCGATGGTCTATGGGCAGTCGGGTGACCTAAGTGCGGAATGGTTTTCCGTGGCTCGATCCGGCGAGGCCGTCCTGCTGAATGACCCGCTCGTCGCGGAACGCATGGTCGTAAGCCGTCCGAGTGCGCCATTGGGCTCGGTGATCGTGAGTTCGCTTTACCCCACTCCGGGTGCGACCCAAGTGCCGCCGAATTTAGATTTGGAACTGGAGTTCGGGGGTGACGTTTCGAATCTTGATTTGAGTGCGATTCAGGTTCTTGTGGATGAGGTTGACGTGCCGCTCGTGCGGGTTGATGGCTCTGGAAGCATCCAGTTGCGAGCGGAGTCCAACGAGTTGCTATTGCCGGGGAGCGAGCATCGTCTGGAACTGCGTGTGGGGGGAGCAGAGCCCCGAAGGGATGAATGGGTTGTTGAGATAGCGGACTACCAGATTCTGCCCGATACCTTTCAATCGCCGCTGGGATCCGCTTTAGAACCGGGTTTCTCGGCGACCGTGCATCAACGAGCCGTGCCACGTCCGCCGGGCCCGAGCTTGCTCGCAGTGGCCGAACAGCAATTGGCCGGTGAGCTGACGGCGAATGAGAATGTGGCTTCACTGGCCCAAGCACCAGCGGAACTCTCGACGGTGAACGTCGACTTTAACGGTGGGGCCAGTGGGTTGTTTACGGTGGCGGCCGGATTTCCGGATGCCTTTATCCCCGGGATTCCGGGAATCGGAGGTGGCGCTGGGCACCTGGTGGTAGAGTGGCGTACTTTTGTGGCGTTTGCCGCCCCGGGGTTTTATACGTTTGGCATTCGGAGTTCGGATGCGTTTCGTACTACGACTGCTGTGGGTGAGAATTCGTTCAGTGCCTCACCGGACGAACACGTGGTATTAGGCTTTTTTGATGGGGGACGTGCCGGAAACACGAGCTATTTCTCGGTTTGGGCAGACCAGCCTGGCCTGTATCCTCTTCGGACTCTTTGGGCGCAGGGGTTTGGAGGTGGGCATTTTGAGTGGATGACTCGCGATCCGCTGGGGCGGGTTTCCCTGCTGAATGGGGAGGGAGGAACGCGTGGCATCCGGGCATTCCAGACACGTTCTCTGGATTTCCGGCCCGTGGGGATCGAGTTCATCCGCTTGAATGCGGAAGGGGAAATCGTGATCCACTACGAAGGGGTCCTTCTCTCAAGCGGTCGGGTCGGGGGCGAGTATGAGGTGGTTCCCGGTGCGGAATCGCCGTTTCGCCTGCGTCCGGAAGGCGATCAATTGTTTTTCCGAGTCGAATCACCCTAGTGCATTCTGGAGTCCCTGGCTGGGTGCCAGGACCGATTCCGTCACAACAGCGCAAACCTGGATTGCACTTCGCCGCGTGCTGGGTCAAGCTGAACGCCGGTAAACGCACTCAGTCCGGGCGAGTGGAATGCGTCCTGAGTCGAGCGACGAATCCTATGGAATGGGTATTCCTCATTGTAGCGCTGGTGGCGGTGGCGGTGTTGTGTCTTCAACTCAACTCGGTGTCGCGTTGGTTGGGTACCGGTCTCTTGGTCCTGTTGGGCCTGACCTTGCTGGGGGCCAAGGTATGGTATGACCAACAAACGGCTCATCGGGAGCGGACGGAGGTCCACGAGCGTAGTATTCCATCGGAGGGGCGCCCCGGTGGTTATGTGAGTTCGCAGACCTGTCAGTCTTGCCATCCTCACGAGCACGCGAGCTGGCACATGAGCTACCATCGTACCATGACGCAGTATGCCTCGCCGGAAAGTGTTCGGGGCGATTTTGATCATGGCACCTTGGAACACTTGGCCACGCCCATCACGGTGTCTCGCGAAGCGGATGAATACTGGGTGGAAATGGACGATCCGGATTGGGTCGCCAAGAAAGTGGCCAATCCCGGTCGCTATCCTGCTCATCTCAAAGCCCCCCGGGTTAAGCGGCGGATCGGGATGCTGACGGGTTCCCACCACATGCAGGTTTATTGGGTGCCGAGCGAAAGCGGGAATCTTCAGCATCTATTCCCCTATTCCTATCTGTTTGAGGACGAACGATGGGTTCCCTTCAAGAGTACATTCTTGCGGGATCCGGCAATTCCGGATGCAACCCAACTTTGGAACATGAACTGCATTAGTTGTCACGCCACCGCGGGACAACCGCTGCCGAATTATCAGACGCGGACTTTGGCCACGCGTTCCGGCGAGATGGGTATCGCCTGTGAAGCTTGCCACGGTCCGGCGGAGGCGCATGTGGCGCATTACCAGAACCCGCTGAACCGCTATCAAGCGGATCGAGGGGATGCCATCGATGACACGATTGTCAACCCGGCCAAACTCGATGCCCAGCGCTCGTCCATGGTGTGCGGCCAATGCCATGGGATTAGTTGGATTTCAGATTCCCGGGATTACCATCAGAATGGATTTCGTTACCGTCCCGGCGCCTTGTTGGATCAAAACCGCAAACCGATTCGGGCAACTCGGTTGGAGGATCAACCCTATCTGAAACAGCCCTTGGAGCAGAACCCGCGTTATCTCTCGGATCGATTCTGGTCCGACGGAATGGTGCGGGTTTCGGGGCGTGAGTATTCCGGGATGATGGAATCCGAATGTCATCTCAACGGGGACTTGAGTTGTCTCTCGTGCCACGACATGCACCATGATCGTCCCAAGTCCGAAGCGGCGCTGGCCTGGCGGGACGATCAATTGGCCTCGGCGGGCAAAGGAAATCAAGCCTGCGTCCAATGTCATGAGTCTATTGGCAACTCCATTGAAGCGCACACGCACCATGCGGCCGATTCCGCGGGGAGCCATTGCTATAACTGCCACATGCCGCATACCACGTACGGATTACTCAAAGCGATCCGGAGCCATCACATCGATAGCCCGAGTGTCTGGAACTCATTGGAAACGGGCCGACCGAATGCCTGCAATCTCTGCCACTTGGATCAGACCCTGGAATGGTCTGCCCGACATCTGACCGAGTGGTTTGGCCAAGAAACGCCGACACTGACGGAAGAACAGCGCTCCACGGCGGCCAGTCTCTTGTGGTTGATCAAGGGCGAGGCGGGGCAACGGGCCTTGTTGGCCTGGCACTTCGGGTGGGAACCTGCCAAACAGGCCTCAGGTGACGCGTGGATGGGTTTTGCCCTGGCACAGGGCCTGGTGGATCCGTACTCCGCCGTGCGCTATATCAGTCAACGCTCTTTGAAGCAGCTCGATGGCTATGAGGATTTGGATTACGACTTCATCGGCCCGACGGCCGAACGGCAGAAGAGTGTGCAATGGGCTCGATCCGTGTGGGCTTCAGCCCGGGTCGAGCGTCAGGCGGCTTCTACGGATCGGGCGGAGGTTTTGCTCTCAGATGAAGGCAGAATCGATTTGGCACGGTTTCAACAGTTGATTGACACGCGTGACAATCGAAGTATGGATCTTCAGGAGTAGAAGTTCTTTCTAGGACTTGCAGGTTACGGCTGCGACTGCTGTTTAAGGATAGCCAGTTCGGTGGCGATTGCCGCGTTCTTCGGAGCCAGTTCGGCAGCTCGTTCAAGGAGTGTTTGTGCTTCCTGAATTTCGCCCAGAGCGTTTTCCGTCCGACTGGCCCAGAGTAGTGCGTCGACGGAGCTCGGGCGGAGTTGAAGGGCAGAAGCTAGCGACTTGCGAGCGGCAGGGTATTTCTTTTGCGTGAACTCCGCTTTGCCGAGCCCTACCAGGATGTCCACCGTTGCCGGGCGAATCTCATTCGCCTGGCGCAGGCTTGTTTCCGCCTCTTGAGCTCGGTCTGGGTTTTCCGCGAGTGCTTGGCCGATACCGATATGGGCCATCAGGTGGCGCGGCATTTGTTTGAGCACCGTTTGCCACTGCGTCACCGCAGCGTCCGTGTCCTTGAAGCTGTGAAGAAACCGGGCGTATTGATCACGAAGAATCGGATCTTGTGGGCGACGTGCCAGGGCTTGTTCGAAACTCGGGCGTTGAATCGGGAAGGATTCGGCCGTCACGCCCGCTGCGTGTTGCTGGAGTTCGCGGTTCAGACGCTGATCCCGAGCGGTATGAACGGACTGTGATCGAAAGGGTTCTTCGTTCAAGCGCTGCCGCATCTGTAGGGTCATTTGGTAGTCGCTCCACCGGGTGAGATTGAGCGTTTGGGCGCAGGCGCTGAGACTGGGCCAAGGTGGAAGGGTCTCTTTAGACGTAGAGGTCCTTTTCACTAGAGGGGATTCCAACTCGCGCGCGAAGGCCAAGGCGAGGAGATAACTCCCCGGAAAACGAAAATGCACGTGATCCCAAAAGAACTCGTCTCCGGGGATCCCATTCGGTGCGTTGAAATCGAAGAGGGACTCCGCATCCACAAAATGCACCTGATCCGATGCGTGGCCGGAGGCGATCTCCTTGATGGCTCGATTGAGCCGACCGTCGGTGCGAAAGCGCAAGGTATCGAGGTCTCGGGCGCGGCGGTAGGCGTCCTTGGCTTTCTCGAAGTCGCCTAAGTTCCAGTGGCACTGAGCGATTTTGAAGCTGAGCTCGGCATGATTGGGATGCTTCTTCGAGGCGGACTCGGCTTGCGTGAACGCGGCTTGATCCTCCCCGGCGGCAATCAAGCGGTTGATCTCGGCCAAAATGCTTGGATCGGGAGCTTGGGGACGGCTAGAAGATCGAAACGGGGCACTGTCCCGTAAATTGACTGCGACCGAACTGACCAAGACATTGGCACCGGTGCCGACACCAGCGTCGATGATGCCTTGAAGATTCGATTGGAAATTGTGGTAGACGCTCGAAAGGCGTGGATCATTGGCGGGAACCTGTCGTTCGGTGAACATCGCCATGCCACTCCAGTTGTCCGGTCCGGTAGAAGAACCCCCGACTCTGTTGACGAGCGTGTTGGCGAGTTGACCGATCCGTGAACGCTTGGCCATCAGACTCGCTCGAATCAACGGTAGACTCGAACGGGTCGATCCGAAAACGGTTCCGGGCCCAAACTGCCCGTGCACCTCGTTATTTCCCATGTAGACACACCAAAAATCGGCGTCATGGGCGGCGGCTTCGCGAGCAATTGGCAGAATCACATGTGAGTTGATGGCGGTGACCGCGAGATTGATCACTTCAAACCGCGTCTCGGGAAATCGGGCGCTCAACAACACTTCGAGGAGGCGAGCGGGTCCGAAAGCGGGTTCCGGATCACCCATCGCCGCCGACTCACCGAACCAAAAAATACGGACCCGATCCTTCGGCTGTTTGGATTCGAACTGGATCGGTTGGGGCGACCGGGAGAGTGTTTTAGGGAAGAAAGTCCAAAAAAATGTGTGGTTTTCGGTAATTACCGCTGGATCAGAACCGACGCCTTGGAGAAAGAACCGCGGGTTATATCCGTACTGAAACACCCGCAAGGTCCCCTCCAAAACCCCGACCACCAGCAGCGATCCGAGAAAAACGAACAAAAGAGAAAAAACGATTCGTTTCCCCCGTGAAAGAGGCACCGTCGCCGCCTTTTTTTGGGCTCTCTGTTCCTTTTTAGGCTTCGTGGTCTGTTTGCCGTGCTTCAAGACCGGAAAAATAGCCGAATTGCCGTGAGGATCGCAAGGAAGCGCTCAGCAAAGCCCAGGCAAGAGGAAATCCAAGCAAACGGGCAAAAAGAGATAAAACTGCCCAAATAAATGTAACCGAATGCACCAATACCGTTTCCAGCTCGGAATTTGCTTGATTTTAACCCTGTAAATCCACAGAGTCGGCAATCCAATCCGTAACAAGACATGAAACCAATAACTATGCGTACTAAAAATGGTTACTGGAAGTGGCTTGCGACTGTAGCATTAGCAGCAGCCGTACCAGCACAAGCTGGCGAGCGCACTTTCGACTTCGAAAACGATCCTGAGGATGAGTTCGAGATTACGAGCACCCAACAGGATATTGTATGGAGTGAATTCGGCGACTTCGCTGGTACCGGGAACCCTGGTGGGTTCTTGTCCATCACCGAGGCTACCGGAGGCACCTCAACCACCGCCATTTTCCCTGACATTGATGATGGGCAATTGGTTAAGGCGTTCAACCTGACGGCTGACATCCGTACCGGTAACGGTACCACGGATCGTCCGGCAGACGGATTCTCAATCAGCTACGCTCGCGCGTCTGATCCTTTGTTCAACGGTGGTGGCCTTCCCGGCCCGGCTGAGAACGGAACTCGCACCGGTATCGTGGTTAGCTTCGATACCTGGCAGGGTAACACTCTGACCGACGGTAGCGGTGATATCGAAGGTATCATCGTTGTGGTTGACGGCGAATCTGTCAACAAGACCCCGTTGCCCACCCGCCACGGCGCGTGTGATGACACCGACTCCCTTCAGACTGGCCCCCAAGGTTCAGATGATGGCGATTTCCCGCGTGGTGATCCTGGCACCTTGTGCTGGACCCAATTGGAAGTGAACTTGACCGAAGACGGTCTGTTGACGGTGACCTACAAGGGCCGCGTTCTGTTGGAAAACTTCCAATCGAACTTCTTCCCGAGCCCGGGCCGATTGGTGCTCGCCGGACGAACCGGTGGTGCTAACGAAATCAAGCACTTCGACAACGTTCGGTTGGTTACGGAATTGGCCGACGGTGCTTTGCTCTCCAGCTTGGATGTCGACGTGAATGGCTTCCAAGTCGGCTTCCGCGATGTGGGCCAAAGCGCTATCGTGGCTGACTCGGTTGCTCTGACCTTGGACGGCGCTGCCGTTGAGGCGGACAGCATCTCCAAAGATGGTGACATCACCACGGTGGTTTACTCGCAAGACGAGTTCTTCGCTCCTGGTTCTGAGCACGTTGTGGGTATCACCGCATCGACCTCTGACGGTGGCAACATCAACAAGGAAGTGCCTTTCACCACGCCGAACTACGGTGTGATCGGTGCAGACAACAAGCTCGACGGTAACTTCACCGATCGTGGTTTCTTGATGCGCGTTCTACAAGCGAACATCGGTTTGGCGAACAATACCGACGAGCGTGAGCAACATTTGGCTGGTACGTTGACGGATGCTGATGGCAATCCTTTGGAGAACTTTGCTGACGACTTCTTTTTGGGAGACAACAGCACGGCTGAAATCGAAGGTGTGATCAACTTTGATCAAGACGCCAACCCGCAGGGTGTTTTCCGCGATAGCGGTGACGGTTCTGCCACGGACATTCCGGACGACTTCATTCCTGGTATTCCTGGTTTGGATGGTAGCACGGACAACATCACGGCTGAAATCTTGACCGTGGTCGAAATCCCAGAGGCTGGCCTCTACAACTTCGCCTTCAACTCTGATGACGGGTTCAAGACGACGGCCGGAGCCGTTAGCGATGCCGCTAGCGCAATCGTGATCGCCGAATTCAACGGTGGTCGTGGCGCGAGCACGACGCTCGGTAACGTTCTGTTCGAAGAAGCTGGTTTCTACAAACTGCGCACCATCTGGTACGGAGGTGGCGGCGGTGCAAACCTCGAATGGTGGTTGGCTGACCAGAATGGTGATCCGATCGCTCTCTTGAACGATGATGCTGCTGGCGGTCTGCGAACCTTCCGCAACGTTCCGGAAGATCCGGCTGCGATCAACGCCTTCAGCCCGGCTGACGGTGCTGGCGAAATCGCCACGAGTGGTGCCACGGTTTCCGTGACGGTGACCAACGGTTCGACCTCGGTAGACACCGGCACGATCGCTGGCACGCTTGACGGCGAGGCTATCGAAACGTCTTCTAGCCAAGACGGCGATGTCGTCACCATCACTGGCACCTTGCCTGAGCTCGACGGCAACACGCTCTACACCTGGGAGATCAGCTTCCAAGCTGGTAGCGTTACCCGCACGGTTGGTGGTTCCTTCCGCACGACCGTTCTGGCTGGCGACGGCCTGTTGTTCATCGAGACTGAGGACTTCAACTTTGGTCAAGGTGACTGGGATAAGTCCAATGAGATCGGAATGGGCGGCGCCTACGCTGGTGGCACCTACCAAGATCTTGGTGATGGTATCGACGAGACCGAAGTGGATTCTGGCACCGATTTCGGTGTGGATTACTTCGAGTCCAACAACGCCAACGCTCAAGCCGTTTATCGTCCGGACACTGGTGTTGAAGCCGGTAAGACCAATAACGAGACCATCGGTCTCTTCCGCGGTGGGTTCGACGTCGAAACCAACCACGTTGTGGGTTGGAACGACGGTGGTGACTGGTTTAACTACACCCGTGACTTCCCGGCTGGAACCTACGCGATCTTCGGTCGCCTATCCTCCGGTGGTGCTGCAATCGACACCACGTTGTCGGTCGTGACCTCCGACGCAGGTGCTCCTAACCAAGAAACGGAACTGATCGGTAGCTGGGCTCCGGGTCGTGCAACTGCCGGCTGGAACAACTACGAGATCTTCCCGTTGTTGGATGCTGACGGCAACCAAGTGGTGCGCGCCTTCGACGGTGTGACCACGGTGCGTTACTCCAGCTTGGGTGGTAACAACGATAATGATTACATCGTATTCGTTCCTGCTGAAATCCCGGTTGTGACGCCTCCTGTACCTCCGACCGGCGGTGGCGACGGTGGCATCGAGTCCATCACCAACAATGGTGACGGCACCGTGACCATTGTGTTCTCCGGCGCTCTGAGCGGTTCGGCAACGGTTGACGGAACCTACCTGGCAATCCCGGGTGCGACCTCGCCGTGGACCACGGATGCTTCCGCTGACACGCAGTTCTACACCGCTCAATAAGACCGGTTTAGAACCAAACTAATCACGAACGGAGGCTGGCAACGGCCTCCGTTCTTTTTTTGTCCAAAGGGCTCTAACACCGGTAGGGCGAGCGTACCCGCGAGCCGTTGGGCAAATGCGGGGAACCCATATGCTGTAGCCTCAGAGGGACATTCTAGGCCGGAACGGCTCGCGGGTACTAGACCGTGTATAAAATCACGTTGGCAATTCCATCGCGGTGGTCAAAGCGACAGCTCCGCTCTCGCACTCCAAATTTGGCCCGCATATCGAGCGTTTTTTGGAGTGCGAGAGCGAAGCTGTCGCTTTCACACTCTTACCTGTAGGTGGAAAAGGACTTATTACACAGTCTGGTACGCTCGTCCCACCGTGTATCAGTTACTCTCCATATTTTGGTAGGAAGCTTGCTCCTCATTCGGAAAACCTCAAAATCCTCCAACCGGCTTTAGTCCGGGCCCTCTATGCTCTCAGGATTACGAAGTGGAAATCAGATATTCCGATCGATTCTAGGCCGCGTAACGGTTGGAGTCTGGTGTTTGGTGGGGCTCAGCGTCTCTGCTGCCGAAAACTGGACTCAAGAAACGGACGGGATTCGTTCTCGCTCATTGTCGCTACCCGAAACGGCGGAGAATGGGTTTGAAACCCTTGCCGTAGCGGGTGCCCTGACGCAGTTCTCAAATCAACTCGCTACGGCGCTCTATCGAACCAATCAAGTCATTCTGAACGGGTCAGGAGTTTCGCTTGGCGATGTCAATGGGGATGACCTCCCCGACGTCTACGTGACGGGTCTTGAGGGAGACAATGGCTTGTTCATCAATCGGGGCGGTTGGGACTTTGAAGACGTTACAGCGGTTGCGGGGGTCGGCTGTCCCGGGAGCTATTCAACCGGATCGGTGCTCGCTGACCTGGATGGCGATGGACGGTCCGACCTGGTGGTGTGTTCCATCCAAAGCGAAACGCGAGTCTTTCGCAACCTCGGGAACCTCCGATTCCAGGATGTGACCGAAGTGGCCGCGTTAAACTCAGGTCTTGGCGGTATGTCAGTCACGGTTGGGGACTATGATCGGGATGGATTGCTGGACCTCTACGTGGCCAACTACCGTGCGTCGGCTCTGATGGACATCCCAAATGCCAAGGTAGACTTGGGGGTGCGAGACGGTAAACAGATCGTCACTCGGTTGAACGGGCGTTCGGTTTCCGAGCCGGATCTTGCGAACCGATTCTACATCGATGAGCGTGGCGGTCTGGGAGAATACGGTGAAGTCGATGGGCTCTATCGCAACCTCGGTGATTTTCGATTTGAGCGCATCTCGTTTGATGGGGGGCGCTTTTTCGATTCAGAGGGCCAACCGCTCACCGAGCCCGTGCGCGATTGGGGCCTGGCGGCAATGTTTCGCGATATCAATCGCGACGGCTGGCCGGACCTTTACGTCTGCAATGATTTTGATACTCCAGATCGCATCTGGATCAATCAAGGGGATGGGAGTTTTCGTGCTCTGGAAAAAACCGCGATGCGTCAGTCGAGTTGGTTTTCAATGGGAGTGGACTTTGCCGACGTGAATCGGGATGGCCGCGATGACTTCCTTACCTTGGATATGCTGGGGCGAACGCACCGGAATCGAATGACTCAACTCGGTGACATGGCCCCACCCGCACAGGTGATCCGGGATCCATTGGCGCGTCCCCAGTTTCTCAAGACGTGTTTGTTTCTGGGTACGGTGGACGGCAACTATTCGGAAGTGGGTCAGTTTGCCGGTTTGGCGGATACGGATTGGGCGTGGTGCCCGGCATTTGTCGATGTGGATCTGGATGGCTGGGAAGATCTGCTGGTGACCAACGGGAATGAACGCGATGGGCGGAACCTCGACGTGGCCGCAATTCTTAAGGCCTTGCGAGCACAGCGCACGATGACGGATGATGAGATCTTCACGGAGCGCATGCGATTTGACCGGCTCGCAACGCCGAATCTGGCGTATCGTAACAACGGGGATGGAACGTTCTCGGAAGTGGGAGCGGAATGGGGATTTGACTTTGTCGGCGTCTCGCACGGCATGGCGTTGGGAGACTTGGACAATGATGGCGACCTGGACGCCGTGGTGAATCACTTGAACGCCCCGTTGGGCGTGTATCGGAATCGCACGAGCAAGCCGCGGGTTCGGGTGCGTCTCAGAGGGATGGGAGGCAATACGGCAGCCATTGGCGCTCGGGTTCGTCTAGAAGCCGGTGAGTGGATTCAGGAACAGGAGATCCAGAGCGGAAATCGGTATCTGGGTTCGGACGACGCGACTCGAACCTTTGCCGTGCCGGATGGGGCGACACGGTTGGTCCTCACCGTTCGGTGGCCGGATGGCGGCGAGCAGCGAATTGAGGAGGTGAAAGCGAATCACATCTACGAGATTTCGCAACGGACTCGAACCGTCCCTGAGATGAACGCTCCCTCTGAGCAAGCCAGCCCTGAGGGGGTGGGAAGTCCCCTCTTTGAAGATATTAGTGATTGGGTGGGATCCGAATCCACCAGCGAACTGTTCGATGATTTCGGGCGTCAGCCCCTGTTACTCCGAGGCTACAGCGATCTGGGCCCGGGGGTCAGTTGGTATGATGTGGACTCAGACGGTTTTGAGGATCTCCTAGTGGGGACCGGACGGGGTGGTCGGTTGGGCGTGTTCCGTAATAACGAAGGGAAAGGGTTTGGGGTCTACGATCGAGCTCCCTTTGATCGTGTCGTCAATCGCGATACCACAACCGTGCTCGGCGCACATTTGAAAGCCTCCGATCCTTCATTGATTGTCGGTCTCTCGAACTACGAAGACGGGGTTCCGCGCGGGGCGGTCGTGGGGCAGTATCGTTTTCGAGCAGCGACTCCGACCGGTTTGGTTCCGGCGGATGCTGCGAGTGTCGGGCCATTGGCGTTAGCGGATGTGGATGGCGATGGCGACTTGGATTTGTTTGTGGGAAAACGTGTGACGCCAGGACGGATTCCGGACTCCGCGCCGATGCAATTGTGGCGTCAGGAGAATGGGACCTTTCGGGCCGATCCCCAAGCGTTCGAGAATGCGAATGTGGGAATGATTAGTGGAGCGGTCTTTACGGATCTTGATTCGGACCATGATCCGGATTTGGTCGTTGCCGTGGAATGGGGACCCTTGGTGGTTTTGGAGAATGTGGCGGGTCGATTCCGAACACCGGCGCTGGACTGGGGCCTGGGCGGATACCGGGGCTGGTGGAATGGCGTCCAAGCCGGGGATTTCAACAACGACGGGCGCATGGATCTGGTGGCGACGAATTGGGGCCTAAACTCTCCGTATCGACGCTACGAACAGGATCCTTTGCAGCTCTACTACGGGGACTTCGATGGAAATGGCCAGGGAGATCTTTTGGTGGGGGTTCGGGATCGGGCTTTGGATCGCGTGGTGCCGATCCGGCAACTCGGTTTGTTGGTCGCTGGCTTGCCTAGTTTGAGACAGGCATTTACTTCTTACGAAACCTACGCTCAAGCCAGCTCTCAGATGTTGTTGGACATCTTGCAGGCCAAGCCGACCCAACTTGAGGTCAATTGGTGGGCCTCAACGGTGTTCCTCAATCAGGGCAATGGATTTAATGCGATTGCGCTACCGAGTGTCGCCCAGTGGAGTCCGGCCTTTGGCGTGAGCGTTGCCGATTTTAACGCCGACGGTTTCGAAGACCTTTTTCTGGCCCAGAACTTCTTTGGCGTTCGGCGAGATGTGGCGCGGTATGATGCGGGGAATGGGCTGTTGCTTCGGGGCGATGGTTCGGGACGGTTTGAGCCGGTATCGGTTCCGGATTCCGGGATTCGTATGCTGGGGGAACAGCGAGGCGCGGCGGTGGCGGATTTGGATCACGACGCTCGCGTGGATCTGGTCGTGGGCCAGAGCGGGGGAGCCGTTAGGGTCTTTCGGAATCAGGCACCAGCCCAGGGCATTCATGTTCGGTTGCAGGGGCCGGAAGGGAACCCGAGTGGCGTGGGGGCGAGCCTCTGGTTGAGTGATGGTTCGAGTGACGGTCCGAGGAAAGAAGTTCGGGCCGGAGCCGGTTATTGGTCTCAGGATGGGATGGGCTTGGTTCTCACACATCCGCGAAGAGGGGAGACCCTGCACGTGCGATGGCCCGATGGCGAGCAGCTTGAGTATGCCTTACCAGCGGGGGCTCGGGTGGTGACGGTGCGGCCGGACGGCCAACTCGCTCTCGTAGGGGGGCCGTGATCTGGCCCTATGGCGTCGGGATGTCTTCAATCCCGAGTTGCTCCTTCACGAGACGAAGGTAGGTAAAGGAAAGGTGATTGTCCCACCACTTAATCTGGAGGCTACGTTCGAAATACTCTTTCGCGGCCTCGAAATCTCCTAAATTGACTTGGTGCCAACCCATAAAGCCAACGATCTGGTATTGATTCGGATCGAGACGGACGGCCGTTTCGAAGTAGGGCGTGGCTTCATCGAAGCGGTTCAGGTGGTCGAGACTCATCCCGATGCCGGTTTGATTGTAGGCCCAAGTCGGATAAATCGCTGCAGCAGCCTCGAACCAATCGATGGCGGCTTCCAAGTTCTCGGTGGCATTTTCCGGGATGCTCATTCCCCGTGCTCGCAAAGACTCGCCGATGGTGTAGAGATTCTCAAGATTAGCAGGCTCCAAGTGGGCGGCTTGTTGGAGGAGACGAATCTGTTCCATGGACGCCGGTTGTTCTTTCGCGGCTTTGAGCAAGAGGCGCTGTTCGGGAAAGGCACGAACGGCTGCTTGTCCCAGATACCCGGCGCCCGCCAGGAGTAGGCCGGCGTAGAGAAACTTGGATCCCGGCCAGGCGGTCAGCCAATACCGACCGGAAGAGAAGCGGAGATGGCTGGCTGCCAAGGCGAAGAGCACGGTGGCTACCGCGGCATTGGCCGGCACGTGCAGGTTGAAATCAAGAAATGAGTGGACCGCTAAGGCCGTAATGCTTCCGATGATTCCGAGGACAAAGGCGGATCGGTTGCTGTTGCGACTATTCCCCAGATCCCGAGAGGCGCGTTCCACGTATTTCCTGGATTGCCAGACACCCACGACCAAAAGTAATCCGCCCACCAAGACCGGCACTGTTCCCATCAAGCCCCAGTCGACCAATAGGTTTAAGTAGTCATTGTGAACGCGACCCGGACGCACTTGGATGGGAAGGGTTCGATACTCGGGAAAGCGGTAGTCAAAATGAGCCGGTCCCACGCCCCAGAGTTGGTGGTCTTGCCACATCGCCCAGGCGCCTTTCCAGATTGCGGGTCGGGCGCTCACATCCGCGTCTGAACCGCCTTCGTTCATCTTTTGAACCCGTTCCTGCAGCTTCTCGCTCCTTTGGTAGAGGACCGCCCCCGCGGTGAGGAAAATCAGCAGAGCGGCAATCGCCGGAATGCGATGTTGGCGCTTTCGCAGTAGCAGCGCAAAGAGCACTCCCAAAGCAAGGCCCGTTGCCAGCCAGCCACCCCGGGAAAGGGTGACGGCGATGCCGACCAGGATGACCATGCAGCCATAGCCGAGGAATACTTTGAAGGTATAGTTGTATCGGCCTGCGAAGAGGTAGGCGACGCCCAGAGGAAGAATCAGCTCCAGGAATCCAGCCAGATGATTGGGGCAGATGTAGGTGCCGGACCCGCGTTCCCAGTATTGAGCCGGACGTTGGAAGGACCAGACCGTTTGGGCATGGGTGAAGAACTGATAGATCGCGTAGAGCGAAATCGCCGTACCAATGGTCAGCAACACAAACACGAGGACTTGGGTAGTTTCCTGTTTGTGCAGGTTATTGAGTGCTAGAAAAAAGAGTGCCGCGTAGACCGAGATCTTGAAGACCTCGTATCGGGCCACATATTCCAGGTCTGCTTGCGAGTATCGATACCAGGCCAACCCGACAAAAATGACGACCGCCCAGGCCACGGGTGGCCACAGGAGTCGGTGGTTGTTGTTCAAAAGAAAACGCAGGCTCCAGAGGCCGAGAGCCAGTGCAGTGAGACCCTGTAGGACGAGAAAATCGATCGGCCGAGTCGCACCCGTAGCTAGGACGCCGAAGGTGACAATAGCGATCACCAGGCCGATGACGCCCCATTCGCAGTACTGGTCCGCTTCCTTGCGAGTCATAATCTCGGCCCCCGGTTATCCCTCCTCGGACGACCGGTTCGGCCTAGCTGAGAACGGTCCGAGGATCGGTGATTCGTCCGGTCAAGGCACTGGCGGCGACCGTGGCGGGTGAAGCCAAAAACACTTGTGATTCCTTGTGGCCCATCCGACCGGGGAAATTCCGGTTCGTCGCACTGATGCACTTCATGGGCGTGTTCATCCGTCCGAACGTGTCCACCGGACCGCCCAAACAGGCTGAGCAGCCTGCGTTCTCGGTCATCTTCACGCCGGCCGATTCGAGAATCTGCCATACCGATTGGTCGCCCCACTGTTCGGTTTGAAGGTCGTTGACAATCTCCGGAGTTGCCGGAACGCCAAAGGTATCGATGGCGACTTGCTTGCCTTGAAGCAGTTTGGCGAATTCCAGGAAGTCACTCGTCTTGCCGCCGGTGCAAGACCCGATGTAGGCCCGATCCAAGGTGACAGACTCCAGTTCCGAGGCCTTCTTGCGTTGGCCGGGATCCGGATGGCAAGCCACGGTGGGCTCCAATTTATCGAGATCGATCACCGAATCGTAAACAAAGTTGGCGTCCGCATCCGCTTCCACGGGTTCGTAATCACTCTTGGTCCCGTTCATCTGGGTCCGCTCGTCGACCAGCGCTTTGGTCTTTTCGTCAAACTCGAAGACGCCGTTTTTGCCACCGGCTTCAATAGCCATGTTCGCGATGGTCATGCGGTCGTCCATCGAGAGGCCTTTGGCTCCCTCACCGTCGAACTGCATGGCCCGGTAGGTCGCACCGTCGAACCCGATCTCTCCGATGATGTGGAGAATGATGTCCTTCGCCATGACGCCGGGCTGAATCTGCCCTTCGAGACGGAATCGCATGGTCTCCGGAACCTTGAGGAGCAGTTTGCCCGTGCCCATCACAAAGCCAGCGTCCGTGTTGCCGATGCCGGTGGCGAATTGGTTGAACGCGCCTGCCATGCAGGTGTGGGAATCCGTGCCGAAGAGAATCTCACCGGGTCGCGTGTGGCCTTTCTGCGGGAGGGCGGCGTGACAGACGCCGGCGTAACGACTCCCGTATTGCCGCTTCAGGGTGCCTTGGGAGGCGTCGAACTGCCATTTTCCGTCGGGGTCATCGATGACGTCGTAGAAATAGGGCAGCCCTTGTTCTTTGGAAAACTCACGGAGGATATCGACGTTTCGATTCGATCGGGAGTCGGCGGTGAAGATGTAGTGGTCGGGAATGATCACGACTTTCTTGGGATCGAACACTTTGGCGTCCTCGCCGAACTCGCGTTTGAAGACACCGATCGTTCCCGGGCCGCACACGTCGTGCGTCATCAGGACATCGGTGTTGACCCACACGTTTTCACCCGCAGTGACAGTGGCTTTTCCGGCGGCGCGGGCGAGAAGTTTCTCCGTTAACGTCATAAGGTTGGGTAGACTAATCGGAGGCTATGGGCACTGCAACCTTGGAATCTGGCACCCTATCGCCCGGGGTCCGATCAAAAACTCGTGGAGATCAGTTGTAGCAAAGCAGATATTCACGCACTAGGAGGCGGTCTACTACGGGGAGAATGAAAAAGGTAAAATGAAAACTGCAAAATGGAAAATTCAGCTTTCTCATATGGAGTGCGGGAGCAGAGCTGCCGCTTTCCTCGTCAGCGACCTGTTCTTCCAGCCTCTTCAAAGGGAAGCCTGCCGCTTCGATCCGATGCCCCGCACACTTATTCACACCCTATCGCCCGCCCGATGGCGAGCAGCGGCTGTCCTCCGTGCCGCCACACGCTCATGACCCCGCCCTGCCTCAAGCTCCGTTTGCCGAAACATTGGGATACTGAGTGGGTCCTGGGCTTTCTCCAGGCGCGTGCCATCTTAGGGATGGAACGCGTGGATCCCGAAGCCCGAACGATCCAGCGAGTCACCCACACCGAGGTCGGCCCGGTGTGTCTGGATTTAGCGTTCCGTGCTTCTGAAGTCCAGGTGTCCTGGTCTGGAAAGGGTGGAGAAACGGTCGTTACGGAGGTTCTGCGGCGACTGTTTGATCTCGGGACGGATCTCCGGGCGTTTCACCGGGTCGCACAGAAGGAGCCCCGACTGGCTCGCTTGGTGAAGGAACGGCCCGGCATCCGCTTGCTGGGTTTTGCGGATCCGTTTGAGGGGCTGACACGGGCGATTGTAGGCCAGCAAATCAGCGTGGCCGGTGCGCGAACGATTTTGGGCCGCTTGGTGGACCGGTGGGGGAATCCGCTGGAGAGGACGACGGGGGCGGAGATGAAGGCTTTCCCCCGGCCCGAAACCCTGGCGGGAGCCGAGCTTGGAGCGGTTTGCTCGGTAGGGCTCACGGGGCGGCGGGCCGAAACCCTGATTGGGTGTGCCCGCGCGGTGGTGGAGGGGCGATTGGATTTTGCGGCTTGGGATGCATTGCCTTCCAGTGAGGTGGATCGGGAACTGCAGTCGCTCCGTGGGATTGGTCCCTGGACGGCCGCCTACGTCCGGATGCGGGTGGCAAGAGACAGCGATGCCTTTCCGGCGCAAGACCTGGGCGTGATCAAGGCCGTACGAGCACTGGCGCCCGGTGAGGATGTGAGTGGTCTGGCGGAGCGTTGGCGCCCTTGGCGCGCCTACGCCACCCTGCACCTTTGGAACGGATTGGCGAGCGCTGGCTAGGTTCGGGCGGTGTCGGGAGCCGGTCAGGATTTTGGCCGCTTTTCACCCATTTTGTGCCGAATTCCGAGCTCGACAGGGATTTGGGAACCCTGGTTGAATGACACCCTGTCCGCTGGAAACCGACCAAACGCGGATTGGACTGGCATGATGAAGATCCAACTTCCGCGCGAGCTTGAGGCTCGATTCGCCCAGCTACGGGGACGGCTCTGGCGCGTTTATACCCTGGAGACCTTGTTGGCGATCTTCGTTTTCTTTTCCCTCTCGTTTCTGGTGGTTTTTGTCTCGGACCGTTTGGTGGATACCTTGCCCACGATCCGCTTTGCCGTCTTGGTCGGTGGCCTGGTGCTGGTGGGGCTGGTGGCCTTGCGCTGGATTTTTCGTTGGGTCCTGAAACCACCGGGAATCAAGTATTTTGCGGTCTTGGTCCAACGACGTTACCGGCAGCTTGGCGATCGCTTGCTCGGGATTGTGGAATTGGCCAACGAATCCGCCCGCCCGGCGAACTTCTCTGAAGAACTGTACGAGGCGGCGATCGATCAAGTTTCCTCGGATGCCCTGCACTATGACTTTGAAGGGGCGGTGTCAAACCGATTGGTGCGGCGCTTGACCGCGACGAGCTTTGGGCTGCTGTTGATCTTTGCGGTCTTGGCCTTGCTCGTGCCCGGGGCGGCCTCGAATGCCTTTGCCCGTTGGATTGGGCCTCACCGGGATGTGCCGCGTTATACGCTGGTGCGCTTGGAAGGGTTAGAAGCGTCTGGAGTGGTCGTGCACGGGGAACCCTTCGAGGTGACCGGGACCGTTCGGTATCTTTCCTTCTGGCAGCCCCGCCGAGTCATGGCGCAGTTCGGGAACGAACCCCCGTTGGAGGCGACCATTGAAGACGGGCGCCTGACCGTGGCGGTGCCACAGCAACACGAGGCGCGCGTTTTGGATCTGGTGTTGGGGGATGCCTCGGGATCGGTGGCCATCGAGCCGGTGTTCCGGCCCAAGCTGGTGGATGTGGAAGTGGCGGCCAAGTTGCCGAACTATTTGGGCTACCCGGATCGGGATTCGCGCATTGCTGGTGGCGTGTTGGAAATCTTAGAAGGTAGCACCATCACCCTCACGGGCGAGATCAGTCGCGAGCTGGATGAGGCCACCTTGGCCTTGGGCGAACAACCCGCGAAGGCCCTCCAATTGGACGGTGTGCGCTTTACGAGCGAGCCTCTCACCTTAACGAATGTTTATGATGCGGCCTTGCGTTGGCGCGATACCTTGGGACTGGAGAATCTGGAACCCTGGAACTTCACCTTGCGCTACGCGGCGGATCAATCCCCGACGATTGATTTTCCTGAGTTAGGCTTCGATACCGCGATCCTCGACACGGAAGTGATCCCCATTCGGGTGGCGACTCGGGATGATTTTGGAGTGGACGAAGTCTGGGTGAACTGGACCACCAACACCGGGCCCCAGCCCTCAGAGGATCTTTTAGAAGCGGAGTTTCAGGACGGGTCGTTGGGACAACGCCAGACGGATCTGGATGTGACGTTTTATTTCAGCCCGGCCATTTTCAAGATTCCCGCGGGAGCCACCGTGGAGTTTCAAGGATTTGTGACGGACTACTTCCCGGATCGAACACCGAGTGAAACGGCCGTGCATCGGATTCACGTGGTGAGTTCGGCGGAGCATGCGGAGTTAATTCGCTCACGCTTGGAGTCCTTACTGACCAATCTGGAAGAGATCAGCCGCTTGCAGGAAACCCTGGCTGCCGCGACGGAAGCCTTGCAGGCGAATCCGGACCTGGATCCCGCCGCGGTCGAGAGCCGCTTGCAGGACCAGATCGACGACCAAGCGATGAACGCGGCTCAGCTGGCCCAACTCGCTCAGGAAGGCTTGGAGACGCTGCGGGAAGCGATGCGCAACGCCCAGTTTACCGACCAAATGATGGAACAGTGGACGGAGACGATGGCGCAGATGCAGTCCCTCGCTCAACAGAAGATGGGGGAAGCCGCGCAGTCGCTGAGCAAGGCACAAAAGAGTCCGAAGGGCCGAGCCGAGAATCTGGCAGACGCGAAGCAAACGCAGGAGGAAATCTTGCAGGCACTGGAAGAGATGCAGCAAAACGTCAACGAGGATCTGGACCAAATGGAAGCCATGACCCTGGCGCAACGTCTCCGGTCTCTAGGCGCGGAGCAGGTTTCGATCGAAGAGGTCTTAATGGAGCAGGCTTCGGAGACCATCGGTTTGTTTCCGGATGAGTTGGCACCGCGGTATCAAGCCGCCAACCAACGCTTGGCCGAGACTCAGAACGATACCAGTGAGGCTTCGGTCGAAATCCAGGAAGAGATCAGCCGCTTCTTCGAGCGCACGGAACGCGAGGCCTATGGGGAGGTCAGCGAGGGGATGAAGGAAAGTGGCGTGTCCGAGGCGCTATTGGCGGTGCGGGACATGATCCAAGACAACGTCGCCATGCAGGCGACGGAGTTACTGACCACTTGGGCGCAGCAATTCGATACCTGGGCGGATGTTTTGGAACCCGAGCCTTCCGACGATCCGAGTAGCGGTTCGGGCGAGGGCGGTGGCGGCGGCGAGGATCAAATGGATTTGACCAAACACCTCATGGCTCTATTGCGTCTGCGCGAAAGCGAGTTCACGCTCCGGGTGCAGACACGTCTTTTGGATGCCAAGCGGGAGGATGCCGCATTCCATGCGGCCCAGGTGGTGGATCTGGCGGACTCCCAAGTCTCGATTCAGGAACGTCTGGTGGATGTGCTCTTAGAGAATCCCTTGCCGGACCTGGACGGGGTGTTGGATGAGGCGCACGGCGAGATGGATACGGTGCTGGAACTCTTGAAAGAAAGTGAGACCGGGGACGACACTGTGGAAGGAGAAACTCGGGCAATCAATACCATCACAGACGCGATCAACTTGATCAACGAACAAGCCCAAAAGAAGGGTTCGAGCTCGTCCAGTCAGCAGCAGCAGATGGCCATGATGATGCAGATGGCTCAGATGGGTAAGGGACAGGCCATGTCTCAGAATCCATCGGGTAGCGGGAGTCAAGCCGGTGGGGACACCAATGAAACTGGCGATGGGGTGGATGGTGATACCACGGGGGCGGCCGATGATTCGCGTGGGGTCATCAGCGGCGCGGGCATGACGGATGACTTGCCGATCGAATTTCGGAGTGTCTTTGAGCAGTATTACCGGCAGTTGGAACAGATTGAAGCCAAGCTTCCATTGCCCGGTACGTCGGGTGCTACGGAGTCGAACAATTAGTGATGAAACGTTTCCTACTCTTTGGTGCGTGTTTGTGCCTGGCCACCGGTGGCTGGGCGACGCTCCGTGGTCAAGAGCTGTTTAGCGAATCGATTGATCTCGCGGCCACGGAGGTGGATCGCATCTATGTCAAAGGGATCACCTATCTGAATCGAAACCAGATGGAAGACGGAACCTGGCCGGACCGACCCTACGGAGCCGAACCCGGGGTGGTCGGTCTGTGTGTGGTGAGTTTGCTGGCGCATGGTGATGACCCGAACAATGGACCGTTTAGTTTGGCAATCAATCGGGGGCTCAATTACATCTTGGACAATCAGAACCCCAAGACCGGCTACATTGGCCGGACCATGTACAACCACGGGTTCGCCACGCTGGCCTTGGCGGAAGCCTATGGGGCGGTGGAGAACGATCGCTTGGGCCTAGCGCTTAGTAAGGCGGTGCAATTGATCATAGATTCACAGGATCGAAATCCGTTGGGTGCCTGGCGGTATTCGCCCGAGAGCAAGGACGCCGATACCACGGTGAGTGGCGCACAAATGGTGGCGCTGTTCGCGGCCCGAAACGCCGGCATTGGCGTGCCAGAGGAAGCGATCCAGAAGGGGCTCAAGTTTTTCGAGCGGTGCCAGACTTCGGAAGGCGGGCACGGCTACACTTCGGCGGGTGGGGCCAATGCGCCGCGAACCGCCATTGGCACTCTGGTCCTGTCCTTGGCTAAAGAAAAAGACTCCGAAGCCTACAAGCGTGCCTTTGCGTATTTGCAGAAAGCACCCCGCAGTAATAGCTACTACCAATACTTCCTTTACTATGCCTCCCAGGCCTTCTTTCACGCCGGGCCCCAGTACTGGAATGAGTGGAACCGGAATAACATCTTGGAATTGAGTAAGTCACAGAACGGCGATGGCAGTTGGGACGGTCAATTCGGGGCGACCTTTTGCACCTCGGCTAGTCTTCTGTCCTTGGCTCTGAACTACCGTTATTTGCCCATCTATGAGCGCTAGAGTGGGTTTCCTTGGAATGAGCTTGAATCAGGTAAACGGTGCCCGACCCTGGGGCTCAGTCCTTGCCGGAGTCGGGCTTCTCGGGTTGGTCTTAAATGGGGGAGAGCTCCGGGCAGGTGAGCCGAATCATCTGGTGAAATTGTTCGACGGGTCTTCCCTCCATGGTGAGATGCGTTCCCTAGACCCGGCCAATGGTTTGATCTGGCAACATCCTAGTGCGGCTACCGATCTTCAGTTCCCGTTTCCCAGCCTGGGCACAATCCGATTCAATCCCAGCCAACGTTGGAAAGGGGCCCGTCAGTCCCAGTGCCGTTTTCGTTTTACCAACGGGGACGAAATCTACGGTCGCATTCTCGGGATGGATGCGTCTCACATCGAGATGGAAACGTGGTTTGGCGGCCAACTCCGGGCCGATCGGGAAAACGTTCAAAGCATTGCCTTCCTCCAGAATGGCTACCGTGTGTTGTATGAGGGACCCAATACCATGAACGAATGGGTGAAGGGAAAGAGTCCCAATGGATGGTCCTACCAGGATGGAGTGCTGAGCGTGACGGACCGCGGCGTGATTGGCCGGGACATGGGCCTCTCCGAATCCGCGAGCCTGGCCTTTGATCTCGCGTGGGAAGGCACCTTTCAACTCACGGTTACGATGCATGCCGAAACGCTCGATAGGTATGATTATAGCAAAGGTGCGTATGTCTTCTTCCTAAGCCCGCAATTTGTTTCCTTTCAACGAATCCAACCGGGGGCGGGTGTCATGACACTGGGCCAAGTGCGGATGACAAATCTCGTAAATCGCTCGAAAGCTCGGTTCGATCTCCGGACCCACCGTGACAAAGCCACCTTTGCTCTCCTGGCGGACGATGAAGTGATCGGCACCTGGAAGGATTCTCGCGGCTTTGTGGCCAAGGGCACCGGAGTGTCCTTTTCGTCGCAGGTGAGCCGGTCGACCTTTTCCATCAGTCGCCTCTTGGTGACCGAGTGGGATGGTTTGTTTGAATCCGACTTCGAGGTGTCCGACGAACAGTCTTCGGACGGCTTGCTGTTGATCAACCGGGATCAGCCCTTGGGGAAGGTTCAGGACATTCAGGACGGGAAGCTGAATTTCAATCTCCGTAACCGCTTTGACGTAAAGATACCGCTTGAGCGCATCAAACAGATCCAGCTGCACCAGACCGAACCGCCGGACGAACAGTTTGAGGACGACGAGGTTCGAGTGCAGATCTCGGGTGGTGGAAGCCTCTCATTTCAGTTGGACCGATGGACCGACACCGTGGTGGAAGGTGTGAGCCGGACCTTTGGACCGGTGGCCTTCGAGGCGAGCTCGATCCGGCAGGTCGAGTTGAATCTGGAAAGGCATCGCTTGGAACGATTGGCGGCGCAGGAAGATCCTGAAGATGTTTGGGACTTCGAGGGCTCGGAATAGCAGCGACGAATCGGCATGAACTGGCAAGTAAGGATGAACGAAACACTCGCCCGGTTTTGGATGGGGAGCTGCGGTTTTGGCTTGGCCGTCGTGACCGCATTGGCCGGTGGACAGGCGGAGAGCGCGGAACCGGCGTCCGCAACGCCGTTGCCTCCTGCCGCGGATCTGTTGCGCTTTCTCAATGAAGACCAGCTAGCCGGACAACTCCTTTCGCTGTCCCCGACAAACGGTGTGACTTGGCAGCACCATGCCAACGTGCCGGCGGCGTCCTTTGGCTACGATGCGCTGTCGGAGATCGAATTGGAGGCGGATGCTCGGATGGAAACGCCCGCCTGGCACCGCGGTCAGATTCGGCTTTCCAATGGCGACGAGCTGGTGGGGGAATTGAAATCCGTCAGTGAAGAGAGTGCCGTCTTTGATACCTGGTATGGAGGAGAACTGACGTTCCCACGGGATCAATGGCAATGGATCGTGTTTGAGGACGAACCCGAAGAGCCCCTTTTCTCGGGCCCGGAATCGTTGGAAGGCTGGACGGTGGGGGATGTCTCCATGGCCCGGGTGCAGAGTGGGAACTGGGTTTTCCACGAGGGAGCCTTCTACGCGAGCAAGGCCGCTTCGATCGCCCGCAATCTCGATTTGCCGGATCGGTCGCAGATTCAATTCAATCTCCATTGGAAAGGTACCTTGAATCTGGCTTTTGCCCTCTACACCGACTACTTGCATCCGGTGAGTCTAGCCAACAAGGATACGGAACCTGATTTTGGTGGGTTCTACAGCCTTCAGCTGAATAGCTATTTCGCCAATGTCCTGATGGTGAAGCAGAAGGTCCCCTTGCAATACTTAGGCCAGGTGCAAACTCCGGCTTTTGCCAAAAAGCGCAAGGCCTTAATCGATATCCGAGTCGACAAAGCAGGCGATAGCGTGGCCTTGTTAGTGGATGGCGTTTTGGTCAAGCAGTGGGTGGACAAAACGGGTTTTGCCGGCGAGGGAACCGGCGTGCGCATGGTGCACCAAGGACAAGGTGCGATTCGATTCAGCGATTTTCGGGTGCTGCCTTGGAACGGTCAATTTGACGAACCCCCGACTGTGCGAGCCTCGGCGCAAGAGGATCTGGTAACCCTGCGGAATGGCGATAAGTTGATCGGTCACGTGCGGACGATCAAAGACCAAACCATCGATCTGGCGCTGATCGGGGGGGAAACCGAACTCCCGCTCCAGGACATTAAAAAGATCGAATTCGCGGGTGTGCGCGACTTAAAGAAACCGAACGTTGCGCCCAAATCCCTGGTGGCAGCGCATTTTGCAGACCGGGGTGTGGTGCAAGTCGAGCTTTCGGAAATCGATGGTCGCCGTCTCCGTGGAGAGAGCCGCAATTTTGGTCCGGTCGAGTTTGATCTTCGAGCCTTCAACCGATTGAAACTGGATCTCCAGTAACTCGTCCGTTAGACGGGTTGCACATTTGCTTCGGAGCCGCCAACGGTGACCAACGCCCGAAGCCCCCACATCTTACCATGAAAATCACCCGGATTGATTGCCATACCTTATTGGTTAAGGACGTGAACCGAGATGCCTGTTCCTCAGCCCAAGACGGGTTTGTGGTGGAGGTCCACACCGACGAAGGGATTGTGGGGATTGGGGAAACCGATGTGCATCCGTTTATTGCCCAAGCCTTTATTGAGTCGCCAGGTACGCACTGTATGGGTTTTGGCTTGGCGGAAATGTTGATCGGTGAGAACCCCTTGGAGACCCGAGCACTGTGGGACAAGCTCTACTCCGGTTCCAAAATGAACGGTCGGCGCGGAGCCTTGATTTGTGCGATGGGCGCGCTCGATATGGCGCTCTGGGACATTAAGGGTAAAGCCTTGGGAGTGCCCGTGTATCAGCTTCTGGGCGGAGCCAGTCAATCCGCAGTCACGCCCTATGCCTCGCTGTTGCCTGATGGGCACAGTATCGAGGAGTATCGGGAAGTCTTGGTTGCCCGTGCGCTGGCCGCGCAGAAAGCTGGCTTTCGGGCGGCGAAACTGGAGATCTGCATCAACGGGCCGTATAGCCAGAACCAGTTGCAAGCGGACGATCGTCATGTGATCGAGATCGTGGCGGCCTGTCGTGAGGCGGTCGGGGCCGAGATGACGCTCATGGTCGATGTGGCCTATGCCTGGGACAACGCCAAACGCGTGCTGCCGATCCTGCGTGCGCTTGAGCCCTACAACCTGTTCTTCCTGGAGACCCCGATTGATATCGACGACCTTGATGGGCACGCGTATTTGACCCATCATTCACCGATCCGGATTGCCGCCGGGGAGTGGCAGAATTCTCACTTTGAATTCTTGGACTTAGTGCATCGGGCCAAGCTGGATGTGTTGCAGCCCGATATTGGTCGCGTCGGTGGGTTTACCGAGGCGCTCAAAGTATGCCAACTTGCGGCGGATCATGGCCGTTTGATTGTGCCGCATTGTTGGAAGACCGGCATCGGTATCGCAGCGAGTGCGCACTTGGCTTTTGCGACTCCGCATTGTCCCTTTATCGAATTCCTTCCGCCGGAACTTTGTGAGTCGCAGTTGCGACAGGAGTTGTTAGCTGAGGAGTTGCCGGTAGTGGATGGCTTGATCCAAGCGCCGACCAAACCCGGCTTGGGCATCGAACTCAATCGGGACGCGTTGGAACGCTACCGCTGGACCCGCTAACGCCTTTTCGTGGTCGAACGGTTTGAAATTGTGGTAGGAATGTCTTCCTTCCATGAGACCGCGAGTGTGCCAGCAACGACCTGTTTGAGAGCCAGATTCAGCCCGTCTGGCGCCGATCACTAGACCAGCACGATATCCTTCTACGAAGGCATGATGCTCTTAAAGAAGCTCGTTTGAAATTAAGCCATCGCGTCGTGCCAGTTCTTCGAACTGGGCAGCTAACTTGGGGTTGTGCTTCTTGGCATTTTCCAAAAACCTCTTCCAACGTGGCCTTCGTCTGTTGAGCTCGCCGGCGAAAGCGACAGCGGCCACGATGAACCAAATCAATCCACTAGATATAAACCTTTGTAACATGGACCAGACACCGAGCCACCCAGAATCCAGTTGAGTCGCACGGCCTACGAAGAATGAACAGACCCCTATTGCAAAAAGCAGGACGAGCGCGTGGATTAGCAGACTTAGGGCAGGATGGGTAATTTGCCACCATTGGAATCGAATCGAGCTCGGGATTAGAGATTTTGTGGCCGTCATGAGCTAAGGAAGTTTGGTTGATATGGGCATGTTGTGCTTGGAGCTACGAGATGGCCCGATTTCAAAGGCCCATCTCAAGGCGCTAATGAACCATTTCTGGTTCGTAGCGCTTAACCTTGATTTTGGTAGCGTTCTTATTTGCTTCTGCCAGATCGTAGGCCATTTGCATCTTTAGCCATGTTTCGGCTGTGCTCCATCCAGCCTTTTCGAGCCGAATAGCCATTTCAGGAGAAATCCCGGCGCGACAGTTGATGAGCTTGGAGAGATGGGCACGTGTGACTTTTAGGACCTCAGCGGCCTTAGTCACGCTCAGATCGAGCGGTTCCAGGCAATCTTCCTTAATTGTTCGGCCAGGGTGGGGTGGGTTCTTCATCGGCATAGCTTAATCTCCTTCCTAGTGGTAGTCTAATAACTCGACATCATAGACCGTTCCGTCCTCAAAGCGGAAAATGACCCGGTAGTTCGCAGTGACTCGGACGCTCCAAAAATTCTTCAGATCGCCTGAAAGGCGGTGCAGTCGGTAACCGGGCAGATCCATTCCCTTTGGTGAGTCTGCGGCGTCTAGACGGGCAGGGATGTTTTCGATCCGGTTCAAAGCTTGAGGAGGCAATTTACTGGCGTCGCCCTGCTCGTAGAGGCGCTTGAGGCCTCGATGTCGGAAAGAACGGATCATCCCTATCCCATTTTGTGTTCTGTAAGCATACAGTATACAGAAGAACGGAACCCGAGGTCAATGGCTTCGTGTTATCTCCCTCTTGAGCCTTGAGGTGGGCTTGAAGTTGTTCAAGGGCGATATCTTTGGGTAGATTGAGTACGGCCATTCGGGTCTGCCCTCCGAAACGTAAGATAGATGTCCTGGATCTGATTGCTGCCGACCGAATTGAGATCGTAGTAACTGCATTCAGGCCAAACATCGCACTTGCAACGCCAGGAAAATGGAATGGCACATAACGAAGCTTTTGGGCTGCGAATAATTCGGTCCCGCTTGTCTGATTCAAAGCTCGCCTACAGTCTGATTGAGCAATTCATCTTTCGCAGTCTTGTTACGGCGAACAGACCATTTGCCTAGCCCACCTCGTGGCGATGTGTTTACTGATCCGTGCTTTGGCGAACGGTTGTCCGGTTAATTTGTACTTCGTAGCTTGAGAGCGAAGTATGGACACGAGAAAAGCTCAAGGAGCTATTTCATCCTCACTCCTCGGATCGAACATCGCTAGTGGCCGCCACCTCCTCAGCTATGTCACCCGTAGCATCGGCCCTTGCGGGGTAGGGTCAACGCAACCGATACCAAGTGGCCGTTAGTAGGTCGTATATTCGTTATTCCGTATGTCGTTCGGGCGGCTAGCACTTAGTTCACGAAAGAAAGAAGGTGTGACGAGATCGGGAAGTAGGGCGTTCAAAACTAATATCTTAAGGGCTGACCCTGGAGGCCCGACCCTGTAGGCCCACCATGCATTCTTGTCGCTGATCCGGAAAACTCCAGGAATAGCCGGTTGAATTGTGCTGATTTGGCCCGGTTCATGGGACAACCGTTTCCGTTCGTCATCGCTGCCGCCGGTCCTAACGCCGCCGAACGAACGCTTCCTCGAGTTCTTCCTGGCTCATACCTCCAATCCCAACACTCGGGGAGCTTACGGTCGTGCCGTTTTCAAGTTCCTGAACTGGTTAGAGGACAAACACATTGAGCGCTACAACCTTCGGCCCTTGCCCGTCGCAGCCTACGTCGAAAGCCTCAAAGGGACCCTCGCGGCCCCCTCGGTCAAACACGAGCTCTCGGCGATCGGAGAACTTTTTGATTTCCTGGTCACTGGCCAGGTCGTGTCGCTCAATCCCTCCGCCTCGGTCACAGGCCCCCGTTACAGCATCAAGAAAGGCAAAACCATTGCCCCAACCGCCGAGCAAGTTCGGGATCTCCTGAATTCCATCGACACCGACGATATCGTCTGATAGCGCGATCGGGCCATCATCGGGTCGTTCTTCTTCTCCTTCGCTCGCGTCGATGCTCTCGTCAAAATGCGGGTTGAAGACTATTTCCCCAGAGGTAAACGCTCGTGGTTTCGCCTCCACGAAAAGCGTGGCAAGGAGCACGAAATGCCAGTGCACCATCTCAAGGAGCAATATTTGGGTGAGTATCTGAAGGCTGCCGGGATTCTGGCCGATCAAGACGCTAAAACCCGCTTGTTTCGATTAGCTCCTCGTCGGTCCAAGACCCTGACTCCTAATCCGTTGGCTCAGAGCAACGTTTAACGGATGATTCAGAAGCGCGCTCTGGAGGCTGGAATTGCTGACAAGATTGGATGTCATTCGTTCCGAGCTGCTGGAATCACCGTTTACCTGCAGAACGGTGGCGAAGTCGAAACGGCTCAGGAAATGGCCGCTCATGGCTCAATCGCCACTACTCGGCTCAATGATCGGCGGAATGAGGAGCTTTCGCTCGTTTAAGTGGAACGGATAAGGATCTAGGGCAGCTCAGCCTGTTCTATTCCACCACAAGCGAACTCTAATAGGTCGTTTCATCTACGAAAATTCGTAATAATTACTTTTTCGACGTCGCTTCTAGCGACCCCTTAAGTACATTTGCCTTTACCTTTTGAAATCTTGCCACCGCTGCAATGTATAGCACTGCAGCAATGCCAACAGCGGTTTGTAGGACAACTGATTGATCGGTCAAGCAAACCATTGCAAACATACAAAGGAGAATCACACCACCCAAGATCTGACTAGCTAGAATCATCAAGCTCGGTTGAATCCTTGAAAGGAACTTGAGGATAAGAGCTATGGCTGAATAGTGGTACTTCTCAGAATCGCTATTTGGCCGCTTTACTTCCGAATCTGCGTCAGCACTGTCTGAGGCAGAGTTCTGCACTTTGCTGTTGGCTTGCTGCATGGCTACAAATATTTAAACAAATTGGAGACTACCCGGTCTCTGGCTACCCACAGCCAAGCTTATCGTGAAAGTCAGCACAATATCTCAAACTCCATAGTGTCCACTCGTTCCAATGAAATGGAAAAATTTTCCGAAAAAAAATTCAATGGATTTAGAATATTTGCCGTCCAACCCTAGATTCCCATAATCCGTGATTGCCTATGAAAACCCGTATAGATTTATACTTTAGGCGAATGGATGAGCAGCTAGAGCTTAGTCGCTCCGTCATTTCGCGAAATACCAAGACCTCCTCGTTTCAAAGCGAGATGGTCCTATCCAAGCTAGACAGCCAGTCTAATCGTATCTTCGGTTGGTGTAAGTGCTTTAAGGCTCTATCGGTCCTCTTCCTAGGAGAGGAGAATGAAATTCAAGGAAACCTGGCGTCAGCCCTCGTTGGGGAGTTGAAACGCAAGACGAGCAAAAAAGGAGATATGACATCAATTTGTAAGATGTTCACGGCAGCTGATGACACACGCTGTCGTACATTACCTGAGAGACTCTTCAGGAGATCGACAAGACCTGATTACAGTGTGGGTTTAGGGAGAGAACTTGCTGACGCCGATCTAAACGTGTTCGAAGTCTTATCAAATGGGGAATTGCGTGAGATTTCGTGTGAGGAAATGCGCGAATGGGCAATTGAGATTCGAAATCAGATCAAAGAGGTCCCAGCAGAAGATACCAATGTCGAGATTGGTAAACCTGTGCCTCAGGTCGCAAGAGCTACTTCGACGTCACCGAGAAGTTGGATCCCACATGCAGTCAAATGGGCTGCTGCTGCCTGCCTTGCAGCAATTTTAATCCCTTGGGGTGCAATAAACTCGGAGTTCAATGCTAAATCAGGCAGTTCTGCAAACTTTGGAGATGTAGAACAAACCGAACACAGGCTGATTGACCTAGCAGAAGGACAGTATTCTCGCGGAGAGTATACCGACGCGTTCACTACAATTCAGACGTTACTAAACGTTAATCCGAAACTCAATCGAGTAGTTATTCAATGGATTCAACGCATTTGCAATGAACGCAAAGAATCGACCCCAGCTAGTTCTACAAATGAGGAACGGAAAAAAATAGAGAGAATACTGAATACCTTGAGTCCACCATCCGAACAACGCTCGCAAGGTTCAATTCCAACGCATATTCGTGGCACCTGGGAAGATTTAGGAAGCTACGATTCTGATCGTCTCTTGATGGCTGAAGGGCTCCAATATGGTGGGGCCGAAAATAGCCGAAACGCCAAAGAAACGCCCGCTAACGATGGTTCAGCCATTCGAACTTTCGATTATGATTCTGGAGCGTTAGTGAACGATACATATGCCTTTCAAGATTTCGCGATTGGGACAAAAGGGATATACGAAAGTGATTTGGTGCTAAACTCTGTTGAGCTGGTGAATCTCTACAGCGATATCGACGACATACCCTCACCCAGAAGCAACTACCAGATCCTCTCTACTAACGAAGAGAATTCGGAAACATCCACTCAGGCCAATGAGATCATGGGCCTGAGCACTCGTAAGAGGTCATTCAGCATCTCTGGCTACCAATTCTCTGTCGCCATCACCGCTGCGCATACCATTCAAGAGAACATCGAATTGTCTTGGAATGGACTTGATGCCAACAGGCGGAGTGAACCTCAACTATCCAGTGATCCAACTCCCATTGGATATCAGGCTGCAACCGTGTTTCGTGAACTCGCGTTGAATTCTGATGAGCTCAGTAGCCCAGGTCAGCCCATAACGCAATTGCCGTTGCTAGAGTTATTCAATGACAGTTTGCAGTACGAAATATCTGGGGGCTTCCAAAGCAGACTCCGTCCGAAAGGTATGATTCGGAAGTCGGCTACTCCAGATTATCGGCAGAAGAAAACAATCGTGACGATCGGGAACAATACCTATTCTGGATCTTCGGGGTTTGCCAATCTTATTGCGCCAGAAAACGATACTAGGCTGGTCAATTCTAGGTTTCGAAGAATGGGTTATTCATCCATACCGATCTCCGGACCTCAAGCTACCAAGGCAAATATCTTGACGACACTTACGCACCAAGCTGACTCGAGTAATCCTGGAGATATCTTGGTTGTCTACTACAGTGGACATGGTGTTTCTGACAAGACGAACCAAGCGATTGTTGCTGTTAATGCTGACAACAGCTCGTCTTTGGTTACCGTTCAGGAACTGCTAGCAGCACTTACCCAATACAATGGGAATGTCGTGTTGATTCTCGATAGCTGCAATGAGCGGGTTAACGGTGATTTGTCCAAATTCGCATTTACCGGGCAGGGCAACCCTCTCGGTAGTGTTATAATGCTAGCGGCAGCCCAAGATGGGCAGCAAGCATTTGAATCTAAGCGATCAGGAACGAGTGTGTTCACTTCAGCCCTAGTCATGGCGTTGGATGAGTTAGCGGATTCGGAGATCTTTCTTGATCGGCCATCTGCTTTCACGGACTTGTTTGTGAAAACAGAGATCCATATGGAAGATCTTGGATTGACGAAGCTTCAATCTCCGTCTCTAAAGGGATACCGAAAACCGACTTCGGCGAGCTACACAACTGCCGGATGGGCGGTGACAGGTGCGTCACACAACTCAAGCGCCTCCAATGAACGAGCTGCATTCCGATAGAGCAGCGAATAATCCACATGTTGATTTAAAATATAAAAAAAGAAAAATACTATGGCTGCAAAACAACTAGAATTCGACGAGAAGGCCCGTCAGACACTGCTTCGGGGCGTCAGCAAACTCGCCCGTGCCGTGTCCGCGACCTTGGAGCACAAGGGCCGCAATGTGGTCTTGGGCAAGAAATCCAGTTCCCCTACTATGACCATAGACGATGTGACAGTCGCTAAGGAGCTCGAACTAGAGAACCCATACGAAAACATGGGTGCCCAGATGGTTCGCGAAGTGGCGTGCAAGACCAGCGATGGCGCTGGTGATGGCACCACGACGGCAACCGTTTTAGCCGAAGCGGTTTACCGCGAAGGTTTGAAGTACGTCACCTCTGGCGCCGATCCGATCGGTATCCAACGGGGTATCGGTAAAGCCGTTGACGCGGGTGTGGCTCAGTTGGCCAAGATCGCCAAGAATGTCAAGGACAAGGAAGAGATCAAGCAAGTTGCTACCGTTTCTGCTAAATGGGATTCAACCATCGGTGAAATCATCGCCGACGCTATGAACAAAGTGGGTAAGGACGGCACCATCACGGTGGAAGAAGCCAAGTCGATCGAAACCACCTTGGACGTCGTTGAAGGTATGCAGTTTGACAAAGGTTACCTCTCTCCTTACTTCGTAACCGATTCGGATTCCATGGAAGCCCGTTTGGGGGATGCCTACATCTTGATCTTCGAGAAGAAGATCTCGAACTTGAAAGACCTCCTGCCCTTGTTGGAGAAGGTCGCCAAGTTGGGCAAGCCGTTGATGATTATTGCCGAAGATGTCGAAGGCGAAGCCTTGGCAACGCTCGTGGTGAACAAGCTGCGGGGCACCCTGAACATCTGTGCGGTGAAAGCACCGGGCTTCGGCGATCGCCGTAAAGCCATGCTGGAAGACATCGCCATCCTAACCGGTGGTCGTTGCATCACCGAGGATCTCGGTATCAAACTGGAAAACATCCAAGTTGAGGATCTCGGTCAAGCCAAGTCGATCGTGGTGGACAAAGAAAACACCACTATCGTCGAAGGCAGTAGCAAGTCCAGCGACATCCAAGGTCGCGTGGGTCAGATCCGCCGGCAGATCGAGGAAACTACCTCGGACTACGATCGCGAGAAGCTGCAAGAGCGCTTGACCAAGTTGGCCGGTGGTGTGGCAGTGATCAACGTGGGTGCCGCTACCGAGGCCGAGATGAAAGAAAAGAAGGCTCGCGTAGAAGGCGCCTTGCATGCTATCCGCGTTGCTGTGGAGGAAAGCATCGTGCCTGGTGGTGGCGTAGCTCTGCTGCGTTGCGTGCTTGCGATCGACAAGATCGAGGGTGCGAACGATTACGAGAACGTCGGTATCGCGATCGTGAAGCGTGTTGTTGAAGGCCCGCTCCGCGCTTTGGCTGCCAACGCTGGCAAAGAAAGTTCCTTAATCGTTCAGGACGTGAAGAAGCGCAATTCCAACGACGGTTACAACGTTGCGACGGGCGAATACAGCGACCTGGTCACTGGGGTTGTTAGAGAGACGGCGCTGAGACACCCGCAGATTCTGGTGCCTTGCTCTACTGGCATTCAACCGCCGAATGCGGAAAGCTTAGTTTCTACACGAAATGGGCCCAGAATTCGTATATCTGGACTTCATCGCAACAGGCTCTTTGAGCCTTGTTTGGGTATGTGTTCTGGAGACCAATCTTAAGTTCGTTTTTGAATAGTTGAGTTGGAGAGGGGTTAGGGAAAACCAACCCCTCTCTTTTTCTTTGAGAATACTCACGAATGAAACAATGTTTCGTTCTTGCTGACTGTTCTCTTTGATCCGCGAGAGAGTAAAAAATTCTCTGGGGCAGTGTTTTCCAAATAAGGACGTCCCGCAAAGCACTGTCCTTAGGGTATCGTCCATATTCGTGGGAAATGGACCAATAAGGAATAAGGAAACTCTCAGTCCGTCAGATTTGAATCTTCTCCACCTCATCATGCGTAGTCTCGTCTCGAGTTCGATCGTGGAGCTTGGTCGTCCGGGGTGATTCATGGGCAGCAATTGCCTGAGCATTCTCCAAAGTGCCTCTAGATTTCATGTATGCAGTAATTCCGGTCGCTCGAAATGTGTGGCAGCAGGCCTCCACATTGAGCTCAGTTTGAAGGGCTCGTTTTCGAATCATCCGGAACACATCCACACGATTCATCCGATTCTCGGTTAGTCGATCCGTCCGTTTTCCACGAAAGGTTCGAAAGAGTTGGGCAGTCTTGTTTTTTGTATCGATTCCCGAGGCCTCCAGATAAGCATCCATGAATTCCTGGGAATTGTGATGCGCTGAAACCTCGTGGAATTTCCCGCCTTTTTCGTGCAGCCGGAACCACGATTTCTTCCCGCTCTGGTAGTAGTCCCGACCATTCATCCCGACAACAGCGCCTACGCGTGCATAACCTAGACCATGGTGGCCAGGATAGCGCAATCCCGGAGCCCACCTAATGTTGACGTATCGATGCTGTCGAGGAGCTTACGAACTGATCGGAATACGCATACGGGCCTGTTTTGGAGTCAGAACCGTAGTCTCACTGCGTTTGACCACGTATTTTCGACCTTGGACGGCCGCTGCTGGGTTCGAGATGACGATATGCCCAAGAACCATGTAATCGAAAAACTTCCGGTTCGACGCCAGAAGCTGTTTCACGGTCGGAGCTGATTCAGGAGCAAGTAACCTAGCGTCCAAGGCGAAGTCGTTCCCACGGAGGACATTCTTGTCTCAAATTGGTACTGAGCTCTGGGGTGCCGCTTTGGGATCGATTTTACTACCGGAGCGGACCGCGAGTGAGACCCACGCTGAGAATGAGAGCGCCGCTCTCGCTGGCATTCGGGGCCTGTTTGATCCCAAACCAGAATTGACCCGGATGCACGGGAAATCCTATTTCAACCGGATCGCGGGGGAAGTGGAGAATCCGACTGCCGGCGGTGCTATCATGCGAAATCCGTTTGAATTCCGTCAGTACGGTCAGAGTGGGATGTGGGTTTCGGAAGTCATGCCTCACTTTGCCCAGTGTGTGGATGATGTCTCGTTGGTCCGTTCGATGTTCACGACCAGTATTACCCATGAGCCGTCGTTGTTCCAAATCCATACGGGACGGCTGCGGCCCGGTCACCCTAGTTTGGGGTCGTGGGTAACCTATGCGTTGGGGTCAGAAAACCGCAATCTCCCGGCTTACGTTGTCTTGGACGATCCCAAGGGACCACCCATCAATCGGGATCAGAATTGGAATTCCGGCTACTTGTCGCCGTTGTTTCAGGGCACCCCGTTCCGGTCAGAAGGCGCTCCCGTGCTCGATCTCAAACCGGGCATCCCGGTGCCGGAACCAATCCGAGCCTTGGAACAAAACTGGATTGCCACGTTGGATCGGATTCATGAATCGGATCGCCCCTTCCAACCCCGTCTCGCTACGCGCATCGCGTCGTATGAGCTAGCGGGTCGCATGCAGCTCGCGGCTTCGGATGCGTTGGATCTCTCGCAAGAAGACGATCGAACGCGCGCCCTCTACGGTGTGGGCGAGGAGGCGACGGACTCCTATGGCAAGCGATGTCTGATTGCTCGCCGCTTGGTGGAGCGCGGCGTTCGTTTTGTGCAGCTCTATATCAACGGGCAGATTTGGGATCATCACACTCAGATCGGAACTGGGCTGCGCTCCGCCTGTGAGCGAACGGACAAACCCGTAGCCGGATTGCTGAAAGACCTGAAGGCGCGCGGGCTGTTGGATGATGTGTTGGTGGTCTGGGGCGGCGAGATGGGGCGCTTACCGATCGCGCAATTGGATGGCGATAAAGACCCCGCGAAATCCGGGCGAGACCACAACAAAAACGCCATGGTCACCTGGATGGCCGGGGCTGGGGTCAAGCGGGGCTACTTGCACGGGGAAACCGACGAGTTAGGACTTGCCGCGGTGCGAGACCGGGTGAGCGTTCCGGATTTCCATGCCACCCTCTTGCACTTGCTCGGGCTGGACCACCAGCAATTGACCGTCGACAATAATGGCCTGGAGGAACGGCTCACGGGGGTCAATGAGGCTCACGTCGTGCGGGCCTTACTGGCCTAGATGAAAAAGGGCCACCGCGATTCGGGTGGCCCTTCATTTTGAGATAGGATGGATTTGTATCGCTTAGCGACCGCGGTCCTTTCGGGCGTCCTCTAGGCGCGATTCATCGGATTGGCGACGAAGGAACTCTTTGGTGAGGTCCAGGATTTCCTGATCCTGTTCTTTGCCGTTTATTACTAGGCGATCATCCGTGATCTTTACGTTGAAACGGTCGCTGCGTGGATCGATGAGTCCGCGGTCTATGTAGAAGGATCGGAGGCGGCTTTGAACCTGCTGCTGCTTTTTGACCTGGACCTCCGCTTGGCGGGTCAACGCCTCTTGTTCGCGCTTGATCAACTCTTGCTTAAGCCGAAGCTGATCTTGTTTCTTTGCCGTCTCGCTATGGATTCGCTCGACCTCGGCCCACTGTTTCTTCAACTGCTCGGTCTGGATTGAGATGTCCTTCTTGAGTTGGGCCTGTTTGATAGCGAGTTCGTTCTGGGTTTGGGCCAATCGTTCCTCGATGCGAGCAATCTGATCGGCTTGATGGGCGCGTAGGGACGAAAGTTGTTCCTGGAGCGCTTGAGTTTCCGCGGCGGCCTTTTCCAGGGCGCGGGCCTCGTCATCTCCCCTGTCGGCATCGCGAAACGCTGTCGCTGCGGTAGATCTTTCTGAAGGGCGATCCGCGTAGCGGGACTTATACCGCCTTTCGAGCTCGGCGCTGCGTCGTTTGTATTGCTGGAGTTCCTCCCCGTATTTGCGTCGTTCCTGCTCCTTGAATTCAGCTTCCGCTCGGGCGGCTTTTCGGTGGGCTTCGGCTAGCCTCAACTCCGCTTCCATTATTTCCCTAGACCTGTTAAGGGGTGTTGCGATATTCGAGTCGGTGAGGGGCGCATCCGAATGCTCGACTCCTTTGATCAAACGTTCGTATTGCTCGGCTAATCTGGAATAGGCCTCCGTGCCTTTCTTGTAACGGTGGGTGACGCCATTGCGCGTCACTGTGAGTGCCTCCGCCCCCAATTCGAGGACGACTTGATTGGATGCTTTCGTGGCTGGCGGATCCTGCGTGTCTCGGTGGCTCGCGCCGTAACCCGTGAGGGCGACGGCAGCGAACGAGGTGACGAGCGTGGCCAGCGTGAGCGTGGTGCGTCCCAAAGTGGGACGTTGGAAGTTTTTGTTTTTCATGTGTCTAATTCGTTGTTCCAAATGACTTGTTTTTGAATGTAAGGGTACTTGAGGGGAAAGATTTGGGTGGCGTCGGACGAACTGAGCGACGTGCAGCAGGACTTCGGCATACTCGCGTTTCGAACACGAACTCGTGGCCAAGACGGCCGCATCGCAGAGGCATTCGCGATCCAGATCGATTCGCCGATCCAGCCAGTGCACCACCGGGTTATAAAAGAAGGCGATCCGGACGAGTTTCTGCACCACGTTCACCAAAAAGTCGTGGCGACGAATGTGGTGGAGCTCGTGACATAGAATCAGCTTCAGCGCGGGATCTTGGATGGTTTCCAGCAGTTTGACGGGCACCACCACTTTGGGACGGCCGAAGCCGAAGCTGAACGGGGAGAGTTCCCAACCGGCGACAAGCAGTTGAATCGGGCGCCGAATCCCGAGGGCTTGGGCTTGTTCATTCAACTGGCTCTGGGTGCGTTGATGCGTTGTGCCGGTCCAGTGAATCAGTTTCTTTAGCCGAAACCAAAATACGGCCAGCAGAACGGCACCCAGCAGCAGCGCCAAACCGGATCCCGCGCGAGCCAGGAACTGAGTCAGACTTTGCGCAGTCGTTGGATTCTCCAGCTCTCCGGCAGGGGTCATGGCTGCTTCCAGAAGCGTTCCTTCATAGAGGTGAATGGTGATCGGTTCGGTGACGGTTCGGGCCGAAGGAAGATTCAACATCAGCGCGATCCCAATCCCAATCGGGAGCGCCGCCATGGCGACTAAGTAGACGGAGTACCGCACTCGGGGTTCGAGTTGGCGCACCAGAAAGAACGTGGCCATGACGCCCAGACTCCAAAATAAATTGGCCTGGCCGAGAAAAAGTCCCAAACGTGAAAGTGTGTCCCAATCCCAATTCATGACGGGTCCTCCAAATCATCGAGAAGTTTGCGGATCTGTTTCAGTTCGTCTGAGCCGATCCGTTCGCTGTTGACGAGTGACTGGACCAAATCTACAGAAGATCCAGCGAAAACCTTGTCGAGTGTGCGCTCCAGCAGCGTCTGTTGTAGGTCCTCAGGCGCTACGGCCGGTCGATAGAGGTACTTCTTCCCGCTCTTCTCAAAGGTCAGAAAGCCCTTGTCGGCCAAGTTCTTCATGAGCGTCATCACGGAGGTATAAGCCGCTTTTCGCGTGAGATTGATTTCGTCCACCACCGCTTGCACGGAGGCCACACCGAGGCGGCACACGATCTGATAGATCTCTAGTTCCACCTTTCCTAATCGATTCGGGTCCATAGCGTCTCTGTTGCTACTAATCTATTAGTAGAAAAAAATAGAATGTCAAGTGATGGTCACGCAGAAATTTTTCGGACTGTTTTTGACGGGAATCGCCTCCACTGCCAGGCTGGGGAGCAATGAAGGTTGAAGGATTGGTTGGGTGTTACGAAAAAACGGGGGGCTTGTTCTACTTTGCGCGGATGTGTTCCAAGATTCGTCTTTATGCGGCGAGGACCTTGCCGGAAGACTACTTCGAAATGATCGGAGACGGGTTCGATGCTCGCACTTGCCGATACCTAGGGGTCTCTTATGAAGACGTCAAGACGCACGTTCTGGCGGGTGAGGCGGACGCCGATGTCCTGGAATGGTGTTTCCAGAACGGGCGACGTTTGACCGAGGAAGAAATCCTGATTTACAACAGTTTCATGAGCAAGCGGGGCTGGCGTGACGATGAAACGGACGGGTTCATCCCGGAGATGATTCAGGCCTATGGCTTGAAGGATGGATCTCAGGTGTATACCGACTTCGATTTGATTGAGATGGATGAAGGCCGGTGGTATCCCGACATGTGGCGGGATGCTTGGGCTTAGAGGTCTTCAATCGGAAGCCACTCCGGCATCCCTTCCTCCCAATAGGATACACCGGAATCCAGCGATCCCGTGAGCCGCATTTGCTGAATTTCGGCGCGGCTATACGGACCGGTCGTGTTCCCATCATGGGTCAGGTAGATCGTCTGGACGTCGGATTCGCTGTGGCGTGGAGGTGTTGGAATCGAGGGCTCTTGGTCCCGCCACGAGGTCACTTTTTGATTCAGTGCCACGAGGGCCAGTCCAGCGAGCATCCCGCCGATATGGGCGCCAAACGCCACGCCTCCGCCTCGGGATGCATTACCCATCTCTAAGAGCAGAGACGTCAGATCCAGGAAAAACCACAGGCTAATCACAATCCAGGATGCCACGTAGAATTCATTGCTCACGGCGTAGACGATGATCCAGAAAAAGTATTTAAACTCGATCTGCGTTCGCGGGTAGAGCAGCACAAATCCCCCGAGGCATGCTGAGATCGCCCCGGAGGCCCCGACCAAGGGCAAGTTGGCTTGCACGGGTCCGGCCAATACCGAGTGCACGCCAGCGGCAAGCACACCGCCAATAAGAAAGAAGGCGAGGAACCTCCCGCGTCCCAGCGTGTCTTCCAGCACGGAACCGAATAAATACAAATAGATCATGTTTCCCAAGAGGTGGAACAGGCCGGCGTGGAGAAACATGTGTGTAACCCAGGTGATGGGGTGAGCTTGGTTGGGAATGAAACCAAAGTGTTGTAGTAGGGGATCGTAGCCTTGGTTCTCCGGACTGGACTGAGCGAGATAGAGACCGATCCCCAAGAGAAAGAGCAAGGTGCAGATGCCCATGAGGCAAAATGTCACGACCGGCCACCGATGGGCTCGATAGTCAACTCCGACTGGCAAAATGAAGAACATGGTCCCCGTTCCTTTCGCCTAGATTCAGCTGGAAAAAGGGCTATCCAGTCAAGCCCTTGATGATGGTGCAAGCATCACGAAGACGTGATGTCATTGCCTTCTGGAAGGTGGGGCGAGCGTACCCGCGAGCCGTCGGCACGATGGTGTTCACTAGCCAGGCAAGGATCCTGGCGCACAACGATAGGACCCTACGAACCCCTCCGAGGAACGGGACCTAGAAATATGGATGGTGCGAAGCGGGTGGCTTTCATCAGCCGATCACTCTAGTGCCGACGGCTTGCGGCTCCGCTTGCCCGAACCAGTTGGGGAATTTAAGTTAGACTCCCCAATCCGGTTCGATCGTTGGCTTTGGGTTTCCGAGCGTGCCCGGGGAGACGAATGGAGAAGGTGCTTCCCTTTCCTGGCGTGCTCTCTGCGTGAATACTTCCTCCTTGGGCTTTCATGAGTCCCTGGCAGATAGCGAGCCCTAGGCCAGATCCTGCGGGGCCGTTGGTGGCTTCCGTCTCGGACCGAACCCGATAGAACCGATCAAAGATGTGAGGCAGCTCATCGGCATCGATCCCCTGACCCTCATCGATGACGGCGACTTCGACGCGGTCCTTTGAGTCAGTTACGCGGACATGGACGGTAGCCGGCGCTTGGCTGTACCGCACGGCATTTAGGATCAGATTCGTGAGAACTTGTCGGGTCCACAATGCCACACCGAATCCGTCGAGCTCGGTGTCCGAGTATTCGATCTCGATACCGGCCTCCGTGGCGAGAGGGCGGACTTCTTCAATAGCGTCTTGAAGCACTTCGTGAATCGAGAACTGGGCCAGTTCCGTTTTAAGCTCCCCGGAATCAATGCGGGCGAGTTCGAGCAAGGACTCAATCAGATGGCTCATCCGTGCCGCCGCTCGAAGACAGACCGCGATGGCTTCGCGATACTCCTCCGGCGAACGGTCGCGGGAAAGAATGATTTGCGTTTTTGAGCGAATCACCGTGATTGGAGTTCGCAACTCGTGCGAGGCATCGGCGGTGAAACGCACTTGTTGGTTGAAGATGTCTTCCAACCGTCCAAATGTTTGATTCAAGGTCTCGGCCAGTTGTCCCAACTCACTGTTGTGGTCCTGGATCGGGACACGTTCGTAGAGACGACCCTCGGCGATGCCGCTCGCTGTCTCTTGTATCTGGCCGATGGGTCGGATGGCACGCGAGATGAACCACCATCCACCCACCAAACCCAAGCCGAGAATAGCGCTCCCGATGCCAATCATTTTTCCCAACAGGCCGAGGAGTTCAGAATCCAATTCGGCCATCGGGATACCGACCAACACCACGCGTCCATCTCTGGCGAAATGGGCAAACTCCCGCCATGACTCGCGGGTTCGAAAGGCCGCATCCGCGGGGCCCCGCGTGGGGAATGGAACGGTCTTTGGTGCGGTGTCCGAGAAGGTAATGAGTTCCCCGCTGCGTCCCCAAACCGTGTAATAGGCCTGAGTCTCGCCGTCCTTCTCGAAATGGGTCTGGATCGCTTCAGGTAAGGTGAGTTCTTCCATGAAGTTATTCTCAGGGCGTCGTGGTTCCTCCCACGGTGGTGGTGGCGGGCGCATTCGACCGAGACTCTCCATGATGCGGGGCGACCAACCTTGCAGACGTCGATCCAGTCGGACGAAAGCCTGTTGTCGTTCCAAGCCGTAAAACGTGAAGACCAATCCAGCAATGACCACTAGGAGAAAAAGCCCGTGCCAGAGTTGGAGTTTCCAACGGAGTGAATGATAGAACCGAGTCATAGTTCAATGCAGTAGCCCTGCCCGCGGCGGGTCGTGATCAAGGCGTTCCCGAGTTTCTTTCTCAGGTTGGAGATGTGAACATCCAGTAGATTGGATAAAGAAGTATCTGATTCGTCGAAAAGATGTTCGTAAAGTTCGGTGCGGGAAACGACTTCGTTACGATGTTGCACCAGGTATTCCAGGAGGGTGTACTCGCGGTTTGTGAGCGCAACGGTCTGCCCGTCTTTCTCAACCCGCCGGAGGGCGGTGTTTACTGACACCGAGTCGAGCTCTATGATTGGGTTGGGACTGTCTGCGGCCCGCCGAATCAAGGCTCTCAAGCGGGCCAACAATTCATCAAAGTCAAAGGGTTTGGTCAGGTAGTCGTCAGCTCCGTGATCAAGACCTCGAACTCGGTCTCGGATGGAGTCCCGAGCGGTCAATAGGATGACCGGTGTTTTTTGAGTGCGTCTTAGGCGCTCCAACAGGGTCAAGCCGTCCAAACGCGGCAAGGTGATATCCAACACGAGAGCATCATACGCCCATGTCTCAGCCTTGTAGAGCCCTTCTTCCCCGTCCTTTGCGGTGTCCACGGCAAAGCCGTTTTCGCGAATGCCTTGGGCGAGGTTCTGGAGCAGATCTGGCTCGTCTTCAATGATGAGTATCCGCATATCAGATACTCCATGAATCAGCGGAAACCGTGCCGAGGTCAAGTCTCGGGCAGTTTTAATCGTGCTGATGGGGATTCTTTTTTGGGAGCTCTTTCGTATCGGTTTTCCTCGTGGTTCCGTGGCCAGCGAAGCCTTAATCTTGTCTTAAGGTTGTCTGTGCTAGGGTGATTGTCATGAACGGAATGGCGTTTCGGATGGCAGTTGTTTGGAGCCTGGTCTTGCCGCTTGGGATCCTGTTAGGGCAAGGGAGACCTGGGGGTCCTCCTCCGGGTCCGGCAGTGGTTAGTAGTGCTTTTGTGAATGTCGCTCCGGGACAGGTGAGTCCGGGTTCGACGGTGACGATCCAGGGATCGTTCCGAGCCGGCGTGCAAGCGCCGCCGAATCAGGTCCAGCCGCAGTCCGCGACGCTTGGCGAATGGACTGCCAGTTCCGTTTCGCGCACCGGACAGAATGTGTCTTCGGTGGTGTCCATCCCGAGGGGGGCAACAGCAGGATTTAGAAAATGGTCCGTGGTGTTTCCGGGCCCGAATGGCAGTCGGGTTACGTTTGAATTGGACCTGGCCGTTCTGGTCGCGGCCGAAGGAACGGAAACGGACCCTGAACCCGTACCCGAACCTGAGCCTGATATCGTACCGCCGCTTCCGCCGATCCCAGAAGAGCCTACGACGGTGACTGAGCCTGCCCGGCTCAGTGTTGTGACCCAAGGACAAGACGGTTCGGTCTTGATTCAAGTGGCGGGCGTCACCGGGGATACTTGGCGCTTGGAAATGACATCCGATTTTTCGCAATGGTCCGATGCCGCGACCGTCGTCATCCCAGATAGCGGCGTCGGCGAGGTCGAAATTCCGTCGGACGGTGCGTTGTCCACTTATTTTCGAGGGATCGCCGGGAATGGTGGGGGTGCCTCGTCAACGGGTGGGATCTATACCCTTTTTGGCGATGGGGTGGAGGTATTTGAGGACGGAGACTTCATGGTCTTGCGATCAACCGGTGTTCCCGATCATACCAGTCCGTACTTTGGCGTGGGGCATCTGCTCTATGCGGCATACGACGGTGATAACCCAAGCTTCAGACAGAACCCGAATGGGATAGCGGAGCAGGATCTGGTGTTTCGCGTGCCGAAGAACCCAAGTGCGTCCGCGAATCCGGCGGCGACCCGTTTAGGACCTATTGGTGTGGCCATCAACGGTGTGGCTTTCTTCAACCAATACGCCGGTCCCAATAACCAACCCCTGACATTTGAGATCAATAGCTTTGACCAGCACGGAGGCCATCCCGCGCCGGGGGATCTTTATCACTATCATATCGAACCTCTGTTCTTGTCCGGCCAAGTGGGACGGGAGGGATTCTTAGGGGTGCTGTTGGATGGCTTTCCGGTTTATGGGCCGGAGGAGAACGGAGAGGAGATCACGAACGCGGATCTGGATGAATTTCACGGACATTTTGGCCCGACGGCGGACTTCCCCGATGGGATTTATCACTATCACTTTACCGATGAAGATCCTTACCTCAATGGAGCCGGTTATTACGGTGTTGCCGGGCAAGTGACTCGATGAGGCAGATGAAGGTGCGTTGCGTCATCCCATCGGTTGGATTCTTCGCGGGACTGGTTACCGCGCTCGGTTTCTGGTTCCCGGCGGTCGCTGATTCAGGGACTTTGGACTTAGGGGATGCCGTCGATCGTTCGGATCCGGGATTTCACCGTCAAGAGGGGCTTCTATTTCTTGGCATTGTTCCGTTTACCGGTACGACGGTTTCTTATGATTCAGAGGGTCGCTTGCAGCGGCGGGAAACCTACCTGAGCGGAGGTCGGCACGGTCTCTTTGAACGTTTCGATGCGAAGGGGCGCCTGCTGGATCAACGTCACTATCGGAACAATCGTAAGGACGGGGTTCACCAGGCGTGGTATGCGAATGGCCAGCGCCGCTTTGAAGCCACGTTTCAACACGGAGTTTACGAGGGGGTCTATCGGGAATGGTTTGCCAACGGAGAACGGGCGGCGGAGTTTCGCTACGAGAAGGGGGAGGAAATGGGTCTGCAACGAACGTGGGATGCCGATGGCGGGCTGCGTGGCAATTATGTCGTCCGTGATGGACGGCGCTACGGACTCATTGGGGCTAAGCCGTGCGTCGCGGTTTCGGATTCGGATGAAGATGTCACCGGATCGCGTGGGCCCACAAAGAATCGAAACGATCGAACCAATCGAAACGCCGAAGCCGACCGGTTGTCGGAGCGCCTCAATGCGATTGGGGCGGAAACGCGATTACCCTTCTATCAGGACGGGTCGTTTACCCCGGAATGGATCGCTCCTGACGATCCGGCTTACCCTCTGATCCATCGAGTCGCACCGCTTTTGCTAACGGATCAAGAGGGGCGATCCGTTGACGAAGCACAGCTCACGGGAAAGATTCGTGTGGTCGGATTCTTCTTCACTTCGTGCTCCGGTATTTGTGCGACCATGACCCGGAACCTCGCGACCCTACAAGCGGCCCTCCCGGAATCGCCGGACGTTCGGCTTCTTTCTGTTAGTGTGATGCCGTCGGTCGACACGAGTTCCGTGCTTAAGGCCTATGGGGCTGAGTACGGCGTGGATAGTCGGCGTTGGCAGCTGCTCACCGGCGAGCGCGCGTTGATTTACGATTTGGCACGGCGGTCCTATTTTGCCGACGCGGAATCTTCGACGGGTGAGGATCCCGGGGATTTGATTCACAGTGAGAAGTTGACCCTAATCGACCCCCTCGGACGCATCCGAGGGGTCTATAACGGAACATTGGCTTTCGATTTGCGTCGGCTGCGGGAGGACATCGCAATCCTGCAGCGCGAAGGGGCTGGGGCGAATCCCTAGACCGTCTTGATCACGATGTCGAAGCGTCCGATCTGGGAACCTGCCACGGGTTCTTTGTCTTCGAAGTCGGATTCGATTCGTTCGCGCAGCTTTCGGTGTAAATCCTTCGGCGCCTTGAAAGCCACGGTCACTTGTTTTTGCTCGGCTTCGCTGAGCTCCTTGTACAAGCCATCTTCGGCGTTCTTGGCTTCCCCCTCAAAATAGAGTTGGGTGGTGAGTTCGTGGTATCCGCGGCGCCAGACCTTGTAGTGGATGTGGGGTGTCCGGAAGCCGCGACCCGCGGCATAGTATCTGGGACGAATCGTTTTGAAAATATAGTGTCCGTGTTCGTTGGTGACGCAACGTCCGAAGGATTGGAAGTTTTTATCTTTCTTTTCGTGATTCTCATCACCCGCATGATCGTAAATCCCAGCGTGATCGGTTTGCCAGATCTCGACTAGGGAATGGTCCACGGGATTTCCCTCGGTGTCGCGGACGATGCCGTAGACGTAGAGCGTCTCTCCCTCGGCGCGCTGTTCGCGGCTGTTTACAAACGTGAGGTCGTTGTCAATGTCGGGATAGAACGGACCCTCGGTTTGGCTCGGTGTGATGGCTTCGGCCTGGGCGCGGCTCGCCGCAACGAGCGAGCCAGCGGCTCCGACGGATAGGATCTTGAGGGCTTCGCGACGGTTATTCTTCATGGTGTATTCTCGGTTCGGGGTTGATCTAGCTTAAGACTAGGGAAAGGGGTGAGGAGTTGCAGGCATTTTTGTGACCTTTTCGCGCAATCAGAATTTGGTGGACTTCGTTTTTGGCCGTTAACAGACTAGTGCTAATGAACCCTTCAAGATGGTGGATGGCAGTTGCCGTTGTGGTGCCGCTCGTGGTTTCGGCGGAGAATTGGCCAGGTTTTCGGGGCCCGGGAGGCCAAGGACATTCTTCGGAAACGAACCTGCCGACGAAATGGTCGTTGGAGAACAACCTGGCGTGGCGCACGGCGATTCCGGGGAGTGGTTGGTCCTCGCCTTCGGTGTGGGGCAATCGGGTGGTTGTGACCGCAACGACAGATGAGGATAAGTCCTGCCGGGTGCTGTGCCTTGATTTGGCTTCGGGTGAATTGCAGTGGAACGTGGAGGTCTTTACCCAAGAACCCAAGCGCAAGGAACGGAAAAACTCTTATGCCACTCCGACTCCTGTGGTCAACGATGATGGCATCTACGCGGTCTTCGGCAATGGGAGCATCGCGGCTCTGGATTGGGCGGGAAAAGTCCGCTGGGTGAATCATGACGTGGATTTTTACAGTCGCCATGGTCTCGGGGCGTCGCCGATCTTGGTAGGAGACCTCTTGGTCATGCCTTATGACGGCAGCAAACGGGTGTCGGAAGCAGGCAACTGGCCCAATAATTCGCCGGATGAGAAAATTGGCTGGCAAGTCCCGTGGGACAAAGCCTTCGTGCTGGCCGTTTCGGTTGAAACGGGCAAGACGGTTTGGCGTGCCAGTCGGGGCATGTCTCGGATCGCCCACGTGACCCCCAATGTGGCTAACGTGGATGGGCGATTGCAGATCATTAGTGCGGCTGGGGATGTGATTCAAGGGTTCGACCCTGAGGATGGCTCGATGATCTGGAAGGTTTACAGCCAGGGTGAAGGGGTGACGCCGAGCTTTGCGATGGGGGATGGGCTGGTCTTTACGGCTTCCGGTTTTGAGAAGACGACGCTCCGTACCGTTCGGCTGGGTGGGGCTAGAGGCGATGTCACAGACAATCACATCGCTTGGGAGAATCGAAAAGGCGTGCCGAGTGAATCGTCGCTGTTGTACGTCAGTCCGTATCTTTATGCCGTTACGAACGGGGGCATTGCGACCTGTTATGCAGGTGCGACGGGAGAGATCTTTTGGCAAGAACGCATTGGCGGCAAGCACAGCAGTTCGCCGGTGTATGGAGATGGGAAACTGTATTTCCTAGCGGACGACGGGACTTCCACCGTGTTGCGTGCCGGGAATACGTTTCAAGTGTTGGCGAAGAACGAGCTTGAAGGGCGCTTTCAGGCTTCGATGGCGATCTCGGGCGGTAGCCTACTGCTGCGTTCGGATGCTGAGCTTTTTTGCATCCGAACGCCTTGATTTGGATCTGCTTTGTTTTGTTTGAAGGTTGAGACTCAATTGCATGCCTCTTGGGCCCGGTTCTTAGGTCGGGGGGGGAATGCAAAAGTTAAACTGCAAACTGCAAAATGGGGTGGGCTTTGGATTATTCGCCTTCCGGTAGATTGAGATCGCGGATCGGGGTCAGTCGGAGAACCATTCCCGGTCCGTTGGTAACGACATAAACCGATCCGTCGGGCCCGCAGCCTACGTCGCGCACGCGACCGATGTTCTTGAGTAGGATCTCTTGATGGATCACCTGTCCTTCGGTGATATCCAGCAAGCGGAGTTCCTCATACTTGAGGGCTCCGACGAGGAGATGCCCGGACCAGAGTGGGAAGAGATCGCCTTGTACGAAATCGATGCCGCACACTGCGATCGAGGGCTTCCAGTAGAGTCGTGGTTGAGCCATGCCGGCTTGTTTCCGAATCTCTGAAACGATGCCGCCGTCGTAGTTGCGGCCGTAAGTGATCACAGGCCAACCGAAGTTCGCGCCGCGGACGATGAGGTTCAGCTCATCCCCACCCATGGGACCGTGCTCAGAATCCCAGAGGCGTCCCGTCGTCGGGTTGATGGCGAGTCCTTGAGGATTGCGGTGTCCGTAGGAATAGATACTGGCGAGGGCGTCGAACTGGGTCAGAAACGGATTGTCCGTTGGAATGGTTCCGTCCCGGTGTAGGCGGTGGATCTTGCCGTTGGGTTGGCTCAGGTCTTGCGCTTGCTGACCCGCACCCCGATCGCCAACGGAGAAGTAGAGGTGGTTGGAATCATCGAAAACGATGCGGCTGCCATAGTGGTGTCGCGTGCCTTGATACGTTGCATGCGGTGCCTCGTAGATGGTTTCTTGATCTTGCCAAGTGTGGTCTGCGATTCGGCCGCGGACCAGGCGAGTCATGGCTCGGGGGCGTCGTTGCTCAGGACCGGCTTCCAACGCGTGACTGTAGGACAAGTAGACCCAACCGTTGTCGGCGTAGTCCGGGTCTACGGCCACATCGAGCAAACCGCCCTGGCCCTCGTGGACTACCTTAGGCAGTCCTTCAATGGTTTTTGGGTCGAGTTGTTGGTCCGTGAGCAAACGCAGCCCGCCGGAGCGCTCGGTTACCAGAGCTCGGTTGGCATCCAGAAAGGCAATTCCCCAGGGGATGTCGAGACCTTCTGCGACCACGTCGATTTTGACCTCGTAGTCCAAGGTGTGCGCGGAGGCGGGCGGGCGAGGCTTGATGGCGCCGGTGGTCTTCTCCTGCTCAAAAATGAAATCGATCAATTCGTTGATCTCTTGATCCGAGAGCGCCGCTTCGAATGCCGGCATCGCGAAATCCGCAATGCCGTATTTGACGTTCCGGAAGATATGGCTCTTCTTGGAACCGAATTGCCAGACGGCGTCGACCAAACTTTGCGCGTTGCCGCCTTCGAGAGCAGCGCCGTGGCAAGGCGCACAGTTCTGCTGGTAACGGGCAGCGACTTCTTGGGCTGAGGCAAGGCTCGGAGCGAGAACCAGGCCGGACAATAGGAACGCAATCGAGTATTTCATGCTTCTGGCGTCTGTTTAGTGAACAGAGTCTTGAAGGAGTTCTTCTAGTAGGGTGTTCGCTTGGTAGATGGAACGGAGTGATTCTACAATACCACCTGCGTGAACGGAGATCGCGCGAGCGACCTTGTCATCATACCCGTGCCGCCAGGGAAGTGTGTGGATATTCCCGTCGAAGATCAGGCCGACCAATCCACCGGCTCGATTCACCACCGGGCTTCCCGAATTACCGCCGATGATATCGACTTTGCTGACAAAGTTGACGGGGGCTTTGAGATCGAGGGCGTGTTTGCGGTCGATCCAGGGGTTGGACAGATGGAAGGGCGGCTCAGCCCCTTGTGCGGCGGATCGATCGTAGAGCCCTTGGTAGTAGGTCTCGTGGTGCCGTTTCTGACCCGCCTCGGAATAGCCGGCCACTTGGCCAAAGGCGAGCCGCAGCGTGAAGGTCGCGTCGGGATAGGTGGAATCGCCCAAGATAGCGAAGCGGGCTTTGGCAATCTCACCGTGGGCGGCTTTCTTAATTTCCTGGGCGGCTTCGATTGCCTTGCGGTGTTGGCGGGCTTCCAGATCGACCAATCGGGCTAGCTCGATCATCGGATCGTTAGCTTGATTGACGGCGTCGATGCCACCCTCATACAGAGCTTTGCGGAAGGCGACATCGCCGACTCGGGTGCCGGTGATGAGTTCCGTAGCCGCGCGAGCCGGTGATCGGCCGTCGAGCACGGCTTGCACCAATGGGTCATCGGCCCCGAGTCGATCCGCCAAGTAGGTCAGGCTGTCGGTGAGGGTGACGATTTCAAGATCCTGATAGATGGGGCGTTCGGAAAACAGTTGGAAGCGGAGGGAATCGAGTCCGGCTTCACCGTACTCCGAAAGCCGTTCGCCGTTGGGCTTGGGGAGTTCGACGGCAGCCCGGAGCAAAATACGCGCGGTTCGGAAGTGGTCGCAGTAGAACCCGCGACTGCCTTCGAGGAAGTTGTAGCGTTCTCGGACCTCGATAATTTTTGCTTGGGCCTCCTCAATCCGATCCCAGGCGCCTTGGTATTTTCGGAGCTCAGGGTCTTTGGCCACGGCTTGGCGTAGGCTGGCTTCCTGAGCTTCCTTTTGGGCGAAAAGATCCGGATCCAAGAGTCCGGCATGCATACCTGTATAGGCTTTGCGGCTGTTCTGGACGCCGAAGAGCAGATCTTTTGCGCGCCGTTTGTTTTCGGCGCTTCGGCTGCCGTAGACATTCATCAAAACTTCCATACGGTGCAGCCATGCCAGCACGTCAGGTTGTAGGGTGTCCCGTTCGTAAGCCAATTCGGAAACGGTCAGGAGTCGGCTCGTGGAGCCGGGATGGCCAGCGACGAAGATCAGCTCGCCATCCTTCGGGCCTTGGGTGTTCCATTTGAGGTAGTGCTTGATCTGAGCCGGCTGGTCGTTCTCGTAGGCACGGAAGAAGGTGTAGTCCAAGCAGTAGCGAGGATACTCAAAGTTATCGGGATCTCCACCGAAAAAGGCAGCCTGTTGGTCCGGAGCGAACACGAGGCGAACATCGGTATATTTCTTGAATCGGTAGAGATGATAGGCACCGCCTTGGTAGAGGGTCACGACATCACTCCGGAGTCCGGTGGCCTCAAGGGAGGCGGATTCGATCTCGGCGATGACAGCGCGACGCGCGGCGAATGCGGCATCGGGCTCCATGTCTGCTTTCACGGCGGCATTCACTCGGTCTGTGACGTCTTCAATACTCATCAACACGTTGAGTTCCAGATCCACACACGGAAGCTCTTCGGCGCGAGTCTTGGCGGCGAAACCGTCGGCAAGAAGGTCGCGTTCCTCCGTGCTGAGTTTTTGGAGGGCATCGGCGGCGACGTGGTGGTTGGAGAGCACCAAGCCATCTGGCGAGACAAAGGAGCCGGATCCGCCACTATTGAAGCGAACGGCGGCTTGCTGCAAGTGGTTCAACCAGGCATCGGTGACCTGAAACCCGTATTGTTTCTTGAGGTGGGCCTTCGGGGTTTGGTTGAAGAGCCACATCCCCTCATCCGCCTGGGTGACCAAGCTGAAGAGGGTGCTGAGGAGCAGGGTTAAGAAGAACGACTTTCTCCGAGATTGCATAGGCTAGAGACTCGACGATCTCAACCCCGGTGACAAACAGAAAGATGCTATTGGGGACGGGGATTTGTAACCGCAGATGTTCGCAGATTCGGAAAGAGAACTGCTGAACTCCCCGATCCGCGTTCATCGGCGAACATCTGCGGTGGAAAAAAACTAGTCCGAACCGTTTCGAAATCGTTCCGAAAGATGTGATTCCAGTTCTGTGACTCGTTGGTAAAGCTCCCCGCGTTGCGCTTGACGCGCTTCGGGTTCGCTTAGGTCGAGTGGCTCGGCTAGGACGGCTTGGCAGCGGTCGGTGAGAGGAAGGGTGCGGTCGGTGTTCCCCAAAGCTTCCAGGAGTGTCTCAATGGCCTGAAGATCCATTCGCGTGCGGTCGATTTCTTCCATCGCGGCTTTGAGGTCCATGCCACCGCTCCGGACTTCCTGAAGCACGCCACACTCAAAGGCGCGGCACCCGCGAGGACGGTCGGCATAGACCGTGCAGCGTCCTTCGGCCAGTGCTTGGCAGGGTTGGTGTAGGCGGAAACGTTCCCCGTCGACCGAATAGCCCACCCGGGCTTCGATGGGAGCCAGTTCCCCCGCATCCAAGACCACATCCTCGAAGAGTGAACCGTCGCAGCAGAGACCACAGTGGCCGCAGAGAGATTCCTCCAGGGTGGCCATTACTCAACCGAGAATTCGTGAATCGACCAGAAGAGCCCTTCCTTGCGGCCGGTTTGGGTGATGCGTGCAGCCTTGATGACTACGGGATCGATGCGGATTTCTGTGAGCGGATGGTCTCCGTATCCGGTGGCAACCGGGTCTCCCCACTGTTTGCCGTCCTTGGACACTTGGACGGAATACTGTTTTGGCCAATCGGAGTTTGAACCCCGTGTATCCAGAATGAGTTTTCGGACTTGAATGGGGTGAGGGAAATCCACCTGGAACCACATCCCCGGCTTCTGTGGTTGGTTGGTTGAATACCGCGTTTTCGGATTGCCGTCCAGAGCGGCTCGAAGAGCATTCTTGCCGTGGCTGGCTGAGAGCGTCCATTCTTTCGGGTTGTAGATACTGAGCTCCGCTAGGGTCCACGGGGTTTGCCGGTCTTGGGTCGCGGCACGGATGGCTGTGACATCATCGGCTTCGATTACCGAGGCCCGATTGCCCCAACTGTTGCGGAGGAAGGTCATGAGATCCGCGAGCCAGGGATCGTCATACGAGGCCATGGGAACCATCAGGGCTGTGTAGTTCTTGCCGTCGATGGGCCCGGTGAGTCCTTGGAGTAGGATCCGGGCTAAGGCCTCTTTCGTGCCTGAGACTCGCGGAGAACCGACTAGCGAGGGTGCCATGGTTTGGTCTGAACCCGGAATCTTGGTGCCCGTTCCATCGTCTCCATGACAGGCGAAACAAAGCGTGCGGTAATGGGCCTCGCCTCGCTTGATGGCGGCAGCTTTGCGGGCGTTTTCCCGTTGGAGTGCCTCTTGCCGAGCGATGGCTTGGAGACGTTTTTGCTCCGTCTCTTCGTAGGTGGCCAGAATGTGGCCGATGGCCTCGTTGGTGGGGTGGGCGGCAACGATTTGGTCGACGAGTTCCCGTCCCTTGGCGAGGCCGGAATGCTGGATGGAGAGCATGGCTTGGATGGCCACGTTCGGTTCCGCCTGTTTTGCCAGTGCCAGAATATCGGGAAGTAGGGTGATGTCTTTCTTGATGAGTAAGGGTTCGGTGTTGCGAATGGCGGCTGCGCGGACCGACCAGGCTGGATCCTGCATGGCGGTGCGAAGGAGTCCGGAATCTTGGATTGCGTCCAAACCTTCCAGCGTCCAGAGAGCGTGGAGCCGGGTGCGTGGGTCGGGAGCGTCAGTGAGGAGTTTGCGCAGTAAGGGAATGGTAGCGGGATCCCGACGGAGGATAAGTTGTTTTTGAGCCGTGTCCCGTTGCCAACCGTTGGGGTGCTGCAGGGCTGCGATCAAGGTTTCGTTGCTGGCGTGCAGCAGGTCGGGTGCTTCGCCGCGCCCGTAGTTTTCGTGAACGATTCGGTAGATCCGGCCGCGTCCGATGTTCTTGTCCAGACCATAGGCGGCTACCACCGGGCGCAGGTAGGAGCCTTCGCTGACCCAAGCGCCCTCTTGAATGATGCCGCGATACATGTCGACCAAGTAGAGACAGCCGTCGGGACCCGTGGCGGAATTAACGGGTCGAAAATTGGGATCCGTGGATGCGATGAATTCCTCTTCGTGGTAGGCATTGGAGAGCACGGTTTTCCCGGCTTGGTTCTCGACTTTGGCCCGGCGGACTAAACGGCCGACGGGTTCTGGGATGATGAGATCGCCGTAGAAATCCTGGGGCAATTGATCCCCGCGGTAGATGCTTTGGCCGGCGACGCCGGTGAACCAGTTGAGGGTGTTGTCCTTACGCAAACGACCGCGCCCACCCTGGGTGTCGGGGATGTCATCGATCGGCCAGCAGACTCGAAAACCCGGGGCGAGCTCTCCGGGGAAACGGATCTTGCCGTAGATGATGGGCTGTTGGAAATCCATCGCCGGCATCTCGCCGCCGGCTGTCGAGTAGTAGAGTTTGCCGAGATCATCTTTGGCAATGCCCCACTGGCCGGACCCGTGTGGGAGTGGCTCCACCTCCATCTTGCCTCGCGTGAAGCGGAAGCGATGCGCTGAGTAGGTGGTGTAGATCCAGTTGTCGAGATTCCATACCAGGCCGCTCGGCTGATGCTCAAGATTGCCACCGCGTTTGCCGCCGTCGTAGATGAGTGTTTTCTCATCCGCAATGCCGTCGTCATCGGTATCTCGGTAACTGTAGAGATCGAGGGTGTTGGTCTCGCGAATCAGGATACGATCGTCCAGGGCGAGTATCATTCGGGGCAGCAGCAGTTCATCGACGAAAACCGTGCGATGATCCATCCGGCCGTCGCCGTCGCGATCTTCTAGCCGGGACACGCGGCTGCGCGGGGTTAACTCATTGCTGCCGTCGATATCTTGCATATAGGTCAGCATCTCCGCCACGTAGAGTCGGCCCTGGGCGTCCCATTCGATCAAGACGGGTTCTTCCACCAGGGGCTCTGCGGCAACCAGTTCCAGGCGATAGCCCGGCTCGGCGAAGCGCATGGTGGCCATCGAGTCCTCCGGGCTGAGCATGGGAATCGGTCGGGCGTCGGGGAATGCTTGGGCGAATCCCAGGCAAGGTGCCGTCACGGCGAGCGCGACGGTGAGGGCGGATTGGAGACGACGGAGTTCAGGCATAGTTCTGTGCGCTGCAGTTGGTTGCTAAGGACGTGATTGCTCTCGGAGGCTGACCGCTTTGAAACAATTACTGGTAGGGCGAGCGTACCCGCGAGCCGCTGGGCAAGCAAAGGGTTCTCTTGAGCCTATGGCGCTTGCTTACCCGTCTCTCGCCCAACGGCTCGCGGGTACGCTCGCCCTACCAGGTTGGAGTCTAGGATTGCGATTGTCAGAAGTCCAGTATGGCTCGTATGGTGCGGTGATGAACCCTTTCTTCAGAGTTGCTTGTGCGGTCGCGTGTACGGCCACAGTCCTCACGTGGGCGCAGAACCGACCGCTCCCGGAAGGACACGAGTCTGTCCATGTAACCCTAGATCTTTCCTATGCCGACAACGACAACCCGCGTCAGCGGCTCGATCTATTGCTGCCGAAAGAACGCCAAGGGGAACGCTTGCCAGTGCTTGCCTATATCCATGGGGGCGCTTGGAAAGGCGGGCAGAAGAAAGCCGGGCATTGGCAGTTGATGCGGTATGTCGCGACCGGGAAGTTCGCCGGAGTCACCATTGGGTATCGATTGAGTGGGGAAGCGATTTGGCCGGCCCAAATCCACGATTGCAAAGCCGGGATTCGATGGATCCGAGCGAATGCCGAAAAATACGGTTTAGACGCCAGTCGAATCTTGGTCTGGGGGCACTCTGCGGGAGGTCATCTATCGAGCATGCTGGGGACGACGGGCGAAGTGGCGGCTTTGGAGGGCGCGATCGGGCCGCACACGGATGAGTCGAGTCGGGTCCAGGCAGTTTTGAACTTCTTTGGGCCTTCGGATTTCTTACAGATGGACGCGCACCGCCGTCCCGATGGCTTGGTGCATGATTCGGCAGACTCACCGGAATCCAAGTTGGTAGGCGGGCCCATTCAGGAACATCCCGAGAAGGTGGCAACTGCGAATCCGATTACCTATGTGTCGCCCGACGACCCGCCCTTCTTGAGCATTCACGGAACGGCGGATCGTTTGGTTCCCGCGCACCAGAGCAAGATTCTGCATCGAGCGCTGGAGGCGGGTGGTGTGAAGACACAGCTGTACTTGGTCCCGGAAGGGGGACACGGTGGATTCAAACGATTTCCGGAAGTGCGGGAAAAGGAGGCGGCGTTTATTGAGCAGTTTGGTCGTCCGTAGATCGTGGGCGATTTACGGATCTAGTTATCGATCGCGAACACCACCCGTACGGTGACGCGGATCGGGATGGTGCCGAGAGAAATGGAATCACCCACGGGCGCAGATTCCACGGCGGCGGACCGAAGTGCACGGACGGGTGCGGCCTGGCGGACGTCCGTCTGGATCGATTGATCTTCGATCACGAGTACTTTTCCGAGATGCGATTGGTAGTGGGTCACCATGTTCTTGGCCTTGTTTTTGGCGGCGTCTAGTGCTCTGAGGCGAGCGGTGAACTGGTGCTGGTCCCGTTTGCTCGTATCAAACAGGACGTTGTTTACCGAAACGGTTTCGAGTTGGCTTAGGCCAATCCAGAGCTCGCGATACGCTTCCAGGGTTCCGGATTCAAACTGAATGTTGGTGGTGGCGAAGAAGCCTTTGCGGGTGCGTTGGCCGCCGCGAAAGTCATACAGCTCGTTCAGTCTGAGCTGCGAGGTTTGAATCTTGTTCTTGGCGATTTCTTCCTTCTTGAGAAAGGCGATCGCGGCCGCAACGTTGACATCGTGCTTGGAGGCCACTTCTTTTGCGGTCTTGGCTTCCGAGCGTACGGAGATCTGCCAACGCATTAGGTCCGGAACGACGTCAAGGGTCGCGGTTCCGTTGACTGTGATGTGCCGAATGGAAAGGTCTTCTTGCTGTGCGTTGACGGGAATGCTGAGCGTTAGGGCGAGGAGTAGAATCCAGGTCAAGGGTTTCATCTTTGGCTTTGCGTTCAGGGTGAAAGAGTCCGGTTGGCATTCATGGTGTTTGCCACCGGAGTTATTGTGACGCGGGGAACGGGGCGTGTCGAGGGGGGAGTGATCGGGCTTGTGCCCCCGGTAGGGCGAGCGTACTCGCGAGCCGTTGGGCACGCAAAAGGTTCTCTTGAGCCTACGGCCCTTGCCTACCCGTCTTTTGCCCAACGGCTCGCGAGTACGCTCGCCCTACCGGGGGGCTCTGCGGCTATGAGGTGGCGTGGTCTTGGGACAGCACTTCAACCAAATAGGCGAGCTCGGTTTCAATCGTATCTTCCGGACCGAGCGTGTCGGCGATCTCTCGTTTGACGTGGTCGCGGAATTGTTTGCGCAGGCGATGGATGGCTACCTTGAGCGCGCCCTCGGAGATGCCGAGCTGTTCGGCAACCACCTTTTGCGGCAGTGCGTTGGTTTGGCCCACGAGCCAGGGTTTGAGTCGTTCAAAGTGGTTCGCCCGGCCTGCGTTTTGGGCATCGGCCTCGACTTGGTCTAAGGCCCGCGTCATGACGGTGAGAGCCCAGTCGTAATCGAAGTGCGGATCTTGGATTGGCCGGTCTCCGGCCGCTACGGCGAGTTCGGATTCATCTACGCCGTCTTCCGACAGGGAAGCGGGCGTTTGACCCCCGCCTCGCTTGAGGGTCTTGGCTTTTCGGTCGGCGTTGCTGAGAAAGTGTTTCACGGCTCCCAACAGGTAGGTGCGGAAGCGAGTCGTTTCCGGATTGAGGTTTTCGAAACCGGAACCCGCCAAGACTTGAGCGAAGAAATCATGGGTCCGGTCCTCGGCCCGCTCGGTGTCTCCGGTGCGGCGGGCGATGAAGGCCCGGACCGGTTCGTAGTAGTGCGCGCAGAGATCGGCCAAGGCGGCCTTGGACTCCGGCGAGGTGCCCTTCGCCGCGGCGATGCGCGTCCACTGGGTGGTGGCAAAGGCGACGAAGGGCGCTCGGGGACCGGATTGGCTGTCGGAGGCGGCCATGATGAGGTGCGCTTTCGGAGTTCTATTGCGGCAGTTGAATGTCGTTGAAACGAACCCGCTCGTAGGGTCGCGCTTGAAGATGGAACGTCTGAATCGTTCCGGTTCCCAGACCTTGGAAACTCGCGGTGAGATGTTGGCTACCGGTTTGCCAGCGGGTGGCGGGGTGGAGCGTGCCGTCATCGGTTTCAGCCACCACCCTCACATCCCAGTCCTTCACGTTGTGCGCTAGAATGACCGTGGTCTCCGAGTCATTGGATGAGGAGGCGGCAAAGGTCACTTCCCATTTTAGGCCTTCGTACTCGCCCGCTTGGTTGGACGATTGGCCTTCCAACAAGGGACTGCTGTCACATTGAGCGAGCGTGACGAAGGGGGCCCGTGCGAGTTGAATGTTGAGATCGATCTCGGTTGTGGTCGGGGGCAGCGTGCCAGCCACGATCATCCATTTCTCTCCTTGCTGACGATGGGGCGCCAACTGCTGGATGCCGGTGGATTCGAACGCCGGTTCCGCTTGCCATTTGCCTAAGCGAGCGCCTTCGGGCAATTGATCCGTGCGGAAGAGGAATTCGTAGGCCTGATGATCAGCCGTGCCCCGCACGCGAACGGTCGTGTTGGTGATGCCTGGGTTGGCAAAGGGCGATCCATCTGGGCGATACCATTGGGCGCGGGGATTGGGATGTTTGGCTAGTCCTTGGAGGCTGAACCCTCCGTTTTCAAGGCTGGCTTGGAGGGCGTTGGTGGCGTCAGCTTCTGCGACGATGGCGGCAGGGCTCGCGGGAGCGTCTGGGGCTTTCGCTTCGGAGTAGCTCCATGCGGCAACCAGAAGGCTAAGCCCCAGCAGCACGACGGGCACGACGATGATGGCGATGACCAGATAGAAGATACGACGCGGCCACGGATTCTCAGACTGAGGCCGGGGGTGAGGCGAGTCTGGAAAGGCGGATTTCACCGTGGGATGGTGAAGCACATTGAGCACCCAGATCCCGATCGGGAAACCCACCATCGTCCAGGGGAAGGAGATCGTGGCGACGACACCTCCCAACAAGGCCACGCTGCGGTGTTCCAGTCGCGCCATCAGGTGGGCTGCGTAGGCCAGGAAGCCCGTGATGGTGAGCATGAGGATTCCGAACGGGGATAGAAAGGCCTCTGTCCAGGAATCGTTTGACTGGGACAGAGCACTCCACTTAGTCCCCGGAAAAATTCGTACGAAGTTCACCAAGCCCACGAAGGCCAGTGCGATCGCGGGGGCGAAGACGCGTTCTCTAGCGCTCATGCTGGAGCCGCTTTGGGTGACGGTCGCCGCCGCTTGGCCGGGTTCAGCCACTTGTTCTACTTGAGTTTTTATTTCGCTTGCCGATTGTTGGCGCCGTTCGCGGTCGCGTTCCAAGGCCCGGAGCACAACTTCGTCCAAGCGAGCATCCAACGGTGTCCGGCTGGAAGGCGGTTCGAAACGACCCAAGGGGAGCTCGCCGGTCAAGAGTTCGTAGAACACGACCCCGAGCGAATAGATATCGGCTCGATGATCCACGTTGGCGGCTGCCGTGACTTGTTCGGGCGCCATGTAGTGCGGCGTTCCAACGGCAGCACCGCTTCGAGTCAGACCCGCGTGCGATCCCGATTCACCGACGAGTTTGGCGATTCCGAAATCGGCAATCTTAATCTCTCCCTGACCATCCATAAGGATGTTCTCCGGTTTGATATCGCGATGCAGCACGCCTTGTTCGTGGGCGAACTGGAGCGCTTCGCAAACCTTTGGCACCACCACCAGGGCTTGTTCCGGCGTGAAGCGGCCGGCTTGCATCGCTTGGCGCAGGTTGACCCCGTCGACGTACTCCATGAGGAGGTAGTAGAATGGGCCGTTTTTACCGAAGTCGAAAACGGTGACGATGTTTTGATGTGAGAGTTTGGCGAGCAGTCGGCCCTCACGAGAGAAACGCTCGGAAAAACCGGGTTGCTCCGCGAGGGATTCGGGGAGCACCTTGAGGGCGACGTCGCGGTCGAGTTGGTTTTGGTGGGCGCGGTAGACGAAACCCATGCCGCCTTGTCCAATCAATTCCTTAATATCGAACTCGGGGAATGCCTCGGTGAGGTCTTTGAGATCCGGTGCCTTGCGCTGAGCAGCGACTCGGGTGTCCTCTTGCGTGACCGCCGAGACGTCTGCCATCACACATTTTGGGCAGAGACCGTGGGGTGCGTTCTCAGGAATGGGGGTTTGGCATTTGGGACAGTGATTTTTTTCTGGTTCACTCATAACACCCCATACCTGAGCGGTTTGTCGGGGAAGGTTACCGAGAAAAATGCGGGGGAACCAAAAAAAACCGACGGAGCCCCGAAAGGCTCCGCCGGCGATCAATCGACGCTAGGAGGGAAAGTGATTTATTTGCTGCAGCCGCCACACGGTGTGCAGCTGGTCTGGGAGGCGCAGGCCTCGACTCCAGAGAGGATCTCCGGATCGGGGTTCAGCGTTTCAGTGGCCTGCCAGGCGCCGACGCTGTAGCCGCCAGCGAGCGCGAGGGCGGCGACGAGTGGCATGAGCTTCCGCATCCCAAACAAAGGAATGTGCCAACGAGTGACCGCTGTGGCGGTGACCATTTGACCAATTGCCCAGCCGGCCCCGAGGGCGACTACGAATCCGATTCCGATCAATGCTGCGAGTGACATAAGCCTGTTTTCTAACGTCTAACTGTCCGTCAATATCCAACAAGCAGACAGCGTGCCAGGGCAAGGTGTGGCGGGCCTTGAACCCCTTTCCAACCGACCGTTTAGTCGAGAACGACGTTTAAGAGTAGGCCGAAGACGCATCTTGTGGGTTATCCGTCGTCGAGTAGGGAGGTATTCTGGTGTCGCATAAATCGAGTTCTATGAGGGGATTGAGTAGTAAATGTCGCCAGTGTGCAATGCAAGCAATGCACATGCATTGCTCAAATAGCTGATGTTTGAAGATTCATGACAGCGGACGCCTTTTTTCGGCCTTCCGCTGAGATGGCAAGATAAATGCAGTGGCGGGTTTTGCGAAAAGCTGGTAATTAAGCCGGCCTCTGGCCAATTGTAGGCGCTAGCCCTGGAAGATCATTTCAACTACTGTGATCTTTTCCGATGGGAGCCGTTCGGTGTGATTGGTCGGATTCATCGACTATCAGATATAACGTATGAAGAGTCTCGTAGCCAATAAGTCCCGTATCACGGTGATTTTGGGCGTTCTGGCGATTGGTTTGATCGTTGGGTTAATCGGCATCTTTTTTGCCGTTCGGTTTGCATTGGATGCCATCATGGTTAAGTACACCGATCCCTTACCTCGGGAGATGCCCGTGGTAGAGGTGACTCGGGGCGAAATCAAACAGCTCAAACACAAGTGGACCAACTTCAAGGAGGCGCTCAAGGTCGGGGCGAGTTCTGAAAAGCTGGAACTGACGTCCAACGAACTGAATGTGATGCTGCTGACGGACGAGGAGTTGAACAAGTTTAAGGGCAAAGTCGTTCTTTCCATCGATCATCAAAACATCGTGAATGCGTTGTTGGCAGAAGATGAGTCAATCCAACGTTTGCAAGGGAACTTCTATATTACCGTAGAGGACGATCGAGTGCTGGCGGACATCAGCATGCCAATCAAATCACTCGGCCTATCCGACTATGGCGATCGGTACGTCAATGCCACGGGTGAATTGGATATCTCCTTTGTCGGTAGCCGATTGCAGGTCCGAATGAATCCCAAAGAAATCAACGGCGAACAGTTACCCGACATCGTGTTGAATCGGGTGCGTGAGCTTGACCTGTACGACATGTTTGTGCGCGATCACCCCGTGTATGGCCGTCTGGGCGCACGTATTCGTTCCATCGAAATCAAGGGTGACAAGATCCACCTGGAATTGACTGAGGGATCGGGGCCACTCCCCTCCTTAGCGCGCGACGCCAACGACCGTCGGCAATCTAGCCGCGAAACGTTGAAAGAGATCAAGGATCTGCGCGATTCAACTGTGGAGGAAAAGGGGACTCGCGAGTGAGTGGGGACGAAGCACCTCTCGAACGAAATCTCGGGGAACAACCCCTCCAACAATTACTGGCGACCCACGGTCTGAAAAGCCACGACCTCGTAGTGGCTTCCTCGGATCCGATCACACACAAGATGGTCGCCCGCGGGTGCAAGGGGCGTCGTCTTACCAAGCGCGCGCAGCTCAAGGTACTTTCGGCATTGAACGGAGCCACGGGCGAATCCTACACTCTCAAAGATCTGTTCAATTACTGACTCCGACTTCAGGCGCTGTTGCTTCGAGTGGGGTTGGTAGGAGTGATCGCGCAGAATGGAAAAGCCCACACTTCGTCCTATCGAACCGAAAGAGCTGGAATCTCTGGCTCTTGAAACCATGCGTTCAGCCAAGTTTCCTTGCTTGGCCTCCCTGGACGGCGAGCAAGCCCGAGTCCGCCCCGTGTCTCCGGTGCGTACGGATCGCTTTACGGTCTATGTGGCGAACCTGAAGATGTACCACAAGACCCAGGAGATTGCGGCCAATCCTCGGGTCGAGTTGTGCTATCTCGCGGAAAACCACAACCAGGTCCGGATCACGGGCCTGGCGGAGGTAGTCACCGAACGCGAATTGCTTCAAGAGATCTGGGATGGGAATCCTTTATTAAGGAAGTATCTGGGTAGTATTGATAATCCGGCGCTAATCGTCTACCGGATCGTGCCCCATACCGTGCGTTTCATGGAAGAGTGGGCATTGGAGTACTACACGGTCGCGTTGGACTGACGTCCTCCCGGTTTCCTCACGATTGGCTGAGTTCTCGACGGTTGTTCTCTTTTGATTCAGGTTTCGAGAATACTAGTTTCCTGCCCTTTAGTGACTGATGAGTTGTAGGGCGGAAAAGTGTGGCGTTCAGGACAATTTGTAGAGAAATTTGGTATGGAGAAAGCGGAGAGTTTTTGGGTTAGATTACCCGTCTATTCATCCGGTATTTATGAGGGGGTGCAATTGATAGGCTCAGTTATCTTGGAAAAAAGGCTGGAGCTTGCCGGCGCCATTGGCCGGTAGGGCCCTTTTCTCGTCACACCCGGTCTGAGGGTGCTTCGGTTGGCGGATCCCATGATTTTCCAGAGCGGGAAGCGGCGCTTGTTGCTCTGGAGCAGGAGTTTCAGAGGCAGCTGTCGGAACTGGCCGTGGACTAGGCATGGAGTACGGAGCGGAGCTGTCACTCTAGCCGCGGAGGCTGACGTTTGAGTTTCCTGGGGTGTGCTAGCTACTTTGGCAGGCGCGGAGCGTCGGTTTCTGCGGTTCCGGTTCTTGCCCAACGGCTCGCGGGTACGCTCGCCCTACCAGGGCTTAAGGGTTTGGGTGGCCTGGGGTGGGATCCAAGCGTTCGAAGTTGTTGGACCCGGTTGTGGAACGGCCCCAGGCTTCGTTGTCTCCCAATTTGGGATACGTGACCTGGTCGAGTTGTTGGTTCTGTTTTTCGTCGCGGTCGTAGAGAGCGATGGTCTCGCCCTTTTGTGAGAGTTTGAAATTGGCGTGAAATCCTGGGTCCTTGCCGTCTTCGTCTGCCCAGACCAGTAGGACCGCACCGGGTTGTAGGCTCGTCGCGTCCGGGATGCGCCACTTTCGAGGATTCTTGGGATTGTCACTCAAGAAACAGCCGGAGAGATCCACGGGTTGATCACTCACGTTCTGTAGCTCAATCCAATCGTCGAAATCCGCCTGTTCGTCGGCAAGGGTTGTCGTATTACTGGGCATGAGTTCGGAGATGACGATGGGACTTTGGCTGGCTGCTTCTGGTTCGATGCGAAAGGAGGGGGGGCGAAAGGCGGCGGTGCGCGGGTAGAATCGGGCGGTACCTTCGGTCTCGTTGCGCGCTTCCACGTAGTAACGAATTCGCTCACCAGCCGGTTTTCCGGAGATGCGTGCGCGGTAAGTTCCGGGGCTCTGTTGTTCCATTGCGAAACGTTCGAAGACACCCTCCCGTTTATCACTCACGTAAGCAAAGACGGCCGAGGGAGCAGGCTCTTCCTTAACGGTGGCCTCAAGGATGATGGTTCCGTGTGGTAGGGGCCGCTCCGTTTCCTCACCGCGGTAGCGGACTGCTGTGATCTCGGGCGTGGGTTTTTGGAAGGCTGCGTAGTCGGCAAAATAGGCCGCCCTTTGGGTGACGAAGTTTCGGATACTGAGGGTCTTACGCCGTCCGCGAAAGCCTTCGGTTTCCAAGTCCTCGGTGGCACCGCGATAGAAATCATCGGTGGAGGCGTGCTTGCGCGTGTCCCGGGCGATTTCATCGCCAATGAGTGTCTGGTACTGCTCGACCAAGGGTTGGAGTTTTTTCCAATCCAGCCATTCGTCCGCTAAGGTTTGAACGTGAGCCAGGTAGCGGGCTTTGAGGGCAGGAACTTGAAGGAGTCGATGGATCAGCGGCTTGGTGGGTTCATTGAGACCGAAAAGCGGATCGAGTTTGACCCCATCACCGCCGCCGTTGTAGCCGGGGCCGCCCGGACTCCGGAAGGTTTCATTGCTATCGTGCAGGATCATGTGGAGTCGGTTCCTCCGGTCGGTCAGCATTGAGAAATCACTGGCCCGGACCCAGTAGCCGTCATTATCGATAAAGGTGTTCTCTAAGGCCAAGAACCATAGAGCACGGTCGATGTCCATAATGGGTTCGAGAGCCGCTTCGAGTTGTTCTGGAGGGGTCTCGTTGAGGACGCGAAAGACTTCGATCAAGCTGGCCCATGCATCGTCGCCGCCGACCGATTTCATCTGATACCGGCCTTCGTAGGCAGAGAACTGATTGCCATCGTAGCCCAAGCCGTTCCCGCCTCGCGGATTGGGAAGCATTTTCCAGCGGATCCCGGCTTTGCTGCCAAACCATTCCTCTTGGAAATCCTTGTTGAACTGCTGCACGTTGACATAGATGCCCCAGCTCTCCCCATTGATGACCACGTGGACGTAGTTGGCCTTGGGAGCCGGCACGTAGTGGCGAGCGATATGATTGAACAGGACGGTGCGAAGGAAGGTAGGATCCGTATGGCCGTTGAGCAGGTTGAGCGTCTTGTATCCGAAGAGGCGTTGTTTAGGCGCGCCGTAGTCGATGGCGAGATTGAAGGAACGTTTTTGCCCCGGTGCGACGGTGAAGAAGGAAGAAGTGCCGCGGAAGCGGAGGCCCACCTCGCCGATCGCATTGCCATCGACGGTAAGTTGTGCCGGAACGTCGATGTCGGTCTTCCAAAAATCTGCCAGCTCCGCTTCCCATTCCGCGTTGCCGAATTCCAGGAACAGCGTGCGGAGAACACTTTCGTCGTAAAGATCGGTCTCGTCCGCTACATGCGGGACATCATCAATCGCGACCCGGCGGCCTGCTTGGGGAGCTTGGCGCGGACCGCGTGGCCCTCCGCCGGGAAATCCTCGGCCGCCTTCGCGTTGAGATTGGACGTAGGAACGGGCGCGTGCCCGCTCGTTGTCATCGAGTTTGCCATCGGCATTCTGGTCGAATTGACTTCGAACGCTCAGTGCACCCATGCCTCCCCGGCCACCACCGCGACCCGGAGCGGGTTGGGGGGGCGATCCCCCACCACGGCGTCCTCCGAATTGTCGGGAGTTGCCGTCTCGGAAGCGGCGTGGGTTGCGATCCTGATGTTCTTGGATGAAATGAATCACACCCGCCGTAATGATCGCACCGAAAACAATTATGAAGAGCCTTAGTTTCACCAGATACTTTCTGAATGGATGCTTCGCGTGAGTGTCGCCGTGATCGGATCAAGGTTTGACCAGGGAACCGTCCATGCCGCGGACCGTGGTCCAATCGGAGATATGATGGTCGTCAACCAGCGGGAAACGAGCCGCGGCCTTTTCGTCGATGTCGATACCGAGTCCGGGACGTTCGTTGCCATAGAGGTAGCCCTTGCGAATCTCTGCGGCCCCCGGGAGTACTTCATGGACGGGTTCCGGGAAGTCGTTTTCTTCCTGAATCCCGAAGCTCGGGATGGTGAGATCCACATGGTAGGCAATGAGTTGGTTGATCGGATCGTTCTCGCCGCCCTCTTGCCAGGCCGTGCGAACCCCAAATTGTTCGCACAGTGCGGCGATCTTTTTGGCTTGGGTGATCCCGCCGATCATGCCGACGCGACAGCGAATGAAGTCGATGAGGCGTTGCGAAATCAGTGGGCGCCATTCGTGCGGGTGTGTGAATAGTTCGCCCATTGCCATCGGGGTGGTGGTGGTTTGTCGGATCTGTCGGTAGTAATCGATCTGCTCCGGTGGAAGGATGTCTTCAACCAAAAACATCTTGGCGTGTTCCAAGCGTTTCGCGAGTTCCATCGCGCTGGCTGGTGTGAGGTGCTCGTGGACATCGTGAAGGAGCTTCACTTCGGTGCCGAGTTCGCTGCGGATGGATTCGAAGAGGTGCGGGATGTTTTCGACGTAGGTTTCCTCGTCAAACGCGGAACCGGCGAAACCGCTTTCCGGTCGGCTACCTTGTCCCGGTGGGATGAATCCGCCGCCACCGTAGCCGCCCATCTGGACGCGAACGTGTCGGAAGCCTTCGGCCATCCAATGGCGAACGCTGTCGATACAAGCCCGAACGGAGGAGCCGCCGCCGTGGGCGTAGAGTGGGACGGCGTCTCGCACTTTCCCGCCCAGGAGTTGGTAGACCGGCATCCCGGCTCGTTTACCCTTGATGTCCCAGAGGGCGGAATCCAGAGCGGTCTGGATCACGTTGGTCACCGGGCCGTTGCGCCAGTAAGAACGGGTGTGGTTCCACTGCCAGAGGTCTTCGATGCGATCCGCGTCTTTCCCGATCCAGAACGGGACCATGTGTTTCTCCAAGGCGGCTTTCACGCCCCAGGAAAGGTAGTTGTAGTTGGCGGAACCGACACCGGTGAGGCCGGGCTCGTTGGTGAAGACTTTGATAAAGACCCAGCGGTAGCCGCGGCTGGGACTGGTTCCGATGACTTTGACGTCGGTGATCTTGAGTGGCTTTTCGCCCCGCGTGGCCTGGGCGTAGAGATTGGCGGCTTGCAAGGCCCAGGGCGCGAGGCAGAGCTTGAGAGCGTGGCGACGGGTGAGGACGTTCATGGGAGCACTAGGTGTCGATGGGCCAAACGTTTCTGGGAATTCCAAGTGATCCTGCTCCGATTCTGGCACTTTGGCGATGCCGAAATGGTTCCTTTGAGGGCGGTGGCTCGCTGCGCACCGAGCGCATGCTATCATCCGAAGGTTTTGGGGGTTTTAGCGTCGTGCGCCGCGATCCAATCCTGGTTGGCGATTACCTTGGTGCCGACGGCTCGCGGGTACGATCGCCCCACCTTCCGGAAGGGATTGCTCGTGCTACGAGCCTTTTTGCATTTCTTCCGCGTGGTGGTATTCGCGGAGCGTAAACATGGCGGCGCTGGCCCCGAGGAAAATCAAGGTGCCGGCAATCACGAACCAGAAAGACGAACCGGCTCCCTCGGCGGACCAGTTGAAAAAGTCGGCCAGAGGCTGGTGTTTCGCTAAGAGGGTTTTGAAATGCTTGCTGAGGGAAAGCAGGTTGATGTTGGTCGGGATCTGGCTGATGCCGAATTCGACCAAGAAACCGTAGACCACGCCCAGAATCAGATACTTCTGCGAGAGCAAGCCAAACAGGGTAGATAAGGCGCCGTAGGCAAAGACGGCCATGACCTGAACTTGCATGAGGCGTATGATCAGCCCGGTCGTTTCCGGCACTCCGACGGATTGTCCCAGTAGCCAGAAGCCCAAGCAGTTCCCGAACAGAATCAACTGAATCCAAATGACCAATGTGAGGTATTTGAGGATGAGAATCCGTCCTCGGCTTACGGGGCGGGTGATGAGAAAGGTCATGGTGTCTTCCTGTAATTCATCACGAATCATGGCACCGAAATGGCTGAGGCAGGTGATGGGTAGGACCAGGGTGAAGTAGAGGTCGATCAGGAAATGGTAGTAACCCCGAGTGTCTCCGGAATCCAAGACAAAGCTGGCGAAGATCGGGATGGCGAACACGTTGGCCAGCAAGGGGAGCAGTTTCTTGAAGGTGAGGCGCGTGCGCCAGGTCAAGGTCCAGACACCTCGGAGGGCAGAGTAAAAGCTGGGAAGTTGGGTGCTCATGTCCGGGCTACTGGGTCATGCGATCGAACAGATTCCGCAAGGAACGCGATTGGCTGCGCATCTCGTACAGTTTGAGATTGCTGCTTTCGACGAGTTTGGGGAATTCGCGATAAAACTCCTGTGGCTTGGCAATGCGGAGGCTGAGGGTTTGTTCGTTTTGATCGGATTGATCGACATCGAAGCCGAGGATCAAATTCTGATCGAACAGGAGGCGAGCGAGTTTCATGGGCTCCTGGCAACGGACGACCAGTTGTTCGGACCAGTCGCGCATTTCCGTGCGAATGGTTCTTTGTTCGCCGGAGGCTAGCACGCGGCCCCAGCTCATGATCAGGACGTTCTTACACAGGGCTTCCAGTTCGGCTAAGATATGGCTGGAGATAATGATACTCACGCCGTCGGCGGCGAGTTGCTTCAGAATCTGAGAGATTTCTTGTCGGCCCATGGGGTCGAGCCCGTTCATGGGTTCGTCCAAAACCAAGAGATCGGGTTCCGTTAGCAGGGCTTGAGCGAGTTTGACGCGTTGGCGCATGCCTTTGGAGTATTGGCCCAAGCGTTTCTGCCAATGGACGCGAGGCAACTTGACGAGGTCCAACAGCGACTCACAGCGGTCCTCGATATCCTCGGGATGCACGCCGGACAAGCGGGCGAGCCCTCGCAGCCAATCCATTGGGCGCAACTCCGCATGGACGGATTCCCGTTCCGGGCAGTAGCCGATGCGTCCTAGAATCTTGGGATTGTTAAACGGCACGTGACCAAACACGGTCAACGAACCGGAACTCGGCCGAAGCTGCCCGGTGATGATCTGGATGAGCGTGCTCTTGCCGGCGCCGTTGGGGCCGACGAAGCCGGTGATCCCTTCGCCGACGGTGAAGTCAACGTGATTGAGGCCCATCACAATGCCGTACCAACGGCTCAGTTCGTGTGCTTCAATGACCGTGCTCATTCCGGTTTGACTCGGGCTTTCATGATTGCGAGGGAACCAGCGACCATGATTGCCAGAGCGATCAGGGTGCCCGTGACATCAGGCGTCTGAAACCAATTCAGGCCGTTGAAAGGGGTGTTGCGCATCCCACCTAAGAACATCTCAAGAAAGCGAATGTTCTCCATGGCCATCTCCATTTCCTCTTTGAGGTTGAAGACTTTGGCGGACAATTGGTCCAGATCATAGGAGATACTGAAATGGCGAAGCCACGGTTTGGTCGCTTCCCCAATGGCGCGGATCGCATTGCCGACCAACCAGAAAATGATCCAATAGCTCGTGGCGGCGCGGGGTTTGGACGACAGTGAGGAAATCCCCATGCTGACCAAACTCAGAATCACCATGGCGGGTACCACGTAGGTGAAAATATTGATCAGCGCACTGCGCGAGTGCCAGAAGAAGGTCCAATCCGAAGCCATTAAGTTACCGGCAAACCAAGCCACGGTAACGGGTCCTAACCAAATTAACGCCAGGAGACCAAAGACTGTTCCGAATTTGCCCAGCAAGTAATCGAAGCGACTCACCGCTTTGGAGGAGTAAATGATGATGGCTCGGCTCGCGAGGTCTTGAGTGATGAGATGCGGGATCACGAGCGCCACGGCGATCATGGCGAAGAGCCGCAAGTAGGTGGCGAAAAAGTAGAAGAGAATATTGTAAGTGGTACGGACCGAGACCTCCGGGTTATCTGTTAACCAATCGACGAGCGTGCCGAGTAGAATCCGCTGTTGATCCCCCAATTGATTGACCAACGTGTAGATGATGCTGTCTTTGACCAACAGCTGTCCGACGAGAAACAGAATCGCGACTTCCAGCAGACACAGCACCCAGGCCACCAGGACCAAATGACGGGCCCACTTGTTATCGAGACATCCCCGCAGACCGTTACCGGCAATCACCCCGCGGCGATACCAGATCCCATGGTGCTTCCCCTCCCAGTGCTGGTAGCTGACGTTATGTAGGCTCATTGGCGGTTTCGAGGGCTTGGACAAACAGCTCTTCCAAAGCGTTCGGACTGGGTATGATCTCCAGAGGCGCGATGTTGAGCTGCGCCATCAGAGCGATCAAGGGATTCAAATCTTGAGTGCCGTGTTCCACTTTGACGTGGCCGTTGGGTAAGATCTCAGATTCCCAACCCTTGCCCGTAAAGGCACGATGCAGGTCTTCAAGCCGGTCACTCACCACCACCTCAGCGGCGCCCTTCCGTTTGGACTTGAGGTTTTCCAGGGTGTCGTGCACCAACACTTTGCCTTGGGCAATGATGATAATCTGTTCGCAGATCCGATCCACGTCATGGAGCAAATGGGAGGACAACACCACGGAAATCCCGTGCACCGTCCAGAGGCTTTGGATCAGGTCTAGGATCTGGGCCTGGCCACGTGGGTCGAGGCCGTTGGTGGGTTCGTCGAGAAAGACAATCTCCGGGTCATGCACGATGGCTTGGGCAAGCTTGAGGCGTTGCTTCATGCCGGTGGAGTAGGTGTCGATCTTGCGATACCGTTCCTGGCCCATGCCGACAAAGTCGAGCATCTCATGCGCCCGTTGGCGGGCCGCTTGAAAGGGGAGACCACAGAGCTGCGCGCAATACGTCACGTACTCGCAGCCCACCATGCCGGGGATGTGGCAATCCTGTTCTGGGTTGTAACCGACGCGTTTACGGATTTCGCGGCCTTCGGAACCGACTTCCTTGCCGAGCAGGCGGGCTCTTCCGCTGCTGGCCGGGATCAGTTGGAGCAGGCACTTCATGAACGTGCTCTTGCCGGCTCCGTTGGGACCCAGCAATCCGATGGTCCCGCGAGGGACCGTCACGGTTACATTCTTGAGAGCCTCATGGGATCCAAATCGCTTGGAGTAGTCCCGTGTCTCAATGACCGACTCACTCATAGATCCCGTTCCCCACTCTTGATCCGCTAGTGTTATCGATCGGAACCCGACTGCACGAACAGCATGCTATCGGGAATGAAGCTGGCAGCGAGGGTGCCAATCGCAGACCGTGCATCGGCTTTCACCGACTCAATCTCCGATTCCAAGGGATCATTGATCGCTTTGCTCCAGCCTTCCAAATCTTGGCCCGTCGCTTCTTCCAACACATCGTCACTCGACATCTGGATCACCTTGGCGAGGAGTTCGGCGGAGGGGGGATTGGGGTCCGGTTGTTCCTGGATGATCCCGATCACGATCAACACGGCGGCCGTGCCACTCAAAGCCAAGCCCCGGAGCCAACCATACCGCGGCGCGGGTGGGGCCAACTCGGTTTCGGCATCCGCGGCGCGCCGGACGGCGGCGACGATCTTACCGCGCAAGAACGGGGAGGGTTCCATGGCATCCTGGTGCGCTTCACGGGTGAGTCGGCTCACCAACCGCTGCTGCAGTCGATAATGCTGCTCACAGCCCGAGCACTGGGCCAGATGGATCTGTGCCCGGGTGTTGGGGGCGCGATCATCGTCCACGCATTGGGCGATCTCTCGTCGAGTTAACCAACAACTTATCATACGCCTATCTTTCTATCCTGAATAGGGTGCTGCGGTTTTACAAACCCGCCTGTTGCCCTTCCAAGTGTTTCGCCATTTTGTTGCGTGCTCGATGCAGCAACACTCGTACCCGGAGTTCGTTCGTGTGCATCACTTTCGCCGTTTCTCCGATCGAAAAGCCCTCGCCGTAACGCAGCCATAAGGCATCGTACTGATTGGGCTTGAGTAAGCGTTTCGCCTTCTCCCACAACCCCTCGGCTTGGTCTTTCTCTTCCAGTTCGACCGAGGGATCCCGTTCGTCAAACTCCTTTTCCGGAGTGAGCTCTACGGTGGATTTAGCGGCGCGATAGTGGTTCATTGCCGTCCGTTTCGCAATGGTAAAAAGCCAGGTTGTAAACTTGTACTTCGGGTCAAAGCGGTGAATGTTCTTATACGCTTTGACAAACGTGTCTTGGGCCAGGTCTTCGGCGTCGTGCCGGCTGCTGACCATTTTGTTGAGGAAGTTGACAATCCGTTGCTCGAATTGAGCTACCAATTGTTCGAACGAGTCCAGACAGCCGTCCTGGCATCGTCGCGCCAATTCCTCAGCGCTAACTTCTATCGGTTTCGAGTCCACTGTGGGAGTCTCAATCATCGGGCAGAAACGCGGGCCGCTGCCTTACTTCGTGTATCGTTTCAAGGTGCCCAAGGCACGGTCGATCGGGAGTTCCAGCTTGAGCGTCACCATGGCGTCGGCACTCGACACTTGGATGGCCTCGGCGAGCTCGGTCAGGCGTTTGTCCGCATCGCTCAGCATGGCGAGAGTCAACATCCCTTGGACTACCGAGTGGATTTGCCGACTGGCTTTGGTGTCTTGGGTCTTGAGTTCCATCTGGAGCAGCATGGTTTCATCGGTCTCACAGAGGGCAATGCGTCCACCGTTGGCCATTTGCAGCACTCGGGCCTGAGGTGGGATCTTCGTGAAATTATTAAATGCGTCGGCGACCGCCAGAAAGATCATTGTGTTGGGTAGGTTCGGGTAGTCGGCGAAGGGTTCCACTTTATTGACGGGCACGTGGGCAGCAGCCAATCGGGTCTGGGCCGCTTCCACCTGTTTGCGGCTCTTCCCGAGGAGGAATAGACCCTGGGGCTCAACGGCGACGTAGAGCTCGCCAGCCAGCGAATACAAGTGTTCCAGGCTGGACTTGATGGGCTGAATCTTTAGGGGGCCAAAACCGGCATCGACTTTGGATTCCAGTAGCGTGTGGAAATCAGTATGGAGTTGGGGCTCGGTGCGAATCATCAGCACACCCTCTTGATCCACGTTCTCAGCAAAACTATTTCCGAATGCGGTGATGGATTGAATCCCGTCCCAATTGAGGTCGAAATTGAAATCGCGTTTAAAATCGGCCCGGATCTTTTCCCGCTCTTGTCCGAGCAAGGTATCGTTCACGTAGGTACCGACTTGGGTTTTGCGGAAACTCTCCAGATCGAGATGCACCAGCCATTTCGTGTCTGTGGTGACTTTGAGTTGGTCGATGGGATCGGCCTGGGTGGCTACCGACAACAGGAGGCCGAAGGCCGCGAGGTGAGCTGGGTTAAGCATTGGGATACTCATTTTGGGGGAAATCAATGGTTGGACCCGATCACCTGACCCGAAGAGGGCGGCAAGGCCGAGGTGCGGTGATTGAGTCGTTTTGTGGTCATCACGTAGGGGAATTCACCGAAACGCCCCTTGGTGTTACAATTCTTTGGAAGAATTTTCAGCGCCTTTGGAAATTACGCGAAAAGACACTAATACCGTGACTTGAATGGCCGCGCCCGCGGGCCCGTCGTGTTCTAGGGTTCTCGAAACTTTGTGAGCTTCTGATCGATGAGAAAGGGCCCGAACGGAACGAGGGATGCGATGAACGCGATGGCTGACCAGGTAAAATTCAGCGGTGTCTGGAGCCAGGCGAGGAGCAAGGTGTAGCAAAACCAAAGAAACAGGACACCGTGGGCCCAACCGACCAGAGTGACAGCCAGGGGTTGTCCCGCCAAATATTTCAGCGGCATGGCAATGCCTAACAACAGCAGGAATGAGATACCCTCAATCCGGCCGACTCGGCGGAGTTGATCGATGCGTTGGTTCGAATCCATGCCGCTAGTGTGGGTTAGCGTTTTTGAAACCACTCGGACGGAAACGTCCCTTGCTTGGCACGATCCGGGTGGCGCAAGGGAAAAGTCGGGCCCCGATCGGGTTGAAGGGGAATGGTGTGTCCGCCGGTTTCTTCGAGTAGGGCGAAGAGGCGTTGGTTGAGTCGGGTGATGAGTTCTTGGTGCTCCGGTTTGTGGATCAGATTCTTGGTTTCGTAGGGATCTTCCTGCAGGTCATACAGCTCGTTCACGTCCCAGATTCCGTGATAGCGGATGTATTTGTAGCGGTCTCCGCGAACGCTGTGGGTCGTGGGTGTGTGGGGGTAATTCCGTTCCCAGTAGTATTCGTAGAGCAGGTAGTCGCGCCACGGGATCGTGTTGCCGGTGGCGAGCTGGAAGAAGCTGGCGCCATCGAAGTGTTCGGGGGAGCGAACCCCGGCGGCTTCGAGGATGGTCGGGCCGATATCAATATTCGCAACGACCTGTGGCACGGTACTGCCCGCGGGGATGATTTCCGGACAGTGCATCATCAAAGGCACACGAATGGAGGCCTCGTAAGCGACGCGCTTGTCGATCAAACCGTGATCGCCGAACTGAAATCCATTGTCTCCCATGTAGATTACTAGGGTGGATTCCAATTCCCCGCGTTCGCGGAGCCAGTCAAACACGCGGCCCAGGTTTTCATCCACGGCCAAGAGCGTTTCGCAATAGCGTCGGTAGTAATCTTCCAGATCGAAGTGTTCAAGGTTGTAGCCGTAGTCGACGCCGTGCCGGCTGTTGCGTTGGTTTTTGAGCCACATCGGCTTGCCGGCATAATTCTCCTCCGTATCGGCGAAGGTTGGTGGCTTGGGGAGGGGTTTGTCTTTGTAGCGACCCAGGTGTCGGTCCGCTGCTACGAAATCGGCATGAACGGCTTTGTGTGACAGGTAGAGGAAGTAGGGTTGTTCGGGGTCCCTTTGGCCCAACCACTCCAGCGCGTAGTCCGTGAGTTCGTCCGTAATGTAGCCGCGTTGCGGTACCCGTTTACCATTGATGTTGTAGCCGTCGCGATGGGTCTGAGGCACCACGCGTGAGGTGCCCTTGCCATCTGCCCAGTAGGTGCCTTGGCCCTTGAAGCTGACCCAATGATCGAAACCGCGTTGGGGATCATCCACATCCCCGCCCATGTGCCACTTGCCAACAAACGCCGTCTGGTAGCCGGCGGCTTGGAGGTATTGGGGGAAGTAGATGAGATCAGCTCGGACGGGATTGTAGTTGTCGATGACTTGATGGTTGTGTGCGTAGAGGCCGGTAATGATTGAGGCCCGACTCGGTGCGCACAGGGACGTGGTGACAAACGCGTTGGGGAGGTGCGCGCCGCCCGCTGCCATACGATCCATTTCGGGCGTTTCCAACCAGGGATGCCCGACGAAGCGCATCGCGTCATAGCGATGATCGTCGGTCAGAACGAAGATGATGTTGCGCGGAGAACGGCCCGGCAGGCGCTCGGCGGTGACTGCGGCTTCCACGATTTGGCTCAGCCCGCAAAGGGTGAGAATGCCGGTTAGCAAGAGACGGCGAACGAGGTTTGTATGCATAGCGGCCGACGGTTGACGGATTGTTAGTGACGGTTGGACCTTAGACCAATCCCACGATCTTGCGCCCGACCCAGTAAATCACGAGTAGGAATAAAAGGAAACCACCCCACCAAGCGTTGGCCCAGAGTCGCAAGCGAATCTCGCGGGGCTTGGGTTCCGGCATGGAGGCGAGGGAAGAGACAATCTCAGACAAGGTTTCCGTTCCCCCCACGGTGCCTCGGGTCACGGAGGCGATCTCTTGCAAGGCTTGGCGATTGATGGGCTGCCCGATTTTTTCGACGAAGGGACGGGTGACCTGAATCTCCGTATCCAACTTACGCCCGAACTCTTCGGCACGAACCGTGACTTGATGCGGGCCGCTTTCCTGGGGTTCGAATTGAGCCGTGAACACACCCCAACCGCCTTCGCTCAGGGCAAACTCGATCTTCTCCGATCGGCCCGAAGGGCTGGTAACCGTGGCGAGCACGCTGCCTTCCTGGGCGGGATAGCCCGAGGTATCCAAGACGGTGGATTGGAGAAAGACGGTATCACCCAGCTCCGGGACTTCCGGGGTGTAGGTCAGGCGGATGCCTTCCGTCTCTGAAAGGTGGCGCTGATGCGCCATCCAGCGGACCACCTGACTCCAAAAACGGTAGTGATACTTGTCTTCTACCCCACGTCGCCAGCGCCAGGCGCTGTCCGTTCCCATGAATAATACTTTGCCGCTGCCGAAGGGTCGGGTGACCAAGAGTGGGATACGGCCCCAAGCATTGCGAATGGTGGAATGTACGGCGAGGACGTCCGAACCCGGTCGGCTCTTTTCCACGCCAGCGGACCAGTAGAAGCCTGGCAGTTGGCGCCAGAGTTCGTCGTTCTTTTGAGCGTCGGAATCAAAGCGGGTGAGCCAGTGGCCTTTGCCGAGATTGGAAAGCATGAGCTGAGACTCGTTTTGGAGCCCGATGCCTTTGGTTTTCTCCGTGTCGAGAATTACGGGGATCAAATCGGCGAGCGGTCCGTTCATGAAAGAGCGCTGGTGTCCGCTCCGGCCAGGCATAAAGACTAGACCGCTGGATTGCTGTTCCACCAAGCCGCGAATCAATTCCAGATGGTTCTGTGTCAGTTGTCCCTCCACTTGCCCGACATCGCCGAGGAAGATGACGTCGTAGTTGGCAATCTGTTCCTTGGTGCCGGGGAAAGCCGAGAGGTAGTGGCGTCCGCCGCCCGTGCCCATATTGGGGTGGAAGAGGAGACAATTCATTTGCACGCCCGGATCACGAGCTAAGGCGTTCCGGAGGTAGCGGTATTCCCAACGGGGGCGCGAATCCACCACCAAGACTTTGAGGGTTTCTAGGCGGATGCTGATTTGGAAGTCTTGTTCGTTGTTATCCGCGAGTAACTCATCCGCTTCCGTGCCGATCCGGACGGTGAGGGTGCGTTCGCCGGTTTCGCGTGGGTCCCAGACGATGGCTTCTTGCAGTTCGGTATTGGCGGGAATCAGGATCTCTTTCCGGACCAACTCCGCGTCGCCGTCGTAGAGCTGGAGGCGGGTTGCCACTTCGCGGGGGAAATCATTGCGCACGCGCACCGGGATGGAGATCTGCTCGCCGAGCAAACCGTAGGACGGAGCGTCGACGTCATCGATTGCGAGATCGGGTAGGGGTGTTTGCCGGCCCACGGCGATGGGGAACACAGGCACGTTGCGATCCCGAAACTGAGTCGCGACCCCGATGGGCGGCAGCCCCTGGTTCCAGTCCCCGTCTGTGAGCACAATCACACCCTTGAGATCTTCAAATTGTTGGAGCACCGATTCCAGAGCCAGGCTCAGATCCGTGCCTTCGATCGTGGTTTCGGCGGCCTCGGGCCCGGGCGGAGTAGCAAAGGATTGGACGGTGACTTGGGCTCCGGCGTCCAAGGGGGCGTAGAATTTGTTCGTGAGAACGCCCGAGACCCAGGTTTCGCGAGAGACGACTTGGTTCGAGACCACTACGTCACTGGTAGTCATACTCCCGGAGGCATCGTGCAGCACGACCACACTCGGTTTCTCTGTGCGTTCGATCTGCCGGACCCGTTCCGGTTTGAGCAGGGTGATGATCAAGAGCGTGACAATCAGCACGCGGAGACTTTCGAGAAACCCGATGGACGGGCGCCGGAGCTGCCGTTGCCAATTGCTCCAAGACAGCCAGAGTGTCAGGAGCCAAATGCCGGCCCCGATGAGCACGATGGGAAAGCTTGCAGCAAAGGTCCAATTGCTCATACGGCGGGCCTTGGGCTAAGCGGGTTGGCGGTGGCGGTCGGTAGGATTAAGAACCCTTCCGCGATCAGGAATAGCAACATGCCAAAGAGAAAGAGACGCCAAGCTTCGCCTTGGAGCGCGGTTTTGGACTCCGCTTGTTCCTCTTGCATGGCTAAAGGTAGGGAACCGAAGAGGCTACGAGCGGTATCAGATTCGAGCCGGCCGGCTTGGTCTTCCGCGGGAGCGCGGTTGACGGCTAACCAACGATCGTCATCACGGTAGACTCCGGCTTCGAACCGGAAGTCGGCATCGGGAGAACCGCTCACGGGGCGCCAGGCGCGTTCCGCCACCAGCGGATCCACTTCGCCGGAAGTGGCAAAGGTGATCTTTTCCTGCCGACGGGCGCCGTCCTGCAAGAGGCGTTGGATCAGCGGGATGAGGACAGTTCCGTGCGACAGGCTAGACCAATCGGGACGAGGCAGAGTGGTTAAAAAGTAAATGGCGCCCTGTCCCACTGCCTTGCGGGCCAAGAGCGGGCTACCGTCCGTGAAGGAAGCCAGGGCCGATTCAAATCCGGTGAGCGCTTGGCGGCGCCGGATCTCCAGATTGTCGAGCGGGAGCGAGAGGCCTTCGTCGGTGTCCGCCAAGGGACCCGCGACCTGATCCCAGCGGCCGATGCTGTAGGGGTTTTTGGTAGACGCTTCCTGGGGCGCGCCCCACGCCATGCCTTGGAAAGGTGTTTCGCTGGGTTCGTTGGGTGGCAGGAACAGAACCACACCGCCTTCGCGAGCAAACTGTTCGAGCTTGGCGCCGGTTGTTTCGTCCGGGAGCGCCTCTTGCCAAAGAATCAGGGTTTGGTTCTCCCACGCGGCTTCGTCCGTATTCCATGCGGCGCGGAGCGAAGCGAGGGCTGGAGGGCTGGCTTGAAAATCGGCGGCAGCGATCTGGAGAATTGGGCCCGAGATGGCGTCGGCACTTACGACCGAGGCACCCAACTGGCCCGGCTCACCGTAGGCAAAGTAAACCGCGTTGTTGCGCGGATTGGCGTCCGAGGGTACGGCAAAAGTGCCCCAACCGGAAACGGCTTGATCCCCGAGGTCGACTCGGTGACTCCAGCGTTGTTTCAAGCCCGCGGTTTCCAAGGAAAGCGCCGAGGTGACGCCATCCAAGTTGAGCTCAATCGGGAGGGTGGTGGCAGCGTTCGCCGTACGGTCAATATCGAGCGAGAACACCATTTCGCGGGTCTTGGCCATGAAGCGGCGGGCTTGGTCAAAGATCCCGAGCGAAACGTCATTTTGAGCTTCGGCGCTCTCCATGGCGAGGAGCCGCAGGCGCACGGTCTGGGGCAAGGCCTGGAACTTCTCGACCAAGGCGGGCCAGCGGGCGTCCTCCGGAAGCCAGTTGCTTTGCTGGAGATCGGATCCGATCCAAATCTCGGCGTTGCCGGCTTGGTTTTCGACCAACCAAGTCAACGCGGCTTGGAGCATAGAGGGGATGTCGGAGGCCGTGTCTGTGGGCTGTGCCAGCGGATGCTCTTGCAGGCTTGTTGCGGCGCCCAAGCGCTGGGGTTGTCGGGTAGCGGAATCAATCAGAACCAGGTAGCTGGTCTCTTCAAATCCACTCGCATTCTCAGCCATCAAGCGGAGGACTTCTTCCCGTTTGGAGCCCACGCCGTTGGCCGAACGGTGCTCCATACTGGCGGACCGATCGACCAAAAGGAGAATCACGTCTGGGGCCGTCGAAACGGCCCAACCCAGGTAACCGCCGGTCAGAGGACGCGCCAGAAACAGGATGAGTGTTAGTACGGCCAAGGTGCGGAAGAGGAGAATGAGGAACTGCTTGAGTTTGGCCTGATTGACCGAACTCCGGGAGGCGGCCAGTAGGAACTGCATCGCTCCCCAAGGCTGGGGTCGGTGCCGAAGCCGGTTGAGCAGGTGAATGATGATGGGCAACAACACCAAGGGCAGACCAAAAAGAATGAATGGCTGGAGAAAGGTCATGCGGGTGAGTTGGCGTCCGGTGCTCTCTGGGCTAACGGATGGCGGCCATGCGCGATCGCTCGATCAGGAAATCAGCCAGCACCTTTTCATAATCATCCGTAGTCAGCACCCGGCGATAGTCGATGCTGAATTCGCGGCAGCCCTTCTGCAGCGTGTCCATGAAATCTCGGAAGTGTTTAAGGTATTCGTCCCGAATCACGGAGGGTTCGGTGACCAGCGTCATCGGCCCTTCGAGATCGATGAAACGGAGCGGCCGGTCGAATTTGAAATTGAGTTCTTGCGGATCTAGCACGTGGAAGACCACGACGTCATGACGGTTAAAGCAGAGATGCTGGAGGCTCGACATCAGAGCGCCGACATCGCAGAAGCAATCGGAGAAAATCACGATCATGCCCCGGCGCCGTACCTTCTCGGCCAGCTCATGCAATCCTTCCACCAAACCGGTTTGGCCACCGGACTTCAAGGTGGGCAGCGAGTCGAGCAAGAGTTGGAGGTGGGAGGGATTGCGACGCGGCGGGAGATCGATCACCGTATCTGTGCCAATCCCGAGCAAGCCGGCGGCGTCGCCTTGACGAATCACCAAGTAGGCAAGGGTTGCCAACAGTTTTTGGGCGAATTCGAGTTTGGTGGTGGACCCACTGCCAAACTGCATGGAGCCGCTCAGATCGAGCGCGAAATAGGCGCGGAGGTTGGTCTCCGCTTCGAATTCTTTGAGGTAGTAGCGATCCGTCCGAGCGAGGACGCGCCAATCCAGTCGCCGGAGATCGTCTCCCGGCACATACTGCCGGTATTCGGCGAACTCAACGCTGGAGCCCCGGTGAGGGCTCTTGTGCATCCCGGACACGGTCCCCTCCATGGGATGACGCGCGTAGAGCGGCTGCGCCATCAGGCGCGAGACCACCCGCGAATCGATCAGGGATTTGGAACGGTCGTCAGCCACTCGATGCCCTTAAGCCTCTTGGCGTGCGCTTTCGATGATCTTATTGATCACCGTGAGGCTGGTGACGCCCTCGGCTTGGGCGTGGAAATTGGTCAGGATGCGGTGGCTCAGCACCGGTTCCGCAACCGCCACGAGATCTTCGAGTCGGACGAGGTAACTGCCCCGCAGCACGGCGCGGGCTTTAGCACCGCGGATCAGATATTGGACCGCGCGCGGTCCGGCGCCCCAAGTGACCCATTCTTTCACGAAGTCGGGTGCATCTTCCGATTTAGGACGCGAGGCACGAACCCACTGGACGGCAGTTTCGTAGATGTGATCCGGCACCGGCACGCGTTGCACCACTTCCTGGAATTTGAGCACCTGTTCGGCACTGATGATGTGGCTTAGCTTCTGGGCTACCACGCCGGTAGTTTCTTTCGCGATGCGAAGCTCTTCCGCGGCCGTGGGGTAATCCACGTGAATCAGGAACATGAAGCGATCCAGCTGCGCTTCAGGCAGCGAGTAGGTGCCTTCTTGCTCGATTGGGTTTTGCGTCGCGAGAACAAAGAAAGGAGAGGGGAGTTCAAAAACTTTCCCGGAGGCGGTCACGCGGTGCTCTTGCATGGCTTCCAAGAGAGCGGACTGGGTCTTCGGGGGCGTTCGGTTGATTTCGTCCGCCAGGATGATATTGCCGAAGATCGGTCCTTTGACGAAGACGAACTCCCGTCGGCCCGGTTGGTCGGATTCTTGTAGAATGTCCGTGCCGGTGATGTCCGAGGGCATGAGATCGGGGGTGAACTGAATCCGACTGAAATCCAGCGACATGATCTGGGCCAACGAATTAATGATCGTCGTTTTGGCCAAACCAGGAACGCCCATGAGGAGGGAGTGACCCCGGGCGAGGATGCAGATCAGCAGGCGTTCCACTACCTCGGACTGTCCGATGATGGCCTTGCTCAGCTCCTGAGCCATTTTCTCGTAGAGATCCCGGAGATCTTTGGTCGCTTGCAGATCGCCTTCGGACACGGCATGCGAACCAGCCGGATTGCTGGACGGGCCCTCGGCCCCGGAGGGAGTTTCCTGTGTACTTGACTGGCTCATTGGATATCTTTTTCGGAGGTTACTGAAGGCGAGGAACCTAGCCAGGTCAATCCCAGAGTTGAGATCCCCCGAGGCGTCCGTTCCGAAGGGTAGGGCGAGCGTACCCGCGAGCCGTTGGGCGCGTTGAGGATCCCTCTGAGTCAATCGTGTCTGCGGTCCCGTCTATTGCCCAACGGCTCGCGGGTGCGCTCGCCCTACCGGAAAAGCTGCCTGGCCGGCGCTAGTAGATAGCGCTAGTAGCGCGCTAGTTAGCGCTACTAGCCCCCCGAGGGCGTTTGAGAATACGAGGCATTGGCTAGCTTGAAGTCACTTCTTTTTGTTTGATTATCCGTTTTCTTAAACTGTTGGTTATTAGGGTCTTATGGTGATCTGTTGGCGCCGATCCGGCATCATTCGCTGGTCCAGGGAGCGTTCTCCATATCGATTGGCATCCCGCCTGCAATGGGCAATTTCATGGCTCGTATTGACTATTCATTGGGGAACTCATTTCAGGCCGCCACGTCGCGAGTGGAATCGGCCACGAATGTGGTTTGGGTTCCAGATTCCGTGTGGGGCGTCTCGATGCCGGCGGTACCGGGTTGGTTATTTGCGGTGGTCGGCGGATTGATCGGGGGGACTCTAATGGCTGGGATGGGGTTTCTCTCGGTCGAGTGGGCGGCTTTGGCTGCGCTGCTCCTCGCCGCTGGCTGTGCGATTAGTTGCCTAGTTGCCATCGTTCGCGCTCTTCGGAACGACCTAGAGGGGTCGATCCATTCCCTGGAGGATGCGATTGCGAGCGCGCGCCGGGACCTCAAGAAGCCCGCAAGCGTGGAGGATGCGAGCCGGACCGAATCGGAGAATCAGTAGGACACAGAAAAGGAGTAACGACATGCACATTCACTTTGGAATGCTTATGTGGCCGGAAATGCTCGGTATTCTGGTAGCAACGCTCATCTTTCTGGGTGCCATTCGCGTTTTTGCCGCACTGATGTCGGGACGCTAAGCCTGCGACTAGTGCCGTTCCGCCTGACGGCTGTTCGCTTCCGCAAAGGCTTGGTGGCCCGTCGAGTTGCCGGGTAGCAGCGCATGTTCTGAGGAAGGGACATGCGCTGCGAGCGTTTTGAGCACACTGGCTTGATCCGGACGCCTCGCAAGGTTGTACCACTCATGTGGGTCGGATCGGTGGTCATAGAGCTCCTGCGACCCATCGTGGTATTGGATGTAGCGGTGATAGGTCGTCCGGATCCCATAGTTGCCCGGCCCGAAGCTGGTGATCGCCGGGTGAGGCCAATTGCGGTCGGGTTCGCGCATGAGCGGAACGAGGGATTGCCCTTCCTGCTCGGGATCTGCTGGCAGGTCGCAGAGGTCGAGGAGGGTCGGAAAGATATCGATCAACTCCGTCGGTCGAATCGTGCTTTGTGCCGCAACGAATCCGGGCGCGGAAATGATCATGGGAACCCGGGTGCCATCTTCCCACAGCGTTCGTTTGGCCCAGCGCTGCTTTTCTCCCAAGTGAAACCCATGGTCGGAAAACAGCACGATGATGGTGTTGTCCGCGTGGGGGCTTGCTTCGAGTGCGTCGAGCACTTGCCCGAGGCAATGGTCGGCAAAGGTGACGGAAGCGAGATAGGCTTGGACGGCATGGTCCCATTCTCCGGCGGACTCAACCCAATCGTGCCGCGGGGACACATGCTTTCTGTTGGTTAGATCGATCGCGTACTGACTGAGATCTTCGCGGTCCCGTCGATGAACCACCGGGAGCTGGATCTCCGCCCGCGGATGCCGATCGAACCACTTTTGGGTGGCGAACATGGGCACATGAGGTCGGTAGAACCCAACCCCGAGGAGGAACGGTTTTTCGTAGCTTTGTTGGAGCTTGTCGATGGCCCATTGGGTGGCGATGGAATCGGGCATTTTGGCGTCGTCGTTCGGGAACACGCCCCAATCCCAGAGTGGATGGCCGTGCGGCTGGGATATCTTCTTCTTGGGCCGGGGCCCGAAACCGCCGTTGCTGCCACCGTATTCCTGAAAGAACTGTCGGTCCCCTCCGTGGAAGATCTTCCCGACCGCCATCGTGTGGTAGCCATGGGCAGCGAAGTGCTGGGGCAGCGTGGGCACTCCTTTCAAGGCCGGGGCTTGGGTCAAGGGCGGACTGAGGAAGTAGATACCGGTCGAATGGGGATACCGCCCGGTGAGCAGGCTGGCGCGGGAAGGATTACAGACCGGGGATTGGCAATGGGTGTTGGCGAACAGGGTGCCTCGTTTGGCCAAGCGATCGATATTCGGAGTCTGGGCTTGGGGATGGCCACCGAGGCAGCCGACCCAATCATTCAGATCGTCAATGGCGACCAGCAGAATATTCGGTTTAGACGCGGCCTGCGTTAGCGTGAATGAGCAGACCAGCAAGAGAAAGATGCGGGGAAACATAGGCACGACAATGGGTCGGGGTGTGGGTTGAATCGGATGCTGAGAAGATTAGGAAATTCTCGGACGGGATGCAACCCATGCCATCCAGCGGCCGGTCCCGTTTTCTTTGTCAATTGACTCGTTTGGCCGACCTACTGTTTTATGGGCGGCCTTATGGCGAAGATTTCCCGAGCGCTCATTTCAGTGTCCGACAAGTCGGGTCTGGTGCCCTTAGCCCAGACTTTGGTCGATGCTGGCGTGCAGATTATTTCCACCGGCGGAACAGCTAAGGCCCTCCAGGCCGCCGGCTTGACCGTGACCGAGTTGAGTAGCCACACCGGTTTTCCAGAAATGTTGGATGGTCGAGTCAAAACCCTGCACCCCAAGGTGCATGGCGGGCTGCTCTATATTCGTGGGAACGAGACGCATGAAGCCGCGGTGGCCGAACACGACATCGACGCGATCGATTTGGTGGTGGTGAATCTCTATCCCTTCGAAGCCACTGTAGCCAAGCCTGACGTGACGCTGGAGGAAGCCATTGAGAATATTGATATCGGTGGCCCTTCCATGTTGCGCAGTGCGGCGAAGAATCATCGAAGCGTGACGGTGGTGGTGGATCCGGATGACTACGAAACGGTCGCGCGCCAGATCCAAGAAAACGGGGACACGACCCTGGAATTCCGCCAGAAGCTGGCCGCGAAGGTCTATGCTCGGACAGCGGCCTACGACGGTGCCATCACGAGTTTTCTTTCCCAGGCATTTGAGTCCGAGGCGAGTGCTGATGGCGAAGCGTCTTCCTTGCCTGAAAAACTGAGCGTCGATCTCCCGCGCGTCCAAACCCTTCGCTACGGTGAGAACCCACATCAGGAAGCCGCATTGTACGGCTCCTTCAATGATTACTTTTCGCAGCTGCACGGTAAGGCCCTGTCTTACAACAACATCTTGGATCTGACGGCTGCTGCGAGCTTGATCGCGGAGTTCGATACCGTGCCTCCCACGCTCGCCATCTTGAAACACACCAATCCCTGTGGGGTCGGTCAGGGTGCCTCCTTTCGTGAGGCGTGGGACAAGGCTTTCGCGACGGATCAACAAGCGCCGTTCGGAGGGATTATTGTCGCCAATGGAACCTTGGATGGACCGTGTGCCGAGGCGATTCGGGAGATTTTTAGTGAAGTCATCGTAGCCCCGGACTTTAGTCCGGAGGCCCTGGAGATCTTGACCAAAAAGAAAAACCTCCGACTCCTCAAGATGCACCAGAATCCAAACGCACCGGGCGATCTCCAACTCCGGGCCGTTGGGGCAGGTTCCATTCTGGCTCAACAGGTCGATACCTACTTGGTCCCGGAATCGGAGCTGAAAGTCGTGACCCAGCGAGCGCCTTCAGAGGCCGAGTTGGCCGCAATGCAGTTTGGTTGGCGTGTGGTGAAACACGTCAAGTCCAACGCGATTGTTTACACCGGTGCTGATCGCACCCTAGGGATCGGCGCTGGTCAGATGAGCCGGGTGGACTCCAGCCGGATTGCGGTTTGGAAAGCGGGCGAAGCCAAGCTGTCTCTGAAGGGAAGCGTAGTTTGTAGCGATGCCTTCTTCCCTTTTGCGGATGGATTGATTGCAGCGGCCGAAGCGGGTGCCACCGCAGCGATTCAACCCGGCGGCTCCGTGCGGGATCAGGAAGTGATTGATGCCGCCAACGAGCGGGGCGTCGCCATGGTCTTCACCGGCAACCGCCACTTTCGTCACTAGCGCTTTCCCCCGAGGCTCCAACCGAATCAAGCCGGCCGTTCCACCGTGAAGGTGCGGCCGAGTGCCCCGTAGTCATCACCGCCCAAACGAGCCAGCGGGTCGAGTTGGGTGGCGTCAATTTGGACCCCACCGTCCGGTCCGGGCGTGGCGATGGCGTCGTCCACGTACACTTGTTCCAGCCGTCCGAGAATCAGACCCTGCGGTGTGTCGCCGACTTCGATGATTTGATGTCGGCAACACAGCATGGCGATGCGGGCGTGCGTGAGACGGGGCAGTGACCAGCCCTCGACGGATCTTACGGACAAATCATTCTCGGTCACTTCGGAACTCCCAAAGGGCAGGGAAGCCGCCGTGGCACTCACCGCTCCAGCCAGGTCGGGATGGGCGATGTGCACGACGAAGTGTTCGCGTTCGTCGATATTGACCCAGGTGTCTTTCCGACTGCCGTCCCGTTTCTTGCCAACGGACAGCGAAAGGATCGGGGGTTTGCTACTGACGCCGTTAAAGTAGGAGAAAGGAGCGAGGTTGAGGGTTTGATCCCCATTGTCGCTCAGGACCCAAGCCACCGGACGGGGCACGATGCATTGGATCATGGTGGTGTAGATCTGTTTGGGAGCGATGGTGGCGAGATCGAGCAACATAGTGGGATGGATTCTGAGGGGCGCGTGCCGGGACAACAAGTTCCGAGCCCTAGCGCACGAGGTTTTCTCGCACGTGGCTGCGGAGTTGATCGATCGCCCAGGCCGTAGCGCCGATGGTGATCAGCGCTCCGAAGAAAGCCCGAGCGAGGAGAAAATCAAAGGGACCCACTGAGATGCCTTTGATGAACCCGACTCCGGTCAGAGCAAACAAAGCGGCGACGCAGAACCAGGGAAGCAGCAACACGATACCCACGGCGACCATCCAAGAGTGGAGCGTGTTCTTGGCCTGCACGCCGCGCCAGATCCCGATCCAGGTGAGGGCGTACGTTTCGACCGCCAGACTGAAGAGGGTGTAAATCATCCACAGCACCCACCAGAAACTGCCGAAGGCCGAGGTGAAACGAGGCCCTGCGAAGTAGGCCAAGAGGCAATCACCGGCAAACAGCAAGGCCACGGGACCGAGGAAAACCCGTTTCAGGCCAATGAGCCATCCGTCCAGAATCAAGCGCCAGTCCATCGGGGTGGTCAGGGTGAGTTCGAGCATGCCGGAACGCCGCATCTCGGTCATGAGATGACTCGCCGCCCAAGCCACCCAGAGTTTCAAGAAGACGTGCCAGGACATCAGCACCACGAAGGACGCTTCGACTTTCCCTGTGAAACGGCACATGATCACAAAGACGCAGACCGAGACGAGCCCGAGCGCGAAGAGAACAGCGATTCGATGTTGCAGACCCCCATACTTAGAAGCGAGTAACCACTCGATGGGGTTCTCTTCTTTGATCTCGGCGGGTGCCAGCGGCGCGTAGCGCATGAGCGGGAGGGACTGGATGACGCGCTTTTGCATTAGGCCGAGCCGAATGGCGAACTCCCCACGCCAGAATCGAGAGAGCAGAAAGGACGCGATTCCCAGGATGGCCCAACCCAGAGCGTGTTGGCAGAATAAACACGTCCAGAACGCGCCCGTGCTGGGCGTGAGTCGGGAAGTGTCGCTAACGCGAAAGGCAACGATCGGGCTCAGGGTTTCCAGCCACCCCGGGGAGTAGCTTGGCGGCGTGGGGCCGGCCCAGGCCATTGGACCGACGGTTGGCATCCAGGCTAGGGGCACGACGGATAGGACGATCAGGACGAGGAAGCCAACGATCGTGGCGGCCCGTCCGTCGCGCACGAGGCACGAGCAGCACAAGCCTACGGTGAGTGCCAGGAAAGTGCTGTTTAGGATTAGTAGGGCGGCGCGCGTGAATTCGCCGAGTGTGACACCGCCTGCCAAGATCGCCAAAGCTAGCGTCAGTGAGAATGCGAGAATAGCCTGTAGGGCTCCGAGTCCGTTGGCGACGAGCTTGCCTAGAAGAATGTCGAACGTGTGGAGTCGGGTGAGGCGTAGTAGTTCGAGAGTGCCTTGCCGTCGCTCGCTGGCCAGGGCGTCGCCGGCGAAGAACAGGGCGGCCGTCATCCCGTAGATCGCCGTGAGCGAAGCGATCCACCAGAAGACGCTGCGAGCCGTGGAACCGACGAGACCAGCGTTGTGGGCGCCGGGAAAGATAAAGGCGAGGCTGACCAGGGCCATCATGACTCCGGACAAGAGTCGGATCCGGTAGGTTTGTCGGTTACGAGCCGCGCTCCGGAGCTCGCGATGCATCAAGGGGGGTAGGCCCATCGATCTCCCTAAACGCTAAAAACCCAGAGCCAAAAGTCCTGGTAGAAAATGGATTGGTAGAGCCAGGCGATTTGGAGGCTGACGCTGCCAAATCCCAGCAGACATCCGAGAATGGCGTAGGAGCGGCCTGGGTTCCACGGTGACCGATTAGAAAAACCCACCTTGGCACCGAAGAGGATCGCTAGAAACGCAAGTGGGATACCCAGCACGGGGACCCAGCCCAGGACGCCCATCACGAATGCGCGTAGGGATCGTTCGGCGAGCCGAATCATTGCCGCTGGATCATCCGTCTCCATCATTAGAAGGGACAGTCGCAGGGGGGAGATTTGTATCTACGGCCAGTATTTTTTCCTCCAGAATCTTTTGTTGGCGTTGGTCAATGAGATCAACCTCGTTCCTTAGGTTGGCCAGGACGTGCAGATTGCCGACGACAATGAGGATCATGAGTCCCACTAGAGCGAAGGCCACAACGGTGGCATAGCCGGATGATCGGTGTCTGCGGTTGGGAGCGTGACAGTTCATAGTGCCTCCAGAGGGGTGGGTGGTTGCGGGGGCGGAACGGCGAGAAAGCTAAACTTGGGCTCCACTCGAACGGTTTTTAGTTTGGTCTTTAGGTGCACCTCCAAGCGCCAGGCTTCCGTATGGCTTCTGGAGTCGAGCACGAATTGGCAGCCGCTCACGTCTTTGAGCGCCAGCCACGAGGGACTTTCCGAGGAGGTGTGGCGCCACAAATGGTGTTGGTCAAATTGATAGAGCACGGAATCTGTTTCCTGCGGGATTTCAAAGAGTACACTCTCACCTTCCACGAACGAGCGGATGGGACCGGTGGCCTGGCGTACGTCCGCCCGCCATCGCTCCCCGGCGTTCAGGCTCCGCGTGATGTCGTTGGCGTTGCGTTCGAGATCCCGGTGGAAACCCATCATCTTCCCCAGAAGCACGATGCCCGTAGCTGCCAATATCATGAGCACCGAGCAGTAGACCAGACACTCGATCAGCGTGACCCCACGGTTGCGTTGAGCAGCGGAATGAGAGCGGATTTTGGTCTTCATGGTTGGTCTTTGGATTCCAGTGAAAACTCTCGAAAGATCCGGCCGCCGTTGGCTTTGCGACTTGGAATCCACTCCAGACGGATCTGTGTCTCGTTTCGCGTTAAGCGAAACTGCCCTTTCGGCAATTCCGATGCGGCCTCCGCGGTGACGACGTAGGCGTGTTCTCCTTCGGCATAGGCTCGCCATTCTCCGGCTTTGAGAATCTCGGTTTCTCCATCGACAATGCTCATTGCGACCGCCCGATAGTACTGGGCCCGACAGAGTTGCCGTTCGGTCCGAATCGTGGTGGCCAAAGGAATCAACGCCACGACCACGATGGCCATAGCAATGACGAGGTCGATCTGTAAGAAGCCAGCTAGCCGACGTTGACACCGGTTTCGTGTGGCGGCTTGGGACGATGCTCTCCGGGTTACCATATCGCTGCCTGGTCGAAGATTCGTACGAGGACAAAAAAGATCGCATAACCCAAGGATCCAATCAGAAAGCCATTGATCAGGACGATACTGGTCGAGATGAGTTCCGCGGTCGCGTTTTCTTGGCGAGCGGCCCGGTGGTGAAGCCATTCCCACCATCCTTTCAATGCCATTCGAAAACCACCTTCATGTTGACTGGCCACCCGGAGCCGCCAGCCGAGCTCCGGGGCACAATCGATTTCACGAATGGCTTCACTCAGCGGTACGCCAGCCGCCAAAGCAGCTTGGCAACGGAGGGCATTTCGCTGAATCTTTCGATTCCCGGTGGCTTGGGCAGCCAGGGGGATAGCTTCCGCTTCGGGCGTACCGTGATCTAGGAGGATGCCGAGTAAGAGGCTGAAGTTGCGAAGCAGGCGGGATCGTTTCCAGGGGATCCGAAGCACGAGACCGTGTAGGAGCGGGCGAAAACCCGCTTCGATCCAGCGCACCAGACGCGGCCCTCCTACGTAAAGAATGGCCGCCGCCAACAATACGAGGCTTCCGGTGAGGATGAGCTGCATAAAGAGTCCGAAGTGCTGCAGGGTGAAGTCGATGGCGGGCGGAAACTGCCTCGAACCGACGGGAACGAGCTCATTGAAAATCTCCATGAAACGCGGCCATACCGACAAGTAGAACAGGAACAGGATCACTGCAGTGGGAAACGAGATGACTGCCAGCAGGGTGTAGTTGTGGATGGCGTTGCGGACGGATTGAGCGGCGTCGTTGAGTGTGGCCTGGCAAGCAGGGAGGACTTTGCGGTAGTCGCCAAGCGATTCTCCGATCGCGAGCATGCCCTGAATCTCCGGCGGCAGAAGGCGTGGGACCCGACGGATGGCATCGGTAAAAGACATTCCTTGGTCGAGATAGCCACCCAAGACGTGGAAGCGAACGCCCAGGGCCAGGTCGCGAGTCTGACAAAGTTCCCGAATAACATCGCTGAGTGAGATTCTATTCGAGGATGATACTTCTAGTAGATCGATCAGGATCCGGCCTCGCTCTTGGCGGCGAAGCGGCATGGATATCAGGAAATAGAGAACGACCATGACACCGAGCAAGGGGCCGATCATGAGCAGGCTCACGGTGGTCAAGGCAATGAGTTGGGGCAACCAGTCCGTCATGAGGCTATCCTCCCAGCATGTCGATACCGGACAGAATTTGAGTCAGGAAGCGGACGGACGGAAAAACCGAGAGTAGGATGAGCCCCCCGACGAACAGGATGGAAACGGGCATGGCGGCGTTGGTGAGCAGATCCGCCCGGTACTCCGCCCGTCGTTGGTAGAGTTGGGCCGCCTTGGCGAAGCCTTCGCCAATGGCCTCTCCGGAACTGGCCACCAGCCAGATAAACAAGGGTGGGAACGAGGCACTCGACCGAGCTACCGCTCCGAACGAACTCTGGCCCTGCGCGAGTTGTTCGATCCATCGGCTGAGATCCGCCCGGGTCGTGCGATCGCCCTCCAGATCTCGGACCAACGTCAGCGCATCATCAAGTGTGAGGCCGCTCTTGAGTAGGACGCTGCACGAGGCGGCGGTATGGGCGAGACTCGCGTCCCGGAAACCGGGTATTCGCCAGGAGATCCGCCGTCGGATCACCGGAACCGTGACCGCGATGAGGAGTCCGGCCAAAGCACTTCCAAGAACGATTGGGGGGAGCAAGGGCAAAAAGCGAATGCTCAATGGCGTTCCGGATCCGGTCGTTGAAGAGTGGCTAAAACCGAACGCCTGCTGGCTGACGGTCAAGAATGTTTCCGGGATGGAGGCCAGCGTATAGGCGAGGAACAGGGAAAGAAAGAAGGCCGCGATCAGTGTGATGATCGGATAGAATAGGGCCCCTTTGAATTGGCTCCAGGCAAGGCTCAATCGGTGATAGTGATCCGCCACCAGAATCAGCACCGGTTCCAGCTGTCCGGATCGGGCGCCGATGGCGATCATGCGAACGTAGAGCGCTGGAAACTGGCGGTCTTGAATGGCCTCCGCGAGCGATCGCCCCTCGCTGAGATCCTTTTCCAGTAAGGAGATCTCTTTCTTAAGTGGCCCAGAATTGAGCTCACGGGTGAGCTCTTTGAGGGCGCCTTCTAATGGGAGACCACTGCGGAGCATCCCGGCGAGCTGATGATTGAAAAAGGCAAGTTCTTCGTGCTTCATGAGCCCAGAATCCGTGTGACTTCCTTCGTGTCCGTGATCCCCAGATCGATTAGGCGCTGGGCTGATTGCCGGAGGGTCGGTTCGGGCTGCGCCTGGATGGGGCGTCCGTGTTGCCACTCCTGGCGGTCGGCATCGGAGAGCGTGAGTGTTTCTGCGATGGGCACTCGACCGCTGTATCCGGTTTGCGAACACGTCGCACAGCCCCGCCCCTGACACGTCTCACACTGCCGGCGCAACAGGCGTTGGTTGACCACCAACCCGACCACGGTCGCCAGTGCATAGGGGTCGTCGACCATCAGGCGAAGCCGATCCAGCACCCCTTGGCAGGAACCGGCATGCAGCGTGGCAATCACTTGGTGTCCGGTGAGGCACGCTCGAACGGCGATCCCGGCGGTTTCGTCATCTCGAATCTCCCCAATCACAATCACCTCCGGATCTTGCCGCAACAGGTGGCGAAGCGACTTGGGAAAGTCGAGTCCTCGGGCTTCATTGACCTCCGTTTGCATGATGCCATCAATCACCTGTTCGACCGGATCTTCAATGGTGATAACATGCCGAGAATCTGTTGCGGTGATCTGCTTCAGGCAACTATAAATCGTGGTGGTTTTTCCACTCCCGGAAGGGCCGGTGAGCAGCAGCAATCGTTGTCCACTTGCGAGGAAAGTTTGCAGTTTCTGAAGGACACTGAGGTCGAGACCCAGTTGGTCCAGTTGATGAATCCGTTGTTCCGTAAAAAAGCGGATCACCACTTTCTCGCCGGCAACCGTGGGATAAGTTGAAACACGAAGCTCTTGATCTACCCCGGCGTCGGCTTGGCTGATCCGACCGTCTTGGGGTAAGGCGTGTTCGAAAGTTTTGAGTTTCGCGAGAAACTTAATCCGGCCGATGACCAGTGAGGCATAGTCGGCCGGGAGACGTTCGATGGGTCGCAGCACGCCATCTTGGCGAAGCGACACTTGGGCGTCGCCATCCGGGAGCGGTTGGATGTGTAGGTCGCTTGCTCCGGTGGCGTGCGCGCGCTGAAAGAGCCGAGCACATACCTCCGGAGCATTGTTCCTAGGTTCTGGGTCGCGATCAGGTTTCACAAACTGTGAAGATAAGACCAGACCGCCCGGGTGTCGTGTCGGAAAATTTAGCTAGCGGTGGTGGCAATGTCAGCGGTTCCTACGATTTTGCAGTTTGCATTGTCCCTCGTTTGGAACCGGTCGCGTTCGAAGAAGCGGAAAGTCGTCGTTGCCTAGGGATGGTGAGGTGGAGGCGGAGAGGGGAGAATTGCAAAATTAAAACTGCAAACTGCAAAATCTAAAATTGGGGAGCAGCGGCGGTTTGCGGACGGTCTTTGGCTTACGACTTTGGAATGCTTTCTAGTTCCTCCCAGCGAGCGTAAAGCGTTTCGGATTTCTCCCGTGCGGCGGCTAATTCCTCGTTGAGCTCGGTGGCGCGTTCTCCGTGTTCTTGGTGGAAGTTCGCTGAAGTGAAAATGCCTTCAATCCGTTCGATCTCTTGTTCTACCTCAAGGATCTTTTCCTCCATGCCCTCAAGCTCCTTGCTTTCCTTCCAGGTTAACTTGCGGGCTTTCTGTTTGGCCTTTTCGGGTGCGCGTGGGGCCGGTTTGGCGGCTACTTTGGTGGTCTGGGCCTCGCTGAGGCGTTGCTTTTTCTCCAGGTAGTAATCGTAGTCGCCTACGCTGTAGTCGACCTGTCCGTCGCCTTCAAACGCGAGGATGCCGGTGCAGACCCGGTTGAGAAAGTATCGATCATGACTCACCGCCATGACGATCCCGGGAAAGTTAGCCAGAGCTTCTTCCAGAACGCGCAGTGTCGCGAGATCCAGGTCATTGGTCGGCTCGTCGAGGATGAGGAAATTGCCGCCGCGTTTGAGAATGCTCGCTAAGAGTAGGCGACTGCGTTCGCCGCCCGAAAGCAATTTGACCTTGGTGTCAATGCGATCGTCTGTGAAGAGGAATCGCTTGAGGTAACCCCGGAGCGACAAGCGATCAGAGCCGAACATGACAAACTCGGTCCCATCCGAAACGGCATCAATCACTCGATGCTCGGGATTGAGCTGAAGGCGGTTTTGATCCACGTAATTGAACCGAACGAGTTGGCCGATTTTGACTGTACCGGCTTGGGGCTCCAGCTCGCCCATGATGACCTTGAGCAGGGTGGTTTTCCCAATGCCGTTGCGCCCGACGATTCCGATCCGCATGCCCGCCTGGAAATTGAAATCGACTCCGCTGAAGAGGTCGTTTTCGTCATAGCTATAGCCGACGTTGACGAGGTCCAAGATCCGATTCCCCAGTGGCGGCGGTGGCGGGATCACAACATCGACGTCTTGCTCGACCTCGGGGCCTTCCTTCGAGGCCACGGCTTCGTAGCGATCCAAGCGGCTCTTGGATTTGGTCGTCCGCGCCTTGGGACCACGGCGCACCCATTCGAGTTCCCGTTTGAGGAACATCTGTCGGCGTTTTTCCGACGTGGCTTCGCTGGCTTGGCGTTCGGCCTTGGCTTCGAGGTATTGGGTGTAGTTGCCTTTGTAGGGATAGAAGACCCCCGCGGCCAGTTCGACGATTCGGTTGGTGATCCGGTCTAAGAAGTAACGATCGTGAGTGACGAGTAGGAGCGCGCCTTTGTACGTTTTTAGAAACTGTTCCACCCATTGGATGGATTCGTTGTCGAGGTGATTGGTGGGCTCATCAAGAATCAGGAGATCGGGCTGGGCGATGATGGCTCGACACAGTGCCACGCGACGTTTTTCACCCCCGGAAAGCGATTCGACCAAACGATCCGCGGCCGGCACTTGGAGGTGGGTCATGGTGGACTCAATGCGTTGATCCAACTCCCATCCGTCGGCGGCAATGATTTGTTGTTCCAGAACCTCGTGTCGATCCGAGGTGGCGGGGAGGTTCTCGAAGGCGTGAATCAAATCGAGGACGGCTTGGGCTCCGGAGCGAATGCTCTCCAGGACGGTGTGGTTCCCCTGGAGTTCGAATTCTTGGGGGAGGTAACCGGTGCGGAGATCGCGTCGGGTGACCACTTCGCCGGCATCGGGTTTTTGCTCGCCGGTGGCAATGCGAAGGAAAGTGGATTTCCCGGAACCGTTGCGGCCGACCAAGCCGAGGCGATCCCCTTCGCAGATGGTAAGGGAGGCATTCTTGAGCACCACCTGCGTGTTGTAGGCGACGTCGAGATCTTGGGCAGAGAGGAGTGCGGTGGATTGTTGTTCGGCCATGGCTGTGGGTCCCGAGGTATCGTCTCACTTCGGGAGGGCTTGTAGTAAACGGAACCGTGACTGTGGCTCAACGAAAATCGCTGTCAGCGTTTCCGGTTTCGCTCGGTTTGAGCGTGGGGGTGTTGTTCTTTCGATGCCCGGTGACAGCGATTGAAACGCCGCTCGCCACCAACAGCATGGCGGTCCAGAAATTCTTGGGAATGACTTCATCGAGAAAGAGACTCGCGAGGAGGGCCGTGGTCAGCGGGATCAGGTTCACCGCGAGCATGACGCGACTGGTGGGCCAATGGCGGAGGGCGTAAGACCAAGTCAGGAACGCAAAGATGGAGGGTCCTAGGGTGGCGTAAACGTGGGCGGCGATGACTTTGCCGGATAGCGGGATTGAGGCGGTGAATTGGTCATAGATAACGAAAGGAGCGATCAGGAGAGCGGTTCGTTTGAAGGTTTCCCCATTCAGTTGAGCGGCTGGGAGCTGCCCTTGGAATTGCCGGCAGAGATGGCTGAAGTGCACCCAGAGAAGGCTTCCGAGGAAGGCCAAGCCATCGCCGATCCAGCTCGTGCCACCGTAGGAGAGGGTGGGGAGGAAGAACCACGCGACGCCGGATAGGGCGAGGGGCGTGGCCAGGAGCATTCTTTTCCAGGGCACGTCTTGTCCGTGGAGGCGATCCCAGAGGACGGCAAAGACGGGTGAGGCGGCAAAGTAAACGGCGACATTTGAAGCCGTGGTAAACTTGAGTGCCCAGATGAAGCTCATCAGGTAGCAGGTAAATACGAGGCCGGGTCCCCACCAGAGTCGTCGTCGGAGTTTGGGGGTGATGGGCTGGGGTTGGCCCAACCACGGACTGCGATGGATGAGGAAGAGCAGGATGGCCCCGCTGACGATGAAGCGAATCCCGGTGGCCCACATGGGGGGCCAGGCGGTAATGACGATCTTGGTGGCGATGTTGTTACCACTCCAAAGGAGAACCGAGATTGCGATAGCGGCGAGAATTTTCCATGTCGGTGCGCTTGGCGTCACGGCGTCAGTAAGGGGCCTAAGCAAGGGATGAGCAATCTGAAATTGGCAGATGGTAGGGCGAGCGTACCCGCGAGCCGTTGGGCAAGAGCAGGGAACGCCGACACGATCGGCCCAGGAGAACCCTCAACGTGCCCAACGGCTCGCGGGTACGCCCGCCCTACCGGGGACTCTTACCGGGCTATTTCATTGACCCGACTAGGGAAGAGACTACGGTGAAGACATGGATCATTCGCCTGGATTTTTAGCCGTTGTGGACGAGGCCAAAGCTCGTGTGACCGAGATCACCCTTGAGGCGGCGCGGGAAAGATTGACCGCGAACTCAAACGCTGTGTTGGTGGATGTTCGTGAAGACAACGAGTGGGCGAAACAACACGCGGCCGATGCCGTCCATTTGGGCAAAGGCATTTTGGAGCGTGATATCGAAGCGCGTTTCCCTGATAAGGCAACGGAGTTGATTTTCTATTGCGGGGGCGGTTTCCGTTCGGCCCTCACGGCTGATGTGGCGCAGAAGATGGGTTACACGCGGGTGGCATCTTTGATCGGCGGCTACAAGGCTATGGTCCAAGCCGAGTGGCCCATGACTCAGTAGGCGGGAAAAAGGTAGGGCGAGCGTACCCGCGAGCCATTGGGCACCAGAATCAAACTGTTTTCGATGAGTTCCGCAGTTGAGTTGCATGGAACTCGTCTAACGGGACTTCCATAAGTGGACGCGAAAACGCCGCGAGTTGACTGTGTGTGCATAGTGTGTATGATCTCCTAAGTGACGAGCCGTGAGATCATGAACAGACTCCGTTCTGAGGGCTGGATTCTCACAAATGTTCGCGGTTCTCATCATCAATATAGACACCCTAAATTGGGGGGCAGAGTAACACTACCCCATCCTAAAAAAGATATTCCTAGAGGCACCTTAAGAAACATTTTCCGCCAGGCAGCATGGAAATGGCCTCCCTGATCCCATGAGAGTTCCAGTAGTTATTCACAAAGACAAGAATACTGACTATGGCGTAACCGTTCCGGATTTGCCCGGTTGCTTTTCAGCGGGTGATACTGTTGATGACGCCCTCAACAACGCTATTGAGGCAATCGAATGCCACATTGAAGGACTTCTCATCGACAGTGAACCTGTTCCCACCGCATTAACCATCGAACATCACCGTAAGAATCGTCGGTATTCATCAGGAGTTTGGGCTCTGGTAGACGTGGATCTTTCCAAGCTCTCGGGAAAAGCCAAAAGAGTTAACATCACACTGCCGGAACGACTGCTCTACCAGATTGACTCATATGCATCCAGAACCGGCGAATCACGGTCAGGGCTGTTAGCACACGCAGCAATGGAGTATGTATCCGGTCAATCCAAAAAATAAGGTTTTTTAGCAAAGAGTGGGTAATGGGGCCGGAAAGCAAATCACCATTCTGGTTTCCTATGGGTCGCATCAATGTCCTTTCATGCATGGGAGGCTGCTAACGGTTTGTTGCGTAAGGTTGGGCAAATTCTACAAGACAAACGGTTCCGAATAAGAAATCCGTGTTGCTCCAAATCATCCGCAGTTTGCATGATCGAACAATCCGATCGTGCTTGCCACGCCCAAATACGCCGCTAGTATTTCCGGAGCTTCAACGTTGTGGGGTCATAGCTCAGTTGGTAGAGCATCTCGTTCGCAATGAGAAGGTCAGGGGTTCAAATCCCCTTGGCTCCACCATTTGGATTTCTTTAGGAGTTTTGTTTGGGAGGCCGTTCAAGAAACCACGTCTTCAGCGCTGAGCTTGCGGGTTTGCTTCGTCGGTTGGTAGAATCGGGATTTCCCAGTTCCTTGGATCTCGATAAGATTATCTCGCTTCAGGGTTGCAAGATGGCGTTCGATGGTAGATTTCCCCCCCTCCGATGGCCGTTGCAAGTTGGGCGGCCTGTTGGCGAGGATTGGTTAGGAGCGCCACTAGGAGCCGTGCCCGAGTGTCGACGCTGTCTTTGCGAGGTCGTTGGCCCTGGGTTAGGTAGTATTGGTGGAGCCGTTTCGCCATCACTTCCAGGTTTTGTGCACCTTCACTTCGAGCAGCCTTGAGAGTAACGAAAACTCCCTCATCTTTTTCCCCGAATTCCGGAAGCGGTAGGTTTGGCTGTGACACAGGCACGATTGATCACTTCGAATCCTCGGCGCGCTGCGTTGGACTGCGACGGCGTTTTAAAGACGCGTTGGTGTTTAATCGTCCGCCCCTACAGGGCTTGAGTCTCTTAATAATGGCGGTCCCCGGGGCGATGCCCCGGGCTGTTGTGGGGACGGCCTTCAGCCGTCGCGGAGACTCCCTTGGCCGCTTTGAGCGCGTCTACTCAGGTCAGGGGGGGGCATGGGCTTCAGCCATCGAGTGGGATTCCCAGGTGGCATCTTCCTAAGATCCCGTCCCGATCGAACCGGCACTTAGGGCATGCGGGACCAGCCGCGTTCCCAGCAGCAGGCGACAATGGTTCCAGAGAGGATCAGCGTCCAGAGTAGTCGGTGGTCATGGGATTCGGACTGGATCGTCGTCGGATGGGACGCTCCTTCGACTTGCGGCATGGCGTGGAGAGCCCGGTTGCGCCCGGGTTCGGCGTTCGATTCGATCAGGGTCTGTCGGCTGATGAACAAAATGAGCCCCAAAGTGACGAACCCGATCGCGACGGAGTATCGATTCAGCTGAAAAAAACTATCCATGAACAGATTGCATTCGGATGCAAAGTGCGAAGCCCACTGATCTCCTCATTTCGAAGATCCATCATGGCTTCCGATCGGTGACGATTCGGAAACGAATCGACTCCACCATTAGTAGTATTCGCGGAAATCGCCCAATCCTTTCACGGTAAGTGATGTTTTTTTGGTTCTGCGGCCGGATTGTCTGAATTTTGGACGGTTTCAGAGCCGCTTGCTTGGGTGTGTTGACGGATTTAGCTGGGCTGATTGGGGGCGGTTCTCCTACTTTGACCCTCGTTCGCACCCGATTCCGCCGTTCAATGCTGCCATGACCACCTGTGACTTCACCCGTTTCTGCGGTTCCGTGGTTTTTTGGTGTGCCGGATTGGCGTGCGCGGGGATGGGATGGGCGGCGGAGCCCGTTCCTGAGCGTGGCCAGCCTCTAACCGTTTCCGAATCGGAGGGTGTGGGATTTTCGCTGAAATCGGCTTCGGTGACCGGGATTGACTTTACCAATCGTCTGGCCGATGCGGCGGCAGAACGGAACCGGATCTTGGAGAATGGGTCCGGCGTGGCGGCTGCCGATGTGGACGGGGACGGTTGGACGGACCTGTATTTTTGTTCCGGTGAGGGTTCCAACCAATTGTTCCTGAACCGCGGCGGATTTCGGTTCGAAGCCCAAACCGAAGCGGCTGCCGCTTGCCCGGATCAGGCATCGACCGGTGCGGTTTTCGCGGATGTCGACGGGGATGGAGATCCCGATTTGTTGGTGACGGGGGTGGGCGCGGGAGTTCGATTGTTCCTGAATGACGGCACCGGGCGTTTTTCTGAACGGGTCGAAAGTGGTCTGGATCGTGAGGCCGGTAGCATGTCCGCCAGTTTGGCGGATGCGGATCAGGATGGGGATCTCGACCTTTACGTCGCCAATTATCAGACGGTCACTTGGAAAGACTTTCCCCCCGGGGTGAAACCCCGTGTGACTCGGGTGAACGGGAAACCGGTGGCGGCTCCGGCCGATCGTTTTGTTGCGAATCTCCGACCCAACGGAACGGTGTCCGTCGTCGAAATTGGACAGCCGGATACTTTGTATCGGAATGACGGGGCTGGGCATTTTGAGCCCGTGTCGTGGACCGGCGGGCAGTTCTTGGATGAAGCCGGGAACCCGCTCGATGCCCCGCCGCGCCATTGGGGGCTCTCGGTGGCGTTTCGGGATTTTAACGGGGATCAACGCCCCGACCTCTACGTCTGTAATGACTTTCTCTACGGGAATGACGACTTCTTTCTCAACCAGGGCGCTGGTGTCTTTCGGCGGATCGCGCCTACGAGTATCCGGCACTCGAGTTGGTCGGCGATGGCGGTGGATCTCGCGGATATTGATCGGGACCGTGACATGGATTTTTTGGTGGTGGATATGTTGAGTCAGGATCTGACCCGCCGCCTAACCCAGCGGGCGAATCAGGAGACTGGCTCTCTGTTGCGAGCCGTGGGGGCGGTGCGCGATCGTCCCCAACAACAGCACAACTCGCTCTATCTGAATCGGGGCGATGGCACCTACGCTGAAGTCGCTCATTTGGCCGGATTGGAAGCGACGGAATGGTCGTGGAGTGTGCTGTTTATGGATGTGGATCTGGACGGGTGGGAGGATGTCTTGGTTGGCAATGGACACGGGCATGACTTGCTGGACGGGGATGTCACGATTGATGCGACGCATGCCATTCGATCCGCGCCCCGAGGTCAAGCCACTCGGACCTTGCTAATGTATCCGAATCTCGCATTGCCCGACGTGGCATTTCGCAATCGCGGTAACCTCACTTTTGAAGACGTCAGCACGGATTGGGGATTCAATCACGTGGGGATTTCCCAGGGCATGTGTCGGGCGGATTTGGATCGGGATGGGGATTGGGATGTGGTGGTGAATCGGCTCAATGGAGCCGCTCTTATTTTGGAGAACCAGACCGCTCGGCCCCGTATTGCGGTACGATTGAAAGGGAAGGCGCCCAATACCGCGGCTGTGGGCGCTCGCGTGCGATTGATTCCCACTGACGAAGGCGAATGGCCGGTGCAGATGCTGGATCGGGTCGAAGGCGGGCGGTATCTCTCCGATGATGGGGATGTGTTGGTCTTTGCGGCGGGATCCCCCCAGCGGAACTTCCGCTTGGAGGTGGTGTGGCCAGATGGAGCCGTCACCGTGCGGGATGGATTGGAGCCCAACCGGCGCTATGAGGTGACGCGCGCTAGCGGTGGATCGACCGCGGTAGCCGTTCCCGCGAGTGCTCCGGCGACGAAGTCGTGGTTCCGTGATGTGAGTAATCAGTTGTCCCATGAGCATCGTGACCGGTTGTTCGATGACCGGCAGCGGCAAACGCTGTTGCCGAATCTGTTGTCGCAGTTGGGACCGGGAATGATTTGGGGTGATTGGAACCAGGACGGGTGGGAGGACCTGGTGGTGCCGGGGGGTGCTGTGGGGGGCTTGGCCTGGTTTGAGAATCAGAAGGGTCGTGGGTTTCGGAAACGGGAAGCGGAGTCTTGGAAAGCGGATCAGCATGGGGGGCTTTGGTTGAATCATATCGGGGATTCCTTTGTCTTGGCTGTTGGGGAATCCAATTACGAACACGGGCGCCGGTCGACACCGGGAGTCCGGTTGTTGGAGCTTGGGGGCGACGGAGCTGGGGAGAGAGCCGTGCTTCCGGGCCAGTTGGATACGGTGGGACCGATGGTGTCTTTCGATCTGGAGGGTGATGGCGATTTGGATCTTTTTGTCGGCGGGCGGGTTCGCCCCGGGCGTTATCCGGAACCGGCTATCTCGCGGTGGTATCGGAATGACGGCGGACGTTTCCGTTTGGATCTGGAAGCGAGTCGCGATTTTGTGGACGTGGGTCTGGTCAGTGGGGCCACCAGTTCGGACCTCGATGGGGATGGGGATTCGGATTTGGTTCTGGCCGTTGAATGGGGGCCGGTGCAGGTGTGGTGGAATGAGGCCGGTCGGTTCCGATCGGGGACGGAGGCTTTGGGGTTGCACCGATATCGGGGTTGGTGGAACGGGGTTGCGGTCGGCGATTTTGACGAGGATGGCCGGATGGATTTGGTGGCAACGAACTGGGGGCGAAATTCGAAGTATGAGCGGTATCGATCCCAGCCGATTCGGTTGCGCTATGGTGACTTGGATGGGAATGGGATGGTGGATGTCTTTGAGGAAGTCTTTGATCCGAGTCGGAGTCGATGGAACGGGATGCGGGATTTGATTGTCACTGGAACGGCCGTGCCGGTGTTGCAGTCGCAGGTGCGTTCTTATCGCGTATTTGCCGAGCGAGGGGTGGCTTCGTTCTTTGGGGCTCGGTATGCGAATCTGCCGGTTCTGGAGGCCAATTGGATGGAGACGACGGTTTTCTTGAATCGTGGTGATCGCTTTGAAGCCGTGGCCTTGCCCATCGAAGCGCAGTTCGCGCCTGCCTTTGGCGTGGTGGTGAGTGATTTCACCGGGGACGGTCACGAGGATTTGTTCTTGGCGCAGAATTTTTTCGCGACCCAGCCGGAGACACCTCGCTATGACGCCGGGCAGGGGTTGTTCTTGGCCGGAACGGGAACGGGTACGTTTGAGGTTGTTTCCGCACAGGAGTCGGGCATTCGGGTATGGGGCGAACAGCGAGGGGCGGCTGCAGCGGACTTTAATCGGGATGGTCGAACGGACCTGGCTGTAGGACAGAATGGGAGTCGGACGCATTTGTTTGAAAACCAGGAGGCGCCGGGGGGGCACCAACTGCGGTTGCGCGGGCCGGAAGGCAACCGGGCGGCCATCGGGACGCGAGTGCGACGCCTTTCGGCAAACGGATCCGAAGGCCCGTTGCGGGAGATTGTGGCGGGATCGGGCTATTGGTCTCAGAACAGTAGTGTTACCTGCTGGCCGGTTTCGAACGCAGGGTCGACCCTGGAGATTCAGTGGCCGGATCAGAGCCGAACTCAAGTGGTGCTGGAAGGCCCCGCTAAAGAATGGGACGTCGCTTGGTCCCCGGCGGAACCTTAGTTTGAGTCCAGCAGGGCCACGATTTGCGGGAGAGCGGTGCCGGCCGCGGTTTGGAGGGTCCAGTCGGCACGGGCGGTGAATGGGGTGGTTTCCGGATTGATCTCGATGACCTGAGCCCCGTTGCGTTGGGCCTCGAAGGGGAGTTCGGCGGCGGGATAAACCGTGGTGGACGTTCCGATGGAGAGAAACACTTCCGCGTTGCGTGTGGCTTCGAAGGCCTGCGTGAGCGTGGTTTCCGGGAGGGATTCGCCGAACCAGACCACGTCGGGACGCAGCGGGGACCCGCACTGAGGGCAGGGCGGCGGGACGGGGGACTCGGACCATTCGGTGACGGGGTGGCGCTCGCGGGAGCAGATGGTCCGGAAGAGATTGCCGTGCAATTCGAGCACGGACTCGGATCCGGCGCGGTGGTGGAGGGCGTCGACGTTTTGGGTAATCAGGGTGGGATTGGAATAGCGCTTGAGGAGCGTTCGGAGCGCGTGGTGGCCGGGGTTCGGTTGGGCTTGTTTTACGAGATTTCGGCGCCATTCGTACCATTCCCATACCCGTCGCGGATGGGACTGAAAGGCTTCGGGCGTGGCGAGGTCCGCAGGGGAGTATTGGGCCCAAAGACCGGATTGAGCGTCCCGGAAGGTGGGGACGCCGCTCTCGGCTGAAATCCCGGCTCCGGTTAAGGCGACCACAGAAGCCGCCCGGCGCAGGCTGGCGATTAAGTCGGGTGGAAATTGAGTTGGCGGCGTTGGCATGGGCATGGGCTTGCTTGCTGGTGCGTCGGGGAGAGGTGAATGCGGCTCCGCAGTGAGAGACTCGGGCTTGTTTGGGAAAACACCCTAGACTTCACCTCCAACAATTGCTAGACAGGGTTCGAATTGCCTCAAACGGTCGTTAATCCGGGGGCAAAGTATGATCAAAGAAGTGATGAAAAAACGATTTGCAATAGTGTTGACGTTTGGGCTTTCGCTGAGCGCGATGTTCGCGGTCGAGAAAGCAGATTTAGAAGATGCCGCCGTGCGTCGCAGCTATGGTCTCGGGGCAAATTACGGCAAGCTGCTGGATCGCCAATCCGTTGCCATTGATTTGGACGTCTTTATGGCTGGTCTGAAAGATGGCTTGGCCAAGGAGTCCTTGCTGTCGGACCAAGATATTCAGGCGGTGTTGAAGGCGATCACGGACGAGATTCGGGCCAAGACCACCCAGGATCGCGAGCAGGCGGCCGGTAAGAATAAAGCAGCCGGTGAGGCCTTTCTCGCGGCCAATAAGGGCAAAGAGGGAATCATGACGACCGACAGCGGTCTGCAATATAAGGTCATCAAAGAAGGTACGGGTCGGATTCCGACTGCGAAGGATACGGTCAAGGTTCACTATCGAGGCACCTTGATCGATGGCACGGAGTTCGACAGTTCCTACTCGCGTGGCCGACCCGCATCGTTCGGTGTGAGCGGCGTGATTAAGGGTTGGACGGAAGCCCTCCAACTCATGAAGGAAGGCGCCAAGTACCAACTGTTCATCCCATCGGAGTTGGCTTACGGGGCACGAGGCACCGGCCCAAAGATTGGACCGAACGCAGCGTTGATCTTCGATGTGGAACTGCTTGAGATCAATACGCCTCCGCTACCGAAGAAAGTGGCTCCAAAGCCGATCACCAGTGACATCATCAAAGTCCCATCGGCGGAAGAGCTGAAGAAAGGGGCCAAGATCGAGGTTATCAAGGCCGACGAGGTCGATGACTACATCAAGAAGCAGGGCGACGGTAAGAAGCCTGAGGGCGAGAAGAAAGAATAACGGCGCACGAAGACACCGATCTTTTTCCAAAAGCCAGCCGCTCTGAGAGTGGCTGGCTTTTTTGATTGCACTTTCCGAACGGTGCTTGGTGCGGATCCAGGATCGGGGTCTGAATATGACAGATCGGGCTTGCAAAATGGGATTGAGCAAGGGCATTGTCCACTTTCGGGTCTTGGCTCCCCAGAAACCGAAATCAGATCAAAACCGAAATGAAGAACAAGAACACAGCCGGATTTACGCTCATCGAGTTACTTGTTGTCATCGCGATTATTGCCATTCTCGCGGGAATGCTCCTCCCAGCACTAGGTAAGGCTAAGGCCAAAGCCCACGGGATCAAATGTCTCAATAACAACAAACAGTTGATGTTGGCGTGGATGATGTACGCCGATGACGACGAAGGAAATCTCACCCACGCCTATGGTCAGGCCCATGGTTGGATGGGCACGAGCAGTCTCAATTACTCGGCGGCGCCATCGAATTGGGATTTTCGTCAAGACATCGCCCGGAGCCCTCTGTGGCCCTACACCGGGAATTCAGCGCAAATCTTCAAGTGCCCTGCCGACAAGTCTTCGGTGGTCGTGGACGGTCGGCGCTTGCCGCGAGTTCGGAGTATGTCGATGAGCTCCTGGGTGGGCGGAAATGACGGCAAACACACCTGGTATGGTGGTCCCGAATGGCGGATGTATCTCAAGCAGAGTGATTTTGTGGATCCAGGCCCGGCTCAAACCTGGGTCTTTATTGATGAACGCGAGGACAGCATCAACGATGGTTTTTGGGTGACTTGGATGCCGGGCTATCCGGACGCCGGCTCGACCAAGATCGTCGACTATCCCGCTAGCTATCACAACGGGGCGGCCGATCTCTCGTTTGCGGACGGGCATGCGGAGATCAAGAAGTGGCAAGACCCCCGCACGGTCATCCCGCTGAAGAAAAACGGCACGATCCCGCTCAATATCCCGTCACCCAACAATCGGGATGTGATCTGGGTGCAGGATCGCACCACGCGGCTCGTCAACGCTGCGCCTGGCGCACGTTAAGCGTCGTTTGAATCGGGCGGGTCTTAGCGGGATTTCCGCAGCCTAACAGCGAATGAAGCAGAAGGGCACGAAACAGCCGGGCGGATCTGCGCCTTCAGGAAAAGGCGCTACCGCCAGCCACTTGGCGAGTGCGACTCGCAAGCATCTTAAGATCGGCTGGTTGGCATTATTGGTGTTCCTGTTTCTCGGGATCGTTTTGGAATCGCTCCACGGTTTCAAGGTGGGCTATTACTTGGACGTTTCTAACCAGACCCGGCGGTTCATGTGGACCTTGGCCCATGTTCACGGGACTCTGCTGGGGGTGGTAAACCTCGCCTTTGCAATGACGGCTCACCTCATTCCGTCCTGGCCAGCCAAAGATCGGAGCGCTGCTTCGACCTGCCTGCTCGGAGCGACTATTCTGATGCCGGCCGGGTTTTTTCTCGGAGGCCTGTTCTTCTATGGCGGCGATCCCGGCTTAGGAATCTTTCTGCTCCCCGTGGGGGCGGTGATGTTGCTGATTGCGGTGTTTAAGACGGCCGGAGCGATCAAGAAAGCTTAGGGCGGGCACCAACGTTAGGCGCAAGCCGCCTAAAGGATAACAAAAACGCCTCGATCCGTAGATCGAGGCGTTTCGCTTTAGGGGGATAAGAAATCTGTTGCTTTAGCGCTTTTTCTTTGCCGCTTTTTTCTTAGCTGCCTTCTTCTTGGCGCTCTTTTTGGGGCCGCGTCCCTTGAAGGTCAATTCGGCGACACCCGATTTATCGAGCTCCCCGAGCCCTACCTTGATCATGGTATCGTACTGCGACTTGGTAGCCGTGGCCAAGGGAAGGTTCAGCTTCTTGGACTTTCCGAGATCGAGTGCAATCCCCGAGTCCTTGGCGGCGTGAGCGGCGGAAAAATAACAGTCGTGGTCGCGAATCTGCATGTCTTCTCCGTCCGTTTCCAACACGCGGGAGTTGGCTCCCGTTTGGGAAAACACTTCTCGGAGCACGTTGAGATCATGGCCCAGCGCAGCGCCCAAGCCGAGCCCCTCTGCAAGGCCGGCCGTGTTGATATTCATTACCATATTAACCAAGGCTTTGACTTCAGCGGCGGACCCAGCCTTGCCAATATAGCGGAGGGAGGAGCTCAACTGCTTCAGGATCGGCTCGATCTTCTTAAAGGTTTTCTTTTCACCACCGCACATGAGGTAAAGCGTACCTTCACGGGCTTGGGTGATGCTCGATGCCATGCAGGCTTCAATGCTGCTGGCCCCGGCTTTCTTGGCGCGGCCCTCAACCTTGACATGAGTCTTGGGCGAAATCGTGGCGCAGTTAATGAAAGTCTTGCCTTTGGCTCCTTTGAGGAGGGAATTCCCCTTGGCGGCAAAGATCTTGTCCATCGCCTTGTCATCCGTGACCACGGTAATGATGACGTCCGCTAGTTTCGTCACTTCGTCCAGCCGTCCACAGCTAGTGGCGCCGAGTTCGTCTGCCAAGGCTCCTGCAATGTCTTTGTTGAGGTCAAAAACGGCGGTTACCTTGTGTCCACACTCTTTGAGTCGGCGGGCCATGTTGGCGCCCATTCGCCCCACACCGACGAATCCAATCTTCTTTGCCATAATATATTTCGCTTAACAGTCCGGTAGCGTCGCCCCCCGCTCGGGAGGATACCGAAAACGGGGAACGACCGCGGAAGCATAGGGTTCTTGGGCCCATAGCGCACGTTTTTTTGTACCAGGGGTCGGAGCGGGTGTGATTAAATGTCCGGGGTATCGGATCGGAAGGATGCGGTAGGTTTCCCATTGGAGCAGGAGAAAGAAAGAGTCCAGCAAACGGAAAGCGGGAGCCCTGCTCCCGCACTCCATAAGAGAGGGCTGAATTTTCCATTTTGCAGTTTTCATTTTAACTTTTTCATTCTCCCCGTATTTGACCGCCTCCTAATGCGTGAATATCCGCTTTGCTACAACCGATGTCCCCGCATTTTTGATCGCGCCCGGTTGGAGCCCCTGCTTCGCTCTCGCACACCCACCCCAGGTCTCGGCTTTGGGACTGTGTTCAAAGCCCATACGAGTTGGTGCCACTCCAGACCGGGACCCAGAATGAGACACACAGCTCGGTGTGACAGTGGCGCAGTGTGTCACAATGACCCGTGATTCGGGCTGTTAGAAAGCTGTCATTGCTCAATTGGATTTCTTAAAGCATTGATTATCAATGATTTAAGAAACTGTTTCCATTCTGGCATCCCATTTGCTCAGGGGCCGCAGAAAGAAAAAGAAAGGATCATAACGTGGCAAAGGTGCTGGGAATAGATTTAGGAACGACCAATTCTTGCATGTCCATCATGGAAGGCGGGGAACCGGTGGTTTTGGAGAACTCGGAAGGGAAGCGAACGACCCCATCGGTGGTGGCGTTTGCCAAGACGGGCGAACGCTTAGTCGGGGATGCGGCAAAACGACAGGCCGTGACCAACCCGAAGAACACGGTGTACTCGGTCAAGCGCTTCATGGGGCGAAAATACGACGAGATTGCCGAAGAGGCCAAGCGGGTTCCGTATCAAGTAGTCAAAGCGGCGAACGGTGACGTTGCCGTAGAAGTCGAGGAAGGTGGCGAGACCAAGCAATACAGCCCGCCCGAAATCTCGGCGATGATTTTGAGCAAGCTCAAGTCGGATGCCGAAACACGGTTGGGTGAGACGATTAGCCAGGCCGTGATCACGGTGCCGGCTTACTTCAACGACTCGCAACGGCAAGCCACCAAGGATGCCGGTCGGATTGCCGGCTTGGAAGTGCTCCGCATCATCAACGAACCGACGGCTGCTTCTTTGGCATACGGTCTGGACAAGAAGAGTGACGAAAAGATCGCTGTCTACGATTTGGGTGGTGGCACCTTTGATATCTCGGTGCTCGAAATTGGTGATGGAGTCTTTGAGGTCAAAGCCACCAACGGGGACACCCATCTGGGCGGTGATGACTGGGATAACCAGATCATCGATTGGGTGATTGAAGAGTTTAAGAAAGATTCCGGTGTCGACTTGCGCAGTCAGTCCGACGCGATCCAACGAATCAAGGAAGAAGCTGAGAAAGCCAAGATTGCCCTCTCGAGTGCGCAGGAATATGAGGTGAATCTGCCCTTCATCACGGCGGATGCGAGCGGCCCGAAACACATCAGCATGAAGCTGACTCGGTCCCGCTTGGAGCAACTGTGTGATCAACTCTTTGAGCGCACGATCACGCCGACGAAAGCTTGTATCGATGATGCTGGCATCACCACTTCGGATGTGAACGAATTGGTTCTGGTGGGTGGGATGACTCGGATGCCCCGCGTGGTGGAAACCGCTCACAACCTCGTGGGCAAAAAGCCTCATCAAGGAGTAAACCCGGATGAAGTGGTGGCCATTGGTGCTGCGATTCAGGGCGGTGTCTTAAAGGGCGACGTGAAGGACGTTCTACTCTTGGATGTGACGCCGCTTTCCTTGGGGATCGAGACCTTGGGCGGCGTGTTCACCAAACTGATCGAGCGCAACACCACCATCCCGACCCGCAAATCGGAAGTATTTTCAACCGCAGCGGACAATCAACCCGGGGTGGAAGTGCACGTGCTGCAAGGGGAGCGAGAATTTGCCCGAGACAACAAATCGATTGGCCGCTTCAACCTGACCGACATCCCGCCAGCGCCGCGAGGAACACCGCAGATCGAAGTGACCTTCGATATTGATGCCAACGGTATTCTCAACGTCAGCGCCAAGGACTTGGGAACCGGCAAAGAGCAGAAGATCACCATCACGGCCAGCAGCGGGCTGAGCAAGGATGAGATCGAGAAGATGAAGCAAGACGCGGAGTCCAACGCGGAGCAAGACAAGGCGCGCCGCGAAGAAGTGGAAACGCGGAACAAGGCTGACAATGCGGTTTACCAATCCGAAAAGATGCTTTCGGAAAACGGCGACAAAATTTCCGCCGAGAACAAGTCCAAGTTGGAAGCGGCCGTCAACGATGTGAAAGAAGCGTTGAAGGGCGAAGATGCTGCGGCGATTCAAACCGCCGCCGACAAGCTCAACGAGACCTGGCAAGCCGTCTCCACCGAACTCTACCAAGCCGCGGCAGCGCAGCAACAAGCGGCTGGAGCAGCAGGTGGTGCGGAAGCGGCAGCCGGCGAGCAGGCCGCACCAGGAGCCGAAGCGAGCGAAGGCGGGTCAGACGAAAGCGCCAGCGAAGAAGATAAGGGCCCGATCATCGATGCCGAAGTGGTCGATGAGAAGAAGGGTTGATCAATCTCTCACACATAACTCATAACAATAACAACCAATATCGTCTCAAACCTTTGTCTGCGAGTGTAGTGAAGGGGAGAGACGGTTCCTTAGTCAAAAAACAGAAGAAGCACTGATTATGGCAGCGAAGGTACAACCTCTCGGTGATCGGGTTCTAGTGGAACCAGCCGAGGAGAAAGAAGTAAAAAAGGGCGGCATCATCATTCCTGATTCCGCAAAAGAAAAACCGTCCGAAAGCGTCATAGTCGCCTTGGGTACGGGTAAAACCGACGACAGCGGGAACAAGATCCCGTTTGAAGTGAAAGTGGGCGACACGGTTTTGGTGAGCAAGTATGGCGGCACCGAGATCAAGTTGGACGGCAAGGAGTACAAGATCCTGAACTCGGATGATATCTTGGCCATTGTCGGCTAATCAGAATTTCAATTAGAAGACAAACACTATGGCAGCAAAACAACTAGAATTCGACGAGAAGGCCCGTCAGACACTGCTTCGGGGCGTCAGCAAACTCGCCCGTGCCGTGTCCGCAACCTTGGGTCCCAAGGGACGGAACGTGGTCTTGGACAAAAAATTCGGTTCTCCTACGGTTACCAAAGACGGTGTGACCGTTGCCAAGGAGATCGAATTGGAAAACCCATACGAAAACATGGGTGCCCAAATGGTCCGCGAAGTGGCCAGCAAGACCAGTGATGCCGCTGGTGACGGAACCACCACGGCTACCGTTCTGGCCGAAGCCGTTTACCGCGAAGGCCTGAAGTACGTGACCTCTGGTGCCAACCCGATTGGTATCCAACGCGGTATCCAAAAGGCCGTTGACGCCGGTGTGGCCCAGTTGGCCAAGATCGCCAAGAAGGTCAAAGACAAGGAAGAGATCAAGCAGGTGGCTACGGTTTCCGCGAACTGGGATCCGACCATCGGTGAGATCATCGCGGATGCGATGGACAAAGTCGGCAAGGACGGCACCATCACGGTGGAAGAAGCCAAGTCGATCGAAACCACCTTGGACGTTGTGGAAGGCATGCAGTTCGACAAGGGTTACTTGTCACCTTACTTCGTGACCGATTCCGACTCCATGGAAGCGCGCCTGGGCGACGCTTACATCCTGATCTTCGAGAAGAAGATTTCCAACCTGAAGGACCTCCTCCCGTTGTTGGAGAAGGTGGCTGGTCTGGGCAAGCCGCTGATGATCATTGCCGAAGACGTCGAAGGCGAAGCCTTGGCGACGCTCGTGGTGAACAAGTTGCGTGGCACCCTGAACATCTGTGCCGTGAAAGCACCGGGCTTCGGCGATCGCCGCAAGGCCATGCTGGAAGACATCGCCATCCTGACCGGTGGTCGTTGCATCACCGAAGATCTCGGGATCAAACTGGAAAACATCCAGGTTGAAGATCTCGGCCAAGCCAAGTCGGTTGTGGTGGACAAAGAAAACACCACCATCGTCGAAGGCAGTGGCAAGTCCAGCGACATCCAAGGTCGTGTGGGTCAGATCCGCCGTCAGATCGAAGAAACCACCTCGGACTACGATCGCGAGAAGCTGCAAGAGCGCTTGGCCAAGTTGGCCGGTGGTGTGGCTGTGATCAATGTCGGTGCCGCCACCGAAACCGAGATGAAAGAAAAGAAGGCTCGCGTGGAAGACGCCCTGCACGCCACCCGTGCGGCAGTGGAAGAAGGCATCGTGCCTGGTGGTGGTGTGGCGCTGCTGCGCTGCGTGCCTGCTATCAACAAGATTGAAGGTGTGAACGACGACGAGAACATCGGTATCGCGATCGTGAAGCGTGCTGTTGAAGGCCCGCTCCGCGCTTTGGCTGCGAATGCCGGTGAAGAAGGCTCGCTGATCGTTCAGGAAGTCAAGAAGCGCAAGTCGAACGACGGTTACAACGTCGCGACGGGCGAATACACCGACCTGGTGAAAGCCGGTGTGGTGGATCCGAAGAAGGTGACGCGCACCGCGTTGCAGAATTCGGCATCGATCGCCGGTCTGCTCCTGACCACCGAGTGCTTGATCACTGAGATCCCTGAGCCCGAAAAGCCGGCTCCTGCAGGTGACCACCACGGTCCTGGCCCGGGCATGTATTAATCTGAGTTTCCGAGCGAAACTCGATCACTCAAATCAAAGAGGTTGGCTTCGGCCAACCTCTTTTTTTATGCCTTAGGCGTTCCGTCACTGCGAACGCGCTTCTTGTTCAAGGAGAGCCCATAGTTCGGCCGCCTTTTCGGAGCCTGCTACTCGCTGACGTGAGCTCGAATCAATCTGTTGGCACGATGAAGCCCGACCCTCCGGACCTTCCCGCGTGCGCGAACTATTCGGGCGGTCTTAGGGCCTTAGCTCAAGAACTTGGCGAGCAACCGGGACATCTCCGGGGTCCTCAAGTACCCATAGGATTTATGATGGTTTGCTTTTTTGGTTATCCGACTGACGTAGTCATTGGCCACGAGATCGTCGATGACCCTGACACCACGTGCGTTTGCCCGATAGTCGTCTCGTAGGTGGAGATCCATTGCAACGATGTCTTTGCGGTCGGCGTGATTGGTCCATGAACGTGTTACAAGACTGGGGGTTCGTGGAATCGGGTGGTGGGGGTGTTCCCGCCGGATCCGATCGACGACGTGAGGAAGACCGAGAGGAGACCCAATCGTGACAAAGTGAGGGATCTTGAGTGATTCGCCGGAGACGGTGGCTTGTCCGCCTGCATCCAGCTTTGGCCCGAGTTCGCGCAGGACATCGTAGGCTACGATGGATCCCATGGAATGAGCGATCAGAAGGATCTGCTTTCGTTTGTGGTTGTTGAGAACCCCGATGAGCTCGTCGCGAAGGATTCGGCGAACGGGCTGGAGTGTGCCGGACCGGCTGAGGCGTTTATGGTTCGTGTCGTAGTATTGCCCGAGATCTTTGAGCTTTGACTTGAGGAGCGTATTACGAATCTTGTGGCTATTGAGGTGGCGGTTGAGTTTGTCGAGTCCTCTACCACCGAACTCGAGCAGCCGGTGGCGGATCTTGGTGATGGCGCGGGCGTTTCCTTCTTTTAATGCACCGGGATTGCTGCGGATGTAAGGCTCTTTATTGGCGCCTTCAGCAATGGGTTTATCATACATGAGATCCGCCCAGTATACCGACTCGAACTCGAAGTCTTCTCGGTAGTTACAGTTAAGGTCTAGTCCTTCTTTGATTGCCTTCAGCCAGCCGGATTTGAGCTTTTCGCGTTTCGGTTTGTTGGCTAGTCCGTGTATTCCGATGATGATTTTGCTCATATATATACCTCCGTGGATTATATTTATTTGCAAAAATGCGATTTGGCAAGCATAGAGATTTCATGAATTAGCTGAGCGTTTCTTACACGTTTGCCGAGTAATCCGGGTGCTCTAAGATGCATAACCGATAGGTAGTGATGTCGTGATGAGCTGTACTTTGTGGTGTCTTGAAGATTTAGAATAAGCGCGTTTTGAGTTGCGTTTATCAGATTGGGGTCGACAGCAATGGAATTGTCGGCCTATGGTGTCCACAGGTCGGATAAAGTTCGTGTTCAGTTCACTCTCGCTACGCTCGAAGTCCTCGGATTCATAGGACTTTCGCGAACTGCAGAGGAAAGAATGCGTGATTGAGAAGCTATACGACTCAGAGGATTAGCCAATGAAGATACTTTGTATTCACGGTGTTGGCCGGCATCCGCGAGGGGGGAATTGGGAAACGGATTGGTCCGAAGCCATCAAGCAGTCTTTGGAGCGAGCCGGTACGGAGCCGGATACAGTCGAAGTTTCCTATGTCTACTATGATGATCTCTTCGCGAGACAAGAGATCTCGTGGACGGATGTCTTAAGCGCCTTGTGGAAACTGGGATCGAGTGCCGCGACCTCGCTGACTCGAGGGCGTTCAGCTGCGCGGGGTGGGAGAGGATTTGGTGATTTGGGTACTCGAGTTCGCTGGACAGCTGGGATGGTGGTCAAGTGGGTGGAGGACTCCGCATTCCGCCGAGCCACGCGCAGACGTGTTCGTGACGGGATCTTAAGGGAGGAGCCGGACGTGATTTGTGCTCACAGTTTGGGATCCCTAGTTGCCTACGATCTGTTTTCCGGAAACGAGGGTCGGGAGTTGTTGGAGGACCGTGTCCTCATGACCTTTGGATCCCAGATTGGGAATGCCTTTGTACGAGGCAATTTTAGCGGTGGTCGGATTGTTCCGCTCGCGGCTAAATTCTGGTTTCACCTCTACAACCCAAATGATGTTGTCTTTACGGCTCGGATTCGACTGACAGCACCCAACTTCCGGGAGGTTACTACCGCTTTTGATGAGCCCGATGATATGGCGGATCATGACGCGGACCAATACCTCGCCCACCGCCATACTGTTGACCGTGTCTGGGAGGAAATTGTGTTGGAGAGTACGAGTCCATCGGCGGCATTCGCACTCCAACCCATGCCCGAGCGGGTCAGTCGCTCGATTCCGGCCGTGCGGACGACGGTCCCGGAGCGGCGAGCCCTCTTGGTGGGGATTAACGACTACCCGATCGAGGGGATGCAGTTGGACGGCTGCGTGAATGACGTTTACCTGATGAGTTCCTTCCTGCAGGAGACTGGGTTTCAGGCTGAGGATATCCGCATGATACTGGATCAGAGAGCGACAGCGCAGGCGATCCGGGATCGGATTGATTGGTTGTTGGATGGTGTTCAACCCGGCGATACCCGAGTGCTTTATTTTTCCGGCCATGGCGCACAGATCCCGACCTATGGCATCGGTGATCGCGTGGACCGTCGGGATGAAGCCTTGGTGCCGTGGGATTTTGATTGGCGGCGTGAGAATGCGATTGTCGATGACCAGCTCTACGAGATCTATTCGCAACTCCCCTATGGGGTCAATTTCACGGCGGTTTTTGATTGTTGCCATTCTGGGGGACTCACTAGGAGCGGCAGTCAGAAGGTTAGAGGTATCAGTGCCCCGGATGACATTCGGCATCGAGCAATGGCGTGGGACGGGAACAATTGGTTGCCCAGAGAGATTGAAGCGCCCAATCCAGATGAGTGGCGACACTTGAATGCCGGAGGGCCGGCGTCTCCGATCGCTCCTGAGCCGGCCACGCATCGTCTTGGTCAGGCGATGAGTGCCCGAGGGATTGAGATGTCGAAGAAGATGCTCCGGGCACGCCAGAGGGAACTGCAGCATCAAGGGCCCTACATGCCGACTCTCTTCTATGCGTGTCGGGAGACCGAATTGGCCTATGAGTATCGGCATGGCGCCACGTCTTATGGAGCATTTACCTATTCGCTGGTGAAGCACTTGCGCGCGTTGAAGGTTCGGCGGCAAACGGCGACACCAAACGAGATCCTTTCTCAAGTCCGTGCCCAAGTGAGTCGGATTGCCAAGCAAGAGCCACAGTTGGTCGTGCCATCAGACGTTGCGGCGGCCCCGGTGACTTGGCTCGGACGGAGCCCGAATTCTTCTTCGGCGAAACCCAAGCGTTCGCCTAAGAAAACCACCGCAAAGAAAAGAAAAGGAAAGAAATGAGCGAACCAATCAAGAAGATGTGTTACGACAAGCTACTTCCTTGGGAGTTGCGAAATCCATCGCCTAGCCACACGATGGTCGGGCCGGACGGAAAGGTTAGGGCCATTATGCCGATTGGCAAACGTTGGCCCAACGGGACAAAGCTCAGTATCCGCTTTCTCGGTGGAACGAACGCCCAACAGGAGGAAGTGGCGCGAGTTGCCGACGAGTGGACCAAGCATGCCAATTTGCAGTTCGCGTTTGATGAGTCTCCCGATGCCCAGATTCGGATTTCGTTCGAAAACGATGGCGCGTGGTCTTATCTCGGGACGGACAATCTGGATATCCCGCGACATGCGGCCACGATGAACTTCGGTTTCATGGGAGAGGGAACGATTCTCCATGAGTTTGGCCATGCGATTGGATTGGCCCACGAACACCAGAATCCGGCGGGTGGCATTCAATGGGATGAGCAGGCGGTCATCGCCGATCTTTCCGGTCCGCCCAACTCATGGTCGGTCAGTCAGATCCGCCATAACGTCTTGGACAAATACCGGCACGATCAGGTGAATGGGACGGGTTTCGATCCCGATTCGATCATGCTGTATTTCTTTCCGGCTGATTGGACGCTCAACGGGGTTGGGACACAATCGAATGACGTTTTGTCGGCGACGGATAAGGCATTTATCTCATCGGTTTATCCGAAACCGGCGGAACCGGATGTTCCTAACGTGGTTGATCTTCCGGTGAATGAGTTCGTTACGAAAGCCGCTTCGATTGGGCAGCCCGGGGAGGAAGATCTGTTTGCGTTTAAAGTGGAACGGACGGGTGTTTTCGTCATTGAGACAACGGGGAGCACGGATGTCTTGATGAAGTTGTTTGGTCCTGACAATGGGACCTTACTTGTGGCGGAGGATGATGACAGCGGTAAGCGGCGAAACGCTCGCATCTCAGCGGAACTCGATCCAGGGCGATATCTGGTTCAAGTCCGTCATTACAACCAATCCCGCGGAACGGGTGATTACTCGGTTTCCGTGAGCCGCAAGTAGCGTTTGGTTAGTGTGAGGTTCGGAAGTGCATGCAATGGACGCTTCCGCATCGACGCGAATGGGCCGGGGCAGTGAGGTGACGGGACGTTGCCTGCTGCCTAGGCCCGAAATGGCCTCCTAAACTGGGGCGCCGGTAGGCTCAGGTCCACGTGGAGCAGCGGAGAATGAGATCGTTCTTTTTGTGCTGAGGAGGTCGTGGGTGCGTTCGCCCCACCAGCACGGATTAGGAGCTAGGCTTACCGGAAGTTGCGAGCGAGGGCGAGGGGTTCCCCGCCTAGAACGAGAGGGATGCGGCGGCGACCTCTGCCAGCTTGACGAGATCGTTGGGCTTGATTCCGAGATACAGCATTCCGACCATACCGACCAGCACGGTGACTTTCAAAGGAGTCGAAATGGTGATCGATTCGGTGTCGCTTGGTTCCTTCGACCAGTAGATGGTGCGAACGACCCCAAAGTAGTAGTAAATCGAAATCGCGACGCCGATCGCAGCCACACCGGCCAGGAGATAGTATGCGCCCGAAGTCGAGGCTTCAGCGATGATAGCGCGGACCAACATGAACTTCCCAAAAAAGCCAGCAAGGGGAGGAATGCCGGCCAATGAAACCATCGCCAGCGTCATTGCCGTGGCGAGAATGGGCGAGCGATCGTTCAACCCGGCCAAGCATGAGATATCTTCGGTGCCCGCTCGCTTACTCACGATCATGATCACGGTAAAGGCGGTCATGACACTAAAGAGATAGCCGCCGAGGTAGAACAGAATGGCGCTCGTACCAGAGGCACTCAGAGCGGCAATTCCGAGCAATAGGTAACCGGCGTTGGCGATACTGGAATAGCCGAGCAAGCGCTTGAGGTTGCGTTGCGGAAGGGCACAGAGGTTGCCATAAAGGATCGTGATCGCCGCAATGGCGATGAAGAGGTTTTCCCAAACGACCGCCAGGTCCGGCACCGCGCTAAAGAGGACACGCAGAATCAGGACAAAGCCGGTGGCTTTGGATCCAACGGCAAGGAACGCGGTAGCGGGCGTTGGCGAGCCTTGATAGACGTCCGGAACCCAGATCTGATAAGGAAACGCTGCGATCTTGAACCCGAGTCCAGCGAGAACGAGCAGCACACCCAAGCGGAAGACGAACGAGTCGGTGGTGGTTTCACTCGTAGCCGCAATCTCACTGAAAGCCATGCTCCCGGAAACACCATAGACGAGGGCGATGCCGTAAACGAGGAAGGCCGAGGAAAGCGCGCCTAGGATCAGATACTTGATACCCGCTTCAAGGGAGCGCATTTGACTCTTAAGAAAGCTAGTCAGAATGTAAAAGGTGATCGTCACCAACTCGATCGCCACGAAAACCATGACGAAATGGTTCGCAGAGGCGGCGAACATCATGCCGGAGAGAGCGAAAACAGTGAGTGTGTAGAACTCCGAGATCCCCGTTTTGATTTGCGGTGCGAATTCGACTGAAATAAGCAACACGCCGATCCCAGCCACCAAGAATAACTGTTTGAAGAACAAAGCCAGGTGATCCTGGATAAACATCCCGCCAAAGGCGGTCTCCGGGGTCGCCGGAATGTTGATGAAGAAGGAACCGATCAGCACGAGTCCCAGACCGCCGGCTCCAAGGTAACCCAAGAGGTGCTTGCGCTGGGGCGCCGTCCAGAGATCGAGCAAGAGGAGTCCGACGCCGAGGAGCACGACGGCTATCTCAAGAATAGTGAGCGAAATGTTCATCTACGTTCAGGCTACAAATTCAGAATTCCAGCTGAGCCAATCGTGGCGAGTCCGTGGGCTGGGATGGGGATGGAGATTGTGCCAAATCGGCAGGAGTTCTCGTGGCTTGTTCAATAAGCGGGGTCGCACTCTCTTGAATCTTGTCGGTCAGGAGGCGCGGGAAGATGCCGAACAGCACCAGCAAAACGATCAAAACCAGAAACGGCGTCCGGGCGGCAGCGGTGGTCGCGTCCGCCATGTTGTCATTCTCCGGCTTGGTGTGGCCGTGGAGAATGGCTCGGATAGCTCGGAGGCAATAAACGGCCCCGATGATGAGCGCGCCCCAGGCACCGGCAACCACGAACCAAGGCAAGGAATCCCAGGCACCGAAGAGGACCAAAACTTCACCGGCAAAATTCGCGAACCCCGGAACGCCACAACCCGCGAGCATGGCAATAATCAAGCAGACGCCAATGAACGGCAGCTTCTGCAACAACCCGCCAAACTCACTGATGGTCACATCACCCTTTTCGTGATGGAGATAACCGCTGATCCCGAAGGACAACGCGGCCAACAGCCCGTGAGCCACCATGATCGCGGTGGCGCCGGTGACGCCGATCACACTCAAGCTAGCAATCCCGAGGAAAGCCATCCCCATGTGGGCCACGCTGGAGTTCCCGATCAAGAAATTCAGATCCTTTTGGCGCATCGCGACCCAACCACAATAGAGGATATTCCCAAGAGCCAGGTAGCAAAGCACTTCCATCCAGGTGCGCATGCCCTCGGGGACTAATGGGATGGCGAGGCGGATCAAACCATAGAGGCCGAACTTCTTCAGCACCCCGGCGTGGAGCATCGCGGCGGCCGTCGGGGCGGCGCCGTAACCCATCGGAGCCCAGGTGTGGAACGGAAAGAGAGAAACCAGAATACCAAACCCGAAGAGTAGGAGCGGGAAGATTACGTTCTGTTGGTGCGTTGGGATCGGGTTGGCCCGGACGTACTCGGTCAGTTCGATCATGTCGAAGGTACGGGCACCGGATTGCACGTAAAGGGCCACCAAACCGACCAGGGCCAGCATGGCGCCGATGGTCAAATAGATGGTGATCTTAAAGGTGGCGTAGTTCCGATCCTCACCGCGACCCCAAAGACCGATCATGATGAAGGTGGGAACTAGGGCGAGTTCGTGAAAAAAGTAGAAGAAGAACACGTCCAACGAGGCAAAGGCACCGAGGATGCCACCGACCATCATAAGGAAGAGAAAGTAAAACTGACGTTCCCGGTGTTGGATACCCCAGCACGCAAAGCTCGCTGCGAAGGCGACGGCAGCGCCCATGAGAATCAGGCCGAGGTTGATTCCATCCACACCGACTTGGTAATTGATGCCAATCGACTCCACCCAGGCCGTCTTCTGATAAAACTTATAACCTCCGGGACCCGCTGACATGTAGGGGTAGAGGAAGAACATCCCGAGCGAGAGCACAAACGTGATCGCCGTGGCTCCACGGGCGATGAGCTGGCTCAAATGGTGATAACCTCTCGGCACTAGGAGGAGTCCGAGCGCCGCCAGCAGAGGCGTGGCAATAATGAAAGAGAGAAGGGACATAATCGTCTACAACACGTGGCGTCCCACCAGGACGTAGATCACTAGAGCCACCCCTAAGACAAACAGGAAGGCGTAGGTTTGCAAGTTGCCGGTTTGGATCATGCGGATGGCCCGACCGGCAAAGTCTGCCGTGCCGTGCGCGCCGCGGACGATCAAGCCTGCCAAGACCCACTTGTCGAGCCAGGCAGCGATGTGAGACAGGGTCTCGTGAGTGATCGCGATGAGAAAGCCGTAGATCTCATCGATGTAAAAACGGTTCTTCAAGACGGAAGCGAAGCCTCCCAAGTGGCGTTCGATCGGATCGGTCTCGGCATTCCAATAAAGGGATCCGGCCACCGCAGCGCCTACCATCACGGCCAAGAAGCTGAACGCCATCGCAAGGGTCGCTTGGGCGTGTTCGCCGTGGAATTCGATCCCCATGCCGTGGCTGGCGAAGGCTTCGATGCCGAAGAACCCAGCCAACACCGACGGAACCGCGAGGATCATGAGCGGGTAGCGCATGACATTGGGGGATTCTTTCGCTTCTTTGGCGGCGTCGGTTCGGGCCGAGCCATGGAAAGTGATCAAGAAGAGCCGGAGCATGTACCATGTGGTCAATGCAGCCACCAAGACGCCGATGCCGAAGAGAATGCCGTTACCGCCGTGCCCGATGTCGGCCGCGGAAGCGAGGACGGCATCCTTACTGTAGAAGCCACTCAAGGGAGCGACACCACACAGGGCGAGCGTCCCGATGAGGAAGGTCCAGTAGGTGGTGGGCATCTTGGTGCGGAGTCCGCCCATTTGCCAAATGTCTTGCTTGTGGTGAACGGCGTAGATGACCGAGCCGGCCCCGAGGAACAGGAGCGCCTTGAAGAAGGCGTGTGTGGTCAGATGGAACATCGCAGCCGCCGGAGCATGCACACCCACGGCCATCACCATGTAGCCGAGCTGAGATAGGGTGGAGTAAGCGAGGATGCGTTTGATATCATCCTGCTGGAGAGCCATCAGCGCGGCCAAGAGAGCCGTGATGCCGCCGATCCAGGCGATCACCACCAAGGCGCCCGGCGTGAAAATCGGAAAGACGCGGCAGAGCATGTAAACGCCCGCAGCTACCATCGTGGCGGCATGGATCAACGCACTCACCGGCGTAGGACCTTCCATGGCGTCCGGCAGCCAAACGTGGAGCGGGAACTGAGCGGACTTACCCACCGCACCACAGAAGATTAACAAGCCGGCCACCGTAGCCAGATCCCCCAGCAGCGCTGGGTTCTCTGCGAGGAGATCCTTAATCTCGCTGAAGTTCAACGTGCCTGCGGCACTCCAGACCATCAGGATGCCGAGAATGAATCCGAAATCCCCCATGCGATTGCTCAAGAATGCTTTCTTGGAGGCATCGGCAGCGGAGGGTTTCTCGTGCCAGAAGCCGATCAACAGGTAACTGGAAACACCCACCAACTCCCAGAAGATGAACATCTGGATAAAGTCCGTGGCCAAGACGATCCCAAGCATGGAAAAGGTAAAGAGGCTGAGGCTGGCGAAATAGCGCGAGTAGCTCTTATCGCCAGACATGTAGGCTTGGGAGTAGTAATGGATTAACGAACCCACACCGGTAACGACCAGAAGCATGAGGATGCTGAGGGAATCCAGCCGAACCCCGAAGCCAACTTCCAAACCTCCGGCTTTCAGCCACGTTAGGGACGATTCCAGCGCGGGCTGATCGTTAAGCAAATGGGAGAAGAAAATAATGGCGCTGAGCACAAAACCGATGCCGATGGCACCGATGGAAAGCTGGGCGCTGAGGCGTTGGTTGGGCCGAGTGCCAAACGCAATCCCCGCGGCGGCCGCGAGGGGCAAGAAAAGGATGATCCAGGCAAGCGTCAACATGGGTTGATCCGATCAGAGTTTCAAAGTAGCCAAATCCTCGACGTTGGAAGTCTGGCGGCGGCGGAATAGGGCGACGATCAGGGCCAAACCAACGGCCACCTCAGAGGCCGCGACGGTGATGATGAAAAACACCATCAACTGCCCGTCGACGCTATTGTTGTAACGAGAGAACGCAACCAACGCCAAATTCGCCGCATTGAGCATGAGTTCGAGCGACATGTACATCAGAATCAAGTTGCGGCGAAGGATCACACCGAGGAGGCCGATGCTGAAGAGCAGGGTGCTGACCACCAAGTAATGTTCGAGTCCAACTTCCATCTTAATTCAGCTCCTTTTTGCTCAAGAGAATCACACCGACCATGGCGACCAACAGGAGAACGCCCATGATCTCAAACGGCAGCACATAGTTGGTAAACAAAGCGGTTCCCAGTTGGTGGGTGGATCCTTCCAATTCCGGGCTGCGATCGGCACCAATACCGGAGGCGGTAATCGTTTTGACCATGATCAGAGCGATTGAAAGCAAACCGAGCGCACCGGTCACGATGCCGAACAGTTGAAAACGTTTCCGTTCTTCCTCCCGCACGTCCAACAACATGATCACAAAGAGGAAGAGCACAATGACCGCGCCGGCATAGACCATGATCTGGATGGCCGCCAGGAAGAAGGCATGGAGGAGAACAAAGAGCCCCGCCATCGAAGCGATGGTCAGGACCAGGAACATGGCGCTCGTCACGGGATTGCGACTGAAGGGATTGGCCACGACGAGCACGGCGAAGCCCAGAGTCATCAACGAGAGCAGGTAGAATAAAATATCTGTCATCGAGAGAAAGGTTCAGATCTCAATGGGCCAACCCTTGGGCCTCGGCATCACGCTGTTTCTTCTCCCATTTCTTGATGCCATCCTGATGGACGCCGCCCAAGTCCAGGAGCTTGTCTTTGTGATAAATCATTTCCTCACGCGACTCTCCGGTCAGTGAGTAGTCCTTCTGCAGGAAGATCGCTTCCTCGGGACAGACTTCCTGACAGAAGCCGCAGAAGATGCAACGCAACATGTTGATCTCGAAATCCGCGGGTTCTTTCTCCACGTTGCCCGTAGCCGGATTGGCTTGGGGGCCCGGAGGCGTGATTCGAATCGCTTTCGGCGGGCAGACAAATTCACACAACTGGCAGGAGACGCATTTGGTGCGAGCATCTTGGTCTTTGACCAGATACGGCGCGCCGCGATACCCCTCAGGCACCACCCACTTCTCTTCGGGGTACTGCATGGTCACCTTGCGTTTGAAGAAGTGCCGCAAGGTCACCCGAAAACCGCTAATGATGGCTGGGAGGTAGAGGCGCTCCCACCAACTGAGTTCTTTGCGTTGGACTATCATGTTGTCGCCAAAGTGCTTGTCTAATGCCCTATCGGAAAACGCTGTTGGCCCAAAGGTAAACCGCGGTGACCACGATGTTGGCCAGTGCGAGTGGGAGGAAGCGTCGCCATCCCAAATCCATCAATTGATCGTAACGGAACCGTGGAAGCATCCAGCGGATCCAAATAAAGATCCCCATGAAGATCGCCAACTTCCCGAGGAAGATCCCGATGTGAATCAGGCCACCCAGAATGGTGGTCGCCGGGGTATCCAGACCCCAGAACGGAAGCGTCCAGCCACCCAAGAAGAGGGTCACGATCAGTCCCGATACCGAAATCATCGCCGCGTATTCCCCAATGAAGAACATGGCGAACTTCATGGAGCTGTATTCGGTGTGATACCCAGAAACGAGCTCGGTCTCAGATTCCGGCAAGTCGAAGGGCAGTCGATTGGTTTCCGCAAACGCGGCTACCAGGAAAATCACAAAAGCGATGGGTTGTTTGAAGACCAACCAGGCACCATTGGCTTGGTAGGCGATGACTTCGCTCAAGTTGAGGTGACCCACCAGCATGAACAAGGGAACGACGGACATCCCCATGGCGATTTCATACGAAATCATTTGGGCGCTAGCTCGAATGCCACCTAGGAAAGAGTATTTCGAATTCGAGGCGTAGCCCGCCAACACAATCCCATACACACTCAGAGAGACGATGCTGAAGGTGAAGAGCACGCCCACGTTCAGGTTGGCGATCACCATATTCTGTTCGCCTAGTCTCGAACCAAAGGGAATCACGGCGATGGTCATGAACGACGGGATCAAGGCCACGGCCGGTGCCAACCAGAAGTAACTCTTCCGGACATGATCCGGGGTGTAATCTTCCTTAAGCAACGCCTTCAACCCATCGGCAATGGGTTGCAAGAGGCCGAACGGACCCACGCGATTGGGACCGATGCGGTCCTGGATCGCGGCGCTAATACGGCGTTCCGCCATCACGGAGTAGGACACCATCGGCAGCAAGATGCCGACTGCCAGGACGACCTTGATCAGTCCGAACAGCACGAATGCAGAGAGTGGAGATAAATCGCTCAGCAGTTCCATCCCAATACCTTAGATTGCCACGTCGACGCCTTGATCGCCCAAATCCGCCCACTTGATGTCGGCGAAGGGTTTGCGTTCTGCAGCCATTTTGTTGAACAAGCCTTCCGGATTGTTCGGATAGGATTCGCCGGTCACGCGGGAAACGAGATCGGCCAGAAATTCGGCTTCAGGTCGTGCTTTGCCCGGTGCTTCCACGGCTTGGAGGAAGCGTTGCAGACGACCCTTCACATTGATAAACGAGCCGCGCTTCTCCGCGTGGGCACAGCCGGGCAGGAGATACTTGGCCTTTTTCGTTGTCTCATTCGGCAAGATGTCGGAGACCACGAGGAGATCGAGTTTCTTCAACAAGTCGGCGCTGATGCCGTGCTTGGTGACGTCCTCGCCGAAGACGATCAATTGCTTGATCTTCCCGCTGCGAATGCCGGACGCGATCTTGGAGAGTTGACTGCCCAACTTACCGGATACGAAGCCCGAAAGACGGGCGCCGTTGGTGTTGGGGTTCTTGTCGGCGTTGACCAACAACTGGTCGGCCTCACCCACCCGCTCGGGAGCGTCGGTGATGGCGTCGAGATGAGCGGCCAATTCGCTCAAGAGATACAATTCTTCGGTGGTTTGCCGGGCGGAACCCACGATTGCCGTGGTCTTGGGATCGGCGTTCTGGAGCGCGGCAGCGATATCGGTCAGCGCTTGCTCCCAAGTCACTCCGGAGCGGCCACTCTTCTTGGGATCTTTCAAACGATCCTTGTGTCCGACCCACTTGTAATTCAAACGGCCGGCATCGCACATCCAGCAGGCATTGACCGCGTCGTTGTCCCGCGGCTCGTAGCGATGAATCGTGCCTTCACGCGATCCAATAGTGATATTACAGCCGGTTCCGCAGCTCGTGCACACGCTCTTGGTTTCTTTGAGGAACCAAACCCGCATCTTGAACCGAAAATCTTTGGAAGTCAGGGCACCCACCGGGCAGATGTCCACCGTGTTGAGGGTGTAATTGTTGTCAAACGGCTTGCCCGGGAAAGTTGTAAGGGTGTTGTAGGACCCACGATTCACAAAACCGAGAGCATCATCGCCGGCAATGTCGCGTGAGAAGCGAATACAGCGCGAGCAGAGGATGCAACGTTCGTCATCCAGCATGATGCGCGGGCCGAGATCCACTTGCTTGGGTTTGTGGACCTTGGTTTCAGCAAATTGACTCTCTGCTTGTCCGTGCTCCACGGAGTATTCTTGGAGTTTGCATTCCCCGGCTTGATCGCAAATCGGGCAATCCAAGGGGTGGTTGACCAAGAGGGACTCCAAGACGGCTTCACGCATTTGCTTGGTCGCATCGGAGTTGGGGTAAATCTCCATCCCGGGAGCAATCGGGGTGGCACAGGCGATGGCACCGCGCGGAGTTCCCGGCTCGTAGGGCAGGGTCATTTTGCGCACTTGCTGGGTGCCGTCTTCGTTGAGAATGGGCTTCCGGTCTCGACCCATGGCCGGCATACCGAACTCTACCAGACACATGCGGCAATTACCGGCGACGGGGAGCTTGGGATGGTAGCAGTAGTGGGGCACCTCAATCCCGGCCAGTTTACAGGCTTGGATCATGGTGGTCGGCACGGGTTTGCCCGTGATCGGATCGGGCATGGTCTTAGGGACCTCGACTTCCTTGCCGTCGATCTTGATGCGAACCATCTCGACGGCCGGAGCGCTTTGCTTTTCTGCCTGCTTTGCCATGGGAATGAAATCGTTGCGTGAACCGAAGGCCGTCCGAACCCCATCGGGGCGGCTGGCCAGAAGGTGCGCTAGCTGGTCGTCGCTTCAGCCTTTCGTTGTTCGTCTTCGGCTCCGCGGGCCTCGAATTCGTCCTTGAACTTGTTGACGAAGCTCAGCACCGGCCAGGCGCAGGCTTCACCAAAGGCACAAATCGTACGGCCCTGGATGTTTTGGGCGATGTGCAGGAGGTAATCCGCGTCCTGCTTACGACCCTCACCGTGGTTGAGTCGATGTAAGGCCTTGCTCATCCAGAGGGAACCCTCGCGGCACGGCGTGCATTGCCCACAACTCTCGTGAGCGTAGAATTCAGAAACATTCCCCAGCGCTTTGACGATGTCCGTGCTGTCGTCCATCACGATAATCGCGCCGGAGCCGGACATACTGCCGGCGCCCATGAGCGAATCAAAGTCATAGGGGAGATCGAGTAGATCCACCTCGGTTTCCACCGGCTTGCCGCTCTTATCGGGACGGCGAAGTTTGAATTTCTCGCCAGCCTTGAACACTTTGGCCGAAGATCCTCCGGGAATGATGGCTTTGAGCGAGCGTCCTTCGTGCAGGCCGCCACCAAAATTCTTGTGGAAAATCAACTCCCCAATCGTGGCTTTGCCAACCTCGATCTCGTAGTAGCCGGGACGTTTGACGTGGCCACTGAGACTCACGATGCGGGTGCCGGTGTTGTTCGGAGTTCCCAGTTTGGCGAACTCCGCGGCACCGTCGGCTACGATGTGTTTGACGGCGCAGAGGGTCTCGACGTTATTGACGATCGTGGGGCACATGTAGAGGCCCAACACGGCGGGGAAATACGGGGGCTTGATGCGGGGATAAGCGCGCTTGCCTTCCAGAGACTCGATTAAGCCGGTCTCTTCACCGCAGATATAGGCACCAGCGCCACGATGGACGTGGATTTCGAGATTGTAGCCACTTCCCTGAATGTCTTTCCCGAGAAAACCCTTTTCGCGGGCTTCATCCAAGGCCGCGTCCAGGATCTTCGCGCCCTCCACGAACTCGCCGCGGATGTAGATGTAGGCCAGATTCACATCGTTGGCATAGGCGGAGATGATCATGCCTTCGATGAGTTGATGCGGATCTTTGTAAATGATTTGCCGGTCCTTGAAGGTTCCGGGCTCGGATTCGTCCGCGTTGCAGATCATGTAGATCGGTTTGCCGCTGCGGCGATCCACAAAGGACCATTTGAGCCCGCAGGAGAACCCGGCACCACCGCGCCCGCGGAGGCCGGAGGCTTTGACTTCTTCCCGGATCCACTCTTGCGGCGACAGCGTTTTACCGTCGACCTTCTTGTTCTTGAGCTTAAGCGCCTTCTTGAGCGTTTTGTAGCCGCCGTGCTTCACGTAGCTCTCGATTTTATTCGAGTAGCCCGGCTCGTCGGCGTGCTGGAGAATGAGGCGATGTTCTTTGGGCATAAACTTCGCTATGCTTGCTTGACTCTGCGAGCAGAGTGGTTAAGTTGGCGCGGCCTTTGCCGGATGGTGTAACGGTAGCACAGCAGTCTCTGGATCTGCTTGTCATGGTTCGAATCCATGTCCGGCAGCCAATTTCTGCTTAATTCTGAGCTTCTTTCCGTCACGTTTTCGCCCTACTTCTTGTTGGACTCCAGGATTTCGTCCGCCTTGTCTAGGCTGACGCCTTCGTAGAAATCATCGTCACACATCATCACCGGTGCGGTACCGCAGCTGGCGAGACATTCGACGTATTCGACGGAGAACTGGCCGTCTTTACTGGTCTGCAATCCGTGTGCTTTTTCATCGAGCCCCAGCTTCTGGCACAGGTGGCCATGGAGCTCGTGAGCGCCGCCGAGGGCACAGCTGAGTGTGCGGCAGACCTTGATAACGTGCTTCCCGGCCGGTTCCTGTCGGAACATCGGGTAGAACGTGACCAGTTCGTAAACGTTGATGGGTTGGAGATCGAGTTTTCCGGCGATCCATTCAATGGCTTCTTTCGACACGTAGCCGAAATGCTCTTGAATCGCATGCAATAGCATGAGGGAAGCACTCCGTTTTTCCGGATACTTCTTGATCGTCTTATTGATCGCTGTCTCCAGCTTTTTGGGAACTTGGAAGCTCATCGGTCGCTTTCTCCCATGACAAAATCGATTGATCCGAGGATGGCCACGGTATCACTCATCATTGATCCCTTTAGCATGTAGGGCAGGGCGCTCAGGTTGACAAATGATGGGGCGCGGATCTTGAGGCGGTGCGGGGTGCCGCCGCCTTTGCTGTTGATGTAAAAGCCGAGTTCGCCCTTCGGATTCTCAGCGCCAAAGTAAACCTGGCCTTTGGGGGTATCCACGCCTTGGGTAACCAGAATGAACTGATGAATTAGCTCTTCCATGCTGGTCAACACCTTATCTTTGGGCGGCAGGACGGTTTTGCCGTCCGGAATGGAAACGGGTCCGTCGGGAAGCTGTTTGAAGCATTGGCGGATGATCCGCACGCTTTGGCGCATTTCTTCGATGCGGACGAGGTAACGATCGTAGCAATCACCCACCGAGCCGACCGGTACATCGAAATCCAGGTCGCTGTAAACCAAGTAAGGATGGACCTTGCGGAGGTCGTGATTGCTGCCGGAGGCACGTAGATTTGGCCCCGTCACCCCGTAGTCAATGGCGACATCCAAGGGGAGCACACCCACGTCCTTGGTGCGATCCACGAAGATCTTGTTGCGGGTCAGTAATTGCTCGGTTTCGTCAAAATTTACCACCACGCCGTCCAGAAAACGTTCGCATTCGGCAATCCAGCCTTCGGGCAGATCCCGGGCCAGGCCGCCGATACGGGTATAAGTCGTGGTGAAACGGGCTCCGGTCAGGGCCTCGATCAGGTTGTAAATCTTCTCCCGTTCGGTGAAAGTGTGGAGAAACACCGTCAATGCCCCCACATCCATGGCGAAGGCCCCCAAACCAAGCAAATGGGCTGAAATACGGGCCAATTCGCAGCAAATCACCCGGATGTATTGGCATCGGGGCGGCAGGGCTTGGTCGATTCCCATCAGCTTTTCGACTGCCAGAGCATAGGCGACGTTGTTTGCCAGCGGGGCCAGGTAATCCAGTCGATCCGTATAGGGAATAAACTGGGTATAAGTCATGTTTTCGGCGATTTTTTCGTCACCGCGGTGCAGGTAACCCACGTCGGGTTCTGCTTTGGTGATCACCTCGCCATCCAGTTCGAGCACAATGCGCAAGACACCGTGGGTCGAAGGGTGGGAGGGACCCATGTTGAGGGTCAGCTTTTCGCCTTGCAGGTCACTGAGCTCCTCCGATCCGTCCGCAGCCGTGGCCACGGCCGCAGCAGCACTGCCGGCGGTGTCCTTGATCTCAATGTCTTTTACTTCGGCCATTTGGCGTTCGGAGAATGATCTGCAGTTTGTGTCTAAAAGTTTGCCTAGGAGGAACTTGCGGGCTTCGCCCTGGGTTCGCTCTGCTCCCGATCACCAGCCCCTGCCGTGGTGACAAAGGGACCGCCTTCCAGCGGAGCGGGACGGGAAAAGGCGACATCGGGGAGCTCGGTTTCCTTGCCAGCCAGCGGAAAGTCCTTGCGTAGCGGGTAGTAGGGATAGCCCTCCCACATGAGGATGCGGCGGAGATCTGGGTGGCCTTCGAAGGAGATGCCCATCATGTCGTAAATCTCCCGTTCATGCCAATCCGCGGTGCGCCATACGGACGTTACCGTCGGGAGGGAGGCGGATTCTTCGGAAACACGGGTTGTCAGGCGGAGATGCGAGTGGTGTTCGTAACCGTAAAGTTCATAGACGACTTCGAAGCGGGGATCGTCGCCATAGTGGTCTACGCTACTAACATCGACCAAATAGTCGAATCCGAGCTCGGATTTCGCCGTTTGGCAGACCGCTTGGATTTGCGAGGCATCGGTAATCTCCAAGGTGTATTCGTCCCGAAACGACTCAATCCGACCACTCACGTCGGGGTGGGCTTTTTTCAGTTTCTGGGCGAGACGTTTGGCGGCGGCACTCATGGTTCAGGGGCAAATTCCGGGTCTGGGGCCCGTTAGGCTTCGGCAGGAACAGCCTTTTGGGTGCGAATGAGAGGTTCGCGGCCCACGTTGTTCTGCAATTTCATCAATGCATCCAACAGGGCTTCCGGCCGAGGAGGGCACCCCGCGACGTAGACGTCCACTGGTAAAATATTGTCCACGCCTTGCATGACGGCGTAGCTCCGATACATCCCTCCGGTGGAGGCGCAGGCTCCCATGGCGATCACCCACTTGGGTTCTGCCATTTGGTCGTAAATACGTCGAACGGCCAGTCCCATTTTATAGGTGACGGTGCCGGCCACGATCATGAGGTCGGATTGGCGGGGCGAAAATCGCATGACCTCCGAGCCGAATCGGGAGATATCAAAGCGACTGGCGCCAGCGGCCATGAGCTCGATCGCGCAGCATGCCAGCCCCATGGGCATCGGCCACATCGAGTTCTTGCGGAACCAGTTTAGGACCGCGTCGGCTTGAGTGACGATGACGTCACCTTCTATTTTGGTGTTATAACCGATTTCCGTGGCGTTCTTAGGCATACCGCTCCTCCGGAGTGTAAGGACTGGGAGGAAGGTATCCGGGCAAAAAATGCCAGGCAAGTGAATTTGTGATTTTTTTCACAAGCGTATTGACGTCGTCTGATTTTCGCGGATAATGCCCCTCGTTTTCGTTAGCTGAAGACGAGTCTTTCTCGTGAGAGAAGGTTCGTTTCCGCTTGCGGAGTCGATTTGATTGAGATTAAGAATATCCGCGTTAATTACGGCGGGGTAGCCAAGTGGTAAGGCAGGGCTCTGCAAAAGCTCTATTCGTCGGTTCGATTCCGACCCTCGCCTCCAAATTTGCCCAGCCTGCTGGGGTGGTTATTCTTTTTCGTTTCCTGAGTTTTCGTCTGAGTGCGAGAACGGGGATTTTTTTTCGTCAGAGACCCGGATGGGTGCTGGCGGTGGAACCTCCGGACGGTGGGCGTTCGGGTCGGGTTTAGGGTTGATGGTTATTTAATTATTTTTACGAATGTCCGACATCTTTCCTAAGTGGACGAATAAGTTGCCCGGCCAGGTGATTCTGGGCGCGATTCTCGTCGGTGCTGCGGTGGTGGTTGGGATCTCCTACTACTTTACTCCTAAGTACACGCGAGTGGGTTATCAGCCCGTTCAGCCGGTCGCCTTCTCCCATGCGATCCACGCGGACCAATTGGGGTTGGACTGCCGCTATTGCCACAATGCGGTGGAGAAATCCTGGTATTCCAACGTTCCGGCGGCTTCGGTTTGTATGAACTGTCACAACCAAGTGTTGAAAGACGATCCGAAGTTGGCTTTGGTGCGGGAAAGTTACGAAACGGGCGAACCAATTCCTTGGGTGCAAGTCCACAAGGTGCCCGATTATGTTTATTTCAACCACTCGGTGCATGTGAATCGCGGCGTCAGTTGCGTGGAGTGTCACGGAGCGGTGAACAAGATGGATGAAGTCTACCACGCCAAACCGTTTGGGATGGCGTTTTGTTTGGAATGTCACCGGGATCCGGGGGCGAAACTTCGTCCGTTGGACCGCATCACGGACCTGGATTGGACGCCGAGCGACGATCCGGTAGAGGCGGCGAGCCTGCAACGAGAGTTGGGTGATCAGTTGGTCCACGATTGGAGGGTTGAGTCTTTAGTGAACTGTTCGGCATGTCATCGATGAATACGGTTTCACCCAGCAAAGAAACGTCTCAGACTGGGCCCGTCTACTGGCGGAGTCTGGATCAATTGGCGGATTCACCGGAGTTTAAACAATGGGTGGATCGTGAATTCCCGGAAGGCGCCAGCGAGCTGGGGAATGGCGTCAATCGCCGCGATTTCGTGAAGCTCATGTCCGCCTCGCTGTTGTTGGCGGGGTTTGGTCTGACGGGTTGCCGGCGGCCGGAAGAGACAATCGTTCCCTTTTCCAAAATGCCCGAGGGCTATGTGCACGGTGTGGCGAAGTATTTTGCTACCGCCATGCCCACTCGGCGCAACGCGGTTCCTTTGTTGGCGAAGTCCAGTGACGGTCGTCCGACCAAGCTTGAGGGCAATTCCCAACACCCGCTGTCGAATGGTGGCACCGATTCCTACACCCAGGCCGCGCTGTTGAATCTCTATGATCCGGATCGCTCGAAACAGTGTCTGTCCGGAGGGGAAGCCACGACTTTGGATGCGGCCCGAGCCCATTTGGATGAGGTAGCCGACAAATTTGCCCGCAACCGCGGGCAGGGATTGAGCATCTTGAGCCGCCAGAGCAGCTCTCCTGCGCTCCAACGCTTGCAAGCCACGCTAAAGCAACGCTTGCCTCAAGCCACCTGGCACGAATACGAACCCGTCAGTTTCGGGCGTCCCGCGGAAGCGGCTGCCGTGGCTTACAACCGTTCTCTGACCCCGTTGCCTCGGGTCGAGAAAGCGGAACGCATCCTTTCACTCGACTGCGATTTCCTTGGCGACGAAGAAGAGGCTTACAGCCAAATCAAGGGCTTCGCCGACGGTCGTGCGTTGGAAGAAAACGACGACAAGATGAACCGCTTGTATGTGGTCGAAGGCCTGATGACCCTGACCGGTTCCAATGCGGATCATCGTTTGCGGGTTTCGACTGGTGGTGTGTTTTCGGTCGCTGCCGCTCTCTTAGCCGAGGCTTTGGAACAAACCCACCTGGGCGACAACAATTCTCAGATTAACGCACTGAAAAACTCGCTCCGTGAGATTGGCAATGCCGCCAATATTTCAGCGGAGTGGGTGACAGAGGCCGTTAAGGATCTCGCCGCGCATCGCGGGCATAGCTTGGTGTTGGTGGGCTACCGTCAACCCCGTGCGGTGCACGTGCTCGGACTGGCCTTGAACTACGTGTTGGGCAACGTGGGTGAGACGATCGATTTCTTGCCGGATGAGACCCCGAAAGCCGGCTCTATTGAAGACCTGGCTACTGCTCTGAATGCGGGCACGGTGGATACCTTGGTGGTCTTGGGGGGCAATCCCAGTTATGACGCTCCTGCCAATCTGGCTTGGGCGACCACGCAAGCGAAAGCCAGCGAGGTCATTCGACTCGGATTCTATGAAGACGAAACCTCGGAAGGCGCGGCTTGGCACTTGCCGGAATCCCATTTCTTGGAGTCCTGGGGCGATGCACGCACGGCCGACCAGACGCGGGTTGCCGTTCAGCCGCTGATCGCGCCGCTGTTTGATTCTTTGACTGCCCTGGAAGTGGTTGGACGCCTGTTGAAGGTGGAAGACCCAAGCCCGCACGCTCAAGTACGTAGCGCATTTGATGCGGAAGTAGCCGGGGCCAACGAAGAATCTTGGAAGAAATTCCTTCATGACGGTTTTGTCGCCAACGGCGCTGCCGCCCCGGTTTCGTTGCCGGCGAATGGCTTTAGCTGGAGTGCCGTGAACCCTGCCATTCTTAATGCGGAAACGGCACCTCCCCCGAGTGCGAGTGCTCTGGAAGTGGTTTTCCATCGCGACGCCAGCATGGACGACGGCCAATTCAACAACAACGGCTGGATGCAAGAGTATCCGGATCCGATGACCAAGTTGACTTGGGATAACGTGATTTTGTTAAGCCGCCAAACCGCGGAAGATTTAAACGTCAAGAACGGTGATGTGATCCAGGTTGACGTGAATGGTGCCAGTGTCGAAGGACCGGCCTGGGTGCAACCCGGCATGGCGAATCATTCCTTGGGCTTGGCCTTGGGTTACGGTCGCTCTAAGTCGGGTCACGTGGGTGGCTTCGGTGGTCAGGCCGTCGGGTTCAACGTGAATCCGGTTCGGACCTCAACGGCCGCTTACATTGCCTCGGGCGCCACGGTCACGCCGACCGGTCGAACGCACGACTTGGCCGCGACTCAGGATCACTGGTCCATGGAAGGCCGCGCTATCGTTCGCGAAGCCAATTACGAGCAATATAAAGAGAAACCCGATTTCTCGCATAACATGGATCTTGAGGCGCATGGTGGGCATATCCCGCATGACGCCGAAGGGAAGCCGCTTCCGATTTACAAGCACCCGTACGATGCCCGTGAGTCCCTGAAGAGCGATATTCACCAATGGGGGATGACCATTGACCTGAATCGCTGTGTGGGTTGTTCGGCCTGTGTGGTGGCGTGTCAAAGTGAGAATAACATCCCGATCGTGGGCAAAGCCCAGGTCAAGAAGAGCCGCGAGATGCATTGGATGCGGATCGACCGCTACTTCAGTGGGGGTGTGGAAGCCAAGGCGGATCTGACCAAACTGGAGGGTGACGAGACCTTGCAGTTCCAAAAATGGATCGATGATCCGCAGGTTGTGACGCAGCCCATGTTGTGCCAGCACTGCGAGAGTGCGCCTTGCGAAAGCGTCTGTCCGGTGAACGCGACGGTGCACGATCACGAAGGTCTGAATGTGATGGCCTACAACCGTTGCGTGGGCACGCGATACTGCTCCAACAACTGTGCTTGGAAGGTGCGTCGCTTCAATTTCTTTGATTACAACAAACGGCCGTTGGAGAAACTCTATGATGGTCCTTTGGCAACGCGGCCGCAGGAAGATCTCGATCTCGTGGCCATGGCCAAGAACCCGCAAGTGACCGTGCGTATGCGTGGGGTCATGGAGAAATGCACGTTCTGTACGCAGCGGATTGAAGAAGCCAAGATTCAGCAGAAGGTCGCCGCACGAGATAGCGACAATGTGGCGGTGCCGGACGGCGCCTTCAAGACGGCCTGCGAACAGGTTTGCCCGGCGGATGCCATTGTCTTCGGCAACATGCTTGATCCCGAGAGCCGCGTTTCGAAACTCAAGGCCAGCCCCCGCAACTACGCGGTGCTTGGTTTCTTGGACACGCGACCGAGGACGACTTACCTGGCACAAGTGCGCAATCCGAATCCTGCTATGCCGGATTACCACGAGATGCCGTTGAGCACCGAAGAATATGCCGAGAGCATGGGCGATCCATTCAGCGATCACCACGGCGCGGGGCACGGCCACGGCGATGAGAGCCACGGAGCGGAAGCTGGAGCCGGGCATGGAGAAACTGGAGAGCATCACTAGATGGAAGCTGCAAAACAAAATAGCGTGACCGTAGCGCCGCCACCTCGCGAGTTAGAGCGCGAGCCGTTGGTCCTGAACAATCGATCGCTGGGTTGGTTGTCCGACCGGATTTGTGGCATTGTTGAAGACAAGACTCCGACATGGTGGTGGGTCTCATTCATCATCAGTCTACCGACTGCCCTGATCTGTTTCTTGATGATTGGCTACCTGATCTCCACCGGTGTGGGTGTCTGGGGCTTGAACCATCCCATTGCCTGGGGTTGGGCTATCGTTAACTTTGTCTGGTGGATCGGTATCGGTCATGCCGGAACCTTGATCTCAGCCATTCTCTTCCTCCTCAGGCAAAAATGGAGGACATCGATCAATAGGGCCGCTGAGGCCATGACCATCTTCGCGGTGATGTGTGCCGGTATCTTTCCGGCCATTCACGTCGGGCGTATTTGGTTTGCTTGGTGGTTATTCCCCTTACCGAACTCAAATGGGCCGATTTGGCCGCAGTTCCGCTCGCCGTTGCTGTGGGACGTGTTCGCTGTTTCGACTTACTTTACCGTTTCGCTGCTCTTTTGGTACATGGGCCTGATCCCCGATCTGGCAACCATTCGAGATCGTTGCAAGACCGTGGGCCGGAAATTCTTCTATTCCCTGTTCTCTCTGGGTTGGACGGGTTCGAATCGGCACTGGAGCAACTACGAAAAAGCTTACCTGCTGCTGGCTGGTCTTTCGACGCCGCTGGTGTTGTCCGTGCATAGTATCGTTTCGTTCGACTTTGCCGTGTCTCAGTTGCCGGGTTGGCACACTACCATCTTCCCGCCTTACTTCGTGGCCGGTGCTATCTTCTCCGGTTTCGGTATGGTGATTACGCTGATGGTGCCGTTGCGATCGATCTTCAAACTCGAAGACGTCATCACGGTCCGCCACGTCGAACTGATGTGTAAGGTGATCCTGGCGACCGGTTCCATCGTGGGTTACGCCTACGGCATGGAAGTGTTCATCGCTTGGTATGGTGGTAATCCATACGAAGCCTACGCATTCCAGAACCGGGCCTTTGGTCCTTACTGGTGGGCTTATTGGATCATGATCAGCTGTAATGTGCTGAGTCCGCAGTTCTTCTGGTTCAAGAAGATCCGGACCAACATGGTCTACGTCTTCATCCTGTCGATTTTCGTGAACATCGGAATGTGGTTCGAACGGTTTGTGATCGTGGTGACTTCGTTGCATCGCGACTATTTGCCATCGAACTGGGGCTACTACTCACCGACCTACGTGGACGTCTTGACTTACGTGGGAACGTTCGGGTTGTTCATGGCCTTGTTCCTCTTGTTCGTTCGGTTCTTGCCGTTGATTGCGATTTCTGAAGTCAAGGGAGTGACGCCGCAGGCGGATCCCTATCACCCCTTGGGTGGAGCGAAGGAAGGGAAACACTGATGAGTGGAGTCGGAAGACATTACGGCGTTATCGCTGAGTTTGATACCCCGGCCGATGCCATGGCCGCGGCCGAGAAGGTGCGGGACGCGGGCTACACCCAATGGGATGTGCACACCCCATTTCCGGTTCATGGAATGGACGAGGCAATGGGATTGAAGAATTCCAAAGTCGGTTGGTTTGCTTTCTGTGGTGGGATGACCGGTTTCTTCGGGGGCAACCTGATGATCTGGTTCATGAATTCCTTCAACTACGCCATCACCGTGGGCGGGAAACCGCTTTACAGTCCGTTGTTCGCCTTTCCGGTGAGCTACGAGATGACGATTCTGTTTTCGGCGTTTGGTTCGTTGTTCGGTATGTTGTTTTTGAACCGCTTGCCTCGCTTGCACCATCCGCTACTGAAGAACCACCGTTTTGCTCAGGTGACGCACGATAAGTTTTACGTGGTTATCGAGTGTGCGGATCCCAAGTACTCGGAGAAAGAAACTCACAAACTGTTGGAAGACTCGGGAAGCGGTCACCTGGAGGTCGTGGAAGAATAGAACCATGCGATACTTTCTTGCCATCTACGTCTTAGCCATCATTGGCGTTGTCAGCATCGCCGGTTTGCGGGGATCGCATTCCGCGCGCCCGCCGCTGGAAGTCTTTCCTGACATGGACCGTCAGAACAAGTTGCGCCCTCAAGCAGCTAATGCGTTCTTTGCCGATGGTCGCAGTTCGCAGCCCTACGTGGCTGGAACGATCGCCCGGGGCACGCCTTACCAAGACATTCCGGTCAACACCGGCCGGATCTCTGGGACCACCAATTTCGTTTCCACCATTCCGGTGACGATCAACGAAGCGCTGCTCGCCCGTGGCAAGCAACGTTACAACATCAACTGCACGCCTTGTCATGGGGCCGTGGGTGATGGCAAGGGCATTACGACGAAGTACGGGATGGTGGCGGTCGCTAACTTCCATGATCCCCGTCTGGTGAAAATGTCTGCGGGTGAGATCTTCAACACCATTACCCACGGAAAGAATTTGATGGGGCCGTATGGCGCCAATATTGAAATCGCCGATCGCTGGGCCATTATTGCCTATTTGCGAGCTTTGCAACGGTCCCGCTTGGCGGTTGCCGATGAAGTCCCCGAAAACCAACGCGCGGCTTTGCAGCAGAATTAGAGATGAGTACCTCGACAGAGAATCAACCAACCAAACGACTCGACTTGTCGAAGTGGGCGGGGTTGCCCAACCAGCTCATTATCTTTGGCGTGGTCGTCGCCTTGATGGGGATCGTCATTCCCGGCTGGGACAAGACCTTCGCGTACTCCTATTTGACCGCCTACATGTTCTTCCTGAGCTTGGTCATGGGGTCGCTGTTTCTAGTGTTGATCCATCATTTGTTTGATGCCTATTGGTTGGTGCCCATCCGGCGTTTCCTGGAACACATAGCGTGTTCTGTTCCGGTTCTTGTATTGCTGTTTCTACCAATCGCACTTTTTGCCAAATCGATCTACCCCTGGATGAGTCCGGAAGGGCATGATCACGCCTTGGCGGTAAAGGAGTTCATGTACAATCCGTGGGCCTTTTACATTATGGCGATCCTCCTCTTTGCTGTTTGGTATTGGCTGGGTAACGGTCTTCGCAACGCTTCCTTGCAACAGGACAAGACGGGTGCCGCCTCCTGCACCTACACCATGCGGCGCTTCGCCGCCGTTGGTATCTTTTTGTTCGCTGGGAGTCTGACGTTCGCTTGTTTCTACTGGATGAAGTCCTTGGAGCATCAATGGTTCTCCACCATGTATGGTGTTTACTACTTCGCCGGGAGTGTCTGGGTCACCTTGGCCACCACCTACGTGCTGGCTTTCGTGTTGAAGTCTAGCGGTCACCTGGCTCCCGTGATTCAGCGGAGCACGTTTAAGGATATCGGAACGCTCTTCTTCGCGTTCACGGTCTTCTATGCTTACATTCATTTCTCCCAGTATTTCTTGATTTGGAATGCAGCGATTCCGGAAGAAACCTATTTCTACGTGAAGCGTGAGAACGGGGTTTGGTGGAGCGTGGGGATGTTGATCGTGTTTGGTCACTTCTTCGTGCCGTTCCTGTCGCTGCTGCGGATTGACGCCAAGCATTGCTTGCCGGTGATGGTTCCGATGGCGGTATGGGCTTGGCTCATGCACTACGCGGACATGTCCTTCAACATCAAGCCGGTCTATAACCCGGGTGGTGAAAGCATCTCCTTTGCCAGCCTGGTGCTGAGTATCGGGAGTATGGCCTTGATGGCCGGTGTCTTTGCCAAGTGGTTTTTGAAGGAATTCAACGCCCATCCGTCCTTTCCTCAAAAAGATCCGCGGATTGCGGAAACCGTGGGGGTTTATGTAGAGCCTGTTTCAGTGACCGAAGCACGCTCGGGGAGTAAGGGCTAAAGCGACAGCCAACTTTTGGTGCAGACCATGATGGATTCAAAAGCAAATACGAGAGAACGAGGCGGTGTCTTGCCTTACTTTATCGTCGTGCTCGGGGCCTTCTTTGCTCTGGCGGCGATACTGTGGCTGACTCGTGACGATGCCCGACCCAAGGGGGTTGGTGCGGCACGGGCGGCGGAACGGGCGACGAACCGCGAAGAGGTTGAAGCGGCCCAGGCGGATCAACTGAAGAGTTATGCCGTGGTCAATGCTGAGAAGGGTATTTACCAGATTCCAATCGATAAGGCTGTTGAGACCATGATTCGGGAATGGAAACAGCCTGAAGCAGCTTTGAAGCGGATGGGAGAGCGAGTGGATTTGGCCGTCTTCGTGCCGCCCCCACCACCGGAAGCCCCCAGCGAATTTGAGTAAGGACGGGCGAGAGACACATGAGTGAATCTAACAATAACGGGAATGATACAGGGCCCACGAGCCCGAGTTGGGAGGTCGAGATTCCGGTGCCAGAACTGGATCGGTCCTGTCGTGTGCCGGTCTTGTTCATGTTCGGAAAGGCCGCCGGCTGGCTCCTTCTGGGCTCCTTGCTCGCACTACTGAATTCGATCCGGTTTCATTCGCCAGATCTGTTGGCCCATTGTCCTTGGTTGACTTTTGGTCGAATCCAACCCGCTGCCTCTTTCGCTTTCGTATATGGGTTTGCCCTGCAGGCGGCCTTTGCCGTCGCCTTGTGGATGTTGGTGCGGCTCGGACGAACCACCCTGGTCCAGCCAGGATTTGTGGTGCTCGGGGCGGGATTTTGGAATCTTGGTGCCTTAGTCGGCCTGGTCGGAATCCTGATGGGGGATTCCACTTCCTACGCCTATTTTGAGCTGCCGAAATATGCCGCCCCAATCCTGTTTGTTGCCTACTCCATTATTGGTGGTCTTGGCTTGGTGACGTTCCAACGCCGGCATGTCAAACAGCTCTACATCTCACAGTGGTTTCTCTTGGCGGCATTACTCTGGTTCCCTTGGATCTTCAGTGCGGCTTCACTTCTCCTTCACTACTACCCGGTTCGCGGGGTGGCTCAGGTGGCGATCGCCGGTTGGTATGGAACGGGTTTGACCACGATGGTGCTCGGGGGAGTCGTACTCGCTGCCTTGTTCTACCTGGTTCCTAAGATCCTTCGGAAACCGTTGCATAGCTATCATATGGGTCTGTTTGCTTTCTGGTTGATCCTGTTTTTTGGTGGTGGTGCTGGAGTGCTCTCGGGTTCGACGGTTCCGTCTTGGATTTCGGGATTGAGTGCCGTGATGAGTTTCTTTGTGGCGTTTGCTGCCATAGCGATTGCCGTCAATTGGTTCAACACCATCGGCGAGGATACGAATCGTTTGTTTGAGCCGGATCTGAAGTTTCTCGCCGTCAGCGCGGTTGCCTTCATCCTGGTGGCTTTTTTGAATGCCGCGAACGCCTACTCCGGTATTGCTGAGGTGACTCAGTTCACCCTGGTGTTGCCGGCGCTACAGCAACTGAATCTCGGCGCTTTCATCATGCTGGGCCTCTTTGGTGCGGGGTATTATCTGCTGCCGCGTGTAGCCGGTGCTTCTTGGAGCAAGCCGGGTTTGGTGGGCCTCCATTTTTTCCTGGCCCTTGGCGGCGTAGGCTTGACGGTGGCTGTGCTCGGTTTTGGTGGTTTGATGCAGGGCCAGTCAATGGCGGATCCTACGATTCCGTTTGTCGCCGTGACCAAATCCCTCGTGTATTTCTTGCGGGTTGAGACCGTGGGTAGTCTGTTGCTCTTGGGTAGCAGTCTGGTGTTTTTGGTCAACGTTGGCACTTTGAGTTGTCAGTCGCTGTGTTGTGGCGAGGGCGGCATTCTCGCCTGTTTGTCGGGTGATGAATCCACTCGCGTGAGTGAGGCTCAGCCTGTTTCGACTGCCAGCGCACCCAGTGAGGAATCGGATTCGAAAGCAGCCGTCAAGCGCCCGGCTAGCAAGAGTGCCCCCAAGAAAGCGGTAGCCAAGAAAGCTGTGGCTAAAAAGAAGGCTCCCGCAGCCAAGAAGAAGCAAGCTAAGAAGGCTGCTAAGAAGTGATGAACAACGGATTTTTACTGTTTTTCGGGATTCTGTTGGCGATGGTGACGTCCTGGTTTGGGTTCGTCCATAGCCCTCAGGTTCAGTTTGGCAAGCTTGTGCCGGAACTGGACGAAGCCAGTGGTAAGGTGCTGCCAGTTCCTCGAAGCGGTGCCGCCAATCGGGGTCGGGATATTTACCGCCAGAACGGTTGCGCGAGTTGCCACACCCAGCAGGTGCGTCAGAAGGGCTACGACTTCTCCGTGGTCATCAGTGATTTTGGCACCAATACCGTGCAGGCTGCCGAAGCCTTGGCCGGGGTGAGTTCTAAGTTCGCAGCGGGCTCCGCATTGCCGGAGGCGCCGCATACGGTCGATTCCGAGTTGACCCTCCGACAAGCGGAAAAGATTGTGCGCGATATGGGCGATTCCGGGGTGGCGATCCAGGCCGTGATCCATCCTCGCGGATCGGATATCGAACGCGGTTGGGGCAGTCGTCGTACCGTCGGACGCGATTACCTTTTGGACACTCCCGTTTTGCCGGGTTCGGTTCGGGTCGGTCCGGACCTCTCCAACATCGGGAATCGGAATCCCGATTCGAATTGGCATTTGGTTCATCTCTATCAGCCCCGTTTGGCTGTCGAGAATTCCGTGATGCCCGGCTATCCGTTTTTGTTTGAAAAGCGGCCCTTGAACGGTCAACCCGACTCCGACGCGTTGCGTTTCAATGGTGAGTTGGTCGTGGATGACCAGAATCGCCAGATCATCCCCCGGGCATCGGCTCTGGATCTGGTGGCGTATTTGCGAAGCCTGCGTTTGGACGACTCCTTGTTTGAGGCACCGGGTCTCATCTCGGACACCGCTGCAGAAGACTCTGCGGAAGCGGCTACGGACGAATCGGGGCAAACTGAATAATTTGTGTAATGGCGGATTCATCGAAACAGGATTTACCGGAATACGAACCCACCGCGTCGGGCGCACCCGTGCCTGTATTCTTCTTTGTGGTGCTCGTGGTATTGGTCTTTTTGTCCACCATGTATCTCGACGGCAACGCGGGCGGTTTTGACGCTCGGGTCTATGAGCCGTTTGCTTCTTACGATGTGGTGAAGTCCATCCAACCCAAGGGCAATGCTGACCCCCGATTTGAAAAAGGGAAAGCGGCCTATGCCATCTACTGTTCTCCCTGCCACCAGAACAATGGTGCTGGGAGTCCCGGACAGTTTCCGCCGCTGGCGGGTTCGGATTGGGTGAACACCGATGGGCCCAACCGGATCATCCGTTTGGTGATGAATGGCTTGGCTGGCCCGATTGTGGTCAATGGTGAAAACTGGAACCCGCCGGCTCAAATGCCGCCGTGGAAAGATGTCATCACTGACGACGAGGAATTTGCTTCCTTGATGACCTACATTCGAGCTGAGAAGGAATGGGGTAATGCTGCCGGACCGGTGACGGCCGAACAGGTGGAAGCCGTGCGAGCCGAAGTGGCGGGTCGTCCCAACCCTTGGTCGCAGGCCGATTTGTTCGAGACGCCCGAGCAGTAACTTCCTGACTGACCCGGGCTGCCCAATAAAGTGGAGTAGCCAGGGTGGCCGGCGAACAAAACTCTAGTTGCGATGGTTCACGTCGGCATAGGTTACGATGTGCATGCCCTCGTTGAGGGTGAGTCGCTCATCATTGGAGGGGTAACGATCCCGCACTACAAAGGACTTTCGGGTCACTCGGATGCCGATGTCCTAATGCACGCGATTTGTGATGCGGTCCTAGGTGCCATCGGCCAGCGAGATATTGGCCAATTTTTTCCCGATACCGATCCCCGCTGGAAAGGAGCGGCGAGTCACGTTTTCCTCGAAGAGGCTGCCCGACAAGTCCAACTCCGTCAGGGGCGTCTGGTCAATGTGGATGCGACCGTGATCGCCCAACAGCCCAAGCTCAATCCTCACGTTGAGGAGATGAAGCAAAAGATTGCGGAGGCCTTGAGCGTCTCGCCTTCCCAAGTGGGTGTCAAAGCCACGACCAACGAGCGCATCGGCTTTCTGGGGCGCGAAGAAGGGATTGCCGTGATGGCGGTCGCCAGCGTGGACTTACCTTCCGAGCCGACTACCGGCGAAGCGCCTTAAACCGTTCGGCAGCCTGGTTCCAGGAATCACCGTCCGTCGGTTCGATCGTCTGAAGCGTGTGTGAGGCGCGTACTAAGGCTCTGGCTGCTTTCAAGTCTGTTAGATCTCCACTACTGAGCGCCTGAATGACGATATTCCCGGCGGCTGTCGCTTCCACCGGACCGGTGACAACGGGGCGCTGAATGGCGTTCGCCGTGAGTTGATTGAGAAGCTGATTCTTCGAACCCCCGCCCACAATGTGAAGCTTCCGGAGCGGTTGCCCCGTGAGCGTTTCCAATTCATCCATGGTTTGGCGATACAACAGCGCCAGGCTTTCTAGGATACACCGAGTCACCGCGCCTGGATCTTGTGGTTCTGGTTGTTGGGTTTCCCGGCAGAAGGCTTGGATCGCCGCAGGCATGTGGTCGGGGGCGACGAAGTGCGGGTCCATAGGGTCAATCAGAGATCGGAACGGTTCCGCTTGTTCGCCGAGTCGGGTGATCTCTCCGTAGTCGAGATCCGTTCCAGCCTCGCTCCAGGCCCGTTTCGATTCTTGTAGGAGCCAAAGCCCGCTGATGTTTTTGAGCAAACGAATGCTGTTCCCGTAGCCGATTTCATTGGTGAAGTTTAAATCGCGGCAAGCATCGGTGAGGACGGGGTCGGTACGCTCGACGCCCATCAGAGACCAAGTCCCTGAGCTGAGGTAGGCCCAATCGTCCCCTTCAGCCGGCACGGCGGCTACGGCGGCTCCGGTATCGTGAGAACAAGTCGCGATCACGTCGATCGGGCCGAGACCGGTGGCTTCCTGAAGTCGGGGCGTGAGTTGGCCTATTCGGGTGCCGGAAGCAACGACTTCGGGAAACATCCCCGCCGGAAATTCCATCGCCTCCAATAATTTCTCAGACCAGGAGCGGGTTCGAGGATTGTAGAGTTGAAAGGTGCTGGCCATGGATATTTCCACTACGGGTCGCCCGCCCAAGAGAAAATTGAACCCATCGCCGACGCCGACAATCGTGCGGCTTTGCTTCAGCCGTTCGGGTGTTTCTGCCGCCAGCTGAATAAGGGCATTGAGCGGCATCATTTGGATGCCGGTCTCGTCGAAGATCGTCGGCCAATCCGTGCGGCTCAGGGTGTTCTCCATCCCGCGTGCGGTGCGCGGGTCGCGATAGTGAAACGTGGGTGAGATGATTTGCTCGGATTCATCAAGGAGGAGGTAGTCGACCCCCCAAGAATCGCAGCTGATGCTCTGGAACGGGAGTCCGGTTTGAGCCGCGATGCGGAGTCCGGCCTCGACTTCGCCAATCAGGGACGGGATGTCCCAGTGGATCGAATTGTCGGAACGAATCGGGCGATTGGGAAACCGGTGCAGTTCGGTGAGCGATAGTTGCTGGTCCGCAATTTGGCCGTGAATGAGGCGTCCGCTCTCGGCCCCGAGGTCGCAGGCGAGGTAGTGTTTGGGCATGGGATGTTGCTCGATTGGATTTCCGCCATCAAAGCAGTGGTAGTCGGTAACGACAATGCGATTTTTCTCAGTGGAGGTTCGATAGGTGTGATTAGAAAAGGGTGCTACCCGCCAATGGCGCCGGCAAGCCGGCGCACTCCATGGAGTGCGGGAGCTTGCGCCCGCCTTCTCCCAACGCAGTCGACCTTATCAATTCTTCACCCCTTGCCAATCACGCCCGGAGGCGGTCTATTGCTGGAAGAATGAAAAAGTTAAAATGAAAACTGCAAATTGGAAATATCAGCTCTTTCATATGGAGTGCGGGAGCAGAGCTGCCGTTTTCCTTGTGAGCGACCTGTTCTTCCAGCCTCTTCAAAGGGAAGCCTGCCGCTTCGATCCGATGCCCCGCACTTTTGGTGACACCCAGGTTCGATCGTGTGTGAGCCGTTTAGGAAGGCCCATCCGGAACTTGGGGCTCGCGTCTTTATTCGCTCCCGAACAGCTGGGGCCGAATGTCAGTTTGCAGAGTGGCGGTCGGCTGGGTAGGCTGCGGGAAGCGATCAATGTGCTATGGGTAAGGGTGAAGTCAGTTGGAAGACGAAGTTTGAGGACGGGCGGAAACGCCAGGTCTATGCCAAGTATGTCCGGAAGGACTGGGTGTTCTATGAACGTGAAAAACGGTTCGAACCCTGGGCCGCCGTCGCCCAACCGTCGTTGGATGATTGGCAGTCCCTGCTCGACGGGGTGGAGCGGCGCGTCCAACGCCGCCTGATCCCGATCGATGAAATTGACCGAATCAAAAATCGGATCCGCGAGCGCTTTCCGGAAGCGCACGATGCGGAGTCGTCATGACGCGTCGGTCTAGTCGTAGTGGGCTACCGCTTCGATTTCAATACGGGCACCGAGCGGCAGCGCCGCCACTTGGATGGTGGATCGGGCGGGGTGGTCTTCCGTGAAGTAGCTGGCGTAGACGCCGTTCATCTTTTGAAACTCGCCGAGGTCCGTCATGAAGATGGTGGTCTTGATGACGTGAGATAGCTCCAGCCCCTGGGAATGTACGATGATTTGGAGATTCTCCAGCACGCGGCGCGTTTGATCTTCAATCGTTTCGCCGACCAAGGCACCGCTCTCGGGATCGATCGGGATTTGTCCCGCGGTGAAGAGCAGGTTGCCGAATTGGACGCCGTGATTGTAGGGGCCGAGGGCCGGAGGCGATTCTGAAGGCGAGAAGGGGCGTTTGGTACTCATGATGTTTCCTTAGGTCGCCTACAGTGTGGAGTCGATGGCGATAGGGTCAAGAATAGGTCGCAGAATAGCGGAGATTGGGTGGCCGGATGGACGCGGGCAAGATTAGGGTTGAGAGCGGAGAAGGCCATTGCGATAGTGGGAGCACGCCCGATCGTGCTTAGGAATGAATTGCCGTATGGGATCATTGAATCCGGATCATTTTAATAATCGAGAGTTGAGTTGGTTGGCTTTTAACGGACGCGTTCTGGAAGAAGCCGAGCAAACCGCCAATCCGCTTTTGGAGCGGTTGAAGTTCCTATGCATCGTTAGTTCCAATCTTGACGAGTTCTTCGAGGTCCGCGTGGCGGGCTTGAAGCAGCAAATCGAAGGCGGCGTGGTGGAGCGAGGTCCGGATGGTCGGACGGCTTCGGAGTGTTTGCGGGAGGTTGTGACTCAGACGCGGGAAATGATCGCGAAGCAATACCGGATCTGGGAACAAGATATTCGTCCCGGTCTGGCCGCTGAAGGGATTTGCTTCGAGCATGTGGAAACCCTCGGATCGGAGGATCATGGTTGGGTCGATCAATACTACGCGGAACAGGTTGCTTCGGTGTTGACGCCCTTGGGGATTGATCCCGCTCACCCCTTTCCAGACCTCCTCAACAAGAGTTTGAACATCATTGTGGAGTTGGCGGTCTCGGACCGTGACACGGAAGAGAAGCGGCTGGCCATCGTGCAAGTGCCGCGGATTCTCTCACGCGTGGTGGCGCTTCCCAGTGAGGAAGACCAGTGCCGTTTTGTCTTTCTTGAGGAGATCATTTTTCGGCACTTGGGTAGTCTGTTTCCGGGCAATCGGATCCTGGGGCACTGGTGTTTTCGAGTGACTCGCAACAGCGAACTTTACATCGATGAGGAATCGTCCGCGAACTTGATCAAAGCCGTGGAATCCGAGTTGTTCCGCCGGCGCAAAGGAGCGGCCGTTCGGTTGGAGGTGGATACGGGGTGTCCGGAGAGTCTGCTTTCGAAGTTGCGGGACTTCTTGGGGCTTCCGGAATCGGATGTTTTTCGTATCAATGGCCCAATCAATCCGATCCCACTCATGGCCATTGGGCGCGGGGATGCTTTTGTGCCCTTGCGGGATGCGCCGTTGATCGCGCCGGTCGCCTCCGCGTTGCAGGATTGCGATGATATTTTCGCACGCCTTCGCCAAGGCGATGTCTTGCTGCACCACCCCTATGAGACCTTCTCAAGTGTGATCGGTTTTATTGAGAGTGCAGCGGATGATCCCAAGGTCTTGGCCATCAAGCAAACGCTCTACCGTTCCGGATCGGATGATCGCATCTTCAATGCCCTGACACGGGCCGCTCGTAAGGGGAAGCAAGTGACGGTCATCATCGAATTGAAAGCGCGCTTTGACGAGGACAACAACATCAAGTCGGCCCGCAAGTTAGAGGAGGAGGGCGTTCATGTGCTCTACGGCATGGTCGGCTATAAGATTCATAGCAAGATGTGCCTGGTGGTTCGGCGGGATTCGGATTGCATCCGCCGGTACGTGCATTTGGCGACCGGCAATTACAATCGTACAACGGCCAGAATCTACACGGACTTGGGATTGCTAACGTGCCGGGAAGCGCTGGGTGATGATGTGGGCAGCCTGTTCAATCTGTTGACCGGCATCTGTCAGTTCCAGCCCATGCAGAAGTTGTTGGTGGCCCCTTTCGATTTGCACAAGCAGATGATGAAGCTGGTGAAAACCGAAACCAAACATGCACGGGAGGGACTTCCCGCGCGCATTGTTGCCAAGATGAACGCATTGGTGGACCCGGATTTGATCGAAGCGCTCTACGAAGCCTCGCAGGCAGGCGTACAGGTGCAGCTGATTATTCGTGGAGTGTGTTGTCTTCGTGCCGGGGTCCCGGGCTTAAGCGAGAACATTTCGGTGCGCAGTATCATCGGGCGTTTTCTGGAGCACAGTCGCATCTTCTATTTTGAGAATGCAGCCAAACCCAAGGTCTATGTGGGAAGCGCCGATTGGATGCCGCGTAATTTCTTTAGCCGGATCGAGACCGTTTTCCCGATTGAGGATGGTGTTTTGCGCGATCGGGTCATCAATGAAGTCCTAGCCGTGTCACTTGCGGACAACGTGAAGAGTCGTGTCATGGATGCGGACGGGACTTACCGACTCCAATCCCCTGGAGCAGACGAGTCTGTCCGGCACAGTCAGGAGGAGTTCATGGCGCTTGCTCAGTCGGGTGGATCGGGTCCTGTGGGTTTCGGGGAACCGTCCAAGTCGGATCGACTCCAAATGGAAGTCAGAAAGGAACCGGAGTGTGAGGTTCGTTAACCCTGAGAAGTGGTGTTGGTCTCTTTGCCGCGTGAAAGCGTGGCCGGCTGTTCTCGTGACGTTGCTGTTGGTAGCGGGCCCGGCTCCCCGGCTTTTGGCTGCTGAGAACAGCGTCCGGCCAGTGGACCGGTTGGTCCTGGTGACATTGGACGGGGTGCGTTGCGAAGAATTGTTTGGCGGTATGGATGCCGGTGTGCTGCGGCAGTTTGCCAAGGAGCGCAAACTGGAGCAGTTGACGGACTACAAGAATTTTTGGGCCAAGGATGCCGCGACGCGGCGGCTCCGGTTGATGCCTTTTTTCTGGGGAACTTTGATGAAGGAGCACGGCTCCGTCATCGGGAATTCCAAGCTCGGAAGCGAGGTGCATCTGAAGAATCGTTGGCGGGTTTCCTATCCCGGCTACTCCGAGCTCGTGACGGGGCAGGCTCAGGATAAAGTGATCAAGAACAACAACAAGGTTTACAACCCTAAGCCTACGGTCTTCGAAGCCTTGAAAGGGCATCTTCAGGTTCCGGCCAAACGGGTCGCTGTCTTTGCTTCCTGGCAGGTGATGCACTATATCGTGCAGCAGGAAGCCGGGGCCGTTTTTACCAATTCCGGTTTTGAAACCTATCGCTCGGAGGACCCCTTCATCCAGACCCTGTCGCGAATGCAGTTTGAAACCCTGACACCCTGGGATTCGGTCCGGTCGGACGCCTATACGTTCCGCTTTGCCATGGATTATTTGGAGCGGGAACAGCCAGCGGTGTTGTACCTAGCACTGGGCGAGACGGACGATTGGGCCCATGAAAAACGCTATGATCGAGTCCTGGCAGCGATTCATCAAGCCGACCGGTATTTGCGACAGCTTTGGGAATGGCTGCAAGCCTCTCCCGAGTATGCCGGCCGGACGCTCATGTTGATCACCACGGATCATGGGCGCGGTCGTACGCCGTTCAATTGGCAACATCACAATGATAAACTACAAGGAGCGCGGAGTACTTGGGTGGCCGTAGCGGGGCCCGGTATGACCAAGCGTGGCGAGTGGTCGCATCATCGGCGCGTTTATGCTCGTGAGGTGGCTTCGACGCTGGCGCGCGCCGTGGGCTTGGACTTCCGAGCGGTGCAGCCCGGGGCGGCGGGCCCGATCGAGTTTCTCTTTGAAACGCGCTAAGTCTCGGAGTCCCGAGTGAGGCGGTTTATTGGGCGGTCAGGACCAGGCGGCGGAACCGTTGTTGATCCTCCCGATCGAGCTCGTTGCAGGGAGTCGATCCGACTTCTTCATTCCCATCGTCACTCAAGAGATGGATCTCTTGGAGACCCGTATCTGGAAACAAGAGTACGGACTCGGGGTTGAGATCCTTCGGAAGGGCGACAAAGAGACGTTGTGGAGCGTTTTCGTTCCAGCGCCAGGTGAAGAGTTGGGGGGACTTTTTTCCGCGGGTGGATTCGGTAGCGATGAGGTAGCTGTCCCCATACCGCTCAAGGCCGCGAATGCCCATTTCTCCCATGCGGATGGTTTGAGCCGGACCGAACTGAGGCGGTGCCCCGTAGATGACCTGAGCCGGATTCTTTAGTGGGATGAGGAGCGTTTTCCCTTCGTGCAAGGGCGTGCGTAGCCCGATCAAGAGTCCCCCGTCCGGTGTGCTGGCGAGTCCTTCGATGTTGAGACCGTCCTTATCATCGCCTGGTTGTTTGGCGGCCTCCTCAAAGCCAAAGGGACGAAAAGGCGGATGGTCCGAGAGGGCATCGATCAGTTTGGTGTAGGGCGACCCGATGGGCGTGAGCCGGAGGTCCGGACCCGTGCCGTCGAGTTGGAGCGCAAACAGACGGCGGCGTTCCTTGCGCTTGGCGCCGCCTTTGCTCCGCGAATGAGAGGCGATGCCGTAGATCTGGGACCCGATTCGTGTCATCCCTTCCAAATCCGATTCCTGGTCCTTCTTTTTGAGATCCAAAAACTTCCGGAGATTGATTTCTAAGACAGGCTCGGGCGAACCCGTTCGAGCGTAGACCCGGACGATGCTGTTCTCATCGTTTCCTACCAGAAAATGCGCTTCATCAAGTGCGACCGCCGAGGAACCGTCACAGCATTGCCGTTGAACGTAAGCGCGGTCAACGCGGTAGGATCGTGGAATGGAGTCCAATGACTCGGGCTCTGATGCGGACGGAGACGAAGGGGCAGACTCGCTAAGCTCGGGTGAGGGGGGCAATGATTCTTGAGGCGTATTCTGGGGCTGGCAGGCCGTGGCGAGGGCCAGGACCGTTAGCACCGCCCAGAGGCTTCCCGGGCTGCCCGGCGTCGGTGGTAGCGCTGGGAGCCGAAAGCGGCGGAATGGAATGATTCTGAGTGATTGAGATCTCATCTTGGCCTACCGAGGCCGCACTTTGGTATGCCCTGAAACAGGGGCGGCATGCCAGTCTATTCGTTTTCAACCCAGAAAGAATTGCGCCCCACCCCCTGAAGCTACTCGTAGCGGAGTGCATCCATGGGTTTGAGCCGGGTGGCTTTGCTGGCGGGGAGGAGGGAGGCGGTGGCACCCACGATGGCGATTAGGAATAAGACGCTGAGGTAGGAGATCGGGTCTCGGGGAGAGAGCTCATAGAGCAATTCTTCAGGTACGCCCTGCGTCACCGCGAACGCGAGGATCAGTCCCACGACGCAGCCGAAGGACAACAAGCGAAAGGCTTGAGCGGCGAGGAGGCGAAGGATGTTCCAACCAGCTGCCCCGAGTGCCATGCGAATGCCAACCTCCCGGGTCCGCTCGGCCACGGTATACGAGACCACGCCGTAGATGCCGAGCAGGGCGATGAAGATGCCGAACCCAGCAAAGAGCGAGAGGAAGAGCATGGCCGCCTTGGCCCCGGCCAAGCGTTGTGCAATTAAGTCGGGTAAAAACTTGGCTTGGCTGATGGGTTGGGCGGGATCCAGATCGGTGAGTAGCGGTCGAATCGAACGGGCGCTAGCCTTGACCGAGCTCCGGGTTCGGACGTGGAAGGTCACTTCGCCCACGTAGGTCGCGTGCCGATAGCTGGCGTAAAACTCGGGTTGGGTTTCGTGAAAACTGGTCAAGGGACTGCGATTCCGAACCACGCCGACTACCGTCATCCATCGATCGAGCGTTCGGATATGCAACGAAAGGCCAATGGGGTCGATGTTGGGTAGATAGCGATCGACGAACAATTGATTGATGAGGATCTCGGCCTGTTCGGAATTCTCCTGTTCATTGAGACCCCGTCCCCGAACCACGGAGACGCCATACATGTCGAGCATGTTCGGCGTGGTGTACCAACAGCCGGAGTCAACCACCTCATCCCCCAATCCGGCGCTCTCATCCAGTCGGACCTGTTCGCTTAGGGAAAAGAATGTCAGGCCGCCGGAGTACGAGGCGGCCGCCTCGGCGACGGCCGGGTGTTCTCGGAGCCGTTGGAGGCCTTGGTCCGCGAAGGCCAGGCTTTTGGCTTGGTCCCGATAGCGGGAATCCATTCTGGCCGATAGGGTCATCATGCCTTCGGGCTCAAAGCCGAGTTCCTTTTGTTTGATATTGATAAAATTCCGGGTCATGAGCACGGAACCCACACAGAGTACCGTGGCCAATGCGACCTGGCCGGCAACGAGTGTGTTCCGGAGGCGATGCCGACGTTTCCCGGCGGAACTGTGGCTGCCATCTTTAAGGCCGGCCGTGAAGCCGCTTCTTGAAGCTTGCCACGCCGGGAGAATGCCGACCAGGGCTCCGAGCACGATGGCGCCCAAAGCGGCAACTCCGAATACTTGCAAATCAAACTTGAGCGTGATCGATTGCACGCGGAACGAGGCCCAGAGAAGTTGAGCGACGCTAAAGCCCAGCACGGCCCCAACCGAAGCGAGAAGCACGCTCTCGGTGAGTAGCTGACGGATGATCCGCTGGCGGCTCGCTCCGATGGACAGTCGAATGGCGATCTCCCGCGTGCGGGATGTGGCGCGGACCAGCAAGAGGTTGGTCACATTGAAGCAGGCGATCAAAATCACGCTGACCAGAATCGCTACGCCGAAGATGAGGGCGCCGCGTTGTTTGCGCCGAGTCTCTTCCGACTGTGACATCAGGTTCTTAGTGATGGGAACGATGCGAGCGGAGTCGTAGGTGTGGGCCCGTTGACGTTCTGCATTGGAAGGTGCGTGTTCCGCTTCGAGACGTCCGGCGAGGGTCTGTAGTTCCGAAGATGCTTGGCTGTGGGCGACGTTTTCATTCAGTCGACCATAGAGTGAGAAGGATCTCGTCTGGATGTAGCGGTCCGAGGGCCGGTTGAGCGGAAGCCACAGGCGGTTGACGCCCAAGACCGTGTCGTCTAGCCGTGCATCCAAGACGCCAACCACTTCATATTCGTCTTCGTCCAGTTTCAGGATACGACCGATGACATCGGGGTCACTTTCAAATTTTTCCATCCAAACTTTGTGCGACAGGATGACGATGTTGGGACTTCCGGGGTTTTCGTCGACTTCGGTGAAGAGGCGGCCAAGGTGAGGCGGGATCTCCGTCATTTGAAGGATATCTGCCGTGACCTTTCTGCAGGTGTATGAGACGGGTTCGCCATAGCCGTGCAAGGTCTTGGATTGGAGGTTCCCCATAGCGCCCAAATAATCGAAAGATTCGAGATCTGTCCGAAGCCCTTCGTAGATGCTGTAGGGATGCTGCACGGCGGTGTGGTCGGGGGCGGTACGCCAGAACCGCACGAGTTCCTTTGGTTGGGGAAACGGATTCCGTTCCCGGGCCGTCGCGAGGTAGGAGGCGTAGAGGGTGCTGACGGCTCCCAGTAGGAGGGCCACGGTCAGGACAATGATCAGGTTCGAAACCGGATGTCTCAGGAGTTGCCGACCGGCGAATTTAAGATCGTGCCACATATCAGACTCTTTCTTCTACCGGGCAAAGCGGGCTTTGTGCCAAGCGGGTCTACGAATCGTGGTTGGTGGCTAGAGCCGGGTTTTCACCCGAAAAAGGCGCGAATGAGACCGGTCGCGGCCGGCTTCGTGTGGATCTGCGCGTGAGGGGTTTCAATCACGGGAACGGATGGTTCCGCTCGTGGGACAAAAAAAGCAGGAGACGGGTGCCTCCTGCTTGTTCAGAATTTAGTGTCTGATCTTCGAAACCGTCGAAACCGGTGTTTATCGCGGACCGATCAACTCGATGAAATTGCCGTCCGGGTCGCGGCAAACCACGAGCTGGTTGTTGCCTCCGAGCGGAACCGGTGTTTTGCCTTCGAGTTTCACGCCGGCTTTCTTGAGGAGTTCGAGAGACTTGTTCAGATCCGTCACGCGGAAGGTCAGGTAGCTAATACCGATCGAAGAGTGGATGAAGGTCTGGTCGGTTTTTTTGCCCGGAGCCTTCGGAAAGGACATCAGCTTGATCTGCGCTTTCTGTTTACCGTTGCCCACCGTAAAGACGCGGACACTCAGGGAGTGGTTGTCGACCAAGCCCAAGCTGGTGGCAAAGGCGGCCGGTACGTCGAATCCTTGAACCTCGGTGCACCCGAGCGCCTCGGTGTAGAACTTAGCGGACTTCTCCAGATCGCTCGCCACGATTCCGAAATCGATGGTCGATCGGGAGAACACAGGTTCTTCGGCCGCAACATGGAGCGGAACGACGTTTAGCAAGGTGGCGCAGGTGAGAGCGGCGAGTAGGGACTGGCCGATTTTGAAGGGTCGAATAGTATTCTGGGACATGCGCGGACCCTAGCAAACTCCGTGGGTGTTTCAATCGCAATTCCAGCTACAAAAGGCAACAGCGCGGAGGATTTACGAACAGGTAGAGAAGTAGTTTGTTTTTTATTGTGTCGACTTTTTGTTGACTCAATCGCGTTGCTCAGGCACATTCCCCTCCGTAATCGGAAATAACTGTTCATAAACGATGTTCTCTCAACTCCAAAAACATACCTCAGACTCCTGCGGCGGCTGGTCGGTCGCTATGGGTGGTCATGGAGTTTGCCGAGTTGACGAACATTTTGCAGTCACAGGCATTTGTTTCCGCACCTCAGGCATCGGCAAATCCCGTTGGCATCGAGAGGAGCAGCGCACTTAGAAAAGCTTAAGCACACATTGAGATTTCTAAACCTGCTCCCAAAAGGAGCAGGTTTTTTTTTGGTCCGAACCCGTTGGGGGTTCGGGCTTGTAGGAAGCAACCAACAAACCAGATAGGAATAGACATGAGTGGATACACACAACGGGGGGGCTTGGCCGCGATCCAGCGGGTCAGGCTGCGCCAGAAGGTGAACCTCTGGTTGAGAACCAATCCGGGATCGCCTCCCATCTTTTTGAACATTGGAGGGGATTTTTCCGGGGAGCGCTTCGAACTACCGATTGAGCAGGGCTCTCAGGAGAGGGTCTGTCAGGGGAGTGAGCAGCGTGGTGACGAAGCGGTCGCGGTGAGCGTCGGCATCGAACACTAAGGAATCTCAAAAACGCCAAGGATCCCAGGCATCGAGCCATTGGGGAATAAAACGCGGTAGCCGGTTTCGCTGGCTACCGCGTTGTTTTTTGGGGGGAGGGGGTGGTCCGCCCTTACAGGGCTCGGTGTGTTGTCGGACGTGATCCCCAGGGCGATGCCCTGGGCTGGAACGGTGCGGGCTTTCAGCCCTGAGGGGGGGATGAATGGTCCGCCCTTACAGGGCTCGGTGAGTTGTTGGACGTGATCCCCAGGGCGATGCCCTGGGCTGAAACGGTGCGGGCTTTCAGCCCTGAGGGAGGGGGATGAATGGTCCGCCCTTACAGGGCTCGGTGTGTTGTTGGACGTGATCCCCAGGGCGATGCCCTGGGCTGGAACGGTGCGGGCTTTCAGCCCTGAGGGAGGGGGATGAATGGTCCGCCCTTACAGGGCTCGGTGAGTTGTTGGACGTGATCCCCAGGGCGATGCCCTGGGCTGAAACGGTGCGGGCTTTCAGCCCTGAGGGGGGGATGAATGGTCCGCCCTTACAGGGCTCGGTGAGTTGTTGGACGTGATCCCCAGGGCGTTGCCCTGGGCTGGAACGGTGCGGGCTTTCAGCCCTGAGGGGGGGATGAATGGTCCGCCTTTACAGGGCTCGGTGTGTTGTTGGACGTGATCCCCGGGGCGATGCCTTGGGCTGAAACGGTGCGGGTTTTCAGCCCTGAGAGGGGTTGGGAGGTGTTGCGATTCGTTATCGTATTCTCAGCACCGAAGGTGCGTTCTGTTCTAGCCCAGGGCATCGCCCTGGGAATGGAGCCCTCAAATAGAATCAAGCCCTGAAGGGGCGGACCATTCCACCATCGGAAACCGCGCTTTTTTTCCCGAATCCCGAGTTCATCCTGGAATTAATTGGGTTTTCACCCTAGGACATGGGGAGCGGGTGTTCGCCCGCACTGACGGAACCATGAATAATCCCGTTGACATTCTGGCCGAGCTGGATGGACACCCCAGGACCGAGATCCGCGCCGGTGACGTGATCTTCGAGCAGGGCGCTCATTCGGGCTTTCTCGTCTTCTTGATCGAAGGTGGTGTGGAAGTGGTGAAAGATGGAATGACCGTGGATCACGAAACCCGACCGGGAAGCGTGTACGGAGAAATCTCGATTCTGTTGGGCAATCCCCACATGGCCCAAGTGAAGGCCGCCTCGGATAGCGTGATTGTCAAAATCGAAGACCCGATGAAGTTCTTCGTGGATCACCCCGTCGTAACCCTTCACGTTTGCCGGACGATTGCCGAACGCCTCACGGCCGCCACGCGTTATTTAGTGGATTTTCGAAGGCAATTCTCGAAGGACGATACTCACTTGGAGATGATGGATAAGATCCTGACCATGCTCATCCATCGCAATCCGAAATCCGCTACGGATTCGCGAACGGAACCACGTCCAGATCACTGAGATCTGCCGTTTCTCGACCTTCGCTCGAATCAAAGATCGCGCTCATCTGATCCAAATCCAACTGGATCGCAGTGGGGGCATGACCCGGTTGCTGCCCGGGGTTGCAGACCCAAGTGCGATGAATGCGATCGACCCAACCCCCTGCCTGATAGAACGGAGCGTTGTGAATGTGTCCGGAGAACACGAATGTGGGCTCGTGTTTCTTGATCAGCTCATTGAGAAATTTGTCGCCCCCGTGACGCTTGCCCGTCCAGGAGACGCGGCTCGCATCCGGAGGGGCGTGGTGAAGCCAGATCCACTTGTCTTTTCGGCGCTTTGCATGATCGGCTAGCATCGCAGCCATGTCTTCCCGAGACTTTGGACCGTCCCACCAGGGACAAACCGAGATGAGTGTGTCGCCGTCCTCGACCGCTGTCCAATCGACAAAAATTCGATCCGAGCTCAGCGGCTGGAGCCACGCTGCCGTATACTCACCGTCCAAATTCTTGGTTTCTACATCGTGATTGCCGGAGCAAACCAGGACTTTGGAAAGCTGACTGATTTTTTGAAGATACTCGCTGACTACCGTGATCTGAAGTTCCAGTTCCAAAAAGCCAGCCACGTTCAGGAGGTCACCGCACAGGGCGACGTAGTCAAATCGATCCGCTACTTGGAGCAACCAGTCAAACTGTTGCAAGTTGTAGTGGAGATCGGTTGTGGCGATGAGCTTCAAGCTGGAGGGATTCTCGGAATTGAAGGTCTTGTGCTATGACCTTGGGTAGTCTAATACATCGCCTAAACCGTTAAAGCGAGAAGATAGCTATGAAATCGATTGTTCCTCTTGTGGTTCGTCCGACTGGGTGGGGTCGGGGTTGGTCCTGGATTGGGTATTGTTTCCTGACGGTGACCCTGGCGACGGTGGCTCTGAAACCGCTCTCTTGGGCCGCCACGCACCCGTCGGTTGCGGAAGAGGCCTGGGGAACTACACGGGATGGACAAGAGGTGCATCGTTATACCCTGCGAAACTCTCACGGCATGGTAGTGAGGATCATGAGTCTGGGCGCAACGGTGACTGAGATTCTCGCACCGGATCGGGATGGCCGTCTGACCAATGTCATTTTGGGATCCGATGATTTTGCAGATTACCGGAACGGGTTCCGAGGGTCCGCCGCCGTGATCGGGCGTGTGGCAAATCGGATCGCGAACGCCCGTTTCACCCTGGATGGCACCGAGTACCAGTTGGCGGCCAACAACGGAAAAAATCATATCCACGGGGGACGGCGCGGATTTGCCAGCGTGGTTTGGTGGGGCGAACTACTGCCGGAAACCGAGGATTCGGTAGCCGTCCGGTTGCGCTACCGAAGTCGTGATGGTGAGGAAGGCTACCCGGGAAATCTCGATGTGTCCGTGACTTACACCCTCGACAACAAGAATGCGTTGACGCTGTCATACGGCGCGACTACTGATAAGCCGACGATTGTAAATCTCACCAATCACGCCTATTTCAATCTCGCGGGTTCCGGCAAGGTGTATGGTCAAACGCTCCAGATCAACGCGAGCCACTATACGAAAGCGGATCCGGCACTGATTCCTACCGGTGAGATTGCGTCGGTAGCGGGAACCGCCCTGGATTTTACCGAGGAGCGACGGATCGGGGATCGGATCGACGCTTTCTTGCCTGGGATTAACGGTTACGATCACAACTACGTCATCAACCACAGTGGTGGCAGAAGTCAGCGCTTGGCTTTTACCGCCCGCGCTCGTGATCCTCGCAGCGGCCGGATCATGGAAGTCCTCACCACCGAACCCGGCGTGCAGCTATACACGGGGAACCATCTCGGTCACGATGCCTTTTGTTTGGAAACGCAACACTATCCGGATTCCATCAATCAGTCCGAGTTCCCCACCGTCGTGGTGCGTCCGGGTTCTGCCTTTGAGAGTACGACGGTCTTTCGGTTTTCGACGGACCGTCGGTAGGCCCTTGGTCAGGACCCTACCATGAGTGAAGCTGTAGGCGCCCAGCTGGAGGCCTTGAGAAGCCGGTTTTCCGGTGCGGCCTTGTCCTTTGAAGCGGGACCCGGAGGCCTGCCAGCGGCCCGCTTGTCGAATGTGCATGGCACGGTTTGTGTGACGCTCCACGGGGCACATGTTTTGGAGTGTCAGCTCGGCGGTGGACACGCTCTCCTCTGGCGAAGCCAGGAGTCGTTCTACGAAGAAGGCAAACCGATCCGCGGCGGCGTGCCGATTTGTTGGCCCTGGTTTGGTCCGCATCCGGAAGATGCCTCCAAGCCGTCTCACGGCGTGGCTCGAATTGCCACTTGGGATCTGGTGGCATCCGATGGAGAAACAACGCTCGAATTCGAGCTCCGCGATGTGGTGGTTTCTAAGGCTTTGTGGCCGTATGCGTTTGAGCTGCGCTATGTCGTTTCTTTGACCGGTGAGGGGCTGCGGCTGAGTCTGACTACGACCAACCGTGATTCGCGTTCGTTCCGCTTGTCGGCCGCCTTACACAGCTACTTCGGTGTGGCGTCCATTGATGCCGTGCGCGTTCACGGCTTGGATCGGGTGTCCTATTGGGATCAACTGGATTCCCTGAAGGTGAAAGAACAGACCGGCGCGGTGGCGTTCGACCGCGAGGTCGATCGGATCTACGTCGATGCCCCTCCCGTCACGGAAGTCAAAGGCCACCGGAGTGGGCAACGTGTCCGGATCGCATCTCAGGGAAGTCAATCTACTGTGGTCTGGAATCCATGGATTGAGAAAGCCCAGCGAATGCCGGACTTTGGTGACTCGGAGTATCAGGAGATGGTCTGTGTTGAGACGGCCAATGCCGGTCCGGACACTCAGACCCTGGATCCGGGCGCGCAACATACGCTAACGGCTCACCTCTCGCTTCACTCCAATCAGGATTGAAGCCGCCCGCATTTTTTTCTTCTTTCTGCCCCCTTGGACCGTGTTTGTCCTACCCGGTTTGATTGACTGGTTGCGCTGTAACGATCTGGTTCGGCGTTCGTGACCCTCTTAGCAGCTGATAGGTGAGGGGTTCTTGCAGCCCTCAGATTCCGACTGGATCGATTCCCATAACGTGAGGATCGGCCGTCCCGACAGCCGGGGCGGTCGGTCCCCCGCAACCCAGAACGCGTACGTCGCGAACCCTTCAGTCTGACATGAACAAGAAAGAACGATTTCTCAGCGCAATTGAGTCGCTATGCGATCACTGGCCCATGGACAGAGCCGCGGCGGCTCACCGAATGGCAGCGAGCTATGAAGAAGAGTGGCTGCCGGAGAACGTGGGGATGGCGGCCCTGCAGTTCGTTTGCGGGGTTCCTCCAACGCGTCTGTTTCGTCCGACGGCTCCTTCGCTGACTGTGAGTGGTGCGGTCTCGAAAGGCTAGCTGCGAGCGGAGACCGTTGGCGGTGGAGAAACCGAGTGAGTGGTCGCCGAGCGAGCGCTTACGTGTGATCGAGCGGATCCTGTACCGCATCGGAGCGGAACGATTGAACATCGACCGTCGATCTCGTTTGATCAACCTGGCGCTCGATGTGGCCAGCGGCGCACCCGAATTGATCGACCGGAAGTGGCCTGAGGTTTGTGGCTACCTCGGAAAAGGGGAGGCTGATGGCATGACATTTTGAGTCGACTCCGGCGGGGACTTGAGCCAGTTTCCTAACACTCACTGAAACCGTTAGGATCGCATTATGAGGAACTGGAATATCGTACGAGCACTGGTGGTGGTAGCAACGTTTTGTTTAGGCAGCGGCGTGAGCGCTGAATCACCCAACACTTTGACCCAAGCGGAACGAGCCTTGGGTTTTGAGCTGCTCTTCGATGGCCAGTCGCTGGATGGTTGGAAGCACAAAGGGAACTGGCAAGTCGTGGACGGTGAAATCACTCGCCAGGGCCGAGGGGGTTCTTTGGTTTATGCGGCCAGGCCGGTTCCGGATAACTTTGAGTTGCGTTTCGAGTGGAAGGTGGCGGCTGGGAGCAACAGTGGTATTTACTACCGCCCCGGCCAATACGAATACCAGATTCTACACAACCAAAAGCATGCGGACGGTAAGAATCCGCGAACGAGTGCGGCGTCACTCTACTTCTGTATGGCACCCTCGGCCGATGTCACGCGTCCGGCGGGAGAGTGGAACTCGGGACGCATCGTGTGTCAGGGGAGTGTCATTCAACACTGGCTGAACGGCCGCAAGGTGATTGATTTTGACTACACGGAGGATCGTTGGCGATTCGAAGTCGCCATGTTGCGGCAACGCGGGGCCGAACTGACCGCGCGGGGTGCCAAACTCTCGTTGCAGGACCATGGCGATCCGGTTTGGTATCGGGGGCTCAAGTGGCGTCCGTTGACAGAAGCGGAAGATATCAGTCACGAGACTGTGGATCCTCAGGCCCTGACTCCCGCGCAACTGGTTGCGGAACGAAAGAAACTTGAGGGGATTGTGGCGCGTCGCAATCGCCAGAAACGTTGAGGCCCTCGGGTCCAATGGAGGGAATCGACCTTGGATTAGAGCCTTTCTCGGGGCAGCTTCCCTAAAATCCGCTATTTCTCTCAGCTCGCCGAGGCAGGCGAGATCCGGCCGAGAAAAGGGTAAAGCGATCTGCTATTCCGACGTGTCTACCCACGAATCCGACGTAATGTCCTTTGATTACGCTGGATACTGAGGCAGATTGGGGGCATCAGTGAGTGAGTCCACGCCACGAATGGGTTTTCGAACAACGGAGTGGGCCGTGGTGAAGAATGCGGCCCATCACGAGGACTCGCTGCGTCTCCAGGCGCTCGGAAAGTTGGTTCGCCACTATCAGCCGGCGTTACAGGAGTATCTTCACCGCCGATTCCGATTTCCTCTGGACCAGTGCGAGGACATCTTGCAGAGCTTTTTCGTTGAGAAACTGATCAAGCGCAATCTGCTCGCCCGAGCGGACCGTGATCGGGGGCGCTTCCGGTCCTTTCTCTTGGCTGCCATCAACCACCATGTGCTGGACCAGCTAAAGCGGGAGTCCGCCCGAAAACGCCGACCGATGGGCGGCTTTCAGTCCTTTGAGGATCTTCTTGCCAACGGGGATGAGTTTCGGACTGAGGATGGACACGAGGTCTTTGATGAGACTTTTGCCAAGCAGGTGATCGCCGAAGCCATCCAGCGTACCCATGCTCACTGCGTCAAGCGGGACATCCTCGACGTCTGGCAGGTTTTTCACGCCCGTATCTTAAGCCCCTTATTGGAAGGGAAGGCGCCGGTGCCCTACGAACAATTGGTCGAGGAGCTAAATCTCGCCGGTGTGGCCATGGCCCAGAACCGGCTGGCCACGGCCAAGCGGGTTTTTCAACGTGAGTTTCGGCAGGTGTTGAAGGATATCACGGCAAACGACCGTGAGTTGGCGGACGAGATTGGGTATCTGCAGGGATTTCTTCAGAAATCCGGCAAGGAATTGGAGCGGAATTCTTAGGAAAAGGTGATGCCGGAGGATCGGGACATTCGCGAAGTGAAACGAAGCTCTTTAGGAGCCTTGCTAAACTGGGCCTTTGGCGAGGAACCGCAATCGAATGTGGAAGCAGATAAAGTGGTATCGGATCAGGACCTGGAAGAGTCGGATGGGCGCACGCAGTGAGGCTCTCGGATTTCGGTTTTGGGTCGTTTGGGCCGGTTTTCTTACCGTTGCATGGTCTGAGCCCTTGAGGGCTGCCGGTTCAGAGAAATCCGAGGCGGCGGTAACGAGTACCACGGGTTTGGACGACTTTTGGGCGCAACCCAATCTGCCTGCCGGGATGCGGCTTCTCTCGGAACTCGCGCGCGATCCGAAAACCGCCGAGCGAAGGTTGGAACGCTTCCATGAAGTGTCAGGCTTGTGGGGGCGGACCGCTTCCGCGGCTCGTGCCCTCATCCAGGAGCAACGGGAAGCGCTGACAGCTTCCTTGCCAGATACTGCGAGTGACTTCCTGTTGGATCCTTGGGGAGGCGTGGATCAGGTTCCCGGGGGATACCCTCGCACGGTGGTGGTAATCGGAGTGGATGGGACTCAGTTTCGGTATCCGCCGAAGGGGTTTTTGCGGGATTCGATACCCGCGCCCTATCGCTTGGCGGAGTACCTCGGGTTGGGGAAGAACCATTTTATCTCACGCCCCCGGTACGCCAAACCGCATTTGTTTTTTGGCCAGCTCGATTCCTATGAAATTCACTGTCGGATTTATCAGCAGTTCTACGGGGAGTTTCGGGATTCTGAGGGCCTGGCTCCAATCGAGACCTTTCGGTGTGAACTTCGATCGCAAGGATTTGTGAATGCGGTTGAAATCCGGATGTCACGCGAAGTGAAACCCCACCACTTTTCTTTGGGCGAATTCACTATCGAGGAGAGTCATGTAACAAACCCTCACTCACCTTATCGGCAGGAGAATATGGCGGATCAGTTTCCAGCCCGAGCCGTGTCTATCCGTCCCTCACAATCCGATCTGGAACGCATGGCGCCCTATCGCGCTCAGGTGTTGGCCTCTCTCCGGGCTGCGTTGGCATCTTATCAAGACGAGATCACGGATACCGTAGTCATGCGCCTCCGCTCCAATCCCGATGCCGTGCAGTTGCTAGAGGCCTTGGCATCTTTGAGAACAACCCTGCGGCTGCATCACGAGTCCCATCCCAAGGCGCCTTGTCGTTGGCCGGTCGATTTAAAAGATTCCGAAGTATGGTTGGAAGACTTGGTCAGGGCGGAAGCGAAACGTGCCGTGCCGTCGGCGGACCAGCCGCAAGTTCCTCCCAGTGTTCGCCTGGCTTGGGTTCACCAACTCTTTCATCAACTGGACTCCGAGCACCGAAGTGAGGGGACCGAGGTGGCTTGGCAGTGTCGTCTCCTGTTGAACCATTCTTTCGCCACGTCTGAGGCTTCGGCTGAAGATACGCAGGAGATCCCATGACCGAGCTGACACCGGGATCTCTATTTGCCGAGCGCTACCGAGTCGACCGACTTTTGGGACGTGGTACGACCGGGTGGGTTTATCTGGTTGAAGATACCATTCGTCGCGAACCCGCTGTCATCCGGGTGATCTACGAAGACTTGGTGGTCGATGCGGGCGGTTGGGATCACCTGGTCGCCATCTTGCGTCGAATCACCGCTGTCAACCATCCGGCCTGCATGCGGTTTCACGATTTCAATCGGTGGGAACAATGGATCTACCTGGTGGGAGAATATGTCCGTGGGAAGCCTTTGCTTGATACCATCGAGAACTTGGATGCCGAACTGGATCCGACGACATTGTCCGAATGGGTCGAGCAGTCTGTGGAGGGCCTGTTAGCCATTAGTCCACCGCTGGGGCATGGTGGGCTGAAGCCTTCAAATCTCTTAGTGACGGCGCAGGGTCAGCTGAAGATTCTCGACGGTGGCTTGGCGACGATTGTTTCGCCGGAGAAGCGGAAGGCGACCGCAATGGCTCTGGGAGAGGTCGGCTATTTGGCGCCTGAGCATTTTGCTGATGAAAAGCCATTGGGCTTTCTGGCGGACCAGTACTCTTTAGGGCAGATCTGGCTTTCGGTCGGTCTCTCGTTGGCGGAACGAAAATCGGTCGAACCGGAGATGGCAAGGCTGCAACGGCAATTGCTCGGTTTCGCGAAGCGGATGATCGTCCGCGATCCAGCAGATCGGTTCGCCACACCCGAGGCGTTGGAGGTGGCGTCCCGAAACCTTCGAACGGGAGGGCGAGCTGAAATGGCTTCGACTGGGTTCGATTTTGCTGCGGGCTATCGTACCGTGCGTGGGCGGCTTGTCCTGCTGTCGTTGTGCCTGTTGCTTGTGTTTGGCTTGGGGTGGTTTTTTTGGGGTCGAGACGCCGGAGCGAACCGAGATTGGACTCCGGAACTAGTCGAACTACAGACGCGGTGGCAGGCGCATCATCGAGACCGGATGGCGTTCTTGTCGACGCTGCCTCCGGAAAGCATGGGAGTGGATGCCTTTTGGGCGGCCCTGGATCCGGCGACCGAGACGGATTGGTTGACGCGACTGACGACGATGAAATTGCGACAAGGGAGCTGGGGTGTAGGGACTCAGATCGCGAAGTATCAAGAGCTGGAATCGAAACTGATCGCCTTTCAAGAGACCCGCATGCAGGTGATCCGATGTCGTGATAATCTGCGGGCTCTTGAAGGCTTACGGGACCAATTGGTTGCCATGGAGAGTGACGCGAAAGACCGCTTGATTGATCCTGCACCCAACGGGGCGCGTGCGATTGAAGAAGTCTTCGATAGGATCAAACGGCGGAGTTTTCTTCAAGCTCTTGACGCCGGTGAAGCCAGCCGTCGGCAGATAGAAACCTATCTTCGGGGTCCAGTGGCTCGGGCGGCGACTGAAGCGCGGGATGGTCAAGCGCGATGGCGGGCGAGCTTGGCGGAGAAAAACTTACCCTTGCTGGAACCCAATGGGAATCCTTCGGAGTTGATTACCACAGCGACCCAGCAGGAAGCGGCCGGGCAGTTTTCGAGTGCTTTGGGGAATCTCCTGAAAGCGGCAACGTATTACCGCGAATGGAATTCAGAATGGAACGAAGTGTCCGCGGCGAGTGCCGATCATTGGGAGAATTCACTAGGGCTACGTTTTGTCCGTTTCGGCGTGGGCCGCGTTTCGGTCTGGGAGACCCGTGTGATTGATTTCGCGGTCTACGTGTTCGAGACGGGGGCGGATGCGCGGTATCTTTGGCGCGAGGCGGCTGAGGACCTTCGGTCGGGACCGCTGCATCCCGTCGTGAGTATCTCGGATCTAGATGCGCGTCGGTTCTGTCAGTGGTTGACGGTTCGCGATCGGGAACGTGGGTTGATTGATGACGGATGGGAGTATCGACTGCCAACGGATCGGGAGTGGAGTGTGCTGGCGGGATTAACGGACGAGGGGGGTGAGTCACCGTTTGAGCGGCATCTGGAGATGCGTGATCATTGGCCCTGGGGAGCTGTGAGCGTCCCTAAGGCGATTCGAGGGAATTACTTCACGCCACCCAATGGGGATCCCTCGAATAATTACCGCGAGTGTGATCCCTACTATACCACGGCTCCAGTAGGGCGATTCTCACCGAATCGCTTGGGGCTCTATGATATCGGGGGCAATGTCTGGGAGTTTACCGCCAACCGAATGTTAGTGAGCGACGAGTCGATTCCGAATACGAATCGTGCTGTGCGGGGGGGGAGCTGGAGGACCGTCAGTTTGGAAGCCATGCGAACGGGGTTTCGTCTCCCGCGGCGATACGATCGTCCTGATATTGGTTTCAGGTGTGTTCTGGCACCGATCGACGCTGGCCTGTTGTCTCCGAATGCAAAGCTTCAAATCGCGGATTGATTGATCTCATGGAGGAAACTCATTCTGATAACTCCTCTACTTCGGGTTTCGCGTGGCGAATCCCGGGCCGGGATACACGGACGCCGGTGGATGCGGGCGGTGCGGCAAAGTCAGAGCACTGGTTGGATCAAGCAATCGGAAAGTTTCGGTCGGGTGATCGCGTCTTGAATCGGTTTGTGATTCGGAAGCGGATCGGACAGGGGGGGATGAGCTTGGTCTTCCAAGCTTGGGATGAGAATCGGCGGGAGGAAGTGGCCTTGAAGTTCTTGAGCCCGGCGCTCTTGCTGGAGCCGGAGGCCCGGGAGCGATTTTTGAATGAGGCGCGAATCTCCATGCGCCTGCAGCATCCGGCAATTCTGCGGGTGTTTGAAGTACACGAAGACCAAGGCGTGCATTTTTTAAGCATGGCGTTGCTCTCTGGCGAGAACTTGCGTCAACGGCTGATCCGCTGGAAGCGGGAAGGGTATCAACCGAAGCCTGCCGAGGTTCTGTCAGTGTTGATCTCCGTTTCCAATGCGTTGGAATATGCGCATCAGTATACGGTGCATCGGGATGTCAAACCGGAGAATATCGGCTTCGATGGTACCGGTCGAGCACAGCTCATGGACTTTGGGTTGGCCGAAGTTCTCCGGCCGGAAGATTCCCAGGTGCAACGCCACACGCTGTCTTACCTGCGGGTGGGGACGCCCTACTACATGGCTCCCGAGCAGTTGAAGCTGTCACGAGCTGGCGACACGAGGGCGGACCAGTTCTCCCTGGCAGTGGTGGCTTATGAAATGTTCACCGGGGATGTGCCGTTTGGCCTTTCTCGTTCGTTGAGTGACCGGCTGCCGCCCCGCTACGCCGTATTGGGAGCGGTGATTGATCGAGCCCTGGCAACGGATCCGGAGGATCGTTTTGCGAATATCGCCGAGTTTCGTCGTGGTTTGGAGCGCGAGGCCGACGGTCGCTTTGATGTGCGGGCGTGGTCTCGCTATTATGCGCGACCCTTGGGTTGGCTGGCCGCCGTGGTGCTTGTCTTGTTGGTTTTTGGCGGGATGTCGATTGGAGCCGATTGGGTAGACCGCCGACTCAAAGAGGAACAGGAGAACTTTTCTCGTGCTCGTGCCGCACGGGGGGAAACCGACCGACGTGCGACGGAATTGGCGGCTCGGTTGCTGGAGTATCGGAAAGAATATGAATGGCTGACTCGGGAGTATTCATTGGAGTCGGCAATGTATGAGCGCGGTTTGACCAACAACACACAATGGGCCAAGGTCATCTCGCTTTCGAATCATCTGGCGGAGGCCAGTTTTGTCTGGCGGCAGCTGGAACCGGAGGTCACACGCGAGGGACTCCCCATCACCGTCGCCGAGAGTCGGGATGATTGGGCCGAGGAGACGAAGGAACTGGATGCCGCGGCTCAACTCGGAGCCGCCGAGACGATTGCTGTGGAAATACAACGCAGTCGCGATCGAATCTTGGCGCTTGAGGCCGATTGGAGAAAAGCCTACCACCAGGATCGACTGCAGTCCCAGCGGGACTGGTTGGTGAGTACTCCCGGAGCGCATCAGGAGTGGGTGAGAGAAACCCGGGTGGCATCCGTTGAAGGGGACGTTGCGGATCGGAGTCAGGATTTTCGGGAACGTTTGATCGAGACAACCCGCCAACAACGTGAGTCCACCCGAGCGGCATTGCAAGAATGGGAGGCGTTGTTCGGCACGGCCGGAGCACCGGACCTATCGTTCTTGGCCGACCCTCGGGGTCGAATGGAGCGCTCGGTCGTTTGGGAGCGAGAAGGGAATCTCGCGCGTGCCTTGGTGGAACTGAGTGAGGCGGAGAAGACGCTACGATCGTGGTTGGACGAGGTCAGAGCTGGAAACGAGCGTGCGGCTGCCGTCTGGAATGCCTCGGAGGACGGAATCGAAACCGAGTTTGGGATGCGGTTCGTTCATGTGAAAGGTCGGGATTACTTCAGCCTTTGGGAAACGCGGGTGATGGATTTTGCCCGATTCCTGACGGAGTTCCCGGAGCGCCGCCTGGTTTGCGGCGATTTCTGGCAGGATCCCGGCTACCCGCAAGGGCCTACGTATCCGGTGGTCGGCGTCGACCGGGCTACGGCAGAGCACTTTGCCGTTTGGGTGAGCTATCAACTCCGTTATCGCTATGCCTCACAAGGCCGGCTGCCGAATCTACAGGATTGGGAGGAATTGCTGGTTGAGGATCGGGGTGGGGATGATCTAAAGATCGGCCTTTACCCCAATCGTTCCGAGTGGGATTCGGAACACTTTGCCTCCTACTACAGTGATCCGGGAATCGATCCGACTCAGTATGTGGGACCGGTGGGTAGGGGCAAGCCCGGTCCGTTCGGCCTTTTCGATCTGGGAGGAAGTGTCTGGGAATGGTGCGACGATCTTTATCGGTTTTCTAATTTCACTCGAAGGGGTCCCGAGCGAGATACCTGGATGCTGCGTGGTGGTCACCCCATGCAGCAGACTTCTTATCAGGTTTTTGAAGTGCCAGACCCGAAGTATGTTTGGGTTCTGCCGAAGTATTCCATCGGTTTTCGAACCGTGCTTACGACTCGTCCTCGTTGATGTCGGTCGGCTGCAATGGATCGAGAGTCAGTCGTTTCGGGGGAGCTGGGTCGAGTTCGGCGTTTACGGTCTCGGTGCTCTTGTAGTAGTTCTGGTAGTAGTAATAGTATTTATAGCTCTTTTCAGCGCTGATATCGTTGATGAGACCGCCAATAATGGGAACGCCGGCTTCACGAAGCTGTTGGACCACGCGTCGGGCGTGTTCTCTCCGAATGCGTCTAAATCGGGAAATGAACACGACACCATCGCATTGGGCGGCGATCGAGAGAGGATCACCGACTGCGGAGGCCGGTGGACTATCAATGATAATGCGGTCGTAGCGCTGGCGAGCTTCGGCGACGAAGGCTTTAAAGACATCGCTGGCGATGAGTTCCGCGGGGTTGCGGGGAATTTTTCCGGAAGGGACAATATCCAGATTCGGGACCTTGGTTGCCTGAACCGTTTCATCGAATCCGGCAGTACCTCGAAGGAACTGAGTCAGACCGACGCGATTGGGTAGGTCGTAGAGTTTATGAATGGTTGGCCGGCGGAGATCCGCGTCTACCAAGAGAGTCTTTGTGCCGGCCTGGGCACAAACAATCGCTAGGTTGGACATGGTGAGTGATTTCCCCTCGCCCGAATTGGCACAAGAAACGGCGATCGTTTGGTACGAGGTACCGTTGGGAAGCAGGGCGATGGTGGCTCGCAAGGTGCGGAAGGATTCCGAAGCCGGTGAGTGGGGATTGAGCAAGGAGTCGAGTCCGCAGTCTGAAATATTCCGACCCCGGATACGGGCGATGTAGCCCAGGAACTTCAGTCCTAGGACAGATTCCACGTCGTCCTGACTCCCGATGGATTCATCGAGCGTGTTCAGCAGGAGGGCGAAGAGAACTCCGGCGAGGATCCCGCCCATTATGCCGATTGCTAGGACGATCGCCAAGTTGGGCTTGGCTGGTTCGAGGGGGACAATGGCTCGGTCGACCACCTTGATTTGTCCCGCGAAGCTCCGTTGGGCAATCCGGACTTCTTCTAGACGAGAGAGCAACGTGTTGTAGAGGGCCTCCAATTGAGCCGCGTTGCGAGTGCGGATATCAAATTGGATTCGTTTTTGATTCAAGTCCAGGTGGGCGGCTTCGCGGTCGGCAACCAAGGATTGCAGCTCGCTCAGCCGGCGCTTGGCTTGATCGGTCTTTAGGTCGGCCGTAGCTAGGATTTCATCAGCTCCCGTGGTGATGGCTTGTTTCAGCTCGGCGATGGTCGTTCGCAGGGCTTTAACTTGGGGCCATTCTTCTTTGTAGGTGAGTAAGAGGCGCTCCAGTTCGATGTGGGCTGAAGCGAGCGAGTTGAGTAGGGGAACAATGCGGGGATCCCCCACCATCTGGGGTAGGGTTTCGAGCTCGATCCCTGAGGCGAGCTGTTCGCGGATGGCTCGGGCGGTGGACTGACTGATTCGTTGGTCAATCTCGGCTTGCGCCACCGCGGTTTGAGCGGTGATCAAAGCCTGGAGGGCGATGTCCTGATCCTTCGCCAGGGAGACGGTTCCGTGAAGCTCTTGATAACGTTGGATCGACTCACGAGATTCCTTAAGTTTGGCTTCAGTAGCCGTGACCTCGTCCTGCAAGTAGAGTGCGAGGCTGGTGAGATTATCCAACTCTGTTTCCCGATGATTGGCCGCGTACGCGTCGATGATGGCATTGGTAATGGCGGCGGCCTGTTTGGGTTCCGGGTGCCCGACCGAGATTTCAAGAAGATGGGAAAGGCGGATCGGATTGACGCTGACCTGTCGGCTCAAGAACTCGACGAGGTCGACTTTGTCGCGAAAGAACGGATCCTTCGCCAGTGAGAGCGTGTAGGCCACCTTGCTCAGGACCGTTCGACTAAAGATTTTGACCCGCTCGGTATTCAATACGGCGGTTTGCTGCAGTGTCGAACTTCTGACTTCTTGTTTCTCTAGAATCGTCTCTTTGTCCGGCTGGACTTCTATTACGGCGGTAGCCTCGTAGATGGGTTGAGCCTGTTTGAGGTAGATGAGCGAAAGCGTGACGGAAATCAAAAATGTGACCACCACGACCCAGCGCCGTTCCAACAAGATGTTCCAAACGATCTTGGCGGTTGGGAGGCTCTCATCCCCTGCCGGCATTGGCCCACGGTAGCGGACCGGAGGTTTTGGGTAGCCGTAGGCTCCAAGGGATGGCGTACGATCGAGGGATTCCGACATTGTGAACACCAACTATCGAACGGTATAGCGACGGGGATAGTGGTCAGACGGGAAGGCTCGAATCTGCCGTTGCGAGTCGTCTAAACACGACTTAAGTGGAGTCCAATCTTTCCAGTTACTCACAACGATTCGGTCGATACATCTCGTTACATTTGGACCCGTTTTGGTGCCGAGTCGGCCTGTTTGGGGCAAGTGATTAGCCTCAAACAGGGGTAGAATCGTCGCAATTTGAGTAAATTCAACCAAAAACCTCCACTATGCATACATTGTTACTTTCAGGAGGAGTTCCTTCAGAATTCTTTATGTCGCATTGTTGTGCTATTGTGGCGGGTTTATAGTAAGTATATGGGTTATGAGGATTGTTTTTTGGCTGGCTTGAGGCACCGGGACGCTTTCGAGGCTGATCCGGCCTGATTCTGTCGCTCAACGGGTTGGAGGGGGGGAGTGGCGGGGAGAATAAACTATCCCGATGCGTACTAGAGGATTTACTGGCTGACGCGAGACGAGGGATCCGGAGGGTTTGATGCCTTCCAGGCGGTTCCGAATTCTTCACTCACGAGTGCGTTTAGTGAGTCGGCGTCGAGTCGAGGCCCGATGCACACCATCGATGAAGGAATGCCGCGAAGGTCCGAGACCGGCATGGGTTGGGGGATCGTTTCCTTGCCGATGCGTTCGAAAAGCCAACGGCATCCAGGCTCTTCCACTAGTTTCACCAGGGCTTTGGCACGCAGGACCCAGTCGGGAAGGTTTTCCAGCAGCCGGCGCATGGACGCGGAGCGTACGCGGGGTGGCAGCTGGAGTTGGCATCCGGTGAAGCGATGAGAAAGGCGATGCGTGGGGTCCTTGGCGGAGGCTGGGGCTGGTTGCCGGTGAACCGGTTGGTGGCCTCTTTGGTCGGTTTTGATCGGCGAAAGGGGCGGGTTGGATCGGGAAGGCGACTCGGCTGCTAAGTCCTGCCGGAGGGTCTGAACCAAGCGGGCTACATCGGTTTCGATGGCGTTTGGGGCGAGCGCTCTCAAGCTACTTCGCAGTTCTGCGAGCCGTTCCGCACGTACGTGTTCTGAGTGGGAAACAAACCAGAAACCGGCGGTTTCCAACTGGCGACGTTCCAGAGTCGTGTATTCCTGGCGCTGGTTCCAATGCCGGGCATCAATCACGCAGACCTGCAAGCGAGGGAAAAACGGGAGGCGATCTTCTAGGATTGTGAACGACTCATGGAGTGTCAGCGGATCTGCGGTTCCGTTTAACTCGATGAGGAGTAGGTCGCCCGTGCCCTGAGCGGCTGCTTCACAGAGTGAAGTGAGCTCTTCGAGGCTTTCGCAGCAGGCGCAGCCCGCTGCGATGGGTGCGACCGAGAATGCGGATCGGGTGGTAAGGGTGGCCGAATCGATCTCAGCGTTGGCGAAATCGTTCAGGATGATGTCGGCTCCGAGCCCAAAGCCATCGAGCGAGGCGAGGATTCGTCGCAGCAGGGTTGTTTTTCCGGCCCCGAGAAAACCGGAGATGATGAGGAGTGGCTTGGAATGGCTCATCCGAGTCAAACCGGACGGGGCACGGGGACTTGTGGGACTCGCCTGAATTGGGTCGGCTCTCGTCTCCGTTAGAGCTGAGTCGGGTTCGCAGTTCCTTCGTAGACCACTTCCGGGTTAAACACTTTCTCGGATTCGATGAATCGCAGTTGGGGTCCCTCATCCGTGGTTTGAACTTCTCGATAGAAGCAGCTTCGGTAGCCGACGTGACAAGAGGCTTCGCTACCGCCGGCGTTTGGGGCGGTTAAGGTGACTTTGAGAATCACGCAGTCCTGGTCGTCGTCGATGAGGACCTGTTGGACGGCTTGTTTCATGCCGGAAGTTTCCCCTTTGAGCCACAGTTTCTGGCGAGAGCGAGACCAATAGTGAGCGAAACCACTGTCGATGGTGCGCTGCAACGCTTCTCCATTCATAAAGGCAAACATGAGGATCTCACCGGTTTCCGCGTGTTGGGTGATGCAGGGCAGCGTGCCTGCGGCGTCGAATTTGGGAGCGAGTTCCTTGCCTTCCTCCACTTGCTCGATGCTGTTCCGGGGAGCGAATTGCCATTTGGCCGGTTGAATTGAGGATTCGGATTTCGGTTTCACCAGATATATTGGACGAATGTTGATTTTCGGGATTGGTGGTTTCTATTTCCTGAAGCGAAAACTACCCGTGCTGCCATTCTAATTGCAAGGAGTTTGCAATACAGGGCTGCGACCTGGCTCTGAGTGGTTTTGGTGTTTGTGGGGATAATCCCTGCTCGACCGGGGGAAGAATCTTGACCCTTCCCCAGAGTCGAGACATTCAATCGCACTCGCGACAATGGCCTCGGAGGAGAATCTCGGTGACTTCGCGGGTTTCCCCGTTCGTTTCGAAGTGTTTCTGGATGAGTTCCACTTCGGGAAGACAGGAAACCGTGCCGCAATCCACGCAGAGGAAGTGTGGGTGTGCGAGATGATCCTGTTCTCCGTCGCGAATGATCTCAAAGCGCCAGACATGGTCTCCGAGTTCCGTCCGGCGGAGGAATCCGGCTTCGGTCAAAGCATTCAGATTCCGAAACGCCGTGGCTTGATTGACACCCATCTCTGCCAAGTGCTTGGCCACATCGGCATGGGTTAAGGGCGACTTGGTGAGGGACATGAGTTCAAGCGTCGCGATTCTTGCGTCGGTAACGCGCATGCCCGCGTCCCGAAGTTTTTGAGTGAATCCGTCGCGATCACGCGTGGGCATTGCCGTTGATCTCCATCAAGGATGTTTTTGCAGGAACAGCGAACCCTGTTTTGGTGACTTCCCGCCCCGGTAGCCGTGCTGGAGCTGGCCTCTGGAATCCTGGAATCGATCGTAGTCTAGTGCAAACCCCTTGAGCCCGAAGAGAGGCTCAGGTGGTAGCGGAAGACTGCGAGATGGTTGCTGTTTTTGCATATGGTTTGCAAAAAATTGTTGCGTAATGCAAATGGTTTGCTTTAGCTGGTCGTGATCATAGCGATGACTGCGTTTCGGAAAAGTTTATTTTGGCGTATTGGTGTCGCCTCGCAGCTAGTAGTTGCGATGGTCCTCATCACGCTGGGATCGCAGAGCGCAGCCTTTCATCACTGGGTGCATGGGGATGAAGTCGCTTGTTCGTTGGTGAGTTTCTCTCCCATGGGTGAGGCGTCGGGTGGGCACGCCTCTGACGAGCCGGACCACGATGCCACGGATCCTCTGGACCCGTTTTGTCGGACCGGATTTCTGTCGCAGGTGATCTTGCTCAATCCCGCCATTGAGCCCCCTCAGGTATTTGAGGCGCTTGCCGCATCTGCTGCCGCACTTTTTTCGAACCGCATCTCTCTTTCGACCCCTTCGCGGGCCCCACCCGTCTTGATCTAGACCTCCTTGCTGTCCTGCTGGGTTTCCAGCGGGTTCGCCGATCCCTACCTAGGTGTTGCGGCGAAAACTGAAGTGTCCGGATACAAGACGTAAGAATGTTCCCTTTAACTACTACTCGCTCAGCGAAATCGAGCGAGTCCCGAATCGTAAGCCGCCAGGCGTTTACCTTGATTGAACTCCTGGTCGTGATTGCCATCATTGGCCTCTTGGCGGCCATGCTCTTTCCCGCCCTAGGGAAGGCCACTGCCAAGGCCAAGCAAATCAAATGTGCCTCGAATCTGCGGCAGATTGGCCTTGGGATTGCGATGTACGGGGATGACTTCGAAGGGAAACTACCCCAAACCGCTCATGAAACGCTGAGCACCAATAAGATCTGGATTCGGAAAATCCTTCCCTATGTGGGCAATTCTGAAGCCATTCGCTTGTGTCCGGCGGATCCGACTCGAATCGAACGCCGTGATAATGGGGGTACGAGCTATATCCTGAACGAATTTGTCTCGGTCCCAGTGATCGACTCATTTGGTCAATTACTGAGTCCGCTGCCGAAGTTGGATCAGCTCCGTCAGCCTACGGAAACCATCCTGCTGTTCGAGGTCGCAGATGGGTATGGACCTTCAATCTTTTCCGATCACACGCATTCCCGCACCTGGCTCCGGAGCGGGTGGGAAGGTGTGATTGCCGATATTCAACCCGACCGGCATCGCGCGGGAGCGCCCAATCCGGATCGAACCAGCGGTCGGGCTAACTATCTATTCGTCGACGGCCATGTGGAGTCAATCGCTGCCTCGGAGATCAAGCGACAGATTGATCAACGAATCAACATTGCCCAGCCGCCTGAGTTTCGCGTCTCCAATCCGTAGCGTCGGATTGCCGCAATGGCTCAGGATCAAGATTCAAAAAACAAATAAAGAAGCCTTACAAATCACTAATGAAACGAAGACTCGCTAACTGCCTTGCACTCGCCGCGCTCTGCGGTGGGTTAGCCTCCGTGTCCGCTGAGGAGCGGGCGTTGTGGACGGATGGTCATGGAGACCTCCGCGTTGCATATGCCGAAGGGACTTGGAATTGGAATGTATGGCTTGATAGCCAACCGAGTGAGGTCACCATTGGACTCGGTGAGGAATCCGAGGCCTTGATTCCAGACAATCCTAATTTTGATTTTTTGGGTGAACCCGGGAACGCCCTTTGGATTGCGCCTCAGGTCGACCGTGAGGGGGTCGTATTCTTGGGTATCAATACCTCTGGTACGCCGCTCGGGACCTTTGAAGGCAATCGATTTGATATTCGATTGATGAGCGTGACTGGTCCGGGCGACTTCATCATGTGGATCACCGGTGGCGCCGGTACCGTTGAGGTCCCGATGAACTCACGCGATGGGATTGATGAAACCGATTTTGTTGATTCCGCCGCGCCAGGCCATTTTCACCAGAATTGGGGCTTCACCTCTCCGGGAACCTACGACGTGGGATTCGCCGTAGAAGGAACCCTCACGGGTCAGTCGGCGCCGATTTTGAGCGATGAAGAATTGTACCGTTTCGCAGTCAATGTCTACGATCGAGGCGAACTGGATATGGAAGTCGCCTATGAAGGTGGCGAATGGGAATTGGTGCTGTTGGATGAAGTTAACGAGAAAGAAATCGAAGCGGGAGACGCCGCCTTGCATGCCGGCCCTGCCACATGGCAGACGGTTCCTTCAGATCCGGCATTCTCCTTCCTGGGCGAACCCGGGGCGGGCATCTTCATTCTCCCGCAGGACGAGCAAGAAGGTATTCTCTTTCTCGGCATTGCGGGTGACGAAATTGAGGCTGGTGCCTTTGAGAACGATGAAGTCTCACTGAACCTTTCTAGCGTGGACGGTCCTGGCGCCGTGTTCCTCTATTCCACGGACGCGTTTGGCGCACCGACGAAGTACTTTGATTCTGCCGATGGCATCGGAGCGGACGACCAATTTCCGTTGAACGTTGGCGGTCATTCGCATCAGAACTGGGCGTTTTCCGCTCCAGGCATCTACCGGGTCGGTTTGAACGCCTCGGGAACCCTTGCAGATGGGACGGCCTCCGCGAGTGCGGATACGGAATTCCTCTTCGAGGTCTTCGGTCCGACCATCTTTGGTGAAGGGGAACTCGATCTCGAAGTCGCTTATGAAGATGGCGAGTGGGAACTGGTCGGTTTGGACGAAGCCAATGAGCGGGAAATCTGCGCCAATGAACTGGTGATCCAAGGATCGAGCGCGACCGAGACGGTGGTGCCCGATGATCCGGCCTTTGCCTTCTTGGGTGCCCCCGGAACTCGGGTGAATGTTCTACCGCAAGAAGAATCCGAAGGGGTGATCTTCCTGGGGATTGCGGGTGATGAGATTGAGGCCGGCGTATTTGAAGGGGACGCAGTCGAACTGAAACTCGTATCTTCTGACGGCCCCGGCAATGTCTCGCTTTACGCGGTCGACGAATTTGGCGCTCCGAGCGTGTTTTTCAACTCCGGGGATGGGATCACGGACAGTGATGCTTTCCCGGTTAGCGTGGGCGGTCACTCGCATCAAGCCTGGGGCTTTACCCAACCCGGCGTGTATCGCGTCGGGCTGCAGGCTTCCGGCCAACTAGTCGGTGACACCGACGCTTCCGAGAGTGAGGTGGTTGTCTTTACCTTCGATATTCAAGGTTCCAATGAACCCGCCGTGGTGACGCCGGAGGCCTTTGCTTCGGGCGAGATTGACTTGGAGGTGGCCTACGAAGATGGCGAGTTTGAGTTGGTCCTACTGGACGAAGTGAACGAGCGTGAGATCGAGGCTGGGGACGGCGTCCTGACGGCGGTTCCGAGCACCTTGGAACCCGTGCCGAACGATCCCGCCTTTGGTTTCTTGGGGAGCCCGGGCGATCGTGTCTTCATTCTGCCGCAAGACGAGCAAGAAGGCGTTCTCTTTCTAGGAATCGCGGGAGACGAGATTCCCGCGGGTGAGTTTGAGAACGATTCGGTGGCCTTGAGCCTGGTTGGCGTGAGTGGTCCGGGCAACGTGTTCCTCTACGCGACCGACGAGTTTGGTAGTCCGAGCACGTTCTACAATTCCGCGGACGGAATTGGTGAAGACGATGTGTTCCCGGTGAACGTCGGTGGGCACTCGCATCAGAATTGGGGCTTCTCGGCCGCAGGGCAGTACGAGGTCACGCTGCAAGCCGCGGGTACAAAAGCCGGAAGCGGCGAAGCCGCCGCTAGCGAGCCGGTTGCCTTCTCCTTCAATATCATCGAACCGGAGATCTTCAACCAAGGTGAGTTGGACATGGAAGTGGCCTACGAAGACGGCGTCTGGGAATTGGTTTTGCTGGATGAGGTGAACGAACGCGAGGTCGAACCGAGCGAATCCTTGCTGCAAGGCGTGCCGGCGACGCGACAGACCGTGCCGGACGATGCGGCATTTGGTTTTCTGGGCTCAGCGGGCGATGCCGTTTGGGTGCTACCTCAAGAAGAAACTGAAGGGGTCCTGTTCTTGGGTATTGCCGGAGATGAGATTCCAGCGGGTGTGTTCGCCAATGATGCGGTCTCGCTGAACTTGATTGGTTCACGCGGTCCTGGGGATGTGTCTCTATATGCCGTGGATGAGTTTGGAGTGCCGAATGTGTTCTTCAATTCGGGCGATGGCATCGACACGAGCGATGTGTTCCCGGTGAGTGTGGGCGGTCATTCGCACCAGAACTGGGGCTTTACCGCACCGGGTGTTTACAAGCTAGCCCTGCAGGCTTCCGGTGAGTTGCAGGAAGGCGCTGTGGCATCGGCGAGCGAGGTCGTGGAGTTCACTGTTGAGATTCTCGACGACAGCACGGCTCAAGAAGTGTTTGCGAGTGGTGAGATTGACTTGGAGGTGGCCTACGAAGATGGCGAGTTTGAGTTGGTTCTGCTGGACGAAGTGAATGAGCGCGAGATCGAGGCTGGAGACGGCGTCCTGACGGCGGTTCCGAGCACCTTGGAACCTGTGCCGAACGATCCCGCTTTTGGCTTCTTGGGGAGCCCGGGCGATCGTGTCTTTATTCTACCGCAAGACGAGCAAGAAGGCGTTCTCTTTCTAGGGATCGCGGGAGACGAAATTCCCGCGGGTGAGTTTGAGAACGATTCGGTGGCCTTGAGCTTAGTTGGCGTGAGTGGTCCGGGCAACGTGTTCCTCTACGCGACCGACGAGTTTGGCAGTCCGACCACGTTCTACAATTCCGCAGACGGAATTGGTGAAGACGATGTGTTCCCGGTGAACGTCGGTGGGCACTCGCATCAGAACTGGGGCTTCTCTGCCGCAGGACAGTACGAGGTCACGCTGCAAGCCGCGGGTACAAAAGCCGGAAGCGGCGAAGCCGCCGCTAGCGAGCCGGTTGCCTTCTCCTTCAATATCATCGAACCGGAGATCTTCAACCAAGGCGAGTTGGACATGGAAGTGGCCTACGAAGACGGTGCCTGGGAATTGGTTCTGCTAGATGAGGCGAACGAACGCGAGGTCGAACCGAGCGAATCCTTGCTGCAAGGCGTGCCGGCGACGCGGCAGACCGTGCCGGACAATGAGGCGTTTGGCTTTTTGGGTGCTGCGGGTAGCGCGGTTTGGGTGCTGCCTCAGGAAGAAACTGAAGGTGTCCTGTTCTTGGGTATTGCCGGGGATGAGATTCCAGCCGGTGTGTTTGCCAATGATGCGGTCTCACTGAACCTGATTGGTTCGCGTGGTCCCGGAGCCGTATCACTGTATGCCGTGGATGAGTTTGGAGTGCCGAATGTGTTCTTCAATTCGGGTGACGGCATTGACACGAGCGATGTATTCCCGGTGAGTGTGGGCGGTCATTCGCATCAGAACTGGGGCTTTACCGCACCGGGTGTTTACAAGCTAGCCTTGCAGGCTTCCGGTGAGTTACAGGAAGGCGCCGTGGCATCGGCGAGCGAAGTGGTCGAGTTCACCGTTGAAATTCTCGATGACGGGACCGGCACGGTCATGCCCCCGATGGTCTTCTCGGACGGCGAGATCGATCTGGAGGTCGCCTACGAAGACGGCGAGTTTGAACTCGTCCTACTGGACGAGGTGAATGAACGCGAGATCGAGGCGACCGATGGAATCTTGGCTGGTGTCGCAGCGACGCTCGAACCCGTGCCGAACGATCCCGCCTTTGGCTTCCTGGGGAATCCCGGCGATCGGATCTTCATTCTACCGCAGGACGAGCGGGAAGGCATCCTGTTCCTCGGCATTGCCGGGGATGAGATTCCTGCGGGCGAGTTTGAAAATGACTCCGTGGGCTTGAGTCTGGTTGGCGTCGATGGACCTGGAAGTGTGTTCCTTTACGCCACGGACGAGTTCGGTAGTCCGACAACGTTCTTCAACTCCGCGGACGGGTTAGGTGCGGATGATGTGTTCCCGGTCAGTGTCGGTGGACACTCTCACCAAAACTGGGGTTTCTCAGCCGCCGGGCAGTATGAGGTGACGCTCCAAGCCAGTGGGGTGAAGGCCGGTAGTGGTGAGGCCGTAGCGAGTGAAGCCGTTGCTTTCTTCTTCGAGGTCATCGAACCGGAAATCTTCAACCAAGGTGAATTGGATATGGAAGTGGTCTACGAAGACGGAGAGTGGGAACTCGCCTTGTTGGATGAGGCCAACGAACGTGAGGTGGAGCCGGATGAAGCTCTACTGCAAGGCTTGCCTAGCACGCGTGCGACCGTTCCGGATGATCCTGCCTTTGGCTTCCTGGGGAGCGCAGGCGACGCGGTCTGGGTCTTGCCTCAGGACGAGGTTGAAGGCGTGTTGTTCTTGGGGATTGCCGGGGATGAGATTCCTTCCGGTGTCTTCGAAAATGATTCGGTTGATCTTCAACTGACGGGAGTGCGCGGACCGGGCGAGATCTCGCTCTATTCGGTGGATGAGTTTGGTGCGCCAAACGTCTTCTTCAATTCCGCGGATGGGATTGATGGCGGCGACGTCTTCCCGGTCAGTGTCGGTGGACACTCCCATCAGAACTGGGGGTTCACGGCTCCGGGTGTTTATAAGGTTTCGTTGCAGGCTTCGGGCACTTTGGCCGAAGGTGGTGTGCAGGCGCAGAGTGGCGTGGTCGATTTCACCTTCGAAATCGAGTCGGCACGGGGCGCTCTCACCATCGCGTTCGGAGCGGACGGGAGTCCGGTTCTCTCGTGGCCGACGGTTGCCGGTACGCGTTACCAGTTGGAATCCATCCCGGCCTTCGACGGCCGCGAGTGGGAGGCTAGCGGCGACGTGATCGTAGGAGATGGTCAGCCTGTCGAAGTCACGGTGGCCGTGGGTGAACCCGGCGAGGCCCGGTTCTACCGTTATCGGGAGGTTGCCGCGGAATAATCTAAGTCGAGGCCAAGGAGATTGATGCGCCCGGTGTGATGGCACACCGGGCGCGCTTGGCAATCACGGTGAGCGTAAAAACGAAGATGAGATGATGGAAAACTGGAAGTCTTTCATCCCTGCTTGGGCATCTGTAACGGGGCGAAACCCGGTGATTGAATCCGGCGCTTGGGATCGTTTGGGAATGGTGGCGTCTTCGTTGTGTGCGATTCATTGCATCTGCCTTCCCTGGTTGTTGGTCGCCATGCCGTTTTTGGCTGGAACGTTGGTTGCCGATCCGACTGCGGAGCGCATCTTTGTGATCGGATCCGTACTCTTGGCGACGCTTTGCGGCATCGGTGTTTTCCGAAAGTTGGGGACTTGGTGGCCGCTGATTCTGGTTTTCTTGGGAGGGGCGACCCTGTTGACCGTCCACGCGACGGCGCCGCCGGCTTGCTGTGCACGGGAACTGGGGTGGACTCAGGCGATTGGTTCCGGATTTGGTGGTGGTTTCTTGGCCGCCTCCCATTTCGTTGGGATTCGTCTTCGGCGGAATCTGAATATTGCTCCTTCGTGTGGGAATTCGGATTGCCTGTGTGGGGACGAAGAAACCGGCGAGAAGTGAAGTGATCGAGTGATCGAGTGAACGAGAACGCGAGGGCAAACGGGGCGATGAGTTGGATGCACGTTTTGAACTAGGATGACACTATGGAAGTAAAGAGAGACTGGATGGAAACGATTCGGACCGCAGGCATGGCTCTTGTTGCGGGTCTAATTCTCGCGGGTTGTGGTGGCGCCTCCGACGGCGATGGTGCGACGGCACACGATGGTGAAGGCCACGCGGCCGGAGACCTTCCTTGTGTGATTGTTTCCACGACGGATCTGATGGGTATCGCCGAAGCCATCGCGGGAGACAGCGTCAATCTGCTCTGTTTCGGTAAGGGCAACCAAGATCCCCACGCGTTGGATATTCTTCCCAGCTTTGTCCGGGAAATGAATGACGCGGATCTTTGGATCCAAGTCGGCAATGACATCGAAGCTGCGTGGTATCCCGACCTCGTGGCGAACCTTAAGAATCCCAAAATACTCGAAGGTGCCGATGGATTCCTAGACACCTCATCGGTGGTGATGCCGTTGGAGGGAGCCGTGGGGGATGCCATGGGTGTCGGCCATTCCAGTGGGTTGCATCCGTCCGGGAATCCTCACTACTTGCTGGATCCGATCGAAGGGCTCCGGGCAGCGAAACTCGTTGCAGACCGCCTGATTGCGATTGTGCCGGATCAGGAAGAGCAGTTTCGGAAGAACCTCGAAAGCTTCAATACTCGCTTGGCGGACGCCCTCATTGGCGCGGAGTTGGCGCAGCATCATGATGTGATCGAGATTGCGGATCTTTATTTGAATGATGAATTGGACGCCTTCCTGGCGCAGCAACAGCATGGCGTCCCATTGGGTGGATGGTTGGGCCAAATAGCAAAGCATCGAGGAACGCCGATCGTTGGGGATCATGACCTCTGGCCTTATTTCGCCCGGCGTATCGGCCTCTCGGTGTTGGGTTACTTTGAACCGGAACCGGGTGTGCCGCCCACCACCAAGCATTTGCGCATTCTGATTGATGAAATGAAGTCGCGCTCCGTGCCGGTGATTTTTTCGGCGCCTTACTTTGATGCCCGGCATAGTAGCTTTGTCTCTGAAAACACCGGTGCTCGGGTCTTGTCCATGTGCCATCAAACCAAAGCCCGTCCCGGTACGGATACCTACTTCGATATGGTCCGTCACAATATGGAAACGGTGATTGAAGCTCTCGACGCGACTGGGAGTGCGACATCTCCCGAGAACTGATCCCTGAGTATGAGTGACGATATTCTCAAGCAGTTGGGGCTGGAACCGCCGGAACGGCCCGCGAAGCAACCCAGCGAGGCTCTCGACGAGAACATCGTCCAAGTGCCTAAGGAGCCGACCAAGCCGGACCCCATTGTGGAGGTCCAGGAAGCTACCTTTGCCTACGGGCGAAATACCATCTTGGATTCGGTGGAGATGCAGATTCAAGACGGCGAGTTTTGGTGTTTCATTGGGCCGAATGGCGAAGGGAAAACGACCCTGATCAAGGCCCTGCTTGGTGCGCTGAGGCCGAAGCGAGGCTTGGTCCGGCTACGTGCTGATTTCGCTAGGCGAACCCGCATTGGCTTCGTCCCGCAAAGCTGCGATCTAAACCCCAGCGTTCCAACCACGATTCAGTCGTTCGTCATTCAAGGGACGGCAGGCCTGGCGGTAGACGAATCCAAGCTCCGAAAGCGCGTTCAGAAATCAATGGAAGTGATGGGAATCCATCACATCCGCGAGCGGAGCATTTGGCGCATCTCAGGCGGGCAGCGACAGCGAGCGATGGTTGCTCGCGCCTTGGTGCGGAATCCTCTGTTGATGATTGTCGACGAACCGACGGCTGGGTTGGATCTTGCCGCCTCGTCCGGGTTGTTAAAGACCATTACCGAACTCAATCGTCAGCACCGGATCACCGTGATCTTTGTCACTCATGATCTTCAATTGGCCGGTCGCTATGCCAGCCATGTTGCAGTGTTTAAGAATCGCCGAGTCACCTGTGGTCCGGTCGGAGAGGTGCTAACCGGGGAAAACTTGGAGATGGCGTTTGGCGTGCCGACGGAGGTGAGGCCGGAGCCGTCGGGGGGATTCAGTGTCCGGGCAGAGGTCGAGCATCCGGAGGCGGTGGCGTGATTGGCGAGTTTATCGAATCCTGGTCGCTGTTCTCGCAGACCTATCTGAGTGCCCTTCTAATCGGCCTGTCCCTTTCAATGATGGGGGTCGTGGTCGTTGCCCGAGGGAATGTCTTTGTGGCAGCGGCCGTTTCGCAGGCGTCCATGTTGGGCGTGGCGTTGAGTCTCTTCTTTGGTTTTGGGCTGCCGGTTCTTTTTGCCGTACTGCTTTCGGTGGGGGCGTCCCTGTTGGTCGCTCGCAGGCACCAAGACGGTGGCAATTCCACTAGTGAAGAGCTGACGGGTTGGATCTTTTTGGCCAGTGGAAGTCTCTCCGTGCTACTCCTGGCGCGCATGCCTTACGGGTTGAAGGAGATCCAGTCTCTATTCTCCTCCAGTATCATCGGGGCCAACACGACCGATATTGTGGTTTTCGGGTCACTGGTGGTTTTCTTTATCGGGTTCCTGGTCTTCCGTCTGCGGCAGCTGACGCTCTACCTCTCGGATCCCGTGATGGCTGCCGCGGTGGGCGCCAATATCTTTCTTTGGTCCTTGGCGATTGCGATCACGTTGGGTTTGTCCACGGGACTGGCGATTCGAGCTTCCGGGATGCTGTTCACGTTTGGGTGCTTGGTCTTGCCGGCCCAGATGGCCAAGAATCTGTGTCGAGACATTCCGGCGATGTTTTGGGTGGCTCCGGTGGTGGCTCTGGGCTCTGTTTTGTTGGGGCTCGTTATGGGAAACTATTACGATCTTCCCCCGGCCCAGACCGTTGTGACGGTCATGTCCGTGGCGCTTCTTGTGACTTGGGTCTTTCGCTGGGGACGGAACTCTCTCTTTTCTAGCGCTTAGCCGTTTTTGGTGGGATGCTAGGCCCGCGGATGTGGAACGAACGCAGACGATACCAAATCGGCTTGGTGCTGACCTTGCTCAGTGGCGCTGCGGCGCTTTCACACCAGCTGCTGTGGACGCATCGGATGACCGATCTCTTGGGGTCGAGTGCGGAATCGACGACGCGCGTTTTTAGTTGCTTCTTTCTTGGCCTGTCCGTCGGTGCTGCGGTCATTAGCCTTTTCGTTTCGCGAATTCTGCGTCCTTGGCGCGCGCTGATGATCGCCGAGTTCGGCGTTGCTGTCCTTTGCCTTCCGGCCCTCTGGCTTTCTCATTGGACGGATTGGATTTGGCCCTGGCTGGGGGGCGCGGGCCTGCTGGGTTGGCAGGGGGCTTGGATCAAATTAGGGCTGTCGTTGGGGGTGGTGTTTCTGCCCGCCTTTGTGATGGGGACGACCTTGCCTTTGCTCGTTCGCGGGGTGGGAAATCGGTCGGTTGGGTCCACGCCAGCGAGTGTCAGGCTCTATGCTTCGAATACGGCTGGCGGGCTGGTGGGGCTCGCGGTGACGGCTTGCTTCGCTTTGTACACGTTTGGGGTGGGCGGTTCCATGGGGGTGGCGATCGCGTTGAATGTCGTGGTGGGAATTGTGTCATTCGGAGTGGACCGTCACTCCGAAGCACGGGTTCCGGATACGACTCAATCGACGTCGGCGGGGAAGCCGCCCTGGGTTCGCCGACTCAGCCCGAGTGTTCTGGCAACCGCATTTGCATCCGGGTTCCTGATTCTCGCGCTGGAGATTCTCGCGATGGATTTGGTCATGCTTGTGGCACCCTTGTCGTTTCACGCTCCAGTGGCGGTTCTGGGGTCGTTTATCTTTGCTCTGGCCGTGTCGGCGGCGGCTGTTCCGGTGATCTCGAAATGGGTGGCCTTGACGCCGCGTTTCTTGGCGCTGGTCTTGATTGCGACTGCGGGTGCCACCGTGTTGTGCCCGATTCTTTTTGTTCGCATGGCGATTGAATCCGGCGGCATCCCGGCGACGGATAGCGTGGCGACCTTCACGGGAGCGCTCGTTTGGTTGGTCATTGCCACCTTGGGCCCAGGCCTGTTTCTGGGAGGCGTGGTCTTTCCCAATCTCGTCCGGTTAATTCCCAAGGACTGTGATGAGAGTGCTGCTCTAGGGGGGCTCTTAGCGATCAACGGTATCGGTGGGTTGCTCGGGGCGGAAGTTGCCTACCGCCTTCTTTTGCCTTTCTTCGGGGTCTACTGGGGGATTGGAAGTATAGCCGTGCTTTATCTGTTATTGGCGTTGGCGTGGCGAGCGGGGAGCTGGAAAGAGACACGGTGGCAAGATGCGTTGGGATATCTCGTCGCGTTGAGCCTGGTATTGGGATCCTTTGGTTGGTTGAAGTCGTTACCTGTGGTGAATCCGAACATGGGGCTGAAAGTTCTGGACCTGGTGTTCGGGCGGGAGGGTAACTTGGCCGTTGTTGAGCACAAGAGTTTTGGCCGCGGACTCTTGTTCTCAAACCAATATCTGCTCGGGAGCACGAATGTCCGTTACGATCAAGAGCGCCAAGCCCATATCCCGCTGCTTCTCCATCCGGATCCCAAGCGGGTCTGCTTTGTTGGCCTGGCAACCGGCATCACGCCCTCGGCGGCCCTGCAGCATGCGACGGTGGAATCGATCGAAGTGGTCGAGTTGGCGGCCATGGTGGTCGATGCCGCAGAAGAACATTTTGGCGAGTTCAATGCCGATATCGTCCGGGCGCCGCAGAGTCGAATCGCCATTGAGGATGGGCGGACCTTCATCGCTGCCCATCCCGATGCATTTGATGTGGTGATCAGCGATCTGTTCTTGCCGTGGCGCCCGGGTGTCGGACGACTCTACAGTGTCGAACATTTTGCAGCCGTGAAGAAGTCCCTGCGATCCGGCGGGCTCTTTTGTCAGTGGTTGCCTTTGTATCAATTCACGGAGTCTCAATTGAAAACGGTTCAAGATACCTTTTTACATGTGTTTCCGAAGGCGTATTTCTTTGAAGGGAAGCTGGAACTTGGGGCGCCCGTTCTGGGCATGGTAGGGTTCCATGACGGGGGCTTGGACTGGGGAACCATTCAAGCCAATTGTGCTCGGGAACGATCCCGGGATCAGGTCTTGGATCCCACGGTACGGGATGCCAAAGGCTTGGCGCTGCTCTATCGTGGTGTGTTGGACGAAAGCCAGCGTGGCGATGCGGTCAACACCCTGGATAACATGTCCCTGGAACTGGCCGCGGGGCTGGATCGAATGACGGCGACCGACGGGGGGGATTACCTGGTGAACCAGATCTGGTTAAAAGTATCTCAACGGTATATTGAGACGATTGCTGCATCGGAGGCGCCGGGCTTGGATCCGAGGTTGCCGGCCCAGGGCAGGCGCATCAGTTTGTTGGCGGCTCGGATGGGAGCCGAACCCGCAAAACGCAATGAGCTTTTAAAACAAGCCTTTGAATTGATCCCCAGGGAACTTCGGAGTGACCGAACAGCGGATTGGACCCGGTGGACGGGACCGGAGATGCAAGTCCGGTGGAAACCGAAGGAGTAGGGACGCGTCGAGACTGCTGGAATCGAACGAATAATGCTTGAGGTAATGTGATGAGCGAGACAAGTGATAAACTCGATTTCCGGCATGACCATACGTTTGGGCACGATGCGAAGCAGGACGGGGAATCGCGAACGCTAATTGTCATCGCGATAACGGCAACCATGATGGTGGTCGAGATCGGCGCAGGGTATCTATTTGGATCCATGGCTCTACTAGCTGATGGGCTTCATATGGCATCCCATGCCGCGGCTTTGACCATCACCGCGTTTGCTTATGTGTTTGCTAGGAAGCACGCGCGTGACGAAGCCTTCAGTTTTGGAACGGGCAAGGTCAACGCGTTGGGTGGTTTCTCGGGCGCGATTCTTTTGGTCGTATTTGCCCTCTTGATGGTGGGCGAGAGTGTACATCGATTAGTCGCGCCGGTGCCGATTGCTTTCAATCAGGCAATCGGCGTGGCTGTTCTGGGACTGATCGTCAATGGGATTTCTGTTTTTGTGCTCGGGCATGACGGTCACCACCACCATGGGCACGATCACGGGCATGACCACGGGCATGATCACGGGCATGATCACGGGCATGATCACGGGCATGATCACGGGCATGATCACGGACATGATCACGGACATGATCACGATCACAATCTGCGGGCGGCCTATTTGCACGTGTTGGCAGATGCGTTGACCTCGGTGCTAGCGATCGTGGCTTTGCTAGCAGCGAAGTACTACGGCTGGATTTGGATGGATCCGATCATGGGTATCGTCGGGGCGATTCTGATTACCAAATGGTCAATAGGCCTTCTTGCCACGACGAGTGGAGTGCTCTTGGACAAGCAAGGGCCGGAACGCTTGAGGAAAAAGATTGAAGCGGTACTGGAGGAAGTCCCGGGGAATCATCGGGTGGACGATTTGCATCTCTGGTCTATTGGAACCGGAATTTATTCCTTGGCGGTCATTATTGTGACGGACAGTCCCAAGTCTGCAAACTTCCGAGCTCGATTGGCAGAGGTGGAAGAAGTTGTTCATTGTACGATTGAAGTGCAGGCAGCCAACCCAGAAGTAGTCTAAAGGACAAGGGGAATTGAACCTGAGGGTTCTTCACGTGGTTCCAATGTGCTTTCATGTTTCTTGAGATGACGCAAAAAGGGTTATCTAATCTGTTGACTAAGCATTCCTATCTCGTTAGGGGTTTATTATATATATACGAACCTCGGATCGAATCTTCTGTTCTCCAGTGCAATGAATCCAGATGCCGTCAAAGAGTATGTGACTGAACGAGAGTCCAAGAACGAATCGCGACGTAGCGGAAAACTGGATCGAGATCGGCTCGAAATCGTACGGCAACAGTTTGTGAACATGGTGGATGTTTTGCAGACGGACTGTGATTCCAAGCGCCAATCGGCGTGGGATCTGATCCTGAGCGAATGGACGGAAGAAGTGGAATACGTCTGTGTCTCGGACGTGGTGCCAGCCTTTTGTGGTTCCGTTTCGGGACGGGATGAGGTGCGGCGAAAGATCGAGGCGGATCAAGCGGTTTTGGAAGATCAAAAGCCTGTGGTTGTCCGAGAGCCCGAGGTGGAAGAGGATTGCGTGACGTTATTCATTCGTGAAGAGGGAAGGATTCGAAGCACGAGTGAGTGCTACGCCATGGAAGGGGCACAACGGTATGTTTTTGATGGTTTACGCATTCGTTCGATGGAACTGAGAATCGAGTCGTATGTGACCACCGATCCGTGAGCCTAGCCGAGGTGACCCACGGCTGAGGCATCATGAGATGATGGCATGTTGCTGGTGTTTTCGCTGGCTCGGCCTCATTTCCGATATAGGTGGAACCTCTGACCGAGGTGCTCGTTTTGTTTTTCGGGGCCTGGCATTTGAGGTTCCGTCTCTTGCCCAACGGCTCGCGGGTACGCTCGCCCCACCGGGGGCTGGCTTTAGGGGTGAGGTTTCTCATAGAATCCCAGAGTTCTATGAGTGTGGCTTCTACAAAGAGTGCGTTCCCCGAGACGCGGTGGACGCAGGTTGTTGCTGCCGTTCAAGAGGATTCGGTCGGTGCCGAGGAGGCGATCGAAGCGGTTTGCCGAGCGTATTGGTTTCCGCTCTACGCGTTCGCTCGACGGAGTGGACACTCGCCTCACGATGCGCAGGATCTGACGCAGGATTTCTTTCACCGAGTTTTGGAGAAACGTTGGTTGGCCGCGGCGGACCGGCAGAAGGGGCGGCTGCGGACGTTCTTGATCGATGCGATGAAGAAACACATGGCCAACCAGTGGCGTGCGCGCTCCGCCCAGCGGCGCGGGGGGCACGTTTCTCACGTGGCGTTTGATGTCGATCTTGCCGAGACCCGTTACACGCATCAGGGTGGCGAAGCCGTTTCAGCCGGAGAGATCTTTGACCGACAGTGGGCTTTGAATCTGTTGGAGCTCACCTTGGCCCGGATGAAGACAGAGTATGTCCAGGCGGGGAAAGGGGCCGAGTTTGAGGTGCTCAAACCGTGGTTGACCGTCGTGCGGGGTAAGATTGATTACCCGACCCTGGCCGAGAAACTGCAGACGAGTGCAGGCGCTGCCCGGGTGGCTGTGCATCGTTTGCGAAAACGATTCCGGGAGGTGTATCGCCAAGAAGTCGCGCAAACGTTGGCGCCGGATGCGAATCTGGATGAGGAGTTGGTCTATTTGGCTCGGGTACTGGCCGGTTCGCCTTCGGAAGATTTTTCGTAACATCGCTCTAGTGATGGGTAAGGAAGTGGCATGAAGGCAAATCAGTGCCCGGAATGCGGTGGCCCTCTGGAGAATTCGGTGTCTGAGGGCTTGTGCCCCCAGTGTCTGATGGCGGTCAATGTGGCGAGTCAGACGAGGTTGACCGAGACCAAGGCTCAGGAGGAGGGGGCAGGGGACTCGTCGCGCGCGAAAGCAGTCGTGCCGCCGGCTGAGATCGCCAAGCTCTTTCCTGGCTTCGAAATCATCGAAGTGTTGGGTCGTGGGGGCATGGGGGTGGTTTACAAGGCGCGCCAGAAATCTCTGGATCGGCTCGTCGCCTTAAAGGTCTTGGCGCCCGAACGGACGGCGCAAGCTCAGTTCTCGGAGCGGTTCTCCCGTGAAGCCCGAATCTTGGCCAATCTGAATCATCCCAATATTGTTACGGTTCACGATTTTGGGCAGGTCGATGGGCGATACTACCTGACTATGGAGTTGGTCGACGGCGCCAACCTGCGCCAACTCCTGAAGCAGGGTCGGATTCAGCCAGAAGCCGCCCTATCGATTGTTCCCGATATCTGCGCCGCTCTCGAATACGCCCACCGTCACGGCGTCGTGCACCGCGATATCAAACCGGAAAATGTCCTGGTGGATGCTTTGGGACAGGTCAAGATCGCGGACTTCGGCATTGCCAAGATCCTAGGCACCAAGGAATCCGGGGCCGGGGCGGATGGCGTCGGAAAATCGGGTGAGTCCGCCAGTAGCTTGACTCAAGAGGCGCGCCTAGGAACGCCCTCCTATATGGCGCCGGAACAGAAGGCCAAACCCAAACAGGTGGATCATCGCGCCGATATTTACTCGCTGGGCATCGTCTTCTACGAAATGTTGACCGGGGAACTCCCTTCAGCGCCTTTCCAACGCCCTTCCAAGAAAGTGGCGATCGATGTGCGCATTGACGAAACGGTTATTCGAGCTATCGAACAGGAACCGGAGCGTCGGTATCAGACCGCAGGTGAGTTTCGGGACGACGTGGAAACCGTCGTGGAGGATAGCGAAGTGCCTTCGATGCTTTTTGATTGGAGGACCTGGTCTCCCTTCCAATCTGAGTTGGCTCGGAAGATTAGTTCCCGAATGACGGAATCCGAACGAAAGGCAATGTTTCATCGCGACGTTTTTATCGGGCTGATGTTCGCCGTGATACTGACCTTTCTCTACATTGGTATGGACATCTTCTTTCCGGCAGTCTGGTTGGGTGGGGTGGTATTGATGCAAACCGCGATACTCGTTCTGGCGGCACCGTTTCTCAACGCCAGTGATCGCCAGTTCAAATGTGCGACCGCCTGGGCGCGATCTCAAGGGATCACGTCGGACGATTTGAAAAAGGCGTGGCAGGACCGGCTCGATCGGATGGCTGCGGTGCGTTGGCTTAAGGAAAAGGGGAAGAGAATTGCCCTGGTGGGTGTGATCGTAATCTCGACAGTCGCTTTGCTCGGTTGGTGGTTGCAGCGGCCCAAAACGGTGGGTGCTACGATCTCAGCAACGACGCCAAATGGCATGCTGAATGCAGATGCCCAGACGGTGCACGTCATGCGAATCTTTGGTGGTGACGAAACGCGATACCGATTCCGAGTACAAGGGTATGCGGGCGCCATTCGTCATGTGTGGGACGTAGCCGTACCCTTTAGAGCTCTGGCCACGGAGTATTCGCTCTTGTCCCTTTCTGATATTCGATTCGACCGGAATGGGACGATTGTATGGTCGGAGGATGAGCGTCGGGTATCGTTTCGCGTGAAAGGGGTTGAGGTGTTCGCGTTTAACACGGTGGATTCCAGTCATTCCTTCGAAGCTGGATTCCAGGCTCAACAAGAGGTCACGCTCATGGCGGGCATCCGATTGCAGAATGCATTCTTGGATTTGGATACCGGAGCGGTCATGAGCGCGCCCAATGATCTGGTGAGTGCACTCAATTCGAGTGGACGACTGGGACGGGGCATGACCCAGATTGCGGATCTCAAGGAGTGGATGCAAGCGACGGGAGCGGATGTGGTGGTCCGTCCGGGCTTGGGGGTGACGGGTCTGTTGGTTGGATCGATCGAAGCGGGCGATGAGACTGAGATGCGGCGATTTGAGACGACGTCGGTTGAGGATGTTCTGAAGGCTGCCGAGGCACTGGAGGCTTTAGCGCAAAGAACGACATCCTTCCGCCAGCGATCATCAATGGGGTCCATCTTTGGAATTCGGGCTGGCCGAGCCGCTCTCTTCGTCACTCGCGAAGGGGCCGCGGGTGTGATCGAGGTGTTGGACTCTGAGATCGGTCCCAAGACAGGACCGGTCCGGCTGCGATTCAAACTGGTGGATCGCTGATCGATCATTCGGGATGAATCGCCTCGCAAGAATTCTCTAATAGACAGGCCCGGAAAATCGTATGCTCTGAATCAACCGGAGTTTTTTCGATTTCCTAGCACCTATCTATGAAGATTGTTTTTGTTGCCATCACCCTGGCCGTCGTTGTCGCTTGTGCGGGTACTTGGACCCTGCTTTCCGGGGTTACCCATCTCGCACCGATCGGTTCCGTATTGCCGGGGCTCACGGTACTTTTTGTCGACGCTCGAAATCTATTGATCGTGCCCCCGCTGATCGCCCTGGGCTGCACGCTACGAGTGCTGTTCCGGAAGGAAACGAGTACGGAGTCCGCGCTTCGTTTCGCGAGTGTCAGTGTCTTGGCGATGAGTCTCGTCATCTTTCCTAGTCTGGTGGCAATCCTGTTTGGTTTGATGCAGTTCTTTGAGGACATGTCTTTTCACCAGCCCGCGACCCCGGAACCAGCGCCGCTGGAGGCTTTTCCTCCCCTGGAAGCCTTTCCGCCGTTGGAGGCGCCTTGAGGTTGGCGGGAGGCGTCGCCCGCGTTCTTTCTTCCGCCTCGCTCGCTTTCGAATTCGAACCTGCTCTTCGTTCGGTCGGGGAGGGCCGTTTCGAATCTTCAAAAAATGATGTCTGATTTTCCTTCCGGTGGTTGCTATTTAATGAATAGGCCATGACATCGGACTGGGAAGCATTGCAACACTACGCCAAAGAGCGAGCGGACAGCGCCTTCGCGACGCTGGTGGATCGTTACTTTGACATGGTTTGGGCCACCGCGTTGCGAGTCACCCGGAACGAAGCCTTGGCGAATGACGTGGCGCAAGAAGTGTTTACAGATCTCGCGAAACGAGCCCCTGGATTGGGCAAAAACGTGGTGCTTCGGGGCTGGCTCTATCGAGCGACCGTCTTCGCTGCTAAGAACGTGAACCGACGGGAAATGCGCCGTTCGAAACGGGAACGAGAGGCGATTGCTTGGCACGCAAGCTCCGATGCAGCCGTGATGAACGAGAATGATCAGCAACTGTTGGAAGATCTCGACCAAGGACTCCAGGCCTTATCAGTACGAGACCGCAATCTGATTTTGCTCCGCTTCTTCGGCAAGAAGCGATTGGGGGACATCGCGAATCAAACTGGTGCGAGTTACGAGGCGACTCAGAAACAAGTCGCGCGGGCACTGGCTCGTCTGAAAACGTGGTTTGCGCGACGCGGCGTGGTTTCGACTCAGGCCACGCTAATGGCTTGTCTCACCGCCTTCGGCACCCAGGCGGCCCCGAGTGGTTTAGCCGCTCAGGTCGCCCAACAATCCCTGGCGCATGCGGCGGCCACCTCGCCCGCCTGGCTCACCCTATTGAAACTGAATACCCAGCTTATGACGCTAAAGACACCCGCCGTGGTAACCGGCATTACCCTTGTCAGTGCCGTGCCACTCGCATTCCAAGAAATGGATATCCGCGCTCGCGCCGAGGAACTCGCCGAAACTCAAGCGCGTGTGTTGGAACTCGACTCAGTACCGGACGCGCATCAGGAGTGGACGCAAGCCAAGCGCGACTTCGATACCTATCAAAGGTTGGTTGAAGATCAACAGGAGCGGGACGCTTTAAACAAGGAACTGAACTCGCTCAAAGCCAGCGGAGCTGAAGCGATGGCTCGACGGCTCAATGAACTCCGGAACCTTGAGGCTGAATTGGATACCCAGACCCAGGCTTGGGAGTCTGCTCAGGCCGCACACGCCTTCAAACAGGACGGCCTAATCCGTGCGGGTGTCGCTAAGGACCTGGCCCTTCCTTTCATAATGTTTGCCAGTGACCATGAGAACCAGTTTCCCCATAGTCTGGAAGATCTGAGATCCCACATGGAGAAGGAACTGACAACGGACGCCGACGGGAACGAGTATTTTCTGGAATCGCCATTGGATGAGTGGGAGCTCTTTTCACCAGAGGGAACGCGGGCGGATTATCAGGCGGGTTCTCTCATCCTGCTGCGAGAACGTGAGCCCCGCTTCTTTGACGGAAAATACCATCGCGTTTATGCCTTTGGCGATGGGCATAGTCAGATCGTCGCGCGCGAAAGCCTCGCCGAATTTGATTCCTTCGAAGCCGAGCAACGCGAAAGGGCTTCTCTCCAATGAAACGCGTTTCTCCGCGTGGTGTCTTGATCGTTGCGGCGCTCGGTTGCCTCGTCTTCTGGGTCTATCAATACCAGAAATCTCGTCTCGGGCGGATCGATGCGGAACAGGTCGTGGTTACGGAGGAGTTGAATCGACTCAACGAGCTTCAGAAGAAGATGGCTGCCGAACCCACGCCTGCACTCCCTGAGGCCGATAGTTGGGCTGCATTGGAAGAAGCGCGTCGGGAACTCCACCACTTGCGTGGGGAAGCGAGCCGCCTCCGCGCAGCGGCGCGATGGACGGAAGCCTCGATCACAGAGCAAGAGTCGGCGACCCGGGCGGCCATGGAATCGATTCAGAAGAATCAGCACCAACAGCAGGCCCTTTCCGTGGTCGCAACCAAAGGCACGGAAATGGAGGGCGTAGCGGATCAGTTGTCCATGGCCTTCGGCGCGCTTCTCCGCAAGAACCGGAATCAGCCGATCCCCGATTCACTCGAACGACTTCGGGAACAGCTCCTTGATACCGCTACCAATGAGCAATTCCGAAGTTACTATGCCGACATGATGGACCGGATGGAAAAGGCGATGAAAGAAACGGGCTCACGGATGGAAGACTTCGAGTTGGTTCAAGAATCTCGATTCTTCCAGGACCAAGAGCCGCGATGGTTCCTCCGTGCCAAAGCGACCACGGAACTCCCCGATGGTCAACAGGCACGTCCCTATTGGCCCGTCTGGGAGAAGGCCTTCGGTTCCCGGGAACACCGGGAATTCCGACTCAGCGATCGGGTTCATGAAGATTTGAATCAACACATCTTCGTCGTCTATGACCCGTAGGATTCCGGTCCATCCTGTCACAAAACCCGTTTCCGGATTAGACAAATCCTCAACCCACAGCCGTTATGGGTTGTAGCGATGGACAGCGAAGCGCAACTGGAGACGATTTATGACAACCATGCATCGTCCCTTTTTGCCTTTCTTCTCCAGTGGCTTCGTGACGAGGATCTGACGAAAGAGGTCCTCCAAGAGCTTTTTCAGAAGCTCGCCGCCCGTCCTGAAATCCTTCTGCGAGCGACTAAGGATCGACCTTACCTCATGCAGATGGCCCACAATCAGGCCATCGACCTGATTCGCAAGCGGCAGACGGCGCACCGTTATCAGGATCGGTTCGGTTCCGAGAACACGCGATTGTTTGCAGCCGCGTCGGATCCCGATACGGACGCCTTTCGAACGGCGTTGCAGGACGCAATGCAAACATTGCCCGCGGACCAGCGTCTGGTTGTCCATCTCAAACTTTGGGATCACTTCACCTTCGAGCAGATTGGGAAGTCCCTCGACATCTCGCCACACACCGCCGCGAGCCGGTATCGCTACGGATTAGACAAACTGCGGACTCTCCTGCGTCCCCTTTACAGTGAAATCCAATGAAAGATGATTTTGAAGCTCAACTCCGGCAACAGCCACTTAGGGCCATTCCGAAGAACTGGAAACGGGAGATTCTCGACAGTCCGACGCGATCGGCCGAAGCCGTAAGGTCCGGCGCTTTGAAGCGAGCCGTCGAGCGATGGACCCGATTTTTGGATCGCGTTTTTGCCCATCCTTGGGTTTCGCTGGCGGCGGTTTGGGCAGTGATCGCGATGCTTCGGCTAACGAGCCCGGATGTCGGTGGGGGAAAAGCCGTTGCGGAACAACCGCTCCGTTCGTGGCATGAATCCGTGGTTCGGCTCGCTGCGATTGAGCGCCAGTTATTTGACCTGGCACCCGAGAACACCGGGCCGCGTGAAAAAGCACGAAAAACAGACCCGCCTTCGAACCAGTCCCCTCGAAGCCAAATAAACCCGGCCCGGAAACATCCGCTGATTTGAACCATGAATTGTTCTGAGACGCCCCCGTCAGTGACGCGAACTGAGGCTCGCGATCTTCGCGCCATTCGAAATCTCTGCGGCCTCGCCTTCTTGGTATCTTGGTTGATTGCCGCCTACTTCCTGCACTCGTTGCAGTTCCATTGGCTGAATGGTCTCTACCTCGCACTCCTGGCGACACCGATCCTTTCCTGTATTGGATTTCGCCTGATTCACCTGCGAAGGGAAGGGTGGCATCTACTATCGTGGTCTCGGGCTAGGCGACTTTATGGGTGGACGTTGGTGAGCGGTTTCACGCTATTGGTTCTGATCTATTCCGTCGAACATTGGCGGGGTCGTTTGGCCTACCAACGGTTGAAGACGACCGTCGAGTCTGCGGGAGGGACGCTCGATCCTAGTTCCCTGGCACCGCCCGAGATTCCGAACGATCAGAATCTCTGTGAGACGCCACTCCTCCGGGCGCTGATTCAAGGCAACCACAACGCGAACTTGGTGCTGGGTGACTTTGTTGAGCTCGCGGATACCGTGGAGTTAGACACGATTCAAGCGGTTGAGGCGCCGTATCGGCGCCCGTTGGAAGGGCCATGGTGGTTCTCGAATCGGCCGACGGATTTCAGTTATTGGGTGCGTTCCAAAAAGCTCCTTATGCAGCAGGAGGCCGCCGCTGAGGAACGGGAAGCTTATGCCCGCCAGCTTCTTGAAGATTTCGCGCCTTTCGAGTCCGTGCTCACGGAACTCGCGGCAGCCGCCAAAGACCGTCCGGAGGCGCGATGGAACTTACCGTACGAACGAGGTTGGATGGTCGAGGCCTTAGTGGGCGCTCGCAATCGTGCCTTGGAACACTTGGTGACCATTCTAGCGGTTCGAAGTTCGGCTTGGCTGGCGTTGGGCGAAACGCATGCTGCGCTCGCGGACCTCCAATTGGGACTTCGCCTGGCCAATAGCTTGGAAGGCTCTCCGATCATCGACACGCAGCTGAAGCGAGTCCGACACTTGTTAACACTCGTTCAACCACTTTGGGAGGGGCTGGCGAATCACCAGTGGGATTCCCAACAACTGGAAACGCTTGCCGCCCTATTCGCCGGACTGGCTCTTCTCGACGATGCGGACAGACTCCGCCGGGCGACGGCCCTGACTCAGATGGATATGTGGGATCAAATCGATCAGGCTTACTCGCTTAAAACGCTTCGTCAGCACTATCGCCAGATCTTCCAGCGCGATGACGGCGCTCGGCTCTGGATCATCTTGCTTTGGCAACTGCATCCAAAAGGTTGGAATTACCAGAGCCAGACGTACACCTATCGATTCTTTTTTCCGGCTAAGCCCAATGAGCCCGTTCCGACTCCGGTTAATCCGATCTGTGACGTTTTCGTTCTACCGAAATTAAAAGCGCTCGCCATGGAACTGGAAGAACATTTCCCCCATGCCGACATTGCGATTCAGGAAGCCGCTCTGGCGGTGGAGTTGGAGAAGTATTACCAGTTCCACGGTCGCTACCCGGCGTCGAAAGAACTCCTTACGCGAGATACGGCTGAGATGTCGGTAGCGATTGATTACCATCGCAGTGAGGAGGGTCGTTATATGCTTGCACCCAAGTCGAATCCGTCACCATTGAAGGGGTTCGTTGCGGATAGGAATCCGCATCTCGTCCGAATCGAAACCGGTTACTGGGATCTAGTGTGGCGGTATCCTGCTGAAGGGTTGAGACTGGATGAACAGGATTGACAGGATGTTTCGGGTAGTCTCCTGAATCCTGATTTTCCGGTTCATCTGGTCAAGTATTCCTGTTTCCCGTGTTGACCAAATGACACGAAACCGTGGAGGGTAAATAAAAACGGAGCGTCCATATCGGCCGCATCCACGGTTTGAATGAGCACACCTAGACGAGCGCACTTTCTCCATCCGGAACCAGAATGGACCCATTCCGAATCGACCTCTTCTAGGAGTCGGAGCCATGGCTAAGGAACCGGACTATTTCTCGACGCAGGTTACCGATGCGCGGCGTTGGTTCTTGGCGCTTCCGAAACCGAAAGATAAAGGGCTCGTGACCGTGAGCGTGGGTTGCGAGCGGTGTCTGCCTGAATTTGTCGTGGAGCGCGAGACGTTCGAGTTCGAAGCGCTCGAATTCGTGGCCGAAGGGGAAGGCACCTTGTATCTCAACGGGCAACGCCATGTCCTGCGGCCGGGTTCGGTATTTTCCTATCGTCAAGATGTACCCCATCGGATTGAGAACACCGGTCAGCGGCCTATGTTAAAATACTTTTTGGACTGTGGCGGGCAGTTGGCCCGTCGGCGGTTTGATGCCAGCACGGCCGGTGGCGGGCGCGTGGTTCAAGTGGGCTCGGTTGCCGAGATTGTCGAGCTGTTCGAGTTGCTGATTAACAACGCGATGAGCGAATCCGATCTGAGTGAGCGCATCTGCGCGACGCTAGTGGAAGCCCTATTGCTGAAGGTCTCTGAGAAAACAATTGAGGGCGGTGCCGCAGACTCCCGGGCCTGGTTGACTTATGAGCGGGTTCGTCGCCACATGCAGGAAAACTATCTCCGACTCAAGACCATGACCGAGGTGGCCGAAGAAACGGGCATCGATCCCGCCTACCTCTCGCGTGTGTTTCGCCGCTTTCACCGGATCAGTCCGTATCGTTTTCTGATGCGGCTCAAGATGAGCCATGCCGCGGCGCTCTTGCTGAGCCCGGACAGCCTGGTGAAGAACGTGGCGGCCGAGCTGCAGTTCGAAGATCCGTTTCATTTCTCACGTTCGTTTAAGTCGGTGTACGGCGTGTCGCCGGAACAGTTTGTCCGCCGAAAAAAGAAGTGAGATGTTCCCTGTAAAGAGGGCTGGTTTCACCCGCCGTTAGATCGCGTGGGCGCGGGCGCCGCGAGGGATTTGGCAACCCACGTTTCCAGCGGCGTTCTGAAGCGGTGTGCGATTTCCGGCCAGGACATCCTGGATCAGGGTAAGAATCTCGCTTCGCCACTGGTGAGGATCGGTGCCTGGTAAATGCAGGTCGAAATCCGGTGACGTATTGCTCTCGGTGATGTTCAGGGTGGGCGTCACCATATTGGCGGGAACGGGGCGACCGCCGGACAGATGGAGGATCCCATCGGTGGCGGCTCCCAGTCCGGTGATCATTTCAATCTGATTTCCGGTGATACATTCCATGAGATGAAGCCCGGGTTGAGTTGGCCGTTGAGCGTAGACCAGCGTTGCTTGCGAACCCGGACACAAGGCGTCCGCCAACGCGCCCACGGTTGGTACCACGACGGTGATCCCGTGCTGCACCAGGTCCGATGCGATTTCCACCAGGGTCGCCTGCGCGTGTTCTGAGATGGGGCCGGTGGAAGCCAGACCAATGCGAACCATATCTTCCGGTTCCGGTGGCGCCTCTCCTACTACACGGGCGTGAAACCAGTCCTCAATGGCCGAGACTGCGCGTTCCGTGCCGCCAGCGTCCTGGATCGTGATCCAGCCAAACCGCTCGGGATCCAGGTTTAACGCACGGCTGGCCGCCGAGATTTCCGGAAACCCGATGTCTTTGCCAGTCATGGCGGACTTGATGAATCCCGGTGAGACCATCTCGCATCCCAATGAAAGAAAGAGACAAGCTTCTACGCGAGGGTGAGTGGCGTAGTTGAGGAGAAAATTTAAGACTTCAGCGCCGGTCGTGACGCCGCAGCCCTCCGTGTTGGGAAGAGCAATGACTCGTTCCACTCGACCCTGAGTGACGAATTCACTCTGGTTGAGCCGGTCCGCCGCCTGCCGCGCCGTTGCCGTTGAACAGCCGACCGTTGGAATGATCAGCGCTACCTTGCCGTAGCCCACGGAAAATTCGGGCATTTCGAAGTCGTCTCCGTGACTACCGGCCTTTGGATTGATCACCAGTGGGGCGCCAGGCAGACGGGTCGGGCGATTCTCCGCAGCTGCAACCGGTGCTTCATTGTAGAAACGCTTTCGCCAGATGAGATCGATGTTCTGGCCGCGTTTCTCACCCTTGGTTCGTTCTCCAGCGGCAATGTTTGCAATTTGCTCCAGACATTCCGTAGTGAGGTCGTCCATCGATTGGCCATCCAAATATTGGCCAGCGTTGACGTCGATATCACCCTCCATCAGACGATAGCGTTGCGTGGTGTTGACAATCTTCACAGTGGGGACAATGGAAGAACTGGTGGGCGTGCCGCGCCCCGTGACGAAGAGAATGATGTTGCACCCCGCCGCCGCTTGTCCCGTGTAGCTCGCGATGTCACCACCCATCCCGTCCATGAAATAGAAGCCGGGTGCGTTCATCCGTTCGCTATACTCAATGATGTGTTCGAGCGGGATGGCGGGATCGCGTTTTACGGCAGCGCCGAGTGACTTGAGTGTGATGTTGTAGAGGCCGCCCAGGAGATTGCCTTCGGAAGGGTTCTTATCCACCTTGCCTCCGTGCCAACCGAGTTGTTCCTTAAAGCGGTCCAATTGCTTCAGAAACCGGGTGGCAAGGGTGGGTTCCGTGATGGAGGAGAGGGTGTAGTCTTCGGCTCCGGAAAGTTCGGGTGTTTCGGTGAGATTCGCAGCGCCGCCGTGCCGAATGATTTCACGGGCGATGGCGCCGGAGAGTACGTTCCCACTGATCCCCGAGAAAGCATCCGAGGCGCCGCACTGCAATCCGATGCGGAGATTGGCAAAGGGTTGCGGCGTTCGTTGATCCAGACCCAGCTCTTCAAGCAAGCCGTCTAGTAGGGTTGTTCCCGTCGCGAGGTCTTGCTCAAAGGAGTCTGTCTGGCTCAGTGAGCGGCTCCGCATTTCCGGAATGCCCGCGTCTCGCATCCAATTGAATAGTTCCGTGTGAGACAGTTCGCCGGGAGAGCCGCTATCGATGGCCAGGAAGCCCCCGACATTCGGGTTGGCCAACAACCCTGCCAAGGTGCGCAGCGTGCGCTCCCGCTCGTCGGCCTGGTCTTCTTCACCTTCGGTGTGGTGGATTCCCACCACCGCATCGATGTTGGCCAGGTCTTCGGTTCGGTCACGGAACCGATCTTCCAAGCGTTTCACCAGAACGGAGGTGGAGGCTGAGGTTCCGAGGATGACGAGATGGTTCCGTGTGCCGGTGCCACGGCTGTTGCGATCGAAACCGAGAAAGGTTCGCTCCGTCCCGTAGCATTCGACTGGTGCTGGCTTCTGCCAGGCGTTTGCGTCAAACCGATACGGGGGAATATCATCCGTGAAATTCGGTTCCTGGGGAATGTCGAGTGTGGTGTATCGGGGATCGTCCTGAATCGAGAGCCGGAAGAGGACGTTCTGATTGCAGAGGTATTCCCCGGGCTCGATGTCCCGGCTTGCCCGGCCAAACGGGTATTCCCAAGAGGTGATGGATTCTCCGGAGGGTATGGCCTGGGTGGCGAAGCGATGCCCGGTCAGCACATCATGTTGCAGCGCGAAAACCAGATCCCCAACCGCGATGGTGAGCCCCTTGCGCAGATCCTGCAAAGCAATGGCCGCATTGTCTCCCGCCGAGGGAAAACGGCCAACTTCTCCAATGGGGGTGGGTTCCGATTTCCGGGTCATTGTTGCGCGTGTTCGGTCAGAGTCGGGGTCGATTGTTCCTGACAGATTATTAGGGCTTTGAGCGGGCCCTGCTCAAGAATGTTCTCTAGGTGGCCGGTGACGCTTTCCGTGAGACCGGCTACCGCGGTCAGATCCCGTTTCCAATTCGGTTCGTAGGCGAGGACACCGGTCACGAGTTCGCGTACGGACCGGGATCCCTTATCGTGGTCTCCCCACAATCCGGCGTAGAGTGCTAGGATGTCGGCGTTGTCCTGACAGTCGTAAGTTTCTTCGCCCCGGCGGCCGCGGTAGAAGGCGATGGTGGCGGCCAGAGAGAAGGCCAGGCGTTGCGGGAGCTGGCCGGTGTTGTTGAGGGCATCCAGGAGGCTGGGGAGCACGCGGGTTTCCCATTTACTCATGGAGTTCAGTGAAATAACCCGCCATTCGTGGCGAATGAATGGGTTGTAGAATCGTTCCAAAATCTTGTCGGCAAAGGCGCGAAGCGTTTCCGGATCGCCGGGGATTTGGGGAACGATCTCTTCCGCCACCATTTCCTTCATGAAGCGGCCGACTTCATCGTCCTCAATCGATTCTCGGACCGTATCAAAACCGCTCAAAAAGGCCGCAGCCATAGCGCCAGTGTGGGCTCCGTTCAGCACGCGCACCTTCTGATCTCGAATTTCGCGTTGTTCTTCCCGATCAACGAAACGGACATTCAGGCCGGCCTTGTGCGCTGGAAACTCTTCGGCAACCCATTCTGGTGCCTGGATCACCCAGTTGTGATAGAACTCGCCGACTACCACGAGGTTATCCTCAAACCCGAGACGGGCCTGATGTTCTTGGATCGTGTCGCGCGGAAAGCCTGGCACAATGCGGTCCACCAAGGTGGAGCAAAACGCACAGCAGTGTTCAACCCAATTGGCAAAGGCTTTCCCCAAACGCCAGTTCTCGGCGTGGCGCAACACGTATTCCTTCAATTTGTCGCCGTTGTCTTCAATGAGTTCGCAGGCGATGACGATCAAGCCCTTGTCCGGAGCACCCTTGTAGTGACAGAACCGATGGTAGAGTAGCGCCGTCATTTTGCCCGGGAAGGAGGGCTGGGGTTGTTGGTCTAGGGTCTCGCCGTCTGCCCATTGAATTCCCGCTTCCGTGGTGTTGGAAATCACGAACCGAAGGTCCGAACTTTCGATCAGGTCTTGGTAGGCCTCGAACTCCGAGTAGGGATTGAGGCAACGGCTGACGGCGTGAATCAATTCTGTTTCCCGCACGGGTTCGCCGTCCTTCATGCCTTCGAGCACCAGGTGGTAGAGCCCGTCCTGATCGTTGATCCGATCGGCTAGCCCGCGTTCAATGGGTTGCACCACTGCGATCGAGGAATCGAAATCAACCCGTTGGTTCATGCGCTGGACCATCCAGTCGACGAACGCGCGCAGAAAGTTACCTTCGCCAAATTGGAGAATACGTTCGGGATGCGAGGGGAGATTGGGGACGGTTTGTCGGTTGAGTTTCTTCATGACTAGATTCAAGAGTCGGCATTCTGAGAGCCGATAGCGGTCGCCTCGGCGGCCAGTTCCGTTATTGTTTGAAATTGTTGTTCGGCGATGAGTTTGGATTGGACCATCCAACTCCCGCCGCAGGCCAACACATAGGGAAGGGAGAGATAGTCCCTCACATTTGCGGGACTGATCCCACCCGTAGGGATGAAGCGCATACCGCCGTATGGCGCACTAAAGGCTTTCAAAGTGGGGATCCCACCGATCGCTTCCGCTGGAAAGAATTTGACGACGCTTAAGCCGTGTTCCAAGGCCATCTCCAAATCCGTTGGACTCGAAATACCAGGAAACACGGCGAGCTCATGCTCCAGGCACCAGGTCACGGTGCGCGGGTTGAAACCGGGCGCGACGATGAATCGAGCGCCCGCATCTCTTGCCGCTTTTGCCTGATCTGGGTTGTGCACCGTACCCGCTCCCAGCAGGAGATCTTTCCGTGAAGCGAGTTTGCGAATAGCGACGAGGGCGGCATCGGTGCGTAGCGTGATTTCGGCGCAAGGGAGTCCACCGGCGCACAGCGCGTCTGCGAGTGGTTCGGCGTTTTCCGAAGAGTCGATGGCGACTACCGGTATAATTTTGATTCGATTAAGAGCGTCGAGTATTTCAGACATGTCGATTGTCTGGTAGTTGGAGGCCTATGGGCACGGGGCTGAAGCCTCAAGAAGTCCTTGAATAAGCGATGATTCGGCGGTGCGAATCTTTCAGGAGTCTATGCGAGGGATCGGGAATTGGAATAGCCAGTCTTGACCTTTGAATGCCAATTTTTGACCTGATATATTTACGGCAGAGAGACACAAGTATCGAAGTGGCCATCCTGTTCGCCATCGACGGACTAAATTCTCAAGACATTCGGAAAGGTGGGGCGAGCGTACTCGCGAGCCGCTGGGCAAGGGCAGCGAACATTGGGCACTCTCGAATCGTGGGACCGCGCAGGGTGGGGATGGATTGCGATTGTCGGGTGTCGGAGGGGAATGCAAAAGTAAAACTGCAAATTGCAAACAGCAAAATGGAATCTGGACGGACGCTTTGGGTGAAAGAGTGTTGCTTTCTGTCAGTCTCTAGGGTGCTTTGCGGCGGAGATTCGGAATAGTTTCGAAGGACCTCCGGCTTGGGAGAGTTTTTCGAGTTCTTTCAATCTCGGATTCGTGGAGTCGTAGCGTTGGTAGGCTTCTACAGCGAGCTGAACCCGAAAATAGTCTTTGCCCTGGCTGCGGCGGATGGCTTCTTCGGCAGCAGCGATAGCGGCCTGCCGCATTCGCTTGGGCCTCGGGCGCGCATCAATGAGCACGAAAGCAAGGTCCCGCCACCTTAGCCACGACTCCCCAGCCCGCTGTTCGAGGTGGGTTAGGATCGGAGTGGCCTCGTCATAGCGTCTTTGTGCCAGGAGGACCCAGAGCCGAAGCAGTTCACACGAGTAGTGTCTTTCGGGAAAGGTTCGCTGGGTATGATCGAGCCGTTTGAAAAAGGCGGTCGTTTGATCGTCGGGACCAATGCCGTCAATCAAAGGAGCAGACGCATTGGCTAGGTCATAGAATGCGAGGCTTGACTGGTAGGCGCTAGAGGCAATGAGGGCTTCGGGATCATAAGACTCCAGCACGGTTTCTGCAGCCGTCGTGATGCGTTTCAGGCGCGTGCCCTGAAACAGTTGTTCGAGCTCTGGGTAGGCGGGTAGGTGATAGCAGTCATCGACCCGGAGTCGGAGCGATCCGATGAATATGGAGCGGTTCGCCCAACTATTGTTCGGATTGAATTCGAGTCCGAGCTCGTTCAGGAATTCGTTCAGCAACCCATCCACGGTGGGGCTTTGCAACTGGAGTGCGACGGCACAGGTGCGTCGCACGCGGGGATTTGGGTGGGCGAGTCCGTGGAGTAAGACGGGGAATGCAGGTGGGCCGATGAAACCGAGAGCGAAGGCAGCTTCAAAGCCTTTCAACTGGGAGTCTAGATACTTGGCGAGCGTGGGGACCGCAGCCCAGCCTTCTGCACCGAGGTAAGTAAAGGCGACAAGGGCACGTTGGGAATCCACCGTTGGGGATTCAAACAAGCGAATGATGCGAGCGGGGAGGAATGATTCTACTCGGACGAGATCCTTGCGAAGCCGTTGAGCGATCCGGCTGTCTTGGCGTTCGAGTTTCTCTAGTACGAAAGGGACAGCGTCCGAACCGATTGATCTGAAGGCGCGACGAGCCGCGGTCGGCCTCCCCAAGGCTTCGAAGGAAAGTTCGCGGAACCAGGAATCGATAGACCGCTCTTGATAGGATACCCGTTCGCGCGTCGCGAAGTGCCCTATCAGGAGTAGGGTAACCAGGGTTCCCAGTCCGAGCACTGGGATGCTGATTCTTTGCTTGGATTTGGTAGTCAAATTCGTAGGTCGATATTGGGCAGGGGCTCAATTCAGCTTCTCAGCCTTCGTGGAAACTTTATTGAGACCGAGCATTATCGATCTTTGACTGGGATTATGCGGTTCGGAATTCCAAGTCGAAACCCTTTTCTGCCGGTTTCATGGGTTTTCGGAACCTTTTAGAACGAGTCAGTTGCGTGATAAAGTTGAGTCAGCTCGTTTGCTGCCGGAATGTTTCTCAAGCAGGCGATGATACTAGTATTGATTCGTGGCCTCAGATGCGTTGAGTGGCGTCTTCGTCGTATCGGTCATCATCTCGACTTTGAAACGGGCGTCTCCCTCGCTGAGTGCCTTCATTACGACGGTCCAGCTGGCTCTAGCTCCCACGCCTAGGGTGGGTAGCGCGTCGAAGATTACTTGATTGCCATCTAGATGGCCGGAAGTCGTTCCCCCCGCCGAGACAAATTCTTGGTAGCGCGACAGGTTGCAGCGGATCCTTAGGTTGGTGTCCGGTCCAGATCCCTCATTCGTGACGGTGATCTCGTAGGTCTCAGTGGAGCCGACTTCAACCGGATCTTCTATATCGTGGAGATCAAGTCGCACGGTAGGGATGCCATAAACTTTGGTGCTACCTTCTCCGGATGCAATCTTTTCTCCATCGTCGGTGGATTGAACAACGTAACGAAACGTATGAGTTCCAAAGTTTGTTCCTACTATGTTGGCGCAGTACTCTGCATGTGAGTGGGCTGGGATACGTTTTCCATCCCAAAGAATTCGATTCCCAGTGGCCGTTCCTCCTTCGCTCGCCGAGCCGAACTTTGTTCCGGGTGGCAGGGCGATAGATAGTTCGACTGGCTCGCTTTCTATGTCACCATCGTTCGAGATGGTCACGCAGTATTCGATTGGCCGACCGATAGCTCGTTCCGATGCGCTTTGGCAGCGCGCACTCAGTTTTGCCGATTGTGGGTCGGTGACAGTTACTGTCACCATTGCTGGTGGAGAACTGAGACTGCCATCATTAACCGTGAAGGAAAACGAATCCTCGCCGCGAAAGTCCGGGTTGGGTTTGTATTCAATTTTTGGTGGGCGCCCCGTGAGTCGCCCGTGGGTCGGCTGGTCTGCTAACGCGTATGTGATTTGATCACCGTCGACATCAAAACCCTCAAGTGTAATCTCCCTGGCGGTACCGGTATTGCCAATCGAAGCCGCTAGTGATCTGGCGATTGGTGGATCGTTCTTGGCGTCTATCAGAATGTTGATTCTTGCGGGTGCTGAAGTGGTTAGGCTGTCGGAAACACGGACTTCGAAGAAATCTTTTCCAGTGAAGTTGGTGTTTGGGAGATACACCAGTCTTGGTAGTGTATCGAGAGAGAGCAGTTTTCCTGCGTGTGGGGCGGTTTCGATGTGGAATTCGATCGGTTCGTTGTCCGGGTCGGTCGCGGCGAGGAGAATCTCGACAGGATGGTCTTCAACCGAAAACAAGTTTGTGGATTGGACTGTCGGTAGATCTTGTTCAGGCGACACAGTTAGATCTACATTACCATAGGCCGAAACGATTTGGGTGCTTTTTTCGATCACCTTGTATTGAAAGTAGTCAGCACCGTAGTAGTTGGTAAAAGGTGTGTAGTGTGCTTGAGTGCCAACGACTAAAATAAGCCCATTCGTAGGGCTGATGGATGTTTCGATGTCGTAGTCGATTTCCGGGTTCGTGGTTGAAAGATTGATAATATGTTTTTGATCTTCAATTAAAGATACGGATTGATTGGTAACCGATGGCTTGTCGAGCAAGGGAAGTAACTTGATCGCGGCTAGGATGACAAGGATTGCTGCAAGTACGGCTGCGGTCTTTTGCGTTTTTGCTCGTCTTGCCGTCCTCAGCGGCTCCTTCACGTCATTGCATTCTTCAACCAGAGCCTCAAGATCCTCTTCAAAACGTTCGCTACCCGTAACAATCGCATTCCGGTCGGCAAGGTTGTCTAAGTCATCGGGAAGGTCATCTTTTTTTGGCATCTTTGCACCGGGAAGAATGAAAGGAATCACTCGAATATCACGAGCCAAAGCGGTGCTTAGTTCGATGCGGATCCAGTCCTCTGGATTCTGCAGTCGAAGATCGCCCTCGTCATCTTTTACCGAGAGCCAGTTGGGACCTATGACCGCGACGAAGACGTCGCAGGTGGTGATGATATTCTCGATTTTTTCCTTTATGTCTTCGCCCTTCTTGATGGAAGGAAGGTCCATGAATACGTTTGCTTCACCAAATTTTTCGGAGAGGCGTTGGTAGATTGGTTTTGCCACCGACCAAGAATCTACCTGGCGATAACAGATCATGATTCGTGTTGGTTCTGGATCTTTCATTTTTTGATTCGGGTGGGAAAATTATTTGCGGCTAATATTGCGGGCTTTGATTGCTCCCTAACATGAATGTTAACGATTTTTTCGGTCCAGGTTGCACTTCGCAGGATCTTTCTCTTCGCTGAGGTATTCGAAAGGAGGGACTACGGGGCTCGGTCTTCAGGGCTTGTGAGGATATCCCCTGCTTTTCGTATGGATCGTTTCAATGTAGGGTTCATCCACTGTTGAGGAATTGATGAAACAGATGCAAAAAGAACCGATACGCAAAGGTTTGATGTTATTCTTGGTCGTTGCGAGTTTCGTGATGGAATTACTCGCTCAGGATCGCCCTAATGTCATTCTCATCATGGCCGACGATATTGGCGTGGAGGGGATTGGGTGTTATGGCGGCACGAGTTATCGGACGCCGGCTTTGGATCGGCTCGCCGCGCAGGGGGTTCGGTTTACCCATGCCTATGCCCAGCCCCTGTGCACGAATACCCGGGTGCAGCTCATGACTGGTTTGTACAATAACCGGAATTGGCTCTACTTTGGGATACTTGATCCAGAAGCAAGGACCATCGGTCACTACATGAAGGGGGCGGGATACAGCACTTGTATCGCGGGCAAGTGGCAGTTGCAAAGTTACGATCCGCCGAGCTATCCCAGTTCTCATTTGCGCCGGGGCAAAGGAATGAAAGTCATGGATGCCGGGTTCGATGAATACAGTCTTTTCCACTCCTGGCACACGGAAGATAAGGGGTCTCGATTTGCCGATCCAACCTTGTATGAGAATGGGAATCTGCTGAAAGAAATCGATGGGGGCTATGGACCGGACCATTGGGTCGAGTTCATCAACGACTTCATCACGCGAAAGAAGGACGAGGAAGAGCCCTTCTTCGTTTATTATGCCATGGCTTTGCCGCATCGCCCCTTTGTCCCGACGCCGGACAGTGCCGATTGGTCTGACCGGGCGGGCCGTTCAACGGAGGATGTCCGTCACTTTCCGGACATGGTCGAGTATATGGACCAATGTGTCGGCCGAATTATCCAGCGGGTGGATGAACTGGGACTCGGCGAGGACACCTTGATTCTGTTTTACAGTGATAACGGAACCCACCAGAAGATCACGTCACAGACGACCGAGGGGCCGGTGCTGGGTGGAAAGGGGCGCACCAGCGATGCGGGGACCCATGTGCCTCTGATGGTTCGCTGGACCGGAAAGATTCAACCCGGCGTGAATACAAACTTAGTGGACTCGACCGATTTTCTTCCCACGGTGATGGAGGCGGCGGGACGGCCGATTGCCCGTGAAGCTAAGTTGGATGGGATCAGTTTCTATCCGCAGTTGTTTGGCTCGGCGGATCGCGTTCGTCCCTGGGTGTTTTGTCACTACGACCCGCGTCCGGGTTGGGACAAAGATCAGTTCCGGAAGATCCGTTTCGCTCGCGACCAACGTTTTAAGCTCTATGGGGATGGCAAGCTGTTTGACGTGCCGAATGACAAACTGGAAAAGCGGCCGATCCTGGCGGCCGCCGATACCGAAGCTAGTCGTGCCGCTCGGCAACGGTTGGCGGTGGTCTTGGAGCAGATGCCGAACCCGGATCCGGCACCGCGGGACGGCGATCCACGAGAGGCTGAGCAACGGTTGTATCTAGCCGCCGGAGGGGAGATCACGGTTTATGGAGTGAATCCGGAGAACGGCGAATTGAACCTGATGCAGACCCTCGGTCTCTCAGGAGCGGGCCCGTTCACCTTTGCTCCGAATCGAAAGCTGATGTACGCGGCAGCGAGGTTCCAATCGGGAACGGACTCGAACACTCCTGCGATAGCCACACTGCAGATCGGTCGCGGTGGTGAGCTGGAACAGGTTCATATGGCAGAGGTCGCCCTGCGCCCGGGGTATTTGATGACTGACAACAACGGCGAGTTTTTAGCGGGGAACCATTACGGTCCGGGCAAGGCGTCCATTTGGAAGATTGATCCGATTTACCGTGGGGAGCGGATTGAGGAGCTATCGCTGGAGCCGAAGGCGCACAGTGCTGTGTTTTCTCCAGACAACCATTGGTTACTCGTCCCGGCAACCGGACCAAACAAAGTCTTTGTCAATCACTTCACTGCGCAAGTCGGGACGTCCGAACCGAACCAGCCTTCGTTCGTCTCCGGACCCACTGGAGACGAAGATGCGAAGCAGCCGCGTCACTTGATCTTTCATCCCAACCTGTCCGTGGCCTACACCACCAACGAACGCGATCACCCTGGAGTTGGTGTTTGGCAATGGGATACGGAAGAAGGAATCCTGAAGCCCGTTCAGAATCTGGTCACTCAGCCCGATGGCTTTACTGGCATAATTACGACTGCGGATCTTCATCTGACCCCGGACGCACGGTTCCTCTACGTCTCCAATCGCGACACTACCAGGCGCGGTGCGGCAACGGGGACCGATAGCATTGTCGGGTTCCGGGTCGACGCGCAGACGGGTCACTTGGAATTGATTGGGCACTTCCGTTGTGAACGTGTGCCGCGGTCGTTTGCTGTGGATGTGCTTGGCAAGTTTGTTTTCGTTGCGGGGCAGGGTGATGCTCGATTGGGCGCGTATCGAATCGAAGCGTCCGGGGCATTGAGTCGAATCAAACAATATGAAGTTGGGAAAGGGCCGGTTTGGGTTGAGACGCTCTCGCTGCTCAACGAAGGCCATTAGTTGTTGCGACGGTGGAATAATTCCAAAACGGGTGGGGTGTGATCAAAAGTGCGGGGCATCGGATCGAAGCGGCAGGCTTCCCTTTGAAGAGGCTGGAAGAACAGGTCGCTGACGAGGAAAGCGGCAGCTCTGCTCCCGCACTCCATATGAGAGAGCTGATTTTTACATTTTGCAGTTTTCATTTTAACTTTTTCATTCTGCCCGCACTTTGCATCACACCCATAGCGGATACCGTGGCAATAATGAGAGTTGGCATTTTGGCCGGAACGTAGAAGAATCTGAGAAGATCAACCATGAAGCCGAACACGACTAAAAAAGAATCACGGGCATTTACGCTCATCGAACTCCTCGTAGTGATCGCCATCATTGCGATTCTTGCGGGCATGTTGTTGCCGGCTCTGGGCAAGGCTAAGCAAAAGGCGCATGGGATCTTCTGCATGAATAATCACAAGCAGTTGACCCTGGGCTGGATCATGTACGCGGAGGACAATGAGGGAAACTTACCGGCCTCGTCGAATCAGAGTTGGCTCCGTGGGCCGGAGTGGACCGGTGGCGGCAATCTTGCTCTTCCGTGTAGCGGGGCCGATGACCATGACCCGGACGCCCCGAACAGTATTAAGGACAGTCCGCTTTGGCCCTATCTCAACGCGGTGACGGTTTTCAAATGCCCGGCGGACAAGAGCACGTGCCGGGTCAATGGGCGGGTCATCCCACGCGTCCGCAGCATGGCCATGAACATGTGGATCAACGGGCCGGGTTGGGGTACGGCGCGCGGTGAAAACGGCACGGGCTGGCGCAAGTTCTTCAAGATCGATGGCTTTGTAGATCCCGGTCCGTCCAACACTTTTGTCTTTCTGGACGAACGCGAGGATAGCATCAATGACGGCACCTTTGTGGTCGCGATGGAAGGGTGGCCCAATAATGGTAGCCAACATCGTATCATTGACTACCCCGCGTCCTATCACAACGCGGCGGGTGGCTTCTCTTTTGCTGATGGCCATTCCGAGATCAAGAAGTGGCTGGATCCTCGGACCATGCCTGCCTTGACTCGAGGGCGCGAGATTCCCCTTAACATCCCGTCACCAAACAATCGTGACGTGGCTTGGATGCAGGATAAAGCGACGCGTCCAGATTGATTCGGAGTACCGGACGCCGTCGCGTCAAGCCCTCCCGGTCTTTCTCGTAAGGATCCTCCGTCGGCGGGGCACTACTTGTCATCAGGTTGGGTTAGAGGAATGAGGTGGTAGTACCAAGTTTCAGGACTCTGCTTGCCGTCCAGCGTTCGGGTCTTGAGTGAAATCGTGGCGTTCTTGAGCCAATCTCGATGGATGTGAATGCGGGCGGATTTGGCATCGCCCGACTCGGAAAGTTGGATCGGGACCACTAAGTGGAAGTAGCCCGATCCGTCGTCGCTGGGGATGCTGAGATCGACTGAGGTTAGTGGCGCCATTTTGCCGGCGTCCTGGAGCACGAAGCGAATGCTCACGCGTTCTGTCTTGTGTTCCGAAACCGTGAGTTCGTATTTGAGGCCAAGCTCTTCCTTGGTTTTCCCAAGTTCAAACCCAAGAGCGTGAGAGTCCGTGGCAAGCACGACACCGGCGAAGACTGCGAGCAAGCGGTAAAAAGAGTTCATAGTTATTGTGACACCGGTACGGGCTCGATCTTAGAACTTTTCTCCCGTTCCTTTCGCAATTTCTCGATTCATGAAAGGAACCGGCGAAATGCTCTTCAACGGGGTGGTGGTGAAAACATCTTCTCGTCCGGGCGGTCGGTGCTCGCTCAAAAGATGCGACGGGTTCCAGAAAGTAAACCGTACCATGTCCTAGAAGCGATCTTACTTTCTCGAGATTCGAGTTTTTGACGGCGGCAAAAACGCTTGGTCAGGATCGTTCATGGTGTCTCGTGATTGGGTGTCCCTGGATGCATGAGGTCTAACGAGTTTCGCCGAGCCCTGCCACAGTTTTTCGAGTTTCATCTTCAGTGCGTTTTCGTGAAGCCTCGCACTCTCTGCAAGGGGGACGAATCGCGATCCCTAGGTGATAGAGAGAAATGTCGTGTTATGAGTAGAATCTTTACTTGAGGATAATAATGCGACTAGCTTCGGGAAGTGGGTGAGCCCGGGTAAAACTGCCGTCCCACTGCGATCAGGAGCAATCATGAAAGCCATACTTTTAATTCACGGCTACAGCACGGAAGGCAAGGATAAGAAGGTCGAGGAAATCTACGGCTCGCTGCCGGCGCAGTTGAGGAAGGTGTTCGGCGCCGGAGTCGTTAAAGAGCTGAATCTAAGCCGTTGGATTTCTCTGAACAACGGTATCAAGTTGGATGACGTGAGCTTTGCCATGGACCGTGCTCTAAAGTCCCAGTATCGCAAACTCTTGCGGGACGGTTTTCACGTGATCATTCACAGTACTGGAGCTTTGGTGGTGCGGAATTGGATCCGACTCTTTAGCCCGAAGCCATCGCCCATCCAGAACATCGTGCATTTGGCCGGAGCGAATTTTGGCAGTGGTTTGGCCCACGTGGGGCAGGGCCCGTTACTCCGGTGGAAGAACAAGATCGGTGGTACGGGAATTGGTGAGCGCATCTTGAACGAACTGGAACTGGGATCCAGCAAGACAATTGACCTGCACCGACATTTTATCCAGGACGGTAGCCGGATTTTTGAAGACTACGAAGTGCAAGAACACTGCGTGATCGGGTCCCAGACACTACCCGCTTTGAAGGCGGTACCCATTCGTTATCTGAAGGAGGATTCCTCGGACAATACCGTCCGCACGAGTGCGGGTAATCTCAATTTTAACTACGTCCGAGTGGAACCCACGGAGGACGCTTCGACCAAGCGGGTTTCGGATGTTCTCAAGGTCATCAAGCAACGGATGAATGACGAAGCGCTTTCGGTGGATTTCTACCAACCCGATCTAAGCGGGCTTGCTTGCAATCGACGAGAGATTCCGTTCTGTGTGGCCTATGAGACCGCTCATTTCGGGGAGGATATTGGCATTGTTTACGGTGGAAAGAACCGGGCACAGATTATGAAACTGATTAAGACGGCGCTTTTGACTGAGCCGGGTGCTTCGGCCTACGACCGGACCGTCGCGGTTTTCCGGCGTGAACACCAGAAGACATTCACCCGAGCGGCGAAGTTGAAGAACAGTGTCATGGCGAAATTGCGGAGTGGCCTCTTGGAGTGGAACCGGCATACGCAGTATGAGGGGCACGCCCAGCTGATCTTCCGCTTGAGGGACCAATTTGGTAATGATGTCGAGCACTTCGACATCACGTTTGTGAGTGCCAAGAGCGGAGCGAAACAGGAAAATCGAATTGAACAATTGATTGAAGATCGCCATGTCAATCGCGTGAATCCGGGCACCGTCACCTACTATCTTCGAACTCAGAAATTCAAGGGCGGAAAGTGGACGGAACGTTTGGACAAGATGGCGGCGGTGGATATGGAGATTACGGGGCATGAGCCTCAGTCCGAAGATATTGCCTACGTTCCACTCAGCCTGAGCCTCACCAAGGAACAGGTCAAAACCGTCGTGCAGACTTTCAAGACCACCATCATTGACGTCACGTTGCTCCGTTTGCCAAAGAACCGTGTCTTTGCGATTCAGAAGGCGAAAAAGTGAGACGAGATCACTTCCTGATTTCTTCGACCAATCCGTCATGTCGTGGCCATTAGCCTGCTGGTCGTCAGGTCCTTGACTGCTCCCGGTCATCCCTCCCCCGGTGGGGCGAGCGTACCCGCGAGCCGTTTGGCAAACAAAGCGTTCACAGACACCACGGCACCCCGCCCTCCTAACGTGAGAATTGCCAGCCCCCGGATATCCGAACCGCGGCTCAAAACGACAGCGTCGCCCACCGATTCCATCTCTCCGACGTTGCCAGCGGAGTGAATCGGTCCGCAACAGATGCGGTACCCCGCGGCCGGATCAAAGGCCGTAGGCGTCCGAGTACCAGTTCCGCCAGAGTTGACTCAGCCTTAGAACGAGCTCGCTGTTCTCTTGGGCAACATTCCGGGTCTCCGTGAGGTCTTGCTCCAAGTCGTAGAGTTCCCAATCCGATCTAGGATTCGTTTTGGCTTCTAGTTTTCTCGGAAGAGACCGAGTCACCAACTTCCACCGACCGTCTCGGATGGCGCCTCCCGTGCCATACTCAAAGAAGATCGGATGCTGTCGCTCGGGAAGTGGCTTCCCTTGAAAGGCCGGCAGAAGACTCTCGCCCTGCATCGGGACAATCCGTTCTCCATCGACACGGGTCGGGTAGGGCGCTCCCGTGAGGTGTTGAAGGGTCGCCATGAGATCGACGAAGTGGGTGGGCTGGCGATTGATACTGCCTTTCTGAGTGATGACCTTAGGCCAGTAGGCGATAAAGGGGGTTCGGATACCACCCTCGTGACTCAGGTTTTTCCAGAAGCGAAAGGGCGTATTGGAGACATTGGCCCAATCCCGCTGGAGCGATGCCCAACGGGTGATGGAACCGATTTCTCCCGTGCCTGTGTTGACGTTTTCCGAGGAACATCCGTTGTCCGAAGCAAACAGCACCAGGGTGTTCTCCGCGTCTCCCAGTGCGTTGATTTTTGCCATGAGTCGACCGATGTTCTGGTCCACGCGATCAATCATCGCTGCGTAGACTTGCATCCGCCGGGCTTGGTCTTGTTTCTGTTCCGCCGAGAGTGCTTCCCAAGATCGGTGCGTCCCTTTGGAAAGTCGAACCCGTCGACCGAACAGGCCGCTGGCTACCTGGCGCTCGAATCGAGCCTGACGAATGGCTTCGTAACCCGTGTCATAAACGCCCTCGTATTTGGCGATGTCTTCAGGCCACGCGTGAAGGGGATCGTGCGGGGCGGTGTAGGAAAGATAGAGGAAGTAAGGCTTTTCCTCGGATCGGTATTCTTCCAGGAAGTCGATGGCCCACTGGGTAAACGAATCCGTGGTGTACCAGTTATCGTCCTCCGGGGTGTAGTAGGGGATTTGTTTTTGATCGTCAAAACAGTAGGTGCGCGATTCTCCTTTCTTGCGGGCCGGGATCCCTTCACCCGGCCGTTGTTGGCCGGGATTGAAATGGTTGGCGCAACTCTTTCCTGAACCGTAATGAAAGCCGTAGAAGCGATCAAAACCGCGGTCGTAGAGACTCTGTTTCGAATGGTGTTTGCCAACTGCTAAGGTACGGTAGCCTTGGGTCCGGAGGAGATCCGCGAGGGTGATCGCGTTTTGAATCTCCGCGGACGAGCGTCCCATGCCGCACTGTTGGGCGTAGACGCCTGTCAAAAGACAGGCGCGGGAAGGGAAGCATTTGGACGTGTTGTACATGCTGGTGAAGCGAACCCCGTTTTGGGCCAACCGATCGATGTTCGGGGTCAGGACTTCCCCGCCGTAGCATCCTAGGTCGGAGTAGCCCATGTCATCTACCAGGATCAAAACGATGTTGGGTCGAGCGGGTTCCGACTGTCCCCAAAGGAGATGTATCGAGGTGAAGGCGATGAGACTTACGAGGAGCGTTCGCATGCGCTTGGCTTGAGTAAGGCGAGGCTAGTCTTGCGAGCGGAATTCAGCAAAAGAAATCCTCCCGGCCTTCTGTCCCCTGGGTGTGGGGGTGATTGAAAATGGCTGGACCGGATCCGCGAAACCGTTCTAAGACCAATTCCGGAAGGTGGGGAGAGCGTATCCTGCGTCCGGTGGTCTCTGAACAATCCGGCTGCTCTGCTGTCAAATGGGTGTATTTCTTTTTGTGATCGCCGCAGGCGACAAACCCAGCGACGTTATGTTGAGCAGCCTTCGATTTGCCCTTCGGATTAATGGGAAGCACCCGTTTTCTAGCTTGATCATCGTCTTGGCGATCGCCGTTCTCGTGGCGATTGCCGGCGTGTTCTATGCGACTCTGGAACAACAGCGAGTGAACCGACTGCCGTTTGAGGAACCGGGGCGGATTCTGAAACTGTGGCGGGCCGAGAAAAGTGGTCCCTCAGACACGTTTGATGACGCGGTGTTTCGAGAGTTCGCTGATCGGCAGCATGCGTTTGCGGCCTTCGGTGCCGTGGGGGATGCCGGAAAGAAACTGCTGACGTCCGGGGAGGAGCCGGTTTCTCTACACGTGTTTGTGTGTTCGGCGGCGGTGCTTGAAATCACCGGACTGTCCCCGGTGATCGGGCGATTCCTGGCCGAACCGGACGAACGGCTGCAGGACGGGCCCGTCGTCGTGCTGTCGGAGGAGATCTGGCGCGAGCGGTTTGATGCGTCGGACAGCGTGATTGGGCGCGTGCTTTTGTTGGATGAGGAACCCTACACGGTGGTCGGGGTGGCGCCTCACGCGATGACCCATACGCGTCTGGCCTACGGTGCCGATGCCTGGGTGCCGCTTCCGGACAAGGTTGCTGAGAAACGTCCCCATACTGTGAGGATGGTAGGACGACTCAAGGCGGGGAAGACTCGAGATCAAGCCGAAGATGAGGTGCAAGCGCTCTTGGCTCGGATCGATGCATCCGGCGCCGGAGGCGATCCACAGGCGGTAGCCGGTCGGGGATTTGTTGCGGGGTTGGACGAGCAGGTTCGGAGTCGAGACGCCAATTGGCGTGAGGTGGCGGCAATGACGGCCATGGCGGCTCTTCTGGGATGCGTCGCGCTGATCGCTTGTTGCAACATGATGGCGTTGCTTTTTGTGCGCAATGCCGCTCGCATCGGGGAACTTACCGTCCGCCTCTCGCAAGGCGCTAGTCGGGGGCGAATCATGCGTCAGCTCCTCGGTGAAAGCCTGGTCTTGTCCCTGGCGGGAGGCGCTCTCGGATTGCCTTTGTCCTTGGCGCTGCTGCGTTTGGCTTCAGTCAACGCGGTGGGCTTTGTGTTTGATCCCGTCCTCTACATGGTGGCCTTTGGCTTGGCGGTTCTCTTGGGCGGGCTGGTTTCGATTTGGCCCGCTGTGCGTGCGAGCGGTGCCGACCTGACGGGCGGAATGAAAGATTTTGGTGGCGTGTCGATGGGACGACGCCGGCATCGGACCCGCAATTGCCTCGTCGGCGCGCAGATCGGTATGGCAGCCATTCTGATTGGTACGGCAACACTGATCGTGCGGGGTTTTTGGGGCATCCAATCAGGCGAGCTCCCGGTAGACGCCAAGCAGTTGGTGACCGTTGAGATCCGTCCCGACCAAGAACGGTTCCAGACCGGAATCGATCGTTCGAATTACGCGAATCGTGCCCTGCGGGCTGTGCGCGAATTGCCCGGCGTGGCGTCCGCTGCCGTGACTTCTACGGATCTAAGTGCCAACTTCGCCGTGCTGCAGGGAATCACCGTGCGCGGCTCGGGAGACGTTGCTGGGAAGGAGGCTTCCGTGATGTTCCACCAGATCAGCTCGGACCTGCCGTCGCTCTTGGGACGGCAGTTGTTGGTGGGTTCGGGACTGAATACGGACGGTCCGCCGGCGCTCGAAGCCTTGGTCAATCGAACCTTTGTGGAACGCTATTTGGATGGTGTCGAACCTCTCGGACAGCGCTTCCAATGTTCGATGGTCGTCGATGGGGATTTTACGATTGTCGGCGTCGTGTCGGATAGCCATGTTCGGATGTCGCCGTCTCGGATCCGGCCGGAAGTGTTTGTGAGCTACCGGCACCCTTTGCCGGCGTGGGCTTCCGTCAATCTACTCGTGGAGGCAACGAGCCCTCCGGCGCACTTCGCGCCGCTCTTGCGCCAGACGCTGCTTAGCTTGGATCCACAACAGCCGGTCGGGCGCGCGATCACCATCGACTCGATCATTCACAGTTGGATGGAGCCGATGTTGGAATTCACCGTTGCCATCGTGTGTCTCGCCGCGTTCGGACTCACCATGGCGTTGTTGGGCATTTATGGGGTGGTGGCTTATGCGGCGGTCGAACGAACCCAGGAAATGGGCATTCGAATGGCTCTGGGTGCGGGGCGGGATGCCGTCCTGCGACTCATCATTGGCGAAGGCGCACGCCTGCTAATGATCGGGGCTTTGCCGGGTATCTTGCTAGCCGTGCTGGTGGCGCAAGGGTTGCCGAGCGGCATGTTCCGCACCGTGAGTGCGTTGGATCCGGCGACCTATTTGCTGGGCTTGGGATTGATCGCGATCACCGGTTTGGTGGCCTCTTTGTTGCCCGCTTGCCAGATGCTCAAACTGAAACCGATGGACGCGCTTCGTCTCGATGTCTGATCCCGCTTTTAATCTCTTGATTCGATCTCCAGCAGTCGAGTCCGGATTGCCTCCAACTCGTGTTGCTCTTTGCCATAAATCTCGCGCAAGTCTCTCGGCGTACGCCACGTGCTGTAGATCGCGATCGCGACGAACAGGATCCACATCCATGGGGTCATGCCTGCGGGAAAGAAAACCAGACCGATGACCGCGAACAACGCCGCCGGAATGTGGAAGAAGAAGAGCCACCGTCTGAGTAGCGTGGCCATGTGGCGATTCTGGAAGATTGCTTTCTCAATGGAAGCAACGACCGCTTTTTCGTATGCCCGTTCTTGATCCGCTCGTTGCCGGCAGAGCACCCAGGTATACACGCCCTTGATCAGCATGATGATGCCGACCAGGAACGAAATCCAGCTGGGATCCCGAGTAACCAGGGCTTGGAGGGAGAGCGCGATACCGCAGAAGAGGGCGCCTGGAATGAGGATCGCTTCGTTCCACTTCAGGCTCTTTTCGATCGCCGCGCACTTTTCATTCACTGAAGCCATGAGGGCGTCTTGGTCGATCGTGAAAAGCGGTGCTTCGGTTTGTTGATCCCAGATCACTTTGAGGTCTTGATAGTTCATGGCTGTTCTCCGGTCGCGAGTTGTTGGATAAACTGTTTTTTGATGCGGTTGATTCGAACCCCAACGTTGCTCTCAGTGATGCCGAGGATGGCGACCATTTCGCGGTAGCTGTAGCCATCGAGCACCAACAGAATGAGCGAGCGGTCTACGGGGTTGAGGCGGTGGATTTGGTCGTATAGCCAGTTGAGCCGTGGATTCGGAGAGCCGGGCGATGGTTGGAGCAACGGGACCGTCTCTTCCAACGATCGTTTGCGCATCGCCTGCGTGCGTTGCTTCCGAGACCAGGTCATGGCCGTGTTTAGGGCGATCCGATAGATCCAAGTGGATTCCGCGGCATCGCCGCGAAACTTGGGAACCGACTTCCAGACCTGCAGGGCGATTTCTTGGAACAGATCCTCCTGGTCGCTAGGCCGTCTTTCGTAGGCGCAGACCACTTTGAAGATGAGTTTCTGGTAGTCACTCATCCACTGGCTGAAGGTTTCTTGATGGTTTCCCTCGGACTTCACTTGTTTTTCACTCCGTTAGTATCGGATCGGGACCGATTTCTTACGTGGAAACCGAGATTTATTTGCCGCCTGGTGGGGGGGCACGGTGCCGATGCCAGGGTGTGAATGAGATCTCCCTAGTCGGAGGAGATCTTCGTTGTAGGCTGCTGTGAAGGTTTGTGGCGGACTTTTTCTTGGGCGGGAATTCGCGTGGGCTGGAATCGAATGGCCCCTGAAATCCTCTGACGAGGCTAGAGACTCCGCGCGAAGCGGCCACGGAAGGCTTCTCGAACGGCGTTCCAGGATCGGTGTCTATGACCGTCCCGAAGGAGTAGCACCCACCAAAGAAGAGCCCACCAACCATAGGCAATGGCATTCGCCCCGCTATCCGTAAAGAATTCGCCATCGACGCCGACAAACAAGACATACGCACTTGAGATCGGAACGGTGACGGTGATGTAGAACGCCGTGAGCAGCGCGCCGAGTAGGTCGCCGATATCTTGTCCCCAACCGAGTTGTAGGACCGGGCCTACGATTCCGATCAAGGCACAGAGGATTCGAGCCTTTTTCGGAGTGCCGATCCGCACATAGCGGATCATCACCATCAAATAACAGAACAGCCATAGCAGCGTTGCTGGCTTTAGTTCTCGGACGACATGAATGAGATTGGCACTGAGGATCGATTGAACGATCTCTTTCCAGCTCAAGAGGTCGTTACTGAACGGGAGGACTTTGGAACCGATTAGGGCAGCGAGATTCAGCGCGGACACGACGAAGAACAGAAGGATCAAGGTCTTGCGATGGAGAGTCGTCGCTTCGGGTATCTTGGCGAACTCGGTTTGCAACGAGGTCGGCTCGCCGATATCGCCCCGGGCCTTTTCGAAGGCCTCTCTTGGAGCGTGGTCCGAGTGAATGAATCGCTCGTAGGCATCGAGCAAATGCCGCTCAAGCTCTTCAACCACCTCCGGCTCCAGTCGTTTGAGCAGGGTGTGTCGCCATTTCGCCGTGGCTTGCTTCAGGTCAAATTCGTCTTGCATAAGGCTTCGAGCGTTTGGGTGACAAGTGTCCAATCCCGGAGGCGTTGTTCGAGGTGTTTCTTGCCTTTGGACGTGATGCGATAGAGCTTGCGTCTCGGGCCACCGTCTCCTTTCTCCCAGCGGGCCTTGATCAGACCTTTGATTTCCAATCGGTGGAGCACCGGATAGAGCATGCCTTCGCCCCAAACGATTTGTTCCGATGAGCAGAGGCGTACCTTTTGGAGGATGGCGTAGCCGTAACTTTCTCCCTGATTCAGAATGGTCAGAAGGATCGGCTCTGAAGAGGCGGCGATCAATTCGCGCGAGACTTTTCTCGTTTCGGTCACATATCTAAACTACCTCGATCAGTGAGGTAGTAAAGTAAAATTCCCGAAATCTCCCTCAATGGGGTGTGATTCAATGTTCGGGGCATCGGATCGGAAGGATGCGGTAGGTTTCCCTTTGGAGCAGGAGAAAGAAAGAGTCCACCAAAGGGAAAGCGGGAGCCCTGCTCCCGCACTCCATAAGAGGGGGCTGAATTTTCCATTTTGCAGTTTTCAGTTTAACTTTTTCATTCTCCCCGTAATAGACCGCCTCCTTGTGCGTGAAGATCCGCTTTGCTACAACCGATGTCCCTGAATTCTTGATCGCCCCCCTCAGGGGCAATCCCTTCTTGCCCGAATCTAGTAGCCTGACCGGAGACCTTAGCCCGCTACGGACCTAGCCTTTATTACGGGTTGCGAGCTCAAGACAGACGATCTCTTTTCCGCTCCGAGCCAAAAGCTTTCCGTTGGCGAATGTCAGGGGGGCCCAGATATTGTTGTCCCGGGATTTGAGATCGTCAAAGACTTGGAAGCTCGCGCGTAGCGCAGCGGCCTGGGTTGCGAGATCGAACAGGTGCAGCGTTCCCGTGTTGCCACCCATTGCGAGTAGACTATCGCCTACCCGAAGCACACTACCGCGATCGAGCGGTGGGTTCGCTCCGCTTTGCCAGACAACCTCACCCGTGGGATTCATACAGATGAGGCCATGCTGGGCTTCTTCCGTTCGCACATTGAAGTTGAAGTTGGCGAAGACGTGGCCCTCGTAAGGGATGTAGGGTGCGATGTGAGAACCTTGTTCGGGGATCCGGGCCGTCTCGGTAGTGGCCCATTCATCGCCAGCGCGTTCCACTTGCAGAACGACTGTCCCCATCTCGTAACCACCGCCGATGACGAGATGATTGGCATCCAGTTGAACCGGATTGGGAATGGGGATGACATTGTAGTAATCGTTGAACTGCCAGATTACCGCTCCGTTTTCTGGGTCGATCGATGTTAAGTGCCCATTCTGTTCCGCCTCTGTTTCTTTGCCGAAGTTGAAGGTTTCAGAGCGAGCCAGGAAAAGGATCTGAGTCTTTCCTCCTAGAGTGGCGAGCGTAGGGGAACAGTAAGAGTTGGCTCCGACGCTTGGGGAACGCCAGAGGAGTTCCCCGGTCTTGGGCTGAAGGGCAATCAAGCCCGCCGTTGAGGCCATGGGTGCCAGAATCAGTTTGTCGTCGAAGATTAAGGGCGTTTGGGTAAAGCCCCAGTTCGGAACGGGGGCATCGAAATCTTCCGGCAGACTCCGCTGCCAGAGAATCTTACCGGAATCCGCATCGAGGCAATAGACATCGCCGAAACCGCCCACTGCGAAAACCCGGCCCGAAGCCACCGTGGGTTGGGTGCGAGAGCCCGGGTAGGAAAGACGGCCACCGACCTCGTGAGAGAATTGCCAGCGTTCTCGACCGGTTTCGATGCTCACGCAGCGAATCACATCCCGCTCGAAATCAACCCGATCGATGTAGAAACCCTGATCGCCTTCTAGGGTGATACCGCCGAACCCCGGCCCCGCCTCCGTTCTCCAGATTACGCGCGGGGAGTGTGCTTGCCAGTCCTTGCTAAGCAGGAATTCGGCTTGTGCTGCCGCATGCGAGCCACGAGGCAAGGCATCTGAGTTCGCACTAAGACTAAGAGAACCGGCTGGCAGAGCGGCAAAGGACGTGGTCGCTAAAAACGTTTGAAGCAATCGTAGATGATAGAACACGAAATTTAGTCAGCAAACCCGTTTCGGGCGTTCAATTTCAGCAAACGTTGGCGAGAGATTCGGTTCGAGGGTTTTGTTGCCTTTGTCCCACTCGTACGCCCGATTCTTGAGGTGTTGGCCTTGGCTACGGCCAAACTGCGTCAGATCGTGTGTACCGGCTTTTCTCAAATCTCTTTCGGGTGCAACCGTCGCGGGTGTTTTCTTGAAAGGATAGGTGGGCAAGTTGATAGCGAGTCCGTGTCTGGGTTCCGGTTTCCATTGCCGATTCGAAACCTGAAGGCCAGACGGAGTGTTCGGCGGAGGTGCAAAACGTTGGAACTCGACTCCAGTAGTGTCCCTTTCGGTCAGTCAGTGAATCTCGAAATATTGATTTTTCATGAAAACGTTCTTCCCTGTTTTAGTCTCCCTAGGCCTCCAATCTTTCCTTGAAGGGCAAGCTGCCTCGGCTACCGTTGACTCGCCATGGCGCGATGTCGATCCCGATCGCGGTGCGGTCCTCATTCCCGCGATTAGCGCCGTCAGTCCGATTGACCCCAAGGTCGACTATGACGCGTTGATCGAGAAACATTTTGAACGAGTTGCCACCGAGCGTGGTGACCTTCATTCCGGAGTCGCGACCGTCCATCGCCACTTGGAAGCCCGTCTTTACGCGCTTCGATATCGAATCAACGGTAACGATGCGGACGCGCAACGCGCGATGAAGTCGATCCTGGATGATTTGACCAGCTATGACCAAGGGGGTGCTGGGTTTCAGGCGGGTATGAAATTTGGGCCGATCGAGTTTTCAAGTGCGGCTCGTGCGGTTTGGCATTTGAAAACGGGTGGAGCGTTTTCGGTAGCGAATGATGTCGGCTCGACTCGACGGGATGAGGCGAGGCGATGGTTGGAGATGATCTACCGCCGATATGACAACAAAGAACAGGGCCCGATGAACCGAGGGATTCCCCTCGGCATGGGGCTTCAAGTGCTCCTGGGATTGTCGACGGAACCCTTGGCTGGCGAACGGGCGAAACAGGCCGCGCTCCTCGAGGCACTCTGGAGCCAGTGGCATGACATTGGTGATATGGCCGAGAACGCAACGGTGTATTCGGGAAGCAATTATCAGGCGCTGACTTGGTGGTGCCAAGCACGTGAAAAAAGTGCGTGGCCCCAGAACCAAGCACTTAAAAAAATGGCCTACCGCGTCTTGGACTACGCGACTCCGCTCGGTCTTCAGCCGAACTTTGGTGATGTCTTAGGTTTCACCAGCGGTCATAGCTTCTACATTTACTGTTACGAGGCGTGGGGGCGTGCCTACCAAGATCCGTCCTTTCGCTACGAAGCGAGGAAGCAGATGGACTATCTCCAGGCGGAGTGGGACTCGGCCGACTCGGATAAGGTATTTGACGCGCACCCGATGTTGGCCATTCTCGAAGCGGTCCTGGATGCGGACACCACGCTGACGCCCACAGCGGGTGCGCCGGGTTCCGTTGCTCTTGACCGTGCCCGAGTGGGGTTTTCACTTCACCCGGCTGAGTTAGATCCCAACCTCGGTGCGCGGGAACCTCACATTCACCTTCAGTCCGAACAGGTGCCCGACAAGGTGATCTTTCGGACTGGACGGGAACCGGGTGCGAGCTATGCGATGGTAGCTGCGAATCGGCAGACGGGGCACGATCATTGGGACGCCGGTGGGATCACGTCCTATTTTTCTCATGGAAGTCTGATGCTGACGTCGCCGAGCTACCTGCTCAAGCAGAATGAGTATCATAACGCGTTTTATGTGGAGTCTGACGTGGCCGATGGGCCGCAGAATTCAACGGCCAAGCCGCTCACGACCCATAATACCGGCGCGCGCCTCGATACCCTGGGGATGGGGAGTGCAACTCGGCTCATCATCTCTTTCGATGCGAAATCTTTATCGGGCTCACGTTACCTCAATATTGGCCGCGCGGGTGGCGGGGCAAAGAGAAGTGGTCGGGTGCATTTGACCAGAGAGTGGGAACGATATGAAGAAACGGTGGAATACGTTCAGAACTATCGCGAGGTGGGTCTTCTCCTGACCCCGGTGCTCGGGCTGGCCCACGATTCCGGATTCGACCGAACGCCAGCTCCAGCCGAACTTCTGATCGATAACTTGACGATTCGTCGCGCGGACGGATCCGAACTCGCGAGCTTCTCGTTCGATCAGAACGCTGATCGGTTTCTCGGGATGATCCGGCTTGATACGACTCCGTCACTGGTTTTCCACGAGCCTAGTGATGGCGTTGGTGGGAACGGTGCTCTAGGAATTCGGCAGGTTGTGGCGACGGCACTCCTGGCTCGGACCGATTCCATTGAGAGGGAAGCCTTTTCTGAGTTTCAAGATTTCGGCTACACCCGTCTGCGGATGGAAGAGTATGCGGGGCGGCCCTTGGATTTGAAGCGGGAGATTGTTTTCCTCGGCGATGAAGGGATCTGGGTCCGCGACTCCGTGACGGCCAAATCGGAGTTTGCTGGGGCGCTAGGGCCGATGTGGCACCCCGGCTACGTCTACGGAGAGCGGGGGGAGCATTGGGTAAATGGTGCGCAGTTGACCCTACCGGTAACGGCTTTCCACAAACCGGGTTTTGCGACGGAATGGCCAAATCGGCCCCGGGACCTGCTGCTACAATTCAAAGGAGGAGCATCCGCGGCAGTGGAGGACCGGGACTTTTCCGAGTACGCGTTTCAGGAGTCCATCCGGCATAACACCACGCGGGACGCGGTTTGGTTCCATGAACGCACTCGGCTTGCGGGAGGGGAGAGCCGCACCTTCAATACCCTGTTGCGGCCGCACGCTCCCACCCACAATGCGGCTAATCATGCCGAACGCGTGCGTTGGTTGGCCGACGAGGCGGATTTCACCGTCGTAGAGATCCGGTCACTGATGACCTCTAGTCGCCGTCTCGTAGGATTCAATCCCACTCAGAAGCTCGTGCTCCTGCCAACGAGCCGGGTCAAAACGGATGCAACGGTCTTTCAAGTTACTTTTGATGCCGACGGCGTCGCCGCCTATGACCTGGTGGCTACTAAGATTTTGGAGGTAGATGGCACGCGGGTCTTCGAACGGGTGGTGGCGAGCGATGTGCACTCCCGGGATCGAGTTGATGAGACACCTGGCGATATTGAAGTCGGTGGTGCCGCTTCGCTGGTCGCACTACCGCAAGTGCCTCCGAACCCCAATCTTGTCGAGTTGAAGGCTCGACAAGACGGTGAGGGCCGCGCGTTTCGGGTGCAGGTGCAAGGAGCCCCGCAAGGAACGGAACGCAGACTGGCTCACGGCAGCGGGGTGAATCTCTACACCGATCTGACGGATGAGCTGTCGCCGGTGCACGTTCGTTTCGACGCCAGAACGGAATCGGGGGGAGCTCGGCTCAACGTTCAGCGCACCTATGGTGGTTCCGATCGCGCCAGCCACCCGTTGACCTCAGAGTGGCGGCGATATCATTTCCGCTATGATCCGTTCATGAAGGCGAACGCCGCGCCTATTTTCTCGATTGTTGACGGCAATGATACGTCCCTTTTTCCGGTGGCCGAGTCGGGCGTTTTCTGGCTCGACAAGCTCCACGTCAGTCGCCAACCCAACCGGGTTCTGAATCCGACGGTTGCTGAGAGTGTTCGGGGCTTTCGAGGGTATCGAAAGAGCATTGCTAGCGGTGACATGACGATTTTCGAATCCGTGGGCGCTTTCGATGACGGCTCGGGACTGCTGCGGGTCCAGCAAACGGGTGTCGCCGGTTTTCGTGCGGATCGAACGGGGGTTTTGGTGGCAACGACAATCAACCCAGCCCATCAACCCGTACGCATTAAATTCCAAGCGCGGCGTACGGGAGAGGCGAAAGATCTTCGCGTTGGAATCCCTTGGGCTGAGGAAGCCGGGGCCGCGCAGTGGGTGACGCTTCACGATCAGTTCCAAACCTATTCGCTAGAGTTGACCAGCGGGGCGGATTTTTCGGGACTCTGGTTCACGCTTTGTTCGAGTGCTGACCCGAACGTGGCCGTTGACGGTGATTGCTTGCTAGATTCACTTATCGTGACACCTGTGACGAACCTGGCGAGCAATCCTTCTCTGGATGACGATGTGCATGGGTACTCGGCCGTTCGCGACGGACTGCCGGACCATTCCCAATTCCATTGGTCGCCCGAAGGCGCTCTGGTCGCAACCTCCAGATCTGGCAACGAGGCTGCAAGCACCGGTATTGTGATTGGACTGGCGAATCCCGAGCTCAACCAGCCGCACAGTGGGTATCGACTTCGGTTTGACGCCCAGTCGGTGTCTGGCAGCACCCGTCTTCGTGTTGGGGCGAAGGGATCTTCCGAGGAAGCGCTGGTCACTCTGACAACCGATCGGTACCAGAGGCACGTTGTTGATATTCCGACGTCCGGCGCACCGATTCAGCTGACGATCGTGGATCCGACGGATCCGGAACGGACTTCCACAGGTAGTTGGAAGTTGGACAATGTGTATCTTTCGACGCTTCCATGATGGGTACCGCACGATGTAAGTGAAGGAACGAGCGGCGAGAATGGACAGGATGATCGGATTCCCTAGGCCTGCAAAATTCCCCATCCTGTAAGTCCTATTCATCCTGTCCGAATTCCCTGAACTCCGCGCTCGTGGCGTCCGGACCGTTAATCGACGGTTCGGACCCTTCGTGGGTTTGTTGTTCTTTTGAAGACGGATCGCTTCTTTTCGACGGTGGCCTATGGGATGGCTCTGCAGCAGCGGTGGGCCGTCCCTGAGGCCTCGCTTCCCGCGCGACCATGGGAGCCTTCAGAGCAGCAGGCCAGGCTGTTACCCGAAACAGCGGAATTCTGGTTTGACCCCACTGCGGTCTGGCGAGTGGAGCTTGCGTTTAGCCCAACAGAGTGGGACGGCCTGGGTCCCACCTACGTACCCCCGCCTCCGAAAGATTCGTTTCAAAACGGGTTTCCGTTGAGAAACCCTAATGCCTATCGGAGTGGTCTGGCGGGCGTGTTAGGGTTTCATTTCCCGTGGTCCAAAGGAACGGTTTCTGTGCACGGAGAACGTTTGGAAGAGGTTGGTATTCGGTTCCGGGGAAACGGAACTTTTATGAACTCTCTGTTTGGGAACAAGCGATCGTTTAAGCTCGACCTGAATCGGCATCGCAAGGGGCAACGTTTGGCGGGGTTGCGAGGGGTGAACCTAAACAACCTCATCGAAGACTATTCCTGTCTTAGCGATACCTTGGCCTACGAGTTGTTCCGAAATTTTGGCGTTCCAGAACCGCGAACGACGTTTGTTTGGCTGTCGGTCGCGGGTATGGAAGGAACGGGATTGACCCCTCTGGGACTCTACGTTGCGGTAGAGAAGGTGGATAAGGTTTTTGTGAAAGACCGGTTTGGCACCAAGAAGATCCCTATCTTTAAGCCGGTCACGCGCGAGTTGTTTTCGTACTTGGGATCGGACTGGGATGCTTACGCTGGTATCTATGATCTGAAGACGGAAGCGACCGCGCAGCAGAAAGAGCATTTGCTGCCGATGCCGAATCGCTGGAGAACGCGAGCATTGAGCAGCCCTGGGTCGGGGAGAACCGGTTTTTGGAGCGTGTCATGGGTGTGGAACGGTTTCAGGAAATGTATCGAGACGAGCTAAACCGGTTGTTGGAGGGCCCTTTCAAGACGGAGCGTCTTTGGAACCGGATGGATGAGTTGGCTGCAGTGATTCGTGAACCGATTCGAGCGGAGTCTGAGTTTCGCTTGGCTCGGTTTGAAACGGCGGTGGCAACCGATTGGCCGGACGTTCGCCCGAATCGCCGGATGATTGGCCCAAAGCGTCCGGCTCATGCGGTCAAGCGGTTCATCCAAAATCGCGTGCGATCCGTTCGCGCCCAACTAAACGGGAATCAAGTGGGCGTGGTGATTCAAGAGTCGAACTGAGTTGGTCGGAAAGAGCGGCTTAATCACGCGGGCTTTTCCGCGGTGGCGCGAGGTTACTCAAGAGCCTTTCCTGTCCAAAGCGTACTTTGGAGTTTGTGGTGAATGCGTGCCCTGCTTTTGCCCAACGGCTCGCGGGTACGCTCGCCCTACCGGGGGCTATTCTTCTCCGCTTTGGAGAGTTCTTAGGGTCTGGTTGGCGCCCGGGTGTTGGGGGTCTAGTTGTAAGGCTTGTTGCACGGCTTCGAGTGCCTTTGTTTTGTCGCCTGTCGCGATCAAGGAGAGGGCTAGCCGGGTGTAAGTTGCCGCGTTTCTCGCGCCGAGAGTGATGGCTCGGCCATAGGACTCGATCGCTGCGGCGTGGTTCTGTTGGGCCGATTGAATATTCCCCACGCCATAGTGCGGATACGGCATCCGTGAATCTAGGTTCATGACTTGGCGATACGCAGCCTCGGACCGCTCCCACTCCTGGTTTGCCGCCAATGCTTTCGCGAGATTCAGATACCCGACGACTGATTTGGGATTGAGTTCCACCGCAGTCGAGAGAGACTCAATGGCCTCGTCTAGCTGGCGGTTCGAGGCTAGGGCCGATCCCAAACTAAGGTGCGCTTCAAAGTAACCGGGATTGACCGCGACGATCTTTCGGAGTCGGGCTACGGCATTGTCCAAGTCGCCCTTCATTTGTTCGATCAGGGCGAGGTTGATATTCGCGGTTGCATGGTTCGGGTCCACGGCGATGGCCTTTTCGAAAAGCGATTGCGCTTCATCGATCCGCTTTTGCTGAAGGAAGATCGCTCCTAGGCCGGTAAGGGCCCGGCCGTATTCCGGGTCCAACTGGAGCGATTGTTGGTATAGGGCGATCGCTTCTTGAATGGAGCCTTGCTGAGCGGCCGACTTCGCTTGGTTATACAGATCTTTGGCGCGTGCGATGCCTTCCCGAGGTTGGTTCAACTGGTAGAGTCGTTGTGCTTCCCCGGGGAAGCCATTCTTTCCAAAGAGATTCGCGTAGTCTCCGAGGAAAGCCGCCTGATCGACCCCACGCGGGTTGGCCAGCCACTGTCCCGGTCGTGGACTCGCCCGAACCAGGGTCGTCTCCTCAGCGGCATCCAGCAAGGCGATGTCCGCGGCTAATTCTTCCCACTCGACTCGTTCCAAGTATACCGCTGCCGCCTTTCCTTCTCGATCGAGGAGAATACTGGTGGGAATCGAGAGCGTGGAGCGGCGGGCCGTGAGGTGTTCGATGAGCACTTCGATCTTGGCGAGGTTCTCTTGTCGAGCAAGTCCGTAGGGCAACTGATAGCCGACCCGTTCCAACAAACGTTCCGGACGCGACTTGGTGGTCGTGCCGCCGTCCACGGACAGGCCGTCGACGTTGAGGGCTAGCACACTGGCACCGAGGGCTTCCAGTTGGGACGCATGAGTGCCGAGTTCTCCCAATTCCTGGAGGCACGGGGCGCACCAGGTGGCCCAGAGATTGATCAACACCGGTTTCCCGATTAGCTCCGTGGTAGTCGCTTCTCCGCCCCCGGGCATAGAGTAGGTGAGTTCGGGGAAGGGGACGCGATTCACCACCCAGAACCCGCTTCGTTCCGGATCGGACTTTGCGTTCTCTGCCTCGGTCGTGTTTGAAACGAGGGTCGTGGGACTCGATTCCGGTGCCGGAAGAATCCCTTGCTCTTGAGAAATGAGATAGCGTTCCCCGGCTTCGAGAGCGTATTGTGATTCCGCCGAGCCACCGGGCCACGAAACCGTCAGCGTCAGCTCCTTTGCCGCGTCGGGACCCAAGCCAAAGTGAACCCAGTGGCTCGATTGCGATAAGAACCCGTCTCCGGCACGGACGGAGCGAAGCTGCGCGGCTCCCGAATCGGCTCCGTCTGACAGTCGGAGGCGAGCGCCGATGGCGTCGCGATTGGTCGTTTGGCCATTTCCGATCAAACGAACGGCAACCGACTGATTTGATGCGCCGTGATTGTTTTTGAGGAGACGGAGCTGCGGCGCAGAGCGATTGGCGACCCACATGTCCAGATCGCCGTCTCGATCCCAGTCCACCGTGGCAATGGCCCGGGCATCGTCGTCGTAGTCGACGCCCATCAAGCCTCCGATATCGGTAAAGCCCGCTCCGCCCCGGTTCAGAAACAGCGCGTTTCTTTCGTAGCCACTGAACGATTTTCCGCGAGAGACCTGATCATTGAGATCGCGGAAGTTTCGCAAGTAACCAGGGGTAGCGGTTTGCTGAAACCCCTCCTCGGGAATCTGAGGCGCGACCCGCCTCCAGAAGAACATTCACAAATCGTCCGTGTCGGGCTGCGAGATATAGCCATTGGCCACATACAAATCCTCCCAGCCGTCGTTGTTGAAGTCCGCAAACTTTGCACCCCAGGCCCATCCTCCAAAGCCTTCGTTCATCGGCGTGGTCACGTCGGCGAATTGTCCGGTACCGCCATTTTGCAGCAGCGAGTTGCCGCGCACCATCTTCAGGTATTTTGCCCGGGTTTCTGGTGGCATGTTGGCATTGAAGTCGGCTTGGGCCACCACTTGATTCCCGGCGCCGGAGAACATGCTGGAGACGTAGAGATCCATATCGCCGTCGCGATCGTAGTCGGCTGAGGTTGCGGACATCCCGAATCCCCAATCTTGCGCGGCGCTTCCGGTGGACTGATCTTGGAACCGGCCGCCCTCATTGCGAAAGAGTTGATTGGGTCCGAAATCGTTGGCGATGTAGAGATCACTGTCGCCATCGTTGTCGTAATCTTCCCAAGATGCTGCGAATGAGAACCGATAGTTCTCGGTGCCCAGGCCGCTCTGATCCGTAACGTCGAGAAAGCGAAGTCCTCCCTGATTCTGGAGGAGCACATTGGCACCCCCGTTACGGGCGCTATGGAAGGGATGCGGCGTGGGGAAATCGCCGATCTTGCCGTCCGCGGTGTAACGCAACACCAAGATATCGAGATCGCCGTCCAAGTCGTAGTCCGCTGCGGTGGGGGAATATCCCTGCCCGAGCGTGTCCATACGAGAGGCGAGTGTGAATTGGCCCTGCCCGTTGTTTTCCATCACGACGAAGGCGGATCGCGTGGCCACGGCTAGATCCGCATCGCCATCGTTGTCCAGGTCCACCAGCAGCGCACCGGTTGAGTTGTCCAACCAATCCACACCCGATTCGGCGGAGGTATCGATTAACGTGCCATCCGGTTGTTGTTGAAAGAGCAGGTTCGGCAAACCGCCGGGTTGGCACACGTAGAGGTCTTCTCGTCCGTCGCCGTTGACGTCTCGTACTGCGATGCCGTGATAGCCGAGGAAATCGGGGTTGAGAGATCGGTCGATTAACCGTCGCCAGGTGTTCATTCCGAACTGGAGTTGTTCCTCCCAGGCGGGATTCACGCTCAAGACTTGGGTGGCGACATCTTCGAATTTGACCCCTTTGTCACCCGTCAAGGTCTGGCGGACGACATCGGGCATGCGCCACGCGGCGAGCTGAGCCTGCTCTCCGTTGGTCTCGGACGTTACGATCCGCCAGGTCGCGTCCACCACTGCGGAGGAGCGTACCTCGTGGCCTTGGACGATTCCTTTCGCGGTCACGCGGTGGCGAGTGGTTAGGTTCTCGGCGTCACGATTGATGGAAAAGAGTTTGAATTTGAGTTTGTTCTTGGGCGAAGCGTTTTCGAGAGAGAGGAGTTGTCGCAGTTGGTTTACAAAGGCGTCGGGTTCCGATGGAACTAGCGTTTGATCGGAAACAGCGTGCTGCGTGATTTTGAGCTGCGGGCTTTGGTGGATGGTTGCAGTCTGTCGTTGCGCTTCGTCGAAAGTTTGAACCGTTCCTGTGAGCGAGGGAGCCGGTGCGGGAACAGCCGTTTTGCGGGCGACGAACTCTGCAATGGCTGCCAGTTCGGATTTGATGGTCGCGCTCCATTCCGAGACGGTCTCTTTCGTGCGTCCCTCGGGTACGATGGGGGTAGGGGCTGTTTGGCGGACTTGGGGATAGGGTTCAGTAGCGGGCGCTTCGGTGACCTCGGCCCGCGCGGTGGCTTCCTCCTTATTTCCGCAAGCCGTGATGCCTGCGACCAGGCAGGCAGCCAAGCAGAGTTCCTTTACGCCCAATGCTCGACGCTTCCTTCGAGTCACACGAGGCTGGATGAACTGAGCGTTACGCACGGGACTACGTTGTCGGTCCAGCGTTTGTTCCGTCAAGTCTGTAAGGGCGATCCCAGGCTTGGGGGGTGCGATTCAAAGTGCGGGAAGAATGAAAAAGTTAAATTGAAAACTGCAAAATGTAAAACTCAGCTCTCTCATATGGAGTGCGGGAGCAGAGCTGCCGCTTTCCCTGTCAGCGACCTGTTCTTCCAGCCTCTTCAAAGGGAAGCCTGTCGCTCCGATCCGATGCCCCGCACGTTTAATCACACCCTGCCGTAGGGGGGAAAGCGACAGCTCCGCTCTCGCACTCCATATGAGAGAGCAGATGGGTGTTTGGGAGTTTAGTTCAAACTTTGTGTTGACTGATCGTTCTAAACAATGTTTAGTTTAAACCGTTCGATATAAACAAGCCGACCAGTAGATTGAGCGAGGCGGGAGAAACCGCCTGCAAGGACAGAAAAAGAACCAAAGAACCAGAGAAAGAATGAGCACGAAAAACATCGAATCATTAGACCTCACCAAAACCTATCCCCGTAGCCCACGAGCAACCTTGGGCGGCTATGTGATTGCCGGCCGGACCTTGGATAAATGCCGCGCAGCCGTGGCGGGCACTTTGGGAGATTACCACTTCAATTGCCCGCTGGATCAAACCTTTCTGGGTTTTGCCGGAATCTCAGCCGAAGCGTTTCAAACCTTCGTGGCGACGGGCGCAGATGATGACGCTGTGGCCGCTTGGATCCAAGAAAATGCCAAGCCCCACACCAAGGAAGAAATCGTGGCCTGGAACAACGACCTTCGCTACAAGCGCATCAGTGAGATGCCGATTGAGATCCAGGTCTTTTTGGAAGATTACATCCCGGAAAACATCCCGGCAGGCCGAATCGTTCACCATCTCTTTGACGTCTATGATATTGAAGAGGGTCGAATTTAAACCGTACGATCTAAACTAATTGAGAAATACAACCCCCACGAAATCAAAGAAAAAAGGAACTATTATGAGCTTTGAAGTAAAGAATTCCGTCGCACTCGTAACCGGTGCCAATCGGGGCATTGGCCGGGCCATCACTGAAGGACTGCTGAATGCCGGCGCCGCCAAGGTTTATACGGCGGTAAGGAACTTGGGATCGGTGCAGGAACTGATCGAAACCTATGGTGACCGAATCGTGCCGCTTGAGTTTGATCTCTCACGGGAGGAGGCGGTTGCGGCGATCGCAAGACAGGCTCGCGATGTCAATCTCGTGGTGTCGAACGCTGGAGTGGTCCAACTGGGATCGCCTGTGGAAGACGGTGCTGTCGAAGGATTGCAATTCCAGATGGAAAGGAATGTGTATCCCCTCATCCGGCTAGCGCAGGCATTTGGGCCGATTTTGAAAGCCAATGGTGGTGGCGCCTTTGTGCAGATGAATTCACTGGCGTCGCTCAGGAACTTCCTCCCGTTCACGGGGTACTCGGCGTCAAAAGCGGCGTCGTATTCCGTCACTCAAGGCCTGCGAGAGGCTTGGGCCGAACAAGGAACCCAAGTGGTCAGTGTCATCGCCGGACCGATCAAGACCGACATGGCAGACTCCGCCGGGATGGGGGAAGGGGCTCCGCCGCCGAGCATTGTGGCCGATGGGATCCTCGCGGCTTTCAAATCTGGTGCCTTCTTCGTCTATCCGGATCCGATGGCGCAACAGGTTAGCCAAGCCTATCAATCGCACGCGGAAAATGTGTTGGAAATCAAACACTAGGAACCGGAATAAGAGCGCCAGCTACCGGGTATACGATTCCGGGCGGGGGCTGAACACAGTCCAACGCGTAGGATAGTATTGACCGTTCGGGTTAAAATAAACTCTAGTAGCGCTCAGAACCAATTCTTTAGGAGAACCACGATGCCTTGGGAAAAATCATTCATAGAAGATGAAGCCGTCGGAAAGGCCATGGAGCTTTTTTGGGAGAAGGGTTATGAGCCGGCCTCCATTTCCGATCTCATTGAAGCGACCGGAGTCAACCGGGGTAGTCTCTACAACGCCTTTGGTGGCAAGCAGCAGCTCTTTGTCCGAGCGATCAGGAAGTACGAGTGCGATAACAGCCAGAAGGCCATTTCTCAGCTGGAAGCGCTTGATAGTCCGGTCCAGGCCATTCATCAGCTCTTTGGGGCGATCATTGAAGAAACCATTGAGGATAAGGAGCGAAAGGGCTGTTTCCTGATCAATACGGCTTCCGAGCTGGGCACCCACGAAGACGAGGTTAAATCGATCGTGATCAAGGGGCTTGGCCGTGTGGAAGCGTTCTTGCGGCGATCCATTGAGGTCGCGCAAGCGCGGGGAGAAGTGGCTGCCTCTATTGATGCCCCGGCGACGGCGAAAGCACTGTTCGCCTTGATCGTGGGAATCCGGGTCTTGGGCCGCGGAGCCTTTGATAGAGAGGCACTCGATCTCATTGCTGATCAAGCAAAACGGTTGCTGGAAGACTAACGATTCCGGCTCACCCTTGGAGTAAATACCCTGACGAACCAGACCAGAGAACCGATATCTAATTTAGACTGATCGGTATAAACTATTGTGAATGAAAGGCGGTCGGCAGCGACCGCCGTTGTGAAAGACAAATCAGAATGTTACTCGATACACCCAAAACAAAGTTGGACTGGCCTGCGCCAGACTTCACCCTGCCGGATCCCGAAGGGCGGCACCACGGTTTGAATCACCTTAAAGGAGAGAACGGAACGGTGATCACATTCATCTGCAACCACTGTCCCTACGTGCAAGCGGTCATCGATCGCGTGGTGGCGGATGCGAACGCTCTCCGCGAAGACGGGGTGGCTTTTGTTACGATCAATTCGAATGATTACCGCTTCGTGCCCGCGGATAGTCCGCGTGGGATGCAGCAGTTTGCCCAAGAGCACGGCTTCGGCTTCCCGTATTTGGTCGATGAGCGACAGTCGGTGGCCCGGGCCTACGGTGCGGTTTGCACCCCCGACTTCTTCGGTTTCAATGCCTCGGGTGCGCTTCAGTACCGGGGTCGATTGGATGACGTGCGTATGGGGAATCCTGCGAACCGTCGACCCGAACTACGGGAGGCCATGCGAACCATCGCAGCCACTGGGACGGGGCCGACCGAGCAATACCCAAGTATGGGCTGCTCGATCAAGTGGCGTTGAAACCCAAGTTCGGCTAGGCTTCGCCTCTGTGGAATCGATTGCGGCTGGTGTGATCTTGTCACCCAGCCGTAGTCTTTCTTTGACGCGTGGATGGAATGGGAATGCCCAGTCATCATCGTCACAAGACTATCGTGAATTGAAATCCCAGAGACGACCCCGTTTTCCATGAAACCCAAGTTGGTGATCTTCGACGTGAACGAAACGCTGTTGGATCTTGCTCCTTTGCGAGAGTTCATCGGCGGGAAACTTGGGGGCCGGAGTGATCTACTGTCGCTTTGGTTCTCGACGACACTGCATTACTCGGTGGTTGAGACCGTGACCGGTTCCTATCGCAGCTTTGGCGAAGTCGGATCTGCGGCCCTCGCGATGCTCGCCCAACGAGAAGGCCTGACCCTGGAGCTTGACGAAACGACCGAGGGGTTGGCTAGGACCCTCAGCAATCTCCCGCCCCACGACGATGTCCGGGCCGGTTTGGAAGCGCTGCAGCGCCAGGGGTATTCTATGGTGAGTTTGAGCAATTCTTCCCAGTCGGGCCTTGAAGCCCAACTCGCCAACGCGGGACTGGATGCCTATTTCGCCAAGTGCTATAGCGTGGAGGGTGTGCAGAAATTCAAACCGCATCCAGACGTCTACCGGTATGTCTTGGCAGACTGGGGGATGGAGGCGAGTGACGCGATGATGGTAGCGGCGCACGCCTGGGATCTCATGGGAGCGCGGGAAGTGGGACTGAAAACTGCCTTTATCGCGCGACCGGATTGTAGTCTTTATCCGAATGCCAAGCGTCCTGAGATCGTGGTCCGCGATCTGCAAGCCCTTGCCGTGGAGTTGGAGGCATAGGGCTTCGCTTAGTTGTTCTTAGAGTCTGGCGACTCCCTGTTCAGTGGGGTTGTCCCGGAAGGCGGAGCTCGGACGGGGGGAATCCGAACTGTCGTTTAAACTCTCGACTGAATTGTGAATTGCTCGCGTAGCCAACCTCGGCCGCGGCTTCGCTAGTCCGTTGTCCCGAAGCAACCAGCGTGGCCGCTGTGTGGAGGCGGAGGGACTTGATGAATTGCACCGGCGAGAGGGTGGTGGCTTGTTTGAAATTCCGATGGAACGCGGCTCGACTCATATTCGCGATCCGGGCGAGTTGTTCGATAGAGATCGATTCCGAGAGGTGGTTCTTCACGTAGGCGATTGCTTCGATGATTTTATCCGGGGTCGAAAACCGTTGACGTAACAACGAGCCAACCGAGCCTAGTAGGAGAGCATAGTAGAGTTCCCGCAGCCGGCTTTGACTGAGCAGTCGAAGGGCGTTCGGATCCTGGGTAAGGTTCAGGAGCCGAAGCAAGGCTTCCGTTTCGGGTCGGGATCGCTTTCCGATGGCAATGCCATGGCTCGGCGCCGGCGATTGAGGGGCCGCTGCGTCGGATCGCATCGCGACGGCCATTTCGGTTATCATGATTTCATCCAGCGCGATTGATATGCCGAGGACCGGCTTTCGGATCGATGCAGATGGCAGATCCGCCTCTACGGGCATGGGAACGGCGCAGGCGATGATATGGTGGGCATCGTAAAGATAAGTTTTCCCATTCATGAAGACTCGTTTCTCCCCGGCCACATTCAGGCATATCCGGGGAGTAAAGACGCCAGGCCACTTAGGTATCGGAGCCGACGCGCGGTAGAGCTGAACGCCACTGATGCCGGTTTCGGTAATCCCCTCGTTTGGTGCCAGGCGGGTTACCAGGGCTTTTAGTTGTTGCTGAGACATACCGAGACGTTGACAGAAGAAGCGGGAAAAAGAAACGGTGTGAGACAATTAGGCAATCAATTGAGCCGATATGCCGTTCTCAAATCGACTGCTTCGATCTACCTTAAGATTGAGCTTAGTAATGAGATCCAAAAACGAAGATATGAGCGATATGAAGCCAGGGAGGAACTCGGTTCAATTTAAGAGTGGGAGCGAGTTGCTATCCGGTCATCTTTATGTACCGTCAGGATTTGAGGCTTCCCGAACTCATCCGACGATTGTGTTTACGCCGCCTTTCAATCAGGTGAAGGAACAGATGGGAGGCGTCTACGGCCCTAAATTGGCCGAGAAGGGATTCTTGTTCTTAGCTTTTGACCACACGAGCTACGGCGATAGCCAGGGCGAGATCCGAAACTACGAACACCCCTTTACCAAGATTGAAGACATCCGAAATGCCATCAGCTACTTGCGCACCCTGCCGTATGTGGATCGGGACAAGTTCTTTGGAGTGGGAGGATGTGCCGGCGGCGGGTACATGGCGCTGACTGCCGTGACGGACAAACGGATGAAAGCGATCGCGACGGTTTGTGGGATGATGGATAATCGCTCGACGTTTCTGGGCGCGACGGATCGCGAAGCGGCTGTTGCCATGCTGCGGGCTGCGAACGAGGCGCGACAGGCACAATACGAGACGGGTGAACCGATCTACGTCGACACGCTGGCCTACGAGGGGAAGCGTCCCGACGAGATCCCCCAGGGCGCAGCTCGCGAGGGATTTGACTACTACATGACTAAGAGAGCGGGAACAGAAACCTACCCAAACTACTCACACAGAAGTCTCGTTAACATTGTCGAAGCCAGTGCATTGACGGATGCGACGACTTGGGCCCGCTACCTTTACACGCCTTATCTCGGGATCTATGGGGAAAAAGCCAAAGCGGATACCGCTCCGCTTACCATTCGGTTCCATGAAGCGTGTAGTGAGCCGAAGGAACTCTTCGAAGTGGCCAACGCCTCTCATGTCGATCTCTACGATGTCGATGAGTACGTCGATCAGGCCGTTGAACGAATCGCCAACTTCTTCAGAAGCTATTAACGGAACGGATGGGGGCCGTCGGGGGGCACTCTTTACCGCAGGAGCAGTTTCTCGGCGCCCGATTGCATGTTTTTGAGCATGTCGGTGTTTCCGCCATTTCGGGCGATGATGGCCGAGCCGTGGATCAAGCCGATGAGGATCGCGGCGCGTTCCTCGTCCTTTAAGGCTGGCGTTTTCCCACTGGCTGCTTTGCGTCGGCGACCAAGGGCTTGGGAGACGGACTTCCAAAGACTGTTCAGGCACTTCTTAATGGTAGAGACCTGAACGCCCGAGTCGGCGGTCGTAGCGTTCTTCAGCATGGTCTTTCGCACCAGACAGTCTTCGCAGGGTTCATCGTTCGCAAAACGCCCGATGATCGTTTGAATGGCCTTTCGCGCGGAATCATCGTCCGATAACTGCTGCATGAGTTCACCGAACTCGGTTTCCATGTAAACGCCCATAGCCTTGTCGAGGAGCTGCTTCTTCCCTCCAAAAGCGCTGTAGAGACTGGACCGACTGAGGCCACTGTCCGCGACCAACTGTTCGAAAGTCGTGTTGTCGTAGCCATGAATGCGGAAGGAATCCATGATTCGAACCAGCGTCTCTCGTTCATCAAAATTCCGGGGTCGTCCAATGGTTCTCATATTATTCTGGCCTTAGTCTGAGTCGTTTGACTTTATTGTGGAACAAAAGTTCCAAAAAAACAAGATGGAATAAAAACTCGGAATCGGGATTGACACCGCGGGAAGATTTCGTAAGTTGTTTACGTGATCTGGAACGCATATTCCAAAAAATCGTGAATAGCTTCTAGGTTTTTATTTGGATATTTATGGAATAATAATTCCAAAACAACGAACCATCACTAAAAGAGAAAGGAAACCGAATGAACACGGATACACAACCCACCAGCCGCTTCGCCCGTATCTTGAAATCCCATTCCGCCCTGCCGATTTGGGTGCAAGTATGGATGAATTTCATTCTAGGTCCGGTAAACCTCGCTACCCTGGCGTTTTTGAGCCAGCCGAGTGGCGGATGGATCGCAGCCCTGGCCCTGAGCGGAATGGCTTTCACGGTCGCCATCGTTTTTGCCAATGGTGGATTCTCCAAGGTGGCCGCCTTCGGTCACCTGGTTCCATGGACGGCGCTGGTCGCGCTCTTGGTCCTTGCCCGGCCGGAAGGGAGCGCAACCTACCAGGCGTTTCTGAATCTGCTCTTGGTCACCAACGTGATCTCCTTGGCCTTCGATTACAACGATGTGCGCCTGTGGCTTCAGTCGAGAGGGCGGGTCCACCGTGATGACTCGACTCAAGGTGCCCCTGCGATTGGCTGACAGTCGACAGAACATTTTTTTGAGCAGTTATGGAACATGTATTCCTTAAAGAATGATCAAACGCAACGACAGCATACGAATCAACCACTGAAACCGAATCGAAACAGGAGAATAATCATGTCGCTACAACAACAACTCGCAGAACTAAAGTCCGACATCTCGAACCGAATTCCCGCGGACATTTTTGCTAGGTTCGAAAAATCCATCGAGGATCTCGACGCGGCGGCGGTGGCCAGTAAGGCGCCAAAGGTCGGGGATGAACTCGGCAACTTTACCCTGGCTAATCAGTCCGGAGAGTCGCGGACGCTCGCCGAACTCCGGAAATCCGGACCCGTTGTACTCATCTTCTACCGTGGCGGCTGGTGCCCTTACTGTAATCTGGAACTCCGGGCGTTTCAGCAGGTCCTACCTGAGCTTAAGGCCGCGGGAGCTCAGCTCGTGGCTATCACCCCGGAGTCGCCGGATGCCTCGCTGTCAACCCGTGAAAAGAACGAGCTCCATTTCGAAGTCTTAACCGATGTCGGAGCTGGCTACGCAAAAGAACTCGGAATCGCCTTCTCGCTTCCTGAAGACCTTCGCGACATCTACAAGGAATTGGGCGGCGACCTGGAGAAGTTCAACGGAGCCGGCCAATTTGACCTTCCGATTCCGGCTACCTTTGTGGTCGATGTGGATGGTCGGGTTGCTTTCGCCCACGTGGACGTGGACTACACCACTCGTGCTAATCCGGAAGACGTTCTCAATGCGGTTCGGAGTGCTGCTGTTTCGAATGCATGAGGCGGGCGAATCCAGACGCTAGTGTCCGATGGAATAAATGGAGGATGGCGGTCGCGTGAACCGCGCGGCTGCCGCCTTCGAGCTTGCTCGCTCCCATGTTCTAACCTTGCCCTGATAACCCGGTGATGAATGGGGCTAATGGTCCTTCGCGGATTCGTGAATCAAACTGCTGTTGTTCGATAGTTGCTTATTGAATTGCTTCTGACATGTTAAGTCGTGCTGGGTTTACCTTGGCCTGATTGAGGGCCTTACCGGCCGGTAAGGCCGGTCGCTAAACCAAGCTAGCCTTCGAATTCCGAAAGAGGTTGAAGACAAATATGTTTCAAACCATGAGACGATTGAAAACTTATTCCCGATCCACATTTCGATCCGCCGTCAGCGTGGGCGTTCTGACCTTGGTGACCGTCGGTTGCGTGGTGGGACCTGAGTTTACCAAGCCGGCTGTTACGAAACCCGAGCAGTTTTCGGTCACGCCGGTTGTCGCAGTTCCGGCCGTCTCGCATTGGAGCGAGGTTTTTGCCAACGAGGAACTGTCGGGGTTGATCCGGAAAGTCGGTTCGCAGAATTTATCCTTGGAGGCCCTTTATCAGCGAACTTTACGGGCTCGGGCGATCATTGCCTCCGAGAACGCGAGGCGCCGTCCTCAGATTCAAGCCCAGGGTTCCTACCAGAGATTTGAGGATTCCGAGGAGTTGGGGCCGTTCGGCTTCACGGATCCTGAGAATCTTCATTCGGCGGGACTGACTGCGGGGTGGGAGTTGGATTTGTTTGGGCGGATCCGTCATTTAGTCAACGCGGCGTGGCAGGAAGCCGAGGCTACCGCAGCGGCTTATGAGGGGTTACGACTCTTGGTAGAGACGGATGTGGCGATGGGCTATTTCCGGTTGCAAGCCTTGGCGGGTGAATTGGACGCTGTCGAGAGAAGTGTCACCTTGCGTAAGGCTTCCCTTGAGATTGTCCGGAAACGGTTTGAGTCCGGTGTTGTGAGTGATTTGGACGTCGCACAAGCCGAGACGCTGTTGGCCAATGCGGAGGCGGAGTTGGCGAGCCTGCGGCTGGATTTTGAAGTGCGCGAACATGCGATGGCTGTATTGGTGGGCGAAGTTGCCACGGATTTCTCCATCGCGCGCAGTGGGATCGAGGGTGCGCCTCCTATGATTCCCGTCGGTTTGCCTTCCGAGTTGTTGCAGCGCCGGCCCGACATTCGCGAAGCGGAGTCCCAGATGCGGCGTCGAAGTGCCTTGGTGGGTGTAGCGACGGCGGATTTCTATCCCCGTATTACCTTGGGAGGGGACGTCGGTTTATCGGCTTTTGATGCTGATGATTGGTTCGAGAAATCGGCCGGGACTTACGGTTTTGGTCCTCAGATTACGGTGCCTTTGTTGCAAGGAGGGCGACTCCGAGCCGGGCTTGAGGCCAGCAAGCGGGAGTATGCCGCAGCCATGAAGGACTATCAGCAAGTCATCATCGAAGCCTTTGCTGAAGTCGAGAATGCCTTGGCGGGCGTGCGCCATCTCTCCGTCCAACGAGCAGCTCGTGAACGGGCCGCTAGTGCGGCCATCCGCGCTCAAAGTTTGTCCGAGAAGCAATACTCTAGTGGCCTCATCGACTTCATAACGGCGTTGGATTCCGAGCGGAGTGCGTTGACGGCCAAACGCTTGCGGGCACGTGTGATTGGGGCGGAATTTGAAAACATCGTTCTTTTGATTCGAGCCATCGGAGGAACTTGGCAGGACGCCGGAAATCAGGAGGCGTCACCGAACGAAACATCGGGAACAGCGTAGTCAGACAAGGGTGAAGATGAAAAGTAGGTCAAAATTGGCATGGGTCGGATTGTTGGCGATTGGCATTGTGGGGTGTTCTAAAGACCCCGCACCGCCGAATCCTGGGAAACTCTCGGTTCCGGTTGCGTCGGTTCGATACGAACCCGTGACGGAGTATGCGGAATATACCGGGCGTTTGGAACCGTTGGAGATGGTTGAGATACGGCCAAGGGTGAGTGGACATATCGAATCCATCCATTTCAAGGAAGGGAACAAGGTCAAGAAAGGGGATCTCTTGTTCGTGATTGATCCGCGACCCTTCACCGCGCAGGTGAACCGGCTCAAAGCCGTCGTCAGTCAGGCCGAGGCTACTGAGTCCTTGGCACAAGCGAATTTGAGGCGGGCGGAATCCTTGATTGCAGACAAGGCCATCAGTCAGGAAGAGGCCGATATCCGGCGTAGCGAGGCGCTGCGGGCGAGCGCGGATCTTGAGGCCGCCGAAGCGGATCTGGCGATTGCGGAGCTGGATCTTGAATTCACGCGGGTGGCCTCTCCCATCGATGGCATCACGGACCGACACCAAGTCACGGTTGGGAATCTGGTCTATGGCGGCCAGCAGAACGCCACGCTGCTTACTACCGTCGTGCCGCACAGTCCGATCTATGCCTATTACGAAGTCGATGAACGTTCTTTTCTGCGGAATGTTCGTCGTTACTTCGAGGGGCAAGCTCCGGGGCGCGGATCCGAATCCGTCATCCCCGCCTATTTGGGGCTCGATGACGAGGACGGCTTTCCCCACGAGGGCGAGGTGAATTTCGCGAGTAATCAGCTCGATCCCAATACGGCGACCATCACGGTTCGCGCCGTCTTTGAGAACGAATCTGAGTTTTTGACCCCGGGACTGTTTGCTCGAATTCGAACGCCGGTGTCTGAAGGGCAAGAGAGCATTCTGATTCCGGATTCCGCAGTGGGTACCAATCAGACCCAACGCTTCGTCTGGGTGGTGCTGCCGGACAACTCGTTGGAGCAGCGCCGAATTGAGCTCGGTCCCAAGTACGAGGGACTTCGAATCGTTCGTGAGGGTTTGCAGCCGAAGGAACGGATTGCGATCAACGGAATCATGTTCCTGCGGCCCGGCATGACGGTTGATCCGGTCGAAGAGACGTACTAAGCCGCTCCTCCCAAAGCTTCAGTGGGACATACCAGCTCATGAACATTTCTGCCTTTTTCATTGCCCGGCCCCGATTTGCCGTCGTCGTATCCGTTGTGTTGACGATCCTGGGGATCCTTGCCTATCCGATGCTTCCCGTGGCCCAGTTTCCGGAAGTGGCTCCTCCCACCGTGGTGGTCCGAGCCAGCTACCCGGGAGCCACACCGGAAGTCATTGCCGATACGGTCGCCGCACCGCTCGAACAGGAGATCAACGGGGTGGAGAACATGCTCTACCTCTCGTCTCAGGCAACGACCGACGGCGCTCTGGAGATCACGGTCACGTTTAAACTCGGCACCGATCTCGACAATGCCCAGGTGTTGGTTCAGAACCGAGTGGCTATTGCGGAATCGCGCCTGCCGGATGAGGTGCGACAGATCGGGCTCTCCGTTACCAAGAGTGCGCCTGATCTCTTGATTGTCGTTCAGATGCTGTCGCCTGGAGGCACCTACGATAGTCTCTATGTGAGCAACTATGCCCTGACGCGAGTCCGTGAAGAGTTGCGACGGATCGATGGGGTGGGGGACGTACGTTTGTTTGGAGCGAGAGAATACTCTATGCGGGTGTGGCTCGATCCCGAGCGGCTGGCGTCATTGCAGATGATCCCGACCGACGTTGTTGCGGCTCTTCGTGAACAGAATGTGCAAGTTGCTGCGGGTGTTATCGGGCAAAACCCGACCCCGGGGGATACGGATTTTCAATTCAGTGTCAGTGCCTTGGGACGACTCAGCGAAGCTGCCCAGTTCGAGGACATCATTGTGAAGACGGGCGACTCGGGACAGGTCGTCCGCTTGAGAGATGTCGCCCGGGTGGAACTGGGGGCCCAGGACTACGGGGTGATCAACTACGCGACCAAGACCCGATCGTTGGCCATGCCGATTTTTCAGCGGCCGGGGTCCAACGCTTTGGAAACCGCCGGTGCCATCCGCGAGACGATGCGGCGACTGGCGGAAGATTTTCCTGAGGATCTAGAATACTTGATCATCTACGATCCCACCCAATTCATCCAACAGTCAATCGATGCGGTAATGACGACTCTCTTTCAGGCCATTCTGTGTGTGGTGTTTGTCATTGTGCTTTTCTTGCAATCCTGGCGAGCGGCCCTGATCCCGTTGTTGGCGATCCCGATCTCATTGATTGCCACGTTTGCCGTGATGGCTGCCATGGGGTTCTCTCTCAACAACCTCACGCTCTTTGGATTGGTATTGGCAATCGGGATCGTGGTGGACGATGCCATTGTGGTGGTGGAGAACATCCAACGAAATCTCGACACGGGGAAATCGCCGGTGGATGCGGCTTTGGCGGCGATGAAAGAGGTTACCGGAGCTGTGATCGCAACCTCGCTGGTGATGGTGGCGATCTTTGTGCCGACCGGATTCATTCCGGGAATCACGGGGCAATTCTACCAGCAGTTTGCGCTGACGATTGCCGGCTCGGTGGTGATCTCGACCTTTATCTCTCTGAGCTTGAGTCCGGCTCTGGGTGCCATATTGCTAAAGCCTTCCGATGCCGCTCCGGATCGTTTCACCAGGGCATATATGTTCGTGTTGGGCTGGTTTTTTGGAGCCTTCAATTGGGTTTTCGACAAACTGACCCTGGGTTACTCTGGGGTGGTGCGCCGAGTCGTGCGCCTGGGGCTTGCCTCGCTAATGGTCTATGGCCTGTTGTTGGGACTGACCGGGTTTGCTTTCGCCAAAGTTCCTTCGGGGTTTATCCCGCAGCAAGACCAGGGTTACGCGATTATTGTGGCCCAGTTGCCCGATGGCGCCTCGCTGAGTCGGACGGATGCGGTGGTTCGCGAGATTGTGGACGTGGCGATGACGGTGGAAGGTTTGGCGGGAGCCGTCGCGTTTGCAGGGTTCAATGGGGCGACATTCAGTAATAGTCCTAATTCTGCTGCCATCTTCACGGCTTACGATTCCTTCGATGAGAGACTTGGCAAGGGCAGGGATTCCGACACCATCATTGGCGAACTGCGGCAGAAGTTGGCGGGAATACAAGAAGCCTTTGTGTTTGTCATACCGCCTCCGCCGGTTCGAGGTATTGGGAACGGAGGTGGGTTCAAGATGCAGCTCCTTGATAAGGCTGGCTTGGGATCGGCGGCTCTTGAGAAAGCCGCGTGGGATGTGGTCATGGCGACGGCGAACGAGCCCTCGATCGAGCAACCCTTCACCATCTTTCGGTCATCCGTGCCGCAGTACCGCGCTGAAGTCAATCGGACCAAGGCAAAGATGCTCGATGTGCCTTTGGACAACATTTTTGCCACCATGCAAGTGTATCTGGGATCGCTCTTTGTCAACGACATCAATCTCTTGGGACGGACCTATCGTGTGACGGTTCAGGCGGACGCGGAGTTTCGGGACGAAGCCGAAGACATCTACCGGTTAAAGACGCGGAGTCGGAACGGGAGTATAGTTCCCTTGGCCTCGTTGGTGGAGCTGGTGGAATCCGCCGGGCCGGATCGGTACGTCCGCTACAATCTCTACCCGTCAGCGGCGGTGCAGGGAACAACGACAGCGGGGTTCTCGAGTGGGGAATCGATTGCGGCGATGGAACGGGTGGCGCGGAAGGTCCTGCCAAAGGGGATCGATTTTCAATGGACGGAACTTGCGTATCAGCAGACTTCGGCTTCGGGCGGGGCCTGGGTGTTCCCGTTGGCCATTACCTTTGTCTTTTTGGTATTGGTGGCTCAATACGAGAGTTGGTCCTTGCCCTTGGCGATCATGCTGATCGTGCCGCTGAGTCTGACCGGTGCCATTCTCTTTTTAGGTGCGCGCGGATTGGACAACAACATTCTGGCTCAGATTGGATTCGTTGTGCTGATCGGGTTGGCGGCGAAGAACGCCATCTTGATCGTGGAGTTTGCCAAGCAGAAGGAGGAAGAGGGGATGGAGCTGTTTGCGGCGACAGTCGAGGCATCCCGGCTGAGGCTACGACCGATCCTGATGACGTCGGTCTCGTTCATTCTGGGCGTGGCGCCTCTGGTGTTTGCCTCGGGAGCAGCCGCCGAGATGCGGCGGGCATTGGGAACGGCGGTCTTCGGAGGCATGCTTGGAGTCACCGTATTCGGCGTGTTCCTAACGCCGGTCTTCTATGTGGTAATCCGTAAACTGACAAAAACGCGAAGCGCGGGATAGGACGGGATTCAACTCCCTACGCCTCCACTCTTATTTACCTTTTCCTTTTTCAAGATGGGGAGGGGCTAACGAGCACCCACCCCATCTGTCGCGATCCGAGAATCGTTGTGACTTCACTTCCGGAAGGTGGGGCGAGCGTACCCGCGAGCCGTCGGCACGAGGGTATTCGCCTCTCTGGAACGAAACACGGCGCACAAGGGTAGGACCCCCAAAACATCCCAAGGATTGGCGGGAGTGGCCGGTGCGCAGCGGACGGCTTTCTTCGGCCGGTCAATACAGTATCGACGGCTCGCGGGTACGCTCGCCCCACCTTCCGGAATTCCTGCTAGGCCTTCTTTGTATGGCCACAACCCGAACCATCCGCTTTCCAATTGGTGCAACCCCAGAAAACCCCGTAGGGACCTTGAATCTTCCGCATGTATCCCCCACAATACGGAGTATCACATAACTCTAAGCTCCGGTAATCGCAATACGGATACAACGAACATTGCTTATGCGGTTCCACATCGGACTGGCCTTGCCAATCGACCAAATGCCCACGATTGCAGGCAGGGCACAGATTGCCCTCGTCCACAGCAACGTTCCCAAGAATTGAAACCTCGTAGCTGCAACCTGCTGGCGGGTTACATAATTCTTGAGCAAATTCGGATTGGCCGATTCTTGGAGCTATCAGGTACACCGACTCCCTAGCTCGTGTCAGCGCCACATAGAACAACCTCCGCTCTTCAGCGTGATAAAACTGCTCCGGCTTCGAATGAACCAATTGGAGCAGCGGATCATCCACTAGCTCGTTCGGGAAGCCATACCGACCTGCCTCTAAGTCGATGATGATGACATGATCCGCCTCATCACCCTTGGCAGAGTGGGCAGTCTTGTAGTCGATCTCTAAGTTTGAGAACCGATGAAATCGAAGGAGGTTCTTCAGGTTGGCTTTTCTGCTGATCGTATACCGGCCAATGATGTAGACCGTCTCCGGGCCTTTCGCCACACCTTGATTGAGAATCTCAAGCACCATTTCGATCTTTGAAACATCGACACCCGAATCCGCATTAGGCACTAGAAACACCTTGGGACTCTCAACCTTGACTAGCGGTTTTAAATTCTTCCGAAGTTGGCTTGGATTGCGCATCACAAAAGCCCCGGAAACGTCTGCAATCTTGTTGTTGAATCGGAAGGTCTTCTCCAAACGACTAATGGCAGCGTCTCCGAATTCATTCTCAAAATCTGTAAACAGGTTGATTTCGCTACCTGAGAATCGAAATATCGATTGCCAATCATCTCCGACGCAGAAGAGCGTCGTATCATCCTGCTGATCTCGAAGCGCCAGTATCAAGTTTGCTCTGGCTCGGGAAATGTCCTGAAACTCATCGACAAGAATATGCCTGAACATTGACTTATATTCCCCACTCCGGACGTAGCCCGTAGCTCTCCCTATCATCTCGTCAAAGTCGACAAATCCTTCGTCTTTCAAGTGATCATCATAAGTGAGAGCAATTGGGGCAAGAATATCAAGGAATGCCTTCGCTCTAACGAAGTCAATCCCCGAATAGATTTCCTGAGCCTTTCTCTGCAGATCTTCAATCGAACAATTGAGCGCCCTCATGTAGCTGACTACAGGAGAAATCAGGGAGACAAGTTCAGAGATCTGGCTTCCTTCCACAATTCGCTTAAAAAGGTCTTCATCGTCGACTGGATTCAAAGGAACGTTGTTCGCTCTGAGCTGCTTCTCTAGTTTCTCCTCGAATACACCATCTTGAATATCTGCGTAGCTCAACTCGATTAGTCGAGTACCGTGTGTTTCATGAGTTCTTCGTTTCCATTCCATTCCTGCCCGATATTCGTGCTGACTGATACTGGGTTTCGTATGACCGTGCCTGTCGATCCCCCAATACTCGATATAGATATCAGATATCCCTGTTTCTCTGGGTGCCTCAATCGTAAAGTCGGGCTGATAGGCTCGTCTCACATCCGGCCCAGCGTTGTGTGGATACCTAGCTTCATACTTATATTTGACTCCGTTTCGCAGTAGGTAATTGGCAATAACACATTCGCCGTAGCTTTTTACTGGCTCTCCATTCAACGATCGAACTGCATTGTTTTTCAGATACTCCTTGTATTCCCCCTCATTCTCAAATGCGAACTCGTCTTTAATGAGCCGAAGGTGGTTGGCAAAGAAAACAATCAGAAGTGAAAGTGTTTTCGGTTGTCGGGAAGTGGCTTTGATAGCCCCTTGAATCAAGCGCTTTCTCTGCGTTTGATTTCGGTCGTCAGGCAGTACTCCGAGTCTTGATTCCTTGTTAACCGTGTTGATGATTTCTAATCCGAGAGCGTGGAACGTCTTTACGTTGACTGAGTAGCCAGTTCGCTGCTCAATTCTCGCTCGAAGAAGATCAGCTGCGGTACGACCAAACGCTAGCAGCAGCAGATCATCTTCCGATGCCTCTTTTTTCTTCAGAAGGTATGCGGCTCTTGCAAGGATAGTACTCGTTTTCCCAGAGCCAGCGCCGGCTACAATCAGATTGTTCTTCTCGTTTGTGAGCACGGCTCTCGACTGCTCAGCTGTGAGGGGATGTTTCTCAATTCCGTTGAAGAAGATATCCCAACAAAGTGTTTCAGCTTCAAAGTATCGCTCGTTGATTCTGGTTTGAACAGTCTCGGTGTCCTGGACGAATTAGTGAAGGCAGTTGATGACCGGGGTGATCGGATTACCGTCCCGACGTAAGTCATTTTTCGAGAGTCTCAAGGATCCCAAGCGATCAAGTCTTTCGCGAAGCTCCTTTACAACCCCTTTTCTTAGATAACTCTCTCCCTTCTGCATTCGGTGGTATGCATCGTAACACTCCATCAACTCGCCTTCTTCTGCTTCGAGCAGATTAATCAGGAATCGGCGACGATTGCGGCGATGCAGACTGAATCCGAGGATGGCGAAGACTGTGAGTATCACGGCGACTATCAGAGGATTCATCATTGATACGCCGTTTGTTCCTGTAACCACCGATCCATCTACCTCACAGCGAATGTTCCGGCTCGTACGTGCCCGAGCCGTAGGGTGCGAGATGAATAGTAGTAGTATCGCAATGCGACACCTAGCTTCAACTGAAGAATCAATTCATCTGAATCTATTCCTGAGCTGACTCCGATAACGGAGATGCTCTATAGGTGAAGGTCTGCTCAAGAATCAATGAGGGTCAAAGCTGTGTGCGCTTGGTGCAACATTGGGAGTGGAGGTTTTCACTTGGAATCGGTGCCGGAACGGGCGTCAGGTTCGTAAAGACCGGAGTGCTAGACTCGAAGAGTAGCGAAAGGTCTACGGCGATACGTGACTGTATGGCTCGTTGATGTATGAAAGGCAGGTAAATCTCGCGCCACTTTGCATTCCCCAGTTTCTGGTCGGACTCTCTCCTTCCTCCGTCGGGATGGGAATCGTTTGGAAGCAGTAAACCACTAGCCAATGCGGAACTCCATTGCTGAACGGGTGAGCGACTTCCTTTCACTTGACATGCAAGTGAGCACTTGCATATTGTTGAGTCGTGACATGCAAGCCTACACTTGCAGAATCGAGTGAATGGATGTGTATCGTGCAATCGCAGATCCAACGCGCCGAATCATTTTGGACGAGCTGGTTGATCGTGAAGGTCAAACACTCTTCGAGCTCTGCACTCGATTGGCTATGAAGCATGGAATCAGCTCGTCGCGTCAGGCGATTTCGCAGCACTTGGATGGGCTCGAATCGGCTGGATTGATTCGGACTAAACGGGATCGTAGGACTAAACTTCACTGGTTTGTTGGCGCACCTCTGAAAGAAATCGTTGAGCGGTGGCCAATTGAAAGAGAGGAGAAATAGATGATGAGAATCAATGTGGTCAGTGTCATGGTGGATGATCAACAGAAGGCGCTAAAGTTTTATACCGAAGTGCTGGGGTTCGAGAAGAAGCGAGAGATTCCTCTAGGCGAATACTCTTGGATAACCGTCGTTTCACCCGATGAAAGAAATGGGGTAGAGTTGTCTCTTGAGCCGGACAGTCACCCGGCGGCGGGTCCTTTTAAGAGCGCCTTGGTAGAAGATGGAATCCCTTACACGTCCTTCGCGGTTGAAGATGTTCACGTAGAACACGAGCGATTGGTCGCAAAGGGCGTTCGCTTTGTCCAGCCTCCCGTAGACGCCGGAACAGTTATCGTTGCGGTTCTCGATGATACCTGCGGTAACCTCATTCAAATTGCTGCCGAAAAATAGCAACCGTGAGACGAATCATTTTTCAACTCTTGGCCTGTTGGCTCCTACTCATTCTGAGTGGGTGCGCTTCGCTTAGGCCAACTGCTGCTTCCGAAAAAGACAGCAAGAGCTCAATCACTCCATTTCTTCTTTTTCAAGACGGCAACGCCGAGGAGGCAATGCGCTATTATGTGAGCCTCTTCGAAGATGGCGAGATCATATCCGTCGAGCGCTACGGCCCGGAGGGCGGTGCACCTGAAGGGACGCTATTCCTGGGAGTATTCCAGATTAACGGTCAAAGTGTTCGCTGTACCGATAGCAGCATTCAACACGACTTTTCTTTCACGCCAGCGATATCTCTGTTTGTCGATTGTTCGAGTGAAGAAGAAATTGTGAGAATGGTCGCAATGCTGCAACAAGGCGGGGAAGCGATGATGCCGTTGGATGATTATGGCTTCTCAAAGAAGTTTGCGTGGATTCAAGACCGTTATGGAGTATCATGGCAACTGAATCTTCCATTTTCAGGTGAAGAAAACACTACACTCCATCCCTAGCACCACCAGTGCAAAAAGGTAGAGGGTGGAGCAGGTATCAGTTTCTCGATTACGAACCCTCTCTATCGGCACAACTCCAAAGAGACGATCAGCCGAGGGGACTTGATTTGGCAAACTCTCGGCATCTAGTTGTGTCTGTTTGCATTTTCTCAAGATTTGGAAATGTCATAAGATGCAGGGCACAGTGTGGTTCAGCTACCGCCGCCTCCACCCGAATCTACGAATCGTTCTCAGCAATGACACCCTCAACCCGTCGATGCGATTCCATCGGTCAGAGGACTGCCAGAAAACCCGTTTCTTAGCCGCAGGAAAGCCGACTATCGGTCCCGTACGCTCCGCCGTGCTCTTGCGTCGAGGGAACGGGCGCCAAGGAGATCGATATGCTCATACCGAAGTTGCCTGAGAGATGGGTGACCGAGTTTCTACGGAGGACCCTTCCGAGAGAATAGTGTGTTGCGTATGACAGCCGTCATATTCAACAGACCCACAGTCTGCTAAGAATTCAAGCACGGGACATTAAACCATAGAAAACTTGAATGAACACACGAACAGGAACACTTACCGGCACAGATGCCGAACATCCCGCAAGCGGTAGCGTCACGCTGGAAGAAACCAGGATTCGGCTAGAAAATGTTTCCATAACGGAAGCGCCTGATGCCCGAGTGATACTTACAAAGAACTTCGATGAGCCTTCTGGTGTTCGTTGTGGATCCCTTAAGGGGTTCTCAGGAAGTCACGAGTATTCCATTCCGGAAGGGACAGACATCGCCGAGTATGACGGTGTAACGATTTGGTGTGACAAGTTCAGCGTTCCCATTGGGAAGGCGAGTCTTTGAAACTCTAAACACTTGAGTGACAGAAGAGACTTTTCGATCTTTCGTTCGACTTGCCTGCTCGGCATCGACTATTCGCTCGGGAATTGGGGTTGCGTTAGTCGTTGGAACGGGTCTCAATTCAATCAATCTAGGCGAGCATTTGATCCGTGGCGACTGGTGTTCTGTAAACCTGACTAAAGCCGTTTTGACTTATTGCGTTCCTTTCTGCCTGTTTGTGATTGGAAATTGCCGATGTAGCGTTGTGAGTAGCCAAGCTTTGACTCTTGAAGGATTCCTGAAACTGGAGGAGTTAGTGAAGAATACTCGGAATGTTTCCTGGGCCAGATCGGCGGTTCGTGTGCCCTTGTGGCTTAGCCTACAAGCAAACTAAAACAATGGCTCATACCATCGATCGACGATTTCTTCGTCGTTCCAATAGTGCAATATCTGTTGGTTGGATGTTTCGGTTCGGTGGTCCTACATGCTTTTCCGAATCGGTCTGTTTTTGGGCTAGGAACGTTTTGAATCCGAGGTGTGGGCGTCACCCTTGCCTTTGAATTTGACTAGAACGGCCGCGTGGTCGCTCAATGCATCCCGACGCGAAGGGTTTTTTTGACTTACACCCCAAGGATGTTCGATGGAATGCAAGGACGGTAGCAAGGGAGGGTTCACAAATGCTTGATCGAAACGGAAGCCATTTCCCGCATTGGGCGAATACCAAGTGAATACCTTTTTATTACCATTCAAATGGCGTAGGGCATCGTGCCAGTGAGTCTTCTCCAGGGCATGCATCCAACCAATCTCTTCTTGGGTGAATGTGTCTGTCCCATCTAAGAAGGGTAGTCCTGAATTGGTGTCACCGATCATTAGCCCAGGGATCAGTGGTTTGGATTCATTCTGAGCTCTCAGAACCTGCAGGACAGATTCATAGAACGAATACTTGCGACCGCTGGCGCGATTCGGAACATGAACATTGATTAGAGTAATTGGGTTCTGGAATTCCGGGACCGTGATTTCTACCATCAACCACCTTCCTGGCTCTTTTGGCGCAAGCGGGTGTTTGATCACTTTTAGCGGAAAACGTGAGGCCGTTAGCAGCGCATTCGTGGCCAACTTGGCTGTTTGATGAGTTGTGTTGGCTTGATGATACCAACCCAAATCGGCCAATTTATGGCGCAAAAACATACTTGGCGGCGTTCCTCTAAATTCTCCCAAGGCGATGATCGTGGGATCCCACTCAATGATCTGCTCGACGATTTCCTCCGCCCGTTTGCCACCCCCGGCTCGTATATTCCAAGAGAGAATTTGCATTGGCACGCGTGTCTGGCTGAATCCAGTTATCGAGAATTCGTCGTCCAAAATGCATCATTGCTCGGAGTCAGCATCGAGGCAAAGCTAAGAAAGCGTGATCGAGTAACACGTGGTATCGAAGGGTGTGATTAAAAGTGCGGAGCATCGGATCGAAGCGGCAGGCTTCTCTTTGAAGAGGCTGGAAGAACAGGTCGCGACAAGGAAAGCGGCAGCTCTGCTCCCGCACTCCATATGAGAAAGCTGAATATTACATATTGCAGTTTTCATTTTAACTTTTTCATTCTCCCCGGACGTTGAATCACACCCGGTATCGAAGTTCGGTAGTTGAACCGATGGCAAAATGGAAAGTCGTTCGTCAATGTTGTGGTGTCATTACCGAGGTTGTTCCCTACTACCATTCCAGTATCGGGAACAACCTCTGTTATCCAGAGTCGATCAACTCGGGCATGTAGTTCAGTTCGAAATCCCAAGAGGGTTAAGCAGCACCAGGAACTGATTCGAATAGCTAAATGAGTCGTCGAATGGGAGATTTGCATAGCGAGGGTAGATTACAGCTATCGTTCGAGTCGTTCTGACTCAGAAACGTATCCGTCAAAGAAGCGTCCCCGTTGTCCAACGATGAACTTCGCGTATAAGTGGAGGGTTTTGTTTGGCTGGGAACGGATCAGGCTGCTTGGGCAAGCTGCGCTGCGTTGTTCTTCTGCCAGTTGGCTGGGGTGAGGTTTGCCAGGGCTTGATCGAATGTGGCTGGAAGCCGAGTTAAGACATCCTTGATGTATTCCAGTGGATTGATGCCCAGCATTCGACAAGTCTCCGTTAAGGTGTAGACGATCGCGCTTCGTTGGCCGACTTTCTCATGGCCGATGAACAACCAGTTTTTCTTGCCGAGTGCTGAGGGGCGAATCGCGTTCTCGACGAAGTTGTTTGAGAGTTCGGCTTGGCTATGCTCCAAGAACGCCGTCAGCGAACGCCACTGATTGAGAGTATATTCGATGGCTTTTCGCATCAGGCTCTTGGGGCGATAGCGCCTGAGCAACACTCTCAGGGCTTTGCCCAGTCGTTCTATCACAAGCCGACTGTGGCTGGCTCGAACTCGGTCACGGACCGCTGATGATAGCGGTTGCCCGCTCCGGCCTTTCTCCCAACGGAACAGCCAGGCGATTTGGTTCAGTAACCAGCCCGCTACGCGAGGCGATTGATCTTTTGCCTCCATGAACTTGCGGCGAGCGTGAGCCCAGCAGCCGATCAACTCCACATCGGGACGCGGCTGCGCGTAAGCACGATAGGCGCTATGCCCATCAACGCCTAGAAGTCCGCGATAGTTTTTGCCAATCAGTTTTTCTAAGCCTTTGGAACCTCGGCTCTGATCCCATTGAAACACGACGGCGTGCCCGGGATCCAAACCCACCCATAACCATCCATGCGGACAAGGCCCCGCTCTTTCTCGATCCTGGTATCGCACCGGTGTTTCGTCCGTTTGAAGGTATGCTTTCTGCCGAAGCTCATCCCGCATGACATCGACGATACGGCCGAGTTGTTGAGTGCCCTGCGCCGTCCACTCAACCATCTGCTGTCGTGAGATCCACACCTCATTCTGGCGAGCAAACAACCGTTGTTGACGATAGTAGGGTTGGTGATCGCAGAACCGACTGACGAGCAAGTAAGCTAGGAGTCCTGGACTGGCCTTGCCTCCCAGAGAAAGTTCCAAGGGCGCCGGCGCGATCGCAGGCGGGAGTTGGCGCTGATCTCGCCGCACAAACTTCGGACGAACGGTCTTTACCCAGAAGAACTTGCCAGGCTGATAGTCCAGCCGTTTGTTCTCTTCCTGACCGATCTGTCGCCACTTGTCAGGATCGGCTTGAACACACTCTGGAATGATTCGTTCTTCGACGACTTCGAGGTTTTCCGGAGTGCGAATCGCTTGGCGCCCGTTGCGAGACCGCCTTCGTTTCGAAACTGGCTTCTCCGACGAGTCTTCCTCCTCGGGAGCTGCTTCGGTCTCTTCTTCCCGAGCAGTGAGCAACATGACCAATTGATCGGGGTTGAGTTGCTCACTTCGTTTGCCGAACATCCGTTGGGCAAGGGCGTCGAGCTTCTGCCGCAACAGCGTGACCTCAGCCTGAGATTGCTTGAGTTGAAGGCGCAAGGATTTGACTTCATCGCGAAGTTTTTTTTCCTTGCTCATCGGCGAAGAGACTATCACATACCCGCGTTGTCGCAAAGAACCAATCGCTGCTTACTTCTAAAAAAATTAGGATTCAGGTTGTTCGAACCATGCGCGTCGAGCTCCATCGCGTAAGTCGACGCCATCCAGCAACAACTGCAAGGCTTCGGGAGCTAGCTTGATCTTGGATTGATCGCCGCTGGCGCTCACTGGCCAGCGAAACGTACCACTCTCAAGCCGCTTGATCATTACCCACACACCGGATCGATCAGCATGCAGGATCTTGATTCGGTTTCGTCGACGATTGCAGAAGACAAAGATCGCTCCCGTATTGGGATCCTCTTTCAACTTCTCTTGGGCTACCGCCCACAGTCCAGCGAAGCTCTTCCGCAAGTCAACCGCCTCGGCCGCGACGAAGATCTTTAGACCCGAGTGAAAGCTTAGCATGAGACTCCCTCCAGTTCTCGGATGAGGCATGCTGCCAATCGGGCCTGATCGCCGTCGTTGAACCGAAGTCGTGTCAGGCGACCGATTTCAACCTCAATCCCAGCGGGATTCGAGGCTGGCAACTCCACCTCGACTAGCTTGGGTTTTCTCTGATGCTCCGGCTGCGGATACCTTTTCCTCCAACCGCAGAACGTGGTGTAGTTGAGCCCATTCACCCGAGCGAACTCGGCCGCGCTCAAACCACTTCCTTCAAACTTTTTCAACAACTGCTCCCGTCTCCGGGCCGACACTTTCGGCTTCCTCATCCATCCGCTCTAGCGGATTCAGGCAGCTCGTCTAGGGGGTGAGATCTTTGACGCTTACTCAGAAACTCCAATTGCCTCCAATGAAAACGAGCAAATTATTTACGCCACGGTTGGGTTTGCGAATCCCAGCATTGGAGATATGGGCGTATCGGACCTGAGCGTTCAGGGCAAAATAATCATTGTAATGCCACAGTAGCCCCATCCCAACTTGTTGATAGAACTGGAGTTTTCCCCCTAAGTCAGGGCTGCCAATGTCCGTGGTCATCAGACCGGCGGCACCAATCACAAACGGTTGCAAGCGATCCCAGTACGTGAATCGATACCGAACAGTTGGTGAGAGCCCGAACATATAGCCCGAATCGGGTTGCAACTGACTTCCCGCCATGAACTCGCCATAGAGACCTATTTGCCCTTTGTACCAATGGGATTTGAAATAAGTTTGATTTAGCGTCCATCCGAAATGGAGATTCGATAGCGCGAGATCATGTGATTCTTTGGATCCGAAGGAGTCTAGTCCGATACCGGCGCCTAGTGCCGCTCCCGCTTCTAACTTCAGTCTGTCAGGTTTTGTGATCGATTGTTCGATTTGTGAATCGGCGAAAGCGGTGAACGGGACAATACACTGAATCAGGATTGATACATAACTGGCGCGAACTCCTTGTATCCAGGCAGACCGCTTCCAAGAATCAAGGTTTTTAACATTCATTGGTAGATTGAGAAGCTGTGGGGAGCGACGCACCTGCAATGACCCAGAGGAACCCGTTCGAGGCCGTATAGATTTGCAGATGCGTCCCTTGGAGTTGGAGTCCTGACCGGACGGACCACCTTGGTCTTAGGCCTGTGCCGGGCTCAAGTTACCAAGGGGTTCAGGCTTGTGCAGTCCAACGACAAGTAGCACTGTGCCGCCGTTGGCCCAATAGTACCAGGCATCGATCCCTGCGAAGCCGAAAATGAATGGAGCCGCGACAAATAGGAGACCCACTACGAAATCCACGAGTAGATGGAACTGGTAAGGGAGAACGCGAATGAGGCCCAAGTGATGGTCGGTGAACACAGTCAAGAGCAGTGCGGCCACGCCAACGATGGCTGAGAGCCATAGCGCCAAGTTACTGCTAGCACCAAGACCGAGTACGAATGGCAATCCCATTAGCGCTACGGCAACTGGATAATCAAGGAGGGCATGAATTTCTTTGGTAACGATTTTAGGCAACATTGGATTACTTTCTGTTTACTTGTGAGTTGTGATTTTGACCGAATCAAGTCCGGCGTTATTGGTAAGACACAGGGACAATGAATTTTCTTACCCGAGGGGGCACAAAGTCTTTCATCGACATCGCGATTAAGCCGAACCGGACTAAGAAGAGGCGCAATCCACACGCGAGCACGGTGTCGTTTTAGAAGGAGACACGAATGATGCCCGTGGTAGGAAGTCCAGGGGCATCCGTTCCAGAATGGCTCGACCGGGAGTGGGCGCAATGCGTAGTTGCCGGAAACGAAACCGGTGTTGGGCTAGCTGAAGGCGTTCATTGGCTTGACAGATTGGATGGATGGGAAAGTAGATAGACCATTCCAGACTCTCGTCGTATCTCGCCACTCTCTTCCAGCTTGGCAAACGCTCGGTACACGGATTCCCGTGTCATGCCAATTTCTGCCCCGATGGTGCCCATACGTTTTTTGAGATCGATCGGCTCATTGTGAGAGATTGACTGCCAGTGTAGCCAAGTCCGAAGACGATTGACCGCGGGTTTCACTGACAGCAGTTCTCGCAACATCAAAGATTCGCCATATCTCCGAGCTAGACACTGGATTAGTGAACGGGCAAATGACGAGTGTGCAGGAATGTGGTCTGCTATCTCAGCAGCGCGAATGTATCGAACTTGAGTTTCAACGTTGGCTATCGCCGTATAGAGGTATTGAGGAAACTGAAAAGTTTCTTCACCGAGAGCAGCACCTTCTTTTGCCCGAAAGAAGACGATTGTCTCTCCGGATTCTAGCGTGACTTCGGCGCGTATCTCGCCACTTAGAATGAAGTAGATGTGTTCAGCTGGAGAGCCTCGAACAAATAGCAGCTCGTCCCGACCGAGTGTTCGATGGTGAATCGAACTCCCACCAAACCAGCGTAGCACGGCGTCCAGATCGTATGCAGGCATACTTTATTTTATGAACGTTCATTTCCGAGGACTTACTTGACTGCGCGCAGAACGGGGTAGTGTTGGGTAAAGACCCAGTCTTCTTCGGCTGCGGCCTGATGGCAGGAGTTGCATGCCGTTGTGGGGAAGGCCGGTGCAGCGTCCTTTAGTGGGCCTCCATTGGGATCCGTGAAACTGTAGTAAGCCCAGTAGCCGGGTTCATTGGCATGCCGAGTACGACTTTTTATGGCTGCCTCAAGTCCAATGAAATCACCCTGAAAGTAACCTTGTCCACTGACCGATTCCTTGGCGCCGACGGAGACGAGCTCCTTGATGATAGCCGTGCCGTCAGGAAACTCCCCGCTGTTCTTGTAAACGTCGAAGGAAGACCGGTCGATATAGACATTGTGAAATTCTGGGAAAGCCGCTTTGCCTCCGTTCATGTCGTTTGGAGTCACTGGAGCACCGACAAAAATCCAATCCCGCCAAGTGTCGGGTCGAATCAATTCACCAGCGGTGTTCCAGGTTACTGGGCTCTCGGCCATGGCAGCTGCGGGATATCCCGGTTCCGTGGCATAGTCCGGTTGGGTAGCACAACCGCCAATGATCGTAGCAATTGCGCAGCTGCATAGTATCTGTTTCATTTGTGTGAGTTTGGTCATATTTCTTGTGTTTAGTTGTCTTCGGAAAGCCATGGATACCCTTCCACAAAGACACGATCGGTCTTTGCTGCTGGAATGTGGCAGCCGAAACAGTCTGTACGATAGCTCTTGGCCACTTGCTTTTGGGGATTGTCCGCTTTGAAAAGTGCCCATCCCCAGCCATCACCCCAGAGTTTGTTCTCTTTGAATCGTCCTTGGCTATCTTTCACCATCACGAACCATTGGACGATGTCTCCTGACCATTTTACCGACCCGGTGGTCTTGACTCCCTTCTTCACCTCCCTGACCTCTTTCACGAGAACGGCACCATCCGGAAAGATCTGATTTTTCCGAAATGCAGCCGCGGATTCGGGTTGGGTGTAAACGTCGTGAATTCCGTTGTCGAGTGCCCAAGAACCTAGATGGGTCCATTCGGTTCGAAAGTTTTTGGGAAGAGAGATGTTTCCGGCCTTATCAACCCACTTGGGTATAGGAGATGCGTTGTGCTCGGCGGATAGCCAGGAGGTTCCAGGTTGTTGGCCTAGCAACAGTGCAGTAAGAGTTAGCACGGGAAGAGAGGATCGATGCATCCTAGGAGGATGGCAGGGGGTGGATGATAGTGATATGATAGGGGTCATATTTTTGATGGTTTGTTGATTATTTCTCATATGCTTTTGACACGTCGAAAGCGTAGTTTCTTACCTCAACGCAGAACAAAAGAGTTTAAACGCTGCGAAGTGCCTACGATGTCTGTGTGTGTGGATCGGCCAATCCGCAATGTCCTTGAACGGTTACGACGTAAGATTATTTGCCGTGATGGTGTCTAAGATACAGAGGCCGTTCATTTCATTGATATGGGCTTAAACCAACGCAGAACTAAGCCAACAGAAACGCAGTAGTGACGTCCCAAGAGTCCAATCAATCAATGAGAAGTAGACACCCTGAGACACTTCTGGGAAACTGACCGGGATTACCCCATCAGCATGGATCAATGGCATCAAGATTTAGACGGAAGCGCTGAACAGCAATCAGCGGCTTTGGAAGGGTTGCGGAGTCATTTGATGCGGATACTTCCAACCGCCCTTTCGGGAAGAGCCTCGCTAGACCACGGCTTTATTTCTGACGTGGTCCAATTGACCTTGCTCAGAGTTGTTGAAAAACGTGAGGCATTCCAGGGACGCAGTCGGTTTACGTCTTGGGTGATGGCTATCGCTATTCGAATCGCATTTAATGAACTACGGCGAAAAGAATGGAAGAATGTTTCACTTGAACAGCTTCAAGAGCAACAGGGGAGGCCAGCGGAAGAAACCGACCCAACCCAGAGCCCTGAGCAGGCAATTCAACAGCGGGAACAAGCGGCGATGATACACGAAGTCATCAAGACCGACCTTACGGCAAGACAACGGGATGTATTGCTTTGCGAGTTAAGTGGGATGCCTCAGGAAGAGATCGCTCGGCAACTGAATACAACGCGGAACAACGTCTACAAGCTGTTTCATGATGCCCGTAAAGCTTTGCGACGCGCATTGGAGACACGAGGGTATGACAAAGCTGATTTTCTAGCCCCATCAGCCCAACGATAAATATGAAGCTCTCAAGAGAACAGATTAAGAGCCTCAAGGTTGTCTTAGGCAAGACTCATGAATCGGAGATCGATTGTGATGAATGTCTGGACCATGTAGGCGAATACGCTGAATTGGAAATTTCGGGGCAAACGATTCCAGAAGCCCTCGAATCGGTTTCACATCATCTGGAACTGTGCCAAGAATGTCAGGAAGAGTATCAGACCCTCCTCAAAGCTATCCAAGAACTAGCAAAGTTCGAAGAATGAATCGAGGGGTCGTGGGATGGTCGACAGCGCGGTAGCAGGTCTCAAAGAGAAGATTTCAAGCTGCCAAATCTGTCTTGCCGACCTTCCTCATCAGCCTCGTCCGATCACCTCGTGGAATCCAGAGTCGAGGATTGTGATAATTGGGCAGGCCCCTGGCAGAGCCGTTCATGAGTCGGGAGTTTTGTGGCAAGATGCCAGTGGACGTTTGCTTCGGAGCTGGCTGGGAGTAACCGAACGCGAGTTTTATGATCCATGTCGATTCGCATTGATACCAATGGGGTTTTGTTTCCCAGGAAAGGGGAAATCAGGAGATCTGGCTCCAAGGTCCGAGTGTGCACCTCATTGGCATGGCTCGATACTAGGAATCCTAAAGCAGGTGCAGCTCACTCTTTTGATCGGCTGCTACTCGCAAGAATACTATCTCAGCGAACAGTCCCTTGGCACGCTTACCCAAAATGTGGCGAACTTCCAAAAGTTCCTTCCAAAGTTTTTCCCATTGCCTCATCCATCACCTCGCAATCGACCCTGGCTATCGAAAAACCCTTGGTTTGAAAAAGACCTGATTCCAGAACTGCGAAGGAGAGTCGCGGATGCCTTGTAGGCGCACTGGATCAAAACTGCGCTTTTTCCCTCTGTCTCGAAGATCCGGACGTATTGTCGTCGAGCCAATCTCCCTGAAGGCAATCGAAGAAGTTCTTGGCTGCCTTTGCGAGCTTGTCGTCCTTTGTTGGCGGTAGCGGATTCGTCCGCGGCCTACGCCGCTGCTTCATCGGGTGCCCCGCTGTAAGCCCTACATTTTTTTCTCAACGGGTAAGAATATCGATTCTCACGGTGTCTTGTCTGTAGCGGAGAGCACTCTCCAAGATCAAAAGTAAAACTGAACCAATCCAAAAAATGACAAGCATCGCAAGTAAATCAATCCTAGTTCTGATCGCAGCCCTCACACTAACGGTAAACGCAGTCGCAGGGGAGTTAGTCAACGTGGCGGGAGCCAGTGGCATTGCCTTGAGCGGTTACGATCCGGTCGCCTTTTTCACAGATCACAAACCCATCAATGGAGATCCCGGAATTACAGCGAAACACCACGGAGCCACCTATCTGTTCTCCACCAAATCAAACCGAAGAAAGTTCAATCGAGACCCCGAGAAATACGCGCCTCAATATGGTGGTTACTGTGCTTTTGGGGCTTCGGTCAACGCCTTATTTCCGGTGGATATCAACACTTGGCAGATTCGAAACGGAAAGCTCTACCTCAATCTCAATCGAGACATCCTTAAAGCATTCAACAAGGATTTTAGCGGAGCAGTTGCAAAAGCCGACAAGAACTGGCCCAAACTGGAGCAGAAGTACGGGAAGTAAATAGACGCCTTAGAAAGAATCGCAATCTTTAATTACTCAATATTATGACACGTATCGCTCCGATTGTTCGCGGAAAAGCTGATGAAGCCACGGAAGGTCTGCTGGACCAGGTGGAATCCACGATGGGGAAAGTACCCAATGTCATTGCAACCATGGCTCATTCACCGGCGGTAACGCAGGCTTACCTTGCTTACAACCAGGCTTTGTCTGGTGGATCTCTTGATGCGAAGTTGCGGGAGCAGCTAGCGCTTGCCATCGCTCAGACAAACGACTGCAACTACTGTGTATCAGCTCACTGCGCATTGGGCTCCATGGCAGGGTTGTCTTCCGGAGAGATTGATAAAGCCCGACGAGCAGATGCAGACGACGAAGCAGCAAGAGCTTTGTTGATCTTCGCTCGTAAGCTTGTGAAGTCTAGTGGGAAGGTGGCCAGCGAAGATATCGCTCAGATGAGAAATCTAGGCATTGAGGAAGGACAGATTGTGGAGGTCGTGGGACATGTGGCGGTCAATATTCTTACCAACTATCTCAATCACGTGGCCGGTACGGAAGTGGATTTTCCCGAGGCTCCGGATCTGGAAGCTTCGGAGAAGGAAGCCGCGGCTTGTGGTTGTTGATGCGTACTAGTTCCGTTCCGCGGAAGAGCGCTTGAGTGCCGATGTTCTTATTCGGTGATATTCATGACAAGCAGCCGAATCCAACCGGAAGGGAGTAGGTCGGTGGCCACCTCACGCGGAGAGGTGGTCACTTTTGTTTCAATCATGAGTTTCTGAACTACGGTCAGGCCAATCCCGGCGGAGTCTGGTATCGGCGCCGTTGCCGGCATTAGGAGCACTTATTTCCACTCACTTCGGGCTTGGCCATCGATCGGTACATTTGATCTGTTGACAGAACAGGATTTGGATGTAGGCTGATTTTAGAAACTGGAACGAGCGTTCCGTAAAACCCGATTTAGGTGCGGGTTTTTATTTTGACGTTTTCTGGAATAAAGATTCCAGAAAGGCTAAAAACATTGTCGAGAGAAAACACGGAGAATGGATGATGAGTAATCTAGCAAACAAAGTAGCCATTGTGACCGGAGGAACGAGTGGGATTGGACGTGCCAGTGCCATCGCGCTGGCCGCAGCCGGAGCCAAAGTCGTCGTCGCTGGGCGTCGCGCACAGGAAGGCGCCGAGGTGGAGCGGACCATTCGGGATGCCGGTGGAGAGGTTCTGTTTGTGCCAACGGACGTCACCGATGCTGCGCAACAATCGAATCTGATTGCGCAAACGGTGGATCGTTTCGGTCGGCTCGACATTGCCTTCAATAACGCCGGGGTTGAGGGCCAGTTGGGTCCGTTTGCCGAACAGGGTGAAGAGAACTTCGATCTGATCTTCGATGTGAACGTCAAGGGGCTCTGGCGCTCGATGCAATACCAGATCAAACAGTTCCTTAGCCAGGGAGACGGTGGCTCGATTATCAATACGGCGTCGGTGGCCGGACTAGTCGGTTTTCCTGGTGGGAGCATCTATACGGCCAGTAAGCATGCCGTGTTGGGTTTGACGAAAACGGCGGCGTTGGAATTTGCGTCGTCAGGAATTCGTGTGAATGCGGTTTCACCGGGCGCGATCGAGACGGAGATGTATGATCGCTTCACGGGTGGCAACAGCGATGTCCAAGCTCAGGTTGTCGCGATGCACCCCTTGGGACGGGCTGGCAAAGCAGCTGAGGTCGCCGATGCCGTGGTCTTTTTGGCCGGAGAAAACTCAAGTTTTGTTACCGGCCAGTCTATCACGGTCGATGGCGGATACACGGCACAGTGAATCCCTTCCGGTGGGGAGTGGCCATTCCATCGCTTGTCAGGGTGATCATTCAAAACGACTCGAACCGCTAACTTGTTCCAAGCAGAGCCTACGACGGGAGCTGTCCGCAACTCATTCAGCCGCGATTCACCCAAGCCATGGTCGATGCCATGACGGAGCCACTGAAGAGTCGAATTGCCGAACTGGAATCGGAAAACCAGCGCCTTCGCGCCAATCTAGGAATTGAAATCAGATGAAATCAGAACAACGTAGAAACGCCGCCCTTTACGCCCTGGTTGGAGATGCCCTCGCACTCGGACCGCACTGGATCTACAGCCAAGCTGAAATAAAGGCCAAAGCGGGTCGGATCTCCGGCTATTTGAATCCGATGAGTGAGTATCACCCTGGCAAGCGTGCCGGGGATCAGACGCACTACGGCGACCAGACCATGACGCTCCTAAGGTCATTGGTTTCGGAGAAGGGCTTTGTGCTCGACGGCTTCGCCAAGGCGTGGCGGAGTTTTTGGGAGAATCCAAGTACCGAGAGTTACCGTGACGGTGCCACAAAAGCCACCTTGCAGAATCTCCAGAATGGTGTGGCGCCCTCAAAGAGCGCGTCCGCTTCAAATGATATCGCCGGAGCGGGGCGCATTGCACCACTCTTCCTATTGGCATGGAAATCCCCGGAAGATCTGGTTGAGGCGGCACGATTGCAGACTGCGTTGACGCACGGGGATCCAGCGGTGATCGAGGCGGCCGAGTTTTTTGCCCGTCTCGCGCTCCGAGTGTCGGAAGGCAGCAGCGTGCCGGATGCCTTGAACGCCACCGCGGAGATGGATCATTGGAAAGCCATTCCACCGGAATGGCTTTCCAGCGCGACGCGAACCGCTGCTGAGACCCGAAGTGCCCTAGAGGCGGCCGAAGAGCATGGATTGAGCTGCCATATTGATGACGCCTTTCCTGTCATCATTGATCTGCTTCTGCGTTACCCGGATAACGCCGTGAAAGGTCTTGTGGCCAATGCCGAGGCTGGTGGTGATTCGGCCGCGAGGGGATTGTTGCTTGGGTTGGTCTATGGGGCGGCGCCCAAGCCGGAACCGCTTCCAGCAATGTGGTTGGCTCAGTTGGTCGTGGCGGAAGAGTTTGACGAGCTCACTCAAGCCTTGTCGGTCTGACGGGTGTCATGGATCGAGTCCCAGGGGAATATTTTCTCGATTCGTTACTCTCACATCCGTAGCCGGATAATTGTTGGATGAATCCTGATATGTTTGTGATGCAGAAGCCTATGAAACGAGTACCTATGGCCTTTCTTTTGCTGGCGGTGGCGATTGGTGGGAGCGCCAACGTGAATGCCGTTTCCATTATGGAGAATGTGGATGGCGATTTGTCCGGTGTGGCGGGCGCTCCAACCTCCGTGACGCTCGAATTGGGTTCCAACACGATCACAGGTTCGAAGGGTGGGGGCGACTTTGATTTCTTGCATGTCAATGTCCCCGTAGGTCTTGAGCTCTCGCGAATCAATGTGAGTGCCTATGGTGGTCCGAGTGTTTCCTTCATCGGGGTTCAGAATGGTGCGGTTTGGACGGAAACCACCGGAGGAGGGATTAATGCGGCCAATCTGCTCGGCTGGACCCTCTATGGGAATGCTCAATTGGCGACAGACATTTTGGATGACATTAGTGGTGGGGCAGGTGCGACGGGTTTCACGCCTCCGTTGGCTTCCTCGGATTATACGTTTCTGCTGCAAGAAACGGGTTCTGCTGTTACCTACAGTTTGGATTTTGTGGCGGCTTCCGTTCCTGAACCAGAAGTTTATGCGCTGGTAACGGGTGTCGGCCTCTTTCTTGGGGTGGGCGTTTACCGATTCCGCGTGCGGGTTGCTTAGTGTCCCCCTGGTGGGGCGAGCGTACCAGACCGTGTAAAAAATCCCGTTGGCAACTCCATCACGGGGTCAAAGCGACAGCTCCGCTCTCGCACTCCATATTTTCGTCCGCAAATCGAGCGTTTTTTGGAGTGCGAGAGCGAAGCTGTCGCTGTCACGCTCTCTTACCTCCAGCTGGAGAAGGACTTTTTACACGGTCTGGTACGCTCGCCCCACCTTCCGGAAACGAGTTTGCCGCAGTCTTGCTGGTGGTCTAGTCGGGCCTCCTCTGAATATTGAAAAGTAGCCCCTCTATTCAACTCCCCGGATTCGCCATTCCGCTACTGCCTTCACTTCCGATCTCTTAGTTGCCCCGTTGCTGACGAGATGTCGTGAAACTGTCGTTGCTCTGACGTTGTGACATTCCGGGAACACGGGTAGGTTTTCTCCATTAGCCCTCAACGAACTGAAACGGTATGGAGAACAAAACGGCTGGAAGCAGAATTAAGAAGGCACGTGAGCGGAAGGCGTGGACGCAGGAGCATCTCGCCGAAGCGGCGCAAGTATCCGTTCGTACGGTTCAACGTGCGGAGGATGGAGTCATGTCGGCCGAAACCGCTTCCGCCTTGGCGGGGGCTCTGGACGAGCCGATTGAGACCTTGTTGGAGACGGATTCCAAGTTTCCAGGAATTATTCCGATCATCTACTACGAGCAGGCGAGTAGTCTGGATTGGCTGGTGGCAGCGTTTGGATTTGAGTTGGGGGAAAAACTTCTCGGGCCCAACTCGGCAATCATGCACGCGGAATTGATCTATGGCGACGGCTTGATCATGGTGGGGGCTCCCGTTCCGGATCGAACTTGGCAGACTCCAAATCAGTCTTCCGGAATCCTAATGCAAAGTATCATGGTGATGGTGGATGATGTCGAGGCGCACCACGACCAGGCGTGTGCGTCCGGGGCCAAGATCCTCGTTAAGCCAGAGGAGAGCTATGGCCTGCAGCGCTATCGGGTCGAAGACTGCGAAGGCCACGTCTGGACCTTCGCCCGGCAAACAGGAGCCCGATGAATATTTTAGAAGATCCCAGGAACATCGTTTTCTTCGTTGGCTTTGTCGTCTTCGTCAGGATTCGGCATGTGTTCATTAACCGCACCAAAGCGGAGTCGAAAGCCGTTCAACGCATCGATGGGCAAGAAAGGATCCTTCTCGGTGGGATGTTTGCCACGAGCCTACTGCTCCCGGTGCTCTACTTGTTTACTCCCCTGCTGGCCTTTGCGGACTACCCGATCCCGATGTCGGTATCCTGGGTAGGAGCCGGCCTTATGGTGCTTTCGCTGTGGCTATTCTGGCGTTCGCATGCGGATCTGGGACAGAATTGGTCGGTCAGCTTGGAGTTACGGGAGAATCACGAGTTAATCGTTAATGGCGTCTATCGCTCGATTCGACATCCCATGTATACCTCTATCTGGTTGTGGTCTTTTGCCCAGGGAATGTTGCTGCAAAACTGGGTAGCCGGCTTCTTAGTCGTGCCTGCCTTTGCGGCGATGTATTTTCTCCGGACGCCACGGGAGGAGCGCTTGATGTGCGAGAAGTTTGGTGACGAATATCGTACTTATATGCACCATACCGGGCGGCTGCTTCCCCGGTGGAACGCAAAGACCAGCCGGTCTTGAACAAGGCTGCGGAATCCGGGGCGGCATAGATTCCGGATGAGCGGGGCGAAAATGAGATATCAGGGTAGAGCGTTGATTTTGGGCAGAAAAGTGAGAATAAATCCCGGAGTTCTGCCTCTCACTGCATTGATGGAAAGTGAGAAAAACTTTAGTCGTATCGCGAAATTCTCATGCTTGGAAGCCGCTCGCCTGGGACGGCGAGGCTTTACCCTCATCGAGCTTTTGGTGGTTGTGGCGATTATTGCTATCCTGGCGGGGATGCTCTTACCGGCTTTGGGGAAAGCGAAAGAGAAGGCCAAATCCATTAAATGCATCAGCAATCTCAGGCAAATCGGGCTGGCGATGACGATGTACGCGGACGGCCATGAGGATCATATCCCACGGGGAGATGCCGAACGGTGGTTCTTCGTTTTCATGCCTTACTTGCCGGAAGGGGGGACGACGAACGATTTCCGAAACATCCGCGTCTTCAAGTGTCCCAGCTACCCGGTGACCAAACGATTAGAGCGACAAGTGATTTCCTATGTCGTCAATGCCTGGGGTTTTGACGGGCCTGATGACCGGGTCGGCTTTCAGCAGATCGGGTCCAGCAAGATCACGGCGTTTCAGGAACCCAGCAATTCCGCTTATCTCCTGGATAGTGAGGACGGGGCTTGGCGTCCCATCATTGATGGTTTTGGCGATCCGGAAACCGATACGTGGCTCAATGATGTTTGGAGCCCGGATCATCTCCCCTTTAATCGGTTTTGGTCGGCGAATGCCCAGCGGCGGGTATCGGTGGACCGCCATTCCAAAGGTTCCAACATCCTTTATCTCGACGGTCACGTAGCCTATCTCGATGCCAAAGATATCAAGACGGATCTCTTTCGGGATGTGAAACCGAATCGTTGAACGATAGCGATTCTCGTGCCGACTGAGAAACGCGGCTCGCCAGTCGGAGAGGTTCCGGAAGGTAGGGCGAGCGTACCCGCGAGCCGTCGTCACGGTCGTGAACGGCTGAAGAATACTGTTCGTTGCGCACCGATCGCACTCGTTTCTCCTATGGACAGAAGGGGATTCTATCCTTGTGTGCCGTGATTCTTTTCGGGCTGGCGACTGCCTTTGTGCCGGTGGCTCACGGCTACCAGGCCGTGTAAAAAGTCTTTTCCACCTCTAGGTAAGAGTGTGAAAGCGACAGCTCCGCACTCGCACTCCAAAAAACGCTCGATTGACGGACGAAATATGGAATGCGAGAGCGAAGCTGTCGCTTTGACCACCGCGATGTGAGTTGTCAACGGGATATTTTACACAGTCTCTTACGCTCGCCCCACTGTCTGGAAACGGATCCATGGCGGCTGTCCTTAGTCTATATAGCTTGGCCGATATTTCCGCTCGACTTGCGTTTGAGTTCTGTTAAGGGTTTGGGGTTGGCTTTGCCTTGGAGGACAGAAGAAAACATCCATTCTACTTATCGTGAAATATCTTGCACTCGGAATCACCCTTATCACCCTGCCGTTTTTGGGCTTGGCTCAGGAGTCGGAAGGGGACGACTTTATCAATAGCCTCGGGTGGGTGCCTGGTCCCGCCACCGGGGATCTGGAGTCAATCGCCTCGATCGATTTTCCAGAGGAGTTTGTGTTCCTTGGTGGTAGTGACACGGGCCGTCTGATGGAGGCCTTTGGCAATACCATTACCGGTCAGGAGGTCGGACTCGTTGCGCCGCCGGATCTGGATTGGTTCATCGTTTTCGAGTTCAATGAGATCGGCTATGTGAAAGACGACGAAAAAGACTCTCTGGATAGTGATGCCATTCTCTCGTCGATAAAAAGAGGAACCACGGAAGCCAACGAGTATCGGGCTTCGCGCGGTATACCGCCGCTGAACATCATCGGTTGGGACAAGAAACCTGCCTATAACGAGGAAACCAATTTGCTCGAGTGGGCGGTTCGAGCGGAAAGCGAAGGCGAGGAAATTCTCAACTACAGTACCCGCATCCTCGGCCGTCGTGGGGTGATGGAAGTGGCCCTCGTCGTGTCGCCGGACCAGTTGGACAGCACACTCGTAGAGTTCCGAAAACTCTTGGCAGACTACAGTTTCAACACCGGTCAGAAATACGCGGAGTACCGCGAGGGCGATCTCGTTTCCAAATATGGTTTGACCGCCTTGGTCGTGGGCGGGGCGGCTGTTGGTGCCGCCAAGCTTGGGCTTTTTGCTTGGATTGCGGTCATGTTCAAGAAGCTTTGGAAACTGCTGGTTCTCGGTGTCATAGCGGTGGTTGGTGGCATTCGCCGTTTCATTACCGGAGAACGAGCAGAACCAAAGTGAGGACCGGACGCGCTCCTGTCCACCCGTGCCAGTCGTGATCTTCGGTCTCGTGGATCCAGGAGTGTCGAGCTACTCTGATGTAGCAAGACATCAGAAATGACGGATCAGCAGCTTTTCTTTGTTGTTTTAGGCGTTTTCTACCTTTGGGAGTGTCTGAGCTGGCTCCCTCGCCAGAATCAAATCTTGGCAAGGGGGCTGCTTGGGGAATGGCGGGTCTTAGCTCCGCTCCGTGTGCTCAGCAACAAACGTGGTGCGGTCGTTTTCGAGCCCCTATTCCCATGGGGCAGCGCTCTCGCCATCGCTTCGCAATTCCCGATCGTGCCGTGCCGGAATGGCTACGCGATCCTGGACTCAAACGGAGTCGCTCGGGCTTATCATCCTTGGCCGGAGGTTGACTGGGTCGAAACCAACGGTGCCAAGTTGATCCTGAGTGATGGCCCTTCCTGGACTACCGCCCATCCTATGGTTGCCAAGCGCCAGAGACGGCAGCTTGAGGCGATCCGATCCGCTGACGCGGAATCCCGCGCCGGATTGATTTCCGATGTGCTTGAGCGCGAGTACGATCGAACCGCGATTCAGGCTAGATGGGATGAGGTGGCGCGCGATGTCTGCTGGCTCGGGAATCTTGCCAGCATTCTCTTTCTGTTCCTTTTTTTCCTATGTGCTCCTGCCACTTGGTTTTGGAGTTTGCAGACACTTTGGTTGCCCATATTCGTTCTTCTCTTCGGACAAACCGTGTTGCTCGCGGTGTGGTTCTATCGCGCTCACCGTCGGTTGGCTCCGAACGATTCGGACGAACGCTTCAAGCGAACGCTTCTCATCGCACTCTATCCACCCGCCGCCATGCGGGCTCCCGTCACACTGTCCCGAAACCTCTGGCACGCATTTTCCCCGGATGGCTTGGCGGCGGTTTTCCTTTGCTCGAAACACTGGCACCAACGGTTTGAAGTGAAATTGCGGGGGTTGGCATACCCCTGCTTCAGAAGTCGACTCGCGGCAAAAGAACGTCACGATATCAGTGAATCACTGGAGCGTATCAAACGGCAGTTGCTCCGGATTGCGCATGAGCGAGGTATGCAATGGTTGGATCAGCCGCCGCAACGTGAATCCACGGAGTGTCGTGCCTACTGTCCACGCTGTTTAGGCCAGTTTACGACGGAGCGTCCGACCTGTTCCGATTGCAGCGAGGTTCCGCTCAAGTCGTGGCCAGTGGTCGATTAGGCTTCCGGTGATTGAAGCGGGGGGCCTTCTGGGGGGGGCGATCGAACGAACTCGCGAGCTGTTGCCAACCCAAGTGTTCTTCGGAATCGAAGGTGGGTGTGTTCGCTGCTCTTGCCCAGCGGCTCGCGGGTACGCTCGCCCTACCTTGTGACCTTGGGTTGTTGGGACCTGGTCCTCTATTTGTATCAGGGTCGGAGTGAGACTTCATTTCCGGATGGATTATCGCTCTCGGTCCTGGGTATTCTGAGAGAGAATAGAAATCATGAAAGGAGTGTTATTGGCGGTTGCCTTCAGCATCGGTCTGGTAGCTGGAGATCGGGAGTCGGTCGTATTGGTGGATGCCTATCTTCCTAACATAGGGGCGGGGTGGGAGAGACGAGCGGATGCGGGGAGGGATGCAACCCACTCATGGGTGAATTTTGATTCCAATGAGAAGCCGGGTGAAGTCTTGGCTTGTGTGTTTTGGAATGTGCGGAGTTCGTCTGTCTTGATCGGGGGGCCGATCGGGCAAGCCTCTATCGAGATGTTCTTGAGTGATGGAAGCGCCCGCCTGTCCGGCAAGCGAAGTTCGAGTGTCATCGCCGATACGGTGAGATACCGAACCCTACCGATTGTCATCAAGGCGAAGGACGTTGAACACAGGGTTGAGGCGATTGAATACACCTACGTGTATGAGAAGGAGGCTGAGGCTCCTGGAACCATGGCGCACGGGTATTGCTTTCTTATCGGAACCACAGCGGTCTTTATCCAACACACGGCTTCGCGACCCATCACTTCCGAATTGGCCTTCGACACGGCCGAGGGCTGTATGATCAATCTTCTCGGTCTGTCCAGTAAGCCCTTGTCGGTCAGTCGAGGTAAGATCCTTCGTAGCTTCGACTAGCCGGGAGAATCGATTATTCTTTAGCATCGGGTCCGTGGTTGCTGGAGGTGACGTTTCGGGTAGAATCTGGATGTGCCGCATCGCTCGGATCGAGATGGTGCGATTGAGAAACGTGATTACGAGTCGAGTAAAAGGATAATTCCATGCCCAAGCCCAGCAGAGTCGAACCGGTTTATATTCCTCCGAAGGATTGGCTTAGAAGCGAAACCCCGCCTAAAGGTGTCCAGGAAGGTCATTACCACGGAATCGACTGCGTCGTGATACGCTACAGCACGGACACCATCGGGGAGGGCCCTAACCTGCATGTGCATCCCTACGACGAGGTGTTCCATATCATCGAAGGACGAGCCGAATTCACGGTCGGGGATCGGAAGTTTGAAGCCGTCGCCGGTTCCTTGGTCATCGGCCCGGCAAACGTGCCTCATGCCTACAAGAACTTGGGTCCCGGGCGGCTTGATTCCGTGGATTTTCATCTGAGTCCGGAATGGATCCAATACGACCTGCCGAGGGAAGGCGAAGCGCTCAGTGCGCCGACCTTGTCTTAGGGGGCGTTGAGCGACTGGCACACAACTTCCGCGGACCTCGTGAAGACGTCCGGGCATATGGTTTCTGGGTTTGTCCTTTTTCGGGGAATAGCACCGTGTCGACCTGAGGCCCGATGGTCGGGGACACTGTTTTGGCTCGGATGAGAATACCATTGAGGTGCGTCGGGTGCCGGAGCTTGTCTCAGTTGCGGAACTACCGGGTTGGCTGTCGGTGGAACTCCTGGTTGTTGGGCAGATTCCGTCCTGAAGGTGCAGCGATCCTGCAGATACATTATGACGAGGTTTGACTCTTTCCATTCTCATGCCTCTTCCATACGAACGACTGCGGCATAAAAACTTTACAAAACAAAGTAATTTGTGAAAGAGTGGTTCTTGCGTCGTTATGCGTAATAGAAACACTCAGAGAATTCGCTCGTTTGGTGGTCTTGCCCGCCTGCTCTCCAGCCCTCAGACTCTCGCAATGGTGCTGGCTCTCGGGCTTGTCGGCTGTTTTTGGTTCGAGGATCATTTTGCCGATAACCTTGAGTTGCCGAAAGATGTCGAACTGTCCGAGCCCTCAGATACCCCTTTTATGTGGGAAGCTGATTCGTCCGCCATACCAGATGGTTTTCAAGCGGCCGTTAAGGGATCGTTGAAGGGGCCGGGTAGTTCCGACACGTCTTTGACGCCCGCGATTCCGGCGCTTGCTCGCTTGCATGACGAGCATCCGGAGCTCTTAAAGCGCTACCTCGCGGCTCACCCGGCCTGGTGGTTTCATGTCTATCGTGGGAATGCATTTGCGACTCGACGGTGGCACATCAACGGGCATTGGACAGCAAGATTACACGGTTACTTTTCAAACTTTGCTGATCGGGGCGGGCCACGATTCCAGACTCGCACTTGCCTCGGGATGTCAGGTAGACCGTGGCATCGGGGAACTCACGAACTAACGACGGGCCAGAAGGCAGACGTCCCTCTGGCCACCGGGAACCGCCTTCACGAGAGTCACGTGTTCTGGCGCGAAGGAGGGATAACCGTCGAAGTCTTCGAGCAGAGCGAAAGTATGGAGAGAAGGATGACAAAGGCGTCCATCGGTGAACTACAAGCCGAGTTCGCATCCTTGCTAGAGCAGCCTACGTGGGAACACGCCAAAACTCTCTTTCCAGTTGGTGCAATCACTGAAGGAAATCCTTCTTTCGAATTGCGCAACGGGATGCAAGGTGGAATCTATTCGGCGGATATCCGCTGCAATCCGGGAGAGCCTGGTAGGCTCTACTTGAAAGCCTTTGAGATTACCGGAGAAACCCCGTTATCCGTAGCTCGTCTTAAGGGGCGCACGAGTGAGTACCTGGGTTGGTCTGAGGATCCAAAGGAGCTCTTTGCCTCGCACGTCCGATTTACCATTTACGAAGGAAACTGGGAGCAGTATTACGGCGCCCGCTTTGAGGTGTGGTTCACTCCGGAAAGCGGGACAGCCGATCGTAAGCTCATGGAATCCAACTGGAAAATCCAGGGCTGGATGCACTAGGGCATTCGAGGTGACTCTGGCGCTAAGCCGCGAACGTCCGTTTATTCCCGGAATTCTTTGCGGTTCTGCGGCCTTGCGGCTTCCCGCGGAATCGTCTTCTGCGTGAGCCAGCAGATTTCGGCGAAGAAGGTGATCGACGTTGCCCTTTTGGGGTGGGGCTGTGAGTGGGGGCGGACGCGGGACTCTCGCTGACGGTTTTGCTTAACTGCCTCCGATTCTTCGGTAATTCTGAGAGCGGCGTTTTGAGCAGTTTCTCGATGTCCTGAAGCTGAGAGCGTTCCTTGCTGGAACAGAACGAAACGGCCTCGCCGTCCGCTCCAGCACGAGCCGTGCGTCCGATCCGGTGAATGTAGTTTTCTGCTTCCGTCGGGAGATCGTAGTTGATGACGTGGGTCACTGATTTGATGTCCAGCCCTCGGGCGGCGATATCCGTTGCGACGAGGACACGAGTGGCACCGGTTCGGAAGTTGTTTAGCGATTTCTCACGGGCCGATTGACTCTTGTTACCGTGAATCGCTGCTGCCGATATGCCCTGGCGATCGAGGTTCCGGGCGATTCGATTCGCCGCGTGCTTCATCTTGGTGAAGACGATGGCTCGCTCGACTGCTGTATCTGAAAGAAGTTGGGAAAGTAACTCTGCTTTGCGGCCCGACTCCACAAAGACCACATGCTGACGAATTCGTTCGACCGCCGGCTGCTTCGGGGCGATGGAGACGTGTTGCGGTTTGTGGGTGATTTGTTGAACTAGTTCCCGGACTGCCGGTGGGTAGGTTGCGGAAAACAGAATTGATTGCCTGGATTGTGGGATGGGTTTGAGGATTCTCCGAATGTCGGGAAGGAACCCCATATCCAGCATGCGATCCGCTTCATCCAAGACCAGAAAGCTTATGCTGCCGAGTTTCACGTAGCCTTGATTCATCAAATCAACCAAACGGCCCGGAGTTGCCACGAGAATATCGACGCCTTGCTTCAGCGCGGAAACCTGTCGGTGTTGCCGGACACCGCCGTAGATGACGGTATGCTTGATGGAGAGGTATTTTCCGTATTGTTGGATACTTTGGTCGATCTGCTGGGCCAATTCACGGGTGGGTGCCAAGATCAAGGCCTTGGGGTGCAGGGAAGTCGGTTTGACGTTCTCAGATAGGATGGTCTGGAGCAGAGGTAGGACGAACGCCGCGGTTTTGCCCGTCCCTGTCTGGGAGCAGGCGACGAGATCGTGACCCTCAAGCAGCGGCGCAATCGCCTGTGCCTGGATAGGGGTGGGGTTCTGGTAACCTTTGTCGGCAATGGCCTTTTGAATCGCATCGTCCAGGGAAGCGAAAACCAATCCTGGCTCCGTTGTTCGTGTTTCGGCTTTGGGCCTGTCCGCATGGAGCACGGCGGATGGTTTTGCCGCAGGCGCATCCGTCGGGCGTTTCGGTCGGGAACTACTTCTAAATCTTCGGGGACGATCGGTGTGACGTGATTTGGGTCGATGCATATTGTGGTTACCTTCCAGACAGACCTTACTCTGACGCATTCACTCTGTCGGACACTGAAGGCGCAGCACGCAGAAAACCTGCGTTAGGTTCGCCCAAAAAGTGAATAGTCGAGTAGCGCCCTTGGACGTTTGGCAGCGGGAAAACACATGAAGTCGATCAGTAGAGAAGAAAGACGGACACGGTGAATGACTCAACCAGGGCGGAAAGTGGGCTACGCGTGCCAATGCGTCAACAATTAAATGCGACGACTTTTAATTGAGAGTATGAATCCGAAACGGTGCCTAGGATCCCAGAGAGCCAATCTGATTGCGCTTCCGGAAGGTGGGGCGAGCGTACCCGCGAGCCGTCGGCGCGAGGGTAATCGCTGTCCTGAAAAGAGTCATGGCGCACAAGGATAAGACCCCCACAGGGCCCTAGAACCAGCGAACGCGGAAGGTGTGTAACAGTCTACGTTCTACAGCCGTTCACCACCGTAACGACGACTCGCGGGTATGATCCCCTCATCATTTTCAAACAGCGCCCTGCAATGGATTTTTCGAGTCTCAGCCCAAGAACCGTCTTCGCAGATCAGCAATCCAGTGCCTACCCTCGCGCCCCCCGTCGGAGTTGATATCGGACTACGAACTTCGTGACCTGGGGCCGGCTCAGTGTTGCGGCCAGTAGTTGGCACTGAGCGTTTGCGGCTCGGTCGGCAGCAATCACTTGTGCGAGAGATTCGCCCACAAGACGTTGCCAGATTTGTCTCACGAATTCAGCCCCATCCAGAGATCGAGGGAGTCTCTCTGCCATGGCTTTCAGCACGTCGATCGACTTATCCTCAGCTTCACTGGCAAGACTCGATTGAAGGAGCCGCCATCTGAGCCAAAGATCATTGGGCTGGATGCGGACCAACTGTTCAAGGATGGGAATGGAATCTTCGAAAGATCCGTTCGCAACCAAGAGTTGAGCATACAGATTCAGTAGCGACCAATCATTTGGATTCTGTCGCAGAAGCCCTGTGACTCGATCAATCCCCTGGCTAACTTGCCCGCGGCAAAGATTCAACCTAACGAAGCCAACTTGCGAGTAGATGAACCCTGGAGCAATCCGATCGACCTCAATCAATGCACGCTCCGCTTCCTCAAATCGGGAATGATCCATCAGAGCGTCGGCTAGTTCGGTGAGGGCCTCCGCAGTCTTGGGACATATCTTCCGCATCTGCTCCAGACAGTGATGAACATTCTTTCGGTCACCCAATGAACGGTACTGGTTCGCCAAGAGTCGATAGCCTACTAGAGGAATCTCTTCGCGTCCCAGCGCCGCTTTGAATGCCTCCGTTGCACGGTTGACTTGACCCGCCTTCCGGTAGGCCTCCGCCAAGTTGCGATACACCCAGTATTCCTGCTCGGGATCCCTCTTGATGGCTTCTCGATACAGCTTGATCTCCTCACGCAACGATCCGTCTTTGGCGGCATTCTGTGCGGCGTCGATCCTGCCGGCCGGTGACGACCGATCTGGTTCCATCAGTCCCTCTTGAAGCTGATTGAGCCGATCGGGATTCTGCTGATGCGTGGACCAATCGCGCTCGGCTCGTTCCATGGCCTCTTGAAGCTGTAGCGCCCAGCAGCGCATATGGCGTTCTTGCATCAGTGTGAGATGACTCCCTGAAATCTCGTAGCGGGTAACGCCTTCCAGGCACCGTCCTCGCCAGCCCGCGTAGCGATCCGCCAGAACATCGGCTTGGCGTGATTCGGATTGAAAGAGAAACAGTTGTCCCGGATAGACCCGGGGCACAAAGCAGCGAAGCATGTGGATACACTGGTGATCGATTCGATCCGACTCGGGGCGAATGCGACGCCTACCGAAACTGCGTACATGGGCGTCAATGTTCTCGTCAACCAAACCCACGAACTGCGGCTCGTGGCCACGGCTGATGAGTTCTCTCGCCAACTGAAACACCAACTGAGCTCCGAAAGAAATCCCCAATAGCCGAAACGGACCCTGCGGTTCCGATTCGATGATGGTGTCTGCCAACCGGGCAGCGTATGCCTCCATCGTAAGGGGCCTAGCTCCCTCTGTGCTGTTGCCGTGCCAATACAAGGCATGCACGGTCTGCGAGTCAGGTAGGTATTGGGCGATGAGGCTGGCGAACCAATTCAGCCCGTTGACCGCGTGCACAATAAATAGCGGCGCGGAATGATCTCCCTCTTGAACGGTTTCAAGCCGCGGCAGTTTGGTTTCTACTGTCTGGGCCTCGATCAAGTCAGCCATCTCTGCCACCGAGAGCTTCAAGACCCGGTCGAGTCTTACTGTGAGCGTAACGCCCAACTCCCGCTGAACATCAATGAGGAGGGCCACGGCGTTTACGGAATGGCCGCCGAGCAACTCAAATGGCTGATCCACGGCGGGGATGCTGACACCTAAGATTCTGGCCCAGAGCGTCGTCAAGGCGTGCTGAAGAGGCGTCACGGCGGCGTTGGAAACTGAAAATGTTTCGTCCACCTCGGGAGCTGGTCTTGGGAGTGCTGATCGATCGACTTTACCACTTTGAGCTAGCGGGATGTTATCGACGATTTGGAAGACAGCCGGAATCATATAACTCGGCAGTGCCGCCTCGCAGAAGGTACGCCATTCAAGGATCTTATTGGTGGGGGCCGGTACCTTTTCGATCAGCTTCAAGTAGGCAACGAGCCGAGTGCGACCGGCTGCATCGGAGCCGGCCACGGCGACACAGTTTTCAATGTCCGGATGAGATTGAATCGCCTGTTCGACTTCGGTGAGTTCGACGCGATAGCCCCGGATGTTGACTTGATCGTCTTGCCGCCCCACGAACTCAATCTGTCCATTCTTCCGTTGAACCCCTCGGTCCCCCGTCCGGTAATACCGGCCGGTTCCGAACCTGTTTGCGAAGGACATTGACGTCTTCAAGAATCGCTCTTGGGAGATATCCCGCTGCTCATAGTAGCCGAGGGCCAAGCCATGGCCGCTGACACAGATCTCGCCCTCTTCACCGATTGGAGTCTGTTCGCCACGGTTGTCCAACACGGCAACAGCCATGCCATCGATCGCAGTACCAATCGGTATGGCATCTCCTGGAGATACGGACTGAGGGTCGAATTCACGTACGGTCACTACGCCACACGCTTCACTCTGCCCATAGAGATTGACGAAGCGGACTTCAGCGGGAAATGCCTGACGGAACCAAGCAACACTTTCCGGGGAAACCGGTTCGCCTCCGGTGCCGACCAAGCGAAGATTGGTCTTCAACGGTAGCCAGAGGGGCCCCCCACCTTGGTGAGCTTTTTTGACCCGAATGGTTTGGGCGCAGGCATTCCAGAAAGCAGGGGAATGATCTAGGTGAGTCGCCTCAACCTCTTGAGCCCAAGATAGCAGAGCCACAGGATCACGACTCTGCTCCGTTGTGGTCATGGCCACACAAGCCCCGCAGGCGAGCGGAGTCAGAAGCTGGCGCGCGCACACGACTAGCGCGAGCGATCCTCGAAACACATACGTGTCCGCTTCAGTCAGCTCCAGCGCACGCGCCATCGATGTGACGTAGTGTAAGAGATTGCCATGACTCAGCACCACGCCCTTGGGTCGACCAGTCGAACCCGAGGTATAAATCAAGAATGCAGGTTGGTCTGCAGCGAGGGACTCTCCAAGATTCTCACCCGAGTGGCCTTTTAATTCTCGTTCCAATTGTTCGAGAAAGACGATTGGTACGTTCTCGAAGGGATCCGACTCACCAAGCGAAGAGTCTGATATCAACAGTGAAAGTTCAGCGTCCCTGGCGATTCGGTGATTCCTCGTGGATCGATCGCTTGAATCCAGCGGAACACAGACACAGCCGGCCTTTAAAACCGCGAGGAAGGCGGCGACCGATTCGGAGGAGCGGGTTAGGAGGAGCCCGACGCGTTGTCCGGCTTTCAGATCTTGCGCACGCAGAGAGTGGGCAAGCTGATTCGCGCGCCGGTTGAGCGCATCGTAGGAAACTTCCTCGGACCGAAATCGAATCGCGATCCGAGAAGGGTTTTGCGCCACGCACGCTTCAAACGGATCAAGCACGCGTTGGTGGGTCTTCGGAAGGTTTTGGATTCATAGTGACTTCCCGATGTTTTTGGGAATGCGTTCTTAAGTCGGCGCTCAGATTTTAAGGAAGTTGCGCTGGTTTCAGCAAACGGATTCTTTGAGTTCCATCTATTCACCTCGTGATTTGATTTGAGAGAGGTTCCAAGCACAACGGGGTGAAGATGGTGGGAAGTGTTTTAATAAGAAATAAGACTACTGCAAACAAGTGAGGCATTGCATCTATGTTCTAATGCGAAATGGATGTCTTATCTCCGCGGGTACTGTTTCACAGTGTTCGATTCCGGAAGGTGGGGCGAGCGTACCCGCGAGCCGTCGGCACGAGGGCGATCGCCTTCCTGAAAAGAGTCACGGCGCACAAGGATAAGACCCCCAAAATCCCAAGGGTTGGCGAGTGTGAAAGCCGCGCAGCGAACGACTATCTTCAATCGTTTACCACCGTGACGACGGCTCGCGGGTACGCTCGCCCCACCTTCCGAATCCTGTACAGCCTCGCTTTGCTAACTAGACCCGGCTTGGCCCTAGACGGCGTTTGGAGGTTCGGTTGTGCGGGGGCGAATGGTTGCGTCTAGGATTGATTCCGGCGAGCGCGCCAGTGCTTCGCGAGAGGAAGGGTCAGCAGAGCCAACGCGAACGTCAATCCCATGGACGCGGGTTCAGGCACAGCCGTGAGTCCCCAACTGATCACCGTGGTTTGTCCACCGCCGCCGGATACGTCCGCAATAACCAGCGTCCAGTCACCGTTGGGGTTCATCCCGTCAAAGGCGCTCAGCATCACCGTTCCCGCGGCATCAAAGGAGGCGGCCGAGGAGAGGGGGTTGATGGCGCGTCCGTCCGGTTTCCATTGGGCGCCCCCGGAAACACTGAACCCGGCCACGTTTTGATAGAAGTGGATGTTGTCGGTTGCGTCGTCGGTAAAGGTGACGTTCATGCCCGAATCCGAGTAACCCGCATTGTTGCCCGTGCCCACGCCCACGCGGTTGAGAAGGGGGACGGAGACGCCATTGTAACTCAGGTAGGCGTACAGATCGCCGTTGAATCCACCCGAAAGGTTCAGACGAACCTGGAGGTCACTGATACCCGGGGCGGCGATCCCGCTAATGGTGCGGGTATCCGTCCAGGGGCTGAGGCTGCCATCGGTGACGACGCCGTTGTTCTCGAAGCCGCTATTGAAGTCGGCCACGAGAACCGCTGCGGAGAGAGGCAAAGCCGAGGCCAAGAAGAAGCCGATGAGGAGCGTGGAAAGACCGGCACGCCTGCTTAAGGTAGCGGATAGACTCTTCGGTCGAAGCGCTTTCACCATTCGATCTTCCGCGGCGGGGTTGGATATCATGCTCATGCTTGTGTTCTTCTCGGCCTCACTGGCTCAGGCTTCGATAGTAGGCCGTTCCATCCGGCGCGCTCGAATCGGTGTAGCTGAAGGAACCGTCTGTCCCGGGAGAGAGGGCAGTGCTGGTCAGCGTGGTCCAGGTGACGGGTTCGGTCAGATTGGTGGTGCGTTGCACGTGGTAGGTGACGCCGGGGATGCCAAAGAACTTCACGGTGACGTTCCCGCCGGAGACCGTCAGTGTCTTGGCAAGCCCTCCCGAGGCTTCAACGTTGACGGTTAGTGTGCCGGTGGTCGTGCCGCCGCCATTGCTGACGGTGTAGGTGAAGCTGTCTTGGTTGTTGTTGGCGGGTTGATAGAAGATGTAGTTGGCATTGAACGCCAAGCTGGCGCCCTGCGCGCTGGATCCAAGGGATTGCACCGAGACGCTGTTGCCGAACAGGAGATCGCCAGCCACTTCACTGATGGGAATTTTCAGGGCGGCCCCCGGGGCGCGGGTGGACGTTGAATTCTCGGCTACTAATGATTGGGCCCTCGCCACGTAGACCGAACCCTTGCCGCCCGCTTGCAGGAAATCGCCTCCTACGTAGAGATCGGTGGGGGAGGCGGTCAGGGCAGTGACGTCGTTGTCCGTTCCCGATCCGATTGCCGACCACGAGGTCCCATCCCACTTGGCAATGCGATTGGCGGCGATTCCGCCGGCGGTCGTGAAGGATCCGGCGGCATACAAGCCGGAGCCAGAAACTGCGAGGGCATAGACGATGCCATCCATTCCTGATCCGAGAGCGGACCACGACGTTCCGTCCCATTTTGCAATGTAGGGGGCGCTGATCCCACCCGCCGTCGTGAAACTCCCGCCGACGTACAAGTCTGTGCCGGATGCCGCGAGGGCTCTGACGGTGCTATTCGCTCCCGTTCCAAGGGCGGACCACGAGGTCCCATCCCACTTGGCGATCCGGCTGGCAGTCACACCGACGATTTTCGTGAAGGCGCCACCGGCGTAGAGATCGGTGCCGATGACAGCCAGAGCTGAGACTCCCAAAAAACTCGTCGAACCAGACCCGAGGGCGGACCAGGAAGTCCCGTCCCACTTGGCGATCCGACTGGCGCTGCTCCCGCCAGCGGTGGTGAATCGCCCGCCGACATAAAGATCCGAACCGGATGTAGCTACGGCGTTGATAGTACTGTTCACTCCCGATCCCAGGGCGGACCATGAGGTCCCATCCCACTTGGCGACCCGGCTGGCGCTGACGCCGCCCGCATTTGAAAAGGTGCCAGCGGCGTAAAGGTTGGACCCGGACACTGCCAGGGCGTTGACGGAGTTGTCCACACCGGATCCGAGTGCGGACCACGAGGTTCCATCCCACTTCGCGATATGGCTGGCGCTTACCGCGCCCGCATTCTCAAAGCTTCCTCCGGCGTATAGATCGGTTCCGGACACCACGAGAGCATTGACCGTGTCATCCATACCCGATCCCACGGTCGACCATGAGGTCCCGTCCCACTTCGCGATGCGCAGGGCGTTCACGCCGCCCGCACTCTCAAACTCCCCTCCGGCATAGAGGTCCGATCCGGATACTGCCAGAGCTCGGACGTCATTGTTCATCCCTGAACCGAGAGCGGACCATGAGGTCCCATCCCACTTGGCGATATAATTGGCGGTTCCGCCGCCGGCGGTCGTGAAGTCTCCCCCGACATAGAGGTCTGCTCCGGAAACTGCCAATGTATGGGCCGCGCTACCCAGTCCGGATCCCAGAGCGGACCATGAGGTCCCGTCCCATTTTGCGATTAATCTTGCGCTGACTCCGCCCGCAGTCGTGAAGCCGCCGGCGGCATATAAATCGGCGCCGGACACCGCAAGCGCAGTGACGGAGCTATTTGTTCCCGTTCCCAGCACCGACCATGAGGTCCCATCCCACTTGGCGATGCTGTTGGCACTCCCAACGCCCGCGGTTGTGAACTGGCCCCCAGCATAGAGATCCGATCCAGACACCACTAAAGCAAGAACGTCATTGTTCATCCCTGTCCCGAGAGCGGACCATGAGGTCCCATCCCACTTCGCGATCCGGTTGGCGGCGACTCCTCCCGCGGTCGTAAAACCTCCTCCGGCGTAGAGGTCTGATCCAGAAACCGCCAGCGCGTAGACATGGGCATCCATTCCCGATCCCAGGGCGGACCATGAAGTCCCATCCCATTTCGCAATGCGGCTGGCGCTGACTCCGCCCGCGGTCGTGAAGAACCCGCCCGCGTAGAGATCCGATCCAGACGCCACTAGGGCGTTGACCTCATTGTTCATCCCCGACCCCAGAGCCGACCATGAGGTCCCATCCCATTTGGCGATTCGGTTGGCCTGCGCAGTTCCAATGAATGTGAAACGACCTCCGACGTAAAGATTGCCCGAGCCATCGAATGTCGCGGACAAGATATGTTGATTCGCTCCTGATAATCCCCCGAGACTGATCCAATTCGCGTCGCTGAAAGTCGGGTCGATTCGCACGGGATAGGTCGCGCCGACATCGTCTACCACCACGGCCAATCGGTGTTGAGAAATAGCCTCAAAATGGGCTGCGAGTTCTTTCCCTTCCGCATCAATGACACTCAAGCGATCGTATCGCAAGCGGCGATTGGAGTCCTCCAACGTCAGCGTTATCCCGTCCTCGACCGCCTCGACCCGAGCTCCTTGCGCGACGAGTTCCACCCGCAGACGCCCGGGTCCCTGAGGCGCTTGAGAAACGATCAGATCTTGGCGTATTCCCTGGACGCTGACCGAGTATTCTTCGACCAGCTCCGGCCGGAAGAAACTGGCCACGTCCTGGTCCCGTTCGGGCCGACCCGTCTGCGGAAGGGCAAGCATGGCTCCGCCCTCTCGGCCGACCTCGGTGGCCTTGATCTGAAACCGATCTTGGCGCCGATCTTCGGTCGAGGTGACCCACAGGCCGGTCGGGGAGACTGTTCCTGTCAGTCGTTGCAGCTGACAAAGCAATCGAATGGTGTGATCAGGCCCAGTTTCGATCCCTAGTCCTTTACCGGCATATTGGGCGGCGGCCGTATCAATTAGGGAAGGTGCGGAGTTCGGCTGCCTCTCAGGCGTGCCCGACTTGGCAATCGCCGGGGCGTCGACAAAAAGAACCAGGACGAGGGCGGCACTGACGAGCGGCTTGAATAGGACTGTTTTCGATTCCGTGGTTTCCATAGGTTTGGAGTGGCAGTAACAAGACTGCATTTCTCCGCCCCCGACATCTAGTCCCCTAAAAGGGGGACACGGATATTCGGTGGGGTACAGATTCACAGCTTGACAGCTGATTGAGGCAAACCGGGGTGAATTGAAGCGTTCTTTCGAGTTAGTGACCGCTACGAGCCCGGTGATATTGCAGGGAGAGCCCGTCGAATGTCTGATGATTCTTATTGAGGTCGATGTGCAACCTCCGGATTCGGTCACGTAAAGGGATGGTGAACGGGTTGAGTTCTCAGCTTAGGAAGGATTTGACAACGGAATGCCTGAAGGGATCCCGGCACATGATCGAGCGGCCCTTGTTGTTCGCCGATTTTTCTCCGTCTTGGGGGAAATGATGTGGTCTTAGGAATCCAATGCTTCGTCGTTTGAGTCCGCCACGCTGTTCTCTCGAAAGTGTGACGTGTTGGGATTGAACCCCTGATGGGATTGGTTCTGATTCTCCGGTTGACGGGAGCTTCGCCACGAGGCGGGCCCTCAGGGCATTTGAACGTCGAGTCAAAGGAAAGCGAGATTCCTACGGGAGGACACCCAATCAAGATGGCTGGATTCGGAATGGCGTGTTCCGGAACCAGGAGAGTTGTGTTCGAAGTTGTTGGATTGAGAAGCGGGCAGGTGCCTGATCACGATCCTTTGGCAGTGATTGTCTAACACTGGCGGTGTTAGTTGAGTTATGAATGTTGATAATTTAGGGATGGTTCGGATTCGGCTCTGGCGTAAGGAGGCTGGAAAAATGTTGAGGTGCTTATTGGGACGATCTGGAATACGGGTGAAGGCTAGGATTGGCTTATTGCTCGCGGTGACTTGGGGCGGGTTTATCCAGTCCGCTACCGCTCAAATGGAGTCACCTCTAGTATGGAAGTCTCCAAGTCCTGAGTCGCCTTTGTTTCTGGATCAACCGTATCCGCTTGAGGTGGAATCCATCAACGGCGCGCCGGTTTCTTTCCGAGTGCGGAGCGGTCCGGCTGTGATTGATGGTGATTCGGTTACCGTCACGGATCTGGGTCCTGTTGTCTTGGTCGCGCAGGTGGAAGGGGATTCCGAACAGGAAGGCTTGATGATTTCTCAAATCTTCAATCGGAGTGATTTTGAGCTCACGCGACTCGGAAGCTATGCCACTTCCGGCTGCGTAGTGGATGTCCATGTGCAGGGGCATCTGGCCTTTCTGGCCAAGGGACCTGACGGACTGGAGATTGTCGATGTCTCCGACCCAAGTAACCCAGAATCACTAGCCAGCTATCAAGCTGCCGGCCGTGTCGACGATACGCAGTCCGCGGGCGATCTCCTTTATGTCGCCGCTGGTGAAGCGGGATTAGAGATCTTAAATCTCGAAGATCTCCGCAATCCCGTACGAGTGGGGCGATATGAATCTGTTTGCCGCCGGGTCGTCCTAGTCGGAAATCTCGCACATCTGGTGGGCGATGGCTGTGTGGAGATTGTTGATATCTCGCAGATCGACCAGATCAAACCTGTCTCTCAATATTGTGGCGATCACGACGGAATGGTGATCCGAGATCTGAAGGTATGGGGAACGACCGCCTACCTGTCGATGGAGACGGAGCGCTTGATTGACGACCCTGAATTCGCGTGCGAACCGGGTGAGGGCCGCTTGACCCATGCGCGTTACGCCGACACGGGAGAGTTGGTGCTCTTCGATTTTAGTGATCCCAGTAATCCTGTCCGACTGGATTCGACTGAGGAAGGTACCATGAGGGGGACGGGACCATGGGGGGTTGCCATGGATGATGAGTTCTTGGTACTGGCGAATGGGACTCGAGGTTTGAATCTTTTTGATATCCAGTCAGCACCTCTCGGACATCTCTCTTCGTACCGCGATCCGTCCGGTCAGATTGTGAGTATTGAGATGCGGGAGTCATTGGTGTTTGCGGGAGCCTTTGGAAACCGTTTTGTGAAACTGGTTGATATTGCCAACCCGCTCGAACCGGTGACACCGAAAGTGGTATCAAGAGTGTTTGTTGAACCTTTCCATAACATGGCGCTACACGGTCAGAGGGTTTACTTGGCAACGGGTAAACTGGGTCTCGATATCCTGGAATTCGCCCCTCTGCCTCTTGAGCCGGATATCTGGGTAGACCTCCCGCGATCCGTTCGTTTGAGAGAGTCGTCCATTGAATTAACGACGGTTAAGGGACGCTTCGATGATCGTCTGCAGTATCGGGTGATCGAAGGGTTTGGCTCGGTCGACGGTAAGGTTCTCAACCTGACCGGGCAGGGCAAGCTGGTGCTCGAAGTTCGTTTGCCCGAGAGCCGCCAGTTTGCGCCTCAGAAGTGGACTCAATCTTTCAAGGTCTTTGGAAAAGACGAGCAGCAGTTGGAGTGGGTTTTTCCCGGTCCGGAGAAACTCGTCCCGATTGGCCGGCCTTGTCGAATGATTTGCGCCGCGAGCAGTGGGCTATCGTTGACGTTTCGGGTCGAGAACGGGCCCGCATCGATCGAAGGTGACGTGCTGACGGTCCACGACGTTGGCCCTGTTACATTAGTCGCGAGCCAAGCAGGAAATGCCGAGTATCATCCCGCGACCTCGCTTCGTTTGGTGAATCCGGCTCCTGGAATTAATTTGCGGCCGCTTCATCAGTTTGATCCTTCAGAGCCCGTGGACTACGTGGATGTGGTTGGGAACCGGGCTTACTTGGCAAACGGCACTTTGAGAATCCTTGATGTTAGCGATCCGACCGTTCCAAAGGAACTAGGGGTGTATGGCGAAGGGTTTGCGGATGGCGTTTTGGTTGTGGGTTCGTATGCCTATGGGACGGATCGAGAGCGAGGTATCGAAATCGTGGATGTAAGCGAGCCGGAGAATCCGCGCCTGGCTGGCCGAATCAATAACCTTGAGTTTAGCGCTGATAGGGTGCGAGTCGAGGGAAGTGTCGCTTATGTGAGCGGGGGCCACCGAATGCAAGTTATGGATGTCAGCAATCCATCGAACCCGGTTCTCCTCAGTTATTTCGAACACCCCTACACCCAGAGTCTCTTTATGGACGTGGTGGATGGTGTGGCGTATTTGATGCGGCGGCACGCGCAAGACTGGCATCCCATTCCCTACTGGGGGGCTGTGGCGATTGATTTTCGGCCGCCCTCGCAACCCCTCGAAGTGTTACCGTCGCGGTTGATTGAATTGGAGGGAACCCATTCACGAATCCCTCGGAAGGCACCGACCATGGCCCGTCAAGTGGTCGGAGATCATCTGTATATCGTTGGCGGTGTCTACAACGACCTGCTCACTTATGATATTGGTAGTCGGGCGAGAACGTACTTTTGTAGTAACTATCGATTACGGAACTGGGGACCGGGACCGGAAGAGCGGGGGGCTCCCACCTCGTTTGGCGTGATCGACGTCGAGACGAACTTGCCTCTGAACAAGCGTCAGACGATTGTGGAAGTTGAGGCGAATCTGGCCTTTGTTCGTTGGTACGACACCTATCTCGAAGTAGTGGATGTATCGGATGCGAATGATCCCAAGAGTGCCGCACGGATCCGCACTGGGCCCGGTGAATCGGGCAATTTGAAAATTGAGGATGATGTACTTTACGTCCCGCTTGGGGAGTATGGAATGGAGACCTACGCGATTGAGTACCACAAGCATCAGCAGGCCGTGGCCCTCACCGACCGTACTCGGATTGATCTCGCTGAATCGCCCCTTAAACTTCCGAGGTCCTCGGCTGAAACTGTCGATCTGCCGCTGAATTATGCCGTTCTTGAGGGCCCCGCTCGCATTGAGGGCGATCAATTAATCCTGACCGGACAGGGTCCAGTCGTGCTGTCCGTCGAGCACAGCGGGAACCAACAGTTTCAGGGACTCTCAGAGCGATGGGAGTTCACCGTTACGGACCGTCCTATGCTGAAGATTCAACTGGCGGGCGAGGAGAATGTTCGGTTGGAGGTAGCGACAGAACTCGGGTTCATCTACCGAATCGAGCAGAGCGATAGCATGACGTCGAGCGAGTGGGAAACCGTAGATAGGACGGATGGCACGGGGGAACCCTGGATATGGGTGGGTGTCCGGGAGGAGACTCCGGAACGCTACTATCGTGTCGTCGAGGAGGCCGCGGAGTAGGATGTTTCAGGAAGTCGAGACGAGGTTGCTATGGATTGGGATGTATACTGATTCTTCGGTCCCGGCTCAAGAGGACAACATGTTGGAAGGGTTTCCTTCAATGAGAGAGTCAACTGGAGGGCATAAAGTCCTGGGGCGTCCGATTTGGTTTGTTGGTGACAGTCTTTTGAGCCCATGAATCAGCTGCTTGGTGACTTATGGGCCCATCGTGGTGAATTCGCAACTAGCCTCGACTGCGGATAGGAACTGCGCTGGAGCGGGGAAGCCAGAGCTGTCCGGACATCGGAGTCCCTAAGCAGTGACCTTCGCTTGTTTCGGCTACGGCCCAAGTGTTGTTCCGTGAATGCGTGGGTAATTCTCTCTCGTCCCCGGTTTAATCTTCCGATCACTTGCCGCGGCGCCTAACGCTCGACTTTATGGAAGGTTATCCCGCGGATTTGATCCGATCAAGATCTGCGGCGGACGCGTAGTCTAGTGAAGCGTGCCCACACACCGGGCAATTGAAAGAAGCCGTGTCTCCCGGGGAGTAAACGAGGCATTTCTCTGTCAAGATGTACGAGTAGTGATCCGATTCCGTACAACATCCTACAATGCTTTGACACGCCTGACACTTGAATAGATAGATGTGGCCTTCCCCTTGACACGGGCAGAAGCATCGAACTTCCTGAATCATGTGGGCGAAATCATCCACGTTCGCATCGACATTCATCGTCTCATTTCATCGAGTCTCGTTTATCCAGATGAGTCGCGGCGTTGCAAAGCCGGTCCTGGTTTGAAAAAGCAGAACTTAAATGAAGTCAGAATGCAAATGATTCCGGGAACGGGTAGGCTGGCCCGAGCGAAGAGGGACTACGCAAAGAGGGCTTTTTCGGGAAGCGCTTCGTTCCCGTTATTCGACTAGAGATTCGAAATGAGCCTGGGCTTGCTTGAGGTACATCTGGGTGTCGAGCAGAATTCGTAAACGTTCTGGCGCGCCAGGAGTCACCCGCCACTCACCCGTCTCGGTGTAGGTAACCGTGGCGTCATTTTCTGCGGAAAACGATTCGCTGGTTACGTCAGCACAACGTCCGCGTAGGTCGGCCCACGGCACCAGCGTGTTGCTCTGGAATTGGCCGACCGCTACGCAGATTTTAAATCTCGGAGTCAGCACCCACTTGGCGCCCGGATTTGGAGACCAGCTCAGTCCAGTTCCGCGCTGGTTCGTCTTCACTCCAAAGTATAAGTTCCCGAACCAGCCCTGCTTTTCATTTTGAACCTTATTATAGTGATTGATTTGGAGCTGGATGGTAGCCCGTTCGCGACTCGTCCGCGTTGGAGTCAAGGTCGGCTCCATTCGCGGCGGAATGTTGGCATAGGACACCTGAAAACTGTTGCCGGATTTCGCGTCTTCAACAATCGAGGGGCTTATCGTTGCTCCTTCCTTGGGTTCCACGAATCCAGCTCCGGCTCCGACGACGTGGGTCAATGGATCCGAAACTTGAAACCGATTGATCGCCGGTGATTGCCGAACAACGGCTAGACTTGTGTTCGAGTTGACGAAAACTCCATTGATTGACTTGAGCCCTTGGGGCGGAGCTAGAAAGCACCAGAACTCTGCTGTGTTCGCACTCTCGTTCTCCAGGTAGATGTTGTATTTAAGGCTCATCGAATCAATCCAATAGAGAGAAGCCGAATTACCAAGCCGTCCCGACGACGACTTGGTAAGCGAGTCGACCGGCGGACCTATTCCGCAATGCTCTTCTCAACGAGCTCAGAGTGTACCTTTGAAAGGAGGAAGTGGCTCCGCGCAAGGTCGCCGATGGATGCTCGGAGGCTGGATGGCGCTCCAGGGGTCACCTTCCACTCTCCGGTGGACGTGTAAGTCACGGTTGCTTTGCGTTGTAGGAACGAATTCGGGGCCGTCAACTCGGCAGCGGCGACACTGACGTCGGTCCATCGCGCCAGATCGTTTTCCCCGAACGATCCCACGGCGACATAGAATTTCGGCGTCGGCGTCAACGTTCGGGTTTGGTGGGGGGTCGGCGACCAGGTCATTCCCATATAGCCCTGATTGGTCTGAATTCCAAATGACATATTGCTAAACCAGCCGTTCGCTTCGTTGTTCACCTGGTCGAACGGATTCGATTGGATCGAGATTCTATCCGCTCCGGCTCCCGTACCGTCTTGAGTCAGTGTCGGACCCATGTTGGGGGGAACGTTCGCGTAGGTTGCCAACCATTTCTGATCCAATTCCGCGTTTTGGCTGATGTTGGACGTAATGCGAGTATTCAATCCGACAGCATTGTTGCTCGCGCCGGCGCCTACGCTGTACTGTAAGGGGATCGTAAACGTGTTGGTAGCGGGCGAGTTAGGGGCCACTGCCAACATGGTGCTTGAGTTGGCAAAGACACTTGGATCGGAGGCCAGCTCTTGGGGCCGTTCGAGAAACGCCCAAAAGCGCTGGGTGCTTGCGGATTCATTTTGTAGGTAGATTGTGTATTCGTCTGCCATGATTATTCCTTCAGTTACTGTGTTGTGTTTTTGATTCCAGATATTCTGCGAATCCATTTGTGTCATTCCAGAGGTGGACTCTTTGAGAGACCAATCGCTTTGCGAACAACACCTATTACAAGGAACGAGTCCGGCGATTCTTTCAAAAAGATGGTTTTTGTTTTGCTCCGTAATTTCTGACGGTTCGCCTCTTTCCGACTTTTGAAGCGTGAATGACGCCGGGTTCGATCCGATGGGACGAACAGAGCCTTGGCTTGAAAAGAAAGGTTTGGCGTCCCGTCCGGCTTTACTCTACCGTCAAGAGATCTCATTTTGGGGAACGAGAGGGGGGCTGGGTGTCAACATTCTTCCCGAATCGAGCTGGACCATGGAGGCAACAATCAGAAGTTCTAGGCGGACTCGAAGCAGCGGGAACGAATCTTCGCGATAGCTTTGTCTAGCCACCGGGAATTCACGTCACACTTTAGATGAAATCGTATTACCGAACTAACTCCCACGCTCTCTCTTTTGGGGAATGTTGGCGACTCACACGGTCACCCGTCGCGGTGATTCTTTGGCTGAGCCGATTCCTCGGTTTCAAGATCGGGAATATCACGGGACAAAATAAGATCGACTATTGGGCTTGCGAGATTGAACCGGAATCAATTCCTGAGGAAGCACGGGAATGGGTTTCCGGCACCTGTTCAGCTCTCGTAGAAGAAGGGTTTGGTGAGTCGTTTTGGTTTCATCGAGCCGATGCGATTTCCCGGTCCGAAGCGTCGGGTTGTGTGCTCCGTGATCAGAGTGGCGACTGCTTTGCCCTGATTACCTACGTCAAATCGTCCAATGTGGTGCCAGCGAACGTGGAAAAGCACGTTGTCTTTGTGACGCGCCGAAACGACCGGACCTTTGTCGGAACCACCAACGAGACCCATCGGCTGGATTCCCATCCGGAGGACCGGAACATCTATCTCAATGGGGCATCGGTGGCTCGGGTGCTGGCGAGGCATCGGGCTGAGATGATGATTCTGCGTGAACGGAATGACCTCGTTCCGTTTCAGAGCCGGCACGAGATGGTTGAAGCGGTCGGAGAGAATCAGGACAAGGAATATGCCCACATGATCCAGCGGCGGTTTTTCATTGAGCTCACGGATGACGAAGTGGCTGAGCTGCACGCGGATCTGGAACTCCGACAAGGTAAGCTCACGGGATTGGAAGCGTTTGATTCGAGCACTCCGATTCCGGAAGCGGACAATGGAGACTCAAGTGATGAGGAAACCCATGCGATCCTAGTCGAGCTAGGAAAGCTTCAGGAAAAAAAGCAGGGCTGGGGCAACGCGGTTACGGTGTTGGTAATGACGGTGGCTGTATTCATCGGTTTGGGGGTGACTCGATGGGATATCGATCTCGTTTTGATGCTGGTTCCGATTCTACTGTTCCACGAATTGGGCCATCTGTTGGCGATGCGGTGCTTTAACTATCGCGATCTCAAGATCTTCTTTATCCCCCTTCTGGGGGCGGCTGCGACCGGGCGAAATTACAACGTGGAGGGGTGGAAGAAGGGAGTGGTTTTTTTGATGGGACCTTTACCCGGAATTGCCTTGGGAGCCGTGTTGGGGGCGGTAGCAATCTACTATGAACACGACTGGGGTTTGCGCTTTGCGCAGTTGATGTTGATTCTCAATGGACTCAACTTGCTCCCGATTCTTCCTTTGGACGGAGGGCAACTCGTGGCGGTGACTTTGTTTGCCCGTCATCCGAAGTGGGAAATCGTCTTCAAGGTGTTGACCGTAGTGGGTGCTTTTGTGCTGTATCGCGTGCTGGATAGTTGGTTCTTTCTTATCCTAGCGTTCTTGCCGCTGATGTCGATGTATTACGACTACGGAATCGCTAGGGTCGCGCGCGAAATGCGAATCTCGGGTCGGATCGGAAACGACCCAGAGGAAGCGATGGTTTCGGCCAGATCGGCGAAGACCATCCTTCAAGCATTGACGACCGCGTTTCCGAAAGGATTGGATCACAAGACCCTGGCAGGATTCACCCTCAGGGTCTTCGAAAAGGCGAACACCACGCCACCCGGACTTTTGGCGTCGATCTCGTTACTCGTCACCTATGTGGGTTCCATTCTGGCAGCGGTGGTGTTCCTGGGACTGTTTGCAGTGGGCGGAGACATACTGCGTGGAGACCGTTTTGATGATTTTATTGCTGCCGCTGAGCTGAACTATGAATGTGGCTCGGTAGAGTCCTGGCCACCGTCGGCCTCTGTTGCTGCGGGCATGGGTGAGCATCCGGTGCTAAGCGCCGTCTTCGAGGACGATGCCAGCTTGGAGAACGGCTGGGAGTTGGTGAGTCAGGAGTTGGATGGCTTTGGTCTGGCCCGACGGGTGGGGCCGATAATCCTCGTCTCGCTGGATGACGCAAACACGGCGGTTCGGACGGGCTTATTTGATCGTTTTGAGGCCTTGGGTGGTTTGGTAGCGGTTCAATCGACCAACGGGACCTATGTGTCGTTTTCATTTTCGGTGGCGGAGCTGGACCAGGCCGCCGAGGTAGAGAACCAGCTCAGCGATTACTTCGCGGCGAGTCGTTTTGGGGATGTGATAGCTCCCTGGTTCGAAGGGGATAACCGCACCCCGGAAGCCGTGCTCCGGCACCAAAGCGCTCGGGAGACCCTGAAACGTTTGGAGCAGGCGGGATCTCAAGGGCTCGAAGCAAGCGAAGAAAAGTATCAGGAGATCCATGAAGCGAATCGCCGGGGCGAGTACGCCCGTGCGACCGAGCTGGGAAGAGCCCTAGCGAGGGAACGTCGGGAGCAGGAAAACGAAGCCATCGAAGCCGTGCGAGCCCTTGGCGAACCCGAGGTGTACCTAGCAGTCATCGAATCCTACCAGACCGTGCGAAAGGTATGGCAAGACCTCGAAGAAACTGACGGTGACATGGACGACGCCTTCGAGAAGCGATTGGCGCAGGCCAACCAAGAAGTCGCGTCCCATTTGGGACTCTGGACCGATACCAATTGGGAAGGCGATGTGCACCCATCATGGGTTCAGATCCAGAGCGGCGCCGTAGAACGCGAAGGGGAGCAACTATCGGTAAAGGCCTTCGGACTCCAGAATACCCTATTCGGTATCCCATCCGTATTAGAGTGGATCTGTCAGAATGGTGGCCACGACATAAAATTTGGCATCGGAGCGCAGAGCACCTTCATGGGAGTGGGTGATGACTAATCGGCGGAGCCAATAAGGTGTCACTCCCCGAGCAGCGTGTGGTAGGAGGGGGCAGGTTTGTGATTTGCAACGAGAACGATGAGCTGAAGTCCATGGTTCAAATCAACGTCGGGCTCCTTCACACAGTGGACAGCTGCACGGAGAATAGACGAGCTTCAGGAACGTATCTCAACAACATGGTTCGTGTTGGCACCCTTTATCTCGATCAAACCTTCCGACCGCGTGACACACGAAGATTCTGCTCCATTATGAGAGCCTGATATTAGTGTCCGCAACTGTCTCATGAGGGCAAGTTCTCGAGAACAGTTGGTCCTACATTCCAAGCATTCGATGACAGTTTCTACGATCCGTGCCACCTGAGCGCCATCGGACGAATTTTCAGGCCGGCGTTTACGAGCATTGGGAGAAAGGTTTCGTCTACCACTAAGCTGCAACTCCTGGATGGCTTTGACAATGTGCCGATGCTCAATTCGGTCGGCATCCGCAATCTCTTTTGCCTTCAGCAGTACGGCACGACATTTGCCCATATCACCGATACCTTTTAAGAGCCGAACATTTCTTTCATTTGCGGGAAGCGAAATCCCATCCAGTCCCTCGTAGTGTTTCAGTTCCTGAATAAACTTGGAGGACTCGATTAGCCGATACCCATGTGCCCTCTCGAACCCCCAACGATTCCTCAGGTAGGAAGCGAAACTCTCATGTTCGACTCGGTACAGCTTCGAGTCCCGGATAACACAAAGTGCATGCCCTACGTCAATAAAGGATTGTAGCCCAGAGGCAATCTTCTCTTCTGCCCGCTGAAGTATCCGCGCCTCTTCTTGAGATAGCTGGCGTTCCATCGAAACTGGGGGTTTTGGCAGATCCATCGTTCAATCGGGATTTCGAGAACCATGTCAGCTCGACCAGAACGATCCCAACACACCGTCTCTCTCCCTGGAACTAAAGTCCCACTCGCTGACATAATCCAACTGTTTCGATCGTCACGACTGTTCTTGTGATACCGATGCCGTTTTTGTGATGTGTTTCTGTGATGTAACAGGTTCAAAAGTTCGAGATCTCCAGTCCCTCCGACGCCGATTCTGAAAAGATTCCCAACGTGCCAGGAATGGCGCGTGACATAGGGGCGCCGCCAAGAAAGCGAACCATGAGGCCTGTTCCAGTCCGGCCAAAATCAGCTCGGCACTTATGATGGGCTTGACTCATCAGTAGTTAGATGCCTAAGTGTAGCATCAAGGTGGAGGGTCTATGCGTAGAATCTTAAAGAATTCCTATCGACGAATATTCCAAAAGAACGAGGCGTTTTCACTGATAGAGCTGCTGACAGTCGTTGGGATTCTTACGGTGTTGGGTGGGCTCTTGATGGGAGCCGTGTTGAAGAGTCGAGGGAAGGCCCGTGCCATTGTCTGCGTCAGCCATCACAGACAACTGCAAGTTGCTTGGCATTTGTATGCCTCTGACAACCGTGATCAGCTGGTGGTCAATGCTGATACGGATCAAATGAATCAAGCGGCCAGTTGGGTTTTCGGGGTGTTGTATCGGGAGGCAGTGGGTACCAACCAGAACCTTCTGGTGAATCCCGGAGTGTCTTTACTCGCACCATATGCTGAAGATCCATCGCTCTATAAGTGCCCCAGCGACGAATCGCAGTACGCACGAAGCGTGGCTATGAATTGTCGGCTCAATCCGACTCGATTTGACGGAGAGCCAAACTGGGTTAGCGGCCTGGGGGCGGAATACAAAACATTCAGAAGGAAAGGAGATATTCAACGACCGAACCAGATCATGGTGATTCTGGATGAACGCCGGGATTCGATAAACGATGCCTTTTTTGCCATTGATATGAGTAATACCGGGTCCGAGAAGGGGCAAGGTTCTGTGCAGAAATATTGGTTGATTGATTATCCTGGAACTTACCACGGAAACGGATTGGTGGCATCATTTGCCGATGGTCATGTCGACCGGCATGGATGGGAAGATTTCATCAAGAACCTTCCCGTGAGATCCGGGCACGGCCGGCTGCAAAGCGATCCGAGCAATAGGGATGTGCGATGGCTCCAGGAACATTGCACTTACTTGAAATAGAGAATTCACATCACCTCGATCAAACAGTGTGACTCGCCCGGCGTTTATCAGTGCTTTAATCCTTGATAGGCTGCCAGCATACGGCGCAAAGAATCGGAAGCCGATTCCTTGAAGGAGCGAGCCGCGGAGTCTCCCATGGGAGACAAATAGAGAAAAACCAGGTTCGAGTTCATCTCTCCTCCGATTTTCCATCTTAGAATTGGCGAACTGTTCAAGATCATGAAGCCGGTGTTTCCTACTATTCCGTTTCACTGCGACTCTTCCGAAAACAAGTCCGACTCAGATCATCGAAGCAAGTGGTATCTACTGACCATTGGTGCGTTTAGCTTCGTGAGCCTTTTTGGGGTCAGTCTGGTCGTTCCATGGCGAAGCGCGGTCGCTTTCGGCGCCGATGAAGGATACGAATTCACCAAAGCTTTTTTGGTGCACCAGGGGTTTTCACTCTATGACCCCATCTGGAACGATCAACCACCCCTACATACCATTCTAACGGCAAGGGCTTTTGACGTATTCGGACCAACGGCCTCCGTATCTAGATTTGTCGCTCTTGCATTCGGATGGGTCTATTTGTTCGCGGTCGGAATGCTCGTAGCGCGGTGCCACGGACTCGTTGCGGGTTGCCTGGGAGTCCTTTGCGCACTCTGCCTTCCGCCCACGCTTGAGCTTTCAATCTCTTCCATGTTGGAGCTCCCCGCAATTTCCGTGGCTCTGTTATCTACCCTCGTTCTCACCAGCGGTAGCGTCAGTCTTCACCGATGTTTTGGATTTGGACTCGTCATGGGAGTTGCTTGCCAAATGAAGTTTACCGCGGTCGTGATGATTCCTGCCTGTTTATTCTGGCTGGGTGCGCAGAGCCTCAATTGCGAATCGACCCGCGGAGCAAGGTCTATCATCAGGCACATTTTGGCATCTGCGCTCGGATGCATGCTTAGTTTCGGCGTTGTATGGGCCTGTGTTCCGGAGATGGCATGGGATCTCGTGTGGACCACTCATTTTCCTACGGTGGAGCTCTCTGGTACGAATCCGTTTGAAGGGCAACGATTCTCGCCTTGGGCATTCTTTCAACACCATGCATTCGCAGTCACCGTGAGTCTGCTTTCCATTCTCTATGGCATCTCGGACCGGCAGCTCCCCGTAATTCCAATCGGGAGTCTCATTACCGCATTGATCCTTCATGTGTTCCACCAACCCTATTGGTACTACTACGATCTGCACTTCGTCTTCGGACTTAGCTGGCTTTGTAGTGCGGGTCTGGTCAGATGTGCCAAGGGTCTGTCCACCCCATTGCGGAGGTGCCCACCTTTCGTCACGCCCATCCGGACACTTCGACTCCTACTTTCTGTCGGGCTATTCGGATGGTTCCTCGTCGATGGTGGGCAGCGTTTTTCCCGCGATCTAATGCGCTTTCGTGCGGCAGAGAAGATTGAAGAAAGTATCTTGATCAAAACCCTCAGACAACACGGCAAAGAAAGCGACTTCATGTATACTCAAATGAGGGCACAGGCTTTTCATGCTGGAATCCCTCTTGTGCCTGAAAGCGCCATCATACCCCAAAAACGCCGATGGGCGCACCAATTCAGTGACAACGAACTCGTTGCTCATCTTCTCATCAAGAGACCACAACTCCTGCTTTTAACTCAGTCTCAAGCGGAAAGCGCTACGTTTCTAGATTTGCTTTCGAACTATTCAATCATTTCAAGCAATTACTGGTGGGCGCTGTATCGCGAGAAACCCCGCGGACAATCGACACCAACCCAAGACTACTAGCCTTCGTGAGGTGGCCGGGCTGTGAGGTTAGTTTTGAACGTCGCGATAAATCCTCCATACTGTTCAAACGACGAATATGTTGACATCTCTACAGTATCTGGTTTGATAGTAGTTGTCTTATCTCTATTCCTGATACTCCTAATATGTTTTATGGGCTTCAGGGGTGGGATGTCATCGGAGTGCACTAGTAGGAGAAAGGAATATGAAAAGAATCACGCAACACCTTACCCGGTTTCAAACGGCTATCATCATGACAGTCGTCCTAACAGCCACTGCTATTTCCACTATGGGGCTGAAATACCACTGCCACTATAACTGTATCGATCTTGATACCCTTAGGTCTAGCTGCAACCGAGTGTCGTTCTGGGCCTGTGGGGGCAACTGTACACTGACCAGTTACTCGCCGGCATGCGGTCAATGCCTGCAAGAGGTTACTTCTTACTACGGGGGCGCTTGTGTCGAAGATCCGTTTGTATCGAAACAAACGGTGCAAACAGGGGCTTGCAGTTTCTATTTCATTAAGAAGGTGCCGATCTGGTGTACCTGCCCTTCGAGCTACCCGGTGGGAACGGAGAAAGAGGCAGACTGCCAATGCAATACAACGACAAACTGTATGAGCTAACGGGGGTGCTGAGGCTGACCGCAGGCGCGGAATTGCTGTCCTCTCGGGGTCTCACTGATATTTTCTTGTCTTGGTGAGCCCCTATAGACAGTTAACCGTAGGTCTTGTTGCGGTGACGGAGTTGGACGAGAACTCTTGAGATCCGGTCAGCCTCCGTCCCAATGGCCACCTTTTCTATTCGCCAAAAGGCTCGGAGCTAGGTTCGGAGTTTCACCCATTACCAGTTGATTGGAAGAAGGCCAAGTTGTAGTCCGGGTCGCTAACTTTTCCGCTCCGAAAGGCATACTCACAACGATCATTTTCTGGAACATGATGCACTTAAAGTCGGATATGTGTGGACGGCATCGCACCTATTCTCAAATCGTCCTATCGCTCGTTGGTTGTTTGATGGGTCTTGATCTTGCCGGAGCCCAAACATCGGACTTTACGGCCAGTGGAATGCTTCGGCTGACACAGCCCGGAGTATCGTCGGACGTGCGTGAACTTGGTTTCACAATAGACGTGAAGAATGACATGTGGCAATTGGCATTCCAGGAGAATGGAGTGAAGCACACCTACGGTTCGGATGGAGTTTCAGTATATACGTATCTTCAGGATCCGAATCTTGTAGGGTGGGATGGGAAACCCGTTTCGTTTACCAACGGCGTCCGAGATCGTCCTTACGCAGCAGGTATTGAGAACGGGCGCTATCCTCATTTTGGATATGCGTTCGCGAAACTGCTTTGCCTCGCCTTTGTCCCTGGGGTCGTGGAGACGGCTAGCGATTCAGATTCGTTTCCGGTCCCGTGGTCCAATCCGCTCAAAGATCCGGAGGCCTTGATCTACGAATCTAGGTTTCAATTCCATGAATCGGATTCCTCGACTATTGAAGAAATCGAATTCGTCGTGACCAAGAAGTCGAAGAAGAATTTCAAGGATCATCCTCTGCTGGGTATCGAATCAATTTCTATGCTTAGAAAGAACCGGGAGAGGTTGGGAGGTTTTCCGAATGGATTTGTGGGAGCCCGCTATTCGCTGACGGGTGCAACCAATCTCTTGAACCAGACCGTTCCTTTGGGTTTCGAAATGACTCGGTATACGGTCGGAGGCGCAGTACTGGAGAAGTACAACGCCAAAGTCGAAACGGTGTCACGGTGCCAGCGCGAAACCTTCAGACCACCCGTCCCGAAGGCAGGATTGTCAGTTGGTGATTTTCGATTCAAGGATGAACGGCTTGATTTCATCGCTTATAATCTGAAGGCCAGTGATTGGTTGGAGAAGGATGATCCAAAGTTGCTGGCCCTCTACAAAGACAAGACCTTGAATCCACCACAGCGTTACTCAACGCAGGATGGAACTTGGGCATTATTTCGTAGATGGGTCGGCATGACGATCGTGATCGTGATTATCCTAGCCTTACCGGCCGCGGTGATACTTAGGCGGGCAAAGAAAAAAGCGTAGTAATTCGAATGTTCTGCCAGGTATTGAATGATCAGTAATGGTTTAGCCGCCGTTGCTTTCCCGCTGATTGTGAAGAACCTGCCAGCAACCACTCGTTTGACTCGGCACTATTACATTTACTTTGCGCCGCTGCATGGCTGCGTGGACTCATTCACCGTGCATGGGATTCCCATTAATAGAGTGTTTGCGGCCAAGGCCGATTCATTAAACCAACGTTTGGCAAGAGGATGAACTCATTAGCAGGAAAAAAATCTTGGTTGTTGTGGGCTGCAAAGATTTTCGTTTGGAGTATCTTCTCAATTCTTTTGATGAGCTTGATGCTAAAACTAGTCACGCTAGTCTTTGCTTGGGGACAGTTAACCGTTCGTGACCCACTCTTTAGTTTTCTTTCAACCCGTCAGATACTGTCTCTCGTCGTCGGTTATGAGTTAGGCATGTTGGTTTTTCTGCTGTTCAGTCGCGATCAAGTCCACCGTTCGCTCTCTGGGATCTTGTGGATGGCCTTCGTTTTTGCGGGATACCGATTTGGGTTGTTGGCGATCGGTCACGAAGGTGGATGCCTATGTGCCGGGAAACCGGAAACGTTTTTGAACTTAGCTCAAGCCAATAGCTTGAAGTGGATAATGGAGGCTGTGTTCTACTATATGCTATTTGTTGGTTTGCTCATGTTCATGCTGAATATGAGGATGGAACGGAGTCATGCATCGGCTCGCCCACAGTCGGGGTGATCTCGTTTTCACCGGTCCCTTGTTCGGCGAAAGAGACTGAGACGGGAAACATGGAGTGGACTCAAAGTGTTTTGAGCGGCCGTGACGTAATCGTCTTCGGGACAGAACTTTGATCGATTACGAAAATCTGTCGGTAAACTTACCTTCAGTGGGATCGTGGGGCGTAAACAGGTCATACTCCGGTTATTCCCTTTCGATAATTGTTGACTGCCCAGCAAGCTCTAGAGGAGCAAGGGGCGATCAAGTCAAAGCTATGTTCACGAGCAACTTACGACGAGATTTAGCTCGTTCTTACGTGGGATTAGCCTGTCTTTATCTCAGTTATGTTCCTCATCTTCTTAGGATGAGTGATGCCGCACACGGTGATGTGAGTCTTTACTTTAAAAACATGGAAATGCTTCTGGATGGGGCGATTCCGTATCATCAAGAGCGCACGTTTGAATATCCGCCCTACGCATTCTTCGTTTTCCTCGTTCCTGGGTTGGGTTCTACTTTAGGGGAGTTCCGACTACTGTTTAATGTTCAACTCATTGCCCTCGACTTGGTTTTCAAGTGGTGGCTGTTACATGAAGGACTGAAGCGAACGGATGAGTGGAAGGGGATACTGCCTCTGCTCGCGTATTCAATCGGGACATCTTCATTTTCGTTCTTTTATTTTCAAAGGCTGGACCTCGTACCGTCTCTCATGATGTTCCTATCCATCCTCGTCTTTTCACAGAAGAGGACGTTCTCGTCGGGAATCTTGTTAGGTGTGGGTGCCGGAATGAAAGTTTTCCCCATTCTATTATTCCCTGTTCTGGCAGCGGCTGCATCGAGTATGCGCCTTCGATGGCGGTTTTTCCTGGGGACGTTCGCAAGTATTTTGCCCATCATCGTCATCACGCCATGGGTGCATTGGTGGCGTTTCCTTGAATTCCATGACCGACGGGGGTTTGAGGTCGAATCCCTATATGCCGCGCTGTTTTGGTTTGCAGGATTCTTTCTTGAGCTTGACTTGAGTTGGACCAAGGTAATCGACTGGCGGGAAGTAACCGGAACCAGCGTGGCATGGGCTATTCCTGCGGCAAAAACTCTCTGCCTTGCCACAACCCTGGCAAGCGTCGGACGAATCGGCTGGCTTACGCGACGATCGCGCGGTGTCGAGGGTGGTGTGCCCGAGGCTTGTGCCATGGGACTCGGCGTATTGTTACCATTTGTGGCATTCAACATTGTAATCAGTCCACAGTACATGATCTGGTTGCTGGTCATGACGTGTGGAGCGCTTCTGGGCTACTCAAATGCAACGAATGCAACGAACGCAACCAATAGGCATCCGAATCGACAAGCGATGATCGCCTATTCCGGGGTCGTATTCGCCTGTACCTTGTCCCCAATATGGTACCCCTCACCAGAGTTTCGAACTGGGTTCAATCTGTTTCAGACCTGCATGTTGATTGTCAGGAATTTCCTTTTGATCGGTGCCTGGCTTCTGGTGTTAGTAAGCTTGAGTCAGAGAAGGCCTTGATGAATCCGATTCCTCCCGTTTGGAAACCTCCGGGAAAGGGATTCCATTGAGTGCTTTAATTGCGGTTCGACCGTACGAGACCTAGGTTCTGCGCGAGCCTCCCAACTCGTGTTGCTCTGCCTGTGAGATGAACTTGGTAACAAGCACCGGGGTTGCATACACAACGACCCAACTAGCGAGCCCCCAACGAATGGCTGAGTGCCAGAGGGACCAAATAAAACTGTGCTCAGCAGGATGCAAGAACATTGGTAGCTCACGAAGGAGAAAACACGCTAGCATGGCATAAATAAACCCTCCCACCTGCAACCAATCTCTGGTCGCAGCTCGGGGCTCGGCCGCAGTCAGTGCCATTCCGGCGCCAATCCAAAGTCCAGCAAAAGTGACAATTCCGGTATAGGCTCCCGCCAGGCTAGGGAGACCTTGAACACTCATCGGCCAACTCGGAGGAATCTCGTGGCCCTGTCCCCAGGTCCACGATAGTCCGGCTACTCCAACCATGGCTGCAATCAGTAGCACCAGTTGGATACATCGTTGGCACGTCACGGGACGAAAGAGCCAGGTTTCTAGGCCGCCACGAGAGGCTTTCCAAGCGACACAGAGCGCAATTCCGATCCCAACCGCAACGTCCAGGATAAAATGAACCCCCAGATACACCCGCGAGTACGCCATCGCGCCAGTCAGAACCGCTGATGCCCCAAGGACCCATTTGCGGGGATAAGTGAAAGCAATCCCGAACCATACCACCGAGGTTTCTAGAACATGACCGGATGGCATTCCGAAACTCCCCGATGTCGTCCAGGCATGGATCGTATCGCTAAGCCAGAATGGGCGAGGCATACCAAATGCCATCTTCGCGACCGCATTCACATAAACACCGAGCGAGTATAAGACACCGAGCAGAACGCCGCGACGCCAGTTCACAAAGTAGACGAACGCGATGATCGTGACTGGAACAGACCAGAGCGCAAAATCTGTGAGCCAACGAAAGAATGGCACAAGCGTTGAATCACTTTGCAGCCGGACAATCCACTCCAACTCAAACCGATACCATTCATTCAAGTAGTCTACCAAAATACTGGTAATATAGACTGCATTAACTCCCGATGGTGTCCAGAAGAACCCTTGTTGCAACCAAGACAGAGATACCCATTCTTCGTCAACGCAGTTGTTCTGCTTGTCTGCGTCGCTATCGAAGGCTTTGAGACCGTACGAACGCAACGACACCATCTCGAAGAAACCGACGGTGACATGGACGACGCCTTCGAGAAGCGATTGGCGCAGGCCAACCAAGAAGTCGCGTCCCATTTGGGAGTCTGGACTGATACCAATTGGGAAGCCGATGTGCCCCCATCATGGGTTCAGATCCAGAGCGGCGCCGTAGAACGCGAAGGGGAGCAACTATCGGTAAAGGCCTTCGGACTCCAGAATACCCTATTCGGTATCCCATCCGTATTAGAGTGGATCTGTCAAAATGGCGGCCACGACATAAAATTTGGCATCGGAGCGCAGAGCACCTTCATGGGAGTGGGTTTCGATGAGTAATCGTGGGTGACTCCGAATGAGGGGTGTGATTCAAAGTGCGGGGAGATCGGTTGTAGAAACAGCGGGTAATCACGCATAGGGAGGCGGTCGGATTGCGTGAAGAATGCAAAATGCAAAATGCAAAATGTAAGAATCAGCTCTCTCATATGGAGTGCGGGAGCAGAGCTGCCGCTTTCCTTGTCAGCGACCAGTTCTTCCAGCCTCTTCAAAGGGAAGCCTGTCGCTTCGATCCGATGCCCCGCACTTTTAATCACACCCCCAAAATGAGGCACCTGCCTCGAAAGGCCTGCCTCCAGAGCAAGGACACATTACGCAGATAATCTTCTGGCTCACCCTGGGGTTAGCAGGGATCTTCGAATGAGTCGCAGAAGATTTTCTTCAGTTTCTTCGATTTAGAGGCGGTGCGAAGAACGATCTTGTAGTGGTGGCATCGGAGGGAGTTGGACCGCGCGGCGCCGTGCATCTCCTTGCCCTTATCATGCTCCATCAGCATCTAATGATATTTCTGAAATTGGAGGCAATGGGAATTGGTGCAGAGGGTTCCCAATCGAGAAGCTGATACATGCTCCATCCGACAACTCCCGGTGCTGGCGTTGAAATAGTTGGCGTGTGGAGTTTATGGATATTCGGAGCTCTTGGATCGGGATCCTCGTGAATGGACTAGGTTTCCTGCAACCTAAGGCCTCGAGAATCTGATTATTATGGTGGGTGCCAAAATGGCGGGAGATTGATTTTGAAGGATTGGCGCATTTTACCATGAGAAACGTATTCATTAGTCACGCGACCGAGGACAAGCCATGGGTTCTGACACTGGTGGAAAAACTAAAGAACCACGGAGTTCAAGTCTGGTATGACGAGTATGAGATCAACCTAGGGGATTCAATCTTTGACAAGATCAATGAAGGCCTAAGAAAGGCAGACTTTGGGTTGGTTGTGTTTAGTCCTGCCTTCTTTCTCAAGACTTGGACCCGTAAAGAGCTTGGAGCTCTGTTCACGAAAGAGGTCGAGAGAAAAACGAAGACGATACTCCCGATTTGGCACAACATTGACTACAAAGGAATAGCAAGCCAATACCCACTGCTCGCGGATCTTCATGCGGTTCGCTCCAATGAGGGCGTGGCCGTGGTTGCTCAGAGAGTCTTGCAAGCGGTCAATGCTTCGATTGACGCCGAAAGAAAAGAATCTGGCGTGCCAAGAGCGCCCGATCTTAAGGCCGATCCCATCCCCGACGATCTCAAAAATCCCTACGTTGGTTTGGCGGCGTTTCAGGAGTCCGAAAGGCATTTGTTCTTCGGTCGAGATTCGGTTGCGGACGAATTGGAAAACCAGATAGAAGACCATTCATTCTTTGCCGTTCATGGTGCGAGTGGGAGTGGCAAGAGTTCGATCATTCAGGCTGGCTTGATCCCTCGCTTGAAGGAAAAAGGGTGGCAGGTGGTCATCATCCGGCCTCGTTCGCCCGACCCTGACCCGCTCCGAAATGTTGTTAATGGTATCGTTCGAGTACTCTACGAAGATCCTATCGAAGGATCCCAGAAAGCAGCCGAATTGTTCGAATCCCTAGAATCAAGTTCCGGAGACTCGACCCTAAGGTCATTAGTTCCCATGGTTCTGAGCAAGGGGAGTTCCGCGAATCTGTGCTTTTTTGTGGATCAGATGGAGGAACTTATTTCGGGACAGAATCCAGGCGGGGAGGAATCTGAGAGGTTTATGACCGTCATCAATAGTTTGCGAGCGGGCGGGGCCACCGTTGTGGTCAGTCTTCGCTCGGACTATTTGGGCTTGTTTTCCGGGATCGAAACCTTTGCTTCTGCCTATGAGGATCGCGCCGCTAAATTACTGACGCCGATGTCTAAGACTTCGGAGTTGCGTGCGGCGATTGCCGAACCGGCTAAACTGCGGGGTGTTGGCTTCGACAAGGGATTGGTGGAACTCTTGATCGAGGAGATTCGGGTGGAATTGGGGAGTCTTCCGCTGTTGCAGTTCTGCTTGCAGAAGCTTTGGGACTGGCATGTGTCCCATCCGGAGTATGGGCAGCTCGGCGAGAACGCTGAGCAGGTCGCGGGTTGGCGCTGGGATCAGAATAACAAGGTGGTGATGACTCACGTGGGTTATAGTGCCATCGGTGGTGTTCGGGGAGCCCTCTCACGCTATGCGGATGAGTTCTTTGACGAATTGAACGAGAATGAAAGGATCTATCTGCGATCGATTCTTTGCCGACTCGTACACCCTGGACGGGAGCAACGATACGATGCCCGGAGAATCGCCCGAATTACCGACTTTCGAATCGAGCATCAAAAACTGATTCAACGACTGACCGGAAGCGAGACGACTGGGTCGGCTCCATCATCAAAATTCCGACTTTTGGTCACCTCCCGCATGCCCAGTGGCGAGACCGCGGTTGAAATCATTCATGAGTCATTGATCGGAAACTGGTCTCGATTGGCGGGGTGGGTCAATGAGAGACGTGATTTTCTGATCTGGTTGGATTCGCTGAGGACACGGATCAGTGACTGGAAAGAAAAAGGGAATGACGAGGGACAATTATTGCGGGGAGAACAGCTTATTGAGGCGAAGCGGTACGTTAAGGCGAACGAAATTGAGGTTTGTGACGATCGTGAACCGGCGGCGCAGTTCGTGTCTGCGTCAATCGTCGCTGACCAAAATGCCCGGTTAAGGCAGCGCCGCAATCAGCGAATCCGGAGCGCTTTAACCGTCTTCTCGATTCTGTTTGGGACGCTTGCAGCGGTATTTGCGGTATCGACATACTTTGAGTCCCAGAAGAAGGAGCGGGAATCAAGAGTCCGATCTGCACTCCAGTATCGCTCCGAAGCTCGTGTGGCGTTGGCTTCCAACGCCGAGGCTGCGGCACTTCTTGGAATCGGGGCTCTCGAGTCATTGGAATCGGGTCGGATTGGCGAACTCGGTATGGAAGACATTCTCGAGGGGGCTTCCCATTACTCTGATCTGACGAAAGTGAATGGCGGAATCACCGCCGTAAACTCAGTTCGAGATACGGTTCGGGACGCCTTGGAGTGGATTCCTGGCGTGGGAGTTGGTTCCCACGACGGCGAAGTCTATTCGCTCGGGGTTTCCAAGAGCGGAAACTATATCGCTTCAGGTGGAACAGATCAGGTGATCAATCTCTATCAAATGAGCACTGGGAACGCTCCCCCTGTCCTGAAGGTGCGGTTGAAGGGGCATTCCCACTTTATCAATTCGTTGGCCTTCAGCCCTGATGATCGCTGGTTGGCGTCGGGAAGCTCAGACGGGACTGTCAGATTGTGGGATCTGACTTTAGATGAGATACAGGATAACTCGGTGGAGGTGATTGCTGAAGGAAGTGGAAGGATTTTTGACTTGGCGTTTTCTCCGAGTGGTCGCTACCTCGCGGGCAATGCTGAAAATGATTCCATCATCGTTTGGAACGTTGCGGACGGTCAGGTGAGCGAGTTGCAATCGTTACGGTATCGCTACGACGATGATTCTTCACTCGCAAGAGAGAATTGGATTCGGTGGCGGGAAGACGAAGGGTTTTACTCGTTTAATGGAGTTTCCCTTTTCGGATGGGATTCAATCGGCCCTTATACATTTCGGGAAGATGTAGCGTTCTTTGAGAAACTGGCTACTGGATCGCCTGGATTTCAAGGATTGAAAACCGCAGCGGTCGAAAGGAACAGCAACCGGTTCGCATTTATCGAGCATCGAACGAATCGGCTCGTGGTCTGGGATTCGGACACAAACACCCGGTGGGAGTTAGGGGATGAAGATGGGAGTGTCGCTGCCAATGATGGGCAGAAAGTGATTTGGTGCTCAGAAGCAGGCAGTCGGGGGAGTCGATTGCTCACTTTTGACGGGGCGGCGGAATTCGCACTTTGGCGTTTTCAGGAGATGGCTGGGACATGGGTGGAAAGCGGGATGGCACTTGAGGGAAATCGGCCTGTCACGGCTTGGGCGGTTGCTGAAAGCGGTAAGCGGGTGTTGGTTGGTCGTGAGAGTGAGGACCGAAAATCCAACTGGCTGATTCTCTTTGATGTCAGTACTGACGAGTTACGTTTGCTTGATCGGATTGAAGTCGTAGGGCGGACGATGCAGCTAGAGTTTTTGGGTGAAGGAGGAATGCTTTTGGGCAACCGAAACGGGACCTTGCGCTATATCTCGATTGCTGATGGCAAGTTTGAGTATCATTCAAAGGTGGATTATCGGCAGCCAAGTGCGCCTGTTGAAATCATCATTCGACAAAAGGAGGGGCAAGCTATCACGGCACCACGGTTTGGCAGTGTGAGCTTTTGGGCGTTGGATGGTCCCCAGCCACGTTATCAGGGTGCTCTCAGTTCGGAATGGCCTGTGTTCGGGAAAACCATGTTACTTGACCCGAGTGAGCGTTTTCTGGTGGCCCAGGGCGGATCTGAGACGGAACCGATTTTGCTAGTCTGGGATATGGATAGGCTTGAGGAGAATGGTGAACCAGTTGTACTCAAGGCAACAGATACTGTGTTCTGTGACAGCAGGCCCTTGGCTGGATTTAGCCGAGATGGCAGATGGTTGGTAGTTCCGGGGATCTCCAAGTTTGAGTGGTGGGATACCACCAAGCTGGGAAGTCTCCCATCGGATTCAATGCCCAGGCGGGGTGTTAATCCGCTTGGTTTTACCCTGAGGCAGCATGTTTTCTTTAGCTCCGATAATCGATTGCTTTATCTGGACCAGAAATTCTCCGAGAATTCTCCAGATTTCGCTCTACTTGACCTTGAAAAGGAAGATTCGGGAGTCGAGGTGTTAGAGGCTGACACCAACCAACAACCCAGTCAGTTCTTTCCTGCGAAATCGGAAAATCGAATGGTTTCGGTAGGTGCTGATGGCGATGGAATTTGGTGGGACTTTTCAAATGCTGGTGAAACCCGAGCGGTTGCCTTCGAGACGGTGCCTAGCACAGTGGGTTCGATCTCGAAGATTAGCCCGAATGGAAAATGGTTCTTTGCCGCTAATCCATCGGAATCTAGCACTCCGCTGGAACTATGTTACCTCGGCTCGGAAGGTCCGGAAAAAACGAGCCTATCTGCCGAAAGGTCTGAGCTAACAGCGGTGATACAAGTGGAATTCTCAGATGATTCTCGCTGGTTGGCGTTCACATTAGTTTCAGACAAACAGGTGATGCTGTTTCGATTGAACAGCGAAGGAGGCCATCAGAAGTTTATTGTCGATACCGATCTAGCGGTTTCGGAAATCGAGTTCTTTCGGGACTCTGAGGATGAATTCATGATCGTCAGACACAGCCTAGGCGTCGACGTTTGGCAGTTGCCGGAGAAGGCTGGTTCAATACGGTTTCGGGATCGGATCAGTATCGGCAAAGCTACTACGTATGCCGTCTTTGACTCAGACTCAGAACCATGGGCAATCGCGCTGAGCAGCGATGGGACAGTCTCGTTCCGGTTGCTGCGACTTGATGACCTGCTGCGTCGGGGGGAGGGTATCATTGGGAGGAATCTGACACCAACAGAGTGGGGGCGGCACACGGTTGAAGCGTCGAAAGTAACGAGGGCGACATTTCGTCGCTTCCCGCTAGTCGCTGAGCGAGGCGTGCTGACGAAGAAGAATAAATCGAAGCGCATTGAGAAGGATTGGGCGGGGATGAAGGCATGGGTTGCCCAATGGGACAAGGCGTTCAACGCGCTGGTTGAGCTGGCTTCGCGTCGTGATGTTATGATCCGGGAAGGTTCGATGCGGATTGAGGAACGATTGACCGACCTCGACCGTTTGTTGACAACCCCACCTCCAAGTGGGCTGCAAGGGGCTGCCCATCGCATAGCGCGGTATTCGGGCCAGCCACCTCTCTGTTTCGCGTTGGTTCAGTTGCTCAGGGAAAGACACTGGAAGCTCGAAAGAGGCGACGATCTTCTGACTGTTATTAGAATTCTCGATAGGGTTGAAGCAGAAGTTCTTGAGTTTACCTTAAACACCTACGATAAGCCAGCGTATGAAATCTTAAGGAGTATGGTGCTACTTACGACGCGTTTTTCAGATATCGAGTCCTATTTTGTTGACGTGTTTGGAATGATCTATGAGTTGAAAACTCAGTTGTATGCCCGATCACAAGCCTTGTTGGTTGAAGATGGTCGCTGGTTTGATTACTTCAGAAAGTCTGTTAGAGATGTGCTGGAGGGTTCAGGCGAATCGCATGTCGTCGGTCAATTCTATTGTAGGATACTGATCGAGAATGGATATACTCAAGAGGCTCAAGGCCTCGTGGATCGGTATATAAATGGGGGCATTGAGGTGAGCGACCGGGTTCGTCACGAGTTTTTTGAGCTTAAGTTGTTGGGAGAGTTGCTTTCTCGAAATGAGTTTGCTGGTCCGATTGATGAACCTTCCGATGAGAACCCAGCGAGTGGCGACACGGGCGGCTGGTGGGAGAGGCAGGTGTTGGCTCTGTCGGCTGAGCAAGAAACGAGATCAGAACAGTTGAATGAGTTGTTCTCGTCTTTGGAAACTCGGCCCGTAGAGTGCTTTGAACTGATGGGATCCTTAGATCTTATCCTTACGAGTGGGGTATGGACTCCAGACGACCGCGAATCGTTGCAGGTTGGAGTTCGGGAGCTTGGCGACAAATTGCGTTGGGCGAAACCTGAGGGCGATGAACTAGACTTGGATCGTGTCCCTACTATCGGTGCGTATAGCTCCGCGTATAAGAATCGAGTGTTGCAAAATGTGGGAGACTATGAGGCGAGCCTGGATGCCTTGAATCAGGTGATCTTCAGCGTGGATCAGACGGATTTTCTACGGCTGAAGGCCCGAGGTTTTAGAGCCAAGATCGGGGCATCTATGGATCCTGAACGTGCTCTCGAAGAACTCGAGACGGTGAACACTCTGATTCCTAACAAAGATCCAATTTGGAAAACCCATCGTATCGACCTTGCCCGAGTGCTGTTGCGATTAGAAAGGGATGAAGAAGCGGTGGCAGTCTTGGATGGACTACTTTCGGATCAGGATGTCACAGAAGAGGACATTCTAAATGCGAAGATTGCGAAGAGCTGGGCCTTAGTGAAACTGGACCAGCTTCAAGCCGCCCGATCACTCGCATCTGATGTCGCTGACGATGATCAGAAAGCGACGGAAGTTCAGCGGCTCCGAGCCATACTCCTCATGGTATTGATCGATGCCGTAAGAGGAGATACTGAGAGTCTTGAGCGGCAATATCAAATGCTCGCTTCGGTCTATCCAGAGAATGCCAACTCTTTTCTGGCGAGAGCGGTTTGCGACCTTTTCACAGGCAAGGCAGTCGAGGCGAGCAGGATGATTGGACACGCGATCGAGACCATCGACAAGGTCTGGATGATTGACGAATGGATTATCGAACCGATTGAGACTTTCTTGAGCGACGAGTTCCCGGATTTCGTGGACCAAAGTCAACAGCTGGCTGCGGAGCGCAAAGCAGCAATCAAGAATGAGTTTGAGCTAGCTGGAGGCCGCTGACATAGCCCCTAAAGAGGAGGCGGTATGTCGTGTCGATAGTCGCGTTGAATTCTTACTACTTTCATTCTCCGTGCGGCCGGATTTTCGGAGCCATCTCTTAATGATCTGAGGGTATCTTGGAACCACTTAGCAATCCGCTAGGCAGCGGAACTTTGAGTTGAATGAGACATCCGAATGCTTTCCTCTATTTAGGGCTTGTTTTAGGTATCCATAAAACCGGCAATCTGCGGCAATCCAGGTCATCATAGTCTGTCGCAGAGATGCGCGTTCGTTAGGGCTGCTCCACGGGATCCTTAAAACAACGCCTACCCGAACTGCTGCGCGACGGGCAAAGACCGAATCCAAACTCCACGGCCATGGGAAGAAAATCTCTCTGGAGCATCCGAAATAAGTCGAAACGCGAATGTTACTATTGGGTGTTCACCGTGGAAGACGACATTTTTGCCGATCCTTGGAACGGAAAACGTGGGAAACTGTTCTCAGGGGAATCCGTCGATATCGACATCAAGGGTAAGAAGTTTCAAGTAGGGTTTCGAGAAGGCAAGGGATGGGATCCATGGGTGGCTAAACCGGTCTTGGTGAGAACAGATAGACCGGTCATTTTGACCGATGCGCTTGAGATTCAGCAGCCCGAAGAAGTTGAGTTTACGGACCCTAATTTGGTGCCGACCGTAAACTTTTTTGACAACATCAGTTGGAATAATATTGCTCAGTCAATCGTGGTCGGCCTGGCTGAAAAGATACCCAAAGTTGGCGCTGCAATATCAGCATTGATTGGGTTTATCTGGCCTGAAGAGGAAGACGATGTCCACGACTTGATCCGAGAATCGGAGATCAGGATGATGAAATGGGTTCGGGGACGAATTCGTGAGTACGATTTCGCTACCCTGCAACAGCATCTGAAAGGTCTGCGGGCGAATTTCTATGAATACTCGCGGGCAACCGGAGCCGCGGAGCGGAAACGATGGATCGTGTCGGTATTGAGCCACTGCAATGCTATCCAGGCACACTTCCTTAAAGAGGACTATGTCCCTGGAACGATATCGCTGGCTTCAGAGGTGGCCACGATGCATTTGGCAATCCTTCGTGAACGAGTCGTGCACCATGCCGATATCTACAGCGACGAGACGGTGGACTTAGAGCATTTTAAAGAACGTCTCACAACAGCGATTGCAGACTATCAAAAGTTCATTGTCGAAGTAGCGATTCCTGGCGAACTCACTTGGCGTGACGATCAGATCAAAATGGATGCCAATTATGTTGTTAGGGACTGGGTCACCCGGGAGGTTCACACCTTTGGTGGGAGCGGACGCGGAGCAACTAGCCCGAGACCACTCGCGGATTTTCATCGAGCTCAGGCGGTCAATAGCTATGCGATCACTTTGCAACTTAACGTCGCCGACCCCGCTGCGTTATGGGACTTCTTTGATCCCGACAAGGCCGACAGTCACCCGATTCCACTGGATCGAGTGATCTGGATGGGGCCGCTCTCAGGGCTAGGCTACAAATATGCCAACGAACATAACCACCCGGGACCAGGTAAAGACCTGATAGACGTGGGTTCCGGAGTATTGACGAGTATTGAAATCTATGAGCACGACTACGTAGATGGCTTGCGATTTAACTTTGGAGGCAAATCAGGAACGTTTCTTGGCAGTGAAGGCGGTAACAAGCAGATGATCGAGATTAAGGAAGGCATCTACTTAACGGGTATCACTACGTGGTGGGATTACGAGCTGGCTGGCATTCAGTTCGAGTTTTCCGATGGAACATCCAGTGCCAAGCTCGGAGATCGTTGGTGGAATTCACAACCCGGACTCCATTACGGAGAACGCCATGGAAAACACCGGCAAGTCGCACGATTTCCTGGACACTACATTAGTGCCCTGCGAGTCGGGAGGCGCGATGGACAAGCGCGTTCCGGTAAGGGCTCTGGTAGCATGGCTGCCTTCGCAATGGAAATTGGCTTCACACCACTCCCAACATTCTACACTGATCTCCTTGAAGCTTAGTCATGCTTCATGAATCAGGACTCAACCCGTTCTGGCAGGTTCAGCAGGGTTTCTTCACCCCCGAGAGTGGTTTTTCTCCAAAAAAGTTCGGTGCTCAGGGCGGAAATCCTCCCTGTTTCGAGTCCTCGACGAAGTGTCCGATTTCAACCGGAGTTGCTGTCCGATATGGACCGGATTGCCTGTCCGAACTGAATCGGACCAGGTGTCCGACATACTCTGGAGTGCGTACCCACTACCGGAGTGATCTGCGACGAGAGAAGTAGGTTAGAGAGATCTTCTGTAGCCTTTCCACTGCCGATTTCACCGTCCAATTCCTGGCTTTCATCTATTGGGGTACTCTCCTAGCTGTGGCGATTCCGATGCTTTCTCTTTTCGCCCTGCTCAGGTAGGGACTTTGTTGTGTGCATTCGAAGTGCTGCGATTCTTGTCAGCGGAAGACTGTTCTTTTCTCCGTCTCTTTTCGGCTTGCCGAATTTCGATTGGGCGGGAGTCATCGGGCGCGGTCTTGCCAAACTGTTTCAAATACAATTGCTCGATATACTCCGGCAAGGGTGCTTTCCACGGCTGTTGCTTGTGATCTGCCATGTTTCCCAGTTTCTTTGGGTTGAGGCCTAACTCGCGAGCCATTTGCACCTGCGCGTGTGTTAGTTTGTACTTCTTCCGTGCCTCGATCCATGGCCTTAGCTTGTTTGGAATGAAGTTTTTCATGGGCATCAGTCTTGTATGAGTGAACCAAGCAGCTTGACGATTGGATGGGGCGGCGAGTCGGGTTGGGATTCGAATTCTGTTAACGACTGGATCTTCCCGTCCCAACACGCCGCCATGGCAGGGTGAAGGGCTGCGGAATTGGAGTCCGGGGTCGGCAGACGATGTAGGATCGTCCAAGCAGTTCCGATTTGGAGAATCGCGTCGAGGAGCGGTTGCCGCGCTTCTTCCGCTAGTTCGGATTGGATCAGGACTTCGGCGGTCCGCAGTTTTCGCTTGGCTGTCGAGCGAGCATCTTCCAGTCGCGATTGTTCTTCCTTCGAAAGCGGTGTGGGGGCATTGTCCGCGGAATCAGGAAGGAGCGATCTAAAGGATCGGACGGTCGGGGCAATTACCCCAGCGGCTTCGAGCTGCCGTAGTGCTTCCGCGGTGGTCGGATCAATGACTTGTAGAATCGTTTGATCTGGGCCCTCGGCGCCTCCCGTTTCGAAAGTATCGGTGTAGGCCTTTCGGATCTGTTTCTCGTGTCGGACGGATTCTTTCGCTACTACGAGAAGCAAAGTGTGGTCTCCCTGCAGGGGAAAGCGCTCCTCGCAATGGAGGAGATCTGTGCCGAGCAGATTGCTCAGTCGGTCGCCAAAAGCTAGCGGTCTATCGGCGGGAACGGTAGCCTTTACCGGAGAATGGTCGCTTGGCGTTCGAGTGGCAGACATGACCTGCTCCAGTTTGTCGAGAAACGCCTGTCGGCCGCTCACCATGGTGATCTTGCTAAGATCGCCGAGACGATCCAGGACACCGTCTGCCAAGGCCTTTTTGTTGGCCAATGTCCCGATCATGGCTTCTTCGATGGTCTTAGCCGAAACTAGGTTATAGACAGTGACTGCGTTGGGTTGGTGTTTACGCCAGGCGCGGGCGATGCGTTGTTCGAGTTTGGCTGGATTCCACGGGAGATCGCAGTTGATCACAATGCTAGCGTTCTGGAGATTCAGCCCGGTGCCGCCACTGTCCGTACTGAGGAAAACCAAGCAGTCAGGATCGTTCTTAAAGGCATTGATTTCGGTGCGTCGCTTCTTTTGGGGAACTTTGCCGGTGTGCCACGCGTGGCCCATGTTTAATCGCCGACAGAGGTCTCGTACCAAGCGGAGCATGCGTTCCCATTCGGAGAATATAATGACTTTGGTGCCGTTTTCCCGAACCTCTTCGAGGATCGTTGCGATCTCCGTTAGCTTGGGACAATCCGTATCGCTGCGATCGAGGATGTAGTTGGTATCGCATGTCATTCGCATCATGCCCAATTTGATCTGAAGAATCTCTAGTTCCTCTTTGCGTAAGGGGCGCTGCTTAGCCATTCGGAGTAGCTTGTCCGCAGTTTGCTTGTGATCGTCGTAGTTCGCCTGTTGCGCATCCGTCATCGGCACGAGGCGGGTATGGTCGGTCCGATCAGGAAGCTCGGTTTCCACATCGGCTTTTCGTCGGCGGATCATGACCGGAGCTACCCGCTCGTGCAGAAGTTCCAAGTTTTTGAAACCCGCAGGGCGGCCGCGCTCATCCAATTGGTAGAATTCGCGATTGAATCGAAACAGAGGGCCGAGTATTTCCGGATTAAGAAAATCGACGAGAGAATGCAGTTCATCGATGCGGTTTTCGATCGGCGTACCGGTAAGCACGAAGGCGTAGCGACTTCTTAGGCGTTTGATCGCCTGGGCTGTCTTGGTGTTCCAGTTCTTGATGCGTTGTGCTTCATCGAGAATGACCACATCCATTGCCAGACGGTCGTTAACGTCGAGCGCGTCAGGGCGCATTTGTTCGTAATTGACGATGTTGAAGAACTCGGGTTGGGCGTAGCAGGCCAATCGCGAGCGTTTGGGGCCGTAGACTACTTGGAGCGACAATTCGGTGAAGCGCTCAATCTGTTCTTCCCACTCTGACTTCAGGGAGGCAGGAGTAACTACCAACACCCGGGACACTTTCCCGAGGCGGTGCAGAAGGGCACAGGCAGCGATGGCTTGGATGGTTTTACCTAGCCCCATCTCATCCGCCAGCAGGGCCCGTTCGGTAAAGGCGAGATGCAGCATTCCTTCCCGTTGGTAGGGGAACAGCGGGACCTTGGTTTCGTGTGCCGGCCATTCCCCGCTTTGTACTTTCAGCTCGTATCGGTGCCGCAGATTGCGGCTCTCTTTCAATCGACTCCGGCTTTCAAGCCAACCCGTGATTTCCTGTGAGAGGCGTAGCTTAGCACCGCGGCGGATGGATTTATTGAGAGACGCAACGGCTTCCTCCGGCTCGCTTCCAATCAAAACGCCATCGGCGTCAAAGAGTTTCCTTACGCCCGCAGGCACGCGATTGCCGTTGGTTCGGAGACATAAGACGCCGCTGCTACGATTCAGTTCAATCTCCGTGCGATCCGAACCCTGTTTCTCCGCGGTTCGAAACAGTTTTGGAAATTGTTTGCGGAGGTGGAGCAGGACCCCTTCGATGTGCTTGCAAAAGCCCAAATTATTGGCCCGAAAATCCAGGCAGGTGCAAGCGAATCGGCGTTTGGACAGATCTCGAATCTCCACGTCGTAGTTCATCCCGCTACGAGACCTTACTTTGAAGTTGGAGTGTATCCGGTGAGCAGGAGTGAGATTCGTGATCCCGAACACTTCATTCCGTGCTCTTAAACGTCGCCGATTGATCTCATCCTCGTCGGAGGTACGCCAGTCATGTTCTGGCGGGACCCGGATGTCCAATGAAGGTTTCGAATCTCGTCGACGCTTCTGTTTCTTAGTTCCCGCCATCGGGGAACAGGAAACCCATCTTGCGTCTTCGGGTCAAGGCAGAGCATTGGAGCCTGCCACATTTTGAGACCTCTCTCCTTAGGTGGTAGTTTTGGGTGATTGATTTTGGGGGCGCAGGGTCAGTCCTTAAATTATTAGTTAAGAGGCAATTGTTCTGTTTTCTGGTTCATTTCGAAGATTGGTTAAGCTTGTAAGAACTATCGATTGTCATTGCTTTGAGATTGATTCGGCATTGTCTCATGCGATGTGCTTTTGGGTGCGGTGGTAATGGTGATTGCCTCGGGTGATGATGAGATGCTGGTCTGATGGAAGTTCTTTGGCTGAAGGTTGGATCAGCGGATGTAGGGTATGTGGGTGAGGGGGAGCGTTGTTTGTGCGGGGGCGGCCCTCCTTCGCTGAAGCTTCGGAGGGCAACTTTTTGGCAGCTTTGCTGCCGAACAGTTGGTGGAGGCGGCGGGAGTTGAACCACACTGCGCCGTGCATCTATTTGCATCTCCCTGCATTTATCGTTCTCTATCAGCATCTAATGACATTTCCAAAATTCGAGGAAATGCATATTGATGCAGCTAAATGCAGGGAGTTTGGCAAATAATTGGCAAATCGAGCGTGAAAGGGCATTCGGCTGGCGGGCCGGTGAATTGCCTTCGCCTCATTGGAATTGCTTCTCGGAAAGCCTCGTGATTGGCTTGCTGGCACATTGCGGTGTCGGTCGCATTCATTACCCAAGTTGAGAGAAAGTGACGAATCCGGAGAGGATTCTGATTCTTTGGTTGCCGGGGAAATCGCCACGAGGTGGGCAAGGCGTTTGAGTGTTTAGTTTGATGTAGAGAAATTTCCTCGTTGAGGCATCGACGGTGAGATCTGGTCTGAGCCCGAAAAAAGTTGAGCGAATGTTTGGGGATAGACAGATCGGAATCGGGCGATGTAGAGGGTTCATAATCGAGAAGCCGAACACTGCTCCATCTCTTCCATTTGGCACCTTGGATGCTAATGGTTGGCTTGTAGGGTTCTGATTCTTTCAATGAAGCGCTCAATAAGGTCGCTCGGAAGACCTGTGTCCTGAAGCGGGTAAGAAACGGAAACTCGCGGAAAAAATCAGTGGCAACTGGCTCAGTTTGCTCAATCGGCGGAGAGAGACCAAGTCACGACCAGGTTTGGCGGGATTTTGCCGCCCCAGATAGGCCGAAAACAGGGAAGCGCCATTCTCAATCAGGTTACACGCTTATTTTAGGCCCAGCTTGCGCTCTTATCACCTTTAGACAGTTTGAAACCGCTTCTAGTGGTTGGCCTGTGTAGTTTCCACTAGCGACTTGGGTGCGGGGTGAATTTACGTATACTTCTCAATGATGGCCGGTGCCTACAGTGCGTAGTGCTCGTCTCCGAGTATTATATCTCAATGGCCATTTGCAGCCATCCACTCGGTAAGTATAGGCATAGTAACTCGGATGTTGGAATGCTCTTTCTTGAGGATGTCACGTTGGACCAAATCTTCGACTTCTTTCGGGTAGGCTTTGAGGTCGGTCAAAGAGCAGCGCCTCTCTTTCCGAGTGATTGATTTCAATAGTTCCCGGTGCCGCTCAGTTTTGCACTCGGATTCCCACAGATAGTCAAAGTATGTAGCGCTCGTCTTCAAAGTTTCGGCCACAGCTCCAGCAACAATCGCTTCACTCACGGAGTACGATCTTTCTCGGTTCAAAGCGTTGATGATGTGGGATGCGACAGCTTGCAATAAGTATGGTTGACATCCTGTTATGTCTAAAACCTTTTCGACAATACTTTCCGATTCAAATTCGATGTCAGGCACTGGTCCAGTCAACAGCCGAAATCCTTCGTCTCTCGTGAGAAATGATATCTTGAGGGTTTTAACGTTTATGAATATCTCCGACCAGTTTACCTTGGATAAATCTCGTAGATAGTGGGTTCCTGCGAACAAGAACATGATTCTGCTTCGATGTTGGAGAATGTCTCTTAGCTCAATAAGAAGTTCGCGACTGATCCCTTTATCGATATGGAAGTCAATTTCCTCGTATTCATCGATCAAAATCAGACAGAATCGATTATGCCGTTCCAGTATACCTTGTAGCTCTTCGCAGAACTCGGACAGAGTGACGATGGCCTCTGTTCCATATTCTCCTTTATCTAGAAACCTCGCCGGAATTTCGGATCTAATGTCTGCGTTAGCGCGAGAAAGTTTATCAATGATCTCTCGAGCGATGTAGTAGCAGAAATTTCGATCATTGTGAAACCGACTGCTTTGGACGCTTACATATACTGGTACGAAATCTGGATCCCGAATAAGTGTGGCAATATTCAGTAATGCGGACGTCTTCCCCATTCGGCGGCGGCCATAGAGGAGAATTGACGGTTTTGTAATACTACTCTTCAATTCATACATAATTGCCGAGGCAACGTCGTAGCGTCCCAAGAAGACTGATGGATTGGATGGCCGGACTGGATTTCCCGCGATATAGGGATTCTTGATTGCTTGGAATTCTGCTTTAACTCTCCGTACATTCTCTTCTGTAAGAAGCGAAAGGTCCTTCGCGATGTCCGGAAACTCGCGTTGAACCAGTTGGGCCAACGCTGCAACTGTGCCCGTGCGTGACGAGTATTCGATCAGACGCTCCACCCGTTCTTTGGGTGTCGAGTTTACGGAAATATCGAAGAAGCGGCCTCGAATCGTTGGTAAGGCGTAACCGATCCTCATGACTGCGTCCGGCGGTATTCTAAGCAGTATATCGCGAACAATATCGAGCTCAATTGAGGAATCGGCAGAGAAACTCGCAAGTCTATCTTCTTTTACTGCCTTAACAATCTTGTCTGCAACATCTTCAATCCCGCCCTCAGTGGATATTGCGTTTCGGTCTGCAAGGATGGGTGAGAATCTAGCTACGTCGTCAGCTGTAACATTGTGCCACACCGGCAAGAGTCGCAGGTGGCCATGTTTTTCATTTGCTGTAATTGTGTCCAATTCCATCACAGGCCACTGTTTGGTGAAAAAGGACGGGCTGAGTATAACAATGCCGAAACGAGAATCACTCAGCCCCTTATCAATTGAGTGGCGAATACTATCACCTATTTTGAGCTCGAATTCGTCGTACCACACCTTGAGCCCCATTCGCGCAAGCTCTTCGGCAAGCGGTCGGACAAACTGCTTATCCTCTGAGGCGTAGCTAATGTATGCATCCCACATGATTTGTGCCCCCTTCTTTAGTCTCTCTCCGCTTGCTTGGTCATTGACTTATTTGCTTTGTCCATGAGGTTTGAAATTATCGGCAGTTGATCTACCAGGTGGATTAGCAGTTTATAAAAGGTTGATTCCCCGATTACGTTGCTAATTCTTCCCGCAAATAGCAATACTCCGAAACCAAGAATGGCAGTCACCAAACCCAAGAGTAATGAATGCCAGATTTCCATTGACCTTATTAGTAACCCGTACTCGGCCATCAGAAAAGCAACGGCCCCTACCGGCAACATTGTGCTAACTATCAAATCAGTGCGCTTAGTGATCCCATTTTCGAATGAATGCCCCTGACGTTCAACCTCACTGCGTCCAATCGAAACATCGTCATGACCGAGAAACTGAGAGGTTCGGACCTCGATTGTCGAGAGAACCGATGATTCGCTCCAGTTTTCATGTCGTGAAAGAAATACGGTTTCACATGCTATTTGAATTACGAGTGGATGCCTGAAGTTTGTAACTTTGGATCGCACAAGATCTTTTTCGTTCCCAGCTAAGGTTACTCCTCTGTGGGTGCGATCGAGGAATCCATCCGCTTCAACTGCCTTAAAGACGTCCAGTGGTACGGTTTCAAAGATGTTGTAGAACGGCGAAGAAACACCGAGGGTGTGGGCACATAGATTTTTGATGGGGTACATTGAAGTTGTGACTAACGATATTTGGCTATCTTCAGCAAGTAACCGAAGGGTATTGTAGAATTGTTTCGTAAATTGGGCGGCGTTGTCCGGAGACGCTATTATTTCGAATTCGTTTACTATGAGGGTGAGACACCGTTCGAGGGAGCGTACGTTTTCTTCAAACGTTAGGAGTAGATCATTGCTACTGTCCGGAAGCCCTTCATCGGGAAGCGGGATTGAACAAGCTTGGTAAATGGATTTGAAAAAGAGATCTAGGGTCTTCGTTGTAGTGCTTTGTCCGTCAAGCCAAACTACCTCATGAGTCGTTGTGAGTTCTTGTTGGCTTTGAAAGTAGATTTGTTTGGCTAGGGATGTTTTTCCAAGACGGCGTGAGCCAATGATCGACGTGCTTTCTCGCTTCTTGACTCGGTCCATTGTGAAACGAATCTCCCATTCGCGCCCCCAGAAATCTTTGGGATCTGAGATTACATTTCCAACACAAAAGGGACTGGAAGATGGCGACTTCATCAGTAGAGGTTGCAGTGGTATGTAGACGAAAGATTTATTAGATGGTGCAACACTAGATACGATTGAAATTGTTGCCAAAGGAAACCTTAGTCGGTGTCTGCCAGTACGTCGATAACTGATCAGTCCTGAGAAAAGTGGACACGGAATTCTTCTCTCCACATTTGATGTCTTTTGATTGTTGACTCAGGTTAACTGCAACTAGGAAGTCGGGAGTATCGTTGGAAGTGTACGAAATGGTTGTTGCAGACTTCGGTTCCAAAGATCAGACGAGGATGAGGGAGGCGATTGATCTGCTATTTGCGATTTCCATGCGCGATCGACGGGCGTTTGGGCAACTCTTGACCATCCTCCTTCAGTCGTCGAGGGATTCAGCCCTTTACCGGCCTGCCCTTGGTTCGGTGGGTGTCTTGATTTCACGGGACCCTACTCTTCGGACTAGGTTGCGGAAAGCTGTAAGAGGTTTGCCAATGGGAAAGCGTCGTTCTGAGGTAGAAGCCGTGTTCGAGGAGGGGTTGTGGCGATAGTTCCGTCTGTATCGTTTGGCACTCAGGTTTCTAGTGGTTGGCTTTAGAATTCCCATCAATCCAAGGAATCAGCTGACTCCAAGAGCTTGTATTCTTCCGATACAAATAGATGATCTTCTGAGCTCCTTTTTCTTTTGAGTAGTCGGTCCAGTTGTGCCGAGCTTTCTTGAACCCACCTTTGCCGCCACTTCCTGTAATTGACCTGAAGAAAACGGGGTTCTTGAGTTAGTTGAAGAGTGAGAATGGTTGTAGATTCTGCCTCGATTGTTCCACTGCTTCGGTTCAATATGATGCCTTGTGGATCTGCGTCTGGGGGGTGTTGAAATGCTTGAAACGAGACTCGATACGGGTTCGAGTTCGTGAACAGAAATACCGCGGTATCATTCGGTGAGAGTCTATTCGTGTATCCGATAAAGGTAATTGAGGCTGTGTTAGGAATCGGACGTTCGGGGGCATGGATTGATAGAGCAAGTAACATAACGAACAATAGAGCTACTGCTACGAGAGCTAAGCGTTTGTAGTGGTTCATTGAGTCACCAGTGGTCAGTCCCGAAGTTCCCGGCAAGTTGGAATAATTGATTGCTAAAGTGATCAGCCCCCACGGGATAGTTGCACTCTATTCGAGACTCCTTTGACGGCAGATACTTACCGGGGCTGTTCGCTTACGTAGGCATTCTGAAATCGCACTTCTTTTCAACTAAACTACATGGATGGCATTTGATCTTCCCATTACAATATTGTCGATGGATTTGAAATTCCCTGAACTGGTCCCCAAGAAAGGGACGACTCATGGAAGGTTACGTTGGTTCGAAGTGGACGGCGCCTCTTGCGAAGCCCAGAATAGTACGGGCCACTGAGGACGGTCATATCAACGCATTGGCATCGCTGTATGAAATGAACTCAACCAAGAGTCATAGTCCCTGAAATTTCGGATTTTTCAATTTCTTTGATGATGTCGGCGAGCAAGGCATGCGGCGAAATTCGGTAGACTTTCCCATATTCCAGCAATCGTAAGACAGTCAATCGATTGATTCCATGCTCAGATTTCTGAATTTGTTGGTAGGAAACTGATATTCGTTGAGCAACATTCTGGCTCGAAAGTTTTCGGTCTAGTCGGTATTGGTGCAGCACGCGTCCGATCGATTGGTGAAAAACCTTTTCCTTTTGCATCCCGGACATGTTCGACTCCTCCTCATCGTCTATTGATGAGCGGCCCTTGGTGACCGGGAGTTCAAAACCACAACAAGATGGTTGCGACAATCTTTAGGCTTAAAGCCTTGGACATCCGGGGTTGACGCTACAGGGTAGCTCTGACCCCATTGCCGCCTCCCGGCCTCAGATTGGCGGAAAGCGACATGGTTGGCACGGTCCCATGTCAGACCGCTTGTTGATAGTTTTGAAATTCTCGGAAAACGCCCAAGAGCGTACTCCGATTTCAGGCTTAAATGGTTGGGTCCGTGAAGTCAAGGGTAAGCGTCAAAGATCTCACCCCCTAGACGAGCTGCCTGAATCCGCTAGAGCGGATGGATGAGGAAGCCGAAAGTGTCGGCCCGGAGACGGGAGCAGTTGTTGAAAAAGTTTGAAGGAAGTGGTTTGAGCGCGGCCGAGTTCGCTCGGGTGAATGGGCTCAACTACACCACGTTCTGCGGTTGGAGGAAAAGGTATCCGCAGCCGGAGCATCAGAGAAAACCCAAGCTAGTCGAGGTGGAGTTGCCAGCCTCGAATCCCGCTGGGATTGAGGTTGAAATCGGTCGCCTGACACGACTTCGGTTCAACGACGGCGATCAGGCCCGATTGGCAGCATGCCTCATCCGAGAACTGGAGGGAGTCTCATGCTAAGCTTTCACTCGGGTCTAAAGATCTTCGTCGCGGCCGAGGCGGTTGACTTGCGGAAGAGCTTCGCTGGACTGTGGGCGGTAGCCCAAGAGAAGTTGAAAGAGGATCCCAATACGGGAGCGATCTTTGTCTTCTGCAATCGTCGACGAAACCGAATCAAGATCCTGCATGCTGATCGATCCGGTGTGTGGGTAATGATCAAGCGGCTTGAGAGTGGTACGTTTCGCTGGCCAGTGAGCGCCAGCGGCGATCAATCCAAGATCAAGCTAGCTCCCGAAGCCTTGCAGTTGTTGCTGGATGGCGTCGACTTACGCGATGGAGCTCGACGCGCATGGTTCGAACAACCTGAATCCTAATTTTTTTAGAAGTAAGCAGCGATTGGTTCTTTGCGACAACGCGGGTATGTGATAGTCTCTTCGCCGATGAGCAAGGAAAAAAAACTTCGCGATGAAGTCAAATCCTTGCGCCTTCAACTCAAGCAATCTCAGGCTGAGGTCACGCTGTTGCGGCAGAAGCTCGACGCCCTTGCCCAACGGATGTTCGGCAAACGAAGTGAGCAACTCAACCCCGATCAATTGGTCATGTTGCTCACTGCTCGGGAAGAAGAGACCGAAGCAGCTCCCGAGGAGGAAGACTCGTCGGAGAAGCCAGTTTCGAAACGAAGGCGGTCTCGCAACGGGCGCCAAGCGATTCGCACTCCGGAAAACCTCGAAGTCGTCGAAGAACGAATCATTCCAGAGTGTGTTCAAGCCGATCCTGACAAGTGGCGACAGATCGGTCAGGAAGAGAACAAACGGCTGGACTATCAGCCTGGCAAGTTCTTCTGGGTAAAGACCGTTCGTCCGAAGTTTGTGCGGCGAGATCAGCGCCAACTCCCGCCTGCGATCGCGCCGGCGCCCTTGGAACTTTCTCTGGGAGGCAAGGCCAGTCCAGGACTCCTAGCTTACTTGCTCGTCAGTCGGTTCTGCGATCACCAACCCTACTATCGTCAACAACGGTTGTTTGCTCGCCAGAATGAGGTGTGGATCTCACGACAGCAGATGGTTGAGTGGACGGCGCAGGGCACTCAACAACTCGGCCGTATCGTCGATGTCATGCGGGATGAGCTTCGGCAGAAAGCATACCTTCAAACGGACGAAACACCGGTGCGATACCAGGATCGAGAAAGAGCGGGGCCTTGTCCGCATGGATGGTTATGGGTGGGTTTGGATCCCGGGCACGCCGTCGTGTTTCAATGGGATCAGAGCCGAGGTTCCAAAGGCTTAGAAAAACTGATTGGCAAAAACTATCGCGGACTTCTAGGCGTTGATGGGCATAGCGCCTATCGTGCTTACGCGCAGCCGCGTCCCGATGTGGAGTTGATCGGCTGCTGGGCTCACGCTCGCCGCAAGTTCATGGAGGCAAAAGATCAATCGCCTCGCGTAGCGGGCTGGTTACTGAACCAAATCGCCTGGCTGTTCCGTTGGGAGAAAGGCCGGAGCGGGCAACCGCTATCATCAGCGGTCCGTGACCGAGTTCGAGCCAGCCACAGTCGGCTTGTGATAGAACGACTGGGCAAAGCCCTGAGAGTGTTGCTCAGGCGCTATCGCCCCAAGAGCCTGATGCGAAAAGCCATCGAATATACTCTCAATCAGTGGCGTTCGCTGACGGCGTTCTTGGAGCATAGCCAAGCCGAACTCTCAAACAACTTCGTCGAGAACGCGATTCGCCCCTCAGCACTCGGCAAGAAAAACTGGTTGTTCATCGGCCATGAGAAAGTCGGCCAACGAAGCGCGATCGTCTACACCTTAACGGAGACTTGTCGAATGCTGGGCATCAATCCACTGGAATACATCAAGGATGTCTTAACTCGGCTTCCAGCCACATTCGATCAAGCCCTGGCAAACCTCACCCCAGCCAACTGGCAGAAGAACAACGCAGCGCAGCTTGCCCAAGCAGCCTGATCCGTTCCCAGCCAAACAAAACCCTCCACTTATACGCGAAGTTCATCGTTGGACAACGGGGACGCTTCTTTGACGGATACAGTCAAGGGGCGGTGCATCCTTGTCTAGGCGATTCCGTTAAGGGGCGTTGTACCTCACGTTTGCAAGGGGGCTTGTCAGCCTTTTCGTACTGGCTTTGCACACCACCAGGAACAGACTTGGATAGAGCTGCGGAGAGGATGGCCTGATCGCAGCAAGGAGATACGTCATGAATGACATTCCGCGCTGTTTGATGGGACTCAGACTGGAACGATGAGATGCTGTAGTGTGAATGCCATGCCTTCGAGGACATGGCAGGTTTCATGTGTCACCGGTTCAGTTTTGATCTCTGCGTTGGTTTTGAATCCGGTATGACGATCCAAGTTGAGTTGGTTCGCGGCATTCGTTATGGCGGCTTCAATCAATTTGCAAGCCTTGTTTGTGTTGCGATCGAAAACGTAGCCAAGCATTGCTCCACTTTTCTGCCCCTTGGAGTATTTGCGTTTGACGAAACACATCATGCCCTGGTCGCCAGTCACGTATTCCCCGACCAGCGACTGCCATCCGCTCGGGAAACTTACGTGAAGCCTTTTTGCTTCGATTGCGAAATAGGTCGTGTCACCTCCGGGATAGACAAAATTGATATCAATCCGCCCAATTACTGTATTTGAATCACCGAATACTTCGAATTCTCGAATTGGGACGAATGGCGCACTTCTTATCTCCTTCATTCTGCGGAGTACGCCAAATACTCTGTCCGATAAATCGTCTTCCCGCTCAGTCTCATGCTTTTTGACCAGGCTGCGGCATGCTCGCGCAATCAGTTGCATAATCCGCGGGATTTCCGCCTCAGGAAAAAGTCTTATAAACTCTGAACTATCCTCTTCTTGCATTTTTCTCTGCGCGCTCATTGACGATTATTGCGTAGATTTGAGCGGCATCGTTCAAAGCCGCAGTTCGGGTCCAATTCGCAAGTTGAATTGGTTTGCCGATATGGATTTCCGCCGTGGAATTGTCGTGCACTATCAATCCCCGAAGATAATCGAGTGATCCGATCTGTTTGCTTCCAGCGCGGAAGAGACTTGCGAATTGCGTCGCTAGTTCACCTTCCGATTCGATGATTGAGGGCGGGCCGGATGCCGGTTTCTGCGTCAGTGTCAACATAGCTAGTCCAGCCTGTTGGTCGATTGTTCCAGTGGCGCAAACTCTTGTTGATCCACCCGCTTGTTCCGCCCATTCGTTCAAGGTGGATGAAAGAGTAACGGCGTATGCTTCCAGCCCGGATGCATAGCTAATGATCGCGGTTCGATTGATCGGTTCTAGGGTTGGAATTTGCTCCGAACGCTTGTTCGGCGTTGCGCTCGGTTCGTAGACGTTTGCGGTATCTTCGATGAGGATGATCTCCTGATCGATCAGGTCGAAGTATCGGTAGATCAATGAATCGAGTTCGGCCTGGAGTTCGTCGGCGCGCTGTTTCCTCTCTCGCGCTACTCGCTGGTGCTTCTGCGCTTCTGATTGAAGTTTGAATTTGTCACGTTCGCTTTGAGTATTTCGATCTCTTGTCTCGCGAGTCAACGTCTGGCGAAACTGTTTTACCCGTCCCGCGACCTCTCGAACGATTTCCGCGGCGTCTTCCGAAACATGTTCATTGCCGGGCAACGGGAATGGAAGGCGGAGAAGTTCCTCCAAGTGAACCTTGTCGCGTTCCGTTCCCCAATTGGCAGAGGTATGAAAAAGGAAATACCGGGCGAGCCGCGAACGTAGGTAGACAGTGAGAAAGATCAGTAGATCTTCATCTTTCTTTGGGCCGCTAACGGATTGGAGGGAATGTTGAAAACGAACGTTGAAATCGCAAAAAGCAATACTGTCGTAACCTTGGCTGATAAGGAGCAACGGTGGCTGAAAAAGACGGTTGTCCGGCGACCTTCTGAGATTATCTTGAGATGCTCCGATCTTTTCGAGCCGGTTACCAAGGGTGATGCAGTCGTCTGGCAACAGGACCAAGCCCAGGTTTTTGTTGCGTGCGTCTATGAACGAATCTGATAGGTCCCATTCAATCGGCTTCGGCGATGGATAGTTGCTGTCTATAGCTACTTTATCGTCGTAGTAGGGTTGAAATCCCTGTCCCTTGATCCACCGTTTCAATTCATCAGGCATTCCAACCAGTCCGCTCAGCTTTGGCATGCTCATCAGCAACTCCAAGAACTTCAAATCCCTTGGCGTTCCCCACAGATTTTGCTTCCAGACGACGGGCGCAAGCTGCGCATCAGCAGCAGCCAACAAATGTCGAAGAGTCAACTCTTTTCGATCACAGGGCAGTATGGGTATGACACCTTGACGCAAGTCTGACACGGACACTTTTGGTGTGTCATAGTTGATTACGAGAGTTGAGAGATCTGGGGGGCCAGCTCGAAACCTGACAACAGAGGTTGGTGTGCGGGCGTTGGTGAACAGAATCTTTCTATAGTCCGCTAATTGGATCACTCGATCGACGGTCACAGAGATCAAGAAATCTCGCTGAAAGCTATCAGTCTGATTGAGGAATACTTTCGAGGGAAGCAGGAGACAGGCCGTTCCGTTGTCCGGCAGTAGTTCGCCTACGCGCTGCATGAACTTGAGCGCGATTTGCTTGGAACCGCGCCCTGCCCATGGTGGATTACCGATGAATACCGTTGTGTTGTCCGGTAGCGCGCCACTCGGTTCAAGAAAATCGTCCTCAAATACCACAGGAAAATCCAAAGCGTGATTCTCCGTCTCTTTGAATCGCAGGATGCTTGGCAGTCGGTTTCCAGTGCGCTCGATGTAGTCCTGAATGTCAGGCGGGTCGAACTGATCCAGGAATGCCAGATATAGGCTAAAACAGGCTATGCGGCATGCGGTCAGGTTCTTGTCTACTCCGTGAAGCTGTTCCTCCAGTATGCGAAGTAATTCGCGGGCTTTGGTTCGATAGTGAGCGCGAGGATTATCCGCTTGCCAAATCGATGCAAGACGATTGAACAGAACGACAAGGAAAATGCCGGAGCCACATGCCGGATCCGTGAATCGCTGATCGCGATAGTCCACAACATGCTCCATCGCCGCATCGACAACCAGTTCGGCCAGAAAGCGCGGAGTGTAGTAGGCACCTGCTTTGCGTTTACCGATCTGATCCTCCTTCTCGAGAAAATCTTCATATATTGCGCTGATCGTTTCGACAGGAATGAGTTTGAAGTTGTAGGCCCAAAAACCGAGCGACCGTTGCTTCTCCTTCAATGGGTGTCCCTGCAAGAACTCCACAACCGCGTCCATGTGGACCTTGCGAATGGCACGACATTCACTTTCCAAATCGCGATCGAACATGTTTCCGTTAAAATGATCCCGAAGATCTTTGAACAAGGAGTAAAGCGTTTCCTTTCGTTCACGGAAGCCCAATGGTTCTAAGAGCTCGCGCAAATCCTTTGCTGCACCGCCAAATTCGTAGTTGCGGAGATTTACAATTCCTCGATCGATCAGGTAGCAGGCAAACAACACCCGACCGATAAACGAGTGGGCTTGAGCGGGCTCTAGCGATTGGTGGTCGGGTGCGGGGGCGGTAAGCACGTCGCGAACTGCTCCGATGTTTTCGAGAAGGTAGGAATCCACCGTGGATTGCGGGTCAAAGTGTTCAGGGAACTTTCGATAGAATTGGCCTGTCGCCATCTCAGCTGAAATCTCCTTCAGCCGCAGAGCGAGGTCAGCGTTTTCGAGAGCTTGAATCAAGCATTCGGGATTCTCATCACCTGCTTGATCGCCCGAAGGAGGAGCCATCCCGGAGAAAATGCGAATAACGACCGGGTCGGCTATGACGAATACTGTAGCTATGCCTTGATTCCAAAAATCTTTCTGAAACTTGTTGGCATCGGCAGCCGAGATCTTCCTTTTGGCTTCCTTTAAGTAAAGCGTCGGCAGCCCATCTACCGCCAAGATCGCCGAGAGTTCGAGCTGATCCCATGCCCGTAGCATGGCGTGCCGGTAGGCTAGGATGGATGAGGCTGAGGCAACACTTTGTTTCGACGTGTACAGCTTTGTGCCTGCCGCCGTCTTGACGTTCCGCAGAGTGACATTGGTTGTGGTTTCACTCATTTCAGCTTGCGTATCACCCCGCACGCCACACCTTGAATCAAAAGTTCCTCTGTGGGAACGAGATCTGGATACTCAGGATTCTCAGCTTGCAACCACGATGTGAGGCCTTTTTGAACAAATGTCTTCAAAGTTGATTCCCCATCGATCAACGCGGCAACAACATCGCCGGATGCGGGGTCCGCGCCATGTTCGAGAATGACAATATCCCCATCAAGGATATGTTTGCCTTCCATTGAATCCCCTACGACGCGCAATCCGTAGACTGTGTCTTGACCTGCGCGACCAATCCACTGCGGGTCGGCCCTCACCACTTCGTCCACTTCCTGTGATTCTTGGGACGGGATTCCGGCGGGAATCGATCCGAAAACCGGGATGCACACCAATGCGACATCTTCACGCTTCGGAGGATTGGTCATTTTGATGGATCGGCTTTTTCCCGCATCACGTTCGATCAGCCCTTTTTTCTCTAACGCATTCAGATGATCTACGATGGCGCGGGTGCTGGAGATTCCCAATTCCGATGCGATTTCGCGAAAGGAGGGTACGGGGTCCCCATTCAGATAACGGCGCTCAATGACATCGAGAACTCTGGCTTGACCTTTTGAAATGCCATTCACTAAACATATGAGTAGTAATCGAATAGCTTTGAGTCAATGCTGAATATGGACCGGGACGCTTGTCCTCTTCCTGGAAAACTTGATTTCGTAGTTGAGAACGCCTTCTCATCCCTGAATGTTCAGAATTGCGCGGGCCGTTGAGTTTTTAGCTATGGTAGGGGTGATCATCTGAATAACGCGGAATGTCTGAAGTATATCTCAAAAGATAGGTGTCGGTGTGCCGAGAGGTTGTCTTTTTTTGGAAAAACATAACCTGTCCGGCCCTGGTAATCGGGGGCTAGATCATAATCACAGATTGAGCTCAGGACCACCCATTGAAATCGCGATGCGCTGACATTCTCTGTTCGTTTCGTGGGACCTTTGTTGCGCGTGCTGCCGTTTCGGTGATCTTTTGCTTAGGGTGGAGATCAGTTCCTTTCGTTCGCCTGCCTGCTGTTGTTCTAGGTGTCGATATTCGTGGTTAAATCTCTTCTTCAGTCGGGACTCGTCGTTCGAGAGCTTCTTCTTCGCTTCGAAAAGCTCTTCGACTAGTGTCCGGTAGTGTTTCTTAAGTTTCCGATCAAACCCAAGTAATCTGTGCCAGAAGCTTTGGCGCTTTAGGCGGTGTTCGATAGTCCCGATCTTCGTTTGTCTCTGAGCTATAGCGTATTCTTCTCGCATCTCACTCAGATCTTGGGCGTATCGGTCGATTAGTGTTGCTTTCTCTTCGTCGTGACGATCCCGTTGCTTTTCAATGATCCCGTTGATCTTCTCTACGGTGCGGTCTGAGCCTGCTTCGTCTTTTTCCGTGGCATCGTCGTGGTGAGAAGGTTTTGCGTCGTCCAGAGTCCGACCTGATGATAGATTCCGATGTCGAATAACTTCACCTACGCTGGGTAAGCGGGCATCTGCGAAACCTCCGAGCATTTGTTTGACGGCTGCCGCGTTGAAGCCAGGGAGGTGTCGGGTGGGGTTGATTGCCTTTCCGTATGGATCGACGACTACAATTCGTTTGCGGCCCTGGGCGAGGTCGTATCCATGAGTCTTCAATGCCGCAACGAACTCCTCTCCGGACCTTGCGTTTTCCCATGCCTCTCTTATGACAGGATCTGAATACTTGGTCTCCATCCCGGCTTGCCGTTCCTTGTAATTCTCCTCTCGCTTGGGGCAGTAGTTCGTGCCTTCCCTCCTCTGGAACTCTCGTGCGAAATCCGAGAGTTTACGTTTCGTATACTTGAGATCTGCGACCAATCCGGTGACCGGATGGACCGTATTGACAACGATATGGATGTGAGGCTGGGGTTGATCGCGATGGGCGGCGATCATGATCTGATGCTCACTGAGCCCCAGTTTTTCGAGGGACTCCTTCGCAGCTGATAGCATCGTTTCTCTGTCGGGAGTCTGTTCCGGATGCCATGAAAGTGAGTAGGCAAAAACTGGCTTCCTGAGCTTGTTTCCTGTGGCCTTTTGTCCAGATGCCTCTTTCAATCTGCTCTGGTTTTTGGCCGTGTATGCCATCACCTTCCACGCCTTGTCGACACAGTCGGTTAGCATGTTCAACGTTTCCGTCCATGTGATTCTCGCCGTTGTCCGGGCCTTAACATCGTGGAAATAGTAGTCGAACGCTCCTCGAAACGAGGCTCCGTTCGACGCTATTACGGGAACCATTAAGTCTTCTCCTTCTCAAGTGCGTGATCGATAAGATCGCTGATAGTTTTGCATGTTCTGGTAATATCTGGGGATACTCGTCCGAAGTTATGGGCGTTCTTTACCAGCTGATTTAGGTTAACACCGATCCGGTTGAGCTGGGCGAGAAGTGCTGGATCACTCTGAGTCTGGACCGTTAAACGAATCTTATCCGTGCGTGCCAATACGAGCTGACGAGCGAGGTCGCCGATCCGAAGATTGGCGGCGGCAGCTCGGTGGGCGATGCGTGTGAACTCTGCATTGCTGAGGCGAAAGCTGACGACCCGACTCTTGGGCGTGGGTCTGAGAGATTTGGATTCGTTCATGTCTATGCCCTCCAATACGTTTGGAAAGGGGTCTGGAAAGGGGTCAGTCCCAGGATTCCGGCACTTTACTTTTAGCCTGATATTCGAGCGAAGGGGTCTGGAAAGGGGTCAGTCCCAGGATTCCGGCACTTTACTTTTAGCCTGATATTCGAGCGGGGGCAGATTGTCAATCTGTGGCTCTTATGGTGCTAAGGGAAGTCAGAGTCTCTGGTGTCAAACGGGTTGAGGGAGCCCTTATGCAGAATGGCGGATCGGGTGCTGAGAAAGGCGCGTTGTGGCCTTTGTATTTGGTGTGAAGCCCTCCTTCGCTGAAGCTTCGGAGGGCAACTTTTTGGCAGCTTTGCTGCCGGAAAAAGTTGGTGGAGGCGGCGGGAGTTGAACCACACTGCGCCGTGCATCTATTTGCATCTCCCTGCACCTATTGTTCTCTATCAGCATCTAATGACATTTCCAAAAACGGAGGAAATGCAGATAGATGCAGCTAAATGCAGGGAGTTTGGCAAATAATTGGCAAATCGAGCCCTCACAGGTATTCGACTGAGCGGCTGTCGGATCGCCCTCGCCCCATTTAAATTGCCTGATTGGATGTGTCGTGATTGGCTCCCTTTCACATTGCAGTTTTGGTCGCATTCATTACCCAAGTTGAGAGAAAGTGACGAATCCAGATTGTGTTCTGATTCTTTGGTTGCCGGGGACATCGCCACGAGGTGGGCAAGGCGTTTGAGTGTTTAGTTTGATGTAGAGAAATTTCCTCGTTGAGGCATCGACGGTGAGATCTGGTCTGAGCCCGAGAAAAGATGAGCGAATATAGGGGATAGACAGATCGAAGTCGGGTGATGTAGAGGGTTCATAATCGAGAAGCCGATCACTGCTCCATCTCTACCATTTGGCACCTTGGATGCTAATGGTTGGCTCGTAGGGTTCTAATATAGAGGATGCCGACAATATCATACTCACACGGGATTCATACAGTAGGCTGTACACGGACTCGGCACAGTCAATAAGTTCGTATACGGCAGCACTCGAATCCCTGAAAATGTTGATTACTCAACGAAGTCTCTTATTCATTGGATTTGGCTTTGGTGACGAAGATATCATCGACCAACTTCACAAAATGAACGAGATCTTCGCCAATTCCGCTGGACCACATTACGCCCTCGTAAAAAAAGGAAGTCTGATTCAGGAAAGAATTAAGCAATTCCCGGTGGTGCCAGTTCTATTCGAAGAATACGGCGACGATCTTACGAGTTTGGTAGCGCTTATTGCGGCTGAAGCCGCCCCGATGGAGAGCAGAAGTAAGCCACCAAAAAACGATGGCATTGATCCCTCGCTGACACTTCAATCAAGCCTTACGGGCAGATTGCCCATTCACTTGGGAATCAACTTTTCTCATTGCGGACGATTCTTGACAGTATTGTCGATTCCTCTGACGTAGCCCAGATTCACGACGCGGTCGGGAGCGCCTACGGCCTAACGGTCCAAATGGCCCATAAGGTGCAAAGTATAAGAAAACTTATTCTTCCGGCAGATCTAAACTTCGTCAATCTTGTCCAAGTAGTGCCCGACATGGTAGAAGAGTTCTCGTCTTCCTTCCAGGACTTCAAATTTCAAGTCAGCCTACCAGATGCAGATATTCAAGTTTATGCAAAAGATTTCATAGTCCAGAACCTATTGTCCGAACTAGTCAACAACTCTAGAAAAGCCTGTGAGAAAGGCTCTGAATTAGGGATTGTTGTCTCCAAGTTAGAGTCCCCATCTGAGGCTTCTTTAGCGGTGGTTGACGTGATTGACAACGGCCCAGGAATGTCTCAGCAGGAAATGGATAGTGTGTCTACCGTAGCTAAGGATTTTCAACAGGAGACTGGAGGGCAAGGTCTCCGCTTCTGCAAGTACACTCTCATGGCACTTGGGGGGGACCTTGAACTTCACAACAAGCCATCTGGTGGTCTCACGGCCAGAATGATACTGCCGCTCGTTCAGAATCAATAGGGTGTATGAGTTCAGTAAATGTTTTAATTGTCGAAGACGACAAGTTTGTCATCGATAGCTTGATGTATCTGCTTCGAGAGAATGATTTTACTGTTGTTGCATCTCTTACGATTTCGGATGCAATCAAACAGGTTCAGGAATCATCGCCGGACTTGATTATCGCAGATTATAGATTAGGACATGTTCAACATGGGGAAAGCGAATTTTCCAATCCTACAGATGGACGTGAGTTGTTTTCATATTTGCGTAATAACCTTCATTGGGACGGTATTTTCGTGCTGTTTACCGCTTTTATTGACGCGGCTGACAGAATCGACCTTCCGGACAAAAAGTTCTTTGCTTTTTCAAAATTTGAAAACCCTACCACGCTGTTGAAGTTCTTGAAAAAGATATTGAATACCCAAGGTTAGTGGCAAACTGTCCTGAGATGGCCGCTGTGTTCTAACTCAGGACAACCACTAGCCCCACTTTGGGAACTCTGAACGCCAATAGAGGTAACCAATTCAGGTAATGTGCCAGCACGACTAAGGAGCGATTGAACCCCGAATCAAGCTTCTTGGACTCGGCCCGGCTCTATGAAGGTGCGTTGTCCTTATCTACGGGACGCTTCAACACAAGGGCCACCCACATCCAGTTCTGTCCTTCACCAACCAAAGCAGACCTTGTTTGGAGCGGCGGACGGCTTTCCGAAATGAGTTAGAAGCGCGACTTAATCGGCTATGTGACACGAGATTGTTCATGTTTGAGTGAGTCGTCAATTCGCATTGAGCCAGTCGTGGTGTTTCTGAGTGGTGGGCCAGGCCTGATTCCAAAGAAGGAGAAACCCAGAATGAGTGGTGCGGAAGACGGGAGAGTTGTTCTTGAGAATGATCAGGAATAGAGGAAGAAAACTTTTTTCAGATTCTTCCGTTTAGCGTTCGTGCGAGAAACGTATATTGTATTGGAGGAGTGTATGGTGGAGGCGGCGGGAGTTGAACCCGCGTCCTGTGCAAATCTACTGTGAGACCTCTACATGCTTAGTCAGGTGTGAGTTTGTCTGCCGCTCGCTGCCGACCTGACGCGATGCGATTGGCATAGTTCGCTGAAATAAGCTTCGGTCAATTGCGCGCGATCTCCGCTCTTAACCTAACCTGCTGCTGCGTTGTTCCCCCCTAGCAGGTGTCGGTGAGACAACGCTCGGGCACTTAGGCCGCGAGAGCTAATTCTTCGTTAGCAGTTATTTTTTGGTCCGATGATTTACGAGGCCAACGAACCATCCTCGGCATGCAATCCCCAGCGTATCTACCCAGTCGAAACCAGTACGCCCCCCTCCAATGTGTTTCTATTGTGTCTCGGGATCCGCGTTTGGTCAAGGGACCCTTTTTCTCGCGGCCGCTTCGCTTAAGACGCTAAGGCGCTAAGGCCTAAAGCCCTACCAAGGGATGTCTTCGGTGTCTCTTAGGAAGCGGCCGGCTAGATCGCTCGGGGTTTGATCCGTGAGGTTGGCGATGCTGGCTGCGCCTTCTTCGAGGGAACGCGTGGCGTTGGGGCCGCCCATGTCCGTTCGGACCCAGCCCGGGGAGACGCTGCAGACCGCGATGTCGTCCGGCTTGAGTGCGTCGTTGAGCTGGATTGTGGCCGCGTTTAACGCCGCCTTGGATTGGCCATATGCCGGAGCCCAGTCGCGCATCTCGGCTAGGCTGCCCGCCGCGCTTGACACGTTGATTACTAAGGGATTCTGGGCGCGTTGGAGGAGTGGACGGAAGGCCCGCGTCACGAGGATCGGGCCAATGGTGTTGGTCCGGTGGGTTTGAGACAGGACTTCCGCCGAGACGTCGAGGATGGAATCGTTCCAGTCTAGTAGGATGCCGGCGTTGTTGATGAGGAGGTCGAGGTGATCGAGTTGGGCTTGTAGGTGGGTGGCCGCCTCGGTGATGGATGTGGGGTCCGTGACGTCTAGGGTTTGGAAATGGATGTTTGGGGTCGTGTCGGTGAGTTGGGTCCGGGCTTCTGGGGATAGGGGTGTTCTTGAGGTGGCAATGACTTGCCAGCCGCGTTGGGCGAGTTGGTGCGCGGTTTCTAGGCCGATGCCTCGGTTGGCTCCGGTGATGAGGGCCGTTTTCGGGGTGCTCACGGTTTCTTTCGGAAACAGTCCACCCGCGCCGGGGGGAAGTTCAGCCACACGATCCCGCCGTGTTCGCTCTCAAAGGATTTGAAGTGGCGAAAGGGTCGGTTGCGGAGGTCGTAGGTAAATTGGATGAAGCGTCCCTCGGAGGGGAGAATTCGTTGGATCTGTTCGATGATTTTTTCTGAGACGGCGTCGGGGAGCGATCGGAATGGGAGACCTGAAACCACGTAGGGGATTCGGGTGTTGGGTTTGCCGGTGGCATTTTCGACGATTTGGCTGAGTTCCGTGGCGTCGCCTTGGATGATTTTGACGTTGGGGAATCGGTCCTTGAGGTGGGCCGCCATGGGTTCGGATTGCTCGATGGAGATGAGCTTTTCCGGGGCGATGCCGTGTCGGAGTAGTTGTTGGGTGATGGCTCCGGTTCCCGCGCCTAACTCGACGATGTAGCCGATGGTGTCCGCGGGGATGTAGGAAGCCATACGACGGCCCAGCGAAGGGGAACTCGGGGCCGCGGCTCCGGTTGGGCCTGGGTTTTTGAGGAGTTCGCCGCCGAAGAGCGAGAACGATTGGAGCCAGTTTCGAATCATGCTGAGTGCGTTTGCCCCTAAGACTGCGGGTTGGGAGGGAGCGGGGTCAACTGGAGATTCCTTTGGCCACGGTTTGGCATTGCTCTTCTAGGGAGGTGTGGTCGAGATCGATCCAATGCGTCTGGGCTTGTTTGCGAAACCAGGTGAGTTGCCGCCGGGCGAATTGCCAGGTCTTGGTCTTTACCCGTGCGATGGTTTCTTCAAGGGTGCGTTCTCCCGCTAAATGGTCGAGGACTTGTCGGTATCCTAGGGCTTGGCTCGCCGTCTGGTTTTGTTCCAAAGCTTGGCTTACGGCTTCCGTTTCGGCGACTAAGCCGGTCTCGAACATGACGTCGACGCGTTGTTCGATGCGGAGTCGTAGCATCTCCGGGGAGCGGTAAAGAACGTATAGCGTGGGGAGTGCTTCTTTGTTGGTGGTGCGACGAGTGCGTTGCGTGGATAGGGGCTTTCCGGTGAGGCGGATGATTTCAACGGCACGAACGACGCGGCGGGCGTTTTGTTGGTCGATGGTCCCGTGGGTGATGGGATCTTTCCTACGGAGTTCTTCGTTGAGTGTTTCAAGCGGGAGGGCTTCGAGTTCGGCGCGGAGATCCGGATCGCCAGGGGGGAGTGGGTCCAATCCTTCTCGTACGGCTTTGAAATAGAGTCCGGTACCCCCACAATAGATGGGGACTGCGCCGCGGTTGATGATTTCGGATTCGGTTTGCTTGGCGAGGGTGGTGAATTGGTGGGCGTCGAATGCTTGGTCCAGGGTTCGGATGTCGAGGAGATGATGGGGAACGCGTTGGCGTTCTTCGGTCGTGGGTTTGGCGGTGCCGATGTCTAGGCCTTGGTAGACCTGCATGGAATCGACCGAGATGATCTCAGCCGGGAATTGCTGCGGCAAGGCCAGAGCAAGGGCGGATTTGCCGACGGCCGTTGGGCCCGCGATGTGGATGGGCCTCACGATTGGCGCGCGGGCTCCGAGTCTTCCGTCGGGAGCGCTGGCTCGGGTTCGTTCGATTGCGATTGCGATTGCGATTCAGCCGGGGTTTGCCATGAGACTAAGAGGAGGAGTCCAACACCGGTGCAGATGGCGGTATCCGCCACGTTGAAAGCGGGAAAACCGATTTCGCCCCCGCCTCGTTGGTAGGTGTAGAAGTAGAGGAAGTCGATCACGTGGCTGACGCGGAAACGATCGATGAGATTGCCGATGATCCCGCCGAGCATCAGGCCCATGGCGATTTGGCCAATGGGGCGATGCACTTCAAAGTGGCGTCGATTGAGAAAGAGCACGATCACCGCCACCACAGCCACCCCGATCAAGACCGAGTTGTTATCCTTAAACATGCTCCAGGCGGCGCCCGTGTTCCCCCAATGGACCAGGCGAAAGAATCCGTCGAGAATAACCCGCTCTTCACCCAGATACAGCGTGCGCTGGATCCAAACTTTGGTGACTTGGTCGATCAGGAGGATGATCGCACTCAGTGAGAGGATTCTGGCTGTGTGGTTTTGCGGGACGAATGACATGGGGTGCTTGCGATCGGATGCGTCGGGAGAAAGCGGTCCGGTGTTGGGTGCGGGTTACTTTTTGGCTAGTTGCGGGAGGCTTTCGATGGCGGCGTAGAGTTTCTCGGCAATCCAGTTTTGGTGGTTTTCGTCCACGATTTTGTTTCCTTCCGCATCTTTGACATAAAAGCTGTCGATGGCGGCGCCGCGTTCCGTGCTGATCTTGGCGACGGAGAGATCGAGGTCCAACTCCGCCAGGGTGATGGCAATCACGTAGAGAAGCCCGACTCGGTCTTCTGTTTCGACATCGATGATGGTGCGGCGTTCGGAGGTTTTGTTGTCGAACTCGATTTGGGTCGGGAGTTGTTCGTCCTCTAGAGACTGATAAAGCGGCGCGGCCTTGGGGGCTTTGGCGACCAGTTTATCTAGGTCCACTTCGTTCATCAGGATATTGGTGACGTTGTCGTGGAATTTCTGGCGGCGTTCTTTGCCGACGAAGGATCCTGATACGGCATCCATCACGGAGAAATCATCGAGGATGATGCCGTCGGTACGGGAGAAGATTCTGGCGCTCAGGATATTGATCCCGGTGGCGGCGAGGGCGCCGCAGAGTTTGGCAAAGACGCGGGGGTAATCCCAGGTGGCCATTTGGACCACGGAGAAGCCACGGTTGCGGTCTTGGTGCCAGGAGACGATGGGGTCGAGGGAGTGCTCGCTGAGTCGCGTTTGGCGGCTCATGAAGCGGTGCACGCGCTCAAGATCGGCCTGAACGTCCTCGGCTCGGGTGGTGCGAAAATAGCGGTCCGGTAAGTGCTCGAACAGCGCGTCGATCTCGTCGGCGTGGATCGTACGCGGCGAGTGGGATTCGACGTATTTGCGTAGGTCGTTTCGGATCTTGTGGTCGGCGACTCGAAAGGTGGTATCGGTGGAAAGCCGTTTGTAAGACTGGTGGTGCAGGCTGCGGAGGAGGCCGTCTTTGAAGCCGTTCCACATGTCGCGGCTGGTGCCGAGGGAATCGGCAAAGGTGTGTAGGGTGAGGAGGTCCACGTTCGCGCTACTCTGGGCGAGTTGGGCAAAGCTTTCGATCACGTCGGGATCATCTAGATCGCGTCGTTGCGAGAGGGTGGCCATGGTCAGGTGTTCTTCGACCAGGAAGCGGAGGGTTTGCCGTTCCTTGCGGCCGAGACCGAGGCGTTTGCCGACTCGCATGGCGATCTTGGCGCCATCGCTGGAATGGCCTTTGGACTTCTTGTTGGTCTTGGCTTTTCCCGTGTCATGGAGAATGAGCGCGAGGTAGAGCAAATAAGGGTTCTCTAGCCGTTCAAAGATTTCCGTGTATTGGGCGTAAGGGGGCTTCTTAGCGTCCCAGATGCGGTCAAGGTGCTCGATGCAGACGATGGTGTGTTCGTCCGCGGTGTAGACGTGATAGAACTCGTGTTGGACCTTGCCGGTGAGTTTGCCGAACTCGGGGATGTATTTTCCGAGTAAGCCAACTTCGTGCATGGCGCGAAGCGTGCGGGCGACGTTGCCGCGTTGGTTGAGGATTTCGAGAAAGGTTTCTTTGACGTTTTCGTCCAGGAGAAACGCGCGGTCCGCCAGCGGGAGGTGGGATCGGATGGCGTAGGCGAGCTCCGGATGGAGGGTGAGTCCGCGTTTCTGAGCGTGGAGAAAGGCACGCATTAGGCGGCGGGGTTGTTCCTTGAGTGCGCGCGAGTTGGCCAGGGCAATCTGTCCGTCGGCGAACTCGAAGCCGTCGGTTCCCGGAGTCTTTTTGCCGGGGAGGAGTCGGGACAAGGTTTTGATGCCTGGGGCCGTAGGGAAAAGGGCCATGCGTTGCTCCAGCGTGCGGCTCAGCAAGTAGATGTTCCGCATGTGGGTGTAGACCTCGGGCATGAAGGCTTCGATCCGTTTGGAGGGAGAGCTTTGAGTAAAGCCGAGGTGCCGGGCGACGCGGGGTTGGAGATTGCGGCGGAGGGTTTCTTCCGGTCGGTTGGTCAAGTAGTGCATCTCGTTGCGGACGCGCAACAGGTAATCGTAGGCGGAGGTGAGTTGGCGGTATTCGGATTGGTCGATGATTTTGTGTTCCAGGAGGTCTTCGATGGCGCGACAGCGCTGTTTGAAGAAGGCCATCCAAAGGAGGTTTTGGTAATCCCGGAGGCCGCCGCACCCGTTCTTGATGTTCGGCTCTTGCATGTAGGGGGAGTCTCCGAACTTGGACCGGCGCGTCTGTTGATCGTTGAGGCGCTCGGTGATGTAGGCTTTTTCTTGGCGGTGGACGCAGCGGGTGAGGAGGGTGCTGGTCATTTTATCGAAGAGCTCTTGGTTGCCCTCGATCAGCCGAGTCTCAATGAGGGCCGTCTTGGATTGGACATCCTCGTTGGCGATTTTGACACAGTCCTGGATGGAGCGGGTGACGGGGAGGATCTTGAGCTTGATGTCCGTGAGCGAGAGGAAAAAGGTGTGGCAGAATTCGATCAGCCAGGCGTGTTTTTTACTGCGGCTCAGATCCTTCTGGTTGTGCAGGATCATGACATCGAGATCGCTGCAGGGGTTGAGCTCCCCGCGTCCGTAGCCACCGTAGGCCACGATGGCGAGCTCGCTACGGTCGTTTTCGGGTTGGGGTTGGCAGAGGCGGATCTCGCGGTAGAGCGATTCGACGGCAAGGTCGAGGACTTTGGCTCGGGCGCGGGCGACGGCCAAGCCACTCCCACCGCCGCGGTGTTCAAACTTGAGCCGTTGGGATTCGACCTTGAGGAAATTTCGGTATTTGGGCAGTTCGACGGTATTACCCGGTTTGGACTTGATTCGGAGCAGTTTTGCGGCGCTGGCCTCCGCTTTTTCCAATAGACTTGCCATCTTTTCGGCGCTTAGGGTAGTCGGACGCGGAAGGGAAGGTAAGGATCTTTTTTGTGGGACGCTGGTGTTGTAGGCTAGCGCTTTCGCGACGGGACGCTGATTTTTTCGAAACTTTTGAGTGGGTAGGCTGTTGAAGGGTAGAATTCATTGATGGGCGACGAGGTCGACAACGATGCCGCGCTGATGCTGAAGGTCCAGGAAGGGGATTTTCAGGCGTTTGAAGCGTTGGTGGACAAATACAAGCAGCCGGTGACCAATATTGTTGCCCGGATTGTGCGGGATCCCACGGAGGCGGAAGATTTGGCGCAGAATGTCTTTCTTCAGGTCTACAAGGCTTCGGGGCGCTACAAGGTGACGGCCAAGTTTTCCACCTGGCTTTTCACCATTGCGCGCAATCTGAGTTTGAATGAGATCCGGCGGCGCTCGCGCCATCCAGCGAGTTCTTTGGATGCCACGCCGGAATGGGAAGAAGAGGACCAAGGGGGACGCCAGATTGAGGATCGCGATGCGCCGTCGGCGGTGGATGAGGTGCTCAAGGGCGAGTTGGTGGCCAAAATCGACGAAGTCTTGGGTGAATTACCGGTCAATCAACGGACGGCGATTATTCTGGTGAAGGAAAAGGGGCTGTCGTATGAGGAAATCGCCGCGATTTTGGGGTGTTCGGTTTCGGCTGTAAAATCGTTGATCCATCGGGGGCGCGAAACCATTAAAAGTCGAATTAAGCCGTATTTGGTGAGCGGGGCGTGGCAGGTCTCCTCATAAACGATGTAACAGATAGATTTGCGACGCAACTTTAGTGAGTCTGAGGTTTTAAACAGGAGTAGTAAACGATGTCGGCGAGTTCTGAATATGACGATTTATTGGCGGTCCGTTGGATACGGCCGTTGAACGAGCGCGAAGTGGCCCGCCTGGAACGGTTGATGGCGCAGGATGAGGCGATGCGGAGCCGCTGGGAAGAGGACATGCGACTCCTCGAAGGGGTGGAAGCGTTGCCGGATATGCCAGTGGCGACCAATTTCACCGCTCAGGTGCTAGCGCAGGTGGCGAAGAGCGAAGGGATTTCGGAACGGGAGGCCCAGCCCCAGAGGACGGGTTCCTGGTTGAGCCAGTTGGGCTGGCTGCCTCGCTTTGGTCTGGGGTGCGCGGTGGTTTTGGCCGTGGGGGGGACTTATTTGCAGATGCAAGAGCGCCAATCGATGGCTTTTGTGGAATCGCTCGCGGCCGTGGAACAATCGGGCACGGCCCCTTCCGTGGAAGAATTGCAGCATCTGGAAGAGATCCAACTCTTGGCGCAGGTGCCGACTTTTGTGGACTGGGAGCTCATTGCGGCGACGGATTAGCGGAAGGGGAACCAACTCGGAACGGAGGGTGACCGATGAGAAGGTATAAGCAGAACAGAAGTGAGATTTGGCTAGGGCTCCTTTTGGCGGGAGCGATGGTTTGTTCCGCTGCGGAGTCGTCTGGTGCGAAGCCCCAATGGACACTGCGGACTGCCAGTGCGCCGACGAACCTGCCTCCGATTCCTACCATTGCCGATTCGCCGGTGAAATTCTTGTCGACGTTGATCGAGGCGGATGCCACGCAGCGGGAGACGCTGTTGGGGGCGCGATCGGCGGAGCGACAGTCCTTTTGGAAGCGCAAGATTGCGGAGTACGAGCAACTGCCGGCTCCGATTCGGAAAGAGCGTCTGCGGACGGCTCAACTCCATTGGTATTTGGCGCTGTTGATCCGGCTTCCCGATGACGTTCGGGCCAATAAGCTGTTGCAGATCCCGACCCGAGATCGGCCCTTGGTGAAACGGCGCTTGGATCAGTGGAACGGGCTCTCGAGCGATTTGCGAGCGGACATTTTGGCCAATATCAAAGTCATGCAGTACTTTGCCCGCTTGGTGACCAGTACGGCCGAACAACGGGCGGCGTTGTTGCAGACCTCCAAGGATCCTTCGAACCCGATCAACGATACCGACTTGAGCTGGCAGTCCTTGCCATCCAAGCGGCGTCAGCAGATGTTCGATGCGTATGCGAAGTTCTACCAATTGCCGGTCCATCAGCAAGCAGCGGCGATTGAGAAGATTCCGGTTCCGGTGCGGCTCAATTTCAAAGAACGTTTGGAAGAATTATCGCGGATGCCGGAGGCTGAGCGGCAAAAGTGCATCGTTGCCTTGCAGGCCTATTCGCAAATGACTGAATCCGAGCGGAAGATTTTTCGGGAAAATGCGGATCGGTGGCGAGCGATGAGCCGACAGGAGCGGCTTTTTTGGTCGACCTACGTGCGCCAATTGCCGCCTTTGCCTCCGGTGCGAGCGGTTCGGGCTCGGTTTGAGGACGAGAGCCATGTGAAGGCGCCCAATCCGGGCGCTTCCAAGTGACTTAAGGAGGGACGAGGGGGCTCGCGAGGCGGTTCTGCCCAGCGGGTTCAGTTGAGCCGTCGGCGTTGATGTTCGCGGTTCTTGCCCAGCGGCTCGCGGGTACGCTCGCCCTACCGGGGTTTCCGAGGCTTGCGGATCCGGCTCGCTTCGCTAGGTTTCAGTCATGACTTCGAAGCAATCCGCCCAGTCGGGAGGTGGTGTCAATGGTGCCACCGTGGTGCTCTTTCTGTTCTTCATGGTGGTCGCCATCTTCGTCTACCTGTATGTGACGGTTCGGCCTACTAGCACTCCGCTCGGTGCGGACTCGCCCGCATCCATAGAAGCGGCCTTCCTGGAAGCCATGAATTCGGGCAAGAATCTCCTTTCGCAGGGGCGGGATGGTGCCGAGCGAGCGATCGAGGTTTACCAGCAAGCCTTGCAGTTGAAGCCGGGGGATTTGGATGCCGAGCTGAACTTGGCCAATGCGCATCTGCTTCTGAACCAACCGGAAGAAGCCGTGGCGGCCGGCGAACGCGCGTTGGCGGTGGATCGCCAGTCTGCGGCGGCCTATTACCTAGTGGGCTGTGGGCACTTGCGCCAGGGGGAGTTCGAAGAAGCCTTGAAGCACCTCCAAACGGCTAAGGACCTGGATCATACGATCAATGCCGTCAGCTTTCAGTTGGGACGGGCGCACCAGGGCTTGGGGAATTGGGAAGCGGCTGAGGAACAATTCCTTGAAGTGTCTCAGTTCGACGAATCGCATGGTGCGACCTACTACAATCTGAGCCAAGTGCGGCTCCGCTTGGGGGATGAGGCGGGGGCGAATGAAGCCCTGACCAAGCACCAAGAGATTGCGGCGGCAGCGGGAGCCACGCCGACGGATCCCTCCATTTTCGAAGCCTGCGTCTACACCGAAGTGCGGGTGCCGTTTCACCTGGAACAGCCCGAATCGGAAGGCGTGGCGGTGACCTTCGTCGATGGGACCGCTGCCATTCTGGGAGACGTGGCCAACGGATTTCAGGGGCCGGTGGGGATTCTGGATGTCGGTCACGACGGGACTTTGGATTTGTTTGCGCGGAATAAGACGGAAGGATTCCAACTCTTGATTCGGCGGGACGGGGCGTTTGTGCCGGAGGGCTTTCCGTATCCTCCATTGCCGGAGGCGCGCTATACGCAGTGCCTGGTGGGGGATTTGCAACACAAACAGAGCCTGATGGGTGGGCGACAGGAGGACGTGATTCTGCTCAGTGATCAAGGGACTCAAGTCTTCCGCGTTTCTCCTACGGGTATGCTGTCGGATTCGACGCTGTTTGCGCAGATTGCCGACGTGAAATGGGCCGAGGCTGTGTTAACAGATTTCGCTTCGACCGGGAAATTAGATCTGGTCGGGCTGTCTGCGGAGGATCGATCTCTCCAGTATCTGCGCAACCAGGGGAACTTTTCCTTCATCGATCAAACCTCGCCAACCAACCTGCCGACCAATCTGAAACAGATCCAAGAATTGGCTTTGGGCGATTGGGACGGCGATGACGCGTTGGATTTTTGTTTGGTTTCCGCAGGGCAAGCACCGGGGCTCTGGATCGGAAAACGGAATGGGGGTTTGGTGGCGACCAATACCTTTGACGGATTGCCGGTGGGACGTGGCGTGGTGCTGGGCGATTTGAATAACGATCTGCGAATGGACCTGGCAATGATTGGGGAGGGAGGTTTGACTCTGAAGTATCAGGGGGATGCGGAACTCACCCAGGTGGAGGCTGACACGACCAACTTGGCGCGTTTGCGGCTCGTGGACTATGACAATGACGGTTGGTTGGATGTGTTGGGTACCGGTGGGGGTGCCATGCGTGTCTGGCGTAATCGGGGCCTGGAAGGTTTTGTGGAGACCACGGAGGCCGTGGGACTGGCAGGCCTGACTGTGGGAGAGGTGGCTTCGATTCGTGCCGCTGATTTGGATGGCGACTGTGATACGGATCTGTTGCTCACGCTCCAGGATCAATCTCTAAAAGTGTTGCAGAATGATGGGGGGAATCAGAATCAGCAACTGAAGCTGCGGTTGGAAGGCAACCGGTCGAATCCGAGTGCGCTGGGGATCAAAGTTGAAGTCACTGCCGGCGGTTTGCGTATGGTGCGGACGGTGCGCGAACTCCCCTTGGAGATTGGTTTGGGTAAACGGAATCGGGTGGATGCTATTGATCCGCATTGGAGTGATTTGGTGACGACCACGGATTTTGAGATCGAAGGCTGTGAGCCGCTCGCCGTGCCGGAGCTGGAGCTGCCCACGGGATCCTGTCCCTATCTTTATGTCTGGGATGGTGAACGGTATCGGTTTGTGACCGACCTATTGGGCGCGGCTCCGCTGGGGCTGCCGGTTGCCGAAGGGGTGTTGATTGCGGCAGACACGGATGAATACGTCGGGCTGGGAGGGGTGGATGCCTTTCAGCCCCGCAATGGTGCATACGAGTTGCAGATTACGGAAGAATTGCGCGAGGTGCTCTACTTGGATGAAGCCAAGTTAGTCGTCGTGGATGCCCCGGAAGGTGTTGAGTTGCATCCGACAAACAAGCTTGTTCCCCGTCCTCCGTTTCCCGCTGCGGGCTTGATGGCGGTGCATCGACCGCAGGCGCTGGAAGCAGCGGTTCGTCATGATGGTGTGGATGTTCGGGAAGCTCTCAGTGCCGTGGACCGAGTCATGGCATCCCCGGCTGCGTTGCGAGCGCCGCAGCTGCGGGGTTTGGCGGAGCCATATCACTTTGACTTGGATTTCGGGACAATGGATGTGTCGCGGCCGTTGGTGTTGGTGATGAATGGTTGGTTGCGCTTTGGTGGGGGCATGGCGAACATTGGTGCGTCTCACAATCCTGAGCTTCCGTTTCCGTTCCCCGTGCTTTCGGTTGAAACGGCGGATGGGACGTGGCAAGCCTTGGACGTGGTGGTAGGGGCACCGGCCGGCAAGACCAAATCGATGGTCGTGGATTTGGAGGGCCAGTTGCCGGAAGGGGCCCGCCGACTGCGCTTGGCGATGGCGTTTGAGATTCATTGGGATCGGATCGCGCTGATGGAAAAGTATCGGGGCGAAGATTTGGTGGAAACGCGTTTGAGTCCGGACGAAACCGATCTGCATTGGCGGGGATTCAGTCCCTATCAGGACTTGCGGTGGGATCAACCGCTGAGTCCTGACTATGACCGGGTGTCGATGCAGCCGCCGTGGCTAATCACGCCTTCCGGATGGTGTACTCGATATGGGGATGTCGGCCCCTTGGTGGCGGGTAAGGACAACCGCTTGGTGTTGTTGAACGGTGGGGATGAGCTGACCCTGCGGTTTGATGCCGGTAAGCTTGGGGCGCCCGCGGCCGGGCAGGTGCGGCATCATTTTCTGTTCACCAGTGGTTGGGATAAGGACGCGGATCCCCATGTGGTGCAGGGCTGGAAGGTCGAGCCTTTGCCTTGGCATGGCATGGATGATCAACAGTACGGATTCGAAGCGCGTCCGGCGGATTTGAATGATGATTGGCAGGCTCAATACAACACGCGTTGGGTAGGGCAGTTTACCCTGGACCGGAAAGCGGCTGGAAAATCGGAAAACGGAACGGCTGGAATGGACGCCGAGGACGCCGTCGAGCTTGCGGAGTGATTGGGTGAGTCAGGAACGGATATGGAATTGACGGAAGAGCAAGTGGCGGCATTGCAGGCGAAGGCCGATGCCGGGGATTCAGAGGCGCAATATGAAATGGGTTGGCGGCAGGCAATCGGCATGGGTTTGGATCTGGATGACGCGGAGGCGCTCCGCTGGCTGCGCCTTGCTGCGGAGCAGGGGCATCAACTAGCGCAGAACAATCTTGGCGCGCGCTATGCGACCGGCGACGGAGTGGAGAAGGATTTGGTGGAGGCCTACGTTTGGTTTGCTCAGGCAGCGGACCAGGGGGATCGGAAGGCTGGGAAGAATCGCGATAGTGTGGCGAAGGATATGGATGAAAGCCAGCTGGCCACGGCTCGATCCCGGGTGGATGCGCTTTAGGCTTCGGTGGGTCGTCTTGCGCTCGGGTTCAGGATTTGGAGGATGGGGCTGGACCTAGTTGCCGGGTGGTTGTTCGTTGCCATTGAGGTGGGACCCGTTGGGTGGGAGCGGCTCGCGGGTACGCTCGCCCTACCATCCGGAATTACAGGATTCCTTGAAATTGATTCTGATTCTTCACAACTTAGTTGAGTGAACGATAAGTCGGAAGTCGAAAAACTTCTTGAACGTCTCCCGGATGACGTGTCGTTGTTCGAGATTCATGAGCGAATTCGTTTGCTTGCAGGTATTCGGCGGGCGGAGCAGCAATCTGAAGACGGAAGCTTGATTGACCATGCTACAGTTCGGCAGGACCTGAAGGTTTGGGTTCGGGAGAGCAGGAACGACCGGTGAGCCCAGAGTGCCGACCGGAAATATCACGACGAGGCTTGACGATCGGCTGTCTGTGACCAACGGTTTCGGGTCGGTAACGGATTTGATGAAATGCATTCTTGAAGAGTTGAGTCGTGCCCTGGCCAACGGTCGCGTTTTGGACCGGATTGCGGGAGCCCAACAAACAGGCTGATGACGACGTTACCATTTCGTTTGGGAATGTTGTATCGTCGTCTTTGGTTGTCTTTCTTTTTGGGGCTTCTGTTTCTTTCGCAATCGGTTGATGCACAGCCGAATGGTGTGCTCTGGGAGCAAATTCCTCGGCCCGCGGATTTCTTAAGGAGACCGCCCAATCTGGAGGAGTATTTTAACCTCAATGATCTCCGTCAAGCGAGGTTTCCAGTCACTGAGATCGATATCTTTCCTTCCCCAGAGATTCTCTCCATGTTTCGGGAGGGTGATGGAGGACAAGGGTTGGATGTGGGGCTGAGGATCGCTGGTGGTGAGTCCGGGACCGGTAGTTTCGGATTGGCTCTTCGAGGGTTTTTGGTGCCGCCTGTGTCGGGCGAATATGTTTTCTCGCTGGCTACGGATGATGGTGGGGTGCTGTATCTCAATCCGGATGGCGAAGACTCTCGAAATGTCATCGATCTTTCGCGAGTTCGGATTTCGGCGCAGCGAGAGTTTGATCGCCCCACGGCCACGCGACAGGTGAGTGAGCCTGTCACCTTGGAAGCGGGCGAACGACACTATATCGAGGTTATCACCCACGAGTTGACTGGTAATAGCCATGTCAGTGTCCAATGGCGTCGCCCCGACGGTATTGCGGAGATCATTCCCTTGGAGTTTCTCCAGCCCTTGCCGCCGAGTTTTGAGGTCGAGTGGGTTGCACCGGTCGAACCAGTCTTTGTTCGGGAGGCCATGGCTACTTCGGTTGAGTTTGCGGTGGAGGGTTCCCTCAAGCTGATTGAGACGGCTTCGCTTTTGGTGGATGGCGAGGTGGTGAACCAGGAGACTCGTGGTTTTTTCGAAGGGTTTGATCGATTTACGCTTTCGCAGACCATGGAACTGACCTGGCCGAGTCCGGTGGTGGGGGAACATCAGTTGGAGTTGGAAGTCGTGGATGTCTTGGGTGTCCGTACGCGATCCGTGGCGCGAAGCGTTACTGTGACCCCCGACTGCGCTGGTTTGATTGGTGAATACTTCTCCGGTGCGGAACTCGTGCCGGAGAACCGGATCGGAGCCCAGGTAGACGCCACGCTGGATTACCGGTGGTCTACTGGCGCGGGCCCAAGCATCTTCACCGGTCCGGCTTTTCTGCCCGCTGAAGGCTATTCCGTACGGTGGCAAGGATTCTTGCTCCCGGATCGGGATGGCATCCATCAATTGCGGACTCAGAGCGATGACGGAGTGCGGGTTTGGGTGGATGAGGAACTCCTGATTGACGATTGGGAGCCGGACGCTCAGCCGGATGCCTTTGCTGAAGTACTCTTGGAGGCGGGCCGGTATCATGCCGTGCGTGTCGAGTATCGCCACGTCAGCGGTCCGGAGTCCTTGGTTCGATTGCTCTGGTCGCCACCCAACGGAGGGCCTGAGGAGATTATTCCGGCGCGTCATTTGTTTTACTGTGAAGATCTGTTTCCGCGAGTTCGCCTGCCCCAACCCTTTTCAGGGGAACGTTTGCCATTCGGAGATGCGGTGTTGGTAGAAGCCGCCGCTGAGGGGGTGGGCGATGATGTGGACCGGGTTGAATTCTTCGTCGATGGCGTTCTTTTGGGTCAGAGTGCCTTTTTGGATCCTCAGATTCCGTTTTCCTTCTTTTGGAATGGCGCATCCGTGGGAGACCACGAGGTGTGGGCTGTGGCCTTCGATACGTCTGGGCGGCGTACCGAGAGCCGGCATCATCGCGTCGAGATCACCGAAGACTTGCCGCAGTGCCTGAGTGAAGTGGTTCGGACCAGTTTTGAAACAGGGGTGGGGTCGGATTGGAGTGTGCGCCAACGGTCAGCGACACCCATTGGAGGTAGACAATTCTTGGGGCCGCGTGGAGCGCACGAGATTCGCTTGCGACTGGATCAGTTGGAGACACATACCCAAGTCCTAGTGGAGTTTGATGTCTATGTTTTGCGGAGTTGGGATGGTTTTGGGCCGGATGGATCGTCCGATGAAACCTTTCGCGTTCGCTTGGATGACGGGCAAGAGTTTGTCTATGCGTTTGCCAACGGGGCTGGGCCGGGGCCCGACGCAGGGCGGCAGAGTTTTCCCAACCTCGTTGGCGAAGACGCGAATCACCCGCCTCAGACCGGCGCGAGTGAGGTTCAGTCCCTAGGGTATTTCTATGGCCTCGATCGCGTACCGACGCAGCCCTTGGATGCGGTCTATCGGATCCGATTGCCGCTGGTCGAGCATACGGCCGATTCGCTCACGGTGGTGGTTTCCGGGCAGGGACAGGAAACGTTAGCGGACGAGAGTTGGGGCCTGGACAATGTATTGGTGCGAGCCGTCGAGACCAGCACACCGCCCGAGCTCGTGGCTCCGGTGCTGGACCAAAATGCCTTGGTGGGTGGCGAGACGGGGTTTGATGTGGTGGTCCGAGCGGCCGGGCAGTTGAGCTACCAGTGGGAGAAGAACGGTGTGCCCATCCCGGGAGCGGTGCGGGCTTCGTTGATACTTACGGATTTGACGGAGGCGGACGCGGGGCGGTACACGGTTCTGGTATCGAATTGTTCCGGGCAAGTCAGGAGTAATGTGGCCACCTTATCTGTTCGGTTCCCGAATCGGGAACCGAGTCTGGCAGGACTGCCGGAAGCAATTGTGATTCAAGAGGACGCGGGCGAAACGATCATCCCGTTCCAAGTCCTCGATCCCGAGGACGATCCGAATCAACTGAGTGTCACAGTTGTCAACGGTTCGGACGGGATCGTCACCGCGGACGTGTTGTCGTTTGGGGGCGAAGGCAGCGACCGATTTGTTCGACTCGAATTTCCGCAGGATCAGTTCGGTCAGGGAGAACTGCGCGTTCGGGTCGTCGACCCTGCGGGGTTGGCAGCGGAACAGACGGTTCCGGTTCGAGTGGAACCCGTCAATGATGCTCCCACGGTGGATCCCTTGCCCGATGTGGCCTACACCGAAGGGGAGGTGTTTCCGACTATTCAGATGACTGGGATTGGTTCGGGAGCGCCGAATGAGACCGACACGCTAGCGGTGGCCGTTCAATTGAGTGAGCCGGGTTTGTTTTCGGATCCGGAGGTGCGTTACGTCAGTCCGCAATCCGTGGGCGAACTGATCCTTCAACCGCGTCCGGATACTTTCGGTTCCAGTGAGGTCTCCGTAACGGTCACGGATGGCGCTTCGGAAAATGGAGCGACCACGGTCACGTTTTCAGTGGTGGTTGCGCAGCGTCCGAACGAATTGCCGACCGTGGAACTTCTTTCCCCGGCGGATGGGAGTCAGTTTGAAGTGGGGGATGAAGTTTCGGTCGCTATCCAGGCGTCCGATCCGGATGGCGAGTTGGTTTCGGCGACCCTGTTGATCGACGGTGCGGTCGTCGATCAATCTTCAACTCAGCCGTTCTCTTTCGTCTGGTTGCCGACCGAGGCCGGTGATTTCACGGTTCAAGTTTCGGTCATGGATGATCGTGGGGGCCTTGTTGCGTCTCAAGTGCATCTTCTCGATGTCATCCCCGCCAACCAGGCACCCGAGCTGGATCCTGTGCTCCGAGTTGAGGTGAATGAGGACGCGGTGCCTCAGGTCATACCCCTTGTGATCCGGGATGACCGGACGCTTCTGGCCGATCTCGATGTGCAAGTGATTCCGGATGAATCCGGGGTGATTGAAATGGCTGTCCGGTATGAAACGGCGTTGCAGCGGTGGGAACTGGAGGTCACGCCTGTGCCGGATCAAAACGGAGAGGTCTCATATCAAGTAAGCGTTACCGATGAGGCGGGGTTGTCAGCCGCACGGACGGGAGCCTTTGGTGTGATCTCGGTCAATGATCCGCCCACCCTGTTGCCATTGGCGCGGGTCGTCTTCTTTCAAGGAACGACTGAGCATGAAGTGACGCTACAGGGAATCGGAACCGGGGCGGCGAATGAGGAACAGACTTTGGTGGTTTCGGCGACGTCATCGGATCTACTTTTGTTGCCGGCGCCCCAAGTGAATTATGAAAGTCCCAATCCGACCGGGATCTTGCGCTTGGAACCGATCGCTGGCGCATTTGGTGAGGCGGAGGTCACGGTTGAAGTGACGGACGGTGGCCTAGAAAACGGTTCGGTGATCCAACGTTTCCCGGTGGTGATTGAGCGACTCCCGAATGTGTTGCCCACCGCATCACTGCAGATTGCCGGCACCGAGCGGGTACGTGACGAAGGTGAGACGATCCGTATCACGGTGACGGCGGAGGATAGCGACGGCACGGTGGAACGGGTTGAGATTCTTGTGAACGGGGCCGTGGTGGAAACCCTCCAGGCACCGCCGTATTCTTTTGACTGGGTGGCCACACCCTTGGGTGAAGCGGTGATTGAGGCCCGAGTAACGGATGATCGAGGTGGGGTGACGGTGGCGCCGTCCCGGACGCTCTCGATTGTGAAACCGAATGAAGCGCCGAGGGTCACGGTGGTCGAACGTTTGGAACTCCGGGAAGATGCCGGTGTTCAGGTGATGGCGTTGGTGGTGACTGACGACTTCACCGCGTTGGATCAATTGGACGTGCGGGCTTCGGCGTTCCCTGAGGATTTGCTGGATCCGTCGAGCCTGGTCGTTGGGTTTGAGGAGGGTGCTTGGCAGGTCGGGTTTGGTTTGGTGCGGGATGCGTTTGGCGAGGGGCGCATTGAAGTCCGGGTTGGTGATGAGGCTGGGTTGGTGACGATGGCGACAACGGTCGTGGTGGTGGAATCGGTCAATGACGCGCCGACGATCGACGCTCTGGATCCGGTGGTGATTCTTGAAGACACGGAACCTTTTGAAGTCCGCTTTGCCGGGGTGACGTCCGGGGCCCGCAATGAGCTGGATCCTTTGGAGGTGCGAGCGGTTTCGGGGAATGCGGCTCTCATTCCCAATCCGGAAGTGATGTATACGAGTCCCGCCGAGGGCGGTGGCTTGATCCTGCGACCCGTTCCGGATCGGTCGGGCACGGCAGAAATTACGGTGGTGGTGTCTGATGGTCAGAGTGTGAATGGTGAGACTCGGGTGCCGTTTTTGGTCACCGTGGAAGCGGTGCCGAATCAAGCACCTACCCTCACTTGGGTGAGTCCGTCGGAGGGATCCGTTGTTGAGCTGGGGCAGACGGTTCCGTTGGAAGTGCGCGCTGCGGATGCGGACGGACAGGTTCGGGATGTTGCATTTGAGATTAATGGGCAACCCTTCCGCACGGTGACGGTGGCACCTTATCGCGTGGAGTGGGAACCGGAGACGAGCGGTGCTTTCCGGGTGCAGGCGACGGTCCGAGATGACGAAGGCGAGTCGGTGTCCGCCATCCGGAGCGTGACCGTGGTTGAGCCGGCTCCGAGCCTGGAGGTAGTCCTGACCCTGCCGCGTGATCGAGGCGTGTTCTGTCCGGATGCTGCGATTCAATTCGCGGCCACGCTGGCCGGCCCGGTTGAGGAGGTCACGGAGGTGGCGTTTTATGCCGGTGAAACCCTTTTGGGAAGCGATCAGCAGCCGCCGTATCAATATCTTTGGGACAGCCCGCTGGTGGGGGATTTTGTGGTTACCGCCCGAGCCATTACCCGGACTGGTGAGACGGTGATCAGTGCGGTATCGAGCATCGGCGTGAGCGAGGATTGTGGGGATGTGGTACTGGTCCGAGGCGGGGGCGGGGACGAAGTGGATGTGCTGCAAGAATACCTCTTTGAGATGGGCTTGGCTTCGACGGTGTTGGAAGCCGAACAGGTTGATGAGAGTTTGGTGGCCAACACGCAGCTCGTGGTGGTGTCTCTGGGTTCGGACGGGAATATCAGTGCGGCTCTGCTGGATCTCTTGACGGCTATGCGAGACCAACCGCGCGCAAGTGGGATGCCTTTGCCGATTTACGTTTTGGGATCGCACCTCACCACGCAGACCGAAGGGTTGGGCGAAAACGAGCAGGTTCGATGGTTGGATTTGATCGGGCTGGAGGGGGGGCAAGGCGGAGCCAATGGGGGCTTGGTGGAGATCTTTGACTCGGTCGATGGTTTCGAACTCATGAGTGGCCGATTTGGTGAGTTGATGCCCTTTGATTATGACCTGCCTATTGAGGATGCGGTGGTTCGCGGGGAAGCGGATATTGTGGCTATCAGTGGCGGGAGTGATGTGGCGGTTGTACAGCCGCCATTCAATAACTTTGATTTTGAGGTGACGCGGGTGTTGGCTCAGAATTTTTTACCGGTTGCGGGTGGGGATAGGGTTTCGGTGTTGGAACGCAAGCGGTTCTTCCAGAATTCTGTGTGTTGGTTGATCCGCTGTGCCCGGTGTACGAATGTGGATTTGCCGTTGCAGATTCTCCAGGATAGCCGAGAGACGGAGTTGGGCCGCTCGTTTGAGGTGGGATTGCGCTTGGTCAACAACGGTGCCTGTGAGGCGTCTGCGGCGCAAGTGGTGGCCGATCTCCCGCCAGCGCTGGAGGTCGAGGACGTGGCCTTCACTCAAGGGCTGGATTGGACCTTCCGGCCTGAGGATGGTCAGTTGATTGTTAATCTGGGCCGTGTTGGTCGAGGGGACCCGGCGGCGGTTGAAGTGACGGTTCGGCTGGTTCCCGTCCGCCCGGGAGAGGTGACCTATCAGTTCTGTTCTCGGTCCAATAATACGATAGAGAACTGTCGGGATTTTGCTGTTTCGATTGCGGGCGTTTTGCCCCCGAAACTCGCGTTGGTGCGCGTGAGCGCGACGGAGTTGGAACTTCAACTTGATGGCGATGTCGGAGTTCAGTACGTCATCGAGCAGACTCGCGATCTCGTCACGTGGCGTGCCTTCGAAACCACCAATGATCCTCAGTGGCGTGGGCGGATTCCGGCCACGTCTGAACTAGCGTCGGGAGGGGTGTTCTATCGGGCGGTGGTCCGGCCGTAAAGGGAACGCGTTGATCGGCTTGACGCGACCAAACCCGCGTTGACTTGCACTCTCGCCCGCCTATACTGCCTGGGTGTCCGCGGACAAAAAAGGGATCGCGAAAGAGAAGTTCTTGGAGTTTATTGCCTCCAAGGGCTTGCGACTGACCACGCAGCGAATGGCCATCATCGACACGGTGTTCAGCACGGAAGAACATTTCACCGCTGAACAACTCCTCGAATGGTCACGGGAACGGGATCGTTCCGTTTCGCGTGCGACGGTCTACCGTACCCTGCCGCTGTTGACGGAGAGCGGCTTGGTGCATGAGATGGATTTTGGGAAGGATTACAAGTACTACGATCCAAACTACGCCCAGCACCCCAATCACAATCACATCATCTGCAAGGATTGCGATCGGATTGTCGAATTCGAGAGCGAGAAGATCGAGAAGTTAGAGGATGAGATTACCCACAATCTGGGATTCCAACTCCGTTCTCAGACGCTTCAGATCACGGCCGACTGCGAGGAACTGAAAAAGATGGGCAGTTGTCAGAAGAAAGACTGCCACTAGCCCGGTCCAGGCGGGGCATTTTTTCGGCCTTTTTTGGGCCTAAACGTCAACGGCTTGGCCGCCTTCAACTCCAATTCATGCTAGCTTTGGGATCGTGCCTCGAACGGAAGGGCGGCTACGGCTCCGGAAATCAGCGTGTCTGCTTCATTTGGCTGGATTTGAACAGCCGTGCCGGGCTCGCCGAACGCGACTTTGACGAAGCCGAGCGCGATGTGTTCCCGAAGCGTGGGAGAAAATGTTTCGCTGGTGAGAAAGCCGATCTTTTTTCCCTCGGATAGAATCGCGGCACCGTGGAGCTTGGCTTTGGTGTGGCTGATATCGAGTCGCAATCCGACGAAGCGCCGATTGACTCGTCCCACACTTCGGATTCGGTTGATGACTTCCTGGCCGATGTAGCAGCCCTTGGAGTAACTGATGGTCTGGTCCTCGATCCCCAACTCGGGGGCCAGGATTGAGGGCGTCATGTCGATGGGGTAGCGGGGGTGCCCGAATTCGATGCGAAGCCGTTCCAAAAGATCACTTCCTCCGATGGTTCCGTTCCGATGGGCGGTCTCTTGCTGGAGGGCGGTCCAGAGCTCGTCTCGGGACTCGGCGCTGACAAAGATGTCGTAACGCATCAGCTCGGGCGGCGCGGATTGGGCAACGTAGCACGTGCCGAAGCGTGGGGTTTCGATCTCGATGATAGAGCAATCATTGGTGCTGAACTCATCGAGGCCGGGTCCTGATAGTAGGGCTTTTAGCATTTCAAGGGCTAGGCTTCCCTGAAGCGAGAAGAGCCCGAATAGTTCGGCGACGTCCACGATCTCCACATCGTCCGCCACGATATGATCTTCCAGCCGTTGGCGGAGTGCGGAGGCCGTTTCCGGTTCCATATCCAACAACAATTCGTCGGGTAAACAATAGACCGTGGCGTCGCCCTGAATGATGCCTTTGTTGGTGGTGATCAAGGTGTAGCAACCTTGGTGCGGTTTTAGGTCGCGGATGTTGTTGGTGACTTGGCCGTTGAGGAAGCGATGCCGATCTTCGCCCAGAAGACAGATTCGACCGCGATTCGAACGATCAAACAGATAGAGCGACCCCGGGGAAGGGTCTGCGTTCGAGGCCGATCCGATTCGGCTATCGGTTTCGGTCGTTGCTGGTTGGGGCGATGGGTCTGCGGTTGATGGCGTCACGGTGTTTTTTCCGGATTGGCTTGGGTGGGAACCGTATCGGGACGGAAACCGTTTGGCAATCTTGCCTAGCCTTTCCGCCCTGTCAATTGGGCGACCTGCTGCAAGCTTTCATCGATAATCATTCTACCGGCGGGTGAGAGTGTGTCGCGCCAAACGGCACCGACTCGGATTGGCGGGATGGATTTGAGAGGCAGGCATCGAACACTATCGGCGTATTGTTTCGCCGGTGTTTGAATGCCCAGCCCGACCCCGAGACCCGTGCTGACGTATCTTTCGATCAGGTCCAGGGAGGAGAGTTCGATTTGCGGTGGCCAGCTGAGTTTTCCTTGCTCAAGAAATGTTTGAAATCGGCGGCTGACCAGTTCTTGTGGTGGGAGTGAAATGAGGGCCTCGGTGATTCGGTCCTGTTTCCAGAAATGATTGGCGGATCGTATCGGTGAATCCTTCCGGACCAGGAGACAGATCTGAATCTCGATCAAGAATGTGGATTGAAAACCAGCCACCTCCGGGTTGTCGATGGGAGTGATCGCGAGATCAATCTCGCCCGCCTTCATCTGGGCCATGAGCTCGTGGTGATGGCCTTCTTTGAGTGTGAGTTTGGCACCCGGTAGGGCTTGTTGAACGGCGTGAACCATTTCAGGGAAGTAGCGATCTAGCACGAGTGAAGGGGCGCCGATGCGGAGTAATTCGGAGTTCCCCTCGCGGATCTGATCGCACACTGTATCGACTTGGTCGAAGAAAGGGGCGACAAAGTCGAACAACCGTTCCCCGGCTGCGCTCAATGAAAAGGGGCGGCGTTGAAAGAGTTTTACGCCCAGGTCATCCTCCAACTGAATGATCTGACCGCTGACGGCGGGCTGTTGGATGCCGTAGGGCATGTTGCGGACGGCCTCCATGATCCCGCCGTGTTTGGCGACGTAGTAAAAGAGTTCCAGATGGTGGATGTTCATGATCGCTAGGGTGTCTTCTCGGGCGAGTGCGAAACGGCGACGAGTCAACGGGATTGGACGAGTACGGAAAACGACCGTCCGAAATGGTCCGGATGGATTAGGGTTTGGAGTTGTCGGAGTTTTTTAGGGTCAGAGAATCGGACTGTTAGTCCCTTGTCGGCGAGACGCTGAATGAGTCCGGTGAGAAAGCGTTCCTGGGAAGTAAAACCCTCGGTGCTCAAACCGGCGACTTCACCGGTAGCGATGAGCGTCGAAAAATTGACATGTGCGGTGATATCCTGCTCTCCGGGATGCGCCAGGAGATCGCGGCTTTGACGGTGGTGGCGGTAGGCCCTGAGAGTGCCTTGTGACCGGTGTGGGGCGAAGAACTCTTCCTGTCGGAGCCCGTAGTCGAAGGCGACCAGATAGCCGTGAGCCAAGCGACTCGCGGCTTGCTCCCACCATTGATCTGCAGCTAGCCCCACCTCCGTGAGGAATTCGTTTGGCAAGTGGGGAGCTAACTCGGGAGGGAATCGATCCAGAAACGGTTGAAGGACTTCTTGTTCCGCTGAGGGGATCCGGCACCAGTGGAGTCTCTCTGCTTCGAGAGTCACCCCGAGTCGTTCCCAACGGCGTTCCTTGGCATTCCACTGAATCCTCTCCGTCGGCAGCGCGTCTAGTAGTTCATTACTCAACATGACCCCTTCAAAGGATTTCTTCCCGATTTCATCCCAAGATAAGATCCAATCAACCCGCGTCATATGATCCTTTAAGGCCGCTTGTTGTCGGGAACGGCGTCGCTCGGAGGGCTCTAGGATGATATAACGGAGAAGCGCATAACGATCCGGATCGTGGTGCTGGCTATGGTTGAGGATGTCGAGGGCTAAACGGCCGTCATGGGCTCCCGCTTCCAACAGAACGGGGGCCTGATTTGGGAGCGACTCCATCCAATCACGGCAAGCCTCCCAAATCAGTTCTCCGAAGAGCGGGCCAACACTCACGCTGGTGATAAAATCACCCTTTTGACCGACCGATTCGTGGGGCCGCTCATAGTAACCGAACTCTGGATGGTAAAGTGCCAGAGCCATGTAGTCCGAGAAGGACATCACGGGTGATTCGCGAAATGACTCTAAAATCCATCCGGGGACATTTGATCCGGGGCGGTCGGCACTCGAGAGTGGGGTGGCAGATGGCGTTGGCATGATTCCGCGTGGTCGACAGGCTAGCTGTGGTCCGATCATCGGCGACAGAGGCTATTGAGTCGAGTCGCCCGGCACGACTTCTTTGCAGCGAGCTGGATCCCCTTCAACCTGAAAACGAGTGATAATAGGAGCCGATCCCGTGCCTGGGTTAAACTCGGAACACATTCCTACCTGGAAAAAGGCCATAATTCCTTAGAAAACGTCCCTCCGGTGATGGGAAATCATCGAGACCGGCAACTCAACTCGGTCCTATTCCCACCAAAATTGGTTTGTTCTACCCACTGATGCTCAAGGGAGTAGTCCTGAATGGAGACAGAAATCACCGAAATTGTTCAGCCAGAAACCGAATCGCGGTGAGAACAATCAGTTCAGAATGTGGAAAAATACCTCCAAATACGTAGAAAAGGCCCATAACTGCTGCATACGAGTGGGATGGGAAGATCATCCGGTTGGCTGATTAAGAGCTTGCATGCTTGCCCTAGATTTGGTTTAACCAGTCTGTCGGTCAAAGGCCTCCGAAAAGAGTTGGAGAAATCCATTGACATTGGGGTTGAATTTATCGACATTGGTCACACACACGGTAACTAGATAAGTAAAAAATGAGAACAAAAACGCTACTCATCGCGGCTGTGCTGGGAGCAGTGGGTATCGCTACAGCTTCGGCGCAGGTTACCTCGGTTAATGCCGTAGGTTACGTCAACAAGTCCTTGAACTCAGGTTTGAGCTTGATCTCGAACCCGCTGAGCAATGGTGGGAATCTGGCTTCGGAAGTGATTCCGTCTGCTCCTATCGGTGCTCAGATCTTCAAGTTTGAAAATGGTGCATTCAGCTCTTCCACCTTCTTGGGTGTTTGGGCTCCTGACATCGAGCTTCCTGTCGGCGGCGGTTTCTACATCAATGTTGATGAAGCCACCACGTTGACTTTTGTGGGCGAAGTCCTTCAGGGCGAAGCCAGCAACAAGGAAGTTCCTGCTGGTTTGAGCATCCAAGGTTCTACCGTTCCTCAAGCTGGAACGTTGGGCAGCTTGGACTTCCCTGCCGGTGTTGGTGACACTGCTTTCTCGTTCGACGGTTCGACGTTTGCTTCGAACACCTTCCTCGGTGTTTGGGCTCCCGAAGACCCTGCATTGGGTGTCGGCGACGCTCTCTTCATCGACAAAGGTGAGGCAGCTGCTTGGGATCGTAATTTCACGATTAACTAACAACTAAATTTTAACAACTAAACTAAAGTACATTCACGAAATGAAGAAAGTATTGCTCGCAGCTTTGTGTGTGGCAGCTACCTTGAGTGCTAGCGCACAAGGTACTGTTAGTTTCGCCAACGTTGGCGGTGGTGTGAACGCTCCGGTTTCTGGTCCTGACGGACTGCTAGCCGCTGGTTTCACCGCTCAGTTGCAGTTGGCTGATGGCACGAACGTTGGTGAACCTGCCAACTTCTTGGCCAATGGTCTGTTCTCTGGTGGTGCTCGCACCATCGACGGCATCGCTGGTGGTTCGACCGCTGACCTTCAGGTCGCAGTCTCGAACGCCGACGGCAGCATCTCGGGTGTGTCGGACGTGTTCACCGTTACCTTGGGTGGCGGCGGAACTCCTCCTGCTCCTCCCGCCGCTTTGAGCGGTTTGACCGCTTTCACCGTCGCTGGCGGTGGCGGTGGTGTTGACCCGATCCCAGAGCCGTCGACCATCGTGTTGGCTCTCTTGGGTGGTGCCGCTCTGTTGCTGCGTCGTCGCAAGTAACATCTATTTGTTCTCATTCGGCCGTCCCCATGTGGGGCGGCCATTTTTTTTGCCCACCTAGCATTGACTTCCCAAGAAGGCGCCCGCTAGATTGCTGGCAATGGCGCGTTCGTCTATCGGTTAGGACACGGCCCTCTCAAGGCCGAGAGACGGGTTCGATTCCCGTACGCGCTACCACTCCTTGATTCCGGAGCCTCGATGACGCCTTTCCAGATTATCTTTAACCCGCTCAGTGCTCGAGAGTTAGGTAAGATGCCGAAAGAGCTTCAGTTGGAGATTCTTGGCAATTTCCGCGGATTCCCACAGGATAGTCGTTCCAAAGACTTGGATCGCTTTGGGCAATTGGAGCGGAACCGGAAAAAACTCTATCGCTACCGTCTGGGGGACTATCGCGTCTACTTCGAGCGGAGCGAGTTAGGAATCGTCGTCCACCGAATCCTAAGTCGGAATACTTTAAAAGATTTTCTCTTCCGATCCAGTCTGCCGACTGGCGAAGACGAAGCTCTGGAGCAGAATCCGAAATTCTGGGAGATGATCGAGTCGCGTTCCTGACGGGGAACTCTCGAAGCTCGAAAAGGAGGGCGGTAGAATGACGGGCTAGGTCCTGTACGAACATCTCGCCGCTAGGAGATCTGTTCCCCAAGCTCGACGTTCCAGTAAGCAACATCTAAAAAGTGTTTCCAACTGGAGTGGGCCACGGTACGGAGGTTGACCTGCATGAAGGGACGCCATTTGGGCCGTGTCGGCTCACGGATCAATCGCATCGAAGCCTCCCGAGGCGTGCGATTCGCTTTGCGGGTATTGCAAGGAATGCATGAGCAAACAATGTTTTCCCAGTTGGTCGGGCCGCCTTGGTCTCTAGGGACCACGTGATCCAAATTGAGTTCCGAGCGATCTAGGGTCTTCCCGCAATATTGGCAGGTATTCTTGTCCCGCTCGAAGATATTGTGACGGGTGAACTTGACCTCCTTCTTTGGAAATCGATCAAACACCGCGAGCAAGATTACTTTTGGAATACCAATCCGGAAAGAGACAGTGCCTACTTGAGGTTCGGACGGGGTATTCTGGGAGAAACTGCGCCATTGACCGAAATCGAAGGTCTGAAAGGCCCCCTGATCGTCCTCATAGACCACTTGAGCACGCCCTTCAAAAAGAAGCGTGAGCGCTCGGCGAGCAGTGCAAATGTTCACTGCTTGCCAGAGTCGATTCAACACCAACACCGGACTTTCAAGGGCAAAGGAGGCCATACCTGGCTCTTTCGAGGCTGCATTGGTACCACGAATTGTCGAACTGTGTCAATGGAGGGCTGGTTAAGGTTTTGAGACAAATAGTTCTCGATTTCGAATTTCCGAGTTTCTAGGCTCACTCTATTTGAAATTTGTGAGTGATTTAATTACCAAAGATACGATGAAAACTTGGATTCGATGGTGCCTGCTCCTTCCTCTCTTGTGGTCGTCCCCGTTGGTCAAGGCGGCTGATGCGAGCGATGAGTATGTATCGATCTACAGTTTGTTGACCAAGGGTGACGAAATGCTGGGATCGGGCCTACGAACGGAGGCGGCCCAATTCTACAGTGACGCGCATCGAAAACTTCGAGCCTTTCAAAGTGCCAACCCGAATTGGAACCCCAAGGTAGTCCGTTTTCGTCTAAAGTATCTGGGGGAGAGACTGGCATCATTGCCGATGGTGTCAGCACCGACACCGGCGGTTTCCGCAACGTCGCCCGGCTCCGTCGCTACTCAACAGCCCAACTCGGGAGATGAGCTCCGGATGGTGGAGGGCCAATTGGCCGCGGCTAATGAACAATTGCGTCAGCTGACAGCCGACAACTCACTCTTACTCTCGAAACTGCGGGAAGCGATGGCGGCTCGGCCGGCGGAAGTCGATCCGAAACAAGTGCGTCGAGCCGAGGAAAAGATCTTGGAGTTGCAAAAAGAGAACGAGCTGATCGAAGTTCAACTAAATCGTGCCTTGAATGCACAAGCCAGCGATCAACGTCAAGAGGCGCAACGGTTGAGTCAGGCTCGGGTGGCATCGGATAAGGTGGTAGCTGATTTGAGATCGAAGTTGGCGGAGGCAGAGCAGGCCGCCCAGCAAGGAAGGCGCGATGCGGAAACCCGAGCAGCCAATGAGTCTCGACTTACTCAAGAAGTAGCCGGGTTGCGAAAACAGTTGGCGGAAGCCAAGAGTCAGGCGGCTACGACTCCGGCTCCTGCTCCCGCTCGCCCAATGATCGATCCCAACGAGTTGGTGCGACTCCGTCAGGACAACGAGGCGTTACGCCATCTACTCTCGCAAGCGCAAGCGGCGGCAAAGAACATGAGTGGTCAGGCCGCACTCGGGAACCAAACCGCGCTCAACAACCAGGTCGCAGCATTGACGCAAGAACGAGACGAACTTCGAGAACAATTGAGGACGGCGACCCAAGGAGATGATCTGGACACACTGGAGAATCTGATGCGTGAAAATGCCATGCTGAAACGTCAAGTCGCTGAAGCTGGGAGTGGCGGAGGATCGAAAGGAGCAAGCGACTCGTCGAAAGCCTTGGCCAAACTGACTCGTGAGAATGAGTCGCTGAAAGCCGATCTGGCCAAGGCCCGTCGGGGTGGCGACCGGGAGCGATCGAGTTGGCTCTCCCGTTTCTCGCGTCGCCGCAGTACGACTTTGAGCGATCTGGAAGCGCGCTTGGCCGTGTTTGAAGCGGAGAAGGAACCGTATACCAAGGAAGAACTCGCCTTGCTTAAAGGAACAGAGTTGGCTAAAGCCGAAGTGCCGACTCGCGATGCCGGTTCGATCGCCGGGAGCCCGGGAAACAACCTGACACAAGCAGCTGCCGAGTTGGAGGGACAAGCTCAGGAAGCGGCCCGACAGGGCCAGTATTCATTGGCCGAATCCAAGTTTAATGAAATCTTGGATCTGATTCCCAGTCACGCTCCCACATTGGCCAGTCTGGCGCTGACTCAAATCAAGCAGGAGAAATTTGGTGCCGCAGAAGCAAATCTGGAAGCGGCTTTAGAGGCAGAATCCGAAAACACCTATGCGCTGTTCCTGATGGGCTTGTTGCGAATGAATCAACAGCGCTTTGATGATGCGGTGACGGTTCTGAGTCGGGCGGCGGTGTTGGATCCGGATGATGCCGAGGCCCAGAATCATTTGGGCGTTGCACTCACTGAAGTTGGGCATCGCGGACCGGCTGAGGCTGCCTTGCGCAAAGCGATTCGGTTACGGCCGGGTTATGCCGATGCTCACGTAAATTTGGCGGTGGTGTATGCCTCTCAGAACCCACCGTTCAAGGAGTTGGCCAAGTATCATTATCAGCAGGCTATCAACAACGGACATCCCGCTGATCCGCGCGTCGAGCAATTGTTGAGTGACAGCAATTGACGGGTAGGCCCTAGTCCTTGCCGGAGCCTTTTTGTGGGCTCAAGCCCGGTTCGGCCGGACGGGTTGGATTTGGGCCAACGAGGTTAGTCGGGCTAAGATAGGAACGGGTATCGTGAAGCAATCTTTGGAGGACATCGCGGTCGCCACCACCGGGCGAGGGTTTTATGAAATCACTTCGGCCGTTCAGCGCCAAGTGTCCGCCGCAGGTATCGGCTTGGGAGCTGTGACGCTGCATGTGCAGCACACCTCTGCATCACTGTTGATCCAAGAGAACGCGGATCCCGAGGTGCGGGCGGATTTTGAGCGATTCTTCGCTCGCCTATGCCCGGACGGTGATCCGCTTTTGCAACATACTTATGAAGGACCGGATGATATGCCAGCCCACCTCCGGACCGCTTTTACCAGTGTGAACCTGACGATCCCCGTACGGGATGGGAGAATGGTCTTGGGGACTTGGCAAGGAATCTACCTTTGGGAGCATCGCACCCATGGTCATCAACGCCGGGTGGTCGTGTATACGCTCGGAGAGTGACGTTATGAGAGATCGATTGAGTGTTTTGACGGACTCCGTTGCGAGCTGCTGTCTCTTGGGAGTGTTGTCGATGGGCCTTGCGCTCGATGCGGCTGCCAGCGAACTTGGTTTTAAGGGGCCTGAGATCTTCCCATTGGAACCCCGCATCGGGGCATTGCGTGCGGCAGATCTGAATCAAGATGGTTTCGATGACTTAGTCGTGATCAACCCGCGCCGGTCTCGAATTCAACTCCTCTACAACCAGACTGCCACTCTCGGAGAATCTGTGGAAGTATCGAGTAGCGAGAAACCTGAGATCAATGATTTGCCGGCCGATGCTCGATTTCGGATTGAAGCGATCCGATCCGAACGACGAATCACGAGTTTGGTGGTGGCGGATTTCACCGGTGATGCTCGTCCCGAGATCATCTATTGCGGGAACCAGGATGAGGTCGTTCTCATGGAGAATCAGGGGGACGCGGTTTGGGAGGAGACCAAACACTGGTCGGTCCCCGATATTGCGGGGGGCTCAACGGTCCTGCAGTGCGGTGATCTGAACGGGGATGGCAATCCGCAGTTGGTGGTTTTAACGGAGGAATACTTTTATGTGATCGATCGTAAACCCAGTTTGGACGATTCGCGACCGCGTCGATTGCTGCACGGTGGTGGATTGCGGGGGTACCAGTTGGATGATCTCAACTCCGATGGGGCGGATGACATCATGGCGATTTCATCCGACAACGAGGAACATGTTTATTTGCGGCTTGGGGGAAAAGCTGGATTGGCGGCTTCCTCTCGTTTGGTCGATATCGGTCAACAGCGGTACGTGTGGTTGGACGGGCAGTTGGGGTTTGAGGATGCGAATCTAGTAACGATTGCGTATCGATCTGGCGAGGCCCGGCTCTCAGCGCTGATGCGTGAAGCCGTGCCGAGCATCACGGAGGGGGTCTCGAACGGCGAGCTGCTAAGGATTGGGATGCCAAAGAACGATGGGAAGCAACGTGGTTTGGCGTGGGCGGATCTCGATGGCGATGGGGATGAAGATCTCGTGATGGCGGATACCGCGGCCGGAAAGTTACGAGTTCACTTGAATGAGGGTGAGCGGGGCTATGGGGTAGCGCGAGAGTATGGGGCGTATAGCGGTATTGGTCAGATTGAGATTGCGGATTGGGATGGTGATGGGCAGTCCGAGTTGTTTCTGTTGAGTTATTCCGAGCGGAAGGTCGGGGTGACGGAGTATCAGTCGGGGGGAGGGCTTCGCTTCCCCGTCCCGGTTAAGCTACGAGGCCGACCGGCAGGAATGGCGGTTGGGGAAGTTTTGCCGGGTGCTGGTCCGCAACTGGCCGTTTTGGAGCGCTTGAAAGAAGGTTTGAAGCTCTCTTTGTTCTCGCCGGACGGAACGGTGGGGCATGATGAGACTTTGGTGGATATTGGCGCGGATCGTGTCGATTTGGTGATTCATGATGTGGATCAGGATGGATTGCCGGACGTGGTTCCGGTGGCGGCCTATGAGGAATTGCGGTGCCTGCGTCAGATTGCGGATGGGGGCGGTTTTGAGCGCGTGACGATTGCGACGGGCGCTCGCGATTCGGAACAGGCGTGGGTAGCACGGGTCGATTTGGATCGGGACGGCTTGCCTGAGTTGATTCTGCCTCAGAAGAATGCTGTGCGCGGGGTGGTCTTGAAGCCAAGCGAATCCGGCGACGGAGAGAAGAGTTGGTCGGTAGACGTCAAAGTACAGATCAACGGTGCCGAGACGGGTTCGGTGGTTGGTGGTGTGGCGTCGGTGTCCTCGCCGGACGCGGATCAGAGTGTCCTCTGCTTGCTGGACGTGGGAGCGAACCAACTGACCTTCGTGGCGGGACAAGGCGACAGCCAATGGGAGATTCTCGATAACCTCGAACTCCCGCGTGCGGATTTGACGCAGATGAAAGTCGGTCGAGATGGCGAAACAGGGGGGGCGTTATTGCGGCTCGTCAGCTCCGATCAGATCTACCTGAAACGCCTCGGGGGACGTGCTTGGCAGGCCAAGCCTCGTGGGACCTACGAAACGCAGCTAGAGAGTGCCGATCTTTGGAAGTGTCGATCAGCGGCGCTCGACGGTGTGGCCGGGAACGAAGTGGTTTTTCTGGAAGCTGAGAAGAATCGCGTAGAAGTCGTTTCCCTGCGAAATCCTGGGAAGATCGAGTTGGTCCAGCGTTGGCCGGTTTTCGAGCGACGATCCTACCGACAGGCCCAAGGCAAGACCTACGAACCACGGGAAGTGGTGATTGCGGATCTCACGGGCGATGATCGTCCGGATCTGGCATTGGTGGTTCATGATCGGATCTTGCTCTACCCGCAGCGTTGAGTGAGCGCGTCGGTGACTTTCTGTGACCCGGTATTTCGGGACCCGATGAAAGCACTGGCGTGCGATGATGTGCTGTTGGCGGGTTGCGACGCCGGCCGGTGGGGGCCAGTGTTGCGAGTGTGGGCACCGCAGAGCGAGTTTGTCGTGCTGGGATACGGCAACGACTGGGACAAGGAAGTGAAGCGAGCGGTGTGTCGAGACCATGGTGTGCCCTTGCTCCGTCGAAGTTCGGGTGGTGGGACCGTCTTACAGACGGCGGGTTGTTTGAATTATTCCGTGATTCTCCCGTATGCCTATGCGAGCGCGCTGGAGACCGTGAGTGGGGCCAACACCTTTGTGATGGGGCGGATTGCTGCCGCGGTTCAGCCACTCCTGGATCAGCCCGTGGTTCAGGCCGGCCACACGGACTTAACTCTGGGTGACCAGAAATTTTCCGGGAATGCCCAACGTCGTCGGCGTCGGGCGCTCCTCTTTCACGGTTCGCTACTCCTCTCCGTGGACCGGCAGCGACTATCACTTTTCTTGCGGCAACCCTCGCGCATGCCGGACTATCGCGCCAGCCGGACGCATTGGGACTTTACGCGGAATCTTGGGATCGAACCGGAGCCGTTGACGGCGAGCTTGCGCCAGGAATGGGACGCGAGCGAAGCCTTGGCCGATTTTGACCGGACCGAGGTTGAGGCCTTGGCGGAAGAACGTCGTGGCGACCCTCGGTGGGTGTGCCAAGACTAGAAATTGGCCCGGTGTTTGCTGTTCCAGGGAAGGTATGATGTGGTTTTACGCCGAGGGTTCTCGGTTTTGGAAGCGTATGTGGTGTCGTTTAAGTTTTGTTGGGAGTCTGTGGCTCGGGGTGTTGTTGGGCGGACCGGGATTTGCCGAACCGGTGATTTCCGAGTTTCTGGCGCAGAGTGAGCGAGGGCTTTCGGATGACGATGGCGATCGGAGTGATTGGATCGAGATTCACAATCCCGATGCTCGGTCCTGGAACCTCGCCGGCTGGGCTTTGACCGACGATCCAACGTTACCCGCTAAGTGGGTGTTCCCGGAGGTAAATTTGGGCGCGGGTGGCTACCTTGTCGTTTTTGCGTCGGGGAAGGATCGGCGTGAGCTAGGGGCCCCGTTGCACACAAATTTCCGTTTGCGAGCTGGTGGAGAATACCTCGGTCTGTTGAACCCGATGGGTGAGGCGGCTTTTGAGTTCACCCCTGAGTATCCGGTCCAAACGGCAGACGTTTCCTTTGGGCGAGGACAGACCCCAGCCGTGGAAACCGTTCTATTGGCCAGCCGGGCTCCGGCACGAGCCTTGATCCCGAGTGATGGTAACTTGGGCACGCGGTGGACCGAGTTGGATTTTGACGATTCCGCGTGGCGCACCGGGCGCACCGGCGTGGGCTATGACTACGGCGATTTGGTGGGATTGAATGTGGCGGATATGCGCGGTGGCAACCCCTCCGTCTATGTCCGCGTGCCGTTTACGATTTCCGATCTCTCCGCCGTGGGACGACTGCTTTTGCGGTTCCGTTACGAGGACGGGTTCGTGGCCTATCTCAATGGGGAACGGATTGCGGCCGATAATGCCCCGAGCAATCCGAGCTGGAATGCGACGGCATCGGCCGATCGACCGGATGCCCAAGCAACCACGGCCGTGGATATCGACATCTCGGCGGCACGGGTTCATCTTCGCGGGGGCGCGAACGTGCTGGCGATTCACGGCCTCAATCGTGCTTCGACAAGCTCGGACATTCTGATTCTCCCCGAATTGGTTACGAGCGAAGCTGGGGAACTCCAGAACGCGGGTTATCAGTTTGCCCCGAGCCCCGGGGAATTGAATCGCGATGCGGTGACCGGCGTCTTGGAACCGCCGAGCCTCTCGATGGGGAGTCAAACATTTGGGGCCTCGCTGACGGTGGAAATCCAAGCACCGGAATCGATGCCCGAGGGAGCGGGTATATTCTACACCCGTGACGGGTCCATTCCCGGAAGTGGCTCGACCCCGTACACGGGACCGATCACACTTCGTGAAACCACGCAGATCCGTTGTCGCGTTGTCGGAACCGGAGGGGAGACGAGTCGAGTCGTCGGAGAAACCTATGTCCAGCTCCATGCGGAAGTGCGCAACTTCTCGTCCGATCTGCCGCTGATCGTGCTGGAGAATTTTCGCCAAGGTCGCCCGCCGCAAAGCGGCTTTCAGTCCGGATTCATGGCGGTGATTGAACCCGGAGAGACGGGGCGTACGCAGTTGTTGGGACAACCCGAGCTGTCCGTTCGCGCCGGTTTGAAAGTGCGCGGATCCAGCACAGCAGGACGCCCCAAACCCTCGTTATCCGTGGAGGCCTGGGATCAATCCGACAACGGGCTGGGGATCAACCCGTTGGGATTGCCGCGTGATTCAGATTGGGTGCTTTGGGGACCCTACAACTTTGATCTGTCGCTGATGCACAATCCGTTTATCTACGAACTCAGCAATCAGATCGGCCGTTACGCACCCCGGACGCGATTTGTGGAGGTCTTTCTGAACACGAATGGTGGCCCACTTCGATCCGATGATTACTACGGAGTCTATGCGCTCATTGAGAAGATCAAACGGGACGACGATCGCGTCGATGTGGCGCGCGTCTTTCCGGAGCATGATCGGCTCCCCAATGTGTCGGGCGGCTACGTGCTGAAGATTGATCGAGCCGATCCGGGGGATTCTGGATTTTCTGGTGCCGGCCAACGCCTTCGCTACGTTTACCCGAAGGAAGAGGAGATCGAACGGCCGGAGCGTGCTGCGCAGCGGCAGTTCTTGACCCGGTTCTTCCAGGACTTCGGGCGGGCGGTGAACGGATCGAACTTTCGGGATCCGGAACAAGGTTATGCCCGGTATGTGGATGTGGATGCCGCAATCGATCACCACTTGCTCAATGTGCTGGCCTTCAACGTGGATGCTCTCCGGTTGAGTGGCTACATGTCCATCCCGCGGAACGGAAAATTGGTCTTTGGTCCCATCTGGGATTTCGATCGGGCGCTGGGGTCTACGGATGGACGTGACTTTTCGCCTTCGACATGGCGGGCACGGGGAGGCGATCGAGGGACAGATTTCTTTAACTATCCATGGTGGAATCGGATGTTCCGAGACATCGACTTTTTTCAACGCTATATCGATCGGTTTCAGTCCTTACGCCAAGGGGCGTTTAGCCAAGCCAATATGAATGCGGTCATCGACGGGATGGCGGATTCATTGCGGGAAGCGCAGGATCGCAATGAGGATCGCTGGGGACAACGACCGCGGAGCCAGTTTGGGCGAACCTACCAAGGCGAGATCAACCACATGAAGGATTGGTTGTCACGGCGGAGTCAGTTCATGGAAAGTCAGTTCGTTGATCCGCCGCGATTTGTTTCTACGGTCGTCGGGAGCCGGGTCGAGCTGGCGTCCAGAGAGGGTGGCGAAATTTACTACACGCTGGATGGATCGGATCCGCGCATCACCGGAGGCAATGTCGCTCAGGGCGCGGTGCGTTATACTGAGCCGTTCTCGATTACCGAGAGTGTGGAGGTGATTGCCCGGGTGCGAGATTTGGAGCATACCAGTTTGACCGGTGCCAATAACCCCCCTCTCTCGAGCAAATGGTCCGGACCGGTGTCGCGAGTCTATGTGGTCGATCCGGCTCCGTCCGTGGGCGATCTGGTGGTGAGCGAGATCCACTACAACCCCGTGCCGCCTAGCTTGGATGAGTTGGCGCTAGATGGAACGCTACGGTCGAGTGATTTCGAGTTTGTGGAACTCCAAAATCGAAGCGGGCGTCGGCTAGATCTGACGGGCGTGCGCCTAGCCGGTGCTGTGGCGTTTGAGTTTGGTGAAGAGACTTTAAATCGGCTGTTGCCGGGCGAATCTTTGGTGTTGGTGGCTAACGCCGATGCTTTCCGACTGCGATATGGGGCTGCGCTCGTGCCGTTTGGTCGCTTTGCTGGTTCCCTGGATGATGACGCGGAGGTTCTCACGGTGTTTGATGGCCAAGGTGGTATTCTTCAGCAGATTGGGTATCGCGACGATTGGTATCCGGGCACGGATGGGTTTGGCTTCTCTCTGGTGGCGACTGAACTGCCCGTCATGGGGGATCCCGTGGTTGGGCCAGGGAATTACCGCCCAAGTGTCGATCCGGGTGGTTCACCCGGCGAATCGGACGGCGATCGAGCTCCGCTTCCGCGAGTGGTCATCAGTGAAGTTTTGAACAATTCGGATTTGCCCATGGTCGATGCCGTGGAGCTTACCAATGAGGGAGACGAAGCGGTCGACTTGAGCGGTTGGCTGTTGACGGACTCCTTGCGAGATCCTCAGAAGTATGCGTTCCCGACGGGGTCGGTGATCGCTCCGGGGAGTCGTCTGGTGATCGATGAAAACAGCTTTGGCGCGACCGAAGCGGGAGCTGCGGGGTTCGGGCTCAGCTCGCAAGGGGAACAAGTTTACTTGTTTGGGGTGCAAGAGTCAGGGCAGTTGAGCGGGTATGTTACCGGGTTTGAATTCGGTGCGTTACCCGCCGGTTGGTCTCAGGGGCCTTGGAGGTTGTCGGACGGGCGTCACGACATCGTCCCCTTCGGTCAGGCGACTTTGGGACTGGAGAACAGCGAACCCTCTGTTGGGCCCGTAGTGATTTCAGAGATCTTTGCGAGTCCCCGACGGGAGGGCGAGAATGGGGAAACCCAAGACGATGAGTTTATCGAGTTGACCAATCTGAGCCAAACCACCGTGCACTTGGGCGGCGAAGTGATGGGCGGCATCACTTGGCGCATACGCGGGGGAGTGGGTTTCGAGTTTTCCGAGGGAACGGCTTTGGCGCCCGGGCAGCAGCTCTTACTGGTGCCGTTTGATCCCGCAGAGGACGGCGCTCGATTGGAAGCCTTTCGAGTCCGTTGGTCGTTGCCGCCGTCCGCCATGATTCAAGGTCCGTTACGGGGCCGGTTGGATAATGGGGGGGATGTGATTCGGCTACAGCGGACAGATCCGTCCTTGGTCGATGCCGAGGGAGGCGAAACCTATTTTTCCGTAGAGCGGATAGCATTCTCGGATGAAGCGCCTTGGCCGGTTCCGAGTTCCGAAGGCGGATCGCTTCAGCGGCAACCCCTCGCTGGCTATGGAAATGAGCCGCTACATTGGGTTTATGGAGAACCCCAGCCGTTGGCCGGCGACGGTCCCGTCTTAATTTCCATTGAATCGATTACCGTAGCCGATGGCGGCGTGGAACTCTCCATCCTCGCGCCGGCGGGGCAAACCCTGGTATTACAGAGCTTGGATCAGTTGGGTGCCGGTACCTGGGAGACGCTGGAGATGGCGTCCGTCCCGGCAGATCACTCCGGAACCTTCGTCATGTCTGACCCGTCACCGGATGAGCGGCAACGGTTCTATCGCGTCCAGTTGGCCGGGGACGGTGACCTATAGTTCGAAATGGGTCAAGGTCTCGTCGATGGCTTGAACCAAGAAGTCGAGTTCCTCTTGCGTCACGATCAAAGGTGGCACGACCCAGACTCCGAACTTGTCGGATGGCACGTAGATCTGATGTTTGTCGAGCAAGCGTTGGGCGATCTGATTGACGATGGTCTTGGAGTATTTTTCCGTCGTGCGACGGAGCGGTTCTTTGGTGTTGCGGTCCTGTACGAGTTCTAGGGTCCAGAAGAGACCCAAGCCGCGGACATCGCCGATAGCGGGATGCTGCGATCGGAGTCCCTCCAGGGCGTTCTGCAGGTAGGAACCGTGCGCATTGACCCGGTCCAGAAAACCGGGTGCTTGCAGAACGTCCAGGCTGGCGAGCCCGGCTGCGCAGGCGAGGGCGTGACCGGAATGACTTTGACCGTGACCGAACAAGTGGTCGTCAAAGCAGCGAGCCACTTTCTCGGAAAAGATGGTTGCCGCAAGCGGGCAGTAGGCGCCGAGAGCCTTGCCCATGATGATGATGTCTGGCTCGATCCCATAGTGTTCCACCGCAAATATTTTCCCGGTCCGGCCCATGCCAGTCATGGTTTCGTCGACGATGAGGAGAAGATTCCACTCGTCGCAGAGTTTCCGGAGCCCTTGTAGGTACTCGGGGGGCGGGGGGATGATCCCGTTACTGCCCACGACGGCTTCGACTAAGACGGCGGCGACCTTGTTGTTGCCGCCTTCGTTTTCGATCAAGTATTCGACGTAGTCCAGGTTGGCCTGGACGGGGTCGGCGGCGGAGTCAAAGTGAGAGCGGTAGGCATTTGCTTCGGGAGCGAATACCACTCCGGGTACGGTGAAGGGTTCTTGGAACCAGCGGCGCGGATCGCCACTGACAGAAGAAGCGCCACTCGTAGTCCCGTGCCAGGATTTGTAACGAGAAATGATCTTGTAGGGATAGGGGTATTGATCGGGAGCATCTACGGGGCGGTCCGGAGATGAGAATAACTCACAGTATTTATACATCCGAGCGGCTTTGACGGCAGCTTCAACTGCGGCGGCTCCCGACTGGCTGAGGAACACGCGTTTGTTGGGGGAACCGGGAGAAATGTGGGCGAGGCGTTTCACGAGGGCGGCCGTTGGTGCGGTCGCGAAGTCGTCGGTGACGTAGATTACGGAATCCAACTGGGCGCGCATGGCATCTAACACCTCCGGATGGTTGAAGCCGAGGTTGATGCATTCATGGGCGCTACGGAGATCGAAGATCTTCCGGCCGTCGGTGGTATGGATCCAACAGCCGTCGGTTCGTTCGACCGGGATGGGTTGGTAATCGCCTTGACGGCTCCAGCACTGCATGAAGTACTGGCCTTGAACACTTGCGAAATCTTCGTCTGCCATGGTGTCTCTTCTCTTTCTCGAACCCTCTCTAAGTGCGGCACACTATCGGTATTCCGTGATAACACTCCAGCAATTCTTGAGCTTTTTGCCATGGGCTTGCTTTGTCTCTGTTGGGTTCTATGCTCTCCGGCGGTATGTCGGGAACCCAGTATCCTGCGGCGCTGGAAGCGCCGCCCAATGACGTGACGCTCCTGAGTGAAGCCGGGATGCGTCAGGCGATTGAAGCCTCGCGGCAGAGCCCGCGCGGGCGGATTATCCTCCCCTTTCACAAGTCGGCGGAGGCATCGCTGCATCGGATGTTGAACGTGTTGCAGCCCGGAACCTATGTACGGCCGCATCGGCACATTGATCCACCCAAGGCGGAAGGCGTCGTGTTGCTGCGTGGGGCACTGTGGTTTCTGACTTTTACGGATGACGGTAAGCCTACGAGTGCGGTGCGTCTGGCGCCGGGCTTGGGCACGTTTGGGGTGGATATCGAGCCGGGGGTCTTCCATACCTTCGTGGTTGAGGAGGCGGATACGGTGATGTACGAGGTTAAGCCGGGACCCTACACGCGGGCCACGGACAAAGAATTTCCCGCATGGGCCCCGGCCGAGGGTGAGGCCTCGGTGGCGGGGTATCAGCTGGAACTGGACCGCTATGTTCGCGACCTTGCGTCCACTCCGCAGAAGTCGGAAACCATTGCCTAGACGCGATCTCGGCACTAGCCTCCCTCCGCGCTGCTTATGATTCTGGATGCAATGTTGCAAAGGCTGTATGCCAGCTTGGTGAAGGGGCCAAGTCTGAACGCCCGGCCCCATCACAGCCGACAACGGGTGGATCTCTCTGAGATCGATGCTTTTAGGGGATTGAAGGCGGCGAGCCTCGTTGATTCCCTGTTGGGCGAGGAACGGGCCGTGGAATGCCCGGCCAAGGTCTCTCGTTTTGAGCCTCCCAAGACGCCGGAGCGGGCGTGGACTCCGGAGCAGAAACAAGCCCAGCGGGACTATGCCGCCCAGGTTCGCTTGTTGAACAAGTTTCACGATATTGCGCTGGATGGGCGCGACTATCTCAATGACCACGGTGAGGACGCGTTGTTTGTGGCCTACCCGATGTTGTCGGTGCCGGCGATTCAAGATTCCAATCTGCCGAGCAGCCCCCGGGTTTTGGCGCCCCTCGCGTTTGTGCCGGTTTCGCTAACGGTACATCGGCACTCAAAGTTGGGGATCAAGTTGAAGGCCACAGGCGAAGGCGCGGATTTGTTGATTCCGAATCCGGCGCTGTTGGCTTGGGTTGAGCAGCAGACCGGTAAGGAGATTGATGATTTGTTTGGCGATGATACCGGGGAGGATCCGTGGAAGGAACTGCGGGAGATCCTGGGCTGTGTCACCAGCGCCATGGGAATTCGGGATTCGATTATTGCACCCCGATTGCCGATTGAGCCGATACCCAAGATCCCTGATTTGCCCGCTAAGCCGACCATCTTACCCTGTGCCGTGCTAGGTTTATTCCCCACGACCAATCCGGGATTGATGCGCGATACCAAGTGGATGATGGCGAATGAAGCCCAATTACAGGCACCGGTGAGCCTGTTTTTGAACCGACAGGTTTTGGAACTCCGTGACCATGAAATCGAACGTCCGGAGGAGGACAGCCGGCCGGTGGAGGAATCCGAACGATTTGAGGCGGAGGCCTTGGTGACCCGTGCGGATCCGTGTCAAGCCGAGGCCGTGGCGCACGCGCGTAAGGACCAAGCCGTGGTTGTGCACGGCCCGCCAGGGACCGGGAAGAGCCAAACCATCGCCAACATCATCGGAGACCACGTCGCGCGACAACAACGCGTCTTGTTCGTTTGCGATAAGCGCACGGCTTTGGACGTGGTTAAATACCGCTTGGATGCCTTGGGGCTGGGTGAACTGTGTGGCGTGATTCATGACGTGCAACGGGATCGGCGCTCCTTGTATCTCGGAATTCGGGAGCGTTTGGAAGCGATGGCGGATGAGGAGCGACCTCGCTCGCCATTGAAGCGATTGGATAACGTCAACGGAAAGCTCGAGGCGCTTCGGGTGGAGTTGCAAGGGTATTACGATTCCTTGCATGCGAGTGAAGAAGACCGGCATTCGTTTCACGACTTGGTTGGTCAGTGGATGCGCTTGCAGATGGCGACGCCGAAGAAGGGCGGAGACTTGGTGCCGGATTTGATGGCGGCGTCCAGTTGGGATGAAGCGAGTATCGAGACCTTTCTGGCGGACATCGACGAGTGTCTCCAGCACGCTTCGAGTGCGGAATTGGGATCGAATCCCTACCATGGGAGATTGGCCCTATCCCTGTCGGAGTTCATGTCCGGGCACATCGACGATCTCTCAGCGAATCTAGACCGTGTCTTGGTGGATGCGGAGGCCCTTGATCAGTCACTGGAACAAGGGCCATTGAAGTTGGACCCGGACTCCAGTATGGAAGATCAGCGCCGGTCCCTGGAACGCGTGCTGGAAGCGAGTGAGGCCAGTCTTCAGGAATGGGTGGATGGCGTAGCGCTTCGGATTGCCACGTTATCGGAGACCGTGTTTCAAGATAAGACGGAGGAAGCCACCCAGCTAAATCAGGCATTGGATACCGTGTCCGAAGCGGTGGAACGGGAGTTGGAATTGGTGTGTCCCCTGGGTTCCTTAGGCTTGAATGAGTTGAAGACGGCGGTGAAGGCGCTGGGGAGCTATCGTGGGATGGCGGAATCTTGGACTCGTGTTTTTGCCTTTGGCAAGAAGCGCGCTGCGGAAGCGGCGATCGCGCCGTTGGGGCTGGGTCTCGACGTGGCATCCATTGATCGGGCGACTCAGTACTTCAAACAGATGGAGGCAGCCATTCTGTTGGATGACTGGCTGGAAAGGTTGTCTGGGACCGAGCTTGCGAATGAGGGAACCCGAAGTTTTGAATCCCTGCGGAGCGAGGCGCGGTCGACTTGGAAGGCGATGCGGTGGCGTCAGGAGGCGGCCCGCTCCCCGTTGCGTGGAGAACTGGCGCCGTTGTTGCCCACGGCGGCCGAGTCAAAGGAAACCCTTCGCGGGTTGATGGGACGGCTGCAGCACACGTTGGAGCGCATTGGTTTGTTGCAAGAATACACGGAGCATCTGGGTCAATTGAAACTGTGGACTCCTGAGGCGATCGACGAAGAAACTCGGCAAGCCTATGCCTTGGAAGAAGTCGCGCCGCGGGTGCGGCGTTGGCAGGCTTGTCAGGACTCGCTTGAGGACGTGCTACGTTTTGAGCGGCGGCTGCCCGATTTACCGGAAGGCCTCCAACGGGGACTTGTCACGTTGGCTCTTGCGGAAGTGGAGACGAGTGATGGTGTCGGTTTGTTGCGTCGTGTCGCGGTGGAACAGGAGATTAAACAGCGATTGCGGACCGGGACCGAGTTGTTGGATATCACGACCGAACGTGTGGAAGCGGCTTTGAAGGAGTTTGGCCAACGAGTGAGTCAAAAAGAGACCTTGGTGCGAGAGTTGGCACTCTATCATTGGCGCGGTCGCCAGCATGATCGCTTGATGGCGGGAAGTGGGAGTCGACTCAATTCCTTGGGAGCGTCTCTGCGACAGCGGCTCTTCATTCGAGGGAAGCGGGCGCTCAAGCTGCGGCAGATGATTCAGGCCGGGCAAGATATTCCGGACGGCGATCCGCTCTTTGACTTGTGCCCGGTTTGGATGGCCAGCCCCTCCACCGTGTCTCAGATCTTCTCTCGGGATGCCCTCTTTGATGTCATTATCTTTGATGAGGCCAGCCAGTGTCGCCTGGAGGAAGCCCTGCCGGTGTTGTTGCGAGGGAAACGCGTGGTGATCGCGGGTGATCCGAAACAACTCCCGCCCACCCGGTTCTTTGAGTCCGCGGTAGGGGATTCCGAATTTGCCGATGCAGAAAGTCTGGAGGAGTTGGCTGCGCAACAGTTGAGTGAGACCGAAGATCTTTTGGGTGCGGCGCTCAATCTGGATCTGCAGTCCTGTTATCTGGATGTGCACTACCGTTCGCGAAGCGAGGCATTAATCGGGTTCTCGAATGAGGCGTTCTATCAGCACCGTCTCCAACCAATACCGGGCCATCCTCAACGACGTCCTGAACACGCGCCTTTGCGAGTGTACCGGGTGGATGGTGTGTATCGGGACCGATCTAATCCGGACGAAGCCGAGAAGGTAGTCTCGTTAGTGGAGGAATTGTTGGGGGCCAAGGAACCGCCCTCGATCGGGATTGCCTGCTTCAATTTGAATCAGCGTGATGTGATCGTCGATGCCTTAGAAAAACGGGCCGCCGAGGATGCCACGTTTTCGGAGCGTTTGGAGCAGGCGCGGAATCGTCAAGGGGAAGGTTCTTTTGAGGGGCTCTTCGTCAAGAATCTGGAGAATGTTCAGGGAGACGAACGCGATCACATCATTATCAGCACGACGTTTGGCCCTGCGAGTGATGGGAAGTTCCGGCGCAATTTTGGCGCGCTTTCGCGGCACGGCGGAGAGCGTCGATTGAATGTGTTGGTGACTCGCGCGCGGGAGCGGATTCACGTGCTGACATCCATTCCCCGAACCGAGTATGTAGGGGGGGATCAAGGAGAAGAGCCTGTTACCATGACAGGGAGACAGTATTTGTACCAATTTTTACACTATGCCGAGCAATCCGAATCGGCCCATGCGGCCGCGACGGCGGCAGGGGGCAAAGGCGAGGATGGGAAACGCACGGTTTATTCGGACCCGCGTGGTTCGGCGTCCGAGTCCGTTCAGGCACTGGCTCGGCGACTCGACGAGACCGATGTTTGGGGCGTGACGAGCCACTGGGGGAACGAGGGTTTTTGCGTCGATGTGGCGATCAATGAGCCGGATCTGGCGGATGCCGTTACCTTGGGGGTGTTACTCGATTTCAATCGCTATCGGAAAACTCCGGATCCGGTCAAATGGGAGCACTTCCGGAGCGAGATTCTCCGCGGCCAAGGCTGGGATCTGAAACGGATTTGGAGTCCGGATCTATTCCGCAAAGGAGCGGACGTCGTGACGGATTTGGAACGAGCCCATCAACAGCGCTCATCTCGGAGCGGAACGAGCGCTTAGGCCGTCTTTGCCGCGCATTCCTGCAACATCTCCGGAAGACCGGAATACCGCTCCTCATAGCGCCGGTTCTTGACGGCGATGGAGAGTGCCTTGGGTTGTCCCACGGAAACCACTAACTTCCGTCCCCGCGTAACCCCGGTATAGATCAGATTCCGTTGCAACATAACATATTGTTGGGTGGCGATCGGAATGATGACTACGGGAAACTCGGACCCCTGGGATTTGTGGATCGTGATAGCGTAGGCAAGGGAGACTTCATCCAGTTCGCCGAATTCGTAATCGACGCGGCGATCGTCAAACCGGATCTCGACGGTTTGTTCGACGGGATCGATGTTCGTGATTTGACCAATATCTCCATTGAACACGTCTTTATCGTAGTTGTTTTCGGTTTGAATCACCTTGTCGCGAGTGCGGAATTGCCAACCGAATCGTTCGACATAGGGCTCATTGGGCCTCTGTGGGTTAAGGGTGTTTTGAAGATCCGCATTGAGCGACCGAGTGCCTAGGCTGCCCCGATTCATGGGGCATAAGATTTGAATGTCTTGGATCGGATCGAACCCAAATCGTTTCGGGACCCGATCGCGGACCAGATGCAGTAAGGTTTGAATGATCCGTTCGGGTTCTTCTCGGTCGATGAGAAAGAAATCCGAGTCGCTGCCTTGTTCGTTGAATCGTGGCACCTGGCCTTGGTTGATCTCGTGGGCATAGCGGATGATCTGACTCCCGCTGGCCTGGCGAAAGATTTCCGTGAGTCGAACGACAGGGGCCAGATTGCAATTGATCAAATCTCGCAAGACCGAGCCGGGTCCGACGGAGGGGAGTTGGTCAATATCGCCCACCAGAATCAGGTGAGCGTGGGGCGGCACGGCGCGGAGAACGGATTGCATGAGGTGGAGGTCCACCATGGAAGATTCGTCGACAATCAAGACGTCGGTTTCCAGAGGGCGGGATTCGTTCCGCTGGAATCCGCCGTGTTTTGGGTCCACTTCGAGGAGCCGATGGATGGTCTTGGCGGGGACACCGGTGGATTCGGACATGCGTTTGGCGGCGCGGCCCGTCGGGGCGCAGAGCAGGAATTCAACCTTCTTCGCCGCCAGGATTCGGAGGATGGCTTGGATCAGAGTGGTTTTTCCGACTCCCGGCCCACCCGTGATGATGGTGACGCGGTGGGTGAGTACGGTTCGGAGGGCCTCGGTTTGTTGGTCGGCCAATATGATCCCCACTTTGTCCTGCACCCACTCGATGGCTTTCTCGACATTGATGGGGGGTAGGACGGGAGGGGATTGAGCCAAGTTGGCGAAACGTTGGGCGATGGTCTGTTCGGCGTGGCGCATGGCGGGGAGGTAAATGAATTGCCCGGTTTCGGCCTGGACTCGGATGAGTTCTTGAGCCTGTAGGCACTCGCTCAGCCCGTTCTCAATCGACTCGGAGTTGATCTGGAGGAGTTCCTCGGCTTTCTCCAAAAGGATAGTCTTCGGGAGTCGACTGTGGCCAACGTTGGTTGCCTCCAAGAGTGTGTGCTGAATGCCGGCTCGGGCGCGGATGATCGAGTCGAAGGGGATGCCCAGTTTTTGAGCAATCTGGTCGGCGGTTTTGAAACCGATGCCGCGGATATCTCGGCAGAGCAGATAGGGATTGGCCCGGACTTTCTCAATGGCTTCTTCCCCGTAGGTCTTATAGATCCGCACGGCGCGACTCGTACTCACTCCGTGCGAGTGCAAGAAGACCATGATATCTCGAATGACCCGTTGTTCGGCCCAAGCTTCTCGGATCTTGCGGCGTCGAGTCGGGCCGATACCGTCGATATCCTCAAGTTGCTTGGAGCGGTTCTCGATGATATCGATGATGGCCTCGCCGAAATGGCCGACGAGTTTCTTGGCGTAAACCGGGCCAATCCCCTTGATCATTCCACTACCAAGATACTTTTCCATCCCTTCGCGAGTAGTGGGTGGCGTGGCGTTGATGGTGGCCGCTTTGAATTGGAGCCCGTGCTCACGGTCCCGAACCCAGTTGCCGGAAGCGTGGATCCATTCCCCAGCATTGATCGAGGGAAGGGTGGCCACCACCGTCACGAGATCGCGATGCCCCTTCACTTTGGTTCGGAGCACGGCGAACCCGCTTTCTTCGTTGAAGAAGGTGACGCGTTCGATCAGCCCGGTGATCTCTTCGGTCGGATTGCGGGCTGGGTCCATAGAATTCTATTCGGCGATATAGAACTGGGTCGCCTGGTTGGGGGAGGTTCGGTAGGGCGATTCCTGAGCGCCGACTGAAGTATAGGGACCTTCCGGAGAAGTAGCGGCTTTGAGATCTCCCGTGAATTCGATGACGATGTCGGCCCCAACTTGAGCAATGCTCTGGATGGCGCCCGGCTCAGCGGGTGGTTCGGGACGACCCGAGGCCGCGCGATAGGCCTTGAAGGCGTCGGGATGATTCGGATCGTTGATCAGAATCTTCTCGCCTTCATGAACGGAAAAGAATTCGACGTTGGCTCCCCCACCGGCCTCAAACCATAGGAGCCGGAACCAATAGACGCCGGGCGTTTGAACCGCCACGTTGAAGAGGGTGTCGGCCGAACCGCGTCCGCCGTCGAACTCTCCCAGCGGGATGGGGCGGGTGTCGGGCGTGTCGGGATCGCCTGCGACCACTTCAAAGCCATCGTCACTGTTCACGCCCAGTGTGTGGAATCCCGCCGGTAGGTCGAGGTACGTGGTGAACTCCCCAACGATCCCATCGAGGCTGTCATTCCATCCGGGAATGAGGGGAACGAAATCATCTTCATTTCCGGTGTCGAAAGTGAAGTTTCCGGCGTCGAGCGCGTCTTGTTCGAGATTGATCACGGTTTCGATCACGGCCAGGCCGGGTTCCCATGCCGTTGCATTGAGCGATCCGGCTTCATTCAAATAGGGATTGCCGTCCGCATCTTCGAATTCGCCGGCCAATTGGCGCTCGGCCCCAGCAATGGTGTTGCCATGCAGGCTGACAACCCCGGATTGAAAGGTGCTGATCTGGGTGATGTTCGCGTCGAAGCCGGGTTGCGATGTATCGGGTTCCACACGAGCGAACTCAAACGGCAGGATGCGGAAGGGGGTGGTGATAATGATTGAGAAGGGGAGCTCGTAGGATTGCGGTGGCGACGCCATATCCTGATAGCGAAGGACGACATCGTGCCGCGATCGCGGGTTGGGGATGGTTTCGAACTCGAATTCGATTGCGACCCCTTGCTCGCCTCGATTGATGGAAAGAGTGACCGGGCGTTCTTCGACGGTTGCCGAAAAGGAGTCCAGATCAACGGCGATGCCGAGTTCTTCAATGGTGGCACTGAAGCCGGTGACGCCTGTCTTAAGTTGAGCGACCCGTGGTGGGGCGGAGCTGTCGGCTCCGGGTTCGAGAGTTTCTTTCCGGATGACGACCCACTGAGCTGGCTCTTCGGCGATCGGCGCGCCACCCCCGCCTTCACGTTGGGTGCTGATGGTGAGGATATCGTTCGCTTGAAGGCCTTCGAGATAATAAACCAGCGTGGCCGAAGTGTTGGTATGACCATCGGCATTCCGGATGTAGTGGGTCTTGGTCTCAGCTCCATCCTGCGGGATGCCATTCACTTCAAGCGTAATGCGGGGATTGGCGCGCGTGGCTCCCCCCGTGAGGGTGTCATTGTAGAGAACGAGGTAATTTCCGGGTTGTTTCACTTCTAGAGATTGCGCGTTGCTGCCGGTGCTGTGGTCGTAGACCGCTGTGTCTATGATGGCGTCTCCAGCATCCCAGCTGAGAGGCGTGCGTTCTTCGAGGTTCCAGTTGTCACCGTCGCCCGTATCAAAGGCGGCTCCCTGGTAGACACCGTCCTCGCTGGTGAGGCGCTCGATGAAGACAGAGGCTTCCTTGCGGGGTGGCATTGTCACGGTGCCTTCCAAAGCACGTTGAAAGGTGGCGAAGCGGAGCGATTGATTGGCTCGCGTGGTCCGGATCAAACCGGCCCAGTGCAGGGAGGAATCTTGATGACTGCTGGAATTGCGGATGTAGCCTTGTTGGGCCAAGCCGCCATCGATGCGGGTACCGTCGAGAAGGATTTCGAGTGCGACCGAACTGCGAGGGATGGCGCCGTTGAGCGGAACGTTCGCATAGACGAGATAGGCGCCCGGGGAGTTGAGGCGAATCTCGGAGTCACCGTCCGTGTGTCCAAAGCCATCCCCGGAGCGGGTCGCGGTCCAGAGCAGGGACGTATCCTCCGTGGCTTCCTCGACATTGAGATTTCGACCGCTGGCGGTTTCCGTGGCACCGGCGGCAAAGGCGGTGCGTTCCGGAGCGATCCACTCCGCGTAGAGACTGGCGGTTTGGATTGTTGAGGTGCCTGAAGTGCCGGCGATTCGGCGTGTCCGAACTTCAATGACGTCCCCTGCGGCGAGATTGGGAAGGAGCACATGAACATGGCCGGAGGATTCCGTGTGGCCACTCGCATTTCGAATGTAGGTTGATTGGCCGAGGCTACCGGGAGTCGCGCGGCTGTTGACATAGACTTCGATGCGTTGCGTCAACCGTTCTCCCGAGCTGGCGATAATCGGCAAGGTGACGGCAACGAAGTAGTCGCCGTCCCGCTTGACTATCAGATCACCGGGTTCATTGAGGTTGTGTTCGAACGTGGAGGTATCGATCGAGGAACGCGTGAGCCATGCGATCGGGGTCGGTCGGGTGGATCCCAGGGAATCGCGACCCGTGGTGAGTTTGTCGCCTTGCAGCCAGGCGGCGTGGCGGCCAGCGCTTTGGGCGGGGGTGGTAAACAGGCATCCGAGAGCTATTGCGAGCCCGAGGAGCGCCGGCCCGAAAGAAGGTCGCAGCAGGGTAGTCATAATTAGCAGGATTGACTGCCAGCCTAGGGAGATTCCGGGTGGGGGTCAATTCTTGGCGGAAGCCGTCGTCTCCCTGACGCAGATTCGGTGGCGGTGATAGGGGGTGCTCTATGACTTGCGGGAGGCACTCCAATAGAGCCAGATCCCGAGTGCCAGAAGTAGGATCAGCCACCAGAGGTAGCGCAGGCTCCGTGCGGCCGCTTCGACGAAGGCCAGCGTGATGGGGAAGAGAAAGAACAACAAGGCGGCAAAGCCGACCAACATCAGCAGTTGAGCCATAGCCCGCTGCCGCGGAGTGAGGTTCTTGCTCATCGATTGGAGCGAGCGCTCCCGGTATTCTGAAAGGGATCGACCGGGATCATGACTTGGGCGCCCTCATCGGAACCGCTTCCCACGACCGCAGGGGATTGCCCATCCCATTTCTCGACGATCTGTAGGTCGATGAAGGCCGGGTTTTCGCGCAACGCTTCACCGCGAATCCGAATGGCTTCCGCTTCGCCCTCGGCTTTGATGACCGCCGTTTCGGCTTCGATCTGGGCTTGGCGTTGCACAAACTTGGCTTTCTCCGCCTCTTGCTCTTGGGTCATCTTCTGTTCGATTGCTTGGGTCAGCTCAGGGGAGAGGCGGATGCCCTGTAGGGCGATGTCTTCTAGGGAAATGAGATCTACGCCATTGGCGGTCTTGCCAATCTTTTCTCTGCTGCTGTCCAGTGTTGCGTTCTTGATGGATTCGCGTTGCTGCACGATCAGCTCGGCGCTGACCGTGGCGGCGGCTTCTTTGAGCGCTTCCACGACGCGGGGTTGAATCAGGTTTAAAAAATAGTCCGGAGTGCGGCCGTCGTCGCTTCGATAATTACGCCAAAGCGATACTACGGACGCTTCTGGGATCCGGTAGAGGACGCGCAGTTCCGTGACGACTTGCTGCAGATCCGAGGTGTAGCATTCGGCTTCCAACAGTTGGGTTTGTTGGCGGACGCTCACCTGATGGATCTCGGTGATGAGTGGCATTTTGAACGTCAGGCCTTCGGGAACGAATAGGTCGGCGACTTTACCCAAAGTCACGCGGACGCCTCGATTGCCGGGTTCCACCACGTAGGTGGACTGCGAACCGAAGATTACGAGGACAAAGATGATGAGGCCGACGCCGATCAGTTTTTGCAATGCTTGTGGAGTCATGCTAGTTCAGAGAGGTAAAACGGGAGGAAAGCGAGTTGAGCAGGTTCGTTACGGCCTCAGTGCCGTTTCTCCAGTGGGAGCAAGAGACTGGCACCGGTTTGATTGCCATTGATGACTCGGGGCGTTGCCCCGTTCCAGGTGTCGACGACCTGTAGTTCGATATAGGCCGGGTTCTCAGCCAAGGCTTTCCCTCGAATGCGAATCGAATCTGCCTCGCCTTTGGCTTCGATGATTTTAGTCTGCGCGTCGATCCGAGCCTTGTCTTGTTCGAAAATGGCTTTGTTGGCGTTTTGCTCTTGGACCATCTTTTCTTCGATGGCGGATTCGAGTTTGTCGGAGAGTGAGATGTCATAGATGACCAGATCTGCGACCTCGATCAGGGAGCCGACTTTGGTTCGCGCAATTTCCAGGGCCGAGGCTTTGACCTGATTGCGTTCTTGGACGGATTTTTGAGCCGTGCGTTCTTTGGTGACTTCCTTCAAGGCTTCGTCCACGCGGGGGAAGACCAAGCTCTTGAATGGGTCGCCCTTGAATTTCTGAAAAATCTCCACGACGGACTCTTCCGGGATGCGGTAGAGCACATTGACCGCGGTGCGGATCTCCTGGAGATCCTTAGAAATACAAGTGGTCGTCATTTTCATCGTCTTCTGCCGAACGTTCAGCAGACGGATGCTGCTGACGAAGGGGGGCTTGAATCCGATGCCCTCGGGCTTGAAGTTGCGCGAAACCTTCCCGAGGGTGACTTGGACGCCTCGATGTCCGGGGGGAACGATGTAGGTGATTTGAGCGCCGAGGATAGCCAAAGCGAAGATGGCTACACCGACAAGGGCCAGTTTGTTATTGCCGTCAGGAGTCATATAGGACGCGGGTTGGGAGTAATTAATCCAGTGCCCAGAGAAAAGGTTGCGGCCAGTTAGGTCAAGGATTTCTCTTGGTGGGGTGGCTGGTGGGTGGCCGGCGGGATGAGCCTACCCGCGATCCGCCCTGTCCAGAGCGTCCCTGTGAGCCGATGGTTTGTCTGGACGCTGCTCTAGCCCAACGGCTCGCGAGTACCAGACGGTGTAAGAAATTCCGTTGTCAAATCCATCGCGGTGGCAAAAGCGACAGCTTCGCTCTCGCACTCCATATTTCGTCCCCATATCGAGCGTTTTTTGGAGTGCGAGAGCGGAGCTGTCGCTTTCACACTCTCTTACGTGCAGGTGAAAGGACTTTGTAGCCAGTCCGGTACGCTCGCCCTGCCGGCCCCTGCTCTTGCTATCAGAGGGCATTCTCGGCAACATGCCGCCGCTCGAAGGCATCGGGGCTAGAGCTCCCGCGGATCGAGCCGAGGAAAGCGTATGGGAAAGGTATTAATTATCGGTGCTGGGGGTGTCGGTCGGGTGGTCGCCCACAAGTGTGCCCAGCATCGGGACGAGTTTTCAGACATCTGTTTGGCGAGCCGAACGGTGGCTAAATGCGACGCCATTGCCGCAGAGATCCCGGGGGGGATCCAGACGGCTGCGGTGGATGCCGACCAGTCATCCGAGGTGGTGAAGCTCATCCAAAGTTTTGGGGCCGATGTGGTGATCAATGTCGCATCCCCTTACCAAAACCTCGCCGTGATGCAGGCGTGCGCCGATGCGGGGGCCCACTACGTGGATACCTCGCTCGACGATGAACGCGATCGGATCAAGTATGATTACGCGGATCAGTTGGGTTTTGGAGATGCCTTCAAAGCCGCCAACCTGACGGGTGTGCTTAGCTTGGGGTTTGATCCCGGTGTGGTGAACATCTACTGTGCGCACGCTCAAAAGCATCTCTTCGATTCGATCGAGACGATTGATATCATCGACTGCAATGCTGGAGACCACGGATACCACTTTGCCACCAATTTTGATCCGGAAACGAACATTCGGGAGATCTTGGCGGATGTCATTGCCTACGAGGACGGTGCCTTTCAGACGACCAAGGCCCTGCAGACGAGCCGAACGTTTGACTTTCCGGAGATCGGAGAACGGCAGGCTTACTTGATGACCCATGAGGAGGTCTTGTCTATTGCCGAATTTATTCCCGGCGTACGCAACGTGCGTTTTTGGATGACCTTCACGGAAAAGTATCTGCGCCATTTGCGGGTGCTGGAGAATATCGGGATGACGTCGATCGAGCCCATCGTGTATGAGGGGCGACCCGTTGTCCCGCTACAGTTTCTCAAAGCACTGCTTCCGGACCCGGCGACCCTGGGGCCGCGAACCGAGGGCAAGACCTGTATCGGTTGTTTGTTCGAAGGGAAAAAAGACGGCCAAGATCGGCGGGTGTTGATCTACAACAATTGTCAGCACGAGGTGTGTTTTGATGAGGTTCAGTCCCAAGCGGTGTCCTACACGACGGGAGTGCCGGCGGTGCTGGCGGCCCGTCTGATCCTGTCGGGGGATTGGCATGTGGGTGGGGTGTACTGCCCAGAGCAATTGGATCCGGATCCGTTCATGAATCGCATTGGTGACATGGGCTTGCCTTGGGCCGTACGGGAATCATAGATGAAGTTTGAAGCGTTGCCATCTCCTTGCTACGTCGTCGACGAGCGCATTCTCACCCAGAATCTCAGTGTCCTGAAACAGGTTCAGGATCGGACCGGTGCCAAGATCATTCTGGCCCTGAAGGGCTTTGCCATGCATCGGGTCTTTCCATTGATTCGCACGGTCCTAGGCGGGACGACTGCCAGTTCGGTGAGCGAAGCCCGTCTCGGGCGCGAGCTCTTTGGCGGTGAAGTGCACGCGTATGCGCCTGCCTACAGCGAGCAGGATATCGATGAGCTGATCCCCTTGGTCGATCACTTGGTGTTTAATTCCGTTGGTCAATATCGACGATACCAAGAAACGGTGCGGTCGGATCCGCGTCGGAAGATTTCGATCGGGCTTCGGATCAATCCTGAGTATTCGGAAGTGAAGACGGCTTTGTATGATCCGTGCCGCAAGGGATCGCGCTTGGGGATTCGACGTTCGGAGTTGGAGGGCCTTGATCTCACTGGCGTCGACGGATTTCACTTCCACACCATGTGCGAGCAGAACTCGGATACCTTGGCTCGCACGGTTGCGGTGGTGGAGGAGAAGTTTGGCGATCTGTTGGGTGGCTTGAAGTGGTTCAATTTTGGCGGAGGGCATCACATCTCGCGGGCGGACTATGATGTCGATCTCTTATGTGAAGTGATCGAGGGATTTCGTTCCCGGCATGGTTTGGCGGTTTACTTGGAGCCTGGTGAGGCGATTGCGTTGAATGCCGGTGTCTTGGTGGGAACGGTTTTGGACATTATTGGTGACGACAAACCCAACGTGATCTTGGATCTCTCGGCTACGGCGCACATGCCGGATGTGTTGGAGATGCCATATCGTCCCGAAATCACGGGTGCGGGTAAAGAGGGCGAAAAGCCGCACGCTTACCGGTTGGGAGGTTTGACCTGCTTGGCGGGGGATGAAATTGGCGTCTATGCGTTTGATGAACCCCTACAGGTGGGCGACCGTTTGGTCTTTGAAGACATGGCTCACTACACGATGGTCAAGAACACTACGTTTAACGGAGTGCGCTTGCCTGCGATAGCCCTGAAGCGACTTTCGGGCGACTGCGAAGTGGTGAGAAATTTTGGCTACGAAGACTATCGGGATCGCCTTTCTTGAGGGTGGCTAGAGATGGAATAACGATGGGACCGAGACTATGAGCAAACGGGTATTAATCATCGGAGCGGGGGGAGTCGGCCGGGTCGTAACGCACAAGTGCGCTCAACTCCCAGAGGTGTTTGGCACCATCTGTTTGGCGAGCCGTCGGCGCGAGAAGTGTGACGTGATCGCGAGGGAACTGGATCGCGAGATCGAGACGGCTCAGGTGGATGCGGATCATACAGCAGAGGTGGTGGCCTTGATCCAATCCTTCCGGCCGGACATCTTGATCAATGTTGCCTTGCCCTATCAGGATCTCACCTTGATGGATGCCTGTTTGGAGACGGGCGTGCCTTATGTGGATACGGCGAACTATGAACCTCGGGACGAAGCCAAGTTTGAATACCATTGGCAGTGGGCTTACCGGGATCGGTTTCGTGAGCGTGGCATCACGGCCTTGTTGGGATCGGGGTTCGATCCGGGAGTGACCAATGTCTTTTGTGCTCATGCCCAGAAGCATTTGTTCGATCGGATCGACACAATAGATATCCTGGATTGCAACGCCGGGGATCACGGACACCCCTTTGCGACGAACTTCAATCCCGAGATCAACATCCGCGAAGTGACGGCGAACGGGCGTTACTGGGAAGCGGGTGAGTGGAAGGAAACGGGGCCGCTGGAACACACGTGGGATTTTGACTATCCCGGCATCGGGGTGCGCAAGTCCTACCTAATGTATCACGAAGAGATTGAATCTTTGTGTCAGAATATCCCGGACGTGAAACGGATTCGGTTTTGGATGACGTTTAGCGAACAGTATCTCACGCATTTGGAAGTGTTGCAGAACATTGGGCTCACACGGATCGATCCCGTGGAGTTTGAGGGGCAGTCGATCGTGCCGTTGCAGTTTCTCAAGGCGGTCTTGCCAGACCCGGGAGGGCTTGGCGCTCGGACCAAGGGGCAGACGTGTATTGGGTGTTTGATTGATGGGGAATCCGGGCGGCAGCGCAAGCGAGTCTTCATCTACAACAACTGCGACCACGAAGCCTGTTACCAGGAGGTGAAAGCGCAGGGAGTTTCGTACACCACCGGCGTTCCGGCAATGATTGGAGCCAAGATGCTATTGGAGGGGCATTGGAAAGGCCCGGGTGTTTTCAATATCGAAGAGTTCGATCCGGATCCCTTCATGGCAGATTTGAATCGGTACGGGCTTCCTTGGCAGGTTCAGGAAGTGGGGACTGAACTGGGTATCCCGAGCTGAACCGGTAGACAGGCGGGGCGTTCTGTGTTCGACAGGGCAGGGGAATGCGCTAAATTATGTCGAGCGCGTGGCGATTGATTCGGGCGCGCCTATCGCATGATCGTGCTTAGATTTCTTTTCTTGGGCGGGCTAGGGACCGTCTTCTGGCTCGCGACCCTTTGCGAGCTCAACGCCGCAACCTCGACTCCAAGCCCGGAGACGACGACTGCCCAGCCCGTCGCGGCTCCAGGTGAGGCTGGTGCCGCCCGGGTGCAGAACAGCCTTAAGGAGGTGCAGCAGAAGGCCGAACTGGAGGAGCAGTTGAAGGCCAGTCTGGTCGAGGCCTACGAAGCGGCGATCGGACACTACGAATCGGCCAAGGGTCATCGGGAGCGGGAGGCTGGATTCCAAGAGTCGATAGCCACCTTGCCGGATCAGGTGGCCGAAATTAAATCGGAGCTGGATGAGGATGACGATCCGATTCCTGCGAGTGAGATTCTCTTGTCCCTTCCGAATGATCTTTCTTTGCCGGACTTCGATCGGCTGGTCGCGCAAGAGAAGGCTGAGCTCTTAAAGCTCAAGAATCAGCTTACGGAGTTCACCACCCAGATTGCGGACGGAAAGGCGCGTCCTGAAGCGCTTCGAGAACAGCAAGCCCAGATCGAGAGTGATTTGGCCTCGATCGATGAAGCGCTCGGTAACGCCTCTGCGGAAGGCGATGTGTTTAGTGAGTCGGTGGCGTCGGCCGAGGTGCTGCGAGCCCGGAAGGTGGAGCGACTCGCTGCGTCGGCTGCGTTGGAGCAAGAAGCCTTGAGTGCCCCTTTTCGCGCCAATCTGCTCACCGCTCGACGCGATCTGGTGCAGCGTGAGATTGGCGCAAAGGAGCGGCGCGTGTCGATCTTGGAAGAAGAGTTGGGCCGTCAGCGGCGAGAAGCTGCGGCGAACCAACTCGAAGCCGCAGAAGCAACCCGGCTCCAGACCGAGGGGAAGCATCCTTTGTTGGCGCAAATTGCCAAGGAAAACGAGGAACTGAGTAATAAACACGCGGGTTTGTTGGTCCGAATCGATGAAGAACTGAAGGATCGATTGACCTCGCTGGAGACCGAAATCTCGGGGATCAAGGAGGATTTTGACCGGGCCAAGAGTCAGATTGATCTGGTGGGGTTGAGTGACTCTTTGGCCGTGTTGTTGCTCGATCAGTGGCGCCGCTTGCCCAACGTCCGGAGCAATCGAGCCGCTATCGCGGTCCGCAAGCGCGATATCGGCAAAGCTGGCTTGGATCGGTTTCAGTATGAGGAACAACAGCGTCGACTCCCCTTGAATGGGGATGAGAGTGCTTTGCGTGCTTGGGCTCAACGTCTCTACCCGAAGGTGGAGTTAACGGGTAAACCCGCCGTAGAATGGACTGAAGTCGGTGAGTTGGTCGAGGCGCAGGATGGGTACTTGTTGAGTCTGCTGAATGATTGCGAGCGGTTGCTCGTTCAGCTTGGGCAGTTGGACCTGCAGGATAATAAACGGATTTCTCTGGTGGAGGAGTATCGTGGTTTCTTGGAACAACGTTTGCTTTGGGTTCCCAGTACGACGCCCCTCAAGCCACAGTCCCTTCGGGATGCGGGCACGTCCTTAGGATGGTTGGTTTCGGCAAGGAATCGGACAGAGATGGAGCGCGCCTTCCGGTCACTCCTAGATGATCGCCCCGTTTATTCCGCTTTGTTGGGATTGCTTTTGTTGGTTTCTCTGGCGTCCCGCCCCGTAGTCAAGCAGCGGGAGACGACCTATGCCAATGGTGTTCGGCGCATCTCGACCGATTCGTTTGCCTTGACGCTCAAAGCGGCCTTTACGCTCTTGCTGCAATCGGCCCCCTTCGCGGGAGTGATGGCTTTGGTGGGGTGGCACCTTTTGGGGCGTGAGTCCACGGTCGAGGTCTTGCGCGGACTCGGAGTGAGTCTGCAGTTCGCCGCGATTTACCTGTTTGGCATGCTGGTTTTGCTCAACACCTGCCGGCCAAAAGGGTTGGGCCAAGCCCACTTTCGTTGGCCGGCCAAAATTGCCGGCATGGTACGGCGTCAACTGTTTTGGTTTCTGCCGCTGGTATTGGTTTGCACCATCTTGATCGAACTTTCGGAAGAACTGACGGACGAGTATCACCGTCCGGGCTTGGGCCGGCTGTCGTTGGTGGTGCTGTTACTTGCAGTGGCCTATTTGAGTCGCAAGACCATGCGACCGGATACGGGAATTCTCTCCGGCGTTTTGGCGGGCTCTCCGAAGGGTTGGCTGTTTCGATTTCAACGCCTGTGGTACTGGCTCTTGATCCTAATCCCGCTGGGCTTGGCGCTATTGTCGATTGTGGGTTACCACCACACCGCTGTTCAACTGACGCGTCGGGGTGCAATCACAGTTTCATTTCTGGTGGGCGCCTTTGTGATTCACCAGTTGATTTGGCGATGGTTTGTGGCGAAGGAACGCAAGCTCCTGCTGGAAAAACGATTGGAGCAGCGGCGATTAGCGCTTGAGAATGCTGAGAAGAGTGGTAGTTCGGAGACGACAACGATTCCGGAGATCAATGAAGACGAAGTGGATCTTCGGCAACTGAATGAACAGACCCGACGCCTTTTGAGTTCATTGATCACCACGTCGCTCTTGGTGGGCGTGTGGTTGATTTGGTCTGATGTGCTCCCTGCGCTCAATGTCTTGGATTCGGTCAAACTCTGGGAAACAGAAAAGCTCGTTGGTGGCGATTCTGTGATCCAACCCGTTACGCTCAATCACTTGGCGCTCAGTTTCTTGATCATTATCTTTACCTCGGTAGCGGTTCGGAACATCACGGGTGTTCTGGAGATCGGTATTCTGCAGAACCTACCATTGGCGGCAGGGAGTCGGTATGCCATTGTGACGGTGGTTCAGTACGGATTGGTGATCCTGAGTGCCGTCTTCGTCTTTAATGTTCTGGGCTTCTCGCTCGCCCAGTTCGGTTGGATGATGGCGGCTCTGAGTGTGGGGCTTGGTTTTGGGCTACAGGAAGTGGTGGCCAATTTTGTGAGCGGGGTCATCTTGTTGGCGGAACGCCCGATCCGGGTTGGCGATATCGTTACGGTTTCGGACATCAGTGGTATTGTGACTCGGATTCGAATTCGAGCCACGACGATAACCAACTGGGATCGCCAAGAACTCGTCGTGCCGAATAAGGAGTTTATTACGGGCCGCATCCTGAACTGGACGCTCAGCAATACGGTCAATCGAATCGTGATTGTGGTGGGTGTGGCATATGGTTCAGACACGAATCAGGCTCGTGAGCTGTTGCTGAAAGTGGCCCGAGATCATGAGCTCATCATGGACGATCCTGGGCCGATGGCGACGTTTGAGGGTTTTGATGATAGTACGCTTCGGTTGATTCTTCGGTGTTACTTGCCCAATTTGGACAATCGTCTTTCGGTGATCACGGCTCTCCATACGGAGATTGATCGGGTCTTTCAGGAGGCGGGGCTTGAGATTTCTTTCCCGCAACGCGATCTACACGTTCGATCGGTACCGCCGGAATTGTTTCAGCCCGGGCAGGCGATGCCCGGGGCTACGAACTCTTGATTCTAGGGTTTCTTGATCGGGAGTGGGGCGCCCGTACAGGGCTTGGGGAAAAATTTGGATGGGATAACCCAGGGCGTTGCCCTGGGCTCGTATGGGACGGACCTTCGGCCCTTGGGTGGGACATTATTTTCCGGATGAGGGATCGACATTGTTAGCACAGGAAGGTGCGGCCCATCTCATTCCAGGGCTTGTATGGAACGGATCTGCGGCCCTTGGGCGGGATATTATTTTCCAGATGAGGAATCGACCGTCTCTGCACCGAAGGTGGGTCCTCGGACGGGATTCTCTCTTTTTCGGTTGGGGATCGACTTTCTCAGCGCCGAAGGTGCGGCCTATCTCAGCCCAGGGCAACGCCCTGGGAATCGCCCCGTCAGAAAGAGCGGAGCCCTGAAGGGGCGGACTCTCTCCCATTGCCACTATTGCCACATTGACATTTGATCGAGACCCCCTTTACTGGCGACCTTATGGAATTGGATGCTGGATTCAGTGGGGTCGTGGAATTTGCCCCTCATTTTAAACCGCGCAAGAAGATTGCGTATGTGGTGTTTGATTTTGACGGCACCCTTTCTTTGATTCGACAGGGTTGGCCGGAGGTGATGCTGCCAATGTTTGTGGAGATGCTGCCGCGCAAGGAAGGTGTCTCCCTGGAGGCGGATGAAAAAATGCTCATGGATGACATCATGACACTCAACGGAAAGCAGACCATCTACCAGATGATCCAGTTGGCGGAACGGGTGAAGGAACGAGGCGGAGAGCCGCAGGAGCCCTTGTGGTATAAGCATGAGTACCTGCGCCGTTTGGATGCTCGGATTCAGAGCCGTCTGGAAGAAATTGAACAAGGCACTTGCCAGCCGGATGAACACTTGGTGCACGGGGCGCGCCACTTATTGGAATTGCTCCAATCCTTGGGACTACCGATGTACCTGGCGAGTGGGACGGACGAACCCTTTGTGAAACGAGAAGCCGCTTTGTTGGGGGTCGCGGACTTTTTTGACGGGCACATCTATGGCGCGCTGGACGATTACAAATCGTTCTCTAAGAAAATGGTGATCGAGCGGATTCTTCGCGAAAACCAGATTCCCGGAGAATCGCTTCTCTCTTTTGGCGATGGGTACGTTGAGATTGAGAACACCAAAGAGGTCGGCGGGCTGGCGGTGGCAGTAGCGAGTGACGAAGCCAATAATGGCTCGGGCCAGATCGACCAATGGAAACGCGATCGCCTGACTGGAGTGGGTGCCGATGTGGTGATTCCGGATTACCGGGATATTGATCGCTTAATGGAAGTCATTTGGGAACGATGAGTGCGCGCTATCCCGAACCGCTTGATCTTTCGGGGCTGAAGGTCTTTCCGCTGGCGGAACGAAAGAGCCTAACCACGGCGGATGAGATTCTGGTGGCACCAGACTCAGAACCGGATCCCATCCCGGATGCAATCGATCGGATTGTGGGCCAATGTGCCCGGCAACTCCTGTCGGCGCGTGAACGTGGGGCGACCGTGATGTTGGCGTACGGAGCGCACCTGCTTCGCAATGGAGCCGCGCTGATTTTGGAAGACATGATGGCGCGCGGCTGGTTGACCCACTTGGCGACCAACGGCGCGGGCACGATTCATGATTGGGAATACGCCTTCTTGGGACGGTCGACCGAAAGTGTTCGAGACAATGTCGCAACCGGAAGCTTTGGAACCTGGGACGAGACGGGGCGCAATCTCCATTTGGCACTGCTGGTTGGAGGTTTAGCTGGCTATGGGTATGGTCGTTCTCTGGGACAACTCATTGTTGAGGATGGGCTGACTCTCCCGTCCGAAGCCTCTTTGGTCTCCGACATTCGGGAGAACCCGAGCGATCCATTGACTCCGGCCCGGGCAGACTTGTTGCAAGCGATCCGTCAACACAAGTTACCGAGCGGTCCGCTTGCCGTGTCGCATGGCTGGAAGCATGCCTCCATACTGGCGCAAGCCTATCGGCACCAGGTGCCTGTGTCGGTGCATCCCGGAATCGGATACGACATTATTGCCAATCATCCTATGTTCAATGGTGCGGTGATCGGCCGTGCCGCTACCATCGATTTCGGGCTTTTTAGCCAAGCCGTGGCGAAACTGGACGGTGGGCTAATGCTCTCAGTCGGGTCCGCCATCATGGCGCCGCAGGTCTTTGAGAAAAGCTTGAGTTGCGTGAACAATCTACGGCTTCAAGACGGAAAGGCCATAGTGCAGGACCATAAAATCTGTGTGGTGGATTTGCAGGACGGCGGGCAATGGGATTGGACTCAGGGCGAGCCACCGAAGAATAACCCGGCCTATTACTTGCGGTTCTGTAAGAGTTTCGCCCGCATGGGAGGGCGGATGCATTATGCCCAGTGCGATAACCTGACCTTTATGCATCATCTCTACCGGAAGTTGTTGGCAGCATGAACTCGGACCGCTTTCGCGAACTTACCCAACGGTATCCGGAATTGCGGATTGCGATCGTTGGGGACTTTTGTCTGGATCGGTATTTTGAAATTGATCCCAGTTTGTCGGAGGTCTCGATTGAGACCGGTTTGGACGTCCACAACGTCACCCGGGTGCGCACTCAGCCCGGTGCTGCCGGGACGATTCTGAATAATCTAGTGGCGCTCGGTGTCGGGGAGATTCATGCCGTTGGGTTCTGCGGTCAAGACGGTGAGGGGTGGCTCTTGGAGCGTGCCCTGAGAGGCTGTCCTGGAGTTTCACTGGAACACTTCCTCGCGACGGATGAACGGGCGACCTTTACCTACTCGAAACCATTGGTAATGGAAGCCGGGCAAGCGCCGCGGGAGTTGAGCCGTTTGGATCAAAAGAATTGGACGCCGACGCCTGCCGAAGTGTCGGCGCGGATTGTCGCTTCGTTGCGAGCCTTGGCGGATCGGGTGGATGCCATCATTGTGATGGATCAAGTCGATCGACCTGAAACCGGGGTGATTACCAAAGCGGTGCTGGATTGCTTGGGGCAACTTGCTGAGGCATTTCCGGATCTGGCGATGATTGCTGATAGTCGCCAAGGGTTGGCTCACTACCCACGACTCTCTTTCAAGATGAATGCGGCCGAACTCCAGCGTATGCGTGGCTGCGATGAGGCGCTAGGGCGGGAGGTGGTGGAGCAGGCGGTTGGTGAACTGGTCGTGCAGAATCGGCGGCCTGCCTTTGTGACTTTGGCCGAGGAAGGAATTGTTGGTGCCGCCTTGGGCGAGGGGGCGGTCCATGTGCCTTGTGTTCCCGTGCGCGGAGAAATTGATATTGTGGGCGCTGGGGATTCGGTGACGGCCAATTTGACGGCCGCATTGGCGGCCGGGGGCCGTGTTTCTGAGGCGATGCTTCTTGCGATGGCGGCGGCTTCCGAAGTCATCCACCAGCTTGGGACTACCGGTACGGCTTCTCGAGATCAGATTGCTGCACGGCTTTTTTGAGGGCCTGCTGCTCTCGCCTATCCTGTGTTCGGAGGGGGGGCTATCGTTGGGCGACGTGATGGGTATCTGATGTGCCCCTTATTATCAGAGCCCGGGATTCTGGTTGTGACTAAAAGTGCGGGGCATCGGATCGAAGCGGCAGGCTTCCCTTTGAAGAGGCTGGAAGAATAGGTCGCTGACAAGGAAAGCGGCAGCTCTGCTCCCGCACTCCATATGAGAGAGCTGATTTTTACATTTGGCAGTTTTCATTTTAACTTTTCATTCTCCCCGCACGTTGAATCGTACCCCGGAATTTTAAGACACTGTACTTCCGGTTGACCGCTGGCATCGAAACCTATAGATTCCCGTCGCTTCCCTGCGGATTGATACACGGCGTACTGTCGGTATTTGTGCTCGGGATTCTTAGCGTTCAAGTCGGTGTAGTATTTAGGCGGCGAAATGATGTTGAGATTCAAAAGTGGTTGTTGGCAGCGAGTATTCGCTGGATTCTTGCTGGTCGTTGCCACGGGGTGGGGGGCTCCCAGAGCATTGGGAGCAGCGCGTCCGGGAGACATTATTCCCCTGCAGGCGGAGGTGTTCCGGACTCCTTTGGGGGACTGTGTGATGCTTTGGTTGAACGGGGTGCCCGGAGAGTTGTATCGGATCGAGCGGTCGGAAGGCTCTATTCGCGGCAACCGGTGGGCAAATTGGGTGCCTCTGGACTCGCTGCTTCGAGAGAGTGGTCCGGTGGTGTGCGTTGATTTCTTCACGTTTTTTCGAGACTACAGTTTGGTTCGGGCCGTTCGGGTGCGTTTTGATATCCCGCACCCACCGGCAACCCGAATGATTTGGTTGGAACCGGGCCAGTTCTTGATGGGGGCGAGTCCGGATGATCCGGATCAGGATAATGACGAGAATCCTCGAACCTTGGTGAGCTTGACGGAGCGTTTTGCGATTGGGGCTCACGAGGTGACACAGGAGCAGTATGAAGCCGTGATGGGGGAGAACCCTTCGCGGTTTAAGTTTGATAAGCGTCATCCGGCAACCAATATGACTTGGAAGGACGCGGTCGAGTACTGTCGACGACTCACATCGTTTGAGCGATCGGTGGGGAAATTGGGCGATAGCTATGCTTATCGACTTCCGACGGAAGCGGAATGGGAATACGCCTGTCGTGCTGGTTCCACCACGCGTTTTCACTACGGAGATGATCCGAACTATGAGGAGCTCGGTGAGTATGCCTGGTTTTCCGGAAACGCCGGTGTCTCGACCCAGCCCGTGATGACCAAACGGCCGAATCAATGGGGGATCTATGGGATGCACGGGAATGTGCACGAGTGGTGCCAAGATCTCTATGGGCCCTTGCCGGGAGGGCATGTGGAGAATCCCAAAGGGGGAACGGTCGGTAGCCAACATGTGATCCGGGGCGGGAGTTGGTTGGAACTTGGAAAGGACTGCCGGACCACGGACCGGCATCGGGATTGGTTTACCATCTACGTCGGGAATGTAGGTTTTCGCGTGGTATTAGCTCCGGTGGAACAAGAGCCGCGACGACGTTAATTCCGGCCTACACGGGGGGCTGGGGATTTCTTACTTGCGTTCTTCCTCCGAGAGTTCTGCGTCCGTTTTCGATGGCTTGAAAAAATGGGTTAGTGGGATTTCATAGATGATCCCACCGCCAACCGTGGGGTGCCCATCCTTTTCATAGAGCTGTGTGCTGAGTGTGAGCTTCGCATGGGCGAACAGCTCGGGGGCGATGCTAAGGCTGGCGGAGTGAACCTTACCCTTGCGATTGACCTCCAAGGAGAGACGTTGTTGGAGATCCTTTTCTGCGTTGCGAATTTCCAACACGGCAAAGACCCGTTGCCGTCCCTGATAGAGTTCCGGCTCATGCGGTTCGTAACTCAGTCGTAGCGTTTGCAGGTTTGGCTCTCGGGAATGGGTTTTGACCCGGATATCCAGATGGTCCGGGCACGCTTCGGGCCGATTGATGGTGTGGAAAACGGTGAGGGATTGGACATGCGGGATGCTGAGAATGCCGATCAATGCGATTAGAACGTTGAGTTTCATCGCTAATAGGACACCGAAATCTGAAGTTTCTTAGTTCAAGACAAAGGCTTTGATCTACGAGCTGAAGTTTTACGTTGGCAGGCGTGGCGAAAGGCTCTAGAAAACGCCGCGCCGAGGAGAATGATCGGCATCGTGACGATGACCCCAGAGAAACAAAACGGAGAGGATGGCTCCCAGGAATGGATCGGGCAGATTGCGGCCGAATTGAATTTAGAGCGAACGCGTGTTCAAGCGACTGTTCGCTTGCTAGATGAGGGCGGGACGGTGCCCTTTATCGCCCGATATCGCAAGGAAGCGACCGGTTCGCTTGACGAGGTAGCTGTCGCCGCCATTCGAGATCGGCTCGGACAACTTCAGGAGCTGGGCAAACGCCGAACTGCTATTCTGAAATCTCTTGAAGAACGGCAATTACTGACGGATGCCTTGCGTACGAAGTTGATGCAAGCGCGGACGCTGACGGCTTTGGAAGATATCTTTGCGCCGTTTCGCCCCAAACGACGGACGCGGGCGACCATGGCGAAAGAGCGTGGTTTGGAACCTTTGGCGGATTGGCTCTGGCAACATCAAGCGGGTGGCGATGTTGTGGCCGAAGCCGGGAACTACGTGGTCCCCTCGGAGGACAAAGACAAGGCGGTGCCGACAGCCGAAGACGCCCTGGCGGGGGCGCGCGATATCTTGGCAGAACGGTTTAGTGACGATGCTGAGGCGCGGGATTTGATTCGGCAACGGTATCAAAGCGAAGCAATCCTGTCGTCTCGGGTTATTACCGGCCAAGACACGAATCCAGCCGCGGCGAAATACCGGGACTATTTCGAATGGTTGGAACCCTTATCTCGTGTGCCGTCGCACCGGTTGTTGGCGATGCGCCGGGGCGAGAAAGAAGGGCATCTTCTGGTGCGGATCCGGATTGATGAGGATCGAGCTGTGGGCCAGTTGCGGGAACGTTTTGTAACCGGGCAGGGACCGGCAGGCGAGCAGGTCGGGCTAGCTTGTGAGGACAGTTTCAAGCGTTTGCTTTCAGTTTCCTTGGAAACGGAATCTCGCCTGCAGGCCAAACAGGCGGCAGATGAAGCGGCCATTCAGGTGTTTGGTGAGAACATCCGTGAACTGTTGATGGCGGCGCCGTTGGGACAGAAGCGAGTTCTGGCCATGGATCCCGGGTTTCGCACCGGGTGCAAAGTGGTGGTGCTGGATGCGCAAGGGAAATTGGTTGCCGATACGGTGGTCTATGCCACGGCGGGTTCGGCCGGGCAGCAGGAACAAGCGCGGGCGCAGTTGGTTGACTTGGTGAAGCAACATCAAGTGGAAGCGATTGCCATTGGGAATGGAACGGCGAGCCGTGAGACCGAGGCCTTTGTTCGGTCCTGTGGTCTCGATCGATCGATCGCAGTGGTGATGGTCAATGAAAGTGGCGCCTCGATTTATTCGGCGTCTGAAGCAGCTCGCGAAGAATTTCCGGATAAAGATCTTACCGTGCGCGGTGCGGTGTCGATTGGGCGCCGTTTGATGGATCCCTTGGCGGAGTTGGTGAAACTGGAACCCAAGAGTATTGGTGTCGGGCAGTACCAACATGATGTGGATCAGCGTCAGTTGAAGGAGAAACTTTCGGATGTGGTGGTTTCTAGTGTGAATCGTGTGGGCGTGGAGGTGAACACCGCCAGCCGCCAACTGTTGAGCTATGTCGCCGGCTTGAATGAAACGATTGCCGGCAACATTGTGGCGTATCGCAACGAGCACGGGCCGTTGAAGTCGCGGGCCGAGTTGAAGAAAGTGCCGCGGCTGGGGCCCAAGGCGTTTGAGCAAGCGGCTGGTTTTTTGCGGATTCGTCAGGCGAAGAACCCGCTGGATTCTAGTGGGGTGCATCCGGAGAGTTATCCCGTGGTGAAGCGAATGGCGTCGGACTTAGATTGCACGGTGGCGGACCTGATGCAGAACGGTGGGTTGCGCGATCGCGTGTCATTGCCCGCTTATGTGGATGAGCGCATTGGTTTGCCCACGCTGCAGGATATCGTGACGGAATTGGCCAAACCGGGGCGCGATCCTCGGAAGGCGTTTGAGGTCTTTGCCTTTGCGGCCGGGGTCGAGAAACCGGCGGACCTTCGGGAGGGAATGAAACTACCGGGGATCGTCACCAACGTCACCGCCTTTGGCGCCTTTGTTGATGTGGGGGTGCACCAAGACGGCTTGGTTCATGTGAGCCAGCTCTCTGAGAACTTTGTTTCCGATCCGGCCCAAGTGGTCAAGGTAGGACAGAAGGTGAATGTGACGGTGATTGAAGTGGACTTAGAGCGGAAGCGCATCGGGTTATCGTGCAAAGCCAATCCCACTTTGGAACGGCGCAATCCGGCGGAACGGAAGAACGCGCCGGCACGGCCCGGCGGGCCGAAACGGGATCGCGCGCGGCCGCCCCGCCAGCAGTTCGGTGGGGGTTCGTTGGCGGATGCGTTTGACCAGGCGTTGAAAAAGCGTCCGAATTGAACGGGAGAATGGCCCGCCCTTACAGGGCTCGGTCTATTTTTCGAGCTCCCCCGGGGCGTTGCCCCCGGGCTGGAACGGAACGGGCCTTCAGCCCTGAGACCTTTCCCAGCACCGAAGGTGTGCCCGATTCTAGCCCCGGCGTTGCCTTGGGCTGGAATGGGACGGGCCTTCGGCCCTGAGACTTTTCCCGGCACTGACGGTGTGCCCGATTCTAGCCTCGGTGTTGCCTTGGGCTGGAATGGGACGGGCCTTCGGCGCTGAAACGGTATGGGGTGGTGTCCATCGTGGGTGTGGATCGCTTTTCCTAGCACCGAAGGTGCGCCCGATGTCAGCCCAGCGCAGCGCCCTGGGAATTGGCGTGTTAATTGGAAGGGAGCCCTGAAGGGGCGGACCATTGATCCCATGAGGAATCCAAACCTTTCGGTTGCCCGAATGACGGCGGGCCGCTAGAACGTCGCGATGTCACCGATTCAATCCGAATGTGTTTTTGCCGCCAAAGCGGTCTTGGCTGAAGGCCCGGTTTGGGATGATCAAGCCCAAGTGCTGTACTGGTTGGATATCGAACAGGGCCGAGTCTGCCGCTTCGACCCCACTCGACGCAGCAACGAGATGTGGATCCTGGATCCCGCTGGCACTCGAATCGGTTTTGCCGTCCAGACCGAGAATCATGACCTGGTCGGTGGTACTGGAGAGGGATTGATTCGTTTCTCCTGCGCCACGGGAATGGTGACCCCGATCGTCAATCCGGAACCGGATCTGCCCAACAACCGTTTCAATGACGGGAAGTGTGATCCCCAGGGGCGACTCTGGGCGGGCACGATGTCATGCGACGAATCCGAAACCAAAGGAACCCTCTATCGCATCGATGGCGAACTCAAGCCAAGCCCTCAGGTCAACCCGGTTCAGATCTCCAACGGCTTAGCCTGGTCGGCGGACGGATCCAAGATGTACTACATTGATTCCCCCACCCGGAGGATTGATGTCTTTGACTACGATCCGGCCACGGGCGAGATTGCCAATCAGCGTCCCGCCTTTCACCTGCCGGAGGGGATGGGGTATCCGGATGGGATGACGATTGATGCAGAGGATAAACTTTGGGTGGCCCTGTGGCAGGGTTGGGGCGTGGGACGCTTCGATCCGGAGTCCGGCGAGCTTTTGGCCAAGGTGGAAGTGCCGGTCGCTTGTGTGACCTCGTGCTGTTTTGGCGGGCCGGATCTCGACCAGCTTTACATCACGACCGCGAGTCGGGATCTCAAAGCGGAGGATTGGGCGGATCAACCTCAGGCTGGCGGAATCTTTCGAGCGGTGCCGGGTGTGACGGGGACGCCGAGTATTCGGTTTAAGGGCTAGATCGGCACTTCATGAGTGACGCAGCGCCCGCCCTGGTCGATATCGGGCTGAACCTGACTCACAAGTCGTTTCAATCCGATCGTGACGCAGTCGTGGCTCGCGCACAGGCTGCGGGTGTCCGGGAGATGATTCTGACCGGGACTACCGGCGAGGGGAGTCGGGAAGCCTTGGCATTGGCGCGTGGTTATCCCGGAGTGATGTATGCCACTGCGGGAGTGCATCCTCATCATGCTTCGGAGTACGGGCCCGATGTGGAAGCCGAGTTGCGGGCTTGTTTGGAATCCCCGGAAGTGGTGGCGGTAGGTGAATGTGGTCTGGACTTTTATCGCAACTTCTCACCTCGGGACGTGCAAGAAGAGGCCTTTCGCACCCAACTCCAGTTGGCGGTGGAATTGCAATATCCGGTATTCTTGCACGAACGGGATGCGGCGGATGCGTTTGCCGCCATCCTTGGGGAATCCATCGCAGAATTGCCTGGCGCTGTGGTGCATTGCTTTACCGGTTCGGAAGCAGCACTGATGCGTTACTTGGAACTCGGTTGCCTGATCGGGATCACCGGTTGGGTGTGTGACGAGCGGCGGGGACTGGAGCTCCGAGAGTTACTTCCGAAAATCCCGTTGGATCGCTTGATGATCGAGACGGACGCGCCCTATCTCTTGCCGCGGGATCTGCGGCCGAAACCGAAGAGCACGCGAAACGAACCGGCTTTTCTCGCTCATGTAGCGAGTTCGATTGCTGAACGTCTGGAGCTGGATTTGCCCACGCTCGCCGAGGCAACCACAGCCAATGCCCGGCGTTTCTTTCAATTACCAACCCAAACCCTTGGAACGGAGCCCGCATGAAACTGATCTCGTGGAACGTCAATGGAATCCGTGCCGTATTGAAAAAAGGATTCTTGGATGACTTGGCCGGCTTCAAGGCCGATATTGTTTGTCTCCAAGAAACCAAGGCGATGCAGGAACAGGTGGCGGAAGTGCCATGGCCTAAAGACTACCACCAATACTGGAATGCAGCGGAGAAAAAGGGCTATTCAGGAACGGTGATTTTTACCCGAGAGAAGCCGATCGACGTCACCCTAGGCATCGGCATCAAGAAGCACGATCGTGAGGGGCGCGTGATCAATGCCGAGTATCCCGATTTCTACGTGGTGAATGTCTACACGCCGAACTCGCAGAACGAGCTGGCGCGATTGGACTATCGAACTTTGGAATGGGATGTGGCGTTTCGCCGCCACGTGCGTCGTTTAGCCAAGACCAAACCGGTGATCTTTTGCGGCGATCTCAATGTGGCCCATCAGGAGATCGATCTCGCCCGGCCGAAGGACAATACCCGCAATGCCGGTTTTACCCCGCAAGAGCGAGAGTCCTTTAGCAAGCTTCTGAAAGCGGGATTTGTGGATTCGTTTCGAGAGTTCGAGCCGGGTGGCGGGCATTATTCTTGGTGGAGTTACCGTGCCGGAGCCCGGGCCAAGAACATTGGCTGGCGGATTGACTACTTCTGTGTTTCCAAAGTCTGGCAATCGCGGTTGACCAACGCGTTCATTCTACCCGAGGTGCAGGGCTCCGACCATTGCCCGGTGGGTCTGGAGTTGGCTTAGGCCCAGTCGAGGCCGGTGGGGAGATCCGCGCTGAGGTTCTCGCATCCCTCGGCGGTGACGATGACCAGATCTTCCACTCGGACGCCTCCAATCGACGGGGAGTAAAGAGCAGGCTCGATTGTCAGAGCGTCGCCCACGACGAGTTCCGGCCCCTTAAAATCCAGTAGCGGCGGTTCGTGCACTTCTAAACCGATGCCGTGTCCCGTGCCGTGGGTCATGGAGGGCAGATCGCCTGTGAGCGGACCAGCGGGGCGATCTGTGCGATAGCCGTGGGCCTCGATCACGGCGATGGTGGCGCGATGCACCTCCTCGCCCGTCACCCTCGCGCGCGTGGCCGCCATTCCGGCTCGGTTCGCGGCGAGTACTGCGGTTTGCATTTTCTGCACGGCCTCAGGAATGTCCCCGTGCACCACGGTCCGGGTGCAATCTCCGTTGTAACGCGTGCTGAGATGGCAGGGGAAGATATCGATGATGACGGGTTCGCCCGTGCGGAGTGGGCCTGCGCCGTGGAAATGGCAGTCTGCTGCTTGAGGCCCTCCGGCCACGATGCTGCCCGGGTTGCTGTATCCGGCTTCGAGGAGCCAAAGGTCGATAAGGGTGCGGAGACGTTCCGAGGTCAGCGTGGCTCCGTCGTGCTCCAGGATGCCTTCCGCATTGGCCGTGGCTCGGGCGACGGTTTGACAGGCTCGGGTCATGACGGTTCCGGTATCGGCCTGGGCTTGGCGGAGTCGCTCGACTTCGTCGGCATCTTTCGCCCGTCGTTCCCGGACGCCTAAGTCGGGATCGTAGTCGATTGCGATGCCCCGTTCGCGGAGTTCGTAGGTGTAGCTCATCGGCAAGGTACGATCTGCGGTGACTGCCGTGATGCCTTGGCGGCTCAAGCACTCGGCGAGAGATTGGGCGGTGGCGGTTTCGCGGTCGCCGGAAAGGCCGGCCTCGGGCGGGAAGTCTGCCGGACAATGCACCGCATCCACTCGCGCGTTTTTCCGGGCACGGTCCATTTCGATATCGCGCAGAATCAAGGTGCGGGACTGATCGGTCTCAATGATCGCTACGGGATCGCCGACGCTGAATCGAAGTCGATGGAACAAGGTTTGATTCAATGCGGGAATGCCGCCGAAAACGCGGGTGGGGTGTGACATAGCTTAGCGGGTGTCTTTCGGTTGTGCGGGAGTGTAGCGGGGCCTTGGGCCGGGGAGAATCTCAAATCGGAGAAAATGAAGCGGGCGGGTGTGGAAGAAGTGGGGGAAGCCGCTCGCTGCGCGGGGATGGCATTCGGCGATTCTGGGGATGACGGGGGTTTTATCGTGGTGCGCCTTGATCCGGCGCCGGTTGGTGTTCCTCGTTGTGCCGACGGCTCGCGGGTACGCTCGCCCTACCATCCGGATCCGTTTTGGGAATGTTCCAGACGAAGGGGCGGTATTCTTTCAGCTCGAACTCCGGTACCATCTCGTCGGGAATCACGACGACCGTTTTGCCGTCCCGCGTGAGCAAAGTGAGATTCTCTTTGCGGGGGACTCGGTCTTTGAAATTGTACCATTCGGGTTCGCGGGTCTGTAGGGCGTCCGTGAGGGCCTTGGACCATTGCCAGCCATCGAGGCGGCTTTGGGCGGGTAGGACCACGGCGCCAGCCGAAACGCCTTTCGCGATGGCAAACCGGATGCCTGTTACGGTTGTGCATTGGGCGAGCAGTCCGTGAATGCTTACCAGAGTCTCCCCTCTTGCTGGAAACGAATGCCTTGAGGGGTTCGGTTTTTGCAGATTCCACCGAATCTCGGCTTCCACGCGCTGTGCCTCCGTGATCTTAGGGATGGGGATGCGGACAAAGGGTGGGGGGCGATTGCTGGTGATGGTGAACCGTGCATCGGTAAGGATGGCATCGTCGAGGCCGAGGAATTGTTTTACCTTCACTTCGGCGGGTGAATCGAGGTCAGCAGCGATTGGGGCCTCTTCTGTCTGGAGGGGATCGGATTCCGGGACCGTGTTGAGGGGGCGTTGTTTGACGATCAACGCGATGATGCCGACGAGAATCAAGAGGAAGCCCACGAGCGCCACCTGACTGAGGAGGTGGTTGCGCGGTGGGGCAAATCCAGATTCGGGTTCGCTCATGGTGCAAACCATAAGCCGCTCGTATCGGCCTCGTCGAGTGTTGATCGATGGATTGGGGTTGGTGCTTGGCTGGTTCCGAGTCTAAGATTCCGCCGGGATGGGGGAGGAGATTCCCTTCCGGATGGAGCGATTCGGTATGAAGAAGAATGGGATTGGAGTTGTCGGGTGTTTGATCAGCTTCGTGGCACTTGTGGTGGCGTTTTTGTCGCCGCAGATAGCGCAGGCAATCGATCCGCCACCGAAACCGATTGAAGAAAAGGCGGTCGATTTTGCCGTGAAGCTGAAAGATGCCGCCATTGCGCGGGTCAAGGGGGAGGAGTATGTCGCCGAGCCGGAGAAGAAGAAGCTCTCCGCGATGTTGATTCCCGCCGTGATTGGTACGGGGATGCTTGGTGTGGGTTTTGGATTGGCATCGATGTTACGAGGAGAACGCAAGGCTTTTGCGAATACGGCGATCCTGCTGGGAATCGGGGCGGCGGTTGTTCAATGGTCGATTGTCTTTGCGTCGGTTCTCATCTTTTTCCTGTTGGTCGGCCTTGTTCTTGAGGCAATGGGGATTGAGTTGCCTTCGCCCTGATTTGGTTGCTCTGCGTTTGGCCCCTTGCTGAACTGGGGGCGTTCTGCATGGGAGTCTGAGTGATGAACTATTCTATATTGCGGGACGAAGGGAACTTGGAGGAATTTATTGCCGGGGTGGTTCGATACCACGATGGTCCGGGAATGCCCAACGTGTTTAGTTGGAGGGGCTCCGGAAAGAGAATGTCGGAGGAAAAAACGGTGCGATCACGGCACGTCGCTATTGAATGGTGGCGGCGAACAGGGAGAATGGGCGCGCATGACCGATGAAGAATCCGGGTCGAATCTTTCTAGTGGTGGAACCTTTTTGTTGAAGGGGCTGGGGGCCTATATGGCGGGTATGGTTCTCTGCGTGCTGCTGACTCCGGCGGAGGGCATCCTGGCTGGGTTGCTTTTGTGGCCTTTCTATCTGCTGTTCGCGATTCTCGGGGTGTTTCTTTATCTCTTTTACCTGACACCGTCGTATACCTTTGGGTCTGTGTTGGGCCACTGGGCCATGGCCGGGTTGATCCTCGTCCCGGTGATTCTCGAAGTGGGAGGAGTTGTGCGTCGGGTGCCGGGGTTGCGTCGTTGGAGGGCGGTTTGGATTGGGTTCGTGGTGGGGTTTGTCGGGACGCTTGGGGTTTACTTTACGGCGGCGGCTTCGATTTGAGTGGGGGAGTCGCGGGGTTGAGGGCGGGACTCGGGGACGGCGATTGAAATCGCCGGTTACTGTTACTTTTAGGGTGCGACGGGAATTGTGGACGTCGATAGGCTTTCGAGCATTGAGAGCATGAAAGTGCGAGTTAAGATCTGTTGTATCAAATCAGTAGACGAGGCGAAGCTGGCGATTGCGAGCGGGGCATCGGCGGTGGGCTTGGTTTCGGCGATGCCGAGTGGGCCGGGCGTTATTGAGGAAGAGCGGATTACCGCGATTGCCCAAACGGTACCGCCACCGGTTGCAACCTTTCTCCTGACCAGCGAGGTTTCCCCTGACCGGATTGTCGCACAACAACGGCGGTGCGGGACCAATACGTTGCAGCTGTGTGATCACTTGACGCCTGAGGTGCATCGTGAATTGCGGGCGGCCTTGCCCGGGATTGGGCTGGTTCAGGTGGTCCAGGTGGAAGGGGAAGCCTCGATTGATTATGCCGTCTCCGTCGCGCCTTATGTGGATGCCTTGTTATTGGATTCAGGTAGCCTTTCGGGTCCTGTCAAACAGATGGGAGGAACGGGCCGTACGCACGATTGGAATCTGAGCCGGCAGATTCGTGAGCGTGTGCCCGTGCCGGTCTTCTTGGCGGGTGGTTTGACGGACGAGAACGTGGCCCGGGCGATAGCCGCGGTGAGACCATTCGGGGTCGACCTCTGTAGTAGCGTTCGAACCGAAGGCCGGCTGGATGAGGATAAGTTGTCCCGCTTTTTTCGAGCCGCCGGAAACGCAGCTAGCACGTTCGATGTTTCGAGTTAATCAAACATTGAGACAAGCTCTCCCAATCTGTGTCCATCGGCGGAATCTGTGGTTTAAACCCTCCCAATGAATCCCATGACGCCTAGCGAAGTCGCGGTTAGCTATGATCGGCTAGCCGGTCATTGGGCTGGGGAGGCGTTCAATCAAGAGAACGGGATCGCCGCCCATCACCGTGCCCTCCAGTTCTTAGACGGACCCGGGAGTGCCATCGATATTGGTTGTGGTAGCAGTGGCCGCATTCTGGATTTGTTGATCCGGCGTGGATTCGAGGTGGAGGGGCTAGATTTTTCGGCGGGGATGCTACGCTTGGCGAGGCAGCGGCACCCGCAGGTTTCGTTTTACCACGCGGATATCTGTGAGTGGGGCTTCTCAAAACAGTACGATTTCATATCGGCTTGGGATAGCGTGTGGCATGTTCCGTTGTCCCAACAAGCGACCGTGCATGAAAAACTGTGTGCGGGATTGGCGCCAGGGGGTGTGCTCCTCTTTACCAGCGGTGGGCTGGACGAACCCGGAGAAGTGTTTAACCCATGTCTTGGGCAGCCGATGTATCATGCGACTCTGGGGATCCCGAAACTGCAGACGATTGTCGCGGAAAGCGGATGTGTTTGCCGGCACCTGGAATATGATCAGTATCCGGAGACCCACTTGGTTTGGGTCGTGCAGCGGCGGGATTAGGCGGTCGCGCTTCTTGCCCAACGGCTCGCGGGTACGCTCGCCCTACCAGAAGTGTCAGCGGAGTGTGATCGGAGGGTTGAAGATTTGGTTGGTGTGCAGTACTCTTTTATATGGGGAAAGGAAGAGAAGCATGACACGAGCAAAATGGATGTTGGGCATTGTAGCGTTTGGTTTGTTTGTGTCAGGAGTAACCGTGTGGCCGGCGCTTCCGGAACTTCGCTGGGGGGAGCGCTTTTTTTGGGGTGATGCGGAACCGGTTGCCGGTAGCCTTCACGCGTTTGTGGTGGAGGTGATTGGTGCTTTAGAAGTCACTCAGAAAGAGCATCCCTATCTGATGTACGGGTATGACTGGCTCGCCTTTGCGCATGTTTGTTTGGCGATCTTGTTTGCGGGGGCAATGCGGGATCCGGTTCGGAATATCTGGATCGTGCAATGTGGTTTGATCATGTGTGCCCTCGTGCCGGTTTTGGCAGGGATTTGTGGTCCTTTGCGTGGGATGCCTTCGTATTGGTTTTTTATCGATGCGGCGTTTGCTCCGGCCGCCGCTGTACCTTTGGTGATCGCATTGCGAGACATTCGAGCGGAGGAACGGTTGCGAGAGCGTTTGGGTGAAGAATCCGTTTCATGAAAGGGGTGTTTCTTGCTTTGATTGGGTGTGTTGGGTTGGTGTAGACTGAGTAGATATGGAGGTCGCAAGGGGCTCGAAGTTGAATCCTGGCAGGCGAATGATGACGTCGAGCGTCCTCATCTATCTGCTGGCGGTTTACTACTTCTTTGGGGCGGTGTATGGCAGCGCTAGGTCGATTCAGAACGATGAAGTCGGTCTAGGGATCTTTGTCTTTCTGGTCTGGATCTATTTGGGGGTGCAATTGGTGCGGCGGCAGTTTCATGCCTGGGCGTTCTGTTTGGTTCAACACGGTTTGGCGTTTTTGAATGTGTTTATTGGGATCATGACGGCAACCCTCATTCGCGAAGTCGTGGATCTTTCTAATCCCTGGCATCGATTGTGGCTTCGGGAGCTTGCGGTGAGTCTGTTGTTTTTGGTGATCTTGCTGTTGCCGCCGGTTTGGCGGGCTTTTCGAAAAGCGGGGGCAGTTTCCGGAGTAAGTGCCGAAAATTAAGGTGTCGGATTTGCGGTTGCGATTCGAATTGCTATCGTTGGAAGTTGCGACTGTCGTTGTTCATGGGGCTATCGGATCCGATCAAGATTCTTTTTGTCTGTAGTCGTAACAGACGGCGCAGCTTTACCGCAGAGCAGGTGTATCGTGGCTTTGATCGGTATCACGTGCGGTCACGGGGAACGGAGCGAGAGGCCCGGATCAAGTTGACGGAAGGGGATGTGGGCTGGGCTGATTGGATTTTCACTATGGAGAAACGCCACACCCAACGGATTCGACAGAAGTTCCGTGAGAAGCTTCGGGGGAAACAGATCGTCACCCTTTTTATCCCGGATAACTTTGAACCGATGGAGCCAGCCCTGATCGCCCGGCTGCGTCGGCAGTTGCAACCGCATATCGAGTTTCCGCCGCGATGGGATGCGGAAGTAGGAGAGGATGGTTGACTCAGGGCAATCCGGCACGAAGCAAGTAAGAGTAGTCCAATTTCTAATTGTTCTGGTGGGGTGGACTGATAGTCTTGGGGTGTTATGAGACGGAATCAGGTTCAAACGGCAATCCGGGAGAGGAGCCCGGTCAAGGAGCGGATGGCGGTGAGTGCGTTTGGTTGGCGTCTCTTTCTTGGAGGGATGCTTGTTCTATGGGGGAGTGCTTTGGTGGGGATGGCTGCGGATTCGGATAAGACTCTCTATTTTCCGCCCGAGGGCGGTGCCTGGGAATCGGTTCCGCCAAAACAGGTGGGTTGGGATGAGGCTAAGCTGAATGAGGTGTTGAAATACTGTGGACGGCAGCGATCGACCGGCGTGGTGGTGCTCCACCGCGGGCGCATTCTGGCGGAGCGGTATTGGGAGCTGACGGGTGAGCGTTCTGCGAAGTTCAATCAGCGGTTGGCCGGTCGGGATGCGGCGGGTCGCGGGATTGAAGATGTGGCGTCGGTGCAGAAGAGTGTGGTCTCGGTATTGGTAGGGATCGCTCAGGAGAAAGGGTTGTTGCAACTCGATGATCCGGTGAGTCTCCACTTGGGTTCCGGGTGGTCCAAGGCGTCTCCAGATCAAGAGCAGGCGATTACCGTGCGCCATTTGATCACGATGACGAGTGGGCTGAATCTGCGGGGTCAGTACGCTCAGCCTCCTGGCACGAAGTGGCTGTACAATACGAGGGTCTATGCCAAGACGGTCGATGTGCTCGCGGCGGTTGCGAAGTTGGATCGCCACCGAATTACGCAAGCTTGGCTCACCGAGCCTTTGGGCATGGCGGACTCCCGTTGGGTGAGCCGGGGGGCTCTAGCCGAACTCTCGGGGAACGGCTTTGGGTTTGCCACCACAGCGCGTGATTTGGCTCGGTTTGGGTTGTTGATGTTGGCTGAAGGGAACTGGGATGGTCAGGTGGTCCTGGAGATTCGGCCTACCTGACGGCTTCCACGAGTTCGTCGCAGAAGCTGAATCCGGCGTACGGGTATCTTTGGTGGGTGACTCCAGGCGAGCGATCCCAACGGCCTTTCGGGCGGTCTGAAGCGGGGCCGCGTGATTTGTTTGCGGCGAAAGGGGCCTTGATCCGGCGATGCTATGTGGTGCCGAGTTGGGGCTTGGTGGTGACCCGATTGGGGGATCAACCCAAGGTAGGTGGCCGGGTGTTTGATGCCCGCGTTTTGCAGCTACTCCAGGCGGCAGCGCCCAAGGATCTTAGGAATCCGTGAGCGCGAGGGCCGCCCCACCCTTGGGTCGGAATCTAGGGCCTTGCTTGCAGACAGGACACGGGCTTGAAGCTAGTTCTCGCCTGGGGGATCGGGTTGGTCTCGAACGCACGCTTCAACGGCTTCTTTTGCTTCTTTGAGGCCGGCGCCTGTCTCCTCTCGATAGAGCTTGATAGCTTCGATCTTGCGTTTGGGATCTTGGGCAATGGCTCGAACTCGCTCGGATGGAGGTGGGGCCGGCTTTTGCGGTACGGAGGGGGCGGGTTGCCTGATCTTGATGGCGATCAAATAGCCGATGCTGAGCCCGAGTAAGAGCTTTTGGACGCCGGTGGTAAGAAAGGAGAGGGCTGAGGCCAAAGCAACGCTAAAACCCGTGAGCAAGGCCAGGGAGAGAACCAGAGCCACGAACAGGGCGGGTAGGTCGCTCCAGCCGTAGCCGAGGAGGCGGAAGGAACGGGGGGATGTGTCGTCGGGGTTCATTTTGGGCCGAATTTAGCAAGGGCGGTTTCGATTCCGAGGGTTTTTAGCGGCTGATCCTGCCCGTGCCTAGCATGGTGACAGGGGCATTCGGTTCGGTCGAATCCTGCTTAAGCATTCGGCTTGCCTGTTCCTGGGGCGAAGATTTATGGTGTCAACCATGAGTTCCGATGTGGTTGACGTGAGCCATTCCGATCGAATCCGCCAGATGTCCCAGCGAGTGATTGCGGGGGAGACTCTTTCCCGTGACGAGGGGATGTGGTTGTTTGGCTTGGAGAGCCAGGCGGATATCATGGATTTGATTGCAGCGGCGAATCGCGTTCGCGAACACTTTAAGGGGAACAAGATTCACTTGTGCTCCATCGTGAACGCCAAAGCGGGCGGGTGCAGTGAGAACTGTAAGTTTTGTGCCCAGTCGGCGGCCTATCAGGGGGACTCCCCACGTTACGGTTTTATCGATCAAGAGCCGGTGGAGGAAGCCGCCGACGAGGCGGGTCGCAACGGAGTCACGGCAGTCGGCCTGGTAGCGGCGTGGAAGGGATTGAAAGAAGGGCCGATTCTGGATGAGGTTTGTGATCGGATTCGTGAGCTGAAGGCGAGCGGCAAGACGCGGCCGGATGCGTCCCTAGGTCTCATCGAGAGCCAAGCGGTGGCGGATCGATTGAAAGAAGCCGGGCTAGAATGCTACGGACACAATCTGGAAAGCTCGCGCAATTTTTTCCCCCAGCATTGCACGACCCATAGCTATGAGGATCGATTGCAGACCATTGCTTACCTGAAAAAGGCGGGCATCAAAATCTGTTCCGGTGGGATTATCGGGATGGGGGAAACGCGGGAAGATCGGTGTGACCTGGCTTTATCGCTCCGAGAGATCGGGGCGAATGTGGTGCCGATCAATATTCTCAATCCGATTGAAGGCACGCCGTATGAGAATAACGAGCGTCTGGCTCCGTACGAGATTTTGAAGACGATCGCTTGTTTCCGGCTCTTGTTGCCCCAGCGCGAGATCATGATCGCGGGGGGACGAACGGTGAACTTGAGAGATTTGCAAAGTATGGTCTTCATGGCCGGGGCGAGCGCTTTGATGGTGGGGAACTACCTGACAACGCTGAACCAACCCGTGGAGAAGGATTTGCAGATGCTGAAGGATCTGGGCTTGGATTCGGACTGGGATCTGGATTTTGGCGATCAGGATGCGGGTTGTGGCTGCTCGAGTTCCGAGCAATCCTGCGAGCCGGAACTGGTGGAGGCGGTTTAGCGCGAGCGACCGACTGTGACGGCACCAGCGCCTTCTTCGGGGCCGCAACCGCTGGGTTTGAACCAGGGGGGCTATCGAGGTGAGACCATTGATATTGCGGCGGTCTTGGAGGAGATTTCCGAAGCCGCACGTCAACGCGGTTGGAGCGTAGAATCACTCCCCAATGAAGCGGGCTTGTCGCTGCTAGCCCTGCACTGGCAACCTGCTGAGGCCAAGCGCCGTTACTATATCTCTACGGGAATCCATGGGGATGAACCGGCCGGTCCCTTGTCGGTCCTACGCCTGTTGACTGGCGATCCACTTCCAGATGATGCTGAGTTCTGGATCCTACCGTGCTTGAATCCGTATGGGTTCACCGTGAATCAACGGGAGAATGCGGTGGGGATCGATTTGAATCGAGATTACCAAGACCTCAAGAGTGTGGAGGTCCGTGCCCATCGGGCCTGGTTGCGGGACAAGGGGCAGTTCGATTGTGCGATGTCTTTGCATGAGGACTGGGAATCGAGTGGGTTCTACCTCTACGCCTTGGATCCGCCGGAAGCGGTCTGTGTGAGTCGGCGGATTATTGAGGCCGTGCGGTCCGAATTTCCCATTGATCCGTCTGAGATCATCGAGGGGATGCCCGCGGTTGATGGCGTGATTCATCCTCCGCTAGATCCTGAGGTCCGTGACATTTGGCCGGAATCGCTCTACCTATTGGAGCATCACGGCAGTTTGGGATATACCATTGAGTCTGCCTCGGATTATCCATTGGAGTCCCGGGTAAAGGCTTTGGAGTTGGCCGTGCGGACCGTGCTGCAATGGGTGTCGGAAGGGACCGCCGCATCGTCTCAGTCCAGGAAATAAAATGGCGCATACGAATCGATTGGCGCAGGAGAAATCGCCTTACTTGTTACAACACCAGCATAACCCCGTGGATTGGTATCCCTGGGGCGAGGCCGCCTTTGCCAAGGCGCGGGAGGAGGATAAGCCGATCTTTTTGAGTATCGGATACTCAACCTGTCATTGGTGTCACGTCATGGAGCGGGAATCTTTTGAGAACGAGGGGGTGGCTGCTTTCCTCAATGCGCATTTTATCAGTATTAAGGTGGACCGTGAGGAGCGGCCGGATGTGGACAAGATTTACATGACCGCCGTGCAAGCCCTCTCGGGGCAGGGTGGTTGGCCCTTGAGTGCGTTCCTGACGGGGGATCTCAAACCTTTCTACGGCGGGACTTACTTTCCCCCGGAAGACATCCGGGGGCGTCCGGGTTTTCTTAACCTCTTGCATGGGCTGGCGAATCTTTGGCGCAACAAGCGGCAAGAGGTGCTGGGCTCTTCATCGGATCTGCACCAGCGCTTGGCCGAGTATTGTGCGGCGACCAGCGAACACGAAACACCGTTATCAGAATCGACCCTGGAACGAGCGGCGGAGGCCTTGAGTCGGGACTATGACCCGGTCGAAGGTGGCTATGGAAGGGCGCCGAAGTTCCCGCGTCCCAGTCTGCCCGCGTTTCTGTTGCGGCACGGGGTACGGAACGGGAAGCAGAATCTCGTGGATCAAGTGCTGCACACCTGTGATCGGATGGCCAGCGGTGGGATGAACGATCAAATCGGCGGCGGGTTCGCGCGCTACTCGGTGGATTCGAAATGGTTGGTTCCGCATTTTGAAAAGATGCTCTACGACAATGCTCAGTTGGTGAACCTGTATTTGGACGCCTACCTGGTGAGTGGGCGAGAGCGGTATGCCGACGTGGTGAAGGCCACGCTGGATTACGTGCACCGGGATATGACGCATGCCGATGGCGGGTATTTCTCTGCGGAGGACGCGGATAGTGAGGGGAAGGAAGGAAAGTTCTACTGTTGGACGCGGGCGGAGCTCGAAGCCCTGCTTCCCGAGGCGGAGTTCGAAGTTTTTGTTCGTTGTTATGGGGTAACTGCAGCCGGGAATTTTCGGGATCACTCGGATCCGGATCCGCTGCCGGATCAGAACGTGCTCAGCGTGGTCGATACTCCGAGTAGTGAGGACGAACGGAAACTCTTGGAAGCGGCCCGAGCGAAAGTATTTGCCGCCCGTGAAAAACGGGTGCGACCGCATCTGGACGACAAGGTGTTGGTCTCTTGGAACGGGCTCCTGATGGGGGCGATGGCCCGTGCTTGGGGGGCTCTAGGGAGGCGAGAAGATTTGGAATCTGCGGAACGCTGTTGGGCGTTTCTTTGGTCTCGGCTTTGGGATGAAGAAGCCGGGTGCTTGTACCATCGTTGGCGAGAGGGCGAGCGGGATTCGGTGCAGCTGTTTCAGGGTTACGCCTATTTCTTGAATGGCGTGATCGATCTCTACGAAGCGACCTTGAAAGGATGCTATTTGGCGAGTGCGGTGGCGGTGGCCGACGCGATGATCGCCCGGTTTTACGATCCGTCCAACGGAGGCTTTTGGCAGGCGGAGGAATCGGCGGATGACCTGATACTGCGACTGAAAGAGGATTACGATGGAGCGGAACCGTCCGGGAATTCGGTCGCCATGCTGGCTTTGCAACGATTGGGGGCCATTGTTCAAGACGAGCGCTATGGTGCTTGTGTGGCGGCTTGTCTTCGGGCCTTTGCCGAGCGGATGGACCAATTGCCGCAGGCGGTGCCGGCAATGCTCTTGGCTTTGGACTATTCCTTGTTCCCGCCGCGGCGCGTCGTAATCACCGGTGCCTCTGAATCCGACGAAACGGTGGCTTTGATTCGGGCCGCCCACCGGGCGTATCAGCCCAACAAAGTGGTCTTGGGCGTGGAAGGGGCGAAGGATCCGTTTGTTTTGGGTTTATCATCTGGGGACGGTGTCGCTGGGGCGCACCTGTGCACGGCTGAGGCGTGTCAGGCGCCCACACGGGAGGCGAAATCCGTGACCGACTTTCTCGCATCCTAAGGCTGGTAATCTGGCCGGCTTTTGCGCAGTCTTTTCTGCGCAATGGTTATGGGCACTGGACGGCAGTCTTGGGTTTCTTAATGAATCAAAAGATCCGCGCATACACTGAGCAGATTCTGGGAACGGAACACTTTGTGGGTGTTTCCGAGAAGAAGTACGAGAAACTGCTGAACAAATTGCGGACGGACCTGATGAAGGTCCAGCGTCGCTTGCAGGATGCAAACCGTCCTGTGGTTCTCATCATTTCCGGTGTGGATGGCGCTGGGAAGGGGCAGGTCATCCAATTGTTGAATGAGTGGTTGGATCCCCGAGATCTGAGTACGCACAGCTTCTGGGATCTTTCCGACGAGGCAATTCAACGACCCTATTTTTGGCGCTACTGGGACGCGCTTCCTCGCCGCGGTAAGTTGGCGATCTGGTTTGGAGGCTGGTATGCGGCACCGTTGATTGAGCGCATTCATCGAGAGATTAGTCCTTCCGCCTGGACCGAACGTTTGCGAGAGATCGAGGATCAGGAAGCGGCCCTGGCGGCCGATGGTGCGTTGATCCTCAAGTTCTGGTTCCACCTCGACAAATCGGAGCAAAAGGAACGTTTGGATCATCTCTATAAGAATCCAAAGGAACACTGGCGGGCGATGAGCGATGATTGGAAGCACCACGAACTTTACGAACGCTTTGAATCCGCCGGTAACTCCATGATCGAGCAAACGCACCGGGATGAACGGCCCTGGTTCTTGATTCCGTCAGTGGATCCGCGCCAGCGGAATCTTTGGTTTGCGACGCTGTTGCATCGGTTTCTCAAGAACACCTTGGGTGACGGCGAGGAGGAGCCCAAGAATGAAGGGGATCTGTCCGCTCCGGTAGGCAGTGCCTATGTCTCGTCGAAGTCACGGGCATTAGCTGGGGTAGATTTGGATCAACGGCTGGCGCGGTCGGAGTACGACAAGATTTTGGTCGAGGCGCAGTCCCGGCTTCACCGCTTGTTTTGGAAAGCCTATGACCAGAAGGTTTCGACGGCTTTGGTCTTTGAGGGTTGGGACGCGGCTGGCAAGGGCGGTGCGATTCGTCGCGTGACGGCATCCATCGATCCCCGCTTGTTTCGGATTGTGCAGGTGGGTCCTCCGACCATGGAGGAACATGCCTACCATTACCTTTGGCGCTTCTGGCGAGACCTTCCCCGAGATGGACGGATCACGATCTTTGATCGATCCTGGTACGGCCGCCTGTTAGTGGAACGCATTGAAGGGTTCGCAACCGGGCCGGAATGGCAGCGGGCTTTTTCCGAAATTAATGAGTTCGAGAAGCAGATCACGCAGCACGGTACGGTATTGCTCAAGTTTTGGCTTCATATTAGCAAGGAGAAGCAGCTGAATCGGTTTCGATCGCGGCAGGAGATCGCTTACAAGCGGCACAAGATTACGGATGAGGACTGGCGGAACCGCGAGCGGTGGGACGAGTACGAGGTGGCGGTGAATGACATGGTGGCCTACACCAGCCCGGTGAATGCTCGGTGGAATCTGGTGTCCGGAAACAACAAACGGTTTGCCCGCATCCAAACCATCGAAACCATTTGCGAGCGACTCGAGCAAATCTTGCGATAGGTCTTTGGGGCTGGATCCTCGGAATTGGCTTGGGAGCTGGGAGCCAGGCTGAGGATTTTCAGGGGGCGTCGCACTTACTCAATTTCGAGCAAGATCCGATTCGCTATTCGGCGTCCGAATCCCATACGGCCGTGGATCGATTAGGGGTGCGTCTAGCATCAAGCGAGGGGAAGGTTGTCGATTCAGTCGTTCACGGTTATTTACCCGCACTCTTGGAGGCGTTGGATATTCCCGTGTCTTCTCAAGTATTAGTGTTTGCGAAATCATCGGCGCAGAGATCGCACATTCGACCGCAGAATCCGCGGGCAATCTATTTCAATGATGATGTGTATGTGGGCTACATTCCGGGGGCGCCGGTGCTGGAGTTGACGGCCTCTGATCCCACACTTGGAACCGTGTTCTACACGGCGCCGCGCACTGGCGACGCGCCGTTCACCTTTGAACGCACGAGTCAGTGTCTGGAATGCCATGCCGCTTCCCGGACCATGGGAATCCCCGGACACTTGTTTCGTTCCTTCGCCATTGACGCCGGCGGCTTTGTGGACTTTACCGAACACGGGGCTCAGATGACGCACCGGCTTCCACTGAACGAGCGATATGGGGGGTGGTATCTCACGGGCAAGAGCGCGCCGCGCACGGGGCACCTAGGGGTGTTAATCGATCCCGAGACACCACCGTTTGAAGCGGTTTCGTATCCGCGCAGTACGAGCGATATCTTGCCATTGTTGGTGTTGGGGCATCAGGTGCATTTTCACAACTACGCGACCCGTTTGAACTACGAAGCGCGCATGGCGGTGTGGCAGTACGGTCATTTGCGTTACTTGCGTCAGCAGATCGAAGGGTTTTTGCGTTACGTGCTGTTTGTGGACGAAGTTCCTTTGCCGAATCCGGTGGCGGGGGATCCGGAGTTTCGAGCTAGTTTCTCTCAGCGTGCCCTCCGTGACGCTCAAGGGCGATCCTTGCGGGACTTTGATTTGGAGCGGCGGCTTTTTCGGTACCCTTGCAGCTATCTGATCTATTCGCAGGTGTTTACCAATCTGGAATCTCAGTTGCGGACTCGAATCTGCCAACGCTTGGATGAGATCCTAAGCGCCCCGGTCGGGTCGGATGCCTTTGGATCGCTGACGACGGAGGACCGGAAAGCCATTCGTGAGATTCTCCTAGAAACCCATCCCTTGGTTCGTTTGGTTTGGGAGTCTCGTTGACTCGTCTGCTATTTTGGGGAATGGTTGCGGTGCGAGATAATCGGTTTTCGCGTTCGGCGCCAACTATGAATACCGCTCATGCAATTTGACGTTACCATTCGCAAGATCTTTGTTTCGGACGGCCACCGGTTTGCCGGGCGCCACGGGCAAGAACCCGAAGAGTTTGAGATGGTGGAGAAAGAATCGATCGAGGTCGTGGCGGGGCGAGGGATTTTGGGGGATCGCTACTTCGATCACAAACCAAACTACAAAGGCCAGTTGACGTTTTTTTCTGAGGAGGCGTATCTCAAGCTGCGAGAGCAGTTTCCTGGGGTGGATCGCGATCCGTCCGTGTTTCGGCGGAATGTGATGGTTTCCGGGGTGGATTTGAACGCTTTGATCGGCAAATCGTTTGACTTGGGTGGCGTATCGATGGTGGGGGTTGAGGAGGCGGCGCCGTGCTATTGGATGAATCGAGCCTATTGCGAAGGGGCGCATGAGGCATTGAAGGGCATGGGTGGACTGCGGGTCCGGATTGAAACGGACGGGGAGCTTCGCTTGGGGCCGGCGTCGTTGCAGGTGGCGGAATAAAAGAAAGAGCAGGCGGGAACGCCTGCTCTTTCAGTGAAAATCGGAACGCAGTTTCCGTTTTACTTACTTCTTTTCGATCCCGAGGGATTCGAGTTTCCCGTAAATGTCTTCGCCGTGTGAGCCGGCTTTGACCGATTTATCAATGTGGAGGACTTTACCGTCTTTGCCGATGTAGAAGGTCCAGCGGTGTGGAAACGGCCGGCTCTCGTTGACTACGCCAAAGGCGGTGGCGGTTTCCTTGCCTGGGTCGCTCAAGATTGGGTAATCCAATTCTAGAGACTCAGCGAATCGGCGATTCGTAACCGCGTCGTCACAACTCGCAGTAAAGTAGGCAACATTGAACTCACGCAGCTTCTTGCCACTCTCACGGAGTGACTTGCATTCGCGCGTTCAACCACCGGTGAACGCCTTGGGGTACCAGGCGATCACGACGGCTTGTTTGCCGGCAAAGTCGGCGAGTGAATAGGTCTTCCCGTCGCTTCCCGGGAGTTTGAATGCCGGCGCGGCATCCCCGACTTTGAGTTCTGCTTGAGTCTGCATTGTGAATCCAGCGAGGCCGAGTAGGAGGCACGCTGCGAATGCTAGTTTTCTTTTCATAGTACGTTCGTGTTGATTGAACTGCGTTCCGAGAAGCCTTTAACGTAGGGTTTCTGGAGGGTGTGTCGATCTAGAAATGCGCTGATCCGAGTCGGTGGGGTTTGCGTTGGCTGCTCTTGCCCAACGGCTCGCGGGTACGCTCGCCCTACCATGGCGCTCTAGTTTACGGTGCGTACTTCGTAGAAGCGGATGTCCGTGGTGGCGGTGGGGTCGTTTAGGATGAGGAGGCCGCCGGTTCCGGTGACGGGGTTGCCTTCCGGAATCCAGCTGCCGATTGCAACTTGGTCCCGTTTGTAGAGTTGGTAGCGGGTTCCGGCGTTGCTCTCGATTTCCACCTGAGCTCCCGATGCGGTTAGGGCAACCCGAAGGATGGTGAGGGTTTCCGATGGGTTTGGGCTGCCTCCGCCGTCCGGGACGGTGGGGTTGGTTCCGGCGGCTTCTTCTTCCTGATTCGTGGCTCCGTCGTTGTCCGGATCCGCGTCCGGCGCTGCCTCGGGGGCGGTGAATGGGCGGAAGTGGGTGCGTTGGAAGGAATCCGCCAAACCATCGAAATTGAGGTCGGGTTCGGCAGCTCGAATCTCTAAGAAACCGTTGGCGTAGGCCACGTCGTTCCCGCTTCGGATGATGAACGATCGGAGTCCGGGCGTGGCATCGGCAGCCACGCTGGCCATGCGAAAGACGTGGGGGAGATTGTTGAAGAATTGGGTGGTCGTCTCGGTCGGGCCTAGGGTGAGGCCATCACCCGTGACCAGGAGTTCCACTCCGGTGGTCGGGAGGTACGGACCGAAGACGCCAATCGGAATTTCTTCCACGCCTTGTTCGAGGACGATCGGGCTGGTGACCCAACGAATGCCCCGAGGATTGTCCGTGCGGCCGCGAATCCGGTCGATTCGGAAGGCTGGGCTGGTGAGATCGACTTCCAAGTTTCGAGTCGTGACGGTTCCCGCGGTGACTTGGATGGGGGTCGGTTCCGTGGGAAGGAAATTGACCTCGGCTTGGTCGAATCTGCGGAAGGAAATATCGCGCCCGGTGGCGAGCCAAGCCGTTGGATTTTGCGGATCCAAAGGAGCCACGCGGAGTTGGTAGCTACCGGGAGGGATGCCGCGCAATTGGTAGTGACCGAGTGGATCCGAATCGGACTCTTCTAGCGAGACGGTACTGCCTTTGAGGGTACCGTCCGAGGTTTCGAGGAAGACCGCTGCGCCCAGGATGCCGATCCCATCCCCGGTGATTCGACCCTCTACGGTTCCCAGGTTGGCGAGGGCGGTCTCGGTGCCATAGATGGTTTGGGCGAAACTGATCTCGCCGACGGAAAGTCCCGTTTCGAAACCGGCTGGTGCGTTCCCCCGAGCAAACATGGCCGCGCCTCCAGCGGGTGTGTGTTCGGCGCCGACCGCATGGCCAATCTCGTGTAAGGCGACGGCGTCGATTGAGCTCGTAGAATCCGTGGCATTTTCGACGCCCACATGCCAATCGTGATGGACACCGTTGATGATGATGTCGGCCGCAGCCATCTTACCGTCCGCAAAGAAGGATGTGAAAGCCAGACCGAGACGGCCTCCGATATCAGTGCGTTCCCCGTTGACCAGCGTCGTGGTCTTGGTCCATTTGACAATGTTCGTACCGTCACCGGTATTGATATCCACTTCGGGTGAAATCAAGGCGCCTTCTTCGAACTTGAGGAAACTATTCGGTACGGCGTTCCATTGGCCAAAGGCTTCTCGGAGGACGTTCAGTTCGGCTTCTCGGTGGGATTCCGAGAAGGCGTCAGAAGCCAAGTGGAAGCGGATGGCCCGAGTTTGAGAGTTGAAAATGGATTCCCCGACGCCGAAAGCGGGTTCGTCGAAATCCCAATGGAGAATGGCTCCCCCGCTAGTGGTCAAGGAGACAAAGGCGCGGGTGGGGTGCGGCGTCAAGAGGAGGAGGGCGACTAGGGCGAGTGAGAAAAACGAACGCAGTTTCATAGCAAACATCTGGTTCTGCTTGCGGAACCAGGGGAACCCTAACCGATTTTTGGCGTTTCGTCACGTTGACAATCCGCCGAGTGGGGTTTGAGGTAGGGCGAGCGTACCCGCGAGCCGTTGGGCACGGCAAGGGGACGTAACCGCAATCGGCCCATGAGGACGCTCCAGGTGCCCAACGGCTCGCGGGTACGCTCGCCCTACCGGGGACTTCGGAATAGCGGGCCGTCTAAGCTCTACGGCTTGGGATCGAGATGTTCTTTGGCCATGATCCCGGCCAGCTTTCTGACAAGACTCGGGTGATCGTTGGCGACGTCGAAGGTTTCTCCCGGGTCCGTCCTCAGATTGTAAAGCTCGATTGGGGCTCGCGGATTCTTGAGGATGTTGCGCCGGACCGCCTTCCAATTGCCCTGACGCACGGCGCTCTTGCCGCCTTGTTCGTAGAACTCCCAGTAGAGATGAGGATGGGGAATTTGGTCCTGCGATCGGCCGAGCAGCGTCGGCACGAGTGAGATGCCGTCGGTGGCGGTGGCGGAGCCTGCCTGGCCGAGCTCGGCTAGGGTGGGAAACCAATCTTGGAATCCGGATACCAAGGAACGGGTTTGATTCGATGGGATGTGGGAAGGCCATCGGGCAATCAGGGGCACGCGAATGCCGCCTTCATACAGATCCCGTTTCATCCCCTTCATCTGCCCGTTGGAATCAAAGAACCGCATCTTGTGTCCGCCTTCCTGGTGGGGGCCGTTATCACTGCTGAAAAAGACTGCGGTCTGTTGATCGATCCCCAACCGCTTGAGTTGTGCGAGTATTTGACCCACATGGTCGTCGATCGTTTGGATCATTCGAGCGAAGCCTTTCTCTTGGAGCGGCCAATTCTTCTGTGCAAAGTCGCCAAGGTCCGGAACGCGCATTCCGTTTTGCTCGATTCTGCGTTCGCGGCCGCCTTCGTTGTTGGCGTGGGGGATGTTGAGTGCGTAGTAGAGGAAGAAGGGGCCGTCTTGGTGGGTGTCGATGAATTTCTGGGCCGCTTCAAAGATGAGTTGCGGAGCGTAGTCGATCGCGACCTCGGCTACGCCGACTCCTTCTCGATCCGGTCTTTCTTTGACTTTCCAGTCGGGATACAGTCGGTTGCGAAGAGCTTCTTTGCGCCCGTTTCGCACCAGGAATTCGGGATAGAAATTATGGGCATGAAACATATTGATGTAGCCGTAGAAATCATCAAAGCCATGACGGTTGGGATCGTCGAGTGGGGGCGGGTTTCCGATGCCCCATTTTCCGAAGCATCCCGTTCGGTAGCCGGCTTGGCGTAGGACAGTTGCGATGGTTTGGTCGGTGGCTTGAAGTTGGCCCGGACCGTTCCCGCGTATCCGGGCATGGCCGGTGTGAAGGCCCGTCATGAGAACACAGCGAGACGGGGCGCAAACGGTGGATCCGGCGTAGTGATCCGTGAAACGCATGCCCTCGCGCGCCATGCGATCGAGATGAGGCGTTTGTAGGGTGTCCTGACCGTAGCAACCGAGGTCGCCGTAGCCCAAGTCATCAACCAAAATGAAGATGAGATTGGGCGGTGTTGCTGCGTGGGTTCTCGCATGGGGCATCCAGATCGCCAACAGCAAGGCTAAGAATAGGAGGGGTCGCCACCGGGAATTCATGGGATTCAGGATAGCGACCCGAGGTCGGTGGGGAAAGGGTGAGCGGGGATTTTTATTTTGAGGTGAGTGTAACCGGATTTTCCCTTCGCTCGTCTTTGGGATTGAGACTGGAGTTGGCTGGGTATGGGTTCTTCATAATCGCAGGGATCAAGAGTCCTTTCTGTGCCGCTCCAGTCTCTTTTTTCACTTGCCATTCTCCGCCTCTTGGCAGATGGAAGCGCTATTGAAACCGTTCCCGAAGCGCATTTTCCAGCTTGCCGTGAAGATCTCCGAAGGCGCCATTGCTGAAGATGCACACCACGTCGTCCGGGGCCACCTGCTCCGTCAAGTGGGTGCAGATGCTGTCGGCGTCTTCAAGGTAATCACAGGTCTTGCCTTTTTGGCGGATGTCCGTGACGAGTTGTTCGGGGTTGAGCCTTTGATCTGCTTCGAGGAGGTGAAGCCGGGCCACTTGGGAAATGAGGATCGAATCCGCGCCGGATAAAGCTTGGGCGAGTTCGGCTTGGAACACGTTTCTTCGGGTGGTGTTGCTGCGAGGTTCGAACGCAATCCAGAGTTTTTTTCCGGAATAGGCGACCCGAAGTGCGTCAATGGTCTCGCGAATCGCCGTCGGGTGGTGGCCAAAGTCATCGATAATCGTGACCCCACCGACGGTGGCGCGTACCTCCATCCGGCGCCGAATGCCCTTGAAAGATGCCAGACCTTCCCGGATGGCCTCGGGTGCAATACCGCAATGGCGACTGCAGGCGATCACGGCGAGGGCGTTCCGGATGTTGAGACGGCCCACCATGGGCAGTTGATACTCCGTGCCGTCGACACTGAATTGTGAGCCCTGGGCGTTGAGTTGGATGTGTTCGGCTTGAATGGGTTGCGGGGCATCGATCCCGAAGCGGGTGACGGGACAATGCGTTCCCTCAAGCAGGTCGCTGAGTCGATCATCATCCCCGTTGGCGAGCAGCAATCCGTTGCCGGGAATGAGGTTGATGAAGCGGCGGAACGAAAGCTGGATGGCCGCGAGATTATCGAAGATATCCGCGTGGTCGAATTCCACGTTATTTATGATGCCCACTTCGGGTAGGTAGTGAACGAACTTGCTTCGCTTGTCGAAGAACGCCGTGTCGTATTCGTCACCTTCCAAGATAATCCAAGGGCTGTCCGTGAATCGGGCACCATATCCGAAATTATGCGGCACGCCACCGATGAGAAAGCTGGGATTTTGCCCAGCGCTCTCAAAGACCCAGGCTAAGAGCGAGGTGGTGGTGGTCTTGCCGTGGGTGCCGGTAACCACTAGGGACCGTTTGCCGCGAATGAAAAACTCTTTCAGCAGCTCAGGGAGTGAGCAGTAATTTAACTTCTCGTTCAACGCGAACTCCACCTCGGGGTTGCCGCGAGAGAGGGCGTTCCCGATGACGACCAGATCGGGCTGATGGCTGAGGTTCTCGGCGGCATAAGGGGAACGAATCGGGATCCCTTGTCCGGCCAGGAAGGTCGACATCGGCGGGTAGGCGCCCTGATCGGAACCGGTGATCTCGAACCCTTGGGTATTGAGAGCGGCCGCGCAGGAGGCCATGGCGGTGCCGCAGATGCCGCTGAAGTGGATGGATCGAACGTCTCGTTTCACGGTCCGAACGTTTAGGCGGAGAGTTTCTTCTCCAAAATCTCGCCGACGAGTGCCGGATTGGCTTTGCCGCGGCTCAGCTTCATGACTTGGCCCTTGAGAAAATTCAACGCTGCCTTGTTGCCCGAGCGGAAATCTTCGGCGGGTTTGGGATTGGCTTCGATTGCTTGGTCGCAGAAGGCTTCGATGGCGCCCGTGTCGCTCACCTGGGCCATCCCCTTTTCGTCAATGATCTTGGCGGGGCTTTTACCGCTGGTAAACATTTCCCCAAACACCTCTTGAGCCATCTTGGAGCTGATCTTGCCGCTGTCGACAAACTGGATCAGTTCGTTGATCCCTTGGGGTTCGAATTGGACGTCCGCCAGGTCGGTCTCGCTCTCGGAGAGTTTGGCTTGCAGGTTGTTGATGAGCCAATTGGCCACCGCTTTGGGCGACTTGGAGGCTTTGGCGATCGGTTCAAAGTAGTCACCGAGTGCGGCGTCGTTGACGAAGACTTCCGCATCACCTGCCGGCAGGTCGTAGTCCGTCATGAAGCGTTGCTTCCGCGCCAAGGGCAGCTCCACCACGCGGGACCGGACCGCCGCCATCCAGTCGTCATCCGGTTCGAAGGGCATGAGATCCGGATCGGGAAAATAGCGATAATCGTGCGCGTCCTCTTTGGTCCGCATCAACTCCGTCGTGCCGGTCACATCGTCCCAGCGCCGGGTTTCTTGTTGGAGCGATTCACCGTTCTTGACGGCTTCAATTTGGCGTTCGACTTCGTAGTTGATCGCACGGCGCACCCCGCTGAAGGTGTTCATGTTCTTGATCTCAATCTTGGCGCCAAGCTCCGTCTGCCCTTTCGGCCGCACGCTGATATTGACGTCGCAACGCACCATGCCTTTCTCCATGTCGCAGTCGCTGACTTGCCCGTAGGTGAGGATATCGATCAGGGCGTTGAGGTAAGCGTGGGCCATATCCGCGTTGTGGATATCGGGCTCGGAGACGATCTCAAGCAAGGGCACCCCGGCCCGGTTGTAATCGACACCGCTGTTTCGATCGAAATGAGTGCTCTTTCCGACATCCTCCTCCAGGTGAGCCCGTGTGATCCGCACGCGGGCCATATCCCCTTCAAACTCGAAGTCAACGTGGCCGTGCTCTGTTGAGGGGTGGGCCAGTTGGGTGATTTGGTAGTTTTTCGGGACATCTGGGTAGAAATAGTTCTTTCGATCGAAGCGAGCGTGGCGGGGGATGTTGCAATTTAGCAGCAAGCCGGTGAGCACCGTGAGGCGGAGAGCCTCCTCATTGGCGACGGGGAGAACGCCGGGCATGCCCAGGCAGACCGGGCAGACATTAGTGTTGGGGGGAGACCCGTATTCGTTGGCGCAGCCGCACCACATTTTGGAGTGGGTGCGGAGTTGCACGTGGGTCTCTAAGCCAATGACAGCTTCGTATTCCATAGGTCGGGCAGAGTGTGCCTCAGGAACGTTCGCCTGGGCGAGGGCAAATTTTGTGCGGTTTTGAGGGGTTGTGAATGGCGCCCGATGGTCAATCCATCTCCTGGTGCCTTGGTCCCATTCGGCTCTCCGGACAGGGGAGTAACTCAATGCGACATTTTGCATTTGGGCGTATTTTGGATTTAGTTGTCGCAATTGTGTTTTTTCTTCAGCCTGTTTCGCATTTGTGGCTAGGAAGCGACCCTGTCTTTGTTATGATGTGGGCTGGCGTTTTTGGGCACGGTCGGGTATAAGGTTACGCTCCATGGAAGTAGTGGATACCAGTCAGTCCCGTTGTCGCGTTTCGAGTCGGAGCGGGAGGATCGGGGGGCGTTGGGTTCGGTACTTCTCGTGGTTTGCGAGTCTGCTGGTGGCGGTCTCGGTCGACTCTTGGGCTCAGACTCCGGAAAAGATTGGTAGTTTCGCTGCGATTAAGCGTTTGTCGCCGGCGGATGCGGAGAAGGGGTTACCGGTAGAGGTTGAAGCCACGGTGATGTTTGCCCATCCCGCGAACGGTTGGTTCGTCCATTTTTTGGATGACGGGACGGCGGGCATCTATACTCGTTTGGCGGAATGGGTTGGCGGTTTTGAAGCCGGCGATCGAGTGATCGTGCGGGGTGTCACGGCCCAGGGGGACTTTGCACCGATTGTGAGCCAAGCCAGTTTGGAAGCCCTGGGCGAGCGGGTCGAATTACCTCCGGGGAATCCGGTCAACACGGGTGGCTTGACGCGAGGGCGGTATGATAGTCGCTTTGTATCGATTGAGGGGGAAGTGCGATCGGTCCGGTGGGAGGAGGGCGTGCACGTGGTTCTGGAAATTGTTCGGTCGGATTATCGCTTCCGAGCTACGGTGCTGGGATATGATCCGGACAACCTGCCGTGGGATTTGATCGGCGCGGAGGTGGCTGTGCGTGGGGTGTATGCCCCGATTTTCAATCCTAAGAGGCAGCTCATTGGTTTTCAATTTTATGTGCCGGGAACGGCGTATGTGCGGCCGACTGGAGATTTGCCGGTGCCCCCCTTCGAGCTTGAACCCAAAGCCGTCCGTGCGGTTCAGGGTTATGAACCGGGAGAAAATCTGAGTAGTCGAACGCGGGTTCAGGGGGTGGTGCAATTGGTTGTCGAGGAAGACGTGTTTTACGTGTCTGACGGTGAGACGGGGGTGGCGGTGGAAACGATCCTGCCGCAAGAACTGGAGCCTGGTGATCAGGTGGATGTGGTGGGTTTTGGGGAGCTTGCTGAGTTTGCGCCATTGTTGACCGACTCGTTGGTTCGCGTCACTGGGCGAGGGGATCGATTCCCGCCTCGGGTGCTCCGTGTGAGTGAGGCAATCGACGGCGGCAATGAGGGCCAGTTGGTTTCCATTTCAGGACGTTTAGTGGACGTTTCCGAGCGGGATGAGAGTTTGTTTTTGGCGTTGCGTCAGGACGGTCTTTACTTTGATGCGGAACTGATTCAGGGCGCGTCACAGCCTGTGGCGGAGCAACTGATTGTCGGGAGCGAGATTGAAGTAACCGGGATTTGTCTGGCTGAGGTGGATGATTTGCAGGACCCGGTTGGCTTTAGCATTTTGATGGATCAGGGCGATTCGATTCGGGTCCTGAAGAAACCCACCTGGTGGACCTTGGAGAACACGCTGGCGGTAGTCGGTGCACTGATCATATTGGGTGCTGGGATGTTTGGTTGGGCGGTGATGTTGCGGCGAAAGGTCCGTGAGCAAACCGAGATCCTGCGGCGGGAATTTGAATCCAAGGCGGCGCTCCAGCGGCGATATGAAGACTTGTTTGAAAACGCGCATGATGTGGTCTTTGCCTTGGATCAAGAGGGACGCTTCTCGGTATTGAATCAAGCCGGCGAGGACTTGTTGGGGTTGGATCGAGAAATCGCTAAGCAGCGTCGGTTGGAAGAGATTGTCTGTGCCGACGATCGGGAACGTTTGGCTTCGGTCTTGGATCCGGCCTGGGATCGGAGTGCGAAACGGCAGGTTGAGCTTCGGCTCGACCATTTGGATGGGCACGCAGTTGAAATAGAAGCGAGTTTTCGGGGTGTTTGGAAACACGGTCAGTTGGTGGGATTTGATGCGATCGCGCGGGATCTCACGGAGCGGAAAGCAGCGGAGGCGGAGTTGGCGGAAGCCCAGAACAAGCTTGTGCATGCCTCCCGTCAGGCCGGCATGGCGGAGGTGGCCACGGGCGTGCTTCATAACGTGGGTAACGTGTTGAACAGCGTCAATGTATCGGGTCAGTTGGCCATGGATATCACCAAACGGCTCCGCTTGGATTCCCTGGCGAAAACAGCGGCGCTGCTAAAGGAATTGCAGGGAAACTCCGAAGGCTTGAGCAATGATCCCCGAGGGCAGAAGGTCCCGGCTTACTTGGAGCAATTAGCCGAACAATTGCAGAAGGAGCGAGAGAGCCTTCGCTCCGAACTGAAATCTTTGTTGGAAAGTGTGGAACACACTAAGGATATCGTGTCCATGCAACAGGCGTACGCCCACATGGGAGGACTGAAGGATGAACTCAGCCCGGTCGAACTGGTGGAGGATGCTATTCGGTTGAATTCGGGTGCGCTCACGAGGCACGACGTGACCTTGGAACGAGATTTTGAATCGGTTCCGAAGGTTGTTGCGGATCGTACGCGGGTGTTGCAGATCTTGATTAATCTAATTCGGAATGCGAAGTATGCGTGTGACGAAACGAAGAATCCTGAAAAGAAACTCAGTATTCGGGTCCGGCCCTCGGAGATCGGGGTGCGGATTTCGGTTCAGGATACGGGGGTGGGAATTCCGGAGGAGAACTTGAATAGAATCTTTGCGTACGGGTTTACCACACGTAAGGAAGGGCATGGGTTCGGGCTGCATTCGAGCGCCCTGGCCGCAAAAGAAATGGGGGGTGCACTGACGGTGGTCAGTGACGGAGTGGGGCGGGGAGCCACATTTCACCTCGACCTCCCCTTGGCAGAGGAAGGGTTTGAATCATGAATGAGATACCCAGTCACCGGCGCCTTCTGGTGATCGACGACACGGAGTCGATCCACGTCGATTTTCGGAAGATACTCGGCAGCGCATCCGAGCAGACGGAGGTGCTTGATGAATTGGAGGCGTCCTTGTTTGGTGAGTCTGAAGGTCAAGAGCAAGAGGCGACTTTTGAGTTGGATCACGCGCACCAGGGGCAGGAAGGCTTGGCTGCGGTGGAGAAGGCGCTTGCCGCTGGTAAGCCTTACTCGGTGGCGTTCGTTGATATGCGGATGCCTCCGGGCTGGGATGGCGTCCAGACGGTCGAGCAGTTGTGGCGCGTGGATCCCGGCCTCTTGGTCGTGATTTGTACGGCCTACTCGGATTACTCATGGGAGGATATTCGGCGGCGTTTAGGGGACTCGGACAAGCTGTTGATTCTGAAGAAGCCCTTCGACACGGTTGAAGTGAAGCAACTGGCGAACGCTCTCACGGCGAAGTGGTTGTTGAGCCGGCAAGCGGATTTGAAGATGGGGGATTTGGAAGGTTTGGTTGCAGCCCGTACGGAGGACTTGAATGCCGCCAACGAGCGTCTCCATGAGGCCAATGAGCGGATGAAGGATTTGGCAACCCGCGCGATGCAAGGTGCGGAAGCCAAGAGCGCTTTTCTGGCAAGTATGAGTCACGAGATCCGGACACCCATGAATGGAATTATGGGTGTGGTGGATTTGCTCTCCGAAACGGAAATGAATTCGGGCCAGAAATCCTTGGTGGAAACCCTCCAGTCGAGCACGGAGTCGTTGCTAACGATCATCAACGACATTTTGGATTTCTCAAAGATTGAATCCGGCAAGCTCACTTTTGAAGAGAAGGACTTTGATCTCCATAGTGTGGTGCATGGTGCCTTGGAGCTGATGGCGGAAAGAGCCCAGCGGAAAGGGATCGAGATTACCGCCATGATCCCCGAAGGGGTGAGGACGGAGCTACGGGGGGATCCGCATCGGCTCCGCCAGGTGATTCTGAACTTGTTGAGCAATGCGGTCAAATTCACCGAATCCGGTGAGGTGTTTTTGCGGATCGAGCCAAAAACCTGTGCTCAAGGCAAGGTGACGCTGCTCTTTTCAGTGCGAGATACCGGACCTGGAATCCCTGATGAAGCCCGTTCCGGCTTGTTCCAGCCGTTTACGCAGGTCGATCCGTCGGTGACCCGAAAACATGGCGGAACGGGCCTGGGCTTGGCTATTTGCAAGAATCTGGTGGAGTTGATGGGAGGGCAGCTCGGGGTGAATAGTGTTTTTGGGGAGGGAGCAACGTTCTGGTTTACGGCGAACTTTGCCGTGGCCGACTCGATGGGAGCGGACGCTGTGACGACGTCGGAGTCCTTGGAAAAATGCCGTGTGCTGGTGGTGGATGACAATGAGACCAACCGCATGGTCATCCAGTCTTACTTGAAGGCCTGGCAGCTTACCGTGGATTGTGTCTCCAACGGAGAGTCGGCGCGCGAAGCCATGCACGCCGCGGTGCGGGCAGGACGGCCCTACCGGTTGGTCCTCTTAGACTACGTGATGCCGGATACGGATGGGGGCGAACTGGTCGCGAGCCTGCAGGACTTGTATCCGAGTGAGAACACGGATTTCCTGCTTTTGATGCCGCTCTTTCCGCCGGTGAAAGCTTCGCAACTGCGAAGGAATGGATTGGTGCAGACGATTGCCAAGCCCATTCGGAAGCGGGAATTGCGCGAGAAGATCGAGTCTGTTTTGACCGGTTGCGGGCCGGATGAATCGGAAACGCTGGATTCGCCTCGGGAATCTTCCGAGCGGCCTCCGGTTCGGAGAATGCCGGAAAAAAGAGCCCATCGGCCGTGTGAGATTTTGGTGGCTGAGGACAATCCGGTGAATCGAAAAGTGGCCGAGGCGTTTTTTGCCTCGTTGGGGCTAAAGATTGATTTTGCCCATGACGGTTCACAAGCCCTAGCGGCTTGGCGATCGGGATCGTATCGCGTGATTTTCATGGACTGTGAGATGCCGGAAATGGATGGGTTCGAGACGGCGCGTCGGATTCGGGCGGAGGAACAGCAAGAGAGCCTCACACCGATTCCGATTGTTGCCATGACGGCCTATGCGATGGAAGGGGATCGAGAACGGTGTTTGAAGGCGGGGATGGATGACTACTTGGCCAAACCGGTTCGAAAGAAATCGTTGCAAGCGGTCTTGGAGCGTTTTGGGATTTTGACTGCGTCCTGATCGGTGGAGGCGGGTGGTTTTGCTTGGTGCAGTTTTGGGGTGAGAGCACGAGAGGCGCTTGCCGGACCCGTCGCCCAAGGCGACCCCATTGTTTTCCCAGTCCCGATGAAGGGCTTGCAGGTTTGCCTTCTGGGGTGAAAAGAGATTGCAGTGGCAGGGCGATTCGTTAGGACTGGAGACTGTGCATTACTTGGATTGCAACGCTACGACTCCGATCGCGCCTGAGGTCTTCGTGGCTATGGAGCCCTTTCTGCGCGAGCGATGGGGGAATCCGTCCAGTGTCTACTCGTTTGGGCATTCGATTGGCGCCGTGATCGATGAAGCGCGGGCGTCGGTGGCGAATCTGATTGGAACCGACGCTTCAAACATCGTATTCACAAGCTGCGGCACCGAGAGTAGTAACACCGCCATTCTTAGTGGGGTTCGAGCGCGGCCGGAACGGCGGCATCTCATTGTTTCAGCGGCTGAGCACTCAGCCACGCTCAAGACGGCGGCGGTGATTGAGGCCCAGGGGTATGAGGTGACCTATTTGCCGGTTGCCGCTGACGGGACCACGGACTTGGCAGCGTTGGCAGGCGCCTTGAGGGATGAGACGGCGTTGGTTTCCGTGATGTGGGCGAACAACGAGACGGGGGTGCTGACGGACGTCGACGCGATCGGTGCGCTGTGCCGCTCGCGAGGCATCCTGTTCCATACGGATGCGGTGCAAGCCGCCGGGAAGGTGCCGATCGATGTCTCGGATCGAGCGATCGACTATCTCTCCCTCTCCGGTCACAAGATTTATGGTCCCAAAGGCATTGGTGCCCTCTACGTGCGGGACGGCGTGCCTTATGAGTCCTTGATTGTAGGGGGGGGACAGGAAGATGGACGGCGTGCCGGTACGCAAAACGTGCCCTACATCGTCGCCTTGGGCGAGGCGGCTCGTTTGGTACAAACGAATCTGGAAGCGGAGGCGGCGCGGGTTGGCGCCTTGCGGGATCGATTGGAGGCCGCTCTGTTGGAGATTCCGGGAACCGTGGTTCATGGTTCACAGGCCGCGCGGCTTCCCAATACCACGAACGTGGGCTTTGAGCGGGTAGAATCTGAGGCTTTATTGCTACTGTTGGACCGTGAAGGCGTGTGTGCCTCCAGTGGTTCGGCCTGTTCTACGGGATCGCTGGCGCCGTCGCATGTGTTGACGGCTATGGGCGTCTCGCGGCCGATGGCATTGGGAAGCGTGCGTTGGAGCCTGGGCCGGATGACAGAGCCGGAAACGATTGAGACGGTGACACGGTTGGTCCCCTCCCTGGTGGCGCGGTTGCGTGGAGAGCGTCCGGGACTGCAGGAATGAACCTGCTTCCCGATCGGGTGTGATTCAATGTGCGGGGCATCGGATCGGAAGGATGCGGTAGGCTTCCCGTTGGAGCAGGAGAAAGAAAGAGTCCACCACAGGGAAAGCGGCAGCCCTGCTCCCGCACTCCAAAAGAGAGGGCTGCATTTTGCAGTTTTCATTTTAGTTTTTTCATTCTCCCCGCATTTTTGATCGTACCCTTCCCGATCCGAATTGGCTTTAAACCATTGATTCCATTTCCTGAGCGCGCCAGTATGCCGAGCGGATATGGATCCGATATTAAAGTTGTTGCGCGAAAATGCATCGCTGAGCGCCGCTGAAGTGGCGAAGCGCTTGGGCAAGGATGAGGCGGAGGTCGCGGCCGCCGTGAAGGATTACGAGGATCGGCACGTGATCCTGGGGTATCGTACCTTGGTCAATGAGGATTTGCTGGGACTGAACCGGGTCCGGGCGGTGATCGAAGTGAAAACGACGCCCGAACGGGACGGCGGCTTTAGCCGGATTGCGTCTCGGGTGGCCAAACACGCTGAAGTACGGACCTGCTATCTCATGTCCGGGGCATACGATCTATTGGTCATTGTTGAAGGGAATAGCCTTCATGAGGTGGCTACCTTTGTAGCAGAAAAACTGGCGACCTTGGAGGGCGTGGTCTCAACCGCGACTCACTTCATGTTGCGTCCCTATAAAGAGCATGGCGTGCTGATGTTGCAGGACGAAGCGCCGGAACGGCTGAAGGTCTCTCCCTAGGGAGTGGGGGGACAAAGGAGAAGATGAAGAACGATTTCATTGCGGGAAAAGATGCCGACGGCGGCATTCGCTGGAGAGACTACCTCAAGAGCGGGCTCGGCATGCTGCCGGTTGTCTTGGGTGTGTATGGTGCGGAGCGATTGGAGAGTCCATTCGCCTCGGTCCTTTCAGTTGGGGCTGGGCTGGGGCTTGCGTTGGTCGCGCTCTATTATTTGGGACGCGGGCAAACGGGGGGCCGAATTTCATTCCGCAACGAAGCTCGTTTTTACAAACCGGTAGAATCCGCTTGAGAGAATAAGAGACGGCATGGCGATACGAATTGATGCAAAACTGACCGCGAAGAAACTGCTTCCTCGCGTTGAAAGATTGTTCGAGGTTTCGGGACCGAAGATACAGAACCTGGAGCGTACCTGGGACAGTGGCAAAGGGACGCCCGTCTTCACTGTAAAGGGACGTTACTCAAGCCGAGGTTGGACGGAATGGACGCAAGGGTTTCAGTTTGGTTCGGCGATTCTGCAATACGAGGTGACGGGCGAGTCCGAGTTTTTGGAATTGGGACGCCAAGCCACCGTGCGTCATATGGCTTCCCATGTGTCCCACATCGGGGTGCATGATCATGGATTTAACAACGTCTCGACCTACGGCAACCTCCTGCGTTTGATGCGAGAGGGGCGTATCGACTTTGATGCGGCGGAGAAGGATTTTTATGAGTTGGCTCTCAAAGTCTCTGGTGCGACCCAAGCCGCCCGCTGGACGACGATTGCGAATGGGGAAGGCTATATCTATTCCTTCAATGGGCCTCATTCTCTCTTCATTGACACCATTCGATCCCTCCGAGTTTTGGCGGTCGCACACCGACTGGGACATGTCCTCATGGGGGAAATGGATCGCCCGATTTCGTTGCTACAAAGATTGGTGGAACACGCGCGCTCTACGGCGGCGTATGGGGTTTATTACGGCGAGGGTCGTGATTACTACGATGTCCGTGGGCGTACGGCGCATGAGAGCGTCTTTAATCTAAACGACGGGAATTATCGCTGTCCGAATTCGCAACAGGGCTACTCCCCATTCTCCACTTGGACGCGAGGCTTGGCTTGGGCGATTTGCGGCTATGCTGAGCAGTTGGAGTTCTTGAAGACCGTGTCGGCGTCTGAGCTTAAGCCCTTGGGAGGTCGCAGCGGGATCGAGAAGATGATGCGTAAAGCGGCTGAAGCCACGGCCGATTTCTATTTGGAAAACGCCTGTCGGGACGGGATTCCGGTCTGGGATACCGGGGCCCCCGGTGTTGCGCAAATGGGCGGCTATCTGAAGAAAGACTCAGATCCGTACAATCGCTGGGAGCCGATGGATAGTTCGGCGGCTGCGATTGCGGCGCAGGGTTTGCTTCGTTTGGGGGCTTATCTGGAAAAACGAGATCCCGCGGCGGCTCAACGCTATCGCCAAGCGGGTCTGACGGTCGCACGGAGTCTCTTTTCGGAGCCCTACCTTTCCACCAATGTCAAACATCAGGGATTGATTCTGCACTCGGTGTATCATCGACCGAATGGCTGGGATTATATTCCGAAAGGTCAGTCCGTTCCGTGTGGGGAGAGTTCTCAATGGGGGGACTACCATGCGCGTGAGCTCGCCATGATGGTCTGGCGGGAGGCGCACGGCAAAGATCCGTATTACTTCTATAACTGTGCGGATTAGCCCTTGAGGTGACATGAAAGTGCTTCGGAGAATCCTGGTTGGCTTGGTGCTCTTGGCGTTCTTGGGTGGCGGTATATTCCTGATGCTTCGGCAAAGCCATCCGCAGGAGCTTGTTCTCAAAAGCGGGGCTATGGTGCGCTTGTTGGGGGCGATTCCGGGTGGACAGACGTTTTCGACCGAGAAGCCGTGGGAGGCGTTTCTGCGGCGGAAGCTTCCGGCGAAGTACCTGCGGTGGTTGGCGCCGGTGCGGTCGATGAATTGCGGCTATAATGGGGCCTTGAGCGTAGCCGTGCTGCGTCAGGTGGACGATAGCAAGGATCGCGCGTTCTGGAGTCGGATCGAAGCGATTGATGAGACGGGTTTCGTGTATTCCAACCACACGGGTAACTGTTCTACCGGACCTGTTGATGGAAGTTATCTCGTTAGCTTTAGCCTGCGGCGTTTTCCGCGTCGACAAGCCGAGTTTCCCATTCGTTTTTATGATAGTGAGGATCAGTTCCTGGGTGAATTCCGAATCAGCAATCCGGTGAACGGGCCCTTTCCGGATTGGACCGCTGAAGCACTCCCCCAGACCAAGGAAGTCGATGGTCTGCGAGTTGTCCTGAACGGCTTTGGCGAGCGGACTTACGGAGATCGAACTTTTTTTCAACCCGATATCACGATTACAGATACGGATGGGCAGCCAACGGATTTCCGTCGTCGGTATCATGACTTCAGTGATGCGACGGGGAATTCCGGAGGTATGTTGTCGCCGCGTGAAAAAGTTTGGCAGTCCACCGTGAAACTCTACCGGCCGAAAGACGGGCCGTACGATCCGGCGGCGACCACTCGTTTTACGGTGGATACCGTCCCTGCTAAGGGTGAAGTCGTGCCGTTACAGCAGGTTGCTTCGGTGGGGGAAGATAGCATCCAACTCTATTTTGTTGCGGGTCCGGGCATCACGACGTTGAGCAATGGGATTGAGTTTTCGTCCGAGGTACCGGAGCGCGAGCTGAATCGCGGGACTTCGTCTAATTCATCGGGGAACTTCGGGTTCAAGGAGACTTGGGAGTGTAATCAGCACTTGGTCGTCTTGGACTTATCAGATCCCGGTGATGATGTGGAGTTCTTGGTCTTCTTTCGGGATCAAGACGGTCGCGAAATCGAACCCGCGGACGCGTTTCACGGATACAGTGGCGGCGGTGGCATTGCGGCGCCCTTCGCGCGACGGTACAAATATTCGTTACCACTCGAAGATGTGGAGCAACTGACGATCGAATGTGTAGTGAATCGCGGGGTGAGTTTTGATTTCTTGGTCGATTCGGGTCCGTTTTTCGAGACGGAGGAAACGACGGACACCCCGGCTGAGTGATCCCGCCTCTGGGCGTGGGCGCCGTTTTAGGCTAAGAGTCGTTGAGACTCAATGGCATCGGGAAAGCGACGTTTCTCGATGCCGTAGTAGGCACGCAGTAGGTCTTCTTCGATGCGGAGTTTTTCTCGAATCTCACCCAATGAACAATCCAGGAGCTCACGGTAGTTGACTTTGTGCAGCGGTTCGCAGTCGGAGACAAAGCCGAGTTTCACGCCGTCTCGGAAGACCCGCAGATCGGAATCCGTGAAGCGATAGTTTTTGGGGTAGAGGTATTTGGTGAAGAAACTGAAGAGGCTTTCTTCCGTCGTGGATACTTGGTCCGTGCTTCCCATAGTGAACCCAATCACGAAGGCTTCATCCTTGGGGAGGACACCTCGCCCGAGCAGAATATGAATGTAGTCGTGGGTTTCCAGATCGGTGGCGCCGTGGAAGATATCGATTCCCGGGAGATCGAATCGAGGATTCTCAACCATCTGAATGATGTAGGGCACGTCCTCTTGTTTCATCCCAAAGGACTGTAGTTCCTGGTAAGCCGCTCGCAGGGTGGGGGTGCGAGTGGAAAGGGGAACGTACCATTTTTGGACGGGGTCCTCGATAGCCATCTGGGGCGGAGCTTGCCATTGAATGGCATGCGACGCAACCCGTAGCGCTTAGGCGACCTAAGGGTTTAACCGTAGGGGGAATATTGCGTCGGCTGGAGCTTGCGAGGCGAGTCCGGAGGCACCATAGTAGCGGAAATCTGAAACCTTTTTTCGATGAGTATTTTCAGTCCTAGATTCTCTAGAGTGAGTTGGTTTGTGGCCGTGGTGGGTGTGCTCGGTGGCGCGGCTCACGGTCGAGTGGCGGCGGCCGTTGAGTTCAATCGCGATATTCGGCCAATTCTCTCGAATCATTGTTTCGCCTGTCACGGTCCGGACGAGGAAAAACGCAAAGCGGGTTTGCGGCTGGATCTGGAATCGGCGGCCAAGATGGAGCAGGATGGCGCGGCCGCGATCGTGCCGGGTGACCCCGAGGCGAGCCTCATCGTTCAGCGAGCCATTCATTCGGATCCGGATGAGGTGATGCCTCCACCGGAATACAAAAAGCCGTTGTCCGGTGAGCAGATTGCGCTCTTGAAGCAGTGGATCAAAGAGGGAGCCACCTGGCAGGATCACTGGGCTTTTGTGCCGATTCAAAGCCGGGCGGTGCCCAAGACCCGTGACGCGGGTTGGGCCCGGAATGCGGTGGATCACTTCATTCAGGCCCGTTTGGACCAAGAGGACCTGGAGCCTTCAGCCGAAGCGAGTCGGGAAGTCTTGATTCGGCGCGTGACATTTGACCTGACGGGATTGCCGCCCACGGAGGCTGAAATGGATGCGTTTCTTTCGGACTCTAACCCCCAGGCTTATGAACGCCTGGTGGACCGTCTCTTGCGGTCTCCTTCCTATGGGGAACACATGGCTCGGTATTGGCTGGATGCCGCACGGTATGGGGATACGCACGGACTACACTTAGACAACTATCGCGAGATGTGGCCGTATCGGGATTGGGTCGTGGGCGCGTTTAATCGCAATCTCTCCTACCGGGATTTTGTCATCGAACAGATTGCCGGGGATTTGTTGCCCAATGCGACGCGCGACCAGTTGGTAGCAACGGGCTTTAATCGTTGCCACGTGACGACCGGCGAAGGCGGCTCGATTAAGGACGAGGTTTTTGTTCGCAACGTTATCGATCGCGTTGTTACCACCTCGACGGTTTTCATGGGATTGACGTTTGAATGTACTCGTTGTCACAACCACAAGTTTGATCCCTTCACGATGGAGGATTTCTATTCCATGTTCGCGTATTTCAACAGCCTCGATGGGGATCCATTGGACGGGAATCGAAAGGATCACGCGCCGGTTTTACGATTGCCGAGTGATTATCAGACCGAATCGCTCCAGCGATACGATGCGGCGATCCAACCGCTTCAGAAGCGATTGGCGGGGGCGTGGCCGACCGTGGATGAAGCGCAATCGCAATGGGAAGCGGATATCCGTGCAGCGGCTGCCGAGAAAGCGGCCGCGGATGCTCTTCCGACCGTGCAGCTTGGGGAATGGCAGACGGTAGGGCCATTCTACGATGTGCGGCTTTATTTGTTTTCTCGGAAGTACGGTCCGGAAGGCAAGACCGTCGATCTGGCTGCCGAGTATAAGAACAATGCTGATGACACGTTGAAGTGGCGGGCGCGATCCGATTGGAAGGACGGCGAAGTGCAGAGCGATCTGCCGGGTGAAATGGCGGCCAACTACTTGTATCGAACGATTGAGAGTCCTGAGGAGCAGACGGTCCCGGTCTCGCTGGGGAGTGACGATGCCATCAAAGTGTATCTGAATGGAAAAGAAATCCTGGCTAACGATGTGGATCGCGGGGCGGCGGCCGATCAAGAGTCCTTGGAGTTGGCGTTGCAAAAGGGACGCAACGAACTCCTGATTAAGATCGTGAATTACAATGCTGGGAGTGGGTTTTACTTTTCCCTCAAGGAGGCGAAGAGCGAGATCCCCGGGGAAATTCAGAAAATTCTAGAAGTTGTCCTGGCGGAACGGAACGACGAACAGCAGAAGAAGCTGCGGGATTACTATCGGAATCAGGTATCGCGGGACTCCGAACTGACGGCTGCGATCACAGAATTGAAGCGCTTGCGCGAAGCGCGTGCCGCGGTGGATCGTGACATTCCTTTAACCCTCGTCTGGAAAGAGCTCAAGGAACCGCGCCCGGCGCATCTGTTGAAGCGGGGGAATTACGATGACAAGGGCGAGGAGGTCTCTCGGCAAACCCCTGCGGTGTTGCCACCTTTGCCGGAAGGCGTGCCGAATGATCGTTTGGGATTTGCGTATTGGTTGACCGATCCCTCGCACCCCTTGACCGCACGCGTGGCGGTGAATCGATTCTGGCAACAGGTGTTCGGATTGGGGCTGGTGAAGACGGCAGAGGATTTTGGCGTCCAGGGCGAGCGTCCGAGTCATCCCGAATTGTTGGACTGGTTGGCCTACTCGTTCCGAGACAGTGGCTGGGACATGAAGGAATTGATGCGCACCTTGGTGCTCTCGGCCACCTATCGTCAATCCTCCTACCTAACTCCGAGCCTGCGCGAGCGTGATCCGGAGAACCGGTTGTTGGCTCGCGGGCCGCGATTTCGTTTGGATGCGGAGATGTTGCGGGACCAAGCGCTGTTTGTGAGTGGCTTACTCGTGGACCAGATGGGTGGGGAAAGTGTGAAACCGCCCCAGCCGGACGGTTTGTGGTTTGCGGTGGGCTACAGTGGTTCGAATACCGTGCGTTTCAAAGCGGATTCGGGATCCGAGAAAGTACATCGACGGACCTTGTACACCTTCGTCAAACGGACCTCGCCGCCACCTCAGATGAGCACGTTTGATGGGCCCTCGCGGGAAGCCTGCGTGATGCGCCGCGAACGCACCAACACGCCCATGCAAGCGTTGCTGCTGCTCAACGATCCGCAGTATGTGGAAGCCGCTCGGGGGTTGGCCTCACGTGCGTTGACCGAGTTCGAAGGAGCGGATGACGAGCGAGCCATGCGGTTGTTCCGGGTCTGCACGGGACGGGTGGCTACGCCTGCCGAGCGGGATGACTTGGTGGCGCTCTATCAGGAGAGTCTCCGAGACTTTGAAGCCGACCCGGAGGCCGCGGTGGCGTTGACGGCGATTGGGGAACAGGAGCCCGCCGGTGATTTGAGCCGGCCACAGCTCGCGGCTTGGACGACCGTGGCAAGCATGGTGATGAACTTGGATGAAGTGGTGTCCAAAAACTAAATGGGTCGCAAGGAGAAGGTGAAGCAAATGAATCCGGTTGAGCAATACTACCAAACGATCACTCGACGCCATTTTTTCCAACGCGGTGCCATGGGGTTGGGAGCAGCGGCCTTGGCGAATCTCATTGGGGAGGGGCGGACTTGGGCAGGAACCAATGCGGGTGGCGTCACGGGACACCATTTCGCTCCGCGAGCCAAACGGGCCATTTATCTGTTTATGGCCGGTGCCCCCAGCCAGATCGATCTTTTAGATCACAAGCCGAAATTGGACCGACTCTTTGATACCGATCTCCCGGACTCGGTGCGTCGTGGGCAGCGCTTGACGACGATGACTTCGGGGCAGAAACGGTTTCCAATCGCACCGTCCAAATATGCCTTTCAACCCCATGGGCAATCCGGGACTTGGGTGAGCGAGTTGCTGCCTTACACGGCCAAGATGACCGACGATATTGCGCTCGTGCGAACCGTTCATACCGAGGCTATCAATCATGATCCCGCCATCACCTACATCTGCACGGGACACCAACTTCCCGGGCGAGCCAGTCTGGGGTCTTGGTTGAGTTATGGGCTGGGTTCGTTAAATGAAGATCTGCCGAGTTTCGTCGTCATGACGCCTACGTGGAGTGGGCGGAAAACGGCTCAGGCGCTCTACAACCGGCTCTGGGGTTCGGGCTTCCTACCGAGTAAGCATCAAGGGGTGGCTTTGCGTTCTAGTGGGGATCCGGTGCTGTATTTATCCAACCCTGCGGGGGTGAGCACGAAGAGTCGACGCCGATTGCTGGACCGACTCGCGCAATTCAACGAGCGCACCAAAGAAACCTATGGGGATCCCGAGACGCAGACTCGTATCGACCAATACGAGATGGCTTTCCGGATGCAACGCTCGATCCCTGGGTTGACGGATATTTCGGATGAACCGAAACATATTCTGGATCTATACGGTCCGGATGTGACCAAGCCGGGAACGTTTGCTGCGAGTTGTCTCTTGGCTCGGCGGATGATCGAGCGCGATGTGCGATTCGTGCAGCTCTTTCATCGTGGTTGGGATCAGCATGGCAATATTGCCAATGATCTCCCCGGACAGTGTCGGGACATCGATCAGCCGTCTTGGGCGCTCGTCCAGGACCTGAAGGCGCGCGGCTTATTGGATGATACTTTGGTGATTTGGGGCGGTGAGTTCGGTCGCACGGTCTATTGTCAGGGCAAGCTAACGCGCGATAACTATGGACGCGATCACCACCCGCGCTGTTTCCCGACTTGGATGGCGGGTGGCGGCATCAAGGGCGGGGTGGTGTATGGAACCACGGATGATTTTAGCTACAATATCGTCGATAAGCCCGTCCATATCCACGATCTCAACGCCACGATCCTCAACCGCTTGGGGATCGATCATGAACGGCTGAGCTATCGCTTCCAGGGCTTGGATATCCGACTCACCGGGGTCGAGAAGCAATCGCCGGTCGAGGCCTTGTTCGCTTAGCTCGCGGCTTGCTCGGGGATCACTGGGTGAGCCGTTGGTAAAGAATCGGCTCTGGGATCAGACTCGTGTCGCCCACCTCCACTTGCCACGCTTCAAGCGCCGTCCGCATCCGCGCTAGGCGTTCTTGATGTTCCGGTAGCGCTGCGAGATTCCGGGTTTCGTGAGGGTCGGATTCGGTGTCATAGAGTTCTTCAAAGGGCTTGGTAGGCTGAAACCAGAGAGATTGCACTGGGTTCAATTTGCCCTCAACGTGTAGGCGCCGGAGATCGACGAGCGTGGGCATCATGTCCATGTAGTCGATGTGTTGAGCATAGGGTCTTAGGGGCTCGAAGTTACGGATGTATTTGTAGCGTTCATCCCGAGCGGCTCGCATGAACTCCAGGGCTTCATCCATGCGGTCTCGGTGAAAGAAGAGAAACTCCGGAGCGGCTTGTTTGTGTCGACCGAGAAAGGTTCGGCCGTGCATGTAGGGTTTGGCTTCAATGCCGGCCAATGCGAGTGTGGTCCGGGTGAGATCTTGCGTGGTTACGAGTTCCTCGTTGACCGTGCCGGGAGTCAGTTGTCCGGGCCAGCGCACGATGAGCGGGACGTGGACCCCGGAGTCGTAGATCCATCTTTTCCCGCGAGCCAAACCACGTCCGTGGTCACTCCAAAACACCACGATGGTGTTTTCCGCGAGGCCATCGTCTTTGAGGCGTTGGAGAATCACACCGGTTTGTCGGTCCATCTCAGAGATATTATCGTGGTAACGCGCCCAGTCTTTACGGGCTTCGGGTGTGTTGGGATAGATCGGGGGTAGGAAGGCGCCGGCACGATTCGGGTCGTGCACTTGGTTGGGGTTCAAGCGAGCGACCACTTCCGCGTGGGTTCGTTCGCCGTGCCGAATCTGGCTTTCGTGGGTGATCGTGAGATTGATGACCGAGAAGAAGGGCTGACCGGGAGCGCGGTCTCGCCAGTCGCCGTGGTCGTTCCCTTGCCGATCCCACACTTGGCTTAGGTCTTGTTCCGACTGGTAATCCGTTTTGGACTTGTTGGTGCAGAAGTAACCCGCTTCTCGGAGATAGGTTGGGAAGCAGGCAACGCCGGACGGAAAGGGAACGGCGGTGCGCATGTGTTGCCCGCCGTATGCGATTGGGTAGATTCCGGTGATGATGCCGGTGCGGTTGATGGCGCACACACCGGACGGGGTGAAGGCCCGGGTGAACCGTACGCCTTCCTCGGCTAAGCGATCCAAGTGCGGGGTGGAGGCGTACTCGTCTCCGTAGCAGCCGAGGTTCGGGCTGATGTCTTCACAACTGATCCAGAGGATGTTGGGTTGTTGGTTGGTTTGGGGCCGTGGTCCCGGGCCCGAGGTTTTGTTGGTGGGGGTACCATCGCGGGCCGGGCCGCCGCCGGTGGGACGCGTGTGATGTTCGAGTTCGCCGGTATTCCGGATGGCTCGAATGGCGTTCTTGACGGCCCCTTGAATGTGGTAGTCGCCACCCTTTCGTGACTGGCGCTTGAAAACGGATTCCAACAGTGGGAGGGCGTCCTTGGCTTTGGGACCGATGCGGTTGAAGAAGTCCGCCGCGGCGCAGGCCGTCGCGCGTTGGTTGGATTGAACTCCTCGGTTCAAGGAGACCAGCCACGGGCCGGCGCCTTCGATTTGGGTGAGGGCATAGTTGAGTGCCATGCGCACGGGAAGCGAAGGTTCATTGGCGGCCGCCTTGAGTGCTTCAAGTGCGGGTTTGGCTTTGGCCCCAAGATCGCCGAGATGAGCCGCGCTCCAGTAGCGGATGGCATCGTCTTCGGACTGCAGGAGCTCTGCCAAGTGAGGAACGGCCGGTGCTCCGAATTGGCCGATCATTTTTGCGGCCCGGAGACGGACGGTTTGGTTTTCGTGATCGAGGTCTGCGAGCCATCCCGGGAGATCGCGACCCGCAATCTGAGTGGGGGCCGCCGCGGCCGAAACCAGGTCGCTTCCGAGGCTTACGAGTAGCGCTGTTAGGGAGAACCAACGAGCCCAGTGGAAAGAGGGGACGAGTGTGTTTTGCGAGAGGATCTGTGGCGTCATGAGTATCAGAGTGAATTGTGTTTCCGGTAGCTTAGGCAACCTGCGGGTGGCTGAGAAGGCCGGACTTGGGAACGAGGTTTTTGGGGGAGGTAAAAGTTCGGGGCATCGGATCGAAGCGGTAGGCTTCCCTTTGAAGAGGCTGGAAGAACAGGTCGCTGACTAGGAAAGCGGCAGCTCTGCTCCCGCACTCCATATGAGAGAGCTGAAGTTTGCATTTTGCATTCTCCCCGCACTTTGAATCACACCCGGTTTTGGGCGGGGGAGCGTATTCGCGAGTACGGTCGCCCTACCTTACCGTGGGGGCGTTGATAGTGGTACTGGATATGCTATGTTTTGGGTGAGATGTTAGACTGTTTTGTCTACCGGTTGCTGAAACTCTCTGGGTAAGCGGAGTCCCTGGGGGTGAGACCGGAAATTAAAGAGACCCCGCCTTCTGTTAGAAAGGACTTCGAATGAAACTCTTTACCGGAAAGCGCTATAGTCGTTTATCGCCTCGATCGCTTCTTTTGTATGAACTCGCCAAACGGCGCGCGGAACGCATGACGGGTGCGTCCGATGGCAAGCATGGTGTGCGTCCCGCTCTGGATCGGCCCTTGGGCGGTAACCCGCTGGATCGAAAAACCGCGGAGTAAGCCCGCTTATGATTCGGGTGTGGTAGGCGCCGAGGTGGTGCCCGCAAAACCAAATGTCACGTAAGCCAAAAGTGCGGCGGCCAGAGAGGTCGTAAAACTGTAGGGGTAGTCGGCGAGGGCATACTCGCCAACGAGGTAACTAACCAGCCCGGTGATCAGGGCGGCCGTCGCACTTGCGGTTCCACCAAAGGACGTGAAGAGCCCCATTACCATGATCACGAATAAGCCGGAGGTGCCGATGGAAGAGGCGGTCTCGATCAAGTCGTAGATCCGTCCCGCGCGGAGAGCGATGACGAAGGCAATCAGACCGCAGAACACGACCGTGCCTCGGGTGATGAGCAAGCGGCGACGGTCCGATGTGGTCCCGGCGATCGGCAGAATCCAGTTGTGGGAAAGGAGCGCGCCACAGGCGAGTAGAGCCGAGTCGACCGTGGAAAGAATTGCCGACACCAGCGCGCCCGCGAACAGGATGTAGAGCGCGGTCGGAAGGTATTTTTGGGCGAGAAGTGGGACGAGTTGCTCGGAGTCTGTTAGGTTCTCAACCAATCCATTTCCAACCAAGCCGAGGTAAACTGGCAACATGCCGACCGCCAGATAAAGTGCACCGCCGAGAAGCGTTCCGTTGCGGGCGATTTGAGGTGTGCGGGCGGCGAGCACGCGTGCAATTAACTCCTGGGCGATTACCGAACCGCAGATGGGAATGGCCCACGCTTCTAGTGTGGCCAGCCAGGAAGCCTCTTCTGGGCTGCGGAAGGCAAGCCGGTCCGTGCTCACGTTTTGTATGGAAGCAGTGAAGCCGCCTTGTTGTGTGGCTACGACTGAGACCAAGACGCCGAGGCCAAGGATCAAGAGGCAACCCTGGACGAGGTCCGTAATGGCGTCGGCTTTGAGTCCGCCGATGGTGGTGTAAATGACGACCACAACCGCGGCTACGCTAATCGCGATGTCTACGTCCCAGTTTGCTGCGGCACCGAGCACTTGCCCGAAGGCGCGGATTTGGGCGGCGGCCCAGAAGAGGGATCCGGGCAGCATCATGGCGACGGCGAGGTAGCCAACCCGAGGTGAGTAACGTTGTTGGAATAGATCGACGAGGGTGAAGAGCTTGCGGCGCCAAAGCGGAATCGCGAAGACCGCTCCCATGAAAAGAATACATCCCGCATACCCGATGGGTTCGACTCGGCTCCCAGCCAGGCCTTCATCATGAACCGCGGCAGCGGAGCTCACGCAGGTCTCCGCCCCAAACCAAGTTGCGAAGATACTGAAGATTGCTAGTGGGTAGCCGAAGCTCCGACCGGCGACGAGGTAGTCGGTCTCCGAGCGAATGCGTCGCGATACCCAATACCCAATAAGAATGGTGATCAGGACATAAAGGCCGAGTCCCCAAACCGTCGGATTCATGATCTAGGATGCCGATACAAGTGCCAAGTGCCGCCGCGGAACGGAACCGTTTCCTCGCGCTTGGCGTGCACTCGTTCGGCTAGGCGTATGGAGGCTTCGTTGCGGGCGTCGATGAAACTGATGAACGCGATATCAGGCAATCTTTCCGCGAGGAGCTTTTGCAGCGTCGTGACGGCTTCGGCTGCCAAACCCTGCCCCCAGTAAGATGGGGCGAGTCCCCACTTGATTTCCGGGCTGGGCCAATCGATGGGATACCATGGTCCGGAAACCCCGATCACGGTGCGGTTGGCCTTTAGTTCGAGGACATAGGGTCCGTAGCCGTAGATGTGCCAGTGTCCCACCATCGTGGCGACCTTTTGCCAGGTTTCCGACTCCGTGAGGACTCGACCGGTCGTGTAGCGAGTGGCCTCGGGGTTGGTGTAGTAGTCTCGAAGGTTCTTCCAGTCTTTGGATCGCGGAAAGCGGAGGAAGAGTCGCTCTGTTTCCAAGCTGTCGGGGATGAGAAAGGGAGCTTGGTGCTTCGACTCGGGAGGGGTCATGGCTGCTCGGCGGTGGGGGCGGTGAGTGAAATCGAAGACGCGCCGATTGGGACCAGCTGGTTGGTTTCCTTACCGTCCGGCCACCGAACCCAAACTCGTTCGCGAATGCCGCCATTCAACACCACTTGCGCGCTGTTTTGTGACCAATACCCACTGGCACTTTGAATCTCCCACACCGGTCCGGTTGGCTTGGAATCGCCGAGACGAAGTTGCGCACCAATCGCTGCCGGATTTTCCGGTGGGCCCTCAAGCCGAACCCGGAGACCCGGGCGTCCCCGAGCATTGGTGAAGAGTCGAATGGGACCATGGTTCTCGGAAATTGCGAGATCGGGGCGGGCGTCCTGGTTGTAGTCGGCAATCGCGAGGGCGCGCTGTTCCCCATAGAGAATGAGGCCGCTCTCCCTGCCGGTGAGTTCTCGGAATTCACCCTGCCCGTTCCCTAGGAGGATGAGTCCGCGTCCGGCATCGTAGCGGGAACGAGTGGGCTCGACGTCAAAGAAGTTTTGCGCCAGGGCTACATCGTGGTGGCCGTCTCCGTTGAAGTCAGCGACTCCGACACCGAAGGCGGGAGCGAGTTGAGCGGATCGTGGCAAGGGAACGGCTCGGAACGTATCGCCTTCGTTCAGAAAGATCATGCTTTCTAATGTGTTGGCGGAAAGCGTTTTAAGGCGCGTTCGGTAAGGTGCGAGGATGCGGTCGGTCGTTCCCTCCGCGTAAGCGCGATAGGTAGGGAAACGCCGTTTGACCTCGGGCAGCGCGAGTCCGATCTGGTCCCAGTCTACCCACGGCCGATTCCGCCCCGTTCCGGATTCTACGAAGGATTCGATCCCGACCGTTTGTCCGCCGGTCCCGATGGCGCCATAGCGAATTTCCAGCGGGCGCTCGCGAACGGATTCGTAGCGGGTGTTTTGTCCCCAGTTGGTGGCGACCAGATCGAGGGCACCATCGTTGTTGAAGTCGCCCGTGGCGATCCCGTTCCACCAACCTTGGTAGGGAAGGAAGCCCATAGATTCCGTGGCGTCTTCAAACCGGCCTTCTCGGTTGAGAAAAACACGGATCGGTCCCCACTCCAGTCCGAGAATCAAGTCTGGCCAGGTGTCGGAATTGAGATCTGCGAAACAGGCACTGCTGACAAGGCCCAGGTTGGCGAATTGCTTCTCGGTATCGGCATGAGGAGCCCAGGCGTTCTCAGTGCGCGTAAACAATCTTGAGGAGGCTGGAGTAGGATACTGACTGGGAATAACGCGTCCCCCAACGAACAGGTCGAGATCCCCATCTTGGTCGATATCCGCCAGCGCAAGTGGACCGGCGCTGGAGGCATCAATGGGTAGCCCCTCACGCCGTTCCTTGGCTTTGAGATCGTATTCGTAGGTGCTGACACCGCGAGCGATGCCATCCTCGTAGTGTGAAACGCCGGTGAGAAGAACGGGTTGTCCGGGGCCGGAATGCCAACCGAGGACGGCCGTGAGGTCCCGGTTTACCGAAGCGGTCATGGGAGCCTGAGTGTTCTCCCGAAAGCCATTGCCTTGCTGGTTTTCGAAGAGCGCGAGCCGTCCGCCGCGCCCCGTCCCGATGATGAGGTCGTCCCAATGGTCTCCATTGGTATCAAACCATGCCAATGCCGGTCCGAGGCGGCCATAACCTCGGCTCAGGAGGGGTTGCCTTTCGAACTCATTGGTGGCGATGTCCAGATGGCGACTGGGAGGGGATTTCCGGTCGTACTGAAACAATGGGCGCGGACGGGGTTTTCGTTTTGGCGCTGGCTGGGTGGTTTCCGGTTCGTGGTGCACCTCGTAGGCGTGGTTGGGTTTCAGTGCCTCCACGATGGTTTGGCGTCCATTGCGCCACGTGACGGTGAGTGTGGCGTTTTCCAGTTCGGCGGCGGCGAAACTTTGGATGGGATCGTCGCTGGAAAGGTAGCGGCCGCCGGCCATCATGATTTGCGTCTGAGGCAGGTTCTTGGTGGCGAGTTCGATCTTGGCGCCGATCCCATGGGTGTTCCCGTTTGCTCCGGACAAGCGAACGGAAATGCGAGGGGCCGTCGCCCGGTTCCGATAGATGCCGGCGGGTTGGTTCAAGTGATTAACCACGACGTCCAGATCGCCATCGTTGTCCAAGTCGCCCAAAGCGAATCCATGCGAGATTCCGTTCTCGGCAAATCCCCATTCTTGACCGATCTCTTGAAAGCGGAGATTTCCCAAGTTTCGGAAAGCCAGATTGGGCCGTTCGAGGCGTGGCATGGTTTGAAGGTTGGCAAGACCTTGATCCAGATCGCCTGACTCCCGGGTCTTCTCCAAGCGGTTCAGACCGTCGGCATCGAGCACGTCGTGGTAGTTGCCATTCGTCACCAAACAGTCGTCCCAGCCGTCGAGGTCGACATCGATGAAGGCGACTCCCCAGGACCATTCGGTCGCGGCAAGACCCGCGTGGTAGGCGATCTCAGCAAAGGTGTTGTCATCTCGGTTGAGGAATAGGGTGTTGCGCAAGACTTCCGGAACATACTCGGGATCGTGAGTCGGAGGGCGGACGGACCGGAGGCTTTTGGCATTGGCACGTTGCCGTTGCCGGAGTGCGGGGGAGCGACTCAACATTTCAACGACGAAAAGATCCTGATCCCCGTCCCGATCAATATCGGCAATGTCGGCGGCCATGGAAGAAAGACTGACGCTTCTGAGCGTGAAGGGCGTGAATTGTTGGAATTGTTTCCCCCCTCGGCTGAAGTAGGCTTTGTCTGTTGAGAATTGGAAATCGTTGCAGGTGTAGAGTTCGGGATGTTGGTCATTGTTGAGGTCCGCGAAGAGGGCGCTGAGTCCCCAATCTCGCGGGGCACCCGCGAGTGGCTTGCGCTGTGGACTGATAAAGGCTCCGCTTTGCCAGGGGACGGGAATGAACTGGCCGCCGCCCCGATTGACATAGAGGACGTCGGGTTCGCCGCGTTCGATGACGGTGATGCCGGCGCCGGGAATTTCTCGACCCTCAAATCGTTCTTCCGGGGTCACCACGATCTTGCCATTGACGCGCTTGATCTGGGCTTCGACTTTGTCGACGCCATCTTTGATCGTAGTGGTGCGGTAGTTGGTCAGGTAAAAGTCTAGGTCGCCGTCGTTGTTGATGTCGGCAATCGCGATGGATGTCGCGCCGAACTGGGGAATCAGGTTGGATTGCGTGTCCGGTGTGAAGTGTCCTTTGCCATCGTTGTGAAAGATCCGGGCGCCGACGCCCAGGCCCGTCACGATCAAGTCCATGTCTCCGTCCCCGTCGAGATCCGCCAAGGCGGCGCCGGTTGAGAATTGGCCTGCGCAGGCAACGCCCGCGGATTCCGTGATGTCGGTAAAGGTCCAATCGCCTTGGTTGCGGTAAAGTTTGTTGGAGCCATCCAAGGCGCAGAAGTATATATCCGTCCAACCATCGCCATCAATATCTCCCAGGGCGGTTCCGGAGCCGTTTTCGCGAATACGGTTCTCGGCGACTTGTCGATCAGAGAGACGATTAACGAAGGTGATCCCGGTGGTCTCATCGGGAAGTGTTTCGAAGCCGACGGATGTTTCCGTGGCGCTGGGAACGTGGAGCGGCGCGACTCGATGGGAGTCCATGGATTCCCACTCCAACGATGCGGCGGATAGGGTCGCCAGACTCCCTAGGCAGACCAGAGACGCGTACCATAAATCGATTCGGAGACGAGTTGGGTATGAGGGCGGGAGGTCCATGCCGGAATGGGAGCCGCAGGCTAAGGGGCGGGAGCAGCGATTTGAAGGGTGGTTCGATCGTTTGGTATCCGGTGCTCGGTTTCGAGCCCTCCGGGCCAGCGCACCCAGAGGGTGTCGTTGTCGGAAATTCGGGCCAGAACGGGGTGGGGACTATCCACGGATAGCCAACCGGACCCGGCATGGATTTCTCGGGTCGGACCCGAGTGGGTGGCGGATTGCACGCGCAACTGGGCTCCGATGGCGTGCGGGTTCTGGGAGGGGCCTTTGAGTTCGATCCGAATGCCGCTCCGTGGAGAATTATTGAGAAAGAGACGGGTTTCCTGGCCGTTCTGGGTGACGGCTATGTCGGCGCGTCCGTCGTGATTCCAGTCGGCTACGGTCGCCGCTCGCTGTTCTCCGTAAATCGTGATACCGGATTCGTAGTGAGGCACGGGAGCAAAGGTGCCCGTGCCGTCGCCGAGAAGGATCAAGCCGCGTCCGGCGTCATAGCGATGCGTTCCAGGTGCGGTGGCAAAGAAATTTTGGGCAAGAAACAGATCTTCATGGCCGTCGGCGTCAAAGTCCGTGATGGTGACCCCAAAAGCCGGTGCCAATTGAGCGGACTGCGGCAAGGGGAGTGGCTTGAAGTGGGATCCCTGGTTGAGGAAAACGGTATGTTCCAGATGATTGGCGGTGAGAAATGGGAGCGTGTCGAGCAAGCCGGGATAGATCGTGGGCAAGTCGGCATTCGCGTAGGCTTGAAAGCTGCGGAGGTGTTGCCGCACGGGAGGGAGCGCCAGGCCGACGGTGCGGAGCGAGCGGATCGGGAGTTCCGCGGCTTGATCCGATGGACGATAGCTTTCAATTAAATCCCATTTCTGATCATTGTTGAAATCCCCGTAGTACAGTTTGAGAGGACGATCGGGGCTGAGGCGGTAACGGTGATTGCGCCCCCAATTGGTGGCTACCAGATCCAAACGTCCGTCTCCGTTGAAGTCGCCCGCAGCCAGTCCCTGCCACCATCCGGTGAGGGACTTCAGTTTCCAGTTCTCGGAAACATTGGTAAAGGCGCCGAGCGTACCCGCGAACACTTGCAGGCTGCCCCATTCCAGAGCCACGACGAGTTCCGGATTCCCATCGCCATCGAGGTCGGTGAAGACGGCGCTGGTCACCAGGCCCAACCTGGAGAGTGTCTGGATGGGGGCCAGCGTTCCATTGCGGTTTTCGTAAATGATGGAATCGACGGGTTGGGGGTATCGGCCGGGAATGACGCGGCCTCCCGCGAAGAGATCGAGATCACCGTCTTGATCGAGGTCGGCCGCCGCCAGGGTGTGAAGGCTGTTTTTCCCCGCCGATATCAGCGGCTGGGAGCGTTGGCTGGTCCAGTCCAGAAGGGAGATGGCATCCCCCGCGGCGGCGGCGTCTTCGTAGTTGCTGGATGCGAGGAGGAGTTGAGGCGTCTCTCCGGTCCACGGCAGTATCATCGTTTGATCTCGTGCGGCGGGCCTTCGAGTCAGGCTTTGGGCGACGGGTTCGAAAGTCTTGCCCTCTTGATTCAAGAAGGCCGCGAGCGTGCCGCCACGTCCGGTGGTAATGAGGAGATCCTCCCAGCCGTCGTCGTTGAGGTCGGTCCAGGTCGCCCCAGGACCGGCTTGGCTCAGTCGGTTGGGAAGCAGGGGTTGCCGCTCCATGTCTTGGAAAGGCTCATCGCGGTGTTGGTGATTGAGTGCCTTGGTGTGATCCAGAAAATGCACCCGAGAGTCCGCTGTCGGCGTGCTCGGGACGGGCGTGCTTTTGGTTGGTTCGGCGAATCGGTAGAGCTGGTTTGGGGGGAGATTGGTGTGGGTTGAGATGAGTCCGGTTCGCCAGTGGATGGTGACGGTCAGCGGTGCTTCTGGCCGAGCGGCGAAGGAGCGGACGGCTTGATCCGAAGAGAGGTAGCGCCCGGCAGCCATGATCTCTTGGGATTGTTCCTGCGGTCCGCCTTGGACCTGGATGCGCGCACCAATACCGGCCGTGTTCGGAGCGCGTCCCTGCAGTTGCACTCGGATGCGGGGACGAGCGACCGTGTTTTTCAAGAGCGTGGGAGTGGCGTTGAGATTGTTTTGAATGACGTCCAGATCGCCGTCGTTATCGAGATCTGCGAGCGCCATGCCTTGGGAGATCCCATTCTGATCAAAACCCCAATCTTGGCTCGCATCTTCAAATTGAAGGTTGCCGAGGTTTCTAAACGCAAAGTTTGGAGTGCTGAGGTTGGGATACTCGTTGATGAGCTTCCGGAATTCCTGCAAGGAGACTTTGCGTTGTTGTCGGATGCCTTCTAGACGCATCGCGTGATCGACGTTTTGAAAGTCACGCAACTGACCATTGGTGACCAAGATATCCTCAAAGCCGTCGAGGTCGACATCGAGGAAAATCGGGCCCCAAGACCAATCGGTGGCTTCGACGCCGGCGAACTGTGAGATTTCCGCATAGCTGTTGTCGCCAAGGTTCAGTTGGAGCGTGTTGCGGAGAATCTGTTGGCGGTTGCGGAACTCTCCGACGGGATTGGGCCGCGGTGGTGAGGCGGAGACTTGCACGTGGCGCTTGCGATGGTCCGGGCTGAGCATGTCCACGACGAAGAAATCCAAATCACCGTCGCGATCGATATCCGCAAAGTCAGCGCCCATGGAAAACGTACTGGTATTACGAAGCGCGAGCTCTGGGAGGGCTTGGAAGCGGCCGTCTCCCAGATTCACCCAATAGCGATCCGGGGTGTAAAGGTCATTGCAGACGTAAATATCGGGTGCCCCATCTCCGGTGAAGTCTCGCATTTGGACGGCGAGGCCCCAGTCACGCGGCGGTTCGGACAAGGGCTTGCCATCTTCGTCCAGGAACTGTCCTCCGGTGAAAGACCGTTCGGTAAAGTGGCCGTGACCATCGTTGAGAAAGAGTTGGTCGACTTGTCCGAGTTCCAGGATTTTCCGCGAGGGAGAAATGACAAAGCGATTGGTGTAGAGAGGGAGCGTGGTGGGCTTCCCGTTCACGTGAGTGACGGTTGGGACGCCGTTGATATTGCGTCCGGAAAACCGGGTGGAGGCTTCGTCCATGATGGTGGTGGGACGAAAGTTGGCTACGTAGAGATCGAGATCGCCATCGCCATCCACATCCGCCAAGGCCATGGACATGCTTCCGAGTTGAGAGCGGAGTCCGGCGGCTTGGGTGGCTTCCTGGAAGGTGCCGGTTCCTGAATTGAGAAAGAGACGTACGCCATTGCCCGATGCGGTGACTAAAAGATCCAGGTCGCGATCCCCGTCGACGTCGGCAAAGGCCGCCGCGGTGGCGTCGGTTCCATCGCACTCGATTCCGCCCGTGGGGGGGACGGCCTCAAATTGCCAGTTGCCCAGATTGCGGTAGAGTTGGTTGGCTCCATCCAGACCGCAGAAATACAGATCGCACCACCCATCGCCGTCTATGTCTCCCGCGGCCACTCCCGAGCCACTAAGCAAGCCGCGTTGGGCGAGGGTACGTTCGTTGGCGACGTGGTTTTGAAATGCAATGCCGGATTGGCTGGCATCGATGATCGAGAATCCCGGCGCCGTATCGTCGACTTTTGCGATGGGAGCGGAGTCCCCTGTGTCGGACGACTGCCAGTTTAAGGGAGTGGGCGCGGCTAGGAGCTGGGTGGAAAGGGCCAGCACGGCAACTGCGGCCGGAATGGTTTCCTTACTGACATTGGACGCCGGATTCAGAGTGCGTTGGAGACTGTGGATGCCCGTTTTCGTAGCCTCAGCATAAGGCGTCCCCTACGGCGCCCGCAACTCTCATTGTTGGCGGCAGTTTGTGATTGAGATGAGCGAGGGGGGCCGAGCATGATGGCGCGAGATTCGCGATGTATGACTTTGATTACAATGCTACCACCCCGCTGAGTAAGGTGGCGCGGGACGCGTGGCTCCAGGCCTGCGAGGCGTATCCGGGCAATCCCTCCAGTCCGCACCGACTCGGGAGTCGCGCGGATCGCGCTCTGACTGAGGCTCGGGAGAGTCTGGGATCCTTGCTCGGTGTTCCTCCTTTGGATCTTGTCTGGACGGGAGGCGCCACGGAATCGAGTAACATGGTCTTTCATCACGCCGCGCAACGGCTGGGAAATGAGGCGCGTGTGTGGGTGTCGGCCATCGAACACCCGTGCGTGATGGAAGCCGCACAGCGGTATTTCTCCGACCGTGTGGACACGATTCCAGTGAGTTCGGATGGAGCGGTTTCCTTGGACGAGTTAGAGAAAGCCTCGAAGCAGGGTTTGCCAGGCTTGGTGGCTGTGATGGCTGCGAATAATGAAACCGGCGTGTTGCAGCCGTGGGAGGCGGTGGCGGACTGGTGTCAGGAGCGTGCGATTCCGTATTTCTGCGATGCCGCACAATGGCTGGGCAAGATGCCCGCAGCCGGTCTCGGAAAGTGTGCTTGGGTGAGCGGTTGTGCGCATAAGTTCGGTGGGCCGCGTGGGGTGGGATTCCTCAAGTGTCCGGCCGGTGAAGCCGTGACGCCGTTGTTGGTCGGCGGGCCTCAAGAGTGGAGCCGGCGGGCAGGCACCGAGAATCTCCCCGCGGTGTTGTCCCTCATGGCTGCTTTACTATCCCGTGAGGGCCAACTGGCATCGGAGTGGATCAATGGCCAGGTGCGGATGCGCGAGGCCGTCGAAGCCCGCTTGGCGGAAGCGCTACCGGAACTTCGAGTGGTCGGTGGCGCCTCGCCGCGCCTATGGAATACGTTGAGTCTGATTATGCCGGATTGTGACTGCCGCTTTCGGTGGGTGGTCAAACTCGATCGAAGTGGGTTTGCCGTGTCCACGGGGTCGGCCTGTTCGAGTGGGAAAGAAGAACCCTCTCACGTATTGCAAGCCATGGGGTATTCGAATGCTGAAGCCAGTCGAGCGATTCGTTGTTCCAGCGGCCCGGAGACCAGTGAAAGCGACTGGGCGGCCTTGGCGGATGCCATTTTGCAGATTGCTGAAGAGGCTCCGGCTCCGACCGGGGAGCCGGCGGCTAGCGCTGGATAACAAATTCCGCGTCCACGGAGTAAGGGCCGTGAGTGGTGGTCTGGCCGTCCGGCCAATACACGGTAACGGTGCCGACATCGGATTGGGAACCGAGGCCAAAATGAGCGCGAGGATCTTGGCTTGAGCAATAGCTCAACCCGGATTGGACAAGGCGGCGATGAGATTGGTCGGCAATCTGAATCTCAACCACCGCACCGATCGCGTGAGCGCCGAAGGTGCTGAGGACTCGGAATCGTATCCAATGCGATTGCTCCGGGACCACTTGATTGATCCATATCTGCGGTGCGTGATCTCGATTCGCCGTCACGAGATCGAGTCGGCCGTCGTTGTTGAGATCCACGGCAATCGAACCACGACTCGTGGCCGGGTTCGCTGGTGCGGGGTTGATGGCATTCGGATGCAGGGAATAGCTGCCGTTCCCGATGCCTTGGATGAGGTGGTTGGGTTCGGCGAATCGATCGGTTTTGGAGTGCGTTTTCGGACCGTATTTCACCCGCCCGTTGGCGACGTAGAGATCGATCCGGCTATCGTTGTTATAATCACCGAAAACGACCCCGAAGCCAGTAAAGGGCCAGCTGACGACTCCTGGGCCTTGGGGCTGGACTCGGTCTTGGAAGTAGCCTGAGCTATTTTGATAGTAAGTGTTGGACTCGCTCTCTAGATGGGTGAGGAAGAGATCCCACCAACCATCATGATTGAGGTCGGCGATGGCGACTCCCATGCCGGCCTCGTTCAGTCCCATGCCGTTGACGGCGCAGCCGCGGATAAGGGCTTCGTTGGCGAAGCTACCATCGGTTTGATTGATCCAGAGTTGGTTGGGCATGGCGTCATTCGCCACGAAGAGATCCACCCAACCATCACCGTTGAAATCCGCGCAGGCCACGCCGAGTCCATTCCCGAAATGCTGATTGATTCCGGTCGCCTCAGTCACGTCTGTGAAAGTGCCGTCGCCATTGTTTTGGTACAATCGGTCTGGCGCCGGTGCCTGATAGCTAAGTGGAGAACAGTAGTCGGGCTTGCCGCCTCGCGAGTAGCATCCCGTCTCCGTATCCAGGGACCAATGGATGTAGTTTACGACGAAGAGATCCAGATGCCCGTCGCGATTGAAGTCGAGGAAGGAGGCGCTCGTGCCCCAGCCCGCATCACCGACGCCAGCCTGCTCGGTGATGTCTTGGAACTGGCCGTTCCCTTGGTTGCGATAGAGTCGATTGGGTCCGACGTTGGTTACGTAGACGTCGGTGAAGCCGTCGTTGTCAAAGTCGGCACAGACGGTGCCCATCCCGTAGCCGGTGTCTCCGAGCCCGGAGCTTGAAGTGACGTCCTCGAACTGGAGCTTGCCCAGATTGCGATAGAGTCGGTTTTGTGGTGGGTTGGGGCTGGCTGGATCAGCTAGGTTGCCACCTTGGACAAAGTAAAGGTCCCAGAGGCCGTCCTGATCATAATCGAGGGTGCCAACACCGCCACACATGATTTCCGGAAACAGGAACCGGTCCTGGTGACCGGACTGATGATCGAAGTCAATGCCGGCGTTGGCCGAGAGGGGGCGAAACCAGGCTTTGCTGGTGGGGACGTTTGCCGCTGAGTCGGTGGGCGTTTTTTCGGTCGATGGCGGTGTGTCTTGATGACAGGCGACGGCCAGTGAGCCGAGGAGTAGCGGGATCCAGCACTTCATGGCGCGGTCTCTGCCGGCGGGGGTTGGAGTTGACGCTGCAGTTGGTCGAGGCGTTGTTGCAGAACTGTGAGAACGGGATCGTTTGGATTGAGCGATCGGGCGCGTTCGAGGGCGGCACGCGCGGGCTCGGATCGCTTTTGGCGTAGGTGGACATCGGCGATGCGGATCTGAACGAGAAAGAGTGATGGGTCTAGCGCGGCCGCGCTCTCGTAGGTGGCAAGTGCGTCCTCGGGTCGGTTGAGTTGACGGATCTGGACGTCGCCCATTTCCATCGCAATGAGCGCGTTTTGGGGATCACGACTTTGGGCTTCGCGGTAGGCTTCCAATGCGGCTTCGGGACGATTTGAATTGATCATGACCGTGGCCAGCGCGAGGTGGGCTTGGGGGGATTCCGGGGCGATTTGAATCGCCTTTCGTGCGTAGGATTCAGCCGTGTCGGGTTGGCCGAGGTCCAAGTAGTTGTCGGCCGAGAGGACCAGAGCCGAGAGATCGTCGGGATCCAGCGCGAGGATTTTATCGACGGTGGCTTTGGTCTGTTGGGTCTCGCCGAGGTTCATGTAGGTGCGGGCCAGGTTGATCAAGAGGCTTTTGTCATCCGGGTGCCAGGCCGCAGCTCGAAGGAGAATGGGTAGAGCGAGGTCGGGGCGGCCGACGTCGATGTAGTCGTTTGCCGTGGCGAATTGGTCTTGAAGTCGGCGGAAATGCTCGGGAGCGGTTATGGACCAAGTATCGGGCATGGGATAGTAGACGGCGCCGGCGCCGAGTTTGAGCTCTTGTTCGGCAGCGCTCGTCCGTCCGGTTCGCTGGTAGACAAGGCCGAGTAGGTGGTGGGCGATTTGGACGGATGGGTCTAGCTCAAGGCCTCGTTTCAAATGAGGCTCCGCGGCTTCGGGGTTCCCTTCTTGCAGGCGTACATTGCCGAGCCCGACGTGGCCGCGCCATTCGTTGGGGGCGAGCAGGATGAGTCGCTCGAACGCCTGAGCGGCGGCTTCGAGTTGGCCTACTTTGAGCGCGCCTTGGCCGTAGCGGGAAAATCCTTGGGGGAAGGCGGGGAAGGTTTGGCAGACTTGGGCGAGGCCTTCGAGACCGCGTTCCGTTTCACCCGTTTCTTGGAGTGCCACGGCGTGGTACAGATGGGCTAGAGGACTATTCGGATCGAGTAGCCGGGCGTTTTGGAACTGTTGCAAGGCTTCGTTCCACAGTCCGTTGACGGCATAGATGGTTCCCAGGGTGGCGTGTTGATTGCTGGAGCGGGGTGTCTCTTCTACGAGGGTGATCTGCTCCTTCAGATAGGCCTGCAGTTGGGGTTCTAGGGTGTCGAAATCTAGCGGAATGGCGACGCTTGGCGGCGGTGAGATCAGCTTGGGTACTAGGTAAACGCTGGTCAACGCGAGGACGAGGAAGATCAATACGCGCAGCCCGGTGCGGGACTTGGGGGCGGTTTCCCCTTGGGTGGAAGTGAATTTCATGAATTCGGGTCGTGCCTTTCTCGCGGTCTCCGCTCAGCATAGGGCAAACTGTTCGTCGGTCGCAACTCGGAGGCGTGACTATCTTCCGAGGGGTGGGTGATTTGGCCTGGTGGGCGAGCGTGCCCTCTAGCATTGGGCATGGGTGGGAACGGCTCGCGGGTACGCTCGCCCTACCGGGAATAGTTGAGTGGCGAGATTGAGTGGTGGGAACGGCAGAACAGCAGACGAACGAATCGAGCAAGACGATCACGGTGTCGGTCAAAGATCTGGTCCGATTCGTCTGTCAACGAGGCGGCCTGGCGGATCCGTTTTCGAGTGCGTCCGTGCAGCGGGCCCGTCGGGGAACCCAAGGGCACCAGTATTTGCAACGTCGACGTCCAGCCGAGTATCGACCCGAGGTACCCTTGGTTTTTGAAGTGCCGCTGCGTGGGGTGAGGCTGCGAATTCAAGGGCGTGTGGACGGGATTTTTCTTAAACAACGTCCGCTCATGATGGAGGAGATCAAAACCGTCACGCGACGGTGGCGGGGCCAAGCGAATCCAGTCCACTGGGCCCAACTTCGGTGCTATGCCGCCGTGTACGCCCGCGACCACAACTTGTCCGAAGTGGCGCTGCGCCTGACCTATTTTCACCTGGAGTCTCAAGCAGAGACCCGTTTCGACCTGGTCGAGTCTCGAACCGAGTTGGAAGCCTTCTTTCAGGCTACCGTGGACGAGTATCAGGAGTGGGTGCAGGCTTACTATGATTGGTCGCTTGAGCGTAACGAGTCGCTTGCCCGGTTGGTTTTTCCGTTTGAATCGCGTCGTCGCGGCCAGGACGAATTGATGGCGGCGGTGGATCAAGCTCTGACCGATGAACGCCGCCTGTTTGTGGAGGCGGCCACCGGTTTGGGCAAAACGATCTCAATCCTATTTCCCGTCTTGAAGCAGATGGCTGGAGGATCCGTCGACAAGATTTTCTCCCTGAGTGCGAAGAACACGGGCAAGACGGCGATGTTGAAGGCCTTGAGCCTGCTTCGGGATCAAGGCCTGCGGCTGCGCACACTTAACCTCAAGTCCAGACTCTCTACCTGCGTGCGGGATGGGAGTCCGTGTCAGTTGGATACCTGTCCCTTGGCAGTGGCCTATTACGATCGAAGAAAACCTGCACTTCGGGAGGCTCTAGAGACGGATGCACTCGACGGCGAGCGGTTGAGAGAAATCGGTGATCGGCACGGTGTTTGTCCCTTTGAACTGGCGCTGGACGCAGGGCAGTTCTGTGACTTGATCCTTTGTGACTACCACTACGTCTTTGACCAACAGCTCTTGTTCGATCGTTACTTACGCTCCAAGGAGGATCGACTCGTGGCTTTGGTGGATGAGTGCCACAATCTTGTTGAACGGGGGCGTGACATTTATTCGGTTACGCTGGCGACGGAATCCGTGATGGCTGTGTTGGAATCCATGGGACGGGACGGGGTGTCGGGGCTGGTTCGGGCCATGAGGGGGTTCCTGGGTTTGTTTGGTTTGGAGCGACGCGCGCGGAATCGAACCACGGGCCGATCGCGTGGTCAGCAACTGAGTTTCTCAGCCTTGCTGTCAAATGACCCGAGCGTTGAGCTGACGGACCCCGAGATTCTTGCGGATGGCTTTGTTTCAGAAGGCGTCCCGGAGCGGGTGTTGGGAATTGTCCGAACCTTGGTCCAGGAGATGGAACAGTGGTTGGCACTCGAACTCGATGTGCCCTATCACGATGAGTTGTTGGCGCTGTATTTTGAATGGATTCGTTTTGTGCGTTCGGTCGAGCGGGACGGCACGCTCTTTCGGTGCCGAGTGGTGGGGCGGCGTGAGCCGGAGTTGCGGCTGCTGTGCATGGACCCGGCAAAACTGTTGGCGGAATCGATGGAAGTGTTTTCGAGTACGGTATTATTTTCGGGTACGTTGAGCCCGTTGCCGTTGTATCGCCAGCTGCTCGGAGGTGTGGAAACCGATCCCTGCCTGGAGCTTGGCACCCCGTTTGATCCACGGCGTCTGTTGGTCTGCTCTCACCCTCAGATCGACACGCGCTACCGCCAACGTCAGCAGAGTGGGCGGTTGCTAGCGGAGCGGATTCTTTCGGTGGTGGCACAGTCGCCGGGACGTTATTTTGTCTTCTTTCCATCATTTGACTATTTGCAGCAGATCGCTCAGACGCTCTGTGAAGCGCTCGTCGAGCAGGGACAAGCGGTGGCGGCGGAGTATTCTGAGGTAAGAGGAGGAGCGCAGGCTGAGCGGGAGGAACTCTTGAAAGCCCGGTTTGAGATCGTGGAAATGCCGCGAGTTGGCTTGGGTGAAAAAGTAAGGAGTATGGGGGTGGAAATGCGTTGTCAGACTCCGGGAATGACAGATTCTGAGCGGGATGATTTTATCCAGAATATCTCTTGTTCGGAGTACGCAACCGTGATTAGGTTTGTCGTCTTGGGCGGTCTCTTTGGAGAGTCGATCGAGTTGCCGAAAGTATCGCTACAAGGCGTGATTGTGGTCGGCGTGGGATACCCCAAAGTGAGCGTCGACCGAGATTTGTTGGAGGCCTATTTTCGGGAGCGGTCCATGGATGGTTTGGCGATCGCGTATCAGGTGCCGGGCTTGAATCGCGTGGTGCAAGCCGCGGGGCGTTTACTGCGTTCAGAATCGGACCGGGGGGTGCTGGTCTTGATCGACCCTCGCTATGCTCTGGGGGAGTATCAAGAGAAACTTCCGAGTTGGTGGTGTGTCCGGGCGGGTTCGCCCGAGCGACAATTGGAATGGATGCAGGCCTTTTGGTCCGGTGCGTTCGAACTGGAATCCGGTGGCCAGTCTCTGGGAGCGCCGGTGGAACCAATCGAACCGAAACAGAATGAGATAGAGCGCTAGCATGGCGTAAGCGTCAACGAACTCAAAATGGAGTTACCTAAGAATCAAGATGTGCATCGCTTTGTGGTCGACCGCGAGGTGCCCTTGCTGCGCTTACTCTATTTCACCAAATGGTTCCGTTTGGCGTTCTTGTGCTTTCTCGTGATTGTCATTGGAGTGCCGCTTGCTTTGATTAAGTTTTGGCGAGTGACGCCGGAAGGGTTCCGTCCAGAAATTCACATCAGTCTCTTGGATCGAGTTCAGGCGGTGATGCTACGGCGGTCGGGAGTGCGTTTGATGGAAGCGGGCGACGGGGATGCCGCCATCCATGCCTTGCAATCGGCGGTGGCGAACTATCCGACTCAATTGGACGTTTGTCGCGATTTGAATCGGGTGCTCATTCAGGCGGATCTCCGGCGGGACTATTGGGAAACGGCGGCGCGGAACTCTCTTTGGCTCTTACGATTGAGCGAGACGAATCGGAGCGATCTGGAATTGGTGGTAGAAACCTTCGAACACTACGAATTGGATGGAGCGAACCGGGAGCTTTTGGAGGCCTATGATCAACCGCGGACGGTTCCTTTGGAGCGGGTTTGGCTCAAGTCCTTGTTCTTGGAAGGAGATGTAGAGCTATTTGCCCGGGGTTTTGAAGGGGCGGATGAAGAAGTCTTTGCCGATCCCGAGATGGCTTTGTTTCAAACCGCCTATGGAGCGGGATGGGGCGATCCTCTGGAGGCATCCGGGCATCAGGAGGCGTTGGAGGCCGCAATGGGCGATCCGGAAACGCGGATTCTGGCGCATCGTCTGCAGATGATCGTGAGTTTCATCAAGGTCGATGCCGATCAGTATTTGCGTTCACTGGAAGTTTTGGAGCAGGAGGGATTGGATCGAGCGCGGCATCATGTCAACTACTGGACCCTATTGGCCGAAGTGGGGCGTCGGATGGATGCGGTGCGACTGGCTTCTGAGTTTGCCGTGCCGCCTCGCTCTGAACAGGAAGTGTTGCTCTATGCGGATGTCTATACCCGTTTGGGATTGGTGGACTTGGCGTTTCGGTTTTTGGGGCGGTATGCCAGCGAGTTTGGTCATCGCGAAGGCGTTTGGGTGAGTCAAGCGCGGCTGTTGACGGCGGAGCGACGTTGGGATGCCTTGTTCGATCTCGCCATGGCAATTCGGGCCCGAGGCGCGGGGGATGAGGCACTGCTTGGTTTTAGTTTTTTCTTGGAGGGCAAAGCGGACTTTGAGCGACAGCGTTTTGGATTTGCCCGGAATGCGTTACAGCGTATTAGTGCTTATTCATTGGATGAGGGCAGTCTGGGATTGTTTATTGCCTCGAATCTGATGGAGATGGGTTTTCACGAGTATGCCCGGGATGTGCTCGTCAATCTGAGGCGGCGTTATGGCGATCAGTTGACCTATTGGCAGATGTTGCTCGTGGCGGCAGAGAAGATTGGCTCGTCGGTGGATTTGTTGGCGGCAACGGAGAATCTCTACCGAATGCAGCCTAATGACATGGCTACCAAGAACAACTACGCGGGAATCTTGTTGAGTCTGCGGATTCGTCCAGAGGAGGCCATAAGCTTGACGTTCCGGGTCATGAATCAAGACGCATCCAATACCTCGGCTCGAATCAACCATGCGCATGCTTTACTCCTGAACGAACGGATAGAGGAAGCCGAGGCGCTATTGAACACGATCAATCCGAAACCGCTGATTCCGCCACTCCAGCATGCCTATCTCCTGGCTCGTTTGGAGATCGCCGTGGTGGAGGAAAACTGGGAGCAAGCGCGTTCGCTCGCTGAAGGCCTACAACCCGAGCATCTGCTGCCGGGCGATGCCGACCGGTATCGCGAACTAGCGCAGGCGGTTCGCCTGCGGCAAATGCCGGGCGTTTCGGCGCCACTGGCATTTTAGTATTGGCTCTCAGGTAAAGAACCGGCGGTAGACTCTGGGTGCGAGGGTTTCCAGATCCAGGATGGTCAAGAAATCGATGGTCTTGAACTCGCGATCAATCGCTGGAGGGCCGCCAATTTTGGCTCCCAGGGTGAGGTAGGCTTGCAGGAGTTTGGGTATCTTGACCTGCGGAGCCGGAGCCGGAGAGGGGGACGGGTGGTCCGGTGATGAGCTGGGGACGCAACGGAACTCGGGAAGCGGCTGCGTGCGCCAGGCCGAATCTGCTAGGTGTTTTTGGGCGAGTTGTTGGTAGGCAGCTTCGCCCTCGGTGGGATCTTGACTGGTGAGTGAGCTACACCCGATCAGGAGCCGGAGTTGGTGGTCTTGAGCAAACTGCGCAATGCGTTTCCACAGGAGGTTGAGGACCATCATATTGCGATGGTCGCGATGAATGCAGGCCCGGCCAAGTTCCAGGATCTGGGAGCGCCAGCTCTCGAAGGCGGCCAGATCAAATTCTTGTTCGCAATAGTATCCCAGGTGAGTGGCGGCGGAATCACCGGTTTGAAGGCGGTAGGTGCCGATCACTTCTTGCGATTCCAGTTCGCGAATCACAATGTGCTGGCACACGGCATCAAAGGCATCTTGATCCAGGTGGGTTTGGTAGGAGTGATCCAGGCCTTCGTTGAGTTCCACGTTGAAGACTTGAAAGCGGAGCCGCTGTGCGGCCGTGATCTCTGCCGGATCCGTGGCGAGTTCACAGGAGTATTTGGAGGTAGCCATCATCGGGGCCGGGAGCGGGTTGGGTTCCGTCTTTCGGATGTTTCCATTCCGGGGTGACGTGAAATCACACCCGTCCGTGTTGGGAATCCGAACGGCGCCATTTATTCCAGCAGACTCGGAAGAAATGTTGTCAGGAAGGGGACGAACGTCACCAGCAGCGCACTGACGAGAAAGAGCAAGAGGATCGGAATCGCTGCGCGGGCCACCTCAAGGATCGGTTTCTCGAACCGGTAGGCGGCGAGGAAGAGATTGAGTCCGACGGGTGGTGTCAGGTAGCCCACTTCGAGATTCACCAGGAACAGGATTGCCAAATGGACGGGATCGATTCCGAAGGCTGCGCCGAGCGGGATCAGCAGGGGAACGACGACGACAATCGCGGAGTAGATATCCATGATACAACCTACGATGATGAGTAGCGCGTTGAGAGAGAGGAGGAAGACCCACTTGGATTCGACGTTCTCCGTCACCCACTCGATTGCTAGGTCGGGGACTTGAGCGTCGATCAGCACGTTGGTAAAGGCGAAGGCCATCCCCAGGATTAAGAGGACACCGCCGACCAGGAGTCCGCATTTCGTGAAGACGCGGGGTACGTCTCGGAAGAGGTGGAGGTCGCGATGAATGACGGTTTCGATGAAGAGAGCGTAGAGCGCCGTTGTGGCTGCGGCGGCAACCGGTGTGGAAAAGATCCCACTGAAAAGGGAGCCCAGCGCGACGACGGGTAAGAGCAGTTCCCATTTGGCGATCCAGATGGCGCGGCCGAGTTCTTTGGCAGAGAAAGCGTGTTCCCGGATACTCTCTTTCGGGATTTGGCGAGCCCCCCAGGTCGCTAGCAGAGCCAGCATCAGGAGACCGGGAAGGAGGCCACCTAAGAACAGATGCTCTAACCGGAGGGTGCCATCGCCGTTAGCATTGGCGACGATGAAGTAGAGAATGACCGGTAGGGCTGGCGGAAACAGGATTCCCAGAGATCCGGCTCCCGTGATCAAGCCCAGGGTCTGGCGTTCCGGACACTTGGCTGCGAGGAGCAGTGGGAGAAGCAGGGGACCAAGGGCGAGAATCGTAACTCCTGAGCCGCCCGTGAATGAGGTGAAGAAGGCGCACACCAGCACCGTGACCAGCGGGGGGCCCATTCGGAATTGGCCGACCAGGTTTTGAAACACGCCGACCAAACGGTCGGACGCTTTGCTCTCAGCTAAAATGTAACCGGCCAGGGTGAACAGGGGAATGGTAGGGACCATGGGTTCGGTGACCAGAGAGTATTGGCTGACCGCGACGATCGAGATGGGGAGTTCTTCCGTCCAAAAAAAGAGCAGTGAGAGACCACCGAGGATGGAAAAAATTGGCGCGCCCAGAATGGCGGAACCCAACACCACAATGAGCCCAGGGAACCAAGCCGTGGAGGGTTGGATATGACCCTTCCCAAGGGCATAGACGAGGAGGGCGGCGCCGGCAATAACGGGGAAACGAAACCGCCATTTTTCATGGGCGTTGAGGAGAATTCGGAGCGTGATCGCGGCGAACCCGGCGGGAATGATCAATTGGATCATCCAGATGTGGATGCCGTAGGCGATGACGCTCCCTGCATCCTTTTCCGTCGTAATCAGTTCGATGCTCGCGAAGCCGAGATAGGCGCTGATGGCCGCTGCGATGACGCCGCTGATTAGCTTGAGGCTTGAGCGCCAAATGGGCGGGCCGAACTGGGAGAGCGTCGAGATAGCCAAGAGTTGGTTTGAGCGGGCCGCGACCGCTCCGCCTAACATGGCGATGACAAGGGCAAGGTGCTGGACGAATTCCGTTGCTCCGGCAATGCCCGTCTCGGCGAATTGCCGGAGAAGGCGTTCCAGGAGGGGGATGGCGATCAGCAGCGCTAGGGACGCTACCAGTAGGGAGGTCTCGACGAAACGGGCGCTTTGGTCCACCCACCCTCCGAGTTTTTGCACCCAGGAGGATTCTTTCTGGGCGGTCGGGGAAGGATTCTCAGGGGGTGAATCAGACCCGGTCATGGTTGACGAAACTCGTTGATCCAAGTCCGGACTTGATCGTATGTGTCGGCCGGCACGATGGTTCCTCGAATCTTGTCATAGGATTCGGCAGCGGCTTGTTTCCAAAGTTGTTTGGTAGCGTCGTCGACCGGATGGACGGTTAGCCCGCGTTTTTTCATCGCTTCGATGGCTTGCGTGCTTTCATTGCGTCCGATGGCTTGAATCCGTTTGCCAGCGGCTTGAGCGATCTCCATGGCTTTGTTGCGAGTCGCACCGTCCAGGCGATCCCAGGTCTTGGTGGTGATCACGGCTGCTCCGACGAGCGGGGCCCACTTGAGATCCAACATGTGTGGTGCGCGAGTGTCGACTTGGGAGGCGTTGGCCAGGAAGGGCGGCAAGGGAACGGCGGAGATGAGACCGGTTTGGAGCCCTGGCAGGATGTCCTTCGTTTCCAGCGGGACGGGGGTAAACCGGGCACTTTGATACACTTCGACTACTTCGGGGCTTCCGGCCCAGGTGAAGATCTTAAGTTTGCGTAAATCATCAGGGGTTGTGACGGGTGCTTTTGAAAAGAAATGGACCCACCCGGCATTGACCCAGAATAGCACTTTGAAGCCTTTCTTTTGGAGTTGGTCCTCCAAGCGCGGCTGCAGTTTCTTGGCGATATGATCGACCTCTTCCAAGGAATCAAACATCAGCGGGAGGTTCTGCAGACCGGAAACGGTGGGCTCGATCTCGGTCAATCCAACTGCGGTGAGGAGTCCTGCTTGGAGTTGGCCTACCCGCATGCGGCGCACCATTTGGGCTTCGCCACCCATGCGGCCATCCGGGTAGATGGTGAGCGAGATGGCCCGGCGCGTCTCCTTGGTCCAATCGCGACCCATTTGGTTGATCTCGTTGTAGTATGAGGATCCTTTAGGGGCGAGGGTTCCGAGGCGAATTCGTTGCGCTGCCGTCAAAGGTTCGCTTTGTAAGCCGAAGAACAAGGCGAGCAGAACCAGAGAACCCAGCAGGCGACGGGTCCGGGGACGAGAGATGATGGAGATGCTATTCATTTGGGGGGACCTCTTCTTCAGGCAATTCAGGCAAAAACAATTCGTCGGTTTGATCCAGGAGCCAAAGGGCTCGCTTCTTCATTAAGAGATTGACTAGGCGGGCGTCCGGATATTCATCGATTTCGATCTCAAGTGCTTGATTGAGCAGGGAGCGAAATTCCGCCACGTCCTGAATCTGAACCGAGACGGCCTCCGCCAGCGAGACGTAGGGAGCGAGGAGCCGCCCCTGACTCTGGCGAACGGCTTCCGCAAAATGGTGGCGGGATTCGGCTTCGCGGTCTTGTCCCACTTCTTGGCGACTCATTTCATAAGTGATCAAGAAGCTGTGAACGGCGGCATCATTCCAAGCCGGATCCAAATCCAGGGCGCGGTCGATCAAGGCTTCCATCTGGGGAACCTCGGCGACCAGATAGGGATCGTCAATGCTGAGCGCGATGGCTGAGGCCCACGCGGCTGCGGTCCAGTAGATGAGCTCGATTTCCGATTTCTTCAGTGATCCTACGGTTTCGACCGGGGCGCGCTGCAAGTCGGATCTAAATCCGGGGTGCGCTTGCTCTAGGGCCGTAAGACCGTGTTCGCGACCGCGGAGGAAGAGCTTCTTCGCCCGTGCCCGCAAGTGGTCCGCTTGTTCGAAGTCATCCCACTCGGCATAGTCGGCCTCCAATTGGAGGAAGCCATAGGCGTATTGAGTGAAATAGGCTGCGGCGGCCGTGCGAAGCGGGATGTGGTCGGGAGATTCAGCGAGAACGGATTCGACGAGCTTGAGGGTGAACGGAATGGCATCGCGAATGAGGTCGGGATCATTGTCCGAGGCAAACGTTGTCCCGCTGCCTGCGAGCGCGTTCCCGATCTCGTTGACGGCCAGTTTCTTGACCGAACAGCCACCGAGGAGAAGACCGACGACAAGGACCGTCAAGGCGCCAACAGGGGAGGATCTCGGTACGGTTTGAAGCATCTTTCGGTTCGTGCGTGGGGCCAAAGCCACTCTTATTAGGTCGTGCAGCGACTATACCGGCCTTCGTTTGGCCTTCAACGTTGAATCCAGGTCCGGAGGTCTTTTGGGGGCTGCTCGGTTCAAGGAGGCCGTCCGCGCCTATCCTGTGGATTAAGGGTGTTCTATCCTGGTGCGCCCTGATCCCTCTTGGCTTGGGGTTTGCGCTGGTGCCGACGGCTCGCGGGTACGCTCGCCCCACCATCCGGAATTGGACTCGGATTCGGGATGGTGCTTTTCTATTGGGCGGATCTTTCTTCGGTCCCGCTCAGTGAGGAGGTTTCCTGGCTCGGCACTTGCCGACCCAGGTTAGAATCCGCACACTCCCCGTGCTTTATGCTGACAATATCCGGAATCAGTAAGGCGTTCGGATCGAAAACCCTCCTTGCCGACGCATCGCTGCAAGTCAATAAGGGGGAACGCTATGGCCTGGTGGGACCCAATGGAGCGGGTAAGAGCACGCTACTCAAAATGGTGTTGGGGGAAGTGGAGCCGGATGCCGGCTCGGTGCGGTTTCAACGCGGGAGTGTCCACGGTTATCTTCCTCAAGAGATGGCCGTGGTGGGCGATGAGACGGTGATGGAACTGGCCACGGCATTGACGCCCGAGCACAAGCAACTGCGCCGAGTCGTGCTCAGCGAAACGGAGTCTGCCTCCGCATTGGGCCTTTCTGCCGAGGATTGCCACCAGCGCTTTCAAGAGTTGGACGGCTACCGGTTGGACGCGCAAGCTGCGAAGATCCTGAACGGATTGGGGTTTCGGGACAGTGATCATGAGCGATTAGCCCGCGAGCTGAGTGGGGGCTGGATTATGCGCGCCCATTTGGCGCGTTTGTTGGTTCAGGCACCCGATTTGTTGATGCTGGACGAACCCACCAACCATTTGGATCTGCCCTCGTTGCTCTGGCTCCAAGGCCATCTCTCGCGGTATCAAGGCGCGATTTTTTTGATCAGTCACGATCGTGAGTTTTTGAATCAAGTGGTGGATACCATCGTGGACGTTGGCCAGACCCGATTGAAGCGTTATCGGGGGAACTATGACGACTTTCTTGAGCAGAAGGCCGCGGATGAAGAACAGGCTATGGCAGCGTACGTCAATCAGCAGAAAGAGATCGATCGGTTGATGAACTTTGTGAACCGGTTCCGCGCCAAAAACACCAAGGCTCGGCAGGCTCAGAGTAAGTTGAAGCAGATCGAGCGCATGGAAAAGGTTGATGCGCCGACGAGCGAAGCCGGGTCGATTCAGTTCTCCTTTCCTCAGCCCAAACGGAGTGGCCTGAGGGTCGTATCTATGCAGGGGATTTCCCATGCGTATGGCGCGCTGGAAGTGTATCAGGGCTTAGAGTTTGAAGTGGAGCGTGGCCAGAAGATCGGATTGGTCGGGCCCAATGGCGCTGGGAAGACGACCTTGTTAAAATTGATCGCCGGGGTGGAAACCGTTCAGAAGGGCGAACGGATCATCGGGCCGAATGTGGATCTGGGCTATTTCTCGCAGCATCGTGTGGAAACGTTGAATGAGCAGAGCACGGTCTTAGAGGAGGCGCTGCGCGTGGCGAAGTCGGTTACGGAAACCTATGTGCGGGATGTGCTCGGGTGTTTCATGTTTCGTGGGGATGATGTCTTCAAACAAGTCAAGGTATTGAGCGGAGGAGAGAAGAGTCGCTTGGCTCTGGTGAAACTCCTGTTGGATCCACCAAATTTCCTGTTGATGGACGAGCCGACGACGCATCTGGATATCGATAGTGTCGAAGCGCTGGTGTATGCCCTCGGTCAGTTTGAAGGAACTCTTGTATTTGTGAGCCACGATGCCCACTTTCTGCGTTCACTGGCGGATCGGGTCGTGCATGTCGAGGATGGTGAGCTTCGCCCGTATCACGGCGGGTATGACTATTACTTGGAGAAAGCCGAAATCGAGCGGGCGGATCGAGAGGTGGCAACGACGCTTGAAAAGGCAGTAGCCGTCGAGCAAGCCAGTGGTGGGGCCGGAAAGAACTCCAAGGAACGGCGACGCCAAGAAGCGCAGGCCCGGCAGGAACGCTCCAAGGTTTTGAAACGGCTTCAGTCCGAAGTCGAAAAGCACGAGAAAGAAATCATCGTCATCGAGGCTCGGTTGGCGGAATTGGCCGAGATCTTGTCCGATCGGTCCGTCTATCGCGATCAGGAGGCCGCTCGGGCCTTACGCGTCGAGGAGAGCGAGAAGAAACAATTACTTGATCAAGTCACCGAAGCCTGGGAAGCCGCGGTTGAAGCCTACAGTGCGGTGGTGGATGAAGAGCCTTCAGTGGCCAAGGGTGCTTAGGTAGGCGACGAGGTCGACGAGATCTTGCTCGGGAATCACTTCGCCCAAGCCGCCGGGCATGATGGAGGTGGACATCTTACGACGTTCGAAGATGTCCTCGACTGAGACCGTCGTTGTCTGACCGATCAAGTCTCGGATCGTGATCTCCGTTTCCGTTTGGCTCTGAAGGATGCCGATCAATTCGTCTCCGGAATTAAGAGTGATTTCCCAACCTTCGTAATCAAATGAAATACCCGCGCTGGGATTGAGGATGGCGTCGAAGAGAGCGTCTTTGCCGAGCTTTTTCCCGATATCGGAGAGGCCGGGTCCGAGGTCTTTACCGTCTTCCCCGATACGGTGGCAGCTGATGCAAGTAGTCTGTGGATTGAGAAAAAGTGTGCGCCCGCGGGTTGCATCACCAGGGAGTTTGACCAAAGCGGCGATGTCCCGTTGAGGGGAGGCAGATGCTGTGGGAGCACTGTCTGAAAGGGCTCGAAATTGGCTTCGCAGATCCTCCCAGGGAGTTTGGTTGAGCGCGGTGAGTGTGGCTGGGACTAGGGCTGTCTTGTCTGCTGGAGATGCTTCGGACAGCCACTGATAGATTCGGTTCGCTGCCGTCTTCTTTTGGCAGGCGGTTTGAACCAGCGAGCGCCGAAAGTCGGGCTCCGTATTGGGGTCTTTCACGATGGGGAGAAGGAGATCGAGCGCTTGGCTAGATCCATTGCGGGCAAGCAGGAGGAGCAAGTTCGGGTCCTTTGCTGCGGTTCCTGTGAGTTCGTCGGCGGGTGCCGTGGCGAGCACGTAGTCGAGGGCTTTCGCGGCCGCGGGGGATTCCGGGTGTTGGCTGGCGATTTCAAGGAGGGATGCCGTTTGATCACGAAGTTCGAAACGAGTCACGAGATCCACCAGCTCCGGGCGCTTCTTTAAGGCTTCCGCAATCTGGTTCACCAACTGGGCGATCTCGTCCGAGCGTTGATAGAGTTTCGGGTCGATTCTTGAGAGCGCTTCGAGTCGGAATTTGAGGGCTTGGGGAAGCGGTTTTGGTTGGTCTTCGGCAAGCAGTCCGAGTGAGTTCGTGATAACAAGTCCGGTAAGAATCAGGAGGAAAAGACGAGTGATCATTTTTGGGTTAAGCAGAATACGATCTTCCGGGATTTCGGTTGGGGCCTGAAGCATGGCGTTTTCAAAGCGGTTCAGCAACAAAGGAGTCGGGTACAAAAAAACTGCCCTGCCGGTTAGGGCAGGGCAGTTGGAAGAGATGATCTACCAAGTAAAAGCGGGAGGCCTAATTAGTTGATGTAGGTCTCGATCGTGATGTCATTCACGAAGGCATTGTCACCACCGGTGAGCAAGTCACGCGTGATGATGTCAAAACCGCTTTGTTCTTGTCCGGCGAAATCTTCGGGGATTTCTTCGTTGCCGGTGTCGATCGTGAAAACGATCTCAACGGAACCGTCCGGGTTGGTCACAACGGTTTGCTGAACGCCCGTGAACACTTGCTGGGTGGCACCATCGCCACCGACGTTCAGAACAGGGTTGTTCAAGTCAGCCGGAGTGATGTTGGACGAAGAACCGATACGAACTTTGACCGTAACGATGGCCAGGTTGGCATCTTCCACGCGCTCACCAGTTGCAAGAGCGTTGAAGACCGTCATGACTTGGTCGGCTTGGTGCGGCACGGCCTTCTGCACACCGGTCGAGATAACCGAGGTCTGCTGAGGATTGGCCATCGAGGCGCGAAGGGCGATTTGGATCGCCTGCTTCGGTGCTGCGGCTACAGCTGCCTTGGTGATGGCGTAGGCATTCTCAGGGAACAAAGCAACAGCTTCGGCGACGGCCGCCGGAGCGACTTCAGGAGCCACTTTGGCGATCGCAGCCACGAGGCTCGGAGCCAACGAGTGGTTGCTTTGGAGGAAAATTCGAACAGTCCGAACGGCCATTTTCTCGCGAACCTCTTCAGGAGCGGCGGAGACGATCTCAGCTGCCTTGGCCGGCAACTCGATGATCGAAGTGGTTTCCGCTACGGCGCGCATGGCCTTGGCGGTCGGAATGTTTTTATCAACGGTCACCGCATTGGCGGTTAGAGAGACCGCTACAACGGCTGCGAGCGTACTTACTACGTGTGCTTTCATCTTTCTATAATGGTAAATCTAGTGACTCTTCCCATTCACCGAGCGGGAACGTAATATAAATTCCTCCCCGAAGTCAATTCTTTTTTCCATTGTCGCTCAGGAGATTAGAACGAATCCGGCCTCCCTGAAGACGCGTATAGATATGCCGTTTTACGGCCCCAAAATCAAGGTTTTTGTTGTCGGTTCCCTGGTTCGTTGGGTTTTAGGGGCTGTTGTCCGATCCATGGTCGGCATTCGCTCAGAGAATATTGGCGAATGTCGCATTTCTTTCGGTTTGGATTCATTTGGATGCTTTCCCGGGAGTCAGAGCTTTGGTAGATTCTTAGCGTTGGTCATGAACAATGAAATGTTCGAGAGTCTGTCATTCCACATTGAGAATGGCTTCTTTTGTGCTGGTGGGCCAAAATGAGAACCCAGTCCATGAGTGTTGCGCCGCGAGCTGGAATCTCAAGCTGCTTCGGCTTCGGCCGGGCCGGTCAGGCGAGCCAGTCAGCCGGTAGGCCATCCAAGCTGAGCAGAGACGGAACGGTTTGATGAACGAAGCAGTCGGAGTCGATTCGAAGATCCTGAGCCCTTTCTCAGATTCGGGAGAGGGCGTGAGCTTGCGCTTTTGGGGCGTTCGGGGGTCGATTGCTGTTCCTGGGGCGACCACCTCCGCCTACGGTGGAAACACGTCGTGCGTGGAAGTGCGCTTGGGGGGCGAGATCTTTATTTTGGATGCCGGGACGGGCATCCGAGGGCTGGGACATGCTTTGGCAACGGAGTTGGGAGGAGAGCCCACCGATCTGACCCTGTTAATTTCTCATGTTCACTGGGACCATGTTCAGGGTTTGCCATTTTTCGCCCCCGCGTATCAATCCGGGAACCGGCTCCGCATCTACGGGTATGAGGGATGCCGAGGTGGTCTGGCCCAGATCCTGAACAACCAGATGGAGCACCCCTATTTTCCAATCTCAATGGATTCAATGTTGGGACTGGAGGGGGTCTACCAGCTCGATGAAGGGGGATTGCAAGTCGGTGACGTGCGGGTGCGCTTGATCGGATTAAACCATCCGGGCGGCGCTACCGGCTATCGCCTTGAGCATCGGGGATGTGCCGTAGCGTATCTCACTGATAATGAACCTTACACGACGGGTGTGTCGCAGCCCGGTGTTCTCCAACCAACGGGTACCTCAGGGCGGGACGACCAGGAATTGGTGGCGTTTTTGCGGGAGGCGGATGTGGTGGTGATGGATGCCCAGTATGACCGCCAGGACTATTTGGAGCATTTGGGTTGGGGCCACGGGTGTGTGGATGACGTCGTGCGAATTGCCTGTGAGGCAAAAGTGGGGCGGCTCTACCTGTTTCATCACGATCCAGAGCACGATGACGATCGGATGGATCGGATTGTGGCTGAGGCCCAGAAGCTGGCTGCGGGCTACGGCGCTACGACCGAGGTTCGAGCCGCCTGCGAAGGGGAGCAATGGGTTCTCTCCGGAGCGGTGGCTGAGGCGCACTAGTGTGCCTCGGAATTATCCCAGCCGAAAGGAGATCCGTTTGACCAGCTGTTTACCGAAGGCGTTTTGCAGCCGGGAGAGGATTTCGTGTCTGCGGTAACGGACGATTTCGTCCAACCAAACACTGTTGTCAACATTCACGAAGAGCGTCCCGTTACGCAATCCGGCGGGCTGTGCGTGGGCGGTGACGCGCGGGTCAATGCTATCGGCCCAAACGCCAAGCAGCTCAGTTTCCTTTTGGCGCTGGTCCAGTTTGAGTCCCTGGACCAATTGAGCCGCGAGTTGAGCCGTCGTTTTGGGACGATAGCGACGGAGCTTCTCCTCGTCCGAAAGATCCAGCCCTCGCCATCGCGTCAATACCTGCTGCCGGGCAAAGCCCGGTGGGCTACGGCGCGGTTGGTTCTGGGGCTTTGTTTTCGGGCTTTTCATCAATCACGAGGACCCCGTGGGCCGGCAGATCATAGGCGCCTTGGATGGTATTGCCAGTGAGAAAGTCGTGGACCGGCTTGTAGAACTGAACCCGGACGGAGGTGTTTTGGTGATTGAGTAGGAAATAGAGTTTGGTCGTATCATTCTGACGGAGACTGACTTCAACGCCTTCCGGGACTTTGAGGAGGCCGCCGAGGTGGCAGATCTTGCGGAGCCAGGTGGTCAGATCATGGTAAAAATGGCTATGGCTCATGGTGCCCAGATAAATCGCCCGCCCGAGGCCAAATTGGTTCACCGTCAAGGCTGGCCTACCCGCGTAGAAATCTTTAGCGAAGGTGGCTAGGACCTCGCATTCTTTGGGTTCAATAACGTCGCACCAAAGCTGGGCGGGGTGGAGATGACTGGCCGGGAAGTCTCCCTTGATGTTGAGGTGATTCTCCTCATCCGGAGGGATCGCGTCGAACTCCACCACTTCCAGGCCGAATAGGTCCGTCAGATTCAGCGGGATGCCGTCGTCCGGGGCTATGTGGTGCTCGTCTACCAGGCCGGTGTTGAAGGTGCCCACGAGATTGCCACCGTTTTGGACGTAGAGCTTGAGCAGATCTGCTTCGCCCCAGGCGAGTTGATGGAGTGATGGCGCGATGACCACCTTGTATTTGGATAGATCATCGGTGGGTCGGGCGAAATCGACCGGGATGTTTTGGTCATGCAGAGCGGAGTAGAAACGAAGCATGTGATCCCAGAGTTGGAAGTTTCGGTTGGGCTGCATCTTTTGCTTCAGCGACCAGGCGTTGTCGTGGGTGTACAGGATGCAGGTCTCGGCAACGACTCGGGTGTTCTTGATCAGTGGGGCGAGGAGTTTGATTTCGTCGCCAATCTGACTGACCTCGCGGTAGGTCCGATTATCCCCTTTTCCTTGGTGGTTGAGAACGCCACCGTAGAATTTTTCGGATCCGATTCGGGGTTGCCGCCAGAAAAAGTAAAGGACGCCGTCGACCCCGCGGGAGATCAACTGGTAGGTGAAGAGGCGTACGACTCCAGGCCGCACGAGGGAATTCACGTCCTGCCAATTGACGTTGCCCGCCTTTTGTTCCATGACCCAGAAACCGTAGTCACCGCCATCCGGCGTTCGGATATTTGATTTCTTCAGCGACCGCAGGATGTCGATATCCATGGCGTTGACGGCCGCTTTGGATTTGATGGTGGCATAGCTGTCGAGCGAGACGAAGTCGAGTTCTTCGGCCACATCGAAGTGATCGTAGTGGCGGGACAGGGCCCGCATCATGGTGGTGACGGGAACGTTTGGCGTGATCTTCTTGAGTAGCGTGGACTGCATCCGAATGAACGCCACAATCGTGTCGCTGGAGAAACGCATCCAATCGAGAACCAGGGCCGGATTATGAATCGTGGGGGCCGTGCGCGGGAGGGGGACGAGATCCCAACTGCTTACTGTCTGCCCCCAGAAACGGGTGCCCATACATTCGTTCAGGCGCTCGATCGTTTCATACTTTGCCTTCAACCAAGCGTGCCAGTCGCGTTTGGTTTCTTCATTGAACGAAAACTCCGTGGTGTGCCCGCCGACACCGGAATCAATTTGCCAAGCGATGAGTTGGCTATGATTGCCAAGCGCGTTGGCCATAGCCTCGACGATCTTGCGGCAGTAATCCCAGAACAGATCGCTGTTATAACAGGCTGCGTGTCGGGTGCCTTCGTACAAGCGTTGCCCGCGTTCATCGATCGGGAGGATCTCCGGGTGTTTCTTGGTGATCCAGATGGGGGGAGCGGCGGTGGGCGTGGTCAGCACGACTTGGATTTCGTGCTGCTTCATGATGTCCATGCAGCGCTGGACCCAATCAAATTCGAATTGACCCTCCTGTGGTTCGCAGAGGCCCCAGATGTACTCGCCGATTCGAACCACGTTGACCCCGGCCGCAACCATTAACTCCGCGTCTCGGGTCCAACGCTTTTCGGGTTCTTCAGGAGTTCCAGCATAAGGGTAAACCCAATGCTCGGGATGATAGTCCACACCGAAATACATAGGCAGAAGGGGTTGAGGTTCCATTTCAAACTACGATGGAAGTGGCTCAATCGCAATGGGTAATTCGGATAAATGTCGGTTCGTATTTTGGAGCCGACTCAGGTAGGGCAAAAGGTAGGGTGAGCGTACCAGACCGTGTCATAAATCCCGTTGGCAACTCCATCGCGGTGTGGTCAAAGCGACAGCTCCGCTCTCGCTTTCACTTTTACCTGCAGGTGGAAAAAGACTTTTTACCCGGTCTGGTACCCGCGAGCCGTTCCTGTCCAGCGCGTCCATTGAGGCCATCGGTGTTCCCCCTCGCTGCTCTTGCCCAACGGCTCGCGGGTACGCTCGCCCTACCGGCATGCCACGCGGGCGACTCCAGATTCTCCTTGCGAGGGTGGTGAGATGCTCGCTATTTTTACTTCAGTTTTCCGGGTGGTTCCACGACGTGTCTTGTGGCGTCGGTTGCCCGGTAGTTCTTCTTGTTGCCGGAGCCCGTTGAGAGGCTGGCGGACTTGTATTGAGGTTGTATTAAGGTCGAGGCAAACGGTGAGGGGGTTGGTCCGTTGTTGGGCCTCTATCATGATGACTAGAAGTCTTAGGCTCTTTATGAACAGCGTGACCGAACTCAGAACCGTCAGATCGAAAGTCAAGAAGCTGGTTGAGGCGCAGTTGGAAGAGACGGGCGGGTTGCTTCGATTGGCGCCTTGTTGGGTCCCGCGGTTGATTCTCCAGCCGGGAAGACGTCTCAAACTCCATCCGGATGATCTTTATGCCTATGGGTTGGATCGCGGGGGAATTGATGAGCGCTGGTTTGCGTCGACCACTCCGACTGCGAATGAGAACCGGACCCCGGACGAAGGCTTGAGCTATGTCGTGGCGGGCAAACAACGCTTTACCTTCCAACAGGCGGTTGCGGAATGCGGTGCTGAGCTGATCGGGAAACGGATTTGGAACAAATACGGCAAGTGGCCGGTGTATGCGAAATTCTTCGATAACATGGGGCCGATTCCGCACCACATGCATCAGTCGGATAAGTGGGCAAAGTTGGTCGGGCAAGAAGGAAAGCCTGAGTCGTATTACTTTCCGCCTCAGCACAACCACGTCGGCAATAATTTCCCCTACACCTTCATGGGCTTAGAGCCTGGGACCACCAAGGATCAGCTCAAGACCTGTTTGAAAAACTGGAATCAGGGCGACAACGGGATTTTGGATCTTTCCCGGGCCTATCGCTTGAAACCGGGCACGGGTTGGTTGATCGGTCCCGGTATCCTGCACGCACCGGGGTCCCTGTGCACCTACGAACCGCAGTGGGGGTCGGACGTGTATGGGATGTTTCAGTCGTTGGTGGAGGGGCGTGAAGTGCCCTGGTCTCTTTTGGTGAAAGATATGCCCAAGAGCAAGCATCAGGACCTAGATTTCATCATCGGGCAGCTCGATTGGAAGGCCAACGTCGATCCCACCTTTAAGGACAACCATTATTTGGAACCCGTGCCGGTCGCTGACACCGCCAGTGAAGGGTACGTCGATCGCTGGGTGGTCTATGGCAAGATCAACAAGAAGCAGTATTTTACGGCGAAAGAACTGACAATTGATCCCGGCGGGCGCTGTACCATCAAGGATCGGGGTGCCTACGGGCTGATCACCACGCAGGGCTGCGGCAAGATGAACGGGCTGGATCTGGACTGTCCCAACTTGATTCGGTTCCACGAATTGACCCAGGACGAGGTGTTTTGCACGGAAGTGGCCGCCCGATCCGGCGTCGTCTTCGAGAATACCAGTGAGGTTGAGCCTTTGGTCGTTTTGCGCTACTTTGGGCCTGATGTGAATCCAGATGCACCGGATCTGGGAGCCTATCGGGCTTAAAGTTCCGGGCGGAAGCACGTCGGCGCCAGGTGCCCGGGCGGCACTTTTAAAGCGTTGACACTCAATTTGACCCTGACTAGTTTCCAAAATTATGGCTGACGAAAGCGATGCATCGAAGGTGCAACCTAAAAAAGAAACCGTACGGATTAATTTGCCTCCGAAGCCGACGGCTACGGCTGCTCCGACGGTAAAGATTCCGGCACCGGCACCTGCTGGTGGGGCGAAAGCGGCTCCTGCCGCCGCCGCGGGTGCGACTCAGAAGCTTCCGGCTGCTGCTCCAGCGCCGCCCAAGGCCGCCCCGGCCGCTGCTCCAGCAGCTGGCACGCCGCGGCCCGCACCGGCCATGGCGCCTCGCTCGGCTCGTTCATCCGCCCCGAGCATCAGCTCGGCCGACAAAGGTTTGGCGATTGCTGCCGTGGTAGTCACGGTGGCTGTGGTCGTGCAGCTCTTCCTCTTGGGAAGCTAGACCCGCCTAACCAAAGTTCTGGATTTTGGCCGCGTCCGCCGTTCGAGGGAATGGGGGACGCGGCTTTCCCTTCTCGCGATCGGCGAAATTTGTTGGCGCCGTGCCGTGAGGAATGTCCGTAAACTTTTTCTATTACTATGGCATCAGAAAATATTCTATCGCTCGATTCCGGCAACTTTGATCAAGAAGTCTTGAAGGCAGAGACCCCAGTATTGGTGGATTTCTGGGCGGAATGGTGTGGCCCGTGCAAAATGTTGGCCCCCGTACTCGATGATTTGGCCAGCCACTACGGCGAGAAGCTGAAGATCGGCAAAGTCAACATTGATACCGATCAAGACCTTTCGCTGAAATATGGGATCCAATCGATCCCGACGCTCTTGGTCTTCAAGAACGGGGAAGTGTGCCAACAACACGTTGGCCTGAAGAGCAAAGCGGCCTTGACCGAATCGCTCGATTCCGCGCTCTAGCCTTGATCGTCGCCGGGTGGCGCACTCGTCATGCTGGCAACTCCCAAAAACCTTGAACGCCGATCTGAGTTTTATCACCAGATCGGCACCATGACCGAAGCAGGCCTGAGTCTCGTTCAGGCCCTGCAATCCCTGAATCGCTCCCGCTCATTGCGTGGTTTTGGGCAGCCCGTCGTGCGGTTGCTCGATCGCTTGGAGGGCGGGGATACCTTTGCCGAGGCGGCCGCTAAGGAGCGGGGGTGGCTCGCACCCTTCGACCTGGCATTGTTCCAAGCTGGCGAACGGAGTGGGCGTCTGGACGTCTGCTTTAAGACCCTCGCCGAATTCTATCGGCAGCGGGCCGCCGCAACCCGGGAGGTGATTCGGCAACTCATCTACCCGGCGCTTGTCGTCCACGTCGCCATTCTTCTCGCCCCGTTTCCTGACCTATTTCTTAAAGGTGATTTGGGCCTCTATTTGAGCCGGGTCGGGATATTTCTGATCCCCTTTTATGTCATTGTGGGCGCCTTTGTTTACCTGGCTCAAGGCTCTCACGGGAAGCGAGTTCGGGGGCTTTTGGAGACTGTTTTTGGTTGGATCCCGCTTTTAGGAGCGGCCCGGCGCTCGCTGGCGCTCTCTCGATTTTGCCTGGCTTTACAGGCACTGCTGAATTCGGGGACCGATATGGGGCGGGCTTGGACGCTCTCGGCTGAGGCGAGTGGCTCCACGAAGTTACAAGGTGCGGTGGCGCCGTTCGAGGAAGCCATTGCAGGCGGGCATTCTCCCGGGGAGTTGTTGAACGAGGTTCGGGTTTTTCCGGATCTGTTTGTCGGCCTGTATCAGAGTGGCGAATCCAGCGGCCGACTGGATGAGAACATCCAACGGCTCCAGACCCACTACCAGGAAGAGGGGACTAGAAAACTCCAGCTCTTTGCTTCCTGGCTGCCACGCTTGATCTATCTGGGGATCGTTTTTGTTATCGGCTATCGGATTGTGTCGTTTTGGTCGGGGTTCTATCAGGGGGTTGTCGATGAGGTCGATTTCTAGCCCGGTAACGATGATGCGAGAGGAACACTAACGTGGCGACGATCTCCGAATACCTCCGTGACGAGGTGACCCGGGAAGCGGCGTTTCCCATTGTAGCCGATACGATCTATCTTGCTCACGCCGCTGTTTGCCCCCTGCCTCGAAGAGTGTCGATGGCCATGACGGGATTGGCCAATCGCTCCAATCACACCGACCAGGAGACCGCTGCCGGTCAGACGATTGCGCAGACACGGCAATTGGTGGCTTCGTTTCTCGGCGTGCCCGTGGGTGAAGTCGCGCTTCTCGGCTCCACGAGCAACGCGTTGAGTCTGATCGCCGCCGGATTCCCGACTCAGCCCGGCGACAACGTGGTGATCTACCGCGAGGACTATCCCTCCAACGTCTATCCTTGGATGGCGATGAGTGATCGTGGGGTGGAGGTCCGGTCTGTAGCGCCCGATCGGCTGGGACAGATTCAAGTCGACCATGTGCTGCAACAGATCGACTCGCGGACCCGCTTGGTTGCCCTATCTTCCTGTCACTACTTGGCGGGCCACCGGTTGGCCTTGGATGAAATCGGGGGTGCGCTCCACGAGCGGGGTATTGCTTTTGCCGTGGACGGGATTCAAAGCTTGGGGGCGTTTCCGATGTCGCTGACCGAAGTGGATTTTATGGCTGCGGACGCGCACAAGTGGCTCTTGGGGCCTTGTGCCGCCGGGGTCCTGTACGTGCGGGGCGAGTGGCAAGGGCGGCTCAGTCCAAACACCTGGGGCTGGCACAACGTGGCCTGTCCGAACTACCTGGCGGCAGATCAGTTGGAGTTCGTGAATTCCGCGGAGCGCTATGAGCCGGGAACGGCCAATTTAATCGGCCTGGCCGGCCTGTCCGCGGCTTTTGAATTGCTTTCCGAGATTGGGCCAAGCGCCATTTCCGAGGCCTTGGTGGAACGGCGAGCCTTCTTGATCGAACAACTCTTAAGACGAGATTATCAGGTCTTGGGCGAATTGAGGGAATCGACGTATTGGGGCGGAATGGTTTCGGCGACACGGCCTGATTTGGATATGGAGCAAGTGCACCGGGAACTGGCTGAGGCCGGAGTCCGGGCCTCGGTAAGACCGACCCGTGACGGGCGGGCTTGGCTCCGTTTTTCGCCTCATTGCTACAATACCCTAGGCGAGTTGGAGCAAGCTGTATCCCTGCTAAAATGAGGTTCAGCGGTGGATTGATGCGAATTGGTACATCTCGTACTTGTCGGGCCTGGCCAATGACAGTTATATCAGTGGGAATTTAAATGGGTACTTCTACGAAAGCTCTTGATCCCGCTCTTCTGGAGCGGGCGAAATGTCTGGGATTCTCTGATCGCCAGATTGCTGCCATCACGGGTCGCGACGAATCCGATATCCGGTCGCAGCGCAAAGCCGAAGGCTTGATTCCTAGTTTCCGTTTGGTCGATACCTGCGCGGCTGAATTTGAGGCGTTCACACCGTATTATTATTCGTCCTATGATCGGGACGACGATGAGGTGACGCCTTCGGACAACCGAAAGGTGATGATTTTGGGCGGTGGGCCGAACCGGATTGGCCAAGGGATTGAGTTTGATTATTGCTGTGTGCATGCCTCGTTTGCCCTCAAGGCCGACGGGTTTGAGACCATCATGATCAACTCCAATCCGGAAACGGTGTCCACGGACTATGATACGAGTGATCGGCTGTTTTTCGAGCCGCTGACCTTGGAAGACGTGCTGCACATCTACGAGCGGGAGAAGTGTTGGGGGGCCATCGTGCAATTTGGCGGTCAGACACCACTCAACCTGGCCATCGGCCTAGAGGCGAATGGCGTCCGAATTATTGGCACCTCACCCAAGAGCATTGAGTTGGCGGAGGATCGTGAGTTGTTTGCGGAGATGCTGCGTGAACTTTCCATTCCGCAGCCCGAAAACGGAATCGCCACGAATGGCGCGGAAGCGCTCGAAGCGGCCGGAAAATTGGGCTATCCGGTGCTCGTGCGGCCGTCCTTTGTGTTGGGCGGACGCGCCATGCAGATCGTTTATTCCGATTCCGAGCTTGAGCGCTACATGCAGAACGCGGTCGAGGCCTCGCCGGAGCGGCCGGTTCTGGTGGATAAGTTTTTAGAGCATGCGACGGAGGTCGATGTGGACTGCATTGCCGATGTAGGTTTGTTTGACGATTCCGAGAAAGGCCAAGTGGTTGTGGGCGGCATGTTGGAACACATTGAATTTGCCGGCGTGCATTCCGGGGATGCGGCCATGGTCCTGCCACCGTCTCACCTGCCGGCGGAAACCATCGAGACCATCCGGCAATACACCCATGCCATGGCGCGTCGTCTGAAGGTCATCGGTTTGATGAATGTGCAGTATGCCGTGAAAGACGGCGTGGTCTACGTGCTGGAAGTCAACCCGCGAGCCTCTCGGACCGTTCCGTTTGTGAGTAAGGCCATTGGGGTCCCCTTGGCCAAGTTGGCCTCGCGGATCATGGCTGGGAAGACGCTGGAAGAGCTGGGCTTCACGGAAGAAGTGGTGCCGAAATACTGGACCGTTAAAGAATCGGTGTTTCCTTTCAATCGCTTCCAGGGGCAGGACATCCTGCTCTCGCCCGAGATGAAATCGACCGGTGAGGTGATGGGTATCGACCAAGATCTGGGGACGGCCTTCGGGAAGTCGCAGATGGCGGCGGGAGCCTCGCTTCCCTTGGAAGGCAGCATTTTCATCAGCGTTAGCGACGCGGATAAGCCCGAAATTGGGGCTTTGGCGGCCCAATTCCATGAATTGGGGTTCGATCTGGTTTCGACTGCAGGCACGGCGGCCGTGCTGCGGGAGCATGGATTGGAAGTTCGGGAAATTGCGAAAGTCTCTGAAGGGCGGCCCAATGCCCTCGATTTGTTGCTGAATAAAGAAATCCAGCTGGTAATCAACACCCCGTCCGGGCAAACGCCCCGGGAGGATGAGGTCCGGATTCGGACGACCGCGGTTTACTCTGCGGTCACGATCATTACCACGATCGGGAGTGCGAAAGCGGCGGCGGGAGCGATTTCTCGCCTGAAAGAGAGCGATTATTCGGTGACCGCGCTCCAAGACTTCCATCAGGCGCTCGGCTAGCGGGCGGTAGGACCGGCTCGCGAGTCGACTCCCCCCTTCGGAACGGCGCCTCTGGCATGATGGGTAAGGGGTGCAATCGATAGGCTCGATTCTGTTGGAAGAAGGCGAGAGCAAGCTCTCGCACGCCATGGAGTGCGCCGGCTCGCCGGCGCCACTGGCCCGTAGCACCGGTTTTTAGACACCCTGCGGCGCCTCGTGGTCCGGGTTAATCCCTTGACCTTCGGGATCGGGACGACCTATTTTTCCCTGTTTCAGGTAACATTCATGTTGACCCAGCTCAAAGGCCTGTTCTCAAACGATATTGGGATCGATCTCGGTACAGCGAATTCTTTGGTATTCGTTCGGGATCAAGGCATTGTCCTGAGGGAACCATCCGTGGTGGCAATTCAGGCCGGTACGACCAACGTATTGGCTGTAGGCGATGAAGCGAAGAGCATGTTGGGCCGAACGCCCAGCAACATCGTCGCAATCCGCCCCATGAAGGATGGCGTCATTGCCGACTTTGAGATCACGGAATCCATGCTCCGCCACTTCATCCAGAAGGTCCATTTCCGAAAACTCATTGCGCCGCGCGTCGTCGTGGCCGTGCCTTCTGGGATTACCGAAGTCGAGAAGCGAGCGGTGAAAGATTCGGCCACCCATGCTGGGGCACGTGAAGTTTACCTGATTGAACAACCGATGGCTTCGGCGATCGGTGTCGGACTGCCGGTGCATGAGCCGGCCGGCAATATGATTGTCGATATTGGTGGTGGGACCTGCGAGATTGCCATCATTTCCCTGGCTGGAATTGTGTTTGCCCGAAGTCTTCGGGTGGGGGGGGATGAGTTTGATGAAACGATCGTAGCCCACATGAAGCGTGCCTACAATTTGATGATAGGTGAACGCACTGCGGAAGAGATTAAAATCCGTATAGGTTCGGCTTTCCCGCTGGATGAGGAAATGACGATGGAAGTGAAGGGACGCGATTTGAGTTCCGGGTTGCCAAAAACCCTTTCCATTTGTTCCGAAGAAATCCGGGAAGCGCTGAAAGAGCCACTGACGAGTATTTTGGAATCCATTCGGATTACCCTGGAGCGTTGTCCTCCGGAGTTGGCTTCTGATTTAGTGGATCGCGGGATCGTGGTGGCCGGTGGTGGTGCGCTGTTGCGCGGCATCGACCGGCTGGTGGCAGATGAGACCGGCTTGCCGGTTCACATCGGCGATGACCCTCTGACAGCCGTGGCAGAAGGCACGGGACGGGTTCTTCAAGAACTCCAATTCCTGAAACGCGTGGCCTCGTCGAGTCGGACCTAGTGGTGCGTTCACTCCGAAACTGTTCGGAGTAGAATGTTCCGTCGACCCAAAGTCGCATTAATAGCGACGGTAGTAGGGCTGGGAATCCTCCTGGCTCTCTTGCCGTCGCGGTTAAACGATCAGGTTAAGCGCCTGATCGGATGGTCCCATCTACCCATTGGTGGTTTGGCCGACGGTGTCGAACAACTGGGGCATCGTTCCCGGGCCTACATTACCCCTCGCTCGGCTCTCCAACGGGAGATCGACCGGCTCCGGGAAGAGAATCGCCGCGTGCGACTCGAATCCTTCCAAACCAAGGCCGTCTATGAGGAGAACCGTCAGCTCCGAGCGCTCGTCGCTTGGCGGGAACAACAGCCCTGGACCCTCCGACTCGGTCGGGTGTTGGTCGAGGATCCCTCGAATTGGTGGCGCGGGCTCTACCTCGGTGTCGGTTCCGAACAAGGCGTGGCGCTGAACAATCCCGTGCTGACGGATCGTGGTTTGGTCGGGAAGGTAATCGCCGTCCAAGCCAATCGGTGTCGGGTGGCGCTCCTGGGAGATTCGAACTGCCGGGTGGCCGCGGAGCTGAAAGGTACGGGCGAATCCGGAATCATCAACCCGAGCAGCCAGGGCGTGCTCAACCGGCGTTTGGTGAATTTGAACAATCTCCTCAGCGATTCTCCGTTGAAGCCGGGTCGAGAGGTGGTGACCAGTGGTTCTGGCGGCGTGTTTCCGAAGGGGATTCCAATTGGGAGGCTGGTCGATAGTCAGTCCTACGAATTCGGGCTCTATTCTGAGGCTCGGGTGCGTCTGGATGTGGATTTTGAGCGGCTGGACTATGCCTGGGTGATTACGGGCGGAGGGAACCAAAACGGAGGGGCGCCATGAACCGGCTGACGTTTCTGTTACTGTTCTTCGTCTGCGGTCTGCTGTGTTTTGCCCAGGGGCGGGGACTGACACGAGAGGGGGTCTTTGGCACGCGCATCGATGTGGTTCCGGTGTTGGTGACCTACGCCGCGTTGCGGGGGGATTTCTATTTGGGAACGATCCTCGCAGTCTTTGGTGGGCTCTTACTAGATTCCCTGTCCGCCACGCCCGTCGGAGTGACCCTGGTTTCTCTGTCTCTCATGGGTTTGGTGATCGGGCTGCTGCAAGGTTTGGTGTTGCGGGACCAAGCCCTGGCGCAAGCGGTCTTAGGGGGGATGGTCTCCGGCCTTCATCCCGTGCTGAATGTCGGGCTCCTTTGGGGGCTTGGGTTCGATCCGGTGGTGGGCTGGGGAACCCTCGTTCATATCGGTGTGATGGGGGTAAGCGGGGCGATTCTGGCGCCATTCTTTTTTCTGCTCTTCGATTGGTTGGAAGCGGAGCTGACTTATGAGGAGGAACCGTTCTCGCGGTTTCGGTCCGAGGTGGAGATCAAACGAGGCCGCGGGTAAGCCATGTACGTCATTGATCCACTCAAATCTTCCGATGGTCGCGTGCGTTGGCTGTGCGGACTGATGGCTTTGGGCATCCTGATCCTGGTCGGTCGCTTGTGGCAGTTGCAGGTCCTTTCTTTCAGTAAGTACGAACACTTTCGCGGGGTGCAGAGCTCTCGCTCGGTGCGTGAAGCGCCCATCCGAGGCAAGATCCTGGATCGGAACGGCCGGGTGTTGGCCGACAATCGTCCGGTGTTTGGCGTGGTGCTCTATCTGGAAGAGTTGCGTCCGCTGTTTCAAGCCACCTTCGAGGCCGCCTCGGCCGGGCGTTCGATGGGGCGTGCGGAGCGGAATCGGTTGGGGGAACGATGTCGCTACACCGTGGTCAGTAATCTCTGCTACCAAGTTGGCCAGATTGTCGGCGAACCCAAGCGGCTGGATCCCGCGGCCTTCAAACGCCACTACCTCCAAAAACTCTACGTTCCCATGCCGGTGGTGGAGAATCTAACGCAAGAACAAGTGGCTCGATTCGAGGAACGCGGTTCGCATCTCCCCGGCGTGAAGCTGAACATTGAATCGTTGCGGGAGTATCCCAATGGCTCGATTGCCTCCCATCTATTGGGATACCTCCGAAGAGCGGACCCCAAGCAGTCCGAGGACTTTGATAAGTTTAGCTATCACCAAACGGACTACCGCGGGGTGAAGGGACTTGAGCGCGTTTACGATGAGTTGCTCCGCGGGAAACCGGGGGGTACGTCGGTGCTGATCAATAATTTGACCTTTCGCCAGTCGGAAGACGTGCTGTTCCCCGCCGTGCCGGGCGACAACCTGTATTTGACGATCGACCTCCGGATCCAGAAGGCTGCGGAAGAAGCGTTCCTTGCCATGGGGCCGGAGACCATGGGCGCGGCGGTGGTGATCGATGTGACTAATGGGGATATCTTGGCTTTAGCTTCCGCGCCGACCTATGACCCCAACGAGTTCATCACACCCCTCTCGCAGCAACGTTGGCTCGAATTAAGGGATCACCCGCAGAACGTCTTGCTCAATCGCGCTTCCTTTGGGATCTACACACCGGGTTCGATATTTAAGATTGTGGTTGGGCTCGCCTGTATGGAGGAGAACAATCTGGATCCGGAAGAGATCTATCACAGCCTGGGCTACACTCGGATTGGGAGTCGCGTGATTGATGATACGGCAGGGCCGGGCGAGTTTAACTTCAGTCGAGCGCTGGCCAAGTCGAGCAACCCTTACTTCATTCATCACGGTCTGGATGCAGGCGTGGATAGTCTTGTGAAGTGGGGCAATCGATTCTTCCTGGGACAGAAAACGGGTCTCTTACCGGACCAAGAAGTCTCTGGCAGTTTTCCGGCCCCTGGAAGCGTACGGAACTGGCATAAGGGAGAAGTCGCCAACCTGTGTATTGGGCAGGGTGCGATCACGGTGACGCCCGTGCAGATGGCGGTGATGATGGCGGCTGTGGCGAACGGTGGGACGGTGTATCAGCCTCGGATTGCGGCTCGCGTGGAACCTCAATCCCGAGAGAGTGGTCGCTTGGCGCGGGTGTATCCGCCGGGCGAGGTGCGGGGATACATTGGAGCCTCGCCTGAGGTGATTCGTTTGATCCATGAGGCTATGGAACGAGAGGTTTCCGGGCCGGATGGGACCGGGGATGCCGCCATTGTGCCCGGTCTTCGAATCGGAGGGAAAACGGGTACCGCGGAAACCAACAAACGAATCAACGGCCGGAAGATCAAGGATACTTGGTTCGTCTCCTTCGCCCCGATGGAACAACCGCGTTATGCCGTCGCCGTCTTGGTGGTGGATGGCTTATCCGGAGGCGTGAGTTGTGCCCCGATCGCCGGGAAGATCTACCGAGTCTTAAGGGATTTGGCGCCACCGAAAGAAATTGTCCCGCAGGCGCGGTCACTAGTGAGTTTTTGGGAACCATGAGCCAGGCAGCGAAAGGAATCCCCCGAATCGAATGGTCGCTTCTCATCGCGGTCGTTGGCTTGCTGTCGCTCGGTGCGGCCTTCATCTACAGTGCGACCTCGGGTCAATCTTGGGACGCTAACGTACCTTGGTGGCAAGAACGCTACATTCGTCACTTGCTGGTGGCTGGACTGGGTGGCGTTGCGGCTGTGGGGCTCTGTTTTGTGGACTACCGTTTGATTGCGAGATGGTCTCTCGTCATCTACTGGGTGGCGATGGCGCTGCTCTTGGTGGTTTTGTTTCTCCCGCCTATTGCCGGAGTTCATCGTTGGATACCACTTGGGGTCATGAACCTCCAGCCCTCGGAATTTGCCAAGTTGGCCTTGATATGTGTGCTGGCCAATTTCTTAAGTCGACCCTACAGCGAACTCCGTTTTCCGGTGATTTTTGTCAAGGCGCTCGCGATGACGGGGTTGCCATTCTTCCTGATCTTGATCGAACCCGATCTCGGTTCCGCGATGGTGGTGTTGCCAGTTGGCTTGGCCATGATGTTTGCCGCCGGGATTCCCTGGCATTACCTCTTTCGAGTGATCCTATGCGGGGTGATTGTGGTGAGCTTGGCGTTGGTGGACGTGCTCTTTAATCCCACCGATTTCCACGTGGTACAGTTGGAAGAATACCAAAAGAATCGCCTCCGAGTGTACTTCGATTTGCCTTTCGCTCCGGCCAACGCGACCAAAGCGGAGAAGGAAGCCGCGAAGCGGGAGGAACGACACTTCTCCTACAACATCGATCAAGCGCTGATCTCCGTTGGGTCCGGAGGGATGGTCGGCAAAGGGTGGTGCCAAGGGACACAGAATGTCTTGGGGTATCTTCCCGTGGGTGTCGCGCACAACGATTTTATATTTTCTGTAGTGGCCGAAGAGAAGGGGTTCATCGGGAGTGTGATTGTCTTGGGGCTGTATGGCCTCTTGATATTTAGTGGATTACGAGTCGCCAGTGTGGCGCGAGATCGTTTGGGCAAAACGATGGCAGTGGGCTTGGTTGCCCTCTGGTTTAGCCACGTGTTTATCAACATCGGAATGAATATTGGCATCGTGCCGGTGACCGGCCTGCCGCTGCCCCTCCTCAGTGATGGGGGTTCAGCGGTGATGGTTTTCCTCATGTCGGTCGGCCTCCTGCAGAATATTTACATCAACCGTCGGAGCTATTGAGCTGTTTTAGAATTTTTATATGAGTGATCGAAAATCTTCAAATAGGCGCCGCCCGGGAATGCGTTTCCGGCCGAGTGGTGGCCTCAACAATCGCAATCGCCGGCCGGATCGGGCCGCAGCGAAAGCCCGAGCCATTGCCGTCGGCAAAAAAGAACCGGATGAAGAACCCGTATTTGACCGCAGCCGGCACGGCAAGGAAATCCAACGGTCGGAGAACATAGCGGCCGGGCTGCCGCCGGAAACCTCGGATTCGGAAATCAAAGAGAAGGCTTCCGGTAAGAGCGGTCGATCGGACCGACGCTCCGGTGGCCGTCGCGGACGCAAGCCAAAAGCCGAACCGCAAGAGGATTTTAGCCCGGTACCCGTGCCGGATGAGAAGCCCAAGGGCATCGTCAGTTCGCTACGCGTGGCGGCAGACAACGTCATCTCGAAAGTCAAACGCATCATCAAACCGGTGCAACGGTCGCACAAGGAACTGGTGATCAACACCGAAGCCTTGGAGACTCGTGTGGCGATTCTTGATGAAGGCCGCCTGCAAGACTTCAATATCGAACGCATCAGTGATCATCGCCAGGTTGGTAGTATCTACAAGGGACGCGTCAAGAATCTGGAAGATGGTCTCAAAGCGGCCTTTGTGGACATCGGTTTTGATAAGAATGCCTTCTTGCACTACTGGGACATTGTCCCCAACAACTTTGATAGCGGAGTCGAGATCGTGGATCGTGGGCCGAAGAAAAAGCAAAAGCCCAAGATCACGCACAAAGACATTCCGCGGCTCTACCCGGCTGGTTCCGAGATCGTGGTCCAAGTGACGAAAGGCCCGATCGGAACCAAAGGCCCGCGTGTAACCACGAACCTGGCGATTCCTGGCCGCTATTTGGTCCTCTTGCCGACCTCGGACCAGAGCGGTGTTTCGCGCAAGATCGAATCGCAGGAAGAACGCCAACGCCTAAAACAAATCGTGCGCAAACTTACCCTCCCAGAGGGCATGGGTGTGATTATCCGCACGGCCGGGCAGGGTCAGAAAGCGCGCTACTTCGTGCGCGATCTGGCGATCCTCTTAGAGGAGTGGGAACAAATTCACCAAACGATTAAGGACAAGCCGGCTCCGAAATGTGTCTTCCAAGAACCGGATCTAGTCGAACGCACGGTACGCGATTTTCTCACGGAGGATGTCGAACGGATCGTGGTGGATACCTCCGGAGAGTATGAGCGGATTCGGGGCAAGATCTCCCGAATCTCGGAACGCTCGGCACGCAAGGTCAAATACTACCGTGAATCGGCGCCGATCTTTGATCGGTTCGGGATTTCTCGCCAGATCGAGAGTGCCTTTTCCCGTCAGGTCCACCTGAAGAGTGGCGGGTATATTGTGATTGATGAGACGGAGGCCTTGGTCGCGATCGACGTCAACACCGGGCGGCATAAGAGTAGTGGCAAGGATGCGGATTCGACCATTTTCAAGGTCAACATGGAGGCGGCTGAAGAGATCTGTCGTCAACTGCGACTGCGAAATATGGGTGGTTTGATTATTCTGGATTTCATTGACATGAAATCGCGGAAGGATCAGCAAAATGTGTATCAGAAGGTCAAGGAGTGCTTGCGGAAGGACAAGGCCAAGACCCATGTTTTGCCGATCTCTCAGTTGGGACTGATGGAGATGACCCGGCAACGGCACAGTGAGAGTATGAAGGCCGCGGCCTATGATGACTGTGACACCTGTAAGGGGCGCGGTCATGTAAAGAGCTCCTTGACGATGAGTGTCGAGGTGCAACGGAAGCTGAGTGAAATCCTGAAGAAGCGGGAACGGGATGAATCGGACTATCAATTGATGGTGGTGGTGCATCCGAAGGTTTACGATCGGCTCAAGAACGAAGACGAAGAGTTTATCATCAATATGGAGAAGCGGTACTTTGGCAAGCTCTCGTTCCGTGGGGATCCGAAGTATCATGTCGAAGAGTTTCGTATCTTCGACATGAAAACGGACAAAGAATTAGCGAGCCGAGTGCCGAGTTAGGCATGCGAAAATGGTAGGATTAGCGGCCCCCGATGCGTTGGTATCGGGGGCCTTTTTTTTGGGGGGGAGTGGTGGTCCGCCCTTACAGGGCTCGTCGTGTGTGTGGGATGAGTCCCCAGGGCGTTGCCCCGGGCTGGAATGGAGTGGGCCTTCGGCCCGAAATGTGTCTAGGGGAGCGGTGTGCTGGGAACTGGCACGAACGGATGCCTTTTCGGTTGCTGACGGGTTTTCAGCGCTGAAGGCGCGTTTCTGTAATAGCCCAGGGCAAACGCCCTGGGTGCCCTGTCCTACATGCCTGACGAGCCCTGTAAGGGCGGACCATTCCACGCCGAATCGGTAGAATTGTAGTAGATGTGTTCATAGAAAGTATGATAAAAGATAGCAAAATACTTTCGGAAAAATGTCGCAATCATTGGCCAGAAACCTGATCTACCTCATCTTTTCGACCAAACATCGGGAACGCGTGTTGAACGACACAATCCGTCCGTCCTTTCATGGGTATGTCGTGACGGTTTTGAATAATCTTCGATCGCCTGTTCTTGCTGTGAACTCGGAACGAGATCATGTTCACGTACTATTCGTCCTGCATCGAACCTTGCCACTTTCCAAAGTCGTGGAGGATTTAAAACGGTCTTCTTCAAAATGGTTGAAGGGGCAATCTCAAGAGCTGGTTCGGTTCTCTTGGCAGGCGGGGTATGGGGCGTTTTCGGTTTCTGAATCGAATGTTCCCGTGGTCAAAGAATACGTTGCAAACCAGGCGGAGCACCATCGCACGGTTTCGTTTGAGGAGGAATTGCGGGGGTTTTTGCGAAAGCATGGCGTGGAATTCGATGAGCGGTATCTTTGGGAATAGGCCGCCCTTACAGGGCTCGTCGTGGGTGTGGCGTGGGATCCCGGGGCGTTGCCCCGGGCTGGTATGGAGTGGGCCTTCGGCCCGGGGTCGGATATTGAAAATTGCGCCGTTTCGGAGAGGGTTGGGTTTGATTGAAAAGGGTGCAAGAATGCAGGGCGTTGCCCTGAAGTGGCAGTCTAGGCCGCACTCGAATCCGCCGCCTGCAGGAGCACGGGGCGCGGCCGTGTGGTCCAATGGGCAAATCCCTTGAGCCGGAATCGGTAGCTGGGATTGAGCTCGCGTAAGCGTTTGCTGATGGCCTCGGCGTGCTCGTCTGCGTGGTAGGTGGTCACGGCGATTTGAGGGCGGTCGCGGGCAATGGTTTCGCTGGCTCCTTCGATGACCGCCAGATCAGTGCCCTCGGCGTCAATCTTGATGAGGTCGTGCGGACTCAGCCGGCGTCCCTGATCCGCCAAGTAGTCATCCAATCGCACGGCTTGGGCATCCGGCGTTCCGTCGCCTTCGTTCCAGGACTCGATATGGCAGGCGTCCGGGTTGTCCGTCGCAACCAAGCGGACGGGACCGGAGATATCCGCCACTGCCAAGGTTTCTACCGTTAAGCGATCCGTGAGCCCGAGTTCGTCGCCGGCGCGCTGGATCAATGCGGCCATGCTAGGAAGGGGTTCGAAGCAGATGACCCGCTGACAGTTGAGATGCTTGAGCGCGCGAAAGCCGAACAGACCCTCGCAGGCACCGACGTCGATAACCACGGTCTCGGGTGTCAGTCGGATGGGATCGGTCGTGTAACAATGCGGATTGTTTGGAGTGAGTTCCTGTTCGATCAGGAAGTAGAGATTGTTATCCACGGCACCCTGCCAATAGAAGTGCAGTCCCGATTCGGGAAGCGTGATCTTGTGGACGCCCTGACCTTCGTCGGTGATTTGAGCCAGACGTTTGAGCTCCCGGCCAGCCCGTTGGTAGGCGAAACGAGCCGGGAGGATGACCCGGTCAATCTGCAGCTTAGCGTCCGCCCAGGAAAAGAAGCCTGTGGGGCGGAGTTGTCGCCACCATTGCCAACATTCAAGCGTTTGACGCAAAGGATTCTTCATGGGGAGGCGGATCTTATTTTCAGCAGTGCGGCGGCGCAGCAGGCAAAGAGGAGGCATTCTCCCGCTAGGTAGAGCCATCCCGCTGCCACGAATCCATGGGCCGGCACATAGACTAGGTGGAGGATGAAGGCAATGCAGACGGGGATCAAACAACAACGCACCGCCAGCCAATCCCGATGTGCCGCTAGGAGGCCCCAGGTTAGAAAGCCGCTGGCCGTGCCGACGAACTTGGCCAACACCATCACGGGTAGGATCTGGAATCCGGGGTAAAACTCGGGTTTGAAGAGGCGCTGGAACACCGGTTCGCCAATCGCATAAACCAGTAGCGCACTAAGGCAACCACAAGCCCACGCCAGACCGGCAAGGCCAAAGACCCGTCGGTTGAAATCGGGTACGTGCTCGCGCTGCCAAGTGACGATTCGGGGATAGAAAATATAGCCGACGTAGACCAGGACATATTGAAGCGCTAGAACGAGCTGGTTACTGGCGTGAAATGCCCCCGCTGCCAATCGGCCGTCCTCACCGGGAATCAATCGTGGGATCAGAAGGAGTCCGAACAGGGTCAGCGCATTATAAAGGACGCCAAAGAGCCAGTTGGCTTGCCCCTCTTTAAGGAGCTTCAGCGTTCCGGTGGCGAAGCGCCAGGTGAACATGGGGTTTGGCGTTCGTTTGCGGATGCGATACCAAACCCAAAGAGTGACCCCGCCGTGGCCGATCGCCATCACGAGTAGATCGGTTCCGGCAGCCGCGCCGTCCTTAAAGGCGAGGAGGAAATAGGCACTGATGGCAAGAGTGGCGAGGGTCTGAATTCGCGAAAGGGCCGGCATTTGGCTGGTGGCTTGGTAGTACCACTGATAGTTCATGCCGATCACGAGAAAATAGATCCCACCGATCCACCACGCGAGGGTTTCGGCCGGTGTCAGCGGGGCGAGCCAAACGCCGATGCTCCAGAGCAGGGTCACGATCCCGTGGAGGACCAGGCGTCCGCTAAAAATGAGCGTGACCAATTCGTCCAGCGGTTGGGTCTTGGCGGAGACGTGCCGAACCGCGACGACGTCAATCCCGAGCGTCAGCACGACCTGAAGCATCATGGCCGTTCCCATGATTCCGGCGGAAATCCCGGCGTTTTCCCGGCCTAGGCAGTTGGTGGCGTGAAGAAGCCCGAAGACTTGGGCCAGTTTTCCTATCGCTTGCCAGACGCCGGTGGAGCCGACCTCAAGGAAGAGTTTCGTCCATTTTCCCCGGGGGGGCTCCGGCGCGCTGGACGTTGCGGTTGCCATCTACGGGGAATCGAAGCGTCAGACGGGGGTGCCCATCCTTATCGCCTACTTGCGGGATCCGGTGCCGGCCTAGCTCGGCGTCGGGTTGGCGTTTTGGAGTTTCTCGTGGAGCGACTCGTCCCAATCTTTGGTCAGATACCGGTAGATCCACTTTTGGGTGGTCTTGATCCGGTGATAGGCTTCCTTCAGGTCGAGGACCATGGTGATGCGTCGATTGGGGCAATTGAGCTCGCCCACATCGTGAGTCGCCACGGGTTGAAACCCCATCACGCGGGTGTGAAAGTCATAAGGACTGTGCTGTTCCCCTTCGAAGATGTCGGTCACGTAGTGAGTAAACTCTTTGGCCACGGTCTCTCGGCTGGCCTCGGCCATGAGGGCCGCGGCCACCACGATGAACTTCCGGAATTCCGGGACGACGGCAAAACGGCCGATCTCTGCGATCCGGTTGTTTTGAACAAAGGCCTCCACATCGAGCCCACTCTCCAGAGCCTTAAATCCGTATTCTTTGTAGAGCTCTAGCGGGGGGCTGTACATGACGCGAAGCACGCCAATGGGCTGGGTTTTGTTAGAGACCACAAACCAGGAAATATCCGAGGCTTCGAGATCGGCTGGAGGGAAGAATTTCTCTTCGTCTTGGATCCAGTGTTTCTCGTCGACGTAGGTCGACTTGAGCACTTGGATGGCCAAGTCGCGATCGGCGGCCGTGTGGGCCCGAATGACTTTTATTTCTCTCGCCAGGGACATGGCTATTTCCTTCGATTCTTGGCTTGCCATGACTTGCCTGACAAGTCCGCAATCGTGGTCATGATCTGACGGTGCCAGTGGCGAATTTCTTCAAGTTTGGGTTTTCCGGTAACGGGAGCTGGAACCATGGGTTTACCGATCTTGATGGCTACCGGAATCATCTCCGGGATGGGCTTGCTAGGATCATGTCCCGGAAAGCGGAGACCGATAGGCAGCACGGGCACTTGGGTCGCCAGCGAGAGCTGGGCCGCCCCGTTAAATCCACGGAGGAGCTCCGTTGGATTCCGATTCGTGGTGCCTTCTGGGAAGATTCCCACCGACCGGCCGGCTTCCAAAGCCTTCTGAGCCCGTGCAAACCCGGGCTCTTTGCTGGTAAATAATGGCTTAAAGACGTTCAAAAATCTTGGTTTTGCCGGTTTCCGGGCAATCGTGATCACCTGCCCAAAATGGTAAAAAAGCCACACTCCGGGAACCAGACAAAAATTCCAGTCTGCCAGAAAGTGGATTGGCTTGAGATCCCGGAGCGTCATGAGCAAACCCGGCACGTAGAGGGCTTCAAGCTTCTGATTGTGGTTGAGCACCACGATAAGCGGATCGTGCTTCGGGTCCAGATTTTCGAGGCCCTCCAGAGAGACGACATAGGGCGTTCCGAGGGCCGCACAGAGTTTTATGCTGAGTGTGCAGAGAAATCCGGGCGAATTGGGCGTGGGCTGCCGCCAGATGTCGGCCAGGGAGAAAAGGGGCTTTTGGGGGGCTTCTCGTATGGTCCGCGTTTCTGTCATGCCTCTACTAGTCGATTCCCCTCGTTCGGAAGGTGGATCGGTATGGGGGCTAAGCCTGACCTCGTCCGGTGCTCGGACTCAACTCTTAAATTAGTTCGGTTAGCGGGACGGTCTACCATCCGAGGGTGCAATGAATCGCATGATGATCCGACTTCAGGTGGGGCCCGACGTCGTAGGCCACCACTTTTAGACGGGGGCTGTGTAAACAGTGGTCCAAGGGGATACGGAGGGGAAAGAAGCGAGCTGGCCAGGTGGAGGCAATGCCGGTCTGTGCCGGAACCAGGCCACTGTCCTTACAGAGGGCCCGAAAGGCGTGGTTCCATGGGGTGGTGTTCAGATCGCCAATGAGAATAGTGGCGTTCTTCTCCGTCCTGATTTGAGTGGCGAGATCACTCAGTTGCTGGTTGCGGGCCTTGGTGGCTTGAAAGCCCAGGGGAGGGACGGGATGAGTTGCAAAGAAGGTTACTGCTTTTCCGGAAAGCAGCATTTCCGTGCGGATGGTGGGGAGATCAAAGCGGGTGTGCGGGATGACTGTGGGGTTGAAAAGGAGGTGGCGACTGAGTAGGGCGATCCCAAAATTATCCGTTCGGGCGTGGATTTCCTGATACGGGTAGGTCGAGGACAAGGATGCGAGGGTGGGCTCCCAGGCTGGGGTCACTTCCCCTAGGGCGATCACATCCGGCGAGACCTCATCGATCCACTTGAGGAAGGCCTCGGGATCGCCGCTTTGGGACTGAATATTCCACCAAACGATTGCGACTCGATTCGGGTTACGGCCCATCGGGGCCGGATCGCCGGAAATGAGGTGGTTTTGCAGCACGAGAAGATTGATGAGTGTGCAGCCCATCATGAGGCCGGTGCGAAGGCTCTCTCGGCGCAGGCCGAAATAGAGGGCCAAACCAAGGCTCGCGACGAGGTATTGCACCCGAAAATGCGAGCAGAGATCCGGCAACCACCACCAACGGCCAATGAATCCTGCCAGAGTCGCCAGGCCGAGGAGACTGGCTAGCACGTCGACGATTCCCCTTACGGAAAGGAGAGAAGCCTTGGTGAGAGGCTTCGGCTCGGTCGGTTGCGGGGCGTCAGATTCTGTCACGGGAACGGGATCGATGATTGACCATTGTGGAATTGATTCGTTGAATATCGGCCGCTCACGGGGATTCGCCAGTCAAATCATGCCCGTTCTCAAGATATCGCAGCTCAAGAAAGCCTATCAGTCTCCCGAAGGCGGGAGACACGAGGTGGTGCATGTTTCAGAGTTCAGCCTGGAGCGCGCGGAACAATTGGCTTTGAGCGGCCAGAGCGGCACGGGGAAAACCACTTTTCTGAATCTGATCGCGGGGATTGTTCCCGCAGACAGTGGGCAGATCCACATAGGCGGGCACGAAATGACCCAGCTTTCGGAAGCGGGTCGCGATCGCGTGCGGGCCACGGATTTGGGATACATTTTCCAAACCTTCAATCTCCTCCAGGGCTTTACTTGCTTGGAGAATGTGCTCTTGGGCATGTCCTTTGGGAAGTCAGCGGAACGGGCGGCGGCCATCGAGCTTCTGAAACGGGTCGGCCTCTCGGATCGGCTCCATCACTACCCGCGCCAACTCTCCACGGGCCAACAACAGCGGGTGGCTGTGGCTCGGGCTTTGGCGGGGAAACCGCAACTCGTGTTGGCCGATGAACCCACGGGAAATCTTGATGTCCAGAATGCTCGGGATGTCCTGACTCTCATCCGAGAGACCTGCCGCGAAAACCAAGCCGCACTGCTCCTCGTGAGTCACGATCCGACGGTGCTCGATGCCTTTGATCGCTGCCTGTCCTTGGCGGACATCAATCTGGCGGCGGAAGACGAGGAGGCGGCGGCATGACTTTGTGGCTCATTGTTCGTCGGAGTCTCAGGCAGCACCTGCTCTCCACCTGCATCACGTCCGTCTCCATCGCCTTGGCGGGTGGGCTGTGGCTCTCGGTTTGGACGGTGAAGGACCAGGCTAATGCTACCTTTACCGGAGTGGATTCCGGCTTTGATGCCGTGTTGGGAGCGCGGGGTTCGAAACTACAACTCGTGCTGAATGCCATCTTCCATGTCGAAGCCTCGCCCGGCAACTTGGCCTGGGAGGATTTTAAGGAGATTGAACGAAACCCTAGCGTAGCCGCAGCTATTCCCATCGCCGTAGGGGATAACTACCGGGGCTATCGCTTAGTGGGTGTGTCGACCAATCTGTTTACGGACATTGAGTATCGACCTGGAAAGCAATATGAGGTCTTCGGTGGCGGACGCTTATTTGACCCCGGACGACGCGAAGCGGTGGTTGGGAGTTTCGTCGCCCAGTCGCTGGGTTTGCGGGTGGGGGATCAGTTCCACCCCTACCACGGTTTGATTTTTGACGAGAAGAGCCAGCACCAAGAGACCTACGTGGTGGTGGGGGTTTTACGGCCCACCAACACGCCGTCTGACCGGGTGATTTGGATTCCCCTGGCGGGCTTGCAGCGTATGAGTGGGCATGATCCCAAGACCGCGACCGACCTGAGCGCCGTGTTGGTCAAATTGCGATCCGCACAGGCGGGCTTTCGACTCGATCTGCTCTACAATAAGCAGGGGGATCGCCTTACCTTGGCGTGGCCGATCGGGCAGATCATGGCGCAATTGTTTGCCAAGATCGGTTGGTTTGATCGGGTCCTGGAGCTGATCTCCTACTTGGTGGCCTTAGTGGCGGTCGGTTCCGTCTTGGCGAGCATTTACAATTCCATGAACGAACGTCGCCGGGATATTGCCATTTTACGGGCCCTAGGGGCGCGGCGTGGGACCATTTTCGGTATCATTCTCGGCGAAGCGCTTGCGATTGGGACCTTTGGGATGTTGCTCGCTTATGGGGTTTATTTCGTCATCTTTTCTGCAGTTGCCGCGGTGATTCGAACCGAAATGGGGGTGGTCTTAGATCCGTGGCAAGCCCATCCCGTAATGCTTTGGGCGCCGGTGCTCTTAATTGGACTGAGTGGTTTGGCCGGGATCGTGCCGGCCGTGAAAGCCTACCGGACAAACGTGGCGGAGAATCTTCTTCCGGTTTCCTGACGAGCCGCCTGGTACGAGTTTTCGAAACCGGAGGCCTCTCGGAGCGGTCTCAAACAATGCGGTTATGCTTACTATTGCTGTGAAAATACGAGCTTTTGTTGGAATTCCCTTGGTGATGCTGGCCCTCTCTGGGTGTCAGCCGGAATCGGGCGGTCACGATCATGCTACCCATCACGATCATGAGCACGACCACGCGCACGAGGAAGCATCGGGCCACGGGCATCAACATGTCGCCCCGCACGGCGGTGCGGCCGTGGTGCTGGGTGACGAGCTCTATCATTTGGAATTTGTCGCCAACCCCGAGGCGCAGGCGTTTGAGTGCTACGTGCTGGATGGGCACATGGAGGACTTTGTCCGGATTGCGGCGACGGAGTTTGAAGTCGTCCTGGAGTCGGGCGAGACTTGGCTATTTCAGGCACAGGCAACGGGAGCGACCGGGGAAACGGTGGGCGATACGTCCTATTTTCGGGCCGACGTGAGCGACGCCGCAGAGAGAAAGAGCTTTGCGGCGACGGTGAAGGAAATTACGGTCAAGGGGAGCTCATTTACGCAGATTCCCTTTCGGTTTCCGGAGGGGAACGAGGGCTGAGGGATCCCGACGAGCCGGGCGATTCGTTGGACCGAACCGAATTAAGTCATCATGAAGAAGACGATTAAAGATGCCACGACTACCGTGGGGCTCGTGTTGTTGGGAGTTGCTTGTGGTCAGGGCGAACTGAAGGAAGAAGCCACGAGAAGGGAAGCGCCGCAAGGCGATCCCATTCAAGGCACGCCGATCCAAGGCGCTCCCATTGAAGTCGCTGAGACGACACCGGAAGTACCGCCGGTTGAGATGGTAGAGAAAACCGAGGTGATGGCTGAGGAGGTGGTTGAAGCCGTGTCGGAAGCACCCGTCGAGGTGGTTGTGTCCGCTCCAGAGGCGGGCACCACGGTGGAGCCGGAACCAGTCGCGTTGTCGGAAGCACCTGAGGAGCTTGAACCGGAAGGAAAGCCCACTGTGGTCAACGAATCTGTGGCAGACACGATTGAGGCGGCATTCGACTCTGCGACTGAGAAGATGGAGGCGGCGCGTGCTTCCGCGGTGGAAGAGCTTGAGAAGCAGTCGCTCGAAGTGTTGTCCGCACCGGATACCGCTCTCGCCGAAGCCGCTGCATCAGCGGGAGCGACTTCCATGTTGAAGCGTTTGGCGGACGGGACCTTGGATGTGTCCTTTGACCGGTTGGCGTCCTTTGATTACGAGATGCCCGAGGATCTCACGGTGGCATTGCCCGGTGAGAGCGAAGGCAGTTCGGACCAGATCCCGCAGGCGATTCGAGATTTGAATGATCAAGCGATCGCGCTGAAAGGGTTTATGCTCCCGCTCAAGGTTGAAGAGGGTTTGGTCACGGAGATGCTGATCATGCGTGATCAGTCCATGTGTTGTTACGGAACCGTGCCGAAGATCAACGAATGGGTGAGCGTGCGGATGGACGAAGGCAAGGGCGTGAAGCCGGTCATGGACGAGGCCGTCACCCTATTCGGCAAGCTCAAGGTGGGAGAGATTCGCGAGAACGGTTATTTGGTGGGGATCTACGAAATGAACGGTGATCGGATGAAAGGTCCGGACGACGAGTAGGAGTAGTAGAGAAAGACGTTTTCGAGCCCCCGCAGTGATCAAGGGGAAAGTCGATCTAAAGATAAAGGCGATTGGGTTTCCCCAATCGCCTTTATTTGCGAATTCGTTTGGTTGGTTGCTTAGCCTTCGGACGGCGTTGGCGCTGGCTCAGGGGCCTCACCGCCGCCACCAATAATCTCGGCCTTGTAACCACCGCGGCTCTTGAAGTAGAGCCCCAGCGCAATGTAGCCGATCAACATAATGATCGGAAAGATCGTCACATCTGCCAGTGCGCCTTGCTTGGCAACCTTGATCTTTTCGTTGGTTTCGGTTGCGAGGGGTTCACCCAGCGCGGTGACTTTGGTGGCGTCTACGGCCGTGTAGTCACCCAAGATATAGGAGCTCTCCACGGAGACTTGCTCGTAGACGGTCGCCTCCAGCGCGTCTTTGGCGGAATCTTCCTGCATCTTGCCGATGAGCGGTCCGCCGACAACACCCACGGTCAACATACCGATACCTGCGATTGCGTTGAGGGTCAGTGCGCCACCCTTGGGGCATTGCTCGGAAACGACACCCAACATGGTTGGCCAGAAGAATGTTTTTCCGAATCCATAGAGCGTGGCAAATACGAAGATCAGAGCCAGGCCGGTAGCCGACGAAAGGAAGAACAGACCAAGAATTGCCAACACGGCGGAAACGATCAGTAGGCCGATTGGCGTCAGCTTCTGAACGATCGGGCCCGCGAACCAGAACCGCAGGACGGCCATGATTGCCGAGGTGTAAATCAAAACCCAGAGAGGGTTGTTTCCGGCGGCCTTCATGGGCTCTTCCATGATACCAGTGATAGCACCGTCCGTTCCGAGCTCAGTCGTGGCCAGCGGCATCATGATGAGGCAGAGGAAAATTAGGATCGGACGTCCGATCGACTTGCAGTAAACACCGTAGGCAACCGAGGCGACGATGATAATCCCCCAGGTCATGCCAGAGCTCCAACCGAAGACCTGTCCCAACTGACCGAAGATCAAACCGCAGGCCAAGAAGGCGCCGACGAATCCAAACTCTGCCAACATCTCTTTGTAGCTCGTTCCAGAAGCAACCCGTTCGTTGACGGGGAACTTGGCTTTGATGAGCATCACCAGGAAGATGATGGCGGGAATGGCAATGAGGTAAATGAGGATACGCCAGTCGTTGGCGGCTTGTTGGCCGAGGAACAAGGTGAGGAAGCCACCGATAACCAAGCCACCGGGCCAACCGGCATGGAGGATGTTGAGCCACTTGGTTTTCTCTTTGTAGAACATCGTGGCCACCACGGGATTAATGAAGGCTTCCACGGTTCCATTCCCGAGTGCCAATATGACGGACCCCCAGTAGAGGTAGCCGTAGGCCTTGCTTTGAGCCGCCGCCAGCGCGTCTCCTTCCACCCCTGTGACGATTCCATGGGCCATAAACGCTAACGCCGCATAAACGGCGTAACAGACAAAACTAAACACCATCGCGGTTTTGTAGCCAACGCGATCGATGATCAAACTGAAGACAATGATACTGATGGCGAAGGGCCAAATCCCGGCTCCGAAAAGCTCTTGCCCTTGCACGGCATCCAGTCCGAATGCGGCTGGCCAGAGATCAGGCGTGTTGACCAAAAACGTTCGCGTGATAAACGCGAATGCGGTGGTGATGAGGGCGACGAAACATCCCCAGAAGAGGATCTTGTCACCTGCTGAATAGTTGCTGTCTGTACTCATAGATTCAGTTTTAGTTAAGTCAGAAGGGATACTAGTGGGTAAATGCGGGTAGATCGACTCGGGCGCCGCCTTGTTCAGCGCTTTGGTGGGCGCAGATGCCGACGCAGGTCCAGTTCGCAGCGGTGCGGGCGTTGGGCCAGGGATCACGATCCTCGACCACGGCGGAGGCGAATTCATGCACCATGTGCGGGTGGCTGCCGCCGTGGCCGCCGCCTTGCACGAAGGAGAGGTGATCCGCGTCTTCGATGGATTGGGTGAATTTCTGGATCGGTTCCGGCAACAAATGCGCGTAATCGGGAATCTCGACCCGTTCCGGAATTTCAGGCTCGGGACGCTTGGCGACGTGAACGATGTGAGGATCATTCTCCGTCAGCGTCCATTCAAAGCTCTTCTTGGTGCCGTACACGTCGATGCTCTCGCGGTATTGGCGGGCGACGTCGTAGAGGAATCGCCAAATATGGGCTGAGAGGTCGGAGTCCTTGATCTTGATGTGACAGGTCTCTACGGCGAATTTGTTCCCACTCTTCTTGGCGATGTCGTCACGGACGGTTCCGCTCCCAAAACAACTGACATATTCCGCCAGGCCACCCGCTAAGCCAAGGCAGGGGCTGACCACGTGTGTTGCGTAATGCATGGGAATCATCTCTTCCCAATAGGAGGGCCAGCCGTCCATATCCTGCGGATGACTCGCGGCGAGGTATTGGAGTTTTCCGAGTTCGCCTTTGTCGTACAACTCCTTCACGTAGAGGTATTCCCGACTGTAGACGACGGTCTCGGCCATCATGTATTTGAGTCCGGTTTCGTCGACGGCTTTGCAAAGCTCTTCGCACTCGTCGATGGTGGTTGCCATGGGCACGGTGCACATGACGTGTTTTCCGGCGCGGAGGGCTTTGAGAGATTGGGGCGCGTGGTCGGGAATGGGCGAATTGATGTGAACGGCGTCGATTTCCGGGTCTTTGAGCAACTCCTCGTAGCTGGTGTATCGCTTGGGAATGTCGAAAAGATCCCCGACGCGGTTCAGTTCGGCCTCATTCCGGCGGCAAATGCCCACCATTTCGATGTTGGGGTGTGCCTGATGAATGGGGATGAATTCCGCGCCAAAACCCAGGCCTACGACGGCAATTTTTACTTTCTTATCACTCATAATTGCGATTCCCCTTCGCGATCACGCCGAATTCGACCGAGTCGAGTACACAAACCGGCTGTTTAAGACGCCATGGGCAGTGCGGGATTAAGGACTTCCAGCCTTCAAACTGTCAATTGAAATTTGGAGTGCAAGCGCGGGCCGCTCCGAGAGGGCGTGGTGCCTTTTTCGACTGGATTACCGAGACCGTGCTTTCGGCTTCTGAAGCATAGCCCATGGCCCGAAACGAAGCTTCCGAAGGTCTGAGATGATCTGCCTCCGAATGCAAGGGCGGGCCCCCGGGCAAATGAAACCGGTTGCCTCCGTCAGCCGACCACGACCGCCTGCCGAGAGGAAAAATGGAAGGGCGAGCGTACTAGACCGAGTAACAAATCCCGTTGGCAACTCCATCGCGGTGGTCAAAGCGACAGCTCCGCTCTCGCACTCCATATCATCGTCCGTATATCGAGCGTTTTTTGGAGTGCGAGAGCGGAGCTGTCGCTTTCACACGCTTACCTGCAGGTGGAAAAGGACTTTTTACACAGTCTGGTACTCGCGAGCCGTTGGGCAAGAGTCGCGAACGCATACACCATCGTTCCAAATAAACGCTCTAGGCAGGAGCGGCTCGCGAGTACGCTTGCCCCACCGATCGCCATCGGCCCGTCGACAATCGGGGCTGGATGTTTTCAGGGCCACCCGCCATGCTTATCTTGATGGTTGCCTCCATATCCAAATCGGTTTCCGTCTCAGGACCTCTAGGGTTCTTGAGCGGCGTGGCCCTCGCCGTGGCGGCTACTTCCGTGCAGGGGAACGAAACCCAAGTTTCCTTTCGGGACGACGTCCGTCCAATACTGGCCCGGAATTGTTTCGAGTGCCACGGCCCCGACGAAGGGAGCCGCAAGGCGGGCTTGCGTTTGGATTTGGCAGAAGCGGCTTATGCCGACCAGGACGGGGTGCGAGCGATCGTGCCGGGCGATCCCGGAGCTTCCGAGGCCTACCAGCGCGTGATCACCGAAGACCCGGATGACCGAATGCCCCCGCCGGAAAGCCATGCCGCTTTGTCTCCGGTGGATCGGGAAACCCTGCGCCGATGGATCGTCTCCGGTGCGGAATACCAAGGCCACTGGGCCTTCGAGCGCCCGCAACGCCCCGCGATCCCGAGCGTTCAGAATCAGGCATGGACCCGGAACGCGATCGATTTCTTTATTCTCTCCCGGTTGGAAGAGGCGGATATGGAGCCGAGCCCCTCCGCTGATCCTTACACTCTGGTTCGGCGAGTCTATCTAGATTTGATCGGCATCCCGCCCACCCCGACCGAGGTGGACCGATTCATCCGGGATGATCAACCCGGAGCGTATCAGCGCGTGGTCGATCGTTTGCTCGCCTCGCCGCGGTATGGCGAACGCTGGGCTCGACCGTGGTTGGATTTGGCGCGCTACTCGGATACTAACGGTTATGAAAAGGACCGGGAACGTTCCATTTGGCCCTATCGGGATTGGGTGATCCGAGCGCTGAATGCGGATCTGCCCTACGACCAGTTCTCCATCGAACAGCTCGCGGGGGACATGTTGCCCAACGCCACGGAAAGCCAACGGGTGGCGACCGGGTTTCATCGCAACACGATGTTGAATGAAGAAGGGGGCATCGATCCGTTGGAATACCGCTTTTACGCGATGGTTGATCGGGTGGCGACCACGGGCACGGTATGGATGGGACTCACGACGGGATGTGCGCAATGCCATTCGCATAAGTACGATCCGATTTCCCATACGGAGTATTACGGTTTGATGGCTTTGCTGAACAATGCGGATGAGCCCGATTTGATTCTCGCCAACGCTCAACAAGAGACCCAACGAGCAGTCGCAGAGGCGCAGCTCCGGGAAGCGATGCTCGGCTTGCGGGCGATGTATCCCGTGCCGGAGGGCGAACCGGATAATGCGGAGAACCGCACGCGGCATTTCCATCAGGCGTTCGGTGAATGGATGGAGACGGTGAGAGACCGATTGGCTCCATGGTCGCCGCTCCAACCTTCCACCTGGAAGACGAATCTGGGGCGTTTTGAATTGATGGAAGATCGTTCCGTCTTTGCCAGTGGGGATGCCACGAAGCGGGATGTGTATCAGCTTACGTTTCCATTGACCGAGGTGGATTTTCCGATTCAATCCCTACGCTTGGAAGCATTACCGGATGATCGACTGCCGGCGCAAGGCCCGGGGCGGGCGTTCTATGAAGGAAGGAAGGGCGATTTTTTCCTGAGTGAGTTGGTGGTTCGGGCGGACGGTGAGGTGCAAACCGTGGCCTCGGGTTCGCGGAGCTATGGAAAGATCTCGGTCGGCAGCGGGAATGGTGAAGCCCGCAATGTCTTCGACGGGGACGGTTCCACGGGGTGGGCGACATCCGGACGGGAAGGCGAGGCGAGTTACTTGGTGCTGCAATTCGAAAAGCCGATCGAAGGTGCAGCGAATCTTGAAGTCGAGATGATCTTTGAACGCCACTTCGTGGCCAGCTTGGGACGCTTTCGGATCTCGGTTTCCGCGGACAAAGTGGTTGCGGTGGACCTTCCGACCGAGTGGGAAGGGGCCTTTGGGCGCGAGCATGTGGATTGGACGGATGCGGAAAACGAAGCCGTCCAATTGGCGTTCATTCGAACCGCACCCGAATTGGCCGAGGCTCGGAAAACGGTGACGAGTCTGGAGCGGAAGATCCCGTCGCCGATCACGACCATGGTCTTGCAGGAACGCCCGGCGGATCATCAGCGAGCCACGGTGCGGCACCATCGAGGCGAATACCTCAGCCCCCGCGAAGCTGTGGAACCGGGTATCCCGGCCATCCTCGACAGCGCGAGTGAGGGGCCGAGCAATCGACTGGAGTTGGCCCAATGGTTAGTCAGCGAACGAAACCCGTTGGTGGGGCGGGTCACGGTGAATCGGGCGTGGCGCTCGTTTTTTGGTCGTGGTCTCTTGCAGACGAGTGGTGATTTTGGGACGCAGTCCGATCGGCCTTCGCATCCGGAACTGTTGGATTGGCTCGCGGCTGAGTTTCAGGAATCCGGCTGGTCGATGAAACGCTTGCACCGAATGATGGTGTTGAGCCAGACCTACCGGCAATCGGCAGTGGCTTCTGATGACGTGCGGAGTCGCGACCCGGAGAACCGCTTATTGGCGCGTGCGCCCCGCGTTCGCTTGGAAGGGGAGATGGTGCGAGACACAATCCTAGCGGCCAGTGGGCTGTTGGTGGACCGCCAGGGTGGCCCGAGTGTCCGACCACCTCAGCCCGCATCCGTGACGGCTCTGGCTTACGGAGGGACGGGGTGGCCCGCAGCCAAGGGGGCGGATCGGTATCGACGTTCCCTGTATACTTATAGCAAACGCACGGCACCCTTTGCGGCTTTTACTGTGTTCGATGCTCCGAGTGGAGAGAATTGCACTGCACGGCGGAATCGGAGCAATACCCCGTTGCAAGCGTTGACCTTGCTCAACGATGCCATGTATCAGGAATACGCGGTGGCCTTGGCTCGGTCGGTTCTGGCGGAACATCAGAGCAGAGAAGGCCGAGCGATTGCTTTGATGCGGCGTTTGGTCACGCGGCCGCCCGATGCGGAAGAATTGGAATGGCTGCTAGCCTACCAAGCTGCTCAGTTTGAACGATTGGCTTCCGGGGATCTGGATGCCGCCAAGATCTTGGGTTCGGGCAAATCAGGGTCCGACGCGGAGTCCGCATCCTGGGTGATGTTGGCCCGAAGCGTGATGAATCTGGACGAAACCATTACTAAGTAGGAACGGATGAACACCCCCCCATTTGCTTTGGAACAATTGCGGCAACGGACCCGACGTCAGTTCTTTCAAGACTGCGGAATTGGGGTCGGCAAGATTGCTTTGGCCAGCTTGTTGGCCTCCGGGCAGCGATCCCGTGTTTTAGCGGGGGATGCTTTCGTTTCCCCCACCGCCCCCCGTGTGTCTCACTTTGCGGCCAAGGCCAAGCGCGTGATCTACCTCTTCATGGGGGGCGCACCAAGCCAGTTGGAGCTTTTTGACAACAAACCCGAACTGGCCAAGCTGGAAGGCAAGCCCTTGCCACCGTCGGTGATCAAAGGTCAACGCTACGCGTTCATTCAACCCGATGCGGCGGTGCTGGGACCGCGCTTTCGCTTTGCGCGCCACGGCCAGACGGGCGCGGAGATTTCCCAGAAACTGCCTCATCTCGCCAAAGTGGTGGATGAGATTTCCATCGTGCGATCAGTGCATACCGATCTCTTCAATCATGCCCCGGCGCAGCTCTTCATGAACACGGGAAGCGGGATCCCCGGCCGGCCCAGCATGGGGTCTTGGCTGAGCTATGGGATTGGGAGTGAAGCGGATGACTTGCCCTCGTTTGTGGTCTTGAAGAGCGGTGGCAGCCTGAGTGGTGGGGCTTCTCTCTGGAGTGCCGGCTTCCTGCCGGGCACCCATCAGGGCGTCCCGTTTCGGAGTCAGGGGGATGCCATTCTGCATGTGTCCAATCCGCCGGGTTACAACCGACGTGCACAAGAGGATTCTTTGGATCTGATCCGACGGATGAACCAACGCCGACTCGGTGTGGTGGGCGATCCCGAGATTGCCACCCGGATCAATGCGTATGAAATGGCCTACCGCATGCAAACCCGCGCGCCTGAGCTAATGGATTTGTCGGGGGAAGATCCCAAGACGCTTGAGCTGTACGGGGCCAAGCCGGGTGACCCGAAAGCGCGCTTTGCCAATAGTTGTCTCTTGGCGCGGCGTTTGGCCGAGCGCGGTGTGCGGTTCGTGCAGCTGTATCACGCTGGCTGGGATCATCACTCAGACGTAGCGGGCGGCGTGAGTGCGCAGTGCCAACAAACGGATCAAGCTTCGGCGGCTTTAATCTGGGATCTCAAGCAACGGGGGATGTTGGATGATACGCTGGTGATTTGGGGCGGCGAATTTGGGCGGACGCCGATGGTGGAAGCCAGCGCTGCCCTGGGGCGTTCCAAAGGCCGGGATCATCATCCCCAGGCCTTCACCATGTGGTTTGCCGGCGGTGGCATCAAAGCGGGATTTGAAATGGGGCAAACGGATGAACTTGGTTTTCATGTCGTGGACCAACCCGTTCACGTGCATGACGTCCAAGCCACGATCTTGCATTGCCTCGGGATCGATCATGCGAAACTGACATTTCGGTTCCGCGGTTTGGACTTTCGACTGACCGGTGTGGAAGAGCATCACCCGGTTCAGGCGCTCTTGGCTTGATTCGTTCGGTCTGGTGCGAGCGATGTGTGGAGAGGCGATCGAATCGGTGAACCAACGGAAAAACCATGAGCGACGTGATTTCATTTGGTGCGGAGGGGGATGGGCAAACAGACGACACCGAAGCGATTCGGCACGCGATCGGGCAGGGGGACGGCGTGGTGCGATTCGGTCGAGGGAGTTATCGAATCACCGAGACGATCGAAATCCCCTTGGACCAATCCAGCCGCCTCTCGCTCGAAGGGCACGAAGGGACGGCCAAGATTATCATGGCCGGTCCGGGACCGGCGTTTCGGTTTGTGGGGACGCATGGAGGAACCGCGGATCCGCTCGGAGTGAAGCCGTCGGTTTGGGAGCGGCAGCGCTTGCCGCTCGTTTCCGGTATTGAAATTGAGGGAGCCCATGACGAGGCCGACGGCATTGCTTTGCAAGGGACCTTTCAGCCGATTCTCTCCCGGGTCTTGCTGCGCGACTTGCGGCACGGCGTGGTGTTGGCTCGACGTAATCGCAATGTCTTGATCAGTGACTGTCAGATCTACCACAACCGGGGTGTGGGGATCTACTTGAAGGACGTCAACCTGCACCAGATCAACATCACCGGAAACCACATCAGCTATAATCGGCTGGGAGGGATCCGGATTGAGGGTTCGGAGATTCGGAATCTGCAGATTACTGGGAATGATATCGAGTATAACAACTACCGTTCCCATGAAGGGTTCGAACCCAGTGAACCTACAGCCGAGATTTTCATTGATACGCGGGAGCGGCCGGGCCAAGTCATGCGAGCCTCTGTGCGGGAGCTGACCATTAGTTCCAATACTATCCAATCCACCTATTCCCCGGGCGGGGCGAATCTCCGGATTCTTGGCCCCGATGCGGATGGTACCCTGCCTCCGGGCATGGCGGCCATCAGTGGGAATGTCATCGGCAATCAGGCGATCAATGTGCACTTGGTGGGGTGTCGCGGGATTGCCTTATCGGGGAATTTTATCTACTCCGGATTTCAACACAATGTGTTGGCGGATGACTGTGACGATTTGGTCTTTGGGGCGAATTCATTTGGACATAATTATTGGGGGCCGAAGCGGGAGATCGACGTGAACGTGCGTTTGGTGGATTGCTCGGACTGTGTTTTGAATGGGTTTCAGTTGCGTGGAGCCCCTTCGGGAAAAACGGATTGGGACGCGTCGTGGAATGGTGGGGAGTCACGGGAGCATCCCGCGTTGTTGGAATTGGAGCGGTGTCAGCGGATGAACATTGCGGCTTGTGTGATACGAGATCCGGGGCGCGCCGGGGTCTGGTTTCGAGACTGTGACGGAATCAATCTTTCCGGGTGTCAGATCCATGATACTCGAAAGGAGAAACAGATGCGGCATGCGGTCGAATGGCACGGGGAGGGGCGTGATAGTCTGGCGCACGGGAATCAGTTTGGAGCGGGCGTCGGAGCGGAGTCGCTGGCTATCGATAGCCGGGCCGGGGTCACGATGAGCGACAATCTTGAGACGGCCTAGTTTTTCCGATTCTTTGTTGACCCGGTAGGGCGAGCGTACTCGCGAGCCGTTCCTGTCTAGCGGGTGCTTTGGGGGCGGTGGTGTTTTGCGAGGGCTGCTTTTGCCCAACGGCTCGCGGGTACGCTCGCCCCACCGGGCCGCCCCGCCGGGGCGGCTGAGGCTGGGTTGCTGAATGAAGTTTGTAACCAAATTGGGCGTGTCCTCAGTCACATGTTCTCAGGCCTGGTTTCTTGCGGCGAACCTGGGGATCGCGTAATACTTGGCCGTTTCCCGCACCTGTGGCTTGGTGCTACCTCTATGAGTGAATTGAAAGACAGAGCGGAAGGTTCGAAGGTCGGGCGCTCCGTGATCGTGATCCTGGTCGCGGCCGGTCTCGGTTACCTCTTGTTCAAGAGCGGCCCCCAAACGGTACCGGAAGAAGAAAAACGCCAGCCCAAGCTCGTCAAGACCGTGGTGCCGACGCCCGGAACCCATGCCGTATCCGTCACCGCCTTCGGGTCGGTTCTTCCCGCTCGTCGGGTCGTGATTCAGCCCCAAGTGAGTGGCGAGATCTTGCGCCATCACCCGGAACTCATTCCCGGCGGGTATGTCGCCGAGGGCGAGGAACTCTTTGAGATCGATTCTCGGTTTGCGGCGCTGAGTGCCCGCGAGTCCGCGGCTGCTCTGGCCCGAGCGGAAGCCATGCTGACGGAAGCCCGCCGAAAGCGCGACGAAGCCGTACGGCTGGATCAGGAGAAAGTCATAGCCGCCACAGACTTGGCCGCCTTGGAGGCCCAGGTGGATTCACAGAGCGCGGATCTCAAACGGCTGGAAGCCATCCGTGATCGCGATGCCGAGTTGTTACTCCGGCACAAACTCCAGGCGCCGTTCAATGCCATGGTGTTGACGGAATCCGTCGAGATTGGTCAACGCGTGACGTCTAACTCCCAAGCGGTCACGCTGGTCGGCACGGATGAGTTTTGGGTGCGGGTGGCTTTGCCGGTGGATCGTTTGCGGCACATTGCCCTTCCGCGAAACGGGGAGGCCGGTGCGGCGGCGGAAGTGTTTTTGGATCTTGGCGAGGGACACGTGGCGCAGTGGTCGGGCCGGGTGATTCGATTAGTCAGTGACGTCGAGCGAGAGGGGCGCATGGCACGGGTTTTGGTGAGTGTCCCCGATCCCATGGGCTTTGGCAGCGGGGGGCAAAAAGCACCGCTATTGATTGGGAGCTATGTGCGCGTCGAAATAGCTGCCGGTACCGTCAACAACGTCTTGGCCGTGCAGCGGGATGCACTCCGCGAGGGAGACCGCGTTTGGGTCAGCGATGAGAAGAACGAACTTCAGATCCGCGACGTTCAGGTGCAATGGCGGCGCGGCGAGACCATCTACATTGACAACGTATTGGCGGCGGGTGAGTCCCTGATTGTCAGTCCGCTCCGGTCGGCTCTCCCCGGAATGAAGCTCAATCCTCAGCCCGTTGCGTCGACACCTAGCGCCGTCCTTAGCGAGTGATCTGCCTATGAAAGGCTCCCCATCTCCATCCAAATCGGTCGGGATCATGACCTGGTTTGCCCAAAACCACGTGGCGGCGAATCTCTTGATGATTGCCGTGGTCGCCACGGGCTTGCTCGTAGCGGGGCACATTCGCCAGGAGATCTACCCGACTTACACATTGGACGTAGTCCAGATTGAAATGACCTACCGCGGGGCGAGTCCCGAGGAGGTGGAACAATCGATTGTCTATCCGATTGAGGCGGAGCTGCGCGGGATGGAGATCATTCGTGAAATCCGGGCCATTGCGCGGGAAGGGCGAGCCACCGTAACGGCGGAGTTGATGCCGGGGACGGACCGAAACCGTGGGCTCCAGGAAATCACGGCGGCGGTGCAACGGATTGACTTGTTTCCTGATGATGCGGAACCGCCCGTGGCTTCGCTGGATTCGGGCCGTCGGCGAGGTGTGCTCTATCTCTCCATTTATGGGGACTTGGACAAGCACGGTTTGCTGGCGTTTGCCCGCCAGATAGAAGAAGGGCTTTTGTCGCGGCCCGAGATCTCTTTGGTGGAACTGCGAGGCGTGCGCAATCCGGAGATTCATATTGAGGTTCCCCCGGCGAAATTGCGCTCCTTGGGTCTGCGTTTGGATGACATCGCGCGGGCGGTAGATGCGTCGGCCCTCGACGTGCCGGCGGGTTCGATCAAAACGCCGGGCGGCGATTTTCTGCTTAAGACCAGCGAACGCCGAGACTTTGCCAAGGAGTTTGGTGAGATTGCGATTTTGAGCAATCCCGATGGTACGAAAGTGCTCTTGGATGACATTGCCGCAGTGACGGATGCCTTTGAAGATTCCAATACCGAAAGTTACTTTGATGGGCGTCCTTCTATTTGGATGGCCGTGTATAGCTCCGAAACTCAGTCGCCCTTGGACGTGGCGAACGCGGTTCGGGCTTACATTGAGGAAGAGCAAGCCAACTTGCCGCCGAGCGTGGGGATGGCGATCACCTTTGACCGGTCACACAGTTATGCCGAACGCATTGACATGCTGTTGCAAAACGGGGCGCTTGGTTTGACCCTGGTGATCTTGGCGTTGGGTTTGTTTCTGGAACTGCGGGTGGCCTTTTGGACGGCGGTTGGGATTCCGGTTTCGATTCTGGGATCGTTGTTTTTGCTCCCCACCATGGATGCCAGCATCAACATGCTTTCGCTCTTTGGTTTCATTGTCACATTGGGAATCGTGGTGGATGACGCGGTCGTGGTGGGCGAGGACATCTTCCACAAGATGTGTAGCGGGATGGGGCGCTTGGAGGCGGCCATTGCCGGGGTGAAGGAGATGTCCGTGCCGGTGGTGTTTGCGGTGTCGACCAACATCATTGCGTTTTTACCCTTGTTGTTTGTGCCGGGAGAAACGGGACGATTCTTTTACGTGTTGCCGGCCGTTGTGATCGCCGTCTTTACGGTGTCGTTGATCGAATGTTTGTTGATCCTGCCAGCTCACTTGGCGCACCAAGGCAAATATCCGGGGCCGCGTTGGTTCCAACGGTTTCATGAGTGGCAAACGGCGTTGCGCATTCGCATCGATGATGGGATTGATCGTTGGTATGGCCCGGTTATTCGACGAGTCGTTCGGAATCGCTATTTCACCTGTTCGGTCTTTGTGGCTATTCTTCTTCTCTGTGCCGGCTACATGTTTAGTGGCCGAGTGAACTTTGCCTTTCGGCCGTCCATCGAAACCCCCTTTATTCAGGCCGAGATTGAAATGCCCTCGGGCACGCCGGTTGGGCGGATCCGTGAGGTTTGCTTTCAAGTGGAAGAAGCGGCGCGCGAGGCGCTTGAGGCCAATGGGGAGGATGACATTTTGGTGGGAATCACGGTTGGAGTGGCGGAGCGTGGCTTCAATGGGGGCGAGGTCTCAGTTCGATTGGTGCCGCAGAGTCAGCGCAAGATCACCGCGGAACAGTTTGCCAATGTTTGGCGGGAGACCATTCCGGACATCCCGGATATTGAGTCCGTATTCTTTGACTATCTGATTGGGCCGGGTGGCTCAGCGGAAATCGACGTGCAGATTTCCCATCCGGAAACCGAGGTGCTTCGTGCCGCCGCCGCGGATGTGGCCACAGCCATTGGCAAGTATCCCGGAGTGGAAGATGTGAAGAAAGGTTTCGGTCGGGAAATGCCGCAGTTCAACTTCGAGATCAAACCGGATGGTCGGAGCTTGGGGATTACCGCGCGCGAGCTCGGTGCGCAGATTCGACACGCTTTTTACGGGGCCGAAGCGCTCCGTCAACCCCGTCAACGGGAGGAAGTGCGAGTGATGGTGAAATACCCCGAGGCGGAACGTCGTTCCCTGAGTGGTTTGGAAAATCTATTGATTCGCGTGCCTGGCGGCGGCGAGATTCCTTTGCGGCAAGCGGCACGGGTGATCCCAACTTCCGCGCCGGTACGGATCGAGCGCGTGAACGGAGCGCGCGTGCATAACATTACCGCCAACGTGGTGCCTGGGGTGACTACGGGCAACAAAGTGCTGAATCGGTTTAGCGAAGTGGAGCTGCCCACCATCATGGCGAAGTATCCGGGGCTGCAATACAGTTTTGAAGGCGAACAACGAGAACAACGCGATTCGATGGCCAATCTCTATTGGGGGCTTCTGCTGTCGCTGTTTGCGATTTATGCGTTGATGGCCTCGCTGTTGCGGAGTTACCTCCAAGCCGTGATTGTGCTCCTCATGATCCCTTGGAGTCTTTCGGGTGCCGTGGCGGGGCACGTGGTGATGGGATTTGATCTGAGCGTGTTCTCGATCTTTGGGATGTTGGCGCTTTGCGGGATGGTGGTGAACGGGGCCTTTGTTTTGGCCGTGACGCGGAACCAATACCTGCGGGACGGGCTCGATCCGGTCGAAGCGATCATCCTAGCGGCCCAGCGTCGGTTTCGGCCCATCCTACTCACGGCACTGACCACGTTTTTAGGGTTGGGTCCGATGATATTTGAGCGGAGTCTACAGGCGATGTTCTTGGTGCCAATGGCCATCGCTCTGGGTGTGGGGACTCTGGTTTCTGCGGTGGTTGTGCTTTCTTTGATCCCGGCCTTGATGGTGATTGCCGAAGAGCTTGGGTTGGAGACCCTCTCTGAGCGGATGCGAGCGGAAGGGGAACTTGCGGTGGGTCAGGCTCCCGAAACGGCCTAGGGCGAATCCAGGCTGCCGATATCGGTGTCTTCCAGGACTCGTTCCACGACGTAGTTTTCGTGCAGCGAGAATTTTTGTCCGAGGCGAGCATAGTCCGCCGTGACTCGGATGGCTTCTTCGAGGACGGCTTTCGCTTGGTCTGCGGTCGTTGCCGAGTCTTCGCTCGCGCCGGCATAATCGGCTGCTTGTAGGCTGATCTTTTTTGGACGTGCCGAGGCGGCCCAAGCATCGAGGTCGGGGAAGAGGCCTTCGGTCCGTTCAGCGCTACGCTGTTTAAGAGTTTCCAGGCCGATGATCTCGTCGCTGCCCACGGGCGTAAAGGCGGCCGTGGGGAGTGTTTCTGGAGGAATCGCGTTATCATAGTCTGCCATGGATCGTAGGCCACCACCATCCGGGGCATTGAGTTTGAGATCGGGAATGATGCCGGAATGTTGGGGCGTGCGGCCGCTCGGTAAGAAGTAAAGCGCGGAAGTCAGCTTGAAGCTGCCGAGCTCCGGTTCCCGGCGATCTACGGATGCCACCACCTGCACCGTGCCTTTGCCGAAGGTGTTGCGGGTGCCGATGATCAAGGCTCGCCGATAATCTTGTAAGGCGCCGGACACGATTTCGCTGGCACTGGCGGATCCGGAATCGATCAAGACGGTGAGTGGGCCTCCATAGTCGAGCGCTGGATTTCGGTCATCCATGACCGTGAGGTAACCGAAGGAATCTTGTTTTTGAACCACGGGGCCTTCGTCGATGAATAAACCCGCAACGGCGATGGCCTCGCTCAGCACGCCCCCGCCGTTGTCCCGCAAGTCGAGAATCAACGCGTCTATTCCAGATTTCTGGAGTTCTTGGATCAAGCGTCTCACATCTCGGGACGCACGGCGGTAGTTCGGTTCCCGCCGTCGCATGGCTTCGGTATCGAGGTAGAAGTTCGCCAGTGAGATCACGCCGACCCGGAGGAGCGGCGTTTCCGGGGAGTGCTTGTCATGGATGGCGTAGAGGGCCTTCTGGGCGGACGAAACCGTGGGATCGATTCGGTTGCGAATCAAGGTGACATTGTGAATGGCGCTGCCCGTTGGGGATTGCCGGTGAACGGTGAGGGTCACGGGGGCGCCTTCTTCCCCGCGGATTTGGTGGATCAGTTCCGTGAGGGTTTGACCGAAGGTCTGCTGCGGTAGACTGGGTGGATTAGCAACGGCTAGGATTTGATCCCCGACCTGGAGTTTTCCGCTGAGATGCGCGGGGCCTCCGTGGGCAATCCGGATGATGAAGAAGCTTTCGTTCCGAGTTTCGATTGTGGTCCCAATCCCGAAGAAAGCTTTGCCCAGCGAGATGCGGATGTCTTCGGCGTTTTCGGGTGGGTAGTATTTGGAATGGGGATCGAGTGTGCGGGCAAATGCGCCGAGAAACTTGTGACGGAGTTCTAGCTCCGTGAGGCGTTCCGGGGCGTTGAGCTTCTCTTGATAGTAGTGCTCAAGTTTACTCCGGATGCTGTCCTCCGATAGGCCGCTGAGCTGGAGTTGGAGGAACTGGTGTTTGACGCGCTGGCGCCAGCGTTGGCGAAGCGCTTCGGAATCCGGCAGAAAGGTGCGGTCGCGATTGATGGGTTGCGATTCGGTGATCGAGAAGTCGAAGTTCAGCTGGCATAGCGCCTGGGCTAAAGGAAAACGTTCCTGCGTGCGCTGAAGGTAGAGCGACTGTATCCGGTCGAGAAAACCGCACTGCTCGGCCAGGAGCCAAAGATCTACGTCATCCCCATAGTCTTTCCGCAGGGTTTCGACGTCCTCCTTGAGGAAGATCATGCGGCCGGGATCCAGATATGTTAGGCAACGATCCAGAACGCGATTGCTGAGCGCAGCGTCGAAGCGATTCCACACGTAGTGATCGCGGAGCATGCGATCCGTGACGTGCTGCAACTCGTCGCAGTCGATAGCTGCCAACCGAGGCGCCGTTAAGAGCGCCCCGGCGATGAATAGCCGGACGATGTGTCGGAAGGCACCCACGGGAGAGGACGCGCTTAGAATGCGATGCGGAGCGGTTCCGTTCCGGGCGTTGCGGTGGCCTTCACTCCGGTGAACTTTCGAGCATTGGGCTGATCTTGGCCGACTTTGATCGTGTAGCTGCCGGGGCCGAAGACATCGGGGCGGAAACGGTTTCCTTGAGCGCGAATAGTGTAGAGTATTTCATCGGACGCTTCGTGGACCACCTGCACGACGGGATCGACAAGTCCGGTGACTTGAACCTCGGGTAGGTGGTGGGTGACCTTGCGGCCGTCGTTTTCCTCCATGCGAATCGTGATGGGCCAGCCGGGGAACTGCTGGGCATCCTCATCGGTCACATCGACGAACCGAGGCCAACACTCGAAGTGAATGGTGCGATCCGCTTTGTTGAAGCGTACGAGCCCGTAGCCATCGGATCGTTTGAGTGGATCGCTTCGATCTTCTGGATTCGCGTAGGCCAGCATCGTGATGGCGTTGCCGAGGCCATCCAGATAATCTCCGGTCCAAGGGGTTGGGCTATTGGGCACGGGGTTGGGACCGGCTTTTTCATCCAGCGGATGCCACCAGCGACCGTAGATGGTGTTGACGATGGCGGGGCTGGTGAAAGCGAAGGGGCCGTCGCGGTGGGTGTCGATGCCGTGTTGGACCATGACGGTGAGATGTTGATCGCCGCAGAGGTGCGGGGCCCAAGCGCGGCGGATCGCCGCGAGGGCTTTGTTGCGACCGGTCTGGGGCCAGGCATTGCTGTCGAGATCGGCAAGGAGCCGGTTGTTGGGATTGCCGTGGAGATGCACGGCGCCGCAGAAGGCGGTTTGGGAGAGGACGGCTTTCATCGAGGTGTCGGTCCAATCTTGACCCCATTCTTTCAAGAAGTGGAGTTGGCGATCTCCGAGTAGTTTGAGCTCCGGTAAATCCACCGCGCTACGGTCGTAGCTCGGATCATTGATGTGATCCGGTCGCGGGCCCATGTTGGGGATGGATCCTTCAGGGCCGGTCTTAAACTTGCGATCTTCTAAAATTGCGAAATCGATGCCACCGACGCGGAGGTTGGTGTAGTAGACGGTGATGCCGCGTTGGATCGGGGTGGGGTCGTAGGGATCGGGCAAGTGCCAGGTTTGGCAGCGTTGCACCATGTTCACGTAGTCGACGGGGTAAAAGTAGCCTCCGTCCGGGCCGGCGGGCGTTTTGGCTTTCTTGCCGTCGGCGCCCCAGATGTTTCCTTGGCCGACATCGTGATCATCGGGAATGGCGATCATGGGCCGGTCGCGAAAGAGTTCGCGGAACTGGAGTCCGAACTCTAACCAACCCGCGGTGTGTTGGGTGTGGTGATAGGTCTGATCGCCGGCGAAGAACACCAAATCGGGATCCTGGGCCAAGACGTTCTCCACGATGCGAGGGCGCGGGCCGGAGGTGCGGCTGGAATTACAGGAAAGTGAGGCGACCACGATTTCTTCTTTCTCGATCGGGTCGCGTCGGATCAGGCCTTGGAAGGAGGCGTAGCGACCGTGACGCACGCGATAGGCGACGTCCCGAGTGTTGTCCCAGCCATCGATCCGGAAATGGGCACTCCAGCCGGGATAGGCGACGACGGCGGTGGCGACTTGTTGCCAGTTTCCGTTCTGTTGAAATTCGAGGCGAACGCGCCGAGGTTCGTCATCTTTGAGCGGGAAGAGTTGCGCGCTCAACTTGAGAGTGCCGCGATCATGGGTATAGGCGGCGAAAGCCACCACTTCGTCGCGAGGCACGTTCACATCGATCAGATTCTTGGGCGCGCGCCGGGCATTGGGACGTTCCGAAGTCTTTTGATTCACCTCCCACCAGGCACCGGTAGCGGCGTTGTCGAGGTTGGGGAAGTCCGGGCCGAAGGGTTGGGCGATTTCAGCGGCTGGGACGGTTGAGGTCAGAGCCAAAGCCAAGCCAAGGCCGGCAAGCGTTGCGCGGTGTAGCATGCCGGCTATCGTAGGGGATTCTGGGGAGAAAGCAATCCTGTGGGTCATCTTGGGGGCTGGGTTGGGTGTGATCAAGAGTGTGGGGCATCGGGTCGAATCGGCAGGCTTCCCTTTGAACAGGCTGGAAGAACAGGTCGCTGATAAGGAAAGCGGCAGCTCTGCTCCCGCACTCCATAGGAGAGAGCTGAATTTTCCAATTTGCAGTTTTCATTTTAACTTTTTCATTTTTCCCGCAATGGACCGCTTCCCATTGAGTGATTCCCAAATCTTTTTGCAACCAATCTCTCCGCACTTTTAATCACACCCGACTGGGTTGGCAGACGTATTCTTCTCGTATCTGGGCCCTGCAATGACGCTACTAGCGTTTTTGGCGGGGCTAGTAGCGCTCTTATGGCGCCGACCTTGTCGTAGTTAGGTTTGGCATACCTCCAAAGATGGAATGATTTACTGTGAGTTTCGATCGCGGAATTCTCTGCAATTATGGTCCCTAGGGATCGATTTTAAGGCCGTACGGTCGGGGTGAGCGGGTGTTGGCATGGCGACTGCATTTGGAGTGTCGAATGAAAGCTTGTCGCTATTATCGATCTGTATCGGGAGTCTTCCTCTTTCTGTTGCTGGTGGTGGCGATGGTTTGTGTTGAAGCGGCTGATTCCACTTGGGTGAGTCGTGATTCGGGCGAATGGCGCAAGCGTAAGAACTGGGCGAATCGGGTCGTGCCGAGTCAGGCGGGTGACGTGGCCAGGTTTAACGATACGGGAGGAGCAGGTCGTTACGTGGGTGTCGAACTGAGGCGGAACGTCACCTTGGGTGAGCTGTATATTGACTCGTCGAATGATTTCACGATTTCCAATGCCGGTGGCGACTTGTTGTTTGAGGCGGGCTCGGAACCGGGGCTGATCCACGTGGACGATTCGGTCGGTGCCGGGAACCACCGGATTCAGACCGGGGTACTGCTGGCGGGAGATCTCAAGATCATCAATGACTCGGCCCAAACCTTGTCCTTTGGAGGCGGGCTGATTCAAGGCTTGGAGACTGCGACATTGACGGTGGGAGGGGCTGGGGCGACTGATATCTCAGTAGCAATAATGGAGTATATCTCACCGGAACCCATCAGTCTGGTGAAGAATGGTCGGGGAAGGTTGTCTCTCTCGACGCCTAACGAGATCTCGGGTGACGTGTTGATTCAGGGGGGGGCTGTGCGGGCTTTGCATCCGCTTGCCTTTGGCACAAGCCGGGCTGTGACGATTTCTGGAGCGACGCTAGAGCTTGCCTTTATGGGCGAGACCTCGGCTGGGCGGAAGATGGCGCCGGATACTGTGATCTTGAATCATGGTGTGATCGATCGTGTGGCCAGCGGGAAACGGGCCACATTATTTCAGTTCGACGATGGTGCTTCTGGAGCGCAGCAGGGTCCGAAAGAAATGTGGGTGAGCGGATTCAGCGCCCTGAGGGACAGCGGCAGCCATCCCCGTGGGGGTTCATTAAATGTTTCCGGCGCTATCAACCTAGCGGGCATTCTTGATCGCGGTATGGCGACATTGACCGTGGACGCGGTGAATTCGAATAGCCATGTGATCCTGGGCTCCACATCGGATATAACGCTTGGTTTTGCGACGACGCTCGTAACAACGGGGATGGGCAAAGTTACACTGGGAGGGGTGGATGCGCAGGGTCGATCGGGATGCGTGATCAGGGTCGACGTCTATTCGAAGCTGTATTTGGGGGACGACGTTGAGACGACTTTGGCGCCCGGAACTTCTGTCGATTTGTCCCGCCGGGGTTCCGCATACAGCGGTTCCTTATCCATAGTGGGCCAAGTTCGGTGTCTTGAGCAATTCCTGACATCCTCATTTTTGGATGGAATGGCCGGGGAAGGCGGCTTGGAGTTGGAGATAACGGATTCAACCGTGCTGACGATATCGGAGTCTCCAGCGGGCGGAAAACCGATTCGGTTGACGGTGATAGGCGGACCATCTGGCTCGAGCTTTCACCTAGGTCGTGTTGGTGGGGAGAGTGGGGTTAGTGGTCTTGAGGGTTGGGGCGGTCTATCGGTGCTCGGTGGTAATGTTACCCTTCTGTCGGATGTAAGATTTGCCGGCGCGGAGAATAGTGAGACGGATTTTTATATCAATGGGGGCACGCTCCACCTAAATGGAAAGACGCTATCCGTGGAGGGCAATATTGATTGGTCAGGTGGGATCGTTTCCGGGGGGTGGCTGGAGACGGGTGGCGATGTCCAGATATATGAGAACGAGACGAGATACTCCCCTAGCTTACCGAACATTCGAATGAAGCCACAGTACCGTGATGTTGAAATCTCCACGTTCTTTGGCCAGCCAATTCTTTCTGGACCGCTTGCGGTCACCAATCTTGTGGTATGTGGAATCAGGGATGTGGGATTGGCCTACCCACTCGACCTGGACAGCTTAGTTGTTGAGTCGGGACGGTTTGTATTGAAGGAAGATGATTCTCTTGAAAGTCCTTCTGATGTGGCGCTGAAGGGTGGGGCCATTGCGACTCAAGGCCATTCCGAACAGTTTGGTCGGCTATCCATCCTCGGAAATGCAGTCCTTGATCTCGGGATGGGTGGTAGTGTCGTCACGTTCCTGGATTCCAGTAGTGAGACGTGGTCGGGTTCATTGGTCATCGAGAATTGGCACGGCGACGGTTTGGGAGGCGGAGGGGATCAAGTTGTCTTTTTGGATGGGGATTCTTCGCTGAGACTAGATCAGGTTGCTTCGGTCACATTCTCGGATCCGTTTGGGGGCTCTGTTTACCTACCGACTGGGGATCTGAACTGGCCGGCGAGACTGCTGCCGAGCGGCGAACTTGTTCCCCTGCCGGAACACGGATCAGATAATCCCCCAGTGGCTGTCGACGACGTGGTCTGTCTGTCGATGAGTAACACGAGTGCCGAAGTCGATGTGTTCTTGAACGACGTGTTTCCGAATGGCGAGGGTACCTTGGTGTCCCATACGTCGCCGCCCTTGTTTGGGGTCTTTCCAGGTGAACATGGCGTTTTCACAATAGAAAGTTATTTGATGGTCGATAATGGCCAAAGAGAAACGTTTACCTACACCGTGGCGGATCGTACGGGAGCCACCGCTACCGGGACGGTTCAGATTCGATTCGGAAACACTCCGCCCCTCACGGCCGATGATGTCTTTGTGGTTGATCCCGGGCACGCCATAATGGGTTCTCTGGCCGAGGACAATGGAAGCGGGACGGACGCCGATCCCGAGGGTGATGATTTGACCTATTTCCCCGATGTTGTTCAGGCTCCAACACACGGTACGGTATTGATTCAACCTGACGGAACATTTGAATATATCCCACACCCCGGTTTGTGGGAGACAGACATGTTTCAGTACCGAGTCACCGACGGGTGTGATGTCAGCACCGGTTTGGTGACGGTGATGCAGAATTTGAATCCGGTGGCGACAGATGACGTTGTCTATGCCGTCTCTGGATCATCAGTCGCTACCAGGGTCCTCGAATTAGACTACGGCAACGGAGTTGATTGGATCCCGAGAGGGATTCCTCTGACAGGGGACGTGATTACTTTGCTGTCCAGTCCCCAGAATGGAAGAGTTGGCGTCGTGGGGAGAACGACAATCGTCTATGCGGCGAACCAAGGTTTTGTCGGCACGGACACGTTTCGTTATCGCCTTACGGATTCTAGCGGTGCGTTTGACGATGCATCAGTGACAATTCATGTTCGTTGCTGCCCGATAATCCAATCCGGTGGCTTTCATCGGCTGGGGAATCATCCGCACACTCAGACGGCGACCCGAAGCCACGGTTTGCAACTGGCGGACCTTTATGACGTGACCGGTGAAGACGACATCTTCACATTTGATTTCGAAGCTCCAGGAACGTTTGTGACGCTCAGGTATTTCGAAGGCTATCCACAAATCTGGAACCCCATACTTAGTCCTTCTAGCGACATCGAAATCGAGGGTATTGTGTATGGCGGACTCGAAGGTGACGATAGATACGATGGTTATTGGAAGATCTCGTATGAATTTGTTCAAGTGCAAATGACTTCGGACTCGGATCAAGACGACATCATTTCCCGGGGCGAAAGGGTCTCGGGAGAACTCACTCGGCTAGATACTGGAGAAGAATTTCCCTTCGATAGCCTATTGGTAGATTCTGGGCTATTCTTCGGATATGACTCTCAAGTGGAAACATTTCAGCTCGGCGATTCCGATGGGGCTGGATATCTTGGGTATAGTGGGACATCGGGCTGGGGGCCAATTCATTTCATTTCGGCGAACCTAGATATCTCGGATGGCAGTTTTCTGTTTACGGTCGATCCAAACCCTCTAGGAGCGCAGAATGCGCCTCCCCTTCCCGTGACGGATTCACTTTTGGAGGGCGTGACGGCCGGAACAACGATCGTATTGCCGTTTTCGGCCTTGTCTGGGAATTTCTCGGATCCAGAAGGCGACGATCTAACAGTGGTGTCACTGACGAATCCGGTCAACGGCATGCTTGAGTTCAGGTATTCCGATCAGTTGCTCCACTTCACGACCACCGAAACGGATGGTGCCTTCAGTTATGGAATCTCAGACGGGAATCAGTATAGGGACACGCCGGCTACATTTGAGGTGGGCATTTTGGATCAACCCTGCGGCTCCTGTTCCGGGTCTGTGACAGACCTAACGCTGACCTATATCGGAAATCAGGCAGCGACGGTTCGCTTTGAAGGCGGTGGATTCGGTGGGGAGCGTCATGTGGTGCCAGGTAATACGATTCCCCTCAATCAATTGATCGGCGAGGACATCTCGATCTCAGTGGATGGGGAATTGGATACGGTCATTTCGCCCCTCTGCCGGACTGGTTTTGGACCTGGGGCGATCTTCGGTAACTTTCAAATCATTGCGGCCTGGAGCCATTGGGGCGGGTTGGTTTGCCCGCCTCCGATGGAGGACCTGCTCATGATTCCGAGCCTTCGGAACCAGTAAGCAAGAGCGACGAATTCGCACCTAGTGTGGCTGCGGTGGTGCGTTCCGGGCGTCGTCCGTTTTCGGAACCGTGGTAGAGGCGGGCGCCCAATCTTGTTTTTTCTTGTGCGGCTGAAAATGCTGGGCGTCAGCTTTTCTAAAAACGGGCTTCTTGCTCTCAAGCATCCAAAATGAAGCCAAATTGGTTTCTGTGATCTCAGAGGGTGTGATTCAAAAAGGGTGCAATCGACAAGATCGATACCGTTGGAAGAAGGCGAGAGCAAGCTCGCGCACTCCATGGAGTGCGCCGGCTTGCCGGCGCTATTGGCCGGTAGCACCCTTTTCGAATCGTACCCGATCTCAGAGGCTCCCCATTTTCGCGGTTGCGTGGGGTTGCTGGGCTCGGTACTCTCCAGGTTCCCATCTTTAGCAGAGGTAATAGTTGTGAAAAGAATACTCGCATCCGTTTGTATGGTTGGCTTGGTCCACTTGGCCTTCGCGCAAGAACAATGGCCCCAGTTTCGAGGGGTGGGCGCATTTGGGCGCGGCCAGGATGGTACGGGCCTTCCGGTGACCTGGGATGAGGACAAGAACATCGCTTGGAAGATGCCGGTGCCGGGCCTCGGGTGGTCTTCGCCCGTGGTTTGGGATAACCAAATCATCGTGACCACGGTTGTGAGCGAGGAATCCGTGGAGCCGCCCAAGAAAGGGCTCTATTTCGGTGGCGATCGACCCGAACCTCGGAAAGGGGACCACCGCTGGTTGGCGCTAAGTTACGATTTGGAGACCGGTCAGCTCTTGTGGGATACGGAGCTTCACGCCGGCCCGCCCGCCAGTCCGATTCACGTTAAGAATACCTACGCCTCGGAAACGGCTGTTACCGATGGGAAGCACATCTACGTCTATTTTGGCTACCAGGGACTCTACTGTATGGATCTAAAAGGGAACGTAGTGTGGAAGAAGAATTGGTCTCCCTACAAGACGCGGCTTGGGTGGGGGACCTCCGCGTCGCCAGTGCTGCACGGTGACCGTGTCTATGTGGTGAACGATAACATGGAGGAAGATAAGTCCTACGTCGCGGCGTATCACAAGGATACCGGTGAGGAAGTGTGGCGCGTGCCGCGAGACGAGCCCAGCAACTTTTCGACACCGTTCGTGTGGGAGAATGACCAGCGGACCGAACTGATTACGACAGGGGTGAACAAGACGCGCTCATATGACTTGAATGGTAAACTGCTCTGGGAGTACGAAGGCATGTCCGCCATTTGCATCCCGACGCCCTTTGCTGAGAATGGCCTGCTTTATCTCGCGGCGGGTTATGTGGGGGATCGCAAACCTTACGTCAAACCGGTCTATGCCATCCGTCCTGGTGCCAGTGGTAATATCTCGTTAAACCCGGGGGAGCGATCCAATCAATACATCGCTTGGCGTGAAACCAATGCCTCCCCCTACAATCCCACACCCTTGCTCTATAAGGAGCGACTCTACGTGCTCTGGGACTTCGGATTCCTGAGCTGTCGCAATGCTATCACCGGCGAAGGGATTTATGACAAGGAGCGGGTCAATCCACGGGGGCGGGTTGGATTCACGAGTTCGCCGTGGGCTTATGATGATAAGATTTTCTGTTTGAGTGAAGACGGCGATACGTACGTTTTTGCCGCGGGGGATGATTTCAAACTCCTTCATGTGAATGCTCTCAATGAGATGTGTATGGCCACTCCGGCTCTGGTGCGTGGGAGCTTGATCATCCGTTCCGATAAGCATTTGTATCGCATCAAACAGCTCATTCTTTAACTCAGACTCCACCCGAGAGACCGAATGAATACATTGAAACGAATCCGACTGGTGGGATGGTTGGTGGTGACCGGTTTGCTGGTGTTGCCGCTATCTGGCATTGCCGCGCAAACAGGGGATGTGGAATCCGTTCAGGTGATTGACCGTCTGGATCTCAGTGGTCCCTACAACAAGATTTGGGAGCCTTACATTGCCCAGTGGGATGAGAATCATTTGATCGCGGCGTACGGGCTTCAAGTGCGGCGGAAGTTGGACATGGGGGACATCGTCTGTTCGGTCAGTCGGGATGGTGGGGAAACTTGGAGTCCGCGGAAGATGATCTTTGATCATCGTCAACGGAATGGTTCGGTGCAATATGCCTACAACAATTCGGTCTTGTTCCGGCCGCCGGGGCAGGACGTGATCTGGTTGTTTGCCATGCGGGCGCCGATGCATTACCGGGATAGTGAGAACGCGGATCTTTGCGCGGCCTACTCCGCCGACGGGGGCTACTCTTGGCATCCCGTCGAATTGGCCATGGGGTATCAGGGTTCCTTGATCATTGTGGCCGGTATTGAAGCCGTGCAACGGGACGGTATCTGGCATTACTTGCTGCCGGCACATCGGAATTCGCGCCGGCATGATCCCTTTGGAGACCGGCGTCAATTTGTGCTCGAAAGTACCAGTCTCCTGCATTGGAAGTTAAGCGACTACGTGGGTATGCCGGCGAGTGGCGAAATCTTCCTACACGAAGGTTGCATCGACCAAGGGGATCGCCCTGGCGAGTTGAAGATGGTGATGCGCACGGCCGACATGGTTCGGGAACGACCGCTCAATCCAGCATTGGCCTTTTCGACGGTGAGCCGTGACGGGGGAAAGACTTGGTCGGCAGCCGTTCCCGAGCCTGAGCTTCCGAATTACCGAGCCAAAAGTTACTACGGTCAGGATCAGAAAGGTCGGAAGATCTACGTCTACAATAACGAAGCGGATCGTCGCGGTCTCTACTACAAGACCAAATCCCAGGGCGGGTCTTGGTCGCATCAGAAGGTGTTTTACTTTGATAATGATCGCAACAGTTATCCCACTTTGTTGGAAGATGCGGACGGATCGTGGTTGGCGGTGTGGGATAGTTCGGAGACACCGGATCGAAAACGGACGGCTATTCGGTTCGGGCGTTTGCGGTTAGACCATGAGCCCTAAGTTTTGAATGGTATGAACCTGCAGGTGGCGGAATCGCTGGAACGACTCAGGAGCCTGAGTCGTCTTTGGCTGGTCCTCCTCGGGTTGGCGTGCCTGGTGGGACCGCTTCGGGCCGATCCTCAAATCTACTTAAATACTGTCAAACCGGTGTTTAAGGCCCGGTGTTACGCTTGTCATGGGGCTTTGAAGCAGAAGTCGGGGCTTCGTCTCGACACGGCTGAAGCCATCCTCCACGGCGGGAGCGATGGACGCGTGGTGCAGCCCGGAGATCCGGCTGGGAGTGTCCTGCTGGAGCGACTGCTGACGGAGGATCCGGATGATCGCATGCCGCCCGAGGGAGAACCTTTGAGCGGGGAGGAGATTGCGGCGATTCGCCAGTGGATTGAGGAAGGGGCGCGTTTACCCGAGGCGGAGCAGGGGGAGGAAGATCCGGCCGATCATTGGGCTTTCCAAGCCGTGCGCCGACAGGGAATTTCGTTGGAGGGGACGCGCCGGCATGGGTTCAATGTGATCGACGCCTATCTTGAGGCCGAACAGCAAGCGCGAAATCTTAAACCCGTTGGAGAGGCCGATCGTGGCTTGTTGTTGCGTCGTGTGTACCTCGATCTCATCGGCCTCCCGCCGACTGCCGAGGAGCGGGCGGATTTTCTGGCTGATATGCGACCCGATGCCTACGAGCGGGTGGTGGAGCGGCTCTTGGCGAGTCCGCAATACGGTGAGCGTTGGGGACGGCATTGGATGGATATTTGGCGCTACACGGATTGGTACGGTTTGGGGAAACAACTCCGGTTCAGCCAAAAGCATCTTTGGCATTGGCGAGATTGGATCGTGGAGTCTCTGAACTCGAACAAAGGTTACGATCAAATGATCCGGGAGATGATTGCGGGCGACGAGTTGGCACCGACCGATCCCGACGTGTTGCGGGCGACGGGTTACCTGGCACGCAACTACTACCTGTTCAATCGCAACACCTGGTTGGATCAAACTATCGAGCACACCAGCCAGGCGTTCCTGGGATTGACGATGCAGTGTGCCAAGTGTCACGACCACAAGTATGATCCGATTTCGCAGGCGAACTACTATCAGTTTCGGGCCATTTTTGAGCCTCATCAGATTCGGCTGGATCCCGTGCCTGGAGAGACGGATCTGGAACGCGATGGACTCCCGCGGGCTTTTGATGCCCATCCCGAGGCGCCGACTTACCTTTTTGTGCGCGGGAACGACAAGGAACCGGATGAGTCGCGCGCATTACCTCCGGGTGTTCCGGAAGTCTTACAATTTCTAGAATTGAATCCACGCAAACGGGAGTTGCCGCCGGAGGCGCATTTTCCCGGCCTGCAGGCATTTGTCTTACGAGATCACCTGAAGGCTGCTGAGGCGCTGGTAGACCAGGCGGCGGCGGCGGATCAAGAGGCAAAATCCGACGCGCATCGGCGGGCAACGGCTCTCCGTCTCCGAGCGGCGAAACTGTATCCTCAAGCCATCCGAGCCGCTCACAATGCCGATCGGGCCAAGCATGGTTTGGTGCCCGGAGCCGACCGCGAAGCGCTCGTAAACGCGGCTTTAGCCGCGTCTCACGCACACCAGCTCGCCGATGCCGAGGCCAAGGTAGCCGAGGCCAAGTGGGCCCGAGAAAACGCCCCGAAAGAGGACCGGAAGAAAGCCGGCAAATCCGTTCGAGAAGCCACCAATCATCTCGGCGAACTGAAGGCCTTGTGGGAGCTGGGAAAGGTTTCGTATCCCTCAATACGACCCGCCCTGAAGGCCTTGGAATCCCCGGCCGAAACGCAGGAGGACCGACGGAAACCGTTCTCCACAGTGACCACCGGCCGGCGCACTGCCCTCGCCGAGTGGATGACTGATTCGCGCAATCCTCTGACCGCACGGGTCGCAGTGAATCACATTTGGCTCCGACACTTTGGCCAGCCACTCGTCGGGGACGTCAAAGACTTTGGGCGGCGGAGCCCACGTCCGCCTTTGCTGCCGCTTCTGGATGAACTCGCGCTGTTGTTTATGGAGACGGGTTGGCGCATGAAACCGCTCCATCGCCTCATGGTAACGTCGGCAGCGTATCGTCGGTCCAGTTCGAGTCGCGATGCCTCAACTACGAACCAGGAAAACGATCCGACCAATCGGTACTATTGGCGGCGAGGGTCGGTCCGAATGGAATCTCAACTCGTCCGTGATACGCTTCGATACCTCGCCGGCGATTTGGATCTGGCAATCGGAGGGCCGACGGTGGACCCCAACAAGGGAGAGGACCGGGGGCGGAGAAGCCTGTATTTTACCCATTCCCGAGACGATCAGCATGCGTTCCTGACGATGTTTGATGATGCTGAGATTCTGGGATGCTATCGACGAACCGAGAGCATCATTCCGCAGCAGGCCTTGGCCTTGGTGAATAGCGGGTTCGCGTTGGACCAGGCCGATCGGATCGCATCGCGAATCAGGGCGCAGTATCCCGGATTGGACGGAGCTGGATTTGTTTCGGTGGTTTTCGAGCGGGTGACGGGCACCGAACCGAATGAGGAAGAGTTGGCGCTTTGCCTCGATATGATGCAAGCGACCTTGGAATCCCTTTCCGAGTTGGATTCAAATGAAGCCGAACAGCGGGTGCGAAGAAACCTGGTTCAAGTGCTTTTCAATCATAACGATTTTATTACGATCCGGTAGAGAATGCGTCCGCAGTTATGAATGGTGCCAGAGCTCAGGGACTGAATCGGCGAAGGTTTCTTCAAGGCCTTTCCTTAGGAGGCTTGTTGCCGCAGTTGGGATGGGCGAAAGGGGGCGGATCGGCTCCTCGGGCGAAGAATGTGATCTGGCTGTTCTTGCGCGGTGGCTTGAGTCACATGGAGAGTTTCGATCCGAAGCCGGCGCTGAATCGGTATGCGGGTAAGACGATTGCCGAAACCCCGTTTGCCTCCGTGCAGGACCCGGAGCGGTTGAAGGAAGTGCGGGTCGTGGTCGTGAATGATGCCAATGGCCAACAGCGCAACGAGATCTATCCCCTGCAGATTGGATCGAAGACTTATGGCCAGGCGGGGATCGAAGTCAGTGATTGGTTTCCTCATCTCGGTGGGTGTGTTGATGATCTGGCGGTAATTCGTTCCATGTGGACGACGGATGACAATCACGGGGCCCAAGTTCAGTTTCACTCAGGGCGTCACATGTTGGATGTTCGGGTGCCCACGATTGGTGCGTGGGTGAGCTATGGTTTGCCCTCCCTGAACGCGGGCTTGCCGGAGTTTATATCGATGGGACCTCGGTTCTTCGATAAGCGGGACGGTCACTATTTGGGGCCGGCTTATGATGCGGTTCCACTGACCGTGGACCTGAAGAACCCGTTACCCTATGCCAAACCGGAGCGGCCGCTTTCGGCCGTTGAGCAACGTCTGGAGTTCGACCTGGTGCGCCGGCTCAATCGGATCCGCTCGGAGGCGTATCCCGATGATGCGAATCTCCAGGCCCGTTCGCAGGCTTACGACTTAGCGTATCACATGCAGACCGAGATTCCTCGGGTGTTGAACTTCGATCAAGAGACTGTAGCGACTCGGCGTTTGTATGGTTTGGAGCAAGACAACACGCGTCCGTTTGGGCAGCAGCTTTTGGCGGCGCGTCGTTTGGTGGAGCGCGGTGTGCGTTTTGTTCAGATCATGCACGGGGATGGTGCCGCAGGTGCTTGGGATGCGCACTCGGGGTTGAAGGCCAATCACTCTAAGCTGGCGGCCCAGGTGGATCTTCCCACGGCGGGTCTGATCAAGGATTTGAAACAACGCGGGCTGTTTGACGAAACGCTTGTCGTGTTTGCCACGGAGTTTGGGAGGACGCCGGGTTCGCAAAACGCCGATGGGCGGGATCATCATCCATTTGGATTTTCGATTTGGATGGCCGGTGGTGGATTAAAGGGCGGCGTGGTGCATGGGGCGACGGATGAGATTGGGTTCCACGCCGTGGAAAACCGGCATTACGTGACCGATGTGCATGCGACGTTGTTGCATCAGCTGGGATTGGATCCCCGTTCGTTGGAAGTGCCCGGACATAAGCGGTTGGAACGTGACTTCGGGCACGTGATCCACGATCTGATTGCGTAGGGTCTTTGGGACGGTGGGGCGAGCGTACTCGCGAGCCGTTGGGCAAGAACAGCGTCCTAAGCCCCTTGTCCCGAGCCCCTTGCCGCTTCGCCGGATGCGTTGGGTGGGAACGGTTCGCGGGTACCAGGCTGTGTAAGAAACGATTTCCATCTGTCGGTAAGAGAGGGGGAAAGCGACAGCTGCGCTCTCGCACTCCAAAAACGCTCGATATGCGGACGCCATATGGAGTGCGAGAGCGAAGCTGTCGCTTTGACCGACGCGGACGGATAGCGAACTGGTGTTCTGACACAGTCTAGTACGCTCGCCCTACCGTTCGGTGAGTCTGCGTTATTCCGGGATGGTTGCGTCGGTGTTGACGTGGCCGATGGGGGGGAAACCGTGTTGACTTCGGTGGCACGGGGAATCGTAGAACTGAGTGCTCTTGTACCATTCGTGCCGTCCGTCCCCGGCTTCCTGGCTAACCTTTTCGAGTAGGGTGGCTTTTTCAGCTTCGGACATGGGGGAGAATTCTCTGGCAATGGCGGCGTCTTGTTCGACGTTTGCGATGGACTCCATTCCGGTGACTAAAGTGCTAATGGGTTGGCTCAATGCAAAGCGCCGGCACTCCTGAGGCGATAGATGGGCACGGGTTACGAACTGACCTTCACCTCCCAAACTCTTCATACCGATACAGCCAATTCCGCGATCGTTTAGGATGGGTAAGACCTCGGTAATGAAACTGCGGTAGTGCGGGTCCATCACCGTGACTGGCATTTGTACGGTGTCCCAGGGAAAGTCCTGTGCCAGCATTTTCTTGACGATGTGCGGGCTCTTGTGAGCGGTGAAACCAATGAATCGGATCTTTCCCGCCTCCCGGGCTTTGATCGCCGTTTCCAATGCCCCGCCGGGACCCGTGATCCACTCGGGATCATTGTCATAGTTGATCTCGTGAAATTGCCAGACGTCAATGTGGTCGGTTTGGAACCGTTGGAGACTCTCGTTTAATTGCGCTTCCGCCGTGGCCGCATCTCGACCGCAGACCTTGGTCATCAGTACGACTTCATCTCGTCGGCCCTTGATTCCTAGTCCCATCCGGCGCTCCGCCTCGCCGTCGGCGTATTCCCAAGCGTTGTCCAGGAATGTGATGCCGGCATCGAGGGCGGTGTGGAGCAATCGAACGGAATCGGTTTCCGACATGCCTTCACGGGCAATGTGGCCGCCTCCGAATCCGATGATGGAAACGTCGAGACCGGTTCGGCCGAGTGGGCGAGTAGGGAGCGAGGACATGATCGTGTGCGACACTATTTGTTACGGGCGACTTCCGGATGGTTGACGGTGGGTAGCCATTGGCGCAGTTGCGCCTTGATGGAGTCGTAGCCTGGGGTATTCGCCAGGTTGGTCCATTCGTAGGGATCCTTGAGTTCGTCGTACAATTCTTCTTCACCGTTCTGGTAGCGTATGTAGCGCCAGCGTTCGGATCGAACGGCGTGTCGTTGGAATCCGTGGGAGGTCAACGCGGGACGATCCCAAGGGGCGTCGGGTTGGAGCAAGAGCGGTCGAAGAGACGGTCCTTCCACATGCTCCGGACGAGGGAGGCCGGTGAGTTCGCACAGGGTGGGATAAATGCTCATGAAGTCCACCGTACGACGGCAGATCTGGCCCTTTGGCGTGACGCCTGGAACGACCCACATGAGTGGGGCTCGGGTGGCCTCTTCCCAAAGAGCAAACTTTCGCCAGTGTCGTTTCTCCCCCAAGTGCCAGCCGTGATCGCCCCAAAGCACGATGACCGTGTTCTTGCGGTGAGTGCTGCTTTCGAAGGCATCGAGCAACCGGCCGAGTTGGGCGTCGGCATAGCTGACGGAGGCGAGGTAGCCCCGAATGAGACGTTTCCAGGCCCCGGCCTTCATCACGTTTTGGTGATCCTTTCCAGGGTTGGCGGTCCTAACGCCCAGTGGGGGAACGTCGTCTAGGTCATTGGCTTGGTAGGGCGGGAGCTTGATGGCGTCGAGTGTGTGCTGGTCGAAGTATTTCTGTGGCACATGCCAAGGGAGATGGGGGCGGAAGATCCCACACGCCAGAAAAAAAGGTTGGTCGTGGTCACGGTTCAATTGTTCGATGCAATAGGAAACGGTGTGGTAGTCCGCCAGGACGCTGTCGTCACCTTCGAGTTCGGCCCATTTGAGTGCGCCGACGGCTTCTTTGCGAATGGGTTTTGGAGCGGGCAGTTGAGGGCGTTTGGCGTAGTCGGTCCATTCTTCCCGGCGACCGCCTCCGCCGTGGTAAATTTTACCGGCGCCGGCCACGTAGTAACCGTTGAGCCGAAAGTGAGAATTGAGCGTCTGGTCGGGGTGAATGTGGGGACGGTAATCGTTGGGGTTGTGGTAGATGCCGGTGGTGGAGGGCCGCATCCCGGACATCAAGGCGGCTCGTGAGGGGTTGCAGGCTGGAGCCGCACAATACGCGTGGGTGAAACTGACACCCCAACTAGCGAGTCGATCGAGATTTGGGGTTTGAGTCTGGTCGTTTCGTTGGTAGTGCCCGATCCAATGGTTGAGGTCATCCACCGCAATGAAGAGGACGTTTGGGCGCGCTGCGGCATGAGCAGCTAGGAACAGGAAAATCGCGCCGACGAAAGGGGCGATGCGTTTCAAGCGGGCGTGCGGCAGAGGAGTCATCAAGAGCGGAGCTTACGGGGTGGGGAGGGAATTGAAAATCGATAATTGCTCGGCTCCCATGATCTTGTTAGAGCTGTAGGCCAATTCCGTCATGAGCATCTATTTCCCTTCTTTCTTTCGGCGATCCGTTCCCTTGATCGCACTTGTTTGTGGGCTGGTTGGCACTGATCGTGGCTTAGCTGTTGAGGTCACTCCGGAGCGCCAGCCCGGCGCCAAGCAACGGAATGTGGTCTTCATCCTCTCGGACGATCATCGCTACGACGCCATGGGCTTCATGGGGCATCCGTTCCTGGAAACACCCCACATGGATTCGATGGCCAAGAACGGGGTGCATCTGAAGAATGCATTTGTCACGACCTCGTTGTGTTCGCCGAGTCGCGCTTCCATTCTGACCGGGCTCTATACCCATAAACATCGGGTGATCGATAACAATCGCTTGGTACCCGAGGGCACCCGTTTCTTTCCGGAATGGTTGCAGAAGGCCGGTTACAACACGGCTTACATTGGTAAGTGGCACATGGGCGGAGCGACCGATGCGCCGCGGCCGGGGTTTGACCACTGGGTCAGTTTTCGGGGGCAGGGGCATTACCTACCGCCGAGCCCGGACTACACATTAAATGTCAATGGCAAGCGCGTGAAGCAGAAGGGGTACATCACAGATGAGTTGACGGACTATGCCGTCGAATTCTTGGAAGCGCAGAAACCGGATGAGAAACCGTTCTTTATGTATCTCTCGCACAAGGCGGTGCATGCGAATTTCACTCCAGCAGCCCGACATGAGGGTCGCTACACGGACGCTCCGTTCGAGAAACCCAAGAGTGAGGCGTTGTCGGATGAGAATTATGCCGGCAAGCCGCGTTGGTTGCGGGATCAACGGAACAGCTGGCACGGGGTGGACTTTCCCTATCACAGTAGCCTGGATGTCGAGCGCTATTACAAACGCTATTGCGAGTCTTTGTTGGCGGTCGATGATAGCGTGGGTCGCGTCTTGGCGCAGTTGAAGAAGATGGGGATCCATGATGAGACCTTGGTGATCTATATGGGCGATAACGGATTCATGTTTGGCGAGCATGGACTGATTGACAAACGAGTGGCTTACGAAACGTCCATTCGGGTGCCCATGATGATGCAGTGTCCGGACTTGTTCGCTGGTGGCCGCGTGGTGGATCAAGTGGTGGCCAATATCGATATTGGTCCGACCGTCATGCAAGCGTGCGGTTTAAAGCGTCCGGGGCATATGGATGGGCGCAGTTTTATTCCGTTGGCTCAGGGACGACGAATCGGTTGGCGTGACTACTTCTTGTATGTGTATTATTGGGAGAAGAATTTCCCGCAGTCCCCTACGGTGTTTTGCCTGCGCGGGGATCGTTACAAATACATCACCTATTACGGTCTCTGGGATACGGACGAGTTGTATGACATTCAAGCCGACCCTACGGAATCCAAGAATCTGATTGCGGATCCGCAACTCGCTCCGGTGGTGAAGAAAATGGAGAATGAATTGTATGCCGCCTTGGCGGATGAAGGCGGGATGTTCATTCCGCTGAATCAACCCCAGGGGAACTCTCAAAATAAGCGTCTGGGCACTCGGGGCGGCAAGGTGGCGGGGCCGTTCCCAGGGCATTTGGTGGTTGATGAACCGATCAATGGGAATGCCAAGTAATAGGCTTCGGCCGCGTTGAATTGATTCAGCCATATGGGGGAAGACGAGTCAGGAGCTCACGACGTGCCGGATGTCCCTTTCGATGGGCCGGTCGAGATCCCGATTACGGATGAGCTGGATCTGCATGCGTTCCGGCCCAAGGAGATCAAGCATATCGTTCCGGACTATCTGGAGGCCTGTCGGGAGAAAGGCATCCTTTCGGTGCGAGTGGTGCACGGGAAAGGGATTGGGAATCTACGGCGGTCGGTGCATGCGCTTTTGGGACGCTTGGATTTCGTGGAATCGTTCAGTGCTGCCGGTGAACTCATGGGGGGATGGGGAGCTACGGTGGTCCGTTTGAAGCCGGACGACACGCAATGATCCATTGTGGTCTGGGTGGGGTGAGCGTAGCAGACGGGGTGAAAACCCGGTTCGCAATCCGTCCGCGTCGGTCAAAGCGACAGCTTCGCTCTCGCACTCCAAAAACGCTCGATACGCGGACTCCATATGGAGTGCGAGAGCGAAGCTGTCGCTTTCCCCCCCTCTTACCTGCAGATGGGAATCGGTTTAGTACACAATCAGGTAGTCGCGAGCCGTTCCTGTCCGACGGGGGCGTTAGAGTCGATGTTGTTGGCGTTTCCTGCTTTTGCCCAACGGCTCGCGGGTACGCTCGCCCTACCAGATCTTAAGAATTTGGTTCGCATTCTCAGCAGTCCTTCGGGATAGTGCCATGGAACTTCTCTGCACGGGTATGAAACAAAAGCGTTGTGACCGTTTCGGATTTACCTTGATCGAACTCTTGGTGGTGATCGCTATCATCGCCATTCTCGCCGGCATGCTCTTGCCCGCCTTGAGTCGGGCGAAACTAAAAGCCAATCAAATCGTCTGTTTGAATAACGAAAAGCAAATCGCTTTGGCGGTGATGATGTATGCCAGTGATTTTGACGAACGGTTCCCGCATTCGATCAATTGGGGGCGAGCCTGGGGAAATTCGTGGAACACTGGGGGAACGAAATACGTGCCTGAATTGATCGAACCCTACGTGGGGGAAAACCAGCTCGCGGAACATGACGGGCATGAGGAGGATGATCACGGACCGGGGCGAGGCATTCCGGGCAAGGGTACGTGGGCGTGTCCCACTGGGCAGAAAACGTTTGATCCAGCCGTCCGGTGGACGGAAGAGTTCTACGCGGACAACGATCACGTTACCTACGTCTGGAATCACATCTACTTGAAAAAGGATAATGCGGCTTACCAAGACGACCGACCGGTGAGCAATCGTCGGACGGCGGCGGTGGCGGCGCCTTCTCGTGCGGTTTTGTTCTGGGAGATGCCCTACTGGGATCCGAAGCGGTCGGCCCATCGAGATGCTTTGAATCTTATCTATGCCGATGGCCACGCTGCGTTGGAACGGCGGATGGACGATGAGCAGGATTGGTGGCGCTACCATAGTCGGCGGGGGTGGGATGACGCGGACCCGACCGGGTTGACTCGGAAGCAATAGGGGTGAGATTCTGAGCGCGCATCGGGTATTCCGGAAGGCGTGATTTGAAAAAGCCTCTCGTGTTCTTATGGAATCAGTGACTCATTGGTGGCGGACGGTTTTATGGGTAGCTTGGATTTCCGGAAGCCTTTCCGTGCGCCTTTTGGCGAATGATTGGGCGGGTTACCGTGCTGATGCCCAGCGAAGTGGTTTTTCCGATTCCGCTTTCCCGCGCAATGCTGTTTTGTCGTGGACGTTTCACCCCGGCTCCCGACCCCGGCCGGCTTGGCCGGCACCCGCGCGTCGGAGCTATTGGCAGCAACTTCAAACGGTGTCTCCGCGCGTGGTGGACGATCACGCGTTTCATCCCGTCATTGCGGGAACGCGCGTGTTGTTTGGTTCCAGCGGTGATGATCACCTATATTGTCTCGATGCGGAAACGGGGCGTTTGGAGTGGCGCTTTGGGACGGATGGTCCCGTAAGGTATGCGCCATTTGTGGCTGAGGGTCGGGTCTTTTTCGGGAGTGATGATGGTGTGCTCTATTGTGTCGCGCTGAACACGGGAAAACCTCTCTGGCAACGGCGCTTGGCTGAGACCGATCTTCGGATTCCGGGCAATGGCCGGTTGGTTTCTGCTTGGCCAGTTCGAACCGGATGCGTGGTGGTGGGAGATCGGGTTTACGCCACGAGCGGGCTCTATCCGCAGCAAGGGAGTGCGTGCTACGCCCTGGATGTGGCGACGGGCGAGGTGGTTTGGCGACGAGCGTTGGAGATTTCTCCCCAAGGTTACTTGTTGGCTTCCCGTCAGCAGCTCTTTATTCCGGCTGGTCGTGGGCAACCCTTGGCGTTGAACCTTGCGGACGGGTTCGAGCCGCGTCGGATGCAAACCTTGGGCGGCACCTTCGCGGTGGTGGATGATGGAATCTTGCTAGGAGGGCGGGGCAATGATGGTTCGTTGGGAATCGTCAACGCCCAAACCGGTGCGCGCCTCACGGCCTTTCGTGGCGAGCAGATGGTGGTGGGACCCAAGCATTCGCTCTTGTACGACGGGGAGCACTTGAGTGTGCTCGACCGAGCTGCTTTCCAGCAAGCACAGGCCGCGGTGCGGTCGGCTCGCGAGGAATTGAAAACGCTGCAGTCGGAACGTCGAAACGTGAGGGACAACCCGACTCGGGACGCGGAACTGAAGCAGCGAAGTGCCGTGGTCGCGAAGGAACTGGCTGCGGCGGAAGCCGGGGTGGTTGGTGCGCGCCGGGAATTGCTCCGATTCTTGGACGGCACGGCGCTGGTTGGAAATGGCGAGGTTGCGATCATTGGGGGTGGGCGGAACCTGCGGGCTGTAGCACTCCAGGGTGGTGAGGCGGTATGGGAACGAGTGGTTCCGGCGCCCGTGCGTGGTTTGGCGCTGGCGGCGGGGCGATTGGTGGCAACCTTGGAGACGGGAGAAGTATTGAGTTTTGCAGTCGAGACATTTGAACAACTTGATGTCTCTGCGACCCGTGTGGTTGCGGTAGATTCTTTGTCGACGAATCCGGGAACGGTTCCGGTTCGGCAGGCTGTGGGGGAGACCTTGGAGCGGGTTCCTGTCCGGCAGGGTTACGCCGTGCTGCTCGGAACGGGGGCGCTGGAACTGGCCGAATCGATTGTGGCTCAGTCCGAATTGAAGGTGGTCGCGTTTCTTGACCAGGCAGCCAAAGTGAACCAGCGACGGTCGACCTGGTTGGGGTCGGGACGGTATGGTGAGCGTTTTTCGGTTCATTTATTCGATGGCAATCAACTACCGACCACGGCTGAGTTTGCGGCACTGGTCGTCGGGGACTCGCAAGAACTGTCGGCTTCGCTTTGGGCGGATGCGAACCGAGTGTTGCGCCCGCATGGCGGCGTATTGTGGGACCTAGCGGATCAGACGCGGCGGGTTCGTGGAGCCGTGCCGGGGGAGGGGACGTGGACCCATCAGTATGCCAATGTGGCCAACACCTGTTCGAGCGGCGATCTGCGCGTGAGTGATGAGCTGAATCTCCAGTGGTTCGGTGGACCGGGACCGCGGCGGATGGTGGATCGCCACTTGCGAGGGCCGGCGCCGCTCTATGGTTCAGGGGTGTTGGTCGTCCCCGGAGAGAATCTCGTGATTGGGGTGGATGCCTACACCGGCGAGGAACTCTGGGAGCGAGCGCTTCCCAGATCTCAGCGGTATTCGATGCCTTATGATGCGGGGTATTTGAGCTTGTTTGAATCAACCCTGGCCGTGTCCGTGAGGGATACTTTGTGGCAAGTCAATCTGATGACGGGTGACGTGCAATCCACGCGGTCCCTCCCTAAGGACGGGGCGGGGAATCATTGGGGCTACGTGGCAATGGATTCGGAAATGATAGTGGGCTCGGCGCAAACGCCGTCGGCCTCCCGTACGATCCCGAGTCGGGAACGGATCGACTCGGACTACCGGAACGAACAAGCGATCGTGACCGGGGAAGCGGTCTTTGCGGTATCCCGGACGAGCGGTGAGACGCTTTGGTGGTGGGATCGTGGGTTAGTCTTGAACCCGACCCTGACTCAGAGCGACTCGACGCTGTTTTTTGTGGAGGCCAACCGATCCGAGAACTCGGATGGAGGGCGTGAAACTTTGGCCACCGTTCAACAAGCTCAGCCGCGTGTCGTGGCTCTGGATCGGCGATCCGGCCAGCCACTGTGGAGCCGGCCTCTGCCATCGCCATTGCGCAAGAGTCGGAATATACTCTACTTGGCTTACGACGCTGGCGTGGTGGTTGGGATTGGGTCCTTCCTCAATGAGCGGCGGGACACGACCTATCTGGTGAGTGCGATGCGAGCCGAGGATGGTGTGGTGTTGTGGGAGGCCACCCACGAAAAAGGAAAACCCGGTGAGACCTACCACGGGGAGCAGGTGCATCATCCGGTGATCATGAACGGGGTCCTGGTGGCTGAGCCTGTGCTGTATGATTTGAAAACGGGTGCTCGGTTAGCCAGTGGGGCGGGGGCGTCCTGGAGTCTGGCTCGGCCGGGGCATAGTTGTGGGACCTTGTCGGCGGGGGGAGGGTGTTTATTCTTTCGAGCCGGGAATCCGACGGTGTTGGATCTGAATGGGGTGCTCGCCGGTGAGGCGGCGCCGAAGAAGTTGTCCCCCACCCGGCCGGGTTGTTGGATCAATGTGATTCCGGCTGGCGGTCTGGTTCTGATTCCCGAAGCCAGTGCCGGTTGTGTCTGCGATTTCTCGCTACAAACCTCGATGGCGTTTCGTCCGGGGAATAGTGTGAAGTGAGAAACTAGAAACGGTCTTTGGGACCTAGATGGTTTGTTTTTTTGAGGATCGGCCTCTTGTTGCCATGGATAATCTAGTCACTCTACGTCATATTCGTTTCTTTCCGTTCCTCAGGCTGGTTGCGTTGATGTTGGTCCTGCTCGTTGGCCAGGCCGTTAAGGGGATTGAGTTTCCGGGGGAGCATTGGGCGGTTGTTGAAAGTCCCGAGTCGCGGGGGTACTCGAGTGAGAAACTGGCACAGGCTCGCCAGTTCTCCGAGAGGATTCATTCGGCTGCCGTGGTTGTGGTTCTTGGTGGATCGATTCTGACGGAATGGGGAGAGGTCGAACGCAAGTTCAAAACCCATTCCCTGCGGAAAAGCTTTTTGAGCGCCCTTTATGGGAACCCGGTTGGTGACGGGAGGATCAATTTGCAGGCGACGATGTCGGTTCTTGGAATCGACGATGTCCAGGGTCTGTCCACGGAAGAGCGCGAGGCCACCGTTCAAGATCTTCTCAAATCCCGTTCCGGGATTTATCACCCCGCACTCTATGAAACCGCCGGGATGAAGAGACTGAAGCCGGAGCGCTTTACGCAACAGGCGGGCACGCACTGGTATTACAACAACTGGGATTTCAACGCGGCGGGCACAATTTACCAACAACTAACCGGGAACTCGATCTACCAAGCGATCAAGGATGAGATCGCCGTTCCAATTGGAATGGAACACTACGAAGTGACGGACGGGTCCTATGTGGAGGGAGACGAGTCGATCCATGCGGCTTACCCGTTTCGAATCTCCGCCAGGGATCTAGCGCGTTTTGGTCTGCTCATGTTGCGGGGGGGAAACTGGCATGGCCAACAAGTCATTCCCAAAGATTGGGTCGCCGAAAGCACCCGCTATCATTCCGATGCCGCTCTGTATCGTGCCGATGGCTATGGCTACATGTGGTGGGTGGTGAAACCTCACAACAAGTTCCCTCACTTTCCTGGAGTTGAGTTGCCGGAAGGCGGTTATTCAGCCAGAGGCGCCGGGGGGCATTTCCTTTTGGTCATTCCCGAGAAGGACATGGTGATCGTTCACCGGGTCAATACCGATGTCCGAGGAACAAGCGTGTCTTCCCAAGATCGGGGTCGGCTCGTGAATCTGATCCTGAGTGCTGAAATCGCTCCAGCAGAATTGCCAGCGTTGACGAAACCCTATCAATTCTTGATTCGGCGAGCGACCGTCGTCGACGGTAGCGGAAAAGCTTCTTACCTTGCCGACGTGGCGGTTTCCGATGATTCCATCGTTGCTATCTCGCAGTCTCCGCTTCCCGTTGACTTGGCCGAAGAAGTCATCGAGTCCTCCGGGCTGGTGGTTGCGCCGGGGTTTATTGATATGCATGCGCACATCGATCCCCTTGAGCGGCTTCCCGCCGCGGAGAGCATGGCTCGACAAGGCATCACGACGGCCCTTGGTGGGCCGGATGGATCCTCGCCGTGGCCTCTCGGTGAGTATCTGGATCAGGCCGAAACGTGGCCCCTCGGTATCAACGTAGCGTATCTCGTCGGCCACAACCGGATTCGTAGCCAGATTATGGGAGTGAGCCCGCGACCTCCTTCAGCGACCGAACTGGAAACCATGAAACAGATGGTTGCGGACGCCATGGAAGCGGGTGCTTTAGGGATGTCCACCGGTCTCAAGTACCTGCCAGGAACTTTTGCGAAGACAGAGGAAATCATCGCACTCTCAAAAATCGCTGCCGCTCATGGTGGAATCTACACGTCCCATTTGCGCGAAGAAGGGTTGGGACTCATCGATGCGGTTTCTGAAGCGATTGAAATCGGTAAGCAAGCCGATATCCCCATCGTCCTCACGCATCACAAGGCCGTCGGGCAACCGACCTGGGGTGCCAGTATTCAAACGCTCCAGATGGTCGACGGAGCCAGGGCTGAGGGCATTGATGTGATGTTGGACCAATACCCTTACACTGCAACCTCGACGGGCATTAGCATCATCGTCCCAGCCTGGGCGCGGGCCGGAGGTGCGGCGGCCTTCCACGAACGAAGCCGGGACGCAGTGACTCGAGAGAAGATTCTTTCCGATATCCGGTTCAATTTGGAAAACGATCGCGGTGGTGGGGATTTGCGACGGATTCAATTCGCTCAGGTGCCGTGGGACCGATCCCTTGAAGGGAAACGGCTCTATGATTGGGTCCTCCGTCAAGGTTTGGAACCGACCCTAGCGAACGGAGCCACCCTTGTGCTTGAGGCGGCTCTGCGTGGCGGGATGAAAGCGATCTATCACGTGCTTGATGAGCGAGACGTCGAACGAATCATGAAGCATCCCATGACCATGTTCGGCTCGGATGGACGCCTGACCCAGCCCGGCGAGGGGCATCCACATCCGCGCTGGTATGGGAGCTTCCCCCGGATACTGGGACAGTATGTCCGTGAAAAAGAAGTTCTCCGACTTGAAGAAGCCATTCATAAGATGACCGGGATGCCCGCGGAAAGGCTAGGGATTCGTGATCGCGGGCGAATCCAAGTTGGGATGAAAGCGGACTTGGTGGTTTTCAATCCTGAAACCATTCGAGACCGCGCCACGTTCGAGGACCCGCACCAATATTCGATCGGCGTCGAGTATGTCTTCGTCAATGGTAAGCCGATTGTAACGCCTGGCGGGCTTACGAATTACAGAACTGGAGAAGTAATCAGACACCGAGGCAAGGGATTGTAGAGATTCTCGTCCTTTGTGACGGGCTCGCCGCTAGTAATCCCTGGAGAGATTGAGAGGGCTATTTTTGATCCACGAACGTGGGGTCCGAGCCATCATCCCGGAGAACCGTGCGGATCACTTCGTTGGTGATCTGTTGGAGCAAGAAATCCAAATCTCCACTGAGGCGGGTGAATTGTGGCCAGAAGACGTTGTTGAGATAGGAGGCGCGGCCACGGAGCATCACGGTGGTACGCTTCATTCTGGGGTAGCGAAAGGGACGCATGCCTTGCTTTCGTGCCAGGGCGATGAAGAGTTTGTGGCTATGGTGGTTGCTGAGGGAGAACTTCATTTCAATCTCAGGTTCTTCCTGTTTCTCATCCTCGTCGACGAGTTCTGCCTGTATGGGTTCGGCTTCTTCGGCGACGCGGGATTGAAACGCTTCGACGAGGGCGGAGATGGTGGATTCGTTCATGGGGCTGTTGCGTGCTGAGTGCCTGGTTGAGAAAGGTTTAATTGTCGAAGGGGCGAGAATCAATAGCTTAGGGGATTCTGGTGGTCCTGTCGTGGTGTGCCTGCGTCCTTCCTATTGGATCGGATGGTGTTCGTTTCAATCCGATCCACTGGGATCACGAATGAGTTGTGTTGTGGTGAATTGAGTGGATGATAGGGGGGTGATGAAGGTCGTGCGTTCTTTTGGATTGTTGGCTTTGGTGAGCCTTCTCTTTGTGGGTGACGGGTTTGCGGCGAGTCGAACCGTGACGGTTCTGGGCCAGGTTCGCAAACCTGGGATCGTTGAGCTGAACGAGGGTGATGGCCTCCTCACGGCCGTGAGGCGAGCGGGTGGTTTGGGACGAATGGCTGATTTTCATCGCGTTACGGTCCGGCAGAATCGGCCGGATTCCGCCATTCGGTCTTTGGTTGTGGACTTGGAGCGGCTGGAGAAATCTTCGAACTCCGTTTCGTTGGAAAGTGGGAGCGTTGTTGTTGTTCCGGAGGTTCTGGTGGCGCTGCGGAATTCCCGAGCCTATCGGACTCAACAACGTCGGTTTCAGATCTCGGAAGATGAGGCGCGAAGGCGGGTGGCCCAAGCGGCGAAGGAGGCGAATGAGACTTCCCCAGCCGATGTGGTCTTGCTGATCGGTGACTACTACTGGTTTGGCAATCGGAAGGCAGTTATTCCGGACCGGGACGGTTGGTACGTCCACGGTGTCAGCGGTAAGGTGAGCCGCGTTCTGTTTGAAGTGAGACCCTAGCCGGACTACTGCAACAGCTTGGTGAAGGCAGCCACTTCGGTGGTGGGTAGTTTGCAGACAAAGTCTTCGCAGACGAAGGCGGTGGCTTTGTCGTTTTGAGGCCGAACGTCGCGGAGGAAGGCTAGGTTTTTGCCCAAGAATTGTTGGCCTTCTTGGCCGTCTGCTAGGAGCACGACCTTGTTCGGGACAAATCGCCCATGCAGGGCTGTGAGCATCGCGGTAAGATCGGAACTACCTTTGGTGCCGGCCAACACCACTTGCTTGGGCTTCACGAGGGAGAAGTTCAATGCAGCCAGCATCTGAGGTGCCGCCGTGGGTTGGTCGCTCATGCCTTCAGAGAATTGTTTCAGCGTGGCCCGGGCTTTGGTGTCGAAGCCTCCGTTGCCGGTGATTTGGGCAAGGCGGAGGAGATTCATGACCGAAATCGAATTTGGGGAGGGCTCGGCGCCATCGTAGTCTTCTTTCAAGCGCAGCAAGATGCTGGGGTCTTGCCCCGTGGCGCTGAAGAATCCGGCTGAGGTCGTATCCCAGAAGAGTTTGATCTGCGTCTGTTGAAGATCTTGTGCCCATTCGATCCAAGCAACGTCGAAAGACGCCTCGTAGAGATCGAGCAGGCCTTGGATCAGAAAGGCGTAATCGTCGGCAAAGCCTTCAATGGCGCTGGCTCCCTCGCGGTAGTTGCGGATGAGGATTTGGCGGTCCGGGACGTAGAGGTTTTCGTGAAGAAAGCTCGCCGCGTTGGTGGCTGCGGCGAGGTATTTGGGATCGCCCAATACTTGGTGAGCTTTGGCAAAGGCGGAAATCATGAGGCCGTTCCAGGCGGTGATGACTTTATCGTCGAGGTGTGGGCGCGGACGCTTCTCGCGTTCTTTGAAGAGCTTCTCTCTACTAGATTTCAGTTCCGTGGCGAGAGCGTCCGGCGTGACTTGGAGTTCTTTGGCGGCCTCGTCGATGGAATACCGTTGGATAAGAATGTTCCGATTGGTGAACTCTTCGTGCGGGTCGCTACCGGCCGGAGCATTGCCGCCGGCTCGAACGCCATAGACGTGGTTGAAGTGTTGGGCGGCGGTCTTGCCCAAGAGGGAGTCGATCGCATCCTTTTCCCAAACGTAGAAGGCGCCTTCCCCGTGTTCGGGTTTGCCGTGTTCGAAGTAGCTATCCGCATCTTCCGCAGAGTAGAAGCCACCAGCCTTGTCGGTCATGTCCCGCAACACATAGCGGAGGATGTCACGAGCCACGGCTTCGTACTGAGCGTCTTGGGTGGCCTGGTAGGCCTCCAGATAGGCGATGGTCAGCTGTGCTTGATCGTACAACATTTTTTCGAAGTGAGGAACGTGCCAATACTTATCGACGGAGTAGCGGTGGAAGCCGCCTCCCAAGTGGTCGTACATCCCGCCCGCAGCCATGCGTTGGAGGGTGAAGAGCGCCATCTCGCGGGCTTTCTTTTGGTCTTCGGCTTTGGCCGTGGATTGAACGGCGTAGCGTTGGAGAAAGTTGAGAGTCACGGGGCGGGGAAACTTGGGTTCGGAACCGAAGCCGCCGAGTTGGGCGTCGTAGTTCGCGGCTATGGCTTGATAGGCGGTGTCGAGTGACTGCGGTCCTAACGCTTTCTCGTTCACCTCGGCCGGAGCAAAGTGACTTTGCAGGGCCTGTAGGACTTCATTGCCCCGGCTGACTAGACTCTCGCGATCCGTCGCCCATGCCGTGGCGATTTGGTTGAGGACGGTGGGGAACCCGGGACGGCCGAATTTGTCTTCCGGGGGGAAATAGGTGGCACCCACAATTGGTTTGAGATCGGGCGTCAGCCAAACACTCATGGGCCAACCGCCGCCGCCCGTGGTGGCTTGGACGAAGGTCATGTAGACCTTGTCGACATCGGGACGTTCCTCGCGATCCACTTTCACGCAGACGAAGTGTTGGTTCATGATCTTGGCGATCTCTTCGTTTTCGAAGGACTCCCGCTCCATCACGTGACACCAGTGGCACGTGGAGTACCCGACCGAGAGGAAGATCAATTTGTTCTCAGCTTTGGCCTTATCGAAGGCTTCCTGGCCCCAGGGATACCAGTCGACGGGGTTGTAGGCGTGCTGGAGCAGATACGGCGATTTCTCCAAGGCAAGTCGGTTGGTGAATTGGGTGCTGTGAGCGGCCGTCTCAGAGGTGGTTTCGGCGGGCGATTCGGCTGCCGTCAGTAGGAAGTACAGTCCGGTCAGGAGAAAACCGATCCCCAGCATCACGGAGGGAGTCGAGAGCTTGTGGGATAGCGACATGGTTTGGGTGCGAGACATGATTGATCGGGATATTCCCGAGGAGTCGCTCGCTTTGCAAGCGTGTCGGCGAGGTCGGGAGAATATTTTTTTGCCTCGCTTGGCCCTTTGGGCTTTAGTGGCAGGATGTCTTCTGAGAGACCCGTAGTTGAGTTGTCGGATGTGTCGAAGTCGTTTTCGCGGGCGGGGGCGGGTGAGCCCGTTTCGGTTCTTCGAGGGGTGTCTGCCAGTATTGCGAGTGGCGAGTCGGTGGCGATTGTGGGTCCGTCCGGATCCGGGAAGAGTACTTTGCTCAATCTCATCGGAACGTTGGATCAGCCGAGTGGCGGGACGGTGACGATTGACGGCGAACAAGTCAGTGGCATGGATGAGTTGCAGTTGGCCACGTTTCGCAACCAGCGCTTGGGATTCATCTTTCAGAGCCACCACCTGTTGCCGCAGTGCACGGTGCTGGAAAACGTGTTGGTACCGTCGTTGGCGGCGCGGGATCCGGAGGTGCAACATCGGGCCCGGAAACGAGCGCCGGAATTGCTCAAACGCGTGGGGTTGGGAGAACGCACGGATCATCGACCCGCGCAATTATCGGGCGGGGAATGCCAACGGGTGGCGGTGGTGCGTGCCCTGATCAATGAACCGAAGCTGCTCCTGGCCGATGAGCCCACCGGTGCCTTGGACGGTCAATCCGCCGCAGCGCTGACGGAGTTGTTGTTGGAGTTGAATCGGGACGACGGCGTGACGTTGGTCGTGGTGACCCATTCCTTGGAGCTGGCCCGACAGATGGGGCGCACCTTGGAACTGAATGACGGGAGCCTGGCGGGTTCAACGAGCAACCAATAAGGCGAAAGAACGAGGAGCGAGCGAATGGATCTGTGGACTCTGGTAAAACGTAGCTTGGGGTTTTATGCCCGATCCCATGCGGGCACACTGGCGGGAGCGATTATTGCCAGCGCCGTCTTGGTAGGGGCGTTGGCAGTTGGGGATTCGGTCCGTGGGAGTTTGCGGGCCATGGCCTTGGCGCGACTTGGATCCGCGGAGTATGCCTTGGTGGCCAATGATCGCATCTTTCGGGGGGCCTTGAGTGAGAATCTGGAAGCGACGACGCAGCGGGAAGTGGTCTCTTCGCTGGTTGTGTTGGGATCGGCGAGCGCCGGGGGCGGCGCGGCGCGAGCGAATCAAGTCAACGTGTTGGGCGTGGCTGAAGATTTCTGGAACTTGGCCCCAACGCCGAGCGAACTCGGGACGATTGAGTCGGGCCAAGTCGTGTTGAATGATGCCCTGGCGCGGCAATTGAAGGCGGGCGTGGGAGACTCCGTGTTGTTCCGGGTGCCCAAGCCCTCCAATTTGTCGCGGGACGCGCCGCTTTCACCGGAGGAAGACACTTCTGCGGCGATGCGCCTTAAGGTTCAGGCCATCATTGATGACGCCGCTTTTGGTCGGTTCGGTTTGCATGCCAGTCAGGTTCCTCCGTTCAATGCGTTCGTTGATTTGACTTATCTTCAGGACCGGGTGGAGCAACCCGGCGGGGCAAATCTGTTGTTAGTGGGCCAGGGTGATGCGGATACCGATGCGAATTCACTGATGGCGGCGCTGGAGGCGGAGTGGGAGTTGGCGGATGCCCAACTGGCGATTCGGGAACTGGAGGGGGATCGTGGTTTTGAACTGCGATCCAGTCGGGTCTTCTTGGATGAGACCATCGTATCAGCCGCCCAAGCTGCAGACCCTTCTGCCACGGGTGTCCTGACGTACTTCGTCAATGGGTTGCAAGTCGAGGACCGGTTGAATCCGTACTCCATGGTGACCGCCACCTCCGGTGGTTTGGTGCCGGAGGATTTAGGGGCGGACGAGATTGTCTTGAATCAGTGGCTGGCGGATGATTTGGAAGCGGGTCCGGGGGATTCCTTGACGCTTACCTACTATGCCGTCGGCGTCGGTCGGGAGTTGGTGGAGGAATCGGCTGAGTTTCGGGTTCGATCGATTGTGCCTTTGGCTGGCGCTTACGCGGATCCGGAATTGATGCCGGATTTTCCGGGACTGACCGATGCGGAGAATTGTCGGGATTGGGATACAGGATTCCCCATTGATCTGGACCAAATCCGAGACAAGGACAACGAGTATTGGGAAACGCATCGCGGGACTCCGAAGGCGTTTATTTCTGCGGCCGCTGGAGAACGCTTGTGGAAAAACCGATTCGGGAGTTTGACCGGTGTGCGCTTTCCGGCGTCAGCGAATGTGGCGGGTGATCTGGAGGAACGGATTGCGGCGGGTGTGCCGCCGGCTTCGCTCGGCTTGGCGTTTTACCCCGTGCGGGAGGAGGCGATGCGGTCGGTGAACGAGTCCCAAGATTTTGGGGGACTCTTCATTGGCTTTAGTTTCTTTCTAATTTTGGCGGCGTTGATTCTGATGAGTCTACTCTTCCAGTTTGCTCTGGAACAGCGAACGAGTGAAGTGGGCGTCTTGATGGCAATCGGTTTGCCACCGTCCATGGTGAAACGTTTGTTCTACTATGAAGGCGGCGCCTTGGCGGCGCTTGGGGCTTGTTTGGGTTCAGTGTTGGGGATGGGGTATGCCCAGGCGATGCTCTATGGATTGACCACGATCTGGAGTGACGCAATCGGGACTTCATCGATTCAATTTCATTACCAATCGGGCACTCTCGTTGGTGGCGCCCTCGGGGGGCTCTTGGTGGCCTGGTTTACGATTTGGTTGGCCGCCCGCAAACACATGGCGCGGCCAGCGCGTGAATTGATCCATGGCGAGGCGAGTGAATCGGATTCCGGAGTGGGAACCAAACGGGCCCGGACCTGGCGGTTGGGATTGGCCGTGCTTTGTTTGGTGACGGCGCTGGTGCTGGTTTGGCAGGCCATCGGTGCGGGGGGGCAGACGGCAGCGGGGTTGTTCTTTGGTGCCGGAGGCTTGTTGCTGATTGCCGGAATGATGGGAGCTTCGTGGTGGATTCGTCGGTGGGCCAGTGGTCCGGGGGCGGCTCGACTCAGTCTGATGGCCATGGGATTGCGAGGCAGTGGCCGACGGGTGAAACGGAGTGTGGCCACGATTGGGCTCTTGGCTTGCGGTTGCTTTTTGGTAGTGGCGGTGGGAGCGAACAAGTTGGATGCCGTTAAGGGGGCGACCGAGCGAGGTTCCGGCACGGGTGGTTTTCAGTTTTGGGGCCAGTTAAGTGAGTCCATTTCTCACGATCTCAACGGCGAGGCCGCCCGGTTTACCTTTGGGTTGGAGGACGAGGTGATGGCAGGGGTTGAGTTTGTACCCTTCCGGGTGCTTCCCGGCGAGGATGCGAGTTGCTTGAATCTGAATCGCGCCCAACGGCCTCGGCTGATGGGGGTCAATCCGGCGGAGCTGGCTTATCGGAATGCGTTTACTTTTGCATCGGTGGATCGGACTCAATCCGACGCCGCGAATCCTTGGTTGTTGCTCAACGATCAGCGTGCGGACGGTGCCATTCCGGCCATTGCGGATCAGAATTCGATGCTGTGGGCCATGGGGAAATCCATTGGCGACAAGATCGAGTATACGAATAGTCGCGGCGAATCCGTCGAAGTGGTGTTGGTAGCCGGCGTGGCGAACTCGATCCTACAGGGGAATCTCATCATCGGGGAAAGTCGGTTTCGCGAGATGTTTCCGAACGCGAGTGGTTTTGGGACTTACTTGATCGATGCGTCACCGGAACGGTCGGACGAAATTTCCGCCTTCTTGACCCGAGCGTTGCAGGACTATGGCTTGGAGTTGACCACGACGGTCCAGCGCATGGCGGACTTCAACGCTGTGCAGAATACCTATCTCTCGACGTTTCAAATGTTGGGCGGTCTGGGGCTGCTCTTGGGCAGCGTCGGACTGGGTGTGGTGGTGTTGCGCAATGTGTGGGAACGTCGGGGCGAGTTGGCGTTGTTGCAAGCAGTGGGTTTTCGACCCGGCGCATTGAAATCACTGATCTTGAGCGAACATGCCGGATTGCTTTTGATCGGGCTCTTGATCGGAGTGGTGGCGGCGGTCATTGCCGTGGTGCCGGCGCTGTTGTCTCCCGGAGCGGATATTCCTTACGGTTCGTTGGCCGTGACTTTGGTGGCGGTGTTGGCGAGTGGCCTGCTGTGGACATGGTTGGCGGCTCTGTATGCGTTGAAAGGACGATTGTTGGATGCGTTGCGAAATGATTAGCGGTGTTGGGTGGATGAAGGCCGTGCGGGCATGGAGCGGGATCGCGCTCGGTTGCGTGAGTCTGTTGCTAGGGGGCGGTTCGTTATGCGGAGAGGTCTTGTACGAGAATGACTTTGACGCCGAGCCGCTCGACTTCGAGCCGGAGGGGTTCTTGGTGTTGGATGGGGATTTTACCGTTCAGAAGGCCGCCAGTGATGGAGCGAATCAAGTATTGCGACTTCCGGGAACGCCATTGGAGAATTTCGGAGCCTTGTTCGGAAAGAATCGGGCCGAAGGGAGTCGGATCCAAGGGCGGGTGCTCAGCCAGGGCCGCCGCCGTTTGGCACCGGCATTTGGTTTGGGCGTGAATGGGTTGGGGGGCTATCGCTTGATGGTGAGCGCGAACAAGCGCCTAGTGGAATTATTGCAGGGAGATCGAGTGGTGGCGGAGGCCCCGTTTCGTTGGAAGAGCGGAGAGTGGTGTCAGTTGGTGCTGGAGGCAGCGCCGGTTGAGGGTGCCGGTTGGCGAGTTCGGGGCAAGGCCTGGGCCCTTGCGGAATCGGAGCCCGGCGATTGGTTGGTCATTCATGAGAGCGAAAGTGCGCCGCCGCGGGGGAAACCTTCCTTGTGGGGGCATCCTTTCGCGGGGAATGCTATCGAGTATGACAAGCTCTTGGTCGAAGCGCTTCCGGCGTTCTCAGCGGAGGAACCTTCGGGGCCAACGCTCGGTTTGCAGACATGGACCGTGCGGAACTATGATTTTGAGGAAGCGGTCGCATTTGTGTTGAAGCATGGGTTTCGGAAGCTCGCTTTGTCCCGGGTTCATATGGATCCACGGGCACCGATGGCAGAGACGCGTGCGAAGAAAGCGGTGCTCGATCAGCACGGGCTGGAGGCCTACACCTTTGGGGTGGCTCGGACGTCCCTGGATCATTATGATAATCGTCGCCTGTTTGAATTCGCTCGATTCATGGGAATTGGGTTGATTGTGGTGGAGCCGGACGACTTTAAGGTTTTTGAGAGTTTGGAGCGGCTGGTGCGGGAGTATGATATCCGTGTGGCGATCCACAATCACGGGATCCGGACTTTGTATGGCAATCCGTTGGTGGTCCGGAATGTCATCCGGCACTTGGACGAGCGAATTGGGGTGTGTCTCGACACGGGCTGGGTGACGGCGGCTGGGTTTGATCCGGGTGCGGTTTACCGGGAATATGAAGGCCGTGTCTTTGATATTCATCTAAAAGACAAGCGGACGGTGAAGACGCAAGGGGACGATGTGTTTTTCGACACCCACATCGGCGAGGGCGAGGCTGGGCTGAGCGATTTTCTCAAACTCTTGGTGCAAGACGGCTACTCAGGAGTTTTGGCCCTGGAAACGGACAGTCCTGAGTTTGCCCGGCAGCCGGATGGGTTTGCCGGGCGAGCGGTGACCTACTTCGGGCGGATTCTGGGGGAGTAGCGGTCCAATCCCGCGTTGGCGCCCGGGTTACGGCGGGTGTGATTCAATGTGCGGGGCATCGGATCGAAGTGGCAGGCTTCCCTTTGAAGAGGCTGGAAGAACAGGTCGCTGACAAGGAAAGCGGCAGCTCTGCTCCCGCACTCCATAGGAGAGAGCTGAATTTTCCATTTTGCGGTTTTCACTTAAATTTTTTGATTCTTCCCGCAGTAGACCGCCTCCTGATGCGTGATTACCCGCTTTTTCTGCAACCAATCTCCTCGCACTTTTAATCACACCCGGCTACGGCTGTGCGCTAAAAGTTACAGTTGAGCGGAGGGTCGCATTTCGGTAGGTTGGGGGTAGCCCGAAAACTGTATCAAATATGAAACCATGTTCTTTTGCCACTCCACGCCGTGAGTCTTTGAGATTTGCGTTCACCTTGATCGAATTGCTGGTCGTGATCGCGATTATCGCCATTTTGGCCGGGATGCTACTGCCTGCCCTGTCGCAAGCCAAAACCAAGGCTCAGGGGATTGCTTGCATGAATAACAACAAGCAAATGATGCTGGGTTGGCGCTTGTACTCGGATGATAGCGAGGATCGTTTGGTTGGTGCCGCGGGATGGACGCCGCCGGGGAGTTCCCGCGAGGTGCCGAACTGGACCGGCGGATCGTGGTTGACTCTGAATAACCCGAACGATCCGAATAACTGGAATCATCAGCAGTACACCATGCGGAGCCCGTTGTGGCCATATTTGGGTGGGGCGCTGAAGATTTGGACCTGTCCTTCGGATAAGTCTTTCGGAATCAACGCTCAAGGTCAGCGAGTCCCGCGTATCCGCAGTATGTCGATGAACAACTGGGTCGGTGGGCCAGGCTGGGGCGGCTCGGGGCAAGGCTGGCGAGTCTACACCAAGCAGTCCGATATGAATGTTCCTGGTCCTTCGCAAACGTTCGTGCTGATCGACGAGCGTGCTGAGAGTATCAACGACGGTTACTTTGTGGTCGATATGATCGGCTATCCAAATCAGACGAGTTCCTTCAAGATTGTGGATTACCCCGGTCGTTACCACAACAACGCGTCTACGTTCGCGTTTGCGGATGGTCACTCTGAAATCCACAAGTGGAAAGATCCCAAGACCTTGCCGGCATTCAAGAAGCGCGATATCCCGCTGAATGTGCCGTCGCCGAACAATCTGGACGTTCTTTGGATGCAAGAGCGAAGCACTCGGCAGATTAACGCAGTTCGCTAGAAGCGATTTCGGAATACCGATTTCTTTACCGCCGCTTGGTCTTGGGCCAAGCGGCCTTTTTTATGGCAATAGCCGATTCGGTGTAACCCTATCTCGTTCAGGGCTTCTCCATTTTGCATTGGATTCGTCGCAACTGCGACGGGGGAACGGCGAAAACGAGGTGGATACCGATGTGTCGAGCTGCGGCTCGTTGGTCCGCCCCTTCAGGGCTCAGGTTCTTTACGTCCGAAATTCCCAGGGCGTTGCCCTGGGCTGGGATGGGGCGGACCTTCGGCCCTGGGGACGTTTGCTTTCCCGGGCGATACAGGCTTGAGATTCGGGCGTGTCTCGCGATCCGGGAAAACGAGGTGGATACAGATGCGTCGAGCTGCGGCTCGTTGGTCCGCCCCTTCAGGGCTCAGGTTCTTTACGTCCGAAATTCCCAGGGCGTTGCCCTGGGCTGGGATGGGGCGGACCTTCGGCCCTGGGGAAGTTTGCTTTCCCGGGCGATACAGGCTTGAGATTCGGACGCGTCTCGCGATCCGGGAAAACGAGGTGGATACAGATGCGTCGAGCTGCGGCTCGTTGGTCCGCCCCTTCAGGGCTCAGGTTCTTTACGTCCGAAATTCCCAGGGCGTTGCCCTGGGCTGGGATGGGGCGGACCTTCGGCCCTGGGGAAGTTTGCTTTCCCGGGCGATACAGGCTTGAGATTCGGACGCGTCTCGCGATCCGGGAAAACGAGGTGGATACCGATGCGTCGAGCTGCGGCTCGTTGGTCCGCCCCTTCAGGGCTCAGGTTCTTTACGTCCGAAATTCCCAGGGCGTTGCCCTGGGCTGGGATGGCACGGACCTTCGGTCCTGGCGAAGGTTGTTCTCCTATGCGATCCGGGAAAACGGGGTGAATGCAAAAGTAAAACTGCAAACTGCAAAATTGCTTGGGACCGGGCGGTTGACCTACGGAACGATTTTGCCAGAATAGCTCGATGCAATCTCCAGCCTATCGCTTGCGCTCTCTGGTATTCCTGTTGTTCTTGACCGTGTCTGCGGTCTGCCAGGCGGCGGCTCGGCCCAATATTGTCTTCATCTTCACCGATGATCATGGTGCTCAGGCGATTAGCGCTTACGGGTCGCGCGTGAATCAAACTCCCAATATCGATCGACTCGCGCGTGAGGGGATGCTGTTTGAGAACTGCTTTGTTTCGAACGCCATCTGTGGTCCAAGCCGAGCGGTGATTCTCACCGGCAAACATAGTCACATCAATGGCTTCACCGACAACGGCAGTAATTTCGATGGGAGTCAGCAGACGTTTCCGAAGCTCTTACAGGGTGCGGGTTACCAGACGGCGATGATTGGGAAGTGGCACCTCAAATCGGATCCAACCGGGTTTGACTATTGGGATATCCTGATCGGGCAAGGACCCTACTACAACCCACCGATGATCCAAAACGGCACTCGGGTCAAACGGGAAGGCTACACCACAAAGATTTTAACCGATCTTGCGCTGGATTGGTTGGAAACGGAAAGGGACAAGTCGAAACCCTTTATGTTGATGTATCAACACAAGGCGCCGCACCGCAATTGGCAGCCCGGCCCGGAAGATCTCACGCTGTATGATGACGTCACCATTCCGGAACCACCGACCTTGTTCGACAAATGGGAGGGACGGACGAGTGCCAATCGCGAGCAGAAGATGACGGTCGAGCACGATCTGAATGACAACGACTTGAAACTCAATCCCCCCCGGAACCTGACGCCCGAGCAACGGGCCTTGTGGGACGCTGCTTACGAACCTAAGAACCAGGCTTTTCGGGAAGCCAATCTCGAAGGAAAAGACCTTATCCGATGGAAGTATCAACGGTATGCAAAAGATTACCTGCGTTGTGTGACGGCGGTCGATCGGAATATCGGGCGCGTGTTGTCTTATCTGGATGAGAAGGGCTTGAGCGAGAATACCGTGGTGATCTATTCCTCAGACCAAGGCTGGTACCTGGGAGAGCACGGTTGGTTTGACAAGCGGTGGATGTATGAGGAATCGCTCCGGATGCCCTTGATCGTTCGCTGGCCCGGCGTGACCCAAGCGGGGTCTCGCAACGATGATCTGGTCCAGAACCTCGACTTTGCCTCCACCTTTCTTGAGATGGCTCGGGTGGCGATCCCGGATGATTTGCAGGGGCAGAGTATTGTGCCGCTGTTGCAGGGAACGCGGCCGGGGGATTGGCGTCGTTCCATTTACTACCACTACTATGAATTTCCTGGAGCCCATAGCGTGGCCCGTCACTACGGGGTGCGGACCGAGCGCTACAAGCTGATTCATTTCTACCAGAAGGACGATTGGGAGTTCTATGATCTGTTGGCGGATCCGGATGAGATGCAGAACCGGTTTGGGGATCCGAACTATGCCGCAGCCACGGGCCTGTTGGAAGGGGAGCTGGCTCGGCTCCGTTCGGTGTATGCCGTCACGGATGAAGCGGACCGGCGGATCGATGAGCGGCGGGCCAATCGGCGGCGCCGGCGTCAGTGATCCGAGCGGATTCGCAGTTGCTCAAAGCAGAGTTGGGGTACAAGTTGCTACTACTCGGTCCTGCGTGTGCAGTGGCGGAGCGGAGCTTTGAACGGAGTTCCCAACAACTTGTCAGATTCGTTGAGCGGACAATTTTAAGACACATCAAACCATGGGCGGATTCATTCTCATTTTGATCGTAACCGCCGGGATCAGTTTCCTGGCGCAGAGTTATGTGAAAAGCAAGTTCCACCAGTACAGCCAAGTTGCGGCTCAGGGCGGTGCTTCGGGCGCCGAGGTGGCTCAGGCAGTGCTTCGGTCGTCCGGGATCCATGACGTTTCTATTCACGAGCAGCAGGGAATGCTGGGGGACCATTACGATCCCGTGCACAAGCGACTCGTCTTATCCAGTGAGAATTTTCATGGTCGCTCTTTGGCGGCGATCGGAGTGGCGGCCCATGAGTGCGGGCATGCGATCCAGCATCAGCAGGCCTACGCGCCGTTGACCATGCGGATGGCGGCGGTGGGGGTGACGACCTTTGCGAACCAAGCACTCAACTTCCTCCTGATCTTCGGGATGTTCAGTGGATTTTTGGCGACTCACATCGGGGTGATGGCCATGGCGGCTTGTTGGGGTGTGATCATGTTGTTCAACCTGATCACGCTGCCGGTGGAGTACGACGCCTCGCGGCGGGCCAAAGTGGTGCTGAGCCAGCTGGGTTTCACGGCGACACCGGGTGAGAATGCGGCCGTTGCGAGCGTGTTGAACGCCGCGGCACTCACCTATGTAGCGGCTTTCTTGAGTTCATTGCTCTACTTTGTCTATTTCCTCTTGCCGCTCCTGACGGGACGGAGCGACGACTAAGGCCAAATGGCCTGAAAGCGGGTTAGGCAGACGGTTGATAGGCTTCCGCGGTGGGTTTTGAGGGGGTTTAGGTCGGAAAATTGGTGTGGACTTCGATTTTTCAGTACTTGTACGTATGTCGAAGTCGATTGAGATGGGCGAATCTGAGTGCCGTTGAGCCACGAGTGAATCGGCTCAATTGTAGGAAAGCCCGCATGGACACCACACATATCCACCAGAAACGCCCGGTTTGCGTGATCCACACTGGATCCGATGAATTGTTCTTCTTTCATCGTCTGCAGGACTACGGCATGTCGGTATCCAGCCGATTTTCGTTCAACGAGATCGTCGACGAGCTGCAGCCCCTATCCGGATCGGAGTTGGAAGCGCGGCAAGACGGGGTTTTTGAGCGTTTTTCGCGAGAAGAGTATGTGATCCTGCTCGTTGGGCAGCGCACTGGGCAGATGCGGGGCCGTGGCGTTCAGGCGCTTTCGGTGGCACTTTACATGAAGCGACCCGTGATTGTGGTGAATTTGGATGGGAACCGGAGTTGGGATCCGCAGAAAGTGCCGTCGCTCTTAGAGGAGCGACTTGTTTTGTGTGTGGGGCCGGATGTCCCGGTGTTGGAGCATGCCTTGGAAACGTGGCGGGATGAGAGTTTTCGCCTGCACACGATGGGCCGCGAAGGTGCGGTGGTCTATGGTTCCGACCTTTATGACGCCTTGGTGCCAGCGTCCAGCGGAGAGCTCCCCTCGGGGCGAGCGAACAGTCTGGCCCTCTAGCGCGGGCGGCGTGAATCCGTCTCAGGTCGCGGCGTGAGCCCGGCTTTTTCTTCCTTATTTGTTCCGATTTCATTTGAGCCTTCGTGCGACCTTGCTTTGTTGTGGGGGTTCGGAGAAGATTTCTTATGCCCTTGCTCTGTGATTACCACATGCACACGCCCCTCTGCCACCATGCGAAGGGGGAGCCGACCGAGTTAGCGGCGCAGGCCGTGGCTGCAGGTTTATCCGAGATTGGCTTTTCGGAGCACAATCCCATGATTCGGGGAGACTGGGACGAGTGGCACATGGAGATCGAGAACCTCGATCGCTACCTAGAAAACATCCGGCAAGCTCAGCACGACCATCCTCAACTCGCGATCAAATTTGGGTTGGAGGTGGATTTCATTCCTGGGCATGAATCATGGATTCGTGAGCTCGCCACGCGGCATGCGTGGGACTACTTCATTGGGTCGGTTCATTATATCTCGGATTCCTTTGATATCGATAATCCGGAAAAGATCGACGAGTGGAAGGCGCGAAGTCCGGGAGAGATTTGGGCAGCGTATGCCGAGCGGCTACGAATGGCGGCGGGTTCGGGGTTGTTTCAGATCCTGGGGCATTTGGACCTCCCGAAGAAGTTTGGGTTCTATCCGGACGAGGACTCGGTCCCGCTGTTTGCGCCGGTTTTGGAAACGGCGCGTGACAATGGGGTGGCGATTGAGATCAATACGGCTGGGCTGCGAAAAACTTGCCAAGAGATGTATCCCAGCCCGGCTATCCTCCGACTCGCGGCGGACATGGGAGTGTTGTTGACGTTAGGTTCCGATGCTCATGCTCCGGAAGAGGTCGGGATGGATTTTGACCGAGCGATCGCGCTCGCGAGGTCGGTGGGGTATCGGGAGACTTGCCGTTTCACGGGCCGGGAACTTGAGATGATCCCGATTCCCGAGGCGGTGGTTCCGAAGGCGGGCTAGCGTGTTTTTTGCGCCAATTGTTGTTCCAATTGGGTTCGGATCGACTCAACCCGTCGCCGGTTGGCGCCTAGATCCGAATATCCGAGCCGGGAGGCGGATCGGATGTGGATACAGCGCTGTTCCACATCGAGGAGACATTCCAGATCATCCACAAATCGAAGCCATTTGGTCCGTGCCTCAGCATGGAGGTAAGTCGCGGATTCTGATCGGATGCGGGTGCCGGGCATCCGGGAAAGGAGTTTTTTTAGGGCGGCGAAGGTCTCGTCGGGGTGATCGCCGGTTGGGAGCGGCTCGATGCGATGGCGAGCAGACTCGGCCTGACTGCAGACGCAGTTGGGGCTTTGGGGACACGGTTTGAGACGGCTGGGTGGGCCCGGAGTCTGCGAGTGGTCTTGTGCGTCCATCGGATTCATGGCGTGGCAGAGGTGTCGATGCGGCAGGACTCGTTGATCCAACGCAAGTAGGCGGCGCTGCCGGAGTGGATATCCAGGGCGATGCATTCCGGTACGTCATAGGGGTGTAGCTCGTGGATTTTCGTTTCCAGCGCGGCTTGGCGTGAGGCGTGGGTTTTGAAAAGGATGAGGCATTCCGTGGCGGATTCCAGGGTGCCTTCCCACCAGTAGTGCGATTCGATGCCGGGAACGATGTTGGCACAGGCGGCCAGGTGGGCTTCGAGCACTCCGGCGATGAGGCGGCGGGCGGTGTCGAGATCGGGTGCCGTGACCAGGATGACGCGTTGGTTTGGTGCGGGCTGAGTCATGGGTATGGAGGGGCTGCTCCTCGGGCCCGTGGGGCTCTTGGGAGGGGCTTTCCGTTCAACTTGGAGACCGGAGGATCGGATTGGCAACCACTTTTTCTTTGAAATCTGGGCCGATCCCCATGAACATCCCGCCTTTTCGTCTCCGTGGCAGGAGCCAGGAACCGGAATGCATTCATGAAACGTACGCACCATTGTAACGAGATTCGGCCGGAACACATCGGTCAAGAGGTCACTTTAAACGGTTGGGTCCACTCCCGACGCGACTTGGGCGGTGTCTTGTTTATCGATGTGCGGGATCGAGAAGGGCGGACCCAAACTGTGTTTGATCCCTCCGATGTGAGTGCCGAGCTTTTCGAGCAGGCCACCAGTCTGCATAGCGAGAGTGTCATTGCCGTCCGCGGGAAAGTGCGCCAGCGCCCCGAGGGGACGGACAACGAGAAGATTCCGACCGGCCATGTGGAGATTTTGGTTTCTGAGATGGTCATTCTGAACGCGGCGGACGTGTTGCCCTTCCCGGTGGATGATCCCGAAGTGGCCGCCAAAGTGCACGAGGAGCTGCGACTCAAGTATCGCTACCTGGATTTGCGCCGCCCTGAGATTACTCGGAACCTTCGAATCCGAAGTAAGGCGGCCACGGCCACGCGAGTGTTCCTGGACGAGCAAGGATTCTCGGAGATCGAAACGCCGATCTTGTTCAAATCGACTCCGGAAGGGGCTCGTGAGTTTCTGGTGCCGAGCCGAGTGCACCCGGGCGAATTCTACGCCCTGCCGCAGTCGCCCCAGCAGTTTAAGCAGATCTTGATGGTCGGCGGCGTGGAGAAGTATTTCCAGCTGGCGCGGTGTTTCCGCGATGAGGACTTGCGGGCGGATCGGCAACCCGAGTTCACCCAAGTCGATATCGAAATGTCTTTCATCGATCGGGAAGACATTTATGCCTTGATCGAGGGCTTGTTGAAACGGATCTGGTCGCAAACTTTGGATCGAGAGATTGAGACGCCGTTCAAACGGCTTACGTTTGAGGAGGCTTTGAACCGGTTTGGGATCGATAAGCCGGACACGCGATTTGGGATGGAACTGGTGGATTTTACCGAGGACTTCAAATCAAGTGCCTTCAAAGTCTTCAGTGGCGTGGTGAGCAAGGGGGGCGTGGTGAAAGCCATGAACGCCAAGGGCTACGCGGATGTGACCCAGGGACAGATGGAAACCATGACCGAGGTGGCCAAGAGTTTTGGCGCCAAAGGGTTGGCTTACATCAAAGTTGAGAACGGGGAATGGAAGTCGCCGATCGTCAAATTCTTCAGTGATGCCGAAAAGGCCGCTCTGCAAGAACGATTGGCCATCGAGGAGGGAGATCTGATTCTCTTTGCTGCGGATGAGTGGCTGAATGCCTGTGAGATTCTTGGGAAGATTCGACTCTACTGTGCGGAGATCTTGCAGAAACGCGGTCAGTTGGAGATTGATCCGAACCGTTTTGATTTTCTCTGGGTGACGGATTTTCCGTTGTTGAGTTTTGATAAGGAGATGAACCGGTGGTACTCGAGTCATCATCCCTTTACGGCTCCGGTGGCTGAGGACGTCCCGTTGCTGACAGAAGATCCCAAGCGGGTGCGCGGACAGCACTATGACATCGTGGTCAACGGGGTAGAGCTGGGTGGGGGATCGATTCGTATCCATCAACCCGATGTGCAGCGAACGGTTTTCGAAGAAGTGCTGCAGCTGCCCGAGGACGTGGTCAAGGAGCGGTTTGGGTACATGCTTGAGGCGTTTCGCTACGGTGCGCCGCCCCATGGTGGGATTGCGCTGGGGTTTGACCGGTTGATCTCCCTGCTGTGTGGGTGCCACAGTATCCGGGACGTGATTGCGTTTCCGAAGACTGCGAAGGCGACCGACTTGCTTTCGGAGTCGCCGGCGGCGGTCGAGCCCAAGCAATTGCGAGACCTTCACTTGCAACTGAAGGCCGCGCCCAAGAAGGATTCGGCCTCCTAGGGTTGTTCTGAGGTGGCGGAACCGGGTTCCGTCGGGAGATTCGGGTCCGGCGTCGTGGAAGCGTCGGGCTGCGCCTCGTAGATGGCCTGATTGATGGTTTCGAGAAAGACCAAGGCCTCTTCGTGGCCTTGTTTCACGGCTTGCGTGAAGAACTCTCGCGCTTTTTGCAAGTCGCGCGGGACGGAGCGTCCCTGAACGTAGAAAGTGCCGGCGGCCACCATAGAATCCGCGTGCCCGAGTCGGGCGGCCCGTTGATACCATTCTAACGCCTTTTTGGGTTTCGGCTCCCCGCCTGGCATCCCGAGATCATAGATCACGCCCATTTGGAACTGAGCTTGGGCGTGGCCTTTGTCGGCGGCCACTTGGTACCACTTGGCGGCGGTGTGCAGGTCTTCGTTCACGCCTTTGCCATATTGGTGGATGACGCCCAGGTTGTAGTATGCCGTGACGTTGTCTCGTTCCGCAGCCTTGTGGTACAAGTCAATCGCCTTGGCGTAATCTTGGATGCCGGGGTGTTCCGAGGCGTAGGTAGCGGCGAGTAGCATGATGGCCTCTTCGTGGTCTTGCTTCACGGCTTGTTGCAGCCAATGGATGGATTGAGGGAGATCGGCCGGGATTCCGAACTGGCCTTGGAGTAGGAGACCGGCATTGAATTGTCCGGTGGCGCTTCCGAGTTCTGAGGCTTCTAGAAACCATTGGAGGGCGGTGGCGTAGTCTTGTGGGATGAGCTGCCCTTGCGAGTAAATGTGGGCTAGGCGCAACTGGGCGGGCACGAAATCCAGGGCGGCGGCTTGGCGAAACCAATCGAGAGCTTGCGTGATATCTTCCGCCGAGGTGCTTTGCTGAAATATAATGCCGAGGTTGTAGAGGGCCACCAAATCATCGGAACTCGCAGCGGCTCGGAACCAACGGACGGCTTCACCGAGATCGGCCGCTACGGTGATGCCGTTCAAGTAGTAACCCGCTAACGCGGATTGGGCCCGTGGGTCGCCTTGGTCAGCACTTTTCTGATACCAATCGAAGGCCTTCTGCCGGTTGAGTGCCACGCCCGTTCCCGTTTCGTAGAGTCGGGCTAAGCGATACTGAGCCGCAGCGTCCCCTCCTGTGGCGGCTTGCTCATACCAGGCAAAAGCGGCTTCGGGAGGAGCGGAGTCGGTCTGGTCGGCTTCCAGGAGGATCGCTAGATTAAATTGGGCGTCGGAGTCGCCACCTTGGGCGGCGATTTCGTACCATTTCTGAGCCTGCTTGAGGTCTGCGGAAACGGGATCGCCGGTGGCGTAGGCATGGGCGAGCCAACGGGCGGCGGGGAGATACTCTTGTTCCGCCGCTTGTTGGAACCAATGGAGAGCTTGGGATGCATCTTTCGGAACGCCTTGCCCGGCGTCGAACATGGAAGCGAGGTAGTATTGGGCCAGCATGTTCCCTCCCTCGGCGGCGTTCCGATAGTGCCGAGCCGCTTCGGTGAAATCTTGATCCACGCCGGTCCCGGAGGCATAGGCTTGGCCGAGCCGTAGGCGGGCTGGTAGGTGTTCTTGGTCGGCGGCTTGCTCCAGCCAGATTAAGCCTGTTTTCGGGTCGGCCGGTACGCCGTGACCATCCAGGTAGGCGCGACCGACGCGATACTGATCCTCGGCCGATCCTCGTTCGGCATTCAGAATCTGGCCGGCGACCAGCTCGGCGGGGGACATCAGTTGCATGAGTTCCGTCCGGTGTTTCTGCGCCTCCTGGTGGCCGCTTTCGGCTGCTAGGGTGAACCAGAGGTAGGCTTCGGGAAAACTTTGCTCAACGCCATTTCCGATCATGATGGCCATCCCGAGGCTGAATTGAGAACGCACGTCGCCCTGCGCCGCGGCCGAGGCGTAGTAGCGGAGCGCTTCGTTGAGGTCGATCTCGACACCCAGCCCGTTTTCGTAGAAGACCCCCATGTTGTATTGGGAAGTGGGATCGCCTTGATCGGCGGCTTGTTTGAACCACTGGGCCGCTTCGGCGTAATCTTGAGTCACGCCTTGACCTTGGACGTGGAGCACGCCGAGATTGTATTGGGCTTCGATGTGCCCTTGTTTGGCCGCCTTGCGAAACCACGTGGCGGCTTGTTTGGCGTCCTTGGTTACGACCCGGCCATTGAAGTAAGCCAAGCCTAGACGGAACTGAGCCTGAGCATCGCGGGATTCCGCCGCTCGGGTGAGTGCTTCCAGGGTCACGGTGGCCCCGGCAGTGGAGGGCTCCTGGGCAAGGAGACGGGCACCCACCGTGAAGAGAAGGAGAAGAGCGAGCCCAATCGGTCCGATGCCCCGCAATTTCGCATGCTTGAGCCTCATCTGGTCGTGGCACTTAAACCGATCCGGCGGCGCTCCGTCAACTGGATTGCGTGAGGAATTTTTTCCCGCCTGAGGGCTCTTAGAGGAGCAGGACAACTCCGACCTGGTAGGGCGAGCGTACCCGCGAGCCGTTGGGCAAGGTTAAGGTCCATTTGCGCCTTAGCGTTGTTCGGACGTCTATCTTGCCCAACGGCTCGCGGGTACGCTCGCCCTACCGGGAACTTAAGTTGGACAGGGATCGTGAGGGTTTCTATGATCCCATCTTGGTAGTGAAATTGACGAAACGGAATTAATCAGAAAGGACTCGAAGGATGGCATTGCGACTGGGTGACGAAGCACCAAATTTTACGGCAGACACGACGGAAGGCTCGATTGATTTTCATTCCTGGTTGGGAGATTCCTGGGGGATCCTCTTTTCCCACCCGGCCGATTACACCCCAGTGTGCACGACCGAACTAGGGACGGTCGCCAAAATCAAAGACGATTTCTCAGCCCGGAACGTGAAGGTGATCGCGATCAGTGTCGATGGGCTGGAGTCGCACAACGGCTGGATCAACGACATCAATGAGACCCAGAACACCACGATGAACTTCCCGATCATTGCGGACCCGGATCGTAAGGTGGCCACGCTTTACGATATGATCCATCCCAATGCGGACGATAAGATGACCGTGCGCAGTGTGTTTGTGATCGGTCCGGACAAGAAGATCAAACTGACCATCACTTACCCGGCGTCCACGGGACGCAATTTCCAAGAACTGTTGCGCGTGGTGGATTCCCTGCAACTGACTGCGAAACACAAAGTGGCGACGCCGGCCAACTGGAAAGACGGCGAAGACTGCATCATTGTGCCAGCCGTGAGCAACGATGACATTCCTGGGTTGTTTCCCAAGGGGCACACGGAAGTGAAGCCTTACCTTCGCTACACGCCGCAGCCCAATAAGTAGGAAGTAACTGATTCCAAACCTGGCGCGGCCCCTTCTTGGTGTCGCGCCTCTTTTTTTATGAGTACCGAGAGCGAACTACAGATCCGGCCTAGTACGGAGGCCGATACCGCAGTGATCCTGAGCATGATTCAGGGACTGGCGGACTACGAGAAGATGTCGGATGAGGTAACGGCGACGGAAGCGTCCATCCGAAGCACCTTGTTTGGACCCAAGCCGGATGCCTATTGCCTCTTGGCCTTTTCCGGGGACACGCCGGTGGGTATCGCGATTTACTTTTTCAACTACTCGACTTTCTTGGCGCGCAAGGGATTGTATTTGGAAGATTTGTACGTGAAGGAAGCGTTTCGAGGGCGCGGGTATGGCGAGCGGATTTTGCGGCATTTGGCCGGGATTGCCGTGGCGGAAGCGTGTGGTCGGTTCGAATGGTCCGTTTTGGATTGGAACGTGCCGGCCATTCAATTTTACGAGAAGATGGGGGCGACCATTTTGAAAGAGTGGCGAATTTGCCGCGTCACGGGAGAAGGGTTGAAACAACTCGCGGGTCACACGGACGCCTAAGAATCTCCTTTCCGCATGACGCAAGCCCGGGCGCTTAGCACCTATCCCCGATCCTTCCGGGAGCGGAATCGATGGATCGTTGCCCAACGGGGCCCCAAGAACCGGGTCTCGGCAGACCGGCCCTACGCGGCGCTGAAGGAGGCGGAACGGAGTGCGGACGGCCGCCTCCGGGAGGTCGTGACGGTGTTTCTGACGAATCGCGAATGCCCGTGGAAGTGTTTCATGTGTGACCTGTGGCAGAACACGTTGGATCAAACGATCTCTGCAGGGGCCGTGCTGCGCCAGATTGAAACCGCTTTGAACGAGCTGGAGGTGCCGGAGGATGCTGGGGCGCGGGCGGAATTGGAAGTGAAGCTCTACAACAGTGGAAGCTTCTTTGATCCCGGCGCAATCCCTCCGGAGGCGGATGCTGAGGTGGCTCGGAGTCTTTCGGGCTTTCGCAATGTGATCGTGGAAAGTCACCCCCGTTTGGTGGGGGATCGGTGTTTGCGGTTTCGGGATCGGTTAGACGGGAGCTTGGAAGTGGCGATGGGATTGGAGACCGCCCACCCCGAGGCCTTGGAGCATTTGAACAAGGGATTCACGCCGGACACGCTTCTGAATAAATGTCGGTGGCTTCGGTCCGAGGGCATTGGCGTGCGGGTTTTTCTCTTGGTGAATCCTCCATTTGTGCCGGCGGCTGTTCAGGAAGACTGGTTGGTAAGGTCGCTCCTATCCGTGAAGGAGGCTGGAGGGGACGTGGTGTGTTTGATCCCCACGCGATCGGACTCAGGCGCTCTTGCTCACTGGCGGGGGCGAGGGGATTTTGAGCCCACTCGGTTGGAGCAGTTGGAGCGTGGGTTTGAACGGGGATTGGGACTGGGATTAGGACGGGTGTTTGCGGATCTTTGGGATTTGGAAAGCTTCAGTGCCTGCGACGCCTGTCTGTCCGATCGGTCCAATCGTCTTCAACGGATGAACCACGAGCAAGTGGTGCTTCCCGCTGTGGCGTGTGCAGAGTGTGGTCATGGTTGAAGCCCGCAGAGTCGATGTGGTGATCTTTGGATCCGGCTTTGCGGGGTCGGTGATGGCGATGATTTGCCGGCGCCTCGGGAAATCTGTGGTGCTCTTGGAACGGTCGCAGCATCCCCGTTTTGCCATTGGCGAGTCGTCCACGCCCTTGACGAACCTCTTATTGGAGCAATTGGCGGAACGCTATGACCTGCCGGTGTTGAGAGAGCTTGCGAACTGGGGTCGGTGGCAACGGCATCATCCCGGGATCGGGTGTGGGCTGAAGCGCGGGTTTACCTTCTTTCATCACCAACCCGGGCAAGAATTTCAACGGCGCGCGGATCGGGCCAATGAGTTACTGGTGGCGGCGAGTCCCTCGGATGAGTTGGCGGATACGCATTGGTTCCGGGCCGATTTTGATGCCCTTTTGGCCCGCCACGCCGTGCAGCTGGGAGCGGATCTGTGGGAAGGCTGTCAGGTGCGGGCGGTCAGCGAAGGCGACTCGGAATTGGCTGTGGAGGTGGAGACAGCCGACGGCGTCGTTCGGTTGCGGGCTGGATTTGCCATCGATGCTTCCGGTATCAACGGTTGTCTCCGGCATGCGTTTGGGCTTGAGTTGCGGCCTCTTGAAGCGATGCCGGCAACGGAAACCCTGTTTGGACACTTTTCCGGTGTCCGGACTTGTGACTCCGACCCAGCCTTTCAGGTGGATGCCGTACCGCCTTATCCGGTGGATGCCGCGGCCGTGCATCACGTTTTCTCGGAGGGTTGGTTTTGGGTGTTGCGATTTAACAATGGCACGACGAGCGCGGGGGTGATGGCTCGCGCTGCTTGGGCGCGGGAGCGTGCGTTGGCGCCCAACGAAGCATCGTGGCAAAGAGTACTTTCAGAGTTTCCTTCTTTGAAACGTCTGTTTGGGGCCGCGAGTCCCGTAGGGGCGTTTCACCATCGCCATCAGGTGGCCCAGCGATCCGAACGGGTTCGCGGGGAGCGTTGGGCGCTCTTGCCATCGGCTGCGGCGTCGGTGGACCCTTTGTTTTCCACGGGGTTTCCGCTGACGCTCCTCGGGATCGTGCGATTGGGGCTGGTGTTGGAATCCGCGGGAAGACCCGAGGAATGGGATGCGCCGCTTGAGGCCTATGGCCGGGCTACGCTGGATGAGGCGCGTCGAGTCGGGCAATTGGTGGGAACCGCTTATCAAACCATGTCCTGTCCGGCATTGTTTCATGGCGTGACGCTGCTCTACTTTGCCGCCGTGAGTTTTGAGGAAGTCCAACGCCGGCTGGGATCTCTCCCCTTAGATCATTCTTTTCTCTTGGGGGATCATCCCACTTTTCGGCGGCGCTTGGACACGATGTTGGCCGAGATTCGGAAGGCATCGGAAGATCCGTCCCCGAGCCAAGGGACGGTGACGCGGTTGCTAGAGCGGATTCGGGATGCCATTGACCCCTTCAATGTGATTGGCCTGGGCGCGCCGCAGGCTGGAAACTGGTATCCGGTTCGGGTGTCCGACTTATTTGACGCTCTGCCCAAGTTGGGAACGAGTTCGGCGGCGCTCGTGCGGATGTTACGCCGGACGGGTGTTACTGAGGCGGCGTTGAAGCCCTATTTGGCCGAGTGACCTTGCACTTGCCGGGTGCCAGGCGACGGACTAGGTTAGCGGTATGAGAAACTGTTGGCTGTGGTTGATTGCCTTTTTCTTCGTTTGTAGCGACTCCACAAGTGTGTGGGGAGCGGAAAGCGGCGAACCCGAAGGGAGTGAAACGGAGGTGAGCGAAACCGCTGCAAGTGAGACCTCAGAGGAGGCTCAGACGGTGTATGTGATCCCAATTCGCGATGATATCATGCCTCCCGTTCTGTATGTTGTTCGGCGAGGAATCAAGGAGGCGATCGAAGCTGAGGCGGATGTGGTGGTTTTGGATATGGAGACCAACGGGGGCCGGGTCGACACTACGGAAGAGTTGATTGAGATCCTGAACCGTTACGAAGGAAAAATGGTGACCTACGTGAACAAGAAGGCCTTTTCAGCGGGGGCATTCATCTCCGTCGCGACGGAATCGATTTACATGGCGCCGGGGAGTGTGATTGGCGCGGCGGCTCCGATCTTGATGGCGCCTGGTGGGGCTGGGGTGGACGCCATGCCGGATACCATGGAGGTGAAGATGACGTCCGGGATCAGCGCCTTGGTTCGCGCTAATGCGGAACGGTACGGCCATAACGTCGACGTCATTGAAGCCATGATCGACAAATCGAAGGAATTGAAAGTGGGGGATGAGGTTCTGTGTGAGAAGGGGCAGATCCTAACACTCACTAATACGGAAGCGGAGAAGCAATATGGTCCGGAGGAAAAGCCGTTGCTTTCGGCGGGAACGATGTCGGACTTAGATACTTTACTAGCCGATCTCGGCATGGCGGAGGCGACCGTCGTTCGGGTGGAACCCTCCGGCTCGGAGCAGTTGGGTGCTTGGATCAATAAGATCAGCCCGATCCTGTTGATGATCGGGCTTCTGGGACTGTATCTGGAGTTCAAGACCCCGGGATTTGGTCTGCCGGGGATTGTTGGGATTCTGGCATTTGCTATCTACTTCTTAGGGGGCAACATCGCGGGGCTTTCGAGTCTCGGCTGGGGTGCGGTGTTTTTGCTGGGCCTGGTCCTCTTGATCGTGGAGATCTTTCTCATTCCCGGCACGGTGGTCGCCGGGCTGGCCGGCGTGGCCTTGATGCTGGTTTCAATTATCATGGCCTTGGTCGAGTGGGATCCCACCGTGCCGGCCTATGCCGTACCAAGTATGGAGCAGTTTAGTACGCCAATCGAAGCGCTTTCCATGGCTTTATTGGGCGTTTTGGTGTCGATTGTGTTACTGGGCAAGTATCTCCCACGGACGCCTCTGTATGGGGCTCTGATTTCGGAGAGTGCCAGCGGGATGGATACGGAGGCCGCGGTGGTGTCGGAGCAGGATCATCGACTGGGCTTACACGGGACGGTCGTGTCCGGGCTTCGTCCGGGAGGTAAAGCGCGATTTGGTGACGAGATTCTGGACGTGGTCACGCAGGGCGAGATGATCGAGGCGGGAGTCGAGGTGAAGATCATCGACTTCAGCGGTCGCGACGCCGTGGTCGTGGCCGTGTGAGTCGCTGCTCTCTCGCCTACTTCTCATCATCCGTGAAAAGTGCCAGTCTTGGTCCTCTGGCAGGGCCGTGAAGGGGCGGCTCGGGTCACTTGCGATATTCTCCAACCTGTAGCATAGTAAAGGTTCATGCCTAGGCTCCTGAAAGCGGTTCCAAGCGTGTGTACCGGAATGCGTCGGTACTCTCTTTTTGGGATCCTGACGGGCGGAATGACTGCGGTGTCCGTTTTGGTTTTGGCGAGTTTTTTTTGCAATTAAATTGCTGTGAATAACCTCTCAATAACTCATGAAAGGTTCTCCTGGCCCGGCCCAGGAAAATCTCGTAAAACTCCCGCCATCAGTTCGAGGTCGTTCATTTTTTCTGGGGTTTTTGTCGTTCTTGGGTTTTGCGTTTTTTGTGGATTTGCTGTTGTAAATAGCTTGATATAAGTGGTTTACGTGTAATTCTGCGTCTTGTTTTTGATAACGATTTTCGGTTGGTATTCGGTTGGCTAGAGATTGGAAATTTCGGTCAATTGTTCCAAGTGGCTGATAACGCGAATGTTACCAAAGTGTAAAATCGAGAGGTGAATAAAGTTCATCGTTTGTGGTAGAAAAAGAGTCAGAGATGATGGTGCAAACTGAAGCAGAATCGTTGTGGGTGTCCGTGAAGCAGACGTTGAAGTCGATGCTGAATGAGGAGATCTACAGCTTGTGGTTTGCGCCGCTTCGGGCCGTGGAGATTACGGCAGGGGATCGGTTGGTTTTGGAAGTGGCCAATGATTTTTGCGAGGTGTGGATCCGGGACAATTATTCCGGACTCCTGAAAGATGTCATATCGCAACGGGCGGAACGGCCCATGAACTTGGATTTTGTGGTAGCGCCTGTCTCCAAGCTGGGACCGGCAGCGCCGGCTGAGAAACGGAGCAACGGTTCAGCCAAGCCGGAGCCGGCCACCAAGAAACGGTCCGCTACGGCCCAAACGCGTCGGGTTACCGAGCAGTTCAACCCGAACTACACGTTTGAGACGCTGGTGGTGGCCAAAAACAACGAAATGGCCCACAGCGCGGCCATTGCGGTGGCTCAAGTGCCCGGGAAGGCCTACAACCCGCTCTTCATCTACGGGGGCGTGGGGCTTGGAAAAACCCATTTGCTGCATGCGATTGGCCATTATGTCTGCGAACATCGCCAACAGGCCAAAGTGACCTATCTCTCCTGTGAGAAGTTTACCAATGAGTTTATCGATGGCTTGCAGAACAACCAGTTGGTGAAGTTTCGGAAGAAATACCGGCAAACGGACGTGCTTTTGCTGGATGATGTGCAGTTTCTTTCGGGCAAAGAACGGATTCAGGAGGAGTTTTTCCACACTTTCAACGCCTTGCATGAGGCCCATAAGCAGATCGTAATTACCTGTGACCGACCGGCGTGTGAGATTGCCGGCCTGGAGCAGCGCTTGGTGTCTCGTTTTGAATGGGGCTTGGCCACTGACCTTCAAGCCCCGGATATCGAGACGCGGCAGGCCATTCTGCGCAAAAAGGCCAAGTCATTGGGGGCTGATTTGTCTCACGATATTCTGGAATTCCTGGCCAACCGGATTCGCGCCAATGTCCGACGTTTGGAAGGCGCCTTGATCCGCGTGGCATCTTATTCCTCGTTGACCGGCCGCGAACTGAATGTGGACGTGGTCGAGAATCTCCTGCGAGATGTTCTGCAGGAAGAGGGCAAAACCACGGTGACGATCGGGTCAATTCAGAAACACGTGGCGGGGCATTTCGATATTCGGTTGGCTGATATGTCGAGCCGACGTCGGCCGGAGAACATCGCTTTTCCGCGTCAAATCGCCATGTTCCTCTCGCGTCAACTCACCGACAATTCGTTGAATGCGATCGGCGAGGCCTTTGGCGGGCGCGACCATGGGACGGTTTTGCATGCTTGCCGCTTGGTGAAGGATCGAATGGATACGGATCAAAACATTCGCCAAGTGGTTTCCTACCTCGAAAAGCAGCTGCAACGTTAGCCTAACGGCGGCAAGGGCGGTCTGAGAGATCGAAGCGATCACTTTGACCGATGCGGGCGGATTGCCAGCCGCAGTTTCTGCCCCGCCTTCCAAGCGAGTCCCACCGAACGTTCCCTTCGCACCTCCGTAAGATCACACTTTGGGCTTCGCTGATTGATTCGCGGTGGTGAATCAGCCATGGTTTCGGAACTTATGGCGTTGATCGAAGTCGACCGGCTCTCGAAGACTTATCGTACCTTCAAAAAAGCTCCGGGAATCGTTGGATCTCTCAAGGGGTTGATCTGGCGTGAGTATGAAGATGCCTGCGCCGTGCAGTCCGTCTCGTTCCAGATTGAAGCGGGTGAATTGGTCGGCTTCTTGGGGCCCAACGGTGCGGGCAAGACCACCACGCTCAAGATGCTGTCTGGGCTTCTGTATCCCACCAGCGGGTCTGCGAAGGTCATGGGTTATACCCCTTGGGAGCGAGACGATGGCTATCGGCGTCAGTTCGCTTTGTTGCTCGGACAGAAGAATCAACTCTGGTGGGATCTACCTGCCTATGAGTCGCTTTACCTCAACGCCAAGATTTACGGCTTGGAGAAGGAGGATTTCGAGCGGACGGTTGATGAGTTGACCAGCCTCTTGGATGTAAAACCAAAATTGCGAGTGATGGTTCGGGAACTTTCTTTAGGAGAGCGGATGAAGTTTGAGCTCATTGCTTCTCTTTTGCATCACCCGAAGTTGCTTCTCTTGGATGAGCCCACGATCGGTTTGGACGTCGTGTCGCAGAGCACCGTGCGGGACTTTCTACGCGCGTACAGTGCTGCCAATGGTACGACGATGATGTTGACCAGTCATTATATGGCGGATATTCAGGCGCTTTGTGAGCGGGTGATCATTATCAACAAAGGGCAGATGACTTTTGATGGGGACTTGGATGCGGTGGTCGATCAGTTTGCCCATCACAAGATTGTGACGATCCATTGGGAAGCGACCGTGAGTCCCGAGCCGAGTTGGTTTGCCCAGTTTGGGGAGGTGGTCGAGCAGGCTGAGGGACGGGTGCAGTTAAAAGTTCCTCGGACGAAGGTGATCGACGCTTGTAAACACTTGTTGGAGAAACTCCCGGTGGTGGATATGGACATCAAGGAAGTGCCCATTGAGGAGATTATCAGTCAGGTGTTTGTTCAGGAGAAGGCGGCGGGCTGATCGGGCTTTTGGGGGAGCGCACGCGTGGGCTAGAGATTTTTTGCGGGCACTTAGGTGTTTGCGTGATTCTAATTTGCCCCAGCGGCTCGCGGGTACCAGACCGTGTAAAAAATCCTTTTCCACCTGCAGGTAAGAGAGTGTGAAAGCGACAGCTTCGCTCTCGCACTCCAAAAAACGCTCGCCCCACCGGCGGCGGTTATTTGCGGACCTGATCGACGAAGCGGGCCATGCGCTCCATGGCGATTTCTAGTTCTTCGAAACTCGTCGCAAAACAGCATCGCAAAAAGCCTTCGCCGGACGGGCCGAAGGCGCCTCCTGGAACGCAGGCCACTCGATGTTCCTTGAGGAGTTCGAGTGAAAAGGTTCGCGAATCTAATCCGGTGGAGGCCACCGATGGGAAGGCGTAGAAGGCCCCTCGGGGGAGGTGGCAGTCGAGGCCCATTTCATTCAATGCCTTGACGACGAAGTCGCGGCGCAGCTGGTAGGAGTCCTTCATCTCCTCGGCTTTGGGTGTGCCGTTCTTGAGCGCTTCCACCGCGGCGTCCTGGCCAATGATGCTCGCGCAGAGCATGGAGTATTGGTGGATTCGAAGCATGGCCTCAATGATCGGCTCGGGCCCGCAGGCGTAGCCGATTCGGAATCCGGTCATGGCAAAGGCTTTGGAGAGGCCGTGCAGAAACACGGTGCGGTCTTGCATTCCCGGGAGTGCAGCGATCGAGTGATGACGCCCTTCATACGTCAATTCCCCGTAAATCTCGTCGGCGATCACGATGAGATTGTGCTCCACGGCGATTTGGGCCAACTCGGTGAGTTCCTCAAGTGTTAGAGTGCCTCCGGTGGGGTTGGTGGGGAAATTCAAGATCAGGATGCGGCTCTTCGGGCCGATGGCGTTGCGGACGGCTTGAGGCGTCAGGGCGAATTGATCCTCTTCCCGGCAGGCAATCGCTTTGGGGATTCCATGCACCATGGTGATGCTGGGGTGATAGCTGACGTAACAGGGCTCGTGGTAGAGCACCTCATCCCCGGGGTTGGTCAGGGCGCGGAGTGCGAGATCCATGGCCTCGCTTACACCGACGGTGACCAAGATCTGGGACTCCGGGTTGTAGGACACTTCGAAATGTTTTTCGAGGTAGGTCGCAATCTCTTTCCGGAGCGACGGCATGCCGAGATTGGAGGTATAGGACGTACGGCCTTTTTCCAAGGCGTAAATTGCCGCCTCACGGATGTGCCACGGGGTGGCGAAATCGGGTTCTCCGACTCCCAGTGAAATGACGTCGTCCATGCTTTGGACGATCTCAAAATAGTCGCGAATTCCGGATCGAGGAATTCTGGCAATATGCTCGGCTATCATTGTGGGTATATTCCGTTGTTTGGCCTACGGTAAGATTGCCGGCCAACCTAAGGAAACAATGGGATCCGAGAAAACGGACGGAGGGCGGCCGGGGGAGGGTCGCTATGCCGCCGCCTTATCCGGCTTGAGGCGGAATTCGGGATCGGCGAGTCCGTCGACGAATTGCTGGGTGACTTTGATGCCGAGAATATCGGAACGGCTCGGCACGTCGTACATTAGGTTCAGCATCAGGCGCTCCAGCATCCCACGCAGGGCCCGGGCTCCGGTGCCTTTTTCGATGGCCTTCCGAGCCAGGCTCTTCAGGGCGTCATCGGTGAACTCTAATTCCACACCTTCATAAGCGAATAGTTTGGTGTATTGCTTGATGAGGGCGTTTTTGGTGGAACTGAGGACGGCAATCAATTGTTCCTCGTCCAATTCTTCCAACACCGTGTACATGGGCAGGCGCCCGATGAATTCGGGAATGAATCCGTAGCTAATCAAATCCTCTGGTTCCACCCGCTGTAGGGCACTGTAGCCTTCGAGAGTGGGCATTTCGGCTGCTTCCTTGGCGGAACCGAAGCCGAGCAATTGACGGCCGAGCCGTCGCTGGATGATGTTGTCGAGACCGACAAAGGTGCCGCCGCAGATAAAGAGGATGTTGGTCGTGTCGATTCGCACGTACTCTTGCTGCGGGTGTTTGCGGCCACCTTGTGGGGGCACATTGCAAACGGTGCCCTCGATAATCTTGAGAAGCGCTTGTTGCACACCTTCACCCGAGACGTCACGGGTGATGGAAACGTTTTCCGTCGTGCGGGCAATCTTGTCGATCTCGTCGATATAGATAATGCCCATCTCTGCCCGCTTCACGTCATAGTCAGCGTTTTGGAGCAGTCGGAGGACAATATTCTCGACGTCCTCGCCCACATAACCGGCTTCGGTGATGGTGGTGGCATCGACGATGGCGAAGGGAACATCCAAGGATTTGGCCAAGGTGCTCGCCAGCAGGGTTTTGCCGGAGCCGGTCGGCCCAATCGTGAGAATGTTGCTCTTCTCGATCCGGACGTCGTCCCAGCTGGGATCGTCTCCCGGTGGGCGCCCTTCCGTCCCGGACTCAAGTTGGAGACGCTTGTAATGATTGTGAACGGCCACGGCCAAGGCCTTTTTGGCGTAGTCTTGGCCAATGCAAAACTCGTCCAAACTCTCTTTGATTTCAGCGGGACGGCGGAGCGTGAGTTTTTCTTTCGTTTTCTTGGTGTCCGAGCCGAGCTCTTTGTCGAGCACGCTCTTACAGACCATCACGCAGCTGTCGCAGATGTAGACCTGGGGACCGGCAATGAGTTTGCGCACTTCGGCGTGGGATTTCCCACAGAAGCTGCAGAGAGTGAGCTGTTTTGCGCGGGCCATGGCTTGCGTTACTACTTATCTGAGCTGTCGTCCCCGCCAGCGATTTCCTGCCGGGATTTTACTACGTCATCGACCAAACCGTATTCTTTGGCCTCCAGTGCGGTCATGTAATTGTCCCGATCACAGTCCGCTTCCACTTGCTCAGTGCTTTTGCCGGTGTGCTGGGAAATAATCTCGTTTAGCCGTTTTTTCAGCCGAATCATGTAATTGACCCGGATTTCGACGTCACTGGCTTGGCCCTCGGCCCCACCGAGGACTTGGTGGATCATGATATTGGCGTTGGGCAGGGCAAAGCGTTTTCCTTTGGTGCCCCCACACAGGAGCACGGCTCCCATGCTGGCGGCTTGACCGATGCAGTAGGTGTTCACGTCACAGGTGAGGAACTGCATGGTGTCGTAGATCGCCAGGCCAGCCGTCACACTTCCCCCGGGAGAATTAATATAAATGTGGATGTCCTTCTTAGGGTCGGACATCTGGAGGAAGAGGAGCTGGGCAATGATGACATTAGAAACCTGGTCGTCGACCGGGGTTCCCAGGAACACGATGCGGTCCTTAAGTAGCCGTGAATAGATATCGTAGCCGCGTTCTCCGCGGCCGGTTTCCTCGACAACGTAGGGGACCAAGTAATTATTAATCGGTGCGTTCACCATCTGGGGCCAAGCTAGCCAAGGTCCTGCGGTGCGTCAAGTGTGTGTCTTTTGGCGGTCAACTGGCACCTTAGTCGTATTTCGCCGGCGCAGGAGGCCTCCGGTTCGTTCCCCTCATTTCCAGTTTGCAGTTTGCAATTCTCATTTTGCAGTTCCGGCGAGGTGTATTTGGTAGCGGAAACGGGAATTTCTCTCCGGTTTGACTCCCGGATTCGGGCTTTGGGTCGGATGGTTGGGTGGAGGCTGGTGGGAGTGGAGTGGGGGAAGCGGGGGGAATGCAAAAGTTAAAATGCAAACTGCAAAATGCAAAATGTTGGGAAGGGGCGCTGGCCGGTGGGAGGTTTGCTGGGGTGTTTGAGTGCGGTTTGAATGGGTGGTTCTGTTCTGCTGGCCACACTAGGGACTTGTCATTCCCCAGCGATTCCGGTTAGCTGGCGGTTCGGCGCTGGCCTCGGTTTCGACGGGGAGCAGCCCGATTTCTCCTAGAGAATGAAAGCGAGTAATCCACATTGGCGTGAGCGGGTATTGGATCAGATGTCGTCCCAACTACGGGACGAACTGGATCAGTTTGAGACAGAAATCGAGCTCAAGAAGAGCGGCAAACTTGATGATCGGGTCTTTGCCGAGACGCGGTTGCGGCGCGGTGCCTACGGGCAACGCTATGACAACGGGCGTCGGAATGACGGTACGCAGACCCAGACCTTGGAGTTTCCCTGTGGCAGCCTGACCAAGGGGCCCGAGACGGTTTGGGATGCGCCGGGTATGCTCCGGATCAAGATCCCTTATGGAGGTCTGAATGCGCGCCAACTCGAAGTGCTGGGCGAACTGGCTGAAGAGTACTCGGATGGGATTGCCCACGTGACCACTCGTCAGTGCATTCAGCTTCACTTCATCCAAATCGATGATTGTCCCACCATCATGCGCCGCTTGGCTGCCGTGGGCATCACGACCCGAGAAGCTTGTGGGAACTCCGTCCGCAATGTGACGGCGTGTCCGTATTCCGGGATTTGCTCGGATGAGGCTTTTGATGTGACTCCTTATGCCCATGCGTTGACCTATCACCTGCTTGGCCATCCGGATTGTCAAAACTTTGGCCGTAAGTTCAAACCGGCCTTCTCGGGCTGTAAGGATCAACCCTGCGGTTTGGTCAAGATGCACGATGTAGGCTATATCGCCACGACTCGCGAAGTGGATGGCGAGGTCAAACGCGGCTTTGAGATGTATGTGGGCGGCGGACTGGGTGCTGTGCCGCGTCAGGCGAAACTCTTGGACGAGTTTGTCTCGGAAGAAGAAATCCTTCCCTTGACCCAAGCGGTTGCTCGAGTCTTCGGGCGTTTGGGCGAGAAGAAAGATCGCGGTCGCGCTCGAATTAAGTTTCTAGTCGACAAGTTGGGCATCGAAGAATTCCGGCGTTTGGTCAAAGAAGAACGAGCGGTCATGGAGCCGGAAGCGTCTTGGACCGACTACTTGAAGGATTTGAGCAACAAGGATGAGAAGCCCTTGAATGATCCCGGTGAATTGGCCGCGAACACCGACGATGCGGAATTTGCCAAATGGGTCGAGACCAACCTGTATCAGCAGAAGCAGGAGGGCTACGTGGCGGTCATTCTGTCCCTGCCGCTCGGGGATATCACGGCGGATCAGTTGCGTGCGCTTTCGGATATCGCTCAGAAGTATACCAACGAGACGATTCGCACGACGGTGGAGCAGAATATTATTCTCCGCTGGGTAAGCAAATCCGACGTGCCGGCCGTCTACGCAGCGCTTAAGGATGCCGAATTGGTCATCCCCGGAGCCGGAACCATCGTCGACGTGACCTCCTGTCCCGGAACGGATACCTGCAAGTTGGGGATCTCTTCCTCGCGCGGTTTGGCCGCTCAGTTGCGGGAACGTTTGACTGAGAAGAGTGTGAACATGGACCAATCGATCAAAGATTTGGTCATTAAGGTCAGTGGTTGTTTCAATTCTTGCGGTGGGCATCATGTTGCCGATTTGGGTTTCTACGGTGTTAGCCGTTCCATCAACAAACACTCCGTGCCCCACTTCCAAGTGGTGCTTGGTGGCCAGTGGTCGGAAAACGCGGGTGCCTACGGTTTGCCCATGGGGCCGATCCCCTCGAAGCGCATCCCGGAAGCGGTGGATCGTTTGACTCAGGCTTATTTGGAACAACACGAAAAGGGTGAGAGCTTTAAGGATTTTGTGGGTCGGATTGGGAAAGCCCAGGTCAAGGCTTTGATCCAAGATCTCAATCAGATCCCCACTTATGAAGAGGATCGGTCCTACTACAGTGACTGGGGCGATCCCCGGGAATACACCAAGGACGATATCGGTATCGGTGAGTGTGCGGGTGAGGTGGTCACGGCGTTCCAGTTCGATATCACTTCGGCCGAGCGCATGTTGTTTGAAGCCCAGCTCAAGCTCGAAGCCTCGGATGCCCAAGGGGCGGGGGAACAGGCGGTGGAAGCAATGGCGCGAGCCACGACGGGCTTGTTGCGTCTGAAAGTGCCCAATGTGGGACGGGATATGGCGACGATTGAGTCTCAGTTCCGGAAAGAGTATTTCGATACCGAAATCTTCTTTGACCCGTTTGCCAAAGGGAAATTCGGTCAGTATTTCCTGGATGCGGCCGCTGCTGGCGAGCGTCAATTTGATGCCGAGACCGCGCATCGGCAAATCGAAGAAGCGAGCCTCTTTGTCGAGGCGTGCCACAGTTGCGCCGGCCGGATGTCCGAGCAACCCGTTGCCAACTAGATGAGTTCAGCCGTCCGGCAGGGATCGGAGCATCCTTGCCGGACTGGCTTCCGCATCCGGTAGCCCAGCAGTGGGGCCGGATGTTGTTCCGAATTAGTGCCCAATACCCATTCGAATTTTTATGTCTGACTCCCTCGATTTCCAACACGTCAACGTCAAGCTCTTCCTGGAAGACGGAGCTAGCGTGGACCTCGAACAAGTGATCAATGTGTTCCATGCCTGGATTCAAGGCCGCAAGCTGGAAGACCAACTCGTTGATGTCGCTGACTATCGTCATGTGCCTTCCGGTCCCGGTGTGATTTTGGTGGGACATCATTGCCAGTATTCGGTCGACCACGCCGAAGGAGATTGGGGCGTGCTCTACAATCGCAAGACGGCGGTGACCGAAACGGGTGGCGATCAAGTTGCCAAGGCCCTGGAGGCGGCACTGGATATTTTCCGGCGCTTGGCGGCGGAAGAAGCCGTGGCTGGTAAGATCAAGTTGGATGGCAGTCGCTTGCAGTTCATTATCAACGATCGTTTGTTGGCCGGGAATGATGCCGAAACCTACGATCGAATCTTGCCCGCTTTGGTGGCGGGTCTAACCAAGGTCTTTGGGGAGAAGGATTTTGAATTGGAGCGCGATCCCGAATCTCGGAAGCGCCTGACCGTGGGAGTGAAAGTTCCCGGCGGATTCTCCCTGTAGGCGCTATCTTGTAAGAACCAATCTTGAGTGGGCGGGCTGCTTTTTCGGCAGCCCGCTTTTTTTGTCAGAGCGTTGAAACTAGAAGTGAGAAGTTGGTGGAAGGGCTTTTTCTAACGAGCTTGGGGCGCTATGCTTGGACGCTGTGAATACGGATAATCGAGCGGCTTTTATTCGGAAGCTTTTGGCCGGATTCCTTCTGGTGGGGCTGGTGCTGTGTGTGGTGGTGTGGTACTTCACGGTGGATCGATTGCCGGCGGTGATTACGCTCTACACGGGCGAGGAAGGCGGGCTGTACCACACCTTTGCCCAAGATCTGAAGCGCGTTTATGAGGAGGAAACGGGGTGTACACTCCGGGTGGTTTCGAGTGCCGGGTCCGACGTGAATCGACGTGCTTTGCTATCCGGCGAAGCGGACTTGGCGGTGCTACAGTCCGGAGCTGTGGATCTGGAGTCGCTACCGCTCTTGTGTGCGCTTTATCCCGAGGTGATCCATGTGATTGTGCGACGGTCTCAAGGTATTGAATCGCTGGGTGATCTTCGGGGTAGAAGTATTGCGTTGGGTAAGGAAGGATCCGGGATGCGCTTGAGCGCGCTGCACTTGCTCGATCAGTACGGCGTGACCGATGCGATTTTAGAACGGACCAATCGCTACTTTCGCCAACTTGAAACGGACACGACCCTAGATGCTGCGATCGTGACAACCGGCGTGTTCAATCCGGATCTGCGGGCCTTGTTGGCGACCCAGCACTTTGATTTGTTGCCCATTCCGGACGCGGCTGCGGTGTCGATGCGGGACGTGCACCTGAGTCCCTATTTGTTGCCTCGGGGGGCGTATGGTATCCGCGAACAAATCCCGAGTCAGGATCTTCCGGTTTTGGCCACGACGGCCGTGGTGGCGGGTCGACCGGATCTGCCCAAGTCAGCAATTCAGCCGCTCTTGGCTTCGATCTATGAGGGCGGTCTGCGTTACCAGTTTCCTTCGCTCTACCGAAAAGATGAAGTGGTGGAGCGCAGTCCGGGAACTTTGACGAAAGAAGCGGAGTTATACTTCCGTCCTGGGGATCGAATCGGGCAGATGGCGAATATTTTGGAGTCTGTCGCGGCGTTTAAGGAACTGCTCTTTGCTTTTGCGGCGGGACTGTATTTGTTGTGGGGACGCTTTCGGCAGTTTGAAACTCGAGAGCGGGAGCGGCAGTTGCAGCGGGAGAAGGATCAACTGGACGCCTTGTTGGCCGAGACCATGCGGATCGAGGAAGAGCAAATGAACATCACGGATCCAGGCCGTCTCAAGCCGATGCTCGACGAGGTGACCCGGATCAAGCTTGAGGCGCTGAAACGGTTAACCGATGAGGGCCTTCGTGGGGATCGGGTCTTTTTGATCTTTCTGACGCAGTGCGGGAATCTGATTTCCAAGATTCAGGCCAAGATGGATCGCCACACGAATTGGGTAGAGGAGAGTGTGACCTCTGCGGTCGATCCGAACGGAGCGGATGACTAGTAGGTCTTTCGCAGATGCGAAGGAAGGATGTTGAGTTCGGATCGATACTTGGCGACGGTGCGCCGGGCGATCACGATCTCTTTGGTCTTGAGCTGACGGACGATCTCTTCGTCGGAGAGTGGTTTGGTGGGATCTTCGCTCCGCACCATGTCGTTGATCATGTCTTTGACTGTGGTGTTGGAAACGTTGGTGCCCGAGGCCGTTTGGATGGCTGAGGTGAAAAAGTATTTCATCTCAAAGATCCCTTGAGGACATTGGAGATACTTGCCCGAAACCGCACGGCTGACCGTCGTTTCGTGGACACCCACGGCTTCGGCGATCTGCATCATGGTCATGGGTTTGAGATGGGCGATTCCTTTTTCAAAGAACTCCCGCTGCCGTTTGACGATTTCCGTCGCGATATTCGCAATCGTTTGCTGGCGTTGGTTGATGCTCTTAATGAGAAACTTACCAGAGCGGATCTTTTCGCGGATATACTCGCGCAGCTCGGCCGAGCTTTCGGCTTTGGCCAGCAAATCCTTGTAGGTGTTGCTGATGCGCAGACGAGGGATGTGATCGTTATTGGTAGAGATGACAAACTCATCCTCGTCCTTGGTAATGAAGACCTCCGGAACGACGTATTGCTGGTTCTCTGGAGCGAAACTACTGCCGGGTCGAGGGTCGAGATGGCTGATCCGCTCGGCGGCTTCCTGAATCTGAGGGATGGAGACCCCGAGTTGACGGGCGATTTCCGGCATCCGTCGCTTGCTGAGCTGCTTAAAGCATTGGTTGAGAATCCGGTATTCCAAGCTGTCTTTTTTTCCGGAGCGTTCGAGCTGGCGCATGAGACATTCCCGTAGGTCGCGGGTTGCGACTCCGGCGGGATCGAAAGACTGGAGAGTCTCCAGGACTCGCCGGATTACATCCGGGTCCATGTTGGTCGAGAAAGTCAATTCGTCGACCGAGGCTTTGAGGTAACCGCGATCATCAATATTACCAATCAGGAGATCAGCCACCTGCCAGAGTTCTTCCGGCAATTCGGACATCCGGACCTGTTCCCGAAGCGATTCTTGTAGCGAGGTGGTGGTAACGATCGAATCCAGCATGAACTGGCGTTTTTCCTCGTCGTCGGTATTGGGGCGGGACGGCAGGTTGGTTTGAGAAAAGTAGTCTCGCCATTCTTGGTCGAGCTGCGAGAGCCGCTCCACTTCCGCTTGCCAGTCATCCACGGGTTCGTTGCTGCTCTTCTCTTCCGCAGGGTCGTAGGTGACATCGGCTGGTGGCTCCGTCGGATCTGCGCTGTCGGTAGTGGGGCTTTCACCCTTCTCTTTGGCCTCCGCGCTGATCTCGGTTTGCTCCTCCAAAATGGGGTTCTGCTGCAGTTCTTGTTCCACCAGAGTCTGCAACTCCAGGGTGGGCGCTTGCAGGAGGGCAAGGGACTGCTGCAGCTGCGGTGCCAACATTTGTGACAACGCCATCTTCTGCGACAGATATAAGCCCTGAGCCATTGGTGGGACTTTAATCCATCGGCAGATTAATCACAAGCTCGAATTCGGCATGATGTTTGCTTTAGGGCGCGATTTTCGCATAAAAGCGACCGGAAAAGTCGACTTTGTGTCGAGGAGGTCGTCGAACCGATAAGGCGTTGCCGGTCGGCGCGGGTGTGTTTAGGCTCTGGCCGTGTCGGTCAATTTAACGGTATTGGGCAGTGGATCCGGTGGAAATTGTTACTACCTGGAGTGTGGTGAAACCCGTTTGTTGGTGGATGCCGGATTTAGCGCGAAGCAGATTCGAATGCGTCTGGAGTCCATAGGGCGTTCACCCGAGACCTTGTCCGGTATCTTGCTGACCCATGAGCACGGTGACCATACGAAGGGGCTCAAGGTGCTGGCGCGAAAGTGCGAGATCCCGATCTATTGCAATCGCTTGACCCTTGAGGCGATCGAAGCCCAGTTTGAGTGCCGTTTTCAATCTCGGGTTTTCCAAACCGGCAATGCGTTTGAAGTGGGCGGCTTGAATGTGGAGTCCTTTTCCATCCCGCACGATGCCTATGATCCGGTGGGGTTTGTGGTGCATACCCCGGAAGGCAAGGTGGGTTTCCTCACGGACTTGGGGCACGCGACCCGTTTGGTGATCGATCGCGTGCGCGAGGTCCGGACGCTAATCCTGGAAACCAATTATGATACCAAACTCCTGCAGCAGGACACGAAACGCCCGTGGAGTATCAAACAGCGAATCTTGAGTCGGCACGGACACTTGAGTAACGAAGCGGCGGCCAATGCCGTGGAAAGTCTGATGAGTGATCGGCTTGAGCATCTATACCTGGCGCACCTGAGTCGAGATTGCAACGCGCCTGAGATTGCGCACCGAGCGATTAGCGAACGTTTATCTGCCATGGGGGTGGCGGGCGTCCAGGTGATCTCCACCGAGCAAGATACTCCTTGTCCCACCTTGCCTCTGGCGGCGGGCGTCGCGGGTTGTGCTTGACCCGGTCGTGGGGGAGCCTTGTTAATAGGTGAAACCCCAACACTCATGGACCTTAAAACACAGGCGAGTCTACCCAACCGCCGAGATTTTCGTATCGGGCTTTTGGGAAGTGGTTTCATCGTTTCCGATTGTCACTTGGTGGCGTATCGGAAAGCCGGATTCAATCCGGTCGCGATCGCTTCTCGGACCAAAGAAAACGCGGCTAGCACTGCTGCCAAGCACGATCTGAAACGGGTCTATGAAACGTACGAGGCCCTTTTGGATGACCCTGAAATTGAGGTGCTCGACATCGCCGTTCCCCCCGACGCCCAGCTCGAACTCATTCGCGCGGCCTGTCAGCGTGGTACGGTGAAGGGGATCCTAGCCCAAAAACCCCTGGGCATGGACTTGGTCGAAGCGCGGGAAGCCGTGTCTCTCTGTGAGGCGGCGGGGATCCGCTTGGCCGTCAATCAGAACATGCGGTATGACCAATCGGTGCGGGCCGGCAAGGCGCTCTTGGATGCGGATCAATTGGGAGAACCCATCTTGGCCAACATCGATATGCGGGGGATTCCCCATTGGATGCCGTGGCAGAAAGACTTGGGCTGGGTCACCCTACGAATTATGTCGATCCACCACTTGGATTGTTTCCGATACTGGTTTGGCGATCCGGAAGGCATCTTTTGTAGCGTGCGCACGGATCCGCGTACCGAGTTTCCCCATCAAGACGGGATCTGCACTTACATCTTAAACTACGCCAACGGGCTGCGTTGTGTGGGGATTGACGATACTTGGACGGGACCTGCGCGAGAGGGCTGTCCGGGGGACATCGGAATCGAGTGGCGGATTGAAGGCACGCGCGGATTAGCCATCGGCGACATTGGATGGTGTCAGGATCCGTACACCACGCCTTCGACTGTGCGGTATGCGTCGATCGGGGATGCCGAGTTCCAGCGTCCCACCTGGACGGAGAGTTGGTTCCCGGACGCCTTCATTGGCACGATGGCGCAACTCCTATGTGCCATTGAGAACGAGACAAGGCCCGATATCAGTGGGGAAGATAACCTACGCACCATGGCGTTGGTCGATGCGGCCTATCGAAGCGTGGCGGAAGGCCGGGTGGTGAAACTGGCCGAAGTGTTAGGAGAATAATTAGGCGGAGGAGCGAAGCGATATGAAATTAGGTATCATCAATAGTGCATTCTCGCAGGCGGGTGTCGATACGGCGACCGGTCTCAAACACATCTCGCGGATCGGATTCGATTGCGTGGATATTTTTACCGAGGCAGTGGGGATCACCAAGAAAGAGGTGAGTCTCATCGGGCGGACTTGTGACAAGTTGAATCTCCCGATCGTTTCCCTGCCGGTGGTGGCGGTGGGGTTGATTGATTTCAATGATCCCGTGCGGGAGTTTCACGTGGAGCGTTGTAAGAAGTTTATCGACTTAGCAAAGCAGTGGGGAGCGGATAATATCTTGTTGGTCTTGGGTGAGTATATTTGGCAACGGGAAGTGATTCCGCCCGAGGCGCAATGGGATTGGGCCGTCGAGACGTGTCGTCGGCTGGGGGATTATGCGGACAAGAAGAAGATTGATATCGCGTTGGAACTGGAGCCGTTTCGGTTGAGTCTGCTCAACAATGTGTCGGAGATGGCGCGGTTTGTGAAAGCCTGTAAGCATCCGCGGGTCCGGGCCAATATTGATGTCAGCCATTTGGTGCTGGCGGATACGGCGCCGACGGATTTGCGACAACTGAAGGGCAAGGCCATTCATGTGCATATCAGTGACTGTGATGGGAAGGTCCATGGCGACCTGCCGCCGGGGCGCGGGGTCGTGAAGTTTGTGCCTTACTTGCAGGCGATTAAGGAGCTCAAGATCGATGGGGTGGTGTCTATCGAGCTGGAGTACTCTCCGGATCCGAAACGGATTGTTGCTTGGGTGGAGGAAGCCTATCGGGAAACCGCCAAGCTGATGGAGATTGTCGATTTGCGGTCTTAGGTGACGGGTGGGCACGCGCCTTTTTTGGCGAGCGGTTATTGCTGGGTGAGATGTTCGGTTTTCTTGCCCAGCGGCTCGCGGGTACGCTCGCCCTACCTTTTGCTTAGATTCCGGCTTGGAGTTTTGTGACGAGTTGGTAGAGGCCGACGCTGGCCATGAGGATTGAGGCGATCCAGAGGAAGGCAATCCAAAGGGATCCCGGTTTGACGGCCGGGTCCGTAACTCGGTAGTGGAAGTAAAGCGCCGCAAAACAAATAAGTGGAAGCATGAGCGCTTGTGCCAGGGCTCCGATGAACACCAGCGTGAGGGGTTTGCCCACGGCGATGAAGAAGATAAAGTAAAGGGCGGGGAGTCCCACGCAAGCCAGTTTGACCAAGGTTTGCTTTTGCTCTTCGGTATCCACTTTAAAAACTTTTCCAATTCGAAGGAGGTCGGCGGCGAGACGGGCATTGGAGGCTGTCGAAATGAAGATCGTCGAGTAGAGGACGGCAGTGGCACCGAACAGAAAAACCACCAAGCCGGGTGTGCCGAACGAGGTTTTGTAGAGATTGGATAGGGTGGGGATCATGTCGTCATTGGTAACGGTCAACCCTTTTCCGTTAAGCACTGCGGCGCCAAGGAGATAGAACGCCACGGTCGCGCCGGTGTAAATCACCATGGACAACCAGGCGTCCCACTTGAGTACTTTAATCCATCCTTGGGCACGGGCCTTCCACGCTTCACTTCCGTCGTTAGGCCCAACGTTGGAGGCGTAGCCCTTTTCCAAGCACCAGTAGGGATAGTAGATCAGCTCTGCGGCGCCGACCCCAATCACACCGAAAGCCGCGAAGGCGGTGGTGAAGTTGTCCGGCATCTGGAAACTGAGGCCTTCGGCGATATTTGCGGCCGTGATGCCAAAGTCGGTCCAGTAGAGGGAGAAGACCGCGAAGATCGTAAAAATGGTGAACCCGGCAACCATCGTGGTAGAGAACCGCTCGATAAAGCGGTAGCGCCCGACGAAAAGCAGCACGGCACACGAGCCAGTAATGATCAGAGCCCAGATGACATCACTGAACCCGGATCCTGCCATGCGAGCGACCGCGGCAATCCCACCCACCATTCCTGACAACTGGAAGAAGGTGGCGACGAACATAATGATCCAACACCACACCAGCCACGAAACCCAAATCCTTGGCCCGGGAACCGAGTTGAGTGCCTCGAGTGTCGATTTGCCCTTCGATAGGGTATAGCGGCCCAGCTCGACCTGCAGGAAGACCTTGATCATGCAGCCGAGAATGATGAACCACAGGAGAGAGAACCCGACATCAGCGCCCACCTTGGTGGTGACGATTAGTTCACCGGAACCGACAATGTTGGCCGAAATAATCAATCCCGGGCCAAGCTGTTTGAGTATACCTTTCCAGTCTTTGGGTGGTTCCGTGATCGGGGACATGAGCCAAACGCTACGAGGGGGCGGTGGGATTGTGAAGAGAATTCTCGAAGTGAGGTCTTTGCTGGTTCACCAAGAGCTTGCCTCCCGTTTTCCCCTCATTTTGCAGTTTGCAGTTTGCAGTTCTCATTTTGCATTTCGGTTTCGAGCTGTTCGGCCGCCGGGAGGTAGGGGGCTTTTGGGGAATGCAAAAGTAAAACTGCAAACTGCAAAATGAGGAATGGGGAGGGGGCTGGGAGGTGGACAGACAAGAGGCATCGTGGCAGGGTCGTGCCGGTGCTGGAAGAAAAGCTCAATCAGCTCAAGACACAGATCCGATCCCTGGACTCGTGCGTGGTTGCGTATTCGGGTGGGGTGGATTCGGTGTTCTTGGCAGTAGTGGCCCACGAAGTCTTGGGAGCCAAGGCGGTAGCGGTCATTGCCGATTCGCCGAGCCTCCCGCGGCATGAGCTTGCCGAGGCGAAGGCGTTGGCGTCCCAACACGGCTTCGCCTTGCGGGTGATTCAAACCCAAGAATTCTCCGATGAGGCTTACCGATCGAATCCCGTGAACCGATGCTATTTCTGCAAATCGGCGCTGTTTCAGGAGTTGGTGCCTTTTGCCCGGGAGAATGGTTTTGCAGTGATATTGTATGGGGAGAATGCCAGTGACGTGGGGGATCATCGGCCGGGACGGATCGCCGCGGAGGAATTTGCGGTGCGGGCGCCGTTGCGGGAGGTCGGACTGACTAAGGCGGAAATCCGCAGTTTGAGTCGAGAACTCGGCTTAGCGACGGCGGATAAGCCCGCACAACCTTGTCTCAGTTCGCGGATTCCTTATGGTGAAGTGGTGAGTGAGGAAAAACTGAAACTCATTGAAGCGGGCGAAGGCGTTCTCCGAGAGTTTGGGTTTCGGGAATTTCGCGTTCGGCTACACGAAGTGACGGGGGGATATCTGGCTCGGCTTGAGATTGCCGACGAGGAAATGGCCCGCGCGGCCGAGCCCGAGCAACAAGGGCGACTGGCCGCAGCGCTCAAGGGTTTGGGGTTTGCTTATGTCGTACTGGATTTGCAGGGATACCGTCGCGGGAGTCTAGGCGCGGGTTTGGTGACGGTTTCAGAGGCGCCGGAATCCTCGGCCGAGTCGGCGGTGCGGGGTTGAGGGCGCAACTTTTTTCCGATTTCGCTGTTTGAATAATCAGTTGAGAAACGATGGCAGAATTTTCTTACAAAGCGCGACGCCGCTCCGGTGAGGTCGTTCAAGGCGTTCTGGATGTGGCGGATCGCGGTGCGGCGCTGATCCAGATCGAGCGGCTCGGTCTCTTGCCCGTAAGCCTGCAAGCCACCAAAGGGGGTGCTAAATCCGGCGGAAAGGGAAGCGCCGCAGCCTCGAGTGACGGTGGCAAGAGCAAGTCGATGCCGCCCTTTTTGCGGGGAATTTGGCGCCGAAAACGGCGTCCCAAGCTACAGGAATTGGCAACCTACACTCAGCAGCTGGCCAATTTGCTCCGTTCCGGGATGCCGCTCACCGTGGCGCTCAATAGCATGGGGCATCTGGAATCCAAGGGGATTTCCCAAGAAGTCAGTAAGCAATTGCGGCAGGACGTGATGGAGGGGAAGAGTCTTTCCGACGCGATGAGTAAGCAATCGCTGATCTTTTCCGACCTTTACGTCAATATGGTACGCGCCGGGGAACAAAGCGGCGCCTTGGAAGAGGTGTTGCGGCGTTTGGCCGCCCATTTTGAGCGGTTCGCCGAAGTGCAGCAGAAATTTGTGTCCGCCTTGATTTACCCCGCCATTGTGGGTTCGGTTGGGGTGTCCATCATCTTCCTGTTCATGACCGTCATTTTGCCGAAGTTTACTTCCATCTTTACGGATATGAATGTGCCGCTGCCGACTTCGACGCAGATCCTGATCGGGACGAGTGAGGTGGTTTCCAGTTACTGGTGGTTGTTTCCCTTGGTAATTGTCCTGCTTGTGGTCTTTTATCGGCGCTATTCCGTGACGGAAAGCGGGCGGCAAACCTTGGATCGGTGGAAGATCTCCCTACCGGTCTTGGGGAAGGTAATGAAGTTGAACCTGTTTGGGCAGTTCGCCCGCACGCTTTCGACCCTGCTCCACAACGGGGTGCCGGTTTTGACCGCGCTAAAGATTACCGAGAAAATCATTCCGAATGTGATCCTGCGGGATGCGATCGAGCGGACCCGGGAAGGGGTGACGGATGGGAAAACGATCGCGGAACCGCTTGCGCGGAGCCAAGTGTTCCCGCAACTGATGATCGATTTGATCAAAATTGGCGAAGAAACAGGGGATGTGCCGGGCTCGCTGCAGAGCATCGCGGAGACCTATGAGAATGAGCTGACCATCGCTTTGCGGGTGATGACCAATCTAATTGAACCCGCCATGATCATCGTGATGGCCATTGGTGTGGGTGGCTTGTTGTTCTCGATTCTCTCGGCCATGTTCCAAATCACCTCCTCAATCGGTCGCGGCTAATGAAGGCATGCCATCGACAATCCGGCTTCACGCTCATTGAGCTGATGGTTGTCATTGCCATTGCCCTGTTGATCATGGGGTGGGGGATTCCCAACATGCTCAATACCTTGGAAAAACAGGGGATCAACAAGGCGGTTACGGACTTGATGGAAGGGTGCAAACAAGCGCGGGCCTATGCGATTCTTTCCGGTGAGTCGGCGGAACTGGTGATTGCGGCTGATACGGGGGCGATCACCATTCGAAAAGCCTCTGGACCTCGCTTGTTGCGCGGGACGGAGAGGGGTTTTGTCCCGCCACCGGACGGGAATACCGCGCCGCCGACTCGGGGATCTCAAAAGCGAGTGGAGAAGTTGAAGAGCTTTAACCGAGCGCTTGAGGAACAGGTGGCGGTGGAGATGTTGGATGTGAATTTTATCGATCAGACTCAGTATCCGGATGGTATCGTACGATTCTATCCCAATGGTACGAGTGATGAGTTCACCATTGTCATCCGGGTTGATGCTGAGTGGCGCAAGGTGGGGTTGGACCCGATCACGGGCATCGCCTCGGTGGAAGATTTGAAGGATTACCGATGAAGATCCGTCCCAATCCGGGTGCGACGCAGCGTGACTTCGCCTTCAGTATGCTGGAGGTGATGATTGCGATGGGCATCTTCTTCTCCGCGGTTTTCTTTATCCTCCAATTGACGTCCCAACAACTCCGCTTGGCTCGCACGCTCCAGACCTTGGATGTAGATACGGGCACCTTACCTTCGTTGATCGTGATGACCAATGCTCTGGAGGAAGGGCCGTTGCCGATGGAAATCCGGGCAGCATTTGAGGATACCAATCCGGGCTTCAGCTGCGATGGGATGGTCTCGGAGTTTGCTACGAATGGCTTGTTTCGGGTGGATTACGTCATTCAGTGGCGACAGGAAGGACGATACAAGGAAGCTCGCAACAGCATCCTTCTCTGGCGTCCGGGTAGCGGGGGCGGCATTCGGCGTCCACCAAGGTTAAGGCGATGAAACTCCGCGTGAACCAGTCGGCTAAGGCCTTTACCTTGTTAGAGATTCTCCTCGCGATTGGGATCCTTTCTGGCCTGATCGTGGCGATTTATGCCTGCTGGAGTGCGATTCTCCGCAGTTCTCAGGTTGGGCTGGATGCGGCTATTGAAGCGCACCGTGTCCGAGTGGCCACGCGGTCGATCGAGGAGGCGATCAAATCGTCTGCAATCTTTGAGTTGAACCTGCCGTATTACGCGTTCTTTACGGATACGTCGGGTGATTTTGCGGCTTTCAGTTTAGTGAGTCGGCTCTCGGATTCCTTTCCGGGTAGCGGATTGTTTCATGATCAACCCATTCGGCGAGTGACTTTTTCGGTCGAACGCAGCAATCGGGTCAATCAGTTGATCATGACCCAACATCCCATTCTCGCGCCTTTAGAGAAAGGCGAAGAACCCTATCCGTTGGTGTTGGCGGAGCGGATTGGGGTGTTCGCCTTGGAGTTTTGGGATATCCAATTGAACGATTGGTCGCCGGAGTGGATTTATACGAATCAATTCCCGGCGATGATTCGATATTCCCTGGGGCTGATCCCTCCGGATGGCGATCAGGTGCCGGAGGAACAGGTCGTGCGACGCATCGTGCACGTGCCGGCAGCCACGGTGCGAGCGGGTTGGCAACGCCCGGCGAGTGGTCCCTCCGCCGGGACTCAACCCCAAGTCGTGCAACCGCCGCGACGTTAGGCCTGGCAACAGGAAACCGATGAAAACCCAGACAACAGGGCAACGAAACGGATGAAGCTGTATTCCGTATCTCGACGCGAGGAATCCGGCATTGCCCTGGTGATGGTGATGGTGGTGATCCTGGCCTTTGGCATTCTGGCGGCCAGCTTTGCGTTCTCCATGAAGGTGGAGGTGCAATTGGCGTCGAATACGACGCGCGATCCGGATATGGAATGGTTGGGACGATCGGGCATTGAATTGGCGCGGTTTGTCTTGGCCGAGAAGATGCAGATCCCCGTGGAAGGCCAGTTCGATGCCTTGAGTCAGATGTGGGCTGGTGGGCCGCTGGGTACGAACGAGGTGCTGATGGCGGTGTCTCTTACGGACGTACCGTTGGGTGATGGTCGCATTAGTGTCCGGATCCGAGATCTGGAACGGAAGATTAACATTAACATCGCTGATGAACCTTTGTTGCGTCGAACGATGTTGATGATGGGGGTGGACCCCTTGGCGGGTGATGTGATCATAGACTCGCTCCTCGACTGGGTGGATCCGGATTTTGACCCGCGGTTAAACGGTTTTGATGGAGAGTCCTACCTTACAGAACCGAATCCGCCGTTTCCGCCCTATTTGGCTAAGAATGGGCCAATTGACCATATTAGTGAATTGCTGCTGATCCGTGGTGTCACGCCGCCGCTTTATTACGGTCTTGGGGGAGGGCAGGGACCGCGGGTTCCCAATACGGCGCTTGTGCCCGGGGCACCGCCGGGTTTTCCTCCCATTGGCGGGCCTGGGTTTCCGCCTGGCTTTGCGCCTGGCTTTGCGCCCGGTGGGGGGGATGCGCCCGTAACCTTGGCCAATGCGGGGCTAAGAGATCTATTCACGCCGATTGGAGGCGCGCGGATCAATATCAACACGGCCAGTCCGGCCGTATTGAGTCTCATTCCCGGTTTGGATGAAGTCTTGGCCAATGAGATTGTATTTACCCGACGAGGATTCGACGGCGTGGACGGTACGGAAGATGATCTGCCTTTCGTTCGTATCCAGGACCTGGCGGTGGTTCCCGGGATGGTACCGGAACTGATTTCGATCTTAAATCGGTACTGTACGACGCGGAGCAATACTTTTGAAGTGGAGATCGACACCTGGCTAGGCGAATACCATCGTGTGTATCTGGCGACACTGGTGCGACTCGGGGCGCGAGACGTCTTGGTGCTCAACTTCTATCCCATGTAAGCCTATGGTGGGAGATCCTGAGGAGGCGGGCGGAAGCGGGGGGCGCATTGTGGTTCTCACAGGAACCACCACGGGGGCGGGGAAGACCACCCTGACCACACTACTCACCGTGCATCTGAAAGGAGCGGGAAAACGAGTGCGAGCGATGAAGCCTTACTGCTCGGGTTCGTGGGGGGATACCGACCTTTTGTTGCAAGCAAACGGTGTTAACGAGACGCGCGAAGCGGTGACACCCGTCTTCTGTGAACGCCCCCTGGCACCCTTGGCGGCGTTGGGAGAGCCCCACGCTACGGAAGCCTACGAACGCGCCTTGGAGGCGATCCGGATGGCGTCTCAGAAAGTCGACATACTCCTTGTAGAAGGAATTGGGGGACTTGAAGTCCCGCTGGCTTCGGGTCGCACGGTATCAACTTTGATTGCGGATCTGGGTGCAGAAGCCATCGTCGTGGCTCAAAACAGTTTAGGAGTGATTAACCATGTGGCGTTGACGCAACATCGCTTGAAACAGCAATTGGGAAGTATGGGGGTTCAAGTGTTAATGAACGTAATGGGGAGCGATGAATCAAGCCGTACCAATGCGGCGATGATCCGTGAAACGTTGCCGTTACCGGGCCTTTGGGAGCTTCCTCATATGGACGATTTAGGCGAGGGGATTGAGGCCTATCGACGAAACGAAAAAAAAGTACGAAAAACACTTGTCGAGATGTGGAATTCCACTACTCTCTGCCTTCCTGTTCAGCGGCGCTGACAGACGCGGTTCCTCCGGGAAAAGCGGTTTTCGAAAAACTTAAAACTTTTTTGAAAAAGCCGTTGACGGGTAGCCGAGAACGACTTAACGTCTTCCTCAGCTGATCGGGAAACCGGTCACGGTAACAGCAACCAAACGGAAGGCTGATTGACCGCGGAAACAAAAGTTTCCAAATGATTTGACAGAAAATGAATTGAGCCGTTAGGTTTGATTCCACGAGGCAACTGAGCTGCCACTAGTCAGAAATGACAATGGCTCTCAGGGTTTTTTAGCCTCTAAAATAAGTTACTTTCGCGCGGAATAGCGCAGAGTTCTTTGAAATTTGAATTGTGCGATAAGTTAGAGCCCCTTTCAAGGCATTCTAAGTTAGTTGGAATGCTGCGAAAGTTTTAATTAAATACCGTTTGAGGGTCAAACCTCAAACAGAATTCAAACTAACGAAAATAATACGGAGAGTTTGATTCTGGCTCAGAACGAACGCTGGCGGCGTGGATAAGACATGCAAGTCGAACGGTGACTGAAACGTAGCAATACATTTTAGTTGTAGTGGCGAAAGGGTGCGTAACACGTGGGTAATCTGCCGTAATGTTTGGAATAACTTGCCGAAAGGTAAGCTAATACCGGATGTGGATCTCTTGAGGCATCTTAAGAGGTCTAAAGCTGGGGACCGTAAGGCCTGGCGCATTATGATGAGCCCGCGGCCTATCAGCTTGTTGGTGAGGTAACGGCTCACCAAGGCAAAGACGGGTAGCCGGTCTGAGAGGATGGTCGGCCACACTGGAACTGAGACACGGTCCAGACACCTACGGGTGGCAGCAGTCGAGAATCATTCACAATGGGGGAAACCCTGATGGTGCGACGCCGCGTGGGGGATGAATGGCTTCGGCCCGTAAACCCCTGTCATTTGTGAACAAACCTTTTGGAGTAATATTTCAAAAGCTGATAGTAGCAAAAGAGGAAGGGACGGCTAACTCTGTGCCAGCAGCCGCGGTAATACAGAGGTCCCAAGCGTTGTTCGGATTCACTGGGCGTAAAGAGTGCGTAGGTGGCTAGGTAAGTTCGATGTGAAAGCTCCGAGCTCAACTCGGAAATTGCATTGAAAACTGCTTGGCTAGAGGATCGGAGGGGAGACTGGAATTTTCGGTGTAGCAGTGAAATGCGTAGATATCGAGAGGAACACCAGTGGCGAAGGCGAGTCTCTGGACGAATCCTGACACTGAGGCACGAAAGCTAGGGTAGCAAACAGGATTAGATACCCTGGTAGTCCTAGCCGTAAACGGTGCACACTTGCTATGAGCGGATTCGACCCCGTTCGTGGCGGAGCTAACGCGTTAAGTGTGCCGCCTGGGGAGTACGGTCGCAAGATTAAAACTCAAAGAAATTGACGGGGGCCTGCACAAGCGGTGGAGTATGTGGCTTAATTCGATGCAACGCGAAGAACCTTACCTGGCCTTGACATGCTAGTGGTAAAACCCTGAAAGGGGAATGACCTCGCAAGAGGAGCTTGCACAGGTGCTGCATGGCTGTCGTCAGCTCGTGTCGTGAGATGTTGGGTTAAGTCCCGCAACGAGCGCAACCCTTGTGTCCTGTTGCCACCCGAACGTGAGTTCGGAGCACTCTGGACAGACTGCCTCGCTTAAACGAGGAGGAAGGTGGGGATGACGTCAAGTCAGTATGGCCCTTACGGCCAGGGCTGCACACGTACTACAATGCCTAATACAATGGGAAGCAATACCGTGAGGTGGAGCAAATCCTCAAAATTAGGCCCAGTTCGGATTGTAGTCTGCAACTCGACTACATGAAGCCGGAATCGCTAGTAATGGCGCATCAGCTACGGCGCCGTGAATACGTTCCCAGGCCTTGTACACACCGCCCGTCACATCATGAAAGCCGGTTGTACCCGAAGTCGCTGAGCTAACCCGCAAGGGAGGCAGGTGCCGAAGGTATGGCTGGTGATTGGGATGAAGTCGTAACAAGGTAGCCGTAGGGGAACCTGCGGCTGGATCACCTCCTTTCTAAGGAGATAAACATGGAGTGGTCTACGGATCACATCCATTAGGTCGACACCTTTTTGGTGATTGGGCTCTCTTATCGCACAATTCAGCTTTCGATGGATCTCTGATGCTTTTCGTGAGCGATCAGGATACGTTCTGACCGCCCGAAACATCGAGTTTTGGGGCTGTAGCTCAGTTGGTAGAGCGGCTGCTTTGCAAGCAGCATGTCAGGAGTTCGAATCTCCTCAGCTCCACCAAATTCTTTGGATGCTGTAACCGTAAAACAGTTCAGCTTCCGAGGGGCCTGTAGCTCAGTTGGTTAGAGCACACGCTTGATAAGCGTGGGGTCACTGGTTCGAACCCAGTCAGGCCCACCATATTTTTACTGGATGCGAGTCCGGTATGTTCTTTGAAAACTACACATAGGGTAAATAAACTAATAGCGACTATAATTCGCTGAGTTCTACGACCCGTCATCTGAATAGGATTTATCCTAATAGTAGGGTGATGGCGAGTAGGTAACTTTGTGATCAAGCTACTAAGTGCAATTGGTGGATGCCTTGGTGCCAAGAGGCGATGAAGGACGTAGCAAGCTGCGATAAGCCACGGTTAGCCGCAAGCAGGCTTTGACCCGTGGATTTCCGAATGGGACAACCCGTCTGCCCCTCAAAGGCAGTCATCTGCAGTTGAATGTATAGACTGTAGAAGCGATACGGGGTGAAGTGAAACATCTCAGTACCCCCAGGAAAAGAAAATGAAATGATTCCGTAAGTAGTGGCGAGCGAAAGCGGAGGAGCCTAAACCAGGGAAACTTGTTTCCCTGGGGTTGTGGGACCTCGACGTGGGACCGCAAAGGTGAGTGTAATGGTTTGGAAAGACCAACCAGAGACCGTGACAGTCGGGTGCGCGAAGCCGGAGTGGCCCTAGGGGTATCCCAAGTAATGCGGAACACGTGAAACTCTGCATGAATCTGTCCAGACCACTGGATAAGGCTAAATACTACTTGGCAACCGATAGTGAACTAGTACCGTGAGGGAAAGGTGAAAAGAACCCCTGTTAGGGGAGTGAAATAGTACCTGAAACCAATTGCATACAAAGTGTCGGAGCTTGACTTCGGTCAAGTGACGGCGTGCCTTTTGCATAATGAGTCTGCGAGTTATTGTCTGTGGCGAGCCTAAGTTCTTCTGGAATGGAGGCGAAGCGAAAGCGAGTGTGAAATGCGCGTTTAGTGGCAGGCGATAGACCCGAAGCGGAGGTGATCTACTCATGAGCAGGTTGAAGCTGCGGTAACACGCAGTGAAGGACCGAACCGGTGTATGTTGAAAAATGCTCGGATGACTTGTGAGTAGGAGCGAAAGACTAATCAAACCCCGTAATAGCTGGTTCTCTCCGAAATAGCTTGAGGGCTAGCGTCGGATAAGTACTCCGAGGAGGTAGAGCGCTGGATGGACTAGGGCCCATACCCGGGTACCAAAACCAATCAAACTCCGAATGCCTCGGATCTCATTACCCCGGCAGTCAGTCGGCGAGGGATAAGCTTCGTCGGCGCGAGGGAAACATCCCAGACCGCCAGCTAAGGTGCCCAAATATGATTAAGTGGAAAGGATGTGACGTTGCTTAGACAGTGAGGATGTTGGCTTAGAGGCAGCCACCATTTAAACAATGCGTAATAGCTGACTCATCGAGCGATGTTGCGCCGAAAATGATTGGCGATTAAATCATATACCGAAGCTGCGGATTTGCAGTGGATTCGTCCGCTGTAAGTGGTAGGAGAGCGTAATCAACGTTGTGAAGCTCGACGGTAACGGAAAGTGGAGCGTTGATTAGTGAGAATGCAGACATGAGTAGCGATTAACCAGATGAGAATTCTGGTCGCCGTATACCCAAGGTTTCCTGGGCCAGGTTCGTCCTCCCAGGGTTAGTCGGGACCTAAGGCGAGGCCGTAAGGCGTAGTCGATGGACAGCAGTTCAATATTCCTGCACCGGCTTGGGGTTAGTTGACCGTGACGCGGTGAGAAAGGTGGCTAAGTCATCGAAAGACAGAGCCTAGACTTCGGTCGAAGCGTACCACTGGACGATCCGTCGAGAAAAGCGAGTTAACATGTGCCCCTGGTCGCCCGTACCGCAAACCGACACAGGTGGGTGAGTCGAATAGACTAAGGCGCGCGAGAGAAACCACTCTAAGGAACTCGGCAAAATAGCCCCGTAACTTCGGGAGAAGGGGTGCCTACTTCGGTAGGCCACAGTAAATTGGGTCTGGCGACTGTTTAACAAAAACACAGCACTCTGCTAAGTCGTGAAGACGACGTATAGGGTGTGACACGTGACCAATGCCGAAAGATTAAGGTGACTTGTTAGCCGTAAGGCGAAGCTCGGAGCCGAAGTCCCGGTGAATGTCGGCCGTAACTATAACGGTCCTAAGGTAGCGAAATTCCTTGTCGGGTAAGTTCCGACCTGCACGAATCGTGTAACGACCGGACCGCTGTCTCGGAGTGGTTCTCGGCGAAATTGTAGTGGCGGTGAAGATGCCGCCTGCCCGCAGTAGGACGGAAAGACCCTATGCACCTTTACTATAAGCTGGTATTGGGTTCTGGTCTTTAATGCGTAGCATAGGTGGGAGACGTTGAATCGGCGGTTTCGGTCGCCGAGGAGTCATCAGTGAAATACCACTCTTTATTGATTAGGATTCTAACCTCGACCCTGTTAGCCAGGCGAGGGACAGTGCCTGCGGGTTAGTTTGACTGGGGCGGTTTCCTCCTAAAAAGTAACGGAGGAGTGCGAAGGTACACTCAGCACGGTTGGCAACCGTGCGTCGAGCATATGGGTAGAAGTGTGCTTAACTGTGAGACCTACAAGTCGAGCAGATGCGAAAGCAGGCCCAAGTGATCCGATGGTTGAATGTGGAATTGCCATCGCTCAACGGACAAAAGGTACGCTAGGGATAACAGGCTGATCGCGCCCAAGAGTTCATATCGACGGCGCGGTTTGGCACCTCGATGTCGGCTCATCGCATCCTGGGGCTGGAGAAGGTCCCAAGGGTCCGGCTGTTCGCCGGTTAAAGCGGTACGCGAGCTGGGTTCAGAACGTCGTGAGACAGTTCGGTCCTTATCCACTGTGGGCGTAGGAAACTTGAGGGGTTCATTCTTTAGTACGAGAGGACCGAGAATGACGCACTTCTGGTGTGGCAGTTGTTCCGTCAGGGGCAGCGCTGCGTAGCCAAGTGCGGAAGAGATAAGCGCTGAAAGCATCTAAGTGCCAAGCTCCTCCCAAGATAAGGTTTCCCGGACGCAAGTCCCTGAAGACCCCCGGCAGACTACCGGGTTGATAGGCCAGGCGTGTAAGCGTGGTAACATGTTAAGCGGACTGGTACTAATAGGTCGTGCGGCTTGATCGCTTTTTCTTTTAAAGCGATTTACACTAAGCGAATTAGTCGCTCCCTGTGTGTAGTTTTTAGAGAACAACCGTTCTCAAAGATTTTTGGTGGTCATAAAGCTGTGGCCCGACCCGATCCCATTCCGAACTCGGACGTCAAACACAGCGTTGCCGATGGTAGTGCAGGTAGAGCCTGTGTGAGAGTAGGTAGCCGCCAGATCTTTCTAACGCCGAATCCATTGGTTCGGCGTTTTTTTTTAACCGAAAACGATAGAGCTTATGTCGCAACATCCTAGTCTGAGAGGTTCAAGTGGCCTCGGTGCGAAGCGGAGCGTGTTGAAGCGCTTCGAACGGGTAGAGTTGCTCAAAAAGCGCGGTCTTTGGAAGCCGGGCGATCGTGTGATCGGCCTGCGAAAGACCAAACCGGAAGCCTAGGGCAGTCCTGCCCTTGATTCCTTCCTCGGCGCCCATCGATTGTGGCTGAGAAGGATTCGATTCGACTTCAGAAATATCTTGCCGAAGCGGGAGTCGCCTCCCGGCGGTCAGCCGAAAAGCTGATTGCCGAGGGGCGTATTCGCGTTGATGGGCAAGTGGTCACTGAGCTTGGCACCCGAGTTCTACGGTCTTCTAAGGTTGAGGTGGATGGCCGTTCGGTTTCGTGTCAGATTCCCCGCCAATATTTGGCCCTCAACAAACCTCGTGGGTATGTCTGTTCGACTGTCGGGTCGGATAAGTTCCCCTCTTTCCTTGATCTTGTTCCCCAGAAGGTTATGTCTGGGCTTCATCATGTCGGGCGTTTGGACGTCGCGAGCGAAGGTTTGTTGTTTGTTACGAATGATGGGAGTTTTACGGAGCTTGTGACTCACCCACGCTACGAGGTGAGGAAATCTTATGAGGTTACCGCTCTGGGAAAGGCTCCATCTGATTTTGCTGAACGGTGTGTGGCGGGGGTTCAGATGGGAGAGGATCGATTGCGATTTGTTGGTGTGGAGGTGACTTGGTCGGATGGGGATCGGACGGTTTATGCCGTGGAATTGATTGGGGGTAAGAACCGAGAGATTCGTCGTATGTTCGAGTATTTTGGACTGCGAGTGCAGCGGTTGGTTCGGGTTCGGATTGGTTCGATTGCCCTTGACGGATTGAAAACCGGGCGGTGGCGTGATCTAAGCGCGAGTGAAATTGACGAGTTTTTGCGGTTGAGGTCGAGCACGGGGTAGCCGCGTGTGTTCCAATCAGAGATATGATTTTTGATTGGAAAGCTAGGATGGATGCTGGTTCGTTGGGATTGGGGGGAATGATTTCCTATTCTGCGTCGGAGTGCGGCGTTTTGATTCGTTTGTTGACACTTTGGCGGCATCACCGTTAAGTGTGTGTCGGTTTTCGGTTGATTCTGAGGTGGATTTTCAATTCATCGGGGACACCCCTTATTTGCGTTCGAGGATTAATTGGCACATAGCTTACGACGGAATTGGTAGAATTAAATACTAATGCGACTCATTAGGTGGTTCGTAACGTGTGTCTTGGAGTATAGGGAGAAGGAGCTCGAATGATTAGGATTGTGAATGGCGAAGTGTTCTACATGTCGGTTCGACGTCTGCAGAATCCGGTTAATCTCAACCAAATTGCCAATCATTGTCGTTACCGAGTTAAGCGCCTTTCAGATACTTTGGGCGTCTCTTCTCGGCAGCTCGAAAGGGAGTTTAAGGCAGTGCTGGGGGTGAATCCTAAGTGGTGGCTTCGACAGCAACGAATGCTTAATGCCCGTAAGCTGCTGCTTTCCGGGTTGTCACCCAAGGAGATCGCCGCAGAGCTTGGGTTTATCAACGAGAACAAGTTTGCCGAGGAATTTAAGCTGTTCTATGGCATCGGGCCGCGGCAGATGATCCAAGAGGAACGGGAACGTCGGTTCGGTGATATGTAGGAGGAAGTCGGGAGCAGAAGGATGTTTATCTCCCTTTGATCAGCGTACTGCGGCGAGTCGATCGTCGCTTTTTTTTGTTCTTTTCTTGGTCCTGATTACGAACTTTCCAGAAGGCCCAGCCTAGACCAAGGACACAGAACACCGCCCCGTAGAAGAGGGTGGCTAGGAAGATGAGCATCGGCATGCTGGTCACGTAAGCAGAGTATCGTGCCGATATTTGGTTTGGCAATTTCTTTACCCAGTAGAAGGGAACTATTCTGTCGACGTGTCTTCGATCGGATTCGGGGTTAGGTAGTTGATGGTGGCATCGCCGTAGCGCTGTTGTTTTTCCAGGTTCCAGATCGATGGGATCTGCACTTGGTCACGAGTGGCGTGCCCGAGGACGATTCGTGTCTCGGGATGGCAGATTTTTGGCAAATTGGGGTCGTCCAAGAGTTTTTGGGCCGCCGATTCGCTACGACGTTGCCGAGTGCGTTCGCCGAACGGGGGGTCCGCCAGTATGAGGTCGAACGTTTGGGACTGGTTGGCCAGTTCAGCAATGGCTTTGAAGGCGCAATTTTGTCGGAGGCGGATTTGAGTCGGGCCGTAGCCACAGGCCGAGACGTTCTTTTTGATATACGATAGGTGCTTTGCTGAGAGTTCGACGCTCTCTACATAGGCAGCGCCTCGACTTACGGATTCGAGGCCCATTGCCCCGGTACCGCTGAACAGATCGAGCACTCGTGTACCTGGAATCCAACCCGCGAGGCGATTAAAGATGGCTTCTCGGACGCGATCGACAGTGGGACGAACCCCTTGGCCACGGGGCGTTTGGATGGGGATGCCGGCTTGTGTGCCACCAATGATTCGCATCGGTTTGAATTGTCTCGTTCCGGGACGGGTATGGTTGAGCTAAGGTTTTTGGGCTGACAGTCGTCTCTATTTCGGTGGCCGTCATCATGACCAGAGCTAGGGGTCCATTCAATGCGTTTGTGGTCTTGGTCTTGACGGGGTGGTGAATTTCACTTCCACTCAGCCCGAAATGACACAGGAAACTGAAACACCGGCATCGGCGGCACGTCCCTCATTGTTGCGGCGGATGTACGATTGGACGTTGAGTTGGGCGGATCATCCCGCCGGTTCTTGGGCTTTGTTTTTTATTGCCTTGTTGGAATCGTCGGTGTTTCCCATTCCGCCGGATGTTCTGCTGATTGCCCTGTGTGTGGGCGGTGTGACCAAGAGTTACCGATTTGCGCTGATCTGTACCGCTGGGTCGTTGGTTGGGGGTGTCATCGGGTATGGGATAGGCTATTGGGCTTTTGAGTTGATTGGGGAGCCAATCGTTAAGGCGTATCATGGAGAAGCGGTCATGGAGAAGATCAAGCTCTGGTACGACACCTATGGTTTTTGGGGGAACTTATTTGCCGCTGTGACGCCCATTCCCTACAAGGTGTTTACGATCGCCTCGGGTGCGTTCAAGTTTTCCATCCATGAGTTTTTGTTGGCGTCGATTATAGGTCGGTCTCTGCGTTTTTTTGCAGTAGCTACCCTACTGTACTTTTTTGGAGCTCAGATTCGAGCTGCTATCGATAAGTATTTTAACTTGTTTGCGACGGTTTTCATGATCCTCCTGCTTGGCGGATTCCTTGCGTTGAAGTTCTTGCGGTGATTGGAGGAGGGGTAAGATGGCATGGCTGAGGCTTTGGTTGGAGTCGAATCGATGGCGTCTTATTTGGTTGAGTGTGCTCACGATCAGTGGCTTTTACTCCAAGTTCCATGTGGGTTGGTTTCAGGATTGGGTGAATGATTCGCTAGGAGGCGTGCTCTATGTGGTTTTTTGGTGTGCGGTTTGGGATTTGATTTCGCATCGGTTTGGAGCAGGTGTGATTGCCGGGAGCGTATTTGCATTGACCTGTGGACTGGAATTTTTGCAGGGGGTTCGGCATCCCATATTGGAGTGGGCCCACGGTTATTTTATCGGGCGTACCCTTCTGGGTACCACTTTTGTGTGGTCCGATTTTTTTTATTATGCGGTGGGTGGGGTACTCGGTTATTTTTGGATTGAGGCCATGCGCCGGATAGATAGGGCGGCGGGTAAAGGAAACGAACTATGAAAGCGGAAGCGGTTGTCGTCATACCGACATTCAATGAGAAGGATAATTTAGAATCTCTTGTTGAACGGGTGTTGGAGGTGGCGCCCGGGGTCGATGTCTTGGTGGTAGATGACAATTCTCCCGATGGGACCGGGGAGATTGCCGATCGGTTGGCGGCTACCCATGAAGCCGTGAATGTCTTGCACCGAAAGGTGAAGAATGGTTTGGGACGGGCCTATTGCGATGGGTTTGCTTGGGCTTTGGAGCGGGACTATCAATTCATGATGGAGATGGATGGCGATTTTTCGCACGACCCCGCTGATTTGCCTAGGTTTGTAGAGGCGGCACGAAGTGCTGATTTGGTGATTGGTTCGCGCTACCGTGACGGGATACGGGTGATTAATTGGCCTTTGAATCGGTTGGTATTGAGTCTGTGTGCGGCTAAATACGTGCAGTGGATCACGGGCATGCCCGTTTCGGATCCGACCGGAGGATTTAAGTGTTTTCGGCGACAAACTCTGGAGGGGATCCATTTGGAGCGGGTCCGGTCCAATGGCTATAGCTTTCAAATTGAGCTGAATCATCAAGTTTGGCGCCAGGGGCTACGAGTGACGGAGATTCCGATCGTGTTTACGGATCGGTATCAGGGAAGTTCCAAGATGTCTGGGGCGATTATTCGGGAGGCGTTGATCGTTGTGTGGCAGTTGTTGATTCGAAATGGGTTGCGGCGGTATCCGGTGGGTGGGCCGGGGAGAGTATCTGAGAGTAGCGGGTCGGAGCCGGCGGGCTGAGTGATGGGTCTTTTTGTTCGCTGGTCTTGCCTAGCGGTTCGCGGGTGCGCTCGCCCTACCTTTGGGCGTCTGGGTTGAATTCCTCGTTTTGGGGAGACGCTGGATTGACTTTCCGAGGGGGAGTTGTTGAGGTTTAGGACAAGCAGCAGCTTTGAATTGGAATTATGGTACGTGTCGGCATTGCCGGGCTTGGATTCATGTCCGTGGCCCACATCAAGGGATATCGTCAGTTGGACGATGTGGAAATTGTAGCAGTCTGTAGCCCGTCCGGGCGGCGACTGGATGGCGATTTATCCGATGTGGTCGGAAACGTGGGGGACCAGAATCCGGTTCAACTCGATATGAATCGAGTGACGGGCTACCGGGATTGGGACGCTTTCTTGAAGCATCCGGATTTGGATGTGGTTGATATTTGCACGCCAACGCGGACTCACCACTCACTGGCAATCGCGGCACTACAGGCGGGACACCATGTGATTTGTGAAAAACCCTTGGCTCGGACTGTGACCGAAGCGGAGGAGATTGCCGCCGTAGCCAAGGGGGCCAAAGGGTTTTTCATGCCGGCGATGTGTCTTCGCTTTTGGCCTGAATGGGCTTGGTTGAAACAGGTGATCGACGACCAACGTTATGGGCGTCTGCTCGGCTTAAATCTCCGGCGAATTGCTGAGGCGCCGGGGTGGGGGCAGACGAGTTATTTCGATGGTGAGAATTCGGGGGGCGCGCTATTTGACCTCCACGTGCACGATACCGACTACATCTGTCATTGCTTTGGTCGGCCTTTGGGGGTGTTTTCGACCGGGTTCTCCAAGGTGAGTGGTGCGATCGATCACGTGATGACTCAGTATCAGGTGGCGTCTGGCGCCTGTGTGAGCGCGGAAGGGAGTTGGGCCATGGCTCCCGGATTTGGTTTTAACATGAGCTATACGGCCGTATTTGAATCTGCGACCGTCGTTTATGACCTCGCGCAGGGCGATCGCGCGTTGATGCTGTATCGGGAGGGAGCGGAGCCGGAGGTGGTCCAATGTGATGGGCTGGACGGGTATGCCGGGGAATTGGGCTATCTGGCCGATTGTGTCCGGAAGGGACGAGCGCCCGCGCGGGTGACCGTTGAAGACGCCTTGATGGTGACCGAGGTTTGCGCGGCGGAAGAGGAGTCGGTCCGGATCGGTCAGCGTGTGGCGCTTGATTAGCGGAACCGATCGGTGGTGGAAGCTGCCGACCAATTAGAGTTTTTAGATCGTCGTCGCCGGGTCAGCAGACCTGAACGGGTTGCACCGGTTCTGTTTTGATAACCGCTTTGGAGCAAGAGAATGTGGCGTTCTCACGCGGTTTTTCATCCGGTGAAGGCGGCCAACTGAGAACGGATGAACTGGCCGTGGGTTGGATACGGCGTGCGAGCGCGGTGACGCGTCGGTGGGCGTAGCGAAATTTCATGATCTGCGACCTGGATACAACGTTTGGCCGGATTTAGGCGCTTCCGCCTCCCCCGACTCCCATTCTACTTCGGTGAGTAGCGATTCGCGTGCCAGTCTTATTCTTAAGAGCAAGCAGGCGTTATCGAGGGCGCCGAGATAAACTCCTTTTGTCTTCTTCCGACTCCAGCCAGTTTCGCTGCCAGGAGCGGCTGCCGCACCGGGGACTAGCCCAGACGGTAAACGATGCGTGCTTTGTTGAGATCATACGGGGACATCTCAATCTTCACGCGATCGCCAATTGTCAGACGGATAAACCGCTTTCGCATTTTGCCGGAAATGTGAGCAAGCACGACGTGACCGTTGTCCAATTCCACTCGGAACATAGTTCCTGCTAACACGGCCTTGACCTTGCCTTCCAGTTCGATGTGATCTTCCATCCGTTCCAACAACTCTGATCCCAGTGTGCCTTTATGGCGTTCTGGATCGCTGCGTAAGGGTGTTGTTTTTTGGGAAGAAATCAAGCGTAATCCGTCAGATTGTTGCGAGAAGTTGGTGCCTGACGTAGTCTAGGGGCGGTGCAGTTGGAACTCACGTTTTCGCGAACCTTTTGTTTTCAACCCGAGTCTGCCTCGGAAAACGACGTGGTCGTTCAGTTTGTGCGCCATCCCCGCGCTCGGCACTACATCATTCGGGTGCTCAATGAGCGCTTGGTTCGAGTGACTATTCCGCGACGTGGGAGTCAGCGCGAAGCCCGTGCTTTTTTCGATGCTCGGCAGGCGTGGGTGAGTAGTCGATTGGACGATCTGGAGGCCCGGGCCCGCTTGAGTGTGCGCTGGGAGTTTGGCGTTCGCGTTTGGTTCCGCGGGAAATCTGAGTTGCTTCTTCCCGTGCCGGACACGGGGCGTCGGTCGGCTCAACTTGGGGATCTTGTGATTGCGGTGACGCCGGGGGCGGTGGATCTCCAAGCGGATATCGAACGGGCGATGAAACTCGTGGCCAAGCGCGAACTTCCCGAGCGGGTGGCGGAGTTGGCACCGCCCATGGGGCTGCAGGCGACTGGTGTGACGATTCGGAACCAACGTACGCGTTGGGGCTCCTGTTCAGCTCGGGGGAAACTTTCGCTAAATTGGCGCTTGGTCCAAGTGCCCCTCCCGGTGCGAGACTACATTCTGATCCACGAGTTGAGCCATCTCCGCCATCTGAACCACTCTCCGGCTTTCTGGGCCCATGTGGCTCAGTATTGCCCGGATTATCAAGAACACGAGCGTTGGCTCAAGAGTCACTCGGACCTGACCGAAGCGAGTCCCGCTTGAAGCAAGGCCCGCAAGGCCCGAGTGGTGGAGGGGATGGGTTAGGCCGATCGATGCTGGGCCGAGAGCCATTCGACGGTTTTGGCCACCATCGGTTCCGTGTGGGCGTCAGCAAATACGTGATTCGCACCGGCGAGTTCCACGAGTTCGGCGTTGTCTCCGGCTTGCGCTACGATGTCTTTAGAATCCTGGAGTGGGACCACGTCATCCTCGGTTCCGTGAATTAATAGCCAGGGAACGGAAATTTTGGGGCCGCACGAGGCCGTGGACTCGATTGACCGTAGGTCATTCATGTAGGCCGACGAAAGGGGGCAGTCTTCGTCATCCCACATATTGCCCGCATCCGGGGTGACCATCCCGAACTCGGTTTCGGCGAATTGTTTGGTGTGCACCATGCCCGCGAGGGAGACGAGGAAGCGGATCCGCTCGTCTTGCGCCGCGCTGAGTGCCCCCACGGCGCCACCCATGCTGTGGCCGATGTAGGTCACGGTCTTGCCTTTGGCGGTGGCGGCATCAATGGCGGCGCGCAAATCGCCGACTTCCTTGCTGATGTTGGAATCGACAAATGTCCCCTCCGAATCCCCGTTGCCTGAAAATGAAATCCGCACCGTCGAAATCCCGGCGGCGGCGAGACCGTCAGCGAGTGCCACCACGAAGGGACGGTCTTTGTTGCCGGTCACTCCATGGCCAATGATGACCAGGTGGTTGGTTTCGTCGTTACCCGGGTGATAGGTGTAGTCGATGCGTTCGCCTTGCGGATTTCTGATTTCGCCGAGCATGGTTCTACGAGAGTTGGGAGGATTCTAGGATTGGGAAAGGAAGCGCCCGGAGGGGGAGGCCCACCGGGCGAAAATCGAATCAAAAACCGTTCCGAAATTACTTAACGGTAATGCGAATCTTGCGAGAGATCACTGGCTTGTCGTGAGGAATATGAAGGTAGTCACCAAGCACGAGCTGGAGGGTGTGCGTTCCCGGCTTTAGCTCGATGGTGGCTTCGGTCTGACCTTTGCCGTAGTGGAGGCTATTCGCGGTTGCCGGAATTGGCTTGTTAAGATCCGGCAATTCTTTCAGATCGACCATCAAATGGTGGTGGCCGGTATTGTCAAACTTGATGCCGGCGGGTGCGATGCCCATCCCCTGCAGCCCGAATTTGACGGTGACGGGTGAGCTCACGGTTTCGCCATTCGCCGGTGAGATGATATAAACTTTGGCGCCGGGGGCCGACTTCTGTTTCGGGAGGGCTGCCTGGCCTAAGGTGTTGAGTGTGGTCAGAATCAATACGAGGGAAAAAATCGCGCTTCTCATGTTATTCTTGCCGTTGAGGTTCGTCTGGTTTCTGCTGGAGGTCTGTTGTTCCACTAGCGCTCTTTTCTTTGGGATAGCGCTAACTTTATCGGACGTAAACTGATCCAAGGCGTGGGGTTCAGCAAGACATTTTTCCCTTCCGGATGGATGGGAGTGAATGAGATTCCGAATCGCTGAATGTAAGGCGATTTGGTGTTGGCGCGGTCACGATCATGTCAGAAAAAAACATAGTTTACTTTGATTTGGAAACCCAGCGCTCGGCCCAGGACGTGGGTGGTTGGGATAAGATACGCGATATGGGCCTGAGCGTGGGCGTCACCTACAGCACGGCCCGCGGGGGATACCGCATCTACGGCGAGTCCGAGGTGAATGCCTTGATTGACGAACTGCTGAAGGCCGATCTCGTGGTTGGGTTTAATCACCTGCGTTTTGACTACGAGGTATTGCATGGCTATTCGATTATCGATCTGACCCAAGCCCCCACGTTGGATTTGATGGTGGATTTGCAGCGTTTGTTGAGTCACCGGCTTTCCCTGGATGCCGTGGCGAGCGCGTCTTTGGGGACGGAAAAGACCGCCGAAGGCCTGCAGGCGATTCAGTGGTATAAGGAGGGTGAGATGCTCAAGATTGCTGAGTACTGTTGTTTCGATGTGAAGATCACCAAGATGGTCCACGAATACGGGTGTCGGAATAAGATGGTCTACTACCACAACCGATTTGGGAATCGGCTCAGTGTGGAAGTGGATTGGTGATCCGACGGAGGATCCAAAACATGGTTGCCGAAAACTAAAGAGGAGCGAACGCGATGAAATGGGGCATGCTCCTCTACATTGGGTTCATCGTCGGGATTGTGGTCATGGCGGACCTGGGGCGTTTTCCCGATATTTTTCTCTTCTACCAACGCGTGCCGGGCGCCGATACCATGGGGCATTTCGTCTTGATGGGGCTGTTGGCACTCATTGTGAATGAAACCCTCGGTTGGCGGACCTGGGACTGGGGGCGCGTGCGATTTTGGACGGGGACCTCTTTGGTGGTGTTGATCGTGACCGTCGAGGAGGTGAGTCAGCATTGGCTCCCGCGCCGGAGTTTCTCTCTGACGGACCTGTCCGCTGATTACCTGGGAATTTGGTTTTTCAGCGCGGCGGCGCAGTGGTGGAAACGCCGCTCAGCCCCTCCACCGCGCTAGCGTTCTTCATTCCCCTCCTTAGCGATACTGACTTCGGCGCGAAGTAGATCATGCAGCGTGACCAACCCGATCATGGCGCCCCCCTTCTGGTCCAAAACGGCGACGAATCCAGTGGTGGATTCGATGAGACGGAATTGAAGTTCTCGGATGGTTTCCGTGGGGAGGCAAGTGACGGCAGGCTCTAGTTCCGGGCTGGCCTGGGTGGCCAGGGCTTGTTCGATGGTTTCTCGGGTGAGGATCCCTTGGAGTTGATTGTCCTCGATTACGGGAAAGCGGCTATAGGGATTCTCGCGCAGTGCTTCCTTCAGCGCTTCTGGCGAGCGATCCGTGATTGCCGCGACTTGGAAGTGCGCGATCGCCGATACGGGAAGCTGCTGCCAGGAACGCAGATCCCGAGGAGGGATCACGTGATCGAGATTGTGCCCGTCTTGGAGGAGAATGGCTTCATAGAAATTTTCGGGACTCAAGCGGCGTGAAATGGCCGAACTGATTAGCGCGCCCAACATGAGCGCCGGGACCAAACTGAACTCGTGGGTCATTTCAAAGACGATCAAGATGCCGGTAACGGGGGCTCGAACCACGGCCCCCAGACAGGTGCTCATTCCGACCACGGCCAGCAGAACGTGAGCGGAGGTGCTGAGTTCGATGAACTGGCCGCAGAAGCCCGAGATAAACAAGCCGCACATGCCACCGAGGAAAAGCGTCGGTGAGAAAATCCCGCCGCAGCCGCCGAATCCGTAGCAGGCGAAAGTAGCAATCAACTTGGTGAGGAGGAGAACTCCGGCCAGGCGCCAATCGATGGTTTCCGTTAGGGCTCGACTCAGATCCTCGTAACCCACCCCAAAGACCCCCAAAGAACCGGGTTGGCCCGAGCGGCTGGTGAGGATGAAAACGGTGACCCCTAGAATCCAGGTGATGAGACCACCGAGGGCGGGGCGAAGCCAGGTGGGAAAGCGCTCAAATCGTTTCCGTTTCTGGCGCAAGGCGAGAGTCGCTTTCTGAAAGACGATTCCGATGAGGGCTGCGGCTGCGGCAACCACGGGGATTAGGAGATAGGTGCGGAGGCTTTGGGTTTGGATGGCGGCGATGCCGAACGCGGGTTGTTCCCCAATCAAACCATGTACTACGAAAGCACCCAACACCGAGGCCAGGAGGATGCTTCCCAGAATCCGGCTGTTGAGGTCTTGAACGACCTCCTCCAAGACAAATGTGATGGCCGCTAAAGGAGTATTGAAGGCGGCCGCTAATCCGGCCGCGGCTCCGGCCGCGGCGGCGTGACGACGGTGTTGTTTGGGTTCGCCGAATATCCCCGCGAGATTGGAGGCGACGCCTCCGGCGAGTTGCACGCTCGGGCCTTCGCGACCGAGACTACATCCGCCGCCGATGCTCAAGACGCCCGCGACGAACTTGACCCATACGACTCGCCACGGGACGTAGCCGAAGTCTTTCCAGAAAGCCAGCTTGAGCTGCGGGATGCCGCTGCCCGACGCGCCGGGACAGTAGCGAGTGAGTAGAAACCCGACGGCCAGGGAACAGGAAATAATCGTGATGAAACTGGCGATCGCAAAACCCGTGGGCCCCAGGGTGGCGTAACGGACGAAGGTCAGCTTGAAGACGTTTTGAATGACGACGTGGAAGAGGACGGCAGCGAGCCCCGCGAAGATGCCGTACACGCAGGTCAGGACGATCGTCTGCGTTCGTTTGGGTAATTTTCGCAGGGTGCGCGAAAGGGTCGGCGTCATCTATTTGTGACAATCATTGGAGAATGCGGTTCCGGATTCAAGTGGCTTCTTGTATTCGGCGGCTTGTGTGCGGGGATTTCTTTGTTTCGCCGGGATTAATCGAGCTCGCGGAAAACCACTTCGGGTTCCTTCGTTGCGGCGAGCGTCAGGAATGCCAGGGATCTTTCGGTGCCGGGGCGCCGGGATCCGGCATAGCCGGGGTTGATGAAGAGGGTTGAGTCGATTTTGCTTTGATGGCGCTTGTGAGTGTGCCCGAACACCACGATTTGTGGGCGTAGCGTGAGGAGTTGAGGACACTGCGCCTGAGGCGTCAGCGAGGGCGTGACGATATGGCAGACCAATATCTGGGTGCCGTTCCGGGTTAGGCAAGCCGTTTCGGGTAGGTTGGGGTTCCAGTCCGTGTTGCCTCGGACTGCCGTTGTGGGGGCGATGGCTTCGAGTCGATCCAAGAGGGTCTCAGGTCCGATGTCTCCGGCGTGAATGATGTGGTCGACGTGGCGCAGGTGCTTTTCGAATTGAGGGTCCCAATAGCCGTGGGTATCGGAGATCAGCCCGAATGTCATCGCGCCGTCCGGTTGATGATCTTGAATCGAGGGGTTGCTTGGGAGATGCTCCACGCGTTCGGGCAGCTTAGGCGGCAGGGGGCATGGGGCAAGCATTTGTCCTCTGCGGCTTGCTCCGTGGCTGCGATCGGAACACCGATGGACTTTCCGAAAGCAAGGATGCTACACGAGAGTGCGGATTTGTTGGTAATCAACAAACCCGCGGGTTTGGTGTGTCATCCCAGCAAGACGGGTCCGATGTCGAGTTTGGTCGGGCAGGTGCGAGTGCACGTGGGCGCGACGGCGGAAGTCCATTTGATCAATCGTCTAGACCGAGAAACCTCCGGGCTCGTGTTGGTGGCGAAGAATCGCGAGTGGGCGCGGTACCTGCGCCGGATCTGGGAACAGCGGCAGGTGCAGAAACGATACTATGCTTTGGTGCACGGCCATCCGACCGCGGATGCGTTCACGGTGGGCGGCCCCTTAGGGAAGGATGAGGAGAGTCCGGTTGCGGTGAAGGATTGCGTGCGGCCGGATGGCGCGCCCTCAGAAACCGGGTTTGAAGTGCGGGAACGATTCTGGCGAGATGGCGAGCCTTACTCGCTGATATTGGCCTTACCCCGTTCGGGGCGAAAGCATCAGATCCGCATTCATTTGGCGCACGCGGGATTCCCAATTGTTGGGGACAAACTCTATGGGCGAGAACCGGACGCGTACCTAGACATGTGCTACGGTCGCCTCTCGGAGGCTCAACGAACGCGACTCATCCTCGACTCTCACGCGTTGCATGCCTTTGAACTGGAGTTTGTTTCGGTGGTTCGGAGTCCTCGGCTGCGGGCCGAGGTGAATCCGGAGATGCTCGCGTTTTGCCGCTCGGCTCAGGTCCAGGATCCCGAGGTGTATCGTCCTTCGGAAATCGCGCCCGGCTTGGATCTGGATGTCTTGGAATCCATGTGTCGGGACTTCGAGCCGACCGCGTCAGCTAAATAAGTCCAGCTGATCCGGCTGGCGTCGGAAGTGTTGAGTCGAGAGTTCGGGGCGTTGGTTGGCGATCCCGTGTTTGCGGCACGCCAGCCGGAAGAGTTGATGGATCTGGTCTGCGTAGAGCCCCTGCCCGCGCATACGGTCCACGAAAGCGGTGCTATTGAGTTTGCCACCGCGAAGCTCGCGAATGCGGTTCAAGACCTTTTCTTTTCGATCGGGGAAATGGGTTTCCAACCAGTTTGCGAACAGATCTTTCACGGCGTAGGGCAAGCGCAACATGACGTGGCCAGCGAACTGCGCTCCGGCATTCACGGCCTCGGCGATGATGTTCGGCACTTCGTGATCGGTCAGACCGGGAACGATGGGTGCCACCAAGGTTCCGACCGGTATCCCGGCGTTGGCCAGTTGCTCGATGGCTTTCAAGCGGGCGGCCGGAGGCGAGGTGCGGGGTTCCATCACGAGTCTTAGTTTCGGATCCAAGGAGGTGACGGAAATAAACACGGCCACGGCCGATACCTCAGCCAGGGACCGGAGCAGGTCCAAATCCCGCGTGACCAGTTGGTTTTTGGTGATGATGCCGACCGGGTTGCGATAGGCGGTGAGCACTTCCAGGCATCGGCGGGTGAGCTTGAGTTGGCGTTCGATGGGTTGGTAGGGATCGGTCACCCCACTCATACCGAGGACTTGAGGGCGCCAACGTGGTGCCGCGAGTTCCTGACGGAGCAGTTCGGGAGCTTTCTCTTTGACCAGAATGACGCTCTCAAAATCCAGCCCGGCCGAGAACCCGAGATATTCATGCGTGGGGCGTGCGTAGCAATAGCTGCACCCGTGTTCGCAGCCGCGGTAGACGTTGATCCCGGCATCAAAACCGACGTCGGGACTGTCGTTGTAGGTAATGATGCTTGAGGCCTGATCCCGGAGGTACTGCGTCGGTCGAGGCGGGGTTTCGTGCGGATCTTGTTCCAGATCGGGATCGACTTCGAGATGGAGGGGCTCGAAGCGATTCGGCGGGTTGATGTTTGTCCCGCGGTGGGGCTCCGAAGGTGGCGGGGAGGAGGGCAATGCGTGTGACGCCGGTCGGCGGGCTCGGTCTACGTGCAACGACAGGGCGCCGTCTGCTCCACCGGCCGGTAGCCTAGGACTCGCGCTGGGAGCAGCAGGATGGCCTTGACGAAGGCGAGGACGGAATCCACCGCAATACCCAATACCCGGAACGGCAGGAGTAGCAGCCAGACGATCGGATAAGCAATGAGCGCCAGCAGAGCAATCGGCCAGCAAAGAACCAGCAGCACGAGCCAGCCGAGGAAACAAATCATCGTTGTCATAAGATCGAAGGTGTCCCGTAACGAGCCCGGAATGCGGGATTCCGGCCAGGTTGGGGTTGTTTCATTGGTTTCAGTTCTACACAATTACCCGGTGGTTGGCGACGCAGTTTCAGATAAATTCCGTTTTTTGCCGAATGGTGCTCATAACACTTTGATGGAGAGCGGTTTCTGCTGATTAGGAGATGATCGAGATACGGGCCGAGCAATTGAGCCAGCACTATCCGGCGACCGGTCGCGAGCCGATCCGCGCCCTGAGCGAAGTCACGCTGTGTGTCTCGGCGGGCGAGGCCCTGGCGGTGGTGGGGCCTTCCGGTTCGGGCAAATCGACCTTGTTACGGTTGATTGCCGGGTTGGAATCGCCGTCGGCCGGACGCGTGCTCTTCAACGGCCAATCCGTTTTGGATCGGCCACCAGCAGAGCGCGGCGTGTTCATGGTTTTTCAGGGAGCTCCATTGTATCCCAACTTGAACGTGATTCAGAACTTGGAGCGGGCGCAACAATCCCGGCGTGGCGAGGTTGATAAGGGCCCTGAGATCGCGTCGATCCTGGAGCGGTTTCGTTTGGAGGCTCGCCGCGCATCGTACCCGGACCAACTTTCCGAAGGCGAACGCCAACGAGTCGCGTTGGGCCGGGCCCTGTTGCTCCAGCCCGAAGTGTTGCTGCTGGATGAACCCTTGGCCAATTTGGATCCCGAACTTCGATTCCAACTCCGATGGGAGATCGCTGAAGTGACCCGGGCTTTGGGGGCGACGCTGATTTACGTCACCCATGATCCATTTGAGGCGGGGACTTTGGGAGATCGGGTGGCGGTGTTGGACCAGGGGTGCTTGCAGCAAGTCGATCATCCGGCTGAGCTCGAGCGCGTTCCGGCCAATCGGTTCGTGGCCGGATTCATGCAATTCCCACCGATGAACTTCATTCCGGGTACGGTCAGACCCGGAGGTGCGGATGGTGTGGGGCATTGGCGCGTCGAGGGAATGCCTTCTTCGGACTCCGGAGCGATACGAGCGGAGTGGGTTAAGCGTTTGGCGGAGCAGTCGGAGCGAGCGGTGTCGGTTGGCGTGCGTCCGGATGATTTGGTGCTATCCCAGGAGCCCGTGGCAGAGAATGCCAATCTGGGGCGGGGGAAAGTCGTCCGAGTCGAAGCCTTTCACGGGCGCCGCTTGATTTATGTGGCGAGCCACTCGGCGCGATGGGTTGCTACGGACAGGCACACGACCCAAGGAATGGAGCTTGGGGCGCAGGTTTGGGCTTCGGCGCCGTGGGAACGGATTCATTGGTTCGACGCGGGTTCTGGAAAACGATTAGGGGAGGTCAGAAATGGAACGTGAGTGGGCGGTGGCGGTTGAGGTGATTCGTCAGGTTCGGCGGGAGCGGCCGGCGGATGGCGTCTTGCGGCAGGTGTTGCGCGAGCATCGAAACGGTCCGGTTCGAGCGCGGCTCGTGAGGGACGCGGTGTTCCAGTACTTTCGTTGGTGGGGCGTGTTGAATCAGGAACGCTCCCTTCGCGGTCAACTCCGAGAGGCCGAGAAGTGGGAGCGTGAGGTTCGTTCGGGAGAACGTGAGTTGTCGGAAGCGGAGCTGGAGAAGATTGTTCCGGAATGGATCCGTGATTGGGTCGATGTGAGTCCGGCCTGGCTGCGTTCGCTCCAGAGTGAGCCGCTTCTTTGGGTGCGGTTTCGGCGCGCGTGGTGGGATCGTGTCCAGGGCCTTTCGAACGACTTCGAGGCGCAACCCAACTCACCGTCGCCCGGCGCGTATGTCTACCGAGGGCAATCGGATTTGTTCCGGACCGAGGCCTTCCAACAGGGAGCCTTTGAAATCCAGGATGTGAGCTCACAGTGGGTGAGTGCCTTGTGTGATCCCCAGCCTGGGGAGACTTGGTGGGATGCCTGTGCGGGGGAGGGAGGCAAGTTTCTCGACCTGGCGGATCGAATGGCCAATCGCGGTACGATCTGGGTCACAGACCGTTCGCGGCGGCGGCTTCAACGCCTGAAACAACGGGCCGCGCGGGCACAGGTCTTTAACTACCGGCAGCGCGAAGCCGATCTTACCCTCGGCCAGCCATTCAAAGTTGCCTTTGACGGGGTGCTCGTGGATGCGCCGTGTAGTGGCATTGGGACCTGGCAACGTAACCCCGATGCCCGTTGGTCCTTAGAGCCCCATGACATTGAGGAACTCGTGGGGGTCCAACGCGTGCTCTTGCAGCAGGCGGCTCAGAGGGTCAAACCCGGCGGGAAGTTGTGCTATGCGGTCTGTACCCTAAGCCGGGCCGAGACGTCGGAGATGGTGGCTTGGGCCGAGCGCGAGTTGCCCGAATTGGTTCCGTGCGAATTGCCGGCTTCGCCCGAGCCGGCCCACGCGGAGATGGCTGAGAAGACCCCGCCGCATTGTCGTTGGTATTGGCCGCAGGACACGGGTGGCAACGGGATGTTTGTGGCGCTGTGGCGCCGGGGAGAGGCTTAGGCCGGATGGAGCGATTCAGACGGTGGAACCACTCCACATCATTTTCTGACGCAGGGTCTTGAAGAAGCTGTATCCGGTCACTGAGAGCAAGCGGAACCGATGCTTGCTCTGACGGAATTGCACTTGATCCCTTGGCTTGAGGGTGATCGGGACCTGCCCGTCAGCAGTTAGAATCGTTTCCGGGCGGTGCGTGCCAACCTGCACTTGGATCACGGACTTCAGGGGGACGATCACGGAACGATTGGAAAGGGCGTGCGGGCAGATGGGGGTGAGCGTGATGGCTTCCGATTTGGGACTCACAATGGGGCCTCCGGCAGACAAGGAGTAAGCGGTCGAACCCGTGGGGGAACAAACGATCAGACCATCGCACTTGTAGGTTGTGAGAAAATCACCATCCACGGTGACGTCGAGTTGGATCATTCGGGAGAGTTCGCCGCGGCTGATGACAAAGTCATTGAGCGCGATAATACGGTGCGCGCGGTCACCAATGATGGCCTCGATAAAGGGACGTGATTCCACGGAGTAATCGCCCCGCCAAATGCCTTGGAGCACGGCCTTCAGATCGGAGACCGGCGCGTCGGTGAGAAAACCCAAGGTGCCGGCGTTGACGCCGAGAATCGGAGTTTTTGCGCCGCGTAGGGCCCGTGCGGCCGAGAGCATGGTGCCATCGCCACCAAAGACCAGAATGAGGTCCGTCTTTTTGACGGCTTCGATGTGGTCTTGAAAACCGGGCTGCCAGTCCTTGCGAGGCGCGGGATCAAGCTGGGGGATGACCGGGGTCCGTTGAGCGGCTCGAATCCACGTTGCCGCCTTCTTCAGGTTGGTCTTCCAACGAGGCTTGTCCGGATTGGCGATTAGCCCTATGCGCTGTATGGAACGCGTCATGTGATTGGATCCAACAGAGAAACTCTTTGTTTCCTGCGGGACCTAGAATAGGGGATTCTGTGACACCCTGCCAGCGTAGATCCATTTCCTCTTTGGCGAAGGTTTGGAGCTGGTCGACCACCTGTTGGTGGATCTTGGGATCTTTGATGACCCCGCGGCCCTGATCTGCGGCGGCTTTCCCAGCTTCGAATTGGGGTTTGATCAGGGCGAGAATGTGCCCCTTGGGTTTGAGCAGAACGGCGGCGGTGGGAAGCACTTTGCGGAGAGATATGAACGAGCAGTCGATGACGACCAGATCGGCACCGGAGAAGGGTTTTGGGAGTTGGTGTCGGTCCAAGTGCCGGGCATTGACCCCTTCCATGACGATCACGCGGGGATCTTGGCGGAGTTTCCAAGCCAATTGCCCTTTGCCGACGTCGACGGCGTAGACTTGGGCCGCACCTTGCTGGAGTAAGCAATCGGTGAACCCACCGGTCGAGGCGCCGAGGTCAACAGCGATGGCATCGGGCACGGGCAACTGGAAATGCTTCAATCCATGTTCGAGTTTGAGTCCGCCTCGGCTGACATACTTCTCAGGACGAATCAGTTGGACCTCGTCGTTAGGGCGGACCCAGTCACTGGCTTTTTGGGCGCGTTGACCGTTGATTCGGACAGAGCCGGCGAGGACGGCGCGCTTGGCCTTTTCACGGCTTTCGCACAGGCCTTCGTCCGCTAGGTATTGGTCAATTCGCCGTCTCATAGATTGAGGGACGGCATTCTCTTTGGGATTCCACGATCGGCCAAGCCGATTTGCCGGAGAACTTTCCGGAAGGTAGGGCGAGCGTACTCGCGAGCCGCTGGGCAAGAAACGCGGCCGGATCACGCCTTGGTGCATGCGACCCCCAACCTTGCCCAACGGCTCGCGGGTACGCTCGCCCTACCTTCCGAAAGCTATGCTGGGACAGCGAGCGGATCACAGTGTCTGCGGACCTGAGTGACCCGCCGGACCGAAACTCCGTTCGGTTAGCGGCGGCGTCACTCGGTCGGCAGTTCCCCACAAAGTCAACGCGGCGTTCGGAGCGGAATCGCTCCTAAGAAACAGTCGGCGGCACGGGCGGGGGCCCGGGTTGCGGGACGGGTGCGGGTGCCGGTGCTGGCCGGGCATGGGCGGCGGCTTGTTCTCCCGCGATCATGGCGTCTCGGATCTGCCCTGCCAGGTCCGTCAGATGCCCCGGGGAATGGGGCAGGAGAATGGTATTGCTGGCTGAGTTGGAGCCGATTTCCTTCAAGGTGTCGAAATACTGAGTCATCAGGACCAGATTCATCACTTCGCCGGCACTGGCGTCGGTGACGGATTTCTGAAATTCGTCCACGGACTCTTTTAAACCCTCGACGATCGCGCGACGTTGGTCGGCGATGCCTTTGCCAGAGAGGGCTTTGCTCTCCGCTTCGGCTTCCGCGGCTTTTACTTGCAAGATCTTGTCGGCTTCACCCTTCTCGGCCGCTGCGACGCGCAATCGTTGGGCCGCGTTGATCTCGTTCATGGCCGATTTGACGTTCGGATCCGGGTCGATGTCGGTGACGAGCGCTTTAACGATGCCGTAGCCGAAGTCATCCATGACCTGAGCGAGTTCGTCTTTTACCACGACGGCGATCTCATCCTTCTTTTCGAACACGTCATCGAGTTTGATCTTTGGCACCCGTGCCCGGACGACGTCGAAGACAAAGGAGCGAATCTGGCGCTCCGGATCGTCCAGTTTGTAAAAGGCATCGTAGACCTTTTCTTTGAGCACAAAGTATTGGACGGAGACAATCACCTTCACGAAGACGTTGTCTTCGGTCTTGGTCTCGACGTCGACATCCAGCTGGCGCACGCGAAGGTTGACGCGTCCGGCGACGCGTTCCACGAAGGGCAGTTTGAAATTGAGGCCGGGTTCAGCGATACGGGTGTATTTCCCGAACCGGTGTACGAGGGCAGCGGTTTGTTGTTGGACGAGGAAAAATGGGATCATAGTGCTTTGATAGTCGTTTTCGATCTGGTCTTTAGCATCGTTTGTTGGGCCGGATGGAACAATTATAATTGGGGATCGGGTCTGGAACCGGGGAAGGTAGGGCGAGCGTACTCGCGAGCCGTTGGGCAAGAGAAGCGGTCGGACAACACTGCTGTGCATGCGAACCTCCACCGTGCCCAACGGCTCGCGGGTACGCTCGCCCTACCTTTTGCCGACGGACCGATGAACCGCGTCGAGGGGCTTTAACGATTGACCCTCCATTGGGGGCGACTTACTTTTGCTGCGGGGTTTCCGTTTTATGCGTATTCGTTCCTTGTTCTACTCGTTACTCCTAGGTTCCGTCTTTCTGTTTTTGGCCGGCTGTCAGCCCGAAGCGGCGTCGGATGGTAAGATGCAAATGCCGCCGACATCGGTGATTGTCGAGGCGGCTTCGCGCACTCAAGTGACGGAGTCCCTCTCCCTGGTGGGCACGCTTGCCGCCGACGAGATGGTTGAAATCAAGGCGGAAACGCCCGGAATCGTGGAGGAAATCCTGTTTGAGGAAGGCCAAGAGGTGGAGAAGGATACCATGTTGATCCGGCTCGATCGCCGGAAACTGGAAAGCGCTTATGAGGAAGCCGTGGCCAACCAGAAACTGAGTCAATCCGAACTCGCCCGGAGTGAACAATTGTTTCAGGAACGTCTCATTAGTGCCCAAGAATTTGACCAGGCCGCTACGCGTGCTGAATCGGACCGAGCGGTGGTGGCTCTCCGGGAACGGCAATTGCGCGATGCTCAAGTCTTGGCGCCGTTCGCCGGGACGGTGGGAGCGCGCAACGTCAGTCCGGGGCAAGTCATTACCGGGAACGAAACTCTGACGTGGTTGGTGGCCTTGGACCCGGTGAAGGTGGCGTTTAATGTGCCGGAACGGTTTTTGAGCGTGGCTCGGAAAGGACAAGCGGTGGCGATTGAAGTGGCGGCCTTTCCGGGACGAGAGTTTTCTGGGACCGTTTACTTTGTCTCGCCATTTGTGGATCCCAACACCCGCAGCATTGAGGTGAAGGCGCGCATCCCGAATCCGGATAAAGTGTTGATCCCCGGCATGTTCGCCAACTTGAAACTCACCCTGACGATTCGGGAGCGTGCTTTGGTGATCCCTGAGATGGCGATCTTTCGGACTTTGGAAGGGGATCGGGCCATGGTGTATGTGGCGGACTCCAATCAAACAGCTCAGATGCAGCAGATCTTGATCGGGGAGCGCATGCCAGGCCGTGTGGAGGTTCTTGAGGGGCTGTCGGATGGGGATCGAGTGATCATCGAAGGGACGCAAAAAATTGGTCCCGGAGCGCCGCTAATGGTGCAAGAATCGGCTGCTCCAAAAGCCGACGCAGCCCAGTAAGGTATTTGGGATGAACCTTCCCGAGATTTCTATTCGTCGTCCGGTATTTGCGAGCATGATGAGCCTGGCGCTCGTCCTGTTCGGGGCGATCAGCCTGTCACGGATGCCCGTGCGGGAGTTGCCGGATATTGATCCACCCATCGTTTCGGTGAACACGACCTATTTCGGTGCCAACGCCGGGGTGGTCGAAACGGAGGTGACGGAGCGTTTGGAGGAGGCCGTGAATAACGTTCCCGGGATCAAGACTCTCTCCAGCGAAAGCCGGGAGCAGTCCAGCCAGATTAATATTGAGTTTGATCTGTCGCGCGATATCGACGTGGCGGCCCAGGAGGTGCGGGATCGGGTGTCTCGTGTTCGAGGTCAGTTGCCGGACTCGGTGGAAGAGCCCGTGATCAGTAAGCAAGACTCAGACGCCCGCCCGGTGCTGTGGATTGCCATGGAAAGCGAGCACTACACCCCGCTGGAGATGAATACCTTGGCGGAGCGGCAGATCAAGAACCGCTTGCAGACCGTGGAGGGCGTGTCGTCCATTTTTATGGGAGGCGAGCAACGCTATGCCATTCGGTTGTGGTTGGATTCCGAACGCATGGCGGCTCATCAAGTGACCATGCTGGATGTGCAACAAGCGCTCCGATCTGAGAACGTGGAACTACCGAGTGGTCGGGTGGAAGGGGTGGACCGGGAAATGACCATCCAGACCTTGGGTGAGCTCAAGACGGTGGAAGAGTTTAATCGACTGGTGATTCGTGAGGAAGGGGATCGCTTTGTGCGATTGCGTGATATCGGGGAAGCGGTGGAAGGCGTGGAAAACATGCGATCGCGAGCGCGGAGCAACGGGAACCCCTGTATCTTCCTAGGCGTCGTCAAGCGTTCCAAGGCCAATGCGGTCAGTGTCTCGCGGGGGATTCGCGAGCAACTCGATTTGGTTCGCCCCACCTTGCCGCCCGGAATTCGGTTGGAGGTGAACTACGATGAGGCGGAGTATGTCGAGCTGGCAATCAGCGAAGTTTGGGTGACGCTCGGGATTGCCTTCTTCCTGGTTGTGGCCGTCATTTACACGTTTCTGCACAATGCCTGGGCGACGGTGATCCCTGCGGTTGTGATTCCCGTTTCGATCATTGCCAATTTCCTCGTTCTCCAGTGGTTCGGCTACTCGGTGAATGTCCTGACGATGTTGGCGTTGATCCTAGCGATTGGGATTGTGGTGGATGACGCGATTGTGGTCTTGGAGAACATTCATCGCCATATTGAGAAAGGGGAAGCCCCCATGGAAGCGGCGCGGCGAGGGATGCGGGAAATCACGTTTGCGGTGATTGCCACGACTCTGGCTTTGATTGCCGTCTTTGCCCCGCTGGCATTCCAAACCAGCACGACGGGGCGGCTGTTTGTGGAATTTGCGGTAGCAATCGCGGGTTCGGTGATCATCTCAACTTTTGTGGCCCTTTCTCTGACACCCATGATGTGCGCTCGATTGTTGCGGCCGATACGGAAGAAACCGGGTTGGCTCGTGGCTGGATTTGAACGCGTTTTGCATCGGCTGACCGACTGGTATCGGGGCTTTCTTGAGTGGACCTTAGGCCGCTCCTTGAGCGTTCGGATCTTCGGCCTGGCTGCGATCGGGATCGGTGTGGTGGGGCTGACTTGGGTGCTCTTGGCCAATCTTGAAGGAGATTTTCTGCCGCCGGAAGACAAGGGGCGGATGTTTGCATTTGTGATCGCGCCGGACGGGGCGACGAGTGAGTACACCGACCGGATGATGTTGGAACTTGAGACGATACTGGCTGAAACCGAAGAAGTGGAAGTCTACGGAGCAATCGTCGCCCCCGGCTTTAGTGGGCCAGGCTTGGCCAACAATGGCATTGTTTTTCTCAAATTAGGCGACGAGCGCGAGCGGTCCGTGCAGGAAGTGGTGAACGGACCCGGAGGATTGGCCCAGCGCTTTTTTGGTGAAATTGAAGGGGCCATTGCTATTCCAAACATTCCTAAAACCATCAACCGCAGCTTCGACGCTCCCTTTCGCTTGGTCTTGCAGGCGCCGGATTTGGTTCAGCTCAATGACTACGCGCAGGAGCTAAGCAATCGATTGCGCCAGGAGAGTTTTTTGCAAAATGTGCGTTCCTCATTTGAAATCAACAAACCGGAACTTCGATTGGAGATCGATCGAGATCGGGCGACGGCACTGAAGGTTTCTGTCCGAGATATTTCTCAGACGCTTCAAGTTCTCTTTGGCGGTTTGGACATCAGTAAGCTGAAGAAAGACGGGAAGGAATACGACGTCATTGCTCAGTTACGACGGCAGTCGCGCCTGGTTCCCAGTCAGCTCGACCAGGTCTATGTTCGCAACCGGGACGGTGAACTCGTGCAGTTGAGTAACGTGGTGCGGCGCGAGGTGGGCGTGGCACCGAATGTGATCGAGCGCTACAACCGAATTCGGAGTGCGACCATTTCGGGTTCGCCTGTGGATATCCCTATTGGAACGGCGGTTGCCAAGGTCGATGCCATCCTGGCTGAAACCTTGCCGCCGGGTTTCCTCTACGAGTGGCAGGGGGAGTCAAAGGATTTCAAAGATGCGGGACAGGAGATTCGGTGGGTCTTGGTACTGGCGCTGATCATCGTTTACATGGTGCTGGCTTCTCAGTTTGAAAGTCTTGTTCATCCCTTTACCGTCATGCTGACGGTGCCGTTGGCTGGTTTGGGTGCACTGGGTCTCCTCTGGTTGCTGAATACTCTGGGGCAGCAAGGGGTGATACCCCCCATACCTGCGATGAATATCAATCTGTTCAGTCAGATTGGCTTGATCCTGTTAGTAGGTTTAGTGACCAAGAACGGGATTTTGTTAGTGGAATTCGCCAATCAAATCCGAGCTGAAGGAAAGTCCACCAAGGACGCCATGATTCACTCGGGAACGGTTCGGCTCCGTCCCATTCTGATGACAGCCGTGTCGACGGTTTCGGGAATCCTGCCCATTGCCATTGGTTTTGGGGCCGGTGCGGAGAGTCGGCGCCCGATGGGGATCGTGGTGGTCGGGGGGATGCTAACCAGCACGTTCTTGACGCTTTTTGTGATACCGACTGTCTATACGGTCGTCAGTGATTTGATCGATCGGATGCGCGGGCCGGTTACCCATCCCGGCGCCATGGTTGACGCAACGCCCCAGGCCTTGGGGCCCCAGGAAGGTTAGAGCAAAGACGAAGGCAGAATATGAATACGAGACGTAGTTTTTGTGGTGCGCTGTGGGTTCTGTTTGTGATTGGTGGTCTATTGTGCGAGGGCGGCCGGTTGTGTGCGGCATCCGCCTTGATCCCTGAGCCCTATGTCGGGAAGATTGAGATTTCTCGCTTCCTCGATGGGGTGGGTGAGGCGGAAAAGTTCCGCCGGGAAATCCTGAGTCAAGGGGCCTCCGGAGGGCGAACGGCTGAGTTGTTGGCTCGGGCCTGTCTCTCGTTTCGCAATCAACTGACCACGGGGACCGGGCAACACGATTCGTTGAAGGCGTTTAAGATATCGGAAAAGAAGATCGTCTCAGCATTGGAGGGTGGACGGCGTTGGAAGCAGGCTGTGAAGGCCTTCGATGCCTTTGGCGGCAAGTGGTATGGGAAATGGGACCAAATGCAAGTGGACCACCATTGGTATCCGGTGGAGCAGGCGAAATCGCCGGAGAAAATCGGGGGTTTTTATGACGTTTACCTCCTGGCGGCTCAGTTTGCGTGGGTCGGGGATGGTTTTGGGTGGAACGTCGTTGCATCGGAGAATGCCGAGGGGAAAGAAGGGTTCGTATTGGGGTCGGTCCACCATATTGAGCAGCAGGATCCAACGCAGGTACGACTTCATCGTCCCCATGTGGGGGTGATTTGTCGGGAGAACCAGATTATTTGGATCACGCGAGGTGAGATCTTCTTTGAAGAACGGTTCGGGGCATCCAAGGGCCAGCCCGAACGGTATGTGATCACCGGATTTCGCTATCGCATTGACCAGGGCAGGCTAAAAAACCAGCAGAACGCCTTTCAGGCGGTATATACGCGGGATGCGGCCCGGCGGCCGGAGTGGCGGCAGTTTTGGGTTCGCGTCGAGGTGGAATAACGCAAACTTACTAGCTTTTCCGGGGCTTTTTGACCTAAAACGAGGGATGCGAAGCAATATCGGTAAACTATTGTTAACGTGTGTGTTTGAGTCAATCGATGGCGTCTGTAGGGGTTTGAAACTTATTCGACAAATCTCGCGCAAAAATCTTGACCTCATCGGGGTCTAGTCATACAAAGGGCGCGTAACTTTACGCGAATCCTCACCGGGCGGGGTGAGGAGCATGTAACCTAAAGAGAGTAAGTAAGCATGAAGAAAGCACAGGTTGGAAAGCTTTTGGCGATCGTAGCGGGTGTGGGGTTTGCCCTCAGTGCTCAGGCACAGTTTGATGGGCCCGAGGTCATTTATCGAAACGGTTCGGATCCGGTTTTGGGTTCGTTTGCCCCTTCGGATCGCACTTTGGAATACGGTGATGAGATCGCCTTTGCGGGTCAGAATCGAGTTTTGACTCAGTTGAAACTGGAATATTTCTCTTCCGCCGCTAACGGGAACATGGTTGTTCGCGTGCGTCAGAATGACGGTCCTCAAGTGACTGGCGCGGGTGATGTTACTTTTCAGCCCGGAACGATTGCTTACGAGAGTGAAGTGATTCCGTTGGCTTCTGGTAATAACACGATCGTTATCGACGAGATTCCTTCTCCGATTCTCGGTAGTCGTGTTACCGTGACTGTCCAATTGGCCGGTATTGCACAAGACCAGACGGTTGGGCCTCTGCTTCGTAACCCTCCGATCATCGGTCAGAGCGCTGATGACATCTGGGTTGCTGATGTAAATGGTGATTGGGCTTTGGCCTCGATCCCGGGTGCTTCTGCCAACTTCGCTCTTGAGGTTGTCGCAGTTCCTGAGCCAGCTACGGTGATCCTCTCGATCCTCGGTGGCGCTGCCCTCTTCGGTATGCGGCGCTTTAAGCGGGCATAAGGGGAACCTACTCTACTTTCTGAAATGCAAGCGCGGGCATTGACCCGCGCTTCTTTTTTTCTTACTTTCCGTTTTTTGAGGTTCGGTTCTGTCTCGTTTCTCAAGATTCGGGGGGCGTGGCGCTAAACCGCCGGTTTGATGTCTCTGTTGCTGCGACGCGCACGAGCTGCCGATCGCCGGAGATATCGGTCAGACAGCTCGATTGGGGGCGAATCCGCCGTTTCAATCTAGGCCGAGTTCGCATCGACCGGAACTTCAGCGAGTTTTTCGACAACGATTAGCAATCTTAACATGGAAGAAGCGACGTGTGATATTGCCCTGATTGGGCTGGCAGTGATGGGGCAAAACCTGGTTCTCAATATGGAAGACCATGGTTTTGGTGTGGCGGTTTACAATCGAACGGTATCCAAGGTGGACGATTTCTTGGAACGTGATGGGAAAGGCCGCCGGATAGTTGGGGCTCATAGTATCCCGGAACTCGTCTCTAAACTGAAGAAACCGCGTCGGGTGATGATGCTGGTGAAAGCTGGCAGTGCCGTAGACGAATTCATTGAGCAACTGCTCCCCCATCTGGAGCCCGGTGACATCATCATTGACGGCGGCAATTCCTTGTTTCAGGACTCGATGCGCCGAACCGACTATCTGGAGGCCAAGGGAATCCGTTTCATCGGGACCGGAGTTTCTGGCGGTGAGGAAGGGGCGCGTCACGGCCCGTCTATCATGCCCGGCGGATCGACTGCGGCATGGCCACACGTGAAAGATATTTTTCAGTCCATCTCAGCCAAGGTTGAAGATGGTTCCCCGTGTTGTGACTGGGTCGGTGAAGGTGGGGCCGGACACTATGTGAAGATGGTGCATAATGGGATCGAGTACGGGGATATGCAGCTGATCTGCGAAGCCTATCACTTGATGTCGGTCGGGCTGGGTATGACCGCGGACGAAATGCACGAAGTGTTTGCGGAGTGGAATGAGGGTGAGTTGGATTCGTATTTGATCGAAATCACTCGCGATATCCTCGGATTCAAGGATGAGGATGGCTCGCCGCTCGTGGAGAAGATTTTGGATACGGCCGGGCAAAAGGGCACCGGAAAGTGGACGATGATCTCGTCGGCGGAATTGGGTGTGCCGGCCACTTTGATTACCGAAGCCGTCTATAGCCGATGCATTTCGGCGCTGAAAGACGAACGCATCAATAGCTCCAAGCGGTTGAAAGGTCCGAAGCCGACCATTGCCGGGGATCGAGCCAAGTTCGTCAACGACATCCGCGCGGCGCTCTATGCTTCGAAGATCGTGTCTTATGCTCAAGGTTACATGCTCTTGCGAGCGGCTGCCGCGGAATATGGTTGGAACTTGAACTACGGCGCCATTGCGCTCATGTGGCGCGGGGGCTGTATCATCCGGAGTCAGTTCTTGGGCAACATTAAAGAAGCCTTCACGAAGCGACCGAAGTTGACCAATTTGTTGCTGAATCCGTTCTTCAAGGCGGAGATCCGCAAATCGCAACGCTCCTGGCGTAACGTGGTGGCTACGGCCGCCAAGAAGGGCATCCCCGTGCCGGCGATGTCCACGGCTTTGAGTTTTTACGATAGCTACCGCACGGAGCGTTTGCCGGCCAATCTCTTGCAGGCCCAACGGGACTACTTCGGAGCGCACACCTACGAACGTATCGACCGGGAACGGGGTGAGTTTTTCCATACCAACTGGACTGGGCGCGGAGGGGATGTCTCGTCGTCGACCTACAATGTCTAATGCCCGGCGGGCAGTTGAACCTTTTGTCCTGAGTAAGAAGAGAGGAATCGGAGCGGTATGAGTGATCCCATTCAAAAACTAATCGACTTCCAGCCGAGCAATGAGTTCTTCGTGGGAATCGATTCGGACGGTTGCGTCTTTGATAGCATGGAAATCAAACACAAGGAGTGTTTTGCGCCCATGTTTATCAAACACTTCGGGCTTCAAGCCGCGAGCAAGTATGCTCGTGAGTGCTGGGAGTTTGTGAATCTGTATTCACGAACCCGTGGCATCAACCGCTTTCCCGCCCTGTCCAACGCCTTGGACTTACTGCGAAAACGGCCGGAAGTGATTGCGCGCCAAGTGCAAGTGCCGGGAACTGAAGCTTTGGATGATTGGATCAGTCGCGAGACGAAGTTGGGCAACGCGAGCCTTGAAGCCGAGGTTGCGGGCGGCAACGAGGCGCTCCAGGGCATCCTTGAGTGGTCTCATGCCGTCAATGACGCGGTAGAAGACATCGTACACGGCGTGCCTCCATTCCCGTTGGTGCGGGAGACGCTAGGGAAATTGGCCGGTGTGGCAGATGCCTTGGTGATTTCTCAGACCCCGATTGACGCGCTGGAACGCGAATGGAGTGAGCATGCCTTGGCGGGTTACGTTCAATTGATAGCTGGCCAAGAGATGGGGACGAAGACCCAGCATATTAAAATGGCGGCGATCGAGAAATACCCTGCGCATCGAGTCTTGATGATTGGGGATGCTCCGGGTGATTTCAAAGCGGCCAAAAGCAACGGGGCTCTCTTTTATCCGATCACCCCGGGGGAAGAAGAGCGCTCGTGGCAGCGATTGTATGAGGAAGCTCTGCAGGTTTTCTTTGATGAGAAGTATGCCGGAAGCTACGAAGATGCCCTGATCACCGAGTTTAATGCCGGGCTGCCGAGCGATCCGAGTTGGACCGTCTAACTTGTCTGGAACGGATCATGGCGTCGGTTCTGACCGAGTAGCGGGTCCTGTTCTGTCATGTGTGCGCTTCAAGGATTTGCTGACTGCGATTGATCATGGGCAAAAAAGGTGATGCGATGCTGCTAGGTGAGATTCTAACCGCTGCTCAAATCATTCCCGAATTGCAAGCCGAGGATCGGTGGGAAGCGATTGAGGAGTTGGTGGATCATCTGGTTTCTTGTCAGCGCATTCGTGAGGCGGATCGGGACGCCGTCTGTGAAGTCGTCAAGAAGCGGGAAACTTCCATGAGCACTGGGATTGGGTTCGGTGTGGGGATTCCGCATGCATCCACGGAACTGGTCGATCAGGTGATTGGTGCGTTCGGGCGTTCGAGCCGGGGGATCGGATTCGATGCCCTGGACAATAAGCCGGTTAAGTTAGTGGTCCTCTTTCTTGTTCCTCAGGGGCAATTTCAAAAACATCTCCATACCCTCGCCAATATTGCCAAGACCTTGCACGTGAGTGATTTTCGTGCCGCTTTGTGTGAAGCGCAGTCCGCTGAGGAGATTGAGGCCATCTTGAAAGGCCAATAGGCATGAGCGTAACCGGCCGAGCGTGCCGAGGAGATTGACGACGATTTGAGGAGTTTACGTGCTGTTTAAACGAATAGAGAACCAAATCCGGGAAGCGATCCAAGCGGAGTTCCCGGATTTGGATGTGGCGGACGTCGCGGTTCGGAAATGCCCGAACCCAAAGTTCGGAGACTACCAGTGCAATTCCATCATGGGATTGGTCAAACACTTGGGCATGAACCCGCGGGAAGCGGCGACCCGGATCGTCAGCCGCTTTGAGCAAACCGATCGTACCTGTGAACGCGTCGAAGTGGCGGGACCGGGCTTTATCAACTTCCACATCGGTCGCGAAGTGCTGGAAGCGTGCGTGAATGATTCCGCAGAAGCCGGTCACTGTTTTGTCACTCCCGCAATGGAGCCCCGAACCGTGGTGGTAGACTTCAGTTCTCCCAACGTCGCCAAGCCGATGCATGTGGGGCATATTCGATCCACGCTCTTGGGCGACTGTTTGGCTCGTATCCTTCGTTTTGTCGGGCACCAGGTAGTCACGGACAATCATATTGGTGATTGGGGGACGCAATTCGGCAAACTGATCGTGGGCTGGAAGCAGCAGTTGGATGAAGCCGCCCTAGCGCAAGATGCCTTGGGTGAGTTGGAACGCTTGTATAAGGACGTGAACCAGGCCTGCGAGACGTCTCCGGAAGTGCTGGATCAAGCGCGCGCGGAATTGCTGAAACTGCAACAAGGGGACGCGGAGAATCGGGATATCTGGTTGCGGATGATTGAACTGTCGCGACAACAGTTTGACGAAGTCTATGGCCGTATGGGGGTTAGCTTCGATGAGACTTTGGGAGAAAGCGCCTACAATGATCGGCTTCAGCCTTTGGTAAAAGACTTGGAATCGGCTGGTCTGGCGACACGCAGTCAGGGGGCCTTGGTGGTGGAGTTTCCGGACCAGCCGGAACTCAAGAACCAGCCAGCCATGATTCAAAAAAGCGACGGCGCTGCCAATTATACCACTACGGATCTGGCGACCCTGGAGTATCGCCAAGAGCGCTGGGATCCGGATGAGATCATTTACGTGACCGATGGCCGTCAACAGCTGCATTTCCGACAGTTGTTCGAGATCTTTCGACGTTGGAAACCCGACGCGTCCGTAAAGCTGAATCATACTTGGTTCGGATCCATCATGGGGTCCGACGGGAAACCGTTTAAAACCCGTGAGGGCGGGGTGATCAAGTTGGCCGCCTTGTTGGATGAAGCGGAGGAGCGGGCGCGGAAGATTGTGGAAGAAAAGAATCCAGATCTGTCCGCTGAGCAAAAAGCAGAGATTGGTCGAGTCGTTGGGCTTGGCTCCATTAAGTACGCGGATCTATTACCCAATCGACAATCCGACTATGTGTTTGATTGGGACACGATGTTGTCCTTGAAGGGAAACTCGGCACCCTATCTCCTTTTTGCCTATACGCGAATTCAGGGAATCTTCCGCAAAGCGGGGGATTGTAACCTCGACGAGCTGCGGAAGTCCCATGCGATACAACTTGGCGCCGACGAAGAGGTGAATTTAGTGAAACACTTCTTTAATTTTCCGTTGGTACTGCAACTCGTGTTGGAGGAGTATCGGCCGAATTACCTCTGTGCCTACTTGTATGAGCTGTGTGGGCTTCTGACCAAGTTCTACGAGTCCTGTCCGATCCTGAAAGCCGAGCCCAATGTGCGGGCCTCTCGGCTCCTCCTCGTGGGGCAAGCGGGTACGATGATCCGCGAGGGGCTCAATCTCCTCGGGATCGAAGTCACCGACGTGATGTGACGGCGCGGGGTGAGCGGGCTTAGCGGCGGCAGGCCGCGAGCAGCTCGGTGTACAAGGAAGGTCGATCCGGCACATGCCGCACGTCGCCGTTCGGCGTGACGAGAGCAAACCCGTCCCCGTAGGCGGGACCGTTTGTTACGGAAAGGTCGGTTTGGTTATCACGTAATTGTTGGCGAGACTTCTCCACGGCCGACACTTGGTCCCCCTCCACCTCATATTTCCAGCCGGTGATGAAGGCGTTGGGAAAGAGCGAGCGGAGTTGCCTCAAGATTTTGGGGGTGGGGACGAGTTGCGCAATGAGGTTGCCGCTGCGGGTGGAAAGTTTTCCAGTTCCGACGGATTGATGCCCGTCTTCGGCTGACTCCGAGTGGACGGAACCAAAGCGGAAATCGCTTACAGCCGCAGCGTGGAAGATGGCGTCCACTTTCGTTGCCGCCAAACTTTTGAACGCTTCTAGGAGGCTTTCCGTCGTCGTGAAAGGGCGTTGCTCGGCTGCCGAGCAGGGGCCGGCGTAGGTGGCGTAGTGTCCGCGAAGGAGCGTGACGTGAACGCCGTTTTGTTCGAGGTGATTGGCGAGTTCCGTGCCCAGCTCGCCGGTCGAGTGATTGGTCAGACGCCGGACGGCATCCAGAGGTTCATAGGTGGGACCGGCAGTGATCAGGGCGGTGGGCATGGGTGCTGCAATCGGGAATGTGTGCGGATTTGCGTGTGTGTCCGAGTCGGCGAATTGATCGGCCTTGCTGATTGGGACCGAGTTGGATACGCTCTCCGTAACCTGGAAACAAAGCAAAACAAATATTGAGAGGATTGGAAGTGAAAGAGATTTCTGCGAATGACGTTCTCTGTGTGATCTTGGGAGGTGGGGCGGGTTCGCGCTTGTTTCCTCTAACGATGGAACGTTCCAAACCAGCCGTTCCGCTGGGTGGAAAGTACCGTCTAGTGGACGTCCCGATTTCCAATTGCATCAATTCGGGTTTCCGTCGGATCTATGTGCTGACGCAGTTTAACTCGGCATCCCTGCATCGGCACATCGCGCAGTCCTACAAGTTTGATCAGTTTGGCGCCGGCTTTGTTGAGATCCTCGCGGCGGAGCAGACGCCGACCAACAAATCTTGGTATGAGGGCACGGCCGATGCCGTCCGGAAGAACATGACTCACTTGCTCAATCACCGATTCAAATACTTGGTGATTTTGAGTGGAGACCAACTCTACCGTATGGATTGCCGTCAGTTGACCAGTCATCACGTTGAATCGGGGGCGGACATCACGGTGGCGACGACTCCGGTTTATCAACAGGACGTTGCGGGGTTTGGGATCATGCAGATGAAAGAGGACTCGCAGATCACGCGGTTTGAGGAGAAACCGAAGGATCCCGAGTTACAGGATTCCTTGAAGGTGGATCCGGAGTGGTACAGCCGCTTGAACCTGGAAGGGTCCGAGCCCCGGTGGCTGGCCTCCATGGGGATCTATGTCTTCAATCGCGAAACGCTGGAGTCTTCCATGGAGGGCGGACATACGGATTTTGGCAAACACATCATCCCTGGGGCCATTGAGCAACACCGGGTCTGCTCGCATATCTTCCAGGGCTACTGGGAAGATGTCGGAACCATGCAGTCCTTCTTTGAAGCAAACTTGGATCTGGCTAGCGAGACGCCCCGATTCAATCTGTTTGAGGCCGAGGCGCCGATCTATACCCATCCGCGGTTTCTTCCGGCTTCGCGAATCAACGGGGCTCAGATTGAGAGTTCTCTCGTCGCGGACGGGTGCATTATCAACGGCGCCAGTATCTCAGAGTCGATGCTCGGAGTTCGTAGCATAGTGAGCCGTGAGTGTGAGTTGCGTCGTGTTGTGATGATGGGGGGCGATGGCTATGACCTGTCGGAAACGGGCGAGGGTTCCTCCGTGCCCCCAACGGGTATCGGTGCTCGCTCGAAGGTGTTTAATGCGATCATCGATAAAAATGCGCGGATCGGGACGGATTGTTTGATCTCGCCCGAGGGGAAACCGAAGAACTATGACGGCGAGAATTTCTTTGTGCGCGACGGGATCGTGATTGTGCCTAAGAATGGCGTCATTCCCGATCACACGACCATCTAGCGCCATCCAGGGGTTGGGCAAAGGCAGAGAGACTGCGGAAAGCAACGGACCCATGAGCGATAGCGGGAGCTTGGAGTATCCGAATCAGATGTTCCTGGATGCTGCGGTGGGTTGGGTTGGATTGGGCAATTTCGAAGAAGCCGAGCGTGAGCTTGACCGTATTGATCCGGCTCTCGCACGGCATCCCGACATCTTGGAAGTCCGTTGGGAGGTGTTGGCTCGACGCCGACGGTGGGAAGCGGCCCTCTCGGTAGCGGAACTCTTGGTCGATCAAGCTCCGGAGCGCTGTTCGGGATGGCTACACCGTTCGTATTGCCTTCACGAACTCAAGCGCACCCTCGAAGCGTGGAACCGTCTGTTGCCCGCTTTCAGTCGTTTCCGGAAAGAGGCCACCGTTCCTTACAACTTGGCCTGCTATGCCTGCCAGCTGGGCAACCTTGACCAAGCCCACGATTGGCTGGAAAAGGCCGTGGCGGTAAGCAGCCGGGATGAGATCCGGTCCTTGGCGTTGCGGGATAACGATCTCTTGCCGTTGGCACCGACGCTGGAAGCGTGGTAGCGCCCCGTTAGGGTTTGCTGGTCACCTTCTCCCAGTCCTTGCCGTTTTTGGCGGCATACTGTCGGAACGCATCTTCGTTTTGCAATAGCACGGCTCGAACGACGCTGGAATCGTCCGCTCGTCCCAGCTTCAGAATGGTGTCGGGAATGATGTCGACCCGTTTGTGAGCATACATCAGGGCAAATACGGCTTCGGCGATGGAGAAATAGGTTAGCTCTTTGTAGGCGCCTTCAATGCTGTCCTCCACGGCGTCCGCCAAGAACTCCAATTGTTCAAACAAGTGGGGGAATGACGGCTCGTCGATTTGAGTAAATTCCGCCTTCCAGACCGGAAGTTGGCGCATGACTTGATCGACGATAGCCGGGGTGATGAGCGAAGCCCCGTGATTGACGAACCGTACAAACTCTGACATGCGGAAAGACTAGCAGAGGAGGCCAAGAAATACTAAGGACAAATTACCGGGAAACGTTCTCTGATGAATCCGCGTTGGGCGCGGGGAATCGTTGCTGGATGCGGGCAATAGCCCAGGCCGCATGCTCGGCCACTAAGGCGTTGTCACTCTGCGTGAGTGCCTCTAATTCCGGGAGGTGCTGCCGATCGCCCGTGTTGCCTAGCGCCACACAGACGTTCCGTAACATTCCTTGCCATTTGGTCCTGAAAAAGGGTGTGCCACGGAATAAAGTGCGGAATTCATCCGGGCTGAGTTTCATCCACTCCGCCAAGGTTCGTTGCGTCAGATCGTCCCGTTGGACTGTCTTCATGAGGCGTGCTTCGTGGGCGAAACGATTCCACGGACAGGCGGCCAAACAGTCGTCGCATCCGAAGATCCGATCCCCAATGAGCGGCCGTAGTGGTTCGGGAATAGGGCCTTTGAGTTCAATAGTGAGGTAGGAGATGCACCGTCGCGCGTCCAGGACAAAGGGCTGCGGGAGCGCTTGAGTCGGGCACGCGGTGAGGCAGCGTTGGCAGGTGCCGCAGCGATTGCGTTCCGATGAGTCGGCGGGCAATTCCAGGGTGGTGAGAATCTCGGAAAGGAAAAACCAGTTGCCCAGTCTCCGGCTAATCAGATTGGTGTGTTTGCCGATGAAGCCAATCCCGGCCCGCTGTGCCAGATCCCGTTCCAAAATGGGCCCCGTATCGACGTACCATAAGGAGCGGCTGTCAGGGCTTCCTTGGGCGTCGACCGTGGCGGTGAGTTCCTTGAGTTTTTCTCCTAGAATATCATGGTAATCTTCGTACTGGGCATAGCGAGCGATGACTCCTCGTTTGGTGAGGGATTCGGTACCGTCGGATCGCGTCGTTGCTGCGTTCGGGTTGAAATAACTCGTCGCGAGCGAGATGATGGATTTCACCTCGGGTAGGACTCGGTCCGGATCGATGCGCTTGGCGGCATTGCGCCGAAGATACTCCATCTGGCCGTGGCGTCCCGCCTGGAGCCAGGCCTCAAGGTGGGCCCCGCTGGTCGGGGGGGAGGCGGTGGCGATGCGGCAGTCATCGAATCCGAGTTCGCGGGCTTTGTCCAAGATCGTCTGACGGGCCTTCGACGCCGTATCGGAGGACATAGTCGGTTCCCTTCTGCGCGCTACTGGCTGGGGCGGTTCTTGGCTTGGTGGTACTGGCGAGTCACCAACTGCGCCACGACTCGCAGTGGCCGCTTGTCCGTGTTGACGATGAGGTCTGACTGCTTGTAGTACTTGCCTCGTTCTTCCAACAATTCTCGAATCCGACTCTGTGGATCTGGGGTTGCCAGGAGGGGGCGATTGGACTGCCTTTTGACACGATGGTAGATGGTCTCCGGAGAGGCCCAGAGGCACACCACAAAGGAGTATTTTTTGAGAACGTCCAAGTTATCGTGATGGGTCACGAGACCCCCTCCAGTCGAAATGACCGTTTTCTTCCAATCCTGCATTTCCTCCACCAAGGCCTGTTCGAGGGAGCGGAAGTAAGGTTCACCTCGAGTTTCGAAAAGCTCGGGAATGGATTTTCCTTCCCGGTGTTCGATGAGATCATCGGTATCGACAAACTCGTAGTTGAGGGACTGAGCCAGAAATCGGCCGAGGGTTGACTTGCCGACTCCCATGAATCCCGTAAGGGAGACATTGGAGATCGTGCGTTCAGCCAGCATGCGAGTCACATAGCGCACTTTTCCTCAGGGGCCAAGTTCAAATCGTTTTGGCGCCTTTTCCGAGGTGGCTTTTTTCTTCCCGGGAGTAGCGCCCCCGCCTTAATGTCAGGGGGTGTCGGGTGGCGCAAAACAAGTAGAAGTCAAGTTTCAGGGCATCGCCGTTTCAGCGGGCGTTTGCCATGGGCCGGTGGTTGTGGTGGGCCCCAAAGCCATTCAAGTGCCGACCTACGCCGTCGAGGAAGATGCGGTTGAGGCTGAAATTCAGCGCTTCAAGACGGCGCTGCTGAAGACCCGAGAGGAATTGAACGCCATTACCGCGGATCTTTGTCGGCGCGTCGAAAATGACGAAGCCGGGATCTTTGAGGCGCACCTGTTGATTCTGGAGGATCAGACGATCATTGATGAGGTGACCCAATTGGTGGGCGAAAAACGCATCAATGTTGAGGCGGCCTTTGATCAAGTGACTCAGAAATTTGCCGCCGCGCTCGATGCGGTCGATGATAGTTACCTCCGCGAACGGGCCGTCGATATGCGGGATGTGGCTTCTCGCGTCACGGCCAACTTAATGGGCGGCAATGCTGGGGACCCCTTGAGCGATTTGAGAGAACCCTCGATCATCATCGGACATGATTTGAGCCCGTCCATGACGGCTACGTTTGATCGCGATAAAGTATTGGGCTTTGCGACGGATGTCGGGAGCCCGACTTCCCACACCGCTATCTTGGCCCGCTCGCTGAATCTTCCCGCTGTGGTGGGCTTGCGAGATGCCTCGTTGCGGCTGCGCTCGGGGCAGACGGCGCTCTTGGACGGATATGACGGAGTGGTGATCACGAACCCGTCCGAGACCACTCTCTACGCCTACGGTGAGGTCGTGCGACAGCATGAGGACTTTGATAACCGCCTCCAGAACCTGCGGGAACTGCCGGCGGAGACCGTAGATCACGTGCGGATTCACTTGATGGGCAACATCGACCATCCGGACGAGGTCGATGACGTCAGCCAGTTTGGCGGGGAAGGGATCGGACTGTTTCGGACGGAGTATCTCTTCCTCAACCGAAAGACCCTCCCAAACGAGACCCAGCAGTTTGAGGCTTATCGAGATGCGGCGTCGCGCTTACAGTCCGGCCGCTTGCTGGTGCGGACCTTGGACTTGGGGGCGGACAAGGTAGCCGATTCTTTGCCGGAATTTCAGGAAGCTAATCCCGCCCTGGGCTTGCGGGCCATCCGGTTTTGTTTGCAAAACCCCGGTGTCTTTAAGAGCCAACTGCGTGCGATCCTGCGGGCCAGTGCCTTTGGGCAGGTGTCGCTGCTTTACCCCATGATTTCGAGCTTGGATGAGTTGATTGCCGCTAATCGCTTGCTCGATGAGTGTCGGGCCGAGCTGAGATCCGAGGGGCAGGCCTTTGATCCGGAAATGCCCGTGGGAGCGATGATTGAAACCCCGGCTGCCGCGATGATGGCTGATATCTTGGCGAAGGAGATCTCGTTCTTTAGCATCGGCACCAATGATTTGATCCAATACGGCGCGGCCGTGGATCGAATGAACGAGCGGATCGCTCATCTCTACGAGCCGACCCATCCTGGCATCCTACGCTTGATCAAGAACGTCGTGGAATCTTCGGATCGCTGCGGGGTGGATGTCGGCGTTTGCGGTGAAATGGCGGGGGATCCCCTCATGGTGCCTCTGCTGATTGGTTTGGGATTGCGGCACTTGAGTGCTCCTGCCCCGTTGATTCCTCAGGTGAAGTATTTGATTCGGCAATTGACCATGCCCGTTGCCTTGGAACTCGCCGAGCGAGCCCTCTCGGCTCGTTCCGGACAGAATGTGATCGCGGCCTGTCGGGAGGTCGTCAAGCAAACCGCACCCGCCTTGGTGTCGTAGTGTTTATCGGATAGTCCTGTTATGAAACTCTTGGTGCTGGCTGCGGGCTATGCCACTCGCTTGTATCCGTTGACTCTGACCCGCCCGAAACCCTTGTTGGAAGTGGCCGGTCGGCCCATCTTGGATCGAGTGATCGAGAATCTGGCGACGATCGAGGGAATCGACGAGACTTTGGTGGTGGCCAATCATCGCTTCGCTAGTCAGTTCGAGGATTGGGCGAAAGGGCACGCCCCCACGGTCAATCACCCCATCCGGGTCATTGATGACGGGTGTGAGGAACCGGAACAACGCCTAGGGGCCATCGGCGATCTGCGCTTGGTCTTGGATCAAACCGGGATGGATGACGATTTAATCGTAGTCGCCGGGGACAATCTCTTTAGCCAGTCCTTGGAAGGGTTCGGCGAATACTGCCGTGAGCTTCAGATGCCCGTTTTGGGGGTGTATGATGTGGGGCGCTTGGACGCGGCCAAGGCGTATAGCGAAGTGCACGCGGACATGGAAGGGCAGATTACCTCTTTCGAAGAGAAGCCGGAAGCGCCGACGACGACCCTGGTAGGCATCGCCCTATATTATTTCCCGCGCTCCGTGCTCTCGAAGGTGCGAAACTATCTGGATGGGGGCAACGACCCGGATAAACCGGGGCGATTTATCCAATGGCTGTATCCGCGCCATTCCGTCTACACCTGGGCCATTCCCGGTATTTGGTACGACATTGGATCCAAGGAAACCTTGGCGGAGGCGGATCGCATCTTTCAAGGGCGGTAGGCTGTCCGGATCCTTCGGACAGCAGCTCAAGGCTCGGATTTTACGGGGTGATGCTGCCAGAACTCGCTGTTGAATACGCCGTCGATGACCAACTCCTTGACTTTCCAGGTGAGGGTCATGGTCATGGCCACTGGAATCAATAGAAAGAAGATCGCGAACCAGGAGCGACGCGACTCGACGAGTTCGATCGCGGGGTGAAGAAAGGGCGGGGCCATTCCGAAACGAATCATCCCGAGGTAAGTGATTGTTAGCAGCCCTACGATGACCAAAAGCGTACGATTGAGCTGGGTAAAGAGCTGGGCATCGCTACGGAGCGTCTCGTCCGGCAGCATGGTCGTGAGTCGTTGAACGACAAAATTGAAGTTGAAGAGAAACACGAGCCCGGAAAGGTACAGGAGGTCGACCGCCATAGTATAGAGGGGCACCTCGGGCAGCCGGGCCCAAAAGTAAAGGAAGGGCGACAAACCTACATTCACGATCGTGGGGACCTTAGCCCGATCGAGCGCTTCGCGCCAAATGCGTTCCTGAGGTTGGAAGTACGTGAGCTGATACAACCCGAAGAGGAGCAAACATTGTGCAAGGCTCGGTAGGATCAGAGCCAGGTCGCGAGCGTTGCCGAGGGTTTGGGTCTGGACGCTCGCGATTAGAGTGAGGGGCAAGCCCCAAAACAGGGCGGACAGACCACGGAGCATCCGGCCGAGTGACCGGAGCAGTTCGGGCGTCGGGTTCGCGAGCGCTGGGGGGACGGAGCTCAAAATCGGAGATACGTATAGTCGTTTAACCCTGAGTTGTAATCATGCAACAGTCGCATGCCCTCAGAGGGCCTGAGTTGATCGTTTTCGATGGCTTTTTCCACCTGCGCCTTCATTTGGCGTGAGAGGGCCTTCTCGTCATACTGCACCGCGCGGAGCGAACTCGTAATGGTGTTGCCGGGAATGATTTCCTCAATGTAGTAGCCGCAGCTCTCGTCCGGATCGAGGAAGATGTGGACCTCGTTGACCCGACCAAACAGGTTGTGCAGGTCGCCCATGATATCTTGATAGGCACCCATGAGAAAGAATCCCAAATAGTACGGCTCCTTCGGTTGGTCGGATCCGTTTAGCTCGTGGAGCCGCAGGGTGTCTTTGCTGCCGTCCGCATCAATGAACCGATCGATCTGGCCATCCGAATCGCAGGTGATGTCCGCAAGGGTGGTTTCGATGGTAGGTTCCTCGTTGAGTCGGCTCAGCGGGAGAATCGGGAAGAGCTGATCGCACGCCCAGTGATCCAGGAGCGATTGGAAGATTGAGAAATTGCACAAGTATTGGGCGGAAGTCTCTTCCTCCAGACTGCGGATTTCCTCGGGGACGAACTCTTGGTTTTGAAAACGTTTGCGAACCTGGCGGCAGATCTCCCAAGAGAGGGTCTCAATCTTGGCCTTGTCGCGCAGATCGAGAATACCGAGATTGAACATGTGATGCGCGTCATCCTTTCGCTCCATGGCGTCGTGAAGCGCCTCCAGCGGGTTGAGGGAATCGAGTTGATCGCGGATCTCGAGTAGCTCTTTCACGATGGCGTGTTCCTCGGCTCCGTAGGTGAATTCGCAGATCGAAGATCCCTTTTCAATGGAGCCAAACACTTCCACCACCAAGGCGCTGTGATGGGCCACAATGGCGCGACCACTTTCGCTGGTGATCTCCGGGTGGGGCACGTCCTCGGAATTGCAGACTTCGCCAATGTGGTAGACGATGTCATTGGCGTACTCTTGAAGGGTGTAGTTGGACGAGCTGTCGCAAGCCGTTCGGCTCCCGTCATAGTCCACGGCCAAGCCGCCGCCCACATCGATGGTTTGAATCTGGAATCCCATCTTGGTTAGCTGTGCATATAGGCGGGTGGCTTCTTGGGTGGCGCGCTTGATGGATTGAATATCGGGAATCTGCGAGCCGATGTGAAAGTGCAGGAGTTGGAAAGAGTCTTCCATGGATTCGGCCCGGAGCCGATCGGTAGCGGCTACGAGTTCCGCGGTGCTCAAGCCAAACTTGGCGGTCTCTCCGCTACTATCGGCCCACTTACCGGCTCCTTTGCTGAGTAGGCGGGCTCGGATCCCGATGAGCGGCTTGACACCGGTCTCCCGGGAAACGGCGATGATCTGGTCGAGTTCCTCCAGCTTTTCAATGACCATGATTACCCGCTTGCCGAGCTTGATACCCATGAGTGCCATGTGGATAAAACTAGGGTCTTTGTAGCCGTTGCAAATCAGGAGACTGTCCGGGACGGTTTGCAGCGCCAGGGCTGCGAAGAGTTCCGGCTTACTCCCCACCTCCAGGCCAAAGCGGAATGGCGCCCCGGCCTTCAGCACTTCTTCTACAACCTCGCGAAGCTGGTTGACTTTGATGGGAAACACCCCGCGAAATTTACCGCGATACTCACATTCTTGGATGGCGGTTGCAAAAGCTTCGTTGATGACCTGCACTCGGTGCCGAAGGATGTCCTGAAATCGGATCAAGAGGGGGAATCGCAGTTGGCGTCTTTTGGCCTCCGCGATGATGGCTGTTAGGTCGACTTGTGCGGCATCGTTGGGATTAGGCCGCGCAAACACATTGCCGGCTTCGTTAATATCGAAGTATCCAGCACTCCAGCGCTTGATATGATAGTGCTCGCGAGCGGCCTCGAGGTCCCACGGCGAGCTTGTGAGTGACTGCTTCTTCATCGTCCGGCAATCGGAAATCGAAGCGGACTATATCGGCGACTTCGGGGAATTCAACCATCCACTCAATTATTTGTGGGCTGGTTATAGCGGGGGGGATCCCGGTAGGGCGAGCGTACTCGCGAGCCGTTCCTGACCAAAGCGTGCCTTGGAGCCGATGGCCCAAGCGGTCGCTGCTTTTGCCCAACGGCTCGCGGGTACGCTCGCCCTACCATTTGTGCTTTACCCCTTCTTGGGTTTTTGTCTGTTCGGATGCGCGACAAACGCTTGGCCTGGTGTCTGGGCTTTGCTTGTATGGGGCGGTGAAGCAGATTTCAGTTGAGGAAGTGAGCCAGTATTGTGACCGGCTACTGCAGGTCTCGGAGATCGAGGATTGGCCGGTGGCCTTTAATGGCTTGCAGGTGGCCAATCGAAAAGGTGTCTCGCGCATCGCCGCCGCAGTCGATGCCTCACTCGCGACGGTGCGAAAAGCCGCTGCTGAGAAAGCGGATCTCTTGATCGTGCACCACGGCCTATTCTGGAATGCCAAACATCCCTGGGTGGGAAAACATTACGATTTGTTAGAAGCCCTGGTGGAGTCGCAAATAGCAATCTACAGCGCGCACCTGCCACTGGACGTCCACTCGGTCTATGGCAACAATGTGGGGCTGGCAAAGGCGTTGGGTTGGCGGAAGCACGAGCCCTTCTTTTTCGATCGCGGCCGGCATTTGGGGGTGCGGGTGAAAACGCGGCTATCTTTGGAGAATTTGGTCGAGCGCCTAGCGGACGTTTTGGGGGCACCTCCCACGGTGCTACCCGGCGGTGGAGAACAATGCCGATCCATTGGGATTGTCACCGGTGGCGCCGGAGCTGAGCTGGGCCTCGCCGCCGCCGAAGGCGTGGATACCTTTATCACCGGAGAGGGGCCGCACTGGACCTACGCCCTTGCGGAAGAAAAAGGTATCAATGTGCTCTATGGTGGGCACTACGCCACCGAAACGTTTGGGGTTAAAGCCTTGGCCGCTCACCTGTCCAGCCGGTACAAAGTGCCCTGGAGTTTTATCGATCACCCAACGGGGCTCTAGTCTTTGGCTCCGGTCTTCGTGGCAACCACGAAACTATTGAACCAAAGGAAGCGAATGGGAGTGAAGTTGAGCGCCCAGTCGATGAAAGAGGCCACGTGCCGGTCCGTGCATTCCACCCGCTGAACGTCACAACCCGCACGTTCGAGGAAGAACCGCATGTGGAAGGGATTGGTCGCCACGATCGCATCGTCATCAGGAGTGAAGGGTTCTTTGACGATCGGGGGCATGCGTTCAAAGCGAACGGATTCGGGTGTCTGACGGATCGTTCTTCGGATATCCAAGAGCGTTCTCGCGTTGCGGAGTTTTTGCCCGAGACCTCGCATGCGGGGATGATAATCCCGAAAGCCCAGAACCCGGAGAAAGTTGGGACTGGAAACCACCGCCCGGCCTTGGGGTTTGAGCACTCGCACGAGTTCTCGCAGGAAGTCCTCCGGTTCTTCAACGTGCTCAAGTACGTTGAACGCGCCAACGCCGTCGAAATGATCGTCGGGAAAGGGGAGTTGCTTCCCTTCGTAGATTTGGCAGTGACCGACGTGTTCCTGGGCTTTGCGAATGTTGGGTTCAGACACGTCCACGCCTTCGGCCGCATGGCCGCGATCACGGAGGGCTTTGACCACTTGGCCCACGCCACAACCCACGTCGAGAAGCCGACTGGGACCGGCATTCCCGCCGAGTGTGTCCACGTACTTTCCGAAGAATGCCGGATCCCAGGAGGCCAGGAATTCCGCGTAGTCTTCGTTTTGTCGGTAGGTATCGGTGTGGCTCATAGGGACCTCGGCCGGAAATCTTGCGGTGGCGTTCCAAGCACGTCAAACCTCCACTTCCAAACTCGGAAGGTGGGGCGAGCGTACCCGCGAGCCGTTGGGCAAGAGCAGGGTAGGCCTACACTGCAGTCTCAGAAAGACCCTCTAGGCAGGAGCGGCTCGCGGGTACGCTCGCCCTACCATTTCCCCGAGTAATGTGATTTGGCTCTTGTCAGGCAGGCACTTTTCGCGTCTAACGTCGGCATGCCGGAATGGATTGCAATCATCATACTCGGAGTGGTCGAGGGCATTACGGAATTCCTACCGGTATCTTCGACCGGTCACCTGTTGCTCACCCAGCTCCTGTTTCAGAAGTGGCTGCCCGTCCAATCCGACCTCTTTAACGTCGTGATTCAGTCCGGCGCGGTGCTGGCCGTACTTCCCTTGTTTCCAGATCGTTTGCGCCAAGTGTGCTTTGCTTGGCGTGAGAAAAAAACTCAGGACTTTATCCTCAAGATCGCCGTCGCGTTCGTCATTACGGGGATTGGCGGGTTCCTGTTGGAAGAAAACGGCTTCACCTTGCCCGACGAAGCGGGGCCCATCGTGGCAGCCCTTTTGGTGGGTGGTATTCTCTTTCTGTTGGTCGAGCGCAAACTCGGGAACGCAACTCCGTCCACGGAGATCACCTGGAAGATCGCGGTCTGTGTCGGTCTGGGGCAATTGGTCGCGGCCGTGTTTCCGGGAGCCTCCCGTTCCGGGACTACGATCTTGGTTGCGTTGGTCCTCGGCCTGAGTCGTCCCGCGGCGACGGAATTCTCCTTTCTTGTGGGGATTCCTACCATGCTGGCGGCGGGGGGCTACAAGATTCTGAAAGCGTTGACGGAACCGGCCCCGGATGCCGGTGGAGAGAATTGGAGCATGGTCCTCTTGGGCTTCGTGGTTTCAGCGCTGGTTTCCTTCGTGGTGGTGAAGTGGTTGTTGACCTACGTTCAAACCCACACCTTTGTGGCCTTCGGTTGGTATCGAATCGGGCTTAGCCTAGTGATCCTGCTGTTCTTGGCGTTTTAGCGGATTGGCAGGCACAAAAAAACCCGCCTGGTATCCAGGCGGGTGAAACTAAGGGAAGTGAAGGGAGTAGGTTCCCTGGCGCTTAGAGCTCCCGGGCCGGGAGTTTCTTCTCAACCGCGACCTTGGCCAACGTGATAAACTTGGGCAAGCCTCCCTCCATTGGCACTTCGTTCGTTCCTTCGACCAGCGGTCGTGCATAGTCGATGAACTTGTCGTTCGGCAGGAACCCATCGGGAACAATCCACTCACGCGGAATGAAGTGCTCCACGTTGGCGATATCCGCCAGGGGTTGCAGGCCGGTGGTCCATTGGTAAGGGTTCGAGTTGGTGCGGACAATCTTCACCATGAAGCCGCTCTGGCCGTTGATGGCTGCTTTGACCGCGGCATTGCCGCAGGCGACGGCTTCTTCCACATCCGTCTTGCTAGCGAAGTGAGCCGCCGCGCGTTGGGCGTAGCCCAGCTTGACCGTGCGGGTCTTCAGATTGATCCGTCCTTGGACGATCTCTGCCAAGCGGTCGGCCGCCCCGGACAAGACCGGATGGCCGAAGGCATCGAGCCGAGATTTGTCCGCCCCGATCTCTTCACCCTCCGCGTTCTTGAGCCCTTCGCCCACGACCACGATGCAGTATTTGTTCTCGCTGACGACTTGCTGAACTTTCTCCAGGAAGGCGTCTTCTTTGAATGGGATTTCCGGCAGCAGAATAATGTGGGGGGGATCACTGGCCTGGCGCTTGGCCACCACCGTGCCGGCGGCAATCCAACCGGCGGAACGGCCCATGACTTCGATGATACAGCAAGCGCCGTCATCGGTGGCCATACTGCCAACATCCGCGCCGACTTCCATCACGGTGGCGGCGTTGTACTTGATCACACTCCCGTAGCCCGGGCAGTGGTCCGTGTGCGGGAGATCGTTGTCGATCGTCTTCGGGACGCCAATCACGCGCAGCTCGTAGCCACGTTTGACGGCTTCTTCGTGGATCTTGTTTGAGGTGTCTTGCGAGTCGTTGCCTCCCGCGTAGAAGAAGAACCGAATGTTGTGCGCCTCGAAGACTTGGAAGAGGCGGTCCATATCCCGAGCGGCGGCTTCGGGATCTTTCTTGAAATTGATCTTATAGCGGCAGGTGCCCAGAGCAGCGGCGGGAGTGTGTTTGAGCGCCTCAATGGACTTGGCCATCTCTTCGTTCAGATCAAACAGTTCCTCGTTCAGAATCCCCAGGATTCCGTTTCGGCCCGCGTAGATCTCCCCGATTTGTGTGTGCCGGCCGGCCTCTTGGATGACGCCGGCGACGCTGGCGTTGATGACGGCCGTGGGTCCGCCGGATTGGGCGACCAACAGATTTCCTTCAAGTAGTGACATAAAGTGTTAGGATTAAGGTTTCGATTCCGCGGTTTGGGCGATTGGATGATCCCCTCGGACGATCAAAAGCTCGGCGAACCTTGCCTGAGGGTGAAAGCATCTGTCAAAGCGGAAGTGGGCTTGGACCGCCTTTGGGGTGTGATTAGAAAAGGGTGCTACCCGCCAATGGCGCCGGCAAGCCGGCGCACTCCATGGAGTGCGGGAGCTTGCTCCCGCCTTCTCCCAACGCAGTCGACCTTATCAATTCTGCACCCCTTTCCAATCACAACCCCGCCTTTGAACCCGGATGCCGGGGGATGCCTGGAGTCCGAAAACGCCGATCCGTTCTGTTGCGGTCGGATGTGCCTACACCACGGCGACCGGGTTTTCCAGCGTGCCGATGCCCGAGACGCGGATGGTGACCCGGTCTTCCGCCTGGAGCGTGAAGGAGTCGTCCGGCACCACTCCGGTGCCGGTGAGCAGCACCGCCCCGTTGGGAAAGCTCTGGGACCGGCAGAGAAAGCCGGCTAGCTCGGAAAAGGTGCGCTTGATTTGGTTGATCGAGGAAGCGCCCGAAAACACGGCTTCGCCGCCTCGTTCGATGGTGATCCCAATCTCCCACTCGCGGACGGCCGCTTCGTTGGGACCCAGTACGATGCAGGGACCGACCGCACAGGCACGGTCGTACACCTTGGCCTGGGGCAAATAGAGGAGATTCTCCCCTTCAATGTCCCGCGAACTCATGTCGTTCCCGATGGTGTAGCCCACGATGCTGCCCGCGGCGTTGATCACGAGAGCCAGCTCTGGCTCTGGGACATTCCAGGTCGCGTCTTTTCGGATGCCCACGGCTTGGCCCGGTCCCACGACTTTTTCGGGGAGCGATTTGAAGAAGATTTCCGGACGCTCCGCGTCGTAGACCTTGTCGTAGGCGGTGGCGCTGAAATCGGATTCTTCCATCCGAGCCGTCTTGCTGCGGAAGTAGGTCACGCCTGCCGCCCAGACTTCTTGCGTATCCACCGGTGCCAGGAGCGTGATGTCCGCCAGCGCGTGTTGGGGTTGTTGCGCGGGATTGAGGCCTTTTACGTAGGCTTCGGGGTCGGCGGCGTTGTACACACTCGCGAGGCTGTCGAGCCCGGCGGCCGAGAGATCGGTGACGTGATCATTGTCTGAGATCCATCCGATGCGCGGCTGGTCGTCCGTTTGAAAGCGACAGAGTTTCATAAATTCCACGCCGCCCAGCCCGCCAAGTCGAGGGGGGACGGCTTCTGAGAGCTTAACAATGAGACCCCGCCTAGGACAAGGGGACAAGCATGAGGGGGTGCATTTGAAATCGCGGGTCAACAGCCGCCCTTACAGGGCTCCACGCATAAATCGAAAGAGTTCCCAGGGCGTTGCCCTGGGCTGTCATGGTGCCGCACCTTTGGTGCTTCGGAATTGGAGGTCCCGCGTGCGTCCGACCAGGCTCCTTGACTCTTAGGGCTGAAGGCCCGTCTCCTGGTCAGCCCGGGGCATCGCCCCGGGAACACCATCGAATAGAGAGAGGAGCCCTGTAAGGGCGGGCCATTTCACGTACGGTCGTGACCCTCAGTTTCGAACGCTCCCAGCATGAGGGGGAGTCAGCGGGTAAATGCCAGGGTGGAGAGTTCGGCCAACCCGGCTTCGTTGGGCACGGTGAGATAGTCCAGCCCTTGGGCAATCAAAGCTTCCGCCCACTCCGGGGCCTGAGCCCAGCTCGGGTTGTGGCCTTCATCGAATTGAATCAGGATCACCGTAACGGCAAATCCCCGGTGCCGGAGCAGGCCGAGGGCAAGGGCGGTTTCCTCCGAAACATCACGGAGAATCGGGACCACCGAGGCATCACGCGGAAGGAAGGCCGCCGTTTCTTCGATCAGCTGGGCAAAGCGGAGACCGGGATTCGGCTCCAGCCGGGCCAAGGATTCGAGGATGCGGGTCAGCTGGTCCGCCCCCTTGCGGGTCGGGATGGTGATCGGACGCAGGACTTCCTCTTCGGGAGCGGGTTGGACGCGTTGGTTCGCCTCGGTTCGTGTGGTGAACTCCCCGGACCAGCCCTCAAATTTGATCCGTTCCGCGGCATCGCGACCGTTGGAAATGAACCCGAACTGGTGGCCTTCCTCGTACAACGCGTTGGCTAAAGACGCCACCGTGGTAATCGCGAGCTCCGAGGAGACGGCTGCCCCGGCCCCCTCGTAGGCTTGAGCGTGAAAGTCGAGGAGAAAGGTGGCGCCGGCGACACAAGAGTTTTCGTAGATCCGGCTATGGAGCTCACCCGTCCGGGCGGTCGCGCGCCAGTGGATCTGGTTCAGCGGATCGCCGGGTTGATACGGTCGCACGGCGGCGATCCGCGTGGGGTCTTCAAACAGACGGTGGGCGATGCGAATCTCCCCGACCGGGCGCCGCGAGGTGATTTGGTAGCCCTGAAGCGGGACCACCTTCGGCGGGACCAGGACGAACTCGGGTTCCGTCACCGTTTGGAAACGGCGGTGGAGACCGAACAAATCACCCGTCTCGACCAGTAAAGGGCCGAACTGATAGTAGCCGCGCTGATGAAAGCCCACGGTGTATTCCAAAAAGTGGGATTCCCCGTTGGCGAGCCGGTTGATCCCGATGGCTTTGCCTTTGATGGTGATGCGCGGGGGCGTGACCGCCATGGCGGCCCGGGGCAGCGATTCTTCAAAGAGGAGCCACGGCAACGCGAACCCGCTCTCGTTCGTAATCGTCACCGTCATCTTCTGCTTGCCGCCGACTTCGGCTTTTTGCGGCACGGGCCAACGCTGCGTGGTGAGCCCCTCGGTCCATTGCTGGGTGAGAAAACGACTAATGAGCAGGATGCTCAACAGGACATACATGGCGTAGACCAAGTAGCCCAATTGGAGGACCAGGCCGAGAATCAGGACGCTGACTGTGCCGAGAACCCAGCGCATGGTGGCTTAGTATCCCCCCCGAGGCAGAGTCGGAACCGGCACGGAGTTGAGGAGTTCCTGAATCACGTCTCCCACGGTGCGTTTCCGCAGCCGGCTCTCGGGGCGAAGGATGAGTCGGTGGCCCAGGACGAAGGGGGCTAAGAGTTTGATATCATCCGGCATGACGAAATCATAACCATGAATCGCCGCGTAGGCTTGGGCACAGCGGATCAAGGCGATCGAGGCTCGCGGACTCCCGCCGAGACTGAGATCATGATGTTCGCGGGAGGCTTGAATAATGCCGACTACGTATTCTGCAATCTTGGGATCTACTTGAATCTGACGCACAGCTTCCTGACACGCCAGGATCTGCTCGTCCGAGACCACCGACTCCAGGGTGTCGATCGGGTGGGCGAGCTGGAGGCGTTGCAGCATGGCGACCTCCTGGCCGGCATCCGGGTAGCCCACACTGAGCCGAATGAGAAACCGGTCGAGTTGCGCTTCGGGTAGGGGAAAGGTGCCTTCGTGGTCGACGGGATTCTGGGTGGCGATCAGGATGAAGGGGGGCGTGAGGTCGTAGTTGATCCCGTCCGCCGTGACCTTACGTTCCGCCATGGCTTCCAAGAGCGCGGATTGGGCCCGGGGAGTGGCGCGATTGATTTCGTCCGCCAACACGATTTGGGCGAACAAGGGGCCGGGACGGAACTCGAAATCGGTGGTCTTTGGGTTAAAGATGGAGGTGCCGGAGATATCATTGGGTAAGAGGTCCGGCGTGCACTGGATGCGTTTGAATGTACAGCCGATGCTCTTGGCGAGGGCCCGGGCGAGCATGGTCTTGGCCACCCCAGGGACGTCTTCCAAGAGCACGTGCCCTTCGGCCAGGTAGGCTGTGAGGGTGAGGGTGATCTCCTGGGGTTTGCCCACGATCACTTGCTCCACATTTTGGATGATTTGTTGGGCGATGGGTTGCACCGAGGATTGCTGGCTGACTTCGCGCTGTTCCGGCGCGGGGACGCGGGGTTTCGGGATTCGAATGGTCGGCACGGAGGCGTCGTCGAGGAGCGTCTCCGCGCCGCAGTGCGGGCACTGGGCTTGGGTGCCCTGTAGCTCGTCGGGAAACTCGATGGATTGTTGGCAACTGCCGCATTGGGTCTTTGGCATAGGAATTTTGTCCTAGAATACGAATTCAGCCGACCGAAGTCGATAAGGGGCTCTAGCCGGATTCCCGGTGCGGTCAGGATGGCCCACCGGGGCGTCAAGAAACATGAATCTGCTTGGAACGGTCCTCATAGATGGACCGAGCGGCTCTGGCATCCTCACGGACAGGGGGGGGCTTACCTGAATTCAGGTGCTCGTTTTCATCGAAGAATCTTTCTCCAGTTCATAGTATCGTCACAATGCCCTATCCTTTGATGCGGGTAGCTCTGCAATGGGGTGTTCCAGAACAGGGCCATTGCTGGCTTCTAAAACCATGATACTTTAGGGGCATGGGAACATTCTATGTAGGATGTCGTGGAGAGAACGAGAGGAATTCGAGTCTCCAAGGTGCTGGAGGCTACTCGTGCCGATCTAATATGATGCTATGAACAGGGAGGCGACAGGGCGCAGTCCAGCCACACTGGGCTCCTGAGTCCGTCGATCACAAAGTTAATTGAAATCTGCGCCGAAGCAGTAAAGGCTATCCATATGAATATTAAGGTTGTGGTTCACCAGGCAGAAGAGGGAGGATTTTGGGGAGAAGTACCCTCTATTCCTGGGTGTGTGTCGCAAGGCGAAACGCTTGATGAGTTGAAGGCGAATATTGAGGAAGCAGTCATTGGATGCTTGTCCGTGGACGTGGAAGAGCCTGATGCTGACCCCAATGCCGAGGTGATAGAATTGGCTCTATGAAGTCCGTATCCGGTAAGGATTTCTGCCGAATACTTGAAGCCAATGGATGGGAGCTAAAGCGGGTTCATGGAAGTCACCATATTTTCAAAAAAGAAGGTCGGCGGGAAAGGCCTTCCGTCCCAGTACATCGAAACGGAAACTTAAAGATTGGTTTGCAGCGGGCGCTGATGAGGCTTTGTGACCTCTCAGAGGATGATTTATAGATCAAGCGTTGAGTAATCATTGGTGATCTCGCTGTGTGTTTCGCTGATTGTTGGCTTTTGAAATATCGGCGCTCTGGAAAATTGAAGAAGATGCTGAGGAAATCGGCACATATGCTGCACCCGGCAACGTGTTCTACCTGCTGCGGGGCGATCAACTTCTCAAGCCACAGTTTGAGCTTGGATACTGCTGAGACTGTTCCTGCCCGGCGCTTGCGATGAAGACTATCGCGTGTGCGTGCCCTGCTTTTGCCCAACGGCTCGCGATTACGCTCGCCCTACCATTTTTCCGAGGTCCCTTCTTGGCGCATTTGTCATTGGTGCATCCGTGCTCCTTTTCGAGAGTCTCTGGGAAGCTTCGAATACGATCGACCTGTTCCGTTATGGGTTCTGTTGAGCTGAGTGTGTCGCTGAACTCGGCACGCTTTTGGGGGCAGTGAAATGCAAAGTGAAAAAAGTATTCCGATCCTCCCGAGGCATCATGCCAAAACCATGTTTTTGCTGGTCGGCTTGGGTCTGGTGTGCGTCTGTTTGGTCGTCCTAAACTTGCCTGCCGCAGATGGAATGTTGGGCACGCTGTCGATGCTTGGAATGGCGGCCGCCTTCGGTGCCTTCATTCTAATTTTTTTTGTCCGGACGCGAATGGCTTGGTGTCCCGAGTGTAGGCGACGAATGAAGGGTGCCGGGTCAGTAACCACTGATGGAACGGAATGGGAAGTATTGCGATGTTTTCAATGTAAGAAAGCGTGGAGAATTCCCGGTGTTTCTAGCGAATGAGGGTGACCGGTGGTGGTCTGATTTCGTGGAATTAAAGAACGTTCTATTCGGGTGGCTCTAACTCTGTCCATTTGGGCGCCCTGTCCGGATTACGGTAGTCGTCAGTTGTGCGCTCACTCATTGGGTGGCCCCTGTCGTTTTGGAGGTGTAGGTTGCAAGTATCGAGAAGGACGATCGAGCGGGGTTGCGTCTGTTGTTTGTTGGGCTTGAATACGTTAGTAGAATACACCACTGCAACCTTTGGGTGACTGCTTCGACTGAGTCGGCGCAGCTGGGAGGGGGCAGACATTGGAGTCGACCGGACTGGCGTGCTCCCATATGGCAGTATGGAACACCCAAGGGACTGAAGTTCGCGATGCATTCGAGGGGAAAGGTCGGAACAAGGTCATCCTGGCAGTGCAACTCTTCCGGTTAACCTCGACTCGCCAGTCGTCTCGGGATTGCCTTGCAAAGGATGCGAGACGGATTAAGATCATGGTGTGAGTTTGGACCAGATTAAGTCGGAGATCGCTGCTTTGCCCAGAGAGCAACAGGATCAGTTGGCGGCGTACTTGGTTCACCTACGGTATCAACGCGATCCGGCTCTTCGCGAAGAGCTTACGGAGAAGATTGAGGATAAGAATCCTGAAAACTGGCTTTCGCTGGACCAACTGAAGGAGCACTGGAAGGACTAAGCTGCTGTGGAGAAGTTCACAGTCCTTGTTACCGCCGATGTCCTGAGACTCGACCGGCCGACTCCCAAAAGCAGGCAAGCGATTCGAGATTTTCTACAGGACTTGGAGCTTGATCCCTACCGTCTTGGTGACTACCAAGAGTCTGATGCTATCGGCCGGAGTGTCCAGATTAAGCTCGTTGGGAACTATGCACTCACCTACTGGGTGGACCATGCCGTCAAAGAGGTGAAGGTCACGAAGATCGAGAAGGCCGACTGAACGGATAAGAGGAACGAGAACGAGAGGGTAGATAGTCTGGAATGCGGCTCCTTCCTGCTGGTGATCGTCTGGGTTGTTCTGATGAGCTTGGATACGATTCTAAAGAATACTGCCGCCGCCTTTGGGTGACTGTCTCGGCCGAGTCGGTTTCACGATGTTTCGTGCTGCGAGGAGTGTGCGGAGCACGAGGCGACGCTGCAGGGGCAGACTTTAGAGTCACTCGGGCCGGCCCATCTGGGAAACCCCTGTTGGGATCCAATCTCTGGTTTGGTAACTGAGAACTACCGCTATCCCCTACTTGCGTTGGTGCGTGTTGTTTTGGACGAACCTTCGCATCTAGACCAGTTTTTGGGGCATCTGACCCCGGAGCATATCGAATCCTTTTCAGGCGATCAGAGAACTGTCATGGAGGGCGTTCTTCTCGAGCTGCGAGATCGATTGTTCAAAGAAGATTCCGAGGAGCCAGGGAGCGTTGTTTACATCGAAAGAAGATTGAAACGACTAAAGGGCTAGTTCAGTGTGGCCACTGTGGCCTTCACGTGGGTCTGTTGCGAAGAGAAAAAATGGCACCATACAACGCGTCGTCCTGGAAGGGCCTCATCAATCGATACGCATCGGATGCCGAGTTCGCTCCTCCGGCGATAGCGGACAAGATAGCGCATGTCGAGCAGTCTCTAGGACTTCAATTACCGGCGAAGTTTCGAGAGCTATGGGTGGAAACGGATGGCGTGACCTCGGGGTGGGGGGCTTCGCTTGTCTGGCCGGTTGCTTATCTTGATGGGAAGAATCGCGAAATGCGCATGACCGTGGCATTTAAGGAACTCTATATGCCATTCGATCACCTGGTATTCTTTGGCGAAGATGGCGGAGGCGATCTTTTTGCTTTTGCGGTTCATGCGGATGGACGCAATCACAAAGACGACATCTATCGTTGGGATCACGAGACGGATGGTCGTAGTTGGTATGCGGCTTGCCTGGAGCAGTTTCTCGAGATGCGCTTCGATATCGAAAACGAAGAGGAAGAAGATGAAAGTGAGGATACGATCTGAGCGTGCGCACGAATGTCACGTGTCAGAAGACTCGTGACATTGATGTAACATGGTTCTGCTTCGGAAGGGATACCACAATGTTCGAGCCTGACTTCTTGTTCTTGGCCTGTAAGGGCCCTGGTGCCATGATTGCGATTCAGGAAAGTACCCGGATTGGATACTACTGCGTAGCGTTTGCGGTGGTTGGGACTCTGCTGCTCATCCGGGATCGTCTCGTTGGTCAGAAACCTAGCTTTGTCCTGCCCGTGGCTTTAGTCTTGGTCTTGCTTCACCCTGCTTGGACGATCAGCGCGAGGCGCGGGGACTGTGGCGAACTCCGAGTCCTGGCTTCCTATGTTTTCACGGGTGTTTTGATTAGCCTGTTGATCCACCATTATCGATCCAAGAAGTGTCGCGTCGGTTGATTCGATGAGAGTCGCAGAACTAGCCGGTATTGAGTTTGATGTCGTCGGATCGCGTCCGGTGTCCGTGATGGGATACATTTGTGTTTCGGGGTTGATAGAGGTGTTTACCGTGTTAGAGGTACCGGCTTGTGTGGGTTCGAGCTGGATGTACTGTGAGCGTAGCCGTGATACTGGGCTGGTTTCCCAGACTCGTTTGATGCCGTTTTTCTCGCACATTTTGCACAGTCCTTCTGAACTGACACTCCACGGGAGTTCGAAGAGGTTCACATCGAATCGGTGATCGTGTTAAACTGAAGTCTTGTAATGATGCTTCCAATCGATTCCTTCGCACCGTTGAGGGCTTACGAAGATCTCAATGGTGCTGCCGCGTATCACCTCAGGCTGGCGCCCGATTTCTTTGATCCGATCGGGTCTTTGGCGCTGGATCCGGAAGCGTCCGATGTCTACTACCTTCCCCGGGCAGCGGAAGCATCTGATGGAGATTGGATGTCGCTACGATTCCCTAGGGATGTGTCAGATCTTGCTGAGCTCTTAACGCTCGGCTTCCGAGAGTACGGTTCGGCTCCTTGGTGCGGGGCAGAGATGCGAGAAGATGTTTTGGACAGTCTAGCGGATTCCGAATTCTACCCGCCGGGAAGTAGGGAACGATTTGAGAACGAGGGTTATGTTCCGTTTTTGGAAGTTCATAGGATTACTTTCTTCAGAGCCGCAGATACCGTGTTGGTGTGTGGTAGAGTGTCGGTCGATTTTAACCTCGACGAGCATGGGGTTGATATCAAGTTATCGGCCAAAGGAGTGGAATTTGGCTATTGGGGTGATTTTGATGATGGTCTTCTGCCGGAGGCGGATTGGCTTTGATCCGGGGTGTGGTTGGTAGGATAGACGAAGTGACGGCTTGGCCGCGGAGGAAACTACCCATTCGCGGGGTCGAACGCGATGCCGGCGTCGTCGGCGCAGCGTGTCGTAGTGGATTGTTTGGCGGTTGTGAGGCAAATTACGAAGACAGAATTGAATGAGCTTCTGGTTGATGACGCGGCTCTGGATCAGGTGCGGTATCATGCGGATTCCAGAACTGCGACGATGACGTTCTCTTTGGACGACGCGTCTTCATCCAAAGTGATCCTCGTCTGTAGATCTGTGTTTCAGATCGTGCTTGTTGGATACGGGGCCTGGGAGGAATCCCCGTTTGGATCAAAGCTCACGACCGAACCGGTAGATATGAGCGCGGTGCTGAAAGCGTTTACAAATCAGCCGATATTCGAATGGACTTTGGACTGCGACGAGCCCATTACAAGGTCGGGAAAGGGAAATCAGTTTTTCCTGGTTGATGAATTTCTCCCGCCGCCGCCGTATAGAGGAATCGCCCTGTTTAAGGATGTGTCGAATTCCCATTTTCAGGTTCTGTTGGTTGGAGCCAGTCTGCATTTGGAGTCGGGGTCGTTTCATGCCCCTGATCAACGAGGAAAGGGAGCCATTACGGGGTCGTCGGATGGGCACTTGAGCCGCCTTGAATGATATGAACTCCGAAGCACGAGCGATTCTTAACGAGGGGCAGGAGGCATTTTTTGACGAGCCTTCAGACTTTGTTGCTGCCACGCGCTGTTTTGAGCGAGTGATTGAGATGGCTCCGGATTGGATTGAAGGACACCACTGGCTCGCGGGTTGTCTCGAGCGCCGAGGGCTTCACGGGAAAGCCGTTCAGTCCTATCGAAGGGCGATCGAATGCGACCCGGCGGACGCTCGTGCGCGGATTGGTTTCGGCCGGCTTCTGTCAGAACTCGGCCACCATAAGCGAGCCATTGCAGAACTGAAGCGGGGTCTTGCCCTCAAGCCCCACTATGGCGAGGCCGATGCGCGCCTGTTTCTTGCGGAGGCTTACCAGAAAATTGGGAATCGACGAGCCGCCCAACGCGAGTTGACGCGGGTCGCGGCCCTACCCGGGGAATACCCGTCTTACGACGAACCTAGGAAGCTGGCGCGGGCTCGTTCGAAGTTGGGGGAATGAGGAACTTTCCGGATTAGTGTTGAGGGGAGAGTCGTAGACGGTGCCTTGGTTTAGGAGTCAGTCAAAGAAGGTTGCGTTTCCACCGCCAGTTCCGATCGGGTGGGATCGAGTGGTCCGGTATTTCTTTCCCCATAAACCCATTCTAGTGAACCCGACATCCTTTCGTGAAGTCTTTGAATCCGGAAGGCTCGTGCACCCGGGAGCTGTGGTTCTGCGGAGGGTGGTCCCGTTTATTCGAGACCCGATGGTCTTCCTGGACGATTTTGCGGAGATGTTGTGGCAGGGCCGCTTCGACACGTTTCGGGGATCGGAAGACCCTTTGTCCCGAGAGTATCGGGGTAGCAAAGTGACCGCTCCGAGGGACCTGCCCTGGGTGGATGTTGAGAGACGGCTCCTATTTGCCGTGAATGAAATACCCGGAGACGACGTGGCCCTCGCGCTTGATTATAGGACGTCCGACACGGAACCGCGGGTTGTGGGAACGGACTGGGATTCTGGAGCAAATGCGTGTGTTTGGAGGGAAGTCGCGCCTACTTTTGCTGATTTCTGGTCCGCGCTCGCAGGGGCTGCTTCGAAACCGAGGTTGCAGAAATCACACGGTGAGCTCCACTTGGTCTCGATGTCACGGGTGGAGCGCAGCCGAATGAGCCTTTTTGATAAGCATTCCGAGGCGATTGCTCGCTTCGAATCTTTACTCGTTCCCGAAGAGAATAGAACCGAGCGGAGGCAGGCCGTTGAGGCAGCGATTCGAATCGCCGAATCACTCGTTGAACAAAACCCTGGCGACGCCGACGCCTATCAGTGTCTCGGGCTGGCCTGGTATCACCTGCCGGGATCTTCCTCGTTTCGTTCGTGGCATTGCCGGCGCGCCCTTGAGCAAGCCCTTTGGTTAGATCCCGATCATCAGTTCGCTCGCCACTATCTGGCTTGTCTCGCATTCGACCAGGAGCGGTATCGCGATGCCCTTGAGCTTCTGAAGGATTCGGATTCCGTCTATTTCGAAGATCAGGGGCAGGAGTGGCGAGCGCTGAAGAATGAAGAATTGATACTCGTCTGTATGCTCCGGATATCGCCCGCTCGGTTTCCTCAGACGGTGTTCGATTCTTTTGTGGATCGATATCGCGATGCGCAAAAGCGGGAAGATCAAGATTTCAATTTGGGTAGTACTGTATGGCCCCAGGAACTGCGTGAACACGTGGAGTGGATGGTGGCGACCGGCGTCAGTCGAGACGATCCTGGGCTGGCTGCCATCGTGGCATTCCTGCACCGAATCGGATATGCGGATTCGTTCTGGAATGCTGAGCTCAAACGAGCCAATCAACCCCAAGTGGATGCGGATGACGGAGTCGGCGCCGAGGAATTGGAATCCTGATGGGCGTTTCGTGCCGGGTGTTGAGAGCGATCACCCGTGGCTGGCCGCTTGTGGCAGGTGGGAAGCGTGTCGGAATAGAATTTTGATGGTTTTTTAGGGCTCGTTGAGGATCGGGCGGCCGTGCTTGCCAGTCTTGGGGATTGCGGGGGTTCTATCTTTGTGCGCCGTGATGCTCTTCGGTATGACGACTACTCTTGTGCCGACGGCTCGCGGGTACGCTCGCCCCACCTTCCGGAATCGTGTTTAGAACGGTTCTCGCTTGTTCGGGTGCTCTTTTTGAATCACAGCCTGGGTTTCTGTGCTGGTCTTTGGGACCTTGTCAGGACGCTCATTGGCTCGGTAAGCTGCGTTGGATCGTGGGCTCGGTGGGGGGCGGTCTTGTGGCGCACGGAATACTTAGTTGAAAGAAGCATGTCTGAACATCCCTACATCGAAGTTACCGGCGAATCTACCTATGAGGAGCAGATCTCGCTCTATCGCTTTGAACTAGAGCTGACGGTCCGGGCAACCAAGGGAGATACGGCTCTCGATGAAGTACTCCAGCTCCGCAACTCAGTGGTAGAATGCCTGCATGCGAATGCAATTCGGGATGACGAGATCGCCGAAGGCGGGGCTGAACTGTGGCGATCTTGGTGGTGGCGCCGGAAGGTCGGACAAGAGGCGCATCAGAAAATCCTGATCGAAGTCGATGACTTTGCAAGATTTGCTACGGCTGCTGCTGCCCTGGAACCGTTGTTTGAGAATCAACGGTATTTCCTTGCCGTCCACACACAGCAATCGGAGTTTGAAGCGGAAGAGGAGACCAAGGACGAAAGTCGCCGAATGGCGCTTCAAGATGCCAAGAGGAAAGCGGACCTAATCGCAAAAGAGACGGGGACTTCCCTAGGGGCTGTTCTCCAGGTCGAGCAACAATCTTCAACCGCTTCTCGGACGGGAATGTATGGGGATGAGCGGTGGAGGGGGATCGCCATAGCGGCCGTGGGAGGAGGCGGCTCCGATGAGGGGGCGCCGGTGGTCTCTCTTGATGGGGCCTCAAGGGTGGTTCAAGTCTCTTACCGTGTGCGTTACCGGATCAGCGACTAGCGGGCGGCGGGTGTGAATGACTTGTGAATTTTGAAATCGAAATCATAGAGCAGATCGAGGAAGAGCCGCACGGTCGTGCCTTGGAGTGGCTGTGTGATTTCTTGATCGCGCACAATGAAGATGACCCTATTCGAGTCTTAACCGGTATGTGGCGAGGAGGCCAGATTGTCTTGACTGACGGTGGGGGCCGGATCTTGGAACGCTGGAGGGTCGAAGCGTTGCTTCGGACGGATCCGCGGTCGAGCCACATTCACGTGGTCGCCACTGAGCATGCGAGCGAATGGGTTCATGGGCATGCGGCACGGAAGCGTGGTGCCGGCTCCGGCGGGCAATCGGTCCGCACCACCGGTTCAGGTTGCTGATAGGGGCAATAGGAGAAGATCTCTTAATTTACGGCAGCGAGACTCGATGCTGGGTGAGAAACGTATCGAAGACGTCGCTGCCGCTTAAGCTAATGTCACGTAGGTCCATATAGAAATGTCTGGTGTGACCCCGCTCCCGGAAGATCGCATCGCGGCACTGCGTTGCGAGTTTCCTGTGTTGCCCGATGCCTATTTTGAGTATCTGAGCCGAATCGGTTGGGGCGAAGCAGCGAGTGGCCGGATGATTTACGACGGCCCGATGCCACCAAGCGAGATCTACGGAGATCGTGTGAGCAATGAACATTTCGTGGTTCTTGGGGACGACTTCCAGGGCTACTGCTTGGCGGTGCGGCTAAGCACGGGAATGCTGGGCGAGCTCTCGCCTGAGGGAGTGTGGGAAGAGTGGCCCGTATCCGAATCGTTTGACGGTTACGTGGAGGCGTGACGATGGTGAGTGCGAACTGGATAAGGTCAACAGGATTGGGGATTTGGCTTCAAATGGCTTCAGTATCCTGTTCAACCTGTCCATTCTGTCGACTCATGTTCCGCTTGTTTAATCTGGCGCTGTGGGACTATCGACTGCGGATTCGTTTGCGGTATTGCATCGGGGATTCTCCCATACGTTTGCCGAATACGTAGACCATATATTCGGGTGAGCCGTAGCCTGAGGCAGCCGCAACGTCGGGTTCGGAGAGATCCGTGTGTTCCAGGAAATGCTTGGCGCGTTCGAAATGCACTTGGCGGATCTCTTCGGCGGGGGTGCGGTTGAGTAGCTGGACGAACTTCCGTTCCAAGGAACGGCGTGACACCGGGACGTGGTTGAGCACATCTTGGACGCTGATGGGTTCACTGGCGTGTTCGCGAATAAAGCGGACGGCCGCGGCCAGGTCCGGATCGCGAATGGCCAGCGTATCCGTGGATCTTCGTGCGACCACACCGAGAGGCGCCACGAGCTTGGGCGCTTTCGGAGCACGCTTCCCCCGCAGTAGTTGATGTAGGGTTTGTGCCGCTTGATGTCCGATGGTTTGCGCGGCTGCAGCGATTCCAGATAGGGGCACGCTGGCTAACTCGCAGAGTAGGTCGTCATCCAAACCACTTAACACCGAGATTTCCTCGGGAACCTTGAACCCGGCCCAATCGATCCCTTGGAGGAGTTGCTGGCTACTGGATGCGTTCCACGTGAAAATGCCCACGGGCTTCGGCAAATCAGCCAGCCAGGCGGCCATGGCCTCTCGATGGTCCGAGCCCTTGGCGCTGGCTTTCTTGTGATCGTAGGTGGCGAAGACCGGGCAGCGGAAGCCGTGTTGCTTCACGGTAGCAACAAAAGCCCGGCGATGGTCCGAGACGTAGGCGGCGCCGAGTTGGCTGAAATACGCGAAACTGTGAAATCCCCGGTCGAGGAAGTGTTGGACGGCGATTTCCACTACGGCCGAAAGGTCCGTGATGACGCGGGGAAAATGATGCCCGCGGATTCGAATGCGGGAGACGTTCACGATCGGCAACCCGCTCGACTCCAAGTCCTTCGCCATGCCGGCGCTATTGACGCGGGCGATGACACCATCTCCGTCCCAACCAGGTGGGAGACTCAGCTGCTCCCGATCACTGGCCGCATCCACGAAAAGCTGCCACGGGCCGTGTTTGCGGACGTAGTTATGGATTCCTTCGATGACCCCTCGCCCCCACTGACTGGCAGTGGGAACCAGGAGGGCAACGCGAGGATTTCGGCGACTCATGGTTGGCGTAAATTCTTAAAATTAAAACGCAGAATTGATGATTACATCCGGCTGAAGCCATTTGTATAGTCAAATCTTATTCCACCTGAATTTTAGCGTCATGAGACATCCTTGGAGTCGTTCCATGCCTCGGCGTCATCGGTATCGCCGTATGGGGTTTACTTTGATTGAGTTGCTTGTGGTGATCGCCATTATCGCGATCCTGTCGAGTCTGTTGTTGCCGACTTTGAGTCGAGCTAAGGAGAACGCCCGGAGGACAATCTGCAAGAACGAGGAGAAGCAGTGGCTTCTCTCATTAATCATGTATGCGGACGATCAGGAGGATCGGTATCCGACTGCCGGCGGCGGGAATCTACCGTATCATATCGACATCACTTTTCGGAATACCATGGTCACCAACTACGGCTTGATTCGGAAGCAGTTTTACTGCCCTTCCAATCAGGGGTGGAACAATGACGACCTGTGGGACTTCTCGGGCACGGTCAGTGTGATGGGGTATTTCTATTGGGGCGGGGAGCCGAGCTATGACGAGAATCCTGCCGTGTTGCGGGCACAACCCACCAAGCCCGTTTTTGCTCGGAAGACCACGGACAATCCCTTCTACAAGATGCTCTTCACGGATTTGAACCGAAAGTGGAATGGCGAGTTTGGCCGACGCGATCGAGTGTTGACGCCGATCGGTTACTTGACCGAGCGGGGGGTGAACCACTTTAACCGCAACGGCAATGCTCCGGAGGGTTCGAACCACGGCTTTATGGATGGGCACGTGGAGTGGGTGAAGGGTTCGACGTTCCTGCGATTTCCGAAGATGGTGATTAGCAATGGGGAGTTTTACTTCTAAGGGTTTCGTTGCGATCTCCAGTCTCTCAATTCCCGGTCCTAGATTTGAAACAAATATGAAAACGAATACTGCGCTTTGCGCGCCTTTCTCCTTGGTCGCGCTCCTTGCTTCGATGAGTCTGACGCCACTTTTGGCTCAGGTCGATGTGGATGCGGGCTTGCAGGCCCATTGGAAACTGGACGAAACCACGGGGCTGTTGGCCACGGATTCTGGACCGCATGGAAACGATGGCGAACTCTTAGACTTTGCGGATGACGACTCCCAATGGGTCGAGGGTCAGGTGGACGGTGCCTTGGCGTTCAGCGGCTCGAACTATATCGAAGTGCCGGACGATCTCAGCATCGGCGCGGATCTGGTGTCAGGCTTTTCCATGGCGACGTGGTTTCGGTCCAATGTGCCCTTGGCCGCGAGTGGGAGTGGCAGCCGCATGTTGGAAAAAGGGAACAGTTTCTTCTTTCTGCAGGGGATCGTGCCTGGGGGGATGAACTTCCTAGTCAAGCGAGGGGGATCCAACATCACCGCCGGTATCGGTGAGGATTTGGAGGCGGATCGTTGGTACCATATCACCGGAGTCTTCGACGGCGACGAGATCCGCGTTTACCTGGACGGGCGACAAAAGGGAGCTGCTAACGTAGGCCAGGACATAGATGATGCGGAACTTCCGTTGCGGATTGGATCGGATGACTCCGGTGCCTTCTTTAATGGCACGATGGATGACGTACGGATCTGGAATCGGCCTTTGTCGGAACTCGAGATCAAAACGCTCGCTGGTGTGGGCGTGACAGGACCTCCGGTCATCTTTAGTCAGCCGGTATCGCGGTCGGTGACCGCGGGCGAAACGGTGTCCTTCTCGGTAGAGGCGGATGGCTTGCCGCCGATGAGCTTTCAGTGGTCAAGAGATGGAGAAGCCGTCGCTGGTGCCACGGATGCCACGTTGGTCTTGGAGGATGTTACCGAGGCGGTTGCCGGTACCTACACAGTTGAGGTGACCAATGCGGAAGGGTCCACCACGAGTGATCCCGCTACGCTTGAAGTGAAGGTGCGAAACAATTTGGACATCGTCCTGCACTATCCCTTGGACGAAACTTCGGGCCTGGCAGCGAACGATGCCTCGGGCAATGATTTCCACGGGGAACTGGTAAACTTTCCGCTTAACGAAAACGCCCACTGGATTGCGGGGCAAGTGGATGGCGGTCTGCAGATGGACGGGGTGAGTCATATTGAAGTTTCGGGGCTTCCGGAAACCACTTCGACGACCTGGGCGGCTTGGGTGCGGTCGGATTCCGAGGCCAACTTCCAAACCATTATTGGCGCCACTTTTGACGGGGCTGCCGCCGGACATATTCTTGGCTTTCGCAATGATTCCAATGGCCCCTTGCATCCGCGTGTGTTGTGGAATCACAACGCGCCAAATACTAATATCACCTCGCCGAATTCCTTGACGGTTGGCGAGTGGAATCACGTCGCCGCGACGATCGACGCGGATTCGGGTGAAATGGTTCTTTATGTGAACGGCGAATCGGTGGGCACGGCGAACACGGAGGCGAGTGCGTTTACCTCCTTCCATGTAGGACGGCGTGAGGCGACCAGTAGTCATTACCTCGTCGGTGCGATTGACCACGTGCGGGTGTATGATCGAGCCCTGAGCGGGGATGAAGTCGGGCAGCTGGCGATGAACGAAGCGGTTGCCGATGGCCTCTTAGTTGGGCTGAACTTGGACGAAACCGCGGGGCTGGAAGCGGGAAGTTCTTTTGAAGGCGGGCCGACCGGAACGCTGGTTGGGTTTGAGCCCGAGGGAGACTTCTGGACCTTGGGCAAGAATGAGGGCGCGTTGAATACAGAAGGGGGTGGCTATGTGCAAGTGGCCGGGCTTCCGGAAATGACTTCGACTTCCTGGGCGGTGTGGGTGAATCTCAACGGTCAGCCCAGTTTTGGGGCAGCCATCTCGGCTACGTTTGATGGCGCCGCCGCGGGACACAGTTTAGGGTTCCACTCGGGAGCCACGGCGTTCAACCCGCGCGTGTTGTGGAATCATAACCAAGGCTTCGTTTCGTTGATCTCTCCCGATCCCGTGAATCCCGGTGAATGGAATCACTTGGCGTTGACCTATAACGCCGAGGTCGAAGAAATGATCCTCTACGTCAACGGTGAGGAAAAACAGCGCGGCTCGGTACCTACCTCGCCGTTCAGTTCGATCAATCTGGGGCGTCGCGAGGCTTCGGGTAATACCCCGTTGAATGCGATCTTGGATGATGTGCGGATCTACGATCGGGTTTTGTCTCCCGAGGATGTGCAGTCCTTGGTTGGACGCCGGACTTCCGGCCCGCCCGCGATCACTTCCCAACCGCGTGGCGTCGAAGTGTTTGAGGGGAACATGTTCTCGTTGCGAGTGGATGCCGAAGGCGCCGAACCGCTTTCGTTCCAATGGAGCAAGGATGGTCAGGAACTCCCGGGCGAAACGTTTTCGGATTTCATTGTAGATGAAGCCATCGTCGACGACGCGGGAACCTACTCTGTGGAAGTACGGAATTCGGCGGGTAGTGTCACTTCGGATGATGCGGAAGTAACCGTCATTGCGGTCGGGGGCGATAGCGTTGGGCTGGTCGCGGAATATTTGCTGGATGAAAGCTCCGGATTGGTGGCCGTGGATGCTTCGGGCAACGGCAATGATGGGGTCTTGATGGGCTATGCCGATGAATCCAGCCATTGGGTGACGGGAAGAATCGATGGCGGTCTGCGGATTGCCGATGGCGGCTATGTGGATGTGCAACTGCCGAACCTCCTACAATCCACCACCTGGGCGGCTTGGATTCAGTTGGATTCCGAGGAAGATTTCCAAACCGCGATCAGTGCTACATTTCCGGGGGCGAATGCCGGGCACATCATGGGATTCCGCTCGGCGCCGGCCCCGAACGTCCCTCGCGTGTTGTGGAACCATGGGCCTGGTCATACGAGCATTCAGTCGCCAGATCAGATTCCGTTGGGTGAGTGGTTGCACGAGGCGGTGACGGTTGACGCCGAGACGGGCGAATTGACGCTCTACGTGAATGGCGAGATTGCGGCACAGGGGAATGTGCAGACAACCCCGTTTAACCAGGTGAGGATCGGACAACGAGCCGCGACATCGAGCTTTCCGATGGGTGGGGTGATCGATAGCGTGCGCATTTACGATGTGGTGCTGACACCGGATGAGATTCTGGAGCTGTTTGACTCGGCCCCCGAACCGCCGGTGGAACCGGTGCGAATCACCTCGATCAACCGTAATGATGCTGACGAGATTACCCTGACGGTTTCAACCCCGGAACCCGGCTTCCCCCATATTTTGCAGGCCACATCGGATTTGGCCGGTGATTGGGCGGACCGGGAAGGAGCAATGTTCACCGCGGGTGGCGATGGTGGGCTAACGATTACGTTTCTGGCGGGAGGTCCCCTGGAATTCTATCGTGTGGTCATGACGGCACCGGAGGCCCTCTTTTTTGAGGACTTCGAAAGCGGTGCGGCAGGCTGGGAGCACGAAGGCGAGGCGGATAGTTGGGAGCTTGGGACGCCGACGAATGGTCCCGGAGCGGCCTTTAGTGGCAGCAACGTGTTTGCCACGGACTTGGACGGCAATCTCCAGGCCTTTACCAATGCGGCGTTGCTCTCTCCGCCGATCGATCTAACGGGCGTGACCAGCGCGACCCTATCGTTCTATGAGTTTCTCAACATTGACGTGAGTCCGGTATTCCAGAAAACGACGGTGAACGTATTGGATGCTGCAACCCTGGATGTCTTGGAAGAGTTGGATCAGAAATCGGGTAGTGTCTCCAGCTGGCGCGAACGCCGCTTGCCGCTGGGGCCGGATAGCGTTGGGAAGCGAATCGTCCTGGAATTCCGGATTTCTACGGATGATCTCAATCTCCTGGAAGGTTGGTACATCGATGATGTAGCAATTCTGCCTTGATGGGTTTGACGGATCTCTGCTGGTAGTAAGGGGATCCCATCGAATTAGGGGCACGTAAACCCGCTCATTGTGGCGCCGGATCAAGCCATGGAATACGCTCGCGCACGGCAACCTTAGGAGAACCCTTCGGGCAAAGAATCCGCGGTATCTCTGTAGTAGACCATCTCACTTGTGGGGTGGTCTTTTTCTTTGGTTGGCGAGAGGTGAATGCGGGTTTACGACCGATTGAATCAACGACATTACGGTCAGGTGTAACCCAGTCGAACTCCTTCCCGTCCGTTGGAGGGAGGTATGAAATTGGGGCGGGAAAGATTGAGGGAACGATTTCGAAGACTCCGGGCGCGTTGGTGTCCCTGGTTGCTGTTAGGGGCCATGAGACTCAGCGGGGCCGAGTCGATTCAGTTGAGTTTCTTGGAGGATCGGGAAGTGCTGGGCGAGACGCTGGCTGTGCTTGCGGATGCTGGGTGTGAGGCGGCGGCTCTGGGCGCGTTTGAGCGGCTTGTCTTGGAGACGAATGCTCGGCATTCGTTTGTGTTCTCTGAGGATGATCCCGTTCGTGGTGGCTACCGGGAAATGGACTCTGTGGCCGAGCTCTTGGCGCTGGGACCGCCGGGGTACTCCGGTCTGATCCGTAACGGGCCGGAGGTTCGGAGACATTCTCTGATGTGTTTTGATTTGGCTTTGGTCTTGTTGCGTGGGGGGCCGGTTTCCGCGGATGCGGTTTGGAACGATTTTGATGAAAAGCACTTTGTACAGACCGTTTCTCATCGTCGGGGTGGCTTGTGGCGACAGGTGGGGTATGAAGCCGAACCCGCGAGTTTTGAAGGCGGCGCGAGCCTGTTGCAGCCTTTGGCTGGCTATCAACGGGCCACGGGATTCCGCGAGCGAACTTCACAGGAAGAAGCGCTGGCGCTCTCACTGCGTGCCGCGCGTCGCGTGCCGGGGCACTACGCCAATGTGCTCCCGGTCATAGAACAATTGTTTGATGCTAAACGGGCCTTGTGGAAGCGAGACGAACTCTACTTTTCAGATCAAATTCGCATCGTTCTTGCACAGTATATCAACTTGCGGGAAAGATTCGTAGCGGTGGATCACATCGGTTTGGCGGTTCCGTTTGAGGATCGGTGGATGTATCTTGAGAAGGACGGGACCCTCGGCCCGATTGTGCGGATTAACTTTCGGAGTTTGCCGGAAATTGGGGACTATATCTTGGGCTTGTTCCAGGCGGACCAGTATGATCCCGCCAGTCCCTTGCACGAGGCGGCCTTTCTGGTTTCGGTGAACGACGAGCTTGTGGCGACGAGGCTGCGATCCACTTCGGAGATTCGTCTCGAACTCATTGCTCAACCCTAAGCAACAGAAGCTCGCGCGCGGTTAGGCTTCGAGGGCGGCATGAATACGGTCGACCAATCCGTTTGTCTTGCCCTCGGATCCGCGCAAGTTATAGATACTGGCCGCGAGGTATTGGTCACGCATGGCCGGGGAGATGTGATAGTAGTCTTCGAGGACTGCAGAGCTGAATTTGTAGTCGTGTGAGTTGTTTCCCTTCAGAAAAAGGTAGCGCCGTGAAGTATCGATAAAGGTGTTGGGAGAATGACCGGCGTTGAGGTATTCGAGGGTTTGTGACACGGCCCTAGATTTGTCGGTATCAATCGCTTTGAAGATGTCCGTGATGGCTTCCTCGGGTTGATCCGGGATCGGAGCGGTCTGCATTTGATCGAAGTTCAATGCATCCGGGGACAGGGCTTTGCCTCGGAACAACGGGAGAAACGCCGCGTTCTGTAGGAGGAGTCGCTTTCGTGTGGCTTCATCTCCGCAGGTTTGATAGGCGAAATGCATCGCATTGCTCGTGGTGGCTGTGTGGAGGGATACGATGCCGGGCTGACGCCTCAAGAGTTCGCCGGAGAAGTTGAAGACTGCGTCCCAAATGGATTGCGGATCGATTCCTTGGTTGATCAATTCGAGCACTTTCTGACTGGCGTCTTCCGGTGTGCCTTCCCGACATGCGGCCGCGAGATCGAGGCTTGCAGCGGGATCGGTGCGACCGCTTTCCCAACCCGTACGAAAGGCAGTCAAACGTGTCTCGTTCTGACGTCCGGGCCGGTCGACGGGATCGTCGCGCTCAGCGGGATTACTACCACCGTGGGCCAGGAGCGCGTAGGCCAGCGAGCGTAGGACGGGCTCGGCGTGCTGCCAGCCGATCACTTGGAGCGTGCGCCAGGCGTTGGCGACGTAGATGGCTTTGTGGCCGATATCGCGGTAGTCGCGGCACCCGTAGCGCGCGAAGAGATCGAGGATTTCGGCTGCACCGTAACTCCGAGCAATTGCGGCGGTGGCCACATCGGTGGCTTCGACGTCCCAATTCTGCATGGCTTCGTGAAAGGCTTGCTTGGCTTTGTCGGCGCTCGGGAGGCGTGCGGAATCAACGGCTTGCATTGTCCAGTCCCCTTCTTTGACGTCGCGGGCTTGCGAACTCTTAAAATAATCCAGGGCCCAGAAGATCGGGAGCCAGCGTTCGTTGTCGGCGGAAGCGATGCTAGCGAGGTGAGCCGAGTTCACCACTAGCACGGCGTGGAATTTAAACCCGACGGGGCGGGGTTGGATATTGCGTACGCCAGCGAGGAGCAGTGCGGAGAGAACTTCTTGGTAAGAGGTGCCTGATTTGATTCGCGCCGCGACTTGTTCGAGGACTTGTTCGCGGGGGCTGGATTCGATCAGGCGAACGAGGGGTTCGATCTCGGGCCGGAAAGTGACGGCACCGGCGGGTAACGAGACGTCTTGGGCTGAGAGTGAGCTGAGGCGGTTTAAGAATGGGAGTTCGCCCAAGCCCAGGAGCCCGGCTCCCGCGGCCGTGGAGGTGCCGATAAATTGGCGGCGAGGAATCCGACTGTCTTTCATGATGAGATAGTGTGCCAGAGGGGAAGCCAGGGTCAAGGAGGCGGAGAGCGTCCTGGTGTCAGTTCCGGAAGGTGGGGCGAGCGTACCCGCGAGCCGTCGGCACTAGGATAATCGCCACCCAGGAATGAATCACGGCGCACCACGGCAGAATCCCCCTTTTCAGCGAGCACAATCCGAGGCCCCCGAGCCGACGGTCTTGCCCCGCCGTTTACAGATGGCGAATCTCATGAATGGGTGAAGGTATCTTGGATCGACAGCATGTTCAGCATGTCTTCTTGGTCGACGGCGGTTGTGGGGCAGTAGACTGATATGGCATGTATTGATGGCCTACTTATCGATAATTTGGTCACTGAGGAAGGAGTGGCCGGAGCGAGACTTTCGCGCTAACAATAGCAGGGGCAACGGATTGCGTTGAATCATGCACCGACTTCAAGTTCTCGATATCTTGCGAGGGGTCTCTCTCTTTGGAATCTTTGCGGTCAATCTCCCGTTTATGGCGAGCAGTCTGGACGGTCTTGAGATGGTGGCGTCATGGGCGGATTGGTTGGCGCTCTGGGGAGTCGCGTTTGCCGGGCACGCGAAGTTTTTCGTGCTGTTCTCTTTCCTGTTTGGCTACGGTGTGGCCCTTCAGTTGGAACGGTCTGCCGCGTTGGGACGTGGGTTCGGACGCTTGTTTGCGCGACGACTGATTGGTTTGCTTGCGATTGGGGTTTGCCATGCCGTCTTTCTTTTTGCTGGGGATATTCTGACGATCTATGCCGTAGTGGGCGTGTTACTCTGGTGGGTGCGCCATTGGACGGTCCAGAGCTTGTGTTGGGGGGCGCTTGGGGCCTATGGCTTCTCCATTTTGGCCTATGCGGTGTTGGGCGGCCTGGTAACCGTTGGATCGGACCCAGAAACGGAAGCGTGGGTTTTGGAGGCCAATGCTGCCTACTTGGGAACCTTTTGGGATGCTGCCCGGCAGCGCGTGATAGAACTGCCTTTTGTTGGGGTTGTGCTGCTCTTGTTCAATGGCTTTCCCGTTGTGGCAATGTTTCTGTTGGGATTGGCGGCCGGGAAGGTGGGTTTGATCGAGCGGTTGCCAGAGTGGTCGAGCCGACTGCGCCCGTTGTGGTGGCGCTGCCTTTGGGTTGGGGTGATTGGCAACGTGATCTATGCCTTCTGCTCAGCGGGTTGGGGACCAGAAAACGGGAATATCCCGTTTTGGTTGACCGCATTTGGATCTACCCTATTGGCATTCAGCTGGCCGCCGCTAGCCGCATGCTATTTGATGGGAGTCGTGATGTTAGTGGAACGTTTCCCGCGCTGGCGGGTGTTTCATTGGTTGGGGGCGGCGGGTCGGATGTCTTTGACGAACTATGTCGCTCAGAGTGTTTTAGGAGGATTTGTCTTTCTGGGTTGGGGGCTGGGGTACTATGGCCAGGTGGGCCCCGCGGGATGCCTGGCTTTGACCGTGGGCATCTTTGGGCTGCAGCTTTTCTTCAGCATCTTCTGGCTCCGGTTCTTTCGGTACGGTCCGGAAGAGTGGTTGCTCCGGTGTTGGACCTATTGGAAATGGCTGCCGTTCCGTCAGGGAGCGAAACCCACGGGGCGAGCATGATCCCGCATCTCTTCTTGGAAGAGGATGGCCATCCCTCGGAGCTTGCGTTGGATGGCACCGTTGCGAACGACTCGGCGTTCGCCGGGATCTTCAGCAAGATTGTAGAGGGTGAGTGATGGATTGAGGTAGAGTTTCCATTGTTCCCAGCGCACCGCGGCCAGGGAACCGTGGCTCCCGTGATAGAAGAAGGCGTTGTGATACTCGGTTTGCGAGATCAGTGGCGCCCACTCGCCGGGTGGATTCCATGGGCGCCGGAGCGGGATGTCCGCGTTCAAGGAATCCGCGGTGTTTGGGGCCGGGACAGTGTCGGTTTTTCCCGTGAGCAAGGGACTCAGATCACGGCCGTCGAGGATGGGACCTTCCGGGACCCGGAGATGGGCCAGGGTGGCGAGCGTGGGGTACCAATCCATCGCTCGGACAGGGGCTGCGGAGACGTGATTCTGACGGACCCCCAAGCCCGGTCCCCACACAATTCCGGGAACGCGAATGCCTCCTTCAAACGTGGAGAGCTTTCTTCCCCGGATAGGTTGGTCTGGAGTTCGTCCCGGTCCACGTCCGTTGTCGGAGAGGTAAACGATCACAGTTTGTTCGGCCAAGCCCAGGTCCGTGACGGTTTGGTGCAAGCGTCCGACGTTGTGATCGAGTTCGTGAATGGCATCTCCGTACTCGCCCCACGATGAGGTTCCTTTGAATTCGGCACTCACTCCCAAGGGGTTGTGCAACATGGTGTGGGCGAGATAGAGAAAGAAGGGTTTGGTGTGGTTGCGTTGGATGAAGGCGATGGCTTCGTCGGTGTAGCGTCGGGTGAGTTCCGCGGGATCGGGCGGACGTTTGACTACTTGGTTGCTGCGCATGAGCGGGACGCCGCCTTGATCTTTGAAGTAAATGATTTCGACTGGATCCAGGTTGTGCAGCAGGCCGAAGTATTCGTGAAATCCCTGTTGTGCCGGCAGAAACGGCGGTTGGAAACCGAGATGCCATTTGCCGATGCAGGCAGTGCGATAGGCGTTCTGTTGGAACAGTTCGCCGAGAGTGAGTTCGTCGGGATGGATCCCGTTCTTCGAGTCGGCACGATGCACCCAAGTGGCGAGCCCGAGGCGTTTGGGGTAGCAACCGGTGAGCAGACCCGCACGGGATGGGCTGCAGATGGGGGCCGCGGCGTAGTAGTCCGTGAAGCGAATGCCTTCGTGGGCGAGTCGATCGATGTGTGGGGTTTGAATCTCAGTGGCGCCGTAGCAACTGAGATCGTAGTAACCCTGATCGTCCACCAGGATGAGGATGATGTTGGGTGTGGTGGTGGCCGCCTTGATTGGGGCGGCTATGGCAAAGGTTAGAATGAAGAGAAGATGGACGTATCGCATGGTCGATGTTCGGGATCGGTTTGACCGTAGCGTGCGGGCCGTCAGGGTCAACGGTGATTGGAAGCCTTTTCAACCGCAGATGTTTGGGATAGACGCAGATATTGAGACTCTTGAGAAGGGTTGAAATCTGTGTGGTTAAGTGGTGTCTTCCGTCTGGGTGGTCCACTGGGTTGTGGAAATCCAAGGTGTCGAGGTGTCTATGGGTGGGGTGTATTGTGGGGTATGCAGGACGCCGGAGGCTTGGGTGCGTAGGGCGAGTTCCGTGCAAAGGGTCGGCGTGGCTTTGGCGTTGGTTTCGAGGGTTGGTTGATAGTCCGAGTGCGGTGGCGTGCTGAGCCAGGTGACCCAGCGGCGTAGCGCCACTGCGGAGAGGCCCGAGCGTCGCAACAGTTTGAGGTAGCGTTGCAGGAGCTCGGGATTGACCACGGGACAGAGCGTGCCGTCTCGCCATGCGTCGAGGGTGGGACGCAGGGTGGGGGTTCGGATGGCGCGAACGATGAGTTCGGGTGTCAGGACCAGCCTCACTCCATAGCCTCGCTTAGGAATCGTTCCACCTCGGCTTCCGATAAGCCGGCCCGTTGTTGTTCGACCGCGCTGCGGTTCACAGTGAGATCAAAGCCCGCTTTGGAAAGCACGATGGAGGTGTCGATCCATTCATCTAGGATGGCCTTTCGAAAGCGCCACTCCTTACCTAGTTTGGTTCCGGGAATCTGCCCTTCTTGTGCCCATTTGTAGATGGTTTGGGGCTTCATTTTGAGATACTTGGCCACTTCTTCGATGGTGAGGATTTCGTCCTCTGGGCTCATGGCTGTTCCTCCTCGGGATTCGGTTCCGCAGCGGGCTCTGGTAGGGGCAAGGGTTGCCCCTCGGGAGAGGGCGCTATGATGGGTTGGGGTTCGGTTCCCGTGAGAGATTGCCAAAGGGAGAGGTAGATGTTGCCGCTTTGATCCTCCCGAACCAGTTCGAAGGGCTGCCCGGGATCGCCCACAAACGGGCGCAGGCTCCAGGCCATCTGCGTGCCTACAAAGCCAAAGACCAATACCCAGACTTGTAGGATCCTCACAGCTTGTTTGGGATAGAGATCGCTTTTCTCGCACATTGCAGTCAGGCCCTGCCAAAGCGCCATCATCGCCCAGGCGCCGCTGAAGGTAAAGATGAGGACGTGGAGGAGCTTGATGAAGAGGTAGCCGGATCCGGTGAAGACAAAGAAAAGCACGATCGGAACGCACCCTGTGAGCAAAATGGCGTTCATGGTGACGGCGAGTAGGATGAGCGCGAGCGTTTGGGTGAAGCTGAGTCGGGAGCCCATTAGGACGATGACGAAATAGAGCAGCGGGTAGCACACAAGCAGGCTGACGAGGTAGAGCAATGGGACTTTGATCCCCGCACTCAGGGCTTGGGCTAGCCCCGCTCCCCAGCCGGTGTTGAGCGCGGAGCCTAGCCCCATGGTCAATCCATAGAGCCCGGAAAGGAGCAGGGTCGCTATCAGACACCAGCGAATGAGTGCCCCCACCTCCTTGCCGTCGAAAATCGCTTCGAAGTACGCCTCGCGACGGCGGAGGAGACCGTCGAACAGCTCGAAGAAAGGTTTGTTGGCGACGTCCGTGAGGGATTGGGACGGTGAGGTGGTGGGTGTTGACCCTGGTATGAGCGGTCTGACCGGTTGCATGTGGGTAATATGGTGCTTTGGTGGTGTTTAGGAAAGTATTTTATTCTTTGAGATTGTTTGTTGGTGTTTGAGGTTGTTTGTTTGTTGGAGGTTGCGGTGGTGGTGGGCGACTTAAGTCGCCCTTACTCGCGGAGGAAGATCTGTTCTACCGGTAGTTCGAAGGCGTCGGCGATGCGGAAGGCTAAGGGGAGCGAGGGGTCGAACTTGCCGTTCTCGACCGCATTGATCGAGTTGCGTGAGACTTGAACCCGGGCCGCCAGCTCTGCCTGACTCCAGCCTTTTTCCGCTCGTAGGACTCGGATGCGATTCTTCATGACTTGAAAGCCCGCGATTAACGTTTTGCTGCCCACCACCCAATCCAAGTGATCCCTACCGCACCTGCGACGAGGAGGCAGGTGAAGAGAATCCCCATGCCAAAACCCGCCGTGGCAGGGGATGCGGCCTCGCGGGTCATACCTGTTACCCATTCCGTTGCCGTTGGGTGCAGTCGCACGATGAAGATCGATCCAAAGGCCAGCCCGAGTCCAATTGGCGCGCCAGTAGCCATGGCGGCTACTTTGGCGGCTTGTACCACTTCGTCTTCGCTGTTCCGGCATCGGAGATAACACCAGACGACTAACGCCACGAAACACAGGTTGCCTAGTAGCATGCCTGAGGGCCCGGACTGAAACAGCGCGAGACCGGTAATAAAGAGGGCCGTCGGAGCCACCCACTGAAGAGGATGCTTTTGATTGGTGATAGGTATGCTTTTCATAATGACAAGTACACTATGCATTCTTGGTTCAAAATGTGTCAAGTGTACTTTGTATGCTTCCTCTTTCGACTAAGGTGGGGAAGCGGATCCCCAGCTAGAACGGGTGGTTGCGTGGTAGGCGGCGGCCGTCCTATGGTGCAGGGGGAAAGTCCATACCGGAATGGGTCGGTTATTTGGGGATCCGGTTCAAGGAAGACAAGGCGGAGTGACCCATCATGTTTACGGCGTGGAAGACGAGGCGAAAGGTTTGGGCGATCAGTGTAGTGCTGCTCGCTCTTTTTGCCGCGTGGTATTTTGGGCAGAGGCTTCGGGACTGGAATCTGCCGGAGAAGGATCGTCAGTTCGCAAGGGCACGAGCCAAGTATCAGCGTGTGGCCGCCGCCTACCGTTGGACGGGGCGCTTGTTTGATCTCCATGATCGGGCCCTGGGAGCTTCAAAACTTTCTCGGGAGCTGGCTGGCAAGATCGAAGTCGCTCGGGCAGATGCATGGGATGCCTACTTGGAGGCAAGTCATGTCGCTTCGTATGAGATCATGGGGGTCTTCACGAATTCCCATCTGGCGGACGAAGCCTATGCGAGGCTTCATCTCAACAATTTGGGCCGTAAGTTCACGATGAAAATCACGAAGTTGGGTCCGGAAGGGTACCCGAAAGAGTGGGAATTGCGGGTACCGAATTCGTATGCCGCTCAGGCCGCAACTGCGATTGAGAATACGGAAGTCTTTTTTCTCGCAGCGTTACACGAGTCTGCTGCTTCGGATCTCTCGAAGCTCATGGCGACTCTGGAAACCGCCGGGATTCGGACCGTGAGCTTCTCACGTGGCCGGTTTGATGGCGGGCCTCCTATGCGTACATTGGTGGTGTTGGAAAAAGATCGAGGCGCGGCGACTCAGATCTTGAACGAGCTGTCGTTTCGGGAAAACTTGTGACTCGGTCCGTGTAGCAGGGAAGACAAGAATGAAACTCCGAAAAAGGTTTGCCCTGGAATGCCTCCGAATCGAGAGGTTGGGTCCGTGACATGATCTGTCCCAAGTGCCATAGAGTTTCTCGATATCGAAAAACCGGTCGGACCTGCCCCGCTTGTGGCTACCGTTTCGCCCTCAACCCGAAGGTATGGCCAGTGATGGACCGGCGCATCTTTCAGGTCGCCGAAAAGCTCGCCGCCCACGGGCGTTATTTTACTCGAAAGCAGTTGGCTTGTGCGTGCCTGCTCAATCGTGAGCGGAAGGTGTTGCGCTACACCATTCTGCGGTATGGGTTGATACTGCTCTTCCTCCTGATGTTCTTCGCTGATTTGCTGTTTCAGACCAGTTTCATGCCTTCTTGGTGGTACCCGATCTTGCTCTTTGTGGTCTTTGCGGGGATTGCCTTCTCATGGCACAGGCCTCGGTACTTGGGTTCCATCAAGAAGTTGGCGGGTGCCGTTGATATGTACTGCCGAATCAAGGGCCATCCCTATTTGGTCTCTCCCGAGGCTTGCGAGGAATTGATCCAAACGCTCGGGGAAAAAGGAATCGAAGAATTCCACCCGCAGAATGCGCTGATCGTGAATGATCCTGAGCTATGTTTGGCGTTGTTGCTCAATGGCTTTGCCTCTGACCAGCGTTGCTTGGTGCTGGCTGCTGATGCCACGCCGCCGTCCGTGTTCCAGTACTTTGTCGAGCGACAAAGGTCCGCCAATCCATTGAAAGTCTTCGCCCTCCATGATGCGGGACGAGAACCGGAACAAATGATTGCCGAAATTCAACGGAATCCCGAGTGGGAGGGTTGTGAGGCATTGATCGACCTCGGGATTCACCGGGCGGGTATTCGAAACTATAAGTATGGTACTTGGTTGCGTGAGGGTTCGGGTACGGTGATGGCTCATCGCAGGAAGAGCGAAGAGGCGATTGACCGGCTTTATCGGCGTGGGTGGATCTATCCACTGGCATGCCTCCCGGCTGGCAAGTTGATGCCTGCAATTGCCTGTTGCATGGCGGAAGGGGTCCCGATGTTGTCGCCAGAGATGTTTGCAGCAATGTCAGGAGCCAGTTCCGGAGGTGAAAGTAGTTCCCATGGCGGCGGATCTGACTTCAATTCGGACTCGGGATGTGGCGGATTCGATGGGGATGGCTGACGGGCGAAGCGACTGAGGCGATTATGTTTGGGTTTGCTGGTATCGTGGTGCCGACAGCAGTTGGCGCGCCCGGTTCGCTCGATTTGCCGGACCGAGTGGAGTGCCGAGGGTTCTGTTTTCAATACCGTTTGCTGGCCTCGTCTGAGTTCCAGCACGAATCCCGTCATTGTTTTCCCAATGGTGACGTGATGCTGCTCCTTGGAGTGAGCTATGAAGATGTTGATCGCTTCGACTCTTTTGAGGCGTTTGAACGGGACATCGACGGCGCGTTTACGGCTATTGGGATCACGGCAGATGGGGTGCGCGTGTATCGGGACCCGGTTGGATGGCGCTCGGTTTACTATCGAAGCCAAGGCGGTGTTGTTTATCTGGCTTCGAACATTCGGTATTTTAAAGAAGTCTTAGGGCTGACTATCGAGCCGACGCCGGGACGCGTCGTCGATTTCTTGTGCACGAGTTTTATCCCCGGAGCCGTGACCTTGACGCGAGACGTGTGCGAGTTGCCGATGGGGCACGTGCTTGAAGTGTGCGAGTCTGGCGAGGTGACGGTTCGAGACTATTGTCGCTACCACGAACTAGAGAAGCAATCCGTGACGGAAGCGGATGCTGCTGAGGCGTTGTATTCGATATGCCGCGCTAACATGGAGCGGATCCAACGAGCCACTGGCAACGATCGCTGTACGGTTTTTCTAAGCGGTGGGCTCGATAGCACCTGTGCGCTCTCATTAGCTCTGGATGTCTTCGGTCCCGAAGGAACTCAGGCGATCTCCGTTCATTTTGGTGCGGATCTGCCCAATGAGAATGAGTTTGTGGATGAGGCCGTTCGCTATTTTGGTTGCCGGCACCGCTACCTGAAGATTGACCCCGGGTCCTTTCTCGATGAGATGCCGTCGATCTATCGGTGGGTGGATGACCCCATCGGGGACCCGGTGGTGATGCCGAACTATCTGATGAACCGAGCCACGGCTAATGAAGCCCGTCTCGTGATCACGGGTGAGGGTGGCGATCCCTGCTTTGGCGGACCGAAGAATGTTTTCATGACGACGACGATGGCGTACCGGAACCTGTTCGCCGACTCAACAGAGCGAGACTTTCTGGTGCGGGCTTATTTGGAGAGTTTTCGGCGAGCTTTTGATGAAGTGAGTGAATTGTGTGGGCTGCCGCCTGGTCGCTACTCCGAGCAGATGGAGGCACTGATTGATCGCTTGTTTCCTTATTTGCATGCTCCGCAGTGGAGCGATTTTTTGGATCGCCTGCTCTTTGCGAACAAGTATTTGAAGTGCAATTCGCTCATACTGCCGAAAGTGCAGAAAACAACTCAACCCTTCGCGCGGTATTCCTTGTCGCCGCTTTACTCGCGTCGGGTGGTCGAGTTTTGCGCACAGACACCGGTGTCGATCAAGTATCCGGAACTACGGGAGAAACACATCCTCAAGCAGGCGTTCCGTGAACGGATTCCACAGTCGATTATCGATCGCGAGAAGAGTGGGATGCGGGTGCCGCTGCGGTTTTGGCAGGAGCGCCGCGTTCGAGCCTTCAATCGTCGTGTTCTGCTGAGCCGGCGTCGGCGCGCGTTTGTATCCCAGTTCTTTAATCTCGATCACGTTCGAGAAATTCTCCGTAATCCCCGTCCCCGGCAGGGGTTGAAGGCTTGGATGTTGACCAGTTTTGTTCTGACCGCCAGCAATCTCTATGAATCTCATGATTGAATTCTGCAAGGCTCCATTCAGTGCTTCCTTTGAGGATGTGAGATGCGGGCAATATGGCATGCGTGCGGCGTCGGAATCGAAAGACACGCTGGGTAGCGAGGCCGATACCGTTTTCTGTGTGGCGACGGGGCAGGAGCGGGTGCGAGTCGAGGCGGCGGGTGTGGAATACCTGCTCGCTCGGGGGATGTATGCTTCCATTCAAGGTCCGTGCCGTGTCTCTGGCGGGGCGTTTTGGTACGTGCTCGTGCGGGGCTATCGGGCCTTGAATACGTTTGGCGGACCCTTGGAACAAGTCGGGAGGCTTAAGTATATCAATGGTTGTACGGATTCGCTCCTGCTGAATCCCGTGCTCAAGGGGGATCCCTGTCTGAACTTGTTGCACTTTCCACCGGGGATCGATCAAACCTTCCACACCCACCCGAGTGGCCGAATCGGGTTGGTGATCTCGGGTGCGGGGCTTTGCGAGGAAGAAAGTTCGACGCGGGTATTGGAACCGGGCCTCGCGTTTCACATCCCGCGGGAAGTCTCGCATCGATTCCGAACTCAAGACTCGGAATTACGCGTGGTGGCGTTCCACCCCGATAGTGACTGGGGACCCGAGCACGCGAATCACCCCATGATCAACAAGACGATGGTCGAAGGTGTATCGGCTCGCTTGATGGATTCCCTTCGCACGAACTAATGCCGAAGGGGGAGTGGCGGGATCGATGAGACGGATGGACTGAGATTAGAACCTGCAGCGTATTGGGAATCTTCGTCTCATTCGGTCTTAGGAGCCATCCGGAAGAATTGCTGAGCGGGGGGCGGCGATGCGGGCAAGGTGAGTCGACGGAGCGCAGGGTGATATTCCGTGATGGGAGTCCAGGGGCCGACGCCTGTCGGGGCCTGTTCGAGTCGGAGGTCTGTGGATGTGTGGGGACGTGTTACCGTGAGGCCGGTCGGGTCGCGATGAATCTGCAGTTGTGAGCGGCGTCGTTTGGTGGGGGCCGCGAGTAGAAATGGGTGTTGGGTCGTGGCAATCAAGAAGTCGTCATGGGCAGTCACGGTCAGGATAGGAATGTCTTGTCCGACAAAGTGAGTCGTCCAGTGCGCCCCATCTCTTGAGGCGAGGATTCGGGACAGCCCGGTCGCCCCATACCATTGCCCATTTCCGTAGTCGATCTGAGTGAGAAAGGTGGGGCGGTTTCCGAGCCGCTCCCAGTGGTATCCATCTTCGGAAGTAAACATTGAAGCTCCAGCAGCAAGCCATCGCTCGCCGCCCCAGGTGACGTCAAAGATTGCTCCTTGTCCCTCCAAGGAGGTTTTGCTCCACCTCTGGCCATCATCCGAAACGTAGAGATCATGGGAGTTGCCGAAGTAGACAATATAGACGCCATTTGCGAAGACCATCGTGCCGCTTGGTACTTCGATCTGTTGCTCATTCCAGGTTTGGCCATCAACTGAGGTCAGTAGCCGCGAATCGTGAATCTGTGTGAACGTGCCATCGGGGTGAAACTGCACGCCCCCCGCAGAGGCATAGATCTGAAATTCCCCACCGGTATAAAATACGGTTCTGGGGAACGGTTGGAGTTCGCCGTGAGGTTCGATGCTGAGTTTGATCCATTCCCAGTTTTGCGTATCTGCTGACCGCAGAAGGTAGGCGCCGAGTTGGGCGTGGTGGCCCAAGATAATCCAGGTGTGGTCGTGGTAGGCCATCCCCAGAATCTGCACTTGAGTCGTGAGGTGCTGTGCCACGCGGCGCCATTCCAAACCGTCTCTGGATATAGCCAGGTGTCCATACCCTCCCGCGAGCCAGAAGCCCCCTAAGCAATGGATCTGCGTGTACTCCGGTCCGGATGGGATAGAGCCGACCTGCTGTGCGGAATCGACCGGAATCAGCTCGGAATGGGGTCCGATCACGCGTGCTTCGTTCTGGGACGCGGTGTGGAGTTCGAGCCAGGTTTCTGGACTGGCATAAATGTTGGTTGGGTTGCGAATCCCGAGGAGACTGTCTTCCCGCGTCCATCTTAATCCATCGTCGGATAGCCACAGCAGATGAAACGGCCCTCGAAAGGTTTGGTTGTGAGCGGAGAGCGCGATCCAACCGGTAGGCCCGAATCGAACCCTAGTGAATCCAGCGGTATCGATGGCAGACCACGTTTGCCCGTCGGTGGAGGTCCAAGTCTCATAACGCCGGGGGGAGAATCGGTCGTCACCGCGACCGGCGACTATGATCCAACGCCCGCCACCGTAGTCCGCGTCTAGATCGAAGGTCTCTAGATCGCTCCCTCGAAGGACCTCATTCCAGTCCGTGCCATTGTCGGAGTTCAAAATGAGGACTCCCTTTGGGCCGAAGTTGTCGGCCTGTCCGTAGTTTGCGACCACGACCCATGAACCGTTTCCATACAGAACCCGTTTGAGGTGGTATTCGTCGGTCTGGGCAAATGGAAGATGGGCTTCTGTCCAATCGATACCGGTTTGCGAATACAGGATCTGGCGGTCGCTGAGACTCACCCAGAGTCCCTCGCCGAAACTAACATCGGTCAGGTTCCAGGAGTGTTCGTGGAGCACCCAATCGCGAGCGTTCGTTGAGACGAGGTGAGCTTGGTCGCCGACGGCAAGCCATACGCCGCCTCCTTCACTAACCGCGTTGAGATCTTGGTCTGTCCAGGATTGGGCTGTGGCCCATAGCGAGGCATCCCTTGATGAGGCAAGGAATCCCTGCTGACCGACTGCCACCCACTGTTCGTGGGCGTAGTGCGCGCCGTGGACTGGCGGTAGGGGGCCTTGTGGACTGACTCGGAACCACGGCAGTTGTGGAATCTGGGCAACAACCGATGTGGTGACGAATGCCAGGTATGCCATTGCGAACCTGAGCGACCACCTCTGACTGTAGGCTGTGATTGGAGATAAAAGTCCGTGTTGAATCACCGGCTGATGACAGCAGGGATTGGGCCGGCAATAGCGTCAGCTTTGTAAAAGATTCGTGAACGTTTCCGATGACTGTGGGCTTAGTAAAGGTTCGAGATTTTACAGAAATCTGGCTCTTGAAATCCCTTCCTATATCGATGCCATTCTTCTGAATCTGAGGCGGCGTGTGATGACGAAACCAAGAATGGCCGGGCTGGTCCACAGAAGGAAGGTCCTTGGCTCTGGAACGGCCGTCGCCTGGACGGCGAACGCAAGGGGAGTGTTGAACGCCATTGAGAATTCGCCGTCTGCAAACTGAAGGGCATTGTCTGATATGGTCCAGAGGTCCGGGCTGGTTTCCTGGCCGGAATCCGGTGTGGTGGGGAGGTAACCGGCAATAGGCGCGCTGGCAATGGGGTTTCCATCGAGATGGAGGTGGTAGGTCGTATTGGGAGCTAAGTGGAGACCTCCTGATAGGTAGTCGAGTGACTCCGGCAGGACTGCGGCGGCCGGAGAGGGGCCGGGTAGGAGTTCGAGTTGGGTCTGTGGCCGATTGTTCTGACTGTTGCTGTAGATCGACACTTGAGGATCTAGAAAAACTTCTGGACTCCCTGCGGCTCGTTGCCAGCGGATCGTAACACTATCGAGAGTATAGCCGCCTACGTTTGGCCCGGTGGTAAAGGCATTGGACAAATGAACATCTTGGAATCCCACTAGCCCGACCGTAGCCAGGCCTGCAACAATCGGTTCGTTTAGATTGCTGACGAATGTCATGACGCTGACTCCTTGGGCGGCGGGCAGTGCTACCAAAAAAGCACACCCGAGGACGGTTGTGGTCATGGTTCTGATCGCTGTCTGCAGTGGAAGTTTGCGGATGACGCTGGTTTCACGGGTTCGTTGCCTGCTCATGATGCTTGAATACGGCGGTTGTTTTCCTAGGGCGGTCTCGCCGTATCGTTTGAAGCCAGCGGAAGTAGCCCAGACGAATCAGCTCGTAGCTGTTCTTAGCTTACGAACGGGGAATGCATGAGAAATGCCATGATTACTTCTTGAACCCATAACTTTCGGATGACGGTCGGAGAATGATTGTTTCGTATGCTGTAACTAATTGATTGTGAGGGGTTTGGGGTTTTTGTATCGCACTCGGTGGTAATCTTGAGTGGATGTGGGCAGGTCGGAATATGAATCCTGCTGATTTAGATGCAAGCGCTAGTAGCGCGCTAGAATCGCGCTACTAGCGCTTTGCGGTCGGATTTGAATTGCCAGATTGGCTGAGGGATTTCGGGGATTATTGCCCGGTCTGGGAAAGGGGGGAGTGAAGGGATGCTGAGATTGCGGAGCCATCTGATCCGGGCCTTGAACCCTGTCAGGAACGACCTAAACTCTTGAGCTTGTGAATACAGTGCTGGGATATGTGACGGTGAATCGGTTTTTGTGGGGGCTTGTCTGTTTAGCGGTGATTGTGTTCGAGACCGTGACGGTCCAGTCGGCGAGTGTGGGGATCCCGTTGGCAGAGTGGGATGCCTTTTCCTTGGATGTCGACGGCGATGGGGAACCGGAGTTCGAGGGCAGCCTGAGCAATGAACAGAACGTGGCCTTGATCTCTCGGTTTGATACGTCCCTGGCGACCAATCAGTTTCCAGGTTTGCTCCCGGGGCAAGGCGCTGGTGGATCTTCGAATCAGTTTGCCAGCCTGGCAGACGTGCAAAGCGACGCGATCTACTCTGGTTCCGTCATGCCGGTTCAGCCGCTGTTTGGTGATCTCCATCTCGGAACGGCGGTCACCGTGCACAATGCGAACGAGGCGAAGCCCGTCTGGGCAGGATGGCGCTTTGGGACTTCGGGGGCGGGGAATGATCCCTTTGAAGTGATCGGGTTCATCTTGGACGCGACCGCCTTCTTTCAATCCGGTGGGACGGCGCCCATTGAGTTACATACCCACCGCTACGGTCAGGTGACTCTCGGCGAAACACTGGGTGGGCTTTCGCTCGCTAGCACCTTGGGCGCGGCGGTCTTGCCGGGGCCAAGTGATCCAGGTGAAGCCGTTGCCTTTGGCGTGGAGACTACCTTTGAAGGGCCTTGGACCGGAGTGCTGAGTTTTGAAAGTCAGGTTGGGAAGAATTATCAGTTTCATCGATCCGTTGATCTATTGAGTTCGACTATTGCCGAGTCCTTAGCAGGAACCGGAGAGCGGCTCTCTTTTCGGTTCGACGAGTCGCAGTCGCCCGCCGAACGCGCGTTTTTCTGGGTGAAAGAGGTGGATTCGCCTTGAGTTCGATTCGGGTTTTCGGATCCAACAGTTGAGCATTCCTGATTCCGAATAGCCGTTGGACCGTGTCAACCAAGTCCTCGACCTGCTCTTGGTTGTGGGGATCGAACGCCTTTGACAGCATGCGATGTTTGTGGGGAGCTATCGCTGAGGATTGAGACCCGGAAAATCAATTCTTCCGGTCCAAGCCGGGGCGTAGGAATCGCTGTCTTCGACCATGGATCGGATCAGTGCTGGGTCGAATCGAGCGATACCAAACACGCTGTTGTCAATGGCGTCATTACCAGATACGCTGAAACGATTCTCGGAGGGCGAGATCGATTCTTGAAGAACCTGGTAAAGGAGGCCCTCGCGTCCGAAGGGGTTGTGGCTAAACCATTCGGAGGATTGTTCCACTTTATGTCGAATTTCGAGTTCGATGGGCACGGAATCGACCTGCTTTGGCACCACGATTTGGAGGTCCGGGCGTTCGATGTTATCGAGTCGGTCGGGAGGGGTGGTCTGGAGAAGAACGTGAGGAACGAGAGAACGCCGCAGGTTGTTCGTCAGGTCCGGTTCGGCAGTGGACGTGCTCGCGAGCGCAGCCAATCCCAGAACAGAAGACCGGTTGGGCGAGAGGATAGACTGCTCGATCAACACCGTTTTACGACTCCCAGGAGCGAGTGTGCCGAGCCTGATGTGGCGATTTTGGAATTCCTCAGAGGATATTTGCTGTGTGGCCCCGTCCGAGGATTCGATACGCCCACTCGGTGCTCCCAATTCTTCATGTTCCAATCCGGTGGAGAACTCGATTCCGACATCTTCAGCGGGTGTGAGAGAGAGGTTGGCGATCTCGGTGGTCCATAGGATCCCGAGCTCGATGGGCAGAACACCGGGGTCTGACCCTAGAGGGCGGATCATGCCTTCCAGTTTTGTGATCGCAATATCGGCGTCTCCCGTGTCTCCGAGGTTTACTGAGCCCCGGTTCCCGGTGGATGTGTGCTCTATTGGTTCACTAGGAGATTCGATGAAACCGATGAATTCGCCGTTGGCTTGCAATGACTCCGGACTAACCGCGTAGAGGAGTTTGATCGTATGTTCTCCGAGGGGCGCAATTTCAGGTATGTTGCATTTCAGTGTACCCAAGCCCTCGATAATGTCACAGCTCGCGCCGGTTGGCAGGCCTAGGATGGAGTGGGGAAGCGTCGGACTGATGGAGAGGCCGAGGGGAGGGATGATGTCCAAGATTACGGATTTTGCCGAATCCAGGAGACTTAGGTTTCGGACATTGACAGAAAGCAAGTAGGCGGACTCGTTGCCTCCCGCATCTGGTAATAGGAAGTGGCCTTCCATCTTGATGACCAACTCGGCGCTTCCGGCGAACGGATATTGCTCGGAACGGTTGTTGGAAAGGATTGGATCGAACCCGTTGTGACCGACGGTCACGCCTGGACCGACTTGGTCTGCAATGCGATTGAGAGGCGTGAGGGTATGCAGGATGATGAAGGCTGAACTCTGCCCGGACAGGTCTCCGATTTCGCATCGAAGCATTCCGTTGGATACCTCACATTGGCGGGCGCTGGTGGATGATTCGGGCAGCCGGCGGATTGAGGCGCGATCGGGTAGGACCGCCGTTTCGAGTTCGGCAGCAAAGTCGTCGAACTGTAGGGTCACTTCATCCGCGTCCTGGCTACTGAGATTCGCAACCACATACTCGGCTCGAACCCCGACCTGGTCCTCGCCAGCGAAAAAGAAGCGATGCCCGACAAGTGTGATCTTTAGATCCACTCCCATTTCGGTGGCCGTTTCGGGGAGGCTGATGCTGGCGGTCTGATTGCTTAGATCCGGGTCGAACACTTGTTTCTCACTGAGTTCCGCTGGGAGTTCCGGGTCCAGTGGGACCACCGAATAGTCGATACTCACTTGGGTGCCGGGGCCCGGTGTGTCGGGACCTGAATCGGGTAAGAGAGTTTGTATTTGGAGCAGATACTCGTCACCGGCTGACATGGGGGGGATTTCGCAGACGTACATTCGTTGTCGACCGGAATCGATCTCTAGCCGACATCCGATCGGTGCCCCGAGCCCCGCTGCTTCGGGAGCCGTGTCGAATTGATAGCCCGGCCCCGGGGTGAGTACTAAGAGTCGGAGGTCAAAGCCGTTCGATGTGTCTGGGCCGTGATTTATGATGCGATACTCATGAGTTTCTCGATTGCCCTCACGCTTAGTAGACACGACTTCGACAGCCACGTTGGCTTGCGGCGAGCGAGTGGTTGCCACGTTGTTTCCGGTGAGGCGCGAATCGCCGTCGCCTTCCAGGATGACGCGTGCCACGGGAGGTGTTGCTGCCTGAAATTTTTGGAACACTCTCAGGATCAGTGGTCTGTGTTCCTGGATCAGTTCCGATACTTTCAGGGTGCATCCGAACGGATTGTTGGAATCGAAACAGCCGTTCGACGAGATGGCGCTAGGTGGTACTGGGGCGTTGCCAAAGCTGAGCAAGATAGCATTCGCTTTGCCATCGGCGGCGACCTCGATCTTGAGATCCGGCAGCGTTGCTACCGTTGGAGGCTCCTGATCGAATTCATCGTTCGGGAAGCCCAATCCGTAGTCGATCTCGAAAACGCTATTCAGCGGAAACCCGACTAGGTCGGGGCCTACTGAGGGGGCATCGGGTCTCTCGAGATCGCGTGAGATCGGGCTGATCACGCGGACCGCGAAATCGATCGGATTCTGCGTGCTCTGGTCGCGTTCGAAGGTCTGTTGGACTCGCTTGATATTATTAAAGGCTGCCGGGTCGGGCACGGTGGAGGAGACGCTGGCCCGAGCATCGAATTCGAAGCTGTTGGGAGCGGTCTCGGGATCCGTGACTTCTTCAAAAACTCGCGTGAGGACGAAGAGGGTTTTCAGATTGTTTCGGCCTGGTTCGATATCTCCGAGGCCGCACCGGAACTTGTTGAACGGGATGCTGGGAATCGCTCCATCCTCTGTGTGCGGCACCAAGGTAGAGAAACCCGTCTCGGGATCCACAAATTCAAGTTGGCAGGGCCCAGGGATCGTCCCGGGGCTGAGCAGGTTGAGTGGTGCGGCTTCCGGACCTTCCGAGAGTAGACTTAACTCTAGGATGGGAGCGTTTAACTCTATTTCGATCGTAACGTTCTTTGCGGTGTCGGGGCCGTGATTGATAATGTTGACGGTGGCGATGTTTCGGGCTTCCTCATTGGGACTTGACTGGATGTTGACAGGGTTGGACGTTAGCTCGACTTCCAGATCGGCTTGAAGGTCTCGGGGGCCGGTGACAAGAACCCCGTCAAATTGTTTGGAGTCCGCTCCCGTGAGTTCGACGTCATCAGTGGCTCCGCCACCAAGGAAAGCAGGCATGTCGGTTTCGTCTTCGGGGAGGTCCCAGACGCCCCATTCCAGATCCAGCGTGCTGTCCTCGTCAATCCAGGAGGCGAAATTGGTCACTCTGAGCGCCACGGAATCGCGCTCCCCGGTAAAGTTTTCTATCAACACCACCATGGAACCCGTCTCAGTCCCTTCGGTAGTGTTTTCTTCCACGGAGTCGGCTTGGCCCGGTTCGAAGCCGTTGCTGGTTGTCGTGCCGACGAGCGCGAGCGTTCGATCCACGTCACCTCGGGGATCGAGAAACGCATCGACGTTCGTCAGTTCGTCCGCACCGGAACCGCCGAAATAGGTCGATTGAGATCCGAAGCCCCGTCCGGAAAAATGGGCGATGAACCCGTCTGACTCCCCGCCTCCATACTCGGGTTGAAGGGCGTTTGGAGACACTGGGAAATCCGTTGAAGTCGTTCGCCCGACGACAAACCCACCGTGCACCGACAGTGCGATGTCGTCTCCTCTTCCGCCCCGAAGGCGTGAGTTCTCGCGTACGCCGGAGAACACATCGAACTCGGTCCAAAAAGCGTCGTAGTTGCCGTTGTGATTGTTGAACAAACCCCGGTCGGGAAATCCGGGATCGTTCGTGCGTCCGGCGACGTAAATGCGGTTGTTCCGCATGTCCGCACCGAAGGCGATGTCTTCTCCGCGGGTACTGCCGAGGTAAGTCCCCCAGCGTTGGGAACGATCTTCCCGAAAGGCCAAGACGATGGCGTCGGGTCCGGTGCCGCTGGCGCAGCCACACGAGGTATCCGCCGAGTCCGCGTTCTCCGATGGGAAGGGGAAGTCTTCGGAGTTGGAGAACCCAACTACGGCGAATCCGTTGCCAGTGGCATCTCGGGCGATGTGGGAGAATTGATCGTCTGCGGTCCCACCGTAATAGGTCGAGAAGAGCAACTGACCCTGGAGATCAAACTGCGCGATGACGCCATCGGTTGCCCCGCCTAACTGGGCTTGACGGGGGGTCATCGTCGGGAAGTCAGTGGAGCCGGTGTATCCGGAGATGGTGGCACGGCCTTCTTCATCGACGACGATCCCGTTACCAACATCGGTTCCGGTCCCGCCAAGAAAGGTGGACCAGATGATTTCGTAGGTGCTTGAGTCCAACCGCGCGACGAAGATGTCTCCCAGTCCGTCGGGGTCTCCGGCGAAGTTGGCTTGGGCGCCGTTCCGGGTGGGGAAATCCGGAGAACCCGTTACCCCCACGACAAAGATACCGTGCGACGTCACGGTCCCGTCAAAAATGGTCTCAGAGAGTTCGCCTCCGAGGACCCGGACGACGTCGGGTCGTTCTTGAGCGGACAGGCAAAAACCGATCAGAAGGGTGGCGAGCGAGATCACACTCGCAGGCAGAACTGAGGTGCGTAGGAAGAAAGCGTTCATGGGCGTCGGTGGAGTCGGTGTCGGGGATCTTATCTGAGCGAACGAAAGAATACCATCTTCGGTTTGTTAGAGGGCCGTTCTGATTTCGACTCCGGATGGTGGGGCGAGCGTACCCGCGAGCCGTCGTTGCGGGCCTGACCGGTAAAAGAAAGCTTTCCGTTGCGCACCCATCGCACTCGCCGATCCTAATGATAAAAGGTCCCTGTCGTGCGCCCTGATCTTTTGCGAGACGGTGATCACCTTCGTGCCGACGGCTCGCGGGTACGCTCGCCCCACCATCCGGAGTGGGTTCGCTTCTGCAGACTTGCTCAATCTCCTCGTTTGCTACGAGCGGTGCGCTGAGGACCGTATCTCGGGAGGGCATGGAAGAATTCGCGGGCGGCGGATCAAGAGCCCATAACGGCCTTGGCACCCAAGACTCGGATTTTGTGAGTAGAAACGCGTGACCGTGACTGGAATAAGTTGGGATGCTTCGGTGGGTTTGAGGGAAATCCCGCATTCCCAGTCGATGGAGATGGTAATGGGACGAGAAGGGTTTCTGCTACGGGCGATCAGCGGCTGAGCAGCCCCCCTTGTACGGCGGTGGCAATGGCTTGCGCGCGATTGTTTGCGTGGAGTTTTCTCAAGATGGTGCAGACGCGATTCTCGATGGTCCGTGGGGAAAGGCTGAGTTCGGTGGCGACCTCCCGATCGGTCATGCCGGACGCGAGAAATCGCAAGGTCTCTGCTTCGCGATGGGTAAGTTTGGCAACGGACTGGCTGGAGCGATGGAGTTCGAGAAAGCGTGTGCGCATCAGATGGGCCACGAGGGAGTCGATTCGGGCTTCCCCGGCGAGCAAGGCTTGAACGGTCTCCACAATCTTGGTCGCGGAAATCCCTTTGATGCCGTAGCCCATAGCTCCGGATTCAAGCGCGGCAAAAAACCATTGAGGATCGTCATGCTGCGTGAGGACGTAGACGGGATAGGTCCGTCCCTTTTCCAGGAGCGATTTGAGACAGTCGATGCCGGACTTTCGCCCCAGTTCCAAATCGAGAATGAGGAGATCGGGTTTCAGAACAGGTTCGAAGCTGAGAAACTCGTCGACGTCTGAGAAGTCTCCCCGGCAGGTGAAATCCGGTTCGCCGTCGATGATCAGTTTCAAGCGTTCGCGGTCTTCCCGGCAGTCTTCAACGATGCTGATGGTTCGGGTTCTGTTAATTGTCATTTTTGACCTTCTAGTTTGAGACGGAGTAAGACTTCAACCCCTCCGGTGGCCGCGGAGGTCATGGACAGTTTCCCGCCCAGTGCCGCCACGCGCCGCCGCATGTTTGAGAAGCCACTTCCACTCAGTGCATTCGATGGTTGGGATTCGGGTAGTCCCCGGCCGTTGTCTCGGAGCCGGATGGAAACGGTGTTTTTTGACTCGTGATATTCGGCGTGGAATTCGATGTCTGTCGCGTCCGCGTGTCGGAGGATGTTGGTGATGGCTTCCTTAACCACCAATCCCAGTTCCCGTCGCATCCGGCCATCCACTTCCCCGGGAATCTCACGCTCTGGGAGCTGCAAGCCGTAACCGAGGTCATTCTCGCGTGCGGTTCGCTCCACCGTGATGGCGAGGTAGGCGAGTAAGTTCTCCCACGACGCGGTTTGCGGAGAGGTGGTCCACATCAGTTCGCGAAGAGATTTTTGAGACTCGTGAATCGCGGCTTCCAAGGCATCGCACTGTTCGGGGAGTTGTTGGGTATTGGGAAGTTTGTCTCTCATGTTCGCCGCCAATGTTTGCAGCCGTCGCAGGTCCCCACCGAGTTCATCGTGAAGGTCACCCGCAATCCGTTCCCGAACCTGGTGGAGTGCGGCTTGTTTTTCCAGGCTGGCGATCTGGTTCACGTAGCGGACTAGCCATCGGTAGAGCCCATAAACACCCCCGCAGATGAGGATCACCACGGTCGCCCGAAACCATCCGGTTTGTGCCAGGGTGGGCTGGATGTGGAGCGGCGTCCGGTGGATGGGGCTGAGCTGGGTGGCGTAGGGCGTGTGCGTGCGGGTTTGGAGTTCGTAGCGTCCGGGCCTGAGATTGGTGTAGCGCAGTTCTCGTCGACTCCCCAGCTCGAGCCATTCGGAATCGTGCCCTTTCAATCGAGTCTGGAATTGAATCGACTGCGGGTTGACCAAGGTCGGGGCTTCGAAGCTTACTTCCAGCAAGCGAACGGTGCCGACGCGCGCATATTCGGCATTCTGATGAAAGAACTGATGCCGATCAGATAATAGCGATTGCCCATCCGCGATCAGGGACTTGATGCGAGGGCTAGGAACGGATTGCTCGCGCCATTTTTCAACCGCGTCGCGATAGACTTCGACCACGCCGTTTTCTGCCGCGAACCAAAGGCTTCGATCCGATAGAGTGGCGACCGTTGGTTGACCGTACTCGCCTTGAAACCCTCCCACGGAGAGTCCTTCAGATTTGCCGATGAAATGGGTGCTGAAGCTTTCGGGCGCGCCTCGGATCCAGTTGAGAAGATTCTCTGATGGGACGGTCAGTAGGCCGTCGGGGAGACCCAACCAGAGGAGGCCGTGCCCATCGAGATGCACGGTATTGACAGTGGGCTGAAGGTCGACGAACTCGGGGAGCGGATGGATTTTTCCGGCTTGGATCAGGGCGAGCCCTTCTTGGGAGCCGACCCAGAGTTCTCCCCCGGGGCCAGCAGCGAGACTTTGGACTCGATGTGAGGGCAGCCCGTCTGCTTCAGCGAAATGGGAGATGGGCTGGCCCGCGGACGAAATCAATTCGACGCCTGCATCAAAGGTGCCCAACCAAATCTGTCCCTGGCTGTCTTCAACCACCGCCCGAATGTCGGTCCCCGTCAAACCTTGATCCCCCGTTAGGATCCGCACGACGGCATCCTTGGCTAAGACGATGGCGCCCTTAGGGGTTCCAATCCAGAGCCTGTTACTCGAGTCCTCGAAGAGTACGTTTACCGGTTGGCCAATGAAGTGCCTGGGCAGTGGGACAACCTGCCAGAGTCCCGTGTTGTCTTGATTGCGGAAGAGTCCGTTCTTGGTTCCTTTCCATTCGGTCCCGTCGTCGGTTCGGAGCACGGCACGAATGACGTTCTTCTGGACCTCGTCATCCTTTCCGTCGTTGGTGATGAGGTGGTCACGGATTCGATAGACTCGGGAGTCTGCGCCGATGAGGAGTTCCCCGGACTGCCCCCTTGCGACGGAACGAATCATGTCGCCCTCGCGAAAATGAGTGGAACCCTCCCACTGTTGGAAACGGCGTTGTTGGTAGAGCTGCAGTCCGTCATCAACGCCACCGAGTAGGAGTTGTTCGTTTGAGGGGCGGAATAGGGTTTGGGTGAAATGAGAGGACAGCAATCCGTTGGGACGGACTTTTCGAACATAGCGAGTTGTGAGATGGACGCTTTGGCAGGAGGCAGAGCCAGTCACCCAGAATTGCTGAGAATCGAGGGCGTCCTGAACCAATTCGTGGCCTTCAATACCTTTGCCGTCGGCCAGCACGCGGCGCCAAGTCCCAGCAACGAATTGGTTTAGCGCCGCACTCGGCGTGGGCCAGTATCCGAAAAGGCCGAAGATCTCGCCTGACTTCGTGATGAAGAGATCCCGGGCGGCGAATTCGTGCGCGTTGGGGGAGCCCTCCACACGATAGGGTTTTTCCGGCCGGGTGTTTTTCCCGATAGTGCCTCGAACCGGGTTCAATACCTGCGCACCTTCTCGCGTGCCAACCCAGACCTGTCCCAGTTGAGACTGGACGATGGCCGTCACCTGAGGATCGACCAGGCCATCTCGAACGGACCAATGCGATACCGTTGAATCCTGCACCCGATACAAGCCTTCCTCAGTTCCGATCCAGACGTCGCCGTCTAGGCCGGATTCCAGTGAGAGGATTTTCGTTCTTGGGAGTGAGGGATTGGTCTCCAAAGGCGCGTCCTCAAGGGGCAAGCGCAGACAACCCTCCTCTCCACCGATCCAGAGACGATCTTTTGAGTCCAGGATGACGTGTGTGACGGGCCGACGGAATGCCGTCCCGACGATCGGCGCGGGGATCTCGACGAAGTCGATGCCGTCAAAACGGAAAAGCCCGCTCTCAGTGCCGATCCAATAGAACCCGAGCGGCCCGCGAACGATTTGGTAAATGTTCCGGGCGCGAAATCCGTCGGGCAGGGAGTAGTGCCGTTTTGAATAGGTTTGCGCGAAGAGGGCAGGATCCACGGTTCGGATGAGATGGAAGTCCTGCTGAGCGAGCAACCCGCCCGCCGATCGGACTGCCAGTATCAGGATGAGCGTGCGGAAGTAGAGTGACAGGAACCCCCGTCTCAATCTGGGCGTCGTTAGTCCCGTCGGATGCGGCCAGACCGTACTTTCCCTCTGAGGGGAATGGATCTTGGGTGCATTCATTGGCTGGATAGGGGGTTTCTGCGGGTGGTCGGGTTTTAGGGTGTTAGCTAGAATCTAATTGCGCTGGTTTTAGGGCCCAATGAACAAACTGTAAAAGCTCGAACATCAATTGCAGACATGAACCGATCTACCAATCATAAACTGTTCTCATTCCCGTTCGCATCCTCCGAGTTTCCAGCTGAGCCAATCGGCTCGCGCTCGTGTGAGCCGCGTCGATTCACTTGTTTGTGGCTGACGCTGTTGCTCTTGATGGGAGGAATGGGGGGACGCTTGCAGGCCGATATTGCCTGGGTGTTCGAAGTGGAATTCAGCAGCGGCTCAAGAGCCGAGGGGAAGTTCCTGTCCGATGGGAGTGAATCGGACTTACTCGGTACGGGAACTCTGAACCTGGATCCTGGGCTGCTGCTGGAGTTCTCGTGGACGGGGTCGACGGTATTTGAAACGGCAGCTTTTGTGGGTACTAGTGAATTTAAGAATAGTCGGTTCACTTGGGACCGTGACCTACAGGAGGTTACGAGTATTTGGGTGGGTTCACCTGCGAGTGGTGGGTATCCCTTGCAGTGGGGAAGCGGTGCCAGCGGAACGGATCTGTTTCAGTTGCAACTCACCGGTTCTCCCTCAATTCGAGATGGGGATGGGGCGCCTGATTCGGGTTATCCCGCTCAAGTCGGATCGATTGTCACGCTTTGCCTGAAGCCGGAAACGATTTCTTGTGATGAGCCTCCGTTGCGTTGGGCCTTTGATGTGGAATTCTCCAGCGGTGTCATGGCCAGTGGGGTGTTCGAGTCGTCGGGATCGGCAAGTGATCTTCAAGGAAGTGGGGACGTGGCATTCGCTGCGGGGGATTTAGTGACCTTCAGTTGGGCGGGGACCACTATTTTTGAGACGGCAGATTTCGTGGGGGCTTCGGAGTATCACGGGACCCAGTTTACCTGGGACCGAGATTTGGAGGAAGTGACGGGAATCTGGGTGGGGAACTCGGGAAATGTGGGTTATCCGCTTCAGTGGGGCAGTGGAGCACCTGGGACGGATCTGTTCCAGGTGCAGCTGTCGGGTTCGCCTTCGATTCGAGATCAGGACGGTCTGCCTGATTCGGGGAACCCGAGCGAAGTGGGGGCGATCGTGAGCGTCTGTATTCGACCCGAGTCGGGGCAGTGTCCCCCGCCTCTCCCCGAGCCGTTGGCTTGGGAATTTGAGGTGGAGTTCTCCAGTGGTTCCCGAGCGACGGGGCGGTTTGATTCGAATGGTGTAGCGTCGGACCTGGAAGGATCGGGTGTGCTTGACCTATTGGCAGGACGGTTGCTTGAGTTTGAATGGGTCGGTGTGGGGGCTTTTGAAACTGCTGATTTTGTTGGGACGCTGGAATTCCGGAGTGCCGGATTCACTTGGGATCGCGACTTGGAGGAAGTGACGGCCATCTGGGTGGGAACGCCGGGGAATGTGGGGTATCCACTCCAGTGGGGCACCGGGGCTCCCGGGACGGACCTGTTTCAAGTGCAGTTATCGGGTTCGCCCTCGATTCGGGATCATGATGGGCTCCCCGATTCGGGAGATCCCAGCGAGGTGGGATCGATTGTGAGTCTTTGTATTCGCCCCGAAACGATGCCGTGTGCACCTCCACCACCGCCCGAACCGCTGGCCTGGTATTTTGAAGTCGAGTTTTCCAGTGGGTCGCGGGCTACGGGACTGTTTGGTTCGGATGGGACGGAGTCAGATCTGGAGGGTTCGGGTTTGCTGGAACTTGCGGCCGATCAACTCCTCGAATTTGAGTGGGACGGTGTGGGCGCGTTCGAGAGCGCTGATTTTGTCGGCACGTCTGAGTTCCGGAACGCTGGCTTCACATGGGATCGCGACTTGGAGGAAGTGACCGCAATTTGGGTGGGAACGCCGGGGAACGTAGGCCACCCCCTGCAGTGGGGTGATGGGGCTGCCGGGACGGATCTTTTTCAGCTCCAGCTGTCCGGTTCTCCCTCGATTCGGGATCATGACGGGCTCCCGGACTCGGGAGATCCGAGTGAGGTGGGCTCGATCGTGAGTCTCTGTATTCGTCCGGCATCGGGTCAGTGTCCCCCGCCCCCGCCGGAACCCTTGGCTTGGTACTTTGAAGTTGAATTCTCGAGCGGGTCGCATGTGACAGGTGTATTTGATTCAAATGCCGTGGAAGCGGATCTCAGCGGCACGGGGCTACTCGAGCTGGAAGCAAACCGCCTGCTTGGTTTTGAGTGGGACGGAGTGGGGGCCTTTGAAACGGCCGACTTCGTTGGGACGACCGAGTTCCAAGGTACGGGGTTTACCTGGGATCGCGATCTACAGGAAGTGACGGGAATCTGGCTGGGGTCACCGGGGAATGTCGGATACCCGTTGCAGTGGGGAAGTGGAGCGGCGGGCACAGATCTTTTCCAACTGCAGTTGTTTGGCTCGCCCTCGATTCGGGATCATGACGGTCTACCCGATTCCGGCGACCCTGCGGAAGTCGGTTCAATTGTTTCTTTAACTCTCCAACCCTTCGTGAGTTTTCCGAGTGACCGAAGACTGGTGATGCGATTTGAAGAAGGTGCCGGCCTGACGACGAACGATATCAGTATCTATGGGCATGTGGGACAGCTACGCGAGGATGTGTTCTTTTCCACGGACGTCGGTTGTTTCTTAGAGCAGGGGCAGACCACGAACAATCAGTATGCCCTGGCCTTTGATGGAGCCTGGGACGCGGTAGAAATACCGGATGCGGCGAGCCTTCAGCCCGTGGGGGCGCTCACGGTTGAGGCCTTGGTCCAAACGGACGCTGTGGTCGAGGGCGGCGCGATTGTGGGACGCCAATATGGGGCTGTGGGGACTGATGCCTTTCGCAATTCTTGGCAGATCGGGGTGTCTGGAGGCGTCCTTTGGTTCGGGGTGACGGATGATCAGGGGGTGAGTGGAACGATTTACCACCGGGTCGGTTTTGACGATTCGGAGTGGCGCCATCTGGCGGGCATTTGGGATACGAATTCCCTGCAACTCTATCTTGATGGCGTCTTGGTGGCCGTGCAGCCATTTTCTGGAAGTGGGACTTTGGGTTACCTCGTCAGTAATCCGGTGTTGGTTGGAGCCGACGATGATGGATTGGGCGTGGGGGCTGTCGTGCCGTTTACCGGATTGATTGACGAGGTTCGAGTCACCTCGCGAGCGCTGGCGCCTCACGAGTTGTTGATGATCTGTGGGAGCGGCGGTGGACAATGACCGTGAGGGCGTAAGCGCGGTTGTCTCTTGAAGTGACGCCAAGCCAGGCGACGAATCGTCCAAGACCGCTTGAAACGAATGAGTAATGCGAAAGGGCCGTCGAGAACTTCGGGGTTCTTCGACGGTCCTTGAGCTGGAGTCCACTACTCGCCAGTCCGTTTCTCGAAAAGGTAATGGCTGACCCACCACTCGCGGCCGTGGTCGAAAGCGAACAGTTCGGAGCAAGCCAGGAAGAAGAGCCGCCAGCGGACCCACCACAGGGGCGTGTCTTTCCCGTAGGTGCCTTCGAAGATCGGCCAGATCGCGTCTTTGCGGGAGTCCATCAATTCCAACCACGCCTCCAGGGTTTTGACGTAGTGAGTCCCGTGCCAGCGCCACTTGTCGACCAAACGTAGCTCGTCTTGAAAGTAGAGTGGTAAGGCGTCGGAAGGCATCATGCCGCCGCTGAAAAAATGGCGCGCCATCCAGTCGTCATCGTCCTTGTCCTCGAAGAGATAGGGTAGGGATCGATGGCAAAAGATGTGTTTGAAGAAGCGTCCGCCCGGTCTGAGCCACCGCGCTACGTTTTGATAAAGGCGCTGGTAATTCCTCATGTGTTCGAACATTTCCAAAGAAACTACACGATCGAAACGGTCTTCGGTGTCAAAGGCATTCATGTCGGCCGTGAGCACGGTTAGGTTTTTCAAACCCTGTGCGTCGGCCTGAGCCTGGATGTAGCGGCGTTGGCCGCTGGAATTGGAAAACACCGTGATCCGACTGTTGGGATAGTACTCGGCCATCCAGAGCGATAGCGATCCCCAACCGCAACCCAGCTCCAACACATCTTGACCATCGCTAAGCTCAGCCCGTTCGCAGGTGATACGTAACGCCTCTCGTTCGGCCTGTTGGAGCGTGCTGACTCCCGGCCCCCAATAGCAGCAACTGTATTTACGCCGCGGTCCGAGGACTTGACCGAAAAATGCTTCGGGCACTTCGTAGTGCTGTTCGTTCGGCTTCTGCGGAATGGGGGCTATGGGCGCCGCTGCCATACTCTGCACGAAGGCTCGCGTCCAATCAGCGGCGGCCTCGGGATCGTCCATCGGGAGTTCGGCGAGCCGTTGGCGCAGTCGGTACCGAATACCCGCGCGAATGACGGAATCAGGCAGATCGCCTCGTTCCACCCAGGATTCAACTAAGCGGCTAAGTATCGACATGTGCGGTTTTGGAATGGGCGATCCGAGCCAAGTGCCGGTAGTGCCGGACCAAGGCTTGGGTAAGTGACGGCGATTCGTAATAGGGTAGCCCAAACTTGACGGCTTCCTCTTTCACGAGTGCGGCGATCCAAGGATAGTGCCGGTAGTGCACCTCGGGAAACAAGTGGTGTTCGATCTGATGGTTGAGTCCACCCGATAGCGCGTTGGCCCACCAACTGCCCGTGCGCCAGTTATGGCTGGTATAGAGTTGCCACGCCCCCCAATCCTCTCCTGGCCGGAGTTCGTGTTGGGTGGTCTCGGGAAGTTCATGATTCACCACCGTCTGGGAGATGACATAGACGCTGGTGGCAACCTCGGCTACCAGCATCATTCCCAGGGCTAGGCGCCAATCCAAGAGCAAGAATGGCAGCACTCGAAGAACGGTCTGAACTGTGATGACAAAACTGCGTTCGAGCAGATTGGCGTTCGCGGGTTGTTTCACCACGTCAATCGCGACCCGGATCAGGTCGCTTACGTAGTAATGAAACGAAGCCAAGGAAAAGAGAATGGGCGTGTAGATGTGTTGCAAGCGGTTCCACCAATGGGTGGGTTGTTGGGGGTAGATGTTCTTGATGGGGTAGAGCGAATCTTTGTCGACCGCATGAACGTTGGGAAAGCAATGGTGATCCCGGACATGTTGCGCGGCCCAATGATCGGGAATCGAGCTGGTCATGCTGGCGCAAATGATTGAGATCGCACGATTGATCCCCGGACGGTCCGCCATCTCATAGTGTGAGGCCGCGTGGAGTGGTCGGACGTAGATGAGCCCGCGTAGGATACCGAAGGGAATGACCCAGGCCCAGCTTCCCTGAAGCATCCCAAGAACGTAGGCGATCCCAGTGATTGCCCAGTGAAAGAGTAGAATCGCCCAATCTTTGCGGTTGGCTTTCCGTTGACGGCGGTCCAGGTCCTGATAGACGCGTTTTCGTACCTGGCGAAAGAAACCTTCACTTTCGTAGGTGAATAGGCCGGTGTTTTCGGTGCCCGTATCCGGGGCTGGCACTTCGAAGGCCCGGAGGCGTTCGATAGGGAAGGCATCGTGGTAGCAGCGGAACAGGGGAGTGCAGTCCGTGCCTTGTCCCAGGAAAATGAGTTGTTTCCCTCCGGGATGGCGGCGCGCGAATTCTGACAAGTCATACCACTTGCCATGAAGATACCAAAGCTGTTCGTGTGGAGTCGGGTTCGACATGAATGGACAACGACCGGCCGCGAGGCGCAGTGCGACCAATCGAATGCGCGTTCGAAGTCTCTGGGTAGTCGTGCGGTTCGTGCAAGTGCAAAACGATTTCGAGCGGCGAAGATTCTTGATTCTGCCGATCGGTGCCTGAAAAAGGGGGGCCATTGTCCGTCTTTATCGCGTTTGATCGAACTTCAGGGGCCAGATCTTGGATGTCGCTTGCCACCGTGAGATGCCGATGGTTACAGTGCTTCTTTTCGATGTCCGATTCGATCCCGACGGCCGCCGCCGCCCATTCAACCCCAGCTTCGGTCCCGGTTTCACCGATTGCGATCGTAGGCATGGCGTGTCGATTTCCGGCGGCCGAAAACACCAACGCGTATTGGCGCCTGATTCAGGACGGACGGGATGCGATTACCGAGGTGCCTCCGGATCGTTGGGATGTCGATGCTTACTATGATCCCAAGCCCGGTACTGTGGGAAAGATGTGTACGCGTTGGGGAGGATTTCTTAAGCGCGGGGTGGACCGTTTCGATGCGTCCCTGTTCAAGATCTCTCCCCGAGAAGCCAATTGGATCGACCCTCAACAACGCTTGATTCTGGAACAAGGTTGGTTGGCGTTGGAAGACGCGTTGTTGGCGCCGGATCGCTTGGCTGGATCCCGGACGGGTGTGTTTGTGGGCGTCTCGACGGATGACTACGGCGTTTGCTTGGTGCGGGATTACCAATCCTTGAACGAATACACGGGCACGGGCGGTAGTAGTAGTATCGTGGCGAATCGGCTTTCCTACGCCCTCGACTTACAGGGGCCGAGCATCGCGATGGATACGGCCTGTTCGTCCTCCCTTACCAGCGTGCATCTGGGCTGCCAGAGTCTGCGGACCGGGGAGTGTGATCTGGCGCTCTGTGGTGGAGTGAATGTGATTCTGACGCCGGACAAGGCAATTGCCTACTCACAAAGCCACATGATGGCTTTGGATGGACGGTGCAAACCGTTCGATGCTCGGGCGGATGGTTTTGTGCGCGGGGAAGGGTGTGGGATGGTGGTCTTGAAACGACTCGAAGATGCCGAGCGGGACGGGGACCTGATTCGTGCGGTGATCCTGGGATCCGCGGTGAATCAGGATGGGCGGAGCAATGGCTTGACTGCCCCTCAGCCAGCCTCACAACGACGGGTGATTGAAGCGGCTCTCCGATCGGCGAACTTGGAGCCACGAGACGTTGGTTACGTCGAAGCGCATGGCACCGGCACTGCGCTGGGGGATCCCATCGAACTCAATGCCCTGGTGTCCGTGCTCAGCCGAGACCGTGCTGCTGGCGATCGTTGTGTGATTGGATCGGTGAAATCCAATATCGGGCATCTGGAAGCGGCGGCGGGGGTGGCGAGCTTGGTGAAAGTCGTGCGAGCATTGGAGACACGATCTCTACCTGGGCAGTTGCACTTTCAAAAACTCAATCCGCGGATTGCCTTGGATCCGGAGCGTTTCGCCATCGGGATCGAATCTCAAACCTGGGCGACGGATCGGCGTCGTATTGCCGGGATCAATGGTTTTGGTTTCGGCGGGGCCAACGCTCACTTGGTTGTGGGCGAGTATCTTGCAGGGGAAAGATCGGTTTCTTCGAGTGAGGGAGGATTGGCCCGTTCCGTCGAGGTCTTGCGATTGAGTGCGCATGAGCCATCGGCTCTCCCGGAATTGGCAAGCCAATACGCGGCTCTGGTCTCCGCACAGCCGGACGATTCCCTGGGGGACGTCTGTTATTCCGCGTTGGTGGGACGTTCCGCGCTCCCGTTTGTGGCCACCGTTGTTGCGGAATCCAAGGCATCGTTTGCCTCGGGGCTGGAAGCAAACGTAAGCGGGCAATCCGCGCCGAACGTCATCACGGGTAAAGTCTCCCGTGCCCCCAAGAAACTGGGATTTCTTTTCACGGGGCAAGGGAGTCAGCGCATCGGGATGGGAAGGGATCTCTACGAATCGGAACCTTGTTTCCGAGAATGGATGGATCGGGGGCGTGAATCGCTTGAACGTCTTCCGAGTGCGTTTCCGGAGTCCGTTTGGAATCCTTTGGAAACGATCGACGAAACGACGGTACGAAGCACGGCTTGGGCGCAGCCGGCTTTGTATGTGTTGGAGGTGGCCTTGTGGGAACAGTGGTGTTCCTGGGGCATTCGCCCTACTGCGCTTTTAGGGCATAGCGTAGGGGAATACGCCGCTGCCTACGCGGCGGGCGTGTTCGGGTATGAGGAGGGCTTGCGATTGATCGAGGCGCGCGGGCGACTCACCCAAGCGTTACCTGCGGGGGGTGGTATGGTTGCGGTCTCGGCTTCGCTGGACGAGGTGGTGGAAGCGCTGAGTTCCGAGGGGGGGGCAATAAGCATCGCTGCCATCAACGGACCACAACAGGTCGCCGTATCGGGATCGCTAGAAGCACTGGAGCTCGTCGTGACCCGTTTTCGCGAACGGGGGCATCGCGTGGTGCCGATGAATGTTTCCCATGCTTTCCATTCGCCGCTACTCGAACCGATGTTGGACGCGTTTCAGGCCGTTGCGGAAACCATTTCCTTCCGTGATCCTCAGTTGCCCTTGATCTCCAACGTTTCTGGTGAGCCCGTGCAGCCCGGGGAAATTTCGGCGGCATACTGGCGAGCCCATGCCCTGGCACCGGTGCAGTTTGTGAAAGGGGTTGCTTCGTTGGAATCACTGGGGTGTCAGGGTTTCTTGGAACTGGGACCGCAGAGTGTTTTGACTGGGTTGGGACGTCGTTGTGCGGCGTCTTCGGGCCTGGGTTGGTTGGCGAGCTTGAAACGCGATGGACGGGATTCGCTCCATATGCTGACGGCACTCGGACGCTTGGATCAATGGGGGCATCGTGTGGACTGGATGGCGGTTTATCCCCCGACGCGTTACCGAAAACGACGGCTCCCTGAGTACGCGTTTCAACGAAAACGGTTTTGGTTCGATGAGTCCGGGCGACCGGAGAAGTCCGTCGATGCAGGACGCTTAGAGACGGTGCTGAGCCCGGTTGAGTTCCCGGGACGCCGGGTGGCGGTTGCGGGACGATCCGAGGTCCGAACGGAGATGCGCGTCCCGAGCGAGGTGCCGGATTACCTTTTGGATCATCGCGTGGGAGGTGAGTCCGTATGGCCTGCGGCCGCTTGGATTGACGCTGCTTTGGTGTTGGCGGAGCGGAGTGGCTTTACTGGGCCTTGGGTGCTTGAGGATTTCTCCATTGCTCGACCCTTACCTTTGAACGGGGATTCCGTGAAGCGGGTTCAGTGCCTGTTGGCGGGGGGGCAGTTCGAGGGGTATGGTGAGCGGTTGGGCGGTGATTCGGATGAGTCCGTGTGGGACGCTTTGGTTTCCGGTCGAGTGGCTTCCCAAGACATGCGACCGGAGCTCTTACCATTCAATACGGAGTCTCCGATGGAGCCTTTGGGGACGACGGACTTGTACGAGATATTCGAAGCCCTTGGGCTCGAATACGGAAAGGCGTTTCGACCCCTCGTTGAAGTTCGGAGGGGAAATGAATGTGCTTGGGGACGGGTGAGATTGCCGGAGGGCTTGCGGCCTGAGGGTGTGGTTCATCCCGTGCTTTTGGACGGAGCGTTTCAGGTGTTGGGTGCAATCGAATCGGAATCCGAGTCGGAGAGCGCGTGGGTGCCGGTGGGGATTGAGCGGTTTTGGATTGCGGAGCCGCTACGGGGTGAGGTTGAGGTGCGCGCCTATTTGCCGTCTGTTGAAAAGCAAACGGGGGAACGGGTTGCATCGATTGATTTATTGGATTCTGAGGGGCGCTTGCTGGCTCAAGTCACGAATCTCCGACTGCGTCGAATGCCGCGATCCCGGGTGTCGGATCGGTCCGGAGCAATTGATCAGGAGTGGGTGTATGACGTGGAGTGGCGACCCAAGGAGATCTCGGTGGGAGTTGCGGATTCCGGAGCTAGTCGAGGGGCGAGCGCGTTGGTGATTGGTGATGATTCGGAGTCTTTGAGGCAGTGCGGTGCAGCTCTGGCTGCGTTGGGTTACGAGTATCGCGACGTTTTGCTCCCGAGCCGGGATGACGATTTGGACTGGCTCAGGCGGCTCGAATCTGAGAGCCAAGCGTTGGCCGATTTGGATGCGTTGACGTTGGTCTTCTCGATTGGTGACACAAGGTGCGGCGAAGGCGACTTGATGGAACGCTTGCGGCTGCGCACTCGTCAGTTCCGACAATTCATTCAATTTGCGATTGGCAGGCCCCGTGCTTTCTCAATGGTGTTGGTAACGGGCAAAGTACAAAGGATTTACGGTGTCGCCGATGGGGGCGATCCCATCGGTAGTGCGCTGTGGGCAATGGCGCGTTGTGTCGGGCTGGAACAGCGCCACGGGTCTTGCCGATGCGTGGATCGGGATCTGCGTGGTGGCGACGGCGAGTGGCGGCGGGTGGCCCAAGAAATTGGCGGTCAGGATGACGAGTCGCAGATTGCTTTGCGCCAGGGGCGGCGCTATGTGCCCCGTTTGGTATCGGCTGGAAGCGACAATGTGGTTTCGGGAACCGGGCAGATCCGCCTTCGCCAAGCCGGTGACTTGGAAAGTCTGCATTGGGCCGAATTGGAGCGACGCGAGCCGCGGGACAATGAGGTGGAGATCGAGGTCGTCGCGTCCGGTTTGAATTTCCGAGACGTGCTTCATGCCTTGGGACAACTCAAGATGGAAGCGGCGAGTCGTGGCGTGCAGGGGGTTGAGAACACGCCGTTTGGTTTTGAGTGTAGTGGGCGGGTGGTGCGTGTGGGAGCAGGTGTGACCCGTTGGAAGGCGGGCGATGCAGTGGTGGCTGTTGGGATGGGCTGTTTGGCTAGCTACGTGATCGTGACCGAAGCGTCGGTCGCGCCGAAACCGTGTGGCTGGACATGGGAGGCCGCGGCTGCCGTCCCGGTGGCTTTTCTGACGGCCTGGCACGCGTTGGTAGATTTGGCCCAGGTCCGTCCTGGCGAACGAGTGTTGATCCACTCAATAGCTGGCGGCGTTGGTCAGGCGGCTCTCCAAATCACCAGTTTGTTGGGTGCGATTCCGATTGGAACGGCAAGCGCCGGTAAACGTGCGTTTGTGGCGGGCCAGGAAGTGGCTTGTGTTGTGGATAGTCGGGATCCGGCGTTTGCGGAAGCGGTTTTGACAGCAACGGAACAGACCGGGGTGGATGTGGTGCTGAATTCGTTTAGCGGCGCGATGTTGGATGCAACGATTCGGTGCGTGCGTCCCGGAGGTCGTTTTGTCGAAATCGGGAAACGGGACATTCTCAGTCGTGAGGACTTTGCGGAACGACGACCGGATGTGGTCTACCACGTGTTTGATTTGTCTGAGATGGTCGAGGGCCAACCCGGTGCCATCACCGCACTCTTTCATTCTTTGGAACGGGCCGTAGCGGATGGTTTTTGTCCCTTGCCGTTGACCTCTTTTCCCATGGCTGAAGCCGCCCGGGGATTCCGGTTTTTGGGCCAAGCCCGACAGGTTGGAAAAGTCGTAATGCGTACGCAGGCGGAAGCCGAATTGACGATTCGGGACGAGGTCTCGTATTTGATCACGGGCGGGTTAGGGGCCTTGGGTTTGGCAACGGCTGAGGCGATGGCTTCACGTGGTGCTCGGTCCATCGTGCTACTGGGACGAAGCGGGCCGAACGAGGCTGCGCAAACGCGACTACAGTCTTTGGTGGGCGGTGGCATTGAGGTGAAAACGGTGTCTGTGGATGTCGGTGATTTGGCTGCTTTGCGGTTGGCTTTGGAACATCTCGCGAAAGAAGTGAGTCCCATCCGTGGCGTCGTGCATGCCGCTGGCAGTTTACGCGATGGGATGCTGAAGGATCTCACGGACGAAGATTTTGACTCGGTATTTCACGCGAAAGCTCTGGGGGCTTGGAATCTGCATTTAGCGACCCAGGATCTTGAGCTCGATTTCTTCGTTCATTACTCATCGATCGCCTCCCGTTTTGGTTCGCCGGGGCAGGCGAATTACGCGGCAGCGAATGGTTTCTTAGACGGTTTGGCGGGGCTCCGTTCGCGTGCCCAGCAGCCCATCCTAAATCTGAACTGGGGGCCGTGGGAAGGCACCGGGATGGCGGCTCGCATGCATGCCGCCGCCTCACCCGGGCTGACCAAGTTGGGGACGGATCGAGGAACCCGTTTGCTCATGGACCGAGGCGCCGCGTTGGGTGATTCCGTGATTCCGGTGCGAGTCGATTGGTCGGCGTTCCGGGCTCCGCGCGGGATGGAGGGCTTTTTTGAGGCACAGTTGATGACAGACTCCAAGGTTTCGAGTCAGGCCGGTGAGGGTATCCGCACGGAATGGAAAGCGGCTTCGGAAGCGGAACGGAGTGGGGTCTTGCTGCACTATTTGCAACGCGAAGTGGCGAGCGTGCTTGGTTTGAAGAGTCAGGCTGATTCGATTGACGCGCAGATGTCTTTGTTGAATCTCGGAGCGGATTCGCTGTTGATGATGGAACTGGCCGGGCGGGTTGAAAGGGTTTTTGAAATCACGCTACCGCAGAGTGAATTGAGTCCGGAAATGTCTTTGGACGATTTGGCTACGGTGCTCCGGACGCTATTGGGGGCCGAATCGGTATCCACGAAGTCGGAGCCTCAACCCAAAGCACCGGCTCTGCAAGAAGCCATTCCCAAGATCGATTTTTCGCCCCCCATTCTGACCCTCAAGCTTCAGCGCCGGCTGACCCGATTCGGCAAGTTGTCGCGGCGGCTCTGGCAACTGGAAACGGAAGGACTGGAGAATCTTCCCAGTCAGGGACCGGTGATCTTCTGTGCCAATCACGAATCGCACTTTGATGGGTTGTGGATTGCATCGGTGCTCCCGACGGCTTATCGGGAACAACTCTGCATCCTTGCCAAACAAGAGCACTTCGAGCACGGCTTGAATCGACGTTTAGCCGAACTGATCGGGGCGATTGGGATCGATCGCGATGCCTCGGCCACGGAGGCCTTGGCAAAAGGCTGGGCCGTGCTCCGTCAGGGCAAGTCCCTGATCGTGCATCCCGAGGGTACGCGAACTCGTGACGGGGAGATGCTGCCGTTCCGAGCCGGCGCTGCGGTGTTGGCCTTGACGGCGCAGGTCCCCATGATTCCGGTTTGCCTGACCGGTGCCTTCGAAGTGTTTCCGGCGGGCCGTTGGTTGCCTTCCCTGTGGAAGGGGAATCCAGTCCGCATTCGTTTCGGCGCGCCTGTGTCGTGTGACGCGGATACGAACGCCTCGGCCGCTACTCTTATGAACCAAGTCCGCGAACGGATTGTCGCGTTGCGCCCAACCGGTGAATCGGTAGATCCGGTGAATCAAACTTAGTATGAGTCGACACCAACAGGACGAGCTCTTAGATGCTCAAGAGGATCCAGTGATCCTCGACGGGATCGCCCGTAATTTGAAGGAATGTGAGCTGTTCCGACTCAGTGACGAAGAAGCCCTCAAACTGGCCGCCCGGGTGCAGCTGCTGGTCTTGGATCGAGGCGAGTTGTTGTTCCGCCGTGGGGATGAATCCGACAGCGTTTTCTTACTCACCTCCGGCCGGGTGAATGCCGTGGCGGAGCAACCCGATGGATCCGAGGAATTGATCGGGATCGTTCGCAAAGGCGAAACTATCGGGGAAATGGGGCTCCTGTCCGGGCAGCCCCGTTCGCTTTCAGTCCGGGCTCATCGCGTCTCTACCCTGCTGCGTTTGGACAAATCGGTCATTGAGAGTTTGCCCCATGAGTCGCTCTTTCGCTTCTTTCAGCTCATCACGAAACGAAGCCAAGCTACCATCAATCGTCTCTTTGCCCGCCACCACGAGCCCGAGTTGATCGCGGTGATTCCTTGGACGGATGGCGTTGATGTGGCCGGGGTGGTGGATCGGGTGGTCGCGCAATGGCCCGAGAGCGATGCTGTCAAGGTGATCGACTACCGGCAGGACAAGGCGCGGGCCGGTTCGGCGATTCGTTCGTTGGACAATCGGAAGATCACGGTTTTGAGCATTGTGGATTGGGCCGACAAAAAAGCCGCGATGAGTGCCTGTGAGAACGCGGACCGGATTCTGTGTATTGCGGATGGGAGTCGGCATGATCGGTTGCACCCGCTTTCGGAAGAAATGGTCTCGCATCCCAATTGGGGCAATACCCCGATCGATCTCCTCATTGAGCATCCAAGCGCTATTGAGCAAGTTCAGCGTTTTCTTTCCAACTACTCGTTTGCCCGCTATTTCAACATGCGCCGTCACGAAGTCTTGGACTACCAACGCGTCGCACGGGTGTATGCGGGACGGGCGATTGGATTGACCCTGAGTGGGGGAGGAATTCGAGGGTGGGCGCATGTGGGCGCGATGAAAGCGATTCGTGAATTCGGCTGCCCGATTGACGCCGTTGGGGGCACGAGCGCGGGATCGCTGATGGCGGCCTTGTGGAGTTTGACGAGCGATACGGATGCTTTGGTGGACCAGTTCGATAGTCTGGTGCGAAGTGTAGGGAATCCGGTATCGCCCCTTAATTTCACCTGGCCGATCGTTTCTCTCTTGAACGGGCGGCGTGGGACGCGGTCATTGAAGAAGTTGTTGGGGAAGAATCGTATCGAAGATTTGGTCGAAAGCTACTTCTGTGTGACGTGCAACTACGGCAAGCGGGCCGACGCGGTGCATCGGCAGGGGGAACTGTGGAAATGGGTGCGGGCGAGCAGTGCGGTGCCGGGTTTGATGCCACCCTTGGTTGAGGATGGCGAGATGCACGTAGACGGCGGTGTGGTGAATAACCTTCCAGTGGACCACATGCGGCGCTACTTAGGGCAAGGGAGTGAGATCCTGGCGGTGGATATCTCGGATGGTTCTCACACGGATCGTTTGTTTCATTGCCCGCCCGAACTCACTTGGTTGGACTCGCTCTTGTTGCGGCGTCGGGCGAAACGGCTGGGTCGATCCGTGCCCCGGTTGACGGAGACGTTTATCCAATCGTTGTTAATGGGATCCCAAACGAGGGTGAACGAAAACATCCGCTTGGCGGATCTCGTGATTCGGCCGGATCTCCGGAAATGTGGGATGCTCGTAACAAGACGCAACGAGGACTTGATCGAGGCCGGCTACAACGCGGCGATGGAAGCCTTGAAACAACACGAATGGCGGAACTGGTCCGCGAGTCCGTCTGGAGTCTAGATTGGCCATGCGTAAGAAACCCAAGACCTTTCTTTATCAACGCGGAGACGTTCCCGAGTCGGTGTGGGCATTGATCCGGAAACTAGGTGAGGAACAGTTGTCCTCAACGGAAGGTCTGCAAGAGGACCTTGCCAAGCGGGACCGTTTGGCGGTGTTCATGAACGCGGACCAAACGGAGCTGGCGGGGATCAGTACGTATGACGTGGTGCACGAACGCTTTGATGGACGGCCGGCGGTGATGATCTTTTCCGGTAACACCTGGGTGCACCCGGATTGGCGCGGGAAGAATCTGACGACTTGGTTTGGGTTGATTACCTTTTTTCGAGTGCGATTTCGCTATCTGTTCACACCAATCTATCTCTTCTTTGGTAGTAGCAATTACAAGAGTTACTTGTTCCTTGCGAGGAATCTAAGGACCTATTGGCCGCGTCGCGATCGACCGACGCCAGATTGGGAATCGGGTTATATTCAACATTTGGCTCGGCGTGTGTACGACGCGGAGATCGATCCGGAAACCTTGGTTTGGCAATCGGGTGCTGGGCGGGCGTTCAAGCAAGCCGATACGGAAGCCGGAAAACGAGCGGAGACGGATCCGGACGTGCGGTTCTACGTCGAGACCAACCCGGGCTACGTGCAAGGCGAACGGTTGATGTGCCTAGCCCCGATGTCGCTGACGAACATCGTCGTTGGGATGTGGTCCATCGCCACACGGTCATTCCGCAGGCGAAAACGACGTTCCTAGTTCTTGGCGTGTTCCGCCCAGCTTAGGCTGACCTCGGGTCTTCTTTGGCTCACGGAGGCCAGGGGGGCGAAAAACCTCGGACCGGCGTCGATTCTATCCGATAGAAGCCCTCGCCAGGCTCGGAAAGGAAGACATCTTTGATTGTCCAGTAAGAGTCGGTTTCCTCGATTTCGAGCGGTTTTGTTGTCCAGCTCGGGTTTAGGATTTCGCCGGATACTTGCAAATCCAATGCGAGGCCTCGAGTTTCCTTCGAGATCGTGAGCGTGAGCGTTCCCTGCTCTGGATCGGTTGCGACCCGAACATCCGATGATGGGTAACTTTGCCGCCTTATGACGGACCAAATATCCCCCGCTCGCTCGCCGTTGTCCCCGGTGATTCCTGTCAACGCTTTGAAGGCAGAGTAGTATCGCTGTTTGTCCCGGGCATCGCTGGCGCCTCGGCCATAGTAGAAGAAGAGATTTGCGGCGATGTCACCGGTCGCGAGATCTTCCACGTTCAGTTGCCGGAACGTTTCGAAATCGGCCATCAGGTCATCCATGATGAGTTGCGCCTCGTGCGCAAACCAAGATCGGGGTCGATCCAGCAACGTTGCTGTGACCTCTCGAAACGTTTTCTCCCGTTCGCCGTGCTCAATGTCAGAGCGCCAGCGGCTTGCCAGTGACTGGGCTTCCTCACGATCGCTGGGGCTGCCAGCGTTGCGGTTGGTCAGTATCCACCTTATGGCGGCTTCTTGAGACTCTTGGGGGATATTGATCGAGTGCCCTCCGGAGATTTCCCAGTCCCTGATGATGGCGCCGAACGGTAGAAGAAAGTTTTGATCGGGGACCAGGAACGCCTGGCCGCCTGGATCTTGTTGGCCGGTGATACGCCCAACTAATAGACCATCCAAAACGCGATCCGTCGTTTCGTACCCAGCAATCCCCGTGCGGCCGAGCCAGCCTCCGATCGATATCACACCCGCAACGTGTTGCGAACGGAATCGGCTGAACACATATGAGTACTCACCGCCGCCGGAGAATCCGCCCACCAGTTCTGCCGTGGGATCGAAAAGAATCCGCTGACGAACATCGCGCGATACGGCAAAGAAATCCCGGAGCATCGCCGACAGTGAGGCGTCATTTGACGTGTTCCGAAGACCAATGAGGATCACGCCCAGTTTCTCGCCGGCTTCCCGGAAGTGGTTTACCATGCCGCCTCCATTTGGGTTGAGTGTATAGAGGATCGGTAGTGGGGTGCCTTGTCTGGAGTAGCTGCTAGGCAAATAGAGATCGTATCGGACACTTGGGGTCTCCAGGCAGGTCACGCCGGACCTTTGGCCGGGTTCGACAGGCAATGGGAGCAATTCACCCTGAACAAGATCGCCTAGACCCATGACCACTAGGAAATATAGGGTTCGAATACATCTGAAGCTTCGGGGGGTAATAATTCTCATAGTTGCTCCTTCAATCCTCCAATCGGTGCCAAACTAGGTTATGGTTCGCCTGAGTGTCAACCGTGTCATTGAACGTGTCTTGGGTTCGCGTGTGTTTGATACCGGGCAACCGTCTATTGGGTGTTTCCGTAAGTTTGGTCCGTCCTCGACACCTGATTCATGCCTTTTCACCGGAAAGGTCTCTTCTGGATCCGTTGACGGGGAATCATCACTCCGACACTTGATTCGTCCGTTGTAGGCAAGTAGCGTTTTTGTATGGCGTTTCGCTCAAAGACTTTGTTTGCCGCGTTCCTCGGTCTCCTGCTTTTGGGCCTGGACGCGATCGCTCTCAGTGAGACGGTTCGAGATCCATTGGTGGTCTTCTTGGTGCGCCACGCTGAGAAAGAACGCCCAGGGTCGGATCCGTCTCTGACGAAAGCCGGGAAAGCCCGCGCCCAAGCGCTTGCCCGGGTCTTGCGCGATTCGGAAATTACGGCGGTGCATAGCACGGACTACAAACGTACCCGGGCGACTGCGAGCCCCTTCGCCAAGCACATTGGGAAGAGCGTCCAAATCTATGATCCGCGAAATCACGCGACTCTCATCGCGAAGATCAAGTCCGACGGCGGACGTCATCTCGTAGTGGGACACAGCAATACCGTCCCGGCACTCGTGCGTGCATGGGGCGGCGAGCCCGGAGAGCCGATTGACGAACCTACCGAGTTCGACCGACTCTACATCCTGACGTTCGACAGTGATGGCGACGTCCAAACGGTGCTCTTAAGGATCGGGGATTAGAACAGTTTCGGTTTCGACAATTCCTGGAAACCGCTTCCGTCTAAGAAGCGATTTGAGTTTCATCATGAAGAAATGGATGTGTGTGGTGCTGGTCCTGGTCCTGGTCGGGCCTAGTGAAGACGCGGTCGGGCAAGCGGGGTTTTCTTCCGATCCCTTGCGGGTTGAATTTGTCACGTCGGATCACGACCATTTTTGGGAGGCGTTCGATCGGGTCGGTGCGGCAGAAGGCAATCCGTTTGAGGAATACCTCAACGGAGCCTCGGTGGGGTTGAAACCGTTCGTCGAGTATCTCGGTGCCGAGGCGTTGCTGCAGGCCGTGCAGACGAGGCAAGCGGACTATCTTAAATCAAGGTATGTGTTGATGGGACTGGAAGCTCAGCGCAAGCGAGTCCGTGCGAGCTATGCGGCCATGAAATACTGGTACCCGAAAGCCACGTTCCCTCCGGTTTATTTCATCGTGGGCCGATTCACCTCCGGGGGAACGGCTTCCGAAAACGGGTTGATTGTCGGGACGGAGCTGATGGATGATCTCGACGGTCTCGTGGGCCTGATTGCCCACGAATTGATCCACTATCAACAACAGCTCCCGGGGAAGAATACGCTCCTAGAGAAGTCAATCATGGAGGGTAGCGCGGACTTCATTGGCGAGCTGATTTCTGGGGAACACATCAACCCGGTTCCCTTCCACTATGGCGAGGAAAATGAGGGACGCCTATGCCGGGAGTTCGTCTCTGTGATGATGACGGAGTCCTATACCGACTGGCTCTACGGCACGAGTGGCAAAGATGATCGTCCGAACGATTTGGGCTATTGGATCGGCTACAAAATCACCGAGGCGTTCTTTGAAAAACAGAATGACAAAAAAGCCGCGATTTACCAGATCCTGAACTTCAACGATCCGTTGGATTTCCTGAAGCAGAGCGGCTATCTAGCTCGCTATCACGAGTTGAATCGCTGAACAGCCCGCCTGCGATATCTTCGAAAAAGATACAGTCTCTGCCTTTGTTGGTGAGATGGTGGCGGTGGGGTTTCGAGACTTTATTATCCGTCGGTGGACTTGGGATCCTCCTGCGCGGATGTGGCGATTGTTGTGATCGCGAATTCCAAACGACCAGATTCTCCAATAGGTGCCGGGCGGGTGCATTTGTGGCTTTGAGACTGGGGTAACCTGCCTCGTCTTTGTTCACGGAGTGGGGCGTGTTTTCTCGATGTGTCGATGCGTATGGAAAGCGCATGCTGCCCGGGCTGATCTCGATCTGTCCAAACTACTGCACGAGGTCAGAAAGCAATCCCAGTTCAAAGATTGTCTTATCTTGTTGAAAAAACATTTGAGTTTGGCCTGTGGCCTCAAAAACAGCGATAGAAATGGATTTCAGCCAAATCTCGGCATATCATTAGATTTCTATCCATGAGTCTGAGACCTGACCGTTGCGATGAAGACAGTTTACAAACGATCTCTATTTGAAGAATCGGACTCGATTTCGAAGGATCTCGAGTCGATGTCCAATGCTGGAAAAGAGGAGCGTGGGGCGATATTTACGAAACGTGAGGTTGTCTGTTTCATACTCGATCTTGCAGGTTACTCATCGAGGCGAAAGCTATATCGAAAGACAATTCTCGAGCCATCTTTTGGGCATGGCGAATTCTTGTCGGAGATCATTGATCGCATGCTAGCTTCATTTTTGCGGGAGTTTGATCCGGAGGATCTGGGAGAGGATCAGATTGAGCTCCTCGGCACAGCTGTCCGGGGGGTTGAGCTTCATGGGGAGTCCTTTGACCGCGTGAAGAAGGATGTTGTGGCGCGATTGAGGGCTCATGGGTTTTCCCGCCCTCATAGTCAGTCGCTAGCCGTATCATGGTTGCATAAGGGAGATTATCTGCTGACGGATTTCGAGGGGATGGAGTTTGATTTTGTCGTCGGTAATCCGCCTTACGTCCGGCAGGAAATGATCCCTGACGGACTTTTGGCTGTGTATCGAAACCGTTTCTCGACGATGTATGATCGGGCCGACCTTTACGTTCCATTTATGGAGAAATCTTTGTCTCTGTTGGCTTCCGGTGGAGCTATGTCATTTATTTGCGCTGATCGGTGGACAAAGAACAAGTATGGGCGGCCGCTTCGAGAACTAGTCTCACAATACTTTCATCTTGCGCATTTTGTTCCAATGGCAGATTCGATGGCGTTTCATCAAGAAGTATCTGCGTATCCTGCTGTTGTGGTGATATCGAATTCTTCGGGACAGAAGACACGCATCGCGAAAGTGGATGTAGGGTTGTCAGCGCTTCCGAAACTTTCGAAAGAGATGCGAAAGAGCAAGATTATCGATGATTCCCGAGTCGTAGAATTGAATAGTGATCTGCTCGATGGCGCACCTTGGGTTTTGACCGTCGATCCTGAGACGAATCTCGTGCGTGAGTTGGAGGGGCGGCTGCCGACTCTGGAGGAAGCCGGTTGCAAGGTTGGGATTGGGGTAGCAACCGGAGCTGACAAGATTTTCGTTGGAGACTTTAATGAGCTCGATGTGGAAGACTCGCGTAAACTACCGCTCGCAATGACCTGCGATATCGATAGGGGAAGTATCAAGTGGACTGGCAAGGGAGTCGTCAATCCGTTTTTAGATGATGGAACGCTTGCGACGTTCTCCGACTATCCTAGGATGGCAGCGTTTTTCTTAAAGCATGAGAAAAGAATCAAGGCGCGCAATGTTGCGAAAAGGAATCGAGTCAACTGGTACCGGACGATCGACCGCATCTATCCTTCACTAGCGAATGAAACGAAACTACTCATTCCCGATATCCGCGGTGAGGCTACGGTATTGCTGGAGAATCAGGGTTTGTATCCGCATCACAATCTCTATTTTGTCACGTCACCGGTATGGGATCTTGCCGTGCTCCAAGCCATTCTATTATCCGGTCTAACGAAACTGTTTGTCTCGGCCTATTCCACACGAATGCGAGGTGGATTCCTCCGCTACCAGGCCCAGTACTTGCGTCGAGTTAGGGTGCCAGAGTGGAGAAATGTTCCTGGAGTCGTAAGGCGAGATCTGCGTCGGGCAATCGGTAAGCGAGATTTGTCAGCATGCAATTCAATCCTGGCAGATCTTCTTGATCTCAGTAAATCCGATCGAGTGGTCTTGGAGAATATCGCGGCATGAGCGTTTCGATAGAGCCATTTGAGATACTAATGCCAATGGCGGTTCAGCACTTCTGGGCGGCACGAGAGAAAGCGGCCGCTAGTCAGCGAGCCCGAGGCCGTAGCGATCGAGGAAATCGAGGCGGAGTTACTGCCGGCAAGAATCTCAATGGCTTTGAGAAGATGGTCAAGCAACTGATAGTTGCGAACGGTATTCCGGACTGCGATATCTTAACGAGAGGCAGAAACAATCCGACCATACCCGGTTTCTATCGCCCAACCAAAGAATGGGATTTGCTCGTCGTTCACAATAACCAACTAGTTGCGGCGATTGAGTTGAAATCGCAAGTGGGGCCCTCGTTCGGAAATAATTTTAACAACCGGGTTGAGGAAGCGTTGGGAAATGCGGTCGACCTTAATACCGCATTTAGGGACGGTGCGTTTGGAAAGTCGATGAAGCCTTTTGTTGGGTATTTGTTTGTATTGGAGGATTGTGCTCAATCTAGGAAAGCTGTCCAATTGTGTTCTCCGCATTTTTCTCACATGCCAGAGTTCGAGGGTGCTAGCTATGCCGATCGATATGGCATCCTCTGCCGCAAATTGGTCCGGGAACAGCTTTATGATGCCGCAGCGTTAGTGCTCACGAAAAAAGGGGAATCAGCAGAGTGGTCTGATCTAAGTGAGTGTACTGGCGCCAAGAGATTTGCTGTTGCCCTTGCCGGCAGAGTCTCAGCGCTGTCACTGCAAGAGAAGTAAGATACTTAATTAAACCCGTATTGGTATGGGGACTGGTGCGTTAAACTGCCAGGTGGAGGATGGCGGAGCGTTGGGTGGCGTCGTATAGTTTCTTGTTTGCCTCTGTTTGTCGCAGACTGTTTGGGCTTATTATATCTGTATGCCGGTGACGGCATGGATTCGTTTTGGAAGTGAGTAGGCCAGAAACGGGTGTTTTTGTAGTGCTCGTAGCGTAGGTTTACTCATTTTTGTGGTTGGGCTTCCGACGGTGTGCCAGCACTGGCCGGAGTCGGTTTCTTGACGCAAGAATGGTTCATTTCTTGAGTTCACTGACGTTTCGGCACGGCCTCAATTACTTCCGATGCTGGCGATGCTTCATAAAGACTCGCGGTTTCGTCAGGGAATTTCGCCAGGACGTGTTTGCGTTTCAGTTTGAGCGTTGCCGTGAGGTCGCCGGATTCGATGCTGAGCTCTCGGGTTAGGAGCCGGTAGCGACGGATTTTTTCGTAGCGCGCCAGGTGTTCGTTGGCGGCTAGGACGGCTTGGTGGACGGCTTCTTGGACAACCGGGTGTTGGATAGCCTCGCCTGCGGTTTCGAAGGTTTGTCCCTTAATGAGTGTGTTCGCTGTTTCTAGGCTGATGGAGAGGAGGGCGGTGATGTAGGGGCGTTTGTCGCCGATGATGAGCGCCGGGCCTAGGATGGGATGCTTGGAGAGGGGTTGTTCGATTCCGGCCGGAGCCACGTTCTTGCCGGCCGCCGTGACGATGATGTTTTTCTTCCGGTCCGTGATGTAGAGGAAGCCGTCGTCGTCGAGTCGGCCGATGTCACCGGATTGCAGCCAACCGTCCGGGGTCATCGCGGCTGCGGTTTCTTCTGGGAGGTTGAGATAGCCTTTGAAGAGCGAGGGGCCGCCGATTAGGATTTCGCCGTCTTCGGCGATCTTGATTTGGATGCCCGGGAGCGGTTTGCCGACGCTGCCCATGCGGAAGTCGTCGTCCCGGTTGATGGTGGCCATGCCCGCGCATTCCGTCATGCCGTAGCCTTCGAGTAGGAGTAGGCCGGCGCCGTGGAAGAATCGTTGCGTTTCGCGATCTAATGGCGCGCCACCACAGTGAGCCATTGAGAGCGCGCCGCCGAAGCGGGCGCGGAGTTTGCGGAACATCAGTCGTTCCGCTACGGCGTGTTCGAGTTTTAGGAGGCCGCTAAGTGATTGCCCTTGGACCTGGGTGTCGGAGGTGCGAAGAGCCACGGATTTGAGCCACCCAAACAGGCGCTGTTTGGTGGGGGAGGCCGTGGCGACTTGCGCGTGGATCTTTTCGTAGGCTTTCTCGAAGATCCGGGGGACGGTTCCGAATACTGTGGGGCGTTCTTCGGCAATGGCCTCGAGGACATCCACGGGATTGAGGGATTTCGCGAAACGAGTTCGTATCCCACTGGCGATCCGACCATAGAATCCGATGATCCGTTCGATGGCGTGAGCCATGGGCAGAAACGAGATGGTGCGATCCTGATCGTGCCGGAGAGGCAATACTTGACCGTAGGCATTTGCTTGGGCCAAACAGTTCGCGTGGGTGATTTGTGCGCCCTTGGGATTCCCCGTAGTGCCGGAGGTGTAAATGATTAAGGCGACGGCCTCAGGGTCATTGGGGGGGGGCAGGGGGGGCGTGGTATCGTTGGCGCCGCGTTCGGTCCATTGGGCTAAGTTGTTCGCGTTTTCCTTCGCGTCCGCGTGCCAGGGGACAATGTGGGCGAGCGCCGGACAGTCCGATTGAATGGATTGCGCGGTTGCCTCTTCAGTCGCCGATCCAATGAAGAGCCATCGCGCACAGCTGTCTTTGAGTTGATACGCGACTTGCTGTGGCGTCAGTGTGGAGTACACACCGACACTCACGCCGCCCGCCCAGAGGATGGCTTGGTCGATGATGGCCCATTCCACTGAGGTCGGTCCCATGATGGCGGCGGTGTCGCCGGGTTGAAATCCGGCGGCTCGTAGAGCCTGCGCCAGTTGTTTGACTTGGGTGAAGAGGGTGCTCCAAGTCAATTGTGGCGGGCTGCTACAAACCAGCGCGTCCGGCGTTTCGGCCGCACGCCAGGCCAGGAGTTCAGAAATGGTGCGAGGAGACGACATGATAGGGCTGCGGATTACGAGTGGGCGATGAAATGCGGGCTCTAGAAGTCGTTCTTGAGCACGATGCGGTAGCGAGGTGAGCCGTTGGCAAGTTTGTCCATGGCGGCGTTCACTTCGCTCATCTTGAACGTCTCGACGCTGGGTTGGATGCCGTGTCGTCCGCAGAACTCAAGCATGCGCGCCGTTGTCCCCGGGCTGGCGACGGGCGAGGCGCTGATCGACTTCTGCCCCAGGATGAGTGGAAAGATTTGAGCGCTCACCGTGGCTCCAGCCCCGACCAAATGGAGCACGCCTTTCGGTCGGAGACTGCCGATGAGTGCGTCCCAGTTGAGCTCGGCGTTGACCGTGACCAAGATCAGGTCCATCGACCCGATACGCGAGGTGTAGCAATCCTCCGCAGTGGTATCGGCGAAGTCGTGTGCGCCCAAGGAACGTGCCTCAGCTTCTTTGCTGCTGCCTCGGGAGAAGGCGGTGACGTGACAGCCCCATTTGTTGAGGAATTGGAGGGCGAGATGGCCGAGCCCGCCGATGCCGATCACACCCACACGTGCCGTGGGTGAAAGGGCGTGTTGCAAGATGGGGTGAAACACCGTGGCACCCCCGCAGAAGAGAGGACCAGCCGTGGCCGGATCCACGCCCTCGGGTAGCGGCGTCACCCATTGCGCCTGCGCGCGAACCGTGTCCGCGAAGCCGCCGTGCCGGGCGACGATCGTGCCTTCGCCAGTGGCGCAGAGATTGTGATCCCCGCCCGTGCATTCCGAACACGTCAGGCAGGATCGTGAGAACCATCCGAGTCCCACGCTTTGCCCGACCGTGAGGTGCTTGACTTGGTCTCCGATCGCTTTGACCCGTCCCGCGACTTCGTGGCCGGGAACAAAGGGGTACTGAGTCAGTTCCCAATGGTTCTGCCACATGCTGAGATCGCTGTGGCAGATGCCACAGTAATCCACGGCAATGTCCACGGCATCCGGTGGGAGATCCGGTGCGGTATACTCGAATCGTTCGAAGGCGCCGCCCGCTTTCATGGCGGCATAGGCTTGGATGGCTTGAGACATGGGAATGCTTTGGTTTGGGTTAAGGGTGTCTTTGACTCGGTTTTCCGTGGAGCCAGTAGTAAATGGGAAATCCGGAACCGATCACGATCGCTGCCACTACCAAGTGAGTCGTGGAGGCGCCGGAGGTCATCCAGAAACAAAGGCCGAGACCGACCAGGGCCAGGAGTTTTTGGAGTCCACGGTAGAGTGGTGATTGTTGGGGATCGGCGAGGCGCATCACCAAAATGATTGCGGCGATGTATTGAATGATTCGGGAAATGACGGTGACGGAAGCCAAGTCTTGAAAGTTTCCGGCTGCTGCCAGTGTCGCTGTTAGAAATGTGTAGACTAGAATGGAGAATCGGGGCGTGCCGGTCTTGGGATCGATCCGGCTGAGCCACGCTGGGAGGTCGCGGTGTTCGGCCATGGCGAAGAGTCGGCGAGGATTCGCCAATGCGGTGGCGGACTTGATACCGGCAATGGAGAGCACCATTCCCGCCGCGACGATTCCTCCGCCAATGGGACCAAAGAGAACGGTCCCAGCCTGAGCCAGCACACGGGGTCCGGCTTCGGTGGCGGGAACGAGAGCCAGGGTGGTGGCGGTAATCAAAACATAGATCGCCGTCATGAGGAGGAGCGTGATCCAAATCGCTCGCGGTACGGCCGACTGCGGATCTTTCATTTCACCAGCGGGTGTGGCTAGCCCCTCGAAGCCCACGTAAGCGTAAAAAAATAGCAGGATGCTCGGCACAAAGGTGCTGGATTCTGTTGGCTGCCATCCGGCTAAAGTTTCGGGGGTGATCCGAGAACATCCGAAGACAATGATGGCAAGCACGGGGAGTGTTTTGGCGATCGCGAGACCGAGTGATACCCGTCCCGCACTTTGCACACCGCGGAGATTGAGAAACGCAAAGCCAAAGATCACTGCGACGGCAGCCATGCGACGAGGGATGGGTGCGGCGATGCCCGGCAAGAAGTGTGCGATGGCGTCGACCAAGGCATGACTCAATGCAGCCGCCGAGAGGATCGCTCCCGCCACGATGGTCCAGCCGAGTTGAAAACTCAGCCAATGTGGGAAGGTCTCCCGTGCGTAGAGGTAGAGTCCACCCGTCTCACGGAATCGACGCCCGAGCCAGGTGTAGAAGTACGCGATGATCAACGCTAGAATACCGGCGAGTGCGACGGCGGTGAGAGATGCCGCGCCGAGGCGTTGGATCAGCGGACCGAGTCCCACAAACAAGCCCGCACCAAAGACCGCATTGATGCAGAGCCCAATCGTATCGGCCTGCGTCAGATGGCGGTGGAGTTGGGGCGTGCCGTCGGGCATGAACGGTTTGGACTACTGCGACTGGGTGCGCTTCAACAGGAGCGGGAAGAGAAACAGATCCGCAGCCAGCGCACTGATCGCAGCTAGCGTGGTTAGGAAACCAAAGTAGAAGGCGCTCCGCAGTTCCGCCAACATCATGACGGAGAAACCGAGTGCCAACATCAGGCTGGTGATGAAGATGGGCTTTCCGGCTTCGCGGAGGGTTTGTCGCACGCACGCCTCCCAGGTGGGCAAGCGTTTCTCGTTTTCGTTCCAGTGACTGATGAAGTGGATGGTGTCGTCGATCGATACGCCAATCACGATAGCACCAACCACGGCCGTGCCGATGTCGAGCGTGATGCCAAACCAACCCATAGCCCCTAGGATCGCGAGGACCGGTAGCAGATTGGGAATCATCGCGAGAAGCGTGATGCGAAGCGACCGCGTCCAGAAGCCGATGACCACCAAGAGGAAAGCAACGACGGAGAAGAAGCTCACCACTTGAGAGTCGATCACGTAGTCGATGATGTTGGCGTAGAGGGGCGCATAGCCGGCCGGTTTGAATGTGGCCAAGCCCTCGAAGTGTTTGTCTGCGAGAGATTGAATTTTTATTAGCAGAGCGCGGCCTTGGGCTGCGGTGAGGAGTTTGCCGACGAAGGTGATGCGACCCAGATCGCGATCTTCGGTCACAAAGGTGCGGAGGAAGTTGTCGCTGTAGTCCGGTTCTTCCGGCAGCCATGAGAAATCCTCGGCTTCGAGAAAGATGTTAAGCTGGGCCACGAGCTCTTCGGTGAATGGATCGGTGGGAACGTCTTCATCTCCCGTCAGCACATGGAACATTCGACGGTAAAGCATCGCTAAGGAATACGAGTCATCGACCTCGGGCAGGGCTTCGACCGCTCCGAGAAATCCCTCGACGGCGTTGAGGATTTCCGGGCTCTCCATGGTGTAATCCTCGGCAGGGATTAGGAGCGATTCTAGATTGCTATAATTTCCCCAACTCGCCTCGATCTGGTCGTGATCACTAACGGTGCGGGAGGTCTTGGGAAGGTAACCCAGGGTGAATGTGTCGACGTCCAGTCGCGTGGCGCCAATCGCGGCGATGACGGTGCCGATAAGCGTGACCGTCCAGATCAAACGAGACCGTTTCAGAACGAGTTGGGTACAACCTTCGACGAATCGATCCAAGAGCCGATGGTTGGGTAACTGAAACATGCGGCCTGATGTGAAGGTGATGCTCATGATGGCAAAACTTGCCAGTAGTGCCACCAACAGACCGAGCGCGGTAAAGAGCCCGTAGTCCCGAAGCACGGCCATGGGCGAGAGTCCCAAAGAAGCAAACCCGGCGGCCGTCGTGATAGTGGTCAGAAAACACGGCAACGCAACGGATCGAAGCGAAGCGAAGGCTGCGGTTTCGCGATCCTCGTCGGGATGATCTTCACGTCGATGCAGGAACGCCGTCGGGAAGTGCACGGCATCCGTGATGCCGAGAATCATGATCAACGTCGGTAACATGACCGTCATTAGGTTCATCTGAAACCCCATGGCCCCGTAGAGTCCGACCGAAATCATGCAGGCCAATGCGATGACTCCGTAGGTCGCGACAATCAATTGCCAGCGCCGAAAAACCCACCAGAGCACGAGGAGAATGAGGGTGTATGCGACCCCGAAGAAAACGGGGAGCTCGGCTTGTGTGGCGTCGTTGAGTCCGGTGTAGATCACGCTCAAGCCGGCGAGACGTGCCGGTGGACTTTGGGATTGATCGCAGACGTCTTGGATGGTGTGGACGATCTCGCCGCGTCGATCGTCAAAGTCGTCGCTCACTTTCAGTTCCACCCAGAACATGGTTTGAGTTCCGGTGTCGTTGACGAATTTGCCTCGGATCATGGGGTTGGCCTGCGCGCGTTCGGCGGCTTCGCGTAGCGTTTCAGCGTCGGGATCCGGATCGGGCAGGAGTTTGTCGAAGCTCAGTCCTTCCGGGCTTTCCCAGGCGTCTTGAGCGTTGAGAAGGGAGTGGACTTGGAGAACGCCGTCAACGTCCCCGATTGCGTCGCTCAACTCGGTAAGAACCCCGATGCGCTCGGTTTCGAAGATAGGGTCCTGCCAATCGATCTGGACCATCACGATCTCGTCATTGCCGAAGCGTTCCTTGAACTGTTCGTAGGAACTGACCAAGGGATCGCTTTCCAGGAACCAAGCGCGGAGGGAGTTATCGGGTTGCAGGGCGGCCGGAGCAAAGATCGAAAGTGGCAGCGCGAGCGCCAAGAGAGCTCCTACCGCGAGCCGCGGGCGGTGAACGAGTTGGTGTAAGGCGGCGTTGAGCAGATTCATGATCCGGCGTGGAGCGGGGTGCTGTCTTTGAGTGAGATCGTGGCTAATGCGGCTCGGTCTACCTTGGCCTGGTGTCGGGCATCGACCGGAATTTTCGGAACCAACAGGGCTTTCGGTAAGGCAAAGCCTTTGGCGGCGAAAGCGTCTTCGACCGCGGCCGTATCGGCGGAGCTCGCAGGCGTCTCTTTTTCAATGAAGAGCGTGAGTTCGCCATCGCGTTCAATCAACGCGCAACGACGCACCCATTCCATTTCGTTGATCGGCATCTCAAGAATGAGTGGATACCGAGCCTGCCCTTCGATGGTGATTCGATCGTTGTAGCGTCCCACCAAGACAAGACTGCCGTCTTCTTGTTTATACGCCACGTCCCCCATGCGATGCCAGACCTGGCCTTGCTCGTCCTTGAGCTTGCACTTCTGCGTGTCTTTGTCATCGAGATAGCCCTTCAAGACATGACGGCCGCGCACAATGATCTCGCCGGGTTCGCCGACGGGCGCTTCGTGTTGGGTCAGGTCCAGCTCGGGTAAGATGCTGGCGTCTTCGGGAATAGGGAGGTCTTGGGGGATTTGGGCCACTCTGAGAGTGACCTCGGGAATCGGGATGCCGGAGTAACAGCCGTCGACCGATTGTTCCATGATGCTTTCGATCAGGCTGTAGGCAATGGGTTCGACTTCGGTCGAGCCATAGGCGGCATAGATATCTGCTTCAGGGAAACATTGGCGTAGGCGACGAAAGAGCTTTTTCGTGAGTGGTGCGCCACCTACGACGATCAAGGCAACGCCTTCAAGCGGGGGCTTCGAGCCGCATAGAATGGGTTCGGCGAGGGTGGCCAGGAATGCCGGGCCACCCGCGATGACATCGACGCCGCGGTCTTCCATGAGATTGAGGGTGGCCTTAGCATCGATTTGATCCACCTTAGTCAGATCGCCGGCTGGTAGGATCACACTCATACCATGGGTGAGGCCGTAGAGTGCGAAAACCGGGAAGCAGGTCAGACACACTTGGGTCGGTTTGTTGGTGTGGGCTTGTTCCACACAGCGGGTTTGGCTGAGGAGAAGATCGTGGTTTCGATTGGCGGCTTTGGGACGCCCCGTGGTGCCGGAGGTAAACGTAACGATGGCTTCGTGATCTTGATCAATGGCGGCGGAGGAGAAGGGTTTGTCTGCGAGGCGGCCGGGATCAATCCGGGCGATCAGGGACTGGACGCCCCAGCCAGAAGAATCCACCGAGTAGAGGCGCATCCGCCGAAGCGTGGGGATAAGGAAGCGCAAATAGAAAAACTTCTTCATGCTCATGGCCGCTTTGGCCTGCGATACTTTGACGGCGTAGGCGATCCGTTTGAGCGGCATCCTTGCATCGATAAAAACCGCGGTGAGCCCGGCCGCGAAGAGTGCCGTCAACACGGCGTAGAGCCGTGTGGAAACGGGGAACAAGACGATGACACGATCGCCTTTCTTTAGCCCCTCTTGCTCGAAGGATTCGATAATCGCCTGTACGCGGCGGGTGAAGGCCTCGTAAGTGATCTCGTCTGTTTCCTGTACGCGGCCGTTCTCCCATTTCGTGGGAATGCAGAGCGCGGTTTCGTGCGCGTGTTCCGGTGCGGCCTGTTCGAGCAGGCGCATGTAGTTGTGGTCCTGGGATTCGGAGGGAACGGTTTGTGCCATGATTAGAAAGTGCCTCTTAGTCGAACGAAGAGTTTGTCCGCGTTTTCGAGTTGTTGAGCGAGAGGATGATCGCCGTTTTGAAATCCAATGTAGCCCAGTTCCAGGCTTAGATCGTTGCGCAATCCTTTTTCCAAAGTCCAGCGTTGGAAGGTGCCGCGTCGGTCGCTGAAAAACAGCAGAGCGGAGAAAACCAGATCGTTGGAGGGAAACTCGCGGCGATAGGCTACGATGCCTTGGTGCGGCGCGTATTGGGCAAATTCCGGAAGGCCCGAAAAGTTTGAGTCAAAACTGTTTCGGCGTTGACCCTGATATTCCACCGTGATGGTGGTGTCGCGCCAACCGAGGTAATCGAAACCGAAGATCCAATCGGCCCGCGAGTATTGTTCTCGGTTGAGCGAGTAGTGGTAGCCATCGCTCCAGGCGAGTTCGGTCTTGAAGAGCCAGTCGCCCCATGAGGCTTGCATGCCCCAGCCGAGAACGGTGACGCGGTCATGATCGTAGGAGGCGGTGCCGATGGTGGGATCAAAAGCGATGCGGGGCAGCGGATCGTGAATATTGGCGGCGTAAAGACTCGTGATGCCGGCGGCGAACTCGTATTGCAATTGTGCGCCCCAAGCAGCGGATTGATCCCAGTAGTCCGGTTCGTTGTGTCTGGGGATGTTGATCGGGGCTGGATAGAGTTCGGCGCCGAAGGGGACCAAGCGATTGCTCTCAAACTCGTGAACGGTGACGAATTGCAGTCGGAATGGTTCGGCGTAGTAGTCCCATCGAGTCATCGTGACGGGCAAGCGAATGTCGGCGAGGTCTGTGAGCCCGGGATCGCGTTGGTCCAGTGGATTCAAGACGTCCACGGCTCGGAGAAAATCACTGTAACCCCAAGAAACAATCTGACGCCCGAGCGTTACGTCGAGGCTTTGACTCAGACTGCCCGAGACCGTGGCTTCGCGGAGCTCAGATTCCCATTCGTATTCGTCCAGGGTTTCGCGGGTGTATTCGTCCCGGCCTTTGATGCGGAAGGTGCCGTCGTAGAAACTCCGGGCGCCGAGTCGGACGCGCCACGTGCTGGGACTGTCTATTTGGAGTTCGGGAACCCAGAGTGCGCGCGTCATGGTGAGTCCGCGGTAGTCGGCTTGACCGGGGAGCGGGGCTTTTTGCCGGGTGCTGAATCGAGTCTGGAATTCGAGCCGGTGGGTGTGGCGGGTACTCCAACCCGAACCGGATTCTTCCGCACCGGTTGGAAGCTCGAAGTCCTCCATGTCGAGCAGGAGATCGTCCGGCATCTCGTCTGTTGCGCTTCCTTCCGCAGGCTCGTCTAGGAGTGGGATATCGAAGTCTGGGAATGCTGGGAGGTCGTCAGTGGATTGGGCTAGGATGCCGAGAGACGAAACGAAGATCGCGCCCGTGACGACGATGCTCAGAAGGCCCTGGTAGGGCGAGCGTACTCGCGAGCCGCTCCTGCCTGGAGTGTTCTTTGGGAGCGGTGGCGTTTGCGTTTCCCGCTCTTGCCCAACGGCTCGCGGGTACGCTCGCCCCACCGGGGGAAAGGATCTGCTCGGATGGGCTCCCATTACAATCCACGCTCTAAGGCGCGTACGCTGAAGAGGGTGTCTGGTAGTTCCTGGTCAAAGCGAATCCCGTTGATCGTCATCGCGGTCTTTTGCCGGAGTTTCCCGCTGCGATAGGTCGCCATCTCACTGGAGTTGACCACCCAGATGCCCGAGACCTCCCGATAGCTGTTCACTTTGTAACGCTTCTCGGTGTTCGATCGGTTGGTCGTGTGGGTGGCTTCGAGGATAAGAAAAGGCTCTGCCCGCACGAGGTATTCGGATTGCTCGTATCCCGTCTCGTTCACCACGTCCTTGTTGATCGGTGTGGCCTGAATTCGCCAGACCGGGGTGTCTTCGTAGGTATCGGTGCCTTTTACCGTGTAGTGGAACTTGTCGGTGTTGATGAGGGTTAAATCGTAGAAGGAAAAATCCGTACCCATGAAACGGCCGTCCTTGTCTTTGGAGGCGATTTTTTTGGTGCGCTTGATGGCGGGGAGGTAGAGCCATTGTTGGTCGTTGCTCTGATCCTTTTTGTAGTCGAGAGAAAGGAAGCCAGTATTGAGAACGCCTTTGGGTTCGGTGAAGAACATGATCGACCAGCGGTCGGCCTCCTTCTGTTTGCCGAAGGAACGCGTTCTCTGCTCCTTCACCTTGCCCGAGCTGAGCGTGGTGGTGAGCGTCATGATGGAGGCCATGTTCTTGCCCAGGTCGCGGTCGGCGACCCGTTGCATGATGGCGGGGGCATCGAGCTCGGGAAGTTGAGCCGTGACGTTCTCGGGAAGGGCTAGGGTTGCCCAGAGCAGTCCGGAGACGAGGGCGAGTTTGCGGCTTTGGAATAAGGCGGTTGTCATTAATGCATCTCCAAGTTGGGGGTCGAATTGGGACTCAATGGGCTGGTCGAAGGCGTGGCCCAAAGGTCGCGCGTGAGTACGAGGGCGACGCACGCGCTGAGTGTGAGGGTAATCTTAGCCATGCTCTTGGGCTTGAACCGAGGTTTGCGGTAGAGCATGAGTGCGGCGAAAACGAGGTTGCCTATGATAAAGCTTCCGTTGACCCAAGCAGGTGGAAACCCGCCGCTGAGTAAGAAATGGGCTCCAGCGATAAAGGGGAACCAGAAGACGGGTAGCCCTTGGTAGGCGGACTGGCCTTCGTGCTGGATCGTGCCTGTTTCGTTGAACACCGCGAGACGAATGACGCCGGCACCGATCACGGCTCCTAAGCTGGCGATCGCCAGAGGATGAGTGAGACCCGCTAAGTAAAAGTAAAGTGCGGGGGCGAAGAGATGGGTCAGGACGTCCACGTTGGTATCCAAGTGCCCACCAAAGGTGCGCTGAATCTGAGCACGGCGGGCGTACCAACCATCGAACGCGTCACACCAGCAGGCCGCATAGAGCATGGCGAGTGCGGTGGCGGGTTGGCCCTTAATGAGGAACAAGATGGCGAGTCCGGTAAAGCTCAAAGCCATGAGGGTCACGCCGTCCGCTCGATTCAAGCGGATGATCCACGGGCTGGATTCGGTGGCGCTCATGGTGGGGCTAAGTTAGCTGTCGGACTGCTCTTCCGTTTCGGGTGGGACCGGCACGGGCTCGCCGTTGCGATGGATCTCGATGGTGCCGGCAGCGCCATCCATGGTGACGGTATCCCCGTCCTTGAGAATCGATGTGAGCCCGGGAACGCCAACGACCGCCGGGATACCCAATTCGCGAGCGACCACGGCGGAATGCGATAGCGTGGAACCGCGTTCCACTAGGATTCCTCCCGCCGACGGGAACAACGGAGCCCAACCCGGATCCGTTCGCCGGGTGCAAAGGAGACGCCCGTTCAGGTTCTTCTCTTCCGAAGGATCCAGGATTAAGCGTATCTCACCCGTGACCCGACCGGGATAGCAACCAATGCCTTTCAACACCTCGGCGTTGGGATCGATCTCGATCTTGCCGGAGTATTGGTAGTCGGTGAGATGGTAGATCATTCCGGTGGTTTCAAAGTGATGCGGAGGATCCTGATCGTGATGCTCGGCAAACTCTTCCTTCCGGATGGCGACCAAGGGTTTGAACTCACGGGCGACGCAGACACCATCAAAGTAGGTATCGAGTTCATGGAGGGTGAGGTAAAAAATATCCTCGGGATCCTCAAGCACACCATAAAAGGCAAACTGCCGCCCCATCTCGCGATAGATCTCACGGAACATCCCGAACATGCGTGAGCGATTCATGCGCATGTTCTCGCGATTCTTGATGCCGCGTCGGAGGTTGTTGAGAACTTTCTTAAAGCGTGAGCGAGCAAAGCTGCTGGTGATGTATTGATCGGCTTCAATCTCAGCTTCGCGCCGGGTTTCGCGTTCGCGACGCTCGAACTCTTCGCAGGAGAGATCGGGTTGATCCAAGAAGTTGCTGATGATCTCAAACATGAATCCGGGATCTTGCCGCAAGGTATGGGTCTCGAGCTTCTGTTCGCCGATGCATCGATCACCGAATCGTTCGATAAACGCCTCGCAACGCTCGTAGAGGTCGGGATTCTCGTGTTTGACGAACCGCAACAGATTGGCGTGATCGTCGGACTTGATCGCCGCGGTGAGGGTCTCGCTCTCGCGGAAGGTTTGTGTGAGTCGGAGGAGGGCTTTGGTGGGTTCGGTGCTTTCGATCCCGGTTTCGCCGGCGACCAATCGATTCTGTAGCGTCGTGGCGTCTTTTACCCCCGCCTTTTCCAAGGCACGGCGAACGCGGCCCGACATCATCATGACATAGAAATCGTTGTAGATCGGAGCGGTCCAGCGATCCAACAAGTCTCGTTGCAGACGGAGACTCTCCACATAGAGCTCGGGGATTTGCAACTGTTGTAGGCCGTGCCGATCGAAGCCGTCATAGACGCCACGGAACATTTGTTGAAACTCTTCGACCAGGGGTTGGATGCGGTAGAACTTATTCAATAGACGACCGATATTCACCAGAAGCCCAGGCACTTTGGCGATCTTCTGACCGAGTGTGAGGTGTTCGGACTCGATGAAATCAACCGGGTCCTGAAGCCCCATCATTCGCTCCATGTCTTCCTTATTCGCCTCGAAAGAAGGGAGCAAGGCGATGCCTTCGTACCAATGATTGATGTTGTAGTACATCCGGCCGTGGATCGTGCCAACCAAGTGTCGCAGCATGTAGTCATGCTGGCGGACTTGAGCGTCCGGCATGCCCGTGGCACGTAGCGTGTTTTCATACACCTTGCTATAGGCCATCTGAGCGAAGGAAATGGTGAGCGGGAGATTGACTCCGCAGTAACTCTCTTCAATGTTCGAGTTATCCCAAACCGTGCGCCGCCCTTTGCGTTCCGTGGGATAGGGGAGCGACGTGATCGGGCGCGTCTGAAGGATGTAAACCGTTTCGCCTCGGAACGCCCATTCGATGTCTTGCGGGCGTTTCATCTCCTGGGCGATCTGCCAAGCCGTCTCCGATAAGGTTCGAATCTGACTGGCGGAAAGGCAGGGCTCGGCCCGTTGGGCGGGGGGAACCTCGGTTTTTTTGACGCCGTAGCCCGCTTCGTGATCGAAGACGATCATCTCATCTTTTTCCGCGATCGTGGAATCCACCAAAGAACCCTCTCGCAAGGCGACGACGTATTCATCCGTGGCGCATTCACCGGAGACGACGCCTTCGCCGACACCGTAACAAGCGGAGACAACCGCTTGGGTCCGATCGCCGGTGGTCGGATTTGCCGTGAAGAGTACGCCGGAGACCTCCCCTTCGACCATCTCCTGAATGAGCGTGGCGGCGCGAGTGTCTTCAATGGGAAGTCCGGCTCGCAAACGATACACGACCGCGCGATAAGACAGCGCACTCGCGAAACATTGCCGGATGGAATCGCGGATATTGTCGAGCGTTCGCTGAAAGAGAAATGAATCCAATTGCCCCGCAAAAGATGCCGCTGCGGCATCCTCCCCAACCATCGAAGAACGCACGGCCCAAGTGGTGTTGGGATCGGGGTTGGGAAAGGCCTCGGCGAAGGCCTCCGAAACGGCCTTATCGACCTCAGGAGGAAGCGGGCTTTCGATGATTTGTTTGCGGACGCGGTCCAACTCGGATTCCAGCGCGGAATCATCGGCCTGGAATGAGGCAAGGTGATCGAGGTCAATTCCGGCTTGGCCAATGTGACGCCGGAAAGACTCGGTGGTTACGACCAACCAATGCGGTACGCGAGCGGGGCCGGAGGAGAGTAGGGCCATGTTGCCGGCCTTGCCACCGACGACCGTGCCGGGTTGGCGGAGGGCGGTGATGGGATCGCAGACGAGGGGGATTTCAGTGTTCATGAACGAGCAATCGCAACAATGATGAGAATGAAGCCGATCAAAACCGTCATACCGACCGAAGCTTCATTCATCTTGCGGCCTTTGGCCGACGGCTTGCGGTAGTAGGCTAGGAACGATGCGTAGGCCGCGACACCGACGAAGCCCATGATCAGGGTATAAGCGTTGGCCCAGGATTCGGTGATCTTGCCGAGCAGGAAAATTAAGTTGCCCGTGACCAAGGCGTGGAGCGCCATCACAACCCCGATCGAGCCGCGGGCGCCGAAGATTTTGGAATACGAATCCACGCCATCGATCTCTTCATCCGGTCCCCATGTCTTGCGCACGATCTCGCCTTCAAATCCGGACAGAAACAAAGCTAACATGACGAGCCCGCCCGATATCAGACTGGGAGTTGTCTCAGGCACACCGAATTGCAAAAACCACCAGCCAATCATCGGCATGATCAACATATGCGATACGGCGTAGATCAAGAGTTGGGTCTTCAGCCATTCATGGACGAAGAATTCTTTCGTCATCAAGCCCAACCAAATCATCACTACCAACCAGGCCACCACCGTGCGGCCGAAGCCTTGGTCCGCCATGACGGACGCCAGTAGTTGAAACCCAAAGATCGCTACGGCGAGCCCGCGGAGTTGGCCTAAGGTAATGATGCCGCGCTGGACCGGCCGCTCGGGGTGATTCAAGTTATCGTCCTCGTAATCTTTATGCTCATCGGCGATGCGAATGAGGACGAAGATACTGAGTGCGGCCAAGGCACCTAGGATATCCACGCCGCGAAAGCTCCAACTGCCGGTTTGCCCCCAAGCTGCCGTGGCGGCGCAAGTGAAATAGAGCACAATGCCCCAGACCTGGATGGGGGCCGGCACGCGTTCGCTAAGCCAGATCAGGATGGCCTTGGGCAGAGGAGGGCGAGAGGATTCCGTGGTCATGATTGGAGTGCCGGCATGCGAGATTCGTCAGGGCTTTGGGTTAAGGGCTTGGAGTTTCGGAACAGAAATTGTGGCAGTGCATCGCTGAGGTACTGCTCCCGAGTGGCGCTGCGGCGAACTTTGCCGCTGGTCGTGACTCGAACCGTGCCACGAGGCACGAGCCGAATCGTGGTTACGGCAATACCGTGTTGTTGAGAACACGCGCGACGAATGGCGGTGGTGATCTCACCTGGGTCGGTGTGGCGCCACCGCGGATCGACCTCGGCGATCATTACTGGGTGCTCCTCTCGGCCGGAATCCACGGCGAAGGCACAGTGCCGGACGGCTTCCAATGCGGGGTGGGCGTTTTGCGTGGTGAATTCCAAATCGGCCGGATCGTAGTTGCGCCCATCGATAATGATCAAGTCGCGGATGCGTCCGACGACATAGAGGTGCCCTTCAATCAGACATCCCAGGTCTCCTGTGCGAAGTATTCGGTTGGATTCGCGGTCAGAACCTTGTTTGAGGTCGGTCCAGTAGCCTGGACTGATACTGGGGCCGGAGAGGCTGATTTCTCCGATTGCGCCTTCCGTTACCGAACATTGCTCGGGGAGCGGGGGCAGGATTTGGAGCTGAGTTTCGGGGTCGACGATCGTGCCCGCCGAGACAAAGGTGCGGGCGGGTTTGTCTCGGTTTTGGACAATCGGATGCAGTCGGCGCTCGGCAAGAGCATCCGCATCGACTCGCAAGGTGCGGTGCCCCGTAAGGCGTGGCCCACCCGTGGCCATGAGGGTGGATTCGGCCAACCCATAGCAGGGATAGAAGGCGCGGCCATCGAAGCCGTGTGGAGCGAAGGTCTCGATGAATCGGTCCAGGGTGGATGCGCGGACGGGTTCGGCCCCAATGAAGGCGATCTGCCAGGTCCGCAGGTCCAGCTCAGGCCGGGCTGATGGTTTCATCCGTTCCCAGGCGCGGACGCAGTGGTCGTAGGCAAAATTGGGTCCGCCGCTGCTCGTAGCCTGGTTGTGACTGATAGCTTGAAGCCAGCGAACGGGATGTTTGACGAAGTTGAGCGGCGGCATCAGGTCCACTCGGAAACCGGTGTAGAGCGGGGAGAGGAGTCCGCCAATCAATCCCATGTCGTGATGGTGGGGGAGCCAAATCACGCCTCGGCTCTCGCGACCATGTTCAAAGGCTTGCTCGATGGCCGCCAGATTGTGACTCAGGTTTGCGTGAGTCAAACAGACCCCTTTTGGCGCGCCGGTGGAGCCCGAGGTGTATTGAATCATGGCGAGCTCGGGAAAACTGTCTGATGCGCTCGGTGCTGGGTGTTCGGTGACGGCTGCGACGCTGGGTTCGCTATCTGCGGTGGCATCCAAAGTCCAGACGGGCGTGAGTCGGTCGGGAAACGTGGTCCGCCAAAGCGCGGCCAGGTGTTCGCCGTGGGTGGGCGTTGTCAGTAAGAGACTGGGCTCCGCATTGAGCAGACTTGGGCTGATCCGTTCCCAACCGCGTGCGTTACGCGTCCAGGGTAGGGGGACCGCAACCGCCTCGGCCATGAGAGTGCCGAGATAGGCGATGATAAATTCGGGACAGGAAGGAAACAAAAGAACAACCCGTTTCCTTTGTAGGCCGGCTTGCCTGAGTTCGTTGGCGAGTCGTTCGGCCCGTTCTAACAAAAAGCTCGCTGTGAGCGGAGCGCTGTTCTCGTAGCCAAGGAGGAGCTGGTCGGGAGCGTTTGCTGCGTGGCTCTGAAGCCTCTGGATCAACGAGTCCGGCATGCTAGGCGGCAGGCGCATCGGTGGCCGAAGGCGTTGATTCGGCGTTGCTGAGGAATTGGGCCAAACTGGCGATCGTTGGATGATCCCACGCGACACTCGCGTCGATCGTAGTGCCCAACCAATCTTCCAACTCACCGCTCAAGAAGACGGCCTGCCGGGAGCCCACGCCGATGTCGACGAAAGCTTGGTCCGGATCAATCGTATCTGCCGCAACGCCAAGCTCTTGGCTCAGCCAATTCACAATCCATTCTTCAATCTCTTCTCGGGTATGCGTCTTTGCCATAGTTATCATCGGACGGTCCAAGCAGTTTGTGTGCTATTCGCGGGTTTGAATCTTTTGAAATACCAGTCGTAGGAGATCGCAGGCACCGCTGGCGAACATGTGTCGGCTCAGGCGGAGGTAACGCAGGAACTGCTGCACCCGTTCGGGACTCGTCAGGGCTTCGGCTTGCTCGCGGTGGGCTTTGATTCCGGCGATCCAGTGGTCGAGTGTTTCGACGTAATCGTGCCGATGATTCACTAGGGAAATCGGCTCGAACAGTCGGTGACTCGCTGCAAACAGCTCGTTTGTTTGCGGTAAGTCGGATTCTGGGAAGATTTCTTGTTTGATGAAGGGATCCAGATCGGTCGGCAACGAGTTGCCGTAGACGATAGCCTGTAGCCAGAACCGACCCTGCGGGCGCAACCAAGCGTGGCAACGCTCGAAGAAGGCGCGATAGACCGTCAGGCGTTGTTCGGGATTGAGCTCGGGTTTGACGAAGGCTTCGATGGCTTCGATCGAGATCAAGGCGTCATACGGCTGTGCGGGCTGATGATCTTGCCAGCCTTCTTCTCGGATTTGAAGATTCAGGTCTCGGTGCTGTGCGCGGGCCCAGGAGGCCTGAGCGCGTGAAAGGGTCAGGCCGGTTGCCTCAGTCACGCCTCGTTGTTGCTGGAGAAACGCCAAGGCACCGCCCCAACCGCAGCCAATATCACATACGGAGTTCAAGGCGTGGCCGGTGGGTTGGATGGCCTCCGCGATGTCGGCGAACTTTCTTAACTGGGCTTGCTGAAGCCGTTCTCGCAATCGCTCACATGGGGTGGCGGGGTCGCGAGGATCGGCGGCCCCGGAATCGCCAGGATCGAATCGACCGCAGGTATAGGACATGGTCGGGTCTAGCCAGAGGGCGTAAAAATCGTTCCCGACATCGTAGTGACTCTCGATCGCTTGCGACGATGCTCCCCAAGAGCGCAGGGTGTCTGAGGGCGTGGCGGAAACGTTTTGGGCCGAGGTTTCGTTCATGTCTGAGAGTTCGGTTCCTTGGCCGTGAGTTGGGCATCCGTCGGGAGACGTAAATCTCGAACCCAGCCAAAAGCAGCTAAGGCGCGAAGGAAGGCGTAAGTGAGGTCGAATTCAAACCAACGCCAACCGTGACGAGCGGATTGGGGAAATGCATGATGGTTGTTGTGAAAGCCTTCGCCAAACGCGGCCCAGCCAACCAGCAGATGGTTTTGGCTGTGGTCATTGGTGACGAAGCGCCGGGTGCCGTAGAGATGACAGATGGAGTTCACACTCCACGTGACCTGATGCACTAAAAAGATCCGCGCCAATCCGCCCCAAAGTAACCCGCGGATAAAGCCCGAGCCGCCACCGAGAAGGGCGCCGATGCCTCCGGGAATGAGGATCCCGAGCCCAACCCAGGTGAGGTATTGAAAATGGAGGTGACAGAGAGGGCGTTCTTTGAGGAGGTCCGGAACGAGTCGACTCCAATCACTGTGCGCGGGCCGAATCATCCAAGCAATGTGGGCATGCCAGAACCCGCGCAGAATCCCGAGCGATCGCGCGCCGAGTTGGTGCGGGGAGTGCGGATCCTCCGCCGAGTCACTGTGCTGATGGTGCACTCGATGAGTGGCCACCCAATAAAACAAGGGCCCTTGGGCCGCCATCGATCCGGCAATACCGAGCAACTGTCGGAGTCGTGGGTGTGCCTGAAAACTGCGATGGGCGAAGAGGCGGTGATACCCGGCGGTGACGCCGAGCGTGCTCACCGTATACATGATTGCGAGCAAGACCACATCGATCGAAAGCAGCCATCCATGCGTCCAGGAGTACGCCACGGCCACCAAGAATCCGATCAACGGCACGAGGACCGTTGCCAACGCGATCGCGCGTTCGGCGGCTTGAACTCGAGGCTTCGCGGGCAAGGGCTCGCGAAGGGACGGTGTCGACGCGCTAGCCATGGCTGGGAGGCGGCTCTACGCCGTAGGTCTGGGTTGGAGTTCGAGTCGAATGTCGTTGAGACGCCTTGGGTGCCGGTTGCCGGACGGTCAAGTGTTCGGGCGGGCGAGGCTTCATCAAGTCGCGCATTCCTTTCCGCTTCAAGCGAAGGCCTTGCCAGAAGATGCGCGGGAGAGCCAACGCGGCGTATCCCGGAGCGTGAGCGATCGCGGCCAGCAGGTTCCCCGTGGTAAACGGCTCCAAATTCCCTTGCAGCCCGGTTCGCATCACCGGTTCGCCATCGCGATGGAGATCTAATCCGATCTGAAACCGTTCGGGCTCGTCCCGCACCGTGAGCTCGTAGTCCCCTTGAAGGTTATTGAAGGGAGAAACAAAAAACCGTTTGGGCTGCCTGAACCGCACTCCCGCGTCCGTCCTGACCCCATCGCGGAAGAGATACAAATGGCGTTCGCCATAGGTATTGTTGACTTCAGTCAACACCCCCGAGAGCAAACCCAACCCATCGCGCAAGAAATAAAAGGTAGCGGGATTAAACGCGAACCCAAACAACCGCGGAGCGGTAATCATAGTCACCGACGCCGGTGGCGTATCCAACCCCGCCAACTGAAGACAAGCCTCCACCTTCAACGGCAGCGGATCCGTCCCGGGCTGCAAGTAATCCACATCCCGGATCGTCACTGGCCGTGCCTGCTGATACCCCAAAGCCCAAGAGCATTGAGCCAAGCGCGGCAGTTCCAAGGGATCGACCGCCAGCCCAAATGCCCGGTAGCGAAACTGATGCCGCACCGGCTGACGGCGTTGGTGGAACAGGGTGCCTCGAAACACACGGGAGCGAAGCTTGGGGGTGGCGTCGGATTGCATGTCAGCCAATCTCCGCCTCCCAGTCTGCGGGAAGCTGTGCGCCGACCGTTTGTGCGGCTTCCATGCCCGACCGGACCGCATCTTCATGAAACCCCGCTCCGAGATAGCTGCCGCAGAAAACTACCGGATTGTTCTGATTGAGCCGGCGAAGTGCCTGTTGGTGTCGCTCGGCTTGGAGCGGATACGAGGGGTGAGTGAAAGGTACTTCCCCAATAATCGCGGATTCGTTGATCGGCGCCTGCCGTTCCAGCGAAAACAGGTAACGGTGCTGAGTATCGCCGAGGGGTTGGAGACGATTCAGATCGTAGGTCATCGAGTAATGCCCGGGGCTAGCGGCATCATGGGTGAAATTCCAAGCCGCCTGCGAACCGCTTGGCGGCAGAACAGACTCGTCGGTATGGAGAATGCCGTGGCTTCGTGAATACTGCCACGCACTCAGTACCCGACGTTCTTCCTCCGTGGCGTCCGTCAGGAGGGCCAGCGCTTGATCAGCGTGGGTTGCCAGGATGACTTGATCGAAGGGTTCGGGCTTCTTCTCTGCGCCCGGCAGGGTGACCCAAACCTTCGGGTCGCTGGCACTTCTGTGGACTGCCTGTACTGGACAACCGAGCCGTAATTCGCCGGGGAATTGGTTTTGAAAAGCGGCGACGTAGCGATGGCTGCCTCCCCGGAGCGCTTGCCACTGCATATCAGTTTGGAAAGAAAGAATCCCGTGATTCTCATAAAACCGAATCACCGCCCCGGCGGAAAACGCCGTGACCTCGTGGCTCGGCGTCGACCAAAGTCCCGCGGCCATCGGAATGACGTAGCGCGCGGCGAGCTCGGGGGAACACGCTTGGTCTAGGTAAGCACCCAAGGTCAGGTCTTCGAGTCGCCCTGCGCAAAGGTCTCTCCGCGCTTGGCGAGTAAACCGAACGATTTCATTGATCAAAGACCGGAGGTTCTTCTGCGCCGCGTCGGTCGAAGGATCCGGGGGCTCGGTCAGGGGTTTGTCTTCCGAGGCTCCAAAATTGAGTGCGTAATGAAATCCGGTATCCGGCTCGTGATAACTGAATGACATTTCGGCCGGTGCCGACTCAAAGTTTCCCAGCGCCTTGAGCCAGTTGCAGAAGAGGGGGTAGTGGTTCGTGTTGTAAACCATGAACCCCAAGTCCAGCTTGAGCCCACGGTCCGCGCCCTGTTCGAGGGTGACCGTATGCACGTGGCCGCCCAAGCGATCACGCGCTTCAAACAAGGTAACCGCGTGGGTTGCCTGTAAAAGATAGGCCGCCGCCATACCGGCGGCACCGCCACCAATGATGGCGACGCGACGCTTGGACTCTGAGGTGGGGCGAACGGTGGAACGCATGAAATTGTCAGTGCAAGCCGGGGCGGCCAATCGCATTGGGCGGCAAAGAATGTAGTTGCCCTTGCGGTTGCTGAGTATCCGGGGAAAAGCTTCGCCCCGAAAGACTTTTCTGGTTATTTGTCCACTTCTTAACGCGATGGTTTGGTTTACGAAATTGCAAGCTCGAATACTTTCTTTAGTCTTTTTCGCGGGTTTTGTGTCCGCCTTTTGGGGGCTTTGTCTGAATTCTGAGTCCGGCTCTTGGGGGGATCGATTGGGTGTGGCGGGTCGGGTGAGTTTGTGCCTGCTATTTGCGGCGACGATTCACCTCACGCTCGCTCGAAACAACTTGTTGGAATCGCTGAACCGACCGCTGAACCGTAGCCTGCTTGGAGAAAATAAAAAGTGGCGCGGGCTGGTTGTGGAACCGCTCATGGGGATTCCTACTGTTTGGCTTATGCAGCGGGTTGAGAGCTGGGCTGCCCTAGACACGATGCTTGCACTTGATGCGAAAAACCCAGTATTTTTGGGGATTTTCTTGGGGTTGGGGCGGATTTTAGGGGAGCTGCCGAACTCGTTTTTGAAACGGCGATTGGGTATCAAACCCGGCACGCATCCGAGTCGCGGCCGAATCTGGGTGGCCCTTTACGATCAAGGAGACTCCGCTATCCCGATCATGATGGGTTTGGGGATTTGGTACGGTTTGCCGCCCATGGAATGGGTCTGGCAAATCGGCCTCTTGACGTTGGCCTTGTTCTTCGGCCGTCTCTTTTTATTTGGAGTTGGACTGAAACAGTCGCCGCTTACCTAGGGATGATACTCAAGCGAGCGAGCTCTTGTTGCAATTCTTGTGTTCGATTTTGATTTTTGAATCGCAATTCAATGGCTTCAGCTTTTTGATGGTCCGGCGATGACGCCGTTACGTTATGATGAATTCACCCCAGAGTGGTTCGAGTCGTGTTTGCGCCGAACCTTAGGGCGAGAAGCGATATCGGTTAAGGAGGCGCGTCCGTTCGACTCGGATCTGGGCGATAGTCTGATCATCGAAGGGACGGCGGAGGGAGCTGCCGGCGCGGTGGGGTTGTTTCCGTTTACCCTGCGCTACGGGGAGCCTGGAGGGCGAGAAGAAGAAGTATCCGTGATGGTGAAATCAAAAGCCCATGATTCCAGCGTAATCGGAATGGGCGTGGCGGTAGCACAGACGGCCTGTGATGCCTTGGCGACACCTTATGTCGCGGAACAAGACTCCATCTTTTTCAAGAACTGCCACAAGAAAGAACTTTGGGCTTACGGTCAAAGAGATCCGCGTTTTGTTCGGCATGCCCCACAAGTCTACGGTCTGTACTCGGATCCGGGGCGGCATGCGTATGTGATCGTGCAGGAATACTTGGATGAAACGGGCTTTCGCTTGAAGGATACGGCCGATGATGTCTCCGCGTGGACGGATGCCGATATGCGGACGGTAATCGATGGCTTGGCCGAACTCCACGCCATTCATTTTCAGAATGTGGAACCCTTGCTGGCTGGCGACTGGTTGGGGCCGGTGCCGAACAAGCCGTCCATGGTGCGGAAGGAGGCCTTGTTTGAGGGGTATGTGCGGCAATTCGAAGCCACCGTTTCCTGGTTCACGGCGGAAGATGCCGCGGCTCGGCGTCAGTTGATTCGCGAATTGCCCGAGTGGTGGGGGATTCTGGACGAATTGCCGAAGACCTTGGTGCATCACGATTGCAATCCTCGCAACATCGCCTTGCGCCGTTTGCCCGAGGGGGCGGCTCGTTTGTGTTTATATGATTGGGAACTCACCACCATCCATGTGCCCCAGTCAGACCTAGCCGAGTTTTTGATCTTTATGCTGCAGCCGGGGCAATTTGATACAGAAACTGTGGCACGTTGGGTTGAGTTTCACCGTCAGGCCCTCGAACGCTCTAGCGGTGTCGCCTTGGATGCCTCGGCGTGGCGGGAGGGCTTTCGATGTGCTGTTTACGATCAGGCGCTTTTTCGTTTTCAAACCTACCTGATGTTCCACGCGGCTCGCCCTTTTGGATTTTTGGAGCGGACCTATCAGACGATGCGGGAATTGTTACCCATGGTGGCTCGTTTGCGATGACAATTGCGAATGGCACAGGAATCGCTGTTTGTGAAACGGGAAAACCCAACAACAGGAATGACCGTGATTGATAAATCGATGGCAATGGAAACGGATCCCATTCGGGTGGCGGTAATCGGGGCCGGAAACGTGGGGAGTGATCTGGTGGTAAAGATCGGGCGTTCGCCCCGACTCCGTTGCACGCGAGTCATTGGGCGGCGGTCCACGTGCGCCGGTTTGCGGCGGGCGGAGAAAATGGGGGTTCCGATTTCAGACAAGGGTGCCGACGCATTGAAAGAACATGCGGACGAATACGATTTGGTTTTTGATGCCACGGATTCGGGATCGCATAAGCGACATTGGGAATTACTGGAACCGCTCGGGAAGACGGTGTTCGATCTGACCCCCAGCGCGATCGGGCGGATGATGGTGCCGGCGGTAAGTGATCAGATTCCGGCGGGCACGCGCAACATCAGTCTCATAAGTTGCGGTGGGCAAGCCAGCGTTCCGGTGGTCGCGCGGCTCTGTGCGCTTTTTCCGGAGGTGGCCTCCGTACGGGTCTTGGCACGAGTCGCCGCCCAGAGTGTCGGCGGGAGTGGGTATACGGATGTGGAGCCGTTTGGCCGGACCACAACAGCGGCGCTTCGGGTTTTTAGCGGCCTGGCCGATGCGAGCGCGAAGGCGGTGATCCTCAACACCAAACCGGCCCAGACCTTTCATCTGACCGTCCAGCTTTCCGGAGTGAGCCCGGATCCTGGGCTCCTGAGGCAGACGATGCGAGAGGTCAGTGAAGCGGTTCGCGCCTACGCGCCTGGCTTTGAGATCGTGGAAGCCACGCCGTCGCCTGAAGGCATTCGGGTGGAGATTGAAGTCACCAGCTCTGGGGACCGCCTGCCGGCATACGCAGGCAATCTCGACATCATTAATGCCGCAGCAGTCCGCTTGGCTGAACGGACTCGGGTTTCTCCCAGTGAGCCGGTTATGCCGGTGGCTAAATCGGAGATGCAACCCTGTTCGTCGTAGGCGATCTCTACGGCAGATTGCATGCCCTGCTCAGGCGATGGGAAACCGTTGACATCCCATCCCTTCGCGGTTCATTTCTTACCCGCTCTCTCGTGCTGAAGCAGGGCTGATTCCGCAGCTCACTGGCTGTTCGTTCCGACGAGAACAGTCCGACTCCTTGCCGTGTTCGCGATCCCTTCAGGACACAGTTCTCCCTGAACCTTCGGGTCCGGTTTGCCCCACCCCCTATCGCCTGGAAAACTCTGAAATCGGTTGCCCGCTTGAAGGCTTTCTGACGCGGCTTGTGTTGTTTGCCTTGCTGAGTAGTCTGATTTTGTGAACTATTATCGGCTTATATGCTTAAATGTTTTAAGTCGTATTCATGTATCTATATAGGCAACTGTTCAGTAGTATTGCATGATTCTTTTTTTTGGTTTGAATCTCAGTATTTCCCCGAATTATTGGGGTTTTGCCGTCGATATGGAGGCTTGAGACCGATCTGTGATCGCTAGTGCTATAGTTTATATCATATAGCGACACGTTGATAATGGCTGTAAAAAAATCGTTTGACCCTGCTGTTTATTCAATCTAATTATGCCGGCATCAGCTTGCGAGCTAGGTGTCAACGGAGGCGGAAACTCAGAGAGCGACTCTCGTTTTGGGGGCTAGGTCTGGGTTGCTGCCGGTAAGGCTAATAAGGAGGTCTTTCATCCCGTGTGGTCGAGAAATGACGGTTGGGTTGTTTCTTGAAATCGAGGAGGGCGCTGGTCGCGGGCGACATCATGATGATGAACGTCAGATGGACTGCGAAGGACAAGGACATTACCAGGAATTCAGCTATGATAATCAGGTTTTCATTTGTGGATCGGTGCGCTCGGCGATGGCGGCCGTTGCTCACCCGAGCATGGGTTTGGTTTTTGGCAAGTTGCTATGGGCTGACGCTTCAAGCGCAGTTGGAGTTTCGCCCGATCGACGCACCGGAAGGTGCGCCACCCCAGGTAAGGAGCTTCGCGCTGGATCGCAACCGGTCTGAATTTCAAGTCACTGAGAGGGGGCGCCACCACGAGGTTTTCGAACGTGTTGTGAGCGTGACCGATGAGCAGGGTCAAGCGAGTGAGCAGGTCCACCGATACACACAGCTCGGGGATAATCTGCACTATTGGGATAAAAACCTTTCGGATTGGGTAAAAGGGGAGGCCGTGATCGAGCCCACGCGAGGTGGGGCCATCGCTCGGAAGGGCGCTCAACAAGTCAAGTTTCCTCGGCAGCTTAATGTCCGGGGCGGGGTGCGAATACGCAGCTCGGATGGTAACGAGCACCGAGCGAACGTCCTTGGCCTGGTCTACCGGCATGGTCCCTCAGGACACCAGGTCTCAATCGCCACCGTTCGGCAGAGTCTTGGTGAATTACTGCCGCCCAATCAGGTGATCTATCGTGATGCCTTTGAGGGCGTACGGGCCGACGTGCTTTACGAATACAAGCTTTCCGGGGTGGTTCAGGACGTCATTCTGCGTGAGCAGTTGCCACCCCCGACGGATTTTGGCTTTGCGTCTAGTGATGGCGTCCTGCTGGAAGTGGTTACGGAGTGGTTTACCGATGCCGAGGTTGAGGTCACGGAGAGTGAGGCCTGGCAGAATTCCTCCCGGGCGAACCCGGGAGTCGTGGATCATTTGATTCGGATTGGGACCATGGGGTTCGACAATGGGATCGGATTCCCGACTCAGAGCGAGCAACCCTTAGCGGACTCCTTTGCGGTATCGAAGCGGTGGGTTGATGACGGTGATCGAAAACTCCTGTACGAAGCGGTGGAACTCGCGGCCGTGGGACCCATCCTCGTGGAGCTCCCCTCCCGGAGCGGGCGTCCGGCGGCTCGGAATTCGTTGATCGATGTCGAGGCGCTTCCGGCTCCTGTTCTGAATGCGGTGGATCTGGACGCGGCTCCGATTGCCGTGGGTGTAGCCAATGTTGAAGCCAGTCCGGGCTTAACGATCGATTATGCCACGGTGGACTACGAGACGGTTTACGAGGATTCGAACCGAACCAATCGCAGGTTTCGAACCGGGGAAACTTACGTCATGGCGACTGCTCGCCGTCTCTCGGGACACACCATTTTCGAGGGAGGTGCGATCATCAAGCTGAATGCGGGAACCCTGGTTAACGTTGAAGGCACGCACGAGTTTCAGTCGACTCCGAACCAACCCGTCATTTTTACCTCCGTCCTTGATCATTCCGTTGGTACGCCGATCCCTGACGATTCGGGGAGTCCGGTGACCATTCTCAGCAGCTCAACCGGTTTTTACTCTCAGAAGCAAACGAATGTGGTAGTGGAGAACGCGGTCTTTCGCTACCTCAACACCGCGATCTTCATCTATCACGGATCGGGACACGTCATCCGCAACGTACGGGTAGATCACGTCAACACGGCCGTCGGGGTATCGAGTAAGGTCATTGGTGCCACTCGCGTGGAGAACGCCCTATTCGATGAATTCGGAACGGGGTTGAATAACACGCAGGGCGATTTCATTGTCTCAAACCTAACCGCCCACGACGGCGATCGCCTGGCCAGCTCGTCGAGGGCGGATCTGCGCAATTCCCTCATTGTCGATGTCCGGACGATCCCAAACTACGAGAATCGAGGCGAGCTGCATAATGTAGAGCGAGTGTCATTGGGGGGCGTATTTCAGACCGTCGGAGGGGGACGATTTTACTTGGCGGAAGGCAGTCTGTATCGGGATCGGGGTACGGATCCATCCTGCCCTGAAGTATCAGCTAGCGAGGGCGACTACCTACCCGCCAACCCTTAAGGATGGCGAGCGTCTCACTCAGGACGCCGTTTGGTCGCCGCATGTGCAACGAGACAACAACGGCACTTTTGACCTGGGCTACCACTATCCCCCCATCGACTACCTGGTAAGGAACACTGTGGTTGGCGATCAGGCTGTTCTTACGGTTCAACCCGGTACTGTCCTCGGGGAATACGGGGTGAATGGCATCAAAGTAGAGGACAACGCGAAAGCACATGTTTTGGGGACCGTTACAGAACCAGTCACGATTGCCTGGTATGGAGACTTGCAGGAAACCTGGGATCCAAACCATATCAGTTCCAACTCCCACACCTTTTTTGAGGGGCGAGATGACATCGACGACAACGTCGGAGGAGCCAACCAAAACGAACTCATCCTTTCATTTGTACACTGCTACCGCGGGAGTTATAAGACGGGTGGCCATTACCTCATTCGAAATGACACCTCCATCGGTGGGCATGGCTGCAGCCGAATCTCAGTAAGCCACTGCAAGATCGTTGGCAAAGCGATTGATATACAGGATGTCGGTGGGCGTCAGGCTAGTATTCGGAATAACTTGTTTCAGTACGCGATGCTGAGGTTGGGACAGAAGCAAACCGCGAAGGTTTTCAATAACCTGTTTTACCTAAACGCGGTGCACTTCAACCAAGGTTCCGGACCGGATCACTGGGAGATCCAGGACAACGTGTTCTTGGTGTCCCGTCCCGGGAGCTCTTCAAGCTTTTCCAATGCAACGCTCGGCCACAACGCGTTTGTGAATACCAACATAAGATTAGGTGGAGTCTTGCAACCGGGTGATCGAACGCTGACATCGCTTCCGTTTGTCACCGGCCCGTTCGGTGATTACTACATCGATAGCAACTCGACGGACGCCAACGTCAACCAGATCTTTAACGCGGGCAGTCGGAGTGCGGTCGACGCGGCTCTCTTTCACTTTAGTACGCGTTGGCCCAACGATGAAAAAGATGGTTCAAGCACGGTCGACATTGGCCTGCATTACCCTTCTAAAACAACTGGCTACGGTGACTCCGCAGACTAGGAGATCTCCGGTCCGTGCCAATTCATGAACATCTGTGGTTAAGAAAGAAACTCAGCCATGAGTGCCATCATCAAACGTTATCTCCATCGATTCGCCTTTCACACGCTCTGTCTACTCGGTTTGGGGTTGGCAATATACCTCGCTTACTTCTTAAACTCAAGCCTGGCGCAGAGTAGCTCGAACCTGGCCTTACTCATTGAGTCTGTTGATCTTGGTGAGGTCACGGTCAGGAGCGGATTTGAACTGCATGCGAACGGAGATATGACGGTGCAGAGTTCCGGCCGGGGCTTGGAGGGGCGTAGCGATAGCGCCCACTTCGTTTTCCAATCCTGGAAGGGTGACGGGGATTTCATCGTGCGAGTGCAGGATATGGCCGCGTCAGCCGGGCCGGCCCGAGCGGGACTCATGCTCCGAGATTCGCTCAATACGAATGCCCGCCAAGCATCCGTCGGCATACGAGCGAATGGCCGGATCGATTTTCTGCGGCGGCGCACGATCGGCGGCCCGACGGATAATGATGGGCATGGGAATGTACGCTCCCACGCGTTCGAGGATCACGTGGTGTATCAGCGAGAACACCCGCTCAGCGGTGCTCTCGTCTCGGAGGCGCCGCTCGCGGAATGGCAGCCCGTTTGGCTGCGTTTGGTTCGAAAGGGCAACGTCATTACCGCTTACCATTCGCAGGATGGGAGACATTGGGAATGGGTGGGGACAGAGTCTTTAGACTTCGATGAATGGATTTACGTAGGCCTGGTTGTGGCCGCTCATGATCCTTCGACAGTTGCCACCGCCCGCTTCGATTCGGAGGTTTTTCAGGTGATCGAGACTTCGGTTGAAGCTCCCTCGCTGGAGGCTTCGATTCCCGTCTCCGACGGCGACGGTTTGTTGGCGGAATACTATGCCGATCGCCATTTCGGCGAGCTCTTGGTCCGTCGAGTGGATCCCACCGTCGGGTTCGAATGGGGTTTGGAATCGCCAGTGGAGGCGGGCCCGAGCGACGGTTTCAGTGTGCGTTGGGAAGGCTTGTTGGAACCCCAATTCACCGAGCCGTATCAGATCCATCTCATCGCCGATGATCACGCGTCCCTCTGGTTGGACGGTCGTTTGTTGATAGACGATTGGTTCGAGCATCCGGGTAGTGAAAGCACGACCCGAGTTCAACTGGAAGCCGGTCGTAGATACCATTTGCGGATCGACTACCTGGAATCTCGTGGGGATGCCGCCGTGCACTTGGCCTGGAGCAGCCCCTCGACACCTTGGTCGATCGTGCCGCAGAGCCAGCTGCATTCGGATCTGGTGGACCTGGATGCCGATGGGATACCGGATGAATGGGAACGGGCGTTTGGCATTGCCCCCGGGGCGCCGCTCGATAAGACCTTGCGGGACGCCATATTGGAAAGTCATCCCGATGGTGTTGAGGCGCCGAGGGGTGGGCGGAACCGTTTTACCGAGTCGCTATTGAAAGACTACTACGCCCAAGGCCGATTTCCCGGGAGCGGAGAGGGGTATCCTCAGCAGGTAGGAGGTTCGGAGACTTGGAAAAGTCTCGACCTCGCACCCAATGGTGCGAGCGGAAAAACGGAGAGCCTCAATGGCACTGAAGTGCAACGCCTGACTTCGCCGACCCAACGATATCGTGTGGTCAATGGGCAACATCCGTGGGTGTTGCGGGATGACTTTCACTTCTCGTATCGCTTAGGACAGGCGGGCCAAGAACTGGTGGCGCGGATAACCGATATCGAACTGGCCCATCCCGACGCGTTGGCGGGTGTGATGGTGCGGGGTTCCACGGTGGCGGACAGTCCGTTCGTGGGAGTATTCGTGAGCCCGACGCGGGAGAGCTGGGTCGGCGTCCGCCGATCGGTTGGCGAGCCGGCCACGCTGCAACGCATGGGCACGGATGCTCAGTGGGTGCGTGCGATTCGTCAGGGTAACGCCGTGCGATTGTATGAATCCGGCGATGGCGAATCGTGGCGCTGGTTGGCTACGGAACCGTTCGGAGACCAGGCAGAGGCCTTGTATGGGCTGGCACAGCAGGGCGGCGATCTGGAATCTCCTAGTAGCGTGACCTTTGCCGATGTATCGCTCACGAGTGCCGAGGCCCGCGAGCGCTCGGTGCCTCCCGTTGTCGGGACGGGAGACGGTTTGTCGGCACGTTACTCCGCTGGTGTGCACCAATTTGAGCGAATCGACCCGAAGATTGACTTCTATTGGGGCCCGTCAGAAGCCCCCGCACCGGATTTTGTATCCGATCACTTCACGGTGGGTTGGGAAGGAGAAATCCAAGCGCAGTTTGATGAAGTCTATTGTTTGGAACTGGCTTGTGATGAGGGAGCGCGCTTGTGGCTGGACGGGTTGCTCCTTCTGGATGATTGGCATGAGAGCCAGGCGTTCGCACGGAGTGTCCGGTTGGACTTAGAGGCCGGTCGGCGATACCCGATTCGGGTCGAATACTTTGAAGCCACAGGCGAGGCGTCGGCTCGCTTGAGCTGGAGCAGCCCCTCTACGCTCAAGACACCTGTCCCGCAGTCACAACTCTACAGCCAGATTGGTTCCGAGTCCTTCGGTCTGGTAGGGCGTGGGATTGGCCTTCATCGACCTCACCCGATTCCGGAGGGTTCCGATGAGAGCGCCCCAACAGCGCCCATGGGTCCACCGGATCCCAACGTAGAATCAACGCGGATCGAACTGGTAAAAGAATTGGATGTGACCCGGTTCCGCAATCCATTGGGTGAGTGGGAAGTGGAGGAGGAGAATGGGGGAGTGATCAGTCGTTCCCGCCGGGGAAGTCTTGAATATGCGTTTGAGTTGGCGGAATCCGGAATGTTCCTATTAGAGATTACGGCGGAAGAGGGGGAGCCTTTCCAAGATCACAACCATCGACTCTGGCTGAGTATCGACGGGCAACACCTGAGCCGTCGCCAGCTCACGGCGGACCCCTTGATGGTGGCTCGTCAACTCACGCCTTGGTTGGCTGCCGGTGAGCACCGATTGGAGATCTATTGGGACAATGCGTTGTTGGGTCGATCAATCCGGTTCCGGCAGATCACGCTGCAGTCCATCGACGGCCCTGACGAAGATCAGAGCGGGGTCGCGGATTGGATCGAGGCTGAGCTGATGCGATCCAATGGCTTGGATCCAATCAACAAGAGTCGGACCTCACCCGCTTGTGTGGAAGGCGATGCGGTTTACTGGGCTTTGGCTTCAGGAAAAACACACCTTGGTCATACGGTCGTGGTGCATCCGGGTGCGGGTGAGCGTTGGTACGCCAATGTTTCCTTGGACCCCGCTACGCCGACTCGCTTGGAGATGGCGTTTGAAAACGGGGGGTGGCGGGCTCAGCAAGAGATCCATTGGGAAGTCACGGACCTGACAACGACGGAAGATTTGGTGATCCGGCAGGGTGATTCCTTGCTCCTCACGATTGGTGGGGGAGGACGGCGGTGGGAGAAGTCCTATGTGGTTTCGGGGGGCGAGCCGATCGTGGTTCCGAATGGGCAGAGCGTGCCTCACCGTTTTGATGAGCCCGGTCTGTTCCCGGTAACGGCCCGATGGGCTCGGAGCAATGAACGGACGGTTCGGATTACCGTTTTGGGCCGTCACAGTGGGGAGAACCCGGCTGCCCTGGTTGGGCAGTGGCGATCTTGGAGAGGACCCGACATGGGACCAGAGGTCACGATGGAAGCCGACCCCCGATTGGATGTGGATCGCGTCGTTGTGGATGGCGAAACCCGTTTTCGCTTGCGCACTTGGGAACCCATTACCCGCCATTTGGTTCTCCGAGTCGGAAACGACGGCGCGATCCTACAAAACATTGGAGTAGAGGGATTCCGGTTGGACACGGGGAGAAGCACCGGGTCGGCTCGAATCATCGAACAATACGAGAACGGTGCTCTCCTGGTAGAAACCGACACCATCATGATGCCCCGCCGAGCGGGGGTATCACTCCACAGCACCATGGCGACCTCGGGCATCGTGTTCTCCTCGGGGCACCTCATTCGGGAGTATCCAGAGAGCCAAGCTGATGAGCTCGGAATCTTGGTCAAACAGTATTACTTGAGTGCGAGAGCACCCAATACGATCTCCGTGCACGTAGATACCTATCACAACAGTCAACGCATCAATGAATTCTGATGAAACCGCGAACAAAGAAAGCAAAAATTCAGGTGGTGGTTGTTGCTGCAGTGGTGGTGGTTATCGGGCTCGTGGCTTTGGTCTGGCCGAATGGGAAGCGCGAGGGGCCTAGTATTCGGGCAGCGCGGTCAATAAATCGTCACGCTCTGGAGCCTGTGGATCGTCCTACCGTCGCGGAGCCTGCTACCCCTCGCTTAACTACGAGGGACACTGCTCTGGGGGAAGGTCGGCTAGCCTTAATACGGGGTGAATCTGAGGGAAGCTTTCAAGACCGTGTCCAAGCGCTCCGTGAAGTGCTTGAGGTCCAGGCGGATACCGAAGAACTCGGGGAAGTCATCCAGTTCATCCGAGACGTGCTTCCTGAGGAGGCCGATCCCCGGGAACGGGCGTGGCGGGCTCGCTTGCGGCTGCTTGTGATGGACATTCTCGGAGAGCGACGTCCTTTGCGCGAGGATTTGGGGCAAGCCTATTTGGAAATTGCCAGGAACGAAGTGTTGTCCGTGCGAGAGCGGGAAACCGCCGTGCGGCATTTGGGGTTGTGGGGGGAAGCTTTAGCTTCCCATCCCGAAGACTGGGCTCGCCCACAGGTTAAGGAAGTTCGTTCCGTGCTCACTTCCCTAACCGAGTCAAACGAAATTACCCTACCCGGAACGGCGCTAATCGCTCTCCACCGCATCTCCACCGTGTTCCCAGACATTCCGCTGGTGACTTTGGCGAGAGTGATGTCCGATCGCGAAACACTGAGTCCCGAATCTCGAACCACGGCGCTACAGGTTTTGGCCCTCGAACATCCGAAGAAGGGTCTCGCAATGGCTCGGGAGATCGTGACGGCATCCAGTGACGAGCTTCTACAAGTCGTTGCGATCAGGGTGATTCGGGATCTAGCTCCAGACTCAAGTTTTTTGGAAACGGTGAGACCTCATCTTACCGGGCCGTTTGTCGCCGGTATCGGTATGAGTAAAGTACTTTCGGAAATTGATGGTACGAAGAGCAACATTGCTAAGGAGGATTAAGCGTGAAATCTACACAAGGAGAGTTTATGGGTTCGACTTCAGTGCCTATATCGGAGGTGAATCGAGTTCGAGTTTTGCCGCCCGTTACCCGGATCATCCTGTTCCTGCTCACCATGGTTCTCATCGAACGCTCCTGGGGATACACCTCAAACGACGATGTCCCTCATATGATGATCTGGGATGGCGATGATGATTGCGAACGCTGGGTGAGTTCCAAGAGAGTTGTCCTTTCAGAGAACGGAACAAGGTCTCTAAACATTGTGGTTGGGCGGAGCTGGGTCGAGGGAACACCTGCTCTGAATAGTAAAGTTAGTCCGGTAGATTGTGGCAGTTCCGGTCCAAATGATGCCATATCGCTCCCAGAGGATAGATTGGACGTTTCTCACCCCTACGCATTTGGTGAGGACCGATGGCCAGACGACAGTAGCTCTTATACCGTCACCTCTGCGAATATCCGCATCGCTGATATTCGGGACAAGGGATCCGGTTGTCTAAAAATAGAGTTTTGGGCAACAAATCCGACGGGAAGTCCGCGGGTGGCAACGTTGATTGTTGAAGTTCAGGATGCCCCCAATCAGGCACCCACCGATATCGGACTCTCCTCCACCGAGATAGATGAGAACCAATCTACCGGTACTTCCGTCGGCAGTTTCACAACCACAGATGATGGTTGGTCGTCACAAGATTTTCAGTACTCTAAAGCCGGTTTGGATGACTCTACGTATGAGGATAATTGGAAGTTGTTCACGATTGACAACGCCACTGACCAATTGAAAACCGTAAGGGCATTCAACTATGAGACCGAATCTGACCCCATAAAAATACTAGTAAAGGTTCAAGACCCTGAGGGGGAGTCTTTCGAAAAAGAGTTCGAGATTCAGGTAAAGGACGTTAATGAAAAGCCAACTGCGCAAAGCCAATCGGTTGAAGTGGCGGAGGACGCTTCCATTTCCATTGACCTGGGGGTCGATGATCAAGATGCTGGTGACGTTCCCGTGCCTGAGATCGTACGAGATCCAACTTATGGAAGTTTAGGGGATGTTGAGTCAGGAGCGGTCAGATATTTTCCGAGACCCAACTTTGTCGGCACGGATACGTTTACGTTTCGCGCGTATGACGGCGAGTTCTACTCAGATCCAGCGACGGTGACGGTTGAAGTCATAGAAAGAAACCGTCCACCCTACTTCAGTTTAGACCCGCCCCAGTTCGATGTTAACGAAGGGTCACTAGGGGCGATCGACCTAAGCTCTTACGTTACGGATCCCGAGGGAGATGATATCGACTTTGAGATTGCCGGTGATGGGGGGGCTGACGGTGACTTGTTCGAATTCTCCGATGAGCTACTCACTTTTAGACAGCCCCGAGACTACGAGGGGGGCCGGTCCGATGCGGGCACGAGGGTTTATGAAGTCAACGTGGTGGCCAAAGACATCCATGGCAATACCTCGACTCCGGAAACCATCAAAGTTGAGGTCAAAGACCTCGATTCCACCGGGGTGACGATCGAGCCAACAACGGTCTCTGGGATGGATGAAGTCCTCTATACTCCAAACAATGAATCGAAAACCTCGGCTGCTAGAACCGTAGCGGACTTAGATGTCTCTGGGGACGATATCGGAACCTTGTATTTCGAACTGATTGGCAACTCGGATTCTCGGTTTGAAATTGATCGCTCCAACAGGAAATTGAAGATCAAGGAGGAGAGCGTGCTGAATTATGAAGCTACTGATAACACCCTGACGGCCAAGATCCGGGTGAGCGACACAGCTTTCACTGCCAATGGTACCTATCCGTCCCATGAGCATACCTTCACCATACGGGATCTCAATGAGGCGCCTTACCTGTCATTCGCTCCTGCCAATTCAAATCCCTCACCCGTAATCCCCGGGGGTTCAGGCGTCGGAGTGGCTGTCGGGACTGTAGCTGTGTTCGATGACGATAACTCCGACGACACTGACCTCCAATCCCATACCCTCAAAGTCTTCCCTGGAACCGCTGAAAGTGGGACTGAGTCGGCCGTGTTTGAGATGGTGGAGAACAGTTTGAAGACCAAGATGAGTCTAGCCAACGAAACGGCCGCCAGCTATCAGGTGACAATCGTTGCCACGGAAAACGGTGACACGCCTATGAGTGGCAGTCAGACGATATCGATCGCAGTGATTCAGAATAGCCCTCCTGAGTTTACGGCGCCCACGGATGGCTTTGACGTTCCAGAGAATCAGACCACCGTCGGAACCGTCCAGGCTCAGGATCCGGATGGGGTCTCGACCATAGCATACTCTTTGGTCGAGACAGATGATCATGACTTATTCGAAATCGGTTCGAGCAGCGGTACACTCACTTTTAAGTCCGCACCGGACTACGAGGCGCTCACGGCAAATGGCGGCAGTGATGAGCTGACCGTGAATGTTCGTGCCACCGAACTCCCGTCCGGCCCTTCGGCCGATCTCGCGATCACCGTCACGGTGGAGAACGTCAATGAACTGCCCTTGGTGGCGTATACCGATGTGGATGAATCTTTGGACGAGTCGGACTCAAACCCCGTCACGATCGCCAACATCGAACTCTCCGGAGATGAGCTTGGCACCGACCTTGTCTCGATCGACAACACGACCGATTTTCAACTGACCTCTCTTGGAAACCGGAAGTACCGCGTGAGTACCAAGGACCCATTTGAGCTCGATGCTGAGACGCGGGAAACGGGTCCGACATCCGTCACTGTTCGGGTCACGGATTCGGATCTAGATGATGAAGAGGTGAGTCGCCAGTTCGATGTCAATGTCGCGGATCTCGACCTCACCGTATCGCTGTCTACCGATGAAGCCGATGTGCCCGAAATTCCGGCGGCGGACGGGTCAACCGTATCCCAGCCCATCATAGTGGCGACATTGAACGTGAGCGGGGATCTGGCTGGAAGCCAATACATCGAATTGAGCTCGGACTCCGATCCCGTGTTTGAGCTGGTGAGTGATGAGCTACGCATCAAGAAAGACGCGATCGTGAACTACGAAGCCGCCACGACGCATACGGCCAAGGTGCGAGGAAGTGACGAACCGCTTGATTCCGACAACATGAATGTCAGCGAAGCATCGTTCACCTTAGAGGTTGAGAATGTCAATGAGCCACCGAATTCGCTCACACTAGACCCGATGAGTGTCGGGGAGAATATGCCGGCCGGCACCGTGGTTGGGAGTTTCACCACGGGAGATCCCGACAATACCGAGGCTAATACGGTTCACACCCATGAGTACGCGTTCTCCATTGGAGATCCCGTTGAAAACGATCTTTTCCGGATCGATGGCAATGATTTGAAAACCAAGGGTCAGCTGGATGCAGAGAACCCTCCATCTGCGGATAAACTCACGTTCTCTGCAAAGACGACAACGATCACGGCAGGGGTAGATGAACCGTCCTTTGTGCAGTCGTTTACTGTGGCGATCGATGGCGTCAACGAACCACCGACTATCGCTCCTATCGGCTCCTTCATCATCCAGGCTGACACCCAGAGCATCCAACCCGGCGTGGTGATCACGAGTGATCCGGATACCTCCCGGGGTTCTCTGAGCTTCTCAGCTACATCGAGCAACACGTCCTTGATCGAGGTAAACCAGATCACCGTTTCTCAGTTCGTCTCCGGAGAGAATCAAGACCTCGTCGTAACTCCGGTCCGTGGGCAGTCCGGATCGACGGATGTCGTGCTAACCGTCATGGATGGGGAGTTCGATGTATCTTCATCCTCTTTTACCATCACGGTGAATGCTCCGCCGAGCGCCAATGGGGATAGCTTTGACCTGGTTCGGGGAGCTTCTAATGTCGCGCTAGACGTGCTTGGGAATGATTCGATGGAACCCGATACTGGCGAGACTCTCAGCATCCTTTCTGTGAACTATTCCGGCGGCGGAAGCGTAACCATTAGCGAGAATCGAGACCGACTCGTGTATTCTCCCCCCAACTCAAGCTTCCTGGGCACCGAGACGTTTACCTACCGAATCGGAGACGGCCGTGGCGGGGAGGATACCGCCACGGTCACGGTGGAGGTCGAGCTCCCTCCCAACCAGGGGCCAACGCTCACCTCGACGAGTTTTAGGGTGCCTGAGAATAGCACCTCACTCATGCAATTGACGGCTACGGATCCGGAAGCTCGACCCGTGGACTTCTATTTGGTGAACAATCCAGGCGACAAACGTGATTTTGATGCCTTTAGGTTGACAGGGAATAACCGAGATCAACTCCAGTTTAGAACCGCGCCAGACTTCGAGAATCCGACCCAATTTGGTCCGGACCGAAACCGCTACCAGATCAAAGTAGGCGTGCGAGACGAGGGCGATCTAACGGACGAGCGTTGGGTTCAGGTGGATGTGCTCGATGTTGTGGAACCGACCCCGCCTACCATTGAGCCTCTATTCGATGAACGGTTCCCGGCTAATGAAATTTTCCTCTACCACGATGCCGTGCGAGTAAACGATCTCGACACGCCGCTAAACAATCTCGTGCTCACGGTTTTCTCCAGTCAACCGAGCATCATCCCGCCCGAAAACATCACGGTCACCGGGCAGGGCGAAATGCGGGATTTACAGATCATTCCAGCGCCGAACCAATTCGGTCCCGTTACCATCACGTTTACCGTGGACGATGGGGACCACGACCCGGTGAATGCGTCATTTGTCTACACCGTGCTACCCAAGGGCATTCCGCCGGCGGATACGGATGAGGATACGCTACCGGACTACGTGGAGAACGTGGCTGGCAACGGCGTCAAAACGGCGCCGCCTGATCTCTCGGATTGGGAAGAGATGGATTCGGACGGCGACGGGCTTGATGACAACATCGAGCTAGCCAATGGCTTTAACCCCTGCGAGGGGGACACGGACGGAGACGGCGTGGGTGATCGGGTCGAGTTTGGAAACCACGATCCCAGCGCAAATCTGGACTTTGCGCGGTTTGAAGAAGGGGATCTTGATGAGAAGACCATCGATGTCTTGGAGAATGACACCTTCCTGCCGGATAGCGGCGAAACGTTGACGATCGTTCCCATGCAGGTCTCGGGACGGCTGGGGGGGGCGATAACCGTCGCACCTGACAATCTGACCCTTCGTTACACCTTACCGGGAGACAACATCACGGGGATCGAGACCTATGACTACACCATCACGGATGGAAGAGGCGGGCATGCCAGCTCCCGGGTGACGATTACGCTAGCGGACGACGATAAAGATCCCGTTTTGGACCCCATCGGGAATGTCAAAATGCCGGTCAACGTGACGTGGTCGCCCTTCGAATTCACGGTCGTGGATCCGGACGGCCCGGATATCGGGGACACGATGACGTTCCAAACGGACAACCCGACATTGTTCCCGCAAGATTCACTGGTATTCAACGGCACTGGCCCGGAACGGTCCTTCTCGCTGAGCCCGGCGCCGGATCAATACGGCACGGCCACCATCACCCTCGTGGCCTTTGACGGATCTCAAAGAACCGAAACTCATTTTGAGGTCACCGTCGGCCCGCACGGCTTCCCACCGGCGGACTCGGATGAGGACACGCTCCCGGATTACGTCGAGAACAAGGCTGGCAACGGCGTCAAGACCGCACCCCCGGACCTCTCGAATTGGGAAAAGAGGGATTCAGACGGCGATGGGCTCTACGATGATATCGAGCTAGTCAACGGCTTTGACCCCTGCAAGCGGGATACGGATGGTGATGACGTGACCGACGATATTGAGTTCGGGAATAACGATCCCGTGGCGGTAGAGAACCGCTATCGGTTTGAAGAAGGTGATGTAGACCAGAAGACGCTCCGGGTGTTGGAAAACGATAGCTACCTGCCGGATTCCGATGAGGTCCTAACGATTGTATCCGTGGAACCCTTTGTCGGCGGTTTAGGCGGTTCGTTAACGGTCGCGTCTGACACTGTGACCCTTCTTTACACCTTGCCTGGAGACAACATCAAGGGGCAGGAGACATATGAGTATACGATAACGGATGGGAGAGGCGGGCACGCGCGTGCCGAGGTCATTATTGCGATAGCAGACGATAACAAAGACCCCGTTTTGAGCCCGATAGCGAGCGTCAGAATGCCGGTCAACGTGACATGGGAACCGTTTGAATTCACCGTGACCGATCCGGACGGGCCGGTGCTGCCCTTCACGATGAGCTTCCGAACGACAAATCCCTCGTTGTTCCCAACGGGTTCGGTCCAGTTTACCGAAAGTGGTGGTGATAGGTGGTTCTCGCTGACACCGGCGATGGATCAATTCGGGACGGCACAGATCACGCTGGAAGCGACCGCTGGTAACGTCACTGGTGAAGTCAGTTTTAATGTGAAGGTAGGGCCGCACGGATTCCTTCCTGCAGACACGGATGCTGATTCTGCTGCTGACTACGAGGAGGATTTGAATGGCGACGGTACCCTAACAGTGGCCCTGATGGAAACGAATTGGGTAAACGTCGATGCCGATGGAGATCTACTTGCGGACATTTACGAGATCTTCCTGGGAACGGATCCACAGGATCAAGATACGGACGGAGACGGCGTATCGGATTACATCGAAGTCCTGAACGGGCGCGATCCATTGACCGTCCCAGGTTGGAGTGTACCAGGGGGTTCGGGGTATTCGGTGAATACCGTTCAGCCCAGCCACACGTCCCGCTTGCCATAGAAGCTGAATCATTGAATTTGCCCATACGGAAATAAGAGAGGTTTGAGAATGAGAATGAACTTGGGGTATTTAGACTTCGATCGTCTTGTCGGGTGTGCGATCAGCAAGCTGGTGGCAGGAGGGTCTGTAAGCGGTCGGAGAAGGTTGCTGTTAATGTTGACAATGGCATCGATCCTCACGGGCTTGACGTCGACCTTCGCGCAGCCCGTTGGGCTGGCAGCGGAACGAGCCGTGATCCGTAACAACGGGTCGGTCGAGGTGAGGAGTGAAGTCATTGATCGTCGCTTGGATTGGGTCGGTAGTGGGCCTGCCAACCGTGCAGAAGCGGCCGTGGTCAAGGCGCTCTTTGACCGGCCGCGAGGCAGGCCCGGTGCTGCCGCAGGGCAGGGGAGCAGCTCAGATGTTAATTCTGAAGACGCCGAGTCGGTGGAATCATTTCTGGCAAGTAATCCAACCTCGGGCTTCGCGGCACCACTGCGGAACGGTCTCGCCGATTTCTACAGTCGGAATGGTCGAGTATCACGGGGGCGTGCGCACTGGAAAGAGGTGATCAATCAACTGGCCTCCAATCAGACAGATGCTGGCCGTCGTGCGGCAACCGAGGCGACGATTCGTTATGCCGAAGCCGTGGCAGCAGAAGGGGATCTGGTGGAGGCGGAGGCCATTGCTCCAGACCTGCGAGCAGCGCGACCGGACTCGGACGAGCTCTGGGCAATCCGCCGCCGCGCTCTAGAGCGGGTGCATCACCTTCAAAACAGTCCCACCATGGCCTACCGTGGTGGTATTCAGGGTCTGCTTCGGCTCGCTCGACGAGCGGGGTGGCAGCCTCAAGATTCCCGGAGGCTGTCCACGACTCCAGTACCGATTGGCGGGTTTTCTCCCAGTGAATTGGTTCAGATCGGGCAATCTCACGGACTTCCCATCGGAGCGGCTCAACGACCCGCTAATGCCGACTGGGTGGCTCCAAGTTTAGTACACTTGAAAAATGGTCACTACTTGTTTTTGGAAAGTATTGCGTCCTCGGATACCGAGTCAGGTTCTCTTTACAAGGTTACGGATCTCTCACGCTCCAAGACGTGGCGGATGACGGCCGCCTCCTTGTCTGAAGAGGCATCTGGACTAGTTGTGGGTGATTCGACGATCCTGCCCAACTCATGGGTGCGGGCGAATGGGGGCAATCGCCGAGGATTGGTCCGACGGAATGGTTCCGGACCGTCGGATCCCTTTACCTGTATTCCAGAGGATGCGGCGGACATTCCACCGCCGTGTGACGATTGTGAGGAATGCCCGCCGGGTCGAGGCGGGCCCTCCAGCATGGCAGCGGGAGGTGCGACTAGCGAGGACGAGAATTGTGGTCCCGACGGTATGGTTCGCTGGCGAGTTTCTGAACCCTTTCTGAATCTATGGTTGGAGGATTTCCCGTTGAGCTATCAACCCTCCCGGGGGGCGGAGGTATCATTCCGGTTACGCTATCATCATCGAGGGCATGCGGTGGCAAATGGAGACAACGGACATTTTTCAAGTGTTGGTCCCTACTGGGACTGCGACTGGTTGAGTTGGATTGATGCGCGCAGCGATGTCTCTGGCTCACAACAGCCCGTTCCCGGGGGGCATATCAAAATCTACTACCCTGGAGGCGGAATGCTGGTGGTCAATTTTCCTCTCAACAGCCACGAAGCCTATGATTACAACTCCAACACGCGGGTGACCCGTCTCTTGTTTCAGGACTTTGGTGTGCATAACGGCGATGTTGTCGGTTACGAGGTTCTTTTCTCCAGCGGTCGCAAGCTGATCTACCGACACTCACAAGTACCAGGAGTCGGGATGGAATTCTATCTCTCTCAGTTTGTCGATCCCGTGGGCAACAAGACCCAGCTACTGTACAACACCAGTTCTAGCGATCAGGAGGTCCGGCTGAGTAATATCATTGATGCCGACGGACGCCTGACCACCGTCGGCTACGAGCCCAATAGCCTGCGAATCAACCAGGTTACCGATCCGTATGGGAGAACAGCTCTTCTTGAATACAACACCGATGACAGGTTGTATCGAATTACGGATGCCGCCGGGATGGTGTCCGAGATGGTTTACCTACCAGACGGACGCGTCCAAACAGTTACCACCCCTTATGGAATCACTGAGTTTGTCGATGAGGATACAGGTTCGGCCGCCGTCCCCTTTGTCGAGCTGGATCGAGTGGTGATCATTCGGGAAAAGGACTTGTTGGGAAATCTGGTCAGTCAACAGGCCTATGGCTATGACGGAGATAGTTCCCAACTGCCAGACTTCAGCCCGTTTTTGGCAAAGATTGAACCCGAGCCCCATCCGACAATCGATCCTAGTGTGGTTGCGGATCCACTATTCAAGACGGTTGATACCTGGTGGGTAAACAGCTTTTACTGGGACCGCCGGGCGATGGGAATTCTCGCTGCACGTCACAGTGATCCCTTCGTTCATCCCGACGCCATCACAGACAATACGACGCAGAGTGTGTTGCAAGACTATGCCCTCGCACGGCGCCGGAACTGGCTCGAAAGCCATTCCCGGGAAACCCTAAACTTTGAACGGTCGCCGAGCCATCAACTGCCCGACGTTAACGGCGACTTTTTACCCGGCCCCATCACCTGGTTTGACTACCCTGGAAAGGAAGTAAACTGGGAGCCGGGCAGTTCTCCAATGCCGCTGTTGGTGGCCACAGTCTTGGAGAATAATGAGAACCGGTTCGTATACACCGCCCGCAATCCTTTGGGTCGTACGACACAGGAAAAATCGAGCTACACCAAGCCTGACGGGACTCTGGGGGTGCGCTCGCGCCAGTTCAACTTTGCCTCCAATCACTTTAACCTCCTCTCATTCACGGACTTTAACGGGGACCTGATCCAAGAGTATGCCTACAACGCGAGTCAGTTGATCGCCACCAATTGGATTCACGTCGGAGGCGGGGCTTCTTACACCAATCTCTTCCAATGGTCGGGAACACAATTGGCAAGCCTGGACCTCGGGAGCGGGCTTAGCCGTGAGGTGGAGTACTACCACCTGCCGGGCAACGATCCGAACGATGGGTTCGTCAAGCGTGTGATTGACAAAGAACAAGGCGTTCTGTTGGCCACGAATGCTTTCACCTGGAATCAAGGGCTCATCGCATCGCGTACCAACGTTCTGGGAGGAGTTCGTAATTATCAGTGGGATGGTTTGAACCGATTGGTTTCTACGAGCCGGCCGGGTGAAGCGCCGAGGAATCTGAGTTATCAGGATGCCTCTGGCACGAAGCTCCTCGGAGTGACCGCGTTGACTAATGCTTTAGGGGGGACGATTGGTGCCGCCTATAACAGTTTGGGGCAATTGACGGAGATCACCAACGAGTTGGGACAGGTGACTCATTTGGAATACTGTGACTGTGGTTCGGTCGAAAGTGTCAGTCGAGCCTTCAATACAGCCGATGAGTTGGTCACCCGGTATGAGTATGACTTACAGGGAAAGGCGACCAACATCGTTTATAGTCCCAACCAGTCCGTCCGGCGCGAATACAACCGGCTCGGACAGGTGACGAACATCATTGATGCCCAGAGCAGCTTGCGCTTGTTCTACAACAATCAAGGTCTAGTTACCCGCGTGGACGATGCCTCAGGACCGGTCTATAAGGTGGAGTATGATATCAATGATCGTCCGCATATCGTCACGGATGCCTCCGGCGTTTCGGTAACCAACTCTTACGACCTTCAAGGTCGGCTGACCAAAGTGGAAGACGAGACGGGAGCGGTGACCTTGACCCACTCGGCCCGAGGGCTGATCGGGCTGACCAATCAATTGCAGCAAGTCTGGAGCTATCAGTATGACGTTTACGGACGGCGCACGCAGATGACTTCACCCGAGCAACGGACGCAGTCCTATCAGTATGACCCGGCTGGTAACCTGACCCGGCTGACCGATGAGAACAACCATCAGACCAGCTGGGAATATGATTCCGAAGGGCGTCAACTGCGGAAATTCGATCACCACGGGGCGAAGCTCCTTGAGCTGGCATATGACGCTCTGGATCGCACAACCAATCGCTGGACGCGAGCCAACGGAGTCGCCCGGACAATTACCTATGACGCAGGAAGTAACCTGAAATCGGTGACCTATCCCGCAGGATTGGAAGCGAACAACGTTACCTATGACTATGACTCCCTGAATCGCCTGACCAACGTGGTGGACACCGTGATTGGTTCAGTAGGGTTCCAGTTTGATGCCGATGGCCGGCTCAAACGCGAGACCGGGCCGCTGCCCGGCGCCTCCGTCACCTATGACTACTTCAACGACGGGCTGCGGAAAGAACTTAAAATCCAACCCGGCACAGGGACACCATGGATCCAGACTTATGCCTACGATGCCAACTCCCGTCTGGATAGTATCACGACCCCGTCTGGTGTGTTTGACTACCGCTATGATTCGTTGGGTGGTCCCTTAGCGCCATCAACACCAATCTGGGACCAATTGGTCCTGCCGAATCAATCCCGGATCGAACGAGACCTCGATGCCTTGGGCAGGGTCTCAGAAACTCGATTAGAAACGAGTTCCGGAGCCGTGCTGAACTCTCATGGCTACACGTTTCGAGCGAATTCCCAGAGAGAACGCCATACCTTGTTGTCCGGGAATTATTGGGACTACGGTTATGATGATGGGAGATTGATCTCTGCCGAAGGATTTGAACCGGGTGGCACCGAACGGCGCTGGCATGAACAGCTTGGTTACCAGTGGGACGCGGCCGGCAACCTCTTAACCCGCACGAACAATCTTCAGTTCACGAGCCTTACGGTCAATTCGCTAAACCAACTGGATACGGGGAGTTCTGCCGGGCCGGCACCATTGGGAGGCCTGGCGGGTGGGCCAAGCCAATCGGTCAAGATCAATGACGAAGATGCCGAGCTCTATGGGGACGACGCGTATGCACATCCCGGTCAATCGCTTTCCGTTGGTCAGAATACCATCACGACCGAGGGCTTGAGCTCGACGGGTGAAACGGCACGCCATGTCAGCATGGTAAACTATCCCGGGACCATAAACTACACCCATGACGACAACGGGAACCAGCAAGGGGACGGTCATCGGAACTATGTCTATGATGTCGAGGATCGGCTGGTCGAAGTGACCGAACCCGGAAAAGTGAAAGTCAACTTCGCTTATGACGGATTGAGCCGAATGCGGCGGAAGACGACCTACTTCTGGTCTACCTCAGTCAGTGATTGGCAATTGGAGGATCGTGAACACTACGTCTACGACGGACTGCAAGTGGTACAGATTTTGGATGATTCTGGGTCGCCAAAGGAGACCTTAACGAGAGGGTTGGATCTTGCATCAAGCTTAGGGGGGGCAGGAGGCATAGGAGGACTTCTGGCATACACGGATCACGAGGGTGCGAGCGACCGAACAGCCTACTATCATGCGGACTCGATCGGCAACGTCACTGCCATGGTCGACAGCTCTGAAGCCGTCTTAGCTCGGTATCAGTATGATCCGTTTGGCAGGACGCTGGGAATGTCGGGACCATTGGCTGCGGAGAATCCCTTTCGGTTTTCCAGTCAAATGGTGGAACCAAATACAGGGCTCTATGGTTTTGCCTATCGATTCTACGATCCGCCTTTGCAGCGGTGGCTGAACCGAGATCCTATCGGGGAGTCCGGCGGGGTTAACTTGTATCAGGCTTTCGGAGGTGATCCGGTAAACCAGATTGATCCGTTTGGCCTAGAAGAGCGTGGCTATCAAAAATTGGGAGATGACGACCTAGATTTGGACGGTGACGTCTCATATGGCGGGCTCACAGGAGTTAGCGATCCGTTTGACAGCTTTCGCTGCAGCTTGGCTGGATTACTTCGCGGGTTGGCTAGCCTAAATCCCCTCGTGGAGGGAGCGGAAATCGTCTCGACAGGGAAGAGTGTTACTGGAGATGATGCGGGAGCTGCAGACATTATTGCAATCGGAGTTGGAGCGGCTAAGGTTGGGAAAGTTTGCGTAAAAGCTGCAAAGGGCGCAAAGGGCTCAAAGGCAGCGGTAGAGGCGGCAAGTAAAGCGAGAGCACAAAAACTCTTAGGCCGCAATCTCGAGGACAGCGTTGATCCAGCATTTGACTACGTTGATGACCTAGGCCGCACGTACGACCAGATGGGAAATCCTGCCATGGTCCCTCATTGGGCCAACCAAAAACAGCAGTTTTTCAACCAAATCAACCGGCATCTACAAAAGGCAGATTTTACGGTTATCGACTTGAGTAACTTCCCGAAGCACATCCAAGATGACGTTTCAAGATATCTCTTGACGCTTCCAGAAAATCTCTTTGATAAGATTGTTCCAATCGGATTTTAGCTATGGCAGTCACGATAAGCACATCAAGGTCCCCTGAAGACGTATGGATGGCTCAGAATGCCGTTTTCAGAACGTTTGCTAGTTTAGTCACCACGCGGTTTTCAGATGATAAAATAGTCGTATCGCAGGTCGAGCTGGCTGAAGCTATGAATGGAGTTTCATTGGACGTTTTGTACGAAGATGATTCAGAGGTCGCGGTACGACTGCGACGAGCTTTCCTAATTGTTGCGAAAGACTTTGCACATGGAAAAAATTGGCCGTCAGGCGAAGCAACTACAGAGATTCAAGCATTGTTTGCCGGTTTGACCAAATTGCTCGAAAGGTTTCATCCTGAGAACTAGGAACGAGAGTAACTGCACACAGGCCAACCATAGCACCAATCATGAACCTACACAGGCCAACCATAGCACCAGCAGTGTCAGAAAAGTGGATAGGCGCAAAAGGAAGCTTCTCGGCTACGAACACATTCTTTTCTGAGGTGGCTTGTTCGCTTGCGATCCAGCAGGGAGCGCGGGTTGCTGAACCCAACGGCATGGATAGCATTGCGAACAACCCGGCTCCGCTTGTCTGATGCAAAGCTCGCCTACGGTCTGACTGAACAACCAAACGCCTAGCCCACCTCGTGGCGCTGTTCCGGTTAACACAGGAGGAGCTTTGGGAGCTATTTCATCTTCACTCCTCGGATCGAACATCGGTAATGGTTGCGACTTTCTCCGCTATGATTAAGGGAGTAAGATTCTTGTTTGGTTCGGGCTATCACAAGCATGGGCTACCAAGATGGCAGATTCTGATTACTTTTTTCGCTTTCCGATACGCAGATAACGCTGGGGATTTCGAGCAGGAAAACGCTATGCTTGTTGACCTTTGAATGGAGGATAGCGAGACAGAACGACACTTCGAGAATCCCACTCAAGTCGGCACTACTGACAATCTTTACGAGATTAAAGTTGGCGTGCGAGTTGGTGAACGAGCGTTGGGTGCAAGTAAAAGTGCTCGATGTGTCCGAACCTCAGCCACCCAGCATCGCGCGGCCCCGCAACGTGACTTTAAACGCCAACGAGACCTTCCTGTATCTCGGAGGAGTCCGGGTGAGTGATCCGGATACTCCAACCATCCGGCTGGTGGTGACTTGGGACACCGACGATATTGAGTTCGGGAATAACGATCCCGTGGCGGTAGAGAACCGCTATCGGTTTGAAGAAGGTGATGTAGACCAGAAGACGCTCCGGGTGTTGGACAACGATAGCTACCTGCCGGATTCCGATGAGGTCCTAACGATTGTATCCTTGGAACCCTTTGTCGGCGGTTTAGGCGGTTCGTTAACGGTCGCGTCTGACACTCTGACCCTTCTTTACACCTTGCCTGGAGACAACATCAAGGGGCAGGAGACATATGAGTATACGATAACGGATGGGAGAGGCGGGCACGCGCGTGCCGAGGTCATTATTACGATAGCAGACGATAACAAAGACCCCGTTTTGAGCCCGATAGCGAGCGTCAGAATGCCGGTCAACGTAACCTGGTCGCCCTTCGAATTCACGGTCGTGGATCCGGACGGCCCGGATATCGCGGACCCGATGACGTTCCGAACGGACAATCCGACGTTGTTCCCACAAGACTCACTGGTATTCAACGGCACAGGTTCGGAACGGTCCTTCTCGTTGAGCCCAGCCACGGACCAGTTTGGTGCCGCCACCATCACCCTCGTCGCTTTCGACGGCTCCCAACAGACCGAGCAAGCCTTCACGGTCAACGTGGGGCCGCATGGGTTTTACCCTGCGGATACGGATGAAGAAGGGCTCATCGACATTGAGGAAGATTCATTAGGCGATGGCGTTTTTGCCGCTGATCAAGACTATTCGAACTGGCTCAGTGCGGATACCGATGGCGATACCCTGACCGATTCCGAGGAAAGAGATCTTGGAACCGACCCATTGAACGAGGATCAAGATGGGGATGGCTTGCCTGATGGGATCGAAATCGCGGGAGGTCTTGACCCCCGGTCGCCGGACTCGGATAGCGATGGGATTGAGGATGGATATGAGGATAACGATGGCGATGGCATCAGCAACGCCTTCGAGGTAAACCGCTACTTCAGTGATCCCTTCAACCCGTGGAGCTTGGATTCACAAGGTGTATTCAATGATCGACAAGTTCTATTTGGTCGAACCAGCGCCCCGCTCGATTCTGCCAGTGCATTGGCGGTTGCGAGGGTTCTGGGTGAAAGTTCGACTCCCCCACCTTCGTCTGCGGCGCGTCCATTTCCCGGCGCAGCAGCTAGGCCTCCGGCAGCGGATCCGCAGGCCGGTAGTCAGACAAGTGCCACTGGAGTAGGCGTTTATACCAAGTTCGAAGGAGTGCGAGTCTCTAGGGGAATTCGCTATCTGACGTTCTCCATTCAAGGCGGTCTTCCGGGTGAGCAATACAGTCTGTTCTCTCGTCGAGATTTGGGCATTGGTGGGTATTGGCGCCTCAGGCAGCGGATCCAGTTCCCGGGAGAGGTCGTTTGGGTCAAGATCGAGGATCTGGAACCGGGCGAGTATTTTGTGGCCGGAACTTGGAGTGACTTGGATCACGATGGCCTTATTGATGGTTTCGAGTTGCTCACGACAGGTTGTATCTTGGGAGGGGACCCGGGTGAAGGTGAGCGTGACATTGATGGTGATGGTCTCAGCAATCGCTACGAATCTTTCATCACAACCAACGCTACAGCGGCGGACACAGATCGAGATGGAGCAACGGACTATGAAGAGGTTATGGGCGGTGGGCACCCATTGGATCCATGGAAAACTCCGATTGATCTCAGTTCCGGAAGATACAAGGAGATCACAGCATCAGAAACGATTGTCACGGCTTCGACAAGCGAGTTTGGGCACCCTGCGGCGGAGGCCAACGATGGTGAATTCGAGCCCTTTGGCAATTACTGGAAAAGTCTCGATGAGACGGGACGGTGGCTGAGAATTGACCTTGGCAGTACTGTGCCGTTCAAGCGACTCAACTACCACTCGGCGATTGAACCGGAATCTTGGGATCATCCAGGAACGCGGAATGCTATTGAAGGGATGAAATTCTATCTGACCGACATGGACTCCTTGAGTCCGGATGATTGGGGAGAACCGTTGGACAAGTTTCACCTATTCAGTGACTGGGTTGGGAATATTGAATTTGGTCCCGAGAATGTGAGGTTTGGTCGGTATCTGATCTTGCACAATCCTTCGCCGAATCCGTTTGGGCAGTCAACGGTGGCAGAAATGTCCCTGATTGCTTCGACCGAGCCCGTGATTACTCGCATCCCAACTTTGCGTACAGAGGTCAATCGAAAGAGTCTCCCGGTCGAGTTTGAAATAGGGCATCTGGATCATGCCCTGAATTCTCTGCGATTAAGCGTGCTAAGCAGCAATACTAGCTTGATATCGCAAGAAGGGATTGAAATCACAGGAACGGGTGCCAGGCGGGAACTGACGGTCTTCCCGGAACCAGACCAGACAGGACAGACGACCCTGACGTTAACCCTGACCAGTGGGGCAGAGATAACGGAACAGACGGTTACCGTAGTAGTAGAGCCCGTTAGAGACAACGACTCTGACGGATTAACCAACTATGAAGAGTTCGCACTGATAGGCACACAACCTGGAGATACGGATACCGATAATGATGGAGAAGATGATGGTATCGATCCGGATGGGTTGCTTTTCCCCATTCGGGTACAAGTGCCGCGAACCGGAAAGTCCCTGACAGTTAAACTCAATGGCTCGCCTCTGCACCCAATGCCACATCTTTCAAACGCTTTTCTTGATACCTACCGTGCCTTGATAGATCTCAACGAGCCCGTCACGTTCTCACTGAGTTCTCCCGATGGCGTCAGCGTTGACGATGAGGCAGCATTGACCTTTCGAAACGCCGACCCAAATCAGTTCACCCCAAGACTACCATGGGTTCGGGAGTCTGCCCAAATGGTTGGCGATCGGTTGGACATCAAGTTTCTTCCCTATCGGGTCGTTCTGAACATCTACACAGACGCAGAACCTGTTTTCTTAAGCGACCGGTGGTCCATGCCCGCAAGCGACCAACCCCGGGATATCACCCTGAGTGCCTACGTAGTTTTCCCCGGTCCCTTCGGTGTTCCCATAATCCGGCCCGCGAATGAGGGATCGGAAGTCACGTTACGAGTCTTTGAGAATGGGTTTGTCCGCACGAATACCGATCTGGTGTTCGGAGACGGTTCCCTGTCGATCCCTTACTCGACATCGACGGCTGCGAACACCAGCTACCAGTTTCAAGCCACTCTGAAACGTTTGAAGTTCAATTCACCCGTTAGGCACGATGCAAACGGGAACGAACTTGAAGAGGATACCGCCCAATCCGTGCCGACGCCCCCGTTTCTCATCTACAATACGCCCGCATTCACCGGAACGACCAAGCCCATTGATATCGTTCCTGGGGACGTGACGTCACTCGTGGTGAATCATAACAAGACTGCGTTGGTTTCAGACGGTGCGGGTTCCGTCAGCCTTGACCTTGTGGCCACGGACGATTACGGCAATCCTGTGCAAGGAGCCGCCGTGGATTGGTTGTTGGAATTCGGTCCCAGCGGCCGAATTGTTGCCCAGGACTTGGAGACCTTTGATGATGGGACTGCAAGAGCTCGGCTGGTTGCTGGCGTTTCCGAACACGACATTCGACTCCACGTAAACGTGGATGGCGTGACTAGCACGATCGATATTCCCGTATCGGGAGTTCAGGGAACGTTGACTGGCAGTACAACCGTAGCGGATGCGCATCAAGGTGAAACGATCGAACTGACTCTCAATACCAATGCCTCGGATGGAGCCCCAGTAACATGGTTTTCAAGTAGTGGTACCATTGAGCCTCGTTCGTGGTTTAGCCAAGGCACGGCAAGGACTACGCTGACGGGTGATCCAAATCAGATCGGCCCCGTGCACGTGATGGCTGCAGCGGGTGATCGGGTGTTCCTCTGGAGCGGCGAAATAACCTCATCCGCGCCGCTGTATTTCAAAGTCAAGAACCCCACACTGATTCCAGCGAATACGGATCCCATGGGAAATCCGTATGTGGGCGTGGATGGGAATGCGATCAACCTGCCTCTCATCAACACCACACCAGTGGAACTCCATGGTCCACCAAACGGTCTGGTCTCGGTGTTCTTTCCGCAAGGACTCGCTCATGGCCACGTTGTAGGTGTCAACCCATTGGACCAGCTCCAGTTCGACGTGCAACTAGACGCCAGTGGCTTGGGAGTCTTCCAGCTCCATGCTGATCCCATCTTGACTCAGGTAAAACTAGGCGGCCAGCCACATCAGTTCTACGAACAAGGCCTCATCAACATTCGAGCGGAGCTTCGGCAAGCCGCAGGGCTGCCCCTGATCGCGGCGGGAACCGAAATCAAGGTGGGCAACCCTGAAGCGATGTCGATTGTTCAAGCCCACATGTATGATGGCTTTCTTGGCTTCGTGGGAGGAGATACCGAAACAGCCACCGGAATGGTGTTCGCCGTTGGGGGAGGGTTTGCCTTCGGGATCGCAGATTTTGGTGCCGCCGGAAAAAACATCGTGCGATACGTGGGTCTCTCTGATGTGGAGCCAAACACCTTCGAATTCGTGGTATCGATCATTGGGATTGTTACCACCCCAAACCCCATTGCGGATCCGTTTGTGTCCGCACTGAAAGTCGTTGTGCAACGCCTTGGCTCGACTGGGTCTAGGCTGCTAGGCGTATTGGAACAGCGGTTCTCGGGCGTTCTGGGAGATGATTGGATGGATTGGATGGATTGGATCAATCCTTGGGAGACCCTCATGGCCCGCCTCGCCAAGGGTGAACTAGAGTTCTTTCTCCGGCTCGGCACCGATTCCGACTTGATCCGAATCTGTGGCGAAGTATGCACCTCGAACCAACTTTGGGAATCGATGGTCAAAGCCGCCGACAACTTCGGTGATCCATTTGTGGATGCGCTTAAAGCCTTAGGGAACAATAAAAAACTAGCGGCTAGTTTTGTAGAAGTTACTGGAGGACTGAATGAGTTTGCGATCAGATCGTTGAAGAACAACGGCAATCTCGCTGAATCGCTGTCTGGAATTGCCGCCATCCTGTCGAAAAGAGTTGATGTCGGTCCGTTGAAGAGAGCGCTAAATAAAGAGTTGATATACGATGGGTGGAAATACAAACAACATGACTTGCTTCTGGATGCGAAGACTGTGATCGAAAGAAACCCTGATGTTGATGGATTTAAGGGGTTGATCAAGGAGCTCAATAAGAACGGCGGAGAGGGCTCATTCTTGCTAGAAATGAAGAGCGTGAGGGCCCTTAGTGATGCTGGTCAATCAATCATTGATGTCTCGCCTACAGGCGCGCTAGTGTCGATAGACATAATTACGGATCATGGTTATTTTCAGGTAAAGAAGTCTTTTGCAGCCATTGATGAATCACGGACAAGAACGGCAAATGCACTAGAGGCTGCCCGGAACAATAAAAGCATTCGATCTGGTCGCAGACTTGCCGAGGAAGCTGGCGAGAACTACACGATTATTACAGCAAGAGATAAACTTGCGACCTTTCCGCAAGAAGTGATTGATTGGATGCAGGACCCAATGGATGGCTTTGGAGTGGTCCATCTACTAGATGTTGTGTTCGAGAAAGCAGACTGAGTTGAGATATGATGCTAATGATTCGAATTGAATACCTCTTACGGCCTATTGATAGAGAGCTATTCGAGATCATATTTAAATCATTCGAGTCTCAGAGGTTTCAGTTTGGAACCTTGCCATGGTGGCCAATGCCAAATTTCTCTCTAACTCGGAGAAGCGGTCGAGGGCGGGATAGTGACGAATTTGACTGGGATCTGGTGTTGACTGACAACGACATCGGGATTGGACTTGAGTTTTCAGCAGCGGACTTGGAAGAAACTTTGAGCGTCCAAATCTATGTCATGGATAAGGAAACTTCTTTCTTGAGCATAATGTCGGCTCAGCTTCCACGAATCGAGTGCCGTCCTTATGAACGTGAAATGGCACTGCGGCAGCAGGCGATTGCAAAGTCGTTGCATTTGGGACTAGGTGGAATACACACACAAGCGTGCACTGAGGGTGACGTTGATCGAGAGAACCCGTGGTTTGAGTTTTCTAAGACGAGTTGGAAGGAACTTACCGAAGAAGATCTTCCCCTCGTAGCGTACGACGAAGAGGACATAGGAATTGCGGAGGACATGGCCAGGGGTAACGATGGTCGATTCCCTCCGTGGTACGAGGAGGCCAAACGAGTTGTTGCAGAACGAATCAGAAGGGAAAAGGAGAACGGCTCGTGAGTTCGGATTAACTGCATGCTGGTCATCCAAGGCACTATCAGTGTCAAGGAAATGGAATGGTGCGAAAGGAAGGTTCTCGGCTTCATGTGTTGCGGTGCACCGCATCTTCACAAGTGTTCCCGCATCGAGTAGTTGAGTGGATGCAAAATCCGAGTTTTGGAAACGTTGTGAGTGTAATTGAGATTGCGTTTAGTGAACCATAGAGTTCGTGTCTTATGGCGTCCCTGTATATCGATATAGAGTTTCCTCGACGAAAGGTGGATTTGCGATTCTTCGAGACCATTGATTGTGCGTTTCGTGACAACGGCTTCACGGTCACTGCGTTGCATGCCGGCAAACCGGTTAGCTTTAGTTTTTATTCGGGCGGGAAGGTTGGGGGGGGGGGGAATTGGGGCTGGATGAAAGGGAGCGGATGGCCGGCCGCAATCTGCATATGGGATGGGATCTTGTCTGTGTTGATCTGCCTGAATGGTCCTTGAGAATTATTTTGGGAGTCAATGGTGGGAAATGTGAAAGATTTAGAATAATATCTGACTTACTTCCAATACCTGAATGTGATCCTGAGGAACGAGAAATGGCGTTGAAGCAGCAATCGGTTGCGAAGATGCTACATCAGTCTTTCAGCGCGACCAGGACGGTGGCGTGCGTAGATGCTGACGTAGAACAGGAGGGCCCTTGGTTTGAATTTTCTGTGAATCGTTGGCGGGAGCTTACTGAGGCCGACTTACCGCTAGAAGTGTATACAGAGGAAGACGTGACGAGTGTGGAAGATAACTTTAAGATGTATGGTGTGCCTTACCCAAGGTGGTATAAGTGGGCCAAGGCCCAGGTGGTCAGGAAATCTAAGGAGTAGTAGCCCACACGCACCCATATCGCCGGCAGTGCCTAGTGGAATGAGTGGCGGAAATGTTATGCTTCTGGGTTACGTTTACTTTGGAATTCACCTCATAGATGTGCCATTTGGAAAAACGGACTAGTTGGTGCGATGATGCTATTGATTGATATAGAACTGCCCGAAAGACCCGTTGATAGTGGATTGTTCGAAACGGCGTTCCGGTCTTTCAAGTCTCAGGAGTTTGATTTTGGGGCCTTGCCTTGGTGGAGGACTCCAAACTTCACAGTAACGAGGCGGATGGGTAGACCGCGTTGGGAGGAAGATTTCGATTGGGATCTGGTGTTGCATGAGAATGATATTGGGATAGCGCTTGAGTTTTCAAATCTTGAGCTCGAGCAGAGTCTTGAGTTTTCTGTTGCTGTTATTAACCAGAAAACTTCATTTGTCGGGATCATGTCGGGGCAGCTTCCGCGGATTGAGTGCCGTCCTTATGAGCGTGAGATGGCTCTGCGACAGCAAGCGATAGCGAAATCATTGCATCTGGAACTGGGGGCAATATCGACACAGGCTTGTACTGAGGGGGACGTTGATCGAGAGAATCCGTGGTTTGAATTCTCGAAGGCGAATTGGAAGGAACTTACCGAGGATGATCTTCCTCTCGTACCGTACGACGAAGAGGACATAGGAATTGCGGAGGACATGGCCAGGGGTAACGATGGTCGATTCCCTCCGTGGTACAAGGAGGCCAAACGAGTTGTTGCAGAGCGAATCAGAAGGGAACAGGAGAGCGGCTCATGAGTTGGGATTGACTGCATTCTTGCCATCCAAAGCAGTATCAGGACAAAGAAAATGCAGTATAACGGAAGGAAGCTTCTCGGTATCTGATGGCCTGGAATACACAGGGGTTATACTCCTTGGGCTGCTTGTCGACTTTCTAGTAGAGCTTTTGAATTGGATGAGCAACCCCTCTTTTGGGCCTGTGGTTAATTTGCAGGATGATGTTCCGTTCGACGAGTTCTAATACTATGAGTATGAGACTACGCATCGAGGTCGATGGAGTTGCTCTCCCGATGAGAGATGGGGGTGGTAACGTTCTGGATGAAATATTCGGGGAACACGGGTTCACGCTGGACTGGTATGCTGGGATTCGAACAGGTGGGAAAGTCGTAGTTGATTGCCACCCGCATCCGCAAAGACGAATAACCCCTGAGATGCGAAGCCAGGTAGAGATTTGTGAAGGCACCATACTTTGTGATTATACTAACGAGTTGTTGAAAGATTGGGTGCTAGAACTGAGAGTAATCGTCCGGAGTAGGATCGCGGTGAGGCTTGAGATATTCTCGGGATTAGTACCGATGTTTGAGTATTCTCCGCGTGAGAAAGAGATGGCGCTGAAACAGCAGGCAATTGCCAGATCATTGCATTCCCGGTTGCACGCTCGGAGCACCTTCGCTTGCATCTTTGGCGACTTTGATCGCAGAGACCCTTGGTTTAGGTTTTCCGAGAAAGAATGGCGCGAAATATCGCCTGCCGATTTGCTTGATGAAGGCGAGCTACAGTAGAATGGGTGAGGTCAATTTCCTCGCACTCAGACCAATCATGGCTCCCGCAGTGCCTGATGAAATGAATGGGGCAGTCAGGGTCAGCCCTTAAATTATTAGAATGAATGGGGCAGTCAGGGTCAGCCCTTAAATTATTAGTTTTGTTTTCGATCAAACCGATTCATGCGGATCAGTTTTAGCTCAAAATCATATTACGATGTACGAGTGTCATAATTTATTATTTAAGGACTGACCCCGGGTTCCTGGCAAACTTGGAGCATTGTCAAAAATGCTTCTGGTGAGCTTGCGGAAGCTGATCTAACGGCGGTTACAGTAGCAGTAGATCTACAAACATTCGTGGGAGATTATTTTACTACGATGGCCATACTTGATGTGTTACTTTCTGACTAGAATGTCTTGGGCTCTCAGTGCACTTGGATCGATCCTTTGTAGGATAACTTGCTTCTTTGGGAAGCGAAGTGAATTCGATATCGTAGTTGTGGATGGGGTTCATGGAGTCGTGAGCGACAAGGTGAATGTACACCTTCTATTCGACGATGCGATGGCAAGGCTTCGAGAATGTGATCCAATCCGGTTTCAACGAGTTAAGTCACGGCTTAGCTTCATTTGGTTCGTTGGGGGAATTAGGGTCAGCCCTTAAGAAATTAGTTTAGAGGCTTTTGAACTAATCGCGTGTTCTTGAATAGTTGGATACTCTTCGGCACTCGAACGAGTAAACGCTCCCGCGGCAAGCGAGTCCCAGCAGGGCGAGTGATCGGAGACTGGCTAGGCGACCAGCGAAGGTGGAGAAAGTTTTGAAAGGTTCGCAAAACTAATAACTTAAGGGCTGACTCTATGGCCTCGCCTGCATGCGAACGACCCGGCACCCGCTTTTATGATGCAAAGCTCACGTAATCATACTCAACAGTGCATCCTTCGAAGTCTCGACGCGCATGACAGTCAGGGTCAGCCCTTAAATTATTAATTTTGTTCTCGATTAGACCGATTCATGCGGATCAGTTTAAGCTCAAAATCATATTACGATATACGAGTATCATTATTTATGAGTTAAGGGCTACCACGGGGTTCCTAGTTGACTGCGTATGACTATGATGCGGCGGGAACGCGAATCGGGGTAACCAATCCAAACAACGAGACCGTCGAATTTGCCTATGCTCCGGCAGGAGATTTGTTAACTTTGACTGATGGGAAAGATCGGGACACGCAGTGGAACTAAAAAGGGGTCACCCATTGGGGCGTTTGTCAATAGGCATAAAAATTTCTTTCCTCAACTTTTCTTACTTTTCTTACTTTTCTTCGTTGAGTTCCTACCGCTTTCAGACTCCGCTGCCCTCGGTTCCGATTCGAACCATGGACTTCTGCTTGTCGATTCCGAATTCACCGTACAGTGACGGTGATTCGTTCAGTCACCCATCTGGATCTAGCTAACTCGCCGCGGATCTGCATCCGACGGCGAAGAAGTCAAAACCACGTTCCAACCTCACTGCCCATCCTGTTACCACAGGACCAGAAAACCTTCTGTGCCAATCCGTGTTCATTCAGTTCCCAAAGATTGATAGATAACGATAACTCGTATCGTTTCCAACCCCTACGTGACTCACGAATCGGTCGAATCACCAAAAGCACTTCATCCTAAGCTTTTTAAAGTATGAGTCGGGCCGCCGGTCCAATCAGTCCCATGGCTCCGTTGTCCAACCCCTTTTCCTGGTTAGGCGGCCCGACTCGAAATCGCACTAGCTCACAGCCTTCTTCTTCCCCTTCTTGGTCTTGGCTGGAGTTTTCAGTTCTACCTTCGTCGGACAGCTAGAGAATGCCTTCTCCCAGCTGAAGGGAACTCCCTCGCTCAGCACATACCACCCTGCTTTACTCAGCTTGCATGCCAATGCCTTGGTGGCCAAAGTGCTGTTCACTTGATTGCTTTTCCTATCAAAGAACTGGCGGCATGGGTCGTAGTATCTCTTGGCATACTGAGCTGCCTCCACCCAAGCCCATGCTAGATACTTGTTTCCGTTTTTCCCGTTGTTCGCTCCCTTGACCTTTCCGTTTGAAACTCGTTGACTACGAACACAGCGGCAATAGCTGGCGTAGTTGCCTGCTGATTTGAATCGCTCGATCGGCCCCGTCTCCAGCGTTATCGTAAGTCCTAGGATCTTGCCAACACCAGGAAGGCCTTGTAGGCACTGAAAGCTCTTAGAGTTCTTCACCGCCTGTAGCGCTGCCTTCTCGATCTCTCCGATGCTGGTTTTGAGTTCGCCCAGCAGTCTAATCTCCTCTCTTGCGATGAGTTGGTTAGCCGAGCCTTCGAAAAGCTCCGATGCATCATCGCAGGACAGCTTCTCAAGTCGGCTGAGACTCAACGATTTGCCAGTGTTTCGGCTGTAGAGGCTTTTCAGGCTCAGCTTCAGCGCTGTCGCTTGACGTACCAGTAACAGCCGGCGTCGTAGCAAGTCACGAGTCGGCCGAATGTCCCTGTCGTAGATATGTCCTGTCGGCAAAATATCCAACCTTAAGAGATCCGCTAGAAAGTAAGCGTCGTTAGCGTCGTCGGCATGTTTTACTCCTTCATACTGCACAATCTTGGCTGGATTCGCCAGCACCACTTCGAATCCGCTATCGATCAATCCATCAACCAACCAATACCAGTTGTAAGTTGATTCGACCGCGATAGTGTCTATGCGCTCTCCCAGAGGCGCGAGCCAATCGACGATTCTGCCGAGATCACACGGTAGCCGTTTCTCCTTTAGCCGCTTCCCGCTACGATCAACCAACCCACAGACAGCATTATTGCCGTGCAAATCAATTCCCACCATGATCCGATCCTCTGAATTCTCTGTTGTTCTCATAGTCGCTATTCCAGAGCAACTTTCGTGTAGAGTTGCTGCCCGCAACATTTACCGCGAGTTGCCCGATTTGCCTATAAGCCCCAGATGATTATCAGTCCCAGGATTCCGCTACTTCTTCTTCCTTTGGTTTCGGCTCATCTGTTTTCTCACATTCGATTCGCTTCCCATTCCTGTGTGCTTGGCTATCCACTCCATCGTCATCGTCGTTTCCTCCCGCAGTCGCTTCGCTATTGCCGTCTTCTTTTCATGCCCCTTGCGTTCACGGGCCAAATCCTCCTCTGACCATCTTATTCGTTTCAGCTCTTCCCTCAGGATCCTTCTGGCTTTTGCCTCCGCACTCTCCCGCCGGTCGGCTCCGTAGTGGTGCACGGTTGCTTTGTCCGCCATTTCTTCCAGCAACCCTTTCCGAAAATCCCGGGGCCCCAAACACCACCCGCGACGCACTTTTGCGAAGTTCTCCGGTTCATCTTCTTTTCGCTGAGTTTCCATCATCCGCTCGAACTGCCTTCGGCCTGCTGCGCTGTCGACTCGTATCCCAAGATCCCCAAATACACGATCCACCCGCAACCAGCTCGCTCGTCGTCTCGGACTCTTGAGAAACTCTCCAAAACTACTCCATCGATAGCTCTTCAATCGCTCCTCTCTTCCCACCAAGCCAGCACGGGACGGATTCAAGTGGACATACCGACACACCGTTCGCAGGTATTCGCTACCGCTCCCATCCACAATCAATGACTTGTAGCGACCACTGAACAAATGCCCAAAATAGCGGTGACGGCGATTAAACCGAGCGGTGTACGTCCCCAGAAACCATTTCATACCCGCTACCAGGTTCGCATTCGGGGTTTCCACCACCAGGTGAAAATGATTCGTCATCAGGCAATACGCATGAACCTCCCACTCCGTCCGCTTACAAACCTGGCCCAAGGTATTTACAAACTCTTGAGCATCCTCATCGTCCACGTAGATCGGCTCCTGACGGTCTCCACGATTCATGACGTGGTAGATTGCCCCTTCATATTCAACGCGCAGCTTCCTCGCCATGACTCCCCCAGCAAATCGAAATCACCTAATTTCCACAACCAAAAAGTAATGGAATCCTGGGACTGACCCCTTTTTAGTTCCACAACGCGCAGCTTCCTCGCCATGACTCCCCCAGCAAATCGAAATCACCTATTTTCCACAACCAAAAAGTAATGGAATCCTGGGACTGATAATCATCTGGGGCTTATAGGCAAATCGGGCAACTCGCGGTAAATGTTGCGGGCAGCAACTCTACACGAAAGTTGCTCTGGAATAGCGACTATGAGAACAACAGAGAATTCAGAGGATCGGATCATGGTGGGAATTGATTTGCACGGCAATAATGCTGTCTGTGGGTTGGTTGATCGTAGCGGGAAGCGGCTAAAGGAGAAACGGCTACCGTGTGATCTCGGCAGAATCGTCGATTGGCTCGCGCCTCTGGGAGAGCGCATAGACACTATCGCGGTCGAATCAACTTACAACTGGTATTGGTTGGTTGATGGATTGATCGATAGCGGATTCGAAGTGGTGCTGGCGAATCCAGCCAAGATTGTGCAGTATGAAGGAGTTAAGCATGCCGACGACGCCAACGACGCTTACTTTCTAGCGGATCTTCTAAGGTTGGATATTTTGCCGACAGGACATATCTACGACAGAGACATTCGGCCGACTCGTGACCTACTACGACGTCGGTTGCTACTGGTCCGTCAAGCAACGGCGCTGAAGCTGAGTCTGAAAAGCCTCTACGCCCGAAACACTGGCACATCGTTGAGTCTCAGCCGGCTTGAGAAGCTGTTCTGTGATGGCGCATCAGAACTCTTCGAAGACTCGGCCAAGCAACTCATCGCCAGAGAGGAGATTAGACTGCTGGGAGAACTGAAAACCAGCATCGGAGAGCTAGAGAAGGCAACACTGGAGGCAGTGAAAAACTCCAAGAGCTTTCGATGCCTGCAAGGCATTCCTGGTGTTGGCAAGATCCTAGGACTTACGATCACGCTGGAGACAGGGCCAATCGAGCGATTCAAATCAGCAGGCAACTACGCCAGCTATTGCCGCTGTGTTCGTAGTCAACGAGTTTCAAACGGAAAGGTCAAGGGAGCGAACAACGGGAAAAAAGGAAACAAGTATCTAGCATGGGTTTGGGTGGAGGCAGCTCAGTATGCCAAGAGATACTACGACCCATGCCGCCAGTTCTTTGATAGGGAAAACAATCAAGTGAACAGCATTTTGGCCACCAAGGCATTGGCATGCAAGCTGAGTAAAGCAGGGTGGTATGTGCTGAGCGAGGGAGTTCCCTTCAGCTGGGAGAAGGCATTCTCTAGCTGTCCGACGAAGGTAGGACTGAAAGCTCCAGCCAAGACCAAGAAGGGGAAGAAGAAGGCTGTGAGCTAGTGCGATTTCGAGTCGGGCCGCCTAACCAGGAAAAGGGGTTGGACAACGGAGCCATGGGACTGATTGGACCGGCGGCCCGACTCATACTTTAAAAAGCTTAGGATGAAGTGCTTTTGGTGATTCGACCGATTCGTGAGTCACGTAGGGGTTGGAAACGATACGAGTTACCGTTATCTATCAATCTTTGGGAACTGAATGAACACGGATTGGCACAGAAGGTTTTCTGGTCCTGTGGTAACAGGATGGGCAGTGAGGTTGGAACGTGGTTTTGACTTCTTCGCCGTCGGATGCAGATCCGCGGCGAGTTAGCTAGATCCAGATGGGTGACTGAACGAATCACCGTCACTGTACGGTGAATTCGGAATCGACAAGCAGAAGTCCATGGTTCGAATCGGAACCGAGGGCAGCGGAGTCTGAAAGCGGTAGGAACTCAACGAAGAAAAGTAAGAAAAGTTGAGGAAAGAAATTTTTATGCCTATTGACAAACGCCCCAATGGGTGACCCCTTTTATGCGAACGGTGTGTCGGTATGTCCACTTGAATCCGTCCCGTGCTGGCTTGGTGGGAAGAGAGGAGCGATTGAAGAGCTATCGATGGAGTAGTTTTGGAGAGTTTCTCAAGAGTCCGAGACGACGAGCGAGCTGGTTGCGGGTGGATCGTGTATTTGGGGATCTTGGGATACGAGTCGACAGCGCAGCAGGCCGAAGGCAGTTCGAGCGGATGATGGAAACTCAGCGAAAAGAAGATGAACCGGAGAACTTCGCAAAAGTGCGTCGCGGGTGGTGTTTGGGGCCCCGGGATTTTCGGAAAGGGTTGCTGGAAGAAATGGCGGACAAAGCAACCGTGCACCACTACGGAGCCGACCGGCGGGAGAGTGCGGAGGCAAAAGCCAGAAGGATCCTGAGGGAAGAGCTGAAACGAATAAGATGGTCAGAGGAGGATTTGGCCCGTGAACGCAAGGGGCATGAAAAGAAGACGGCAATAGCGAAGCGACTGCGGGAGGAAACGACGATGACGATGGAGTGGATAGCCAAGCACACAGGAATGGGAAGCGAATCGAATGTGAGAAAACAGATGAGCCGAAACCAAAGGAAGAAGAAGTAGCGGAATCCTGGGACTGACCCCTTTTAAAGGAAGAAGAAGTAGCGGAATCCTGGGACTGACCCCTTTTATGGGACTGACCCCTTTTACCTATCCCTATAAGGATGGTTTTGCCGCCGTTGTGTTTGGTGGGAAGATTGGTTTCATTGATAGGTCTGGGCAGTTGGTCATTGAGCCTGAGCTCGAATCTGACTCGAGCTATGGTGCTTACTTCTCGTCTGGGATTGCCGCCGTCGGGTCGACTAGTCGCAGATATTACATTGAACAGTCAGGAGATCGGCTCATTGATAATGAGTTGGAATACTGTGGAGATTTTGTTGGACCTTACGCGATCGTAGGGCTAGATGACGACTCGCAGTCTTACTACCGTCTGATTCAGAAAAGCGGTGAAGTCGTTACCTGGTTCCCTGAGATGTATGAGCCTCCAGATTGTATTGGTTTGGACGAGCAATGGGATTGGGGCTTATTCCCTTGTAGCGTCCAGGTTGGTGATGAAATTCGAATAGGTTGGCTGAACTGGCGTGGGCAAGTTCAGTTCTCGCCAATGTATTCGTGGATGACAAACTTTTATCAATCTGTTGCCGGTTATTGTCCCGACAAAGACAACTTCAATTCTCCGTATGGCCTGGTGAGGCGTTGTGGTGAGATCGTCCTGCCTCCAACCTATTACCGTTTGGGAGGATTTGTGGAGGGGCTGCCTGCTGCGGCTGACTCTGCCGGCCGAGTCGGATTCATTGATATTGAAGGTTCATGGGTGGTTCAGCCGGTATATCGACAAGCGTGTGGATTCTCCTGTGGATTGGCATGCGTCACTTTCGGTGAAGGTCCGTACGTTGGACGAAAGGGCTTCATTTCAAAGTCCGGAGAAGTTGTTGTTGATCCAACTTTTAGGCATGAAGGTACCTATGTCGACGGGTTCGTTATTATGGAGAATGATGATGGAAAACAGGTCGTGCTTAATACTGTTGGAGAAGTTGTATGGTCCGAGTAGAAGGCAATGTATACCGGGAACTAGGGTCAGCCCACTAGGGTCAGCCCTTTAGAAATTAGTTTTACTGTGCTTCAATTTCCATTCAATGCTTTCTCCACACGCACGAAACTTGTCGTCCTTTCCCTCTCATGGAGTATCACATAAGTTCGAAAACTAATTTTTTAAGGGCTGACCCCGAGCAGACCCCGAGCTCATCGGATTGTTATCGTTTCCGTCCTTTCCTGGCCACAACGTTCCCATCAGAGGCCATCACGTTAACAATAATTCCTTTCCGCGCCAAAGTCCCGCCCGCACCATCGGGATCGCCGTGCGCTAACGTATACAACGGGTGATCCGGGGAGACATGCGAGAACCAAATCGGTCCTATTGGCCACGGAACGAAACCCACAACAACCGGGTCTCGCAGCTCAGGGAATGCTCTAAGGACAGCACTCTCGAACTTCCAAAAGCTTATAAAGTAATAGGCAAGCGGCAGGCAAATACTCGTACAAAGAGCTGCTATTCTTTTCGTTTTCATTTCGCTAACGACCCAAACTCACCGACCCAGCCCTAGGGACGTTACGATTGCAAACGCAGTGCGATGGCCGGGTTCGCTGCAACCCATGGCTAGGCCGCGGGGACTCGCTGAAAGATATGGCAAACATGATCTGGAAAGGTGACGTCCTGGCCGCTGACGGTGTCGAAGAACTTGTCGTCGCGCATCTCGTAGCGGGCAAGCAATCGCCCGACGTCGTAAACAAGCATGCCACTGGTGATGCCTGCACGGAGATGGAGAACAGAAGGAAGCATCGCCATGAGTCCAAGCTGAACCTGTCGAATGTCTGCCGCCCCTGCGGACGTGCGAGTGTCGAGCTCGTAGCGGTATCTGCTAAAATCAAGATCAGCGTCATCCTCCAAATGATGGATGCATAGCGAGGTCTCCAGTGACAGCAAGCGGCAAAACAAATCCGAGTCGTCTCCACGATACGGCTCGAAACGGCATCCGAGAACCTTATCGAGCAATTCGGCAACCGCCGGCAATGTCGCGTCGGAGTTAAAGAAGTAGCCAATGTTGATGCTCATGGAATGCGAAGCGGCCCAACGTCAAGTGGAGCCACGGAGCGTTAGTAACGTTGGCTCACACGTCCCGTTTACCTGTAAACGTTCTATCTTCACCCTCAGGGTGTCAAGGTCTCTAGTGAAGAGGCCTCGCTCCTCACAATGAGAAACGGTGATTTCAGCCGAACCGATCAGACTTTGCCTTACACTCTGTAGGGATGCTCCACTCGTTTCTGTTCCAGCAAAAGCAGAGAGCTTGATGCTATGAGGCCCATCCATAAAGTGCCAAACAGCCTCTCGTCTGAATTCAGATTCAAACCGAAGAATGGCATCGATCCACCATCCTAGAATAATCACAGGAAAATCGGACCATCCAATCTCTGGATACGGTCCCGAATCTAACTCGACATAGATTACTCCCGTCACGTTTCGTCCCTCTCCAGATTGATGAAATGTTGAGTAATCTACGTTGATCATCGAAGTGGCGATACGGTGAAGTGAGGGGCGCTGTCATGCGTTGCCTCCGCTGGCTTGTTCGCCTTACTGTTTTCGAAGCGGCTCCCACTGACGCTTACTACTCGATGGCAAAAACTCCCAAATCTCCGCCGGTATGCTCGATACCAACCCCGACCTGCCCCCAAGCCATTCCTGGGAAAAATCCCCCTCTAGATCACGTTTCCATACCGACAAACCGATGTCGCTGCTATGCATCCAGAGCGTGTCATCATCCTGCCAGAAGGCTGCCCATCGCATCGCGTCAGAAAATAGCCTGTCTGGCACGAACTCCTTCTTGGTCGCGACGTTGACAATCCTGTAGTCTACCAGCGACTTCGATTTGGAAGCGATCACCAGTTGCGAAGAGCCTGATGGCGAATAAAATGTGCCACGTGAGGTGATCAGGCTGCCAGGCTCACTTGAGCGACTTCGAGTGCAGCCGCCGCTCAACAGCACAATGAAAAACAAGGTTGGAAGATATCGGGTCATGCTCTCAGCGAACTGGTAGCCTCGAATGCATCTCTATACGGAATCTAGTCGTTGGCAGTTGTCTCGTCGATGACACAAAATCCCTGGGCCTCAAATCTCACCCGAACCTCAGCCCCAATCCGATCCATCGCTCCGGACCCAAGGAGTGGGGTACTGTGGGCCAACAAGACTCCCCGGTGCTCTGCATAGTCCATGATGTGCACATCCGCGAACTCACCACCATCCGCGAAATCGTCCGTCGTACCGGGGACAAGATAGATCCAACCACCGTTGGTCGGTGTCGTGACGCAATCGAAAATGCGCAAAATGGTAATCGAAGACTCACTCTTACCAAGGGCCTACCAGTGAGCTGAGCCGCGCCGCGTTAGCGGCGTCGCATGCAGCGGACCGGTGCAAATCTCAGGTAGCCATCAACTTATACCAATCCCTGAGGTCACCGATACAGGCTAACCACTGTTTTTCGGATCATTTCTTGCCGAGCAAGCGATCATATTCTGCATGCGTGCCGATAAAATACCAGATCACGGTATCGCCATCCATGACTCCGACCGCGCGATAGTCTCCAGTGATTCGTGCTGACCAATCACTCCCGACTTTCTTGAATCGCAACGAGGGGTGATGAGGATCGATCAACCATAGTTGGTATTGCTTCTTGGCTGCAATCTGAACTTCTGCCGGCAGTCGTCGATAGCCAACCCAGAAGCTACTGACGGCTCTGCTCTTCATCCGTTGGAAACGGCGTGCTCTTTCCGGCGCGATGCTCTGCGATTGCTGCGTCGGCCATAGCCCGCAAGGCTCCGGAACGGGCATCGTCATCAAACTGGCGATCCCACTCATCGTCGAATCGATGCTGAACCCATTCCCGAAGCCTCAGAAACTCTTCGCGCGGCAAACGAGCGATCGCTTCCTCAATTTCGTCCACTGTACTCACGGACTCAGAGTAGCACGTTTAAAGGTAGCGGCAACTTTTCCTTTGCCGAACGACAAAGTTGCCCCGTGCCTGTTACTCTTCTCGCTTGAGATTGACGTACGCCGCTCATACCGGTCTAAGGCCCCTGTGGCATCGCCGATTCAATCTGCTCGCGGAAGGAGAATGACTCCATTTCTATTCCGATAAGATCGCCCGCCCAGTTCGGTCCGGCATAGATTCCATCTTCTGTCATCCTAGGAAGCCATCTGTAAAGGTAGTCGAAAAGCGTCATCAGCGAAGAGTGGATGTGGAGGGTTCATTTCTTCGGCGAACGTCAAAGGCCTGCCCCAGGCTACCGGCAGCGGACCTTCGTTTCCAAGGTAGAGGTTGGGCTTGTCACGACACTTTCGACTCGCGGCAGGCAGCCTGTCGGTAGCACCCATGTGTTATCCCTCGGGCTTCAGCACCGGCGCCTCCCACCCGTCGTAGTCGCCGCCATACTCCGTATTTTCGACGGAGAGCAATCGTGTGGCTGCTGATGTCGCCAATCTTCAATTTGCCGTGGTGCAATAGTCGGACACAATACTTCCCATCTTCGGTCTCAGAAGAAAATTCGGACGCTTCCGTGAAGCGGTCATTTTCAGCCCAAATGACAAAATCCTCTGAGGATGGCTTATCTTTGAAGTAGATCCAATGATCAACCTTGCGGGATTCTGACCCGTCATCGCCATGGCTTCCAAGCTGCTCGATCACCTGAAGATCCTTGATGACCTGCCAATCATCTTCGGTCGGGTAGAGATCGTCGTGATACCCTTGGTGATCTGGATCGTCGCTATAGGTCAGTCGAATAGCGTACCCTGATTCCGTTCCGATCTTCCCCGCGAACTGCATCCAGGCTTCTTCAGTTCTAGCAGTGTAGACATAGAAAATCCTGTATCCGCCGACGGTCACTCGGCCAACATACCAATCGTTGCCTTCCTTCGAGAAAGCTTTGATTCGATCCTCAATAGCACTGACCGGTTCAAACTCCTCGGTCGTCGGAAGTCCGTCGTCTCTAGGAGACTGGTAGGCCAGCCGGAGCTTGGCAAGCGATGACGGCGCTGAGCCAATCGTGTCCGAGATGCCAGTATTTAGATAGATGAACGCCTGATTATCCCCCATCAAGCACGGAAAAAAATGCCATCGATCTGTCATCTCGCTCATTTCGAACTCCCCCCTTCGTCATCGCGTCATCCGAGCATCCGATGAGGATGCCAAAAAGGGGTCAGCCCCAGGATTCCGATGCTTGCTACAGAATCTCTTGATCCTCTCTTTTAAACAATAGCCTAATGACGCTCGGAACATTTCCACAGTATAAGTGCGTTTTCCTGGGACTGATAATCATCTGGGGCTTATAGGCAAATCGGGCAACTCGCGGTAAATGTTGCGGGCAGCAACTCTACACGAAAGTTGCTCTGGAATAGCGACTATGAGAACAACAGAGAATTCAGAGGATCGGATCATGGTGGGAATTGATTTGCACGGCAATAATGCTGTCTGCGGGTTGGTTGATCGTAGCGGGAAGCGGCTAAAGGAGAAACGGCTGCCGTGTGATTTCAGCAAGATTGTCGATTGGCTCACACCTCTTGGAGAGCGCATAGACACAATCGCTGTCGAATCAACTTACAACTGGTATTGGTTGGTTGATGGATTGACCGACTGCGGCTTCGAAGTGGTGCTCGCGAATCCAGCCAAGATTGTGCAGTATGAAGGAGTTAAGCATGCCGACGACGCCAACGACGCTTACTTTCTAGCGGATCTTCTAAGGTTGGATATTTTGCCGACAGGACATATCTACGACAGAGACATTCGGCCGACTCGTGACCTACTACGACGTCGGTTGCTACTGGTCCGTCAAGCAACGGCGCTGAAGCTGAGTCTGAAAAGCCTCTACGCCCGAAACACTGGCACATCGTTGAGTCTCAGCCGGCTTGAGAAGCTGTTCTGTGATGGCGCATCAGAACTCTTCGAAGACTCGGCCAAGCAACTCATCGCCAGAGAGGAGATTAGACTGCTGGGAGAACTGAAAACCAGCATCGGAGAGCTAGAGAAGGCAACACTGGAGGCAGTGAAAAACTCCAAGAGCTTTCGATGCCTGCAAGGCATTCCTGGTGTTGGCAAGATCCTAGGACTTACGATCACGCTGGAGACAGGGCCAATCGAGCGATTCAAATCAGCAGGCAACTACGCCAGCTATTGCCGCTGTGTTCGTAGTCAACGAGTTTCAAACGGAAAGGTCAAGGGAGCGAACAACGGGAAAAAAGGAAACAAGTATCTAGCATGGGTTTGGGTGGAGGCAGCTCAGTATGCCAAGAGATACTACGACCCATGCCGCCAGTTCTTTGATAGGGAAAACAATCAAGTGAACAGCATTTTGGCCACCAAGGCATTGGCATGCAAGCTGAGTAAAGCAGGGTGGTATGTGCTGAGCGAGGGAGTTCCCTTCAGCTGGGAGAAGGCATTCTCTAGCTGTCCGACGAAGGTAGGACTGAAAGCTCCAGCCAAGACCAAGAAGGGGAAGAAGAAGGCTGTGAGCTAGTGCGATTTCGAGTCGGGCCGCCTAACCAGGAAAAGGGGTTGGACAACGGAGCCATGGGACTGATTGGACCGGCGGCCCGACTCATACTTTAAAAAGCTTAGGATGAAGTGCTTTTGGTGATTCGACCGATTCGTGAGTCACGTAGGGGTTGGAAACGATACGAGTTACCGTTATCTATCAATCTTTGGGAACTGAATGAACACGGATTGGCACAGAAGGTTTTCTGGTCCTGTGGTAACAGGATGGGCAGTGAGGTTGGAACGTGGTTTTGACTTCTTCGCCGTCGGATGCAGATCCGCGGCGAGTTAGCTAGATCCAGATGGGTGACTGAACGAATCACCGTCACTGTACGGTGAATTCGGAATCGACAAGCAGAAGTCCATGGTTCGAATCGGAACCGAGGGCAGCGGAGTCTGAAAGCGGTAGGAACTCAACGAAGAAAAGTAAGAAAAGTTGAGGAAAGAAATTTTTATGCCTATTGACAAACGCCCCAATGGGTGAGAAACGCCCCAATGGGTGACCCCTTTTTTAAGACCGCCACGTTCATAGCTTACCCTGTGGCCCGATTCTCGGGATCCACCTCAATGGTGGTCGCCATCGGCTTCCTTCAGGGCGGGCTCCTTACGCGCAGGCTTGTTGTCGTGTGCCCATTGGTTCGTTTCCGTAGATGAGTTTGGATTCCTCCCGCAGAGAGGTTTGATCCGTTCTTCCATCCTCGTCAAGGATGGGGAACGAGATGGCCGGCAGGTTCGCCCCGGTCCTGCGTTTTGCTGAAGCAGGCCCGCCCTGTTGAGACATGCCCGTTCAATGGCGGCGCTACTAGCGTGCTAGTAGCGCGCTAGTAGCTGTTTGGGTGTTTCGATCCCTTACTGGTTTTTACGCGACGCCTCGCTGTGGTTGGACATGAGTGAGGCCCTATCGCCGTAGCTACGGGGCCTGAATGGGCTTCTATCGAAGGATTTGAAATCTCGGTGTTGTGGTTCGCGTGCTCGCAATGGGAGTTTCGCCGAATCGTTTGGTGGCGTTGGCATGGATCATGCATTGATGGGATTCCGTTGCGCCGTAATGGACCTAGGAGGAGGGCTTGGATTCAGATTTTTGTAGAGTCACATCTACAGACTACTCAACCTGTTTACTCCCGTTCGATTTGATCTAGCGTCTCTGGGATGCTGTGAGGCGCCTCTGTGTCCGTAGTGTTGAGTAAATGGAAACTTTGATAATGACCTCTCCAGAACAACATATCTCTGTGATTCAATCATGGGTTGGATCCAGACGTTCAAACGACTCGGTCTCGGTAACGACGTCGCGTGCCTGTCACCGTGCGCCGACAAATGCGAAACTGTCTTTCTTTATGCGGTGGCCCAGAGTGACTTCCCGGATTCTGGCGATGATGGTGGTGGGAACGCTGATCTTGAGCCGTGGTTCCGTTCAGTCGCAAATCGCATTGACGGTATCGCAGGATGAAAATGGGATGAACGTAGGTGTCCAGCAAGGCGCCGTGTTTACGGCGACAGCTTCCACTGCACATCCACACAACTATATTGGGGTCGTATTCGACAATCTATTCGTTGGTAACACCGTTCAACAGCAGCTATTTGGCGATACGCAGATCGCAATCAATGGCTTTACAACATTTCTTTTCGGTGGAAGTAGCCAGCCGGGAACGGACCCGGATTATGCCCTGGAACTGTCGGATCTTTTCTTAGGCTTCGACCTTCCTTTTTTGCCCTATGGGCCACCGGACGAAATCGAGCTCAGTACGGGGAACGTTTACCTTTCAGGTGCAGCCTTCAACCACACCGCTATGAATGCCAATGGGAATGCCTTCCTGGTGGACGTTAATGGCAATATGTTTACGGATGCGTCCGTCACCTGGGCTCTCGTTCCGGAACCAGAAACATACGCTGCGATAACCGGAATCGCTTGCATAGCATTGGGAATCCTGCGTCGACACTTTCGGCTTCCTCATTCATCCGCTCTAGCGGATTCAGCCAACTCGTCTAGGGGGTGAGATCTTTGACGCTTCCGAACAGGGCGCCGTGTCCAGAAGAGAATCTGTCTCTTGAGGGCCGAGCTTGAACGCCGCCACGCTGAACAGGGACAAGATATCTATTTAGAAGGATTGATCAGCCAGAAGACGCAGACCTTTAGATCCGGGTGCTTCCGCGACAATCAATTGTTTTTTGGTAGGCTGTGGTTCAGATTCAAAAAAGGCATGTTGGGGAGTGAATTCAGGTAGGCTCATTTTGCTCGGTTCTCCAGTAGCGACCGCCTCCGATTGCCTTTGTTAGGGCTCTCCACCTATTCACGTGGCTAGCGCAAACTATGGGGCGCTCCAAGGTCTGTGATGGTCGCTTTCTCCCGGACATTTCCCGTGGGCTACAAGTTACGGGCAACACTACTAGCTCGCTATTAGCGTCGCTAGTAGCTTCGAAATCCCCGGCCCTCTCTGATATCCAGCTTCTTCTGTCGTTTAATCCCGATCGGAATGGGATTTCTAATTTCCTCCTTCGCAAGGACTAACATCGACTGTGAGGTGGGTTGCGGCTTTGTTGTGCCGGACTTGGGATGCAAGTAGCTAGGGGAGCTGCGTCGGTTCTGACTCTGACGGCACATTGTGGGTAGAGACGGGCGGTGTTGGAGGACAATCTATCGATCGGAATGGAATGAAATGAAAGTCGACTTTGAAGTTTCAACGAGCCGTGTCAATGCGGGACGGCGTTTTGGTCAATACGAGCCAAGCAACGCGGAGCCTGAGACCTTTTTGGCGGTCTTTTGCCGCTGTCTTAAGACCTCGGAGGTCGATTTTGAACGCCAGTTGATCCTCCAGGGTGTCCATGCCATGAGGCGGCCCATCTTTCGTTTGTTGATCTTCTTCCATCCTGATCTTCTTTGTATGGAGCATGAATACCTGGCTTCGCTCCGATCGGTCCGATCGCGGAGACAGTTTGCCTTAGAGCTCGCCGGGCTCGGTGATTTCAACCGGTATTCCCTGTCGGTCTGGCGTGTGGTCTTTGGTTTGCGACTGTCGGTGGGGCGATTGATGAAGTTGAGAGAACTACTTCCCGAGGAACGAGGACAGCATCACGATTGTCGGGTGGGCTTAATTCAGGCATTGCCGCCCTCGCATCTCAACTAGGAGCGATATTTCGAGCAGAGAGGTTACTTGCGCGGACGTCATACTGGGTATTGATTGTTTGATGAACGAGTTCTCGCGCGAGGCCGCAAAGGTGCGAAGGTCTGCCTGGTTTCTCAGAACTTTGCGTCTTCGCGTGGTTACGTGAGATCACCAACCTCTTGGATCTGACCCCATGGGCGAGTTCGTTGAGCATTTGTGGCCTTGGAGTATTTCCCATGCGGTCTCATTCCATGAGCCAGAACGGGTGGGTTACTAGGCCGCTATTGTCAACGTTCCAGAGCTCAATATACCGAACGCGTTCGACGTGTCCGTCAAATAAGGCCACGTTTGCGCAACCGGAGTGCTCATTCGGCCGTAAACCGTATCGAGGAAAACGATCGTTTCAGAAGGGTTCCGAATCGGGTTTGCCTTGATTAGCGGTTGGTCAAGGTTCGCATTTGAGAACACGGAATAGAACGAGGTTTTGCCATCCCTTCTGGAGTGCGTGCGTTCGTCGACTGGGACAATCCCGATCTAGCAATTCGAGAAACCTGCAGGCCAGCGATCGCCGACAGTCGAAAACGGCGGCGATTTTGGGGTGACCACTCGTGTGGGAATCGAAGGTCGGTACGTGACCCCAAGCGGAGATTCCTTAATTACACGGATTCGCCAACGGCAATCCCCCGGAACAACGCGAGTACCATCGGATAACAACCCAACCGCAAAAACTGGCGCTGGCCTCCCGGTATTCGTTCCATCTTCAAATTGAAGCTGAACCAGGCTCCCTTCCCCCAACCATCCATCAGGACCGTCTATGGGTGCGAACACCCCGCTACCAACGTTTGATAAATTCACAGTCCCCTGAGCTCAGCCAAAAGCAGTGGAACTCACCAGCATCACAACCAGAAAAAAGAAGAGAGACCGAAACATGAATGGCATCTGATACCAAAATGGCTTCATGCAATCAAGAGTTCCTGGCATGAAGTCAAACGTTAAAAGGGGGGCCCAGGAGTTTGTTCCTTTGTGGTTGTAGGAATTAAGTATGTTCGATTTGTGGGGGGACTCTTGGTGGGGAAACTGCGCGTTGAATATGAGGGGAAAAAGGGCAGCCCTAGGAACACGTGCGACTACTGCGGAACGAGGTTTAGGGCAATTCGGCTATTGCGAAATAGGGAGGTATCGAATGATTTGGAAGGAAGTATCGGAATCCTGTGACTGACCCTGGCTCACCCACAGAACTGATCCTTGGTTCCTGAATAGTCGGATACTGTTCGGCACACGGATGAGGAAACGTTCCCGCGGCATACGGGTCTCAGCGAGGCGAGTGATCGGAGACTGGCTAGGTGACTAGCGAAGGTGGCGAAAACATTGAAAGTTTAACAAAACTACCGACTTAAGGGCTGAGCCTACTTCTTCCCAGGTATCCACGGTTATGAGAAGAAACTAGAAGCGGAACAGGCCGCTAGTCGGTCAACAGAATGTGGAATGTCGAGACGGAACCCGAATCACTGGGCTAGACGATCTGCTTTATGCTGGCTATAACAGTAACGAGAATTGAGAACAGTATTGTACGATGGCCGATAAATATTTTCAGTTGTATTGGTTGCTTTCTGAGGACCCACCCTTTTCGGGACGTTACAAGTGGGAAATACCCATGGCAGACTGTCCTGAATGCGGTCAGATCGTCGCTGCAGAGTTTTCGTATCCTACGGTGAATCTTGAAGAGCTCGGTGTTACTGGACTCAGTGATTTCGATGGATCTCAGGATGAGACGTCTTGGGATGAATTTGTCCGTCGTCGAAACCGTGTTTTGGATGTTTTGGGCGAACCACTATCGATATTGCCTGGCACAGTATTCGGGCCGTTCAAGGGCCGGGTCACCGCTGCTTATGAACCAATTACTCGAGGTGATTTTTTCTCACTCGAATTGAGAGAGGATGCTCTCGATACTCTTCGTGAGAAGGGGTTGTTAGAGGGGATTGGCGTTAGTCCGGCAGAATTGCGGGGGAAACGATTTGATTCCCAGGTGTTTTGTGTGGAATTGCCTCCGGTTGCGGAGATAGTGCTGCCGGTGGGGCAGAAGTTTTGCACTCTGTGTTGGCAATCTCCAGACAAAGTAAAACCACTTTCAATCAGTTCTAGCTCAATTCCGTCTGGTGCTCACTTGTTTAAGGTAAAGAATTCGCGAAATACCCAAATGATAGTGAGTGCGAAATTTGTTGAGACTGTTCGAGCCCTTGGATGGAAGGGATTGCCTGAATTCTCGCCGGTCAACGTAGTTTAGAGTTCGTAAAATGACGTTTGCCCGTAGTTGGATATCAAATCTGAGAGGCTTTGTTTCTTCGCTGAGATCAGAAGCCAATTCGCTGAATCTTGAGATTACAGAACTTGTGATTGGAACGGGATCGGGGCGGAATCTTGGGGGAATTCTGGAGCGTCATTTGGATAGAGTTCCCAGGGATCTTGAAGAGTTTTGGGAGAGTGGGGCGTGGGAGGTGGGCGTAAATTTTCATGCCACCGTACCAAGAAGCGACCGTGCGGGTAACCAGATTGAGGGTGTATCCGTACGTGGAAGAATAGATTTTGTGTCTCCTGAAGAGTTTGCTAGCGAGATGGAAAATGTCCGCGATTGGATTGAAGAGTCGTGGATAGCTGAATTCCCGGATGAACTAGAGTTCTGGGAAAAAGCCGTGCCGTTTTGCCGAATCATGAATGGAGACTATTTGGCATTGCGTCCCAGTCAGAATGGATGGGAGGTAGTGTATTTGTCTCATGAGGACGCTAGCGAAACGCTCGCGTCCTCGCTACAAGAGTTCTTGGATGCGTGGGAAGCGTTTTGTTATCAGGGGCCGGAGAGTGAAATCTTGGAGAGAATAATAGATTCGTCGATTCCGGGTGTGTCGAGGACGTTAGCTTTGGAGGACGATCGGAGTCAGCAGTTGCGAAACTATTTGAGGGAATCGAATAAGGCCAACCAATGAATCAGATAAAAGATATGTCTCAAGAACGATATGCCGTGATGATCCTAGGCGCCTAGTGCTGTGTTAATCTGTTCGCTCAACAACCTGCGGCCCCATCATTTAAGGCTGTTGTGGCCCGCGAACAGTTCGATGCCAATTACGACGGAACGTTGGACCGGGCAGAGCGGATCGCTCACCGGAACGCGTTTCGGGCCAAACAAAGGTAAATCTTGCGAGCGATGGATACGAATGGTGATGGGCGAGTGCGAGATGCCGAAAGGCGAGTCTATCTAGCACGAATTCGCGCCTCTCGTTGACCTGTGAATAGTCAGTTACTGGGGCCTGTTGAGGTAGGGGCTACGTCACTATCAGGCCGACTGCAGCAGAACGCAGCTGCTGAGCGACTGGCTGCGATTCTGGAGAGATTCGATGCAGACGGAGATGGTATCTTGAACGGGGCTGAGCGGGCAGGGATGACAACGGCCGCAAGAGCCGAAGTGAAATCTCAGGAGGCCCCAGCACCAACTGTGAAGCCAGACAGAGGTAAGCCTAGTGACCTTAGTGGCCAACCATAGCGCCAACAGTGCCAGTATAAGAACCGGGGGCACATCTCGAAATTCGATTCCGTTGCAAAACCTCCAACGCCGAAAACTGAGGGAATCAAATCACCTTCACCACCATCCCAAACGTTCTCATAAGCGATGCTCGGATGTTGTTTGTCGAGCTAAAGCCATACAACTTCTTGTTTAAGATGGAAACAGGCGGGGCAGCGGAATCGAATGTCGGGACGTGTCCCGTAATCATCCACCGTTTGGAGTTGATGAACTTCCGTTGGTTGACCTTCCAAGATCCAAACAATAGGTTTTGAGCAAGAGTCAAGTAATCTTGTGGGTTTTTATTTGGTAAAATTTGATCGGTCTCATGATTCGTTGGATGCGAATTACATTTGGGGTATTCCCGGAGCGGATTGTCCGGAATGTGGAAAATGGGTATGTGCTAGTTTCTCATATCCGAGTGTTAATCTTAAAGAGATTGGGATTAGAAACCTCGCTAACTATGATCCCGAAAACTTTGAACTCTCATGGGAAACGTTTCTGGATTTCAGAAAACAGATTGTTGAAAAGTTGGAGCGGGAACTGATAGTTCTCCCTGGGACGCATTTCGGATCCCTCAAAGGAAAAGTCGTGAGTGAGTATCCCGCGATTCTTAGTGCCAATTGGAACAGTTTTGAGGTACGCAACGACGCCAAAGAGGTTTTGGTTGAGGCTGGCCTTTTCTCCTCCGGCTCCTTTGTGTCTACTCAGTTGCGAGGGAAGAAATATTCCGAAAGGATATGGTCATTGGAGATTCCTCCGGTTGGCGGAATACTACCAGAGAAAGGAGGGAATGTTTGTGCAACGTGTTTTCAGCCAGATCCCGTCCCCATTGGGAAGTTCTCATTGTGCGGCCTTCTGAATTCTGAGAGACATATCGCTAGGATTAAGTCTGGAAGGGATTGTAGTGGAGTGGTCGTTAGTGAGACGTTCGTCGAACTTGTTGAGAAGAACAGATGGACGGGATTGAAGGAGTTTGTACCGCTAAGGGTGTCGTGATGAGAGGTGAACAGGCGAGGTATTGATTCGGATTCCGGAGACTAATTTTGGTTACGTGGCATGATAGGAAGCCACAAGAAATCAAACCATGGGCCGATTGAGATGGCTGCAGCCGATTGGAGATTAGGATTCGACTCATAGCCTGGTGAAGTGTCAATGAGCAGCCAGTTTCGCTACTTTGTGCGGTAGAACGGACAGAGCTAATCAGACCGAGAGTAGAAAAGATAGTCGCGATGAGTTTTGGGGTAATCACTGGGTGGCAACACGCGTAGCGCAGATCAACGTTTAGTTTTAGATCTCCATGAAGTACTACTTTAAAGGGAAAATCGATCCGCGAAATCGTCTCATCGCTCCCGAAAAACAACCAGTGGTACCGTTGCTGACACCGTTCGACGCGGCGTCAAAATGGTCAATACCTTTTTCCCAATGTCCAGACTGCGGATGGTCAGATAGTGGTATTCACTTTAGCTATCCAACTGTCGATGTCGGCAAGATCGGGGTCGCATCTATTTTGGACTACGATGGTGAAGAGTTTGAGGTTAGCTGGGATGAGTTCTCGCGGCGAAAGCGAGAAATTCTGGGAAAGTCTGGTAAGTCGATACCCATTTTTCCCGGGACCAGTTTTGGTCCCCTGAAGGGACGAGTGGTTGAACCCTACAACGAGCTTATCTCAGGTGACAATACAACTTTGGAGATTCGCGAAGATGCCGCAAACCTGTTACGTGAACATGGGATGTTGACGGGTGTCGAGCTTGTCGCTTGTGAACTAAGAGGCAAGGCATACAAAGAGAAAGTGTATTCGGTGGAAGTTTTTTCCAATGCTGAGGTTTCGTCTCAACTGATACCCGAGATCTGCAGGACTTGTGGGGGAGTCGATTTTGAGGGGGATCTTGTCATCTCAAGAGCCTCGATTCCCGAAGGGGTTGATCTATTTCGAGTTGGCTACGGAATGGGTTGTATTGTCGTGAGTGAACGATTTGTGGATTTTGTTCAGAAACAAGTATGGGGAGAGATTGTGAGTTTTGAACCTGCACCGATTGCCTGAGCTATAAATGAAGTCGAACATAGACGAAGGACGTGGCGACTGTTATCCATGCGAAGTCACCGAGTTCTGTATGAATGCGGTGCAATGCGTGGAATTCCTTCCATAATCTGCTGGTCGCACCGGCGTATGCCATGTCTACATTGGGTGGCAATAGCAGACTGGTAGGGCTCCTGATTATTGTCGAGTTGTGAATGACGCAGACGTGTGTCTTGACGTTGGCCGCGAGCGATCAGACAGAGTGGGATCTGTTCCAAGAAGTTTGACGTCCCGAGATCAACCATAACCAACAGAAAATTTCTTTACCGTAAGACACGCGGCCCGATTGGGGGGCTAGTTCCCGTGTGTCTTCGACCAAAGTGGTCCCGAGGCAGGGATACTTTTCTTGAGAGGCGTCGTGCTCGCGTCTGAATCCGGCTTGATTACGGGTTTCCAATGCCATTCTTCCAGATGACTTCGCCTGCTCGGTTGATGAGGGCGCCCCTTCCTCGGTGGACGACGGTGGCGACACCGTTTCTGAACTTTCCTCCGTGGCTGACTGGTCCAGGCGGGATCACGTATTCGCCTGACGTGTTGATGTAGCCGAATCCTAGTTGGCCGTCGCCTACGAAGGCTAGACCTTGGGAGAACGGGTGTGCGATGTGGAATCTGGGTTCAATAATCCACTCACCGTCTGTGTTCAGGTAGCCCAACAGATTCCGCTTTGTTCCCGCTGCTACCATCCCCTCCGAAAGGTGGCAGTCGCCGAAAAGGGTGCACGGGTGGATCTCGGTACCGGAGCGGTCGACAAGGCCGAAGTGGGGCCGAGGACTCTCCGGATCGCTTGAAAAACAGGCCGTAGAACCATGAAAAGTGGTCATTCTGGGATATCTCGGTTCGAAGAGGCATTCGCCCCTCCAGTTGAAAATACCGCAAAGGCCCGGGTATTCGGAATGGGCTTCATCTTTGGAAGCAATTGACCCGACGAAATGGTTCCAGTCCCATTGGGGTTTGACCCAACACATGTCCCAGAGAAGATGGATGGGAAGTTCGGATAGAAGGATTCCTTTTGGGTCGATAACACTACAAGTATCTCGGCCGGGAAACTTAACTGCCGCCATTCCCTCTTTGAAGCAAGTCGCTACGACGTAGGGGCCGGGTAGGACTCGGTCCCCGGCAAGATTGAAATAAAAGCGGTCGCCGGAGTAGCCGGCGAAAGCCAGGCCTTCGTTCATGATTGGATTCCAATTGCATTCGAATCGCGGTTCAAGTGCGACGTTTCCGAGGTGGTCGACGAAGCCCCAAAGCTCGCCAACTCGGAACGATGCGAAACCAGCGTGAAAATCCAAAAGCAGTTCCCATTCCGAGAGTCCGTCGGCGTGGGGCTTTCCGATGATATTGCCAGAATCATCGACAAATAAATAGTTGGAGCCCGTCCAGAAAATATGGGGTTCGTTGTTTGTTGTGCGAGCGGTCACGGTCCCGTCCTTTCGTGGTTGACCGTAGCTTTCATGCCTCGCAGGGGCAAGATCTCTGTTGTCCGCGGGTTCGCTGTCGCCCTAGGTGTGCGAAGGCCTGTTCTCTGTTCGATTATTGCAACACCGGTGCCGGGCGTCTGGGCAAGTAACAGGAAGGTTTTATTGTGCGCTTTGCCCGGATTCTGTGGTCAACAGGGGAGAGCATCTTGAGGAATTGACGAGATAGACCGTTAGTGCGGTGGCTCACGGTGAGTGGAGTCGTGTATCGGTCTTCTGCAATGACGTGTGCAGGAGGATCAAAGACTGCTCAACCTGTTCCTATGAACCACGTGGGAAAAGAGACCTCAGCACGCTAGTAGCGTTCAGCGGAGCACTTGTTACCCGACCCGTTCTAGGTGTGCCTTGGGGGGCGACTATCCCCGACTTGTCTGCTCGACGAAAACAGCAGTCTCCGGACAGTAGCTCCCATTCCGAAAGCTTTTGCGATGGTGAGAAGTGCCGTGAAAGTGTTGATAATTCGTGTTGGAGATATTGTAAAACGACAGATGTATTCCTTTTCTGCCATTTGAAGAGAAGTAGCTTGTTCATATGTGGTGCCTCTGGTCAGTTTACTGATCTCTGAGGAGGGTGGCGTGCTCTGTTGATTGTGCGTGAATTCGAAGCGGATTGTATCGCTTGGAACATGCCCTTCTCAGCTGTGAACTACGAAACTAATGGAGGTTTGATCTATGGATACAAGACGCGCGAACGGTCGGTTACTATCGTTTGAAGGAAGGATCTCGAGATCTGAATACTGGCTGTTGAATATCGGCTATGGCACGTTAGGCGGTGGTGTGGACGTGCTGACGTCCTATATCAATCAAGATACCAAACCGATGGTTTTGTTGGCATTGATGATTCGGGCGCTAGTTTCTTTGCTTCTGTTGTGGCCTTTGTTTGCCGTAGGCGTGAAGCGGTGGCATGATCGGGGGAAATCAGGCCGATGGCTCTGGATTGCATTGATTCCGGTCGTTGGCATCGTGTGGAGTATCATTGAATGCGGGTTTCTTAAGGGAACAGAGGGACCAAATCAGTATGGCGAGGACCCGCTGGAGCGCCGAGCTATGACTGGTTGAAAGGGGTAATGAATTAGCGGTGGCCTGAAGTGCGTGGGTTGTAGCTCGCTTTGGTCCAGGCGCTTGCTCGAACGATGGGAGTACTTTCGTATTCTATGAATACGATTTGGTGGAGGATACAGAATACAAAGGAGAGAAATGAATTGGAATATCTATCGAAGAGCCTTGGTTGGCGTTGCCGTTGGGCTGTTGGGGTTGAATGAGTGCCGAACCTTGGAGGCTGCTACGGCTCGGGTTGAATTGCGGTGCCTGTCGGTGGTTGTGGCGAAGGGGTTTGCGAGCAGCGACGGTGCGACTTACAATATCGAACTGACGACCGACGATCCGCTTACTCAGCGAAGGAGTAACGAGGAGTTGGCCCCTCAGCTTTCCTTCTTTGGGGGCGCCTCTCATGGTAGTTTCTATGTGCTGGAATCGTCCCGATTATTGGGTGCGGTGACGGGGGGATTGCTTTTGGATATCGCGCCCTTTCAGGATAGCAACGGCAATGGGGTGGATGACTTTTTTGAAGTGGACCAAGCCGTATCCGCGTCATCTGAAGGGTCCTTTGATGATTTCGTCATCGAAGGGATGGGGGTGTCTCCGGCGCGAGCCCCGGGTTTGGTCACGGCGGAGTGGGAGCGAGCTGCTGGGGATCTGGACGGAACGGTTACTTTTCAATGGAACGCGAACTCATTCGATGCTTCTTTTCGGCATTCGTTTGAGGTGTTGGAGTATGTGGGAGAGCTTACTTATGAGAAGGACGGCGATGAAGTGGAGGGTATGCTTGAGCTGGAGCGTCGTGGTGATACGGGGCGAACGATTTCGGGGCCGGTGCGTCTTAAGCCATCAGTTGATGGGGGTCTGACGTTTGTGTCGGGCGGTTTGGAGGATGATTTGGGGGATCCGTTGGAGGTGATTCTGTTTGAGTCATTTGAACTTACGGGGAATGCCGTTCATTTCGCTATTGTGTTCGAGGATGGTTGGTTGGATACCGGCGCGGAGGATTTCTTCGAATGGGGGATGGTGGTGATCGACGAGAATGATGGGGATGGGGATGGCGTTCCGGATCTCGTTGATCGTGATTCGATCGCTGGGGCTCCGGATCCTGGCGCCGTGCCGATACCGGCTCATCTTTCCATTCGGCCCAGTGGAGATCAGTTGGCGATTGACGTAATGGCCGTCGCAGGGAGTTCGGTAACGTTGGAATTCAAGTCATCATTGGATGCGGGATCGTGGGAGCCGCTGGATGAAGTGGTCATGGTCGACGGGCAAGCCACCGTTATGGTGGATCGGCCCGCCGAAGGTGCGGGGTTTTGGCGGGCGGTGACGCGCTAGGCTTCCGGTGGGTCTCGTTGGGCGGGGAACGGTCTTAGCTCGAATTCGCAGTTGCGAATTCCTCAGCTATGTCACCGATAGCATCGGGCCTTGTAGCGGGCCGTCAACGCAACCGACACCAAGTGGCCGTTAGTAGGTCTTTTGTTCGTTCTTTTGTATTTCGTTCTGACCTCTTATGTTTGGCTGAAGAAAGTAAGGAAGCCTTGGCAGGATTGGGAAGTAGGTTGCCCTAAACTGATTTCTTAAGGGCTGACCCTGGGGCCGATCTAGGAGGTTCGTAGAAATGAATATCTACCGAAAATCGATTGAAGAAATGGATCATGCTCTGAAGGTCCTCGAAAGGCTGTTGAAGGTGCTGGTAGTTCCTACGTTGATTTCGGGGTTTTCTGTTGTTTTCTTGTTTCAAGAAAGCAGTTTTGCGAAAGGTCTTACGATGGTGTTGTTTTTCAGTGCAATCAACGTCTCTGCAGTTTGTGCTGGTTTACTCGCAACAAAATGTTGGTTCGAAGACAAGAACGATCAATGTAGGCCAAGGTCGAAACTGTTCTATCCATTCTTTTACGGAAGCTATAGCGTCTGTGTCTTTGTTGCTACGGGCTTGTTTATACGATCAGTTTTTTGAAATTGAACTTACGGGGCTGTAGATCTCATTGAAAGTGTTCGGACGGCGGTTGATATCTTGATTTATCCCTCATTACTTCGGTCGAATTTTTAACGCATGAGAAATGTTGCCCGTAATGACTCCAGATTCGCCCGAGCGATAAGTGCACGAGGTGTTGAGGCTACCGTGAGCATATCGAGACTGCCCTAGATCACAGTGGTGAAAACCGAGACCAGGAATCTATTCTCTCTCGCGGTCGCCGTAGTTGGAAATTTTGTCGGCATCGTTGTTACAGGTGTATTGATGAAATCTGTGGGGTTGCTTGCTGATAATACGTCGATCTCGCAACGATTCTTCGTTATTCTGTCGATATTCGGAGATGCTCAGTGTGTAGTCCTTCTAAATTCGATGTATGTGCTCAGAGGTGAATCGTTATCCGGCGTCAGGATGAATTGGCGGAGGACGATCGGTGAGTCGCTGATTGGAGGAGGGTTTGCTGTTGTTTTTGCTGGCATCCTGTTGAACAGGCTGCCCGATATGTTCCCGAATCTGTCAGAGGGACTTGGTATGCAATTGGTAACGGGCATCGTGGCACTTCTAGTGCCTCCAATAGTCTTGGCACGTTGTTTGGTTCGTGAGAGGCTGTGAGAAACCGGTAACTGGGAATCGGGGTCGCGTTTCGACATGCGATAGAGCAATACTGCTAGGTAAGGGAACGCGGAGACGCTCCCGTGGTGGGAGTCGAGACGTGACCCGAATGGCGCTTAGTTGAGCATAAGTTTTCTGGTATATATTTAAGAAATATCTGTACTTTGCTGCAGGATAAGTTACCTTGAGGCATGAGCTCATCAACCCCATTCCTGCCAGGCATCTCACCGCTCTTCCAGGCCCGTGCTTCTCGCCAATTCAAAACGCAGCTGAAACAGCAGGTAAAACGTTTTGAGACGCTCTCCTTCGCCGGGTTGCAGAAACTTTTTGCCCCCTGGATTTCCTCCGAACTGTTTGACTCTGCCCTCGGAGACACCAAGCGGAGACGTCGAAACTACTGGTCCGATCTAACCTTCTGGGCTTTCCTATGCCAGGTCTTGGACCCTGGATGCGCTTGCCGTGAGATCGTTCGTAAGATTCAGCAATGGCATCGTGAGCGGGGTTTACCAATGCCAAGTAGCGGAACGGGCGCCTATTGCCAAGCTCGTACGAGATTGCCCCTTAATCTTCTACAAAAGCTCTGGTCCCACACCGCTCAGAGCCTGGGGAGAGAATCAGCTAGCGTTGGCGTATGGGCCGGGCATCGACTCTTGGTGGCTGACGGAACCGGGGTCTCCATGCCCGATACCCGCCTCAATCAGAAGGCTTATCCTCAGCCCTCCACACAAAAACCGGGTTGCGGTTTTCCGGTCATGAAACTGTTGGGGATCTATTCATTGCACTCTGGCGCCTTGTTGCATTGGGTCGAGGGCAATCTGCACGAGCATGAATGCCGGTTGTTTCAACGAGCTTCTAACGTGTTTGAAACCGGCGATATCTTGGTTGGCGACCGTGCCTATGGCGGCTACGGGCAAATCGCGGTGATGCATCAGAAAGGGGTTGAAGTCGTTGCAAGAGTCCACCAATCCCGAAAGGTGGACTGGCGAAAAGGGACACGTCTGGGAGAGTGTGATCGCCTCGTAGAATGGAAACGTCCGTCCAACAAGGGGAAACTCATGAGCAAAGAGGAATGGAAAGAACTTCCAAGAACGATGACTCTACGGGTAGTGAAAGTGGAGGTGAGAACCCCAGGTTTTCGGGTTCGAACATTGAAGCTAGTAACCACGTTGACCGACGCTGAGCGTTATCCCGCAGCAGCCTTGGCAGAGCTCTACCGTCAACGCTGGCAGGTCGAGGTCTACATCCGTGAGATCAAACAGAGTCTGAGCCTGGACATCCTGCGGTGCCAATGTCCCGAGATGATCCAGAAGGAAATGTGCATGCATGCAATTGCCTACAATTTGATCCGAGCGTTGATGAATGATATTTCCCAAGGGTATGGCGTGCCTCTCGGAAAGATTAGTTTCAAAGGGACACTAGATGCAGTACGGCGATGGCGAGAGGAGTTTGCTCGCGGAAAACACCGAAGCAGAAAGTCAGAGAGAGAAGCCCGAGAAGCGCTTTACATGACGATCGTTCAAGACTTGTTGCCAGAAAGACCCAATCGGAGTGAACCAAGGGTGGTAAAAAGAAGAAAAAAGGGCTTTAGACTAATGACAAAACCAAGACATAAGATGAAAGTGGAAGTATCTAGAAAACAGAAGTGAAACAACCCGAAAAGCCTGCTTAACTAAGCGCCATTCGGGGCTGACCCTACGGCCTTGGTTCGAATCGGAACCGAGGGCGGAGGACTCTGAAAGCGGTAGGAACTCAACGAAGAAAACTAAGAAAAGTTGAGGAAAGAAATTTTTATGCCTATTGACAAACGCCCCAATGGCTGACCCCTTTCCCGGATGCAGGCCCTGCGGCGACGAGCGGCGTTGTTGGGGGACAAGGTTTTCTACTCTACGACCTCCACGGCGAGCACTTCGATGTCGGATCGTACGGCTTTTACCTCCCAGTAGAAGTAGCCGTCTGCAAGGCTGCCATGTGCGGTGAAAGAACCGTTTTCCACCTCCGTGGCACTCATGAGAAAGGGCTCGCTTCCCTTGGCGGTCAATTGCACCGTGCGTCCCTCGCGCCGAGTTAGGGCCTCGAAATAGTCGGGTAGTTGCACGGTCGCTGTGCCTCCGGTCAGTTGCGCTTCGCCACGGTAATAGACGGCCGCTTCGGGCCCCTCGACGCAGGAGTGCACGAGTCGGTAGCCGGGCCGGCCGGGGTGGTCGATGACAAAATTCTTGGATGCGGCATAGAATGTGCCGCCGGTGCGCACGTCGCCGCCGTTGTTGTTGAGGTATAAGTCCGAGGTCGAAGCGTTGTTCCTGGCCATGATCTCATTATCGTCAACGGCTATGTTTTTGCTATTCACGTCGCCAATCACCAGGTGGCCGGAGGATTTGTCGCTGACGGTCACGTCGTTGCTTCCGTCGCTATAAATGTGCAGACTCGTCTTCGGGGATTCTGTACCGATGCCGACGTGGCCTTCCTGATCGATCACCAATCTGTAGGTGGAAGCGCCGCCGGCGGTGGCGCTGTCGTCGTTTATCGAGAAGAGGTCCGAGCCCTGCACGCGCCAGATGCCTTTGGTGGTGTTTTCGTCTGTTTTATGGTGCAGGAAGAGCGCCGGCTGGCTCTGGGAGACGCGTTCTACGAGTAGACCATTGCCTTTTACATGAATGCTCCTCTCTGGAGCATTGGTGCCGATCCCGATCTTGTCTTCGTGACAGACGAGCGGGCCTTTGTCGATCGTGCAGACGAATTGGCCGTCCCAGTAGCCGGGGATGTTTTTGTAATTCAGGTAGAGATTGGTGTGGCCCGAGGCGTACGCCGTAATGATGTTGGAGAGCTTGAGCTGAATGAATTCGTCTTCTGCGAGTTCGGCTTTGCTGTCGTTGCTGATGACCCACTCCGGCGTCGCGCCTTCTGTTTCCAGGGTGACCGACCAGTCCGTGTCGTCTTGCTCAACGCCGTCTTCCACCATCACGACCCCGACTTCGATGGCTTCAACGAGGCTGGTGCTTTCAAGCGCCCAGTCGTCGGCGTCGTCGTTGGCGCAGTCGAAGGAGAGAATGAATTTGGTGGGAGCGTCGGTGTCGGTGCTCAGCGCGATGGCGCCTGAATCCGATACGTTGCTGAGGCGCAGATAGAGTTCGTTGGCCGACTCGCCGTTGTTGAGCACGGTGTTGCCGTCGAGGAAGCCTGCGTGCAGGGGAACGTATTTTTCACCGCTGTGGTTGACGATGCTGATGTGATCGACGCGGGTACCACTGAAGGTTTCCGTGTCGCCGGCATAGTTCAATTGCTGGTAAGCCAATGCGACCTGAGTACCGCGTGCGCCGCCACTGGGTTCGGCGCTAATGTCTTGTAGGGTCAAGGTGATGGTGTCGCTTGCCGCAAGGGTTAGGCCCGCGGAGTATAAAAAATAGAACGATACGGTGCCGTCGTCGTTGGTTTCCGTGCCTAGGGTCCAATCGGTCTCCACCACGGCGACGATGCTCGCGGTTGCGTCGGACAGGGTCCCGGGACGGAAGCGCAGCTCAAAGTGGTGGTTGTCGGCCTTGGGCGTAGCGTCCGTCGTAGCGGCCAGCTCGATATCGGATTGTGAGGCGTTGCTGATGTCGAGGTAGAGCTTGAGTCCGCCGGGGTTGTCGTCGATGTATAGCACGTTTTGGTCTTGGTCGTCGTGCAAGTCGAAGTCGATGGGGTAGCTCTGGACGAACGAATCGTCTGTTGTTCCGTAGTCTATGGCGGTCATTTCTGTTCCTCTCTGTGGCGAAGTTCCGATAGCGTTCGTTCGACGCTTTCGGCCATTAATAAAGCGGTAAAACGAATTGGATACTGTGTGTTAGGTGTCTAGATTGCGGCTGAGTTTTAGCCAGCCTTCGCGGAGTTCTTGTTGGGCGTCGAAGTTGGCATTGCTACTCGCCGGATTGAGGGCGGTGTTCTCTGTCCATTCTCCGTTGTTTTGCTGTAACCAGGTCCAGCTATAACCGGGCTCGTCTGGGAGCGGGATGCAGACTTGGTTGTGGTTGGTTAAGAGCGGGGTCGTTAGAAATGTGACTTCGATAGCGGCGAGGGCGTCGGCGTATTGGTCGGGGGGGATCGAGATCGAGACGATGGGCAGGACGCCGGAGGTGACATTTAGGGTGCCGCGCGGGTCCATCAGCATGGCGAAGGTATGGGGCGCGGCGTCCAAGGTTTGGCAGACGTTTGCCGGGGCGGTGATGTTGGCATTGTTGACTCCTTCTGTCGCCGGCGAATAGAGGCGATTATCCTCGTAAGTGCCGTCTGCGTTTTCAATCCAGTAGCCGATCAGGCCGTCGTTGAGTTGCTCAGGTTCGCCGATGCGCACGGGGAACTGGACTTGCTCGATGTTGTCGGTGTCGCGGGTGTCGCGCTGCAAGTCCTGGCGAAAAGCGTTCCAGCCCTGGTGCACGGCGGGCAGACCTTGTAGTTCGAGATTCAAATCGGTTCGCACCAGCGCTACGGGACGCCCCACGAGCAGCGCCATGCCCTGGTGTTGTTCGGCGCTGTCAGGTTCGATATTGGCTGCGGCGTTGTCCATCGTGAGTATGAAGCCGCTCAGAAAGCTTTCGCCCAAAGACTGGACGGTGGCGAGCAATTGGCGCAAGGGGGCGTTGGCGATAGCGCTAATGGTGCTGGCGGCGTTGTCGCTTCCCGGCGCTGCCTGCCATGTAGCGTTAGGGTTCAGCGAACCGAGGGCTTGGCCCGTTGTGTCGTAGACCGCCAGGCTGTTGTCGAGGCGGTTGGGTAACAGCCAACCACATACCGGCGTGGTAGCCGGTTGGGCGTTCATTTCGACGTCGTCGTGGTCAGCCGAGCGCCAACGGAGGCTCAGGCGGGCCGGCTGCACGAGGCGCGGGGGCAGGGAGATGAGTTCGGTGCTTTGCGTGTTGGCCATGCTCTCGGCGGTGCTGACGGCACCCAAGTCGAGGTCTTTGATTTGACCGAAGGTGTCGACCAGGCGCAGACGGAGTAGTTTCATATTGCCGGAGCGGACGGGGCTGAAGTCGTTCAGGGGCGTGGGCGCGCTGTGGATGTGGTCCTGTACGGCAGCGGCTACGGCAGTGGCGAATTCTTGGTAGTCGGCAAAGCCAAGCGGATCGGCGACGCTCAGTTGTAGGGTTTGCTTGTGCATGAGCAGGGCGTCGTTGAAGCCACCCAGGGCCTGGGCGAGGCTGTAAAAAGGAGTGGCGGTGTCGCTGAGGAGTTGGTAGGCGCGGATGGCGGTGTAAACGGGGTCTTCGGCGCCGGCGTTTTTGGACGCATACCAGGCGGCGATGTCGGCGATGTGGTCGGTGATGTAGGTGTTTGTGCGTTCTTCGTTTGGGTGTTCGGCGAAGTAGTCGTCGTAGGGTTGGTCGTTGAGGTAGGCTTCGAGTTGCTCTTGTAGGAGCGTCTCGGCCTGGTTGGTGAGGATGCTGGAACCTCGGTAGACGTAGGCGCCGGTGTCCGTGGCCGCCTCGGGGTCTTGCAATACGAGATCCGGTTGGCCGTCGGGTAGCGTGTAGCTGTCGGTGATCAGTTCGGGCGCATAGTCCCGGCTTTCAGCCGCGAGGTTATTGTTGGCGGCAATGGGGAAAAGTTCGACTTCCCATTCTAGGAGAAAAGGGTTCCAGGGGGGGTGTTGCCAGGTGTTGGCAGCGATGTTGTCGCCCAGTTCGCTGAACGCAGTTTCGAGTTTACTCGTTACGTAGTCCAAGTCGGATGAGCTGATGTCCATCCTTACGCATTCGAGCAGACCGTCTTGACCGTGGCGTTGTGTGGCTTCGACGTCGGGACCGGTCATGAGGACGGCGGGTTCGTTGGGACGCCAGTAGCGGTCGTCCGGCGTTTGCTTGAGGACATAGGTGGTGTTGGCGGCGGTGACGGCAGCGTCGCTGTTGTAGGTCGTCAGGGTCCCGAGTAAATCGTTGATTGCACCGACTAGTACTAGTGCTTGTGTCGGGACGTAGCTGGAATCGACCGCTCTTGACGCATCCGTATCATCGGAGCCGTCCGTCGCCGCGCCGGTGACCTTGCCGTCGTCGTCCGTGAGCAGGTAAAGCATGCCCGTGGTCAGTTCCTTCGCAGTGATCGGGTCGCCACCCATTGTTTTCAAATAATAACTGACTTGGTCGATGTCGGGGTAGTTTTCGCGACTATCTTCGGGGGGGTAGGCGCAAATCATGTACTTGTACCAGTCGGAGAACATCTGTGTGCGCATGGCATCGATCTCTTGCCAAGACCGGTTGTAGGCCGCCTGTAGGGCGTTGAGTTCGTTGAGGGCGTCGGCGATGTCGTCCGGGAGGGTGACTTGGGCCGTGGTGGTGGTCATGGTGTCGCTCGTCTCTCCGGTGATGGTCCAGAGGGCGCCGGCGTCGACAGCCGTGAAGCCGTTTTCGTGGCGAGCGGCTTCGAATTGGGCGCCCGTGTCAATCTCGGAACTTCCCAATTGAGAGGAGAGATACAGAGACTCTAGCTGGTCCTCAAGCAAGGTGCTATTGTCTGCGTCGAGCGTGTGTGCCAGATATGCCGATAGCGCCTCGGTGGGGGTGTTGCCGACGGTGACGGTCGTGTCGGTGGAGGTGAGGTCGGGGGTTGTGGTATCGGCGGGGTCGAAGGTGATAGAGCCGTAGTAGTAACTGTATTTTGGTAGGGCCTGGTTTGCTTCGAGGGCGAAGGTCCAGCCGAGTTCGTCTTCGATGGCTTGGATCAGTTCTTCGTCAGGCGCTGCGGCGCCATCGTTGGCATCGGCGTAGGATTGGTTGAAGTCGTCGACGAAAGTCTTCAGCCAATCCTGGTCCGGGTCGCCATACAAGCCGAGCACTTTGTAGCTCAGGTCACTGGGAGGGGTGCCTGTGATCTCTTCGTCGTAAAAGCCGAAGACGCTGTGGCAGTTGGGGTAAAAGGCGGCGAAGGCGGGTTCTCCATAGCCGATGGCCGTGAGTCCATCGAGGTATTCGGCGTCCGCGTCGTTTTTCGACCAGTCCTCCAGCGGCACGGTACGGCCCAGGTAGCGGAACGGCTGGTATTTGCCGGCGTCGGGGTCGGCGTCGACGGGCACGCTGACGCCGCCGGCTTCGGTGCCCTCGGGGTGGAGATAGTCGCTTTCGACGATCCACTCTTTAGTTGCGTAGTCTGTGGTTCCCGTTCGAATGACGTACCAGCGGTTGGGCACGGGGGGATAGTCGGAGCCGGTGTCGCTTTCGACACCTTTCGTAAGGGCGTCGGGCAAAGCCCAGTGCAGGTGGATGCCGGCCTTCAAATGCAGGTTGCGGTTTTCAAAGGGTTGGGAGGCGATTTCTTCGCTGATGTTGGCGATATCGGCGTTGTAGTCACGCTGGCCGTCGGTATAGGGCAGGCGGCTGAAGTCGGCCGTGGCTTCTACGGTGGCGCGGTCGTGTTGCAGGCACAGCGCGTCGAGGCGGATGGGGACGATTAGGTATGTGCTCATGGCTCGCTCTCGTTGGGTTTAGGCCTTTGTTTGCACGAAGCGCACGTTGTCTACGCTTTCGAGCATGCGGCGCGCGAAGGAGGCCGAATTGGCCGATGAGGTCCCCGCTACAGTCGCTTCCTGTATGGCGGTCGCCAGGCTGGAGATGTCGATGACACGTGTAGTCTCATCGTCGTTTTTCCAGGACACGGCAACGTAGGCATACGAAACAGGCTTTACGACTTTGTGGTAAACGGGAACATCATTGCTAGGGGCGTCTAGGCCAAAATGTAAGGCTTCGGGTTTTTGGCGCATCTCTACCGTGCGCACTTGGCCCTCGAAGAGGCAGAGCAGGACGTTGGCCGACAGGCGATCCATGCGCACGAGGGGGAGCGTGGTCTCGGAGGAAATGTCGTCTGTGTCGTCGTAGATCGTGTCGTAGCCGGCGACCAACAGACCGGGCCAGCCGGAGACGAGGTCGGAGCGCAGGAGGAAGCCGCTTATGTCCTGCGGCAGATAGGCGTCGATGAGGGCTTTTGCTTCGGCGTCGCGTCCGAGGTCGGTGGTGGTGGTGCGGCCGATGCTGAAGGCGCCGTCGAAGAGGCAGGCCATCCAGTAGGTGTTGATATTGAAGAAGCGGAGTGACTCTTGCGGCAGCATCCGCTCGTCGGGCACCAGGTAATTAAAGGGGATGCCTTGTAAGAGGCCTAGGTCGGATAGCCACGAGGAGCCGGTGTCGGGTAGGGCAGGCGCCTCCGTGGCGGCGCAACCGATATCGAGGTGGGCGTAGTCCTCTGCCTGGGCGGCGGCGGCGGCCTGGCGGGCACAGGCGCGCTTCCAGTTGTAGAGTCCCAGAGAAAACGGCTTGCTCTGTAGGGCCAGGAGGCGGCCGATTTCCCACGCCGCAGCGTAGGAGGCGTCGAGCAGGCCGTTATTCAGGTTGTAGGTCAACAGTTCGTCGGCGGCGCGGGCGGGCAGGGCAAGCTCGGTACTGCTGTCGCTTGGGCTCAAGGGCCCGCGATACCACGACACGGTTTGCAGGCCGTCGCGCCGCAGGTGATGGGGTAAGGGAACATAGCCCATCTCAAGATAGCGGTCGGCTGTGTCGTTGCCAACGGCGGGGAGGCGTAGGGTCGAAGGGGCTAAGTCAATGTTTTCGAGTAGACCGCTAAAGCTTTGGGCCGGGTCGGTGCAGGTGAAGCTCCAGCTTCTAAGGCTGATCAGGCGGACGAGGTCGTCGTCTGCAGCATCTTGGGCGTCAAAGCCGCTTGCCGTGTAGCGGCCTTCGAGGGAGACCAGGTGTACCGTGCTGGTAGCACCCGCTAAGGGAAGGCGGTTGCAGATAAGCACGGCCAACTCTTCGCCGACCAAATTGCCGCTGTCGTCCGTCCCCTGGCGCACATGCGCCAGCAGGGAAAGGTCCTCGGCCGAGGGGAGGAGCTTCTGTAGCGTGCCCCACGGGATGTCGACGACGGTGATGTTGTCGCTCGATGCTTGGCCGGTTTCGAGGGACTCGGTAGTGGTGTCGGGATACTTGGCACTGCCGTCGGTTAGTTCTCCGAGGGGAATTACGTTTGGGGTTGGTGTTTCGGCGTCGTCAAAAAGCAGCAGCGCCAGCCAGGGCGGGTCGTCCGTGCCGCCGGCACTGCGCTCCCAGGGCAGGGTGCTGCGGGTCAGTGCGATGTGGGGCAAGACGTTCGTGTGATCGCCCAGGCTGCCGTGGGGCGGGAAGAAGGCGTAGACGTCGGTGGGCTGTAAGGCGAAACGCGCGCCCTGGACTGCGAAATCCCGTGCAGCGGAGAATGTGGTGGTTGGGATCTTGTCGTCGTCTGTCTGAATCGTCTGCGTGACTGTGATCGTATAGTCCCCGTCCGCCAGTCCGGGGCGGTGGTATTGGCTGAATTGGAGTTTGGTCGGAAGGGATTCGGTCATCGTGGGGTTCGTTTTACTGTTTAAACGAAGGGAACTAGGCGTCACCGACGATCTGGGGAGTCGTCACAAAATCGTCCTCTGTCCACTGGCTCAGGCTGATCTCGGCGTCGCCCATGCCCAGGGCGTCTAACAGCGAATCGCGTTCGTCCGTGATGCTGTCGCCCGGCACACTATAGAGAACTAGGTTTGTAGCCGCTTCGCCGAGATCTTGGATGGGAAAAGGGGCGGTCTCTTCCCACGTGTAGCCGCCGTCGTACAGGGCGATGTCGTTGTCGGCGAGGTCTGCGCAGGCGATTTCGTCCGTTTCCCCCGTTGTTTCGTCTGCGAGTGGTTTTATGGTAAATCCCGTGAGTACGTTTTCAATCAGCAGGTCGCCGTTGAGTTCGGGCGTGAGGCTTTGGCCCCAGAGACCGGTGGGTACGTCTTTGAAAATGGGCGTGAAAGCAAATTCGTCGGTGACGTCTGTTGAGCCTCGGGTAATGACGATGGTGTGAGTGGAGGTCAGATTAGCGGCGCTGACTTCCATGGAACCGATGCCGAAGTCGGTATTGGCTGAGCCCAAGTCGACCGAAGCTGCGTTGGTGGGGATCAGCGAGTCTGTTGCCAGGGTGAGTTGCTTGGGGTTGATGATCCAGATCTCTTTGCCTCCATCCCGGATGGATTTCTGCAGGCCGCCTTGGGCCGCGATGCTACACAAGGCGTCGGGCAGAAACGAAGCACGGAAGGTGTCCCACTCGATCGCTGTCGCCTTGGCCGTGGAACTGTGGCCGAAGGAGATGGTGAAGGAGATTATGCTCCAGTGGACGTGTGCTTTGCCGGAGAATTCCGGTCCCCACAAGTGTACATCGGCGCCGATGTGGGCTTTAAAGGTCTTGTGAATGGTGGCAAAGCCGAGCTTGACTTTGGCTTTGTAGGAGACGCCGACGTTGACGTGCATTTGCGCGTCGTAGTGATAAGGCTTCCAAGCGACGAGGAAGTCGGCTCCGGCGTTAAACCAGGCTTTGAGGTTGCCGCTTTGCCAGGTGGCCTTGAGGTTGCCGCCGGCCATGAGGGCGTGGGCGGTCAGGGCGCAGTAGGCGTCGCCGTTGATAGTGGTGTGGCTGTCTAGTTTCCAATTGAATTTTAGGCGTGGCACACTCGGGTAGTGCGAGGGTACGTTGAATTGCGGGTGGTAGCCGCCCAGGGTTTGAACGAAGTCGCCGGCGTGCGAGCCCGAGAACCAGCTGTAGAAGGCGAAGCCGCCCGTCAGGTGACAGTCTTTGGAGAGAATGTAGGAGTCGGAGGTCAGCTGTGCCTTGATACCGAGTAGGCCCTCGCTCGGGTCGATATTGCCCTTGAGCGCCATTTGTACCTCGGCCAGCGGGGTGGTGGATTGGCCGGTTTCCGGCGTGGGGGCGATGAGCTTGGCCAGTCCCAGGACTTGGATTTCGGGGTGGTCGTCGGCAACAAAAAGAAAGAGCGCGAAGGAGTCGATGATCTTGAAGGACGTAAACTTGACTCCCAGAGCGAGGAAGTCGGCGCCTGGGGCGGGGGCCACGTAGGGCGACAGGTTATTGATCGCACCCGTGAGGTCGTCCGGGTTGCCGCTACCGTCGATAGCCGCTTGGACCAAGGGGAAGGTTTCGACGTCGGTGATGGAAGGCGTGGTCAGTGATCGGTTGTAGCCGAAACCGGCGGTGAGACCGGTGACGAAGAAGAAAGGCGGGCCCCCAAGCGGTTCTTCGAGTACGGCGTAAATGAACATCGACGGCGTGCCATCGACTTCCGTGTAGGAACCGAGGGCGGCGAGGCTGTATCCTTCGGTTTTGAGCACGGCGGTGCCTTGATACTCGTCCCCGTCTTCGGTTGTGATTCTCAAGAAACTGCCGCCGATTTCCACCGGGTTGTTCTGGTAGTCGATGCCGATGCCTGTCAGGGCAAACTGTGGGGCGAACTCGCTGAGCGGCGATCCGATGGAGAGTCCGTTTAGGGAGAGAGTCAAGCCGGTTTCGGCGAGGGCGGCGTCGAGCAAGAACCACAGGGCATTGTCCTTGTATTGAACACCGACGCGCTCGAAGTGCACGGGGCCAAAGGATTTCTGCAGCTTATACCAAAGGGTGTTGTCCGAGGCCGTCGGCGCCAAGGCGGAGCTATCGGTGGAATTGGCATCGGAGCTTGTATCGCCGGCATTGCCGTCGTCTGCGAGCGCCATATCCAGCTGTTCTGAGGTGTCGCCGAATTGCAGGGTGGCCGAGAGGTTGAAACCGGTTGTGAGGGTGCGGTCGGGCAGCGGGGAGAGGTCGGTGGGGATTAAGGCGTTGAGCGTGGCGCAATCGGCTGGGCCGAAGTCTGTGGAGGCCACCAGGAGTTGCAGGTCTTCGACGCCGACGGTTTGGTCGGCGGGGAATTCCTGGCCTACGAGCGGCAGCTCCGAGAGGTTGAGAGCAGCACTCAGGTCGAGGCCAAACAGGAATTTGGAGCTTGCTGAGTCTATTCTGGTATAAGCGAAGAGGGCGTCGATTAGCGTGAGCGATAGGTCGTCCGGGATAGAGGCGGCGACATCGGATGAGACGGCGGCGACGAGATCCTTGACGGGCACGGAGGTGCCGCCTTCTTGGCGGAAGGCGGCGATGAAGCTGTCCGAATCAGGGTCTTCGCTGAAGATGAGGTCGAATTGCAATCCGCCGATTTCAATATGGCCGGCAAAGGTGTGGGTGTAAGTCCCGTCACTTGCGTTCTGGCAGTCGATGGTCACGGTGATGTCGACTTCTTGGTCGCCGACGGGGAATAGGGCTTCGCAGGTAAAGGAGAAATCGCTGGTGGCGGTGTTGAAGGAGACGGCCAGGTTATCGATGATCAGACCCGTCAAAACCGCAGGTAGAGTCGTATCTCCAAATAGATTGCCTATGTCTGCGATCAGATCGCCGATTTCGATTTCCTGTCCGGGATCCGTGCTGCCGGAGAATTCCCAGCCGGCATCAGGGCTCTCCGATAGTTTTTCGGTCTCAACATAAATCTCGACTTCGCTGACAATGAACACGCCGGCGATTTTGCCCGACATTTGCGGCGTGCTAGCGCCATCGTAGTCAGCGGCTATTTCCAACTCAACGAGATCGGCGAGGCCCGGGATGATTTCCCAACTGCTGTCAAGAAAGGCATACAAGCTGTAAGCATCTTGTCTCGGCTTGGCCTCAATGCTGAATCTGATAACCGTTAGCGAAGGGAAGGTCGACGGGAAGAAACCGTCGAGGCCGGAGAGGAAGTACTCGAGCACGCTATCCAGGTTGACGGAATTGTCTTCGGCTAAACCGGTGTATAGATAGAGTGTATCGCTTTCTTCGAGCTGAACGATCATGTCGAACGAATCGGCGATCCGGATGGAGGCTTCGATGGCATAACCAATGTCGGGTGAGCCGGTGGGATTGTCGACAAACCAGGCAAAGTCCAGCGCGTCGGCACTCAGAACATCCAGTCCCGGAAAGAGCGAAAAGGACTGCGTAAGCGTAAGGGTTACTTCGGAACGGAGAATCTCTGAAGACTCCGTGCTAAATGAGAAACTGGCTTCCTTTAAGGCGATGTCCTCGCCGAAATCCTGAAGTTCTTCCGGGAGGGTATCGACCAAATCGGCAGCGCCGACGAGTGGCGCCAGGTCTCCAATACTCGGGAGCTGAATGCCGTCGAACGAGGCCCGGAGCAATAGCTCATCGGATTGTTGAGGGACTTCGGAACACAGCCTCATCTGGATACCGTCTCCGATAGTGACAGTGCCTTCGATGAAGATATCGCAGAGCACGAAATCATCGGGATACTCAGGTGCTTCTTCGTCGTCCTCCAGTTCAATTTCATCGATCGAAGGGGGGCTGATCTCAAAGCGTATTTGGGTGTCTGTCAAACCAATGGAGGCACAGGCAATATCTGGGAAAACCGCTGTGGAGAGGGTGGCAATGGTTGGCTCTAGGCTAGAAAACAGGCCACTGAGGAAGAACTGGCTGTCTGTCTCAAGTAAAGGGGTTAGAACCGCTAATTGGCCCGACGCGGTTATGGTGCCCAGAAAATTCAGCCCTACCGAAATAGCGGCTCCCGTCGCTGCGTCCGTGCTGGTGGCGGAAGCGAGAATGAGTTGGCCGTCGCTGATTTCCAAATCATTGAAGGCCACACTTTCCAGGGCAGGGAAGCTATCAGGGAATTTCCATCCTTGGGGCAGTGTTAAGGGCAATAAGAAGGTTGGCGTGTCGTTTTGAATCCCCATAACGATGGTGACCGATATGTCCTCCAAGTTGAATAGGGAGACGGTACCGGTGATGTGGATTTCGTCATCGACTTCAGTGAGAGCGGCACTGATTATTTCTAGCTCGTCGATTGTGAGGAAGTTTGTTAGCAGCGCCGTGATATCATCCGACTCGAACAAGCCACCGCTGAGTATGATGGCATTGTTGTCCAGCGCGCCTTCGAGAATACCTAGCAGTTCTTCTTGGTTCATTGGAGAGACTCCTTTGGAGGGACATTACGTCGCATCATAGCCCAATCTGTCTACTGAACATCATACTCGGCGTATACGGGCATGTGGTCGCTTACGCCGCGACCGTGTTGGCGCCCGTAGTATTTCGCATGTGCGGCGTTCCAGTTTTGGCCCGGGCCTACCTGTGCCTCAATAAAATCAATGACCCCGGATCCGACGTAAGTAAGGTTAGTCGGTGACTTTTCAAAAACATTGTCGTAACTGCTGACAGCACGATTGGTCGCAATAGAGATCGGACTGTAGGTCGTCTTGGAGCCGGTGATCGGGGGGCCTAATGCACCGATTCTCATCTGGTAATTGGCGCGGAGTTTGTCATAGGGGTCGGTGGGTTCGGCTGCCGCTTTATCGATATCGAAATTAAAATCTCCCAACACGACTGTTTCGTCGTTCGGCACGGGGACCAAATGGCCGCCTCCAATTTCGTTAAAATCGACCAAGAGTTGGATAGACTTGCCTGCGCCCGGCGATCGAGAGACCTTTGTGATCCCCCCTTGCTGTCGGATCCTTTTGTAGTTCCAGATCTGGTTGGTTGGCGTCGTCGCATGAAATGAAATCACGTTAAGCGGCAGGGTTTGGGCGTTGCCGGCAGCGTCTGTATAAGCAACCTGCAGTTGTAGCAGGCCCGGGCGGCGGTTAGGGAAGTTGCGGGTAGGCAGCCGGAGTATGCAGGGGTTACTAGCGATTCCAGCTGGTAGGTCGATTAGGGTGGAGCTGTTGACTCCGTGGTTTTGGGCGGACTGATCCGGGTTCTCTTTCCAAAGAAAACCATAGGCGTCGGCAGAGTGCCTGACATCGCCGGTTGAGCGACCGGCGTTTCTCCCTGTGTAACTGTACCACCAAGTGCAGTTTGGGTCTTGTCTGACCAACTCGTCTGCGAGGCGTTTCATTCTCCGTATGGATTTCTGGCTAATCGCAGAGCCGATTGTTCTGTTGCCGTCATGCCCGTGCATCAATTCTTGAATACAGACAATATCGGCTGCAGAACCCAGTATCGTATCTACAATGACCCGGTACTCATCTGCCGTCTTTTTCGTGCTTCCATAGGTTCGCAGGTTCCAAGACAGGATCTTTATTCTTGTTGGCATGGCTGCTTCCGTGGGGCTCTCGCAAGAACGTTGGCTGGATGTGTTTGTCTATATTGTCTGAAAAATGGGAGTATGATGCTCGATGATCTGGATGGAGGGTGTCAAGGGTATTTGAAAGGGATATGCTACGTTTGGTTGCAGTTTGGCTGGTGTTTTTTTGTTGCCCTCTATCCGGACGGCCCAGGCAAATGATCTCCAGACCCTGTTTTTGGCCTGCTATCGCGATGATTACTTGCGTTCATTAAAATGAGAAACAAAACAGAGAATCATCCCGACTGACTGTGAGTAACCCTGTAAGGATCGTAAAAAGAAAGAGAAATACTTTATTTTTTTGAGTGTTTGCAAACGAGTAACCGACCATTGTGAAATGCTAGGGCATGTCTTCGATTGGTCTTAAGCCGTGATTCCCTGATGTCGGTTGGCAAGCCCATAGTCAAAGCGACAGCTCCGCTCTGTCCATTACCCACAAGTCTGAGAAGTATTATCCGAGTAAAAATTGCGCACATGTGTCATTTTATCCTTGTACATCAACAAGTTATGACTATTTGTAGTGGGTGCGCACTCTTTCGAAGCAGAAAAACAATCGGATCGATCAAGATATTCAACGGTGGGTAGACGGCGAATTCTCTGGCCTTGATCTGGGCGAACCTCGCCTCAATCGTCGGTGTATACGAATCCTCTCGGACTTTACTAAGAGCCCTCATAGCTCAATCCCAAAAGCCTCGGGTTCTTGGCCCGCGACCAAAGGGGCTTATCGATTCTTCGATAATCCCAAAGTCAAACCTTTGAAAATGCTAGAACCTCATTTTCGATCCACCGTAAAAAGGGCTAAGTCTCATAAAGTCATTTTGGCCCTGCAAGATTCATCTAAACTCAACTTCTCCCACCATCCGCAGACACAGGGCTTAGGTCCCATTGCCAATAACTCCAATAAGACCATTGGTTTTTGGCTACACCCGACTTTGGCAGTGACTCCCGATGGCGAGGCTTTGGGTTTGGCCAATGTCAAGTACTGGGCTCGCGACCCCAAGAACTTTCGGCTCAAGTGTCGCAAACGCAATACCCAGGCTTTTAAGGACAAAGAAAGCTATCGGTGGTACGAAGGATACCAACAAGTCCAAGCCTTGGCCGAAGAATGCCCCGAGAGCACGGTGGTATGCGTCTGCGATCGGGAGGGAGACATCTATGACGTACTAGCCCAAGCGATGCGTCCGGAAGATTCCCAAGCTCGTGCACACTGCTTGATTCGGGCTCGCGTCAACCGGACAGTGGAGTCGGATAAGGCAACAAATCTGTGGGAACTCTTTGAAAAAGAAGCGGTTGCAGGGACTCATAGCATCTGGGTCCGGAGACGGGATGGAGCACCGAAACGAGAGGCGAAGCTGGCGGTTAAGTATACTCAGGTAAGCTTACCGGCACCGGTGCTCAAGAAGGAGCTCTCACCGATCAAAATATGGGTGATTGAAGTCAAAGAGATCAACCCTCCCAACGAACGGGTGGCCTTGTGTTGGCGCTTGCTTAGCAGCCTGCCCATTACCGACTTGGAGAGTGCGTTAGAGAAGGTCCAGTGGTATGGACAGCGCTGGCAAATAGAGATCTATTTCAGAACGCTGAAAAGTGGCTGCAAACTGTTGGATCGCCAGTTGGAACATCGAGAACGTCTGGAACGAGTCATGGCAGTCGACCTTATCGTAGCTTGGAGAATCCTACGAATGACCACGATCTCACGAGAGAGCCCAGACCTCCCGGCTGAGACACTACTGGAAGCGAACGAAAGCCAAGCGCTACGGGCGTATCTCAATAAACGAGACAATCTGAAGATCAAAAAACAGGGGCTACGCCAGGCAATACGTGCGATCGCCCAGCTTGGTGGCTTCCTAGGCCGCAAGGGGGATGGCGATCCCGGTCCGGGAACAATCTGGCTAGGACTGCTCCGCCTCCAAGACATCACCATATGCTGGGAGCTCTTTAACCAATCCCATCAGAAAACCTAAAAATCTGTGGGTAAGGAACAGAGCTCCGCTCTCGCACTCCAAATTTCGTCCGCCCTTCGAGGGTGTTTTGGTGCGACTATCCCCGACTTGTCTACTCGACGAAAACAGCAGTCTTCGGACAGTAGCTCCCATTCCGAAAGCTTTTGCGACGGTGAGAAGTGCCGTGAAAGTGTTGATAACCCGTGTTGGAGATATTGTAAAACGACAGATGTATTCCTTTTCTGCCATTTGAAGAGAAGTAGCTTGTTCAGATGTTGTGCTTCTGGTCAGTTTACTGGCCTCTGAGGAGCGTGGCGTGCTCTGTTGATTGTGCGTGAGTTCGAGGCGGATTGTTTCGCTTGGGAAACGCCTTTCTCTGCTCTGAACTCCGAAACTAATGGAGGTTTGATCTATGGATACAAGACGCGCGAGCGGTCGGGTACTATCGTTTGAAGGAAGGATCTCGAGATCTGAATACTGGCTGTTGAATATCGGCTATGGCACGTTAGGCGGTGTTGTGGACGTGCTGACGTCCTATATCAATCAAGATACCAAACCGATGGTTTTATTGGCATTGATGATTCGGGCGCTAGTTTCTTTGCTTCTGTTGTGGCCTTTGTTTGCCGTAGGCGTGAAGCGGTGGCATGATCGGGGGAAATCAGGCCGATGGATCTGGATTGCATTGATTCCGGTCGTTGGCATCGTGTGGAGTATCATTGAATGCGGGTTTCTTAAGGGAACAGAGGGACCAAATCAGTATGGCGAGGACCCGCTGGAGCGCCGAGCTATGACTGGTTGAAAGGGGTAATGAGTTAGCGGTGGCCTGAAGTGGGTGGGTTGTAGCTCGCTTTGGTCCAGGCGCTTGCTCGAACGATGGGAGTACTTTCGTATTCTATGAATACGATTTGGTGGAGGATACAGAATACAAAGGAGAGAAATGAATTGGAATATCTATCGAAGAGCCTTGGTTGGCGTTGCCGTTGGGCTGTTGGGGTTGAATGAGTGCCGAACCTTGGAGGCTGCTACGGCTCGGGTTGAATTGCGGTGCCTGTCAGTGGTTGTGGCGAAGGGGTTTGCGAGCAGCGACGGTGCGTCTTAAGCCATCAGTTGATGGGGGGCTGACGTTTGTGTCGGGCGGTTTGGAGGATGATTTGGGGGATCCGTTGGAGGTGATTCTGTTTGAGTCATTTGAACTTACGGGGAATGCCGTTCATTTCGCTATTGTGTTCGAGGATGGTTGGTTGGATACCGGCGCGGAGGATTTCTTCGAATGGGGGATGGTGGTGATCGACGAGAATGATGGGGATGGGGATGGCGTTCCGGATCTCGTTGATCGTGATTCGATCGCTGGGGCTCCGGATCCTGGCGCCGTGCCGATACCGGCTCATCTTTCCATTCGGCCCAGTGGAGATCAGTTGGCGATTGACGTAATGGCCGTCGCAGGGAGTTCGGTAACGTTGGAATTCAAGTCATCATTGGATGCGGGATTGTGGGAGCCGCTGGATGAAGTGGTCATGGTCGACGGGCAAGCCACCGTTATGGTGGATCGGCCCGCCGATGGTGCGGGATTTTGGCGGGCGGTGATGCGCTAGGCTTCCGGTGGGTCTCGTTGGGTGGGGAACGGTCTTAGCTCGAATTCGCAGTTGCGAATTCGAGCTGTGCCGTTTAGAAGCTACTGGCCAAGAATAGCAGCAGCAGTGCCAAGAAAAATGATTGCTGCTAAATGAAGTTTCTCGACTACTAACGCATACTTTCTCTGGGCAGGGTCTTAGATTGCGATCCAGCAGGGAACGCTGGTTTCCGAACCCAACGGCATGGACAACGCTGCGGCCGACCCGCTCCCGCTTACCGAATGCAAAGCTCGCCTACTCAAACTGAACAATATTTCGTTCGTCGTCTTGCACGGAGAAGGGACCAAACGACTAGTCAGCCTACGCACGAGGCTTCGGCCGATGTACCCGCCTCGTGGCGCTGTTACGGTTAATATGTCCTTCGTAGCCTTGGCGAAGAACGGACGCAGGAGAAGCTTGCGGAGCTATTTCATCTTTACTTCTCGGATCCAACACCGGTAATGGCTGCGATTTCCTTCGCTATGTCACCCGTAGCATCGGGCCTTGCAGGTGGCGGTCAATACAACAGACACCAAGTGGCCGATAGTAGGTCTTCTATTCGTTCTTTTGTGTTTCGTTCTGAGCTCTTATGTTTGGCTGACGAAAGTAAGGAAGCCGTGGCAAGATTGAGGATTACGCTGCCCTAAACTAATTAATTAAGGGGTGACCTAGAGGCCGCACCTCATATTCCGAATGCTGAATCGAAGGTCCGCATTGTGGAAGAGACGGAATTCGAGTTCGAAAACATGCCAGCAGAGTCTGGAGAATAGAATTGAGATTTAGGTGCTCACGAGAAGAACAATTACGACAACGCGGTTGGCGGACTATCTTAGACTGCTTGAGCGGCTTAGCGAACTCTTGATGGAAACGGAGCATTGCTATCAGGGGCAACTGGTTGAAGGCTTGGTTACTCGCATTAGAAGTGGAGAAGATATTTCAGTTATTGACTCCAATGACATATGGGGTGGCATGGGTTCTGTAGGTGATTGCAGCATGTTTACAGGAGATGAGTCAAATGAGGTGAAAAGGAAGAATGAACTCGAACTGTGTGATCTGCTCATCCGGGTTGCAGAATTAATGATTTTTGACGGTGTTGGCACGGCTCGAATCAAGAGCCGCAAAGAATCGTTTGAGTGGCGCCGTGCCGAGATTAGTGTGGGCTCGGGGTCATATCCTATTAATTAGCATCTGGATACTGCTTAGTAATCGAACGCTGAAATGCTCTCGCGGTGTTCGAATCCCACCAAGCCGGTCCGGCTAGGGCTTCCGCGCTGGTTGGGTTATGGCGGTCGCTGGGTTTACGGCCTTCCTCAGCGGGTGCATGGGTTCACCTCGTTCACCCCTTCGGGACCAACCTTCGGTTGTCCGCCTCCTTCGTTCCTCATCCGGCTACCCCCACATCGTGCAGGCCGCCAGCCACTCGCTTCGTTTTGGTGACAGCCGAAAACCCTTCCGTTTGCCTTTGGCTCCCTCCAGGGTGGGCTCCTTACGCGGGGGCATGTTGTGGGCGAGCGTGCATCAGCGCGTTCGCCGAAGATTTTGAAGGGGTGCCCACAAACACCTGCGATTCACGGCAGGAATTGGTGCCTGGCGATGGGAGAGACGCCCCAATCGGGAGGGCACACTCTCGGCGAGAATATCGAGGCGTGACTGCATTAAACCCCACATTAGTCTGATGCACAGCGCGCCGACTCATACCCGACGAAAAAACGCTTATTCAGCCCACACGCGAGGCTTCGATCGAAGTGCCCGCCTCAGGTCGGTCCTCGCGATACCTTCCTTTCTAATTTGTCCGCCTCCTCAATAAGACGATAATCTAATTGGCTTTTTTAGGGAATAGGACTACGGATTGATCACGCATTTTTTTCGCTATGAAACCAATACTGCCTGTGGAGACGGGGCGAGAGGGCTGGCTCGCTGATCAGATTCGAACCGAGAATCAGGGGCTGTCGCTGACCCAGCGGGCGGATAAGTACGAGAAGATGGCCCAAAGTGCGTTCTCGTTCTACCGCGGATCCAACCATCTGTTTTGGGCTGATTTCTCCTGGGACTATCGGTTGAATCAGTTTGGGAATTACCAGACTCAGACGTGGTTGAACGGGGATTGCCATACGGACAATTTTGGGGCGTTTCGAGCCCACTTGGGCGGAGATCAGTTTCGGGTTATCTATGATATCAACGATTTCGATGAGGGCGTGGTTGCCGATTTCCAATACGACCTTTGGCGCTTGGCGACTAGCATCGTGCTCGTGGCGCGCGGCAACGAGCTAGACTCTGATGCGGCAAAGGATGGGATTGCGGGACTGACTTCGGACTATTTGAAGGTGCTGGACGGGTTTCGAGACCAGAACAATTCGCGGTCGGTCTACTATGACAAGGATAGCGCCTACGGTAAGTTGGACGATTTTTTGGAGGACGCGGAGGACGAGAATAGTCGGGTGAACATGTTGGAGAAGTGGACTACTTCAGCGAGTGGATCGGACCGGCGTTTTGATCTCGAAGGCAAGCCGGACAAACTGGCGGCGGTCACGGATGAGGAACGCCAAGCGATTTTCGATCATATGGGGGCGTATCGGGAAACGCTGGATTCGGATCGGAAAACCGATGATGCGTTTTTTAAAGTGCTTGATGTGGCGCGACGCATTAATGCCGGAACAGGGTCGCTGGGTGTGGATCGTTTCTACGTGCTTTTGGATGGTCATACGATATCGGATGACGACGACCTAATTTTGGATGTGAAGGAGCAGGTGGGGCCAACAGCGTTGCGGTATGGGAATTCGTTCCAACAGCGGCTGTATCGGGAGCACTTCGAGGACGAGGGAGAACGACAAGCTGTGGCGTATCGGTCCTTGGCGTTTCATCCCGATGACTTTCTGGGGTGGATGGTCTTTGATGGGAAGGCTCATTCCGTTCGGGAACGGAGTCCTTACAAGGAAACCTTTGACACCGAGAAACTTTCTAGCGCTAAGAGGCTTCGCAAGCTGGCGGAGCAGTGGGGACGCGGTTTAGCGACGGGTCATGCCCGCGGGTGCGTGGATTTGGAGTTTGATTTTCTGAATTCGGTGGCTAAGCGGACGGGTGGCCGTGAGGATGATTTTGAGGCTCTCGTGTGGGATATTGCCAGTGGATACGCGGATCAAGTGGCGGCTGACTTCGCCACGTTTGGGACGCTGCTTGCGGCTGGGGGCGGCTCGGAGCTTTCACTGTAGCTACCCCCGACCTCTGCTTATTTGATGCTAGGCTCGTCTCGCCCAGGTCGTGGTGTTGTTTTTGCCATACTTTAGGCTTTGGGGACGGTGAATCGTGTGACTTTGGCAACGCTTTAGGGGCAGGTGTTTTTTTACGCCTTTGATCGAACCCAGCAGTGCGTTGTGAATAATCTATGCGTATCTTTCAGCGAGATTTGATTGTCAACCGGTCCAGATTTCCCATGCTGAGCACCGAACTGGATGACAAAGCTAGGCCGCAACGATCCCTGCCATTGTGGCAGCGGAAAAAAATACAAGAAGTGCCACTTGCCGATCGATGAGGCAAATCGCGCTGATGACGATCAGGATAGTTGGACCGCTGATTCCCCGGATCCGTTTGCATCCGACACGGCACTGCCTGAGGATTTCAATCTGAACGTGAGTCCCTACCCGGGAGCCAACTCCGGTAGAATTGCCAAGCTTCAGGCAGAGAGAAACGCTGCATTTGAATACTTAGGCCGACAGAATGAAATCATGAAGCGGGGGAAATTTTAGAATCTCATCGGGAAGAATTTGAATCTTTGTGGGGCGATCCCGAACGATTTGATGACTTCAGTCAAACCGTATTTGCCGAGGACTGTTTTCGGCCCTTCCATTTCACTGTTTCTGACATTCAGCGCGTGATCGACCAAACTGACTTTTCCCCCAGGCGGGAGAGGGAGGAGGAAATCACGGAAGAAGCCTTCGTCTCCGCCATTCTTTACCTCGCGGACAGTGAGCGTCGGACCGATCTCGCGATGGGCCTACTGAACCTGATGGTCGATCTTGTAGCCGCCGAACGTTATCTCGAAGGATGGTTGGTGCAAGCAATGGCATTGCTGACTCTAGAAGAACAAGAGGATTCCAACCCGTTTTTGTGGGCGATGTTCGCATACGGGTGCGACGCATGGAGTGCAGAGCGTCTGGCGCACGATGAAAATCAACTCAAGGAGCTTGGATTGGATATGGGACGGATCTCTGAACTGAGTAGCGGCGAGTTGCACCAAGTTCTATCTGAAGTCACTTCTGACCCAGAAAAAATGAAGACCTTGGAGTCCTTTCTTGAGCGCAACTTTGGGCAGCAAGAAGTGACAGAATTCAGGCGGAGCTTGAAAGAGGAAAGATCGGTTGATTTGTTGACGAGGGAGGATACCTTGTTTCTCAACCCGGCTATGGAGGATACTCTGCCGTGGGCGGACAGAATCAATCAGCACCTGAACGCAGTCGGTTTGGATTCTGAGGAGAAGTTCAAACAGCTTTCCGCTCAAGAGAGAACAGAGTTGTTTGACGTGCCGATGTTCGAGTTTTTGCGAGACATGGCTGATACCGTTTTTACTCCGGATCGCATTGAGCAGCTCGTGGCAGATTTGGAGCAATACCGTTTAGAACGGATCAATCTTGGCGAGCACTCAGTGGCCGAATTGACAGCGGTTGCAATCAGTGATGTCAAGGGAGAGGAGAATCCAGGAGATAACATGTTCCTCTTGGAGCTTTGTCGCCGGTCTCTGAAGCCCGTTTGAGTGGCGGCTTAGACTCAAGGGCCCCATTTTTCGAACAAATTCTCCGGAGTGGTCGATCGACATTTGTGCCAGGAGCACTTTCGTTTTGGATTCTCGGGACATTGCCGTGGATAGGAAGGACACGATTTACAGTATTCCCAGATTTAGCTGACTGCGGGTTTCCTTGTTATCCTCGCTATTTGTTTGTTCTGGGTGATAGCGGAAAGGTAGGATTCGAAAGTATCGTTGCTTTCCACTGGCTTCGGTTGGTGGTGAGCTCTTGGGGTTTGTTCCGTTTTGAATTCTTGTTAGGAGTGTATGTCAGCTAATATTTTGATCGCGAATCTGTCGGCGCGTGAATGGTTCGATCCCGAGGTTTTGGGCGATGATTCTACCCGGACGTGCCATAATTGGAGTGGCGATAGCATTCCCATGCAAGCCGTCGCCTTAGCTCATCTGTGTACGGGAAAAGATTCATTCTCTTGTGGTAATCTTTCTGGTACTTGGCAAGGAGACCAGATTGAATTCCCGTGTGATCATGGCATGCGCGCGGATTGTGAGTATGGAATACCGGTTCCGGAATCAGAGTGGAATTTGTACTGGCTGATTCGTTGCGAGTGGAAAAACATTGGCATCGCCCTTCTTGAGGACCTGGTTGACAAAGGTGACTGGTGCAGGCGGGAGCTTGCCAAGCGATCTTTGTCTGAGTTGGTGCCGATCGAGTTGGTGCCGATCGAGTTATGTCGGAACCTTGGAATCGAAGTGGAGGAAGGGGCTTCATCTGCGGCTTGTGAACGGGCCTTGGAGGATGCCTTGGGGCCGAGCTATTCGAGTGTGATTGATGAAATCAAGCGGCGCGCAGCGAATCAACGGCTCTAGAGTCTCCGGCACGAGCGGCATTACGAGCCCGCGGGTCATCCTAAGTATCCTCAGTGTCTGGTAGAGGATGGGCGCAGTAGCACAGCGGGTAGATCGTCAGTCCGCCTGAGGTTATGAAGACTCCGATAGGTTCCTTATTTCCGAATCGCTCATCGGGAAGGCGAATTTGAAACAAGGCTAGCGCTTGAGCTCGTGGGTCAGTTCTGGCATCTCCGGCGGTCGTATACTTGTTTTAGCGGAGTTGATTGGAATAGAAACCTCCCATTGAGGCTAGTAGCGCGCTACTAGCGCGCTACTAGCCTCAATGGGAGGTTTTAGTTGCGTCCGGTTAGCCCGAGGAGGGTACCTTTTTGGTGAAGGTTAGATGTTTGTAAGTGGCTCGCTATCAGTGGCTAAGCTGAACTCGTCTCGCCTTCGCTCCGGGTCCTATTCGAAGTTGGTATGCAAGCAGCTTTTGAGCGCTGGCAAATGTGATGCAAAGCTGAATCTCGAACTGGATATGAATATGGCATTTAACTCGGATAACGGGGGCAATGTGGCCCGAATGGATGAAGACTCCGAAACGTTTCAGGCAGTCTTCTGCCGTCAGTTCGATACTCCAGAAGCGTGTTTTGAGCGCCGCCTGATCCTGTTTGGTGTGCCTGCCCTGAACCGGCCTTTCATTCGGTTCATGTGGTTGATGTGGCCGGACATTTTTCGTATGGAGTGCGAGTACCTAGCCCCATTACGGTCGGTTCGGTCGCGTCGGCAGTTTCTCGCGGAACTGGGAGGCGTTGAAGATTATAATCAGTATGTCTTGCCGTTCTGGCGAGCGATTCTGGGGCTGCGGATCTCGGTACGGCGTTTGACCCGATTGCGAAAATTGCTACCCGAGTACTATTAGGCGGCGGGAGGGGGAAGTCCGTTTGGTCAGATTTGAGTGTTGGAACTGGCTTGCCAAGCGCGTTGCTCTGGGCCCTGCGAGCGTGTTTGCCAACCGCCGGAGGGAAACCTGCCGAAGTTTCGCTTTAAGCTGAATGGATTGAGAGGGGGGCTAGGGGGCTAGGGGCTAGGGGGCTAGGTCGAGTGATCGTGAGCTGGCCCCATCTTCCCAGTCAGGACCGTGTCATTTTGTGTGCTGGCTTCTAGGCAAATAGAGTGGTGGCACCTATTCCGGGGCTTCTCTTAGGCTGTTAGGTTTTCTTCCGTATGAAACAGCTATTCTTCTCACTGTTGTCGCTCGTCTTGATCGGACAACTGCAAGCCGGCGTATCGATTATGCTTTTTGAGGACGGCAACAACGTTGTTGCTTCCGGTTCGGGAACCGTCAATCTTGCCGGGCTCACCCTCGGAGGCGGTAACGATTCGACTGAAGGGATTCAGCCGAGTATCGGGTACCTCGCGGTTGGCGCGCTCGATGGGGATTTGATCCAACTGTATAACGGCGTGTCGGGCCCGACTACCTTTGGGGCTGGTTCGTCGTTTCGGATTCCCAATACGGGAACGGGTGACCGTGTGAATATCCATGGCGCGGCGAATCACATTCGCTTGCGGTCCGGTTACGTTTCTGGTGACCCGCTCACGTTCAATAATACCTGGTTCAACGCTTCCTTTGCCTCGCTCGGAATCACCGAAGGCACGTATACCTGGACTTGGGGCGCGGGGCCAACTGCAGATAGTCTTGAGATCTCGGCGTTCGCGGTTGTTCCGGAACCGGAGGTGTACGGCCTTGCATGCGGATTGTTATTGTTGGGAGTCGTTTGTTGGCGCCGGCGTTCTTTTTGCACAGCCTAGAGCGATTGGTCGAGGTAGCACGGTAGCCCGTTGCTTTTGGGGAGTGGACTGCGAACCGGAGCGGTCTTGAGCTACTGTCGAGTTGGCCGGGGAGGGGTTAGAAGAAAACTCGTTTCGGCCCGTCGGCACTCGACTTTCCTGGAGATTGTTGGGGTTCTGCCCTTGTGCGCCGAGATTCTTTTCGGGATGGAGCGTATTCTCGTGCCGACGGCTCGCGGGTACGCTCTCCCCACCTTCCGGAAATGAGCTTGGCGCGGTTCTCGTTTATTCGATGCGCTCCTTTTCAAGTACTGCCGACTTCCTGGAAGAGGTTGGATCGGGTTTTTGTATTTCGAATAAACTGGGATAACGGCGTTGTCGCTGAGAAGCGCGGTCGGAGGCTCTTGTATTCTAAAAATATGATTGCTTAATCAACAATCCTTACCCAATTTGGTTGCTTCTTGCAGCCAATGGAGGGCTACCGTCAACAAGCGTTGTCTTATTTTTCCGATGGCCGAGTGCCGGCCAATCGGCCATCGATGTTGTATGTACTGGGGCTCTTTATAGTTGCGCTGGTGCTCGTTGCCTTGCCGGTGATTTATCTCGGTCTGATCGCTTTGGGAGGCTACGGGATCTACTACCATGCGGCGGCCCACTTCAAGCCTATCTTCGAGTTTGCGAAATTGGGTCATGTGTTCATCAAACTGTTTGCGATGGGGCTTTACTTTGGGCCGATTCTGGGTGGATGCGTCATTCTCCTGTTTATGGTCAAGCCGCTCTTCGCGCCCAAGGGAAGAGAACCAGACGTTTTTGGACTGAATCCCGAGAGCGAGCCGTTGTTGTGCGCGTTTATCGAGGAGATTTGTGACCGGGTTGGTGCGCCTCGGCCGGCGTTAATTGAGTTGAGCCCGGAGCTAAATGCCTCGGCTAGTTTTCGAGGCGGGACGAAAGGGGTTTTGGGGGGTGATTTGGTTCTGACGATTGGGATGCCCTTGATTGTAGGCCTCAACGTTTCTCAGTTTGCTGCGGTTGTGGCCCATGAATTTGGGCACTTCAATCAAGGAGGAGCCATGCGCATCTCGTATTTCGTGCGCACGGTCCAGCGATGGATCGCTCGTGTGGCGTTTGAGCGAGACGGATGGGACGAAGCGTTGGAGGATTGGGGCAGCGAAGGGGAACTCGGTGTTTTTGAGTTTTTTCTCTTGGTGATGATCCGAACCGGGGTCGGGCTCAGTCGACTCATTTTGGGAGGGCTCGCCATTGCCAGTCAGTGGGCGGTCGGTTTCATGCTCCGGCAAATGGAATACAGTGCCGACCGAGGGGCGGTTGCGATTGCCGGAAGCCCGTCATTTGAATCGCTCATCATGCGTCTGGCTGTCTTGGGACGGGCGATGGAATACGTCAACGGTAGCATGCGCCAAAGTTTGAAAAAAGAGGGGCGTCTTCCCAGTAGTATGGCGGCCTTGCTGAGTCGGCAGGTCGATGCGATTTCGGAAAAGGTCCGTAAGAATTGGGAGGGGAAGGAAGGTTTGGTGCGGACGAGGGTATTTGATACCCACCCGGCCGCCTCGGATCGTATCAGGGAGTCTCGCCGTCAGAACAGGGAGGGTATTGTCACTTCCACGGCTCGGGCGATGGATCTATTCCATGATTTCGAGATCCCGGCTCACTACGTCACAATCCTCTACTACCAATACCTTTTTGGCGTGCCTATTCCTCCGGAGGCGCTCTATGACGTGTCGGTGAAATCCGATGCGATCCCGTTTCCCGATGACTACCCTATTGTCGTGAACCGATTCTACTTCGGTCTGCTTGAGTGGCGCCGGCCATTTTCTCTAGTGGAGGCTGATCTCGAATTGGGATTCGATGGCGAGCGGGCCAAGAAGGAACTGGTAACCATTCGGCCTCAAATCGAATCGATTGAAGCCGATGTGACCGCGGTGACGGAGCGGCTTTTTCAAAGCAAAGCAGAGTGCGAAACCGCCCGAACGGATGCGTTATTAGTCTCGGTTGGACTCGCGGACCAGGCGGAGTCCGATGTTGAGCGAGCGGAGGCGGAGTTGCAGCGACTGAATGGGAAACTAGACCCGGTCTGGGAGGCTCTCAAGCGTCGTGTCGCGTGTGGATTCCTAGCCCTTGGCACGGAGTCTGTGAAGGACTTCATGCCCAACGGAAAGAGCGCGGCACGGCAGGTTTCGGAGTTGCTGGGTATTCTTCACGATTTGCAGGAAGCCTATCCGACCGTGGTTCGGCTTGGGACGTGCCTCTCGGTGTTACAGCCTCTCTTGGAGTCCGAGGCAGCCGATACGAAGAGTTCTCGATCCAAGACACGTCAAATTCAAGCCATGGGGGATTGTCGCAAGACGCTGGGGGAACTTGAGGAACGGTTTGCCAAAATGCCTTACCTCTTCGGTTCGGCTGAAAAATCGATCTCGTTCTGGCAGTATGCGTCGCGGGATCTCGCGCCACTTGGTATTGGAAACGTTCAAGCCGTGGCCACGATGGGTGAAGCCATCCACGCCGAATCGATCGAGTATCACGATGCGCTCGCGGCCGCCCTGGCGCTTTTGGTGGAACAACTGGAAACGTATTTACATGAATCAACGACGTAATGGGGAGGTAGGCGTTCGGCGTTCCTTTGAGGGGCTACGTTCCATAGATCCTTAGTTCTCGATAGGCGCACATTTGACAAAAACGCGGTGTAGAAAGAAAGTGGCCGAGTGGTTGACCCCAAGGATTCAAATACTAAGACGCAGGCGAGGGCGGTATTGTATGCGGTGCTGGCCATCGGTCTGGTTACGGTCTTGATGGGAGTGATACTCGCGTTCCTTTTTCCCGCTAGCGATGGTCCCTACCGAAGCTTTCTTGGCAAAGAGTGGCCGTATTGGATTCGAGTCCTGGCGGCTTCTGCCGCTGGGTTGATCGTTCATTCCCAAACCTCGAAACCGAGTGGAAATGCTGATTAGTTCGATGCCGCACTTTATCAGGCAGCGCTGCGGCCTGGCTTGCGTGGTGGGCGAATTGATTTCTGCTAGGGGGCTGGTGTTTCTGTTGCTACTGAGTTTCGGAGTATCCCTGACGAGTGCAGCCCAGGATGAACATTACACGATTGTCTCGCGGCCGAGTTGGGTTGTTCCGGTCACCCTGGCGGACCAACCTGCGCGTCCGAGCAGCAACGTGAGCGAGGGGTATTTCTATCGGTCTATTTCGCAGCAATTCTTGGTCGAGGAGAGTCGCAAATACGTTCAGTATCAGAAGGAGTTTCTCACCACGCAAGGGGTCCAAGACGGAGCGCAGGTTTCCATCTCGCTGGACCCAAGCTACGAGCGCTTGGAGATTCACCAAGTGCGGGTTCGCCGTGGAGAGGAAGTGCGGGATTCGGCGGCATCTGGGAACATACGCGTGGTGCAAGAGGAGACGGACATGGCGCGGTATCTCTTCAATGGGAGGATCTCGGTCATGGTATTGGTGCAAGATCTGCAGGTTGGTGACACGCTTGAAGTAGAGTATACTATCGTGGGAGAGAATCCAATCTTGTCGGGTGCGTTCTCCCAATTGCTGTATCTGGAATACTCGGTACCTGTTGGTCGATTGTTCTATCGTGTCAATTGGCCTGATGATCGATCTCTTTACTACCGCAATGAGGGACACACCAGTGAACCCGTGGTGTTGGATAGCGATGGGAGTAAACAGTACACGTGGGATCTCCGAGACGTGCCGGCTAAGGACGTTCCGGATTTAGTCCCATCCTCTATCAGCCCGTTTGCCATGGTGCAGTTATCCGATACGGATTCGTGGAGGGAGATCGTGAACTGGGCTTTGACGCTCTACGGTTCGGTGCCGGACGGGGGGAGCGTCGCAATCGATTCCGCGGTTGAAGCCATCCGTGCTCACCCGACTCGCTCGGAGCAAATCATGGCCGCTCTTCGCATGGTGCAAGACGGGGTCCGATACCTCGGGATCGAGGCAGGTGTCCGCTCCTACCAGCCTTCACCGCCTGGAGTCGTCTTCGATCGAAAGTTCGGTGACTGCAAGGACAAGACAATGCTCCTCCGGGAACTCCTTGGTCGCGTCGGGGTCGAGTCCTTTCCCGTTCTCGTTCATAGTGATTATGGTCGGGCGATTGAGGATTGGCTGCCCTCGGTGAATGCCTTTAATCACGTGATCTTGGAGATACGTGGACCCAACGGGGAGCGATGGTATTGTGACCCCACTTTGAGCAGTCAGAGAGGCCCGTTGGATCGACTCTACCTTCCGGATTATGGCCGTGGTTTGGTGATTCGCCCCGGTGCCCGTGCGTTGAGCGAGATCCCTTCGGATGCCAGCCGGATGGGGGAACGGGTTGTGGTGGAGCGTTTTGACATGAAGGCGTTTGATGGACCGGTTTCGTTTGTGGTCGATTCCACGATGAAAGGGCGCTCTGCTGAAGAGATGCGATCTTATTTGCAGTCCACCTCTTTGCGTGAGTTGGAGACTGGGTACGTCAATTTTTACCGGCGGCGCTATTCGGACCTTACTTTGGATGGGGCGCTTGAGTTCCAGGACGACGAGGAGGTGAACGAGTTGCGTGCTCGGGAGCCTTACAAGATTGAGAATGCCTGGACGTACGATCGGGCGGAATCGCTTAGATACTTTACGGTTCGCTCAAGGCTGATCGACGCCAAGCTGTTGGCTCCCAACTACCTGGACCGTGAACTTCCGGTGGAGATAGAGCATCCGGTTAACGTTCGCCATGAAATGCACCTCACGCTTCCGCGTGCTTGGGAGACGGAGTCCTTCACGAACCGAGTCGAGACGGAGGCCATTCGCTTTAGCCGATCTGTTTACGGATCGGGTAAGGATTTGAGCATGATTTTCGAGTATCAGACCAAAACCAATATGATTGCGGCGGACAAGGTTCGGGAATGGAACACACGAATTGCGGAGATTTCGGAATTCAGTCGTTATGAGATCTCGGATGACATCAGTGTGCCGGGCGATCTTGAAGTCAAGGAGGCCTTGATGAAGGACACGAATACGGGGGCGGGTCGGCCTAACTATGCGATGTTTGCTTGGTTTCTCGGTGTTCTTGTTTCGTGTGGCATTGGGATGCGTCGATGGCTCCGAGGGGCCGATGGGGAACCGCGTAGTGAGTCAAAGAAGCTCGGTTCCGGTGCGGTCTGGATTTCTTGTGCCCTTCTGGTCAGCTGTTTCATCTCGCTGGCGAATGCCGTCGGGCATTTGTATGGCTTGTTTTTTCATCTCCATCCTCTGGTTGCCTTGGGACCGGAGATGCGGGAATTGCTGATGTTGGTGGAACTCAGTTGCCGGGTGGCACTCATCGCTTCTGGCAGCGTGGTGGTATTCGCGTTGGTTCAGGGGAAGTCGACTGCGGTTCGGCATGCCAGCCGATGGGCGAACTTCAACGTGAGTTTCTTGTTACTGGTCATTGTTGTGAGTGCTTTGTTCGGCGCCTTCGCCCGGACCCATTTCCGGGCCCTGCTGGTTGAGTTTCTGGTGTCCTTGATGGTTGCTTTGGTTGTGGTAGTCAGTGCCAACGCGAGAGCGCGGGCGAAGCGTTAGAGTTGGAAGAAGAGTATGAGCGACATTCAGCAGGCGAGCGAAGAAATCAAGATCTCGAAGATTCGGCCGCTTCATTTCGTTTCTTCTGTGGTATTTCGATTTGTGGCGTTTGCCCGAGCGTTTTTGATTTCTGAGTCGAAATCTGCGCCGGGTTGGTTTGTGTTGGTGTGGGCTGGGGGCGTCAGCAACAAGCTTGCCGATACTGAGATTGAATCCGTTTTGTTGGGGGAGACTGCGATGCCCAAGTGGGCCGTTTTTTGGGTTGTGGTTCTGATGGTGGGGTTGGTCCGCGGTTACATTGGGTTTTATATCCAGGGGGCCTTCTTTTACGGCTTTATTCGTCTTTGTGGTGGGCGAACTCATTTCGGCGCCGCGGCGAATGTGGCGTTGTATGCCGGACTACCAGCGATCATTGCAACGTTTCTCGCCACGCTGGTCGAGGTGATCGTCGTGAGGAGTCAAGCCACGGTGGAATCACCGGAGGTGACAGTCTACCTCGTCGTGGTCGCGATTCTGGTGATCGGTTTCGGTTGGAGTGTTCGTTTGGCTTACTTGGCTGTCCGCCAGCTTTTTGGAGGAGGCAAGTGGCGGGCGAGATTCATTGTGGTGGGAGTGCCGACGGTGGCCTTCGTGGGGCTCTTAGCGGCGGGGGCAATGCAAGGGTGGACTGAGTCGGATGAGGCGATCACTTTGAACGATGAGGGACTGGAAGCCTACATGGCGGGCCGCGACGAAGCGGCTATCGATCTGTACCAGGAGGCCCTGAGTCAATTGTCGGCGGACAACCTTTCCGACCGAGTCACGATTCTCCAGAATCTTGCTTCAGCCTATGAATCATTCGGAGATTTGGAAGCATCGAGCAAGGCGTACGAAGATGCGCTGGAGTTGCTCCCGCCCAATTCGCCGGAGGCTTACTGGGCGCAATCGAAGGTTGCGCTCGCTCACAACGACGTTCGCGAAGGCATTATTGCGTTGCAAAAGAGTCTTGAGCTGGATGCCTCGGATCCTTGGGTTCACAACGCGCTCGTGGAAATCTATTTGGGCGATCATGACGAAGGGTTTGCCAACTACGAGCGAGCGCTTGAGGCGGCAAGGTCCGCTTCGCAACTGGATGAAGATGGAACGATCATCTTTAACCTAGGACGTGCACTTTATTTCTTGGATCGAGAATCCGAAGCCATTCCGTTGTTTCAACGGGTTATCGAAGATAGCAATGACGTGGTTGCCCACGTGTATCTCGGTTTATCCCACTATGAGCTGGGGGCAGAGGAAGAGGCAATTAAGGTCTTGAGTGGTGCTATTGAGCGCGACCCGAGTCTTGAAGATTCTTACGCGGCAGAGGTGCTTGCGGAATTAAAGAAGTAATCAGTTGTTTATTGTTGGTGACTGTTGACGTGCCTTCGCTTACGAAATCTCAGTTTTCTTCCTGTCGAAACTGGCTGTGGCGGAATTTAGGGTATTCAAGTTGCGTTTAGATAGTTCACAGTAAGAGTTTTCTGATCTTATGGCTTGGCCATCCGATTGGATGTGTGCCACGTTGGGGGCACAAGGAGCGTCTATGAAGGTTCTACGTCTGATTTCTATGCTTTTTCTGGTCGCCGGATTCGCGAGATTTTCCGGTGCGGTCGCGAGTCCGGTGATACCTTTACCGATTGAACGGCTCACCGCCGAGGCGGATTTGATTCTGTACGGCCGCGTGAATGGCATTTCGGTTCAGCGCGACGACACGGGGCGAATCTACACCAAAGTGACCCTTGGCGTGGACGAGACGTGGCGGGGGGATTCGGTCTCTGGAGATTTTACGCTGGTTCATAGCGGTGGCGTACTTGGGGGCGAGCAGTCGGTGACCGACGGGGAAGTCGATTTTCGCGTAGGGGAAGAGGTGGTGCTATTTCTGAGAATCAATAGCCGTGGCGAAGGCGTGACCCTGGGGATGAAGCAAGGGAAGTTCGAGGTTCTGCGACAGGACGGCCTTCCTCAGGCGTATGTGCGGAATCTGTTTCACGGGAGTGAGCCGCCGAAACCCGGTGACAAGAAGGGCTATCGATTGCCGCATCAGGTGCCATTAACCATTCAGGCATTGAAGCGCCGGGTTACGAGCTATCGTCAGTAATGGCACGACGTGGGAGCGAGGAGGAACGGAAATTTGTGTCTGGCTTTGGTGGTGCAGTGGATTGGATCGTTGAGCGTTTAGTTGCGGAGGGAATTCGGTGATGACTAGGAAATTGTTTGGTGGGTATCGGGGGGCTGGTTCGGTGTTTGTAGCCGCTTTGGTTGCGGTGGTCGTGTACGAATCACGGGCTTTCGTGCCAAAGTTGAACAACGCGGGACAGCCGCAGCACTGGCGACCTCAAAACCCCTACTTTGGTATTCCCGATTCAGTCGTCGATCGTGAAGAGCAGGCCATTATCTTTCATTTGGCCAAGGATGCCTTTAGTGAAGAGAATCGGGAGGACGAACTCAATGCGGTACGCGCCTCATTCGGCCAGTGGCAAGCGGTGCCCGGAACGATACTCAAATTCGTCGAGGGACCGATGGTTGAGCCGGACATCGATGTGAACACGAACGATGGCACGAACAGCGTGAAATGGCTCAAGGTCTCGCGGCTTTATAACAACGAACGTTCGGATATCACGGGGCGCCTGGGGTCGGCGACCTTTGCCGCTTACGCGACGGGGGAGATGGCGGCTATGGACATTGTGATCAATGGGATTGATCAAGATTGGTTTGCGGCTCCGGGAGACATTCATTCTGACGGGCACTTTATCGAGGGAGTCATGCTCCATGAAATCGGGCACGGGATCGGTCTGGAACACGCGCCGATTGGGGCAGCAACGATGTATGTGCGGGACAGCGGCGGGCTTGGTCATCAAGCCGGTCTTTCGACGGATGAGATCAGTTTTGCACAGAGCGTCTATGGATCCCCTGAAATCCAAGCTGAACTGGGTATTATTGAGGGGACGGTGCGTTTGGACGGAGTGGGGCTTTTGGGGGCGGCCGTTTACTTAGAGAGAGCGGATGGGATTTTATACGCGGCCACGCTTTCGGTTGAGCAGAAGTCCAACCGGGATGTCGGTTCGTACCGGTTTCAAGGGGTGCCGCCGGGTGATTACCGAGTTCGGGTGGCTCCATTGGACCCGGCTTCAGCCGCCCGTTTTCTTGCGCGTGGCCGCGAGATCAAGTCTTCCCGGTTCGCGGAGGCGAATACCGACTTCTTGCCGACGATACCGCAAGAAGTCGTGGTAAGCGCGGGCGAGACGACCACGCTGGATTGGGACGTCGAGGCGGGGGTACCTAAATTTCGGGTCCACCGGATCCAGGTGCCGGGGAGTACTCCGACAGCCGTTCGCGCGTCAAGTGGCCCGCAACTGGTGTTTCCCGGGGATCAAGACGTTCGTTTTGGGGTGTTTGGTGAGGACTTACCGATGGAGGATGTTGAACTGACGGTGACGGGTGATGGGATTACTTTGGGAGAGTTGGAGGTTCGGACGGCCTTCACGCCGCCCTTGGTTCATTTGGTTCGGGTCGGCTCGGTGGCCGAGGATGCCACGCCGGGTCTCCGTACGTTGATTGTTCGCAGTGGGGATGAGGTGGCCTATGCTCCGGGATTTTTAGATGTAGTGCGTCCTGTGACCGACAACAATTTTGACGGTTTGCCGGACAGTTACCAACGGGAGCACTTTGAGCTCTTTACGGCGCCAGAAGCGCGTGCCGAGGCGGACCCGGATCGCGATGGTATTACGAATTTAGAAGAAGCTGCTGGGGGGACGGATCCGAATGTCTCCGATCGGGAAGTGGTCGAGGTTGACCCGTTTCCGATCCTGAATGTGACCGTGGATGCGTCTGGAGCGGCGGTTGAGATTGAGAGTGTGGCTGGTGCGATCTATCAGCTTTTTTCCCGATCGGCCGTCGGTGAGGGGGATTGGCTCCCCGTGGGTGAGCCCGTGGAGGGAGAAGGGGACCGGTTGAAATTGATGGATCCGGGTGCAACCGACAATATGCGGTTCTACGAGGTGCGTAGCGTGCTCTGATTGCGCTGTTGATGGGCGTCTCTTTGAGTCGGTTGGACCTGCGACTGGGATCGTTTGCGGATTTGACCAGTCGGGACGGTTTGCTCGGCGGTTGATTCGGAGAACGCCGACCCGAAGTTGAGAAACTTAAAGGATGCCTGGTAGCTATTTGCGGACTCGCTTGAATCGAGTCGGCGGGTTGCCAATACCGGTCCATCCGTTCAGTTTCTTTCCTTTCTTACCTTGAGGCTCGAAATACCAAGTAACAGACCCGCGTTTGGTTGCGAGTTTGGCGACAATTCTGTCGTCCTTGATGACCCATTTTCCAATCATGACTGTGGCCGTCGTATTTCGAGCCACGGTTTCGGTTGCTTTCATGGTGCACCGCTTCTCGGTGAACGAAACGGTTCGAGTCCGGGACCCGGATTCTTTTGAACCCGAAGTGAGTTTCATTTCCCAGTGCCACTCGCTTCCGGCAACTTCTTCAGGGTCGATCGCGAATGCGTGGACCGTTGATAAGAAAAGTAGTAGCAACTTAATAAGGGGCTTCATCTGGTTCTTTCCGGTTTAGGCGTTTTGGTTTAGGGGCAGGTGTTAGTGTGGCGGAAAATCGGCCTCTGGCAACCCCATGTCGGAGGCGTTAATTGGAAAATGGGGGTAGGGGTGGGTGTGTCCTAGGCTTTGGCTTTCCAGATGACCTCGCCAAGGGGATTGATGAGAGCGTGTTTGCCCCGATGTTTGACGTGGGCTAGCCCATTCCTAAAGGAACTTCCTTCGCTAATTGGGCCGGGTGGGATGACAAATTCACCCGTGGTGTCGATATAGCCGAAGCCTAGTCCGCCCACGCCGACGTAGGCGAGGGATTCGGAGAAGGCTCGAGCCACTTGGAACTTTGGTTCGATGCTCCATACTCCGTCCGTGTTTAAGTAGCCCAAGAGATTCCGCTTTTCTCCGGCTGTGACCAAGCCTTCTGAGAAGAATCCATCGCCGTAGAGTTCGTTTGGTCGGCGTTCCGTTCCTTCGCGGTCCACCAGACCAAAGCGCCGGTTGTAGGGTTCTTTGCATTCGGAGAAGCAAGCCGTTGCGCCTTGAAAGGGAGTCATGATTGGGTATTTGGGTTGAAAGAGGCATTCGCCCTTCCAATTGAATATTCCGCAAAGGCCTGGGTAGTCGGCTTCTGCGTGTATTTCATTTCCGACGGCCCCGACAAATTGGTTCCAATCCCAGTCCGGCTCTACGAAGCACATGTTCCACAGGAGGTTAATGGGCAGTTCGGATAAGGTCTTGCCCTCGGGGTCTATGATGCTACAGGTGTCTCGGTTCTCATGTTTCACCGCGGCCATGCCTTCTTTGAAACAGGTGCCAACAATGTAAGGGCCGGGGAGGATGCGTTCACCGTCGAGGTTGAAATAGAATCGCTCGCCACTGTAGCCGGCCATGGCCAAGCCTTCGTTGAAGATGGGGTTCCAGTTTGCCTCGAACATTGGCTTAACTACGATGTTGCCCTCGGTGTCGATAAAGCCCCAGAGATCGTCTTGCTGGAAAGATGCGTAACCTGCGTGAAACTGAGAGAGGCGTTCAAACTGCGGTTCTAGGAGGATCTTGCCCTCAGTATCGATCAGTCCATATTTGGATCCGTATCCGAATACATGGGGTACTTGTGTCTGGGGTGTGGGCATTGGTCGCTCCTTGTACTGAAGGGAGCGAATCATAGTGGCGCGGACTTGGCAAGTGAGTGGAGAGGGGATTTTTCGGTGCGGAAGATGAAGCAGGGAATATGAGATCTGTGAGAGCCGTTCTTGGACGGGCGTTCGCGACACCGGAGGCAGGGGCCGAATATCATCGCTTTCGGTCGTCTCGAAACTTGTGAAGTCGCAAATGCCGGGACGCGACCAAGCGTGTCCCGGCTCACAGTTTGCGGATACTCTGTGGTGCGGCTCCGTGGCCTGTGCGGACTCAGAATCGGAAGACGAGGTCGAAGGTCCAGCGGTCATCAAAGATATCATCGGGGTCGGTCACCCCGACTTCGTAGGCGACGCCGAGGTCGAGGTTCTCGGCCAGGTTCGAACGGAAACCCACGCCCACGGCTGCCTGTGTAGTGCCTCCCGCAGAGCTGGATCCGAAGTTCACGAGATCGAAACCTTCGGCCGCCAGGGGGAGACCGTCTCCTTCACTCAGAACCGTAAATGCGTTGCCGGCAATGAAGGGGGTGAAGTAGCGGTGCATTTGGCAGGCCAACTGAAGGCCGTAGTGGGCTTGAGCGCTTTCTTCGTCCCAGTCATTGGGGAGTCGGACGCCGGCGTGGCCAGCAAGAGAGACTTTATCCCAGGCTTTGGCGGCGGAAAGAAAGAGATTCCACTCGCCGGAGCCGTTGCCTTGCAAGACGCCTGTGTTGCCGGTCGGGAGCTCAAACTTCAGGCCGGGGGTGAGGATGAATTGGTTTTCGTGGTCGATGATGGCGGCGTATTTCACACCGACGCCAATGTCTCCAAAGCCCTCGTCTTTCGCGAGCGTGGCGTCCGGGTTGAAGTCGATGTAGCCATCCTTGGTGGCAATGACGGCCAGGCGGTCGTTTATGGCGTAGCGGAGTTGGATAGCGAAGACTTGCGCGTCGCCGTCCAGGGGGAGTGGGCCGAGGTCGCTATCGATTGAACTACGCAACCGGTGATGGATGAAGATGGGACGAACGTCACTGCGTATTTGGGCTTCCTCAAAGAAAAGCGGGTTTGTGGCCGGAGTAGGAATGGTGTCCAACCAGTCCGATTCCGCGGCTTGGAGGGAAGCGGTGCTGTTGATGATGAACGGGATTGCTGTAATGCAGAAGAGTTTGAACTTCATGCCCTCAACCTAGGCGGGGAGGTGGTGGAGCGCTGAGCGGATCTTGCGGTTCCTTTTGTAGAAATTGGCGCTTTGTGGAAGACGTGAAGGAGAACTTAGAAATATGAAATCTGAAATTAGAAGTTGGAAAGGCTTATTGGAATTGGATGGAAGTGGGGTCGGTGGATTCCTTTATTTTTCGTTGGAGGACTTGGGCAATGTCTGCGGCGGCGCGCTGGGCGAAAAGAGCTTTGGGTCCGGTGAAGCGTTGGTTCAGGGTTTGATCGAATAGCTCCAGCCAGCGTGCGAAGTGGCTTTCGTCCAAGGGGGTGTCTTCGTGCACGAGACGGTGTTTTAAGGGGGGATTTCCGCGAAAGGTTCCCGTCCGAAACAAGATTGAATCCCAAAAGTCGTACATGGTCTCCAGGTGGCTGTCCCAACGGTCGCCTACTTGACGTTCGAAGATGGGGCCCAAAACGGCGTCTTCCCGGATGCGTTGATAGAAGGCATCAACGAGGTCAATGATGTCCTCGCGGTTTTCAAGATCTCGGGCTGTTTCTTTGGTTGTGTTTAACATGTATTTACCGTACAAGTTCAATCGTTACTGTCAATCCTGAAGCGCTTGCTTCTGTGTTCGAACCACTGTTTTATGGAGGGAAGATGAATTTGACCCGGTTTACCGACTATGGATTGCGTACGTTGATTTATTTGGCGGTGCAGCCCGAGGGCCGACGGGTGACGATCTCCGAGGTAACGGAGGCGTATGATTTGTCGCGGGACCATGTGGTCAAGGTCGTGCATCGATTGGGCCAGTTGGGCTATATCGAGACGACCCGGGGAAAGGGGGGCGGCTTTACGCTGGCACAGGCCCCGCAGGCCATCAATGTGGGGGAAGTGGTTGGGGCACTGGAGCCGACCATGGATATGGTGAATTGTGACTCGCCGGTGTGCCGGTTGAGTCCGGCCTGTCGGTTGAAAGGGTTGCTTCGGGAGGCGACCCAAGCCTTCATGGGGGTCTTATCGGAATACTCATTGGCCGATTTGGTGAAAGCGAAGCGGAAAACCCGCGAGTTGTTGGGGATCAGCGACGGGTAGGGGTATTTTTTTGAAACCGGAGGCCAGGCGGTGGGGTTAGGAGGGAATAGCGGCATTGAAACCATCGAAAAGAGACGATCATGAAACGGCGTAAATTTCTCCAAGGGCTGGCTACGAGTGGGGTGGCGGCTTGGGCTGGAACGGATTTGTTGGGAGCGGAAGCAGGGTTGGAAACGCCACCGACGCCGGTGGAGTATTCCGGTCCGAATGTGATTGTGATTCGCTTTGGCGGCGGGGTGCGGCGACGGGAAACCATCGATCCCAAGCACACCTATAGCCCGTTTTTTTGTCATGACTTGATGAAGCGAGGCACGCTCTTCCCGCAAATGGAGATCGATGATCTGGATGGGGTCGAGACGAGTCATGGTCAAGGGACGCTTTATCTACTGACGGGTAAATATGACCGTTACAAGGATGTTGGAGATAAGTTTTTAGGGCAACGGTTTGAAGCCAAAGTGCCCACCATCTTCGAATACCTGCGACGCCAGTATGCGATACCGGAGCATCAGACTTTGATCGTCAATGGGGAGGACCGCAAGGACGAGGAGTTTTACGCCTTTAGCAATCACAATCTGTATGGCGTACGTTTTCGATCCAATGTTCTCAGCCTCTATCGCTACAAGACCTACTTGCTGCGGCGTCAATTGTTGGCGGGAAAATTCGAGGGTAAGGAATTGGAGAAGAAGCAGAAGGAACTGGCGGAGATGGAGGCCTTGGACTACCGCACGGGAGGGGAGGATGAGCAGGGAGAAGAACTGGTGCAGTTTTGGGATCGTTGGCGGGCTTTTTATGGTGAGTCGGGATTGGTGAATGCGCGGGGCGACCGACTTTTGACCCAGTTGACCCTTCGGGCCATTCGGGAGTTGCGCGCCAAGATGATCATGGTGAATTACAATGATCCGGATTACGTGCACTGGGGGAATATGACTCACTATACCCGAGGGATTTCGATCATTGACCAGGGTATTCGGCAGATCTGGGATGCCGTGCAAGCGGATGAGGCGTATCGGGATAACACCGTGTTTGTGATTGTTCCGGACTGTGGGCGGGATAGTAATCCGTTTATTCGTGTGCCGTGTCAGCATCATTTTAACTCGCGATCCGCGCATGAGATCTTTGCCTTGATGGTGGGACCGGGAATTGCGAAGGGGCAGGTGGTGGATCGGCGGGTTGATCAGATCAGTGTTGCGAGTTCGGTTGGGAAACTGATGGGGTTCGAGACGCCGTTTGCGGAAGGGCCAGTTCTTGAGGAGGCTTGGGCATGACGGCGGAATCGATTCCCACGTCCGAGTCCACGGCGGTGGTTGCTCATGAGCCGGTTTCGTTCCCTGTGGAGAGTAAGTGGAAACGAGGAGCCTGGTTTGGCTTCAAGTCTCTCGTGGGTATGCTACTGGGGCAGACTTTGGTCGGCAGTGTTTGGTTGTTGGGCTGGACCGTCCGGGTGATGCAACGCGTGACTCTGTGGCGGTGGTGGCGTTTGGGAGCTTCAGGGCGAGACGCTGAGCGCGGCGGTTCATTTGCCGAGTTTGCTGCCGGCGGGATGCATGCGCGGGAACACGTGTATTGGCCCAATTGGGTGCTAGGCCAAAAGGGGTGTGCGAAGACACTGGATGCGGAATCAAGCTGGCTCGCGCGTTTCGGAGCGTGGACAGGCTTCCGTTTTCATTCGTTGCGAAAGAACTTGCGACTCGGAGTCCAAGCGATTCTGACTACCTGGACGCTGACGCTACCGGGCTGTGTGTTGTGGGCCTTTGCTTGGTATGATGGATGGAACAATTCCTTCAACAAGGGATACGAGCAAGCAGCGGTGGGCCCCTTGGTGTTCATCCTGGGGATGGCCTTATTCATCGCGGCGATGTTCTACGTTCCGATGGCCCAGGCTCGGTTTGCTTCCACGGGGAACTGGCGGAGTTTTTTTGAGTTTCGTTTTGTCTGGTCCTTGGTGCGTCAGGAGTGGTTGGGATGTGTGATCTTGGCGGGACTGTACGCGGCGTTTTCTTTTCCGGTGACCATTTTGAAAACCATGCCCCAGTTCTTCCCCCAGATGCAGCCAGCCTTCGAGCAAATGACCCTGGTTGAGGCGCAGAGTTTCCTGAAAACATACTTCTTTTGGTGCATGCTGTTGTTCTTGCCAGCTTTCGTTCTACTGCGAATGGCGGCGGCGCATCTCTATGCAGGGGGAATTGTGCGGGGGCTGCGTCGAGGGACGGTCACGGAAGAGGCTTTGGCGGAGAATGAGTGGGAGTCCTTGCACCGCTTGGATCTCTTGCGAGCGGGTGAGGTGAAGCAGCATCACGTCATTGTGGCCTTGCTGGGCTGGATGGCTACGCGGGCCGGGCGCTTGACGGCGGGAGTGCTGATTGCGGTGTTTTGGTTCTTGTTTGTGGCGCAGATTCTGGTGGGTGAGTTCTTTAACTATCACCCTGGAGTGGGGTGGTTGAATCAGCCCCTGGTTCAGTTGCCTTGGTTTCGATACTTGCCTGCGGCCGGGACGATTCCGGCGAGCTAAGGTTGGAACAGGGGGAGGACCAACCCTTGCCCGGAAAACAACGAGGGATTACGTTGTTGCCGTAAGGGAAACCGTGGTCTCACGAAACCTAGCTAGTTCAGCCTGTGTTTCTGGATCGGACTCAAGATGGAAATGATGTTGTGAAGAAGCCGCCTCCTGGTACCACTGAGCGTATTGCGAAGATGACCTTTGCGTCGATCTACCCGCTCTATGTCGACAAGATCGAAAAGAAAGGGCGAACCAAGGAGGAACTGGAGCAGGTTATCGAGTGGCTTACGGGGTACGATGGGAAGAGGCTCAAATCCCTGATCAAAGACGAAGTGACCTTTGACACGTTCTTCGCAGAGGCAACGCTTCATCCCAACGTTCATTTGATCAAGGGCGTGATTTGTGGATACCGAGTTGAAGAGATCGAGGATCCGTTGATCCGGCAGGCGAGGTATCTCGACAAGCTCGTGGACGATTTGGCCAAGGGGAAGAAAATGGAGAAAATTCTAAGAACCGAGTGAGTGATCGTCCGCTGACGATCCTGCTAAGGGGCCGGCTAGGTGCCTGACGAGATGTTGTTGCCGTTTTTCTATTTGGGGCTGTTCTTCGTCATTTGTGGCGGGTTGTTTTTACTTGGCTTTCTGGGGTCTTACGTTGCTTTCCCTTGGGTGGCGGAGACGCAAGGACGAGAGGACCGATTTCTACTAGTGGGAAAATGGGGGCGGATCGGTCGAGGAGTCTGTCTCACAGGGATTCTACACGGGTATTGGATTCTTGGCTTGTATCTGGAGAATGTGGGGCAGCCGTTGAGTCGTGGTGAGCTCGTGGGGCAATGGAGTTTGGATGCGGCCCGAACGACCAAAGGCTTCGCGGCATCGATGGATCCCGCGGCCTTGGCTCGTCCGGCGATTGATTTTCGGGCGGATGGGACCTGTCGTTTCGCGTCGTTGGAGCTAGATTCGGATCCGGAGCGGGAGGTTCGGCAGTTGGGCTTGCTTGAGGTGGGACGTTGGGAGCTGGAGGGGAGGGTCATCCGAATCCGCCTGACTGAGCCAGCGGGGGAGTTTCGCGGGAGGCGTCTGAGGGTGGTGGATGACGGTCAACCCGTCCTGGTTCAGGTTGTGGGCGATCCCGATGCCGGGATGTTCCTTGTTTATCGGAGAACCCGAATTCCGTTCAACGATCTCTCCCTCGGTTGGGTGTTTGACGGCGCAAAGATCAGTGCTTGGTTGATGCTTTGGACGGTTGTGATTGGTTGCTGCTTTCCTCGTCGTGGGGGCTTTGTTGGGAGGTGAGGCCCGCTAGCGTGTGTCGACTGGGAGGTCTGCGGAGCTTGTCTTCTGGCTTACCACCACAGTGTGGCTAATAAAGGGGCCACGATTAGGCTTGGGAGGTAGTCGCCGAGCTTGACTTGTTGGACACCGAAGACGATCAGGATGACGGAGAAGATGAGGCAGCCGGCGGTGCAGGCTAGGGCGTCGGTGGGGGCGGAGGCTGAAGCCTCCGTTACGGCGCGGGTGATCAGGGTCACGGTGCCTTGCAGGGCTAGGACGGGGATGGCTGCTAGCACGACTTGGAGGCCGTAGATGCGGGTGAAGGAGATCGTGGCTAGACCATCCATCAGGGCTTTGACAAACAAAGGGTGGTAGTCGCCTGTGGCGCCTTCCACAATCGCTCCCATGAAGGCTAGGGGGGTGATGCAGAAGAGGCCGGCGACGACCGGTAAGCCGGGTTCACTGCTCTTGGCGTTGGGGGCCTCGGGGAGGTGGGCTTTGGCGTAGGCTGCCATGCGATTCATGCCTTTTTGGATCCGCAACAGCATCCCAAGCAAGTTGCCGAGGGTCATGGCGACGAAGATAAGGGCCAATTGGCCCAGGGCGTGGAAAAAGCCGCCGGATAGCCCGGACCAGATCAGACGAAACCCGCTGAACATAACCAAGCCGGCAATGAGGACTCGGATGATTTGCTGGTTCTCAACGGATAGCTCTCGGCGGCGGAATTGGAACCAGAGGCCGCCGATGATGATGAGGCTGACGTTGATGAGGGTGCCGGTCATAGTTGGTGGGGAGTAGGCTGGCGCGAATGGGCGCAGACTGCAAGCGGGGATTGGGTGCGCTTACCCTGCCTGAGTTCGTGCTTGATTGGGGCGGGAGATTGAGGGGAAATGGGTAAAGTCATTGTCCGTTTCAATCCGAGTCCCGTATTTATGCAAAGTCTTTGTTTATTCAATCGTTGGCGCGTGGTCACCGCACTTGCCGCTTTGGGAATTGCTTTCGAAGCACAAGCCGCGCTTCAGGAATCGTTGGCTCAATCTCAAGACTCGCTAGTCTTCGAATCGTATGCGGGGGACAACTGGGAGTTGTTCATTGTGGGGGCGGACGGAAAAGGCGGTAGGAATCTGACCCAAACGCCCGACGTGCACGAGATTTACCCGCAAGTCTCACCGGACGGAAAACGGATTGCGTTTGTGGTCGATCAGGGTTCGGGGCGGGAGACGGTGCGGAGTTTGTATGTGATGAACGCCGATGGTTCCGGGCGGAAGAAGATCGCGGATCGAGCGCGCCAACCGTTCTGGGCGCCGGATAGTCAAGTTTTGGGTTACCTGCCCCAGGAGTACAAGCGATTCCATGTGGTGGATTACTACACGAAGGGCATGCGATTTGTGGACGTGACTTCGGGCAAGTCTTGGGATCATCCCAATGCGGAGAAATTGCACCACCTCTACAATCCGAGTTTCAGTGCGAACGGAAAGTGGATCGTATCTACGGTGCATGCAGGGATGGGCTTCAAGCATGCCATCCTCGCGATCGAGGCCAAGGGGGATGGCATCTACGACTTGGGGATTCCGGGATGCCGGCCCTGTTTCAGTCCGGACGGAACCAAAGTGGCCTGGGGCCCGGGAGATCATGAGATCGCGGTGGCGCCCTTGGATTTTAGCGGAGATCAACCTCGGGTGGGGCCGAAGCAGATGAGCGTTTGGGATAAAGTGAATAAGATCTATCACGTGGATTGGTCCCCGGACGGTCAGTTTCTCAGCATCAGCCGTGGCCCGAGCGGCGAAGGGGATTTGAGCAAACCCGGTACCCACTCCGCGGCCTGTGAGATTGTTGGTGTGCATGCTCAGGGTTGGGATATCATTGCCGTCTCGGCGAGCGGGAAAGGGAAGCTTGATCTTAACGACGCGCCGGCAGGAGCGTTTGTGGCGCTCACGCACAATGGGGCGAGCAACAAGGAATCCGATTGGCTGAAATCTTCGCACTAACCATCGCATGAGAAATGGAACGTGGTCCTTTTGGGCGGCCTTGGGCTGGGTGGTGGTGTCGATGGGGTGCGGGGTTGAGACTACCCAGACGATCGAGGTTCAGTCCGCCGGACCGGGTGGGGGTTCCGGGGTGAAGGCGTATACCAGCCCGAGTGGGGTGGCGATGGTGTTTCTTCCCGGCGGAACCTACACGATGGGGAGCGACCAAGAGTCCGCGGACGAAGGTCCGGCGCATTCGGTGACCGTGGGAGGATTTCTGATCGATCAATTTGAGGTGTATCACGAACTCTTCACCAAGGCCGAACTTCCGAATCCGTCTCGGTGGCAGGACCAGCCCCGCAAGCCTCTGGAACAGATCCGTTGGCGGGACGCGAAAGAATACTGTAACGAACGGTCTCGAATGGAAGGGCTTGAGCTGTGCTACGATGAGTCGGCACCGGGTTGGCCCTGCAATTTTGAAGCGAATGGCTATCGGCTTCCGACCGAGGCCGAGTGGGAGTATGCGGCGCGTGCGGGGCAAACCGGGCGGTATCCCTTTGGGGATGCGAGCAAGATCAAACAGTTTGTTTGGTTTGAGGAAAATGCGAACCAAAAGAGCTATCCCGTCGGCGTGAAGAAGCCAAATGCTTGGGGACTCCATGATATGCTAGGGAACGTTTCGGAATGGTGTCATGATGTCTACGATCCGGACTACTACCAGAATAGCCCTAGCGAGAACCCGCGTGGCCCGGAGGCAGCCAACGCCACTCCGAAACGGGTGATGCGGGGTGGTTCCTGGAAGGCCAGTGCCGCAATGTGTCGCGTGACCTTCCGACAGGGGCAACAAACGGGGGATACGGACGCGTGTTTCTTTACGGACTATTGTGGTTTTCGCTGTGTCCGTTCGCTCAGCGCTGAGGCTTTCGCAGCCCTCGGATCGAGCCAGCCCTAATGCTCTTTCATACCTGGACATTTCTCGGCTTCTTTGTCGTTGTCCTTGCCGGCTACTTCGGTTTGCAGCGGACCCGGTTTTGGTTGCCGTGGCTGTTGGTGGCTTCGTACGTGTTCTACGGTGCTTGGAATCCGTATTACTTGGGCTTGGTTTTCTATTCGACGGTCCTGGACTATTTGATCGTTGCGTTCATGGAATCCTGCCCGAAGAAAGGACGGACAGGGGCCTTTCGGCGTTTATCGGGCGGGGGATTTGCCAATGCGTCGATCGCTTGGCTGTATCGAGTTTCTGCACTGGGTACCGGAGTTGCGCTTGTTTGTGCGTTTGCGGGACCGGCTTCGACTCGGTTTCTCGCCGGTTTCTTGGCTTCGATTCTAGTCCTGATGGCCGCGGGTGCGGTTTTTGAAAGTCGGCGGATCTGGCTGTTTGCTAGTATCGTGAATAACCTGTCGGTGTTGGTGTTCTTTAAGTATGCCAACTTCATGATCGCCAACCTGAACTCGCTGATGGGGGCGATTGGTAGCCGCCTCCGTTTGCCGGAAGCGGCTACGTTGATGCCCTTTGGTCTGGAGTATTTGCTGCCGGTCGGTATCTCGTTCTACACCTTTCAATCGATGAGCTACACGATTGATTACTACCGCGGACAGATCCACCGAGAGCGGAGCTTCATACGGTTTGCCACCTTTGTATCATTCTTTCCACAATTGGTGGCTGGTCCTATCGAGCGAGCCAAGAACCTGCTCCCCCAATTCGAACGGTTTCCTCGAGTAACTCGTTTGGACGTGACGGATGGGTTCTCACTCTTCGTGGTGGGGTTGTTTAAGAAACTGGCCTTGGCCAACTATCTCTCGTTCTACGTCGAGCGGGTGTATGAGAACCCGTCGACGCAGTCGGGCACGGCTTTGGCGTTCGGGACCTTTGCTTTTGCCTGGCAGATCTTTTTTGATTTTAGCGGCTATACGGACATGGCTCGTGGCGTGGGGCGAATCATGGGCTATCGCTTGATGTTGAATTTCAACAATCCCTATCTTGCGACGGATCTGAGTGATTTCTGGAGCCGTTGGCACATCAGTCTTTCCACCTGGTTTCGCGACTACGTCTACATCCCCTTGGGAGGGAATCGGCGAGGGGAATGGCGCACGATGCAGAATCTGGCAATCACGTTTGTGGTTTCCGGCGTGTGGCATGGGGCGGCGTGGACCTTTGTGGTGTGGGGTGCGTTGCATGCCGCGGGCACCTTGGTGACGCGACAGTTGGAGCGACTTGCTTGGTATCGGGAGCGGGTTCCGCGACTGTTGAAGCAGATCGGTGTCTTTGCCTTTGTATGTTTGGCTTGGGTGTATTTTCGGGCGGAAACCTTGAGCGACGCGAATCTGATTGTGATGCGGATTTTTACATCCTTTGGATCGGATCCGGAAATGCCGATTTTGATGCTGGGCTTGGTCTTGAGCATTTGGGCGTATCAATTCCTCTACGAAACCCGTTGGCGATCGATGTTGGCTTGGGCTCCGATGCGCGTGGCATTGGTGAGCCTGATGCTGATTTGGCTTTGTTTCTTCTCCGCGGGAGGCGGGGCCTTCATCTATTTCCAATTCTGACCGGAGACCGACGATGAGTGTGCCACAGGATCAATCCAATACCGTGCCGTTTGGAGCGAATGAAATTCGCCTGACGGGACCTCAGTGGTTGGCGGTAGCCGTGATTGTGATGGGGGTCGTGTTGGCTTTGCCCCGCTTGTGGGTGATTTGGGAGTCGGTTGGGTTTGAGCCGGACTACCGAGTGCCCTATGCCTTGAGTAAGGACTATTGGTTGTACGAACGGTGGTTGGATCAGGTAAACGATCCGTCGGCGGTTTTTGTGGTGGGGGATTCCGTCGTCTGGGGGGAGTATGTGAGTCGGGATGGAACGCTCTCGGCATTCTTGAATCAACAGGCGCCCGAAGCTGGGCCGTTCGTGAATGCCGGTGTGAATGGGCTCTTTCCGTTGGCGTTGGAGGGCTTGGTGCGTTACTACGGATCGGCGATTGAGAATCATCGCGTCCTGCTTCATTGTAATCTGTTGTGGTTGACCAGTCCGGAGGCGGATTTGAGCTCGGAGAAAGAACAACGGTTCAACCACCCGCGGCTCGTACCGCAGTTTCGACCTCGCATTCCCTGCTATCGGGCGAGTTTGGATGATCGATTGGGTGTGGTAATGGAGCGTTCGGTGGGCTTTTTATCTTGGGTGAATCACTTGCAGAATACCTATTTTGATCAACAAGGTCTCTACGAATGGACCTTGGCTGACGATGGGAATTACCCTCCGAAGTATCCGAATACTTATCGCTTTCCCTTGAGTGCCGTGAATATGACCGTCCCGGGAGAGCCGAATCCGGATCCCGATCGGGGGCCTTCAAGCGGTCGGCATCGGGCATGGTCGAGCACGGGGGAAGGGACGCAGAATTTTGATTGGGTACCGTTGGCGGATTCGTTGCAGTGGGGAGCTTTCCAGCGATTGGTTCAGTTGCTGGTTGCTCGTGGTAACGAGGTCCTGGTGGTTGTGGGGCCGTTGAATCGCCATATCATGGCGGCAGAGAACCAAACACGATTTGACCAGTTGCAGTTGGAAGCGCAAGAAAGTCTGGCCGGTATGGCGGTCCGGGTGGTGACCCCGAAGCTGCTTTCCTTCGAACTCTACGGGGACGCCAGTCACCCTCTCACCGAGGGATATGAGCGCATGGCGACGGACTTGCTCGACCAAGCGGTCGTGCAAGAATGGTTGGCAGTTGATAGTGAGTGATGAGTGATGCCGGAACCGACGGACAAAGTAAGGATCGACAAGTGGCTTTGGGCCGTTCGGGTGTATAAGACCCGATCCTTGGCCACGGAAGCCTGCAAGGCCGGGCACGTGAAGATCGATGGCAAGGCGGTAAAGCCGGCCCGTTTTGTCAGCGTGGGAGAAACCGTCACAGCCACGGTGGGGCGAATCACGCGGGTTCTGAAGGCTGTGGCATTGTTGGAGCGGCGGGTTGGTGCCAAGGTCTTGGACCAGTACATCGAGGATTTGACGCCAGCATCGGAGTACGAGAAGTTGAAGGCGTCCGCGTCTGCGCCGGTGTTTTCCAATAGCAAAGGTCGGGGGCGGCCTACGAAGAAAGATCGCCGCGTTTTTGATCAGTTTTCAGCTGATTGGGAGGGGGACTGAGGGAGATGTCCGGATGATACGGAGCGGGAGTTGACTATGTTGTTGAGTCGGATTGAAAGTATTGGCCGAGGAATTAAAGACCTCCAACGGTTCCGGGATATTGTTTCGGTCTTTTTGCGTTACGGCTACACCGACATCGCCGAAGCCTTGCGCTTGCCGCAAAGTTTGGAGCTTCCGAGCAAGCGTCTCCAGGCCGAGCAGGAACGCTTTCGTCATCTCAGTGCTCCCGAGCGTTTGCGGCGCGCTTTTGAGGAGCTGGGACCTACTTTTGTGAAACTGGGCCAGATTCTTTCGACCCGTCCTGACTTTGTCCCGGAAGCTTTCATCAAAGAACTCTCGAAGTTGCAGTACGGGGTGGGCCCGATTTCGTTTGAAGAAGTGATCCAAGTGGTGGAGTCGGAACTGAGGACTTCGTACAAAGACTTCTTTCGAACGATCAATCGGCGTCCGTTGGGGGCGGCTTCGATCGCTCAAGTGCATAAGGCGCGTCTGCGCGATGGCTCGGTGGTGGTGGTGAAAGTGCAGCGTCCGGGAATTGAGGAGATCGTGCAGGTGGATCTTGAGATCATGGCCTATGTGGCTTCGTTGATTGAAGATCATGTCGAGGGTTGGAAACTGCACCGGCCCGTCCGCATCATGCAAGAGTTCGCCAAGGTGACGCGGCAGGAATTGGATTTTCGCCAAGAGGCGGGACATATCGACCGCTTTGCATGGCAGTTTGAAGGAGAAGAGAATCTGTTTGTCCCGCGGGTTTATCGGGAGGCTTCAACGTCACGCTTGCTGACGATGGATTATGTGGGCGGGACCAAGTTTTCCGAGCTTGCCCAGCAAGAAGCTCCGGTCGAGAACGGGGAGGAGATGGCAACGAAGTTGACGGACCTCATCATGCGGCAGGTCTTTTCGCACGGCTTCTTTCATGCCGATCCTCACCCGGGAAACATTCACCTCTTGGATGACGGTCGGGTGTGTTTTTTGGACTACGGCATGATGGGGTTTTTGGATGAACGGTCCCGGGAGGCTTTCGTGGATTTGGTGCGCGCAATCGCAACTCGGAACGAGCGCAACGTCACCAGCGCCCTGTTACGCATGACGGACGAGGCTGGGGATTCACCCCGACCCGGGTTGGAAGGGGAGATTGCCGACTTCATGCATCAGCATTTGTTTCGTCCCTTGGGGCAGTTGGATGCGGGATTGATGTTCTCCCAGCTGCTAGGTATTACCACCAAGTATGAGCTCCGGGTGGCGCCGAGTTACTTCGTCATGCTGAAATGTTTGAGCCTGACGGAGTCGATGGTGAAGTCGCTCCATCCCGAGCATGATGTGATCGGTCAGGCTGGCCCGATTCTCCGGGGGATCCGGTTGCGGCGGATGCACCCTCAAAGGGTGAGTGAGTCGTTGTTGGAATTTGGCTTGGAGGTCAGTGGCCTAATGCGGGAGCTTCCGTCTGAAGTGCGCCGGATGTTGGGACTCGTCAAGCGGGGGGATGCCAAGGTGGTTTTCCGACACGACGGGTTGGAGCCCGCGGTTCAGGCTTGGGACCGGGTGAGTAACCGAATTTCGTTCGCGATGGTGTTGGCGTCGTTGATCGTGGGATCCAGCCTGATTATCCACGCGGGTGTGCCGCCCACGTGGGAGGGAGTCTCGATCATTGGGGTCGCCGGCTTTTTTGTGGCGGCGCTGATGGGCTTGCTACTCGTGATCGCGATACTTCGCCACGGCCGGATGTGACCGTGGCGAGCTGGGAGGCAGGCGACCTCAGAGCGGTTCGTCAGCCTATTCGCCGAAGTCGTAGACAACGACTTTTTGACACACCCGTTTGAACACTTTTTCGATGAAGTCTACGTGTAGCGGGTGGACTTGGTAGTCGTCTTGGGTTTGTTTGTCTTTGAAGACGATGTTGAGGGCGACTTGGTAGGTTTGGTCTACGACGGGTCGCTCGCTGGTGGCCATTTTGCCGATATGAAAGTGGAGCGCGCCCGGGATGGGCTTGAGGTATTTGTCGGCTCCGTCCAAGAGTTCCTGTACGGCGTTGGGTTGTTCGGGGTCCGTCCAAAAAATGACAACGTGTGAGAACATGGGCGGCATTTAATCCAAGGGGGCGGATTCGAACAACGGTTTTCTGCCTGACTGACAGTTTTGGGGAATGGAAACGGGTTGATGGATTCCGGAACGACCGAACTCACATGACGGGTTGGGTGGGAGAGGGTGGGGCGAGCGTACTCGCGAGCCTTTGGGCAAAAAGAGCGTCCCTCGAAGCCTCGGGCTTACGCGTTTCCTGCTTTTGCCCAACGTCTCTCGGGTACGCTCGCCCTACCGAGGTTGTCCAGGGTTCATTACTTTAATGCCGCCTGGGCTTGGAGCCAGCGGTGATCCCATTCTCGCCAACTCAGTTGCCAATAGTCGTCGGAGAGTTCTTGGCGAGCAGTCGGGACGAGTTCAACATAGGCTTGGGCTGCGGTGCGTGCCGCCTTGAGCTTATTGCGGTCGATCAGCATCTCGACTAGGAAGAGGTGATTTCCCGGATACTTGGGGGCGTGCTGAATGGCTTGGCGCAGTTGGGTCTCTGCTTTTTTCCGGTTCCCGATGCTAGTGGGCCATCGTGGCGCGCGGAAGTAGAGGCGTCCCAGGGCGCGATAAACGCCGGCATGATCGAGTTTCGGGTTGAGTTGCTGGGCGGTGAGGAGGCGTTCCTCCATTTCTCGAACAATTTTGAGCGCGCCGAGCCATTGGGTACGAGCGAGTTGGCCGAGATTGAGGGCCAAATAGTAATGGGCTTCGGCGGCGTGTTCCGGAGCCTCCAGGAAGCGTCGACAGACTTGAATGGCGGGGCGGGCTATCTGGGCGCGGGACTTGTCCCCGTCGGAAAAATCCGCCCAGTCAAAGGCGGCTCGCGCATAGGCCATGGCCCGCGCACCGTCGTTTGGGTTCTCGAGGTGTTGTTTTCGGCTCTCTTTGAATCGAATTTGGAAATACTGAGTTTCTGTCGGAGTGGGGGGGACATCGGGTTGGCTCGTTGCGGCCGAGAGTGACGCAGGGGCCAGTCCTGAAACGAGCAGTCCTATTAGCCCGATGCAAGAAAGGCTCCGGCGGTTAGTAAAGAATATCGACTGAAGGCGAGTCATGGAGCCTGGGGCTCAGGGGCGGGCTTGCTTCAAATACCAGTCGCCTCCGTTCTCTCGAATGATTGACTCGATGGATACCGGTTTGCCTTGTGCTGCTTTGCTGGCATCGGCGGCTGCCATGAAGGCGAACATCTCAATTGTCTCGGCTGCGGACACGGGGGGCTGGCCGCTTTGGAAGAAGTCCATCACTTTGCCAACCAGCGGCGCGTAGCCGCCACCACTACCTTGTTCAGCCACGCCTTTACTTCCGAAGGCGATTGCTTTGTGGGGCGTGCTCTTGGTCCGGAGACCGTAGAAGACGCCCGTGCGACCGTCCGACCAACGGCCGGATACGACGTCCGTTTCCGGAGTCGAGATGCGAGTAACGGACTCGCACCCGGTTCCGAGGAGGGTGAAGAGAGCTTCGGTGGGGTGAACGCCATACCAAAAGAGATCGGGATGATGGGGTTCGAGGTGACAGGGACCGTAGGAGATTGCGCCGCGGATCTCGCCGATATCGGCGGATTGGAGCGCGACCATGCTGGGATAGTAGCGGTAGGAAGAGGACGAGAAGCAGGGAACATCATGCGCTTGTGCAAGGCGGAAAATCTCTAGGGCATCGGCCAGTGAACCGGCAATGGGCTTGTCGATGAAAAGGGGCAAACCCTTGGCAATCACAGGGCGGGCTTGTTCCAAATGCGGACGACCGTCGACGCTTTCGAGCATCACGGCATCGACCTGTTCGCAAAGGGCCTCAATGGAGGGGACGATGCGGACGCCGAAGTCGTCTTGGAGTTGCTGGGTGAAGCGGTCGACGCGGGTCCGGCTGGACTCCACGTCGGGACTCCCGCCTTTGAAGGCGGCGACGACTTTGCCGCCAGGCACGTGGTCGGGGTGGTTGGAGTCATTGATCAGTTTGGTGAAGGCGATGACGTGGGAGGTGTCGAGCCCGATCAGGCCGATGCGAAGGGTGTCGGCTGCGGTCAGGTGATTGATGAACGCGAGGAGCCCAAGCGAGAGAAGCGTGTTGCGGAGCATGCCGTCAGTTAACGCCTTTCGAGCGAATCTGGCAATGCCAGACGATCGGTGAATGAAAGGGCGATGGGGTGGAAAATGGGAAGGTAGGGCGAGCGTAGCTTACGGAATTTGGTTGGTCGGTTGCGAAACTAGTTCGTAGCAGTCGGCGGCGAGTTGTTTACGGTGAGTGGCTGGGGGTAGGGAATCGAAGAAGCGGAGCTCGGCTTGGATGCGTTCGAGGCAGAGGAGGTTGAGGAAGTGGGTGAGGAAAAGCATGTCCCCCCAGTAGCAGATGCGGTGTTCGGGGTCGTTGCCGGGCTCTTGGTAGCGGAGTCGGCATGGAGTCGTGGTGGATTGGGTGGTGACAGCGGGTGAGAATAGGGATGCGTGGAATGGCAAGACTTGGCGGCCGTCGGAGCTGGTTCCTTCAGGGAAGACGATCACACGTCGTTTCTCCTGGAGTGCGGTGCCGACCGCTCGGTTGATCCGGGCCACGTCTGAGCGTTGAGTGCGTTTGAGGTAAAGCGTTCCGGACCATGTGCTTAAGAGTCCGATGAGGGGCCAGTAGCGGACTTCGTTCTTACTAACGAAGACACCGGGAGCCACACTGGCGATGACGATGATGTCGAGGTAGCTGAGGTGATTGGCCGCGATCAACCCGTGGGACGGGGGTGTGCCAATCGTTTGAATCTCCACGTGGAGCAGCGTTGCTAGCCGGCGGGCGCAGCCCTGCATCCATTCCGCTCGCGTGGCGTGGCTGAGTGGACCCCTGAGGCGACGTTGGGCGTAGCGTGTGATGGCGCCGATGGCGAAGGCGAAAAAGCCGAACCCACGCGTGAGGAATCGAATCGGGTGCTTCACGATGAGCAGCGTCATGCTTGGGGCGGAGCTTAGGCGGGGAGGCGGACGGGCACAACGGTTTTGCGCGGAATTTGAGCCGGATGGGCTTGCCAATTTGCTTGTCTTTGACGGGTTCGAAGCGAATGGTGGGGCTTGAGATGACGGGGCCGGTAAAACAGTTCCCATTTTGGATCCTGCGCGAGTTGATTGGCATCGCGGTGTTGCTGGCAGCGATCGTCTACCTGCCGGTTTGGGTATCCGGGTATTTCTCTATCAAGGAGATTCCGTTTCAGCGTCAGTTCGTGCCGCGCAAAGCGATCCGTGTCTTTGCCGCACGAGGCGAAGTGCGCGCGGCTTTGGTGGCGGTAGTTGAGGGACAATTGGATGCGTTGCGGCAGCGGGATTTTGACGCGGCTTGGGAGTGGGCCTCGTTTGATTTTCGGCGGCAAGTGCCGGTAAGTGATTTCGAGCGCATGGTCTCCTCCGGGTTTCAGATCATGATGGAACCGCACGAGCGAGAGTTTGGCGGGGTTTATAACAATTTCGATATGGCGTTTGTGGACGTGAAATTGGTTGGGACAACTTCTGGGACGGCTTGCTTTACCTACGTCTTAGAGTCCAAAGGGGGGCGTTGGTTCGTGGCTGGAGTGGAGGGGATGGATCTGGCTCAATTCGATCAACGTCGGCCCAACCCGCGTGGGTCGAAACCCGGTGGGGCGAGTGAAGGGACAGGAAAGGGTTAGACTTGGGAAAGGGTAGTGGTAAGGGGCGAGCATCCGAATGGATCTCGGTAAAGGGTGCGCGCGAGCATAATCTCAAGAACGTGTCAGTCGATATTCCGCGCGACGCGTTTGTGGTGGTCACGGGTGTCAGCGGTTCGGGCAAGAGCACGCTTGCGTTTGATTTGCTCTACGCGGAGGGACAACGGCGATTTCTGGATTCCATGGGGGCTTATGCGCGGCAGTTTGTGCAGCAGTTGCCTCGTCCGGATGTGGATTTGGTGGACGGCCTGCCTCCGAGCGTGAGTATCGAACAACGGAATTCCCGTGGTGGAGGCAAGAGTACGGTCGGGACGGTGACTGAGATTCATCAGTTTGTCCGCCTCCTCTACGCGCGTTTGGGGCGACAATATTGCCCGAACTGCGATGTGCCGGTTGAACCTCAAACCCCGGATGAGCTCGCTGCGTTACTCATTCAAGAGCGACGGCAGCGTGGCGAACTCCAATTGTTGGCACCGTTAATCCGAGGCCGAAAGGGGTTCCATACTGGGCTGGCTACGTGGGCGCTCAGCCATGGTTATCAGCGTTTACGAGCGGATGGGAAATTCTACGCGGCCGATCAGCCTTTTAAACTGGACCGTTTTCGCGAACATGATGTGGAGGTTGAAATTGGGACTGTGCCGGCATCCCGTGGGAAGGGTTCGGCGACTTCACCGAAGCTGGCGGCTTTGGTGGACCAAGCTCTGGACGTGGGTAAAGGCGTCTTCTTTGCCGTGGACGCACAGGGGCGGGAGACGATTCATTCCTCGCTTCGGGCGTGTCCGACGTGTCGTCAGTCTTTCGACGTATTGGATCCTAAGCACTTTAGTTACAACTCCGCCAAAGGGTGGTGCCCGACGTGCCGAGGATTTGGTGAAACGTTCTATCTTCCGGAAGTGGATCGGGGCGCCCGTGAAGAGGCGGTTGAGGATTCGTGGTTTGCTTGGCAGGAAGGCGAACGGGAGGTTTGTTCGGATTGCCAGGGGGGGCGACTCAATGCGCTGGCACGGGCGGTGCGTCTCGCTTGGGAAGGTGAAGCCAAGGGGCGAGGGGATCGGCGTGGCTTGACGGTCGATGACCTCGGTCGGATGACGGTGGCGCAAGCGAGTGCGTATTTTGAGGCGGCGAAACCTTCGCAACGGCAACGGGAGATTGCGCAAGATATTCTCCCGGAAATTCGGGAACGCTTGCGGTTTCTGGGTGAAGTCGGTCTGGGCTACCTCCAGTTGGGGCGGGGTGTGACCACGCTTTCCGGTGGGGAGAACCAACGGATCCGTTTGGCCGCGCAGCTCGGTTCAAATCTTGCGGGGGTATTGTATGTTTTGGATGAGCCGACGATCGGTCTCCACGTTCGGGACAACGATCAGCTACTACAAACATTGAAACGCCTCCAGCAACGCGGCAATTCGCTCGTGGTGGTGGAGCATGATGAAGACACCATTCGGGAGGCAGACTTTGTGATTGATTTGGGGCCCGGTGCGGGTGTTGAAGGCGGACAAGTGGTGGGTGCGGGGCCGATGGCGGCGCTGTTGAAATGCCCGGATTCGGTTACGGCCCAGTATCTAAAAGCAAAGAAGGCGTTTCCCTTACGAGGATCCCGCCGGCCTGTCGCGGCGGTGCGCAAAGGCAAGCGTTCGCGGTCGAGCACCCGTTCCAACGCGTTCCTGCATCTCTCGGGAGCGACCGGGAATAACCTGAAAGATTTGAGTGTATCGCTCCCACTCAATCGACTTGTGGTTGTTTCGGGAGTGAGTGGTTCGGGTAAAAGCACGCTGGTGCGTCAGTGTTTATTGCCCGCATTGGAAACGTTGACCGGACAGGCTTCCACAACCGGGCGGACGTCCGCCAAGATTCAAGTCGATGCCGGGGCGGAACTCGGGCGTGTCTTTGAAATCGATCAATCACCAATCGGCCGGACACCTCGGTCAATACCGGCGACCTATGTGGGGGTTTTTGACTGGATCCGAAAGGTGTTCGCTCAACTTCCGGAGGCGCGCGTGCGCGGCTATGGTCCGGGACGATTTTCCTTCAACAGTAAGGCAGGGCGTTGCGAGGCGTGCGAGGGAGCGGGTGTGATCAAGATGGAGATGGCCTTTATGCCACCGGCATTTGTGCACTGTGATACTTGTGACGGTACACGCTACTCGGCGGAGACCCTGGCGGTTCGGTATCGGGGGAAACACATTGGAGAAGTGCTCGATCTGAGCGTGGATGAAGCCCGGACCTTCTTCGACGCTTTTTCGCCCATTAAGCGCGCGCTTGAGGCGTTGATTGATACCGGGTTGGGTTATTTGCGGTTAGGGCAAACCAGTCCCACTTTAAGTGGTGGCGAAGCGCAGCGCTTGAAGCTCGTTACTCATTTGCTCAGTGGCTTGAAAAACGAGAGTGCCTCTCGTCGGGCGCTTGCCAAAGGACACTTTTTCTTGCTTGAGGAGCCCACTATCGGGCTGCACATCCAGGATGTGCATCGCTTGCTAGCGGTGCTGCAACGGTTGGTGGATCAAGGGCATACCGTGATCGTGATTGAGCACAATCTGGATGTGATCGCCGAGGCAGACTGGGTGGTGGATCTCGGGCCCGAGGGCGGTGATGGTGGCGGCCGCATTGTGGTGGAGGGCACTCCGGAGAAAGTCGCGAAGTGCGCTAAGTCCCACACGGGGCGCTACTTGGATCGATTTTTGGAATCCGTTTAGCGCGTCACTTGCGTCAGGATTTCTTGTCCATGGGCTTACAAGAATCGCGAAGGGCGATCGTGCGATTGAATACGAGATGATCACTGGACGATTCCTTGGCATCGGGACAGAAGTATCCTGTGCGCTCGAACTGACAGGCCTGGCCAGCGGGCAAGTTGCTGAGACTCGGTTCGAGTTGGCAGTCTTTGAGGACGGTCAGTGATTCCGGGTTGAGGAAGTCGGTGAAGGGTTGTTCTGACTTCGATGAATCGGGTTCCGGAACGGTGAAGAGGCGGTCAAAGAGGCGCACCTCGGCGGGCACCGCGTGAGCGGCTGAGACCCAGTGGATGGTGCCTTTCACGCGTCGGCCTGCGGTGGCACCGCCACTCTTGGATTCGAGGTCGACCGTGCACCGGAGGTGCTGAATGGCGCCGGACTCGTCTTTCACGACTTCTTCACACTTTAGAATGTAGGCGTAACGGAGCCGCACTTCGCCACCGGGGCGGAGGCGGAAGAATTTCTTCGGGGGATCTTCGAGGAAGTCGGTGGCCTCGATATAGAGTTCCCGTGAGAAGGGAAGTACGCGGGTGCCGGCTTCGGGATCTTCGGGGTTGTTGATCGCTTCCAGTTGTTCTTCGTGATCCTCGGGAAGATTGTCGATGATGACCTTCAGGGGGCGGAGCACAGCCATGCGGCGCTCCGCGGCCTGGTTGAGGTGTGTGCGGAGGCAGAACTCCAAAAGGGCTACATCCGTGAGGCCGTCGTATTTGGTGACGCCGACGGTTTTGCAGAATGCGCGAATGGCTTCCGGAGGGTAACCGCGGCGGCGCATACCCGATATCGTGGGCATGCGGGGATCGTCCCAACCGGTGACGGCGCCTTCTTCCACGAGTTGGAGCAGCTTGCGCTTGCTCATGATCGTGTAGCTCAAGTTGAGGCGGGCGAACTCATATTGCCGTGGTAGCGGTTTGGGGAGGGGCAGATTCTCCAAGACCCAATCATAGAGTGGTCGATGCACCATGAACTCCAGCGTACAGATGGAGTGGGTGATGCCTTCGATCGCATCCGACAGACAATGGGCGAAGTCATAGGTTGGGTAGATCGGCCAGGCATCGCCCGTGCGGTGATGGGTGACCTTACGGATGCGGTAAAGAGCGGGGTCGCGTAGGTGGATATTGGGCGACGTCATGTCGATCTTGGCGCGAAGCGTCTTCGCCCCATCGGGAAACTCGCCCGCCCGCATTTGCTGAAAGAGCTGGAGATTTTCTTCAACGGATCGAGTACGGAAGGGGCTTTCGTTGCCGGGGCTTGTGGGTGTGCCACGGTCGGCCGCGAATTCTTCAGCACTTTGATCGCAGACAAAGGCCTTCCCCTGCCGGATGAGTTCTAAGGCGAACTCGTAGAGCTTCTCAAAGTAATTGGAGGCGAAATACTGATGGTCGTTCCATTCGAACCCGAGCCATTGGACATCGTTCTTGATGGCTTGGACGTACTCGTCATTTTCGCGGGTCGGATTGGTGTCGTCGAAGCGAAGGTGGCAGCGTCCTTGGTTTTCTTCGGCAATGCCGAAGTTCAGGCAAATGGATTTTGCATGACCGATGTGGAGGTAGCCATTAGGCTCCGGCGGGAAGCGCGTGATGACGTTGCCGTCATGAGTATTGGCGGCCAGGTCTTGGGCGACAATCTCCCGAATAAAATCTTTGTGGTTCTCGGCGGATTGGGAATTTTGCTCTGTCATGGTTTCTATTAGCCCAGACCGGGAGCGTAATCAGAGCGGATTGGTATGGATAGAAAAATTGATTCGAACTCGGCGTGGGGAATGCTTTTCTCAAGCTGGCCGGTAGATTCAGGGTAGTAAGACGTAGGATGGCGAAACGGGCAGCAAAAGGGCAACTCAGTCTGTCGTGGCAGAGTTCGGGGCTGAGTGGTCGGCGTGGTCAGGCTTTTTTGGCTGAGGTGCGGGATTTTTCCGAATTTGGCACGGCTACGCGAGTCCTGGAATCGCGAGTGTCCCTGCCGGAGGTGACGACGGATGAGGTGGTCATTCCGACGTTTGTGAATGAGTTTTGGACGGCTCGCCAGCGTCAGGCGCACACGTTACACGAGATTTCTTACCGAGCCTGCTTTAAGCCGCAGTTGCCCCGCTTTTTTATCGACCGGCTCACGGAACCTGGCGATGTGGTGTACGACCCGTTTATGGGACGCGGAACCACGTTGGTGGAGGCCGTCTTGCGGGGGCGAGTGCCGGTGGGTTGTGATGTCAGTCCTTTGTGCGAGAGTTTGGTGTTCCCGCGGTTGGTTTGGCCCGAGTTCGCGGAGGTGGAGGAGCGCCTGATGGGCCTGAGTCTTGGCCGAAAGGTCAAGGTGCCGGATGATTTGTTGGTCTTTTACCATCCCGATACCTTGCGGGAGATTTGCAACTTGCGTTCCTACTTGAACCGTCGGGAGCGGGACGGGGAGCTTGATCGGGTGGATGCCTGGATTCGGATGGTGGCGCTCAACCGATTGACAGGCCATTCTCCGGGGTTTTTCTCGGTTTATTCGCTACCCCCAAACCAAGCGGTTTCCGTGAAATCACAGCGTAAAATCAACGAAAAGCGCGATCAGGAACCGCCTCAAAGGGACGTGAAGAAACTGATTTTGCGCAAGAGTAAACAATTGCTGCGCGATTGCACTCCAGAGGCCCGTGAGGAAGCCGGTGTGGTCGGTGAACGGGCCGTCTTGCTGAGTCGGGCGGCTGCAGATACGCCCTCGCTCGCGTCCGGATCGGTCGACCTTGTGGTGACGTCTCCGCCGTTTCTGGATGTGGTTGACTATGCGACCGACAATTGGTTGCGCTGCTGGTTTCTCGGTTTGGATGCGAAGAAGATCCAAATCTCGACGCCGCGAAAAGTGAGCGATTGGGAGGTGCAGATGACGAATGTGTTTCTGGAGTTGAATCGGGTGCTAAAACCGGGCGGATTCATTGCCTTCGAAGTGGGCGAAGTACGCAAAGGAAAGGTGCGTTTGGAAGAAGCCGTGTTGCGTTGTGGTTATCGAGCCGGTTTGGAGCCGGGCCTGGTCATGATCAATGACCAAGCGTTCACGAAAACGGCGAATTGTTGGGGCGTGGATAACAACGCCAAGGGCACCAATACGAATCGGATCGTAGTTTTTAGTAAAGCTACGGCCTAAGCCGCGGAGAGGGGAACCATGGGAGATGCGATCCGGCTGCGAGGGATTCAGCAGAATAATCTGAAGAATTTCGACCTCGATATCCCGACCCAAAAGTTGACCGTCATCACGGGAGTCAGCGGCAGTGGGAAGAGCTCGTTGGCGTTCGATACCCTATTTGCCGAAGGCCAACGACGTTACATCGAGACCTTTTCGCCTTACGCTCGCCAGTTTTTTGATCGGATGGATAAACCGCGGGTGGATCGAGTGGAGGGCATCCCGCCGGCCATTGCGATCGAGCAGAAAAACACGGTGAAATCGACCCGGTCGACCGTGGGCACCATGACGGAAATCTGCGATTTCATGAAAGTGCTATGGCCGCATTTTTCCCGACCGTATTGCGGTGCTTGTGGGAATCGGATCGAGGCGGACCACCCCGAGTCGGTTTGGCAATATCTCCGGGAGTCGGGCTCCGATTCGGGGATCGCGTATGTCGTCTTTTCTGTGGCGATGAGCGAGGCGTTGGGCGTTGCCGAATGCCTAAAAGCCGTGCAGGGCCAAGGGTATCAGCGGTGTATCTTGGACGGGACCTTGTGGGTACTGGAAGACCTTTTGAAATCGGAATCCTTGCCCTCGATTGAGTCCATTTGGGTCGTGCAGGATCGACTGAGACTCCCGGTGAAGACCAAGGCTCGGGTAGTCGAGGCCTGTGAGCAGGCATTTGATCGGGGGCACGAGCGGTTGGCCGTGGCCTTCCAGGACGGGCCTGAGTCGAAAGTGAGCCAATGGCAGCATTTCTCTCGACTTTTGGCGTGTTCGGACTGTGGGGAGACGGTGACTCTACCGACGCGATCGACATTCAGCTTCAACTCGCCGGTAGGGGCCTGTCCGGCGTGTCGGGGATTTGGGCGAGTGATTGGGATCGACTATCGATTGGCGATTTCTGACCCGTCGCTCTCCTTGGCGGGAGGGGCCGTGAAACTTTGGCAAAAGGGGCACGGCCTGCGGTCGCAATCAGACATGATGCGTGCGGCGAAACGGGACGGAATCTCGACTCGGGTCCCGTTTGCCCAACTTTCGGCCGAAGCCCAACGCTGGGTCCTATACGGGCATCCGGACCATGGGATCGATGAACAGCATCGGTGGCCTAAATCGTGGTATGGCGTGAAGGGGTACTTCGATTGGTTGGAAACGAAGGCGTATAAGATGCATGTCAGGGTTTTGTTGGCTCGATATCGTGTCTACCGTCTCTGTCCGGATTGTTCGGGGACTCGATTTAAGCCCGAAGTGTTGCGTTTTCAGATTCCACTCCCGGGTGAGATGACGAAGCAACCCGATGGTGCCGGAGACCGAAGGCTCAACCTGGCCGAATTCTACGGCCTGTCGGTCGGGGACGCGACAGAGGTGGTGGCGGGGTGGAGTCGACAGCGGAAACGGAGTGCGAGTGACCCGCTCTCCTACGCCTTGGACGAAGTGCGGTCTCGGCTTCAGTTTCTGTGCGACGTGGGGTTGGCCTATCTCACCCTGGATCGCCCGACTAAAACCCTCTCTGGCGGCGAGACGGAACGCATCAATTTAACCTCGTGTTTGGGGACTCGTCTGGTCAACACGCTATTTGTGCTGGACGAGCCGAGTGTCGGCCTTCATGCCGTGGATGTGAAGAATCTCATTCGGATCCTGCAGCGTCTGCGGGATGCCGGAAACACGGTGGTGGTGGTGGAGCACGAAACCGCTCTGATGGAGGCTGCCGATCGGGTGCTTGATATCGGGCCGGGGAGTGGTGCCGATGGCGGGCAATTGGTGTTCTCCGGTACTGTTCGGGGACTGCACCGGTGTCGGCCGTCGATCACGGGCCAGTATTTGCGCGGTGAGAAACGAATTGAAGGAGAGGTACAGCGTCGTCCCGCCTCGAAACAGAGCCCAAAGCTGACGATCGAGGGAGCCAGTGGTCACAACATCCGAAATCTTTCTATCGACATCCCGTTGAACCATCTCGTCTGTATCACTGGGGTGAGTGGTTCCGGAAAGACCACATTGGTAAAGGAGATCCTCGTTCCGAAACTGCAATCCGTCTTATCTGGAACTCCAGACTCGGGTTCGAGTGACGGTGAGGAGGAGGGACCAGAATCCGATTCTGGCGAAGCATGCGGTCGGGTGGAAGCCATTCGAGGTTACCAGGGGCTGGACTCGGTCTATCTTGTGGATCAATCGCCGGTGGGGAAGACACCCCGCTCCAGCCCCGCGCTTTATGTCGGGATCTTCGAAGATATCCGGAAACTTTTTGCGGCATCTCCAAAAGCCGAGGCTGCGGGTCTTACGGCCGGGGTGTTTAGTTTCAACTCACGCTCGGGACAATGCGAGCGGTGCCGCGGGGCGGGGTTTGAGAAAATCGAAATGCAGTTTCTGAGTGATGTCTACGTGCGGTGTCCGAGCTGCGACGGGAAACGGTATCGGCAATCCGTGCGGGAGTTCGAATTGGACTTAGCGGATCTGGGGCTGACCGATACGGAGCCGGGGCACCGAAACCGTTGGACGATCGATGCCATGTTAGAGGCCAGTGTGGATGAGGTGCACGCCGCGTTGGGTGCCTGTCAACACCGGGCGGCTCGCCGAGCGGTGCTGGGACTCGAATGGTTGCAGGCGGTAGGATTAGGGTACCTTCAGTTGGGACAACCAATCAATACGTTGTCCGGTGGCGAGAGCCAGCGTCTTAAGGTGGTGCGACACTTGAATGTGGCAGGGGGCCGCTCGGCTAGCCCGGAACGATCCCTGTTTGTTTTCGATGAACCGACTACTGGATTGCACCTAGCCGATGTCGCTGTTTTAGTAGCCATGTTTCGCAACATGCTCGAAAAAGGCCACAGCGTGGTGGTGATCGAACATCACTTAGAATTAATCGCCGCCAGTGATTGGGTCGTTGATTTGGGACCGGGGGCTGGTGAAAACGGGGGGCGGTTGGTGGCGAGTGGGGCACCCGAAGACATCATGTCCGTTAAGGAATCAAAAACCGGACAATGCCTTGGAGCACGGATGACCGGTAGGCTGAGCTAGATCTAAAAGAGGGGATGGAATGAGCCATGGACACTCGGGAATCGCATTCGAACCGCCGAACAACGCATCAAATCCCCGTGGAATTGTCGATTAGGAGCAAAAAAGTGTTGGAATTGGCAAATAATTCAGCCCCATCGCTTGACAATAGACTGTTTATGGCGGTAATTGCCGGAGATTACCTGAGAGTTGTAATTCACCAAGTTGTATCACCGTGCTGTAAGACGGGGTAATCGCCGAAAAAAAATGGGTGACAAGACTGATTGCTGACACCATTGTATCAAGATCTGCGGCAGTGAAAGCGCCGAGAGATGGGACGGGCTCAATCTGAACGCGAGCCAATCCAAATCGCTCACAGCATGACACAAACGCAAGATCCCTTCTGCAAAAGACAACGGGAACAGCATGGGAAGTCGTGGAAACTCTTTGACCTCGGCGAATCCTCTGGCTTATGGTGCCGTCGTTTTTAGGCCTGACGTAACCTCCCATATTTGAAATCTAAATTATGTGCTACGGAGTGCGACCCAGCGGGGTCTCCCGTTGACTGTCTTCTCTTTTGCCCGAAATGAAGAAGCCTTGATGCAGCTAGAGGCTTTTGAGAATCGGGCAGACGAGAAGAGGAATCAGTCACCGAAGACCTAGCCAGGACATAGTTGATAGTAACATTGGCAGCTAACCTGCTATTGTTAATATGAGCGCCTTCAGGAAGCGAACAACAAACAACCAAAAACTTGCAAAATCACTGTAATCTGTGCTACAGTGGGCAAAAATTATTTGCAAACGAAGACGAGTAAAAGTATCCTTTTTACCGATATGAAAATGAACCTATCAGCTAAGGGTCGTAAACTCCTGGGCGCCTTTGGGTTAGGCCGTTCAGACAGGGGAGAGCGACGGGTGACAGATCCGGATGGCGGGAGCACGCAGTGTGGAGCCACGCTCGGTGTTGGATTTTCAAAATCAGACGAGATCATGAATACACGAACCAATACATTGTGGTGCAAGAGCTTAGCGTTGCTGGCTCTCACATTTGCACTGGCCGGCACCGCGCTCGGCCAGATTACCATTCAGTGGAATAATCCCGCTGATATCGTTTATGGAACCATCCTGGATGGCACGCAACTCAACGCCCGGGCCGTTGACGCGAACGGAAACGATGTTCCGGGTGAATTTCGGTATTCCTGGAATCCTCCCACGCCGCCTGTGAATGCACGTGACGGGGAAGATAATCCCGCCGTCGATGGTGTGACGATCAACCAGCGTGAATTGACGCTTCAGCAGATTTTGGACGCTGACGCCGATTCGACGGTGGATGGTCGCCAAAATCCTGACTGGCGCTTCTTGGATGTCGGTGACAACCAGGTCCTGCAGGTTACCTTTGACCCGGAAAACCTCGTTGTTACCCCGCCAGCACGTCAGGTGCAGATCGACGTCAAGCCGAAGCAGCTGACCGTTTTCCCTCGCGCTCTTGAGCGTGACTTCGGTGAGGAAAACTACCCTGGTTTCGAATTTGGCGTGACGCCGCTTTATCCGAGTGGCGACGCAATCCGTGATCCCCAAGGTTTCTTGGTTGCCAACGACAACGATGGCGACCCGCTCACTCTGGGGGCGCGCATTCAGCGTGGTGGTCAAGATATCAACATCGCAAGTATCGATCCCGACGGCCCTGGTGGTTATGCTCGGACTGGTGCTGGTCTGTTCTTCGATGGTTTCGTCCGTGGGGAAAACTACCCGGACTTGGCTAACAGTGACGGAGATATCGCCAACCCGGCTGAGCAAAATGGTGGTGCTGGTGGTGTTCTCGTGACGCAGAACTTTCGCTTGCAGGTTCTAAACGGCAACAATCCTGTTTTCCGCGCCGCCCCAGTCGGCACGTCCGGAACAGTGACGTTCGCAGTCAATCCTGCATTCAAGAACTACGTTGTTAGCATCGGTGGTAGTGGATCTTTGACGGTTCGCAAAGCGACGATTCGCTTTGAAGCAGCAACCCTTACCGAAGATGCAAACGCCAAGATCTTCGGTAACGCTTTGCCGTTAGTTGATGGTCAGGGTCGAGTCGCAGCCGGAATCTTGAAGAACCCGAACTTTGGTTTGGACAACGATTTCCGATTGGGTGAACAAGAGATTCTGAACTTCATCACACCGAGCTCTCCAGGGGCTGGGGCCACAGCTAATGTTGGAACCTATGCGATCACTCTTACTGAGACGCCTCCGCAAAACTTCAATATTAACATTTTGCGAGACAACTACGACCTGCAGTTGGTCAGTGGCAGTGTTCGAGTGAAAGCTCGTGACATCCAAATCACGGCTATTCCCTCCAACCCTCCGAATGGGTTTGATCCTGGCAATACCAGCGGGTTCAACTTCAAGCTGTTTGGTGACATTGCTCAGCCGCCAACGTTCACCGTGACGAACCCGGCGCCGCATCACCTCAACAACAATCCTCCGCTCTACGACGATCCGCGTGATGGCTTCGGTAACCCTATCGCGAATACGTTTGCGATCGGTGGGCTGAAGCCTGAGACATTCAGCGCCTTGCCGACGGTGACTCACACGGTTCTCCAAGAGAGTATTCCTGGAGACTACACCATCAACATTAGTGGTGGTGTCGGCGAAGGTTCGAACTACAACATTACGGCTCGGAACACGGGCACGTTTGAAGTTCGACGCGCATACGTCGTGATTCAGGCCGACAACGCCGGATCCTTCGTGGGTGCGAATCAGTCTGCGATACCGCTGCGACTATTTGGTGTTCGCTCCTTTGATGTGGCTACCAATGCTGATGGTTCGATGAATGTTGCCAATACATTGAATAACATTCTTCTGCCTGGAACACCGATGCCAGCCACGACGGTTGTAGGGTTCAATAACAACCCTGGTGGGCCGAACTTCCCGGTCAACTTCAATATTGTCTTCTCGAACATCACGCAAGTTCGGGCGCGCAACTACGATCTGTATTTCAATGATTCGATGGGTGCACGCAACTTCTTGGACAATGCAACGAGAGTTGCTGTGGATGCGAACGGCGCGCCTGCAGCAGCGGGGACCGGTTTCACGAACTTCCTCTTCAACATCTTCAACTCGAATGTTGATGCAGGCGGTTTTTCTGACACGGTAGCCAACCCTGATGCGTTGAATCCTCCCAACCCTGCTCCGGCTCACGCCTTGTATCGTGCGACCGGTGGCACCATTGGGCGTTACAGCGTAGATGTTATCAAGACGACGGTAGCATGGCCGCAGATCGGAACCCTCAACTTCGGAACGGATTTTTCCGCAGCGGACTTGGATGCAACGTTCTTGCACCCGAACACCGGTTTGGAACTTGATGATCCTCGAAACGTTCCGCAACTCATCCGTGGCACGGACTACAGTGTTGAATACCAACTGAAGCCAGACGGCGGTGCGTTTGCTCCGTTGGCTGCCAACAGTGACATCCGTTTGCTCCCGGCAGACAAGACGCATCAATTGCGGGTTGTCATGAACATCCTTGCGCCTGGTGTAGTGAAGATCAACAACCAGGGCCGTCAGGTAGCGGAATTCGATGCCGATGACGTCACTCAGGACATCCCGGTGGTCAAGCGCAACATCACAGTACAAGCTCGTGAAGTTGGTAAAGACCCTGGTATTGCTGACAATCCGTTCAACACGCCAGTTCCGCCTACGGCAGACGCCTTCTGGGAGTTGACGTTCACCAGCATCGGAAGTCTGAACGCCGTTCAACTCAACGCTGAGTTGAATCGCAACGATCTGAAGATCGAGGTGCTCGACACTTCCGGGAACGTGATTCCGGCCGGGACCGCAACCACTCCACGTGGAACCTACACGACCCGCGTTCGCGACCTGAAGGCTGCTAATGGCAACTTGACCTTCACGTTCATCAACGGAACCTACACCATCACGCCGATTCCGGTTGTGATCGAGTGGAACAACGGTTTGCCAACCTTGACCTACGGTGACTCCGTGCCAGCGAGCGTTCTTGGGGCCGTGATTACGACTCCGAACGTAGCTGCCGCAGACGGTAGCATCGTTTACACCCCGGATCCGTCAGCGACGACCTTGATTCCGGATGTGCCTGGACAGGAGATCAAAGCGAAATGGGTCCCGGCGAACACGGGCTCAGGCAACTTTGCCGAGAGTAACGAAATTGCACGGACCGTTCCGACTGTCCCGAAGGCAATCGTTGTTTCCGTAACACCGATTGACCGAATCTTCGGTGACACAACGCCGGATCTCTCCCTGCAGACACCGCTGGCTGACTTGTTGATCCCGAAAGATCAGGGGCAAGTAACGCTTGCCTTCAACGTTCAGACCAAAGCCCAGGTATCCGCTCCCGGACAGAATGTGGCTGGTAACAACGTCAAGGCGGAAGTTGGTGAATACTCGGTCGAGCCGATCTTCAACGATCCTGGCAACCGTTTGGCGAACAACTATGCGACGACCATTAACAACTCCCGAATCAAGGTGAACAAGCGTGCGGTTACCGTTACGCCTGTCAGCCGAAACATGGAAGTTGGTCAGAACGCAACGGACTTCGTTGACAACTGGGAAACCGACGCTGGTCGGAAACCGAACGATATTGCGATCTTCGATAACCTGGCATCATTCCACGATTTGAAAAACGAGCGTGCTCGATTCAACACGGGTTTTGCCAATGGTAACTTCGAACTCGGAACCAACTCTCCGACGCTTCCGACGGTTGGTCAGGTCTTCAACATCAATGTTGATAACCTTGGCGCTCCTGGAATCTTGGAGAATGCCGCTCTGACGGCCTTCAACTACGAATACACCCTGAACAATGGTTCGGCTACGCTGACCGTGGTTGAGCAGAAGGTGACCATCAATTGGGCGAACGTGCCGATCACCTACGGACAGGCCATTGGTCGAACGGGTGAGAACCCGGGTAACAACGGCGGTCAGCTCTTGAATAACATCAAGGCGCTGAATGCTACGTCACCCACGGATCTCGACGGTGACATCACCTACACGTTTGTTGATGCAGTCACGATTCTTCGGCCAACGCCGATGAACTTCCCGGCTGGTTCTGAAGTTCCGGATGGCATCATCCTGCCGGCGGGTAACCACAAAATCCGTGCATCTGCAACACCTGCTGCAAGTGCCACGAATTTTGCGGCGAACTCTGTCGATCGAGAAATCAACGTTGCCAAGCGTGACCTGAATATCCGCATCTTGGATTCGACGGTTACCTACGGTGATGCTGATCTCCTGTTCTTCGATGCCGAATACGGCACGTTGCGCCGACCGGGTGAAAATGATACTGACTACAACAATCGCCGTAATGGTGGTCCGAATAAGCTCGTGAATGGTGATACTCCTGGGATCTTGGATCAGCAATTGATCCTGATCTCCAACGCGGAGCAAACCAGTCCTGCTGGAACGTATTTCATCCGCCCGGCTCAAACCGCGGAGGATGCAAACTACAACATCCGGACGACCTTTGGTAGCCAACGGGTGTTCGACGGTATCATCCGCGATGCCAACAATCCGGCGATCATTCTGGTGAATGTCGGACCGAACACAGACGGTATCGGACGACCGGTGTCGTTGATCACTTCGGACTTCGGTCGGTTGAAGACGTTTGATCCTGCCAACAACGGTGACAATCCGATTGACTTCGATACGGATCCGAACATGGCCGGTGTTCAAGTGGGCGATGGCTTCCTGGAGTTCTTCGGTGGCCTGCTAACAGTGCGACGTGCACCGCTCAATGTGAGCGCACGGAACTTGGAGAAGACCGAAGGAGATGCAAATCCTCCCTTCGCGTTCGACTTGGATCCGGATCAACTCCGGAACAACGACACGGCTGATACCGTGTTCGCTCCGCCGATCGGACGTCAGCCCTTGTTCAACACGAGTGTGACGGCAACTACGGGTGTTGGCACGTTCCCGATCGAGATCTTCGGATCTTCGGCTGCGAACTACATCATCACCCACGTTCCTGGCACCTTCACGGTGTTGGCTCCGGAAGCACCGATTGGTTGGGCTCCAGATCCGAGCTCGTTGGTATACGGCAGCCCGCTGAGTGCGAGCCAGTTGAATGCAACCAGCACGGTTGACGGCACGTTTGATTACTCGATGAATCCGTTGGGCACGGTCCTCGGTGTTGGCGACCACGTCTTGACGACGACCTTCACGCCGACTGATCAGTCTGCCCACCGTATCACTGAGTCGACGGTTCCTGTATCGGTAACTCCGGCTATCCTGACGGTCTCTGCGAATGACGCATCTCGTCCGTTCACCTCTCCGAATCCTGATTTCAACGTCAGTTTCTCGGGCTTCGTGAATGGTGAGGGTCCTGAAGTGATCCAGACGCCGATTACGGTCGAAACCTTGGGTATCGACGGAGCACCGGCTGGCACCTACGACCTGTTGCCGCAAGGCGGCACGGCTGCTAACTACACCATCGTGAACGAACCCGGCACCCTGACCATTGAGAAGGTTGCCGCTACGATCACCTTGTCTAACTTGGAACAGACGGCTGATGGGACGCCTCGCCAGCCCACGATCACGGTTGATCCTGATACGGTGAACGTCGACGTGACCTACAACGGAAGCACGGATCTGCCGATCGATGCTGGAACCTATGAAGTTCGCGTGATCAGCAATGATCCGAACTTCGACGGGTTCGCCTTGGGCACCTTCACCCTGAGTGGTGCTGGTCTCGTTGAGTTGGACAATCTGAGTCAAGTCTTCACGGGCGGTCCTCTGCCGGCAACGGTAACGACTACTCCGGAAGGCCTCCGCACGACGGTGACCTACAACGGTAGCAGCAACTTGCCTGTGAATGCAGGAACCTATCAGGTGCGTGTGATTGTGGATGATCCGATCTTCTCGGGTTTTGCAATCGATATCCTGGAAGTGTTGCCGGCACCGGCAGTTGTCACGATCGATCCTGCTGGATTGGAACAACCCGTGAATGCCGTGAGTCCGGTGACTGTGACCACGGATCCTGCTGGGTTGGCTGTTGACGTGCTCTACGGCGGCGTATCGTCCTTGCCTACGGCAATCGGTGCGGTGGACGTGGTGGCAACCGTTGTTGATCCTAACTACGTTGGATCTGGCAGCGCGGTGCTGAACGTGGGTCGGTCTACCCAGACCATTACGACTCCGATCTTGCCTGAGTTCCCGATCTCCGGGAGCCCGGTTCAAATTGGTGTCTTCGCCTCTGCGAGCTCCGGCCTGCCGGTGACGTTCGAAGTGGCAAGTGGTTCGGCGACGATCGCTGGTAGCATTGTGACGGTAACCCAACCGGGTGCGATTGTTATCAAGGCGATTCAAGCCGGTGATGACTTCTTCGCACCGGCTGATGCCGAGTTCACGGTGACCGTGACTGGTCAAGGTGTTGCTGAGCAGGCTCCGGAAGTCGGTGTGGCTTCGCTCAACGAGAACGGTTTGGGCTTGAGTCTCTCGGGTAGCCCGGGTGCTACGATTACTGTCCGCCGAGCTTCGGACATCACGGGTTCGTTTGAGACCGTGATGACCGTCACCTTGGACGCCAACGGTAACGGTAGTGCTACTGTTCCGACCGATGGCGACGCTGGCTTCATCATCGTGGAATAAGTCTAGCTTTTAGCTGATAAACGGTTCGTTTCGAACTGCTGCAAACCAGAGACTCTTCGGAGTCTCTGGTCTTTTTTTGCCCTGAAGTGGTTTGGTTTCATGTCGGGGTATTCCTGGATGGGGCGCCATAGGTTGCTGAAGGAAGATGGGAGTCGATTTCTGGATCTTTCTTGTTGTTGGGATAAGTCAGGCTCTGACTTGTAAAGCCGTGATGGGGGGGTAGAATTTAAGGAATGCGAAGAGAAGTGATCCCGGTCCAGATTCGAGGGGTTCTGCCTGCTAACAGTGGTTGGGCGATCTTTTTGGGTACGACTGAAAAAGTGTTCGTGATCCAGGTGGAAAAGAATATCGGTAACGTGATTGGAATGTTTTTGCGAGATACCGAGAAAGAGCGGCCACTGACTCACGATTTGATGGCCGATGTGTTTTCGGGGTTTGGCATTACCATTGAGCGGGTGGTGATTACCGAGCTGCGAAACTCGACGTTTTTCGCGCGAATGATTCTGCAGCAAGAGAATGAGCTGGGGCGGAAGGTCGTGGAAGTCGATGCTCGCCCGAGTGATTGTATTGCGATGGCTACGGCGCAGAAAAAACCGATGTATGTCGATGCGGAGTTATTCGAAGAAGTGGATGATATGACCCAGGTTTTGCAGGAGATCAATGACTCCAATGTCGATCCTGGAGAAACGATTTAGATGAGCCCCAAGCGGGAGGCCAGTTCGGATGCCAGTCATCCCGTCTGTTTGGTTTTTGGTGACGACGATTTTGAGGTTCAGGCGCAATGCCGAGAGATCACACAAGCGTGGACGCGAGACCGGGATGATATTGAAGTTGAGGTTATCGATGCCTCTGCGAGCAATGCCCGCGAGGTAGGGGCATCGGTTGCGCAGTTGATTCAGGCACTAAATACGCAGTCACTATTCAGTACGGCCAAACGAATTTGGTTTCGGCACTGCAATTTCTTGGGGGAAGGGCGAGTGGCTCAGTCGCGGGAAGCTGGTGAGCGGATAGAGGAGTTGTTGGATGCGCTGAAACAGACAGACTACACCGATACCGCGCTCGTGGTCTCTGCAGTGGGCGTTGATAAGCGGAAACGATTCTATAAGTGGTTTCAGAAAGAGGGGCAGGTCATCGCCTGTGAATCTTTAGCTTCTCAGGGAGATCGGGCGGAGTTGATAGCGAGCCGCTTGATTGCGGATCGAGTCCGTGAGTCCGGTAAGGCGGTTGATTCGGCGGTAGTGGGGCGGATTATCGAGCTTGTGGGGTTGGATCGGCGTGGTTTGTTGGGTGAATGTGAGAAGGCGATTCTTCACTCCGGGGATTCCGATCAGCTCACACTGGCAGACGTCGAGGCTACGGTGTCTCAGACGCGGCAAGCGAAGGCATTTGCGTTTGCCGATGCGGTTGCCGACCGGCGTTTGGCGCCGGCTTTGAAGTGTTTGGATGATGAGATCTGGGTGGCTCGCCAGGATAGCCAGAAGTCGGAACTGGGATTGCTTTATGGTTTGATCTCGAAATTCCGCAGTATGCTCCTGGTCAAGGACCTGGTTGTTTCAGGGCAGTTGCGGGTGGAGCGCAGCTTTGCGAGTTTTCGGGGGCAGTTGAGTCGATTGGATAAAGAGCTGTTTCCTGCTGATCGGCGCTTCAACCCAGCCCTCCTCAATCCCTATGTGGTTTTTCGGACGAGCGGGCAAGTGGGCAACTACAGCCGGTCCGAGTTGGTGCGGGCATTGGAGCTACTTTTGGAGTGCAATCAGCGAATGATATCAGTTTCGGTTGATCCCGCGTCCATCTTGCGCGAAGGTGTCATGGAGATCGTGCTTCCGCGAGGGAAAGCATCGCGGTGAAATCCTTCCAAATGTGATGAGTGGACAGAGTTCGGCTCGGATAGCAATAGCGACCTGTGGTTCCCGTGGCGGAGTATCGGTGGTGGGGCGTGCTAATGTGGCTTGTAGTCTGGCGTTTAAGCGGGTGATAGAACGTTTTCGTCAAGAGGGGCTGGATCCGATCTACGTGTATTTGAAGAGGTGTGTCCTAATGGATAGCACGTTTCTGGGCGTGCTCGCACAGCAGGGAATGGCCCTTCAGGGAGAGCAGAAACTCCAGGGCCGACGGATTACGCTGGTTGAGCCGTCCGATCGGGTTTTGGACTTGGTTGACAATCTTGGGGTGTTAGAGGCTTTTGAGATTCTGGATTCTGAGCCGGAGATGGAGTTCCAGTTTGAGGAGATCAGCGATGGTGCCGAATCTGATCTGGAAGCGGTGACTCGGACGAGCCTTGAGGCGCATCGATCTTTGATTGAGCTGAACGAAGAGAACCGTGCTCGGTTTGAAGGGGTGACGTCGCTATTGGCCAAAGAGTTGGGAGAAGAAGAAAACTGAGCGACGCGGCCGCGACGCAGAATGGGATGAGTACGACACGAATTGGAGTGATTGGAGGTAGCGGGCTGTATGAGCTTGAGGGACTTGAAGTCATCGGGTGGCAGGCTGTGGAGACGCCGTTTGGCGATCCTTCTGATGAATTATTGATTGGACGATTGGGGGACCGTGAGGTGGTCTTTCTGCCTCGACATGGGCGAGGACACCGTATTCTCCCCTCGGAACTGAATCATCGCGCCAATATCATGGCCATGAAGCAATTGGGGGTAAGGTGGATTGTCAGTGCCAGTGCCGTTGGCTCATTGCAGTCCGAATACGTTCCGCGCGATATCGTGGTGGTGGACCAGTTTCTGGACCGGACCAAACGGTCTCAAGATCACACGCTCTTCGGTGATGGAATCGTTGCTCATATCGCCTTTGCGGAACCGCTCTGCCAAGAACTCCGCGAACAGGTCCTCCGGGTGGGGCGCGAGTGTGGGGCTTCTATGCATGATGGTGGAACCTACGTCAATATGGAGGGTCCCGCATTTAGTACTCGGGCCGAATCGCTGCAAAACCACCGAGACGGTCATGCCGTCATCGGAATGACAAACTTGGGCGAAGCCAAATGTGCTCGGGAAGCGGAGATTGCCTACGTGACCATGGCGATGGTGACGGATACGGATTGCTGGCAGCCGCACGATCCCCATGTGACGGTTGACGCGGTGATTGAGCACCTACATGCCAACTCGGCTATGGCGAAACGCATCATTGGTGGCGTGGTGAAGGCGATTGATTGCGGCCATTCCTGCTCCTGCCACCGAGCCCTAGACAACGCTATTCTAACGGATCGAGCCCATTGGCCGGCGAAGACCAGCGAGGCGCTGGCACCGGTGCTGAGTCGATTTCTTAGTTCGAATTAAGCGGGCGGCTGCCCAGAATCTCGACCGGGTTGCCAATCTGAACCTGGGTTCTCTCTGTCGGATTCGCTGTTCGCGTATTTACGGCAACCCGATAGAAATGATCGAATCGGTTGCGGGGGCTCCAATCGGGAAGTTCGAGAGTGCGTTTTTCGGCAAACAGTTTCGCAAACTGCGGAGTGCGGGTTCCGTCGACCGAATCTCGGCTTGGCACGGCACACCGTTGGCAAGGATTCACCCCGAGGAAACTACGGTCGCCGACACGGAACAGGATCCCTTGGCTGGGATTCGTGTGGATGAGGCGGTCTTCCCAGAATGGAGGGACTTCAGAGATCTCCAAATTGGTTCGAAAACGATTGCGAACCTCGGCGAGCGTGAGCGCCGGGAACCAACTGGCAATTCGGGTCAATGTAGCGGTACTGATCAACGTCGGTCCTGAGGCATTGAGGTCGTCGGGAAAGCCAGTTTGGTCATTTTCAACCACTCGGACGCAATAACCGAGATGCCGGTGGACCCAGTCTTCAAGGGCGGTAAAACCTCTCTTTGGTTGCACTGTGATCGTGCTGCCTTCCTGCGCTTTTGAAATGGTGAAGCCGGAACCGTCATCGCTCGCGCGTAGGCGCAGATCGAGCATGCGAGGTTCTCGTTTGGTGTTGAGGAGGGAACCATCCGCGAGTTGGAAGGCGAATCGCCGGTCGTTGGCCAATGCTCCGGCTTGGGTCAGGTGGATTTGCTCGCACTCGATCGGCGGCAGCGACTTAAACGGGAAGACGCGAATCCGGGTGAGTTTAGGGATTTTCATTTTTTCTTTGGTCGACTAGTTTGGTGGCATGAACCCTTTCGTGCGACGCGGTCGGCAGCGTTTGTTTTTCCAGGTGGTGTGGGTCGTTTTGGGCGGCGCCATGGGAGTTGGTAGCGGGTTGATGCAGGCAGCCCATTGGCCTTCTTGGCGGGGGCCCAATGGGGACAGTAGCACCTCCGAACAACTATTTCCCCTCGAGTGGGCGCCGGACAAGAACATAAAGTGGAAGGTCGAGCTCGGGGAGCGAGGGAATGCTTCGCCGATCGTGTGGGGAGACCGCGTTTTTCTAGCCCAACCGGATACGGAGGCGCAGTTGCGATCGCTGTTGTGTTTCGATCGCCGAACGGGGGAACGTCTCTGGCGTCGGGACGTTCGGTACGCCCGGTCGGAAGCAAAACATGAGACGAATACTTATTGTGCGGCTTCCCCGGTCACGGATGGCGAACGCGTCTACGTGCAGTACGGATCCGCCGGTTTCTATTGTTACGATCTGAATGGTCGGGAGCTCTGGCATCGCAATTTGGGCGCGCTGAGCCATCAATGGGGCATTGGTTCCTCTCCGGTTTTGGACGGGGGTCTGTGTATTCTGTTTCATGGCCCGGGTTCGGACTCCCGATTAATTGCGATGGACAAGCGTACCGGGACGACGCGTTGGGAAGTGGCTCAACCCGCCTTTACGGCCGGGCCGGAACGGGAAGATGGATTTAGCGGCAATGGGAATGGAATGGTGGGTACGTTCTGCACGCCGATGGTGGTGCGGGCAGAGAACCGGACGGAACTTGTCATGATCTATCCGGAAACCATTCGAGCCTATAATCCAGCGTCCGGGCAATTGTATTGGCAGTGTGGCGGGATCAACCCATTGGTTTATTGTTCACCGTTGGTCTCCGGGGATCAAGTGATTGGGATGGGGGGCTATTTTGGTCCGATGATTTCGGTGCGCCTGGGTGGCGATGGTGATGTGACTGAGAGTCGGCGCTTGTGGAAGTCCGGCCGAACGCCGCATCGTCTCGGGACGGGCGTTACCAAGGATGGGTATGCCTATGTTTTTGACCGGCCGGGAATGGCTCAATGCATCGATCTCGCCTCGGGGCGATCGCTCTGGCAGGAGCGCGTTCGGGGTGCCGGTGCCAACCGGGCGATCTGGGGTTCCGCCGTCTTGGCGGGCGAGTTCATTTTTACGGTGAATCAGTCCGGGGAAACCATCGTCATGCGGGCAAGTCCGGACTTTGAACTCTTGGGCGTCAATCCCTTGGGCGAGAAAGCGAATACCACGCCGGCGCTCTCGCAGGGGGAAATCTTCATTCGTACGGATGGGCATCTTTGGTGTATTGCTGATCTCTCCCGTACGGCATCCATCCGCTAGGAGTGGCAACGAAGAAACGGGTGCGTGCGATGAAGAGTCGAAACCGATTGATCGGAGTGGTGTGGTTCCTTGGGTTCGCTCTCGTGGGCGGTTGGCTTCAGGGTGCGGCGCCACCGCGAGTGCTTTCTGGAACGCAGGCGTTGACCCTGGAGGGCGATTTGGCTTCGAGATTGGTGGAGGGAGTCGACCGATTTCTACTGGGGAAACTCCAAGCATCCGTCGCTGGACGGGCGGCCTTTTGGCAGCGCGATCTGAGTTCGGCGACGGCCTACGAGCAATCCCTAGAGCCGAATCGGGAACGGTTACGCCACATACTGGGCGTGCGGGACCCACGGGTGCCGTTTCAGACACCTGAGGTTGTTGGCCCGGTAGGCGTGCCGGCACAACTGGGACGTGGACAGGGCTTCAGCATCGTGCGGGTACGGTGGCCGGCTTTTGGTGGTGTGTTCGGAGAGGGGCTTCTGCTGGAGCCGATTCGGCGGGCGGAGAGGACCGGCCAGAACGGTGGCTTGCCCCAAATGGACGTCATTGCGATCCCGGATGCGGATCAAACTCCGGAGCAACTTGTCGGGCTCGATGTTGGAATTCCTGCCGCCTCTCAGTTTGCCCGTCGTCTGGCCGAAAGTGGATGCCGTGTTTTGATTCCCGCGCTAGTGAGCCGAGATCGGCAGCGCCGACATAGTCCGGATCGGGATAGCGGCGCGCTCTTGACTCATCGCGAATACTTATATCGATCCGCGTTTGAGCTGGGGCGGCACCTCATTGGTTACGAGTTGCAGAAAATACTCGCGGGTGTTGATTGGTTTGAAAAGGAGCGACAGGGGGGAGGCAAGATCGGCGTCTTTGGTTATGGTGAAGGTGGTATGCTGGCCTTGTATGCGGGTGCGCTAGACAGTCGGATCGATGCAACCGCTGTCAGTGGCTATTTTGACCAGCGCGAAAAGATGTGGCAGCACCCGATCTCGCGCAACGTGTTTGGACTGCTGGAACAGTTCGGAGATGCCGAGTTGGCATCTATGGTGGCACCACGCGCGTTGATTGTGGAAGCGGCCCAGGGGCCGGAACTGGAGCTTTCGGGAGACGGGGGGGCACCGGCAATACTCCGTTCACCGAGTGTGTCGGCCGTGCAGGCGGAGTTGACGCGGGCGCGGGCGTTGATCCGTGGTCTTAGTCCCCAGCCAAGGTGGCAACTGATCGCCGGCGGCGACCTGACATTTGGTTCGGAACCGGCGCTAACGTCTTTTCTCCACGCTCTGAGTCCGAGTGTCAAACTTCGTCCGCTCGCCCGTGAGCCTCGCCCCAGCAGTAGCTTCGACGCCGCGATTGCCGTTGAACGGGCTGAGCGGCAAATCCGGGCGATGGATCGGCACAACCAGGAGCTGTTGGTGGAAAGTCCGTATGTGAGGAAGGAATTCATGAACCGATTGGATACGGGTTCCTTGGATGCCTACCAGGCCAGCACGGAATCCTACCGGGAGTTCTTCTATGAGGATGTGGTGGGCCGATTCAAAGATACGGTCTTGCCGTTTAACGCTCGCACCCGATTAGTCTATGACACGGAGCGTTGGGTGGGATACGAAGTGGTTTTGGATGTTTTCCCGGAAGTCATCGCGTATGGAATCCTTTGCCTGCCAAAAGACTTGGCCCCCGGGGAACGTCGGCCGGTTGTGGTTTGCCAACATGGGTTGGAGGGGCGTCCGCAAGATATCATTCAGGGAGATCATCGGGCTTACCACGATTTTGCCGCCAAGTTAGCCGAGCGTGGCTTTATCACCTTTTCCCCGCAGAATCTGTATATCTTTCAGGATCGGTTTCGAACGCTCCAGCGCAAAGCCAACCCACTGAAAAAAACCCTCTTCTCGATCATTGTACCGCAGCACCAACAGATTGTGGACTGGTTGAAGGCACAGCCGTTTACAGATCCAGCGCGGGTTGCGTTCTATGGCTTGTCCTATGGTGGGAAGACGGCCATGCGTGTGCCGTCCATCGTCACGGATTATTGTCTTTCGATTTGCTCGGCTGATTTCAATGAATGGGTCTGGAAGAACGCATCCACGCGGAGCCCTTATAGCTATGTCTGGTCGGGAGAGTACGAGATCTTCGAATTTGATTTGGGGAGCACGTTTAACTACGCGGAGATGGCGGCGTTGATTGCGCCGCGGCCGTTCATGGTGGAGCGGGGGCATTTTGACGGGGTGGCGCCGGACGAGACGGTCGGGTATGAATTCGCCAAGGTCCGAAATCTGTATGCTGCCCGTTTGGGGATTCCTGAACGGTGCGAGATCGAGTGGTTCGTCGGGCCTCACACGATCCATGGGAAGGCCACGTATGACTTTCTCCACCGACATCTAAAGTGGCCGGATCGGGCACACGGTGAGACGGTGGGGCTGGCAGAATAGGATGCGAAGGATGAAGCACGGTTTGCGATGGCGGTTCGGTGGAACCGGTTGGTTGGGGGTGTCTCTCTATCTGTTGCTGGGGCCAATGGGGACCTGGGCTGCGGAGCAACTCATGGTCCCGGGCATTCCAGTGCCGAAGGAGATTGCGGCATCGTTGGAGGCGAAATTGGAGGTGCTGGGCGATCGATTGGTCGACCTGAGCGAGCAAGACATAGAAGGCGTTTCGGATCTGCTGCCGGATGTGGAGATTTTCTACAAGGCGGTGGATTGGGCCCTCCACCACAATGAGTTTATACGCGAATCCGAGTGGGAGGTGGCGGATGCGTTATTGGACCAAGGCTTAGAGCGGGCAGCGGCTTTGGCCGTTGGAGACGCGCCGTGGACCCACGCCACGGGACTCGTCGTGCGGGGGTATCGGTCTCGGCTGGACGACTCTGTCCAGCCGTATGGGTTGGTGGTGCCGGAGTCGTACCGAAAGGCGGGTGGGCACCGGTATCGGGCCGATGTGTGGTTGCATGGACGTGATAACCGACTCACCGAGCTGAAGTTTCTCCATCAACGGCAGCAATCAGCCGGGCAGTTCGCCCCGCGCGACGCCTTCGTGCTCCATCCGTATGGGCGTTTTTGCAACGCTTTCAAGTTTGCCGGTGAAGTGGATGTGTTTGAAGCGTTGGCGAGCGTATCGGCCCACTATCCCATTGATGAATCTCGCGTGGCGATTCGAGGTTTTTCCATGGGCGGCGCGGGTTGTTGGCATCTAGCGGTGCATCACCCGGGGCGTTGGGTGGCGGCCGCACCGGGAGCCGGCTTTGCGGAGTCGGCAGAGTATTTAGGACTTTGGCGCAAAGAACCCAAGCCCACTTGGTATCAGCAATCGCTCTGGCATCTTTATGATGCCACGGACTATGCCTTGAACCTGGCGCAGTGTCCCACGGTGGCCTACAGCGGCGGTGCGGATAAACAGATCCAGGCGGCGCAAGTCATGGAGACGGCATTGGAAGCGGAGGGGCTTCGGCTCCGCCACGTGATTGGGCCGGACACGGGGCACCGCTATCATCCCGTGTCGAAGGTTGAAGTAGCCGAGCGGGTGGATGCGATTGTACGGCAAGGCCAACAGCCGGTGCCACGGACCTTAAGGTTTACCACTTGGACCCTACGGTATCCTTCTTGCCACTGGGTGCATCTCACGAGCTTGGAACGGCATTGGGAGCGGGCTCGTGTGGTGGCTCGGTTGGTTGGTGGTGATCAGGTGGAGCTCGCGTTGGAGAATGTCAACGGACTCCGTCTCCGTTTTGGTCCCGGGGAGGCACCGTTTGAGCCGGGCGTTCGGCCCAGGGTGCGAATCAACGGTACGACCCTTTCTGGAGAAGCCGTGTGGTCGGATGGATCTTGGGAGGCCGCATTTGAACACGGGCCCGATGGGTGGCGTCCGGCGGAATCTTCTGATGCATTGCGAAAAGTTCCAGGGCTGCAGGGCCCGATCGACGATGCGTTTTTTGATCGATTTGTGATCGTGGAGCCCGACGATCCATTGGGTGGGACGCCGAGTCGTCGATGGATTCAGCGCGAACTTGAACGGATGAAACAGGAATGGCGGGCTCAATTCCGTGGCGTGCCGCTGACGGTCAAGGCCTCTGCGCTCACCGCCAAGCAGATTGAGGAGTGTCATCTCTTGTTGTGGGGCGATCCGGAAACTCACCACACGGTCCGGAGGATTCAGTCGGCCCTACCAGTCCGATGGTCGTCGGCGAATGAGGTGCAACTCGGTGAACGGCAATGGGACGCCGAGCATGTGGTGCCGCTGTTGATCTTTCCGAATCCACTGAACCCCAAACGCTATGTTGTGCTGAACAGCGGATTCACCTTCCGAGGCTATGGGAGTAATGCCACGCAGGTGCCGATGCTGCCCGACTATGCCCTGGTGGATGTTCGTGAGCCGGAGAACCAACTGGCGCCGGGTAAAGTTGTTGCTGCGGGATTTTTTGACGAACACTGGCAACTGTCCGACCGGGGAGCACGCTAAACAATCATGGGACGATCTGAACGATCAGGGAAGGCCGGCGCGAGCGGGCGAACGGGAAACTACGGGGATCCGCTGCGAGTTGAGAGCCTCGTTATCGAGCGAGACGGGCAAGCGATCCTGCGAGGTATCGATTGGCGAGTCCAGTCGGGGGAACATTGGGTTATATTGGGAGCGAACGGGTCGGGTAAGACATCCCTATTGCGTGCCCTGACCGGCTACTTTATGCCGACGGCGGGCGAGATCTTTTTGCTCGGGGATCAATATGGGCACGCGGATTGGCGGGAAGTGCGTTTGAAGTTGGGATTAGTGAGTTCGGCCGTGCGGCAGATGATGGCAGATTCGGAGCCGGCCCTGGCTTCCGTTGTGAGCGGGAAGTACGCCATGATCGACTACTGGGGAGAGCCGTCTCGCAAGGACCGGCGACAGGCCCGTGAGATTCTGAAACAGATCGAGTGTGATCATTTGGCGAATCGACCCTGGGCGTTCTTGTCGCAGGGGGAACGGCAGCGGATCTTGATTGGGCGTGCCTTAATGGCTGAGCCGGCTTTGTTGGTCTTGGACGAACCCTGTGCTGGTTTGGATCCCGGAGCTCGGGAAAACTTCCTTCAGTTTCTCCAGCGGTTAGGAGAAACCGCCAATGCACCGACGCTAGTGCTGGTGACGCATCACGTGGAAGAGATGATGCCAATCTTCTCGCATGTGTTGATGTTGCGCGATGGTGCGGTTCTCGCATCTGGGGAGAAGCGAAGCGTCCTGAATTCTCCCAACCTAAGTCGACTCTTCGATACTCAAGCGACGTTGAAAAAGCGGGCGGGCCGATATCAATTGACCGTGAGTGCGCGGGACTCGCGGATTGCTTGACCGGAATCCCGGTGCCGAGACGAAGAAGTCGCCCTCAATCCGCCGCTAGGTCGTAGCAGATCAAGCGGTTTTCGCTTCGAAGGTAGAGTTTCTTGTCGGTGAGAATCGGTGCCGCCCAACAGGGATACTTCATTTCCGGGACTTGGTAGCGCGCGAGTTCAATCGGTTCCTTTGGACTGGGGCGGAAGAGACCGAGGAGGCCGGCTTCTCCAAGGACCACGAGTTTGCCGTCGACGAGAATACTGGAACCCCGGCCGTAGACGTCCGGTGCTCGGAAGCTCTTCCGCCACGATTCGTCGCGATCCCACATGAGATTTCCGGTGTCGAATTCGACACAACGAAAACGGGCGTCAGGTTCATTGCGCCCGCTAAAGGCATAGAGATAGCCGTCGAGCAGGGTCGGGGTTGACCAGTGGATTTCCAAGACGTCATCCCGCCATACTTCTTGCACCGATTTGCCGTCGGGTTGGACCTCGAGCAGTACGGAGCCAATGCGGTAGTAGGCCGCCGACAAGAAGATGCGATTGCCTTGGACGACGGGGTTTATGGCGTTAACGGATTCGTTGACTGTGGAACGAAACCAATAGCTGAACCGGACTCGGCCTGTTTTGGGATCGAGCGAGACCAGACCCTGACGCATAAAGCAGAGGAGATGGCGTTGGCCGTGGAACGTTGCCGCTACCGGGCTGGCATAGCTGGCCTGCATGGCGTATTCCTTCCAAACGACCGGGGGTTCCCCGCGCCAGCCGATCTTGGGAAGGCCCTGCCAGTTTTCTTTGCCCACGCTGGTCCAAATGGTCTTGCCGGTCATGGGATCGAAGGCGGCCATTCCGGCGTTGGGCTGGCCACCGATCATCACGATGAGGAGATCCGATTCGAGGATCGGGGTGCTTCCAACGCCAAAGAACGCGCGGGGAATCTGGAAGTCGGCTGCGGTGTCTCTCAGCCACACGCGTTTTCCCGTGCGTCGGTCCAGGCAGAGGAGTTTTCCTTCGGCGCCGAAGGTGTAGCAGTGGGTTTCGGTTAAAAGCGGGGAACAACGGGGGCCGTTGTTGTAACCGAAGGGATCGACGAATTGGGTGCCGTAGGCGGAGCGCCATTGCGGGGTTCCGGTGGCGGCATCGAAGGCTTCGACGATTTCTTCGTTGGCGAGTCGGTGATGCAAGACCAAGCTGCCGTCGCGGGTCGAGGGGGCGCTGTAGCCGGTGCCGACTGTGCGGCTCCAGACTTTCTTGGGGCCCGCGGCTGGCCACTCGTTAACTAGCCCTGATTCGGGGGAAGTACCGTTCCCGCTGGGACCGAGAAACTTTGGCCAATCTTCGGCATGCAGGGGGAAGGCTCCCTGGAGGGCCAAGAAAATGGAAATGCCCACGGGAGCGCACGTTGAGATCCGGAACGGGGTCATCACAGGAGTGTTCTTACCGGTCTTGGAGACCATTGTCGATCTTCGATCACCGCGTTGAGGACGGCTTGCGCGCACGCTTGGCTCTCTGGGGAACGGTCCGAATCTCTTCCGGGGTTGAACGAAACGGGTTTTGAGGGCGTCAGAGAATCAGTGGCCTTCATACGGGCGGACCTGGGAATGGACGAATGTCCGTCTCGACGGATTCGAGGTGAGGAACCATTCAGACTGGAAAGAGTGTGTGTAACGCGGAGCTGTAACGGAATTGGGCTCAAGAAACCCTTGCCAAGCGCGCGGCGTTCGTTTCTTCTAGGGCCGGTATCGCATGGACGAAGATGATTCAATACAGATGGGGTTTGTACACCGGCGTCTACCGTGGATCATTGCGGGCGTCTTCTTCGTGCTTTACTTCTTAACGGTTTGCCGATGGGTCACATCTGACAGTCTCACGACAGTGGCCAAGGTGACCGGGTGGGATTGGTCGCCTCAGGTGAGCAATCCGTTGCTCTACCTCCTGACCTTTCCGAGCCGCTGGCTGCCGATTGGCATTCAACCCGTGGCGCTCAATCTGTTTGGCGCTTTGTTAGGGGCGCTTTCGATCGCGCAGTTGGCTCGGAGTGTGGCGTTGCTGCCACATGACCGTACGCGGGATCAGCGTCAGAAGGAACGGAGTGATTATTCGCTACTAAGTACTTCGACGGCTTGGATGCCGCCCTTGTTCGCCTGCCTGATTTGTGGTCTTCAATTGACGTTCTGGGAACAGGCCACCGCGATGACCGGACAGATCGTGACGCTCTTCCTTTTTGCGTATCTGATTCGCTGTCTCTTGGAATACCGGCTGTTCTTGGAAGATCGCTGGCTCTATCGGATTGCTCTGATTTACGGGTTTGCTGTTCCGAGTGACTGGGCATTTATTGGATATCTTCCTTTGTTTGGGCTCGCCATGATCTGGATTAAGGGCGGTGCCTTTTTTCGGTTGTCGTTCCTGCTGCGGATGGCCGGCTTGGGCGTCATTGGCTTATTCACCTATTTCTTACTTCCGGTATTAGTCCTGGTGAATGATCCCGGGGCGGGGTCTTTTGTGGACATTCTGAAACTTCAGTTAGGAAGTCAGAAGATGTATCTCGCCGGGGCTCCGAAGACGGTGGTCCTGCTGTTGTCACTCACCTCGATCCTGCCGGTTTTTGTTATGGGGATCCGTTTTCCGTCCTCCATCGGGGATGTCAGCGTGGTTGGAGCCATGCTATCCAACTTCATGTTTCGGGCGATGCATGTGTTGTTCTTGGGTGCTTGTACGTGGGTTGCTTTTGATCCGGCCTTCAGTCCACGCAACGTTTCCCAGATGCTCCCGATCGATTTCGTGACCTTCTATTACCTGAGCGCTTTGGCGGTGGGGTATTACACGGGGTATGTGTTGCTGGTCTTTGGCAAGGCACCGAGTCATTCGCATCGTCGCGTGAGCCGGGAAGCGAAGTTCTTTAACGGGATCGTGACGGGCCTACTCTGGCTGGCGGTGATTGCCGCTCCGTTCGGGCTCTTGTTTCAGAACTTGCCGGCAATTCGGTTGAAGAATGGCGAGCAACTGAGTCAGTTCGGTCAGTTGTTAGTTCAGAACCTGCCGGAAGAGCGCACTTTGGTTTTGTCTGACGATGGCTATACCATTCTGATGGTACAATCCGAATTGGCGCGCCAAGGTCTCACTCGAGATTACGTGTATGTGGATACGGCCTCGATCCGGATCGGGTACTACGAGAACCGGCTACGTGAAGTGCTTCAATCCCGGTATCAGGATGCCTTGCAGGATTACGCGTTTCCTCAGCAGATCAACCTCTTGAGTCTGTTGCACGTGATGTCCAAACTCTCTTCAGGGGCCAACTCCATCTACTACTTGAACTCAAGTTTCGGTCTCTATTTTGAAGTCTTCTATCGGCGCCAGAGGGGACTGGTCAATGAATTGGTGCCTTATCAACAGGATCAAGCCGTGGTGCCACCGGTGGATGCGGCCGGGGTTGACGCGAACCAAGCATTCTGGACGGACCTGGCGATGCGCCTGCCAAAGATTGGTGCAGGGGACAACGTGCTCGACAAGGGAAGCCGGATGCTTGGGGCTTGGTGTTCCCGAGAGCAGAACGTCTGGGGAGCCACGCTGCAGACTTTGGGCCGCTTGGATGAGGCGAAGGCGGCTTTTGAACGTGCTCACCGGTGGAATCCGCAAAACATTTGCGCGACGGTGAATCTGCGGCAGAACGCGGCTTTGAACGGCGAGTCGGATGGAACGAAGATTGGGTTATCGGACACGGAGTTGCAGCGAGTGCAGCAGAACTATGCGACCTTCGAGCAATTGTTGTCGGCTAATGGGCCGATTGACGAAAGCGCCTTTCGACTCCTTTTGGCGGAGCAGTTCGCGCGTGGTGGGAATCATCGCCAGGCGATGTTGAATTACCAGCGAGCCGCCGTTTTGGCGCCTGAGAATATTTGGGCGAAACTTTCGTATGCCGATAGTTTGGTCTCCTCTGGATTCGCCGTGGATGCGGTGGCTGAGATTGAAAGCATCAAAGCCTCCGGGCTGGCTCTTGAGGCGGATCAGAAAACGGAACGCATTCGCCTGGAGGCGTTGGCTCACTATGGCATTGGCAACCGGGCAGCAAATGACGGGAACATGGAGCTGCAAAAGAGCGCGTTTGAGAAAGCCGAGGGAATCCTGACCGCGGGCTTGGTTGAACAACCGGCGAACGAGACATTCTTAGATACCTTGTCAAAGGTCTATCTCTTTACCAATCGAGCGAAGGAAGCGTTGGTGCTGTTTGACCGGCATCTGGTGATCAAACCCGATGACGCGCAGTTGCTTCAGAACAAGGCCTTGGCTCACATGCGACTGGAGGAGTTTGCCGAGGCAATTGTGGTGTTGACCAAGGTGATCGAGGCGGATCCCGCCAACATGTATGCCATTCTCAATCGAGCCATTGCGTATTTTCAGTTGCAGCAGTTTGACGATGCGAAGTCAGACTACCTCAAGGCCGATGAGCTGGTGCCCAATTACTATGCGGTCTACTTCGGCCTCGGGCGTATTGCCGAGGCGGCCGGGGATACCGCAACCGCGATCGAGCACATGGAGCGTTATCTTGAGCTCGCGCCCAAGGAAACGAATGAGTACCGGCTGATCGCAGAGGCGGTCGAGCGGCTCAAAGGGCAGTAGCGGCCGGGTGGGATGTTAGTCTCACACGTGATCACGCGCTTGATTGTTGGAGGTGCGCAGGAGAATACGGTTGCGAGTGCGCTCGGTTTGGTGGGCCATCCGCGATTCCAAGTCGAACTCATCAGTGGCCCGACCCCGTCGGATCAACCCGAAGGAAGCATCCAACATCTGGTTGAGGCCGTTCCCGGATTACTGACTTTGGTGCCGAGCCTGGTGCGGCCGGTATCTCCGCGCTTGGATGCGGCGGCATTCTTTAGGCTCCGAAAGCACTTTCTGACCCGGCGCCCGACTATTGTTCACACCCATTCCGGCAAGGCGGGAATCTTGGGCCGACTGGCCGCTTGGTCTGCGGGGGTGCCAATTGTCGTGCATACCATCCATGGTCCTTCGTTTGGGGCATTTCAGGGACGCGGTGCCAACGCGATCTTTCGGATGGCGGAACGCGTTGCCGGTTCGGTGACCACTCATTTTATTACCGTTGCCGAGGCAATGAGTGAGCAGTACCTCAGTGCCGGTATTGGTGCCCCTGAGAAGTTCACCAAGATCTACAGTGGCTTCGATCTGGATCCCTTCGTGAAGGCGAGGAACGATCTTGAGCGGCGGCGGCAATTGGGGATTGCACCGGAGGATATCGTGATTGGCAAGGTGGGGAGATTGTTTCAACTCAAAGGACATGACGACTTGTTCGCCATGGCTCCAAGAATCCTGCAGGAGGTGCCAAACGCCAAATTCTTATTGGTAGGTGGCGGGGAGTGGCGCGACCGGTTTGAAGACCAGGCTCGGAGTTTGGGAATTGCGGATCGCGTCTGCTTTACCGGACTCGTACCACCTGGAGCGGTGCCGGATCTGATTGGCGTGATGGATGTGGTGGTTCATTTTTCCCGGCGGGAGGGTTTGCCTCGGGTACTACCCCAGGCGTTGGCGGCGGGCAAACCGGTGGTGGCCATGGATGCGGACGGCTCGCGGGAAGTCTGTTTGGATGGGCAGACGGGATTCCTGGTGCCCGTGGGCGCGGTGGAGGCCGCGACCCGGCGGGTTTTGCAATTATGCCAAGATCCGGTGCTCCGGCAGACCTACGGCGAGCAGGGGCGACGCCTGGTCGTTCGTGAGTTTCGTACCGAGACGATGGTCCAACGCATCAACTCATTCTACGAGGCATTGGTGGATTTGAAGGGTATCTCCGGTCGGGATGAAGCCACCCGAAGTCAGGATTAGCCGATAGTTGCGGTTGCGCAATGAGGGCGGGTTCGCTAGTAAACGGGCATGCGATTCATCGGTAGCATCATCGAAAAACTCCAGCGGCATCCCAAGCGGCTGGTTTTTCCCGAGGGTGAAGAGCCGCGGATCTTGCAAGCGGCACGGCAATTCTACTCGTTGCGCCTGGGGGCACCGATTGTGCTGGGGGATCGGACCCGGATCAAACAATTGGCGACGGAGCTTGGCATCTCGCTCCAAGGGATTCGCATTCTCAATCCTGAAGATAGTGTGGAGTTGGACAACTTCTGCGAGCGGTTTGTGGCTTTGCGAAGGGACCAAGGTCTACAGGCTGCCGAGGCTCGGCAGGTCATGGTGCAACCCAACTATTTCGGCGCCATGATGGTCGCCATGCATCAGGCGGATGGTCTGATCTCGGGCACGAGTGAAGTTTCGGGATCCGTTCTGCGCCCGCTCTTTCGGATTATCAAGGTGGCTCCCAAACAAAGCACGGCCTCGAGTTGTATGATTTTGGAGCTTGAGGACACACGGTTGGGGGAGGAGGGAGTCTTGTTCATGGGGGATTGTGGGGTGATCCCCAATCCGTCTGTCGAGCAGTTGGCAGACATTGCCGTTTCTACGGCCCACTTAGCACACCATCTCTTGGGCGTGCGTCCGCGGGCGGCGATGCTGTCGTATTCGACCAAAGGCAGCGCCACTCAGGGAGAAGTGGCTCGGGTGCAGGCCGCCACGGCCTTGGCTCGGAGCCGGGCTGCGGAACTCGGACTCGATGCGGAATTTGACGGTGAGATGCAGGTCGATGCGGCGTTGATTCCGGAAGTGGCTCGCTTGAAGGTTCCGGAGAGTCGCGTGGCCGGCAACGCCAACGTATTGATTTTTCCAGATTTGAACGCGGGTAACATTGCGAGTAAGATGGTGCAGTATGCGGCTCGGGCAAACGCTTACGGGCAGATCCTTCTCGGTTTGGACCGGCCGGCTGCCGATGTGTCGCGTGGTTCCAATGCGCATGATATTCTGGGGGTGGCCGCGATTGTTGGCATGCAATCCATCGAGTATGCCAATCTGTTTCCGGGCGCCGGGGAGACCCTTCCCGGGGAGGGCTAGGCTGTTGTGAGGGCCAGCCTATTCAAAGGGGCGAACGATCAATGTTGAATCTCAAGAACTCTACCACACCAAGACTCTTTGTGGCCGCCACCCGTCAGAATGACGGCAAGACGACGACGTCTTTGGGCTTGCTGGCGGCCATCCAGGATTCGTTTCCGAGGATTGGGTTCATCAAACCGATCGGTCAGCGATTTGTCGAAGTGCAGCACCAAAAGATTGATGAGGATACCATTCTCATGGATCGCGTCTATGGGTTGAACTGCCCGCTCGATGAGATGAGCCCCATTGCCGTTGAGAATGATTTTACCCGACGATACTTACGAACCTCGAACTATGACTTCTTAGCTGGCCGGATTCAGCGGGCCTTTGATCGGGTGGCCTGGGAGAAGGACCTGGTGGTTTGTGAAGGGACCGGGCATGCGGGGGTGGGTTCGGTGTTTGATCTATCCAACGCTCGTGTGGCCCGCCTGGTGGGGGCGAAGGTGGTGATTGTCACCCGCGGGGGTATCGGCCGCTCCATCGATGAAGTCGCGCTGAACCAGGCGTTGTTCGATCGTGAGGGGGTCGAGATCATCGGCGTGATCTTGAACAAGGTTCTGCCCTCGAAAGTCGACCAGATTACCGAGTTTGCTCGTAAAGGGCTCAAGCGTCGGGGCTTGGATTTGCTAGGTGTCATTCCGCATGTCCGTTTGCTTTCGAGTCCGACCATGAATCTGATTCTCGAAGCGCTGCCCGCTGAGGTGCTCAATGGTTTGGATGCTATTCATAACTTGGTGGATGACGTGGTAGTGGGCGCGATGAGCGCGGAACACGCGCGCTCGTACTTTCGTCCCGGTGCCTTGTTGATTGTTCCTGGGGATCGGGAAGATTTGCTCAATGCCGTGGTCGCCAATGAACCGGGCACTTCAGCGGTGCGCCTTGCCGGGATCATTTTGACGGATAACCTCCGGCCCAGTGAGCGCTTGATGGAACGCATTCGTGGTTTGTCCTATCCGGTGTTGTTCACCCGTGAAGGGAGTTATGATGTGGCATCTCGCGTGCACGATCTCATCGTGAAGACGCGGCCCGATGATACGGAAAAGATTTCCCTGATCCGGGACCTGATTCGGTCCCATGTGGATGTTCCTCGAATTCTACAGGCGATCACTTAGCCTGTCCGAGCGGCTCAGAGACGAGCCGCCTACGCTTACTAGATATGCTCTCACTCAATCCTGTCCTGGAGAATCTCCCCGTCTATCAGCCGGGGCGACCGATTGAAGAAGTGGCCCGAGAATTAGGGCTCCCATTTGGCAATATTGCCAAGCTTGCTTCCAATGAAAACCCCTTGGGGCCGGCCCCCGCTGCTATGGAAGCGATGAGCCAGGCGCTGGCTTCCGTGCATTTGTATCCGGACGGCAACGCCTTCTACCTTAAGAATCGATTGAGTGAGCACCTTGACTTGCCGGGGTCCCAAATCATCCTCGGTAACGGGTCCAACGAGTTGATCGAGTTCATCGGTCACGCGTTTTTGCAGCCGGGAAAGAATATTGTGGTTTCGCAGTACTGCTTCGCCATTTACCCGATTGTCGCGCGGTTATTTGGTGCCGATGTTATAACGGTGCCCGCGGAAAACTACGGCAGTGACATCGCGGGAATGATCGCGGCCGTTAACGCGGACACCCGCGTGGTGTTTCTCGCCAACCCGAATAATCCCACGGGAACCTTGTCCCGCGCGGAGGACGTTGAACGGCTTTTGGCCGAGGTGCCGTCGAACGTGCTGGTTGTGGTGGATGAAGCGTATTTTGAGTATTTGGACTCGCCCCAAGATCTGTTGCCCAAGATCCGCGAGGGAGCCTTGCCCAACCTGATGTTGATGCGGACGTTTTCCAAGATCTATGGTTTGGCTGGCCTCCGCATTGGCTATGGGATGGGAAGTGAGTCTTTGATTGCCGGGCTGGAGAAGATTCGACAGCCCTTCAATATCAACTCATTGGCCCAGGCGGCTGCGTTGGCGTCCTTGGACGCGACGGATCACGTGGTCGAGTCTCGGCGACAGAATCGCGAAGGCGTTGACTTCTACGAGCAAGCGTGTCGTGAGCGGGGCTGGGAGTTTGTCCCATCCTTCGCCAACTTTGTGCTCATTCGCGTTGGGGATGGTGCGGGCGCTTATCAAGCCTTGTTGGAGGCCGGGATCATTGCCCGTCCGATGGCGGGATACCAGTTGCCGAATTGGTTGCGGATCAGTGTAGGTACGCGTGCCGAGAACGAACGTTGCGTGGCGGCGTTGGCCGAGGCAATTGAGGCGATTGGGACCGTTGAGACGTAGGCTGCGGCGGCGTAAGCGGTCTAGTCCTGGAGTCGGCGGAGGGTGACTTGCTCGACTTTGTGGCCGTCGATCTTAACGACCTCAAGTCGAAATCCTTCCACATCGATCTGTTGACCTTCTTTGGGGAAATCCCCGAGTTTGACGGTGATCCAGCCGTTCACCGTGCTGATGCCTTCTTCCTGAAGCGAGGTGCCAATCAACTCTTCCAGCTCATGTAGCGGGAGAGCTCCGTTCAGGTCCCAGGTATGTTCGTTGCGTTTCACGACCAGCGGAACTTCTTCATCAAACTCGTCCTGAATCTGGCCGACCAATTCTTCCAAAACATTCTCCAGGGTTACCATCCCCACCGTGCCGCCGTATTCGTCTACCACGAGACCGTAATGGCTCTTGGACTTGAGGAAGTGTTCGAGGAGATGTTCCAGGCGGGCGGTTTCCGGGATGAAAACGATCGGCTTGGCGGCCTCTTTGAGATCTGCTTCCGAGTGTTTCTCGGGGGAGAGCTGAATGAGTTTGCGGAAGTGGATCACCCCAACGGCTTTATCCAGATCCCCATCCGGGCAGATGGGATAACGGGAGTATTCTTGTTCGTGGTCCAGCTTGAGGTTTTCTTCGAGTGGTTTCGATAGATCCAGAAACACGATTTCGTTGCGGGGTCGCATCACTTCGCGGACGAGGCGATGCCGGAGATCCATGGCATTGAGGATGATCTGACGCCCGAGGACGGATCGGCCTTGGGATTGATGTGCGGTGGAGAGCATGACACGGACTTCTTCTTCGGTGTGGGTGCTGCCGTGATCCTCAGCGATATCGATTCCCACGCGGCGGAGCATCCAGGTTGAGGCGGCGTTGAGCACCCAGATAAAGGGATAGGACACGCGGTGGAAGAGGAGGAGGGGTTGAGCGATCCAAAGTGAGGTGCTGAGAGGGCGCTGGATAGCGAGCATCTTGGGGGCTTGTTCGCCGGCGGTAATGTGGAGGAAGGTGATTGCGGTGAAACCGAGAATGAAGGCGATACTGTGGCGCAGCCCTTCGTTGTGGATCTCAAGGGCATTGAGCAGGGGCGCGAGCAGATCGGCGAAGATGGGTTCTCCGATCCAGCCGAGCCCCAGGCTAGCGAGCGTGATCCCCAGCTGACAGGCGCTCAGCGAGGCGTCTAGGTTACCGAGGACGCGCCGGGCGTGGGTGGCGCGCCGAGAGCCTTTCTTTTCCAGATGGCGCAATTGCGAATCTCGCAGTTTGACGAGCCCAAATTCAGCAGCCACGAAGAAGCCATTGAGGAAGACTAGGATCGCGACGGCGCCGAGTTTGAGGAGAATGGAGATGAGTTCGGAATCCATCACGGGCTAGAGATCCACGTCCTTAAAGATTTTGCGTAGGATGGCGTTCAAGGAAATGACGCCGATCTCTCGGTTGTTGCGGTCCATGACGATGGCGACTCGATGCCCGGCTTTCTTCATTTCTTGGAGAGCGGCGTCGAGAGGTAGATTGGCTTTCAAATAGAGCGCTTGCGAGGCGAATTTTTCCACCGGCAGGGTGGTGTCCAGCTCCTCGGTGAAGAGTGTGTGTTTGAGGTGGAAGATCCCCAGGGTCAATTTGTAGTCTTGGCTTGCCGTGCGCACGAGGACGCGCGACGCGTTGTGACGCTTACATCGGGTGATCGTGTCTTGTAGTGAGAGATACGGTGGAACCCAATGAGCGGAATGGATCGGAGTCATCGCCGCTTGGACGGTTTCATCCTGGAGATCTAAGACGCGGGCAATCAGATCGCGTTCGCCGGTGCGGAGATTGGGACCGTGGTCTCGTACCAAGGCTTCGAGATCCTCTCGATCTCGAAAAAGTTTCGATTGAGGGGCGCTCGGTTTGCCTCCGGCTTCGGCGAAAGCGGCCATGCGAGCGATCACACGGGAAACCGGATTCAAGACTCGGAAGAGGAGTTCCAAGGGATAGGTGAAGAGAATGGTCAGGCGGTTGGGAAACCGGCGAACGAGCATTTTGGGCAGCAGGTCAAAGAAGGTATAGAACCCAAAGAGAATGAAGGCGATGGCTAGGAAGTCCGCCAGCGGGTGGAGGCGTAAGTGGTGCCGAAAAGCGTAGACGACGAGAGCCACCACGAGAAAGTTAGCAGCGGTGTTGGCTAGGAGGATCGTCCAGAGAAAGGGTTCGGGTTCCTCGAGATGTTTCTTCAGATTTTCGGCGGCGTAGAATCGGTTCTTTGCCAAGCGACGAATTCGGACGGGATTGAGAGCCATGAACCCCACCTCAATGCCGGAAAAGAGAAAAGACATTCCGGCAGCGAGAACCAGGTAAACGAGGGTGTTGGAGAGGTCCATGGTATCCAAGCCTGGGTCTTAGCGACTCCGTTCGACGATGATGGTTTTGATTCGCGTTTTTTCCAATGTTCGGGCCGTGAATTTCAGGCCGCCGTGTTGGACGGTTTCCGCCGACTGCGGGATCCGACCGAGAAGGGTGCTCATGTGCCCGCCAACGGTGTCGACGCTCTCTAGGGCGCGAAAGGCGGGACATTGCAGTTGAAACTCCTCCACCGGGACCAGGCCTCCGACCAGCCAGCGATCATGTCCGAGGGCTTCGACCTTGGTGTCTTCGGGATCCGTCTCCTGGAAGAGTGGGCCCATGACTTCTTCCAAGATATCTTCGACGGTGATCAGCCCCGCCACACCCCCGTATTCGTCCAAGACAACCGCCAGTTTCTCCGGTTGGTTTTGGAAGCTCACAAAGAGTTCCCAGAGATTCATGGACTCGGGAACAAACTTGGGTTCCTCCATCAGCTCGTGGGGGGGCGTCTCCGGGTTCAGAATCAGAGCTCGGGCATCGAGCACACCTTTGATTTCGTCTTCCGTTTCGGCGTGAATCAGGAGGCGGGTGTGGCGATGAAGGCTGGCGGCAGCCAGCATCTCCTGTGGGTTGAGGGTGTTTGAAATACTCGCAATCTGAGTCCGCGGTGTCATGACTTCACCGACTTTCTTCGAGTCGAGTGAAATGATTTCAAGAATGATTTCTTTTTCTTCGGGATCGAGCGTGCCGGCTTGGGTCCCGAGTTCTAGCAGCTCCTGGTAGTCCTCGTCCGTGGTTTGTGATTGGGGCCGGAAGCCGGCTGGAATGATGTGATTGAGGATGGCTTCGTTGATTCGCTGTGCGATGCCATGGATCGGTTGGAGGATCCGGTGCGCGGTCACCGTGGGACCGATGAGGTAGCGAGTCCACTCATCAGGGAGGCGAAGAGCGAGAGTCTTGGGGACGACCTCACAGAGAATCAGGATGGAGAACCCGATGGTGGGCAATGCGACCCAGGGATGCCAGTTCCCGTAAAAAATCATGACGAGTGTGGGACCGACCATGAGCGCGTTGGCGATGGTGCTTCCGAGTACGACCGTGGCCAGCAAATCTTGTGGCTGGTCGGCGAGCAGTCGGAGGTGGGAAGCGAGTTTTGGGGTCTGACTGTGGAGGCGTCTACGGCGCCACGGGGAGAGGGAAAAGAGGGCGGATTCCGCCAGTGCGAAGGCGAAGCTAAACACCCCGGCACCAAAGATGATAAGAACAGCTGGGAGCGTGTGGAGCAATTTACCGCGAATCAGATCCGCTGAAACCGAACGACGTGAAGATCACGTTAGACCAGGGTCGTCTGATCGTCTTTACCAATTTTACCGACCTGTTTCTTGATGGTTTCAACGTTCTTGGTCAGTTCGTACAAGGTCTCGAAGAGCTTGGCCTCCACGTCCTTTTCCTTAAGTGCCGTCACGGCCGGGGTGATTTTCATCATCCCACGGGCGATCTCCGCGCAGGCGTCCTTGATGGTCTCAATGGCTTGGGCTTGATCCATGACGGGGCTTGTCTCGGTGGCTCAGGGGAAAGGGGTGGTCACTTGAGTCTGGTTCGAACCCTATTCGAGTCCCAATGCGAGACGACCTTGTTCGGTGATCATGGACTGGTGCCAGGGCGGGTCCCAGACGATTTCCACGATAGCATCGTCCACGGCCGGTAAGGCCAGGAGCTTTTGGCGGGCGTCATTGGCAATCACGTCGCCCATGCCGCATCCCGGGGCTGTGAGCGTCATTTTGACCGAAACTCGAAACCGGCCATCGGCTTGGGCCTCTTTGGTCATATCGTAAATGAGCCCGAGGTCGACGATGTTGACGGGAATCTCAGGGTCGAAACAAGTCTTGAGCGTATCCCACAGGGTTTCGTCTTCCAAGGTGGTGTCTGACAAATCCTCTTGGCTGGGCGTAGCGGTTGCTTCGCGTCCCAGCGCGTCGGCGTCCTTACCGTCAATCCGGAACAAGGACCCTTGGGCGTGAACGGTGAACGTGCCACCCAATTCCTGCGTGATAAACACTTCAGTATCGGCTGGGAGGGGGTGCGGGGTTCCGGCTGGAATGGCAACCGCGGTCACCTCTCGGGTGAGTTTGACGCTAGCAGAGACGCTCATGACTCCGCAAACATAGCGCAGAGAGCACACTTCGCCAAGTGTGACCAGGTGCATTTGAAATCGCGGGTCAACAGCCGCCCTTACAGGGCTCCACGCAAAAATCGGAAGCGTTCCCAGGGCGTTGTCCTGGGCTGGTATGGTGCCGCACCTTTGGTGCTTCGGAATTGGAGGTCCCGCGTGCGTCCGACTAGGTTCCTTGACTCTTAGGGCTGAAGGCCCGTCCCCTGGTCAGCCCGGGGCATCGCCCCGGGAACACTATCGAAAAGAGAGAGGAGCCCTGTGAGGGCGGGCTTTGATCGAGCCGAGTCTTGACTATGCGGCCTGCTTGGCATGGACTTGACGGAACGTTGTGGGAGAAATATTGGTCATGGGCCATCGGAATCCGGATACGGACGCCATTTGTTCGGCGATCGGGTATGCGGAGTTCAAGAAACAGATGGGATTCAAAAAGGTGGTGGCCGCTCGTTGTGGCGACATAAACGACCGCATCAGTTTTGTCCTCCGCTACTTTGGCGTGGCTCCGCCCCGGTTTGTTGGTGACGTGCGGCCCAAGGTTCGCGACGTCATGCAACACCAGGTGTCCTGGATTGGGCCGGATGCCACCTCAGGGGAAGCCTTCGCGATGATGGAGCGGGGCAACATACGGGTCCTCCCGATCGTCGATGACGAGCGGTATTGTCATGGGCTGATTTCCGTTTTCAAGATGGGGCAGTTTCTGTTGACCGCGCGTGATCGGGAATCGAGTTCGCGCCGCGTCCTGGCCAGCATCCAGGCCCTCGTCCGGAATCTCCAGGCGCGCATTGTTTTTGGGATCTATACCGAACGAGAAGAGGATTCGCTCCTGATGGTGGCGGCGATGGACCGAGATACCTTTGAGGAGCGACTTCGAGCCTACCCGCCAGAGAAACTGATTGTTGTGGTCGGGAACCGGCGCAGCATTCAAGAGTTGGCCATCAAGCACCGCGTTCGGGCAGTGGTGGTGACCGGGAATCTGGATGTGGACGACGAGGTGGTGCACTACGCCCAACAGAACGAGGTGAACCTGTTGGTATCGCCACATGATTCCGCGACTACGGTGATGTTGTGCCGCTCGGCGATTAGTGTGGAGCACATTAAGCACGAGCACTTCTTGACTTTTCGAGAAGACGAATCCCTTTCGGCGATTCAAGACGTGGCGGTGGCCTCTCAGTTCCAGGCCTTTCCGGTGCTGGACGCGCATCGACGAGTGGTTGGGGTGCTCTCCAAGACGGACCTACTGAAACGAGTCGATCGAAAACTGATCCTCGTAGACCATAATGAGATCAGCCAAGCCGTGAAAGGGGCCGATCAGGTCGAGATTATTGAGATCATCGATCATCATCGGATCGGGGCCTTTACGTCCCACCAACCCATGTTGTTCATGAATCGTCCGGTGGGATCGACCAGTACCATTGTCGCGGATCTGTTCTTCACCTACGGGTGCGAGTTGAATAAGCAGGTCGCCGGGTTATTGTTGGCAGGCTTGGTCTCGGATACGTTGAACCTGACCTCGCCCACGACCACCGAAGTGGATGCGACGGTCCTCCGTCGATTGGCCGAGATCTCGGAGATCAACCCGGAAGCGTTTACCGAAAAACTCTTTAGTTCCGGTTCCGTATTGACCGGGCTGCCCGTGGATGAAGCCATTGTGGTGGACTGTAAGGAGTATACGGAGGCTGGAAAACGATTCAGTGTGGCCCAGATTGAAGAGATTGGTTTCAAACGGTTTTGGGAGCGGCACGAGCCGGTGATGCAGGCACTCGAGGCCTACCGTATGTCGAATAACTACCATTTCTCCAGTTTGTTGGTGACGGATGTGGTGCGGCAGACCTCGCTCTTGTTGATTGCCGGACCGAAGGATTATTTGTCTCGCATCCATTACCCAATGGCGGCAGAGAACGTTTTTGAATTGTCCGGAGTTGTCTCTCGAAAGAAACAACTCCTCCCCTACTTGGTGCGTTGTTTGGAACATCTGATGAATGGGCCGAAGTCGGCTCTAGCGAGTCGATCGGCGAACGAGATCGTGGCTTCGAAACAGGAGTTGATTCGAAATGAGGATTCTCAGCTGAGTATCCTGATGGCGGCGGTGGAAGATCACGATGTCCACGAGGTGCTGCAACGTTCCGAGGAAATCTTAGATGCCTTGGCGAAACAGCGAGAACGGAAAAATGCGGATGTTGCCGGGTTGGTGGTGTGTGAAATGGATGGCGAGTCCGGGGTGCTTTTGATTGGGACGAAGGAGGAGTCGACTTTGTCTCGACTCGATCTCCCGAAGTTGAATCCGGGAATCTTCAGTTTGGGGCCGAGTGCCCGATCCAAAGCGGCCGTGGCAGCCTTGTTTTCCGCCGCGAATTTAGAGTCGGAGCCGGAATCGAAATCGGAACCGGAATCGGAGTCTGAGGATCGTGCTACAGATGATGCCTGAGCCATTCGCCTAGCGTGATGGCGTTCCAAAGTCGGCCATCCATCGACGCTCCTTTGGTGTGGCTGCTCGCCGCCCGCCAACGTTCGGCGAGCGTTTGCACCTGAAGGAATGGCTCCACGGCCTCGATGAGTGCTCGTGGTGGCGTGGGGTGCTCGTTGAGGTAGCGCTGATAGAGCGCGGTCACAAAGGGACCCCCGATGTTCTCGATCTTGTGTTGCTGACGGATGACCTCTGGGATCCGATCTTTCAGGGCTGCTCGGAGGAGGTACTTAGGTTCGCCTCGCCGTATCTTGAGATCCCAGGGAGCGTGCAGACAGTATTCCACCAAGCGTCGATCTAAGAATGGGTGAGTGGCTTGAATTCCGAATAGGGCCGCGCCCTCTTCGTACCGTTCGACCGCTGCCGTGACGTAAGGGGCGGTGAGCGTGTGCCTTGCCGCATCGGTGGGGGTGAGAGGATAGGTGGGGTGTTCGTTTTCGAGTTGATGCCGCATCCGTTGCGTGACAGCGGATTCGATGGAAAAGGACGGCCGGAGGAGCGAGCGGCTGATATAGCGCGCGTACATTTGTCTTTGCTGACGTTGGCGCAAGGCTAGTCGGCAAAAATGAGTTCGAGGGATGAGTGAGTGAATCCAGCGCCGGATCACGAATCGGAGGAGCGTTGCCGGAGCGCCGAGCCAGTCGGAGTAGTAGCGTGATTCATCTAAGAGGACTCGCAGACCGGCGCGGGTCCCACTGACGTTGGCCAGGTGCCAGGCGTAGTTGCCGGAAAGTGAGGTCACCAGATCCCCGTCCACGCCGTCCAGCATGCGGGTGCGCCCCTGTTTTTGCGCGAGGGAGTAGAGCAGGAGCGGGCCCGCGAGGAGTGTGGCGACAAAGGGGCTGTCTACCCGGGCCAGGATTGTTTCTACCGGGGGGAAGTGCTTCGTGGCTTCACTCGGTGTCAGATCCGTCGAGCCTGCGTTCAGGTGCTTCTGGGCGATGTCGATAAAATGACTCTCTTCACAGTCTGGCCAGCCCGACTTGAGGGAAAAGGTGGCAATGTCTCGTCCCGGTTCTTCTCGGAGCATGGACCCGATGGCAATCGAGTCGAGGCCACCGCTCAGTAGGAGTCCGGTGCGGTCGTCGGATTGGTAGCGCGATCGGATAGCGGCTTGGAAGTGGTGCCGGAAGCCGTCGATCCAATCCTCGTCGGTGTCGGGAAGATCGGCCGGTTCCGGTGGATGCCAGATGGGGTGGGTCGCCACGCGGCCGCTCTGCGCATAGACACGATAGGTACCCGCAGCAATCTTTTCGATCCCTCGGAAAAAGGTGGTCGTTTTGTCATAGCCTTCCAGGGAAGAGAGAACGTAATCCGCGATTCGGTCCCGGTTGATCGATTTGGAAACCCAGTCCAGCGCCCAGAACGCCTTAATCTCGGAGGCGAAAGCGATCCAACGGGCATCTCGGTAGACATAAAGTGGACGGGTGCCGAAGAGGTCGCGGCCGACCACCAGGCTTTGACAGGGCGGATCCCAATAGGCAAAGGCGAACTCGCCGTCGAGTTGGGTCCCGATCTTGGTTCCTGTTTCGTGGAGGGCATCGACGAGAGGGGGCTGAGTATCGAGGCTCGCTGAGAGACACCCATCCAGCAGGATGGTTGGGGGATCATTCGGAGTCGGAGTCTCCTCGGTATGGCAGATGCCGAGTGCGACCTGGGGGGAGACGGACCAGGCAGAAGATCGGGTTCCGCGATGGGGCATTGCCTTGAGCATGGCCTTCACCGCGCTGGGATCCGCGGGGGCATCGGACAGGGACATAAGGCCGGCGATGCCCGTCATGACTGCGGCCCGGTGTTTCCCTAGGCCAGCGCTTGCAGCCCGTTCTCGGAGGGAGGTTTTTCGCCGAGGACGGCGTCGGCGAATTGAACCCAGGCGTGGGCCTCAATCGCAGTCGCGGTCCGGCGCGCGCTGATTCGGAGACAGCTCGGCTGCCGGAATAGGCGCAGCAGAGCACAGGTCCAGATGGATCGTGGAAGGCATTCGAGCCTGAGGGGGAGGTAGCGGGCCATGCGGTGCACGGACAGATGGACCCCTTGGGCGAGTGAGCCTGGTTCCACGGCGGAGACGGCTGACGACTCGGGCGTTTCGCTGCCGATCGGCACATTCAAAAGCCGACAAGTGCGCCTCAGCCCGAGGGTGCGTAGCGAAAGTGCCACCGCCGGGAGCCCGGCAAGGCTTGCGAACGCGACGAGGGACTGGATGACGATGGCGGTCAAATGAGAATGGTTGCCGGGGGTACGGTTACGCAGCTTCGACCATTTTATGGACGAGCAGTTCGCTGACGAGTCTTCCGATGTCGGTTTTCAAGGTGTCTGCGTCGACATCGAACTCGTCGATCAGTTGATCCAAGGCTTCCTGGAGAGTAATTCCGGAGGTGAGCACCTGCCACATCCGAGTCCCGGATTCGTTGAGCCCGTAGTAGGATTCGTTGCCCAGGTGAAGGATCACGGCTTCCCCGTCGAGTTCTCGCAGCAAGACGTCATCCACCGAGCGGAGCCGTTGAGAATAGTCCAATTCAGCCATTTATGGGGGATTTGTAGCAGTTGGGGCCGAAATCGTCCATGGCCAATGTTCGGCATTGGCAAACGGTAGGGCGAGCGCACCCGCGAGCCGTTGGGCAAGAGCAGGGCACGCATTAACCGGACGCCCAGGATTCGGGTTGCGATTCCTTGAAACCTGCTCTGACTCGCTGGAGTCTAAGGTAGAGGTTCCAAGACTGTGGCATGCCACGTTCGGACGCGGGTCCGGAACGTGGCTTGTGTGGTCGTGTGGCGTTCACCGGTGGCAGAAACTCTGATCAAGAAGAAGACGAGAGCATGAGACGATTACGAAAAACCTTCGCGGCGCTGGGATGCGTCGGTGTCCTGACTATTGGCGGGCAGCTTGCCTCTGTGGCAGCTCCGGCTTTGCAATCCCCTGGGGCGCTGACCTTTGCACCGGGTGGTGTCTTGGTGGCGGCTGATCCAAAAGCGGCTGCGCTGGTGGCGATTCCTACGGGCGACAGAAAGGCGGGTGCCGGCAAAGCCATTCGCGTCAATGGAATCGACGACAAGATTGCGGCTGCTTTGGGAACAACGGTGGATGCGGTGCGAATCATCGATTTAGCGGTAAATCCCGTGTCCCATCGCGCCTATTTGTCGGTGGCTCGGGGACGCGGCGGCGATGCGACTGCGGTCATTTTGCGAGTGGATGCCGAGGGTGATCTTGAGGTGGTGGACGTGGACGGAGCCAAAGTCACGCGGGTGGCGTTGCCCAATCCCCCGGAAGACCGGGTGGTCGGCCAAGGGCGTCGGGCCCGGAACCAGCGGCAGGAATCGATTACCGATATTGCCTACGCGGATGGTCGGGTGATTGTGGCCGGGCTCTCCAACGAGGAATTTGCCTCCACGCTCCGGTCGATTCCATTTCCCTTCTCCGCGGCCGATCAGGGTGCGAGCGTGGAAATCTATCACGGGGCGCATGGTCGTTTTGAAACGCGCTCGCCGATTCGGACTTTTGTGCCGTACTCCATTGCCGGCGAAACGCACCTTTTGGCCGCTTATACCTGCACGCCACTGGTGAAAGTGCCGATGGCAAAACTGAAGGCGGGAGCCCATGTGAAAGGAACTACCATTGCGGAGTTGGGAAATCGTAACCGTCCCCTGGACATGGTGGTCTACAGTAAGGAAGGCAAAGATTGGTTCCTAATGGCCAACAGTAGCCGCGGGGTGATGAAAATCTCCACCGGCAACTTGGCCGGTGCCGCAGCGATCACCCAACGGGTGGGCGGTGGTGGCACGGAGGGCCAATCATTTGAAACGGTGGAAGCTTGGAAGAATGTCTATCAGCTTGCCCGACTGAACGCGGACCACGCTCTCGTGGTTCAGGGTTCGGAAAGTGGCTCGTTGAGTTTGGAATCACTTCCGTTTCCGTGATTTTCGGACTTTGCCTCGCTGCCTGCATTGCCTGTTTGTTAGGCAGTCCTGCTCGCGCTGAGTCGCGTGTTGGGGAAGAAACGGGGCCTTCGCCACCCCCTGGCGCTTCCGTTTCTTCCTCTCTCGGCTCGCCCAAGGCGCTTGGGCCTGTCGCGATTCAGGCGGTTCCCGTCGATTTACCTCTCCCGGAGAGCATCCGTTTTCAAGGCCATTGGGGGGATGCCGCGGCCCGGACCCGGTTCGAGGCGTTTTCTCTCGGGGATTGGCAGCGTGTCTTGCCTGTGGTGGTCCTACCAACGGCCGAGGCGGAGGGGCTTGAGCGACCTCCGATGGCCGGCCGGTATCGAGTAGTCGAGGGGGCGGTGCTGTTTACGCCGAGTTTCGGCTTTGAGCGTGGGGTACGATATTGGGCGGGCTACCGTCCGGTGGCCTTGCGGAGCCGGCTGAGTCGTTTGGGGCAGGCCTCAAGCGAGTGTGTGCCCGCCGTTTCCCCGTTGGTGTTTCAGATCCGGCGCCTTGAACGCGGAAAAGCCACGACGGTGAGCGCGATTTTTCCCTCGGTTGCGGCGGTGCCGGAGAATTTATTGAAGTTTTATCTTCAGTTTTCGCAGCCCATGACTCAGGGCACTCACTACCGTCACCTCCGGCTCCTGCGCGGGGATGATTCCGAGGTGCGTTTACCCTTCTTGCGGCTGGATGAAGAGTTGTGGAACCCGGCTGGCGATCGGTTGACGGTGTTCATTGACCCGGGTCGCATCAAGAGTGGGCTGCTCCCGCGGGAAGAAGTGGGGCCGGCTCTTGAGGCTGGGAAGGAATACCGATTGGTGGTGGACGCCGCATGGGAGGATGTGGATGGATACCCGCTCGGCGAGTCCTTTGAAAAACAGTTTCGGGTGGTAAAGCCCGATCTTGAGCGACCGACCCTGCCCACCTGGCAACTCGAATTACCGCCGGCTGGCACTCGCGACCCCCTTGTCGTGCGCTTCCCGGAACCGCTCGATCGCGCCTTGCTTCAGCGGGTGGTCTGGGTGGCGGAGTCGGAAGGGGGCGAAGTAGCGGGTACAATTCAGACGGCCGAGGAGGAACGCATCTGGAAGTTGCTGCCCAGCCAACCTTGGCAGCCGGGACTCTATGCCCTCTGCGCCGAAAACACGCTGGAAGACCTAGCGGGGAACAGCCTTGGCAGACCGTTCGAAATCGACGTCTTCGACACCGTTTCCAAACGAGTGGAACGGAAGACGCTTCGGCGGGGATTCCAGATTCGTTGACAACAGCGGCTGGCGCATGTCGTTCCCGTGCTTCCACGTGGGGGGGGATCCGAATTGGCCTTTGAGTCTGAAATCTGCCCGATGACCACGGGAAAATCCGGCGCGTCTAGGACGGCCCGAATGAGGTCCATCAGACGTTTGAGATTCCCCTCGTAGGCATCGGCGATCGCGGTGATGTAGGTGGCATCGCTCTCAACCTGCATCCAGAAGATCCCCTTTGGAATCAGGCGGTCCGATTCGCCGTCTTGGTCGATGTCTCTGATGGCGAATGCGTTTCGTAGTGTCGCGTGGAAGTGACGGGTTTACGACAGATTGGACAAGGAGTTTGCCTTTTCTGGGTTTGTTACCTGAAGGGAGGTTTGAGCGTTTTTCTTTTAGGCTCGTGATCGGCAACTAGCATGTGTTGGGGCTCATTTATTTAGTGTAATCGTCCATTCTCAGTGCGTGGTGAATCAACCGTCATTTGTAGGTCGACATTGACCGCGACGGTACGGTTTTTGGTCGTTCGACGGCGAGAGGCTCGCATATGGCATTTGACGGAACAAATGATCTACTCCTTGCCGTGACCGGAAGGGGTGAATCGTTCGCCGCAGTCACCTACTATTTCCTCCTCTCAGGGAAGCCGACGTAACGTTACGACTTAAGGGACCGAAGAAAGCTCAAGGTGTTTTCAGGAGCTTCAGAATCTTCGCACAAGACTGAGTTATGTTTAATGGCGGAGCAGCAGGGGAGGGGAACCTAGGTGAGCGCTTGTGCGAAGAAACTTAGATGTCTATCTCTCCTCAGGGACATCACCGAATGGAGATGTGATGCTGAGGTGGATCCCAGAAATCAGCTGTCAGTTTTGAGAACTGAAAAACTATTCTACTAGCTAGCACATCACCCCAAGGTCATGTTAGTCTTCCGCAGTGCTAAATCACGTTAAATTTACGTTTCTCGTTGCCGTGGCTTACTTGGTGAACGAAGGACACGTTTTGTCACAGCAGCAACTATCAGGGAACCTGGAACTCATCGCTTTTGCAGAAGGCCCTGCTCCTGACGGAGATGGTGTTTTTGAGAGCTTCCAAGGTCCTTCGCTTAATGATGTGGGACAAATTGCTTTCGCTGCCGAGCTAAGCAACACACGAGCTAATTTCGGTATCTTCAGGGCTGATTCAAGCGGAATTGTCCAGCTTGCCAGAGAAAGGCAAGATATAGCAGAAGGGATTCGCATAGAAGAGTTTGATATTCAGCCAACAATTCCGCTGAACAATTCAGGACAGATCGCATTTTGGGCAAAGCTATCGAATATTGAAGGGACAAACGATCCCGAAGGACTATTTGTAAGCGACGGAGACTCCTTCCAACTCGTGGCTAGAACGGCATGGGCAACAAGTCGCCCTGATGTATTATTTTCAAAATTCAACAGGGAATCGCAGTCAGGTCCGTTTCTCTCGCTAAACGATTCAGGGCAGCTTGCTTTTTGGGCACGGCTATCAGGTCCTGTCGACGATGCTACAAATGAGGGTATTTTCTTATTCGATGGGGAGGAACTCCGAGATTTGGCGATCGAAGGCGGGTTCGCGTCATTTCGAGCGAGTTCTTCAGATAACTTTGGAGAACCTCTTGTCAACGAACTTGGAACCGTTCTGTTCACAACAGGGGGTTTTAGGGGGGACGATATTTGGCTGCAACGCGCTTCTGATTCCGAACCAACAATGCAGGGCATTGCAGGATCCGAAATCAGTATCAATGATTTCAATTCTATCGCAGCTCAAGACTTTGGCGACTTAATCGCTATCCAGCTCGATACTGAGACTCACATAATCGCCAAGAATGGAGATCCATCCCCTGACGGAAACGGAACTATCTCATTTGATTTAGATTTTACCGATCCAGATATAATAAGTATGCTTACCAGAAACATGAACAACAACAATGAAGTGGTTTTTCCCGCATACTTGTCTGATTCGACAGGAAGCCATTCTGATAACACTGGGATTTTCGTTGCTTCACCGAAAGGTATTCGAATAATTGCTAGGGAAGGTATGGATACTCCCACTAAGAACGGCACTTTTTCTCTAGCTGAGTCTTTCGATCATGATTCAACCCCACTGCCTCACATCAATGACAGCGGGCAAGTAGTGTTTAAGAGTATTATCAAGGACTCAGTTGAAAACTCAGATGATGACTACGGTATTTTTTTCCATGATCCCACACTGGGACTTCTTGAAGTGGCGCGCGAGGGTGACTCATTCATGGGATCAGTTTTTGTGGATTTCTGGTTCGTATCCTACCCAATACAACGTCAAGCAACTGGATTCAACAATCGTGGCCAGGTTGCCTTTGATTTCAATTTGCTGGATGGTAGATCAGGAATTGCACTGTGGTCTCCGCCGTCTAATGATAACGATCTTGAGATCAAGTTATCTGACAACGGAATGGAAGTGATTCTCAGTTGGCCGGTTGCTTTAGGTGGAGACGTGCTTGAGACTTTGGATCATTTCGATGAATCAATTGGGTGGCAGGCTGCTACTGTCTCTCCGGAAATCGATGGAGAACACTTTCGAGTCAATCGCCCAGTTATAGGGACTCAACAATTCTACAGGTTGCGCAAGAATTAACTTTCGGAGCTACTCTATCCGCCTGATTTAGGTGAATCGTTTCCTGGGAAGTGTTCACCAAGAGTGCCTTTGGGAACCGAGAATGTGTCTCGCCGGCAGCGGGAGCACTGCTCGTCGGTGGTCTTGAGTTAACACTTTCCTATGAAACTGTTAACTGGTCTTACTCCATCTTATTCTGATCGTTTCTTTAGATGGGTGATGTATGCTAAATCTGTAATGAATTTCAGCAAGGTGATTTTGGATTCGGATGTCCTCCGAAAGGGGAGGGGATTTACAATGCTACTGTTCACATTGGTATCTAGCGGTTGCGAGCCAAGCTTGGAAAGTTCCAACCCAAAGGATAGAGCGATTGCGGTGACGAGGCTCGAAAACCAAGAGGAATTAGCCGTGATTGCAGTATCTGACGAGGCTCCTACAGTCCGAAGATTTGCAGCCAGGAGGCTTGTGAATCAAGACTTGCTAACAAGAATCGCAATTTTGGATTACGATCAGCAAGTAGGCCAAGCTGCGGTCGAAAAGATCCAAGATCAAAGGGCGTTGGCTGAAATTTGCTTAACAGCAAAGAATTCTCAAACGCGTATAGACGCAGCCACGAAACTAACAAACCAAACCATACTCGCCGAAATAGTAGTTGACTACATTGGATCTGGAAGGAGCGATGTTGGGGAAATTGCCCTGTCGAACCTTGAGCTTGTAGTATTTACTAACCAAACACTTTTAGCCCGTGTTGTCAGCAACATCAAAGATCCAGAAGTCCGGAGGGTAGCAAGCGATAAGATCAAACGATTTGAGGGAAAAACTTTGGTGGAAAACAGCCAAAGTGTGAATGAGTTTCCGTCCAAAGATAATTTTTGGCATCGAGAATTTGCTCTGAACAGGATCAATAGCGAAAACCTGATTCGTAAAACTGCCCTGAGAAATCTTTCCAGGTGGGGGGTGTCTAAGTTAAATCTGGTAAGCTTCATCATGACTGTATTCAACGAAGAGTTTCTGATGGCACTGGTGAAAAGAAAACATCATGCCGCAGTGAAAGCTACTGCAATTTTGCTGATGGAAAATCAGGATGAGCTTCGCAAAATAGCTGACAAGGATCCATCAGCGATGTATCGGGAATTTGCAACAGTGGGGATTTTGGATGAGCAGTTTTTATTAGATCGAGCTCGTCTCGATCAATCGCCCTCTGTGCGCTCAACGATTGTGCGCACTCTCAAAACTCAGGATGCAATACTAAGTGCTGCCGCCGAGTCATACTATTCAGACGTTCGTGAGGCTGCAATCGGAAGAATTTTAGGAAGTGCTCAAAACTCTTTAGAATCACAACCTCCCGGAAGATATGGTCTTCTCCCTTCGGAGCCTGCTAAATATCAGGTCGACTTGCCAAAGCGTGTTCTCAACTCTCAGGCAAAAATTGAGAGCCTCATACAAAGCTTGGCAGCGACATCTCAATCGAATTTGGTGAGTCTAGCGAAGAGCGCGAAATACGATGTGGTCTGTAGATCAGCGGCAGAGCGAATTACCGATGCTCGTTTGCTGATGGGCTTGATTCTCGAATCATCTGATCGTGAAGTTATTAAAACTGCGTTCTCTAGACTGGACGATGAGGAACTGTTGACTGAGATCGCAGACTCCAGTGAGGTGCCCTCAGATGTCAGTCTAGCAGCATGTTGTAAAATAGGACGTCTAACGTGGAGAGAAGTGTTTAACCAGAGTTTCAACGACCCGACGGCATTAGGCAATGCACTTGGCGCAGTATCTATGTTTGATAGGGCTCAAGAGGAAGCTAAAGAACATGTTGAAGCAACTTGCATTGCTCTCATTCGTCGAAGCGACGAGTCTCGAATTGGAGAAATGGTTGACTTGCTGGAGGTTTACGGAAGCCAACAATTGGCAGAGGATTTTTTAAACTGTGGTCAATCAGATCTAAGTATGGCAGCTAGATCGTGGGCTTCAAAACGGGGATATACCATAGGAACTGGACGTGGATCGAGTAGAGCAACGTGGAATAGGCGCTGAATCGAGGCCCTAGTTAACACTTTGGTATGCGTAAAAGAAAAGGCCCCCTTATCCAGTTCGTGAAAATGTGATAAAGGGGGGAGAGTTCTCCGGAGAGAGCCGCTTTTTCGCTAAGCGGCCCGGTGCGTGGCGGCGGGGGTGACCTTCGCCCAATTCGCTGGGGTCAGGTTTTTCACCTCGGCCTCAGGTGTGCCTGGGAGTCGACCTAGAACGTCTTTGAGATACTCGTAGGGATTTACCCCAAGCATTCGACATGTTTCTGTTAGCGAATAGACCACAGCGCTTCGCATCCCTGCTTCCAGTTCGCCGATGAATAGCCAGTTTCGTTTGCCAACCGCCGAAGGACGAATCGCATTCTCATCCCAGTTGTTTGAGAGCTCTACTTCCCCGTGTTCCAAGAAGGCTCGGAGTGCGTCCCACTGGTTGACCGAGTAATTGATCGTAAGCGTCAAAGATCTCACCCCCTAGACGAGCTGCCTGAATCCGCTAGAGCGGATGGATGAGGAAGCCGAAAGTGTCGGCCCGGAGACGGGAGCAGTTGTTGAAAAAGTTTGAAGGAAGTGGTTTGAGCGCGGCCGAGTTCGCTCGGGTGAATGGGCTCAACTACACCACGTTCTGCGGTTGGAGGAAAAGGTATCCGCAGCCGGAGCATCAGAGAAAACCCAAGCTAGTCGAGGTGGAGTTGCCAGCCTCGAATCCCGCTGGGATTGAGGTTGAAATCGGTCGCCTGACACGACTTCGGTTCAACGACGGCGATCAGGCCCGATTGGCAGCATGCCTCATCCGAGAACTGGAGGGAGTCTCATGCTAAGCTTTCACTCGGGTCTAAAGATCTTCGTCGCGGCCGAGGCGGTTGACTTGCGGAAGAGCTTCGCTGGACTGTGGGCGGTAGCCCAAGAGAAGTTGAAAGAGGATCCCAATACGGGAGCGATCTTTGTCTTCTGCAATCGTCGACGAAACCGAATCAAGATCCTGCATGCTGATCGATCCGGTGTGTGGGTAATGATCAAGCGGCTTGAGAGTGGTACGTTTCGCTGGCCAGTGAGCGCCAGCGGCGATCAATCCAAGATCAAGCTAGCTCCCGAAGCCTTGCAGTTGTTGCTGGATGGCGTCGACTTACGCGATGGAGCTCGACGCGCATGGTTCGAACAACCTGAATCCTAATTTTTTTAGAAGTAAGCAGCGATTGGTTCTTTGCGACAACGCGGGTATGTGATAGTCTCTTCGCCGATGAGCAAGGAAAAAAAACTTCGCGATGAAGTCAAATCCTTGCGCCTTCAACTCAAGCAATCTCAGGCTGAGGTCACGCTGTTGCGGCAGAAGCTCGACGCCCTTGCCCAACGGATGTTCGGCAAACGAAGTGAGCAACTCAACCCCGATCAATTGGTCATGTTGCTCACTGCTCGGGAAGAAGAGACCGAAGCAGCTCCCGAGGAGGAAGACTCGTCGGAGAAGCCAGTTTCGAAACGAAGGCGGTCTCGCAACGGGCGCCAAGCGATTCGCACTCCGGAAAACCTCGAAGTCGTCGAAGAACGAATCATTCCAGAGTGTGTTCAAGCCGATCCTGACAAGTGGCGACAGATCGGTCAGGAAGAGAACAAACGGCTGGACTATCAGCCTGGCAAGTTCTTCTGGGTAAAGACCGTTCGTCCGAAGTTTGTGCGGCGAGATCAGCGCCAACTCCCGCCTGCGATCGCGCCGGCGCCCTTGGAACTTTCTCTGGGAGGCAAGGCCAGTCCAGGACTCCTAGCTTACTTGCTCGTCAGTCGGTTCTGCGATCACCAACCCTACTATCGTCAACAACGGTTGTTTGCTCGCCAGAATGAGGTGTGGATCTCACGACAGCAGATGGTTGAGTGGACGGCGCAGGGCACTCAACAACTCGGCCGTATCGTCGATGTCATGCGGGATGAGCTTCGGCAGAAAGCATACCTTCAAACGGACGAAACACCGGTGCGATACCAGGATCGAGAAAGAGCGGGGCCTTGTCCGCATGGATGGTTATGGGTGGGTTTGGATCCCGGGCACGCCGTCGTGTTTCAATGGGATCAGAGCCGAGGTTCCAAAGGCTTAGAAAAACTGATTGGCAAAAACTATCGCGGACTTCTAGGCGTTGATGGGCATAGCGCCTATCGTGCTTACGCGCAGCCGCGTCCCGATGTGGAGTTGATCGGCTGCTGGGCTCACGCTCGCCGCAAGTTCATGGAGGCAAAAGATCAATCGCCTCGCGTAGCGGGCTGGTTACTGAACCAAATCGCCTGGCTGTTCCGTTGGGAGAAAGGCCGGAGCGGGCAACCGCTATCATCAGCGGTCCGTGACCGAGTTCGAGCCAGCCACAGTCGGCTTGTGATAGAACGACTGGGCAAAGCCCTGAGAGTGTTGCTCAGGCGCTATCGCCCCAAGAGCCTGATGCGAAAAGCCATCGAATATACTCTCAATCAGTGGCGTTCGCTGACGGCGTTCTTGGAGCATAGCCAAGCCGAACTCTCAAACAACTTCGTCGAGAACGCGATTCGCCCCTCAGCACTCGGCAAGAAAAACTGGTTGTTCATCGGCCATGAGAAAGTCGGCCAACGAAGCGCGATCGTCTACACCTTAACGGAGACTTGTCGAATGCTGGGCATCAATCCACTGGAATACATCAAGGATGTCTTAACTCGGCTTCCAGCCACATTCGATCAAGCCCTGGCAAACCTCACCCCAGCCAACTGGCAGAAGAACAACGCAGCGCAGCTTGCCCAAGCAGCCTGATCCGTTCCCAGCCAAACAAAACCCTCCACTTATACGCGAAGTTCATCGTTGGACAACGGGGACGCTTCTTTGACGGATACAATTGATCGCAGCGTTCATCAAACTTTCGGGCCGATAACGTAGTGCTAGAAAATCGAATGCCCTTTTGAGCCGTTCGACCACTGGGCGACTATGGCTAGCCCGACGGGATTCGGGGTCACGTCTTAACATATCACATTTAAGAGTTGCTGAGATCTGTTCCTTTCCGCGAGAATCGTGCGTATGGCAAGGCCATTGCGAATCAACTACGAAGGAGCGTGGTATCACGTCATGAATCGAGGCATTGAGCGGCGTGATGTGTTTCTGGATGACGATGATCGTCGGGTATTCTTACGGTTGCTTTCTGACCTGGAGGAAAACTTTGGTGTAGAGGTTCATGCGTATTGTTTGATGGACAACCACTACCATCTCGTGGTGCACACCCCAAAGGCAAACTTGAGCCGAGCGATGCGTTGGCTGGGACAATTGTACAGCCAGGCCTTTAATCGACGGTATGGTCGTGTCGGGCCGCTGTTTCAGGGGCGATTCAAAAGTAAACCCGTTGATCCGGATGGGTGGCTGCTGGAGTTAAGCATCTATGTTCACTTGAATCCTCTGCGAGTAGTGAGATTAGGATTGGGAAAGTTGGACGATAAGCGAGAATCGCAAGGATTCGGAGATCAGCCGGACATCAAGGCAATAGATCGGCGCCTTCGTGAGCTGCGGAGTTATCAGTGGAGCTCTTATCGTTACTACGCTGGGTATCGAAAGCCGGTCAAATGGCTGAGAACCGGAAAAATTCTAGGGAGTTGTGGGAGACAAGGAAAAGGACAACGCGAAACCTATCGACGATTGGTGAGACAACGACTGAAGCGAGGAACCGAAGAATCGACGATAGAACGAATACACGATGAAGTAGCGCTTGGGAGTGCCGAGTTCGTAGAGAAAATTACGAAGCGATTCAGAGGTGCAGTAAAACGAGAGACCAGTGTAAAGCGGAGAATGTCGAGGATGCTAGATCTTGAAGCCATCATTTCGTGCGTCGAAAAAGCGAAAGGCGCTGGGCGTAGTGAGTGGTTGACGCGCCATGGTGATGAGGGAAAGTGGATGGTGCTTCACCTAGCACGATACCGGACTGGAAAGACTTTGAGAGAGTTGGGCGAAGACTTTGGAGGAATGGACTACGTAGCCGTAAGTATGGGAATCAAACGATTTAAGAAGAAGCTTGAGACGGACCTTACAATGAGGAAGCGATTTCAGCGGGCTGAAAGAATGTTACATGTTAAGATGACCCTTAATCCCTCATGACCCTCAATCCCTCAGAGCAGAACGTCAGAAACTCGATCAGATTTCCCGCGACAAACAGGATACCTGAGCGTGTGTTCAGATCATAGCCGCTTCACTAGCTCCAAACATTCAGAGATATCGGATTAACCAAACGACTGCCAATGAGCTTCTTTCGATTCTGGGATTTATTACTCCGCCATCCACGGGATTTCTTTGCACATCATTTCCAGGGTGGCTCATCACCCTACTTTTTCTTTGTGATGTTTACCTTCGGCGCGGGTGAGGCAGTCCATCGGCTCGAAAAGCAGTTCCAACGGGCCGAGCGCCAGGGTAATCTCGAAGCGCTAGAACAGCTGAACAGTTGGCCGAATTACTGGCTGACGGTACTAGTCGGCTGCCTTGTTATTGGAGCCATGTTTTACTACGTCGGTGGTTGGTTCTACGTAAGCGTTTGACCAACCCCACCTTCCGCTGAGTGAGTTTCTCTCCGAAACTCAGGGAATGGCAGATGAAAAGAATCACACGACCAGGCGGCGGCGTTCAACCGCTGAGATTAATGAGCTGTTGGAGGCGTTGGCTCAGAGTGGACTAACGCGAGCGGCATTTGCTCGCAAACATAATCTTGGTTATTCAACGCTCTGCAAGTGGGTTCATCGCAACCGTCGCAAGAGCCAAACTCCCGGGTGGCTGGAGGTGAGCGACGTCATCAGGACGCCAGGCGAAGCCTCGACTTCTCCCTACCGTTTACATTGGCCCAATGGAATCAATCTGGAACTGGGCCGAGACTTCGATTCTCAGAAAGTCGGTGAACTGATCAGCCTAATTCGATCGCAATGTTCGCTCTAAGCCCGGCAACCCGGGTCTTCCTTCTGCCCGGACCAACCGACATGAGAAAGGGATTCGACGGGCTGAGGTCGTTGGCTGAACACACGATCAATGAAGATCCGTTAAGCGGGCATCTCTTTGTCTTTTGTAATCGCAATCGGAATCGCCTTAAAGTGCTCTTCTGGGACGGTTCGGGACTTTGGGTATGCGCCAAACGCGTCGAGACCGGGCGGCTGGACTGGCCTCTCCTTGGCGACCCAGTTAAAGAATACACTCTGCAACAGCTAACCTTGTTGCTGGACGGAATTGTTCTTAAGGAAGCCGCCTCAAAACGTTGGTATCGGCGAAGCCCTCATGAGGACAGAAACTGACTAAGTTTGATGTTTTTGTGTAACTGAATACTCCTTTAATATGTCTTCGGGAGTAACAAATGAGTCAGGCCTCCAACCAATCACTTCCCAATGATGTTGCCCAGTTGCGAGATATCGCCAAGGCGCAGCAGGAGCGGATTGATGAATTGGAAAAGTCGGTTGCGATTCACAAGGAAATGATCCGCTTGATGCGGATCGAAAAGTACGGTGCGAAGAGCGAGAAGCTCAGTGATGATCAACTTAGCTTTCTGGACGAAGAGCCCGGGGTGAAACCGGAGGAGGTTGAGAAAGAGATTGCTCACGCCGGAAAACGTTCGCCCTGTAGGAAGCGCAAGGCCAGTCCAGGGAGAGTCGATCTACCTGCTCATTTACCCCGGGTCGAGGAGTTGATCGCCTGTTCCCCCGAGCAATGCCGATGCGGACAATGCGGTCAGGACACTCACGTAATCGGCTATGAAGAGTCTGAAGTTCTCGACGTCAAGCCACCCGAATTCTTCGTGCGTTTGATTCGCCGCGAGAAACGAGCTTGTCGTCGTTGCCCGGATGAAGGCATCTCCTGTGCCTCGACGCCACGACGAATCATTGAGAAGGGTAAGTTCTCCGATACCTTGATCGTCGATCTGGTGATTAAGAAATACCGGGACCATCTACCACTCTATCGCCAGAGTCTCTCGCTTTTTGCTGATACGGGAATCGATGCCCATCGTTCTACTCTTTGTGGCATGGTCATGAAAGTGGGTGATCTGTGCGTGGCGTTGAACAGAGCGATGAGAGCGGAGCTCTTCGCCACGGGTTACATTCAAGCAGATGAAACTCCCGTGGGAGTGCAGTCAGATCGCACCAAAGGGAGAAATCATCAAGCCTACGTTTTTCAATTTAGCCACCCAGGCGGAACGGCAATCTTCGAGTTTCAATGTAGTCGGGAACGAGCGGGCCCCCAGAAGTTCCTTAAAGGGTTTAAGGGAATCCTTCAAACCGATGGCTATTCGGCCTACAACAACTTTGCTGAAGATTCGATCGAACGAGTCGGATGCTTGGCGCACATTCGGCGAAAGTTTTTCGACGCCCACAAGGTTGCCAAGAAAGATCCTCAGCCTCTTGAGATCATCAAGAGCATTGCCGAGATCTATGAGATCGAAGACGACGCGCGAGAACGGCAACTCGATCCAGAACAACGCAGGTCGGTTCGGGAAGAGAAGAGCGTGCCGCTACTAAACGCATTGAAGAAAAGGATCTTGGAGATTCGAGCGGATAAGAAGGTCTTGCCCGGAAGCTTGCTGGGCAAAGCGTGCAAATACGCAATCAACCAATGGGAACGGATGAGCAAAGCCATGGACCACGGCGAAGTGGAGATCGATAACAACCGTTGTGAAAACGGAATCCGCCCACTGGCCGTAGGGCGCAAGAACTGGCTGCACATCGGCAGCGAGCAAGCGGGGCCGAAGATAGCGGCCATCGTGTCCATCATCGAAACCTGCAGGCGCTTGGACATCAATGTTCGAGAATATCTGATGGACGTTCTGCCTGGACTCTCGGAACGCCCTCAGAGCGATCTCCCGGAACTCACGCCCTTGGCTTGGAAAGCTAGCCACCAGGGTAGCTGATCCAGAAAGCTCTCCACCTTAAAGAAATCTCCCGCATTGATCTATGTGGGTTTCGTCAGACGCTTACGGTTCTACAATCTTCGGGTCGGGTGGGCAGGCGGCAAACCGGATCCGGAAACCGCGCGGTTCATTTATCTCTACTCAAGTTTCCTGCCGTCCTTTGCCACGGTGGTTATTGCCTTGTATACGACCGCCAAGCAGCCCGTTCCCTATTTGCCCGGGCCGGAATACGACGAGATATTTACCTCCGTACTCATTGCCAGCCTCTTCATCGTGATCCTCTGGTATCATTCAATCTACGTGAGCTATTGCGGCGTAACCGAACGTCTCCACCCGACTCGTTGGGGTGGATTGGGATGGTTTGTCATCGGTCCCTCTTTGGTCTACGCGCCCTCGTTACTGATTGTTCTTTTTATGCTGCTGTTTGGCGATGCCACTGAGTAGCGAAGGATCTCAGAGCAAGGGCTTATCCCGTCGGGCGGAGATGTACCATCACCGCGATAGCGATGAAGAATCGAGCTTGTTGGAATAGGGAGTCACGCTAGGCTCAATTCCGAACCGATTTTTAGTTTCCAAGCTGGCGATACCCCACGATTCGAACCGCTGAGTTTAACGTGAGAATCAAGCGGCACGTCCTAATATGTGATTCCGCTCCAAACCCCCTGTTTTTAACGGAAACAAGAACTGCTTCTGCTTTGTTCTACAGAATGGCTTTCGAGGATCGATTAGGAGAGTGTTTCAGGGGGTGGTGAAGGTGATTTGATTCCCTCAGTTTTCGGCGTTGGAGGTTATGCAGCGGAATCGACATGTAACATTCTTTCAATCCGCTGAAATCGCTTCCTGATTGTATGGTCGGTTTCAAGCTTCTTACTAAATCGTTTGATTCCTATACTTACGGCAACGTAGTCCATTCCTCCAAAGCCGTCGACCAACTCTCTCAAAGTGTTTCCAGTCCGGTGTCGTGCTAGGTGAAGCACCATCCACTTTCCATTCCCGCTCGGTTGAGGGCAGACCTGTACGTAGAAATTTGCGGGGGTGTGCTTTTCGGTAAGTAGCTGGAAAGTGGACTGGGATCGATTATTTGTTCGTGCTAGTGACTGGATCTAAGTCATGGAGCGTTTGGAGGCAGGAGTGGAGGAATTTGATATTCGTAATTACTAATCCCAGGTCTGACCCGAATGGCAATGTCGGGGGCTGATTCGGAAGGGGGGAAGTGGCTGGTAAGATTCAATTAGTCGAGGACGAACGAATCTGGCGACTGCACTCCAGCCAACCTTGGCAGACCTTTCGAATTCGACGTCCTTGATGCCGTTTCCAAACGAGTGGAACAGGAGACGTTTCGGCGGGGTTTTTAGTTTTGTTGATGCTACTGGCTGGCGCCTAGGTACGGCAAGAGGGCCTCTGCGAAGGCTTCGCCTAGGTCGAGGTAGCCTTTGGAGTCATAGTGCCAGGGATCGGAATAGCCGTATGAATCGGTTCGTTGGACGAGGGTCGCGAAGCGATCGCGATCGCAGAAGTCCGCTTGGGCCTGGCGCACGCGGTTCCCGTGCTTCCACGTGGGGGTGTCCGAATTGGCCTTTGAATCCGAAATCCGGCCGATGACCACGGGAAGATCCGGTGCGTGTAGTGCGGCTCGAATGAGGTCCATCAGACGTTTGAGATTCCCTTCGTAGGCTTCGGCGATCGCGGCGGTGTAGGCGGCATCGCTCTCACCTTGCATCCAGAAGATCCCTTTTGGGATCAAGCGGTCGGGTTCGCCGTCTTGGTCGATGTCTTTGATGGCGAATGCGTTCCGCAGCGTGGCGTGGAAGTGATCGTATTGATTGCTGTGGGGATCCTTTCCGGAGGTGGCGGTGAAGTCCGGTTCCCAGCAACCGAAATTGCCGGCGGCTTCCGCGTGGATGGAGGTTCCACCTCGGGAATACTTGATGAAGGCGATACCGGTGTTGGGAAAGGCGTGGCGAAGGGCGGCTGCGAGCGTGAGTTCCACTCCGAAGCGTGGCCCGTATCGGTTGGTTTGGCCGTCGGACTGAAAGCCGGCGCCGTGGCCCGGTTGGAGCGGCGCCCAGAGGCCGCGGCCGTCCGGTGGGACGCCGTCGGGGGCTGGATTCCCGTGAAAGATGTAGGTTCCTCTCGCGGGTGTCCGGGCTTCCTCGGGTAGCTCGCTGACTTTTCCGTAGCCGTCCATATTGGATTGCCCGCCCAGGTAGAAGAGGAAGTAATCCTTGGCGCAGAGGGTGGTGTTCACTGTAGCCAGTAGAGCACAGAGGGCGAACCGGTGGAGGGAATCCTGCCAGGTGGAGGTGGTCATGGGGGGAGGATTGCGAAACTGGGGGGAAAAGGAAATCGAATTCCCTGGTTACGGACGACGGATCCGAGGGGCGGTGCCTCGGACTGGGCTGGGGGGGGCTTCCTGCCCCGGAAAAAGGTGGGGTGCTCGGTCCCGGGGATCGTGCCTGGCTCGGGGTGTGATTGGCATGGGGTGCCATTGATAAGATCGATTACGTCGGAAGAAGGCGGGAGCAAGCTCCCGCACTCCATGGAGTGCGCCGGCTTGCCGGCGCCATTGGCCGGTAGGACCCTTTTCTAATCACACCCCCTGGTTCGAGTCGGTGCCTCGTTTGCTTGACGGGGCTGGGATATTCTGCGATTTAGGTCGGTTTCCTATGAAATTTGTAAATTGCTTGAAGGTGGCCTCTGTGGTGATTGCCGCCACATTGTGGGTGAGTTGTGGTCCTTCCGATTCGGGAAGCAAGAAGGTGGCCTTTGTGAGCAATGGGGTGGCCTCTTTTTGGACGATCGCTCAGCGCGGCGTGGAGAAAGCCGGGGAAGACCTGGGCGTCGAGGTGTCGGTGCATATGCCTGCCGAAGGCATCACGGATCAAAAGCGCATCATCGAAGATTTGATCACCCGGGGCGTGGGCGGGATCGCGGTGAGCCCGATTGATCCGGCCAACCAGACCGAACTCCTCAACCAAGCCGCGGAACAAACGAATCTGATCACCCATGATTCCGATGCGCCGGATTCCAATCGCTTGGTCTATATCGGGATGGATAACTACAAGGCTGGCCGCATGTGCGGGGAGCTGGTGAAGGAAGCCCTACCGGACGGGGGGAAAATCATGATCTTTATTGGACGATTGGAGCAGGATAACTCCCGCCGCCGCCGGCAAGGGGTGATCGATGAGATCCTCGGGCGAGAGTACAACCCAGCCAACTACGATGCTCCGGGCACGGTGCTGACCGGAGGCGGGTATGAGATTCTGGGTACCCTGACGGATCAGTTCGATCGCGTGAAGGCCAAAGCCAATGCGGAGGACACCATTTCACGGTATCCGGATATCAACGGCATGGTTGGATTGTTCGCTTACAATCCGCCCCTGGTCATGGAAGCTCTCGAACAAGCGGGTAAACTCAATACGGTCAAAGTGATTGCCTTTGATGAAGCGGATGAAACCCTGCAAGGGATTCTGGATGGCACGGTGCATGGGACCGTGGTGCAGAACCCCTACATGTATGGCTACCAATCCGTGGAGTTACTCAAGAAGGTGATTGATGGAGATTTGAGCGATATCCCGGAAAGCAAGTTCATCGATATTCCCGCGCGGCACATTCGGCAAGACAACGTGCAGGCGTTTTGGGACGACCTGAAGGAAAAGGTTGGCGGCGGCGAAGCCGCGGCGGCGGAATAGGTTTTCAAGGCCGGTGTCGTTGCTTTAGTTCAGGAGTTCATGTCGACCGAGAATCAAGCCCCGTTACTTGAGGTGCGGGGTGTGACCAAGCGCTTTCCGGGCGTGTTGGCCCTGGATGACGTTAGTCTCAGTCTGGGCAAAGGAGAGATTGTCGCCGTTCTAGGTGAAAACGGTGCCGGCAAGAGCACCTTGATGAAAATCCTAGCGGGGGTGCAGGGGGCCGATTCGGGAACGATTCGGATCGATGGGCAGGATACTTCCATCCAGTCCGTGGAAGCCGCCTTGGATCAAGGGATCGCACTCATCCATCAGGAACTCAATTTGGCCGACAACTTGGATGTCGGGGCCAATATCTTTCTGGGGCGCGAACCGCGACGCGGCGGATTGATGATCGACAAGGCGAAGATCCACGCGGCTGCCGGGACATTCTTGGCTCAGGTGGGCTTGGATGTGGATCCGGCTGATATCGTGAGCGATCTGACCATTGGTCGGCAGCAGTTGGTGGAGATCGCCAAGGCCTTGTCCGTGGATGCGCGGGTGTTGATCATGGATGAGCCGACCTCTAGTTTGAGCCAGCGGGAGACCGAGCAACTGTTTGTGGTGATCAAAGATCTGGCCTCGAAAGGGGTGAGTATCGTTTACATCTCGCATCGCTTGGGAGAGGTCAAGGAATTGGCGGATCGCGTGGTCGTCTTGCGGGATGGCCGGAACGCGGGGGAACTCGCCCGCGAGGAGATCGATCACGACAATATGGTGAAGCTGATGGTAGGGCGGGATGTGTCTCAGTTCTATCCGCATGAACCCCATGAGCCCGGCGAGGTGGTCTTGGAAGTGTCGCAGCTGCGCAGTCCGGCGCATCCGGATCATGAGCTCTCATTCTCCCTCCGGCGTGGTGAGATTGTGGGAATGTCGGGCTTGGTGGGTGCGGGGAGGACGGAGATGTTGCAAACCCTCTTTGGCGTGACGCCCGCTTTGGGCGGCGAGGTGCGCGTGGGGGGGGCAGCGGTGTCGATTGCGAGTCCCATCCAGGCTATTGAAGCGGGGTTGGCCTTGGTGCCTGAGGATCGTAAAGCCCAGGGATTGATTTTGGAGATGGGCGTTCGAGAGAACATGAGCCTGGCCACGCTGAAGCGGGACCAGAAACGGGGTTTCTTAAATAAAGCGAAGGAACGCGAGATCAGTGCTCAAATGGTCAAGAGCATGAAGGTCAAGACCCCGAGCGAAGAACAGATCGTTCGCTTGCTCTCGGGCGGGAATCAGCAGAAAGTCGTGGTCGGCAAGTGGCTGGCGCAGGATCCTCAAGTGCTCTTGTTGGATGAACCCACGCGAGGCATCGACGTGGGGGCTAAGGCGGAGATCTATGCCTTGATGGAAGAGTTGGCCGGACGTGGGGTAGCAATTTTGTTTGTATCGAGTGAAATGGAAGAGATCTTAGGCATGTCCGATCGAACCCTCGTGATGCACGAGGGCCGTATCACGGGCGAACTCCAACGCTCGGAACTGAGTGAAGAAGCGGTGATGCGTCTGGCGACCGGACAAAAACAAGCGGCCGCTTAGGGCAACGGGAAGATGAAGAAGATTGTTGGTATTCTCGGGATCTTGATTTTTGTCGTCGTGGCGACGATCTGGATGAGCGACGGGATTTTTCTGCGGCCCTTCAACTTGGAGAATCTGATTCGGCGCACGGCGCTCTTTGGGATCATCTCGATTGGGGTTGGTTTTGTCATCATTACCGGTGGAATCGATCTCTCGATTGGATCCGTGATCTGTCTGGTGGGGTGCGGGTTGCCCTGGCTCTTGATGGTTCACGGTTGGCCTTTACCGGCCGCTTTGGCGGCGGCGGTGCTGCTGTCGATCGTTATCGGGCTGATTCACGGTCTGTTGATTACGAAACTCAAGTTACAACCCTTTGTGGTGACCCTCTGCGGGCTGTTGATGTATCGGGGCATTACGCGGGGTTTCACGGGGGATCAAACCCAGGGTTTTAAGGATGATTTTAAGGGGATTCGAAGTATCGCCACAGCCGAAATACCGGTGCCGTATGTCGATGGATTTGGGATTCCGGCGCCGTGTCTTTTCTTGATTGCCGTGGCGGTTTTTGCGGCGATCTTCCTGAATCAGACCATCTACGGCCGGTATCTTTTGGCGCTGGGGCGGAATGAAGAGGCCGCCCGGTATAGTGGGATAAATACGGACCGAATGGTCATTCTTGCCTACGTGATTTGCTCGTTCACCGCCGGCTTAGGCGGGATCCTGTTTGTGATGGATGTCAACTCGGCTCAACCCGTTGATTTTGGGAACTTTTACGAACTGTATGCCATTGCGGCCGCGGTGTTGGGGGGGTGTAGTTTGCGGGGCGGGCAAGGTACCATTATTGGGATCGTGATCGGAGCGGCCCTGATGCAAGTGTTGCGCAACATGATCACGTTGGTCGATGTGATTCCGACTCACATTGAATACGCGGTCATTGGTGGCGTGATTCTCTGCGGGGTGATGGCGGACGAACTCGTCAAACGCGTGGCGAGTGGCCGTGCGGGAGCCAAGGCGGCGAAATCCTAAGTGGTTTTCAGATGGTCGGAAGGCGTTGGAAGTCGTGGGAAACGACAGGAAGTGAGGGGTAGAGAATACGGATGATTGCCTATTTGAACGGTCGGTTGCAGCCTTTGGAGGAAGCGCGGGTTTCGCCCTTGGATCGGGGTTTCTTGTTTGGCGATGGGGTGTATGAGGTGGTGCGATGTTACGACGGGCACTGGTTTCGGATGGCAGACCATGCGGAGCGCCTGCGGCGGAGTTGTGGCAAGATTGGCTTAGAAGGGTTTGAGACCGCGTGGATGTCCGGCATAGCGGATGATTTGGTTCGAGCGAATGACTTGGGCCCGTGCGATGCGATCCTCTACTTGCAAGTGACGCGAGGGGCGGATACGCATCGAAGCCACTTTTATCCCCTGTCGGGTTTATCGCCCACCGTATTCGCCACCATCAAAGTCCTTCCCAAGGGAGACTTAGAGCCCCCGGCGCGGACGGTTCTTTTGGAGGATCGGCGTTGGGAATGCTGTGATATTAAGAGTATTGCGTTGTTGGGCCATGTCATGGCGGCCAACGAGGCACGGGCTCGCGGCGCGGATGAGTCGATCTTGATCCGCAATGGCATCGTGACGGAGGGATCCTGCACGAATGTAGCGATCGTGGACGGGGATCAAGTAATCACGCACCCGGAATCCGGGCGGATTCTCAGCGGTATCACCCGGAAAGTGGCCTTGGAGATTTGTGCAGAGTTGGGGATCCCGGTGATCGAGCGTGCCTTTGGGCTCGATGAGTTGAAACGCGCGGGTGAGGTGTTCTTGATGGGGACGACCCACGAGATTTGGCCGGTGGTGTCCGTGGATGGGCAGCCCTTGCCGCCGGTAACGGACCAAACGATTACGGGCCGTCTTCGGACGCGTTTTTCGGAGCTGGCTCGCTCTGCGTCTCTCCCTGGATGAAATAGCTGAGATTCTCAAGCTCGATGGCCAGGTTGACGTTGTTGACCATGATCGTGTCTGGGACTTGAAGCACGATTGGGGCGAAATTCAGGATCCCCGTGACGCCATTCTGGATCAGGAGATTCCCGGTTTCTTGTGCCGCCTCGGCCGGGATGCAGAGAATCGCCATTTTGACATGGTTTTTGTCAATGAAAGCGGGCAGGTCTTCCATCGGAAGGATGGGTTGCTGAAGTTTCTTGTTTCGTTGGCGTTCCGGGTCGACGTCGAAGGCCGCGATGATTTCAAAGCCCTCCTGTTCGAACCCGCGGTAGGAGAGGAGTGCGAGACCCAAGTTACCGACGCCTACCATGATGACGGGTTGGAGCTTTTCAGTGCCCAACACGTTACTGATCATCTGGGATAGCTGCGAGACGTCGTATCCCAGCCCCCGAGTGCCGAATTGTCCGAAGTAGGTGAGATCTTTGCGAAGCTGGGTCGATTTCACGCCGGCGGCGCCCGCCAGAGCTTCGCTGGAGACCGTTTGAATGCCGTTGCTGCTCAAACGGTTGAGACAACGCATATAAACCGACAGGCGATAGATGGCCTGTCGCGGGATCTCATTTTTTGAATTTTTCTTGGAGTTTCCTTGGGACATGGGACCTGGCTGACTTTCGGGCTGTCTTCCGTTGCGTTCGAGTCGGCGTGGTGTATGGTTGCTCGTGGGAATAAATGCCCGGAGCGGCGCTCTCAAGAAGCGGGAAACACTCCCTGAGACAGCTTTGTTCTGTCAAGCTGTAAACCGATTTTTGTTGGAGAATTAGGCTGACAAATGATTCTGATTCAAGAAACATCCGCCGCATGGCGTTTCGGGAACGGTTAAGTTCTTAGTGACGCCTGATATCTTTTGTGAAGAATTCGATTGCTCATTCGATCCCTGATTCGACCGGGAACTCGACCGATGACTCAACTGGGAACGAGCCAGCCACGGTGGATGCTGGTGACTGTCTTGAGGCTGCGATTGCGATCCTGGATCAAGGGACTTCGCTTTTGCAGCGGTTGACCGATGAGGCCTACTGCCAACGGCTAGGCGTGGCTTCGAATGCTTCCATCGGGGGGCATTATCGGCATTGCCTGGACCATTTTCGCTGTCTCTTGCGCGGGGCGGATACGGGATTGCTGGACTATGATGCGCGGGACCGAGATCTGGGGGTCGAGCAGCGCCGAGATTACGCCTTGAAGGCGACCGAAGAATTGCGAGCAGCACTCCTAGCGTTGCCGAAAACGATCTTGGAATCTGAGATTCGAGTCCGATGCAAAGTCCATTATGTGGTCGACCGGACTCAACAGGTCGCTTCAAGCATGGTTCGCGAGGTGATGTATGTGGTCGCTCATGCCGTGCATCATTTTGCCCTCATCGCCATCATGAGCAATGTCATGGGGCTGCAAGTGCCGACTGGCTTTGGGGTGGCGCCCTCCACCTTGCAGCATCGGGCTAAGGCTTTGGCTCCGGCCGAGGCGTTGGCCTAGCGGGTTTCACCAGTCCCGTGATACCCGAAGACATTCGAGGCTGGTTCCCCTCGGATTTCTCCCAGCTTGCCCCCGGGCAGCAGTTGGTCCTGATTATCCTGCTGACCTTCGTCTCCGAGGATCTCACCTGTATCGGCAGTGCCGTACTTTATGTGAGCGGGTCCCTTTCTTTTTGGGTCGCGTGGGGGGGCTCGTTCCTGGGGATTTGGATCGGTGACATCGGGCTTTATGTCGGGGCGCGGCTTTTTGGGGAGCCGCTCCGGCGTTGGCGGTTCTCGGCGAGATGGATCCAGTCTGAGCGCGTGCGCCGAGCCGAGGAATGGTTTCAAAAGCGCGGGGTGCTGGTGCTTTGGTTCTGCCGTTGGGTGCCGGGGACTCGTTTGCCAACATATCTCGCGGCCGGCTTGGTGCGGCTGCCGGTGCTTCAGTTCGTGAGTGTTACCGGGGTGGCGGCCTTGCTTTGGACAGGAGTCGTGTTTGGCGCGACACGCGTTCTGGGCGTGGCGGTGGGGGACTGGTTGGCGGTGTTTGAACGGGGCATCGTGGGCGTGCTGGCGACGGTGCTGGTGCTGTTTGGGTTGATCAAGCTCGTTCAACGGAGTGCATGGTGGCGCCGAAATCTGGGAGGAGAGGTCGCTTTGCAGCGATGGCTGCGGTGGGAGTTTTGGCCCGCTTGGTTTTTCTATCTTCCTATCGGGGCATGGTACGCTTGGCTGACTCTGAAGTATCGCGGTCTGACTCTGCCCACGGCTTCCAATCCCGGGATTGAAACTGGCGGCATGATTGGGGAATCAAAAGTCGACCTATTGCGTGAGTTGCATCGAGTGGCTCCCGAATATACAGCGGCGGCGTTTCCCATCGAAGGCGATTCCGCGACGGCCCGCTGGGCCTCGTTTGAAACCGTGCTTCAGGAACAGGGTTTGGAGTATCCCTTAATTGTGAAACCCGATGTGGGACAACGGGGGAGTGGCGTGCGCTTGGTGCGGGATGCTGTTTCTGCACGGCACTGCTTGGAGTCCGATGGCTACGATCAGATTGTACAGACCTATGCGCCGGGGCCTGAGGAGGCGGGTGTGTTCTACTACCGCTTTCCGGAGGAAAGCCATGGTCGGATCTTTGGCATCACGCACAAGGTGTTTCCCGCCGTGGTGGGTGATGGGCGGCAGACCTTGGGTGAATTAATCGAGTCGGACGAGCGCGCTCGGCTCATGACTCCGGTCTACACGGAACGATTTGGTGAGCGCATGGCTGCAGTTATTCCCGAGGGAGAGACCATCCGTTTGGTGCAAGCTGGCAACCATGCCCAGGGGTGTATCTTCCGCGACGGGGCGTTCTTATTTTCCGAGGCCTTGGAGCGACGGATCGATGCCATCTCTCAGGCCGTGGATGGTTTTTTCATCGGCCGCTATGATATTCGTTACGCGTCTCCGGAGGCACTTCGAGCCGGGACGGATTTTCAGATTGTCGAGCTCAACGGGGCTGCGGCTGAAGCGACTCAGGTTTATGATCCGGACAACCGGCTCAGAGACGCCTACCGAACGCTTTTTGAGCAGTGGGAGATTGTCTTTAGAATTGGTGCCGCCAATCGGCGCCTTGGGGTTCGACCGGACTCCGTGGGGCAGTTGTGGCGCTATTGGTGGGACTATCAATCGGCGTCGCGGGGTCATGCGCGGGCGGACTAGGATCGTTTATGTGTACGGTAAGCTTTGTGCCCAATCCGGGTGGTTTTGACCTGCTGATGAATCGGGACGAGCAACGCACGCGAGTGACGGCATGTCCACCGGCGCATCGTCGCGTAAGCGGAACCAACGTGACCGTGTTGGGGCCCAGCGAGCCACGAGGCGGCATGTGGATTGCCGCGAACTCAAAGGGCCTCACGTTGGCTTTGCTAAACTGGTATGCGAAAACCGGGCCAACACTGGCGAACGCAATCAGCCGAGGCGATTTGGTCGCCAGCCTCGCCGGAGCCTCGAATGCGCAGCACATTCGCCCGCAAATCGAGGCGTTTGACTTAGCGTTCGTACGCCCCTTTCGATTACTAGAAGTATGGGCAGGCTCCGAAAGCTTACGAGAGTGGCGATGGGATGGGGACCACTTGGACTGTGTGACGCATGCCTGGGCGCCGCGGATTTGGGCTTCTTCGGGCTATGATGAACCGGAAGCCCAGCGTGTGCGCGGGGAGCTGTTTGAGCGACTCGACTTTTCAGGGGAGCGCGATCCGGCCGCGATCCTGGTGGATTTTCATCGGAGCCATCAGCCGACGAAAGGCGCTAGCTCGGTCTGTATGCATCGGGAGGAGGCGGCCTCGGTGAGTTGTACTGCGATCCATCACTTGGGTGGTCGGGTGCGGATGCGCTATTGGTCGGGACCTCCCTGTGGGGATGGGGACTGGACTGAGGATGAATTGACATGCCCGGCCTAAACCGAGGGTCGCGTCTGCCATGTTCGCCTGTTAGGGTTTTGCAATCGGGCTTCCGGCGAAGCCGATCAGAAACGTATCGAGACGTATTGCCATGAATCGCGAAGACGCTTGGGCTCTGTTGAACGAGTTCACCAAAACGGAATCCTTACTTAAACATGCGCTGGCCGTGGAAGGTGCCATGCGGGGAGCGGCGCGGCGTCAGCAGGAGGATGAGGCGCTGTGGGGGGCGGTGGGTTTGTTGCACGATTTTGATTATGAACGTTGGCCCGATCCAGCCGATCATACGGCTCGGGGTGCCGAGATCTTGCGGGAACGCGGCGTCGATGAGGAGATCATTGGGGCAATCTGCTCGCACGCGCCCTGGAATTGGGATCGCTACCCTTTGGATCGACCGCTTCGAAAGACGCTCTTTGCGGTCGATGAACTGTCGGGGTTTATCGTTGCGGTGGCCTACGTGCGTCCGGATCGGCTGCGCGGGATGAAGGCAAGTAGTGTGAAGAAAAAGATGAAGCAAAAGTCGTTCGCGGCTTCGGTCAGTCGCGATGATATTCGTCAAGGTGCGGAATTGCTTGGGGTGTCTTTGGAGGAGCAGATCGAGAATGTGATTGCGGATTTGGATGGGATTGCTGCGTCGTTGGGGTTGGCGGAGGCATAGGATCGGTTCGGGTAGGGTCTCCGTTCATTTTAACTTTTGCAGTTTGCAGTTTAACTTTTGCATTTCTCCTCTCTTCTCTGGGGGCGAGCATCTTGGGGAAAAGGGAAAATGCAAAAGCTAAACTGCAAACTGCAAAATTGGGAGGGAGGGGCCCGGCTGGTGCATAATGCGTTTGATTCGAGTGGCTGTTGTCGCTTACCGTTTCGTTATGAAATGTCCCGCTTGTGATCGCATCCTAGTGCCCCGTGATTTGGGGCAAGTGACGGTCGACGTATGTGACGGTGGTTGTGGTGGCATTTGGTTGGATAATTTCGAGTTGACTCGATTGGATAAGGAACTCTCGGCAAAATCGCGCGAAGTGGCGCAGGATCCCGACTTGGTGATTGATCAGGAGCGCCGCCGGGCCTGTCCGAGGTGCGATGGGGTCAAGATGCAGCGCCGGTATTTCAGTGCCACGCAGAAGGTAGAGGTGGATAGCTGCCCGGGTTGTGGGGGGTATTGGTTAGATGCTGGCGAATTGGATCAGATCAGTCAGAATAACTCCGGAACTCCGGCGGATTCCAAGCCGATACGGGTGCACGTACCTAAACCTTCGGAAGCTCAGGCGACTGCGGGCGGTGGCGGGGTCAATCGGCTGGATCGGGCTCAGACCTTGGATTCGCTCTACCGGATGCTCGGCGGTAGCAAATACTAGTGGGTGTGATATCCTTGGTGGAGAGGATCCTGGCATGCGGGCTGCTACTTCTTCTCTGCGACGGATTGCTAGATTGGAAACCTAATTATGAATGTATTTGACCCAATTTCCCGAGTGACCGAGCAGTGGCTCGCATTGAGGCGGCTGCTATTCGTGGGCACGAGTGTGCTCTTTTTTTCCGTCGGTTTTGCTGCGGACTCGGAGTTTCTGCGATTTGTGGAAACCGGGCCTCAGACGGGGCATGTGGATACCGCTCTCACAACCTATCGCGCTCCCAATGGCGCGGAGGTGGCTCTGATATCGGCGCTTCACGTGGGCGATGCCGAGTACTACAAAGTGCTCAACGAACGATTTAAGGAGTATGACTCTGTGCTTTACGAGATGGTCAAGGATACGCGTCCACGATCACAGCAGGTGCGTCGAAGCGGCCATTTTGTCAGCCAGATGCAGATTGGGATGAAGTCCATGCTGGGACTGGAGTTCCAATTGGATCTGGTGGACTACACAGCTGCAAACTTTGTGCATGCAGATATGGACGCTCGAACTTTCTCTCGACTCCAAAAGGAGAAAGGGGAGAACTTCTTTACGCTCATGCTGCAGTCTGTCCTCCAGGAGCAACAGATGCGTCTGTCGGGGACGACTCAGCCGTTGTCCGCCTTTGATTTGATTCGAGCCTTTTCGAGTGGGGATAGTACCCACGCCTTGAAGTGGCTATTCGCGCAGCAGTTGGATCAGATGGAAGTGATGATGTTGGGTATGGATCAAGGGATGGACGGGAAGGGTTCCGTAATTGTTACAGAACGGAACCGGGTGGCGATGAACGTTCTGCGGGACGAGTTGAAAAAGAAGAAGCGTCGGATTGGGATTTTTTATGGGGCGGGCCACATGCCGGATTTGGAAAAGCGGCTGGGTCGCTTGGGCTTCCGAAAAGTGAGGGAAGAATGGATCCTCGCATGGGATCTTGAACCCTAGGGTGTTGGGTTTTCGACGACGCTTCGCATTTTTTCCAGCCCTGTCGTGGCGACTTCTTTCGGGTCTTTGGCCCAGAGGTCTTCTCGAAAGAGTTCCAAGGACAGCCAGCGCTGGTAGCCGATCGTGCGAACTCCGTCTAGGTAGGCTTGGAGGTCGAGGTGACCTTCCCCGGGGAAGACGCGGTCGGAATCCTGTTGGTCGAGGCGATCGGGTGTTGCCGGGGCGTCGTTGAAATGGCAGACGGCAATCTCGTGAGGTTGAAGCTTGTTGATCGATGCCAGACTTCCGCCACCGCGAAAGATATGGAAGGGGTCGAGTACGGTGGTGCCGTTTGGGTGATCCGTTCGTCTCAGGATCTCAAGGGCGTCTTCGATAGTGTTGATCTGATCGACGAAACCAAGGAACTCCATGGCGGGAAGCGTTCCAAGGCTGGTTCCGATTTCGAGCAGTTGCTGGTACCGTCGAGCGCCTAAGGGAACATTGGCTGTCCCTCCGGGCGGACCGGCAATGACATGGGGTGCGCCGAGTGCGGCCGCGATCTCCATACGACGGCGGCACTCCTCCAGGATTGTAGGGTAGTTTTCTTCAGCCGCGTCGAACCAATCCCCGAGGTAGATCGTGGTGGGCACGTGAAGGCCGTTGTCTGCCAGGCATTTTTGAATATCGGACAAAGTACCGCCGTCGGAAATATAGGTATCGATCGCGTCGTGCCACAGTTCGATGCCCTCGTAGCCGGCTGTGCGGGCAACTTGGATTTGCTCCAGCAGTGGTGTGGTGCGGATGGTGCTGCCGTTAAGGCAATAGCGGAACGTCTGCGTTTCCATGTTAGCCAGGGTTGTCTGAGATTGGTGGAGACGCTGTAAACCCTAGGGGTGGGTTGAGCCAAAGGCGAACTCATTTTGGGTGCCCAATGGGATGAATCCATGAATCCTTGGGAACGGAACGGTCGGGTTTCGTTCTCCTGTTGCAAAAGTTGTTCAACCCGGCCTAAAATGCCCCTTCGTCAAGACATTCCGAAGCCTCGTAGGCTTTTTGTGTGGCGTCAGTTTTTTGAGAAACAATCGAATTCAGAGACTATGAACGAAAGTAATTCACAGCCCACGACTCGTCGTGAGTTTATCAAGAATACCGGAAAAGTTGCCGCGGTTTCGGCCTTGGCCGGGCAGGCATTGCCACATGTGCATGCGGACAGCGACGACACCATTCGTATTGCTTTGGTGGGTTGTGGCGGCCGTGGTACCGGTGCGGCGGCGAACGCCCTGCGCGTGCCCAACGGGCCTACAAAGCTCGTCGCCATGGCGGATGTCTTCGACCATCGATTGTCGAGCAGCTATGACACCTTGAATCGCAACTTTGCCTCCCAGGTGGACGTCCCGGAAGAACGGCGTTTTATCGGGTTTGATGGTTATAAGAAAGCGATCGATTCCCTGCGACCGGGTGACGTCGTGATCTTCACGACCCCCCCCGGTTTCCGCTGGGTTCACTTCACCTACGCCATCGAGAAGGGCATCAACGTCTTCATGGAAAAGCCCGTCACGGTGGACGGACCCACCACGCGGCGCATGATCGATTTGGCCAAGAAGGCCGACGAGAAGAATTTGAAAGTGGGTGTGGGTCTCATGGTCCGCCACTGCCGTGCTCGCCAGGAACTGTTTGACCGCATTCAGGGCGGAGAGATTGGCGATATCGTTTCCATGCGGGCCTATCGCATGCATGGTCCTGTCGGATCTGCTTTCTCCGATCCGAAGCCGGATAACATGAGCGAGTTGATGTATCAGATTTCTCGCTTCCACAGCTTCTTGTGGGCGAGTGGTGGTCTCTACAGTGACTTCTACATTCACCAAGTCGACGAGTGCTGCTGGATGAAAAACACCTGGCCGGTCAAGGCTCATGCTCTGGGCGGACGGCACTATCGTGGTGACAAGGTGGATCAAAACTTCGACTCATACGCCGTTGAGTATTCGTTTGAAGATGGGACCAGTTTCCACTTGAACGGGCGCACCATGGTGGGTTGTCACGATCAGTTCGCCAGCTACGTCCACGGGGCGAAGGGCTTGGGAATTGTTTCGACGAGTTCGCACTCGCCGGGACGCTGCCGCACCTTCAAAGGCCACAAGCTCACGCGCCGGAACATGATCTGGGCTTATCCGCAGCCGGAGAAGAACCCGTATGACTTGGAGTGGGAAGATTTGATCGACGCGATTAAGAACGACAAGCCCTACAACGAGGTCGAACGTGGGGCCACCGCGAGTATGGTCACGTCAATGGGTCGTATGGCCGCACATACGGGGCAGGTCGTGACCTTCGATGACATCATGAATAGTGATCACGAGTTTGCGCCAGATTTGGACAAGCTGACGTTTGATTCTGATGCCCCGGTGATGGCCGGTGCCGATGGCAAATATCCGATCCCGTTGCCGGGTATTTCCCGCGATCGGGAATACAACGATCAGTTGCCCCGGACGCTTTAAGCTCGAAGAGCTGAGACGTTATTGAATTCCGAATTCACGAGGTGGTTGGGACCTTCCCACCACCTCGTTTTTGTTGGGGCGGATCATTCCCCTCCACCAGCGAAAGCTTGCGAGCGCTTTCTGGGGATGCTTGTCTGAACCTACTGCTTGAAGGTTGGGGTAGCAGAGGTGGAGGACGGGCGCAGAACGCCACAAGGCCTGGTGGCGGTCTACCTGGCTTAGGTAGACTGCCGGAATGGTTTCTTGGAGCGGTGTGCTCCAGCTATTGCCGTTGTCGGCTTGCCCGGAATCGGGCGAAAAGGAGGAGGAGCGTTCCGGAAATCACGGCGTAGGTCGTTGGCTCAGGCACCGCGTTGACCGTAACGTCGTCAAACGCGATTTGGAGATCACCGCTACCATGATCGTTGCGGAGGAAGATATTCAGTTGACCTCCGTCCGCGTTGGCGACGTGGGAGAAGTTGACTGTGGTGAACTCGCCCGATGTCAGTGCCGAATCGGCTTGGGTCCGTGAGGCCAGCACCGAAGTGCCCTCGCGGAGTGCGACGGTGTAGTCCGTCCCACCGTTGTCCCGCCGGCTTCCTACCCGCACGGAAATGTTGTAGGTAATCCCATCCGTCAGGGTTGAGTTGTCGCCGCTCAAGTCCTGGCTCATGCTGCTGTTAACCAGGGTGAAAGCCACGATGGATCCACCCACTTGTCCCGTATCGAACGATTCCGCACCACTTCCCTCGGTTGGGTTGAAAGCACCCGTGGTGCCGGCTGCGGTACTCCAGGAGTTCGCGCTGGTATTGAAGTTGTTGTCGTTTGGCAAGCTTGCTGCGTCCGCTTCGAAGTCGCCGTTAACCAGGGTCGCGGCAGATGCGATCGATGTCGAACTGACGAGTCCGAGGAAAACGCTTAGTAAAAGGCGGCGATACTGTTTCGACATGGCAAATTCTTCAGAAAAAACGCACCGGAGAATGCAGCGTTTGCCGTGTTTTTGTCAATGCCAATATGCGTGTTTTAATGAAAAAACAGACGTTTTTACGACGAAACTGTCTGGTTTAGGGTGGCCGAGGCTGATCAGTCGAGACCGAGCTCTCTGAGTTTGGGTTCGATCGCTTTTGCCCATCGTTCGTAGCCCGTCTCACTGAGGTGGAGAAAATCGGGCATGATTTCAGTCGAGATCTGTCCATTTTTCTCCAGGAACGTGGAGCTGATGTCGAGGTAGTGCACACTTGGTGAAACGTTTCCGAGCCGCTGCAGGTGTTGGTTGATGGCGATGTTGTTGAGTCGCTTAGCGTCCAACGCATCCTTGCCGCGTGGGAAGATGCCGAGCAGGAGAATCTGAGTTTCGGGGGTTCTTGATTCCAGGATCTTGAGAATGGATTCCACCCCTTCCACAACCTCCTCCGGTTCTTGGTCGAAATGGCCCGTGTTGTTCGTTCCGATCATGACCACGGCGACTTTCGGTCGGACTTGTTGGAGGTTCCCGCGAGTCAAACGCCAGATGACGTGTTCGGTTCGATCGCCGCTGAAGCCGAGATTGATCGCCTTTCGATCGGCGTAGAATTGGTCCCAGACCTTGCGTCCGCGGCCTTCCCAGCCCTGAGTGATGGAGTCCCCGATAAAGGCGAGGTCGTAGCCGCCTTGTTTGGCTTTTTGATTGGTGCTGGCATTGCGCTTCCGCCACCAATCTTCATCTCCTCGGGTCATGGGAATGGTGGCGGAGTTGACGTCGTAGAATCGACGGAGGTCTCGATAGCGCTTTTGCAGGCCCGCTAGAACGGGTTGGTAGGCGGGGTCCCCGTGAACGCTACGCATTTCTTGTGGGTCCTTCACGAGATCGAAAAGTTGCCATTGGCGGCCACGTGGGAAGAACATGAGTTTGTGTTGCTGGGTGCGGACACCGTCGTGAATGGGGACTTCGTGGACCGCGGCGTTCTCATAGTAGGCGTAGTAGATGGCATCGCGCCAACCCGAGGGAGCGCGAGCTCCGTTCTTGAATACGGGAACGAGGCTACGGCCTTGGATGGCCTCCGGGATCGGGGCTCCGGCGGCTTCTAAGAAAGTTGGGGCGTAGTCGATGTTCTGAATCAGAGCCGTGGATTGGACGCCGGCGGGTACGACGCCGGGCCAGCGGATGAGGAAGGGCATTTTGAGGGATTCCTCAAACATCCAGCGCTTGTCATACCAGCCATGTTCGCCCAAGTAGAAGCCTTGATCCGAGGCGTAGATGACGATGGTGTTGTCTGCCAGATTGTTCTCGTCCAGGTAGGTCAGCACACGATCGACATTTTCGTCCAGGGCCGCGATGGTTCTCAGGTAGTCTTTTATATAGCGCTGATACTTCCAGAGGAGCACGTCACGATCGGAGAGGTCGCCGGCAGCCAACCGGGCCAGGAAGGCCTGGTTCTCGGGTTCGTATTGCGCGTCCCAGGTGGCTTTTTGCTCCGGGTTCATTCGAGCGTATTCCCGGTTCCCTATCCCATCCAAGAAGTAGTCCGGGTTGGGGTTTTCACCGTGGATCTTCATGTCGTGCGCGATATAGAAATGATCCTTTAGCGACATTTCGCTCTCCTTAAGAAGCGGGGTGCGACCGGCGTAGTCATCGAATAGTGAGTCGGGTTCCGGTACATCCTTGCCGTCAAACATCGAAAGGTGCCGTGGGGCGGGAGACCAGTTGCGGTGGGGGGCCTTGTGTTGGCACATCAAGACGAAGGGCTTGCTCTTGTCTCGGTCTTCATCCAGCCATTTGATGGCGCGGTCGGTGATCAAGTCTGTGCAGTAGCCGGTGTAGCGTTTGCGGGACCCGTCCATCTGCAGGAAGTCTGGATTGTAGTAGTTCCCTTGGCCGGGAAGAACTTCCCAATAATGGAAACCGGTGGGGTTGGTGCCCAAGTGCCATTTACCGACCAGGGCGGTTTGGTAACCCGCATTTTGCAGCAGTTTGGGAAACGTGACTTGCGAGCCGTCGAAACGTTCGCCGTTGCGGCGGAAACCGTTGATATGGCTATGTTTCCCGGTGAGGATGCAGGCTCGGGAGGGGCCGCAGATCGAATTGGCGCAGAAAGAATTGACGAAGGTGGCGCCCTCTCTTGCCAGGCGGTCGATTCCAGGGGTTTGATTGATCTTGGAGCCGTAGGCGCTGATCGCTTGTACGGCGTGGTCGTCTGAGAAGATAAAGACGATGTTGGGCGGGCTGGCGGCTTGGCTGAGCGAGAGACTCAGGAAGAGCGTGAGTAGCGTGAGGAGACGCGAGATACCCGTGATCGTGATGGGTTGCATAACGAAAAGGGTCGGCAACCGGTGGGGATGCGTCAAGCCTGGGTTGGGAAGGATGGTAGGGCGGGGTGTGATTGGAAAGGGGTGCAGAGTTGATAAGGTCGACTGCGTTGGGAGAAGGCGGGAGCAAGCTCCCGCACTCGTGCGCTGTGGAGCGTCACATCCTTCCGGGGTGGAAGACCTCGGCCAGCTTGAGTCCGTCTTGGGCTGAGAACTTGAAGTAACTGCGTCGTCGCGAGGCGGGGTGGAGAGCAACGGAAAGAACCAGATAGACCGCAACGGTAGTGAACATGATTCGGCGTCGGCAGAACGGCGAGCCTGCGAGTGAAGGGCGAAGCCAGGATTTCGCACCGCGAGAGACGGAGGCGGTGGGAGAGGCTGTCGGTGTGGTTGGTGGCAGTATGTCTGGGAAGGGAAGTGCCGTGAACACAGGAGACCTGTCGGGACAGACCGGCGTTCATGCTGCCTTGCAGCCGAAGAACCGCCCGGCAGGAGTCAGAGCCGCTATAGTAGCCCAGAAGTCGGGTAACGCCGATGGAGCCAAGGGCGGCAGGAAAGCAGAGGCTTCAAACCTCATAGACCGTGAAACGACCTCCGCGCCAGTTCCCTCCGGGGATAAGCAAGCGGAACAAGCCTTGTGGGACCACTATAAGGCCCAACGCGGGGTATGGAGTGAGAAGATGCTGATGGCCCTGGAAACAGGGATCAAAGGAAAGAAGTGGTTCAGTCTGATCGACAAAGTGATGTCAGAGAGAACGCTTCAACTGGCATGGGAGAAGGTCAAATCCAACGCAGGCGGCTGTGGCGTGGATGAGATATCAATTAAACGTTTTGCCAAAGGCAGTCAGAATCGGCTGCTCGCCGTAAGAGCGGAACTCAAGCAAGGCGTTTACCGACCCCAGCCAGTCAAACGGGTATGGATTCCTAAAGCGGGAAGTCGTGAGACACGGCCCCTGGGGATCCCGGCAGTTGTAGATCGAGTGGTGCAGACCGCTTTGAGAATGGTGATTGAGCCAATCTTCGAGCATCAGTTTGCACCACGGAGCTACGGGTTCCGGCCCGGACGTGGTTGCAAGGACGCGTTGAGGGAAGTGGAACGGCAGTTGAGAGACGGCTGTATTCATGTGGTCGACGTGGACATTAAAGGATACTTCGACAGCATTCCGCACGAACGGCTCATGGGTCTGATACAAGAGACCCTAGCCGATGGACGAGTGCTGAAGCTGCTGGAGGGCTACCTTCAGCAGGGAGTGATGGAAGCACCGGGAAAGGTGGTCGAGTCAGGAAAAGAGGGCACGCCTCAAGGGGCGGTCATCAGTCCACTACTGGCGAACATCTACCTCAACCCGCTTGATTGGCTGATGGAGAAACTCGGGATGACCATGGTTCGCTACGCGGATGACATGGTCATCCTATGTCGCAGCCAACTTGAGGCTCAGCAGGCCTTAGCGCGTTTGCGCCAATGGTGCGAAGAAGCTGGCCTAGTCGTGCATCCCGAAAAGACCCGAGTCGTGAACATGGGGCAACCCGGAGCGCACTTGGACTTTTTGGGATACCGCTTTCGGCGGAACGTCGGGGACGGCAAGCTAAGGCGATATGTCCGGCCCAAAAGTCTCAAAACGATAAAGGGGCGGCTAAAACCTCTGACGCGACGATCCAATGGGCGGAGTCTTCAGGCGATCCTGGAGACAATCAACCCGATCCTTCGGGGAGTGTATGGCTATTTTAAGCATGCATCCGCGGACCAGTTGAGCCAACTGGACGGCTGGGTCCGAGGGCGCCTGAGGGGGATCCTGCGAAAGCGCCGAGGAGGCCAGGGGCGAGGACATGGCAACGATCACTTCAAGTGGCCCAACCACTACTTTGAGGCTCAGGGACTGTTTAGTCTGCGAACAGCCCGGGAGCAAACCTACATCAGTCTCCAACAAGGCGAACACTGCTAACTGGAGAGCCGGATGCGGGAGAGCCGCACGTCCGGTTCGGAGGGAGGGGCGGCCTGCGGGCTGTCCCTACCCCTATCATGGAGTGGGCCGGCTTGCCGGCGCCATTGGCGGATAGCACCCTTTTCTAATCACACCCGGTAGGGCAAGCGTACCTGCGAGCCGTTCCTGTCTGGTGCGTGATTCGGAACCGGTGGCGTTTGCGTTTCCTGTTCTTGCCCAACGGCTCGCGGGTACGCTCGCCCTACCATCCGGATGGGGATGAAGATTGACAAGGAGCTCGATCCTTGATTCTTTTATTCGCTTCATGGTGTGGGCTTCGACATCAACCCGTATCTGGTGTAAGCGTACCGAGTTCCTTCAATAGGACTCGGTCGGCGTCTTCTTTACTTTTTTCCTCGCCCGTCTCGATTCCTCCAAGCAGTGGCTTTTTCTTTTCTATGGCTTCTCCTTTTCAAGCAATTCCCGGTTCGGTAACCGCCCCGCAAGGGTTTCGGGCTGCGGGTGTGTATTGTGACGTCAAGCGGTTGGGGACGGGTAAGGGTTCCAACAAGTCGGTTGAGCTGGATTTGGCGATCATTGCGTCCGATGTTCCGGGACCCATCGCGGGGATGTTCACGACCAACCAGATTTGTGCGGCACCGGTGAAGCGTTGTTTACAACTGGTCAAAAAGGGGCAGGGACAAGCCGTGGTGGTGAATTCCGGGAATGCGAATGCGTGCACGGGAGAGCAGGGCATGCGCGACGCGGTGACGATGGGGGATTACACGGCGGCCCAGTTGAAGATCCCCAAACACCTGGCCTACGTCGCTTCCACCGGACGGATTGGGCTCAACTTACCGATGCCGAATATCAAGAAGGGCATTCGGTTAGCCGCGGGGAAGTTAGACGCGGAGCTTACCTCTGCGAGAAACGCCGCAGAGGCGATTATGACGAGTGATACCCATGCCAAAGAGTGCGCGGTTGAGATTCCGTTTGCCGGGGGCGTGGTTCGCATCGGCGGGATTGCGAAGGGAGCCGGCATGATTGATCCCTTCATGACACCGGACGGGAAACGCCCTACGGAGCCCGGTTTGCACGCCACGATGTTGGGGTTCATCACCACGGATCTGGCCATCACGCAGCCGCTGCTACAAGAGGCTTTGACGACGACGGTCAATCAGTCCTTTAACGCCGTGACGGTGGACGGGGACATGAGCACGAATGATACGGTGTTGGTCCTGGCCAATGGGATGGCGGGGAATGCGCTCGTGCGGTCGACGCGCAGTGCCCTTTACCGGAAGTTCTGCGAAGGCCTGGCTTACGTCTGTCAGGAGCTGGCCAAGATGTTGGTTCGGGACGGAGAGGGAGCGTCTAAGTTTGTGACCCTGCGAGTCGGCGGGGCGCGATCCGAAGCGGATGCGATCGCGGCGGCCCGGGCGGTGGCCAACAGTATCTTGGTGAAGACCAGTTGGTGTGGTGGGGATCCCAACTGGGGGCGAATCATTGATGCCTTGGGGTATTCGCCAGCCCGGATCGTGGAGAACAAAGTGGATATTGCCTACAGCGCCCCGGGGGCGACTAAGAAGGTTTATTCTTTGAAGGGGGGGCGCCCAACAAGGGTGACCTTTGAAAAACTCTGTCAGGAAGTGGCTCGGGATGCCTTTGATTTGCATATCGAACTGAACCAGGGGCGTGGAGAAGCCGTGGTGTACACCTGTGATTTGACAGAGGAGTATGTAGACTTTAATAAAGGGGACATCTCCAATCCGGCAGCGCTCGGCGGTTAGGAAACGGTATGCAGGATCTCATTGCAAAAGCGGCAACGCTCCTCGAAGCCTTGCCTTATATCCAGCGATTCGATGGGGCTACGTTTGTGGTCAAATACGGCGGCAGCTTTATGGACTCGGATGACCCGGCGGTTAAAACCGGCGTCGCGCGGGACATTGTTTTTTTGGAAGCGGTGGGAATCAATCCGGTGGTGGTGCATGGCGGTGGCAAAGCCATTAGCCGGGCCATGAAAGAGGCGGGATTGGAACCGAACTTTATTCAGGGGCATCGGGTGACAGATCGGGCTTCGGTGGATTTGGTGGATTCCGTGTTGTCTGAGCGATTGAACCCGGAGATCGTCGATACCATTAAGAGTTTGGGTGGCGAAGCGACCGGGATTCCGGGGCGCGATATCCTACGCTGCCGGCAAAAGACTTTTCAGACCCCGGAAGGAGAGCCTTATGACTTAGGATTTGTCGGGGACGTGACCTCTATCGACACGGGACCCATCGTGCAAGCGATTGCAGCGGGGGTGACGCCGGTGGTGAGTCCGACCGCTCGGGATGCGGATGGGCAATTGTTTAATTGCAATGCGGACCTGGTGGCGGCGCAAATGGCGATCGCCCTCAAAGCGCGGCGCTTGGTGTTCATGAGCGATGTCCCGGGTCTGATGCGAGATCCTTCGGATCCGGGCTCGTTGATCAGCGAACTTTCGGTATCCGCCGTAGCGGGCTTAAAGCGCGATGAAGTGATCGGGACGGGAATGATTCCCAAGATCGACAGCGCGGTCGATGCGATTCAATCCGGTGTGAAGAAGGTCTCCTTGGTAGACGGGCGGGTAAACCATGCCGTCCTGCTAGAGATCTTCACCGACCAGGGCGTCGGGACTCAATTAATTCCATGAGTAGTGTATCCAACGTAATGACGGACGGCGGGTCGGTGACGGCCGCTGGAGTGCAGCAACAGTTCGCGGACTTTGTGGTTCCGAACTACGGCCGCTTTCAGACCGTGATCACCCGCGGTGAGGGGGCGTATGTGTGGGATACGGACGGGCGTCGTTACTTGGACGTGGGAGCGGGCATTGCCGTGTGTGCGCTGGGGCACAGCCATCCGGCGATCACGGCGGCTGTCACCGAGCAGGCGGCACGGTTGATGCATGTGTCCAATCTCTATTATCACGAGTTGCAGGGGCGTTTGGCCGAACGTTTGGTTCGGCTGGTGGGACCCGGCAAAGCGTTCTTTTGTAATTCCGGGGCCGAGGCGAACGAAACCCTTTTCAAATTGGCACGCAAATGGGGGCACGAATCAGGGCGGTTTGAGATCCTCACTTGTAACGGGTCGTTTCACGGGCGGACTTTGGCGGGGATTTCGGCGACGGGGCAGGACAAGGTGAAGCAGGGATTTGAACCCTTGTTGCCAGGATTCCGGCACGTGCCTTTCAACTCGCTGGAAGCGATTGAGCAAGCGATTAGTCCGTCCACGGTGGCGGTGATGATTGAAGGAATTCAAGGTGAAGGAGGGATCCATGCGGCGGATGCTTCCTATTTGACGGGCTTGCGAGCCTTGTGTGATGAGAAGCAACTGCTCCTCCTCTTTGATGGCGTGCAGTGTGGGCATTACCGGACGGGGGCCTACCAGAGTTATCAACGCATTTTGGAAGACGTTCCCGGAGGGGAGTCCTTTTTGCCGGATGCGGTTTCGATGGCCAAGTCCTTGGGCGGAGGCTTTCCCATGGGAGCTGTTTGGATTCGGCAGCCGTATGCGGATGTGCTGGGGCCGGGAACGCATGGAACTACTTTTGGTGGAACGCCACTGGCTTGTGCGGTGGGTTTGGCGGTTCTGGATGAGATCGAGACCCAGGGCTATGATGCCAACGCTCGAGAGCTCGGAGAGTATCTGACGCAGCAATTGCTAAGCCTGCAAGAGCGCTGCCCGGACGCAATTCGAGCCGTGCGAGGGATGGGATGTATGTTGGGGATCGAGTTTATTCCGGGGTTTTCCTCGCGGTTGGACCCGGATCAAGCGGTTTCGATACAACTCGTGAAAGCCTTGCAAGAATCCGGTATGCTAACCATCCCAGCCGGTCAGGCCGTGGTGCGGTTCTTGCCGCCCCTCAATTTGAGTCGAGCAGAGGCAGATGAAGCCATCGCAATTTTGGATCGGACAATCAAACAGTTGACTGTGTGAGCGCATGAAACATTTTTTGAGTTTGGAAGAACATTCGGTAGCGGAATTGGTAGCGATCTTGGACCAAGCCGCGCGGCTTAAGGCGACTCGAGGTGACGAGAGTGAGCAGCCGTTGAAGGGACAAACCTGGGCGTTGATCTTTTCCAAGTCCTCGACTCGCACGCGTGTCTCGTTTGAAGTGGGGCTGCGGGAGCTTGGTGCACGGGCGATGTTTCTGAGTGCGCGCGAGTTGCAACTGGGCCGAGGGGAGCCGATCAAGGACACGGCTCGGGTTTTGGGGCGGATGGTGCACGGGGCTGTGATTCGAACCTTCGATCACCAAGAGATTGTGGATTTTGCCGAGTTTGGTCGAATCCCGACTGTGAATGCCCTGACGGACCATGCGCACCCGTGCCAGATCATGGCGGACCTTTTGACCATTCGGGAGAAGTTGGGTTCGATCGATGATCGGGTCATTACCTTTGTGGGGGACGGTGCGTGCAATGTGGCGACTTCCTGGATTTACGCGGCGCAGAAATTTGGCTTTGAACTGCGTATCGCGGCTCCCGAGGGCTTTCAGCCGGATCCGGAATTGTTAGCGAGACCTGGGAGTCCGGTAACGGTAACTACGGATGTGGCTGCGGCTGCGGAGGGAGCGGATGTGCTCTACACGGACGTTTGGGTTTCTATGGGGATGGAGGATGAAGCGGAAGAACGTGCGCGGGTCTTTGGTTCTTACCAAATTAATGACGCCTTGGTTGCCCGCGCTAAGCCTTCGGTGTTGGTGATGCATTGCCTGCCGGCGTATCGGGGGAAGGAAATCACGGAAGAGACTTTGGAAGCGCATCAAGGGACCGTGTTTGATCAAGCGGAGAATCGCTTGCATGCGCAGAAGGGCATCCTCTGCCACTTGGTCTCTGGCGATTCCTAAGCGTTCCCGGAAATCTGGGCGACGAGTGACCGGTGGTCGAGTTTGCCCGTACCGAGTTTCGGGATATCGCGGACGTGCACGAGTTGCCGCGGGACGCAAAGGTTCGAGTGGCCTTGGTCACGGATAAGGGTGCGGATGGCGTCTAGGGTGACGTCCGGATGGTTGGCTACGGCAATGAGCACCTCGCCGCGTTGCGCGTCCGGTTCGGCAATAATCGCGACCTCGGTGCGTAGCCCGAGGTGTTTGAACTTCCCGGCGAGGCATTCTTCGACCGCGGTCAGGCTGACCATTTCACCGCTTACTTTGGCAAATCGTTTCAGGCGTCCCAGGATGTGGACGAACCCATTGTCGTCGATCGCGGCGATGTCGCCGGTGTCATACCATCCATCCAGCGCTTGGAACGTGGCATTGGCCTCGGGATTGAGGTAGCCCTTCATGATGTTGGGGCCGCGGACGTGGAGGCGGCCCCCTTCGGTGACTCCGGGGACGGGGATGATGCGGGTGTCGATTCGGGGGAGTAGCCGGCCGGCGGTGCCAACCTGTCCTTCGATCCGCGTGTTGACGCTGATGCAGGGGCTGCACTCGGTGGCTCCGTAGCCTTCCAGAATGCGGAGGCCATACTTGTTTGCCCAAGTCTCAAAGGTAGCGGCTTGGGTTTTTTCCGCGCCGGCGAAGAGGTATCGGATGGTGTGGAAGTCATACCGGTGAGCCTTGCGGGCATAGCCGTTAAGAAAGGTGTTCGTCCCGAGCATGATCGTGCAGTTTCGATCGTAGACCACGGCCGGCACCATTCGGTAGTGCAGGGGAGAGGGGTAGAGGAAGACGTAGAGCCCCCGCACCAATGGGAGTAGCGTTCCGATGGTGAGCCCGAAGCTGTGGAAGAGTGGCAGCGCGTTGAAGGCACGGTCCGCATCCGTGATATCAATCACTGATAACATCTGATTGATGTTGGCCAGTAGATTGGCTTGAGTGAGTTCCACGCCTTTTGGGACACCTTCAGAGCCGCTGGTGAAGAGAACAACGGCGGTCTCATCGGGCTGCACGGTGTTGGTCGAATAGGGGCGGATGAACATCTGTTTGAGGAGCGTTGTCAGGCGTTGAGCCCCGCTGATCTCGGTGCGGATGTCTTCCAGAAAACGGAGTTGGATGCCGGCGCTTTCCAGTTCGGAGAGATCGAGTTTCGCCTTTTCCAAGAACGTTCGCGAGGTGATCACGACGCGGATGGAGGCTAGCTCGCAACAGGCGATCATGGTGGGGATGCCGGTTGAGAAGTTGAGGAGCGCGGGAACTTGACCGGCTGCCCAGAGACTGTTGATCACGATGGGCGTGGCGTTGACGTTGGGAAGGAGGACGCCGATTCGCTGTCCGTGCAGGGGAAAATGGTAGCGCCAACGTTGGGCCAAGACTTCGATGCCGACCAAGACCTTGCGGTAACTCAGTTGAGTTTGAGTGGAATCTTCCAACACCACCCATCCCGGCCGTTGGTACCGGTTGGCCTCGATTGCGGCGAGAACGGACTGCGGGCCGAAGGTGCGTTCGGTATCAAATTGGTGTTCCACCATCCGGTGCCGCAGCCAAGCGGTGAGCCGTCGGCGTCCCTCGACCGTGCTGCTAAACTCTCGATTGGGCGGTTCTTGGGCCGCGCTGAAATGCACGCTGATGCGGGGAGTCCAACGGGTCCAGCCCGGGTGCTTGACGCAGCGGAGGCGCTGGGCTCCGCGGAGGTAGCAGGTGATTACCTTGGCATGCGTTTTCAGTAGGAGGAACCCGGTGCCCTCGAAGAGCTTCATCAAGGTGCCGGTAGTGGATATACGGCCTTCGGCGAAGAGCACCAAGCGCCCGCCTTGGCGGAGGTATTCGGCGATGTGTTTGACGGCGTAGGGCGAGGTGGTATCGACCGGAAACGCGCGTCGGCTGCGCATGATCCGCCGATGGAGCCAACTGATTTCGGCCGTCGTACTGGACGTCACGAAGCGCCAATCCGAATCGAGGCAAGCGCCGACCAGGATGAAATCGATCCAAGAAACGTGATTCGGGATTAGGAGTACGGGCCCGCGCGTCGAGAGGTGCTCGGTGCCATAGGTGCGAAACCCATAGAGGAGGCGCAGAAGGATGCGAGCAAAGAAGGCCACGTTGCGCAGGGCATTGAGGGCCGGTTACTCTACCTCGAGGCTAATCTCGCGGGTTTGCAAGGTGGCGCCTTCAGCGAGAGATAGCTGAGAGACGGCGCGGTTGTATTCCGTCAGCGCTTGAATTTCACCAGACCGAGCCTGGGTGAGGTCACGTTGCAATTGGAGGACGATGAAGCTGGTGCTCTTGCCGTTCTCTAGCTTCTTTTCTTCAGCGTCCAGGGCAGCCTCGGCAAACTCACGGTTTTGCTTCGTGGCATCGACGCGTTGGAGGTTGATTTGCGCCAGTGTGACAGCGTTTTCCACGTTTACCATGATGTCCTGTTCGTATTGCTTCAGACGGATGGTGGCCTGTTCCTTTTGTGCGCGAGCGATCTTTAGATTGTTCCGTGCGACGCGGTTGCCGATCGGAATCGAGAAGCGACCTCCGACGGAATAGAATGGGTTTTGTTGGCGTTCAAAGTCAGAGAACACATCCGAGTAACCGGCTCCGGCAGCCGAATAACCGAAGGTGCCGGTGACATCGAGCTGGGGAAGGACTTGGTTCTTGTTGAATTTGACGATCAGGCCCTGGCGTTGGAGTTCGATGCGTTGTTGGGCCAGGTCGGGGCGTAGGGTCATGGCCTTGTGCCAGCTATCCTGGCGACTGAATGCGATCGGCAGAGCGCGGAGTTCTTCGGTGGCCACGATCTGTGTATCCTGCCACTGGAGATACTCGTCACTGAGCAGGCTTTTGAGTGCGTTCTGTCGTAGGGCCAAACTGCGTTGCGCGCTGAGGAGATCGGCCCTGGCGCTGGCGAATTGGGCTTCGGCTTGTTTTTCATCGAGCGGCGCGAGGGCTCCGACTTCTACGCGTTTGCGATTCTCCGTCAGCAATCGTTCCGCGAGCTGTACCGCCTTTTCTTGTACTTTGACGCTTTCTTCAGCGGCGATCAGATCGAAATACGCCTGCTCGACCTGCGAAACCGTGTTCATGATCTGCCAAATCAAACCGAGTTCGGACCGCTCCAAGGCTTGTTTTGTGAGGCGAACATTGAGGCGGGTGTTATCGATCCAGAAATTCCGCAGCAACGGCTGGTTCATGTTGATCAGGATACTACCGTTGGTGTTCTCGAAGGGAATCCCGATGGGCAGTCCGGTGACGGGGTCGATTCGGGTAAACTCACCCGTCGTGCTGGTGACGTTGCCGGAGATATTGTAATTGAGACCGGTCGGTAGGCGCCCGTTGATCCCGGAGCTTATGGTATCGCTGTCACTGACGGTTCCGGGAATATCACGATTGAATTCATCGATATTGCCGGGCTGTTGCCGATGGTTGCGGGTGTAGGAGGTCGTGAAGTTAGGATCCCAACCGGCGTAGGCGATGGTCAGGTCGGCCCGGGCGATGTCGGGATTGATGCGCTCGACCTTGAGCGAAAGATTGTGTGCCAAGGCTTCCTGGATGCAGTCATTCAGCGACATGGCTCGCTCACCGGTCCGGGTCGATTCCTGGCCTTTGACGGTGAGACTCAACCCGGTGGCAGCGACGAGAATGGTCGATAGTAACTTCTGCATGAATTGGGAAAATTTGCGGAATAAAGTTCGATTCGTCAAAGGAATCTCATTGGAACCTGCTCGGATCAGGTGGCACTCCGCGGACTTTGCGACCGCCTCGGGACGGCTGACGTGCTCAGTGCCGAGGGGCGTGGAGGAGTTCAATGCGACCGTTGGTCGTTTTCAAATGAACGTCCACAGTCCCTTCTCCGAGTGTTCCATTTAAGCTTTGACCGATTGGGAAGCGTTTCTTCACGGCGAGACCGAAGTCATTGTGGATGGCTCCGTTGACGGTCTTGGCGGTGACTCGCGCGTCCGAGAGTTGCGGCAAGGCGAGTTGGATCTTTCCGTTGACGGATTCCGCGCGAATTTTACCAGATTGTGGGCTGGCGGCGTAGCTGGCCGTGATTTGGCCATTCACGGTATGGAGCCGTGCGGATTGGGTGAGACCGGTGACCTCGATGCCCCCATTGACGGATTCCGTAATTACGGGGCCTTGGACGCCCTGGATCGTTACGGGGCCATTGACGCTGCGGACTCGTTCGAGGTGAGCGCTGGCTGGAACTTTGAGTTGGTAGGCGACAGATGCTGTAGAGGCCTTCTTGCCGATCCCAAGAAACCCGCGCCGCTTGGATTGGATCTTGGTTTTGATCACCACGCGGTTCTCATCGTAACTCGCATCAATCGTCGCTCCGCTAAGATCGGCCGCGTGGCGGGCCGTCTTCACGGCTTCGATCGCGATCTCGTCCCGGTCCCAGCCCTCGATGGAGATGGCGCCGTTGACATTCTCAAGTCGCACGGCTGGCTGGGCCGTGACGTTGAAGGATTGTTGCCATGTCTCAGTGTATCGATCACTTTGTGAGCCCGGGAACGGAGCGACCGCCAGGAATGAGGCGAGGCAGAGGGAGATAGCGTAGAGCGGTGCCGTAAACATGGTCTTGGTTCCGTTTAGTATTGAGTGTCCGATCCGGTTCTTGTCAGCAACTGAGCTGCGTCTTTGTGGTCTTAGTTACCCATTCCCCGGGTGAGTTGTTTCAGCTTTTATTTTTTCAGTTGAGCCAGTGCATTTCCCGTACCAGCAGTGAACTCCACACCCTCGGCCCTGAAATACCTGGTTTTTGGGCTTTTGATTGCCTTGGTAGGTGGTTCGGCGAGCGTTCTTGGGACGAAACCGCCCGAAATTGGGACGGAATCTCAGGCGATTTGTTCGCAGACTATGGAGACTCTTTGAAAGATTGGCGTTAATCGGCCGTATATATATTACGAAAAGGGGTTCGAGCTTCCGAAACTGAATGTCTGCGGGCGATGCCTACAGATAAACACCACACAGGGTGGTAAGAAGATACATTGATAATGACATTTCAGAATGAGTTTTTTAGCCAGTTAGGTCTGGCTACCAGCGGGTATATTGCTGCAGCAATGGCTATCGGGTTGATGCAATACCTCGTGCTGATGCGGCTTCGGTCGAAGGGTGGCGCCCGGTTGGGGCGATGGGCCTCCTATCGGTCGGCGCCGAATGGTGAGTCGTTCTCGGATCGCGGTATTGGGATCCTGGATTTGCTCGCCCCCCTTGGTATCTCGGTCGTACTCCTGGGGGGGAAAGCGATCGTGCCACTCGGGGGCTCGGACTACCGGTGGGAGTTCTTTGTTCTGTCTCTCTCGGCCATGGTTGTTTCGATTGCGATCTATGGCGGGGTAATCTGGCCGCGGTATGATTCGCGGATTGTTCGGTACTGGGTTGGCACGGGCATCAGTCTGCTGGCGGTTGGCCTGGGAACCGCGGTCCTCTACCGCTGGGCACCCTACCACTACTAGTTGGAGCTGCGACCCGGGCCCCAGCTACTGGGCGAACAGCCACGCCCAGACGGCGGGATCGCGGTAGGCGGTTTGCCACGCCGCCACATGACCAATGCCCGGCAGGGAGGTGAACTGAACCTGATCATTGCCTCCTTGCCGAAGCAATTGGACCAGTCGTTCGGTTTCTAGGATGGGGACGGACGTGTCTTCAACGCCGTGGAAGGTCCAGACCGGGAGGTGCTGCGCTTGGCGCAGTCCTTCGGGGTCAAACTCGTTTACGATGCCCACTTTCTCTGGAGGGCGGTTCGCCGGGAGGCGAAATGGATCCCCTCCACCGCAGATCGGCAGTGCGGCTGCGAAGTAGTCTGGGTAGCGAGCGGCCAGGCACCAGGTGCCGTATCCGCCCATGCTCAGTCCGGTCACGTAGCGCCGCGTGGTGTCAATATCGCCGTGGATTTCGATCACTTCGTCAACCAAGGCTTTCAAGGCGTCGACGCGCCACCAGCTATCGCTGGGGCATTGCGGGGAGACCACCACACAGCTTTGTAGCGCTGGGAATTGCCCGATCAATTTGGGCGGACCATGTTTGCGCACTTTTTCAATCTCGCTGCCACACTCGCCATATCCGTGAAGAAACAATAGGAGGGGCCAGCCCTCCTTTGGGCGAGGGCCGCTCGGTGTTTGCAGGAGGTAGGTGAGTTGGTGGCCGGCCACGCGCCGTTGCATGTTGCGGACTTGTTCCGTGGTTTCGGAAGCTGTTGGCGCGGACTGGCCTGGTTTTGGCGTGTGGCAGGCATCTAGCAGCGGTAGCGTCGCGAGGAGAAGGAGGAGTGCGGGGCGCGGAACGTTCATGACCAGGAGTTTCGTGGGAAATCTGGCCCGTGGCAATTCTGGAGGTTCCCCACCTTTAGGGGTGTGATTAAAGGTGCGGGGCATCGGATCGAAGCGGCAGGCTTCCCTTTGAAGAGGCTGGAAGAACAGGTCGCTGACAAGGAAAGCGGCAGCTCTGCTCCCGCACTCCATATGAGAGAGCTGAATTTTCCATTTTGCAGTCTTCATTCTCCCCGCACTTTGAGTCACACCCCACTTTTAGAGAGGCGAAAGAACGGTCTGGAAAAAAGACCTGCTTGTGTCATTCTGAGCGGGAGTTCCATAGGAAAGCGAAGATGAAAGCATTGATATCGGTCTTGGTTGTCTGGTCTATTGCTGCCTCGGCAGGACTTTGGGTGGGTTGGCAAAACGTGCGGCAGCTTCAGGATGAGAACGCGTCCCTCCGCAAGGAACTTGAGTCGGCCAAGCTCGCGGCCGACACGGCGGCTGAGACGGCCGAGGCCAGCCATGCCGCTGAACTGAAACAATTGCGGGCTGATGCAAAGGAAGTCCACAAACTCCGCGGGCAAGTGAATCAGCTCCGGAGCGGCCGGGATGCCTTGGCCCAGGCGCAAGCGGCGAACCAACGATTGTCGGCGGAGAACGAACAACTCCGGAATACGTCCCTGGCGGAGCTCGATGCCTTGGGGGAAGGGCCCGCGGGTTCTGAGAGATTTTTGAAGGAGAACTGGAGCTTTCTAGGCTATGCCTCCCCAGAAGACGCCCTGGTCACGGCCATCTTTTCGATGCAGGAAGGCGACCCTCAAGCCTATTTCGATAGCCTTGCTCCGGCCGAACAAGAACGCATGGCGGAACGGTGGCAAGACAAGACTGCCGAAGAAGTCGCCGAAAAACACCGGTCCGATGTGGAATCGATCTCTGGACTTCAAATGCTAAGTAGTCAGGTCGTCTCAGACAACGAAGTCCTGATGGACGTCTATATCCAAGGTCCCGACCGACTGCAGCGCGTTTCGATGCAGCGGGTCGACGACCAATGGAAGTTCGGTGGCTACGTCCAGGATGAGGCCCCTGCTCCGTCTCAGTAGGCCAACCGGCGGCTACTTCTCAAGCGGCCCCGCGTAGGGCGGTGTCTCGTAGCGACGGCCGTTGTTTTCGAGGCGGGGATCTCCAGTGCTTTTTTGCACGGTCGTTAATCTTTGGCGCAGGGCCTTCTGAGTCGCCTCGTAAGCGGCTTGACCCGCCACGTTTTGCACTTGATGCGGGTCCTTTTTGAGATCGTACAATTCCTCAGCGGGGCGTCGTCCGAAGGCGAAATCGACAAAGGCTTTCTGATCGGGTTGATCCCGTAGTTGGGCCAAGTAGGCTTTGGTGGGGCTGGCGTCAAAATCTCCGAAGGCGGCAAACGTGTTTTGAGTGAGTTGCTTGACGTTGGGAAAGGTGCCTTCGTCCTGCCCAAAGCCCGGTGCGATTCCCATGGGCCAACGCTCGGGTCGGAAGTTGCGGATGTAGAGAAAATCTGCGGTGCGAATGGCGCGTTGGGGATACGGTAACCACCCGGGACGGGCTCGGGCTACGTGGCGTTCGCGTCCCGTGACCACGTAATCTCGTCTCGGATCGACTTGCCCGGACTGAGTCGCTTTCAGGACCGGGACCAAACTCCTTCCGGTCATCACCGTCGGAACGGGTTGGGCGCCCGCTTCCAAAAAGGTGGGGGCCAGATCCATGAGATTGACAAAGTCCGTTACTTGACGTCCTTCAGGGGCGTGGCCGGGCCAGCGGATGGCGAGAGGGACGGCGACGCCGAAATCGTACAGATTACATTTGCCCCGAGGAAATCCGGGGATGCCGTGATCACCACTAACGACGATGAGCGTGTTCTCCAATTCGCCGATTCGTTCCAGCTCGGCCATGAGTACGCCGACGGCTTCATCAAAGGCTTTGACCTCGCCCAAGTAGTCGGCGAAGTCTTCTCGTATCTCGGGCATATCCGGAAGGAAGGGGGGCATCTTCCCGATCAGACTATCCGGATCGATGTTCCAGAGCTTTTTGCCCGAACCTTGAATCCATTTCCGATGGCAGTTCGTTGGTCCGAACCAGTAGCAGAAGGGGGCGTCTTCGGAACGCCGGTCGATAAAATCTCGAAAGTTGGCGCGAACTTCATCGAACAGCGCCGCCTTGCCCTCCTTGATGGAATCGGCCGCGGAGACCGTTTGGGAGAAACGGCTGAAGCGGCTGCCGTGTCGATTGTACTCGTAGGGCTTTCCACCGTATGGGGCGTGGATCGGCGTGCCGGGGGTCCACACTTTATAGGAGTAGCCGATGTGATAGCCGGCATCGCGAAGGAGCAGCGGAAAGGAGGGAATGCGGGAATCCCAGACAGCGCCTTGTAGGATTGCGCCACGCCCGGTGCGCCAGAAATACTGGCCGGACAAGAGTGAGCTTCGGCAGGGGGTGCAGGATGGGGCGGTGACGAAGGCATTGTGAAAAAGCACCCCTTCTTGGGCGACTCGGTCGAAGTGCGGGGTTTGGAACACGTCGTTGGGTGTGCCCGCCGGCGCTTGCGCGTAGGCGCTGGCGTACTTGCCCCAATCGTCGGCGAAGGCGATCAGGATGTTGGGACGTTTGGCTTGCGCCGTTGCGCTCAGGCAGAGGCTCAATGAGAGGATCTGCAGGGCGCGGTGCCAGTAGGAAGTGTGCGATGGCTTCATGATCGTCGAGGTGGCCGTGGACTGTCTGATGCATCCCGGGCCGTTGGTGGTGAATGCGATCGATATTGGGACATTTCGATGAGGTCTCAATACTATTTTCTCTCCTTTTAGAATGGACGGAATCCTGCATATCGTGAGTTGAAGAGTTCCCATGGCCATACCGTGTCCCAGTAACCAAACCTACGAAGCGTTTCTGGCGGGTCGTCTCGACGACGCTGAGATTGCCGCCGTGGGCGAGCATTTGGACACGTGTGAGAACTGTTGCCAGCGGGTGGAGCGATTGTCGCAGCAGTCGGGTCGAACGCTGCGGCCGGAGGCGGTCTTGGGCCAGGGGCATCGAAACGAGAGTCTTCCCTCGGCGCTCGAAGGAGCCATGGCGGCGTTGTTGGATCCGAGTCCTGGCGGCGAGCCCGAAGAAGGGGTGGGATCGGTTGGAGCCGATCTGACGGGGCATTCGTTTGGCGATTTTGAGATTTTGGAGGAAATCGCTCAGGGAGGGATGGGAATTGTTTATCGGGCGCGTCAGATCAGCTTGAATCGCTTGGTAGCCCTCAAGCTACTGGGCCCGATTCGTCAAGCGGTGGGAGACCGAGTGGCCCGTTTCCGTACTGAGACGGAGGCCGTTGCCACCATCGAACATCCAAATATCGTCCCGATCTATAGTGTGGGTGAATGGGAGGGACAACCCTACTTCAGTATGAAACTGATCGAAGGGGGCAGTCTGTCCGATCGAGTTGAGTCCTTGTCTCCGGAAAACCTGGTTAAGAGCGGGGTGACGAATCGAACCAGCTTGACCCAATGCCATCGGAGGATTGCTCAGGTGATGGTGGCGGTCTGTCGAGCGATCCAGTACACCCATGATCGCGGTATCCTACACCGAGACCTCAAGCCGACGAACGTCTTGATGGATGATCAAGGCGAACCTCACATTACAGATTTTGGGTTGGCAAAAATCTTGGAGAAGGACAGCGAGATTACGGGGTCCTTTGCGGTCATGGGGACGCCCAGTTATATGGCTCCCGAGCAAGCGACGGGGCATGCGCGCGAAATCACTACCTCGGCAGATATTTATGGCTTGGGGGGAATTCTCTATGAGTTGCTCACGGGCCGGCCGCCGTTCAAGGAATCCACGCCCTTGGCCACGATGCGGCGAGTGATCGATAGTGAGCCACCGGCACCACGGAAGCTTTGTGCGTTGGTTGACCCGGACTTGGAAACGATTTGCCTCAAAGCGCTCAGCAAAGATCCGGATCGGCGCTATCGCTCGGCGATGGCGATGGTGGAAGATTTGGAACGTTGGTTGCGAGGCGAGCCGGTATTGGCGCGACCGATCGGGTGGGGGGAAAAGATCTGGCGTTGGTCGTGGCGCAATCCCGTCTCCAGCAGCCTCCTACTGCTAGTGTGTCTCTTGCTCACGACGATTGTGATCGGCTCCGGCTTTTTCACCGTTCGCGTTTCCAAGCTTTATGCCCAATCGGATGAATTGGTGACTCAATTTCAATTGGCCGAAGCGGAAGAATTGCTATCGGGAGACGATTCGTTGAATGGGCTTGCGCTACTGGGTCGGGTCTTGGAGCGGGACGGCGCGCATGCGATGGCTGCGAGTCGTTTGGTGTCTGCGTTGATTCATCGGGATTGGGCTCTTCCTGGACGGACGGTGTGGAATCACGGGGGGGCGGTGGAGACGGTGGAGTTAAGTCCGGATGGGCGTCGAATGGTTTCGCTAGGACGGGATGGTTCGGTGAAGTTGTGGCGATCTGAAGGCCTAGGGGGCGGTGAGGAACCCTTGGATCCGTGTGACGGTCGGGTGGAGGTCATCGCTATGGGGCCGCAGAGCCAGCGACTCTTTGCCGGGAATGATCGGGGGGAGTTGTTGGTGTGGGAACTGGACACCGGTCGCTTGGTCGACACCCGGCCGCTGCATGGATTAAAAGTGACGGCATTGGTGGTGAGTCCGAGTGGCGAGCGGGTGATCACAGGATCCAAAGATCGTACCCTTCGCCTTGTCGATTTGCGGGAACCGGAACGGACCTCTGGTCCGGTTCGGGCTCCGGGCCCGGTTCGTTCGCTGGGTCTGAGTCTACAAGGGACGCGCGTGTTTGCGACCACGGAGCCTGGTCGGGTCGGGGTTTGGAATTTTGAGACGGGACAGCTCGTGGAGGAGTTGGTTCGGACGATGGGACGGCTGCGAGGGGCGGCGTTCGATGTTCGAGGCGAACGGTTGGTAACCTATGGTGAGGGGCCTAAGGCGATAATCTGGGACATTGCGGAAGGGCTGCCGGCGAACGTGAACGTCGAGCATCGAGCGCCGGTGGCCTGTGCGGGGTTTAATCCGAACGGTCGGACATTGGTGACGCTGGGAGACGATGGTTTGATCCGGGTTTGGGATGCGGTGACGGGCAAGGAATTGCGTTCGGCATCGAGTCGCAAGGCTCGTTTGGATCAGTTGGCCTTTGGTCCTTTGGGCCGGACCTTTCTGGTGGTCGCCTCGGGGGGGGAATGTCAGCTCTGGAAGGGAGATGGGTCGGAGCGGGTGACCAATAGTTTGCGGCATCCCGATCGCGTGACGGCAGCTCGGTTTACGGCGGATGGGCGGCAGATCGTCACGGGGTGTCGGGATGGAAAGATCCGCGTATGGAATGTGGGGGCACGGCCGCATTGGAGCTCGATTTTGCGGCATTGGGGGCCGGTGAATGCCGCGGGATTCTTACCCAACAGTCGGGCCATCTACACGGGGGGGCAGGACGGGTTCTTCAGGGTGTTTGACAGTGAGACGGGTCTACCTCGGTTTTTCCCGAAGGGATTCCGCCGCCCGATAGGCTTTATGGTTGCGAGTCGGGATGGGAAGCGACTGCTAGCGGGAGAAGGCGCGCGGGGGATGATTTCCTCGGCTCGGGTCGTCGATGCGTTGACGGGATCTCGGGTGGTGGAGTCCTATCGGTTGGGAGGCGCCCTCCTGTGTGGTGCGTTTGATGCCACCGGTGAGCGGGTTGCTTTTGGGAGCGAATCCGGGGAGGTCACCGCGTGGCGGGTCAACGATGACTGGGAGCCGATGGTGCAGTACCGGCATCTCGCGCCCGTATCCAGTGTGGCGTTCACCCAGTCTGGGCAACGAGTGGTGAGTGCGTCCAAAGATGGCACCGTGGTGGTCCGTCGACTTGGAGCGGGAGAGGAATGGGAGGGGGAAATCGAGATCGGCGACCGAGTGGAGATGGCGGCGCTAGCGCCGAATGATCGGCAGTTCCTGACGGCGTCCTCAAACCACACCGGACAGTTCTGGGATTTGCGTACGGGTGCGGCGGTGGGTCCGCCGCTGCAACATGACGATGTTGTCAACTGGGCGGAGTATTCAAACGAGGGTCGTTTGGCTCTGACAGCATCGAGTGATGGTACGGTGCGTATTTGGGATCCGGTGACCTTTTCTGCAGTTGGAAGGGTGCAGGATCCCACGGGCCCGGTGCTCCGGGCGCACTTTGATCCCGAGGCACGACGTGTGGTGGTGGTGGGGTCGGATGGGGGCGTGCGGGTTTGGGACTGGGAGAGTGGGCGACCCCTGACAGAGCGATTTATCCACACGCGCGATGTCTATGACGCCTCGTTTTCGCCCGACGGCCAACGACTGCTCACCAACGCTGCCGATGATGCGGCTCGGATGTGGCAATTGCCGGATCCTCCCTTGCCGGTACCGGACTGGTTCTTGCTGTTCTTGCGCGACCTGGTCGGTGTATCCGTGGACTCGATGGGCGTGCGCGAGCCGGGACCGGTCGGCGAGGAATCGACGATTCGGCAAGATGTCTCCGACTTGCCACGGGATGGATACTATGAATGCCTCGCCCATTGGCTACTCGGTGCCGACTGGGATGTTGCCCCCGAGGTCACTGGAATTACGACTACGATGGAGGCCTATTTGGCCGAAGCAGTCGATGTTGGGCAGTATACAAGCATTCATGAAGTCTTGGGATATGCTCCGACGGACCGAGGCGGGTTGCAGCGCCGGATCGAGAAGGTGTTGACCGATCGTGAACTGCTCTGGCGGCGCGACGCGCGGTTTTACAGTCGGGTTGCCGTTGCGAATCATCCCGAGGATCCGGAGATTTGGCGACTGCGGGCCTTGGTGATGGGAGCGCTGGGGCAGGTGGAAAGTGAGTGGGAGGCTTGGGATCGGTGGTTCGACCTCACGGAGGCCGTTGAGACCTCCGAGACGCCCTAAGCTGTAGACCCTTTTGGCGGGGATGTGTCGCAGGCCGTGGCCAGGTCTAGATCGTCATCTCCGGCTACGGTGGCAATTTGTTTTCGAATCCGGGCGAGGACGCGACTTTTGGCGATGTATACGGCGCCCAAACTGATCTGTAGCTCTTCGGCAACGGCTGGGCTCCGTTGATTTTCGACGGCCGTTTTCCAGAAGGCTTGCCACGTCGTGGGGGCAAACTCGTTTTCGACTTCTTGAGCGGCCCAGTTGAAGAGGCGTCGTTGGTAGGCGGCGTTCCATTCTCCGGTTTCTTCTGGGCTGGGTGTGGCTTCGAGCCGTTCCTGGATGGAGGTGCGTCCGGTGGCTTTTGGGAGGCGTTGCAGTTTGGAGAAAAATTTGAGGAGTTTGTTGCGCGTGACACGGAGCAGCCAGCTTCTAAACGTGCCTCGGCGTTGGTCGTAGTCAAAGCGATGGATCGATTGGGCTACTGTCTTCATCACCTCCTGCGAAAGGTCTGAGGCGTCGGCATCTTGCAGGCCCCGCTGGCGGCAAAAGCCGAAGACGAGCGGGGTGTAGAGTTTGACGAAACGCTCCCAGGCCAGGGCATCGTCTGGGTCGCGGATTTGGATCAGGAGCGTCGGCTCGGTGACGGGAATTTGGCTCATCGCAGTGCCGGGGTTCTTCCGGTGACTATGAAGGTATTCCCGGTGAAGCGCGAATCCTTTCACCTGTGGGGCCGAATCAGGCGTGTGATTCAAAAAGGGTGCAATCGACTAGATCGATTGCGTTGGAGGAAGGCGAGAGCAAGCTCTCGCACTCCATGGAGTGCGCCGGCTTGCCGGCGCCATTGGCCGGGAGCACCCTTTTCGAATCACACCCCCGAATCAGTTCTCGGGGGGGGGCAAAAGGAAACTTTTTTGAATTCGTCTGAAAGGAATTGGGACCTTGGGGGAATTGTTAGGTGACAAGGCTGGGTGACGCCCGGTCTGCTCGCCTGGCCTTGTCACTCACGGTTCTTAGTCTTGAAGTCGCATCGTGACTGAGAATGGATTCAATTGGTTTGCGTTTTGTTTTGTTCGCTGCCGGTTGAGAGTCTGCTGGGTCGGAACCCAGTCTATTCCGCCGGGCCCTGGTTTCCGAAAACTCGGAAATCAGGGCCTTTTTTGTGATTTGGTGGAGCGATGGTCCTGGGGACAGGGAAGGGGTAGAAAAAAGCGAGGATCTTGTCGTGAGACAAGATCCTCGAAAACGAAATCCTGCGGGGAAAACCCGCGAGATCTTTGGGAGCGCGCAGGGCGCCTAGCGCATCAACAGCATCTGCCGTGCTTGCTTCACCGAGCGGCTCAGCTTGCGCTGATAGTGAGCGGGCAGATTGGTGTACTTGCGCGGAAGCAATCGGCCTTGGTCCGTCACGAACTGACGGAGAAGGGCGACGTTGCGAAAATCAAGCGCGTCGATGGTGAAATCGATCTTCGGCTTCGGACGCGGGGTGCGAGATTGGGAGCGACTCGAGTCGTTACGGCGCTTGTCTTTACCTTTTTTGCGTGGCATGACGGTTTTTTAGTTACTTAATCTCCCGGTGCAGGGTGTGTCGCCGGAGAAAGGGATTGTATTTCTTCTTTTCGACCTTCTCGGTCTGCAGTTTCTTGTTCCGCGAAGTCATGTAGCGCGACGGGGCTTTCCCTTCCGCACGGGCTTCGGTGCACTCAATGGTTACAATTTCGCGTGGCATAATTAATCCTTATCCTTGGTGCTGGTCTTCGGCACCGTATCGTCATCGTCGTCGATATCGGGTGCTGAAGAGCTAGCGCCCGTAGAATCGACTGAGCCCAGGGCTCCGAGTCTACGCTGACGCAGGGCGCCATCTTTCTCAAGTTGTGCCTGAGCATCCACCGTGAATCGGGTCCAGGGAATGGCTTCGAGTCGGGCCTTCGGAATGGGTTTGTTGGTGAGTTCGCAAACCCCGTAGGTCCCTTTCTCGATGCGTTTCAGTGCTTCTTCGATCTCGTACACCGCGTCTTGGTCTGATGAGAGCAGACTGAGTGCGAAATCGCGGTCAAAATTGTCTGTGCCGGAATCGGCCATGTGAAGGCTGTAGCCTTGCAATTGTTCTGTCGATTCCTTTGCCAAGCCATCCATCTGGGCCAGCAGACGGTCATGCAGTTCCACGAGCGTCTTGTAGTATTTTTCCCACTCTGGCTTGACCTTGATCGGCTTGTATTCTGCCGACTCAGTCTTCTTCTTACTCGCCTTCTTCGCGGAAGAGGCGGGAGCTTGCGGGATCCCCAGAATCGCGGCAGTCGTGGCGGTTGGCACCGAGGCCGGACTGGCCTTGCTCCGGCCCGTGGCCTTTTTTGCGGCTTTCTTCTTCGCTGTCACAACGACGTTCGTTACGTATTATTCCGTCTAAATTGCCCCGACATGAGCTTTTTATCTGTCTGGAACTCCGTCTGGCGGGTCTCCGATACTCACGTCAAAGGCGGGCGAATCTAGCAAACGAAAATAAAATTGCTACAAAAATCTTGGGGAAATCTTGCTGTTGGGCGTCTCTGCCGAGAGCCGCCTCTCTTGGAGACGGGAATAAAAATTCACCGAAGGACGAGCCCGCCTGCCGCTGGATGCGAAAACAGCGCCTTAGCACGCGCCATAAACCATGCGCTTTTAGTATATATGGCGTGCGAGCGCGAAGCGGTCGATTTGTTCCAATCATCCGACTTGTTGAGTTAGGCCTCTGCGAGGCCCTGGTACCCTTGTCCAATCGGTGAATTGCGGTGCAAAAGGGTCGTTGTGGCACGGAAAGCGATCTCCCTTAGGGGGTGGAGGCGTTGGAGCCCTCCGCCGATCGGTGGCAGATTTGCGCGTAGGCGTTGTGGTTATGGATGCTTTCTTGGTTTTCGGCCTCGACCTCATACCAATACACCCTAGGGTCGTTTTTGAGCCTCAGTACCACGTTTCTGGCTAAATCTTCAACGAATACGGGGTTGTCGTAGGCTTGTTCTGTCACGTGTTTTTCGTCCGGCCGTTTGAGCAAGCTGTAGAGCTCGGCGCTGGCGGAAGCCTCCACCTCGGCAATAATCTCCCGAATCCCGATGAGGGCCTTGGACCGCAGGCGAACCGTGACCAAGCCCCTTTGGTTGTGCGCCCCGTAGGCACTGATCGATTTCGAGCAGGGACAAAGCGTTTTGACCGTCACGCCAACTTGCTGAATCAGATCCATCTGATCGCCCTGCCGTTGGGCCTGCCAGCGTACCTGGTAGTCCATGGTCCCGGACCGCCCGGAAACGGGGGCAGCTTTTGTGATGAAGTAGGGAAAGGCGATGTCCAAGTGGGCTGTCTGCGCGTCGAGGCGTTGTTGGAGCGTTTCGAGTAGCGCCGGCAATTTGGCCGAGCTGAGCGGCCCGCTATGGGCTTCGAGTACCTCGACAAAGCGGCTCATGTGGGTGCCTTTCACGCTGGCCGGTAGATCGACGAAGGCATCGACTGTGGCCACGGTGCATTGTGGGGCGCCGGCCCCGTCCTCGATTTGAAGCGGGAGACGGAAATTTCGAATCCCAACCTTGTCGATTGGGATTCCGCGAAGGTCCGGTTCGCTCTGTAGGTCGTGTAGTACGGGCTCTGACATGGCATCTCGCCTGGCGGGCTGGCGCCCTCAGGTCTTGGGGACCTTATCTGTGAAACCCGCCAAATCAACCCGAATTCAGGTGTTTTCGCATTTTTCAGTATTCGAGCCGTGGCGGGGCCACTAGGCTGATTCGGTGTGAGAAGTAGTGCGCGCTTGCTAGACCCGTTGGCGTGGTATGTCGGGCTTTTTTGGGTGTTTTTGTGGGTTGCTGGGCAGCAGCCCGTAGCCAGCAGCGGGATTACGATTGGAAGCTATAATCTGGACAACTTCCGGATGGAGGCGATTCCGGGCCGATCCGCCAAAGCGGCCGATTCCCGCCAGGCGGTGGTTCGGGTTATTCTTTCGCAGCGACCGGACGTCTTGGCTTTGCAAGAGGTGGGTTCGAGGGCGGATCTAGACGGCCTGGCCAGAGAGTTGGCGGCGCTGGGGCTGGCATACCCGCACCGGCAAGACCTCCGGGTTGAGGAACAGGCGATTCGGTGTGCCGTTCTGAGTCGCTTCCCGATTCGAAGAGACCGATCGGATGAAAACGCAGAGTTTCTTCTCTATGGGCGGGTGTACTCTGTTCTGAGGGGGATTACCGAGTTGGATATTCAGGTCTCTCCCCACTATGAGTTCACTTTGTTCAACGTGCACCTCAAATCCCAATTGCCCACCTGGTATGCGGATCAGGCGGATTATCGACTCGCCGAAGCCGTGCTGCTCCGGAAACGGATTGATGGCTTGTTGGCCCGCGCTCCGGAACGCAATTTTGTGGTCCTTGGGGATCTCAACGATACCCCGGATTCTCGCGTTATTCGCACCGTGAAGGGCCGCGGGCGAGACCGAGCATTATGGGACGCTCGACCAGTGGAATTGCATTCTCTCGCTACTGAAGGTTCCCAGAGTCGAATCAGCTGGACTCATCACTTTGAAAAGAAAGATGCTTACTATCGATATGATTATTTATTCTTGAGTCCCGCAATGAAGCCGGAATGGGAACCGGGTTCGGCCAGGATTGCAGTGGGGCGAGAGTGGGCCTTGGCTTCCGATCACCGAATGATCTGTCTGACCATTCGCCCGGAAGATCGCTAATTTGCAAGGCGCTTGAAACTTGAGAATCGGACACGAATGTACGAGTCTACTCTGCCGGCCAAGGGTGGTTGTTGCGCACGTAACGAGTTCCCTCGAAGCTCTCAAAGAAGAGTGGGATCAGGGGATGGTTCACTTCACTTTTTGACGAGTCGCGTTCGATCGATGAATGGGCGGTATAGGTGGTTTGGTCCGAATTATGTACCAAAACATGATACCACGGTTGGTTCTTCGCTGGCTGAGTTTGGTTGGAATAATACCAAACATCATCGGCCAAGCACTCTGGATCCACTGAGACAATCACGCCACGGTAGTCGTAGCGACCGTGCCGAATGAGATCGCCAGGGAGGTAGGCTTCTACTCCACCCTCATCGGGAGTCAAACTGTCGGGAAGGCGAATCACGATACTCGGTTCAATTTGATCTAGTTAGTTCGCTTTTAGGGTTAAGCTGTCGTTTATTCGTGGCTGTCTTTGCGTGCCGATCCGCGGCACCGCCGCTGGTGTATAGCAAGCATATTCCAGTCCGCTATGATTGAGAAGTGATAGTTGTTGGCAGTTTTTTGTGCGGCCGTTGTGGCGCAGAAATAGAAGGGGGTTGACGGAGACTTGTGTTGGAATTCGTCAACCGATTAATCGAGGGCCCGTTTGGCTTGCTAGGACTGCGGCAAAGCCTTGAGGTCGCTCGCGTGGAGTCGGTGGTTGACTCTTTTTTGCTGGCTGCCGGGCAAGCGGGGTAGCTCACTGAGCGTAGGGGATTCCGTTTCCTCCAACGCACTACTTGCAAGTTCTTGGAAACGGTTCCAACGGGGCCAATCCATTTCTGGTGCGGAGGCGATTTGCCGGAGTCGGCTGCGCCATTCGATTATGACCCGGTCGATATCACCGGGACCCAAGAGGTCCGTAACCCACTGGTGTTTCGTGTGCGGAGACTTCTGGAGAGCGCGGACGATTTTTGCGGCTCCATGACCGTAATTGGGTGGAGTCCCGTTCTCGAGATAGCCTTCGATATTCGTAGATCCGAAGGTGTTCCGACAGGCGCTTGCCAGTCTTCCAGCCCAGCGATCCTCATCACCACAGAAGCGGAAGCCGCCATCGAGATCCGCCAGGTCAAAGATGAGGTCGGCGATCGAATAGTCTTCGGTTTCCAGAGCGGCGGCGATGGCCAAGCCGTCGTTTTGATTGAAGTAGCTAACGATCTGTCCGCGACGGGTAGGGTGGCCATTTTTTTCGATGAGGCCGAGGCGTCGCCATTGGAGGGCGGTCCGGGTACGGGGAGGTAGCGAGCGGCAAACCGACAGACAGGGGCAAGGTGTGCAAATGGGGCTGGTCACCTGCCGTTTTTGGGGGTTCCAGAGCGCGATCCCGTACCGGTCGACATAGGTGCGTAACGAGCGCTGTTCCAGATGAACCGTGAGGATCCAATCATTCCCCTCCTGATGAATCTTCACGAGAGGGGTCTGGCGTTGCTCTAGGTGTTTCGTTAGGAGGGGGATGATTTTCTCTTCCCATCGCTTGGGTTGGACGTAGCGGCCTTTCCATCGGATCATCCTCCGGAGCCATTTGTGGAGAAGCATGCGATTCTCGCCGGCTTGGGTGGCGGCGAGTAGGACGCGGCCATAAATGGGCCGTCCGTTCTGTTCCCGAATCGGCGCGAGTGGACCTTCTTCTTGCGTGGCTAGGGCATCGCGGTCGGAGAGCAGTGGAATGAGTGGGATGGGGTTCTCTGGATCCGGTGCCGGGTCGGGGGCCTCGGGTCCTTCGGGATAAACCGGGACAAAGACGTCCGCTAGCGGGACCTCTTGGTAGGCGGGACATTTCTCCCATTCGAGCCGGCTGTTGCGGAACTGGGGTTCTTGTTTTCGAACCAGACGAGCCCGCTCGGGATCGGTGGGCAAGCCACACGGGACGTCCGGATGGGCCAGCGCGGATTCCACCCCCAGGTCGATGGGCTTGGTGGTGAAGAGGCGTTGTTGGACATCGACCGCCGCTTGGTAGGGATTGGCGCCGCGATCGACGGCGTGCCCCATGATGGCGAGGAGAGCGCTCCAATCGATGAGGCGGCTGCGGTTGAGGTCCACGGGAAATCCGTCGCGCAGTCGGATGGCATTGGCGCTGACGATGACGTAGCCGGTTTCATCGATGCCGCGTCGCCCGGCTCGGCCGAGCATTTGAAGAATCTCATCGGGGGCGAGGGTATGTTCCACGTACTGTCGACGGTAGGAATCTGCCGCGAGGGAGACGCTGCGGAGCGAAAAATTGATGCCCGCAGCGAGTCCCATAGTTGCCACGACCACTCGGAGTTGCCCGGCCTTGGCCAACGGTTCCACCACACCGGCCCTGGCGCCGTAGCTGAGGCCGCTGTGGTGGAACGCGATGCGGCTGGAGAGCGTTTTTGCCAGAGCGTCGCCGACCAAGTGGCGTTGTTCATCCGTCAGGGTGAGCGGGTTGGGGTTGGGTAGATGGCGGGCGAGCTCGTTGGCGAGCGATTCAGCTGCGGCGCGGCGGGGAGCGAAGATCAAGATGGGCCCGAGGTCGGCCGTCAGGGCTTTGGCGATCAGCCCCGGCCAGTAGCCTTTTAGGGCACGAGGGAGTCGGACGTTGAAGTGGAGGGGAGAGACTTCTTCCAGGGGAACCGGGCGTTGAAAATGGGAGACGACCTGTGCCTTTCGTCCGAGGCGTTGCAACCAGCGGGCGACGTGTTTCGGATTGCCAACACTGCCGCTCAGGAGGAGCAGTTGGGTATTGGCGGGTGCTTGGGCGATGGCGAGCTCGTAGTTGAGCCCGCGGTCGGCGTCCCCGATCATTTGATACTCGTCAATGACCAGGAGCTGTGGTCCCTTGCCTTGCAGGAGGCGGTTTTTTTGGGCCTCAAGGGTTGCCACGATGACGGGGGCGTGGATGTGGTCCGAGAGGTCTCCGGTGGTGATGCCCACGTCCCAACCTTTGGCCCGCCATTCGGCCAGTTTGTCATTGGCCAAAGCGCGGGTTGGCACGGTGTAGATGGCTTGGCCGCGGTTGCGACCTTCATTAGCCCAGAGTTCGAAGATCAGGGTCTTGCCGGCGCCGGTGGGGGCGTGAACGATGACGTCTTCGCCATTTCGGAGGTGGGTGATGGCTTTGTGCTGCCAGAGGTCGGGGACTTGCAGCTGGTTTAGCGCGGCGTGATTCGCAAGCTGTTCGGAGAATCCTGGCACAGCGTGTCGAGGGTTGAGTCGGCCCGGGAAGGCAATGCGATGGTTGCGGTCGCGGACCGCGTTGCCTTACCGGTCCTCTTGTTCGGAAAGCTTTCGGTACAAGGTGGCCAAGCTGACATCGAGCAGTTCGGCAGCCGCTTCCTTGTCACCTCCCGTGTGAGTTAACACTCGATTGAGGTAAACAGCTTCCTGTTGCCGGAGAAACTCCTTGAGCGGCTGGAGGGGAAGGGATCCGACGGGAGTGTTGGTATCGACTTTCAGACTGCTTTCTTCGGTGTGGGCGAGTGGGAACAGACGCGTGTCATCCGCATCCGGCTCCGATGTGGGTTGAGCGATTTCCGCTTCGGACGGACTGTCATCACCCTTCGCCAGCTTCGCGATCGAGGGGGGAAGGTCTTCCGTGCGGATGACGTGGGTTTCACAGAGCGCGCAGGCGCGTTCGACCACGTTTTCGAGTTCCCGTACGTTGCCCGGCCAGCTGTGTTCGCCGAGGGCTTCCATGGCGACTTTGGTGACGTGAAAGGGTTTGCCGCTTCTCGGGTTGACCTTGTCCTTGAGAAAGTGACCGGCGAGCAACGGGATGTCATCCAAGCGATCCCGCAGGCTGGGTAAGTGAACCGGAATTACGTTGAGTCGATAGTAGAGATCTTCGCGGAACGAGCCGTCTTTGATTTTTTCTTCCAGAGGCTCGTTTGTGGCGGCGACCACGCGTACGTCGACGTAGACCGGGACATTGTCGCCGACGCGGCGGACTTCTTTTTCTTACAAGACTCGGAGTAGCCGGCTTTGGAGCGTTGCGGACATGGAGCCGATCTCATCGAGAAAAATCGTTCCGCCTTCGGCTTCTTCGAAAAGACCTTTCTTGTCTGCCACTGCTCCGGTGAAGGCCCCCTTACGGTGGCCGAAGAGCTCGGACTCCAGGAGGTTTTCGGGTAGGGCGCTACAGTTGACGGGGACAAAGGGACGCCCCTTGCGGCGGCTGTTAAAGTGAATGGCTTTGGCGACCAATTCTTTGCCGGTACCGCTTTCGCCAAGAATCAGTGCCGTACTGTCGGTTTCGGCGATGCGTTCGATCATCTTGAACACGGCCTGCATGGGTTCAGACGCACCGATGATCTGGCTGAAGTGATACTTCGTCTTGAGCTGTTTCTTGAGGTAGACGTTTTCTGAAACCGCTTGGTTGTAGGATTGGGCGCGCTCGATGCTGAGTTTCAGCTCATCGAGTTTGAAGGGCTTTTCGAGATAGTCGAAGGCGCCGAGCTTCATGGCCTCTACGGCGGTTTCGATGGATCCGAATCCGGTGATCACGATCACGACCGGTGCCGGATCACTTTCTCGGGCGGCTTTGAGGATATCGAGGCCGTGGGCGCGGGTTTTGTCTAGGTAGAGGTCCGTGATCACGATCTCAGGCTGGGTCGTGGCCAGAGCTTCAATGGCGGCTTTTCCGTTGGAGAAAGGGAACACTTCATGGCCCAGGGCCCGCAAGGATTCGGACACCAACTGGACCATGGTCACTTCATCATCGACCAGGAGCACCTTCGCCATGCGGCCAGAGTAGCTGTGGATGGGGGGCTGGGGCAAGGAGGGATTGTCTGATGGTGGGGGAATGCAGGGCCGGTGGGGCGTGATTGCTCGTGAGTCGCTCCTCTGTGATGTGGTGTTTTTGGGCGACGGAGTACGGGTTCGCTGCTTTTGCCCAGCGGCTCGCGGGTACGCTCGCCCTACCTTTTGCCTCTCGGCCGCTCCGGTGTTTTCCTTGTCGTGGGGTTTCCGCTCGCCCTTTTCCTTAGGGGTGCTAGGATTGGGCGGCTCAGTCACGTGGGACGAGGCTATGTTTTTTAAGAAGCGCAACAAAGAGGAGCATCGTTACTACCTGCTCCCGGGGATGGGGAGAGCTAACAAGCGGAAGCGGGCCGTGTTTTTCCGGTGGGCTTTGTTGGTGGGGGTCCTGGCGTCCCTATTGTTGGGCTATTTTATTTATCGAGCCAATCGGATCGGATTGTGACGGGGGGGGCGGCCTTGCGAGAAGGCTCAATTGGGAGCAAAGTCTGGCAAATGCTGGTAGGTCTTTTTATCGGAGGCTTTTTCAAATGAGGAATAAGGTGATGAGTCGTGAGAATCGCATGCTGCTGATGTTTTTCTTCGGAATGGTGAGTCTCTTCACCTATTTTCGAATCCAGTATCCGAATCAGGGCGAAGTGGAGCGGCAGTTGCCGTCCGACCTTTCACCGGAGGTCTGGGTGCGCTGCGATTCGGGGCTTTTGGATGGGGTGACGAAAGTGGCTCGGTCCTATGAACTGGAGGCTGGGGTGCGGATCGTGTTGGAAGAGGCGGCTCAAACCACCCATGCTATTGCGGAGTTTGATATTTTGATCGTTCCCGCGTCGGATGCGTCTGAGTTGAATGAAGCCCGCGCGGTGACACGGATGACCCTGACGGCACCGGATGCCGACGAGAGTGCGGGGGGCTGGGAATTAGGCGTACGGGAGGTGGATCGAAGACGCAACTCGGGGGCGCTACGCTTTGCCCGCTATCTAACGGCACGGGATCGCGGACAGTTGGTGCTCTTCTCAAACGACTCAGGTGACTCAGGCGAATCAGAGAAGAGCCGTGGCGAGGGCGATCTTTGGGTGGAGGAACCCACGCCGGAGCTGCTCGTCTGGGAAGGGGTTTATCCCTTTTTCGATCGCGAGCTTGAGCGGTTTGCTCGAACGGAACGGGTTCAGTTTCGCACTATGGTGGGGGCTTGCCGACTGTTGTCACAGAAGCTGACTCTCGGTGAGCGGGTGGATGCGGTTTTGGGTTTCGGTGCCACGTGTGAGTTTTCGGAGTCCTTGGCCGATTGGCAGTCGCATTTGTTGGCGACTCGGCAATTGGTTCTGTTGCAGCCCCAGCGCAGTTCGGTGGACTTGATGAGTGCCGAATGGCAGCCCTCGCCGGATACGGTGCTTTTCGGCTTGGATCGGGGACTGGATTGGTTTCTGAGCCGAGCGCGGGCGGCCGAGTTGCCGAATTCCGTTGGGAAGTGGTTGCGTGAGACGCCCGTCGAGACGAAGCGGCGTTGGGGCGATGTTAAGGGTGCGCTGTTCGCGAATCGATCCGCAGTGGCACTGGGCATGGATTGGCCCGGACAAATGATCAATAGTAGCCTTTCGATGCACGAGTTTGGCGGCGAGTCCGGGCAACTGGAGTTGCGACTTTGGGTGGCGCCGGATAGTGACTATCGTCGTCTGTTGGGTCGCTTGGCAACTCGACTGGAAGGGATGCAGATGGACGCATCCGAATTCGAGTAGCGAGAACGGAGCGCGGCCCCATCACGGGCATGGATCGGCGGCTCAGAGAAGCGGGGAAAGCAAACGGACGGCGCTGTCTCGAAGTTTGATGGGAAAGGGGCGGTTTTCGACGGATTGGAGGGTGACTTCGTTGGCGGCCGCCAGTTTCTCGTCGATGTGTTGGTTGAGTTGTTGGGCGAGCGGGCGTGAGTAGCACTCGACGTTGAACTCGAAATTGAGCCGAAGGCTCCGAGCATCCCAGTTGGCTGATCCGATGAGGGTCCATTCGTCATCGACCGTGAGGAGCTTGGTATGATCGAAGGGGCTAGGTGAACGGTAGACCCGACAGCCCTTTTGGAGGAGCTGCCAGAGCATGGCGGCCGTGGCCCAGCTCATAAAGGGGAGGTTGTTTTTTTCCGGGATCAGAATCTGAACGCGGACGCCTCGGAGCGCGGCGGCATTGAGCGCCGCGATGATGCGTGTTTCTGGGAGGAAGTAAGGCGTGACGATTCGGATGTTCTTGGTGGCGGCGTTGAGCCCTCCGATCAATGTCCATGTCAGGATATCCAGATCCGCGTCGGGTCCATCCGTGATGCCACGAGCGAGAATCTCTCCCTGGCTTCGGAGTCTCGGAAACCAATCCTTCCCGGTCAACCGTTCCCCGGTTGCGAAGGCCCAGTCTTCCGCAAAGGCCTGTTGGAGATGGCTTACGATGGAACCCTTCAGTTCAAAGTGGATGTCCTGGACCGGTCGTTTGGGCTGCTGTTGGAGTTGGTTGGCATGGCGAATGTTCATCCCGCCGGTGAAACCCACCTTGCCGTCCACGACCATGATCTTGCGGTGATTGTGCATGTTCAGGGTGAGGGTGCGGTTGAGTTTTGAAGCGGGAAAGAAATTCGCGTGGCGCAAGCGGAGCGCGGTGAGGCGGTCCGTGATGGGCGGCCAGGAGTAGCGGGCGCCGGTGGAATCGACGAGGATTCGGACCTCGACTCCGCGTTGTTGGGCTTCAGCGAGGAGATGAGCGAACTGCAGGCCGGCGTCATCATGATCGAAGATGTAGGTGCTGAGGCAGATCGTCTTCTTGGCTTCGGTAATGGCCTCCCACATGCGGGGGAAGGCTTCGTCGCCGTTGACCAGCGGGAGTACTTGGTTTCCTGTGAGGAGCGGGCGTTGAGTCAGGTTGCCAACGGTGTTGGCAAGGGCACATAGGCGGGTTGCGGATTCGGGGTCTGGCAGGGATTCGCTGAGGGCGCGGGGCGCACAGAACATATTCTGTTGGCGAGATGGGGGAGTCGCACGGCTAGCGCGAAGCGAGGTGGCCCGCCGTTGAATCCGATTGATGCCCAGCAGGAAGTAAAGGGCGGAGCCCACCAAGGGGAGAAACCAGATGAAGGAAATCCAGAGGAGGGCAGAATGTGAGTGGCGCTTGTGAATCAGAGCATGCGTCGATGCGTAGAATGCCAGCGGGATACTGACCAAGATTAGGAAGTAGTGCCAATACTGGGAAACGGTGTCCGCCATGCCGTTGAGTCGTATCGCTTCCTTCTGGCTTCGGTCTTGGCTTCCGCCGTGCGGGGACACCCGCTTGGGCTTACTGGAGGGCCGTCGGGAGACGCTGCAGTTGGGAGCGCAATTGTCCGAGGACCTTGGTGGTATTTTGCTGCGGCACGTCGATCCCCAACTTGATTTGTCGGTTCATCTCGACTTTGCGAAAGACGGCGCAGTGTTTGCTGTTAGCCATGATTCCCAGGAGTTCGCCAGTCTTGCTGAAAACCAGATCGCCGCGTGACGGGGTGAACTTTCCGGAAAGCTTACCAAATGACGGTCGGTCCATCTTGACGTAGTTGGGATACTTGGGATCGAGCTTAAAGGTGACTTCGCCAAAGTAGCTCTCGCGCGAGCCGACGAGAACCGCCTCTTGAAAACGAAAGGGATCCGCTGCTAAGGGGTAGATGCGACACCCCAACTGTTGCGCCTGAGCCTTGCCGACCGGCACGACGAAGATCCGAGGGTCCATGGCGAGTCCGGCTAGAATGGGGATGGAGAAGGCTACTTGGCCTCGGGTCACCACGCCCGTCAGTTGTTCCCAACGCGTGTCGGCCGTGGCTAGGGACAAGGGAGTGTCTGCGATGTGGTAAAGGATGTAGTAGCGCGAGCCGTCCGTGGCGATGATGTTCTTGGCGATGTGCTCGCGGTTGCTGCGCTGGCCGAAGAGGCCGCTCTTGGTCCCGACGAAGCGGGTGTCGATCTGGTTGTTGCGAAAATCGTGGTAGATGCTGTTGGCGGTGAGCGGGGTGGAACTGCGAATCTCGTCTTTGATTTCTTCAGATTTCTCCGCGAGGTTGCCTACGCCGGTGGCGAGTTTTTCGGCGTGCCGTTGGATGCTTTGCTTCTCTTCGTTGACGCGGGCGACTTCGTCCCGGGCGACGGCGACCTCGGTTCGGGCGACTTTGACTTCCGACCGGGCGTTGACGACTTCATTGCGTGCGTAGGCGATGTCATTGCGTGCGGTCTTGACGTCGTCCCGGGAGACGGCGAGTTGTTCGCGCACCACGATGGCTTCGGTTTGGGATTGGCGCAGGTCGAGAGCGAGTTTGAATTTCTCCGCTTCGGCGGCCCGTCGGGCCTGCTCCAGGGCCTCGATCTTTTGGTGCATACGAGCTGCGTCTTCGCGCCGGGTAGTGAGTTCGGATTGAATGGTATCCAGCTTGGCCTGTGAGACGGCGGCATCTTGAGAGCGAGTGGCCAGATCGGTTTGGAGCTGGTTCGCCGCCTTCTTAGTGCTGACGTATTGTTCTTGGAGAAAGGCTACGTTCTTCTGCGTGGTTTCGTATTCGCGCTCCAGCCGTTTTTGTTCCTTCTCCAGATCTTGGGCGCGCAGTTCGGTATCGGCCAAATCGGATTTGATATCGTGGATCGTGGCTTCGCGGTCTTGGAGGATGGTTTGAGTGTTGGTGAGGTCTTCTTTCACCGCAGAGAGTTCCGCGGCAAGGTTCTCCTGGGTCAGCTGTTCCTCCTCTAAGGCGAGCGTCAAGGCTTCCAACATGTCTTGGGCGCTTTGCGGCTCGGCGGCTTCGGTGACCTCCGGTTGCTCGGAATTCGGCGGTTCGATGTCGAACGAAGCCAGCGAGAGCAAGCTGATCAACAGAAAGTCGCAGATGACGATCAGGAGGGGCTTACTCATAGGATTCCAGCCTCGGATTCGATCAGGAGTTTCCGACGATAGGGGCGGACGTGCATGATCTTCAGGAGCGAGACAAAGATAATCCCGAAGAGGGTGGAAGCGTAGGCGGCCATGAGGCCGATTTGAGCCAGGTTCATCGTCAGCACGAGGAGGGAGATGACGGTGCCGCCGAGACCGACGTAGAGGCCGGCGTCGAACATGTTGTCCTCGTTGTCCAGCAACTTGAGCTTCAGCCGTGAAGAGCTGTTCTGTTTCTGGAGTTCCTTGAGCTTGACCAAGCCCAAAGCGTAGAGACCGGCTTGGACCAGAAAGAACAGGACCAAGGCCAGGAGTGTCATTTCATCTACTTTATCACCCATCATTGATTCCATTTTTGCCGCGACCTCCGCTGGGGCGGTCGGGAATTTCCAATTGATCGGAGTTTCATCGGTTTGTCCTTTCTGGGCAAGAAAAGGTTCGCCTAAGAGAATGGCCAGGAAGAGCACCGTGAGCGCTAAGACCTGCTGGCGGAGAGTCGCCACCCCATCCACGCGGAGCATCGCCGGGGTGCTGCGTTTCTGGGGAATGCACTGGAAAACGAAGCGGATCAGGGCGAAAGCCCCGAGTAGCAGGGCGATGTATTTGATGAGGAGCGTGGTCCAGGAAAAGCGGGCTGCGAGGGTGTTGACTCCTTGCCAGTAGGGGAAACTAGGAGTGCGGCTTGCGAGTTGAATGCGGTAAGGGGCGTGGTAGATCCGTTCCTGCCGGGCCAGCACGCTGGCCAGACCGCCCTGGTTACCGGTAAGGGCGAATTGGAGGTCCTTGAGGCCGGTTTCGGGGAAGGTGTGCAGGTAGTCCGCCACGTCGGCGGCCCTTGGGCTCAGGAGGACGATGGCGAAGAGGGAGCCGAGCGCGTCGGGATGGCGGGCCGCGGCATGGGACAGGCGGCGCAGGGTTTGGCGGCTCTCGATTCGACCCGTGAACGCGGAGAATTGCGACCAGTTCATTTGCCGCGCGAAGGCGAGCAGATCCAAATAGAGCGATTCGATGGGGCGAGTGGGGTTTTCCCGATTGGCCTCGGCAGCGAGGTTCTCGATCTCAAGCCGGAACTTGGGCTCCAGGGCGTCTGCTTGGGAAAGCTGCGCGGTGGCGAGGACAATGGCGTCCAAGGGTGCCCCGCCTGCGGACCGTGCGGGGGGAAAGATTTGGGTATGAGTGAGATAGCGATTATCGAGGAGGGTTTGGACACCGGGACGGCGGGACGCGAGCAGCTGGGCCTCGATCTGGGCTCGAATCGTCTTGTTGACGAAGGCTTTGATGACGGTTGCCTCCGTTTTGGGTTGCGGGACGGTTACGGACTGGAATTCGGGGAAAACCCCTCCCCAAAAGGTCATTTCGGGGTTGGCGAGGCGGTGGGTCTCCAAGGCGTTTTGGGTGGCTTCCGGCAGGGATACGCCACTTTCATTGGCTCCAGCCATGAGGAGGTTTGCGGTACCGGGATTCTCGCGTTCGATTCGGTCGCGGATGGCGGCATCCAGGTCCGGTGTGCCCTGTCCGGCGAGTTGGACGACGGCGCCGTCGATCGCGCGGAGGTAGATTGGCAACGACAAGGCGAAGGCGCAAAGAAGGCACCCAAGGGCCAGTAGTTTGAGTTGTTGCCAGGTCGTCGGCGACATTGAGGGAGAACGCTAGCAAAGGCGTTTGCGGAGAAAAAGCGAGAATCCGATGCTTTTAGAGGGAGGCGGTCGATGGGGTTTTGGGACGCCCATACAGGGCTCGTCGATTAGTTGGGTCGAGATCCCAGGGCGATGCCCTGGGCAGGTAGGGAGCGGGCCTTCGGCCGTGGAAGGAAGGGGGGGGCTCTCGTGCCGGGTGGTCCGCCCTTACAGGGCTTGTCGTTCAAACGGATCGAGAGCCCAGGGTGGTACCCTGGGCTGGTATGGGCCGGACCTTCGGCCCTGGGAAGGGGGCTTGTGGTGCTGGTTGGCGTTCGTTGGGTCGCCCTTAGCGGGCTTGGCGTTCGGAGGGGGCGAAACCTCAGGGTGTTGCCCTGGGCTGGTATGAGCTGGGCCTTTGGCCCTCGGAGGGGATCTTGTGGTGCCGTTTGCGTTCGTCGGGTTGCCCTTGCCGGGTTTGTCGTTCAGGCGGGGTCAAAATTCAGGGCCTTTGGCGTTGGGGTGGGGAATGTTTTTCGCGCCGAAGGTGCACTCCCGTACCAGCCCAGGGCAACGCCCTGGGATTCCGGGGGCCCAACGATTGCCGAGCCCTGAAGGGGCGGACCACCCCCTTTGGGACGTTCTCAACCCTGGGAAGGCACAAAGTATGCTGCTCAAGCTCCGAAATCCCGCCTGATGGGCGGAAAAACGGATATCGATCCCATGAATGGTGAAGATGAAAACACCGTCCTGAACGGACTGGAAGTCGAGCGACTCGAAGCCGCGTTGCAAGATCTTCAAAGCTTGGCTGATCAGATGGCGGTGGGTGAGGTCCGGCGTGAAGATCTCGTTTGGCGCCTGAATAGCTATTTCAGCGCGGTGAAACTCGTGCTCGATGAGACTGCTCGGGGCGGTGCCCTCGACGCCCGGTGCCTTCGGGCCGTGGCACTCCTTCGGGCCATTCACGTTTCGGTTCGCGAATTGATTCTGAGCTTGTCGGAAAACGCCGAAGTAGCCCGTGGAGGGTTGCCGCACGGAGGTGTGGGCGTGGATTCCATCGTGCCGTTTCCAACCATGGTTCCTGCTGGGGCGGTGGACGATGTCGGGGACGACGATACTTGGTAAATTCCGTGGCGACTGTGGGGTTGCCAAGACCCTGGCTTGACGATCCCAGATCGCCCGTGCGAGTTTGATTGGGATGGCGCGGTCTCGGGAATTTGTCGACTACTTAATGGAGCTCATGGTGGGCCTCGGCGAGGTCCGGGCTCGGGCCATGTTTGGGGGCTTTGGGATCTACCACGACGACTTGATGTTCGCACTTGTGGCCGATGAGGTCCTTTATGTCAAAGTGGATGATGAGTCCAAGCCCACTTTCGAGGCCGCCGGGGGCGAACCGTTTCGCTTGGAAAGCAAAAACGCAGTGATGGCTTACTATACGGTGCCGGATGCGGCTTTGGACGATGCCGAAATCATGATGCATTGGGCACGCCTCGGAGTTGATGCAGCGATGCGAGCCAAGCCGCGCAAGCGATCCCGGCTTCAGTGAGCCAACGCGGCTTTGAGCCGATCCAGAAATGGGATTTGCCGTTCTTTGATTTTGGTTCGAGCCACGCTTAGGGGGAAGTATTCGGCTCGATCCACTTCCGGGATCTCGATCTGCTGACCGCTTTTTGGGGGCCACTCGATTGTGATGCGATTGGAGAATGTCTGGCTGGTATCGATACCCTCGCCACAGAAAGCCCAGGCGTAGACAATCTTCCCGCCTTTTTGCTGGATCGTGCCCAGGTTGGTGAATTCGGTGCTTGGTACCTTGAGGCCGGTTTCTTCCTCAAACTCACGTTGAGCGGTGGCGAGGGGTGTTTCGCCGGGTTCAAACTCGCCTTTCGGGATGGACCAGACGCCGGCATCGCGGTCCGCGTGTTTGGGGCCGCCCGGATGGGCGAGAAGCACTTCAAGTGTGTCTGCTGTCTGCCGATACATGAGGAGGCCGGCGCTGCGACGAGTGGACATGCTGGGAGTCCGGTTGCGGTCCGAAGGGGATGAATCCTCAGTCTAGATTGAGATGACGCCGGCCAGGAGCCCAATGAGAGCGCCGAAGACGCCACCCCAGACGACCAGCCAACCGAGGTGCTGGCGAATCATCTGTTGGATAATCTCCTTCACCATCTCTGGGGTGAGTTCTTCCAGGCGTTTACTCACGATGAGACTAACCCGATCAAGGACTTCTTCCGAGGCCGTGCCACTGACGAGGTTTTGTTTCAGCGTGTTTTGAAAAGCCTCACTCTCGGAAATCTCCCCGAGGGCGTGGCCCAGTTTTGCTTGAAACGGTTCCCGAAGGGGCTCCAGAGCCTGCGCGCCTCCGACCATCGTGAGCATGCCGCTCAGTGGGGAGTCTTGGACGGCTTCCAGCAGCGCCTCGAAGGCGGGACTAAAGTCGGTCTCATTAAGGAGTGGCTTGAGGTCGAAAGCCCCGCCCGTTTCACTCTCGGTCGAGCCACCGAAAAGGCGGTTGATGTTCTCCAGAGTGAAGAACTGCTGCATCATCAGATGGTGGATTCCTTCCTTAAATGCTTCGAAATGGAGCGGAATAATCCCCGAACCGTAGAGCCCGGGGACGCGTTCAAAGAGCATATGCACCGCGATCCAGTTCGTGAGTGCGCCGGAGAGGGCAAAGAGCCCCATGCTGACCACGGGACCGCGGGTGGGTTCAGGGAGGAGCAGGCCAAGTCCAAAGACAGCGGCGGCGACGAGATTCGTGTAGAGGCTTTTGTTGCTGGTGGGTGGGTTACTCATGGGCGAGGCAGAAAGGGATTAAGAAACGACATCAGGGGTCCGTTTCGGGCCGAGTTACGGCAAGGAATCGGAGCGGTTCGCCGTTCGCAGAACGTCTTCGGGGGGATCTAGTTGATCAATCTTAGGGAGAAGGGATAGCGATAGCTCTCGCCGTTGCTGGCCTTGACGGCGGCATAGACGGTGAGTCCCCCGTTTATGAGGAGGAGGATTGGGAGCAGGAAGAACCAACCGATGATCGGAATGAAAACGAATAACACCTGAAACGGCGCCAGGGTGAGTTGGAAATTGGTTGCTTCTCGACCGTGTTCGTCGGCGGCGGGATACTCGTTTCGCTTCACCAACCAGACGATGAGTGGTCCCAAGAATCCGAGGGGCACCACAAAGCCGGAGCCGACCATGCTGAGGAATAGGGTCGCTAGAGAGGCGATGTGGCAGAAAACGGACCAATTGCGCGAAGCGCGCTCGGTCTCGCTCAGCGGCTGCCGGAGACTGGTTTGCGGTCCCGAGGGCTCGGATCCGGTTGGGCCGGAAGGGTCTGTTGGCGGATTTGACATGGTTCGGTGCGTCTCGTCGGGGAGGATGATAGCGGTGCTGGGGGGCAATTCAACTGGGATTTTGACCGTAGGGGAGGGGAGGCAAGGTAGGGCGAGCGTACTCGCGAGCCGTTCTTTTCTGGGGCGGTCGTTTGGAGCGGTGGTGTTTGCGGTTCCTGCTCTTGCCCAACGGCTCGCGGGTACGCTCGCCCTACCAGTTGCCTTGAGGCCGTCCCTCCAGCGGAGTTCCTGCGGCGAAATGTGGTTGAAAACAATAGGAAAGAGTCGGGTTTGTGGAATCTATTTTGCACAAGTATGATGTGTGCAAAATAAAAAGAGTATTTGTCTGTTGAAAGTCGGTTGGGCCCTGCCTAAGCTGTGTTCAGGCCCACGAAAAACGGCTCCGATCGAAACCGGAGCCGGAAGCGTGACCCTCAACAAGTGAGACTCAAGCTGTGAGAGGCAGGTAGCGTCACTGGAATGGGGGAAGAAATCAAGGGGAATTGGCCTTCGCCCCTCATGAATTCAGATGAGACGAGTGACGAGGAATGGTCATGGCGGTGGATTATGCCTGTATTTGGCGCGGGGAATCGGGGATGGTGTATGAGTATCGGATTTACCCTTTGGGTACCGAATTTCTGGAAATCGGTGGTAACTATATCTTTTGTTGCCGGGATGCGGTTGGGGAGTGGGTGCCGCTTCAGATTGGGGAGACGGCGGATTTGAGTCAGCTGCTGGGTGGGGAAATGACGGATCGTGTGTGGGTGCCGATGGAAGGTGCAACCCATATCCACGCCCGGATCAATCGGTCGGAGTCGGCGCGGTTGCGGGAGCAGGCGGATCTTCGGAGTCGCTTTGGTGCGGATTCGGAGGGACGGGTTGCGAGAATGGACTCAGACGGGGGGTGCGAATGAAGCGCCCTTGTATGATTGCGGAACTGGCTGACGTACGGGTTGGGCTCACGATGCGTGGGGGACAGGGGCCGCCGATGGTGGTGGATTCCGATCTCCATTTACTGCGGATTGGTGATTTGACGGAAGACGGAGCGATTGATGTGCAACAGAGGCAGCCGGTGGTGGCTTCGGCAACGTTGCGGGAGCGGTATCGGCTGTTGCCGGGAGATATCGTGGTTGCGAATCGCGGGAACCGCATGACGGCTGCGTTGGTAACTCGGGACTTGAAAGCTTTGGCGAGCGGGCAGTTGTTTACCATTCGGCTGCGGACCCGTCGGGTGATTGCGGCCTATTTGCATTGGTTTCTCAATCTCAGGCGAACCCAGGAGTTTTTATTGTCCCTGGCCAAAAGAGGCGGGCATGTGCCGACCTTGGCGTTGGGAGTTTTGAAGCGGGACTTGCGGATCCCGGTGCCGGAACGTGGGGTTCAGGCCAAGATTATTGAGCTGGCGCAGTTGGCGGCGGAGGAGCGGGTACTGGCCTTGCGATTGAATGCCTTGCGGCAGCGCTATTTGGAACAGGTAATGACGAGCATCGTGCATCAAGAAATGTTAGAGTAGGGGCGGGATGAGCACGGTGAATCAGAGCGAGATCAATGATGTGGCTTGGCGGGCCTGCGATACCTTTCGGGGTGTGGTGGATCCGGCGGACTACAAAAACTACATTTTGGTCATGCTTTTCTGGAAGTATATCTCGGATTTGTGGCGGGATCATCGGGATCGCTACCTGCGGGAATACGACGGGGACGAGGCCTTGGTGGCGCGCCGGATGGCTCGGGAGCCGTTTCAACTCCCTGATGGGGCTGATTTCCGATCGGTGTGGGAGCGGCGGAGTCAGACCACGATCGGTGAAGAGATGAATATTGCCTTGGAACGCATCGAAGCTGCCAATCAGATCAAATTGCAAGGGGTCTTTCGCGGGGTGGACTTCAATAGTGAGACTAAGTTGGGCCAGACGAAAGATCGGACGGCCCGACTGAAGCATCTGCTGGATGATTTCAACGATCCCAAACTCGATCTGCGGCCCTCGGTGGTGGGGGATGTGGATGTGATTGGGAATGTGTACGAGTATCTGCTTGAGCGATTCGCCTCCGGCGCCGGCAAGAAGGCGGGTGAATTCTACACCCCGGGACAGGTCTCGCGTTTGTTGGCTCGCTTGTTGGCCCCGCAGGTGGGCGATCTGATCTGTGACCCGGCCTGCGGTTCGGGATCGCTGTTGATCAAGGTCGGGCACGAGGCGGGACGTCGTGGCTTCGTGCTCTATGGGCAAGAGAGTAACGGGACCACCCAATCTCTCTGCCGTATGAATATGTTTCTTCACGGGATGGAGTCTTTTGAAATTGCCTGGGGGGATACCTTGCGAAACCCGTGTTTCCTGGATGGGAAAGCATTGAAGCAGTTTGATATCGTGGTGGCGAACCCACCCTTCTCCCTGGACAAGTGGGGGCAAGAGGCGGCTTCCTCGGATCCGTATCGGCGCTATGCATGGGGGATTCCGCCCAAGTCCAAGGGCGACTATGCCTTTATTCTGCACATGTTGGCCTCGGCGAAGGAGAAGACGGGGCGCGTCGGCGTGGTGGTACCCCACGGGGTATTGTTTCGTGGGGCGGCGGAGGGGCGGATCCGCAAGGGATTGATCGAAGCCAATTTGTTGGAGGCCGTGATTGGGTTGCCCGCGAATCTTTTTTTCGGTACGGGCATTCCCGCCGCGATTCTTCTCTTTAATAAAGGGAAGCAGACGGAAGATGTTTTGTTTATCGAGGCGTCTCGCGAGTTTGAGGTGGGCAAGAATCAGAACTTCTTAGCGGAGTCCCACATCGAGAAGATTGTGTCGACTTATCGCAGCTTTGAGTCTTCGGATAAGTATGCCTACCGTTGTGGTTTGAAGGAAATCGCTGAGAACGACTACAATCTGAACATCCCGCGGTATGTCGATACTTACGAAGAGGAAGAGGAGATTGATTTGCGAGCGGTTCAGGCGGAGATCGACGCGACGGAACGCGAGTTGGCCAAGATCCGGGTGAAGATGGCGGCTTACTTGAAGGAACTCGGGCTATGAGTGAGGCGAATCCCTTCGGCGTGCGGGAGCGGGGGTGGGTGTTAGCTCGCTTGGGCGATGTGGCGGAGATTCGGAATGAGTTGCGCACGCCGTTGTCGAAGGCGGAGCGGGAGCAAATGCCGGGAGCCTTTCCCTACTATGGTCCGACGGGGATTTTGGATTCTATCGATCGCTTTCGATTTGCCGGGACGCATGTCTTGGTGGGAGAGGACGGGGATCACTTTCTCAAGTTTCGGGATCGAGCCGTAGCCGTGCGTGCGGTGGGGCGTTTTAATGTGAACAACCATGCCCACGTGATTCGGGGAACGAAGACCTGTTTGACGGAGTGGCTTTATTATCGCTTTGTGCATGCGGATTGGACGTCGTATCTCACTCGTCAGGGTGTCGCACGGTACAAGTTGACCAAGCAGGCGCTCGGGTCCTTGCCCATCTGGCTGCCGCCCGTAACGGAGCAACGCAAGGTGGCGGCGATGATGGGGACTTGGGATGAAGCGGTGGGCAAGTTGGAACTGTTGATTCGCACGAAACTCCGGAAGCACCGAGAACTGCGGCACCAGATGGTGGGAGGCCACAAACGGCTGCACGGTTTTCGGGAACGGTGGCGGGTGCGGCACTTTGGGGATTTGGCGGAGCAGGTTCGGCTGCGTAATCAAGGGCGCTTGGATGGGGGGCGACTTTTTGGCGTGACGCGGACGGATGGTTTGGTGCCCATGCCAGCAAACCGGCGGGGTCGATCGACAGACCGGTGTCAGCTCGTTCGGGACAATTGGTTTGCCTACAATCCGATGCGCTTGAACATTGGTTCGCTGGCGCGTTGGCGGCGTAAGGAAGACATTATGGTGAGCGGGGATTACGTGGTTTTTCGCTGCCATGAGGATGAACTCAGCCCGGCCTATTTCGATCACGTCCGGCACACCCCGCGTTTTCAACATTTCGTCCGACAACGCGGCGCTGGAAGTGTGCGGGTCCGGGTGCTGTTTGATGATCTGGGTCGCTTCCGGTTTGGCTGCCCGAAGCTGTCCGAACAGTGTTCGATTGCCGAGGCTTTGGATCACGGCGAGGACGAAATCTGGCAGATCGAGCAGCAACGTGAGGCGACGGATCGGCAACGACGCGGCCTGATTCAGCATTTGATGAGCGGCAAGATGCGGGTGGAATCATGAGTTCGGGTCGCGCGGCTATCGGAGGAATGACGCGGTTGCGGGACGAGTAAGACGGGAAACGACGCAGGCATGCAGAACGAAGCGGGTGAAGCGCGGGACCGCGTTCAAGGTCTGGCGATGGAGACGCTGGTGAAACTCGGCTATGAGTTTCTGGACGGCTCTGCAGTCCTCTCGGCGCGTCGCGGGGACCTTCAGTCCGTGCTTCTGGAGTCCGTCTTGGAGGGCCAACTGGAACGGCTGAACGGGGTCTCGCTGTCATCCGCCAAGCAGTCGCGGTCTCATCCCAATATTGGTGCGGCTCTAGCGCGCCTGTCGGCGCCTTCGTTGCAACGTGGTTTGGTGCGGAGTAGTGAAGGGATCTATGATCTCCTCACCCTTGGAGAAGGCTTTCAGAGTGGGGTTGGTTCGGAGCGACGCCGAAGGCAGGTACGGTTTGTGGATTGGGACCGACCCGAGGAGAATCAGTTTCATGTGGCGGCGGGGTTTGAAATTGTAGGATGCACTGGTTCGGTCCCTTACCGGCCGGATATTGTTTGTTTTGTGAATGGGATTCCATTCCTGGTGATCGAATGCCAAGCGGATCTCGCCGGAGGGGAGTTTGATGAGGCGATTCAACGCCAGGTAATGCGTCAGGCAGCCTCGGCTATTCCTCATCTCTATACCTGTGCCCAGTTGCTCATCGTTCTGGGATCCGCAGGAGGGCGCTATGGGACGACCGGAACGGATCCGTGTTTTTGGGCTCAGTGGCGTGAGTTGGGGCCCGGTGCGGATGAAGCGATCGAGCGGCGTCTTGGCCCGGCATTGGATGGGGAACGACGTGAATGGTTGCAACGGAGTTTGCCCGGGTTGATGGCGGAGCCGGCTGTGCGAGCGATCTCGGACGCGGATCGCTTGTTGTGGTCGCTGGCGCGTCCCGAACGGTTGTTGGAATTGGTGCGCCAGTTTGTGCTCTACGACGGTGGAGGAACCCAGAAGAAAGTGGCCCGCTACCAGCAATACTTCACGGTAAAGCGGACGATGGAGCGGGTGCGCGAGCGAGATGCCGCGGGACGAAGGCGAGGCGGGGTCATTTGGCATACCCAAGGCTCGGGCAAGTCCTTGACCATGGTTCTGTTGGGCAAGGCGCTCGCGTTGGATCCGAGCATTATTCGTCCTCGCTTGTTGCTCGTGACGGATCGAGTGGATTTGGACGCGCAGATTTGGAAGACGTTTCAGCAGTGCGGCTTGGTGCCGGTTCAGGCCAAAACGGGTCGCCATTTGTTGGAGTTGCTGCGTAGCGATCGTTGGGAGGTCATTACGACGGTGGTGGATAAGTTTCGGGCGGCGGCGAAGATCGCAACCGGGGTGATTTCGGAAGCCGAGAATCTGTTCATCTTGGTCGATGAGAGCCATCGCAGTCAGTATGGGGAAGCCAATGCCCGGATGACGCGGGCCCTTCCGAATGCCTGTGTGATTGGATTCACCGGCACGCCGCTGATGAAGAAGGAGAAACACACGGCCCGGAAGTTTGGGGGGTTCATTGAGCCCGCCTACACCATTCGCGACGCGGTGCGGGATGGGGCGGTGGTGCCTTTGTGGTATGAGGGGCGTCATGTGTTGCAGCAGTTGGATCGGGACGCTTTGGATCGAGCTTTTGACCGTTTGGCGATGGGGTTGAGTTTGGACGCTCGGGCGCGGCTCAAAACCCGGGTGGCGAGTCGCAACCGTTTGCATCAGTTGGAGAGTCGCTTGGAACTCGTGGCGTGGGATTTCTCGCGAACCTTTGTCGAGCAGTGGCAGGGGACGGGATTCAAGGCTCAAATCACCGCGGGTAGCAAAGCGGAGGCGTTGATCCTGAAACGTTGTTTGGACCGGATCGGCCGAGTGACCAGCGAACTGGTTATCTCGCCGCCTCATGAAATGGAAGGGACGGACGGTGCGGAGCCCGACCGGCCGGTTCACGCGTTTTGGCGGGAAATGATGGAGCGATTCGGATCCGAGAAGGAATACTTGCGAAGCATTACCGAAGCGTTTCGACAAGCCGATGCGCCGGAGGTTTTGATCGTGGTGGACAAACTTCTCACTGGGTTTGATGTCCCCCGGAATCGGGTGTTTGTGATTGTCCGTCCCTTGCAAGGGCATGCGTTGCTACAAGCCATTGCCCGAGTGAACCGTCTCCACCCGGGCAAAGATTCCGGATGGGTTCTGGACTATTGTGGCGTTGGAGTGGCCCTGGGTGAGGCGCTGACGTTGTATTCCGGTTCGACGGCTGAGTTCGAGTCGGATGATCTCGATGGCCTATTGACGGATGTGCGGGATGAGTGGGCCCGCTTGCCTGGGCTACGCGAGGCGGTTTGGTCGGCATTAGGCGGGCGGCAAGCAGGCGCGGATCGAGATACTTACCGGGCGCGATTGACGGATCCTAGTTGTCGGCGTCGTTTTGAGTTGGCGTGGGAGCCGTTCCGACGCGCTCTCAGCCACTTGCCGGTTCGGGCCCAGGGGATTGAGGAAGAGCGAGCCTTGCTCCAGTGCTGCGAGACGGATGCGCGCTTGTTTCGGGATCTTTGGGCCGAAGCGCGAGGCGTCCCATCAGGTCGGGAACGTTCGAGCTTGGATCGGAGGATTGAGCAGGCTTTGGAGGATTGTTTGGTCCGTGGTGAACTCGTGGAAGTGGTGAAACCCGTGCCCATCCGAGAGCGCGTCGCGGTGGAAGCGGAAATGGCCAAGGCCCACACCCAACGAGCCAAGGCGCACGTGGCGGCCTTGTTGTTGAGGCAGTCCGCGACGAGCGCTGTTACGCGGGAAGTGGCGTTGGATCCGGCTTTGTCGGATCGGGTCGCGAGTGCGATTGAAGACTACTGGCAGGATCGATTGACGGAGCGCGAGTATTGGCAACGTATGGAAGGTCTCTTGGCAGATGAGTGTGGTGTGTCGGCCGATTCGCTGCCCGAAGGGGTTCGAAGCCGTCCCTTGGCGGCCAAAGTATTTGGGTGCTTGACGGAACGATGGCCTGCCCCGAGCGATGAGTCTGCGAATCCGGAGAGCGAAACCGCCGACGTCCTGAGGGAAACGCCCGTTCCCTATCGGACGCAGTGCCATCCGCTGGCAGATCCGGAAGAGGTGTTTGCGAAGATGGCTTGCCAGATCGAGGCCGTGATTCGGGCCGAGCAGGTAGTGGGGTGGGAGAACAACCCGGATGCCTTGAATCGGATGCGGAATGGAGTCGACGATGTCTTGATTGCTTGGCAAAGGCGGGAGGGGCGGGCGATTCAACTCCGATGGATGGATTCTATTGTCGAGGCGGCGGTGTCGGCGGCGTTGGCCGAACACCGGTGAGGAAGCTGGCCTATTTCCTGAAACGGGGCCCCGTTTCCTGGAACGAAATTGTGAGGCCGGAACGGCTCTCCGATATCCGTTGCATCCTTCTTCTATCACGCCTGCGATTGCGGGGTGGATCAAACGATTGTTGGCTTTCTGCGGATTCCGTGGAATAAATCCCGCCCTGTCCTATCTTCTACTTGCGTGGTAATGAATCGGTTCGATCGAAAATTAGATGAGCAGAACCTGACTTTGCGTCGGGACCGCTTGGAGATTCTGCAGATTAATGTAGGGCGCAAGTGCAACCAGGCCTGTCGCCATTGTCATGTGGATGCGGCGCCGTGGCGGACGGAGATGATGGATGAGGCGACGGCCCATCGCATCGGGAGCTGGATCGAGTCTCACCGCCCGCGGGTGGTGGATATCACCGGGGGGGCTCCCGAGATTAGTGAGTTTTTTCGCTATTTTGTTTCGTTGGCCCGTTCGGTTGGGGCCCATGTGATTGATCGCAACAACCTGACGATTATTGAAGAAGCTGGGTTCGAAGATCTGCCGGATTTTCTCGCTGCCCATGAGGTGGAAGTGATTGCCTCACTACCGTGTTATTCGGCCAGCAACGTCAATCAGCAACGGGGTAACGGCGTATTCGACAAGAGTATTCGCGCTCTACAGAAACTCAATGCGCTGGCGTACGGTCGGGAACGTGTGCTCAATCTGGTTTACAATCCTCTAGGAGCCAAACTCCCGGGACCGCAGGAGGAGTTAGAGGCGGACTATCGGGAGGCCTTACGTTCGGAATTCGGCATTGAGTTTAATCGTCTCTTGACCATTACCAACCAGCCGATTGCCCGATTCGCGGAAGATTTGCGCAAACAAGGCGCCTGGGATTCCTACCTGGATTTGTTGGCGAATAGTTTCAATCCCGCCACGGTGGAAGGCCTCATGTGTCGGAATACCCTGAGTATTGGCTATCAAGGTGAGGTGTTTGATTGCGATTTTAACCAGATGCTGGGAATGCAGTTGCGGAACGGGAAGCCGCTCTACCTCTGGGATTTGACTCCGGACCAATTGGAGGGTAACTCGATTCAGACCGGGATCCATTGTCTGGCCTGCACGGCCGGATCCGGGAGCAGTTGCGGCGGGGCTTTGGCAGAAAACGAGAGCAATTAATCGGAATAAATCTTTTCCTGGTAACGTCCATTGGAATAGACGGTCAATTGAAGTGGAAGTGAATATTATGAAGCAGACTTGGATGCGATTTGGATTGGCAGCGTGCTTGGCGCTGGTGACAGGTGTGGGTGCGGTCGTCGGTCAGGCCGGTGAATTGAAGGTTGGCACCAAGGCGCCGGCGTGGATTCTCAAGGCGCCGGACGGTAAAGATAAGAAATCGACCGAGCACGAGGGTAAAGTGGTGGTTTTGAATTTCTGGGCGACCTGGTGCCCGCCGTGTGTGGCGGAAATTCCCGATTTTATTGAGATTCAGAAAGAGTTTGGGGAAAAGGGGCTGACTTTTGTGGGCGTTTCCTTGGATGCCTCGCCGGTACCGGTTAAGAAGTATGTCAAGCGGACCAAAGTGAATTACCCCGTGGTCATGGGAACTCCGGAAATGGTGCAGGACTATGGGAATCCCTCGGGTATTCCCCAAACCTACGTCATTGATAAAGACGGGATTATCCGGATGAGTCACATGGGCAAAATCTCTAAACAGGCATTGTTGGCCAGCGTCAAGCCCTTGCTCTAGTAGCATTTCGTAGCAGGTTTGTCTGACGGTTACGGTCAGAGTTCGGCATCGCCAGCTCGGCCATGAGTCCGCAGGGCGGCTACCAATAAAAGCAGAACTCCCAAGTCCGGATGGGACTTGGGGGTTTTCTTTGTGATTCTTTGGGTTGGCCGTTTAGCCCTTGTCGGCGAGCACGCGTTCCAAGAGCGTGTTGAGTCGCGAGACCAATTCACGAGGATCTTCTACCACACCCGCCGCCATGCGTGCGGTATCGTAGAGCTGAGCGGCCGCAGTCTTAGCCAGTTCTTCATCCGTGGCTTTGATCGCGTGCAGCCGTTTGATGACTTCATGGCGCGGGTTGATCTCCAATTCATACTTGGTCGGCCCGGATTCTTGATTCATGGCCTTCATCAAACGCCGCATGTTGGCCGTCATGGTTTTATCGGCATCCACCACTACGGCCGGACTATCGATGAGGCGCTCGGACGCTTTGACTTCCTCAATCCCTTCGCCCAGGTTGTCCTTGAGCCAAGTGCCGAGTTCTTCGACTTGTTCCGTGGAAAGCGCTTCGCCTTCCGGAGTGTCTAGTTTGAGGTCGGCCCGTTCGGCCGCCGTGATGGTCTTTTCCTCAAATCGAGCCAGGTTCTCCATGACCATCTCGTCCCACGGATCGTAGACAAACAACACTTCGAAGCCCTTGTTGCGGAATCCTTCGTAGTAGGGGCTGCTTTCGGCGGTTTCGCGGGTGGGGGCGAAGACGAAATAGATCTCTTTCTGCTCTTCTCCCATCCGGCCGACGTAGTCGGTCAGCGAGGTCTTGGTCCCCTTATCCTGAGCGGAGCTTTCGAAACGGAGGAGTTTGCCCAGCGCTTCTCGGTGGGTGAAATCCGCGATCACGCCTTCTTTTAGAAAACGCTGATACTCATCGTAAATCTTGTTGTACTGGTCCGGGTCTTTCTTGCTGATCTCGTCCAGGTGTTTGAGGAAGCGGGTGGTGATGACTTTATTGAGCTTCATCATCAAGCTGCTGTCTTGCATGGATTCGCGCGAGATGTTCAGCGGCAAGTCCTCACTATCGACAACACCACGAAGGAACCGGAGCCAATCGGGGAACAGCTTCTTGGCCTTTTGCTCAATCAATACCTTGCGGCAGTAGAGATTGACCTCAGAATCGCTACGGCCGAGCCCCATGTTCTCGATGTTTTTGCTGGGGATGAAGAGGAGGGACTGGATGGCCAAGGGGGCGTCCGCGGTGAAATGGAGGCGGGTCAGAGGTTCCTCGTGATCGTGCCCAATGAATTCGTAGAATTCTTTGTATTCCTCGTCCGTGATCTCGTTTTTGCTTCGGGCCCAGATGGCGGAGACCTTGTTGGTCACTTCGCTGTTGAGCTCGATCGGGAACGGCACAAAGTTTGAATATCGTTTGATGATATTCTCGACCTGCATCGCTTGGGAGAAGCCTTTGTCCGCTTCCTTCAGTTTGATTTGGATCTGTGTGCCGCGGTTCCAGTCGGGGGCGGCTTCGATCTCATATGATCCCTTGCCCGTGGAAGTCCAGGAATGGCCCGGGGCGTCCGGACGGTAGGAGCGGGTCAACACCTTGACCTCCTCGGCCACCATGAAAGCACTGTAAAAACCCACCCCGAATTGTCCGATCAGGTTGGCGTCGGGCTTTTCTTTCTGGTCGGAAAGCTGTTTCAGGAATGCCTTGGAGCCCGAGTGGGCGATCGTACCGAGGTTTTCGACCAATTCTTCCCGGGTCATGCCGATGCCGGTATCGGTGATGGTGATCGTCATGGCGGTATCGTCCGTGGCGATGGCGATCTTGGGTTCGATATCCGACTCATGGACCGCTTCGCCGGAGCTCTGGAGGAAGCGCAGTTTTTCACAGGCGTCGGCGGCATTGGAGATTAGCTCGCGGATGAAGATCTCTTTGTCCGTATATAGGGAATGAATTACGATATCCAACAATTGTTGGATCTCTGCTTGAAACTCATGTTTTTCGGTTTCGCTCATGTGGTGTTCTAATAGAGGAATTCAGTCCAGCAAGTCAAGTGGCGGACTAGATTTGGCGCGGATACTGGCTTAATTGGGTGATTCTGCTGTGATCCGGCTGGTATGGACCGGGCCTTCAGCCCTCGGAAGCCAGTGATGGGTGGGATCAAGTTCCTTGGTGAGGCCCGCATAGGGGTTGGATTTTTGTGTCGATTTGGCAGGATTCGCACAATTCATGCTTTCTTTAACGTTCCTAAGAGTTGTGAATATGTGTCATTGGGTCCGTTTTGCCTGGGGGCTGGCTTTCGTGGGTATTTTGCCACTTGGGGCAGCTACACTCATTCCAGAAAATGCGACCTGGCGTTATCGGCCGGGTGAGAGTGCGCCTTCCACGCCACGGGATGCCTGGACGGAACCCGGGTTTGCTGATGCCGCCTGGGAGTCTGGTTCTGCGCCGTTTCGGTATGGCGACGGTCAGGGGGGAACCGTCATCGGGGGGATGCGGAACAACTACTCCACGTTTTTCATTCGGCGGGGATTCCAGATTGAGGCTGTGGACCAGATAGAAGGTCTGGACCTGGAGATGGACTATGATGACGGCTTCATTCTGTGGATCAATGGGGTCCAGGTTCTCAATGCCAATGGCCCGGCGACTCCGGCGCTGGACGCCTTTGCCCGAGCCAATCACGAATCCGGAAGCGCGGAATCGTTTGCCTTGAACGAGGCCTTACCGCATCTCCGGGATGGCGCGAATGTCATCGCGATCCAAGGTTTCAATGTCAATCTGACCAGCAGCGATTTCATGCTGCACCCGGTTTTGACGTCGCGGGGCGTGGATTTGGTGGCGCCCCGAGTGGTGAGTGTGGATCCCGCTCCGGGCAATGTGGGGGAATTGGAGCGGGTGCTGGTCACCTTCTCCGAGCCCGTTCAAGGACTCCAAGCCGGTGACCTCGCTCTCAATGGGGTTCCCGCTCGGGGGCTGCGGCCGGTGGGAGACGGTTATGAGTTTCGCTTCGATCCTCCGGAGCCCGGTGCTGTGACCCTTCATTGGGTGCAAAATCCCGGGATCACCGATTTGGCAGGCAATCCCAATCCGTTTGACTGGCAAGCGGAGTCGGAACGGCGTGAGTATCGCGTGGTTGATGCATCGGCGCCCTTTATCACGCGTCAGTACCCGCCCGCTGGGTTGGTGCTGAGTAAATTGGGGGAGATCCAGGTCTACTTCTCGGAACCGGTGCAAGGGGTCGATGCGGAAGATTTGCAAGTGAACGGCCAAGCGGCCTCCGCGGTTGCCGGTGTGGGGGCGGGGCCGTATCAGTTTACGTTACCGGAGTTGGCGGCGGGTTCGCTTGAGATTCGCTGGCGCGAGGGGCATGGGATCACCGATTTTGCGCCCGAGCCGAATCCCTATCAGGAGAGCGACTGGTCTTATGAGATTGATCCGAGTCGGGATCATTCCGGGGTCTGGATCTCGGAAATCATGGCCGGCAACCAATCCGGCCTGTTCGATGATGAAGGCGATCGCGTGGATTGGATTGAGATTCACAATAGCCAATCGACCCCGGTGAACTTGCGTGGCTGGGCTTTGTCCGATGATCGCGATGAATCCGGTAAATGGGTGTTTGATGATTTTGAGATCGGGCCGGGTGAGTATCGTTTGGTCTTTGCCTCGGCCAAGGATCGCCCCAGCTTGCGAGCCAATGGGGCACCACACACCAATTTTCGGTTGAGTCGGGCCGGGGAGTATCTGGCTCTGAATAGCCCGGAACTACCCCGGAGTACGGTGAGTGAATTGGGACGACGGTTTCCCGCTCAGCGCAATGACCATTCTTACGGTGTGACGGAGGACGGTACGCTGGCCTACTTCGTGGAGCCCACGCCGGGTGCGCCCAATAGTAGGGAATCGGTCGCGGAAATCTTGCCGGCACCTCGGTTTAGTGCGCCGCGTGGCTTCTACAACCAATCCTTCGAGCTGGCTATCACGAGTCGGGTGCCTGACGCCATCATTCGCTACACGACGGATGGCTCAGAACCGACGCTGGATACGGGAATCTTGTACGAAAGGCCGTTCCAGATTACTCGCTCGCGGGTGATTCGTGCCGCGGCCTTCAAGCAGGGCTACCTCCCCTCGAAGACCCTCACCCATACCTACATTTATCGGGCCTCGGCGGCTCGCCGGAGTTTGCCCGTGTTGTCCTTGGTGACGGATCGGGATCACTTGTTTGGGAGTCGCGGGATCATGGAAACTAGCCCGCGGAACACGAATAAGCGCGGGCGGGCCTGGGAGCGGCCGGTTTCGGCCGAGCTGATTCGCCCCGAGGATAATTCGGGTTTCCAGATCGATTGTGGCTTGCGGATTCAAGGTGGCAATTACGTGCGCGATCGCTACAACCCGAACGGGAGCTTGCCGTTTAGTAAGTATTCCTATCGGCTCTATTTCCGAGGCGACTATGGCGAATCGGAACTCGACTTCCCGTTGATCCCGCGGGCGGATGTGGATGGCTACAAGCAGATCGTCTTGCGAGCGGGTATGAACGATCACAGCAATCCGTTTGTTGTGGATGAGTTGGTCCGGCGGCTCTCTCGCGACATGGGGCAGATTTCAAGTCAAGGGACCTTGGTGAATCTCTTCGTGAACGGGGTCTACGAGGGCTACTACAACCCCACCGAGCGGATTGATGAAGATTTCTTGGATACCTGGACCGGAGGGCAAGGGGACTACGATGTGATTGCGCAGTTCGGTGAAGTGCGTTCCGGGGATACGATTCAATGGAATCAACTCAAGACCCGCATGAACCGGGATCTGTCCGTTAGCGCGAACTATCGTGCCGTTGAGTCGATGTTTGATATCGACAACTTCATCGACTACATCCTACTGAATATCTACGTCGGAACGCGCGACTGGCCGCACAACAACTGGCGGGCGGCGCGGGAGCGCGTGGACGGGGCGAAATGGCGCTTCCTTGTGTGGGATGCCGAGTGGTCGTTCTTTAACGTGGGTGGCAGTGTCACTCGCAACACCATCAACAACGAACTCGCGAGCAATACCGACATCGCGCGCTTTTACCGAGCCTTGGTCGCCAACCCCGAGTTTCGAACTCGGTTTGCTGATCGCGCCTACTTCCACTTTTTTGAAGGCGGCGCGTTGACGGATGAGAATGTGTCGCAGCGGTTCGAGGAATTGCGCGTTGAGATGTCCGGAGTGCTGCGCAACATGCAGACAACGATCAGTCGCACATGGATTCCTCGCCGCCGGGAAGTGGTGTTTTCGCACTTGGCGAATGCTGGGTTGTTCTTGGCAGATTCCGTCCCGCAGTTTTCCCAAGCACCCGGCAGTGTGCCATCGGGGATGCTCTCGATCGAGGGAGGGGAAGGCGTGGTTTACTACACCACGGATGGATCTGATCCCTATCTCGCTCAGTCCGGGGCGAGCACGTTGCGTCAAATGATCAGTGATCGCACAGTGCGCCGAGTCCTGGTGCCCACGGATGATTCGTTGGGGAGCCGTTGGTATACGGATGGGAACGAGTTTGATGATTCCGACTGGACGACGGGACGGGGCGGTGTGGGCTACGATCAGGCGGAGACCTACGACAACCTGATCGTGACCGACCTGAGCAATACCATGGAAGGCAAGAATACGTCGGTCTACGTGCGGATGTTGGTATTCGCTCGGCAGTCGGAATTGCCGGAAGCGAATTTCATGTCGCTTAACGTGCGGTATGACGATGGTTTTGTGGCGTATCTGAATGGGGAGAAAATACTGTCGGTGAATGCTCCAGATAATCCGCAGTGGAACTCGGCTGCCACGGCGGATAATGCCGACGCGTCTGCCGTGAATTTCCAACGGTTCAATGTGAGTGAGTTCGTAGGCTTGTTGCGCGGAGGCGCGAATCAACTGGCATTGCATGGTTTGAACCGGCAGTTGAGTAGCTCGGATTTCTTATTGGACGTGCAGATGGAAGTGGGTGCCTTGCAGGAAGGCCTGACGAGTCCCACGGCGCAAGCCTATGAGGGAGCGATCCCGATCACGGTCCCAACGCGGATTCGAGCCCGGAGTTTGAGCGAAGGGCGTTGGAGCGCGATGCGCGAAGGGGTGTTTTACCCTGGCGAATTGGTGGATGCGCTTCGGATTGGTGAGATCATGTATCGTCCGCCCGGGGGGAACGCTTTTGAGTTTTTTGAAGTGACCAATTTTGGTCCGGCGGCCTTGGACCTTTCCAATAACCGAACTCGCGGGGTGAGTTTTAGCTTCCCGCCGGAGACATGGTTGGCGGCAGGGGACACCTTCCTGCTGGCATCGGGACAGGACCCCGGGGCATTCGCTCAACGTTATCCCGATGTCGAGGTGGACGGTTTCTTTGGTGGTAGCCTAGCAAACGGGGGAGAGACGCTCGCGGTGGTGGATGCCGAGGGGAATGTCCGAACGGCAGTGCGGTATGGGGATGCGGGACTCTGGCCGGAAGCGGCGGATGGTCAGGGCGCTTCGTTGGAATTGATCGATCCGGCGCGGGAATCCGGTTCGGCGTCGAATTGGGTGGCGAGCTCCGTGCCCGGCGGCAGTCCTGGGAGTATCACGGTTCCAGAAACGCAGTCCACACTCATCATCAGCGAAGTGATGGCGGCGAACGTTACGGCAGTGCCTTTTGCGACGGAGACTTTTGGGGATTGGATCGAACTGGAAAACCGGGGCCCGGCGGCGGTGTCGCTTGAGGGCTATCAGCTCCGTGATTCCGGTGGGAATGAAGCTTATGAGTTCGAAGCCGGATCGGTCCTGGCGCCCGGACAGCGATGGGTGGTTCGGCAAGCCGATCCTGCAGTCCAGGTGTTGGGCTTTCCTTTTGGCCTCAACCGTGAGGGGGATGGGTTGGTTTTATACGATGCCGCAAATCGTCGGATCGATGCGGTGGCCTTTGGGCTTCAGGCGGTCGACTACTCATTGGTCCGCACGGCGGATGACGAATGGACTTTGGGGCTGCCATCACCCGGAGAAGAGAACCAAGCGGCGGCGCTTGCGGATCTGTCGGTGCTTCGGATCAACGAAATCATGGCGAACCCGCTTCCCGGGCGTCCGGATTGGGTCGAGCTTTTCAATGGGGATTCCGACCAACCCGTGGCCTTGGAGGGGCTGCATTTGCGGTTGAATGATCACATCGTGCGTTTTTCTGAGCCGGCTTTTCTCCCTCCGGGTGGGCAGGCCTTTTGGCAAGCCAACGAGTCGGCAAGTCCGGGCACCTTGGGATTCCGTCTCCCGGCTGCTGGTGCCTCGCTGGCGTTGTTAGGGCCTTTGGGTGAGGTTTACGATGAGTTGCGGTATGCCGCCCAGAGCGAAGGCCGTTCGTGGGGCCGGCTCCCGAATGGCGAAGGGCTTTTTCAAGAATTTCGAGACAACGTCAGCCCGGGCTTGTTGAACTATGCTCCCATTACCCGGACCGTGCGCCTAAATGAAATCATGGCGCGGAACCAAACCTCTCTTTACTTCGGAGTTGAAGGCAATCCGGATTGGATCGAGCTTTACAATCAAAGCAATACGGCCGTCGATCTGACGGGAGCCGAGGTGCGGATTTCCGGGGCGGATGATTGGCAGTTTCCGGATGGCACGATGATCGGGGCTGAGGGTTATCTCTTGATCTGGTGCGATGACGAAGGGCTGTTCGAGCGATCGACGGCGGGTGGTTTGTTGATCCCCTCGCGTCTTCGTGGCCGGGCGGGGTCCGTACAGTTGTTGGATTCTCAGGGCCGTTTGATGGATGTCTTGGACTACGGGCCTCAGATCCCGGATCAGGCATTGGGTGTAGTGGGCGACGATTGGCGTTTGGTCAATCGCGAGACGCCGGGCGGGCCGAATCGGCCCGGGCTTGAGATGGGGTCCGTGCAGTCGCTGCGGCTTAATGAGTGGTCGGTTACGGATGGCGATTGGATCGAGCTCTACAACGGCGATGAGCGACCGGTGTTGCTGAGTGGTTTGTTTCTGACCGATGACCCGTCGCAGGCGGGAGCGACGAAGCACGAGATTGCGCCCTACAGTTTTGTGGGCGGAGGTTCGTGGGTGGTGTTCGAGGCGGATGATCGGACTGACGCCGGGGCCCATCACCTGCCGTTTCAACTCAAGGTCTCGGGCGAGACGGTGCGGCTGTACTCGGCCCAGCAGCGATTGCTGGATGAGATCGGCTTGGCGTTGCAGCCGGAATCGAGCGCTTCGGCTGGACTCCTTCCCGATGGTGCGGATGCCGTGGTGGCGTTTTCAATCGGCGAGGCGAGCCCGGGCGCGGGCAACGCAGTGCCGATCCCGGGCCTGCGATGGAATGAGGTGCTGCGTTCCGCGGAGTTGCCGAAAGAGGGTGCGGTCGAGCTCTTTAACGCCGGTGCAGAACCGCTCGATGTCTCTGGATGGTTTCTCTCGGCTCGTGGGTCCGACCTCCGTCAATTCGCGTTACCGGCGGGCAGTCGGATTCCGGCGGGTGGTTTTCTGACGGTGTTTCAAGGAGCCTGGCCGGGGATGCGGGATGCCGAGGAGTTGCACTTCTCGGAAAGCGATTCCAGTGGGGCTCTGACGGGGCGGCGGATTCAATTGGACTTGGAAGCGGCTGCGTTTGGTCAGTCAATCGGTGGCATTGCAACCGGCGGCGGATTGGATTTTGGGCGCCTGAGTGTTTCTACTTTTGGGGCGGACTCGGCCACTACTATTGCGGGATTTCGTGCCGGGCAGGGTGCGGTGAACGCGGATGCTTACGTGGGGCCATTGGTGGTGGAGCGGATTCTGCCGCGGTCGGCGGTGCCGGCTTGGGAGGGTGAGTTCGTGGAGTTGGTTAATCGATCCAGTGGGACGTTGGCCCTGTCCGATGAGGCGGCTGTGGATCAGGCTTGGCGAGTTTCCGGAGGGGTGGATTATTCGTTTGGCGGAACTCTGGCGCTTGGGGCTGGCGAACGGTTGGTGTTGGTGGATTTTGACCCGCAGTTGGAGCCCGATCGGGTGGCGGCCCTGCGGTCGATCTATTCGGTAGCGGACAGCACCCGCGTTCTCGGTCCTTATTCGGGACGCCTCGACAATCAGGATGAGAGCCTCCGGATCGAGCAACTCGTGCGCATTTCCGAGGGGCCCGGGGCGGGGCGATTGGTGTGGTTACTCGAAGATAGGGTTCAATACACCAACGCGGCTCCTTGGCCGGAGCGGGATTCGGGTCAACTGCTGGTTCGAAGCCAACTGGGTGCCTATGGCAATGATCCCGCCAACTGGGAAGCCGTGGTTCCAGCGGGTGGCGTACTGGGTGAGGGCGAGCTGGAGATTACCGCGATCGAAGTGACCGCAACGACGGTTCGCGTCGAGTTCGTGGTAGGGGACGCGGGTGCCTATCGTTTGGAGGCCCGGGCCGAGGTCTCTGGTGGTCCGTGGTTACCGGTGGCCTCCGTTGCGGACGCATCCGGGGTGGTGATTCTTGAGGATCCGGCTCCGGCGACGGGCCAGCGCTTCTATCGGGTTGTGGAAGAGTAGACCCCAGCGGACCCTACTGTCAGAAGCTACTGACGCTCGTACTCGCCTTTGCTGGTCTTTTTCAAGACAGTGAAACCGGCGTTCTTGGCGTCGGAGATCGACAGCGGTTTCAGTTTGATCGGCGAGCTGAAGCTTGAGATGAGCTTCTTGACTTCGCGTTTACAGAGCGGGCAGTTCGTCAAGGGTTTGGCCGAAAGCGGGCGCCGGAGGGTGAACTGGCCACCGCAGACTTTGCAGTCTCCTTCTTTGAGGGCGTATTCGTAAATCGGCATGGTAGAAAGTCGTGCAGCCTCTGAGCTACGGCGTCACCCTAGCCTGAGATGGCCGAGGATTCAAATGATGAAACCGACGGGCTTGGATCAGGAAGAATGCGTGGGCAAGCCAGAGGCCAGCGGCGATCATGAGTTCCATTTCCGTTCCGAGGCGGTGTAGCAGGGTGGCGGTATCGGGCCAGGGGGTGAGTTTCATGGCGACGATGATGCCGGCTCCGAAGGACGGGAAGAACCAGAGCTGAGCCAGCGTGCGGTAGAGGACCCCCTTGTTGAGCGGTGACTCGTGGGCAGGGGCGTCCGGTTCCGGTGTCTCGCTGGGGGGACTCATGGGTTTCGATTGGGTGGGTTGGTGTGGCCCGCAGACGGAGAGTAGACGAGGGAGAGCGGAATGTCGCGGGGGAAGTGTGCTCCGGGGGGGGCGACGGTTAAAAAAGGGGGAAAGCATTTCTGATGGGGCGAGCGTACTCGCGAGCCGTTCCTGCCTAGAGCGAGCTTTGGGGCCGGTGGCCAATGCGGTCCCTGTTCTTGCCCAACGGCTCGCGGGTACGCTCGCCCCACCATTTGTTTCAAGACTCTTCTTTGGCGTGAGGGGGCGGACTTGGGATCTTGGCGTTGATTTTTCTCATGAATTTTTCGCCTTCGTCTTTGTGGCCGGTCCTTGGTAAACTGATGGGCCCGATGGGGATTTTCCACCCATCGTGAGCCCCCGGGACAGGCTGGGGTTGGGGCGCTCTACTGGAAATGAACGTTATGCTGTTGCATGTGCAATGCATTTGGTCGAGTAGAGCCGTCATGACGAACCAAAAAACCATTGCGCTTGGGAAAACGGCCGCTAATCTTTCGCGGCTCCGAGCGGATTGGACAGATTTTGAGCACCTATGTATCCGAAAATCAGTAACTCGTTATATCATCCGAGCTTCGAGCACGACGCCTGCGGCGTGGGCTTCGTAGCGAACCAAAGCGGCAAGAAGGAATACCGGATCCTCGAGTATGGGCTGCAGGCACTCTGCAACTTGGCCCACCGAGGCGCCTTGGATGCCGATGCGAAAACGGGTGATGGCGCGGGTGTGTTGATTCAGATCCCGCACGACTTCTTCCGCTTGGAAGTGGATCGCTTGGGGGCGCAGTTGGCTCGGGACACGGACTTGGGCGTGGCCTTTGTCTTCCTCCCAAAAGACAACGCGTATCAGGTCAGCCATGGCCAGGAGATCCTGGAAGCCGCTTGTAAGGAGCTTGAGGTGCATTGTTTGGGCTGGCGGGACGTGCCGACCAACCCAGGCTGTCTCGGAGAGAAGGCTGCCTCGACCGTTCCGGTGATGAAGCAACTCTTAATGGCGCGGGCCAAGGGGTGGGACGACGAAGAATTTGAACGACGCCTCTTCCTAGTACGCAAGCTGGCCGGAATCAAAGCCCGTGAAGCCAAGGTCGAGGAATTCTACATCACCTCCTGCTCGTCGCGGACCATTGTCTATAAAGGGCTCTTCAATGCGCCCCAGCTGGCCAAGTTCTTTCCCGACCTGCGGAGCCCGCTCTTTACCACGGCTTCGGTGGTCTTTCACCAGCGCTACTCCACCAACACCTTCCCGACGTGGCGCCTGTCGCATCCGTACCGGATGATGGCCCACAACGGTGAGATTAACACCTTGCTCGGGAACAAGAACTGGACCCGCGCTCGTGAGCAAGAGATTACCTCGGAGGTCTGGGGCAAGAACATCGAGCTGATGCGTCAGATCATCCAGCCGGAGAGTTCCGATTCCGCCGCCTTGGATAACGCTTTGGAAATCCTCCGCCTGAGCGGCCGGAGCGTCTTGCACAGTGCCATGATGCTCATGCCGGAGGCGTGGGAGAAGATGGAAAACATGGACCCGGCGTTGAAGGACTTTTATCTCTACCATGCCTGCCTGAACGAGCCGTGGGACGGACCGGCGGCCGTGGTGTTCAACGATGGGCGCTTCATCGGTGCGACGCTGGATCGAAACGGACTGCGTCCCGCTCGCTACACGATTTACGAGGACGGCCTCGTGGTGATGGGGAGTGAGGCTGGGTTGGTCCGCTTGGACGAATCCAAAGTGGTGACCAAGGGCCGTCTCGGACCCGGCAAGATCATCGCCGTCGATACCGAGAAAGGGCGTTTCCTGGATAACGACGAAGTGAAATCGTTCGTCGCCGGCCAGAAGCCCTATGGCGAGTGGTGCCGTGACAACATGTTCCAACTGAGCGAGCATGCGAAGCCTTTCGAACCCACCGCGCATCCGGTGAACCTGATTGATCTGACTTCGCAGCAGATCACCTTCGGTTGGGATACCGAAGAGCTGAACGTCATTATCAAACCGATGGTGACCAACGGCGCGGAAGCCATTGGTTCCATGGGGGATGACACGCCTTTGGCCGTCTTGTCGAAGCGGCCCAAGTTGCTCTACACCTATTTCAAACAACTCTTTGCCCAGGTGACCAACCCGGCGATTGATAGTATCCGGGAACGTGTGGTGATGTCCCTGGCGACCAGTGTGGGACATCGTCGCTCTTGGTTGGAGGAAGGTCCGGACCACGCAAAACTTGTTCGGATCAATAGTCCCTTCCTGCTCGATTTCGAGTTGGCGACGCTCCGGGACGTGAACGAAGGCGAGTTTCGTTCTACCGATATTTCCTGTCATTTTCCGCTCGCCGATGGCGAGAATGGTTTGGATGCGGCGTTGGATCGCATTTGCGCCGAGGCTTCGGCGGCCGTGGATAGCGGCAGTGCCGTTTTGATCCTGAGCGACAAGGCCACGACGGCCGAGCAGGTACCGATCCCGATGCTGCTTGCAGTTGGAGCCGTGCATCATCACTTGATCCGGGAAGGCAAGCGCTTGCGGGCCTCGATCATCTGTGAAACGGGTGAAGCCCGGGATGTGCATCAGTTCGCCTGTTTGGTTGGATTTGGCGCTTCTGCCATCAATCCTTATGTGGCGATTGATACCGTCCGGCAGTGGCTGGAAGACGGGGAGCTGGATGATATCTCCTTGGATAAGGCGCTGGCGAACTATCGCATCGCGATTGAAAACGGGATGCTGAAGATCATGGCCAAGATGGGGATCTCGACCATGAGTAGCTATCGCGGCGCGCAGATTTTTGAAGCGATTGGTCTGTCCGAGTCGGTCATGGAACGCTGTTTCTTTGGCACCCGTTCCCAACTGGGCGGCATCGGTTTGGATCTCATCGCCAAGGATGCCATTCGGCGCCACCAAGCGGCTTATGGCGATCCGGAAGGAGCCACTTTGGATGAAGGTGGGAATTACAAAGTGCTGCCGGGCGGACGAGGCGAGTTTCATGCCTTTAATAAGAAGGTGGTGCAGACCCTCCACAAGTTCCTGAAGGCGGGGAATCGCGAGGCGTTTCTCCAATACATGAAAACGGCGGAAAGCCGGGATCCGGTATCGATTCGGGATCTGTATAGCTTGAAGGAAGCGACGCCCGTGCCGTTGGAAGAGGTGGAACCTCTGGAGAACATCCGAGTTCGCTTCACCACAGCGGGTATGAGTATGGGGGCCTTGTCTCCCGAGGCTCACGAATGTCTTGCGATCGCGATGAATCGCATCGGTGGGAAATCCAACTCCGGTGAGGGTGGCGAAGCGGCCGAGCGTTACTCCTTGCGAGAAAACGGGGACAATCCGTGTTCGGCAATCAAGCAGGTGGCGTCGGGACGTTTCGGGGTGACGCCGGAGTATCTCGCGAGCGCGGAAGAGATCGAAATTAAAGTCGCCCAAGGGGCCAAGCCGGGTGAAGGCGGGCAATTGCCCGGCCACAAGGTCTCGGTGATGATCGCCAAGTTGCGGCATTCCACCCCGGGAGTTCCTTTGATTTCACCACCGCCGCATCATGATATTTACAGTATCGAAGATCTGGCTCAGTTGATCTACGACCTCAAGCAGGTCAATCCCCGCGCCAAGGTCTGTGTGAAACTGGTGGCCTGTGCCGGTGTGGGTACGGTGGCGGCCGGCGTGGCCAAGGCCTACGCCGACGTGGTGCTGATTAGTGGGCACGATGGAGGCACTGGAGCGTCGCCGCAGAGTTCCATCAAACACACGGGCGTGCCGTTCGAATTCGGTGTGGCCGAAGCCCAGCAGACCTTGATGTTGAATGATCTTCGTTCCCGAGTGGTGTTACGCACCGACGGCGGGATCAAGACTGGGAAAGACATCGTGATGGCCGCTCTTTTGGGAGCGGAAGAATTCAATTTTGGAACTGCGGCACTCATCGCCGCGGGATGCGCTATGTTCCGCGTGTGCCACTTGAACACCTGTCCGGTGGGTGTAGCGACGCAGAAGGAAGACCTGCGACTCAAGTTCCGCGGCAAACCCGAGAACGTGGTGGCCTTCTTTGATGAGGTGGCCGAAGAGGTGCGTGAATTGATGGCTCAACTCGGTTTCCGGAAGTTTGATGACTTAGTCGGGCGAACGGACTTGATGGAGCCGCGCGCCCTTTCCGAGTTTCCCGAAGAGCTGCGTGAAAAGGTGCAAACGCTGAAGTTGGATCGTCTCTTGACTCAAGTGGATCCGTCCGGCACTTCGTCGCGCATCCATACTCGCGAGCGCAATGAACGCTTTGGTGACAGCTCACTGGATGACCAAATCATCATCCAGGCCAAGAGCGCCTTGAACGGCAAGAGCAAGGTGAAGCTCGGCTACCGAGTCTCCAATGTTCGCCGTAACATCGGGACGAAAGTCTCGGGCCACATCGGTTACTCGCACGGGGATGCCGGTCTCGAACCCGCGTCGGTGGATTTGACGCTGCACGGGAGTGCGGGACAGGGACTTGCGACCTTCTTGGCTGCAGGGATTCGAATGAAGTTGTATGGCGAAGCCAACGACTATGTGTGTAAGGGCATGAACGGGGGTGAGGTGATTATCCGACCGCCGGAGAATTGCCGCTTCGACTGGTCGGAAAACATCATCATCGGAAATACCGTCATGTATGGTGCCACGGGCGGTCGCCTCTTCGCGGCGGGTCTTGCCGGGGAACGTTTTTGCGTTCGTAATTCCGGTGGTACTGCAGTGGTTGAAGGTGTGGGCGATCACGGGTGCGAATACATGACCGGCGGAACGGTCGTGATCCTGGGACCGACCGGCCGGAACTTTGGTGCCGGGATGAGCGGAGGCATTGCCTATGTCTATGACGAGGACGGCGTGTTCGAAGAGCGGTACAATCGATCCATGGTGAACTTGGAACGGTTGGATCGGCCGGAGGATATCAAAGAGGTTCAAGGTTTGATCTACGCTCATTTGGAAGCGACCGAATCGCCGCGCGCCAATGAGATTCTCAAGAACTGGGAGCAGAGCAGCATGGCAAAATTCTGGCGCGTGGTGCCCGAGCCGCCGGCGGCACAACCTGCTTCCAAGCCAGTTCACGAATTGTCCAAGGAAACGCCGGCAGCGCCGCCTAAAGGTTCCTTTTAGGTTATTGGGCGTTGGGTGGGGCTAGGGAGGGCGAGCCTACCAGTCCGTGTAAAAAATCCCGTTGGCAACCCCATCGCGGTGGTCAAAGCGACAGCTCCGCTCTCGCACTCCAAATTTCGTCCGAAAATCGAGCCTTTTTTGGAGTGCGAGAGCGAAGCTGTCGCTTTCACACTCTCTTACCTGCAGGTGGAAAAGGACTTTTTACACGGTCTGGTAATCGCGAGCCTTTCCTGCCTAGCGGGTCGCTCTGAGTCGATGGGGTTTGCGCTCCCTGCTCTTGCCCAGCGGCTCGCGGGTACGCTCGCCCCATCGGCCAACCTACCAACTGCCTTGGTTTGTCTGGCGTTGCCTTGTGGTGTGAATGTGATACATCTAGGGCATGCCCTCTGATTTACACGCTTGGCGATGCCGGGTGGTTCTGGTTGCCCTTGCAATCGCCCACCTGATTGGTTCTTCCTCAGCGCTTTCGGCGGTGGACCGACCGCCGAACTTTGTAGTCATCTTTTTGGATGACGCCGGTTGGGGGGACTTTCATCCGTTCGGAAAACCAGACTATCCCACGCCGAACGTCGAGCGCTTGGCCCGGGAAGGGTGTCGCTACGATCAGTTCTACGTCCCCCAAGCCATTTGCTCCGCGTCCCGAGCCGCTCTGTTGACGGGTTGTTATCCCGGTCGGACCGGGATGTTTGGCGCTCATGCCCCGCGACAACGTGGCTTGGACCCGAAGTATGCCACCCTGGCACAGGTGCTGAAACCAGCGGGGTATCGAACGGCTATTTTCGGGAAGTGGCACTTGGGAGATCAGCCGGAGACTCGGCCACAGGCGCGCGGCTTTGACGAGGTTTGCGGGCTGATGTACTCCAATGATATGTGGGAGTTTCATCCCGAGGCCCCGGAGTTTTGGGGGCGTTTTCCGCTGCAATACTGGGAGAACGACGCGATCACGATCGAGCGAGTCACCAAGGAGCATCAGCCGCACTTGACCACCTGGTACACTGAGCATGCGGTCGACTTCATCCAAAAGAACGCCGCCCAGCCATTCTTTCTCTATGTGCCGCACTCAATGCCTCACGTTCCCCTGTTTGTGAGTGACAAATTCAAAGGAAAGTCCGGCACGGGCTTGTATGGAGATGTGATGATGGAGATCGATTGGTCGGTTGGCGAGATTCTGCGCGCGTTGGATGACGCTGCCGTGGCGGACAATACGGTCGTGCTCTTTACTTCTGACAATGGGCCTTGGGTTTCTTACGGCGATCGAGCCGGCGTCACCCCCTTTCGCGAAGCCAAGGGGACGTCGTTTGACGGGGGGATTCGCAGTGCGTGTTTGGTTCGTTATCCGCCTCAGATCCAGCGAGGGGCGGTTTCCGAACAGGCGTTTTCTACCTTGGACATCCTGCCGACCTTTGCGGCTCTTGCGGGAGCGGCATTGCCAAAGAATCCCGTGGATGGGAAGAACGTGTGGGACTTGATGTGTGGCAAATCCGGAGCGACAAATCCTCATACTTACTATCCTTTCTCCAATGGGGATGAGTTTCAAGGCGTGATCACCGGGGACGGGCGCTGGAAGCTGCATCTACCCCACAACTATCGAACGCTAGCCACCAACGGCGGTGGCGGGATTCCTGGAAAGTATCGGCAGGCGAGTATTGGTTTGTCGCTCTTTGACATGAAAGCGGACCCCCATGAGTCGGTGAATGTCCGGGAAGCGCATCCGGATGTGGCGGCCCGATTGGAGTCCTTGGCCCAGGATCATTACGAGCGCTTTTACTCAGCGCGAAAACCGTGAGTGGAATGCGGTCGATCCTCGTAACGGGTGCTTTGGGGAATCTCGGCTGGAAGGCGGTACGTGCCTTGGCCGAGGACGATACGGTGGGTTCCGTCCTGGCTTGTGATTGCCGAGAGCCCTCTGTGGCGCAACGTGAAGAGGCTGAGGCGTTAGGGGGCGTGGAGTTCGTCGTCTGCGACTTTGGGCGTTGGCACGATGTGCGGTGGCGTGGGCGGATCCTGGATGTGGATGGGATGGTGCACTTCGCAGCGCAGAACCCCTTTCCGGAGGCAAGTTGGCAGGATGTGGCGGTCTCGATGGATATGACCCAGCACTTGTTTACGGCGCTGTCTGCCTCGGATCGACCCTTTCGGTTGGTCTATGTGTCATCGAACCATGTGATGGGGCAGTATAAAGACTCGCTTTTTGGCTCGGCGGAGGCGGCTGGAAAATTGACGACGAGTCTGGAGCCCGGGGTCGGCACGGTTTGGGATACGGGGCTCAAGACGATTGATTCGACTGGTTACGCCACGGTGAAATTAGCTGGGGAACGGGCCTGTCTCGCCTTGGCCACGGCCACCCAAGGGTTGGTCTCCGGCGTGAACGTTCGAGTGGGCTGGTGTCAGCCGGGAGAGAACCATCCGCGAACGCTTTCGGCGGCCGGTTCGATCACCATTGAAAGGCGGGACGAGTCGGGCACCGGGGTGGATGAGCTTGCAGAGACGGATCGTTGGTTTCGGGAGATGTGGCTCTCCAATGGGGACTTTTCTCAACTGATGCGCAAGGCCTTGAGCGCCTCGGAAGGGGGCTGGCCGCAACCCGCGGTGACCGTCAATGGGGTGTCGAATAACCGTGGCATGGTTTGGAGTCTCGACGAGGGGCGAGATTGGCTTGGGTATGCGCCCGTCGACAACGTTTACGACCATCTGGCTTAAGGTTCGGACGGAATTATTCGTCGCTTCTAACCTCTCTTTCTTCGCTTTTTGGCGCAAATCCTGCTCATAATTGGTCGTTAGAATCCCTGTATCCGACAGCGAGTGTGCTGATTTTGCGGCTCGCCCAGGAAACCCGGGATTGTGAGTGCATAAGTTTGTGGGGGTCGACTTCAGTCGACGATCGGCGCTAGAAGACCGCGCTTAGGGGAGAGTTCCGGATCAAGGGCTCTCCCCGTTTTATCTTCTATTTGGAGCCAAGTTCTTTCCGAAGCGCTGCCAGTCGTTCTGAATAGGTGCGGGCTGATTCGGTCAGCTGATCCCAGTTTTCCTCCGCTAAGACGGACGAGGCAATCATGGAGGAGCCGACGCCCAGAGCGGCACAGCCTACTTTGAGAAACGATTCCATGGTATCGAGATTCACACCACCGGTCGGTACGACTCTGAGGTGTGGCAGCGGGGCACGAATGGCTTTGATATAATTGGGACCGAGGCCGTCGGCGGGAAAGATTTTGACGAAGTCGGCGCCTGCCTCGAATGCGGTTTGGGCTTCCGTGGGTGAGTAGGCTCCGAGCATGATAGGTTTGTCGGCTCGGTGCACGAGTGGCACGAGTTCCGGCCGGAGAACGGGGGTCACGACGAACTGGGCGCCCGCGTCGATGGCGGCTTGGGCGGCTTCGGCATCGAGCACGGTCCCGACGCCAACCAAACCGCGGTCTCCGAGTGCGTCGGATACTTCGCGGATGGCTTCAATCCCGTTGGGTGTGGTGAGGGTGATCTCGATGGCCCGGACGCCGCCGGCCACTAGGGCTTCGGCGAGCGGGACGGCCTGCGCTTGGGTGCGAGCTCGAACGACGGCAATGATGCCGTGTTCGACGAGTTGATCCGTGATGGCTGCTTTGGTTGTGGCCATGGGTGTGGAGTGTTTCATGTCCCGGATGGCGAGGCAAGGGTAGTTGCGACTGTTTGGGGTTGTCGGGTGTAATTCGAAAAGGGTGCTCCCGCCTTCTCCCAATGGGCATGCTGGAAGTGTGGTTTGAAGTCGAGGGCGTGTGCGTTTGCTGCTTTTGCCCAACGGCTCGCGGGTACGCTCGCCCTACCGTTTGCTCCATACGCCTCTCTCTGGGGACACGTTGGGGTTGCATTTCGTTGATTGATGGGCTACTTGGTGTTTCTAAGGCGATGAGGAGGTCTTTGCGCGTATTCTGCTGGAAATGAGAATCATATCCCCAATTGTTCATCGAGAGTTCTTGGTTCGGTCTCGGGCCCGGACGACTTATTCGATGCGTTGGGGTTTGGCCTTGGGCGCGCTTCTGATCATGACGCTCATGGCGCTGAATCTTGGATTGCTCGCTCGTCGCGGGCTAGGGGATGGCGCGGCGCTCTTTCAAACATTGGCGTGGTTCATCTGGGTGTACTGCTTGTTCGAAGGGGTCCGGCACGCTTCGGATACCTTGAGTGAAGAGAAACGGGAAGGGACGCTCGGGCTGCTGTTTCTGACTCGGATGGGTGGGGTGGAAGTGGTGCTGGGCAAGTTGGCGGCGTGCTTTACCGCCGGGTTCTTCCCGATGTTAGGTCTGACACCCCTGCTAGCGATCTTCTTGCTCTTGGGTGGAGTGACAGGGATAGAAGTATTCCGGGTTGCGTTGGCGTTGATTCTGACGATGATCGTGAGTTTGTCGGTTTCTATTTGGGTGTCCGCTCGATCGCATCACGCGGGTCGAGCATTTGGCGCGAGCCTGGTGATGCTGGTCGTCTGGAACCTGGTCGCTGCGATCGCGTTGGCGCGTTCCGGGGGGCAGTTGTGGCCCTTGCCCGCTCCGTATGTCCTTTTGCGTCGAAGCTTCTCGGCGGACTACGCGGTGTTTCCGCACAGCTACTGGGTGTTGGCTGGACTGCTCATTGGACTGAGCTTGTGCCTGGTGGGCCTGGCTGGATGGCGGGTGCATCGTCGACGAGCCGACACGGAGGAGCGAGTAAGCAAGGGGACTCGGTGGGAACGTTGGAAGCAGCGGCGTCGGAAGCGTTGGGGGGGCTTGAAGGATCGGGAACCGATCGCTTGGTTAGTCGAGCGGCATGCCGTTCGAGACTGGCTGCTTTGGTTTTCCGTGCCGGTATTGATTCTGTCGGCGGTTACTAGTTGGATGACTGGAGGACTGCCAGTTTTCGGAGGCTTTCTTGCCCTTGGGGTTCAAGGCATTGTGATTTGGATCGGTGTCCAGTTTCTCTCGGGGCCCCATCGTACGAACCAGTTGGAGCTCTTGCTCACTGTGCCTACCGCGGTGCCTCAGTTTCGGGGGCAACTGAACCGAGTAGCCATTCGAGTGGCCAAGTATGGTGCGGTGATCCTGGGAGTCAACGCGCTGGTGGCGTGGCTGATCGGTTTGGGGCTTCTGTTCTTCGCGTCGGACGCGTCAACGCAAGTGCCGGTGCGAATGGGAAGCGTGCGGATGCTGATGAACGGATCTGAGAATTGGTATCTGTTCTTTCTGTTTCAATTGTTCCAGGAGGGGGTTCAGATTCTCAGTAGCGGCTTTCTGCTCTACGCTACCTGCTGGTACGCGCTCTGGCGGGGGGCGGTAGCAAAGTCCACGGTTGCCGCGCTGGGACGAGTGGCGTTGGTGATGATTGTCGGGTATTCGATTGTTGCCAATATGTTGATGACCATGGCGATGATTCTGATGATGACGTTCAGCAGTCAGTTGGCTGGGGGCGGGCTTGATCAATGGTCGTTTGGTTTCGTCACGGTGTTCTGTTACGGCGTGCTGACGATTGTGTTTTTTCTGGTGGCTCGGCGGTCGCGTCGCCATTTTGTTCGTGCCTTGGTCGGATTGGGCCGCGGCCAGGGCCTTTCCTAGTCGTGAGGTCTGTTGAAATGAATGTCATCAGTCAGTGATCGGCACGATTGCGCAACGGGAATTCTGGGTACGCTCGCGGCAACGGGGAACGCACTGGATTCGTTTGGGCAGTGCGGGGGGCGCGGTTCTGGTGGTGTTGCTGGTCGAACTCCTGGGCGGGCTCCAAGATGGTCGCGGCCCGTTTCAATTTCTGGGTGGAGCGCTCTATTTTTTTCTCCTGTTTGAAGGGCTTCGGCAGACCGCGGATGTGGTGAGTCGGGAGCGGCGGGAGGGGACCTTGGGACTCTTGTTTCTGACGGATCTCCGTGGGTTCGATGTCGTTTTTGGAAAGCTGGCTGCCTCGTGTCTTCCTTTGACGTACTCGGCGTTGGCGATGGCGCCGGTGTTCGGATTGTTACTCCTGATTGGCGGCGTTTCGGGAGGTGAGTTTGTCCGGCTGATTGGGGCGCTCTTTGCGGGGCTCGCCATAGCCATGAGTCTGGGAATCTGGATTTCGGCCCGTTGCCGCGAAGCGGGGGCTGCGTTCGGTGGTGCGGTCATGGTACTGGTCGTTTGGAGCTTGGTGTCCCTGTTGCAAGGGATGCCGGGAAATGGGGTGGTTTTTTTGCCCTCACCGGTGACCCTGTATGCCAGTGTCTTCGACGTGATTTATCAGGCACGACCGCAGGTCTATTGGGGGTCTCTTGGATTCCTTCTGATCCTCTCGGTTGGTTTGATCGGGCTGGCGGGTTGGCGTTTGGAGCGGCGTTGGCAGGACCTGCCGAGTGGGACGGTGCGGAGCCAGATACCGCGAGTCGCTCGGCCGGGCTGTGGCCTGTTCCCCCTACAGTGGTTGGCGGAGCGATCCGGACTTCATGTTCATGTGAGCCTTTTTATTCTTCTGGTCGGGGCGCTCTCCGGTGTCGGAGCACGTTGGATGGATACCACGTCGTGGTTGGGGATTGCGATGGTTTGGGGACTCACCGGATTGGTGGCTTGGTACGGGGTTCGGGTGTTTTCCGGAGAAGAACGTCGGGAGCGGTTGGAACTCTTGCTGACGACCCCGGTCGGAGCTAGCGAGATGACCCAACAGCTGAGTGGGGCTGCTCGTCGGGTGGCCGTGCTTGGTTTTTTTCTGAGCCTCGGGGTGGCCGTAGAGCTGTCTGCGATTCGCGTGCTGCGTGCGTTTTGGGCGAGCGGAGAACCGCTGACCCGAGAAACGATTGCGGCCTTGGCGCGGGAACTGAGGGACCGGGGGCAGCTCGCCAGTTTACCCTACCTATGGGGCGAAGGTTGTTATGCCGTCTTTCTGGCTGCCTCGGTGTGTCTCTGGCTCTACGGGGTTTATTGGGTGGGGCTTTGGCGTGGGAGCGGTCTGGATCGGCCACTGACGGCCTGGTGGCGCACGATGGGGATCTTCCTTCTGATGATCTTCTTGAGCCACCTGTTATTGTTCGTTGGCTCGGTGATTCTGAGTGCTCTATCCGGTCCGCGATTCGGTCCGGTGGAACCGACTCCAATCTTGGACATCCTGACGTTGGTCGCGCGCGTCGGGACTACGGCACTCGTTCTCGTGCTCATGGCTCGCCATGCCCGGAAGAACCTGGAAGCCAGTTTGCGAGACCCCTCCGTGGCGTTGCCGGGCTTCATGCCGCTTGGCATTTTTCTACCCAGGCATGCCCGGAGGTTGCCGGTGCCGGCGAGAAGGGAGCCGGGGCGGACTACTGGGCGTCAAGGTTTACGCTAGGGTGATCGAGCGCGGCGGGGTTGACAATGCCGTTAGGACGGATGCCTTGGGCCACGTGTACTAGGCTCTGGCAGGCTTCGTAACCGATGGCTTCAAAAAACTGATCCGTCCAGCAGATCGAATGCGGGGCGACGATCACATTGTCGAGCTCTAGGATGGGGTCGCTGGGATCCACCGGCTCTTGCTCGAAGACATCGATGGCGGCGCCTTGGATGGTGCCGCTCTTGAGGGCGGCGGTAAGCGCTGCTTGGTCGATGACGGGGCCGCGCGCAACGTTGATCAAGTAGGCGCTGGGCTTCATCAGCTCCAGACGTTCTTGATTCAAGAGGTGATGCGTTTCAGGCACTAGCGTGCAGCATACGACGACGTAGTCTGCCGTTTGGAGGAGTTCCTCCAGCGGGAGAAGCCGGACTCCGAGGTCGGCCACGGCTTCTGGTGGGACGACGGGATCGTACCCAACGAATTTCATATCGAGGTGTTGGGCCATTCGGAAGACCTCTTGGCCAATGTTGCCCACTCCAATGACTCCGAGGGTTCGGCCCGAGAGGCCTTGTCCCATGTGGTTGAGTCGCCGATCCCATTGGCCGGTTCGGGTGAGGCGATCCTTGATCAAGAGTTGGTGGCTGAGTGCTAGGAGGAAGGTCAGAGCTGAGACCGCCACGGGGCGGCGAACGGCGTTGGGCGTGATGGTGAGGATCGTGCCGTTGGCGCTGCACGCCGGAACGTCGACGGAATCATAGCCAACCCCGAATCGGGCGATGGCGCGGAGTTGGGGATTGCCTTCCAGGGTGTTGGCGTTGACGCGGGGGGACAAGACTAAGAGTCCGTGGTAGCCGTGGATTTGTTCGGGTTGGAGTTCGGCGGTGCGTTCGGCGAGGTATTCGAACGTGACGTTTTCAGCGGCTTCTAGGATTGAGAGGCCGATGTCGCCGTAGCTCAGCGTGCCGTCTTCTGCGAGAAAGTCTCTGGTGATTCCGATCCTGAATGGGGTTTGCATAGGTGGCGTCTCCGGGTTGCGGGAGTGTCGCCCAGAGTGTGGTGGAGATTCAAGTGTTATGGGGAGGGGCGTTGGGTTGGAATCGGCCGCCCCTTCAGGGCTCGTCGTGAGGGGGGGATGGGTTCCCAGGGCGTTGCCCTGGGCTGGAGTTGGAGCGCACCTTCGGTGCTGGGGCTTCGGGGCGAATGGGTCTCGGTTTGAGGTGGGCCGCCCCTTCAGGGCTCGTCATGAGGGAGCGATTGGTTTCCCAGGGCGTTGCCCTGGGCTGTGTTGGAGCGCACCTTCGGTGCTGGGGCTTCGGGGCGAATGGGTCCCGGTTTGAGGTGGGCCGCCCCTTCAGGGCTCGTTGTGCGGGGGGGATGGTTTCCCATGGCGTTGCCCTGGGCTGTGTTGGATCGTACCTTCGGTGCTGGGGCTTCGGGGCGAATGGGTCCCGGTTTGAGGTGGGCCGCCCCTTCAGGGCTCGTCGTGAGGGAGCGATTGGTTTCCCAGGGCGTTGCCCTGGGCTGGAGTTGGAGCGCACCTTCGGTGCTGGGGCTTCGGGGCGAATGGGTCCCGGTTTGAGGTGGGCCGCCCCTTCAGGGCTCGTCGTGAGGGAGCGATTGGTTTCCCAGGGCGTTGCCCTGGGCTGGAGTTGGAGCGCACCTTCGGTGCTGGGGCTTCGGGGCGAATGGGTTTCGGTTTGAGGTGGGCCGCCCCTTCAGGGCTCGTCATGAGGGAGCGATTGGTTTCCCAGGGCGTTGCCCTGGGCTGTGTTGGAGCGCACCTTCGGTGCTGGGGCTTCGGGGCGAATGGGTCCCGGTTTGAGGTGGGCCGCCCCTTCAGGGCTCGTCGTGAGGGAGGGATGGGTACCTAGGGCGTTGCCCTGGGCTGGAGTTGGAGCGCACCTTCGGTGTTGAGGCTTTGGGGCGAATGGGTCCCGGTTTGAGGTGGGCCGCCCCTTCAGGGCTCGTCATGGGGGAGCGATTGGTTTCCCAGGGCGTTGCCCTGGGCTGTGTTGGATCGCACCTTCGGTGCTGGGACTTCGGGGCGAATGGGTCCGGTTTGGGATGGGGCGCCCGTGCGGTGCAGGGAAAACCGGGCTGTTCACGATCTCGCTGCTGTCTTAGGGCCGTAGGTCCGTCCCATACTAGCCCGGGGCAACGCCCCGGGGATGCGATCGAAAACACACCGAGCCCTGTAAGGGCGGCCCACCACCCCCACGAGAAAAAGCTGGCCTCTCGTGGAGCCTTGGCGGTTAATAGTGGCGTTTTCCCGTGAGAAGCCCGTTGCCGTTGAGGCGGGTCCACTTATCTGTATGACAACTTAGCGATATGAAGAATGCATCCTTCCTTTGCCTGACGAGTACTCTGTTGTGGACCCTGGTTCCCGGGGCCGAAGCGGCTCCCAAGTTCACGGCTCAAGACATCGATACTCAGATTCAAATTGGCTATGGCTTGGCCATTGCCGACGTGGATGGCGATGGCAAGGTGGATATCCTGTTGGCGGATAAGAACCAAATTGTGTGGTATGAGAATCCTTCGTGGACCAAGCATGTGATCGCCGAAAACTTGACCGAACGGGATCATGTGTGCATTGCCGCACAGGATATCGATGGAGATGGCAAAGCGGAAGTGGCCGTTGGGGCGGGCTGGAATCCAGGCAATACGGTCGCGAGCGGGAGTGTGCACTATTTGATTCCGCCAGCGGATCGAACTCAGAAATGGGAACCTGTAGCGCTCCACCATGAACCCACCGTGCATCGCATGCACTGGGTGAAGAACTGGCAGGATGAGTGGGAGTTGACAGTGCTTCCCCTACATGGGCGAGGCAACAAGGGCGGCAAGGGCGACGGGGTCAAACTCTTGGCCTACCGCGTGCCCGAGAATCCGCGTGACGAGTGGCCGACGCGATTGATCAATGGTGATTTGCACATGACCCACAACTATGACCCGGGCCAATGGGACACGGATGTCGCGAACGAATTGCTGATCGCCGGCCGAGAAGGGGTGTTCTTATCGAACTGGGCCGAGGGTGCGATGCATTTGAAAACCATCGCCAATGATCAGGGTGGCGGAGCCGGTGAGGTGCGCAAAGGTTCTTTGGGTTCGAAGGGGGTGTTCGTAACCTCGGTTGAACCGATACACGGTACGGCGTTGGTGGTTTACACGCCGAAGAACGCGGCGGGAGACGGTCTTTGGAACCGCCAAGTGATCCTGGACAGTCTGAATGATGGTCACGCTTTGGCTTGTGGCGATCTGGCCGGGATCGGTCGCGATCAGATTGTGGTGGGTTGGCGAGCCATGCGCGGCGGAGCGCCGGTCGGGATCAAGCTTTTCACCCCGAATGCGGCCGGGGATGAATGGACCATGTCCGTAGTTGATGACGACACCATGGCTTGCGAGGATCTGAAACTGGCGGACCTAAACGGGGATGGGCGTTTGGATATTATCGCGGCCGGGCGGGCGACTAAGAACGTTAAGATCTATTGGAACGAGGGTTAGTCAAGTTACCGTTGGCTGGCTAACCAAGTGACGGCGCTCACGAGGCTGACATCGAGGCAGCTATCGTGATTGAGGACCGGGATCGGGTTGATCAGTTCGACACTCGCTGCTCCGTTGGTCAAGAGGACGTCGACGGCGGTTTCCGAGATTTCGATCGGCACGGTTTGATCGCCGGAACAGTGATAGATTCGCACGTCGGCCTGCGGGGCCCAATCCAACAAATCATTCTCCCGGAGCGAGACGCGAAACGGGTGGTCCGAATCGTTTTCTAGGGCTTCCACAAAGGCGGGTTGCAACATGTCCCGCGGGATGGAAGAGATCAGTAGGCTGTCGAGTACGGCGCCGGAGGTGACGCCATCAATGCGTGGGATCACTTGGCTCGCCACGACGTCCGTAAAGACTTCATTGGGATTCTCGTAAAAGGGGTTGAGCTCGTTGTGGGAAACGAGGAGCGTGGCGAGGAGGTAGGGATCCGGGTAGCTGGCGTCGGGTTCTAGAAGTCGGTCGAGGAACTGGCCGGAAAGCTCCAAGGGGGCCGCCATCGGTGCGGTGGCGATGACCGTGTAAGGGCTCTCGGGGTCGTTATCAATAGCGCGATGGGTGGCCGTCGTGACATAGCCCCCGGCGCCGTAGCCCATCATATAGAGCTCGGGAAGGACGGAGACGCCGGCACTTTCTCCGATGGATTGAGCGGCGGGAAGCAGGTCCAAGACCGCGCTGGCGCTGGTTTGAGCGATGAAGAGGGGATGCCTGCCTGGAGAATCTCCAAGTCCCAAGTAGTCGGGTGCCGCGGTGACAAAACCGGTGGAGGCGATGACCAGCGGGAGAATAGAGCCGAAGCTGGCGAAGGTGAAGCGAGACGGTACGTTGTCTCGTTCCAAGTTGGTTCGTTGGTGGTAGCTGAAGAGAGGCAAGGGCTCGTTAAAGTCCGTCGGGACAATCACGCCGCCGGAGGCTTCGGTCCGCTTTCCCGAGATATCAATGGTCTCGTAGCGAACATAGTAATAGGTGACGCCACTCTCCGGGGTGAGCGCTGTGACGCCGACTTCTTCAACCAAATCGTTGACCTCGTCAAACGAGAGGGTGCCCAGTTCCTCCATGGCGAGGATCTTGCCGCGTTCGGGTTTGGGGATCAGGGTCGTTGCGAGGCGATAGAAACGTTGGTTGGGGAGGAAGGTCACGCGCGGGTCGAGAAACTCCGTGGCTTCGGTGGGCCATTGGCTTGCCGGTGGGATGGGTTTCCAGGGATCGGAAAGGCGGTCCCGGGATTCCAGGGTGTAGAGGGAGGGTTCGGCGGCCGGCGTCCACGAGAGCTCGGCTCGGAGACTCGGGTTAATTTCGAGCTGGAGCGTTAGTGGGGCTTGTCCGTGGGTAGCAATCGGGCTAGCCAGCCCGATTAGGCACGCGAGGGGAAAGATCCCCAAGAAACGGATGCAACGGATGCTGAGTCGAGAGACGAGGCGGCAGTCGCGCTTCTGCGCGGAGCTGGCGGCGTTGGAAATTAGCATGGAGTTTGGCTTTTTCAGAGCGTCGATCTACCGACGGCCCTGTTACGCGATGTCACAGGCCTCGGCTTTATTTCCCAGATGCTAGCAGAAACGCTACCAGATCAGCCCATTGTTCCGGCTCGAAGAGCTCGCCGAAGTTATCCGGCATGAGCGAGCGGGAGTTGAGCTCGCGGGATTGGATTGTGTTTTTAGCCACCGACACTTCTTGCCCGGCGGCGTTGACCAGATAGATCAGGGAACCCGCTTCGCGCCGGAGCAGGCCGGTCACCACGTCGCCGTTTTTGAGCGTGAGGGTGAGGGTATGGAAGGCGGTGTCGACATTCCGATTGGGATCGAGGATGTCTTCTAGCAATCGCTCCGTGCCGCGACTCCCGATGCCATCGAGTTGGGGGCCGACGAGGGCACCCACGTTCTGGACTTGATGGCAGATTTGACAGGCTTGGGTGAATAGGGTTTTGCCGGTGCTTGCATTGCCGGGATGATTCGCCAGGAAGCGGGCGAGGTTGCGGATGGACTCAATCCGTGCGGCGTCCAGGGCCGGCAGTCCCGCAACGAGGGTTTTTCGTCGATCGCCAAGGCCAGACCCGTGTGCTCGAAAACGGTTGGCCACCGTGGAGGTATTGAGCAGTGCCGGCGGGATGGCGCTCTGCTCGGCCAAGGTGAGCAAGAGTTCGGCACCCGCGCGATTGGCGGAGAGGTCGTCTGCCAGGGCCTGTTGACTAACGGCGGGGAGTTTCTGGAGCAGCCCTGTAACGGTATCTGCTAACTCGGCCTCGAAGTGGTTTCCAAAGACGGTGTTCACGAGTGATTGACTTTCGACTTCCGTTAGCGTCGGTTCGCCGAGTCGTTTTGCAATCACGGGGGCAAGCGGGTGGGCTTGGGCTCGGCTGAGGTCGTTAGCCATCTTCGCCCGAGTGATGGGGGGGAGCTTGGGATTGGCCAGAGCCTGGATGAGGTTTTGGTAGAGTGGCGTGTTGGGGAGTGTGGCGATGAGGCGCGCGGTGGCCGTGAGGAGGCGGCTTCGTTCTTGCGGCGACATGATCGGGAGGGTGACTACCTCGGGTTGGAAGCGCCCCACGGCGAGCCAGGCGAACGCGTTAGCGTCATCGCTGTCCGTGATTTCCAGATAGCCCTCTTGGTTGGCGACTTTGGCGAGGTCCCAGCGCACGGGGTGGGCCGTATCATTTCTCGGGGCGGGAGCGGTGGCGACGACGCGATCGTCGGCCGCGAGTCTGAGACGAACGTGGTTGCGTCCCTGCGGACCTTTTTCCGGGAAGCCATCGTGGCCAGCCAAGTAGAAGCTGAGTTGTCGAGGAATCGTAAACGTAGGCGAGCGCAACGTACCGGTGAAACTTTCGCCACCCGGTGAGAGGCTGCTGAGGAATCGGCTGGTGTCGTCCCCATCATTACTTCTACGGGTCTGTAGAATCCAAGGAAGCGTGGTCGGGGGCATCCCCGGAATCGGGCGATGCGTCCAGGTGCTTGGGTTTTCTTCGACGTCCCGAAGGAGTTGCGCGGCGAGTCGACTGCCCCAGGCGCGCAACGAATCGGAGGGATCGATGCCGCGTTCGCGTTGGCCGGTTTCGATGGCTTCGTAGAGTGCGAGTTGGCGTTGGAGTTGGTCGCGGAAGCGGCTCTCCATGAAGTCGGGCAAGCTGGCGAGATCGTCGGCGCTTGTGTGTTTGGCGATGTGTTTGGCCAATTGGAACACCTCGGACGGTTTGGGTTGCGCGTTCTCAAGATAGTGAATCAGGAAGGTGGCGGCTTCAGTGGTGGGGATGGCTACGGCCACGTCGGCAATGGCTGCTAAACTGGTCGCGGGCCAGCGTTGTTGCTGAACGGATTGGAATACGGCGGGTGAGCGCAGTTGGTTCCGAAGCGCGATTCGTAAGGTGTGTTTCAGGAAGGGTAGATCCGAGGCATGTTCAAGCGCCTGAAGTAGGGAGGGAATGTGCTCGGCATTTGCTTGGCGCCCCATCGCGTCGGCGGCCGCGCGTTGCACGTTGCGATCGGTGTCCTGTAGGCCTGATTGGACCCAGCGCGTCATGGAGGGGGACCAATCGGGAGTCTCTGAAAGGACGCGCATGGCGTGCACGCGAACCTCTCGGGCGGGATCCGTGGCGGCGCTTTCCAAGGAGTCTTCCTTTAACGCCTCAAGCCGGTGGAGCAACCACAGGGATTGAACGCGTTGTTGCCAGGTGCTGCGGGTGGGATGGCTCAGGGATTCTACGGCCGAGGGGATTGCGGCTTCGCCGACCTCGTCCACCAGGTAGTTGAGCGCGAGTTGGCGCCGAACGAGGCTTGCTTGGGCGAGTTCGTCAAACAGCCCGGCGACGGACAGTGTGGTGAGGTCAGTGGGAGCGGATTTCTGGCCGGGGTATCCCGGAGTGCCGGTATAGGAAACTTTCCAGATACGGCCCCGGTGCCGGTCGCGACCCGGGTGCTTGAGGGGGACTTCGTAGTGGCCGATGATCCGGTTGTAGAAATCGGCAATGTAGAGTGCGCCGTCCGGGCCGAATTGCATGTGCACCGGCCGGAACCATGGGTCGTCAGTTTTTACGAAGTCTTCCTCTTCCTTGGCGCGTTTCCCTGAGCCGAACTCGATGAGGGTGTCGCGATTCACGCGACTGGTCATGACGTTGCCGATGAAGACGTTGTCCCGGTATTGGGTGGGCCATTGGTCGTCGGCATAATAGACCACGCCATCGATGGCCGTGGAACCGTGGCTGTGTTCCATGATCTTCGGGCTAAAGCCGAGACCGTCGTGCGGTTTGCCAAAGCTGGGGTAGTAGGCGTCCCGGATGAGGAGGTAGGCCGGCATGCTATGGCAATCCGAAGTGTAGAGATTGCCGAGCGGATCGAGGGCCATGCCGAATGGGTTGACTTGACCGTAGGTGTGTCGCTCGGCTCGGCTCCCGTCCAGGCGAATGCGGTAGGTGTTTCCTGAATTCATGAAGAACTCATGACCGTCAGCTCCGCGGATGGTGGTGTTGTTGTTGAACCCGTGGGTCACGTAGAGCCAGCCATCGAACCCGCGCGTGAAGGAGGCGTTCATCCCGTGTGTGTCCCGTTCATAACCGAGGGGACCAAAGAGTTTGGTGCGGCGGTCAGCTTGGCCGTCGCCATCCGTGTCCTCCAAGTACCAGATGTAGGGAATGCTCCACGCGATGACCCCGTTGCGATAGGGGTAGAGACCGATCGGGATGTTCAATCCGTCAGCAAAGACTCGGGTCCGATCATAGCGTCCGTCGCCATCCGTATCCTCGATCACTTTGATGGCGTCTTTGCCGGGTCGATCGAGGGGGGCGGCGAAGGGGTATTCGTAGGAATCGGAAACCCAGAGGCGGCCTTGGGCATCGAACGCGAGGTTCATCGGCTTGGCGATGTCGGGTTCGGCGGCGACGAGTTCGATCTCGAATCCCGGCGGGAGCTGGAAAGTTTCTTGCTGTTCGCTCGGGGAGAGAGGCTCGGTCGGTCGCACCCCGGCTGCGAAGGGGTTGTCCGCAGCGATTGCCGGAAGGGAGGTCGCTGCCAGCAAGCAGCCGATGAGGAAGGGGGTTGAGGGTTTGATTCGCATGGTTTTGGGGGATAGTAGCGACGATTTGCGTGGGGCCAAAAGAAAAGTGATCTGCTTTTAGATCTCTGCGTGAGTTGGCCGACGTGTCTGTTTGATTCAAAGTTGGCTTTGCTCCGGTGCTGGCTTAGGATGGGGCTGGGCGCCGTTGGGGTGGCCCGTCCTATTGCTTATGAAATCCGTTTCTATCGAATTCTGCGTGGTTTGAAACTATCGACCTCGGGCTGCCAGTTTGGCGGCCGCGATTGAGTCGGCCTTTCCGGGTGCGAACGTGGTGTTGAACCCAGGCGGACGCGGGGATTTTATCGTGACCGTTGGTGGGGAGGAGATATGGAACAAGCGGGCTCAGGACGATGCGTTTCCCGATGAAGTAGCGTTGGTGAGCCGGATCGAGTCGGACGGAGGCCTTTAGTTATTTGGGGCATTCGATGGCGTATTGGTGAGCTGCCTTTGCCCAGCGGCTCGCGGGTACGCTCGCCCTACTGGACTTCGTCCCGGGAATTGTTCGAATAATGGCGTCATTGCCATCTGTCTTCTGACCTGGTAAACCCTTCGGTTTCCCGAATTGCTTATGAGTGAGAAGACAACGCAAGAGGCCAGCCGAAGGGCTGCCGAGTATTGGCGGGCGAATCTGAAAATCCTTGGAGTGCTCTTGGGACTTTGGTTTGTGTCGGGTTGCGTGTTGAGTGTGCTCCTCGTCGAACCCCTCAATGAGGTGAAGGTGGCGGGCTTTCCGCTCGGTTTTTGGTTCGCTCAGCAGGGGACGATCTATGTGTTTATCGTGTTGATTCTGATTTACGCGATTCTCATGGAGCGATTGGACCGCAAGTTTGAATCCGAGGAGGAGAAGTAAGCGCGATGGATATCCAGACTTGGACCTACATCATCGTTGCGCTCTCGTTCGCGCTCTATATCGGGATCGCGATCGTCACTCGGGTACGGAGCACGGCAGGTTTCTATGTGGCTGGGCAAGGCGTGCCGGCGGTGCTCAACGGCATGGCCACGGGCGCCGATTGGATGAGTGCGGCGTCATTCATCTCCATGGCGGGGCTGATCTCGTTTATGGGCTATACCGGCTCCGTGTATCTCATCGGTTGGACTGGGGGGTATGTTTTGTTGGCGCTCTTGTTGGCGCCGTATCTGCGTAAGTTCGGGAAATTCACGGTGCCTGATTTTGTGGGGGACCGGTATTATAGCGATGCGGCACGGGTCGTGGCTGTTCTGTGTGCCGTCTTCGTTTCCTTTACCTATGTGGCCGGACAGATGCGTGGTGTGGGGGTGGTGTTTTCGCGCTTCTTGGAGGTGGACATCAACACCGGAGTCGTGATCGGTATGGTTCTGGTTTTTATCTACGCCACCTTAGGGGGGATGAAAGGCATCACCTACACTCAAGTGGCTCAGTATACCGTGCTCATCGTTGCCTATTTGATTCCGGCGATTGCCATTTCTAGTCAGATGACGGGCAATCCGATTCCTCAATTGGGTTTCGGGGCCAAGATCACTTCCGGGGAAAATGCCGGGGTGTATTTGCTCGAAGCGATTGACCAGATTCATAGCGACCTGGGCTTTCCGGAATACACCGGGGCATTTGGAGAAGGCAACAAGTCGATGATGGATGTGTTAGCCATCACGATTGCCTTGATGGTCGGCACGGCGGGACTGCCGCATGTGATCATACGGTTCTACACCGTGAAGAACGTGCGGGCGGCTCGGTGGAGTGCTTTTTGGGCACTCTTGTTCATCGGGCTCCTCTACACTTGTGCGCCGGCGGTGGCCACTTTTGCACGGGTGAACTTGATTCAAACGCTTCACGAGCGTTCCTATGCCGAGCGACCGGAATGGTTTAAGAGCTGGGAGCAAACGGGCCTGATCGCTTGGCGGGACAAGAACGGGGATGGGTTGATTCAATACGGTCCCGGAGCCGCTTTTGCGGGCAAACCGGAGTTTTCGATGGATGATGCCGGGAAACCCCAACTCGGGACAGCGGGCGAACCGATCTTGACGAACGCAGCCACGGAAAATGGGAACGAGCTCTACGTGGACCGCGACATTATGGTGCTCGCCAACCCGGAGATTGCTGATTTGCCGGCCTGGGTGGTGGCCTTGGTTGCGGCGGGTGGTTTAGCTGCGGCTTTGTCCACGGCCGCGGGACTGCTGTTAGTCATTTCGTCCTCGGTCTCTCATGATCTTGGGAAGCGGATCTTGAATCCCGAGATGAGCGAGCGTCAGGAGCTGACGTATGCCCGTGTGGCGGCCGGTGGGGCCGTGATTGTGGCGGGTTACTTTGGGATCAATCCACCGGGATTCGTGGCGCAAGTGGTGGCGTTTGCCTTCGGTTTGGCGGCGAGTAGTTTCTTTCCGGTGATCATCCTGGGGATCTTTAGCAAGCGCACGACGCGTGAGGGTGCCATTGCGGGGATGCTGGCGGGGATTTCCTTTACTGCGGGCTACATCATTTATTTCAAGGCCATTGCCAAGAACGCTACCGCGGCGGATTGGTGGTTTGGGATTAGTCCTGAAGGGATCGGTACGTTGGGGATGCTCCTCAACTTTGCCGTGACGCTCATCGTGACCCGGGTGACCGCACCGCCGCCGGCGGAAGTGCAGGCACAAGTCGAACGGCTACGCGCTCCCGGGAACGCGTAGCTCAAGGATGTTTTAGGTCCCCAGCACTTCAGTGATGCTTTCGTCCAAGGCACGGACGATGGTGGTGAGTTCCTGTTTCTTCAGCGTGTAGATGGGCAGGAGGGCAATGATGTTGCCGATGGGCCGGGTCAAGACGCCCCGCTTTGCCATAGCTCGGCAGACACGAATGCCGGCTTGGTCGGCCAGTTCATAGCTGCGACGGGTCTTCCAATCCGCTACGAGTTCAATCCCGGCGATCAATCCCGAGCGACGAATATCCCCGACCTGTGGAAGGCGCCAGAGCGTTTCGAGTTCGTCGTGAAACCAGGATTCGAGCCGGCTGCGTCGACGTGCGGATGCCGGACTCTGTAAGATTTCCAGGTTGGCTAAAGCGGCGGCGCTTCCGAGTTGATTGCCGGTGAAGCTGTGTCCATGAAAGAACGATTTGAAGGTCTCGTAGGGTCCTAGGAAACTGTCATACACGGCCTGGGTGGTGAGCGTGGCCGCCATCGGGAGGTAGCCCCCGGTGAGACCTTTGGCGACGGCGACCAGGTCCGGTTGGACGCCTTCGCGATGGCAGGCGAGGACCGGTCCGGTGCGGCAAAAGCCGGTCATGACCTCGTCGGCAATGAGTTGGAGCCCGTGTTGGCGAATGAGTTTCGTGACGCGTTGAAGCCAGCCTTCGGGATGTGCGATCATGCCGGCCGCGCCTTGGATCAAGGGTTCGACAACGAAGCCCGTGTAGGGGCGTTTCCGCTTTTTGGCCTGTTGGATCCGGGTTTCGATTTTCCCAACGCATTCCCATTGGCACTGCCGGGTGGTACGGGCATCGGCGCGACTGGGTTTGGCTCGGTTGAAGGGGCATCGGTAGCAATACGGGGCCATCACTCGGTCGACCGCAAACTTGATCTTGCCGAAGGATTGATGAAAGAGCGGGCTGTGGCTGAGACTCATTGCCCCGACGGTGTCTCCGTGGTAGCTGCTTTCGAGCGAAAGGAAACGCGGCGTGATTCCCGGGCGGGAGCGGCGTGTGTGTTCGTAGTGCAACTTGAGGGCGGCTTCCATGGCCGTAGAGCCATCGTCTGAAAAAAAGACTTTCTGTAACTTCGGTTGCTTCCGGGCGCGGAGCAGTTTTGTGATCCGGATCAGTTCGGCGGCTAGGAAGGAGGCGGGTTCGTTAGCAAAACCCAAGGCGGACGAGTGACTGATTTGGCTGAGTTGGTGTTGGATCGCACGATTGATTTTTGGGTGGTTGTGTCCGTGCAGATTGGTCCAGATGGAGGCGTTGGCGTCGAGGTAGGTGTGGCCGTGTTGATCCGTGAGTGTGGCGCCTTGGCCGCGGGTGATGACGAGGGGTTCCTCGCGGACCCAGTCGCCCATTTGGGTGAAAGGATGCCAAACGAACTGACGATCCAGATCGGCCGCAGTCCGTTTCTTCTTTTTGGCAGCGGGTTTCGGCATGCGTTCTTATTGGGCGGCGATGAGTTTCGGTTCGAGCCGGTGCAGGGTTTCGATCAAACTTTGAACGGCCTCCGGACGGTGGTCGGCCGTCACGGTGATTCGAAGCCGAGCCTGATCCTGGGGGACGGAGGGGTAGCGAATCGCTGGGACTAAGAACCCGGCGGCTTCCAGTTGTTGGGCCAGGCGTAGGCTACGATCGGCGCGGCCGACCGGAAAAGGAATGATCGGCGAGAGTGCGGGTGCGGGCAGATGCAATCCGGTTACCAAAGTCTGAGCGTGTTCCCAGACCTGTTTGCGGCGAGTGTCGCCTTCTGCCGACTGCAGGACTTCGAGCCCGGCGCTTGCGGCGGCTGCGGCGGCTGGCGCCGGGGCGGTTGAGAAAATGAAGGAACGGGCGGAGTTGATCAGAAAATCCACCAAGAGTTGCGAGCCACAGAGGAAGCCACCGGCGGCTCCTACGGCTTTTCCTAAGGTGCCCATTTGGATCTCAATGGCGTCCGTCAGGCCGTGTGCGGCGGCGAGCCCGCTACCGTGAGGACCGAACAAGCCGGTGGCATGCGCCTCATCGATCATCAACCAGGCTTGATACTGTTCTTTCAACGCAACGATCTCCGCGAGCGGTGCTTGGTCTCCATCCATGGAAAAGACGGCTTCAGTCACGATCAGGGTGGCGCCGTCCGGTAGGGTTCCGCTTTTTCGATCGCGGTGGATGTCTTGGAGAACGGTTTCTAGATCTTGGAGGTCGTTGTGGCGAAAGACACGGATCGGGGCCTTGGTTAGTCGGGCCCCATCAATCAAACAGGCGTGGTTGAGTTGATCGCTGACGATCACGTCATTCTTGCCGATCAGACTCGTCAAGGCGCCCAGCGCAGCCTGGTAGCCGGTGCCGAAGGTCAATGCCGCTTCGGTATCTTTCATTCGCGCTAAGGCAGTTTCCAACTGGCGATGGGGCGGGAGCGAACCGGTGATTAGACGAGAGGCCCCGGAACCCGCGCCGAAAGTTTCCACGGCGTTTCTGGCGGCGGCTTTCAGTTTTGGATGATTGGCCAGGCCCAGGTAATCGTTCGAAGCAAAGGCAATGAGGGGACGCTGATCCTGCTTCAGCTCGGGGGATTGGGCTGAGTCGATCCGGCGGAGGGAGCGGTAGAGGTCTTGTTCCCGGATCGCCTCCAAGCGTTTTGCCAGTGTCTCTGAAAAGGGTTGCACGAGACTGATTACGAGGCTGGTTTGCGAACCCACGCTCCTTCAATCATGGAGGCGTGGACCGAGGCATTGAACTGGATGATGGACTCGAACAGAGATTCCCTGGGGCCGGCATGGGGAATGGCGATCCAGTCGGCTTGGGCGCCGGGACTGAGTTCGCCTAGCTCTCCGGACTGGCCCAAGGCGCGCGCGCCATTGAGCGTGGCCCAGCGGAGGATGGTTTCGGGTGGAGGTGCGTCGGGTTGCTGGGACAAGCACTGCATCTCCGCAAACAGGCTGAGTGTGGGCGGGTTGTTTCGACGGGCGGTCATGCTGGCGAGGCTGTCTGTGCCGAGGGTCAGATTCACCCCGGTTTGCTCAAGGCGAGCCCAAGGAAAGGGTGCGTGTCCGAAGTAGTCGTGACTGCGCGGGCAGTGGGCGACACTGGTCGGGCCCTGGGCGAGTAAAGCGGGGTCGTCCGGGCCCAGGTGATTGACGTGGGCGGCGAGCATGGGTCCGTCCAGATAGCCCAGACCCTTGAGGACGCTTGTGGGGCTGCCCGTGCCGGCGTGTCCGAGGTCGCGCTGACTTGAGAGCCATTCGTGGAGTGGTCCGCTGGCGGATTGGTAGAGATCCCACTCCTCGCGCGATTCGGCGAGATGGGTGGTGAGCAAACACGGTTTTTGGTTCGCGGCCTGTCGGGCGGCTTGAAGCAGCGAATCGGTCGTGGTGTAAAGGGCGTGAGGTGAGAGCCCGCATCGATTGCGTGGATGTTTGAGGGAGTCGGCCTGATCGAGGGCTTGTTGCACCATGGCGGGCCCTGCCTCTGGGGAGCGCACGTTGATCAGTTCAATGCAGGACCAGACCCGGACGGGGGTGGCGTCCCAGGCTTCGGGCAGGAGTTCGGGAACGGATTCGATATCCACCACTGTGGTGGTCCCGGTCGCTTCGAGCTGGTGGGCCCCCGCCACCCAGGATTCGGCAAACTCTGTGTAGCTCCAGGTAGACTTGATCGCAATGATCGCCTTGATCCAGTCCGAGAACGCCTTCATGGCGGGAATCATTCCGGCCATGTGGGTATAGTCCAGATGACAGTGCGCGTTGATCAATCCGGGGAGCAGGGCGCACTCCCCGAGATCGAGGACTGTTTCTCCCGGGGCGGAAGGGCGCTCGGTGAAGGGCCCGACGTACTGGATGCGGCCGTCCTCGATCCGAATGGCACCATCCTCTATCGGAGGGCGGTTCATCGGCACGACGGTGCGTGAGCGGATGGTGGTGTCAGGCACGGGATCCGGGGATTGCCGTCTGGGTGGTTGAGTGCGGTACTGAAGGCGTCATCAATAGGACGGTCTGGGACAAAAACGGCACCACCGGCGGTGGTGCCATCCTGAAAGATTCGCGGGATCGCAAGGCGATCCGAAGAAGCGAGTGCTACCCTTCTTGGGCCTGCCGCTTGCGCTTGGCCGGTTCACTGGTTCGCTTGGCCTTTTTCTTATTGTGCTGCTTGCGGATTTGTTGCTCGATTTTTTTGGTGACCAAGTCGATGGCTGCGTAGAGATCATTCTCCGAATCCTCGGCAAATAGATCCGGACCACGGACCCCGAGTCGAATCGAGCACTTGAACTGTTTTTCGGGCGATTTGGTTTTGTCGTGCTCCAGGTTCACCCGAGCGTCGACAGCCCAACGATCAAAATGCTCTAACTTTTCAATACGGCTTAGGATGTGGTCTTCTATCGCTTTGGTCAGTTTAACGTTGTGGGTCGTTAGGACGAACTTCATACCCCTCAAGTGTGCGCCGGTTGGCGAGCAAAATCCAGTGTAGAATCGGGGGGGAAATTCCCATTGATTTGCTGGCATGGGGGTGTCACGGTATAGGGATATCCCAAGGTGGGTTTGAACTTCTTTGTGACTTTTTTGTCTGATGAAGTTGGAGGTTGGGTCGTTACTAGTAATGGGTGCTGTGGGTAATGGAGAGTAGAGCCAGTCGTTATCAAGTCTTGTTCGTTTGTATGGGAAATATCTGCCGGTCGCCCGCTGCGGAGGGGGTTTTCCGTCAGCGAGTCGAGGAATCGGGTCTGGCAGACCAGATTAGCTGTGATTCGGCAGGTACGATCGACTTTCACCGGGGACAGGCCCCGGATCCGCGCGTGCGAGCGACGGGGAAGGAACGGGGGTTCGAAATCACCGGGCGTGCTCGGCAGGTGAGTCGGTCGGATCTAGGGCGCTTTGACCTCGTTTTGGTGATGGATCACGATAATTTGGACGACGTGAGGGCACTGGACGAGACCGGTCAGTATCAGGAGAAAGTGCAACTTTTTTGCGACTACGTCACGGAATCATCGGAACGGGAAGTGCCGGACCCTTACTATGGAGGGCAAGCTGGGTTTGAGAAAGTATTTGATTTGTTGGAGGACGGCGCCGAGCAGCTGCTGAACTCGATTCAGGAGGGATTGGATCGGAAGGACGCGTGAAAGCACTTTGGTCAGACGTTGCGAGAGATTTGGGCACCGCGTTGGGGCGGGGTCTGGAGGTGACGGATGTCCGGTCGCTGGGTGGTGGGTGTATCAATGATGCCTATGTGATGCGGGCTGGGAAGCTTGAGGCCTTTGTGAAATTCAACACGCTGGAGTCCGCGTCGATGTTTGAGGCGGAGGCGGAAGGTCTCCGAGAGCTCGGGGCGCCAGAGGTCATTCGGGTGCCGGAAGTGTGGGCGCGTGGGGAGACGGCCGGTCGGTCGTGGTTGGCTCTCGAATACATCCCGATGGGGCCGGCGAAACGAGCGAGCCAAGCAGAGTTGGGGAGCCAGTTGGCTCTGCTACACCGCGTTACGGCGGATCGATTTGGCTGGGAACGGGACAACACCATCGGCAGTACCCCGCAGCGGAATGAATGGCGGGGTGATTGGATCTCATTTTGGCGGGAGCAGCGTTTGCAGTATCAACTAGAACGAGCGCGGCAGGGCGGCTACGAATTTGCGGGAGCGGATCGGCTCTTAGATCGGCTGCCGGATTGGTTTGCGGGGTATGAGCCAAAACCGGCGCTCTTGCACGGGGATCTTTGGTCTGGGAACGTTGGGTTTACGGAGGCGGGGAGACCTGTTATTTTTGACCCGGCCGTTTACTACGGTGACCATGAGGCGGAGTTTGGGATAATCGAGATGTTTGGAGGTTTCACGGCGGATTTCTATCGAGCCTACCAGGAGGTCTATCCGATGGATTCGGGGTTTGCCCAACGCAAGTATCTCTATTTATTGTATCACCAATTAAACCATCTGAACCTTTTTGGCGGTAGTTATGCCGCCGGCGTTCAGGACAGTATGAGTCGATTGACATAGATCGAAGGATTGTGACCTCAGATTGGCCAGTCAGATACCTTTCGAAAAGGAGAGTTCGAGCATGAGAATGAGTGGGTTTAAGCCGTTGTCAGTCTGGTTAGGGATGATGATTGTCGGTTGTCTGGGGATCCGTCCCTGTCAGGCGGCGCTACAGTTTGATGTGTTTGTGGGCCATGGCAACGTGGTCCGGGAGGCTTCGTGGATTCCGGTGACCTGCGAGGTCATGAATGACGGGCCGGCGTTTGTGGGGACGATTGAGATCAGTCCGACTCACATGGGCGGAGGTGAGCGACGTCGCTTGGTGCTGGATTTGCCGACCAACACTCGCAAACGGGTAGTGATCTCGGTCTTCAATTCCGGAGGCGGGATTGCGAGTTGGGACGGACGCTTGTATGACGAGAGTGGGAAACTCCGTTCCGAGCAACCCGGTGTGCGGGTGCGGGAAGTCTCTTTTGAGTCAGTGCTGATGGGAGCCATGGCGCGGACCTTTGCGGGGGCTCCGAAGTTCCCGGTGTTTCGGCAGAGCAACTCCAATATGAAGCCCGAAGTGGGGCGCATCATGCCGGAGCAGTTTCCCAATACGTCGATTGCGCTTGAGTCTCTCAGTTCGCTTTACGTTAATTCCGAGCAGGCTTTGAAACTCAATCAGGATCAAGCCAGTGCCTTGACCGAGTGGGTTGCCGGAGGAGGGCATTTGATTCTGGCCGTTGAACAGCCGGCGGATCTTCGGGCGACGACGTGGCTGCAGCCGCTTTCACCGTTTGTGCCCGAGGGAGTAAGTACGGTTGAGGTGGGGGCGACCTTCTTCGATTGGTTGGCGAGCGTGGATGAGTCCGCGGTTCCTTTGCCGACAGTGAGTAGCGCCATGGTTCGAAATGCATTGCCGTCCCGGTCGCGAAACCAAGTGCCTGGGTCGGAGCTTGCTTACCGACGGGTGCCGCGGGAGTTGAGCTTCGAATCTGAGACTTTACCGGTAGTTACGGGGAACGTGGTTGGCGGTGAGGTTCTATTGCGCTCAGGAGAAAGCCCGTTGGTGGTTTCTGGAAAGCGCGGCAGGGGCCAAGTCACCGTGCTGGCCTTTAGCCCGGAACGAGAACCGTTTTCTTCGTGGAAGAGCCGACCCTGGTTTTGGGCGAAGCTCAATCGCATTCCGGAGGGCTGGTTTGAAGCGCCGCGCTTCAATAGCTGGGGCGGCGAGAGTGTGGACGGGGTTTTCGGGTCGTTGATTGAAAGTCGACAGGTTCGGAAGTTGCCGGTGAAGTGGCTCCTCCTCCTCTTGGTAGTTTACCTGGTAGTGATTGGCCCGTTCGATCACTGGTGGTTGAAGAAGATCAATCGCCAGATGCTGACTTGGATTACGTTCCCGATCTATGTCGTGGTGTTTTCGTTGCTGATTTACTTCATCGGCTATCGGCTCCGTGCGGGTGAGTTGGAATGGAATGAGTTTCATCTCGTTGATGTATTGCAGCAGACCGAGGGGCAGGCCCGATTGCGGGGCCGGTCCTATTCGGCCATCTATTCCCCTTCCAACGCGCGCTATCAAGTGGGTTGCGGGGAACCGACGGCGACCTTTCGACCGGAATTCCACGGGGCGAGCTCGGGGGGGCAGAGTGGGATCGAGGCTGAGATTTTGACCGGGGATGCCGGATTGCAGACCCAGTTTTTTGTTCCGGTCTGGACGAGTCAACTCCATGTTACGGAGTGGACCCATTCCGGATCCATGCCTCTGAGTGTCAGGATCACGAGGGACGGAGGCGCGCCGCGGGTCGAAATCCGTAATCAAGGCGAACGGCAGGTGGAACAGTTGTGGCTCGTCTCGGATGGTCAGATTCGTGACCTGGGCGAATTGGGCGGTGGGGACACGGTCAGCGAACCCGTTGCTGGCGTGATCGGCACGCCGTTGGAGACCTTTGTCGTTGATCAATCACGGTCCTACCAGCACGCCTTATCCACACGGAAAGATGCCTTGGGTGAAACGTTCCGATTGGATGGATTGGAAACCCATTCGGCCGTTTGTTCGTTCCTTTCCCTCCTTCCGGAAGAGGGGAACGGGAATCGCAATTTCTTGTTTCCCCGCGGCACTGATTTGTCGGCCCACTTACAGCGTGGGGATGTGGTCGTTATGGCCTTTGTACCGGACTATGCGCCGGTGCCGGAACTGAATCGGTTTAAAGTTTCTCGTGCCAGTCGGGGCACCTTAGTGCGCTTCGTCCTGCCGGTGGAGCCCGGAGCGGGAGCGATGTAGGAGTGTTTCGAACTCGCTGAATTTAACACGTAAATACCTATGGAAGATACAGCAACAGGCTCGGAGAAGAAGGGGACGGAGTTGGCGGTGGAGACGTCCAAACTGACGCGTCGGTACGGGAGTATGACGGCCTTGTCGGCCTTGGACCTTGAAGTGAATCGAGGGGATCTGTTTGGGTTTATCGGTTCGAATGGTGCGGGTAAAACAACCACTCTGCGCATCCTGGCCACCTTTCTCACGCCCAGCTCCGGGCAGGCGAAGGTGTTGGGGCACGACGTCGTTCGGGACGCGGATGCGGTTCGTCATATCATTGGCTACATGCCGGATTTCTTCGGAGTCTACAAGGATATGGAGGTGACCGAGTATCTCGACTTCTTTGGGGCTTGCTACAAGATTCCGACCAAGAAAAGGGAAAGCACGGTCAAGGACGTGCTTGAGTTAGTGGGATTGACGGATAAGCAGGGGGCTTTGATCGGGGCACTGAGTCGAGGGATGCAGCAGCGTTTGGGATTGGCGCGTGTTTTGATTCATGACCCGCAATTGTTGCTGTTGGATGAGCCGGCGAGTGGTTTGGACCCTCGGGCTCGTATTGAGATGATGGCGATCCTTCAGGAACTCCAAAGGATGGGGAAAACCATTATCATTTCTTCTCACATCCTCAGCGAACTACAGAGTCTTTGTAACCGGGTGGCCATCATCGAGAAGGGTGAGCTGATTTACTCTGGATCCGTGACCGGGGTGGCGGATCAGATGAATACGGATCTTATAGTGTGGGCGAAGGTGGCGAGCGATGTCGACTCGGCCCTGAGTTTGCTCAATCAGCGTCCAGAGATCGCCGGTGCTGAGGCGGTGGAAGATCGGATACGGATCTCGATGGCCTCCTCCGATGTCGAAGTGAGTGTAGTGGCGGAGACCCTCGTGCAAGGCGGGGCTCGGTTGACGGAACTTCGGGAAGATACCTTGGATCTGGAGGAAGTGTTCTTGCGGGTGACCAAAGGGGAAACCCAGTAGGATTTGGAGTGCGAGAGCGAAGCTGTCGATTTGACCACGGCGTTTGAGTTCGCAGGCGGGGTGCTCTGACACTCTCAGGTGGCCTCAAGTGGTTCCTTCCTTCCCCCCTGGGTGGGTGTTTCATTGCCGGTAGTGTATTGCGGTCGCGGCTCTTGCCTAACGGCTCGCAGGTACGCTCGCCCTACCATTTATTCTTCTTCGAATGTTCTTTGTCCGAGGGGACGGTGCCCCGATATCGATCGCTATTCTAATTGCTGCCGGTAATTGATTGCCGTTTGATCGATTTCGAGGTAGTAAATCAAACCGGAATCTAACGGTGTCCCTTCTATGATCGATTGGAAGATTCGTTCCCGGTCCAGTGAATGTCAGGCTTGCCATGTCGCTTTCGAAGATGGCCAGGCCTATCGTACTCTGTTGTACGCAGAGCGGTCGGAGTATCAACGTGTAGACGTGTGTGAGACGTGTTGGGATAACCAGTACGGCCACGGTGCGAGTGATCGGAAAGGGTTTGTTTCACATTGGTCGGGTAAGTTTGTGGTTCCGCCGCCGCCGCCGCCGGAACCGGTGCAACGGGAGTCAGCCGAGACCGCGCTGCGAAAACTGGTGGAATTGAACGATCCCTCCCATCTTGCCGCTTGCTTCATCCTTTCCGCCATGCTCGAACGCAAGCGATTGCTCAAGGTTCGGGAAACCTTTGAAGATGAAGGGCAGCAGGGGGTCGTCTATGAACACATCAAGACGGGGGATATTTTTCCGATTCGCGATCCGGGGCTGAAACTGGACGAACTCGCGGATGTGCAGCGCGACGTGGCAGACTTGTTGGAGGTCGGTGTGGACGCGTTTTTGGCGGAGCGAACCGAAGGGGCTTCGGAGGATTCGGAGGCTTCAGAGGACGGCGCCTCAGTTTCGGAGGACACCGATGGCACTGAGCCGACTCAGATGGTAGAGAGTGATGAGGTGGAATCGGTCGTGGACGATGATTCCGCGGAGCCGGACGATGCGTCCGAATCGGAGCCCTCAGAAGAGACCGTGGCGGAGGTCCAGTAGCCAATAGCCAATATCCAATAGAGACGAGCGTGACTGACGGAGGCGAAGAATCTGATTTGGCCCGTTTGGAGGCGATTCTGGATTATGATTTTCGGGATCAGAGTCTGCTGGCGTTAGCCCTCACGCACCCCTCCGTGGCTCAAGAGGACGAGGGGATGACGCAGCACAATCAGCGTTTGGAGTTTCTGGGGGACGCGGTCTTGCAGTTGGTGATTACCCATGAATTGTACCAGAAATTCTGCGATGCGGACGAGGGGCCCCTCACCAAAGCGCGGGCGCGTTTGGTGAATCGACGCAGCCTGGCCAATCAGGCCCGGGGGCTGGGATTGGGGGAGTATCTGCGTATCAGCCGGGGGGAGGAGATGAGTGGCGGGCGCGAGCGCCAATCCGCCTTGGGCGACGCTTTCGAGGCTGTGGTGGGGGCGGTCTATTTAGATTCAGGATTTACGGCTGTTTCCCATTTGGTGAAGCGGCTCTTCCAAGCAGAATTGCAGGAGATTAAACTGATCTCCAGTTTGGATAACCCGAAGGGTGAGTTGCAGGAATTGCTCCAAGCTCAGTCGTCGAGCCCGCCGCAATATGAGCTCGTATCGGTCTCGGGGCCGGATCACGATCGCAATTTTGTCTGTTCGGTCTACCACGGGGGAAAAGAATTGGGTCGTGGGAGTGGAAAGAGCAAAAAAGAGGCGGAAGGCCAGGCCGCCCTCATGGCACTGAACGGACTGGCCGTGGAAGATTCAGCGGAAGAGGACGACACCGTCCTCTGAGGCTACGAATGGGACCTTGATTGGCCCCATTTTCCCCCTTCCTGTGTGATTTTCACGCCTCATGTGTGAATCTCACGCATGGCGCGCGAGATTCACGCGGACAACCCCATCCCGGGCCCTTTTTTTGGTATAAACCGGTTCGAAACAGGGGGCAGCCTCCTCAAAAAGCCACTGTCCGGGATTGGCATGAAATAAGCACCCTCTGTGGTGCCTCTTGAGGTGTGGGAATCAGGGCGGAGATCGGATGCCGGGGAAAGTCGTAGAATTTCCGGTGGCATGAACGGCCTAAGTAACTGATAAGGGTTCAACACGGAGTTCGGCTCGACCACGCTGGCCAATCGGGCTGGACCATGGGCTTTCGTGTCACCGGATCCACCCTGCCCGAAACCGTTGGAAGAGGCCGATGCCAGGCGTCAGTTACGAGCTGGCTTGGCGAATTCGCGGATCGATCCATCGGTAGGAGAGATCGACCGCGAGATTGAGCAGCATCAGAATCAGGGCGTAGACGAGCACGAGTCCCACGATCATCGGATAGTCTCGACTCAGAGAACTCTGGATCAAGAACACGCCGATTCCGGGAATCTGAAAAAGGTTTTCGGCTACAAAAGAGCCCGTCAGAAGATCCGCCAAGAGCGGGCCCGAATAGGAGACGACTGGCAGAAGGCCCGTGGGGAGCACATGTTTGATCAGGATTCGCGATTCCGACAAACCTTTGGAGCGGGCCGTTAGGATGAATTCCGCTCGGAGCGTGGCTTCGATTCCTTGTTGGGTCAGCCGTGCGACTCGGCCGGCGTAAAAGATTCCCAATGTGAGGACTGGTAGAATGAAATGTACCGGCGAGGTCAGGAGGGCGACGGGCAGCCAACGGAGCTGGATGGCAAAGATCATCACCAGGACGGGACCCACCACGAGCGCTGGAATGCAGATCCCGAGCATCGCCCCTGCCGAGCTGATGGCTTTCCAGCCGTTGTGACGGGCCGCTGCCGCTACGCATCCGAGAGGAACCCCCCAGCCGGTGCTGAATAGGAAGGCCATTAACCCGAGTGTGAGTGAGATGGGCAAACCCTGAAGAATGATGTCGTTGACGGTGTGGTTTCGGTGCTTAAGGGATTGCCCTAGATCGCCACGAACCAAGTGGGACACGTAGTGGGTGTATTGCTTCCACAAAGGGGCGTCCAGTAGGTAGCGTTCTCGGAGGAGTCGTTCCGCCTCGGGGGATGTGCTTTCTCGCTCGCGATCGAAGGGACCTCCCGGGGCCATCCGTACGAGGACGAAGGCGACGAGGCTCACTACCCCCATGAGCGGAATGATGCCCAAGAGCCGCCGCAGGAGAAATCTCATGGGGTGGGTGGTCCTGAGACCTGAGGCGAGTGGGGTTGGTGCGCGAGAGCGGGCTGGGCGGCGGAACGCCGAAAGATGGTGCGGAGGGGATGTTCCGCTCGGATGTTGGGAAAGATCCCGCCGATGCGAGTCGCATCGTAGTACTCCATCGATACGTAAAAGTAGAGTGGTATTATGGGCAGGGCTTCTTCGACCAGTAGGAGTTCGGCCTCGCGGAGGCGCGCCATTCGGGCCTTGAGTTCGCCTTGATCGTTGGCTTCGCGAATGAGCTGATCATAGCGACCGTTTTGCCAGCCGGTTCGGTTATTGCCGTTGTTCGAGGTAAACACCTCTAGAAAGGTCTGAGGGTCCAGGTAATCGCCGATCCAGCTGCTTCGGGATACGGTGTAGCGCAGGTTCGTTTGATCCTGGAGATAGGCCTTCCATTCGAGTTGGCGTAGCACCGTTTCCACCCCGAGGGTCTCGCGCCACATGGATTGGATTTCCACGGCGATTTGTTCGTTCAGTTTGGAACTATTGAAGAGGTATTCGATGCGGGGCAGGCCTTCTCCTTGGGGGAAACCGGCTTGGGCCAGTAGAGTCTGGGCTTGCTCGGGATCGTAGGCGAGGCCGGCAGGGGATTGGTAGCCGGGGATGCCTTGAGGGACCAGGTGCTGAGCCAGCGATTCACCCGCACCGGTGATTCGCTCGACGATGCGTTGTCGGTCAACGGCCAGGGCGAGCGCTTTTCGGATTCGGGGATCGCCGAAAGGCGCCTGTTGCGTGTTGATGCGGAGGAAGTAAGTGCCGAGAAAGTCCGTGACGTGAAAATCTTCCCGCTGACTGAGGAGGCCGACAAGTTCCGTAGGGATCAGTTCCTTGTCCCAGACGATGTCCACCGTTCCGGCTTCGTAGAGATTGAGTGCGGTGCTGGGATTGCTGGTGGGAAGCAGGTCGACGATCTCAGTCTTCACCTGGGATACTTCCCAGTAGTGCGGATTCTTGAGGAGGCGGACGCGATCATTGAGTCGCCAAAATCCGAGGCGGAAGGCGCCACTGGTGGGCACGTCGGGCTGCAGTAGCCAACGGTCTCCATGCGCTTCAATCGCGGATTGGGGTACGAAGCCCAGGGTGGGGTAGCTACAGATATCCAAGAAGTACGGTGTAGGGTTATTGAGCGAGACGACCAAGGTGCGCGGCCCTTCGATCTTGAGGCCGACTTGGCTGAAGTCATGAAGGGTTCCTTGGTGAAAGGCTTCGGCGTTGGTGACCGCGTAGAGGATACCGGCATATTCGCAGGCGGTGCGCGGTTCGAGGATCCGGCGCCAGGAATAGAGCCAGTCCTTGGCGGTGATGGCGGAGCCGTCCGACCAGTGGATGTCCTCGCGCAGGGTGAACCGATACTCCCTACCGGCGTCGCGAATCTCCCAAGACGCGGCGAGCCCGGGCTCGGGTTGGCCGGTTTCTGCGTTGTAGCGGGTGAGGCCTTCAAAGAGCGAAGAGACGATGCGGCCATCGGCTTGCCCATTGATGATGGCCGGGTCGAGGGACTCCGGTTCTTTCCCGTTGACGATGACCAAATCTGCCGGGGGGAGTGAGATGTCTCCACATCCGCTCCAAACGAGTGCCAGTGCCAGGCTCAGCAGCACACGGTGGGAGGGCAGGGTGATGTTGAAAAATCGGCTCATTCCATCCTTCAAAGGCGGATTGCAGCGCGATTATGGGTCAGGCGGAACGGTGTGAGGAGACAAAAAAACACTCCGGGGAAAGCCCGGAGTGTTGAAAGAAGGAAGGTTCGTTTCGAGACGTTTCTTTAGTTCGCCGGATTCGGCTGGGTCGTGGGCGTCTCGGTGGGTTGTTCGAGAGGCTGCTCCGTGCCGGGGGTCGTGGTGGACTCGGTCAATTCCGAGGCCTTTTCGGTGGTTTCTTCTGTGGTTTCAACCACGCCATTGTTGATTTCGTCTCCCTCGGCAGCAGGCTCGGGGGTCACGGTGGTGGTGGCGTCCGCGCTCACTTCCGGCGCGGTCACTTCAGCAGGAGCCCCTTCTGCTTCGGCTGCTGCGGGTGCTTCAGCGGATTGTTTGGCGGCCTCGGCGTCGATCAGTCGTTCGCCCTGATTGGAACGATACGCGTTAAGCGCGGAGAGGGTGAGGGCTAAGCCCAAGAAGATACCGGCACAGTATTTGGTGATCTGGGCTAACGGCGTGCCGGCTCCGGCGCCAAAGATGGCTTCGGCGGTGCCGGCGCCAAACGCGAGTCCGGCTCCTGCGTCCTTCTTGGGCAGTTGCGCCAAGATGAGGATCATGAGAACCACACAGATCAGTACGAGGATGAAGGTCAGTAATCCGATGGAGAGGTCTAACATAACAACAAACGATTAGATTGAATTCGTGATAATATCGGAAAAGTTGCGCACGTCCAACGAGGCGCCGCCTACCAACGCACCGTCAATATCCGGCTGGCTCATGAGCTCCCGAGCATTGGCGGGTTTGACGCTGCCACCGTATTGGATGCGGACTTGTTTGGCGATGTTGGCATCGTAGAGGTCGCTCAGGCGACTGCGGATATATGCGTGGACCGCTTGGGCTTGGTCGGAGGTGGCCGTTTTACCGGTGCCGATGGCCCAGACCGGTTCGTAGGCGATGATCGTCTCCAGGAGTTGCTCGCCGCTCAGCCCTTCGAGGCTGCCTTGCAATTGTTCGTTCACCACGTCCTCGGTCTTGCCGGCTTCGCGGTCCGCGAGTTGCTCACCTACACAGATGATGGGGCGTAGGCTGGCGGCGTGTGCCGCGGCCGCCTTTTTCGCGATCAACGCATTGGATTCCTCTTGGTACTGGCGTCTCTCCGAGTGACCGAGGATCACGTAGCGGACCAGAAATTCTTTGAGGAACTCGGCGGCGATCTCACCGGTGAAAGCGCCGACGCTTTGTTCGCTCATGTTTTGGGCGCCGAGACGGATGTTGCTATCGATGATTTCCCGGGAGACTTCGCTCAGGGCGGTGAATGGCGGGCAGACGACAATGTCGACTTCCTTCACCTGGTTGAGGTCTCGCTTCAAACCTTTGACCAAGTCCAGGGCCTCGGCCACGGTCTTGTTCATCTTCCAGTTACCGGCGATTATCAGTTTACGATCTTTGTCCATCTGAAGTGCGTTCTCGATTGCGCTGTATTCCTGCGAGTGAAAGTGGGGAGCGGTTAGGCTTGATCATCCAGCGCGGCGACGCCGGGTAAGGTCTTGCCTTCCAGAAATTCCAAACTAGCGCCACCACCCGTGCTCATGAAGGTGACCTTCGATCCGAGTCCGGCTCGGTTGAGGGCTTTGACGCTGTCGCCACCACCAATGATACTGACCGCACCTTGCTCGGTGGCATCGGCAACGGCTTGGGCCACGGCATTGGTCCCGACGGCGAAGCGCTCGTCTTCGAACAGGCCCATCGGCCCATTCCAGAGCACCGTCTTGGCACCTTCCAGCGCCTTGACGTAGGTGTCGATGGTGTCTTGTCCAATGTCGAAACCTTCTTCGTGGTCCGGGATGTTGGGATCCGTGTTGTGGCGCGGGTTTTGAAACTCGACGATGGGTTTGCCCTTTTTGTTGAGTTTGTCGGTTTCCACCGGAGTGGCCACGGTGTTGTCCGTGGGAAGCAACAATTGGGTGCCGCACTCGACCGCCTTCTTCATCGCGGCGTTTGCGACGTCGACTTTGTCGGGCTCGACCAAGGATTTCCCAACGGTGAGGCCTTTGGCTAACTTGAAGGTGTAGGCCATGGCGCCACCGATGATGAGTGTGTCCGCTTTCTCAAGCAGGCGGTCGATCACGGCGATCTTGTCCGAAACTTTCGCGCCGCCCAGAATGACCACAAATGGTTTTGCCGGTGCTTCGAGTTCACCGCCGAGGAATTGGAGTTCTCGGGCCATCAATAGACCGCCGACACACGGACCGCCTTTTTTGGCGACCACGGCAGCCACACCTGCCGTCGAGGCGTGGGCTCGGTGAGCAGCGCCAAAGGCGTCGTTGACGTAGGCTTCGGCGGAACCAGCGAGTTTCTCCGCGAAAGCGGGATCGTTGGCTTCTTCTTCCGCGTAATACCGTACGTTTTCCAGCAGTAGGATGTCGCCGGGTTGAAGGGCGCCCACGGTATTGGTCACTTTTTCGCCGATACAGTCATCGACAAAGGCAACGGGACGGGCAATCAAGTCGGCCAGTTTTTCCGCCACGGGCCGGAGAGACATCGATGCTTCTCGCTTTCCTTTGGGACGGCCAAGATGGGCTGCCAAGACGATCTTGGCACCCTGTTTGACCAAATGGTCCAGGGTGGGGAGAGTGGCTTCAATACGGGTGGTATCATTGATGACCATGGCGCCCTCTTTTTCTTCCATGGGCACGTTGTAGTCCACGCGCACGAAGACGCATTTCCCGCTTAAATCGATGTCGTTGATCGTTTGTTTCGTCATGATCGAAAACAGATCGCGAAGCATAGCGAAGCGCAATACCGAGTCAAAGGGAATTTGGCCTTATTTTTCGGGGTTTTTGCCGTGTTTGGGCCGGTTCCGGATGGTGGAGCGAGCGTGCCCACGAGCCGTCGTCACGAGAGGAGTCGCCATCTCGGAAAGGATCACGGTGCGCATCAGTGGAACGCCGCTTTGTCCCTAGGATAGGGGAGGGCGGTTGGTGCACGGCGGAGGGTAATTTTCGGCCGGTTTCGCTTGTGACGACGGCTCGCGTATACGGGCGCCCCACGGGAATCTCACCGAGGAACGGATTTCTGTGAAATAGTCGTTGCAGATCCAGTCCACATCGGAGATAGTGCCGGGCCTTCGATCGGAGCGTAGCTCAGCTTGGCTAGAGCGCCAGCTTTGGGAGCTGGATGTCGCAGGTTCGAATCCTGTCGCTCCGACCATTTCCCCCTTCCGCTGCTTTCAAGCGGATCTATGCCAACCCGCGTTGGCTCTTTTCGACGAATTGAATGAGGCGGGTTATTTCGGGCGTCTCCGGCAGGTTCTTACGGATTTCGGCGATCGCGGTTTGCGTGTTGGTTTGGCTGCGGAACAGGTATTTGAAGGCTTGGCGGATATGCTGTTGGGCCTCGGTGGAGAACCCGTTTCGTTGCAAGCCCACCTTGTTGACCGTACGGGTTCGGGCCGGGTTGCCGTCGACCATCATGTAAGGCGCCACATCCTGAACGACTTTCGAGCACCCTCCGATAAACGAGTAGGCGCCAAGGTGGCAGAACTGGTGAACCCCACCGAAGCCGCCGATGACGGTATGATCTTCCACCGTGACGTGCCCCGCTAGCGTGGCGTTGTTGGACATGATGACGTGGTTGCCAACGATGACGTTGTGGGCCAGGTGGCTGTAGGCGAGGATGTGGTTATCCGATCCCACGACAGTGGTTTCCCCATCGCCGGTAGCGCTGTGAACCGTGACATTCTCGCGGAAGACGTTTCGGTCCCCAATCTCGGTGCGAGTGATCCCGCCTTGCCATTTGAGATCTTGGGTTTTGAGTCCGATGCTGGCGAAGGGAAAGAGTTCGTTTGCTTCGCCTAAGGTGGTATGCCCGTCAACGACGACGTGTGAGTGAAGCTGACACTTCGGACCGAGGGTGACGTGTTGGCCGATGACGCAGTAGGGACCGATGGTGCAATCGGTTCCGATTTGGGCATCGGGGTGGACAACGGCGGTCGGGTGAATCATGGCGGGGTGTGGCCCTAGCCTACACTTTGGCGAGCATGAACATCACGGTTGCCTCGCTCACGATGTCGCCGCCGACCTTGCAAACGCCTTTGGCTTTTCCCACTTTTCCACGGCCTTTGAGCACCTCGATTTCGATCACCAAGACGTCGCCGGGTCGGACCGGCTTGCGCCATTTGACGTTTTCCGCGGACAGGAAGTAGGCAATCTTGCCCCAATTCTCCGGCTTGTTGAGCGTGATGATCCCGGCGGCTTGAGCCATGGCTTCGAGTTGTAAGACGCCGGGCATGATGGGATGTCCGGGGAAGTGTCCCTGAAAATAGCCTTCATTGATCGAGACATTCTTCACGCAGGTAATCGTCTTCTCGCCGAGGTCGGTCACGCGATCAACCATCAGGAACGGATACCGGTGTGGCAGAATCTTCATGATCTGATTCACATCCATCACGGTACCATCGGTCCCGCCGGCGTCGGGTGCTGCGTCGTTGGTTGGTGGCGTTGGGGTGGGTTTGGGAACGGGAGCCGCCATGGGTTCGTTGCGTGCCTGGTTTTTCTTCATGTGCTCTGTGATTGCGCGAGCGAGTTCGCAGTTGGCGTGGTGGCTCGGACGGATGGCTTGGACGTGACCCTTGATTGGGCGTCCAACCAGGGTGAGATCGCCAATGATATCGAGTATTTTGTGTCGGACAAATTCATCAGGGTAGCGTAGGGGTTCGTTTGTGAGGACGACATCATCACGAATGATGACGGCATTCTCGAGGCTGCCCCCTTTAATGAGGCCGTTTTTGATTAGGTATTCGAGTTCTTCAAAAAAGCAGAAAGTACGGGCTTCGGAGATATCGCGTTCCCAAGTGTCAGGGGAGATTTCCACACTGTGAAACTGGGTGAAGTGCCCGCGGTCATCGGAGCTCGTGCAGCTGATCTTAAAGCCGTCGTAGGGAAAGACGGATAGGGTGGACTCGCCGGCGGTGATCGAAAAGGGTTCGGTGACGACGAAGGGTTCGCGGTCGGCAGATTGTGGTTTGGTGCCGGCGCTTTTGATCATCTGACAATAAGCCCGGGCGCTGCCATCTCCGATCGGCGGTTCGTTGGCGTTGATTTCCACGAAGGCGTTGTCGATTTCAAAACCGCGGAACGTGGCCAAAATGTGTTCGACGGTGTTGAGTTTGACGTTGCCCTTGGTGAGGGTGGTGGAGCGTGTGGTCTCGGAAACGAAATCGATCGAAGCTGGGATCTCCGGCTTGCCGTCCAGGTCGACCCTTCGGAACTGAATCCCCGTGTCGGGAGGGGCTGGGAGGAAGGTCATGCTGACCTTCTTGCCGCTGTGAAGCCCCACACCGTCGAGGGAACAGGCTTCCGCGATGGTCTTTTGTTGTGCCACGGGAAAATTAAACCGCTTGCCAGTGTGGATGGCAAGGTACCAGGTTTGCTGCTCGTTTCAAAATGGAGCGGCGCCCGGGAGATCCAGGGCGCCGCATTGACAGGGTTAAAGATTCCGACTTGGGTTCCCGATTGTGTTGGGGGAACGGACGGGAGTTTACTTCTCGTCTTCGGAGGCTTCGGCGGAGTCACCGCCGTCTTTGTCTTCCTTGGCCTCCATTTCCTTGTCGCGCTGTTCCATGGCCGCTTTCCGGCTCAGCTTGACTCGGCCTTTGTCATCGACCTCGATGCACTTGACCCAAACTTCGTCACCAATCTTGACGATGTCTTCGGTCCGCTTGACGCGGAAGTTGGCCAGCTCACTGATGTGGCAGAGACCGTCTTGCCCTGGGAAGACTTCGACGAAGCAGCCGAATTCTTTCACCGAGACGACTTTGCCGCGGTAGACTTTGCCCACTTCGATTTCCGCGGTAATGGCTTCGATCTCCGCTTGGGCGATTTGCAAGCCCTCGGCAGCGACCGAGTAGATCTTCACTTCGCCGTCGTCCTCGATGTTAATTTCGCATCCCGACTCTTCGACGATGCGCTTGATATTCTTGCCACCGGGGCCGATGAGGGCACCGATCTTTTCCGGGTTGATTCGGATGGTGGTGATCCGCGGCGCGTATGGGCTGAGATCCTTGCGTGGCTCGGCGATGGTTTTGGCCATCTCGTCCAAGATGTTGGCCCGGGCCGCTTTGGCCTGCTCCAAGGTTTCGGTCATGATCTCGTGTGAGATACCTTGTAGTTTGAGATCCAGTTGGAAACCGGTAATCCCTTTTTCGGTTCCTGCGATCTTGCAATCCATGTCACAGAACGCGTCTTCCCAGCCCATGATATCCGTGAGCAATTGGTAGCGCTTGACGCCGCCATCCTCGGCGGGTTCGGTGCAGATACCAATGCTGATCCCGGCGACCGGGCGAGTGATGGGAACGCCGGCGTCCATCAACGCGAGCGAACCGCCGCAGACCGAGGCCATGGAGGAAGAACCGTTGGATTCGGTGATTTCTGATACCACGCGGATGGCGTAGGGGAATTCGTCCAGCGGCACGACCGGCTCCAAGGAGCGTTCGGCCAGGGCACCGTGACCAATCTCACGTCGACCCGGGCCCGTGATACGGCCGGTTTCACCGACGGAGAAGTTGGGGAAGTTGTAGTGGAGGATGAAGGACTTTTCTTCGATCCCGCCGGAGTAGGAGTCAAACCCTTGGGAGTCATCCTGGGTGCCCAACGTGGCCGTGGCCAAGGCTTGGGTTTCTCCTCGGGTGAAGAGGGACGAACCGTGGGTGCGGGGCAGGAGGCCGACTTGGCCGCTGATCTGGCGGAGCCCGTCGAAGGTGCGTCCGTCGAGGCGTTTGCCGTCATCCAAGATGAGCGATCGAACGGCAGCCTTTTGAATCTTGTAAAAGAGGTCTTGGAGGATGGAATCGGTGACCGTTTCCTCACCGTGTTTCTCAACCAGAGCTTCGCCGATTTCGCTCGTAACGGCATTCCAGGCGGATTCTCGTTCGAGTTTGCCCGGCGTCAGGAGAGCGGGGATCACGCGGTCGCCGGCAATTTCCTGGGCTTCGGCCACCAAGCTGTCGGGGACTTGCGGGATGTTGACGACGCGTTTTTCTTTTCCGGCCTTCTCGATGAGTTCCTTCTGGGCGGCGATCATGGGTTCGCAGCATTTCTGGCCAAATTTCAAAGCATCGAGGAAATCGGCTTCGCTAATTTCGTTGGCCGAGCCTTCATACATGACCATATCGGATTCATTGCCGACGTAGATCAGGTCGAGATCGCTGTTTTCCCGTTCCGCGTGGGTCGGATTGGCAACAAATTCGCCATTCACGCGTCCGACACGCACGGCTCCGAGTGGTCCCGCCCAAGGGATATCACTGACGGAGAGGGCGGCGGAAGCACCGAGAATACTGAGAATATCTGGGTCATTCTCGCCGTCGGCGCTCAGCAGGATGGTCTGAACTTGGCATTCATTGAGCCAACCTTTGGGGAAAAGCGGCCGAATCGGGCGGTCGGTCAGGCGGCAGGTCAGGATTTCCTTTTCGGTGGGGCGGCCTTCACGTTTGAAGTAGCCTCCGGGGAAGCGACCCGCTGCGGCTGCTTTTTCTCGGTAATCAACCGTGAGCGGAAAGAATCCTTGTCCTGGACGTGCCTCGGCGGCGGCCACGGCGGCCACGAGGATGATGGTTTCTCCGAGTTGGACGGTTACGGCCCCGTCGGCTTGTTTCGCGATTTCCCCGGTGGTGAGTTTGATGGGGTGGGACCCGACTTTAATTTCAACTGATGATTCTGGCATAACAATAGTGGCCGCCAGATTGGCTCGGAGGAACTTCTTTCAGTCACGTTCCCGCAGAATCGGGTCTGAAAGAAATTTCTCTCCGCCAATCCATCAAGTGCGGCTTCGAGTTGTTTTTGTGCGATTCGCTTTCGTTTTTTGGGGTGCGAGGAGTCCTGATCGCACGTAATTGGGCTCCCTGTGCGCGAAAACGGTGTCGCGCCGCACCCCAAACACAAAGAATCCCCTTAATTCAAACGAACATTAAGGGGACGAAAGTCATTGTGACTATTGGGTTCGAGCTCTAGCGGCGCAATTTCAAGCGTTTCGTCAGCTCGACATACCGGCTGTTGTCCTTGTCACTCAAGTAATCAAGGAGCCGACGACGTTTGCTCACCATAATGAGGAGACCCCGTCTGGAGCTCACGTCTTTTCGATTGGATTTAAGGTGCTCGGTCAGATTGTTAATCCGGCTGGTCAATAGTGCGACCTGGATATCTGCCGATCCCGTGTCTTTGTCATGCAATCGAAACTGTTCAATCGTGTTCGATTTTGGTTCCATACAACTAACTTCTCGTGCCTCTGTCTTTCGTAATAAGCGGCCGAGTGTATTTTTTTGCCGTTTGGTGTAAAGGAATTTCGACGATTACTTTTGTGGCTGTCTGAGAATCCCTCTCTAGGGGCCTAGGGAGCTTGGAATGCGGGTGGCGTACCATTATTTCGTGCCCGATTCGAGCCGCTTGCCGGGAAAAGTGGCTCGTTCGCCTGAAAACGACATAAGCGGTGGCGCTAGGCGGTGTCAGGGACCGCTGCCTTGAGACGCTCGACTTCCGCTTCCAGCTCGGCGACCCGGTGCCGGAGTTTTTGGGCCAGTTTCCACTTCGCGCAGAGGGCGTGGCTGAGCTGGAGGATTTCGATGTTCTCGAACGGCTTTTTAAGAATCACGTAATTGTCGGCCCGGTACATTTGGCGCGCGATCTTGGGCCAAGGAAAATCCGAATAGGCGGTGCAGATCACAATCTGGGTCTCGGGAAACTCCTTTTGGATCCGGCTGCTCGTCTCGATGCCGTCCCAACCTGGGGGCATGCGCACGTCGATGAAGGCCAAGGCAATGGGATCATTCTCTTGGTAGCTCTTACGAATGGCTTCGAGCCCCTCTTGGCCTTGAAAGGCGGACTCGACCCGGAATTGGGTGTCGGTGCCCATGGGGTCTTCCTCTCCGAGGATCTCGTCCTGGAACTGACGAAGCAGGGCTCGGGGGTCATCCTCGCCCTTGAGGATCTTGCGGAAATCCTCGTGGATCGCGGGGAAATCGTCCATGACGAGTACCCGGTAGCTGTCCTGACTCGACTGTCCGTGCATTGGTTAAAAAGCTATACTACTCTAGCGGCAGCTCCAGGATAAAAGTTGCTCCTTTACCGGTTCCTTCGCTTTTGACTCGGAGACTCCCTCGCATCTCCTGAGCGGCAAGGGCGCAGCTGTGTAGCCCGAAGCCGTGCCCGTGTTGCTTGGTGGTGAAGCCGTGGGTGAAGATCTTCTGGAGATTCTCCGGTACGATCCCCGGACCGTTGTCTTTGACCTGGATCGCGACTTGGTGTTCTGCGGTGACCCGGACGCTAACGAAAATCTGCTTCTGTTCGTGTTGGGCTTCCGTCAGCGCCTCTTGGGCGTTCAGGATCAGGTTCGCGAGGATTTGGATGACTTTGTGGGTGTCGAGTGTGACTTCGAGATCGCCGTCATACTCGGAGATGACGACGATGCCGGATTGGTGGAGGGAGTCGCGGTAGAGGGCGATGACTTCTTCCACCAGCGGGGCAATTTCCCGGCGTTCCCGAAGTCCGATGGCTTTGGTGTGGCGTTGCTGGGTAGCAACGATTTCTTTGATGTGGTCAATGTTGGTGGAGAGTCCTTCAACTTCTTTTAGTAGAGTTTGCTCCTCACTGGCCAGGTACTGTGCGAAGGACTGGAAATAGTCCGGGAGTTTGCGTCCCTTGGGATCTTGGGTGAGGAATTCTGGAAGGCGGTCGCGGTTTTGGTGGAGTAAATCAACGACGGCATTGAATTGCCTGACTTCAGAATCTTGCAAGCGGTGGCGGATGACGCCGGCGGCGACGTTCACGCTGTTGAGTACGTTCCCGACATTGTGCAAGACCTCGGACGCCACCTCGGCCATTCCGGCGCGTCGGGTGGTTTCGATGAGTTTGGTGTTGAGAGTGACGACCTCACTGCGGGCCTTTTTCCGTTCGGCGATTTCTTGGCGGAGGGTGTCATTGGCCTGGGACAGTTTTGTCGTTCGCTCGACAACCCGGTCTTCTAATTCGGATTGAGCGGCATGGAGAGCCTTCTCATGGGCTTGGATCTGACGGAGCATCTCATTGAAGACTTTGATGAGGCGGCCGATTTCGTCGTGGGATTGGCCCTTGGCGCGAAGGCTGTAATTTTTGGTGTTCGCAACATTTTGGGCCAGTTGGGACAGCTCGATGATGGGGTGGGAGATAAATCGTTGGAGGAAGGTGGAGAGAATGATGGCAACGGCGAAGGAGACGAGGAGAGCGATGCCTCCGATACTGAGGTAGTTGAGCAGTCGTGCTTGGAGGGGACGGCGGTCGGCCAAGAGGTAGAGAAAGGCGAGGGTCTCGCCTTGGTCTCTGATGGGTTCCCAGAAGAAATCCGTCTTAGAGATAGCTTCGTCCGAGTCGTTGAACGCTTCTGGAAAGCTGTAATGGTCCGGAGCTTCGTCTTTGATGAAATGGGCAATGATATTGGTTCGGGCATTGTAGAGGCACGCGCCCGCGATGGAGGGTTCGGCGTCCAAAGTCGCTAAGAGATCCCAGAGTAAATCGTGTTGTTGGGTAACGAGAGCCGTCCGGCAGTGTTCGGCAATCATGCGAGCCTGAAAGCGAAGCCGGTCTTGGTTCTGTTGGTGTTCGAAAACTTGATCGAACAGAACCAAAGCACCGATGGCGATCACGAGCGCCACCGAGCTCGTCAGGAGCATGATGAGGGTGAGCTTGCGCTGGATCGGCAAGTGGATGAGCGGTTCCATCTAGGGCCTGATTGGCAGTCGGGGCTGAATGTCCATAAGCAGCGGTAATGGGTACGACGGCGTCAGCCTAGCGAGGACGATCCCCCTGTGCAATGCCCGGGCCTGGCGGAGACATCTTGTCTGTTGGAATAGATTGTGCTGGTTAACAATCTAACGAAAACAGTGGGTTTCGGACGCAGGTGATGAATTCCGAACGAAACATTGAATGAAACAAGAACCGGGTGGTCTATGTATTATAGGAAAACGTTTGGATCCCGTGTTTGACGGGCTCGAAAAGGAGCGTCCGAGACCTGGGGCGGCCTGGTGGATAGAATGGATTTAGAAAGGACAAGGATGGAGGTGTTATGGAAAATCGAGAGAAAAAGCTAAGACTCCGGCGGTCGACCGGGGTGGCTTGCCGGGCGCCAGTCGGGCGAGTGAAGAAGGATCGTTGTGGTACGCGCTCCTTGGGGACGCGTAGTCGCGGAAAGGACGCCTCAAAGGCTGCAGATTCGCTGCCGCAGATCACCATCGGCCGAAAAAGCGACAAACCGGCAGCGCCGCGGAAGCGGGCCAATGATGGCTCTCTCTATGGTCTCTATTTGCGAGAGATTGGCGAGGTGCCGTTGCTGAGTATTGAGGAAGAAGTGGCCCTTGCCGCACGGATTAAGCAAGGGGATGCCGAGGCGCGGGATCAGTTGATCCGGGCGAACTTGCGATTGGTCGTTCGCATTGCCCGCGAGTATGAAGGGTATGGCCTCCCGCTGCTGGATTTGATTAACGAGGGAAATATTGGCCTGATCCGGGCTGTGGATAAGTTTGACCCAGAAAAAGGCGCCAAATTCTCAACCTATAGCTCGTGGTGGATCAAACAGTCCATCCGTCGGAGCCTGAGCAACCAGGCGAAAACCATCCGCTTGCCGATTCACATGGTTGATAAGCTGGCCAAGATGCGGCGAGCCGCCGGGAAGCTTCAAGATGCGCTCGGGCGAGAAGCCACGGATGAGGAAGTAGCAGGCGAATTGGGTAAATCGGTTCGAGAGGTCGCCTTCATGCGACGCGTCAGTGCCCAGACGGTCTCGTTGGATGAGCCCGTGAATACCAATGACAGCTTGCGCCTTGAGGAGAAAGTGGCGGATGAGCGGGCCGACGATCCCTACGAATCGCTGGCCATGCAGGCCTCACTCAAGTTGTTGAGCGAGTCACTGACGCAGTTGAACGCGCGTGAGTCGGAGATTCTCAAATACCGCTTTGGTTTGGACGGCGAGAAAGAGCGCACGCTTGAAGAGGTCGGCGAGAAGTTCGGGGTGACCCGAGAACGCATTCGTCAGCTTCAAAATATGGCGCTAAAGCGTCTGCGGAAGATGATGGGCAAACACCAAAGCTTGGATTTCCCCACGCTAGAGCTCGGGCGAGGCTAAGCGAACCTGCGTCTGAAACGGTTTCACTCGGCTGTGTTTCGACACAGCCGATTTTTTTGTGCCCGAGCCCCTCTTTTGAAGCGGCCCTTTTTGTCCCGAATGGGGCGCGCCCGCCGGGTCATTCTGTCCCGTATGGGGCACGGCCCCGTGGCGAATCAGAACACTTGTCTGTTGGGCGGGCTTATTTTTTGGGTTCTTCTAACGAGGCATTCGGGAGGCGGATGTTCCATCGCAGGGCTGACCAACGGGATAGCACGACCACGACGATGCCCGCTCCAATGGCGATGGGTTCCGAACCGAGAAAGTGCTGTCCGGCCCAGTATGCCCAGGCCCCTGCGAACGAGCAGCTGGCATAGAGCGGTGCTGAGCGAAACAGCGAGGGGATTTCATTGCAGATAATCTCTGCAATGACGCCGCCGAAGGTGCCGGTGATCACGCCGAAGATGGTGGCGATTAACGGCGGGGTGCCGGACTCCAACGCGAAGCCCGTGCCGACGATGCTAAACAAGGCCAGTCCGATGGCGTCCGGGATGGCGAGGAAGCGTTCCAGCCGAAGCAAGGCGCGTGGTACGAGGGCGCCGACCAAGGTGAGGAGAATGAGCATGAGGACGTAGTGATCGTTTTCGATCCAGAATAGTGGCCGCCGGTCCAACAAGAGATCACGCAGCGTGCCACCGCCAAATGCCATGGTAAAGGCCACGGCAAAAATCCCGACCGCGTCGAGTTGTTTGCGGCAAGCGAGCAGGACTCCGTAGATTCCAGAGACCAAAACGGCCAGGAGTTCAATGGTCGTTAACATCCGCCGTTCCACTTACTGATTTCCCTTCTCACAGACGAGGCCAAATGTACAGCGGCGGGAGGGAGCGATCATAAATGTGGGGAGATCGGTTGTAGCAAAACAGATACTCACGCACGAGGAGGCGGTCGATTACGGGGAGAATGAAAAACCTAAAATGAAAACTTCAAAATGGAAAATTCAGCCCTCTCTTATGGAGTGCGGGAGCAGGGCTCCCGCTTTCCCCTTGGTGGACTCGTTCATTCTCCTGCTCCGATGGGAAACCTACCGCATCCTTCCGATCCAATGCCCCGCACATTTAATCACACCCGCGGCGGGATGGGTTGTCATTGAAAAAGCGTGCATCAGTTTCGGAAGGCCACTTCGCTCTCACTCTCCCTATCTGGCGTAGACTCTTGCAATCGCGGTCCTGAAAAATAGAAAAGGCCCGTGCCCAGCGGAGCCGGGCACGGGTTGGGTGCGTGAGTGTGGGGATGAAATGTTTCGAATTATCGACCCCGTCGGCCGCTCGGGCGGGGGCCTCGTCCGCGACTCCGGTCGCCAACGCGTCCCGTCACTTCGTCGGCGGTGATCTGTCCGTCGCCGTTCATGTCGAGTTCTTCGAGCAGTTCGGCAATCCGTTCGTTGATGGCGGCTTGGCTGACGTTGCTCAACTCGTCCGCGGTGACCGACCCGTCATTGTCCGTGTCATACCGTTCGTTGAACCGGGCCTGGAGTTCGACCACGCGGTTGGCGCCAGCCACGAGGACTTCCTCTTCCGTCACTTCGCCGTCATCGTTGAGATCCAGTCCCCGCAGACCACCTCGACCTCGCCGGCGTCGATTGCCCTCGTCGGCGCCTTCCTCAGGCTCCTCGGGTTCCACGCCATTCAGGCGGTCGAGGATCTGCTGGACCCGTTCGGCGACGGCCGCTTCGTGAACGCTAAGGGATTCGTCGGGTGAGATGGTGCCATTGCCGTCGAGGTCGTAGCGTTCGAGGAGTGCCATCTGGCGTTGGGCGGCGGTATCGGCAGCAGCCAAGACGAGCTCGGCCTCGGTGATCACGCCGTCGGTATCGAAGTCATACCGTTCCATGAAATTGGCGACCCGGGCGGCGGCGGCTTCTTCCCGCACTTGCTGGATTTCCGCTCGGGTCACTTCGCCGTCCCCGTTCACGTCATACCGTTCGAGAAAACGGGCCCGGCGATCGTTTTCGTCAGCTCCTGGATCGGGTGCTTGGGCGAAAACTGAGGCGCTTGCGGCGAGGATGCCGGTGGTGATGATGGCGGTGCTCCAATGGGTGAGTGTTTGATTCTTCATAATGCTTTCCTGTTTTTGTTCCTGTTAGTTTGTTGTGAGTCTGTGTGGATCACGTTCCGTGATCCCGGATTCATCTTTGGTGGCTGAGCGTGGCTCATTCACAGAATATCAATGAGCAGGGACGCGGCCGTGTGCCAGGTGCGAATGTCGTAGATGTACGACCGAACTTGTCGTACGCCGGTACGCCGATAGCCGCGGCCATTCTCCTCGGGTTGTCAGGGGCGGCTTGAATCGATAGGTTGGCGCCATGAGTAGCATCAACCCTATCGAGTCCGGTGACGGGATCGTTCTTGGGCTTGGCACGGTGGTGGTCGACCATCACGTGCGACTCGCGCAGTTGCCCGAGCCCGATACCAAGGCCGAGGTCTTGTCAGACCGCTACCAAGTGGGCGGTCCCGTGCCGACGGCGCTGGCACTTTTGTCTCGGTTGGGACACCGAACGCAGTTTATCGGCAAATGGTCTACCGACGATCGAGGCACGTTGATCGAGGATGATTTAGGGCGTTCTGGGATTGATATTGGATCCGCCGTGGTATCGCCGACTGTTCGGACGGGGTTCGCGCACGTTTGGGTGGAGGCGGAAACAGGGCGTAGAAGTATTGCCGCCTATCGTGGGAGTCATGCGATTGAGCCGGTTGAGTTGGTGGGGCAGGATTGGTCGGGTTGCCGGGCCTTGCATCTCGACGGGTGGTCCACGGACGCCGCGATCGAGGCGGCGCAATGCGTTCGAACCGCCGGGGGAACGGTGTTCGTCGACCTGGGTTCACCCAAACCTCGACTGGAGGATCTCCTTCCTTTGGTAGCGGTAGCGAATTGTCCGTTGCGGCTGATGACTCGGCTTTTTGGGGAGGAGCCGCTGGAGCGAAGCGCTCACCGGCTGCTGGACCTGGGAGCGGGGGCCGTCACGGTTACCGATGGTGAGCAGGGGGCGTGGTGGTTTGATCCCGACCATCAACACTTCCAACCCGCGCATCGAATTGAGGCGGTGGATACCAACGGGGCGGGGGATGTGTTTGCGGGGGCCTTGGTTCACGCCAGTCTGCAGGGATGGAGTCCGGAGGAACGACTACGCTTTGCCTCCGCTGCCGCCGCATTGAAGTGCCAGGGCCTCGGCAATCGAGGGTCGTTACCTAGTTTGGCTCAGATCGAGGCGTTGTTGGCGTCCGCTTGAAGTGTCGATCGGCGAAGCGGAGGTATTGTTCCCAATCGTAGGCGGTCACCGCGTGATCGCCCTCTCGCAGGTGGTAACCGATTTGACCCTGCACCGGGTGATTGACGGCGGGGAAGGCATCGGCGGGTAGTCCAGCGGTTCCGAGCAATTCGTAGACTGCAGACGCGGCCTGGGCGGCAAGAAACTCGCCTTTGGGATCCGCCCATTGGTCCTGGGTGGCACTAGCGACATACAAGGGTCGGGGTGCGACGAGTGCCAAGAGCATGTGTTGGTCGACGGGAAGTTCGGCCTCGCGATGCGCGTATTGAGCGTGACTCCGAGCGAACCAATAACCCACCGGCTTGATCATATGGTGAATCCGTTCGCCGAAGCAACGCCGATAGAGGGCGGCACCGCCGCACCCCGAGTTGTTGCTGATGACTAGGCCGAAGCGTTCGTCCTGTGCGCCGGCCCAGAGGGCGGTCTTGCCTAGCCGGGAATGTCCAATTACTGCTACCTGCGTCTTCGCGATCTGAGATTCATAGGCAATCAAGTAGTCCAAGATCCGCGACAGCCCCCAAGCCCACGCGCCGATAGCACCCCATTCTTTCTCACCGGGTTTCTGTTGATTGGGAGCGTAGAAGAAGGGGTGAATCCCATCGCTGAAATCGTGTTGGTAGTTGTCTGGATCGATATCGCCACAGTAGGCCGTGGCAAGGGCATAGCCCCGGTCGATCAAGGTCTCGACCTGCCATCGTTTCGCATAGACCCCACGGGTGGCCTCCGTCGTTCGGTTGTTCCGGATCCCGATTTGCTGGTTGCTGCGCATCCAGCGGGGATTGATGGCAATCAATGGGTCGGCATGCACGGTTTGATTGCCGTAGAAGTTGAGCCCCAAGAAACAGGGTGCGGGCAGGGGGCCCGATTTGGGTAGATAGAGGAGAACATCGATGGGGAGTTCTCGAACATCGTCTTGGACGGTCAACCGGATCTGTTTCCGGATGGCGCGCCCGTCGAGTGCTAGAGGGTCGGACTCAATAACGCGGTGAGAAATGCTTGGCGGTCTTTGTTTGGGGGTGTTTCCGAAGACGTGGTCAGCGACAAGTTGAAACACTTCAGCCCGGCGGCCTTGGTTCCAGTCCTGAGGACTCGCGACTCGGCTCCCGTTTGCGGCGGTGAGGAGGTCCGGCAGCTCGTATTGGGGAACTTTGGCTTCCTCATAGAGCGTGTCCGCCGGATCGGCTTGGCACAGGATGCTTGATAGCAGCAGGAGTCCGCATCGGGGAAAGATTGCGCTTGGGCGATGAGACATGCCCGAGAACCTATCCGATGGGACTCCGCTTGTCAGCCTGCTTCCGTAACCGTGAAGCAATGCCGGCGGGGCCTAGTTGGCGGTCACTCGGTAGAACCGTTGGGTAGTCGATCGGGTTGGATCGATCACTTGAGTGCCGTCTCCGGCTACCACGGTAATTTGCTCTAGCGGAACCCAGGATCCGTCCGTGATGTTGTCTCGATACTCGACGGTGTAGTCGCGCCCGGCGGATCCTCGAAAGGTGAGCGCAACGCCAGCTTCGGTCAGGTGAATGGACTCGATCGTCGCGGGCTCTGCAGGGGCGGGAGTCGTAACGGAAACGCTGGCGGGCACCGTGGTCAGGGATTCGGATCCGGAGGTGATATCCACGTGGTAAGCTCCGGCATGCTCGGGACGGGTGCCCGCAATCTTCAGCACGGCGTCGGTGGCACCCTCAATCGCCACGCCCTCGTGATACCATTGGAACTGTAAGGGCGGGTCGCCCGTGGCGAGGACGGAGAGAAAGAGATTGCTGCCGGTTTCGATCGATTGGTCCGTCGGGGCATCCACGATGCGTAGGGGGATTGGGAGACCTTCAATATCGATGGTCAGGCGTTTGGTTACGGTCCGACTGGGGCGATTGTCATCACTGGCGGTGATCACAATGGCATAGCGCCCGGCCTCAGTCGGCACCCCTTCAATGAAACTGCGGCGACGATTACTGCCGAATTCGAGTCCCGGGGGTAAGCTATCCGCGCGAAACACATTGGCTTGGTCCGGAGCGGTGGTGACGCGGTAGCTGAACGATTCTCCGACCTTGCCTTGGGCGTTGTTCGGGCTGGTGATGACGGTTGAGGCTCCGGAAACGGCATCGTAGCTGCCCAGGAGAGCCGCACTGATCCCGAGCCATTGGAAGACAACGGCGTAGCTGGGACGGAATTGTGAAGCGGTACTCACCACGGTCCGGGCGAGCGGCAATCCGTGGATCGTGACGGCGAGTATGAGTGAAAGGAGTTTGGGTTGGTGGAGTGGGTTCATACGACGTTTGAATTTGGTTTGGTGAGTGGGGTAAGAAAGCGTTCGAAGGTTAATTGCAGCCGCAGCCCCCTCCGCCGATGCCGCGTCCCCCGGAAGCGGCTTCCCGGGAAAACAGCATGTGCTCTTCTAAAGCGTTTCGAAGCGGGTCGCGATCCGGATTCATCGAGCCTTGGGCGAGTTGGCCGCGCTCCCAGGGTTCCACGGTTCTGCAGCCAATCGAAAGGACCGCAATCGCGGCGAACGCGGCCAGGTTCAGGACACGAAATCGGGGGCCTAGTTTCATGGGTTTGCCTTCAGTAAGTGTTCGATTGTTTTGCGATAGGCGGCTTCAGAGCGTTTGCCGTGAAACCCCTCGTGAACGGACTGGACCTGGCCGTGTCGATCCACCACAAACGCGGACGGCATGGTTTTGACTTGGAGACGTTGGATCAGTTGATTTCCCTCGTCCCGAAAGATGGCGAAGGCAACGGATCGTCGCTTGAGGAACCGGTGCATGTGCTTGGCTTCTTCGTCTTCGTTGATCGCGATGACCTGGAGTCCCTGGGGTCCGTAGTCTTTCACTAACCGATCCATCACCGGAAAAGATGCCTTGCATGGAGGGCACCACGAGGCCCAGAAATCATAGAGAATCACTTCAGGGTTTTTCGAGAGCGGCTCGCCGGAAACCGGGGTGAGATTCCCGACGTCAGGAAACGCTTTTCCGATCCAGGGTGATGGCGCTGCGGTGAGCTGACGGGGCGAGAGCAGGGGAAGAACGGAGAGGCCAAAAAGCTGGGTGAGGATGTGACGCCTAGTGAACGCGGTATTGGTTGAATGCTTTGGTTTCATAGTATTGGTGTTCCGTGTGTATCATGGCTTCCGCCTGAAAATTGCGGTCGACCATGTCGAGGCCGGCATCGACCCCGAGAATGACGATGGCTGTGGCCAAGGCGCCCGAGAGGACGCAACTGGGAGAGACTACGGTTGCCGAGAGCACGGAATTGTTCACGGGCAGGCCGTCACGGGGATCGATGATATGGCCATATTGGCGGCCGTCCAAAGTGAAGTGGCGGCGGCAGTTCCCCGACGTGGCGACGGCCATTTTCCGGATGCCCAGACTATGATGGCAGTGATCGAGATTGTTCGGATCTTCCAATCCGATGTGCCAAGCCGGTTTGCCCGGGGGTGGGTCGAGGGCCCGAATATCTCGTCCATAGTCAATCAGAACGGACATGATTCCGAAGTCGGCCGCGAGTTGTAGGGTGCGGTCCACGGCGTATTCTTTACCCACTCCTCCCAGGTCGATGCCCATACCGGTCAGGGGCAGTCGCACGGCGCCGGGGCGGCGTTCCACCTTGTTCCATCCGACTAGGTCGCGGGCGGTGGCGAGTTCATCCTTTCGGGGAATGCGGGGATTCTTGGCTTTCCAGTTCCACAGGTGAGTGAACGGGAGGCTGGATGGATCGAGGGCTTGGTTGCTGAGAAAATGCAACTCGTCGCAGAGCCGGAAAATGGTCTCCGTTTCGGGGTCGATGCGAATCCAATCGCCGCCGTCATTTGCGTTGATTTGGCCAATGAGGCTGTCGGGATCGAAGCGGGTATAGGTCGATTCAAACTGAACCATCCATTGGATCAGTGCCTGAGTGAACTCGGTAGCGCGCTCCGCACGTGGTTCGTAGAAGACGACCCGACAGGGAGAAGCCATGGCGCGAAATGAAATCTGTCGGAGGCTGCCACGACTACTGACGTGGACGGACGCCTCGATGCGGCGACGGATGCTAGAAAGGTTCAAAACCATATGCGAAGACTGGCGGTAAAGACGTGCGCATCCGGGTAGGCAGTAGCCGCCGTTTGCGAATCACGACCGTTCATGAGGTAGCGTTTGTAGCCAAAGTCTAGGACAACGTCTTCGTGAAGGCGGGCGGTTGCATGCAGCCCGAACGTCCATGTTTCCAGATTCGAGAGCCGGTAATCTGCCGAGTAGTAAGCCGGTATTCCCTCATCGGAGAGACTGGGGTCTCCCGGAAAGCGGATTCCATAGAAGGAGGCTTCACTTTGCCGGTGGTAACGCAGGACCGGCTGAAGGGTGAACCAGTCCATAAGATCCCGGATTAAACTCACGCTGGCGGTGTGTGCGTCGATGCCGAAGGAGTCGTGGTGGTATCGATAACCCGTTTCAATGGCCGTATCGATTTGCTTCCAGTAATGACTGAGCCCCAGAAAGGCTACTTGGCGGAACTTATGAGAGGGGCGGCGTTCCCCGAAAACCGTATAGGGAAAGGGCGGGAAGAACGGAAAGTCTTCGAAGACTACTCCTTTGTAGGGATCGGATAGGTAGCCTGAGTTGTATCCGAGCGTCAGGTTGGCCGTAGCGTGGGTGTTTTTGCCAAGGATTTGATTGATCCCGACGAATAGGTCTGTGGTGTCTTTTTTCTGGGAGCGGTCGATGAAGGTTCCCAGGTTTGGAATGACGCGGTCAAAGCTATGCGAGGCTCCGAATGAGACGAGAGTGTTCTTGTCGTTGAGTTCCACAGCGTCCATGAGGGACACGCCTATGGATTCGTAGTCCGACTCGGTGCTGTAGGCCAACTGTGGGCTGAGTGTGTGATTCCCGATTTTGTAGCCAAACTTCAGGTAGCCGGCATCGCGACGATCTTCGATTTGAACCGTGGCGACGTCTTGGGTGCCGGGTAGCGGCGGGGATCCGATTGGGGTAGCGCCCGAGATGGCATCGTAAATGTATTCCCCCTCAACACTGAGACGGGGGCTGAGTTGCAAGTCGAAGAGCGCGGCGTGTGTGGTGATTTCGATCCGTCCGTGATCTTCCTGGTAACTTTCGAATCGGTAGTCGGCCCGGTTTTCCGCGCGGATCGAAAGTGTATGAACCAACTGAAGCGCGGCCGCCAGAAATAGGGCCAACCTTGGGTTCGGTGTTCGGAGTGCGGTTTGGGAACGTTTCTGGTCCTCGGCGGATGGCTGCGTTTCGCGCATGCGGGGGTAAACGGGGAACGTTCCAACGCTCGATCGAGCCTGCCATGAGCGTGACAGGTACAAGCTTGGTTGTGGAACGTTCCCCGTCGGTGTGGTGCTTGGGTCAGGTTTGGGAGGAAAGTCAATCGGAGAAACAAGTAAAGAGACTTTGGATGTGCGATGTGCCGATTTTCTCGATGGATTGTCGAACGCGCCCGAGTCTATCGGGGTGTGATCTGAGGACAGATTGACCTCTTTGGGGCTATCGCTAGCCCGGGATAGGAGGCGTTCTCTTCTGTGGAATTGATGTGACATTCGCGGTGCGATGCCCCAAAAGCTGGAAGAGTGCCAAGTCGTTCTTGCCGCCGAATCTGAGGTTTTTTGCGGAGAATCGTAGGTTTCGACGGAGCGATTGTTCCCAAGACGGTTTCGGAATGTACCGGGCTTGGAACGCTGTACTGAAATTGGAACGGCGCGCTACCGCGTATTCCGAATGAGCCGATCGACTTCTTCCAAGAGGTCTTCCACTCGGAAGGGCTTGCTGAGTTCGGCGCACTGTGGCGTGGGGGCTTTGGAGGCGGGTGCCGTGAGTTCTCCGGAAATGAGCAGGGTGGCGATCCGGGGATGTCGCTCGTGGATCTCTTGCATACACTGCCGGCCGGAGATCATGGGCATGTCTTCGTCGAGAACGACGAGTTGGAAATCGTTGGCGGCTTCTTCGAGCTTTGACAGGGCTTCGGCTCCGGTCCTCACGGCTACAGGTTGGTAGCCCGATGCCTCCAAGGTCGAGAGGAGCATCTCTCGGATGGCTTGCTCGTCATCCGCGACCAGGATCCCTTCGCCGCGGCCCATGGGCGCGGATGGGATTCCGTCCGTCTTGCTGGCTAGCTGGCCGGCTTCTTGTGCCGGCAAGCAGATGTCGAAACTGGTGCCGGAGTTGGGTGCGGTGCTCAGGTCGATAAAGCCGTGGTGTTTCTCCACGATTGTCCGGACTGTCGTCAGGCCTAGCCCCGTACCCTTGTCCGCTGCCTTGGTCGTGTAGAAGGGTTCGAAAACCTGTGCCATTTTATCGGGTGGGATACCGATGCCGGTGTCCGACAGCATGATGAGTACGTAGCGGCCGGGCTGTTTGGATCCCACGAGTGCCGGGGCTGGCGTGTCGACGGTATGGTTGTCGACGGCCAGGGTCAGTTGGCCTCCGTCCGGCATGGCGTCGCGGGCGTTGACGCACAGATTGAGGAGGACTTGGTGTAGTTGCGTGGGATTGGCTTGGAGGGACCAGAGATCGTTGGCAATGAAGGTTTGGATTTCAATGTGCTTGGGGAAGGTTTCCTTGATTAAGCGTTCGATGTCCCGGATCAGGGCTTTCAGATTCACCGTGTGGTGACCCTCCCCGGTGCCTCGGGTGAAGGCGAGAATCTGTCGCACCATATCCGCGCCGCGTTTGGTGCTGGTTTCCATCACGTCGAGCATCCGAGTCGTCTTGTCGGAGTGCGCTTCGCGACGCATGAGTTGGACGCCCATGAGGATCGGCGAGAGTGCGTTGTTGAGATCGTGCGCGACTCCGCCCGCGAGTGCCCCGATGGTTTCCATTCTTTGGGTGCGGAGCAGTTGTTGTTCGAGTTGGCGTTTTTCCGTGACGTCGGAGGAAATCGCCATGATGGATTGCACTTCGCCGTCGTGGCCTCGTATTTGAGTCCAACGACTTTCGACGAAGCGCTCTCCACCTTTGTCTGCGGGAAGCTGGAATTCCCCTTCCCAAACCCCTTGTTGGAGCGTTTGTTGTCGGGCTTGAGCGAGTGTGGTTCCGGGGAGACCTTCCCAGAGAGGGAGCACTTCGGAGTTTTCGGATGATGGAAGCGTTGGGCTGAAGAGCTGACTGGCACTTTCGTTGCGGTAGAGTAGTTGGCCTGTGGGATCCATCACGACGATGGCGTCGTGGGCCCGTGCCAGGAGGGTGGCCTGCTCTTCGATCTTGGCATCGGCAACTTGTTTGGCTCGAACGAAGGCCCGTCTTTGCCGATACCAGAGCGTCGAGCGCCCGGCGATGTTGCCGAGGATGATGAGTGGGGTCTGAACCAGGACGACCGGTGCCCACGGGAGGGAGAGGTGCGCTTCGTGGTGGATCACGATGCCGCCTACGAAAACGAGGAACGCGAACCCGCCTCCGAATCCGAGCATGGCGCGGATGGAGAGACGAAATGCGGCGGCGACCAAGATGAGGGCACTCACGGCCAGGAGCAGCAGTCGGGTCAAGAGCGAGGGGGTGTGGATCCAGTCGTTTTGAATGAGATTGATGATCTGGGTCGCGTGGATCTCGACTCCTGGGATGAAAACATCGCGTTCGCCCCACGATCCAAAGGGGCTGCGAAACTCGTCCCGACGTTCGTCGAAGGCCTGGGTTGTGGAGCGGGCTCCGATGATGACGATCTGATCTTTCAGTCGCTCGGGGTCGATATCTCCGGGGATCAACAATTGGGAGAGACTCAGGTGGGGGATGGTGAGGGGTGGTCCGTAATAGTGTAAGCCGAGTCGATCGTTCTGTTCTGGCAATGGCAGACCGAGCGTTTGTCCTAACGCGATTGCCAGACTGGGTTGTGCGGGCGCCTGGTCTAGGAAACCCGGGAAAAATGTCCGTACGACGAAGTCAATATCGGGCCGAACCGTGGCCAGTCCCCAGGCGGCTGCGGCTTGATGAAAGGGCTCGAAGGGATATTCGATCTCAATGACGGAAGCGCGTTCCTGGGCCGTTGTGTTTTGCCGAGTCACTAAGTCCGCGCCGAGGATCACTCGTTGGTGGGAGGCGATGGCCTGGGCAAAACGTTCATCCGCGTTGGGATCATCGGAAAGACTGAGTCCGGAGAAGATGATGTCGTAAACCACGGCTTTGACGCCCATCTCGGTGAGACGTTCCAACACGCTTGCGTGGAGTTCCCGAGGGAACGGGAGATTGGGGTTTTGGTCTGCGGCTTGGTAAGCGTTGAGGTCGAGGTAAAGGATGGTTACGGGGGAGTCATCCAGGTTCTTGGATCGCCAGAGACCGGCGGTGTAGGCCCAGTCATAGTTCCAGGACCGGAGTTGCCCCGCCCAGGGTTGGGGGGAATCAAACAGTGCGCTGCTCAGGTAGGCCAGAAGGAGAACGCACGCGAGTTGAGCGGGGCCCTGCTTCATGCCGGGGGGCGGGTGGAAAGGGACAGCGTGATCACGGTTGGATTATTCTCGGTTCGGCTCAGAAACTCAATGACTTCGTCGCGAACCTCGGCGGTGTGAGTGATGGGGCTGAGCCGCTTACCGCTGTCATCGATTTCGTGCTTTCAGCCGTGTCGGATCCGGAGGGGTGCTAGAAGTTGAATCGGGCCGAGAAACTGACGGTCGTCCGTCGCGGGAGGTCGGCGTGAATGTTGATCGGGTTTAGGCGGTAGTCGCTGTCGAAAAGGTTTAGGAGTCCGAATTGGAGCTGGGCCCGACGGCGGGGGAAACGATAGCCGAGATAGAGATTGTGTTGCCAGAATTGCGTGTCGGAAAACCCGGATGCGGCTTCGTTGTCTTGTTGATACCAGTTGGATTCCCAACGGCCGAAGAAGCCCGAATCATGGTTGTAGTAAACGAACAAGTTCAGCTCTTGTAGCGTGGCATCGGAGGCTTGGGAAAGACCGGCTAGTCCGGGTGTGCCGGTTGGGACTGCGGGGAACTGATCATTCAGTTCGGCACGACTGATTCGGTATCGGAGCCCGGGCGCCCATTCGTTGCCGACCAATTGGTGGGCATAAAGCGAGAGCGATCGCTCGGTGTAGTCCAATCGTTGGGCGAGACCTATGGGCGTATCCGGAAGCGGCAACGGGGTGCCGTTGGTCAGGGCGCCGAGTTCGCGCTCGCCATCCGACTGGAGCGAGTCGACTTGAAGGCCGAAATACGTGCCGCCGGGCAGCGATTGATTGAAGGAGGCGTGCCAGGTCTCGAAGCGACTGCCGGGCACAATCCCGGCAACCCCTTCCGGGAGAACGGAACGGTAGCTCTGATTGAAACCGGCAAGGAGGCTCGGTTCTAGTCGGACACTATTGTCAAAGTAAAGACCGCCCAGGGATTGGGTGTAGGCGGCTCGCAGTTCGCCTCGGTCCCACGGTTCAAACGTTAACCCGATCTTGGGTGCCCATAGGCTTCGAGAGTGGGTGGTGTCCGTGAGCGGAGCGAGGTCGGTGTTTAGCGGGTAATCCAGGTAGTCGTAAGTCAAACCTCCGATGAGGCGTAGTCGTTCGATGGGCTTCCAGGAGTAGTAGGCGTAGCCATTGGCGCGGGTCATGTCGGGATGGCTGAGGTGGCGGTCCACGATCCCGGTAAGGTCGCGGCTCAGGAGGCTGGTTTGATCCACATCGCCGGATTGGACCCGTGCCCCGACGATGAGTTGGTGCGTGCCCCATGAGAGGAGGTGCTGCGCTTCGGCCGAGTAGAGTGTGTAGGTGCTATCCAGATTGAGGTCGAAGCCGGGGGCCGTTTCGAGGCTGCGGAAGCCGGCGGCGTTTTGGGGAGCGAAGAGGACGTTGGGGTTCGTATCGGTTATCCGCAATTCGTCTTCCAGGCGGGCGCCTAGCACGATCGTTCGACTGGTTGGGGACCATTCCCGATGGTAGCCCAGGAAGAGATTGGCGGGTTGATCGGATTCAAAGCGAAAAGTGGGGGACGCGGTATCGGGGTTGTAGAGACGCCGAAGATCGTCTCCGCTTTCGCGGCGGGTGCCGATTTGCAGGTAGAGGCTGTCTTGCGGGGAGAGGTGATACTTGGTTTGGACCGAGGCCGAGCGGAGGTGGTTCCCTTGTTGGGGCCGTTGGCCGGTCTGTTCCAGGTGCAAGCCGTCGATGGCGTAGCTGAGTCGATCCACCGTGCCGAATCCGCTGAAGCGGTTCTCCCAAGATTTGGAGCCCAGGTAATCCGTCCGGACGTTGAGCGCGAAGGGGCGGGTTTCAAAGTATTGCAAGTGGTCCTGTTGCGTTAGGAGTTGGGATAGGTTTCCACTGCCGAGGGGCGCGAGCAGATTGGCCATGAGCAGTTCACTGGATCGGGCTGATTCAAAACGCCGATCTGCGCTCAAAGTGCGTTCGCGTTGTTGTAGACTGTTGGCCACGAAGAGGTGCCCGGAGAAATTCTGTGGGTCGTGGAGCACGGATTGCGTGGCGAGGAAATCGCTGACGTCGCGTAGGCCGGCGTCGGCGTAGAGGACGGAGAGGTCGGCGGAGCGGATGGCCAGGTCCCGGTCGAGGAGGGCGCGGGAACGGTGGACACTCCGGTTGTCATTGAGTCGGATCGAGTTTTCGAGGTGGCCAATGGCTTGGTTGATACGGTTCTGCTGGAAGGCGTGGAGACCGGCGTAGAAATCGGGGGTCGGATCACTGGGATCGAGCGTTTTTGCAATGGCAAACTCTTTGACGGCCAAGGCGTCCTCACCGAGGCTGCCGAAGGCTTTGCCCAGGTAGCTCCGGAAAAGGGACCGTTGTGGTTCCAGGGCGGCGGCGGCTTGGAGGGCCGCGCGGCCCGATTCGGCTTGGTTGAGTTGCATGAGCGCGATGCCTTGACCCAGCCAGGCTTGGCCGAGGCTGCCGTCGAGTTGGATGGCTTGCTGGAAGAAATCTTGCGCGGTTCCCGGATCATGGTTTTCCAGGGCCAGGTAGCCGAGGAGACTCTTGGCGTTGGCTTGAACAGGCGAGAGGGCGAGCCCTTTTTCGAGGGCGTCTTCAGCGGGGCGGATTCGACCCGAGGCAAATTGCAGTTCCGCCAGGCGAATCCATGCCGGACCGAAGGCAGCATCCGAAGATTCAGCAGCGCTGAGGATGTGAACGGCTTGTTGAGCGGCTTGAAGGGCGGCGCCGATCTCAGATTGGGATTGAAAGTAATAGGAACGTGCGATCCATTCCGAAGGCGAATCCGTCGGAGGCAGTTCGGGAACGGTTTCGAACTGAACGGCCGCGATGAGTGTTTGGAACGCCCGTTGGATCTCAGGGCGGAGCGAAACGGTCGGAAGGGCTTGTTCCACCCGTTCGACGGCCCCTGCGCTGAGTAGGATGGCTAAGTCGTAGGCCTGCTGGGGACGTTCTTGCGCCGTGTCGGGGAGGCTTTCGCGAGCGGCAACCAAATTGCCTTGGCGGTAGTGGGTGAGGGATTCGGTGTAGGCCGAGATCTGATCGGTGGGGAGTTGCAGCTCGGTGGGCGTGAGGAAGATAGGATAGTAGAGCGCCCATTGGATTAGGTTGGTGGCCTCGATGATGGCTGTCTTCTGCGCCTTGAGCCCGGGAGCGAGGCGGACTTGCTCGCCCGTGACTACGGACAGCGATTCCGTTTCGCCGGTCAGGGCGACTTCTCCTTGATAGACGGCCAAATCGGTGGTCCCCGTCGCTTCATCCACGCGAACGAGAAACTCGGTCCCTCGGATGGCTCCGCTGGCCAGTGGCGTTCGGAAATCGATCTGATTTGGGCGTTCGCGATTGAGAAAGAATAAGGCCCCTCGCAAGATCTGAAAGCCGCCCGTTTTGCCCGGTTTGGGTGCTTCAATCACCACGAGACTCCGCTCGCGAATGCGGAGGATGCTGCGATCGGACAATTGAACCGTGGCCCGGCTGGTGGCAAGCGTGCGGAGCCGGTCCCCGGGTTGGAGCGTTTGGCCTTGTTTGGCGGCCTTCCATTGCGTGGCGCTTTTACCGGCCACTTCGACGGTGCCAAAGGCTTCGAGTAAGCGAGTTGTCTTACTCGTAGGAGAAGGAGAATCTGCCGCCATTAATGCCAGAAGGGGCAGTAACGCCAATGCTAACACCATCGTCCGAATGGGGGCGATGGGTCGTGGATGGGGGATGGGTTGAGCCGATGGGGCAATCATTTCCGAACCGTTTCTATCCGCGGGAGGCGATGTTTTCCGAACAACGCGATTCGCCGCTTGCCAGTGCGCCAAGCATCGTTGGTGCCAGGGCGGCGTCAAGTCTCGTCGTTCGCCGTCGGTTTGAAGGGTCGTTGGGAGATAGGGGGGCTTTTTGAGTGGAAAAAGTAGGAAATAGTCGTTTGAACTCATTTTTTTCGGAGCGAACCCGCGGGCCTCGTCTGTGTTCCGCTTGCGGAACAGGTGTTCCGCAGGGGGTACGCTGCAGGGCGGGGGATAACAAGATGGAGACGTTCTTGGAGCGGGGAAGATGCGGTTCGAGGGGGATCCGCCATTGAAATTTGTCCTTGAGTTTACTTAGGATCGGATCTGGTTTGGTTTCTGCTGAGAGGGTTTTGGCCCGTCTCTGGCGGAGACGGTAATCGTCGTGAAAGACCCGTTAAACAATTTCATTCTTTGGTTGTATCGCCTGTTTGGCCGCTTCTTGCTGGCTGTACTGTTGGGCGTCGGTATGTGTGGCGCTGCATGGGGGCAGGAGTCGGATGATGACGATAACGACGGGGATGACGATGATGATGATTTCGAAGAGGCGTTTGGGGATCGTTTCTTCGACGATGACGACGCGTTTTTCTTTGATGGGGATTTCCCGCTCATTCTCGAACATCCGCTCGGACAGGTTGTGTTGCCGGGCGGGCGCGTGGTCTTGACCGTGGTGGCGGAAGGGGAGCCACTTTTTTTTCAATGGAATCGAAATGGCCAGGCGATTGCCGGCGCCGAAGAGGCTGAGTACGTCATCGAATCCGTATCCCCTCGCGATGCCGGTTTGTACTCGGTCACCGTCTATAATGATACGTGGGCGGTGGAGAGTTTTCCGGCGGATTTGGTGGTGCCGTCGGGAGCGGCTCGGTTTGCGAATAATTTTGTGGATCGGGATGTCTTGGCTGGAACCGAGGGCAGTGTCTCGGGGAGCAATGTGGGGGCGACGCGGGAACCGGATGAGCCCCGCCATGGTGGCAAAGCGGGAGGACGCACGGTTTGGATTTCCTGGATTGCCCCGCAGGATGGGATCGCGACGTTCGATACCTCCGGGAGTGGGATCGATACCTTGCTGTCAATCTATGAACCCGAGCTGGACGACTTTGGAGAAGTCGAAGACGAGGACGATGATGAAGACGAAGATGAGGGAGACGAAGATGAGGGAGACGAAGATGAGGGAGACGAAGATGAGGGAGACAGTGAAGGTTTCCTGGAAGATGAGGGCGATGGCGTGGAAAAAGCCCAACGCGTGCGCCAGCGGGTGAAGGCTTTGGTTCGTTCGATGTTGGAGTCCGACGATGATGAAGAAGGGCATGAGGATCCTGAGATCGATGAGGGTGATGAGGGTGATGAGGGTGATGAGGGTGATGAGGGTGATGAGGGTGATGAGGGTGATGAGGGTGATGAGGGTGATGAGCCATTTCCCGGAGATGAGGAGCCAGAGGAAGAGGACCCCTTTGAGCCGGATGAAGACGATGGTGATGACGACGAGGGAGATGATGACGAAGACGAGGGCGACGAAGACGAGGGTGATGAAGATGACTTTGAGGATCCGGGACTTGGTTTGGGGCCCCGTCCTGTCGATGAAATCGGCGAAGAGCCACTACCTGTAGAAGAGCTCTTCGATATTGGGAATCTGGAGGAAATCGGCCAGGACGATGATTCCGAGGCGTTTCATGCGAGTCTCGTTCAATTCTGGGCCTTGTCGGGTCGGCGCTACGAGATTGCGATTGATGGGTTTGATGGTGCCGCGGGGCCGGTGGTCTTGAACTGGCGGCTGCTGACCGCAGACAAGCCCTTGCCCATCATCGTCACGACGCCGGGCGATCGCGCGTTGAACTTTGGTGATCCGTTGCAACTTTCGGTGGACTTTCGCAGCACGGAAGTCGTCGAGTTCCAATGGTTCAAGAACTCGGCAATCTTGGAAGGGGCGGAGAGTTCCGTGTTGGAGATCCCGAGTTTTCAACCGGAGGATACGGGGATCTATCGATTGGCGCTCAGCGTGGATGGGTTTCAAGTGCTGACGGGACCGATCGAGTTGCAGATTAATTCGGAGGGTCAGTCCGATGTCATCGCCCGTGACAAGCTACCGGACGCGGTGGAGAGTGCCTTGACGCAGAGCCAAGCGGTGAGCCCGCCGGTTCTGGCACCGCAGGGATTGCAACGAGCGGCGGAGGGCCTGAGTCGCGGCTTCACGGGATCCCAAGTCTTCAATACAGTGCTCGCGAGCAAAGACGCGAACGAACCACTCCATTGTGGATTGGTCGGGGGTTCGTCCTATTGGTTTGCCTACCAGGCACCGGCCGATGGGATCCTGCGAGTGAATACGGACGGCAGTGAATTTGATACGTTTATGGCGGCTTATCGCATCCAGGATCCCGCGGCGGGATTTGCGGGGCTGGTGGCGATCGCTTGTGACAATAACAGTGGCGCGGATGGCATCGATAGCCAGGTGCAGTTTCAGGTGCAGTCCGGACAGCTCTACACGATTGTGATCGACGGTGTGGGTGGAGCCGCTGGTGTGGTACGTTTGAACTACGAGCTCGGCAATACGACGGTCCGATCCGTGCCTTCGGGGTCGGAACCGCGGTTGGAATTGACGCGTCAGGCATCCGGGCAGCTGCAGTTGAGTTGGCTCGTCGGAGCCGGGACTCATCAACTTCAGTTCCGGGCAGACGAGCTCAACGCGGCTTGGCAAGACATGACCCTGGTGCCGGAAATTGTGGCGGATCGAGCCCGAGTAATGGTGTCGCCCACTGGGCGTGCGGGATACTATCGATTGTTGCAGAAGCCCGAAGTCGGGGCTGGCAACGGCGGAGCAACGGCCTCGCGTTAGACCGGGTGGAAATCAAATTATGACGGAATCAAAATCGAGTGTGCGGCGGTCCTGGCGAGTGCTCATCGTGGAGGATGACCGAGGCTTCAGTGAGATGCTGCAAGCCATCGTGACGGAGAAGATCAGTGAGCCGACGGTTTGCCATGATCTGGCCAGTGCGTCCGACGCCATATTGAAAAAACGTTATGATTTGGTCTTGTTGGACAATCATTTGCCGGACGGCAAAGGGTATGACTTTCACACCAAGGTGCAGCGGTTTTTGCCGGACGCGGTTTCCATCATGGTGACGGGCATCCCAGAGTTGAGCCAGGCGATTACCCTCACTCGGAATGGCTTGTTTGAGTATCTGACGAAACCGATCGACGTGGCCGAGTTCACCGCGTGTCTGGACCGAGCGCTTATGCGTTTGGAGACTTCGCAGGAGCGGCGGGAAGAAGCCGAGGTGTTGGGGGGCTCACCCAGCATGCGGGAAGTGGCGGCTCAGCTGACTCAGGCTTCCAAGCATCTCGCTGCCACCGTGCTCTTGACGGGGGAAAGCGGGGTTGGGAAGGATCACGCGGCTCGGGCCTTGCACCAGATGACCTATCGCGAGAAAGGGGCGCCGATGATTGCCTTGAACTGTGCGGCGGTACCAACCGACATGTTTGAAGCGGAACTTTTCGGTGCGGAGAAAGGCGCCTACACCGGGGCCGAACGGAAGCGCCAAGGCTTAATCGAGGCGGCCGAAGGCGGGACTTTGTTTTTGGATGAGATCGGCGAGGTGCCCTTGAATCTGCAAGCCAAGTTACTGCGATTTTTGGAATCACGAGAATACCGAAGTTTGGGGAGTACCAAGGATCGAATCTTCAATGGCCGAGTGGTCGCTGCAACGAACAAGGACTTGCGGGCCGAAGTGGATGCGGGTCGATTTCGAGAGGATCTCCTCTATCGTGTAGATGTTTTCGCGGTGGCCTTGCCGGCCTTGCGGGAGCGGAAAGAGGATTTGCCGGAACTCTTTACGGGAATTCTGAAGCAGATTGCGGAAAAGTATGGTCGTGCGGTTCCCTTGGTGAAACCGGAAGACATGGCGCGGCTCCAGACCTATGACTATCCAGGTAATGTGCGTGAGCTACGAAATATTATTGAGCGCTCGCTTTTACGATCGGATCCGGAAGATTCTTGGTTGACGCTCGATCAGCGCGTTTTTGGAAGTTCGGCGTCGGCGGCTGCCGCACCTACGGTTGCTGCCTCGGCGGCTGCTGTGGCTCCGGCGGCTCCCGCTGCTCCGGCGGTGGCGGACTCGGGAGTTCAAGCACCGGATGGGCTTTCAGCTTTGGAAAAGCAGGAGTTCAATCTGATCCGAGAAACGCTCGTTCAGACGAGCGGGGGCATTCGCCGAGCGGCATCAAGTTTGGGGCTTACGCCCCAGTCCTTGTTGCGACGCTTGCAGAAGTGGCCGGAGCTGCGTGAGCTGGCCAATAGTGGCAAGTCGAGCTCGTGATTCACTTGGCTACGACGTAGCCGTTTCGCGGGCTCGGAATTCGGTTTCTCGCCGCTGGATTTCTTCTCGGAGGAGGGCTTCCGCCGAAAGACCTTGGAGTTGAGCGCTGGCGGCAATCTCGAAGAGTTGTTGGGCCATGGCTTCGGGACTCATTGTCGGAGCGGTAGGTTTCCCTGGCTCGGCGGGCGCAGGCGTCAGGTTGGCTTTGCGTGCTTTCTTGACCAGCTTTTCCGCGTATTGCAAGGCGGGGAGATGACGCGGGATTCCGTCCAGTGCCGAGCTGCGTTCGTGTTCCGTCCCAGCCTTCTCGGCTTGTTTGAGTTTTTCCCATTGAGTCCAGACGGCATCGACGGTTTTGGCGTCGCTTTCCCCGAAGACATGTGGGTGACGGTGGACGAGTTTGTCCACGATGGCTTGGCTGACGGCATCGAAATCGAATGCCTTGCGCTCCATTCCGAGTTGGCAGTGGAAAATCACTTGGAGTAGGAGATCGCCCAGCTCTTCGATCAGCTCCTTTTCGTCGTTGGCTTCAATCGCATCGATGAGTTCATAGACTTCTTCGACCGCATGGAAGCGGAGGCTCATGTGATCTTGTTCGCGATCCCAGGGGCAACCCTCCGGTGAGCGAAGGGCGGCCATGACGGCCCGGAGTTGGTCGATCGGGGGGAGGTCTCTGCTGGGAGGGTTCACGATTACAGGATGACGAGGTTATCTCGGTGCACGGCAACCTTGGGGGCCGTCTCGGGGGACCGGATCTGAGAGGCGTCGGCCGTGGCTCGGCCGCGGGCAAATTCCGTGCCCTCGGAATCGCAGATGGAGACCACATCTCCATTCTGGAATTCGCCACGGACCGCGGTGATGCCTTTGGAGAGGAGGCTTTTGCCGTTCTCGCGGAGCGCTTCTTTCGCGCCGGGATCGACTTCGATTTGGCCGAGCGGATGGTGGAAGAAGGCGATCCAACGCTTGCGACCGCGCAACTTGGCCTGGGACGGACGGACGAGGGTCCCTTCGTCATCGCCGTTGAGAATACGCTTCAAAATCTGTTTCCGATATCCGGAAGCAATGACGGTGGGGATGCCGGAACGAGAGGCGATCTTGGCCGCTTGAATCTTGGTGCTCATGCCGCCCGTAGCGGTGGGGCTCGTGGTGCCGCGAGCGATGGCTTCGATCTGGCGGTCGATCTTTTCAATCACCGGGATGCGAGTGGCTTCCGGGGTGCCGAAGCCTTGGATGACGCCGTCGGCGGTGGTGAGAATCACGAGGAGGTCGACCGGTAAGAGACTGGCAACCAACGCCGATAGGGCATCGTTATCGCCGAACTTGAGTTCGGTAAATGAGACCGCGTCGTTTTCATTGACGATAGGCACGATGCGCTGGGACATCAGCGTGGCCAGTGTGTTGCGGGCGTTCAGGTGTCGGTCGTGATCTTTGAGGTCTTCGTGGGTGAGAAGCACTTGAGCCGTCAGGATTTTCTTCCGGGAGAACAATTCTTGGTACTTGGCGACCAATTGGGATTGTCCTAGGGCCGCGCAGGCTTGGAGTTGCGGCAGCAGCGTGGGCCGTTTCTTGAGACCCAGGGCGCCCATCCCGGCACCGACGGCACCGGAGGACACGAGGATCACTTCCTTCTTGGCGCGATGGAGCGCGGCCACTTGATTGACCAATTGTTCGATTTGCGCCTCGTCCGGCAGATTGTCCTCATTGGTCAGGATACCGGTGCCGAATTTGATGGCGATTTGCGAGACGTCTTGGAGGAGCTCCTCACGCATTGGGACCAAGGGGATAGTCCATCGCCCGGGTGAGAGAAAGGAAAAATTGAATCGAACCTGACTCGTTCGGCCACGCCTTGGCGCTTTCGGAGCGATTTGCTAGGCTGCCGGAATTCGCGAGTCTCATGAAACTGGGTGAACAGAAACGGGTCTTGGTGACGGGTGCCGCTGGTGCGGTTGGGCGCGTGGCGGTGAAGGGCATTCGTGCGGCCGGACACGAGGTCTGGGGACTGGACTTGCAGACGTGCCCCCATTGTGACCGTGACTTTGTGGGGGATTTGCAGGATGCGGCGCTCTGCCGGAGGGCGTGTGACGGCGTGGATGTGTTGGTCCATCTCGGGGCCGTGCCGGATGATGCGGATTTCTTAACGGAGTTGATGCCGGCCAATGTAGCGGGACTTTATCAAATTCTAACGGCGGCGCAGCAACAGGGCGTGGGGCGCATGGTGATTGCGAGTTCCGGGCAAGTTACTTGGCATTCCCAGCGTACGGGGCCCTGGCCGGTTCCGGTGACGGTGCCAACCACGCCTCGATTCTGGTATGCGGCGACGAAAGAGTTGGGTGAGATCTCGGGACGGCTCTTTCATCGTGAGTATGGCATTGATGTCATCTCCGTTCGGTTGGGTGCTTGTCCTCGGGATGCGGAACATGCGGAAGAGTTGGGCGGGTGTGAGATCTTTCGGGACGTGTATCTGAGTCCCCGTGACGCCGCTGCGTTTTTTGGGCGGGCTGTATCCATTGCACCGGGATTTGGCTTTGAACTGGTCTACATGTGTAGCCAGCCTTTGGTCCAAGCCCGTTACGACCTGGAGCCGATCAAGCGATTACTCGACTACGAACCCGTGGACCAGTGGCCGGATCACTTGGAAGAATACTGGGAGCGCCCGGCGGATTCCGGGGTCGATCAGGGGAGTCCGTAGGCGGCCATCTTTTGGCGCAGGAACACGGCTGAGTCGCGGATGTCCTGCAAACCGGTTTCGGGATCGGGACCGTCTTCAATTGAGATCCAGCTTTCAAAACCGACTTCTTTTAAGATCGTGAAGATTTGGTCGTAGTCATTGAGCCCGCGACCGATAACCCCGTGTTGCAGGATGGAGGCGTAGCCTTTCTGAGCCGCGGTGTCCATTTGTTGCAGATCGGCCAAAGTGCCGCCTTCGAAGTAGCGATCGCTCGCGTGCATGGTGCGGATGCGGTGTTTGGTGTGGTGGAGCATCTCGATGGGATCGTCGCCAGCGATGATGGCATTGGAAGGATCGTAGTTGACGCCAAACCAAGGGCTGTCGGGGATCGAGTTTAGGAGTTCCAGAAAGACTTCCTGCTTTTGGGCAAATTCCGGAAAATCCCAAAAGCCATCTTTGTAGTGGTTCTCCAGGACCAACACCACTTCGTGCCGCTCGGCGGTGGGGAGCAGCTCTTGGATACATTCCTTCACCCATTGGATCCCGTCTTTGAGCGAGATGTCCGGGCGGCGTTGTCCCGAAAGAACCCTGCAGTAGCGAACACCGAGATCCTGACACACTTTGAGTGCATGTGCCTGTTCGGCCACCTCGCGTTGGCGCTCCGTTCGATCCGGAAAGGTGAAGTCCGGTGAATAGCACATCATGGGAATCGTTCGGCCCTGTCGTTCGACTGTCTGGCGGAGGCGGTCGATTTCAGCCGGGTCATTTGCCGGAGTCATGGGCCAGTAGAACTCAAGACCGTCGAGATCCATGGAGGCGGTGGCCTCGATCCAATCGTAGACGGTCATGGATTGTTCGACGCAGATAGCGTCGATGAAACATTTGGGAAAGGCGGCCAGTGGCATGAGCGAGAATCTCGGGTGGTACGAATGGGATTGGGATTAGTCTTGGGGACGAAGAACGGCTTTTACGGAGTTGCCGGCATGCATCTCTTCGAAGCAGTGCTGCCAATTCTCCAAGGTGTCGATCTGCGTGATGATCGGGTCGAGGTTGATCTGGCCACTGGCGATCATGCGAAGGACTCGTTCCCAGATGGGCCAGTTGTGAGAGAAGCTCCCTTGAACGGTAACGGCTTTCTGTACTAGGGTATCGATACTGTAGTTTAAGGGTTGCGGCCCCCAACCGACCTTGATGATTTGTCCCGCGGGCCGGACGGCTTGGAGAGCGGTTTCGAATGTCGCCGAGACACCGGCGGCGTCAATCACCACGTCGACGCCGAGGCCGTCTCCGAGTTCTCGGGTGTAATCGAGCACGTCACCGGTTAGCGTTGTATCGGCGCCGAGTTGTTGCGCGACTTGTAAGCGCTTTTCGTCCGCAGGGCGTCCTGCCACGACGAGGTGACCGGCGCCGCTGAGTTTTGCCATCTGCGCGCATAGCAGACCGATAGGGCCGGGGCCGAGCACCAACACGTGATCCCCAGCGGTGACCCGCCCATTGCCACAGACCGCGTTGTAGGCCACCGAACAGGGTTCCGTGAGGGCGGCTTTCTCAAATGAAAGCCCTTCCGGAATCCGGTGCAGGCAGCGTTCGGGAACGCGAACATACTCGGTCATGGCACCGTGCACGCCGTACCCAAACCCGAGTCGGTCCGTGTCGAGGTTGTATAAGCCTCGACGGGTGAGAGGGGAATCCGGATTGATGACCGCAGCCGTTTCGCTGACCACCGAATCGCCTTCGGCGTATTCGCGCACGCGGGAACCGACTTTCACAATCTGACCGCCGAATTCGTGCCCGAGGGTGCAGGGATAGTTCACCTTCCAAGAAATCCCGCCGAGCCATTGGTGAAGGTCACTGCCACAAACACTGACGGCGGCAACCTTGAGCAGCACCTCGTCTTCTCCGATGTCCGGAATCGCAAGTTCTCGGAGTTCCACGCTTCCCGGCGCTTCCGCATAGTTGACGACGGCACGCATGGTTTGGCTCATGACTGAGATTCCTTCCCGATCGCGACGTCTCCGAAACCGTGCACACGTTCGCAGATCTCACGTAGGACGGCTTCGGTATCGCCTGCCGCTGCTTGGAACGAACCGGCGTCGATTGCCAGCGGCGCCCCAATGACGACCAAGGGGGCGCCGTAGCTGGGCGTGGCGATTGCCTGTTCCAGCGTGAGTCCGCCCACAGCTTGCACGGGTACTTCAACGGCTTGCACCACGTCACGGAGTTCGACGAGTGGGTCGGGGGCGTATTGATTCCGTTCCCGCCTGAGGTTGCGGTAGTCGTAGCCGATGTGGTGGATGATGTGATCGCAACCCAGCTCGGCAAGCACGCGCGCACCGGCGATGCGATCGGCCATCCCGAGATTATCCCCCATCACTTCAATCCCGAAATCCGAGCCGGCTTTGACGACGAGTTCGATGGTCTCGGTGTGGGCCTGTCCCATCACCACCACGTGGGTGGCGCCGGCTTGGGCCATCAGCTGGGCTTCCAACCAACCGCCATCCATGGTTTTGAGATCGGCGACGATGGGTGTGTCCGGGAAGCGTTCGCGCAGTGCGCGCACGCCGTTCATACCTTCCGCTAGAATGAGTGGCGTGCCCGCCTCAAGCCAATCGACGCCGGCCCGAATGGCCAGGTCCGCGGTTTCGAGTGCCTCGGTAATGGTAGTGAGATCGAGGGAGATTTGGACGATCGGTTTCACTGGACGTCGTTTGTCCCGGGAGCGTTTTCCCGGGACGTGGAATTACAGGGGTTGACGGAGACGAGCAACGGATGGCTGCGGTCGTTTATTCCGCTACGGACTCGTTCAAGATCTGGGCGTAGATCTGACGGGCTTGATCGTAGGCTTCTGCCGCCGCTGCCTTTTCGCTGTCGCGGATACGACCTTGCTTGGCGTTCCAGCAGGTGTCTACGGCTTCGATGCACCACTCGGCGCTGCGTCGGCTGGCGCGGATCGGCTTGCCGCCGACTTCGATAAAGATGGGGTTGGTGTGAACCGAAGGGAGGATGCGTACGGCGACCCAACTGGAGTGTTCGATCTCGACATCGAAGGTCATGGGAACCGTCGTGCCATCGGCGACGAGTTCGCGGCGGGCGACGGGGAAACCATTGACGATGATTTCGACCGGCACTTTGCGGGTGTCATCGATACGGGTGCGTTCGATGTGCCAATACGGTTTTTGATCCAGGCGTCGTTTGCGGATGGATTCGGTAGTGGCGTTGGGGGACTCGGCCAGTAGGGCGGCCGCGTCAAAGGTGACTTTCACCGTGCCCGGTTCGAGCAGATTGAGCTGGCTCAACTCACCGGTGGTACCGGGTTCGCCGAGTGCGGTGTTGTTGACTTTGAAATCGAAGATGTGGCTCATCCCATCGCCGCAGTAGCTGCGGCCGTTCTTGAGGCCTTGGACCCAGTTATCGAAGGTCAAGGGCTCGTCGGGATCGAGTTTCACGTAGATGCGGCCCAAGCCTACTTTGTCTCCATAGATGCAGGGGAAGTCCGTCTCACCACTGATCATGGAGCGGAAGCCGCAGTTGAGCGTGTGATACCAGATGTTCAATTCCCAGATCGCGGGCGTATCAACGGCGGAGATGAAATCGCACACGTCATGGGCTACGGTGACGACGAACTCGTTGGCGCCGATCCCGTCGAACGGGGGCATGGCATAGTCCGGGAGGATATCGGCAGCCCGACCGTTCCATTGACCTTGGTTTGCGCCGCGTCGATTGGCACGCCACACGCGATCCCCATTGGGTGCGTAGTCTGGAAGGGCGAGGCCCCAGCCGCTATGGCTGTAGCCGACCACACCGCCTTGGCTCTTACCCCAGGCGAGTACGGGGAGCGTCCAGCTGGGCCATTCGTTGATCAGGGTCGTGCCGGGATAATCATCTTCGGTCAGGCGAAGCAAGCAGAGATGTCCGGCGTGGGATGAGGGAAATCCGGAAACTTCGACATCATACCGCATCAAGTAGTTCGGCACGGATAGTGCCGAGGTCTTGCCTTCGAAGAAGTTCTTTTGGGAATACCAGCACGGGCCCCAGGTCAGCACACAGCCGACGTTTAGATCTTCCCCGAGAATATGTCGCATCATATCGGCTGGGGTGACGCCTTCGGTGGGGTTTTCATAGTGCGCACAACCGGCGGCGTGCACGTGATGATCCCCGGAAATCCATTGGCGTTGTTTGGGGTGGATCCAGCGTTCCAGTTGGAAGGTTGCCGTTTGGCTGACCACGCCGGCTTGAACCTTGAGCGGGTGGTTTTGAACTCGGTACTCTGGACCGCGGGAGAGGTTCACCGTGAAGTCGCCGGGTGGCAAGTGGAGGGACTCGCCATCGGCGCGGTAGACCTGGTTGTGGAAAAAGAAATCGGGGGCCAATCGGCGGGCGGGGTTGGGATAAATCCGTCCGAATTGGTCACGGACCACAAACGCGGCCGAGGTGGGTGTACCATCATAATCTTTGACGTTGAGCACCACCTCTACGGCAGGAACGCAATTGAACAGGATCGGGACTGTGTTGCGAAATCCAATGTCTTGAGTGCCTTGGCCCACGTTGAAGGCGAGTTTGGCCTCGCGCTTGCCAATGTCGCGGCTGAAGAGTTGGATGATTCGGTATTCCAGGGCCAACCCCGACAAGCGGGGTTTCAAGGGTGGGTTGTTAAACATCTCGATGTCGAGGAAACGCTGTGCGACATCACTCTGAGAAATCTCCGAGGCCGGATCGGGGGATCCACTGCTGCGTTTGTATTGGGGAGCGGCATTGGGGCTTTCTGCGACGAGCTGAGGGTTGATGCCTGCCTCGTTGTGTACTTTGACGAGAAAGGTGCGCCAACCCTGCTGGACGAGTTGTTTGGGACACTCACCTTCGGCGACTTTGACGCGACTCTCGGGGTTGATGTTGACGCCGGCGAGGGTGTAGTCGTCGAGTACGCCTTGAATCTGACGGATGGCCTCATCCTCGTCATCGAGCCGAGTGGCGGAACGCACGCGCCGTTCGTCTTCAGGAGTCAACGGCGCGCCCACGAATACCAATGCTTCGAGGAGGCGCTCGGTGGCGGCTACGAAGGGTTGGTGTTCGACCTCGGTGACGATGGGGAGTTGGGCGCGCACCGAACCAACCGACAACACGGCCGCAGCCCCGAGCAGGGCAAAGTAGGGTTTCATGGTTGGTAATTTAGAGGACGGAGTGAGGGGGACGCAATCTTCGATTGCGGCCGAAGGGACGCCCGTGTGCCGTGGATAACAATGCATCCGGAACGGATGCTACTCTTTCGGCGGGAGGTGCTGTTTGAGTTCTTGCAGGTCCTTTTCCATGCGTTGGATCAGATGGCTCACATCTCGGGCCGGGGTGGTGGGGTCCGGCATGTTGGCCAGCTCTTGCATGGTTGAAACGATGATTCCGATGAACAGATTCAGGATGGTAAAGGTTGCGATGACAATAAACGGAACAAAGAAAGCCCACGCCCACGGAGCCTCTTGCATGACCGGCCTGACGATCCCCATGGACCAGCTTTCCAGCGTCATGATTTGAAACAGCGTGTAGAGACTTTTCCCGAGTGTCCCGAACCACTCCGGGTGGCTTGCCCCAAAGAGGTTGGTGGCGAGCACGGCGGCGGTGTAGAAGAAGATCCCCATGACGGCCATCACGGAGGACAGCCCTGGGATGGCATGGATGAAGGCTGTCACCACCTTGCGCATTTGGGGAACGACCGTGAAGAGGCGCAGAACGCGCAAAACACGCAGCGATCGAAGTACGGCCCAGGGACCCGCGCCCGGAGTGAGGGCGATCCCGACAACGACGGCGTCGAAAAGGTTCCAGCCGCTGCGAAAGAACAGCAGTCGGTAAGCCACCAACTTGGCAATGAGTTCCACCACGAAGAAAACCAAACACCCGCGATCCAGCCAGGTGATCAGGTTGCCAATCGACGCCCGCGCTGTGGCGCTGGTTTCCAATCCAAGAATCGCGGCATTGAGCACGATGATCGCGGTGACGAGGATCTGGGCGGGGAGAGATTCAATCCGTCGCGCGAGAGCGATGCGCCAAGGCGCCACCCCCGGCGTCTGACAGAGTTGGTTCAGTTCCGAGTCACTCATACGTGCCTTCCCTGTGCCCTAGGCTTGTTTCGGTTGACGTGGGTCACGGTAACCGGGTGAACATCATCAACCGGAATTCGATCGCCTCGGGTCCCGGGATTCGAGTGGCTTCTAGCTTAAGCTGGCCTTCCCCGGAAGGGAGTGTGATCTCGCCGAGCCGGAGCGAGCGGAATTCCTTGACGTAGGACTCGACGCGGGGTGTTCGATCATTTTCAGCGCCTTGAAGCGGGGGATTGTGAGCTTCGGTGACGGTATGGGTAACGGCGTGGTCTTTGAACGACAGCTTGAGTTCCACTCCGACATTGGCTGGAGCACAGGCGTAGTAGAGATCGACCGCGTAGCGTCCTTGCGTCAAGACGGCAACGTCCCAGGTGATGGCGTCGGCGGTCTGCGTCCAGTGATAGAAAAAGGAATCATTGGGAAAACGGTTGGAACGTTTGATGGTGCCATGGGGAATCCCGTCACGTGCGGGGATTTGCGTGTAGGCAAAATCCGCGTGTCCGATAGGGAAGGGACGATCGGCGGGAGTCTCGGTGGGAAGCGTGTCTGCTTTCCATTGCTCCAGCGCTTGACTGAGGCGGGCATGGACTTCTGGACGCGCCTCTTGGATGGGAAGGTGTTGTCCGGGATCGGACGAGAGATCGAAGAGGGCGCCTTGGTGGTCCAGTCGGAATTGCTGGGATCGGACACTGGTGCGGTTGCGCCAGGTGGAAAAGATCAAACGGTCTGGCCACTGGGACTCTGTCTGAGTCAGCAAGGGCTTGAGGCTGATACCGTCCAAGGGGCGGCGAATGTGGGTTTCTAGTCCGGCCAGATCCGTGAGGGTGGGGAGGAGATCGATCGCGGCGCTGATTTGAGTTACCGTTTTCCCGGCTGGGATGTGCCCGGGCCAACGGATTAAGAGCGGGCTGCGAACACCGCCTTCGTCCGTGGATCCCTTGCGCCCTTTCATGCCCCCGTTCCAACGATTTCCGTTGGGTCCGTTGTCACAGAAATAAACCACGATGGTATCTTGTGCCAATTCCAGCTCGTCCAAGGTATCGAGCAATCGGCCAACGTTCCAATCGATGTTCTCGCACATGGCAAGCGCGGCACGGGTATGCTCGATTTTCTCTTTGCGCGGCTCGCGGTGGAGCTGAGAGAGCGTTTTTCCGTCGAACCGATCCCAGTAGGCATCCGGCACCTGCATCGGGGAGTGCGGGGTGTTGTAGGCCAGGTAGGTGAAGAACGGCTGGTCCTGATGTTTGCGCATAAACTCGATGGCTTGGGTGGTGAAGTCATCGACGACGAAGCCCTCACCACGGACCAATTGCCCGTTGCGCTCCAGTGGGGGATTGAAGTAGTTGCCCCAGTGCCCGGAGCAAAAGCCGTAGAACTCGTCGAAGCCCCGCCCGTTGGGATGGTAGGGGTATTGCATCCCGTTATGCCATTTCCCGAAGGCGCCGGTGGTATAGCCCGCTGCTTGGAAGGCTTCGGCAATGGTTTGTTCCCCGAGGTCGAACCGTTCCCCGCCAGCCGAGGTACTGTAGACGCCGCTGCGGACGTGGTAGCGCCCGGTCAGAAATTCAGCCCGAGTCGGGGAGCAAACCGGGCAGACGTAGAAGCGGTCAAACTGGGCACCCGTCCGTGCTAGCGAGTCGATGCGCGGTGTGTTGAGATTCCGGTTTCCGTGCAGGCTGAGGTCTCCCCAACCTTGGTCGTCCGTGAGGATGACGATCACGTTGGGATGCGTGGACTTGCTGGCGAGTGACTGGGATGGAAAAACGAGGGCGAGCCCGAAGGCGACGAGGAGAGTGAATGGGTGGATCAGCTTCATCGGTTTTTCGGTCATCAAGTTCTTCCGTTGTTCATGCCATGTTTCGACGGGATCGCGCAATCCTTGATCCCGATGCATCGAGTGACTGAAAATTGAGCGACCCCGTCGACTGTGTCTAGCTGTCCGCTTAGAGTGGGCCTTATGAGGCTTGGGACGGCTTTGATTCTCAGTTTCCGTGCCATTTTTGCTTGTAAGTGGCACTTATGGCCGGAAATGGGGCCTGTTTTCCGACATTTTACCTTCTGAAACCTCAAATGTGCTAAATCGCCCTAGACAGAGTGCCGATAATGGTGTTGGTTTTGGGGTAGATGAAGGACGGTGAGTCGCAAGTATCTCAAGGTGTTGGCTTGGAAGCTTTTCCAGAAGCGTCCTCGCTGGATATCGTGGGGTGGTCGCGAGAGTCGGCCCAATCTGTCTTACGAATGCGGTTTGGTGCCAATGACTGCGAGCGGATGATCCAGTTGGAGTCCAAATCGGCCCAAACCTCGCTGACGGAGGCTGAGGAAATTGAGTTGGCTTCGTACGAGCAGATCGCGGTTTTCCTGGAATACCTTAAACGGAGTGCCCGGGAGTATCTGCAGATGGATGGCGATTCACCCGAAGAGAACCGGGGGAATGCCCCGGCCCTTTTCTCCGGTCGGTCTAGTTTTACCCTCCGGGATCCGCTGGCGGACTAAGCTGGTGTACCTCCGGAACGCAGTTTCTTGATCTGCTCTGCCGTCCCTCCAAAGTCATTCCACAGGGCTTCCTCCACTTCCGCTTGGACGGCGAGGTATTTGCCGGAAGCCGACGCGACGGCGCGATCGCCGACTTGGAGGGTGGCCTCTGTTTGAAAGATTTTGGAACGTCGGTTTTCCACGAGACGACCAATCCCTTGCACGCGTTCGCCGGGTTCGAGCGGGCTTTGGTATCGGACGGTCATTTCTACCGAGTAGGCGAATCGGCCGCCGAGTATGCCGCAAGTCCAAGCCATGATCTCATCGAGGACCGTAGCAGTGAGCCCGCCGTGAATGGTATTGGCGAATCCGGTGTGATGGGCTTGAGGAATCCAGTGGGTCTGGACGATCTTGCCATCTGAGGCGAATTTGAGATCGAGTCCCTGCGGGTTTGATTGACCACAAGCGAAGCACGAACGGGACTGTGGCAGGTTTTCCATGGGCGGAGCATAGCTTTCCGTCTGGAGAGGGAAAACACCGAACCGAGGAATTCCTCGCATCGGTCAGGTTGACCCGCCCAGGGGTTTCTGATTGGCTTGCCCCGGATGGTATCCGAACCCAACCCAGTTGTAGCAACGAGTGAATCCCTGAAAGGGGGGGCGGGGCGCTGGCGGGTCGAGGGTAAGTTCTTCGCTCTGGCGGGGCGGCGGGTGGTTCTCCGAGGCGTAACTTACGGACCCTTCGCTCCGGATGCTGAGGGGGCCTTGTTCCCATCGCAGGAACAGGCCTTGGCCGATATTCAACTGCTACAGCGGAGCGGTGTGAACCTGCTGCGTTGCTATACCGTCCCACCGATGTGGTTCTTCGATTTGGCAGCGAACCATGAAATCAGCCTGTTTGTGGATATCCCCTGGAACTACCAGCTGGCTTTCTTAGACGAGGCGCATCATGCCGAAGAGGCCATTCGGTCCGTTCGCGAAGGCGTTGAAACCTTTGGGGACCATCCCGCGCTCTTCGCGATTTGTGTCGCCAACGAGATTCCGCCGGACATCGTGCGTTGGAGTGGTCCGACCCGGGTCGGACGCTTTTTGGATGAGTTGATCGGGGTGGCCAAGGCGATCGCGCCCGATGTGCTTTGCACGTTTTGCGGGTTTCCGCGGACGGAGTATCTGGTGGCGCACCAATGTGATTTTCTTTGTTTCAACGTTTACTTGGAGGAATCCCAGGCGTTTGCCGATTACCTGGCACGCTTGCAGAGCATTGCGGGCGGGAAGCCGCTGGTGTTGGGTGAGATGGGGTTTGATAGCCTCCGGCATGGCGAGTCCACCCAGGCCAGCCAACTGGAGGAACAATTGCGAATTGCCGGACAGGAAGGCGTTGCCGGGACGTTCGTCTATAGCTTCTCCGATGAGTGGTACAAAGACGGGAAGTTGGTGACGGATTGGGCCTTTGGTGTGACGACGGCACGGCGGGATGCGAAGCCCGCGCTTGAGAGCGTGGCCCGAGCTTATCAGCACGAACCGAGTGGTCGGCCGAGTGACTGCCCGATGGTGTCTGTGGTGGTTGCGGCTTTTGATGCTGCTACGACCCTGCCAGCATGCTTGGAATCGCTCCGAAAGCTGACCTATCCGAATTACGAAGTCATCGTGGTGGACGATGGGAGTTCCGATGCGACGCCGCAGCTCTTGGCGTCGGAGGAGGGAATCCGGGTGGAGCGCCACGCCGAAAACCGCGGACTTTCCGCCGCGCGCAACTCGGGGATCCGCCTGAGTCGGGGCGAGATCATTGCCTTTACCGATGCGGACTGCCGGGCCGATCCCCAATGGTTGGACTACTTGGTGAGTGCTTTGGTTCGGAGCGATTTTGTGGGGATGGGTGGCCACAATCTGATGCCACCGAGTTCTTCGGTAACGGCGGCGGCGGTGGGGTTGGCGCCCGGTGGGCCGGTGCAGGTGCTGTTGACGGATCGCGTTGCGGAGCATATCCCGGGGTGTAATATGGCTTTTTACCGGTCCGTTTTGGATGAGGTGGGAGGCTTCGATCCGCGCTTCCGGGCGGCTGGCGATGATGTGGATCTGTGTTGGCGGATTCAACAGAACGGGCATGTCATTGGATTCACGGCCGGAGGCTTTGTCTGGCATGATCGAAGGACTCGGGTGGGGGCCTATGTCCGGCAACAGATGGGCTACGGGGCGGCGGAAGCGATGCTGGCGCAGAAGTTCCCGTCTCTCTTCAATTGGTTGGGAAATCATACTTGGAAGGGCCGAATCTACGATGACTCGGTTTGGGGGATGGGGTTCTCTCGTCAGATCATTTACCGCGGGGTCTATGGTCGGGGTTTGTTTCAACTCCTGTCGTATGGGCGGGCCAGTTGGTTCGTGACGTTTCTGATGAGTTTGGAGTTCCAACTGCTCGGGGTGGGACTGACCTTCCTGCTCGGGTGGTGGATTCCGGGCTTCTGGATCTTGACGGGCCTGAGTGTGGCGCTGACGACCGTATTGGTGGGGCGGATCGGTTGGCGGGCGCACCTCCCCCGGGAGCATCATGGCTCCTGGCGATGCCGGTTCCTGGTGGCTTGGCTCCACGTGGTGCAGCCCGTGGTGCGAAGCTTTGCCCGCTACCGACAATTGTGGCGCGGGCCGGGGCGAGGCGGAGTGGCGGACGGGCGCCGTTTTCGAGCGTCGGCGGCACGGTTGGGATGGCGGACCCTACGACAGCAGTATTGGGCGGAATCGGAGGGCGATCGGATTCAGTTGATTCGGCGCCTACACGATTTGTTGACGTCGGCTGGTTGGTCGGCCGCTTTGGATGATGGGTATCAGGAATTTGATGTGGCGGCCCATTTGGGGATTTGGGGGCGATTGGAATTTCTGAGTGCGGAGGAGTACTTTCCGGGCAATCGCCGCCAGGTCCGCGCCCGCTTGCGCATCCGCTGGTCGCGGGCTGCGTGGGGCGCCATCGGTGGCGCTTTCCTCGGCTGCGGGCTTTTGGCTGGTGCGATGATATCGTATGGTGCCTCCGGCTGGTACGCGCTGGCTCTTCCAATCGTTGTCTCGATGGGACTTGTTTGGCGGGGGCGGACGGGGCTGTTGGCGGCTGCTCGGTTGTTGAATCGTGCGGCTGACGAAATCGGATTGATCGAAGTTGGCGAGACTTAGGCGTATGCGGGTGCCTCGTCATCTCTAGAACCTATGGTACAATATCACGATCTCCTGCGCCTGATTTTAGATACGGGCACGTTCAAACCGGACCGAACCGGTACGGGGACCTATTCGGTGTTCGGGGCTCAGACCCGATTCCCTCTGGCCGATGGGTTTCCGCTTTTGACGACCAAGAAGTTGCACCTCCGGTCGATCATTCATGAATTGTTGTGGTTCTTGCAGGGGAATACGAACATTGCCTACTTGAAGGAAAACGGGGTGCGGATTTGGGATGAATGGGCGGATGAGAACGGAGATTTGGGGCGGGTCTATGGGGCGCAGTGGTGTGATTGGCGAACCGCCGATGGGGAATCGATTCACCAGATCGATCGCGTGATCGAGCAAATCCGCTCGAATCCCAATAGCCGGCGCCTAATCGTGAGCGCTTGGAATCCGGGTGAAGTCGAGTCGATGGCGTTGCCGCCCTGTCATGCCTTGTTTCAATTCTTTGTCTCCGAGGGCGAGCTGAGTTGCCAGCTTTACCAGCGCAGTGCGGATGTGTTCTTAGGCGTGCCGTTTAATATCGCCTCCTATGCTTTGCTGACCCTGATGGTCGCCCAAGTGTGTGACCTCCGGCCCGGGACCTTCGTGCATACGTTCGGGGACTTGCACTTGTATGCCAACCACGAGGAGCAGGCCCGTTTGCAACTGACGCGAAGTCCGCGGGCTTTGCCGACTATGACCTTGAATCCCGAAGTGAAGGACATTCATCAGTTTCGCTACGAGGACTTCACGCTGTCCGGCTATGACCCTCATCCTCATATCAAGGCTTCGGTAGCCGTATGACGACCGAATCGCTTTCCCACGGTTCTTATCCTTTTCAAGCCATTGCCGCAATGGCGGCCAATCGAGTGATTGGAGCCGGCAATCAGATCCCGTGGCACCTCCCGGAAGATTTTAAGTGGTTTAAGCAAAAGACCATGGGGCATTGCTTGGTCATGGGGCGCCGGACTTTTGAATCGATTGGGCGGGTTTTGCCAGGGCGGAAGACGATTGTCTTGAGTCGGGGGAGTTTTTCGTTTGAGGGGGTGCGGGTGGTTCGCGATCTAGCTGAATTGCTGGACGAACCGGATTCGCGGACGCGATTTATTTGTGGCGGCGGCGAGATTTACCGACTGGCGTTGCCTTACTGCTCGGAACTGTTTTTGACCCACGTGAAACTTACGGTGTCTGGGGACTGTACGTTCCCGGCCTTTGAAGACGAGTTTGAACGGGTTGAGTGCCTTAGGGATGAGGCGGAATTTCGAATCGACCGCTATCAGCGGCGCGGGTAAGAGGGGCGGGGCTTAGGCGATGTCGAAGATGTTGAAATCGAGCGGTGCGATGGCGCTCGCGACGCTCTTGAGCCGGATCTTGGGCATGTTTCGCGTGATTGTCTACGCGCGGTTCATGGGGGATGGTGTCGTTGCCGGGGCGTTCTTCTTGGCGTTTCAGGTGCCCAATTTATTCCGGCGCCTCCTCGGAGAGGGAGCCTTGTCGGCGGCTTTGGTGCCGATCTTGAAGGAGAAAGAAGTCTCGGATGGGAAGCGCGGGATTTGGGAGACGGCGAACTCGGCTGTCTCGTTCTTGATATGCGCCTGTGCGGCTTCCGTGGTCCTGATTGTGGCGGTGTCCAGTGCTTTGCTTTGGTACGGGGGGTGGACCATCAAGACTCAGTTGTGCCTGGAATTGCTGCGGTTGATGTCGCCCTACGTTTTGATGGTGTGTGTGGCTGCGGCTTTGATGGGGGTTTGCAATGCGCGGGGGCTCTTCTTTTTGCCCGCGCTGGGGGCGACGCTGCTCAATGTGGTGATGATCCTGACCGTGCTGTTTTTGGCGCCTCGGATGGGGACGGATCTTTACGAACAGGTCTTTGCCTTGGCGATTGGGGTGTTGATAGCCGGTTTTCTGCAAATGGTGTTTCAACTGCCACCGTTGATGCGTCAGGGCTTTCGCTTGGAGTGGATCAATCCGTGGCGGCATCCGACGGTTCGCGAGATTGTCCGGCGGATGTTGCCGGGCATTGTGGGGGTGGCCGCGTTTCAGATCAACGTGCTGTTGACCCAGTTGATTGCGTTTGCGGAGGGGCCGGAGATTGTGGCTTCGTTTGAATTCGCGGTTCGTTTGATGGAACTGCCCCAGGGGGTGATCGGGGTTTCGTTGGCGACCTTTCTGCTCCCGACGCTCAGTGGTTTGGCGGCCGAGAAGAAGTACCCCGAGTTTCGCAAGACGCTCAAGGAGGGGATGGGATATATTGTCTTCCTGAATTTGCCGGCCGCGGTCTTTCTCTTCATCTTGGCCGAGCCGATCGTGCGCTTGCTCTTCGAGCGCGGCACTTTCGATGTGAGTTCCACCCTGCGGTGTTCGTATGCGCTCAAGTGTTTGGTGCCGGGATTGGTGGCGTTTTCACTGGTCAATGTCTGTGCGCGGGCCTTCTTTGCCTTGGGTGACGTGAAAACACCGATGCGGATCAGTGTCTTCTGCCTCATGACGAATGTGATTCTGGTATTTCAGCTCGTGCCGATGTTCGAGCAGGGAGGTATGGGGATGGCGAACACAGCCACTTCCTGTCTCAACCTCGGCTTGTTAATCTATGCCCTACGACGGAAGTTTCGGAGTCTGAGTTTTGAGGATTTGTATTCCGGTGGGCACCGGATGCTGGCCAGCAGCGTGCTGGCTGGGATCGTGACCTGGGCTTTGTATGCGGGGTTGGATGGATGGTTGGGCCACGTAAGCTTCGTCGGACGGTTTGTCGGGGTCTTTGGTCCGCTGCTCGTGGGGGGGAGTGTGTATTGGGCGACGGCCTACTGGCTCAAGGTCGAAGGTGCCGCGGCGATTCTGGGTTTGATCAAGTCGAAGCTTTACAGATCTTCATAGATCGTGCTATTGCTTGGTTTTCCTTGGTCGTTACTACCTATGCTTGGGTTCTCAGAGCCCGGCGATGGAAATGGTAAGGTGATGAAGAAGCATACTGAGGGGTTTGGGATCTGGAATCTGCTGACGTGGATGGCGATGGGCTTAATGCTAGTCGCTGGCGGTGTGGTGGTGTCTTTGTGGTACATGCCTGTCATTGAGAAGAATGAAGGGATGCGTCGCCAGATCATTGCGCTTGAAGGACGGATCCAGCACGAGCGAGAGGTGGCTGAGCAGTTGAAGACCTCGATTGGCGCTCTGCAAACGGATCCGGAAGTTATCGAGCGGATGGCGCGCGAGCGTTTGGGCTATGCTGCTTCAGGAGAAACCGTGGTCCGCTTTGAGAAAGTGGCTTACGACCCAAAGTGAGGGGCTGAGAATCGGAGATTCATCCCTGAAACGAAAAAGACCGCCGATTGGGCGGTCTTTTTCGTTTCAGGGTGGTTAACAGCTTCGAAGGGGAGGAGCGGTGACCTAGACGGTCATGATTTCCGCCTCTTTCTTTTTGACGAGCTCGTCAATCTTGGCCACGGAGGCGTCCGTCAGCTTTTGAATCTCTTTTTCTCCCGAGGACTGCTCGTCCTCGGTGATGATGCCGTCTTTGGTCTCTTTTTTCAGCCTGTCGATGGCTTCTCGTCGGACGTGGCGAACCGCTACGCGCCCATCTTCCGCCATCCGACGCGCGACTTTGGCAAATTCGGCACGGCGTTCCTCACTCAGTTCGGGGAGGTTGATACGGAGAAATTTTTGGTCGCTCATGGGGTTGAGGCCAAGATTGGCTTTCTGGATGGCCTTATCAATCAGCCCGAGCGTTCCGAGATCCCAGGGCTGGACTAGGAGCGTGCGCGGTTCCGGGGTGGTGATCCCGGCAAGCTCTTTGAGCCGCATTTGCGAGCCGTAGGCTTCCACCACGACGTTCTCGATCAAGGCCGGCGAGGCTTTGCCGGTGCGGATGCCGGTGAACTCGTTGACCACGACCTCTTCACTCTTCTGCATCTTTTCCTCGGCTTCTAGTAGGATATCATCAACAGGCATGGGCTCACTCCTCTTTTCTCAGGTTCTCGGTGGCTAGGGGACTACGAAGTCACTAAGGTGCCGACTTTTTGGCCAGTGATCACTTTTCGTAGGTTATGTGACTTAAAAATATCGAAAACGATGATGGGCATTTCATTGTCCATACACAAGGAAAACGCCGTGGAATCCATTACCTTAAGCCGCTTCGAAAGGGCGGTCGAGTAGGGGATGGTCTTGTAGCGTTTGGCTTTGGGGTTCTTCATCGGGTCGCTGTCATAGATCCCATCGACCTTGGTCGCTTTCAGAATGACTTCGGCGCCGATTTCATTGGCTCGAAGGGCGGCAGCCGTGTCGGTGGAGAAATAGGGATTCCCGGTTCCTGCTCCGAAGATGACGACGCGTCCTTCTTTCAGGTGTTGCACGGCTTTGCGACGGATAAAGGGTTCGGCCACTTGGGAAATCGAGATAGCGGTCTGGACCCGCGTATCGAGTCCCTTTTTCTCTAGTGCATCTTGCAACGCTAACGAGTTGATCACCGTCGCCAGCATCCCCATGTAGTCGCCGGTTGCCCGCTCGATGCCTTGTTGGCTGCCCTGGTAACCGCGGAAGATATTGCCTCCCCCGATGACAATCACGATTTCAACGCCGAGGCGGCGGATCTCGACGATTTGATCTGCGAGACTATGCACTTCCTGGGGGGAGATTCCAGAGCCGTCGGAACCGCCGAGACTCTCACCACTGAGCTTGAGGAGCACGCGCTTGTACTTGGACTGAACTTTCGAACTCGTCTTCTTTTTCATTTGCTGTGCGGTTGAGATGCTCGTTGAGAATTCGGCCTCGGCTATCGTTTGGCCGTGGGGCAGCCAATCACGCCGTGCCTGTTTAACAACTCTGGATGGTGGCGTCAATTTGAGATCCGTCTAGATGGATCATGGGAGTGTGATTCGAACAAGGTGCTCCCGGCCAATGGCGCCGGTTTGCTCTCGCCTTCTTCCAACGCATTCGATCTTGTCGATTGTACCCCTTTTGAATCACGCCCGGATCCTGGAGCAGGCTTGAAAGGGGGCTTTTTTGGAGGGGTTCGCGTCGGCGGGAGGGGGGCAGCACGAGTGGGATGGGGGGACTGTGGTTCCCTTTCGGTGCCGTGAAATGGTGATTTTTGCAGTTGATTGTTGGCAAGGGGGCGCGTGTTTTTTAAAAGTCTTGGTCTTGCAGTCCTATGGGTAAAAAGCCGGAACACAAGTACGACGAAAGTAAGATCAAGACCCTGTCCTCGCTTGAGCATATCCGCTTGAGGACCGGGATGTATATCGGCCGAATTGGTGACGGCAACCACTACGATGATGGCTGTTATATCCTCCTCAAAGAGGTCATTGATAACGCCATCGACGAGTACATCATGGGCTACGGCAAAGAGGTGCACATCGAGATCCGCGAGGACGAGGTCACGGTGCGGGATTTTGGCCGCGGCATCCCCTTGGGCAAGATTGTGGATTGTGTGTCCACTATCAATACCGGGGCCAAGTACAATGATGATGTCTTCCAGTTCAGCGTCGGTCTCAACGGCGTGGGAACGAAGGCGGTGAATGCCCTTTCGGAGAAATTCCTTGTTCGGAGCGTCCGGGAAGGGAAATACGCTGAGGCCTCATTTTCCCGCGGTGGGCTGAAGAAGCAGAACAAGGGGAGCTGCAAGAATGATCCCAACGGGACCTTTGTCCGATTCGTTCCCGATCCCAAGATTTTTAAGAGTAGTGCCTTTCGCGACGACATGATCGATCGGCGATTGAAACACTACGCCTATCTCAATTCGGGCCTCCGGCTCATTTATAACGGCACGAAGTACTTTTCCCGAAAGGGGTTGTTGGATCTGATCAATGACGAGATCGGAGATCAGGCCATCTATCCTCCGGTCTATTTTGCCACGAAGACGCTGGAATTCAGTTTCACCCACAGCAATAGCCGGAGCGGGGAAACTTTCTTCTCTTTCGTGAACGGACAATTCACCTCGGATGGCGGCACACATTTGAGTGCCTATCGGGAAGGCTTGCTCAAGGCGGTCAATGAGTACACCAAAGGGAAATATGACGGGGATGACGTCCGTGAATCCATGGTGGGAGCCATTTCAATTCGGCTGAAGGATCCCGTTTTCGAGTCGCAGACGAAGAACAAGCTCGGGAATACCGAGATCCGTTCCGATCTGGTGACCCAGGTGCGGGAGGAAGTGCTCCACTATCTGCATCGGAACAAAGAAGTCGCGCAGCAGATCGTGGCCAAGGTGGAAGACACCAAGCTACTCCGGAAAGAATTACAGGCGGTGAAGAAGATGGCCCGGGAGCGGGCCAAGTCCGTGCGGATCCGCGTGCCCCAACTCAAGGATTGTAAGCAGCACCTGGATAAGAAGAAAGGGAAGGGTGATGGGACCATGATCTTCATCACCGAGGGTGTTTCAGCCGCCGGCTCCATTGTGAGTTGTCGGGATGTCACCAAACAGGCCATCTTCACCTTGAAGGGTAAGCCTCTCAATGTGTGGGATCTCAAGCGGGATGTGATGTACAAAAACGATGAGATGTATAATTTGATGTGCGCCTTGGGCATCGAGGACTCCATCGAGAATCTTCGCTATGAGAAGGTCGTTCTAGCAACCGATGCGGATGTCGACGGTTTGCACATTCGTAATCTGATGATCACCTACTTTTTCCGGTTCTTTGATCAGCTGGTATTTGAGGGACATCTCTACGTATTGGAGACGCCCTTATTCCGGGTGCGGAATAAGAAGAAGACGATCTACTGCTATTCGGAGGAGGAGCGCGTGGCAGCGCTTAAAGAGTTGGGCAAGAGTGCCGAGATCACACGCTTCAAAGGACTGGGTGAAATCTCGCCCAAGGAGTTTAAACACTTTATTGGTAGCGAAATGCGCCTCAGCCAAGTGGAGTATGCGGCCAATCGCGATGCTTCGGGGATTTTTAGTTTCTACATGGGACGCAATACGCCGGACCGCAAAGCGTACATCATGAAGAATTTGGTGGTATCCAAAGAAGACTAAGCAATGGGCCAAGACTCAGAAGAGAACCAGATTGGTCTTCCATTGGAAGGGGATGCTGACAACAGCGCTGAAGAGACGGTCGAAACCGAGCCAGAGACCGCCGAAACCGAGCAAGCGGATGCTGCGGAGTCCGAGGGAATCAAGGGGCTCCATTCGCGAATGGATCGCAGCTTTCTGGAGTATGCGTCCTATGTCATCCGCGATCGGGCAATTCCGAATTTGGCCGACGGCCTCAAACCCGTGCAGCGCCGCATTCTCTGGTCCCTGCATCAGAATGATGACGGCAAGTTTATCAAAGTGGCCAACATCGTCGGTCACACCATGCAGTACCACCCCCATGGAGATGCCTCGATCGGCGACGCCTTGGTGGTGCTGACCAATAAGCGGTACCTCATCGAAGGTCAGGGGAATTTTGGTAATGTTTACACGGGCGATCCCGCCGCAGCGTCTCGATACATTGAGTGCCGTCTGACGCCATTGGCCCGGGAAGAGCTTTACAACGATGAGCTGACGGAATTTGTACCGAGCTACGATGGCCGCAACAAAGAGCCGGTGACCTTGCCTAGCAAGCTGCCGCTCTTGTTGATGTTGGGGACGGAGGGGATTGCCGTGGGGCTATCTTCGAAGATCTTGCCGCATAATTTCATCGAACTGTTGGAGGCGGAGATCGCGGTCTTGCGCAAAAAACCCTTCGAGTTGTTTCCGGACTTTGTAGCCGGTGGTTTGATGGATGTATCGGACTACAACGACGGGAAGGGGAATGTGCGAATCCGAGCCCGCATTAAAGTCAAAGACAATTCCACCCTCACGATCACGGAAATTCCACCAGCGACGACGACGGAGTCCCTCATCAATTCCATCGAGGATGCGACCAAGAAAGGCAAACTCAAGGTCCGCAGCATCAACGACTATACAGCGGAAAAGATTGAGATCGAAATCAAGGCCCCGGTCGGAATGGACGCCGAGAAATTGATCCCGGCTCTGTATGCCTTTACCGGATGTGAAACCTCTATCTCTAGTCGGATCACCGTCATTCGGGATAGTCGTCCGGTGGAAATGACGGTGTCTGAGGTGGTGAAAGAGAATGCTCGCAGTTTGGTCGAGTTGTTACGATTGGAATTGGAGTTGAAAGAGAAGAAGCTGCTTGAGGACCTCTTTTTCAAAACCTTGGTTCGGATTTTTGTGGAGAACCGGATCTACAAGAAGATCGAGAACTGCAAAACCAACGAAGCCATCTATCAGGCCATTTATCGGGGCTTTGAGCCGTTCCGAGATCAATACTATCGCGATTTGGTTGATAGCGATGTTGAAATGCTGCTCGGAGTGCGAATTCGGCGTATCTCGCTTTTTGACATCAATAAGCACAAAGACGAGATGGACCGAGTCAAGGCGGACTTGGAACAGACTCGCAAGAACCTAAAGTCGTTGACCAAGTACGCCATCGGTCACCTGAAGGGGTTGATCAAGAAGTATAAGGATCAGTACAAGCGGTTGACCGAGATTGCCGAGTTTGGTGCGGTGGCGGCCAAGGAAGTCGCTTTCAAATCGTTCAAAGTGACCTACGACCGCAAGAAGGGCTATGTGGGGCACAAGGTGAGTGGAGGAGAATTTGAAATTGCTTGTTCGAAATTCGATCGCTTGTTGTTGGTTTTTAAGGACGGACGCTACAAAGTAGTGGAACTGACGGATAAGTTGTTCGTCGGGCAAGATTTGGTCTATTGCGCGCTTCCGGATCGGGATCGCGTCTTTACGGTGGCGTATCAGACAAAAGGGACGACCTATCTGAAGCGGTTTAAATTTGGCGGGACCATCCTGAACAAGGACTATCAGTGCGCGCCAGCGAAGGCGAAAATCCTCTTCTTCGAGCCCGACACGCCCGACACGATCTATGTGAAGTACAAGCCGGCTCCGTATCAACGGGTGGATCAGCAGACAGCTAAGCCGTCCGAGCTCGCCGTCAAGACGGCAAAGGCCAAGGGGAATCAAGTCTCGATCAAGGATGTGGCTTCGATCCGGAGCAAGCCACCCCGAAACTGGGATGCCGAGGCGGCGACGACGACCCTGAAATTTGTCTAACTCCTTTGATCAGGTGAGCATGGCTCGAATTCTCAATACGGCGACGAATCTCTTCCCGGTGTGGACGGTGTTGGGAGCGGGGGCCGCATTGTTTTGGCCGGAATTGTTTACCTGGTTCAGAGGGAAGCTGATTGTTTGGGGCTTGGCGGTGATCATGCTCGGGATGGGGCTCACCTTGAACGTCGCGAGTTTTCGTTCCGTTTTGAGCACGCCACGTCCCGTAATGCTCGGTGTTGGGTCTCAGTTCTTGATCATGCCATTCTTGGGTTGGGGGATCGCCTCTGTTCTGGATTTACCTACCGATTTTGCCGTGGGATTGATCTTGGTTTCGTGCTGTCCGGGTGGCACGGCGTCTAATGTGGTCACTTATCTGGCTCGGGCGAATTTGTCCCTGTCAGTTTTGATGACCATGGCCTCGACCTTTGCTGCCGTGATGATGACCCCGCTCTTGACCAAGTTCCTTGCTGGGAAGATGGTGCATGTGGATGCGTGGGGCTTGTTTCTGAGCACGGTTCAGGTGGTTTTGCTTCCGGTCGCCATCGGAATTTTCCTGAATCAGTATGCCCCGCGGGTGGTGGATCGGGTCCGTTTGATCTCTCCCTTTGTCGCGGTGGTGGCCGTGGTGTTGATTGTAGCAAGTATTATTGGCCAGCGGGCGGATGAGATTCGGGAGAGTGGGGGGATTCTACTCTTTGCCGTGACCCTGATGCATGGTTTTGCGTTTGGCTTGGGCTACGTGAGTGCCTGGGCGTTTGGGTATCAGGAAGAGATTCGGCGGACGGTTTCGATCGAAGTCGGAATGCAGAACTCGGGTTTGGGTTCGGCCCTCGCGACCAAGCACTTTAATCTGTCCACGGCGACGCCGTGTGCCATTTCCGCGGTGATGCACTGCATCATCGGAAGTTTACTCGCAGGACTTTGGCGTTGGCGATCGGCGCAGGAGGCGGGTAAGGAGGCGGTTCCGGCGCCGTCGGAAACGGGTGCCACAGGTTCCTAAACGAGCCGGATCGAGTGCTCAGGGGTTCGGATGCGCCTTGGCGAAACTGTTCTTGCAGCAAGCGTTTGGCCCGGAAGGTAAAGGTGGCCATCAAGACAAAGCTGACAATGCCCCACCACAGGATATTCCCGAGGGCGGGTTCACTCACGCGGTGAGTTAAGCTGGCGTACCAATTGAAGGGGGATAGGCCCAGTGTGGCTGCGAAAATCGCTAAAGGAATCCCATAGACTTGACCCAACGTCCGTTTGAATGCGCGGAGTGACGTGCGGGCGGTGATTCCTTCCCAAAGGCCGATCCAACTGAGCGCCCAAACATCGATCGCGAGGGTTATTATGAGTCCCCAAACCGCCATCCACAAGATGAGCGTGCTGGGATCGTAGGCAGGACGAAAACGTTCTCCTATGGCGAGGACGGCGAGATCCGTTAGGACCACGAACGCGATGGGGAATTGCAGCGGCCGGACGAGTCCACGCCACATCCCGCGATTCAAGCGGGATGTGCTAGTAGGGGTAGTGAGTAGAATCTCTAGTTCACCGGAATGGCGGGCATCTCCGGTGAGTCGAGACGCTTTGGCGGCAAGGGCGAGTTTGAGGAGCGTGTGGGTGGTTAGGGGGATGAGAATTAGGAGGAGATTGCGTTTGGGGTGCGCCGGCCAGTCGAGCCACGCGAAGCCCCCGGCCATGGCGGCCACCGTTAGGGCGATCGTGGTGAGGAGGAATTGGGGCGAACCACTCCGCAGTCGGGCCAACCATTCTCCAGGGTTTCTCCGGCGACGGGGGGAGCGCAGGTGTTGCGGGGCGGTATGTTCGCCCGTCTGGCGGCTGCGGTGTTTGGCTTGATGGCGACTCCGTTCGAGGGCGCTTTGAGGTAACCGGACGATGGCCAGTAGGAAACAGCCGACGATGAGGAGCCAGAGCGTCTGCAGCCCAGCTCCGAAGGCGCTTGGATTCATCCTCCAGGTGAGGTCCGGCACCATGGCATAGGCCTGGATCAAACCGGGAAAGAGGAAAATCTCCCCGGAATTGGGGAGCAAGCCAGGGGTCAGTAACGATTCTACCGTCCACATCCCGAGTGAAAGGGCGGTTAAGACTAAGAATGTCAGCAAGGCGGCCGAGCGTCCGGTCCGAAGAATGGTGGCGGCATAGAGCCCGATCACCGTCGAGAGGCACAGCGTGGTGAATAAGAGGCTAACCATGCGAAGAAACTCCTCGGAGCTGACGCCGCCGAGGACGAGACACAGCGCGAGTACGGGGGTCGTTCCCATCAGGATCTGGAACGCGCCGTTGGAATGGGTCATGAATTTGGATGCGAGCACGCCAGAGGCGCGGACGTCGCTTATGAGGAGCAACTCCAGCATTCGGGTCGCTTTTTCTTCGTGCAGACAAAAGCTGGTGAGAAAGAGTCCGGACAAGAAAGCCAACCCGAAGAGTACGATGGCGGCTCCAAAAAAGAGCGTGCGCCCGGCGGAGGCGGCGGATTGAAAAGGGGTCGACCAGAGTGACAGCACCGTTACGAGGCCGACGAACACGGCGGCACCGGCTCGACTCGTATAGAGCCATCGCTGGTGGAGGGCCCGTTTCATTTCCCGGGCTATTAGAGGGGAAATCACCATAGCGCTGAGTATGGGTGTAGCTCGCGGAACCGGGAAAAGGAAGCAAATCTTTCGCTTATCCAGGTCTCGTAGGGCGCGTGAAACCGATTTTTTCGAGGTTTGCCATGCCGAGGGGAGTATGGCAAAAATGGCGGCCGGATTCCGAAGCGCATTCCCCGGTCGGGTTTGTTTTAGCTAGTAGATACATGAAGGCTGTTGCCGTAGTTCCCAAAGAAAAACAGGTCGTTCTCAAAGAAGATCACGTAACGCCGTCTGTCGGTGGCGATACCGGAGTACTCATCAAGTGTCTGGAGGTCGGCATTTGTGGGACGGACCGGGAGATTTGCACGTTTGTTTATGGCACGCCGCCTGCGAATTCCGACTATTTGGTGCTGGGCCATGAATCGTTAGGGCAAGTGCTTGAGGTAGGCTCGGCGGTAACGGGGCTAAAGCCCGGTGATCTGGTAGTACCCTCGGTTCGGCGCCCATGTGTGAACCCCGCCTGTTCTCCCTGCGCTGAAGGGCTACAAGATTTCTGTGCGACGGATGATTTCGTCGAGCGGGGCATTCGGGAGCGTCATGGATACATGACAGAGATGTATGCGGAGGATCAAAAGTATCTCTTCCAGGTAGATCCTAAGCTACGGGATGTGGCGGTATTGGTGGAGCCGTTGACGATTGCCGAGAAAGCGATGGCTCAAGTCTGGAAGACGCAGCAGCGCTTACCTTGGAGCAAAGTGACCGATCCCTCCCAGCCCAAGGGGCAAGGACTGAAAGCCGTCGTCTTGGGTTGTGGGCCGATCGGGATCCTCGGGGCCATGAAACTAGTGGCGGAAGGGTTTGAAACGTACGTTTACTCGCGATCGCGGAAACCGAATCCGAAGGCCGCTTTAGTGGAATCGATCGGGGCAAAGTACTTTTCCGCCCTCGATCACGATTTTGCCGAGGTGGCTGCGGAGATTGGGCAGATTGATTTGGTCTATGAAGGCCTTGGGGTGTCGACCGTGGCGTACGATGTTTTGCGCTATTTGGGAATGAACGGGGTCTTTGTTTTCACGGGCATTCCCGCGCCGAGTCAGCCCATTCCAGTCTTGGGCGATGAGATCATGCGTAACGTGGTGCTCAAGAATCAGATTGTTATTGGGACGGTGAACGCGGGTGCGCAAGCTTTTGAAGATGCGCTCACGGACTTGGGAATCTTTGTGGAGCGCTGGCCGGACGCCATCCGGTCTGTCATCACCGGCCGATTCTCGATCGATACCTACGAGAAGCTCTTGGTCGACAAGGCTGTGGGTATCAAGAACGTGATTGCGTTTGATTAGGACTGATTAGTCGAAGAGCCGGTTCCAGTCGGTGCCGGGAGTTCTACGATAAAGGTAGAGCCTTGTTGCGGTAGGCTGGATACAGCTACAGAACCTCGATGGGCGGTCACAATGGCTTTGACCAGGCTTAGCCCCAGTCCGAGACCCCGCTTGGAACGGCTACGGTCCGCACGGAATAGCCGGTCCCAGATCCTCGATTGATCCTCCGTTGGGATGCCGATTCCAGAGTCCTGCACTTCGATTCGGATCATTCCGTCCGTGCGGGCGGCTCGGACGATGACTCGGCCGTCTTGGGAATTGTACTTGATCGCATTGTCGAGGAGGTTGGAAAAGATCTGACGAAGCCTTTGGATATCTCCTTGGACCAGCAGCGGGTGGGCGTAGTCACCTGAAATCTGGATGTTTCTTTCCTCACATAAGTAACTATACATTTCAATGGATTCATCGAGCAGCTTCGCCAGATCCATGGTTTGAATCTCCAAAGCCATCATTCCTGCCTCCGCTTCCGCTAAGGAGAGGATCGCATTCATCATGGCTAAGAGGCGGTCGGACTCTTCCAGACAATCGGCCAGAGCTTCGGATTGATTGCTTTGCGTTTGCAGGGCCACTTCCGCGGCGCCTCGGAGTCGGGTCAAAGGGGTGCGCAAATCGTGCGCTACATTGTCTAGCGACTCGCGCATGACGCGAATGAGGGCCTGGTTTTGATCCAGCATCTGGTTGAAGAGATCTGCGAGTTCATCCAGTTCATCACCCGTCGTCGTCTGCGGGACACGCGCTTCCAATTCGCGTGTGGTGATGATGGATTCCACAGTGTTGATCATTTGTCGAATGGGCCGGAGAGTACGAGCAGTGACGACTGAGCCACCGATGAAACCCAAGAGGATTGTCGGGATCAGGGCGTTGAGAAAGACGCGGCGAAAAGGGCGTAGCAGTCGTTCCTGACTATCGGTGACTCGGCCGACCACGAGGGTATTGCCGTCCGCTAGGATTCCGCCCAGAAAAATCAGGTCCTGTTCTTCGCCTTCGGGAATGCGCAATAGGTTCGGTCCCCGAAAGGTCAGCGGCCCGAGGCGAACGGTGTCAAACTGGATCCAATTCTCGGATGCTTCCAAGAGGATCTCGGATCCGCGGGGATTGGTCACGCGGACGAAAAAGGAGTTGAGCGGGCGAGCGCGTTGTTGCTGGCGAATCCAACTGCTCAGCCGGCGTGGGCCTCCATCGTGGTAGACTTGGGCGTAGTCTTGGAGTTGGGCGACGAGTGTTTCCCGATCGTGACGCACGAGGAGATAGTTTAGGAGCCAGTAGAGGAAGGCGAACAGGATGATCGCGCTCAGGGAGAAAAGACCACCGTACCAAAGATTGAGCCGGAAGCCCGTGGTTCGGAAGTAGCGTTGGATCCTACTTGAGGACATAGCCGACACCTCGGATGGTGTGAATCAGAGATCTGTCTTTGTCGAGCTTGGTCCTGAGGCGGGATATCAACACGTCGACGACGTTGGTCTGAGGGTCGAAATTGTAATCCCAAACGTGTTCGAGAATCATGGTCTTGGTCACCACCCGTCCTGCATTGCGCACCAGAAACTCCAGCAAGGAGAACTCTCGGGGTTGCAGTTCGACTTGAATCCCGGCGCGGGTGACCTCACGTGTCAGCAGATTCACTTCCAAATCATTGACCGTCAAACGGGTGGGCTCTTCGGCTTGAGTCGCACGGCGTAGCAGGGCTTGGATGCGGGCTAGCAGCTCTGAGAAAGCGAATGGTTTGGTCATGTAGTCATCGGCGCCAAGTTGGAGTCCCTTGACCCTTTCTTCAACAGTGGCCTTGGCACTCAGAATCATGACGGGGACCGAACGTTTGAATTCTCGAATGGCCTTGAGGACCGAGAGTCCATCGATGATTGGAAGCATGAGATCCAATACAATGGCGTCGTACTCGACGGTGCGGGCCAGGACGATCGCGGTCTCCCCATCAGCGCTGTGGTCGACGGCAAACCCGTTTTCCTTCAGTCCTTTAATGATGAAGGAGGCGATTTTCTCGTCGTCTTCTACTACCAGGGCGCGCATAGGCTGGGAGGAGTTTAGTGGGAGGGGCGAGTTCTGGCGACCTTTTGGTGGTTTTTGGGAGGAGAGGCGGCGGTGGGATGTGATTCAACGTGCGGGGAGATCGGTTGTAGAAACAGTGGGCAATCACGCACAAGGGGGCGGTCTATTGCGGGAAGAATGAAGAATTCAGCTCTCTCATATGGAGTGCGGGAGCAGAGCTGCCGCTTTCCTTGTCAGCGACCTGTTCTTCCGGCCTCTTCAAAGGGAAGCCTGTCGGATCGATCCGATGCCCCGCACTTTTAATCACACCCGCGGTGGTGGTGGGATCGTTTTTTGGGGAGGGGCACTGAAGTGCCCCCATACCTTGGTATGGGGGCTTTGGTTTTGGGAGGGGACTTAGCCGAGGTGGCTTTCGTCTACGGCGAGGAAGAGAGTGGATCCTCGCCGCCAGATGCGAAGTAAGGTGACGTCCGGTTCTAGCGATTGCGTGAGACTGACCGCGTCATCGGCATCGCGGACGGGGATACGGTTGATCTCGCGGATGACATCGCCGGGACGGAGCCCCGCTCGCCAGGCGGCGGAATCTTGGTCGACGTCCTGAACCAGGGCACCTTTCAGCGATCGGGGCAGTTGGAGCTGCTGCCGAGCGGAGCGATCCAGGTCGCTAACCATGACCCCGCGAAGGGCGCCCTCAGAATCCGCTTGAGAGGATTCTTGGCTCATCTGCGGGCCGCCATCGTCGACGGCGTCCAGTTCAACAATCAAGGTGCGTTCGCGATTGTCTCTTAGCACCCGGATGTCTTGGTCGGTATGCGGATCGCAGTCTCCGATCACCAGTTTGAGGTGCCGGCTGTCTTTGATGTCCTTGTCATTGACTTGAACGATCACATCACCGACCTCAAGGCCGCCATCGTCAGCCGGACTCCCGGGGGTGACGTCGGCGACGAGGGCGCCGGATTTTGCGTCGATGTCGAAATAATCGGCCAGTTCCGGCGTCACGTCTTGAATGGCGACTCCGAGGAATCCGCGTGTGACATGACCGTGTTCGATCAGATCTTCCATGACGTTACGGGCGAGGTTGGTGGGGATGGCGAAGCCGATTCCTTGGCTCGCTCCGGTCTTGGAGAGGATGGCGGTGTTGATGCCGATGAGACGGCCTTGGATATCGACCAGGGCGCCACCGGAGTTCCCGGGGTTGATGGCGGCATCGGTCTGGATGAAATCCTCGTAGTCGAGTCCCATACTGGCACGACCCGTGGCGCTGACGATGCCCATGGTAACGGTCTGACCGACTCCGAATGGATTACCGATTGCCAGGACAATGTCTCCGATCTCGGTTTGGTCGCTGTCCCCGATGCGGGCGTAGGGGAGGCCGGCGGCGTTAATCTTGAGCACAGCCAGATCGCTCTTGGGGTCGGTTCCGACCAGCTCGGCGCGATAGCTACGGCCTTCGTCCTGGAGTTCCACTTGGATCTCGTCGGCATCGGCCACGACATGATTGTTGGTAAGGATGTAGCCATCCTCGGAGATGATGACGCCGGATCCGAGGCCGGAGCGTTGTGGGCCGGAGCGTTGTGGGCCGGAGCGTTGCGGGCCGCGGGGTTGTCGCCATTGATTGGGGGCTTCGTTAAAGAAGCGTTCCCAGAGCGGGTTGGGTACCATTCGCGCTGGAGCCTTTTGAGTGATATTGATTCGCACGACACTGGGCGTGACGGCTTTGACGACTTCCGAAAAACTGGCAGCCAGTTGTCCGGTGCGTTGAATGGGGGTGTTGTCGACGACGAGGTTGACCGCTCGATTGGGATCGCGGTCTTTGGCGTAGGTCAGCCAGCCGAGCATCCCACCGGAGCCCAGGAGGGCACCGACCAGGATGAGGAGGGTCAGGGGGCCGTTGCTGCGGAGTCGTATCATGATCTGTTTCATAAGCTTGCGAATGTTCGGGGTTGGCGTTATTGCCTTAGCACAGGATCACTCTGACATGCGTGGCTGACCGGAACCTTTCCCCAACATTACAGAAATGAAAGGAATGGAGATTGCGGTGTGAAACGTCGGTTGATGAAAGATTGGGGTTATAGTCTTGTTTTGATCATCGGCTATCTGGGTTTGTTCCAGTATTGGTCCAGTGCGAAGGCGGATGAGATTCTGTGGACGTGCTTGCTTTGGGGGGCGGTTTTTGGTGCCGCTTTGGAGTGGGCGCGGCGAAGTCGCTATTTCTTGAGCCGAACTGAGATAGCGATTCACGGTGCCGTGATTGTGGATGTCTTACTTGAGGGCTTGTTGATCTCTGACCACGCTCATGCGGGGTTTTGGCTTTGTGGTGGGGGTTTTGCCGTGGTGATTGGTGGGTATCGGGCGTATTTGCTCCGAGGGGCGACGCGAGGCGGAGATTGTGAGGCAAAGGTGACGGCATAAAAAAAACCTGCCCCGGTGTGGGGCAGGTTTTGAGAGCAAGTAAGGCGGGATTTGACCGCCTAGCCGATGCTGGGAGGTCTATTCCTCAAGCAAGGCTTGGACGACAAGCGTGCGGCCGGCTTGAACGGCTTCGCTATGCGTGGCAATGCCGTTTTCATCCAGCACGAGGCCAGTGGCACGAGTGGCCCAGCGCGGGTTCACCACACTGCGGGAAGCGCGGATGCGCACCACTTGTCCGGGGGTACCGGTGATGGTGATTTCGAGTCGGCCTCCGTCGGCACTCAGCTGAGACGTCAGCACGATCCCATCGGTCGGTGTCGGTGGTTCGGGCTCGGGTTCCGGTTCGGGTTCAGGCTCCGGTTCCGGCTCGGGTACGATGACGTCCACAAGGGCCTGTTGGCTCCGGATCGAGTGGCTGTCCGTAAAGATGATGACCGAGTAGCTGCCGGCTTGAGAGCCGCTCGCGGCCTCGACGGCGTAGGTGGCAGAAGTCGCTCCCGGGATGTCATTACCATTTTGCTGCCACTGGTAGCTGAGCGCATCCGCTCCGGCGGCAACGACGGATACTGAGAATGCTTCGCCTTCGTTGAGGGTAGCCCCTTGGGGTTGCTCTGTGACGGTCAACGGATTGTCGTCGTCCGTGAGAATGAAGTCGCGGTTCCAGAGCGTGCTGGCTGGCGCAGTGACCAGCACGGAGGCACCGATAGCGAGGCTGGGCTCTTCGGGCGACCAGGCGCCGCTCTCATACGTCGCGGATACGGCGAAATTCCCGTCGGAATCCACGTTGGAAATCGTCAGCCCCTCGACTTCTGGGAAGCCCAGGTCCGTGCTGATGAGCCCGGAAAGTGGGAGAATGCTGGCGCGTAGGGATTCTCCGGCGGGGACGAAATTCTCCAGCATGCCGGTCACGGGTTTGCCAATGCTGAACCACGTGAAGGCTTCGGCACTGGAGTTCGAGGCTAGGGCACCTTCACCCGGTGAAAGGGTCATGTCAGGGAGGGACCAGGTCATGGAATCCGCCGAATAACGGTTGGTCTCCCAGGTGCCGTTGGTCAGTTTGATGATTTCCAGACCATCGGGTGCGTCGGTGATCAAATCGGCTACGCGATTGGCACCGGTAGCAAGAGGATTTGAGATGAGAGAGAATCCGGTCGGAATGACGACCGGCTGCAACCCAATCCCTACACTTTGAGCGGAAAGATTCGCGCTAAAGGTCAGGGCTGTTGCGCCCAGGATTGAGAGGATATTTCGGTAATTCTGATGTCTTGCTAACTCCATGTGCGTTGACCTTTCTGAGGCACGATTGATACGCAGTGTCTAATCAGGAAGCGAACTGATGTCAAAGCTATTCCCGAATCCGGGCGGTGCGATCGAAAAAAGGGGTTTTCTTCGCATGTTGATCCCGGTAATACGTTTTTAACCATGACAATTCGAACCTGTTCGCCATTCAGTATTCTCGGCGCCGTTCTATTTAGTTTTACCCAGACGGTCGACGGCGCCACGACGGCGTGGTCGCAGTTTCGAGGACCGACTGGGCAGGGTATATCGGCAGCAGAATCACTGCCAACTGAGTGGGGAGAGAGCCACGGCGTGGCTTGGAAAACCCCGATCCATGGAAGAGCCTGGTCCTCGCCGGTGGTTGCGGACGGCAAGATTTGGCTCAGTACGGCTACGGAAGACGGTCGAGAGCTTTCGGCACTCGCTATTGATCTGGAGAGTGGCCGAGTTTTGTATGACCAAGTGCTCTTCCGTGTGGCGGAACCGCAGTTTGCCCACAAGTTTAATTCCTACGCGTCGCCCACTCCGGTGATTGATGGAGATCGGGTTTATGTGACCTTCGGGTCGGAAGGCACGGCTTGCTTGGATACCAGAACGCACGAAGTGCTCTGGTCGCGGGCTGACATTGAGTGCAATCACTTTCGGGGCGCGGGTTCGTCGCCCATCATCTTTGAATCACTCCTGATCATGAACTTTGATGGGAGCGACCACCAATTTGTGTTGGCCCTGGATAAAACGACGGGGCGAACGGTGTGGCGAACCAAGCGCAGCGTGGATTTTCAGGATTTGGATGAGAATGGCCTCCCGGAGCGTGATGGGGACTGGCGGAAAGGATACTCGACGCCGCATGTGGCTCGATTCAACGGGAGAGACGTCTTGCTGAGCATCGGGTCGATGAGTCTCTACGGGTATGATCCCATGAGCGGGAAGGAGCGTTGGCGGGTGGAATCTCGGGTGGGCCACTCGGCCAGTACGCGGCCGACGGTGACCGAGGATCGCATTTACTACTGCACCGGATTCGCCAAAGGGGAACTCTGGTGTGTCGAACCAGGAGGTGACGGCGTGGTCACGGATTCGCATGTCGTATGGCGGACGAAGCGAAGTGTTTCAAATAAGCCTTCGGTGCTTTTCTACGAGGGCGCCATCTTCATGATCCATGACGGCGGTGTCGCTTCGTGTGTCAATGCCGAGACCGGGAAGACCGTCTGGCAGGAACGGATTGGGGGCAACTACTCGGCTTCACCGATCCGGAATGGAAATCATATCTATTTCTTTAGTGAGGAAGGGAAGGGCACGGTGATTGAGGCCAGTCGGGAATTCAAGGTGATCTCGGTCAATGAGCTGGAGGATGGTTTTATGGCGTCTCCGGCGGTGGTTGGCGACTCGTTAATCTTGCGTTCCAAGAGCCACCTCTATCGGATCCAGCAACCGGCACGCCGAGCGCGTTGAGCGGTTTTCGCTGGATCACCCTTCGGTAGTTTTTGGGAGCGTAACCGTGTGCTTCTAGGCTGGATTTCTTCGGTTCCACTACAAAGAAAAACAGCCCGCCGGGTGGCGGGCTGTTTGCTAAGCTCTAAGCTCTTCTGGCTGGAACGCAATCTCTACGCACTTTCAGCCCGCTTTGTTTTGGGGTCGGGACGATTTTCATCACCGTCCTTGCGCTTCTCATTCTGGTAGTAGGAAGCGTAGTATCGATTCTGATAGTAGTAATAGGAGTAGTAGTAGGAGTCCTTACCTTCGAAGTCGATGTCGTTGATGACGGTTCCGATGATCTTGACGCCAGCGTCTTGAATCCGTTGCACGGATCGGCGGGCGTGGTCTCGGCGGATCTTGTTAAACTTCGTCACGAATACGGCGCCGTCACACTGCGCGGCGATCACCAACGGGTCACTAACGGCCGATACGGGCGGGCAGTCCAGAATGACGCGGTCATATTTCTTCCGCACTTGGGCGATGAATTCGCCCATTGCATCCGAGCCGATGAGTTCGGAAGGATTTGTGGGGACCGTGCCGCTACACATCAGGTCTAAGTTCGGAATTTCCGTGCTGTGGGTGATTTCGTCGATCGAACTCACTTTACCCAGGAGATACTGAGTCAGCCCGACCGGACTTTGAAGCTGGAAGGCCTTATGGATCGAAGGCCGGCGCAAATCCGCATCCAACAGGAGCGTCTTCAATCCGGTTTGAGCCGTGACAATTGCCAGATTACAGGATACCAGGGATTTTCCTTCGGAGGGAATCGTGCTGGTGATCGCAGTGACATGAAGGCTTTCTTCGGGGTGGGCCAAGGAGATGGCGGCCCGAATAGTCCGGAAACCTTCTGAGCTATTGGACTGCGGGTGGAGATGGGCCTGCAAATCGCGTTCGACGATACTGTTCGTTCGAATATTTGGGACGTAGCCCAAGAAGTTGAGCCGCAGGTAGGTCTCGATATCGTCCTGTGATTTGATCGAGTCATCGAGGAAGTTCACGAAGAAGGCGAGGCCGACGCCGACGACGATACCACCAACAATGCCGGCGAGGAGCGTCAGAACCGTATTGGGCTTGAACGGGCGAAGCGGCGGTGTGGCGCGGTCGACAACCCGCATGTTCTGCATCGACTCTTTCGAACTCAAATCCATTTCCTTGGCTTTCGCTAGGACGAGTTCGTAGAGGAACTTGCTGCGTTCGGACTTTCGGACCAATACGTCGTATTCGACTTTCTTTTCCGAGAGCCGGTGTTGGTCACCTTCGACGAATTTTAGGTTTTCCAGCGCCGCATTCTCTTGTTCGCGTGCGATTTCAACTCGTTGCCGCAGGGTCGAGATGACCTTCTGAGCTTCCTTGTCGAGACTGGCTTCAAGGTTGGCGATCTTGGTGCGGAGTTCGACGACTTTCGGGTATTTGTCGAGGTACCGTTCAAGGAGTTTTGCGAGTTCCGCTTTTTCGACGGTGAGGCTGGCCTTGATATCAGCGACAAGCGAAGAATCTGCTACATACGGGATGGTTTCAACATCGACGCCATTTTGCTGAGCTTCCTCGACTTTAAGGACGATCTGCGCGAGATCATTCGCGCTCTTCTTGGCCGCGTCGTAATCTTGCTGCGCTTGATGGAGGGCTTGGGCGATGATATTTTGGTTTTCTTCAAGCGAAACCAAATCATGCTTAAGACGGAATTTGTGCACGTCCAATGAGGCGTTTTGCACTTCTCGTTCCAAGGTTTCGACTTCGTTCTGCAACCAGAGGAATGAATCCCAAGACTTCGCTTTACGTTGGTCCAAGTTGTCGGCGAGGAAGAGTTCCACCAACGTATTGGCGATCTCGGAAGCGCGTTTGGGGTTTGGGTGCTGGACGCGAATATCGACGAGCCGGCTCATTCGGATGGGGGCTACGCTGACATCGGAAATCACGGCCCGCAGGAGGTCGAGTTTCTGCGAATACCGTTCGTCCTTATCCAAATCCAGTTTGTTGATGACTTTCTGGATCAGAGTCCGGCTTAGGATGTTCTTGTACTGCGTTTGCAGGTAGTCTTGGTCTCTCGAATCTAACGAGACGGATTGTCCGCCGAGGTCGAGTAGACCGCCGGACAGCCGTTCGATTTCGAGGCGAGTCTCCGCGAGGTAGATCGGAGTCGCCTTGAACAGGTAGATGAGGGTGAGGGCAAATACCGAGACAAATGCCGTGATAACAAGCCAGCGCCGCTCTAGCACGACGTGCCAATAGTGTCGAAACTTGAGACCGTCGCCGTCCCCGCTCTGTAGATCTTTTAATTGGTCCATAATCCGGCTAGAAGAATCGCTCCGGCACTCTGATAACGTCCCCCGGTTTCACGAGGAATTTCTTTTTCGGGTCTTGGCTTTTTAAGAGGTCGTCAAAATCGAACTTGTACTCTTTGCCATCTCGAAAAACTTTGATTTGGCCTTTCTTGGCGTTCGGGGCCAAGCCACCCGCGTAGGCGATGGCTTCCGCCACGCCGATTTTTTTCTCGGGAGGTAGGGGATAGGAGCCTGGGGCTCGGACTTGTCCCATGACCGAGAAATTCTGCGCACTGTATTCCAAGATATTGATCGTGACCTGCGGTTTGACCAAATAGTCTTTGGCGAGCAGAGAACGAATAGTCTCTTGCACCTGGCGGGCGGTCTTGCCAGCTACGTGAACATCTTCCAGTAGGGGGTAAGTGATCGTGCCACTTCCGTGGACGCGTGTTTCCAAAGTGAGCTCAGGCTCATCGAAGACGACGATTTTGATAACATCCTCTGCTTGGATCTTGTAGTCCGATGCTGCGCCGAACGCAGACAGGCTACTGAGCAGGAGGAGGGATGCGAAAGCGGTCAAGTAAGTCAGCTTTTTCATGACGATCAGTTTGGGTTCGTTGTCAGAGGCCTAGTAACCGACTCTGACGGATAGCGTTGTCGTATTGACGGTAAAATCTTGTAAAGTGAATTGGCCCGACGAACTCAAACTTGACGAAAAGGTTCGATAGGATTGAGACAAGCTAGAAGTGAGCCAAGGTTGAATTCGATAATTGATTGAGAGTGTTGCGCCATAGCTTTCATCTTTTCGATTGCCGGAAATGCCGGAGAAGGAATCCCAATTCTGAATGTAGATACTCCCTGAAGCTGCAGCGCTCCACTTTTGACGGGTGCCGAAGGTTTTCCTGAGGCTGACGCTAGCGTTGTCGGACACACCAGAGGAGTTTTCCACCTGAATACCTACAAAGGTTTGTCGGATGTAGCTGATCTGGGCCAGCATATCTCGGCCCAACAGATAGTCCAGACTGACCCCCGCCACAGGAGCAAGAAATGAGTCCGATGTGGCGTTGAAAGTCGTGCGTTGAAATCCGACGTTTACCTCGCCCGTGATGCGACTGCCGAACTGACCCTCGATTCGGAGTCCGCCTCCGACGAAATCTTGAGTATTGTCATCGAAAAGCCCGGCAACGTTGGCTTCGGTGTCGCGTTCGCCGATCGTTCCCGTGACGCTGATGCCGATCTTGGGGCGAAGTTGAAGTCCAATGCCTTGCGTGAACTCGATGGATTCGTTGTCGAATAGCGGGATTCCTTCTTCAAAGTCTTGTAGGGAGTAGAGAGCCCGGGAACTTGCGAAGACCTTTGGAGTCAGTTTTACGGTGCCATTGAGGGAGGCTGTGATCAATGTCCGTTCGACGAGTTGATCGATGGCAATGTCTGAGCGGCCGGAGCCGGCAAGGACCGCTTCTTGAGAGGAAACGAGCAACTGTGGAGTCAGCTCAACTCGCCCGCTCTTGATCCCTCCGCCAAAGTTGAGATTGTGTGCCGCCGCATTTTGGTTCGAATGGTCTAGATAATAGAGTTGGGAGTAGGTGTAGTTGGCGAAGAGATTATTTGCCGATGGGCGACCGAGCATGACGGTGCCACCGGTCTGAAAACTGGTGATCAAATCACCCTCTTTCTGGATTCGGTCGATCGTGCCATCGGCACGCGGAACCAGAAAATCCGCGTCGTCTCCGATGGAGAAAATATTATCATTGTAGGTCTGGGAGATCCCGAAGCTTGGGCGAAGACTGATATTCCCGACCTGGTAGTGGAGTACGTCTTCCGGCTCGATCGCGGCAACGTTCTGAAATGCCGAAAGCAACCCGATTGAGGCACTAAAAAGGACCCGAGTCGCCCCAAAAGTTCTTCTCTGCGGGCGGTTCTTGTGATGAATCCGAATACCAATCATTCAGGGTTGTCTGGTGGAATAGCTAAAACCGGTGATTCACAGATGAAATCGTTGAATCCCGGGTTGTTCTGACACTCAAGCTTTAACGCTCCAGGAACCAGTAACCATATCAGCCTTGCTGTCGATTTGCAATGGTGAACTGTGGTCGGCCACGCAAAAGGGCGTGATTCAAAAAGGGTGCCATCGACAAGATCGATTGCGTTTGGAAGAAGGCGAGAGCAAGCTCTCGCACTCCATGGAGTGCGCCGGCTTGCCGGCGCCATTGGCCAGGAGCACCCTTTTCGAATCACACCCCGCGCAAAACCAATGGAGTCGATGGTGCAAAAAAAAAGCTGAACCGTTCGGTTCAGCTTTCTCTGTAAAGTGCGAGCGCTTGGCTCGATGTTGCCTTAAGCCTTGTTACGGAGGCTGCGGCGGCGGTAGGCGGCTACACCGAGAAGGCCGAGACCACTTACGAGTGCGTAGGTTGTAGGCTCAGGCACGACGGAGATCGCTACGTCGTCAAAAACAATTTGGCCACCCGTGGTGAAGCCGAGTCGGACTTCGATGGCTTGCCCAAGTTGGCCGTGGCCTACGCCAGCGTTGAAATCCACGGTCACCGTTTTCATTTGGCCATCGACGAGGCCGCCAGTGACGTCCGCTTGCGTTGCAGTCGCCAGCGGGGTTCCAGCCGCGGTGAAGAGTCCTGCGGTGAAGCCCGTGCCGCCGGATCCGGCGTCGGCTCGCGGTGAAACATCAAATGTTAGTTGGAGCTGCAAGTTGTCAGCGACGTTTTCGCTGATCGATTGGCTGTGGAAAGCTGTGCCGCCGGTAACCCATGCGACGTTTGGGCTGCTCGCTCCAGACGTGACTGCTGTGTTGTTGATGTCAATGTTTAGGAGTCCGCCCGTTCCGCTGAGCGTCCAGTCAGTTCCTGCAGCGGACGTGAATGAACCGATTGTGTCTGCATCGAAATTCCCGTTGCTGATGCTGGCTGCGTAACCCGAACCGGTTAGCAAGAGTGCAGCGGCTAGTCCGCAGATGTTAGTTTTACTGCTCATGGTAATTCTTCTCAGAAATATATCTGGCCTTGTTTCTGACCTTCGTAACGTCGGGAAACAATACATTTTTGATGTGACTTGTCAAGGTGGAACAAGGGGCTAATTGCCTGCGTTCGCTCTTTGCGGTTTGCTCTGGCGCTTTGGGGGAAGATTCATGCCCTGCAATTGAGCTTTTTCGAAGAGTGGAAACTGTTGATTATTAGTAGTTAAGGTGGTTTTTTGTTTGCCAACGAGACGGTTTCAATAGGCTTTGATTTTCGCTGCATGATGTCGAAAATCGAATCAGTAAAAGCGACAAGAATAACAATTTTTGCGACATATTTTGATTGCTGGAGAGGCTCTGACTGCTGGTTGGTGCGTCGTTTTTTTGTTATTTATTTCGTAAAAGGATGTTTCTCTACTTGGAAAGTTGAAACGCCACGGCCTGATTTCCGTTTCTGGCAAGGAGGTAATCGTGACTCACGGCCGGATGAGTCCAGGATTTGCCCTCCAAGGCGGAATACGTGGCGATTCTGGAGAATTCGTCGGGCGATGCCTCCACCAATACAAGATCTCCGCTTTCGTCCTGAATCAAGAGTTGGGTGCCGATCAAGAGCAGCTGTCCGTAGCCGAACCGTCCGTCTTTCCACATTTTCTTTCCTGATGCGAGGTCCAGGCAGGTCAGGATCCCTTCGTCTGCGCCATAGGCGTAACCGTCCCGAACCACCACGTTGTTGAACTTGGGCTTGAGTCGTCGGCTCTGCCAGACGGTGTCTGTCGTCCATGCGGTCTCGTCGGATCCGGCCTGCACTTCGATCAGGACGGTGCCTTTGGTGTAGCCTGTGGGGATGAGAACCCGGCCGTCTCCGAGATCAACGGGCTGCGATACGTTGATTTGGGCCATATTCGTGTAGTCATATTGCCAAAGGATGTTCCCGTCGACGGGATCGTGAGCAAACAAGCCGTCGCCATTGAAGATGAGCACTTGGTCGCGATTATGAATGCGGCTGAGGGTCGCGGAACTGTAGCTTGCCATGCCTCCGCCGCCTCCCCAGCGCCGTTCCCCGGTGAGTCGGTCGTAGGCCACCAGGCTGGCTTGGTCGGCTCCGCCTGGGCTGACGATGACCAGGTCGCCAACCACGAGCGGCGAGCCGGCCATGCCCCATTCAAGATTTTCTGCGCCGGCGTCGCTGAGGATATTTGTGCTCCACACCAGCGTGCCGCGTTTGGCTTCCAAACAATCCAAGATGCCGGTTGCTCCCAGGGCGTAGACGTAACCTTCGTGAAAGGTTGGGGTTGCTCGGGGGCCATCGCCTCCCATCATTTCCGAGAACCGCGCAGTGTTGGTATGCACCCAACGTTGCTGGCCTGAGTCAGCGGCGTAGCAAACAACCACTTCTTGGTCGCCTCGTTGCTCCTGAGTGAAGGCATAGTCTCCGACGATGGCGAAGGAAGACCAACCGAGCCCAACCGAGATCTTCCAGAGTGGTTCACCCGGGGACCAATCCGGGGGAAGGGTGAGGTCGCGTACAATGCCATCGCGGTTCGGACCCCGAAATTGTGTCCAGTCCCCGGGCTGGGTGGTGAGTGAGGCCTCTGCGGGATCGCCCTCGGATTCCGGAGCAACGATCGATTGGCGGGACAGCAATTCTTGGGCTCGTTCTTCGGCCGTAGGTTCCCAGCGGAAAGACAGACGAGGAACCAGTGCCCCGGATACGCCGTCGACTCGAAAAATCAGTCCAGCGGTGATCCCGAGGACCACCAGCGCGGCCATAACGATCAGGCGTGTGCTCCAATGGGCGCGACTAAAGAAGAGCCACCATGTGAGGAGCAAGGCGGTGGTGATCAATGTGCCAAGAATGAGCACGAGGTTCTGGAAGGTTTGCTCTCCCATCACGGTGCCAAGATAGCCATAGGCGCCGCCGGTCAGTGCGGCCATGATCACCAGGATGAGGATCGCGGGGCGGGAACGAATTCCAGGGGGGGTATCTGTCATTGCTTTGGTAACATGGAGCACGGACTCGAGAACGCCAAGTTTAGACAGAGGATGAGGGGTTTTTGCGGAGCTGTGCTGTGGCCGAGTCTAAACGAATTGCCTGGGGGATTACTCGGGGATGGGCCATGCCCAACCCGCAGTAAAGCCACCGTCTACGTAGAGAGTCTGGCCGGTCATGAAGGCCGAGGCTGGCGAGGCCAGGAAGACCGCGGTGCCGACCATGTCCGCGGGTTGCCCGAGTCGGCCCATCGGAGTGTTGGTGTGTCCCCAGGCTTGCATGCCCGGATCCGACCAGAGTTTCTCGGTCAGGTCCGTCAGGATAAAACCGGGAGCGAGCGCATTGACCCTTACACCCTTCGCGCCCCATTCCAGGGCCAAGGCCCGGGTCATTTGAGCGAGCGCCGATTTGCTCATGGCGTAGGGTAAGACGTTTTTCAAGGGACGGTCCGTGTTGAGTGAGGCGATGTTGATTTGGCAGCCGGTACCTCGTGCCGTCATGTCTTTACCGACTCGCTGGCTGAGGAGGAAAGCCCCCTTGAGATTGATGTCCAGAATGAAGTCGTAGTCGGCTTCGGAGATCTCGCTTGCCGGCTTTCGGCGGTTCACGCCAGCGACGTTGATCAAGGTGTCGATTCGGCCCGCTTGTTCCATCACGGTTGCTACCAAGGCTTCGATGGCACCGGCATCCGCGACATCGCAGACTTCCGTCCGGACGTTGTCATCAACGGCGATCTCCGCCGCAGTGGTTTGTAGGGCGTCTTGGTCGCGGCCCGTGATAATGACTTGGGCTTGGCGTTGGGCAAATCCTTGGGCGATGGCTTTGCCGATGCCACGGCTACCGCCAGATACGAGGACGACTTGATCGCGAACAGAAAAGAGAGGGTCTTGCATAGCGGGATTGTCGGGGACGATGGCGTTTGGCTGTATGAGCCGTCAATCGAAAAGGGGCGACAGGTAGGGCGAGCATACCCGCGAGCCGTTGGGCGACGAATGGGAACGAATGGGAACGAATGGGAACGAATGGGCCTGTGGCTCGGCTGGTCGAGCTGGGTGGGAACGGTTCGCGGGTAGTCTCGCCCTGAGGGGGGCCGGCCAGAGTTGCGTTTTCCGCCCCCAACAGCCAAGGTGGCGCCTTTCGTATGCTCAGCCAGTTGCATGAACTCCGGCGCGTTCTTGGCGCTCAAGGCCGAACCGTTAGGATCGACTCGGCCAGCTTCGCCAAACGCTACCGAGCCTGCCAACTGGTCGACTGTCAGGGGATGTGCTGCTACGATGGGGTGTTTCTTGAGGCGTGTGAGGTGACGGCGCTAGAGCGAGTGGTGGCGGAAGAAACCGATCGTTTGCGGGCTTGGGGTGTGGATCCGAGTGAGGGCTTGGTGGAACGGCAAGCGTCTTCTTCGGGACGAGCGCGATGGCGGACGAAGTTGGTCCCGTTTCGCTATCACTCTCGATCTTCTCTGCCGGCGCACTTCAACTCGACCCGTTGTGTTTTTCGTTTGGGAGACGGGCGCTGTTCGCTGCAACGCCTGTCGGTTGAGCGCGGCAAGGATCCGTGGTATTTCAAACCGATGGGTTGTTGGCTGCATCCGTTGAGGATTGCCGTTGGCGCCTCGGTTTGCATTTCAGTGGGGGACTCAGAGCGACCGGTCCCGTTTGCTTCGTGTACGGGCTGTGGTCGCGAATGGGAAACGGGTGTTTCGGGTTTCGAAGTCTTCCGGCGGGAGCTTGAAGTGTTGGAGACGCTGTTTGGCCGCCCCCTTGTGTAGTCATGGCGACGGATGGGGTCCGTTCTGGTATCACTTCTGCTGGCATTGAGTGAGTGGTGGATTCAGCGATAGCTCGCGTTCGCACTCCCATGCTCGGGCAATTGCTCGTTTGCTTCTGTGATTGGTTTCCTTTTGCAGGGTGGTATTAATTTGGGTTGGGATGGGCTTTGTCTCTGGGAATGTTGCTTGGAACCAAAAAATCGTAGCCGAGCACGGTTATGAGGCGTCTGTGAAGGCAATGGGTTTGACGATCCGCCGATGTGAGGTAGGAGAAGGGAAGAGGGTTCGTTAATGAGTCTTGAGAAACGAAATGACGCGCGGTTGCCGTTGCGACGATGGGACCAAGGTCCGGGTTGTGAGAGCCAACTGCCATTTTTTATTCGGCGCATTGAAGAAGATAGCAATGACGCCTGGGGGGGGATTGCGGCTCCAGCGCGGCAGGCGTATTACGAAATCCTCTATGTGTCCGAAGGGCGTGGTACGCACTTCATTGACTTTCAGGCCTATCAAGTCCAACCCAAATCGCTGATTTTTTCTGGTCCCGGACAAGTGCGGTACGCGGAAATGGTGGAGCGATATCGTGGCTTCGTGATCGTGTTTCCGGAAGATTTCCTTTCGATGGGCTTATCATTGGGAGGTGCTGCTTTCGAATTGGCGTTTTTTCAGGCTACCGATCGAAAGCCGGTCACAGCGTTGTCGGCTGACGATGCTGGGGAGATCTCGGGGTTGTTCGATGCCATTCAAGGTGAGTTTCGGGCCAAGGGGCCGGGTTTTTTGACGGTGCTGCGGTCCTATTTACACATTCTTTTGGTTCGGGCGTCCCGGGGTGTGGGACCCGCCGCCGAGCAGCCGGCCTTGTCGAGTTCGATCGCGACGAGTCGGCGGTTCAAGCAGCTAGTCAGCGAACAGGTGCGCCAGGTACGATCGGTCAATGCCTTTGCTCGTCAATTAGGAATCAGCCCCGGGCACTTGCATGATGTGGTTAAGACGGCGACGGGGTTGACGCCGAGCGACATCATCCAGCAAGAATTGATGCTTGAAGCCAAACGGCTCTTGGCGCATTCGGATTACACCATTGCCGAGGTGGGGTATCAGCTCAATTTCGAAGACCCGGCTTATTTTGGTCGGTATTTTCGACGCAACCAGAAGATGAGTCCGGGGCAATTCCGAACCCAGATGCGCAAAGCGTTCTGGTTGGAGCAAGCCGGTTAAGAGGCCGGGGCCGCTTGCGTGCCGAGCGGCACGAGGCGGACGGGGCACACCTTCAGTTCGGCAGTTTCCGTTACGGGATCATAGCCTGAACCGGTCAGCACGTTGATCGGTACGTTGGCGAAGCTGAAGCTGGCAAACACGGTTCCCCGGGGTGAGCGATCGGTGAGGCGGGTCTTGATTCGCACACTGCCACGTGGGCTCGTCATCTCGCACCAGTGTCCGTCTTCTAGTTGCCACTCCGCCGCATCTTCGGGATTCACTTCCAATACTTCTTCCGGCAGGAGGTAGTCGATGCCTTGCGCGCGACCGGTTTGGGTTCGCGTGTGGTAGGCCTGTAGCCGGCGGCCGGTGGTGAGCCAAACCGGGAACTCCGGTGAAATGGTCTCGGCGGGATCACGGTAAGAGATCACACGGAAGAGGCCGCGCCCGTTCTTGAATTCGCCCTCATGGAGAATCGGTGTTCCCGGATGCTCCTTGTGGGGGACGGGCCAGTGGTAGGCGCCATCTTCAATGCGATCCCAGTCCAGTCCATTGTAGATGGGGGAGACGGAGCACAGTTCTTCGAAGACCTCGCGCGCACTCCCAAATTCGAAACCATCGACACCGAGCCGTTTCGCGATCTCGCTGATGATCCACCAATCCGGCCGGGATTCACCGGCCGGAGGCACGGCGGCCCGGAGGCGTTGGACGCGGCGTTCGGTGTTGGTGCAGACGCCGTCCGTTTCCGCCCAAGCGGTTGCGGGGAGCACGACGTCCGCCAGTTCCGCCGTTTCGGTGAGAAAGATGTCGATCACCACGAGATGATCCAGACTACGTAGCGCATGCTCGCAATGTTCTCGGTCGGGATCCGATACCAAGGTGTTCTCGCCATCGATGAGCATGGCTTTGATGCGCTTACCGCATTCATTGAGGGCAGTCACTTTGGTGATCCCTTTCTCCAGATCGACGGTGCGACCGTAGAGTTTCTCGAATTTGGCCTGCGCTGCCGGATCGGTCACGGGTTGGAAGCCCGGGTAATTCGATGGTACGGCACCGGCATCACCGGCACCTTGAATGTTATTCTGCCCGCGCATTGGGTTGATGCCGGCACCTTCCTTGCCGAGATTTCCGGTCATCAGGGCCAGGTTGCACAGGCTTTGGACGTTGTCGACACCGCAAATGTGTTCGGTAATTCCGAGCGTGTAGTAGATGGCTCCGCGATCGGCCGTGCCATACCACCGGGCGGCTTTTTCAATGTCCGCGGCGGGTACCTGGGTGATGCTGGCTGCCCACTCCGGGGTGAATTGCTGGATATGTTCGAGAAAGGCTTCGGACTCGGTGGTGCGATTGGCAATGAAGTCCGGATCGATCAATTGGTCGCGGGCAATGACGTGTGCCATGCCCAGAAGAAGGGCCACGTCTGACCCGACGCGAATTGGCAAGTAGAGGTCTGCCATATCGGCCAAGGCAATCCGGCGCGGGTCCACCACGATCATTCGGGCACCACGACGAAGGGCTTTTTTGATACCTGTGGCGGCCACGGGGTGGCACTCGGTCATGTTGGTGCCAATGCAGAAAATGACATCCGGTTTCTGCATGTCGACGAGGGGATTGGACATAGCTCCCCTGCCGATGGTGGCTGCCAGACCGGCAACCGTCGGAGCGTGTCAAGCACGGCTACAGTTATCGATCTGATTCGTGCCGAAACCCGCTCGGACGAATTTCTGCATCATATAGTCGGCCTCGGAGGGGGTGCGCCCGGAGGCCACACCATAGATACTGTGACGGCCATGGTCTTCGAGTGCCTTTTGGAATCCGACCGCGGCACGATCCAGGGCGACTTCCCAAGTCGTAGGATGGAGGACCCCATCTTCTCCCCGGATCAAGGGTTGTTTGAGGCGGTCGGAGTGCTGGACAAAATCGTAGGCGAATTGACCCTTGATGCACAGGGCACCTTGGTTTGCGGGGCCATCCATGGCGGGTTGAACACCGACCAAGCGATCTTCTTTGGTGACCAGGTCGACGGAACAACCCACACCGCAGTAGGGACACACCGTGCGGGTCTTCTTAAGTTCGCCCGGGGTGCCTTCGGCGCGTAGCGCCTTGCGATCCGCTAGGGCCCCGGTGGGGCAGGTTTGTACGCACTGCCCGCAGAACGTGCAGGAAGAATCCTTGAGGGTGCCGCCGAATTCGGTGGTGATTTGGGTTTGAAAACCGCGGTTGGCTATGTTGATTGCGTAGTCGCCTTCCTGTTCCGCGCAGACCCGCACGCAGCGGTAGCACGAGATGCAGCGATCATAATCGCGAAGGATAAACGGGTTATCGTCGTCGTGGTAAGAGGTGCCGGAAGCCTCGCCGGCGAATCGCCCGTTGTCTGCTTGATAGGTCTCGACCAGTGTGGTGAGTTCCTGAGAGGCATAACCGCGGAGCGGGTCGACAGCGATGTCTGGGTTTTCGGAAGCGACCATTTCGAGCAACACCTTGCGGTGTTTCTCGATGGCATCCGTGTGGGTCTGTACCACCATGCCGGGAGTGGCTTTGGTGGTGCAGGAAGCCACGGGATTGCGAACCCCTTCGACCTCCATCAAGCAAAGACGGCAACCACCGAAAGCCTCTAAACGGGCATCATAGCAAAGCGTGGGAACCTGCGTCCCCAGCCGGGTGGCAATCTCATAGAGCGTCTCGCCTTCGGTGTACGGGACGACCGCACCGTTTAGCGTGATTTCATTCTCTTTTAAACGCACCATGGAACGGGGAGAGAGGCTAGCGAGTTAGGACGACTTCTGCACGTGTTTTGTCACTTGGTCTGGAAAATAGCGGGTCAAACTTTTGGTGACGTTGGGGGCGGCCATGCCCAGACCACAGGCACTCGCGGCCATCATTGTGGTTCCCATATCACTGACTTCTTCTTGCCAGGCGGCGACGTTGTCGGGACCCGCTGTACCGCTCAAGCGTTCTGTGAGGCGTTCGGTGCCGATGCGGCACGGGAAACATTTGCCGCAGGATTCTTCCGCAAAGAACGCCATGGCCTCACGAGCGGCGGCAACCATGTCGCGTGAGTCGTCATAGACGATAATCCCACCGGCGCCGAGGAAGGAGCCTTTGCTGCGGATGCAGGGATCGTCCAAGGTCACTTCCAAATCTTCTCCCGCTAAGAAACCGCCAGACAATCCAGCCATGGTTACGGCTTGGATAGAGCGGCCTTCGGGTGGGCCTCCGGCCCAATCATGGAGCAGCGTTTGGAGCGGAAAACCGAGGGGGACTTCATAGTTGCCGGGACGTTGAATGTCTCCGGACAGGCTGATGATCTTGGTGCCGGACTGTCCGTTTTGGCCGAGCTCTCGATACCAGGTGGCGCCGCGCCGGAGGATCTGCGGCACTGCGGCCAGAGTTTCGACGTTGTTGACGACGGTCGGTAGGTCTTGAAAGCCGTGGGTCACTGGGAAGGGAGGGCGGTTGCGTGGGAAGGGATGTTTGCCTTCGAGTGAGTTGAGGAGCGATCCCTCTTCACCGCAGATGTAGGCCCCGGCACCGCGCCGGACGTAGAGTTCAAAGTGGAAGTCGCGTCCTCCGATTTGTGGGCCCAATCGGCCTGACGCGTAGGTTTCTTTGAGTGCAGTCTCGAGGATTTTCAGAGTCTGCGGATACTCATAGCGAAGGTAGATGAAGCCCTGAGTGGCTCCCGTGGCGTAGGCTGCCAAGATCATGCCTTCAATCACGGCGTGGGGGTCGTAGTCGAGGATGGCTCGATCCTTGAAACAGCCTGGCTCGCCTTCGTCGGCATTGCAGACGATGGTTTTGGGTGTTCCGGGTGCGTCGGCCACGGCTTTCCATTTGACTCCGGTAGGAAAGCCGGCCCCTCCGCGACCCGCCAGTTTGCTGGCCGTGAGTTCTTCGATGACTTGCTCGGACGTTTGGCTTTGGAGCGCTTGATCCAGTGCTTCATAGCCACCCGTGGCGCAATACCCGTTTAAGGTTCGACGGTCCGGTTCGCGGATATGGGAAAAAATACATTCTTCGAGGCCCCCGGGATTGGTGGCGGGCAACGGAGTTGGGCGGTTTTCGAGGCTGCCATTGCTTTGGCCCACGTGCGTGGTGTGCCCTTCAAGAACGGGGATCGGGTCATCACAACGTCCCGCGCAGGCCATCGGTGTGGCTCCTTGGTTCTTCAGCGCTTCCAGCAGTGCCTGACTCCCGCGCAGGGAACAGACCGGACCGGTGCAAACCCGAGGCGCGGATTGGCCGGGTGCTTTTTGGGCGAGGTGATGATAGAAGGTGATAGTGCCGTAGAGTTCGGCCAAAGGAATCTTGAGGCCGTCAGCGATGTCGCGGATCGCGGTCTCGTTAAGGTAACCGTCCCGATCATGAAAGGCATGCAGCACGCTTAAAAGCGGCGCGGGTTGATCCTTCCATTGGTCGATCAATTGGCGGTTGGCGGTTGAAGGCTCCACGATTCAGTTCCCTATGAATTGGCGCAGTGGGTGACGGGGAGACGATAGGGTGGCGCTACCGGCGAGCGCAAATCAATTGTGCGTCCGGATTCACTCCTCCAGTAACAGATCGTCTCCGGTCCAGAGTCTCCCGTCCGGTCCGGCGGATCGGATCTCCATCCGGCTCGCCGTCAGTGAGTGGAAATGGTAGGGCGTGCCCCATCGATCCATGAGTTCGCCGTTGGTCGTGAGACCGGGATGTTGAGTTGGGAAGACGGCGATCCCTTGCGAGTTCTTTCCCTGCAGGCTGGCGACGATTTCATAGTTCTCTCCGGAGGGATTCGAGAGTCCACTCCGGCGAGCCGCTGCCAGGAGACTGGCGAGAATCTCTAAATCATCGCTGCCACTTAGATCCGGCGAATGGAGTTGACCCCAGTCTTCCTCTAACGGAAGGAGGCGGACTTTGGATGGGTAGGGTTTGGGCTGAGGGATGGCGTTGGGGGGCGGCGGGTCTGGGGCGCGGGAAGACTCAGCTTGGGCTGGGATCTCGGTGTTGGGTGGGGTCGGAGACGAGGGACCGCCATCAGGCGCTGGTCGGAGCCCAAACAAAGCGACACCGATTCCGACAACCAGTGCCGCCGCTATCGCCATCCTCGTTGCAGACGTCCTCATCCGCGGGCGAGTCTGCCGCGTGCTTAGGCGGGAAGGAAGTCCAGATTCGGCCGGGAGCTTCCAAACGGATCGTCGAAACGAGGCAGGTTAGGAAAGATGGCTTCCATGGAATTGCTATCGACGCCAAACCATTTTGCCAGCACGGCCGAATACTGATCGACCGAAGTGGTGGGGATCCATCTGCCGCGATTCCGGCCGGCATCATCGCCCGCTCCAACCAAAAGTTGTGGGAATTGACCATAGAGGCGGCCTCCGTTGACGGCGCCGCCAAGAACCATCGCGTGTCCGCCCCAGGCGTGGTCGGCACCCGCGTTGACGTCGGTGCCGTTGGGGGTAAACGTGCGGGCGAAATCGGATGCGGTGAAAGTGGTGATATTGTCTTGGAGCCCCATTGATTCGGTGGCGCGATAGAAGGCCTGCATCGCGTTCGACAGTTCGGCGGTGAGATTGGCGTGGGAGGTGAGCTGTTGTTGGTGGGTATCGTAGCCCCCGACCCGGCAGAAGAACACTTGGCGAGTATTGCCCAGGGCGGAACGCCCGGCAATAAGCTTGGCTACCGTTTTGAGTTGGTCTCCCAGGTTGGACTGTGCGTTGACGAATAGTTCGTCGAATTCAATGCCTGAGTCATCCGCGATTTGTAGGGTCGTGCCCACGGTGCCTTCCGATTCCCGGGCGCGTTGGACCACTCGGTTGTAGGCTTCTTCCTGCAGATTCGCATGAGTCAGATTCATGATGCGTTCAAAGGCTTGCAGGCGGGTGCCCGCATCATTCCGTTTGTAGCTGCCGTCGGGGTTCAGCGCGTTCTGATAGTTTTGGCCGTAGCCCGAGAGTCCGGCGACGCCGTTGGAGGTGGTGACGAACTGGGTGACTTCTCCGGTGGTGCCGATCTGAAAGCTGTTGATCCCGGAAAGCGAGATCGACATGGAGACCCGAGTTTCTGGATTGGCGCCCGCGTTTAGCAGGTCCGCGACTCGGCCACCCCAACCACTTTGAAAGGGTTGGTCTGGAATGGAACTCTGCCATTGGGTCTGTTGGTCGCTGTGGGAGAAGAGTTGCGGGGGGACCGGGACGGTCCGGTTGAGATAGTCTTCTCGTTTGGCAATCGGGTAGGCCAGGGTGCCCACGTTGCATACGAAGGCGAGCCGCCCGGTATCGAAGAGCCCTTGCAGCGGCTGCGCGTTGGGATGCAGGCCAAAATCTCGGGTGTCATTCTGAGGGCGAATGGTGTGGAGTTGATTGGCTGGAATCTGAAGAATGCCTCGCCCATTTTCGTAGTCCGTCCGGAAATCGCCACTGCGCGGAACGAGGAGATTGTTCGAATCATTACCGCCATTCAGGAACAAGCACACTAAGGCTCGGTAGTCCTGGGTGGGCGTGTTCTGTGCCATCGCGGCGGTCACCAGACGGAGGTTTGCCAGGGTATTGACCACTCCGGTTACTCCCAGGGCGGCGCAGGCGGATTGGCGGAGAAAATCTCGGCGTTCGATGGGTTTCCCTGAGTCACGGTGTCGTTTCATGATTGGCGTCATCGCTGCGTGTTTCGAGGGGATTGCTGCTTACTTCTGGGTGATATAATCCGGGCTGGTGACGTAGAGGTAAAGGGCGGTCTTCACCTTATTGTTCCGGCGCGTTGCGGCGACGGCATCGATCATGATGTCTCGGGACGTGGTCCCGATCTGGCCATCGCTGCGAGCCTTGAGCGTGCCGCCGGAGAAGAGGATATCGGCGAAATCAATGAGGAGTGTGGCCGCTTCTCGGGGCGTGGCGTTATTGTCTTCAGCAGCTTCGAGCAGTTCTAGGAACGGGGTCAAATCGGGTTTCATATCGTCCACCCGGTTCGATCCGGGGCCCGGGAAGCGTACCCCGCCTTGTCCGAATCGATTGAACAAGAGGGTGTAGTGTGCATTCGCGGCATTGACGACTTGGGATTCGGTGGTGAGCTGAAATTCCGGGGCGACTAAGCCGGCGGCGGCGAGCGGACCGGCAACCGTGAAGTCCGGGAGGAACCAATTGAAAACGGTGGGCGCCCCTTGAGGCGTTTGGCCCAGCCGGTTGTCGGTATTTCCCATGCGGTAGAGGGAAGTGCCGCGGGGGAACTTGGCAAGCTCTTCCCGGGAATAGCCGTGCTCGACCAAGTCGGCCAAGGGCAGTTCGGAACGGACATTCAGGGCCCGCATCAGACCGAGATAGCGGATGATCGGTTCCTTCTGCTTGCCGGCGTCGACCCGATCAGCAGCCGTGAGGTTACGGGCCTCCGGATCCAGTAGGATGGCCGGGATCACGCTCCCAAAGTCTCCGTCGGATTCCGTGAACACGGTTGAGACTCGGTAGAGATAGCCTGGAGAGGGGTTGCTGCATACCAATCGTTGGATCAGGCGGCGACAGATGAAGGGGGCCGTGTTGGGGTGCGCGGTCAGGATGTCCAAGGCCGCATCCAGATCCCGTTCGCCTCCCTGAAAACGGCGTAGCGTGTGTTCGCCTAGGAGGGTTTTAGGGTCTTGGTCGTGGCGGCTCTCGAAGAATTTCATTGGGTGAAGCCATTGTGCTTGGAAGTAGCGACTCCCGTTCCCGTAGTTGAAGTTGTTGTTGACCCGGACCGTGTCACTGTTGCGCGGCCAATTGCGCCGGCTGAAACTCAACCCGGTAAAGACGCGGGCGAGTTCGGTGATGTCCGTCTGGTTGTAGGTCGAAATGGGGAGGCCCTGAGCATTGAGGCGAATCGCGCCATCGGGATGAAGTTGAACGAGTCCGATGGAGAACAGCTGCATGATTTCGCGGGCGAAGTTCTCGTCCGGGCTCACCAAGACGGCGCCCTCGTCATCGAGGATCTTTTTCTGGTTCCGCAAGTGGCTGAGGTAGTGTCCCATGATGGGGTGCCGTGCCACGCCTTCCAAGAGGTTTCGATACGAACCGAAAGCGCCGTTGGCCAGCATGTCGTAGTAGTGCGCGGCACCGTAGTGGCGATTGTTGACGAGGCTGTCTCTTGTCGACACGACGAAGATCTGGCTGAGGGCGAACGCGACGCGTTGCCGGAGAGGATCGTGACCCGCTACGGCCATGGCCCACCATCCGTGACGGAGGTTGTGGGAGCGGATCCGAAAATCTTCGCCCGCTAGAGCGGCTTCCTGTCGATCCGTGGCTTGAGTCAATGCCAGCAGTGAGATGGGGGCGTGATCCTCCATTTGCTTCTGGATCCAGCGAGCCATCCCGCCGATCCGGTCGCCTTCCGCTGCGATGTGGGCTTTGACTTCCGCCATGAGTGCCGGGGTAGGGCCGAAGGTGGCCTGTTGCAGGAAGCGGGCAATATCGCGTTCGAGTGCTTCGCCTGAAAGAGATTCGTAATCCGAGGCAGGCTCGGGCAGCGTGAACTCGACGGACCCGCGTTGTTGGCGATAGTCCCCTCGAATTTCACCGGCCGGATACTCCGCCGAGTGCACGTTGACGTAGAGCTGGCCTTGAACCAGGGCATCCAAGACGGCTTGATCCGTGGTGAGAAATTGAGCGGCCCGAATCACCCAGAAATGGTCGCGCACTTGGCCCAGGTCCAGGCTTTCAACCGGCGGCCCGCTGATGGGATTGGCGATGTGAATGTGGACGGCCGTTTGCGCTGAGGTGAGGCCGGAGAATCCCAGATTGACCAAGCCAAAGCTGTTGTCGCCTTGCACACGGATGGTGGAGAGACCGGATGCGGTGGTCTCGGCGCCGCCCTCGCTGGTGAGGGTGGCCACGAAAAGTCGCTCATTCTCCGGAGTGTTGGTTGCGTCGCGAATGACGATCTCAGCGGTATGTCGGCTGGAGAGCTGGTAGGTGGGGCTGGGGAGAATGCGGACGATCAGCGTTTCCGGGACTTCGATTTCCGAATCCCGGATCGGAACCACGTAAACGTCAAGATTCCTCTGGTCCACCTCCAACGGAATGGGGTTGGGGAGCGGAGTGCCTTGCGAATCGACCAATAAGTAATCATCTGCTGTGGCAAATCCCTTCGTAGGATCACTCGGATGCTCGAAGACGAGGTGCACGGGCACGGCGGCATCGGATCCCGTACGGGTGAGGCGGAAGCTGCCGTTCAGAAGTTCTTTCTCGTAGGCATTGGGATTCTCCGTAGTGAGGCGAATGGTGCCGCCGTCCAGTTTCCCGTCGAATTCATTTGGGTCCGTGCGGTCGGCGAATTCCTGGCGATTGCTGCGGCCGTCGCCGTCGTTATCTTGAAGCGCATCGGAGGGGTCTTCGGGGTCGAGCCCGTGTCGCCGCTCCCAGGCGTTGGGGAGTCCGTCCTCGTCGGTATCCACCAGGCCACCGATGACGACGTAACCGACTTCTTCGGTGATGTGCCCGATCTCGGCGTCCAGGGATTGTTCTTCCTCGACTTTGACTTGAACGCCGTTCTCATCTAGACGGCGGTAACGGAGCCCGGCTGTGTTGCCTCCGTCGCTGGTGGTGGTATGGGCGAGGAAGATGGGTTCGTCCATCGGCATTTCGAAGGCGATTGAGAACCAGTTGTGAGTGACTCGGTTGCCGGTTGTTCCGACCGAAATCGGTTGCCCATGGGCAAGAAAATAGTCGCCCGTTTCCAGTGCGATGAAGGAAACCGTTTGTGGTGGGAGCGGGCCCTGATTCTTTTCTTCAGCCTGAATCCGGATTTCAAATCCGGTCGAACTGACATTGCGGGCGCGTGCTACCAGGGCTGGGCCTGCCTCGTGACTCTCGACCTGGAAGAGGATGACCGGATTGGATTCGAAGGGTTTTTCGAATTCTACCTTCTGAAAGGACTTCCCAATCTCTTCGAGACGACCCGCGATCGCCGGGATGCCTTCGATATCTATTACACCGGGCGCAACGGCCAAGTAGCTTAAATCCTCGGTGGTGTGACTCCCGTCCTTGTAGTCATACTCGTCAATTTGGAACTCGAACCCCGTGGTGGAGATGCTGCGAGACCGGAGAGTCGACGGATCGCCACCGTTAAAGCTTAAGGGCCCGAGAACAACCACGGGCGGCGTGTCGAAGGGCGAATCAAACGTCACGGCGTGCCAAGCCGTCTTGTTGGGTTGGTTCACCGATAGGTTGCCGGCTTCGAAAGCCATGAGGACGGTCGGTAACAGCAGGGCGGCGGCGGCGACCGCAAACCGACCGCGGCGACCGAAGAGAACGTGGCGTGCTCGCAACAACATAACAATCGCAGGTTCCTTTCAATTCTGTGGCCTCGGCTACAGCTCGAATGATGCGTGCCCGTCGCAGAATTGAAAGTAGAGGAGCTTAAGCAAGCCACGTGCCAAACGTCTACTCCTCCAAATACGACAAAATGCCTCTTATATGGTCAAATCTTGGAATAGTCGGACAATTGTGGGTTCTTAATCGGTATTTTCCGGTGGATTACCGTGGGATTTGGTCAATCAGACTTTGGGGGATGGCAGGCAGTTGGGTGGCATCTACGACCGCGAGTTGTTCGAGTCCTTCGTCGTAGAAATTCTCAAGAAAACCGGTTTGGTGGTGGATATAGGCGCACGGCGTGGTGGAACCGAGGGCGAGGTGAAGGGGGCCGGAATCGACTCCGAAAAAGTAGTGAGCACCGGAGAGCAGTGTCCAGAGGGACTCTACTTCCATGGGTAGTTGTTGGTAGGTTGAGCGGACTTGGTCTTGATCGATGAATGGAAAGTCATCGTTGTCCGGGTGGTGGAAAACGTAGTCATAGTTCACAACCACGACGCCCCAGCCGGCGGCGCGGAGGGCGGCGATCGATTGAGCGGCAAAGGATTCGGCGGGATTTTGTTTCTGAGGATCTGAGGTGCCCTGAAAGTGGCAGACCACGTAGGGGTCGAGACCTTTTAGGAAGGCATGGGTGTCCTCTACGTGTTGGTTCTGGAGAGTATCTAAGTGAGTAATTGGTAGTGGCCGGATCTTGAAGTCCGGGCGGATGATGCCGAATTCGTGTTCCAGGCAGACGCGACATTTGAGAGCGGGACCGCTTTGGCATGGATAGCTGTGCTCCAAATAGAAGTGGATCCTACGAAAGGCGGAGTCGGAGGTCGGGTGCCCGACGACCTCAACTTGCGACGAGCCGTGGAAGAGCTGAGACTGCCCCAGATTGGGGTTGAGATAGAGTTCCACGGGTTGGTCCAAGAGTTGGAGGACGTTCCGAAACATGACGACGTCACCCAGGCCGTGGAAGAATTTGAGGCGGAGTTTCTGCGACATTTCCGTGATTCCTTTCGGAGGAAGCGTGCCGGGCGAGATTCGATTTGGGAAGTCGGATTCCGGTAGTGAGTCGCAAAACTCGGTGATCCTTGGTTGCTTCCTGGTTGGCTTTTGTGTATTGATGCGCCCGTCGCCGGCAATAACTGCGGGTGCTTTGACGATGACAGCTATTCTTGGAATCTCAGCGTTTTATCACGATTCGGCCGCCGCGCTAGTGGTGGATGGGAAAATCGTGGCGGCAGCGCAAGAAGAACGATTTACGCGGAAGAAGCATGACCATGACTTCCCGCAACGTGCCGTGGACTATTGCCTCGAAGAAGCCGGTTTGGCGCCCGAGGATCTGACTTATGTGACCTTTTATGACAAGCCGCTCAATAAGTTTGAGCGGTTATTGGAGACCTATTTGGGGTATGCGCCGATCGGGTATCGATCCTTTCGGCAGGCCCTGCCGCTGTGGTTGAAGCAGAAACTCCACTTGCCACGAGAGATGCGCGAGGGGCTTCGGGGGCGTTATTCGGGCCGTTTTGTGTTTACGGACCACCACGAAAGTCACGCGGCGAGTGCCTTTTTTCCCTCACCTTTTGAAGAGGCGGCGATTCTGACGCTCGATGGCGTCGGGGAATGGTCGACCACGTGTTATGGCGTGGGGCGTGGCAACCGGATCGAGCTGACACGGGAAATCCGTTTCCCGCACTCGCTGGGGCTGCTCTACTCCGCCTTCACTTACTATACGGGATTTCGGGTCAATAGTGGTGAATACAAGGTAATGGGGCTAGCACCCTATGGGCGTCCGCTCTACCGGGATAAGATCCTGAACGAGTTGATGGATCTGAAGGAGGACGGTTCTTTCCGTATGGACATGCGTTACTTCAACTACTGTCAGGGACTGACCATGACCTCGGAGAAATTCCACGAGCTGTTCGAAGGACCGCCTCGGGCTCCGGAGTCGAAACTGACCCAGCGCGAGATGGATCTGGCGGCTTCGGTACAGGCTGCCACCGAGGAAATCATGCTCCGGACGGCGCGGCATATTCATCGAGAGACCGGGATGAAGAATTTGGTCCTAGCCGGTGGTGTGGCGCTGAATTGTGTCGGGAACGGTCGGGTCTTGCGAGAGGGGCCCTTTGATAAGATTTGGATCCAACCCGCTGCGGGCGATGCCGGGGGGGCACTCGGTGCGGCTCAGTTTGTCTGGTACCAACTGTTGAACAATGAACGCACGGTTGGGACTCCGGACGGGCAAACGGCTTCCCTGCTCGGACCTTCGTATGATGACGCGACTATTCAGGGCGTGTTGAAGGAAAAAGGTGCTGAGTACATTCTGGCTGAAGATGATGCGGACCTATGTGATAAAGTGTCCCAGCTGATTGCCGATGAGAATGTGATTGGTTGGTTCCAAGGGCGGATGGAGTTCGGCCCACGTGCTTTAGGGGGGAGAAGTATTTTGGGCGATGCTCGGAGCGAGAAGATGCAGTCCATCATGAATCTCAAGATCAAGTTCCGGGAGTCATTCCGTCCCTTTGCGCCTCTGGTCATGCGGGAGCACGCCGCGGAATTCTTTGATATGCGCGAAGAGGACGAGAGCCCTTACATGCTGTTGGTAGCACCAGTAAGGGAATCGAAGCGGTCGGAGATGCCGCCGGAATACGAGAAAGCGTTCGGTATTGATAAGTTGAATTTTCGACGTTCGGAAATCCCGGCGGTGACCCATGTGGATTATTCGGCGCGTGTGCAAACCGTGGACGACGAACGGAACCCGCTCTTGTATGGGCTGATGAAGTCCTTCAAAGAGAAGACCGGGTGTCCGATCTTGATTAACACGAGTTTCAATGTTCGGAGCGAGCCCATCGTGTGCACGCCGGAAGATGCCTACCGTTGTTTTATGATGACGGATATGGACGTGTTGGTCCTGGGCCGGCAGATTCTGTTGAAGAAGGATCAGCCGAACCAGCTCAGCGAGGAAGAACGGAAGAAGTATTTGGATCAATTTGTCTTGGATTAGGCTTTCGGTATGAAATTGGTGGAGATTAATTGGGCGCCGACGCCGCGGCAGTTGCGGCAGTTTGGTTCGCTGTGTTTGGTGGCTTTGCCCTTGATTGGGTGGCTCTGGTCGGCTTCGAACGGCACCTTGATGTGGTTGGCCGGTATTGGGTTGGGCTTAGCGATTACCGGCTGGGTGGTGCCAATGGCGTTGAAGCCCGTTTTTGTGGGCTTGATGATTGTGGCGCTGCCGATTGGTATGGTGGTGAGCGAAGTTGTGATGGCCCTCATCTATTACTTGGTTTTCTTCCCTATTGGGTTGATCTTCAAGTTGATGCGTCGCGATGCCTTGGGACGTGGCTTGCAGCGGGATAGTGAGACGTATTGGGCGGAGAAAAAACCGGCTAAAGATGTCGCCAGTTACTACCGGCAGAGCTAAGCTCGCGTCGCGTTCTACTTAGAAAGAGACCAAAAATGTCGGCTGAACCCGAAAAGAAGAAAAACGAATTCGAGGAACTCCGGAGCGAGAAGCAGGAGTCCATTGTCCAAGAATTCATTCATTTTGTATTCGAGAACAAGAAGTGGTGGTTGATCCCCATTCTCTTGGTGTTGTCCCTGGTAGGTCTGTTGGCCATCTTGGGTTCAACGGGCGCTGCACCGTTCATTTACACCCTGTTTTAGGGCCTTCTGGACTCTCAATTCCATGTTGGATTGAGAGTTCTTGCCGGATTATTGACACGAACAGGGCGGGGAAACATCGCCTGCCGAAGGGCGATCTGCGTCCGGAATGAGCCATGTCGGATGAGTCTGCGACCCAGTTAGCGGATCTCACACGGGAGCTAAACGCGTTGGACGCAAGCGACCCCAACGCGGCTCAGGTTTTATTGCCCAAGGTCTACGGAGAATTGCGCCGCGTGGCGGCCAACCGAATGGCCAAGGAGTCGCCCGGCCAGACCCTCCAGCCAACCGCACTCGTCCACGAAGCCTACCTGCGCGTCACCGGGGGTGCGCCACAGGAGTGGGCGAATCGGCGTCACTTCTTCGCCTCCGCCGCCGAGGCCATGCGCCGCATTCTGGTTGAAAACGCCCGTCGAAAGGCGCGCATTCGACACGGGGGTGGCTTGGAGCGGTTGAATATCGACCAAGTGGATGTGGCGGTGACGGCGGACAGTGATCTCTTGTTGGCGGTCAACGAAGCGCTGGCCAAATTGGAAAAGGAAGACCCCCAGAGTGCCGCTCTGATCAAACTGCGTTTCTTTGTCGGCCTGACCAATCTGCAGGCCGCCGAAATCCTCGAAATTCCGGAAAGAACGGCCAAAAGAACTTGGGCCTACGCTCGCGCTTGGTTGTATGAGGAACTCAGGGAGATGCGGAGTTAGTCCAGTTTGCGACTGAGCTCGTTTGCCGACCACTTCTCCGTGGCTGGTGGAGCTTCGTGTTTTAGGAGTCCCCTCACTGTTTCCACCGGTTCGTATCGAAATCGTAGCTCAACCAACGGGTCTTGCCGGAAGGATCCGAATTGGAGTCAGACCGATTCTTTAGGGGCAATTTCCTGGCGATGGCGTCCGCCGGTACCCACTGACGATCAACCCGCGTGTCCGTTGAGGAGAGGTAAGTCGGGAAAGATACCACGATTCGATCACGGTGTATTCTGATGTCGTCGTGCCCCATGTAGCCGGGTACGATTTTGGACGAAATCTCCGGAAGCGTGCGCACGCTGTAGCCGGCATCCGTTTGGAGGAAAAGCGTGACTTGAGTGTATCCGCCGGAACCGGCGCTCCGAGCCACGGTGATCAAGTCCTGCTGGTCGTCGGCGTTCACATCGGCGATCCAGACGGTTTCCAGGGAACCGTCGCGAACGATCGGGCCAGAATCGTAGTCGAGGTCCGGATCGGACAGGCGGAACGAGCCGATGGACAGGGCTTCTCCTGCAGGAATCGCGATGGTGATTTCGCGATTGGCCACGAGGAGGCGGAAGCCTTCCCCGGGGCCAAGGGATGTCAGATCGAATCGCTCGGTCGGTCCGGTTTGTAAGCCGTGCCAGACAAGCGACGAGAGACAGAGAGCTAAACTGACGCCGACGATGAGGCGGGCCGGTTTCATTCCCTACTCATAGCGATTTGGCAGGCTGAGATCAATTGATGAAGCAATCTGTCTCGGGGGTAGACCGGGATGTTGAGACGGGCGAAGCGGGTGCTTTTACACTTGCCCGCAGATGTTGACGGCAAGGGACTTGTTACTTCGTCCACTCGCTTCTGCCGTGTTAGGAGCAGCGGAGCCGATGCATCCTGTCGCCATCATGTCCCAGGGGTGTGATTGGAAAGGGGTGCAGAATTAATAAGGTCGACTGCGTTGGGAGAAGGCGGGAGCAAGCTCCCGCACTCCATGGAGTGCGCCGGCTTGCCGGCGCCATTGGCGGGTAGCACCCTTTTCTAATCACACCCATGTCCCAGTGCAATGTCGGAAAAAGGTTGTAAGTCTAGTGGCAAGTAGTTATCTCTTCTTACCGTGAAAGCTCTTAAATTTGTTCTATTGGTGCTTGTCAGCGTGTCGACGGCTAAGGCGGCTTCTTTTCAGTTTGATCTGAGTGGTAATGCCGGTGCTGGATTGCTCGGGGGCAATGAGAATCCAGCGGTTGTCGGTGGTGGCTCTGGAGGGGAGCTTGGCATGGGGATTAGTCTGGATACGGATACGAATACTTTGAGTATTAACGTAGGGTGGGGAACCGGCAATGGATTTACCGATTTGACCGGACCGGTAACCGCGGCGCATTTACATGGGGGAGCTGGAATTGGTATTTCGGATAACGCGGGAGTCTTGGCTGACTTGAGTAGTATTCTCGCGGCAAGTGCCTCGACTGGAGGGCTGTCTGGCTCGATTGTGTTGTCAGATACCAATGAGGGACACGTCTTGAACGGGAACACCTACATCAATGTGCATACCGCTGCCAATGGCGCTGGCGAGATTCGGGGGCAGTTGACCGTCGTGCCGGAACCGACCACTTACGCGATTTTGACCGGCTTGGCTTGTCTGGGAGTTGCGGGGTGGCGGCGGCGCTCCATCTTTTGAATCTTTAGGTCTAGGGAACCTCATTTTTTGGGCGTGAGTCTCGGTGTGAGCCGCGCCACTGAGATCATTTCAGGGGTTGGTGTCATCCACATAACGCGGTTCAGTCCGCGCGTTGTGGATGACACCAACCCTTTTTTTGGGCCCATTTCACGGTCTTTGAAAAAAAGTCGCCCGATTTTGGCCCAAACGGAGAGTTTTCGTCGCTTGAGTTGAATGAGGGCTCGTGCTCTCATGGCTTATGCTGACGAAAGTTCCTAATGAACGTGCGCTATTCGAACAGGCTCTTGACCTGGGTTCGGAGGCGGAGCGTGCGAAGTTCCTCAGTGAGCAGTGCGGCGATGACACCGCTCTGAAGGAGCGCTTGGAACGGCTCCTCTCGGCCGAAGAGCAACCTACTCATTTTCTTCCCCCAACGCCCGAATCGAATGCCTTGGCCCTCCCGGAACTGTCTCCCGACGAGGAAATTGGCACCTTTATCGGCCCCTATAAGCTGTTGGAGAAGATCGGGGAAGGCGGCTGGGGTGTGGTCTACATGGCTGAGCAGGAAGAGCCCGTTTCCCGGCGCGTGGCCTTGAAGATCATCCGACTGGGCATGGATTCCAAGCAGGTGATTGCCCGGTTCGAGGTGGAACGGCAGGCCTTGGCCATGATGAATCATCAAAGCATCGCGAAGGTGCTAGATGCCGGAACTACCGATACGGGGCGACCTTACTTTGTCATGGAATTGGTTCGCGGGGTGCCGATTTCGACCTATTGCGACGATAACAAGCTCCCCACGGCAGAACGATTAAAGCTGTTTATCGAGGTGTGCCACGCTGTGCAGCACGCGCACCAAAAGGGGATCATTCACCGAGATATCAAGCCCTCGAATATCCTGGTGACGATGCATGATCACAAGGCCGTGCCGAAGATCATTGATTTTGGCATCGCCAAGGCGACGCAGCAGAAGCTGACCAAGAAAACCCTCTTTACCCAATTCCAGCAGTTTATTGGAACTCCCGCCTACATGAGTCCGGAGCAGGCCCAGATGAGCGGGTTGGATCTGGATACGCGGACCGATATCTACTCGCTTGGTGTGCTGCTCTATGAGCTCTTGACCGGGTACACCCCGTTGGATGCCAAGGAACTGTCTCGGTCGGATTACGACGAGATGCGTCGCAAGATCCGAGAGGAAGACCCGCTGGTGCCTTCGACCCGGTTGAATACGATGGGTGTGGAGGAGCGGACCACGGTGGCGAAACGGCGACATATCGAGCCGGCTCGGCTCAATCGGTTGGTCAAAGGGGAGCTGGATTGGATTGTTATGAAGGCGATCGAGAAAGATCGCAATCGCCGCTACGAGACGGCTACCGAATTTGCCCTCGATGTGCAGCGGTATCTGGATTTGGAACCGGTCAAGGCGGTGGCTCCGAGTCGGTTCTATCGGTTGCAAAAGATGGTGCGCCGGCATCGGGGCGCTTGTGCCGCAGCGGCTTTGATCGTGGTTTCGTTGGTAATGGGCATTTCGGTCAGCTCGTGGCTGGCCGTCCGCGCGACGCGGGCGGAGGCGGCGGCGGATCAGGCCGCGGAAAAGGCAGTTTTTGCCCAGTCCGTGGCGGAGGACAGCGCCCGGGAAGCCACCCAACAGCGCAATCGTGCCAGCGCGGCGGCGGTCAATCTGCAGCAAAACCTCTACGCCTCGGACATGTACGTGGCGCAGCAGTTCCTGGCGCAGGACAATATTGCCAAAGTTCGGGAGCTATTAGAGAAACACGTGCCCAAGGCCGGCGAGCCGGACTATCGAGGATTTGAATGGCGTTACTTGTGGGATCGGAGTCGGGGAGACGAATTGTATGTGTTCCCGGGACACGATCAGGAGGTGGGTGATGTGAGCTTTTCGGCTTCCGGTCGGTGGCTTGCTTCCTATGGGGAAGATCAGATGGTTCGGGTGTGGGATGTGGCTACCAAGGATCTGGTCGTCGAGTTGGAGCGTCCGGTGCGGCGCTCGTTTCGTTGGCTACGGGTGATGTTCTCACCGGACGATCGGTATTTGGTTGCCGGGCCCGTCTTTTCCTGGCGGCGCGGAGGGGAAGTCACCGTCTGGGACGTAGCCACTTGGGAACCGGTGACCCGGCTGCGGGATTTCGGTTTTCCGTTGCGATTTGATGACGATGGGTCCCATATCATTGGCGCTTCGAAGAATGGCTTCGGGCAATGCGATCTTGAGAACAAGCCACATACCTTGGAGCCGTTTGGAACGCCGATTGAATTGACCAAGGATTTGCGGGGTTATTCCTGGACGCCGGATCGGGAGTTAATTGCGTTGCGGGACGATATTACGCGGGTTTGGTCCTTCGAAACGGGTGAGTTGGTCTGGGAAGGCCGTACGCGGGATGTGCGTTTTGCGCTTTCCTCGGATTTCGAGTACTTCGCCTCGACGCCGGATGGCTGGATGCAAAGTGTTTCCGAGCTCCAGGTGCAGCTCTATCAGGTCGATGGGCAGCGCCGGATCGATCTGGAGCAAGTCCAGCCCGGGTTTCTGCACGCCTTGGAGTTTTCCGAAGACAGTTCTTGGTTAGTTGCCGGTGGTTGGGATTATCTGATCCATGTTTGGGAACCTCGCTCTGGCCGCAAGGTAGGGGTGTTGAAGGGGCAGTTGGACGAGGTGTTTACCTTGGCATTTTCGCCGAACAATCAAAGTTTGGCGTCGGCTGGCAAGGATGGGCGCGTGTATCTATGGGATGTCCGAGCGCTGCAGCCGCGCGAAGAGTTTGAGCGGATTGACTATCTACCGTTGACCTCGCGTAGTGGGCAGGAAGAGAAACCGTTGCGCTCCCGGAAGGATCTGAAGCGTGTGGTCCCGCCCGAGCTTTATGCCGAGTTTAATTCCGGACAGCTGGATTATTATTTGCCTTATTTTGGTCGGCGGCGGAGCGAAGTATTGTCTTCCGACGGCCGTTTTGTCGCGGATCGCGTGGACAAGAACCGGATTGAACTCTGGGATCTGGCCTCCGGCAAATATCGGGCCACGATTGAGATTCCGGAAACGCACAATCACTGGTTCCGAGGGACCAATCGGGGCTTTGTGGGAGCGAACCTATTGGTCTACAATGCCGGGCCTAAGCTCCAGTTCTGGGATATCGAGCGGAACCGAATCCATCGAACCGGTATTCCGGCCAAATATGAAGCTTGGAAAGGGGCCAGCGTGGATGGGCGCTATTTAGCGATCTTGCAATCGTCCGATGACACGCGCATCACGGTTTGGGACCTGGAAACGGATCAAAAACGCTCCGACTTCTATGGTCTGAATCATTCTCCGAGCTCGGTCGTGTTCTCGCCGGATAATCGTTGGGCAGCCGCGACGAGTTGGGACAAGCGGAGTTTTATCTGGGACGTCAACACCGGCGCCGTGGTGCATGAACTGACGGGCCACAAGCAAGGCATCGCTTCAGCCGCTTTCTCTCACGATGGCAAAACCTTCGCGACCAGTAGTCCCGACGGGGTCATTCGTCTCTGGCACTTGGCCAGTGGCAGGGAAATGCTCTCGTTTAATCCGGCGGAAGCCCAGGTATGGAAGCTCAGCTTCTCGTCCGACGATGGGACCCTCCTCCTGCAGGGCTTTAGCAACGCACTTTTTTTAAGGGTGCCTGATTTGAATAAAATTACGGCGGCCTCCGTCGTATTTAATGGCGATCTCTAATAATGAAAAACGAAACAAAGACAACGGGCCTCGGTAGCAGCCTTACCTCGGAAGAGGTCAATCGCTTGGTGGCCCGCGTAGCGGATGGGGATGAGGAGGCGGCGCGTGATCTGATGGAATATCTTTTTCCTTTTGTTTCGAAGATCGTGAACGCGCGTTTGCGCTATCGCGAGAGCAAGGAAGATGTCACTCAAGAGATCTTTATGCGGGTTTTTACCAAGCTGGGGCAGTACTCCGGCAAGGTGCCGTTTCACCATTGGGTGAGCCGGATCGCGGTGAATACCTGCACCACTGCCTATCATCGATCGAAGGCAAATCGTGAGTTTCGCTTGGCGGATCTTTCGGAGGAAGAGGCTCGCGTGGTTGAAAGTGTGAAGTCGGCTGCGGATGAGATCGAGCCTTCCGACCATTTGGCGGCTCGTGAATTAGTGGAAAAGTTGCTGGATACGCTCAATTCGGATGATCGGCTGGTGATTCGCTTGGTTTATCTCAACGGGTTCAGCCACCAGCAGGTTAGTGATGTCACGGGGTGGAGTGTTTCTTTGGCCAAAGTGCGGGCGTTTCGCGCTCGGCAGCGCCTGCGTCGGAGTTTGGATCGGCTCAATTCCGCCCCCGTGCCGACCGCCCCGCCGTTGGAAGTGCTGAAAGGCTTGGTTTCCAGTCCCATTTCGTCCGCTGCTTAGTCTAGTTACGGAAGACCAAAAAACGCCCCGGTCGGATTTTTTCCGGCCGGGGCGTTTGGTTTTGAGTGATCGAGAGGCGGAACCGGCCTACGGATTCGCCGGGAGTCGTCCAATCACCACTTCGCGATCCGTGTCTTGGCGCTTCAGGCGGTTGTGCAGCGAGTTGAGCCAGCTCTCAGGCTTGGTGACGTAGTTTGAGCTCGGCAGGCTCCAGGTGTGTCCCACGATCTCGTTGGCCGAATTGAGCAGGAAGCCCATGGTGCCGACCCCGGATCCGCTGGTCTCAACCTCCACTCCGTCGACCAGATAGTCGCGAGTGTCGAAGGAATGGCCACCACTCGACACGTCCAGGACATCGACCGGATAGTAGGTGGTCCCGAACAGGGTAGGATCGGACGCCGGGAGGGTTTCCAGGTAGGGCATGCCGCCGGTCCAGTCCACGGAAAGAAACAGCATGGTGTGGCCGCTGTCGTCGCCCACGTCCACGGCTGCCATGACATCACCGGGTTGCGCCTGGTCCAGGGTGAAGATTTGTTGGTTGAAACCGACGCCCTGTTTGATCAAGGCGGCGTAGCGATAGGAGTGGGGGCTCGACTTCTTCACATACTCTTGGAGGATCGGGTCGAAGAACTCGTAGTCCTTCCAATTCCAGTTGTAGGCCGCCTTGAGCAGGAGCGTGACGAAGGACGAGCACTTGGCGTGCACCTCAGGCAGGAGGCCTTGCGTGGTATCTTCGAACTGGAGATAGCTGGGATTGGTGCTACTGCCCCAGCTGCCGCCGTAACGGTTGATCTCGATGCCAGCTGCGTTGGTGAGGATGTCCGCATCCTGATAAGTGGTGATGCCTCGGACGAGGTCCAGACCCAGCGTGAGGTGGAGCGGGCCGGTCATGGTTGGGACCGGGTATTGGATCACAACGTCTTGGGTGGTCGGAACGGGATCTGCCGGTGCGGGAGGGTCGATGGGATCGACTGGGTCGACAGGGTCGACGGGATCAACAGGATCAACGGGATCAACAGGATCAACGGGATCAACGGGATCAACGGGATCAACGGGATCAACGGGATCAACGGGATCAACGGGATCAACGGGATCAACGGGATCAACGGGATCAACGGGATCCGGGGTTGGGGTGCTGGCCAGGTCCAAGCGTCCGATGGTTACGGCGCGTTCGGTTTGTAGCTTGAGGCGGCTGTCGATGCCGTTGACCCAACCGTTGGGTTTGGTGTGGTAGTTCGAGGAGGGGAGGCTCCAGGTGTAGCCGACGATCGCATAGGACGCATCCGCGAGAATTCCCATGGTGCCGACGCCGACACCGGACGTTTCATACAGTTGGCCGTCGTAGTCGAAGGTCCGGGTATCCGCCGTGTGGTCGCTGGACGCGCAGTCCAGGATTTGGAAGGGATAGAAGGTCGTCCCCGCCAGGGTCGGATCGGAATCTTCTTCGTTCTCGTGGTAGGGCAGGCCATTGGCGAGATCGAAGGAGGCGATGATGCCCATGTGGCCGCTGTCATCGTTGACCTTGACCATGGTGATGATATCGCCGGGCTGGATCTGGTCGATTCGCGTGATCTGTTGGGCATAACCGACGCCTTGCTCGATGAGGGCTTGGTGGCGGTAGGAGCTTGGGCCCGATTTGGTGACTACTTCGTCTAGGATGGGATCGTAGAAGGGGTAGAGATCCCAATCCCACGCGTAGGCTCGTTTGAGTAGGAGGTTGACAAAGGAAGAACTCTTGGCGTAGGCGCCGGGCAACAGGCCGTTGGCGGGATCCGCGTATTGGATGTAGACGGGATTACTCGAACTGCTCCAACTGCCGCCGCGGCGGTTGAGTTCGACGCCGTTGGCATCGGTAAAGACGCCGTTGGCTTGTTCGGTCTGGATCTGGGTCACGAGTTCGAGCCCGATGGCCAAATGTTCGGGCGTCTGAGCCTGGAGGTTATGGGCCGCCCAGGCGACGAGGCACCAGGCGCCGGTGAGGAGGCGTCGCAGGGTGCGATCGTCCGTGAGTGATATTGCGTTGTGTTTCATTGTGTCGTTCAATTTCAGGTTCTAAGTCGGGACGGGCTGCGGGTCGCAGTGTTCCGTCGTTAGGTAGTGCGGAGTTCGGGCGGCGTTTGCGCCAAAAATGTTTTGTCCCGGGGGGCTGGGGGCTCGATACGGGCGGAGTGCGATGGTTTTATTCGTTGCGTTTGGGTTGGGGATTTCGTTACGAAGGCGTGGTGATGGAAGTGAGTTCGCCTCAGGTTGATATTGTGCTGCCGGCTGCCGAGGCAGCCGACGAGGGGCGTTGTCGTGCGATGGTTGCGGCGAAGCTCGGGGTGGCGGAGTCGCGTATTCAAGAGCTCCGTTTGGTCAAACGGTCGCTCGATGCCCGGCAACGGACGATCAAGGTTCAATTGCGCTATGAGGTGGGATTGGATCAGAGCTTGCCGGCGGCGTCTCCGTTGACCTCGGAATATCCGACGGTTCCGCCTGGTGCGCCCCGGGTGGTGATTATTGGTTGTGGTCCGGCGGGGCTTTTTGCTGCTTTGCGTTGCTTGGAGTTGGGGTGCCAACCCGTGGTTCTGGAGCGGGGGAAGGACGCTTCGGCCCGTCGCTTTGATCTGGCACCGATTCTCCGGAAAGGGACGGTGATTGAAGATTCCAATTATTGCTACGGGGAAGGGGGGGCGGGCACCTTTTCCGATGGGAAGCTCTACACCCGGGCCAAGAAACGGGGGCCGGTGTACGAGGTGTATCGCACCCTAGTGGCGCATGGCGCGCCCGAGAATATTCTCGTGGAGGCGCATCCCCACATTGGTTCCAATCAGTTACCCAAGGTGGTCATGGCCATGCGCCAGTCCATTCGTGACGCGGGCGGTGAGGTGCATTTTGGGATGCGGGTGGTGGATTTGATTCAGCGGGACGGGCGCATCGCTGGGGTACGGACCGCGACGGGGGATACCCTTGAGGCGGATCGAGTGATCCTCGCTACCGGGCATTCCGCTCGGGACATTTATACGATCCTGTCGGCGGCGAAGGTTCGTTTGGAGGCAAAGCCTTTTGCCGTTGGGGTGCGGATTGAACACCCGCAACCGTTAATTGACTCGGTGCAATATCATTACCGCTACGGGGATCCTCGGCCGGCGTATTTGCCCGCAGCGAGTTATTCCTTGGCCACCACGGTCAAGGGGCGTTCCGTGCATTCTTTTTGTATGTGTCCGGGAGGGTTCATCGTTCCGGCCGCCACGGCCAATGATGAGGTGGTGGTCAATGGGATGAGTCTTTCAAAACGAGATTCCCCATTTGCCAACAGTGGTCTGGTTGTCGGGATCGAACCGGAGGACGCCGTGGCATGGACGGGCGAATCCGGCGTGTTGGCCGGGATGCAGTTTCAGCAGCGGCTCGAACGGGCGGCGAAGCAAGCCGGCGGGAATGGGCAGGTGGCGCCAGCGCAACGGGTCGTGGATTTTCTCGCCGGTCGAGCCTCTACGGAACTTCCCAAGACGAGTTACTTCCCAGGAGTCGCTTCCGCGCGGCTCGACCAATTGTTGCCCGAGCCCGTGGCGCTACGATTGCAACGCGGTTTGAAATGGTTTGGCACACAGCGGACGGGGTATGCCGGTGAAGAGGCTCTGCTCGTGGGCTTCGAGACGCGGACGAGTTCGCCTGTGCGGATTCCTCGGGATTCCGAAACTTTACAGCATCCGGACCTAGCGGGATTGTTTCCCTGTGGCGAAGGGGCGGGTTATGCCGGAGGGATTGTCAGCGCGGCGTTGGATGGGCGTCGCTGCGCGGAGGCCGCGGCTCAGGCGGTTTCCAAGTGAGCGCGGGTGATCCAACCCCCGCCTAGTACCAAATCGTCCTGATAGAGAACACAGGCTTGTCCCGGAGTCACGGCTCGCTGGGCCGTGTCGAGCGTCACTTTTGCCGTGCCGTCGCTTTGGGGCTGAATGACGCCCGGAGTGCCCTCGTGGTTGTAGCGAATCTTGATTAACGCTTCGATCTTTTCGGGCGGCTCTGCGTAGGGGATCCAGTTGCAGCGCTCGATGGTGAATTCGGTTTGTTCTAGTTCTTCGGCGGGGCCCACGATCACGCGATTGGAGTCCGGATCCAGCCGGATCACATAGAGTGGTTTGGGGGCGGAGATGCCGAGTCCTTTGCGTTGACCGATGGTGTAGAATTCGATGCCGTCGTGGTGGCCGAGGACGTTTCCTTCGAGATCCACGATCTCGCCCTGATGGGTTGCCACCATCTTGGACTTGGTGAGGAATGCTTTGTAGTCTTTGTCCGGCACAAAGCAAATCTCCATACTCTCTTCCTTGTCCGCCGTTCGCAGCTCACTTTCCCGGGCGACGTCTCGGCTTGCGGATTTGGTCAAGTTTCCCAGCGGCATGAGCGTGTGCTGAAGCTGCTCTTGTTTGAGGGAGAAGAGGAAGTAGCTCTGGTCTTTGGCCAGATCGCGTCCCCGTTTGAGGAGCATGCGGGAACCGTCGGACGTCGGTTCGATCCGGGCGTAATGGCCGGTGGCGATCTTCTCCGCGCCGAGTTTTTGTCCGCGTCGGATCAGGGTGCCAAACTTGAGCTTCTCGTTGCACATCACGCACGGATTGGGCGTTCGCCCCGCGCGGTATTCGGCGGCAAAGTAGTTGATCACCTCTTTTTGGAAGTCATCGGCTTCGTCGACCAAGTAGAAGGGGATGCCCAGGCTGTGGGCGACGCTGCGGGCGTCCATCACGGCTTGGGGGCCGCAGCACTTGTCTTCCGCCCGCGAAATGCAGTCCTGCGGCCAGAGTTTTAGGGTGATGCCAATGACATCGTAGCCCTGCTCCTGGAGCAAGGCGGCGGCCGCGCTGGAATCCACTCCACCGCTCATGCCCAAAACCACGCGTTCTTTTCTATCGTGACTCACTGGCCGTCAAGCTAGGCTGGTGAGGAACCCCTGTAAAGCCCGGGAGCGGTGTCTGGAGCGAGATTTCGAGGCATTGAGCGATTTTTTTGAAACTTGGCCGTGGCGAGCCGTGTTGGTGGAGGAGAAGTTGATACCGGCCCTGCAGGGATCAGGATGACGGATCCGAAACAGTTTGAGGCATTTATGGAAGCCTATCAGCATATGGTCTATAACACGGCCGCTCGGTTGCTGGGGAACCATGCGGAAGCCGAAGATGTCGCCCAGGAGGTGTTTCTCCGGGCGTACGATCGATTTGCGTCGATCAAAGATCAACCTACGGTGGGAGGCTGGCTCCGCACCGTAGCCCGGAATCTGAGCCTGAATCACTTGACCCGGCATCGGTCCCGGTGGCGCTTGTTTACGGATCTGAGTCGGCCCGAACCCGATCAGCCGGACTATCAGGACGCCTTGCCGGCAGAGGATCGGACGGAAGAACATAGCGAACAGTCCGATCAGGGGCGATTGATGGAATCGTTCCTGATGGAACTCCCGCAAAAGCAGCGTGTGCCGCTGGTTTTGTATCATTTTGAAAACCTGAGTTATGAGGAAATCGCTCAGTCACTGGGGATCTCGTTGGGGAAGGTAAAAACAGACATTCGGCGGGGGCGCGAGAGTCTGAAGAGTAAGCTGCTTCGCAGTGATGCAGCGCGGGCGGAGTGGGACATTCCCAATCCGGTGGGTTGTCAAACGTCGAACTGAGAAGTGTTGGTGATTCATGCAAGAACGTGATTTAGATGCACATCACTCGGAAGCGGGGGGCGATGAGATCGTCGACCGCTACTTAGCTGATCTGGAAGAGGTCCGAGCACCGGCTACCCTGATACCCCGGGTGCAGGCCGCCCTGGCCGCTCGCGCGCAGCGGCCTTGGTGGCGCCGTTCCTACCGAACCTGGAATCGGTCCCAGCAGGGCGGAACCGTGCTCTTGGCCTTAGCGTGTTTGTACGGGCTCAGTCTGCTCGTTGGTTATTCCCAACCCGTTGTGGAGCAGACGGAGTTGCCGGCGCTGCTCCAGCCGGTTTGGGCCTTTGTGGGGGCGTTGACGATCCTCTGGGAAACCATCGTGTCCTTGGTGTCGCCCGTATTTCGTTCCGTCCCTGTCTCTCTCTACTATGCGTTGGTCGTTTCGGCCACGCTGACCTACTTCCTCACCGTTGGAGCGGGAGCGGCTCTCGTTCAACTCCTGCGCACTCATCGGATCCGTTGATATGAAAAGGCTACTCATCCCATTCCTGGTCCAACCCGGTTGGATTGGTGTTATTCTTGGTGCTTGGCTCTTGGGGACCGATTCCGTGATGAATTCGGTTCTGGCGCAACAGGCAGAGGTCCCGATAGGGGGAGAATTCTTGGACGAACGGCCCATCTTGCGCGGTCAGGGTTGGAATGGGCAGTTCCGGGACCGTGATGATCTGATTTCCATTGGGGGGCGAAGTACGGTGTTGGGTTCCGATGATTCGGCCCGCACGGCCGTGGTCGTGGGTGGCACGATCCGGACGGAAGGTGAGGTGCGGAATGACTTGGTCGTCGTGGGTGGCGAGGCCGACGTGGATGGATACATTGGGGGGAATGTCATCATAGTGGCCAGTAAGGGAACCTTTGGGCCGGATGCCGATATTCAGGGGGACGCTGTGTTGATTGGCGGTCCGTTTGAAATCGATCCCGAGGCCCGTTTTGGGGGCACGTTTCACGAGTTTCCTCTGACGTGGCTGCTTCCAGCCTTTGATGGGTTGCGTCAGTGGTTCGGCGGAACGCTCGTTCTTGCCCGACCGTTCGGCCCCAATTTGCCGGGGGTATGGTGGTTGGTCAGCGGGTTGTTCATTGTCAACCTCATGGTGTTCCTGCTTCTGAACCGCCCGACTCAGTGTTCCGTCAAGGCCTTGAGTGGGAGCCCGGTTACGGCATTGTTAGTAGGGATAACGGTATTGCTACTGTTAGGGCCCTTGTTGGCGCTCTTGGTGTTTAGCGGGTTTGGGATTCTTCTCGTACCGTTTGTTTTTTGCTTGGCACTGGCGGCACTCTTGGTGGGTAAAGTGGCGGTTTACACGGTGGCGGGTCAGACCATGCTGAATCAATTGGGGTTGAAACAGGTGAGCGTGCCCTTGCTGGGGTTTGCGCTCGGGAGTGCGACGTTTTTGGTCGCTTACTTGATTCCGATTATCGGGTTCATGACTCTGGGTCTCGTTCTCCCCGTTGCCCTGGGGGCCGTGGTGGTCGCCGGGTTTCAAGCCTTTCGCGGTGAGGGCGGTGGCGGAGGCGCGTTGCCTGATTCTGGTGGGGCTTCCACGGTGACCCTGTCATCGGCTGGCGGGACGGCATCGGAAACGGAGAAACCTTCCAGCGCGGGTTTGGGGGCTTCGTCGGGAATTGCTGCAACTCCCTCAACTTCGGGAACGTTGTCAGGATCAGGAACAGGAACCGATCCGGCAGCCCTTGGCGCGGAGACCAAGTCGGAGTTATTTTCGGATTCGGATACCTTTGATCGCGTTGGCTTCTGGCCCCGGATTGCAGCGACTCTGTTGGACCTCGTTCTCTTTGTTGTTGTGTTCGCGGTGTTCGTGGATGGCGGAGGGCCGGGGATGGAACGTTTCGTGATCTTCTTTTGGCTCCTCTATCACTGTCTCATGTGGCGCTTCTTCGGCACAACCGTGGGAGGGCTGATTCTCCGACTGCGTTGTGTCACGGTGGATGGCGAGTCCCTCAGTTGGGGCGCGGCGTTGATGCGGGCCCTGGTGAGTGTATTCTCGTTCGTCGCCCTGTTGGTGGGGTTCTTCTGGGCGAGTTGGGGGCGCGATCGGCAATCGTGGCACGACATTGTCGCCGGCACGACGATCATTCGGATGCCGCGAGGCGTCTTGGCGACCTGAGGGTTGGTGCTACTGGGAAGGCTTGCTCGGGCGTCGAACAAACTTCTTCTTCGGCGGTTCGGGTTTGCCCAAGGCGCGATAGGCCGTGCGAAAGTGGAGTTTGGAGACTTTTCCGAAATCCTCTTCGCCGTGTTGCTCCAAGAAGGCTTTGGCCGCTTCATCCACCGCTTTGGAGGCCCCTTTCGGGAAGGGGCTCTGGTAGGCCTTCTCCATCTTGCCGAGTCGATTGATGAATTCGTAGCGGGCGAGAATCGAAGCGGCGGCAACCGCGATATCTGCTTCCGCTTTGTGGCGTTGAACGAGTTTGATTTCCTTCCCCATCGCCATCATCGCGCTTTCGGTGACGGATTTACTGGTGGCAAACTGATCGCTGATGGCCATGGTCGGCTGCGGGTCCATGCGATGGCGTTGTCCCATGAGATTTTCGATGACCCGGGCGTGTCCCCACGCGAGGATCTTGTTTACGGATCTCATTTTCTTGAAGAGGCGGTTGTAGGCCTCGTTGCCGATCGGGACTACGGTGTAAATGCTGTCCGGATGCTTGGTGATGCCTTCGGCGAGATCGCGAATCCGGCGGTCGGAGCCGATGTTTTTTGAATCCATGATTCCAGCGGCTTCGAATTCCTTTACGAGTGCTTCGTTCACGTAGACGCCGGCGACGCAAAGCGGTCCAAAGAAATCTCCTTTGCCACTTTCATCAACGCCTACGCGAGGGGTGAGTCGCTCGGGGTTGAGCACGTCCTCGTAGCCCAAGCGAGCTTCTCCGAGTATGTCGGGTTCGAGGATGAATTGGACGAAATCCTGGGTGCCTTTGCCCTGAACCACGAGTTTACCGCTATTGTAGTATGCGACATTGATCTTTTCCTGAGTAGCCGCAAACTTGGCGTAGGCCAACTCGCGGAATTGAAACCCTTTTTCTTCGAGGATTTGGGCCAGTCGGGTGCCTTGCTCGGCAGTCAGTTTGCAAGTATAGGTCGTAATCTCTTTGGCTGGCATGATGTTGGGGCCGCTGAGAGGCGGCGGGAAAAAAATGCCTGAAGTCACGCGAATCGTCAAAAGTCTACTGCAGTGGTATGGCCAAGCGGCCCGGGATCTTCCGTGGCGCCGGTCCGGGGATCCATATGGGGTCTGGGTGAGTGAGGTGATGTTGCAGCAGACCCAAGTTGCGACCGTGATCCCCTATTGGGAGCGATGGATGGCGACGTTGCCCGATATTCGTGCCTTAGCCGAGGCGCCGGAGGAACGGGTCCTCAAGCATTGGGAGGGCTTGGGGTATTATTCCCGGGCTCGGAACTTGCAGCGGGCTGCCCAGCAGATCCAGGTGGAATGGGGGGGAGCGTTTCCGGACGACTATGAGGCGATTCTCTCACTTCCGGGAATCGGGCGCTATACCGCCGGTGCTGTGGCGAGTATTGCCTTTGGGCAGGCGAAGCCCATCTTGGATGGCAATGTGATTCGTGTCCTGACTCGGTTGGATGGCCTGCGTGAGTGTGTCAAGGATCAGGCTGTTAAGGAACGTCTTTGGCAACGGGCCGATGCCCTGGTGCAACGGGTGAATCGCTCTCGAAGTGAATCGAAGAATCCGTGCGGTGATTTCAACCAAAGCCTGATGGAATTGGGCGCCCTGGTTTGTGTGCCGCGGAACCCCGCCTGTGATGCCTGTCCCTTGCGAACCCTGTGTCTGGCGCGGCGGGATGGATTACAAGATGTGTTGCCGAACAAAGGGGAGCGGAAGAAGATGGTTGCTCGACATTTTTTGGCACTTGTGATGCGACGCGAAGGTGAGTTTCTGGTGCGTCAACGGCAGAAGGAAACGGTGAATCGCGGTTTCTGGGAGTTTCCCGCCACGGAGTTATCGGCGAAGGATCCCACCGGGCAGCGGTGGATTCTGGAAATGAGTGGGCGTCGCCTGGAGGAACTAAGGACTTTGGGGACGATCAAACACGCGATCATGAACAACCGGATTACCCTCAATGTGATGGCGACTGAAGTGCCGGGTGACTTTCGTTCTCAGCTTGAGGAAGGCCGTTGGGTGTCGCGTGAGGCGTTGGAGGCGCTCGCCTTCACTTCGGCGCATCGAAAGATCGTGCGTCGCTTACTGGCAGATTCTGTGAGTGAGTAGAGATCTGGTGTCGTTCTTGCTCTCATGGCGAGAGATGGTAGAGAATAGGTGAGATGAAGTTACGCTCGACAGGGCATACGCTGTTTCTGCTGGCGGCGGTCATGGGGCTGGGGCTTAAGGCCTTGGCCGCCGATACCACCCCGCGCTCGTTGAAAGACGTGCTGCAGATTCAGAAACGCGTACAGCAGGTCTTGCCGACGGCGATGAAAGCGACGGTAGGCATTGACGGTGGTGGAAGCGGGGTGATTGTTTCTGCGGACGGTTTGGTGCTCACGGCCGCTCATGTGTCCCGAGAACCTGGGCGTCGCGTCTCGATCACGCTTCCGACCGGCAGAGAAGTGCGCGGGCGGGCCTTAGGGGTGAATGATGAGGTGGATGCGGGACTCGTTCGGATCACGGAACAGGGAGAATGGCCGTACGTGAAAATGGCGGCGCCAGCCTTGCCTGAAGCGGGAACGTGGTGCTTTGCGTTGGGGCATCCCAGCGGCTTTGATATCGAACGTGGGCCCGTCTTGCGGGTGGGGCGCGTGATCGGGAGTCATCCAATCGTGATGCGGACGGATTGCCATTTGATCGGTGGGGACTCTGGCGGCCCGCTCTTTAATCTTGAGGGACAGGTCATCGGGATCCATAGCCGAGTCTCTTCTGATATTGAGGACAATTATCATGCCCCGATTCATGCGTTTCAACGCCATTGGAAATTTCTGCTGGAAGGGGAATCGATTTCTTGGGATTCGAATCCGGATGGCGGTGTTTTGGGGGTGGATACGGAACCGCATTTGGATGGGGCTCTAGTGACGGAGGTCTTTGGAGGCACGGCGGCCGACCGAGGTGGGCTGAGAGTCGGAGACGTGTTGGTAGCGGTGAATGAGATTCCGGTCTACCACGCTGTGGAATTGGGTTGGGCCTTGCGTCGACATTCACCGGGTACAGAGGTGACGGTAAGGGTGATGCGAGGGCGTCAGGTGATTCCGATTCGAGTCAAGTTAGGCCGGAAGTTCAGGAACGAATGATCTCTCTTGCCAAAAAATCCGAGCGGCGAACGTTCATGCACATGAGCGTGCACCCGCGTTATTTGGTGATTTTGGTGGGGCTATTTGTCCTGGCAATCGCTACCACGCGCCATGTGGCCGAGTCCGGTTACTTCCTTTCATCCAGCTTCCGGACGAACGGCGCGGAAACGCTCGAAGCGTTTGAACCGGTGACGGAGCCAGCCGAAACGTCTGTGGTCGAGATCTTGGCTGGCAATCGGGTCGTGGCTTTGGGGACGGTCGTGTCCCCTCTCGGCTTCCTCGTGAGCAAGGCGAGTGAAGTGGGGGATTACCCGATTGTCCGGCTTCCGGATGGTCGTTCCGCGCGGGCCAATGTGGTGGCGTCGGATCCGGAGCTGGACTTGGTGCTACTAACCGTACCGGGAGTGCGGTTGACGCCCGTTCGATGGGGCGTTTCGTCAACGGCTCGGATAGGTGATTGGGTGGTCTCGCCCGGGCAAGGCCAGCGCTCATGGGTGGGCGTGGTGAGTGCCAAACGTCGAGAGATCAAACGCAAAGGCGGCGCGCTCGGCATTCAATTCAATAGCCAGATTCGGCGTCGGGACGGTGTGGAGATTACGGCGGTGTTTCCCGAGACTCCGGCGGACAAGGCTGGACTGCGGCCTGGCGACGTGATTACTGCTCTCAATGGCCAACGGATGACGTCCGGCTTGGGTTTGATCGAAGCCATTCAGGCGCACGACCCAGGGGACGAGGTAGCCCTGACGGCTCGGCGAGGGGCGCGGCGGCTGTCGTTTCAAGTGGCCTTGGGCTTCTATTCGATCTTCGATAACACCAATCGCAATCAGATGATGAGTGGGGAAACCTCGGATCGCCGCAACGGGTTCTCGGAGGTCATCCAGCATGCCATTCCTTTGACGCCTAGTGCCATGGGGAGCCCGTTGATTAACCTCCGGGGTGAGGCGATCGGCATCAATATCGCCCGGGCCGATCGGGTGACGACCTACGCGATTCCGGCGGAGAAGGTGGGGGCCTCGGTAAGGGAGATGATTGCCGGGCTCAGCCGCTAGTGCGGGTGGGACTACGCCGGTTCGTGAACCCGTAGTCGATTGGCGAGATCCAATACCTTGCGCCCGGAAATCCTTAGTCCGAGGTTTTTTTTCCACGTCGGGAGTTGGTAGAGGGTGAAATCAATCAAGCGATTGCGTTCCCGGGTGAATTGTTCGTCCGTGGTGGCGTCGCCGATCCGTTCGATATGTTTAAGCTCGTGCTCGAAGGTGTGGGGCCGTAGGCAGAGTGCGAGGAGCGAAAGCGGCTTGCTAATCGGGTAGAGGATGTTTTTGAGAAAGGTGGCTTCGAAGACTTCCGGATGGATCTGATACCGGAGACAGTAGCTTTCGCGGAACGAGATGTCTTCTGAGTCGAAATCTGGCATGCCTCAGAATTCCCCGTGTGCGGTAGGTTTGAATGCGATGATTCGCGGGATCATGCTTTCTTGAGGCCGTAGACTTTCAGTTTGCCGAAGTCGGGCCACTTCCCGTCCTTCGGTCCCTTTTGACTCCCCGCGCCGGTCAGGATGAGCTGTTTGCCATCCGCGGAAAACAGCGCTTTGGTTATCCGCATCTTGGAATCGAGTCCGTGGAGCAGAGCACCGGATTCGAGATCGAAAACCGCTGCGTTCCATTGTCCCTGAGCGAGTCTTCCAGCCATGGCAAATCGTTGGTTCGGAGCGTCGATTGCGAGCGATTCCATCAGGCCGCGGCCTCGTTCGCCGTCTTCGATTTCAGCCGTTTTGTGATCGCCCTCGCGTTGCCAAGCAAAGCGTTGCCAGGTTTGTTTGCCGTTGCCGGCCATGGGATCGCGCATTGGACCCATGCCGCAGGCAAACAGTTGATCGCCGGTAGGCGAGAATGCGAGGTCGAAGATGCCGCCAATGTAGTGGTGGCTCTTGATGATCCCCCAACTGGTGAAATCGGGTGTCTCGATTTGGGTCTGTAGACGGCCCGTGGCCACTTCATAGATGCGGATCTCTCCCATGAGATTGCCGGCTGCGAGATAGGCGGAATCGGGCGAGAAACAAACCGAGGTGACCGGAGGAAGATGGCTCAGGGCTTGGACGAGTTCGCCGTCCTGTGCTCGAAATACTTTGATCGAGGGTTCTTTCTCGGTTGCGGGTTCATACTTATAGCCGCCACTCTGGTATTGCCCGGTAACGGAGGCCACCCACTGTCGGTTTGGTGCTAGGGCTAAGCGCCAAGACCAGAAGTCATGCGCTTTGACGACGTGGATCGGGCGTTTGGTAGTTCGGTCGTGCCAGATCAAGAGGCCGTCGTAACCTGAGGAAATGACGATGTTCGGGTCGGCACTGAGGACCACGCCGGAGGCGTAGCTTTCATGCTGGCCGATCACCTCTTTCCGGTCGTTTTCCCAATCAATCTCCAACACCTGCCCGTCCATGCCTGCAGTATAGAGCGCCTGAGTGCCCGGATGCAGGGTCGCCGCGAGCAGACCCGCTGGGAGCGAGCGTTCGGTGACGAGTTCGCTATTGAGCGACACACTGGCTGGAGGGGTTTTGGCTTCCATCGTGTGAACTAGCTGAGAACGGCTTGGATGGGTTCGGCGCGATCTTCCACCCGGTGGAAGGTAGGGAGTCCCGGAAGATGATATTCCTGGTAGGGATCGATTCCGAGTGCGGTGAATAAAGTGGCGAAAAGGTTCTGTTCGTTGAAAGGGGAATCGACCACGTCGATTCCGTCGGAATCCGTTGCCCCTACGACGACCCCGCGCTGGATCCCGCAACCCGCCAGGGCGAGGCTCCAGGCGTTGGGGTAGTGATCGCGGCCTCGGCTAGCATTGAGCCACGGCGTCCGGCCGAACTCGCCCATCATCACTACCAAGGTATTGTCGAGCATGCCGCGATCCTCCAAGTCGGTGATAAGCTGGTAGATAATGTTGTCTAAGTCCGGGACCAACATTTGGTAATTCTCGTGATGAAACACGTGGCAATCCCAGGGCATGCCGTTGGCCACCATGACGAACGGAGCGCCGTTTTCGACGAGATGCCTGGCCAGCAGAGTGTGCTGCCCAAACGTGCCGGCGCCGTAGCGTTCCCGATCCTTGGCGGGGAGGCGTTCGAGGTCGAAGAGCGGTGCGGCGCTCATGAGGCCTTTCACCCGCTCGAAGACCGCGTTCTGGGACTCCGCCGCGGCGCTTCGAGTCTCATTTTGATACTTCTTAGCCAAGAAGCGGCGCAGGGTTTCCCGTTCCTCGTGATCTTCTGTCGTGATATCAGCCAGTTTGGCTACGTTGGGGATCTGGAACTCGCCGCCAATTCGGACCGGGCCATACTCGGCGCCGAGCCAGCCCGCCCAGTTACCGGCTTTGAAGGCGCGGAACTCGTTGCCCTCTGGACAAGGATCGAGCAAGACGAAGTTTGGGATGGGGCTTTCTAGCTGCCCGAGTTGTTGGCCTAAAACGGAGCCGAGAGTTGGGCGAATAAACGGCGGTCGTGGGGCAGCCCCGCGGTTTAGCCGATCGATCCCTTGGAAATGTTCCGAGGGCTTGGTCTTCATGGACCGGATGACCGCGAGCTTATCGGCGATGCCGGCACACTGCGGCATGAGTTCGGAAAAATGCACGCCGGGGAGGGCGGTTGGGATGCTCTTAAAGGGGCCGCCTGTGCGGAGATTGTCTTTTGGATCCCAGGTCTCGAATTGACTCGGGGCGCCGCAGAGCCAGAGGAGGATGCAATGTTTCTGCTGCTGCTTGGCGGCTTGCACGAATTGGGGGGCGGTGAAGAGGCCGCTCCAACTCAGGGCCGAGGCGGCTCCGCCAGCGGCGAGACCTTCGAGGAAGAGCCGACGATGGATTCGGTGATCTGCCGTTGGGCATCCCTGTCGTACGCCGTTGGGTTGGGAAGAGGACGTTGCCATGGCCTAATGATTCATCAAGAACTCCGCACTGCTGAGCAGCGTCCACATGATCTGCTTTTGCGCGGCATCGGGTCGGTCGGATCGTTGGTTGACGTAGGCCTCGAAGGTCGTGGCTTCTTCCGCATCGGGGTATCGCCCTAAGAGAGCCAAGAACGTTTCTTGGATGCGTTCCATCGGGTCGGCGATTTGAGCCAAACGGTGAGCCGCATTGCCAGGACGCGCTTGGAGCAAGTGGTCGATCTCGTTGGAATTGGTGAGGAACATGGCTTGCTGAAGCGTGGCTTGGTGGGTGACGGGGAGGAGCTCAGGGAATCGCTCGACGAAGAGTTCGCGTAAAGCCTTAGACTGGTCCGGAAAATCGGCGCTGTAGGTAGTGATGTCGTGGCCGCTGGCCGTTAGAAAGATGCGGTAGAGCGTTTCGCCCTTGAGCGGTTTTTCAAGGCCCGTGGCGAACGCGTCGGGGTTATTGGCGTGTGCTTGAGTCTGCGAGCTGTGGAGTTGATAGGCCTCGCTGTTGGCGATGCCCGCAATCAGCCACTTCAAATCATAGTTCCGATGTTCCAGCGCGCGGGCCAACCAATCCAGGAGTTCCGGATGACTGGGCGGGTGTTTGGAATTAATCTCATCGACCGGATGTACGAGCCCGCGTCCCATCAGGAGGGCCCAGACCTGGTTGACCGCAGCTTGGGCGAGGAGTGGGTTCTCCCGGGTGACGGCGTTGGCCAGTTGCTCCCGTCGAGAGAATTTCGGAATAGCGGCGCGCTGGGGCGTTTCCTTTTTGGCGGCAGGGGCAATGACATACTTGGTCGGAGTGTCCGCTTCTTTCGTATCGGGCTCGGGTCGTTGTTCGTCGATGCGCACGCCGTTTAAAAACGACAGGATTGCGGGTTGGGATTCTTGTTCCAGGTTAGCGAAATTGATGAAGCCACCGATTGCGGACTCTGCGATTCCGATCCCAGCGTCCGTATTGACGTTTTTACTCCGATTGAATGCGGCCACCATACCCCAGTAATGGGCCTGTTTGATCTCGTGCGCCAGGGGATGGTCGTGACATTGAGCGCACTTGATTTGCGTGCCGAAGACCATTGGAGCGAGCGATTCGGCCATGGCCTGGTGGTTGTTTTTGTGTTCGTAGAGAAACCAGAGTGCGCCCGGGTGTTCGGTCTCGTCTTGTCGGGCGAGAATCACGTCGCGAAGCACCGCGTCCCAGGGGCGGTTGTGGTTGAAGGCTTCTTCCAGAAAAGCGTGCCATTGGTGGTTGGCCCGTTCGCTATGTTTGCCGGAACCCTTGCGGCCGAGAAACAGGATGTCGAAGGACTCCCGCATGTGTCGGCCAAAGGCCTCGGTTGCCAGTAGTTCTTGGATGAGCGCGGATCGTTTGTTTGCCTCACCGCTAAATAGATGGTGTGATACTTCGGATGGAGATGGAAGACGGCCGATGAGGTCCAGGTAGACGCGCCGCACGAAGGTGCGATCATCGATTCGCGGCGCGGGGCTGAGATCGCGTTTCGTCCATTCGTGGCGAATGAAGTGGTCGATGATTTTTGAAATGGGGCGAGGGTCCTCGGCGTCAAAGCTCGGAAGCGCTGGGCTGGCGTGTGTTGCCAACGGCGTGCTTGCCGCGGGTTCGGGATGGGGGGAAGCATCGGGTTCGGTTGTGGGGGTGACGTGAGTGATCCACTGAGCGACCGAATCGATTTGGGCCGGCGTCAATTGCCGTTTGGGCGGCATGTGTGGATCGGCACCGGGTTGGAGGAATTGAAATAGAAGACTCGTTTGCGGGCTGCCGGGGGCGATGACCGTTCCCGAATCGCCGCCACGAATGACGCCTTGGAAACTGGTTAAGTCGAGCCCGCCTTTTTTTCGGAGTGGGCCGTGGCACTTTACGCATTCTGCATCGAACAGCGGGACGATGTCCTGTTTCCAAAGTTTGGATGCCACTGGGATGGTCGCGTTCGCGTCGCTTGCTTGAACGGGATGCATCCAGGTCTCGGCCCTGAAGAGAACCGTGACGACCAATGCCTTCGCAATCGCGGGGAAGCATCGTTGGACGAGGGGTGGCATAAATTGGCCGAAAACATAGGGGTTTTTGGGTATCGAGGCGATTCTTTTTTGAGTGACGCAGCCGTGGGCAATCGGGACCGGAGTTGGTCCGCCCTTACAGGGCTTGAATCAAAAAAGGAAACCGGATTCCCAGGGCGATGCCCTGGACTGGGACAGGCCGCACCTTCGGCGCTGGGGTGAGGGAAGGACACCTCCGGGCGTGGCTGGTGCCATGGGCACGCGTTCCTAGGGCTGAAAGCCCGTCCGGTTTTAGCCCGGGGCAGCGCCCCGGGAATCAGGTGCCAACATACGACGAGCCCTGAAGGGGCGGACCATTCCCATCCCACGTCTCCTTAATCTCAACCGAAAGATTTGCTTGGTTCCCGTTGCCCGTTCCTCACAGAATGCGGTTCGCACAGATGGGATTATTATGAGTCACGAACACAAATTGCTCCAGGGTTTGCTAGCGGCGCCGTTTACGCCGTTCGCTCCCGATGGTTCTCTGAACCTATCCGTGGTGGAACCGTTCTCCCACGATTTGGCCGCCAAAGGGGTGACTGGTGTTTTCATCTGTGGGACGACCGGCGAATTTGCCTCGCTGACCACCGAGGAACGGCGTTTGGTTGCGGAGGCGTGGAGAGCCGCCACGAAATCACAGGGTTTGAAGTTGGTGATTCACGTCGGGAGCAATTGTCTCTCTGAGGCGCAATCCTTGGCGGCGCACGCGGCCGAGTTGGGAGCGGACGCGATCAGCGCCGTACCGCCGCACTATTTCAAGCCCGATGGCGTCGACACGACCGTCGCGTTCTTGGGGGGCATTGCCGATGCAGCCCAGGGCTTGCCCTTCTATTACTACGATATTCCCGGACTGACCGGGGTCAATCATGGGACCGCGCGGGTGATGGCGTCTTGCCGAGAACGGATTGCCGGGTTCCGTGGGGTGAAGTTTTCAAATCTCGACATGATCGAACTTCAACGTTGCTTGGCGAATGCGGGTGAGGAGCTCGACGTGTTGTTTGGTTGTGACGAAGCGCTCTTAGCGGCCCTTGCATTGGGAGTCGATGGAGCAGTAGGGAGCACCTACAACTATGCGGCGCCGCTCTATCAGCGGATTCAAGCCGCGTTCCTAGAGGGAGATCACACAACTGCGAGAGCCCTCCAGCAACAATCCGTGACTCTGGTGACGCACCTGAATGCGGTGAGCCCGCTGGCCGCGGGCAAGGCCATCCTGAGAGAGCTGGGTTTCGACTTCGGTCCCGTGCGACCTCCCCTGCGCGGACTGAGCTCAGCCCAGGAAGACGAGCTTCGACAGCAGGTTCGCGAGTTGGCCGTTTTTGCTTAGATTGCTCGAAGGCGGCGATGCCCGAAGCGCAGCCGAGCCTTAGATTGAATAGGCCTCAATGGCCCAGTCCGGAATTCGGGTGGGTTGGCCGGTCTTGAGATCAATGAGAGCGTAGCGGGATTGTCCCGTGCAACAGAGTGCGGGCTTGGGGTCGCTCCGCGAGATTTCGAATCCCACGTTCACCGATGCGGCTTTAATGGTTTCGACCCACGTCGTTACGGTGAAGCGGTCACCCAGGCCAAGTTGCTGCCGATAGGTGATCTGGAAGTCTTTCACGAACCAACCGAATCCGCGCTCGATGAACGTGTTCATCGAGATGCCGTAGCAGCGCTCCATTTGATCGAACCGAGCCGCAAGTAGGTAGTCCTGGTAGCGGCTCGAATGGACGTGCTGGAACAGGTCAATGTCGTCAGGACGGACGCTAAAGTGCGATTCGAAACGGGTTGGTTCCGCCCGGGGCGTCGATGTGGGCGTGCTTTTGCCGGGGACGCTCATCGTGTTGGTTGGTGCGACTAGGGCAGGAAGGGTTGGCTGGCGATAAGTTTGAGTGACTCGGCAATCAGGATCGGTCCGGTTTGTTCCCCCAGGCTGGTGCGCGTGATGTATTCATACCGTTTGAAACTTCCGAAGTCCACGGCGGTGAGGATGTAGCCGAAGGCATCATTGGTGAGCCCAAACAGGAGTTGATGTTCGCCTTTCATTTGTCGCTTCAAGTAGTAGCCGATGTTGGGCAAGGCTTCGCCTGGAATGGTTAATATCTGAGCGTTGCCCACTTGAACCAAGTTGAGCGTCGTGGTCATCTCCTTTGAGTTCCCGTTGCCGTATTTGAGCGGCGAGAGTTTCATGATTTGTTGGAGGAGCTGGGATTCGACCGGGAAGGTAACCCGTTCAGCGCGGACGATGATCTTAGGATCAGACTGAACCGGGGCATCGGCGATCAGCCTTAAGGCTTCGTCCCCGAGGAGGTTGCCGATCCGTACGCACTCATCCCATGTGCGAGCGTCGCGGCCCGAGTCGGTTCGGTTGTCCGCCGTGACCATCCCGCCTTGGGCTCCGTTCATGAAGATGCCGATGCCGCCGCCTTTTTCTTTGATCCGTGTGTAGAGCGGGCCGATTAAATCGGGGCTTGAGAAGCCGGCATTGGCTCCGAGGACTTCGGGGTGAACGGCATAGTTGACGAGGGTCGCTATTGGCGTTCCCTCAGGGGTGAGGCATTGGATGACCGAACAACGTGGGTCGTAGAGTTGTTCGGCGTAGTAGTTGTAGGCGATCTTTCCTTGGGCGTCGCCGGTGGCAATTCGGAGCTGAGCAGACGCTAGGTTGTCGAGGGCTTCGTTCAAGGCCGCTGCCGCTTGCTCGCACACCCAGTCTAGATACTTCAAGTCGGCCGCAAATCCGCCGCGCCCGTCCGGAAATCCATACGCGTCCGGTGCGCTGTGGGTGTGGGTAGCGCCGATGAGGATGTGATCTCCGGGGAGACGTGGTACGGCCCGGCGGATGCGATCTCCCAGCGCGGCGGGAAAACCCAGAAAATCCGTGCTCATGATGGCGACCGTGGCCTCGTCGGTTGCCAGGACCAGGGCACGGACCGTGAGGTCGTCTCGTTTGGCGGTGACGGGATTGCTGGGGCCGACGCCGCCGGAGACCGGTTGCAGGGGATCGGGAGTGACGATTCGGGTCGCGATGGCGGCACGGAAGTTGGATCCCTGGGTGAGCAAGGGCAAGGCGACGAGTCCGGCAAGCAATAGGCTCGGGATGAATCTTTGGGTACGAACTTGCATGGCGTCCATGTTGACGGTTAGGGATCGAAGCACAAGCCCAAGATCGGGCAAACGGTGGGGCGCTACTCTCGCTTTGCCCGACTAGGGGGTGATCTCGAAATCGAACCCTTGCGTGTGGACTTGGCCGTTGGCTTTAACCTGAACCCAGACGCGATAGGCACCGGGTTGGGGAAAGGCGTAGGGAAAAGTGAGATCCACGTCCGCCGTCCGGGACTCGGAAGCGCTCATCCAGCGTTCGCTGCTCTCGGCCACGGAGGGGAGTTCGCAGAAGGGATCGAGTTGCCCGTAGGCGATGCGTTTGGGAGTTTCCGTTTGGAGCCGGTCTTCAAAGGCTTGCAGGGCGGCCATGGAAATGGTGCCGCTGGGGTGGAGATGGCTGAAGACTTGGGCGTCTTGTTTGAAGAGGATCAAATGGCTGCGCATCCCCATGTAGGCTTCGAGTGGGACGCGCTGGCCTTCGGCGTTGCGAACCGTGAATTGGAGCTCAGTCTCTTGTCCGACGGGTCGGTTCAGAGACCCAATGAGTTGAATGGTGGGCGGTGTGTCGGTGGCGTCATTGGCGGCGGTTTGGGTTGGAAACCACGAGTCATCGACGTCGCGGAAGGCGTCAATGGGTGCGTCCGCAGGGAGATTGGATGCTGGGATACGGATGCGATTGGTGATCGTGTGACTGAAGCCAGTCTCGTGGGTGACATCGGCGAATACCCAATAGTCCCCCATGGGGAGCGGAGGGATCGCGGTTTGAAAGGTTTCCCAGCTCGTGCGTTTGGGGTGGAGATGGGCAAAGGCCGCCGCGTCTTGGGTGTGGATGAGAAAGAGGTGCATGAGCTTCCCGTGGTCGGGGAGGAGTGGCGATCCCTTACGGAACCGTTGGTCGGTGAGAGTCAGCTCAAGTTGGGCGGCGGCTTGCTTGGGTGTTTGAATCTGAGCGGAAGACGCCATGGGTTGGTAGAGCTGGTTACTGCGGTATTCGTTTGCCTCAGCGTTCCACCATCGGCGCCCGACTTCGATCAAGGTCAGCACGAGCGCGAATTGCACGACCATGGCGAACCGAGCGCCCCAGATGCGGGCGTTCGAGGGCGTGGTTCCAACAGGGAGAACGGCGTGCCGGACGGCTGAACCCACGATGCTCACGGCCAGAGCGATGAGAAGCGTGCCCATTAGGCTGAGAATGACGGTCATCGTGCGGGACATGGGGAGGGTTCGTGTGGCCATGGCGTCGAAAGGCACCATCACCTCGTGCGTGCCGTCCGGCCCGGTGACTTCGGCGATCACCGTATGCGCTCCGGAACGCATGAACCAAAGTGCCGCATGATAGAGTCCGGGGGCTTCTTCGACCGGAAGGGCTTGGTCCGGTGGGGGAGCTCCTTTGCGTCCGCTGTCGAAGCGGACGGGCAGGACGGTGATCTTGGAGATGTCTTGACTGTCGGCCCGGATAAAGATCTCGGCTAAGCCCGGCACGACTCCGGGCGGTTTGATCGTGATCCGCAGCGGGTAAGGACCGGCCTGGGTGTCAAAAATGACATTCTGAATCCCAACGTGAGCACAGACGGACGAGGCAGTGATGAATATCAGGGCGACGAGCCAGAGCCAGGACCCGGCTGGCTGGAGTCGACGGACGTCCGGTTTGTTCCGCAATTTGTTCACAGGTTAGCGCTGGATTTTGCGCAGCCAAGATCCGGCAGCGAGCCCTAAGCGGGAAAAACCACAGGACAACAGCCATGCGATGCCGAATCCGCGACGGACTTCCGCATTTCCAAAGTCCAATGTGACCGGATCCCAGAACCGTGTCTTCCAGGCGCCGTCGGCTTCGGTGTAGCCCCAGTGTTGATTGGCTCCGAAGAAATGGTTCATGGCGCCGGGGCTGAGCAAGAATTCAGAGAAATACCATTGGGTCACGGTGAACAGAGCGAGAAAGGCGGTGCCGTAAACGAGTGCGCGTGGCCAATCCCACCAGGATGATGGGGTTTCGCCCATCCCGCGACGGAGTAGGTCGATGGCCAGGGCGGGAACTACCAACAGCATTGGGAATGGTAAGGGGACGAAGTGATCGATGTGATGACTGATCGGCCCGAGCAGAGGCTGACCGGGAAAGAGCGGGAGAACCCAGACCATCGAGGCAAAGATGCCCATGTAGACGAGAGCGATCGTCGTGGCGGCCCAGCGAAAACCCGAGGCCCGGGAAAACGCAATCAAGTAGAGCGGAAACCCGGTGGCAGCAACCTGGTAGAAGAGCAGGGTGTGTTGGTGGTTCGGAAAACTCATCTCGGTTTTCACGGTGGCATCCATGGCCACGAGGATTCCGGCGGCGTAGAGAAAGAACCAGCGACCCACGTGGGAAGCGAGTGCGCCGGCTCGATTTTGGTAGCGGAGCACCATGATATTCGCTCCGAGCACGATTCCCCACATGCCGAGTGCCAGAACAATATGAGGCGGGCTCAGAATCTCGACGTCTAGTCCGTAAGCGTTGTGCCACCAATCATCAAACGGGGCCGAGGTGAGCATGGCCAAGGCGCCCCAGATGGAAATCCAGGCGCCCAGGGGTCCGCGAAAGCCCCAAATCACTACTTCGCCGGATTCCGTCTCACGGGTGGGCGAGAAAAAGGTGCTCTTGAGGACCAGCCAGCCGCAGGTCAGCCCGCCGAGGACACCGCCGAGGTAGATGGCCATGTGAGCGGGCGTCCAAAACGTGTCCCGTCCGATGGTGCGGTGCCAGGAAATATCCCAGAGCACGCCGAGAATGATACTTGTGGCTCCCGCAATGACGACGTAGCAGTGCCACGGAAGCCGCTGCGTTTCCGTTGTCGCTTCCGTTGTCGCTGCAGGGGCGAAGTCTGCTGTCGATTCGGCTACAGCCATTGGGAGAGCTTAGGCACGGTTTTTTGCGCTCGTAAAGAAGCAGGTGGGTTTGCATCGTTTTTTTGTGTGCACGAATGGGGCAGCGAATCGAGAATCCGGGTGCCGGGTCATCCTGCTTGCCGGCGGTCGGAGTCGGCGTTTGGGGCGGGATAAGCGTCGGGTGCGTCTGGCGGGAAAATCCTTGCTGAGGCGCGTTTGGGAGTCGGCGGTTCCGTTGGGGGTTCCTGTCAGTGTGGTGCGGCACGACCGGATGCCCGGTCACGGCCCTTTGGGTGGGGTCGACACCGCGATGGAACGGTTTGAGGAGTCGGTGCTCGTCTTCATTCCCTGCGACATGCCTTTTTTGGAGACGAATTGGCTCCGACATTTGATTCAGGTCGGCCAAGCAGGCAAGTTCCCGGCGTTGGTCTCTCGAGTGAGCGATCGGCTCGGCTTTCCGATCCTCGTGAAACGCAGCTTGGCCGGAGCGGTGCGACAACGGCTCGATGAGGGCCGTCGGTCGCTTTTTGGCTTACTCGAACGGGAAGGATGTCAGGTAGTCGATGCGGATCCGTCCCAAGAATGGCGTTTTTTAAACATCAATACCGAAGAACATTGGAGTCGGGCGGTCGAATTGGCGGCGGGTGCTTTTAGTGAAGAGAGCTCCCGGTAGATCAAATGGAGGCGCGAGCGGTTCCTACTCAACGGGTTCTTCTGAGCCAGCGGTGTACCCGTTCGCGACTCTTGCCCAACGGCTCGCGGGTACGCTTGCCCTACCGGTGGGGCTGTGCTGCCAAAAGCCCGCTTGTTTTTTTCTGGGCATCGCGCCTAAGGTGGGCGGGATGAGGGTTTTCAAAAACCAGGCTGCTTGGGTCGCGGGTATAGGTGTTTTCTTGGCCGGGAACGTTCTCGGTTGGGGGGCGACGCTGCAGTTGGGGGGCGACCATGCGATTCGTGGAGAAATCGTGGCCGAGCACCGCGATCAGGTGGTGGTTGACGTGGGCTACACGCTGTTGATTGTCCCGCGATCGGCCATCGAGTCGATTGAGTCCGCGGATACGGACGGGGCTGCCGAGGTGGCCGCTGAGCCGGCACAAAGAGCGTCGGAGGATATCTTCTACACGCCTTCCGAGGGAGGGCGAACCGAGTCGATCCCCGTTCTATCCGAGCGCCTCGGCCCTTCGGTCATGCAGATCCGGACGCCGGGCGGTCTGGGCTCGGGATTCTTTATCAATGAGAACGGTCTGCTCATCACGAATTTTCATGTCATCGAAAGTGAAACGGATATCTCCATTGATGTGTATCTATTGGTGGACGGGCAATTGGAGCGTCGGAGCTACCAGGAGATCCGGATTGTCGCGCTGAATCGGTTTGCAGACTTGGCATTGCTCAAGGTGGAAGACGAAGGGGCGCCTCAATTTCAGCCGGTTGTGGTGGGTAGCATCGCAGACTTGGCCGTGGGTGAGAACGTCTTTGCCATCGGGAGTCCGCTGGGATTGGAACGCACGGTGACGGAAGGTATTGTGAGCACGAAAACTCGGGAGTATGAGGGGCGCCTGTATCTGCAGACGACCGCTCAGATCAATCCCGGGAATAGTGGTGGGCCCTTGTTCAATCGTCGGGGCGAAGTGGTCGGTGTGACGAACATGAAGCTTCCCCTCGGTGAAGGCCTGGGGTTCGCTATCCCGGCGGAATCGGTGCGGCACTTTATCCGATACCGTGAAGCGTTTGCTTACGACAATGACAATCCGAATAATCCGTATCGTTACTTGCCACCTCCGACCACGTTTTCTGAATTGAACGAAGCGCCGTGATGGCCGGGAAAGTTTGGACGAAGTGACCTTTTTAGAAAGTAGAAATAGAATGAGAATGCAGAGTTTGAATCGGTGGACCGCGCTGATGGTAGCGGGTTCCTTGTGTGTCAGTGTAGGGGCGAAGGCCGCGGAGGGCGCGGCGCCGGAATGGTTGCCGGAAGATACCTTGGCGGTGATCTCGTTGCCGAGCTTCACGGAAGCGAAAGCGGCTTTCTTAAATGATCCCATCGTCAAGATGTTTGAAGATCCTGCCATGAAGCCGTATGTCGACGGCGTCAAAACGGCGTTTCACGAGCAGATGCTTGCGGGTTTCGAGAAGGAGTTGGGATTTCCGATTAGCGAGTACACGGAATTGTTGAATGGTCAGTTCACGCTAGCCCTGTTTGCGGATGCCGGGAGAGCTGGGCCTCCGGAAGTGAATTTCTTTGCCGCCTTGGATGCCGGGGATAAAGGGGGGCAACTAAAGGAAAAACTGGCCGATGCTAAGCAACGGTATTTGGACGAGGGCATGGCGCCGAAGCGGGTGACGATTCGTAACCAATCCTTTTACCAGCTGAGCCCGGGAGACGGACGAGGCGGGAACCAGCAAGCGCCGGTGGGCTTGCCCTCTTCCATTTATTGGGGGCAGGTAGATTCCATGCTGATGATTGGCACGAATGAGAAGATTTTGGAAAAAACACTTAGTGATTCCGGAGGCATCTCGGCGTTGGCCGAAGATCCCGCGTTCCGTCGGATTCATGCGAGCAAGTTCCGCGATTCTTATGGCTATGGCTGGATCAACTTCCGCCAGGTCATGAAGTTGGTCGTGCCGCAGATCGAGGCCATGGACCGGCAAATGGCACGCAACGCCAATCCGCTGATTCCGAAACCTTCCTTCGTCTTGGACGTATTGGGACTCGATGCTTTAGATGGCTTGGCCTTCAACTTGGCGGATCGCGACAATGGTTCGATGATGGAACTGTCGATGGCCATCCCGAAGGAAAAGCGGGAAGGCTTGTTCGGCTTGATCGCGTTGGAGGAAAAGGATAGTTCCGCTCCGAGTTGGGTGCCATCGGACGTCGTCCAATTCAATCGGGTCCGGTTCAATCTGGCCACCTTTTGGAACAATCTCGAAGGGATGGTGAAAGAGTTGGTCCCGCCTGTGGGTGGCATCATGGAGTTGTATCTGGGGGGATTGGGCAAGGACCGCGATCCCAATTTCAACTTCCGCGATAGCTTCTTTGGGAATCTGGGCGATGACATTATCACGATTGGCTTGCCGCCACGGGGAGACTCGATTGAGGAACTGGCGACTGCGCCCAAGTTGATGTTGTTTGGGAGCCCCGATCCGAGCGGTTTGGTGGAGTCGCTCCTGGTCTTGACCGGACTGATCCCGAGCGCGGGTGGGGCCATGGAAGAGCGCGAATTCTTGGATCGAACCATTTACTCACTCACGATCCCAGGGCTACCGATGCCCGGGTTGGGGGCTGCCGGCGGGGGGATGCCGAATGCTGGGATTCACTTGGTGGCCAATGAAGATTACGTGATTTTCTCAATGGACGAGCAAGCTGTGGAAGACTTCTTGCGTGGGCCGAAGTCGTCCCAGAAACCGCTGAGTCGCGTGGGTGGTCTAGCCCAAGCACGGTCGGCGTTGGGGAGCGATCGGTTGACCTCATTCCGCTATGACAACGCTCGATCTGTGGTCGAGGGCGTCTGGGAGATGGGGCGCAAGAGTCCTGATGTCTTCGCAGAGAATCTGGGCGCGGGAGCGGCCTTGGGTGGTCCGTCGCTTAATGATTTGGGACCGCTGGCCAATTTCTCGGCGTTGCCTCCGTTTGAACGGGTGGCGAAGTATTTTCACTATAGTGTGGGTGGAACCAGTGCGGATTCTCAGTATTTGAGCATTCGTTGGTTCCGGCCAACGCCTCCGGGTCTCGACTAATCGGCGAAGCGAGGATTGGCGGGACATGGGTATCGATTCGGTTCGGAACGGGATGAGATCAACGAATGGCGCGGTGCGATGGGCGGTCTGCCTTGGATTGGTGGGTAGCCTTGGGCTGCTTGCGGCGGAGATGACGCCCGGTCTGCGGGTGAGTATTCGACCGAGCGATTCGGGAGTTTCGGGTGAAGACCTGGTGGTGCTGGAAGAGTTGGCGCTGTTTATCCCGCAGGGGCAGTCGCCAACCGTTTTCCTGCAACCCGGACCGTTTCAACTCCAGGCTGAGGGCTCCCTCTCGATCCCGCTCCGAGACGACTACCGGTTTCGGGTTCGAGCTCATGGGAAGGTGCGTCTGACGCTGGGCGATACCGTCGTCATTGATGCCGAATCGGATGGCGATTGGGTTGAAGGTTCGGATGAGGTTCGCCTGAAAAAGGGAATGAATCCCCTGCGCCTATCCTACCAAAGCCGGTCTGGATCGGATGCTCGGTTGCAGGTGGAATGGGCTTCGCCGGATTTCCTCTTTGAGCCGGTTGGACGATCGCATCTTCATCATGAATCGGAGCCGGCCCTCGTCCAGGCGCAGTCGCGGCGTGAGGGCCGTGTTTTGTTTGGAGAGTTTCGTTGTGACGCCTGCCATTCGGATTCTGAGGGGGGGCTCCGTTATGAAGCGCCCTCTTTGGCTGGAATCGGTGCGCGTCGATCCGTTGCTTGGCTCACCGACTGGATTCGTGATCCCAGTGAGCTTCGCTCTCAGGCTCGGATGCCCAAGTTATTCCATGGAGGTGCGAGCGCCGCCGACGCAAGCGCCGTAGCTGCCTTTCTGGTTTCTGAGGCAAATAGGGACGGTGGGACGGATAAGCGGGAATCTTATCAACCCCTGCCGGGCGATTCTCAGGTTGGGAACGAGTTGTTTACGACGCTGAATTGTGCGGGGTGTCATGTGCTCAAGGAAGGCGAAGCCGAGGCCGACGCGGGCGAGCGGATTTCGTTGAGTCGGGTTGCGAGCAAATTCAGTTTGGCGAATTTGGTGACCTTTCTCTTGGAACCTCGGGCGCATTACGCTGCGATTCGGATGCCAGACTTTGGACTCTCGGAACAGGAAGCGGCGGATCTGGCTCAATTCCTAGTCGGTGCGGATGCGGCGCCGGCTGAGAAGGTTCCGGTAGCCGGCAGCGAAGTTTTGGCTCGCGGGGCTGCCCTGGTGAAGTCTCTTCAGTGCAGTGCCTGTCATGCCGGATTACCGGAAGCGGTGATGGCTAAGGCTGCGAAACAGGTGCCGATCCGTAATTCCAGTGCGGGATGCTTGGCGGAGGAAGAGGCGAGAGCCGAGTCCGTCCCGCATTTCCAATTCACGGCGCAACAACGAGCAGCGTTGAGAAGTTTCGTTTCGACAGGGCGGGAAAGTTTGGAGCGGATCGTACCTTGGGAAGAGGCGGTCGTTTGGCGAGATGCTCTGCGGTGCAACGCTTGTCACGGGGAACTGGAAGGGATCCCACCCGCTTCGATCTTGGGCGCTAAGCTGAAACCGGAATGGATGACCCAGTTGCTCCATGGAGCCGTGTTTGATAAGCCGCGGCCTTGGCTCGCGGCGCGCATGCCGGCCTATCCGGCTTACGCCAACACCATGGCTGTGGGGCTCAGCCAACTTCATGGCTTCGCGGGAGAGACGCCGGCGGAGGAAGAAATCGATGACGAGATGGCTGAGATTGGGCGCCAATTGATTTCACCTTTGGGTGGCTTTTCGTGCATCTCATGTCATGGAGCCGCGGAGTTGAAACCGACCCAAGTGTTTGAAAGCGAGGGCATCAACTTCGAATTCTCGGCGGAACGCTTGCAGAAGGATTATTACCGCCGCTGGTTGCTGAACCCCCTGCGGATCGATCCAGCGACGAAGATGCCGGTCTACTTCGACGAGGAGGGCTACAGTCCCCTCTACGATGTGCTGGAAGGGGATACGACGCAGCAATTGGAAGCGATGTGGCAGTATTTTCGTTTGGGCCCAGATATGGTGCCGCCGGCAATTGAGTAGCGCTCGCGGGAATGCTAGCTCACGGCGGGTTCCTGCTGGGTGAGGCAGTGGAACGACCCGAGACCCCAGACCAACCGTTTGGAATTTAGGCCCACGACGCGTCGGTCCGGGAAAAGATCCTGAAGGATCTGAAGGGCCGTCTCGTCGTTGGGGTCTTCAAAGGTGGGGACGATGACTTGCTGGTTGGCGATGTAGAAATTGGCGTAGCTTGCCGGAAGACGGATGCCTTCTTCCCACACTGGCGCCGGCATGGGGAGGGGGATGATTTCTAGCGGTGTGCCGTTGGTGCTCTTGAATCGTTGAAGACGGGCCAGGTTCTCCCGTAGAGGTGCGTGGTTGGGGTCGGAGGGATTCGGTTCCACGGCAGTGACCACCGTGTCCGAACGGACGAAGCGAGTGATATCATCGATATGCCCGTCGGTATCGTCTCCGACAATACCGTCTCCCAACCAAAGGATCGTGTCGATACCCAGATAGTCGCGGAGGCGCTCCTCGATGTCGGCTTGGTTTAGCGAGGGATTCCGATTGGGATGGAGCAGACAGCTTTCGGTTGTCAGCAGGAGGCCCTCGCCGTTGACGTCGATGGAGCCGCCTTCAAGGATCATGTGCGGTTCGAAGAGTCGGCAGTTCCGAAGCTCGGCGATTTGGGGGGGAATGCGATCATCGAGATCGAAAGGGGGATATTTTTCGCCCCAGGCGTTGTAGCCCCAATTCACGATTGCTTTCTGAGATTCCGTTGGGTGGGTGAGAAACACGGGGCCGTGGTCTCGACACCACGGTTCGTAGGCCGGGTGGTGATGGAATTGCACCTGGTCAGCGAGCTGTTCGGGGAGGGCAATGTGGTGTCGGGCGAGGTTCTCCATGGGGAGGTCCCACACGTTCACGAAGACGCGTTCCGTTTCAGCGAGTTGCCGAATTAACTGTCCGAAGGTTTCGTAAGTATGAGGGTAGCGATTGCGGAAGCTATCTCCCTGCTCCCAGGGCCAGGTGAGCCAAGTGCCGTGATGAGGTTCCCATTCGGCCGGCATTCGAAATCCGGATGCCGCCGGCGTTTCGGGGAGCGGTTCCGAGGGGTTCATGAATGGATTTGTCTCTGACGCCGTGCGAGACGGGACTAGAGCGTGGCGGTATTCCCGAAGAGCGGAGGGTGATGGTAGGCGTCCGCGCTGAGGGCGCAACGGAACCCCACGTTATCGATCACGGGGCCGGACACTTCCGTGAGTCTTTGGTCGCGGCGGGAACAACGCTGATGAAAGGCCGGACCGGTCCAATCGCCGCCGCGGATCGCGCGACGGCCCGGCGTCAGTGGGCCGACGGGATCGGTGACTGCGTTGGGGGTGTAGATGCGACAATCGTCGTAACACCACTCCCACACATTGCCGATCATGTCGAACAAGCCATAGCCGTTCGGTGGGAAGGAACCGACTGGAGATGTCAGGGGAAAGCCGTCGTCGAACTCCGTCGTCCGCCAGGGGCGTGGGCAGTTCTGATCGGCAAAGTTGCATTGTGACCCGTTCGGCGCTTCGTCGCCCCAGGAGTGGCGGCGTTGGACGAGGCCACCACGGGCGGCTTTTTCCCATTCCGCTTCCGTGGGGAGTCGCTTGCCGGCCCAGCTTGCGTAGGCGGCGGCTTGCGCCCAGCTGATTCCCACCACGGGATGATCGGCCGCACGGAGTTCCGGCACGGAGCCCGCGGCGAGCGGCTCTTGTCCGGTCTCTTCAAGGAAGCGATTGAAGTGGGTGTTGGTGACCGGGTGGGTGTCGATGAAGTAGGCTGCTAGGTGAACGGTGTGTTCGGGGATCTCTTTGTTGAAGGTGTCGATGTAGCGCTTCCCGTGTTCCAACTCGCTTACACGATCCATGGTCCCCATTTGGAAGGCACCTGCTGGGATGAGAGCCATGCGTCGGCCGTCACGCGTGTCGATGAAATCGGGGTTCGGGGCGGTCGAGGACGGAGTCGCTACGGGCGCCTCCGTCGAAGCGAAGAGTTCAAATTCAGATTGCCGGTTTGTGTCAATCAAGAGAGGCTTGGGCGAGATCGTTTCTGGTGTCGACGTTCTTCGGACTGGGTGGCTCTCGGAATGAGCGGGGAAAGAATGGCAGGGTTCGATCGGAGAATTCAATTGAAATCCGGGTCGGTCGCGATTCCTTTCTCGGCTTGAACGAACTAAAGTTGCGGGAATATTGCTTGAGGAGTGGCCTCTGAATGTTGAGGTTCGCCACGGTATGCGGGAGGCCATTGGATGGCTCCCCGGTTGGCGGCAGGATTGAGAATTGATACGTTTGTAATGGACGAAGAGCGGATAGACGAAGGAACGCCCACGGCGTCTGGTGCTGGGCAGCTGGGGCTTTCGGTAGCACAAGGTGTGCTGTTGAAGTTTGGCCTGTGTGGGCTTGCGGCTTTGGTTGTTTGGGGCTTGCCGTGGGTATTCGTGAACCGACCGGCGGCTCCGATGGCTTCATTGATTCTAGTGATCGGTGGGGTGTATCTCGGATTTCTCATGCCGCTTCCCTCGGCACAAAACGGCTTGTTGTGGCGTCGAATCCTTGGTCTTGTCTATTTTTTGGTGGGCTTTTTTCTGCCATGGTCGGAACAACCTGAAGCGGAACTTCCCTGGCAACCGTATTCCGAAGCTTTGGTGAGCGAAGCACAGGCGGCTGGCAAGCCGGTGATGATTGATTTCACGGCGGCGTGGTGCGGGCCGTGTCGGATGATGGAGAGTCAGGTGTTCGGGAAGCAAGTGATTGTGGATGCGGCGGAGCGGTTTGTACCGCTTCGGGCGGACATGACCCACTCGAGTGATCCGAAGGTGCAGGCGTTGGCCCAACAGTACGGCATTGTCGCGTATCCTACGGTGGTGTTTTTGGGACCGGATGGGGAAGAGCGGACGAAGTTGCGGTTGGTGGGGGTGGAATTTGCGGATCGCTTTGAGCAGCGGTTGGCCGCCGTGCGATAGCGGAAGCGCCGTCGGTATGTGGAACCGTTAGCCTGCCCGTAAAGGGCTTCGGCATCAGAGGTCGAGAGACCTAGGGCGTTGCCGAGGACCAACCCGGACTGCACCTTCGTTGCTGGAGGGAGGGCCGGATGTATCATTGGTGCGTCGGGCAACGTGGATGGATCCTGCTTTCTTTTCGGGGCTGAAGGTTGGTTTGCCAATATCCCTGCAGGGGCGACCCAAGCGGGTGTGATTAGAAAAGGGTGCTACCCGCCAATGGCGCCGGCAAGCCGGCGCACTCCATGGAGTGCGGGAGCTTGCTCCCGCCTTCTCCCAACGCAGTCGACCATATTAATTCTGCACCCCTTTCCAATCACACCCGACTCAAGCGGTTAGCGCAAAGAGTGCTTGTTTGTTTTGCAATTGGTTTGCAGCATGGGATGGCAGCCAGGTTCGAGAAGACCGGTTGACGTAGTAACATGATGCGCGGAGTAACTGGCAGGGGTTTGTTGATTCTATCGGTGGTCGTGATTCTGGGTGGGGTCTTGCTCACCGGGTGCGGTGCGGGGACCGGACCGGGCACGGGCGAAGGGGGCAGTTTTGCCCTCATCATCGCGGCTTTGACTTTCGTGGCTGCCTTTGGCGGCGGCGCGTTGCCGTTGCTGGGGAGGATGGATCACCAACACCGATTGCTGGGTTCCCTGACAAGCATCTCGGCCGGGTTCCTCATTGCGGCGGCTTGTTTGATTGTGATCCCGGAGGGTTTTGAACGGCTTTCGATGGCAGTGAGTGCCATGGAATCCGAATCGGAAACGGAGCACGCCCATGACCACGAAGACCACGCCGGACATGATCATGGTGAATCCGCTCATGTTCACGCTCATGGGCCCGGTGGTCTGGATGCCTCTTTAAGTGCCGGTCTCGCCCTGTTAGCTGGCTTTCTCCTGATGTTGGTGACCGAGAGCTTGGGCTTTGGTCATGACATTCACGAAGAACATCATAATCACCAGGGCGGGCATGTACACCATCCGGTCGGCGGCGGACATGGCAAGCACTTGGCCGCGGTCGTGGTTATTGGCTTGACGATTCACACCATCGCGGACGGGATGGCGATTGGGGCGGGCTTGGCTACCGGGTCGCACGCGTTGACGGGTTCCTTGGTGGTCACGCTACTGACGCACAAGATTCCGGCAGCGGTTAGCTTGACCTTGTTTAGCCAGCACGCGCATGGCAATCGACGGAGAACTTGGATCGATCTCCTGATCTTCAGTTTGGCAACTCCCGCCGCTATTCTGCTGACCCGTTCCGTGCTGGGAACGCTTTCCGATTTCTTTGTCGGTTGGGTGCTGCTCTTCTCGGCCGGGACATTTATCTACGTTGCGACCATTGATGTGCTACCGAATGTGTTGCAAACCAGTACGCGTCGCCAAGCGGCCTTGCATGTGATTGGTGGTTGCTTGGCCTTGCTGGTGGTGATCCTTCTTTTCGATGCCTTAGGCTTTTCGCTGCACGATCACGGGTGATCGGGAGTGGGGAAGGTCTGCTTGAAATCAAACGCGTGATCGCTGGGTCCATGCTTGGCGAGGTAGTCGAATCGGTCAGCCGCTTCTTGAACGGTGGGATGGTGCCCGGCGGTTACCCACCAGAGCACGTAGGAGGGGCGGCCGATGTCAGTGACCCAATCGTTCTTGTGCCGGATCAGTTGGGCGTGGGCGGTCTGATAAGTGAAGGCCTTTAGTGTCTCGATATCCATCCAGATGGATAGGTTGAAGAACACTCTTTCCGGGTCCGTGTGCGACAAGTAGTTCGCTACGGGTGCCAACGCTTCTAAGGGAACGTCCGAGAGGCGCCAGACATGGCCAGGGGAGGACGCTGCCAGGGCGTTGATTGCGGCGATTTGCGTCGTGAGTCCCTGCATCGATGCCGCGCTGAAGGGCGCTTTGGTGGTGGCCGCGTTGGCTTGGGCGAGTTGATACGTCATAAAAAAACGCTTGAGGGGGTTGCCCTCAAGCGTTGGTTCAATGTTTAGGGCTTACCGGTTTACTACCGCTTTTTCTTCGCGGCTTTCTTTTTGGCAGCTTTCTTCTTCGCCGGAGCGGCCGGTGCATCGGCCAGTGCGGCTTGAGCGGCTGCCAAGCGAGCTACCGGTACCCGGAACGGGGAGCAGCTCACGTAGTTCAGTCCGGTCTTGTGGCAGAATTTCACACTGGCTGGATCACCACCGTGCTCACCGCAGATACCGAGCTTGATGTTCGGTCGAGTGCTTTGGCCACGTTCGACGGCGATTTCCATCAAACGGCCCACACCGCTTTGATCCACACTGGCGAACGGGTTGGCCTTGGTGATATCCAACTCTTGGTAGCTCGGCAGGAAGGAGCCCGAGTCGTCGCGGCTCATACCCAAGGTGGTTTGGGTCAAGTCGTTCGTGCCGAAGCTGAAGAACTGAGCGTGCTCGGCCACTTCGTCGGCGGTCAGGGCGCCACGAGGCACCTCAATCATGGTACCAACGAGGTAATCGAACTTGGTGTTCTTCGCAGCAGCGACTTCCTTGGCCACGCGGTGGATGATTTCCACTTGGAGCTCCAGCTCTTTGGCGAAACCGACAAGCGGTACCATGATTTCCGGCTTGGCTTTGATGCCTTTCTTCTGCACTTCGGCGGCGGCTTCAAACACGGCGCGAGCCTGCATTTCCGCGATTTCCGGATAGACGATGCTCAAGCGACAGCCACGGTGACCCAGCATGGGGTTGAACTCGTGGAGATCGTGCACGCGCTTGGTGATGGTTTCCACCTTCACGCCGAGCTGCTCGGCCAATTGGGTCTGAGCAGCGTGATCGTGCGGGAGGAACTCATGCAAAGGCGGATCCAGGAGACGGATGGTCGCCGGCAGACCTTTGAGGGCCTTGAAGATCCCGCGGAAGTCGCTCCGTTGGTAGGGGAGCAGCTTCTTGAGGGCTTTTTGGCGGTCTTCGATCTTGTCGGCCAGGATCATCTGTCGAACGGCATCGATGCGGTTGCCTTCGAAGAACATGTGCTCCGTGCGGCACAAACCAATCCCGGTCGCACCGAACGCGATGGCGTTGGCGGTTTGTTCCGGGGTGTCGGCATTGGTGCGGACTTCCATGCGGGTAGCCTTTTTGCACCAGTCCATGATTTGGGCGAAGTTCTGGTAGGTCGGGCTCTTCTTGGGGTTGAGCTTCTTGTTGACCAGCACTTGGATAACCTCGGACGGCGCCGTTTTCACCTGGTCGGCGTAGATCTCACCGGAGGTCCCGTCGATGGACAGGAAGTCCCCTTCCTTGAAGGTGTGCTTCCCGGCTGAGACTTTCTTCTTGGCGTAGTCCACGTGGAGGTCGGCGGCGCCGCAGACACAAACTTTACCCATCTGCCGAGCTACGAGGGCGGCGTGCGAGCTTACACCACCGCGGGCGGTGAGGATGCCTTCGGCCGCGATCATGCCGCGCAAATCTTCCGGAGAGGTTTCCACGCGAACCAAGAGGACGCGTTCACCACGCTCGGCCGCTTCTACGGCGCGTTCGGCGTTGAGGTAGATTTGGCCGGTTGCCGCGCCGGGTCCTGCGGGAAGGCCGGTAGCAATGACTTTGGCGCTCTTCAATGCCACACGATCGAAGATCGGGGCCAAGACTTGGTCCAACTGATCGGCGGGCACGCGGTTGACGGCCGTCTGCCAGTTGATGAGTTTTTCTTTCACCATTTCGCAGGCGATACGAACGGCGGCAACGCCGGTCCGCTTACCATTGCGGGTTTGGAGCATGAAGACCGTGCCTTCTTCAATGGTGAACTCGAAGTCCTGCATGTCCGTGAAGTGCTTTTCGAGCACGGTGCGGATGCGGTTCAGTTCCGCAAACGGCTTCGGCATGGCTTTCTTGAGATCGGCCACGGGTTCCGGGGTGCGAACACCGGCCACCACGTCTTCGCCCTGAGCGTTGATTAGGAATTCGCCGTAGAAAACCTTTTCACCGGTCGCCGGGTCACGGGTGAAGGCCACACCAGAACCCGAGTTGTCGCCGGTGTTCCCGAACACCATGGCCTGCACGTTCACCGCAGTGCCCCAGGCGGCGGGAATGTTGTATTTGCGGCGGTAGACGATGGCTCGGTCGTTCATCCAGGAACCGAACACGGCGCCTACGGCACCTTCGAGCTGCTTCCAAGGATCGTTCGGGAAGGCTTTACCGGTGCGGTCTTTGACCAACTTCTTGAAGCGCTTGACCAACTCCTGCAGGGCGTCGGCGTCCAAGCGGGAATCTTCCACTTCTTTTTCACGGGGGAAGAGTTCCTTTTTGATCTTGTCGATCTCGGCCTCAAACGGTTCTTCGTCTTCGTCCGGTGACTTCTGCACACCGAGTACGACGTCGCCATACATCTGAATGAATCGGCGGTAGCAATCCCAGGCGAAGCGCGGGTTTTGGCTCGCGGTCGCGAGGGCGTTGACGGTCTTGTCGTTCAGTCCCAGGTTGAGGATGGTGTCCATCATGCCCGGCATGGATTCGCGGGCGCCGGAGCGCACGGCGACAAGAAGCGGCTTGTTCACATCCCCGAACTTTTTGCCGAGGATCTTCTCCATGTTGCGAACGCCGGCTTCCATCTGAGCTTTGAGCTCTTTGGGATACTTGCGTTTGTTATCGTAGTAGTAGGTGCAAACCTCGGTGGAAATCGTGAATCCCGGAGGAACAGGAAGTCCGATGCGGCACATCTCAGCGAGATTCGCGCCCTTGCCGCCGAGCAGGGCTTTCATCTTGCCGTGTCCGTCGGCTTTACTCTTTCCAAACGTATAAACGTACTTCGGTTTCGTTGCTTTGGCCATAATTTGAATTCAATAGACTTAGAGCGCGAGGGGCACCCTCCATTTTGATGTAACAGATCAAAATGAGCGGGGACTGTAGCAGAGCGAATTTTCGTGTCAATTGTTGAGTTGATTTTGTCAAGAATCAAGTTGGTGGCCGGATTCCAATCGGAGAACTATTTTGTCATGGGGCCTGCCGTAGGTTTCGCTACTGTGGTTCCTGGGCGGCATGGCGCCGACCCACTACGCTATGAAACGCTATCAGCTAAAGCAGCGCGTCTTTGCGCTCGGAGATAAGTATGCCATCTGTGATGACGCCGGCGAGTGTCACTTTGAAGTGGCGAGTCACCTCTTTTCTTTCCGTCAGAAATTAACGCTCTCGGATGCTTCCGGCCGGGAGCGGGTTCTGATCCGTCGGCGCTTGCTCTCGTTCGGTCCGACTTACGAAATCGAGGAAGACGGTCGTATGATGGCGATCGTGAAGAAGAAACTATTCACCTTGTTTCGCTGCCGGTTTGAGGTGGATGTCCCCGGCCCAGATGATTTGGAAGCATCCGGCAGCTTCTTGGAACACGAGTACACCTTCGAACGCGGTGGCCGCGACGTGGCCCGGGTTTCCAAAGCCTGGTTCTCGTGGGGGGACAGTTACGGAGTGGAAATCGCGGATGGGGAAGATGATGTGCTCATCCTGGCCAGCGCGATCGTGATCGACCTGGCTTGCCACAACGAAGACGACTAGATCCCGCGCTACAGCCCTTGGCCGTTGCCATCGGCACCCGTGCCGTCGAGATCGATCAGGATCTCGCGCGGCTCCGCCCCGCGGCTAGGACCGACGATGCCCCGATTTTCGATTTCATCCATCACTCGGGCCGCTCGCGTGTAGCCGATCCGCAACCGTCGCTGCATCAAGGAGACACTGGCCTTTTGTTCGCTTCGGATGATCTCGATACACTTCTCAATCAACTCCTCGTCCTCGTCGGAATCCCCATCCTGGGTTACCGGCGCCGGTTTGGAGAGTTGTTCGTGAATCTCGGCCTCGTAGCTTGGAGTGCCCTGGGTCGCGATGTGATCGACGATGCGATTGATTTCTTCGTCGGTAATCAACACCCCTTGCGCGCGAATGAGTTTCGCTGAGCCCGGAGGGAGATAGAGCATATCGCCTTTGCCCAGGAGTTTGTCCGCACCCATGGAATCGAGAATCGTTCGGGAATCAATCTTTGAGGCCACTTGGAAGGCGATGCGGGCGGGGATGTTGGCTTTGATCACACCCGTGATGACGTCGACACTGGGACGCTGGGTGGCAACGATGCAGTGAATGCCGGCGGCGCGCGCCATCTGCGTGATCCGAGCAATGGCCATTTCCACATCCGCGGGGGCCACGAGCATGAGATCCGCGAGCTCGTCGATCACCACCACGATGTAGCTGAGTTTCTCCGGGATCGACATTTCCTCGTCCCGCGGGACGGTGATTTCTTCGTCGATCTCCACCGCGAAGCCTTCTTCCCCTTCGCCTTCGGGTTTGTCTGCTTTGAGATCGAGCTCTTGTTGGGGCGGTTCGGGCGGTGGTTCTTGCGGTCGGTCGTTGAATCCTTTGATGTTGCGGACGCCGACTTTTGCGAAGATCTGGTACCGTTTTTCCATCTCGTTGACGACCCAACGAAGCGCCATCACGACTTTCTTGGGATCGGTGACCACGGGAACGACAAGGTGGGGAAGCGAGTTGTACTGTTGGAGCTCGACCACTTTCGGGTCGATCATGACGAAGCGTAGTTCTTCGGGAGAGTAGCGGTAGAGGAGTGAGGCGATGATCGCGTTGATACACACGGATTTTCCGGAGCCTGTGGAACCGGCAATCAGCAGATGGGGCATCTCGGCCAGGTCCACTACCATGGGGGTCCCGTAGACGTCTTTTCCGAGCACGAGCGGGAGGCGGGCTTTGGTTTTTTCCCACTCATCGGATTCGAGCAGATCGCGGATAATGACCTTGGTCTTGATCTTATTGGCGATTTCGACGCCGACAGTGCTTTTGCCGGGTACGGGCGCGAGGATGTTGATTCGTTCCGCTTCGAGTGCGGCGGCGATGTTGTTGCTCAGGTTCGCAATTCGCTCTAGTTTGATTCCGGGAGCGGGCTGGAGTTCGTAGCGGGTGATGGTGGGCCCTTTGGTGATGTCTCCCAGCGTCACCTCCATGCCGAACTGGGCTAGGGTGGACTGCATCAGCTTGGCGTTGGCCATGAGAGATTCTCGGGAATCCGTGCTGACGATGTTGGGATCGGGATTGTCCAAGGCCGTGATGGTCGGGAGGGTGTAGTCGCCGATGACGGGCGGGATCGCCACGTCCAAGCGGCCCTTCTTCTTTTTGGGTTTCTTCTTGGGGTCCTGAGGGAGGGTGATGACGGGCTCCGGACCCTCGGGGATGGGGACTTTCTTGCCTTTTTTGGGCGGGTTTTTCCCGAGAATCTCGTCTGTGGTGGCGGGGCCGATTTCTTCGGCATGGATCACCTCACCAAGTCCCACTTCATCGGAAGCGGATTTCTTGTCGGCTCCCGGCGTTTCCGGAGCCGGGGAGGCACTGGTTTCGGGCTTTCTGCGGGGACGTGAGGAAGGTCGGGAGACGCTGAGATCACGCACCGTGGGCTCGGGTTCCGGTTCGGGGACAGGCTCTGGCTCTGGCTCGGGTTCCGCGGTAGCCGGGTCCTCGTCTTGTTTGATGGATTTCTGGAGTTTCTTGGCTTGTTTGGCGATCCGACGCGCTTCGCGTTGGAGGGTGCGCTCTTCGGCCGTGGCGTCTTTGTCGAGGCGATCCCGGTAATCTTGGTAGCGCTCCCACAATTCTCGAATGAGGCCGCTGACATCGACGTTGGCCAAGGCGATGAGGCTGGTGGCGTAGATGGTGCCGTACAGAATCATGGCACCGATCTCGTTAAAGTAACGGACGAAAAAGTAGTCATTCAGCACGTGTCCGATGAAACCGCCCGCTCCTTTTGAGGAAATGGCGGCTGTGAGTCGGAGGAGCGAATCCGAGTAGAGGTCCAAGACACCCATGCACGAGAGCACCACGCCGGCGGAGGCCAGCCAGGCGCGCCAGGAGGAGGAGAGGTAGCGCCGGATCGGGACATAGTGCGAGAGGCCGAAGCCCAGGATCAGCACCGGCAGGATGAACGCCGCGCCGCCAAAGATGAAGAAACTGAGGTAGGCTGCCCAGGCACCGAAGCGACCCATGATGTTTTGGGTGACTTCGTTGGGGGGTTGTTGATTAATCTGTAGGTCGCCGGCATCGTACGAGCCCAGAGCTCCAAATAGGAGTACGGCAAGACTGATATAGAGTACGCCGAGAATGTCTTTCCATCCCCGTTCCTCCACCTTGGCCTGGGTGGCTTTCTTTCGTGGCATTTGTGGGAGGTAGTCTAGCTCAGGTTGGGATGAAAGGAAACGTTGGATTGCCGGATCGCGTGCGAAAGAAGTGCCGACCACTATTTTGGGTTGGCTTGAATTCCGTCCGTGACAAGTTCGTCTGTGAAGGTGTTTGATGATGAAAACGATGAAGAGGCGATTGATAGCGGCGCTCGGGGTGGGCTTGGTTCTACTGAGTGGGTTTCTTTCGACTCAGGCGGCGGAGACGGATCGCGTCGCGATTGAGACGAGTCTAGGGCGTGTGGTTGTGGAACTCTGGCCGACCGTTGCCCCGAAGACGGTGGCCCAGTTCAAGCAACTGGTGCAGGCGAAGGCCTACGATGGAACTTTGGTGTATCGGGTCTTGAACCGCATGTCCGCCTACGCGGGGGATCCGCTCACAAAGGATCCCAAACAAGCCGCACGGTGGGGGACGGGTGGTTGGGAAAAGGGGATTGAAGCGGAGTTCAATGATCGTCCGCATGAGTTGGGGGTGGTTTCCATGGTCACGCGCGGGAATCCCAAACGGGTGGGCTCGCAGTTTGTATTTTGCCTTGGAGCGGTGCCGAATCTAAATAAGCGGTATGTGCCGTTTGGGCGTGTCGTGGAGGGGATGGATGTTTTGAACCGAATGGGAGCCGCGCGGGTGAAAGCGACGGCTTCAGGCGAGCGGAGTCGTCCCGTGGATGAGATTCGTATTCGGGCGGTTTCGTTTCTTTGAGCGGGGCGGTTGGTTTGCGTTGGGGATTGTCCTGGGCTGGGATCTTTGGAAAACGGGGCGAATGCAAAAGTAAAACTGCAAATTGCAAACTGCAAAATGGGGGAAGTCTCCGATGGTGGGACGCGTTGTGGCTGGGATGGGCCGTTTCTGTTCCCAGCTAGAAACCCTTAGATTTGTCCCGTGGCTTGCTAGTCTTTCAGGGATACCCTAAGGTCGGAAGACATGAGTGAGAACCAAGAGATTGCCGTGATCAAGACGGCGCAAGGAGAGATGTCGATCCGGTTTTGGGACGATGTAGCCCCCAAGACGGTCGAAAACTTTAAGACGCTAGCACGAAAAGGGTATTACAACGGGACGGCGTTTCATCGGATCGTGGCTGGGTTCATGATTCAGGGCGGAGATCCACTCAGTAAGACGGATGATCCGGCGGTGGGAACGGGCGGTCCGGGGTATACGATCAAGGCGGAGTTCAACGAGCGTCCGCACGTGCGTGGGGTCCTTTCAATGGCGCGGTCCAGCGATCCGGATTCCGCCGGGAGCCAGTTCTTTATCTGCTTGGGCGATGCCCGTTTTCTCGATCGGCAGTATACCGCGTTCGGAGAGGTCATTGCGGGCGATGACGTCTTGGGGAAAATCGGAGATACGCCGACCGGGCCGAGCGCCGGAGGGGAAAAGAGCAAGCCCTTGGAACGAGTTGGGGTCGAGTCCATCGAGATTGTCGAAGCCGCTACGGCTTAGATCGATCCCCGTTCGCGTTCCTGCGAACGGCTTGGGACCCAGTTTGGCATGAGTGACGGACTGCCTGGCGAGGACGGCATCCCGGTGGGGCAGTTGGCCGAACTGCTCAAACAGATGGGGTGTCCCGAGGAAAAGAGTTTGGAAATGGCCGAGCAATTGAGTCGGCGAGCCGATCAGTTGGCCACAACCACTGGGCGTTCGCGAACTGAGGCCCTCCAGCATTTAATTGGATTGATGCGTCAGGGCTGGGCGGCGAAGGAGCGCGGCCTTTGAACGAAGATCCCGAAATCAAACCCTGGGCGACGCAAGCCAGCCGGTGCGCGGGGGATCATCCTATTTTTAAAGTCCGGGCTGATGTCCGGACGTCACCGCGAACGGGCGCCGATCATGAGTTCTACGTGATCGAGTGTTCGGACTGGGTGAATGTGGTCGCCGTCACGGCCCAGCAAGAGCTGGTCATGGTCCGGCAGTTTCGTCATGGCACGGAAACGGTCGAACTCGAAATTCCGGGTGGTGTGATGGATGCCACCGATCCCTCGCCGGTGGCTGCGGCTATTCGTGAGCTACGTGAGGAGACGGGATACGAAGGGGCGAATGCGCGGCTCATCGGCGGAATCTTTCCGAATCCGGCCATCATGAATAATACCTGTCGCACGGTGCTCATTGAAGATTGCGAGCTACGTCATCCGCGTGAGCTCGATCAGGGAGAAGACATTGCCACGGAGTTGGTGCCTTTGGATCAGGTCAGGCAGGCGGTGGCGACGGGGCGGATCTCCCATTCGCTTGTGGTGGTGGCACTCTACTACTTTGACCTGGAGCGGAACGGCCTGCCGCGACTGGTCTAGAGTTCGTTGCGTAGCGACGCTGCCGTCAGGTGATTCGATTCCAGGAGACGGGCGATTTCCTCGGCTCGATTTCGAGGGACGAGGAGCCAATTCAGATTCCGCCAAGAGTTTCTTCGAATGGCGTGCTGAGGCCGGACACCCCGGTTCTCATCAATTTCCCAATAGACATAGGCTTCGGGAAGCGTCGTCTGGAGGGCCTCGCCGGCTTGGTCGGTGAGTACTTCGCAAAGGAGGATCGGATCGCATTCCTTCAGCACGTGTTGAGCCCCTTGAAGCACCTCGCTTTCATGGCCTTCGGTATCGATTTTTGCCAAAAAGATGGGCTCCGAGTATTTTTGGTGAAACGAGTCTAGAGTGGTGCGCTCGACTTGGAGGCTGACTTGATCTGACACCGATGCGTTCGGGGAGACCGTGCCGGGCGAATCGAGAGTTCCCATCTGGACGTTGCCAGTGAACTGGGCTGTTCCAGATTCATTGCTGACAGCGTGATGGTGCACGGTGATCCGGAGATCGGCACATCTGCTTTGGAGGCGCTCGAGGTTGCGTGGATCGGGCTCAAAGGCGTGGATCGAAGCAGCCGAGTTGGCGGAGCGCGCGGCGCGGGCGTAGTCCCCAATAAAGGCGCCGATGTCGAGAATGCTGAACTGGGAGGGAGCTTGGGCTGCCAGGAGTTTCCAGATGTTTTTGGATCCGTTGTCGTGGCGACCGAAATAGCGGTCGTAGCAGGATCGCGGCAGGATTCGGCGGAGGATCCGGCGGGCGGTCAGTGGTAAGGGGGCTTGGGGCTTTTCGTCCTGAGATAGCTTCACACGGTTTGACGCAGCTGACCCGTCGCGCGGGGACGGATGGCGTCAGTCAATCCAAGGTCCGGTGCGCTGGCAACCCCTTTATCAGACTGTTTGAACTTTTATTTGCACCGCCACGAAGGCATGGGTTGCCGGTCGGGGCACAAAGAGGGCTGCGAAGGTGTTGGCTCCTTCCAGCTCGTCTTGCTCGTAGGGGCCGTCCGCGGTGAGCCCGAAGGGAATGATTTCCCAGTCGGCGGTGACATCGGACTTGGCCACCACCTGGTATGTGACGGACCGGCGAGCCGGGAATTCGAGTTTGAGTGGGGCGTCGGGATGGCTGGTTTCAAGGCAACCGTTCACCGTGAAGCCTAGGCGGGGAACCTCGATTTCAATCGTTTCATCGTCGGTCAATGTGAGGGGGAACGATTCGAGCCCAAACGGCGCGGGACCGCTGAGGCGGCGACCATCCATTGCGAATCGGGAATTGTGACACGGGCAGATATGAGCGTTGGCCGAAGGATTGTAGGTCCGGACTGCGCAGGACGCGTGGGAGCATTCCGAACTGAGGGCCACGAGGGCGCCGGTGTCGAGTCGATTCACCAGGATGGGATGGAATGTGCCATCGGGTTGGTGGTTGGAGCGGAGCGGGTTGACACTGATCCGGACGGAGCCGCCGTTTTCGGCTAGGGCTGGGAAGTCGGTGAGTCGCAGGCGGAGGGTGCCGGTGGTGCTGGCAAACTCGGCGCCGATATCGGCTCGAAGCGTCTGTTGGAGGAGTGCGCTTCCGGCTGGGAGGGAGGCGCTGCCCAGTGCGATGAGACGGATGAACTGGCGACGGTTGACCGGGGTGGGATCTTTGGAATTCATAGTGGGACTGCGGGCGTAGGATCTCTTTTTCCTGCCGGAGATGACAAGCAAACGTCGTGCCGATAGCTAAATTGGTACCACGGTTTCGGGCGATTGCCCCCTTGGCGAATCCCTTTGCAAACGGACGAACGCGCTGGGTGTGATTATAAATGCGGGGAGACCGGTTGGAGCAAAGCAGATACTCACGCACTAGGAGGCGGTCTATTACGGGGAGAATGAAAAAACTAAAGTGAAAACTGCAAAATGGAAAATTCAGCCCTCTCTTATGGAGTGCGGGAGCAGGGCTGCCGCTTTCCCTTTGGTGGACTCATTCTTTCTCCTGCTCCAATGGGAAACCTACCGTATCCTTCCGATCCGATGCCCGGCACATTTAATCACACCCCTGGTTGTTTCGCGGATGAACTCGGGCTTGACGGACCGGCTGTGCTCCCGCTTATTGGGCGGCTTGCGAATTTGGCGTCGATAGTGATGCCGGAGCCAACCCTTTGAATCGTGAACACGCGGGCCAGGTATTTCATTACGGGAATCTCTCTCACGGGATTGTTGGTGATTGCCGGTTTGGTGGGGCTGTTCTTGCCGGTGCCGGCGAGTGTTGCGCCGGCTACCGAGTTGGTTGGGAGTCTGGCGTTGGTGACGGCGCCGGGTTGTTTGATTCTGTATCTCCGCAAGATCAAGTGACTGTTTTACGGAAGATTCCGCCTCCGTCGCGGCACTTTCCGGGCTGATTTTGAGTTTGAATGATGCTCTAGACGGGCTACGGTGAAGGCGATCCAAAACCAATGGCAGGGCGTCCCTTGCGATCCTTGTCGAGATATTGATTCAACCGATCACGGCGTTCATGAAAATTGCAGCCCCTTCAGCTCCCCAGTCCCGACGAAGAACCACGCCTCGGAGTAGAGGCTTCACGCTCATAGAATTGCTGGTCGTGGTGGCCATTATCGCGATTCTCGCCTCGATGCTGTTGCCGGCTCTCGCCGGAGCCAAGGTTTCTGCGCGCAAGGTTCTTTGTATGAGCAATCAGAAGCAGATTGCTTTGTCGACCCAGATGTATGGAGATGACTTTGAAGGAAACTTCCCAAAGGCGCTGGGTCATGATCACGCCGAGTGGATCAAAGTCATGATTCGGTCGGGCTATTTTTCGGACCTGAAAGTATTTCGGGACCCAGCCGAATCCGAGGGGGGACATGATTTCACCGATCTCCGCACCTTTCGGCTACGGATACCAGGGCGGGCGGATCAGGAAGATGTGTTGTCCTACGGGATCAACGAGCGCGTAGCCGGTCCGGCGGGCATCAAGATGCCGAAATTTCAGACCGTGCAGACTCCGAGCCAGATCTTCTTTTTCGGTTGTTCCACCTATTTCATCGCCCCGGATTGGGATCACGAGCGAGTCTACAATGCCGGTGGGCCTCACCCCATCGGTTCCACGCAGAACCGCCCGCGAAAGCAATACGCGCGGCATGGTTCGGGATCAGGCTCCCGCCCTGGGAGTGTGATCACCTACGTCGGGGGGAACTCCAGTTTCGAAACCCAGGACTTTATTGAGTTTGATCTCATGTGGTTCCCAGGGGACTCGCGACGTCCGCCCTCCCGAAACCGGTAAGCGGCTGCCTCTCCTGAATTGAGACCGGAACGTCCCTTCGCTCGGCAGCGTGCCAAGACGAAGGAGACGGAAGATCCGTGAAGTCCGGCGACCCTGTTAGAACCGCCGAATTCTGAACGCGTTTGGTTCTATCCGAGGCTTAGTCCTCGCTACTGCTCAATTTGGCGAGCACGGAGAAATCTTCCAAGGTGGTGGTATCCCCTTGAATCGCCGCACCGGCGGCGACCTGCTTGAGTAGGCGTCGCATGATTTTCCCGGAGCGAGTCTTGGGCAGGGCATCCGTGAATCGAATTTCGTCCGGCTTGGCGACCGGCCCGATTTCCTTACCCACGTGATTGCGCAAGGTCTGGCGTAAGTCCCCAGAAGCTTTCGTGCTGCCTTTGAGCGTCACGAAGGCGACGAGGGCTTGGCCTTTGATCTCGTCCGGTCGACCGACCACGGCAGCTTCCGCGACGTTCTTGTTGCTTACCAAAGCGCTCTCGACTTCGGCCGTACCGATGCGGTGGCCCGAGACGTTGAGCACATCGTCGATCCGTCCCACGATCCAGAAATAGCCGTCGGAATCCTGCCGGCAACCATCGCCGGTAAAGTAGCTGCCCTTGACTTCGCTCCAATAGGTTTCGACGAAGCGTTTGGGATCGCCCCAGATCCCCCGCAACATGCTGGGCCACGGTTTGCGAATGACCAGCTTGCCGCCGGTGTTCTTGGGGACGGCTTTGCCGGCATCGTCCACCACCTCGGGGAGAATGCCAAAAAAGGGCAATGTGGCCGTTCCGGGTTTGGTGGGCGTGGCGCCCGGGAGTGGCGTGATCATCATGCCGCCCGTTTCGGTCTGCCACCAGGTGTCCACGATGGGGCAGCGGCCTTTTCCGATCACCTTGTGATACCACATCCAGGCTTCGGGGTTGATCGGCTCGCCGACCGTGCCGAGGAGGCGGAGCGAATCCAGTCGATACTTCTTCGGCCATTGTTCGCCCCACTTCATGAAGGCGCGGATGGCGGTTGGCGCGGTGTACATGATCGTCACGTGATACTTGTCGACGATGTTCCAAAAGCGGTCGGGGCCGGGCCAGTTGGGCGCGCCCTCGTAGAGTAGCGTGGTGGTGCCGTTGGCGAGGGGGCCGTAGACCACATAGCTGTGGCCGGTGATCCAACCCACGTCCGCGGTGCACCAGTAGACGTCGGAGTCCTTCAGATCGAAGACATACTTGGACGTCAACTTGGCGCCGAGCATGTAGCCAGCGGTGGTGTGGAGGATGCCCTTCGGTTTGCCCGTGGATCCGCTGGTGTAGAGAATGAAAAGGGGATGCTCGCTGTCGAGCTTTGCTGGAGGGCAATGGTCTGAGACATCGGCAATCTCGTCGTGCCACCAGACATCGCGACCTCGCTTCATTTTGACCGTGTTTTCCGTGCGGCGGAGGACGATCACGCGTTCGATACTCTTGGTGAGCGATTTGCCTTTGGCTTTGATCTTGAAGGCGTTGTCGACGTTCTCCTTCAAGGGGACGACGCTACCGCGGCGGAATCCGCCGTCGGAGGTGATGACCATCTTCGCGCCGCAATCGTGGATGCGGTCGGCGACGGACTGGGCACTGAAGCCACCAAAAACCACGGAGTGAACTGCCCCGATGCGAGCGCAAGCCAACATTGCGATGGCGGCCTCGGGTACCATGGGAAGGTAGATGAGAACGCGGTCGCCCTTCTTGATGCCGTTGTTCTTGAGCACATTAGCGAAGCGACAGACTTCGCGGTGGAGTTGGCGGAAGGTCAGTGTGCGTTCTTCGGCGGGTTTGCCAGGGGCTGCGGGTTCGCCTTCCCAAATGATAGCGGCCTTGTTGGCTCGGTCCGTATCAAGGTGTTGGTCCAGGCAATTGGCGCTGACATTGGTTTGGCCACCGACGAACCATTTGGCGTTGGGTGCTTTCCACTGGAGCACCTTTTTCCATGGCTTGTACCAGACCAACTCTTTCTCGGCCTGGTCGGCCCAGAACTTTTCTGGATCCTTGATCGAGGCGTTGTAGAGCTTCCGATACTGGGCGAGCGATTTGATGTGGGCCGCCTTGGAGAAGGCGGGATCCGGGGCAAACTTACGATCCTCCTTCAGGACCGATTCAATATTCTTGGACGGAACAGATTTTCTTTTGCTCATAAGGCGGAAAGTAGGAGAGATGATAGTCGTGGTCGGGAAGCGGTCAATCTTCAACACCGGATTGGTTCGCGGGCCGGGGCGAGATTTTTTTGGGGGAAGGGGTGTGATTAAATGTGCGGGGCATCGGATCGGAAGGATGCGGTCGGTTTCCCATTGGAGCAGGAGAAAGAAAGAGTCCACCACACGGAAAGCGGCAGCCCTGCTCCCGCACTCCAAAAGAGAGGGCTGAATCTTCCATTTTGCAGTTTTCATTTTAACTTTTTCATTCTCCCCGTCATAGACCGTCTCCCAGTGCGGGAGTATCTGCTTTGCTACAACCGATCTCCCCGCATTTTTGAACTCACCAGCGGGGAAGCGCTGGTCAAAATTCGGCTTTGAACTTGGGGGGCTTCCACCTATAAAGCCCGCTCGTGTCGTCGGCATCCCAAAGCATTACTGCCCATACCCGCATCTGTGCGGTGTACGGGCACCCCATCCGTCACTCCGGTTCCCCGGCCATGCAGAATGCCGGCATCCGGGCCTTGGGTTTGGACTGGCGCTACTTGGCCTACAACGTGCATCCGGATCGCTTGGCGGAAGCCATCCGCGGCGCGCAGGCCATGGGTTTTGTCGGGCTGAACTTGACGGTGCCGCACAAACAGTTGGCCGTGGCGCTGGTGGATGCCTTGGATACGTCCGCAGTGGAATGGGGGGCGGTGAACACCATCCGATTCGAAGGGCGCCAAACGGATGGCGAGTGGCAAAGCATGGCTTGCCGGGAAGCCGATTCTTTTACCGAGACGCGATCGGTGGGTTTCAATACCGACGCCGAAGCGATTGTGCGGGCGACCCGCGAAGATTTAGATGTGCGTTTGGAGGAGGCGAGTGTCTTAGTGGTGGGCATGGGCGGAGCTGGCCGAGTCGCTGCTTTGAAGTTGGCTGCTTCCGGCGTGCCGGAGCTTTATCTTGTCAATCGGACCCGAGAGAAGGCCGAGGCGGTTCGGGAGGAAGTCACGCAACGCTTTCCGAATTGCGGTGTTCAGGTAGGGTATCCGGCAAACCCGGTGACGCTCCTGATCAATGGCACTTCGTTGGGCTTGAAATCCGAGGATGCGTTGCCGGTTGATCTCGCGCAGTTTCCCTTGTCACAGGCTCAATGTGTGTACGATATGATTTACCAACCCGCCGAGACCCCACTCTTGAAAGCAGCGGCAGCCGCCGGGTGTCGGGTGGCGAATGGACTCGGGATGTTGGTGTATCAGGGTGCCAAGGCGCTGGAGATTTGGTCGGAACGCGAGGTGCCGGCGCAGGTGATGAAGCAGGCGCTCGAAACGCACATTTACGGTGCGGCCGAGGGATGAACGGGAGCAGGGAGACCCAGTCATGAGCGTCGTTGATAAGTTGCTCGATCCCTTTGTTTGGGGCCAGGTGCCGTTTCACTTCTGGTCGGTGATGATCTTTTTGTTCGGGTCCATGGTCGGCAGCTTTCTGAATGTCTGTATCTATCGGATGCCGCGAGATATCAGTGTCGTCACCCCCCCCTCGCACTGTCCGAATTGTCAGTATCGCATTCCTTGGCACCACAATCTGCCGCTCTTCACCTGGCTCATTCTCCGCGGGAAATGTGCTCAGTGTCGGCAGCCGATCTCGCCGCGTTACTTGGCGGTTGAGATGTTAGTCGCGGTGTTGTTTCTGATTTGTTGGTTGGTGTTCGGGGAGGCGAGTGCTGAGGTAGCCGTCGTGTATGGCTTTGTGCTGGCTGCCTTTGTGACGGCGACCTTCATTGATATTGAGCACTATATCATTCCGGATCAGATTACCCTTGGTGGCGTCGGTGTGGGGTTTTTGTGTTCCGCTGCGTTTCCCGTGTTGCACGGGGTGGCTTCGCGAGCCGAGTCGATGCGGGTGAGTTTTCTTGGGATCCTCGGAGGAGCCGGCGTGGTGTATGCCGTCGTGCGCCTCGGAAAGTTGTTGTTCGGGCGCCAACGGTTTGATTTGGGGGAGAACACGACCGTGGTCTTTGGCGAGGACGGGATTAGCTTGCCGGACCAAGAGATCGCGTATGAAGAGATCTTCTACCGCCAGTCCGACACGATCGTGGTCCGGGCCAAGAAGGCGGAGCTGTTGGATCGCTGTTTCCCCAATGCGGAGGTGCGCTTGTCGCAATCGCGGCTCCAGGTTGGGCCGGAGACGTTTGATCCTGAGGAAGTGCCGTACTTGGAGGTGGTGACCGACCAGATTGTGATTCCGCGCGAAGCGATGGGATTGGGCGACGTCAAGTTTATGGCGGCCATTGGGGCCTTCTTTGGTTGGCAGGCAACGGTGTTTTCGTTGATGGTCAGCTCGATTGTCGGTGCCTTGCTTGGGGTAGGCCTCATCGCCATCGGGCGCCGAGATTGGTCGAGTCGCTTGCCCTATGGGCCTTATATCGCGCTTGCGGCGGTCGTTTGGATGTTTCTGCCGGCGGAATGGCAGGCTTGGTGGGATACCAATCTCAGTGTCTTGACCGCTCCGATTACCCACTGGTTTCGCGGCGGCGCATAGGCCGGCGTTTACTTGAGGAAATTGACCATGCGTGTGCTCGTTACCGGTGCGTCTGGCTACGTTGCGGGACGGATTGTGGAACAACTGTTGGAGCGAGGTTGTGAGGTCCATGCCACCGTGCGGGATCCTGATCAGCGAGAACGCTTCCGGCATTTGGATGACCTGGCGGGAAAACATCCCGGAACGCTGCGCACCTTCGGGGCCGATCTTTTGGATGCCGCTTCCTTTACCGAGGCGATGGCCGGGTGTGAGGTGGTCTTTCATACCGCGTCTCCTTTCTCGCTATACGTGCGGGATCCGCAGAAAGATCTGGTAGAACCTGCCGTCCTTGGAACGCGGCATGTCTTAGGGACGGCCAACCGTACCGCCTCCGTGAAACGCGTGATCGTCACGAGTAGTTGTGCCGCCATCTACGGAGATAACCTTGATTTGCAGAATACGCGTTCCGGGCGTTTCACGGAAGCGGATTGGAACACTACCTCTACCCTTCAGCATCAGCCGTACTACTTCTCCAAAACGATGGCAGAGCGGGAAGCCTGGAAGCTCGCCGAAGGGCAGGATCGATGGGATTTGGTCACCATCAATCCGTCATTGGTGATTGGTCCCGGCGTGAACCCGAAAGCGACGTCGGAGTCTTTTGCACTGATGAAGCAATTTGGGGATGGGACGCTGAAACTCGGGGTGCCGGATTTTGGAGTGGGAGTGGTGGATGTGCGAGACGTGGCGACGGCTCATGTGGCGGCTGCCTTCACGCCGGCGGCCCGAGGGCGCTATCTCGTTTCCGGGCACGACACGCGATTTCCCGAACTCGCGGCAATACTACGGGAACGTTTTGGGGACCGGTATCCGTTTCCGAAGCGGACTTTGCCCAAGCCGTTGGTTTGGTTGGTGGCTCCGTTGTTTGACAAGGCAATCACGCGGAAGATTGTCGCGCGGAATGTGGGTTTCCCGTTTCGGGCGGATGCCTCGAAGGGTGCTCGGGAATTGGGGCTCAACTATCGGCCATTGGGTGCGTCGGTTGCGGAGTTTTTTCAGCAGTTGATTGATTCCGGAGCGGTTTCGGCTCGGGATTGATCGCTTTTGGCTTGAGGGGCCGCCCCTACAGGGCTTGGAATTTTTTTGGGGGCCGCGTGCCCCAGGGCGTTGCCCTGGGCTAGTATGGAACGGGCCTTCAGCCCTACGGAAGGGGGACGCACTACCGACGTTCTCGTGGCCGAGGGCCCGCCTTTCATAGGTCTTTCAGCCCTGAGGATTGGGGACGCAAGACGAATGTTCTCAGGGTCGACGGTCCGCCTGGACCCCTCTCAGGGCTGAAAGCCCGTCCTGTCATAGCCCGGGGCAGCGCCCCGGGAAATCTGATCCTATAAGAATCCAAGCCCTGTAAGGGCGGCCCACTAGGCTTGACCTCCGCTTCGTTTTGTGGGTGAATGTCTGGACCTAAGGGTTTCCACTCTATCACGAGGATCTGCGAAACCCGATCGGGGGCTGGGAGGCCCCCTTCCTTTTGTACGGGTACCTTCTCCGCGCGGTCGTTGGTCGCCTGCCCTCTAAGGACGGGCCGAGTGCCGCCCGCGTTGACGGCGAATAAGGAGTGCCGAGAGCGTGAGCAGCGAGGTGACGAAAGACCACGTGGAGGGTTCGGGAACGACGGTCAGCGTCTCTAGACCATCGATCGCAAAAATATCTTCGCCGGCACCAGAGAAGATTTCTTCGAGTCGAAAGCCGGCAATCTCCGTTCCATCGCCAATGTAGCCAACAAATCCGAGCCCACCCACTCCGAGATTGCCCGCAGCGGTTGGAATCAAGGTGTCGATATTGGAGTTGGCATATTCAATCACCAGGTTGACGGATTGTTTGGAGGTCTCTCGCCCGGTGAGATAAAATCCGAACGATTCCACGCCCGTGCCGCCGAAATCGACGATCAGGCTGCTATTGTTCAGGGCAGTGGAGTTGGGTTTGATCTGGAGATAGCCGCGATTGGAGCCAGCGTAATTGCCTTCTTCCACATTGAATCCACGGGTCGAATCTGGGCCGGACACCGGGTCTAGATCCAGCGGATTCCCGGACGCTCCGCGGAACACCCCGGTTTGATTCCCGGTGAAGAAACTGAATGAGTAGGTGAGACCAGCCACGGTTTGAGACATGGGGGCGTTGGCCAGCGTGGGATCAACGGCGCCGTAAACGAAACCGGAATCAAAGTTTTGCGTCGTGACGGTTGGCGTGCCCGAAAAACTGCCGAGCCAGGTTTGTCGGGTATTGTGGGAATCCGTTGTGCCCAATCCCGGGGGACTGGAAAACGGATTAAAGGTGGCATCGACCCCGGAATAAAAGGTTCCGAACGCGCCTGCGGAAATGGAAACCGCGTGCGCGCGTTGCGTTGACGCGATCAAAGGAATTAGGGCCACTAACGTGAAGAAAACACGGTGAGGATTCATGGTATTCGTGTGGATTGTGGCGCTCTCTACCCATCAATTCCTCGGTTCTTGAAAAACCTTTCACGAATTCGGTTTTTATTTTTGATGGAGAGAGCCCCATAGAACCCGTGCCTTTCCATGAATTTGGAGCTGGGGCTGGAGTTGCTCCGCCCGGCGTGCGATTAGGCGAGGAGCTCGTGCCAGACTTGACCGTGGACGTCCGTCAATCTGAGGTCGCGTCCGCTCCAACGGTAGGTGAGGTTTTCGTGGTCGATGCCGAGTTGGTGGAGCACCGTGGCCCAGAGATCGTAGACCGTCGCAGGGCGGTCTTGGACCTTGTAACCGAACTCATCGGTGGCGCCATAGGTTTGCCCGCCCTGGATGCCGCCTCCCGCCAACCAGAGACTGAATCCGAAAGGATTGTGGTCGCGGCCTCGGGTGCCTTGCGAGAAGGGGGTTCGACCGAATTCGCCGGTGAACACAACCAAGGTATCGTCCAAGAGACCGCGTTGTTTTAGATCTTTCAGAAGGCCCGCGATGGGTTGGTCCACTTGCGCCGCCATCTTTCGGTGCCCTTTCTCCAGATCCCCGTGTTGATCCCAGGGATTGCCGGCCCCGCCCCCGCCCGGGCCGCCACCCGGTGCGCAGGAGAGTTCCACGAAGCGAACGCCCCGTTCAACGAGGCGCCGAGCAATCAGGCATTGGCGGGCGTATTCGGCTTTAGGGGCAAAGTCGTCGTCGATGCCATAGAGCTTTCGCGTGGCGGCGGATTCGCCGGAAATATTGGTGAGTTCGGGCACGGCTTCTTGCATGTGGAAGGCGGTTTCCGCGTTCTTGATCGAAGCGGAGACCGCATCAGCCGCCGCCACGCGCCCCGCGAAATTGCGGTCCAGCTGGCTGATGTAATCCAAGGCGCGCCGTTGTTCGCGCTTGGCCATGGATCGAGTCACGTTGGGAACGGCTTGATCCTTTGAAATATTAAAGATGGACCCTTGCGTCGTGGCCGGGAGAAATCCGTTGCCGAAAATGCTGACCCCGCCATGGGGTGTGCGGGCGAGTTTGGATTGCAGCACGATGTATCCTGGGAGGTTGGGATTTTCCGTCCCGAGCCCGTAGGTGACCCACGATCCTACACTGGGATAGCCGAGGAAGGGGAATCCGGAGTGCATGAAGTAGTTGCCTTGGGAGTGCTCGCTAAAGTTTGCGGTCATGGACCGTACGATGGCCATATCATCCACGTGCTCGGTGAGGCGGGGGAACATGTCCGTGACGGTCAGGCCGGACTGCCCGTATTGCTTATGATCCCAGGGGGAGGCCATGAGGTTGCCGTTGTTGTCAAACTGGGTTCGCTCGATGGTCATCGGCAGCGGCTGGCCGTGTAGTTGCTTGATGCGGGGCTTGGGATCAAATGAGTCCACGTGTGAGACACCGCCGGACATGTAGAGCAGGATCACGGATTTGGCGCGGCGCGCGTGGTGGAGTCTTCGGAGCGCGGCGCCGTTGCCGATCTTGGCGGTGTTGGCAGCGTTGATCAAATTCGAGAGGGCAAAGGCGCTGACGCCGCTCGATGTTAGCTTTAGGAAGGTGCGGCGATTGTGATTCCTAATAGACATAGATTAACTCCTTTGAGTTCAAGAGGGCATGGGTCAGGCGATAGAAGCGATCGGACGCGCGCGAACCGCCCGACTCGTCGGAGGGGTCGGTGGCGGAGGTGTTGACGTAATCCAGTGAGAGTGCCAATTCAGCCGGGGTGGGCTGCCGTGAGTAGGCCTGCAGGAAGAGATGCTGGATGCGGTCGGCGTCATCACCGTAGCGGGTATCCGTGGTAATTGCCTGACTCCAGGACTCGGCTGCTTCGCGGGCGATGTTGCCGTTCATCAATACTAGGGCTTGAGCCGGGACATTGGTCAGGTTCCGCTTTCCGACGGTGGTTGTCGGAACCGGTGCGTTGAATGCCGTTAGAAAGGGATCGAGGAAATTTCGGCGCACGCGATGGTAGATCGCTCGGTGTTGTGCCCTCCCGCTGGAGCTGAGTTGCGGGCGACCGGAGTCGAGAGTTCCGCTGACGAATCGGATCGTGTCGAGAACCGCTTCGGCGTCCAATCGGCGCGGGGTGAAATGAGCCAAGTAACGGTTCTCCGGATCTTTGCTCGCGTTGGCCGTGGGCACGGTGCTTGAACCCCTAAAGGTCCGACTCATGACGAGTTGTCGCAGCAGGTTTTTGAGGGACCAGTGGTTCGCTATCAGATCCTCAGCCAAATAGTCCAGCAGAGCCGGATGAGATGGGACAGAGCCTAGGCGACCAAAGTTATCGACCGAGGTCACGATGCCGCGACCGAAAACGTGATGCCAGAGTCGATTCACAATCACGCGAGGGACTAGGGGATTGCCGGCCACTAAATCTTCAGCCAATTCTTTCCGGCCGCTGGTCTGGGAATCATACGGAGTGGGGTCAAAGGCTTCTAGAAAACTACGCTGCACCGGTTCGGCTTCTTTTCGATAGCTTCCTCGGGTCAAGAGGGGTTGATCCCAGGGTTCTCCTTCGATGACTCCCGGCGCGCGGTGCGGCGTCGGGATCCCTTCTTCCAGTTCCCGATACTGTGCGAGGGCGGCGGCTAGAGCCGGAGGGACGTCGGCAGGATGGTTAGGGAGCAAGCCATGGCGGACGAACGTGTCCAGGAATTCGGCTTGGACATCGCTGAGTCGCTGGTCGCGCCAGCCATTGACCGCATCGAGTAGTGCTTCGCGATAGTGTTTCCGTAGGGATTCTAGGTCGGAGGCGTCTTTGGTAGCCGGTCGTGCGGCAACTAGCGGTGCACCGATCAAACGCATGCGGTCGCTCCCGGCATACACTTCTGCGATGCCGAACCAGGAGCGGGATCGATCCCGGGCCCGCGAGAGCGCGGTTTTGTCCAAGGCCGTCTCGAATTGATAGTAGCCTTGTTCGTTGTTCCAATAGAGATACTTCTTGATTTGGGTCCACTGCCAATTTGGAGACAACGTGGGGGCCGGGTGAAGGCCGCCGTGCGTCAGCGGGTAGCTTCTTACCGAGAACCGTGCGGTGGCGTTGTGGCCGATGGCCCGCACTTCCGTTCGGTCTCCTTGTGCGCGATGAAAGATGGATCCCAGTGTGCCACTGTGTTTGGTTGAGAGGAGGTGAGTGTAGACTCCGGCTGGATAGATTCCGGCTAGGATGCGATCTTTCCGAGTCGAAAGGGCGAACGCGCCGGCGGGACTGACCTCACCGGCGAGTCCGTTCCCGTTGTAAAACCAGCGGTCGTACTCGCCCTGATCCCTAAGGTCCGCGTAAAACGTAGCGTTTTGAACGCATGCGGCATTGTGGGTTAAGTCGTTTTGATAGTCGGTCCACATTTCGTCCAAGGCACTCGTCCAGGCTTCTGGTTCGAGGGTGCTGAGCTGCTTCCATGCCCATAGTGGATGGCTCCGTTTGTAGCGGGTGATTTCTTGATTGAGTGCCAGATGCCGTTTTTGAGTCGGAGTAAGCTCCTCGTCTTCCTTGGGCTTCTTGGGCGCTTCGAACGGGATTTCCATCAGTTGGTCGACCGCGTGGTGGACCTGATCTTTCCAATAGTCCACCAGGTCTTCTTGAATCGACTTCTTGAGCGAGCGGAGTTTGGTTTGATGACGCTCTTGTCGAGCGGGGGAATCGACGTTGATGATCGCAGGACGACTGCTGATCATGATCCCGTAGAGTCGGTAGAAATCCTTTTGGCTGATGGGGTCAAACTTGTGGTTGTGGCACCGGGCGCACGAAACGGTTAGTCCAAGGGTGGCTTTGGTGAAGACGTCGATCTGGTTGTCAGTAAAAGTGATTTGCTCCTCGTAGGCATCGGTAACCCCGAATCCTTGAGGAGAGAGTCGGAAATGCGCGGGACCGATGGCGGATTCGTTAAGGCCCAGGGCGTGGTTGATTCGAGGCTGCTTGAGAAGGTCGCCAGCGATGTGCTCTCGGATGAGTTGATCGTAGCCGACGTCCGCGTTGAGGGCGCGAATCAAGTAGTCTCGATACTGTGCGGCATGAGGGATGCCGGGGTCGCCTTCACTGCCATGCGTTTCGGCGTACCGGAACCAATCCATCCAGTAACGTGCCCAACGCTCTCCGAAGCGTGGCGAGGTTAGGAGTGTCTCAACGACTTTTGCGTAGGCTTCGGGAGAAGGGTCGTTTGCAAATTGTTCGACGGCTGCCGGGGTCGGGGGGAGGCCCGTGAGAACGAAGTAGAGGCGGCGGAGGAGTTGAGCCGGTGCTGCCACAGGGGAAGGGACCAGATCGGCGTCGTTGTGGCTTTCGTGAATGAAACGATCAATGGCCGATCCATCCCACTCCGGATCGGTCGCCTTGGCAGGGGGGGAGGAATCGATGGGTTGAAATGACCACCAAGATTTTCGCTGTTCGCGAACCGCTTTCCAATCGACCTGGCTCTCCAACTGTTCTTTGGTCGGTTTCTCGATCCGAGGATCGGGGGCTCCCCGGCGAATCCAATCTTCAAAGTTCTTGATGATGATGTTGGCCAGCTGGGGCGCTTTGGCCGGCATGGGCTCGACTCCTTCGGCGTGGCGGAGCGCTTGGATGAGGCGACTGGCGGCGGGATCCCCTGGGGTGATGACCTGACTCCGGACGAGGGCATCGCGGTAATCGAGGGCAATATCACCCTTCGTTTGGTCCACGCTGTTGTGGCATTCGTAGCAATTCTCAGCGAGTACCGGTCGGATTTTGTTTTCGAAGAATTCGTAGTCTGGGGCGGATGGGGTATCCGCGGCCAGCACTGAGGCTAACGTGACGCCCACGATGAAGAGCTTCATCGTGGACCGGATTCCGTGCATCAAGGGCTGGATCTGGGCAGCAGGCATCGCTCTTTTCCGGAGTCTCTGTTGGGGGTGAGACTATGGCAGAAAAGGGCGACGCTTCCAGCCTGTTATTGCTGGCCGCGGTCTTGCGCGGCTATTCGAACAGACAACCACCCGTCATTTCTGCGGGTTGGGGGAGTTCCATTAATTTGAGGATCGTCGGTGCAATGTCCGCCAGGCGGCCGGATTCCTTGAGCTTGAGATTCTCGCAGCCTTTTCCGTAGATCACGGCTTCGACCGGGTTCAGCGTATGTTGGGTGTGGGGAGCATCGGCCTCGGGGTTCCACATTTGATCGCTGTTGCCGTGGTCCGCCGTGATGAGGGCGCGACCGCCCATTTCGTCGAGGGCTTCGAGGAGTTGGCTGAGGCAATCATCCACCACCTCGCAGGCACGTTGGGCCGCTTCAAGGCTTCCCGTGTGCCCGACCATGTCGGGGTTCGCGAAGTTCACTAGGATAAACGCATACTTGCCCGAGAGGATGGCGGCTTTGGTCTTTTCGCAGACTAAGGGGGCGCTCATCTCGGGTTTTAGATCATAGGTTGCGACCTCTTTAGGGCTGGGCGCCATTTCCCAGTCTTCGCCCGGGAAGGTCTCGTCACGGTAATCGTTAAAGAAGAAGGTGACGTGAGGGTACTTCTCGGTCTCGGCGCAGCGAAACTGCTGAAGGCCTTGGTCGCTCACGTAGCTGCCAAGGACGTTTACCATCTTAGGTGGCTTGCGGAAGATCACGTTGTCGCAGAGGCCTTTCTCGTACTCCGTCATGGTGGCGTAGTGGAGGGTGAGCTTTTCACCTCGATCAAAGCCGGAGAAGTTGTCGTCAATGAAGGCGCGCGTGAGTTCTCTCGGGCGATCTCCGCGGAAGTTGAAGAAGAGGACAGAATCGCCATTTTCGATCTGCGCTACGGGCTGGCCGCTTTCGTCGAGGATCTGAGTGGGGAGGGCAAACTCATCGCTGTTTTGGGAAGGACTAATCGGGTTGGCGTAGTAGCTTTGGATCGCCTCTTGGGCGGACTTGGCGGTGTTCTCAATCTGTCTTCCGGTAAGGCAGTTGTAGGCTTTTTCCACTCGATCCCAGCGGTTGTCACGATCCATGGCCCAGAAACGTCCGGCGATGGTCGCGATCTGGCCTACGCCGATGCTGTTACACTGTTGGGTGAGTTCTTCGAGAAATCCAGCCCCACTCTTGGGCGGGGTGTCGCGCCCGTCCATGAAGGCGTGGATGTAAACCTTTTGGATACCGGCGGTCTTGGCGAGTTTCAGCAGACCGTAAAGGTGGGGCAACATCGAGTGCACGCCCGCGTCTGATGCCAGCCCCATGAGGTGGAGGGAGCTTTGGTTTTCTTGGACGTTCTTGAAGACAGCTTGGAGGGCTTCGTTCTCGGCGATTTGGCCCGAGTTGAAGGCTTTGTCGATGCGTACGATCTCTTGATCGACGATTCGGCCGGCTCCGATATTTTGATGGCCGACTTCACTGTTGCCCATGACGCCCGAAGGTAGTCCGACGTCCAGACCCGAGGCGTTGAGCTCGGTGCGAGGCCAGTTCTGTGTTAGTTTGTCGGCACAGGGGGTGTTGGCCAATTTGATCGCGTTGAAGGAATCGTGTTCCGGGTTGTGGTTCGAACCCCAACCGTCTCGAACCACCAACATTACTGGGCTGCGCTTTTCTGAACTCATAAGATCTTGTCTGGTCTCGAAGGACGGGAGTCTTCGGAGCCCATATCTAAGTGTCAAGAGCATTAGCGCCGTTCGGGTCGATGGGAATGCGTGAGGGGTGGTCCGCCCTTACAGGGCTCGAACAAGGGACCGCATCAAGATTCCCAGGGCGATGCCCTGGGCTGGAACGGGGCGCACCTTCGGTGCTGAGTTGGCCGGTTCGTATTGAATTCATTCCCAGGGCCGAAGGTTCGATCCGTAATAGCCCGGGGCAAGGCCCCTGCGGAGTTCACGAAACTCGGGAGGTGCCGTGATGGGGGCAAATCTCGGGCCCGGGAACCAACGATCGCCTTTCCTGGGGCGAAGGGCCTGACCCGTAGTAGCCCATGGTAAGGTCCCCGGGCAATTCACGAAATCCGGGATGAGCCCTGAAGGGGCGGACCAAACCTCAGGCCCGGGAACCAACGATCGCCATTTTTAGGGCCAAAGGTCCGACCCGTAATAGCCCAGGGCAACGCCCAGGGGAATTCACGAAACCCTGAGAGGAGCCCTAAAGGGGCGGACCAAACCCCAGGCCCGGAAACCAACGAACGCCATTTCTTAGGGCCGAAGGTCCGACCTGTAATAGCCCAGGGCAACGCCCTGGGGAATTCACGAAACCCTGAGAAGAGCCCTGAAGGGGCGGACCAAACCCCAGGCCCGGAAACTCACGAATGAGGTCATCAACGCGACGCTTTAGCCCTGGGGTAGACATTTAAGGAGTATATTGGTTTCCATTCTTGCATCTCTTTGTTTGGCGCTTACGTTGCTGGAATGATCGAAGATATTGACCGCCGCTTAGCCGCCCTGCCGTTCAAACCCTTTACTATTGTGACGAGTGGCGGGAACTACTACCGGGTTCCGACCGCTCGGCACGCCAGTCTGAGCCCAAATCGGGGACGGGTCGTCGTCTGGTTCGATGACGAGTCGAGCGTCACGGTTACCGGACTTCATGTGGTGGCTCTGGAGGATGGCGTGCCGGATGCCTTGACGACGGCTGAGTCTCTGGCCCCGTGGGAGGAGGGCGGCTTGGGGCCGAAGTGAGACGGGCCGACGGGCGGTTTTTTGGTGGGGTCTCGGTGGATTGTGGTTTCGAATCGGGGAATTTCGCACTAGGTTGTCGACCTTGGGATTGGGGGAGTGAGAGAATACCGGTTTGGTGTTAGCCGGGAAGACAACGACGAACATGATTGATAGAGCGGTGCGTAGAGTTGGGATCTTGGTAGTCTTTTTGCAGTTGTTTGGAATGGGGCACTCCAAGGCGTCTGAACTCCAAACGATAGTGGTCTTGGGAGACAGCCTGGCTGCTGGTTTGGGGGTTGAGCGGAGTGAAGCCTTTCCGGCATTGCTAGACGAGAAGATCGAACAGGAGAACCTGCCTTTCCGCATGCAGAACGCGGGTTCGAGCGGGGATACCACGGCGGGTGGGTTGCGTCGACTCGGTTGGGTGTTGAAGCGGCCGGTGGATGTGTTGGTACTCGAACTCGGTGGAAACGATGGTTTGCGAGGCCTGGCTCCCGAGGAAACTGCACGAAATCTGAAGGCGATCATCGATCGTGTGCGGGAATCGAATCCCGACGTCGTCATTGTGCTGGCCGGGATGCAGATGCCCCAAAACTTGGGAGAGCCCTATCGAGAGGCGTTCCGGGCGGTTTTCCCTGCCGTGGCTCAGGAGAAGAACGTTCACCTCGTTCCATTCTTGCTGGAGGGGGTTGGCGGGGTTGCTGATTTGAATCAGGAGGATCAGATTCACCCCAACGCAGACGGACATCAGAAAGTAGCCGAGAACGTGTGGGCTGTGTTGGGGCCCATCTTGAAACAGCAGTCAAAAAAACCGCAAGCAGCTAGCGGAAATGCGACATTTCAGTGTTAAATAGTGTGTGAATAACTAGGGGGAGTTATTCACAATGAATCTCCAAACCTGCCTAAATCAGTCAATTCGAGGTGTTTTTGGATCATTTGGCTCGATTTCTAGGAATTTATGCGGCAAGGATAGGCTGGGAATAAGTATCGATGTTCTTGCTGGAAGGCCGACTTCGGGAAGTGTCGGGAGCGTGTCGGGATTGGAGTGTCGTGTGGATGGAGGGGGATCGGTTTGTCGTTTTCCTACTCGGCTTGGAGGGGTAGTTTGCGGGCCGAATGAACTTGGTTGATAGTCACGCCCACCTCGATTTCCCGGACTTTGAAGGAGAACTCGACGCATTGGTCGAGCGAGCCGATGCGGCCGGGGTGGAGCGAATCATTTCGATCGGGACGGATCTGGAGAGCAGTGCCGGTGCGATCCGTTTGGCGGAGCGTTTCGACAAGGTTTGGGCGGTGGTCGGGTGGCATCCGTGCACCGCCTTGGACGCGCCGGAGGATATTCGGGAACCCTTGGCGGCGTTGGCGGCTCATCCGAAGGTGGTTGCTATAGGTGAGACGGGCTTGGATCACCATCACCTCCCCAGTGAACGGGAGGGCTGTGATGAAGGGGATGATCAGCGGTATCGGAGTGCCCAAGAGCGGCTCTTTCAGCAGCAGTTGGAGGTGGCTTCAGGTGCTGGACTCAACGTGGTGGTCCACCAGCGGGATGCCTTTGAGCCTACCGTGGGGATGTGGGAACCATACGCGGCTCGTGGTATCGAGGCTGTGTTCCATTGTTTTGTGGGCACAATCTCTGAGATGGAGCGGATCGTGGCGCTCGGAGGCTTGGTGAGCTTCACCGGAATTGTGACCTTTAAGAACGCGGCTTCGGTTCGTGAGACCTTGGTCAAGACGCCGGAGGATCGGTTCATGCTCGAGACGGACTGTCCTTATTTGGCTCCGGTGCCGTTTCGTGGAAAACGGTGTGAACCGGCTCATGTTCGAGAGATTGCGGAACAGGTGGCCACGGTGAGGGGAGTGTCGTTGGATGCGGTTGCGGAGAAAACGGGGCAGACCGTGAGCCGGTTTTTCAAAGGGATTAGCTAGTCCTTTTCTTTGGGGGTGGATAATCATCGGCTTGTTCCTGGTAGGGCGAGCGTACTCGCGAGCCGTTCGTGCCGGGAGCGTCCCTCGGAGTCTACGGTGTTTGGCGTTCCCTGCTCTTGCCCAACGGCTCGCGGGTACGCTCGCCCTACCGTTCGCCCAGTCTTTTGGCGCTTGCCAGAATTTCGGCGGATCCCGAGAGTGGATAGAGTTTCTCCTAAAAGGTTTGCTTATGAATCTGCGTTCGTTTGGTTGGCGTTTGGTGGTTGGCATGGGGGTGCTCTTTTGGCTGGCTATTGCAATACCGTCTGGAACCGCGGCGGGGCATGACTTTCACGTGGTGTTCCTGATTGGGGAACAGGAGTATCAGACGGCTCGTACCTTGACGGCGTTTGCGGATCAAGAACTCGTGCCCCGTGGGGTGGATTGTCGATTCGCTTTGGTTGATCCAAAGGACCCGAATCGGTTTCCCGGCCTCGATGCTTTGGATGGCGCGGACCTCCTCATTGTCAGCGTGCGCCGTCGGACCCCAAGCGTCCGACAGATGACTCGCATTCGCCGCTACCTGGATGCGGGAGGCGCCGTGCTCGGAATACGGACGGCTAGCCATGCTTTTGATCGGGAGGTGCCAGATGCCCAACACGTGCGGTGGGAAAACTTTGACAATGAGATTCTTGGCGGGGATTACCAAGGGCACTACGGGAACAAGCCGCCGCATGATCCGCGTTCCCACATTTCGATGACGCCCGCAGGGCGTGGGCATCCCATCTTTTCTGGTCTGACGGTGACGGAGTTTCGCTCCACGGCCCATCTCTACCGGAATCGGGATTTGAGTCCACGGACCACGGTTCTCTTACAGGGGCAACTGGTTGGAGGAGGAGAAGTGGAGCCGGTGGCTTGGACCTACACGACGCCGAGCCAGGGACGGGCTTTCTACACGTCTTTGGGAGATCCTGAGGATTTTGAGAAGCGACCGTTTCGTTCGTCCTTGTTGGGGGCGATTTATTGGTGCGCGGATCGGGAAGTTCCGAATGGTTCAAATGTCGCTGGGGCGCCGCAGGCCTTGCGCTTGGACCTGCAGAGACGGTCTGCCGTGACCGGGGCAGTCGAACCTTTCACCGAACAATTGCCGGTTCATCGGATCGGCATTGTGGGCATCGACATGTGGAATTGGCATTGGTGCAAGACTTCCACCGCGCGGGTTGCGACGATGGTGCCCCGGATGAACGCTGTATTGGCTCAGGCCCGAAAAATGGGGATTCAGGTGTTCTGGTGCCCGACCGATGCGGTGAACTCCTACAATGGCTGGCACCAACGTGAGATTGCGGTGGCGCACCCGGGACAGCCGCTGCCGGACGGGGATGCGGTGGAATGTCCGCCGGCTCGGGATGGGGGCGGTTGTACGTGTGGGCCGGAACGGTGCCGGGGCAACTTTGGGTGGGATGGGATGCATCCGGATCTGGAGATTCATCGGGACGATCTCATGCCCAACGCGCCGGAAGTGCTTTATGCGTTTTGTCGCGAGCGGGGGATCACGCACTTGATCTATTTGGGGGTGCACACCCAGGCCTGCTTGCTCGGGAAGTCCGTGGGTGTTTCCAATATGCTGCGAGCCGGGATGCGCTGTATTTTGGCCCGTGACTTGACCGATGCTCATGGGGTCTATTTGCCCGAGCAGGCCTACACTCCGGATGATTTGACGCAAGATGTCATCGAACATTTTGAGACTCACCTGATTCCTACGGTGAACCTGACGGATACGGTGATGCCGGACCCGGATTGGGCGGCTGAGGCGTTGGTCGATTCGGTTCGGATGGCGCCATGGGGGACGCTGCGGCGTCCACACCATTTTGAATCGACTCGGACATTGACCCTCACGATTCCCGAACAATCCGGGGCGGTGATTTACTACACGATCGACGGCTCTCGTCCCGGCGAAGATAGCGTGCCTTACACCGAGCCGATCGTGCTTCGAGAGACGACGCGTTTGCGCGCGGTGGCTTATCGGAAGGGACAAGCCGTGTCCCGCGAGACTGAGGGATGGTTTGTGAAGCGGAACCAGCCAATCCCCTTGCCGGACGTGTATCTGTCGGACCGAGAAGCGCGTTCGGCAAGGGGGCCTGGGCATTCGTATTCGCGCGATAGTTTTCGTTTGGAGCCTTTTCGGAAAGCGGCGCAATGGGATCGGAGCAACGTAGGGGAATCGATTCGGATGGCCGGCAAGGAGTATCCTCGCGGGGTGGGGGTGCATGCCGTCAACCAGCTCGTCTACGAGTTGGAGCCGGAGGATCGGCGCTTTGTGGCATTGGCTGGGATCGATGAGGCGATGCTCCGGATCCATTCCGGGTCAAACTTGGCCCGGCACAGTAGCGTGGTGTTTCGGGTGTTCTTGGATGGCCGCTTGCGAGCGGAGAGTCCAGTGATGCGGATCGGGGAAGAGCCGTGGCGGTTTGACGTCGGGATTCCGAAGGGGAGTCGAACGATGAGCCTCGTGGCGACGGACGCCGGGGACGGTACGAAGGGGGATTACGCCAATTGGGCGAACGCCGGATTCTTGCGAGAGCGGTAGAGAAGGATCAGTTTTTTGTGTCTCGCTCTGGGCCGCCGTGGCAGCATGCGGGCGTGAGTAAGATTGTTGGAATTGATCTGGGAACGACGAACTCGGCGGTCGCGGTGGTCGACTCGGGGTTTCCGATTGTGTTGGCGGATGCGCAAGGAGATCGCATCACGCCCTCGGTCGTACGGTATGTTTCCGGTGAGGAAGCACCGACGGTTGGGAGCACGGCCAAGCGGGGACGGGTGGCATCACCGGATCGGACGATCTATTCGGTTAAACAGTTCATGGGCGTGCGCTATGCGGAGCGGCCAGACAATGCCCGCCGGGTCGTTTACGGCATTGGGGAAGGTGAGAATCAGGGGGTTGCGGTGGAGTTGGGGGACCGGCGCGTCACGCCCGAGGCCGTTTCGGCTGCGATTCTTCAGCACCTTAAAGGGGTAGCCGAACAGGCTTTGGGGGAGCCGGTAGAACGGGCGGTGATTACGGTGCCGGCCTACTTCAACGATGCCCAGCGGCAAGCGACTTTGGAGGCCGGTCGATTGGCTGGGTTGACGGTGGAACGGATCATCAATGAACCCACCGCGGCGGCCCTCGCTTACGGGCTAGAGAAGCTCAAGGACCGATCCAAGGTGGCCGTCTATGACTTTGGGGGAGGTACGTTTGATCTGTCGGTGTTGCAACTCAGCGAAGGGACTTTTCGTGTGTTATCGACTCATGGGCACACCCAGCTGGGCGGGGATGATATTGATGCTCGGCTGACGGACTATCTGGTGGAACAGATTGAAGCGAGTGGCCAGTTCACGAGGGATGAGTGGACGTCGGAGCGGCGGGCTCGGGTTCGCGACGCAGCGGAGGGAGCCAAGATTCAGCTCAGCGAAGCGAACTCCGTGGAGGTGCGCTTGCCTTTCCTTTCGGAGGCGTTCAGTTACGAGGCGACCTTGTCTCAGGAGGACTTGGACCGATTGGCTCGGCCGGTGATCGAACGTACGCGATCCCTCTGTCAACGTGCCTTGGCCGATGCCGGGCTTTCGGCCAAGGACTTGGATCAGGTGATTTTGGTTGGGGGGCAGACGCGGATGCCGCTGTTGCGTCGGTTGGTCAGCGAATGGTTCCAGTGTGCGGAGTTTGAGGAAACACGCGGGGATTTACGGTTGGGCGATTCGTTTCACGAAGCGGACGGGCCGGTATTGAATGTGACGCAGCACCCGGATGAGGCGGTGGCTTTGGGCGCGGCGATTCAGGGGGCGATTCTCAACGGGGAGTTTCAGGACGTGCTCTTGTTGGATGTGACGCCGCTTTCATTGGGGATCGAAACCTTTGGTGGCTTGATGAATGTGATTATCCCGCGGAACTCCACGATTCCGGTCAAGGCCGGGGAAACCTTTACCACCGCCGTGGATGGTCAGCGGGAGATGTTGATTCACTTGCTCCAAGGTGAGCGGGAGAAAGCGAAAGATAACTGGAGCTTGGGCCGCTTTACCCTCGCGTTTGAGGAAGCACCGCGTGGTGTACCGCGGGTGGGCGTACAGTTCGAGATCGATGTGAATGGGGTGCTCCACGTTTTGGCTCGCGACATCAAGACCGGGAAAGAACGGATCGAGCGCGTTCAGTCGGCTGTGGACGTGGACGATGCCGATGTGCAAGAGATGGTAGAGGAGTCTGTCGAGCATGCCTTTGATGATTTGGCGGCACGCCGTTGGATTGAAAACCGGCTGAAGGCGGTTGCGATCGTGCAAGCGACTCAGCAGGGAATGGCTTTTTGTGGCGATGAGTTGGATGCCGACTACCGTGAGGATCTGGAAGCGGCGTTGGCGGAGATGAAGGCGTGTATGGGGCCGGAACCGGAGGAAGATGCCGACTATGTCGGGGATTGGAAGCTGCTCAAGGAGAACGTGGCGGCTATGGATGAGCTAACGGCGGAACTCGCTGAAATCCAGATGCAGCAGGTCATGGCGAGCCTGCTAAAAGAAAAAGGGCTCGGTTAGAAACCGAACCCTTGAATTCTAAACGGTTACTTTGGCCGTTAGGTCAGTCCAGCGCTAGGCTTCGCTAGCCTCCACCGCATTGTTCTCATCGGGAGCTTCTGCGGATGCCTCGGCCTCGTCTGAGGATTCTTCAACGGCGTGTTCTTCGGAATTCACGTCCGTCTTCTCGTGTCCGGGATGTTCCGCCCGCTGGTTGCGAGGCAAGGGGCTGATCATGCAGATCAAGCCGCGACCAATCTTCTTGGTGGGCGCATCGGGATGGCCCCACGGATCGACATCATCGAGAAACTGTTTCACGACCTCGAATCCCACCTCGGTGTGGGCATTCTCACGACCACGAAAACGCAGGGTGACTTTCACCTTCATGTCTTCGCAGAGGAAGTCGATGGCATGATTGCGCTTGGTCCTGAGATCGTGCGGGTCAATCTTCACGCTCAACTGAACTTCCTTAGTTCGGTTGGCGTGCTGATTCTTCTTGTTCTCTTTTTTCTTCTTCGATTGTTCGTATTGGTATTTACCAAAATCGACCAATCGACAGACGGGCGGGTTGGCTTTTTCAGCGACCTCGACGAGGTCGACCTGTCGTTCTCGGGCCATGCGCAGCGCCTCTTGGCGACTGAACACTCCGAGTTGTTTGCCCTCGGCATCCACGACCCGGACTTCGCGGGCACGGATTCTTTCATTTGTTCGGATTCGGGGCCCGCGGAAACGACGGTTGCGGGAAAAATGGGGACGACTCAAGAAACCTCCAATATTAGATTAAAGTACAGCAGGCGTGCCATTCTTACGCGCTGTACCGGTGAGAGTGTTTTTGTGTTTTTAACATGAAACACGCGCGTTTAATCCTAAAACGAGCAATTCTTCAAGCCTTTTTTAGGTCTTCGCAGATAAAAAGGTGTGGTTGAAAGTGGCGAAACTCGCGTCCGTGAGCGATGAAATCCCGAACCTAGGCCGAGAGTCTGTAACAAACATTTGACGGAACCAACGGAGTTCTGTTTGGGTCGGTCCGGCATTTTTTCTGCATATGGCCAGCGTAAAACCTTTTCAAGCCCTTCGTCCCAAGTCTGACTTGGCATCCGAAATTTGTGAATTGCCTTACGACGTGCTGTCGTCGTCGGAAGCACGGAAAGCGGTGGACGGCCGCTCCCACAGTTTTTTCTACGTTAGCAAACCTGAGGTCGATCTCCCGGAAGCGACGGACCCTTACGATCCCGCGGTGTATGCCAAAGGGCGCGAGCAGTTTGATCGTATGATCCAGGAGGGGCTTTTGGTTCAAGACGAGACGCCGCATTACTACCTCTATCGGCAGATCATGGGGGGGCATAGCCAACTCGGCCTGGTAGCCGTGGCGAGCTGCGACGAATACGATCGGGAGATCGTCAAGAAGCACGAGTACACGCGACCCGCGAAAGAAGATGATCGCGTGCGCCATATGGAGGCCTTGGACGCGCAAACGGGTCCGGTCTTCCTGACTTATTATGCGGATGCCACCTTGGATTCTCTCTTCGAGACCTTGGTCCAGGAGGCTCCGGCGGTTGATTTTGTCGGAGAGGACGGCGTGCAGCATACCGCGTGGGTCGTTCGGGAGGCCGCCCATGCCGAGACCATTGCGGCGCAGTTTACAGCAATGCCCGCGCTTTATATCGCCGATGGGCATCATCGGAGCGCGGCGGCGTCTCGGGTGAATCTGACTCGATCCGGCGCGAATCATAGCGGCGATTTTCTCGCGGTACTCTTTCCGCACAATCAGATGCAGATCTTGGCTTACAACCGCTTCGCCCATGATCTGAATGGATTGACCCCGGAGACGCTGCTGGAGCGGCTGGGTGAGGTGGGGACGCTGCGTCCGTCGGATCAAGCCGTGGAACCGCAGAAGAAGCACCAATTGGGCGTGTTTCTGAACGGACAGTGGTATGAGATGGAGTTTCACGCGCGCCACTTGCAGTCCGAGGACCCCGTGGAGCGACTCGACGTCTCCGTCTTGCAGGCACAGGTGCTGACGCCGTTGCTGGCCATTGACGATCCGCGGACGAGTCAACGGATCGACTTTGTGGGCGGGATCCGGGGTACGGGCGAGTTGGAACGTTTAGTCAACGAGGCGGAGACTGGGGTGGCTTTCTCGATGTATCCCACGAGTATTGAAGACTTGATGACCATCGCAGATGGTGGCCAAGTGATGCCGCCCAAAAGCACTTGGTTCGAACCAAAGCTACGCGATGCGATGTTCTGTCACATGCTTCGTTAGCTCGGGTTGGCCGACTTTCGCCTGAGAGATGGCATGAAAAAAGCGAGAGCGCCGCTCTCGCTTTTTTTTTTGTGACTGACAACTTACAAGCCGGCAAGGAGAACGGCTACGCGTTCTCTTGGATCCAAGTCTGAACGACTTCGACCACGTTCTCGGGATTGATTTTCCGGAGTTCGCCGGAACGGGGTTTCACCTCCACGACGTTGTCCTTCAGGGAGCGAGGCCCAATGCCGATTCGGATCGGGAACCCAATTAATTCCGAGTCTTTGAATTTTACGCCGGGCCGTTCGTCTCGGTCATCGAGGATGACGTCGATTCCCAATTTGCTGAACTCCTCATATAGGGATTCGGCCAGTTTCATCGTTTCGCTGTCCGGTGTGACATCGAGAGCCGTGATGCAAAGGGTGAACGGAGCCGCTGAGACCGGCCACCGGATCCCTGCGTCATCATGATCCTGTTCGATGATTGCCTGAAGGGTGCGGGTCACGCCGATGCCGTAGCAGCCCATGACCGCGGGTTGTTGCTTGCCGTTCGCGTCCAGGAAGAGGGCTCCAATATTTTCACTGTACTTGGTGCCGAGTTTGAAGACATGCCCGACTTCGATGGCCGCCCGAATATCCAGAGGTTCTCCCGATACCGGGCACGGCTCACCTTTTTCAACTGTGCGGAGATCGGCCCATTCCGTAACGGCGACATCGCGTTCGATGGCGACGTTGCGGCAGTGAAAGCCATCCTCGTTGGCACCCGTGGTCAGGCCGTGTCCTCCTTGCAGCAGGGGATCGACATAGATCTTTGGACCCGAAACACCAATGGGTCCGAGGGAGCCGGGGTGTGCACCCAGCAGTTCGAAGATTTCGTCTGACGTCGCGGCCCGGAAGGTGGTTGAGCCCACCACACCCGCTAGCTTGGCTTCATTCAACTGATCACAACCCCGGAGGACGAGGATCACGGGTTCGTCATTCACGATGTAGACGAGCGTCTTCATCTGAAGATCCGCGGGGACGTTGTAGGGATCCTTGGTAAGCGCTTCGATGGTTTTGACTCCGGGCGTCTCAAATTTTTCAAGCGCGGGCAGCGTCGCAGTGTCCACGGGCGAGAAGGCGGGTTTCAATCCGCTGGTTGCCTTTTCGACATTTGCGGCGTAGGTGCCGGATGCGTTGAAAGCGATGTCACTTTCACCCACCTCGGCCGGCACCATGAATTCGTGAGAATGGTTGCCGCCCATCACGCCGGTGTCGGCCTCTACGGGAAGGGCTTTGAGGCCGCAGCGAGCGAAGATGCGGACATAGGCGTCATACATCTTTTGATAACTCTCCATGGCTTTGGGGTCATCCTCGTCGAAGCTGTAGGCGTCTTTCATGACGAACTCACGGGCCCGCATGAGTCCAAAGCGTGGCCGGATCTCATCCCGAAACTTGGTTTGGATCTGGTAGAAGTTCAGTGGGAGTTGGCGGTAGGAACTGATCTCACCCGCGACGAGCGTGGTGATCACTTCTTCGTGAGTCGGCCCGAGAATCCACTCGCGTTTAGTTCGGTCATGCGCTTTGAAAAAGACGTCCTGGGCCGTTTCATACCGGCCGCTTTGTTGCCAGATTTCCGGCGGTTGTAGGGCGGGCATGAGCACTTCGATAGCTCCGGCTCGATTCATCTCCTCACGGACGATGTTCTGGATTTTTTGGAGGGCTCGCAGACCGAGCGGCAGAAAGGTGTAGAGGCCACCCGTCAACTTGCGGATCAGTCCGGCCCGCAGCAGGAGCCGGTGCGACAGAATTTCGGCTTCGGCCGGGGTTTCTTTAAGGGTCGGAATGAAGGATTGAGTCCAGCGCATGGTTGTGTTGTCTCCAGATTCGTTCGATTTGGCGGCTCACTTAGCGGTGAGATGCCAGGCCTGTCAACGGTGAAAAGAATACGGTGCCGTTAAATCGTCCCGTTCTGAGGGAGTCCGTCCTTGTCGGTGTGATCGGTTAGTTGCCGGCGGGTGCGGCATCGTCGGGTGCCGCGATATCGTCCGCGGGAAGCTCAGGATCCTCCGGAGCGGCGGGCGGGTCTTTTGGGACGAGGGCATCCAATTGTTTCCCCAGCGTTTCGATTTGTCGTTTCAACCGGGTCTCGGCGGACTCAAGTGCGTTGATAGATTCGCGCAGGTGTTTGAGTTGTTGTTGCGGGGGTTGTTTGGCCCGGAGTTGGTCCAAGGCACTTTGGGCCGTCCGAAAATCGCGATGGTCTTGGTGTTGGCGGGTGAACCGGGTGAGTGCCGGAATCGCCTCCGGGTCGCCCAGAGCCCCGAGGGCTCGGAGAGCGGCGGAACGGACGCCATTCTTGGGGTGCTTGGTTTTGGCGAGTAAGAATTCCCGGACGAGCGAACGATCCGGCAGGGGATGAGCGGCTCGGGCCAGTGCTTCCAGTCCCGCGCTCATGACCCGTGTCGGTAGGGTTTGCTGTCGCGAAAGGAGCATCTCAAGGAGCGGCATTGCGTAGCTAGTGTCCGGGCGTTCTCGGATGACGCGAATGGCTGCTCCGGCGACCCGTTCTTGGAATGTTTCGCTGGCGAGTGCTGTTAGCACGAGTGGCTTGACGGTTTCCTGTGGGTAGGCGCTTAACGCCGTGATAGCGGTTGTGCGAATGAGAGGGTTGGCCTCTGAGGTTGCGAGTTTAACGGCCAAGTCTTGAGCCTCGTCGTCAAAGAAGCCGCCCACGGCACTGACAACCTGTTGGCGGACTCGAGCGTCCTCTTGTTCTTGAGCCTCAAGCAGGGCGGTGAGAGCCTCGGGGGTATGGATTTGACCGAGTGCCTTGGCGGCTTCGATCCGGACACCATAGAAGGCATCTGCTTGGAGCCGTTCCTTTAAGGCGGCGATCACTTTTGCTTGGCTCTTTTTGCCGAGCTGCCGCACGGCCAAGATTCGGCCAATCACATCACTGGAATCCCGCAGTTGGGCGTACAGCATTGGGTCAGGCAGTTTGACGCGCATCCGGCACAAGAGCTCCAGGTCGGGATCGATGCGGGCAATCTCCGGTCGCGATGGCAACGGGAAGTAAAAATCTTCGGAAACTTCTTTCACTTCAATGTCGAACGAATGCGTCCCGGCATCGGATTTAAAACGCACGGTGAGCGGGAAGCGGAACAGCAGGACGTTGTCGCTTACCTTCTGTTTCTGTTGGATGTTGAGTTTGGCTAGCTTTCGTTCCGTGTCCCAACTGTAGGTCACTTCCAGGTCCGGATGACCGCCGTGATAGACCCATTGGTCAAAGAATTGATCGAAGGATCGCCCGGTCAATTCCTCAAGGACGGCATTGAGATCCTGTGTTACGGCGGTCTTGAAGGCGTGGCGTTCGAGGTAAGTCTTCATGACCTGCCGAAACAGGTCGGGACCGATCTGGGACCGGATCATGTGTAGGACCCAGCCCGCCTTCGGGTAGGCGCGGTAGCCGAATTGTTGCATGGGATCATCGTATTCGCGATTGACGATCCCGACGGGGTCATTGGGATTGTTGATCCAGCCGCCAACTTTGCCGAGCATGGCGTAGCGAAACGCATCCGTCCCCTCGCTGTGCTCGCGATAGAGCGCTTCGAAATAGGTGGCGAATCCCTCGTTCAACCACAAGTGACTCCAGTCTTTGCAGGTGACAAGGTCGCCAAACCACTGGTGGGCGAGCTCGTGAGCGACGAGGTTTTGACTCGAGCGGAGGTTCTCGGTCGAGGGGCCGAAGAGCGTGCCGTCGGTCAGGATGGTCAGCGTGGTATTCTCCATCCCGCCCGCAACAAAGTCATTCACGCAGATCTGATCGTAGCGATCCCAGGGGTAGGGCACACCGGTCTCGGTTTCAATGAATGCCATCATCTCACGAGTCCCACGGTAGGAGTTGGCCGCTTGATCGATCCTTGAAGGCAGGGTGTAGAAAGCCATGGGGATGTCTCGGTATTGGTCCTGGATCGATTCGAAATAGCCGGCGGTGATGGCGATCAGGTAGTTGACATGCGGTTTGTCTTGCAGCCAGTGAAAGGTGACTTTGTCCGAGGCGTCGTCTTTCTCCTCGCGTAGTTTGCGACCGTTGGAAAGCACTGTCATACCATCGGGGACGTGGCAGATGACTTCCGTCGTTAGTTTTTCGTTTGGGGAATCGAAGCAGGGAAACCAGTGTCGAGACTCGATGGGTTCGCCTTGAGTAAACAAGTGAGTCTCACCGGGCAGGTAGCCCATCTCCGGGGTACGGAAATACATGCCTTTGGCAGGTTCGGCTTCGTGGCGAATACGGACCCAAGATTCCGTGCCCACGGGGATGGCTTGGGCAAAGTGAAGCACCAGTTGGTTCTCGGTGAGATGCCAATCATGCAGCGGTGTCGAGGCTTGGACGGTGGCGATCTCAAGATCTACGGCATCCAATTCTAGTACGCTGACGGGTTGGGAAATTGGTTTGAAGCTGAGGGTGGTTTCGCCTGCGACGGTGCGGTTCTCAAATGAAGGCGTAATATCTAGTTTGAGGTGGAGGAAATCCACCCACCGGCTTGGGGCGTATTTCCGATGCGCAGCCGATGTGGGCGGCGCCATATGCTGGTGGTGGCAGATGGCGTGAAACGCCTCCTCGCCGTGGGCGTGAGGGGCTTGCCAGAAGAGGCTTCCGAGCAAGGCGAGGGCGAAGAACGTGCGGATTCGGGTTTGAGACGGGCACATCATGACTATCAAGTGAGGGAGCATGCGGCAAACGCCGAGATTAGGCAACTCGTCGGTGAGGAAGGGCGCCGTGTGGGCGTGATTGGCAAAAGGTGCGATTAGATAAGCTCGATTACGTTCGAAGAAGGCGAGAGCTTGCCGGCGCCATTGGCCGGGAGCACCTTTTTCTCATCACACCCGTGCCGGGTGGGCTTTGGGCTACTTGACGGTGTTTACCAGAGGCGTCATGCCCTGGATCCGGACCTCCAGGCGGTCACCGGATTGAATGGGGCCAACTCCGCTCGGTGTGCCGGTCAGGATGATGTCGCCCGGCAAGAGCGTCATGTTGGTCGAAATGAAACTCACCAACTTGTAGCAGTTGAAGATCAATTGGCTCGTTAGCGAGTTTTGCCGGAGTTGCCCATTTTGGAAGAGCTGAATCGTCAGTTTGTGCGGATCAATCTTGGTTTCCACGTAGGGACCCAAGGGCGTAAACGTATCGAACGACTTGGCGCGAGCCCATTGGCTTTCCGCTTTTTGGATCGTTCGATCGCTGATATCTTGGGCGGCTGTGTAGCCAAAGATGTACCGGGCCGCTGCCGCCGGAGTCACATTCCGCATCCGTCGCCCAATGACTACCGCGAGTTCCGCTTCAAAATCCGTCTTGTGATTGGGAAAGGGGATTTCGATTTTGCCCCCATCGGGAATCAGGGAGGTCGGCGCTTTGAGCCAAAAAAGCGGTTCTTTGGGGAGCTCCGCGTTGGATTCGCGGGCATGATCCGCGTAGTTGAGGCCGACCGCGATGACTTTGGACGGGACGACGGGGATCAAGGTCTTGATCCCCTTGGGGCTGATGGCCTTTTTTTGAAAGGAAGGAGAACCAAAAACGTCGCCTTTGAGCTTAAATAGCTCACCATCAACTACTTTGGCGTAGAATATATCGTCACCTTTTTGGAACCTTCCAATCGCTGCCATCTCGCGCCGGGGAGCTTACACTGGCGGGAAAATTGGCGCAAGTGGATTTGTTGAGTGCCTCGGTTCCGAATGGTGGGACGAGCTTCCCCGCTAGCCGTCGTCACGGTATTTCTTAATTCGGGGGCGGCGGGAATATACGTTTTCGGGTGGTGTCTCAACAAATGGGCGAAAGCTTGGCAAGTCCGCAACCTTTTGGTGAGATGCGGGTTTATATGGAAATGGGCAGTCGGCTCTCATCTTGAGTTCCAACGGCCGGGGCCTTGAATATGGGCGTTTTTGTGAATGGGAAATATTGGATTCGTTGTTGGATCGCGGTCCTCCTTTTAGGGCTTCAGGGGGTCCCTCATGGGAGCGCCGCTCAGTTGCGGTGGCATGATGAAAGCCACACCCTGGATGCCAACTTTGACGGGGAGCCGCTTGGCAAGGTTTTGGCGGATTTAGGAGCCCTCACCGGCTGGGAGGTCTTTGTGGAGCCGGGGATGACGTCTGCCGTCTTTACTCGCTTTGAAGGTCTGTCCGTCAATCAGGGACTTCGGCGGCTCCTGGGGGATCTCAATTTTGCGGTCGTGTCGGGGCCATCCGGTGCGAACAAGTTATTGATTTTCCGCGATTCTGCCCGGGCGGCAACGCAGGCGCTCCATGCGGCGCCCGCCAAGGCGGCATACAAATCGCAACGGATCGGCAATGAGCTGATTGTGACCTTGGATCCGGATTCGCCGGAGACGATCGAACAGATTGCCGCTCGATTGGGGGCGGAGGTGGTGGGAAAGATCGATGATTTGAATACGTATCGCCTGCGGTTCAAGGATGATGCCACGGCAGACTCCGCCCGTGAGTCTCTGGCTACCGTGGATTATGCCCGGGTGGATGATAACTACGCGGTTGAGGTGCCGGATCGGTTGGCATCCTTGAATTTTGGCAATCAGCCCACGCCACGGGTCAGCGCGACTTCGAATCCGAATCAGGAGCAGGTGATTGTCGGGCTTATTGATACGCCGGTGCAGGATGACGGGACCGGGATCGCTGATTTTCTGCTTCCGACCCTTTCGGTGGCCGGCGAGGCGAGTCCGCCGCTGGATGAACCCACTCATGGGACCACCATGGCAGAAACGCTGCTGCGTGGGATGCAGATGGTGAATGAAGGTGAGGGAGCGTCAGGGGTTCGAATCCTCCCGGTCGATGTTTATGGCCCGGAGGAGATGACCTCCACCTTTCAAGTGGCGGCTGGAGTGGTGGGGGCGATTGATGCGGGGGCCTCCATCATCAACCTGAGTCTGGGGGGGCAAGACACGACTCCTTTTCTCCAGCAGATCATTTCAAGCGCTCATCAGCAGGGCATCGTTTTTGTCGGCGCGGCGGGGAATGACGCTGGCACGCACAACGTTTTTCCCGCGGCCTATCCGGAGGTGGTTGCAGTGACTTCGTCGGATCGGTTTGGTGGGGTGGCCTCCTATGCCAATCGGGGGTCCTTCGTGGATGTCATGGTGCCGGGCCACTCATTTGTGCACTTCAATGGGGAGTCCTACATCATCAACGGGACTTCGGCTTCTGCTGCGTACGTCTCGGGGATCACGGCTGGAATCGCGGCTACGTCAGGGCTCCCAGCTAGTCAGGTTGAGAACCAAGTCCGACTCTCCTTGCCGAAACCACCTGGGCCTTAGGTGGACGAGAGCGTCGGGCGGCGGATTCGTACGCCGACGTATCGGGCGTTGGGAATAATGAATTTCTTCACCTCGATGGTGACGGCGTTCGGGTGGTAGGTTTGTAGCACCCAATCGGCGATTTCTTCCGCCAGGGTTTCGATCAAGACCCACTCTCGGTCCTTGCCGAATTCCGTTAGGGATTGAGTGAGGGTCCCGTAGTCGATCGTGTCTTCCAGGCGTCGGCTACGCGCGGCCATTTCCAGGGGGTGTTCCAAGGTCAGGCACAAGAGGAGTTTCTGTGGGGTGGCGCGCTCGTCCTCGGGGACGCCCACTCGAAAGTGAACTTCAAGATCTTCGATCTGAATGGTATCCATGGGTGGTTGGTCAGCTGTTCGGGGCTCCGGATCGGAGTACCTCTTCGAGTAGTATTCGGGTCGGCTTATTGAGATCCCACTCAAGGGCTTGGTCGGGATCGACCCATTGGAAGCGTTGGGCCTCGTGATTGAGTCGCGTGTCCAACGGAGGAACCGCTCGGCAGGTGTAGTTCATCAATAGGAAATGGGCGGGACGATAGAACTCCTCGGGAAAAATGGCGTCTTGAACCAGGACGAAACGGATGGACTCGATTTCCAGGTTCGTTTCCTCGCGTATCTCGCGTCTGAGGGCAGATTCCGAACTTTCGCCGTGATGAATTTTACCCCCCGGAATGCCCCATTTGTCGGACCATTTGTGGGTCTGGATCATGAGGACCCGGCCCTGAGGGTCATAGATGAGTGCTCCGACGGTGGGGACAGGGTATTCGGGGAGCTCTGAGGCGTCGGGCCCGACTGCGGCGCCTGTGAGAGTGGGGTGGGTGTCCAGATGCGATTGGAGTTCGGCGAGGTTCTCCACGATGAGATCGGGTTGGGTTCGGGTCAGTTGTTCCCGGGTGTTGAATCCGGTCAGGACGCCGCAGGACCGGGTGCCGCCCCATTTTGCGGTTTCGATATCGTGTTCCATGTCGCCTACGAAGAGGGTTTCGTTGGGATCGAGTTGGTGATCCTTGAGGAGTTCTCGGATCTTCTGGCGCTTGTCGTGTACGTCCACGTAGGCGTGGGTGAAGTAGGGGCCGAAGCCTGTCAGCTTCAGATGGACTTCGAAATGCCCGGAATGGATGGAACTGAGCACAAACAGCGTGTGATCGCGGGACTGGCAGAAGTCAAGAAAGGCGCGAGCGTGGCTCAGGGGGCGGACGGAGTCCTGTTCGGCGTGGAATGCTTCGAAGTACCACGTTTCTAGCTGGGACTCATCGATATGCGGGGTATAGCGCTCATAAAAGGGACGGAAAGGGAGGGAAAACTCGCGTCGAAATTCCTCCAGGGAGAGGGCGGGGACACCGGATTTGGCGAAGGTTTGATTGGTGGCTTTCCAGACGGCTTCGAGGTCGTCGACCAGCGTACCGCACCAATCAAAAATGATATTCCGAATCACGGGAACCACTCTAGAACAGGGAGAAATCGAGGGCAATGCGATGTTGAAACCAGAACAGGGGGGCGAGCGTGCTTGCGGGCAGTTAGTACTGGGTGTGATTAAATGTGCGGGCATCGGATCGGAAGGATGCGGTAGGTTTCCCATGGGAACAGGAGAAAGAAAGAGTCCACTAAAGGGAAAGCGGCAGCCTTGCTCCCGCACTCCAAAAGAGAGGGCTGAATTTTCCATTTGCAGTTTTCATTTTGGTTTTTTCATTCTCCCCGCATTTTTGATCGCACCCGTTACTACCCTGGGGCGGGATTCTGAGTCGATGGTGTTTTCGGTTGCTTACCGAGGCCAGCAGTTCGCGGGGATGCTCGCGCTGCCTTGGGAATGGCCTTTGACAGGATTCGATGGGTTGACCTAGTTTGCGGGAGCCCTTGGGGCGATTTGTTATGCAATTAACCCGACAATTGGCCATGTTCCTGAACAATGAGCCTGGAGTTTTGGCTCGGATGTGTCGCGCATTGGCCGATGCGAAAATCAACTTATATGCGCTTTCGATCGGCGACACCGTGGACCACTGTGTGGTCCGAGTCGTGACCAGCGATTGGCAGAAAGCAAAAGAAGTATTCGAGGCTCATCACGTGGTTGTGGTGGAGACCGAAGTGCTCATGGTGGAGGCGACCAATCGGCCGGGATCCTTGGCGGTTATCGCGGAGAAACTCGCTGCGGCAAAGATCAATATTGAGTATGCGTATTTTGCCACGGGGCCCAACACGCGCCAGGGCTTGTTGATCCTACGAACCTCGAATGCGCGCAAGGCCTTGAAGGCACTAAACACCGGATAGCCTCGCGTGAGTGAGTCTGGGGGGGGAGGGACGAATTCCGATTCCGTTGGCAAGACAATGAAACGAGATCAGATTATTTGACTATGGGCACTGAGATTTTTCGATTAGATGGGAAAGTGGCTTGGATCACCGGCGGTTCCAAGGGGTTGGGATTAGCCATGGCGCATGCTTTGGCGAGTGTTGGGGCATCCGTTGCCGTCAATAGCCGGCATTTGGCCGAGGCTGAGGCGGCGGCTAGCGAAGTTGCCGAACGCCACGGTGGGCGAGCGATCGGTGGGCAGGCCGATGTGACGAAGCCGGATGAGGTGCGCGCCTTTGTCCAGCGAGTTGTGGATGAGTTCGGCAGCGTGGATATCTTGATCACCAATGCCGGCGTGAACGTCCGCTTGCCGACCACGGAATTGCCGTTGGAGGAGTGGCAACGCGTTTTGGATATCAATCTGACTGGACCGTTTGTGTGCTCCCAGGCCGTTCTCCCTCACATGATCGAGCGTGGATGGGGACGGGTGATTCATGTGTCTAGTATCATGGGCTTGGTCGGTTTGGCGGCTCGCCCGCCTTATACCGCGACCAAAGGCGGTATCGTGTTGTTGACCAAGACTCAGGCACTCGAGCTGGCAGAACGCGGGGTAACCGTCAATGCCGTTTGTCCCGGGCCCTTTGGCACGGAGATGAACAAGCCTTTGCTTGATGACCCGGAGAAGTACCAGGCGTTTGTCTCTAAGATCCCGATGGGACGGTGGGGGGAGATGAATGAGCTGGATGGAGCCGTCATTTTTCTCGCCTCGGAAACCTCTAGTTTCATGACGGGAACCACGCTAACCGTGGATGGCGGTTGGACGGCTCAGTAGGCTCAGCGGCGCTGCGAAACCGTGCGGGAGTGGCACGACTGAAGACGCGGCCACCAGACCGGATAGGACGGTTCTTGTCCCGCCCTATCCCGCGGAAACGTTGCTATGGGTAGAAGACTCGGAAGTATTTCTCAAGCAGGTTGAGGTCGAAATCCGTGTCTTGGAATTCAACGGTGCCGCTCTCGTCCGCTTGGCCCGTGAAGAGAGAAGTCCACGTTTCCATGTCGTTCGAAACCTCAATGGTAAAGTCGAGATTGGGCACGGCGTTGATTGTGAAGGTAAATCCGGACACGGGAACATCCCCATCGCTGAACCCACTGTTTGAAGTGATTTGGACCGAGAGGTCGAGCTCCATCGCGTAGGCTAACTGGACGAGTCCGGTGGCCGCTTCCACACCGTCAACGGCTACGTAGTAGATGGTGTTGGCTTCTACGGGAAAGGTTACCAAACTGTCCATGCCGTCTACGCCGCTGTCGTTGTCGCAAGCCACTTCGACCAGACTGGTAAAGTCCGAGCTGTCCGTGGTGTAGACCGCAATAACGGTATCGAAGTCACTGCCGTCGGTGGTCATGGAGACCATGCCGTCGATGGGGGGTTGGTAGGCGAACCACTGAGAGGCACCACCGGGGACGTTACAGTGATCCGGCTCATCGAGCTCCTTCACGGCGCCAAAGGTATTAAAGATTTGGGCGCCCGAGAACCCGGTTGCCAGGGAGGCCACCCGGGGGATGAAGTTCTGCCTTCGTAGAGCCGCACCGGCCGCACCTTCCTCGGTGAAGGAGAAGAACAGATCGGCGAATTTGGTTTCCACCTGCACCTCGGGCACGGTGACCGCATTGATGGCTCGTCGGGCGGCAAGGGCCAGGTTGGCGTTATTGCTTGTGATGGTCACGTCGCCGACGCTGGCTTCCGCATGGTAGGTGCCGACGTTGTTTGGCCCGATGTTGGAGATCGTCAGTTGGGGGTTGTTCTCGCCTTCGAGCGGGTCTCCATTGAAGAACCATTGAAGAGACACTCCCGGGGGACGCGGCCCTCTGAAGGTGACATTGAAAGTCGTCGTGCTGCCTGGGCGGGCAACCGGGCGGGTGGGATTGACTTCAAAGCGGGGTAGCTCGAAGACCCGAGCCCGGTCCAAGGACCAGGTCAGCAGCGCGGTACCGGTTTGGTTGTTAAAGCCGTCCACGACGATGATGTATTCCGTATCTGGCTCGGCCCGGAAACGAACGGAACTGGTTAGAAACCCACCACGATCTTCATCACTATCCACCTCTGACAGATTGGAGAGTTCCGTTCCCGTGTAGACGGCCAGAAGGGTATCGAAGTTGGCACCAATGGTGTTGATCTCGACGAGGCCTTGGGCTCCGGCAACATAGGAAAACCAGACGGAGGTATTGCTGCGTTTGTTTGCGTGGCGCGGTTCTCCGGGTTCCCGAGTGGCACCGTCAGTAGAGACACGGACTTGCCCGGATTCGCCCCCGAGGGTGGCGCGGTCGGCGAAGTTGTCACCGGCAACAAAGGTGGGAACATCGAGTTCTAGTGTGATTCTCGGGCTACGGGCTGTCCCAAAACGATTGTCGACGGCGAATTCATAGCGACCAGCGTCCCTAGGATTGAAGTTCTGGATGACCAAGGTGGGTTGATTGGCCCCGCGAATGGGTTGACCGTTGCGGAACCACTGCGTTCGGAGCGGTTCGCGGCCCGCGACTTCTGCCACCAAGGTCACGGTCGCCCCCGGAGCCACGGTTTGGTCGGAGGGAAAAGACACGATCGAGGGGCGCACATCGGCCACCAATATCTGGACCGGGTTGCTCGCGGTCACGACGGCGCCCGAACTGTCGGTCACACGTGCGGTAATGAGATCCGGAAAGAGCTGGTCGATGACCCATGTGGCTTCGAAGGGAGCGGTATTGTCTCTCCCGACAATGCGGTCTCCTACCAAGAACTCCACAAACTGCACGGGCCCGTCCGTATCGTTGGCAAACGCTCGGATCGTGACTTCGTCTCCGATTTCGAAGCGTTGGTCATTTTGGGGTTCCGTGATGCGGACGACGGGGAGTGCGTTCATGGCGGGCGGAAGGACCTGGAGTTTGCCTACCAGGATTTGAGTCTCTCCGCTGGGTTCCGTCCCGGTGTTGGAGGCTTGTGTGTTCCAGAAGCCGGTCACGATGATATCTCCACGGGGATCGAGCTCGACGGCGGTGAAGACCGAGAACAGCCGTTCATTCATGGCCCGAGCGAGTGCGAAGATCTGGGAGCGTTGCCCGTCACTGTTGATTTTGACCGCCGCGGCGTTGGAGCCGGTGCTGGGTTGGAACACTCGGCCGGCGATGATCATCCCATTGTCTGGGGTCGCCGTAATGGCATCAACATGGTTGCCCGGGCTGTCCACGGCTTGGATGATGCGAGACCAGGCCAAGTTGCCCCGGTCATCATACTTGAGGTAGACGATTTCCTCACCCGGCGTGTCGGCCAGGCTGTTACCGGCTACGAGGATCGCATTCGAGCTATCGAGGACGGCGCCAACCGGGATATCATCGACTCGACCACGGCTCGTCTCAGTTTCGCTAAACTGCAATGAGCCGTCAGCGGCGTATTGTGTCACGCTAAAGTCGAGACCGGTTCGCTCGCCTTGGAGCGCACCGATGGTGATGACTCGGCCGCGGCGATCGATCAGGACATCGACACCGCGATCGTTTTGGGGAGATTCTGATTCCGCAGTGTCCGACTGCAGGACGCGTCGCCAGAGTTCCGAGCCCGTTCGGGAATAGAATACGGTGACGATATCAGCGCCCGTTTCGCCGCCTTCCGAGGTGCCGACGACGGCCGTATTCCCGGATTGATCAACGGCGATGGCAGCCGCCTCATCGCGTCCCCCGCGATCCATTGAGCGGTCCCAAAGTTGGTTGCCGGCGGCGTCGAGACGGACGGTGACAAAGTCGCGATTGCCGTTGACCAACGCCGTTCCGGTAATCAGCGCCTGGTTGGCGTCGATGGCCATGTCGGCCGCTTGACTCGCCCGGACATTCCGCACGGTGAGCCGTGAGATCCACTGGCGTTCACCGGAGGGTGAGTAGGCAACGGTGACGATTTGAGGGCGTCCCAAGACCGAGTTGGGGTCCCCAGTGCCGTTAATGTTGGCGGTACCGGTCAGGACAATGTTGCCGTCTCCGCGGATGCCGACTTTGATGGCGGTGTCGTCCTGGCCTTGGGAAACATCCAGCAATCGAGCCCAGAGCTCGTTGCCGTCGCGGTCGAATTTGATGATCAGGTAATCCGCGTCCCCGTTCCGACTGACGCCTTCACCGACGACATAGCTGTTTCCCATCGCATCGACGGCGACATCGTGAGACCGGTAAACCCCGGAGCGGAGGAGATCGAAGATTGAGACCCAGATACCCCCGATCCCATCGGCGGCAGAAGGTTGGGCGCTGATATTCATCCGGCGTGAATCGACCTGGCCGCCCTCATTCGTGACGCGGGCGAAGTAGGTGCCGACTTGATTGGGACCGAGCCGTGGGATGACGAACTGGGACTCGTTTGCACCGGGGATTGGAGCCCCGTTGAAGAACCATTCGTAGCGGACGGGAGTCTCGCTGTTGGCCGCGACAAAGAGCGTTACCGTGGAGTCTAGGGGAAAGAGATTGCTCGACGAAGAGTCGCTGATACTCGGAGGCGTGGGAGGCTGAGGTGGATCACCACCGCCAGGGGAGTTGGGATCACCAGGACCGTTCGGGTCTCCAGGGCCATTGGGGTCACCGGGACCGTTGGGATCACCGGGACCGTTGGGGTCCCCAGGGCCCGGATTGCCTTGAGCCATCACCACACTGGGGTGCCACCCCGGTAATGTAGGGGTGATGACGCCCAGCAGCGCCAGTACTAATATCGAGACCCAACACTTCTTCATTGCAACTCCAGAAGAGGGGTAGCAGATAGTTTGCCACTATTAAACCAGAAAATCGATTTCGTGCCCGTGATCATCCGGTGATGGGTATTCTTGCTGGGCGTTATTGGTTCTGGATTCTCCGTTTCTTGGCTGGTTTTTCCCGTTTTTTGGCCGGTTCGGGGTGGCATTCTGGGGATGTTTGCGGATCCGATGGGATTGGTAAAAAAGTTGCAATTCGTGATGGCGATTGGCATTCACGAGGGCGGCAGAGCGTCCTTGGCCGGCAAACGAGTTTGGGATTCCCGTCCGTGAGGGAAGAGGGCTGGTCTTGCGAGCGAGGACCTAATGACGTCTCAGTCCTTGTGGCGGAGGCGGAGAAGGATAAGTCGACAGATCGCAAGCGGTTTGGACTCGGCGAGCACTTCGGTTGAAGTACTTGGGTCGGATCCGTAGCGAGCGAAGTAGTGACGACGCCCACTGATTCGGGTTTTCCCGATGACGGCGGAAGAGTCATGGCGCTTTCGCAGCGCTCGGAACGCATCCATGGCGCATTCTTCGTCGGTAGAATATGCCGGGTAGCGATCGGGGATCGTTTCCCCGAAGAGGCGAGTATGTATGAGTTGGTCCAGATCTGGGCCGGCTGGAATTCGGTAGAGGTCTCCCGTCATTCGTCGACCGTATGTCTAGTTGTTGTTGGAAGTAATCAAGGTGGAGAAGTATTGCAGATGAGGTGCTTGGAGAGAATCGGGCAATGTACTGATTCTTCCTGAATGAGGAATCGGTAAGGCTGGTTAGTTTTCCCGTTCGATTACGGGTTGTGTGGCCAGCTGCCTCAAGAAGGGAGTGGCAGTGGGCTCCGCTTAGCGGTCCGGATCGGATGGGGATTCTGAAGGTGAGCTGGCCGGGGTTTTGGGCAGATGTTGGTTGAGGACTTCCACCAGTTGGGTGCGCTGGAGCGGCTTGGCGAGGTAGGCGTTCATGCCGGCCTCAAGACAGATTTTTTCGTCTCCCTTCATCGCATTTGCGGTGAGTGCGATGATCGGGATGGCTCCTTTGTCCCCGTGTTCTTCGTTGGAAAGAGCTCGGATGGCTTTGGTGGCTTCCATGCCATCCATTTCGGGCATCTGAATATCCATGAGCACCAGATCGTAGCTCGAGCGGCGCACCGAATCCACGGCCTCGCGGCCGTTATTCACGATGTCGACTCGGTAGCCGAGGTTCCGAAGGGTGAGCCGGGCGACTTTCTGGTTAATGTGATTGTCGTCCGCACACAGGATCCGGTAGGGGCTGGTGGGTGCTGGGATTGGGGCGGTGGCTTCAGGTTCGTTGGCAGGAGGTTCTGTGACGGGCTCAAGGACGGGTGCCACCGATAGGGATTTTAAGAAGTTACTGAGCTGATCTTGCTTCAGCGGCTTGGCGATGAGTGTGGGCTCGCTGAGTCCGTCCGTGTCGCATTCGTCGGCCCGCAGGGTTGTGGGCAATGTCACCAACAGGGACGCTTGTGAGAGGCCGGGTTCGGAGGCGAGTGATTTTAGGAGTTGGTTGGCTTGTTCTTGGTTGTAGGTGCTGGGTATTTCCAAGATGGTGGCGGGGCGGGCAACCTGTGGTGCTTGGTTCTCTTGCTGGAGCCGACGGGCCTCGGGGATGGAATGTGCGCCCAACCCGGTCAGCGCCATTCGGTCGAGAAGTTTGAGCGTATGGTGTCGGGAGATTTGATCAGGATTGATCACAATGGCCGACGGGGAAGCGGCTTGGCGAGGCGCCGGTGAGGAGGGGGCATTCTTGCTTGAGGGCACGTGTCCGACGTCGATCGTGAACCAAAACTGGCTGCCGTCCCCGGGAGCGCTTTTGACCCCGACCTCGCCGTTCATGAGCCGAGCGAGTTCTTTACAAATTGCGAGTCCCAAGCCCGTGCCTTGTAGCTTTTTTTGTGTACCGACTTGGGAGAATTTTTGGAACAATCGGGCCTGTTCTTCTTCCGCGATTCCGATTCCGGTGTCGGTAACGGAAAACTGAATCCGGTGACGGGCGTTGTGATGGGCGACTTGGGTGAGTGTGACGGTGGCGCCTCCCTGGTCGGTGAATTTGATCGCGTTGCCGATTAGGTTCACGAGCATTTGGCGAATGCGCCCCTCGTCTCCGATGGCTTGATCCGGAATGTCGGGACTTAAGACCAACGCGAGTTCAAGGTGCTTCTTGTGCGCCACCGGAGCGAGCATGTCGAGGGTGGCTTCGCAGACGGCGCGGGGGCTGAACTCGCTTTCAGAGATGTTGAGACGTCCCGCTTCCAGTTTGGAAAGGTCGAGGATGTCGTTAATGATGGTCAGAAGGTTCTCCGCGGAGCCTTTGAGAAGACCGGCATATTGTTGCGCTTCCGCGGGCAGATCCTTGACGTCCGTCAAGAGGTTGGCCATCCCGATGACGCCGTTCATTGGGGTGCGGATTTCGTGGCTCATCGAGGCCAGAAAGTCCGACTTGGCCTGATTGGCGGACTCGGCTTGTTCCTTTGCGTGTCGGAGGATATCTGCTTCTTGGCGTTGGGCTTCGGCGAGTCGTTTGAGGAGTGCTTTTTCGCGATCCATGACCGCTTGTTTAGCGGTCTTCTCTTCGTTGAGTTCAACCACCCGTTTCTCGACTTCGGAGTAGGCCGTCTTGAGATCGTTGTCCCGCGTTTGGATCTGTTCGAGCATTGCATTGAACCGGTCGGTCAACTGTCCCATTTCGTCTTCGGACTGCTTGACGGCTCGGACCGAGTAGTCGTTGGTGTCGGCTACGGTTTTGGAGGTTTCGACCAGGTTCTCCATGGGGCGGATAAAATAGGCGACGAGGCGGAGGGAGAGGAAATAGGCGAGTAGGGAGCCAGCGGTTACGAGCAGGAGATTGATAATAAATAGATGCCGGATATGGCGGTAGAGTAGGGACTTGTCAGAAACCAAGTGGACGACCCCAAGGAATTCATCGCCGTTTTCCCGGTCAATCACGTAGGCCACCCAGCGGAAACGGCCGGCTTCGTAGTGCGGTCCGGCTGGGAGTTGACTCAGGCGGAGCGTTTCTTCGGGAGTGGGATTTGGGACGTTTTTGCGGGTGTATTTCGCGTACGGTTTCCGCTCGTGATCAAAGAAACAAGCGCCGAGAATCTCTTTGCGATCCCGGAAATCAAGGAGTCGCTCGGCTTCACTTCGGGCTTCTTCTAACTGGAGTTCCAGCTGGCCCATGGTTAATGATTCGCGCCCGTTTTCGGCGAGCGTGGTCGCGAGGGTCTCTAATTCCTTTAGCGTGAGATTCTGGATGGTTCGAATCTCGTAAACGACGATAGCGGCTGAGGAAAGCAGGAGCGCGGAGATGCTGGTCAGCATCATGAAGCCCGTGAGCTTCTGGGAAAGGTCAAGTTGATGAAACCAGCGTCGCATTGGGGGAGTCGGGTCGCAGATCTCAGTACACGGTTTTGGCGAGCCGCACGAGGTTGCCGCTGAGGTGAATTCCCGAACGCTTGGCCGTTTGGGTGTTGATTTCGAGGGTCAACCGGTTGTTTTGGTAGCGGATCCCGATGATCCCACCGTGGCGGGCAAAGTGACGCCGATCGCCCACCGTCAAGACGTGGTTTTGCTCCAGTGCGAGCCGTTTGGATAACTCGGCGATGGATCGGCTGGATCCCGCATTGCAGAAGAGGATATGGGCGGTATCGAAATCCTCTGGCGTGGCGAAGTAGCGGACGGCGACAGGGCGCCCTTTCACCGTCTTACCCGCAAATTTGTCGAGCACTTTCCCGAACGGGTCCGTGCCGATAACGCCAATGATGAGCGGACTTTGAGGCGTTGGAAATGCGCGTTTGGGCCAGGTGGTGAATTTTGCGAAATTGAAGATCAGGGCGCATTTGGCCTCTGATTCTTGAAGGGCATCTTCCGAGGCCAGCGAGCCAGGGGCTGAAAAGAACAGTACCGCCGCTATGCCTAGCATTCCGAGACAGCTCCCCACGCGCCTCCAGCCCTTGGGGGGCGGCACGTCGTGATGGCGGTGGGTGCTCCGTTGAAACATGAAAACGAGGGGGTCGCTGCTGGCTGGCGCTTGCTGCTAGAGGTTCCAATTCCAGGCGATTCCGAATCGCCACGATTCGCCGGGTTGGGGGCCGTTGAGGCTTTGGTAGACGGGAATGCTCCCGTCGATCTCTACTGCCTGTCCTTTGAAAAAGCCGTCGCGAAAGGGGATGCGAAGCCCTAGGCCGACACTGACTTTCTCGCCACCGAAAAGTTCCGGATCCGTCACGGGCGCCGGGGTGAAGATCGTTCCATTCGGACGGATAATGAAGAGATCATCGTCAGCACCATGGATTCGATCCCAGAGTTCGGTTAAGAGTCGTAACGAGGGTTGGAAATACTTGAACTTGGTAAGCGTCACCCAATTGCGAAGAGAGAACCGGTTGCTCAGGCTGTAGTCTCTGGAATTGCGTCCCAAACGAAGATTTCCCTGAGCCCGTGTGCCCCACTCTAGCCAGTCGGAATGTCCGATGTAAGTGAGGGCAGGTTTGAAGTCGATCGTTCCCGAACCCAACTGCATGGTGTAGGGCACGATCGTGTCCTGAGTGGCACTGCGGGGGGTGCGGCCCTTTTCTGTGATCGAGCCGGTTGGGAAACTGAAGCCGGCATCGGCCAGAACGGCATGTTGATCACGGGTCCAGGCGACATAGGATGCTGCGAGGCTCACGTCACCCAGTCCTTGGGTCTTGATGGTAAATTCTTCGAAAATCGTGCCGGGCGGACCGAAATGGAAGGTGGATTGGCGGACGACCGGGATTTGGAGGTTGAGCGTGAGTCGCGGGTTGACATCGTAGCCGATCTTAAAGAGGTGGGCTTCTTGCGTGATGTCGGCCGGAACGACGGCAAAGCCACTGGCGAACACATCGGCCACGGTCAGGCTTCTGGTGCCGGACTGGTAGTCCTCAAAGCGAGCCTGGACGTATTCGTAGCCGAACCGGAATCGGTTTACGAAGGGTTCGTCAGCGGTAGCAGAGCCGTCGCGAATAATCGGCATGGCCAGAATCTCTTCTAGCCCGAGCTCCGTTAGATCCACTGGGACGGGTTGGGCCGTGGCGCGCGGGATCAGTGCCAGGCCGACCAGAAGCAGTCCCATCGACCAAGCTGCGACGACCCGTCGATCGGGTCGGGTGCGGGGATTGTCTTTTTGCGTCATGGAGTATGCGGGTATTTCGTCGGCAAATGCTAAGGGTTGACGGTGTGGGCGTTGGGTCGAGTTGGTTGGGTGTGGCAGTTTCCCCGGTCGCCGGGGCTTATTACCAAAGGATCTGGATTGTTTCTAATATGGCAAGTCCTAAAACTTGGTCCTTGGGACCCTACGGGATGGCGAAATGGCGCAGGGAGATCTCTGCGACGAGACTCTCTGGAGGGCCCGGAGGACTTAATGGTGGGGCGAGCGTAGTCGCGAGCCGTTGGGAAAGAAAAGGGAACGCAGATTCGGTTCGTGCCAGTGGACGCTTTGGCTTCGAACGGTTCGCGGGTAAGGCACCCAACCCGCTCGAAGGTCGGAAAATCTCGACAAGAGGATTTCGTTTGCCAGAGCATGGGGCGAGTCAAACGGTTATATTGATGGGTAAGCGTAAGAGTCAGTGGGAATTCGGGGAGCTTTTTGAGGAGAAAGACCTCAAGAAGACCTATGCGGTCAGTGAGTTGACCTCCGAGATTCGGAAAACGTTGGAAGGTAAGTTCCGGCGGGTGCGCGTGGCGGGTGAGGTCAGCAATTTTCGAGCGCAGAGTTCCGGGCATTGTTATTTTGGACTTAAGGATGCTGGAGCGCAGCTCAGTTGTGTGCTCTTTCGGGGCGAACGCGTGACGCACCGAGGCGAGATCGACAATGGGATTAGCCTGGTGCTGGAGGGGGATCTTTCGGTGTATGAGCCTCGGGGACAATATCAGTTGATTGTCCGGTCGGTGGAACTCCAGGGACAAGGGGCTTTGCAGCAGGCCTTTGAGCGGCTGAAGGCAAAACTGGAGCAGGAAGGTTTGTTTGCCGCGGAGCGGAAGCGGGCGATCCCGCCGTATGTGTTTCGGCTCGGGGTCGTGACCTCACCGACGGCGGCGGCACTCCGGGATGTGGTTCAGATCGTGCGTCGTCGGCACCCTTCACTCCAGCTCGTGCTGAATGGTGTCCGAGTTCAGGGGCAAGGGGCGGCGGAGGAGATAGCCGCAGGGATTGCCCGGCTCAACCGATACGCCCAGGCCTTGCCTTCGGCGCAGGGGCTGGATGCTATCCTCGTGACTCGGGGTGGCGGAAGTCTGGAAGATTTGTGGGCGTTTAACGAAGAACCCGTTGCTCGGGCCATCGCGGCCTCGGATTTGCCGGTGGTGTCCGCCGTAGGGCACGAGATTGATTTCACCATCGCAGATTTCGTCGCCGATTTGCGTGCCCCGACGCCCAGTGCAGCGGCGGAGTTGTTGACCGAAGGGGTGTTCGCTTCCCGAGATTGGGTGTGGGGCTTGGATGGGCAGCTTGGGCAATGGATTCGGCGTGCCTTTCAGGAGCGGGCCCAACGGGCCCAGCAAGTCGTGCATCGCTTGTCCCTTGCCCATCCTCAACGCAGTATCGAGGGGTATCGTCAGCACTTAGATGATTTTGAAGTCCGTAGCCAACGGATGGTTGCGGTCCGGCAGGAACGGGCGCGACGCCAATGGACGGAGCTAAGCGGCCGGCTTCAGGCATTTCAGCCGACCCGGTTGCTGAGTCACGAACGGGCGCGCGTGACCGAGTTGGGCCAATGGGCTCGCGAGCGGGTGCGAGGCGCGATCGAGCGCCACAAAACTCGGCTGGATCGATTGGGGACCACCCTGCGGCTGCTGTCTCCGCTGAATGTATTGGAGCGCGGCTACTCGCTGACGCGGCGGGCCGAGTCTGGGAAATTGGTGACCGGTCCCGACGGGGTGGCGGAGGGCGATGCGTTGATTACGCTGGTCAAGGACGGTGAGATCCGCAGCAAGGTGGAAGGAACCTCTCCTTCCCAAGCGGATTAGGATTGAACCGACCCGCCCGAGCTAGCCTTACTCCACCGTGACACTCTTGGCTAGGTTTCGAGGCTTGTCGACGTCGCAACCCCGCTCGACCGCAATGTAGTAGGACAAGAGTTGCAACGGAATGGTTGCAAGTAGTGGGTAGAGGAGCTGATGGGTTTTGGGCAGCAGGATGAGATCGTCACAGCGATCTTTGATCTCCGCTTTGTCTTCGGTGGTGACCGTGATCACGGGCCCTTTGCGGGCTTGGACGACTTCTTGGTTGGAAATCACTTTCTCAAACAAGGTGCCTTCAGGGGCGAGCACGACGCTCGGGGTTTCCGAATCGATAAGGGCGATCGGGCCGTGTTTCATTTCTGCCGAGGGATAACCCTCGGCATGAATGTAGGAGATCTCTTTAAGCTTGAGCGCCCCTTCCAAGGCCACGGGGAAGTTGATGTGTCGGCCGAGAAAGAAGAAATTCTTGGCTTGGGCGTATTTGCGGGCGATCGATTGGATATGTTCGTGATCTTGCAACAGCTGTTCAACCTGGGCGGGAAGTTCGTTCAGCGCTTTGATCAGCTCGGCTCCGTGCTGGGTCGAGAGGGCGCGGATGCGGCCCATGAAGAGCGCGAACAAAGTGAGCACCGTGACTTGGGACGTAAAGGCTTTGGTGGAGGCCACACCAATCTCGGGGCCGGCATGGAGGTAGATGCCGCCGTCGGCTTCGCGTGCGATGGAACTGCCGACCACGTTACAGAGTGCCAACGCGGTGTGACCGCGCCGCTGGGCTTCTCGGAGGGCGGCCAGCGTGTCCGCCGTTTCGCCGGACTGCGTGATCGCAATGACCAAGGTGCGAGGGTCGATTGGAGCGTTGCGGTATCGGAATTCGCTGGCGTATTCCACCTCTACCGGGATGTGGGCAAGTTCTTCGATCAGATATTCGCCGACTAAGCCAGCGTGCCAACTTGTGCCGCAGGCGGTGATCACAATCCGTTCGATCCCGCGGAGTTCCGACGGAGACAGATTCAAGCCGCCGAACTTGGCTGTGTATTCTTCGAGATCCAATCTTCCGCGCAAGGCGTTGCGCACGGTCTGGGGTTGCTCGAAGATTTCCTTGAGCATGAAGTGCTCGAAATCGCCCTTTTCCGCGGCGTCGTCTTCCAGCTCCAGCTGACTGATCTGGAAGGAAGCCGTGCCGGTGCCCATGTTCGTGACGGAGAATTGGTCGGCTTGCACGGTGGCGACGTCGTAGTCATTGAGGAACGCCACGTTCTTGGTGTGGGCAATCACGGCGTTGGCATCACTGGTCAGGAAGTGAGCGCCGTTGCCCACGCCCACGATGAGTGGCGAGCCCCGACGGGCACCGATGATCACATCGGGTAAATCCAGACAGATGACCGAGATTCCGTAAGTGCCGATGACTTCTTTCAGTGCGGCAATAACGGCTTCTCGCAGCCCGTCGATGGAGGGGGCACTCTGTGCGGTGACTTCTTGGTAGCAACGGCCAATCAGGTGGGCGAGTACTTCGGAATCGGTGGCGGAGTGAAAGGTGCTTCCGGATGCTGTGAGGTTCTGGCGTAGGCGGTCAAAGTTTTCAATAATGCCGTTGTGAACGACGGCGATGCGGCCGCTTTGATCGAAGTGGGGGTGAGAATTCTCGTCGGAGGGGTCGCCGTGGGTGGCCCAACGGGTGTGGCCGATCCCGATCCGACCTTGGGCGGGTGAGGCTTCGAGCACTTGAGCCAGACCGCCATCGATCCGTCCTTTCCGTTTGCGGATCTGGATTTCTTGACCGTCGTGTACGGCAATGCCAGCGCTGTCATAACCCCGATACTCTAGGCGACGGAGTCCTTCAACGATGATGTTGGACGCTTCGTCCGTTCCGATATAGCCGTAGATGCCACACATGTCTAATATGCTCGTCAGTTGGAATGGTTGGCAGCGCGTGGTCGCGTGTCAGGGTGCGATACGGCCAGTTGCAGGCCCGCGCTCAACCAGAGACCGGGGAGTTTGCAGAGAAGGCTACTTTGACCCAAGAATATTCGCGGGCGGGGCATCAGAACTCCCGGGAGATTGAATCGGGGAGCATTTCGGGGGCGCTCGGCCTGCCTTTTGCCCACCGGCCGCTTTCTCGGGATCGGACCTTGACCCAAGAACCGGTCCAGCCTATTTTAGGGGGACTTGTGAGCCTTAATGTCGAAAAGGTTGTCGTTGGAGTAGGGAATCGCCGACTAGTAGTTGTAGTCGGCGGCGATGGCTCCTGTCGATTTTGATCGTTCCCCGTCGACAGGTGCCCGCGATCGGAAACGATCGTGGGTTTTTTTTTGATGGGATGACAAGCCCGTTCGGGGGGCTCAGGACCAATGGATAAGGTTTGAGAGACGATGAGTGAAGTAACTAAAACAGTGGAACCGGCGCCCGAGAGCGCCTCGCGAGATGAATTGGGACCGACGATGTCCGGTAGCGAGGTCTTGGTCGCAGCGCTGGAACGCGAGAGCGTGGATACGATCTTTGCCTATCCGGGCGGTGCCAGCATGGAACTCCACCAGGCATTGACGCGCTCGGACCAGATTCGAGTGATTTTGCCGCGGCATGAACAGGGCGGGGCCTTTGCCGCAGAGGGTTATGCGCGGGCTTGCGGGAAACCCGGCGTCTGTATGGCGACCAGTGGGCCTGGCGCGACCAATCTGGTGACTGGGATCGCGGACGCGTATATGGACTCGGTTCCGTTGGTGGCGATTACGGGCCAAGTGCCGCAGGCCATGATTGGGAAGGGTGCTTTCCAGGAGACGGATTTCTTTGGCATGACCCTGCCGATCGTCAAGAACAGCTATTTGGTCACGGACATCAGCGAGATTCCCCGCATTGTCAAGGAAGCCTTTCACGTGGCCTCGACGGGGCGGCCGGGACCCGTGGTGGTTGATATTCCCAAGAATATCCAGCAGGCCCGTTGTCAGCCCAAGTTCCCCAGCAAGGTGGAAATCCGGGGTTATGAGCCCAGTTCGCGGGCGAGTGACTTGGCGTTGAACGAAATCATTGGCTTGATCGAGAAGTCGGAACGCCCGGTTTTATATGTGGGTGGGGGGATTATTTCCGGTGATTCGAGCGAGGTGCTTCGCGAGTTTGCCCATGCTACTCAGATCCCGGTGACCTCGACGATCATGGGGTGTGGGGCGTTTCCGGAGACGGATCCGCTCTCGCTTCACTGGCTCGGGATGCACGGGGCTGCCTATGCCAACTGGGCTGTAAGCGGCGAATTTGAAAAAGGAAAAGACGCGGAAGGGAATGTCACCGTCAAGCAGGTGGCCGAAGGGGCGGACCTGCTCTTGGCCTTTGGCGTGCGATTTGACGATCGTGTGACGGGCCGCGTGGCTAAGTTCTGCGAGAAGGGCACGATTGTTCATGTCGATATCGATCCCTCCGAGCACAACAAGAACCGTAAGGCCCACTTGCCGATCGAGAGCGACGTCAAGTATGCCCTGGGGCGCTTGCTGGAGATGGTCAAGCAACGTCCCATCAAGGCCCGCTTTAATCCGTGGCACGAACAGATTGCTGCCTGGAAAGAAAAGGCGCCCTTCCGGTACAACGTGACGGAAGAGGTCATGCGCTCGCAGCACATGCGGGATCATCTGCAAGGTATTGAGGATGAGGTAATTCTACCGCAGATGGCGATTGAGACCCTGTATGAGCTCACCAAGGGTGAGGCCATCATCACGACGGGTGTGGGGCAGCATCAAATGTGGGCGGGACAGTACTATCGCTACACCCGGCCGCGGCAGTTGCTGACGAGTGCCGGGCTGGGGGCGATGGGGTATGGTTACCCGGCTGCTCTGGGGGCCAAGGTGGCGTGCCCGGACCGTGAGGTGATCGACATCGACGGGGACGGCTCTTTCTTGATGAATATTCAGGAACTGGCGACGGCTCACATTGAGAAGATCGCCGCTAAGGCGTTGGTGCTCAATAACCAGCATTTAGGAATGGTGGTGCAGTGGGAGGATCGATTCTATCAAGGGAACCGAGGACATACCTATCTGGGTGACCCTGAGAACATGAAGAACATCTACCCGGACTACGTCGCCATGGCGAAGGGTTTTAATGTGCCTTGTGAGCGGGTGATGTTCCGCAAAGATCTCCGGCCGGCGATGGAGCGGATGTTGGCCTCCAAGGAGGCATATATGCTCGATGTGATCGTTCCGTATACGGAGCATGTGTTGCCGTTTATTCCGGCCAACCACACCGTGGCCGATATGATTACCGCCTAGTCGCGGTTTTCCTTACTCAGCTACGAATTCAGCCTCGAAAGAAAGAGGGCGAGATGCCAGATTCCTCTCGGTGCATTCCGAGGGGAAGGGACACCTCGCCCATTTTTTTAACAACTAAACGTATCTATCTGTTCTGACTGTGTTGGCTGCGAGAAGGCGCCTTCCCGCAGCCGGCGGTTTGTGATCCGGCTCGCTTGGGTTATTCACAGCACCCAAGCGATCATCCTCACCGGTCACGCCCGCGAATTTCAATTCGCACACTTGGTTTTAAAGCACACCGCGTGCCGTTCTCCGGCGTATGCCCGGTAGGTGGCGGATTTGTGTGGTTTTCTCCGAAGGACCCGGAGCTGAGGAACGCCCTCGTCTCGGGTGGCGGTGGAGCCCTTTTTGAGTTGCGCATAGTCCGTGAATGGGCTGTGAACAAATTCGATTTTTCTCCGCTGCCAGCTGCGTCTATACTCGCCGCATGTCGAAGGCTGAGTTCGTTCATCTGCACCTCCATACCGAGTATTCGATCCTGGATGGTGCTTGCCGCATGAAGCGGCTCATGGAGCGGGCGAACGAGTTATCCTTCGAGTCGATGGCGATCACGGACCATGGGGTGATGTTCGGCGCCATCGAGTTCTACCAAGCCGCCCGTAGCAATAACATCAAGCCCATCATTGGCTGTGAGGTCTACGTGGCGCCAGGCAGCCGGTTTGAGAAGAAATCCAGTATTGGTGGGAAGGCCGTCTACAACCATCTGGTGCTCCTGGCGCAGAATGAGACCGGGTATCGAAATCTCGTTCGGTTGGTTTCCGATGCCCACCTAAATGGCTACTACTACAAGCCGCGCATCGATAAGGAGATTCTCGCCCAGCATTCCGAGGGCCTCGTCGTGTTATCCGGGTGTTTGGCCAGTGAGATTCCGGCCATGATCATGCACGACAAGCAGCAGGAGGCGCGCGATGCGATCGATTGGTTTAAGCAGGTGTTCGGCAAGGAGAATTTCTTCTTGGAACTCCAGAACCATGGGATTCCTGAGCAGGCCTTGGTCAATCGCCATCTGATCCCGTGGGCCAAGGAATTTGATCTGAATTTGGTGGCTACAAATGACGTGCACTATGTGAATAAGGAGCACTCGCACGCGCACGATTCGCTCATTTGCATCGGTTCTCAATCCTTGCTCTCGGATACGAAGAGGATGTCCTATGTGCCGGAGCAGTTCTACCTGCGTTCCGCAGAGGAAATGCAGGCTCTCTTCAGTGAAGTGCCCGAGGCGGTGAAGAATACCCTGACCGTGGCCGAGATGTGCAACGTGGAGATCGTGTTCGATGAGTTGCACTATCCGGTCTACGAGCCACCCAAAGAGTATACCCGTGAGGGTTATTTGGTGCATCTCTTGACGGAAGGATTGGAGAAACGCTACGGCCTGAAGGCTCGGTCCGAGGACGAACTGATCGTGATTGAGAGTATTCCCGAGCCGGATCGCCTACCGACGTACCAGCGGCGGTTGGGAAGTGTGGAAGGTTCCGAGGAGAGTCCCGCGGAGACGCCTCCCGAAGGATTGAGGGAAGACGAGTCCGTCGGGCAGTTGACCGATCCTTCGGTGGCTTGGGCTGCCCGGGATGTGGTGGATCGCATCAACCAAGAGATGGACGTGATCAAGACCACGGGTTTTGTCAGCTACTTTCTGATCGTGGCCGACTTTGTTCTTTGGGGACGAGACCAGGGAATCGCTTGTGTGGCTCGTGGTTCAGCCGCGGGATCGATTGTGACCTTCCTCCTGGAGATTTCCAACGTGGATCCGCTCCGGTATGGCTTGCTCTTCGAACGTTTTCTGAATCCCGAACGCGTGAATCCACCGGATATTGATATTGATTTCGCGGATGATCGGCGAGCCGATGTGATTGATTACGTGCGTGAAATCTACGGGTCTGAATGCGTGGCTCAGATCATCACCTTCGGTACCATGGGGGCCAAATCCGTCATCCGAGATGTCGGCCGTGTGATGGGCCTGAGCTATGGCGAATGTGATCGCTTGGCCAAGATGGTGCCGAACGAGCTCAAGATGTCGCTCAACAAGGCTCTGGAACAGTCGCCCGACCTCAAACTGGCCTATGATACCGAGGAAACCACGCGAGAGCTGCTGGATACGGCCTTCATTCTGGAAGATTCCACGCGTAACACTTCGGTTCATGCTGCCGGTGTAGTGATCGGGGCGGAGCCCCTCTACAACGTGTTGCCCCTGAAGCAGGATGAAAATGGGGGGACGGTCACTCAGTACGCCATGAACCCTGTGGGGGATCTCGGGTTGCTGAAGATGGACTTTCTGGGGCTAAAGACCCTCACCGTGATTCGCAATACCTGCGATATGGTGAAGCAAACCAAAGGCCTGGATATCGATGTCGACCGCTTGCCACTGGATGATGCGACCACCTATGAGCTGCTGAATCGCGGCAACACGGTGGGGGTGTTCCAGTTGGAATCTGGTGGGATGCGCGATCTTTGCCGCCGCTTTCAACTCAGTTCCGTGGAGCACATTACCGCCTTGGTGTCACTGTATCGCCCGGGCCCGATGGACCTAATTCCGGAGTTCATTGACCGCCGGCACGGAAAGCATCCGATTGAATATGCGCACCCGATGCTGGAGCCCATCGCGGCAGAGACTTATGGGATTCTGATTTATCAGGAGCAGGTGATGCAGGCGACCCAGATTCTGGCCGGCTACACGCTGGGCGGAGCGGACTTGCTACGCCGTGCCATGGGTAAGAAAAAGGTCGAAGAGATGCAGAAGCAGCGCAAGACCTTCGTCGAGGGCTGCAAGCGGGAAAACAACATCGACGCGGCGACTGCAAATACCGTGTTCGATGCCCTGGAGAAGTTCGCCGGGTACGGATTTAACAAGTCCCACGCAGCGGCCTACGCCATCGTGGCTTACCAGACCGCCTATCTCAAGGCACACCACCCGGTGGAGTTTCTCAGCGCCATGATGACCAATGATATGAACGACACCACCAAGCTCGCCGTTCTGATCGATGAAGCGAAGGTCTTGGGGGTCGAGGTCTTGCCGCCGGACTTGAACGAAAGTCAGGTCGTGTTTGCGCCGGCCCAGGGTGGCAAGGTGATTCGCTTTGGGATGGCTGCGATCAAGGGGGTTGGTGAGCTGGCCGTACAGGCGATCTTGAAAGCGCGTGAGCAAGGGAATCCATTTGATTCGCTCCTCGACCTATGCCAACGGGTGGACGGTCGGACGGTCAATCGTAAGGTCTTGGAAGGGTTGATCCGCTCGGGGTCTTGTGACTCCTTGGGACTCAGCCGGGCCACATTGTTTAGTCAGATCGATCAATCCCTGTCCCGAGCCTCGAGTGTGGCGGCGGATAAGGCGCGGGGGCAGAGCTCCATGTTTGATATGATGGACGAAGGGGAGGACCCCTTGCTCGATCAGGTGGTCGAGGTGGAGGAGTGGCCGATGGAGAAGCGTTTAGCCGATGAGAAGGAATTGATGGGCTTCTACATCAGCGGGCACCCCCTCAAGCCGTATCAATCGATTGTCGACCGCTATTGCTTGGTCAATTCGACCACCATGACGGAGCTAGATGATCGGACGATGACACGAGCCGGTGGGATGGTTTCGGCTGTGCAGCAGGGCTTTTCCAAGAAAAGTGGCAAACCCTACGCCATGATCACCATTGAGGACATGGAAGGGACCTTTCAAGTGCTTTGCATGAACGAGAACTTTGATCGCAACCGGCATCTCTTTGAGGAGGGCATCGCGGTGATGGTGATCGGCGAAGTGAACAATGCTGAAGATAAAGCCAAAGTGTTTCCGGTCGAGATGATGCGCCTGGAAGAAGCGCCGCGTCGGTTTACCGAGCAGGTTCACTTTCGTTTGAAACACGGGGAGATGAGCCGGGAACGCCTATTGGAGATCCAGCAGTTTGTGGGGCAATACCGGGGGGGTGTTCCGTTGTTCCTCTGTTTCCAGATGCAGGATGGGGGGCACGCCTTTGTGGAAGCGCACGAGAAATACGCGGTGTCACCGACCATGGAATTTGAGGAAGCGGCCAATGAATTCTTGGGTGAGGGGACCTATCACGTGCGCGTGAACCGAACCTTGCCCGAGCGGGAGCGCCGCCGTTGGGAGCGGAAACAGCCCGCGGAATCGGCCGAAACGGCGGCGGCTTAAGGGAGGATTTCTCGGATGGGAGACACTCAACGAATAAAAATGGATTTTACTCAAAATAGCGCTTGCGCCGGGTGGGGTCGATCCATATGCTTCGCGATCTTTCGACGTAAGTCTAAAAGCTATGCGACGTGCCAGAACCCAGAAGACGAGAAAATCGGTTGCGAAACGGTTTAAAATCACCGCATCCGGCAAGGTGATCCGTAACCGCTCCGGAAAGCGGCATTTGCTGAGCTGCAAGAGCCCGAAACAACGTCGTCGGCTCGGAACCGCAACGGTCTTGGATCGTTCGGACGAGGATCGCATCATTTTGAATATGCCTTTCAGCCGCCGCGGCTAATCTGCGACGCAGCGAAGGCATTGGTAGTAGTCACCCATGAGAGTAACAAACGCACCTGCATCCCGTAAGCGCCGTCGTCGCACTTTACAAGCGGCGAAGGGCTTCCGCTTTCGGCGTTCCAAGTTGTATCGCTATGCCGCGGACGCCTTGGATCACGGTCGGCAATACGCTTACCGCGACCGGAAGAACAAGAAGCGCACCTTCCGTGGGCTTTGGCAAGCTCGCATCAACGCCGCCACGCGCAGCGCGGGGATGACCTACAGCCGATTTATCGAGGGGCTGAAGGCTGCCGAGGTTGAAGTCAACCGGAAGCTTTTGGCCCATTTGGCCGCCACGGATGAAGCTGCTTTTGCTGAGTTCGTAAACGTGGCCAAGAAAGCACTCGAAGCCAAGGCGGCCAAGTCGGCATAAACTCAGCAGAGACCATTTTAATTTGAGAATACCGGGCGGCCTGAAATGGACGTCCGGTTTCTTTTTGGGCTAATAGCCCGAGGGTTCACGAAACAACAGGCGGCAGCATGACAGCAACGGCAACGGATCTTGAATCACTCCATGAAGCAGCGCTGGAAGCGGTGGCGGCAGCTGCCGATCTGAACCAGCTCCAGGAGCTTCGCGTCACCTATCTCGGGGCGAAGGGTTCCATCACGGGACAGCTCAAGCAATTGGGCAAGCTGCCCAAGGAGGACCGGCCCGCAGCCGGAAAACGCATCAACGAGGTCAAGGCCGCCGTAGAAGCGGCGATCGTCCAGCGACGAGAGGCGCTCGAACTGGAAGCGGCCAAGCCCAAGTTTGCTACCGATTTCTCCCTTCCTGGACGACGTCAGCGACGCGGGCGCTTACATCCCCTGACCGCCGTGACGGATGACATCATCCGCAGTTTTCGGCGCTTGGGCTTCGCCGTGGCGGCCGGACCGGAGATCGAGGACGACTACCACTGCTTTGACGCGCTCAATACCCCGGCGGACCATCCCGCCCGAGACACACAAGACACGTTCTATGTCGAGACGGAGGAGCGCCAACTTTTGCGCACCCATACGTCCTCGGTGCAGATCCGCGCCATGAAATCACAGCCACCGCCGGTTCGGATTATTGTGCCGGGGCGGGTCTATCGTCGTGACAGTGCCGACGCCACGCACAACCCGACCTTTCACCAGATCGAAGGCTTGTATGTGGATAAGGGAGTTACGGTGGGCGATCTCAAAGGCACGGTGGAAGCCGTCTTCAAAGAACTCTTGGGCAAGGAAGTCAAATTGCGCTTTCGGCCGCATTACTTTTCCTACACCGAGCCCAGTCTGGAGATTGATTTCTCAAGCCCCCTGACCCGCAAGATGGGTAAGGATTGGTTGGAGATTGCCGGCTGCGGGATGGTGCATCCCAAGGTGTTTGAGAACGTGGGTTACGATCCGGAAGTCTGGAGCGGTTGGGCCTTTGGCTTTGGGATCGAACGGATCGCCATGATTCGCTACGGGATCAATGACATTCGGCTCTTTTACGAGAACGATTTGCGGTTTCTCAATCAATTCTAAGCCTCGATACCGATGAAGATTACCTACAATTGGTTGCGACAATACGTCGACTTTGAATGGTCTCCCGAAGAATTGGGTGAGCACCTCACCATGTTGGGGATGGAGGTCGAGAGCCTAGACCGCGTGGGCGGCGGGTATGACGGGGTGGTGGTTGCCGAGGTGATGACCCGCGAGCAGCATCCAAACGCCGATCGACTTTCGGTTTGCCAAGTGAATGATGGTTCGGGGCAGCGCCAGATCGTCTGCGGTGCGACGAACTTCAAAGTGGGCGACAAGGTGCCGCTGATCTTGCCGGGAGCCACGCTCCCTACCTCGGATCCGGAAAAACCCTTTGTGATCAAAGTGGGCAAACTGCGTGGCGTGGAATCCCACGGAATGATGTGTTCGGGTAAGGAATTGGGCGCCACCGAAGATGCGGATGGTCTACTGATTTTGAAATCGGACGCGGAGGTCGGGCAGCCGTTTGCTCAGTATCTCGGAGAAGATGAAGTGGACTATGTCTACGATCTAGAGATCACGCCCAATCGGCCGGATTGGAACAGCGCGATCGGCATTGCTCGGGAAGTCAGTGCCTTGGCCGAGAAGCCGTTGAAATTGCCCGAACCGCAGATTTCGGAAAGCGCCGAAGCGGTGGCTGATCGCGTTGGGGTTCGCATTGAATCCCCGGAATTGTGCCCGCGATACTCGGCCCGACTCATTCGCAAGGTAAAGGTGGGTCCTAGCCCGGCGTGGCTCAAGAACACGCTGGAAAAAATCGGCATTCGCAGCATCAACAACGTGGTGGACGTCACCAACTTTGTGATGATGGAAGTCGGGCAACCCTTGCATGCTTTTGACTTTCATCTGCTCTCCGTGGGGGGAGACGATTCACGAACGGTGGTCGTGCGATCGGCCAAAGACGGCGAAGCCTTTGTGACCCTGGACGAGCAAGAGCACGAGTTGCCGGAGCGGGCCGTGATGATCGCCGACGAAGAGAAGGCCATTGCGCTCGGCGGGATCATGGGCGGACGGAACACCGAGATTGCGGACTCCACGCAAGATGTGTTGTTGGAGAGTGCCGCGTTTAATCCTCAAAGCATCCGTGCGACGTCGAAGGCGTTGGATTTGCGGACGGATGCTTCTTATCGTTTTGAACGAGGTTCTGATGTGGGGATCGTGGACTGGGCCAGCCGACGAGCTGCCGCATTGATTCAAGAATTGGCGGGTGGCGAAGTCTTGGCCGGGGTGGTGGATGCCTATCCCGAGCCGCATCAGCCGAAAGAGATTCAACTCCGTTTCGAGCGGACTGCTCAGCTCTTGGGGATCGACGTGCCAGCGGAAACCCAGGTAGGATACCTGCAGCGACTGGAATTGACTTTGGGGGATCAGACGGCCGAGTCGGCTTCGTTTGCGATCCCCAGTTTTCGGGTGGATCTCAAGCAAGAGGTCGATCTCATCGAAGAAGTGGCGCGACTCTACGGCGTGGACAAGATTCCATCGACGCCGCCGCGTGGGGCCTTGGGGGCTCACGAGTTCGATGCGGTCAATGATGATCTGGCCCTCGTGCGGCGTTTGCTTACGGGAATGGGGCTGATGGAAATCCAAGGCCAGACTTTGATTTCGGACGAAGCGCCGGGGATGACGGCGGAAACGTCGGTCGTGCGTTTGGAGCATCCGTTGAGTTCGGACATGAATGTGCTGCGTCCCAGCCTGTTGCCCGGGGTGGTGACGGTGATGCAGCACAACGCCCATCACGGCACCCTGGACGTGCCCGTGTTTGAGATCGGGAGTGTGTTCCTACCAGCCGACGGTGCGCCGCAGGAGCAGCGCCGCTTGGCCATTGGGGTCACGGGGGCCCGCGGCCAGGCGTTTTGGCAGGCCGATGCCTCGGGTGGCGATTTCGATGTGTTTGACCTGAAGGGCTTTTTGGAAGAGCTGTTTGAAGGAATCGGTGTCCGCGGCGTCCTTTGGCGTCAAAGCGAGAGCACGGAGCCGCTCTTTGTCGAAGTCGGCACTATGGCGTTGGGTAAACAAAGCTTGGGCCAGCTCGGGCAGATGCAACCCGTGCTCGCCGCGAAGCTCGATTTGAAGAAAGGGGTGTTCTTGGCGGAACTGAACCTGGACCTGCTCTTGCAGCGCCGGGCGCCGTCCAAGTCTTTCCAAGCCCTGCCGCAATTTCCATCCAGTCGGCGCGACGTGGCAATGCTCGTGGATGAATCCGTGACTCACGAAGACGTGGTGCGGACGGTGAAGAAGGCAAAAGCCAAGCACTTGCAGAGCGTGGAGTTGTTTGATGTCTTCCGTGGCAAGGGGATCCCTGAAGGGAAGAAGAGTGTCGCGTACGCCTTTGTCTATCGCGATGCGGCTCGGACCTTAAAGGATGATGAGGTGACCGCTTCTCACACGGCGATCGTGGATCGGCTCAAAGCCGATACGGCGGCAGAGATTCGCTAGGGTTTTATTCTATCGCAGACGATACTGTCGTCTCAGCGTGGGGATGCCTTCGGCATTAAATCCCTGCTCGAAGTCCGTGACGACTTCGGTGAGTTCCGGTGCGGCTTCGATCGGTTCGAACTGGGGGTGTTCGGCAAACGCTTCCCCCATTTGTTCGTAGTAGGGTTCGTTATCCGTGCGGAGGAAGAGGCACCCGTTTGGTTTGAGTGTCTTTTCCACGAGCGCCAAGAAATCGGGAGTGATGAGGCGTTTCTTGGTGTGCCGTTTCTTGGGCCAGGGGTCGGGGAAATAGATGTGGTAGGCATCGACGGAGGCCGCGGGCAAAAGGTATTCCACGGCATAGGCAGCTTCCACCCGGACAATCGTAAGGTTGGTGAGGTCCGCCCGTCGGGCCTTCTTGTCGAGTTTTCGGATGCGGCCGAGTAGGCGTTCGATACCGATGAAATTATGGTCGCGTTGGATGGCGGCGTATTGCGCGAGAAAGGAGCCGCTCCCACAGCCAATCTCAACTTCCAAGGGCCGGCTTGGCTCGGGAAAGAACTTCGCTAGCGGAAGCGGTTCGAAATAGGATTCCAAGGTGTAGTGCCGCGTTTCTTCGGGAAACGACAGGGGATCAGGCATAGTGCTAGGCGGGATTGGAATCGGGAGCGGAGGAAGTGAGCAAGGCGATCGAGGCCGTATAGCCGTGTAAGAAATTCTGTCCGCCCACCGGCCCCAGCTCTCCATTGCAGAAGAAACCGGTGACTCCGAGACCGGGAAAATGGCGGTTGAGTAGGCGGGCGTCGTGATGGGCTTGGCCAAAGAGCCGTTGGCCTCGGCCATTACAGGTGCACAGGATGGCTCCGTGAATGGTGTCTCCGTCTAACTGCTTTGCCAGTTTGGGCAGGAGCGTGTCCAGATCTTCCGAAGCGGCATCTGGGCTGCGCAGTTGGAACTGGAGCGTTTGTCCCGGGCGGGGGAGCGCCCCGACTGCGAGGATTCCTTTGTCGGGATCCGCGCCGAGTAGATTGCGGATGAGGAAATCACCGCGGCCAAAAGATTCGTGGTACTCGTCGATCACAAGGCCCACGAATAGGTTGCCCCGCGATTGGGCGGCCAGGGGCGGCGGTAACGTGTTGAGGGTCTCCATCAACACTTCGTAGGCCGGTCGATTGCCCAGTTCTATTAGGACATTCTGATCGGTCTTAGTGACAATCCAGGGTTCCCCAATCGGGTTGCAGCCTTGGGAGATTACGTTACGTAGATAGACGCGGCCTTGAAAGGCAATCCCGACGCCGCCCTGGGTGTGGACCTGATCGTCGAGGTAAACTTCCGTGGACTGGCGATCGTGGGGGCCGGAGGCCAAGCCGCCCAGGATGGGTTTCCGGGTGAAGTCCCGATTCCATTGTTTGAGCCAGGCTTCCAGATCGAGTCGAAAGGGATCGGCGAACACCAACCAACCGTTGGGATCCGTGATTCCGGTTTGCTCGTTCCAGTATCCCGGTTCTTGGCCCGACTCCACCTGGCCTTGATGAAAGTAGGTGGTTTCGAGTTCCGCCCCGGGGAGGTGGTACATGCCCAGCGAGAAGCCGTTCGCATCTTCAAACTCCTCCGTGTTGACGATGACCGATGGGCTGGTGCAGCCGACGAGGTGGCTGGGGTTCAATTCGTCGTGAATCAAAGATAAGAGCAGTCCGGAGTGTTCAGCGAACTGGGGACTGAGGAATACCGTGGCCAGATCCACGCTGGGGTGGCCAAAGGTGGCCCGCTGGTTCCATAACCACTCACGCAGCGTAGGGACGTCAAAAACGCCTTGATACAGGGCTGCATGTGAGAGAGGGCGGGACATGAAGGCAGGGGTAAGAAAAGGCAAGGAGGGGGCGCCCGTGGGCGAAGTGGATCTAGCCCTTGTTCAGAAAGACATCCACCATTTCGCCCGGACGCAACTGGAGCTCTGGAGGCAGCGTCATGAGAATGGGGAGGCCTCGTTCGGACGAGCCGCTCCCTCCGAAGGGTTGGCTGGCTCGATTGAGAGATTGCCACTCCGGCCCGATGGCCTGGATGGTGGTGGTGGCTTCGAGTCGATCTTTGCCTCGGGTTTGGAGGGTGACTTGCTTACCCGCTCGGAGATCGGGATTTAAAGGGTGGCGGGCGTAGGCGATCAAGCGGGTGGAATCCGTTGCCGTGATGGCCAGGATGCGATCCCCGGACATCACATTCTCGCCGGGTAAGCGGTCGATGACGGCGACCTGGCCGGCGATCGGGGCCACCAGCGGGAAGGGTTTGGAGAATTGCTCTAGCTCCCGTAGTTGTTTCTCCTGCTCGGCGAGTGCGGCTTCCAGCTGGGCGTTCAGGGCCTCGACGTCCGAATTCTTGTCCATGGCCTCTAATTCCTCCAGGGCCGTGCCTAGCTCGCTGACCATGTCGCTGGCTTCGGAGACTTCGGCTTCCAGTGCGGCGACCGTCTTCTGCGTTTGGTCGAGTTGATCCGGCGAGATGACTTGCTGGTTGAAGAGGTTCTGATCACGAGTCAGTTCATTCTGGGCCCGTTGGAGATTGACCCGGGACGAAGCCAGCGAAACCCGTTGTTGCAGCCATTCCAGCCGCAACCGGTAGTACGAGACGGAGTCCCTTTTTTGGTCGGTCAAGGGTTCGATTCGGTCCTGGATCAAACTCATTTCCAGGCGGAGGGAAGAAAGTTGATTCTTAATCCCCATGGGATTGATCACCGCGACGGTTTCGCCTTGGGCAACCGATTGGAAGGTCTCCACGTTGAGTGTTGCCACGGTGCCGCTAATGGGCGTGAAGATGCTCGCCTTATCACCAATGGCTTCCGCCACCAGGGTGGGTGAGCGTACTTGCGTCATCCAAAGTGAAAGCACGGCGAGAGCTGTGCTCCCCAGCGTGAGGATCGGCAAAAAGCGGAGGCGGAACTCGCGCCATCGCAGCTTTGCGGGAATGGGAATTGGCTTTCGTGTCGCCATATTAGATCTCGGACTCGGACTCAGAACTGAGGCCAGTAACGCGGGAAACGCCGTCCAATTCGCGAATCTCGGAGACGAGCGCGTCTAGTTTTTCGGGGTCCCGCATGAGCAGACGATAGGAAAGGTCCGCTCCGGTTTGGCCGTCGATGGCGCGTTGGCTGGCGCGATCTTGTTTCAAGGTGTAGTAGCCCAGCAAGGTATCTAGCTCACCCAACTGCCCCAAGGGTCGTGCCCAATGCAGATTGAGGATCACATCATACCGATGGCGTGAGCCAAACGACGTGTAGTAGAGATACAGCATGATGGCGGCTGTGAGCCCGGTCCCCATAATCGCCGTGGCGAACTTCATGGTGCCGCAGGCCATCCCGATGACGATCACTGAGAGGACGTACGTGGTGTCCAAAGTGTCTCGCAGAATATTGCGAAAACGGACGATGGCAAACACGGCCATGAGCCCAAATGCCGTGACCAAGTTGTTGGACAGAACGGTCATGACGAGCGCCACAATGACCGGCATGACAATCATGGAATTGACGAACGACTTGGAATAAGAAAGCCCGCTGTGGGTCAAGATATAGACCCACGCAATGACATGCCCACTGAGAAACGCCAGTAGCAAACCGAGGAGGACAATCGGCACGTTGGTGGGCGATGTCCCAAAATCACCTTGGAGAAACCAATCCATCAATGTGTCCCAACTAACAGGTGCTCATCATGATTTTCTCGCGGCGAGAGAGATGTGAATGCGGTTTCAGGCCAACGTCGTTCCCGGGGTTCCATTGCGGTACAAAGCCACTCCGCCGCGTCAACACATCCGTGCCGACGAGGGTGGCGCCGTCTACATACTTGGCTGCTCCGCATTGGGCGAGATTATAGACGCGAACCAAGTCTTTAAACCAGTCCGGAAATCGGTTTGTAAATTTCAATTCCAGGACGAGATAGTCGCCAAAGACCCGGACCGGATTCCGCATCTCGGTCGTGAGCTCGGAGGTTGGGTCCGGCTCGCACCGGACATCGCGATCGATCGTGACCCGGACGGAGTTGTCATGCTCGCTGGTCCAAGCTTCCCGCAGGTAGGCTACGTGCGCCACCGGTACGGCCTGAAGCTCGGAGACGAGGCGGCAGAATTCCCTGAGGGCCTCATAGTGGCGAGGATCCTGGGAGACCACTTCGGACGGGGCGGGGAGTTGGCCAGCCAGGATGGTGTCGACGGCACTTCGGATGACTCCGCCACGTTGTTTTGCGATGGTATTGTCGATTCGACGTTTGATTTCGAAGTAGACCGGAGCTTTAGGCCGATTCTCGTAGAATCGGAGTCGCAGTTTGAATCGGTTCTTATCCCCGTTGATCGTCGACTGGTAGAGCTTCAAATCCGGGGAATCGAGGTAAAGACTGTGAACCGGATACGAGAGGTTGGGCTGGGTGGCACCGAACTCGTCGATGACCAGGTAACTTCGAACAAATTCACGGATTGACAGCGCGACCTCTTCGCGAATCACATACTTAAATTCGTATCGTTGACTTTGTAAGTTGTCGCGCCCCATTACGTCGTAGCCGCTTGTGTTACCGTATCGATGTATTTGTCCCTTCTCGCCCTGTTTGAGTTCAATTGTCGCGAAACTTTTACTCTCGGGGACGGGGCTCGAACCTGTCAAGCCTACAGCAAGTTGCCGGCTTTCGCTAGGGGGGGATTCGATACGGGTGCGCCCCGACCATCGCGACGGCAGGCTGCCGCACCCCAAAACCCTGCTCTTGCCTTTGACCAACCGATCCGTCTCATCCGGAATACACTCGTTTCGCCCAATTCGTTGCCATTTTCTTTCTGAGAATGGCGAATAGGCGTGGCTGAGCGAGCAAATCTGGTGCCAGTATTAGCATTTGGATCGAGATCAGTCCGGAAGATCCTGCAAAAATCTCCTGCTCCGGTGACGCCCTTGGCTTGCGTCGGGTTCCCTTCTTTGGCGAAATCGGGTGGAGCGAACATGGACTATCGGCATACCAAGATTATTTTCACTGTGGGGCCCGCCACGAGAGAACCGGAGATGTTACGATCGGTGATCTCCGCAGGGGCGAGTGTTTGTCGGTTAAACATGGCCCATGCCTCCCACGATTGGTGTCGGGAGGTCGTGCGCGACGTGCGGCGGATCAGCCAAGATCTGGGAGCTTCGGTGGCGATCATGATGGACGTGAAGGGGCCGGAGGTTCGAACCGGGCCGCGGGAGGCATCCGTGACCCTTGAACCTGGGCAACAAGTGGTTGTTGTTGCGGGATCGGACTCCGATGAGTGGGAGGATTCGGATCGACTCGTGATCGAGACCAACTACCCGGGGCTTGCCAATGACCTGAGCGTGGGAGACACGGTCTTGATCGACAACGGGCTGATTCGGCTGCGAGTTGAGACTAACGACGGCAAGGCGCTGGGGTGCGAGGTCCTGAACCAGGGGGTGCTTGGGAGTCGTCGCCATATTAACTTACCGGGTATCACCACCCAGTTGCCGGCCATGACTCAAAAAGATCGGGAGGATGCCGAAGTGGGAGTTGAGTTGGGCGTGGATTATTTTGCCATGTCCTTCGTGCGGCAAGCGGATGATCTGGATCTCATGCGCCGATTTCTTTCCGAGCGTGAGAGCAGTGCTCGGATCATTGCTAAGATCGAAGACCAGAGTGCCATTGAGAATCTGGAAGAAATCGTCAAGGCGTCGGATGGCCTGATGGTCGCTCGCGGAGACTTGGGCATCGAGGTGTCCTTTGAGCGGTTGCCGTTGATTCAACGCCGAGCGGTGGAGCTTTGTTTGCATCTCGGGCGTCCCGTGATCGTGGCCACCCACCTGTTGGAGTCTATGATTCAGTCTCCGGTTCCGACACGAGCTGAGATTACGGATGTCGCCAATGGGGTCACGGAACGGGCGGATTGTCTCATGTTATCGGGGGAGACCACGGTTGGGAAATACCCGGTGCGTTGCGTGGAGATCATGGATCGAACCATTCGGAGTATCGAAGGGCACCTGGATGTGGCCCATAATGATCAGCTGTTGCTGAGGACGTCCAAGGCCAAGATTCTACGATCCGCTGTCGTTTTGGCGGAGGATTTGGGTGGGGTGGGGATTGTGGTCTTCACGCGGAATGGCTATCTGGCACGCGTGTTGTCCTTACTCCGGCCGCTTCGAAGTCCCATCTATGCCTTTACCGATGAGCCCGCTGTGTTCCAGGAGCTGGGCTTGTTATGGGGCGTGTGCCCCTTGTTTATGCCGCTGGCCCATGATCCAGAGCAAGTGCTGACGGAAGCCTTTGGTTTGCTCCGCGAGCGCGGCTTCGTGGCCGAGGATTCCGAGGTGGTCGCCATCACCAACGTGTTATCTCAGGGGCGAATCTTGGACACCATCCAGCTCCGGCCTGTCTCCCCGGACGCGGAGGCGGACTGAGGTCGCTCCGGCTGGCTTTTTTTATTCGGCGTGCAAGAATTTAGTCTGAGCGCCGATGAGCCTTCGTGGCTTGCGTTTGAGTTTTTATCTTTCTGGAAAACTCTCATTTCCGTTGTAATCCGTTGGGATTGAATGGTTTGTGCTTGTGTCCGATTTGTGTGATTGGAAAAAAAAGGACCACCACCACCCGCGGAGATCGATTGGCCTGCCGTATGCTCTTGATGAAAGAGAGGACTGGATGTCTGGTCCGAGAACGTTGTGCAGCCATTAGACAGTAGACAATTGCGAACCTTTGTGGCGCTGGCGCGCACGGGGGGTTTCACGAGTGCGGCCCGAGAGGTTTTTCTCTCTCAATCGGCCGTGAGCCATTCCGTGAAAGCGCTGGAGCAAGATGTGGGATGCCGGCTCTTTGATCGGGTGGGCAAGAAGGTATTGCTGACCCAAGCTGGCGAGACATTGCTGGTGCATGCCGAACGCATCTTAGGCGAGATGGGGCAGGCTCGTCAGCACCTGGACCAATTGAACAAATGGGGCTATTCGCGTCTGCGGATCGGTGCCAGTAGCACGACCTGTCAATACATCCTTCCCGATGTGCTGAGTAAGTTTAAGGAAGCGTATCCGGATTGCATGATCACGATCGAGCCAGCTGATGTGTCGGATTCAGTCGAGTTGCTGGAGAGCAACCGAATTGATATAGCGATAGCATTGGAGCCGGATCAGCTCGACAAGTTGAGTTTCCAGCCGCTGTTCAGTGATGAACTCATGTTTATCGTGAGTCCCAGCCACGAGTGGGCTGTTGGCGGGCATGTGGTGCGGGATGAGATCTCAAAGCAGAAGTTTGTCCTCTACAATAAGGCGAGTCAGACATTCCGGATGATCGAGCAGTTCTTCCAACGGGATGGGATCGGTTTCAATACCATGATCGAGTTCGGAAGCATGGACGCGATTAAGGAGTTGGTGAAGTTGGGGCTGGGGGTCAGTGTGATGGCGCCCTGGGTGGCGCGTGACGAAATTGAAAGCGGTTCCATTGTTGCCTTGCCTCTAGGACGGCGCTTGTTACGACGGCAGTGGGGGGTATTGAGTTGGAAGCAACGGCCCCTCAATCTGACGGAAGAGAAATTTGTCAGCTTCTGTCGTGAGGCGACGAACTCCATGGTGCGTCTGGCGGATGTCCGCCGCAATGGGCACAAGAATGCGGCCACCAACGGAAACGGAAAACCAAGCAAAGAAGACCTGCAAGTCGCCTGCTAGCGCGGGGCGAAGGTGAGGAGTTCGATGTGTTGGCGACCTTTGGCGGTGAGACGCCATTTGGCGCCGGTTTTCACAATCATTTTCCGGCAACGATGTTCGCTGAGAAGCGCTTCGTCTACCCCGAGTGGCTCCATGAGGGGGGCGGCCTCAAGCGCGGTTTGCGTCAGCGGCTGTAGTTGGTAGGGCAAACCACTGTAGTCGAAGGCGATTTCGTAACCCGCAATCTGAGCCGGATCTGAGATGTCTCCTCTCAGGATGAGGGGGCGGTAGCGGTTCAGCCAAGGAAAGCGGGTCTTTTTCACCCGTACCCGGAAAAGCGCTGGCCGTTCACGCAGGTAGTCGCGCAGGCTGAAAGCCGCGCCTTGCTCGGTCTGCGCGCGGAGGATGGCGGCCGGATCCATGCCCACCAAGTTGAGCCCATTCCACATGCCGTGGTCATTCTTGCCTTTGGGATACAACTGGCGGAAGTAGGCCGGGTAACCTTCATTGAGAAGTAAGGTGAGTTCAAAATGAAGGTGGGCACGATCTTTGCTGATCCGTTGGCGGGTGTTTGAAGTACGGCCCATAACACCGATTTGCTCGCCGGCCGCGATCCACTTGCCGGGTTCCCATTGGGGCAGGATCGTCTCTAGGTGAGCGTAAAGGCTGTAGATTTCCAAACCTTCGACGCGGTGCCCGACGACGGCGTAACGGCCATAGTTCGAGAGTCCGGCCTTGCGGCTGACGTAAACGATCCAACCATCCGCAGTCGCTCGGACGGGATCGGTCGGTTCGTTGCGCTTGTCTCGTTGGACGGAGCGAATGTCGGCGCCTTCGTGAAACTGAAAGCCTGAGGATCGGACACAGCCATACGAGCCTGCGGTCCAGGTGCGCCCCGGTGTCCCGACAAAGAACGCGGCGTCGCCGTCGGGTTGCAAGAGGGCGTGATTAGCAGTCGGAAACTGAAACGGAACGGCGGCCGCGGCCGGAGTTTGGAGCAGTGTGATACCGATCCCTAGCGCGATGAGAATCCCTACTCGATGCCCCATGTCTTGCTATTTCTTCCGGATTTTCTTCGAAAGCGCGTTGAGCCCGTCCACGATGCGGTCGGCCTCTTCTCGGGTGGCATCTGGTGTGAAGACCAAGAGTCCGTTCGTGATGGGGGTTTGGATAACGGGGGCGGCGAGCCAGCGAGAATCCGAGAAGCTGCTGTGAATGGCCAGGTGCCGATTGCGGTAACGATAGGTGGCATTCTCCAGCAAACCCGTGCCGCGTTCGTCGTATTGGACCTGAATGCTGAAACCCCCGACGGATTCGACCACGCGCGCTTGCATCACGTAGCCTTCGTCCAAGAAGGGCGTGCTGGCCACCGTGAGCATCATGGGATCTGCCCGATAGATAGGGACGGTCTGATGCCGACCGGTCGAATCCGGATTTATCCCAACGAACAGGCGTAGGGTACTGTATTTGTCGCTGTTTTCCGTGTCCTTGGAACCGGTGGATTGGCAGCCGATCCCGAAGCTGAGGGCAAAAACAGCCAGCCAAGTTTTGCAAAAATTGATTGCCTGCGTTGTTCGCTTCATAGTAGGTAGTCGGGATTGGCAACCGTCATTGACTAACAATTTAGATTATTATGGGACAGCAACTGAGCAAGATTCGGAAACGTCGCCGCCGTGCGCGCTATTTGAAACGGAAAAAGCAAGAGGCGAAAGCCAAAACCGCTAAATCCTAGCGGCGGAGCGGTGTTGCGGTGTTGGTGAGGGACTGGCCAAAGCGACAGCTCTGCTCTCGCACTCCATATGACGAGCTCTTTTGGAGTGCGGAAGCGCAGCTTCCGCTTTCCCTCCCCACCCGCGGTCGGATGTCAAAATGACCCAAGCGCGACCGGATCGACCCGGCGGATCAGCCATTTACGGTCGAGCCGTTCGAAGCCCATTTTGAGGATTTGTAGCTGCGGATTGGGATCCCCATCCACGTAGGCTGTCGCTGTGACCATGGCGGTGGCGTGGGAAGAATCCTCAACCGTAATCCGGGGGTCCGTCAGTAACACCCGAATTGACTGCGCCGCGACGCGTGCCCCCGCGGCCGCTTCGCGCAGTTCCGCCTTGCCGTTCAACGAGGCGCTGTAGTTCTCATTGGCGATAATGACCACGGCGTTGGTGTGAAAGAACGTGGGTAAGGCGTTGATGGATCCCAGCCGCGTGAGCGGTTTTTCATTGGCCGTGAACGAGGCTGTTTCAGCCAGGCGCGTCAGGGATTTTCGAATCTGTTTTTCAGGGGATGGGAAAAGGAAGGTCCAAACGCCGTAGCCGAGACCGACCACGATCGCGAGGAGGAGAATGGGTTTCAGCGCTTTCAAAACAACGGCCTTCCGAGAATGAACTGAGGATGGACTTTGAGATACTCGGAGATCATCCGATTATCTCCCACGACCCAGTACTCGTCCTCAGCCAGAGTGACTCGTCCTTGGGTAGACAATCCACCTTTGATCTCTAGGTAGGGCTCGTCAATTTTCTCTCCGTTCACGAACACTTCCCCATTTCGCATCCGCAGGGTTTCTCCCGGTAGCCCGAGGACCCGCTTGACGATGGTGACCTTGTGTCCGGTGGTTCCGATCGAGACCACGTCACCCCGCTGCGGCGGTGTGTTGGCGTAGGCAAAGCGGTTGATGTAGTTGATCTCTCCCGGCTTGTAGTTGGGGAACATGCTAAACCCTACGATCCGAATCGGCACTAAGCAGTATTTGAAGAGGAGAAAGGCGGCCAAGGCGAGGCCGATCACGCGGAACCGGGTGCGGGCGGGCGACGAACCGCGAAAGAGACGTCGTAGGAAAGAGGGACGTTCTTGGGGTTCGGCGACTCCTTCACATTCGGGATGCTCCTCTGCGTTGCTCACCAGGCGTACCCTAGCACATGAGACGGGGTTTGGTCAAAACGACTGCCGTGCCAGCATCACTTCGCATGCCGCTGGAGCGTGGCCTGTGTTGGTAGGGTATTGAGATCCGATTCTTGTAGGACCAGGTAAACGGCTCGATTCCAAAGATGGGGGCAAAAGATGTGAATGGTGCCGTTGTCGATCACGGCGTCGAGGTAAGAAACGTTGTGGTTGAACCAGCCGTTCTTTTCCGGATTGGGAACCGTCGCATTGGCGAATAAGAATCGGGGTTCTTCCCAACTGCGTCCACCATCATGGGATAGTGTGATCCAGATCTCGGATCGATCCCTCATCCCGTCCATTTGGCCCGTGAGGCCAACGTATTGGGATTTGATGTGTCGGTTGTGGATAAAGTTGATCAGTGTCTTTCCATCGCTGAGGTGAAAGATCATGGGCGGTGCGTCGGGGTGAACCAGAGACGACGGGTGCGGCTCGTCCCAGGTCTTGCCATCGTCGTGACTCCGCGATTGCCACAGCCGCCCCGTCGGGGTGCGCGCCATGAAAAAGACTTCTCCGTTACCGAGACTAATGGGCCGGCCTTCATCCATACGGTTGAACTCGGGCGCAAACCACCCATCGGGGCGACGTTCCGGAAGGAGGGTCCAGGTGGCGCCTTGGTCCGCGCTGCGGAGGAGATACTGTTGCGTTGTCAACGGATTCTGAGACCAATCGGCCGCATGAGATCCGAGGATCCAAGCGCCGCTAGGGGTTTCGGTCATACGAGTGACGGACATGCCTAGAAAGCCGGGGTCGTTGACGGGTTCGATGAGGTGGGCGTCGGACCAGGTGTGACCGTCATCATCCGACCAGCGAAACCCGATCGGCGTGTTTTCATGTTTGCCTTTCTCGCGGCTGTACTCGCTCGGAATGGGTTGGGTGCCGAAGGCATAGATTCGGTCGGAACCCTTGGGTATGAGCGGAATGAAACCGTGTTGGCTATAGTTGATGGTGAAGGCGACGGTGGGCCCTTCCCAGGTTTGGCCGTTGTCTTTCGAGCGGTAGGCGAGCAGGTCGTTGACTTTGCCAGCACCGGCGGCGTAGTGGTTGCCCTCCGGGAACATCATTAGGAGGTCCCCCTTGGGCGTGCGAACACCACGCGTTTCGAACAGGCCGCGAAGGCCGGCGCGGGCGGTGTGGAGGACTTGTCCCGAGAGGGATTGATGTCGAAGGAGCCCCAAAGCCGGGTCGCGAACCAGCGTGGTCGGCGGCTGGGCCAGTTCCACTTCCAGTGGTTGCTCGACGCCAAGTGTGAGGGATGGAACCAGTTCCACCTCGGCGTGCAGTCCGGTTGGTGCCCAGATTGCGGCTAGCAGTAGCAGTCGGCTCAAAGGGGATCGCATGCCCAGACCCTTAGGGATTGGTGGCGATTGTGTCAAATGGTTTGCCAGCTGACCTTAGACGGGGGGTGATTAGAAAAAGGGTGCTGCCGGCCAATGGCGCCGGCTTGCTCTCGCCGTCTTCCAACGGAATCGATCTTATCAAAGGCACCCTTTACCAATCACACCCTTAGATGAGTTCCCGAATCAACGCAGCCCAATATACTTCAATAGTCTGCTCCGGTCAGGCTGCGAAGCACTGAGGCTTGCCAAGCTCGTAGGTCGCGAGCCAAAAGCCGGGCAGTTCCAGGTTCCTGTTTCGCGTGGTCTCGCGATTCAGAAGGGTCGAGGTGAAGATCGAATAGCTCCGTAATTGTATCCCCGTCCTTTTGGTCTCGAAGAATCAGTTTCTTTGGGCCTGCAACAATGGCTCGTGTGCCGCCGTAGTCCCCTTCGGTGATGGTAGGATGATGGAGGTTGCGGAAGGTGCGCGTCGGTTTGCCATTCATCAACTTGACCAGCGGAGTAGTGCCTTCTTGTTGAGTCGCGGGGATGTAGGGTTGGAAACCGAGTTCCGCTTCTCGGCGGGTGTCATATTCCCAAAAGTAAATAGGTTGCTTGCGGGCGCTTAGACTGCCTTCGAACAGTGGCGCCAGATCGATACCATCTAAAGGGCGTTGTGGAACGGGCACGCCAGCGAGTCGACAAAGCGTGGGGAGAATGTCGCTGGTGACCGTCTTGACGGCACTTGCTTGAACTGTGGGAAGTCCCTGGGGCCACTCAATCACACACGGGACTCGCACTCCACCCTCATAGACTTGGCCTTTCTGCCCTCGAAAGGGTGAGGCCAGAACTCCGCTGGAAGGTGTGCCGTTGTCGCCGCAATACCACAGCAGCGTGTTCTCCCGCAGGTCGCGCGCAGCCAAGCCTTTTCGAAGCGTACCGATGGCTCGGTCCATTGCGGTGATTTCAGCGTAGCGTTCTCGCAGCACGTCCCGCAGGGGGCGCCGGGTGCGACTTCCAGTTTCATTAGACGTTAGAGATACCGTGCGCTTGGCGTAGGATTCGGGCAACGAATCGTAGCGGGCGAGGTCGGCTTCCAGCCCGCTGTAAGGTTCGTGGGGGGATCCGAACCAGATGACCGTAAGCGAAGCTTGTTGAGCGGCTTGGGCCTGAGCGATGAATTTCAAGGCTTGGTCGATCAGGATCTCGGAACTTTCGCCGGGATAAACTTGGGGCGGACCGCCGTTGCGCGAGAAGGAGGGATTGAGTTCGAAGAAATTGTCATGCGAAAGCCATTCATCGAAACCCATCGCACCCGGGTTCGTGGGAGAGTCTGCTTTGACAGGCCCGACGTGCCATTTGCCGAAGTGACCGCAGCGGTAGCCCGCCTCTTTGAGGAGATGGGCGATGGTGATCTCTTCCGGGCGAATGGACCAGTTGGGCGTGAAGGTGCCGTAGCGATTGGGATGCCGTCCGGTGAGGACGCTCCCTCGCGTCGGCGAGCATGAGGGGTGAGCCGAATAGAAATGGTCGAGGCGCAGCCCGGTTGCCGCCATTTCATCTAGGACCGGCGTGTGCACGTGCGGGTGTCCGTTGTAACCGGTTTCCTCCCAGCCGTGGTCGTCTCCCATTAACAGAATGATGTTCGGGCGGGCGGCGGCGGCAAGGCTGGAGCTGAGAATCAGGAACGCGCTAAGCAGCACGACGCAGTAGGCGAGATCGCGCGAGGGGCGGTGGGAATCCATGGCAGCGAGTATCGCCAAAGGCGTTGGGCCATTGCCAGATCCAAATTTAGTTGCGAGACTCGTTGGGCAGGTTTGTCCTTATCCGTCAAAATATGAGTGTTTACGTAAACTACCAGTCGGCTTCACAGAGTTATGACCAGACGCGAATTCCCGTTGGGATTGAAATCGTTCGCGGTGTATTGACCGGCTTGGAGCAGCCTTTGGAGGCCCTTTCGCTCTTGGATGCGGGATGTGGGACCGGGAACTACACCCAGGCCCTAATGGCGTTAGGCTGCCAAGTGAACGCCGTGGATCTGAATGAGGGAATGCTCTCCGTCGCGCAAGAGAAATTGGCCGATCACGTGGCGGCCGGTCGACTCCGATTCCAGCAGGCGTCAATTGAATCGCTACCGTTTGAAGACGCTCAGTTTGATGCGATCGTCGTGAATCAAGTCTTACATCACTTGGAGGATGAATCCCCCGCGGGCTTTCCTCGGCATCGAACGGTGTTTGGCGAGTTTGCCCGAGTGCTTCGTCCCGGTGGCGTGCTCTTGATTAATACCTGTTCCCGGGAACAAGTGCGCCGGGGCTACTGGTATACGGAATTGATCCCGGAGGTCGTCGAACGATTAGCTAAGAAGTATATTGAAGGGAAAGCACTCAATGAGTTGCTCCATGAATGCGGCTTGGAGCCCCAGGAGCGCTACGTGCCTTTGGATGTGACCTTGCAGGGGGCGGCATATTTCCAGCCCGAGCGGATTCTTGAACAGGCTTGGCGAGACGGTGATTCCACGTTTGCACTCATGGATGAACAAGAAGTGGCCCAGATGGAGGGCCGTGTTCGAGGCATGATCGATGAAGGCGCTTTCGAGGCCTACTTTGCTCACGCGGACCGCCACCGAACGAGTGTTGGGCAATCGCAGTTCGTCGTCGCTAAGCGCGCGAACTAGATTCTCGCTGCCAGATCGATCCGGTAGCGGTTAGACGCTGTCGTAGCCCCACGGATCTCGCATCTCACGAGCTAGTAACTGGTTGGCCTCCGCGTCACCGATGAATTGTTCCTTCGCCGGGTCCCACTTCAATTTGCGTCCGAGACGCATGGAGATCACTCCGAGGTGGCAGACGGAGGCCGAGCGATGGCCAATTTCAACTTCACAGATCGGTTGCTTTCGAGTGCGAGCACAATCGATCAGGTTCGCGCGGTGGTTGTTGCTGACATAAAGCCTTTTGGCGCTTGAGGATAGGGGCTCGGTTAGGAACTCGGGTTCGCTCGCTTCGATCGCGCCGCGAGTGACCCAGATCCAACCGTTCTCACCGGTAAAGCGCACGCCGTGGCGTTGTCCGTCTTTGTCGATCACGCTGCCTCCGGGACCGTCGGCAGTGGTGCTTTGGCAGGTGTGTGTGACGCCGTTGGCGTAGGTGTACTGGACGCGATATTCCGAGGCCGCGGTGTAGCCGCCCGGAATCATGTTGATCAATTCTTTGCCGTCGATGCTGGTTGGGCCGCTCCGTTCGAGACCGATTCCCCAGAGCGCGATATCGTTGTGGTGTGCACCCCAGTCCGTCATCGTGCCGCCGGAGTACTCGTAGAAGTAGCGGAAGTAGACGTGGGTTCGTTCCTTGATGTAAGGAACGGTGGGACGGCTGCCCAGCCAGAAATCGTAGTGGAAAGTCGCCGGTACGGGTTGGGTGGTGAACGGTCCTTGCCGTGGGCCGGAGGGGAGGAAGGTGTCGACGTGTTTGAGTTTCCCGATGCGACCGTTCCGAACGAGTTCGCAGGCGAGGCGGAAGTTTTTGTCGCTTCGTTGTTGGCTTCCGGTTTGCAGCACGCGACGGGTTTCGTTGGCGACCTTGATGAGGTGTTTGCCTTCATCGATGGTCAGTGTGAGCGGTTTTTCGCAGTAAACATCTTTGCCGGCCCGCATGGCGGCAATGGATACCAAGGTGTGCCAATGGTCCACGGTGCCGCAGATGACGATATCGATATCCTTTTGGGCAACGAGGTTGCGAAAATCCTGATACACCTTGGCGCCGGGATGCTCGCTTTGAGCTTGGGCTGCGTGGGTGGCATCAACGTCGCAGACCGCCACGAGATTGCCGAGCTTGGCGAACTGGCGGCCATTGGCGCGACCCATGCCACCACAACCGACGAGGGCGATGTTGGGTTTCTCATTGGGGGAGGTCGAGAGACGTGCGGGAGCCTGTGCCTCGCATTCGTCCAAGTACCATTGTGGAATGGTGGTTGCCGCGGCGAGGGCGGCGGATGACTTGAGAAATCGCCGACGGGTGAGACGTGAAGCCATGGGGTGCATGGGGCGATTGTTGGTCATCCGCCGGATTCTGACAATGGCTTTTTCCGAATGGCTCATTGAAGTCGGCGAAGCCATTCTTGGTAGGGCGAGCGTACTCGCGAGCCGTTCCTGCCTAACGGGTTGTTGTGGGCCGATGGCGGTGCCGTTCGCTTGCCGTGCCCAACGGCTCGCGGGTACGCTCGCCCTACCTTTGGGAGGTCTTCGGCGATGTCGTTCGGCTCTTGGTTGGGTTGAAATAATAAGGGAAGGACGCTAGCTTTACTTGTAATCGGGATGAGATGATAACGGACGAATCGGGTGAGGATCACTGGTATGCAAGAGTCATCTTTGGGTCGTGATGTGTTTGGGTTTTTGCTCGGCGGGAGCGTGGGCGCCTTTGCGGTGGGCGGGGTCTTTTGGCTTCTTTACACCCCGCTGGAGCTAAACTCCCCGCGCGACCACACGGGTGCAGCGGTGTTGTTGTTAATGATCGCTACTTTTCTTTCGGGAGGGTGGGTGACGGTGGTCGGGATCAATGCCGATTTCTTGAGTGAGTTCTGGCTGCCAATGCTGGTTCCGTTGTCTGCCTTTGCGTTTCTTGGCTTCGTGGCAAAGTGGGATGGGTCCGAGTTGGGTGTGGTGTTGGCGCTGGCTGCGACTGGAATTGGAGCGAGTGCTGTCTTTTCGTTGTTTCTGAGGTATTGTATACCGCCGAAAGAAGATGCGGAGTACCAAGCCGAAGAAGTGAGTGGAGTCGATTGAAGTTATGAAGAACGCCGAACCCCAGTCTGCCGCCGCGAGTGGCTCCGATGTGAAACCGGCACAGAAAAAGTCCCATCCCTTTTGGCAGGTTTTCTGGCTTTCCTTCCTTGTGGTGTCGCTTGCTTATGCCTGGTACTCGTTCTATGTGCCCTCGAATGACATCGCGTGGGCGGACGATTTTGCCACGGCGCAAGCCACGGCGGCCGCATCGGGAGATCGGGTCATCCTTTTCTACACGGCCACGTGGTGCGTGCCCTGTCGCATCATGAAACGTACGGTCTGGGCGGACGAGGAAGTGGCGGCTGCGGTTCACGACGGCTTTATTCCGGTGTTGATCGACATCGATGAACCCGAAGCGGCTGAAGCTTTGGAGCGTTACCGGATTGAGGGGACGCCGACGACCATCGTTACGGACTCGGAAGGAGAGGTTCTTTACCAATACGCGGGCGGAATCAGCAAAACGGATTTTCTCAAAGTGCTGGAAGAGGTTAAATCCCCCATGGCGTCGCGGGTAGTCCCACAGGGTTCTACAAGCGAGGGATAGGACTCATTTGGAGTGCGAGAGCGAAGCTGTCGCTTTGACCAACGCCAACGATTTCCAAGCGCGAGGAATGTCAAACCCCGTGACGAAAACGGTCCCCGTATCCGGCAGCTGTAAACAGACTAAGGAATTATAGCAGCCCGGGGCCCAAGCTCCTGCTACTGTCCGCTCGAAAGGTTTTATTATGGTTATTGTTAATACCCCCACGGTTGAAGGTCGTTCTATCAGTCAAAACCTGGGCTTAGTCTCGGGAAGCGTGGTCCAATCCAAACACGTGGGCCGGGACATCATGGCGGGATTGAAAACACTCGTGGGAGGAGAAATCCGGGGTTATACCGAGATGCTCACGGAAGCGCGCACCGTGGCGCTGAATCGCATGAAGGAACAAGCCCAGGAGCTCGGGGCCGACGCCGTGGTGAATGTGCGTTTCACCACGAGTGCGGTGATGCAGGGGATGTCAGAGCTCTTGGCCTACGGCACTGCGGTGAAGTTGAGTTGATCTCGACGGGGTTGCCTTGCCGATCGAGGAAATCATCCGCAAGCACGTGGATTGAATCACCTATTCCGCCGATGCTCGCGGAAGCCGTTTTGGTGACGCTAGCGTCGCGCGGTAATCGTAAGCGTGCCGAGGTCCTGGGGTTCCTTGGGATTTGGAGTCGTAAGCTCTGGAATTGTGACGACGTGATGTAGTGTCGCTAAGGGAGCCGAGATAGGGAATCGGTTCGCCGAGGGTTGGTGCAAGGTGACTCTCAAATCATACTCACCCGGCAGGACGTCCCGAATTTGAAAGGAGCCGTCGGCGCTCGGGAAGATGGGGTAATATCGTTGCCTGAGGGTGCGTTCTTGGCCTTCGTCGCTGTTCCAATAGGTGCGCAGCCAGGCTTGCTGATCTTCTCGCTTGAGATCCCGAGGGTAGGGGATCCGTGACACTCTTTTGCTGAGCCGAGCGGCGACACTGCTCGACGGGTGCGTCCATTTAACGGGTAGATCTGAAGGCGATGTTTCGAATCTGCCTTCGACGGTCCAGCCCACCCCTCCGAGTTGAATTCGGGTGTGAGTTCCGGCCTCCAGGATGACTGGAGTGGTATGCGTGGAGGGCTTGCCGAGCCCTTGAGAAACCGAGAGGTGGTAGACCCCGGGGCGGATTCGGTCGACTTGGAAGTGCCCAAGGTCGTCCGTGATCGGGAGACTCTCATTGAGGTAGGCTAAGGAAGGTGTTGTTGAGCGGAAACGGTGTCCTTCGTTAATGTGGATCCGTTTGCCAACTACGGGTTGAGTCATCGTCTTGGCATGACCCTCAAGGCTGGACCAGAGGCCGAGTTGGATCTGCTTGGTTTTACGAAAATTTTCGATCTGCGTTTCGGCGAAGCCCGTCTCGTGCCAGACGAATAGCTTGCGGGCTTTGGGTTCCGCTTCAAATGTGAAGGCACCGTCTGCGCCGGTTCGAGTGATCACCGCGTCGGAAGTTGGAGCGAAACCTGCCGGAGTGAGCGCGATATGCCTTTGGTCGGCCGCGAGGAAGACTTGGGCATTGGCTGCGGGATTCCCTTCCGGGGTCCGTACGGAGCCTTGGATGGTTTGTTGCTTTTCCGCGGCGATTGGTTGCAGCCTGACATCGAGGTCCGATACATCGCCAGTGTCCGGCCAATTGGGGGAGATGTAGGGTTCGTAGCCGTCGGCTTCCACTCTGAGGGAAAACGGTGGTTCGAATTCATCATACTGCATGTCTAGTTGGCCATTTTTTCCCGGGCGAGTGCTCCCGGTGTGCCAGCGGTAGCCTTCTTTGATAGTGTATCCAGGGATCGTCTTGAAGTTGGCGACGGGATTACCGGTGACGGCATCCGTAACGCGGCCACGAACCCGTTTTCTCGGTTCGAGTGTGACCGTTAGGTCGGTGGCGTTGGGGGTGACGATGTATCTTCGTTTGTGGAAGTAGTTTCTGGCACCGAAGTAGAGATCAACCGATTCACCGAGCGGGGCCGATCCCCATTCAAAACGACCGTCCGGACCGAGTGATTGCTTCCAGTCGATGGAGTTGTTCCCGCGCCAGCCTTGAACAACCATGCGAACGCCGGCCACGGGAGCGCCCGAGGGATCGACCACCCGGCCGCTGATGATTCCGGGCGGGCCGAGGCGGATGGTGGTTGGTTGTGAGTTTGGTTTGAGTTCAACGATGACCCGGTTTGGAGAATAGCCCTCTGCCATGACCGTCAAGGTGTGGGATCCGGGTTTCAATGGGGTGAACTGAAAGGCTCCATCGGTATCGGTACTCCGCAGTCGGGATGGGTTGTTCGACCACCAGCGTCCGATGGCGACCTGGGCATTCGCGATGGGGTTTTCCTGAAAGTCCACAATTCTCCCCTCTAGGGACTCTCCCGGCTGCATCAGGAATTGGGCTTCCCTGGCCTTCAGCGCCGCCATTCGGATTCGGTTGGTTGAGACCGTGTTGGACGGATTGGTGTCCGGCACGAAGACCGTTTCGACGTAGTTGGGATGACTCACGTGAACCGTGAAGTGTGGGAAATCGGGCGGCACGTGAGGGAAACGCCAGCGGCCATTCGAGTCGGATGTTACGGCAAGGAAATCATAGTCGATGAAACCGAAGCGTACGAGCTGGGTGGCGCGATGGCTGGAATCACCCACGCCGCTGAAGTGAACCTCGATCTGGGCGCTTGGGATTGGTGTGCCGTCCGGGGCAACGATGGTGCCGCCGATCTCCCAGGCCGGGTCCATCTCAAGGGTGTATTCGGGTGGGGGTGGTGAGCCTTCATCCCCGCGCCACGTGAGCATCGTGACCGGATACCCTTCGGCGAGGACGCCGAGCCGAATCGCATCGTCGGGACGATTCTCCCATTGGTAATGGTAGGTGCCCGGAACGGACTCGGTGCCGGGGTGGTTCTCCCACTTCCAGGATCGGGCAAGATTGGCGACGGTCTTTGCTCTGGCGATGGGTTGTTTGGTGTTCCGATCCTTCAAGTGCAGGATCAAGGTGGGTGGGGCCGATGGATTGTCTGCGACGATGGTCTTCGGATTGGTATTGGTTTGAGCATCGGTGAGGGTGATAAGCGAGACGGCTAAGAGCAGGGCGCCGGCGACGAAGGAAGCCTTGGGATAGATCCGAAATCCATTGATGCGCTGCATTCGTGCGGCCAGGTGCCTGCGATTTTCGAGAATCCCCACCAAGCCGGGTGTGCCGTGCGGGTGGGTCGGTTGTTCCAACAGGCGAAGGATGGCTTCACCGTAGTCGAATCGTGATTCTTTGCCGGTCAAAGATATGACGGTGGCGTCGGTCGCGTACTCCCGTTCCTGGCGGAACCGGGCGAATGCGAGCGCGAGGAAGGGGTTAAACCAATGGAGGATATTCAGCATGGCGCACCACGCATTAAGGGCCGTGTCTCGGCGTCGAATGTGGACCAACTCGTGTAGGATGACGTAGCGGAGTTGCGCCTCCGTAAGCTGTTGGATGAGGGGAGATGGGATCAGGAGTGTGGGGCGAAAGACGCCGTATACCGCGGGCGTCCGGACCTGATCCGTCAGCTGGACCGGTATGGAGTGATGTAGCCCCACGATTGATTCGCAGGATCGGATCAGTCGAAGGAGCATCGCGTCTTGGCACGGTGGGCTTTGCCGTAGTCGGCTGGTGAATCGAGCATTCCGAATAGCTAACTGGAGCGACAGTCCACTGACGCCGACTAGCCAGACGAGAAAGGCGAGGTCGAGCCATGAAAAGCGTTTGCTTGGGGAGGATTCGGCTGCGGTGCGTGTTCTTGCGGTCCTGAAGGGTTCTTTTTGAAAATCCGGCTGGTTTGCTGTGAACGGCGTTGTTGGTGTCGCCGTGTTGAGTGTCCGGCGGGATGCACGGTCAATTGGGTCCGAATCCGATCGCACAGGCTCGATGGTCGCGGGGCGTGAGGGAGATGCAGAAAGATCTTGAGCTGGTGGCGGAACCGTTGGCGAGGGGAGGTAGTTGTAGAGACTGGCGGCACTTTGAGGAACGATGGGGAGGGTTAGTTTTATCAGAACGAGTGCCCAGAGAGCCTGTTTCCAATTGGGGGACAGTCGGTTTCGGAACACCCGCTGAAGCGTCCCTACGATTACGACCAGGATGGTGGCGTGCCACGAAAGCGTGAGGAGATCGGCGAACCAGTCAGGGGCGGCAGGGAGTAGTGAATGCATATTACTTTTCCTTCTCCTTTAAGATGCGTCTCAGCTGTTGGATGTCTTGTTTGCTGAGGTTCGATTCCTGAACCAAATAAGAGAGCATCGAGGCAGGCTCGCCGCCGAATACGCGGTTCAAAAACGACTGGCTTTCCTGGCGGAGGCAGTCCGTCCGTTTGATCGCTGGCTGGTAACGTTTACGTTTGCCATCGTGTTTGGCTTTCAAGATGTTTTTGGCGACCAGACGGTCAAGGAGGGTACGAGTGGTGCGTTGTTTCCAGCCCTTTTTCTGTTCCAGTTCCGAGACGATATCCGCCGCGGAAAGAGGCGACCGAGCCCAGAGCACATTCATGATCTCCCACTCGGCATCTGTGATGGTAAAACGATTCTGCATGAATTCGATGCTACAACTGTAGCGTCATGACTGTGCTACAGTTGTAGCGTAGTGTCAACCCGTGACTTAGTCCTCGTTTTTTGGTTGCAGGCGTTGCCTGGGTTGAAGTTCGTGTTAGGGTGAGTCCAGAATAGAGAAGTTCAACGGGGGCTTTCGATTGGGAGGGAGGATGAAGAAAACGGATTGTTCGAGTCGACGGTTACGCCAAGGTTTGTTGGCGGTGTTACTGCCGTTGGGAGTGATGTCGTATTTACTCATTCGCCACACGGATCCCGGTGTGGAGTATCTCATGCAGGCTCTACTGGATCGTTTGCCGGACTCGGTCAACCAGGCCGAGGCGGCCGCAAAGTGGGCGGTCCGACTGAACGCCCTGCGCTTGTTTTCCTGGTTGAGTGGGTTTCTGATGGGTATCTGTGGCTTGACGGTTTTCCTGGTAATGAAGTCGTATTGGAGGAGGGATTCTAAGGAATGAGTGAGTATGCTGTCATCGTCGATGTTGAAGCCACCTGCTGTGACCTGGGTTCGATTCCCCGGCACGAGATGGAGATCATTGAGATTGGAGCGGTTGCCGTACGGGCTGACTCCGGCGAGGTGGTAATGGAGTTTCAAGCGTTTGTTCATCCGGTGCGGCATCCCCAATTGACAGACTTCTGCCGAAAGCTGACGAGTATTTCGCAGGATGATGTTGACCGAGCTGACTACTATCATGCGGTGATGGCTAGCCTGAGACACTGGTTGGCCCATGTGGAAAATCATGACTTCTGTTCGTGGGGTTTCTATGATCGCAAACAGTTTGAACAGGACTGCGAGTATCATGGGATCGCCTATCCATTTGCGGGGAGGCACCGCAATCTGAAGATTGAATTTGCGAATGCGATGGGTTTCAAAAAGAAGTTTGGCGTGAGTGGTGCCCTCAAGAAACTCGGGATCGAGTTTGATGGGAGGCCACACCGTGGGATTGACGATGCCCGTAATATTGCCCGGATATTTGCCGAGGTGATCGCTGGCCGGTCGCAGGTGAAATGCCGGGAGGACATGAGCCATGAGTAGGGCAATCGCATTTTTGGATACAGGGCTTGGTGAATGCTTACGCGCAGTCGATGTCTAGCGTTCTGGGGGCGGATCCGGATGGTGGGGCGAGCGTACTCGCGAGCCGTCGGCGCGAGCGTTGCCGCCTTCCTGGGGAGGATCGCGGCGCACAAGGGTAGAACCCTTTTTCCTTAGGATAGGCGGGCGCTGTCGGTGCGCAACGGGGAGCTTGCTTCATCCGATCACGTTGGTGACGACGGCTCGCGGGTACGCTCGCCCCACCTTCCGGAAACTCCTTTTCATGCCCCCCCGAGCTTCGATTTCTAGAGAGTTGTTGGTTGATTGTTCGGGGCCCGCGCGGTACTTTTCCGAATGATGAAACGAGAAGCCCATTACTTTCGAATAGCTCGCCCGTCTCTCTGTGTTGAGACGGGGGTGTAGCTCAATGGGTAGAGCGGCGGGTTTATACCCCGTGTGCGCTTGATAAGCGGTTGATGTGGGTTCGAGTCCCACCACCCCTACCAATTCTATTGGTGTCTTGAACCGCAGATTGACAGGATGAACGCAGATTTCTTCTTTGAGCACCCGCATGGCTTGAGCGTGATCTAAGCAGGTAGGATCTTTGCAAGAACGCTGATGAATCCGCTATGACTGCGTCTTCGCGATTAGATCAAATCACTGCCGCGCTCGATCAACTTGAGAGCGAGGAGCAGATTACCGTGCTATGGGCCTGCGAGTCCGGGAGTCGGGCTTGGGGCTTTGAGTCGGCGACCAGTGATTATGACGTTCGATTTGTTTATTTGCGCCGGACGAAGGACTACTTGCGGGTCTCTCCTTTGCGGGATGTGATTGAACGGCCTATTGCCGAGGATCTCGACCTTTCGGGGTGGGACTTGTCCAAGGCGCTCGGGTTGTTTCGGAAATCGAATCCTTCTTTGTTGGAGTGGCTTCAGTCTCCCATCGTGTATCGACAGCACGGTTCGTTTCAGTCCGCACTCTTGGGGCTGGTCCCGCAATACTTTTCCCCGCGGGCGTGTATGGGGCATTATCTGAGTGTGGCGGAACGCAATCGGCGGAACTATCTGATGAAGGATCAGATTCGGTTGAAGCGATACTTCTATATGATTCGACCGATTCTCGCTTGTCATTGGCTGGAGCGCCGAGTGGGATTGCCACCGCTGGCCTTCCAGACGTTGGTGTCAGAGTTGTTGCCGGAGGAGGAGCTGCGAACCGTGATTGACGGACTCTGGGCCCGGAAGCGGAACGGAGAAGGTCTCGATCTGGCTCCGCCGATTCCCATCCTTTCGGAGTTTATTTCGAGTGAAATGAAACGGCTTTCGTTCAGCCTGCAGGAAGGGGATGAGACCCAGCCCTGGGAAACGCTCGATGAGTTGTTTCGAAACTTACTGCTGGAGACTGGCGCGTGAGTGCTGAGGGGATCCGTTGTCTCGGGGGTGGGGGCTCCTGGTATCGCGTGGGCGATAGCCGAAGTAGGCGCGCTCGTGGATCACGTCGCGGACTTCAGCGGGGACCATTTCCTCCCAATCGTGTTCGCCTCGCTTGATCTTGCTAAGAATTTCTCGTGAGAAAATGTGGAGAACCTCCGGGTTGTAGTTGTCTAGAGGGACGACCCAGTGTTTCTCAACCAGGTAGCTGTAGAGTTTCGCATGGTCGGTGGCCACGGTGAGATTGTCGACCGTGGTCAGTTGGCCGGATTGGGGGTCTTTGTAGGGGTAGATGTAGAGGTGTAGACCGTTCTTAAATAAACGTCCGAGCGCTTCCAGGATGCCGCCGCCGAGGTGTGTGTAGTATTTCTCGTCGAAGATCTCGCCCAGACTGTGTGCGCCCATGGTGACTCCAATCGACTTCTTGGTGAAGGTGGCGAGGTAGGCGGCGAGCCGATAGTATTCGAAGTAGTTTGAGATCATCACCGTTTTGCCACAGGCCGCAATGACATCGGCGCGGGCGAGAAAGTCGTGGTAGTCGATGTCGCCGGTTGCCATCAGGTTCTTCATGGTGATTTCCATGATGGAGACGACGTCGGATTCCGTGGTGTCCGGTTCTTCCAAGTATTTCTCCCGGGCGCAGCGGATCATGTCCAAGTTCACGTGGGTGACGGGGCGGAAACTGCCTCGTTCGACCAAGATGTGTTTTTTGTACAACGCTTCCGAGGGTTGAATGACTTTTCCGTCCGGGCGGAACATGGCGGCGTTGCTGAGTCCGAGCTGGACCAATTGCAGGCTCATGAGACGGTTGTCGACGTGCCGGAACTCGATGCCGGAGAACTCGATCATGTCGATTTCGATGCGTTCCGTGCTGAGGCCGTCGAGCAGGGATTCGACCAGTCGCTCCGGATCGTGGTAGTGGAAGAAGGCGCCGTAGAGGAGGTTTACCCCGACGATGCCAAGCGCTTCTTGTTGTTGCGTGTTGGAATCATCCAGCATGCGAACGTGGATGATGATTTGGCTCGCGTGGTCGCGCGGGTGGGATTGGAACTTCACGCCCATCCAACCGTGGCACTCGTTGGTCCCTTTGAAGTTCCGAGCGGATACCGTGTCGGCGAAGGCGAAGAACGAGGTCTTGAGTCCGCGAGTGGCTTGCAGGCGATCGAGGTTGAGCTGGTATTCATAGTCCAGCATATCTTGCAGGCGCTGACGGCAGACATACCGTTTGCATTCGCCGTAGATCGCGTCGCTGACCTGCATATCGTAGGCGGAGATGCTTTTGGATATGGTGCCCGCGGCGGCTCCGACGGTGAAGAACCAGCGGACGACTTCCTGCCCGGCGCCGATTTCGGCGAAGGTGCCGTAGCGTTTGGGATCGAGGTTGATCGCCAGGGCTTTACCGCGGGTATCGGGTTTTTCGTTGGCCATAGGGGGGCAGGGGCTTTAGGGGATTGTGGGAGGCGTTGTGGGGGCTGGGAACACCATCAATGCCCGTTATCGCACAGCGGCCCGGTTTCGCAAGAATCGGGTGGATGCGTTCTGTTCATTGTTGCGATGAGGCGAGTCGTGGGGGCGGTTTCGCCTGTTGCGGCTTTGTGTTGGGGGGGGGGCGTCGTGGTCAAAGCGGCAGCTTCGCTCCCGCACTCCATATGGGAACGCCGATTTCCATGGACAGTGGATGGGTGTTTTTGGGAGCCTTTCGGGCATGATGATGGATGTTTGGACCCGGTATGGGGTTTGTTTTGTGGGCGGGCTGTGCCTATGGGCGGTTGGGGTCTGCGGGGCGGAAGAGAAGTCTGGGAAGGAGGAGGTTCCAGCGGTGCGGTTTGATCCGATTGTCCAAGACATCGAAGGCTGGACGGTGCACGTGGAGCCGGCCCTGTTGGAAGGGGAACACAGCGAAGGAGGACAAGCGGCTTTGAAGCTTTTGGCGAATCACTTACAGCGGATTGCCATCTTGGTAACAGGAGAACGGTTGGCCCAATTGCAGGATGTCGAGATCTGGATTGAGCATGATCATCCTCGTATTGCTGGGATGAGTTACCATCCCAGCAAAGGGTGGTTGTTGGCCAATCGGCATGATCCACGCTTGGCCAAGAAAGTCCACATCGCTAAGGCGAGTCAGTTGCTTTCGCGGCAACAAATGCTCAAACACCCGGCGGTCATCCTGCACGAACTTGCGCATGGGTTTCACGATCAGGTCTTGGGATTCGATCATCCGGAAATCATGGCGGTGTATCAGAAGGCGAAAGCCTCGGGACGCTACGAGTCCGTCTTGCTCTACACCGGGAGAGAAGTGAAGCACTACGGGCTCAACAATCAGAAAGAGTACTTCGCTGAAGGGACCGAGGCCTATTTCTATCGGAACGATTTTTTTCCGTTTGTTCGCGCTGAGTTGGCGGAGTTTGACCCTGAGTTTCATGCGGTCTTAGAGAAGATCTGGGGGCCGGCGAAATGAGTCGCCTCCGAGTATACGCTTGGCAACGGTGGGTGAATGGTTTGCTTGGTTTGGGGTGGACCCTGGTTTTAACTGCGGCGCCCGAGTTGTCCGGGGTGCCGCCGACAGTCTCCATCTCCGAACGCTTGGTGGGGGAGGTCTGGGTCCGTGAGCTGGGGTGTTTTCAATGTCATGCGGGGCCTACGGGGGGCACGGATTTGCGCGTTGCTCCTGATCTCTCGGAGGTTGGCGGGAGATTGTCGCCGGACTACCTGGAAGCATTTTTGGAAAACCCGTCCGCGATCCGACCGGGCACGCGGATGCCGGATCTCTTAGGGGCGGTGCCGGCGAACGAACGGCGCCAGGCGGCGCGAGCGCTTGCGGCTTTCCTTCGGGATCAGTCGAGCGCCGCGTGGCGTTCTGACACCCACGATGTCGAGCGGGTGGCGGCGGGACAAGCGCATTTCGAATCGGTTGGGTGTCGAGTCTGTCATGCCGATGCGGCGCGGTTGGGACGCGGCTATTCGGTGGCGAGTCTCACCCAGTTCTTGCGGGATCCCTTGGCCGTGCGGTCCAGCGGCCGGATGCCGGACCTGCGTCTGAGTGCGGATGAAGCTGAGGCGTTGGCGCATTTCTTGAAGTCGGGACATCCAGAACTGGGAGAGGCGAACTCACCGGAGGTGACCTTGGTGCAGCGGGGTGAGGCGTACTATCGCAAGTTGGGTTGTGGTTCCTGTCACGCTGCGGAAGGAGGCGCGGAGGTCGCACCGGCGGGATTGCCGATGAATTCGCTTCAGGCGGGCTGTCTAAGCGGGGAGCCCGGTTCGTGGCCGAATTATCATTTGAGCGCGGTCCAGCGAAAGCAGATTCAGACCGCTTTGGCTGCGACGACGCCATTGCCGCCAGCGGATGAAATCCAGGTGGTGATGCATCAACGAAACTGTGTGGCGTGTCATGCACGGGATGGTCACGGGGGCGTCAGCGCCGAAGCCGATGGGCTTTTCAAATCGTCCGATCTTAATCTAGGCGAACAGGGGCGACTCCCACCGCCCTTGGACGGGGTGGGGGCCAAGCTCAAACCGGAATGGTTGCGCCGCGTGTTGGTGCAGGGTGCGGTGGCTCGACCGTATCTTCAGGTACGGATGCCCCGGTTTGGGGCGGCGGTTGCGGATCAGATTGTGCCCCACTTTTTGGCTGAGGATTCTTTGCCCGCCGTGCCCACGCCCGAGGTTACTCGGGAGATGAATATCGTGCGGCAAGGGCGGGAGTTGACCGGTACGGAAGGGCTTTCGTGTGTTTCTTGCCACACGTTCAAAGGCACCACGACGGGCGCCATGGGGGCCGTGGACTTGACGGTGATGGCGCAACGGGTGACTCGGGATTGGTTTCATCACTACCTGCTTGAGCCCCAGGCCTTCCGTCCGGGAACACTCATGCCGGCCTTTTGGGGCGGCGGGGACAGTCCGTTTCCGGATCGGCTCGGAGGCGATCCCGCGCTGCAGATTGAGGCACTCTGGCAATTCCTGTCCGAAGGATATGGCATGGGCGCCCCGAGAGGCGTGCGCCGGGAGCCGATGCGGTTGCTGGCTACCGACGCTTCCGCCGTGATGTTGCGGCGCTCGTATCGTGGTGTGGGCAAGCGCGGTATCGGGGTGGGGTACCCGGGCCAAGTGAATTTGGTTTTTCATGCCGAGCAGTTGTGTTTGGCGACGGTGTGGCGGGGTGAGTTCGCGGATCCAGCTGGGGTGTGGATGAGCCAAGGGCACGGGACGGTGCGACCCTTGAGTCGAGAAACTCTGAATTTGGGAACGGCACCGGAGCTTGAGCGGATCGACAACCCGGATGCGGCGTGGCCGGTCTACGAGGGGCGATCACCCAATCATCAGTTTATGGGGTATCGCTTGGAGTCGGGACGGCGGCCACGGTTTCTTTATCGTGCGGGCCCGATTGAAGTGTCTGATTACTTTGAGGATTATAGCGGAGCGAACCAAACCATTCTGCGTCGGCACCTGCGTTTCGAAACGCCATCGGCGCCGAGTGGCGCGGTGGTCTTTCGGGCGGCTCGGGATGCCGCGATCGAGCGGGTGACGGCGTCGCGTTATCGCGTGGGAGAGACGCTGGAAGTCGAGTTGAGCGGGGACGGGGAAGTGAGACTGTTGACCGTGGGGGAGGCCCAGGAATTGCGCTGGGTCGTGGCCTGGGCCGACGGGGCCAAGGCTAGCCAATTGACGATTGATTACCATTTTTAGTTAGGACCGGGCATGAATTCTAGATTGTTTCTTAGTCTGTTGAGCCTGTTGTTGTTGGGCGGTCTCGGGTTGCCGTTGAAACTTGCGGCAGAGCGATTGAGCAGTTATTGGGGCACGTCTGAAGCCGAGGCGGCTTACTATCGTGTGACGGATGTTCCGATCCCGCCGGACATTGTCTTGGAGGCGGGGAGCTTTGATTTGTTGCCGGACGGGCGGCTCGCGATCGGGACTCGGCGAGGCGAGATCTATCTGGTGAGTGGGGTGTTTGCGGATCTGCCCGCGCCTGAGTTTCATCGCTTTGCGGCGGGCTTGGATGAGGTGACGGGGCTCTCATGGCGGGACGGTGCGTTTTATGTGACCCAGCAAACCGAGGTCACTCGGATTACCGATGAAGACGGCGATGGTGAGGCGGATTGGTTTCATACCCTGAGTGATGTCTGGGGCTTTGAGCACTACCACGAGTTTTCTTTTGGTTCGAAGGCGGATCCAGAAGGGAATATTTGGGTGACGCTTTGTTTGTCTAAATCCTACGAGTCCTTGGCCCGGTTCCGTGGTTGGGCGTTGAAGGTCACGCCTGATGGCGAGACGATTCCTTTGGCAAGTGGGATTCGCAGTCCCTGTGGTGTGGGGCCGAATGCGGATGGGGTGATGTTTTACGCGGAGAGTCAGGGCCCGTGGAACGGTTCGTGTTCCCTCAAACACTTGAAACCGGGAGGTTTCATGGGGCATCCAGCGAGCTTCAATTGGTATCCCTTGGCACCGGAGTTGGGCAAGGCTCCGGTAGTGCCCAATACTCGATCCCGCTTGGAAGCGGAGCGGGCGCGCGTGGAGGAGTTGGTGCCCTATGCAGTGGTGTTTCCGTATCGGAAAATGGGGCAGCAGTTATCAGGCTTCTCAGTCGACAAGACGGCGGGGGCGTTCGGTCCCTTTGCGGGGCAGATCTTTATTGGCGACTATACCTTGGGCGTGTTGATGCGGGCGACGACGGAACAGGTGAATGGAGTCTGGCAGGGAGCGTGCTATCCGTTTCGAGAAGGCTTTGCCACGGGGCTGTTGGCGAACGAGTTTTCGCCGCAGGGTTCTTTGGTCGTGGGCGGAACCAATCGAGGTTGGCCGGTACGCGGTCCGAAGCCGTTTGCGTTACAGCGCGTCGATTGGACCGGCGAAATGCCGTTTGAAGTGTGCGAGATTAAGGCGGCATCCGATGGCTTTGACTTGCACCTGACTCAACCCGTGGACCCTTCGGTGGGGGCGGACCCGGAGAGCTATACGATGCTGGCCTACACCCATATCTATCGTCAGGGGTATGGGAGTCCGGAGGTGGATCAGGCTTCTCCTAAGGTCCGGCGTGCGATCGTGGGAGATGGTGGGAAGCGGATTCATTTGGTGGTGGAAGGACGCGTGAAGGGCCATGTGCATGAGTTTGACTTCTCGGGGTTGCGATCGGAGAAGGGGCGTGCCTTGGTGCATGATCGAGCCTATTATACCTTGAACGAGATTCCTTGAGGCTGTTGGGGTTCTGATGGCTTCGGTCTCAACTCGGAGAACAGAAGGATGTTATGATGAAACGATTGCGTGTGGGTTTGCTGGCGTGCGTTCTGGGATTGAGTGATTGGTGCGGAGCGGCCGAGCCATCATTCACCCGAGAGAACGAGGTGATCTATGGCCGTAAGCACGGTCTGGCGATGACCTTGGATGTCTTCAAGCCGAAGGCTCAGCCCAATGGTGCGGGAATTGTGATGGTGGCGAGTGGGGGGTGGTTCTCTTCCCGACAGGGCCTCTTTGCGCCGGTTATCGAACATTACACAAAGCGGGGATACGTGGTGTTTGGTGTGGTGCATGGGAGTCAGCCTCGGTTTTCGATTCCTGAGGTTGTGCAAGACTTGCACCGAGCGATTCGGTTTATCCGATCTAAGGCCGGTGATTATGGGGTCGATCCGCAACGTCTCGGGATCACGGGCGGGTCTGCCGGCGGGCATCTGTCGCTGATGATGGGGACGAGCGGAGGTCCTGGCGATCCGAAAGCCAAGGATCCGGTCGACCGTCTTTCCAGTGAGGTGCAAGCCGTGGCGTGTTTCTTCCCGCCGACTGATTTTTTAAACTACGGCAAAGAGAATGAACGGGCGTTGGGCGAGGGTATTTTGGATGGGTTTAAGGCACCGTTTGATTTTGTGGAACTCAGTCCGACCACCAAACGGTATGAGCGCATCACGGATTCGAAAAAGCGGGTTGCCATCGGAAAAGAGATCTCGCCGGTGACCCATGTCACGGCGGACGACGCCCCAACGTTGATTGTGCACGGGGATGCGGACAAGTTGGTGCCGTTGCAGCAGTCCGAGCGAATCATCGAACGCTTGAAAGCCGTGGGTGTGCCCACGGAGCTGGTGGTCAAGCCGGGTGTGGGCCACGGTTGGCCGGGACTGATTGGCGATGTCACGCACCTCGCTGACTGGTTCGACCAGCATTTGGCGAAGCCGGAATAGCCCTGGGTGGGTGGAGCAGTTTAGGACTCCTTGAAGCCACATTGGGCTTCTTGTCGCATGGCGTGATCCATGAGCACTAGCGCGGTCATGGCTTCTACCATGGGTACGGCTCGCGGGAGAACGCAGGGATCGTGACGGCCGCGGCCTTTGAGCGTGGTGTTCTTGAATTCGACGTTCACCGTATCTTGCGGGTGCATCACGGTCGCCGTGGGCTTGAAGGCGACCCGGAAGTAAACCGTCGCGCCGTTGCTGATGCCGCCTTGGACCCCGCCCGAATGGTTTTTGGTGGTCCGGACCTTGCCGCCGCGGGCGCGCATGGGATCGTTGTGAGCGCGGCCCGTGAGCTGGATGCCGTCGAAACCGGAGCCGATATCGAAGCCTTTGCTAGCGGGCAAGCTGAGCATGGCCTTGGCTAAATCCGCCTCAAGCCGATCGAAGACGGGCGAGCCCCAACCGGCGGGAACTTTTCGCGCCGCGCAGCCGACGATGCCGCCGACGCTGTCGCCGGCTTTGCGGGTGCGGTCGATCAGGCGGATCATCTTCTCCGCGGTGGCGGCATCGGGACAGCGTGCGATGTTGGCTTCGACGTCCTTCAACTTCACGGTCTCGGGATCGATTTCAGCCGCTAGGTTCTGCACTTGTTGCACGTAGCCGACGATTTGGATGCCGTAGCGGGCTTTGAGGATTTTCTTAGCGATGGCCCCAGCAGCGACCCGACCGATGGTCTCCCGGGCGCTGCTCCGTCCGCCGCCTTGCCAATTGCGGGTGCCATATTTGGCGATGTAGGTGTAATCCGCGTGGGAAGGCCGAAATTTCTCCGCCATCTCCGAATAGGCTTCGGGGCGGTGGTCCTTGTTCTGGACGTACATCAAGATGGGGGAACCCAAGGTGTGGCCTTCGAAGACACCGGAAAGGATTTGGACGCGATCGAGTTCGTTTCTTGGGGTGACAATCTTGGATTGTCCCGGGCGTCGGCGGTCGAGCTCGGGTTGAATATCCGCCTCCGAGAGCGGGATGCGTGGCGGACAGCCGTCCACGACCACGCCAACGCCACCCCCGTGCGACTCGCCCCAGGTGGAGATGCGGAACAGTTCTCCGAATGTGTTTCCCATGTCCAAAGGTTGAGGGAAAACCAAGGCCAGGTCAAACGGATGTCCATTTTCATGGCCTGGAAGTGGGGCGGTTTTTGCCCGGCATGATGGCCGAAATGCGGTGGTTTTATTGACTTCTGCAGAGTTTTATCCGGAGCGGGAAGAAAAATGAAACAGGAGGCGGGGGCTTATTGTTACATTTAGTGGAACGAATTGTTAGGGCGAGGGTCTAAGCAAATGCATTAGGACTGAGTGGAAGAAACATGATGAGTGTGAGTGGTTGGTTGTTAGGGCGAGGAAACGTGTGGGGAAGTTCAGTAGGGTTGACGCTCTGCCTTTTGGCGAGTGGCGTTGGGATTGCCCGGGGACAGGAGGCTGGCTTTGAGTCAGTGGATATTGGTGGACCCGCGGTGGCGGGAGAAGCCGGTGTGGCGGATGGGCTGATGGTCGTTCGTGGCGGTGGCTTGGATATCGGGGCGCGCTCGGATCAGGGCCATTTCTATTACCAATCCCGCACGGGTGACTTTGACGTTCGGGTGCAATTGGAGGCGTTGGAGTTTCAGCATGTCTGGACGGAGGCGGGCTTGATGGTGCGGGCGAGTCTGGAGGCGAATAGCGCCCAGGCCAGTGTGTTGGCGACCCCCTCCATTAGTGGGATTCATTTCATGTCCCGTAATCGGGATGGGAATCTTTCGGAACTTTCCGGGCATCATCGGGTGAACTACCCCTCTACATGGTTGCGATTGGCTCGTGAAGCCAGTCGCTTAACGGGTTACGCGAGCTTTGATGGGATCCACTGGCGGCCGTTGGGCACGGCGGAGTTTGAAATGCCGGAGACGGTGCACCTGGGGGTGATGGTGTCGAGCCACGTCGAGGATGCCACAGCGGCGGTGCGGTTTCGGGGGCTTGAGGATGTGGGGGATGAAGCCCGGGGGCAGCGTGACTTTGGGGTGGAATCCTTCGGGCCCTCGTCGCGGCGTTCCGGGTTGGTGGTGAGTGAGGTGATGTACCAACCGATGGAACGAACAGACGGCCGGGACTTGGAGTTTGTCGAACTGATGAATACCGATGCGATCCCGATTGAGATTGGCGGCTTTCGCTTGAGCGGGAGTGTGGATTACGAGTTTCCGCCGGGAATGAGCCTCGCGCCGGGGGCGTGGCTGGTCGTGGCCAAGGTGCCGGAAGATATGGCGGCTGTTTATGGGGATTTGCCGATGGTTGGAGGTTACGAGGGCAGTCTCCCGAATGGGGGTGGGGTAGTGCGCGTGCGTGATCGTCAGGATGCGATCCTGCTTGAGGCGCGTTACGAGGCGCAGATGCCGTGGCCGATTGCGGCGGCTGGGGCAGGGCACTCGTTGGTTTTAGCCCGAGCGAGCTACGGCGAACGCTCGGCTTTGGCTTGGTCCGCAAGCAATGCGTTGGGCGGATCGCCCGGTACGTTCGATCCGGTTCAGCAATCGCCTTGGGACGCGGTGGTGATCAACGAGGTTCTCGCCAACAGTGAGCCGCCTTTGGTGGATTTCGTCGAAGTGTTCAATGGTGGGACGACCCCGGTTGATCTGGGTGGGGTCAGTCTCAGTGACGATCCTCGGGTTGGGAAGTTCCGCTTTGCTCCGGGAACGAGTCTTCCGGCTGGGGGCTTTTTGGCCGTGGACGAGACGGAGCTAGGCTTCGCCTTGAGTCAGCGTGGGGAGCGAGTGTTTTTGCGGGCGCCGGATGGCGGTGCCGTGGTGGATGCGATTCGGTTCGCGGGGCAAGCGACCGATTTGGCATTGGGTCGCTTCCCGAATGGCGGTGCCGATCTCGTGACCTTGTCAGAACGGACGCCCGGGGCAAGTAATGCGAATCCTCAAGTGGCTGACATCGTGATCAACGAGATCATGTATCATCCGATCAGCGGTGAGAACCGGGACGAATACTTGGAACTCCTGAACACAGGAGCCACGGCGGTGAATCTCGCCGGTTGGCGTTTGGCCGGAGGGATTGCCTTTGAATTTCCCGCAGACGCGTCCATTGCTGCGGGTGGCTATTTGGTTATCGGTCGCGATGTCGAGCACTTGCGAGATTCTTACAGTCAATTGACGTCGGCGAATTCCGTGGGGAACTACAGCGGAACCTTGGGGAACGGAGGCGATTCGATTCAGTTGTTGCGTCCGGAGGGAGTCGGGGCTGACGGGAACGAAGCGCTATTCGTCGAAGTGGACCAAGTGACCTATGTCGACGGGGGCGATTGGGGGCGTTGGTCCGATGGCGGTGGCAGCAGTTTGGAACTGCGCGATCCGTCTAGTGACAATCGGTTTGGGCGCAATTGGGCGGACAGCGATGAGTCTCAGAAATCGGAGTGGATGGAGGTTGAGAATACCGGGTTCTTGGATTTGGGGCGCAACCGGATGGACGACGTTCAGATTTTCCTACAGGGCGCTGGTGAAGTGTTGGTGGACGATGTGGCGTTCCTGAATGAAGAAGGAAACAATTTCGTGGTCAACGGTGGTTTTGATGACGGCGATTCCAGCTGGCAGTTTCAAGGCACGCACGACCAGTCTACGGTGATTGCGGACGCCGAGGACCCGAATAACTCGCTCTTGCATTTGGTCGCCACGGCGCGGGGTGACAATGGTGCCAATCGGGTGCGTTACCGCATTCGCCGCCCCTTTGCCGAACAAGGCACGATGGGGACTCTTCGAGCGCGGGTGCGGTGGTTGCGAGGGCATCCGGAGATCCTGGTGCGGGTGAAGGGGAACTATCTAGAAGCCATTGGGCGCCTAGCGGTGCCGAAGAATTTAGGGAGCCCGGGACTGGCGAATGGGGCGGCCCAATCCAACACGGGACCGGTGATTCGTCACGTGCGACATTTTCCCGTGCTGCCTCAGGAGGGCGAACCCGTACGAATCACTGCGGAGGTTACGGATCCTCACGGAATCGCGGGTGTCGAACTACGCTATCGCATTGACCCGAATGAAGCGGTGTTGACGGGCGAGATGAATGATCGCGGGACAGATGGCGATGCGGTGGCGGGGGATGGAATCTATAGTTTTGTGCTTCCGGCGCAGCCAGTGGATACCGTGCTGGCATTTGCGGTTGCCGCCCGGGATGGGGCGAGTGAAGCGAGTGAAACGCGATTCCCTGCGGGCGTGCGGGAAGCTTTGATTCGCTACGGTGAAGAGCAGCCTTCGGGTAATTTTGGGACCTACCGCATTTGGTTTACCGAGGCCACTCGAGACACGTGGACGCGTCGACTCCGGCTCCACAATGGGGACTTGGACGCCACGTTTGTCTACGGGAACGATCGGGCGGTTTATCAGGCGGGCACGCTCTACAGCGGCAGCCCTTTTGTGAGCCCAGGCTATACGGGGCCCACGGGCGTGCTTTGTGGTTATGTCTTACATTTGCCGCCGGATGATACGGTGATGGGGGCGACGGACTTCGTGTTGGACTGGCCCATTCGGGACGGCACCTTGCAGGTCGAGCAGGTTTCTTTTTGGATTGGTGAACAGATGGATGTGCCCTACCTGCGCCGACGGAACATTAACCTGTTGGTGGACGGGGTCCACCGGGGACGGATCTATGAAGATGTCCAGCAGCCGAACCGAGATGTCATGGAACAGTTCCATTCCGATAAGCCCCGCGGAGAATTGTACAAGATTGAGGATTGGTTCGAGTTTACCTCCACGGGAAATCGGGAGTTTAACGTGGATGCGACGTTGCGTGATTTCCGGGATCGGGACGGAAACAAGTTTTTGCCGCTGTATCGGTACAACTGGCGCAAGCGAGCGGTGCAGGGATCGGCGCATGACTACGATTCCATATTCGAGTTAGTCGATGCGGCGAACTTACCTCCGGGGTTGGAGTATGAAGATGCTGTTTCTTCGTTGGTGGATCTGGACGCTTGGATGCGGGTCTTTGCCGTGGAGCACATCGTGGGGAACTGGGATTCGTTCGGCTATCGACGCGGGAAGAATATGTACGCCTACAAGCCTGAGGGTGGCAAGTGGGTCTTGCACATGTGGGATATTGATTTCGCGTTGACGGCCACGAATGATTCCGCCACGACGTCCATGTTTAACACCACGGCACCCGTCGTGCAGCGGATGTATAACTACCCGCCCTTTCAGCGAATCTACTTCCAAGCGATGAAGAAGGCGGTGGAGGGACCGTTGCGACCGGAACGATCCGATCCGGTGTTGCAAGCTAATTTCGATGCTCTTGCGGGGAATGGGATTCGGGCCACTTCAATCCGCGGAATGCAGCGGTACATCTCGACTCGATTGAGTTTCTTGGAACGGGAATTGGAGCGCGTGGATGCGCCGTTCTCAATCACGACTAATGGCGGTGCGTTGTTGGAGACGGATGAGAATGTGGTGCTCCTGAGTGGAACAGCTCCCATTGATGTGCGAGCTGTTTCCGTGAATGGTTTGGTCTATCCCGTTCGTTGGACGGGCGTGAATGCGTGGCAAGTACCCGTCGTGTTGCCGTCCGTGGAAAACCTCTTGGAGGTACGGGGGATCTCCGACACCGGTGAGGAACTTCGAGGCGCCGTGGATCGAATCCGCGTTCGGTTCACCGGGGTTGAAGAGTTGGCTTCGGACCATTTGGTGATTTCCGAGATCATGTATCAGCCCACGGTGCCGGGGGCGGAATTCGTTGAGCTGCATAATTCGGCGTCGCACACGGCCTTCGGGCTCGGTGGGTATCGAGTCGACGGGCTGGGCTTTGCGTTTGAAGAAACGGAAACGATTCTGCCCGGAGAGTTTCGCTTGATCGTGGCGGATGAAGCGGTCTTTACGTCGACGTATGGGGCCAACTCAAGCGTGGCGGGAGCCTTCGGTGGTCGCCTGAATCCGCTGGGGGAAACCTTGCGCCTGATGCGTTTAGATCCGGAGTCGGGTATGGAAACGGTGATCGATGAAGTGCGCTTTGAACCGACCTCGCCTTGGCCGGACTTGGCCGCGATTACGGGGAGTTCCCTACAATTGATTGATGCCGAGCAAGACAATGATCGGGTGGCGAACTGGGTTGCCGTGGGCGAGTCGAACGACGAGCCGGAATGGCTGTCCGCCAGTGTCACGGGGCGCGCCACGAGCCAGGAACTGTTGATCCTGCTGACAGCCAACCCGCCGGTCTTGGAGTTCGATGGAATCGGCGGACTCTGGAATGGCTTTGTCGAAGCGGAAGGCGATCGGGATGACATTTCTTTCCGGTTTGATCGCCAGGCCGATGGGAGTTTGACGCCGTTGTTGATCGATGGGGGAGAGGAGATTCCCTTTGATGCGGTGAGCGTCGATGGGGATTCTGTCCTAATCACCTGGAATCCCGACCAGGTTGAGATTCGATTGGAGGGTACTTTGGCACCGGATGGGCTGAGCATGGAAGGGGCCTTGATCCAGATCGTTCCGGATTTTGGCGAGTTCAATGGCCGGTTCTTTTTGGAACGCGATTTGCCCGGTGGGGAAGTGTTCTTGGATGACGTGACCCTGGTGCCCGGTTCGGAAGCGGGTGTGGGGGAGAACTTGGTGTCGGGTGGCTCCTTCGAGACGGCGCTGGAAGAACATTGGACGTTGGGTGAGAATCACGCTGGGAACCAACCGGTTGAGGATGTCCGTTTCTCGGGGCAACGGAGCCTCCTGGTGTCGGCGGGGACGGGTGGTGTGGATGCTGCCACGGGGATCTCGCAGACGATCGATCGGATTGTGATCGGTGAGGAATATACCTTGAGCTTTCGGTACCTGCCGGGGGGCGCGGGTCAAGGGCTGACGGTGGGGTTGGGCGACTTCAGTTTGGTGGAGACGGTGAATATTGCGCCGCCGCCCGTGATCACGACCACCTTCACGCCTGGGTTTGCCAATGCCGCCCGGGCCTCGATAACACCGTTTCCGACCCTGCGCATCAATGAGGTGGCGTGGTCGAGCGGCGGCGAGTTCGCAGACGGGGCGGGTGATCTGGACCCGTGGGTGGAAATCTACAACACGGGGGAAGCGCCAATTTCCCTCGATGGCTTGGGATTGAGTCAAGACGTCGGCGTCCGGACCAACTGGGTGTTTCCAGAGGGGAGCTCGATACTCCCGGGCGAGTTCGGCTTGGTTTGGTTGGATGGCGAGCTGGCGGAACACACCAGCGACGAGTGGCACGCCGGCTTTCGTCTGGATCCGGGCCTGGGGCCGTTGTTGCTGACCGAAGCGGATTCAGAATCGGGTGCGCGTCGCGTGGTGGATTATGTGCGGCCGGTGGTCGGGACGGGTTCTTGGGGACTCTTTCCGGATGGCCAAGCGAACACGCAACAACGCTTCTCGTTGCCCTCGCCGGGAATGCCGAATCGACATCCGGAACCGGCAGAGTTGCTATTCATTAGTGAGTGGATGGCGCAGAACCGTTCCGCGGTGGAAGATCCTGCCGGGATGGGTGAGTTCGATGATTGGTTCGAGCTGTTTAATGCGGGAACGGAACCGGTGGATCTCTCCGGCTATTCTCTTTCGGATGCCATCAATGAGCCAACGAAGTTCCGGATTCCCGAAGGGACAGTCCTGGGCCCAGGTGAGCTGTTGTTGGTCTGGGCGGACGAACAAGGCGATCAATTTGCAGCCGGTGGGGCACTGCATGCAAACTTCAAGCTGAGCCGAGCTGGCGAGAGCATCGGTTTGTATGCGCCGGGTGGTGAGTTGGTAGATTTCGTGGAGTTTGGTCCGCAGGAGCCGGATGTCTCGGAGGGACGGGTATCCTTCGAAGGCAATCTCCGCGTCGAGCGGTTCCCGGATCCGAGTCCCGGTTTGCCGAATCAGGCCGCGCCGCAAACCTTGGTGCTGCAATTGGCGTTGGACGAATCCGGGCAGGTGGTGCTTCAGTTTGCTGCCCGAGCCGGAGGGACCTACCAGTTGCGGTCTCGTGATTCCTTGAGCGCTGGCGAATGGATGCCACTGGGCGATCCCATTGTCGGGGACGGGGAGCTGGCTACGGTTCGGGATGAATCGGGACTGGTTTCGGAGCGCTACTACTCCGTGGTCGAATTGGAAGAGGAATAACCCGCGACCCATCGGACTCTAATCGGTCCCAGCGACAGTTTGGGCTGGGTCTTCCAGGCCGCCTCGTGATCGGGGCGGCCTTTTTGATGTCGGTTTGCCCGGCCCGATTCGGAGGCATTTTCGCCCGGCAAGACACTTTTTTAATTAGAATCATTCTAATTATTGACATGTGTTTTTCGTGCGGTAGGTTGCGCGCATGAAGGGACGCCAAGCGGACGGCGCAGCAGAAAATACCCAATTTGCCAAAAAGCTTTCGGACAGTGGATTCCGAATGACGGCTCAGCGTGAGCACGTCTACTCGGTGCTCGTGGCGCAGATGGATCATCCCACGGCGGATGAGGTTTATTTGCGAGCCAAGGCGGACAAGCCCGAGATTTCGATGGCCACGGTTTACAACAGCTTGGACGCGCTTGTGAAGTGCGGGTTGGTGAAGCAGGTTAATGTGGACCGGGCGGCCACGCGTTACTGCTCGAACATGAAGGACCATTGTCACTTTTACTGTGAAGAGTGTGGTTGTGTTCACGATATCGAGTTTTCGGGCGGGCCGGATGCGTTCCCGATTCGGTTACCGCGTGATTTGAATGCCCGGCAGATGGATTTGTCCATCCGGGGGACTTGCCGCAATCCGGAGCGATGCTCGCGGCGCGCGGCGGAAACCTCAGAAACCCAGTAGACGATCAATTTTTTAGTTACGGCGAGACATGAGTGAGGCGACAGAAACGATCGAAGGCTTTGTCAAAAGCGAATACAAATATGGGTTTGTCACGGATATCGAGACAGATTCGGCACCTCCGGGGATTAGTGAAGACATCATTCGCTTCATCTCCCGCAAGAAGGAGGAGCCGGAGTTCATGCTCAAGTGGCGGCTGAAGGCGTATGAGTATTGGAAGAAGATGGAGAGCCCGAACTGGCCCATGGTCCAGTATCCGCCGGTGGACTTTCAGGACATCATCTATTACGCCGCGCCGAAGGACCCGAATGACGGGCCTAAGAGCTTGGATGAGGTCGATCCGAAGCTGCTAGAAACCTATGAGAAACTCGGCGTGCCGTTGCACGAGCGCGCCCGTCTGGCGGGGGTTGCCGTCGACGCGGTGTTCGACAGTGTTTCGGTGGGCACGACGTATCAAGAAACGTTGAAAGAACATGGAGTGATCTTCTGTTCGTTTTCCGAGGCGGTGCAGGAACATCCGGAGCTGATCCAGAAGTACTTGGGGAGTGTGGTTCCGTACACGGACAATTTCTACGCCGCGTTGAACTCGGCGGTGTTCAGTGATGGTTCTTTTGTGTTCATTCCGAAGGGCGTTCGCTGTCCGATGGAGCTTTCGACCTACTTTCGAATCAACGCGGCCAAGTCGGGGCAATTTGAGCGTACCTTGATTGTCGCCGAAGAAGGAGCCTCGGTGAGCTACTTGGAAGGCTGCACGGCGCCCATGCGGGACGAGAACCAGCTGCATGCCGCGGTGGTGGAATTGGTGGCATTGGACGATGCGGAAATCAAATACTCCACCGTGCAGAATTGGTATCCCGGAGACGAAGAGGGTCGCGGCGGTATCTACAACTTCGTGACCAAACGCGGGATGTGCAAAGGGGCGCGCTCCAAGATTTGTTGGACTCAGGTGGAGACCGGTTCGGCCATTACCTGGAAATACCCGAGCTGCGTGCTGTTGGGAGACGACTCCGTTGGCGAGTTCTACTCTGTGGCACTCACGAACAACCGGCAACAGGCGGACACTGGAACCAAGATGATTCACGCGGGTAAAAACACCCGAAGCACAATTATCTCCAAGGGCATCTCCGCGGGCCGGGGACAGAACAGTTACCGCGGGCTGGTGGAAGTGCGGAAGAACGCTACGGATTCACGGAACTTTTCCCAGTGTGATTCCTTGCTCATTGGGGATCAGTGCGGCGCTCATACCTTCCCGTATATTGAAGTTAAGAACACTTCGTCGAAAGTGGAACACGAGGCCACGACGTCGAAGATTGGCGAAGACCAGATCTTCTATTGCAACCAGCGCGGGATTGAAACCCAGGATGCGGTCAACATGATCGTGAATGGTTTTTGCAAAGAAGTGTTCCGGGAGTTGCCGATGGAGTTTGCCATGGAGGCGCAGAAACTCCTGGATGTCAGCTTGGAAGGTAGCGTGGGTTAGGGCGACGACGTTCGAGGCGACGCAGCAGAGCAGAATTTTGGACCGATTGGAGAGACGAAAAGACTATGTTTAGAATTGAAAACCTACATGCGGGAGTCGAAGGCAAAGCGATTCTCAAAGGGGTCAACCTGACGATCAACGCGGGCGAGGTGCACGCGATCATGGGCCCGAACGGCAGCGGGAAGAGCACGCTGGCGCAAATCATCGCCGGGCGCGAGGGATACGATGTGTCTGAAGGCGTGATGGAATTTAAAGGGCAGGATCTGTTGGATCGCGGCCCAGATGAACGCGCGCACTTGGGTATCTTTTTGGCTTTCCAGTACCCGGTGGAGATTCCGGGTGTGAATACCACTTACTTCTTGAAGGCTGCCGTGAATGAAGTGCGCAAGGCACGCGGTCTTCCCGAAATGGATGCCGTTGAGTTCTTGAAGTACATTAAAGAGAAAGCCGCCTTACTCGAACTTCCGGAAGACTTTCTCAAGCGAGCCCTGAACGTGGGTTTCTCCGGTGGTGAGAAGAAACGGAATGAGATTTTCCAAATGGCAGTCTTGGAACCGACTCTCGCGGTGTTGGACGAGACGGATTCCGGCCTGGATATTGATGCTTTGAAGACGGTTTCCCACGGGGTGAACCAAGTGAAGAGTCCGGAACGGGCGCAGTTGGTTATCACTCACTACCAGCGTCTGCTGGACTACATTGTGCCGGACTACGTGCACGTGCTACATGATGGGCGGATCATCCGATCCGGGGGCAAGGAATTGGCTCTGGAACTGGAAGAGCGCGGATACGACTGGGTGATCGAATCGGCCGCACAGCCGGCATAGGTGGAGACGACGATGGAAGGTACCTTAAGGGACGTCATGGACAATACCGAAGCCGATCCTCGGCAAGTGCTGTTTGATCAGCTGGATAGTCAGACTCTCGGGCCCGGTTGGTTGCTCCCGGTGCGGAAGGCGGCCGTGGCGCGGTTCGCGGACTCGGGTTTTCCGACGACGCGTGATGAAGACTGGCGCTTCACGAACGTAAGTCCGATTCGGGACCTGGCGTTTAAACCGACTTATGCGGCGCCGGATGACGAATCCCAAGTAGCGGAACTGGTCCAGAAGTCGCTCTTGCCTCAACTCGACGCGGTCCGACTGGTGTTTGTCGATGGGGCCTTCATGCCGGCGCTTTCCTCCAACTCGAATGGCGAGGCTGGTGTTAGCGTGCGGAGCTTGAAGGAAGCCTTTCAGGCCGACCCCTTGTTGTTGCAATCCCACCTGACCCGGTATTCGCAGTCGGATCAGAATGCGTTTGCCGCGCTGAATACGGCCTACTTTGCTGAAGGGGCCGTGATTCACATCGAGAAGAATGTTTCCGCCTCGCGACCCGTTCACTTGATCTTTGCCAAGACGGGATCCGATGTTGGAATGACCATCCATCCCCGGAACCTCGTCGTTGTCGAAAGTGGCGCGAGCGTCACGGTGGTTGAAGAGTATCTCGGCCGAGAGGGTTCTGCGACGCTGACCAACGCGGTGACCGAGTTTGTGGTAGGCAAGAACGCCTACGTGGAACACGTCAAAGTGCAGGACGAGGCTCGAAACAGTTTTCATGTGGCGGGGCTGTATGCGCAGCTCGAACAGGACAGCCGTTTTCGATCGCACTCCTTAGCGCTTGGGGCGCAGATCTCCCGCAACAACCTTCGCACCAAGTTGGATGGTCCCGGGCTGGAGTGCGTGCTGAACGGGTTGTATCTGACCAAAGGAAAGCAGTTGGCGGATCATCACATGGTGGTGGAACACGCGAAACCGCACTGCGATAGTCATGAGTATTTTAATGGGATTCTGGATGACCAATCTCGCGGAGTGTTCCATGGTCGGATCCTGGTACAACAGCAGGCGCAAAAGACGGATGCCAAGCAGACGAATAAGAACCTGTTGTTGTCGGATGAGGCGACGGCCAACACCAAGCCGCAGTTGGAAATCTATGCCGACGATGTGAAATGCACGCACGGTGCCACGATTGGTCAGATGGATGAGGAAGCTATTTTCTACCTCCGCGCCCGCGGAGTCCCGCACTTGGTGGCGCGCCGTTTGTTGATGCATGCCTTTGCCGGAGAGATCATCGAGCGAATCGAATGCGATCCCGTGCGAGAAACTTTGGATGCCGTGGTATGGCAGCGCCTCGAAGAGTAGTGTTGAGAATGTGATGAGTCAGGATTTGATTACCCTTTCGCGAGACGTTGAAGCGACGATTGTGCCGGCGGGAGATCCGGTGACACTCAACGCTGGGGAACAAGCACAGCTCACCCAAGAGCTGGGTGGAAGCTACACCGTGGTGGTGAACGGCAACATGTTCCGAATCGAGAATAAGGATGGTGATGCCTTGGGTAAGGAAGTCGGGGAAACCACCATTCGGTCCGAGAGTGGTGGGCCCATGACGGAAGACGAGTTGGAGACGGAAATCTGGAACCAACTCAAGACCTGTTACGATCCCGAAATCCCGGTCAATATTGTCGACTTGGGTTTGATCTACGATTGTGTCGTCGTACCGATGGAAGGTGACGATGCCGACGGCAAACGGGTGGATGTTAAGATGACCCTAACGGCACCGGGGTGTGGGATGGGGCCGATGATCCAACAAGATGTTCAGAACAAGCTCATGTGCATCGAGGATGTGGATGAGGCGAATGTGGAATTGGTTTGGGATCCTCAGTGGCATCAAGGGATGATGACCGAGGCGGCCCAATTGCAACTCGGATTAATGTAACCGGGGTGTCGATGACGACTTCAACTCTGGCTTCAGCACCTGTGCGAGAAACCGTGGATTGGGATTCTATTCGGAGTGACTTTCCGATCCTGGATCAGACGGTCAATGGCCATCCCTTGGTGTTCTTCGATAGCGCGGCGTCCAGCCAACGGCCGCGTCAGGTGTTGGATGCCATCACTCAATACTATACGCGGGATCACGCCAATGTGCACCGCGGTATCCACGAACTCAGTAACCGGGCCACCGCGGCTTACGAAGGGGCTCGGGCGCGCACGGCGGAGTTCTTCAATGCCTCGTCGGCCAATGATGTGATTTTCACGCGCGGTACGACAGAGAGTATTAATCTGGTTGCGACCGCTTGGGGGCGGCGTCATTTAAAGGCTGGGGATCAGATTCTGCTGACCGAGATGGAGCACCACAGTAACCTGGTGCCGTGGCAAATGTTGGCGCAGGACATGGGCGTCGAGTTAGTCTTTTGGCCGGTGATTGGCGATGGGGAACGATTGGATTGGGATGCCTTGGACCGGCTCCTGACTCCGCGGGTTAAGCTAGTGAGTTGTGTTCACATCTCCAACAGCCTTGGCGTGATCAATCCGGTGAAAGCCATCTGTGAGCGGGTTCGAGCCAACGGTGCGGTGAGTCTCGTCGACGGGGCTCAGAGCGGAGGACATTGTCAGGTTGATCTCCAAGCAATCGGCTGTGATCTCTATGCCTTCTCCGGACACAAGATGTGTGGTCCGACGGGCATTGGCGGTTTGTGCGGGCGTCCGGAAGTTTTGGAATCCATGGCGCCCTATCACGGTGGCGGGGAGATGATCGAAGAGGTAGATTATTCCGGTGCCACGTTCAAGGCACCGCCTCATCGGTTTGAAGCGGGAACGCCTAACATGGCGGGTGCCGTGGGGCTGCATGCCGCGATGGATTACTTGGATGCGATTGGGCGAGACCGAATCGCGGAGCACGATGCCGCGATCACGCGTTACGCGTACGAGCAATTAAAGACCTTGGACGGGGTCCGCATCTTTGGTCCCGAAGGAGAACGCGGCGCCGTGCTGAGTTTTCTTCTGGATGATGTGCATTCCCATGACTTGGTAACCTATGCGGATCAGCGCGGTGTGGCGCTCCGGGGCGGGCATCATTGCACGCAACCCTTGATGAAGAAATTGGGCGTGGTGGGAACGGCGCGAGCGAGTTTTTACTTTTACAACCGCAGGGAAGAAGTGGACCAGATGATTGACGCCGTGCAGCGTGCGCAGCGTTTGTTTGGCAATGGATGATCCGAGGGGCTAGGCATGGCAGAAATTACCGAAGAACAGTTGAGTCCGGAAACGTTGATGGAAGATGTGCTCAAGGTCTATCCCTGGGCTCAGCGGGCTTTGTTTCGGAAATACCACATTGGCGGGTGCAGTAGTTGCGCCTTCCATCCCAACGAAACGTTGGCCGCACTTTGTGAACGGAATGATGGCTTGGACCCTATGGAGGTGCTGGGCCATTTAAAAGCGAGTCACGCAGAAGATGCCGCAGTCCTGATTACCTCTACCGAAACGGCCGAACGGATCGAACGGGGAGAGGCAGTCAGTCTATTGGACATCCGAACGAAAGAAGAGTGGGATGCGGTGCGGCTCCCGAATGCCACCCGCATGTCTCAAGACTCGATGCAGACCATTCTCGGGACTTGGCCCAGGGAAGGTTTGATGGTGATCTATGACCATGTCGGGAAACATAGTCTCGATGCGGCGACCTATTTTCAGGGCCAAGGCTTCACCAATGTCCGCTGTTTGGACGGCGGGATTGATGCCTGGTCGCAAGAAGTCGATAGCACCGTGCGGCGCTATCGACTGGAAGCTTGATGCTTTAGGAGTGAGCGCCCAAGACGTCGCCGCGGGTGCCGCCTACCAGCGTCATGACTTCTCCCGTTAGTTCTTCGGGAACGTTGAGTTCTTGAAGCGTTGCCAGGAGATTCTCCGCCACCGCATCGAAGTGTCCGCCATTGAGACCTTCTAGGTGGGCGTGGGCTTCGCGCAGGTCTTTGCCCTCGTATTTCACCGGACCGCCAAACGCCATGGTCAGAAATACCTTCTGTTTCCCCTTTTGCCGCTCCATGTCGACCCCCTCGAAATAGTGTTTGATCCGATCGTCAGCGAGGACCTTGCCGTAGAAAATATCCACAGCGGCGCTCACCGCTTCTTTGCCACCGATTCGCTCGTAAATGGATTCACTCATCGGGACTGATTCTATAAACATGCATTGATTATGCAAGTTTGTAGTCTTGATCGAAATGATGAACGAAGTGTGTGCTCGTCCGCTGGGTTTTAGAGTGCGCTGAGGAGCGGATGCAGAGGTTAGGGTGCCGTGACGGTGAGTACGGGATCACCCAATACGTCCATTTTGGGGCGGATGCCCAAACCGGCTTCTTTCGAAGCGCGCATCCGTCCGTTTTCTCGTTGCGGGGCGTTCTCCGCTGTGCTCACGGTGACGTAGCTATTGAAGTCCGTCGAAGTGAAGAGCAATTCGGTGGGCGTGCTATGGGCGAGATGCGAGATAGCCGCGGTGGTGATATCGCCGCCCCAACTATCCTCGATGGTCATGGCGATGCCCAGCCGAGCACAGAGATCCCGGGCTTGGCGCGCCTTGGTGAGACCGCCGAATTTGCTAATCTTGATGTTGACCACATCCATCGCGAGATCGGCATGACCTCGCAACAAAATGTCCAGGCCATCAATGTTCTCATCGATCACAAAGGGATGGTGGGTGTGTCGACGGATCGAAAGGCATTCTTCATAAGTGAGGCAGGGTTGCTCGATGTAAACATCGACGTCGCGGACGCCCGCTACCACGCGCATGGCTTCGTGACGCAACCAGCCGGTATTGGCGTCGGCAATAAGTTTGTCGCCTGGTTGGAGTTTAGCCGCGACGGCGTGGATGCGTTGGATATCGACGTCCGGGTCGCCACCGACCTTGAGTTGAAAACGCGTGTAGCCTTCCGCTCGATAGCCCGCGACCTTTGCTGCCATCTCCTCCGGGGCTTCTTGGGAGATAGCGCGATAGAGCACGTAGTCCTCCTCGTAGCGACCGCCGAGTAGGGTGCAGACCGGCTGTTGGCAGACTTGGCCTAGGAGATCCCAGCAGGCGATATCAATCCCGGATTTGACATAGGGGTGTCCCTTGAGAATCCGGTCCATGTGGTGGTTGAGTTTTTCTAGTTCAAGCGGGTCGTGGCCTAGGAGTTGCGGGCCAATCTCGGCAATACCGGATCGGACGCCGCCCGCGTAAGCCGGAAGGTAGAACGGACCCAAAGGACACACTTCGCCGTAGCCGGTGAGCCCGGAGTCCGTGGTGACGGCGATGATTGAGGAATCGAATACCGAGACGGATTTGCCTCCGGACCAATTGTAGTTTCCTTCGTTTAGGGGAAGGTCTACGGAATAAACGTCGATGCGGCTGATCTTCATGAGTGGCGGCAGTTAAGCCAGGCCAAACGTAGGGATGAAGCGGGAACGCGTCGATGATTTTTGGCGCTTGGTGGCGCCGGATCGTCAGGAACGCAGGACGGGGATTTCGTGGCGCTAGTCGAAGAACCACTGGAGTAGCCGACCGGGGTCCGAGCGCCCTAGCCAGACTGCGGTGGTCAAGCTGCCGAGGAAGACGGCGAAGCGTAGCCCGTATTGCGAAAGGCTGGCGAAGGTGTGGGCCTGGGATAGCAGTGCGAGCCAAGCGAGCGGGGAGATGCTGGTCATCATGATGGCGATGAATACGGTGGCTCCGTGCAATCCGAAGAGCGCGGATTCATCCGACAGATCGTCGGCTCGCGTGTTGGTTTGGGCCGGCCACTCGCCGAGTTCCAAGCGACCGTGCAGCACGACGCTGTAGAAGAGCAAGACGGTGAAGATGGGCCAGAGCGCGACGACCCAGTGCAGCCGGTCGGTCAGGTGAAAGTCGGGGTGAGTGGATTCGGTTTTCATGGCTAGGCACGGCGACGGGCGGTTTGGAATCGATAAAGGACCGCCAGGCCCGTGAGGAATAAGAGCCAGGTTTTGGGTTCGGGAATCACGGGAACGGTGCCGGCGTCCACGGGTTGTAAACCGGCCCGGTCATATTGCTCCTGGGTTTCCAAGACGACGGCACCCGAGACGGAGGTGACTAGTTGGTGCTTGTGTGCGAGGCCGACGGCCGATTTGTGGAAGCGGCGCCGCGCGAGGTCTTCTATTTGGTCGGCCGCCCAGAGTCGCCGGACGTGGTCCGTGACACGGGGGAGATCTGGTTCTGAGGAGAGGGTGGCATCGGGAACGGCCTTGCGGGTGAAGGTCCAGCTCTGTGACTCGCCACCGAGCCCGCCAAACCAGCGCGTGAGATCGTCCTTCAGAGTGCCTTGACGAAGGACGGAGCGAAGGGCATACCGCGGCATCGCTTCTACGACCCGATTCGGACCGATCTGGGTCTGCAGTTCGTAGATGGGTGGTCCGTTCGGATTGCGTTCCAGGCGTTGTTGCAAGGCTTGATCCGAACTCAGCATGACGGGCTGGGGCCCGTGGATCCAGAGCACGGCACCGCGCGGGCTACCAGAAGCTAAGTCCCAAGCTTGAACGAGGGATCGGAGATTGTCCTGCCCGCCAACTGCGGGGAGTTCCCGGAGCCGAGCGGCTGCTTGTGCGGCGGTCATTGGAGCGGGTTGGTTTCGAGAGTGAATCCCGGCGGAGCTGAGATCGTCGGCGTGAATAAGGTAGACGGAGAGATCGCTTGGTAAGGCTTCCAAGCTTTCGGCGGCGGCCAGGTAGGCGGTGTCCATGCCGAATGAACCGTCGACGGCAATGACGAGTCGCTCCAGATCCAGGGGTGGGGTCGGAATGAGTTCTTGCAGGATGTGAGTCTCCTTTTCTAGTGCCGCCGTGGCAACCCGAAGGGTGGGTTCGGGGCGCTGGACTCGGATGCTCGTGCGTCCGTTGATGAGGGCGCTGTCGGAGATCTGACCCTGGACGGTGTGTTCGCCTTCGGCCTTGGTGCCGCTAATGAGTTCGTTCTGATCGGTCTCAAGCGGTGCTCGGGATTCGATCCAGATGGCGTGTTCGAGGCTGGGGGGCAGGTTGAAGTTCCGTTCCAGCATGATTGGGAATGACAGGTGACCTTCGGACGGATTGAGCATGGCCAAGGGAATCGTGATTCCGACTCGGGTCTTCATTGTGCCGCCGTTGGGCGGAATGGGAAAACATTGCATGAGGATTCGGTCCGGTCCCGTCGTGGTGACCAGGACGGGATCGCGTCGTTGCCGCACGGCGACCTCTTGATACGCGGCTCGCGTTTCGGCGCGGCCGGCAAAAGCGGCTTCCCGTTCTTCGCCCTCCACCCAGAGGGTGAGGCGCGACACCACGGCGCCTGCGGGGAGTTGAATCTGGGTCCGGGCTTCGCGTTGGCGGCGGGAGTCGTTGGTGAATTCAAAGGTCCATTCGAGATAGGCGAGGCCGGCTTGGGAGTGAATGTGTCCGTCGATCCGTGAGCCGGTCAGTGCTAAGTCTCGCACGCGTCCCGCCACCGTGGCGCCGCCGAGCCCGTCGTCGATGTCCCAGGTCATGTCGTCGAACGCTTGCCAACGCCCATTGCGATCGTAGAGCTGGGGCGGGCGAACGGTATTGAAGGGTTTGCCGGTCGTGCGGAAGAAGATCTCACGAGCCTCGGTTTGGTTGAGTTCATTGTCCCGGGAGATCAACAAGGCGGCAAAGTTCGTTAGTTTGCGGGGTCGCTCGTAGCAGGCGCGCAGCATGGTGGCCTCGGAGCCCGCGAAACGGAGGAGTTGAATGCCGCGCTGTTGCACGCGCGGGCTTTCCGAATCGGCGAGTTCCATGCCCACGCGGGCGACGACGCTCGGGAATTCCAATGGGACCAAGCAGAGCAACCCGAGAGCGAGCCCGCTCAGGGTGGTGGGAACCAGGCTTGATGGCTTCCCGGTGCCAAACTGTCGGACTGCCAGTAAGTGGCAGCGCAGGGCGCCAATGAAGGCGAACAACGGTCCCATCGGGAGCAGCCCGTAGCCGAAAAAGAGCACGGCCAAGAGTCCCGGAAGGAGCAAGGGGAGGAAACTGATGGCATAGTAAAGTGCGATGGCAACCGTGGCGCCGCTGGCGATGAGCAATGGACGAGAGAGCTTGGGTTCAGGCTGTCTCAGGAGGCGGATGAGGAACAAGTTCAGTATCGGGACCGAGCCGACCAGGAGTACGTGCCACCAGGTCGGAATGGGATCAAAGAACATGCCGGCGCAGGGATGAAAACTCAATTCCGCCAAGAGGGAGATCAAGGGAAGGAAGACCCCGAAAATAAGTAAAGGTACGCCGGGAACGCTCCGTTTGGATGGATCTCTCGGACGGGCCGACGCGGAAGCGGCCGCGGGTCGCAAGGACGGACTGGGCGCCTGTGGTTCCGGGTCGACGGCCCCCATCGAACGCGTCAGACGTTGGATGTCGGCACGGGTGACGATTTGTACCTTTTGTTTGATCAGTTCTTCGTCGAGATGACGGCGCAGATCCTCAACGACTTCTTCCGGATCCCCTTCGGATCGTGCCAATGCCCGGCGTTGGCGGGTGAGGAATGCCTCCCATTCCTTTTTTGCCTCTTCAGACCATTCAATCATCCTAAACTCCCTGTTTCTCGATACTCGCCAACGTTGTCGTCAGCTTTTCAAAGTAGATATTCATCAAGCGAAGCTGCTCCTCACCGTGTTCGGTGAGAGAGTAGTACTTCCGTGCCGGCCCTTCGGAAGATTCCACCAGGCGGGCTTCAATGAGCCCGCCCGTGCGGAGTCGTGATAGGAGGGGATACGCCGTGCCTTCCGAGGTGTTTAGCCCGGGGAGTTCGACCAAAGACTTGACCAGGTCATAGCCGTAGCGTTCCTCGTGGGACAGAGCTCTCAAGATACAGAACTCCACCACGCCCTTCCGCATTTGGACCGTCCAGTTGTCGAAGAATTCAGGCATGGTTTCTCGGGCTCCTCCTCGGCGCCTTGGTTGGCTTGTTCATAACAAGATACCTGGTAATACATAATACCTGGTTTCACCAAGATCAAGGGGTTTTTGCGAATGATTATGCGTTTGCCGAATCGGGGGCGGTCGTTCAGATTTTTAGGGATCCGTGATGAAGTTGATTCTGTGTCGAATGTTGGTGGGGCTTGGGGTGTTGAGTGGTTCGGTTTGGGCGGCGTCGGTCTCGCCGAATCTTTCCGTTTGGTCCGGAGCCGTGAATGCCGTGCGGGTCGGTCAGGGCGAGGACAGCGTGTGGCTTTATGATGTGGCGGATTCGGAGCGAGCGTCTGCGGGACGGCTTTTGTTGACGCATGGTCGGCGTGATGTCTTGCCGGTGGTTTCGGAACCGTTTCGTGACTGGGATGTGACGGCTCCGGTCGGAGAACGGGAGGTGTTGGAACGGCCGGAGGCGTTTTGGGAATCGTTTCGAACCGGGCGTTTCCATGATTACGGGCAACAGTCCACCAAGATTCCGGCGCGGGCGTTTCCGGTGGATCGTTGGGTGGATGATGGCGAAGCCGTCTCGCATGGGAATACGCGTTTGATGGTCGTGGCAACACCGGGATTTACCCGCGGGGCGGTGAGTTATGTGGGGCGAATCGATGGGCAGCAGACGGCGTTTACGGGCGACCTGATTTATGCCGGAGGACGCGTGCTGGATCTCTATAGCTTTCAGGACGCAATCCCTGAAGCCCAGATCCGCGGGTATCACGGCTACGCGGCCCGGTTTGCGGATTTGGTGCGTAGCCTGCGCCGCTTGCAAGGGCTAGATTTGGATCGGATTGTTCCGGCTCGCGGACCGGTTATCGACGATCCAGATATGGCGATCGAGCAGCTGATCCAACGAGCACAGAATGTGTATCGGAACTACCTTTCGACCAATGCCCTGAACTGGTACTTTAAAGAAGACCGCATGCGTTTGAGCGGACGTCGAGTGTTGGGTGAGTCGGCCGAGGTCCAGTTGATGTCGTACTCAACCCATTTGGAAACTCCGGGTTGGATCCTGAGCCAATCGACGAGCCGTGTCGTGGTTTCAGATGAAGGGCATGGCTGGCTTTTAGATTGTGGGGGGAAGGGCGTGATCGATGCCGTCGAGCAATGGGTGCGACGAGGCTTGTTGCGGGATATTGAAGGGATCTTTGTTACTCACTATCACGATGATCACACGGACTCGGTTCAGGCTGCCGCGGAGCGTTTTGATTGTCCGGTTTACGCGTTGAATTCGTACGAGGATATTTTGGAGAAGCCTGCGGCCTATCATATGCCAGCGATGACGGCGAATGCGATTGCGGATGTGACCGGTGTGCCGGATGGGCATCGGATGCGTTGGCGTGAGTTTGAGTTCACCTTTCATGAGTATCCGGGGCAGGCGTTTTACCACGGTGCATTGATGGTGGAGAAACCTGGCGAAGATCGGATTTTCTTTGTCGGCGATTCGTTTTCTCCGAGCGGGATGGATGACTATTGCTTGCTGAACCGAAATCTCATCGCGGACAATCAAGGGTATTTTCAGTGCTTGAAGAAACTGCGTGCCATTGAAGGGGACTATTGGCTGATCAACGAACACATCCCGCACATTTTTCGCTTCTCGGATGTTGAGCTCGGTTATCTGGAGCACCGGTATCAAGAGCGTCGCGAGCAGATCGCAGAGTTGATTCCGTGGGATGCTCCAAACTATGGCGTGGATGAGCAGTGGGCCTTTTTCTATCCGTATGGTGCCAAGGTGGCGCCGGGAGCAAAGCATGAGCTGGAAGTCCGGATCACGAACCACTCGCCGGCGAAGCGACGATTCGAAGTGCGCTTGCGCGGTGCGCCCGGTTTGGCGGTGCCGGAGTCCGCGGTGGCCATTGATTTGGCTGCGGGAGCGAGCGGTCGAGTTCCTTACTCGATTCAGGCGCCAGGGGCGAAAGGGCTGCATTTGGTGACGGCGGATGTGGTGTCCGAGGGGATGACGTTCCGGAACTGGATCGAGTCGATGGTTGAAGTGGAGTGAGGTTCGGGGCCATACGTTCCGCTTGGCGAGTCGTGAATGTCTGGGGGCGTTGGAGCGTTTTTGGCTGTTGCTGGATTGCGTTCGCCTCGGTCGGGATGGCGCATCCGATTTCATTGACCTCAGCTACACTGTCGGTCGGGACTGATAGCGTCGAGATGTCGGTGTGGGTTCCGTTCGAAGATTTAGTGCTTTATTACGAGATCCCGAGTCAGGAGGCTTCGGGGTATGGCCGGGATCCACTGCGGCGAGCCGGCGATCAGCATCAGTCCTTTCTCTTGGAGCGTCTTTATTTGCTCGATCAAGAGGGGGATCGGTTGGAGGGATCGGTGGTATCCGTTGATGATGCTGATTTGAATACGTCTCCGGTTCCCACCGAGGCGTTGATGGAAAGAGGGCTCCGATATCAACTCCGGTTTCAGACTCCGGCCGAGTTGACCTGGCTGACGATCCTACAACGGTTTGGCGAAGAGGATGCACCGGTTCCTGCTGTGATGGATCTCGAAGTGGAGCGGGACGGTCGGCTTTTGGCTGCGCCCATTCAACTGCTGAGTGGTCATCCGCATACCTTATCACTCGCCTCGGAGGATCCTCGACCGGAAGGCGAATCTCAGTGGGAACAACTGCGGCGCCAAAAGGAACGGCAAGTTCGTGAGCGCCTCGGAATTGTCAGCTATGCGGCACTCTATTCGTTTATTTATGTGGATGCGCGGGAGCTGCGTCATGAGCTCTTGATCCCCTTGTTGACCCTGGAAACCTGGATGCCTGTGGAGAGGCAATCGGCCGAGCGGTTGACCGTGGACGAACAGCAGGCTCTGGTCCCTAAGTTGGCGGCTTTTTTTCGGGAGCATGCGGCGGTGGAAATCAATGGCGTGGCGACCGAATCGGTGTTGGGTCGGGCGCAGTTCTTCGGAGTGTCGATTCAGGATTTCGCCCGGAACGCGGAGCCCCGAGAGATCAGTGTGTATCAGGGGCGAGTGGGAGTGATCTTGCGTTATCCGTCCGAGACTTTGGTTTCATCGGTTCGCGTCCCGTGGTCGGTTCCAGGTGAGGGGAACGCGGTGATGCAGAGTCGGATCTTTGTTCGCGAGGAACCGGCACAGGCTCATCGCTTCTGGAAGGACCAGGCCGAATGGTCCTGGGAGAGTCCGACAAGTGGGGGCGTCGTGCCTGAATTGGGCGCACTTCCCCCGGTGCCCGAAGCGCCCGCAAAAGGAGTGCGCGTACGCGTGCTGTTTCTTGCCGGTCTGGTATCTGTGGCGGCCCTTGCGTGGTTGAGTGGCTTCCTCGGGCGCGGTCGAGGTGGATCGATGGTTTGGGGTGGGGCTTTGGTATTGGGCTGTGTTGCGGTGAGCTTGGTCTGGTTGGGGCGAGTTTCGCCTCCAAATCTGGATCCCGCCGAGGACTTCCGGTTCGAGGGCGATGAGGTGATTGCGTCCACGTTGTTGAATCAGATTTATGCCGCCTTTGACGAGCGAGACGAGGATTCCATCTACGAACGTTTGGCGGCCGTGGTGAGTGCGGACTTGCTGGAGTCGTTGTATTTGGAGTTCCGCGACGGGCTTCGCATGCGGGAACAAGGAGGGGCCGTCGCGCGGGTCCAGTCCTGCCGCGTCGTTGATCAGGAAGTGCTCCGGGCAGTATTTGGCGAGCGAGGGGGGTATGAGCGGGTGGAGCGGCTCGATTGGGAGGTGACGGGAACCGTGGAACATTGGGGACACGTGCATCAGCGAAGCCATCGGTATCGAGCGGAAGCGACCCTTGTGGGCGAGCCAGAGGGGTGGCGGCTGGCCGAGCTGCAGGTCTTGGACTTGGTTCAGACTCCGCTCGAAACGACAATCCGACGTTAGTTTCCGGTCGCTACGGTTCTGGTCGTACTAGTACGACATCGAATTCCGACTACCCTGGCCTCGAACTTGCTAATGATTTGGTGAGTTTAAAGGCTCCTTTGGTTTGGGAGCTGAGTGGCGAGCCCGGTTGGCTCGAATCAATGTCATGAAACTGCAGGGCACAGACGTTCAGACGGTGCATCGGTCTTTTCCGATGCGCTGGAGGGGGCAGTTTCGGACAGGGTTTCGATCCCAAGCGGAAGGCGGGCGAGTGTCCGTCGGCTCTGCCGCTATTGGGCTTTCGGCGGAAGTGGATTCCGCTGATATGGACAAACAAGGTCGAGGGTTGTTCCGGGAGGTTCGCCGGTAGCGGATCGTTCGGACCTCGCTTGGTTTGTTTTCTTGTGTTGTTGGATGCACCCGCAGCGAGATGTTGGTCTCGCTGCGGTCTTCTTTTGCCTGGGTGTTTCTTTTTGTTCGGCTGTAACCGGATCTCCCAGGGGCCCGTCTAGTGGTGACGGATCGAAGGGGGGCGATAAACCGGGGGGATGCGGATTTGGCGCCTTGCGAGACTGAAACCTTTTCCGTACCGGTGAGTATGCGAAGCCGGTCATTGTATTATGATATCGAATAAGTATTTTATGGTGGGCTTCTTGGCCGCCTCGACGATGGCCGTCTTGGTGGCGGCCGGCATCTTGGCTGTGCGCGATCAGGGTAAGGCACCCATCGTCATTAATTTGGACACCAATGACGACGGTTCGATTTCCGCGGAAGAACTGGCCGCCGGAGGAAAACGCCGTGCCGCCTCACGCCAAGAGGCCTTTTACGAGCGATTCGATGCGGATGGGGATGGGACGATCACGCTGGCGGAAGCCGAGTCGGTTCATGCGACGGTGGCGAACAGCTATGTCGCTCGCCTGGTCGAACGAAATGATGCCAACGGCGATGGGGTGATCACGGCAGCCGACCGCAGATCAGGCAACGGCCGTCGTGGGCGTCGCATGGTCATGTTTCTAGATACCAACTCGGATGGTCGCGTGGACCAGGCGGAACTTGACGCCGAGCAGAAGGCTGAGATCGAGCGGCTCCAAGCCAATTTCAAACTGCGATACGACCTGAACTCGGATGGCCTGGTGGATGCTGAGGAAACCCTGCACGTGCACCAGACAGTAGCTGGAGAACGGAATGAGCGAATCTTGGGGCGCCTGGATCGAAATCAGGACGGGACGATTTCGGTCGGAGAAGTGGCGGCGGGCCAGCAGAGCACTCAGACTCGAATGGCGGTCCAGCCTTAGAGTTAAAGGGCGTTAGAGGACTTAGGCGTTTTTGTGTGGGAGTTTGGGGTGGAGATGTGAATCCCGATCTGCGCTCGGCAAATCGGGATTTGAAAAACCGGGTGTCGATGGGGATCGGGCGATCCCTTCGGGTTTAGTTTAGTAGTCGAGTACTAAGAGATCACCACAGCGGACCTTGCTGCAACTCAGGCAGACGTGGTGTTCGCCTTCCATGTCTAATTCGATAAAGGACGACTGGTTCGATTTGGTGATGGGTTGCCCGCACTCATGGCAGGTATCGCGTGTGCTCCCGTGGACGTTCTGTTTCCATGTCGTGTCGTTCATGACTTCGTCTCCGTATTTCCTTACCGCTTTATTGTCGGCACGATTTAGGAAGCTTAACTCGTGCCAAGTCTTAGGTGGAATCCGCTAAGCGTTTCATTCTTTGAATCGACGAGAATAGCCCGGGTCTCCACTCTAGTTACGAATGGAGGGTTCTCGGGGGGGGAAGAATCGATGGGGGACGCGTCTACTGTTGGGCGCTGAGAAACGCGACCAAGTGTCGAAGCTCCTTCAAGGTCAAGACATCGCCCATCGGTGGCATAGCGGACTGCGCCTGACTACGGAACTCGATCTCCGGAATCGGGAGGCTGATCACCGTCCCGTCGCTTTGCTTGAGCGTTACGGCTTGGGCGTTTTCGGAGAGGATGGTGCCGGTGTAGGTTTCGCCAGAATCGGTATCGATGGTGGTGGTCCCGTATCCTTCGGCGATCCGTTTGTTCGGCGTGACCAAGGCTTCGAGAATGCCCCGGCGGTTTTGTTGGCGCCCGATCGCACTGAGATCCGGACCGGCTTTACCGCCGAAACCCGCGATTTGATGGCAACGAATGCATTGAGCCACATGGGTCTTGAACAAGCGCTCTCCTTGCTCGGGGTCGCCTCCTTCGAGGGCCATTCCGAATGTGCCGAGGGCCGTTTGTTCCGAGACGTGGCGTTGGAATCCTTGGAGGCGTGCTTCGAGTCCGGTGTGGTCTTGAGCCGCTTCGGCGAGCTCAAGCCACGCACCTGCCGGTAGGGTAGCCGCTTGGCTGAAGTAGGATTCTAGGGTTGCGGTGGCCTGCGGTCCGTGCAGCCGGGCGAGTTGGCCGAGTGCGGCTTGAAGACGGGGAACGGAGGAACCGGCCGTGGCGGGCGAGAGATGGGTCCAACCTCTCGGTTCGCCTTGCTCGGCGAGCCACGCTGCGGCCGTGGCTTGAATCGCGGGTGACGGATCCGTGAGGAGATTGCTAGCCCAGTCCGAAGTGAAGGTGCCTTGATGGATGAGCGCTTGGAGAAACTCGTGGCGAATCTCGGAGGGAAGCTGCGGGTCGTTCAGGGCATGGCTGGCGCTGGATGTCGTGACCCAACCGTGGCCGGAAAGAATCCGCGCGGCACGGGCCAGGGCTGTGCGGAGCGGTGAATCGGACTTCAAGGAGGGGGAATCACTCACCGCTTGGCTTAACGAGCGGTAGGCCTCCTGGCATTGGTTTGCGACGACTTCGGTCCATTTCGCGTAGCGAGTATTGTGGTGGGGCTTGAATTGCCACGTGACCCGGTCGAATGGGGTCGGGTGATCCCAGTGCTCAAGGGCTCCGAGGGCCTCCGAGCGAACCGTGATCGGTACGGTGACATCCGCTGCCATTCGGCTCAGGCGTTTCAGACCCGTGAATTGGCCTAGGCGATAGTTCGCGTTCACGATCCGTTGGGCGATGGGAAAAGGCAGCTCTGGTATCCGCGATTCCCAGGCGTCCGCCAGGGCGGCGACGGCGGGGAGGGCTGCTGGAATTGGGAGGTCGTGGATAGCCCGAACCACCTCGAACCGAACCGCGCGATCCGGATCTTCGAGGAATGCCGTGAGTCCAGCCGCCTCTGCGCGGCGCAGTGCCACCACCGCTGCGTGGCGAACCGCTGCGTCGGGATGTCGGGCCAGCGCGCTGTTCTGGGCGACGGTGTTTCCACGGAAGAGGATTTGGCTGGTTGCGTGAAAAAGTGCGGGATCGAAGTGCTTGTCTCTCGCAAGGCGCCGGATGGCCGGAGCTACGGCTTGAGCCAGGCCGTGTTTGGCAGCAGCGAGGAGGGCGTGATAGCGGACGCGGGGCACGGGATCCTGAATGCGTTCGAGCAGTTCGTTCGGGAGCGCGGTGTTCTGTGGAAGATCACCGAGCACTTTGGCGGCCTGGGCTCGGACCTCGCTATCGGCATCGGCGAGGGCCGCCGTCATGGACTTGATAATGGATTGGTTCGAGTTCTGGGCGTAACGTTGTCCCAGTCCCCAGAGCGCATGGCGGCGGGCCAGCGGATTTGCTTCGTTCTGTAAGGTGTCCAGCAAGGTGGTGAGCGCGTTTTCGCTACCCTTCTTGGCCAAGGCGAACTGTGCTTGGAGCCGGACTCTTCGATCGGGGTGCCGGAGCTGTCGGGCTAAGGCCTCATTGGAGAGCGAGTCGGTGCCTGATTTCAGCAGGGCCGCGGTTTCTTTATCCGTGGAGTCGGGATTTTGGATTCGCCATATGATGCCCTCGCCCTCTCCGTTCCAACCCGTGATCCAATCGGAAAGATAAAGGCTGCCGTCGCCGGTGAAGGCGATATCCGTGATGAGTCGGCCCCAGGCGAATTGCTCCTCGTGATCGAGTCGATAGGTGGCGCCGCTCGGTTCCAACTGAAAAGCGAGGACGCCGCTGGTGGTGGGCGAGCCGACGAAGTCGGCCAGAAAGAAATGATCCGCGTAGTCAACCGGCAAACCTGAGCCGGGGTAGTGAGCCAAGCCACTGGGCCCGCGCGAAAGATTGGCCACTGCGGGCGTGTGCCAACGGGGTTGCTCCTCGTGGGGTGGGGCCCAGAGTCGCTCGGTGAACCACGGGGGTTGGGGGTGGTTCAGGCGTTGGGTTTCGTCGCGGAAATGTCCGGAGAGCTGATAGCCAGCATCCCAACCCGAGTCGCCACCTTCAAAGAGGTGGAGAATGCGGCACTCATCTCCGCCACTCATGTTGTTATCCACCGTGAACAGATCACCAGCGTCATTGAAGGCGAGTTCTTGCGGGTTACGGAGCCCGGTGTGGTAACACTCCAGATTCGATCCGTCGGGATTGCAGCGGAATACCGCGCCCTCGTGACTCCCTTGCTTCCGCTCGCCCGTTCCCAAAATCGCATCATAGCCGCGATCCCCGATCGTGAAGTAAAGTTTGCCGTCCGGGCCATGGACCAAGCCGTGAAGGTCATGTCCGTGTACGCCCACGCGTACGCCGAATCCGGTATGCAGTACACGCCGCACATCGGCTTGGCCGTCGTTGTCCGTATCGCGAAGTTGCCAAAGGTTAGGAACGTTCCCTAACCACACGGTTCCATCCTGCGCCAGTAGGCCGGCGGCATTTCCCTCCAATGCCGTTTGGAATTGGGCGGAGAAGACTTGGGAATGATCGGCCGTGCCATCCTGATCCCGATCTTCAAGGACCCGAATCAGATCCGAGGCGCGGGTGAGCTCGTTCTCCGGGACGATGTGAGCCCAACGCTCATACATTGCCGTGCGGTCCGCGAGGGTGCGGTGCTGGTAGTCTTCCATGGCCCACCAGCGCGAGAAGGTTACACCCCAGACGCCGGAGTTTTTTCGGTGGGCCTCAGCAACGTAGACTTTGCCCGTACGATCCAAGGCGATGGCCACTGGATTGGCCAAAAGATTCGGTGCGGCATACTGAGTTGCGATGAATCCTTCCGGGAGGCTCGGAGGTGAGGCTGCCGAAACGGATTGGCTGAAGCCGGTCCACAGCAGCAAGCCCCAGATGAGGACTCGTAGGGCTAACTGCGGAAAGGGTATCCGAGTTGGGGAAGTGCCGTTGCCGTTGCTGGAGGTGGGGTTTTGCGGTGGCTGGCGATCGTGCCTGGCATTCGCCCCGCGGCTATGATTGCGATCCATTGGATAGGGACTGATTGAGAGAGCTGAAGAATTCTTTCATCCGGTCGAGAATCCGATTGGATGTCGAGCGTTGATCGACTTCCACGGTTTCGTCCTTTACTCGTCCTGCGGCGACCAATCGGCGGTGTCGCCGAGCCGCCGTGTCGGCGAGGTGACTGGCGATCTCGGGTCGCTTGGCCAAGAGGGTATTCATGGCGTCGTGTTTGATCTCGTAGACCAACACGTCGGTCTGAGCGTAGATCGTGGCCATGCGAGGACAGCGCGTGAGGAGACACATCTCGCCAAAGAAGATGCCCGGCTCGATGACGTCGACGTAGACGGAACGACCATCTTCGTCGGCGTTGGTGCAAACGCTCAACAAGCCTTCCACGAGGATAAACATCGAATCGCCGTCCTCCCCCTTTTTTACCAGGGCATCCCCGGCGGGATAGCGGCGTTCTTCCACGTGTGAGGCTAGGGTTTTGATTTCGCTTGGGTTCAGTTTGGCGAAGAGTTCGGTCCGTTTGAGCAGTTGTTCTTTGTCGAATCCGCTGTCGAGCTGTCGGCTTGGCATTCGGGAAAGGTAGAGATCCTGTTTGGGGTAGGCGAGTGAGATGCCTGCGTGGTGCAGATGGCGAAGAATGCTGGCGGTGATCTGGTGGCGGCCCTTTCGCGGCGACGTCTTGACCGGATCTAGCCAGTAACGGATCTTGTAGACCACTCCTTCGTTGGTGACTTCGTTGATGAGTACCTTTGGTGCGGGATCATCCAAAACACCCTCGGCAGCTTTGGTGCCAGCGAGCAAGACTCGGAGCGCTCGCTCTGCTGGAACGCCGAACTCAAGGCAGAAGGTCTGATCGAAACGACTCGTTGGTTCCGGAGCACTGTAGTTGACCAGCACGATGGAGCTGATCAGGCTGTTGGGAATCACCACGGTGGTGTTGTTGGTTCGGCGGATTCGGGTGGTGCGCCAGCTGATCTCCGTGACGCAACCGTGCATGGGTTCCACGCTGCGAGGGTGGACTTGAATCCAGTCTCCGAGTTTAAACGGTCGGTCCACGTTGAGGGCGACGCCCGAGAAAACGTCCGCGATCATGTTCCGCAGGGCGAACCCGACGACAATACCCACGATGCCGGAGGTGGCCCAGATTCCGGCAACGGACTGTTGGAACACGAGGCTGACAATGGTCATCCCCGCCACCAGGAAAATCATTCCGGCGCCGATGTCCTTGATCAAGCGTGGGATGGGCGCGGAGAGGCGTCGCTCAATGAGCCCCCAGAAAAGGATATCAATCACGCGCACCAGGAACCAAGCGACGGCCAGCCCAATCCCGGTGCCCAAGACCCGTCCCAGAATCCGCTGTGAGAGGTCCGCTGCGGCGGTGCCATACTCTGAGAGCACGGGCCAGCCTGGGATCAGAAATCCGATCAGGACCAGGAAAGGGATGACGAGTCGACTGAGTTTGAATTCTGCCACGGAGAATCGTGGTTCGGGGTGGAATCGACTAGGGGTTGTTGAGCGCGGCTTCGGCTCGATCCAGTGCCTCGGTTAGTTGGCGGAGGAGTGCGCCGTAGTAGTGTTCGGTGTGGTAGAAGTATTGCGCTGTCTGCGGGTCGAGTAGGTGAACTTTGTCGGTGTCAGGTTCTGGAATGAGGAGCACTTTCCCGAGCGAGAAGTTCAGTAGATTGATGCGGTCCTTCCCGCCGTTCAGTTGCACGACTTTGTCCAACAGGACCGCTCGCCTGAGACGAACCAGATCGCCCGGCTCGTGGATTACGATGGCATGCTGTTCCCGCCCGTCGGCGGTGGGTTGATTCGAGGTGGCGAGGAGTTGCGTCCAAGCGGCCTCATCGGGGCAATCGACCAGAGAGATGGTTGGGATGGGATCCTTTTCCAAGGTGATTCCGTTGCCGGAGTGACCTTCGCTCACGAACTGAATTAAGAGAGCTTTTCCGGGATGACGGGTAAAGAAACTCTCGCTGGTTTCTCCATCGCCGTATTGCTTGAGCAGCTCATCGAGGAAAGCGACCTCATACCCGCCAACATTTTGTTTTTCGAAGATGATAATCCGATCCAGTCCGGCTCGATTCGCCAACCAGGCTTCTCCGGTCTTCGGTTCCGAAGAGAGGCGTTTGATGACCTCGTAAATCATGCGTTGCACCAAGACCTCTTCGCCCGGTACGAGATCGCCAGAAAACCGGGCGAACTCCGGAGTTTTCTCCAGATCGCGATTGGCGGCTACGGCGGCTTTCACCCGTTCGAGGCGCGATTTCAAACGGGGATCTTCCGTGAGGAATTCGAGGTCGAAGACGTCCTCGTTTCGGATCCGGTAGAAATCCCGAAACAGGACGTTGCCAAATTCGTCGAAGCGATCTTCGTCTTTGGGTAAGAAGCGTCCCAGTGCCCGTGACGTCTTGTCGTTGACCAGGACGTAGGGAGTGAGGACGATGATAACTTCCCGCTTGCTGGAGCGGGACGAGGTGGAGCGGAAGAGTCGGCCGAGGTAGGGGATTTCTCCGAGGACGGGCACTTTGCGCAGCCGCCGAGTCTGTTCTTTGCTGACGAGTCCGCCGATGATGAATGGTGTGTTGTTCTCGATCCGGGCGTAGGTCTGCACCCGGCGGGTGGCGACGGTGGGGGCGGATGCCAGGACTTCGTCACTGGTGGATCGAAGTTGCAGGTCGCCACCCGGCACCACTGAGGAAACGATCGTGTCGATCAGCATGCCCACTTCCTCGCCCGAGGCTGTAATGCGGGGGCGGATGTTGAGCGAGATCCCGGTGGCGAGGTATTTGAAGGTAAAGGCGATCTTATTGGAGTTTTCGAGTCCCTCTTGAGCGGTTGCGATGGGGATATCGGTGCCGACTCGGATGGTGGCTTGGCGATTGTTGAGCGTGAGGATGCTGGGACGGGAAAGGATCTCGGCTTTGCCCTCTTCCAAGAGCGAGCGGACTTTGATGATCCAGTTTTGATCCAGGTTTTTTAGATCGTCGAAAGTGAAATCCAGGGTAGGCGTGGGGTTCGGGACGCCGGGCGTGAGGGTTCCGGCGGTCTGCGCGAAATTCCCTTCATTGAACTGCCACTCGACGCCGAGTTCCTTGAGACCGTCTTCGCTGATCTCCAAGACGAGACCTTCCACGAAGATCTGTCGCGCGGGGCGATCCACGGCTTCTTGGAGAATCTTCAACACGCGGGAGTATTGGTCCGGATGAGCCGGGTGGGAGAGGATGATCAATCGGGAGGATGGCGACATGTTGGCGCTATCTGGAAGCTCGGTGGCTACGGATGGCGTCACGGAGAGATCAAAGCTTCCTCTGAGTTTGGATCCGTCAATTTTGCCAAGGAGGGCTTTTTGCTCAATGGAAGGTTCAGGCATCGGTGCGACCAAAGGAAGCTGATCGAAAGTAAGTGATGCGGGGATTTCCGAAGCCTTGGCGAAAGTGGTGAATCCGAAGCCCTTGAGTGCTTCGAGGGCGCCGGCGACGTCAATGTAGTCGAGTTGGACGATTTGGTGGCTGAGATCCTGGCGCGTGAGAGCGGCTTTGGTTGCGGCAATTTCCGGAAGTATCTGGTCAACGAGCGCGGCAATGGTATCGAGGTCGGGGTTGGGCGCTGCAGGGTTGTCTGCGAGGGGGGCCTCACCTTTGAGCCAGAGTCGAGGCGGTTGACTCAGAGTGACCAGGGTGCCAAGGCTGATGGTGGCGTTCCCTTCTCGTACTAGGTGGAGGGTGTTGGTGATGCCACGGGGTGAGCTGGGCGGGCTCGATTGTTCCTGGTAGTCGGATTCGGTTTCCAGGTGTATCCGCAGCGTGGTGAGGAGTTCACCGAGCTCGGTGTCCGAAAGTTTGGGGAGAGTCAGGAGGCGGCCGGAACCCCGTGCCGATGTGTTCTGGGCGAGCGGAGACTCGAAGAGTGGCGCCATGACGAGGGCCAGCAAAATTCCGAATCGCCCCCAGTACCCGGTAATTCCGGTCCCCGTAGACGCACCGTTCCTGCCCCTAGCCGCAAATCGAACCCGTTTTGGTAAACACAACATCCCAATGACGACGCTTCGCGCGTGACGAACCGTCATAGTTTCTGCCCGCGGGCAGAATGTAAAGCCGACATTGTCGGAGTTCGGTGTTGCGGTGCACCTGACCGGAAAGAGTTGAAGCCTGAGACACAGGAACCCCCCAGTGCCGCAATGGGGCATCCTGGGGGGGGGTGAAAGGGGATGGCGGTCTGTCGTTATTGTTTCTTAGCCGACCACTCCAAGGTGCGGCTTTCGCCGGAATCCGTCTCGAAAGATACGGTGCCGGAAATGCGAGAGCCTTTGATGGTGCCCTTTGATTCGTAGGTTTGTCCGTTGTTGGGGTTGCTGGTGACAAACGTGATCTTGTCCCCTTTGATCGTCCCCTTCTCAATTTCCAAACTGAAATTGTCGGCAATCAATTCGCCGATCAGTTTGTCGTTCTTGTATTCCAATTCGAGCGTGGCTTGCATGGTGTTGCCGTTCGGAGTCTCCAGGGTCCAGTCCCAGTTGCCGCTGGGATCGACGTTTTCGGCCATCCGTTTGGCGTTCCATGCCAATTCGGCGTCGAAGTCCACCACCCGGAGTGAGCCGTCGATCTTGTCGCCCTTCAGGGTGCCGTCGTATTCGACGGTGATGATATTCCCATTGAAATTAGGTTTCACCGTGAAGGAGACCTTGGATCCGGTCACCTTCCCCTTGAGGATCTCCAGCTTGTCGTCGCTGGCGGGGGAGGTGAGGTGCCCTTTGAGCTGGTCTTTTTCTTGAGTGGCCGTCATGACGGATTTGAATTGGTTGCCATCCGGCGTTTCGATGGTCCAAGCCCATTTGCCGCTGACGTCGGCGGCGGATAGCGAGAGGGATCCGATGCCCACGAGGAGGGCGACAGCGGTGGAGAGGCGGCGACGGAAGACGTGTTTCATGACTCGGTTCTACAACTGGGTTCGGGCTGACCATACCGGCAGGGTGCGCTGGATGGCAGCGTATTAAGTGGATTTCGGAACCTAGCGGGGCCAGGCGGGGCCGAAAAGTCAAAACTTGGAGAAGAGTCCTGATTGGTGGGGGATTGCGGAGGCAGCGTACATTAAAGTATCAAGTATCGGACGATGTGGCACTTTTGTTTGGTTTCGTGAGGCTTTTCAGGTTGGGCTGAATTCGATTTCGAGCCGAGCGAGTCGTCCAGAGGGCCCTAAAGGTGGAGATTGACGAGCCCGAATCCTTCCAGTAATACCTTTCCCTAGAGCCTCGGATCCTCGTGGCACAATGACTTATCTCGAGGGTCTATGCGGCTCCCTAAAACTCATATGAACTCAACTAAAATTGGGCGGCTCGCATTAGCGACTGCTTGGCTGGGTACGGCTTGGGCCCATGCCAACGATATCGAACCGGGCAAAGAATTCTACACCGCGATCAAGGCTCCGGCACCGATCGTTCTCGATGGGGATCTGTCGGAATGGCGGGGCGCATCGCTTTTGGTGGATACACGGTTCTCGATTCCTAAGGGATCGGGTGATGACGGCGAGCTAGTCTCTTTCGAGCCCCATAACGGTGGTACTTGGGACGGGCCTGATGATTTCACCGCCAACGTGCAGGTCGTTTACGATGACGACAATGTCTATTTTGGTTTCACGGTGACCGATGAGTACCACGAAAACGCAGCTAACAGCGCTTGGAACGGGGATTCGGTTCAGTTGATGATCGCCAATGAAGCGCGTGATACGCAGGTTGCCCTCTACAACTATGCCCTGGGTGGCGTGGAAAACGAGCTGGGCGACATCATCGTCAATCATGAGGCGCCCGCGCCGGATATCGGTGATTTCTTGACCGAAGCCGTCGTCGTTCGGAATGCCGATACGGGACGGACCATCTATGAGATCAAACTGCCCAAAGCTACGGTTGGATTGACCGAGCTGAAGGGTGGCGTTCGTTTTGGTCTCGGTATGGCCATCAATGATGGTGACGAAGCCACTCCCGGACAGAAGGGTTGGGGCGGACTCGGGGCGCACTCGATCGTCTTTGGCAAATCGCCGGAGGAAACCGCGTTGGTAACCTTGGCCACCTCGAATGACATCGAGCCGGGTAAGGAATACTACACCGCAAATCCGGTTCGCGGTGAAATCACGCTGGACGGTGACTTGGGTGACTGGACGGGCGTGCCCGTTCTGTCGGATCCCCGTTTTTCGATTCCGAAGGGAAGCAAACGCGAGGGTCGCCTCGCACTCTTTGAGGAGCACAACGGTGGTAGCTGGACCGGACCAGACGATCAAACCTCCGCGGTTCAGATCGGCTATGACGCAGACAACGTTTACTTCGGGTTTGTGGTGACGGATGAGTACCATGAGAACGCCGCTAACAGTGCCTGGAACGGTGACTCGATTCAGTTGATGATCGCCAATGAAAACCAAGACGTCCAAGTGGCCCTCTACAACTACGCACTGGGCGGAACGGAAGAAGAGCTGGGTGACATCATCGTCAATCACGAAGCTCGCGCTCCAGTCCCGGATGGGGCGGACCCTGAAGATACCGAAGCGGTTGTGGTGCGTGACACCGAGAACAAGCGCACGATCTATGAGATCAAGCTGCCGAAATCGACGCTGGGTCTTGAATCGCTTGATTTGGGAACGCAGTTCGGTCTGGGTATGGCCATCAATGATGGTGACAAAGACACTCCAGGGCAAAAGGGTTGGGGTGGTCTTGGCGCTCACTCGATCGTCTTTGGCAAATCTCCCGAAGAGACGGCTTTGGTGACCTTGGGTGTGGGTGGTCCTAGTGGCGGCCTGTTCCTCTCGGCGATCAATGTCGACCTGAATTCGTTCTCGTTCCGAGCGAACGATAAGGGTGAAGCGATCGTGGATCCCGCGAGCGCGAAGTTGACCATCAATGGCGTGGAAGTGCCGTTGACGGCCGGTGACAAGAACATTGACGCCACCGACTTCATCTTCTCGACGGATAACTTCGAGCCGAACACCGTGATCGATTACCTCATTGAGATCAGCGATACCGACGGCAACGTGGTTACGGATGCCGGCACGATCACGTCGCCGTCCTTCGGGCTCTTGCGCAGCACGATGCTGGCTACCGATGTCGACACCGGCGAAGCCGGGTTTGTTTACCGCGTCTGGCAGAGTGATCTGTTCGACCACGGCAATCAAATCAGCAACGTCGAAGCCATCTTTGGTGCGGCCCCCGATGACATTGACGGGAGCACTTTGGTTAACGATGCGTTCAAGGATGAAAAGGGACCTGCCCTGGCGAACGGTGTTGATGATGGCCACTTGGTTCTCTATGAGATCCCGACCGTGATCAACATGAATGCGGCCGAAGGTGAAGCTGGCAATTTCGTGCCGGATGACTTCATGCCGGGTCTGCCTGGGAATTTTGACACGTCCGATGGGGCGGCTGTTGAGATTCGTACCTTCATCGAATTCCCTGAAGGATTCGTGACCATGGGTGTCAACAGTGATGACGGCTTCCAGCTCGAAGTCGGTCACTTGGATGATCCTGAAGACCGGACCATGGTTGCCGGTAGCTTCAACGGTGGTCGCGGTGCTGGAGACAGCCTCTTCTTGATGGACGTCCGCGCGCCGGGCATCTATCCGGTTCGGCTGATTACCTTCAGCCAAGGCGGTGGTGCCAGTGTCGAGTTGTTCACGGTGAACGAGAACGACGAGAAAGTGCTGGTCAACGATCGGGCAAATGGCGGTTTGGCCGCCTATCGTTCGGGAACCGTACCTCCGTTTGTCGAGCCCGTGATCGACGTTCCGGGTGAGATTACTGGTATTAGCCTGAATCCTGACGGTTCCGTCACGATCGAGTACTCGGGAACGCTGCAGAGTAGCGGGACTGTGGATGGTGCCTTTGCTCCGGTTGACGGGGCGGCGTCACCTTACACCGTCACTCCGGGTGCGGGCGACAATCAGTTCTACATTGCTCAATAAGCGATCGTTCTAAACGACTGATTCTACAAGGGAGACTGGTTCGCCAGTCTCCCTTTTTTGTCTTCTTCCGAGAGGGGAGCGATTGAAAAGCGAGCACCGGATACGGTAGGCCCGTACTGATTTCATTCAGTACCGGAAGGTGGGGAGAGCGTAATCGCGAGCCGTTCCCGCCCGGTGCGTGCGATTGGTGCCGAGGGGGTATGCGTTCCCTGCTCTTGCCCAGCGGCTCGCGGGTACGCTCGCCCTACCATTTGCTTCGCGTCCCTGCTGATGGAGGTGTCTTTGGGATATCCGTAGGCTATTCTCTAATCTCGCCCAATGGCTTCTTGGGCGACGGAAAGTATTGGTAAATGGGAGAGGAATAGAGGATGCTTCAGGGATCCCGTGGCTAAACTTTGCGCAAGTTTGTATCCTATTCCTGGCTGGCGTTCGGTCGCTTGCTCCCTTTTCGGTCTGGTGCTGATCAGTTTGCTCCGGGCTGATCCATCTTCCGACGAGCGACCGGCTCCAATATCGCACGACGACTTTAACGCGGTAGTTGCCGAGCACTGTTATCAGTGTCATGGCGGTGAGAAGACCAAGGGAGATCTGAATCTCGTCGAGATGGATGATCCGCAAGCGTTCCTACGGGATCCGGAGCGGATCGAGGCCATGGTGGGTGTGTTGCGAGATGGAGAGATGCCGCCGGAGGATGCCAAGACCTTATCGGGTGCCGCCCGCTTGGGCTTGATTGAGTATCTGGAGGCCTTGTTTTCGGAAGCGGTGTTGCGACAGCCGTTTGAGCCGACACCGATCCGCCGCGTAAATCGGTTCCAATACAATAATGCAGTGAAGGATTTGCTGGAACTGGAGCGGGACGTGTTCTTCATGCCGGAACGCATGATGCGGCGGCGTTCGGACTACTTTCGGCCCGAGACTCGGCAGATGCCCGATACGGTGCGCGTTCAGAACCGGCCACTTGGGAAAGATCATGATGGCGAACGACCCGAGGGGTTTAAGGACGTAGCTGCGTTTCCCCAGGACCGTAGGGCCGAGCATGGATTTGACAATCGGGCTGATCACCTGACTCTATCGCCGCTGCTAATGGAAGAGTTTTTGCAATTGAGCCATTCCATCTTGGCAAGCAGTGATTTGAATCCGAAAGAGTGCGGCAGTTGGGAGCGTCTGTTTGCCACACCTGAGACGGGGGGCACGGTGGCAGATCTTCGGCAACGGTTGGAAGGCTTGCTCGGGCGCGCATTTCGGCGTCCGGTAGAGCAGGAGACGCTGGACCGGTTTGTTGCCTTCGGAGCGGAGGCCCTACGGGAGGGGAATTCGTTTACGGACACGATGAAGGTGTTGGTGGGAGCGACCCTTGCCTCGCCCGAGTTTCTTTACCTCTACTGTACGGATGGAGACGGGGCGTCAGAGGCGGAGGTGCCCGGGCGTCAACGAATTGATGACTACGAGCTAGCCTCGCGTCTGTCCTTCTTTCTGTGGGTCAGCATTCCGGATCAGGAGTTGCTCGACTTAGCGGGGATGGGTCGCCTGAGGGATCCGGAAGTCTTGGCGGAGCAGATCGACCGAATGCTGGTCGATCCAAGGAGTTCTCGGTTTTGCGATATTTTTCCGGGCCAATGGCTACAGTTGGATCGATTGGTTTCCTCGATTCCCGATCCGAAACTGTATCCCTACTATTACTTCTTTGGCTATCGCGCGAGTATGCATCAGATGATGGAGCCGTTGCTCCTGTTTGAGACCGTGTATGTGGAGGACCGTTCCATCATCGATCTGTTGAATCCTCAATTCACCTGGCGGAGTGAAGTGTTGCGAGCTGCGCATGTGGGCGAGGAACCGAAGAATCAGCCCACCCAGACCATCCCCTACAAGCGGGTCGCAGTGAGTGATCCGCGCTGGGGTGGCGTGATCACCAATCCCGCGGTCATGACTATGACTTCCAATCCGAAACGATCCCTGCCGATCACTCGGGGGGCTTGGGTGAATGCGGTCGTCTTCAATGATCCGCCGCCGCCGCCTCCCGCCGATGTGCCTCCGCTGCCGGAAGCGGACGAGGAAGCTTTGAGTCAGCTCACGATCCGGGAACGATTTGCGGAGCACCGCAAGCGTGAAGATTGCGCGGGGTGCCATCGCCAGATCGATCCCCTGGGCTTTGCCTTGGAGAACTATGGTCCGGCAGGTGAGTGGCGAGATGCTTACGCGAACGGGCGCTCTGTGGATGCGAGTGGGAATCTGTTCGACCGGCATCCGTTTGAGACGGTGGGCGAGTTTAAGTCGATCGTTCTGGAAGAGCGCGAACGGTTTGTTCGTGGGTTCACTGCGCATGTTCTGTCCTTTGCCCTGGGGAGAGAGTTGGGTCCGGCGGATTCGCCGGCTTTGGATGCCATTACCGAACGAGCCATGGCCGGGGCGGATTCGCTCCGAACGATCTTGAAGCAAGTGGCTTTGAGCGAACCATTCCACCATAAGAATACCCGCTACCACACGGCGGGAGAGAAACTTCATGATGAGTAACCTAACCGGGAATCGATCTCAAACGCGGCGACAGTTTTTGGCTGGATTGGGTGGGGCGGCTTTGAGTTTGCCTGCCTTGGAAAGCCTGGCAGCCAAGGGGGCAGCATCGCAACCCGCGACACGACTCGCGTTCTTCTACCTGCCTAACGGGCTCACAAGGCGGGGATTCTTTCCCGGAGAATCGGATCGGGAACTGCCGAACTTTGCCAACCAGAATAATGTGTGGCGATTTGAAGGCGAGGAAGCACCGGTCGGGACCCATTCCATGACTTTTACGCCGACGCTGAAGTCTCTACATCCCTTTCGTGATCAAGTGTCTTTGATCACGGGGATGGATCGTACGTTTCAGCATGGGACGGATGCCCATGCTCAAGCCGCATCCTGCTTCCTCTCGGAGGCAGCACCCTTCGAAGTGCCTGATTCTGCCTATCCGATTAGTCGAACCATGGATCATATCGCGGCGGATGCGATCGGAGGCAATACGCCATTTCCGACCCTGGAGTTGAGTTGCAATGATTCCAAGGACAATGTTGAGTCGATTTACTTCGATAATATGTCTTGGTATGGTCCCGGGCATGTGGCGCCGTCCATGCGCGATCCGAGAAAAGTCTACGATCGCTTGTTCGGCACGAAAGCTAATACCCGCTCGCGCAATATTTCCGATCTGGTGCTCGGCAATGCGCGGAGTTTGAGTCGGAAGTTGGGTGTTGCGGATCGAGAGAAATTTGGTGAGTACATCGAATCGGTCCGTTCTATCGAGCGCCGTCTGGATCGGATGGATGATTTGCGGGCCGACATGACGGCGCCGAGTCTTGAACGTCCGGGGGAAGGCTATCTTCCGCGGAGGGATTATCTTCATCTCATGTCGGACTTGATGATTGCGGCGCTACAAACGGGGTTGACGCATGTCAGTACCTTGATGATTGGCGCTGAGCGGTGGGGAACGACGCTCAAGTACGAGGGGATTCTAGAACAACCCCGTAGTCACCACGGGATGACTCACAATCAGCACAAATTCTTGGATGACTTATTGAAGCTCGATGCGTTTCATGTGGGTGTGTTTGCTCGCATGCTGGAGAAGATGGACGGGATTGTTGAGCCGGACGGTTCCACGCTGTTGGACAATACGTTGTTTACACTTGGCGCGGGGCTCGGAGATGGGGCCACGCACCAATACAACGATTTGCCGGTCGTCGTGGCAGGGGGACGGAAGCACTTTAAACTGGGCAGTCATATCCATTGCCCGCGTGGTACACCGATTGCCAATCTGTGGTTGACGCAATTGAAACTTTTGGGAGTCCAGCGGGATCGGTTTGCTGATAGCACGGAGCCGTTTTCGCCCATTTTGGCTTAGGTGGGGGGAAAGCGACAGCTTCGCTCTCGCACTCCAAAAAACGTTCGATATGTGGACGAAATATGGAGTGCGAGAGCGAAGCTGTCGCTTTTTCTGGCGCCTACGGTCCGCTATTCAAGTTCGAAATCAGCCGATTCACTCACTTCTGCGGTTGGGCCATTGCCAAGTTCGAGCACCAGTGTGTCTTCACGGATTTCGAACGTCTTCAAACTTTCGATCAAGCGCTTCGTCTCCGGGTCGATTTTGGCGTCGGCGAGGATGTTTTTATTCAAGAGGGCTTGGCGAATAACATCGGGTAGGGGGTTGCCGTTGATCTCGATCGATTCAATTGAGATCCAGGGCCCGGTTTCTTTGATAGCTGCATCGAAAACGGCCGAGCCGTTCAGGTACAGTGTTTCGTCGCGACCGAGGTCGAGCTCATCCAGCGGAATGCTGATTTCTCCTCTGAGTCGATTCGTCTCAAACTGAAAGTAGACCTTACCGGCCAGATCCTCGAACTCGGGTGCATCGAGAATCAAGGCGTTGAGTTCGTCGGCGGTGAGTTCGAGCCGTGTGGCATCTTGGGACCGTTCCTCGATTGCTTGTTGGAAGCGAGCAAACCGCTCCCGAATGTTCACGAGGGCTGGCTCATCTAGGGTGACCGTCGGAAGGGCGCGAGGTGTGGTCTCGGTGAAGTTGTCGACGAGCCCATTCATCGCGTAGGTGGCTCCCACCTTGAGGCCGTAGATCGCTAGGATCATCAAGCTCATAATGATGACAAGGGTCAGACAGCCGTAAAAGAAACAGCCACGAGATGATTTTTGCTTGGTGCTCATGTCGGTGTAGTCGCCGAGTGGGGCTAATCTAGCAAAAGGATTCGGTTTGTGGCCTACAAAGTTTGGGAAAATTTCTAGTGCCCTCTGGGGGGGGCGGATCCGAACTTTTTGACGAACCGCGACTCCGGGATAGCCTGAAAGTCGCCGTCGTGCCCCGAGATCCGTAATAGAAGTCTAAAGGTATCTGAAATTGAAGGCGATGGGTTGACGAGACAATTAGGCTCCATGATAGGCTCAGCGATTCCGATGGACGGGTAGCTTTATGACGGATTTGGACCGGCTTGTTGAATGTGTGCATCACGCCTCGGATGGCGGTATGGTGATCTGTCGATATGAGGAGAATGGGGAGAGTCTGGCATTGGTGGTGTTCTCTGAAATGGCCAATTCGATGTGTGTTCGCGAAGGGGTGATCTGCGGGGCCTTTCAGGAGACCTATGATGGTTTGAAGGAAAGCCTGGACCGGTTGCATTTCTCGGAAATTGTCTCGCGGCAATTACCGGCTGTGTCTACCGGATGTCGGTTGAAAATTGTCTTGCGGGCCCGGCGCGCTCATCATGCTCGCATGCTCGTTTTAGCGTCAATCGACGTGGGCAGTGATCCCAGGTTGCAAGGTTTATGGGATTGGGTGGGCACTGTTTTGGCCGTTGATCGGGCACGTTCCGGTCTGTCGGTGCTGGATTGAGTGTGTCGTTCGGTCTCCTGTCGGTTTCTTGTCATGTCGGAGGTTTGGGACTAGGTTGGTGGTCGGATGAAGGAGCGATTGCGGAATCTCTTCACTCAGAGCATCGGGACCGAGGCGGTTCCAGAGTGTTTCCAACTGCTCTTGCTCGGTATTTGCTTGGTGGGCTGTCAATCGGGGAAGCCATCCGGAAAGCCTCAAGCCGCGGTAGCGATACCGACTTCTCCGACGGCGGTGGACGGTTTTGTTCCCTTGCCGCAACACCTTCTGCTGACCCATCGCGACCCCTATTCCAAGCTTTGGGTCGAAGTGGATATGGTTGAAGGAGCGGAACCCGATCCGGCCGACTTGGCCGCCTTGGAGCAGTTTCTCATCCGGTCCTGTGACAAACCCGGAGGGGTGGTGATCCACGTGGATGATCGTATCCCCCGGGAAGAGGCCGCTAGCACGTATTCGCGTTCGCTTGCCTTGCGCTACCTGGACGGGCCTGTCGAGTCGGATCAGGCCTTCCTCTACTATCTTTTTTACGATAGTGCGATCTCTGGAGAACCGGAGAGCGAACCCGTGTGCACAATCCTGCCGTTTCCTGGTGCCGTTTTTGTGGATCATCAGTTTGTCGTGCCACAACGCCATCGACCAGCCCAGTTCCGGCGGAGGGCATTGCAACACGAGGCGGCGCACGCCTTGGGCCTAGCGACGAATCCGAGTCATAGCGCTGGCGGACATTGTCTGGTCGAGGACTGCTTGATGAACGCCAAGCTCGTGTTTCAATATCGTCGTTTTTTGCTGGGGAAAGACCCCATCGCACAGAAAGAGCTGTGTGGGGAATGTCTGGCAGATCTTGCTGTGAGCCGGTCGGTGAGAGTGGGGTCCGAGTTGTTCTATCATGATGGCTACTATGTGCGGAGCGAATCGAACTACCACGTGCTGTGTTTGCCGGGTTTTTTGTACGTGCATTGGGGGCCGTTGCGTCGGCTCGACCGAAAGGCGCTCGCGGAAATGCGGGCCCAGCATGCGGATCGCATTCAGCAAGTGCAAGTGGACCCGACGGCGTATGTGTCCCTAGAACGTCGCCACGTCGCGGCGGCGATCAAGGCGTTTGCTGAAGATTCGTTTTCTGCGATTCAAGGTCTGGGCGAGCGTTTGGCAAAGGCCGCTGAGTAACGTTGCAAGGGCGATTTAGCAGATTTGCTGAATCGTTGTGCGTGGACTCAAGAGAGAAAAATGGAGTGGGAACGAACCGACCTCGATTCGTTCTCCCGCAAGAATTGCTGCAACCAACCGTGTTGCAGTTGGGGGCCGATGTTGGTCTCCGCGGAGCAGGGACCAAGCCGCTAAATCGGCGGCGCCGGGTTAGTTTCGGTGCACCCAGTCTTCTTCGACGGAAACGATCTGTTTCTTGGAGTATTCCATCATCCCAAGGAGTTCGATCTCGGTCAGACAGTATTTCTCAGAGAGATCGTTGAGGAAGGAGAGCAGGTCAGCAACGGCTTCGTCGGTATCCGAGTTGGTGTCCACGTATCTGGTATTCATGGTGACGCTATTCGGTTTTTTTCCGCTTGGTTACGCCTATCCAATTACGACTCTCCATCCTTACGCCATGAGTACTCTAGCATTGATCCAGCCGGTTTCCAAGTGCTGTTCGGTGACGATTTGATTGCGGGGCCGAGGATCTTTCCGTCCCCCGTTCGAAAATCCCTTGAGCCGCGGGGTATGTTTAAATGTGCGGGGCATCGGATCGGAAGGATGCGGTAGGTTTCCCATTGGAGCAGGAGAAAGAAAGAGTCCGCCAAACGGAAAGCGGCAGCCCTGCTCCCGCACTCCAAAAGAGAGGGCTGAATTTTCCATTTTGCAGTTTTCATTTTGACTTTTTAGTTCTCCCCGCATCCTCTCTCGGTGCTTGTGTTCTGTTAAAAAGAAGTGACAAGGCTGCTAATTAGTTTGACAGTCGGGACTATCCCGTTCTTGCCTGTGATTTCGAAGGTGGCTGAATTTGGGGTAGGGCTCCGTTATCAGAAATGAGATGGTACCGTGACTGCTCATTCTTATTTGTCGGCAGAAGTGCCCACGGGATACCGGATTGGAATCCGGCATCGGGTGCCCACGACAACACACACTCACCAAGGAACCAGTTATGAAACGTATCAAAACCATTGTCTCGCTCGTTGCAATCATCGGATTGACTGCCAGTGCTCAGGCCGGGATCTTCGTCAAGTTTGATGGCATCGATGGCGAGAGTCTGGACCAGGATCATTTGGGTTGGAGCGAGATCGCAACCTTGAGCCACGGTTTGTCCCGTCCTAGCCCGGGGAATGGCAACTTTCGTCGAATCCGGGGCCCGCAACTTTCGGATCTGACATTCGTCAAAGAGGTTGATTCCGCCACGCCAAAAATCGCTGAGGCCGTGGCCGCCGGAACGTTGTTTGAGTCAGTTGAGATTCATTTGACCACCTCCCTTACCGGAGATGGGAATTCGGGTCAGCAGGTGACCTATTACACGTATGAACTGACCAACGTGCGAGTCACGAGTTTTCAAGTGTCTGGCAGCGCGGACGGGACGCCGCCGACGGCTCAGGTTTCTCTTAACTACGAGGGGATCGCTTGGAGCTATATGCCGATTAAAGACGTTTCCAAGCCGCCGGTCAGCGTGGTGATCGGAAGATAGAATTCAGTCTCACCCGAACTCGCAGCAGTTCAGCTAAAAAAAGCCTCGGATCCTCTTTGGGGTCCGAGGCTTTGATTCTTTTGCGAACGGAAACTAGCGGTTGCGCCGTGGGAGTGGCCAGGGTTGAACGCCAACGCGTTCCGACCAAGCTTTCCATTCTTGAGAAAGTTCCGCCACTCGATCAGGCATGGACGCTGCCAGATTGTTGAGCTCGGTTCGATCCTCTCGAATGTTGTAGAGCTCCGGCTGGCCTCGATGTTTCGAAACCAACTTCCAGTCTCCTTTGCGAATCGCTTGATTCCCCTCGTGTTCCCAGAAGATGGGATTGGTTCGGTTGAGGCCTTTGCCCGTAAAGGCGGGTGCGAGACTCACGCCTTCCATGGGCTGAATGGTGTGGCCCGCGTATTGGGTCGGATAGGAGGCTCCACCGACATCGACGCAGGTGGCCATCAAGTCGATGAGATGGGCCGGTTCGTCGACCAGCGGCCCCTCTTGGGCTGAACGGCGATTGCCGAAGACGCCACGCGCGATCCCTTTCGGCCAATGTGCAATCAGCGGGCTAGAGATACCGCCTTCGTGTACCCAGTGTTTATACTCGCGAAAAGGTGTGTTGGAGGCGTTCGCCCAGGAGAGTCCGTAGGCGATGTAGGTGTCGGCGGGCCCGGGCATCACACCGCGTCCTGTGCGGATTGGTCGGCCGTCGCGGGTGAAGAGCGGTTCCATGCGACGTTGGAGTTCACCCGGTGCCATGGGTTGTCGGAGTGTCGGATCGGGAGTGGTTTTCTTGGTGTTGTTGGCTTGGCGGCCGTACCCTTCGGCGCACCCGCCGTTGTCGGCAAGGAATAGGATTAGCGTGTTGTCGAACTCTCCCGTGTCTTTGAGGGATTGAATGATATCGCCGATGCCTTGATCCAGTCGATCGACCATCGCGGCATAAACTTCCATGCAGCGCTGTTCCCAGGGCTTGAGCTCCACGTCTTTCCAGGGTTGGGACCGGGCATCGCGGGGAGATAACGGCCACTTGGGATCGATGAGTCCCATTCGGACCAAGCGCTCGTATCGTGCCTGTCGCATGGCATCCCAACCCTTGGCGTATTTGCCGTGGTATTTCGAAATGTCTTCTGGGCGGGCGTGCATGGGCCAGTGGGGAGCCGTGTGGGCGACGTAGAGGAAGAAGGGCGTGTCGTCCTGCTGGGCGTCGTGTTCGCGGATGAAACGGCAGGCGAAATCATTGATTGCTTCCGTGTAAAAGAAATCATTCCAGGGGGCGATTTGGGTGTTGTCGATGGTGAGCGAGTTCGGGTCGTAGAAGCTACCCGCTCCGTGAATGGTCCCGAAGAATCGATCGAAACCTCGTTGCCTTGGCCAGTTGTGTTTTGGCCCTTCCGGAGCGATGTGGCGACTGACGTGCCATTTGCCGGATTGGTAGGTGCGGTAGCCCGCTGATTTCATCACCTCGGCGATGGTAACTGCGTTCCGACTCAGGTTGCCGCGATAGGAATCGAATCCGCGATCCTCCATCATGTGTCCGACACCGGCTTGGTGGGCGTATAATCCGGTGAGTAAGGTCGCGCGAGTGGGACAGCAGCGGGCGGTGTTGTAGAACTGGGTGAAGCGCAATCCGTTTTGGGCGAGGCCGTTTAGATTGGGCGTGTTGATCTCGCCGCCGTAGCAACCGATGTCTGACCAGCCCATATCATCGGCCATGATGAGAATGATATTGGGTCGTTCGGCGGCATGGGCCTGGGGTAGGCCGATTAGGACTAGGAATAGGAATGAGGCTAGGGCACGAATCGCGAAGGGACTGCGGGCCGAGTCAGGGGCAGAGCGCGGAATCTTCATGGGTGCACAAGGGATACCCTCAATTGACGCGGATCGCCACTTCATTTTTTGGGAATGGTTTTGGGACATTTCTGGTGGGGCGAGCGTAGTTGCGAGCCGTTCTTGCTTGGAGGGTTTGGTTGGGTCTTTGGGGCTTGCGGGCGCTGCTTTTGCCCAACGGCTCGCGGGTACGCTCGCCCTACCGGCCGCTCCACCAGCCGCTCCGTTTTGCTTGAATTCGATGGGGGTGAATGCCAGCCTGTGGCCTTGTAAACCCTTTAGCCCTGAATCGTTATGAACACGAATCCCCAATCGGACTCTTCTCCTCAATCGTCTCAATCGAAATCTCTTGATCGTCGCTCTTTTCTGACCGCCTCCACGGGGGTGCTGGGCGGGCTCTTGGCGAGTACCAAACTGCGGGCTGAGCGGGATTGGTCTGGGCAGACACCCGTGCGCTATCCCGATCCGGATATTGTGGTCATCGATCCCCGGTTCGCGAAATACAAGCTGGGGAACACACCGATTCAACGCCTACACATCGGTACGCTTTGGGCCGAAGGCCCGGCTTGGAATGGTGTGGGCCAGTACCTGATTTGGAGTGATATCCCGAACAACGTCCAGCTGCGCTGGCTGAACGAAAACGGCAAGGTGAGTGTCTTTCGGAACCCGTCGGGTAACAGCAACGGCAATACCTTTGATTGGCAAGGACGCCAAATCTCCTGCGAACATGGGAATCGAAGAGTGGTTCGGTACGAGTATGACGGATCGACGACGGTGCTCGCTTCTGAGTGGAACGGGAAACCGTTGAATGCGCCCAATGATGCAGTCGTGCACCCGGATGGCGGGATTTGGTTCACGGATCCGGGTTATGGAAGTATGATGAACTATGAAGGGTGGAAAGGTCCCCTCCACCTGAAGGAGTCCGTCTATCGCATCGATGGGCAGACCGGCAAAATGAGCCTGGTGGCCGATGACCTGATCAAACCGAACGGGTTGTGTTTTTCTCCTGATTACAAGAAGTTGTATGTGGCGGATACGGGTGCCGACGCTCCGAAGCCGATTCAAGTGTACGACGTGGTGGATCAGACCCGACTGACGAATAGCAAGCAGTTTTGCAAGATGGAGATTCCGGGAGTCGGCGTGGGAGGTTCCGACGGGATCCGAGCGGATGTGGATGGGAATATCTGGGCCAGTGCCGGTTGGACCGGAGACGGGTTTGACGGGGTGCACGTCTTTGCTCCCAACGGGGACCTCATTGGCCAGATCCGGTTGCCGGAGATTTGTTCCAATCTTTGTTTTGGCGGGCCGAAGCGCAACCGCTTGTTCATGACGGGGAGCCAATCGCTGTACTCCGTCTATGTGGAAACCCAGGGCGCCCATATCTGTTAGGCTCAATTGGAGCTGCCTCTTGCTGGTGGCATGGGGCGGCCTTGGTGTGAGTGTGCCATTGCCGTTGGCCCACGGGGCTTCCGTATTGGCGCCAGCCGGCGTTCGGGTTCAGGTCCGGGCACGTGCGGAGACGCCCGGGCCAGGGATTGGATTTCAGCGTCGTCCCGAGCTGGAATCGCGGCTCGCCTTCACGAACCAGTTGTCCCGCGCGGCGCGCACGCGGAATCGCATCCTGGAAAACGGTTCGGGTGTGGCCTTGGGCGATGTGGATGGCGATGGCCTAACCGATCTCTATGTGGCGCGGTTAGAAGGGGACAACCGATTGTTCCGCAATCTTGGGAACTGGGGCTTCGAGCCGTTGGCGAATGCTGGAGGGGCGAGTTGTTCGAACCAACTGAGCACGGGGGTGTTGTTGGCGGACTTTGATGGAGATCAGGCGCTTGACCTGGTCGTCAGCAGTGTCGATCAGCCGACGCAGATGTTCCTGAACCGCGGCGACGGTCGCTGGATCGCGCGCGGTCCGATTTGGGCGACGCCCCAAGCAGGTGCGACTTCTCTGGCTGCCGCGGATGTCGACCGAGACGGGGATCTCGATCTCTATGTCGCGCGCTACCGCGAGCGGACCGTTAAGGACGAGCAGTTGGAACTCGCCATGCGGCGCGAGAACGGGTTGTGGGTCGTTCCGCCCGAACACCGGGACCGATTTATTTCTACCCGGAACCGGGACGGTCGAGGGATTCTGTTAGAACAGGGATTGCCGGATGGGCTGTTGTTGAATGACGGGCACGCCAAATGGACACCGGTTGAGTGGACGAGTGGTTACTTCCGAAACGCTCAAGGCGAGGTCCTCACCGATGCCCCGCGGGATTGGTCTCTCTCGGCAAGCTTTGCCGATGTGAATGACGATGGGTTTCCGGATCTTTACGTGTGCAGTGATTTTGCCACCCCAGATCGCTTCTGGCTCAATCAAGGCGGAATGGGTTTTCGAGCCATCAATCGCGCAGCCCTGACCTATACGAGTTGGTCTTCGATGTGTGTGGATTGGGCGGATGTGGATCGGGATGGCGATTGGGATTTTTTTGTCGGGGATATGCTGAGCCATCGGCTTGAAGCGCAACAGTACCAGAGGGCGAATCGGACGCCGAATGCCTGGACGGATTGGTCTTGGGGGCAACGACCGCAGTTCATGCGCAATACATTTTATCTGAACCGCGGTAATGAGAGCTTTGCTGAGGTGGCTTGGTGGGCTGGGTTGGCTGCCAGTGACTGGACTTGGAATAGTTTGTGGTTGGATGTGGATCGGGACGGATACGAAGATCTGTTGGTGACGAACGGGCATCCACATGATTCGCAGGACGCGGATTGGGCGCGGGAACTCAGTAGCGTCACGGCGACCGATCCCGAGGCGCGCTTGCGTTTGCCTGCCTTGGATACTCCTAACTTACTGTTTCGGAATCGTGGTGACGGGACCTTTGAGGAGCGCGGTGAGTCGTGGGGTTTTGCTGCGACCACGCACGGGCAAGGGGCGGCGCTGGGGGATTTGGATGGCGATGGGGATCTGGATGTGGTGGTGAATCCGCTGAATCAAGGGGTCGAGATCTATGAAAACCTGGGGACGGGATCGGTGCTGGGAGTGGTGTTACGGGATCGGCGTCCGAGTAACACGGTGGTGGGGAGCAAACTGACTCTGCGGCAGGCGGACGGGAAGCAGTTGCGCGAGTTGCGTGCGGGGGGGCGCTATCTCTCATCGGATGGGCCTTTGTTGACGTTTGGCACGAGTGGGGCTGCGGGGAATGACGTTACGTTGGAGATTCGATGGCCGGATGGGTTGGTTTCGGAGATTGCCGGCTTGCCGCCGCATGCCCGTGTTGAAGTGGAACGGATCGCGGATGGGGAATCGGTGGCGAAGCCCGAGTCAGGGAGCGAGACGTTTCCATGGTTTGTGAATCGATCGGACCGCTTGGGGCAACGGCACGTCGATGAACCTTTTGACGACGCCCGACATCAAGGCTTGCTGGAGGAGCAATTGAGTCAATTGGGCCCAGCCGTGGGCTGGATAGACTGGAACGGCAACGGCTGGGACGATGTCGTGACGACGAGTGGGCGTGGCGGCTTGACGGTTCGCTATCAAAACCAGCGTGGTGAACGGTTTGACCCGGTGACTCCGAAGGGAGGCGTGCGTGTGGCGGCGGGGGATCAGTTGGCCGTGATTGGATGGGGCATGAGGGAATGTTTGATCCTGGAATCCGGTTATGAAGCCCCGGAAGGAGCGGGCTCACGACTCCTTCGGCTGGGATCGGATGGCGTGGCCACTCCCGTTCCTGTGAGCGGCGGGTCTTTACCGCAAAGTGTCGGGGCGTTGACGGCGGGGGATGTGGATCTGGATGGGGATCTGGATCTGTTTGTCGGTGGGCGACATATGGTCGGGCGTTATCCGGCAGCGCCGCCCTCCGTTCTGTTGCGGAACGAGGGGGGACGATTTCAGGTCGACGATGCGGCAAGCGCAGTCGTGTCGGCGTCGGGAATGGTGACGGCTGCGGTGTTTTGTCATTTGGATGCGGACCAGCGGTTGGACCTAGCGGTTGCTACGGACTGGGGACCGGTGAGGGTGTTTCGAAACGGGATAACCGGATGGATGGAAGTGACGGAAACGTGTGGTTTGGCGCGCTGGACGGGACAGTGGCGTTCTCTGGCATGCGGCGATTTTGATCGTGACGGGCGTTTGGATTTGGTGGCCGGCAACGTGGGGATGAACCGACGCGTTGTTCGCGGACGAACGCGACCGGGGATTCCGGATCAACCGTTGCGGCTGTATTACGGTCGCATAGAAGGCGGCCCGAGCTGGTTGCATCTGGGGGCATCCTTTGAGGCGGACCGCAGTGCCTATTTTCCCTGGATCGATCGGGATCAATTGGTCGCTCTGTCTCCACTCGTGGAGCAACGTTTTCCTCGCTACCGCGATTACGCGGCTGCGACCGTGGAAGAGGTGATCCAAGGTATGATCGAGGCACCACAATTTCTCACCGTCGAAACCACGGAGTCGGCTGCATTCTTGAATCGGGGCGAGCAATTTGAGTTTCGCGCTCTGCCCTTGGTAGCGCAGGAGGCGCCTGTGTTGGGTGTCACGGTTGCCGATTTGGATGGCGATGGGGCGGAAGATCTTTTCTTGAGTCAGAATTTTCACGGGACGCCCTTGGAGACGGCTCCGGATGATGCCGGACTGGGGATGTGGTTGCGCGGAGACGGGCGCGGTGCTTGGAACGCGGTTCCGCTCGCTGAGTCGGGCATCACCGTCTTTGGGAGCGGCCGCAGTTGCGCGGTGGGGGATTGGAACCGAGACGGGCGGTGGGATTTGTTGGTGGGCCGGCACGGTCGGGCGCCGCGATTCTTTCAGAATGAACGTAGCCAAATTGGGTTGCGAGTCCGGCTCTTGGATTCGGCTACGGAGCGAGCCGCTGTGGGCGCGCGATTGCGGGTCGAGACCGCGGTGGGTTGGGGGCCATTGCGCACGCTGACTGCTGGCGGTGGGTCCGGATCACAGGATTCTCGGGTCGCGATCCTTCATGGGGTTGAGGAACCGAAGCGGGTATGGGTCAAATGGCCGGATGGGAGTGAAACGAACACGGAGGTACCGTCGGGTGCGGGGTCGATCACGGTCCGACCGACGGGCCAAATTGCGGAGTGGACGAGATGAAGATGAAACACCTCGGTTGGCTGATTTGTTCGGTGGGGATTGGAGTGGGTTGTGACTCGAACCAAGCGCCTGTGCCGCCCTCAGCGAGCGGTGAGAATCCTTGGCAGGCTCCGATTACCCGGCCAGCGGATACGGGGGTAGCGATGACCAATCGTTTGGCGGTGATTGCCGACCGAGCGGACCCGAGCCGGAATCAATACTTGAGCGCCGACCGCGTGGCTCTACAGGCGCGCGAGCTGGCCAAGGCCATGGGGTTTAAGCGGAAATCCTACTATCACCAAGAATATGCCAAGGATCTGTTGAACGCCGGCAGAAGCGAGGAAGCCGTTCAGGCCTTTGATGCGATGGAAGCCTACCTCAGGGAAGCGAATCCGGATTTCCTCGCCGAGCATCGCGTTTGGTTGCTCCGTAAGCAGGCCATCAGTTGGTTGCGATTGGGCGAGCAGGAGAATTGTATCGATCACCACCACCCGGAATCCTGCTTGTTCCCGATTGGTGCGGCGGGCGTTCATGAGGTGCCTCGGGGCTCCCAAGGAGCGATCGAGAAACTCGAAACCATCCTGGAACTTGACCCGAGTTTGCAGCAAGCCCGATGGCTGTTGAATGTGGCCTACATGACTCTCGGGCGCTATCCGAAGGATGTGCCCTCAGCGTATCGCATCCCACGCCAGACCTTTGAGTCCGATTACCCGCTCCCGCGATTCGAGGAGCGTGCCAGTGAACTGGGGGCCGGTGTGGTGGGGTTGTCTGGTGGAAGTATCATGGAAGACTTTGATGGTGACGGTCGGCTGGATCTGATGTGTTCGGGATTGGGGCTGCGAGAGCCCTTGCGGTTGTTGCGGAATCGGGGCGAAGCGGGTTTTGAAGATATTTCAGAGGCGGCGGGTTTGGCGGGCTTATATGGCGGGTTGAATCTGATGCAAACCGACTACAACAATGATGGTTGGGCGGATGTGTTTGTCTTGCGAGGGGGCTGGTTCGGGGTGCAGGGGCATCACCCCAACTCGTTGCTCCGCAACAATGGCGACGGCACGTTTACCGATGTGACCGAGGAAGCGGGTTTGCTAAGTCTTCATCCGACACAAACCGCGGTGTGGTTTGATTTTGATTCGGACGGGTATCTGGACGTATTCATTGGCAACGAAAGCTCCAGGCAAGATGTCCACCTCTGTGAGTTGTATCGGAACAACGGCGACGGGACCTTTTCTGAATGTGCGGCCAAATTTGACCTGGCGATTCAAGGTATGGTGAAGGGGGTGACGGGTGGGGACTTTGATAATGACGGTCGCCCGGATCTGTATCTCTCTCTCCGAGGGCAGATGAATCAATTATTGCGCAACGAGGGGCCGACCAGTCTTAGTGGCAAGGGCGACGGAGGTTGGGCGTTTCGAGATGTTGCCACGCCGGCCGGGGTGACCCAGCCGCTACGGAGTTTTCCGACTTGGTTCTGGGACTATGATAATGATGGTTGGCTCGACTTGTGGGTCAGTGACTATCGGCTGGCGGATTCGGGTGATATTCTCGCGGATTACCTGGGGGAACCCCATGCTTCCGAAACCGCTCGGGTTTATCGGAATCGGGGAGACGGGACCTTTGAGGATGCTAGTGAACGGGTGGGGTTGAAACGAATTCTCTACGGTATGGGGTGCAACTATGGCGATTTGGATAATGATGGCTTTTTAGACTTCTACGTCGGGACGGGGGATCCGGACTTAGGTACGCTAATGCCCAACCGGATGTTTCGGAATGATGGCGGCCAGCGGTTTCAAGATGTCACGACGGCCGGGGGATTTGGGCATTTGCAGAAGGGGCACGGAGTATCTTTTGGGGACTTGGATAACGACGGGGATCAAGACGTTTATCAGGACATGGGGGGCGCTTACTCGGGGGATACGTATCAGAACGCGTTGTATCTGAATCCGGGGACGCCGGACAGCCACTTTGTTGTCATCGGGCTGGATGGTGAGCAATCGAACCGGCCTGGGATTGGAGCTCGGCTGGAATTGAGCGTGTCCGGTCCCGGAGGGGGGCGACGGATTCATCGCGTGGTGAGCACGGGAGGGAGTTTTGGGGCCTCACCGTTCCGACAGCATCTTGGTTTGGGAACGGCGACACGGTTGGATTCGCTGAGCGTGCGGTGGCCGAGCGGCGTGGTCACCCGGATCGATGGTCCAATTGCGATGGATCAGGCGTATCGGCTGCGTGAGGGCGAGAACGTCCTCCGAGACTGGTCGTTGCCCCATTTTCAGTTTCAGCCCAGGGTGGAGTCGGCGTCGAGCGGCGCCCATGAGCACGGGGCGGAGGCGCACTGACGGTAACCCGGACCGAGTTCGATTTAAGGATCGAGCGGTTCGGTGAGCTGTGCTTTCGTCACCTTGGTCTCCCATTCATTGTTCCAGGAGAAACGAATCACGATCATCTCCGCCGGATCTTTGGAGCTGAAGGGTTGGTAGTTCACGTAAGGCGAGCGAATGAATTGGAGTGAACGGGTTTGGATCACGCCGTTCTGGTGTAGTTCTTCGGGCGGGATGGCGGGAAAGGATTTCAGTTGGCCGTAGAAGGCGCGCAGCTCTTGGGAAAGCTTCCAGGGATAGCCTTCGTTCTCCCACTTCATCGCCTTGGCCTTGCTGTAAACGCGGGATGCGGCCGGAGCGATGAGGCTAATAAGGATACCGATGATTCCGACTACGACCAGGAGTTCGACCAGGGAATGGGCGGCCTGTTTGCGATGGGGGGTGAGGGCTTTCACTGCGTGAGGATAGACCGGGCTCGGCGCCGGACCTCACGCGTCTGAGTTTCGTTTTCGAAAACTTCGAAGGTGCTCCAGGGTCTGTTGAAAGTCGGCCGGTAAGGACGCCTCGAACGCCAGCGGCTCTTGTGAAGTGGGGTGTTGGAACGCCAATTTCCACGCGTGAAGCAATTGCCGTTTCGGGGTGAAGCGGAGTTGGCCGGCGAGCGTTTTGGTATGCCGGCCACTATAGGTGGCGTCGCCGAAGAGGGGGAATCCGATGTGCTTGAAGTGAACCCGGATCTGGTGTGTGCGCCCGGTGTGGAGATGGGCTTCGACGAGGGATGCCTGCTCGAAGTCTTCTTGGACGTGGTAAGAGGTGTGAGCGCTGCGGCCGGAGCCATCCGAGATCGCCATCCGTTTGCGGTGCGAGGGATGCCGGGCGATGTTTGCTCGGATGTCCCCTTCCTTGGGGCGCACCACGCCGCAGGTGATGGCGAGGTAAGCCTTGTGCACCGTTCGAGCGGCAAATTGGTCCGCCAAGTGGGTGTGGGCGGCATCGTTTTTGGCGACGACCAGGCAGCCACTGGTATCTTGGTCCAAGCGGTGGACGATGCCAGGGCGAGAAACCCCGCCGATGCCGCTTAGTTCCCCCTGACAGTGGTGAAGCAGGGCGTTGACAATGGTTCCGTCGGGATGTCCGGCGGATGGGTGAACGCAAAGTCCGGGTGCCTTGTTCAAGACCAGCAGGTCCGCGTCTTCAAAGAGGATATCAAGCGGGATGGCTTGAGGCTTTAGATCACTGTCCCGTGCGGGCGGGATGGTCAGTGTTACCACCTCACCCAGTTTGGGCGTGTATCGGGGTTTGACGCGCCGCCCGTCGACGGTGACCTGTCCTTCGTCGATCAGTCTCCCCAAGGTGCTGCGGGAGATCCCTTCCACCTGTCGATGGAGCCAGGTATCGAGCCGAATCCCAGGTTCCGATTCCGTCACCGGAAACTCGCGTGGCTCTGTCATGTCGCGGCCGGGTGAGGAGCCGGATTGGCGCGACGAGATTGCCAAAGATAGAGACCGAGACCGGCGCTAAAGATCAGAATGCCCATGCCTTGTCCCGGCGTTAGAAGCGTGGTGAATTGCTGATCCTGGTAGTCTCCCCGAAAGAACTCCACAAAGGCACGGAGCCAGGCGTAGCTCATCAGGTAAATGGCGAAGACTTGCCCTTCAAACCGTTTCTTCCGATAGAACCAGGCGAGTCCGGCGTAGAGCCCCAGGTTTAGAAGAGCCTCATAAATCTGCGTTGGGTGCACGATGTGCGGGTGCGAGATGTGGTCTTTGGGAAATTGAATGCCCCAGGGCAGGGAACAGGCTTTGCCATAGCAACAGCCCGTCATCAGGCAGCCGAGTCGGCCAAAGGCGTGCCCGAGGGCGACGCTGGGCGCCAGGGTGTCGGCCATTTGCCACAGGGAGAGTTTGTGCCTTCGAGTGTAGAGGATGGTTGCTACGGCGGCCCCGATAAATCCTCCGTAGAATACGAGTCCGCCCTGCCGGATCTGGAAGATGGACCAGAGCGGTTGGTTGGCGAAATCTTCCTTCCAATAGGTGATGACGTAGAGCAAGCGCGCCCCAATGAGGGCCCCCACGATGATCCAGGGTCCAATGTCCGAGACCCGCTCGGGCGAGATCTGGTAAATCAGACCCCGCCGGCCAGCCGTCCAGAGACCAGCAAGAAAACCGACCGCTACAAAAACGCCGTACCAATGAATTTGAAAACTGCCGATCGAAAAGGCTATCGGATCCACGTTGGCGGAGAGTGTAGGGCGAGTTTTTTGACGGTTCAACGAAAGGTCGCGGTCAAGGGGCGATTTTTAGGCGAAGCCGGCCTCCTCGGGAATTTCTAAGGAATTTCACAGCTCAGGACTGAAGGTCCGCCCCGCAACAGCCCAGGGCAACGCCCTGGGGGAAACGAACCACAAAGAAATCCGAGCCCTGTAGGGGCGGAACCTTGTTTCCGCGGGCACCACCCGACTCGAATCCGGTTTCACCCACGGTCCAACGCAGGAATAGAGGGATTTCGGACAATTTGAGGGAAGTTCTCCAGGACCGGACCGGCTAATTTGTGCCTAAGGATCGATGGAATGATTCTTTACGGAAAGGAACGCTATGTTGGAAAAACATGATCTGATACACGAACTTCCCGAACATCGAGCGCGGATTCACGCCCTGAAAACCACCAACACCCACTTTGCTCGGCGCTTTGCGGAGTACCATGAGGTGGATCACGAAGTGCACCGAATTGAAGAAGGCATCGAGAATCCGAGTGACGCGTACGTCAATGAAGTCAAATTCAAGCGGCTTCGACTGAAGGATGAACTGCTCTCGATGATCCTTGAAGCTGAGAAAACCGTTCGAACCGGCTAGGCGGTTCGCTAGAGGGCTGCCGCAGGTGCTTAATCGGCGTCGATCTGGAGCACCATGGCGGTGAGGTTATCCCGGCCGGATGCTTCCAGGGCCTCCTTCACCAGTCGATTAGCCGGTGCGAGGTCGGCGACGTAGCTGGGTGGGGTGCGAATCAGTTTTTCGATGCCGTGATCGAAGAGGCCGTCGAGGATGCCGTCGGAGCAGAGAACGAACCGATCGCCGGGTCCGTAAGGGACTTTTAGGATTTGGGGTTCTGAAAACTCCCGGTGGCATCCGACGGATTTTTCCAATTGATTCCGGTGCGGATGGGTTTTGGCTTCCCGTGGGCTCAGTTTGCCTTCCCGAATGAGTCGGCCGGTTACGGTGTGATCCATGGTGAGTTGCTGCATCCCGCCCGTAGTCGGGAGATGGTAGATGCGGCTGTCGCCCACGTGGGCGATGTGGAGCGAGCGGCCATGAAACCAACCGAGGCTGAGGGTTGCTCCCATGCCTTGACACTCTTCGTAGGGATGTGAAACCGCGCGGGCGCGTTCGTGGATCCGTTGGCAAAACTGTAGCAGCAAGGCCTCGGGTTGATCGTGCTTTGCCTCCGGGTTCTGATTGAATTCCCGGGAGATGAGTTCGGTGATCGTCTGAAGCACAACGTGGCTGGCGAATTCCCCGGCGTTCTCCCCGCCCATGCCGTCGCTAACCGCAAACAGAAACTCGTGTTCGTTCATTGGTGTGGAACCGATCTTTCCGAGGTAGGAGAGTTCTTCTTGATTAAAGATCAATCCGAGGAAGGCATCCTCGTTGTTGCGTCGAACCCGGCCGACGTGGGTTTGAGCGGACCATGAGATTTGGGTCGGGGGGAGATTTTCGTCGGTCATGATTCTTTCGCGCGCCGTTCCAACTCCTCGATGGTTAAGCCCTCGCCGGATTCGATGATGGTGGCGAATTCGAAGTCGATAATGGCAAACCGGCCGAGTTGGCGGTGGTAGGTCACGTTGCGGGCGAAGGGATCGCCGTGATGCACGCCGTATTGTTCCAATTCGGCGAAGAGCCCGCGGAGTTTCTCGTCGCTGATCGACTCCACGATGGTGCCGCAGTTGGAGGTGATCAGGTAGAGATCGTTTTCGTCGGCGCCCAAGACCCGGGGAACAAAGGTGCAACCGTGGTCTTCCAGATAGCGGAGGATGCGAACCTCATTTTGGAACCGTTCGAGGGCAAACGCGCCGTGGAAGTGTTTGTGCACGCGCCCGTCGAAGCCAACGTGGACCGTGGCGCGTTTGGTATCCTTGACCGATTTCATGGCACTGGCATTGACGCTAGCGGCTTCTTGACCCATCGGAAAGCATCTTTCGCTGGGGTGTGGTGAGGAAGGGGGGGATCGGGCGAGCGGACTCGCGCGCCGTTTCTGCCGAGGGCGTTCGGGTGGGCCTTGGGTTTTGGCGTTTGCTGCTCTTGCCCAGCGGCTCGCGGGTACGCTCGCCCTACCATGCTGCCCGTTCGGCAATCGGCACGCTGCTTGCTTGGGGTTGACTTTGAGTGGGAATTAGGGCTTAAAAGCCGTCCGAACTCAATCGTGACCCTTACACAAGACGAAACATATGCCTAAATACAAACTCGAATACCTTTGGCTGGACGGGTATCAACCGGTGCCGAATCTCCGTGGCAAAACCCGATTGGCCAGCGAAGCCCCGAAATCTGTCGACGACCTCCCGGAATGGGGTTTTGACGGAAGCTCGACCGAACAAGCAGACGGTAGCAATTCGGATTGCATGCTCAAGCCCGTGGCGCTGTATCCGGATGCCGGACGTGGTGACAATGCTTTCTTGGTGATGTGCGAGGTGATGAACCCGGACGGCACCCCGCACGCCTCCAATATGCGCGCAACCATCATTGATGATTCTGACGCGTGGTTTGGTTTGGAGCAGGAGTATTTCCTTTTCCATGACGGACGTCCCTTGGGCTGGCCGCGCGAAGGCTATCCGAGCCCGCAGGGCGAGTACTACACGGGGGTAGGCTTTTGCAACGTGGGTAGCGTGGCTCGTGAGATCGTGGACGAACACTTGGACCTCTGCTTGGCCGCAGGGATCAACCACGAAGGAATTAATGCAGAAGTGGCCAAAGGCCAGTGGGAATTCCAAATTTTCGCCAAGGGCTCCAAGGCCTGCGCCGATGATATCTGGGTGGCTCGCTACATCTTAATGCGCCTCTGCGAACGCTACGAAGTGGACATCAACTGGCACTGTAAGCCGTTTGCCGGCGACTGGAACGGTTCTGGTATGCACTGCAACTTCTCGACCAAGCACATGCGCGAAGTCGGTGGCGAACCTTACTTCAAGGCCTTGATGGACGCCTTCGAAAAGAACCGTGACGAGCACATCGCCGCCTACGGTCCGGACAATCACATGCGCTTGACCGGGTTGCACGAAACCCAGTCGATCGACAAGTTCTCTTGGGGTATTGCCGACCGCGGTGCCTCCGTCCGTGTGCCGCACAGCTTTGTGAACGCCGGCTACAAGGGCTATTTGGAAGATCGCCGCCCGAATTCGCAGGGTGACCCATACCAAATCTGCTCGCGCGTGCTGAAGACCATCGCCGAGGTTCCGACCTCCTAAAGCGGCGCGACATTCATTGACACTCGAACGGCACCCTCATTCGTGAGGGTGCCGTTTTGGTTTTTTGTGGCCAGTGTGGAAAAGTTTCGCCAGCCCGTAAGAGCAAAAATCGCCAACTGGAATACGATCGTCAAAAATGTGGAGGCGAGAAGCAGTTTTCTTTTTGAGGCCGAGACCGGGGTTGGCAGATCCCCTGGTAGGGCGAGCGTACTCGCGAGCCGCTGGGCACGAAAAGCGATCGAAACGACTTCCCAGACCTGTGCCCTTTAGAAAACGCTCGTTCCAGGTGCGCCCAATAAGAGCGCGATTTGATGAGTTGACCCGGCCCTAGTCCCTATCGTTCGACAGCGGTTCCAGCCAGTAGAACCGCGTCCCCTCCTCAATGGATGTCTTCATTTCACCGATTCCGTTCCGTTTGATAGGCGGGTCGAGAAGGATGGCGTTCTCTTTCTTCAAATCTTCTGAAGCCATCAAGCGGTATCCAAACCGCATCCAACGGAGCGTGAGCTGAGAGCCGCTGAGTGTGAAGGCCAGTTGGCCACGGGTCAGGCCGAGCTCGCAGCTTGGCGGAGCGATTTCCCCCGGGGCCAGCTCCGGAAGAGGAGCGTTTTGACAGAGGCACGGGTGAAACGGTTCTTGGGCCGAGACACGGTCGGGTAAAATGCAGATCCAGTTGCCTTCAAAGTCGCGGTCCCAATAAAAGGCGTCGTATAGGACCGAGAAACCCGCTGTATCAAATGGCTCAAGGCCGGTCAGTACCTGTGGTGGCAGCAGCAGTCCGCCTCCAAGGGGGATCGTGACTTCATTGGAAACGCCCAAGATCTCGTCGGACCCTTTAGCCAGCACGGCGACACGGAACGTTGCGAGCGTCCCGGGAGGTTTCCCTTCGACTTTCCGGGTTCCTCCTGAGAACAGGCCCGCGACCAAGAAGGGGGCGGGTTCCCCGATGTTTTGCCCGTCGGGTGTTTGTAACTGAGCAACGAAATCCGGGCCCGCGAGGCGTCCGTTCACGGAGATCGGGGCATAGATGGCGCCGACGTTGCTCATATTTACCTCTCCCTGCGCGTGGGCGATGGGGCCGGGAATCAGCGCCCAGCAGAATACCCACCAGAGCTTGTCCGTGAGCCAGTGAATGTTGCGTGCCAAGCGATCCTCCATACCATAATAGAACCAGTGGTATGGAACCGAGTCAAGCGGAGGGCAGCCGAAGGTTCCGGATGCCTATTTTTTGGAACTCCGCTTGGCGACTTCAATCCGTATGAATTCAGGCAGGTAGTTCGGCGTGCAGCCACGAGAAACGGGCTCATCCTTATAGAGCCCGAGGCGTTCGCCTAACTGAATGCATTGAGCCCGGAATTCGGGTTCGTGTATCCCAATCTGCCCGGCGGCAAAATTCATCGCCCATTGCACGGGTGGTTCCGCGGCTGCCAGATCGCGTTCCAATGATTCCATCAAAGCGGCTGTGTTGTCGGGAGGCGTTCCGCCGGTCCAGCGTAATCGCGCTTGGTGATACCAAAACAACCGACGAAGGATCGGTGACGACTCCTTCTCCCAGCCTTCCATTAGGGCAATCGTTTTCTTGTCTTTGGTGAGTTGGTTCGCCAATAGCCAATCGGTAATCTGTAGCTGTTGATCCGGTTCGTTGCGTTTCAGGTCGTCGGCCAGTTGTTGGATGAACGCCTCGGTCAGCTGTTTCTTGTCCATGATCAAGACGGCCAGTAGGCGGGCGTGGAAGCCCTCGTTCGCCCAGAGCTGGGTGGCGAGGTCATGGTCTTTCTTAATTTCCTTTGCCAGCTTCTTGATATCGCCGAGCTTCGTCGTCTCTGCGCACAGCTGGGAGAGGATGCTTTGTAGGGATTGCTTGGAGCTCATTGGAAGGCTGGAAGATTAGCGCGATCAGACGGCTCCGACAAGCCTATGGCCGTTGTGATCTCATGGCGCGTGTTTGTGCAGCAGGAGGTCGCCATTCGGTGCGTCGACTTCAAGCGTCCAAACGAGGGAATCCGTGCCCAGAGCGAGTGCCACCCCCGCGTTGATGATCTGGTTTCCGTCGATCAGTACATAGGTGCCGGTTGGCAGATTGGAATCGAGTTGGTCGACTTCGACTGTGGCGTCGCTGCCAAAGACCACGTTGCCCGCCACGTGAAGGGTCGAGGGGCTCGCTCCGGAGAACGCTAGGGTGGCTGGTCCTTGTTCGACCAGGATTTGCCCCGTGCCCGCATCTTGAGCTTGCTGGCTCCCCTCGAAATGGAGGTTGGCCAGTTGGATGTCCGCTTCACTGCCATCGACTTCGAAACGGCCGTTAAAGATTTCCACAGCAAATCGTTCCATGGAGAGGGAAGCGGTTCCTTGGACTCGCAGCACTCCGGGCTGTGCGGCGCGTTTGGAATTCACTCGAATCCCATCGTGCGTGTAGAGGGTTCCGCCCCTAAGCTCAAACCGGGACCCAACCGAACTGGCTCGATGTGCGGCATCTCCGCCGACCTCAAGACGAGCATCCAGAATGTGGACTGTTCCACCGTGAATGATGGCCGTGCTGGCATCTTCGCTAGGCCAATGTGCGCCTACCTTAAAGGCACCGTGGTTGAGCGTGAGCGTCCCCGCGAACATTTCAACGTGTCCGCCCAGATCTTTGCCAACGTTGAGAACGGTGTCGACGGTGAGCGATCCGGATTGCAGCTTGAGCCGACTCCCCGAGGTTGTCCGAGGGCCTTCTGCGATTTCAAGCGTCCGGCAATACGCCTCACCCTGCAGTGTGGCCGTGAAGGGCGGCGTGCCGTCGTTGCCTATCTCAACAATGTCCACGATGCGTGGCACGTACCCATTGTGCCAGTTTTGGCTTTGGTGCCACAGAAACTCGCCCGCCGTGTTCGGAGTGAGTTCGACGAACTGACACGTGGTTGCGTTGCGATCGATATAGGCCGAAAGACTCACCGAGGTGCCGGGCATGACGAGTTGGTTGAGCGCGGCTCGGGTGGATTCGATGAGGTGTTCCGTGTCGCCTTCCCACCAGAAGAACGATTGGCCCGGGGCGGGTGTGAGTGCCCCGATGGTAACGGATTCCCCAATGCCATAGTGTCCCGTACCAAAACCGTTTTGAACCGCAAGCGACACCGTCGGTGCACTGATGTAGCGGGCCGTGACCGTGACGTTTTGCAGGTTGGTTCCGTGGGGCACGGTGATGCTCGTGCTGCGAGCATTCGGATCCGCGACATATTCGATATCGCCATCCCAATGGCTAAATACTTGTTGAGGTACGTCGGCGTCAGCCGTGATGAAGGCTTGATCGTGGGCGATAAAGTAATCGCCAGACCCCGTCCCTGAATGGACGGTCAGTGTGTAGGTTGGCGCGGGAACCGTTACCGCCGTGAGGGAGACGGACGCCTCGGGCATCAAGACCTCTGCTTGAGGTAGGGTCGCAGAAGTTGCGAGGGAATCCGTATCACCTTCCCAATGGGAAAACTCTCGACCGTATCCGGCTGGCTTGGCTTGAATCGTTGCGATGGTTTGGGCCGGATAGCGTCCGCCACCCGTTCCATCAGTAAGGAGGAGATCAAAGAGGGGACGCGTATCCCATTGGTCTCGGACATCGGCTCCTGCCCAGAAGGGGCCAACACCGGTTCGCGGGTGGCCGTCAAAGTCCGTCGGGGTCCAATCGCTGATGTTCACTCCGCTTCCGGAAAGAAGAGTATCGGTCGGGGCAACGTGGAGGTCAATCTGCTGAGGATTGCCGGGTGAGAGTTGAACCAGTTCCGGAACGCCGACGCTTGAGTTTGTGTCTTGCCCGAGTTCCTGTTGCCAGTCGGGCAGGTTGGCCAATCGACGATCCCCCCATCCAAAGCCACTCTCGGGAGCAAAGACATTGCCATCGGCGACGACCGACGCGGGTTGATCTCCGAAGAAGATGTGCTTCCCACCTGAACCGCCACCCACATCGTTCCCCCAATTGAGGAACACGTTGTTCTTGATCACATAGTCCTCGTAACGAAAAGCCCGAGAACCGATGCTGCGAATGGCGTAGGCGTTTTGATTCGCCTCACCGGGTCCGTAGAAGGTGTTGCCTGCGACGACGATTTGTCCCTCCTGCGGTCCGATCGCATTTCCGCCATCCAGCCATACGGCTACCATGTTCGCGCCGCCATCGAGATAGAACATGTTGTTCACAATTCGGAAGTCGCCGGTGGTCTTGAAGGTATTGTCATCCCCGCGGCCGAGATAGAAGCTACGTTTGGCTTGGGGTTGCGTGGTGACCGTCCATTGGTCAAACGTGACGATAAAGCGATTCCCGTCGATCACGATGTTGTCCTGCGCGGCACCTGGATCCGTCGTGAGATCCCCGACCGCTCCGGTGGCCGTGTGCATGTCGTAGAACTCGTTACCCACGATTCTAACGTTCTGCATTCCGGGACGAATCAGGTAGCCCGTGGGGTGGTAGTTACTGTAGTCGTGCCAGAGGTCGGCTTGGGCGTCGAAGATGCAGTCTTTTAGGGTGACGTCGCGCGTCCAGTTCCAGATCTTGAACCCGGTGGCAATCGCTTGGCCCGTGGTCCCGGGGCGCTGTGTGCTGCGTAGGTTTTTGAGCGTCATGTTTTCAAAGCGGTAGGGACCGCTGGGATTGCTGCCGACTCCCGGAGCGCCGCGCCCAAAGAAGCCCGCGAAGCCGTTGACGAAGAGGTTGTCGACCGTAATGTGATGGAGCGTTGCGGCTCCGGAAAAGAAGGTGATGCCGTGTCCTTCGGCTCCGCCTGGGACAAAGGGGGTTTCCCAGTTGTTGAGGATGTTGCGCATCTCCAGATCGTGGATGTAGATGTGGCTGATTTGGCCAACGCCGGATCGTCCCAGGTGAATGCCACCGCGTGAGAGGTTCGGGGCGCTTTCTCCAGACTCGGGGTGAGGGTCGCCGGCGTACTCTTCAATCGTGAAGTGAGCGAGTTCCCAATAGCTGTGAGCACCGTCTTGATTGGAGATGGCCCGCTCACCGCGGTAACCGTTGCCGTGGAGGACCGAGACGTCATCGGGGTCCATTGGGGGGTATACTCCGTCTCCATCATAGTCCCATCCGATGAGTCGGAAGGGATTGGTGGGGACTTCGGTGTCGTGTTCGGGACGAAGTTTGTATCCCCCGGGTTCACCGCCGTGGGGAATGATCAAACGATCTTGGATATCGATTCGCCGAAAAGCTTCGTCTAGTTCCACAGCGTAGAAGGTGCCGTGGAAGAGCACGATGTCTTCGCCGTTCCCGCTCGCGGCGTCGCTGCCATCACACTGGGCGAGCGCATGGCGGAGCGTGCGGTAGGGATTGGCCGGGGTTCCCGTGCCGTTGGCGTCGTCGCCTCGTTCGGCGTCGACGTAAATGAGATCTTCATCGATCCCGTCGCCGTCGACGTCGTGGGTCATGTTGGCGAAGTCAAAGTCTGACGGGACGCCTCCGGGTATGAGGTCATCCGTCTCGCCCGGTACGTTGCCGGATTCACCCAATTCCCCGTCGCCATCCAAGTCGAGCGAGTTGGGACGGGGTTGATATCCTTTCGGATTGTTGCTGTAGAGTGGGTCTAGCTCGTAGGTGGCGATCAGATCGACATCGCGACCGGGGAGCGGTGTGATGAGGGAAGTCCAATAGCGGTCGGGCTCTTGGAGCAGGGCCAAGTCTTCGGGCGAACCCGACCAACCGGCGAACTGCAAGCCATGGGGTGCGTTGGCGGCCATGAGGCTGATCGTTGTGCCGGGTGCGTAGACGCCCGTTCCCCGCATCCCGTTTTCGATCCGGACGGCGAAGGTGCTAGGGTTATCTTCGTACACTGCCTGTAGGGTGGTGCTTGCCGCCGGCATCGTCAGACTGTTGTTGGGATTGCTTGCGGCTGCCAGCAGGCTGGAAGTCTCTCCGGACCATGAGGCAAATTGGAGCCCTTCTTTGCTGCGGTCTTTGGCCTCGATAGGGACGAGCGTTCCCGCAGGATAGAGACCGTCACCCGAGCCGTGGGTGACGTCGAGATAGTATTCGGGAGGGAGCGGGGCGTAGTGGGCCGTGATGGAGAGGTCGGTGGTGCCAATGGTGACAGAAGTTTCGGAACTGTGTGGATCGGCGACGGTGGCAATATCCCCTTCCCAGTGGCTGAACTGATAGCCCAACGAAGCGGGCTCGGCTGCGATAGGCACGATGGCGTTGGCCAAATACTCACCGCTTCCTGTCCCGAGGTCCACAGTTAAAACCGCAGTTTCAGGAACGGCGAATTCATGAAGGGAATAGAGTAGGCTGATCTCGGTATCGGTCAATGCGCGATGATAGAGCCGGACTTCTTCGAGTGTGCCGTCCAGGGCCATGTCAGTGCGTTGATAGTGTCGGCCCAGGCTCAGTGCGGATGCTACGTGGATGCTGGTCGGTGCCACGGTTTTCGTCCCAACCAAGGTTCCGTTGAGATAGACGCGAAGGATGCTTCCGTCAAAGCTCCCAACGAGGTGAGACCATTCTTCAGCGGGAGCATTGAGGTGTCCGGCGAGGGTGTGTTGGTTGATGCGAAGGAAGGGACGCGAGGAGGGATCCAGGTAGAGATCGAAACCATCCGCATCCGCATCGCGCAGATCACCGATGGGGCGCCATCCTTCGCTGCCGGCGGATGGTTTGACCCAAGCTGAGAGCGTCAGTGCTTGCCATTGGGCGAGGTCGGGGCGGTTTTGAATGAGCACTTGATCGTCGGTGGCATCGAACAATAGCCCCGATGCTTCGAGCCCGAAGGCCCATTGTGGCGCGTTTGCGTTAGCGCAATCGGGACTTAGGTGATCGCTTTGCCCGGTGATTTCGTCGACGGTTGTGCAGGCGTGGTTTTCGTTGAATTTCCAATGTGCCACGAGAGCGTCTTGAAGATCCGAAATGCGCTCGCGATAGGTAGCAGTGATTGCGGTCGCTTGATCCGGCATGGTTAGGAGCGTCATTGGTTGTGCGAGATCTTGGATCGTGGTTGTGTCACCGGTCCATTGGTCGAACGCTTCCCGCGGTGCCGGAAGTGCGGCGGCGATGGCAACCTGCTCCCCAGCGACGTAGTCGCCTGATCCGGTCCCGCCATTCACGGTGAGCGGGTAACTTGGGGGAATGGGGTTGCTCTGTTGGTAAGCGATTAAGATCTCGGCATCTGATAGCGCCTGATCGTAAACGCGCAGGTCATCCAGCGTTCCGCTAAAGTGAAGACTGGAGAGCTCGAAGTGTTCGCCGATTTTGAGTGCGGACTGAATTGAGAGTGGTGTAGTTGAAAACGCTTCAATGCTATCGAGTTCTCCATTGAGATAGAGCCGGGCATGGCTCCCGTCAAAGGAAGCGGCGACGAAGGCCCACTCGTTCGTGGGCAGGACTGACGATCCGGCGCTAGTCTTGTTGTTCACTCGAATGAAAAGATGGGATGAGGGATCGAGGTAGAGATCCCATCCGTCACTGCCGGCGTCCCGGTGATCGATGATTGGGCGCCAACCGCTGGAGGGGGCGATTCGAATCCATGCGGTGGTCGTAAAGGTGCTGAGTTGTGCGAGCGTGGGTGAGGGGGCCGCGAGGGCGTGGTCGTCGACGCCATCGAACTCTAGGGCTTGGTCCAAGACGCCTTCGGTGAGAACCGGACCGTCTTGTTCGCAGTTGGGAGTGAGGCTGGTGAGGATGGGTTGAATCAGCTCGGGCGTTTCGCAGTTGGTGATGCTATCGAATGGCCAATGAGCGATGAGGCTTGGCGAGTTGGATCGTCGGCGAAGCGCAGTTTGACCGACGGGGCGGACTCGGAAAAAGCGGGAACTTTGCTCGATAGGAGAGACTTCAATCCAGACCGTGCCGCCTGTGCCGAGCCGCGTGAGCGGTGTTCCGTCGTGGTTAGAGAGCGGGCTCCAGGAATCGTCTGCCAGGGTCGCGCTTTGTTCGATTTGGTAGCGCACGCCTTGGTGGGACGGCCATTCAATCCGAACGGCGTTCCTTGAGACCTGTGCCGTAGGTGCGACTGGCTGAACTGAGAGAGTAGCCCCATGCCCCAGCTGGGGCCCCATGAGCACGGCGAACCAGAGGGCGCCGCGCAACAACAATTCCTTCATGTTCTCGTATTGGTGGATCCGTTTCCCGGAGAACTGGAACTATGGGCTATCTAAATGTCCGAAAGCAAGCAGAAGGCGTTGAGGATCGGATGGAGCTGAGGCTCGATGCCGCCAGTGCTACGGATCGGGTTCGTAGGGCTTGGATCGATTTCTTGATTCGATGGCCGAGTGCGATTCGGATTATGCTGTATAAGTTGCAGATGCGGGCTGTAGCTTTGGTGGTGAAAGTTTTAAGAAAGCGGTTCGTTACGCGCGGTTTGCTTTCGACATTCCTCGGGAACTTGGGGGTTCTATCCTTGTGCGCCGTGATTCCCTTCGGGTTGGCGAATACTCTTGTGCCGACGGCTCGCGGGTACGCTCGCCCCACCTTCCGGAAGTGGATTTGGAGCTGCCTGGGCGTATCGAATGTTTACTTTTTCAATCGCATCCGTCGGGCCGTTTGTGGAGAGAACGGCTCGCGAAGAGGATGGCCGACAGAAATACTGCGAAGACAAGCGGCAAGATGAGATGACTTTTTGACCTCGGTCTCTCCCGATGGGCTTCGGGTGTTTGAACGTAGTTCTCGGCGGAGACTTTGCCGTTTATTCCGTGTCGGGTGATGAGGTCCTGGGAGTTTGCGTGGTCGGAGTAGTGAAAGCCGTTCGGAGGGGATTGCCACAGTCCGACTGGGGCACTTAAGCGTGTGTAGGATTGATAGATTTCGTTCGGGTCGCTTGGGTTGAGAATGAAGAACTGAGCCGGAAGCTTGTTTTCTTGATCCCAAAGCAGTCTTACCGAGACTGCAACCTTGCCTGCTCGATCGACTCTTGTGAGCGCGATCTCACCCCCGGGAGTCACCTTGAAAGTGCCTCTGAGTCTCCCGTCGAAGTTCGTTGCGTTCCAGGTGTAGTGACGGGCATTTCTGGTGGGATGGATCTGAAACGTGTTTGGCAAGAAAGGGCCCAGTTTGAGGTGGTGGAATACGGCGCCTTCATTGTGGATGAGGGTTCGATAGAAGGGGTTGTTTTGATGTTCCGGCGTGGATTGAAGGCCGTCTTCAGAATCAACGAGGGCGTTGATGGCCATTACCGTTTTGCCAGGTCCTCTTGGGAAGGGGGTAGCGTACCACCAAGCGTTGGATGACCTGCCGAGAAATAGGGAGTGTGGGTTACTTGAGATTGACGATGTCAGGGGAAACTTTGTGATCGAAGGATCCACAAACAGTTCCTTGTAGACCAGTTGTTGGTCGGAGGCGGCGAACTCGAAATAAGTGAGTTCTTTGGCGATTGGAGCGTTTCTTGTGAGGCGGTTCGCGATTCCTCTCAGGTCTTGCTTGTGCCGGATAAGGTGCGTGGGCCGGTAGTTGGTTACGACGACACCGACGTGAAGTGGCTTGGGTTGTTGAAAGTAGTCGATAATCTCCTGGATAGGTTCCGGTGCCGGGGCCGCATTGCCGAGTGGGCCAAGGACGATTGGAGTCAGTAGAAAGAGGCGTTTGAGATTCATGACGTTTGAATTTGGATGGCTCGAATGATCTTGGTGCCGTTGAATCGTGTAGGTGCCCTTCTTCTCCTTCAGGTCCTCTCCTTCTCACCGCCATTCGGACGTAGCGTTCGTTGCGGAAACGACCTCCTCTGCTTCCGGCATAGTTTACCTGACGAAGTAGAAGCCGCAATAGGGATGCTTGGTTTCGGTGAGAAAGGGGCTGAATTGTCGGGTTTTTGTAGTTGGTCGAATTGTGAAAGCTGGCATTACGGACTGTCGCCAGTATTTGGATTTCTGCGCTGCAATTCTTGGTTGGTAGTGCGGGGTCGTTTACAACTCTTTTACAGTTTTTGTGTGGTAAGATTTGGTGGTCTTGGTTGAGTGGTGCCGTGAGTTTGAGTGAACGTTTCCGGATCTTGGTCTTTGCAGTCCTTGTTTTCGTGTGGGGTGAGGCCCTTGTTGCCAACGGGGTTGAAGCAGGCTCTGAGTCGGATAAACCGACCCCGACGCTGATCGAGCGGCTCCAAGGGACTTGGGTGGGGGTGGCTGCGGATGACGTGACTGGGAATCAAATCACGATCACAATCAAGGGGAATTCGTTTCGCTATGATCGGGATGCGGACTTCTGGTTTGAAACGACCTTTGTGCTGCTGGAGGACAAGGCTCCGATGCAACTCCATGCCACCATCCTGCGATGCGCGGAATCTCAGGGGAAAAGTCCAATCGGTGAGCTGGTCCCGACGATCTTCAAGCTTGAGGACGGAACGCTAACTATCGGAGCCTATGCCGATGTGGAGGAACCCCCGAAAGGATTTGAAGACATCGCAGCCTCGAATCTTTACACGGTTCGGTTAATACCCGCTCAGACCGTGGAAGGACCGATACCGTAGTGCCGTGGGGAAGTGGCCGGATGATGGCTTAAGTGAAGGTTTGTTTGGGTCGATTCACGCGAACTTTCGCCGGGGCGGTTGTTTCGTAGGTTGTTCAGGCTGAACAGGGATGAGATTGCCAGTAAGTCGCAACATACCATTTGTTTCGTAGGAACCGACCCAGCGATCTTGTCTTATTCATTCGTGCGACCTCGGTGGGCAGGCTTCTGTTCGAATTCTTACTAGAGTGTTCCTAGATACTTTTTATAGTCATCCCACCGGACAGGCACCCCGGAGAAGGTGAGGTAAGAGGCCCGATGGATCCAGCGGTTGGCGGAGTCCCTGCTCCGGAAAAAAATTTTCGCACGAAGTCACTAAGCCACGAAGAAGAATAGGGAACGGTTCGCTTTGGCGGCTGTGCGCGAGAATGACTCGGCCCTCGGTTACGGGAGCTTTTCTAGATCAGTCAGATCCTTGAAACGACCGCTGGATCGTGTGCTGTGAGGATATCCGTGGAAGGCCACGGCGTGCCCTCCGACGACCAGGTAGTCAACGTCGTTCTCGTTCAGCAACCTCAAGAACTCTTTGAATTCGTTGGTTAACGTTCTCGGGTCCATAGTTGAGGTTCCGGAGGTGCTCCAGATGCTGGAGCCGTTCTTGAGGCGTTCGTTGATGCCAATACTGCCGATCCTCCGCTGCTGCCGACTCATGTGTTGAGACGGTGATGGAAGAGCGGGCGATACGAGCTGTGTGTGTTGGACTCGGCACGTCGCCTGAGAATAGCGGCTAGGTTGCTCGATGAAAACAGCAAATGGATCGAATTGATCTCGCGCGAAGCCGCAAAGAACGCTAAGTAGAAAAGCTTTGCGTTGCTTAGCGGCTTTGCGAGAGACTTTTCCCATCTTAAACTCCAAACCTATCTCTATGTCACGCGTTCCTGAATTTCCCCAACTTTCCGCTGCCGATTATCAACGAATCCTGAGTATCCCTCAGCCAGGTAAAACGATTCGAGTCGCGTTGGATACCGACTTCGACAATGAAGTTGATGACTGGTTCGCGCTGGTCTGGTTGCTTATGCAGTATCAGCGACCGGATGCGACTCTCAACCAAGTCTCCCTTGAAGTCATTTCCATTGCTCCCTATTCGTTCCGTGCCAAATTACTGGCGCTGGAAAAGGCCTACACGATCTACCTGCTGCCGCCAGACAAGCGCACGCCGGAACAACAGAGTTATCTCGATGGTTACCTCGGTCAAATTGAAGGCATTCTTGCCCTCGGAACCACCCCCTACGAATTGGCGAAGGACCCGCATCTGAACGGAACGGGCGACTTGGGCGTGCAAGGCAGCTACGAGAGCGTTCTTGGTGTCTGCGAGGTCATGGGTGCCGAGTGCGATGTGATCAAGGGCGCGACGGAATTCATGAAGGGGCCGTACGAACCCGTGGTCAGTGCCGCCGCAGAGCGTCTGGTGGAATTGGCTCTCTCCGCTTCCCCTGAAGACCCTCTGTATATCATCAGTATCGGATGCCCGACCAACGTGGCTTCGGCTATCCTGATGAAGCCGGAGATCGTGCCGAATATCGTCGTAGTCTGGGATTCCGGTTATCCCACCAACGTCACCACATTGGCCAATGACTCTCTTAACCTCAGCGAGGACCTCTATGCTTCGCAGGTGCTGATCAACCTTCCGATTCCCTTGGTTTACGTGCCGGGTTTCTACATCGCCCAGTTGTTGAATATGTCGCAGGCGGACATGGATGCCTACGTGAAGCCTTCGGGCGTTGTCGGTGAGATGCTGTATGAGCGGTACATGAACAATCCCTTATTCACCTTCTACGGAATTAACAAGGACGACTTGTTCGGGAGAAACTGGGTCCTTTGGGATGTTGCCAATGTGGCTTGGCTTCTCAATCCCGCGAGCGTGCCCTCGCATTTTGTCACGGCCCCGACCTTGAGCGACGACAAGATGTGGATCCCGAATTCGAGCGGTCGCCCCATCCGCGAGGCATACGGATTGAGTGTGAATTCCATCTTCCCCACATTCGAGCGACAACTGCAGGCTTGGAGCTAAGTTTGGCAGCCTTGCGGCTTGGCGCGAATTCTATTCCATTCGTCTTTCGAGTTTACCTCCGGCTCAATTCTTGTCATAAGGTGGGCTAAAGGTGAGTTCAAATGAATGATTTGCGATACGCGCTCCGAATGTTGCGCAAGAATCCCGGCTTTACCGCAGTGGCTGTCCTAACTCTTGCGTTGGGGATCGGAGCTACGACGACCGTTTTCAGTATCGTCAATGGAGTCTTGTTGACGCCGCTGGAATATCCTGGGTTCGAACGCATTGCTTATGTCTACGAATCCGATGCGGAGAAGGGCTTTCAACAGCGGCATACCTCTCCGGCAAACTTCGTCGATTGGCGCCGCGAAAGCCAAGCGTTTGAAGCCCTGGCGTTCACCGCCGAGCATAGTGGCATGACGACTCGGAGTTTCATCTACACGGGGGACGGTTTGGCGGAGCGCTTGATTGGACGATTCGTCACCACCAATTACTTTAAGGTGTTTGGAGTGAACCCTATGCTGGGGCGAGGCTTTACGCCGGAGGAGGAGTTGAGCGGCGCGAAGCGATTGGTGGTCATCAGTCATTCCGTGTGGTCGCGAATTTATGACTCGGATCCGAATGTGTTGGGACGCTCGATTAACTTGGAGAATGCGGGGCGGCATTCGTATGAGATTATCGGGGTCATGCCACCGGGCTTTAACCCGCGCCGAACTCAGGTGTGGGTATCCTGTGCTCATATGCCCCGACCGATGACCCGAAGGGGCGGGGCCATGCTGTCCGTTGTCGGGCGACTGAAGCCCGGCGTATCTTTGGCTCAAGCCGGAGCGGAATTGAACGCCATTCAGGCCCGCATTCACCGAGACCACGGGCATTTGGAACAGCGCAGCAGTGCCTTTGTGATGGGATCCGGCGTTCGGTTGCAGCCCTTGCTTGAGTCCACTGTCGGCAACGTGAGGTTGTCGCTCATGATCTTTTCTGGTGCCGTCGTACTGGTGTTGCTGATCGCTTGTGCGAATGTGGCCAATCTGTTGCTCTCTCGCGCGGTGTCGCGCCGCCGCGAGATTTCCGTTCGGGCGGCGTTGGGCGCGGGGCGGTGGCGTATCATCCGTCAGTTGTTATGTGAGAGTGTGGTGTTGTCTTTGAGTGGCGGACTCGTCGGGGTGTTGTTGGCTTTTTGGGGAACGAAGTTGGTGGTTCAGTTCAGTGCCGGGAGCATCCCGCGCATGGAGCAGGTGGCGGTCGATGGGCAGGCCCTACTCTTTACCGTATGTGCCTCCCTGTTGGCCGGACTTATCTTCGGTTTAGCGCCAGCCTGGCAGTCGTCGAAAGCCAATCTGAACTCCGCTCTCAAAGATGGCATGGCGCGGGTCGCCGGAGGCGTGGCGCATCATCGGATGCGCGGGGCGTTCACGGTTGCTCAGGTCGCCTTGGCGCTGGTTCTGTTGGTGGGCGCAGGGTTGTTGCTTCGTAGCTTCGACCGGCTGGAGGGCGTTGAGCCCGGGTTTGATACCGAGGAGTTGTTGGCCGTGGATTTGACCATGACGGGGGCCGCCTACGAAAAGCATTCCCAGCGGCGGATCTTCCTCCAAGGGTTGATCGAACGGTTACGTAATACACCGGGCGTGGAGGCGGCTTGTGCCGTAACCATGATTCCGGATCGAGGTGGGGGTTGGCCCACGGAGTATGCGCGTCTCGACCAGCCTTCGGCACCGGCCGGACAGCGCCCCTTAGTGGGTGTCCGGGTTTTGACGCCGGGCTTTCTGGGAACCTATGGCATTCAACTCTTGCGGGGACGCGATTTCAATGAGTCGGACGCTGCCGAAGCGCCACGCGTGCTCTTGATTAATCAAGCCTTTGCCGATCAGGTTTTCCCGGGTGAGGATCCGGTGGGACAGCAGATTGAGTGTGGTGGCGTGAGTGAAATTGTGGGCGTGATTGCCAATGTTAAGAACACGGGCTTAACGGGGGAGACACGGCCGGAAGTCTTCGGTTGCTACCTCCAATGGGAGTTTCAGTCGACCTTTCTCACGGTTCGAACTTCTTCCAATCCAATGGGATTGGTCCCGGTGATTAGCGAGCAAGTTCGGGCGCTGAACCCGGTGCAACCCCTGGTTTATTTTCGAACGATTGAAGAATTCTTGGATGGCAGCAAGGCCCGGCCTCGCTTTCGATCGATGCTGCTGGGATTGTTCGCGTTGGTCGCGCTACTGCTAGCCAGTGTGGGGATCTACGGTGTGATGGCCTATTCGGTGGCGCAGCGGACAAACGAGATTGGAATTCGCATGGCACTCGGCGCTCAGCGGAGTGATGTCGTGAAGTTGGTCCTACGGCAGGGCATGCGACTCGCGCTTGCTGGAGTGGGGATCGGGATTCTGGCCAGCCTAGGTCTGACTCGCGTCTTGGAGAGTCAGCTTTTTGGTGTGACCACCACGGATCCCATGACATTTTTGAGTGTTCCGCTGCTACTCTCGTTGGTGGCTCTGGCGGCCTGCATCATACCGGCCGTTCGCGCCATGCGAGTGAAACCCATGGCGGCGGTGAAATATGAATAGGCGGCTAATTCCGATGGCCTCGTGACCAGTTCCGTCGGGTGTAATTGAAAATGCGGGGAGATCGGTTGTAGAAACAGAGGGTAATCACGCATAAGGAGGCGGTCTATTGCGGGAAGTATGAAAAAGTTAAAATGAAAACTGCAATATGTCGAATTCAGCTCTCTCATATGGAGTGCGGGAGCAGAGCTGCCGCTTTCCTTGCCAGCGACCTGTTCTACCAGCTTCTTCAAAGGTAAGCCTGCCGCTTCGATCCGATGCCCCGCACTTTTAGTCACACCCTGGTCCGCTAGTGGCAGGAAACAAGGCTTTTCAGCGTTGAGCGATTCTGGTGGAATCGGTTCATGAGAAAACTTGCGGTTTGTTTGGCTTTGGTATCGTGGTTGGCTTGCGCGCAGGATGCCAACCGAGAAGCGGGTGCTCGTGCGTTGGGGATACTTGAATCCGCAGCTTGGACGGACCTGTTCAATGGTCGGGATCTCTCGGGATGGAGTGGGGATACCCAAGGCTACGTCGCTAGGGACGGTGTGCTGGTCTGTCAGAGGGGCGCCACCGTGCTCCAGACGGTGAAAGATTACAGTGATTATGCCTTCACCTTTGAATTCAAGCTGGAGGAGAGCGGGAACAATGGTATCGGGATCCGCGTGCCGGAAAATGGGCATGCATCCAGCGACGGCATTGAGGTTCAGATTCTCGATCACAACGGTAAAAAGTATCAAGGGGTTGCTGAAATCGCGGGAAAAGAGCACCGGGTCAGTTGGTTGAAACCTTACCAATACCACGGCTCGCTGTACGGGATCTATCCCGCCAAAACGGGTTATCTTAAACCGGCTGGTGAATGGAACTCAGAGACCATTGTGGTGATCGAGGATCATGTCATGGTGATTCTCAACGGTGCCGTCATCGTGGATGTCTTTCTAGATGAGGTGACGCCGGTCGATGGTTCTCCTCATCTCGGCATGCGGAACCGAACCGGGCGGATCCAGTTTTCCGGGCACAGTGACTACGTAGAGTTTCGGAATATCAAAGTGGCTGACTTTTCGGTTAGTCCAGCCGCACCCGTGACGAAGTCTGACAATGTTCCACCGATGGGTTTTCATGCGCTTTTCAACGGAAAGAATCTGAACGGTTGGAAGGGGCTGGCCCATGGGAACGCGCCCAAACGGCGTGCCTTGAAAGGGAACGCGTTGGAGGCGGCTCAAAGCAAGGCTGATGCGGTGATGCGTGACCATTGGTCTGTCGTCGAAGGCGTTTTGACTTATGACGGGAAGGGACAGAGTCTTTGTTCGGCGAAGGATTTTGGTGATTTTGAATTGTACGTCGATTGGAAGATTCCGGCTGGTGCGGATAGCGGAATCTACCTGCGTGGCACCCCGCAGATTCAGATCTGGGATCCGTGGAAACCCCAATCGGATCGGAGTGGACGGACGCCAAGTAATGCTGACGAATGGGTGAAGTCCTATCGTCTCGGCCACAACCTGGGTTCCGGCGGACTCTGGAACAATCGGCGGGCGAAGAATACGCCGTTGGCGGTTGCTGATAATCCACCCGGTGAGTGGAACACCTTTCTGATTCGGATGATCGGAAACAAGGTGTCGATTTGGTTGAACGGCAAACACATCGTGGATCGAACGGAGTTGGAGAACTATTGGGATCGCTCGCGGAAGCAACCCTTGGCTCGTGCGGATCAGATCGAGCTCCAGCACCACGGGAGTGAGTTGTTCTTCAAAAACATCTACATCCGCGAATTGCCGTACTAGGGCGCTATTGTTTTTTTGGGGCAGCTTCCTGAACCGAATCTAGGACGGATTTCCTGTTTCGGAGGCGCGCTTGTGATCACAGGGTCTGTTGGCAGCCTCCAAAAAATGAGCCTTTATTTTCCCGTGGGATCCAGAGATGGTCCCCGATGTGTTCCCTTTCTCAGATTTTATTCGCAGTCGGTACGCGCTGAAGGGTTGTTTCCTGTTCGTAGCGCTATTGGTGAACGGATTCCCCGACAGTCTGGCGCAGGAAACCAGCCCGAAGAAAGTTCGACTGCTCACGATCGGCAATAGTTTCGCCAATAACGCGACCCGTTATCTCGCGCAGATCTGTGAGTCGCGGGGAGTCGATCTCGTTCTGGGGAAAGCCAACTTGGGTGGGGCCTCGCTCAAGCGACACGCCGGACATCTCGCGTCCTTTAGTGAGGATGCCCAGAGCCTCGATGGTCGCCCGTACCGCGACGCGAGCGATCCCCAGGGTGAGAAGCAAAGTTTAGTGACCTTGCTACAGTCTGAGCCGTGGGACTTTGTCACGATTCAACAGTTCAGTGCGCACAGCTATCGACCCGAGACGTTAGAACCGTATGCGGGCCAACTGATCGAGGCGATCCGAAGCTATGCACCGCACGCCGAGATCCTAGTGCTCCAAACGTGGGCTTACCGGACGGACCACCCTTTCTTTGAACCGGGCGATTTCAGTCAGAACGTCATGTATGATAAACTCACCGCGGCATACGACACTTTGGCGAAACGGTATGGACTGAAGGTGGTTCCCATTGGGGATGCCTTTCACACTGCGAGGGCTATGCCGCGATTCCACCAAGTGATTCCGGATCCCAGGTTTGACTTCGAGAATCCGCCGGTAGGGAGCTTGCCGCGTCAAGAGGGGAGCCTTGTCGTGGGTTGGCATTGGCGCGAGCGTTCTGGAGACCGTGGACCTGAGTTCCGCTTAGACGCCAAGCACGCGAACGATCTAGGCTGTTACCTTGGCGGCTGTGTTCTTTACGAGCGCATAACCGGGCAGAACCCACGTGAGCTCAGCTGGGCGCCAACAGGCATGCGAGACCGAGTGGCCGAAGATCTCCGCCATGCGGCTCACAAGGCGGTGGCGACACGGGTTGCGGATGAAGGGTTTGTCGCCATTTTTAACGGGGAGAACTTTGACGGTTGGGATTATGATCCGCGTTATTGGCGGGTGGAGGATGGCGTGATGGTCGGAGAAGTCACACCGGATCGGATCCTGAAACGGAACAGTTTCATGATTTGGCGTGGTGGGGCTCCGGCGGATTTCGAGCTAAAGGTGGAATATCGCGTGTCCCGACAGGGGAACAGCGGGTTGAGCTACCGTAACGTGCAACTGACGGATGCACCGTACTCGTTGGCGGGCTATCAAGCGGATATTGATGGGAGAGACCACGACCCGAGAATCCCGCGTCGACGATATGTCGGGCAGGCGTGGGAAGAGCGGGGGCGGCGATTCTTGGCGAAGCGAGGCGAGATCGTTGAGATGGATGCTACCGGGCAGTCGGTTGTCATTGGGACGCTGGGCGATATCGACGACTTAGAGGCCTTAGTTAAAGATGACGATTGGAATGAATACCATATCATCATTCGCGGGAACGTCCTGATCCACAAGGTCAATGGCCGGGTCATGAGCATGGTGATCGACAACGACCCGGAGCGACGACGGATGGAGGGCTTGATTGGGGTTCAAGTGCACACGGGCCCGCCGCAGAAAATCGAATACCGGAACTTCCGACTCAAGGAACTGTAGTCTCATTGGAAAGGCCTACTGGGATTCAGGGAAAGGGTTTTGAAGCGCAGATTTCGCAGATGAGCGCAGATTCGGAATTCCGAAGTCTGAGGGTCGTTCCGACTATCATCGGGCGCGTCGGGTTGCAGAGAAATATGAGATGGTAGCACGGATCGTTGAATGTGCGTGCAGGTATGATGAAAACTAGGGTCTGTTCGAAAATGGTTCAACGAAGCCAATCACAGATGGCAGCCAAGGTGACTAGGTCCAAGTAGCGTGAGGCGAGTTTCTCATATCTCGTGGAGATGGCGCGCTTTTCTTTAATTCGCTGGAAGAAGTTCTCAACTTGATGTCGGCGCCTATACTGGCCCTTGTGATAGGATGCTGGATCGGTTCGGTTTCCCTTTGGTGGAATGCAGCCCTTAAGTTCTTGCTCCTGCAGTAAGCTTCGAAATTCATCTGAGTCATAGGCCTTGTCCGCTAGAATTGTTTTGCCGGTGCAATCAGAGACCAGTTCAGGAGCCGCAACAATATCATGGCGATGGCCTGCTGTGAGAATCAAGCGTACGGCCCGCCCGTAGCTATCGACCAAGGCATGAATTTTGGTGTTGGCTCCCCCTCGGCTTTTGCCAATCGCTTGATTTTCTGAGGAATCGGAGCTTCCTTGGGCATGCTTATGGACTTTGGCACTCGTTGAATCGATACTCCATAGCTGTCCCTTGGCCGACGAGCTCAAGAAGTTGAGAATGCGCTCCCATATCCCTTGTTCACACAATTGTATCCAACGAGTGTAGATGGTTGTGTGCGGAGCAAAGATACTTAGAGCTCGCCAGGAACACCCTTCACGCAGACGAAACAATAAAGCTTGGAGGAGGACGTTCAGCGAGATAGGAGGTCGTCCTTTCTTCTTTAAAGTAGTTGAGTCGGCTGTGGCCGTACCGAATGAGTCGTGACCAATTTTTTTAGTCCAGCGATAACTCGCGCATCAGCTTGGTGAATCCGAATTTTCTTCATCGCTCAAATCTTACAAGTTGCCGGGATTTGTACAAGCCCTAATTCTTGCATATCTACGTTTTTCGAACAGACCCTAGGAAGGGAGTGTTGAAAAGGTGAATAACCTTCGAGAACTGTTGGACGAACTCGTGGATTGGACGAGTAGTTTTCTGCCCACCATGTGGTGGGTGATTGCTAACCCAAAGCGGGCCTGTAGTGACGAGAACGAAAGGTGTCCTGCCGCAGTCTGTCTCGTTGCCGCCGCCGCTTTGGCTGGCTGGCTGGCAAAGGTGGTTGGAGTGGAGTCGGTGAATGGGGTTCAGATTAAACTACTTCAAGCGGTGATTCGGGGGGAAGAAGCGGGCACGTTGGGTGTTCTGGTTACTGGCGTTCTGTGTGCGCAGCTCATCTCTTCTGAGGTGGCCCCGTTCTTGACCACCAAAAAGTGATAAATTAGAAACCAAAAGCAGCTGGGCCGCCATAGCTTAACTTACCGCGAGAGTGGCCGAACAATGGGGTCCACCTCAATACCGCTGAATCTCGATGGCTACTTTGTGAGCGACCAGTGGCAAAGCGGGCTGTGGCATCAGCTTAGGAAGCGCCTAGCTGCGGACTCCACGGGGTGGGAGAAAGACAACGAAAAGTTTGAGGAGCAGTTCGAGTGGGTGGTGAGGGCGTTGAAAACTAAGGATGCGAGGCCGACACCCCCGGAGCCGAAGCTTCGGAAGTGACCAAAATGTTGAATTGGATTGAGAATTCTTATGACTACTGATGAGTTAAACAATCTGCTAAAGAGTCCACGGTTGCTAAATCTAGCGTTCGCCGGCGTTGCAATTGATCGATTCTATGAAATAGTTGGTATCGTTTCGGATGACAGCCGCCTTCTAGGTGAGGCATGGGGATATGGGTTGGCAGGAATGGTGTTTGCGGTCGGTTTCTTGGTAAGCTTGAGGATGAAGAGGTGTGACGAAGGTGGATTTTGGGGCGCGGCATCGTGGGTTTCTTTCGTGATTGGTTTCTGCATTGGCTTTTTTTCATTCTTTTGTGATGTCGATAAGGTGGCTGGTGGCATAGTTCGAAGATCGGTGGGGCTGTTTCTCGATACACTTTGTTAGAAAAAGGGGTGGGGGCATGAAAAGCGTCAGAACCAGCGCTCCCGACCGACCCGCTTAGTCAGGAAAAAAATATCGCGAAATTAAATTTTTCCGGGTAGCCGAGTATGGTGGGAAAAGAAGTAATACAACTCGATTAAGCAATATGGCATATTCTCAAGCTTTTCCGCCTTTTTTAGCTTCAGGGAACTGAGAGGGGAGAGGGTTTTTCTGGTGAACACATACCGCGAGAAGCACGAAAAATGACGTTCTTTTGTCCGAAATAGGGGTTGTTGAAACGGTGGTTTTGGTGGCGGCTTCCGGCTTCGTTCCTCCAGGAGTGTGGACCGTTCGACATCGAGAATGGACGATGCGCCAGGTCAGGGATCTCCTGCCAGATGCTTTACACGGGTTTGCCGCGTTTCTATGATTTTTGGTGAATGAAAACTGATTCACTCAAGGAATACAGAGGGCTCCGGGCAGCTCTCATCCGAGAAAAGGAGCAGGTCGAGAAGCGGCTTGCACTGATTAACGAGGCTCTTGGAGGGGATGCCGAATTGAACGCCACGAAGGCTGGGAGGGATTATGGAAGAACCCAAAGGCGAGTACGAAACGATATGTCACTGCGGGAAGCGGTGCGGAAGGTTACGGCCAAGAAGGCGCTCACCAAGGAAGAGATTCTCAAGGCAGTGGGAAAGCTCGGCTACAGGTTTTCGTCATCTGATCCGATCAAATCGCTGAACGTAGTCCTGTATTCGAACAAGCAGTTCAAGAGATCGAACGGCAAGTTTCGCGTCGCCAGATAGTGAGACCGATCGATTCTCGTTTCCGCTTGTCGACTGAAGATGCATCGTAAGGTTGGATTTTTCCGGAAAAGTTTCTGGATCACGAATATTGTGAATACCTAATGAAAGGCAGGAAACCGAAGCCGACCGAATTGAAGCGCCGAAGTGGAAACCCTGGACGTCGAAAGCTAAACAAATACGAACCATCAGCGGGCGGGATCTTGAGGAAGCCAGGGGGGCTTGATACCAATAGGTCCGAACTCTGGGCAGAGGCCGTCGACTGTTTCACAAAGCTGGGCATTCTAGATCGGGCGGATCAAATTGCCCTCGAACTGCTTTGCCGGACACATTACGAGTGGCGGGAGTGCCTCGAAATATTCGAGACGGACGGGCGTGTCTGCAACGCCGTGGACAAGAACGGGCGATCTTACCTGACGACCCATCCCGCGGTGCGGCAAGCCTCCGATGGGTCGAAACGTCTGAGGAGCATTCTCAGTGACTTTGGGATGACTCCGTCGGCGCGTATTCATCTAGGAGTGGACGGAAATCGAAAGAACAGCAAGCTATGGACGTTGATTGAATTGGCAGGCCAGGGATAGTTCGTTTCGATCACCCGGTAGATTGCGTCTGTTGCCGCTTAGCTTACATTGCAGTGTTGGTCGCATTCATTACCCAAGTTGAGAGATAGTGACGAATCCGGATTGGATTCTGATTCTTTGGTTGTCGGGGGCATCGCCAAGAGGTGGGCAAGGAGTTTGAATGTTTGGTCAGAGTAGAGATCTTTCGTCGCAAAAAGCATCGCCAGTTATGCTGTCTGGACTCGAAACGGAAACTACCAGCCAGGATGTTGGCAGTTCAAGTTGTCCGATGTAGAGAGTTCCTAATCGAGAAGCTGGTACATGCTCCATCCCAAACCTCTTGGCACTAGTCGTGCAACGGTGGCGTGTAGACTTCATTTGCTGTTAGCGGTTGGCCTGTTTAGTTCTGACAGAGAAGTCAAGCTTGGCATGACGCACCTGAAAATGTGGAAGAACTTTGAGATCGAATTTAAAACCCTCAACAGCAACGACCTAGGGTAATGGATCCTTCATTTGATGACGGAAGCACCACTTGTGCAAGACAGTATGCGCTTGACCGCGCGGAAGCCAGAACTCATATACTTGAGCGAGTGTTGCTTTACGATCAATTGAACCTTTCAGGCGTTACGTCAGAGTAACATGGGCTATACGCGCAGACTAAATGGCATCGAACCGGTGGCAAGAAGTGACTGAATACAGAACAGATCAAATGACGTAGTCAGCAAAACCTCTATGCCTTGGTCCAAGAATAAACTTAATGTTACGCTAGTATGCTCAGATCGAACACCTTCCCATCCAATCTGAGCAGGCTTCTCCGACCAAGCCAACCACGACTCGTCTCGGGCACATAGATGAACGACTTTCCACCGGTAATATCTACATTTGTCGCCGCAGAGTTGCTGTTGCTAATTGTTAATGCGTCTGACATACAAATACTCGCAAAAAAAAAATCACAAAGAAACAAAAGAGAACAATTGCGAGTAGAACGTGGGCTATTAAGATCAATTCTACTTGAAGTCTTTTTGTTCGTTCCTTCCAGTGCAAGTCTGGTTCTCCTGATTGCCCCGAGCATTCTTCGTCCAAATCTCCTAGCCCCAAGTGAGACACAGATTAGTACCTATGCGATAATGGGGATTGCCAGCTACGGGTTCCCATTTGCATTGCTCAGAAAAGTAGTTACCCGAATCGCACTCAACACACTCAAAGAGTTCCAGATGGTTCAAGCAGAGAACAACAAAAACGAGGAATCGTGAGTAAGCAACTCATATCTGTAGCAGTAAGATTTGCTGAATGGGCGGGTTGGCTCAACTTCGTAGACCAGAGCGTGGTTGATTCATATACAGCGGCTCAACGCACCCCAACAGTCCCGCACACTGCAATTCCAATCGCCAGCAAGACTATCATGGCCACAACAACCGCAAGCTCAATCAATCTGATAGAGCCCAAAGGAACCTCACAGCAATCGAAGTTGGAACAAGGAACAATCACTGCACCCAAAGCAGCTTCACGACGAACGGAAGGACAACAGCCCACTAAGATTGGATCGGAGAAACTCCGTACCCCGAGAAAGTTAATCCTCACGAGTAAATTGTCCCTGGGTGACGAGATTATGTTGACAGCAGCGCTCAGGGACCTTCACAAGACCTATCCAAATAGGTTTTATACACATGTTCGAACGCTCTCTCCAGAACTGTGGGAAAATAATCCATACTTATCACCCCTCGATGCTGACACCGAATCTGCAGAGTCAATTGAGTGTCACTACCCCCGAATTAATAGGGAATCCTCGACTCCCTATCATTGCATTTATGGGTTCATCCAAGAATTAAATCGACGACTAGGTATAGAAATCCGGCCAACGAAGTATTCTGGATCTATCCACCTCTCTCAGGAAGAGAAGTCTTGGTATACTCAACTTTACGAGCTTACGCAATGCGACATTCCGTTCTGGATTGTTGAAGTCGGTGGTAACGATGACATAACAACAAAGCTTTGGGGTAACGCCAAGTTTCAGGAGGTCGTTGAACATTTTCGTGGCAAGATCCTGTTTGTTCAGGTTGGTGCAAAGGGGCGTGACCATCCCAAACTTCATGGGACCGTTGATCTTCGAGGTCAAACAACTCTTCGCCAGTTAATCCGATTGATCTATCATGCGGAAGGATCGCTGTGCGGGGCAACAGCCCTGATGCACCTAACAGCAGCAGTCCCGCTCAAGCACGAAACCCGACTTTTTCGACCGTGTGTCGTCGTGGCAGGCGCACGTGAACCTGCACATTGGGAAGCGTATTCAGACCATGAGTTTATTCACACTGTCGGGAGCCTAGAATGCGCTATCGAATCAGGGTGCTGGAAGGATCGAGTCCGCCCACTGGGTGACGGCGATAGAAAAGATGCTTCAGAAAACTTGTGTCGACAACCTGTTGGAAACCTGGCTCGCTGTATGGACATGATTACTACCGACGAAGTAGTCCGACGAATCGAGTTGTATTATAGTGGAGGAGCACTTCGTTACCTTACACCGACGGAGGCAGCCATCGGATCGGTTACTATAGAAAAGACCGTGTAAAAGGCTGTAGGGGTGGGGCCAAAAAGCCATTCGGAATTGAATGTTAGTGGCAACCAACGCAGGCAATGTGCCAGAGTGGTGAACCAGCGATTGAACCCCGAATCAAGCTTCTTAGACTCGGCCCGGCTCTATGACGATCCGTTGTCCTTATCTACTGTATGTTCCAAAACACTGGCCTCCCACATCCAGTGCTGTCATTCACCGACCAAAGCGGACCTTGTTTGTATCCGTTCAAACTCTTCCAACAAACACTCCCGTTTCCGGGCCGACACTCTCGGCTTTTTCATCCCTCCGCTCTAGCGGACCGCGGATTCTCATACTTGAGCGAGCCGGTTGTTGTTCAAAGTGGTTGTTTTGAAGGCTCTTGGGTGAAGTTTCGGTGAACGATTCTCAGAACAGAAAGTTTTTCGAATTGTTCCGTTTATGTCTCTTGCGAGAGACGCATATCGTAGTGGAGGGGTGGATGGTTGAGGCGGCGGGAGTTGAACCACACGGCGCCGTGCATCTATTTGCATCTCCCTGCACTTATCGTTCTCTATCAGCATCTAATGACATTTCCGAAATCGGAGGAAATGCAAATAGATGCAGCAAAATGCAGGGAGTTTGGCAAATAATTGGCAAATCGAGCGCTTACAGGCATTCGACTGGCGTGCTGCTGGATCGCACTCGCCTCATTGGAATTGCTTCTTCGAGAGCCTCGTGATTGGCTTCCGATCACATTGCAGTGTCGGTCGCATTCGTTACCCAAGTTGAGAGAAAGTGACGAATCCGGAATGGCATTTGATTCTCAGGTCCGGTGGCACATGCGCTCCGGCGTGCTAGCGAAACCTCAAAGTAAATATTAGCGGGGTAGTCTGTCTCCAAAGACTATTGATCAGTGAATTAAGTGCCATGAGGTGGGAATGGTGTTTGAACGTAGAATTTGAGAAACAGTGCCGAGTTTTTCCTCGCGGGAAGATGCTTAATTTGGTTGCCTGGACTCTGGAAGTTTTGATCAGAAACCAGCATATTGGCAGTCAAGATGGTCAGTCAATAGTGTCGGTATAGAACAGCGGACGCGAACACCTGATTTGTTGCCAAACCTCCTGTTGTTAGCGGTACTATGGTCGGTCTGCTGAATCCCCGCTCGACAAGAGATTGTGGAAGTTCTGAAGTTTGAAGATTAATGAGTTGGACACACTCTGGATCATTTGACAGCTATGGCTTCTAAGCAAAAAGCAGTATTCGTATTGATGCCTTTTCGATCAGATTTCGACCGCGTATTTCCGGCCGTTGAGCAAGCCTGCCTGAGGGCATCAGTTTTGACTGGTCTAAAAATTCAATGTGGTAGGGGAAGGAACTTGAAGTGCGGTGGCCATCCGGCAGTTTTTGAGACAATAAAAGAGAGAATTCAGCGAAGCGATGCAATTGTGGCGGACATTTCGGAGAACAATCCAAATGTGCTCTGGGAAGTTGGATTTTCGGAGTCACAAAAGAAACCCATTGTCTTATTGTCTTCCACACCGCAAGAGATCCCTGCTGCTCTACTTGGAAGTCAGCTCATCGTATACGAGCCTGAAATCCTTGATGGACTAACGCCACGTCTTGCGGACTCGATAGTTGAGGCCTTAGGAGTTGATCGGGTAGCTGACTTGCAGGGAGTGAATGAGGCAAATCCTGAACGCACCCAAATCTTTATTAGCTACTGTCATGCCGACTCAGCATCATTGACTCGCTTGCTGGTACATCTTCGCCCATTGGAATCGAAACGATTTATTCATCTATGGTCAGACAGGCAGATTAGACCGGGGGAAAAATGGGAAGACAAAGTACAGGATGGGTTGAGAAGAGCCAAAGCAGCGGTCCTACTCATCAGTGCGGATTTTCTTGCATCTGACTATGTTGTAAACCATGAACTTCCATCCCTTCTGTCAGCCGCTGAAAAAGAAGGAGTCCGCATAATTCCTTTGATTTTGAAACCATGTGGATTCTTGCGCGACAAACGTCTGTCGTGCTTCAAAGCCATCAACGATCCGAAAACACCATTGCTCAAAATGGATGAGATAGAACAGGAAGAAATCCTTGAACGACTATCTGAAACCCTTGAGATCGGTTAGAATGTTTGCCAAATTGTCTACCGAAGAATGAGACAGTCTCGAGTGGTGGCTCTTAATGCAGGCAATGCGTCAGCATGACAAAGCTCCGATTGAATACCGACACAAGCTTTTTGGTCAGGCCCCTGGAATCTGACGGAGTGTCGCCCTTCTCTATGGGACGCTTCGACAGCTACACCTTCGTTTGATGTTTCCTGAAAATAGTAGACGCGTGATTCTGACAACTATGAGGAGGCTCTGTAAAAGGAGGCTTGCTGAACATCGAGTCTCAGGCGAATGTGAAACGCGAGTCTGCCGCCCCAGTAACTCGAAAGAGAACTTTTTCCAGATTGTTCCGTTTAACCGGCTTGCGAGTGTCGTATGTCGTAATGGAGGAGTGTGATTGGTGGAGGCGGCGGGAGTTGAATGACACTGCGCCGTGCATCTATTTGCATCTGCCTGCATTTATCGTTCTCTATCAGCATCTAATGACATTTTTAAAATCGGAGGCAATGCAGATAGATGCATCTAAATGCAGGGAGTTTGGCAAATAATTGGCAAATCGAGCATGCTGAGGCATTCGACTGGCGGGGCGCTGGATCGCCCTTTACTCATTGGAATTGCTTCTTCGAGAGCCTCGTGATTGGCTTCCGGTCTCATTGCAGTGTCGGTCGCATTCATTACCCAAGTTGAGAGAAGGTGACGAATCCGAAATGGATTCTGATTCTCTGGTTGACGGGGACATCGCCACGAGGTGGGCAAGGCGTTTGAATGTTGAGTGAGAGTAGAGAGTATTTTCCTCGCGAGAGGATCCCCAATGAGGCTGCCTGGGCTCGGAGCGACTTGATCTTTAACCGGGAGATTGGCAGCCGAAGTTGTCAGATCAAGAGGGTTCGCAATCGAGAAGCTGGCACCTGCTCCATCCCAAACTTTCTGGCACTGGTGGTGCTAATGGTTGGCCTGTATTGTTCTCATGATTCCCGGAGAGTCGGTGCAGGAGTCTCTGGAGGCAGCGGTGGAAGCTTGTAACGTCGCGGTTGTCTTGGTGGGGCCGACTGGCGTGGGGCCATGGCAAGATCAAGAGATAAGGGGCGTTCTGCACGAGTTTCTTACTAGGAAGCTCAGGGTGATACCGGTTCTATTGCCCGGAGCGACAGCTGTGCCAAGGCTGCCACTTTTTCTAAAGGGGTTCGCCTGGGTCGACTTCAGGAACGGGATAAATGACGGAGACTTAGCGCGCTTAGAGTGGGGAATTACGGGGGTGAAGCCCCAGAGCGGTGAGTTTGGTTGTTGGGAACAGCACGAAGGAGGTTGATAGTTGAAGTTGTCAGATCATGAGGATTGGCAACCGGGGAGCTGATACTTGCTTCATCTCAGAAAATGGCACTGGCGGTGCATTTGGTTGGCGTGTAGAGTTCACTCTGAATTGCGTCGTGCGTATTCAATTCTTGTGCATCAGCAGCAAGCCGGCCTTGATACGAATAGTCAATTCTTAGTTGCGTGAGCTTAAAAGAAGAGCAAGCGGTTGAGCTAGGTCGGCCACATGAACTAAACTCAGAACCTTGGATCTCGGCATTTTACGTCATCTTCTGGAATCCCTTAATTGGATCTCATTCGGGGAGTATTGTTACGAGCTTTTTCAGTTACATGCTGAAGAACCTGCGGATGACGGTCGTACTATGGTCGCCTGCGACATCTCTAACGAGATCGGAGGACCGGCAATTGAGCAGAAGACGGGGGACCAATTTAACTTCTTCCACCATGCTGGATTTATTATGCATCCTCTTCCGCTCGATCTGGTCCACTCAAATGCTGGTAAATCGATTGTGGACCCATGTTTGAAAAGCAAAATTGATCGCTACATCAAACGATCCAAAGCACGAAGGGATGAGTGGGATTGGATTGCTATGGGCGAGTACATGGCTGACAGCCTGGCTATTGTTTCGAATTCCAGCGGTCTGCCCCGTGAAATCTATGAAACTGCTGTTCTTCCCGAGTTGGAAGACTTCTACGAGTCACGGAAATATCCTGCTCAGGCCTTGATTGGGTGCATTGATTCTTTCATTGAGCAGTCCCCTGGGAACGCCGTCGAGGCGTTTAATACTTTTTTCAGCCGTTACAAGGGAGAGGTTGCTATTACACTTGATCCCGGGAAGACATCAGTTCGCCGTATATTAAATGAGAGGTACCTTTCATCTGGCACGATTGGAGGCTCCAAGAATCCCTGTGCACCTGTGGTCGCAACCAATCTTCAGGATGCTGAGAGTGTCCTTCGAGAATTCGAGAGATTGCTCAATCAGAACCCTTCCGAGGTGGAACTAGAGAAATTCTTAGCCTGTAACTATCGAGATGTTTTTGGTTATAAGTATGATCGTATTGAGACGCAAGTATGGCTACGTGCATCCGAGTTGGATATTGAGAATAAAGAGCGGAAACTTGACATTTTTCTTCGCAATTGTGTTGAACAAGATTGGGAACTCTTTGAGTTGAAGAAACTGACAAAACTAACAAAGACATACAGGGATGTGCCTGCGTTAGCGGCTGAGATCAATGCCTCATTGCAACAAGTTAAGAATTACCGTGACTTACTTCGACAGCAGAGTGTTAAGGATGCGCTTAAGAGGAACGGTATTGAATACTTCGAGCCGAGCCTACATTTGATTGTGGGGCGCTGCCCCGATATTCCAATCCGGCAATGGCGGTGGCTTAAGGCTAATTTCGACAGTGATATAAAGCTTGCAACCTATGATGAGATTCTGAAAGAGATGAGAGCAAGGTTGTCTTATGTTTCACATCTTTACCACCCACACGAAACAGGGCCCGAAAGGTCTTAGGGATCCTCCAGATTAGCAGAAGAGAACCCTTTAAGGCTCTTTGTTTATTTGTCGGTAAACTGATGTGTCCTGATAGAATGGACGCGGGGCTCACTTGGCTCGGTGGACCGATTAGCTTTCGACAAGAATGCGTTGAAGTCTTCGCACTAAGGACTTCGTGGTAAGTTCTCAGCGAACGAGTTTCCGGAACCAGAAACTTTTTCAAATTGTTTCGGTTATCTTCCCAGCGGCAGACGTATATCTTGTTGGAGGAGTGAATGGTGAAGGCGGCGGGAGTTGAACCACACTGTGCCGTGCATCTATTTGCATCTCCTTGTATTTATCGTTCTCTATCAGCATCTAATGACATTTCCAAAATCGGGGGAAATGCAGATAGATGCAGCTAAATGCAGGGAGTTTGGTAAATAATTGGCAAATCGAACCCTCACAGGTATTCGACTGACCGGCTGTTGGATCGCCCTCGCCCCATTTAAATTGCCCGATTGAATGTGTCGTGATTGGCTCCCATTCACATTGCAGTGTCGGTCGCATTCATTACCCAAGTTGAGAGAGAGTGACGAATCCGGAATGGTTTCTGATTCTCTGGTTGTCGGGGACATCGCCACGAGGTGGGCAAGGTGTTTGAATGTTCAGTTTGAGGTAGAAATCTTTCCTCGTTTAGACATTTGCAACTAGCCAGTCCTGACTCGAAAACATCGGATCGGAATTCAGGAGTTCGGGAAGGCGCAGTTGGCAGATGTAGGGGGTTTGTAATCGAGAAGCCGATCGCTGCTCCATCCGAACTGTTTGGCAATCCGATTGCTAATGGTTGGCTCGTGAAGTTCTCTCTGGAACCTGCTCCATCTCAGACTTCTTGGCACTGGTGGTGCTACTGGTCAACCTGTATAGTTCTCTCAATACCAAGCCAGGCTTTGATCAGCCGATGCTGGAAGGAGATATCGAATGTCGAATTCGGCTCGGAGGATTGGTGAAATACTCATACCGGAAAGCTACGTGAGATTCGGGGGATTCGACTTTTTGGGTCCCACGGGAAGTGAATTATGAGCGACAAAAGCAACAGTACAAAAACGTTGGTAGAATTTGATTGCGATGAAAAAAATTGTCCACGGACCTTGTTTAAGTATCTAAGCATCGAGAGAGCGCTTCAAGTTTTGGAGGACAGAACTATCCGTTTCACTCAGCCAAAGTACTTCAATGACCCATTCGAGTTTTGTCCAATACTCGATATGGATATTATCAAGTCGAATTACTTACAACATAAGGGAATTGAGAAGATGCCAAGTTCTGTCGAGGAACGAAAAGCAGTAATGAAAGACCTTAGGGATTTTTCTCTTGGCTTTGCAAAATCGCTAATTCATGGCGCTGAGGGAGTTGGCGTTCTCTGTCTCAGTGCCGAGCCTGATATCCCCTTGCAGTGGTCCCACTATGCTAGCGAACATCGTGGCGTTGTCATTGGAATCAGAATTCATGACGAGTTCTTGAGGTATCCTTGTAACCGCCAGTCTAATGGAAAGATATGTGATTTTGGAGCGATCGAGTATCGTGCTGATCGATTGCGATTTCCGGGTAATATGAAAGATCCACTTCATTACATGTTTGTGAAGGATTGTTGTTGGTCATACGAGAAAGAATGGCGGTTCGTAAAAAGTGTCGAACTGCTTCGACACATCAAGAATGATGTGTATGTGTCTGACTTCGAATCGAGCGCGATAAGATGTATTATTCGGGGACTAAGAACTTCGACAGATGAGTGGCAGGATCTGTGCGAGATACTGAAGGATTCCGATTACGGCCATGTTTCCAAGTTTGCTACGCAGTTTGAATCTGATCGATACGGGTTGGATATAACAACAGACATCGGAGCCTTGCTCGACGATGACGATCTAAAATTGGAATGCTACGATTATCCTTACGTGAAGGAGTTTTACCGGCTTACATCGAAGGGTGAGTTGTTCAAGGCAATGGAGCTGATTCCGAGTGACCGGGAGTTAAAAAGGGAAAAGGATAGCTTGGACTTTAGTTAGTGGAAATCTGATGTTTCCTGAGAATAGTGGGCACGAAATTCTCGTTTCTGGATGAGCCGCGTTCAGTTCGAAGGCGACGCCCTGAAGCATCTGTTTCGATGCACTTTCAAGGTAAAGTTTCGGTGAATGATTCTCGACAACTGAAAGTTTTTTCAGATTGTTCCGTTTATTACCAGTGCGGAATACGTATTTCGTAGTGGTGAAGTGTGTCTGGTGGAGGCGGCGGGAGTTGAACCACTCTGCGGCGTGCATCTATTTGCATCTCCCTGCATTTATCGTTCTCTATCAGCATCTAATGACATTTCCAAAATCGGAGGAAATGCAAGTAGATGCACCTAAATGCAGGGAGTTTGGCAAATAATTGGCAAATCGGGCGTGCTGGTGTATTCGAATGGCGGACTGCTGGATCGCACTTGCCTCATATGGACAGCTTCTTGGCAAGCCTCGTGATTGGCTTCCGCTCCCATGGCAGAGTTGGTCGCTATCATGACCCAAGTTGAGAGAAAGTGACGAATCCGGAATTGGTTCTGACTCTTTGGTCCGTTCTACGTGCAAGACTTCGAAGGATGCATTGACGGTACATTGCCACGAGCTGGGTACATTACCCGAAGCCTCGGCGTAGGGTGACAAAGCGTTTTAGTGTTTGGTTTGACGAAGAGAAATTTCCTCGTTTAGGCATCGACGATGAGGTCTGGTCTGAGCCCGAGATAGTATGATCGAACGCAGGGAATTGGCGACTCGGAGTCGGGTGATGCTGGGATCTAAACAGAGAAACAGAACACAGCTCCAGCTAGACTGCTTGGTCAAAATGGAGAAAAAGGGAGCCAAAACAGAACGCAAAATTACGAAGCACAATAAGAAGAATACAAAAAACGAAACACAGAATTCTGTTTTTTGATAGTAAGAATTTTGTAAATAGCGTTGACATCCCGTTTTTAGATCCTTAAAAAGCATACAACCGCTGTTTTTTATCATGGATATTCCGTTTTTTTTGGCCGCCGCTTCCTTTGCTGTTGCTGTTTTCTCCCTGGGTTGGCGTGTTTTTTCTTCCCGGAGACGTTCTGCCTCCTCTCGTCTGGTTGTTTCGTGCAATGACTTGCCCGGCCCTCAGTTGCGGCTCCTTAACACTCGAACTGGAGATATAATTGTTACAAGTCCGCAAACAGAGATTGTCCCGTTGAAACCTGATTGGATTGGCGATCTGTGGATTCTCCGAGACGCCGAAACCAAACGCGAAGTTCGCCGAGTCGTGGTCGACCGAAATGTTACTGAAATTAATCTTATTTGAACTTGTAGCCATGGAAGACAATAGCGCGATTAAACAAAGACTTCGAGACTTCATGGAATCTACTGGAATGAAACAAGCTGAGTTGTCGCGACGCCTTGGGGTTTCTCCCGCAACGATTTCAGAGATTCTGAGTGGCAACCGGAAAGTCATGAAGAAGCGGCATTCAAAAATTGCAGAAGTAATCGGCGTATCCCAGGATGATTTACTGGGCGAGAAAGACTTCTCCAGTCCGAGGCCGAACCACCTTCCGCCTCGGCCTCGCGTCCGCCCATCGTATCTATTCGGCAGGGAAACAAGCTCACGCAGGAAACCACGACGGCCGCGCAAATTTAATAATCCTTTCCTCTGGAGGAAAGCGATCAAGGATCCCAATTGGTTCTTCTTCCGTGATGGAGAGCTTGACCACCTAGATGAACAATTCTCACATGCAGGCCACGGAAACGTCCAAATCTTTGGGCCGCGCCGAATAGGGAAGTCGTCACTCTTGATCCATTTTGCCCAGTTTGTTTGGGTAAACTATCGTAACTCCAGGGTTGCGTTTGTCGATATGCAGGATTGCTCTGTCCAAAGTGAAAAGGGCTTTCTAAGGCGAATCGCTGAACAGTGGCTGGGGGAAAACAGTTTTGATGGGTCTAGCGATGACGGCCTAACTTCAACTGCTTTCAAGGAATGTGTGTCTAGGATGGAAGACAACGGCATCCCGATGCTATTGTGTATTGACGAACACGACATAATTCGAAGCCTTGTAAACTCGTGTTTCTCGGAAAGGTTCCTTGGAAACTTAAGGCACTGCAGTCAGAACGGACTTTCAATCGTCTCAGCAGGTGTCGATCCGCTCGGCACCATTGATGGCGCTACTCGGCAATCCACGGAAGTTCCGGATAGCGAATTCGAGACATATCCTCTTTCTCCATTTCAAAATACATTTACTTGCATTCAGCTTGGGGCGTTCACCGAAAATGAAGCGACTGAGTTTGTTAACGAAACCTTTTCTACTCAGGCTTCTAGCGATGGCAAAAGTAAGGAAGTGGTTAAAACGTGCTCAAGTGGAATAGTTACTGATTCAGAGAATCATCCATTTAAACTTCAGGTCAACTGCTATTGGATGTTTAAGCACTTATACGATGGATATGCAATTGAAGATGCGAAGAGGCGCGGGAAACAGGAGATAGATATGTGCATTCCGCAAACTGGCCTAAGTGAATAGCATGAACACTACCACTGTAGAAATGAACGGTCAGGTGCACCAATTGACTGAGCGACTGTCCCTTCTCTTGGGGGGTGGCGATGTGCTCTACCTTGAGGTTAACCCAGAAGGAACTATTTTGAGAACCAGCACAGCTCTACAGCAGTTTTTTGAAAATGGAGGAAATAGAATGCACGAAAGCAATCTGTATTCCATAGCGGTTGAGAAAGAAAACGTAGACAAGTTACTTGGTTTCCACGAATCCGTAGAGAACGGAACTCTTGAACGAGTGCATTTCGATATTGTTGCTACCAGTTTGACTCTAAGATTGGGAGGGGGCGGGACTCTGCCTGTGATAATCTCTGACGCTCTGATTGACAAGGTTGATAAAGATCCAGTGATCTCTCTAATTGCTCGGGATCAACGGATTGATCAGTTGATTGTTAAAGCACTTTCCGACGAATCTCTTGTTCCGTCTGCAAAAGCTGAATTGCCGGTAAGCATTGCCAGAAAAAATAGGGACTTGAGGTTTGTTTATGTCAATGATCGACATCTCCACGACACACCAAGGCTTGGCGAAATTCGCGATGGTGCGAGACTCAGCGATTTTGATCTCTATGAAGATACTGTTGCCAGGAAGTACCGATCGGACGATCAGTTAGTTCTGGAAACTGGCGAGCCGCTTGATGTCGTTGAAATTCATGGGCTCAGCCTCGACGACGTTAAGAATGAAGCCGGGCATTCGTGCCAGGATCTCAAGCTTGTTCACGTTCATAAGCGGGCTGTTCGCGACAACGAGGCAAACATAACGGGGGTCGAGATCGCGTTTTGGGATTTGAGAAGAAGCACAGAAGTTTTTGTGGCACTCCAGCGAGCGCACGAACAGCTTCTTCGAGAGATTCTATCACTTATTCCTTTAAATATATACCGCAAAGACAGAGACAAAGTGTTTGTATACGCAAATGAGCATTTCCTGAAATCTATCGGCCTCTCTCTCTCTCAGGTAGTTGGGAAGACAGATCGAGATTTGTTCCCTCCAGACCTGAGTGCTCGCTACGAGAGTGATGATGATATTGTTCTTAAAGGAGAGACGATCATTAGGGAAGAGCCGCACCAACCTGTCAATTCGACTGAGCGGCGTTGGGTTCAAGTAATTAAGAGCCCCGTGCACGAATCCGATCGGGGTGAAATAAGTGGCGTCCAAGGAGTCTACTGGGATATCGGAACTGTCAATTCGCCTCATGCTTTGGAGGAGGCTCGAGCAGAAATAGAGGACCTACGTGCTACGTCTGGCCAGACGCGGTCGCTGTTTTTCAGCCTGCTTCAAGATGTCTCAAGCATCCTCACTCTCGCCGCAGACCGGATTGATAAGGTTGGGGCTAAGGGTTCGATAAGATCGACTCAGCGAAGATTGAGAACCTATGGGTTGATCCATCAAACATTGGCTATCCATGGCGAGTCTCAAATGGTGAAGTCTGATGTCTATTTGCATCAACTGCTACTTGCTATTGTAGAGCAGTTTCGTCCCCCAGGGATCGAGATCGATTTGGATTGTGATTTCTTAGATTCTGTGATGTCCGCCACGATGCTCTTGCCTCTCGGGATGATTCTTGCGGAGCTAAGTCTTAACTCGATTGATCATGGCTTCGGGAGCCGAGAAAAGGGGGTCATTCGTACTAGTTTCAGCTCTATGGGTGCTCCCGAACAAGGTTTCAGATTCGTTTTTGAGGATGACGGAGCGGGTGAAAAGAGAGAGCGAACGGTTGAATCGCGAGATGGCCTAGGCCTTCGACTAGTAAGCTTATTGGCGGCACAGCTAGGTGGTTCTGCCCGTGAAGAACAGTTGGTGTGTGGATTTAGGGTCATAGTCGTTCTGCCGGAATTAGAAACGATCGAATCGTTATGAATCGAAGTGCCGTCGTCATCTGCGATCGAGATCTGCAGGCGTCTGCATACCAGCATTTGTTGGAACATGTGGGTGTTGGCTTGGTCGGAAGGTTCAAGACTCTTACCGACGCGATAGATGCCATCGATAATTTTGAACCTGGATTGGTGTGGATCGATTATCGCGTATGCTCACCCGGTATTACGGAATCTGAACGGTTTTCGCGCGCAACGGCATTGCTCGAATGTGTTCATCGTACACCAGCGGTGTTTGTCTCCGATGACATGGGCGCATGCGACTTTCCCTGGTTAAGCGGAGTAATTGGATATTCGCCTGTCATCCTCCAAAAACCCGTCGTTGATGGTAGGCAGGTATTGGCTGCAACCAATCGGGCGGTCAATCTAGCAACCGATGCATTTCTCAGGGCCAAATCAGATCGTCTCTTTTCAAGGGAGATTTCCCAACCCTATGTTTATGGCAAGCCTTTGAGGCCTTCATTGGCCCATTTGTTTGTTGGGCGTAAAGATGTTCTGGCGCAATTAAGATTTGCTGTTTCCAGTTTAGAGTTGTCGGGCTTGCTACTCATAGGATGGCAGCGGATCGGGAAGACAAGTTTACTATTGCAGCTTCCAATGGCTTTGGGCCCTGGCCACGTTGTGGCTTACGTTGATCTTCAACTTTCAAGTAACCATTTGTCGCCTACTGGATTCTTCAATGCGATTGCATCTTCGGTCTTTGCGAAGGTAGAAGAGTCGCGAGCGGGAGAGCTACCTGCACATGAGGAATCAATCATACCCCAGCCCTTTCCTAAAAAGATAAGAGAAGAATACGTTTCGCAAGCGTTCGTCGAATGGTTAAGCAGAATAGTGAAAAGCTGTATCGATTGTGACGCACGACTCGTAATCTGCCTCGACGAGTTTGAAGCACTGGATGTAGGTGTCAAAATGAACTGGGGCATCGAAGTGCTTTCGACACTACGGCATATCCAGGATCATTTCGAGAATGTTGTATTCATCTTCGCGGGACAAAAACGTCCTCATGAACTCGGGGCAGAATGGTCGACGTGCTTTAAGGTCGATCAAGTAATTCGCATTGGTCTGTTGCCTCACGATGATTTGGTTCCGATTCTGATTAAACCAGTCAAGGGCTTCCGAATGAAGTACGAAGCAGGTGTGGTTAGATTACTTTTGACCCTGTCAGGGGGGCATCCGTATCTCACCCAGGCTATTGCAGCCGAGCTGGTATATATTGTTGGACGTGATAGGCGTTTGGTTGCTACCAGGGAGGATCTCAGCCAGGCGGCAGATAGAGCACTTTCTTCAGTTGAACTACTTTTTCGACATATGTGGCATTCGATCGGTGATCGTGGACGAGTTCGCCTGAGGGACTACAACTGTGGCCGTCTTGAATCTGATAGTTCGGAGTTGGATATATTGAAGGAGTTACAGCTGATAGATGAAAAAGGTAGTTTCAATATATTGCTGTTTAAGAAGTGGTTATCGCAGGAGGGATTTTTGGTATCGGCACAAGGGTCGGCCGATCACGTAGAGACTAGAACGAAAGACAGAATGAAAAATAACATGAGTGCAAACTATGATTCGAGATCTGTTCCGCAGACGATTCGGGATAAATATGAATCTCTTATTCTTGAGTCGAATCTAGCGTCGAGCCAAGAAGCGTTGGTTGAACAAATTGATTCGCTACTGAATGACATATCCAAGTGGAGAGCCAAAATAGAGAAAAGGTCTTTCAAGGGGCTATATGGTTACTACAACCCCAGACGTAAATAGGTTTGTGGCGAGCCCAAAGACAACGGAGTCGTAAGCCAATGAATCTCATGTGGAATAGACGTGCGATTTTGGGAGTAATTGGGAAGACTAGGTTTGAGACAATTGACACTGAATTCTTTAGGGGAGTGTGCAGTTTTGGCATCGAAGTTAAGTGCCTTGAAAAACCTTTTCCGAACACTCGTCCCACCAGCGCTGATATCCGCGACAGAGAATTGTTTTGAGATGTTTTATCTGAGACCAGTATAAAAATTGATGTGGTAGCGCAGGATTGTGTTTTAGATTCGTCGAGAGTTTGAGCTTGTTGGTGCCAGCATGAGTTAAGCGTTATCGTGTTGTGTCGAGGGGAATAGGTTTGAGACCATGGGGCTCGTAATCCAGTCATCCGTTGTACAATCGAGCTTGCAGCTCAAGGATGGAATTTGTTGGACGAACTAAAGTGTCGTAATCATCAGGGTGTAGAATGCATGGCCTTGAAACTCAGAAACATAGAGCCAGTCGACGTCGCAGGAGATTGCTGGCGTTCAGAACTGTGGAATTGAGAGGCAGCACTGCGGCAGGATTCAAATTGTTCGGAGCCGCCTACAATGTTTGACTGGTTACAGGAATATCACACGCTCTTGATTGCAGTTTCGTCCGGTGCTGTGGGTTCGCTGCTGCGAGAAAGCGCACTCCTCTATACATCGCTTGAAAATGGGAGAATTCCCATGAAAACAAAACGTCTGGCTTTGTTTCTTCCTTTGTGGCTGGCTTGTGGTGGCCTTCTTGGATTGGTGATCGCATGTAGTTTTCCGATTTCACCGCTTTTCATTTTACTTTCAGGTGCTTCTTGGAGAAAGCTTCTAACAGATTCGAAAGTATACGCAGCGTTCGTAAAGAGAATGATGCTTTTTGCAATCAAGGAAACGTCTGGGAGTACTGCGCTTGTGGATAATCACTCAAGAAGGAGAAATGGTGTAGATTAGGTGCTGGACCGTTCAGTGACTCTTGTGACCTGACCCCGAAAAAGGAGACATCCTGAAGCTGAAGGGCAAGACGGGTTTGATCTTCCTCTGGAGTAACCAGAATTCCGAAAGAAAACCCTTTTTAAATTCTTTCGTTTAGGGGCGGTCCGAGAAACGTATCTCGTAGTGATGGAGTGTGTATGGTGGAGGCGGCGGGAGTTGAACCACACTGCGCGGTGCATCTATTTGCATCTCCCTGCATTTATCGTTCTCTATCAGCATCTAATGACATTTCCAAAATCGGAGGAAATGCAAATAGATGCAGCTAAATGCACGGAGTTTGGCAAATAATTGGCAAATCGAGCCCTCACATGCATTCGACTGCCGATCTGCCGGATCGCCCTCGCCCCATTTGAATTGCCCGATAGAATGTGTTGTGATTGGCTTCCGGTCACATTGCAGTGTTAGTCGGATTCATCACCCAAGTTGAGAGAAAGTGACGAATCCGGAATGGGTTCTGATTCTCTGGTTGACGGGGACATCGCCACGAGGCGGGCAAGGCGTTTGAGTGTTTAGTTTGACGTAGAGAAATCTCCTCGTTCAGGCATCGACGGTGAGGTCTTGTCTGGTCCCGAAACAAGACGAGCGAACGTTGGGGATAGACAGGTCGGAATCGGGCGATGCAGAGGGTTCATAGTTGAGAAGCTGATCATTGCTCCATCCGTGCCCTTTGGCACCTTGGTTGCTAATGGTTGGCCTGTATAGTTCTCTCCGGAGAGATGGACGCGTTGTTTTCCAAGATCAAATTGGGTGTAAAGGAGATCCACAATCAACTATCCGAGCCCAAATGAGTTTGATTGTGCGCCGGCGCACCTGCGATCCGGGCGTCCGAAGCCGTCTGGAGTGAACACTTTACTAGCAAAGTGTTCACTCCTTTCGCTGGGACAGACTATCGGTAGACAGTCCTATTTATCCAAGTGTTTGGCCTCGTCAATCGCCCACAGACGATGAGGGCTTGCTAAACTTGTTAGAGCCCCCAGTTGCTCTCGTAGCAGCACTTCAAGTTCATTTTTATGAACGTCCAAGCTACACAAGTTGAAACGCTTCTTAAGTGATTGAGCCGCTAGCTTCATGCGATCCCAATTGTAGTCAGCGAAACTGCGCAGAGCGTCGCGTGCCACAGCTCGGACCGACGATCTGCTACGTCTTTTTGTTAGCAGTTTAGCTGGCGCAACCCGCGCTACACGAGTTTTCACTACAGGATGCGGGAATGCACGTTTTACAGCCACTAGTTCCGCAGCTATTAGTCCACTTAGTGCCATCCGGCTTAGTTCCGGAGCAGCTTGTTTTGCAATCCACCTTCCCAGCGGCTGCACTTGAATGTGCAAATCGTGACTCCCCTACTCGCATTGGAATCGTCCGAACCTCAATAATTGTGTTTCCGAGCTTCAGTGGAACCGTATATCGCTGCTGTCCGTGAAGATGTGCGTGGTGCAGTTCCTCAGCGCTCCACTCGGTAACATCTCCGCAGACATCGCCTTCATTGATCAGATAGTAGTGTGAGGGATCTTCTTCGTTCGGATAGAGCCTGAAATAATCTGTAGCCGTATCTGCACGAACCGAGCCATCGACTTTTACAGTTGCTATGCATGGTTCAGGCTGTGAGTTTTCTTGACCGAGTATATCGCTGATTTTCATGATTTCTTTCTGTGTTTGTTGTTGACGGGAAATTCCATGTGCTAACAAATTGTTGAGCAGTTCTGGATAATCTTCCCAAAATGGTTATTCGCAAGACGTACAGAAGAAAGGTGAGTTACCACCACTGCTATGTGTAATGTTAAGTTCAACCTTGTTTCCCAAGTGAGCACTTTACTAGCAAACTGTTAACTCGGATGCTGTGGCTGAACGATGGGGTTCAACTTCTAGTTCTTACTTTCTCTTTTTGGGGCAATCTTCGTCACCAAGTGGCGTGCCTGCCCCCGATAAAGCTTTAAATTTCGAAATTTTCTTTGGCGGGCATTTGTAGCGTTTCTCACCATGATGGTCCCATTTGTAGATGAGAACCATGCACTTATCACATTTGTTTTTCCAATACATCAACTTCGAATCATTCTGAGGAACATACTCAAGGCATTCGAATGAAGCCCGCGTCACACCGATGTCTGTTACGGTAGTATCTAGACCTGTGTAAGCAACAATCGAAAGAGGGTTTGAGATTTCCAAGACCGTGTTTTCAACGTCGTCAGAATAGTCGTAATCGACTTCAATGTAGGAGTTTTCTGCAGTCGAGAGATCGTTCAGAGTGCTCTCTTCGTCCACCGTCCCATTGAAACACGGCAATACTCCAACATCGGAATGCCCCGAAGATTTCTTGTGTGCGTCTGCATCCTTCTTTGCAGCTTTTTGGGTGGAGCGATTACTCCCATACCAATGCTGGGCTCCAGGGTGTTTTTTGCTGGAGCAAGCGGCATAGTAGCATTTCTTCTTTCCTGCTACTAGATCATCAGCATTCGCGGAGGGGGTGCCACAAAGTGCTGCAAAGACAAATAACATTCCTGAAGCACAGATACGTTTGTAGATGTTCATATCGGTTGGATTATTCTCTATCGAATTGTGATTGGAGAACCGAAACACAGGATTCTCTCTCAAGTAAAGCTACAGTAGCCAGTGAATCAGAGAATGCAAATTACAGTTTAGAAAGGTTTGTAGAATCAGGTTCTCTTATTCGAAAGTTAACACTTTCACAGGAAAGTGTTAACTCCAGACCACCGGTGGGTGGTGCTCCCGTCATTCCCGTGACGGAGAACTTTTCAGTGAACAGACTTCAGGAAAGCTGTTCGCTTGTTCGCATTTCATAGGTGAGGTGTCGTGTTCATCACAATCTCATCCAGATTTCCCCCCTCGCCTCCCTCAATTCCGTGATTAGTCGCCAATATCACGGCGGAAACACGCCCGCTTAGCATATGGAAATATATTTTATGATATATTATCGCAACCCAGAATTTACCGTTGATCCGAGACGACCTCCGGATATGATTCAGAGCGTCAAGGAAAGGAAATCAATCTTCATGAAAGCCGAAGCCATTGTTGGAATTATCGTGGGAACTCTCACCGTAGCAGGTGTAGTATGGACATCTGCTTCTCGGATGGCTGAGTATGAAACGCGAGTGAAGGCTCTGGAAGCAGATCAGTTTTACAAGGGAAGACTGTAAGCGTTTGACCAACCCCACCTTCCGCTGAGTGAGTTTCTCTCCGAAACTCAGGGAATGGCAGATGAAAAGAATCACACGACCAGGCGGCGGCGTTCAACCGCTGAGATTAATGAGCTGTTGGAGGCGTTGGCTCAGAGTGGACTAACGCGAGCGGCATTTGCTCGCAAACATAATCTTGGTTATTCAACGCTCTGCAAGTGGGTTCATCGCAACCGTCGCAAGAGCCAAACTCCCGGGTGGCTGGAGGTGAGCGACGTCATCAGGACGCCAGGCGAAGCCTCGACTTCTCCCTACCGTTTACATTGGCCCAATGGAATCAATCTGGAACTGGGCCGAGACTTCGATTCTCAGAAAGTCGGTGAACTGATCAGCCTAATTCGATCGCAATGTTCGCTCTAAGCCCGGCAACCCGGGTCTTCCTTCTGCCCGGACCAACCGACATGAGAAAGGGATTCGACGGGCTGAGGTCGTTGGCTGAACACACGATCAATGAAGATCCGTTAAGCGGGCATCTCTTTGTCTTTTGTAATCGCAATCGGAATCGCCTTAAAGTGCTCTTCTGGGACGGTTCGGGACTTTGGGTATGCGCCAAACGCGTCGAGACCGGGCGGCTGGACTGGCCTCTCCTTGGCGACCCAGTTAAAGAATACACTCTGCAACAGCTAACCTTGTTGCTGGACGGAATTGTTCTTAAGGAAGCCGCCTCAAAACGTTGGTATCGGCGAAGCCCTCATGAGGACAGAAACTGACTAAGTTTGATGTTTTTGTGTAACTGAATACTCCTTTAATATGTCTTCGGGAGTAACAAATGAGTCAGGCCTCCAACCAATCACTTCCCAATGATGTTGCCCAGTTGCGAGATATCGCCAAGGCGCAGCAGGAGCGGATTGATGAATTGGAAAAGTCGGTTGCGATTCACAAGGAAATGATCCGCTTGATGCGGATCGAAAAGTACGGTGCGAAGAGCGAGAAGCTCAGTGATGATCAACTTAGCTTTCTGGACGAAGAGCCCGGGGTGAAACCGGAGGAGGTTGAGAAAGAGATTGCTCACGCCGGAAAACGTTCGCCCTGTAGGAAGCGCAAGGCCAGTCCAGGGAGAGTCGATCTACCTGCTCATTTACCCCGGGTCGAGGAGTTGATCGCCTGTTCCCCCGAGCAATGCCGATGCGGACAATGCGGTCAGGACACTCACGTAATCGGCTATGAAGAGTCTGAAGTTCTCGACGTCAAGCCACCCGAATTCTTCGTGCGTTTGATTCGCCGCGAGAAACGAGCTTGTCGTCGTTGCCCGGATGAAGGCATCTCCTGTGCCTCGACGCCACGACGAATCATTGAGAAGGGTAAGTTCTCCGATACCTTGATCGTCGATCTGGTGATTAAGAAATACCGGGACCATCTACCACTCTATCGCCAGAGTCTCTCGCTTTTTGCTGATACGGGAATCGATGCCCATCGTTCTACTCTTTGTGGCATGGTCATGAAAGTGGGTGATCTGTGCGTGGCGTTGAACAGAGCGATGAGAGCGGAGCTCTTCGCCACGGGTTACATTCAAGCAGATGAAACTCCCGTGGGAGTGCAGTCAGATCGCACCAAAGGGAGAAATCATCAAGCCTACGTTTTTCAATTTAGCCACCCAGGCGGAACGGCAATCTTCGAGTTTCAATGTAGTCGGGAACGAGCGGGCCCCCAGAAGTTCCTTAAAGGGTTTAAGGGAATCCTTCAAACCGATGGCTATTCGGCCTACAACAACTTTGCTGAAGATTCGATCGAACGAGTCGGATGCTTGGCGCACATTCGGCGAAAGTTTTTCGACGCCCACAAGGTTGCCAAGAAAGATCCTCAGCCTCTTGAGATCATCAAGAGCATTGCCGAGATCTATGAGATCGAAGACGACGCGCGAGAACGGCAACTCGATCCAGAACAACGCAGGTCGGTTCGGGAAGAGAAGAGCGTGCCGCTACTAAACGCATTGAAGAAAAGGATCTTGGAGATTCGAGCGGATAAGAAGGTCTTGCCCGGAAGCTTGCTGGGCAAAGCGTGCAAATACGCAATCAACCAATGGGAACGGATGAGCAAAGCCATGGACCACGGCGAAGTGGAGATCGATAACAACCGTTGTGAAAACGGAATCCGCCCACTGGCCGTAGGGCGCAAGAACTGGCTGCACATCGGCAGCGAGCAAGCGGGGCCGAAGATAGCGGCCATCGTGTCCATCATCGAAACCTGCAGGCGCTTGGACATCAATGTTCGAGAATATCTGATGGACGTTCTGCCTGGACTCTCGGAACGCCCTCAGAGCGATCTCCCGGAACTCACGCCCTTGGCTTGGAAAGCTAGCCACCAGGGTAGCTGATCCAGAAAGCTCTCCACCTTAAAGAAATCTCCCGCATTGATCTATGTGGGTTTCGTCAGACGCTTACCAAGGAAGTGGACCGATTTACCCTCCGCGGTACTTTAAGAGATGCGGATATCGGCGAGGAAGAATTCTTGGAAGCCCTGCGGAAGGTAGAACCGATGATGCTGGCGGTTGATGCTGCGAACGAGTCGGTGGCGCAAGAGGATTTGCGATAACCAAATAGGCGTGGCTGGGTTCCATTCACATTGCAGTGTTGGTCGCAGCCATTACGCAAGTTTAGAGAAGGTGAGGAGTCCGGAAGGGTTCCGTTCTCAGATTAACGGGGAAAGCGTCGCGAGGCGGGCAAGGCGTTTGGGTGTTTGGTCAGAGTAGAGATCTTTCCTCGCTAAGAGTATCGCCATTAGACTGCCTAGACTCGGAACCGATAGTCCTGTAGCCAGGAGATCGGCAGCTGAAGTTGTGCCGATACGGAGGGTTTGTAATCGTGAAGCTGGTAACTGCTCTGTCTCAGAGCGTTTGGCACTTTTGGTGCTATGGTTTGCGTGTAGGTTCTCTTCAACACCCCTACATTTCATGGCGGAAACTCCAATTGACTACTGACTTGCTCTCCCCTCACATATGCATACTATCGAGGACTAAGAGAGATCGGAAGCGACCACCGGCAGGGTAAGAAATAGTCTCAATGAATACTCAATCCGTATTCGAACACGAGATCGAGCAACGGGTTCGAAATGCAGTAAAAGGCGGCATCCGAGACTTCGAATCGTGTTGTAAAGCAGTCCCTGGGGCATTTCCAACTATTGTTGCAACTACCCTGAGACAGATCGGAGCATCAGTAGCTCAAAGCAGAGGACAAGCGCTAATTCAAGAATTTCAAAACTGCCAGCTTCCTGAGCCACATCCGATCGACTTCGAGTGGCGCTTCACACGCGAGTCAGCCTTTCAACTTGCGGATTACGTAGAAAGTAAAGGGAGCAAGATCATGTGCTTCGGAGCACCTTCTGTATTCGAAGCAATTTCGCAAAACGCAAAAAAAGTATGCTTAGTTGATCGGAATAGATACCTTCTGAACTGCCTCAATGCCCGAGAGGGAAAGCGTGTTCGAAGCTTTGATTTACGGCAAACAATTCAGGAGAGCTCAAGTTACGAGGTCCTCTTCATGGATCCGCCCTGGTATCCAGAACACATGGAAGCCTGGCTTGACAACAGCTTGCGCTGCCTGAACCCGAATGGCACGCTAATAACTACACTACTTCCAATTTTCACACGACCAGAGGCGGAAACCGAACGCAAACAGTTTCTGGAACTTCTAAAAACAATCGGCCACGTAACCTCGAGTCCCGTTAGTGCAACGTACGAAACGCCCATCTTTGAACAGGAGACCCTCAGAGCTCAAGATCTGAATGTTTTAGCCTGGAGAACCGCTGATTTACTCACTATCAAACTGAACGGATCCAAACTGCCACGGATTCTGATGCCCAAGCTTGAGGAGCCATGGCGAAGGTATAAAATAGGTTCGCAGATCATCGCTATTCGAGAGTCCACGACTGACACTTCACCAGTCCTTACTGCGAAATCTTGTTACGAGGATGGAAAATTCTTGCTTGCTTCCGTAAGTGCTCGTGATCCTATTAGGGCGAGGATTGATTTTTGGACCTCCCGAAACCGATGCCTTCAACTAACCGGACGGCACCGGCTCTTCCCGCTTCTTGATTCATTAGAAAAGGGACACACACCATCATACCTACTAAGCACAATTCCTCGGGATGCTGATGAACGCACAACGATGACTTTCGTGTTAGCACTTATCGGAATTTGACCCATTTCTTCAGCTATGGACACAATCATTCTCCGCTTTAGAGATTTCAACGCAGAAACGATAAAAGAGCACTCCGCCTTGCTGCTTGAGTATAGTGAGGTCTGGTGGGGCTGGTGGAGAAAAGAAGGGGAGCCGCAAAACGTCGAGCACCTCGTTGATATCGCTGAGAAACTCAGCTCCGAGCCACTGAGGATTGGCCTATTTGACAAATCAAAAGGGCAATACTTTCAAGCAGAGATTGCTGACTGTGTTTTCAGTCAGTCAGGAGGAAGAATAGAGAGTCCGGACGCAAGCAAGACTCCATCATACTACAATAAAGAAAGTGCTTCCGCATGGTTTCGAATGACCAAACTCGATAGCATAGAACTTGGAGAATTCCGCGCCCAGTTTTCAGAACTGCCATTAAGCGATGCGACGTTGTTTCCGGTTGACCATCGCAGACACAACCTGAAGGTAAACCCTGAAAAAGCTACCGAAACTAACTCCTCGACAATTCTCCACCTCTCAGATCTGCATTTTGGCAGTGACTATGGTTTTCCGCAAAATGATCATCCCGGAAAGCGCAACCTTCTCGACATCATAGTAAAGGATCTGAAGAAGCAAGCTCCCGACGGAGTTGGAATCATCGTGGTTTCCGGTGACCTCTCAACCCGAGGTGACGCCAACGCGCTTTTTGATCCTGCTATCCCCTTCCTTCGAAAACTCGCTGACTCGCTAGGACTGGAAGCAAAACACGTTGTCATTGTGCCTGGGAACCATGATATCCCCCTTGATAACTATTCGCACCTTACATACGAACACGAAGCTGCGTTCAACGCCTTTCTTAGAGAATTCTATAAGGATGAAGTCGTGTTCCCGCGACTAGAAAGCTTTATTCTTCCTGGTAAAACGCGCCTGGAAATCTTGCCAATTAACTCAGTACGTCTAAGATCGGAGAGTCTCAAGAACATCGGATATACTAGCTGGCCACTATACGATGATCTTTTGAGTAAGCACCCACCGGCATGCGACCGAACTATTAGAATGGCCGTGTTGCACCATCATCTGATTCCTGCATCCAACGACGAGCAATTGGATCCAAAATATGCTCAAGCCAGCCTTAGTCTCACTTCTGATGCAGGCTCCGTAATTGAGGGTTTGCAGAAGCACGGGTTTACTCTTGTTTTGCATGGTCACCAGCATGTCCCAAGAGTTTCGAGAGTAGGTCGAGGCAGAGTAGCCAGCGATTCTTACGAGCTGAAGGGAATAGATGATCCACTTTTTGTCATAGCTGGGGGGAGCGCAGGAGTAAGACCTGAGCGACTTTCACCGGAGAAACCATCGAATACCTACGGTATCTTAAAGCTCACAGAGTCCGGTGCAGGAATCGAGATGCGTAGCTTCACATCTGCCGGTCAAGTATCGACTGAATTTCGAACCGTCTTAGGCTTTGGGTAGTGAGGAAGAACTCGGTTTGGTGACAATTCCTCAGCACACAGGTGTGGGGCACGAATTGTTACGCAGGTCAATTACAGATGTGGCGATACTGCCCTAAGCTCCTCGGCATGAACCTCTTGTTGTCCTTGTTTTGCACAGTTTCTTCGCGGCCTCGTACGCGTCAAGGGGCTCTGATCAGTCCTGAGAAAACTGGACACGGAAGTCTGTTATCGGCGGCGTGGCTCTTGGAAAGGGGACGACGTGTTGAAAATGAAGTTCTCGGCGAAAGCGGAACACCAGGCTGTCACCCCCGCAACGAGGGAAAAATTTTTCAGTTTGTTCCGTTTAGCCGTCGTGCCTGAAGCGTATCTCGTAATGGTGGAGTGTGTTTGGTGGAGGCGGCGGGAGTTGAACCCGCGGTCCGATTTCCGGCACGCCTGATTTCGAGACAGCATTGCTATCCGCGCATGTGTTGCGGAGAAACTCCACGGGCGACCTTCAAACTCATTCCAATTCCAGTTCTGTCAGATCCTCGACTCCTGCCAGATCGGCAAGCGCTTTTGCAAATGACAGCAGCTTATTCTGAAGGTCATTGAGATCTCCTCTAAACTCTGCGCGGTGGGCGTCTGATTCCAGTTCGCCGTTGACCAATCGACGATGCCATTTTGCTGTGAACGGCCTTATGACCTGGTTCAGTACCGGTATCGATAGTTTCGCGAACTCTTCGCATGCGGCCTTGTGCCGTTTTAGAATTTCCCGTGTGTGTGGGAAGATCGAATGGACGCTTTCTAGGGCTGTTCTTTCGTCGCCCTGATCGGCCGGAAGAGCCTGTGTGGTGATCCGGGTCAAGAGTTCCACGTAGAGTTCCCAAGCAGCTTCTCGATCGGCGTCACCGGGGGCGAAGTCGGCTTCGAGAAAGCCCGCTTTGATTTTGAGTCCAGATAGTCCCCAGTTAGCGAGCCATTCCCGTCTCTTCATGAACTTTACGCTGTCAAAGTCTCGATCGATGTAAAGTGTTACTTTCGCTGCTTTCTGCGGTCCGTAGGTCGTCCATTTGTCTTGAGGACTGTTGTTGGCGATTCACTGGATGTTGATCAAAGGTTTTGCGGGTGGGGTCGTCGATGAAGTCTTTAGGTAGTGAAGGGTTTGGTTTTGGTGCTACTTGATGTCGACTGTTGGTGCTAGTTGTGACGCTAGACGGCCACATTCGGGCGACGGGTGTTTTAGAGGAGAGGAAACCGCTGACCGGAAGCTTGTGTAAACCGTTGGGAGAGAAGTACAAAAAAATGGAGCGAGTGAAGAGATTCGAACTCTCGACATTCACCTTGGCAAGGTGACGCTCTACCAACTGAGCTACACTCGCATCCAAATGCGAGGGCCAGTTTTACTAGGGTCGTTTTGAATTGCAAGCGTTGATTTCTCGCTTTTTTTCGCTTCGGTCCGTCGGCCCCGAAAAGCCGTTTCCCTAGGACAATTCTCCTTGCGAGGGGGCTGTTTCCCGCCTGATATTGAGGGATAGGCCGCCCGTCAGTCCCGGCCGCGCTAAATGAGTAACTCGAATACCAGTCCGAATCATCCCGTGGAAACGGGGGCATCGCCTGAGGTTGATCTGGATCATCCCATGGCGAGTCGTCAATTCCGTTTGAAACCGCCGCGTCACATCGGCGTAAAATTGAGCCGGAAAATCGGCGATAGTTTGGAATCGGCCGTGGCTCGGCGCTCGATTCATCCCGATCGGGCCGTGTATGCGAATGAGACGTTTCCGTGGGCTCAAGAGGTCGAGAGCCAATGGCGGGGCATTCGCGAAGAGCTGGATGTGTTGATGGCCCGACGCGAAGCCATGCCGAGTTTTCACGAGATTTTGGCCGAAGCCGGTTCGATCACGACCGATAGTCAATGGAAGACCTTTTTCCTAATGGGACTGGGGATGGATTGTTCCGAGAACCAAGCCCAGTGCCCCAAGACGATGAAGGCGCTGGAATCCATCCCGGGCATCCAGACTGCCTTTTTCTCTATCCTATCGCCGCAAAAACATATTCCCGCCCATCGCGGTGCGTTCAATGGGGTGTTGCGGTATCACTTGGGGTTGCAAGTCCCGGAACCCCGCGAGCAATGCCGGATTCGCATTGGAACCCAGATTTGTCACTGGGAGGAGGGTAAGAGCCTGATCTTTGACGATACCTACAACCATGAGGTGTGGAATGATACCGATGGGTATCGCGTCGTTCTGTTTGTGGATTTTGTCCGGCCCATGCGCCCGCCGTATGATCGTTGGTTAAAAACGCTCCTCAAGTGGGCGGCTCGGACGCCTTGGTTGAAGGAAGCCGACGATAAGCAGAAGACTTGGGCAAAGCGGTTCTACCAAAAGAAAGCGGATCCAAAGTGACCGGTACGGTGGTGGCCAATGGGCAAGCGGTCTCTGTGGAAGTGCCGTGTGCCTTGGATGCGTTCTTGGAAACGCAGGGGTTGTTGCCTAAGAGTGTGGTCGTGGAGATGAATGGGGAGGCCGTGGCGCCGTCGGAATTTTCTGAGCGGGTGGTGCGGGACCAGGATCGGTTGGAGATTGTTCGGATTGTGGCTGGTGGGTGCTAGGGCTTTGGGGGCGGTAAATTGGGGAGGAGAGAGCTTGTCACGCGGTGGTGGATGTTCGTTTTTTTGAATGGCGGTTGCGTTTTTTGCCCAGCGGCTCGCGGGTACGCTCGCCCCACCAGTTTTGCCTCTTCGAGGTTGCTTTGGGGTTAGTGTTTTACGAAGGGGTAGAGGAGTGGGATGAAGACGCTCGCTGCTAGCCAGACGATTAGGTTGAGCGGGATGCCTACTTTGAGGAAATCCCGGAACTGGTAGCCGCCGGCTCCGTAAACCAGGGTGTTGGTCTGGTAACCGATGGGGGTCGCGAAACATGCCGAACACCCGATGGCGACACCGATGAGGAAGGGCTTGGCTTCCAATCCCAGGGTGGAGGCAATCTGCACGACTACCGGTGTGACCATGACCGCGACAGCATTGTTGGAGAGAAAGGTCGTAAGGAAGGAGCACGCGAGCACAACGGCCGATAGAATCAGTGCGGGACTCAAATCACCCGACATCCCGAGTAGGGTGTTGGCAATTAGGGCGACTCCTCCAGTCTCTTCGAGTGCCGTGCCCAGCGAGAGCATCCCGAAGATCATGAACAGGATCCGCCAGTCGATGGCTTGATACGCTTCGTCATTGTTGAGGCAACCAGTGGTGACGACGAAGAGGGCCGCAACCATGGCGACGACGGAAATGGGGATGGTGGTTAATCCAGCGAGTAAAACTACGGCTAGGACGGCCAAGACGGCATGACGCTGCTTGCTCTTGCGCGGGAGGATGTGAGCCGCGGTCGATAACAGCAGGATGATCCGACTCTCCTGGAGGCGTTGGATACTGGATTCCGTGCCCTCGATCAGGAGCGTGTCGCCGAAACGCATTCGGGTGTCTTCAAATTTCTTGCGGATGTTGACCCCGCGGCGGTGCATGGCCAAGACGCGGACACCGTAGCGCCGCCGGAGATCGAAGCTCCGAATCGTGCGGCCTTCGAGTCGGGACTTCGGGCTGACGATCCCCTCGACCATGATGGTTTTCTCCGTATCGACCACGGCCAGACCGATGTCGTCGGACTGACGCAGGATGTCGACCCCTTCCAGGTTTTTGATCTCCACCACGGAAGACATCACGATGCTCAGGCGGATTCGGTCGCCAGCTTGGAGGATGATTTCGTTGAGCGAAAGGTGAAGGGGTTCGTGGTGGCGGATGACTTCGAGGACGCGGCTGTTGGGCAAGTCTTTCAATGGAGTTTCCAAGAGAGATTGTCCAATCAGCGGGGAGTCATCGAGGATCACGGCCTCGGTGAAAAATTTCTTGCTGTCGGTGGATTGGAGAATCGTCGCCAGCGTGTCGCGCCCCGGCAAGAGGTGCCTTCCGATCAACAGGAGATACGCGATCCCGATGAACGCGAGCAGCGCTCCAATAGGGGCGAGATCAAACATGCGGAAACCGGTTTGGTCCAGGCTTTCGGCGGTGGAGCTGACCAACAGATTGGTCGAAGTTCCGATCAACGTGCAACAACCGCCGAGAATCGAGGCAAACGAGAGAGGGATCAGAAGTTTGGAGGGTTTGATCCCCCGTTTGGTGGCAAGGGTGGTTACGATGGGGAGAAAGATCAGGATGACCGGCGTGTTGTTCACGAACGCCGAAACGAAAGCCACAATGGGGAGGAGCACTAACAGCAGAGACCAGTCACTTCGGCCCACCACGGCGTCGAGTTTGTTGCCGAGCCGGTCCAGCGCGCCGGTGCGTTCCAAAGCGGCGCTGAGGATGAAGAGGCAAGCCACGGTGATGGCGGCTTCATTGCTGAAGACTTGAAAGGCTTCCGCAGGGCTTAGGATCCCCAGACCAAGCAGTGACCCCATGGCGATCAACGCGATAAGGTCCGGAGTCCAACGCTCGAACGCCATCGCGACGAAGGCGCCGATGAGGAGCGTGAAGACTATGGCGATTTCGACGGTCATGGAGGAGCGACCCGGCGTTGGAACGCGCGGGCAATCTGGCGCATTGTCAGGGGCTCGGCAATGGAAAAAATGCCGTTTATCCGGACTGCAAGCTCCCGGGCCGCCGGGCCGGGTTGAATCCGCCTTTAGCTGTGGAGTGCGCGTTCCTCAGTGGCCAAGGCGGCCTCTTTGAGCACTTCCCCAAAGGTGGGGTGGGCGTGGCAGGTCTGGGCGAGATCGGCCGGCGAGAGTCCGTGGCGGATGACTACGGCGACCTCATTGATCAAGTCCCCGGCGTGGGCGCCGATGAGATGAGCGCCCAAAATCTTTTGGTTGGATTCGTCGGTCAGGAGTTTGGCAAAGCCATCGGTTTGATCCGTGGCCCGGGCCCGTCCATTCGCGCGGTAGGGGAATCCGGCTTTCTTGAAAGCGGTTCCAGCCTCGACGAGTTGTTGTTCGGTTTGACCGATGCTGGCGATTTCCGGCTGGGTGTAGACCACGCCCGGAATGGCGTCGTAGTGCATGCTTCCCTCCCCGAGGATGAGTTGCTCGGCAAAAGCCACGCCTTCTTCCTCTGCTTTGTGAGCCAACATCGGCCCTGGAATCACATCGCCGATGGCATAGAGTCCGGGAATAGAGGTGGCAAACTGTTCGTTCACCGGAATGGCGCCGCGTTCGTCCAGAGCAACACCCAGGGCTTCGAGCCCCAGGTTGGCGGTGTTGGGGCGGCGCCCCACGGCGACGAGCACGCGATCGGCTTCCAACGCGTGCCCGTTCGCGAGGGTCACGGTGCACTGATCGCCCTGGCGCGTCACGGATTGTACGCCGGCATCGAGCTGGAATTTCAATCCCTGCCGGGTCAATAGTCGTTGGGCTTCAGCCGCGAGTTCGTGATCCATGCCGGGAAGAATGCGATCGCAGGCTTCCACCACCGTCACGGCGGCGCCGAGTCGACTCCAAACGCTTCCCAACTCCAGACCAATATAACCGCCCCCGATGACGACCAAGTGCTCGGGGACCGTTTCCCAAGCCAAGGCTTCGGTGCTGGTAACGATCCGCTCTCCGTCCGTCGGGAGCTGTGGGATGGCCGTGGGCTGACTCCCGGTGGCAATCAGGATGGCCGGTGCGGTGAGTTCTTGATCGCCGGATTCGGATTGGACCCGGACGCGATCCGGCGCCGTGAGCGTGGCTTGCCCGGGAACGGCGGTGACCTGGTTTTTTCGAAAGAGGGATTCCACGCCTTTGGTGAGCATGGAGACGACTTGATTCTTCCGCTTTTGCATGGCGGGAAGGTCGAGCTGGAGGTTATCCATCAAGATGCCGTGCTTGCGGAGAGATTTCTTTGCGTGGGCGTAGTGGTGGCTGGATTCCAACAGCGCTTTGCTGGGAATGCAGCCCACCCGCAGGCAAGTTCCGCCGAGTTGGACCTCTCGTTCGATCACGGCGACCTTGTGGCCGAGTTGAGCGGCTCGAATGGCCGCGACGTAACCCCCGGGTCCCGCGCCGATGACGATCAAGTCGTATGAATCCATGTGTGGTGTACCGTCTATTTGTATTCTTTGAGGAAGCCGATGAATTCGCGGCGGTGTTCTTCCTCACTGCCAAGGATCTGAATCACCAAGTCTTGGGTGACGTAGTCGCGACCATCGCAGAGTTGGATGATTTTTTGGTATTGGGAAATGGCGGCTTCCTCCGCAGCGATCACGCCTTTGATGACCGCCACGACGTCGGTGGTGTCCTTGGGCGGCTGGAGATTTTTCTGCGAGGCTTTGAAATCGAGGGAACCCGGCACGGTGCCTCCGATGGTTTTGATGCGTTGCGCGAGTTGTTGGGCGTGTTGGACTTCTGTGGCGACGTCGGCTGCCAAGGCTTTCTTGATCACGTCCGAGCGAACACCGTCCAGATGCACGCTATTGGCGATGTAGTTCTGAACCGTTTCCAACTCCATCCCATAGGCGATGGCGAGTTGTTTGATGATATCCTTGTTGGAGGTGGGTTTGGATTTTTTCATGGCGATCTGGTTTGTCCCTTCGGTGTTGAGCATCGCGGTATGGAAGGCTCCTGCCAATCCTAATCCGGCGGAAAGGGGTTTCCTTTTTGTCGGGATGCATCGTTGGCGGAAACCCGAGAAAGGGCTATGATGCGGCGGCGGGTCAGTCCGCAGTCGAGGTCAGAATGACGAGAAAAGATCTCATACAACACTTGGTAGGGAATTGGCAGACGGTGCGTCAGCTCGCCATGGTGTCGCGCAAGCCCCCGGCGGAGGTAGAGGGAGATTTGAAACACATCGTGCAGAGCCTGAAACACCAGCCGTATCGCTTGGTTGTGCGACCGGCGACCTGCAAACGGTGTGGTTTTGAGTTCGGGGAAGACCGATTTCGAAAACCTTCCAAATGTCCGGAATGTCGGGCGACGTGGCTGACGGAGCCTGCTTTGATGATCGTGGATCAACCCGCATGAGAGGCTGGCGCCAAATCCTGTTGCTGTCGCTGCTGCAAGGGCTGGTTTCTTGTTCGGATCCGTCTGACGGGGACTCGCCAAGCGCGGCGGTGGCGGATCCAAACTCCTATTCGGCAGCCAAGCTTCAGGCCCTGGCTGCGTTCGAGTCTGAGCAGCGGGTTCGAGACGAGAAGACTTGGGGGAAAGAATGGGAATCGCGCCGGTATGAGCGCGTGATCAATGATCTGTGGGATCAGCTCAACGCGTCGGACGCGCCCTTGGCACTTTTAGGACGTCTGCCGTTTGAGTCCGTGCGGTTTGGGACCCTGAGTGAGGGAGAAGTCTTGGAGCATGCGATCCGGAAGCGGGACTTGAGTGGAGAGGAACGAGAACTCCGATTTGCCGAGTGGCAGGCCCAGTTGGGACAATGGAATGATGCGGGGTGGCAGCTGGACTACCAATCGTGTCGGCAATCGCGTTTTGAATCGGAGCCAGCCAAACCCGTACGATCCGAATTTGATCTAAACGCCCATTTGTTTCATCCGGCATCGGAGCGTCGGGTGATCCTCAGCGGGACCTTGGCTGTCACGTGGCGACCCTCCCATGTGGGACGGCCTCCAGAATGGGAATCGTTGCGCCTGGTGGATGCGACTTGGATCGAGCGGTTTGGGCCCCCGGTTTTTCAAGAGGTGGTGAATCGGGAGATCATGCCGCACACGGGTACGCGGTTTATCGATCCCGTCATTGTCGCTGACTTCGATGACAATGGCCGTTCGGATATTTTGTTCTCGGGGTGTAATGTCTTGTATTCCGGAATCGAGGGCGGTGGGTTGAGGTCGGGCACGTTTGTCCAAGGAAGTAAACCGGTCGTTTACACGAGTGTCTACGCCGATGTCACGGGGGATAGCGTGGCGGATTATGTGATTGTGGATCGGCGTGGGGTTTCCACGTTTCCGGGAGGTCAGGGGTGGCGTGACTTGATGGCGTCGTGGCGGCCGGCAGAGCCGATGAAGAATCCGTATGCGCTTTCTGCCGGGGATATTGATGGGGATGGCGATATCGATTTGTGGCTGGCGCAGTACAAGATGCCCTACATCACCGGGCAGATGCCCACGCCCTTCTTTGCCGCTAATGATGGGTTTCCGTGGTACCTGCTACTCAACGATGGTCAGGGCCGGTTTGAGGACGTGACGCAGGAGCGGGGTTTGGGGGCGAAACGGATGCGGCGGACTTATAGTGGCTCGTTTTTTGATTTGGACGGGGATCAGGATTTGGACCTGGTAACCGTGAGTGATTTTGCCGGGGTGGATTGGTTTCGCAATGATGGCCGCGGCTACTTCGAAGATATCAGCGATTCGATAGAGGGATCGAATCTCGGTTTTGGGATGGCCCATGCGGTGGCGGACTTCAATAACGACGACACGTTGGACTTTCTCATGATCGGAATGAATTCATCGGTGGCGGATCGCTTGGATGGGCTCGGGCTGTGGCCGGAGGATAATCCTTGGGATCCGTCTAAGCGGAGTGAGGTGGCGTTTGGGAACCGGCTCTACTTTGGTCAGGAGGGGCGCTTTGGCGAACGGCCCTTGGGCCAGGACTTGGCGCGGGCGGGATGGGCCTGGGGCGTTGGGGCGTTTGATTTTGACAATGATGGCGATCAGGACGTGTTCATTGCGAATGGGCATAAGACCCGGGCGTCGACCCGGGACTACGAAGAACAGTTTTGGGCCCATGACGTGTTCGTGGCCAACTCCGATCCGGATCCCATGATGGATCTACACTTTCGAAAGGTGGGGACGGAGCTGTATGGAGCCGGTTATTCCTACGGTGGGCACCAGCGCAATGCGTTCTTCTTGAACGTCGGCGGGCGTTCGTTTGTGGAGGTGGGCTTTCTAGTGGGTTTGGCGGATGATGACGATGGGCGCAATGTGATTTGTGAGGATTTTGATTTGGATGGCTTGATTGATGTGGTGGTGACCTCGTCTCAAGTGTGGCCGCAAGGGCGCCAGTCGTTTCGCCTGTACCAAAACTTACTGGAAGGCGGGGAACATTGGATTGGCTTTCGGTTGCCACACGGGCCTGAGGGGCGGGAGTGGTTGGGGGCGGAGATTGAGATTTCCTATGGTGACGAAGTGCAACGGCAGGTGGTGTTGGCGGGGGATGGTTACCGGACGCAACGGTCGGGCCGGGTGCATTTTGGGTTGGACTTGGCGGTTGATGCGGTGCGGGTTGGAGTTCGCTTTCCGGGTGGGGAACGTCGTGAGTGGGCAGGGTTTTCGCCCGGTCGCTATCACGTGTTGGGGGAATGAACGGTCGGCGGGTTTGAAAACCTGAGATTGAATAAGGAGCATCGGTGACGGGAGAAACGTTCGGGACTGGCGTCTGGAAGGTGGGGCGAGCGTACCCGCGAGCCGTCGTCACGAGGGTGTCCGATTGACGAGAATCGTTCCTTGCGCACGAGATGCGTTCTTGTCTTCGAGACTTTGGGGGTCCTGCGCTTGTGCGCCACGATCCCTCCTTGGTTGGCGGTTGCAGTGGTGCCGACGGCTCGCGGGTACGCTCGCCCCACCTTCCGGAAACGGATTTCGAATGGTGCTTCTCTTTCGAATGCGCCACTTTTTGATCGCACGCGGAATCTTCGGGTGTGATTAAAAGTGCGGGGTATCGGATCGAAGCGGCAGGCTTCCCTTTGAAGAGGCCGGAAGAACAGGTCGCTGACAAGGAAAGCGGCAGCTCTGCTCCCGCACTCCATATGAGAGAGCTGAATTCTACATATTGCAGTTTTCATTCTTCCCGCACTTTGAATTACACCCGGAATCTTCTGCCGGGTCCCATATCTCTTGCAAGTCTTGGGGACTTCTGAGAGTTTCGGGCGTAGCGAATAGGGTTTTCGCTCTCGGAATCGTGATTCACTAAAAGTAAGAGACTTTATGGCATACGTCAGTATTGATGGAGAAAAGTACGAGAAGGAGCTTTTGGACTTGGCGAAACACCACACCACGGGTGTCGGCGAGGGCAAACTCTCGAAGGATGAGGTAGCGGAACTCTTCAAGTCTGCGAATGACGGCCAGGGTGTCACCGATACGGAACGGAAGACACTCGAGTACATCCGCGCCAACTTTGAATTTACGGATGCGGCGGCCAAAGACTTTGACGAAGCGTTCGGCAAGCTTTAGACAGCGCCGCTTGTTCTGAAGTCATTAAATTGAGAATGGGATCCCAGCCAGTTGGCGGGATCCCATTCTTGTTTTGGGGACTAAGGCTGTGGGCTTAGTTTAGGGCGTGGATTCGAGTTGTTCGAGACGTTCGATGAGTTGTTGGTTTTGCTCTTGCAGTTCCTTGACTGCCTCAATGAGAAGCGGGCCGAGGCTTTGGTAGTATACAGCTTTGTGGCCGCTGGGATCTGTGGTCACTAGCTCGGGAACGACCTCTTCTACTTCTTGGGCAATGAGCCCGATGTGCCTCCCGGTCGGAAAACCTTGCTTCGGGAAGGAATCGCGTCGCCACTCGTAGGAAACACCTCTGAGCCGCGAAAGCGTTTCGAGTGCATTGGGGAGTGGCGCGATATCGCGTTTCCAACGTGCGTCGCTTGAGCCCGCTGGCGTGCCATAGATCAGTCCTTTGACTGACATCATACCGTTCACGAGCACATTCCCACCTACGCTCAATTTTTGTGTTGGGGTGGTGGTGCCGATTCCAACGTTTCCGTTTTTTACGATGAGGTGGGTATCAAGTCTATCGGGAACCTGAATGCTCGTTTGGAATTTGAGATCCCAGGAGGAATTGTTTCTCATATGACCTCGGTGATAGGGATTCAAGCTACTAATTTGCATCCAAGTTCGGCTGGCACCATCGACTGTCAGTTCGAACGTATAGATTTGGTTTTTTTGAACCGTGATACCAGGGGTCAGATAGAAATCGTGAGGGGCGAATCCATCTCGGCTGAGCGAGATGGTGCGGCTGTCCAACTCCTGGCTGGTGGTGCCAGTACCCCAGTAGAGCGTCAGGGTACAGGCGACGTTGGCAAAATAATTCGGTGATCTTAGCCAAACCCGAATGCGGGGGATTTCGCCGGTATGGCCGGGCTTGAATGATTGCCATTGATTCGACTGGTTTAATCCTGTGGTGGCATTGCTGAAGGTTTGTTCCTGATCAATGAACCGGCTTGTTCCCAGAGATTGGAGCTCCAGTGTGCCGGATGGCTGGGTCGTCCCAATGCCAACATTTCCATCGGTGTAGACGGCCGAGGTTCCTTCGAGCGTGAAAGGAGACGCTCCTGCGGGGCCGGGTTCACCCTGCGGGCCTTCCGGACCGGCCGCTCCCTCTGGGCCAACTGGGCCTGGAACACCTTGAGGTCCGGTGGAACCCGTATTGCCAGGGATCCCTGGATCACCCTTGGGGCCTTGAGGCCCTTCCGGGCCCGTCGGTCCGACTTCGCCTTGAACGCCCTGTTCACCCTGAGGACCGGTCGGGCCGGTTTCGCCCTGGATTCCTTGGTTTCCTTGGGGACCTTGAGGTCCTTCCGAGCCCGTCGGTCCGACTTCGCCTTGAATGCCTTGTTCACCTTGAGGGCCTATGGGTCCGGTTTCGCCTTGGATGCCTTGCTCGCCTTGCGGGCCCTGAGGTCCTTCGGGTCCGGTTGCTCCGATCTCACCTTGAATGCCCTGTTCGCCTTGAGGGCCGATGGGTCCTGTTTCGCCTTGAATGCCTTGCTCGCCTTGTGGGCCCTGAGGTCCTTCGGGTCCGGTTGCTCCGATCTCACCTTGAATGCCCTGTTCGCCTTGAGGGCCGATGGTTCCTGTTTCGCCTTGGATTCCTTGCTCGCCTTGTGGGCCTTGAGGTCCGTCGGGTCCAGTTGCTCCGACCTCACCTTGAATGCCCGGTTCGCCCTGTGGGCCGATGGGTCCGGTTTCGCCTTGGATGCCCTGATCGCCTTGCGGGCCCTGAGGTCCTTCGGTTCCGGTTGCTCCGATCTCACCTTGAATGCCCGGTTCGCCCTGCGGGCCGATGGGTCCGGTTTCGCCTTGGATGCCTTGCTCGCCTTGCGGGCCCTGAGGTCCTTCGGTTCCGGTTGCTCCGACCTCACCTTGAATGCCCTGATCGCCTTGAGGGCCGATGGGTCCTGTTTCGCCTTGGATGCCTTGCTCGCCTTGCGGGCCCTGAGGTCCTTCGGGTCCGGTTGCTCCGACCTCACCTTGAATGCCCTGGTCGCCCTGAGGACCTTGAGGTCCTTCGGGTCCGGTTGCCCCGGCCTCACCTTGAATGCCGGGTTCCCCTTGCGGGCCTTCCGGCCCCGTCGATCCGAGTGTGACGACGAAGCGGTCTTGTTGGTTGTTGCCATTTCCGGCTTTGAGTCCGAGGAGAAAATTCCCCGGGAAAAGGGCGGTGGGAATCGGGAAATCTACCAGCAACTGTCCCGTATCTCTTTTGAGTTCGAGCACATCCAGCGAGATCACTTCTTCCCCTGGGAGGAAGATGGCCACGGTGTAGTCCTCCGGTTGGGTCCGTTTGTTTTTGATCAGGTTGTAGCCGCTGATGAGGGCTTGTTCGAGTCCGTCCTCGTCGGTTGTGAGTTCGAAACTCGTGATCACGAGGTTTCGAAAGGCGGTGGCGTTTTTCTTTGGTGCATCGTCGTCATCGTCATCATCGGCTTGCGCCACATAGGCGAGATTTAAGCAGGCAATGAGTAGCATGCTGAGTATTCTGCGTTGGAGTTCTTTCATGTCTTGTGTTTGTTCGAGTCCATCATCTCGGCGATCCCGCCGCGGTGGGTTGCTTCTTCTGCTCGCGACATTCCTGTCGTCCCATTGCAGTGAAACGGGTGGGCGCAGAGGTTCCGCGAAAAGTTCGTTTTTTTGTGTGGAACCGGATTGAGTCCCTTTGGGAGCGGTTCGCGGATCGGATGTCGGCTTGCGATTGTCGCTATTATTCGTTGGAATCGCGGGGAGTTTGAGTCGAGCAGAGAGATGGACGAGACGAAGCAGCAGCCGAATCCGGGTGGGTATGGTTTTCAAACCACCCATTGGAGTCTCGTCATGAAGGCCGGCGGGCCGGATGGGGAGGATTCTCAGTTCGCCTTAGAGACGCTCTGCCGGAATTACTGGCGACCCATCTTTCACTACATTCGTGCGCGCGGATACCAGGGTGATGAGGCGCAGGATCTGACGCAGGAATTCTTCCGGTTAGTGATCGAGAAAGGCTATTTCGAGCAGGTGAATCGCGATCGTGGCCGATTTCGGGCCTTCTTGAAGGTGGCGATCAAAAACTTCCTAGCCAACGAGTGGAAGAAGGCAAGTCGACTCAAGCGGGGCGGCACGATTGACTTCTGCTCGTTTGATGAATTTGAGGAGGAACGTTTCCAATCCGGGACGTCGGACGCCGACTCTCCGGATAGTGCCTATGATCGTCAGTGGGCTCGGACGACTTTTGAAGTGACCTTGGCTCGCGTCCGGAAAGAGATGATGGAGCGTGGGCATCAGGATCGGTTTGATCTCTACAAACCCTATCTGATGCCTCGGGCCGGAGAGGGGTCCTACGCGGACGCCGCGGCTTCGGCAGGTTTGACGGAGCAGGCTTTCAAGTCCGGGATCTTTCGATTTCGCGAACGCGTGCGAACGTTCTTCTTAGCGGAGGTCGCCAACACCGTAAGTGACCCTAGCGACGTCGAAGGGGAGGCCCGCGAACTGATGAAAGCCATGGCAGGTGGTTAATCCTGGGTTTGAGGATTCGGTAGCTGGGTATTTCAGTCCAGGGGGGAGGCAGACAGCGTTTCTTTGAGTGCTGCTACGGCATCCAGAAATTCTGATGTGGCGTATTCATAGTGCCATGGGAGGGCGTAGCGAAGCTGGAGTGCGGGGCGGTAGTCTGTGGAACCTAACACCCGTCCGTTTTGAGCGATGTGTCCATCCCAAGCCCCGGACTCATTGGGAATCTTCAATAACTCCAGATCGTGCTGCCAATCCCAAACCACCACCATTCCCGGGCTGGATGAATTGACAAAGAGACGCGACCCGTCTGGGCTAAAGCGCATCCAGAGACAGTTTCGGCGATGGTTGGAGAGGATGGTTTTTTGTTTCTTGGCCTCGAAATCATAGATGACGATCGGTTCTTCGTGGATAAAGGGCGCATAGGCAATCAATGGCTCACTGGGATGTAGGCAAACGGTCGTCCGAGAACTCGATGCGGTTTCAAAGCGGACGGATCCGTCCTTCGTTGAGCAAACCCGAATTCGCCCTTCATCCACCACGGCGGCATAGTGCCCGTCGGATTGGAAGTGAAGGAGGGACTTGCCGCCGATTGGGAATGGGGCCGGTTCGTCACTCTCTGTCCGCGAAGGGATCAAGGTCTGACGCTCGTTGGTCTTGAGGTCGGCCCATTCCATCCGGTCTCGGACGGTGTAAACGAGTTTGTCTCCGGTTCGATCGAATCGAACTCCAATTGGTTCCTGCCCGACGGGGAGGTCCTTCACCTGGGTGGGAACGGTGGAAGCCACGGAAAAAAAGCGGATCGAGCGGTCCGTCCGGGTCACAATATGAGGGCGTCCCGGGCGAAAAATCGGTAGCGATCGGGTTACCTGTTCCAGATTGCGAACGTGTCCCAAATCCTTAAAGTTCAGTTTTTGGAAGGCCAAGGGCTGATTGCCGTTGGAGCGTCCCAGAAAGGCGGCTCGATTGGACCAGCTTTGAAAGATTACCGAGGATCCGTCCTCGTTCATTTCAACTTGGCGGCCGGCGGATCCTTGGCCGGGATTGGCTTGTAGTGTATGAGTAAGAGAGAGGTTTTGATCGAGATTGTGAATCCGCAGCACGCCGCTTCGACTGCTGGTTAGGAGGGTCCCATCCTGGAGTTCCATGGTGCGGAGGACGGTATCTGGGAACTGGATCAGACGTTGGCTGGAATCTTTTTGGATGAGGTAGGCTTCTTCGGCGGTGGAGACCAAGATGGCATCTCGTTGATCTCGGGGGACCAAGATGCTCCGGATCGGGCGCGGTGAATCGAATACGATCTCTTCTTTGGCCTCGCCCAAGTCACGGCGAATGACCTGACGATTGCGGCTATGAAACACAGGCCCTTGGCTGGAGAGGAACCGGAGCTTGTTGAAGGCGCTGCCGGGGCGACTCGACAACACCACTTCATACTCCGATGGGTTGTCGATCGGGATGGCGTAGACTTTTCGAGATTGGGTATGGACGCCAACAAAGGACGCATCGTCCTCTGTTAGTTGGCTCCCGTTCAGGGAATGAAGGGGGTGAGGGAAGGCGAATTCTTTGCGCCAGAGTTGCTCAAAGGATCCGACCGCATAGCAGGTGACCGCATTTTGGTTCCCGTCGTTTGAGAATGCGTAGAGGTAGCGGCCGTCAGACGACCAATGTGCCCGACTGGAGAAGCCGAGTTCGAGCGAAGTGATCTCTTTTCCCGTGAGGGCATCCAATACTGCGATTCCGGAGTGAAGTTTCGTAGAGACCTCTCCGGATGGAGAGGGCGGGCGTCGCGAAGTGGCCAGATAGCGGCTGCTGGGATCGAGCGTCGCGACAAAGAGATTCGGGTCTGTCACTTGCCAACGTGCTGTCCGTCGAGTGCGATCAATACAAATGAGTTCGGCATCGGTCGACGTTACGTAGATGCGATTCCCGTCGGGGGTGGCGTCCTGTAGTTCTCCCAGGCTAGGGCCGAACTCGTAGGTCCAGAGATCCGTCGGGCATTGCGCCATTAGGAAGCCCCACTCCCAGCCGCGAAGCGCCACGTCGGTGCGCCAGAGGAGAGGCGGGGCTAGGTGTGCGCGGCCGCCGTCGATCAAGGCTTGAGTGAGTTGGATGACGGATTGGTAGTTTTTGTGGAGCAGTTCGGTTGAAAGCGTTTCCGCGTTGGCCTGAGCTGTTTCGGCGGATTGGCGTAGGTTGAACTGATGTCTGGCGATGAGGGGGCTGCCAATGGCAAGCGCTAACAGGAGAAGGATCAAGGAAGCCGCGAGTCCGGCCACCTTGGGACGCCGTTGGATAAAGAGACCCAAGCGTTCCACGGTGGTGACTTTGCGGGCGAGGATTGGATGTCCCTCGGCGAAACGTCGTAGATCGGCGGCAAACTCGCTGGCGGAGGCGTAGCGATCGCTGGGGCGCTTGCTCATCGCTCGGCTGATGATGGTGTCCAGGTCTCGCGGTATGTTTCGATTGCGGTCTCGGGGGCTGGGGACGGCATCTTCGAGTACGTTTCGGAGCACGGCCATGGTGTTGCCGCCGAGAAAGGGAGGTTCGCCGGTGGTCAGTTCGTAAAGAATCGCTCCGAGTCCGTAGACATCCGCCGTTGAGGTGAGGGCTTCCGCGGGACCCTCGATCTGCTCCGGAGACATGTAGTGAGGTGTCCCGACGATGGCGTTGGTTTGGGTGACATCGCTGCCTTCTTCGAAGAAGCGTGCGAGGCCGAAGTCCGTGAGAAAGGGTTCGCCATCGGCATCCAGGAGGACATTGCCGGGTTTGATATCGCGGTGAAGAATGCCGTGCTGATGGGCGTAGTGCACCGCATCCGCTGTCTTGGCCATAACCCGCGCCATTCTTGCGAAGTCTTCCCGTGTCTCCCGGTTCCACGGATGCTGGTTCAGCGGGGGGCCATCGATGAGACGCATGGCGAAATAGCATTCGCCCTCGACTTCTCCAATCTCATAGATCGGAACGATGTGGCGGTGGTTGAGTTGAGCAACTGCCTTGGCCTCGCGGTGAAATCGGACTTCAGTCTCGTTGGATGCCGGGCCGACTCCCCGGACCAGTTTCAAGGCAACGGTGCGTCCGAGCTCTTGGTGTCGGGCGCGGTAGACGGCGCCCATGCCACCCATGGCGATCACGTCGACGATTTCGTAGGGGCCGTAGTGAAACCCGATTCGAACATCTTTGGACGGGGCGAGTAGGAACTCAGAACAGCAGTTCGGGCACTGTCCCTCACAGACATGTGGGGACAGGGCTTGGCCACAGGTCTCGCAATGGGAATTGGAACCGGACGGTTCACCCGTGGCACTAGAAGAATCGGACATGGTTGAAGGCGAACGATAGCGTGCCCGTCGTGTGTTGGAAGCTTCAATTCTAGCGCGCGGTTCTTGGGTGGAGGGGGACATTGGATCCGGAAGGTGGGGCGAGCGTACCCGCGAGCCGTCGTCACGAGGGTGGTCGATTGACGAGAATTGGTCGTTGCGCACGAGGTGCGTTCTTGTTTGCGAATTTTTGGGGCCCTGCTCTTGTGCGCCACGATCCCTCCTTGGTTGGCGATTGCGGTGGTGCCGACGGCTCGCGGGTACGCTCGCCCCACCTTCCGGAATGAAACACGGAACGTCTGTCTCGTATCGGATGGGGTGGTGCTGTGCGGTTGATTTATTGTTGTTACTCGCGGATGGTTTTGGGATGCGCGTTTCGTTGGGTCCAATTCGTGGGATCGCTTTGGCGATTCTGATCGGCTGGTGTGCGGAGACTCGTTTGGCGGCGGCGAGTCTTTCCGAAGTCCCGCTTCGAGTAGGCTCGTTTGAGCAGCAGTGGCATACCGCCTACACGTCTGAAAACGGGCTACCAGCATCCGAGATCCTGCGCGTTGCGATTGATGATGCTGGCCGAGTCCTGGTGGACACGGCCGAGGGGTTCTTTCATCTGGTGGGGGAAGGTTGGGTCCGAACGAATGCTACCGGGGCGATTGTGGCGACCGTATTCCCCGCGTTGCCGTCGCGACTCCCTAAGAATGTTGCTGGCTTGCCTGACATCGGATCGATCCGAGATGCCGCCAGCCACGATGGCGAAGTGGCCCTAGCCACCGAGAATGGCCTTCTTGTTTCGAACGCCGTTCGCTGGGAGACCGTGTTTCCACGTCAAGGAGTGGTTCGATGGGCTCCACTGGATGTGCGCGGGGTGGTCTATGATTCCGATGATCGCCTCTGGTTCGCCTGTCCCCAGGGCGTTGGTTGCCGCGAAGCGGACGGGGCTTGGCATCTATTTACCGGTGCCGACGGAGTTCCCTACAATGACTTCACCTGTGTGGCTTCCGGAGAGAAGGGAATTTGGTTCGGAACCACGAATGGTGCAATCCGGTTTTTCGAAGGCTCTTGGGAGTTCCGTCAAGGCCGGCGGTGGCTAATACACAACCACGTGAATGATGTTGCGATCGATGGGGATGGCAGTGCCTGGTTCGCAACCAAAGGGGGAGTTTCGTGTATCCGATTTCGCCCAATGACACTGGGAGACAAGGTGCGCTTTTATGAAGCGGAAATCGATCGGTATCATCGTCGAACGTCGAAGGGGTATGTTGGGCCCGCCCGACTTTCGGTTTCGGGGAATAAGAGCACGGCGGTGGCTTACGATTCCGACAATGATGGTTTTTTCAACGGACTCTTTCTGGGGGCAATGAGCCTGGCGTATGCGGCCACCGGTGAGGTTCGCTATAAGCAGGACGCGACGCGTAGTTTCGAAGCCTTGGCGTTTCTCAGCGAGGTGACTCAGGGTGGTTCGCATCCCGGTCCCTCTGGCTTGATCGCGCGTGCGGTGGTGCCGACGAGCGGGCCCAATCCGAATATCAAAGACAGTCCCGAGCGGGATCGCCGGAGGCAGGCGGACGACACTTTGTGGAAAGTGATCGAGCCTCGCTGGCCGACGGATGAGACGGGGCAGTGGTATTGGAAATCTGATGCGAGTGCGGACGAACTGGACAGTCATTACTTTGGCTATGCCGTTTACTATGATCGGGTTTGTGAATCCGAAGCGGAGCGAGCCGGTGTGCGGGCCGTGGTACGTCGGATTACGGATCATTTGATTGATCACGATTTTCGGCTCATCGACCACGATGGGAAGCCGACGCGCTGGACACGGCTTTCTCCGTTCGAACTCAATCAGAATCCCGCCAACTGGGAAGAGCGCGGATTGAACTCGTGGAGCCTGTTGACTTATCTGTTGGTGGCGCACCACGTCACGGGGGAGGCGCGCTACCGGGAGATCTATTTGCAGCTGGCCCACGAAGAAGGTTTTGCGCTGAACGGAATGACGCAACCGCAAGTCCTCTCCGGGCGGGGTTCTTACCATCAAGCGGACGACGATATGTCTTTCCTCAACTACTATCATCTCTTGCGCTATGAAACGGATCGGGAACTCTTAAATACGTATCGGCTCGGCGCTTATCTGCACTGGCGAGTGGAGAAGTATGAGCGAAATCCATTCTTTAATTTCGTCTATGCGGCGTGTTGCCATGGGAAGACGCGTAGGGATCATTGGGGCACGTCTGACGTGTCGCCGGATGCTGGGTGGTTGGAACAGAGCGTGGAGACGCTCCAACGCTGGCCCTTGGACCTGATTGATTGGCCCATGTCGAATGCGCATCGGACGGATCTACTGCCGCTCCCGGACGACGCCCGGGAACGAGGCCGAAACGTGGGCTTGGGGTATCGTGTGGACGGCTTTGCCTTCCCCGTTGATGAACAGCTGGCCACTTATCTGGAAGACGATGTTTGGAAACTGACCTTTGATGCCGACGGAACCCGGCTGCGAGAAGGGACTTCCTATTTACTGGCCTATTACTTGGGGCGGGTTCATGGCTTTATTGAAGATTGAAGGTCGGCTTGCTGCCTTTTCGCGGAATTCCAAACCTGGGGCCGTTCCGTAACGGACCTTTTGTTCTGGCTTCACTAGGGTTACGCCATCGACATGGTTCGCAGGTTTACGAGACGAAATCAGTTCTATGCTATCGGGCTGATCCTTGCCGTTTTCTTTGGCGGCGTCCTGAGGGTTGAACGGACTCCCACGCAGCGCACGCCGGAACAAGAGAAAGCTCGGGGATGGTGCGTAAGGCTGACATCGGCCAAATCTTACGCTGAAGCTCTCGATGCGATGGATGCGCTGAAAGGTCTGGGGGCGGAGGGAGCGGAAGCCGTCTTGGAAAGTCTCGGTGATCCGTCCTTATCTGGGGCGTCTCTTTACCTGAAGGAGGCGTTGGTAGTTATTGGGGAACCGGCAGTTGGCCCGTTGATGGAGTTCATTGATGATGGACACCAACCGATTTGGGACTTTGCCGGTTATTTGCCGAAACCCGTAGCAAGACTTGTGGAGCCGGTAATCCCTGACTCGTATCTACAGTATATTAAACTCTCGAAGCCAGGCCCCTTTGAGATACTCGCTCAGGTTGCTCCGCGGAGTGAGGTCGTGTTGGACTATCAACGCGATTGGCTTCGGGCAGGTGACCCGTTTCTAGGGCAGGAAGCACTGCGATCGTTGGCGAGAATGGATGAATCCTTGGATCTCGTGTTGCTGGAAGTGTTTGAAGGAGTGTTGCGGGACCGGAAGGACTGGGGCTATGCCGGTACGCTCTGGGTCATCGGTGAACTTGGACCCCGCGCGGAACCACTCGTGGAAGGGATTATTCCCTATCTACGGAGCCCGGATTCCTTGGTTCGATCTGGGACTGCGAAAAGTCTTGGGGATATCGGACGTTCCGACCCCGGCGTGGTTGCCGCGCTACGTGTGGGGCTGAAGGATCCCGAGGTCACCGTCAGGACTCATTGTGCCGCTGCTCTTTTGAAGTTGGGAAAGCGGCGTCCGGAAGCGGCGGCGGTATTGGTCCAGAATCTTTCGGATAACGCGGCGCTGGTCCAGACTCTGAAGGTTCTGGGGGAACTTCCCGACGTGCTGCCCGAATGCAATGAATTGATCGCGGGTTATGTCGAGCGAGGCAATTCGCTGCATCGAATATGGGCACTTGAATGTCTCTGGCAACGGACTCACGACGAGGATCGGCTGCTTCCCATGTTGCTGGCTTATTTACATGCGGACGAGTCTCGCGAACGTTATGCTGCACTCAGCTCGCTCGGGCGATTGAAACCGACCCAAAAGAAAGTCGTTCCTGAATTGATCCGTATGGTGAGAATCGGAGATACGGGAAAGGTGATTCGGGCGATAGAAGTGTTGGGTGAGATGGGCCCTGCCGCATCGGCAGCGGGTCCCATTCTCACGGAACGATTGACGGATCCGAACCCTGCGGTCCAACGCGCCGCCCATTTGGCTCTGGAGTCGATTCGTGGGCAAGCACGAGGGGAGTGACACAGAACTCCAAGTCTGCGTCACTCCGCGTGCCGTTTGATTATTGGTAGATCCCCTGGAACCGACGCCGGAGTTCGGCTTCGTTGTCCGTGATTTTTTTGCGGAGGTTCGAGACTGAGGTGGCGCCGTGTTGGAAGCGGCGTTTGGGGAAGACTGGCATCTCGTAGCCCGTGATCGCTTTGATACCGGCGGCCACCACTTGGCCTTTCAATTCGTAGAGCTTCTCGTGGTCGTAGTCCGTGAGTTCGATGAACGGGATGCCTTCCGCGACTTCAATGACGTTGGGGCGGGTGAATGGGCTGTAGCCTTCAAACCCGTAGTGCTTGGCCGGTGCGTAGGTGCGGGTGTAGGAACGGCTCAGCCCGCCCGTGTAAGTAAGGGAGTGCTTGATCTTACCCACGCCCCAGCCTTCGTGATAGAGCATCTGGTTGTGGACCACGCTGCGGATGGTGAGTTCCGGGTTTTCTTCAATGGGGTAGTCCTTCATGTTTTCGTCGCCACCGTCGCCGTCGACAAGGAACTTCCAGTTGGGATACCGCTCGCGGATACCACGGCAAAGGGCCATGCCCATGGCACCGCACTCGACGTCCAACGGTTTGTAGTCTTCGAGCACGCGAAGCGTGGCGTCGACATCGAGCGCGTCGGTATCGGCTTCAATCGCTTCGAGAAACATCCCGAGGTCGAGTTGATCGAGGAATTGACGGGCTTGGCCGTGGTCTTCGCCCTCGGCGATAGAGAGAGTGAAGGCCTTGAGTCGGCTCGGGTTCATGCCGAGCTTCCGGAGCACGTGGTAGGTCGTGAGGAATACCGCGCCACTGTCGATTCCGCCGGAGAAACAAACGCCGATGGGTTCCTTTTCCGGAACTTGTGGCAACCATTTGGCAATCTCATCGGCCAGGGCGCCGATGTAGTTCTTGCCGATCGTTTCGATGTCCTTGGGTTGCTGGTTGTGTTGGGGGTCGAAGTAACGGGTGTAGGTGGGGTCCGGATCGGGACAACCGATCAGTTCGATGGAGACGATGTAGTGGGCGGGAACCATCCGGCAATAGCTGGGATGGAATTGGTCCTCGAATCCCTCGGATTTGAGCCAAGCAAAGATCTGATCCATGCGGTCGGCGACAATGAGGGCCGGGCCTTCCTCTCGTTTGGCGAGGAAGTAACGCGTGGGGCGATCCAGAGAGCGCGCTAGGTGCACGGTCTTGCCTTCTTTGGTGAGGAGCGAATAGGAACCCTCGATGGCTCGGACGGCTTCCACATCCCGGGAGAGCAGTCGTTGTTCGGCCTCTTCTTGGGTCACGTTGTAGAGGCGATTGTTTTCGGAATCGATGAGGTTGACGACACGTTCGACGTATTGGTGCATGGCAGCGAGCAATCAGGGTTGAGGGTTCGAGGCGGCTTCGCGCGGTTGTTTGCTAGTGATTATTGATGGTGATTCCGGGCCAGTTGTCAGTACGAAAAGGCGTTAATGGGAGGCCTTCTTTGTTTTGGACGTTGGCGACGGGATTGTCCGCCCACGCATAGCGAACGGCAACGGGGGCATCGATGTTCTCGCTCCAGACTTCGATTTGGTCTTTGGCGATGATCCGTGCCGTGGCGGGGACAAACTTTTGATCGGTTCCAGCGATGGTGAATCCGATCGGGGTGCGGATGTCGAAGGTGTCCATCCCATCGCCGACGTCTTTGAACTGGAGGGTGATCTTGTTTCCGTCCTGGGTCATGCTGGCGTAGCGGGGGCTTTGGGAGACGAGATCGATGCCATAGTCATTGGCCAAGGCGAGTCGTGCGAGGCGTTTGGCGACGTCTTGTTTGTTCTTCGGGTGGATGTCATGGGATTCGCCCAGGTCGGTGATGACGGCTTGGCCGGTGTTTGGGAGACGATCGAGGGTCAATGTTTGGGCTTCCCGGAGTTCGGCCCAATCGCTGTCACCGGGTTCCGGGGCTTCGTCGCGAAAATCAGCGAGCTGCACCCAGTAGAAGGGGAAATCACCTTGGTTCCACTCCGAGCGCCAGGTTTCGATCATGAGTGGAAAGAGTTCGCGGTATTGGTAAGCGCGGCTGGCATTGCTCTCGCCTTGGTACCAAATGGTGCCGCGAATGCCGTAGCCGATGACGGGGTTGAGGACGCCATTGTAGAGATTGCCGGGGCGGTGCTGGCCGACAAGGGGGTTGCGGGGCGCGCGCGGGCGAGGACCGGTTTTGTTGGCTTGCCAGGCTTTGAGCTGGGTTTTGTATTGGGCCGTGCGTTCTTCGTGGTTGTAGGTGGCCTCGGTTTTTTCCCATCTTTCCATGAGGGCATCGTAGCGGGTGTCGGCTTCCAGTAGGGGACGGGGGACCCAGGCTTCTGCGGACGAGCCACCCCAGGCGTTGTCGATCAGTCCGATTGGGACATCGAGGGTTTGGTGGAGTTGGCGACCGAAGAAATAGCCGACGGCTGAGAAGCTGCCGACCGTGTCGGGACTACAGGCCTGCCAAGCGCCTTTGAAGTTGGATTGAGGTTCCTGGGTGCCGACTTGGGGGACGGTGATGATGCGAATCTTGGCGTAATTCGCTGCCAAACGTTCCAGATCCGGGTCGTTGGCACTGTTGACGGCCCATTGCATATTGGACTGGCCGGAACACAACCAAACTTCGCCGACGAGGACGTCCTCGAATTCCAGCGCGTTCTTTCCCTTCAGCTCCAGGGTATGGGGCCCTCCGACGGGGAGGGGATCCAGCCAGACTTTCCAACGACCATCCGAGCGGGTGCGGGCGGTGTGACGTTGGCTGGCGATGCTGACGGTGACGACTTCGCCTTCGTCGGCCCAACCCCAGATGGCGTTGCGTTGATCGCGTTGGAGCACCATGTGATCGCCGAAGATGGCCGGCACGGAGACTTCGGCGTGGGCGGTAGCGAGGAGGCACGCGCCGGCGAGCCAGACAAAGTGGGGGAGTAGGTTGCGGATCGTCATAGTGTCTAGTCATACTGGCCGCGGCGTGGGATGCCTGCCAAGCACGATTTGTGGGCTGGGGGGAGGCTTGTGTTTATTGGATCCGGTTCTTGCCCAGCGGCTCGCGGGTACGCTCGCCCTACCGGGGGACTCGTTGTTTTGTCGCGGTCGGAAACGGCTCCCGGGTTGAAATGCGTTCTAGGTGGGTTCGTTTCGTCAGAAAAAAGCGGAATTATTGCTTGCAGGGGCGGGCCGAGACTCCTAAATTCCCGTCTCTTTTCGAACGAAAGAATTTTATGGCTCGGATTTGTCAGATCACCGGAAAGCGGCCTACCAAGGGCAATATTATTTGGCGTAGTGGTAAGGCCAAGAAGGAAGGCGGTATTGGTACGCACATCACTGGCGTGACCAAGCGGCGCTTTTTCCCCAACTTGCAGCGGGTGAAAGCCGTGGTGGATGGTGAAGTGAAATACATCCGCGTCACCGCCAAAGCGATCAAGAAGGGCATGGTGACGAAGGCTCCCCGTCGCCGATGGCGGAAGGGTGTGGCCGCGAGCGCATAGTTACGCGGGCATTCGAATTTACTCAAAAACGGCGTTGGATCTGTGATCCGGCGCCGTTTTTCTATTATTTGCCCTTCTGAAAGTGCATTTGGCTCCGGCGGGCTTCACGGTCGGCCTCGCGGGCACGGAGGTCTTCGCGCTTGTCGCGCTGCTCCTTGCCCTTGGCGACGCCGATGGTGACTTTTACCTTCCCGTTTTTCCAATAAAAGGCCAGTGGAACCAAAGTGTGGCCGCTGATGGATTCGAGCCCGAAGAGTTTGCGGATCTCGCGTTTATGGAGCAGCAGCTTGCGTTTGGCTTTTGGGACGTGGTTGTACACGTTGCCCTGGGCGTATTCCTCAATGTGGGCATTGTAGAGAAACGCTTCGTCGTTCTCGATCCGCGCGAACGCGTCTCGAATCTGCCCTTTGCCGGCCCGGAGCGCTTTGACTTCGGTCCCTTTGAGCACGATCCCAGCCTCGAAAGTTTCGAGGATCTGGTAGTCGTGCCGGGCTTTGCGATTGGTGAGGATGTCCGCCATGAGATTAGGTTGCGCGCCCTCTCACCGTTGGTGAGCCGGCTGGCTGCCTCAGCGGACGATGGGGGGCTGGTGGGGAAAACCTTGCTTACGGAGTGGCCGGGGCTTCCGGTTCTTCTTCAATCTTTTCCCAGGTAATTTTTCCTTCGATCAGCTCTTTGAGAGCGATGTCGGCGATCCCAAGTCCGGCGGTGTCCTCAATGAGTGGTCGGCCGGAACCGCCGCCGCCAGCACTCAGTTGGCGGACGCGACGTGAAATCGTGTTGACCAAAATGTTGGGATTGGCAACTTTTTCCGATGCTTCTTTGACTAGGTAGCTGTTCAAAACGTATTTGTCTCAGATTACAAACGAACCGGGAGAGTAAATAAAGGAGTCTATCTGGCAAAAGCTTTTTTTCCTGGGAAAGTTGCCTTGCCGCTGGGAACATGGTTGCGTAAAACGCCGGAGATGGGATCCCCTACCACAAAAAAGAGTATAGTTCGGTCAGCGTCATTTGACCTGGGCAATTATATGGAGTGGTGTGGGCAGATGGTCGATCGGGGATTGGATCGACTCTTGCCTCCGGCCAAGACAAAACCGCGCACCTTGCATGAGGCGATGCGGTATTCCATTTTTGCGGGCGGCAAACGTCTGCGTCCCGTCCTGTGTCTAGCGGCGGCGGAAGCCTGTCGCGGAGAACCAGCCAATGCCGTCCCGCTCGCGTGTGCGGTCGAGTGCTTGCACACCTACTCGTTGATTCATGACGATCTTCCAGCCATGGATAACGATGATCTGCGACGTGGGAAGCCCACCAATCACAAGGTTTTTGGCGAAGGCGTCGCCGTGCTGGCTGGGGATGCGCTTTTGACTCAGGCGTTTCTCATGGTGGTGGCAGGGGAAGCCACTCCCCGTTACAGCCACCAAACTCTAGTGCGGGAGTTGGCGGATGCCGGGGGCTCGTTTCAGTTGGTGGCGGGGCAAGTGGCAGACTTGGAGGCCGAGGGGGGGCAACTCTCTCAGGCGGAACTCAAATACATCCATGAGCGGAAGACCTCAGCCTTGCTGGCCTGTTCCGTGCGGTTGGGCGGGATGAGCGCGAATTGCACGCCTCGTGAGCTGAAAGCGTTAACCGATTTCGGTTACCACGTGGGGCTCGCGTTCCAAGTCATCGATGACATTTTGGATGTGACTCAGAGCACGGAAAAACTCGGGAAGACCGCGGGTAAGGATGTCACGGCCGAAAAGGCTACCTATCCCAGTATTGTCGGCTTGGAGAAGTCCCGTCGTATCGCACGCCAACTTACCGCGCGCGCCTTCAAGGCCTTAGAGGTTTTTCCCAAGAAGCGCGTGGTGGCTTTGAACGCTTTAGCAGAGTATTTGCTAAACCGCGACCACTAGCCGGACTGGATGCGTCCCGCATGTGGCCGCGCGGTCCTCTTTGACGCCGGCGATAGGCTCTACTGAGAAGCGTAATATTGGTCGACCTTCTCGGCGACGTCGCGGTAGTCGATGTCCACTTCGTAGATCAGCTTGAACTGCTCGATCGCTTCGTTCGGCTTCTCCGCTTTTTCTTGTACCACGCCGAGTTCATAGATGAGTTCCTTCTTCTCGGCGTCCAGCGCTTCTTTCTCTTTGATAGCGGATTGTAGGGTCCGCTCGGCGAGGTCGAGCATCCCGCGCTGGCTAAAGCATTGCGCCAGGTGTTTCTGCGCTTGGGCCTTGATGTGGGGGTTGGTCTGCGCCCGTTGGAATTCCTTAATCGCCTCGGTGTATTTGCCCCGTTCCAGGAAGTGTTGTCCGAGCTCAAGGCGGAGGGTCGCCTCGGTGGGGAATCGGTCCACTAGGGCTTGGCTCGTCTCAAAGGCAAATGCTTGCTTCTGGTTGAGGATCCCCTGGTACTCCGCTTCATAGGTGTCGCTCGCGGGGTCGAGAGCTTTTACTTGGAGATCAAATTGGGCCAGCTTGACTTCTCCAATGATACGATGGATCTCGTGGTCTTTGCCTTGGTCGGATTCCGCCAAGGTTTGATACAGCGCCAATGCTTCGTCCAAACGTCCTGCCTCGCGGTAGGTGTCTGCAAGTTTGCGTTGGGTCAGGGGATCATCGGGTTGGGCGGTAAGCTTGGATTCGTACTCCGCAGCCAAGCGGCCCAGGGAGTCGTCCGACTTCACGCCTTTTTCTTCATCTTCCAGGCGAACCGCTTCTTCCTCATCTTTGAGGATATCGCGATAGGTGCCCGTACCGTCGGCAATCTTTTCATAGCCGCCTTCGCCCAAGCTGCGTTTGGCGGTGGCGTTCTTGAGGGCTTGGAGCACCTCGGGATCGTTCCGATGTTCCGCGGCCAGTTCCTTCATGATGGTTTCTGCCCGGCGTGGATTGGCGGCGGCGAGCAAGGCGTCCGCGAGTTGAATGCCGGTATCTTTATCCTTGGGCTGGTTGCGGTAGGCCATCTCCATGGAGAGAACCGCCGTTTTGGGGAAATCACAGGCCAGGGCGGCTTGCGCCATGGTTTTGTGGGCGAGCACGCTGTTGGGGTCGTTGGATAGGATGGACTCCAACAGTGGCAAGGCCTCGATGGGTTGGGTGCGGAGGGCAATCTGGGCCTTGGCCAAAGCCGAGGAAGAGCTGGCCGTGCCGAGGACTTTCTTGAAAAAACCGCGCTTGCCGTCGTGGCGCTTGACTTGGGTGGCCCGGAGGACTTCGCGAGCCTCGTAGCACGCGGGTGCTTGTTTCAATACGTTCTCAAGCAGCGTGACCGCGTAGTCGAGGTTGTTACGCTCAAACGCTTGTCTCGCCTTGTCGAATTGCTCGCGCAGTTGCGGCGGGAGGACGTTGGCCTTTGTTTCTTGCATAGGATTAGCTTGGGATCGTTCCTGAGGAATTCTCGAAAACGACTCCGTCTCGATCCATTTACGTTCAAATCGTTGCATGATCAATGCTCATTTTTCCGGGAAGAAATCGCTTGCAGCGTGGCTTTAGTTGGTCTTAGCTAACCGTCCGCTGCGGTTATGGTGGAATTGGCAGACACGCAACCTTGAGGTGGTTGTGCCTTTACGGCGTGCAGGTTCAAGTCCTGCTAACCGCACCATCTTCTTCACGACTTCGGTCGCTACCCCTTTGAGCGAAGCAACATTCGGACCAGCAACGCCTCTGGGCCGTCGCTTTCGATCTCCTCGACCGGATTTCTTGAGTCCCCAACCGGTGCTTAGCGGTTGCTTGAACGTTTCTTGGTGTGGGCTTCGAGGAGTCGTTCGACGTATTTGCCCAAGAGATCCGTTTCCAAGCTGACCCGGCTACCCGGTTGGAGCTGCTTGAGGTTGGTGACTTGATAGGTGTGAGGAATGATCCAGACCCGAAAACGCCGACTCAGCACCTTGGCGACGGTCAGGCTGATACCATCGATGGTGATGGAGCCTTTTGGGATGAAGTACTTCATTAGGCCCGCAGGCGGCGCCACTTCCAACAGCCAGTCCGCGCCTTCTTTAGCCCAATGGGTGACCCGCCCCGTCCCTTCCACATGCCCGGTGACGATGTGGCCATCGAGGCGACCTCCGGCTTGCAAGGGGCGTTCCAGGTTAACGAGCGAACCCGGCGTGACCCATTGCAAGCTCGTCTTCTGCCAGGTTTCTTCGAGGAGATCCACGGAGACGATGCGGCGATTGGTTCGACCCGCTAGCGTAGCCACGGTCAAGCAGCAGCCGTTGACGGCGAGACTATCGCCTAGTTTGAGGTCCTTTCCCGTGGTGCCAACGGCGATTTGGAGGCGGATCCCGTTGGGGGTTTTGTCCACGAGTTTGATGGTGCCTGTTTCTTCGATGATCCCGGTAAACATAGCTGAGTGAATTGAGTTTCTTAGCCGCGATTGGAAATCTGAGCCGTCAGTAGGCGATCCACGCCACAGGTGCTCCAGCGAACCTGCTTGAGCCGAAGGAACTGTTCCGGGCGGCTCATCCCGACTCCCGCGACGGCTTTTTTGGAATCGCGTCCGCCGAGGATTTTGGGGGCGTAGAAGAACGCGATTCGATGCGCGTGCCCGCCTTCTAGAAACGAGGCGTTGATCTGCCCGCCGCCCTCGACCATGAGATTGGTAACTTCGGCCTCTCCCAGTCGGCGGAGCAGCCATGGGATCGAGATCCCTTTTCGGTTGTGCGGTGCGCGCCAGACCGCCACACGTTGTTGGAGCTTGGCTACCCGTTGTGTTGGGGCTTCTTTGCCGACCACGATCGTCGTGTGGGCGGCGGCCGCATCCATGCAGACTTTTGCCCCTGGCGGTGTGCGAGCGTGCGTATCGAGAATGATGCGGCGGAGGATAGTAGAGGTATCGACTCGCTGAAACCCAGGTCCAGTGCGGACGGTCAGTGAGGGATCGTCTTGGAGGACGGTTCCGATACCCACCAGAATGGCGTCGTGTCTTCGGCGCATGAGCATGGTCTTGCGGCGTGCGGCGGTTCCGGTGATCCATTGAGACTCTCCGGTTTGGGTGGCGATCTTGCCGTCGAGGGTCATGGCGGATTTGACCGTGACGAGGGGGCGCCGATGCACGATCCAATGATTGAATGCCGCGTTGAGCTCGCGCGCTTCCGCTTCGTAGGGGCCTTGATGAACTTCGACTCCAGCGGCTCGGAGCAGATCGAACGCTTTGCCGGCGTGGGCTGGGTTGGGATCGGTGGTTGCGATGGTGACCGCGCGTATCCGGTGGTCTTGAATCGCTTGGGTGCAAGGGGGCGTGCGCCCGGTGGTGGAGCAGGGTTCGAGGGTGACGTAGAGATGGGCACCTGCGGGGGAATGTCCGGCGGCGAGGGCACTGCGGATGGCTTCCACTTCGGCATGAGGTTTGCCGGGACCGTGATGCCAACCTTCACCGATCACTTGCTTAGCCTTGATGAGGACGGCGCCTACGGCGGGATTCGGCGAGACTCGGCCGAGCCCGCGGCGGGCTAGAGTCAAGGCTCGGCGCATCGCGGTTTGAGCCAACCGAGTTGAGAAGTTTGGTGTGAGAGCCTTGCTGGTGTTCACGCGTCCGTTCGGAAAGCATAGGAAGAAACAGGGACCGGAGCAACGATCAGTCTTACCTCCTGAGCAAGGGGGGGGATTAAATGTGCGGGGCATCGGATCGAAGCGGCAGGCTTCCCTTTGACGCGGCTGGAAGAACAGGTCGCTGATGAGGAAAGCGGCAGCTCTGCTCCCGCACTCCATATGAGAGAACTGAATTTTACATAATGCAGTTTTCATTTTAGCTTTTTCATTCTACCCGCACCTTGAAACACACCCTGAGCAGGGGGAGATGATCGAAAAGCGTAGCCTTGAATGCGAGAGAATCGTTCTGGGTACGGTTCCGGATGGTGGGGCACGCGAGTGGGGCTGGGATTGTCACAATAATCCGCGGGACAATCCGTAGGGGAGGGTGTAGAAGAGCGCGCGTGAATCCCTCCTTGTCAGATTGGAATGGAAGGTGTCGGTCGCGATCGACCGGTGGTTGGAGCGAGACGCCCCTCGGGCGAGTGAAGCTGGGGATTGGGTGGCTTTGTTCGACCCTGTTCTTGGGAGCTCTGCTTCAGGCGGACCCCGTACATTCGCCGGTATTGGGAAGAAGCGTTGCCGCAGAACATCTGGGTGAGGTGCTTCTGGGGAAACTCCAGTGCGTTGCTTGCCATCAAGCCGATGGCGTCGGACCCGTCCCAAGCGCAAAGCAAGCACCGGTCTTGGGAGCGAGTGGCGTGCCGTTAACGCCACAATACTTGCGAACTCTCTTATCGGCAGATCGCTCCCCGAGCGAAGCGCCCACCATGCCCGATGTCCTGGGAGGGCTCTCAGGTCGGGAGCGGGCGACGGTGGAGGATGAATTGGTCCATTTTCTAGTCTCGGAACAAGCCGATTCCTCGGGGACACCAGTGGGGTTGGATGATTACCAACTCCAGTTTGGGCGGCGGTTGTATCATTCCATCGGCTGTGTGGCGTGTCATCATCCAGAGGAGACCTTAGTTGAGTTGACCCAAGCGGGTGTCTCAGCGCCTCGAAGTCAGGATGACCAAGCCGTGCCGTTTGGTGATTTAGCGCGGAAGTACACCGTTACTGCTCTGGCAGATTTCATTAAAGATCCGCTGGCGAGCCGTCCCAGTGGGCGCATGCCGTCCTTGGGACTGTCTGACTCCGAAGCCCGGGCGATTGCGATGTATTTGGCACGGGGCCAAGCGACGAGTCTGTACCAAGATGATACCCCGCTCCAGAAGACTCGCGGGCTCCGATACACGTATTTTGAATTCGGCCAAGGGGACTTGCCGACGGGTGGCAACGAAGAGTTTGCCGATCACTTCCCGGGGGATCTGCCGGAGAACGCACGTTCGTTTCTTCGAGTTGCGGGGACCGGCGTTACGGAGATTCCCACGGATGCCTTAGCGAAGCGGAAGGAACAGATTGGGTTCCTCTTTACTGGTTACCTGACTGTGGTCCAAGCGGGCGAATATACCTTCTACACCCAATCCGACGATGGTTCGCGACTCTACGTGGGGAATGAATTGGTGGTACAGAACGACGGAGGCCATGCCGTTCAAGAACGCCAGGGTACGATACGGCTTGAGGCTGGAGATCATCCGTTTCGGGTGACTTATTACAATGGTGCTGCCGATGGATCCTTGGCTGTCTTGTTTGCAGGGCCGGGACTGGCGAAACAGGCGATTCCTGCGTCGCGGTTCCACTACCTCGGTCAGCCGATGGTCCCATTGGGGGACGAGGGGTTTGTGTTGGATGCGGCAAAGGCACGGCGCGGGGCGGACCATTTTGCTCGCTATGGGTGTATTCGCTGCCACTCGGTGGAGGGTGTTGAGTCGAATGATTCCGTCGGGGGGCTGGCGCTGGGCCGATTGGAGGGGAGTCGAGCAACGGGCTGTTTGGGTGAGGCACCGAGTGGGCGGGCCGCGCGTTACTCGATGGGTTCCGAGGAACGCGCCGCTCTTGTAGGCGCCTTGGCTCGGGCATCGCAAGCGAGCGAGGCACGGTCTGCCGCGGAGGCTTTGAGTCTCCGACTAAACCAATTGAATTGCTATGCCTGCCACCAGCGCGATGGCTGGGGTGGACCGACTCCGGAACGCGCCGCCTACTTTGGGACTGAGGGCGAGGTTGACTTGGGAGATGAAGGGCGACTCCCGCCGCATCTGGAAAAGGTGGGGGCCAAGCTCCAAGAGGAATGGCTCAGCGAGGTGCTGACCGAGGGGGCCGGAGTAAGGCCTTACATGGCGACGCGGATGCCTCGGTTTGGCTCCGAGAACGTGGGGCACTTGGGAACGCTGTTCGGGCGGGTAGACGATCCAAATCCGGATGACGCCACAGAACCGGTTCCGTTGTTGGATACCAAGTATGGGCGTTTGTTAGTGGGCACAAAGGGGATGAATTGCATCACCTGCCACACCTACGGCCCCTATGATTCATTGGGGGTTCCCGCGATTGATCTGACCCAGATGGGGCATCGATTGAAGCGCAGCTGGTTTCGGGACTATTTGTTGGAGCCGGCTTCGCTGCGGCCGGGCACGCGGATGCCGAGTTTCTTTCCGGAGGGGGAGAGTGTGAACGAGGTGGTCTTTGGTGGGGATACCGAACGACAGATTCAAGCGCTGTGGGGATTTTTGCAGGTGGCGGATGCGAGCAACCCGCCGGATGGTTTGGTGCAGGGACGCAAAGAGATTGTCGCGGAGACGGAAGCCGTGATGTATCGGAACTTCATTGAGGGATCTGGACCTCGGTCGATCGGAGTCGGATACCCGGAGAAAGGAAACCTAGCTTTCGATGCCAATGCGATGCGCCTGGCAATGATCTGGCACGGACCGTTCATCGATGCCGCTCGGCATAGCTCGGGCCGTGGGGTGGGTTTTGAGCCGCCTTTGGGTCACAACGTCATTCATTTGCCAGAGGGGCCGCCGTTGGCCTTCCTGCCCGAACGAAGCGCTTCCTGGCCGGAAACGACGGGTAAGGACGGCGGCTATCAGTTTCGCGGTTATCAATTGGATGTGCAGCGGCGACCGACGTTCCGTTACACGTTCCGGAACGTGATGGTGGAAGATTTTTCCGAAGCGTTGGCTACCGAGTTGGATGCAGAATTGTTGCGAACGGTCACGCTACGCACGCGGGCTGGCGTGCGCGATCTGTGGTTTCGGGTGGCGGTGGGTGCGGAGATTGTGAAGAGCGATGGGGGCCTGTATGTGGTGGATCAGCGGTTGCGGCTTTCGTTTGATTCATCCGGAAGCGAGCCACCGTTGGTTCGCGAACAAGCCGGCCGAAAGGAATTGCTCGTCCCGGTCGAGTTCTCGAAGGGAGAGAGTCGGATTCAGATCAAGATGGTTTGGTAGTGCAGTCGGAAGGAACACCATGCGAAGAGTGAATTGGAAGTGGCAATTAGGGGGCGTGTTGGCCGGCCTGCTCGCGATAGCAGAACTTGGCGCGGCGGAAGCCGTGGAGTCGGATTACTATCGCATTCAAAACATCCGGATTCCGGACGGGGTGGTTTTAGAGGTGGGCGCGACCCAAGTCTTGGACGATCAACGTTTGGCGGTGTCGACGCGTTTGGGTGATATCTATCTCATCGATGGGGCATTCTCAGAGCAGAAGGGAGCGGCTCGGTTTACCCATTTTGCATCTGGGCTGCATGAAGTATTGGGGCTTGCGGCTCGTGACGGTTGGCTCTATTGCACGCAACGTTGTGAGGTCACCCGGATGAAGGATTTGGATGGCGACGGGCGGGCGGATCTCTTCGAAACCGTGAGCGATGACTGGGGAATAACCGGTGACTATCACGAATATGCCTTCGGTTCGAAGTTTGATCGCAACGGGGATCTCTGGGTGGTGCATTGTCTGACGGGATCTTCCACGAGTCCGACGCCCTTTCGCGGCTGGGCCTTACGGATCAAGCCGGACGGAACCATGGTGCCTACCTGCAGTGGCATTCGTTCCCCGGGTGGGGTGGGGATGAACGCGGTGGGAGATATGTTTTACACGGACAATCAAGGCTTTTGGAACGGCACCTCCGGGCTGAAGTTTTTGGAGATTGGTGGGTTCATGGGCAGTCCCGCCGGCAACAACTGGTATGAGCGAACGACAGCCTTAGGGCCGCGGCCGCAAGACCCGGTGAGTGGGAGCCGAATGCATCTCGAAGCCGCCAAGATCCCGGAGCTGGTTCCGACCGCCGTTTACTTTCCGTATAACAAGATGGGGCAGTCGGCGAGTGGGATTGCTTGTGATCAGACCGAAGGGCGTTTTGGTCCTTTTAAGAACCAATTGTTTGTGGGGGATCAAACGCATAGCACGGTGATGCGGGTCTTTTTGGAAAAAGTGAATGGGCGGTATCAAGGAGCCACGTTTCCGTTTCTGGCCGGGTTTGATTCCGGGAATTTGACCCTAGAGTTCGGTCCGGATGGTTCTCTTGTGGTGGGTGGGACGGATCGGGGTTGGGGCGCGCGGGGTGGACAACCCTTTGCGCTTCAGCGGGCGCTTTGGACCGGGAGAATACCGTTTGAGGTCCTTGAGATGCGGGCACAGGAAGATGGTTTTGAATTGGTCTTTACCGAGCCGGTAGATCCCATCTCCGCGAAGGATCGGAAAAGTTATTCGTTGGAGACCTACACGTATATTTACCAGGGCGGCTATGGGAGCCCTGAGGTGGATGGGACGCGCCCGGAGATTCAGCGGGTGAACCTCTCGCCCGATGGGCGTCGGGTGCGCTTGGTGGTGGAGGCCGTCCAGATCGGCCACGTGCATGAGCTCAAGCTCCCCGGGCTGCGGTCGACATCGGGAAAACCCTTGCTGCACCCCATTGCCTATTATACGTTGAATTTTATCCCCCAGGGTGTGCTCTAGTGGCGAGTGGTTCGTGAAATGGGGGGCTGACAAGCACCATGAAACGATCCCATTCCTCCGGATTCACGCTCATCGAGTTGTTGGTGGTCATTGCCATCATCGCTATCTTGGCAGGCATGCTTTTGCCGGCTCTGGGCAAGGCTAAGTTCAAGGCAAAGGTCTCCAATTGCACATCCAACTATCGGCAATGGGCTTTGGCTGTGACGATGTATGCGGGCGATGATGAGAAAGGACGATTTCCCTCGGCTGAGATGCCTAACACGGGCCTCAATCCGTGGGATGTGGGCGTGGACTTTCCATTACTTCTGGAACCCTATGGGCTGACGGTGCCGATGTGGTTTTGTCCGACGCGACCGGCGAATTTCCGTTCCGCCAATGAGTGGTTTAGGGAAAACAATGGCGATGGGCGTACCATTTCCACGGTGGCGGATCTCAACGAGTTTCATCGGCGCAGTTTTGGGAACTTTGCCATTTTCTTTCACAGCTGGTGGGTGCCCCGACCGGCCGGGGGCAACAACTGGTTTCCCTTTCCCGATGGAGCTACGGGGAGCAATCGACACCTACACCAAGACGGCTGGCCTTTGACGCAAGAAGACTTTCGGGTTTCGAGTCAACCCATCCTGACGGACCGCTGCCAGAACGCCGCGTCCGATGGGGCTCCGGATATTGAGAAAGCGGGTGAGGGCCATCCTTACCAGGGAAGGGTTGATTCGGTGAATTTGTTATTCGGCGACGGTCACGTTGAGACGCGTCCCCGAGCAAAACTCCGGTGGCGGTATTCCGGGAATTGGCATAGTTACTACTAGGAATGGGTGTGATGTTTGATGGTCTTAAAGGGCGAGGATTGGGCGTGAATCGGATTGTTTGGATACTTCTGGTGGGATGCTGTTGCGTTGGGGGGCAAGTGGGTGCGGAAACGCAGTGGTCGGTGGCCGTTTTTGCCGGCACGGGAGAGAAAGGTTATTCGGGCGATGAAGGGCCGGCGACTGCCGCGCGGATTAACAATCCTTATGGCCTCGTGCGCGGACCGGACGGAGCGATCTATGTCTGTGACATTGACAACCATGTGATTCGGAGAATCGACCGCGACGGTGTGATCGAGACCGTGGCGGGATCCGGTGTGAAGGGATACGCCGGCGATGGTGGCCCAGCGCGGGAAGCGCGACTCAACCAGCCTTACGAGATCCGGTTTGACGGGGCGGGGAACCTATACTTCGTCGAAATGCCGAATCATCTGATTCGAATGGTGGATGCGAAGACAGGGCGGATTCAGACGGTTGCGGGAACCGGCGAGCGGGGGTTTGGTGGCGACGGGGGGGCGGCGACGGCGGCTCAGTTTAGTCGGCCGCATAGCATTCAATTCTGTCCGGATGGGAAGGGTTTGTTTATCTGTGACATTGGGAATCATCGGGTTCGGCGTCTTGATATGGCTTCCGGTGTGGTGGACACGGTGGTCGGGGACGGACAGCGGCGCGCGACTGCCGATGGCAGTTCATTTACCGGCGCGTCGGTGAACGGGCCGCGGGCGAGTGATTTTGATGCGGACGGGTTCCTTTGGTTGGCGCTCCGTGAGGGGAACGCGATTTATCGGCTCGATTTGCATCGTGAGGTCTTTCACCACATTGCGGGAACTGGAGCCAAAGGCATGACTGGAAACGGCGGGCCGGCTAAGCAGGCGACGCTGTCGGGACCGAAAGGGATTGCAGTAGGACCGAATGGAAACGTGTTCTTTGCCGATACGGAGAGCCATACCATTCGGTATGTGGACCGGAACAAGAATACGGTTGAGCTGTTGTTGGGGACGGGCAGGCGCGGAGGAGCCTTCTCGGCCGATCCCTTGAAGTGTGAGACGAATCGTCCGCATGGGGTATTTGTGGATGCAGACGGGAGTGTCTTCGTGGGGGACAGCGAGAACCATCGTGTGTTGGTGGTGCGGCCGAAGGGCTAGCTGGATAACGAGCGTTTCGATTTTTGGGCTTGGGTTGGGTTCTTTGCGGGCGCGAAGTCTCGTTTTTTCTTTCTTCTTAGCGATGGTGTTTGCGGTGGCTGCTCTTGCCCAACGGCTCGCGGGTACGCTCGCCCCACCATCCGGAATCGAGATTTGAACGACTCTTGTGCTTTCGGCTGAGGGTTTTCGGGCGAGGAATTCAACTGGACGGTGGCGGGCCTTCGCGTTAGGTTAGGTTGCTAAGAATCCATATGAAAACCGACGAAAGATCACTGGGTTGTCGCGAATTCCGGGCGAACTTGGGACGGAGGGATTTTCTCAAGATTGGCGCCATGGGGATTGGTGGGCTGGCGTTGCCTCATCTCCTCCGTGCCGAATCCGACTCTGGGGTTGGCTCTTCGCATAAGTCGGTTATCAATATTTTTCTCCCCGGTGGACCGCCCCATCAGGACATGTTCGATCTAAAGATGGATGCGCCGCGAGAGATTCGTGGCGAGTTCATGCCGATCTCGACGAACGTTCCGGGCACGCAGATTGGCGAGTTGTTTCCGCGGATGGCGACCATGATGGACAAGTTCACGCTGATCCGATCCATCGTGGGTGCGCGTGGCAGTCACGACGCCATACAATGCATGACGGGACGCGACGCCCGAGTGCAGCCGCCCGGTGGTTGGCATGGTATTGGGGCCATTCTTTCCAAGATCAAAGGGCCGGTGAATCCGGATGTGCCCCCGTTTATCGGGCTCTGTCCCAAGACTCGGGAAATCCGCTGGAGTGATCCTGGTAAGCCGGGGTACTTAGGCAAGGCGCACGCCGCATTCCGTCCGGCAGCAGACGGCAAAGAGGACATGACGCTCAATGGCATTAGCTTGGAACGGTTTGAAGATCGTGCGGGCTTGCTGAAAGACTTCGATAACCTCCGCCGTGATTTGGATAATTCCGGTATGATCGAAAGTATGGATACCTTTAGTCAGCAAGCTTACGGGGTGCTGACTTCGAGCCGTTTGCTAGAGGCGCTCGATCTGGAAAAAGAAGATGTGCGCTTGCGCGATCGCTACGGTCGGGGATCGGCCAAGCTCCAGTTGGATGGAGCGCCCAAGTTGTTGGATCACTTTTTGATGGCACGTCGGTTGGTTGAGGCCGGTGCGCGGTGTGTCTCCCTTTCCTTTAGCCGTTGGGATTGGCACAGCAATAACTTTGGTCGGGCGCGAGAAGATTGTCCCATGTTGGATCAAGGTCTCACTGCCCTGGTGGAAGACCTGCATCAGCGGGGCTTAGACAAGGATGTCGTGGTGGTCTGTTGGGGCGAGTTTGGGCGTACGCCAGTCATCGATAAGAATGCGGGTCGAGATCATTGGCCGCGCGTTTCGATGGGGCTTTTGGCCGGCGGTGGGCTACGTCACGGGGGCGTCATTGGGGCCACGGATCGTTTAGGCGGCGAGGCCACCGAGCGTCCGGTCACCTTCGGCGATGTGCACGCCACTCTCTATCACGCCTTGGGTGTGGATCCGCACGCGACGACGGTGAATGACCTTAGCGGGCGTCCTCAGTATTTGGTTGAGAACAGCGCGCGCGCGCTGCACGAGATCATCTAGGCCTGCGTCGCCTCGCGGTTCTCGAAAATTTCGCAAAACGCCCGGACTTGTTCCGTCAACCAACCCCAATCACCTGCCTGAATGCGTTCCGCATTCAGGATCGGGCTACCGACGCCGAACCCCCTTGCGCCTGCCTTGAGGTAATCTCGAATCGTGGTGTGGTTGATACCTCCGGTCGGCATCAACGGAATATCGGGAAACGGGCCGCGGAGCGCTTTAATGAAGGACGGGCCCACAATGTTGCTGGGGAACACTTTCACCATGTGGGCGCCAGCGTCATGGGCGGCTACGATTTCCGTCGGTGTGTAGGCACCGGGAAAGATGGGGATGTTCGCTTGCGTGCAAGTGCGCATGACCTTGGGGTTGAGGGTGGGGGTTACGATGAAGCCGGCGCCCGCTTGGAGGGCGGCTTCGAGTTCCCGTTCGTTTGTGACGGTTCCCGCGCCGAGATTCATGGTTCCTTCGGCGGCGTCGATGGCCGCGGCGATCTGTGACTCGGGTTGGTCCGAGTTCATCGTGATCTCCAGATTTCGGAGTCCACCTGCCCGGCACGCCTCCACAATCGGGCGGACCTGGGCAACGGAAAAGCCACGTAGGATGGCGACGATGGGAACTTGTTCGAAACGGGCGTTGTCGAAGGGAGCGGTCATGAGGCGTGAACAAGGCGTGAGCGGAGCAGGGCGTGGCCGCGAACGGCGGCTTGGGCGAGTTCGTCTTCTTCGGGCAAGACGATTCGATCCGCGAGGCCCAGGACAGCTGCCGCTGCTTGATACATTTCAGCGAAAGCCGTTCCGGCTAAGATGAGGATCGGCTGCTTGGCTGCCTGTTGGGTGAGCGGAGCGAATTCGGCCGCGAGGAGTAGGCCACTGAGATAGCTTCGGTTGGATTCCTGTGATTGTTGGTGGAGGACGGACCGGGTGCGGACTTGAAAGAGGCTGTGCAGGAGCCCGTGGTCGCGGACGCGTTCGACCCCGGCTTCGAAGGCCCGACGATTCGTGGGGTCACTGAGTTCCGGGTTGCTGGCGCCGTCGGTTCCCGTGGCGTCTGCGAGGATGGAGTGATGCACCAGAATCTCGAATAACTCTCCGGTCATCGCGGTGGCGAACTCGGTGATTCGGTAGTTTTGCACCCGGACGTGTTTCGAGTGCGTGCCGGGAAGGAGAATTAAGCAGTCCTCCATCAGCGGTTGATACCGAGCGTGTTGGGCGACGCCAAGCAGCTCGCATTCTTCACCCCGCATCACTTCCGTGTCGCTAGCCAAACCACTGAAGAGCTGGACGGTAAAGGGGTGCCCTTCGGGCGTCCGGAGATCGAGCGACTCGCGATTCGGAATTCCGGCGGCCAAGTCAAAGGGGAGGCGCGTGTAGGGAACTTCTCGCCAACCGATCGTGGAGGAAGCCATTCCGGAAAGGAGCACCGGGCACTGTGTCGCCGTGGGAATCTCTTGCACTAATTCATCGAGCGCGGCGCCGATAACCCGACTGAAGGCCTGATCCCGAAGCGAGCCGCGGGCGCCGTTCAGTTCTTGATGCACGGCCTTGATCCCAATCGGGCGATTAACCTGTGCGGCGCACGTCAGATCGGGACCGGCGATCAAGCGAAGCCGAAACGAAGAGGTGCCCCAATCGCAACTGATGAATTGGTCTTCCATCGAGAATCTGGCGTGCAGCATCGAGTGATTTCACCCTGAATACCAGAGTATTCTGGATCCGTCGTCGGGCGTAGACTTTCCAGTTGCTTTTCACCTTTTGAACCCTCTAAGTTGGGGACGCTCCAAGTGCAATCGCAATCGCCTCGTCCGCCACGATCATGAGTTCATTGAGAAGTCTTTTTGTCGTTTTGAGTCTTACCGTTTTCGTGACTGTTCCGACCTTGGCACAGTTGGTCCTCTCGGGGAACGAGAACAAGATTGATCTGAGTTCCGGGACGCCCACTGTGGTGCCGGATGCGGAGGCCGACTCGATCTCGCTGATCGATTTTTCTGATTTTCCGCCGCAAGTCGATCACCTGTTCGGCATTCCGAATACCGTGATTGGTCCCCCTTCGAATATTGCCATTGCTCCTGATGGCTCGTTGGCGCTGATTGCGAACTCACTCAAGATTGATCCCGCCGATCCCACTCAATACGTGCCGGAGTCCCATGTGCACGTGCTCGATCTCCGGTCCGATCCGCCCCGGGTCAAACAGGTGCCGGCCGGGAAGCAACCCTCCGGCATTAGCATTTCAGCGGACGGAAGCTTTGCCCTGGTTGCCAACCGGGCGGAAGGTTCCGTGACTCTCTTGCAGATCCGGGATGGCGAAGTTATGACCGGTGCGAGTGTGGCGGTTTGTGAAGCGGAGGATGCGATCTCGGATGTGGCGATCCATCCCAATGGGAAGCTCGCTTTGGCGAGTGTGCAACAGGGTGGTTATTTGGCCGTATTGGAAATCGATGGGACGAACGTTACGGTATCTGATCGGAAAATCTCCGTTTACGGGAAGCCTTACCGAGTGGTCATCACTCCGGATGGGGAGGTTGCGTTGACTGCGGGCCAGGGTTTTGGCAGTGCGATCGATGAAGATGCGCTGACCGTGATTGATTTGCAGAGTCGTCCCATCCGATCCGTAGATTACGTGCCGGTGGGGGCGGTGCCGGAATCGATTGAAGTGAGCCCCAACGGGAAGTTGATTGCCGCGGTTTTGATGGCGGGATCCAACTTGCCGGCGGATGATCCGAATCGGACTGACATGGGGGAAGTGGTCTTGCTTTCGCGCAAGGGCACTCGGGTGACGGTAGAGCAAACTGTACCGGTTGGGCCGATTCCTGAGGGCGTGGCCTTTACTTCGGACGGGGATTATTTGTTGGTCCAGAGCCATCCTCGCCGGGCGATTTGGGTGTTTAAGGTTTCACGTCGGCGATTGAAGGATACGGGACTGCGGATTGAAGTGCCGGGGATGCCCTCGTCTCTTCGGGCCGCGCCCTAAAACCACTCTGAACTGCGAGAGAACGGTCGAGTTATGAACCGGAGAGATGCGATCAAGGGAATGGGATTGGGAGCGGCGGGTGCGATGGCCGCGATGGCGGGCCCGAATCAGGCCATGGCCCAGACCTATGCGTCGGCTACGCGGGGTTTGGCACCGCTGAAGATCAAAAAAGTTCGTGCCATTATGACCCGTCCGCAGAGTGCGCGTCTTGTGGTGGTGAAGGTTGAGACCAGCGAGCCAGGTTTATACGGTTTGGGCTGCGCGACCTACAATCAGCGCCCCTTGCCGGTGGTGACCGCCGTTGAAAAGTATTTGGACCCTTTTGCGCGGGATCGTGATGTGGATAACATTGAAGATCTCTGGCAGCACGCTTACACCAGCTCTTATTGGCGCAATGGGCCCGTGCTGAACAACGCCTTGAGTGGATTGGATATGGCCTTGTGGGACATCAAAGGGAAACGAGCCAATATGCCGGTCTATCAGCTCCTGGGCGGGAAGTGCCGTTTTGCTATTGATTGTTATTCCCATGCCCGTGGGCGCGATTTTCAGGAATTGGAGGATAGCGTGCGTTCCAAGATGTCTCAGGGTTTTCGACATGTACGAATTCAGTTGGGGGGGTATGGAGCGGGCCACTTGTCTCAGGGCGAGAGTTTTAAGGATCATGGCTTTGGTTTGCCGGTGGATTCTCGGATGGACTCGCTGCCGTATTTGAAGGCCATCCCCAAGATGTTCGAGCACATTCGATCGGCCTGTGGGGAGGACGTCGAGTTACTGCACGACATTCATGAACGGATTGAGCCGATCGAAGCGATCCGCTTGCTGAAGGAGTTGGAGCAGTATCGGCCGTTTTTCATTGAAGACCCATTGGCGCCGGAATCGAACGACTTCTTTAAATATCTGCGGCAACAGACTTCGGTGCCTATTGCGATGGGTGAGCTGTTCAACAACCCGCACGAATGGGTGGACCTGATTACGGCCCGCTTGATTGACTTTGTTCGGGTACATATCACGCAAACCGGCGGCTTTAGTGTGGCGCGAAAGATCGCAACTCTCGCCGAGTTCTTTGACGTGCGTTCGGCTTGGCATGGTCCGGGAGATTTATCTCCAGTGGGGCATGCGGCGAATGCGCATTTGGATTATGTGATCCGCAACTTTGGGATTCAGGAAAGTGTGAATTTCAATGATGCCATGCGTGAAGTCTTTCCCGGGGCCCCCACCGTTCGCAATGGATTCATGTCCGTCAATGAAGCACCGGGATTTGGCGTGGATCTGGACGAGGAGAAAGCGAAGAAGTATCCGTTTCCGGAGCATCCCGGCTATTGGACGCCGGTGCGAAGGCGGGATGGTACGGCCGTGCGTCCGTAGCGCCAAGATTTGAATCGACCAAGAGACTTTATGAAGAGAAATCATTTTCTAAGCAGCGTGGTACTGGGTGTGGTGCTGTTGATGGCCGGGTGTCAACCTGCGGGCGACGGTAGCGGAGCTGCGAGTTCCTTTCCGACCAAGACCATCACGGTGGTGTGTCCTTGGGCCGCCGGTGGTGGGACGGATCGAGTCTCGCGCTTTTTGGCGGACCAATTGGAGAAGAGCTTGGGCAAGCCGGTGGTGGTGCAGAACAAGACTGGCGGTGGTGGTGCGGTTGGGCATTCGGCAGGGGCCACGGCGCGTCCCGACGGGCACACGATTCTCATGGGCACGTTTGAACTCAGCACCATGCATTGGATGGGGATTTCGAACCTAACCTACGAGGATTATCAACCTTTGATGCAAGTGAATGCGGATGCGGCGGCGTTGTTTGTCCGGAAGGATGCGCCTTGGGCGGATTTGGCAGCGTTTCTTGAGCATGTCAAAGCCAATCCCGGAACGGTGCAGATGTCGGGTACGGCAACGGGTGGTGCCTGGGATCTGGCCCGTTCCGGCATGTTGCTAGCGGCGGAGATGCCGGTAGAATCGATTCGTTGGATTCCCACCCAAGGTGCGGCGCCCTCGTTGGTTCAGCTCTTGGGGGGGCACATCGATGCGGTATGCTGCAGTGTGCCGGAAGCGGCGCCTCAGGTTGAGGCGGGTGAGTTGCGTTGCTTGGCCGTCATGTCGGGGGAACGGTTGCCGGAGTATCCGGATATTCCGACTGTTTCTGAATCCGGTATTGCTTGGGAAGCGGTGGGATGGCGCGGGTTGTTATTGCCTAAAGGGACGCCTGAGCCGGTGGTGAACGTTTTGAACGAAGCGTTTCGTGAGATTCTGGCTGGAGAGGCCTATCGAGAATTCATGGGGAAGAATGGTTTCGGTATCGTGATTCGGGAACCGGCGGACTTTGGGACGTTCTTGGCTAAGGAAGATGCTCAGTGGCAGACGGTGATCGAAGCGGCCGGATTTGCTAAGAAGTAAATGGACGGCAATCGAGCACTCGGCGTTGGCCTTTTGATCGTTGGTGGTTTGGCGGTTGGCTTTGCCGGGCAGATTCAAGAATTGGGCTTGGGACAGAATGCTGATCCGGGCCCCCGTGCCTTGCCGATGCTGTTGGGAGCGGTCTTGATACTCGGCGGTGTCTTCGAAATGGCTCTCTGGTTGTTGCGACGAAACCGGGCGGGTGTGGGCATTGGGGAAGAAGGAGACGTAGCGGAAGCGGTTGCGACAGCCCCGAGCTACCGGCCTCTGATCCTGATGGTGGCGGGTGTGACTGCCTATGTGGTGGCGATTGGGATGATTGGGTTTACCCTGAGTAGTTTTGTTTTTGCGACAGCGATGATGGGGTGCTTGGGGATCCGTTGGTGGGTGGCTGGACTGACGAGTGTCGGGTTGCTCGTGGTGGTTCAAGGGCTGTTTACCTACTTGTTTCGGGTACAGTTGCCGCGTGGTATGTGGGAGCTGCCGTTCTAAAGAGGAGCTGTTGTCAGTGCGAGTGCCTGGGGACATCACTCCCCGTGGCACCCTTCAGGAAATCAAAGTCCACTCCCGTATCGGCTTGGCCCACTTGGTTTAAGAAGAGGCTGAGATAACCCCGCGTGGCATGGGGCGTGGCCGGCTTCCAGTTTGCTTTTCGGGCTGCCAATACGTCCTCGGATACTTCGAGTTGAAGGCTTCGGTTGGGGACGTCGAGCGTGATCTCGTCTCCTTCTTCCACCAAGGCTAAGGTGCCTCCGACGGCGGCTTCGGGTGCGACATGGAGGACAACGGTTCCGAAAGCGGTTCCGCTCATTCGACCGTCCGAGATGCGCACCATATCCCGCACGCCTTGGTCCAGAAGTTTCTTCGGTAGCCCCATGTTCCCAACCTCGGCCATGCCGGGGTATCCTTTCGGGCCGACGTTTTTCAGCACCATGATACTGTTGGCATCGATTTCGAGGTTGGGATCTTCGATCCGTTGGTGATAGTGATCGATGTTTTCGAATACCACCGCTCTGCCTCGGTGTTGCATGAGTTCGGGGGTTGCGGCTGAAGGCTTGATGATGGCACCGCGTTCGCAGAGGTTGCCCCGTAGGACGGCGAGGCCGGCTTCTGGGATCACGGGCGCGTCGATGGGATGGATGACGTCCCGGTCGTAGCATTCCGCTGTTTCGACGTTGGCTGCTAGGGTGGCTCCGTTCGCTGTCAGGGCATCGCGATGTAGGTGAGGAAGGAGTTCTTTGATGACGACGGGTAGACCACCGGCGTAGTAGAAATCTTCCATCAGGTAGCGTCCGGAAGGCATTAAGTTGACCAGTAAGGGGAGGCGGCTTCCGAGAGTATCAAAGTCTTCGAGTGCGAGCGGAACGCCGATCCGGCCGGCTATGGCCAGAAGGTGCACGACGAAATTGGTGGAGCCGCCGATCGCGGCGTTCACCATGATAGCATTCTCAACGGCCTCGCGGGTGAGGATTTGGGAGAGCCGGAGATCTTCCCGAACCATCTCGACGATGCGGCGGCCCGAGAGTTGCGCCAGACGTCTGCGACGGCTGTCGGCGGCGGGAATCGCGGCGGCGCCGGGGAGGGTGAGTCCGAGTGACTCCGCCATGCAGGCCATGGTTGATGCGGTGCCCATGCTCATGCAATGGCCAATACTGCGGGACATGCAGGATTCGGCTTCTTGAAACTCCTCGTAGCTCATTCGGTCGCAGCGGAGGTCCTCGCTGAATTTCCAGAGATCGGTGCCGGATCCGATGTTCTCGCCGCGATACTTCCCATTGAGCATGGGGCCGCCGGAGACCACGAGGGTGGGGAGATCGACACTCGCGGCACCCATTAGAGTGGCAGGAGTGGTTTTGTCGCAACCGGTCAAGAGCACGACCCCGTCAAGGGGGTTGGCTCGGATGGATTCTTCCACGTCCATGCTGGCGAGATTCCGGAACAGCATGGCGGTGGGGCGCATGAGGGGTTCGCCAAGCGAGGTGACGGGGAATTCTAGTGGAAAGCCGCCGGCTTGGTAGACGCCTTGTTTGACGTATTGGGCGAGATCGCGGAAGTGGGCGTTGCAGGGGGTGAGGTCGGACCAAGTGTTGCAGATGCCGATCACGGGGCGGCCTTCGAATTGATCGTTCGGGACGCCTTGGTTTTTCATCCAGCTTCGGTAGATGAAACCAGATTTGTCTCGTTGGCCAAACCAGGCTTGGCTGCGCAGCGGTGAATCCGGGGATGACATGCGGAGGAAGTGTGACGGAGATTCGGAGGAGAGGGTATTCTTTTTTGATTGGGGGTGGTTGGCGGTTTGGTCCGCCCTTACAGGGCTTGGTGTTGTATGGATGGTCGTCCCAGGGCGATGCCCTGGGCTGTAACGGGGCGGGCCTTCAGCCCTGGGACGTGTGGGTGATGGGGAAGGGTTGGATTGAACATGGTTGCGTTGGGGATGAATTTGTTGGTCCGCCCTTACAGGGCTTGATCTGGTATGGATGGTCGTCCCAGGGCGATGCCCTGGGCTGTAACGTGGCGGGCTTTCAGCCCTGGGATGTGGGTGGGAAGGGAAGGCTTGGATTGAACAAGGTTGCGTTGGGGATGATTTTGTTGGTCCGCCGTTGCCGGGCTTGTTGTTGTATGGATGGTCGTCCCAGGGCGATGCCCTGGGCTGTAACGGGGCGGGCCTTCAGCCCTGGGACGTGTGGGTGATGGGGAAGGGTTGGATTGAACAAGGTTGCGTTGGGGATGATTTTGTTGGTCCGCCGTTGCCGGGCTTGTTGTTGTATGGATGGTTGTCCCAGGGCGATGCCCTGGGCTGTTATGGGACGGGCTTTCAGCCCTGGGGGGAGGTGATTGGATGGGGGAGTGTGTTTTCCCTGCGCCGAAGGTGCGGTCCGTCTCCAGCCCAGGGCAACGCCCTGGGATAACGGTGCCAATTTTTACGCGAGCCCTGTAAGGGCGGGCCATTGCGTTCGGTGGAGAGTCGTTGTGAGGAAAATGGTGCCAGAGGCAGGATTTGAACCTGCGACCAAGGGCTTATGAGTCCCCTGCTCTACCACTGAGCTACTCTGGCGTCCAAAGGCAGGAAGCGCGCTTCCCAGCGGGCCGCGAATCTTAGTGAATCCCATTTCCGAGTGACAAGCACTTTGTTGCGGCTTTAGGGGCCGCGCGATGGCCGCCCCGTGGGGAGGGGAGCGTGACTTCGCTGTTGACCCCTTGGGGTGGAGGCTGTCTTATTCGGCGGGTTCGTTTCGATGATCAGTGGCTCTCCATGGCAAACACAATGAAAGCGGTTGATGTTCTTGGCACTCCGCTCAGTGTGACTTCGTATGCGGATTTGTCTGACTTCTGCCATGAGGAAGTCCGTCGGGATGTGACCTTTGCCGTTGATTTCACGAATACCCACATCGTGACGATGCGACGGATGGAACCCGCTTTTCGGGCCGAAACGAGTGTATTTGATTACTTTGTGCCGGATGGGATGCCACTGGTGTGGTGTATGAACCGGGCCGGAGCGCAACTGCGGGACCGGGTCTATGGCCCGACGTTCATGCGAGAGTGCCTCCAGCGAACGGGGGCCGATTCCACCCATTATTTCTTGGGGGCTTCGGAGGCGTGTTTGGCGCAACTGCAGGAGCGAACTCAGGCGCGCAACGGAGATTTGCGGGTCGTCGGCATGCGGAATGGCTATTTTTCTGAGGACGAGGAAACTGGTATTGTGGATGAAATCAACCGATTGGGGCCTGATTTCGTCTGGGTCGGTTTGGGAACCCCCAAGCAGCAGGCTTGGATCCATCGTCATAAGGCAAATATCAAACGGGGCGCTATTCTGGCTGTCGGATACGCATTCGATGTCAATGCCGGGACCAAGCCCGATCCGCCGCTGTGGATGCAGCGGATGGGATTGGGGTGGCTGTTTCGGTTGGTTTCGGAGCCAAAGCGATTAGCCGGACGATATCTGAAGTACAATAGTCTTTTTCTTGGCCTATTGTTCTGGGACGGTTTGTTGGGACGCGCGATCCGTCGAGTTCCGGCCTCTGGCGAAGGGATTGCGAGTTGAATGGCGGAACCGGATCGTCGTAGGGAATACTGAATATGTCTGAATCTGTAGCGGAACCGAGTAGCGAAGAATCCAAACCGACGTTTTTCGATGAATTGGAGGCGTTTGGTGCTGCATTGCCGCAGAAATCGCTGTTTGCGGTCTTGGCCGTGGTGTGGTTGGGCCTGTTTGCGTTTATCGGGAATTCGACTTTTGGTTACATCGATACGGGGTCCCTTTATTCCTGGGCCTACGCTTCCTACAACGCCCCGGATTCCGAGGATAGCCATGGGAATCTGATCCCCTTCGTGGTTTTGGGGCTCATTTGGTGGAAACGGAAGGAGCTCATGGCGGTCGAAATGCGGCCCAGCAATTGGGCCTTCGGAATTGTCGTCTTGGCCGTGCTTCTGCATGCGGTTGGCTTTATTTCGCAACAGCCCCGAATCTCGATCGTGAGCTTGTTTGTGGGGCTCTATGGTCTGATGGGACTTTTGTGGGGGACGGGCTGGATGAGGGCGGTGTTTTTTCCTTATTTTTTGGTGATATTCTGTGTGCCGATTGGTTCGCTCTCGACGGTAGTGACCTTCCCATTGCGCATTTTGGTATCCGAATTGGCGGTGGCGTTTGCGACGGGTGTCTTGGATTTGCAGATCATTCGAGAAGGGACCTTGATCTTTGATGCGGACCGTACGTTTCAATATAATGTGGCGCCAGCCTGTAGTGGCATTCGGAGTTTGATCACGCTATTTGCGTTGACCACGATTTATGGGTTCACGACCTTTCGGTCGCCGTGGCGCCGGGTTGTGATGATGTTTGCTTCGGTGCCTTTGGCGGTTTTAGGGAATTTGTTACGGATAACGACGGTCATCATTGTGGGGGACGTCAAGGGCATGCAGGCGGGATTGGACATTGAGCAGAAGTTGGGTTTCTTGACCTTCTTGGTCGCCATTGTTGGCGTGATGATTTTGGGACACTTTTTGAACGAAGAACGGAAGCAGGCGGAACCGAAAACCGCAACGCCGAATCAGAATCAGGCAGATGAAGAATAGTTCTCTTTTATTTCCCGGTCTCTCGCTAGGGCTCATGGTCTTGTTGGTTGGGTTCTTGGTGTACTGGAAGCAGCAGCAACGCTTGGGCAATCCCGGCGTCCGCGTCGCGGAGGCGGGGGAAGCCGGGGAGCTGGATATTGAGTTTCCGAAGTACGTCTTGGACTACGAGGCTCGGGTGCAACCCGTGAGCGAGGGTGTCGTGAATACCTTGCCGCCGGATACCACGGTGGACATTCGGTTCTATCGGGCACCGGACAGTTTTGAGATGCAGCTCATGGGCGTGCTGATGGGGACGGATCGTACGAGTATTCATCAGCCAGAGTTTTGTCTCACGGGGGCGGGATTTAAGATCACCGAATCGACGACGGACACGATTTCCGTGGGTGGGGATGAACCTTACGAGTTACCGGTCATGGTATTGAAGTCCGATCGGGTGTTGAATGACGTCACGTATACCGGGTTCTACATTTACTGGTTTGTCGCGGAGGGGCGGGCCACGGCGCATCATTGGGAGCGCATGTGGTGGATGGCGCAGGAACTGTTTACGAGTGGGCAGTTGCAACGCTGGGCTTACGTGAGTTGTTTCACGGTGTGCGATCCCCAATACGAAGAAGGGACATTGCTGCGGATGAAGCGATTCCTGGCCAAGGCCATCCCCGAGTTTCAACCGCGGCCTGGCGTGATCTCCGAGCTTGGGGGGGCGAAGGAGAATGGGGAAGTGGCAGATCAGTTGAGCCCGGCGCCGGATGCGGTTGCCGCCGTGGCGGCGCCATCGGCGAAGTAAGGTGGCCTTAGAACGGATGACACAGGAATGAGAGAAGCCCAATGCTGAGGCGGCAGCGACAACTTCGAAACGACCTACTGAAGATTGTTGATGGTCTTCTGTTTGGTGTCGGTTTCTATCTGGCGTATTGGTTGCGTACCAACGAGTCGCTTTTGGGACCGAAGGTTCTGTCGTTTTTGGGCCTGTTTGGCGGGACGAAGGAGATTGCCAGCTTTGAGAGTTATCTGCCGATCATGCTGCTGACGGTACCGCTGTCGCTGGTCTTGTTGGAAGTGCTGGGCTTCTACGGCGGGCCATTGACGACTTCACGCCGGGCTACTGCTTGGCAGCTGTTTAAGGCGTGTACCTTGATCACCATTGCGGTGGTATTGGTGATGTTTTTCGCGAAGATCCAGCTTTCGCGCGTGGTGATTATCCTATTCGGGTGCATCAGCTTTGTGCTGGTGTTGCTTAAGGAAGAAGTGCTCAGGCGGTATTTGGAGTCCCGATTGGGGCAATCGCAGTTTGAGCGTCGCTTCATACTCATCGGGGCGCCGGAAGATACCGGCAAATTGCGTGATGATGTGATGGGGGAGGGCAATTCGAATCTCAAGATTGTCGCGGAACTCGACGTGAATGAGACCTCCGTCGAAACCTTCCTGAAGCAGCTCCATGATCACTCTGCCAATGGGGTGTTGTTATCGGCCCGGCACACGATTTTTGGGCAGGTAGAGAAGGTGATCCAAGCCAGCGAGTTGGAGGGCGTTGAAGTTTGGATGCTGGCGGACTTCTTTCATACCGAGATTTCCCGAACCACCTTGGACGAAGTAAATGGGCATCCCATGATGGTGTTCCGCTCGGCCCCGGAGATGTCTTGGCAAGCGGTGGCCAAACAAATGATTGATATGGTCGGTGCCCTGGTGGCGCTGGTGGTCTTTTCGCCGATCATGATCTGTTGTGCGATCATCATTCGGTTGAGCTCGCCTGGGCCGATCTTCTTCTGTCAGCAACGGAGCGGGTTAAATGGGCGGCCGTTTACGATGTATAAGTTTCGGTCGATGGTGACGGATGCGGAACAGCGCCGTCAGGAGTTGGAAGACCTGAATGAGATGGACGGCCCGGTCTTTAAGGTTTCGGAGGACCCGCGGATCACTTGGATTGGTCGTATACTTCGTCGTCGGAGCTTTGATGAGCTGCCGCAGATCTTCAATGTTCTGAAAGGGGAGATGAGTTTGGTGGGCCCGCGACCGTTGCCGGTGGATGAGACGCTGCAATTTGACGATTTGGCCCATCGACGGCGGTTGAGTGTGAAGCCGGGTTTGACCTGTTTGTGGCAGATCAGTGGGCGGAATAACGTGAAGGATTTCCAAGAGTGGGTACGGTTGGATTTAGAGTATATTGACAACTGGTCCTTGTGGTTGGATATCCAGATTCTCGTCCGTACCGTCCCGGTGGTATTGTTGGGAACAGGGGCCAAATAGAATCCCTCCTAAGGGAGTGGTATTTGCGGCGTTAATACAGGGGTATGGACGATGTCAGAACCACTCGAAAGAAAGGGCGTTTGACGGCGTTGGGACGGGCGGAATCTCCGTTTTTCTGTTTGACCCACTCTGCAAATTCCAGTAACCACCAACTCGAACTTCGCAACGTGAGCCCACAGGGTGGATTTCCTGTGCCGGTTCGTTGTTGCCTCGTACAGAAAGAACAGCGGAAATCATGAATTCAAAATCGTTTTTAGGGGCGGACTTTGGAGCGGGAACCTTGAAGGTTGCCGAGTTCGAGTCGACCGAATCCGGAGGGATCTGCCTGCGCGCTTTTGGCTCTCAGCCATTGGGCCTGGGTGGTGCCCAGGAGGCGGCCCGCGAAGGGGTGATCAAGAAGGCACTCCAGACTCTGTTGTCCGAACACGGGTTCGCTACGAAAGACATCAATGTCTGTGCTCCGGGATTCCACGTTTTCTCCAAATTCGTCAAATTGCCGCCGGTTGATTCCTCGAAAGTCACTCAGATCATTCAATACGAGGCGCAGCAAAACGTTCCGTTCCCGCTGGAGGAAGTCGTCTGGGATTACCAAATCCTAGGCACGACTTCGGGCGGAGAGCTGGAAGTGCTCCTCGTAGCAATTAAGACGGACTTGGTGGAGAAGTTATTCAAAACGGCCGAATCCCATGGGATGACCCTGAGTTTGGTCGATGTGGCGCCTTCCGCTCTCTGTAATGCCTTTCGATACAATTACGGTGATTTAGAGGGCTGCACCATGCTCTTGGACATCGGGGCTAAGACTAGCAACTTGCTCTTCTTCGAGGGTGGCAAGATCTACTCCCGAAGCATCAGCATCGGGGCGAATGCGATTACGCAGGAATTTGCCAACGAATCCAAGGTGCGCTTCCCGGACGCGGAGAAATTCAAGGTTGAAGAGGGTTTCGTCAGTTTGGGGGGGGCTTACGAGGATCCTGACAATCCGAAACAAGCGCAGATCTCCAAGATTGCCCGCCAGGTGATGACGCGGCTGCATATTCAGGTGAATCAAACCATGCAGTTTTATCGCAGTCAGCAGGGCGGATCGGCACCGCAGCGGCTGTTTTTGGCTGGTGGGGCTTCGATTATGCCTTATACCGCCCAGTTTTTTGCCGAGAAGCTGAATGTTGAGGTCGAGTATTTCAACCCATTCCGGACGATTCAGATCGATCCCTCCATCAATTTGGAGGAATTGGCCAAGGTGGCTCACTCCTTCGGTGAGGTGGTTGGCCTCGGGCTGCGCCGCGTCGTTCAGTGTCCGGTGGAACTCAATCTGATGCCGAAGTCGTCATTGCGACGACAGGAGTTCAATCAGAAGAAACCCTATTTCATTGCCACGGTATTTAGTTTGGTCCTCGTGGTTGCGGCTTTCGGGTGGTTCTTTTCGCAGTTGACCCAAGAAAAGAACAAGAGTGTGGCCGTATTGGAAGATCGTGCTCGACCGCTGGAATCGTTGCTTGGTGACCTTCAGCCAGAAGAAACCGCCCTTCGCGACCAAATGGCCGAGGTCCAAGAGCTGACTCGTTTTGTCCACGAAAAGTATTTTTGGCCGGACGTGCTCACAGCCGTTCGCGAGTCCATCATCGGGGCGGAACGGGAAACCGAACGGATGCTCGGTGTGCATACCGGCGTTTGGCTATCTTCCTTGAAACCCGATATTCCTGGACTCGATCTCACGGAAGTCGAGGAAATCGACTATTACGCCGATGAGCCGGGTAGCCAGCAAACCATGTGGCAAATGGATCCGGAGATGATGGCGCGCTACGGCCTGCTTCCGACCGGTGAGTTTGGTGGTTTCGGCGGTGAAGAGGAAGAAGAGGCAGACGAAGAGGAAGGTCTCGTTGCCCGCCTGAATCTAATCTGCAAAGGTGTGAATCGAATTGGCATCAATCAGAATGCCAACAACCAGTTGGCGTTTAACTTGCTATCACAGTTGCACTCCCGGACTAATTTGTTCGATACCGAAGGCACGGAGCTGACGGGTGATCTTGCGCCGGTTAGTCGGTCAGATAATACGTTTGATTTCGAAATCACCATCAAGTTAGTCAACCCATTAGAACTCTAGCATCATGAATTGGGTAAAAAGTAATATTGGATTGGTTCTGGGTGGCGTGGTTGCCTTGGCTCTCATGGGGGTCGCCGGATGGTTTCTCTACACCCAGATAGAGGCCGAGAAGGCGGCGCAGGTGCAGCTGGAGCAGAACATGAACAACCTCAGCAATTTGCTCACTCGGGATCCGCATCCCGGGGACCCGGATAATGGGGTGGACAACATTGCTGCGGTTCAAGCCGAGCAGGCCAAGGTGGCCAAGAGTCTTCTTGAGCCTTTGCAGAAGCTCTTCAAACCCTTTGATGTGCCGACGGACCTGGATACCTTTAAGTTTAAGAGTCTGTTGGAAGAGCGGGTTGCCAAAATGCAGCGTGCCGCCCGCCGATCCGGGACGGGGCTGCCGAAGGAAGGCGACACTCGCTACAGCTTCTCCTTCAGTGACGTTCGGCCGAAAGTTTCTTTTAAACCTGAGACTTTGCAGCCGATGGCCTTTCAATTGGCGCAGATCGAGGTCATCTCCGAAGTGCTCTTTGATGCCAAGGTGCATTCCATCAACGGCATCAAGCGACCCGAGATTGTGGAAGAGGAAGAGGAAGTCGAGGATGAGGATGATCTTGACGACGAGGATGATACGGATTTCTCGAGTTTCTCGTTCAGTTCCACTGGTGAAAACTACATCGAGGATGTTCCGATGACTAATGATATCACCGGAGCGATTCTCTATCCGTTCCAACTCAGCTTCCAGTGCTTCAGTAGCGAATTGAGTGGAGTAATGGGGCGCTTCAATGATAACGAGCACTTTTTCCGCATCAAATGGATGGTGGTCGAACAGTCCGCCTCGTCCAGCCAGAACGCAGATCCAAACGCGGCCCTCTATTCGGATTCACCGATGCCTGCGGCTGGGGGTATGGATCCCGGATTGGCGGCACGTTATGGCATGGCCGGCGGTGGTGGTGCCAATCCCTACGGAGGTGCTGGTGGTGGCGGTCGTTACGGAGGTGCTGGAGGATACGGAGGCGCCTATGGCGGTGGCGGTCGATATGGTGGCGCCGGTTATGGTGCGATGCCGGGCGCTTACGGTGCATCGGCTATGTCCGACGAGTCTTCAATGGAGGATTTAGAAGAAAAACCATTGACGGTTAATATGCTTGTCGAGGTAATCTCCATCCCCCCGCCGTCAGAGGAATCTGAAGAAGATATGGGTGGGAACGAATACTCGGGATATGACGCTTACTAAGGGTAGCATCGAATGGAATTTCTGAAGAAACATTACGAGAAGGTCATTCTTAGTATCGTCTTGTTGTTGCTCGCGGTGGCAGCGGCGTATCTGCCCATCCAAGTGGCGGCCGTGAACAAGAACATTGAAGACGATATTCCGCGTCCAAATCCGAAGCCGTTCGTGCCGAATGACATTAGCACGAACATCGCGACGCTGAATCGTTCCAAAGCGCGGTCTGCGGTTGATCTCTCAAGCCCGGAGCACAATCTGTTTAACCCCGTGGGGTGGGTGAAACGTAAAGACGGGGATCTCGTCAAAGATCCTTTCTATGGTCGTAAAGGGCCGGATGCCGTTGTCGTGGTTCAAACCGAGCCTCTCTACTTCTCGGTTAAATTTGATCGTTTGAGTCAGGATGGTGCCGAAATCAAATATTATTTCGGGGTCACTCGCGAAGCCGATGAGAAGAAATCCAATCGGCGCTTGGTGACTCGAGCCATTCGAGTGCGGGAGAAGAATGATATCTTCATTCTCAAGGAAGTGGTTGGGGATCCAACGCGTCCGGAAAGTTTCGTGATTGACGTGTTGGCTGATAATCGGGAGATTCGGGTCAACAGCCAAGAACCTTACTCGGAAGTGGCCGGGTACACGGCCGATTTGATGTACCCACCAGATGGGAAGAAGTTCAACAATAAGAGACGGGGAGACAAGCTGACGATTGCGAAGAAGTCGTATGAAGTCGTCGTTGTAGGGGACAAAGAAGTTGTACTGAAAGATTCTAAGACTAGTAAGCAAACGACGATAACGGCAAATGCGTCCGAGTAACTTTTGTAAATGTATGGGTCCCGAATTGAAAGCCAACCAGACTATGCTAAGAGCGTTGAGAACAGCGGTTAACCTATCGGTGGTGGTAGCCGCTACCGTGATGGCGACGGCGCAACCTGTTCAGTCCACTGTACAGGATGAAATTGTTCGCAGAGAAGAGGCCTTGATCGTCTTGCGGATGAAGTTGGAACAGGCCGAAGCGCTTCAGGGCGAGGGGCAGTTGATGCAGTCCGCCTTGATGTTTGAAGAGGCGGTTCGGCAACTAGACATTGTCGGCCAGATTCCGCAGGTGGAATCAGAACGTGCCCGGACCTTGGTAGGCATGTCCGCAGTGCGCTTGAAATTGGCTGCACTGGATCAGCGCAACAATAAACTGATTGAGGCGGACAAACAAGTGGTTCGGATTCTTAAGCTCAATCCGAACGATCCCGCCGCGCTCAAGTTTAAAGCGACCAACGATAAGTTATTGGCAGCGAACCGTGGCAAAATGCCGAGCCGGGAAGTACAAGCTCTGATTCCTGAGATCATGGAGGAGAAGATTGGCGCTTCGGTTTTGGTGCAAGATGCCAAGTTGCTTTTGGAGGCCAATCAGTTGGAAAAAGCAGAGGAGAAATTGCTCCAAGCGGCTAATGAGGATCCCGAAAACCGCGCCGTATGGTACTACCGGTCCATCTTGGCGGAAAAGAAATACCAACGCGAAGCCCGCAAACGGGAGATTCATTCTAAGAACAAGATGGTCGAGGTGGAGCAAGCCTGGTCGCCGCCGTTGCAACGGCACCTTTTGCCCGAACCCAATCCTTATACCTACACCAATTTGGTCCATACCGGAAAAGGCCGCCAAAAAATTCAGTCCAAGTTGGATCGGATCGTTCTCGATCAGGTTGTCTTCGATGGTTTGCCTCTGAGCGAAGTTGTCAAGTTCCTCTACGACGAAGCAGAGAAACGGGATCCGGATGGGGAAGGGATCAACTTCATGATCAACCCGAACGTGGATCTTACTCTTCCTTTCAATCCATTGAATGTCGATCCGTTGACCGGACTGCCCGCGCCGGCTCTTCCGACGGAAGATGTCGACCTACTGAGCGTTAGCATCAACATCAATCCTCCTTTGCGAAATGTGAAGTTGAAGCACGTCGTGGAAGCCGTTGCTCGTGTGGCGGATACACAATTGAAAGTTTCGATTGAAGAGTACGCTGTCGTCTTCTCCAAGCTGGTGGAGAATCCAGAACCTCTCTACACCCGACGGTATCGAGTAGATCCGAATACCTTCATTCAAGGTATGGAAGGTGTGACCGGTATTTTCGTGGATCAGTTGATTCAGGCAGCTGGCGGTGGCGCTGGTGGTGCTGGCGGTGGCGGCATCGGTGGTGGCGGCGGCGGCGGTGCTGGCGGCGGCCTTGGTGGCGGTGGCGGCGGCGGTGGTGCTTCGCTTCCTATTCTTGGAGTTGATCCGACCGGTCTCGGTGGTGGCGCCGGTGGCGGCCTCGGCGGCGGCGGTGGCGGCCTCGGCGGTGGCGGCGGCGGCGGCGGCGGCGGCGGTGGCCTCGGCGGCGGCGGCGCAGGTGGCGGCGGTGGAAACCAGTTTGGTGCTGGTGGTTACTCCGGTGTTTCCCGCGTGACCCTGATGCAGGACGTTCAAGTTCTCGTACGTAACTTTTTCGCAGCGGCTGGTGTGAACTTCACGCCGGGTCAGATTGTTGGTGGCGGTGGTCAGCAGGGCGGTGGCCTTGGTGGCGGCGGCGGCTTCGGTGGCGGTGGCGGCGGCTTCGGCGGCGGCGGTGGCTTTGGCGGCGCAGCCGGTGGTCTTGGCGGCGTCGGTGGCCAAGGCGGCGACGGAAAAGCCGTCTTCTTCAATGACCGAACGGGTATCCTATTCGTTCGAGCTACGTTGACTGACCTTGATATTATTGAGGAAGCAATCGCGGCCTTGAATGAGGCTCCCCCTCAGCTGACGATTTCGGCTAAGTTCGCTGAGTTCACCCAAGACGATAGCCGGGCCCTTGGCTTCGATTGGATCTTGGGCAATACCTTGATTAATGGCGGACGGATTGCTGCCCAAGGTGGCACGGCCCCATCCATGAATGGTCAACCGACCGCGGCAAATTCGACTGGACTCTTTCCGGCAACTGGCGGCGCTCCCACGGTTAACCCGGATATTCAAAACGATCAGTCGCTCAGTTCAGGCCTACGGAACTTTGGTCCGAACGGTGATTTGTTCCCGCCTGTGGCCACGTTCACGGGTATCCTGACGGATCCGCAGTTCCGCACGGTGATCCGTGCCATGGAGCAACGGGGTGGCGTTGACGTCTTGGCGGCACCTTCCATCACGACCCTGAGTGGCCGACAAGCCACCATCAAGGCAAACGATATTCAGAATATTGTTATCAGCAATAACGCCAACCAGCAAGGTGCTGGCGGCGGTGTCGGTGGTGGCGCCGTTGGCGGAATCGGCGGTGGTGTTGGTGGTAATACGCCACTAGGAACCACGATTCAGCCCGTTCCGGTCGCACTTCCGATCGGTCCGACCTTGGACGTCATTCCTTACGTGAGTGCGGATGGTTTCTCGGTCCAGATGACGGTGCTGCCGTCCTTGATCGAATTCGTTGGTTACGATGATCCGGGTCCGTTTGCAGTGATCGCCCAGGGTGGTGCCGGTTCGACGGTTGGTGCTCCACTCATTGCTCAAGTGCCGCTGCCGCGATTGCGCGTCCGCCAAGTGGTGACCAGCGCGGTCGTCTGGGATGGTCAAACCCTTTACTTGGGTGGTTTGATTGCGGAAAATGTCCAGAAGAACAAGGACAAGGTGCCGTTCCTCGGAGACATTCCGTTTGTCGGACGACTCTTCCGTAGTGAATCCTCATTCACCCAGAAGAAGAATCTCGCCATTTTCGTGACGCCGAAGATCATCGATCCTGCTGGCAATCGCGTGCACACCGAAGACAACTTGCCTTACGATCCTTCAACCTTGCCGCCGCAGGACGCGTCGTTGCAGTAGGAAATAGGAATCACAGGGTAGGATTGATTGGTAGACAACGATCGAAAATGCAGACCTCTTAATTGGGGCGTAACCACGGCAAGGATCTTGCTAGAATTGAGACGGCTCCAGTCAACACAGGTGCACAGTCGAAGGAACAGCGTCTCCCTGACGTAAGTAACTTCGAAGGTGTGCTGCAGAGACGAGTGTGGTCTGTAAGACGAATGATGAATCCCATGAGAATGGATAGAGGACGATTGTTATTTGGCCCGAGAGCTGCGTGGAGTGGCCTGTTAGTGGCACTTACCATGGGGGTGAGTGTGGACCTGGCTGCGACGGTGGAGCGGAGCGGAACTGAGTATTCTGTGCTGGGTCGCCAGATTGGAGACCAGTTCTTCCCCAAGATGTCCGTTGGTGAAAACGGCGGTTATCTGGTTTGGCAGGACAACAATATCGACGGTGATGGGCTCGGCATCCACGCGACACGGCTGAACGCGAACCTGAACTCGGTAATGGGAACCTTCCAGGTGAATGAAATCACGGAAGGAAATCAACAGCGGCCCGTTGTGGCTGTCCTCACGGGTGGCGAAACGGCCATTGCCTGGGAGAGCGAGGGAGATATTCAATTCCGAATGCTCAACCAAGACGGGGTCTTTCTCGGTGGTGAGCAAAAAGCAAATAGCTACGTCAATGGGATCCAACAGGATCCCGCGGTAACCGCATTGAATAATGGTCACTTCGTCTTGGTCTGGGGAAGCCATGGTCAGGACGGCGACATGCAGGGTGTCTTCGGCCAGATTTTCGATGGGGCGGGTGAACCGGTGGGAGCTGAATTCTCGGTGAATCAGTCCCTCCGTTACAACCAACGCACCCCTTCGGTTGCAGCCTTGAGTAATGGTCGGTTCATCGTCACTTGGGTGAACGAACAACTGGCTCAGCCGGATCCGAATTCGGTGGTCGCTGGTGTTGAGCGCTTCGAAGTGAATGTCAACGGGCGAATCTACACTAGTGAAGGCGTTCCTCTTTCAGATGAGTTGGTTCTCGGTGATTCCACTATGATTCATGCCAACCCGGCAGTGGTTGGTGTAGATGGTGGTTTCGTGATTGTGAACAGCGGTCGGGCACAAATCGAACGCGCCATTGGCGGCGGGGCCTTGGATTCGAGCTGGGATATTTTTGCCCAAAGCTTTGATCAACTGGGACGACCCACTGGAGATCGTTTCCAGGTCAACAGCCACTCCTACGGTGATCAAGTGGTTCCGAGCCTTACCCGAGTTCGAGATCGCACTTTGGTTGCCTGGACTAGCCTGGGTCAAGACGGTGACAATGAAGGCGTCTTTGGGCGCGTGCTGACCGCGCGAATGCAGGCGGATACGGACGAATTTCAAATCAATTCACAGAGCCGCAACAAACAGATGCTCCCAGCCGTGGCCAGTACAGAACGCGGTGACGCTGTCGTTGTATGGGCAAATTATACGGGTGGCCGCGATAGTTATGATTTGCGAGCCCAAAAGTTCTCCATCGGTGAAGAATCGGGAACAACTGAACTGCCCGCTCCAGCTGCACCGTTTGTTTTTGGGACGGGTTATTGGTCCTTGGGCGTGAGTTGGCCCGCTCCCGAAGGGCTTGAAGTTGCGAATTATGAAGTTTACTTGGACGGTGCGGAATCTCCCACGGTTGTGGGTGGAAACTCCCACGCTATCCAAGGTCTTAGCACCGATTCTAGCCACTCTGTAGCGATCGCATATGTGCTAGCAGATGGCTCCCGTTCAGGAGTTTCTGAAGTTGCGGTCGGATCGACTTGGAGTCGGGACGAGAACTTCGACGGTCTACCGGATGAATACCAATCCGAGTATTGGGGGCCGAACTCAATCAATTGGCCTGGTTCCAATGAGGACGGTGATGGAGACGGGGCCACCAATCTCGAAGAGCTTCTGGCTGGAACTGACCCTACGGATGCATCCAGTTTGCTTGAGACTCAGATTGTCTCATCCGGGCCAGGGATCCGTTTGGAGTGGAACACGCAGCCTGGCGGCTTTTATCAAGTACAGGTTTCGACCGATATCAGTAATTGGTTTGATGCATCTTCGCCTCGGCTAGCCGTGGGGGATTTTGATTCGATTGCAATTGAGAACGATCTCGGGGTTGCGGTCTACCGGGTGATTCGGCTCAAGTAACTAGAAACGTTAGGCGATTTTCAGATGAGTAGATTTGTTCAAGTATTCGCGGTAATTCTGCCGCTCTTGACCGTTGTGGAGCAGGCGTTCGGCTTCACCCTGAACGGGCCCAAACCGCCGTGGCAAACACCGCGTCTTGGCTACCCGGCGCCGGCGATCGACGGGCCGATGAATCTCAACGAGGAGTACCGATGGAATATTCCCACGATTCATTATGGCTATAGTGCGGGATTCCTTTCGTATTTCGGTCAAGATGGAGTCGACGCTATTGAAGAGGCAGTCGAAATAGTCAATGACCTGCCAGCCTTGGACGGCGTTGATTTGAATGACTACCAGACGGATTCGGGCCGAATGAATCTGCGTGCGCAAGCGCTCGGGTTGCGGGATATCAAATCGACGGCACTTTCCCTACTTTTGGATGCTCGTGGGGTGCGCGATGCCACGGAGTACGTCTTCGCACTCCGCAATAAGAACGTCATCGATGCTACCACAGCACTCGTAAATCCTTACATTGTGGTGCATCGAAATTTTGACCCCTTTACGCTTAGGCCGACCCCGTATGTCAATGGGACGCTTTACACCTATACCCTTATCGAGAGCCTACCTGTCACCGACCTCACGACGATCGTGAACTTTCCGGTTGATCCTCTTGAGCGATTAATCCCTCGGACCTTGCCAGTGTCTGGAAATCGAATCATTCCTCCAGGGTTCTTCTGGACTCAACTGACCCGTGATGATGTCGGCGCTCTAAAGCACATTTACCGGTCATCGAACTTTAATCCTGAGAATAGTCTCGGCGATGTGACCACGGGTGCGGCTGCAGCTGCAGGCGGCGCTGCTGGCGCAGGCGCAGCCAATCCGGCTGTGGGTTTTCCAGGTGGTGGCGGTGTCTTCGATTTTCCCGGTGCGAATACGGGTGTTGGCGGCGGGGTCTTTGATTTTCCGTTCAATACACTGACGAACACTGGGATTCAGGGCCCCGTGGCCGGAGTCGGTGGTGCAGTCGGAGGAGCCTTCCAGAATGCTACGGTTCCAGCTGCAGTGCGCGCGGGAATCGACCACATCAACATGGTCCGAGCAGATTACGATGGGTTACTTGGAGTGTTCTTCGAGCCCATTAGTCTTCGCTACAGTGAAACAATCCTCACAAATAATCGGCCCAGCTCGCGTAGTCTGACCCGGAATGTCACGGCACCGGATATCATCTTTGATGGCGCTGACCTTCAGGGAGGGGACGGTACCCCTGGGATTGTGGTATACGCCGTGAATGTTGTTGGGGCTGGTCCTGGAACTGGCCCGGCCGGTGGTGCTGGTGGTGGAGCGGCCAACCCTGGTGCTCAGAACCCTGGTGGACAGGGCGTCCAAGCAGGTTTCTCAAACAGCGATGCTCTGGATGGGCTTACTGGAGACGACTTCGGACCAGGTGTTATATTTCCGCCTTACCGAATCGTATTTAACACGGTAGGTCCGCCGCTCCAAAATGCGAGTCCATCGTTCTTGACCGAAGAAAGTGCTATTCAATTGCCGACTTGGGGTGTTTTTGACGGAACAACTAATGATCCCATTGTGTTTCCGACTGGAACATCAATCCTGGACCTGGAGAGACAAGTTAGCCGGTAATATAAATCTCATTCGTTATGGTGAAAAAGTCTCTGCTACTGTCGGGGTTGATTGTGGGCTTGGGATGTTCAAATCTCAAAGCGCAACCGCTGGCTATTTACGAAAATTTTGGAACGATCGATGTCTCAAGTGAGCTGCCAATTGATGCCGAGGCATTTGCCAACTACGGCTCATTTGATGTCTTCTCTATCTTGCCATTCTCGACGTTGAATACGTTGAATTTCACCAACCGCGGTCTAATGCGGGGAACGGTGGGATTCGACTTTCGGCATGTTGCCCCCGATGGGCGACGTGGTCCCGCCGAAACGTTTGTCAATGAGGGTGGGTCGGAAATCATTGTCGGTTCTCTCATTGAAGACGATCCGGCCTTCCTTTTGATCGAGGCGGAACGCATTATCAATAATGGTTCGGTTCGCGTGGGTCCTGGTGGCTTGGTCCGGATGACGGGCGACGACGTGAGTCTGTTTAATGCCGGGCTTGAGGTTCGCCCTATTCGCGGTAATGGTGGTTTTCAAGGGAACACCAACTTTGCATCTGATACTGGTATCCTGGGGCTCTACTGGGGTGGAATTACCAATGAGATTGTCGAGACTTCGACTATCCTTGGCCTGGCTGGTAACACCATTACCGTCATTTCCCCGGAACACGCGGTTACGAACTCACAGTTTTTCACCACGCTCGAGCAACTGTCCCTCCAGAGTCCGTTCTCATTCGTGCAATCCAATGCACTCACCGATACGAACATCGTGGTGCAGACCATTTTCGTTTCCGTTCCGGGCGGATTCAACGCGGATGCCCGATTCGCCGATGGTGTGGTTAGCAACGAATTGAATACGTTGATGGTGGAAGTTTCCACCACGATGACCAATGCGGTGAGTGGGAATATTGACGAGTTTTCACTCTTCTTGACGGACACCTTGGCCGGCAGCACCAATCACCTGATGTTGCCAGACACGGCTACGGCGACGTTCCGACCGGCTACTTACGAGCTGAGTCGAATCCAACCCGCTCAGTGGGAGAATGGGTTGATGACCAATCCGGCTATTCCGATCACCCCGGAACTCTTGTGGAATTCGACCTACAGTAACACGATGGTCACGAATATCTACGCGGCTTACAGCGCCTTGGCTAACAGTCTCGTGACGTTGCCGCTTTCATTGGAAGAGGCTGATGTCGAAGAACTGCCGGGACGCATTGAGATCAACGCCAAGAATCTCGACCTGGGTCGGACCCGTGTTCGAGGTGAAGGACTGATTACCATCCAAACGGATCACCTGGAGAATAGTTTGGGGGCGGTAATTGATGTGCAAAACCTGAACTTGAACCTCGCTTCTACCAATGGCGTCTTGACCGTACAAGATGTGGCTCGTCCACAAGTAGCCCGATTGGGTGGGATCTTGTCGGCCTACAGCATGGCATGGACGAACCAGTCCGGTATTGTGACGGAAGGAGATCCGATGGCGGATCCGAACACCGGTGAGGAAACTCCGACTATGATCACCAATGTGGTCGACATCTTCAATCAAGTCTTCATCGTGGATGCGCGGCAGCTCACACGACGAATCCCGGTCTTCACTCACGATTTTGTTACCGATTCAGAGATGGTTCGCGTGATGGATGATATGGATATCCTTCGGCGATTCGAAACCACGGCCTCAGTGTTGGAAAACGATGCAAATCTCCAACTCTTGGATCCGCCGACCCGAAACATTCATGCCGAGAACATTCCTAACTTGAAGCGCTTCGTGAATCGAGGTTCGTTCACGGTGGGCGAAGTTGCCGACTTCGGATTTGGTGCGGAGGAACCCATCGATTCATTTGCCAATCACGGGACGTTTATTGCGTTTAGTCCTCGGATTGTGTCGCACGAGTTTGAAAACTTAGGGGACCTGACAGCGGGGGGTTCGATCCTGCTGAATTCGACTTCGATGTCGTTCGGTGGCGGCAATACCTCCGCTGGTCGCGATATCACCCTGGCGGGTGAGAACCTGAAATTGCGGGATGCCTCTATAGAGGCTGGTCTGAAGTTGTTTGTTAATGTTTCGGATACGCTCGTTGACTCCGGACCGGATGCCGGCAATGTGATTCGAGTCAGCGGCGGTGTCGAAATGCTCACGAGACCCGCTGCCGGTAGTCTCTTGGGGACGGAGATTGAAAGTAATTTGCGACGATTCGCCTTTGTGGATCACACTTGGGCGGCAGAGGATCGTGGGGCTACTGCGGACGGATTCACTGACAACTCTGCGATTGGTCGTTTCACGATCAACGCACCGGTTGGTTCCCAGGCCCAGTTCTCTGCGGCAGGCGGTGCGGGAGCCATTTACATTGATTTCCTGAATCTAGGAGGCGACCTCGAAGCGAACTGGCGAAATGCATTGATTATCTCCGAGGGAATGACGGTTTACTTTGCGGATTCGAACGTGCCGGTTGAAGACCTTGATGGAGCCTTTGATGACATAGAAAACTCGGGCCGACTCGTATGGGTGCGTGATTTTCGCGGTCCGAACAGCTCAGTTGAGGTGGTTGACCCGGACACGGGACAAACCGTCTTGGTGAACCGGGGTCTTCGGCAGAGTCGTATCATTGATTCGGACGGTGACGGCACGGCCAATGGATTTGATCCGACTCCGTTCGGCGGTCCTACCTTGACGGATCTCGCAGTCGATGCAGACGGTGATGTGTTGCGCACGACGATGTCTTGGTTTGCGGCAGCCAACACAACCTACAATGTGGAATTCCAATCGACGGTTGGAAACCAGGATTGGCAAACCCTGAAGACTATCAGGAATGACGATAACCGACGCCGTATGATCACGGTGTCGGATGAAGTGGCTGTGGATAACCCGGCTCGGTTTTATCGGGTGACTTATCAGCCTCGATAAATCAATGCTAGGGATCGAAAAGTCGGATTACGTGGACATAGTGGCAGGGCGCGCCTAATAAGGTTTAAATAGAGTGATGAGGAAGAATACGGCTATTGGGTTGCTGGCCATGCTGGCAATTCTGTTCAACGTGACCATCCAGGCTCACCCCCCGAGCTGGGCCAAGATCAATGGTCACGATGCCCACCCGAGCCAAGTAGTGGTCCGGATCAGTGACCATGAAGGAGCTAATCGGCAGTTGGTCGAGAACCTCCTGGACGGCATGGGGATGGAGATCATCTCTGACATCGACTTCGTGCCGGGCACCTGTGTGATATCCGTGCCGACTCCCGCAAATTCGAATGCCGAACAACAGGGCGATGCCTTGAAGGGATTTGTCAACCAGCTCCTGGCCACGGGACTCTTTGACTACGCCGAACCGGACTACGTTTACCAAGCCTATCGGGAACCCACAGATGCTGCTTACGCCGATGGAAATCTCTGGGGGCTCAACAATGACAGTGCGACCGGGGTTGATCTTGAAGCTGCGGCGGCTTGGGACCTATCGGTGGGCTCGACCGACGTGATCGTCGGTGTGCTCGACACAGGTGTAAACTACGCCCACTGCGAATTGGCTAACCAGATGTGGCAGAATCCGAACGAGATTCCCGATAACCGAGTTGATGATGATAACAATGGTTGGGTTGATGATGTTTTCGGAGTCAATACCGTGATTGAAACCGGTGACCCGTTGGACGATGACGGGCACGGCAGTCACGTTGCCGGAACGATTGGCTCTGAAGCCAATGGCGGTGGGCAAACTGTGGGTGTGGCGTGGAACGTTCGAATCATGGGACTCAAGGTGTTGGGAACCCGAGGGGGTGTTTCGTCTGACATCGCCCAGGGTGTTGCCTACGCGGTAGAGCACGGATGTCACGTCATCAACGCAAGTTTGGGTGGCCCGACGTTTTCCAATGCCATGTTTCAGGTGCTTGCGGAAGCTCAGAGCGAAGGCGTTGTTCTTATTGCGGCAGCCGGAAACGAAGGTTTGGACAACGATGTGTTTCCGTCCTATCCGGCGAACTACAATCTAGAGAACGTGATTAGTGTCGCCGCGATGGACCGACACGGCAATCTGGCGGAGTTCTCGAATTTCGGGATCAATACCGTCGATATCGTCGCTCCTGGCGTAGACATTCTGTCCCTGGATCGCACGGGTTGCGACTACATGACTATCAGCGGCACGAGTATGGCAGCCCCGCACGTTGCTGGGGTAGCGGCTTTGATCCTTTCTGTGTTCCCGGAAGCGAGTGTGTCAGAGCTTCGAGAACGGCTCTTATTGTCTGCGATTCCTTCTTCGCGATTTGCAGATCGGGTCGCGACCGGTGGTAGCGTCAGCGCGCTGCGCGCTTTGGAGGCTGAGACCGATGGCTTCCTAGAGATTACGGTGGATCCTGCCTCGGGTTCGGCGGTGGCGCTTGATTCTGAGGTGGCCGTGGTGGCACGCGTTTCGGATTTGTTCGGGATCACGGATGCAACCGTGATGGCGACTCTGGAGGATGGAACGGTGATCGAGCTCTTGAATGATGGGGCGGCTCCGGATGTGCTCGCTGGTGATGCTTTGTATTCCGCGAATATCCAGATGCCCGCGGAAGGGACTGAGTTCTCGATGACGGTTCGGGCGGACGCCCCGGACAAGGTGGGGATTGAAACCTCCGTGCGCTACACGCTGATTCCCGTGCCTGAGAATGATCCTTTCAATACGGCGACAAAACTTCCCGCGGACGGTGCTCAGCTCTTATCGAACAATCGATTTGCTTCCAATCAAAGTGGTGAGCCGGATCACGCAGGTTTATTTTCCGCTGATGCCAGCCTGTGGTGGACTTGGTCTCCTCGGGTGTCTTCCGAAGCCTTGGTTGATACTTCGGGTAGTGCTTTTGATACGGTAATTGCCGTTTATCAGGGTGACCGAATTCGAAGTTTGGTTCCCGTGGCATCCGTGAATAATGTCGATGGTCGGCGGGCGGGGTATCTGACGTTTCCGGCCGTTGCTGGAGAAACGTATCGGATTGCCATTGCGGGGGCGACGAGTTCTGAGCGTGGCTCCATTCGACTGCGGGTGACGCCAAATGGCCGTCCCGATTTGATTTCACCTTTGTTGAGAATCAATACGCCGATCGGCGGTACCGTAACGTTTGATAATACGGTAGAAATAACCGGGGCCTCCTTTGATCCGGGCCCGAACACCTCTGGTGTTGCCAATGTGTTTGTGCGAGTGAACGGAGAACCGATTGGGCGGACCGCCGAAGGAACCACGGAGTGGCGTTCGACCGTTCCGCTTTTGACCGGCTCTAATACCATTGAGGCTTCCGCGATCGATTTTGCCGGCAATGAATCGAGTGTCAGTAGTGTGACCGTGACTAAGATCGACAACGATCCCCCGAACGACCACTTTGGTAACGCCGAAGTGATCACGGGTACCGAAGGTACAGTTCGAGGCTTATCCACCAGGGATGCGACGAAGGAGTTTGGGGAACCGATCCATGCGGCTAACCTAGGTGGGGCCTCCGTCTGGTACCGCTATGTCCCTGAGGAAGACGGCCTATTGGACCTGTTGGTTCAGCGAGCGACCTTTGATTCGTTGTTGGCTGTCTACACCGGTGATCGCGTGTCTGAGCTGGATCTGGTTGGTGGGAATGATGATCGCGCTCCGGGTAACTCCGATAGTGAGCTCGTGGTTCCCGTGCAAGCTGGACAAACCTACAGTATTGCGATTGATGGGTTTGGAGGCGTTCTTGGAACTGCCGAGCTTCGATACACATTTACGGCGAGTGCTTTGGTTCCGGTTAGTGTGACGGTAGATGGGGACGGGAGCGTGACGCCTGGAAGTGGCTTGGTCGCTGCCGGTTCAGAAATTGAGTTTGCGGCTGAAGCGGGCCCCAATTTCCGGTTTGTTGGTTGGAGCGGTTCGGTAGAATCCTCTGACAATCCGCTGGCACTGACCCTTGATTCGGCTGCCGATCTGGTGGCCCATTTCGAGTCGACCGTTTCGGACGGTTTTGAATCCGGCGGTTTGTCTCCGTCGCTCAATTACTCGGATGGAGGCGACGCTCCGTGGCGGGTGGTTGATGAAGGCGCTGCTACGGGGCAAGGTGCGCTACGCTCCGGTGAGATTGGGCACCGGCAGTCGAGTGAGCTTCAGCTTTCAACTTCCTTGGCTGGCGGCGTCGGTTCCTTCGATCTCTCAGTCAGTTCGGAAGAGGGTTGGGACTTGCTGGAGTTCTGGATCAATGGCGATCTAATTGAGCGGTGGTCTGGTGACGTGGAATGGCAGACCTATCAGTTTCTGGCTCCGGTTGGAGACGCTACCCTGGTGTGGCGTTACGTGAAGGACTTCTCCGGATCTGCTGGTTTGGATGCTGCGTTTCTTGACAACCTGCGCTTGCCCACTGGTGCCGAGGCTACGGCTATCACAAAACTCTCGGTGAATCCGATCCCTGGCAAGGGATTGAAGCTTTCCGTTGATGGTCTTCCAGGGGTTGCCTATCAGATTGAGTCTTCCACGAATCTGCAAGACTGGACTGGATTTGCTGAGATCGTTGCGGATGCCGATGGCAAAGTGCAGTTCAATGATGCTGCATTCACTGAACGGGGCCACCAGTTCTTCCGCGCTGTGGTGCGTTAGTCGGCCTTTCTCAGGATTAATCAATGTCACAACGCTCCGCGGAATTCGATTTCGCGGAGCGTTTGTTTTTGCCCGCTTGGGGAAATGAGCGGATTGATCGTTTCGAAACACCATGAGGCTGATTGGAATCACAGGTGGGATCGGGACGGGGAAGACGACGATTACGGCGTTTCTTCAGAAATCTGGGGTGGCGACTATCGATACGGATGTCATTGCCCGGGAGTTGACGGATGCCCGCGGAGACGCGATCGCACCCATCCGCGATTTGTTGGGTGACGCAGTATTCCTGGCAGACGGTGGACTGGATCGTTCGGCTGTTGCCGAGCGGGTTTTTCGTGATCCCGCGTTGAGAAAAGGTCTGGAGGGGATCTTACATCCACGGATTCGCTCGACTTGGAGGCGTCGTGTCGAGGAGTATCGAGCGGCTGAGCGGGACACTTGTGTGGTCATCATTCCGTTGCTCTTTGAGACCGGTGCCGAGAAGGCATTCGATTTGGTGATGTGTGTGGCTTGCCGCGAGCGTGAACAGATGGAGCGCTTATTGGCCCGAGGGTGGTCTCGCGAACACTCCGAGGCTCGGTTGGCTTCGCAGTGGCCTTTGACGAAGAAGATGGCAGCGGCCGATCGGGTTATCTGGACCAGTTGTGCTTGGGGTATCACCGAACGGCAACTTAAGCGGGTGCTAGATGGAGGCACATCGAGCGCGGACTGAATGTCGTCCCGTTGGCCCGAATCCAAGAGATGAGCGGTTTAGAACCCCACGAGCAGGTATTGGCGTTGGCATTGGCGGCGGACTACGTGATCCTCCTCTTTCTCTGGATCTTGAAGATCGAGCCTTATGTGCGACGCCGAACGCGAACCTCAACTTTTTTTCTTCTACCCTGGGCGCCGTGGAAGGATTACCGGGATGGTCGTCGATTGGTGCATCGGTATCCGAACGTACCCCTTTCTTTCGCCGTTTTCCGTTGGCTTTCCTATTTGCTCGGAGTTGGCGTTTTGGTCTTGTGCGTGCTATGGGTTATTGACGCCTAAACGCGGTCTGTCGTGGAGATATGGGGAGATGGCCTGCGGTGTGGATTGTTTCGATTGATGAAACCTGAAGATTTTCAAAAACAGCTAGCGGATCTCATGCGGCAGCATATGCCAAACATGGGCAATCCGGCGGGATTTCAAGCCGCCGCCGAAACAACGGAGGAACCCGAGCCGACCGAGAAGAAGGAGGAGCGATTTGACTTCGATTACCGTCCGCGGGATGTGAAGGCTTACTTGGATCGTTTTGTCATCCAGCAGAATGAAGCCAAGAAGGTGCTGAGCGTGGCATTGTGCGATCACTATCATCACGTTCGGGCTTCTCAGGAAGGCAAGGCGCTTTCGAACTATGCCAAGCAGAACGTCATATTGTTGGGTCCGACGGGTGTGGGTAAGACGTATCTGATCCGAAGCGTGGCGGACCTGATTGGGGTACCGTTCGTGAAGGGGGATGCCACCAAGTTTTCGGAAACCGGCTACGTGGGTGGGGATGTTGAGGACCTGGTGCGAGAATTGAGTCGGCGGGCGGATGGGGATATCAAGAAAGCGCAGTACGGCATCATCTATATCGATGAGATCGATAAGATTGCCCAATCGGATCAATCCGGCGGTCGTGATGTGAGTGGGCGCGGGGTGCAGACCAATTTGCTAAAACTGATGGAGGAAACCGAGGTAGCCGCTCGTTCTCAGCAAGACATTGCCGGCCAGATTCAGGCCATGATGCAGATGCAGCAGGGGAAGAAATCTGGCAACCACATCAGCACGAAGCACATTCTTTTCATTGTTTCGGGCGCCTTTGATGGGTTGGAGAAGATTATTGAGAAACGTCTGAATGCGGCGACGATTGGATTTGCCGCGAATCGGGACGCTGCCACGGATCCGGTCCAAAGCTTGAATCAGGTCGAGACAAAGGACCTGCTTGAGTATGGCTTTGAGCCCGAGTTTGTCGGTCGGTTGCCGGTGCGCGTGGTTTGCGAGCCCTTGACGGAAGACGATTTGTATTCGGTGCTCCAATCGTCCGAGGGTAGCATCATCCGCCAGTACGAAGCGGATTTTGAGGCCTACGGCATTGAAGTGTTGTTTACCGAGGCCGCGTTGCGTCGGATTGCCGCGTTGGCGGCGCGCGAAGGGACCGGGGCACGTGGCCTGATGACGGTTTGCGAACGGGTTTTTCGCAACTATAAGTTTGAACTTCCCAGCAGCTCGCTCAAACGCTTTGAAGTGACCGAGGCGGTGATTGACGACCCAGCGGGGGAGTTGCAGGCATTGCTAGCCCGGCAGGATGATCCCAAGATTGAAATCGCTCGTGGGCTGGTGGAAGAGTTCGCCCGGCGTTTTTGCGAAACGCACGGCATTGGCCTGAAGTTCCAGGCGGATGCAATCGATGCGCTGGTGGCATTGGCTGGGGAGGGAGATGATTCGGTCCGTGAGATTTGCCAGGCACGGTTTAAGGATTTTCAGTTTGGCTTAAAGTTGATCTCGCAGAACACGGGCCAGAAGGAATTTGAGATCAATGCGGACGTCGTGGCCGATCCGGAAAAAAGTTTGAGTGAGTGGGTGGTTGCCAGCTATCGCAAGGGGGATGCTGCTGATGAGAGCGACTCGGCAACGGCGTCTCCCGCGTCCTGAGGCAGAGGGTTGCGCGGCCGTGAGTGGATGGTAGGGTGAGTTTGCTCGCGAGCCGGTCTCACCCAAAGTGTCCGAGTGAGCCGATCGTATTTTTCGTTCGCTGCTCTTGCCCAGCGGCTCGCGGTTACCAGACTGTGTAAAAGGTCCTTTTCCATCTGCAGGTAAGAGAGTGTGAAAGCGACAGCTCCGCTCTCGCACTCCAAAAGACGCTCGATTTGTGGACGAAATTTGGAGTGCGAGAGCGGAGCTGTCGCTTTTGCCACCGCGATGGAATTGCCAACGGGATATTTTACACGGTCTGGTACGCTCGCCCTACCTTTTACCTGCGGTTCGTAGGGGAAAATTTTTTGACCCCCTGCACGACCTGGACTACATTTTTGGTTTTCTAGGTCAGTACCTCTTGAGCGACCCCGAATGAAGCTTCCTTTGATGCTAATGGCTTCCGATTTTGAGTTGGTGTTTGTGTGGACCCAAGCTCGACCGGAAGGCAAGGCGATCATCATCCTGTTGGTTCTGTTTTCCATCTTTGCGTGGAGCGTGATGGCTTCCAAAGCCATGCAAATGCGCCGCGCGGCGCGTCTCAATCTACTCTTTGATCGAGAATTCCGGAGCCAAGAAGGGTTGATGTCCCTGTACCAACGCAAAATCCAGGTGAGCGGTTGTCCTCACTATTCGGTGTATCAGTCTGGTTGTTCGGAATTGCAGCGGGGGATTGATCGCGCGGCCGCGGGAAAACCCGCTGACGATGCCTCCAAGGTGAATCTCCGGAGTATCGAACATGTGAAGCGGGCATTGGAGCGGACCGTCTCCCAGGAATCCCTCCGGTTGGAGTCCGGATTGATTTTGTTGGCGATCGCTGTGAGTGGCGCTCCGTTCCTGGGATTATTGGGGACGGTGTGGGGTGTCATGAGCACATTTGCCGGAGTGGCTCAGGCCGGAAATGCCCAGCTTACGACGATGGCACCGGGGGTGGCGGCCGCCTTGGTCACCACCGTAGCCGGGCTGTTGGTGGCCATCCCGTCGATGGTGGGCTATAATTGGCTGGTCCATCATTTGCGAGTCCTGACGGTGGATATGGACAATTTTGCCCACGAGCTCGCGTCGCAGTTCGAGATCGAGTTTATGGATGAGAACTAGCCCCACAGGGACGGTTGGAGTCCTATCGTGGTGGAAGATCGGATAGGGTCGAACGTAAGTCGGCCAGGTGGGTCTTATTAATAGGTAGCATGCGACGGTTTTCAGATCGGAATTCCTTGGTCACGTTGAGTGACATCAACGTCACGCCGTTGCTGGATCTCGCGTTTGTGTTGCTGATTATTTTCATGATCACGACTCCACTCTTGGATCAGGGGATGAATCTGGATTTGCCCCAAGGTGGGGTGCCGGATGTGGCGATTGACCCGGAGAAGATCAAACTGGTCGAGATCGATCCGGACGGGAAATACTATCTGGACAGCGAAGAAACGTCTTTCGCGGGATTGACGACTCAGATTGGCGAGGCCTATGTGGCGGATCCCGAGATCGGGGTTTACTTGCGTGCGGATAAGTCCGTGACTTGGGAGTTAGTCGCGGCAGTCGTGGATATGTTGACTCAGTTGGGCGTTCCCAACGTATCGATGAGAACCGATTTTTCGGGTGAATAGCAAACTTGCTATGTTGCTATGAAGCGCTTGCAGCGAAAATGTTTGATGGTGTCCGCGGGCATGCATGCATTGCTTTTGTTGGTGATGCTCTTCGGGCCGGCCTTTCGGTCCGCTCCCGAGCCACCGGAACGGGTGGTGCGGCTCGATCTGATGTCGGCCTTGGCCATCGAGTCCGCGTTGCAGCAGGCAGCGACAGCGGCAGCAGAAGCGGCAGCGGCCGCTCCGCCAGAAGTGGCCCAGGTGGAACCGGTCACACCTCCTCCTCCCGCGCGGGTCGAACCGCCTAAACCGGTGGTCGTTCAACCGAAGCCTAAGCCCGTAGAACCCCCGAAGAGAGTGGAACCCAAGCCCGCTCCTCCGAAACCGACTCCCAAACCGGAGCCTAAACCAGAGCCCAAAGTGGCGCCAAAAGAAACGCCCAAGAAAGTGGCGCCACCGCCGGAACCTAAGCCCAAGCCGAAACCCAAGCCCAAGCCTCCGGAAATCAAAATCAATTTCAATCCGACGAAGCAAAAGGCCAACCCGCAGCGAGACCGCGAACGGGAACGCCAAAAACGACAGCAAGCCCAGCGCGCCGAGGCGGCGCGACAGCAAGCGGCGCTCAATCGTTCGCTCGATTCCTTGGGAAACCAATTGGGAGAGGCTTCTAAGGTCTCCGCCCAACTGGTGGGCGGGAGTGCCTTGGGGAACTACCGACTTCACGTGAAAAAGGCGTATGATCAGGCGTGGCGCGAACCGACCAACTCCTCGGCGGGCCGGGCGGTGGTCAAAGTGCGGGTGGTGGTGCGCTTGGACGGGACGATCGCGTCGGAATCGGTGGTTTCGAGTTCAGGCAATGCGGCTCTGGACCGATCCGTTCGGGATGCCCTCGCGCGGGTGAGCCGGATCAACCGTCGCCCCCCAGCCGGAACGACGGATTCAGAACGGACCTTTACGATTAATTTCAGTCTAACGGACGGACGAGTCGAATGATGGTAAGCAAGAACGGAACATTGGCGATGTGCGCCTTGGTTGTAGGCCTATTTCAGGTCTCGGCATGGGCGCAGAACGAAATCAATCTGGAACGGTTGCAGAATAGCGTGGATCCGGTCCCGATCGAGCTGGAGGGATTTGCCGGCGAGGCGCTTACCGTGTTGACGTTTGATCTTGAGGTAATGGGTTGGGAAGTCGTGCCCTCGGGACGTGGGCAGTATGCGCTGATTGGATCGTCCGGAGGGGGGCTGCAAGGGCGCTTGGTGGATCGATTGGGCGGCAACAAAACCCTGTTTTCCCGGCAATACACCAGTGGTTCGGTGCGCCAGCAGGCCCACGCCTTGTCCAATGCCGTGGTGAAGCAAGTTTTTCGGACTGAGGGGATCGCTTTCTCCAAGATTGCTTACAAGAGCCGAGCTCCCGGTGGGTTTCCCGAGATTTATGTGGCGGATTTCGACGGCTATCGTGCCCAAGCCATTACGCGGGATCGATCCAACGTGGCGGCGCCTACCTGGGTTCCTGGGCAATTGAAGCTTTACTATACCTCATACAAGATGGGGAATCCGGACATCATCTCGCACGATTTGCGGTCGGGCCAGCGGGGATCCATCTCCCGCTATTCCGGGTTGAACACGAGCGCCGCATTGACACGGCGCGGGGATCGTTTGGCGATGATTCTGAGTAAGGATGGAAGTCCGGACTTGTATGTTGCGAATGCGGATGGGCGCGGTGCGCGGCGTTTGACTGAAACGCGCGAGGAGGAGGCCTGTCCCTGCTGGTCGCCGGACGGGCGGCAGATTTGCTTCACGTCGGCAGCGGGCGGCGGGGCACGGCTTTATCTGATTGATGGGCAGGGTGGTAGTATGCGCCGTTTGCGAGCAGCTGGGGTGAGTGGGGTTTACTCGGAGCCGGATTGGTCGCCGGACGGCAAGTGGATCGCATTTACGGCGTTGATGGGGCGCCAGTTCCACATTTGCATTGTGGCAGCCGGCGGCGGGGAAGCGGTGGTGTTAGCGCAGGGCGAGGATCCGTCATGGGCGGCGAACAATCGCAACATCATCTTCATGAGAAAGAAAAACGGACGCAAGATTTTGTCTATACTTGACGTTCCCACCAAACGGGTCAAGGATGTCCCGAGGATCTCTGGAAACTGCTCTCAGCCTTCCTGGGCTCAGTGAGTCTAGCGCGGTGAGGTATTTTGCTAGTGAGCGACCGAACAAATCGATGAATAAAGCCATCCATCTCAAAGTAACGCTCTTTTTAGTTCTCTTGGTTGCCGTTGTCGGGTGTCGTAAAAAGCCAAAGGGTTTGACGCAGATTCCGGGTAGCGAAGGGGCACTAGTCGGGAGTGGCGCTCCGGCTGACCTGATTGACAGCTATGATGGTTCGGGCAATTTCGGTTCGGGCGGCAGCGGCGGACCGGGTGATGGGAGCACGTTCCCGAGCGGAGGGTTTCCGGAAGGTTCGGAGGTTCCGTTCAACGATAACAATTTTGATGCAAACGGTCAGAATGCATTGCCGGATCGCGGTGCGTTCGAAGGGGCTACGGAAGATCGGAGCACGCTAGCTGCGTACACCGTTTATTTTGATTACGACCGGTATTCAATCCGCACGGAAGAGCTGGCAAAGGTGGAGGCAGTGGCTGACTACCTGAGCGCTGAAACCTCTTCGCTGGTTAAGATTGAAGGCCATTGCGACGAACGCGGGACGGAAGAATACAATCGGGCTCTAGGTGAGCGCCGTGCGTTGTCTGTCCGCGAGGTCCTGGTCCGGCTCGGAATTTCACCCGATCGCGTGACCACCGAAAGCTGGGGGGAAGATCGCCCCGCAGTGGAAGGTGAGAGCGAGAACGCCTATTCGAAGAATCGTCGGGGCGAATTTGTGCTCTTGAAGCGCTAAATCGACTCCTTCATGTCTCGTCATCCGTGAGCCTGAGGCGGCGGATAGCCAACTCACATATTGTCCCTTTACTATTGAAAAGGGCTCATCTAGGTTCACATTTGAAGTTACTATGAACATGACGTATTTCGCTATGCTCCAATGGCCCGAGATTCTCGGGATTTTGGTAGTGGTTTTGATCTTGTTTGGGGCGAAAAAACTGCCCGAATTGGCTCGTGGTTTAGGGCAGGGAATTAAGGAATTCAAACGAGCCACCCGCGATGTGCAGGATGATTTGCAGCGGGCGATCGATGATACGGATTACGATCCGCCTCCTTCTTCGAATCCCTCCCAGCATTCGTCTTCCAGCCCGGTAGAGGGTTCGGATCACGCTTCTGACGGTTCTGCTGCCGGATCGAACGATCCTGCTAAACCGTAGAGGAAATTCTTCACTTTTCCTGGTATGTCGGAGTTCGAGCAAACGCCCGAGGAAGACGTGCATCCTGAGTGGGAGGAGGAAGCCGGCGGAGGTCCCGTAAAGACCTTCTTGGAGCACCTCGAAGACCTCCGTTGGACGCTGATCAAGTGCGTCTCCTCGGTGGTCATCTCCATGATCTTCTGCTTGGTAGCGAGCAACTTCCTGGTCTCCTTTCTGACTTGGCCATTGCGCCATAGCTATGAGCAGAAGTCGCCCGCGGAGGTCGGTATCTACCTTGGAGATCAACGGCTTGCTGTCGTGCAGGACGCGATGGCTACGAATATGTTTCCCTTTGCGGTCACGTCCAAAATGCGCATGAATCTCAGCTTCCGCGTGGACGGTACGAACGTGGTGATGGTAGCTGATACTGAGAATGCCGCTGACGATGAGCCGGTTTGGGGGCGAGGTGTGGAGCTCAAGAACTACAGCCCGGTTGGAGCGTTCTTGGTGGCATTTCAATTGATGCTGTACGGCGGGCTCGTGGTGGCCTCGCCGTTTGTCATTTTCTTCGTCGGTCAGTTTGTGCTGCCCGCACTCCATATTCACGAGAAACGATTCCTGTATCAAACCGCTGGATTTGGCTCCGCGCTCTTTATTTTGGGGGTCTGTTTTTGCTACTTCATCGTGATGCAGATCGCTCTGATGGCAACGGTACAGTTTTCCGAATGGATGGGCTTTACCGCGGATGAGTGGCGGGCGGAGGACTACGTTAGTTTTGTCTGCAAACTGATGTTGGCCATGGGCCTCAGCTTTCAGTTGCCGGTCGTGCTGCTCACCATGGTGAAAATGGGGCTGCTGGATTACCTGAAGTTGATCAAGTTCCGGCCCTATTGGATCGTGATCAATCTGTCGATCTGCGCGGTGATTACTCCGACGGGCGATCCCTTTACCATGGTTCTCATGGCCTTGCCGCTTCAGTTTTTGTATGAGGTGAGCGTCTTGATCGCGCGAGTTTGGGACCGTCGCGCGAAAGAAGAGGAAAAAAACCTGCAAGAACGGGATTCCTAGGCCCTTGAGCTCAAGTGCACTGGTACAGGCATTGCTAACGGTAGCGGAGCTGGGATGAGTGGGGCGACGGGTTTCCACCGGAATCGATCTAAGAAGCATCGGCCGTGAAACGTTGTCTCAGTCGGCTCGAAAACAATCTTTACAAGAATCAGGCAGAACCCTAGCGTATCGCGAAAGCAATCCAATTATGCGTATTTCTTCCATTGCAGTGTGTGTGTTAGCCGCGGCATTTTTGTCGACGGGCTGTGCGGGTCCCGAACGGAAGTTGGGCCGTGGTATTTCGAATGTGACTGAAATCGCCCGACTCGGAGAGTTCCGACGCTCGATGGAGCAAACCGCTATCTGGGATAGCCCAGAAGACGGTTTGACCACCGGCTTGGTGCACGGCGTGACCGCGACTGCCAAGCGTACGTTGGTTGGGGCGTACGAAGTGGTGACTTTCCCGCTGCCGAGCTACGAGCCAACGCTTTTGCCGGAGCACGGCCAATATCCGGACAACTACCGTCCGAATTTGCTTTCCGACTCGACCTTCGCTCCTGACGCCGCGCTCGGTTTCAGCGGTGGTGATGTCGCGCCGATCTTCCCAGGTAGCCGATTCAAGATTTTCGACTACTAAGAGTTCGTTTTCCCATTTCAAGGGCGCTGACTGGTTGACAGTCGGCGCCCTTTTTGTTGCGTGCTATGGAAACCATTCAGTCAGGCTGCAAGGTCAATTTGTTCCTCAACGTGTTGCGGAAACGGGAAGATGGCTTTCACGAGTTGGAGACCGTGATGCAACCGTTGGCCCTGTTTGATCGCTTGAGTATTGTGTCGAAGTCGGAGCCCGGGATTGAGCTTGCTTGCGATCATCCCGAAGTCCCGCTTGGAGCGGACAACCTCATCCATCGAGCCGCCAGTCGGTTTCAAGAGCGTTTTGGGCGAAGTGAGGGGTTGCAGATTTCGTTGGAAAAACGGATTCCGGTAGCCGCGGGGGTTGGTGGTGGGAGTGGCAACGCTGCGGCAACGCTACTGGGCTTGAATCGCTACTATGATGAGCCCTTGTCTTTGGAGACTCTTGAAGAAATCGGGGCTGAGCTCGGATCGGACATCCCGTTTTTCTTACGACCCGGCCCGGCCTTGGCTACGGGACGTGGGGAGCGGGTCGAGTCGCTGGCACCGTTTGAGCTGTTGTCTGGGGCGGGGCTAGTGCTGGTGAATCCAGGCTTTGGGATCTCGACGCCCTGGGCCTACCAGAACTTAGATTTGGCCGAGAATCCCGGTAATCGCCCGGACCAGACGGCCGCTGAATTTGTGGCCCAACTCCGGACTGGGGAATGGGATCGGTTTACGAATTCCTTATTCAACTCGCTGGAACAGCCCGTTTTCAAGAAGTATCCCGTTTTGTATGAGGTGCGCCAAGCCTTGGTCGATGCCGGAGCGGATGCGGCCTTGCTTTCCGGGTCCGGGGCCACGGTCTTTGGGCTGGTGCGCTCGTTTTCCGATGCGGAGACCGTGCGTCAAGGTTTCCTGGAGCGCTATGGGGAATCGTGTTGGTCCCATTGCCTGCCTTTGGGACCGGCTTGATTGGGGCGGGCGGGGCTCAGTCGACCGTGATGGAATCCAGGCGGACCTGGAGTTCTTGCTTGAGGGCTTGTTTTTCTTCGGGTTCCAAGCGGCGCGGCACGGTCAGCAGCGGCGCGGCACGAACGATGCAACGCGAGAAGGGGAATGGTATCTGCATTTGGTCCCAACTGCGGGTTGTGACTTTTCGGGTGAGTTGGTAGCTCACCGGAAGGATGGGATGTCCCGACATTTGGGCGGCAGCCAAGACGCCGTCGTGCATCTGGTAGCGGGGCCCGCGGGGCCCGTCGGGGGTGATGGCCAGGTCCCAACCCTCCTGGGCCCAATGGACGAGCTCCACCAAGGCTTGCCCGCCGCGGCGGCTGCTGGAACCGCGCACGGGTTGCACTTGGAATCGCTTCAGCACTTCGGCGAGCAACGCGCCGTCCCGGGAAGCGCTAACCAACGCCGCCATGCGGTGACTGGGGTATGGACGGGCGACGAGGCGTTGGTAAAGCGGGAGGCAAAGGGCCAGACGGTTGTGCCAAATCGCCAGGATCATCGGTTTCGATCCCAGTGACTGGAGGTGGGGATGGAGTTCGCTGGCGTCCACTCGGAGCGTGCCCGTTAGCAGGCGAACCAGGCCAGAGATTCCCCAAGCCGCCCACCGGGCTTGGGTTGTGGCCTGTTTGGGGGTTACCATGGAGGGAGGGGGTAAATCGTTAGGCTCCGGAAGCCAGGCTGGCTTTCACGAGTCGATCCAGCTCTGCGTCTTCCCCAAGCATGGCGAGCGCGGCCTTAACGCGTTTTTCGGCATCGGGCTGCTTGTAGCCCAGAGCGACCAAGGCCGCTACGGCGTCCCGCAGCACTTGCTTCGGTCCACTCTGAGCAGCGGCTTCCGCTGTGCCAGGAAGGGTGCCGGGTGTTTTGAGTTTGTCTTTGAGTTCCACCACGATGCGAGCGGCGGTTTTTTTGCCGAGGCCGGAGATCTTAGAGAGACGGGCTGTATTCCCTTCGGAGACCGCCTGCGCAAAGTCTCCGGGTGTCATGCCGCTGAGGACATTGAGGGCGATCTTGGGGCCGATCCCGCTGACGGTTCCGATCAAGAGGCGGAACAACTCCCGTTCCTCCGTGGTGGCGAAACCGAACAGAATGTGGGCATCCTCACGGACCACGAGGTGGGTGAAAATGCGGGTGCTCTCTCCCGGGGGCGGCAAGTGGTTGAAAGACGAGCTGGGAATCTGGACATCGTAGCCGACGCCTTGGACATCGATGGTGACCCGGCTGGGGTCAGATTCGACGAGGGTGCCGGAAAGGTGGGTAATCATAGGTGCGGGCTGGCGAGCGGGGGACTAGATTCGGTTAATGGGTTTTGCGACGTGTGACCGGGATTCCATATTGAAGGCAATGGCCAGGGCTAGGGCGTCGGCGGCGTCGGGGGCCGGGACATCTTCCAAGGCGAGGAGACGTTGCACCATCTTAGCGACCGCAATCTTTTGGGCTCCGCCGTAACCGACGATGGCCTGTTTGACTTTGCGAGCGGCCAATTCATAAATCGGCAGACCAGCGCGGCTGGCAGAGACGATGCAGGCGCCCCGTGCTTGTCCCATGACGAGTGCGGTCTTGAGGTTCTTGGCAAAGAAGAGCCCCTCGACCACGCAATAGCCCGGTTGGTGTTCCCGGATTACATCGGCTAAAATGTCGGCGATCTGGAGGAGGCATTGAGAATGGGACCACTTGGGCGGGCACTTGATGGTATCGGCGGCAGTAAAGGTGAGTCGTTGACCGTGGCACTGAATGACACCGTAACCCGTGCCGCGCAAAGAGGGGTCAATGCCCAGAATCGAAATTGGATCGTCTGCGGGTTGGATCAGAGCTCCCGCTACCGGTTTTTCCGAACGGGACGGAGCCTCGGCGAGGCGTTGATTGAGTTCGGCAAAGGCTTTGGGTGAAATGCCCATGGGGAGGCGACGGGGACTTTCGGGGCTGCCGGATTACTCGGATGCGCCTTCGAGCTGGTTGAAGATATCGCGGTAGAATTCCGCGTGACTCTCCCAGGTTTGGGCCGTGACCCAGTTGCCATCCACGACGCTTTGTTTCTTGCTCCATTTGCCGCCGCTCTGGGCGACCTCGAACCGGACGTTCTCGTAGCAGGTCACGGTGCGGTCCTTGCCGAGTCCGGCCGCTAGCAGGACTTGGATCCCGTGGCAGATGGCAAAGAGCCACTTGCCCTTGCGGTCGAAGTCTTGGACCAATTTGATCAGATCCTTGTTGTGGCGGAGAAATTCGGGAGCTCGGCCGCCGATCAAGACCATGGCTTCGAAGTCTTTGGCTTTGATGTCGCGGATCGCTTTGTCGGCATTGATGAGGTAGCCGGGTTTCTCGATGTAGGTATTCCAGCCGGGAGCGAAGTCGTGAATGACGCCGTTGAGTGTTTTCTTTTGGCTGGCGGCAATCACAGGGGTGTAGCCGGCTTCCAGGAACCGGTATTTTGCGTAGAGGATCTCGAAGGATTCCCCCGAATCGTCCGTGACAATGAGGATCTTTCGTTTCTTCGCCATGGCAAAACTATGTCGGGCTTGAGAGTTTCCGTCGAGGGCAATGTTCCGGGCTGATTGGGGGTGGGGGCAATCCCGGGTGGGGCGCGCTTGCTCGTGGGTACTAGACTGTGAAAAAGTCCCTTTCTACCTGCTGGTAGGAGAGTGGGAAAGCGACAGCTTCGCTCTCGCACTCCAAAAAACGCTCGATTTGCGGACGAAATTTGGAGTGCGAGAGCGGAGCTGTCGCTTTGACGACCGCGATGGAATTGCACGATCTGGTACGTTCGCCCGCCCCATTCTTGCTGAGGGCCGGGTTTAGCCGGCCCAGTCGTATTCCATGTAGGTGGCTGTTTGGTGCGCGATTTGGGGGCCGACCAAACGACTGACCGTGTACAATGCTGCGTCGATGCCGGCTGAAATGCCTGCGGCTGTAATCAGATCCCCCGTGTCGACGTATCTCTGCGTGCGCTCGATTCGGGCGTGGGGCGCGATCGCTGTGAGTTCCTCGAAGACGTCGTGGTGGGTGGTGACGTGGCGGTTGGTTAGGATCCCGGCCTTGGCCAGCAAGAGGGCCCCGGAGCAGACCGAGAGCGTCAGCTTGGCCTGGCGGTGTCGCTCCCGGATCCAGTGGATCAGCTCGGGCTGTCGAAGGGCGGGACGGGTACCGCGTCCGCCGGGGAGGACTAGCAGATCCGTGTGGAGGCAATCCGCGATCGACCGGTGTGGCGTGATCGTGAGCCCGCCGACGGTTTGCAGAGGCGCGGGGTCTAGGGCGACGATTTCGATCCGCGGCGACACTCCCGGCCAGTTTCGAGCCGCACAGGAGAACACCTCAAGGGGGCCGGTGAAGTCCAAATCTTGGACTTGTGGGAAGACGAGAATGGAAATGCGGCTAACCATGATGGAGTGGGATTTTTTTCGATTTGTCCCTTGCTTTCGGGCGGCGGCCCCCTATTTTCAACGTTCCGCCTGAAAACCGTGAGTGCGGTTTATGTGGAACAGAGCGGCTGAAAATTAAATCAAACACACTATATCACAGCTATTTCGGCTGTGGTTTCCAAGGATGGCTTGTCCGGGAGGCGTTGTCGACTTCCGATACCCTCTTCGAGTTCCCAAGGAAAACCCCCGAATTAGCATTCCGTTATGCTTACAATGGAAGAAGCCATGCAGCAGAGCCAGATGCGCTTTGCTGCGGGCGAAATCGTCAAAGGCACTGTTATTGAAGTGCGTCCGAAAGAAGTTCTCGTCGATATCGGCTATAAGAGCGAAGGCTCGGTGCCGGGTTCGGAGTTCGATGATATCTCCGAAGTGAAGGTCGGCGATGAGGTCGCCGTGCTCATCGAGCGCCTCGAGAACCGCGAAGGGATGGTTATCCTTTCCAAAGAAAAGGCCGAGTTTAAAGAGAACTGGGAAAAGATTCTTACGATCTGCAACGAAGGCGGCACCATCTCGGGACGCGTCAAAGCCGTCGTCAAGGGTGGTCTCTTGGTCAACATTGGCGTCGAAGCCTTTTTGCCCGCCTCTCAGATCGATGTCATCCCGCCCAAGAATCTCAGCGCCTTCGTGGGGAACACCTACGAATACAAGGTGGTCAAGATCAACCGCGAGCGACAGAACATCGTCTTGTCTCGCCGCGAGCTGATCGAGCAGGAACGCGCCGAACGTCGCGCCAAGTTGCTCGAAGAGATGACGCCAGGCGATATCCGCAAGGGCACGGTCAAGAACATCACCGACTTTGGTGCCTTCATCGATCTCAATGGTCTCGACGGGCTATTGCACATCACCGATATGAGCTGGGGCCGGATCAACCATCCTTCCGAGCTGTTGAAAGTCGGTCAGGAAATCGACGTGGTGGTCTTGGACATCAACTACGAGAAAGAGCGCGTCAGCTTGGGTCTCAAGCAGAAGCTCGCCAATCCGTGGGACGATATCGATACCAAGTATCCCGTCGGTGCCACGGTCAAGGGCCGCGTGGTCAATCTGGTTCCCTACGGTGCCTTCATCGAATTGGAGCCGGGCGTCGAAGGTCTCGTGCACGTGACCGAGTTGTCTTGGACGAAACGCATCGCCAAGCCTTCGGACGTGTTGACGGTGGATCAAGATATCGAAGCCGTCGTCCTGGGCATCAACCGCGAAGAGCAGAAGATCTCTTTGGGTATCCGCCAGTTGGAAGCCAATCCTTGGGACGAAGCCTTGGAGAAATACCCTCCGGGAACCAAGGTCAAAGGCAAGATCCGCAACCTCACCAGCTACGGTGCTTTCATCGAGCTGGAAGAAGGTCTCGACGGGATGATCCACGTCTCGGATATCTCCTGGACGCGCAAGATCAACCATCCTTCAGAAGTGTTGAAGAAGGGCGAAGAGATCGAAGCCGTGGTGCTCGAAATCGACAAGCCGAATCAACGGATCTCCGTGGGTGTCAAGCAACTGTCCGAAGATCCTTGGGCCAATATCGACAACTTCTACAAAGTGGGCGATCTGGTCTCTGGCAGCGTGACCAAGCTGGCCAGCTTTGGTGCCTTCATTGGGCTGGAACACGATATCGACGGTTTGGTGCACATCTCCCAGGTCAGCGAAGATCGGGTGGACAAGATCAAGAACGCGTTGAACGTAGGCCAAGAAGTCACCGCTCGCGTGATCAAGATCGACAAATCGGATCGTCGTATCGGTCTCTCCATCAAGGCCGCCAACTACTCCAACGAGCAGTTGCAAGCCGAGCAAGCCGCTCTGGATTCCTTGAAACCAGGTGAAGATCTGGTGGCATTGCAGCACGCTTTTGATGCGGTGGACGATGCTCCGGAAGGCGAGGGTGAAGAAGGTGCTCCGGCCGAAGCCGGTGACGCCCCTGCGGCTCCTGCTGCCGAAGGCGAATAAACCGTTCGCTTCCGTTAAGAATCACGGCGAGTCTGGGAAACCGGGCTCGCCTTTTTTGTGGCTTTAGGCTTTAGCGGTAGTCGATTTCTCTAGTAGCCGTGGCGGGGGAGGGCGGCCTATCGGTTGTCCGGTTGCCACTCGGAGAAAGGATGCTTGGCCAGACTCGCGTTGAAGAATCGGTGGTCTGTCGAGATATCGCGTCCTACCCAGTCCGGGAGTTCGAACGACTCATCTTCCTTTTCCAACTCGACTTCCGCCAGAGTTAGACCGGCGTTCTCGGCTTCGAACTCATCCACTTCCCAGAGTTTTCCCGCGAAGCTCACATCGTGGCGGGTCTTGACGATCAGCGTGTGGTCGCAGAACAGCTCCAAAAGCTCGGTGGCTTCGGCCTGAGGGATGGGGTATTCGAATTCGGCTCGGCGAATCCCGGTTCGTGGCCCTTTCAGTGTGAGGTAGCCCTGGTCTCCGAAGACTCGAATCCGAACGGATCCCTTGCCCCGAATGTTGAGGTAACCCTGGCGACAGGAACTACTCTTCTGCACATGGGCTTTCCAAGCGTTGTTGACGACCAAGAATTTTCGCTCGATTTCGGTGCCCATAGCGTTGCGAAGGCTTAGTCTTATGGGGTGGCGTTAGGGTGAAAAGTCATAAATTGTTACAATTATGCGGAGGCTGCCGCTGCCTCTCTAGTTTCTAGGCTCCTATTTGCCGCGCCGGCGGTTTCTGGGGGCCACGGGATTGTGACCGGCGAAGTTTTGACACTCAGGCCCGTTCTGTGGCTGGATAGGAACCTGTCATGAGTAGTTACCTTGAATTGCGGCCCTCGGTGGGCCATTCCGCGGCGTCTGCTGGAGTCGATAGGACAAGTAAGGCAAGTAAGGCCGGTTTGCTCTTCGCCTCACGAGCCGCTCTTGGAATCTTGGTGACGCTCTTCGTCCTCTTGGGGCCTGCATCCATAGACGGCGCAATTGTGCTGAATGAGTTCAACGCGGTTGGCAGTTCCAAAGTGCTCAAGGATGACAAGACCGATGTCCGTTTGGGGATTATCGAGGGCAATGGGGGGAATTGGATCGAACTCGTGGTGGTGGAGGATCACGCGGATATTCGCGGCTGGGAGCTCTGGTGGGCAGAAGAGAGCAATGACGAATTTGATCCCATCTGGGATGAGGACCGCTTTGACTACGAACAGGGCATCATTCGCTTCGCGGACGCTCCTCTGTGGGGGGACCTGCGAGCGGGTACGTTGATTACGATTGCTGAGATGGAAACAATCACGGCCGAAGACGATACGGTAGTGGTCGATGGCTCGGATACTTCTTTTTCTCCGGATAGCGATGATTGGTGGATACATGTATGGAGTTTTGACGAAGCCTTGATCGTCACGGAAACCAACGTGCCGGAAGATAGCCCGGGCAATTTTTCCGTGGGCAACGACAATTGGGAAATCCGCTTGGTGATCCCCGGGGATGAACCCGAGGTGGTGTGGGGACCCATCGGCGAAGATATTGATGATTTTAGTGGCGCGATTCAAAGCGATGAAGTTGGTAAGCTGGAGCGAGAGCCCGGAACGGATGTCACTATTGAAGACTACCAAGATGGCGGATCGAGTAGTTTTGGGGCGGCCAATATTTGGAGCAGTGGTGAGGAGCAGCAGACCTTCGCGGCACTTCGGACTGCGGGGGACGCGGGCGGTGGCAACGGCGGCGGGGCTGGCTTCGCGATTGCCATTCAAGCAGATGCTGCCGGAGGCGGGTTTGTCTTGAGCTGGACCGCACCGTCTGCCGGGACCTATACGGTGCAACGTGCGGATTCGTTGCCTACCGACAGTTGGAGTAGTATTGGGAACGTCGAAGCTGCGGCGGTGGAGGCTACCGTGTCTTTTACGGATCCGACCACTGCCATGAGTGGTTATTACCGAGTCGTCGCTCCTTAGTGAGATGGGTTCCGCTCTGGGGAACCCGAGTTGGATCCTCTAGTTTGGATCGCTCAACGGGTCAGGAGTCCAGGAGAGGGAAACCTGTGGCGTGATGGCATCGCCTTCCTCACTGACGATCTCACGGGTGCGTTTGTTTTCCACGTGCCCGTCGCTGAAGGCGAGGTTGCCGGAGGTGTTGTGGCGTGCGGCGAAGCGGGTGGCGTAGATGTTGGGTTGCCCGTTATAGCGCGACTGTTCGGGATGCGCTTTGGGTTCATCGGGGATGCCGGCTTCGAGCATGAGGACGGTTTGCGTTGGGCGTTGGACGGAGTTGAGTTTGACTATCCGACCATTGCGCACGAGCTTCGAATTGACGGCGAGGCTGAACAGCGGTTCCTCAAACTTTTCTTGGGGGAATTTGGCGCTGGGACAGTGGAACATGGACTGCTTGGTGTAGAACGAATTGGCGCCCGTCTTCAGGAATTCCGCGGCGTAGAAAGTCGCTGATTGCATCCCTATTGTGGGTGGGATGACATTGGGCCAGGCGGCGCGGCTCTCGATTCCCAGGGCGCCTTCCCAACTATTGCCATCGCGGAATTTCTCGTCCGGGAGTTGGTCTTGATTGTCGAGGGCGTAGAGCACCATGCCCGTGCTCCACTGGCGCAGGTTGTTGAGGCAGGCGATGCGTTTGGCATTCTCTTTCGCCTTGCCCAAAGCCGGCAACAGCATCCCGGCTAGAATGGCGATGATCGCGATCACCACCAAGAGCTCGATCAGAGTGAATGCGCGTCGATGTCTCATAGTGGCCCGAATGGAATCCAGCGGGCTGAAGTGAGTGTAGCAACTTGGGGACCAAGCGCAATGGCTTCTCGACACGGCAGTTGGGCCGCTTTGGAGCTGTTTCGGAGCCGTGGAGTGGTCCGAATTCGGTTCTTTGTTCCGACTACGATTCCGTTGGTTTCGGAGACTCTGGCCGTGATTTGTGCCATTCCGTGGCGGATTCGAAGGCTTGGGCGGCTTGCAGTATTTGCTTCTCGCCAAAGGGTTTACCAATGAGTTGGAGGCCGATCGGAAGTTGTGGGTTGGTAGCGAACCCGCAGGGAATGCTAATGCCACAGCTTCCGGTGAGGTTGGCTGAGATGGTAAAAATATCGAGCAGGTACATTTGCAACGGATCTGCAACTTTTTCACCTAGAGCGAAGGCGGGGGTGGGGGTCGTGGGGGAAAGAATGACGTCCACCGTTTCCAAGGCCTTTTCGAAGTCTTGGCGAATCAAGGTACGCACTTTTTGGGCCCGCAAGTAGTAGGCGTCATAATAGCCTGAGCTCAGGGCGTAGGTTCCAAGGATGACGCGTCTCTTGACCTCGGGGCCGAATCCTTCGCCTCGCGTGCGGGCGTTGAGAGTGAAAGGATCCTCTCCTTCAACCCGGCGTCCGTAACGGATCCCTTCGAAGCGCGCCAGATTGGCACTGGCCTCCGCCGTGGCGATGAGGTAGTAGGTTGCGATGGCGTACTCGGAGTGGGGGAGGGAGATTTCTTGGATGTCTGCTCCCAGGGATTCGTAGGTCGCGATGGCTTGATCGATGGCCGTACGGACTTCGAGCGCCAAACCGTCCACGAAGTATTCTTTCGGGAGTCCGATGCGCAATCCTTTCACACCGTCGTGAAGGGATTCCAAGTAGTTGGGGACGGGTTGGGGAGCGCTGGTGGAATCCCGGGAATCATGGCCGGCGATGGTGTTGAGGAGGAGCGCTGCGTCTTCTACTGTTTTTGTGACCGGGCCGATCTGATCCAGCGACGAAGCGAAGGCGACGAGGCCAAAGCGCGAGACGCGGCCGTAGGTGGGTTTCAGTCCGACGCAACCGCAGAACGCGGCGGGTTGGCGGATCGAGCCACCGGTGTCCGAACCGAGGGCTCCGATGCAGAGGTCGGCACTCACGGCGGCGGCAGACCCTCCGGAAGAACCGCCCGGTGTGTGGTCGGGGCTCCAGGGATTGCGGGTGAGGCCGAATGCGGAATTCTCCGTGGAGCTGCCCATGGCGAACTCGTCGAGATTGAGGCGTCCGGAAAGGATGGCGCCGGCCGATTTGAGTTTCTCGGCGACGGTGCCGTCGTAGGGCGAGATAAAGTTTTCGAGGATCCGCGAGGCACAGGTCAGGGGTTCGTCCCGGACGGCCATGTTGTCCTTCAGGGCGATCGGAATGCCGAGCAGGGGGGAGGCGGATGCGGACGTTTTGCGTTGGTCATCGGCCGCTTGGGCATCGGCCAAAGCGCGTTCGGCGTTCTGGCTGAGAAACGCGTGGTAGGCGTCGTCGACCGCGGTCTGGCGATCCAGGCAGGCTTGTGTGAGTTCGACGGCGCTAATCTCTTGGGCGGCCAGACGCTTGGCCGCTTCGGCGATCGTGAGTTGGTTCAGCATGAAAGAGGGCCTTGGAGAGGGGTAAGGCGATGATTATTCGACGATTTTGGGAACCAGGAACAAGTCGTTCGCGCGGCTCGGGGCGTTGCGGAGGGCGTCCTCATGGTCCAGCGAGGGGCGGACTTCATCGGCGCGAGTGACATTGACCAGGGGAACGGGATGGGCGGTGGGGGCGACGCCATCGACGTCCAGTTCCTTGAGTTTTTCGACGTATTGCAGCACGTCCGCCAGCTGTCCTTCGAAGGCGTTTTGTTCCGCTTCCGTCAGATCGATGCGAGCGAGCTCGGCGGTGTAGCGGATATTGAAGTCTGCGTCTGCCATGGGAAAAGCTTGGCCAAGCGCCGGGGGCAACTCAAGCGGAATGTGGTTTGGGTTGGGAGTGGGGCGCCCTTACAGGGCTTGGGGGTTCTAGGATCCGGATCCCCGGGGCGTTGCCCCGGGCTGGAACGGAACGGGCCTTCGGCCCTGAGGAACGGGACGCCGGTAGCCAGCCCATTCCCCGTCCCTTTCGGGGACGATGCTCGTGGTGGTCTCCAGAACAGGTGCCCGGGATGATGTCCGGGGATGACGCCCGGGATGGTGCCTGGGATGATGTCCGGAGCGCCGAAGGTGCGGCTTTGTTCTAGCCCAGGGCAGCGCCCTGGGAAATCCGATCCATCATGAATCCAAGCCCTGTAGGGGCGGGCCATTTCTGCCTGGGTGGCGCACCGTCCGCACGCGCTGCCCCACCATCCGGATCTAATTCGCCTTTTATTAAGGTCTCAGCCCGTATACTGTCTCTCCTTTGATGGAAAAACGTAGTTCAAAAGCCAAGAAAGTCGCCCGCGCCGCCCGCGCTGCGGTGGTCACTCCGAAGCCCAGTTCGGTGACCGATCCGACGGAGGCGCAGCTCAAGATTTATCTGCTCCCGAACTTGATGACGGCCGGGAACCTGTTCTGCGGATTCGTGGCGTTGACCAATATCGTGCAGGCTGATCCCGCCCGGGCCGACTTTACCACCATGATCTACCGAGCCCTGGGTTTTATCCTCTTGGCTTGCTTGTTTGATCTACTGGACGGTCGCGTGGCCCGAATGGGCGGTCTGGAGAGTCCGTTTGGGCGTGAATTCGACTCCTTGGCGGACATCGTGTCCTTCGGCGTGGCACCGGCTTTCTTGGTGCACCGGATTGTCTTGAAAGATGTCTTCGTCAATCTTCAGGAATTGGGTTGGTTCATCGCTTCCATTTACCTCATCTGCGGGGCCTTGCGCTTGGCTCGGTTCAACTGCCTAGCCGCAGATCCCAATGCCGGGACCAGTAAGGAGTTTATGGGCTTTCCCATCCCTGCGGCTGCTGGATTGGTGGCCTCGTTGACCCTGTTTATTCTGTGGATTGATGAGAAGGGCTTTTCGACCGGACCGTGGCGCTATGTGTTGCCAGTGATCATGGTGTTTCTCTCGATCATGATGATCAGTGAAGTCCGTTATCCTTCCTTCAAAAGTGTGGGTTTTCGCACCCGAAGCACGTTTCTCAAGAGCACGGTAGCGGTGATCTTTATCGGTTTGATCCTGATTCTGCAGAATCGGATCTTGCCCGTGCTCCTTCCCATCCTTTTCACGTCTTACTTAATCTATGGGTTTGTCCGCCTGCGTCTGTCTCGGCGCACGCGGCTGGAGATTGAGGAGGACGACTACGATTTGGATTGCCCGCCCGATGCGCGGAACTGACTGAGGCCAACGTTCGGGCTAGCTCCCGAAACGTCGGAGAAATTTGAGCGCGACCTCGAGGTCGTGGGCCAGGGGAGTGCTGACTTCGATGGCGGGCTTGGAATCGTCTGCGCTCAGTCGGATCCCGCTGAGATGAACGGCGGACCGGTCGATCAGCGGTTTTTCGGGGCTGCGAGACTTCGACCGGTATTTTCGCTTCAACTGCGATAGGAATAAGAGATCTCCCTGATAAATGGCGTCGCCCACCACGGGGGTACCGTGTTGCTGCAGATGAACGGGGATTTGGTGGGGACGGAGGGAATCTGTCTCGCAACTCAGCAGCGTGAAATCTCGGAAACGCTCCACGACCCGACACTGGGTTTGGCATGGTTTGCCTTTCTTGCGAGAAACGCGAACGAGCCAACGCTTGGTTGGATGTGGGGCGAGTCGCAGGTCTACCTCGAATTCGTCCGCGGCCGGAATGCCGTGAACGAGAGTGGTGAACTGGAAACGAATCTGCCGCGATCCAAAGGCGTTCCGCAGGGTTTCGTGAATTGTCTTATCGGTTGCGTAGAGCAGGGTACCGCTGGCTTCGAAGTCCAGAGGGTAGATTAGGTCGATAAACTCGAGCTTCCGTTCCTGGGCCCATTTGACTTGGTCCTGGACGCCTTTTTGAAGGAGTTTGGTGAGGACGGGCAGCTCCGCACGTTGTTTTTCGGGCAGAACGAGTAGATGCGAAGGTTTGTCCAAGGCCAGGAGACCCGGCGACTCATGAACTACCGGCAGCTTCCAAAAGGCCCGCTGTTCGGGAGCGGAGAGCTTGATGGAAGCGCTCATAGCGTTGGGATGCCGTTAATGGCGGCTGGCTCCGGTGTTCGCGGAGCCAGGCTCGGTAAACCGATTGTGACCTGCCGGGTTCGGCGGGTGCCAGTGCTAGTTGGTCGTGGGCGCGGCCTCGTCGGATTCGGCCGGTTCGGCGACGGCAAAGTTCAGCAACGATTGGCCAGCTTGCAGCCACTGCGAAAAGGCCTCCGTGCGGCGAGATTGGCGCAAGGTCTCGACGTAGCCTTCCAACTCGCTGTCCACCTGATCTTCCGGAGCCTCCACGAAGGAGGTGAGGTAGAGGATCATGGCACCATCGCGCGTGGAGGAGACCGGGCTGACTTCTCCGTTTTCAAGCGCGAAGGCCAAGTTCTTGAGCGAACTCAGATCCGCACGGCGATCGCCGGAGAAGGTTTGCGTGGCGAGGGAGAAGAGCGGCATTTGCACCCGATCGAAGCCTGCTTCGTCGACCACTTCTTCAAAAGTTCTTCCACTCGCCACTTCGTTGGTGAGCGTGGTATGGAAAGAATTCGCTGCGTCGCGTGCGGCATTGAGGGATTGTTCTTGGTAGAAATCCACCGTGACGCGTCCGCGGATCTCATCGAGCGGCGGGATGAGACTGGCAATCTCGCTGTGGAGCGAGACTAGATACACCCCGTCTTCCCCGATGAACGGGGTGGTGAACGGTTCTTCTTGGGTCAACTGAAACGCCTGTCGAGTCAACTGGTATTGGACACCGAGATTAGGAACGAGTTGGTTTTGGGTAAAGGGCTCGGAAACTTCGGCTTGAAGACCTTTTTCTGCGGCGAGCTCGGGAAGCTTCTCGGCCTGCATGGGTTCGATATCGAACAGTTCACGGGCAAATTCCAGCGCCTTTTGTTTCGCGACTTGGAGACCTTCCAGTTCCAGTTGCTCCGTGCGGATCTTGGCTTTGGCATCTTCGGCACTGAGGACGGTTCCGCCTTCGGTGAAGGAGTTGGTGCCGCGGTCGAGATAGATTTGATCGATCATCTGGGTCAGGTTCGTGCGGGCGCTGATGGCCTGTTCCGCTTCGGCCAGATAGTTCGTGGCGGCGAATTTGAGGTAGTTGATCGTGCGCTTCGCCGGGGCCCGGTAGAGGGACATCCGATTGGTGTAGAAGGTTTCTAATCCAGCCAGGTCGCTGTTCAGGTTCGCGAAGTTGGTCGAAGAGAAGAACACGGCTTGGGCGTTGGCCTGCAGGTTTTCTTCCCGATAGAGTTGCTTGGCTTCCCGGGGCGAGATCAGTTCGCCGGAAATCCCAACCAGTGAGGTGAGTTGGCTGATGGCGATCTGGTTCTTGGCGAAGCGGCGGAAATCCTCTTCGTTCATACGCCGTTGCGCCAGAGCGTTGGTCATCATGCCGTCATAGAGTTCGCGCCGAAAATCCTTGGTCGTGGGGTCTTGGAAGGCGTTGACGATCCAACTCGCCGCCGCTTGGTCGGTGATTTGGATGCCGTGTTCCTTGGCTTTTTCCAGTAGGAGCAGGCGGTTTTGGGTTTCCGTCTCGGGATTGAAGCCGAAACGACGGGAATCCGTCTGGTCCGGCCACTGCCCGGTGGCCATGAGGAAGCGCAGCAGGACTTCTTCATAGGCGTTGACGAATTCCTTGCGGGCGATGGGACGGCCGTTGATCGATCCCATGGTGTCATTGCCGCCTCCTCCAATATTGTCATATTGGGCAGTCGGGGTGAAAAAGATGACGAAAGAGACCACCACGACGGCAATGATCACAATGAATAACCACTGTTGGTGTTTTCGAATATGGGCGAACATACAAAAAAGGCCAAAAAGCTAAATTTAGGCGCGGCACCCTACCGCCCGGACGTGGTACGCGTCAAAGTAAAAAACGGGGCGAATGAACGGGCTGAATCGAGTTCCTGCCCTTTTGGTCCGCGACGGGTCAGAGATTGCAAGCCAGAAGGTCGGTCAAGGCATCCGAGGAAAGCGTGACGGGATTGCCCTTCATGCTGCTGGCGCGCTGGGCTTTGGAGACGATTTCAGGAAGATCGGCGGGTCCGATGCCATAGCTAGCCAAGCCTCGGATCCCGAACTGTGCGGCCAGGGCTTCGATTCGCCTGATCCCATCTTCCAGAGTGGCGTCAGGCGCGGGAGCGAGAAGTTGGGTCAAAGTCTGGATCCGCCGGTCAAGAGCCGCGTCGGAAGCCTGGGCGATGGCGGCGGCATTCGTTCGCAGCGCGTCAGGCAGCAGGCGGGCGCAGATGGCTCCGTGCGGGGCCGGAAACATCCCTCCGATCGGGCCAGCGAACCCATGCACCACGCCGAGTCCCGCGTTGGCCAGGGCGAGTCCGCTGACCATGGCGGTGTAGGCCATGGTCTCCCGAGCCTTGGGATCTTCGTTACCCTGAGCCAAAGTTTCGAGCGCACCAAGGGCCGCGGGGATCGCTGGTTGACACAAGGCGTCGGTGAGCGGATTGGCTTTGCGGGTCAGAAAGGGTTCGATGACTTGCGTCAGCGCGTCGAGCCCGGCGTTTCCGGTAGCTTCGAGCGGAAGTCCCGCCGTAAGATCGGGATCGATGATCGCCAGCCGTGGAAGCATTTTTGGGGACCGGAGGCTAACTTTGACCCGCTGTTCCGGGGATGCCAGGACGGCGTTCTTGGTGCATTCGGCTCCGGTACCGGCCGTGGTGGGAATCGCGACGAAGGGAAGCGGGTCGACCGAGAGGGGCTTGCCCTGGCCGATCACTTCCAAATAGTCCAGCGGATCCCCGGGGTTGACGGCCAGAGCGGCGATTGCCTTTCCGGCGTCTACGGCGCTCCCGCCGCCGACCGCGATCACGGATTGGGCCCCGTCACGACGGAGCTTCTCACAGGCGGAGGCAATGGTTGGCAGGGTGGGCTCACCCGAGAGTGCGACCGGGTAGGGATCGATGCCCGCTGTTTTCAGAAGGGGGGATACCCGATCTAAAAACCGGCCACTAGCTCCCGTAACGACGAGAGTCCGGCTCCCAAGCCAAGGTGCGGCCTCCTTAAGTCTGGCCAATGAGCCGCTACCGAAACAGAGTCGCTCGGGTGTGACGAGTTCGAAAGGGTTCACCGGCGTTGCCCGTGGGGTGGAGGTGCTTGGGCCCGAGGTTTGTTCTACCAGTCGCTGTCGGCCGGAAAGACATTCGTCGACTTGGTGTTCGTGCGCGGGCTGGCCATCATGGGCGCCACCGTGTCCCTCCACTTGAGATAGTGGGCGGTTTCTTTGTGGCGGGTTGGCGCGTCGGCATCGCGATAGACCTCGATCAGGATGAACCGGGTTGGGTCGTCGTTCTGCTGAACCACATCAAAGCGGGCGATTCCAGGTTCCTTGATACTTTGGCTCGCGTTTTCCAGCGTCGCCGCTTTGAAGGCGTCAATGGAGTCTTCGAGAACGTGAACGTAAACGTGTACGACCAACATGGCAGTGAAAGGGTGGGGTTATTGGGTGCGGGGATAGGAGCCCAGGATTTTGACGGTCCCGCATTGTTTCTCTAGTTCGGCCAAGGCCTTTTTGACCAATTTGTCATCCATGTGGCCATCCACATCGATGAAGAAAAAATACTCCCAGGCTTTTTGTTTGCTGGGGCGGGATTCGATCTTGGTCATGTTGAGTTTATGTTTCTGGAACGGCGTGAGCGCCCGATGGAGGGCGCCGACTTCGTGGTCGATCCGAAACATGATACTGGTGCGATCGTTTCCGGTCGAGGGACTGCACTGGGTCCCAAGGACAAGAAAACGAGTCACATTGGCCGCGTTATCCTGAATATCCGATTCCAGGATCCGGAGACGATATTGGTCGGCAGCGAGCGCGCTGGCGATGGCGCCGGCACCGGATTCTTTGACGGCGAGCTCTGCCGCCCGGGTGGTGGAGGAAGTCTCAATGATTTCCGCGCGAGGAAATGATTTTTGCACCCAACTCCGGCACTGCGCCAGGGCTTGAGGGTGAGAGTAGAGCTTCTTGATCCGTGTCTTGGAGATTCGGGAAACTAGGCAATGCTGGATAGGCATTACAATTTGAGCCACGACCTTAAGATCGCTTTCGACAAACATGTCCAGGGTGTTGGTTACCACCCCTTCGGTGGAGTTCTCCACGGGAACCACGCCGTAGTCGGCCTTGCGTTTGCTGACTTCTGTGAAGACATCCGCGATCGTTTTTTGGGCGGCATACTTGAGGCTGTGCCCGAATCGACGGATCGCGGCTTGGTGAGTGAAGGTGGCTTCTGGCCCCAGGAAAGCGATTGCCATGGTCTTTTCCAGCGATAAAGCGCAGGACATGACTTCGCGGTAGATCGCGTGGAGCGAGTGGTCGGGAACGGGACCCGGATTGAGTCGGCTCAACTTCTCCAGCACGGCGCGTTCGCGGTGGGGCGCGTAGATGCTACCGCCCGCCGCGAGCTTGATCTCACCAATTCCCAGAACGTGCTTCGTGCGCTCGTTAAGGAGGGCGACGATCTGGGCATCGATGCGATCGATAGCCTCGCGGTGCTCTTTGAGTGCGTCGTCGTTACCCTTCGGATTCTTTTTCTTCGGCATCGTTGGTAGCCTCGTTTGGCGAGTCGGCATCGGCTGATTCGGCGTCGGCTGTTGGTTCAGCGGCGGCGTCAGAATCGGGTGCTTCGGCGGCTGGTTCGGATCCGGCATCCGATTCGGTTTCGGATGGGGCATCCTTGGCCTCGTTCTCCGCATCCGGAGCGGTCTCTAACCCGGGGTCGACGGTCTGGAGGGCTTCCGGCCGTTCGACTTCAATGCGGTGGAGTTCTGGCGCGGCTGGCAACTCGTCGAGTGACTTCAGCCCGAAATACTCAAGGAAATAGCCCGTGGTGCCGTAGGTCATCGGACGCCCAACCACTTCGGCTCTTCCTCGTTGTTCAATTAAGCCGCGGTCGAGGAGGGTTTGCACCACGCCATCCACGGAAACACCGCGGATCTGCTCGGCCTCGGTGCGGGTGAGGGGTTGGCGATAGGCCACGATGGCGAGCGTCTCAAGGGCGGGTTGGGAGAGTTTCGGGGGGCGCGGTTTCTGCCCGACGAGCATGCGGACCCAAGGCGCGTAGTCGACGCGGGTGGCAAATTGCCACGCTCCGGCGATGCAGATCAGGCGGAAGCTGCGATCCAGGGTTTCGTAGTGTTCGGACAAGCGCTCCAGGGCTTCTTCAATCTTCTTGCCGCTGGGTTTGGTGAGTGTTTTGTCACCGCGCACTTCTTCAAACTGTTCGGCCGTCGAGCGACAGAGGTCTCTCAGTTCCGCGGGGGTTAGCGGCTTTTGCGAGGCGAAAAGAAGCGATTCCAATGCTCGGTCCAGATCCATAGCGCGGCGGGTTAGGCGTAATCGAGTTCCGTTTGAGCGGTCTCGATGGCTTCGTCGGTGGGAATGTCGGTAGGGTCATCCTCCGGATCGTCACGGCGTTCGAGGTCGATCTCACCGAAGGCTTCGGATTGCGTCGCTCGAATAACATGAAGCCGGATCAACTCCAACATGGCCAAGAACGTGCAAACCACTTCTTCCCGTGATCGGAGGTTCTCAAATAGTGTGGTGAAACGGATCCGTTCCCGGCTCGTCAGCGTGTCTCGGATCAATTCGATTTTTTCGCTGACGGTGAAGCTGTCCGCGTGAATGTTGCGGGTGCTAGCTTCTTTCTCTTGGATGCGCCCCAGGATCTTGTTCACCGCTTTGACCAGGTCGAATACGGTCACTTGCGGATTCTTTTCGTCCAGCTCTAGCGGTGGGAGTTCGGGCTTGCCGGGATTGCGGGGGTAAATCGAGGACTGAGCGGTTTCGATGTCTTGGAGCTGACCAGCGGCTTCCTTAAACTTCTTGTATTCGACGAGCTGACGGATCAGTTCCCACCGCGGATCGTCCTCGTCTTCTTCCTCCTGATGCTCGTCTTGTTTCTCTTTTGGTAACAGTTCGCGGCTCTTGATGTGCATCAGCGTGGCGGCCATGACCACGAACTCCCCCGCGATATTGAGATCGAGCTCGCGCATGAGCTCGATGTATTCGATGAATTCTTGCGCCAGTTGGGTTAGGTTGACCTGGTAGATGTCTACCTCTTGCTTGCGAACAAGGTAGAGCAAGAGGTCAAGCGGACCCTCGTAAACGTCAAACTGGACTTTGTATTCGGCCATTCTGCTGCCGCTTGCCAAATTTCGGCCGTGGGCTGACGCATCCTATTCACGGAACTCTGTCTTTGGCAATCGCGGAACGTCTCCCGCTTGGGGCGTCGAACGGCTCTCAGGGCAAGGACTCTACCCGATAAAACTCCGTGGCCTCCATGATCGTCGGGTCGACCAGGGTGGTCGTGGTGCCCGTGGCTGTGGTCGGGGCGCCAACCGGCGTCCAGTCGCCCGTAGTGAGGTCGGTTCGCGAGAAGAGTTGATACTGCGCGCCCTCCACGCTCTCGAAGGTGAGCGTCGAACCGCCGGCACCGAGATTGACCGAAAGCAAGCGGAAGGGGGTGACCATCGGCGTGGGGTTTGGGATGGAGTTGGGGTCGGTTGGATCCGATCCGGCATCGGCTTCCTCGGCATTGACAAAACCATCGCCATCCGGGTCCGCTTCCGGGCCGGCGTCCGGATTGGTGAAGGGGTCAAAGAACTCGCGCTGGAAAGCGTCATCCAAACCGGACCAATCATAATCAATGACCCGTGGGAGAATCTCCAAGTAGCCCGCTGCGTAGGCCGCGTCGGTGCCATCGCGTACGACGAGGGTGCGGAGTCCGGGCGGGGCATCCTCCGCCACCGACACCAAGGCAAAGAGGTGGACGAGATCGGGGAAGAGGTTCGCCTCGGTCTGCGTTGGTGTGGTCACGATTCCTGGACCCGTGATACTGAGGGCGCCGCCGGACGATGGGAGGTCCGGTCCGTAGACGCCGAAGACAAAGTTTTCATCGCCCGGATTGAGCGAAACGGCCGACCGCAGCAACGTAAAGCTGAATCCGTTGGTGGTAGTGCCGCGAATGCCGGTGATGCGAAACGGAACGTCACCTTCTTCCACCGCGACGTTCACCGTGGTGTTTTGCCGAACCGATACACTAAAGGGAATGTTGGCCGAAATTTGAAAATTGGTGTCGACGTCACCGGGATTCGGTAGGGGAATCGCCTCGGGAATGAGCAGCCAGAAATCGGCGCTACTGGGATCCATCGGAAGGACGCGCAAGTGGTAGTCCCCGGCCGGAACGCCATCGATCTCAAAGTGCCCCTCCGGTCCCAACACGGACGCTTGGCGAGTCACGGTGCCGGTGATGATCGCTCCCGTCTGGTCTTCTACCACCACGTTGGCTCCGTAGACGCCGACGCCGTTCTTGGTGACTACCCCGCGAATTCCACCGCGGATGGCCTGTTTCGCGGCCTGGCCGTAAGCCGCGTCCCCGTAAATGATGTCGTCCGAGCTGAGGCCGACGACCGTATTGATTCCGGCGCCGCCGCTGTCAAACACCATGGTGGATCCGCCCACGGTCGAATGTTCCAAACCGAGAAGATGCCCAATTTCGTGAATGGCGATGCCTTCGATGAACTGGCCGGGATTGTTCTTGTCGTCGAAATCGGTAAACCAGTCGTTCTCCACTCCATTGAAGACAATATCGGATTCCGCGATCACTTGCGTGCCGACCAAGCCCGAGCGGAAGGAAACACCCAGGGTGAATCGGATGTCGGTCATCTCGTTGTTGACGAGCGTACTGGACTTGGCCCAGAAGACCACGTTGGTGGTGTCTTGGGTGTTGATGTCCACCGCTCCGGTGATCAATCCGGCATCTTCGAACCGAATGGTGGTGTCCGGGATGGATTGCCACTGGCCGAAGGCCGCGCGTACCGCGTTGAGTTCCGCCTCGCGGTTGGCTTCGGAAAAGGCCTCATCGTGCAAAAAGTAACGGATCGCCCGCGTGGCCCGATTCAGCGAATTCTGCGGGACTTGGAAGTGGAGATTGACGAATTGCCACTGATTGGGGAGGCCTTGGCTGTTGAGCGCGGTGACGTAGGCCTGGACGCGGGCGAGCCCCAGAATGCCGATGAGGGCCAGGGCGAGGAACCGAAACTTCATGGATTTCGACGAGAAGTGACTTGGCGTTTGAGGTTTTCGACGGTGAGCGGCAGTTTTGTCGGCAACCGGTATCCCTTGGGTTGCCCCGCTTTAGAAACGCGACCGCCGTGGAAGGGATTGCGGGTGTATTTTTGCTCCGTATCCGGATCTTGCTCCACGAGGAACTTACCTTGGTTCATCGCGGTTGTGACGCCTTCTCCCCGGCTGTTGACGATCAAAAAAGCGACGACTTCCTCGCCGAGTTGGTAGCTCACTTCCCCGCTCGCGGTAGACCAGCGATCCCCCAAAATGCCACCGCTGTGAACGATCGTGAACGGAGAGCCGGATGCGTCGCCTTTCCAGACATCAATGATATCGAGGTCGATCTTGGTGTAGATCCGCCCTTCGTCGTCTTTTTGCACAGATTTACCCGTCACGGTACCGTGAATAACGAGCTCAGAGGCATCGATGAGTTGTGAAATGGGGAGTGGAACAATGGGCGACGCTTGGGGCGCCACAGGGAGCGAAGCGAGGAATAAAACGGCCAACGTAGATTGGAGGAACTTCATGATCATGCACCTGCAGTGCGGGAGCAGAGTAGCACACCGTCCGAGCTTCGGCAAAGAATTCCGTGGCCTCCAGGGTTGCCTGAAAGTGGGATGCAACGGATTCTGGACCCGCCTGTCTCAACTCTGGGTCCGGATATTTTGGTGACCTGTTTCGATATGACCGATTTTTCTCTCAAAAAAGGGCTGAGTGCCGGAATGCTCGGGTTTGTCTTTGGGTTGGTGGCGTGTGATGACTCGTCTTCCCGTCGGTCTCAGCGTCCGCAATCGCGCCAGCCGCCGGAAGAACGGCCAGCAGAATGGTCTGGTGGGCGCTTGTCGGATGCTTCCGGGGGTACGGTGATGATTGCCGAGTTTGTGGCACTCAATGCCTCGGGAGTCCGAGACGGGGAGGGGAGAACATCGGATTGGCTTGAGATTTGGAATTATGGGGAAGCGCCGGTTGACCTGACGGGGTGGTCCTTGACGGACGATCCCAAGCAACCCGCCCAGTGGCAGTTTCCGGAGGGCACTTTGGCTGCAGGGCAGCGCGGCTTGGTTTGGGCCTCGGGACGGGAATCGGGCGAAGCCGGGCTGGCAGAGAACGGGGAATGGCATTGTTCATTCCAACTGTCTGGAGACGGAGAGTACTTGGCGCTGGCGGATGCCGAGGGACGAGTCGTGCATGAGTTTCAGCCCGCGTATCCGTCGCAACGGCCGGATGTGAGTTATGGGATTTCGCCGGACTGGCTGGTTGGGGAACCGGTTGCCGGGCAGGTTGGCTTCTTGACGACCCCAACACCGGCCGAAGTCAACGCGAAGCGACTCGTCGGAGCGATCGGCCCGCTAACGGTAAACCTTCAACCCGGAACGTTTCCGGAAGCGGTTTCCCTCGCCTTTGTCGGTCACCATTCAGAGATTGAGATTCGCTACACCCTGGACGGTTCATCTCCGGAGGGCGGCCGAGGTGCTCGGTATGACCAACCGCTGGTGTTGGATACGAGTCGGGTGGTTCGGGCGCGGGCCTTCCGTGAGGGCTATCTGCCAAGTTCGGAGTTTGTGGGGACCTATGAGATTGGGGCTCGGCCGGATGGCACGCGATTGGCACTGAGCTTTCTGGAACCGGCGGATGGGGTTGCGGGTGACGAATCTGTCGTGGCTCTGGAAGCGAGAGATGTGGTTGATCACTCGGAGGTGATGCGGGGGAAACTGCAAACGGCGGGGGCGTCGTATCGAATCTCGTTTTCGAATCGGGATCGTTCCGATTCGGCGCTGCAAGCCCTCGTGGGATCGATTGGAGCGGTCCGGTTTGATGCGCTTGAGTTGCATCCGGCTCCGCTCGCTGGGGCCGCGGCTTGGCCGATCTCTTATTTGCGGGAAGACTATCTGCGGCAACTCCAAGGAATTTGGGGCACCCCCTACTTGCGAGTTATTCCGTTTCGCTTGGTCGTGAATGCGCGGGATCTGGGACACTACGCTTTGGTGGAGTGTGGCGATGCGCGGTACGGTGCTGAATATCTGGGAGGGAAACGGGGAGATTATGATGTCGTTACCGGTGGTGCTGAGTTTCTGAACGAATCGACCGGGCGCCCCGGCGCTGTGATTCTGGGGGGCGATGAGACGGCCTGGCGGCGCCTTTGGGGGCTGGAGACGGGGGATTCGTTGATCGAGAGTGGGCTGCTCGATACGACGAGTTTTATCGACTTCGTTTTACTGAACCAACTCCGTCGTCCCGGAGAAGAGAAGCAACTTCGTTCCTGGATCGCTTTGCGTCGCCGCGATCACTCGGCCGGTTTTCGGTTTCTATTGGCACCGCCTCTCGAAAGGCTCTGGCGAGAGCCGGAAGCGGTGATTGACAGTGGGGCAGGGGCGATTCTGCCGACACTGTGGGGGCGTTGTTTGGAGTCGGATGCTTTTCGGTTTCGGGTGCGGGATCGGGTGCACCAGTTGCTGTTTGATTCCGGGTCTCGGTATCCCGAACGCCTGCAGCCGGCTGCCATCCTGGCGGGGCACGGGTTCGATCCGAATCCGGAGCGCCTGGCGGCCGCCGCTGAAATTCGAACTCGCCTGGTGGAATGGCTACGTGCGCAGGATTTGATTTCGCCGCTGGGAGGGGTCGAATGCCATCCCGTCTCTGGACCGCTTGCTCGCCGGACGGCGGTCACGCTGCGCGCAACTGAAGGGGAGATTGTTTATACGTTGGACGGAACGGATCCCCGTCAGTCCGATGGCACTCAGTCCGCCCTTGCTAAGATTTACCAAGAGCCGATCCGGCTCCGTGAACCGCGGATTCTTTCGGCGAGGGTACGATCCGGGAACGCATGGGGACCGCTCACATCGCGTGCCTTCGATCTGGCACCGGGTGTGCTCTGAGTGTGCCTGCGGTCTGAGGGGCTCGTCTGTGGCGGTTGGTTTTGGTCCCGCTGCCCGGCAATCTGGGATTCGTTCCGGACTTGCCAAGCCATGGAGGAACCGGTTGTGTGATGGGACTATGAATACGGCGAAGGCGATCGACGGCAGAAAAGGGTCCGAAGTCTTGAGGGTTTGGTTCCAGCGCGTCTGGACTGATGGGGACGCGTCCGCGATCGCTGAGATGTTCCCAGATCACGGCGAGGCAGCGGGCTTGGGCGCCCAAGCGGTGGTGGGACCGGAAGCTTTTCGCCAGTTCCATGCCGCCTTCATACAATTGGTTACGGATATTGAGATTACCGTGGATCAAGGGCTGGATTCCCCACCTTGGACAAGCGTGCTCTGCACGCTACGAGGGAAGTCCATCAGAGAGGGGCAACCCGTTTCCATGACGGGGACGGCTTTTGCCCGTGTCGAGGACGGCAAAATTATGGCCGCCTACAATCATTGGGATTTTATGGGCCTTTGGGGGCAGCTCGGGTTCCTGCCGACGGATTGTTTCGAGCAAGGCTTGGCGGGGCGACGGGTCGTTTGATAGAGCCTCCGGTTCAAGCGAATCCGAAGAGAACCGGGAGTAACAAGACGACTGCGGCGCCCCAAAGATTGTAAATGGGGATGAACCGGACGATCCATACTTCGAGAGCGTCGATGGTTTGCTTTTGGCGCGCAAAGCGGAGGTAGTGCCAGAGGATCCCGGCGAGATGCGCAAAGGCCAGTAGGTTAGCACCCATCACCGCCACACGGTTGGGAGTAAAGCCATAGGACGACAGTCGAAACACGATTGCGGCCAGCGCCACGATATCGACGAGCAGCGTGACCGCGACCAAACTGATATTGAGACCGTCGATCGGAGTGGCCGTCGTGCTGTTGCCACGTTCTGATATCGAGAAGACGCACAGCCCGAGCACCAACAGGAGCAGTCCATTGAAAGCGATGAGGAAATCGCGATCGGTGAAGGGGCTTTGCCGGTTGATCACCATGGCGGCAAGGTAGATCAATAGCATCACAAGAAACAGGGGCGTGAACACCTTGGCCAAGAGCGGTGCGAGTCGGAATCGACTGTCGATAACGCGCGTGATCAGCAGGGAGGCAACGAGCGGCGTGAGGACGGCTCCGTAGAGTCCCACGTTGCGCATGTACCATTCTTCGATTTTGAGATCCAGCAGATCGAAGAGGGCGACCGTAAGAACCGTGAGCACGATGCCGCCGATGCCAATGATGGTGGTATAGATGACCAACTCGCCGACGTAGCGGAGGTAATTCATCCGTCCCTTGAGATCGCGCCACGCTCCACTGAGAAATGCCAGGCCCACGACCGAACAGCCCAGAAAACCCGCATGCAGGCAGGCGAGGATCGTCGTGTCCGACCTTTCGGGATGCGGGAGACAATTGAGATAGACCGCCGTCGCGAGGACGCCGGCAACCAGGCCGACGATCCAGCGACGGGGGCACGGCCGTTGGAGGAGGAAGAAGGCTAGGAGAGTCGCCGTGCCGATCACGCCGAGGTTGCGCGGGTAGAAGGATTCCGGATCCAGGTTGGAGAAGAAGAGGGGGAGTTTGATGAGTAGTGTGGCGACGAGAGCGAGGAGGATTGGCGTAATCCATTGCCGCAAGCTGGCCGCATCGAACTGGAGGTTCATTCGCGAAGGGGAAGCGTCGTCAAATCTCAGCCGCTCCTTCCAGGCTTGCAAGACGAGCGATTCGGGGTGGCGGGCCATCGCTGCCGGGAGCGCGGCCCGAAAGGCTTCCGGGTTTTGGCGAAAGAGAAGCTCCAAGGCCCGTGGATCTTCCGCCCCCTTGGCGAGTGTCTGACTCAGATCAGAGGATGAGATTGCCGCGTCTGCATTGTTCATTTAAATAACTTTGTGAAATAAAGTGGGGGCAGTGTCTTTCGTCAACTTCAATTTGCCGGGGCGCGGGTTTGGTTTGTTCGATATTTAGAAAATGAGTTTACTCAAGTTTCTGGGTTGACAGAGAGCGATATGAGTTAAATTATGAGTGGGCTCATTTTTATGGCAGCGATCAGGAAACAGGCAAAGAAGAAGGTTGCGAGTGCTCGGAGACGATCCGGTGGGAAGCGGGCGGAGAACAAGGAACGAACGAAACAGCAGATATTGCAAGCTGCGTTGACCTTGTTTCGCAAGAAGGGCTTCTTCGAGACCACGACCAAGGAGATTTCGAAAAAGGCGCGCATCGCCGAGGGTACTTTGTTCAACTATTTTAGGACCAAGGAGGATCTGGCGCTTTACTTCTTTGAACGCGAGGTGGAAGAGCTGATCGCTTGGTTTGATGCCGAGCCGACCCTACGGGATGCCGCGACTCCGGAACGCCTGTTTGCGTTGGTGCACCATCACCTGGAACAGATCGCTCCTTATGAAGATTTTATCGGGGCGGTTTATCTCCGAGCCTTGCAGCCGGTTTCAAAGCTCAGCCCGCTCAGTCTGGAGAGCCAGCACTTGAGTCTCCGCTACTTGAAGTTCATCAAAACCATTTTGAGTGATGCCGAGGATCGCGAGGCGTTTCCACCGGTGGGGGATTTGGGTGTCTATGCGTTCGGAGTCTTTCACATGGCGATGATTTCCTATTGGTTGCACGATCAATCCACCGGGAAGGAAAACACCTTGGCCTTGTTGGATCGATCTCTGAAGGCGGCGGAACAGTTGTTGCGAACCCAAGATTCGTGGGAGTGGTGAAGACGGGAAAGACAGACAACGATCTCGTGCGGCGCGGTCTCAAACTGGGACGCTTGGGCGCGAGCTTGACCGGGAGCTACCTGGCGTATCAGGTCCAGAATCTGATGTACGGTTCGGGGACGGCAGGGGAGCGCCGCACGGCGTTTCAGCAGCGCGCCTCGCGGCGGGTTCGGTCTGAGTTGGGCGATCTGAAAGGGCCGGTTATGAAGATCGGCCAGGTGTTGAGTATGATGGGCCATGTGCTTCCCGCCGAATCATTGGAAGAACTCGCCCTGCTACAAGGCCAGGCGCCCGGGATGCATCCCACGCTGGCTCGTGCCCAGTTTAAGGCGGCCTTGGGTGCGACTCCCGAAGCGCTTTTTGCTGAGTTTGACGCCAAGCCGTTTGCAGCCGCTTCTTTGGGGCAGGTCCACCGGGCCCGCAGCAAGAAGGGCGAGGCTCTGGCGGTCAAAATCCAATATCCCGGAATTCGAACGGCGATCGAAAATGATTTCAAACTGTTGCGCTCGGCCGCCTTGCCCGGGAGGGTATCGGGACATGTCTCGATGGAGCTGTTGTCTGAGGTTGAAGCCGGGTTTTTGCAGGAAACGGACTACGAGAATGAGGCCCGCAATCTGATCCGTTTTCGAGAGGCTTTTGAACCGATCACTTATCTGCAGGTCCCGCGCGTTTATCCCGAGTTTTCCACGGGGCGGGTGTTGACCATGTCTTTTGTCTCTGGGGACTCGTTCGGAGACTTTCTCGCCCGTAAGCCCAAACGGAGTCTTTGCGATCTGATCGGTCGCCGCTTGATGGAGGTGTATCACTACGAGTTGCGTTCCATTCGGGGTTTCCATGCGGATCCGCATCCCGGTAACTATCTGTTTCGCGAAGACGGGCAGATTGGCTTGGTGGACTTTGGTTGTGTTAAATGGGGTTCACCGGATCTTTCCGAACTGGTGGATACTTTGGTATCGGGCGAGTGGCGTGAGCAGCGGGGTGGGGAGCAACGAATCGCGCGACTGATTTGTGGCAATGAGCAACAGGCGAAAACTCGAGAAGGTAAGCGCTTGGCGAAGACCGGTATCGCGCTCTACGACAAGTTGTTCCCCGAGTCGGAGCCGGGCAAACGAACGCTGGACTTTGGCAACGACGCCTTTCTCAAAGCACTGACCGAGACCTGGGAAGTGGCTTTGCGGGCGAAGATAACCAATCCCGAATACGCCTTTGCTTCGCGAGCCGAACTGGGATTGGTCAATCTACTGCATCGATTTCGTTCGCGGATTGATACTGCGGAGGTTTGCTCCCGCATTACCGATCTCATTTCCGGCAAACGGAGGCATTTGGAGTAGCCATTTGTCCGGGTGAGCGAGGGAGGTCTGTTGGTGGTTGGGACGCTTGTCTCGGCACTTGTACTTTTCTTGGCTGCGTTGGCATGGTAAGAAGGTCCCTTCCATGGGCCGCATTCGCATGCAGATACGATGCTTGGATCGCATTCTGGTATCGAGCCTCCTTCTAACCGGTTGGATACTTGCCGGTTCCTTGGCTAGTGCGGTAATCGGCTCAGCGAGTGGGGCTCCTCAGGAAATAGATTTCAATCGGCAGATTCGGCCGCTGCTTTCAGATCGTTGTTACCGCTGCCATGGGGCGGACGAAGCCGCGCGCAAGGCGGGCTTGCGTTTGGATCTGGAACCGAGTGCGTTCGCACCGCTGCGTTCCGGTGCAGGGGTGGCGATTCAGCCGAGCAGCTTGGAAAAGAGTGTGCTCTGGGAGCGGATTCAATCCTCGGATCCCGATTTTCAGATGCCTCCCCGTGAGTCGCACCTTGACTTGAACGGGGAAGAGAAGGCCTTGATCGGTCAGTGGATTGAACAAGGGGCTCGCTGGGAGAGGCATTGGGCGTTTGCTCCGGTGCAAGATCCTGCCATTCCCAGTCTGGATTCCGGGGCTGTGCCGTTGACCTGGTTGAGGCGCAATGGGATCGATGGGTTTGTACATCGCCGGCTCACAGATTTGAGGCTGGAGCCGTCACCCGAGGCGGAGAAAACGGCGCTGCTCCGACGCTTGAGTTTCGATTTAAGGGGGTTGCCGCCAAGTATGGAAGAAGTAGAGGCGTTTCTGCTAGATTCTTCTCCGATGGCCTACGAGAAATGCGTGGATGCCTTTTTGGCTTCAGATGCGTGTGCCGAACGGTTGGCTCTGGAGTGGCTCGACGTCGCGCGCTATGGGGATACTCAAGGCATGCATGGGGACCGGGAACGCTACCACTGGCCGTGGCGTGATTGGGTGATTGACGCTTTTCGGCGCAATCTTCCCTATGACGAATTTATCACTTGGCAATTGGCGGGCGATCTCTTACCGGAGGCGACTCAGGAGCAACGGCTCGCCACGGCGTTCCACCGTAACCATCCCGTTTCCGCTGAAGGCGGGATTATTGATGAGGAGTTTCGAATCAAGTACGTGCGGGATCGGGTGAATACCACTGCGACGGCCTTTCTTGGGCTGACTCTTGAGTGTGCTACTTGTCACGATCACAAATTTGATCCGATTTCCCAAGAGAACTACTATCAGATGGCGGCCTTCTTTAACAACTTGAAGGAACTTGGTATGGTAGCCGAAGGCGGTGGTTCTTCAGGGCCGGTGTTACTTTTGCCGGATCCGGATGCCGAAGAAGCGCTCGCCGAGGTGGTCGCTCAGATTGCGGATCAACGCGAGCGACTCGCGCGTCGGATCGAGACTGGGGTTCACGATGTGGATTGGGTGGCAGAACTGCGCCAAGAGAGGGTGGCCGCGCCCGTTCCCGACGGGTTCTTTCCGTTGGATTCATTGAGTCAGGAGACAGTCCCGGTGAAGGGGGCGATTCATCGGGCGGTTCGTGGGACGCCGATTGATAAAGTTGTTGATGGAAACTGGACCTCTGTGGCTTCAGGGGAACCTGAGTTGGTGCCGGGGCGGGTTGGGCAGGCGTTGCGGTTGGATCGTGAGTATGATCTGATCTTTTTGCGGGAATCCGGTCGGTTCGAAGTCAATGAACCGTTCTCGGCTAGTGCGTGGATACGAACGGAAAAGGAAGGAGCAAACCAGACCATCATGGGAATCTCCGGAGACCTCACGAATCAGGCCTGGCGGGGGTGGGACTTTTTCCTAGATCCGGAGAACCGTCCGTCGCTGCGATTGATCGGTTATTGGCCGCATAATTACTTGCAAGTCACTGCCAAGATACCTGTGCCCGTTGACGCCTGGAAGCACGTTGCGTTCACCTACGATGGCTCGGGTGCGGCTGAGGGTGTGCGACTTTATGTGAACGGGCAATCCGTCGAACAAGAGGTGGATTACGATCACTTGTATCGAACCATCGTGCATCCCTGGGGCGAACAAGAGGGCTGGCCCCAGAAGCCGGTCATGGTCGGTCGGAGTGGCCGGTTCTACACGGGGGAGAATGGGGTTTTTGTCGGCAGCCTAGATCACCTCAAGCTCTTTCGTGTCTCTCTGACGGCTCGAGAAATGGCGGCAAGCTTCGGGGAGGCTATTGGCGAACCGGCAGATGAGAGCTCGTTGCCTGCCTCGGATGTTGTTCGTCATCACTTATTGCGGGCGGATGCGGAAGCTCGTGATCAGTTGGCAAGGATTCGGCGGCTCGTTGGGCGCCGTTTGGAGCTGCTGCGTCCGGTGCCGGAGATCATGGTGATGGAGGAACAGCAGCAAAGGAGAAAAACCTTTGTGTTGGATCGGGGCCAGTATAATGCCCCGACGACGGAAGTGCAGCCGGGGACACCGGCGGAGATTTATCCCTTTGCTTCGCGGTATCCGAGGAACCGGCTTGGGCTGGCGCAGTGGATGACCGAACCCGAGCACCCGCTGACGGCTCGGGTCACGGTGAATCGGTATTGGCAGATGCTTTTCGGTCGGGGTTTGGTGGAAACGCCGCATGATTTCGGGGCGCAGGGAACGCCACCGAGTCATCCCGCGCTGTTGGATTGGTTGGCTTCGCGGTTGGTGAAATCCGGTTGGGATCTGCGTCATGTGCTGCGTTTGATGGTGACTTCGGCGACTTATCGGCAATCTTCCAAGCTGGCGGCCACTCACCGGGCAATCGATCCGGAGAATCGACTCTGGGCACGGGGACCGAGCTATCGCTTGCCTGCTGAGATGATTCGGGACAATGCCTTGGCGGCCAGCGGGCTACTCGTCCGGCACGTGGGTGGTCCAAGTGTCAAGCCGTACCAACCCGATGGCCTGTGGGTGGAGAAAACCGGACCCGGTAACCGCTACCAACACGACTCCGGAGAGCGGCTCTATCGTCGGAGTCTCTACACCTACGTTCGGCGAACCACGCCGCATCCCGCGATGATTGCCTTTGATGCGCCTAATCGCTCGGTTTGCGTCGTGAAACGAGAGAATACGAATACGCCGCTGCAAGCGCTTGTGTTGCTCAATGATCCGCAATTCGTCGAAGCCGCTCGGGCCTTAGCGCAGCGGGCACAACGTGAGGGTGGCCCGGACGTAGATTCCCAGATCCGATTTGCCTTTCGGGCGCTTTGCGGTCGCCCAGCCCATGCGAAAGAGTTAGGTCTCTTGCGAGAACAGTTTGATACGGCGGAAGCTAAGTATGCGCAGAATGAGGCCGCGTTGACGGCTCTAGTTGAAGTAGGGGAACTTCCCGCAGATCCAAACCAAGATCCGGTTCGGACAGCCGCCTTGACCCTGGTGGTGAACACGTTGATGAATTTTGACGCAGCCTATATGAAACGATGAGTGGTTCCACGAGTCCAGGTGATCTCCTCAGTCGACGCACGTTCTTGAACCGAACGGGTCTGGGATTGGGGACTCTCGGATTGGGCACTTTGCTGAATCCAAGAGCTGTTTCGGCCGACGCTGTAGCGCCACATGCTTCGCTTGCCGCACAGCATGTTGCCCGGGCCAAGCGAGTGATTTACTTGTTCCAGAGCGGTGCTCCCTCGCAGATCGAGTTGTTCGATCACAAGCCGCTCTTGAATCGCATGTTTGGTCAAGAACTGCCGGAGTCGGTGCGCCGCGGTCAACGTTTGACGGGGATGACCGCCGGGCAAACGTCCTTTCCCCTGGCGGGCTCCAAGTTTGGCTTCCAACGGCAGGGAGCCGTCGGGACGTGGATGAGTGAACTCTTGCCGCATCAGTCCAAAGTGGTGGATGAGTTGTGCTTGATCCGGTCCATGCATACCGATGCCATCAATCACGATCCCGCCACGATGTTCCTGCAAACCGGATCCCAGTTCCCGGGGCGACCCGCCATGGGGTCTTGGATCGATTACGGGCTGGGTAGCGAGAACGAGAATCTCCCGGCCTTTATCGTGTTGATTAGCAAGGATCGCTACGGCCAACCGCTTTATGCCCGGCTCTGGGGGAATGGGTTTCTGCCTTCGCAACATCAAGGCGTGCAGTTTCGGTCCGGCGGTGAACCCGTGTTGTATTTGAATAACCCGCCCGGGATTGATGGTGCGGATCGCGAGGCGCAGTGGCGAATTCTGAAGCAACTGCAAGCCCGGCAATTCGGGGCATACCAGGATCCGGAAATCGAGGCTAGGATCGCGCAGTACGAATTGGCATTTCGCATGCAGACCGCGGTGCCGGAGATGACCGATCTTTCTGGTGAGCCCGAGCATGTGTATCGCCTGTATGGAGAATCGGCTCGCGAGCCTGGTTCTTTTGCCGCCAACTGTTTGCTGGCTCGGCGCATGGTGGAGAAGGGCGTGCGTTTCGTTCAGCTCTATCACCGTGGGTGGGACCAGCATGACGACTTGCCGAAAGGGATTGAGCGGCAGTGTCGAGATACGGATCAGGCATCGGCTGCGCTGATCACGGACCTTAAACAACGCGGATTATTGGACGAAACGCTGGTGATTTGGGGTGGAGAATTTGGCCGAACCAATTACTCGCAGGGGGATCTCTCTAGGGCCAACTACGGTCGCGATCATCACTCCAAGTGTTTCTCACTCTGGATGGCGGGTGGCGGGATTCGACCCGGAATGACCTATGGTCGCACGGATGATTTTAGCTACAACATTGTGGAGAATCCCGTGCACGTGCACGACTTTCAAGCGACCGTGCTTCATTTGCTCGGAATCGATCACGAGCAATTGACCTACAAATTCCAGGGCCGTCGGTTTCGGTTGACCGACGTGCACGGCCGCGTCGTCCGCGATATCCTGGCATAGCCGCTTTGGAGCGGGGGTGCCTTTTGTGAGTCCGGTGAGAACCTGATCGAGTTGGTTGTGGCGATCGGTCTTGGATCTCTCTGCCGTGCCGATGGTAGAAACAACGAGGACGGCAATGACTGGGGAAATCGTCTTTCAGAAATACGTTTTAGCTCCAGTCCGAAATACCGTAATTGCTGACCTGGTTTCGGAAGAAGTGAGAGCGTGCGTGCATACTTGTGTTACAGGGATTTTGCTGAACCTGAAGTGCCCCAGCCGCCGCCTTCTCCTTCCACCACTTCCACTCCCACGAGATCCTCTGGATCGAGCAAGCCGAAGCCAATCAGATCTTGGATGGTTTGACGATCCTCGGGGACGTGACGTCCCTGCGCTCGCTGGCGGGAACGTTTGAGAAAATCGGCGAAGCCTCTGCGGAGGTCGCCGGTCCAGAGCTTTCGGTCCGGGCCCTGGTAGGCTGCTTGGGCGCGGCGCATCTCAGGTGTGATCCAGTCGGCGTCCGTCCACAGTCGATCTCCTCTCTCAAGTGACACCGGCGTCAGGCCGAGGAGCGGTTCGCCGGACTGGTATTCGAGTGAGATGGAGAGCAGTGGGTGAATGACCTTGGGGTCGATTGTGCCGAGAGTTCTGGCGAACCCGTCGATGGCGCGGTTGTAGGCCGTCTTTTTTGTGTGCGCATCCGTGGCTGCTGGGGCGGTGTGGTGTGCATTGTGCGCCGGTTTCTGTGGTGGCTCGTATTTGACGGAGGTACCACGGCCAAAGGAGAGGATCGTCATGCAGGTATGAGCCCATTCTTCGATGCCGTAGCCCTGCGATACCAGGACTTCTAGGACTTTGAGGTAGTGTGGGTCCGTGCGACGCGATGCCGTGAGGAAGCGTTCGATGGCATAGTGTCTTGTGACTTTTGCACGGTAGTCGGGTTCGTGGATGCGGTTGGGGTTGAAGTAAGTGTCACTATCTTCGGTGGCTCTCTTGTTGCGAAGCTCGGGAGTCAGGTTCTCGCGGGGCAAGGGCTGGAACCATGCGGCCTCGGCCGCACTGATTTGCCGAGGAACGTACTCGGGTCCCAAGTCGAGGAACCAGACTACCGATTCGCGATGCGTGATCAACCGATTCAACGAGAGACCACTCAGGGCAATGAGGATGACTAGTAAGGCTATGGAGCGTATTCGCGTCATATCATGGAGGTCTGAATCGACGCCCCGCACTGCGACAACGGCACGTTTTTGCTCTCCTTTACCAATAGACCCTGTTCGAAGGGATTTGCTCAATTTTGTGGGCGGTTGGGATGGACAGGATCGGGTGGTGGTTGGCGTTGTACGGTTTGTTTGTTGCTGAGGCGAACAGTGCGAAGGCAATCTGGATCCTCGTTCTGATAGCCATTGTTTGCGGCGGTGTCGCGGTCAACAGAAGGTTTGGAAACTACGTCGAGGAGTAGGCCGCTGGCTACGCTGTGGCATTGTGTCCAAACGCGGGGCACTTAGGATGATGCCGATGGGAATGTGCCTTGATCAGGTGGCGATTGCCTCTAGAGCTCTTACGTTGCGAGTTCCTTCATAGTAACGCGCATAGGGGACTCCGTCCACTTTCGCTTGAGTTAGTTTCGATCCAGGCCATAGAGCGGCAGGTAGCGATAGTAGACCTCAAGTGACAGAGTTGCCATCGTCGTTGAGACCAAGCGTCCGTAGTCTTGGGGGCGGGCGCCGCGGGCGCGCCAGCTTCCCTCGTGTTCGCCATCTTGAGTCTGTAAGGAAAGTAAGAGAGCTCGCATGCGCTCGTTCCAGGCTTCCCAGATCGGTCCCTGATGTTGGTAGAGGGCGAGGCACCCGTAGTAGAAGTAGTAGAAATCAACACTCTGCCGTCTTGGCAAACGCTCCGCCAAGTGGGCGGCCGATTCGATCATCCGCGGGTCCGTTCGCGGGATCCCCAACAACTGTTGGCAGAACATCCCCTCAGCCACCATTCCGGGGCCATGGTATCGCTTTGAGGTGTAACCATAGATGCCACCGTGTTCCCCGCCACCAACCAGATCCAACCACGTGCCGGCCTTTTCCAGAACACCCTCCGGCAATTCCGCCCCAGCCATGAGCCCGCTCTTCAAAGCCATCACCTGCCAGCCATAGACAGACGTATCTCCGGGATCGCCTGGATTATAGCGCCACTCCCGTCCTCGCCGACTGGACCGCAGGATAAAGTATAAGGCGCGCTCTACGGGTTCCTTTAGGATTGGGTCCTGCGAGACGCCGTAAGCCTCGGCCAGAGCGATTGAAGCAATCCCTTGGTCATACATGCCGCGATCTCCCCGTTGCCATAGCCGTCCCTCTTCACTCATGGAATCCAAGAGAAACTGGATGGCGAGTCGAACCGGTTCCTGATAGGGACCGGGCTCGTTGTGTTTCGCACCCCAACCGAGATAGCAGAGTAGGGCCAACCCGGTTCCCGCCGTTCGGTGCCCTCGACGTCCACCAAAGCGTCCGACTTCCCAACTCCCATCGCGGGCTTGGGTTCGGGTGAGCCAATCCAGAGCCTTGACGATGGCCGCCTCGGTTTCGTCCGAACCTCCGAGGGTTTGAATCAGGCGCTCCCGTGTCTTTGGATCCCGCAAGAGGTAGGGCTGGCTAGACGCCTCTGAATCTTCCATCACCAGCTCCGGAGTCCGCTTCATGACGGGAATCTCAAGCAGCGGCCGGCGATCAAGCCGGACCGGCTCGACCCTCATAGGCTCGGCTGTGATGTCTTGCGATATCCGTCCAGGTACGATCTGCACCGGCTCACGAGCCACGACCGTCCTGGGTCGAAGTGGCATCAACGCCGGGTTTCGTGACGGGGGAGGGGCGGAGGCCTTTTCGATGTTGAGTGGTTTATCGCTCGCGATTTCTAGGTTCTCCGGAGTGGTGATCTCTGCGGCAACCGGTTCTCGAGCTTCCATCGGCACCAAGCTGTTGGAGGCCATCGTTTCGGTTCCCTCCATCGTGAGTTTTAGTCTGACCGGCTGGAACGGTTGCGAGTCCAGAGCGAGCGCTGTCTTCGTGACTGCCGGCAACAATTCTTGGTTCCTCGCGGGGGGCACGAGGGTTGAGGTCAGCGGCGCGAGGCTTGGTTCCAGTCTCTGCGGTAAACCTGTTCTTCGCTGTTCTGTGGGTGCTTTGACTTGGCTCACTAGGGCGTCCGCAAGGCGTGCCTCGGCCTCTTCGTTGTTCGCCGCCGGAAGCACCACCTCTCGGTCCTCCATGCGGATTTGCGAGGACTTCGAACTCGGATGGATCATCCGTTCCAAGGGGACGAGTGCGACGGGTTGTGACAAGCTGGGGATACGTGCGGCGGCGAGGCGATTCGTCGCTTGCAGGGCCGCTTCAATACGGACGGATGGACTCGGGGCGGATGGGGCTTGGGCGATACTCTGTTCAATCGTTTGTGGTCGTTGAAGCTCTGTGGGTGCGGTGGAGGCTTTGACGACGCTAAGGTTGGCATCCGCGTCCCGCCTGCTGGAGACCTCGGAAGTGGGCGTTGGAGCGGCCGCTTCGTGTCCCTCCATTTGAACCAGATCTTGTAATAAGACGGTTTCGAGCGGCTCCATCATCGCCTCGGGTCTGTCTACGAGGCTTGGCCGAGTGAGTTCTCCTGCCGGAAGGCGTGGGGAAACGGGCGGCATGGGTTCTATTGCCCGGGTGGGGTCCGGATTTTGGGAGGCCGGGCTTGCGACCGGGTTCCCAACCAGGGGGCGATCGACACTCGTTTCGGAAGGGCTAACCTTGACCTCCTGAAGGCTTGAATCCAGCTCCTGGGAATCCGGCAACGTGCCGTCCGCCTCTGGCACCACCGCCTCTCGATTCTCCATCGCGGCAAGCTCACCGAGGGTAACAGGATCCTGACGTTCTATTTGGGGTGACGCACTGGGTTTCGGTAGGGCGGCGGAGAAGGCATCCGGGTCCGTCGTATCGACGTTCTGGACTTCCGGTTCCGTCAGGTAGGTCAGCGATGGGGTTTCGTTCAGTGGTGTGACCTCTTGGCGCGTCGTCGATGGTTGGTTCGGTGCCGGCGAAGGTGATGGCGCTCTGGCTAGATTCTGCGCTGAATCCGTTTGAAGAGGCGCTGCTGCGTCTGAGCTCGTATCCGGAATCTCAACCACCCGCCCCTCCATGGCCAAGGTCGGTACGAGCTCCGTGGGGTTGAATGACTCCATCGTGGGCGTTGACGCGGGCGCTTGAATCGGGTCCACAACGGGATCCGGTGCGTCCGCGACCGTGATATCGGACGCCAACCCCGTGTCGAACTCAAAGGGTAGATTCTCCAACGCGCGATCCGCCGGAGCTTCAATTTCTCGGGACACATCCGGCAACGGCTCAACCGGAGCCGGGACCAGGGTCGCGGTATCCGTTACCTCGGCCATCTCCGGCTCCACCGGGGGGGGGGGCACTGGGCTAGGTGATTCCAGTTGGAACGGACTCACATTCAAGGTGAGTTGGGGCAATTGTGGTGAAATGGCCGGGGCTTCGAGGCTTTCGCTTAAAGGCTCAGGTGCTTCGTTGGATTCTACCTCAGTGACAAACTCCGGTGGTGGCATCTCGGCGGATTCGAGCTCCACTCGATCGACCGCCGGGGTGAAGTCTGGCAATGGTAAGCGCTCCACCGGTTCTTGTGCTTCAAACTCCGTCGTTGCACTCGGTAGCTCGGTAACTTGCTCGCGAATATCGAGAGCCAGAAGCTCACGGCTCAGAGCGCCTTCGTTGATGGCAATCTCCATGCTTGGTTCCGTTACGGCCTGATAGACCGCTTCCGAGACCAGCCAAAGACTCAGCAGGAACGCGATCAACAGATGCAAGAGCAGGGAGCCCACAATGCAGCGCTGAATCAATGTCAGGCTCCGCCGAAAGCTCTTGTTTAACATCAGTCGCATCAACGCGATCAAGGCAAGCAGCGCTAGCAGCAAGGCGATAATCCACCACTTGTTCAACCTTAGGAAATCCAGCAGCCAATCGAATGTGGATAGATCCGTGCGTGACATGACTTCGCGACTCAAGGAGTGATAGATTCGAAACGGGTATTCCCCGTCTTCGCGACGCTCTCGATTCGAACTGAAGACCAATCCGTAGCCTTCCATCCACAGGGTGGGATCCATGTCATCGAGCGAGGAATTAACCGGAGCCCCAACGTGTTCCGGTAGCATCAGCTCACCGTCAAAGATCCGACTCCGATAGATATCAAAACCACCTTGGCCCCCGCGGCGATCCGAACTGAAGTAGAGAAAATCACCGCGCGGCGTGAGCGCGACTTGCCCTTCGTCAGCCATCGAATTCAAGACTTCCACGCGAGTGGCTTTGGAATACTCCCAACGACTCTGAGTCTCATTGCCGGCTTCCTCCTCCACCAAGGTCGCGTCGGCGACGAAGATGTCGTAGTCCGACAGATTTCTGGATTCCCGAAGCGTCGCCCCCCAGGCGGCGCGTTCCTTTTCACTGATTGGACCTTTGGGACGATTCGACGAGAGATACAAGCGGCGCCCGGTTGGGGAAACGGCGGGATCGTAGTCGTTGTAGGCGGAATTGATCTGGTTGCCCAAATTCACCGGAGTTCCCCACCGGTCCGCCTCGCGACGGCTCATCCAAATATCGTATCCCCCAAAGCCTCCGTCGCGATTCGAATAGAAGTAGAGCAGGCTACCATCGCGACTAAGCTCCGGGCCGAGTTCGTCCAGCGGGGTGTTGAGTTGTAGAATCGGCGTGGGTTCTTCCCAGGTGTCCCCCACCCGTCGGGACATGTAGAGATCGGCGTTCTGGGTTGCCCGTCCGCGGGAGAAGATCAAGGTTCGGCCATCGGCGGATAGGGTGGGTTCGTAGTTGTCGGGCTCGGCGTTTACCTGAGTCCCCATGAGCTCCGGCTCCTCCCACAGGACCTCGCGGATTACGGCATCCCGACCGGGCTGGCGGATCTTAAATCCGTCGGTGTAGTACTGCCACAAGTCCGGTCGCAGCACCACGAAAGCACAGACGCCCAGGACGAGCAACAGGAGCCCTACCGTGATTCGACGCGTTGCCCGGTTGGTGCTCACGTTATCCAGGGTTCCTTTCAGCCTTGCGACGATGGCAGTGTTCTAAGAACCGCGGTTGGCATATTCCTGGCCTCATTGCCCATTCCTAACGCGGAAGTTTGTAGCCAATGTTGGCTTCATGGATTCCCGCGTTCTTACAGGCCATTACGGCGGCCGCCACATGCCCGTGCAAGGCGCGCTCATCGCCCCGAATCAACACTTTTTGGTCTGATTTGGTTTCGACTGCTTCCAAGAGACGTTCCTGTAACACCGGAAGTGCGACGGTTTGATTGCCAAAATAGTAACTCCCGTCCTCGCGCACGTTGATCACCAGCACTTTGGGCGCGCTGCTCAAGGTGCTGGTCTTGCCCGAATCCGGGAGGCTGACCTTGATGTCCCTTTCTTCCTTCTCAAAGGTGGTTGTTGCGAGAAAGAAGATGATCAGGGTGAACATGATATCGATCAGCGGCGCCATATCGATGAGCGACCGAGGTTCCTCCGATGTGCGTCGAATTCTCATGTCGCGGATTCCGATGAATCACCAGGAACCGATTGTTCGATCAAGTAGTGCTCCATGAAATCAATGCCGAGGTCATCGATGTGATCGACCACCGAATCGATTTTGGCATTGAGGTAGTAGTAGCAAATCAAGACCGGGATCGCGATGGTCAAGCCGGTTGCCGTCGTCACCAATGCTTCATAGATCCCGACCGCCAACAACTCCGCCTTGCCGGTCCCGGCATGCGCGGAGGTTTCAAAAGCCCCGATCATCCCATACACTGTGCCTAGCATTCCTAACAACGGGCTAATGGTGGCGATCGTCCCCATCAGGCGGAGGCTGCGTTTCAGTTTGTCCACTTCGCGGGCGCCGGCGTCTTCGATCGATTTTTCGACGAATGCCGCTCCTCGGCGCAGATTGAGCAGACCGGCTTTGAAGATTCTCCCGACCGGGCTGTTGCTTTCGTCGCAGTAGGCGATCCCCGGGCTCACATCGGAATCGCCGGGTTTGAAGCGGGCTTTTAGTCCGGCGATGAAGTCATTGGGGATGATTCGATCCCGTCGGAGACTGACCGAGCGTTCGAGCAAACTGGTCATCGCAATTAGGGAACAAAGGGCTAGGGGAATCATTACCGGCCCGCCCTTGAGTAAGAGTGACCAAAGCGTTTCCTTCTCCCGTTCCGGTTCGGTTAGCTCCGTTTGCTCTGGGGTGACCGGAGCGGCATTTGGATCGGGATTCGGATCGGGATCGGCCGCACTCAAAGGCCCGTAGCAGAGGAGTCCTCCCCAAAGCAACAGAGCGATCCCTATACCGTAGCGCGTAATTGTTCTCATCATGGTAGAGCTTTTTCCAACTTCCACACGGGTCCCATTTGGATCAATTCTCAGAACCGGAAAGATTGTCAGCAAAGTCCTTTGCCACTTCGGCTGCCGCCGTTTCCGGATATTTGTTCAACACTTCTCGGTAGCGACTCAACGCCCCATCTCGGTCTTCTTTTTCTTCCAGGGCTCGGCCGATTTCTAAGAGCGCTTTGGATCCCCATTCGGGATAGCCGTAGTTCACCTCAAGCTGAATGAACGCTTTGATCGCTTCGTCGAACTGCTTTGCTGCCAGGAGACATTCACCGATTTGAAATTGGCTTCGGGCGCTGGTCTCGTCGCGTTCCCCGCCCATCACAACGGTGCGGTATTGGCGAATCGCGTCGGTGAATTTTTCCTGATTCTCCAAACTCCACCCGATCCCCATTTGAGCCCGTCGTAGTAGCGGACTGTTGGGGAACTCCGTAACGAGCCGGGTATAGGATTGCTCCGACTCCGCCCATCGTCCGACCAAGCCTTGAGCTTCTCCCAGGCGCAAGAGGATGCGCTCGATGATTTTTTCGTTACTTGGAGCCTCCAAGGCGCGGCCGAAATGAGTTTCCGCTTGAGCATACTCTCGGAGTTTTAGCCGAGCCTCGCCGGCTTGAAACGAGGCCATGGCGACCAGGTTGTCCGGGGGGCTATTGGAGAGCATGGCCTCGAACGTTTGCGCTGCCGTTAGGCCTTCTCCAGCGCTCAGCTGAGCCCAGGCAAGCCGGTATTGTACCCGCGCTCGAAGGTCTCCCGGCTCCAACTTTGGCAAGAGCGTCGTCAAACGTTTCCGAACCGAAGCATAGTCTTCCGCTTCGAATTCCAGTTCTGCGAGTTCGAACGCTGCCGAGCGCGCCAAGTCCGTGTCCGGATAACGAGTGAGCAGGGCTTTGTACTGATCCATGGCTCGGGCATTCTCACCGGCGTTTTTCTCAGCCCATGCCGATTCGTAGTGAGCCCGCTCGCGGAAAGCGGAGTCGGGGTGCTGATCGATGACAACTCGAAATCGGCTTACGGCATCCTCCCAGTTCTCTTCTCCGACACTGGCAATGCCGCCATAAAAGCGGGATTGATCCAGGCGTGCTTCGTTTGGAAACGATTTGCCGAACGTATCGAGATCGTTCTTGCCGGCGGCAAACTTGCCGGTCTCCACCAAGAGCAAACCCCGTTGGAGTCGGGCATCGGCGGCGAGCGGATGGTCGGATCCCTCCGCCACAACGCGACCGAAGTGCTCAATGGCTTCGTCCGACTTTGTTTCGGTGAGTGCAATCCAGCCGAGGTAGTAGTCAGCCTGAGGGCGGACGGTGCTGTCTGCATGCCGCCGGACCACACGGCGCAGGGCCTGACGCGCGTCGGACAGCTGTTCACTTTCATATTGTAGCCGTCCCAACTCGACGAGTGCGGGAGCCTCGTGAGGACTCCGGGGATACTTGGAGAGTAATTGGTTCAGCCGAGCAATTGCTTGAGCTGTATCCTGTTTTCGCTCGTGGGCCTGCGCCGCCTTGAACAGCGCCGTATCCGCATTCGGCTCATTGGCTTCCTCTTGGGCAAACCGCTCTAATGCCTGAATGGCTGAATCCCACTGTTCCAGTTCAAAGTAGGCATCCCCGAGTAGAAACTTGGCTTGCGCAAACAGGGGGCCCTCAACCGCGTTGAGTTGTTGAAACTCGGCGGCGGCTTCGCTCCAGCGCTCTTGGCCGTGAAAGACCATTCCCAATCGCATCCGAGCGGATGCGGATTCTTCGCTGTTCGGGTAATCGGAGAGGAAGCTCCGGTAGGCTGGAACGGCCGCTTCGGCATTGTTCATAAAAAAGTAATTCTCCCCGACTAGGAATGCGATTCGGTCCGCTGCTGCTTCTCCGTCTACCGCCTTAAACCGTTTACACAGGACCAGACTCGTGGCGTAGTCTCCGGATCGATGCAGGCAGAGTGCCGCGAGGCGCAGCGCCTCGGGAGTCATCGAATTGTCGGAGAATTCATCCGCGAGAGCGACAAAGGACGCTGCAGCCTGAGCAAACTCCTTCTGCCCGAGGAGGGCGCTTCCGTAGTCATACAGCAAGTCCGCTTTGAACGCACTCTCCCGGCCGACCACCGTGCTGAGTAAGCGTTCGGCCTCTGAAAACCGTTCCCGCCGGAGCAAGACCTTGCCGTGCCATAGTTTCGCCTCCACCTCGATGGCCGGGGACTTAGCGAGTTGCCGAAAGACGGCCTCCGCTTGGGAATAGTTGGTTTGTTCCAAATAGGCCCGTCCTACCAGAATGGCCGCCGGTGCGGCCGAAGGGTAGTCAGCATGGTTGCGTAGCAACTGCCGCAAGACGTCTGTCGCGTCCTCAAAACGTTCCTGATGAAACCGAATGTAGCCTTGCCGGAAGAGCGAGTCCGCCGTGAACGCTCCCTCCAGCGCGGCCGCTCGGGCGTATGATTGAGCGGCCTCATCCATCTTTCCGCTTTCTCGTTGACTCTCGGCGAGGAGGAATTGGATTTGCTGCTCCAGGGGGGATCCAGCACTCCCTCGAGCTAGCGCTTGGAAAGCCACGGTTGCCTCATCGAATTGCCTCAGTTCATAGAGGGCTTGAGCGCCCTGGAAGCTGGCTCGCCACGTATTTGCGCCGTTCGGAGCGACTTCGGCTAGCCGACGACTCCACTTGACGACCTCGGCCCACTCTTGGTTCTGATATCGGGCCTCGACCAGGCCAGCTAGTAGACTCTCCTGACTCGCGGATTCGCTGTTTGATAGCCCACTTTCAAAGGCGCTCGCGGCGTCGGAAGCCCGATTTAACACCAGCAACGTCTGCCCCCAGATCAGGTGAATCTGGGTGCGTTCATGCCCCGCAACGGAGCTCGAAAGTCTTTCCAACAAGGGTTCCGCGTCGGCATAGTTTCCCATCCCATACGTGCTCAAGGCCAAGCCCAATTGCGCTTTTGCGGCCTTCTCGTGATCAGGGTAGGTAGACAGAAAATCCCAATATTCTTGGGCGGCCAACTCGTACAACTGGCGATTGTAAAGCCCGTTGGCGGTAAAGTAGCGCTCCAACGCGAGATCTTTCTCTTCGATCGCTTCCGCTGCGTCAACAAGGGTGAGCCCGGACCACAGAATCCACACACCAAGAATCACTCCTGGCCCCATACCAGACCACTTTCTACTCTTGATTCGTCTCAACATGCCCATGTTCTTTTAGTCTCGGATTCTGTCCTGGTTAGAAAGGGTGAACGTTCGGAGGAACGTAGACTCAATGGCGTCTTTCGACACCTCGCTCATTAACCGATGACGCCCCATGCAAGGCAAACCAATTCAGTGCCTATCACCGGAAAAGAAAGGGAATCTTGCCCGTTCGAGCAGCACCTGCAGGAGACCTGAAACTTTGACCGCGAGAAGAGGGAATGTGCTCAAACAAAATTTGAATTCGCTGCTGTTTCTAAGTGGTGAGCTTCGGGCACTCTGCCTTCGAGGATCCGAATCCCTTTGAGCGTGAAGGACCGTTCTATCGAGTTCCAGGGCATCGGGAGGCCCTTGGTATCGAGACGTTTGTTGTGGAATCGCTATTGAAGTGTCGCCCTGGTTGGTGGGGCACTGTTGCGATCGAGAGGCGGGTCTTCGAAGACTACCAAAGGAACCGAAGGATGGGCGGGGGCGGATCGGTCTTGTCGGTGTAAGTAAATCGAAAGAGCGTTTGCCTATTGATTATTTGCCGCCTCTTGTTGGCTTTGAATGAATGCCATTCGCTCCTCTGGGGGAATCGCCAGAATCTCCAAGACGCCATGCCGTTCTTCTATCTGATTGTCGTAGTAAGCCTCCATGACTGAAATTTCATTGGCTGGAAACTCATTGCTCTGGGCCAGTTCCAGCAAGAGCGTGGACTTCTCTTCCAGGTCCTCAATCTCTGCCAGATACTTGGCCCGAACCATCGCATCCCCTCGGGTGGGCTGAGGGCTGCCGCCAAAGGGGCCGTCCCAGGACTCCGTAGTAAAGACATCGGCCTCATCTACGGCGGTCTCTAACCAATCCAGCAACTCAAGGCTTGGTCTTTGTCCTTCTGAATTTTCCTCGTAGAACTGCGTGAATTGATCAATCTCCCGCTTGACCGGCTTTAAGCGTTCATACTCACGAAACTCTTCAAAAGCCTCGTCGCCGAGTTGAGATCTCAGTTCAGTTTGAAAGCGGTTTTGTGCTTCGAGCTGGTCGCCAATAGCGAACTCAGACATCAAGGATCTTCGGTCGATCTCGAACAGCTGGGACCTCATCTTCTCGAGTTCCCCCTCCGGCAGTCCCAACTGGGTAAGCACCGAGCCGTATTCATCCATCTTCTGGCCAAACCGAGCCTTGGCAACCCGTTCGATATGCTGTGCTCGCTGTTCCTGCTCATTTACCACCCGCTCTTCAACGTCGGGGGCCGCGTTCTCCCCAGACTCGGTAAGCTTCGTCTGGGCGACCGACATCGCATCGACATGGAAACGTTTGGCGCTCATAGCGTGCTGTCGTTGGATCTCAATCAACGCTTTGTCCTTCTCAGCAAGCGTGCGCTTTAACTCCTCGATCAGAGCGGACTCGTCGGACGCAGTCCATCCAATCAAGACGCCAATGGCAACCGAAGCGAAGCTAACTTTATAGAGATTAGAGGAGTTGTTCATGAGATCCGAACCTGAGGGTTTTGGGAAGGGGTGGCTCACGCGGAACCGGAGTTTCCGCGTGAGCCTTTCTGGCTAATGCGCTACGAACTGCCTACCAAACGTAGCCCGATTCGGTATCGCCTGTAGCCGCAACATAGATGTGCGAAGATCCATCCTGATAGTTTCGGAAATCCCAGGTCCAGCTGCCTTGGTAGCTTGTGCCGGTGCCTGAGGTGGAAGAATTGTCGTTGCCGGGGGAGTCACAGAGGTTTCCGGCACGGTCGTAAACATAGAAAGAAGACGTTGAGTGGATGAATCCGGCGGACGTGTATCCCGCAGACGTGCCATACGAGGCATAGCTCCAAGCATCGCCACCCCAATTGTAGCTGGTGTTTGACATGGAGCAACTCGTAGCCTTTGCAACCTGGACGCCAGCAACGGCTGTGATGGAAGCCAGAGATACGGCAAGAATGTCACTTCGAAGTTTGGGAAATAGGGTTTTCATCGTATTGGAATTAATGAACTTCAACTCTTGTTTTGATTCACCGGGCGGCATGCCTGGTGACCTACCTTATCATCAGAATACTATTTCTGTATTCTGTCAATAGGCGGATTATGGGTTTAGCAAAAAACCCGAAAACCGACATATGTGGTATTTAGTGAGGTAAATCGGAGACCCTGTGCGCTGCTCGCCTGAACGCCTGAACCCCGGCTTGGGAACGAATCGATCCCACGTCGTGTTACTCGGCCTGTCGAGTGTGAGACCGCTGACCTTTGGAGATGATCTTGGCGTATTTTCTGACGGCGGTCTTGGTTGGCCGGCGATAGCGGATGGGTGTGCTCGGTCCTGCTGCTGAGATTCGCAGGGCGTTACAGCCACCTACTTCTTTTTAACAGCGCGATGACGAGAAGAGTGATTCCCACTAGAAAAAACAGCCCCCCCCCAGAAAGCGGAGGGATCGTTCGTGCCGGGCATATCCCCCCAACATTGATGCCGAGTAACCCGGTCACCAAACCTAGTGGGAGAAAAATGGTGCTCAGGATCGAAATGCGATAGATTGTGTGGTTGGTTCGTTCAGCGAGGTGGACAATGAGTTCTTCTTGGGCGACGAGGGCTCGCTCTTCGAGTGCGTCGACGGACTCATCCAACTGTTCAACCGAATCCTCCATGTGGTCGAGGATGAGTCGGATCAGTTTGACTAGGAAGTCATTGGTGTCGCGTGGCCCCTGTCCCTTATTCAAGGAAACCGCGATTTCATTGGCCACCATGGTCTTTCGCTGTCTGAGGGTGAAGATCCGTTTGGGTTCGACCCAGATTCGGAGGGAGACCATGCCATCGGTTTCGTGACGGTTGGTTGCCCGATTCAATACCAACACGCCTCTCGTGGGTTCGATGCACTCCACCTGTCCTCGAAACAAAGAAAATAGTCAAAAAGAAGACTCACACGGTACCTCTTGAGATCCTTGAAAGCTTCGAGATGAATATCAATTGTTTGTGGGACCGCTCGATTTACGATCGATATGTCCATCTTCAGAGACAGCGTTCTGTTCGCCGCGATGCCAGGGCTCGGGATCGAACAATAGCATGCGAACACGGTCGCCGGGGCTTCCGTTGTCGTTATCGATCAGGTTACCCTTCATCGAGTGATTTCATTCGTAACTACTTCCTCGACGTTCGAAAGCTTCCGATTCATCATTTTTGCAGTGAAATACCAGCGTCTCCTTGACGAGGGGGGTTCGAATACTCGCCGCGTGCTTTGACTTCTTGCGATAGCACCGATTGCCTTTGACGGCAGCGGGGGGGCTGATTCGAGGGGATCTTTCCCGGTTATCGTCGACGTAGATTCTAGCGATGTGGCCAACTGCCTCAGATTGTTCTGGCAGCGTGCGTCTCTCGCTTTGTTCCGCGCGGTGTCGAGTGTTGGAATCAGTGGTGACGAGATTCCCGATGATCGCGACGACTACCTAGAGTTCGGAGTAGGGTAAACGCTCGATAGATCGTCGAGCTTTGGTGATCTTGAGCAGGGTTCCAGATCCAATGCCTGGCGAGGGTCTGTGTCCAGGAAACCGTGTTGGTGTAAGACGCGGTTGTTGATTGGCGATTTGGTATTGGTGCCAGTTTGGGGTCGGTAGCGGTGCTACAGGATTTGGCGCGCTTAGATCACTCGGAACCCGGTGGTAGCTAAGGTTTCGCTTGGGCTTTGCCCCGGCATTCTTTTGAAACGGGACGACTGGGGTTTTGACGTGACTGGCAATTCGATTCACGAGCGGGTTGGAGACATGTCACATTCGCTCGGGAGCCCTACTGAGACAGATGGGAATTTGACCTAGGGTTCAGGTGTAGGAGGGGGAGGAAGCAGGCTTAGCTCGAAATATGAGTGAGTTTGTGCTAGGAGCCGAGAATTCCTTTTTAGGCACGGCAGAATTCCGATTCTCGGAACATGCCTTATTTGTTGCTAAGTGGATGGATGGACACTACGCTTCTAGACACAAAGCCAGGGACAACGATTCATTTCCCAATTAGCGCCTAAAGAGGAGTTCGATGGAATCAAAGAGAAACAAAGCCCAGTCACGTATTTCGTTTAAGCTACTGACTGCTCAGATCGATGCTCTTGAGAAACGCCTTCGGCTATTGGAGAGTCAATCATGTGAAGAGAATGCCTCGGACGTTCAGAAATATCTCGAAGGGCGCGAAAAATGGACACACGAAGACAAATTGATCAACCATAGGCTGGGTTGGCTTCTCGTGTCGCAATCAATTCTATTCGCTGCGTACGGATCCGTTCTCCGAGATTCCGAGCCCGGAGCTGTTGAAGCTCGCATCCTACTTTCTTTCTTTTTGCCACTTCTTGGACTGGCCACGAGTTGGTTTATCTACATGGGGATCTCAGCCGCGGGCGATGCTCTGAATATATTGGACGAGAAATACGAGGGTGTTTCAGTATCTCGTGAGACTACTGCTAGTGCTCTCTTCTGCGCCGAAGCGCTCCCCGTTTCATTCATATTTGCATGGTGTCTATCGTTTCTTTGGGCCATTGTTACTTCAGTGTGTAGAGGAATAGTATAGGCTCTTCAAGTGTCGCTAACTGAAAAAAAAACAATCCCTTCAGATCGTTATGCCGGTGAACGGGCATTCGGGCAATCATGGGTGAGACCTAGTCAGAAAAACACAGCAGGTGCGGTGGTTACGGTCAAGCAGAGCCGTTGAGACACTAAATGTCGGGGAAGGACCGATATCCAACCCTGGTTGTAGGAGAATAAAATGTCTGATGGTTGGACTGATTCTTGATTTCTAGGTTTGATCATTGTCCTTTTTTCGGAAAAGAATCCTTTGGAGTCTATGCATTAATGTTAGAGTAGGTCTTGTCAGTTATTCTGTCGCCAGCGCTAGAAAACACCATGGATTCGATCAAACAGCTGTTTCAGGGAGAGTGGTGGCAGTGGGTTTTTAGCGGCATTGGGCCAGCGATCATCGGCACAACAATTGCAGCGATTGCAGCTCCGATGTATTGGATTATTCGGAAACATGGCAATTCCCACCGTATCAGTCAGCGAACGGGTGGAGGAGATGCTGTTAATATCATTGCTGACAACAACTCAGGTACGGTTGTTGGTATAGGTCGTCAGGACTCCGGAAAAAAAAAGGAATAGATCAGAGGGTTGATTCAAGTCGAGAGGGCATAACTTCTCAGGTTGTCGTCAAGCCAGAACGCTACGTTCAAGAAATCCGTCACTATTATGGTAAACCAGTCGATGCGAACTTGTCCGAAGGTTCCAGATCGACACTCTCTCACAACATCCCTCGCAGTGGCGTAGTGGAGTTCGTAGGCCGCCTTCAGGAGCTGGAAAAACTCGATCAATACTTGGCACAAGGTGATAAGCCGACCTCGATCGTATCAGTCAAAGGCATGGGAGGAATAGGTAAGACGGAGTTAGCTCTTCAGTATGCCCAAAGCCGAATAGATGCCTATCCAGGTGGGATTTCTTGGGTGAATTCGCGGGAAGGGAACATTGGAACTCAGATCCTGAACTTTGCTCGAAAGTATTTGGATGTCGTAGCGCCGAATACGCTGGAAGAATTGAACGATCGTGTTGATTGGGTTTGGTCGCACTGGTCGAATCCGGGAAAAGTGTTGGTTATTTTTGATGATGTTACGAATTGGGATTTGGTTGTAGGTTATTTGCCTCCGATACAAAGTCATTTTGACGTCTTGTTAACCTCCCGGCGGCGCTTGGCTGCCCACGTAAAGGAGCTATCGATTGATACATTGGGCCCTGAGGAATCGGAGGCACTGGTAAGAAGCTTTATTGGATCAGAACGCTTTGATCTGGAGAAAAGGGATGGGCAGGAGGTCTGTCGACGGCTCGGACATCTTCCTTTGGCGCTCGAGTTAATCGGCAGATACCTCGAACGATATCCTGAGCTCTCATTTGCCAAGTTGATTATCCGTCTCGAAAAGAGCGGGCTTACACAAGAAGCGCTTGCTGAAAAAGAATCCGGAATGACCGGCAAGCTAGGTGTTGCCGCTGCCTTCGAACTGAGTTGGCAAGAATTGGATGAGCTTTCCAAGGAATTGGCCTGCCAATTGAGTCTCTTTGCGTTGGCGCCAATTCCATGGGAGCTCGCCAGAGGTTGCTTTCCGGCAGTGGATGACGAGTCTCTTGAAAAGGCCAGAAATAAAGGGTTGTGTGATTTGAGTTTGCTCGAATCTAAAGGGGAGGGATTCTACGAATTTCACCAGTTGATTTGGAAGTATTTACGGGCTAAGCAGAGTGAAACCCCGGAAAAACTGGCCAGTACTAGACAATTCGCCGCTGTGATGGTGGATGTGGCCAAAAGGATTCCGAAAACTCCTACGTTGGATCAGCTAACTTATCTGCGCCCGATGGTTCCGCATCTTGAAGTAGTATGTGAGCATTTTACACATGAACTTGACAAGAATCTTGTTTGGCCGTTCGTAGGGTTGGGCCGGATTTATCAGGGGCAGGGGCTCTATTCTGAATCGGCGCCCTGGTATCAAGCATGTTTGAGAGTCGCTGAGGATTTCTTCGGGGCGGAGCATCCGGATGTGGCCTCAAGCCTTAATAACCTTGCGCTATTGTATCGTGACCAAGGTCGGTATGAGGAGGCCGAGCCATTGGTTGTCCAAGCCCTGGAAACGTGGCACAAGCTAGTGGGGGCGGAGCATCCGGATGTGGCCTCAAGCCTTAGCAACCTCGCGCTATTGTATCGCGACCAAGGTCGGTATGAGGGGGCCGAGCCATTGTTTGTCCAAGCCTTGAATATGAGACGCAAGCTTTTGGGGGCGGAGCATCCGGATGTGGCCACCAGCGTTAACAACCTCGCGCTATTGTATCGCGCCCAAGGTCGATATGAGGATGCCGAGCCATTGTTTGTCCAAGCCTTGGAGATGTTGCGTAAGCTCTTGGGGGCGGAGCATCCCGATGTGGCCACCAGCCTCAACAGCCTCGCGGGATTGTATCGCGACCAAGGTCGGTATGAGGATGCGGAGCCATTGTTTGTCCAAGCCTTGAATATGAGACGCAAGCTTTTGGGAGCGACGCATCCGGATGTGGCCACCAGCGTCAACAACCTCGCGCTATTGTATCGCGCCCAAGGCGGGTATGAGGATGCAGAGCCATTGTTTGTCCAAGCCTTGGAGATGTTGCGCAAGCTCTTGGGGGCGGAGCATCCGGATGTGGCCACCAGTCTCAACAACCTCGCCGGATTGTATCGCTCCCAAGGCCGGTATGAGGATGCAGAGCCGTTGCTTGCCCAGGCTTTGGAGATGAGGCGTAGGCTCTTGGGTGCGGAGCATCCGTCTGTGGCCACCAGCCTCAACAACCTCGCGCTATTGTATCGTGCTCAAGGTCGGAATGAGGATGCAGAGCCATTGCTTGTCCAAGCCTTGGAGATGAGGCGTGGGCTTTTGGGTGCGGAGCATCCGTCTGTGGCTACCAGCCTCAACAATCTCGCTCAATTGTATCGCTCCCAAGGCCGGTATGAGGCCGAACGATTGCTTGTCCAAGCCTTGGAGATGAGGCGCAAGCTCTTGGGCCCGGAGCATCCGGATGTGGCTACCAGTGTCAACAACCTTGCAGAATTGTATCGCGCCCAAGGCCGGTATGGGGAAGCCAAGCCGTTGTTTGCCCAAGCCTTGGAGATGTGGCGCAAGCTCTTGGGCCCGGAGCATCCGTCTGTGGCCACCAGCCTCAACAACCTCGCTCTATTGTATCGTGCCCAAGGTCGGTACGCGGAGGCTGAGCCGTTATTTGCCCAAGCTTTGGAGATGAGACGCAAGCTTTTGGGTCGGAAGCATCCGTCCGTGGTCACGAGCGTCAACAACCTCGCGCTGTTGTATCGCGACCAAGGCCGGTACGAGGAGGCTGAGCCGTTGTTTGCCCAAGCTTTGGAGATGAGGCGCAGGCTCTTTGGCCCAGAACATCCGTCTGTGGCGACGAGCGTCAACAACCTCGCGCTATTGTATCGCGCCCAAGGCCGGTATGATGAGGCTGAGCCGTTGTTTGCCCAAGCCTTGGAGATGTGGCGCGAGCTTTTGGGCCCGGAGCATCCGTCTGTAGCTGTGAGCGTCAACAACCTCGCGGGCCTGTATCGCGTGCAAGGCCGGTATGAGAAGGCCGAGCCATTGTTTGTCCAAGCCCTGGAGATAAGGCGCAAGCTTTCACGCCAGGAACATCCGACTGTAGCTACCAGCCTCAACAACCTCGCGTTATTATATCGTGCGCAAGGCCGGTATGAGGAAGCCGAGCCTTTGTTTGTCCAAGCCTTGGAGATGTGGCGAAAGCTCGTCGGTCAGGAGCATCCAGATGTGGCCAGCAGCCTCAATAACCTCGCGGGATTGTATCGCGCACAGGGCAGGCATGAGGAGGCCATGCCATTGTTTGTCCAAGCCCTGGAGATGTTTGAGAAACTCCTGGGAGCAACTCATCCAAAAACAAATACCGTCCGAAATAATTTTGAAAGCTTCCGTCGCGAAAAAAGTGGGGCATCGTGAGCTACTGTAACGTTCCGCGGTATTTCCGGAGGTTCGTTGCAAATTGTGAGCGGAGGTTTGGCATCGGTGGGTTGTTTTACGTGGATAATTTGAGGATGGGCTAGAGGTCTTGTTTGATGGTTCGCAGGAATGCGATTGCACGTTGGTTCCCGACCTCTCGGAGTGCCTCAGGCAGAGGAGATTGTGCCGCAACGGGTTTGGTTTTCTTCTTCATGGGCCGTAGCTTGATTTGGCTGATCGCTAAGTCCTCTTCGAACCGGTCCAACTGTAGGAGATTCGATAGTTTCAGAGCGCCGACGTTTCGTCGTTGCTGGCGGATCTGCTGCTTGAGGTATTCGATGACCCGATCCAGATCCTCGGTTCGATAACCCGCCTTGAGCCAGTCATACCACAGGCGCTCTCGATGAGGCGCCATCGGGAGTTTGGCGCCGGTAAGGGCTTGGTAGCGTTGATGTGCCTGGCGGATCTGGTCTGTGAGTTGGGCCTTCATTTTTACTCGGACATGGAGATTGGGGGGAGTTGGTTGCCGGGAAGATAAGGAATCGTTTTCATCGCTTCACGGACATGCTCGGTACTAAGCGTTGTGTCCGCTTGCTCGACGGTCTGGATCCAGGCGTTTCGCGCCAGTTGCCCCAAGCTGCGTGGCAACCCGGCTGAGGCCGAGAACAGCAAGTCCAAGGCGGCCGGCTCGATGGTAAAGTGACTCAAACCCGCGGTTTTGAGGGATTGGGTCAGGTAGGCCTCGACGGTCTCCCGCGACCAGGGCTGGAGAGGGAGATGGCAGGCAATGCGCGAGTAGAGCGCCCGGTGGTGACGCATGGCCAGGGTTTTGAGGAAGTAGTCGTCACCGATCATGGTAAGCGCAAAGGCTGGCTGAGCAGCGAGGTTCAAGCCCAGGAGCAAACGGACCTCTTCCAAAGCGGCACAGGGATAGTGTTGGGCTTCATCCAGGACGATCAACGGGGTTCTTTGTTCCAGTTCGTTCAGGGCTTCTTCGATGCGTTGGAGGTTGCGATCTCGTCGGCAGGAAGGGCTTTTTCCCAACTTGTGAGTCAGCAAGGACAGGAGACTGCTTCCGCTTAAGGTGGCCTGAGTGAGAACCAGCGGTAGGCAACGCCGCGTGTCCAAACCTCCCAGCCAATGTCCGACCAAGGCACTCTTGCCGACCCCGTTGGGACCGGTGAGCAAAAGAACACTCCGCAACTGGAGAGCTTGGGTCAGTTGCGCTTCAACCGATTGCAGTGCGGGCGGGCTCTGCCAGTGAGCCTTGGCAGAGGTATGAAAGGGAATATGTCGGGCACCGCACTGGCGTGCCAGAGTGTCGAGATCAGTCTCTTGGGGGCTGCTTTTCATAGTTTCGTTTCAGATGGAGTTGGCTATTGAGGTGGAGGTCGACCTTTTTGGCCTGACCACAGAAGCGGTCTTTGTAGAAGACGTCTATGGGATGTTTGCGTTGGGGATCGAAGCGCAGTTCGACCCGTGCGTTGCGCAAGCTCAAGTCCACTTCGTAGAGCACGTTGTCCAAGCGGACGGTGCCGTCTTTGCGAACGCGGCGCTGGAGTCGGGTGTAGAAAAGTTCATCGATTCGGCTTGGATCTTCGAGCATACGAGGATGGACCAAATGACTCGCGAAGCGGGCCTGGGGAGCTTGGCCGGTCGAGGAATGAGGACGGCAGTGGTAGGTGCCTTCCAACCACAAGGCCAGTTGCTCGTTGAGTTGGACCAAATTCGTGGGTGGTTTGGATGATAAGGGAAGCGCACTCTCAAAATCTCTTTGCAGGGTTAGGAACATCCGTTCGACCTTCCCCTTACTCCAAGCGTGGTAAGGCTTGGCGTGGAGAAGTCGAATCCCCAAGGTGGCGCTGACGATGCGGGAGTGTTCGCAGATGAAAAGGCTGCCCTGATCGGTGTAAAGCTTGTAGGGCAGACCACGGCGCAGGACCGCATCCTTGAGGGTAAGGTGAAAGCTGCTGGTGTCGGCCTTCCAATGATAGGCCGCGCCCACAACCAAGCGGGAATGATCGTCGATGATGAGACAGAGTTGCGTTAGGCGCTTGTTTTTCTGATGGGGTAAAACCAGATAGGGACCGGGAGAGAAGTCGACCATCCACAGATCGTTACTCATAGGGGCTTCGAAAGCTTTGGTAGGAACGTTGAGCAAAGGGTCTGAGGATCGGTTCGCACCGCCCAGTTCCTGTTGGCGAATGAAGCGGTAAACCGAGTTCAACGAAGGCCAACTGGGATCCTCGCTACGCCAGCGGGCATAGAGGGTCTTGAGAGGGATATGCGGATGCCGTTTCAAGTCCTCAACGATGCGTCGAATCTGGTCCGGTTTGAGTACGCGAGAGCGACCACGGTCGGAGCGAAGTCGAGGCTTGAGAGCGTCAAAGCCCTTCTTACGCCAGAGATACTACCAATCCTCCAGAGTTCGGGCCGCGACTCGGATATCGACTGGCGGGGCCTGAGCGACCTGTCGCGTGGCATGGCGGGAACGTACGCCCTGTCGAACCAGCTCTTCGACACGACTGACACAGGCAAAACGACGCAAAGCAATCTCCTGACGGGTGCGTTCACAAGCAGAGGAACTCATGCCACGAGGATTAAGACCCGTTGGAGCCACGCGGAAGAAAACCCTTTTGTGGGATCGTAGAATGTGAAGCGACGCTTGCCAAAAGCCGTTGATAACGAGAGGATCAAGTCACTTGTTTGAGACAACAGTAGTCCCCAAACAAAGAGCACTCACAGGCCTTGGCCAAGTGAGCGAGGATCGCCTGTAGGGAGCCCAGAGACACTCTCATTGCCTGCCACAGCGTCTGTGTAAAGTTGGCTGTGGCGGGGACCAAGAGACCCAGAGAACGTTTGAGTCTTTCGGAGCGTGAAGAGAAACGACTCCAGGCTCGCTGCAGGCATCCTTCCTCAAGCACCGAAACAGGAGGATCGGAGCCCGAATGCAATCTTTGTTCCACAGATGCCCGCCGATCGAAATCCATCTCAACCAAAGCGACCGATACGGGTCGATACGGCAGTGAATCGGGAGGTAGGACACTGAATGTTCGGCCGCACTGAGGGCAAAGGAAACGTTGAACAGTAACCCGCTTGATGCTGCCTCGGCTCCAGAAGCGTTGATAAGACCCATGCCGATGGACGGGAGGCTTACACCGCGGATCTGGGCATCGGGGCGCCTGCCCTTTAAGACTGCAATGAGGAACTTGTATGCCCGAATACAGGCCCGAACAACATCACTTGGCAATCCTCATTCTAGCCACGGAAGAGATCACCTTTCTTCCGTGATCACCCTGAAACAATCCAGTCACATGTTCCCCATTTTGCTCGGAACGGAACAAGCTACCAAACCGACAGCGGCTGTAATTGTTCCTTTTTTTGTGTTATTCTGTCACATAACGTGCCCAGGGTTACTGCCTAGACGTCGCCCGATTCATGCTGGTCCTCGAATATCGTTTTGAGTTCATTAGACACTCGTGTCCAGGTTGCAAGTCCAGAAAGGTTTTCCTTCTCCAACTCGTAGGAGATCACACGAAGCTTGGATGCTGCATGTGACCAAAGAGCGCTTTTGGTGTCCTGCCGGATTGTTTCCAGTTTTTGCTCTGTTCTCGAGTTGATGAATGATTGCCTAAGAACGATTGCAATTAATAGAAGAATCGTGGTCGTCGAGATCAACGGAGAGTAGAGCTCCAGCCATGGAGGCTTCGGTCGGCCATCCTGAAAATTGAGTTTGGAGATACCTGCGATTCTAGCCCTTGCGTCAAGAGTCATCTTTGGCACACGGTCACAAAAAGCTCGAATCATGATTTGCCCAGAGTCTCCACGGTTGAGAAGCAGTGGTTTAAGGATAACTGAGGAATTCGTCGGATTGATAGACTCAAATTCAAATGGAATCGGATTCTCAGGGTCTAAATCCATGTGCTCGATCGAGTAGACTTCATTAATGCCAGTTATCGGAAATGTGAGGGGTTGTACGAAATCATCTGGATGTACCTCTTCGCGTCCAGAATTCCGGATCTCGATTAGGAATGTGGCGATATTCCCGACCTTCTTGCCTAGATATGATACTTCGAAGTCAGAATCTAAAGTGGTGGGTAGCTGAGGGCCGATTGAAATAACCGATATGGTGAGCTGTTTCTTCGGGATCCAGAATGGCCACACAGCATTTATTGACGCCGATGATCCAAGAATACCAAAGGTAGCGACTAGGAGGCTTCCGAGCCACATCGCTTTTTTGACCAAGCTGCGATTGTGTTTCATTCAGGAAAGATTTTCGGTATGTTCGATGTTTGTGTCGCCATGGATCGCTGATTGTTTTTCCCCAGGTCGATCTGAACGAATACAGGCTTGGATCTATCCCTTCTTCGATCTTCGCCACTTATGCCATAATCAGCCATCCGAAGTAAAGCTGCCAGAGAGTCTCACGGGTGTGTTGCTCAAACGCTCCTGCGGGTGATCCTGTTTTCTGACGAGAGCGGGATCCGGCTCTTTGATGCGATGATTTCTGGGAGAGGAGATGAGGGGGGGATCCTCCCGTCGTAGACGTATTGTCAGCTCGATTCATTATACTAGGATTAGTAGACAGTCGATGTGGCAAGTACTGCGTTCTTTAGAATCGTTCCGTAGTATTGGAGGCAAGGCGACTTCCCAATAGAGGGGAGGAGTTCTGGTTATGCGGCTCCGTTTCTTTCATTTTGGGAATGACCGACGCGATCACCTCAGATGCTTGTTAAACCATTTCACGACTTCTGCGATGGCTTTCGAATCTTTGTTGCCGATATCGAGGCCGTGATCGGCTTCGGGCATAATGATGAGATTATGCGCGACTTCGGCTTTCTGGAAAGCGTCGGCGATCCATTGCCCGTGTTTCGGGGGGACGAGCTCATCCTTGCCGCCCATGATCACAAGTGAGGGGGCGTCATCTGAAGTGACGTGGACGAGAGGTGAGTGGGCTTCGGCCTTATCCATACTGAGATTCAGGGCAGGGAAGTTCCGATACGAAGGAAGGGATTCTGGAGACGACCAAACGGCAACCCGGAGATCGGTTGGCGGTACGAGGGCCGCAACTGCGGCGACTCGATTTGAGTTACGATCAATCGGATCTTTGGCTTGAGGGTCCCCGTCATCGCCGGTGGTGCCTAGCATTAATGAGAGATGGCCGCCCGCGCTCATCCCGAGTACGCCTAGCCGGCTGGCGTCAATTTTGAAGCGATCCGCCTGCGAGTGGATGAAGCGAATGGCACGACGCACATCAGCAACCGCCTCCGGGATCGTGTATCGTGGACTGCTACCATGCCGAACGGCGAACACATGGTAACCTTCGGAGAGGTAGGGGGCAAAGAGTGGTAACGCCTGTTCCGGCGGCGACCAGCGCGAGAACCATCCTCCACTCACCATGAAAACGATCGCCGCACCATTGGTATCTGCTGATGGTTGATAGTGATCCAGCGTCATTGCCAGGCCGTGCTTATGACCGTAGACGATGTCGGGCTCGATCGTCGCTGGCGCTGCCTGACCGTTGCTGCTGGTCGTCCAGCAAATCGTCGTTAGAACAGTGGTCACTAGCAGTCGAGCCAGCGCGGTCGTCATCTGAATTGAGTTCGGCATTGCAACCAGGCTAGCGATGCCAGAGGGGGTGGGTCAACGGGGTAGTGTCTCCCACCTCTGAACAGTTTCTCCCGATCTGGAATGTTCGACCGGTCCGATCCGAGCCTTAGCCGTAAAGGATTTCAGGAATCTCGTCTCGAAGTGGAGGCTGAAGCATCTCCACCGCTCCTTGACTGACAGGTCGAGGCAGGGTGAAGCGTGAAATCATACCTGCCTCTCGTGCGTCATCTAGCCAATGACTAGCTTCATCAGAACTTAAACCACCGAGAATCAGGGCATCGTGCATGAGTGCGAATTCCTGGGGAAGTTTGGTGGCGAAGACCACAGGATCGTCAGACCCAACGCTGATTCTGAGTCGGGGTCGTACCTCATTGAGCGGCGATCGCAAACGCCACATCGGATGATTCTGCAGATCGCCCATGTTGCCAATTAAGAGATTCGAGGTCGGGTTTACTTCAACGGTCAGTCCGAGTGAGGCAACGCGCGATCGAACGTGGGTTTGCAAGATCTCCAGTGCCTCGGCTTCGTCGGCAGGCCGGACCCATCTTGTTTGTTGTCCCCTTTGAAAGGCACTCCGCGCGGTTAAGAACATGTAAAGACGGCGTTCTCGCGGAAGCATATCTTCTAGTGAAGGAGGGTCGCCGTTGGGGAACCCCATTCTCCTTAACCGCTTCTCGCAGTGGAGATCTTCTACCAGTTCACAGACTTCATTGGGGCCTGCTCGAAGCTCCTCACCGAAGAAACAGGTTGCCAGCTGAGAGATCTCATCCTCAATGCGCGCCAACCGATTGGATGAGAACGCTAGGGATCGTCGGGTGTAGCAACACCATTCCCAAGTAAGATCGAATAGCCGTTGCTCGATACTCACGGGAATGCGACCGATATCCTGTGCCCAACGACTGGCATCAACACCAAGGGCGACGCCGTGTCCGATACGATCACCCTCTTCCAAATTATAGTAGCAGATCGATTCATCCACGTTTCGGAGTCCGCCGATGAGGTGGACGAAGTCTTCGCCGGAGTGAACCGTCAGACGAGGCGGTGGAATCGGTTCGCTACTCGCCTGTGAAGCATGCTTGGCCACGAGATTACCCGTATCGCGTAGGTAACGGAACAGCGGTGCCATGACCCAGGCTGGTACACCCATCTCATCCGTACAGACATCGAACCCTCTCACTAACTTAATGAGGTCCGGTCTGGTGCACAACGCCCGTCCCAGGCATTCCGCTTGAGCCTGGCGTTGCTGGAAGAATAATGCGAAGCGATACCCTTTGCCGTTGCCCTTGTAGCCTGGGTCGGCATTCGTATTCGTCCAGTTGGGCTTAGGGAGGCCCTCTTCGAACCCGCCTCCTCGAAGTTTGGTGAGGTGAAACACGATCCCTAGTTCGCAACGCGCCTTGCACGGTGACTCTTGGTGCGGTTGAACACTGGTGACGCCGGCGTCGATGTCGCGGAGGTATTGAACCATTTCCGAAACTGAAGTCCCGGGTGAGGCCCGTAGTTCCAAAGATTGAAGGCCGACGTCTATGCCAGACACTCGCGCAGCGCTCTGAGCCAGCGTCCGGTCCGCCAAGGATCTGCGACCGGGCGAAATCCGCCCAAAGGTTCTGACGAACCACTGCAATCCGGGAGTCATGGGACGCTGGGTGATGTGGCGATAGAAGAGACATCGGATCCGCACGACTTGCCAAAATAATTTCGCGAAAACCGAATCCTTTCTTGCGCCTCGATTTGAGTCTTCAAGCGAGAGGTAATTCAATCCCGCTTCCACGAACAGCATCTCCGGCGTCATCTCTTTGTTGTTCGCTGATCGAAAGAGGCTCGCGATGGGATCCGAGTCAGCAACCGTATCCAAGTCCGAAGGGAATTTCTGAGCTCGAACGCCGGTGAGGGCAGCGTAGGCCGATTGTAAATCGAAAAAACTGGGGCCGATATCGGAATGTTGGCCGAAACTCAATTCTCTAACGGCGAGATCGAGGGTCGATCTCATGCTGAGGCTCAGGACGGAGCGAATCCTTCCTCGGGCGGCGTTTTGCATGTAGCCGGTGAACGTTTCGCGAACTTCGGTTGTTTGGCGGTATTTTAGAAAACTCGCCAACAAGTATCGAGTGATGGCCGCTCTCAACAGCCAACCAGCCAGCTCGCGTCCCTCGTTGAAAATCGCCCCGGGACTGGCGAACGCCGTGGGCCGAACTCCTGGTATGGAAATGCGATGAAGCATGGCGATCCAAAGCAGTGAAAACGTCAACGCGGCTCCCCCGTGCAAGTGACTTTCTGCGAAGCCACGGTCGCGCAGCATGGTTCGCAAGTGTGGCGGAACCAGACTCACAGCGGTTGGCCTCTGGCTACTCTTCCAGCTCCCGACAAGTAAAAGGTCGGATGGGAGGGCGAAGGACAACCAGCGCCAAGACTGCCGCGAGCGACACGCTGATGGCGGGAGCCCTCGTTGACCGGATTCGGAGACTTTGGGATTGGCAATCGCACCTGCCGGTTCGAGGTTTTTTTCGGCTACTCGTCGAAGGTAGGCATGAAGCGAGGCTTGGGTGCCTTCGCCCGAGTTCCCAAACCAGATTCGATCGCGGATCGCGATTAATTCATCAAGTGAGAGGCCGGGTGCCATACTGATGAGCGCGCTTTCCGCGGCCCGCCAGAACTGAGGCGTGGTGTCCGTCATGGTGGGGGCCAATTCCGTCAGGCCGAGTCGAAAGGCCGTTTCCGATGCCAAAGGGAAAGCGGTCATCTCCGCCACGATGTGGTCTACGGGGAGCGCCGCTCGGCGTAGTGAACCGGACGTAATTGATCCTTTAACTGTGCTAGCCCCACTCGACATCAAATTAGCAATTTCAAAAATCCGAGTCAGCGAGGCATAGCACACCATCCATGAATCCGTTAACGGGATGGGTCAGCGTCTTTTTGACTAGGCTGTAATAGGTAATAAGCTCATCAATCGACTCTGTTGCCTCGAGAAACTCTGATGAGTTCCCATACCGGGTGTTGCTTGCGCTCAATAGGTGAGATCTGAATTCTCTTAGTTTTCCCTTGAGAGGTAGGCGGCCTGCCTCCAGATCAGCGCATAGTTTGTTAAATGTGGTTTTCGATGGTTTAGACTGATCCTTCGACTGTTTGCGCTCTGATCGGGTGAGTATGCTGACATAATGTGACGACCGTTTTCCGATTTCCGAGAGAAGCCCTTTTGGAGAGGCGATCAGCTTGTAGTACGTCGAAGTATTTTGGCGGCGCTCGAAAACATGGCGAGAGTTGTATGCACGGGTGCGGCGAATCTGGGTGCATTCTTTTTTACAGAATTCTAAGAAACGATCATCTGCGAAGAACATTTGTGCAAAGTCACTCGGAATGCCGTATTCTGGGGCAAGGAGGACAACGAAGTTGAGCATCATGTGGCGTCGCCGCCATTCACCGAAATTTGTGTTGGCGCTAGCAGCGTCGTTCAGATTGATGCAGCGAATTACTGATTCGACCGTTGCTTTTTTCTCAATATCGCCGATTTTTTCACCCGGTATGGCATGCCAGGGGAAGGGTTCTCCAAGGAGGAGCGATGCGGTTGCTCCCATCCAATAGACGGCAAGATCCTCTACTTCTTGCTCATAAGTTGGGGATGTCAATGAATCCAGCGAATGATTCCAGCAATCGAAGAACTGATCCAATTCCCTGAAGCACCGAAAAGTACCGCCAGGCCAAGAGAATCGGAATGACTCCGTGTTAAAGGTCCAAGTACACGTTGCGAGTTTCAGTTTTCCGATCTCAGGAATGAGCCACCGCCCAGAAATTGGTGGGCCCTTACTCAAAGCAACCAGATCGTGAAGTAAACAGATGTAGCCGCGAGTATTTGTGTCTAGTGCTTGGGTTGCTTTTGGTGGCTCACGATCCTTTGTTGTGGTTTCTTTTAGGAAGAGCTGCCAGGTTTCCTGCGGTCGGAAACGATAGTTCGTTTCCGGTGGAATTCGTGATTGGCCGGAAACCCAACGGCGTGGTGTTGATTCCCCCCAGTCAACGGCGAGGGAGTCGGTGCGGAAAAACATGGTTCTTCCAGGAGGCGGCTCAATCGCGCTCCGAAGGATGTTTTTTTCACGGTATAGTAGATTGCTGTCGTTGATAATAGCTTGCAGCGTCCATTCTCTGACTGCCTGGGTGAGGATGGGAAGTCGATCTCGACTGACGTTCGGATTCCCCGCGGACTCATCTTCTAGGAACGGGGGAAGGTCCCGAGAAAGGGTTAGCCATAGATCCGCGATCACTCGTGGCGGACTTTGCAAGATCGACGAACAGGTGTAGACAAATCGCTCTTCACCGCCGCGATCGGCCGGTGAGTCCTTGATGGGGCCTGCGAGAAGGAATTTCTCTAGGTTATCATGCTCATGTCCGGATAGCTGCTTTTCCGAATCGGCGTTCTCGTGTTTAGTCGTGGTTCGGGATTCCGGGTTTGCCAAAGGTAGCTCTAGAAGAATTGAAATGTGTCTGAGGACGTCACGCAGGTTGCTCTGTCCAATCTCGGGTCGGTAATCCAGAGACTCCTGAGGGGTTAATGCCTTTAAGGCGATTCTCTGAGCTGGTGGAAGGAGTTTGCGTAATGCATCGCCAGAAACGCTGACGAGATTTGAGAAAAACTCCGTTTGGTACAGGTCATTGGCATCGAGCTGAATGTTGCCTACTCGCGCAAAATCCGCGGCCATCTTTAGTTTGAATGCCTGTTCCGCGATTCCAAAGTCACCAAGAATGAGGGTGACCAACCTCGGGACCGTAATGGCTCGAATCAGTCTGAGCAGGCCGAGGCATCGTACGGGATTAAGATCGAAGTCGTCGATGGGCAGCACAAAAATCGGTTTCTCCACTCGTTGCCCCCAGACGACTCCTGCCGCCAGATCTTCCAGAACTTCGCTAAATCGAGAGTTAATCGAGAGACGCGATTGCTCTGCCCGCATGACTTCATGGGCAAACATATCCGGATCCAGACTTGCTGCTCGCTCTTTGATGTTACCGTCCCAAGTCAGTGAGGCGTCAGTCGTCAGGCGCCGTAGTTTCTGAAAGGCCGCCTCCGTTCCTTCGACGGGATTGAGCAATCCTCGTGGCAGCCCATCTTCCTTCGCCACTCGTCCTACCGCGTGCTCAATCCGTGCAAGGATGGAAACGAGCAGATTTGTGGGGCCCGGGAGTGGCTCCATATCGAGCGTCTCTAGCCAGACAATTCGTCCCCGTAGCTTGTGAATGTCGTCTCTTAGATCGTTGTCCAACCCGGATTCTGTACCGGTGCCGACACACTCCCCTTCGGGCATCAGAAACTGTTGCAGAGATAGGAGTAGCGATGACTTGCCCATGCCTCGATCTCCGGTTACCAACAAGGTTTGATTCGAGCGAAAGGGATCGAGTCTTGAAGGAGCGTCCTCAAGTTCCCGTCTCGATGTCGCTTTGACCGTCTCTCCCATGGCGGCGACGATGTGTCGAAACGCTTCTTGTTGGGAGCGGTTCAGCAGGCTCCAATTGAATGGACGAGCCTCGGGCCGGAGGAATGAAGTCATTGAATTTGAGTTCATGATAGCTAAGTCCTAGTTAGTTTGATGGTTCCTCGATGGCGCGCTTACCAAGGCCGCCCAAAGGGGCTTCGAGGGCGCTCCTGGTAGAGACGTCGAATTCAATTCCCGTGAACAGTAGAAAAACCACCGATGCTAGACTCATAATGTAGAATGGGATGGTGCCTTCTGCATACGTGTAAACGATCAAGTTGCCGATTATGATTGCCACAGAGACATTCCAGCATACGGCGCGCATATACCAAAAATACTGCGCTAATTCGAATCGGTGCGCAGTCGACAAACAACGAAACCAAGACCCCTGGTTGGAGCTCTCGTCGTCATTACCATTGACGGGTGGTTGGTCGGGTGACCACAACCTATGAATGACCCAGCGCTTGGCTGAACGTCCCCATAACTTGTAGCCAACCCGCTGTATACTGTGGCACACCAGTCCGATTAAGTAGGCTCCAGCGACCATGGTTCCGATTATCGCAATACCTTCTCCGAGCGAACTTAGATTGGAAAGTCCCATTCCACTCAGTTTTTCAACTCGCCACAACACCAGAAGGATAATGAATCCCGGTGCAAGAAAGGCGACGTCGAATACCTTAAAAAGTGACGCCAACTTCTCCATGTTTCCTCCTTATAGACAAACACCAATACTCAGAGTTTTCGGCTCGCAGAGCCTAGCCTAATTGCGGGCAGGAGTGAGTTGGCCAGCGAGTGTTCTAGAAAGCTACTGGCTAGGCCGTACTGAGTCAATACATCGAATGACCGATTCTAAGGACTTTATAGACGTTAAAATTGCGGATGAAGTTTGGGCCGCTGCAGGCTAAACGGGAATAGGCCGATCAACGAGTGCGTGGAGTGTCGGGATGCGACCTCATTCGAACAGATCATCGAGAAGAATGTGCGGTACCTTTGCCGTCGACCACTACCATCCATTTCGTTCCCTTGCCGCGTTCTGTTTTACCGACACAGTCGCCCACTTTTTGCGGGAGCAAAGCTTCCGCCAACAGAGACTTGTTCCCAGTGCTAGTAAGCACCGCGCATCAAACTGTGCTACGAACGGGCGCCATACCCTAAATCGACTTTCATCCTGTTCCCAATCACCTAAACGCCACCAGCACATAGCCGGGCAAGGATATTGCGAGGGTAAGTCACGCCGTCGAGCGCCTGTAAGCAGACCCCAAAGAACGTCTTCAAAATCGGCACGATTGTCGGCTACGGGAGGGGCAGTTTTCTTGGGTTCTGGAAGTAAAGGCTTGATTATAATCGCAGCTGGCTCAGGTAGTAGCGGCTTTCGCATCGACATGTTGTGCAGAGAGAGTTTTTAAGGTGTAAGTCTGAGATGCTCCATTCCTCCAACGCTAGTAACTCGACGCTAGAGGGCGCTAGTAGCGAGCTACTAGCGTTGCGATTCAGATTCTCCGAATTGCCGGCAGCACGTGTTGTGGCGATTTGCTCGATGGAAGCTACTCTTTAGGGCTAAGCCTGTATTGGTATACTTCCTGCACAAGGGATTGCAGCGTGAAATCGGGATGCCAAAGATTGTCTTTTATCCTTCGACTTGGAGTGAGGTTTGATGGGCACGGGGCTTTTGATGTCGCTGCAAAAGCAGAATTGACCTCGCTTTGGTCGAAGTGGGTAAGCCATGCGGTCAAGCGCTCCTGAATGCTGATTTCGTGAGGTTCTTGTTGAAGGCTCTGTTTGTGCAATGAGGTCGATGAAAAAGACGGTTCTCGTGTTTCTGTCGTTCTATTCTTCCGTGGGTTTAGCGGAGCTTTTGCCGGGAAACAGTCGGCTCAAGGAAGATACGATCGAGGTCTATATTCGACTTTTCGAGCTGAGTCGGGGTGGTGATTGCAAGGAGGTACAGCGGGTCTTCGAGGACGAACTGTCTTTTCTCGTGGGGAGGGATCTTTGTGGTAATTCAGGGTTGAGAGAGACTGAGTTTAATCAGATTCGGGGAATGATTGGGATGTACTTCGAGGGTTGTGACTTGCCAGACGCTCGAGATCGGTGGGTGCGCTTCTGGGAAACGAAAGGGAGACTAATGTGCGGTTCCGTCAAAGAGATCGTGGCGGCTGAAGTCTTACAGCAGCTGCGTGAAACCTTGAATGAAAGGCTGTTCTGGAAGCTAATGGAACCTTTTAAGCGGGAGGTTGTGAACTCGGAGTATCTGCTCTCGATGATTGAGTCGACAAGTGTGTCGTTGAGCCTAAGGGGGGGAAAGGACGGTGCTCTTAGGATTCTGCGTAGGATGAGTGATGGTTACGTTCAGATTGATTGTGACGGTTTCGATCAAAGTTATTTTAGAGTTGCTGAGCTAACTACGTTCGGGAATGAGGAAAACGAGGCGAGAGACGCAGTGCTGCGGGGCTTTGGAGATGAGTTTCCCGATGCAGTAGAAAAATACTCGACGATGTTGAACTATTACTGGGGGCTTCACTATGCGGCGAAGGAGCAGCGATTGAACGAAGTCCAGCATATGGTGGCTGCCTATCAGATGTTTCATAACGAAGGCCAGATGGTGGATCGGTTGAGTTATGATGTGATTGCCAGGCAGTTGGAGCTGTACAAGACAGCTGGATACATAAACGATAAACTCGAGATCTCCGAATGGCTGAAGGAACTAGGAAGACAGGATGAAATCAAGGGTCGAAAGGTTCGGTAAGTCCGGTTTGCTTTGGTTCTGTTCGTATTGACCCTGAGACGCAGAAGCAATGGGGGGGGGCAGCTTGATGGGGCAGTGAGGTGCTGGTTGCGCAAGTTTGTTTGGTCTTGTGCGGACCGGTCGGATGGGACGGATTAAGGAGTTTTGAGTTGCCGCGGAGAGAAGCGGCAGTCCGGGTGTATTCTTTGTCTGCAGAACGTATGCGATGGTTGAGGAAGACCTACGATGTTCGGTCTGAGATTCTTGATGAGATGTAGAGTGTGCTGTCGCGATTGATCTGCCCGTAGCGAGTATTAGTTATTTGTGGGACCACTCGATTTACGATCGATATGTCCATCTTCAAAGACGGCGTTCTGTTCGCCGCGATGCCAGGGCTCGGAATCGAACAATAGCATCCGAACACGGTTTCCGTTGCTTCCGTTGTCACTGTCGATCAGTTTGCCGTTCATCGACGCGTTCCATTCGTAGCTGCTTCCCCCGCGTTCGAATGTCTCGGATTCATCGTTTTTGCAGTGAAATACAAGTGCTTCCTGGACCAGGGGCTGGAATACCATCCTCACTTTCTGGTTCCTTGCGATCGTGTTCTTCGGCTGCGGCGATGAGAGGGGGATGCGAGGATATCGTTCTCTGTTGTCGTCGGCGTAGAGTCTCGCGGTGATTCCGAGTTGCCTCAGGTTGGTTTGGCAGTGGGCTTCCCTCGCTTTATTCCGGGCGGTGGCGAGTGTTGGTAGCAATAACGAGGAGAGAATGCCGATGATTGCAATGACTACGAGGAGTTCGATCAGGGTGAACGCGCGAGATATCATGATTCTTTGGTGATTGTGGCTGGAGATCCAGATTCGATTTGTCGTGTGGATCTGTGGTTGGAAACTTGGTTTGTTGGTGTCCATGTCAAATAGTTGCTGAGAATGAAATTCCATAGGGCTGCGGTAACGATGGCCATGACGTTGGCGAGGTATAGGTTGACGTTTAGGCCCTTGTGGAGGATGTAAAGCGCGGCAACTGCGATGACCAGGCCCAGACTGCAGATTAGGTTGAATTTCAGAAAGCGGATCGAGGTTGTTGGGGAGCTGATGTCTTCTGGATGCCGATCCGCAAAGGTCCATCGATCATTCCAAAAGAAGTTGTTTATGATGGCCACCTCGGCAGCGATGGCTTTGCTTAGGGCCAAGGGAAGCAGTACAGGGCTCCATTCGACGATTGCGAACAACACCGCAGTATCCACGAGAATACCCGAACTCCCTGCGACAGTGAACTTAATGAATCGCGACAAAGTGCTAATTTGCTCTGGCTTCATCTCCACTTCGGGGCTGGGCATTCGGAATTGTGTTGCAAACCTCCTGGGTGTCATTGCTCGCAACCGCTTAGTCGAGCTTATGACATTAGAACTACTTGTAGAATGGGTTCGATTGGTTTCGATGTCGAGTGGAATCTGGTGGCATCGTGCAAAAAGAAGTGCGAAATACTTACAATGGGTTCGTTGAGTGTGCGCATAATGGGGGGTGTTTTGGCGCATTTTTCGCGTGCGCCCTGTTCTCTTTTATCCGTGGGGTAATCCTCCGAGTCCGCTTCCTCTGGGAAAGATCCTGAAGATTCTTTTGATCCCAACAGGATTTCCTGGGGGTGAGTTGGTTTTTTCTAGCTCCAGATTTGGCGATCCAGGCTTCGGTATTGGATGGCTTCGGCGATGTGTGTGGGGTGGATCGCGGTTTCGCCGGCGAGATCAGCGATCGTGCGAGCCACCTTTAAGATGCGATCATAGGCTCTGGCGCTGAGGTTGAGGTCTTCCATGGCTTGGCCTAGTAAACCACGAGCCTGGTTGTTCAAAGAACAGTGCCGGTGTAGGAGTCGACTGCTGATGGCGGCGTTGGCGTTGATGCCGGGTTGGTCCTGGTAGCGGTGTTGCTGGATTTGGCGGGCTTGAATCACTCGGGAGCGAATGGAATTTGAGGCTTCTCCCGGCCGTTGTCTGGTCATCTTTTGAAATGGAACTGCTGGGACTTCGATGTGCATATCGATACGATCTAGGAGTGGGCCGGAGACTTTTCCGAGGTAGCGTTGGATTTCCTTGGGGGAACACTGGGATTCGGCCGGCATCTTGCCATCCGGACTGGGGTTCATGGCCGCTACCAGCATGAAGTTCGCCGGGAAGGTCATGGTGCCGGCGGCTCGTGAGATGGTGACGCGACCTTCTTCCAGGGGTTGCCGCATGGTTTCCAGCACGCTCCGTTTGAATTCCGGAAGTTCATCCAGGAATAGCACCCCGTTGTGGGCCAGAGAGATCTCACCGGGACTCGGGTTGGCGCTGCCGCCTAGGAGTCCGGCATCACTAGCGGTGTGATGGGGCGTGCGAAAGGGACGTTCCGTGACCAGGGCCTGTCCCGGGGGGAGGTGGCCTGCAATGCTGTGGATCTTCGTGGTCTCTAAGGACTCGTCTAGTGTTAGGGGGGGGAGGATGGTGGGAAGACGCTTTGCGAGCATCGATTTTCCCGTGCCCGGAGGTCCGATGAGGAGGAGGTTGTGATTCCCGGCCGCAGCGATTTCAAGGGCTCGTTTGACGAGTTCTTGGCCCTTGACCTCGGCGAAGTCGACTTCGGCTTCCTCGGCAGTGTGAAAGAGTGCCTCGGTGTCAATGGTCAGTGGTGGGATGGGGTTGTGTTGATCCAGGAAGTCGGCGGCTTGACGAAGATTGCGGATCGGGATGATGTCGATCCCACTTACAACAGCCGCTTCGGATGCGTTGCTGGTGGGCACCAGGAGACCGCGTTTCCCGTCGCGTTTGGCTTGGATGGCGATCGGGAGCATGCCCTTGACGGGGCGCACGGTTCCGGTGAGGGCTAACTCGCCCACGAGGACGTAGTCTCCGAGATTGGGGGCGAGGCATTGGTCGCTCGCGACCAGCATACCAACGGCAATGGGAAGATCGAACCGAGGGCCTTCTTTTTTGACGTCAGCCGGCGCGAGGTTGATGGTGGTCTTGCCCATCGGAAACCGGAAGCCGCTGTTGTTGATCGCCGTAGTGACGCGGTCCCGCGATTCTCGCACGGCCGCATCCGGTAGACCGACGATGAGAATGCGCGTGTCTCCCCACGCGGCGTTGACTTCGATTTCGACGGGGTAGGCGTCCACGCCGTGAACGGCAGCGGAATGCACGTTTGCCAACATGCCGCACGCTATAGCGCATGTCCGAACGCCAAGCCAACCGTAATCAGACAGATACTGTTTTTTTTCTAGTGAACCGAGATCTTAGGGGGTGCGATGTCGGTTTGCGCTATTCGCGTCACCTAGTCTTGAGGCTTGGTTTCCGATTCGCGTTCGGTGGGGATGACTTCAAAGATGTAGCCGTTGGGATCGCGGAAGAAGAAGCGCTCGAAAGGGGTTTCTCGGATGGGGGGGATGATCTCGGCTCCTGCTGCGGTGAGGCGTTCTTTGAGGGGGGTGAATTCTGCCAGCGGGACATCGACAGCCATGTGGCGGCCGAACTCCTTTTCGTAAGGGGAGGGTTCGAAGTCGGGGGATTCCACAATGTGGAGCTCTTGGTCCGGAGCGACGCGGAGCCAGGCGGCTCGAACGTCGATGTTTCCGGGTCTTTCTATTGGGGGCCAACCGAGGGTGGCTTGAAAGAAGGCTTTGGTCGCTGCGACGTCGCGGGTGGCCAGGGTGAGGTGAGCAAAGGGCATGTTGGGAGGAGCCTAGGCGTCAGAATTGGGAATGCAACCACAGAAGTCCCTGGCGCAACCAGCGGAAGTTGAGAAGACCTTCAAAGAGCGCGATGTGGAGGGCAAGGACCGTGGCATTTCCGAGGGCCCAGTTGCGCCATAGGGTGCGTTCGCGTCGGTTGGGGGCGAGTGCCAGGCTCCCGAGTGCATTGACTAGGATGGCACCCGCTAGGGCGCCTTGGGTGACGACTTCGAGGGCTGGGCGTGATCCGATTTGCAAGGCGCCGAGGCGTACGCTGGTCGCGGCGGGTACGCCGATGAGTACCAGGGTCAGTACGCAGACATTGAACGTGTGGATCGCGTAGCGGCGCATCGAGAGCTACGATGCCATGCGGGCCGGGGGCGGGAAACCAGAAATTGGGAAATAGAAAATTGGGGGTTTGGCGTTGATGGGGTAGGGTGGGCAGATGCAGTTAGATTCGTTGGGGATCATTGCGGGGAGCCAAAGTTTGCCTTTTGAAATTGCGCGGTTAGCGCGCGAAGGAGGCGTGCGACGTTTGGTGGCGATCGGGTTCGAAGGCGAGACCGATCCGGCGCTGAGTGACTACGTGGATGAAATGGCTTGGGTGCGGGTAGGCCAGTTATCGAAGTTAATCCGGTTTTTCAAGAAGCAGGGGATTGACCGCTGCGTGATGGGAGGGCAGGTAGCCCCGAAGAATCTTTTTGATGTCCGGCCGGATCTGCGGGCGGCGGCTTTGTTGCTGCGCCTAAAGGAGAAGAATGCGCATACCATTTTTGGTGGCATTGCCGATGAATTAGCCAAAGACGGCGTGACACTGATTGAAGCAACACCTTGGCTAAAGCCTCTGATGCCTGACGTGGGATTTGTTCTGGGGCGTGCTCCGAAGGCCGACCAATCCGAGGACCTTGACTTTGGGTTCCGAATTGCCAAAGAGGTGTCGCGGCTCGATATCGGTCAGAGTGTTGTGGTGAAGGATGGAACGGTCCTAGCCGTAGAAGGATTTGAGGGAACGGATCGGTGTATGAAGCGCGGAGGCGAACTCGCGGGGAAGAAAGGGGGGGCGACCGCAATCAAGGTGGCTAAACGAGAGCATGATATGCGTTTCGATATCCCGTGTATTGGTGAGGCAACGGTTCAGAATTGTCTCGATTCCGGAATCTCCGCTTTGGGACTGGAAGCCACCCGGGTGATTGTGTTGGAACGGGACAAGATTGAAGCCTTGATTCAGCGGCATGCGTTTTCGATTGTGACCCTCTGAAGGAATCTCCGGGAATCTGAGGTCCAGAGCGCGTGAACCAAAAAAACGGGCGCGTGTTCCGAATGGAAACGACGCGCCCTGAGATGAAAAGCGGGATGGTTATTCTTCCGTCAATCCTGGTGGCTTGTAGAAACAAAGCCAGGAACCCACGGTCGCGCCGAGATCCACTGAGTTGCGGGCGTTCCCGATGTTGAAGTTGTGCCATTCCACGTGGCCGTCTTCGAAGAGAAAATTGCCGCCGCTCGGCGAGCCGTCCTGATTGCGGTGCACGGCTGTGGGAACTTGTTTGCCGTCGCTTTCCGTAAACCAATCGACTCGGCCGCTGTTATTGCTGACGTTCCAGCTGCCCAGTCCTTGGAGGCGGTCCGTGAGGATTGGGGCGTTTCGGAATTTACCACCCATCTTTTTGCGTGTGACCCATTCTTCCACGCCGTTGACGTTGTAGTTGGCACTGGACTTGGTGCGGGCGGGAAGCACGAAGAAGCCGGTGAGAATGCGGGCGGGATCCGGATCGCCATTGCGCCAAAGATCCGCGACGCGATGCCATTTATCCGTCGGGCAAAATATCACATGGAACTTCCCCTTTTCATTCTCCGTCTCGCGGGATTCGATGAGGTAGTTCTTCCAAAAATTCTTCATGGTGCGCCCCATCCAACTGAGGTGCTGTCCGTCGGAGTTGTCGGGGAAAGAGTTGTCGTTGTCTCCGGCATACATTTCGAACGCGATTCCCCATTGTTTCTCGTTGCTCATGCACAGGGCTTGGGTGGCCTTGGCTTTGGCCTTGCTGAGTGCTGGTAGTAGCATGCCGGCTAGAATGGCAATAACGGCGATGACCACGAGCAGCTCAATGAGGGTAAACCCGGACCGGAGGGTTCCAGTCGAGTAGCGGTAATCGGGCGGGAGGGAGGGGGTGGATAGTCTCTTCATGACCGAATCTGACCAAATAGTTTGGGTGGTTCTATTGGGACTGTAGGCTTTTGGTCATGCGTGGTCAATAGCGCGAATCCCAGCGGGTGTGGGGTCTGTCATTACCGGAGGCATCTGTGATGGGCTTCGTCCTTTGGTCTAACTGCTCGACCTGGGATCGGCATCTTGCATAATCGCCAGCGTGATCGGGCAATCGCTACTTCACTACCAAATTACCGCCAAGCTGGGGCACGGCGGAATGGGGGAAGTATATCGGGCGAGAGACACTAAGCTCGATCGAGAGGTGGCCGTTAAAGTCCTGCCGTCGGCATTCGCTCAAGATAAAGAGCGCCTCGCACGCTTTGAGCGGGAAGCCAAGGTGCTGGCTCAACTCAGCCATCCGAACATCGCTTCGGTCTTCGATTTCGACCAAGATGACGGGACCTGGTTCCTCGCGATGGAATGCGTGGAGGGAGAGGATCTTGCGGTTGGTCTGAATCGGGGCCCGCTTCCGGTTGACGAAGGGGTGAGTATTGCTAGGCAGATTGCGGAAGGGCTTGAAGCCGCCCATGAAAAGGGAATCATCCACCGCGATCTCAAACCAGCGAACATCAAGCTGACCGCCGAAGGACAGGTCAAGATCTTGGATTTCGGTCTAGCGAAGGCGTTGGCCGATGACGCGGTCGTAGGCTCGCACCACCAAGAAGTGTCTCCGGAGGATTCGCCCACGATCACCGATGCCTTTACCCAACCCGGAACGATTCTGGGTACGGCGGCCTACATGTCGCCGGAACAGGCAAAAGGAAAGCGCCTGGATCATCGAACGGACATTTGGTCTTTCGGTTGTGTGGTGTTTGAAATACTCACCGGTCGGCGGGCCTTTGCCGGGGATGATGTGTCCGAAACGATGGCCAGCATTCTGCGCGAGGATCCGGATTGGACCGCTCTGCCGAGCGCGACGCCGCCAGCCATTCAAGTTTTGCTGCGCAAATGTTTGGTGAAAAATTCCAAGGGCCGCCTGCGAGATATTGGCGACGCCCGGATTGACTTGGATCCAGCCACGAGCGCACTCACTCATTCGGCGTTGGCCTCCCAATCGACGCTTCCCGACTCGGGCACAGTGGGATTCAATCGACTTCCCTGGATTTTCGCAATTTTGATGACGGTAGTTCTGGGGGCCGTTCTGGCTTGGTGGTTCAAACCGGACTCGGCGCCCCGCGAACCGGAAGCCGTTCCGCTTCGGCATCTTTCACTGAACCTCGGCGTGCCGGGGCACATTTCGGGAGCCGCCGGAGTGGGACTACGACTCTCTCCCGACGGGACTTCGGTGGCCTACATGGTAGGGCAACACTTTCCGGCTTTTGCGGAGCTTTACATTCAACGGTTTGATGAGCTGCAGCCCCGGTTATTCGAGGAAGCCTATGGGGTCGTTGATTTCAGTTTCTCCCCGGACGGTCAATGGATCGCGTTCCGCAAGGGGGGATCGGATCAGCTCATGAAGGCTTTGGTGGCCGGCGGACCGGCTGAGGTGGTTTGCCGGTCCACCCGGACCATGGGTGTCGAGTGGTCGGATCCGAATTGGATTGTGTTCGCGGCACGAGAAATGGGAACGGACGGGGCCCCGATCTATCGGGTTTCGGCTCAAGGGGGCGAGCCGGAAATCATCGCGACTGCAGAGAATCCGCAGGCGCTTTTGAGACATCCCACCATGACTCCTGACGGGAAGACGTTGGTCTATACCGAGTCGGTTCGAGCCGACGGGCAAGATCGATCTCGGATTCTGGCTCAGCCCTGGCCGCGTGGCGATACCGAGGTACTGGTTGAGAAAGGCTCCGCGCCGCGCTTTTTCAGTGCGGACTACCTGGCCTACGCAGACGGTGGAACTTTGTTCGCAAAACAGTTCGACGCGGAGTTACTCACGACTTCGGGGGCTCCCATTCCGTTGCTGTCAGAGATTGCGCGAAGTCAAAACGGTGTTCAGCATGTTAGTTTTTTGCCGGACGGTTCCATGGTCTACCTGCAAGGGGACCAGTTGGAGGAGCTTTGGGACCTTCTCTGGATCGATCGGAACGGAGAGGCACGTGCGCTTCTCGAAGGGGTGGGCGTTCAAGAGTTTCGTCTCTCTCCCAAGGCATCGGAACTGGCCTTCACTGTGAAGAAAGATTATCGCAACACACTGTTCGTTCTCCAGATCGAAAGTGGGCGTCAACTGGAAGTGGTGAAGAGCGACGGTGGAGTGAAATCGCCCGTTTGGAGCCCGACGGGGGATGCTCTGGTGTATGCGATTTCGGAGAATGAAACGACGAAACTCATCTGGCACTCAAGAGCTTCGATGGGGGGTGGTCAACGGGGTCGCGAAATCTTTTCCGAGTCGAAGCGTTTGCGAGTCGTGTCCTGGCATCCTTCGGGAGAGTACTTGAGCCTGGCTGGAGTTGATGACTGGCAGGCGCGCCTGTTGCGACTGGTATTCGAAGACGGCGAACCGGTGCGGGCGGTGCCATTCAAGCTCGATGCCCTGTCGGAAACCGAGTTCAGTGATGCGGCATTTTCCCCCTATGGGCAAAAGCTGGCGTTCCATCATTTGGTGGGAGAAACCGTGCAGGTGTCGGTCGTTGACTTCCCCAGCGGTTCCAATCTGGTTTCCGCGTCGGTTCAAGCCGTGCACGCATCGTCACCGGTATGGTCGCAAGAGTCCAATGAGCTGCTGTTTCTGGAGAGGGGTAACGATCCTGCGAATCGAGGCCGATGGCAGGTCATGGTTTGTCCTTATCAGGTCGATGATCAGGGGTGGCATCTTGGTGCGCCGACGGTCTGGAAAGGGGGGATTGCCGATAATCACTACACCGATTCCGAGTATGATGTGCACCCGGACGGGGATCGCGTTCTGGTAAGACGGCGGAATCTAGCAGCGGAGAATGATCCGAGTTTTCAAAATCTCTATCTGATCAACGACGTGAACGAGTTTCTTCGCCGTCGGATCGAGGCTGTGGCGAAGTAGATTCACGGGTAGCCCTCCCAGTCGTCACTGAAATCGAACTGCACAATGTCCCCCTTGGTTTTGGTTTCATCTTTCTGCGTGCCCAAGGTCCGAGTGCCCGTTGCTGCAGGACCAATGGTGGCGATGGGTTTGCCGTGGAGCGTGACGGTTAGTGGTTCTCCACTGCGGTTGATTTCCTTAAACAAGGCCATGCACTTGGCCTTAAACTCCGAAATGACGATCGTCTTCATGGTTGAAGAATAGACTAGATGTGATGACTTGGTAAAGTAAGAGGGTGTTTTCCCACCCAATCTACTCGACCTAGGTTTGGTGGATTTTTTATAACCAGCGTCGTGCTCGGACAATCACTGCTACACTACCAAATCACCGCCAAGCTGGGGCAAGGCGGGATGGGGGAAGTGTATCGGGCTACGGACACCAAGCTTGATCGTGAGGTGGCCATCAAGTTATTGCCTGCGGTCTTGTCACAGGATAAGGAACGTCTGGCTCGGTTCGAGCGTGAGGCGAAGGTCTTGGCACAGTTGAACCACCCTAACGTGGCGACGGTGTATGGGTTTGATCAGCACGAAGGGACTTCGTTTCTGGTGATGGAATTGGTTGAGGGCGAGGATCTCTCCTCCCGATTGGCTGGCGGGGCGTTGCCGATTGATGAAGCCATCGATATTGCGAGACAGATCGCCGAAGGTTTGGTGGCCGCTCATGAGAAAGGCATCATCCACCGGGATTTGAAACCGGCCAACATTAAGGTCACTTCGAATGGGCACGTAAAGGTGCTGGATTTTGGGCTCGCAAAGGCCTTGGCCGATGACGAGGTGGGGCGAGCGTACCCGCGAGCCGTTGGGCAAGATGAGCGTCCCCCAGCGCCCGGCACTGCGTCGGAAGCGTTGGGTGGGAACGGCTCGCGAGTACGCTCGCCCCACCAAGAAGTGTCTCCCGACGAATCGCCGACGATCACCGATGCCTTTACCCAACCCGGAACGATTCTCGGTACGGCCGCGTACATGTCTCCCGAGCAGGCCCGAGGGAAACCCATCGATACCCGTTCGGATATCTGGTCTTTTGGCTGTGTCCTGTACGAGTCTCTGACTGGGGTGAAAGCCTTTCAGGGGGAAGACGTGACTGAAACCCTGGCGGGAATCCTGAAAGGCGAACCGGATTGGGCTGTTCTGGATCGGTCGGCTCCGGTTGCCCTGCGGCGGTTGGTACGGCGATGTTTGGTGAAGGATCGGCGTCGACGATGGCAGGATGTTGCCGACGCTCGTATTGAACTGGAAGAGGCCGCGTCCGATCCGAACGGGCTCCTCGAAGTACCCACGGCGGACGGAAACCGTGCTAGGGGCACGGCATTGGGTTTTCCGGCGTTCTTACTGGCGACCGTGGTGGCGATCGCTACGGCGGGAGTCACCTGGTTTCTGAAACCGCCAGAGACGGGGGCGGGGCCCGGCTCTAGTAAACCTCGCTCGGTTCGGTCTGAGCTTATACTGGCGGACGGCGCGCGCTTGTTCCAAAAATTCGCCAACCCGTTTGCGCTCTCGCCGGATGGGTCGCGGCTGGCCTATATCCGCGTGGACGACAAAGTCGTGACCGATCGCCAACTGCATATTCGCGATCTCGGCACTGGGATCGATGTTCTGGTGCCTGATACTTCCGGCATTGTGGCGCCCTTTTTTTCTCCGGATGGCAACCGGATTGGGTTTGTCTCCGATCAATCCATGATTACCCAGCGTCTGGACGGTGGGGATCGCCGCAAGATCGTGTCGGACAGCCTACGCGTTTTTAGCTTTAATGCGGCGGATTGGAGTGAGGACGGGCACATCGTTTATGCCCAGCCCGGTGGTCGGCCTTTGATGATCGTGGATGAGAACGGACTGAAACCGCCGCGCGCCTTGACGGAACCCGGTGACGATGAATCGCACAGTCATCCGAGGTTTCTTGATGCGGGCCGACTCGTCGGGTTCAGCGTGGTGTCGCGGAGCACGGGGGAAGTGACGCACACCGCGGTGGTTCATACCGAGACGGGGAAAACGGAAATCTTGGATGTGGGGCCGTGTAACGAGGTGCGGTATTGGAACGGTTTTCTTTTCTGTTCTGTCCGGGGGGAGGTGCATGTGGTTCCCTTTGATCTGAAGACACTTCAGGTGACCGGGCCGAGGAAACCCGTTCTCTCGGGGGTAAGAAGCGGGCGGCGAACGGTCTTTGAATTCACCCGGGACGGCACGGTGGTCTATCAGGCCGGGCACGATTCCGTTGAGTCCAAGCGGGGTCTTTTTTGGGTGGAGGAAAATGGCAATATCATTCCGTTCTCGGATCGGAGTGGTGATTGGGACGGGTTTGAACTAGCGCCGGATGAGAAGCGGGTTGCCGTTATGATTGAATCCGATATCTGGATTCTAAATACCCAACAGGAAGGAAACCATACACTCCAGCCGCTCGTGCAACATCCCGCGAATGACCACCATCCCGTGTGGTCTCCGGATGGAAGCCTGCTTTACTTCTTTTCGGATCGTGAGACGCCGGACGGGGCGTTCGGCATTTGGCGGGTGCGAACGGATGCTGTGGAATCGGTGGAGCCGGAGTTGATCTACGCTTCCGACTCGGTGGTGCTCTTGCCCGACTCCGCATCCGACAAAAGGCTGGTCTTGACGGCCTTTGAGCCGAGCGGGGATCCGAATGCCGAACGCGTTTTGCAGAACATTTGGGACCTCGGTGACCTGAGGCGGCAAGGTGATATTTGGAGCCTGGATCTTCGGCGGGAAGAGGCGCGTCCCGAACCCTTGGTGGTATCCCCGGACCTGAAGTTGGGGGCATCGATTTCGCCCGACGGACAGTGGTTGGCGTATTCCTCGGATCGGGCGCGAACGCGTCAGATTTATGTCAAGAGACTGTCCCCTCCGGGACCGATCCGGCCGGTTTCACCCGGGGGCGGTCGGAGTCCGGTCTGGGCGCCGGACGGTCGCAAACTCTATTGGCTTTCGGGGCCGGCTTGCCTGTATGTCGATTGGTCCGAAGACGGGACTCCGGGCACGGAGGTGCGTCGCCTGATGGATCAACAGTTCTTCACCGTGGGGAACACCGACTACTCGATGAGTAACTATGCGGTTTCCGGTGAAGGGCATCGGGGCTTGGTGCTGGCCCGCGATGCGGAATCCGTGATGAAGGAATGGCTCCCATCCGCGCCGCCGATTACGCTGAACCTCATTACCCATTGGTTTGAGGAATTCGCCAGCGGGCAAGATGACGGGAAGTGAGACGTGTTGCCCCTCATCGTTGAGCGATGATTCACGAAGCCGGGTCTTGGCATGTGAAGGAAAATGGGGGCACGCACTACGCCGCTGCCAAATGCTACATGGAGGCAGGCGGTTGCCGGTTCCGTTCCGGAAGGTGGGGCGAGCGTACCCGCGAGCCGTCGGCACGATGGTAGTCGCTAGTCCGGAAAGGATCACGGCGCACCACCGTAGGACCCCCTTCATCCATAGGATTGTCGATTGCGGTCGGTGCGCATGGGACGGTTTTCGTCATCCGATCACGTTGGCAACGACGGCTCGCGGGTACGCTCGCCCCACCTTCCGGAGCGGATGCCAGCATGGCTCTCGTGTATTCGATGCACTCCTTCTTAAATGCAACCGTAGGCCTATTTCCTCGACCCGGGTTTCTGGCGCCGCATAGTTGACTTCGTGAACGCCGCAAAGCCTTTCCAGGGACGCCGCTGGATGATGGGAGCCTTGGGTTTCGCTGGAGCGGTAGGGCTATGCCTTTTTGTCGTGGGCTGTTCGCACGTTCGGCCGATTGAGTCCGATCGCACCCTCTTTCCCGCTCAAGACGCGCCCAACGCGCAGCAGTTGGTCTCGGTTCATTGGCTCAAGGATTTGTTGGATTTTCACGCGTCCGGCAATCCCTCGGAACGTCCGCCAAGCTATGACAACGAACACGTCGTAGTTCTGGAGGCGAGTTGGGCGACTCTGGAACAGGCGCGGGACTATCGCGCGGGTCATGTTCCGGGAGCGATTCACCTGAATACCGATGAGTTCGAGAACGGCTCTCCCCGCTGGCGACTGCGAGGTGTGGATGCGCTTCACGACGTGATTGGTTCGAAGGGGATTGGGGCGGACACCACCGTGATCGTTTACAGCGAGCAGTTGATCGCCGCGGCGCGCGTCTGGTGGGTTTTGCAGTATGCGGGGGTTGCGGATGTTCGTTTGCTCGACGGGGGATTCCGGGCTTGGAAGGCGGCGGGTTATCCGGTTGAAACGACGATTCAGATTCCGGAGCCGGTGACGTTTCAGGCAGCGGCGCGAACGGATTGGATCGCGACTACGGAATATGTTTCTCAGAGTCTTGCCGGTGAAAACGTGTGGTTCGGCGATGTGCGGAGCAACGGCGAGTTCTTGGGGAAGAAGAGTGGCTATGCCTATCTCGACGCGAAAGGGCGGATTCCCGGAGCAATTCACTTGGAGGACGCGGATGGCAAATCGTTGCCGTATAGCGAGCGGAACGGACGGTTGCGTCCCCCTCAAGAAATTCGGGCACTTTGGCTTGAGGCTGGGATTACTCTTCCCAATGAGGCCCGACAGGATTCCGAACTCATCCTGTATTGTGGTGGCGGCTGGCGTTCGAGTTTGGCGTTCTTTTATGCCAAGCTCTTGGGTTTTGAGAAGGTGAGAAATTATTCCGACGGCTGGAGTGGTTGGAGCACGCGCTACCAACCGGATGCCGAGGCGAAAGGGAGCACGCCAGGATGGCGACAGGAAGCGACCGGGAATCCGATCGAACTTTAGGAGTCTGGACTTTTGGACAGGATGAACAGGATTTACAGGATTCGAATACTAGGAGCTACTCTGTAGGCTATTCGGCAGCTCTTGTTTGTGATGGCTTCTTGACCAAAAAACGGGACAGGGTCATGGTTTGAGTGTGGTGATTGTGAGTATCCAAGAGGCAAAGAGGCATCTCTCGCGTTTCATAAAACGGGTTGAGGCTGGCGAGAGAATTATCCTTTGCGATCGTGATCGCCCCATCGCTGAGATCCGGCCGATCAAGCAACCCAAGAACCAAGTTCGTTTCGGTCTATTCAAAGGCAAGATCCAGATCGCCGAGGATTTCAACGAATCGCTTCCCGAGTTTGAGCGTGACTTCTATTCAGACAGTTTGCGGTGAGTATTTTTTTGGGGGGCTCAGAGTCTGTGTGGGCCTGAAAGGACTTCCATAGTCTGCCTTACCACCTTCTAGAGGCATGTGACCGATCAATTTTTAGTTGAGCCCTTGTTGAAAACTTTCATCTGGCGACTGTGGACCAGCAGATCGTCCAGTATCCCGTCCTTTTAGTCGCGTGATGGCTCCTTCGGAAAGCAACAGCACCGAACATCAGGGCGACGTTCATGCCCTGTTACCTGTGGTTTACGATGAGTTGCGTCGGTTGGCGCGGCGGCATCTGTTGGACCAGAAGCCGGGGCAAACCCTACAGGCGACGGCGTTGGTTCATGAGGCGTATCTCAAGCTCTCCTCGGATCCGGAGCGACACTGGAAATCGCGGCGCCATTTCTTGGCCTACGCTTCCGAAGCCATGCGCCGGATTCTCATTGATCAAGCCCGGAAGAAACTCGCGGCCAAACGTGGGGCCGGAGCCCACGCGACGGATTTGGTAGAATCCCGTATCGAAGCGCCGCATCCCGCTGCCGAGCTGTTGGAGGTCAATGAGGCCCTGGAAGCCCTGGCAAAGACCGACCCGGAAGCCGCGGAGTTGGCCAAGCTGCGATATTTTGCGGGGTTCACGATGTCGGAGGCGGCCGATGCCATGGGGCTGAGCCTCCGGGCCGCGGAACGGCTCTGGACCTTCACCCGGGCGAGCTTGAAATACCAGATGAACAGGACCGTTCGCGACCAATCGACTTGAGCTGGCTCGGGTTGGTTTTGGGACACGCGTATCGGCAGGACGCCGCGGTGGTCAAGGCGGCAGCAAGCTGCCGCACTCCAAGTCGCGCTCGGCTCCGCGGGGGGGCATGGAGTGCGGGAGCTTGCTCCCGCTTTCCTCGGTGGGATCTTTTTCTTTTGCTGTTCGATGGGGAGTCCTAGGGTGCGTGCATCATTTTTTTTCGAGAACGTGGCGGGTTTCTCCTCAGTTTACCGTCTCTTGAGGGTGGAACGTTTTGCCAACTATGAGTGAGCCTTCATCAGACCCCTCAGAACGCGAGATTTTTCTTGCCGCCCTCAAGATCGACGCCCCCGTCGAGCGCGCCGAGTATCTCCACCAAGCGTGTGGTGGCAACGCGGCATTGCTTCAGAAGATCGAAGCGCTCCTCCAAAATTTGCCCAGCGATTCCTTTTTGGAAGCCCCCGCCGCCGACAGCATTGAGACTGTGGTGCAGGCTCCCGCGCCTGAGGAACAAGCCGGGACGGTGATCGGTCGCTATAAACTCTTGGAACGATTGGGAGAGGGCGGATTCGGCACGGTCTGGGCAGCCGAACAGCGGGAGCCCGTGCGCCGCCGCGTGGCGTTGAAGATCATCAAGTTGGGGATGGATACCAAGCAGGTGGTCGGTCGCTTCGAAGCTGAACGACAAGCGTTGGCCCTCATGGATCATCCCAACATCGCCAAAGTGCTCGATGCGGGTTCGATGGAGAACGGTCGGCCGTTCTTCGTGATGGAATTGGTGCGGGGGATTCCGATTACTCAGTATTGCGATCAAGAATCGGTGGGCACTCGCGAGCGAATCGATCTCTTTATCAAGGTGTGTCACGCACTTCAGCACGCGCATCAGAAGGGGATCATTCACCGTGACATCAAGCCGTCGAATATTCTCGTCACGCTCCACGATGGCGTGCCGGTTCCGAAGGTGATCGACTTCGGCATTGCCAAAGCCACGCAACAGGATTTGACCGATAAGACAATCTACACTCAATTCCAACAGTTTATCGGTACGCCGGCTTACATGAGCCCCGAACAGGCGGAGATGAGCGGTTTGGATATCGATACGCGATCGGATGTCTACAGTCTCGGCGTGTTGCTCTACGAATTGCTGACCGGAGCCACACCCTTCGACGCCAAAGAACTCGCTCAGTCCGGCGTGGACGCGATGCGTAAGATCATCCGTGAGCAAGAACCGGTTCGCCCCAGCACCAAGCTGAGTCAATCCCTTCATACGGGTAGCATCCGCGCCTCTCATTCGGGTGGGCAGGAAAAGGACACGATCGCTGCCCTTCGGGGTGATTTGGATTGGATCGTGATGAAGTGTTTGGAGAAGGATCGCTCTCGGCGCTACGAAACCGCCAACGGGCTGGCGCTGGATCTGAATCGGCATTTGAATCACGAGCCGGTTTTGGCGTGTCCTCCGAGCGCTTTTTATCGGCTGCACAAAGCCTGGCGTCGCAACCGGATTGCGGTGAGTGCGGGCGCGGCGGTTGCGGCTTCTTTGGTGATCGGACTGTCTGTCAGTCTGCAGCGGACCGCCGAAGCCAAGGCCGCGCGAGCCAGTGAGTCCGAGCAGCGGGAGCGAGCTGAGACCAATGCGGATCTAGCCAATCAGGAGGCCGAGCGGGCCAACGCCGAAGCCGATCGAGCCCGCGACGCGGAAGATCTTGCCATACGCCAAGCCGAGGCGTTTCGGCGTTCTGCCTATGCCGCGGATATGAACCGGGCACAGCAGCATTTGGAGGTGGGGAATCTCAAGATGGCATTGGATACGCTGAACCAACACCGTCCTGAGGCGGGGCAGTCTGATATTCGAGGATGGGAGTGGCGCTACCTCAGACAGCGGTGTGAGCCGGAGTATCAGTATCGACTCGCGGCTATCGATCGTTGGTTTTTCTCAGTTCAAACTTCACATGACGGTCGCTGGGTCTTTGTTACGCCGCATCACCACCGGCCCGGTTTGTCCGTCGCGGTCCAAAGTTTTGATCTGCGTTCGCGGCGCGAAGGACGTCCTGAGTGGCTTCCCAAAAAGGATCGGGTCGTCAGTCTGGCAGCCGCCGCGCCCGTTGCACTCACTGTGAAACGGCAGGATGATCAGTCTCTCTTCCAGGTGATCCACTATGGAGCGGGAGTCGATGAAGTTCCCCTGCCTGGGAAGCTCAGGATTCGTTGGGCACAGCTGACTCCGGACGGAAGGACTCTGGTGACGCTCGATAGTGATGCCAAAAGTGAAGACGGCGTGATCCGGAATCCTCGGGGTATCGTCTGGAATGTAGATGATTTCACGCAACGAAACGTGATTGAGGACGGGCTGGCTCTCCACGCCGAAGGTTTGAATGTACTGTCTGCTGACGGGAGCTTGTTTGCCCAAAGGAGCCCCAGCGACGTGACTTCGATCCAAGTGATCAGCCTAGAAACAGGAGAGATGCTCTGGGAGAAGGCGGTTGATGAAGGGCCTCTAGGATTCGCTCAGTTCACACCGGACGGAGCTGCCTTGGTGACGACGCCTTCGGAACATAGTGGACTGATGAGAGTATGGGATGCCCGGACGGGCCAGCCGATTGTCAGCTTGAAGGGCCATCGAGCGCACGTCACTAGTATCAACTTTCTTCGAGAAGGAAGCGTTCTGATTAGTACGGCGGCAGATCATACGATTCGTCTTTGGGACCTCGAATCTGGGGGGCAGATCGACATGTTGCGCGGACATCGAGAAGAGGTTCGGTCCGGTTGGGTGCATCCTGATGGCGAGACCTTTTTGAGTGGATCCTTTGACGGAGAGATTCTCGTCTGGAAACCCTTCGAACGGAATCGCGATCAAGGCTATGTTCGGATCAAGCTGGCGAAAACGATCGAAACGGAGAAACTCAATCATCCTTGGGCGTTCTCTGAAGATGGACGTTCGGTGATTCTGCTGCACGAAGATGGTTTCATCCGACGTTATTCCGGAAACCGTTATGAGCGTGAAGAAACGTTGGCTGATGCCAGCGATGCTCGTAAGAATATCGTGGTCTCCCCCACAGGACGGAAGGCCGCGGGCCTAAACGAGGTCGGGGAGTTGATCGTTTGGGACTTTCAGAAGGAGTCGGTACAGCACCGGGTTGTGGCCCAGTTCGAGAAGGCGAGGCTGGTGCAATGGCTGTCTGGGAATGATTCCCTAGTTTTGCAACGCAGGCTTGAGGACAAGGTCGAACTCCTGTGGGTGGATCCCTCGGAGGGCGTGGTCGTTCAGAGGTGGGAATTGGATCCAGCGCTTTCGGTTCGCCGAGTCTCCGATGATGGGCTTTGGGCCTATGGAGGTCCAAGGCGAGGGTGGGGAGGGTTTGTCGCTCATCTCTCAGAGACTGGGATCGATATCAAAAAGTTGGATGGTCCGGGCAGAGGAAGACTTCATGGCGGGGCTTTTTGGAAGGGCAGGGAACTTTTGGCTGGGGGCGGACCGTATCATTCCGTGCAGCTTTACTCGGTTGAAACCGGGAAAATCGTGCAAGAGTTCCACGGTCACATGAATGGGGCCAAGACCTTTGCGGTGAGCCCGGATGAGACCCGGCTCTTGTCCGGGGTCTCGGGGTATGATGCTTTCAAAATGTGGGATGTCCACGAGGGGCGTGCGTTACAGGTGATTCGCTTGGCTGCGGACGGGATGTTTTGGAGCACGCCGATTTTCTCGCCGGATGGAGGGACCTTTGGTTGTGTGGACAGCGGAGGGATGCTTCATCTCTGGCGAGCGCCGACTTGGGAAGAGGTTGAGGCGATGGAAGCGGAGGCTCCTACGGCTGATTTCTGAGATGGAGTCCGTTCTCGGGTAAGCATTTTCATAGCTCAAGCAAAGCCAGACTCAGTTCAGTTCTCCTGCGGCATCGAGCGCTTGTCTCTTGACTTCAGGGTGAAGATAGAAGCCAGCAACGGTCTCAAGATCCCCGAGTATGCGAGTTGCTGAAACGATGACTCCTTTCCTTCGCGCAAGTATTACTATCCCCACCAGACCAATGATTGGGATCCCTTGTGACGAGGCAATCGATCGACCTTTTCGCTCATCAATCAGCAATCGGTCCGGATTCGTCTGTAGTGCCAGGGCGATTGCCTCGGACTCTCCTCGGTCCAACTTTTTGGCAAAGGCCGAAACTAGAGTGTGATCTTCAACGGGGATCACTTCCAGCCATTCGGGAAGTTCGGCGTGGAATTTGAGTAACTCCTCCTGGACAGCTACCGGGATACAGACTCGGTGGAAGAGCTTTTTTAACAAGTCACCTTGATCGATCTGAAGTAACGCTGTCAGTGGTGACGTATCGGAAACGACGATCATCCGACGGGATTCTCTTCAAGCTGCAACAGATCATCGGCAAGATCGGCTTCACCATAGTGGATTGGGATGCGTCGTTCACCGAGTTTATGAAGAAAATGGCTCTGCGATAGTCCTGCGATCGTCGCTGCTTGCCCCAAGGTTGCTTCATCAGAAACGTACATACCGATAGCCAGATGGAGAGCGACCGCGGTCTCGTCTAGTCTCTGCTCGATTTCTTGAGGCAGGCTAATCGTCATGTGGTGACAGTGCCACTGCGGGACGGATAGCGCAAGCGCCGTAAGCGGTTTTTGAATCGTCTGACTGTCGTTGTTTTGGATAGAGAATTCGTGGTGTTGTATGGACGGTTCGTTATTGGGAAGCACCCATATTGGCAGAAGGCCGCGGTGGTCAAGGCGGCAGCAAGCTGCCGCACTCCAAGACGCTCTCGGTTCCACGTGGGGCATGGAGTCCGGGAGCTTGCTCCCGCTTTCCTCGGTGGGATCTTTTTCTTTTGCTGTTCGATGGGGAGTCCTAGGGTGCGTGCATCATTTTTTCTCGAAAACGTGGCGGGTTTCTCCTCGGTTTACCGTCTCTTGAGGGTGGAACGTTTTGCCAACTATGAGTGAGCCTTCATCAGACGCCTCAGAACGCGAGATCTTTCTTGCCGCCCTCAAGATCGACGCCCCCGTCGAGCGCGCCGAGTATCTCCACCAAGCGTGTGGTGGCAACGCGGCATTGCTTCAGAAGATCGAAGCGCTCCTCCAAAATTTGCCCGGCGATTCCTTTTTGGAAGCCCCCGCCGCCGACAGCATTGAGACTGTGGTGCAGGCTCCCGCGCCTGAGGAACAAGCCGGGACGGTGATCGGTCGCTATAAACTCTTGGAACGATTGGGAGAGGGCGGATTCGGCACGGTCTGGGCAGCCGAACAGCGGGAACCCGTGCGCCGCCGCGTGGCGTTGAAGATCATCAAGTTGGGGATGGATACCAAGCAGGTGGTCGGTCGCTTCGAAGCCGAGCGTCAGGCTTTGGCCCTCATGGATCATCCCAACATCGCCAAAGTGCTCGATGCGGGGTCGATGGAGAACGGTCGGCCGTTCTTCGTGATGGAATTGGTGCGGGGGATTCCGATTACTCAGTATTGCGATCAAGAATCGGTGGGCACTCGCGAGCGAATCGATCTCTTTATCAAGGTGTGTCACGCACTTCAGCACGCGCATCAGAAGGGGATCATTCACCGTGACATCAAGCCGTCGAATATTCTCGTCACGCTCCACGATGGCGTGCCGGTTCCGAAGGTGATCGACTTCGGCATCGCCAAAGCCACGCAACAGGATTTGACCGATAAGACAATCTACACCCAATTCCAACAGTTCATCGGGACGCCAGCTTACATGAGCCCCGAGCAGGCGGAGATGAGTGGTTTGGATATCGATACGCGATCGGATGTCTACAGTCTCGGCGTGCTGCTCTACGAATTGCTGACCGGAGCCACGCCCTTCGACGCCAAGGAACTCGCCCAGTCCGGCGTCGACGCAATGCGGAAGATCATCCGTGAACAAGAACCGGTTCGGCCCAGCACCAAGCTGAGTCAATCCCTGCATACGGGCAGCATTCGAGCCTCCCATTCCGCTGGCCAAGAGAAGGACACGATCGCTGCCCTACGCGGGGACTTGGACTGGATCGTGATGAAGTGTTTGGAGAAGGACCGATCCCGTCGCTACGAAACGGCGAATGGTCTCGCGCTAGATCTGAACCGGCACCTCAAACATGAACCCGTCCTGGCTTGCCCTCCGAGCGCTCTCTATCGGTTTCAAAAGGCGTGGCGGCGCAACAAAGTCGTCTACTCAGCGGTTGCCGCAGTCGCGGCTTCATTGATCATTGGGCTGTCCGTCAGTGTGCAACGAACGGCCGAGGCGAAGACCGCACGGGAACGCGAAGCGGAGCAGCGGGAAGCAGCGGAATCCAATGCGAGTCGGGCAACGCAAGAGGCGGAGCGGGCTAAGGCGGCCGAAGCTCACGCCGAAAAACAAGCGGAAGAATTCCGGCACATGGCTTACGCCGCCGATATGAATCAGGCGCAACGGGCTCAAGAACTCGGCAACCTTGGTGAAGCCCTCGCCTATCTGAATCGCCATCGGCCTGAGCCCGGACAGAAAGACATTCGGGGATGGGAATGGCGCTACCTTCGTGGACTTTGTCAAAGTGAGAGCCTGTACAAACTGTCAACCGTGGACGCGAGGTTTTTTCGCCTAGCTGTGACCACCGATGGGCACTGGCTCTTTACCTATCCGTTTGCGTTCTATACCGACTTTGAATTGGCTGGCTTCAATCCCGTCATCTTTGATCTGCAAACTCGGAAGAATGGCCGCCCCGAGTGGCTGCCAGAGGGGAACATGGTCCTCGGACTCGCATCGGCGCACCCGCTCGTCGCTACCGCTTCCGAGACCGATGAGGCCATTCCGACGGTGCGGCTGTTGAACTATCAGACCGGACAATCCCGGATCCTTGCGATGCCGAATATGCCGCTTCTGGCTCGATTCTCGGGGGACGGCGGGACCCTAACGACGGTTCATCACTTGGAGCAGAATACGAATCGGGCTCGATTCAAACTTTTCTCCTGGAACACTGAAACAGGAGAACGAGAGGCGGAACTAGATATCGGGCACACTTCACCGAGGGAGGTTCCAGAACTATCCGAAACGTTTGCTCTGTCGCCGGATGGAGCCCGCTACACACGATGCAAGGAAGATGAACGTACGACGTTGCAACTGAGAGCGATTGCGACGGGCGAGGTGGTTTGGGAGGCGCCGACCGAAGATGGAATACTCGGAATGGTCGCGTTCACTCCGGACGGGAGTTTAGTCATCTCGACCCCCAACCAACGAAGTGGTCAAATGAAAGTCTGGAACGCGAACACGGGCGAGCTTTTGGTCACGTTAAGGGGGCACCGAGCTCATGTTACGAGTATGAATTTCACGGATGATGGGCGCACTCTCATCAGCACGAGCGCCGACCATACCATACGTCTTTGGGATCTGGAAACCGGCGAGCCACTTGGCATGCTTCGAGGGCATAACGAAGAGGTGCGAGCGGGAATCACGCATCCCGACGGCAAGACCTTCTTCAGCGGTAGTTATGATGGCGAGATATTGGCTTGGCGGCTATCGTTTGCCGGTCGCAGCTCTCAACATCAAACCATCCAGCGATTGGGAGTCCGGGGTCGTAGAACGGTCTGGCGTTGGGCCTACTCTGCCGACGGTCAGTCCATCGTGGCCATCCACAATGACAGGCATCTTTATCGCCATAGCGGGCGGGCGTTTCAGCTCCATCAGAGGATTACGGATTCTCCCCTGGAGGACTCTCACATCCACTTCGGGCCGACCGCCAGTGTGGCTGTGGCGAACGATCCCAATGACAACCTTGTCCGGCTAGATTTCCCTGATGACTCGGTGCAACGGCGTGTTCTCGGTGATTTCAAAGGGCGGCGCCCCATTCTGGTGGATCCGACGAAGGACCTGGTTGTGCTCGCGAATGACGATGATGATCGAACCGCCTTATTGATTGATCTGGAAGACGGATCCGTCAAAGGCAGAATCCTCATCCCCGAGCCTGGGGGGGGGCGAGGCGTCTCCGCTGATGGGGAATGGTTGGTAACGAGAAGCGAAGATCAGTCAACGCCGGTTCAACTTTTGAACACAGCCGATCCGGCTGGGCTCCCAGTCGCACTAGGGTCAGGGGTGCGATACTTTATAGACGCTTCATTCAACCCGCGCCAAGAGCTTGTTGCCGTGGCTCGCGAACCCCATCTCACCGAGGTGTACTCAACACAATCCGTAGAACTCCTACACCAATTCAACGGACACCTCAACGGGGCCAAGGTCGTAAGCTTCACCCCCGACGGGTCCCGACTCGTGACCGGCGTCTCTGGCGATGACGCCTTCAAATTCTGGGAGCTCAGGGAGGATCGGCCTTTGCAACTCCTCACCCTCCGAGTCGATGCCATGTTCCAGTTCGACATCCAATTCTCTCCCGACGGAAACTCCATGAGCAGCGTCGATCAGCTCGGAACCATCCACATCTGGCGAGCGCCTTCGTGGGAAGAGATCGAGGCGATGGAAGCCCAGGGTGGGCTTTAGCTCGGCTGGGGTGTTTGTCCTAAGGTCCGTTTGATCACTCTTCGAAGAATCCCCAGGATTAACTCATGCTGGTTGTGAAAATACGATTCTACCATGACGGTTACCATTGATAAGGCTGGTCGAGTGGTCATCCCTAAATCGATACGCGATCGGCTGAATCTCGTTCCGGGTTCCGAGCTAGGGATTGACGTGAAAGGGAATGAGATCAACCTGGCATTGAACTCGGCTGAGAGCCGATTGAAGGAGAAGCGGGGAGTTTTGATCTTTGATGGACGTTCGGATTCGGATCTGGATATTGCGAATTTCATCAATCACGAGCGAACCCACGGCGCTGGTGTGAAATTCGAATGAAGGTCCTATTCGACACTTCCGTGCTCGTATCAAGTTTGGTTTCGGTCATGAAGAACCACGAGGCGTCGCTGGATTGTTTTCTGAGATAGACACAAAAACTTCACTTAGGAGTGTGCCCTTCTCACGCTCTGGCTGAATGCTATGCGACTTTGACGGCGTTGCCCCTGAAACGTCGTATTTCACCCCTTGAGGCAAAGCTGTTAATTGACAGAACTTTGCTCGAGCGGCTGCGCGTCGTATCCCTCAACGGTGCGGACTACCGTGCGGCCTTGGATCGAGTTGCCACTTTAGGGCTGGTGACTGGGGTGATCTATGACGCACTTCACTTGGCTTGCGGGGAACGATCCGGGTGTGATCGACTTTTTACCTACAATCTTAACCATTTTCGACGTCAGGAAGCCGAGGGCGTTACGATCTCCGCGCCTTAGATCGGCCGCTTTGCTTGAGAGTAGCTAATGTTGGGCATCTTCAGCTTGCCGGATCCGGGAATCGATTCGATGATATCCCGATGCCATCTGAAGAGGCCATGAGTGAGGAACAGTTGACAGTTTTCAGGGCTATGACTCCTGAGCAGCGCTGGACCGCTGCCCGGCAGCTCTGTTGGACAATGAGGCGCCACAAGGCTGCTTATTTGAAGAGTCGCTATTCCGATTGGTCAGACGCTCGTATTCAACAAGAAGTCCGCGATTGTTTTTTCAATGCCCGAAGCTGATCTCATCGGAGTTTTTGTTAAGCCTTTGGCTGATAGTCAAATACGGTATTTGATCAGTGGCAGTGTCGCTGCCATGTTGTATGGCGAACCCTGGTGACTCATGATGTGGATCTGGTCGTCCATCTCAATAGCGAGACTCTCACCCGACTTCCTCACCTTTTTCCTCCGAGTGAGTTTTACCTTCCGCCGATCGAGGTCCTTACGATTGAACTAGCAAGAGAGATTCATGGACACTTTAATGTTATTCACTCCGGTTCTGGGCTGAAGGCGGACTGTTACATCGTCGGCAAAGATGAGCTTCATGCATGGGCCTTTTCGAACCGCCGAGAATATGAAGTGGATGGCGTGAGGGTTTCCGTGGCTCCGCCGGAGTATGTGATCTTGAGAAAACTCGAATACTATCTCGACGGAGGTTCGGAAAAGCACCTCAAGGACATCCGTTCCATGCTTGCGATCTCAGAGCAGGATATCAACCGTTCGGTTATCAAGGAATGGGCCGGCCGGAGGCATTTATCGGACCTTTGGAGGACACTCTAGATGAGGCGACTATGAGCAAGAAGATCGCCCATTACCATATCACCACCAGGCTTGGGCTCGCCCTACTAGCTGCCTTTCGGCAGCTCTAGTTGCGGGGGAGGGCGTAGCTGGGAATGCTGACTCGTCCCGGGATGCGGTGTCCCTGGGCCCATTCCGGTGCTTCGGGGACGTCATTCGCGCGGAGTTGTTTGCGCCACTGTTCGTCCGTCATGCGATCGAAATTGCCTGGGCCAGAGGTGAACTCGTAGTAGGTGGACACCGGGCCGACGTACATCCGGTTCTCGTCGCAGTTCACCGTGACGAATAGCATCGTGGTGTTGCCAACGCCTTGATGCAGCACGGTGCCGGGGTCGCCATCCGGATCCGAGGGGAAGTCCGTGTGGACGTCTGTGACAACCGGGTCCCAGATGTCGCTGGGATGTTGACCTGGGAGTCCTTCGTCAAATCCAAACGGGTTTTGCAGTGCGGCCAAGGGGTCTTCGGAGATGTAGTAGAGCTTCGGATACCAGCCGGAGTAAGTGCGTTGGCCGACGTAGTCGACCATGATTTCCACCATGTCTTTTAGGAACAGCGTTTCGCCATTGGTAAGCGTCTCATTTTGGTTTTGTTTTCGGGTGATCTCCGTGAGGCGAGCGCAGGTGGACTCGAAATTCGCGAGAAAGGTTTGGTGGTCGTCGGCAAACAAGGTGGCGCCCGCGTGAGTCTGGAGAGCGTTTCGGGTGAGTCGGACCATATCCGTCAAGGCCTGCCAAGCGCCTAGGTTGGGCTCTAGGTAGGTGTGGGGAAAGGAGCACAGAACCGGAACGGTCGAACTCTGTTTGGCGTAGAGCACGGTGTTGTGTCGGAGATGGGTCCAGGAGGCGAGTTGGGAGTTGAGGGTTTTCTTGGCCCATTCGCGAGTGCGGAAGACTTCCGGGATGGAATCGTCGAGCGGAACCGACCATTGCCGCAGGACGTGGAGCCAGGAGGTGTACATGTTGTCCTTCCAGTCAGCCTCGCCCACGGTGTTGAACACATCGTGCAGAGCGCCTAGATGATGCTGGATGGGAAAGCCGTCGCGGAACTGGACGCCGTCCGCGTTGGCGATCCGATCTGCCAGGATGGGGGCGGCCGCCGTGTTCCCTAGCACCGTGAAGGCCACGTCGAGACCACTGGGAAGCCTGCGGCGCACGTCGGCGCCGTTCCATTTGATGCGATCGAACACCAGATGAGACATCGCCCAGCTATCCATTACGAAGCGCTGGCCGAAGAGCGTGAACGAGCGCGGCAGAACGACGGGTTGTCCCGGCTCTTTGAAAAAGCCGTGAGACAAAATGCCTTGGGCACCGAGGTCGCTGGCTTCGATTTTGGCTTGGAGCGTTGCGAGTTGCGTGAGGGCTTGTACTGAATCAACACCAGACAGGTCGCAGGCGTTGAGGAGCGACGTGAGTTGGGGGACGGTCATGGAATCGGTCAACCCGACGAAGGTCTGGAGGATGCGGTCGACGGCGGTCCATCGGTTGAGTTGCCCTGATCCGTTGAGCGCTTCTTGGAGAATCAAGGCCGTTCCCAGTTCACGTGGCGAAGCGATTTTGGGTGGGCCGGCGACGCGAAAGTCCACTCGCCCGAGCCACATCATGGCGCGGAAGTACTGTTCTAGTCCCGGTGAGTTCGTGTAGTGCCCGCGAGGCCTGAATTGGGAGAAGTCGACAATCTCCGGATTCTGACGCCCGAAGAGCGAAACGGATTGGGGTTCCAGGGAGTCGATCATGGTGAGAATCTGACTCGCTTCTTGGGTTGCGGCTCCGAGCGTGGCTTGATGGCGCTCGTTTTCCAGGAGGGACAGCGCGACGGTGAGAAAGAGATCGGCGTCGTGTAGACTGGGTACGAGGTCTTCAGCAACGCGAGCCTCGATCCCTGGCAGCTGTCCCCGCATGCCAATCAGGATGGTGCGCAAATAAGCGCTCAGCGTGTAGGCTTCCGTTTCTTCCAAAATGCTTCGGTAGGTTTGGTGCCAGGCTTGGAGGATGGAATCCAGCGAGACAAAGACTGGGAGGTCGCCGCGAAAGATTTCGTAGAAGCTGTCGGTGTAGCTGTGGGAGCCGTAGCGGCCGCTGACGACAAAACCGTGTTCGCGGAGCTTCTCCTTCTCCGAGCTATTGAGGGTGAAAGCCGATTTGTTGGGGGTAATGGGAAAGCCCCAGCCATCGGTGAGGGTTCTCCCGGCACCCTCACGGAAGGCGGTTTCGAATTCGGGGTCCAAGGGGTCATACGAAAGGCTTTCGACGTATTGCTCCGGGTGGTCGTAGTGTTCGAGAAACGCTTCGACTGAAATCTCGCCGATTGCCGCGAGTCGGTCTTTGAATTCATCGGCAAACCCATAGACCTCTGCGGAGTCAGCGGCCGTGGTGACGTAGGCAATCACCACCCCATTTTGGACGAGGCGATAGATGCTGATGGCAAACTCGTCAGCGTCGAGGAACTCTTGGGGAGGCGCTTCGGAGGCGCTGTCGCGCAGGTCAATATCCAGGACATCTTCCCAAGTGACCAGATCCTGACTCCTTTGGAGCGTGTAGACGGTGGCCTCAGGGGTGGCGCCCAGATCCCAGGTCAAACGGGAGCGGTTGTCCGGGAGTTTCTCAAGGGTGAGTGAGGCCTGTCCCCAGAGTTTCGGGAACGAAAGGGAGAGGCCCAGGATGAGGCCGAGGAATACGATGGATCGGGGCAGCGCGTAAAGTAGACCTGGGGAGGCGTTGGGTTGTTTTAAGTTCGTCATCTTGAGTTTTCCTCTTTCTTTGGGTCTTAACAGGATCGTCTCAATTGATGTATCCGCTTTCAACCTTTTGAGGTTGCAGAAATAATGCCAGATTGGTCGTGGTTTTGCGTAGGGTGATGTCACATCAACGGGCTCAGGAACGGCTCCAGGTTTGGGCCTCGGAGCCGTTTCGGGTCTTTTTTCCTTTGGCTGTCTTGGCCGGGGTGCTTGGGGTGGGTCTGTGGCCGTTGTACTTCGCGGAGCTCATCCCGTTCTATCCCGGGATGAATCACACGCGGTTGATGGCCTTCGGTTTCTTCGGTGGGTTTGTCTTGGGATTCGTGGGGACAGCCTTGCCGCGTTTGCTGGATGCGCCAGGGTTGAAGGCATGGGAGCTTGGCTTACTGGGCTCTCTTTTTTTGGCGCTTTGTGGTTTTCATGTTTGCGGTGCCACGGTTTGGGGGGAGGGAGCGATGGTATTGTGTTGGCTCTTCATACTCGTGTGCTTTGGGCCCCGAGTGGTGCGAGGGAAGGATTTGCCGCCGCCGGGGTTTGTGCTGGTGCTCTTGGGAGTGCTTGGGGCGCTGGTGGGCGGTGGGGTGAGTCTGTATGAGCACGGGAATGAGACGTCGGCGGAGTGGTTGATTTGGCGACAGTTGTTGGAATTTCAGGGATTTACCTTGTTGCCGCTCATGGGAGCGGGTGGCTTTATTCTGCCTCGTATGCTGGGGCTTCCCGAGCGGCAATCGTTTCCGGTGATGCGTCACCCCTCGCGGGAATGGTGGCGCCAGTTTGGAATTGCGGCTGGGGCGGGAGGTTTGGTGCTCCTGACCTTTTGGATCGAATTACAAGGGCGGTTTGTGGTGGCGTATCAACTGCGATTCTGGGTGGTAGTGGGTTACTTGACGTGGCAGGTGCCGTGGCATCAGGCGCGTCCGGGGAGCAGTGTGGGGAATAGTCTCCGCTTTGGGTTGGGGTGTGTCGGGGCGGGACTCTTGTTGGTGAGCTGCTTTCCGGCATGGCGAGTGGCGTTTCTGCATTTGAGTCTGGGGATTGGGTTCGTGTTGGTGGCCTTGATGGTGGGGGCGCGGGTGGTGTTTGGGCACGGGGATCGGTTGCCGGCGTTGGATGGCAAGCGCCGATGGATTCGGTGGGTGTTGGGGTTAATTGTGGTGGCGGTGACGTCGCGGATGATTGGGGATTGGATTCCGAAGATCATGGTTTCGCATTATGTCTACGGGGCGATTTTTTGGAGTGCGGCGGTGGTGATTTGGTGGTGGTTTGTGTTCGTTCGGAGGCGTTAGGGCGTTCGTAACCCAGGGCGTTGCCGTGGGTAGGAACAGAGCGCCCCTTCAGGGCTTGGTTCAACACAACGATGCGCCCCCCAGGGCGTTGCCCTGGGCTATTACGGGTCGCACCTTCGGTGCTTTGGGATGGGGCGGGGTGGTGCGCCCTTACAGGGCTTGGTTCAACATAACGATGCGCCCCCCAGGGCGTTGCCCTGGGCTATTGCGGGCCGCACCTTCGGTGCTTTGGGATGGGGCGGGGTGGTGCGCCCTTACAGGGCTTGGTTCAACATAACGATGCGCCCCCCAGGGCGTTGCCCTGGGCTATTGCGGGCCGCACCTTCGGTGCTTTGGGATGGGGCGGGGTGGTGCGCCCTTACAGGGCTTGGTTCAACATTACGATGCGCCCCCCAGGGCGTTGCCCTGGGCTATTACGGGCCGCACCTTCGGTGCTTTGGGATGGGGCGGGGTGGTGCGCCCTTACAGGGCTTGGTTCAACATAACGATGCAACCCCAGGGCGTTGCCCTGGGCTGTGACGGGCCGCACCTTCGGTGCTTTGGGGAGAGACGGGGTGGTACGCCCCTTCAGGGCTTGATTCAACATAACGATGCAACCCCAGGGCGCTGCCTCGGGCTGTGACGGGCCGCACCTTCGGTGCTTTGGGGTGGGGCCGGGTGGCATTCCTCCTCCTTAGGGCCGTAGGTCCGTTCTGTTCCAGCCCGGGGCACCGCCCCGGGGAACCTTTCCCGCCTAATGACGAGCCCTGTAAGGGCGGCCCATTGGGTTCCCCCAAACGAACACCCCCCGTTTTCCTCTGGACCTCACCGGTGCAGGACTTACTCTCTGCGGCCCAAATGGGACTCTCAAAGGTCATAATGATCGGCTTGCTTCTCGTCGCGTCCGTGACGGGGATTGGGCTGCTGGCGGCCGAACCACCCCGCTGTGAGGTGGTGCCACAGGCCGATCACCAAGTGGCGTTCCGAATCGACGGCCGCGAGGTCACACGCTGGCACTACGGAGCCCAATACCCGCGTCCCTTCTTTTATCCGTTTCTCAGCCCGGACGGTGTGGGCCTCACCCGAATGGGGCATCCCGGGGCTCCGGATCATGATCATCACCGCTCCGTCTGGTTGGCTCACTATAAGTTGCAGGGCGTAGATTTTTGGTCGGACCAAACGAAGGCGCGGGTGCGGCAAAAACAATGGTTTGCCTATGCCGATGGGAACGAGGCCGGCGTGATGGCCGTCTTGCTCGGGTGGTATGATCCCGACGGGAAGGAATTGATGGAACAAGAGGTCGTGGCTGCAGTAAGGCCTTTAGACCGAGGCGAGTGGGCATTGGAATTGCAACTCACCATGCGGCCCGGTGCGGGGCGCAATCAATTGACCCTAGAGAAGACCAACTTTGGTTTCCTAGCCGTTCGCGTGGCGAAATCGGTGTCCGCCTTTTTTGGCGACGGCGTGATTTCGGATAGCGAAGGACGCGTCGGCGAACCGGCTATTTTTGGGAAACAAAGCCGTTGGATGGACTACAGCGGTCCGGTCGCGGTCTCGGAAGCGGGCGAGCGCAGGTGGCAGTCGGCCGGAATCACGTTTTTGGATCATCCGCGGAATCCGCGGTACCCCACCCACTGGCATGTGCGAGAAGACGGTTGGATGGGGGCGGCGTTTGGGTTAGCGGCCCACCACGAGATTCTTAGGGATCATCCGCTGCGATTGCGTTACCAACTGGTGTCTCATCGGGGAGCGTATCAGGCCCAACGAGCGCAAGCCTGGGCGGACGCCTTTGCGGGGCGACCCGAATGGGTGGTGTCGCGCTCGAAACGCCGGCATCATCACTTTGACGTGCTTCCGGGTTCGACTGAGGAGTAGGGAGTATGGGAGATGTGTCGACGGAGGGGCAGCGTCCCTCGGATCGAATTCAAGCCTTGTTGCCGGAATGCGCGCCACGGGATCGTGAGCGCTTGGAGGCCCAGTTGCAATCCGTGCTGGACGGCCGGATGCCGGGGCCGGCTCGGGGACGCCGCTTGAAGCAATTGCTGGCTCAGGCGGAAAAGTCGAGTCATCGGCGAGCCACCCGCTTGGCCCGGCGGCCGTTTGTGCAATACCCGCCGGAACTCCCGATCACGAAGAAACGAGACGAGATTGTCGCGGCGATCCAGGCGCACTCGGTGGTCATCGTCGTGGGCGAAACCGGTTCGGGCAAAACCACGCAACTGCCCAAGATGTGTTTGGATGCCTTGCGGGGTATCGACGGGATCATTGGGTGTTCCCAACCCCGACGGGTGGCGGCTCAATCCGTGTCGCGTCGCGTCGCGGAGGAACTGGAGGTGAGCTTTGGACGCGAAGTCGGGTGCAAGGTGCGTTTTCAGGATGAGACCTCACGTGACGGCTATATTAAGTTCATGACGGATGGGATGCTGCTGGCGGAAATGCAGGGCGATCCGGATTTGCGGGACTATGACACGCTGGTGATCGATGAAGCCCACGAGCGTTCGCTGAACATTGATTTTATTCTGGGCTACCTGAAGGGCTTGGTGACCCGGCGTCCGGATTTGAAAGTGGTCATTACCTCGGCCACGATTGATGCCGAAGCCTTCTCGGAAGCCTTTGATGGCGCGCCGGTGATTGAGGTGTCGGGGCGGCTCTTTCCGGTGGAGGTGCTCTATGCGCCACCGGAGTCTTTGGCGGACGATGAAGAAGGCGAGATTCACTATGTCGAAGCGGCGGTCCGTGCGGTGGAAACGGTGTTTGAGGATCCGCATGGCGGGGATGTTCTCATCTTTATGCCGGGCGAGCGGGATATTCGAGACACGCGGGATTTGCTCACGGGCCGGTTTGCGGGGCAGGCGGAGATCGTCCCGTTGTTTGGTCGGTTGTCATCGGCGGAACAGCAGCGCGTCTTTGGTCGGACGGATCGGCGCAAGGTTGTTATTGCGACCAATATTGCGGAGACCTCGCTGACCATTCCCGGGATTCGCTATGTGATTGATTCCGGTGTGGCCCGGATTAGTCGATACAATCCGCGCACACGAACGCGTCGGCTTCCGATCGAGCCCATTGCTCAGAGTAGCGCGAATCAACGCATGGGGCGTGCGGGCCGTTTGGAGCACGGTGTGTGTATTCGTTTGTACGAAGAAGAAGGGTTCGCCGAACGGCCCCGCTTCACCCAGCCGGAAATCCAACGGTGTAACTTGGCCGAAGTGATTCTGCGGATGAAGGCGTTTCACCTCGGCGATATCGAGTCCTTTCCTTTCATCAACCCGCCCGCGCCGAAGGCGATTGCGGGAGGGTACCAATTGCTCCAGGAACTCGGCGCTCTAGATGAGGAACGCGTGATCACCGGACTCGGTGAGGAGTTGGCGCGCTTGCAAGTGGATCCCACGATTGGGCGGATGGCCCTGCAAGCACGGGAAGAACGCTGCTTACCGGAAGTGCTCGTGATTGCGGCGGGGTTGAGTATTCAAGACCCACGCGAGCGTCCCGCGGATAACGCGGCCGAAGCGGACCGAGCGCATAAACAGTTCTTCGTACCGGATTCCGATTACCTGACCCTGCTGCGAATCTGGGAAGCCTTTCACGAGCAACGACAGCGTGCCAAAACTCAGGGTCCCTTGCGGAAGTGGTGCCGGAAGAACTACCTCTCGTATCTCCGAATGCGGGAATGGCGGGAAATTCATTCTCAACTCCAAGAGAATGTCGGCGGTGATCGAGACGCCAATCGGGAGAAACGGGCCGTGGACTACCACGGTATTCATCGTTCGATTCTATCCGGGGTGTTATCTCAAGTCGGCCATCGGGATCGTTTGAATTTCTACAAGACTTCGGGAAACCGAGAAGCCATGATCTTTCCTTCATCCGTCCTTTTTGAACGGAATCGCGCCGGTGGTGGTAAGGGCAAGGCCAAAAACGTGCCGAACGAACCCAAAGTGAATCAACCCAAGTGGGTGGTTGCGGGTGAGGTGGTGGAGACCTCGCGGTTGTTCCTTCGGACGGTGGCCAAGATCCAGCCGGAGTGGGTTTTGGATCTGGGGAAACATGTTTGTAAGTTTAGCTACAAAGAACCGCATTGGGATGCCAAGTCCGGGCGGGTACTTGTACGTGAGCGGGTGGCAATCAATGGTTTGGAATTGTTGAACCGGCGGGTGCCGTTTGGCCGTATCGACGCGAAGTTGGCGACGGAGATCTTCATTCGGGAAGCCTTGGTGGGCGAGGGCTTGGAGTCGCGGCACGAGTTTGTGGCGGCGAACCGGCGATTGGTGCAGAAGTTGGAATCGTGTCTCGGGCGTATTCGTGGGAGTGGGCATCTACGGATCTCGGATCGCGTGTATGAGTTTTATGAAGCGCGCCTGCCGGGGGTTTCTTCGGTTGTTGACTTGGATCGACTGGTTAAGAAACAGCGCCGGGACAATCCCGATTTCCTTTGCCTGCGACAGGAAGACTTGTTGGGAGACCAAGCCGAGGCCTTTGACGAAGGTCAGTTTCCGGATGCGGTGAAGCTGTCTTCGAATGCCTTGCCATTGACCTATCGATACGCACCGGGTGAGACCGAGGATGGTGTCACGATGCGGGTGCCGCTCAATCAAGTCCCGGCGATTGCGTCCGGAGCATTGGATTGGGTCGTGCCGGGGTATCGTGAGGAGCAGGTGCGCAATTTCCTTTGGAACTTACCTAAAGGGATTCGAAAGCAGTTGATGCCCTTAGATGGAAAAGTCGCTGAGATTGTGGCGGCCTTGGAGCCTAATGCCGAGTCCTTGGAATCCAATGTGCGGTTGGTCATTGAACAGTTGTATGACGTGCGGATTCGTGCTGAATCCGTGCAGGACGATGCGATTCCGGAATACCTGAAGACGCGGGTTGAGGTGCTGAGTCCGAAGGGCGAAGTGTTGTTTGCCGGTCGGGATCTGCGGACCTTTGCCGGGACCTTGAAGCAGAAACCCACGGAGGTGGATACCAATGTCTGGGAACACGCGGCGGCTGAGTTTGAACGACACGGATTGCGCGGGTGGGATTTTGGCGATCTGGAAGAGCGGGTGGAATTGACGGAATTCGCCGGACTTCCTTTGTTCGGATATCCTGGGCTCAGTCACGAAGCCGGTGAAGTTTCGATGCGGCTTTTTAAGACGCTGGCCGATGCGGAGGCAGCCACGCCAGCCGGGTGGATGGCTTTGTGTGGGGTGGAGCTCTCGCGGGAGTTGGGTTGGTTGGAGGCGGATTTGCACCAGTTGAATCGGTTTGAGGCGGAATACCAACCGTGGGGTTCGATCGAGTCCTTGCGCGAGACCGCATTTGAGCAGCTGCGGCGGTATCTCTTCGGTCGGGACCACTATCTCCCATTGAGGAAAGAGAGTTTCACGAAGCAGATTGAGTTTGCCCGGGAAGCTCAGCGAGGTTTGGCGAGTCAGTTGGAAGATCGACTCAAGGAGATCTTGGAGTTAGCCAATACGCTGTTGCGGTATCAGCCTCAGTATGAAGGGATGCAAGCCGAGGTGTTTTCGCTTTTGCCGAGATCCTTTTTGCTTCACGTGCCCTATACCCGGTTGCCGCATCTTGTTCGTTATCTGCGTCGGATCCAGATCCGGGCGGAGCGGGCGGCGGTGAACCCTGCCAAGGATGCGGAGAAGCGGAGTCGTGTGGCCGCTTACGAAGGGGCTTGGGTTCCTTTGTTTCAATCCTGTGCGCCGTCACGGAAGGCCTTGGCGGAGGAGATTCAGACCTTTCGGTGGCAGATTGAGGAGTATAAGGTCTCGATCTTTGCGCAAGAACTTGGAACCGATGGGCCGATCTCGGCCAAGCGCTTGGATTCGCTGAAAGAACGGATTGCCGCCCAACTCTAGGGCCTCCCAATCCGGCAGGGCTCGGTTGAAGTCAGCCTAGGCGTTTTCTGAATCCGAATCGTAGCTGGCAAAGGCGCGTTGAGCCAAATGCTGGGTATGATTACGGATATCGGGAGGCCAAAGCTGTATGTGTTGGTTGAAGAGGTCTGCGTTCTCGGCGAAGAGTGCGCGCGAGGCTTCTTCGAAGCCGGATTCGTTGCCGGCCATCGTCACCATGAACTGGTAGGTGGCGCCTTGGTCGGCGCGGTGTTGGTCGGTGCGGCTGCTGGATTTGCGTGCGGTCTCGACTAAACGGCGCAGGGTCACGCTGGCGCCCCCGGGCTGTTGCTTGAGCCAGTCCCAATGCCGGGGCAGGAGGGTGACTTCGTGGGCGACCACACCGAGCTTTGGGCGTCCGCGCCCGCGGCGTTCGGGTGGGGCTTCCGCGGCTTTTGGCGCTGCTTCGTGCGGGACAAGCCGGCCGATGATTTCGGAGTCCGTCCCACGCAAGTCGACCTCAACGGGGGCGGAGGTCATCGCGTCAAAAATCAAGACGTTCCTGGCCGGCTCCGCATCGAGGGCTTGGCGAGCGGCCAAAGCCACGGTCTTTAGGCTTCCGTGAGCCACTTGCTTAGCGCCTTGGAATGCGATGCATTCCCGGTCACCCGCTTCACTAGCTGTCTCACTCATGTTGATCAATTTACCCGGGTTATAATATTTGTCAATAAACTCCGGGTAAAAAATCGGCCAATCTCGCTCGCGGCGCGACTTTTGGAGTCTTGCAGCGAGGATCCGATTCGAGTTCGTCCCAGCGATTGGGCTCATGTTCGGCGTAACCCGGAGGAATCAGGCACCGTCTGTGTTGTTACATACCAGACCTGAACCCAATCTCAATCCCTAGGCCGGATGTTTGTCGAAACCATGAAGAGAAACGAAATGAAGCAGATCCGAACGGCCGCCTGTCTCGGCATCTTGGCTGGGCTTTTTACCGGAGCGATGGACGCCGCCGCGGACTGGGCGCGCTTCCGCGGTCCCAATGGCACCGGCGTGGCGGCTGATGACCAGGCGCCGCCGACGACTTGGAGTGATACAGAAAATGTGAAGTGGAAGGTACCGCTTCCGGGGCCGGGATCGTCCGGGCCGATCGTCGTGGGGGACCGAGTCTTCGTGACTTATTGGTCGGGCTACGCGGTGGATACGGAGAATTTGGGGAGCATTGAGAATCTGAAAATGCACCTTCGTTGTGTGGATCGCGCTACGGGGAAAACGCTTTGGGATCAGGCGACGGCGGCCAAGTTGCCCGAGGAAGAATACGGGGGGATGTTTGCCCAGCACGGCTACGCTTCTCACACACCGGTCTCGGACGGGAAGCGCGTCTATGCCTTTTTTGGCAAGACCGGGGTCTATGCCTACGATCTCGATGGTAAGGCGCTTTGGAATACTTCCGTAGGGACTGATCTGGATGAACGGCGCTGGGGTTCGGCTTCGAGCCCGGTACTTTCGGATACCGGCCTCGTGGTCTTGGCCTCGATTGAAGACCATGCCCTGGTCTCGTTGGACAAAGACACGGGCGCGGTTCAGTGGCGGCAGGAAGCGGAAGGCTTTGGGGCCACCTGGGGAACACCCGTCATCATGGGAAATGGGGACACCCAGGAAGTTGTGGTGGGCGTGCCTGGAGAGATTTGGGGATTGAATGCGGCCACGGGTAAATTGCGTTGGTATAGCGATGGGATTCGGGGGAATGCCATGACCAGCAGTGTGATTCCGGTTGAGAATACTGTGATTGCTTCCGGCGATCGGGGCGGTGGCAGTCGACGGGTTCGGATGGGCGGCTCGGGGGATGTGAGCGGCTCGCACGTGGTTTGGACCGGGAAGGACGGCGGCAACATCTCCACACCAGTCGTCTATGATGGGCGGATGTATTTTATCAAGTCGTCGATTGTGAACTGTCGCGACGCCGAAACTGGCGAAGAAGTGTATTCGGAACGCCTGCCGGGTGCGAGCGCCTCTCCTGCCGGAGGCGGGCGCGGCTTTGGTGGTGGCCGGCCCGGCGGTGAGTATGGTCAAGGCCGGGGTGGCGGCCGTGAAGGCGGTGGCGGCGGCCGTGGCGGACGCGGCGGCGGTCGGGGAGGCCGTGGCGGTGGCGGCGGTCGATTTGGCAGCAATGATTACGCTTCACCCGTAGCTTCTGGCGGCTATCTGTTTCAATTGAAGCGCAAGGGAGAGACACTGGTCATCAAGACCGGGCCCAAGTTTGAATTGGTCGCTCGCAATCAGTTTACGGCCGACACGTCGGACTTTAGCGGCACGCCTGCCATCACGGGAGGACAGCTGTTCATCCGTTCCTATAAAAACCTTTACTGTATCTCGGAGTAGCACAGAACGCGCCTGGCACCCACATCGATCCTTGCCGTGCCAAACTGCACGGTTGACGATCACGAAATCGATGCCACCCTCAGGGAACCCATGGCATCGATTTCTTTGTACCCGCGTAGGTTGCGTCCCGGCTTGACTCGGCTGGTTGCTTGTTTGGCAATCGTTCTCTTGGCGCCAGTAGCGTATGCTGCGGAGCGGCCTCATATCCTCTTTGCTATCTCGGATGATCAGTCGTGGATGCATACCGGCGCCGCTGGGGACGCGGGCATCGCTACGCCGGCGTTTGATCGCATTGCAGCTGAGGGCGTGATGTTTGAGCACGCGTTTTGTGCCGCGCCGTCGTGTGCGCCTTCCCGGGCGGCGCTGTTGACGGGGCGCCAGATTTGGCAATTGGAGGAGGGAGGGATTCTCTTTGGCGTGCTTAAGCCGAAGAAGTTCCCCGTCTTCACGCAAGCTCTGGCTGGCGGGGGTTACACCTTGGCTTCGACCGGCAAAACTTACGGTCCTGGGCGGGTGGAAGACGGGTCGCTTAAGACTGTGTTTGGTCAGGCATACAATTCGATTCGGCTGACGAATCCAAGGCGAGGTCTGAGTGGAATCGATTACGCGGCGAATTTTGAGGCTTTTCTTAAGGAACGCGATCCCGATCGCCCCTTTTTCTTTTGGTATGGCGCCACCGAGCCGCACCAAAACTATGATGTCGGGGCCGGCGTACGGGCGGGCAAACGGTTGGATCAAGCCTTGGTGCCGGCGTGCCTTCCGGATGATCCCGTGACGCGAGGCGAGTTCTTAGACTACGGTTTGGAGATCGAACACTTTGACCAACACCTCGCGCGGATGTTGGCGGCGTTGGAAGCCGCCGGTGAGCTGGACAACACCCTGGTGATTGTCACGAGCGACCACGGCAATCCGATGCCCCGTTCGAAGTGCAATCTGTACGACAGTGGGGCGCGCGTGCCGCTGGCGATTCGTTGGCCGGGTTTAATTCCGGGTGGTCGGCGAGTGACGGACTTCGTGAGTCTCGTGGATATGGCGCCGACGATCTTAGAAGCCGTTGGGCTGACAGCGCCGAGCGGCATGGCGGGACGCAGTCTTTGGTCCGCCCTGGAGGGGCACCGGGCCGGGCGAGTGGATCCCGAGCGTTCCTTTGTGGTCACGGGTTTCGAACGGCATATTATTTGTCGCCGGGATGGGGTGGGGTATCCCATGCGTTGTTTGCGGACCGATGGTTGGAGCTATATCCGGAACTATGAGCCGGAGCGGTGGCCGGCTGGGGATCCCGATTTCAATTCTTCTCACCAAGGGTTTTACGGCGATGTGGATCGTGGGGCTTCGAAGGACTTTCTCTTGGCGCGGGCCATGGATCCGGCCGTGCGACCGTATTACTTGCGCGCGTTTGGGCGTCGGCCGGCAGAGGAGTTGTACGATATGTATGCCGATCCCGGTCAGTTGAAGAACCTGGCCGCGTTGCCTGAGTATGCGTCGATCGTGGCAAACTTACGGGAACAGTTGGAAACCTATTTGGAATCTGAAGAGGATCCGCGTCAAAAAGGGGTAACACCGTGGGATACCTACGGATTCACGGATCCCCGCATTTTTCGGAATCCCAACTGGCGTACTGAGGGCTTTCCGGCTCCGCTCGAATAGAGGCGGTGGCCGGCCTTAGCGGATTCCTTTTCGTTCGAGATCCCGGAGTTCAATCTCCCAGCGGTCGCGTTCGTCTGGGTTAGATTGAGCTTTGGGCGGGAGCAAGCTCTTGCGAGTGCAATTAGTGAGTGCTTGCAAAGTTTGGAAGCGTCGAGTGGCGGTGATGGCCGGGGGAAGGTGGTCGTCGATAATCTTGAGGATGGCGTCGAATTCGAGCCGTCCGTCGGTGGCGAGAGCCTTGGCTTTGAGTTCGGATCGGAGCGACGCATAGCTCGCGGCGGAGTAGGTGTGCGTTACTTGTTTCAGAGTCCCGATCTGTTCGACTGTGGGCTTCTTGCCGAGGACCGGTTTTACCACCCAGGCCAAGAACGCGTCGACATCGTCCCCTTCCGGGTCGAGGACCGGAATGATCAAATCGCCAGCGCGCCCGGGACGGCGGAGGTCAGGCGATAGGAGATGGATTCGAGCCGTGACCAGGAGCCAGACCACGCGACCGCGGAGTTGCGGATCGGACATCATGGATTGGATGCGTCCGGTGAGGCGGCGTTCCGTGGGATGCGCATCGGCGCCAACACTACCGAGTTGTGTATCGGCCTCGTCCATAAAGATCAGGACTTTAGAAAGGGCATTGAGCACGCGACGCAGTCTTTCAAAGATGACGTCGGTCTGTCCGAACCATTGGCTCCGGATGTTTTTAATGACGAGCACCACCATGTCGAGCTCCGCCGCCACGGCTTCAAAGATGAAGGTTTTGCCGCCGCCGATTGGGCCCGCCACGGCCGCGCCAGCCAAGGCTTCTTCGCCCGTGGCCGCGAATCGCGGGATGAGTTCGGTTCCGAGGAAAGTCTTGAGATGGGAGAATCCCACCACGTCTTTGAGCGTGTGCTTGGGCTTTTTGAACTCGACCACGTCGGCCCCGAGCTGGCTTTGGACGTAGGACTCCACTTTGGCGATGACGGTCTCTTGAGTCAGTTTCTTGTTCTCGTGGGTGGATCCTTTGAGGAGTTGCATGAGCGCATGCAAGGAGAGCCCGGCCGTGAAGAGCGCGAGGTCTTCCTGGCTGCCCCAAAGTTTCACCTTACGGTCTTCTAATTGGGTACGGTTGAACCAGGAAATAAAGTGTTTCCGGATGGGGAGATCCGGGGCCGGCACTTCCACTTCCAATAGATGGGGCAGGGTGGCGACGCGGTGATGCAATTGGCTCCGGGATTCGGCGATCAGAATGACCGTATCCGTGCCGTTGACGAAACCGGGGTCGCTGAACCAATCGTGACAGATGTTGACGCGTTGTCGATCCTTGTCACTGAGACTGATGATCGGGGCTTCGGGGATCACCATGTCCGCGCTCTCAACCACGACGATCAGTCGATCGGAAAGAATCGGTTCTCCGTCGATCTTGGTCCGTGAACAGAGGCACATTTGGCGGAGGAGTTCCAGGGCCAGGGTGGGATTGTTGATTGCTTTGCGCAGGCTGTCATCGTAGGTGTTGATGACGTGGTCGAGATCCTCGGCCGCTTTGCCTTTGGCCGTCAGGCGTTTGATGGCGAGCGCGTTGCTGTCGTACCCACTGCGCCAGCGTAGCCATGCATCGCGAAGTTTCTGAGCATCGCTGTCATTGAGAAAACGAATCGGGCCGTTGAGTTCATAGACGACCACGATGATGCCGGGGAGACTCCAACTATCGGTCAAGTAGTCCACGAGGGGAACGTAGTCTTCTTGATCGTTTCCGGTAGCGCAGAACAGATCGTAGATGTTCCCAGTAAAGGCTAGTGTGCGGGCTTGGCCGGAATTAATGACGCGTCCGGCTTCCTTGAGGAATCCGTAAGTGTGAGGCTTCATGGTGGTCGACGTGGCGGGACTAGGATTGGCGTGCAGCCTGTTCATCCCAGTAGGTCACAAATTGCTCAATGGGTTGCAGCGTGTCCGGATCGAAGACTTGCTTGCGGAGTTCTTCGCGTTGTTGCTCAAACTGTTCGAACTCGCGCACTTCGTGGGGTTCGAAAACGGGTGACGTTCGATCGTAGATGACGGTGGCACCCGGGCAGGCGTCATGGCCGGCGGCCTTCCAATCCCAATACATCGAAAGACCGACCAGGCGGTCGCCCACATAGATGGCTTCGTTGAGCTCGTGGGTAACGATGATCAGGGTATACGGTGGCAGTTCGTCTTTGGCTACGGCTTCTCGGTTTTGGTTATAGAGCTCCAGGAGGAGTTTTTGGAGATCCTCACGAGTGGCTTCATCGAGCGCGCCGAAGGGTTCGTCTAGTAGGATGATTTCCGGCTTCATGATGAGGGCCTGAGCGATGGCCACGCGCTGTCGCATCCCGCCGGACATCTCGTGCGGGTAGAGTTTCATGGCATCCTTGAGTTTGACGCGTTCCAGATACTCGGCTGCCAGTTGCAGGTGTTCCCGACGGAGCTTGCGCCACTTTGGATATTGTAGGAGCCGGAACGGGATGCTGGTCTGGTCCAACTTCAGTCCGAGCGCCACGTTTTCTTGGGCCGTGAGGAATGGAAATAGCGAGTAGTGTTGGTAAACGATGCCGCGCTCGCGGCCTGGGCCGGTTACGGGCTGGAGTTCCGTCGAGCCGGATGCGGAATGCACCAACATCTTGCCTTCATTGGGGAGATGGGTGCCGACGATGGCGCGGAGCAGCGTGGACTTGCCGCAACCACTCGGGCCGACGAGAGACAGGAATTGCCCGCGGCCCACCCGGAGATTGATATCCCAAAGCACCTTTTTCTCGCCAAACCAATGGCTGACGTTGCGACACTCCAGAGCAGTATAGTCCGTCATGAGTTTCCTTAGTGCCGTGAGTGCCAGGGGCAAAGCCAAAGTTCGAGCCGTCGGAGGGAGAAATCCATCAGATAACCAAACACCGCAAGCAGGGCGAGGTAGGGATAAACCACGCTCATATCCAGCAACTTGGATTGGAGGCGAATGCGATAGCCGAAGCCGACATCGCCAAACACCATCTCAGCGGCGATCAAATACACCATCGCCGGGCCGATCATTAGCCGGGTGGTCTCGATCAGTTTCGGGAGCACATACTTGAAGATGATGGTCCAGATCACTTCTGCGTGGGAGGCGCCCAAGGTATAGGCTTTAAATTGGAGTTCGTCCGGGAATGATTTCACCGTCAAATAGATCGCCACGGCCATGGTCGGGAGAACCCCAAAAGCGATCATGGAGACATACATGGAAGTATCGAGCCCGGCCATGACCATAAAGACGGCCACGGCGGCCGTGGGCGGGATCTTGGCGAAGAACGAAAGCGGCGGATAGAGAAAGGCTTCGATCTTGGGAAAACAGCCCATGAAGATCCCGATCAGCAGAGCGCCGGTCACGCCCCAGAACAAACCAAGGAAGAGTCGGTAGCCACTGGCGGCCGCGTCCACCACCAACCAGCGCTCGCCGGAGCGTTTGTTGGGTTCGATGGCTTTAATGACACCTTCCTGAAGCTGGGTCCAGTTGGGGATGGTGGTGTCCTTGGGGTTGGCAACGTGTTGCCGGTGCGAGAGCCAAGTGTAGCCCAAGAGTAGGACGACGACGGAGATGAGCCCCAGAATGATTCGGAATGTTTGAGGGATGGGACGGCGAATCATAAGTTGAGGCTAGATCGACTTGAGGTCATCTTTGATTCTCTCGATTTGTCGCGTGGTCAGAATGGTGGACAAGATTGTGGCTAGGTGCTCTGCCGTGCTCTGGTCGCTCTTGGCGATGACCAGATACAGTTTGCCCTGCTTGGTGCCCGGAATTCCTTCAAAGGCTTTCATGGACTTGGCTTGCAGATGGAGGGTGCTCTGAAACCAGCCCTTCTTGAATTCGATCCGCAGGAGGTCCGTGAGTGGAATCGAAACCGTTTTGATGCCCCCTTCGAAGAGGCCCAGCAGGGTGGCTTCAAACTCAATGCTGAGCTCTTGGTTCTCGAAGTGCAGAATGCCTTCAGCCGTTCCAAAGCCCGCATAGGCCTCGGATAGGGAGAACGGGATGGCAATCGAATCGGACATCATGTCTGAATGAGTTACCATACCCGTGCCCCCTTGTCGACTCAGGGAATTAGTTGCTCTTGGCCGCGACGAGGTCGATGTAGCTGGCATCGAAGCGGAGGTCCGCATCGCCTTCAGCGCCGTAGACGAAACTCGGGGCCCGGTCCACGATCTCGTGACTCACGCAGAACTCGCTCACTTTGGTCATGATGCCTGGTAGCTCGCTTCCGGTAAGGATGCTCTTGCCTGCCTGAGCCGTGCCGAAGAATTGGGTCTGCTTGACGACCGTCTTCATGGATTCCAACTCAAGGTTGGAGAACTTTTCGCCCAAGGCTACCAAGGTGTCGTCCGCGGTTGCGGGTTCCGCCATGCGTTGGTTGACGGCGTAGAAGGCGTCGATCACGGCACAGGCGAAGTCTTTGCCGCCGGGTTTGGCGAGCGATTCTTGGGAGACGACTACGGCGTCGATGATCTCGTTCGGGATGGCGGTGGAATCAAACAGAACCTTGGCGTCCGGCCGCTTGTTGAGCGTTTCCATGACGAACGGGTTCCAGACTACGATGGCATCCACGCCGCCCTGCTTTTGTTGCATCGCTACGGCGGCGGCGCCGGGATCCATGTTGCTAAACGAGTAGTCCGACTCTTTCTCGCCGAGTAGCTCCAGGTTGCGCACGAAGCAATACTCGGAGACGGTTTTTTCCAACCCGAACACTTTCTTGCCCTTGAGATCGGTGACGGAGTTGATCGAATCCGTCACGATACACGCATCGGCGCCCGCACTGGTCGATGTGGGGAGGATCAACGCGGAGGCGCGGGAAAGGGAGGGGTTGAGGGCGTCCATGTTCGTCAGGCAAGCCGCGTCGGCTTGGCTCGCGCCGTACATGGTGAGGCAGGAATCGTAGTCGGCTTCCCGGAGGACGATATCGACATTCCATTTCTCCTCGATGGGGCCGAGCTTGCCCTTGGCGCCGTCGATGAGTTTGGTTTCGTGGGCGACGCCAAAGACGCTCCACGAGGGGTATTCGCTCCAGGCGAGTGAGAAGCTGGGCGGCGTTCCACCACCACCTCCACCGCCACCGGCTGCGGCTGAGTCGGATTCGCTGCTGGGGCCACAGGCGGTGCAGACACCCACGATCGTGGCGGTGACTACGGTTTGTTGAATGCGTTGTTTCGTTCTAAGTTTCATCATGTCTCCTTGGGTTGTTGGCCGGGTGAACGGCCGGTTATTCCGGGAGCGCGCTGTCTTGGCGCTCGGTTTCTTTGGCATCGCTGTCGTCGGATGCTTGTTCGGCGGACTCGGCGAGCCCGATGAGGGAATCGAATTCCGACGTCGACTCGGTGGTCCGAGCGTATTCGAGGAATTCGGCTTCTTGTGCTTTGGTGTCGGTGCCGGCCATTTCTTTCGAGATCCGGGCTTCGGCTCGTACTTCCTGACGCATGGTGCGGAGGGATTGGAGCTCTTCCGCGGTGCCATCTTCGGCAATTCCGGCGATGGTGTCGGCGATCTCTTTTTCCTGTTTGGCGGAAATGACCTCGGCCACCGTGTCGGCGGCTTCGGAGCGGACCTTTTCGACCTCGCGCAGCAGTTGCTGGAGCTGCACTTTGTGTTCGCCGATGCTCTTCTTGTAGTCGTCCACATCGGACTCCAATTCGGAGATCCGTTCCTGCTTTTCGGTCAGGGTGGACGAAAAGTCGTTATAAGCTCCCAGGCACTTCTTATAATCCTCGTCGGCGTGGATGGCATCCTTCGATTTGCCGGCCTTCTGTAGGGCGGCAACCGTTTGCTTGGCCTTTGCCAGTGCGCCGGCTTTGAGGCGTTCCAAGTTGGCGACCTCATCACTCAGTCCGCGAATCTTGGCCGCTTTGGCTTCTTCTTGGGCGATCAAGCCAGCCACGGCTTGTTTGAACTGTTGGATCCGGGCGACCTTTTCTTTGACGATTTCGTCGTATTTTGCGCGGATAACGTGAGGATTGGTATCCAAGACTCGGCGTGCTGAGTCCACTTGACCGGTGAGGAGGTATCCCACCGCTTTGATCCATCTTCCTATTGCTCGAAACATAGTGTCTCCCTTGGTGTGCTTTGCTGGTTTGTTATTCGTTCAACGAATGCTTGGAATTGCGCATGAGTTTTTCCACGCGGGCCTCCACGGCCCGGGCCACTTCCAGGCTTTGGTCGAGTTCGGTGCGCATGGCACGGAGCCGATCCGTAGAGGGTTGGCCGGAGCCGAGCTGTTGGAGGCCGACCATGGTGGCACTCAGTTGCTGAACGCTGTCTTGGATATCGCGAATGATCGCTTCGCGTTGCTCCAAGATGGGTTCTTGCGCCGCTGGAGTTGTGAGCTTTGAGGCGGTTTTCCAAAGTTGGATGGTTTGCTCCAAGAGTTCCACGCAGTGGTCGAAGAGCTCGGTGACGCGCGCGTGGATATCCACCATGGTGGCGAGTTGGTGGCTGGTGCTCTTTTCGGATGTCTCTTGAAAGACCTTCACTAGGGCGCGGAGGTCGCGGAGCGCTTTCTCAGGACGCGGGTCTTGATCCGAGGTTTCCAATTCCCGTTCCAGTTGGTTTAGCTCGCTCTCTTTGCGTTTGATCTCATCCGCTTCGGCTTCCTGGATCACTTTGGCGGCGGTGTTTTGTCCGCCGAGCATGAGTCGCGTCAGAAAGATCCCGCCCGCCCCGAGCAGCCCGGCGATCCCGGTAAAGGCGGCGATGCCGGCCGCTTTCCAATCAAAGGCCCACGCTGCCGTGAGGGAGGTGACCCCGAAGAGGAAGGGCGCCAGTACGAGGGGGCTTCCGAGGTGTCGGAGGAGAACCTGCTTTTTTATCTGGCTATCGTCTATCATCGGAAAGTCGCGATGATCGTTGCGGCGGCAGTATTCACTAGGGAGTCCCGGAGGGACAGAACTTTTGGTTGTCTCGCAGCTGCGATCAGATTTTGTGCCGCCCAGGCGCGCTTCCAGGTTTCCGGCAATCCCCGCTCCGAGGAAAGCGGGATGCCAGATTGAAAGGGCGAGATGGGCGGTTTGTATCACGGTAGATTAGTAAGGCAATTGGCCGACGACGAAGCGCACGGATTGAGAGGCGCCGCTACGATCTTGAGACGGGCTGGCCTCGGTTTTGAGACGCTGTCTTCCGATGCCCTCATTGACCAGATACTCGTAGGCGGCTTCTGCTCGGCGGGTCGCCAAGACGCGATTCGCATCGGCGTCGCCTTCGGCGCGGGTCTGACCGACGACCCGGACATAGAACTCGGGAAAGGTCTTGAGCTTTTTGGCGAGATCGGCCAGGTCGCGCTTGCTGGTGAGACTGATATTGCTCGAACCTCGGACGAAGACGAGGGGTTTGACCCGGAGCTCACCGACCGGGCGTAGGTTATCCCACTGAGAGTCGGAAATGCTGCCGGCCTCGGCGGTTACCCGCACGGCTTCGTCATTGCTCAAGTCGGGACCGAGATCCGGGATGAGATTGAAGCTCTTAGCAGGGTGGAACCCGGAGTCTTTCAGATTCGCCAAGCTTTGTTGGTAAAAGACCGTGTTGTAACGCCCCTCAAGCGGGTCTTGCGCCAAGGCCCCGGTCTTTACCAGGACGTCCATGATGTTCATGATAATGTCCTCCAGGTGTTGGACGGATGCCGTGCCGGGGGTGGAGTCGAGTCCGAAGTGGGCGTAGTTCTCCAAGGTGTTCTTCCACTCGATGCCGGCGACGACTCGTTCGGCTTGTTCCGGTGTCAATTCATCCATGCCCGTCTGGCGCGCATCGCTCTGAACCAATGCTTTCATCCCGTTGGTGGCATGGGTGGAGCGGTAGGCGGCGCGGAAATAGGCTTGAAGGAATTGGTCAATCTGCTCGGGCTTGTCCCGTAGTACGGAGCGGCGAGCGACCAGGACGTCGACCACATATCCTTTGAGTTTGGAGCTATCGAGCAGGACTTCGAAGCCGTATTGGTTCACGGCTTGGGATACGTACGGTTCCCACAGGACGTAGGCGCGTTTTTGGTTGTTGCCGCTACGGCGGGCTTGTTCGAGCACGGCACTGGCGCCGTCGGCGGGGATCACCCACTCGTCGGGGAGGAGCGGGAGATCGAAATGAGCCAAGACGACGCGAGCCAAGAACTCACTGGGCGAGTTGGGGGTCACGACGATCCGCGCGTCGGGATCGTTTAGAGCTTGAAGATTGGCCACGACGTTGGTGCGCGCGACGACGGCGTCGCCCCCTTTGGTTTCGTCGATCATCAGGATGATGGATCCGGGGAACTCGCCCAATCGAGCGCCTGCGGTGAGGTAAGAGTCCACGGTAAAGACGGCGAGGTCGACATCGCCGTCTTTGAGGGCCTGCATGCGGGCGTCGTAGTCGGCTTGGTCGTCTTGTACGGTGAGCTTGATCCCGTCGTCTTTCAACGCTTCCCGCATGGCGGCGGAGCGCAGGATGGCGTAGCCGGAGAAGGAGTCCGCCGCCAGCCGAAGTTCGGACTGGTATTGACTGGCGGACCCGGTGTCTTCGGTCAGCTTCTCGGCAAAGAACGGGTGAACCAGGAATTTATAGGCCACCGCGAGCACCACGAGTATGACGCACCAGATGCTGGCGGCTATCAGACATCCCTTGGCTTGCTTTTCGCTCATGAATTAGAGGACTTTTTTAATCAGGACGAGGAGGGCGATGAAGACCACGATCCCGATCTTGAGGAGACCGGAAGTCTTGCGCTCCGTGTGGTGATGGATGACCTGCGGGCTTTGCTGGGACTGCTGTTGGGCGGCTTGGGCCGTTTGACGATTCCCGTTTCCGTTGCGGTTTTGCGCTCGGGAGGATTCTCCGATGGGTTCATTGCCCGACGTGGACAGGGCCTGTAGGGCGGCAGCCGCGCATTCGATGGGGAGGGGGGCGATCATTTCGAACGCTTCCTCCATCGAGACGTCTCCGTCCTCACTACCCAGTTCGGCAAACACCTCTTGAATGGCTTGCTCCAGCGAATCCGGATCGTTGGCTCGCCGGTAGGAATGAGCCATGTTGGCAAGGGTATGGTCTTGGTCCATGTCGACCCCGATCACGTCCATCGTGATGCCCCGAGCGAGGACTTCGGGAGCGTATTGATCGACGAGATGTTCGTCATTGGCTTCGCCATCCGTGACCACGAGGAGTCGATACGTGCCGTAGCCGTATTGTTCTTCCCGGGCTTTGAGGAGGCGGTCCGCGCCGATCTTGATGTATTCGCCGAGCGGTGTGCCGCGGTTGGCCTGGGGCTTTTCAATCGCCTGAACCAAGCGGGCATCGTCGCGCGGCCCGAGGGGGTAAACCCAATCGTTCGAGATGTTCTTGGCGCTGAAGACCAAGAGCCCGATATGGGTCGAATCCGAAACGTTCTTCATTACCGCCTTGAGGGCGTCTTTGGCGGCATCCATTTTGCGCACCTTGGTGCCGCGCATGCGTTGTTTCATCGAGCCCGAAGCGTCGAGGACGATGACCACGTTGTCGTGGTACGATTCGGAGGACTCGCTGGTTTCCTGTGCGGTTCCTTGGGGCGCCCAGCCCGTAGCGGCGAGCAGGAGCGCTGTGCCGATAGCAAAAGTTGTTTTCATAATATGCGGGTTCGGGTGGGACTAAAAATCAAAATCAGACTCGACCGTGGCTTCGGCGGGCACGCGGATGACCCGAAATTCGACCCGCATGTTTTGCCGTGCTTCGTCCATGTTGGTGGGTTTCGCGATGAAAGGTTCGCGGATGCCCACACCGGTGGGTTGGATCTGACTCTTATCGAGTTCCAGGCCCTTTTTCTTGGCGTAGTCCGTGATCGAGTCCAACACCGCTTCGGCTCGTTTGCGGGAGAGGTTGAGCGCGGCTTGCATGGTTTCGCGCGGGTTGTATTCCGCGACGCCGTCAAAGGCGCCACCGGAGATCAGCTGGATCAGCTCGCCCGTCGACTCTAGGGTCAAGGGTTTGCCGCGGAGCGAGTAGCGGTAGTTGCCGCGGCTGCCGGATCGTTTGAGAACGCCTTTTTGGCTGCCGGCCTTGACCAGTTCCAAGAGGGTTTTCGATGGGTCGGCGTGTCCGCGGATGGCTACCACGGCGTTTCCGAAGCGTTCGGCGGTTTCGACCACGCGTTGGAACTCGGCGCCGTATTGCACCGCGCTGAACACGTTTTGGTTGGGCTCGAAGCTGATGGTGAAGCTCAGGATGGTTTTGTCATCCAACTCGTCGCCAGAGCTCAGGAGTTCGATCTCGTTGCGGACGGCTTCGGCCCGGAAGCGTTCGCCGCGTTGGATATCCGTCTTGGTGAGGTAGCTTTTGAAGGTTTTGCTCTGATAGTCTAACCCAGACGGAAACAGGCCCATGCGCTCTTTGGCGTAGCCTCGGTTGACGGCTAGATCCAAGGCGGAGGTTTGGAAGGCTTCGAATCCGCTCAAGTTGCCTTGTTCGGTGAAGAAGACGACGTTGCCGGGGTAACCGACGAAGGAACAATCCGAGATCAAACCGTGGGCTTCATCCAATACCGGGATGGTTTCCTTGCCATAAATATCTTGGGTCAGTTGCAGCAAGCCTTCGAAGGGGCGGGAGCCGCGATCTTCAAACTGTTTCTTCAGTTCGATGACTTCTTCCGTGGCTTTGAGGTAGCCCGCGACGAATTTGGTGACGAGGGCTTTGTTGGCATCGTAGAAGTCTTTGCGGCAGACGTAAACGTCCGCGATCGAGCGGGAAAGTTCCGCAGTGGAGACCAGCACTTTGGCGCCGCGTACGGTGCCTTCCGCGCCCGTGCCCTCGTTGCCGAGTCCGCCGCAGAGGCCGAGCATGTCGGGCGTGATGGAGAAACACGCGTCGACGTTGCTATTCTTGCGGAAGATTTCGGCTGGCGAATCCGGGGTGCCGGTCAAGTCTTTGGCCCAGCGGACGGTGACGTCGTCCCAGGACAAGTTGGCCGTCTTGAGAATATCATCCAGCATCCCGACGTGCGGGCCGCCTTGTTGGAGGGCGATGGTTTTGCCTTTGAGGTCAGCCACCGTTTTGATGGTGCCGCGGGATACCATGTGATCCCCGGCGGACCAGGTCATTTGCAGGATCACCACGCCTTTGGTGCGGGGATCGGAACCGATCACCTCCGAGGCCATGCCCATCATGCGGAAGGTTCCGCGGAGGAAAGGGCTCTTGCCAGACATGTAATTGCGGACCTGTTCCACGAAGTCGTCGCCGGCGGTCAGATTGAGGTTGAGGCCCTGCTTTTGAAAAATGCTGCCGGATTTGGTTTTGAGCCCGCCATTACCATAGAAAGTGGCCATATCACCGCCCCAGGTGATGTAGGGTACTTGGAGTGCGGATTGGTTCGAGACGGGGGCAATGCGAACGGGACCGACCAGCTCGCTGAACCGTTGTTGGCCGAGGAGCGAGCTTAGGGAGACTGAAATGGCACAAAGGAGGGTGAGTGCGGTTCGCGTCCGCTTGGTGGCGCTTGGATTGATCATTTTCAATGTGTGTTGCATCGGTTCCAGGTTTGGGCGGCGTCGCCTTGTTTTCGCGGCGAGCCGGATCTGCCCGTGTTTTCCTTTCGGAGCGTAAGCTACGCGAAGACGTGGCGAGCGGGCCATTATACAACGGATAGCCTTTTGTAGGTTAGGACATCCGGTTGGCAACTCAAGGACGAAGCCGTGACGGAGTGGTGAGGGCCCATTTACCGAATGGTTCCGGCGGGAAAGGGTAGGGCTGAGCGTAATCGCGAGCTCGTTCCTGCCCAGAGCGGTATTCGGAGCCTTTGGCGTGTGTGGGCGCTGTTTTTGCCCAACGGCTCGCGGGTACGCTCGCCCTACCGGGGATGGTTTTGGCTTCAGTATTGTAGAGGGGCTCGCTAGTTTTTTTCCGTCATGACGGGATCTTTTCAATGGCGGGTAGCGGCCTTCAGCGGGGCCTTGGCGGTGGGACTCGGGGCTTTTGGGGCCCATGGTTTGGCCTCGATTCTGGCCGAGAATGACACTGCGGAAATCTGGAAAACCGCCTCGTCTTACCATCTGATTCACACCGTGGTTCTGCTCATACTGGCCGGACGGGCCGGTGTGGCCCGAGGCGCCTGGTGGGCCTTGGTGGGGGGAATGACGGTTTTTTCGGGCACTTTGTACGTGCTCGCGGTGACGGGAATCAAGTGGCTGGGCGCGATTACGCCCATTGGGGGAACGGCTCTGATCGTGGGTTGGGTCTGGCTGGCCTTGGCCGGGCGTGAGGTGGTGAGGGGCAGGGAGTGACAATTCTGGTGTTGCGCGGAATGCGGACAGCAGGCTTTGATAGAACGAACGTGCGGGAAGCACGCCGGTCCTCATTGGGGACTGATCAGGATTTGAAACACTATGGAGCCGACTAAGACAGCATACGGAATTTGGAGTGGTGGCCGCTTTATGCACTTCGGGGAATGCCTCGAAGAGGACCGCATGGTCGCCGTGATTCATCGCGCTTATTTGAAGGGCGTACGCACATTCATGACCGCCGATGTTTACGGTCAGGGTGCGGCGGATGAAATGATCGGCAAAGCATTGGCCGATTTCCCACGGGACAGCTACTGCCTGATTGGGGCGGTGGGCCATGATTACTACCAGGGCAAACGAGACGGGGCCAAGGGGTTCCCTCGCTTTACCGATAGTCGTCTCCGGCCCGAGAACCAGTATGTGGATTATTTGAAAACCGCCACCGAGAAGGCCCTGCAGCGTTGTGGTAAGGAGCAGTTTGACTTGCTCTTGCTGCACAATCCGGACTCGACGGGATATTCCTCGGATGCCGTCTGGAATGCCATGCAAGCGGTCAAAGATGAGGGGATGACGCAGAAACTCGGCATCGCCCCGGGTCCCGCCAACGGGTTCACGCTAGACTTGATCCTGAGCTTCGAACGATTTGGTGAGTTGATTGATTGGGCGATGGTGATTCTGAACCCGCTCGAACCCTGGCCGGGCAAGCTGGCCCTGCCGGCGGCCGAGAAGTTTGGGGTGGACCTGATCACGCGAGTGGTCGACTACGGGGGCTTGTTTCACGATGATGTGCGACCCGGCCACCAGTTTGGCAATGGAGATCACCGCACGTATCGCCCCCAGGGCTGGGTGGAAGCCGGCAATGAGAAGATCGATCAGATGCGCGAATTTGCCAACAAGTACGGGATCAGCATGTTGCAGTTGGCCTGCTTGTGGAATCTGGCCCATGCGCCGGTCAAAAGCGTGGTGCCGACCCTCATCCAGGAGGCGGGTGACGGCGCGAAGCCGATCGATGCCAAGGTCGATGACCTGGCGGAACTGCCCGATGTGACGCTCGACGAAGCGGATGTCGCTGCGATTGAGGCCATTGGGAACAACAAGGGCTGTATGGCGCTGAAAGGTGGTAATCCTAGTTTTTCTGGCGACGCCGTGGCCGATGGTTGGGAAATGAATGCGGATCTCGAATCGGTGGCGGAACGCTGGCGCATTCAACCTGCCGAGGATCTGGTGTGCTCGCATTAGTGGGCCCCTGATGGAACGCTAGCTGGTAGAATCCTGATAGCCCTGGTGAGCGCTGATTCGAACCCACCTTTGTCGCCGATCCGACGTCGTATGCGTCGCTTGCGGCGGACCGCCTCCATTCGTGATCTCGTCTGCGAGACGCGTGTTCAGCTCGACGATCTCGTGATGCCCATCTTCGTGAAAGACGGGTTGACCGAGCCGGAGCCAGTGGAATCGATGCCGGGGATCTTCCGCCTGGCGCCCGATCGGGTCGTCGATGAGTGCCGGGAACTCTTTGCTTTGGGGATCAAAGCCGTCGCCTTGTTCCCGTGTATGGGGCCCGAGCTGAAGAACCCCCAAGGGACCGAGGCCTTGAATCCCGAAGGGTTGATCCCGGCAGTAGTGCGGGCGGTCAAAGCGGCTGTCCCGGAGATGGTGTTGGTGTGTGATGTGGCCTTGGATCCGTATACGAGTCATGGGCACGATGGAGTGCTGAACGCGACCGGAACGGATGTGGCCAACGACGAAACGGTGGCCATCCTGGCGCAGATGGCGGTGGTGTTGGGCGAAGCGGGGTGCGATTGGGTTGCTCCTTCGGACATGATGGACGGTCGCGTGGGGGCGATTCGCGAACACTTAGACGCGGCCGGTTTGGAGGGTGTGGGCATTCTCGCCTATTCCGCCAAGTTTAACTCCGCCTACTACGGGCCGTTTCGCGATGCGATTGGGAGCAAGAAATCCGCTGGCAAAGCCTATCTGGATAAGGGGACGTATCAAATGAATCCGGCCAACGCTCGGGAGTCCGTGCGCGATGCGCTTTTGGATGAAGAGGAAGGCGCGGATCTGTTGATGGTGAAGCCGGCCGGTGCGTATTTGGATATCTTGGCGCACTTGCGGAGTGCGACAGACATTCCTCTCGTTGCCTATCAGGTTTCAGGCGAGTTTTCTCAGATTTGTGCGGCGGCTCAACTCGGGTGGTTGGAATACGGGCGCACCCGGGACGAATCTCTCCTGGCCATCAAACGGGCAGGGGCGGACCTAATCATCACTTATTTTGCCAAAGAGCTGTCCCGGGAAGTGGCGCAGCCGAAAGCCTAGATTCCGATGTTAAAAGAGAAATTCAATTTGGACGGCCGCGCCGCGTTGGTGACGGGAGGCAGCAAAGGTTTGGGCAAGGAAATGGCTCGCATCCTGCTTGAAGCCGGTGCCCAAGTCGTGATCACCAGTCGACACGAAGAAGAATTGACTGCCGCGGTGAGTGATATCGATCCGGATGGATCGGGACGCGTTGTCTACGAAGTATCCGATCTTTCGCGCCGCGAGGATGTCGGTCCGCTGGCGGAGAAAGCCGTGGGGCGGTTTGGGAAGATTGATATCTTGATCAATAATGCGGGGTCGAATTGTCCGCAACCCATCGACGAGATCCAAGACGAAGATTGGGACCGAATCATCGAGCTGAATCTGACCAACATCATGCGGCTGACGCGTGCGTTGGTGCCGGGTATGAAAGAGCGGAAGTGGGGGCGAATCATTCATCTTTCTTCCGTTCTCGGATTGGGTGGCAAGGAAGGGCGAGGGATCTATTCCAGCTCCAAGGCGGGGGTCTTGGGGTTGACCTATGCCACGGCGTTGGACTTAGGGCCTTACAACGTGACGGTCAACAGTATCGCGCCGGGGCCGTTTCTGACGGATCTTCCTAAGAGTCTGCTCAACGCCGAGCAGCAACAGGGTTTTGCGGATCGCACGGCGATGGGGCGATGGGGGGATCCTAGTGAAATCGCCGGAGCCGCGCTCCTGTTGGCGAGCGATGCTGGAAGCTACATTACAGGCACGTGTATTACCGTGGATGGTGGTGTGATGGCGAAAGTGCTTTAGGTTGGTGAGTTGGTTTATTTGGGCGCTTTTGCTGTTGAAGGTTCCGTTTGGTTTGCATTCCGGATGGTACGGGAAGGGGGAATGCAAAAGTTAAACTGCAAACTGCAAACTGCAAATTGGGGAAGGAGTCGGGGAGGATTCACTTGGAGTAGCTGCCTTTCTTAAAACTGCGCTACCTACTATGAACCTGAGATTGCCTCGAATTGCTGCGGTTTGCCTGATTGGGTTTTGGGTCGGGTGCGGCAAACCTGAGCTTCTCCCAGTTCCAGAGGCAGCGGATACGCGTGTTGGTCGCTGGCGCCAGGATGTGGCTTACGTTTGTGATAACATCGCGCGCTTACACAAAGATGCCTTTCGCTGGTGCGATCAAGGCGAGTATGAAGCGGCGCGAGATGCGTTGCTGGCGGATGTTGACACACTTTCCGACGCGGCAATTAAAGTAAGGCTGGCGGGGATCATTGCCTTGCTGAAAGACGCCCACACGACCTGCGTCATGGCTGGATCGGAATTCCTCACGGTGCCGATCGAAGTGGCGGAAACGTCGAACGGTTTCTTTCTCGGGATTGTGCCCGAGGCGCAATCCCAGTTTCTGGAGGGCCGAATCGTATCCGTGGGTGGCGTGCCGATTGCGGAAGCGATCGAACGAATCGGGACGATTGTCTCTCACGAAAATGCCATCCGAGTTCGGCTCAATGTGCCGCGGATGCTGAAGACGCCGGTCGTATTGCAGGAGCTCGGATTGGCGAATTCTAAGGATGCGGTTGAGTTTGGTGTCGAAGTGGCCAGTGGCTTAGAGACCGCACGATTCGAGGCTTTGCCTGCGGGGGAAGGGGTGCCCACGGTGATGATCCAGCGGGAAGGGCAACCGTGGACGGATCAGCGCAAGCACGAGCTGTATTGGTTTGAGCGGGTGCCGGATTCCAACGTGGTTTACATGGCCTACAACGCCTGTCGAGAGGATGAGAATCGGCCGATGCCAGGCTTTGCGAAAGCCGTGCTGGTGGCGCTTGAGGATCCGGCAATTGATCGGATAATTATCGACCTTCGCCGGAATCCGGGTGGGAGTCAGTTGGTGGCGTGGCCGCTTTTCAAAGCCTTGAAGGGGCATCGACTCGACCGGCCCGGAGGGATTCTGGTGCTCATTGGTGCGCGGACGTTTTCCAGTGCGAAGGGGAATGCGTTGGATCTTCGGGATTGGACGGATGCGGTCTTGATTGGAAATCCCATTGGGCAACGCCCCAATTCGTTCGGAGAGATCAAGACCTTTGAGTCGCCCAACTTTGGGATCACGGCGAGTTACTCGACCAAGTACTTCGTGCGCGGTTCGGAGGAGGATGATACCGTGATGCCCGATGTGCGGGTGCCCCTCACCTTGGATCAATGGAAGCACGGCGTGGACGCCGTGTTCGATGCCGCGTTGGCCTACCAGCCTGAGTAGCGCTTTCTGCCGGGCGGGATTGCGGTGGTTGATCTTCTGTTTGGTCGTGATTTCGGTCGTTGGCGTACGCGCCGCAGAGTCGCCGCTGATCACTGTGCCTTTTGACGGATCCTATCCGTTTCGGGTGGGGGATGATTTGGCCTGGAAACAGCCGAGTCAGGATGATTCGAGCTGGAGTCGAGTGACGCTGCCCTCCGTTTGGCAAGCCGGTGATCAAGCCACGTTGGGGGATATCGCGTGGTACCGCATTCCGTTCCAAATCTCCGAAGCTCTTCCGCGGGACGATCTGGCGGTATCGCTGGGCTATGTGGGCAATACGAGCGAGGTCTTTCTCAACGGGAAGTCCATCGGGCAGTATGGCAGTTTGGATCCGATTGCGTTGCCCATCGGGCGTACCTTGCATGTGTATCTGTTGCCAACTGCCTTGTTGCGGATGGAAGGGACGAATGTGTTGGCGATTCGGGTGGCGAACTTCGTGGGGACGGGTGGTATCTTGGACGGGCCGATTGGAATTGGGCGACAGGGGCCATTGCTGTTGGAGCAAATGTCGGTGGCGAAGTGGCGCTATCTCGTCACTTGCTTGGTTACAATGGTGACCTTCGTTTTGTTGGTCCTACTCACGTTGTTCTTGTGGCGCGTGCGAGTGCCCTGGGGTCGCTGGGCCTGGCTCTTTCTCGGATCCATGTTCTTAACCTACCTGACGGCGGCGTTCTTCTCGGATCCCCCGAGTCCTCCCGCATGGTATACGTGCCTTTCTTGGTCCTTGGCTACGGTCGCAGCCCTGGCGTTTACGCGGATGGTTGGCAGTTACTGCCGCCGGTCTCTTCCGCGAATCGAGGTGGGTTTGACGATTGCCTGCGTGGTGAGTGTGGTTTTGGTGGTGTGGAAGGGAGACGCGCCGGTTTGGTATTGGCCCTTGTGTGACCTGACCGGAGTTTTCTTTTTGGTTTGTTTGGCCGTTAGTGCGAGCTGTTGCTGGCAAGAGATTGCTGATGGAAGGCGTTATGCCGTTGGCCTCGCGATCGGCGTGGTCTGTTTGTATGTCGGGAGTCTGATTGATGCGATCTCGGGATCGATTCCGCTATACGCTTGTGCGGCATCGTCGATTGCCGCCTGGGAGATTGGATTTTTCATCGCGCTGCCGATTGTTGGCGGTGTTTTCGTGATGCAATTCCTAGATGATCGGAAACGTCTGCAAACCTTGGGCCATCAAATCCTGAACGAACGCGAGGCCGAGCGGCGTCGATTGGCACAAGACCTCCACGACGGGCTCGGGCAATCCTTACAGGCCTTGAAAGTGATGATGCAGGTTGACCGTGACCGGTCCAGCCGTGAAGCGGCGGAGCCACGGGCGGATTCTCCGGATCGGATCGAACAGCTGAGTCAATGTATTCGGGAACTTCGGCTCCTGGCCCGGGAGATGCATCCCGCTGTGTCGCGAGATATCAGTTTCTATCATTTGATGGAGGCTTATGCGGGTGATGTCTCGGATCAATTCGGGGTGACGGTGTCCGTGGTTGCGAAGGATCCGGAAATGGGGTTGCGGTGGCGCGATGACTTTGTCTCGCATTGTTTCCTGATTTTTAAGGAAGCCATAGGGAATGCGATCCGGCATGGGCGGGCGCGATCCATCGTCATTCGATTATGGGAAGAGGGCCCGCGGGTTCATTTTGTGGTGTCGGATGATGGGCGCGGATTTGACGTGGCCGGGGTCTTGGAAAAAAGTCAGGGACTGGGACTTCGATCCATCCAGGAACGGGTGGCGTATTTGCGAGGCTTATGCCGTTTTGAAAGTGATCCAGGGCAGGGCTCGCAGCTGACGATCGAGTTGGATTGGCAGCAGTCCTAATGGGCCTAGAGTCCGGTAAAGACCTGACTCGACAAGCTGGCGTGGAAGCGGGATTTTGTTTTGCATGAGCTTGGCCCGGCAAGAGGTGACGATGGTGATCGCCGATGATCACTTGATGTTTCGGCAGGGGCTGGCGTTGATGATTCGTGCGCGGAAGCCGTATCGGTTGCTCGGGGAAGCCGCGGACGGAGCGGAGGCGTGGTCGCTCGTGCAGACGGAGGCGCCCGAAATTGCCATTTTGGATTACTCGATGCCGGAATTGAAAGGCACGGAAGTGACCGAACGGGTGGTGGAGGCGTTGCTCCCGACAAAATGCCTGATTCTGACTATGCACACTCATGATGTGATGGCCAACGAAGCGTATCGAGCCGGAGCCTTGGGGTGCTTGCTCAAGGACGATGCGTTTGAAGATCTGGAGTTGGCCATTGACGCGGCTCTACGGGGCGATTTCTTCGTCAGTCGTTCGCTTTCATTTGATCCGGAACAACGGAATGTCGGGCTATCGCCACGAGAGAAAGCCATCGTGCGCGGCATCATTGAGGGACAGACCAACAAGGAACTGGCGGATCGATTTCAATCCAGCGTAAAGACGGTGGAGACGCACCGTGCGCGATTGATGCGCAAACTCGGTGCGCGCAATACCGCCGATATTGTGCGGTTGGGTTTGGAACAAGGTCTGTGATTCGAGGCTCGTCCCGTAATTCAGCTAACTCTAGATGAGTTCCGGGATGGGGTGGCCGCCTGTGACGGCATTCAGCACGGCTCTGGGTATGCCGGGTAAAGTGCGAACGGCTCCGGTATCGAGGAGTTGGTGCATGATCGTGGCAATGAGATCCTGCCTTGTGATCGGCGTGGAGGATGGTTCGCTGGCATCCCGATTGGATTGGCCGATCACTTGTCCCATTTTGAGCCCCCCGCCGGCAATCATCAACGGTGCTAAGTCGCCCCAGTGATCGCGTCCGCCCTTGGCATTGATCTTAGGCGTTCGGCCCATCTCGCCGCAGCAAACCAAAAGAATCTTTTCGCTCAGGCCGCGCTCGGCGACGTCGTCCAGGAAAGCGGCGATGGCGTGGTCGAAGGGCTTGCCACAATAATACATCCCTTCCTCCACGGTCGCGTTGTTCAAGTCCGCATGCATGTCCCAAACGAAGTTGGTGGTCACCGTGACGAAACCGACCCCGGCTTCGCAGAGCCGACGCGCCATGAGCATCAGGTGCCCGAGCGTTTGGACGTGATCTCGGTAACGTAGGTGATTGTTCCATCGAGTATCAATACTGGAAACCGGGACGAGCCCGCGGGTATCATAGCGAGCGATCGTCTTTGGAGACTCTTGATTGAGGTCAAAGGCTGCGGCCGCACCGCCGAGAATGGTATCGAAGGCTTGCTCCTGAAAGCGGTTGAGGCCTTGAGCTGCGGCGTTGTGATCCAGTTGGCGTCTGAGTTGGTCCAGTCCCCCGAGGAGTTCGCGGCGGTCGTGAAGCCGTTCCTGGGGGAGTTCCAACTCCATATCTTTCTGGAGCGGTCCCCCGGTGCCGGCCACGAACGGGGCGTAGGCGCGGCCGAGATTTCCTGAGGCATCAAAATGGCCGAAGAGGTCGACGGCGGGCATGGCATCGGGATCGACGGCTTGGGGAAAGAGAGCGACGTTGCTCGGGATTCCGGTTTTCGGCCGATTGGTGCCGGCGACGCGAGCGTAGAGCGAGCCGAGATTGGCTTGCAGGGATTCCTTGCCCACGATGGGTTTGATATCGTGCACTTGGTCCCCGCTCTGAAAGGACCGGATGATGGCCATTTGTTGGGCCCGTTGGGCCAGCTTGGGAAAAGCACTGCCGAACGTGATCCCAGGGATCGTCGTCTTAATCTCGCCAATGGCGCTCCGAATCCCGCTGGGTGCGTCCATCTTGGGATCAAAGGTTTCCGTCTGGGGGGGGCCGCCGTGCATAAACACGAACACCACGGACTTATCCTTAAGAAACCCGCCAGCCGAACCCGAAGCCGCTTGAGCCCGGAGGAGCTGGGGAAGCGTCAATCCGCCAAGAGCCAAACTCCCCGCGTGCAGAAAGCTCCGCCGGGAAAACCCCCGTCCACGGGATCGACGGGATCGATCATCGGGTTGAGTCAGCTTCAACATAGCGGCCCTGTGGAAGGTAAAAGTTTGCTCCAGCCCAAGCCCAAACGCAAACCAAAAGCCAGCGGTAACTGAGACTTCAGTCTCAGCCCACCAACACCGCCCTCCACCCCCAAAAACAAGATTTCCCCCAAGCCAGCCCCCCCAACACGATTGGTACTTGTGTTGCAGCCCGCGAGTCTTTAGTCAAAGAAAGACCCAACGGAAAGCAAGCAACCGGGCTTGATGTGGTTGCCGTAGGGTAGAGTAACGTGGCAGAGGAACAGTCTAAAGACGCGCCAGAATCGGGGGCGGTGGTATCCGGGGGCGGGGAACCGGAGAAAGGATTGCGTCGTATCGAGCAAGCTGGCTTCGTGTTGCTCGTCGGCTCGGCGCTTTTTTTCCTGGGACTAGCGGTGGCGTATCCCGATCCGTATTCTCGGGTTTGGAGTCTGGTAGTGGGGCATCTTGTCGGCGGCCGTGTGGGCAACGTGGCGTTGGGCTTCAAGTTCGATTTTCCGTCCCACTTTCTCTTTTTTCAATGCTCGGTCCAGGACTTCATTGTCCTATTGCTCTTCTATCCGTTGTTGGTAACGGGCTGTAACAAAGCGATCGCTTGGCCCTATATTGGGAATGCGATCGAGGGGGTCCGTCAGTCGGCGAATCGGCACAAAGGACGGATCGAGCCCTACGGCGTGGTGGGTTTGATGTTGTTTGTCTTTTTCCCGCTCTGGAGCACGGGGCCCTTGGTTGGAGCGGTGATTGGGTATCTGCTGGGAATGCGGCCGTGGTTGATTTTTACGTCGGTGACGATTGGAAATCTCTTGGCGGTGGGCTTTTGGGTCTATTTCTTCCAACAAATGCAGGCCTTTAACGAGCGGTGGTTGGATGGGGTTTTGGCGGTTTTGGCGGTGGTGTTGATTGGGTCTGCGTTGTATTTTCGGGTTCGGAAATGGCGGCGGCCCGAGGGGGGCGACTCCGACGGGGGGCGTTGACGGGTTGGTTCTTTTTTTTGGGCGAATCGGTTGGTGGTGCTTGCGGTCGCGGTTCTTGCCCAGCGGCTCGCGGGTACGCTCGCCCCACCATCCGGAATTGAGACTAGAACGACTCTCTCGTCTCTAGTGCTCCCTATTCCAATCCTGCCCGGGGACTAGAAGGGTGAATTGCTCGCTTGCTTTTTTGCGGATGCTGCGAATACTCCCCAGCAATCCCTTTCGGTCCTATGAACTCGATTTCTCGACGGCGTTTTCTGTCTTCGTCGGGTCAAGCCGGTGTTGGCTTGGCGCTGGCGCACACACCAGCTCTTTCGCTTCGCGGCCAACGGGTCCTGGGATCGAATGAGCGAGTCAACCTCGCGCTGATCGGGTGCGGCGGTCGTGGCATGGGGCTCATCTCGGGATTCGCGGACCGGGACGATGTGCGCATCGCTTCTCTGTGCGATATTCACCCCGAGCGTTTGGGTCGCGCTCAGAACGCCATCGCGAAGCAGCAAGACGGCCAAGTGCCCAAGGTTGTCGACCACATGAATCACGTCCTGGAGGATCCCGACGTGGACGCAGTGGTGATTGCAACTCCGGATCATTGGCATACGCCGGCGGCGATTCGAGCCTGTCAGGCGGGCAAGGACGTATATGTGGAAAAGCCCTTTTCACACAATGTTTGGGAGGGGAGGCAATTGGTCCAAGCCGCTCGGAAGCATGGTCGTATCGTGCAAGTCGGGACGCAAAACCGGAGCGCGCCCTACAATCAGGCGGCCAAGGAGTATTTAGCCTCCGGGAAGCTTGGCGATATTCGTTTGGTCAAGGTCTACAACCTCAAGGGCGGAGGCGAGTTTCACTTAGGCCCTCCGGGAGATCCGGCACCGGGCTTTGACTGGTCGGCTTGGTTAGGTCCCGCGAACCCGAGGCCGTATCATGGGCGGATTTTCAGTGGTGGCTGGCATCAGTTTTGGGATTTTTCGGGTGGGGATTTGGCGGACTGTGGGATCCATCAGCTCGACCTTGCGTTGTATGTCTTGGGGGATCCGCTCCCACCTTCCATGGTGTCTGCGGTTGGAGGGCGTTTGCAACATCACGACGATGCCGAAGTGCCGGATGTCGAGATCATCCACTACCAGTTCTCTGACTTTGTGATGACGTTCGAGCTAACGCACTACGCCAACGCCATGAACAAAATCGCGGGAAACATTCGTTCCGGGGATCAATTCCCGAATTGGCCTCAGTGTGCGACGCGAATTGAGTTTTACGGATCGAAGGAGATCCTCATGTTGGGCCGGCACGGGGGCGGGTGGCAGGCCTTTACAAGTGATGGGGCCGTCTCGGATCAACGGTTTGGAAGGCATCCGGACCCGGAGCACAAAGCGAACTTTATCGAATGCCTCCGGACTCGGGAACTTCCGAATGCGGATGTCGAACTCGCCCAGCGCAGTACGACGGTGATGCATATCGGCAACATCGCGCACCGGGTCGGGAACCGGCAGCTCCATTTTGATGCTGCTGCTGAGCGATTTACCAATAACGACGCGGCAAATCAGCTCTTGAAGCGGCAGAATGAAAATGACTATTCCGTCGCTACGGTGGTGTAGCTGGAGTCGGAGCCGGAACGGGTGTGGCGGCTACGCGATGCCGCGAAGTTTCCGGTGTTCTTCGATAATCTGCCGGTAGTCCTCGACTTCGATATTGCGCTCACAACAGACCAGCATGAGGACGCCATCCGATCGGAAGTTCCCGTCCCACTCTTTGATTTGGTCGTCGCTCCAATCCGGTTGATACTCCCGTAGGCGTTCCTCGCTCATGCGGGAGAAGTAGGCGCGGACATTGATATCGGTCTCGTCCATGTCGAGCGTCGTGGGCAGTTTTTCGTAGTTCGGTTCGCTGGTTTCAGGCATGGGTTTGGGGAGGTTAGTAGCCACAAAGGGCGTGATGCTTCTGAGATCGTTCGTAGGTGAGTTGTTTCTTGTCCGATCCGGAATGGCAGATCTGACAGTATTGAGACTCGGCGACGCGCCGATGTTTTCGACCCGAGCTTCGGTGAATATTGTGGCAACTCAGGCAGGTGACGTCGGAGTTGCCCGCCTTGCTGGCTTGAATGTTGGCGAGGATATGCCGTTCTCGGGGTGGCGCTGCGGCAAGGGCTTCCGGGGATAAATCCACTTCGAAATCCGCAAAGAGGTCATCCCCGACGACGAAATTGTTTGCGTAGGGTAGCTTTGATGCGCGGGATTGGCCGGTGCGAATATGGCATTGGCCGCAGGTGCTGGCGATGACTTCGGGAGGGTCTTTGCGGGCCTTCGCGAGATACACCCGGCTGGTGTCCGTGGTGTGGTTGAGATCGACGTCACCGTGGCAGGCGTAGCAATCGATCGAGGTTGCGGAAAACGCTTGGGTTCGGGAATCAACGGCGGTGGTGTGGCATCCGGCACAGCGTTGGCCGAACGTGGTGGTGTCCCAGTGATAGGGAGGCTTGGGGTCCCAATTGAGTTGTGGATGCTCGTCGTCGTCGGAGGGTCGTTGCAAATGAAGCTTGGCGGTCAACAGATCGAGCCGGCCATAGGCGTCAGACCGTCTAAGGAAGCGGAGTTGTTGTTTTCCGCCGAGGACGAACGCGATCTGTTTTTCAAACGGCGCTAGTTCCGGGCGTGCTTCGAGGAATGCTTCCCAAGAGGGCGTTTTCACTGGGGTGTCCGGGGGCGGAGCGGCAAAGCGGGACAGTAGGGTGGTCTGATGAGCGTTGATCAACCAACCGAAGCCGACTTTGGCGCGGTGACAGAAGAGGCATTCGTCACCGGTCACGTAGTCCGGGAGATCGCGACCCACATGGGTCTGCGATTCCGCGGCGCAGCCGAACTCCGGCTGGCTGCCCAGCAGCACGCCAAGGAACAGAGCCCACCAGGCGTGCTTGGATTGTTGCCAAGCGAAAGGCAAGACTACGCCTCCGCTCGCACCCAGCCGTAGGCGGCGTTGTCGCGTTCCCCGCCTTGTTCCAAGTAGGCGGTCTTGACTTGCGACAAGGTGTCTTTGGGGAAGGCTTTGAGATCCGCTTCAACGTCGACACCGTAGATTCGAGCGGCGTTGAGTCCGAAGATCTTGGCTTTGTCTTCTTTGGTCACTTTTTGGTAGCCGAATTTCTCACACAACTCGTCGGAGATCTGGAAGCGCTTCATGGCGTCGATGACCCATTGGGGCGAGCCCCACCACAAACAATCCGTGCCCCAGATGACGTGGTCGGCGCCATAGGTTTGGATGTTTTTGCCAATGAGATGTTGGCACATCACCGGGTGCACAATGGCGGTGGTGCCGAAGGCAGAACCGATCTCGGGGTGGATGTTGTTGATGCCGGGGTTGCGCTTCTTGATATTCATCAGTTCGGCGTGCCAGGCGAAATCGCCGGTCTCGGGATCGAAGAACTCGGGTCGTTCGAATTCTGGTTCGCCCGGACCGTGTTTCATGGCGCTGTGGTAGGCAATGAAATTGAACTCGGGATGGTCGAGCGCGGCTTTTTCCAGATCCCCGGGATGGGCGAAGTGACCGAGTGTGCGGGATTGCGCGGCATAGCCTTTGTGGACACTGATCGTTTTCAGTCCGAGGGCGGCCGATTTCTCGTAGAAGGGGTAAGCCATCTCTTCGTCGTCCATGCGGAACCCGTTGCCGGAACGACCTGGGTCTGTGTGACAATACCATTTCCAAGAGTCGATGCCGTATTGCTTGACCTCGCGCTCCATTTGTTCGAAGAGCGCCGGGAAGTCGGGCTTGTTCTTGGTGCGGTCCCAGTAGTGATTCGGAGCGCAGTTCCCTTGGCAAAGCGCGCGGGTGCTGCCTGAGATCTTGTTTAGCTGTCCCTTGGCTTGTGACATGAGCCAGCTTGGGAGAACGCCCCCGCGGCGATCACGACCTTCGAGAATATTGCCGGCCTTGTCTTTGTTAATCTCACGACCCGGCACACCGGAAATCACCACCAGGCTGGTCTCGCTATCAAAGAAGAGCTCTTTGACGAAGTTGGGAAAACTGTATTCGTCAGGATCGTTGCTCAGATTAAAGCCCATATTTTTCACGAACTCCGCGGTCCGGAATCCCAGCGCGAAGCCATCGGTGAAGTGAGTCTGGACGTCAAAGATGAAGTATTCTCCCTTCGGAAATTTCTCCTCGGTCGCAGCGGACTCTAGGGTTTCGGCTTCGGCGACGTCCCAATGGGGGCCGTAGACCTGATTGGCCGCGTAGAAGGCGGTGGCCATGCCCATGGAAGTTTTGAGGAACTCGCGTTTGGAAAGACCCAGTGCCTTCGACTTCTGCGTGGCCATTTGGTCGATGCGGAATTCCCATTCCTGCTGTTGTTTGTTCTGCGGTCGGGGAACGAATTCTTCGTTGGAAACCGGTTGAGTCGGGATGGGAGATTCGAAGCCTAGCTTCCGGTCACGTTGCCACTTGGGAATCCACATAATTCAATCTACTGCGTTGCTCGGCTGGCGTTACGTCGGCCGATAAAAGTTGGGCACAAACAGGGCGCAAACGAGGCGCGTTTCAGCCCACAAGCTCTCGGATCGGACTACCTTGGTCGAGCAAATATTGCGGTCTTCCAGTGGCATCCGTGACAGTTGTGTGACGAGCGTCGATTCCAAGGTTGTGGTAGAGGGTGGCCATCACATCTTGGTAGTGGATGGGGCGAGTCGTCACTTCACCGGCGTAGCGGTCGGTTTCGCCGATCACTTGCCCGCCGGGCATCCCGCCGCCAGCCATGATTGCCATCGCGACCCGCGGCCAATGATCCCGGCCGCCTTGGGCGTTGATGGTGGGGGTGCGGCCGAATTCGCCCCAGGCAATGATCGTCACGTCGTCGATCATGCCCCGTTCCGTCAAGTCCATGACTAAGGCGTGCAGAGCGTGATCGAAGATCGGGACCAGGTCTTGCATGCGGCTGAAATTCTTCGAATGGGTGTCGAAATCGCTGAGCGAGAGGCTGACGCAGCGGACGCCAGCCTCGACCAGACGGCGGGCGAGGAGCAACTTCTTGGCGGCATCCGGGCCTTCGCTGGTGTAGAAGCGGTCCGAGACCGGGCGAATGGGCGGGGTATAGCGGGCCAGCGTTTTGGGGTCCTCTTGATTTAGATCCAGTGCGGCGGCGACTTTGCCCGAGGTGAGGATGGAGAAAGCCTGCTGGTTGAAGGCGTCCATGGCGCCCATTGAGCCGGAGGCATCGATGTGGCGGCGCACGGAATCGAGGGAATTCAGCAGTTGGATCCGGTCGTCCAGGCGCCCTACGGTGATTCCTGGGGAGAGACTGAGCGCGGTTTGGTGTCCGGGCCCCAGATTGGCGAGCTCTTTGACCATGCCGGGCTCCAGTTCGCGCTCGAACCATTGGGATATATCGGGTCGAAACGGGGTGTAGGCCGGTCCGAGAAATCCGGGCCGGGCGCTATTGCGGACCAGGGGGCGCCCTTGCATGAGGTCGACGAAGGTGGGCGCGCCGGCTTGGGCGGTTTGGCCTTCGAGCAGCTTGGTCAGCACCGAACCCATGGCGGGGCGGCCGCCGATGGATTGCAGGTCCTTGGACGGGAACCCGGAAAGGCACTGGAACGCATCGTGCCGGGAGTCGGCCCCGACTAACGAACGGAGGAAAATCAAACGATCGGCGATCGTGGCGGTTTGAGGCATGAGTTCGGAGACGTGGAATCCGGGGATGACCGTGGAGATGGGGTTGAACTCGCCTCGGAACTCACTGGGGGCGTGAGGTTTAGGGTCGATCATATCCATCTGCGGTGGGCCTCCGTCCAAGTGGATGTTGATCAACGCTTTGCCGCGCTTGAGTGCTTGGGGGTCGGGGGCGGCTTGGGCTTCCCAGCGGAGGAGATGTGCCAGTGTGAGCGAACCGAGTCCCAGACTCCCGGCCCGGAGAAACCCGCGGCGAGAAATCCCATCGCAATGGTGGCTGGCGACGTTGTTGATGAACTCAAACATAGCCGGAGTTGCCCAGAGGGCCAGGGGATGACATTAGGATCGGCGAGAGGTCAAAAAAAGCAAGGTTTTTGGCGACGGTAGGGCGAGCGTACCCGCGAGCCGTTGGGCAAGAGCCGGGTTCCCTTGCGCCATGGGCCCAGAAGTCCGCTCTGGGTGGGAACGGCTCGCGGGTAACAGACCGTGTAAAATGTCCTTTTCCACCTGCAGGTAAGTGTGTGAAAGCGACAGCTCCGCTCTCGCACTCCAAAAAACGCTCGATTTGTGGACGAAATTTGGAGTGCGAGAGCGGAGCTGTCGCTTTGACCGCCGCGATGGAGTTGCCAACGGGATTTTCTGCACGGTCTGGGATGCTCGCCCTTCCATTGGGCCCGTTCGCGGCTGCTGGGCCGCGGAATTAACAGTTGTCCGGATTCCGGCGATTTGTTACTCTTTTGGATCTGATTTTGAGGGGCCGCAGCGGGCTTTTCGGTGGTTTTTATGGATTCTGGTCAAACACCCAATAGCGAGAGCGAAAGCGATAACCAACCCAGCGTAGATACGTCGGCGGAAGCGAAATATGATGCTTCGAAAATCGACAAGCTGGAAGGCTTGGAGGCGGTCCGAAAACGCCCGGGGATGTATATTGGGGATCCGGATGAAAATGGCCTCCACCACTGCGTTTTTGAGGTGTTGGATAACTCGATTGACGAGCACCTCGCGGGGTTCTGTAGCCAGATTTCCGTTTCCATCCATGTCGACGGTTCGGTGTCGATTGGCGACAATGGTCGCGGCATTCCGGTTGATATTCATCCCAAGTTCAAGATTCCCGCGGTTGAACTCGTTCTGACGAACCTCCATGCCGGGGGGAAATTCGGTCAAGGCGCCTATAAATACTCCGGTGGTTTGCATGGAGTCGGGGCGAAGTGTGTGAATGCCTTGTCCGATTGGTTTAAGGTGGAGGTTTCGCGCGATGGGGAGGTGAATTACATGGAATTCGCACGGGGCAAGACGGTGCAGAAATTGAAGGTCATCGGGACTACGCAGAGCACCGGTACCTTGGTCACGTTCATGCCGGATGCGACGATTTTTACCATCACCACGGAGTTCAAGTTTGAGACCTTGGCTAACCGTTTGCGGGAGTTGGCCTTTTTGAATCCCGGGCTCGTAATCGTATTGAAGGACGAGCGGGTGGACGACAAGGAAGAGCGGTTTTATTACCAAGATGGAATTGCCGAGTTTGTGGCCCAGTTAGGGCGCGGCAAGACGCTGATTTTTCCGGATCCCGTGATCATGGGGGGCAAACGGGAGGTGCAGATCGACGGTAAGCCTGAGGATATTTTTCTCGACTGCGTTTTGCAGTATAACGACAGCTACAACGACCAGATTCTGTGTTTTGCCAATTCGATTCGGAACAGCGATGGTGGGACGCATCTAACGGGATTCCGCACCGCGCTGACGCGGGCGATTAACAAGTACGCTCGCGATAATAGCTTACTGAAGGACAAGGATCCGGCCATTTCGGGCGATGATGTGCGGGAGGGGTTGGTCTGTGTGGTGAGTGTCAAATTGCCGAACCCGCGATTTGAGTCGCAAACGAAGGTCAAGTTGGTGAATACAGAAATCGAAGGCGTGGTATCTTCCCTCGTGTATGAAGGCTTGATGGATGCTTTTGATCGGTCGCCCACCTTGGCCAAGCGGATCATCGATAAGTCATTGATGGCAGCGCGCGCGCGGGAAGCGGCCCGTAAGGCTCGCGAGACCGTGCGGAAGAGTGCGCTTTCCGGTGGCGGGCTTCCCGGGAAGCTGGCGGATTGCTCCGAGCGCGATCCGTCCCGGACCGAGCTTTATATTGTTGAGGGTGACTCTGCAGGTGGCTCCGCTAAGCAGGGGCGTGATCGGAAGTATCAGGCTATTTTGCCGATTCGCGGTAAGCTGATCAACGTTGAGAAAGCCCGGTTGGACAAGGTGCTGCAGAACAATGAAATCCGCACCATGATCACGGCCGTTGGTACGGGAATCGGGGATGGTGAAGGCGAAGGGGCCTTCAACCTGGAGAAGCTGCGTTATCACAAGGTGATCATCATGACGGATGCGGACGTGGATGGTTCTCACATCCGAACCCTATTGCTGACGTTTTTCTTTCGCCATATGCCCGAATTGGTGAAGCAAGGGTATATCTACATTGCGCAACCACCGCTGTATCTGATCAGTCGACGGAAACATCACGAGTATGTGGATGACGACGCCTCCTTGAACCGGATTTTGATTCGGTTGGGCACGGACGACGTTCAGCTCAAGAATTTGGCGGATGAGCAAGTGCTGAGTCGAGACTCGTTGAGCGAGATCCTCGGGCTTTTGGAGCAACTCGATAAGTATGCCGATGCTTTGCAACGGCACGGCGGTGATTTCAGCGAATACATCGAAGAGCGCAAAGAGGGCACCTTCGAGATGCCCCGGCATTTGGTGATTGTGCGAGAGGGTAATGAAGAATCCGTGCATTATTTCCACTCGGAGGAAGACTTGGCAGAATTTGGTCGAGAGAATGTCGACCTTGGATTATTTGGCACCGAAGAGCTGGAAACCGGCACGGCGGTGCGTGTGAAGGGAGCCCCTCAGCGGCGCGCTCGTCACGTGGAACTCCACGAGAGCAAAGCCGTGGCTCAGCTCCTGGAGCAACTCGCGGAGAAGGGACTGAATGTGGAGCACTATTCCGCACAGGACAGTCCGTTGTTCGAATTGATCGAGGGCGAGGGCGACAAACAACGCGTCAAGTCGCTGTTCTCGATCGGTGAGATTTTGGAAAGTATTATGGAGGTGGGCCGTAAGGGGCTTGAGATCAAACGCTTTAAAGGGTTGGGAGAGATGAACCCGAAGGAGTTGTTTTCCACCACCATGGATCCGGAGCAGCGGAAACTGCTGCGGATCGATGTATCCGACGCCATTGAGGCCGAGGAGATGTTTACCAAGTTGATGGGGGACGAAGTCGAACCCCGCCGACAGTTCATCGAAGACAATGCGTTGAATGTGAGGAACTTGGATGTCTAACGATACGGCCTGCTTGGGTTGGACGTTTTCCTCCGTTACCGATTGTCCGCCCACGAGCTTGCCGACCTGGAATTTCAGATTCGTCCGTTAAGAGAAATATATGGCAGATTCAGACCCGCCCACTGACTCCCCTCAAGATCCGGTAGATTCACCGCTCGCGTCGGAATCCATTCAGAAGATCATTGTTGCTGACGAGATCAAGAATTCGTTCTTGGACTACTCGATGAGCGTGATCGTTTCGCGTGCCTTGCCGGACGCGCGTGACGGACTGAAACCTTCCCAACGGCGTATCCTTTACGCCATGAACGACTTGGGGGTGGGACCGAATAAGAAGCATCTCAAGTGTGCGAAGATCGTGGGTGAGACGATGGGTAACTACCATCCGCACGGGGATCAGGCGATTTATCCGACCCTGGTTCACATGGCTCAGCCGTGGGCGATGCGAGATACCCTGGTAGAAGGGCAAGGAAACTTTGGTTCCGTTGAAGGGGATCCTCCGGCGTCCATGCGTTATACGGAAGCTCGGATGACGCATCTCGGCTCCATGCTCATGGATGACATGGAGAAGGACACGGTGGATTTCGTGCCCAATTACGATGAGACCCGCATGGAGCCTTCCGTGTTCCCGGCGTCGATTCCGAATCTCTTGGTCAATGGTGGGACGGGTATTGCGGTGGGTATGGCCACCAATATCGCGCCGCACAATTTGGGCGAGGTAATCGATGGTGTTTGTGCTCAAATCGATAATCCGACGATCTCGATTGACGAATTGATGCAGTACATCAAGGGGCCGGATTTCCCGACGGGTTGTCAGGTCTGTGGGATTGAACCCATTCGGCAGTATTTCAACACGGGACGCGGGAGTCTCAAGATTCGAGGCAAGATCGACTCCGAACAGATGAAGTCGGGTCGCGAGCAGCTGATCATTTCCGAGATCCCATTCAACGTCAACCGAGCCGTGCTTGAGAAACGGATCGCGGATTTGGTGAATGACAAGGTCATCACCGAGATCTCCGCCATGCGCAATGAGTCCGACGAGAACACGCGCCTGGTTTTGGAGCTCAAGCGGGATGCCGTGCCCAAGGTGGTCATCAACAATCTTTACAAATACACCCAGCTTGAGACCACCTTCAGTGTCAACATGTTGGCGATCGATAACGGTCGTCCCAAGACGTTGAACCTCAAAGAGGTGATCAATTGCTACATTGAGCACCGCCGTGAGGTGGTGATTCGCCGCACGCGCTATGAGCTCCGGAAGGCCGAAGCCCGAGCTGAGGTTTTGGAAGGGTATCTTGTCGCGTTGGCGAATCTCGATGACTTCATCAAGATCATTCGCGATTCCGCCAATCGGGAAGAAGCCAAGAACCGCTTGTTGGCATACGATTTTGATCGGGAGCAGGTGGAAACCTTTGGAATCTTGATTCGGAGCGAAGCGCGGTTGGTGGACGGGCGCTACCAGTTGAGCGAGGCCCAGGTGAATGCGATTCTTGAATTGCGCCTTTACCAGTTGACCGGGCTGGAGATCGATAAGGTTAAAGGCGAATACCACGATCTGCTGGAGCGAATCAAAGATTTGATGGATATCCTGGCCCGTGAGGAACGGGTGCTCAATATCATCAAAGAGGAATTGCGGGCGGTGCAAGAGAAGTATGCCACGCCGCGCCTGACGTCTCTGGTGGTGGATGAAGGGGAAATGGCGCTCGAAGATCTGATCGCCAATGAAGGCGTGATCATCACCCTGACGCACTCCGGTTTGATCAAGCGAACCAACGTCAGCGAATACCGCGCGCAACGTCGTGGCGGCAAGGGTGTGATCGGGATGGATACCGCACGCCGAAAGGCGGAAGAGGATGCAGATGAGGCGGATTTCGTCGAACATCTCTTCTCGGCGAGTACGCACGATTACCTGATGTTCTTTACGAACACGGGGCGTGTGTTTGTGGAACGCGTTCACGAAGTGCCGGACCTACCGCGGACATCCAAAGGCAAGAGCATTGCGAATGTCTTGGAACTACAGTCTGAGGAAAAAGTGGCCGCGTTGATTCGGATCGTCTCCAAGACTTCCGAGGATAATGAGGACCTGACCTGGAAGCAGCCCGGATACTTGCTCTTCGCTACGGAACGTGGGACGGTTAAGAAGACGGCTTTGGCGGATTACGCCAATTTCCGGAAGGGCGGCATTCGCGCGATCAAGATTGAGGAGCCGGATCGTTTGATCGAGGTGAAGTTCACCACCGATGAGGACGAGGTGGTTCTGATCTCGCGCGATGGCAAGAGTATCCGTTTTGCGGAGACCGATGTCCGTCGCATGGGCCGCGTAGCGGCTGGTGTGCGTGGGATCAACCTGGCCAATGACGATGCCGTCGTGAGTCTGGTGGTGGTGGAATCGGGTGCAACCTTGCTGGTGGCGAGTGAGTTCGGCGTGGGTAAGCGGACTGAGTTTGAAGACTACCGGCAACAATCTCGTGGCGGTAAGGGCATCATCACCATGAAGACCACCGATAAGACCGGTAAGGTGGTGGGTGCGCTGACCGTGCATGACGAAGACGAGATCATGCTGATCACGGTCGGTGGGCAAATGATACGAACCCGCGTCAAAGACATTCGTGAAACCGGCCGGAACACCCAAGGCGTCCGTTTGATGAACATGGACGAGGGAGATCGACTCCAGGCGATCGCTCCGGTGATTAGCGACGAAGACGAGGATGATGCGGACGATGCGGACGCAGCATCCGGGGATGGCGCGGGCGGAGATGGTGATGCCGAATCTGGAGGCCCGGAAGCGGCTGGGACTGAGGCGCCTAGTGCGGAAGGAGAATCTGAAACCGCGCCCGATTCCGAATCGAAGCCTGAGTCGTAGAGCTCGGGCGTGATTCATAGAGGGTGCCATCGATAAGATCGATTGCGTTGAAACAAGGCGAGAGCTTGCCGGCACCATTGGCTGGGAGCACCCTTTTCGAATCACACCCGTAGAGCTCTGAGATTGACCTCGTGGGTTGACTTCGGAGAGGAAGTCCACTAGGTGGTGGGGAGTGGTTTGAGCCTGAGCGATTTGTTTGGCCCGCCACAATGATGTTCCGATGGCTTCTGTTGCCAAAAGTCCGCCAGTCACGTTGCGCCTCGTTTCCGAGACGGGCGGCTCGTCTCAATTGGCCATCTCTGGCCGTCTGCGGGCCGATACCATTCACGCCATCTGGCGAGAGGCTGTTACCCACCTGAGCGCTTCGAACACTGCTGCTCCGACAGTCTTGGACTTGTCCGGCGTGGAGTATTGTGATGGTGCCGGGATCGGGATGTTGGTGGATCTGCAGATGAAGGCGGAAGCCGAGGGCCGGAGTTTGGCTTTGGAAGGGCTCGATGCCCGGTTTCAAAAACTTCTGGAACCGTTTGCGGATCGGTCCTTTGCGCAGGGGGAATCTCAGAAATCCAAGTGCCCTCCCTTCGTGGAAGGAATCGGACGATCCGTCGTAGATCTCTTTCAAGACGCACTTTCTCTGCTCCGGTTTATCGGGGAACTCGTCGCTTCGATCTTTTGGATGGCGGTTCATCCCACCCGGATTCGTTGGGGAGATTTACTGGTGATCGCCGAGAATGTGGGGGCGAAAGCGTTACCTATCGTGGGTCTGATTTCTTTTTTGATCGGATTGATCATCGCCTTTCAGGCGGCGATTCCGTTGGAGCAGTTTGGGGCGCAATCCTTTGTGGCGGATCTCGTCGCGGTTTCCTTGGTGCGCGAACTCGGGCCGTTGATGACGGCGATCATTCTGGCGGGCCGGTCCGGAGCGGCTTTTGCCGCTGAATTGGGCACCATGAAGGTGAACGAAGAGATCAATGCCTTGACGACGATGGGATTGCGGCCGGTTCGATTTTTAGTGGTTGCTCGCGTGATGGCCGCGGTGGTGATGATGCCCTTGCTGACGATGTTCTCTTTGATCGCGGGGCTACTCGGGGGCGCGGTGGTGTATTTGTCGTTGGGCTTTTCGTATGTGCTGTATTGTCATCAGGTTCTCGCCGCCTTGGATCTGAATGACTTTTTGGGCGGGCTTTTCAAGGCGGTCGTATTCGGATTGCTCGTTGGTGCCATTGGTTGTTTCCGTGGGTTGCAAACCGAAATTGGTGCGAGTGCCGTGGGGCTCGCGACGACGCGCGCCGTGGTGACCGGGATCACCCTGATTATCGTTGCCGACGGGGTGTTCTCTGTGGCTTTCTATTTCTTGGGGATATGAGCGAGGATAGTTCAGAGCCGATTATTCGAGTCGAAGACCTTTCCGTCGTGTATGGCGATTATACCGTGCTTCGCGATGTTTCGTTCACGGTCAATCGCGGGGAGGTGTTTGTCATCCTGGGCGGTTCGGGGTGTGGCAAGAGTACGCTGTTGAAACATATGATCGGGCTCTACCCGCCGACGAGCGGCAAGGTGTTTATCGAGAAGGATGATATCGTGTGCAGCGAAGGGCCCACGCGGGGGGCGATTTTGAATAAGATTGGAGTGATGTATCAGAGTGGGGCTTTGTTTGGTTCAATGACTCTGTTGGAAAACGTGAGTCTGCCGATGGAGGAGTACACCCAGTTGCCAGCTCCCGCGATTGCTCTGCTCGCGCGGATGAAATTGAAATTGGTGGGGCTGGATGCGTTTGGAGATTACATGCCGGCAGAGATCAGCGGCGGGATGCAGAAGCGGGCGGCGATTGCCCGCGCCATGGCGCTGGACCCTTCCATTCTGTTCCTTGATGAACCGTCCGCGGGCTTGGACCCGGTGACTTCGGCTGAATTGGATGCCTTGATCAAGAGCCTGTCGCGGAATTTGGGCATCACTTTTGTGGTGGTGACGCACGAACTTCCGAGTATCTACTCGATTGCCGATCGGGTGATCATGTTGGATAAGTCGACCAAAGGCATTATTGCGACTGGCGATCCCAAGGTGCTTCGGGAGCAACATGAATCGCCAGCCGTGCGGCGATTCTTCAATCGAGAGGCCGCGTAGTTTGAGATTGGCGTGGTGAGAACTGTAGCGTAAACCGTTTTGGAATTGTGAGTACCCGGGCGAATTATTTGGTATTGGGCATTTTTGTGATCGTGGGCTCGGTGTTGGCGATCGGAACGATTCTCGTGCTGGGAATCGGTGCCTTGTTCGAGGATCGCGTCTTGTTCGAGACTTACGTGGATCAATCCGTCCAAGGCTTGGAAGAAGGTTCCTTGGTCAAGTTGCGCGGGGTAAAAATCGGGACTGTTGATAAGATTGAGCTCACCAAGAACGTCTACGAACGGTACGTGGAGCCTTCGGAAAAGAAGCCTTATGTGCGTATCATTGTTGCGTTGATGCCGGGGGTGTTTGATTCCTGGTCGGGCACTTTGGAGGAATCGCTGAGGAAAGAAGTCGATCATGGTTTGCGCGCTCGGATGGCTAATGTCGGGCTTACGGGGAGTGCCTATCTTGAAATGGACTATTTGGATGTGGCGAGCCATCCCCCGCTAGAGATCAGTTGGGAACCGCAGTACTATTACATACCCTCTGCTCAAGGATCGTTTACCCGAATCATCAACGCGGCTGAGGAAGTGTTTCAAAAGATTCAGGCAATTGATTTTGAGTCGATCAGTTCCAACCTCAACGAGCTGGTCTCGATCGCCAAGGACAAGCTCAAAGAGGCCGAAGTTCAGGAGCTGGTCGCGAATGTGAATTCTCTCGTGGTTGATTTGAAGGCAACCAACCAGCAGGTGCAGCAGGCATTGACCGATCTTGAGCTGAAAGCCCTGAGCAGTGACGCTCGGGATACCTTGAAAGGGGTTACCGAGTTGGTCAATTCCCCGGAGGTGGAGAGCGTGTTGACCCGCGTCGAGGTGACGCTTAGGCGGGTCGATGAATTGGTAATTGCGAGTCAGGGGGAATTTGGTGATACCTTGGCGAATTTGAAATCGATCACGCAGAACTTGCGAGATCTCACCGAGGACGCCAAACGGCACCCGTCCCGGGTCTTATTCGGGGATCCGCCGCCGGTGAGTGATAAGCGCTAATAGCCTATGAGACAGATCATGCGCCCGTTTTCTTTCTTACTCAGTTTCGGACTGCTGGGAGCCGGACTCGTGGGCTGTAGCCTTTCCAAGGCTTACCCGGCCAAGGATTACTTCGTGATCGAGGCGGCCCATCCCAATCCCTCTGCAGGCGCAGGGAATGCTATTCTCCGCGTGCAGACGCTCGACATCTCGGAAACCTTTTCGAGTAAGGGACTGGTTTCTCGGGTTAGCGACGTCAGTTACGAGTCGGATTACTATGCCGAGTTTTTCACTCCGCCGGCCACCATGATTACGGAATCGTTGGCGTCGTGGTTGCAGGATTCGGGTGACTATCGGGAAGTGATTGGTGCTGCGAGTCGTTTGGCGCCGGACTGGGTCTTAGAGGGAACGGTGGATGCGTTGTATGGCGATCTCCGTGCGCCCGATGCGCCGAAGGCGGTGCTCTCGTTCCAAGTTCGGTTGGTGGACGATCGAGGGCCTCGATCTCAGGTGGTGTTCTCGAAGAAATATGCCGCGACTCAAAGCGTGGCCTCCGCCAGTCCGGCAGCCTTGGTGCGGGGGTGGAACCAGGCTTTGGCCACGGTGCTGACCGAGATCGAGCGCGACTTGAAATCCCGATAAGCTAAGTTAGATCAATTCCTGACCAAAGCACTACGGATGGATGCCGATGTCATAGTCGTAGGGGTGGGAACGATGGGGCTGTCGACGTGTCTCCACTTGGCGCGACGTGGTGTGCGGGTCCTTGGTATTGATCAGTTTGGCGTGCCGCACAATATGGGCTCGTACACGGGCTACGCGCGGATGATCCGGCAGAGTTACTTCGAGCATCCGGACTATGTCCCGCTCTTGAAGCGGGCCTACCAATTGTGGGATCAATTGGAGAAAGATTCCGGCCAGCGTATTTTTCAACGCACCGGAGCCGTGTATGTGAGCCCACCGGACGGGGCCGTGGTGGCGGGTTGCGCGGAAGCGACGACGACCCATCGGCTGGATGGCAAGCGGATCAATCTGGCGACATTGAAGGAATCGTATCCCCAGTTTCAGTATCGGGAGACGGACGAAGGGTTTGTCGAGCCGATCGGCGGGGTCTTGCTAGTGGAGCCGGCGATGTCGGCCCAATTGGATCTGGCCTTACGGGCGGGACTTCGGCTGCGCACGCACGAACCGGTTCTCGGCTGGGAGCAGGACGGCGATTCCGTTCGCGTGCGTACGCTCAAAGGGAGTTATCGGGCGGACAAGTTGGTGATCACAGGAGGTGCATGGGCGGAACGACTGGTTCGATCAGCGGGAGTCACGCTGACACCCACGCGTCAGACGCAGTTTTGGTTTTGGCCCGAAGACCCGGCAGCCTTTGAGTTGGGGACATTTCCCGCTTGGTTTTATGAGACGACTCGTGGAGCGGGTTATTACGGCTTTCCGCTACTACCGGGGCAACCCGGGCTGAAAATTGCGGAACATGTGCCGGGGGCGGTGGTGGATCCTAATACGATGGATCGCACGTGTCGTCCGGAGGATTTGGAAAAGGTGTTGTCGGCCGTCGGGGCTTTCCTCCCCGGGGCATTGGGGGATTTGATCGCCATGAAGACTTGCCTTTACACCAATTCGAGCGATGGCCATTTCATCATCGACCAACACCCGGAATCCGATCGGGTCAGCTTTGCTGCTGGCATGAGTGGGCACGGTTTCAAGTTCGCCACCGTGCTGGGTGAAGTCTTGGTCGAGATGGCCCTCGACGGTCGTTCGAAGTTGCCCGTTGATTTTCTACGGCTAAGCCGGTTCTGAGTATCCCAGTCACCTCGGGATGCGTTCGGACCCGAGGCGGCCACCCTCTCACTGCTAGGCAGTTGCTGGTTCTGAGACCCCTCATCTGCGGAAAACGGTTGGTGTTTTTGGTTTCGGCTCGTTAGGTTCGGATGAAATCCCTATTGAGCTATGTATTCTCGAATCCTTCCCATTCTATTGGTTGCCGTTCTTCATCCGTTGACTTCGAGCCTTTGCTTGCAGGGGGCGGATGCCGTCCGCGACTCGGACGCTAAGGTCCGGCTCTTGTCTTCTGAGTTTAAGTTTACCGAGGGGCCGATTGCGGATGCGGCCGGGAATGTCTATTTCACCGACCAGCCGAATGACCGGATCATGGTGTGGACCGTTGACGGACAGTTGGAAACCTTTCTTCAGCCCTCGGGTCGAGCCAACGGTCTCTACTTTGACTTGCAGGGCAACCTATTGGCGTGCGCCGATGAGAAGAATCAGTTGTGGTCCATTGATGCGGAGAAGAATGTTAACGTCTTGATTGAAAACTTTGATGGGCGTTTGCTCAATGGGCCGAACGATTTGTGGGTGGATCCGAACGGGGGTATTTACTTCACGGATCCGTTTTACAAACGGGCTTACTGGGGGCGGGACCATAAGGAGATCGAATCCGAAAATGTCTACTATGTGCCGCCGAATCGGTCCGGCTTTCGCGTTGCCGCAGATGGATACAAACGACCGAACGGGATTGTGGGAACTCCGGACGGTCGTCATCTGTATGTGGCGGATTTGAGTGGGAAGAAAACGTATCGGTATACGATCGGGACGAATGGGGCTCTGGGCGAGCGGAAGCTCTTTGTCGAAATGGGCTCGGATGGGATGACCATTGACGAGCGAGGGAATCTTTATCTGACGGGGCGTGGCGTTACGGTGTTTGACTCGGAGGGAGAAAAGATCGATCAGATTCCGATTGAGAAAGGTTGGACTGCGAATGTGTGCTTCGGTGGCGCCGACCACCGTACACTTTTCATTACGGCCATGGACTCCTTGTTCGCGGTCTCGATGAACGTTCGAGGAGTCCGATAGCGTTATTTGTTTCAGATACGTATGAATTCATTACGCGCGTTCTTGTTGACTGGCGTCAGTCTCTGCTCGCTGCTTGCAAGTGCGTGGGGGCAGGCGCGGATTCCCGTGGATCTTTCGGGCTATGCATCGACCGCGCCCGTTCGGGTAGAAGTCGGTGAGGACCAGTTGGGAGTGCGGTGGCAGGGGAGTGGGGAGACATATTGTGAGGTGATCTTTTCGCGTCACCCGGAGCGGCCGCTCATTGCGAGTTTGGGGACGATGGAGGAGGCCTTGGATCCGGCTGACGTGATCCTGCGCGATGTCGATCCGGTCACGTTGCTGACGGTAGGGGAACGCGATTTGGACAAGCGTGCCGGGTGGGTCATTTTCTTTGATAAAGTTCATCAGCGTCCCTACCAGAGCTATCGCGTCCAAGTGCAGCCCGAACGCTATACCGTGCAATCCGATGGAGCCAAAGTCACGGTGACACTGGATCAGGTGCGTGCAGGAAGTTTCTCGGGGTTTTATGAGTTTACCTTCTACTCCGGGACATCGTTGCTGCGGGTGGATACCGTGATGTCCACCGCTAAGAACGGACGTGCTATTCTGTATGACGCAGGTTTGGAGAGTGAGAATGCGCTCTGGAGTGAGACCCATTGGCAAGGAGCGGATGATCGGTGGAAGACGGCAGCAACGGGGGAGGAGGCATCCGCGCAGACTCATTCGGTGCGCTTCCGGACGGTCGTAGCTGGGGGCGGAACGGGATCGTTGGCGGTTTTTCCTCCGCCGCATCAGTTTTTCTATCCGCTCGATTTTGCGGATAATTTTGGCTTTGTATGGGAAGGGCGGAACTATCGGGATTTGGTGGCGAAACCGAGTCTTGGCGTGCGGCAGCCCTTGGATGGGGATCGCCGGTTCGTGCCCTGGTTTAATGCGCCCCCGCTGACCGATCAACGCATGGGCGTCTATTGGTATCTGTCGCCCGAAGAGCCGAAAGCCACACTGGACTCGGTGGCCCGTTACACGCGCCATGATACTTTCAAGCCTCTTCCCGGGCATCAGCGCTTTACCAGCCACTATCATGTGGAGCACACCTTGGACTATTTGAAGAAACAAGCGGCGCAGAATACTACCGGGATACCCGAGGGGCTTGAGTCGCCCGGCTTTGTGAAGGCCTTTCAGCGTGTGGGGGCGGATATCGTGCATTTGGCGGAGTTTCACAATGGGCGGACACCGCGGATGGGGACCGAGGAACGGCTGCGTCAGCTGCATCGAATGCACGCGGAATGTGAGCGCTTGTCTACCGATACCTTTCTCTTACTCCCGGGGGAGGAGCCGAATGTGCATCTTGGGGGACATTGGCTAAGCTTTTTCCCGCGTCCGGTGAATTGGGTTTTGAATCGGGCGGAAGGGGTTCCGTTTCAGCAAGAATATCCGGAAATCGGAACGGTGTATCATGTTGGTAGCCGGGCCGATGTGCTGCGGCTCATGGAACAGGAGCAGGGACTCATGTGGACGGCGCATCCGCGAATCAAGAGTTCGACCGGGTTTCCTGATGCGTATCGTTCCGAAGCGTTCTTTCAGTCCGATCGATTCTTAGGAGCGGCGTGGAAGGCGATGCCGGCGGATCTTTCGTGGCGTCGTCTCGGTAAACGAGTCTTGGGGTTATTGGATGATATGTCGAATTGGGGCGGACACAAGGTGGCGCTGGGGGAGGTTGATGTGTTTCGGGTGGAACCGGACTATGAGTTGTACGGACACATGAACATGAATTACCTCCGCCTGGAAAAGATCCCTCGGTATGAAGATGATTGGTCCAGTATCCTGGAGGCGCTTCGCTTGGGGCATTTTTTTGTGACCACCGGCGAGGTCTTGATTCCTCACTTTACTGTTGGAGGGCAAGCGAGTGGCGGCACGATTCCGGTTCGTTCTTCGGGACGTTACCCCTTAGCATTCCAAGCGGAGTGGACCTTCCCGTTGGCGTTGGTGGAGGTCATTGCCGGAGACGGGGAGCGCGTGGTTCGGCAAGCCATTGATTTGGGCGATACCGTTGAGTTCGGCCAAGCTTCCGTTCAGACCGAGCTTGATCTGACGGGGATGAAGTGGGTCCGGCTAGAGATCTGGGATAGCGCTGCAAACGGCGCCTTTACCCAGCCCGTCTGGTTGGGGAACTAGCCGACTCCGACTGACTAGCGCCCGTATAGGAGCGACGACTGCAGGGTGTCATCTCCGACGCCAAAGCGAGGGAACGCCTTGAGCGAAAGAATCACCGCGAGCGTATAGTCTTGCGGGGCGTTCCGCTCGTCTCGCACGCGGAAGCTGAATGCGCCCGTCCAACTGCGGAAGTCTCGATAGATGGTATAGGATTGTTCTTCGAGCGTTCCGTCTCGCGCTTCGAATTGATGATTCAAGCGAGCCCCCCAGTTCTCGTTAAACCGGTAGTAGAAACTGCTGTAGAAGACGTTGTTGCCCGTACCCCAGTAGTCGAGTTCATCCCGGAGGTAGAGGTGCCCCAGGGTGAAGCTCCAGATATCGTCCGGAAGGATCGTGATTCGGTTGTTGGAGATTCGGAATTCGCTATCGTCCAGGCTGTAGCGGAAGAAAGAGTTGAAGTTCAGCCAATCGCGGGGCTGGAGGTCGAGCTCGGAATTCAGATCCCCGAAGTCGTCCTGTCCTCGACGCGGGTCGGCTCGCCAGTCTGTGAAGAGGTTCCAGTTGGCGAAGGAGACGATCTCGTCATTGGGCCCGCGTTTGGTGTAGAGTTTATTGCGAACGCCGAGGCGTACCACATTTTGGGCGTCGATGCTGTCGATGGAATTGTAATACGGAAACTCGATCGGGAGCAGGCGCAGGCTGGGAATCTCGCTGTCGAACTGCGGTAAGTCTCGGGGGCGTTCCGAGGGCCTGGGCACGTAGACATAGTTTACCGAGGGCTGGATGATGTGTCGGAGTCCGTTGATAGCCCAGAACTTGTTGGTGGCGGAGTGATACGTTCGGGAGGCCTTGAAGTTTGCCTCGGCGCCGGTATTGAACACGGTGCGTCGCTGTTCCTCCAAGGTCGTGGCCTCGCCATCCGTGGCGGTGTAGTAGGTGTAACGGCCGCCGACGCGGGGGATGACGTTGAGCCAGCCGAAGTAGGTTTTCGGTGCGACCAATTGATGCCAGGTATCGACGCGGGTCGCGTAGTAATCATTGGTGGCGTTGTTCATGAACTGGTGGCCGAGGTAACCCGCCGTGGATTCGCTCTCGTAGTAGACCGGAATATTGCCGATCTGTTGGCGAAAGGCGCTGAGCCGAATCTCAGGGAGGCGTTCGATGCGTTCGAAGAAGTCATTCACCCGAGGTTGGGCAAGGAGAGAGAGGGTGAAGTTTTCACCCAGCTGTTCGACCTCGAAATAAGAACGAGGTTGGGTGTTCCGGCGGTGTTCGGATTCGAAGAAATCCCGGTTGAGTTGCGGGTCGCTGAGTCGATTGAAGACGAGCTTTGCGGTGATGTTCGTGCGGATGTTGACTCGGTGATTGATGCGCAAGCGGAAGCGGTTTTCCGGATTCGCATTACCGAACAAATCGGTGCCGGGAAGATCGTCGCGCAGGACGTAGGCCCGGGTCTCGCCGGTGCCGTATTCTCCGAGGTCGTACTTTAAGTCCGGTCCACCGGCGACACCACGGCGAGTGCGGTAGTCAAAGTTCAGGTCTGCCGTCAGATTGGTGAGGACTTGGTATTGGTAAGTCGAAAGCAGGAAGCCGCCGTAGCGGGATCGGTAGCCCGGGGTCAGCGACCAATGATTGCCGCGTCGGTCCAAGTTGGCTTTAAAGTAAGGGAAAAACATGACCGGAACTTTGCCGAAGTAGACCGTGGCGTTGCGGGCACTGAAGTATTTTCCCGGTACGATCTTGATTTGCTTGGCTCGGATCCGGTGGTTGGGGTTTTTTAAGTCGTCCGTGGTGAGGAATGCCTCGTTGGCGACGTAGCTGGTAACCTCGGGGGCATCGCCTTCTGAGATCCCTTCCACCGAGGTGCCGGCGGCGAAGAAGGGGGTTCTTCCGGTTCGGTAGTTGACCGCTCCCATCGCACCGGTGAGGAAGTTGTATTCGAGTTGTTCGCCGCTCCAGGCTTGGCCATCGCGGTTCAGGGTTACGTTCCCTTCCGCGGTGACTTGCCCGGATATCTGGTCGAGCGTCACTCGGTCGGCTTGAAGAAGAGCTTCCCCATACTCCGGGTCTTGGTAGGAAATGATGACGCCGTTGACCGCAGTGGCGATCCCAGTCGCGGGTTGAATAGAGATGCCACCCTCTCCGGTGAGGGGCTTAATCTCCCAGGAACGTTCCTCCTGGGCTTGCAGGGGAATGCCGCTGGCTAGGACTATGAAGCAGACGATGGCTCCCCATCGAGCGAATCTCATGTGAGGAAAACGGTAACGAAAAATGTAGAAGGGTGCCAAGTTCGATTTGGAACCCTTGTTGGGATGAGGTGCGGTTGAAACTGGGGCAAATGGTGGGGTGAGCGTAATCGCGAGCTGTTTCTGGCTGGGAGGTTTGCGTGAGCCCAAACCGGGGGGCGTTCCCTGCTGTTGCCCAACGGCTCGCGGGTACGCTCGCCCCACCGGGGGGGGGCTCATTTCAATCGCTTGCGACGGTTTTACTGGAACATCTCGTGATTCGCATCCCCGCGGGAAAGCAGGAAGGCGATGAGGTCGAGCACTTCGTCCTCATTTAGCAGGCTTAGTAGGCCTTCGGGCATCATCGAGACTTTTGAGGGTTCGATTGATTCGACCTTGGTTCGGTCTACACTCTCGATTTCGTTCGGGTCAAACATGTTGACATTGATCATCAATCGGTCGCCGGCAAGGTTCATGATGCGGCCAGAGACCCGTTCGCCATCCGTGGTGGTCACCACGATCGGGGCGTATTGATCGCTGACTTCCTTGTTGGGATCGAGGATCGATTCCAAGAGATCACTGGCGCTGAAACGGCCGGCCGCTCCCGTGAGGTCCGGGCCGAGAGAACCGCCCTCGTTGGCGAATCGATGGCATGAGAAGCAGGCCACTTCGCCAAACAGTTTTCGGCCTTTGGCGTAGTCGCGGTCCTTGAGGCCTTTGGCGACGAGGGGCGTTAGTTCTTCGAGAGTCCATTCCTTCACGAACGCTCGGGCGCCGATTGCGGCCAAGGGAGAGGCGGGTGGTGTGGTGTTCTCCAGCAAGGCGTCAATGGCGCCGCGCTCGCCTTCCGGGACATTCGCCAGGGCTTCCTCTTTGATATAGTCCACAAATTTTCGAAAGCTGGCGCCGCCGCGGTAGCCACTCGCGCGATTGAACCATTGGAAATAGCTCTGGCGTAGGCTCGGCGACCAACCGGTCTTCAAATGGCGTAGCGATTTGGCGTATTCAATCTGTTCCTCTTGCGAGGGGGCATCATTCAAGAGGGCAACCCCTTTGGCGGCGGCCGAAGGGGCCTGGAGCCGAACCAGGAGTTTGCAAAGCTCGGCGTTGACGTAGCGATCCGAATTGGGCAGGAGACCGTCGAGCCGTTTGACCATCGCTTGAGCCTCGGACGGGGTCGGATCGCCCAGACGCATGATCACCAATCCGTAGGCTCGAACGAGACGGATAATTTGTTGCGAGTCCATCGGTTGCAGAGGGAGCTGATTCAAGGCGTGAAGCAAGGCGCTCCGGTTGCTGGCCGGGCCTACACGAGCCAACGCGATGGCACCGTTGATCAGGGAGTCCGGATCTTTTGTGGCTAGGACGCGGTCTTGCCATGTTGCCGGATCCTGGTGTTCCAGGGCGACGCGTGCGGCGTAGCGGAGGAACCGATCGGCACTTCCGATATGAGGCCAAGCCGTTGCGACGGCATTCGGATCCGCTTTGCCGTGGAAGGATTCGAGTTGGCGTCGGAGTTGCCGGGCGTCCGCGCCGGTCTGACTCGGGCCTGCGCTGGCGGTGGAGTCGGTGCCCGTGTAGGTCACCCGATAGAGGCCGGATTTCGTGCGTCGACCGCCGATTGCGAAGTAGAGCGCCCCATCATTCGGGTTGACCACCAGATCCGTGAGGGGGAGGGGAGAACCGCTGATAAATTCTTCGAAGGTGGCGGAGTAGGAAGCACCGTCTGGTGTGAGGTGGACGGCATAGAGTTTGCCGTAACTCCAGTCGCTGACAAAGAGGGCCTCTTGGTATTTGGCTGGAAACTTTGCTCCGTAGCCAAAGGCGATCCCGGTGGGGGATCCCGGACCGATGTCCACTGTGGCGGGCACGCTGTCCGGGTAGTAGGCCGGCCATTTACCGGAACCGTTGCGCCATCCGAATTCGGCGCCGCTCACCACGTGGCAGATCCGGGTAGGCCGGTACCACGGGGTATTCATGTCCCATTCCATGTCCGCATCAAAGGTGAATAACTCGCCGTGCCGGTTAACGGCGGCATCATACTCATTGCGGAATCCCACTGCTACCAGGGTCCATTCTTTGCCATCGGGATCGATCTCGTAGATACACCCTCCCGGTGCGGGGACGCCTTTCATGAAGCCGTTGCCGTAGGCCCGGGGGAGGAGCAAATCTTCGTCCCAAACCTCGGGAACTTTGGAACCGACACGTTGGGTCAATTTGGTTTGGTTGCCTATGACGATGTAGAGCGATTGGCCGTCCGGTGTCGGAACGATGGCGTGGGGACCATGTTCGCCACCGCCTTCCAGCTTGCGGAGGTAGCGGACTTCATCGAACTGATCGTCCCCATCGGAATCTAAGACGCGGTAGAGCCCTCTTCCTTGGTAGGCATTCTGGTTGGCTACCATCACATAGAGGCTGTCGAATGCGTAGAGGAGCCCCTGGGCTTGACCGAGCTCGATCCCGAGTGATTCGACAAAGGTGGCATTGGGATCGCCTCCGATTTCCGGGGTTGTGACCCGATATAAGCCGCCATACTGATCGGAAACAATCAAACGACCGCGAGGGTCGACGGTCATCGCCACCCAAGATCCTTGTTCTTCTTTGGGGACGGAGTAGAGCAATTCCACTTCAAATCCGGGCGCGGTGCTGAGCGTATCGATCGCTGTTGCTTGAGGCTCGATACCGTCGGAGTGGCAGGCGATGGAGCCGAGCAGGAGCAGGCAACTGAGGCTGGCTAAGATCGGGTGTTGGCAATGGCGAAATAGGGCAATCCAGGTGTTCATAGGCCAGTGTGACTTTTGTGTCATGGGAGGCTCAAACATGCTTGGATCGGGCGGTGGGATCAACTCAATTATCCCCGCTTCGAGGGCAGGCCCTTTGGGGTAGGTTCGATGGGATCTTTGGCCGGCATTTTTGGAATTCATGAGCGAAATTTATCGCTTCGACTTACCGTTGGGGGCAATTTCGGAGAGCCCCAATCGGTAGTGGTGTGTGAGGTGTCGGGGGAATGGCTTTTCGGTGGTAGAATTGTCGCCATAGCCCCACGAAATGCGCCTAAACCTCTGGGGCTCAACGCACAGCGTCGGTTACACAAGTTTATCGGAAAATTCCCTTGCTGCCACAATGGGTTGTGGTAGGTTGTCTCACCTATCCAATACATAGGGTTTCTTCGTAACGCACCCTTGGGTAGGTGACGTTGTACTTTGGCCATTCTGGCCGTTTTTTTGTTGTATTCAGGTTTTGCCGTGCGCGGAGTCTTCACCGGATCCGTTGTGTCATTTTCGTGCCCTGATGCGACTCACAAACCGAGAACTTTGACTGCATTTGATCGAATAGAAAGGTAACTGATTGATGATTGACGCCCGCGACCAAGCATTGACCACTCCCTCTTCCAAGAGGCGCCGCCGGAGCTCCCGTTCAAGCTCCAAATCAACCCGGGGAACCGAGCCGAAACGCCGGGGTAAGAACCGGGGTAAAAAACTGACCGTCGACCGGACTTTTAGCACGCAGGGCACGAGTCCATTTGATCAGGTCAAATGGGAGAAGCGCAGCGCTGAAATCACCGATGAAGGCGGCAATTCCATCTTCAAACAAGACAACGTGGAAGTGCCAGAATTTTGGTCTCTCTTGGCAACCAAAGTGGTGGTGTCCAAGTACTTCTACGGTGAGCAGGGGACAGAAGAGCGGGAGTATTCCGTCCGGCAGTTGATTCATCGCGTGTGCCGCACCATCGCGGATTGGGGCGTCAAGGATGGTTACTTTAGCAAGACGGACGGCGAGGTGTTTTACGAGGAGTTGACCTGGCTTTGCTTGAATCAGTACGGCGCTTTCAATTCGCCCGTATGGTTCAATGTGGGTTTGTTCCATGAGTACGGCGTTGGCAAGGATTCGGCGCGCGGGAACTGGTTCTACGATCGGAAACGCAAGACCGCCGACCGAGCGCCTACCCAGTACGAGTATCCCCAGTGCAGTGCCTGCTTCATCCAATCCGTGGAAGACAATATGGAGGACATCATGCGCTTGGCTTATTCCGAAGCCATGTTGTTCAAGTACGGCTCCGGCACGGGCACCGATCTTTCTCCGATTCGCTCCAGTAAGGAAAAACTCAGTGGCGGTGGGCGTCCGAGCGGCCCGATGTCTTTCCTGAAGGTGTATGACCAAGTGGCCAACGTGGTGAAGTCCGGAGGCAAGACCCGTCGGGCCGCGAAAATGAACACGTTGCGCGATTGGCATGGTGATATTGAAGAGTTCATCAACTCCAAGCAAATCGAAGAAAAGAAAGCCTGGGCCCTGATTGAACAAGGCTATGACGGCTCCTACAACGGAGACGCTTACGGGAGCGTGATGTATCAGAACGAGAACCTTTCCGTCCGCGCCAGTGACGAGTTCATGCAAGCCGCGTTGGACAAGAAAGAGTGGTGGACGCGGGCCGTGACCCAAGACGGGAGGCGCTTGGAGAAGAAGGACGCCAACAAGCTCCTGTATCAGATTGCTGAAGGCACCCACGTGTGCGGTGACCCGGGCATTCAATATGACGGGGCGATTCAGAAATGGCATACCTGCAAAGGCACCGAGCCCATTCATTCCACCAATCCCTGCTCGGAATACGTATTCCTGAACAATACGGCCTGTAACCTGGCTTCCCTGAACCTGATGAAATTTAAGGAATCTGATGGTCGCTTCGACTTTGAGCGTTTCAAAGCAGCCGTGCGAATTTTCATCACGGCACAGGAGATTGTGGTGGATAACGCCAGCTACCCGACGGAAGAGATTGCGGTGAATTCGCACATCTTCCGGACCTTGGGCTTGGGGTATGCGAATTTGGGTTCGTTGATCATGAGCTACGGGTTGCCTTACGATTCCCAAGAAGCCCGTGCGCTGGCCGGGGCCATCACTTCGATCATGACGGGGCACGCCTACGAGCAGTCATCGGCAATGGCTCAGACCATGGGCCCCTTCAAGGGGTACCGCGATGCGCGCTGCTCGGGTGTGGATCAACCGCGAGAGAAGAGCAATATTGACACGATGCAAGAGGTGATGCGACTTCACCGCGATGCTGTCGAAGAGATTGAGACCAGTGAAGACTTTGGTTATCTCAAAGATGAGGCACGGACCTGTTGGGAACGAGCCTATGAGGCCGGCGAGGCGAACGGGTATCGTAATGCCCAAGTGTCCGTCCTGGCTCCAACGGGAACCATCGCCTTCCTGATGGATTGCGATACCACGGGAATCGAGCCGGATATCGCCCTCGTGAAATACAAACTGCTGGCCGGTGGAGGCATGCTGAAGATCGTGAATCGCACGGTGCCGGAAGCGCTCTCGCGACTCGGCTATGATCAGTCCAGCATCGATCAAATCGTGGCTCACGTGGAGGAGCACGACACGATCGAAGATGTGGAAGAGGACGGCAAGACGATCGCCAGCGGGCTCAAACCCGAACACATTGCGGTCTTTGATTGTGCCTTCAAACCGTTCAAAGGAACGCGAAGCATTCATTACTTGGCTCATCTCAATATGATGGGAGCGGCACAGCCGTTTATCAGTGGGGCCATCTCCAAGACGGTCAACCTGCCGAACGAATGCTCGGTCGAAGACATCGAAGATGCCTACGTGCAGGCGTGGAAGTTGGGGCTCAAGTGTGTGGCCATCTATCGGGATGGTTCCAAACGGTCGCAGCCGCTCAATACCGCCAAGTCGGGCGAAGGCGAAGCCGAGGTAGCAACGGAAACGGATTCCGAGGTAATGACGGCTCGGATCAGCGAGCTCGAAACCGAACTGGATGCCTTGAGAAAATCCTCTTCGCAGCCGCTGCGGCGCCGTCTGGCTGAAACCCGCACGGCCTTGACCCACAAATTCGATATTGCTGGGCACGAAGGCTATCTCACGGTGGGGCTGTTCGAAGACGGTTCGCCGGGTGAGCTCTTTGTGACCATGGCTAAAGAGGGATCCACCATCGGGGGCTTGATGGACAGCATCGGGACTCTGACGAGTATGGCCCTCCAGTATGGCGTGCCCTTGTCGGCCTTGGTGAAGAAGTTTGCCCATCAACGATTTGAGCCCTCCGGCTACACCAAGAATCCGGACGTCCGCAATGCCACCTCGATCACGGATTACGTGTTCCGCTGGATGGCCGTGCAGTTCATTGAAGGGTATCGCGAGCAGAGCAATCCTTCGTCGCCGCAATCTGAGTTGGCGATGCCGGGGCTGGATGCCGAGGTGAAAAAAAAAGTGAATCGACCGGTGGCGGATCTTCCGCTGGCTGAGGACACGGAGATCATCAACCGGAGTGACGACGCATCCACCGTGTCGGCAACGGCGGTTCATCGGCACGGGGCTAAGCCCATTGAATCACTCAGCGATGCGATCGCTCATTTCCAATCCGATGCACCGAGCTGTCCCAATTGTGGCCATGTGGCCGTGCGAAACGGGGCCTGTTACAAGTGCCTGAATTGTGGGGAAAGCCTAGGTTGTTCTTGAGTGGTACCAAGTTCTAGGTCGTGAAGTGGCGAGATCGGTTTCCGATCTCGCCCTTTTTTTGGTCTCACGAGCGGTCAGACTTTGGCCGCGATCCTGATGGCGGGGGATTTGAATTCCCTTTGACCGAGAAAAATAGAACTGGTTTACTCCCAGGCGGATAGTCCGAGTCGATGAGCAATATTACCCACGAGTTTGAAAGTCGCCTAAAGGTCCCGACCCAGTTGAAGGTGCCGGAGTTTCAACGCAATGGTCGCCTGTTCCATATCATTCTTTCGCAGCAGTTTAGCATCGACCTTATCAAGCGGCTTTCCGGCATCGCGGACAAGATCCGAGAAGTGCAGAAAGTGAAGAGTGGAGCGGATTCGTTGCGCCAACTCTTGTCGCACCGCCGAATGATCCTCTACTTCACCCAGCCGTCGACTCGAACGCGCGGCTCTTTCCGTGCGGCGGCCGAGCATCTGGGAATGCGGGTCGAGCCGGTGGATGATCCCACGCTCTCTTCGGAACAGAAAGGCGAGTCGGAGTATGATTCGATCCGGATGCACTGTGGGAATAGCGATGGCATTGTCATGCGTTCCCGAAAACCCAATCTGACCGAGTGTTCGGCCTACATGATGAACGATCAGTTGGCCTCGGGGCGCAAGGGAGTGCCGATTATCAACGGTGGTTCCGGTGCGGATCAGCATCCCACCCAGGCGCTTTTGGACGTGTATACCTTGATGAAGGAGTTTTCCTTTGTCCGGCCCAAGGACTCCAGTCGTTGGACTTATTTTGAGAGTCTGCGTAACAAGTATCCGGATTTGACCCGTGGTATCGATGGTAAGACGTTTGTATTCTGTGGGGATATCGGCCGGGGGAGAACCATCCGTTCTTTGGTGTATCTGTTGAGTGCGTTTAAAGATATCAAAATGCGCTTCGTTGCCCCGAAACATGAGAAACTGCGACTTTCTCAGGACTTGAAGGCTTTTCTATATCGACGCGGGATTGAGGTGTCTGAGCACTCTGCGCTCCGGGAAGTCGTTGCCGACGCGGATGCCCTCTACATGACGCGCGTCCAGTCCGAGTATAACAGCAAGGAAGATGATTCAGCGCTGTCGAGCAAGGCACTGGAAGGTGTGCGCCTCACTGAGGAACTCGCGGCTTCGATGAAAGAACACGCGCTGATCCTGCACCCGCTCCCGAGATTGCAAGAGATCCCGCCGGAGATCGATTCGAACCCTCGGGCTCGGTATCTCGAACAAGCGGAGAACGGGCAGTGGATTCGAGCGGCGTTGTTGGCGCACATCTATGACGTCGAGAGTGATGTCCTAACCATCCATTCGGAGTTTTCCCAAGAAACGCTCGGTTACAACGAGCACGTGCTTTGATTCCTCGGTAATCGGCGCTTCTTAGCCGAGGCTGGTGGGAAGTGATGAGTGCCCTGGCTTGCACTCGTGCGCGGTCTCCCGAACACTCGGTCCCGATGAAGTCTATCGCTTTTGTGGGATTCGGGAAAATGGGCCGGGCAATCTTTACCCGCCTTAACGCGTGTTTTGGAGACGAGCTAAGCTTCCAAGCCATCGTCAACACCCGGGAGACCTGTGCGGCTATCGAAGCCGAGGGCCTCTTGCCCAGCACGGTGCGAGACTACGCGACCCTTGCCGATGTCGATGTGGTGTTCCTTGCTTTTCCTCCCGACGTCTTTGCCGGTATCAGCGATGAGTTGGCACGCTACGTGGCTGGAAAAGTCATCGTTTCCTTGTGTGCGGGCGTTGATTTGCAAGCGCTTCGCGTGCGACTTTCCGGAACTTGCCAGGTGGCTCGACTCATGCCTAACACACCGTGCGCTACGGGCCATGGAATTGGTTTGATCTGCGGCCAGGTGGATCCAGCGCTCGCTCGGATACTGGGAGCTTTGGGGCATATCGAAGTCGTGGATGAAGCGCGGTACGATGCGGCCATGGCGATTGCGGCCTGTGGGCCAGCCTTGGTCTATCAGGTGATTGATGCGTTGTGCGATGGCGGGGTGCGATTGGGACTAGATCGGGAGACGTCCAAACGTTTAGCCGGGAAGATGATGGCGGGATCTGCCAATTCTCTCCTTGAGCGAGGGGAGCATCCAGGGGTACTCCGGGATGAGGTCACGACCCCGGGCGGATTGACGATCGAGGCGGTGGCCACACTTGAGAAGCATGGGGTGCGGTATGCCTTTATCGATGCTCTTTCGGCGGTGATCCGGAAATTGGAAGGCGAGTGACTTCTTTGCGGCCGATTCGCGACGGCCAATCGTCCGCCCCTACAGGGCTTGGAGCTGGTTGATTGGTTTTTCCCAGGGCGTTGCCCTGGGCTAGTATGAATCGGGCTTACAGCCCTTTCGTAGGCGTATTCGCCCCCAGAAAAAATCGTAGCGTCATTCCGTTCCGGGAGCGCCGAAGTCCCTTCTGTCTCAGTCCTGGGCCGCCCTTACAGTGATCGGGCTTATCCTTGCACGGTTTCGTCGCGTGATCCCATTTCCGGGAGGGCCGAAGGTCCGTTCTGTTTCAGCCCTGGGCAGCGCCCAGGGTGTTATTTCGAACAATACTCCGAGCCCTGTAAGGGCGGCCCATTCTGTGTTGAAACTCAATTTACGGAGTGACTTCGTTCAGGGCCCAGCCTTACAGTGGTGTTAATGAGCGAAGAAGCAAAGGAGGCTCTCGAAACAATCGCGAACCCGCGGCGGCCGGGTCGTCGGTGGCTCTGGCGAATCGGTGTGGGACTGGGGGTTAGCCTCCTGCTCCTAGCTCTCGCTTGGCTGGCTTGGCGGCCGCCGCCGTCTCCATACGATGCGTTGGTGTATCAGGACGTGACACTGCCGCAATGGTTTGAGCGGTATTGTCGAGATGTAGATGACGCTGTTGCCGAGGCTGCGCTGGAAACGTTTGGCTTTGATCTCGCACCCTTCCTTATTGAGCGAATCCAGTGTCGGGACAGTGCTTGGTTGCTCGCTCGGGATGAAGGCCAGAAGAAATTGGAGACGCTCTTGCCAGGATTGATGAAGCGGTTTTCACAGCGCCTTACGGCGGATCGGGTTCACTACGCGGCTGAAAAGGCCTTTCGCCTGGTGGTCAATCGGCGTGGCCATCCGGAAATCCAGTCGGACGGTGTGGTGGATGCTCTGATTGCCGGCTTGGCCTGTGAGGATCCTAGGGAGATCCGTGGAAAATACGAGAAACTGGCGTCCGGGAAACTGGCGCCACTCATCATTGGTGGTGAGGTGCGGAAATTTTCGGTGAAGGTACTGGGTCTCATGCGGGAAAAGGCCGAAGCGGCTGTGCCCGCACTGCAGGCAATCGCTCGCGGTGGTCACGAAGAGCTGGCTCGTACCGCAGAAACGGCCTTGGAGCGCATTACAGGCGAGCCTTTGGAACGCTAGTGGCTGGACGGATTTTCTGTGACTTTTTGGGATTGGTAGTAGGGACGGAGGAGTTCTTTGATGGGTTGCCCGTCCACGGACACCACCTCAATCTGGGTGGAGTCACTCCACAGAATACGGCCATCCGGAAAGCCCAGAGCGACCATGGTCATGACTCCTTCATCTTCGGTCGGTAGCATTCTGCCGAGAAAGGCGCCGGGTCTGGCGCTCTTGAAGGCTCCAAAGCCGGTTCCGAGGAACACGAAGTGTTTTCCCGATTCTTTGTGTCTTACGATCGTCGCCATAGTGTTGAAGAGATGGAGGTCCGTTTGACTTCTCAGGGCAAGTTAAGCAGAAGTTTACAAACCTGTGGATTATAACCGTTCAGGTGTTTTTGAACCCCTGCCGACTTGTGCTGTTTGGCGGAGTGGGAGGGGGAGCGCTGGATATTCCCCATTTGGAGATTGTTCTCGCGTAGGGTTATCGGGAAACTGCGGTTCTATGAGTGAACCGATCGGTGTCATCCAAGGCGTCTTTGAAACCCAAGGAGCCAGTCAATACGGGACCGAAGCTGTGACCCAATTGCAGCATGCGCTCCAATGTGCCGCCCTTGCTGAGAACGCCGGTGCATCGGCCTCCCAGGTGTCCGCGGCTCTATTGCATGATATTGGTCACCTGCTTGATGACGGGATCGTGGCGGAATCCTTGGAGGAGAATCTCGATGATAATCACGAGCATCGTGGAAACGGATGGCTGCGCGAACATTTTGGGGATGCCGTCGCGGCGCCGGTGCGCTTGCACGTCTTGGCGAAACGGTATCTCTGCACGACGGAAACAGAATATGCTGACCAGCTCTCCCCGACCTCATTAAAAAGTTTTCACGACCAGGGTGGTGCCATGACGGTTGAAGCACTCAAAACGTTTGAAGCGGAGCCCTACTACCGCGAGGCGCTGGAATTGCGCCGTTGGGATGACTTGGCAAAGGACCCGAATCAGCTTACCCCAACGCTGGATCACTTCGTGCCGCAACTCAGAGCCTGTCTTCAGTCGTAGTCGGAAAGTGTTTCGGGCTCTTGGTCCGGGCCGGATTGGGCCAAGTGCCACCGTTCTCCTTGGAGCCAAAGTGTGGTTCCAGAGAAGCATGCGAAACTGATCAGGAAGAGGCCGAGGATGAGCGCGATGGGTTCCTCAATCAGGTTGGCCCGGGTGAGGAGCCAAATCGCCGGGAAGAGTGTCAGGGTTGCCGAAAGGAACGCCGCGGTTCTTGCCAAGATTCTCATGTCGAAACACTGTTTCAACAATTACTTTGCAATGTAAAGTAAAAAGTGAAACTGAAGACGGAGGGAAAAGGAGACGTTTCTTAATCGACGGATAGGATGTAGGCGATCAGGTCGGCCGCGTCTTGTGCCGTTACGTCGCTGAGGACGCCGGTCGGCATTGGCGAGACCGGGCTTCGCTGAGTCGAGCGGATCTCGCTATTTGGGAACTGAAAGGTTTCCAACTCTGGAGTTTTAATCGTCAAGGCATCGTCCGTGCGTTGGGTGATTAACCCGTTCATGCTGGTTCCGTCGGTGAATTCGATGGTGTAGTTCGCGTAGGCATCCTTGATGGTCAGCGATGGGGATAGAATGTGCCTGAGGAGTTCAGCGGCTTGGGGGTATTGTCGCCGAATCTCGGTCAATGGCGTGCCGAGGGATTGCGCTGGGTCCGAGGGATGATGGCAGGACTTGCAGAGCACGCCGCCGGCTTCGAAGAGGGCCTTTCCTCGCGGTGCGTCACCGGTGAGAGAGAGAATGCTTTGTGGATCAATCTCATTGCCGAGCCGCTTACGACGTAGGTGTTCTGGGATGAATGTTTCAAACAAGCCGCGGATGTTGGTGTCGCTGGAAGCGTTTCCAGCCGCAATCGCGTCGGCGCGGTCGGTTTTGCTCAGGGTGCCGGCGTGGAGTTCTCGGGCCAAGGCCAGGGCGCCTTCCGTGGTTCCAGCCAGATGGAGTAGGGCATCCTCTCGGCTCTGTGCGGTTCCGACCTGAGGCTGGCGAATCAGCGCGATGGCCTGGGCTTCAGGCGAACCATTTTTGAGGGGAGGGGAAGCCAATTCGCCTTCGGGTTCCGCCATGGATTGAATCCATTCCGAGATCAACGCGATCGCTTGGCTGTCGACTTTTTGCGTTCCGATATACGGCATGCGGGAATAACCAAGCTTGGACATTCGATACATCACCACCGAGCGGTAGGGGTCTCCGGCGGCAATGACTTTGGCGTTTCGCATGCCAAAGGTGCCGACACCCGTTCCCTTGTTAGTACGGAGTGCGTCGAACGGGAGGTCGCGTCGAAGGAAGAAGGAGGCAATCACGCTGCCGCCGGGGCGATGACACATGGCGCAATTCGCATGGAGGTACGAGCGGGCGCGATCGTCCAGCGATTGCGCCGTGTCGTGGGGATTGACCAACTGTAGCTTTGCCGGAACCGGAGGGGCGGATTCGATGACCTGGCTTTGCGCGAGTTCTTGGAGTTGTTGTTGGAGTTGATTCGGCGTGAAGCCGAGAACATAACCTGCGTCGGCGTTGTGGCAGAGGCGGCATTCATTGTGGGCGCCTACGTGCCAAGTCCTCTGAATTAGTTCATCCGAGCGGTCGGGGACGGATACCGTCCGGTTGACTCCGGTGGGATCGGCCAAGGTTGCTTCTGTCCCCGCGTCGTTCCACACATACGAGTAGGGCCGCCACGTGCCCTGTTCCAGATGGAGGAGTTGGGTTTCCAGTGGCACTGCGTCTGAGGCGCTGGATCGGGGGAGGGAGAGGTGTTTGACCAAGACGGTTCCTTCAGGGAAGGTGGCCGGCTCGTCGGCGTTTGGGAATGACACGATCCCTTGACCCGGGATGGCGATCCAACGCTGCCCGACAGCGCCGTCCGCCCAGCGGGCTACTTGCACCTCGTAAGGAACCACGCCGGGCATCGGTGTCAACGGGTTGAGGGATTGAAAGAGTCCCGTATCACGCAGTTGTGTCGGGAACGGGTCTTGGGAGTCCGCTGCCGCGGCCTCGTTGCGAACGAGTTCGTAGAGCTGTTGCGTCGAGTCGTAATCTGCAAAGTAGATCTCTCCGCGACTGCCTTCCGTGAAGGATGCCATCCGGTAGTCCGTATCCGCCAGGGTTTGGAAATCGGCCGAGAGATCGGCCTTTGGTTTCACGGCCCAGATGGTGCCGGTGATGTAGTCTCCGTAAACAAACCAGCCATCCAACTCGGGGTAACGGTCGCCTCGGTAAACAGGACCGCCGATGACCGAGTTGGCTTCTGTGTGATGATGGTCCTTGAACGGAGCCACGATCGGGGTGGGCCCTACCGGCACTTCACTCCGGAGTAGGTCCCGGCCTTCGCGGACCGGCCAGCCACCATTACTCCCGCGGGTGACGCGATGGACCAGTTCCCAGGTTTCCCAACCGTTGTCGGCGGCGAACACTTCTGGGCTCTCACGGTCGACGCCGATCTTCCAGGGATTCCGAAAGCCATAAGCCCAGATTTCTGGTCGAGCGTTCGCCTGGCCAACGAAGGGATTGTCGCTCGGGATACGATAGGCGCGGTCGCCTTCCGTGCGGTTGATATCGATTCGCAAGACGGCGCCCAGAAGGTCGCTCACGTCCTGGCCGGTTGTTCGCGCGTCAGGCGGATTCGGGCCGGAACCGTCGCCCGTGGAAATGTAGAGGTAGCTGTCCTGACCGAACTCCAGACATCCCCCGTTGTGGCCGCCGGAGGGCCAGGTGATGATGACTTGCTCGGTGCTGGGGTCGATTTTTGGCGGGTTGGATTTCGGGAGTTGAAAACGGGAGACGTGCGTTCGGCCTTGGTTCTGAGCGGAATTGTAGCAGAGGAAGACGTAGCGATTTTTTAAGAAGTCCGGGTGGAACTCGGAGTCGATCACGCTCGCCGAACCGCCCTTAGCCTGGGCGAGATCGAGCACCAGGTTGGGTTTCGGATTGGAGGCCGCTTTGGGCACACTCACGACTTGGCCTCCCATTTGGGTGATCATCAGCAACTGCGTTTCGGGAATCTCTTCGATCGAGCTCGGACTTGGGAAGACGAGATCGGGATACAGGGCACGCGCTCGGAAGGGGGCAGCGGGATAGGGCGTGCCGGAGATTTTGGAGCTGGTCCACGGTGCTCGAACGGCTGCCTCGACTTCGCCTCCAAACGGACTGCAAAGACTCGTTGCGCCAATCAGAAGTAGGATAAACGGCTTCATGATAGGATGGTTTGGACTGGGAACGGCAGCGATCCTAGCCCGAACTTGGAAACGCAGCAAGTCGAGACCGAATGGTGGGTGCGTTCGAAATTGAGGGTCACGACCGGATGTGAAATGGCCCGCTCTTACAGGGCTCCTCTCTCTTTTCGATGGTGTTCCCGGGACGATGCCCCGGGCTGACCAGGGGACGGGCCTTCAGCCCTAAGAGTCAAGGAGCCTGGTCGGGCGCACGCGGGGCCTCCAATTCCGAAGCACCAAAGGTGCGGCACCATGCCAGCCCGGGGCAAGGCCCTGGGAACGCTTCCGATTTTTGCGTGGAGCCCTGTAAGGGCGGCTGTTGATCCGCGATTTCAAATGTACCCCCGGACGGTCTCGCCGGTTCAGGGCTGGGATACCTTTTCGAGGCGCCCCGCCTCAGCTAAGGCGAGTAGCGGGTAGCAGGTGCCGCTATAGGTAATGAAGTGGTATTTGTCGGTATTGAGTGAACGGGTCCACCAACGACCGGTTTCTCGTTGGTTTGCTTCCAGCCAGTCGAGTGCCCGGCGAATCGAAGGATCCGTTGCAGGGATACCGGACCGAAGCAAGACGTAGGTGGTGAGGCCGGTTTGGTGGCCGTCACTGGCGAGGCGTTCGGATTGGGTTTCCGCGTCGAGTCGGTCGGCTCGTGTGCCATCGCCCCAAGTTTCCGGCGTGGCGAAGGTGCGGAGGGACCAGCCGCCGTCTTCGTTCTGAAGTTCACGGATGTGTTTGACGGTCGCGCGTCGCTGCGCCGCACTCAGGATCTCGGGTTTCTCCGTGGCAACCCAGAGTTTCAGGAGTCGGGCGTAGTCATGCGGCGGTTCCGTCCCCTGTAGGTATTGGAACAGGCGATTGACACCGGCTTGTTCTTCCGTGCTGAGGGCTTCCGTTAGTCCTACTGGTGCACCGGCAATCGCAAGTGCGGCTACGGTTGCGCCGTGGTATTCGCTCGATTCCAGTGGGGGCCAACAGGTTTCGTTCTGAAAGGAACCGTCCGCGGATTGCGCCGTGAGCATGACTTGGACAGCTTCCACGGCCTCCGAGGAGAGCCTCTTGCTGACATGCCGATCCCATTGTGTGAGCCCGGCGGCGAGGTAGGCGAGCTGGGTCGGGGTGATGCCTTTGCGGCGGGCCGCTACGGTCTGCTCTTGGAAGGATTCGAGCTCGCTGATGAAAAACTCGCGCACCTCCTTCGAGGGCGAGCCTAGGTAGGTCGAGAGGGCGGGACGCGTCAAGAGATAGGAGCCGTTGGTGTGGCAACTCACGCACTTCCGCTCCCGAGACCAGGCGAGGGCGCCCTTCTCCAGGTATTGCTCGGCCGCCACCGGGGAGAGTTGTTCGCGTCGTTTCTCCGCTTCGCTTGCCGCCGCTATTTCGATGCCCTCGGTTTTGTATTGCGTCGGGTACTTGGCTTCATCGCCCTGCAGGAGAGCTAGGGATGAAAAAACTACAACAAGTATAGGGACTAATGAGTAGCGGCGATTCATGGTGTGGGATGGGTTGAGGCTTTTTACGATTGTAATACGCAGCCCTGACTGGCTTGGGAAACCAGGGCGGCGTAGCGCCGAAGCATGGGGTCGGTATCGGCGGGAAGATCCCGTTTCCGCCATTGTTGGAGGCGTTGGTTGAGTTCATCGTCGCTCACGTGGAGATGGATCGAACCCTCAAGGAGATCGAAACTGATCCGGTCCCCGTCACGAACGGCGGCGATTGGGCCTCCGACGGCGGCTTCGGGCGAACAGTGGACGCCAATGGCGCCGTGAGCGACACCGGAGACGCGTCCATCGCATACCAGGGCGACTTTTCCATTGAGTTGCGGGGTGGAAAGGGCGGACGAAGCGACGAGCAACTCCGGCATGCCGGGGCTTCCGACCGGGCCTTGGTAACGCATGACCACGACGTGGCCGGGTTGGATACGACCGGAAGCAGCGGCGTCGACCACTTGATCGCCCGTTTCAAAACAGAGTGCTTCTCCGGAGAATTCCGGTGATTGCAGACTCGATACTTTAAACACAATGCCTTCCGGAGCGAGGTTCCCGAAACACACTTGCATGTCGGCGTAGGCTTTGAAGGGGGATGTGGTCGTAGCGATCAGTTCCTGTTCCGGTGGGAGCGCCGGGGCTTTGGCATAGTTTTCGGCGAGTGTTTGGCCGGTGACGGTCAGGTTGCTTCCGTCGAGAATGCCCGATTCGATGAGGTGATGAAACAACACTGGCGTGCCGCCGAGCCGATGGAGGTCAATCATGTTGAAGGGGCCGCGGGGAGCAAAGTTGCAGAGCACCGGCGTTTGGCGAGCGATGCGTTGAATGTCCTTCATGGTGAAGCTTACGCCGGCTTCATGGGCGAGGGCCAGGATGTGCAGCGTGGCATTGGTGGAGCCTCCAATGGCGACGACCGTCTTCATGGCATTCTCAAAGGCCGATGCCGTGAGGATGTCACGGGGGCGTACATCTTGTTGGAGGAGGTTCTTGATAAAGCCGCCGCCGCGCGCGAGATCCTTGGGTTTGTCCGGATCTTCGGCGTGGATGGAGGCACTGTTCGGTGGGATCAGACCGATCGCTTCGCCCACCATGGCCATGGTGTTGAAGGTGGCCATCAAGCCACATCCACCGCGGCCCGGACAGGCGGTGCGGATGATGGCATCCGCTTCCTCGGAAGCGAGAGAGCCTTGTTGGGCGGCGGCTTGGGCATCGTAGGCCGAGAGAATGGTCGTGGGTTTGCCGTGGTGTTCGCCGGGATAAATGCTGCCACCGCTGAAAATCAGCCCGGGAAAGTTGGTGCGAGCCAGGGCAATGGCGAGGCCGGGGAAGTTCTTGTCACAGAAATGAATCCCGATCATGCCGTCGAAACAATGGGCGGACGCCATCATGGCGAAGTTATCGGCAATGGCATCGCGGGACGGGAGCGAGAAGCGTCCCCCGTCGATGCCTTGAGTCAGGTTGTCGCTGATCCCGGGAAGTCCGCATTTGTAGGCGTGAATCCCTTCCTGTTGGCAGCCGTTCATCACGGCTTGAGCGGCCTCGTGGCTGCCGCGATTGCAGAGGTTGAGATCGAGTTCCGGTGCCCCGACGGCAACGAGCGGTTGGGCGAAGGCGGCTTCATCCCACTGGAGCCCGTGCAGGAAGGCCGTAATGGCGGCATTGGGCGAGGTGGTGAGTCGACGGCTATTCCAATTCAACGAATCTGACATAGATGAAGGTGGGAATCTACGCGGTCGGGCTCAAACAGTAAAACGATTCTCCACGTTCTTTGCGAAGGTAGCGGACTTTTGTCGACGGCGTTTTTTTGCCGAAGTGACCGGATCAGCAGGGTGGGTTTTGGTCCTAAACTCCCTTTCTTGGATCCTGTTCGTCGGCTCCGCCACTCGCCGGTCGGTTTTTACTGCGCGATCCAGCGGATTTTCATGGCTTTGATGCGCGATGAGAGGGTGCTGGATTTCATGCCCAATAGGGCCGCTGCGCCGTCGGGACCGGAGACTTTCCCGTCGGTCTGAGCCAAGGCTCGCAGGACATTGTCGCGTTCGAGCTTTCGGAGTTCGGCTTCGGTGAGGACGGCGGTGGTTTCTGGTGCTTTTGAAGACGGTGTGGCTTCGTCCGTTTTCTTATTTGAGGGGAGATCGATTCGGAGAGAGCGACCGGTAGAGGTGATGACGGCTCGCTCGATCAGGTTCTGAAGTTCCCGAACGTTTCCGGGCCAATCGTACTGGCGTAGGGATGCCAGAGTTCCCTGGGTGAGACGGAGCGGTGGGCGGTTGAGACGTTGGCAGGTTTGTTCCATGAAACTCTTGGCCAGGATCCCAATGTCTTCCGTGCGCTGTCGCAGGGGTGCTACGGCGATGGGAAAGACGTTGAGCCGATAGAATAAATCCTGACGGAACCGGCCTTCATCGACCTCTTGTTGGAGATCCCGGTTTGTGGCCGCGATGATCCGGACGTCGACCCTGCGAGTCTTGGTGTCGCCGACCCGTTCAAAAGTGCCCTCTTGCAGTGTGCGCAGTAATTTAACTTGTAGTGATAAGGGGATCTCTCCGATTTCGTCCAGGAAGAGGGTGCCCCCATCCGCCGCTTCGAATCGCCCCGCGCGATCTCTTACGGCGCCGCTGAAGGCACCCCGTACGTGGCCGAAGAACTCGCTTTCGTAGAGGTCGTGAGGGATGGCGGCACAGTTGACTCGGATGAGAGGGTGGTGTTTGCGGTTGCTGTGTCGGTGGATTTCGCGGGCCACGAGTTCTTTGCCTGTGCCCGACTCTCCGGTGATCAATACGTTGGCGTCCGTAGCGGCAACCACCGCGATCTGACGGGTTGTATCTCGCAGGGTCGGACTTGTGCCAAGGATCTCACCAAAAGCACCCTCGGTCTCTACTTCCTCGCGGAGGTATTCGTTCTCCAGTTCGAGGCGCCGCTGTAGGCGCTCAATTTCTTCAAAAGCGCGGGCGTGAGCGATGGCGGCTGCGGCGTGATCCGCCAACATTCGGTGCCAGATCAAGTCGTCCTCCACGACGGTCTTGCGTGAGAACACGGCGAAGACTCCCATGATTTCACCGCGAAAAATCACGGGCTGCGACGTGAGACTTTGGATCGCTTCGGCCTGGACCCATTCCGGAACGGCGACCCATTTCATGTCTCTTCGGGTGTCACGGATGTTGACGGCTTCTCCGGTCGCCGCGACATGGCCGATCTTCCGAATCCCGATTGGGAACCTTTGAAAGCGTCCATCCAATTGACGCCATTGGAGGGACGGATCCACGGTAGATTGCCCGGCGCTGGCGACCAAGTGGAGACAGCGCGTTTGATCGCGACATTCACTGCGGAAGTGGCAGGTGTGACAGATATCACCGGGTTCGATGAGCCAGATCCGACACATGGCAACCGAATCCATGGCCGCGACCCGCCGAACGATCAGTTCGAGTAGATCCGCTAGGGATCTTTCCGTGGCAATCTCAAGCAGCAAAGCCTTGAACGCGTCTGAGCGATCCATGGGGAAAGACTTTCTACGAGAAGTCGAATCTGTGCAAATGAGATTTCATTAATTTACGAGATATCGTGAATACGGTTTATGATTTGAGGATTCTGTAAATCTTTGAATATAAATATGTTATGTTTGGTTAATTGGATTGGCACGGCGAGTGCATAGGTGGGTTGTGTCGAGCGAGTGAGTTACTCGTTTTGAAAGCTGAAAACAACCAAAGAACACTAGAAATGGAGATAATGAAAATGATCCGCCGTAATCCGAACACATCCGCACTCGTCGTCACCTCGGTGCTTGTCATGGCTATCGTGACCCTGGCCCTGCAGAGTGCCGATAGTCACCCCGAACCCCGAGAGGTGAAACCTTCGAAGGAGGCCGCGAAGGCGCCGGTCGCAGAATCCGCGCACCCACGCAATAAGCCAGACGCTGCCTTGCCGCGGCCTCCGATTTCGCTCCAGGACGGTAGGGTGGCCTTGGTGGTGACCGATCCGCAGAATGACTTTCTCAGTCCCGAGGGCGTGACCTGGGGTGTTGTAGGGGAGAGCGTCACCGAGAATGGCACGGTGGAACATATCGATCAGCTCTTTGCGGCGGCACACGCCAATGAGATCCCGGTCTTCATCAGCCCGCACTACTACTACCAGCATGACCACGGCTGGCATTTTGAGGGGGCTCTTGAGGCTCTCATGCACAAGATTGGCATGTTCGATCGAAAGGGGGCACTTGACTTGGAAGGCTTCGAAGGGTCGGGAGCCGATTGGCTGGAGCAATACAAACCCTACATCGAACATCCCAATACCACCGTGGTCAGTCCCCACAAGGTGTATGGACCGGAAACCAACGACTTGGTGCTGCAACTCCGCAAGCAGGGGATCGACCAAGTGATCCTTGCAGGAATGTCGGCCAACCTCTGCACGGAGTCGCATATGCGCGAACTGATCGAACAAGGCTTTGAGGTGATCGTGGTAGCGGACGCAACGGCGGGCGCAAAAATACCCGGCTATGACAGCTTTGAGGCTGCCTTTCTGAACTTTCGCTTTATTGCCAACGGTGTCTGGAGCACGAGAACAGCGGTGCAAAAAATGAGCTCGGTTGAGGTGGCTGCAGCTGACTGAACCCAAACGTAAAGAAAACCCGAACCTAGGAGACCCGACATGATCATTCCTGCGATGGCCTTCGAGGCACTCACGGCGGCGGCGATTGGTGCGAAGGCTCGTGCCGCGAAGGCTGGATCTTCAACCCAGACGGTTGGGTCCGGAAACAGGACCATCCGATTGGATGAGTGCCGCGTTGGCACTGCGACTCGGATCAAGAATCCGCTAGTTTCCCGATCGGGTTGGAATGGCCGTCGAAAGGTCCGAGAATTGAAATCACAGATGTAGTCACGTATTAAAAATCCCTATGACGACAACCAACCAACGTCCCCCACTGCCTCCCTTCACTGAGGAAACCGCTCGCCAGAAAGTGCAACTTGCGGAAGATGCCTGGAACACGCGCGAGCCCGAACGTGTGGCCATGGCTTATACCGAAGATTCGGAATGGCGGAACCGAGCCGAGTTTCTCAATGGGCGGGAAGAAATCATTCAATTCCTCCGCCGCAAGTGGTCCAAAGAACTGGACTATAAGCTCAAGAAAACGCTGTGGGCATTCCGCGAGAACCGAATTGCTGTCCGGTTCGAATACGAATGGCGCGATGACAGCGGGCAGTGGTATCGTGCCCACGGGAATGAGAACTGGGAGTTCGATGAGAACGGTCTGATGCGAAAGCGCTACGCTTCGATCAACGATCAGCCGATCGAGGCTTCCGACCGGCGCCTTTAGTTCCCTCGGAAACTCGAATCGCGGATCGCCTCCCGGTTGATCCAAAGAACCGCTGGCATGTGGTAACTTGCCAGCGGTTTCTTCGTGTTGAGGCGTTTCGAGATGTTGCGATAAGGTCGAGTCTTCAAAAAATGGAAAACTAGGGCGTTAGCAATGGAAGTGATCGAAATCAATGACGTCCCCAACGCATCGAAGGTCAATCCGACATCCTACACCTTCGTGAAGAGGGGCAGCGCAGCTCAAGCCTGCGTGAGCTACTTCGGCTTCAGTTCGGGGTATTCGACAGTCCATGATGTGACGGTTGGCGTGGAGTCCAGAGTGATTGGTAGTGACGGCCATACAGTCACGATCTCGGATTGGGGCTACAAGACGGACGACGAGTGTCACCATGCTTCAGGAACGATCAATATCTTGGTCATCGCAGATTGCGAATCTTGATGTCTTTGGCTGGCTGGAAGGCCCGAGTTTTGAACGGGTTCGACTCTCGCCGGGTCTTAGATCTGTTGCGATGAATTTGGTTTAAGATGGATTGCTAGGACTCGATTGACGTGAAAGCGAATAATGCCCGACTTTGGCTCTTTTGGTTCGTAATTTTATTGGTTGCCTGCGGATTTGCGGTGGGATTGCTGTTTTCGGAGCAGGAGTCCGTCCCGGAAGGGACGTCGCCTGATGAGGTGATGAATACGTTGTCTAATCGATTTCAGCACTACGATTCGCTGAGCCGAAGGTTTGAAGAGGGTACGAGTCGGGTGGGGCACCTGCAACCCGTGAAAGCCGCCCAGACGCGATTGAAGAAGAAGCGCGATGAAGCGTTTGTTCGGCTTCTCCAAGAAACGGTCGATCGATCTCTTCCGGGGTACCCGGTTGAGGAAAGCGAAGGCCCCGATGCCGAAGATTCGCTGGAGTCGATTGGTAAGCCCTCGACAAATGCGATCACTTTGGAACCGGTGGTCTGGGAGGGCGCGCCGAAGGAGGTTTCGAACCCGCTTTGGTAATCGTTTTAGGGTGCAGAAAGGTCCGCTAGGGATCGAGCGAGTTGCAGGAAATTGATCTGCTCGAGATTCGCTAGCATTGCGATCGCGATCCGATCATCGGGGCGAAGGTAGAGGATACTGGAGGCCCCGGATTGGGAGCCGCAGTGATAGACCTCGAACCGATTCGCGGTGCGAGGGACGTTCCAGCCCAAACCGTAGCCGGTGACGGCGCCATCGAGAGTGAGTTGCTCCCGCCACATGCTTTTCTTTGTCTCCGGTGTGAGCAAGCGGTCCGACAGGATCGCCTCGGCGAAAGCCATGAGATCTTCGATTGAGCCGAGTAATCCGCCGCCGGGAATCTTGTCGCTCGTGTCCATGGGGATGCTGTTTCGGATTTGTCCGTTGAGCGACCGAAAGTATCCACGGGCCCGGTTTGGAATGATGGCGTAGAGATGGTCCACCCGGGCCGTGGTCATCTGAGCGGGTTGAAAGACCCATTTCTGAATGAGCTTTGGAAAAGATGCCTCGCCCCACTGTTCCAGTGCGCATCCGAGAATGAGGTAGCCTTGGGTGGAATAGGTGTATCGGCGGCCGGGAACAAAGAGGAGTGGATCATTCATCTGGGCCGTCATCGCGTCCTGAAGCCGGTTGAAGTGTTTGAGGGGGGCGTCGAGGGCGGTGTGCTGATAGTGGCGGACGCCGCTCTGGTGCGCCAACAGCTGTCTCACTGTGATGAGGCGAAAGGCTTGAGGGATTTCCCATTCCAAGGAGTCCAGGGTGCTCTCTAGCTGGAGTCTCTCTGCTTCGGCGAGTCTCAAGGTGGCGACGGCGGTAATCGGTTTGGAAACCGAGGCGAAACGAAAGAGAGTCTGTTCGGTTACCCGGACACGATGTTCCAGGTCGGCATAGCCGAAGGTGTGGATGGTTCGACCTTGGATGGGGCTTTGTATCCCGACGGCGATTCCTGGGATTTGCCGCTGATCCATGTTTTCTGCGATTTGCTTGGCGATGGGCCCTGGTTCCGCGAGGACAAGTCCCGGGATGATGAAGTAGAAGAGAGTTCCGAGGAGTGCTTGCACGAGATTCGGCGTTGATTTCATTTCAGAGGGACCTGGAAAAGCGCGTCATCGAGATCCACGTTGTGGGTGAGGGTTTCCACTTTGAGCACGATGTCAAAGGTGGGCATGACCGTTCGGATCCGGAACGGAACTTGGATGCTGTCGCGAGTGCGGTAGTCCGAGAATTCAAATGTGATCCGGATGCTGCCATGAGGGCCGCCATCGATCGTTTTCTCGATTCTTGAGAGCAGTTTGGTTTCGGAATCGAACGCCCAGCGTTCCGGCTGGTCACTGCCTTTTCGAGTGAGGTTGAGGACGGAATGCGTACGGTCGCCGTATACTGCTTCGCCTACGTAGACACGTTCCGCGTAGGTGCTGCGAATCTTTAGCAACGGATGCAAAATGGCTTCAGTCGCGAAGTTGTCTTTCTGAGCGCCATTGAGTAAGCGGACCCCCTGGCGAGGGTGGTCGATCCAGGCTCGTTCCCCATCAAAGCCTTGTTTGAGTGTTCCGGGCTTCGGGAAGTGAGTTTCGCTTTGAAACCGATTTGGGATCTTGTGAGATCGGGTGAAGGGCACGCTGGCGCCATTGCGAATGAGTTGGCCGGCTAGCCGCCTTGAGGTGAGTTTGGTCATCGCTTCTCGCCCACCGGTCGCTTCGATGCATTGTTTCAGGATCTCTTCGGCTCGGAGATCGAGCGATTCGGCTGCGACGCCGCTGAGAGTCATGCCTACTAAGAGGGCTAAGGGTATCATCTGGCGGATGGGGATAATCGGAATTACGGAATCAGTTGCCATATTCGCGGAGTAGCGTCTGAAGGTGTTTTCGTTGCGGGGCGAGATGGCAGAAGTAGCGTACGGCGAGGTAGGTGCTTCCTGCGCCGACGACAGAGACCATGAGCAGTATCAGTGAGTGTGTTTCGTGAGGGGAGATCTTGTCCGCCATTTGCAGATGGTGCACGGCCATCCCGAATACCGGGGCCATGATGCCGTAGAGCAACGCGATCTTCCCAAGGTGAGCGCTGGCCGTGCGGTTGCTATTGATTGCGAGTTCCAAGGCGGCTACCACCGAAACATCATGCAGCGGGACCTTCTTTTCGCGGTGGGCGAACCGGTAGCCGAAGTAAAGCGCAAATGCCCATGGAATTCCGAGCATGGGAATCAGACTCCAGTCTCGTGTGAGTTGAATCTTGTCCGTCCCGAAGGCCAGCCAAAGGGCCAGCGCGGTTACGATGGAGAGACTGGTGAAACTCCAGATCAGCCAGATGCGTTCATTGCGGCGACGGCGGCGAACGCCATCTAAGAAGCCTTGGATGAGTCGGGTGGATTGCGTTTCTTGTGGAAGGTTTTCCGGGGAAGCCCAGAGTTTGCTTACTTCGTCATGGTTCATGGTGCATCTCCTTCAAGATTCCAGCGAGGCGTTGTCGAGCCCGCGTCAACCGGGCGCCGACGTTACTTTCCGAGAGGCCGTGGATGGTGGCCATTTCACGGTAGGAAACGCCGTCTAAAGATAAAAGAATGAGTGAGCGTTGGAGTGGCGGTAATTTGCGGATGGCGCGGTAGAGGGTTTGGAGTTTGCTCAATCGTTGCTTGGAGCCTTCGACTGAAGGTGGGCTTGCAAGGACGGTTTCCGCGGTGTCTCGTCTTTGGTGATACCGCATTTCCCCCCGTCGCCAGGTCATGGCCGCGTTGTGCGAGACACGGTAAATAAAGGTGGCGGATTGTGCATCGCCACGATAGGACGGCATGGCCTTCCAGACGGCCAGGAGCACTTCCTGCATAAGATCGTTTCGATCGGCGCCGTCCGCGAATCCGTTTACGACGCGATGGAGGATCGCAATGTGCTGCTGCATCCATGCTTCGAAGAGAGATTCGTGTGCCTCGGGTTTCATTCTCTGTTGCGATCTTTACCCTGTTAGAAGCCGCTGGGAACGATTCCTTACAAAAGAAATCCCGGGGTGTTTGCCCCGGGCGGATACGGAAAAGGCCTACAGCCTATGGAATGGTGAACGAGACGCCTGCTTGGCGTTTCGATTCAGGAGCTCTCATTGGCGGCGGTAGTCAGCGGTGATGGGCAGTGCGGCAGGCTTTTTGCGCGCCTCCGAAACACAATGGGCTCTCGTTTCTTGCCGCTCAGTAGCCGGCCGATCCAGGTCGACCGGACACAGAGATCGTAGACAAAGAGCGAAAGGATCACAGTAAGCCCGGATATTGCGGCTAGTTTGAGACTCCAGTGCAGGGGAAGTTCGGCAAAGGCGATTTGCAGCCAGATGACGATGGGTAGGTGGACGAGATAAAGCCAGTATGAGGAGTCTGCCAGGTAACGGACGGTCTTGCTAGGGCGGTTGAGGAAGCGCTGGAACACGCCAATGCTTAGAGCGGTGAGTGCCCACATCATGCCGGCGTAGCTGAAGCTGAAGCTGGCGTGAATGAACTCGATTTGGGGGTGACCGGGATTCGCCTGGTAGCGGGATAGCATGACCGTGGCGACAATGCTGGCAATGGCGAGGACGGAGTTTCCGAGGTTCAAACGACCGAAGTGGGTGATGAGCCCTTGGTTTCGGTGGAGGAACCATCCGAACCCGAAGAAACCGCTGTAGATCAGTAGGACGGGGACGTGTGGGACGAGGGATTTGTCGGGCGTCTCCATGCCCCAAATGCTCATGAACCCAAGGCAGACGCTGGTCGGTATGGCCATCATCAGCAGCCCGAATGGAGAACGGGTGATCCGAATGGTGGCCGCATCCAGGCATCGCACAGTGCTTCGGAAAGAGCGCGGAAAGATGCGATTCACCGATCGGACGATGAGCGTTAGGGCGGTGATGATGAGAAGGTAGTAGAGGAACCAGAGGTGCGATCCGGTGAAGATCCCCGCAGGCAACTCGCTGAGGGATTGGAACCCGAGTTGGAGTCCGGTCAAAATCTGTACCTCGCCCTGCAAGCTTTGTCCGCCCATGACCCAGCCGGATACCAGCAGCGGTCGCATGAGAAACCATCCGGCCAGGAAGGGGATCGCGATTCGTATGAGTCTTGACTTGAGAAAATCAGCGAGGCCTTTGCGGTGCAGCGTAAGGTGACTAAAGAACCCCGCGATCAGGTAGAAAAGCTCCATGCGGAAGGAGTGACTGATGAGCATGAAGTCAGTGACGATGGCGTGGGTGGAAACGTCCATGACGGCCCAACCAATGAAGATGGGCACGAAGGACATGCTGGCGTGGAAGACGATACCGAGCAACAGGGCAAAGGCTCGCACGGCGTCAAGGTAATCGAGTCGATCGTTCATGGTTGGGGCGTTCATGGCGTTGGTCGTTTCTTTGATGGCAGTTTCCGGTTTAGTAGAATGCAATTTCATCGACTTCGAAGTCGAAGCGTCCTTTTTGAACGCCGAAGGCGACCAGACTGATGCTACTCAAGGTCTTGGTGTTCAGTTTGGTTTGGGCGGACCAAGCCCGCTTCATCTTGCGGAACGGAATCTTCACATCCTGAAACTTGCCGCCTGAACGTGCGGGAATAGTGGCGGCGTGGTAGTCAAAGTTTTGGATCTCTGAACTGTTGGCCGAGACGGAGATGTTGCCTTGATTTACGCGGATCCGGAGACGGATGCCGCGGTAGGCACTGGCGTCTTGAGGAAGTCCCAGTGGGTCTAACAGCAGCACAATGCTCGCCCAGCCGGGTTGTCCGCGGGGTGGGGCAATGTCCCCTTTGGCGGAGAGGACGCCTTTCTTGATTTGGTGTCGCGTCTGAGTCTTTCCGCCGGCGGTTTTGTCGTCCAGAAATTGACGAGGGTATCCCAGGCTGTTTTGAGTCGCATGACTGAAATCGTCGATCTTGGAATCGAGGCCGGCTCCGATGGCGACATGGACGGTGGAAAGGCAGACGGCGGTTGCAACGGTTTTGTGTAAGAGGCTCTTGAGGAATGAGATGTGTTTCATGGTTTTCTTTCTCGGGTGACGGATGTTTGTTGGAATCGGTGGCGCCGTGTTCGTTCGGCGATGCGATTCGTTGTTCGCTTGAGGAGTGCCTGTGAGGGAAGGGGAGGTGACCGAGTTTTTTTTGTTTTTTTCCTTCGGCTGGGAGGGATTTCTTTTTTTGAAAAAGTCTGTCACCTTCCCTCTCTAGGTGGGCACTTGTGGGTAGAGTAGTATGAAATTCGAACCCTATAATACGGTCTTGGTAGAGCCCGACGATGCGTCGCTGGTCGTTGCTTCACGCAGTGGGGATCGGCAGGCTTTTGGACAGATTGTGAACCGCTATCAGCGCCTACTTTGCTCCCTGGCCTACTCGGCACTCGGGAGCTTGAGTGAGAGCGAAGATGTGGCCCAAGAGGCCTTTGTTGAGGCTTGGAAGAAATTGGGCAAATTGCGCGAACCTGAAAAACTCAAGTCGTGGCTCTGCGGGATCCTGCGGTTTAAGGTGAGCCATTTTCGTCGCAAGGCTGCCCGTCAGCCCGTGCGATTCGCCAGTGATCTGGAGGAGGCGAATGAATTGGAATCGAACGATGAGGCAATTGAGAAGGTAACGATGAGAGAAGAAGAGCAGGCTTTGCTGTGGCGAGCCCTGGAGGCGGTTCCGGCCACGTATCGCGAAACTCTGGTGCTTTACTATCGCGAGCATCGGTCGATCGAACATGTTGCCTGTGAATTGGAGTTAAGTGAGGACGCGGTGAAGCAGCGCCTGTCTCGCGGTCGGAAGCTGCTTCAGGAGAAGATGATGAGTTTTGTCGAAGGCGCACTGACGCGGAGCACACCGGGGCCGGTGTTTACAGCGAGCGTGATGGCGGCCTTGGCTGGCGTTGCCCCCAGTGCCAAAGCGGCGGGGTGTGGGGCCACGGCGGCGAAGGTGGGTTCGACGGTAAAGTGGGCGACGTTTACGACGATTTTGGCGTCGGTTTCGGGTTTGATCAGTTCGCTCTTTGCCTTGCGCGCGAATTTGGATCAGGCTCGTACGGGTCGTGAGCGCCGAGCGGTTGTTCAGACGGTGGGGCTGTTTCTGGCATCGGCTGGTGTCTTCATTGCCGGGCTTTATGGGCTGCGTTCCCTGGCTTTGGCCTGGCCGGAAAGAGCTGTTCTCTTGGCCGTCCTCTCTCAAGTTGGTGTCTTCGGGTTCGGAGTAGGCTATAGCTTGATGACCGTGCGCATGCTCAAACGCATGCGTGTCTTACGTGCCGGCGAACGGTTGCGTCGACCTGAGTTGTTTGCGGCTCCAGAGGATCAGAAGGGATCCGAGAAGGGCGAATACAGGAGTCGGGCCGCCTTCCTGGGATTCCCTTTGGTGCACGTTAAATTGGCCATGGCAGAAGAAGGGCAGAAGCCGGCGGTGGGCTGGATCGCTGCGGGCGATCGGGCCTATGGACTCTTGTTTGCCTGGGGAGGGATCACCGTAGCACCTATCAGTGTGGGGATTGTTTCGTTTGGGCTGGTCACGGCCGGTGCCGTGGGGATTGGGCTGGTGGGGATGGGAATGATTGGTGCTGGCGTGCTGGGCATGGGAGCCGTGGGCTTGGGATACAAGGCCTACGCGTCCACGTCCGCTTTGGGATGGGAGAGTGCCTTCAGCCAAGGCTTCTCGATTGCCAAAGAGGCAGCCATAGGTCCGATCGCCTACGCGAACGAAGTGAACAACGCGGTGGCCTCATCGATCGCGAATCTTTCTACGGCGGATCAGACGTATACCTTCATTCTGGGAATCTTGGCCGCTGTCGTGATCATTCCGGTGGTCTGGTACGCTCGTGCCGTTCGGAAACGTTTTCGGAAATCGGTATAGCCGTTCGCGAGGAGGACTCGGTCTCCGCACCGGCGCGGACTTGCTTCGGGCGGGATTTGACGGGATACTCCGTGCATTCCATGAAACGATTTCGCTTGTTGGTAGCTCTCATTCTGAGCACGGGCTGGGCCTTTGCGGAGGCGGATAAAAAGCCGAATATCTTACTCATCGTCACCGACGATCAATCACCGCTGACGCTTTCCTGCTACGGAGACCAGCTCTGCGATACGCCGCATCTAGATCGTTTGGCGGCGTCGGGAATGGTATTGGATCGTGCCTACCACATGGGTTCGATGAGTGGGGCGGTGTGTTCTCCTTCCCGGACCATGATCATGAGTGGTCGCACGCTGTGGCACCTTCCACCGCGAGGTAGAAAACATCTCAAACGTGAGCATGGCATCACCCAGGGGCAAGACATTCTGAACAACACCATTCCCGCCGTATTCAATCGTGCGGGCTATGACACCTTTCGGACCTGTAAGAAAGGCAATAGCTATGCCTTGGCGAACGCGCTTTTTACGACGGTGCGGGACCGGACGAGCCGGGGTGCGGGGGACGACAACGGGAGCCAGTGGCATGGCCGCCAAACCTTGGAATTCCTCCGGTCGCGTGAGGCGTCGGGTGAAACGAAACCCTTTCTGATCTATCTTGGGTTTTCCCATCCGCATGATCCCCGCGTGGGCAGGGATGATCTGTTAGATAAGTATGGCGCCGTGAATTTAAAACGGCCGCCTCAGGCGGTGAATCCTCAAGCGCCGCCGTTGCCGCCGACGTGGCTGCCAGCGCATCCCTTTCATCATGGTCATCCCAAGCTTCGGGATGAGGTGGCGGTGCCCGGAGTTTTGAGATCGCGAACGGAGGCGACCGTCCGCAATGAACTCGGGCGGGAATACGCCTGCATCGAGAATCTGGACGAACAGGTTGGACTCGTGCTTGGGGCTCTAAAGGCGTCTGGGGATTTGGACAACACGTTCGTGATCTTCACCTCAGACCACGGTATCGCGGTGGGGCGTCATGGGCTGATGGGAAAACAAAACCTGTATGAGCACACGTGGCGAGTACCGTTCTTGGTTCGAGGACCGGGAATCCAACCCGGGGGTCGCGCACCGGGCAACGCCTACCTGTTAGATATCCTACCGACGATTTGCGATCTGGCGGGAGTTGAAATCCCGGCGACGGTGCAAGGGCGGAGCTTGGAGCCTGTGTTGCTCGGCGAGCGACAAACGGTTCGGGACGTTTTGTATGGTTCTTACTGTGGTGGGACGAAACCGGGAATGCGAGCTGTTCGCTGGGGCGATTGGAAGCTCATCAAGTATGACACGTTGGAGGGTCAGGTTCGCGAAACTCAACTCTTCAATTTGGCTCAGAATCCACACGAGTTCTTGATGGAACATCACGCTCCGGCGGTTGTGGCTCGGACCGGGCATCAGCCCGAGCCTCATCAACGGGATCTGGCGGAGCTCCCGGAATACCAGGCGAAGCGAACGGAAATGGAAGCGCTTTTACTGAGTGAAATGAAGCGGCTGAATGATCCGTATCGGTTCTGGGATCAGCCCGCGAAGTGAATTGCGGTGTGTGACTGGGGGGGGCAGCGTACTTGCTAGCCGTTCCTGTCTGGGGCGTTCTTGTGGGGCTGTGGTGTTTTGCGTTCGCTGCTTTTGCCCAACGGCTCGCGGGTACGCTCGCCCCACCGTGGGGACTTGGGGGAAGGTCTGGCTTTACTCGGTTGAGTGCTTGGACTACGGTCACCGGCCGGTTCATTTGAGTTTATATCGTTGTTTCAATAGGGAGAGTGATTGTGTCAAAGACGGACGTGGAAATAGCGCCTTGCTTGGCGCGGGGTGCGTTTCAAAAAGAGGCGCAGGAGTTGGTCTCCAGCTCACGGGCGATGGGGAGTTCCGGTGCGGCCAGCGTGCTTCGAGCCATGGCGATTGTGCATTGCTTTGATGTCTTCGAGCGGTCTTGGGCGGCTGAGGCGGAACCGATGGCGCCGTTTCGGGAGGCTTTGAGCCAGCTGACCGCTGTCTTCGGAACGGCCAAAGACGCGGGACTTGGGGACTGGGATCCGAACAAGGTCGGATCCGGAGTTGCTGCCGAAAGCGAGGACGTCAAGCAAGTGACCGGAGAGCATTACGGGCGACTCTTCGAGGCCTTTGGAGATCGCTCCTATTGGGATGAGCCGAAAGCTCTGCTGGAACAGCGGCTTTCGCGCAATGAAATCAACCCCGATGCGTGGCGCTCGAAGACGGTATTGGATGCGGGTTGTGGTGGCGGGCGCTACACGACTGCCTGGCATTTACTAGGCGCTGGCGAGTGTGTTGGGGTTGATGTGTCTAAAGTGGGTTTGGAGAACGCCCGGAAGCGGGTGGCTCAGGCTCAAATCGATGGTGTTTCTTTTGTTGAGGGCGATGTTTTGGCGTTGCCGCTGGAAGCGGATCAGTTTGACGTCGTGTTCTCCAATGGCGTGTTGCATCACACATCGGATTGGAATCAAGGGGTTCAAGAATTGTTGCGCGTGTTAAAGCCCGGTGGAATGGGCTGGCTCTATCTGATCGAGAATCCGGGCGGCTTGTTCTGGGATATGATCGAGCTCTTGCGGGTGATCGTTCAAGGGGAAGACCGTGCCGTGTACCGTGCGGCTTTGCGAAACGTGGGGGTTCCCTCCAACCGGATCTTTTACATGTTGGATCACATCATGGTGCCCATCAATGTGCGGCTCACACCGGAGGAGATCGAAGCCGCCCTCAAGTCTGCCGGAGCAAAGGAGATCCGCCGACTCACTCGCGGCACGGACTTTGACCGTGTCGAACAAATCCATCACGGCCGAGCGCATGCCGAAGCATACTATGGCGTGGGGGAAAATCGTTTCGTTTTCTCCAAGTAATCGCGTTCGTTTTCTAGTCTACTCCACGATCCCGTCCTTACTGGCTAGGACTTTCCGAGCGCGTTCCTTGATCTTCTGGGCCGCCTTTGCGTCGCCGTTGTGTGTGGCTAGGGCTGCGAGCTGGTCGGTGTCTGCTTTGAATTTCTTTTCCATCCAATCGCCGGCTGGTGTGTTTCTCATCGGGCCGATCGTTCTGAGGTAGTTGGCGTAGATTTTTCGATACTCGCCTTCCACATCACTCAGATTTCGATTGATCAGTTCGTAATCTTTGAATTGAAAGGCGACGTCTTTCACCACGATCCAGTATCGTGCCGACAGTTCGGGGGACTCTTCCTCGATGCTTTTGAAGAGTTCGAGGGTCTTTTCGGGCTGACTCAGCGTGCGATTGATGGCGGTTACATCATGAAAGAGTTCGAATGAACCCTCTCCGTCGCGGATCTTTTCTTCTTTCGCTGCGCGGAGGGCCTTGAGTTCCTCCAATGCCGGCGGGTATTTCTCGCCGAGTCTGGCCCAATCGCTCAGGGCAAATGAAAGGCGGACGCCTGTCATACCGGGATTGTGGTCCAAGGCGTTTTCATGGAACCAGACATGGCGCTTTAGAGCTTCTTCGTATTCGCCGGCTCGAACCATTTTCTGCGTTTCCTGAAGATACGCCTGCATGTCTGCTGCGCCAACGGCAAGGGTTGAGAGAGCGAGTGCGAGGCCGATTCCGAGTGTGCCGACTGATTTCATACTTTGTTTTCCTCCTTTGTGAGCCCGTACGGGCGATTCCGTGATGGAATGTTAAGTAGGTAGCACCTTTTGATGGAAATTCAAGCCTCGAACTCAGTTTCGCTTGGTTGCCGCCCACGGTAGCAGAGCAAGCAGCGGAACCCAGTGAAAGGGGGCGGGTTGGGGGGGCTCAGTCCCAGACGTCGATCGCTAGGCCGACTTGGTTGTTTGACTCGTCGGATTCACCTAGGCGGTTCGCGGAGTCAATCACGACGCCCATCCAATAGGTGAACGTCCGTCTCGGAGTGCGCCACGAGATTTCAAAGGGCCACGAGCCGCCCGGGAGCAATTCCGGAACGTCGACGTCGGCGATTTTTCGGCCATCAAACCAAACCGCGAGATCGACTGGCTCTGATGCAATCCTTCCTTCGTTGCTGACGACGCCGGTGATGATGGCATCCATGTTGATCACGAGCGTTCGATCAGAGGGATGGACGCGCACGTCGCTGAGTACCAAATCCGGAGTCCACGCGGCGGGAAACAGTCCGGAACCTCCGCCCGGTTCGGGGAATGAGTCGGTAAGATCGTCGGTCCAGGCGGGATCACCATTTGGTAAGAGTCCGTCTGCATCTCCGGGGTCCCGATTGTCGGTGGTCTGGAAGTAGAGGCCCAAGGGTGCCGTACCCTCCCATTGAATGGCTGACCAAGGAATGGCCATCTCCATGCGATTTTGTTCCGCCAGTCCGATACTGAGCGGGATCCCGCTTTGTAGGTCCCATTGGGTTTCCCAGCTCGCATCGTTTCCAGTGTAGCGGTAGAGGGAGCCATTCCAGATCCGATATTCTGCACCCACGCTGCCCCAACTGGTGGTGAATCCGGTGGTGGCGTCGGTGTCCGTATCCAAGAAGAGCGTGTAACTGGCCGCGCCAAAGTCGATAGGACCGGAGAAGGTGCTTTGTACCCACAGATGGGAATCGGAGAGTCCCGCGAGAAGCGTTCTCAGATCGGCATGTGCTGCCAGCGGGAGCGGACCGAAACCGGTGGCGTCCATGCCATCCAGCACGGCATCGGCTTGATTGCGTATGCGTTCGATCTCTGGACGTGGACTGTCTTGGGCCCAATCCTCGAAGAGTCCGTCCAAACGGAATCCACCTTCGTTTAGAGGTGGATAATCATAGGGGCCTTGAGTGTCATCCAGAGAATCGTTGTCGCCGTCCGTCACCAGAAAGAACGTGCGAAATCGTTGTTCGGGGGCGAGACCGAGGGCGTTGCGTGAAACGTGAATATCCAGGGTCGTACCCTCATCCCAAACTTGAATGGTGGCTTGGTCTCCGGTTGCCGTCCATTGCCAATCCGGCCCGCTCCCCGCGTAGCTTGAGACCGCACCATCCAGGATGATGTAGTCTGCGCCGATTCCTGAGATCTGGTATCCGGTGGCGGTGTTGAGATCGGTGTCCACAAACTGGACATACTGGAAGCGTCGAAAATCCACCGAGGCCGGGTAGCGCGATCGGAAGTGGAGTTCGCTTGGGTCTCCGGACAGGGACGTTTCTAAAATATTGCCGGGTGCCGGGATAGTGTCATCGGACGGATCGGCCAGGGGCCCAATAACTGAGGTCTGGTTCCAGTCGTAGGGTCTTTGGTCGGGATCCTGATTCAGCACGATGAAGCGGGCGGAGGTGACATTGTTGGCTTCGGCCGATTCGATGATGGCAAACACCGCATCGGAGTTGACGCCGATCGAATAGACGCCTGGAGCTTCAGGTACGAACGAAAACGAAAGTGCTTTGGTCTCGCCGGGCATCAGGAATGGAGTGGGTTCGTTGCCAATTTGGCGACCTTCGGCCCCGCGTCCCTCCCAGACAAACATCCTGGAATCCGGAGCCACGCCGGAGCCGTTATTGTGGTAGAAGATCGTTAAGTCCACGGGTTTGCCGGGTACCGGAAATTCGGGTTGGACATCGATTCGGGTGACTTCGACGTCGGGTTCGAATCCTTCCGGACGCCAATGCTCGTCGGGATGGAGGTACCGATCGATCCATTTCCCTTTGATGTTATTGCGTTCGACGAATCCCGGATCTTCATCGATTTCGTCGATCTGACTCTCTGGATCGATTTCGACCCAAACATAGTTCCCAATGCTTTGCCGGGCGAAGGTCCGTTTGAACTCATAGATCTCCATCTGGTCGAGACCGTTGATGACTTCGTCGCCGAGCGCCGTTTGGTTGATGTAGGGCGAGACCCGAAAGGGTGACGGTGCCGGACGGCCTTGATTGATGATTTTGATGGTCGCTTCCATTTGGCCGCCTTCCAGCTCGCGGCCGTGGATGCTATGCACGTAGAAGTCGGGCAGGGGAGCTTCTTTGGCGTGGTGGGCGTGGTAGACGTAGTCCGTGAGGTCCGCCAAGGATCGGGATCCGGTGACGTGAGTTAGGAATCCACTACTCTCGGCGGCTTCGATTTGTTCGCTGATTTGTTCGTGCCACGGCGCTTGCTGGAACTCGCCCCCCTCGGTGGCGTCCACCATCACGGCCCAGTAGTCGAGCACCATGGTGGTGAAGCCCCGGTTGTCGTGATTGGATTGAGCTTCGATGACGCGGTTTTCAAACATCTCGGCGTGCTCGTCTACCCACCAGAATAGGAGGTCCGGGGTATAGGATTCCCAGTAGATCGCACTTGAGAGGGCGCGAAAGTCGTCATAGCGCTTGCCTGCCAATTCCGGAAAGACGAGATGCATGGGGCGATTGGGGAGGACGACTTTTTCCGGATACCAGGCACCAATTCGAGACATGAAATCCAACGTCCCGTCCCGAATCCAATACAGCTCGCCGAACACGGAGGAAGGAAACCAGATACTCCAGGGCGTCGAGATTCCCACGGTGTCTAGAAAGATGCCGTCACAGTCGAGCTGGCCCGGCCCGTCGCCGAGTACGTGATCGATGCCCGCCACAAAATCTCTTTCGATGGTTGCTTCCCGAATGAAAGTCTGCCAGCTCGGATCTCCCACATTCACGTAGAGACCGCCCCATTCTCGGTTCTGGTCCGGCAGGCCATCCTGTCCCGAGCCTCCCGTGCCGTGATGGTCAATCATGTCGGTGTAGTAGGAAGGGAACTGAAGGACGGGATCCGTTGCTGCAGATGAGATGATCTCATCGGTTTCGAAATCGTAGTGAACCGGTCCGGTTCGATTGGTGGCTGACTTGCGTGGCCAATTGTAGGCGGGGTTCTCCCATGGGCCTCCGGCGGGATAATCCATCATGTTCGGGTGAATTCCCAAGATGGTGTTGATTTCGATCTGTGAACGGTTGATGCCGAAGTCTTCCCCGATCGAAACGTAGCCGATGACCGAGACGTCGTCCGACGTACCCGGAACGCCGTCGAGACCCGCCTTGAGTTCCGCAACCTCATCCGCCGTGATGAGGGGCGCCCCACCGCCGGGATGGAGGATGACCAGGTCGTATTTTTTGGCAAACTCGATGCGCTTGGCATCCCAGCTCGCAAAATAAACGAGGTAGTCGTCCTCGGGCTTCAAACCGGAGACGGGCCCTTTAACGTAGCTTGGAATCGACCGATCCTTGGCATCCCAAAACTCGATCGACGCGGCACCATCCGGAAGCATCCCAAAGCCCGTGTAGAAGTAGGGTTGCCCGGTTTCGAGATCTCGGTCCAGGAGCGCGACGCGAGCCCCGTGTTCGGCGGTGACTTCGAACCAGTCTTCGCTGTCGGTGGCATGCGTGGCGAACCGGTCCTTTCGGCGGAGAATGCGTACTTCAGAAATGGCGGGGTTCTCCGGATAGACAAAATCTACGCGAAGACTCTGCGGATCTACAATGGAGACGTTGAAATCGGCGGGGTGGGAACGATCCACGTAGTGGTTGGCGAGTTCGTACACCAGCCTTTCTTCTCCCTGCTCGTTGGTAGCGAAAACGCGATAGTCGTAGGCCAGACCTCCGAGCGGTGTGTCGGTGAAGTTTGTTTTTTGCAGGGGAGCCGCATTCAGATTCTTAAATCCGTATTCAAGTTTTGTTGGGCTCTTTGCCCCGTAGCCGACGGTGGGGAATTGATCGAAGAAGTGTGCGATGAAGTAGAGATCGACTCCGAACTTCCGAGGGTCGATGACTTGACCGGTGAGGGTTTCCAGATCGCTGAACGGGATTTTGACTTCCCACGAATTCTGCTCAAGCTGGCGCCCTTGATAGGTTCCGTCGTCGTGCCGACTCCATTCTGTGAACGGCAGCTCGAAATCGTCTCGCCAGGCTTGAAAGGGATCGGCGAAGTTTCCTCGCCGAAAGAGATCCGCCGAGAAGGGACCCTCCCAATCGTCGTTCCATACCCGGCGCTTGGTGGTGAGGTGGATGCCGCCTTCTACCGGAACCGACCGATGAGCATACCAGAGCTCAGCTCCAATCGGCATTCCCAGCCAGTTTTTGGAACCGGACCCGGTTTGGAGTTCCCGGTCCACGTCGATGAAAATACTGGGTTCGAAAATCGCCCCTAGCCCGATGGCGTGTTTGATCCGGACATAGAGGTGGGTTTGGTCGTTGGCAACCCAGACGTCTTGGATGTGAGTGGCATCTTCGGGTGGGAGCGGATAGCTGGTCGCTTTGCGAACGGAGGCCCAGTCCGAGAAGTCGCCGTCCGAAATGTTGATACTGAGTGCAGCTTCCGACTCGAAACGGTGAATCCGTCGATAAACGTGGTAGCGTACGGATTCACCGGGGGCCGGGTCCGTCCAGTGCAAGTTTACGCGCTCTGCAGCGCTGCGGATTTCGGGTTTAGGATCTGAGTTGGAAGGTGGGATGGGGTTGTTTTCGCGACGCTCGTTGTTTGCAGGGAATCGGCTCGGGGACGGTTCTTCGTTCTCGATCGGATCGACGGTGGATAGACGCAGGAGTCGCGATGCAGCGTCAGGTGTGACGAAGTGGACCACTCGTTTCCCTTTCCCTTTCCACTGTCTTGGAACGGGTTGCCACCGGAGATCGACTACCGGCTCGGCCTCGCTGAGTTCGTAGGTCTTTCCTGATTCTGCCTGCCACTCCAGGACCATTCCTGCAGAATCGGACGGATTCAGCGGGGGAACTTGGTAGATCTCGAGACCGTCCGCCTGCGCGAGCTGTAGGCTCGATGCTGCCAGGAGCCCCATCAATAGCAGTAGGCCGGAAGTTGCCCGGGGGCTCCTTCGGACTCGCCACAGCCTTGCGGGAGTAGGGGGCATGGGCGGGAGCCTGCTAAGACTCGTTGCTCCGGTCACGATTCGTCATCTGGTTACTGCTCATCTTGTCGGCCTCAGGCATGACGGCCTGCAAGTCAATCCGCTCATGAAAGAAAGATGCTTAATCCGGCTATTTATTCATTTATTTGTTCGACCAGGGTCTTGCGTCGAAGTTCTCTTACATCTTTTTGAGGCAGGTTTCGAGGTTATTCAGTTGGCTGGGCACCTTAAATTGTAACATTACTGTTACAGATAAGGTCGGTTCCGAGACAGATATGTCGCTATTTTAGTTGTAGTATTGAGATTTCGAAAGGCGACTAAGCCCTGATGGGCTCCGGTGGCGGCGGGATCGGGCTCGTTTCGCCTACTCTTGGACCACCCGATAAATCTGATGGTGGGCCATTCCGTCGACTTCGAAGGGGATGGTATTGGCGGTCGCGATTCGGGACTCGATGCGCTCCCAGGTTGCTGCGGCACTGGAGCGCTCGAGGTGATAGCGGTAGCCAGGACTCGTCTCCGAGTCGATTTGGATTGATCCGGACCCTAATGTTGTAATTTGGCGGATTCGGAAGGGGCGGAAGCTCCGCACTCGGATCACGGAGGCCGTCTGGATACCGTTGTAGGATTCGATCCGTCCGCCCACAAGTAAGTCTCCGGATTGGGTTTGGACCATGAATCGGAGCAGCCCTTGGAAGCCGTGTCCGGAGTCAAACTCGGGATCCACACTCCGGTCGGCGAAATGACGCGTGATGGGAAACGACTCCTGCGAGGAGAATACGCCCAAGGGAGAGAAATAGGTCGCACCGATGGGAGCTTGCCGGGCGGCTTCGACGGGCGGGCCCGAGGTGCCTCGGACGAGTCGTCCGTCTGGAGCGATGTAGGCGATGCGATCATCGGGCCCGAAGAGGGCTTCGATCTTGATCCAGTTTGCGCCCGCGGGTTCGGCGCGATAGACAAGTATGGGGAGATCTCCGAGTGGTCGGAAGGATTCATCCGTTTCTCCGGAGAGATTCAACCGCACCACGGGCCCCGTTGGAGTCCCGTTGAACTCCGTGAATTCGCCGTAGACGATAATCGTGTCGGGGGCTTGGAATAGGAGGCCGCGAAAAATTCCGTTGGGACCGTCCCCAATGTCAAACGACTCGTCGCGGCTCCCGTCTGGGTGGAGGATGGCGATGCGGTTGATGGGCTCAAGCGTATTGATGTCCGTATCGGTGCCGGAAATCAGAATCCGTCCATCGGGGAGGAGGTCGAACCCGACTGCCGGACGGGTGATGTCCTTGCTGCGGGGCTTGAAGGTCGGGTCGAACCGTCCCTGCTGATCCAGGCGGAAGAGTCGACCGAATTCAGGGTGGTTCCCGGCGACGAGCAGCGCATCGTTTGTGTGGAGGGCGATGCTGGAGACGGTGTTTTCTGGAGGGCGGAATTCGTAGCCACGATCCAGGCTTCCGCCGGGGTTGAGGCGAGCGAGGGTATGCGTGCGTATGCCGTCGATCTGGATAAAGTCGCCAGTTATGATGACCCGATTGTCGGATTGAACGACCAGGCCGGTAATACTAGGGGGGCCAAACGGGGAGATAATATCCGGTTGGAACGTTTCGTCGAGTGAGCCGGCGCGATCGTTGTCGTTGATCCGAATCCGTGCGTCTCTTAATCCGAGAATCGTGCCCTGTGATGGCTCTTCGAGTAGAACCCGGAGGTTTTCATCGGGCTCGGCTAGCAGGTCGTCCTTAATTGTAATCGGGAATGGTTTATCGCGTTCGTCGGGGTTGAAGGTGAGAACGTGTCGTGCGGATTCAAAGTCCTCATTAGCCAGGGCGCTTGCGGAGTCGATCCTGACGTGAACGGAGCTCGCTTGTGAGAGATCTCCCGTCCGACGGACAAAGAGTTGGGCGGATGGAATTCCCTCCGAAAGGGGCTCAGCTGGGTGGACAATATCGAAGGCAGGCTGAGTGGGGGACTCAAAGTGAAATCGAGTGAGGTGTGGGATCTGGGCGCCTTGGTAGTCGGTCGATCTCATCGCGACAATGGGTCGATTGTTCCGATCCAGTGCGAAGGTGCTGAGGACGCCGAGATAGTTTCCCAAATGGTTTGGAAGCGTGCCTTCCACGGAACCGTCGCGGGTGATCCAGCCCAACAGGTTGGGACGAAAGAGGCCCGTGATTCCGAAGTGGCCGGCAATGACGAAATGATTCGAATCGATCCGGCGAATGTGGGTGATCGTGCCCGAGGTGGTGACGCGCGGGAAAGTCGCGTCGAGAGTTCCGTTGGGGTTGAGTTTAACGATCCCGTGACGGGAGAAGTTCGATTCGATTACCAGATCACCAACCACGAGCATGGAATCGTCATCGAGCACCAACACCTCCAAGACGGTCCCAACGATTGGGGACTCGAAGGTTGGGTCCCAGGTTCCCTCCGGATCCAAACGGGCCAGTCGGCCTGGGCGTTGGTCGTCGATCCTTTGCAGGTTACCGGCTAGAATGAGGTTTCCGTTGCTTTGAAGTGCGAGGGATTGAACCCGTCCTTGAATTTGTGCGCTGGATTCAAAGGTGGGATCGAAATGGCCTTCCGGGAGGAGGCGTACGATCTGTCCGGTCGGGTTGGCCGATCTTGAAGCCGAGGAATCACTGCCGATGAGGAGATTGCCCTGCGAGTCCCGAGCGATTGTGGTCACGGGGTGGTTGGGACTAGGGCGGGCGTGGAATCCGGAGGCCAGTTGGCCGTCCTGGTTTAGTCGTGCGAGATTTCGGGTTTCCGAGCCATCGCCTGCGGTTAGCGTGAACGAACCTCCGATCAAGATCCCGTCATTGAGGGGAACGATCACTTCAATCCTTCCGGTGAGCGTTCCGGCAATCTGAAACGAGGGGTCGAGCGACCCGTCGGGGTTGAGACGAACCAGTAGGGAGGTGGCTTGGCCATCGACCTGTGTGAAGCCGTTGGCGATCCAGATCTGACCGTTGGGTTGGAGCGCCAGGGCGGATGGGGGGCCGTTGGGCCCTCCGCGGTTCGCGAACTCGTAGTCGACGATGGTGGGAATCGAAATTTCTCGAATCGTTTCGGGACTCAGTCCTGGCTGTGGGCGATCGATGGTTTGGCCGAGAAGGGCGAGATGGGTGATGAATGCGAGCAAGAGCACGCATTCCTGGGGCGTAGTCCGGGTACAGTGTAGGGCATTCATTCCTCTCCCTTCCTTAACGAGTTTGCGGTTGCCGATTCCTCGGCGAAAGAGCAAATCTCGTTCCGAACGGGAGCGAAACCTAGCGGACGTTGGCCGCTGGAACCGTCATTCTATTGTTCGCTTGGTAGGGTTCTGGGATCACCGTTGGGCGAGTCAGTCGACCGCCCCGGATGCGACTCTCCTTTTGGGCGAGTTCGCGGAGGAAGTCGCGGCTGTATCGGGGGCCTTTATCCATGAAGATGACCCAGTTGTCTAGGTTCCCCGAGAGGAGTCCTTCCACGTTAAAACCGTGGTCCAGATTGAGGTTGGGGTTTGCGGTCGCAAGTCGGTAGCCGTTGATTCGAATGGAGAGAGAGTATTCCTCTCGACCTAATCCAGGAAACTCGAACTGACCGTTCGGCGGCAGCTTGATTTCCTGAGCATCCCAAGCCTTTTCACTGGAGAGTAGAATGCGAGTGCCTTTGGGGATCGGGGCGCCGTCCGCGAGCAAGACCTGGCCGCGGATATGGAGAGAGGGCTTGATGGTGGTAACTCCTGCGTCCAACCTTTTCCCGTCCTCTGGCGTTCGTAACTGTCGCGGCGGGAAGTGACCGATCGAGGCGAAGTCGTCGCGTTTGCCGGTAAGGAAGAGATCGGTATCCGCGGGAATGTTGAGGAAGGTGAAGCGGCCCTCGGAATCCGTGGCGATTTCGAAACTCCCGACCCAAGTACCGGCTGTTCGGTCTTTTCCGGTGAGCACGACGCGGGCATCGGCCACGGGGGCCCTGTCGTTGACGACCTGCCCCTCCACGGTGACTCCACGAGTCATGTAGAGGACCCAGTTTTTCCCCGATTCGAGCCCGTTCATTCGCATGGGGGCGTATTCTCGGGCGGTGACGCTCACGTTAGCGGCCAGAAATGGACCCGTGGATTGGAGTTCGAAGATTCCGTTGGCGTCGGTAATGGCCACGGGGTCAAGACCGGCACGGCCGCCCCAGGTGATACGCCCCTCGGTCTGAACGCCTTCCACCGAAACGGTCGCACCGGCGATGGGTTCCCCGACGTGATTAGTGATTCGCCCGCGGGTTTTTTGTTCCAGCGGTGTCCGGTCCCAAGTCCGTGGCTCCAGTGAAACGACGATCGGCCCGAGTTCGGGGCGAGCTTTTTCAACGAATTTGGGGGCGTAACCCGGCGCGATCACGAGGAGCCGAAAGACAAGCGTGGGGTCCAAGTCGGGCAGATCAAAGGCGCCTTGGGCGTTGGTGGCGCTGGACTTGGCGCAGTCCGTGTAACAGAAGGCGCACAGCGGACTGTTGCCTTCGCGAGGCCGGGCTGTGTAGATCGAGACGGTGGCCGAGTCTATGGGATCGTCTTCCGGGTCCAAAACTTGGCCCGTGAGCGTGAGGCGGGGCGGGATAGGGGCCTGCAAGTTTTCCGTTCCGAGCGTGCTGACGGTTCCTGCAAGAAACACGGTGAGGCAGGTGATGGGCAATAGGATCGCTTTCATTGGAGTATCGGCTTGGCAGATCACCCGTTTAGAGACGGGATTCCGTAGGCGCTTGGGTGAGCTTGTTTACCGTTTCTTTCAAAGCCTGCTCGGAGGGTGTGTCCACGATGGTCACGGTGCCATCGGAACCCGCTACCACAATGGCCGGCAAATGGCGGACTCCGAACCGTTTCAGGCTCTGGACGCTTTGTTCCGGGGAGAGATGTCCAACCGGCCATGAGGGATTCTTTTCGGCGAGTCTGCGCTTGAGTCCGGAGAGATCGGGGTCCACATGAAGGCTGATCACGCTCAATGTATCTTCGGTGGGCTCGGAGGCGTGGAGATCCTCAAGGACGGGCCACCAATCGAATCCGTCCTCCGCCCAAGAGGCCCACAAGTGGATAACGGCGTTCTTACCGCGGATCCGGGTCTCGGAGAGTTGGCCCTTCTGGTTTGCGGATTCGACGACGGGGATGCGGATCTGCGTAACGGGCTCGGTTCCCTTGATTGGAATGGCAATGGTGCCGGTGTCGTGACGGGAATTGTCCGGTCCCTCAGGAATCTCGATTCGTTGTCGGAGCGATCCGAGGATTTTCTCGTTGAAGAAATGAGCGCCACTCGATCGGGCTTTCGGCTCAATTGCGGTGAGATCGAACAGGTAGCTGCCTGGTGGGACCGCTTCGATCTCGAAGTGACCACTGTTTCCAATCATGAGGTAATACGAATTCTCCTCGGGCTTTTGAATTTCCGGTGAACGCACATACGCGCTGTTGGCAAAGAAATAACGCCGCCAACTCACGTAGTGGTCTTGCTGAGGGGCGGGAGGATCGGAGCGCCGATTACCGATCTTTCTCAAATGGTAGCGACCATGACTCCAGTCCATCACCATGCCGGCCGGATCGGGTACGAGTCGGCCCGTGATGGTTCGGCCCGTGTGCCCATATTCAACGAAGGTGGTCTCGCCGGAGCGGACGGTGGTGGCCATTTGATACGTCTCCACGACCATGCCGACTTGGAAGTCAGGGTGCGTTAGGTAGAGGCGGTAAGACCCAGATGGAACTCCATCAAATTGAAAACGGCCTTGGGCGTCCGTTTCGGCGGTGAAGTAGGCAGTGAATAGTGGGTTGAGAAGGGATTCGGTGGAAAGTTTCAGTTTTCGATTGGGAACGAGGCGACCGCCCATACGGAGGGTGCCTTGGACCGAACCCGGTTCTTCGAGCCGCCGTTCCCTGTGTTCGGTGTCGAGTTGGTCCGGACCGAGAGCCAGCGTTCCCTGCGGGTGAAAGATGAAGACTCCGCTGAAGTGATCCGGGATGGGGGGGAGTTCGAATCTCCCTTGGGCGTCTACCGTTCGGGTGACGTGCGCAGGGTTGGGGTAGTAATTCCAACTGTCATCTCGAACTTGAATGTTGGGTTTAAAGCGGAGTGATTGAACCATAATGACCCGAGCGCCTTCCGCGGGTTGCCCGGACGGTGTGAGGATTTTTGTCTGGGCGAAGCGGTGCACATCCGGGCGCGGATTGAGTTTGAGGGTTAGATCGACGAGGGGTTCGTCAACACTGATGGCGCGTGAGTAGTGATCATCGTAGCCCGGTGCGCGGATGCAAAAGTAGTATCGTGGGCTGCGAGAGGGAAGGAGCCCTTCCGTTAGTTCCTCTCGGGAAGCGTTCAGGTTCAGTGTCGCGGACTGACTTTGAGTCCCTTGACCGAAGCCATCGCTGAATTCTGTCACAAAGGCGTAGGTAAACGATTCTACCGGAGCATTCGTAGTCGCATCGACTACGCTGGCGCGAAGCTGGAACGTGGCTTCCGTTGTTCGAGGAAGGACGATCTGGAGCGGGTCTTTGGGGGGCGAGATCGGGACGACTGTGGTAGCGAAATCAGTGGCTCGCACTCGGAGGAAGTAGGGCTCTCTTGGTGCGTGTTGCCAAGTGAATCGGCCTTCGGAATCGGTCTCGGTTTGCCAGGGGCTGAATTGGCTGACATTGGATGGTGTGGCCCAATCGAGTCGGGCTTTTGCAATTGGTGCGCCGTCTGTTCCTAGCACTTGCCCTTGGAGTGGGAATCGTGGTTTGAGGGTAATGGGGACCGCCGTGAGTTCTTCCGCGAGGAACACCTCGCGGGTCGTCACCGCGTAGTCGGGATGTTCGATGTGGTAAATAATCTCTTGGTCCAATCGGTCGAAGAACGCCACCTCACCGGCCTCCGAGGTGGTGGCGGCATGTCCGATGCGACGTTTGAGAAATGGTCCATGAATCTCCGTCACGCGGGCTCCCGCGAGCGGAAGGCCGTTCGAGCCGTGGACTGTCACGGTTACCTTGCGACCGGAAGGGATCGGTAATAGGGCGGTTTGATTACTGAGAGCCTTCTTGTCGAGTCGCGTTCCAAAGCGGTGGTGAGTGTGCCCGAAGGGGGTGACTCTACCGGTCGTGAATTGAGCTCGTACGCCTCCAGGCGTTTCTAGGGTGAAATCGAGGCCATCCAGATCGGGAGGCGCACCATCGTAGAACCAGCGGCCTTGTCCATCGGTGGTCAGGTCGACCTCGAAGGGCAGCCGGAGTACGTTTTGATTACCGTCGGGAAGGGTGGTCTTGGGCCAAGGTCCTTCGATGGAAATCGCGACTTGGGCCATCGGATTACCCTGAGGGTCAACTACTTGGCCGCCAATTGATCGGCCGGGGGCGAGTCGGAAGTGGTGTTCGGTTGCTACGGTATCCCACAGCGCTTCCGGGGCGTTCCAGGTTCGTTGTTGAGTCCGGTAGGAATTGATGGGGAGTGCCCGCAGCACCAGCCTTGTGGCGGGTTCGATTGAAGCGGCGATCCGCACGATGGCCTCGCCGTTGGCATCCGTTTGAACCAAGCCCCGGAGGACGGAATCCCAATTGAGTTCGTAGCCCACCCAGGTGTCTGGCACCGGGGTGTCGGTCTCAGCATCGAGGACGGTTACGGTGACTTGGTGAACCGTCCGTTGGGGACGGGAATTCGAGGTGGCTTCGAGCTCCGCGCTGGGTGCTTCAGCGAGTGCGGGGTTGGGAGTGTTTGCGTCGGTCAGGCTCACTGCGGCTGCTAGGATCAGGACGAGACTGAGCATGGCCACCGAGTAGCGCCGGCCTTTTTGGAATCGAGCGATCATTTGGAAGCGTTGTTTCAGGCCATTTCGGTTTTCTGAAATGCCGATCAATCCCGAAATGGGCGGTGTGGGTGAGGCGGACTGAAGCGACTTGAGAATGGTCTCTCCGTAGGCCGTGCTGTGGTTGTCTCCTTTTGCGCTGAGGGCGAGGTAGTCGGTGGCCACTTCGCGGTCGGCTTGCATGCGTTTCCCGGCGAACCATACCAGTGGGTTAGGCCAATGGGCGATCTGGATCAGCGTGAACCAAACGTTCCAGAAGGCATCTCGACGCTTGTAGTGGGCGAGTTCATGGAGCAGGACATCGGTGAGTTCGGACTCCGTGTAGCGCTGAGCAAAATCGATAGGAAGAACGATCTTTGGACGGATGATCCCACACAGCGCGGGGGACTGAATCCATTCTGCGGCGTTCACGCTCGGAACGGTGCGGAGTTGCAGAGCGGATTTTCCGGCTCTCAGTAATCGGGTGATCTGATCATTCTGGATCGGTGAGGTTTGGCGCATGGCTTGGTGGAGACGGAACCAAAGAGAGAGGGCTCGGGTGAAAAGCAAGAGAACGCCCGCCAGCCAAAGAAACAGGAAGCCACGCTGCCATTCGAACGCCGTCACGGGATCGGACGGGGGACTTGCCGAGGGCGTGGACGAAATTGGAGTGATCGCAGGTGTGGGGTGCGAAGTCGTCGACCCTAATGCCGGAGTGGGTTGAACCGCTTTGCCGGTTGGCGGCGGGAGGGTTGGAGATCCAGCGGCATTGGGTAGTGGCAAGGCAACCGGAAATGACGGCCGGGCGTCTTGAGGTGGAGAAACGATTCGGGGTGCGCCGCTGTTGCGACTTTCAATATCGGGGCCGTTGGCAGGAGCCGGAATGGACTCAATCGGGGGACGGGGGCCGAAGCGGTCGGTCAGATTGAAAACACTGACCGCGCTGGTTGGCAGTTCGGGGAGGGTCAGACGAATGAGCAGCAGCAGCCATAGGGCGTGTTTGGCTGTGGGCGACAGACGGTCCCGCGAGACCCACTGAATGAGCAGGATCAAGGGGATGAGGACGACGGTTTGGAGCGCCGATTCGAACTGGTAATCGAATAGGGTGGTGGCGTTCATGGGGGGCTCCTCCGGGCTAGCGTTTCTTCCGTTGGTTGAGGATCTTGCGCAAGGCGGCAATCTCATCATCACTCAAGGCATTCTCTTCCACGAGGTGCGAGACCATGGGTTGAAGCGATCCGCCAAACACCCGCTTCAGAAAGGACTGGCTTGCGTGCCGTTGGCACTCCGCCTCGGTGTAGTTGGGGGCGTATTGGAAGGAACGCCCGGCTTTCTCATAGGCCAAGACACCCTTCTTGACCAGGCGACTCAGATAAGTCTTCGTGGTTTGGAGATGGAGTCCGGTTTGTTTTTGAATGGCGGCGGCGGACAGTGGATTCTTTGCCCAAAGCACCCGCATGATCTCCCACTCGGCTTCTGAAATTCGTGGCGGTGTCCTCATTGTGCCGTATTGTCTACATCTGTAATCGCATCGTGTCAATCCGAAACGTTTACAGATGTAGATATTCGGGATGCTATCTCCTCATCGCGTGATCCAGCGCACGCGGATGATTCTCGAAGCTTGGGTATTAGCGGGTGGTTTTTCTGGGCGCCGCAAACTCGGAATTCCGGAGTACGGCGGTGAGTTTTAGGCGCGGGGCTTTGAAGTAGCCTTGGTCGAAGCCGCGATAGGTAATGTAGGCGACTCGGCTGAGGGGTTTTCCGTGGGCGCCGAGAGTCAGACCTTTGTGCCCGGTGAGGCTGCCGTCGGGGTCGATGAGGATGACGACGTGGCCGCGCCAGGTCCCCTTGTCATCGTACCCGTAGACCAGCAAGTCGCCGGGCTGGGCCGTTTTGAAGGGCACGCGTTGAAAAGCGCCGTGGCGATGGATACGGCTCATGAACTGGGTGCCGAGGTAGCGTTCGTAGGGCAGGCCAAGTTTGCGGAAGAGCTGCCAGGTGTAGTTGGAGCAATCGATTCCTTTTTCGAGCCGGGTTCCGCCCCAATCGTAGGGCGTGCCAATGGTGGGGGCGGCGGCCCGGAGGAGTTTCCCGAGCTGGGGGTGTTTTTGGGCGGCTTTCTTGATGCTTTGTGTGCTGAGTGGAACGGCGCGAATTGGCGCGGTGGCGGCCGAGGCGAGCCCGACACACGAGCAGGCGAGGAGCAGGATTGCTGTTATCTGGATTGCGCGGTTCACTTTCTTTTAGGTTTACGCTATCTTCACGGGAATGGAAGTGCGTTCGCTTGGAACAACGGTTATCGGGAGCTATTCCTTTCCCTCCTGGCTGGAGTATGCCTGTCAGCATTTGGAAGATTTTGGCACGGCGGATCGGGAAGAAATGATTGAAGACGCGGTGATTGCCGCAGTTCATGACCAGACGAGTGCGGGGCTGGATGTGATCACCGACGGCGAGCAGACTCGGCTCGATTTCAATCTTTCTTTTTACGGCTTTCTTGAGGGCATCGAATTGGAAGGGGCTTCTCCGCGGCGTCATGGCCCGCCCGCACATGATCAGCGTGGTAAACATCAAATCACTGGCGACTTACGAGCGCCGCGCGGTTTGGGTGCGGTGGAAGACTTTCAACGTTTGCAACGCTTGGCTCCTGCTGGTCCGGTCTTGAAGGCTAGCGTGCCGGGCCCCTATACGTTGAGCGGGCGTTTGGTGCCGAACGAGCAGTATCCGGATCGCTATGCCATTACGGAAGCGCTCTTGCCGATCGTGCGCGCTGAGTTGGAGGCTTTGGTCGAGGCGGGCTGCCAGGAATTGACGGTGGATGAGCCTTCCATGAGTTGCTACGCGCATCGTGAGGATCCCGAACGGTTTGTCGATATCTTCAATCGCACGGTTGCTACGGTGGCGGATCGTTGTCGGCTATCGACCCATTTGTGTTTCGGCAATTTCAAGGGGCACGCGGTCGGCTTGCGCCGCTATGCGCCCATGTTCCCTGCGTTCAATAAACTGAACGTCAGCGAAATCCACGTCGAGATGGCGAGCCGGGAATTTGCGGAACTTCCGCTGATTGCTCAGATTGCCGAAGCGGCTCACGTGGCGGTGGGAATCATTGACGTGAAGAGCTACTATATCGAGACGGTGGAGGATATTGCGGATCGCGTCAGGGAATGTTTGAAGCACGCGCCCGCAGAACGGCTGTCATTTGCTCCAGACTGTGGATTGAGCCAAACGGCCCGGTGGGCCGCGAAGAAGAAGCTACAGAATATGGTGGCTGGAGTCCGACGCGTGCGAGAGGAGCTGGGCTTACCGGCCTAGAACTTACGTTAGACCATTCACTGGAAGGAGGAGGGATGATTCAGGCGTTTCGAAAAGACGAGGCTTTCTTAAACGACGTGCTCGCGGCTCGGCGAGATGACACGCGTTTTCATTGTTGGTGGCTTGGGCAGAGCGGGTTCTTGATCCAATGGCAGGGACGCCATCTGCTGTTTGATCCGTACCTTTCCGACTCTTTGACCAAGAAATACCAGGAGACGGACAAGCCGCATGTCCGCATGACCGAACGGGTGGTTTCGCCGGATCGGTTGGATTTTATCGATGTGGTGACGTCCACCCACAATCACACGGATCATTTGGATGGCGAGACACTCGGCCCTCTGTTTGATCGGAATCCCAAGTTGGAACTGGTGATCCCCGAGGCGAATCGGGAGTTCGTGGTGGATCGTCTAAAAATTCCTGCGAGTCGACCGCGAGGGCTCAACGCCGGGAGACGCGTGCCCTTGGCCGGCTTCACCCTGCATGGCGTGCCGGCGGCTCATGAGGCCCTGGAGATGGATGCGGATCGGCAGCATAAATTCATGGGCTACGTTGCACGATTCGGTCCTTGGACGGTGTATCACAGCGGGGATACTGTGCTGTATGAAGGCATGGAGGTCTTGCTCAAGAAATGGTCGATCGATCTCGCGCTACTGCCCATCAACGGTCGCAAGCCCGAACGGCGGGTGTCTGGAAACCTTTGGGGCCGTGAGGCGGCTCAACTCGCTCATGATATCGGTGCTCAAATGGTCATCCCGTGTCACTACGACATGTTTGACTTCAACACGGAAAGCCCGGACGAGTTTACCCAAACCTGTGAGGCTCTAGGCCAACCCTATCACGTCTTGCGCGCTGGCGAACGCTGGCAATCACCCGAGGCCAACTCGGAGGCGGACTGAGGGCATTCTTGCTCCTGGCATTCGAGTCACTTAGGGCACTTCGAACGGGCGAAGCCCGAAGAACGAACGCCCTTGATCCGGATCAAAGAAGGAGCGAAACGCGATCTGCCAGTTCGTTTCGGGATTCGCGGTTTCGCGGATGAGCACGCGGTAGTAGTACTGACCGGATTCCGGCAAAGGCGTGAGTTCGTAGCTCGTTTCGGTGATGCCAAAGACTTGGGTCACGAGACTCTCCTCTTCAAATCCTGGGCTCGTGCCTACTTCGAGATCGTAGTGGAGCGGGCTGCCGTCAAAGTGGAAGGACTCGGTCCAACGCAGGGTGACGGTATCCTCAAGAAAACGCGGGCTACGCAGGTGGACGGGCATGGGCCGTTTCAGCACTGTGCGGTAGAGGTTGTAGTTGAACTGGACTTCTGTGGCGATGCGATCCAACTCGCCGTCCCATTGGGCAATGGTTGCGGCCGAGTCTCCGACTACCTCGTTGGTGATGGGGAGTTGGTGCACATCCGGTGGCTGAGTAACGAAGGGGCGAATGGTGTCGCGATAGCGGTTGATCACGCTCCGGATGTTGCTCTCCGTGAGTTGGGAATTCATTAACTCCGTCATCTTGGCTTCGAGCAGAGCTCGGTTGGCCGGGTCTTGCATGAAGCGTTTGTGGAGCGTGACGTTCCAATAGGTCGCCAAGCCTTCTTGCCAGCGGGGATAGATGTTGTTCACGTTGTCGGGCTGGCGGCGAAGTCCCCAGGCGCCGTCGTAGTCCCAAGGAAGGAGATACCAGGTCTGGGAATCACTCGGGCTGTAGATGAAGAAGTTCTGCGAATTGGTGTCGATGTTGCCGATCAGGAGGTTGATGGCGAGCCAGGTGAGGTAGTTCTCTTGGTTGAAATACTGTTTGAAGACGGTGTTGAAATCGAGGTCGAAGTCGTTGACGTCCGTTACGAGTTGCAACAGTTTCTCGTGATCATTCCGGGTTTCGACCTCAAGGATGCGCTCGAACTCGTCGCGATCGTAAGTGGGATCAGAGGTGAGCTTGAGCTGGTCGGCGTAGCGAAACCACTCGAAGAAATTGGCCTTGTAGAGATGAGCGTCCTCATCGAGACCGTGTTCGCTTAAGAAGCGGTCGCCATAGGATTCAATCTGACTGTAGAGTCCTTGATCTTCGCCGTTGATGAAGAGATGGACGAATTGAGTTCGAAGGGATGTGAAGTTGGGGATCTGTTCGAATAGTTCAAAGCTCAATCGATTGCGGAGTCGGGTGAGTTCGAAGGGATGCTTGATTAGGTTGATACGGCGATGACCCCGCCAGCGTTCTTCGTCGTTATCGAGATCGATGCGGAAGGATTTCTGGATGGCCAGGCGGGTGGTAGCTCCGCGGACTTGCATGGTGGCGTTGGAGCCGAAGACGGTGGGCGCAAAGGTGTCTCCGGTGACCCGCACACGGATCTCGGGGTCGAACTCATCATCTCGGAAACGGTCGTTGAGCAGATCTTCAAGCGTGAAAGGGGTGGCTCCTTCTTCGACGGCCACATCGATGCGTAGCACACCGTCGGTGTCGGCATTGTAGATACTGCGATCTTCTTGGATCGGAGCCGAATCGGCGGTGGTGAAGCTCCAAGCCGGGATGAGGTCTGCAACGGGTACTCCGGATTGAGTTTGAACCTCTGGCGCGACGGAAACCTGGTAGGTGGCATTCGGGCGCAAGGGGATGGCGGGACGGAGTTGGACTCGCGAGAATAGATCCTCGTAGCGGACTTCAACGGACTGGGATCGTCCGAACTCGTCCTGCAGCGTCCAGAGATTCTCAGCACTCAAACTCGCGGGATCCAGCGGGAGGCGGAGATCGAGCTCAATGGTTTGGTTGGTTCCATAGGCACTGGCACCGGGCTCGGGATTTTGACCCGCGATGATGAGTTCGGGGTCGGTGAGTTGTGGCGGCGAGACGAGTCGGAAGTACGCTTGCGGTTGGTCGATGGGGATTTCAATGGCCATCAGCTCGCCGGCGGCGGCGCCTTGTTGCAGGACGTCTGCCACTTGGATCCATTCGTTGCCGTCGATGCGGTCGGCCATTTGCAGGCTGTAGCTTCGATCCGCCAAGCGTGGAACCAAGATTTCGAAACTGTCGGCAGTACGGTTTCCACTGAGCATGACGCTAAAGAAGCTGGCTGGGTCGAGGAGATCGGTGCCGGAGAGGAATTCCTGCCGGTTGCTCACGCCGTCTCGATCCAGATCATCGTTGCCATCGGCGGGGTTGTTCGGATCGAGACCCAGTGCTCGTTCCACATGGTCGGGAATCGAGTCGCCGTCGGTATCAGCACCGTTGGGTTGTCCGGGCGTGGCGCCGTCTTCGAAGAAAACGATTTCATCGCCACCATCCGGAAAGCGGCCTTCGGAAAGTCCTTCGCTGGCGACGGTGTAGGTTTGGGTGTCTAGGATGTTCGTAGCATCATCCACGAGTGCGATCGAAGATCCTTCGGCCGGCAGGCGGAAGGGGAGGGCCTCGGCGGTATCGTCGTCGTCCCCCGCTAAGACGAGCAGATCCCCAGCCGGAATAAAGCTGTGGAAGGGGAATGGGGCTACTTCGGCGAAGGAGAATGCCTGTTGGGGCGGTTTGACGCCAACCAATGCCAGATCGGCGTAGAAGTCATCGTCGTTTTGATTCAATGCCACGGCTTGCATGCTGACATTGTTCGCGCCTTCGTGGAGGAACTCTTGAAAGTTATCGAGCTCGAACTCCCAGTTGGTTACGAACCCATTCCGGTCTTCGGTCGCCACAGCGTCGACGGAGAGGATGGAAAAATCGATATTCAATCGGCCCCATTCCGAGCCGTTGAACCAGACGATGAAACCGTCGTCGGTGCTGACTCTCACCAGGAATGTATCGAATGAATCTCGATCCAGGACCGAGAAGTTTCGCTGCATCAGAATCGAGGAATAATTCCCGGGCAAATCCGTGAGTTCGGTGCCCCGGGTTTCCTCGGCTCCGAGATGAAACGGTGCCGGGAGGACTTCCCAGGACGCCGTGATGGATTCATCGCGGGTCCAGAGTCGGAAATCGTCGGGGCTGGGGTCTTCCGTTCCTTTGAAGAGGCGCCATTCCGCCGCGAACTCGGTTACCACGACTTCCTCGGGGGCGAGTTCGATGATCCCACCGTGACCAATGCAGATGCCCGTGAGATTCACGGGCAACGAGGCGTCGGTGTTCAGGATCTCGATAAAGTCATCATTGCCGTTGCCGGCATCGGCTTGCCATTCGTTGATGACGAGGGCATTCGGATTTGCGGTATTGGCTGCTCGGTTGGCTTCCAAGGGTGTCAGTTCGTTTAGCGTCCATGCGCCGTCAATCCGTCCCAAGGAATGACCGGGTAACTGGCGACCAAAGCGGAGGGCGTCCACTGGAAGGCCGGCGGCGTCATAGAGGAATACGGTCTCGCCGAGACTGCTTAGGGCAAACGGGGCATTGAGGTTGTTATCGGGTGCGGTGGCGTTGAAATCGATCCGGAGGAACCCGCCCGCCGGAATCGAGGTGCCGGAGGGGAGGGTGTATTTAGCCGGATTGTTGGCGGAGTCCGTGAGTCGCCAGCCGGTCAGATCGACCGCGACCGTGCCACTGTTAAAGAGCTCAACCCAATCGTTCTCGCTCGGGATTTCAGCCGATGCGGTGGCAAAGAGTTCGTTGATACGCACGGTGGGTTGTTGGGCGTTCGGATTGGGAAGCCCTGGTGACCCGTCCCGTGCCGAGCTCAGACGCCAACTGGAGGGACTGGTGGGATCGTCCGTGACGTCGCTACGCTCCAGAGAAAATCCCTGTCCGTCCGCGCCGACGGGCCAGAAGCCTTCGTCATCGTAGTCCGCCCAGGCCAGGGTTTGACCGTTGACATCTCGTAAGACGAGGAGCTCGCCGCCGTTAGCCAAGTTGCGGCCGAACTCCGCCACGGGGGCCGTGCCGGGATAACGCGTTTGAAAGGCTGCCGAATCTTCGTCGGCGGCTAGGAGCCAGATGGCACCTGGCGGGATAATGCTTTGGGCGGGAAACCGCAGTTCGATTCCCGACCAGACGGCTTGGCTCAGATCAATCTCGGTGTCGCCCGTGTTTTGAATTTCGAGAAACTCATACGCGCTGCCACCCTGAGGATTGTACATGATCTCCGTGATCTGGAGCGGGAACCGATTCGCTTGGACCTGCAGCGTGCTAAAGCACAAACCGATGAGGATCAGGGCTGCTAGGGCGCGGGCGACGGTAGCTCGTTGACGTTTCGAAGAATCCGATATCGGTTTCATTTGATCTGACTGGGGCTCTCGGGATGGGTTGGAGCAGTATTCGTGCGCGTTAGTGCCAAAAGTTATTCTCTAAAAAGACCACCGCGAGACGCGGTTTCTCAATGAGCGAAACTTAGCGGGTGCCGGGAGTCGGCACAACCATTCATGTTCCAAGATGGCTGCTTGTCGGTTTTGGGGTTGGAATAATCGCCGATAGTATTGCGTCATGTAGAGAAACTTCGGTATTTTTTCCCGTGCCTAGCTTTTTCCTGAGAAGGGATTGGCTGTCGAGTGCTTGGGCGGGTGGATCTCCCAGCAATCGATCGGGTGATAGGCATCCGCGGTGAAAGAAAGAGAATAATGGGTAACGATTTTCGATTGGGTCGGGTTTTCGAAGTACTCGGGTGCTTGCTTCTGCTCTTGACCTTCGGCGGTGTTGGGGTGGCGCAAGAGAACACCCCTTTGCCGGGTCCTGAGATTGAGACCATCGGACTCGTGCGAACGAACTCGGCCTATGCCTTGTTCCGCGGACGGACTTTGCCCTCGGATCCCGTGGAGGCGTGGACGGAAGTCGGATTTGACGATAGCGAGTGGGAGCAGGGGCAGCTCAGTCCATTTAGCTACGGTGAGGGGCATGAAATTGGCACCGTGATCGACGACATGCAGGGGAACTACACGTCCCTCATGCTACGTCAGACGTTTCAGATCGACTCACCGGAGGAAGTAATCGGGCTGGTACTCACCGCAGCCATTGATGACGGTTTCATTGCGTGGATCAACGGAGAGGAAGTGCTGCGAGTGAACGTGGCGGACCGACCGTTTTCGATTGAAATCACTGCTTCGACGGTATCCGAACCCATTCCGTACGTGGACTATCGCTTGCCGTTGCCTTCGTCCGGGTTGCGTTTCGGGGATAATCAGTTGGCGATCCAAGTGATCAACGGCAACATCGCCAGTAGCGACCTTTTCTTTGAGCTCGCCCTTGAGGCCGAATTGGGAGAGCCCAACCAATTGCCGGCCTTGGCCGGAGTGGAACCCAACCTCGCCGGCATCCCGATGAGCGTCTTTGAGTGGTCGGAGGAGTGGCGGTTCTTTCGCGGTTCCATGGCGCCATCGGATCCGGTGTCGGGTTGGTTCGCTTCTGATTTTGATGATTCCACGTGGGAGTCTGCGACGGCGCCCTTTTACTACGGTGAAGAGGTCGAGGGTGGAACCGAGTTGACGGATATGCAGGGGAATTACTCCACTCTGTTCCTTCGGCGGAATTTCTTGGTGGAAGAGCACGAGTTGAATCGGCGCGTGCAAGTCAGCGCGTTGGTGGACGATGGCGTGGCGGTATGGATCAACGGACGCGAGGTAGGACGGGCGGCGGCACGGGGGGGAGTGATTGAGTTTGATGCCCGGGCGACGATGTCGGCGGTGGAGCCACTCGAACCGGTGGTCCTGTTTGGACCGGCCGATTTGCTGAAACCAGGGGAGAACAGTATCGCCGTGGTCGGCATAAACGGCTCGGCTGCGAGCAGTGATTTTTTTGTCGATATATCGCTCCAATTGTTGGAATGGCCTATTATTCCCGAGGCCGGTTCATGGCGGGTGTTTGCGGAAGGGGATCCGGCAGGGGAAATTCCGTGGCAATCGACGGACTTTGATGATCGTGATTGGGACCTGCGACAAGGGCCTTTTGTCTCGCAGCACCGGGCTGAGGGAGGTTCTGTCGTCCCCCAATTGGCCGATTCGTTGAACGCGTTGAGGCTACGTCGCACGTTTTACGTGGAAGATCCAAGCCTGTTCGAACGGTTGACGTTGCATCTGGAAAGTGCCCATGGCGTGGTGGTTTGGTTGAACGGGAGCGAGCTTTTCCGAAACAACGTGAGAGCTGGAGAAGCCGGGCTCACGGGCATGGCGTTGGAGGCCCTTGGGGAACCGGCGACGCTTGATTTCGCGATTGAAGGGCATCAACAGCGCTTGATGGTAGGGGCCAATGTTCTAGCGGTGCAGGCGTTCAATGCGGACGCAGATCGCGAGGGGTTCTTTATTGATCTCAGTGCCACGGCCGGGGCGGGTGATGTCACGCCTCCGCAGCTTGTGAGTGTGTCTCCTGAAACTTTGCGAGTCTCGACTCTCTCTGAGGTGACCTTGAAGTTTAGCGAACCGGTCGGTGGAATCTCACGGCATGACTTGAAGGTGAATGGTCGGTCCGCACTGCGGGTTGTGGGTGCGGGGGATACCTTTCGCTTCGAACTGGCGCCGCCGGATCAATGGCCAGCGTCCGTTGTGTTTGCGCCGCAGGGGCCGATCCTAGATCTGGGGGAACCGCCGAATTTCTTTCCGATTGCCCGAACCGAGTGGGAGTATGAATTGCAAGATGAGTTGGCACCACAAGTAATCGGGGTGTTTCCGACACCTGGTGTGGGGTTGGCCGAGTTCTCTGAAATTGAAATCGCTTTTGATGAGAGCGTGAGCGGATTTGAGCCGAGTTCCATCTTGGCCAATGGTGTGGCGGCGGTGCGAGTGGAGGCGATGGATCCGCAGCACTATCTCGTGGTCTTCGAATCGCCTCCCGCGGGGCCGCTTCGGTTGGAGTTTGCTTCGGATACAACTATCCGGGACTTGGCTGGAAATCCTCCTACCCTTCCGGACCCCTGGGATTACGAGGTGTTGGGGCCGGGATATGGGGGCGAGCTGCGCGTCAACGAGGTCGTATCGGCGAATTATAGTGGGCTGGTGGATGCGGAAGGCGATCCTGAAGACTGGATCGAGTTGTTTAACAGTGGCGACGAGCCGATTCCCTTGGCGGGCTGGTCGCTGACCGACGATGCGGACGAGCCGCGAAAATGGGTGTTCCCCGGCGGGGTCTTGGGGCCTCAAGAGTTTTTGGTCGTCTTTGCCTCGGGCAAGGATCGATACGATGCGGACTTGGGCGAGTGGCACACAAATTTTCGGATTGCCGGGGAAGGCGAAGCGGTTTTTCTGTTCCGACCGGATTATCCGGCGAGCTTGGTCTCGCAGAGTCCGGACCCCTTACCCGCCCTTCGTGATGGGGTTTCCTTCGCGCGAAATGAAGCCGGCCGCTGGGGCTATTCCGTGGTGCCGACTCCGGGTGAGCCCAATGCTGCCGAATTACGGGATCGGGTGTTGGAGAATGTAGCGTTCAGCGTGGGGAGTGGGCGTTTTGATGTCCCGTTCCAGCTTCGGTTGAGTGTTGCGGATGCTGGGGCTCAGATCCGGTATACCACGGATGGCAGCGAACCGTCGCTTCAATCTGGGATGGACTACACCGGGCCGATTCAGATTGCGGCCACTTCCATCGTGCGAGCGGCGGCGTTTGACGGAGTCGCGGTGGCGAGTGAGATCCGAACCGAGAGTTTTCTTTTTTCTGACTCGCTCCCGCCCGGAGATCTGCCGGTATTCTCCTTGGTCTCGGCGCCTGACAACATTTTGGGACGGACTGGGTTTCTGGGGATCGGTGGGGGTGAGTATATTCCCCGAGGGACGTCATTGATCTGGGCGCCCTTGGGTCCGGACGATTATCACAATCCGTCTTCACGCGGGCGGGCCTGGGAAAGGCCGATCTCGGTGGACTACTTTGATCCCCAGGGAGATGGATTTCACGTCGATGGGGGGATTCGGGTTCATGGGAGTGTGAGTGCTCGCCCTAAACTCCGGTCGGACAGCAAGTTTGGATTCCGCCTCTACTTCCGATCGGACTACGGCGAAAGCAGACTTGACTATCCGATTGTCCCGGGAAGCGGTCTGGATGAGTTCGATCGTCTGGTGTTGCGGTCGGGCCACAATGATATTCGAAATCCCTTCATCACGGACGAACTCATGCGCCGTTTGAGTGTGGCGATGGGACGGCGAACAAGCTTGGGCGGTTTCTCACACGTGTATCTCAACGGTGTCCATCAGGGATACTACAACCATGTCGAGCGGATTGATCCTACCTCGCTGCAGAAATGGTTTGGAGGTGGGAGTGATTGGGATGTGATCAAGCCCTTTGGGATCCTGTCCGAGGGGGATCGTGACGAGTGGCTTGAGATGGTGGAGTTCTTTTCTTCGAACGACTTATCGGTCCCGGCCAACTACCTCGAAGCGGGACGGCATCTGGATCTGGAGTCGTTCGCGGACTACATCTTGGTCAACATCTATGGAGACACGGGCGACTGGGTGCGGAGTAATTGGCGGGCGGCTCGTGAGGAGGTTCCGGACGGCTTGTTTCGTTTCATCGTTTGGGATGCGGAGTTTGCGCTGGGAATTTTTGGGCGTTCCGTTGAGACCAATACCTTGCCTCCGGATGGGCAGCTCGGGATTGATACGTTTATTTCCAATTTCTTCGCGGCTCTGGTTCAGAATGTAGAGTTTCGGTTGCTGTTCGCCGATCGGGTTCAGAAACACTTTTTCAATGGGGGCGCGCTGACGGACGCGGCGATCCAGCGAGAGTATGAGCGGACCCGCGATGAGGTGGTTGAGGCGATTGCGGATTTTAGGACCCATATTGGGGATACCTGGATTCCGGGACGGCGCGGAATTCTCTTTCAACATTTGGCGGAGGCTGGATTGATCCGCTCAGAGAATGCGCCGGTGATGGATCTTTTCGGAGGATCGGTGTTTGCGGGGTTTGAACTCCGGATGGAAGGGCCGGCGGGAGGGGAGATCTATTATACCATGGATGGTTCGGATCCGCGCCAGTCGTTCCGCGGACGACCTTCGGAGGGGACGCGAGTTTACTCTGGCGAACCGATTGTGTTGACGGAGTCGGTCACGGTTAGAGCGCGAAGCCTGGTGGGCGGGGAGTGGAGTGCGCTGGTTGAGGCGCCGTTCCAGGTGGGGGCTAGTGACTCGGGACTTTCGGTAACCGAGATTCACTACCATCCAGTCGACGGAGGGACCCCTGAGTTTGTGGAAATCTTGAATCGGAGTGCTGAGCCGTTGGACTTGGGCGGGGCGACGACGGATGGGATTGGATTTGAGTTTCCGGTGGGCAGTGTGATGGGGCCGGGTGAGGTTTGGGTGATCGTGCGGGACAATGATCTCGCGGCGTTTCGCGCTTTGTATCCCGATGTGTTTGTGGTGGGTGGTTTTAGTGGCCGTCTTTCGAACGGCGGTGAGAATATTGAGATTGCTTCTCGGGATGGGGCGCTTCTGGTTTCGGTAAACTACAATGATGCGAATGGGTGGCCGGAGGCGGCCGATGGGGCAGGACCGTCGTTGGAGTTGCGACGCTTGAGTTCAGATCCCAACGACGCCACGGGTTGGCGGGCCAGTGTCGGCGAAGGCGGGAGTCCGGGAATCTTTCGGGCCGAGGAGACTCCGATCGTTCGAATCGAAGAGGTATTTGCTTCGCGTGCGGTGGATTCTCCGCCGGCGTTTGTGGATCTCGTTTCAATGGATCCAGCGAGCCGTCTCGTTGCGGGTTGGACCTTGGAATCGCTGCGTCAAGGCACGGTGCTCTTTCGTTTTCCCGAAGGGGCTCAGTTGGGTCCTGACGAACGCATCTCGGTCGCCATGGGAGTGGATCCGAGTGTTCAAGGCGGGTTCTCGACCCAGTTGAGTCTGGCTCCGGATGAAGACACGGTCCTGTTGCGGGATGCGGATGGACTGTTGGTGGATTCGGTGCGCTACGGGGATCAAGTGCCCGGGCTGAGTATGGTTCGTGAGCCCGGGGAGATTTGGGCGCTTGGACAGCCCCAGCTTGGGGGCGATCCGCTACCCGAGACCCTGGCTTCACCCGGTGCGTTGAGGATCAATGAGTGGCTGGCTAATCCTGAGCCTGGTGGGGACGATTGGTTTGAGATCTATAACTCGGACTCCATGCGGCCAGCTCGATTGCAGGGTTTGATTTTCTCTGATGGTCAGAGTTTTCAACTCCTACGATCCCCGGTCTTTGTTCCGGCAGGCGGATTCGTGCGGTTGTGGGCGGACAATGGTCGGGGCCCGGATCATCTCGCGTTTCGGCTCGCTGGCGGCGGGGGAACGATTGCGATCTACTCGGCGCAAGGGGAGTTGCTGGATCAGGTGAGCTACGAGGCTCAGGTCGAAGGCCAATCGTTCGGCTTGTTGCCGGATGGCTCCGACGTCCGGGAGGTCTTCTCAGATGGAGGATCGCCCGGAGCGTCGAATGGACCGCAGGGGATTGGCGAGATCTTGATTTCGGAAGTCCTCTGGCAGAATGAATCGAGTGTGGCGTTGCCCGGCGGACAGTTTGTTCCCTTTGTTGAAATCCTAAACCGCGGCGATTCCGAGCTTTCATTAAGTGGTTTTGAATTGGAAGTGAAGAGCCTAGATACCGCCACTTGGGTGTTTCCGGAGGCGGGTGCGATTGCAGCTGGGGAGCGGCGGGTCGTTTGGTTGGCGGCTGCCGAGACGGTGGTGCCGGCGACCGATTGGCTTTTTTCTGGACTAGACCGTGTTGGCGATGCCGGGGGGCGGATCCGCTTGAGGGACGCTCAGGGCCAGCTGCTGGACGAAATCGAGTTTGGGCAGCAGTTGGCGAATCTTTCCTTGGGTTGGGATGAGGCCGGTTGGCAGCTTCGGGAAATGGCTACGCCTGGAGCCACTGAGGCCATGATTCTGGAGACGGGCGTTCAAACGGCCCTCCGGATAAATGAGTGGGTAGCGGCCTCCGCCGAGGGCGTTGATTGGATCGAGTTATTCAATACTTCGGATCGAGTCGTCGGTTTGGACGGACTGGTTGTCACGGATAATCCATCGGTACTAGGTCGGACTGAAATAGGCGAGTTCGCCCACACGTTTGTCGGGCCCCAGTCGTGGGTGGTTCTCGGGGATTCGCCGGAGTTCCCCGTGGGAGGCCCATTCCAGTTGGGTTTCTCGCTGGCACGGTCAGGGGAGTCTATCCGGGTCTATGCCGGAGATGGGACTTTGGTGGATGCTGTGGATTTCTCCCAACAGGTTCGAAATCGCAGCGAAGGGCGGGTGCCGGATGGGACGGACGAGCGGCTGGCCCTGCTGATACCGACCCCGGGACAAGCCAATGACCCCGTGGGCGCTTTGGATGCGGATCGGGACGGGTTGGCCGATGATTGGGAGCGGGCGAACGGGCTCAATCCTGCCGACCCCAGCGATGCCTTGCTGGATGCGGATGGGGATGGACTCAGTAACCTACAAGAGTTTATTGATGGCACGAATCCGCTTGACCTGCCGGAGTTGATCGTCGGGTCGATTCGTTTGGAGGCGGATCAGGTGGTCATGAGTTTCACCGTGTTGCCTATGACGGAGTATCAGGTCGAAACGAAGGAAGATTTGAATGCCGATTGGGAAACGCTGATGACCGTGACCACCGGGCCGGAGGACGATGTCTTGATTGTGGAAGACAGCGCCTTTCGAGACTTGCCTGTCCGATTCTACCGGGTGGTACGTCCCTAGGATCCTGAGTTGAGTTCACGGGCGGGGTGGCCTAAGTTGACGCGCAGTATGGGTCGAGTATTGGTTACAGGTGCGGCGGGCTTTATTGGGAGTCACACGGTGGAAGCCCTTTTGTCGATGGGGCATGAGGTGTGCGGATTGGACAATTTGCGGACTGGGCACTTGTCGAACTTGTCGGGGGTTGAATCGAATGCGGCGTTTCGTTTTGAGGAGCGAGACTTGTTGCAAGCAGGCGCTTTGGAGGGAGTGGTGCAGTCGTTTCGCCCGGATGGAATCGTCCATTTGGCAGCATTGGTCAGCGTGCAGGAGAGCATGGATGACCCGAATCTTAATTTTTCGCTCAATGTCGATGCGGTTCATCGGGTGGGGGATGCCGCGCGCCAGTTTGGCGTTCGGCAGGTCGTATTTGCCTCTTCGGCGGCGATTTACGGCGATACGGATGATCTCCCAGTGCGAGAGGAGACCGAGAAACGGGCGATCAGCCCGTATGGGGCGGCGAAGTACGCGGGTGAAGCTTTGCTGCGTGGCTATGCCGAGAGCTATGGGTTTGGCGCCTGTTGCTTTCGATACTTCAACGTGTATGGGCCGCGGCAGGATCCCCGTTCGCCGTATTCGGGAGTTATTTCGATCTTTAGTGATCGCTATCGGAGTGGGCAGTCGGTGACGATTTTCGGCGATGGTCTGCAGACCCGGGATTTTATCTTCGTGCGGGATGTGGCCCGCATCAATGCCACGGCAGCCGTGGCAGCCGAGCCGGTGATCGGCAGTTTCAATGTGTGCACGGGGCGGCAGTCGACATTGTTGGATGTGGTGGCCGTCTTCAAGAAACACTTTCCGGACGTGGGCGAACCGGCTTTTCAAGACGCGCGAAAAGGAGATATTCTAAAATCCTTTGGCAGCCCGGCGCGATTGCAGGAAGCGCTGTCGTTGCGCGCTGAAGTCGATGTTGAGACGGGCCTGGGAGCCTTGATCGAGTCGCTTGGTTAGTGTGTCGCATATCAGTACTTTTCCTGATGCTACGAATTGAGGTCGATTCATAGAATAGGGTCTCGTTGAACGACAGAAAACCGACATGACGAAACAGCCGTTTTTTTCGAAAGGACGGTGCGAACTGCGGTCCGGGGCCTTCCTGGCCGGAGGAGTTGTATTGTCTTGGCTGCTGGGGGCCTTTGTCATGTTGGCGGTCTCTTTCCCCCTGTCTCTGTCCGCGCACAGCTTCTATGTCAATTACTCGAAGCAAGTGCCGGTGGCGGACGTCCTGGCGCATCCTGAGTCCATCCTCCATCCAACCGTGGACTTGGATCCGGCGGTGCTCTCTGCGGCGGGTCATGCAAGTTTCGGCTACCTGAGTGTGGGAGAGGTGGCGGCCGACGCGACCTACCGAGCGGAGGTGAAACGGCGAGGGATCCCGGTCTTGATGACCAACGCGATCTGGCAAAGCGACGTCATTGACTTGAGCGCATCCGCGTGGCGGGAGTATGTGGTGGAGGTCTTGGCTAAGCCGATTGCTGATCGGGGCTTTGCGGGGTTCTTTCTCGATACCATGGATGCGGTGGACATGTTGAGCGCTCGGAATCCCGACGCGGCCGCCGCTTACCGGAGTGGCTTGGTTCAACTGGTTCGGGATCTCCATGCACGTTACCCAGAGATGAAGATCATTGCGAACCGTGGCTTTTCCGTGCTGGGGCAATTGGGAGAGAGTGTGGACGGGGTTTTGGTCGAGTCCGTCTTCGCATCGTTTGATCCAGAGTCGGGTAAAGCGATCGACGTGGCTCCCGAGCAAACGGATGCTATATTGAATTTGATTCAGCCCTACGTTGATGCTGGAAAAGGAATCTACGTGTTGGACTATTCCGATCCGGAGGATCTGGATGCGGCTGCGGCGGCTTCCGAGAAGGCGAGTCAGCGTGGCTTTCATACCTTTGTTTCGACGCCCGATCTCAGTGGTCGTTCATTGGCTCCCTTGAACCGTCTGCAGCGAAAAGTATTGGTGCTATATGGCAATGATCCCAAATCGGGCCCTTATGCGGCACGGTTTCCGGTGGACTCCGCGACGTTTCTGACGATCCACATGTGTTTCGAGTGGTTGGGTATTGAGGTGGAGTATTTCAATGCCTTCGAGCAGGCGTTTCGATTCGATCCCCGATCCGAGTATCGCGCCATTCTCGCAGACCAGTCCTTGGTGGTGCCTCCGCAACATCAGCAGGCTTTGGTCGACTCCTTGCTGGCGGCCAACAAACAAGGCGTCAAACTGATCTTCGCCGGAAGCCTCCCGGTATCCGGGTGGGTGCAGTCCAAACGACTCTTTGATGCCTTGGGGTTAACGGGCTCCGGGCATTTGGTTCCGAACATCGATAAGCAGCGGTTCTTGGTGAAGGATCCGGAAATCATGGACTTTCGAGAAAAGGTCCGCTTGGTGCCGTTCGATCATCTCAATCTGCAGGCACCCGAGTCAGCCGAGCGATACCTATCCGTAGTGAGTGACACGTCGGATGGTGGGCAGATTACCTACGATGCCGTTTTTACGGCGGATTGGGGTGGGGCCATGCTGGAGCCTTACTTGTTTTTTACCCGCCCCAACTACGACGCCTTGTGGTTGCTCAATCCGTTTCGATTCTTAGCCAAGGCATTGGATCTTCCAGACTTTCCGGTTCCGGATACAACGACTCGCGACGGAGTGCGTCTTTTTTATAGTCATATCGATGGGGACGGATTTGCCAACATCAGTGAGGTGGATCCCAATCGACGATCTTCAGAGATCGTACGGGACTACATTCTGTCGCAATATCCTTTGCCAATCACCTTCTCGGTCATTGAGGCTGAGGTGGAAGCCTTGAGTCGCTTGCAGAAGATCGAGACGGCACCGGAGTTGCGCGAGATTGCGCGATCGATCTTTCGTTTGCCGAACGTACAAGCCGCGTCCCATGCCTATTCGCATCCGTTTTACTGGATCGATGACGACCCGCGGGGTGAGATCTATGATGGTCGGCATTTACCGATGAAAAACAACTACCGGTTTTCCTTGGAGCGTGAGATTGGTGGATCAGTCGATTACATCAACCAGGAACTTTTGCCCGAAGGGAAGTCGGTCGAACTTTTCCTGTGGTCGGGCAACTGTCGTCCGTCGGTTGAAGCCATGAAGCAAGTGCGGGACTTGGGAATCTTCAACATGAATGGGGGAGATACGTTGATCTCGGCGGGGCGGCCGTCCTTGAGTTTTGTTTCACCGAGAACTTTGTTCTGGGATGGTGAAGTCCAGGTGTTGGCGGCGAATCAGAATGAGAACGTGTACACGCACAACTGGACGGGGCCGTTTTTTGGGATGTATTCCAAGGTGATTGATACGTTTGAGCGTACGGAGAAACCGTGGCGGTTGAAGCCCGTCAATGTCTACTTTCACAATTACTGCGGGGACAAGCCCGACGGGCTGCAGTCCCTACGGACGGTCTTTGATTGGGTGATGAGCCAAGAACTCCATCCTGTCACGGCTTACCAGTACGCGGAAATTGCTTCGGATAGTCGATTTACTTCTGTTTACAAGGCGGGATCGGATCGCTGGGTTATCGTCAACGATGGTAAACAGCGTACTTTCCGCATGCGGAAAGGGAATCGCGTGCCTGATGTGGGTCGGTCCCACGGTGTGTTGGGTTTTCGAGAGTCGGGCGAGAGTGTGTACGTGCACACCACGGGAGAGCGCCGCACCGAGATGGTGCTCGTGGGGCGCGATGAATTGGGGGCGCATCCCTACTTGGTCAGCAGCACGGGGGAGTTGGATTGGCATGAGTTTGGGGCGAGTGAGCTTAGTTTCACAGCGCTCGGTTTCCGGCCCGCGGAGATCCATTTAGGCGGGTTGGAGGCAGGGCAATCCTATCGCGTTGCCATGGGCGATCAGGAATCTGTGATGGACGCGAGCGGTGAAGGCGGTCTCAGTTTCGACGTGGCGGAAAACACCCGCGTGACGGTTCGCGTGGCATCGCAAGTGGCAGGCCGGGATGAGTGAGGACCAGTCCAGTGTGGTCTCAGGATTGAGCATTATTGCGGTGCTCATCTGTGTGGCTTTTGGGCTTTATATCTTGATGCCGGACAGCCAGCAGATGACGGAGCGTCTCTCCGAAGACGGGAAGTATGAGCGGGCGCTGGAAGTGCTTGAAGACATGTCGCCGGACGAAAAGAAGGAGAATGCGGAGTTTTATCAGACGACCAAGATTCGACTGCAACGCATGCTTGCCAAATCTGGCCAGGAGGAAATGCTGCAAGGCCTCTTGCGTGATGCCGTGGCGGCCTATCGTGAGCTGGGGCAGAAGGCGGAGGAGCTTTTTGTCGAATTGATCAAGGTCCTGCAGATGTTGACGGATCCGATCGGGGCGGTGGCCATCATCGAACCGGTGGTTAAAGAACTTCCGGTGGATTCGCGCACGGAGTTGTATCGGACCCTGAGTGAGCTTGCTCTGGCTCGGGAAGAACCGGAGTTGGCGGCAGAGATCTTTTCCAAATACCTCCTGGATAATCTGGATGATTCCAATGCGGTTTGGGAGTCGGCTCGACTTTGGCGTATGGCGGCGCGACCGGACAATGCCCTTGAGGCGATCGAGACCTATTCGATGGCCAACGTCACGAATCTTTTCCGGCAAGATGCGAAACTGTTTGTCCTCCGAGCCAATCTATTGCGCGAATTAACCCGAGCGAATGATGCCTTTACGGAACTTCACTCGGCATTGGATGGGGCTGAAGCCTTTTCGGTGGAAGATTCGGAGCTTCAGAAAGAACTTTCGACGATCTACGTTCAATCCGCTGTGGAAGCCGAGCGGGGGCTAGAGGTGCTGCCTTTCCTGGAGGCTTACGTGGAGCGATTTCCGGAGGAATACAAGTTCTTGGAACAGCTTGCGGTTGTCTATACGCAGGAAGCGCAGTTCGACCAGGCGACCGAGATTTATCAACGACTGATCGCGGCGTTTCCCGACGAGGGACGCTATCAGGAGACTTTGGCCCAGATCTACGAGTGGAATAATCAGGTTGGTAAGGCCTTTGATCTCTATTTGGTGCTGGCGTCTCCTGAACGACTCAAGGTGGTGGACCGGCTACAGGCGCTCCATCGCCCCATGTATCGGACGCAAGAGTTCGAACCCGTGCTCACGCGGATTCTACCCATCGACGGTCGAACGGATTTGTTGCTGGAACATGCCCGGGTATTGACTCGATTGGGACGGTATGATGAATGCATTCAGCGGTACCGAGACTATTTGGGGGAGGTGGATTCGGATCCCTTTGCCCTGATCGAAGTAGCCGATGTGGCATTTGAATCATTCTATTTCAAGGATGCCGAGACGTTCTACCGGCAAGCGATCCAGTTGCTGCCGAATGAACTGCGGTTGCGGTCTCGACTCGGTGAGTCGCTCTATTTGGATAGCCGATACGAAGAGGCCTTTGACTACTATCAGGACTATTTGGAGACAGCGTCGAAGCTGGACTTGCAGATGGTGGAAGTGTTCAGTCGGCTGGCGCGAGCGCTGGGTCGGTACGATGAGTTGAGTGGTGGCTTGGAGCGCGTGTTGGCGCTGAAAGAGGAGCCGGAATCCGGGGATTTTCTCACGCTTTCGCAGAACTACTACTATCGCAAAGAGTTTGGGAAACAGGCGGCCGTATTGGAAAAAGGGCTGGAACAACATCCCGACAACATTTCCTTGGCTTATTTCTTGGGGCTGAGTTATTCGGATCAGCGCCAGTACTTGCAGGCGGCCAATTTGTTCGAATCCAATCAGATCTACTTGAGTGACGCGCGTATCTTTGAACTGTATGTGGAAGTGCTGGTGGCGAATCAGGATTTCAAGAAAGCCTTGGAAGTGGCTGAGGGCGGGCTGGAGCGGGGGGCGTTTGAATCGACGGAAATGAAGCGACGACTGGCCAGTATCTACGAGGGGAATCAGAAGTATGCCGAGGCTTCAGAATTGCTCAAAGGGTTGCACCAAGAGGATCCGGCGGACGTGGCCACGGGATTGGCGCTGGTGAATGTGTTGAATATTTTGGGGAAACGAGCGGACGCGCAGAAGGTTCTCGAACCCTATTTAGAAAACCCGGATGCCAATGTGCTGAAGGTGGCCGCCTCTCTTGCGGCTGCAGCCGGGGAGTTCAAACGCGCGGAAGAGTATCAATTGGCGTATTTGGAAGCCGCCGAAGAACCGAGTTTCTATGACTACGGATTTCTGGGGGATATCCGCTTGGAACTCGGGGAGCCGATTCGTGCGAAGGGTGACTACGAGACGTCCCTACTGAGAATGTTGAATGAAGTCATCACGCCAGAACAGCTGGCCAGCAACTAAATGAGTTTCCGGATCTGGCTTGGAATCACGTTGTTCGGGACGGTACTCGGCCTGGGGGCTGAAGCGAGTGAGTCGACGGGTGGCGGAGAGGCTGCCCAGCCGTTGTTTGAATCCTTAGAGAACGTTCAAGACGAGCGAGTCCTCAAGTGGGCACGGTCTCTCGGGGCGGAGGAACGACGTTACCTTTTGTATCTGTATGGCCGGTTGAATCGCCCGAAAGTGGCGGAGCGACTCGCCAAAGACCTGCTACAGGATGATCCCGGAAACAAGAATGCTCTGCTGGTTTTGGCTTCCATGTATGTGGAACAACAGGAACCCGAGAAGGCCATGGCTATCGCGGATCAGTTGGTCTCGTTCTATCCGGATGATGATCAAGCCCTCTATTTTCAAGGGGCTTCGCGTTGGCTTGCGGGGCAATATCAGGAAGCGAATCGCATCTTTCGGGAACTTAAGATCGAGCAGTTTCCGAGAAAAAAGTATCCCTACACTACGGATCTAGCCTCATCCGCACTCTTGGCTGGTGATTGGTATCGGGCGATGTTGGCCTACCAGGAGCTACTGAGACACCACGATTTGGGAGACGAACTTCGCGATCAGGTGCGGATTGTGTTGGATGACATCTATCGAACCTACCTCCCGCAGGTGGCCGCTCGGCACACGATCAACTTTCTAGATTTCGGACACATCGCGCGGACGACGGCGGATTATGAACGCCAGTTGACCGATTCCAAACGGATCTTTCTGGAGTATCGGCGGGATGATTTGCGCCTGGATGCGACGGGGGCGTTTCGATCGGTGGAATCGGATCGAAACCAACTCTCGTTGCGACTGGCGTCGGTGCATAGTGGTCGGTGGGAACATGAACTGTGGGTGGGTGCCTATGATGAAGGGATCACCTACGGCGGGCGTCTGATCCGGAATTTCACACCCCAACGCGAGATCGCCTTGGTGTTTCATGCGAACGAGCGCGCCACGGACAGCCTCTTGTACGAATTGCTGGATGGGCGTCAGAACCGGTTGGGGGTCGAGGTGCAGTATCAGTTTGAGGATGAATGGTTTCTCTCCTTAGAACCCTCGTTTCGGCAATCGGTGCTGGATGATGAAGTGATTGGGAATGGCTACTTGGTTAACTGGTCCGTGGAGAAGCTCCTCTTTGCCCAAGCGCCGGAAGTGCGAGTAGGCTATCGGGGGATCTTGATGAAGTTCTATGAAGACATCGATCAGTTTGGTTTTGTGGATCCTATTCTTGCACCGACGGCGAGTGCGGCGGACCGAGTCGAAGCCGCGAAGAATGTGGTGAGCCCTCTGATTCACCGTCACGGACTGTACACCGCGGTTACCGACAACTTGGCCGATGCGTGGCGCTATCGGGTGCAGGTGGGGGTGGATTACATCGACGAGCAATCCGCGTTCGGCTACGGGGGGCAGGCTGAGGTTTCCTTTTGGCCGCGTAAGAGCATCGAGCTCACGACGGGCGGCGGCTACAGTTCCAATGCCAGCACGAGCGACAGTGCGTCTGGTCTGTTTCAGCTCTACTTCGGCTTTCGCTACTATTTCTGAAGCGAATCGGAAGCGAAGGAAATCACCTCATTAGGACGCCGCGGGTGGGGCGCCACCGTCGATCATGGCTAGGCGCTGCCGGGCTTTTTCTGCGGCCTGGGTTTCTCCGTATTCGCTCTCAAGGCGGCGAAGCAGGTCGATGGCTTGGTCCGTCTTTTCCAAGGGGCCGGAGTAGATGTTTGCGAGGTGAATGGCTGCCCAGCCCCAACGTTCGCGTGGCAGCTTCTTGTTGAGGAGCTCTTCATACTCCAACGCGGCCGCCAAGGGGTTGTTGAGATCCTTCTCGTAAATCTCCGCGATCCGGAGCGCGGCATGGAGTTGTTTGGGGTTCTTGACCAGGTATTCCCGGAGGAGGCGGACGGCTTCGAGATAGTCCCCAGTGGCCCAGACATTCTCTGCGTTTTCGTATTCGTCGTCGCTTGCTCCGGCGGGATCGTCGTCTTGATAGAGGGCACTCACGGCCCGGTTCCCAAAGTACTGAGAAAGGTCATAGGCGGCGAGGAGGCCCAATGCCAGCATGAGGAGACAGAACCCGCCGCCGTAGAATCCCAATCGTGGCGGCGTTTCGGTCTCGGCCTCCGTTTCGGAGGTGGATTCGGTCGCGCTTGCTTCAGGATCCGTGGACGGAGTGTCGGGATCAGCCGGCGCTTCCCCGTTGGGATCGGCAGTGCCGGTGGTAGCAGGATCGGAGGTGGGGTCCGTGGGTGTTTCGACCGGGGCTGGAAACTCGGTTTCGGGTAGGACGACATCCATTGGGTCCAGTGAATCGTCCGGAAGCGCGGCTTGTTTGGCGTCGTTTACTCGTTGGTAGTCATCAAAGAAACGCTTGCCGAAGAAGGTCGAAGCAAGAATGAGGAGAACGTAGAGAACGATTTTGATAGGCGCATTCATGAACGGTATCCGCGGTTGAGCCTAGTGGGCGTGATGTCTGGGGGAAAGCGAATTTTAGAGGGCGATGCCGACCAATGCTGCCGTGAGATAGCAGGTGAGCAGCCCGGCTAGCATGGAGCGCCACCCGAGGGTGGCGAGTTCGCTACGGCGTTCGGGAGCGAGGGTGCCGATCCCGCCGATTTGAATCGCGATGCTGCCTAGATTCGCGAACCCGCACAAGGCATAGGAGGCCAGCACAAAGGTCCGTTGATCGAACTGGGCTTCCTGTTGGGTGAGGCTCAGGTAGCCGAAGAGTTCGTTCAGTACGATGCGTTCCCCGAGAATCTGACTAATCGATAGGCAATGTTCCGTGGGAATCCCGATGAGCCAAGCAAAGGGCAAATTGACCCAGCCTAAGAGCTGTTGAAGGGTGACGGGATCTGCCATTCCAAAAAGGCGTTGGGGCAACTGTAGCAGGTAGTTGGCGAGGGCTACCGCTGCCACGAGTGTGATGATCATGGCCATGACGTTAACGGCCAGTTTGAGCCCGTCCTGGGCCCCGCGACAGAGCGCATCAAAGCCGTTCGAGGTCTCTCGGGCGTCGGCAAACTGCGCGTGATCCGAGGTTTCGCTGGTCTCTGCTTCGGGGATCAGAATCTTGGCGATCATGAGCGCTCCTGGAGCACTGATGAGCGAAGCGGTGAGCAGGTGTCCAGCAAGTTCTGGATGTCCGTTGGCGCGACCGAACTCGGAGTAAACCGCCAACACGCCACCGGCAATGGTAGCCATCCCTCCAGTCATTAGGGCGAGGAGTTCGCTGCGGGTCATTCGCCGGAGGTAGGGTTTAATGACCAACGGGGCCTCGGTCTGCCCGATGAAGCAATTGGCGGCGGCGGCAAGACTTTCGCTGCCGGATGTTCCCATGAAGCGTTGCATGACGGCGGCCATGGCCGACACCACGCGCTGGAGAATACCGTAGTGGTAGAGGAGGGACGAGAGTGCGGCAATGACGATAATCGTGGCCGAAATGAAGACGGCAAAAATCGGTCCCGTGCCGGCGCCAAAGCCCTGGTCTAGTTTGCTGGGATCGGCCAACGGGCCAAACACCACTTGGGCGCCCTCGTTGGCGAAGTCGTTGACCTTCATCACCGCGGTTCGAACCCAATCAAAGAAGCGTTGCCCAAAGGGCGTCCGCAGGATGGTAAAGATGAGGAGGATTTGAAGTCCGAGCCCTCCCAGAATGGTGCGCCAGGGGAACGCACGACGGTTCTCGGAAGCGGCCCACGCAATTCCCAAGATGGCAATCGCGCCCACGAGGCTGATTAGATTAAGGGGCATCGACGGGGAGAGTGTGTCCGAGGGATGCCGAAGGGGTCAAGTCTGACCAGATGTGAGGGAAGGTGTGAGGGATTAGGTTGGGACACAGAGCCGCACCAGGCTTGGTTGGAAAAGGCCCGGTGCGGTTCACGAAGCGGCGGAACAAGGAAGCCTGCTCGCTTATTCTTCCTTGTCGTTCGCTTCCGCCGCGGTGAGTTCAGAAAGCTTCTGCGGCGGCACGCCGTAAAAGGCTTTCACTTCGTTGACAAAGTTCTCGTACTTGCGGAACCCTGTCATCGCGGCGACCTGTTTGAGCCGGAAACCATCGGCGACCAAAGCGTACACGTGACGCATACGTTGCTCGCGGAGCCAGTATTTCGGGGAAACCCCGAGGCCATCATTGAAATCTCGCTGGAGTTGGCGGGTCGACAAACCGAGGACACGGGCCAACTCTGAGACTCGGTAATTGGTCCGGTGAGAAAGCTCTTCAAGGTCGATCACCCCGGCGTAGTCTCGCGGGTTTTCGTAAACGACCTTGTCGTTTTCCATTCGTACTATCGATCTCATCGTATTATGGGGTTGGTTGTTAGACATTCCCAGTTCTTCATAATTTGCACTTTAGTTGTCAGGATAACAGCAGAATTATGAAAAAAAACGGATTCCTGCCCTATCAACCTTATTTCCGTCTGAATTATCTATTTTTCGACATTTAATCAAGAGATTTATTGAAAACATGCCAAATCTCGCAAATTGCAAAATTAGATGAGCCATTTGGATGCCAATATCGAAATAAAACTGAAAAACCGTTGCAGCCCGGTCACACGGTTGTTCGAAATGTGCCTCGGGATGGCGCGTATGCAAGTCCCACTTTGGGCTGTTTTCCCTTAGAAAACCGTCCGAATACGTCGGAAAAACGAAGAAGTCGTCGAATGGGTCGTCCGAATTGGATGGTGAGCTAGATGCTATTTTTTTCTGACTTCTCTCACGTTTTTTTTCGGCCTGGGATGGGTTCAGACGTGGTTTTAGCCCTCGAAATCCGTTCGCATTTTGGAACGGGACGCATTGCTTAAACATTGCGTATGCATTGCGTGCGGGCATTGATCAAAATCTGTTTCGGACCCGGACCGGGAGGAGGGCTGAGTGAAAATCGACACCGTGTTGGCTTGACCTGGATAGCAGAGTCTCGGGAGTATCGCCCCACTGCGGTGTCACGGATTCTCTCCATTTTTTCGTTCAGTTGGCCCTACCTTCGCCCGTACCAGATGCGTCTTTACGGGGCGATTTTGGCGGGCGTGGTTTTTGGGATGTCGAACGCCGGGATTCTCTGGCTGACCAAAGCGGTGGTGACCCAGTTGACCCCGCCGGTTCCGGTTGAGGTCGTGCAGCCGGTTAGCGATGAGGTTTCGCTGATGCCGGATGCCTTGGCTGCGATATTTGATGGCGTGAAGGCTCGGGGTGAAGCGCTGGTTGCCGTTCTGTTTCCCACCTATGGTGAACCCATCACGCTGTTGCACGTCTTGGGCACAGTTTTTGGGCTTCCTTTGTTCGTCGCCATTCGCAGTAGCGGTGAGTATTTGAGCGCTTACTGGATGTCTTGGGTGGGAGAGCGGATGGTGAACGATCTTCGGGTGAAGGTATTTGATCGGCTCAGCAGCCTTTCGCTGAACTACTTCAACACGGCGAAGATGGGGGACATGATCACGCGAATCAACGGCGATACCCTGATGTTGCAGCGCTGCATTAGCCATGGGGTCAAGCACAGTGTGACGGATCCCGTGACCATCATTTCCGTTTTGGTCTACTTGTTGGTGAGCGATTGGCAGCTCACCCTGAGCGTGTTTGTGCTGCTGCCGGTGTGTCTGCTTCCGGTGGTGATCTTTGGGCGCAAGGCGCGCAAAGCGGCCAAGCGAATGGTGCAAACCAACGTGACGCAGTCGAGCCTGATTGTGGAGATGCTGTCGGCGATCCGGGTGGTGAAAGCCTATGGGTTGGAGGAGCGCGAGGTCGGACGTTTTCGGGCTCTGACGCGTCAGCTTTTTTCGCATACGATGCGCGGGATTCGGGCCAACGAGATTGTAGGCCCCATTATCGAGACGGTTTCCATGGTGGCGGTGGGCGCTTTAATCGTGTTCGTGGCTCAGACGTCTCGCAGTGTGCCGGACATGTTGACCTTCTTTTTGGCGTTGATCATGTTCTACACACCGGTGAAGAAGCTGGCCAAGCTGCATGTGCTGTTTGAGCAGACGAGTGTGGGGGTGGGACGCTTGATGGGTGTCTTGAGCGAGGTCCCTGAGGTGCAGGACCAGCCGGATGCTCAGGCGGTCTCGGATCTTAAGGGGGCACTTCGTTTTGAGCAGGTTTCGTTCGCCTATGGAGATGTCCCGGTGTTGCGCGATGTTAGTCTGGATGTGCCGCGCGGGATGAAACTGGGGATCGCGGGCGAGAGCGGTTCCGGAAAGAGCACGCTGATCAACCTTGTGTTCCGTTTCTTTGATCCATCCGCTGGCAAGCTGACCTTGGATGGGGTGGACTTGCGCGACGTCCGACTCAAGGACTATCGCCAGCTCTTGGCACTCGTGAGTCAGGATGTGGTGGTGTTTGATCAATCCGTGGAAGAAAACATTGCCAGTGGTCGCTTGGGGGCCACTCCGGAGGCTGTCCGAGAGGCGGCCCGGCAAGCGCATGCCAGTGAGTTTATTGAAGCGCTCGATGAGGGATATGACACCCGGCTGGGCGAGCGTGGGGTGACGCTGTCCGGGGGACAGCGTCAACGAATCGCCATTGCCCGCGCCTTTGTGCGAGATGCACCGATCTTGGTTTTGGATGAGGCCACGGCGGCGTTGGACGCCAAATCTGAGGCGGAAGTCCAATCCGCTATCGACCAGCTTGCCGCCAATCGCACCGTGATCTGTATCGCGCACCGGCTATCAACCCTTCGATCCATGGATAAGATCATTGTGTTGGACCGAGGGCGCATCATCGAGGAAGGGAGTTATTCGGAACTGCTGCAGAAAGGCGGTTCGTTTGCGGCTATGGCCGCCCGTCAGGGGATTCACAGCCATGAGGTGGAGGAGCAAGAGAGTTCCGTATAGCACGCTGGCTTCCACGATTGATGCACTGCGTGTGCTGGAAACCGAAGAGGGGCTTTCCGAGGCCTTCACTATGAAGGTAGGGGTCTCGCCGGAGGGGGTGGTTTATAAATTCTACCGTGCGAAACGCTTCTGGTCGTCCAATCTGTTCCGACCATATGCCTGGCGTTTCGTCGACCACGCCGCACGACTCCAAGCATGTGGCCTGTCTGGTCCAGTCGTGGAGGATTGTGTCTATGTGCCCGAGATTCGCCGCCACTTGGTGACCTATCCGCTAATCGAAGGAACGACGGCGGCGGATGCCGTCGCTCAATGCGATTCTCCGAGCGATCGGCAGGGCTTACTGCAGCGGCTCGGGGCCTACATTTACCGCACCCACGAATTGGGGATCTATTTTCGGGGCGGGCATTTGCGGAATTATTTGGTGCAGACTTCGGGGGAGCTGGCGCTGATTGATGTGAGCGACATGCGTTTCTTCCGAGGCCCACTTACGACTGAATGGCGACAGAAATCTTGGTATCGCATTCTCCGGTATCGTAACGAACACGAAGGGTTCGAATCGGCGGATTGGGAGTGTGTCGCGGCAGCCTATAGTCAAGCGAGCCGGGAGGGTCAATGGCCGGAGTCCGGGAGCGCTGTCCTAGCCTGTGGGCCGACTTGAGCGGGTGGGGGAGCTAGTTGCTGTTGGCGGTCTCGGCGCGAACGAAAACGAAGATCCCTTGGGTCTTCCACTGGTCTTGGTGTTCCAGGGCGTAGCCGGCTGCTTGAAAAATCGCGATCAACTCATCGGCTCGAAGTTCGTTGACCCAGCCGTGTGAGCGTCGATAGGTGACGTCGGCTTGTTTGGGGACGTCGGCCACGACGTAGGAGGTGACCACGCGTTGGAAATCCAAGTGCAAGTGGGCGGCGAGCTTCGGGAGGTCGTTGATGTACTCCAGTACGCCAGCGAGAAAGGCCACGTCTTGGTCCGGAAAGCGCGGGAGGTCTTTGCCGTTGAGATCGCACACGATCGTGCCCGGCCCCCGGTCCACGAGATCGGAGGGTGTGTACTGTTGCCCGTCCTGCAGGAGCGGTTTGAGGAGTTGTTTCCCGGCGCCGAATTCAATGACTCGGGCTTGGGGAGGAACGTATTGAGCCATCTGCTCCGTCCGGGCGCCCCAACTTTTTTTCAGGTTGGCGGCGTCTGACCAGCGGTCGAGATCCGATCCACCGTGGGCGGCTTGGCGCCGGGTTTTCAGGGTGCGCCAAAACGTCTTCCAGTGAGCCAGGCGTTTGAGTTGCTTCAACATGGCGTTAGGCGGCGTTTGTTGTTGGCTCGGGGAGGTTGTGGGGGAGCTGATTGCGATCAAGAAAGCTCCGCAGGGTCCCGTAGTGTGCGGCGTATTGTTTCCGAAAGGGGTCGAAGGTGCTTGCGTCACTCAACTGCCGGACCGCTTCTTCCAGGTGTTCCAGCGGTAACACGTCGCGGTCTTCCACCCAGCGACACGGCAGTTCGAAGGCTTCACAGAACGAGGCGGCCCGAGAGCAGTTCGCGAAGAAGATCGCGGGATTCCCCAGGGCCAGGTTGAGCATGTTCCCGTGGAGGCGCCAACCGATCGCGCCATAGGACTCCTCAGCCAATTTGAGGTAGGTCTCCAACCGATATTCGTAAATGGTTGGGAGCGGCTTTTGCCGGAGTGGGATCCAGCGTCGAAAGTAATTGTCTTTCTCTTGTTGGGCCGCCACGGTGAGATCCCACCCAGCGGATTGGAGGAGCCGGGCGAGGGCTCGGATATTGCGGGCTTGGCCTTTGCGAACGGTGAGTGTGAGGCGGCGAGTAGGTTTGTGTTTGATTTGCCACTCGGGTTGGCAACTGCGGAAGAGGGTTGGGCAACCCGTCATGGCGAGGTTCTTGATTCCGGCCGATTCCAAGGCCTCCAAGGTGCGCGTGTCTCGGACGCTGCCTTGTTCGCAACTGTCGTGCAGGTGCTTGAGGATCGCAATCGAGGTGGGGTGAAATCCGTTATCCTCCCCTTGGTGGCGCGTGGTGCCGACGCCGAGCGGGATGATGGGGATGTGGATCTTTTTCAGTTGCTCGGGATCGAGTGTCCAGCGACCCGGTGCCGAGACGTCCCGGTACCAGAGGTTGGTGCCGAGAATGACGGCCGCGTGGCAGGCATTGATACGTTCGATGGTTTCGTCCGTGACGGGTTGGCGCGGGTCGACATCGATGCTCTTGTCCGGATCGAAACGCAGGATCCGTTTGGCGCTGTCTTCGATAAAATAGTCGCCGACATTTTTAGTGCTGAGCCGTGGGTTGAGAAAAGCCAGGGGTGGTGCGGGGGTATCGACGGGCGATGCCATGGTTAGGAATGTGCGGCGGTCGTAGGTTTGGTGGCGAGGATGGCAATGCTATCGCCTTTGAGGTTGAATCGGGTCATCAGACTCAGGGGCGCTTTGTGGAGTTCCTCCATGATTTTGGCGACGCCGGAAATCTTCTTTGCGTGGTTGGGACGTAGGCGAACCCCATGCGACATGAGTTTGGTGGGAACGAGCCCGACTTTCTCGCAATAACGCCGTAGCGTCGCGGGAGAGAACAGCCCCAGGTGGGCGCGCGGATCCACCAGCCGCCAATCTTTGCCCAAGCGTTCCCAAGTGTAGGAGGCGAGGTTGACGGTATCGAGCAGGATCGCACCTCCGGGGCGCAGGACACGAGCGGCTTCTTGCAGGACGGAGGTTGGCGAGGGGAGATGCTCGACGACGGCGTTTCCGTAGATGACATCGAAGTGATTCTCTGGCAGCTCGGCTTCCTCTAAGATGCTTGCCCGGATATCGAGTTGGTGGTGCTCGATTCCGTATTGCGCGACCTCAGAGACGGGTTCCACCCCCACGGGTTGCCAACCGAGTTGTTTTGCTTCGTGGAGAAAGCCCCCGACGCTACAACCGATTTCCAAAAGATGGCCTTCCTTGCGATAGGGTGCGAGTTGGCGGAGAACGGAACGGAATGCGGCTTTGTTTTTGCCGGAAAAGTGTTTCCGAGCGTAGGATTCTAGCAGCTTTTGGTTGTTCTCACTGTTGTAGGTCTCCGGGTGGGCCAATCGGGGATTGGCGTAGACGAAGTCGCACTCGGGACAGCGGCTGTACCAAAGCCCGTGTTTCTCGAGAAAGGGTTCGACGGGCGGGGCGCCGCAGAGGTCGCAGGGTACTTGGATGGTGGTCGGCTCGGGCACTTTGAGAACTTTTGGTTGTTTTGAACCGAGTCGACCTTAATGATCTGCCCCGTGGAGCGCAACGGTATTTGGGTGTTTGGGCTGATTGCGGGGCTCGCCCCACCGCTGAGTTTTCTCCGATCGCTCGGAACGGGCTGCGTTGATGAGAATCGCTTTTCTACTATTTGAATATTTCCCGTATGGCGGTCTCCAGCGGGACTGTTTGAATATTGCTCACGCGTGCCGAGTGCGGGGGCATGAGGTGGATCTGGTGACCCGTCGCTGGGAAGGTGAGCGGCCGGCGGAGTTTCGCCTGCATGTTACAGGCCAACGCGGGGCGTCGAACGTGGCGCGCAATCGGTATTTCTTCCAGGCTTGGCAAGCGATCCGCGAGCGAGTGAGCTATGATGGTATCGTGGGGTTTAACAAACTTCCCGGCTTGGATATCTACTATGCTGCGGACCCCTGTTTTGTGGCTAAGTATCCGGAGTGGTATCAAGGGTGGCGTCATTTGAGTGGCCGCTATCGGGAATATCGCCGGATGGAGGCAGCGGTCTTTCGGCCCGAGCACGGAGTGGAGTTTCTGGTCCTAACCCCGCGGGAGATCCCTTGGTATGAACGGTACTATGGTGCCCGACCCGCGCGATTCCATGATTTGCCGCCGCCGGTGTTTCGTCGGGACTACGAGCCGTCCGCTCGCCGACAAGCTCGTGAGAAGCTACGAACCGGAGCCGGGGGGGAGTCCGAGGTGGTGGCCTTGTTTGTCGCGACGAAATTTAAGACCAAGGGCCTGGATCGGGTCTTGCGAGGTCTTGCACGCTTGGCGGATAGCCAGGGGCTCCGACCCTTGCTGTGGGTGGTTGGTGGGGATCGGTCGGAACCCTACCAACGCATGGCGCAGCGACTCGGGATTGAATCGCAGGTGAAATTCCTTGGGGCTCAGGATGCGGTGGAAGAACGGATGCTGGCGGCGGACTATCTGATCCACCCGCCCTATACGGAGAATACCGGGACCGTCCTGCTCGAAGCGTTGATTTGTGGCTTGCCGGTGTTGACGACCGCCAATTGTGGTTTCGCTCACCACATCGAGACCGCCAAGGCCGGATGCGTGGTTGCGGATCCGTTTCGCGAGGCGGCCTGGGATGAGGGTTTGTCGCAGATCTCGGACGAGCACAAATGGGACGATTGGAGCCGAGCGGCGTTTCAGTATGCGCAGCGAGATGAGTTGTATCGGTGTCATGAGCGGGCTGCCGAACAGATTGAAACCCTACTGCTAAAGCGCCAGGGGCAAACCAAAGACGAGGAATCGGGAGGGGGCCGATGATGGAACTGAGTCCCGATGTAGCTTCGAGCTTGCCTCGGGGAGAGGACCCGTACCGATGGCTATCGCAACTCGACGGCGAGGTGTTTCGAGAAGTGAAGAGCCGGCGGACGACCAAGATCTCCGTGGGGGGGCGGGACTATTACTTGAAGTACCATCGGGGTTGCGGCTGGCGCGAAATCATTAAGGACCTGAGTAATCTAAGATGGCCGGTGGTGTCGGCGCATCCCGAATGGGTGGCCTTGGATCGCTTACGTGAATTGGGTCAGCCAGCTCCGATCGTGGCTGGAGTTGGGATCCGCGGTTGGAATCCGGCGCAGCGTGAATCGTTCCTGCTCACGGAAGCATTGGAGGGAATGATTTCCTTGGAAGAACTTGTGCCTGTGTGGCTGAAGTTGGAGCCGGGGCGGCGTTGGCGTCTCAAGCGGGCTCTGACCATCGAGTTGGCCCGGGTCGCGGCTCGACTGCGGGATGCGGGGATGAATCATCGGGATTTTTACCTCTGCCATTTCTTGGTTCCCGATCGGAAATGGGCGCAGTGGGAACCGGGAGACCCGCTGACGCTTACGGTGATTGATCTCCATCGCGCGCAATTGCGGACGCGGGTGCCGACGCGCTGGTTGCTCAAAGACCTCGCGGGGTTGCTGTTTTCCGCCTTGGGATGTTCGCTCAGTAATACGGATCTTTGCCGTTTCTTGGCCCACTACGAGCCGATTGGAGCCCGTAATGCGTTGCGGGAACGGCCCCGTTTCTGGCGGCAGGTTGCTCGGAAGGCGGTAAGGCTTTACCGAGGCCATTTCTCGGACGCTCCCATGCTGCCCGATTGGGTTCGGGCGGCGGAGCGCGAATCGAATAAGGGGGACTGATGGGTGGGGTTCACAAACAGGCACGGGGAATTCGTTGGACCGGCGCCATCGATGGCGGTGGGGCGTTGGACCCGAATCAGATTCTGAGTAGCCCGAGTGAGTTGGTGAAGCAATCGCCTGCGAAGATGGTACGGGTGCATACGTGTGGCGAGCGGCGGTTCTATGCCAAACACTACCTCCATACCTTCCATCCCTTGCGCCCCTACAAATTCTGGTTCAAGCGATCCCAAGCGCGGCTCGAATGGGATCTGGCGCAGGAGCTCCTCGCTTTGGGCGTTCCTATCGTTGATCACTTTGCCTTGGGGGAACGCTGGGGCCGCGGCGGACTCTTGGAGAGCATTCTCATAACGGAGGCGTTTCCGGGAACGATCCTTTCCGAGACGGACCAATGGGATCGGGCGGCCTTGCTCGCCTTTGTGAACCGGCTGCATGAATTGGGAGTGATGCAACGGGATCTGCACCCCGCCAATCTCTTAGTGGATGCAGAAGGGCACTTCGCTTTGGTGGATCTCGATGGGGTGGTGGTCAAACGGCACTTGTCGGCGGAGGAGCGCCGCGACAATTTGGCCTTTATAGACTTCCGAGTGGATCTCCCGGTGGATGACACGGTGAAGGCACGCAGTGCGGTCCTGCGTCGAGCCTTGCTCAAACAGCGGGCCCGGCGCTGCCTCAAGCGGAACCGTGATTTTGATTTTCGGGTCTTCGGTGGACAGCGTTGGCAGCTGCGGTTGGCGGAGTTTGCGGAGGCACAACCCGAGTGGTTAACCCACCCGGATCAAGCGTTTGGCGCTGACGGCACCTTCTTAAAACAGGGCCGAACCTCCACGGTGGCCCGGGCCGGTGCGGTGGTGCTGAAGCGCTATAATTTGAAGAAACGGAGCAACCTGATTAAGGATCTCTTTCGGCGGTCCCGAGCCCGGCGATCCTTCTTGATGGCGTATCATTTGGAATTGGTCGGGATCCCAACGGCCAAGCCGATTGGCGTCTTGGATTGCCGAAAATGGGGCCTGCTTTACCGCAGCTACTTTGCCATGGAGTTCCTGCGGGGTGCCGAGGCGCTGCATGTCGCGGCGTGGCCCCGGTTGAAGTTGATTCGAGCCGTGGCGCAATTGGTCGGACGGTGCCATCGCGAGGGCTTTTTCCACCGGGATCTGAAACTGACCAACGTCCTGGTGCATCCGGAGCGTGGGGTGTTTCTGATTGATCTCGACGGGCTGAGCTTTGCCGACACCGTGTCACAGGACCGAGCCATGGCCGATTTGGATCGGATGGATCGACACGCGAAGAAATTAATGGGGACCGGGAACCGGGACCGGCTGGTCTTTCTCAAGCACTACGTTTTGGCTCGTGGGGCGCGCGTGGCCGATTGGTTGGAGGCCTACGCCGCGTCGGGAGAAACCCAGTCCTCCGGCCAGCGCTCGCGGCGATAGGCTTGGACGGCTCGGGCGAGCTGTTTGTGCGCTGGATCGAGCGTGGCGATGTTGCTGTAGGCGAGGAAGAAGCGCAGTCGTTCCGTCCGCCGGCAGTGCAGCGACCCGCGTTTGTCGAGGGAGGCGAGATCCTTGATGCGGCCCCGATTCCGGAATAATTGCCCAGCCGGCGTCCCGCGCGGACAGTCGAGCAGATGAACCCGGGGATGTCCTTCTGCCTCATTGACTAGGAAATTCCGCCATACGAAGTCCCGATGGTGAAAGTGATGGGCGTGAAGGGTTTGGGCCAAATGGGCGATCTGTCCGATTACTGCGTTGCGTTTCCGGGGTGCGGATGGGGGATCGGCGGAAAGCGTGACCCAATAGTCGGGTAAGGGACGGGTTTCCGGGATGGTTTGGGTGACAATGACGGCTTCTTGCAATCGGCCCCAGGTATCCCGGGACTCGCCCCACGCGATGGGATCGGCGGTGGGGAGGTCCCAAGCCTGGAAACGTAGGTAATTCTGGAATTCGCGCTCGGGTTTGGACGCGCGGAGAAAAAATTTCAGCGACGGGCGTGGGTATTGATACCGTTTCGCGAAATAGGCGACAGGATCCGCTTGGGGACGATCCCATTGGCCCGGAAACAGCTCCACGGGCAGGGTTGCGCTGGAGTCAGGGCAGCAGGCCTGCTTAAGGGCGGCGAAATGGGTGATGCCGTGCCGTGTGAGCAGGGATTGATAACGAGGGGCAACGACCAGGCGATCGGTCACGACGCGAAAGAGAGGCGGTTTGGAGCGGCTTGTGGGCGTCCTATTCTATTGCTGGTTTGAATGACTGGATTGCACAACGCGGCCATTGGAGCCATCAGCCTAGGTGAAAACGGGGCCTAGGGGGAGTTTTTCCTGGGGCTTGATCCGATGGTCCATACCAAGTGTTTGATGGACGATCCCCAAAAACCGTTGACCAGATTGGGGTGCTTTCCTTAGGTTTCGTCACTCCGGCGCACACGCGATGAAACAACCCGTGAGACGGACTAAAACGGATGACAAAAGGTACTGATTCAGGTTCGAAAGGTGGTTTGGAAGGAATCGTCGCGGCAAAGACGCGCTTGAGTGCGGTCAATGGAGCGGTTGGCGAACTGATCTACTGCGGGTATAACATCGACGAATTGGCTGGCAAAGTCAGCTACGAGGAAGTGGTGCACCTCCTGCATCACGGGCACCTACCCAACCAGACCGAGCTCGACGAACTGCGCGCCACGCTGGCGGGTTTTCGTGAATTGCCGAAGGGCGTCGTGGATTTGATTCAGTCCCTGCCGGACACAACAGCTCCTATGAACGCCATCCGGACGGTGGTCTCGGCGTTGGGTTGTTTTGATACCTCGGCTGAGGATGACACCATGTATGCGCAGCGCCGTAAGGCCTTGCGTTTGATCGCCCAGATCCCGGTGGCCACGGCCTATTTCCACTTGGCACGGCAGGGCAAACCGTTGCCGCCCTCCGACCCGAGTCTTGGGGAAGCCGCGAATTTCCTAGCTTTGATCAACGGTGAGACTCCCTCGCCCGAGACGGTCAATACCATGGACATGTGCTACGTCCTCCATGCCGACCACGGCATGAACGCCTCCACGTTCTCCAGTCGCGTGACCATCGCGACTCTCAGTGACATGTATTCGGCCATTTGCTCCGCGATCGGCACGCTCAAAGGACCGCTGCACGGCGGGGCCAATGAGGGGGTCATCCGCATGTTGCAGGAGATTGGTTCTTTGGATGCCGTGGATGCCTTCGTGGCGGATTGTTTGGCGCAGAAGAAGAAGATCATGGGTATCGGGCACCGGGTCTACAAGGTGCTGGATCCGCGGGCGCCGCACTTGAAGCGGATGGCTCAGAAGCTCAGCTCGGAATTGGGTGAGGCAAAATGGATCCAAATGAGTGATCGCATCGCTGAGATCATGCTCAAAGAAAAGGGCCTCCACGCAAATGTCGATTTCTATTCGGCCACGGTCTATTACTCCTTGGGGATTCCGATTGATCTCTTTACGCCGATCTTTGCCATCGCCCGGACCTCGGGCTGGACGGCGCACGTGCTGGAACAACTTTCTGACAATCGGTTGATTCGGCCGCAGAGTGAATACGTGGGACCGACTGGACTCACGGTCAAACCCGTGGCAGAACGGTAGCAGGGTCAGAGTGTGCTACCGCTCCGTTTGCCCCTTGGTGGCTTCGGCTTCGGCTCCTTCAAATCAGCGAGACGGATGGTCTCGAGCCTAATGGCGCAACTATGAATTTACACGAATACCAGGCAAAACAACTTCTCAAAAAGCACGGCGTGACGGTTCCGGCCGGTGACCCCTGCACCTCGGTGGCGGAAGCCCGTTCGATTGCCGATCGGCTCTTTGACGGCGGAACGGAACTGGCCGTGATCAAGGCTCAGATCCATGCCGGCGGTCGTGGTAAGGGAACCTTCAAGAGTGGATTCCAGGGCGGTGTCCATTTGTGCAAATCGGCGGCAGATGTAGAGGAAAAAGCCAAAGCCATGTTGGGTGAAGTCCTCGTGACCAAACAGACGGGGGAGGCCGGGCGTCAGGTCAATACGCTGCTGATTGCCAGCGCGGAGGAGATTGTCAGTGAGTTCTACCTCGCGGTGTTGCTGGACCGAGCCACCGGACGACCGGTCGTCATGGCCAGCACGGAAGGGGGCATGGACATCGAAGAGGTGGCTGAGAAAACGCCGGATAAAATTGTCCGCGAAAGTGTGGATCCCGCGCTGGGGCTGATGCCGTTTCAGGGCGTGAAGATCGCTGCCCGTTTGGGTGTGCCAGCGGCGTTGATTGGTAAGACGGCGAAGTTGATTCGAGGCGTCTACGAAACCTACGACAAGTCCGATGCCTCGTTGGTTGAGATTAACCCGCTCTGCTTGGTGAAAGGGGCCGAAGGCAAGGAAGATATATCCGCGGTGGACGCCAAGATTTCCATTGATGACAACGCCCTTTACCGTCACCCGGATATTCAAGAGATGCGGGACCTGGGCGAAGAGGCTCCGCTAGAAATCGAGGCCAGCAAGTTCGACCTCAACTACATCAAGCTGGATGGCAGCATCGCGTGTCTGGTCAACGGGGCCGGGTTGGCGATGGCGACCATGGACATCATCAAGCATTTCGGTGGCAACCCAGCCAACTTCTTGGATGTCGGTGGGGGAGCGACCACGGAGCAAGTCACGGCGGCCTTTCGCATCATTCTCAGCGATCCCAATGTGAATGGGATTTTGGTCAACATCTTTGGCGGTATCATGCAATGCGACGTGATTGCCAAGGGGATCGTAGCAGCAGCCCGGGAGACCCAACTCTCGCTGCCACTCGTGGTTCGGCTGGAGGGCAATAACGTGGCCCTAGGAAAACAGATTCTCGATGAGTCGGGATTGACGATCATCAGCGGGGACTCGATGTCGGACGCAGCACAGAAAATCGTGGCTGCGGTCGGTGCGGCGGCATAAGCAGATTGGGAGATTTTTGATATGGCAATTCTCGTTCAAGAAGATACCAAGGTGCTCGTGCAGGGCATCACGGGCGGGTTTGGCGGTCGGCACGCCAAATTGAGCCTGGACTACGGCTCCAACATTGTGGCCGGTGTGACCCCCGGAAAGGGCGGGCAAGAGTTTGAAGGCAAGGTGCCGATTTACCACTCGGTGTCGGAAGCCGTGAACGAAACCGGAGCAACCGCCTCGGCTATTTTCGTGCCGCCGCCGTTTGCAGCTGATGCGATTTTGGAAGCGGTCGATGCCGGAATCGAATTGGTGGTTTGCATCACTGAAGGCATCCCCGTGCGCGACATGGTAAAGGTGAAGGCTGCGATTGACGGCTCGCCAACCCGATTGATCGGTCCTAACTGTCCGGGTGTCGTGACTCCGGGTGAAGGTGAAGGTTCCCAAGGCGGCTGTCGCATTGGGATTGCTCCGGGTTACATTCACAAGAAGGGCAACATTGGCGTTGTTTCCCGCAGTGGGACGCTGACCTACGAGGCCGTGTGGCAGTTGACGTGCCGCGGGGTCGGGCAATCTACTTGTGTCGGTATTGGTGGCGATCCCGTGAACGGGACTTCGCATTTGGATGTGATCAAACTGTTCAATGACGATCCGGACACCCATGGAATCATCATGATCGGTGAGATTGGCGGTTCAGCGGAAGAAGAAGCGGCGGCTTGGATCAAAGAGAATTGCAAGAAGCCAGTAGCCGGATTTATCGCCGGTACCACGGCGCCTCCCGGACGACGGATGGGGCATGCGGGTGCGATTGTCAGTGGGGGCAAAGGGACGGCTGAGGCGAAGATTGAAGCGTTTCGGGATGCCGGAGTGCTGGTTGCAGACACACCCTCGGTGATGGCCGAGACTTTGTTAAAGGCCCTTTAGCTGGCGGGCGAATCTTACGGGGAACGCGTTTCGGGGAGCGTTACAGGCGCGCGGGGTAGGCCCGGGCGATCGAATCGAGTCTGATGGAATGGATCAACTTTGGCTTGAATCTCCTCGCTTGGTTCCTCTGGGCCGCCGTCTTTGTTTTTCCACGCTACGCGGTGCAGTCCAGCAGGCCCTTGACCCTGCTTTCGACCCTTCGCTCCGAGACGCCCAGTAACCTGGGGCGCTTTTTCTTACTCTCTCTGCTGGGAGGGCTGTTGATTCTGCGTGGGGTTGCCTATTGGAACTTTTCCGAACCCGGTGCCGTGCGGTCGACGGTTGATTTCGGAATCCTCGCGGTCCGTTTTGACCCCGGCCAGCTGCCGCACATGTTGGGCTACTCGCTGGCTAGTTTTATCCTCTTCTTGGCGCGTTTTTACCTCGCGATCCTGGGCCTGAGCTTGTTCCGCCAGCAGTCCAGCCGCTCAGACTCCATCGAACGCTTGATCGATCAGCAATTGGGCCGAATCGCTGCTTGGTCCCTGGCCTGGAAGGCGATAGTGGGTTGGGGGCTGGCGTCGTTGTTGTGGGTTGTCCTTGGAGGAGCCTTTCTTGGTTTAGGGGTTTTGCCGGTGGATTGGAGTTTCTGGGTGCTTTTGATTCAAGCGCCCTTGGTCGGAACCTCGATTTGTCTCGTGGTCGGTCAAGTCATCTTAGCCTTGGTGTTGCTCTACTTTGTCCACAGCTATATCTATTTCGGAGAACGTCCTTTTTGGGTTTTTGTCGATCGCACGGCTCGGTTTGTGCTGCTGCCTTTTCGGGTCTTGCCCTTAGTTTTGGGGCGATTCGATTTCACGCCTGTGTTGGCGTTTTTGACCTATTGGTTTCTCTATCGGCTCTGTGAACTGGTCTCGCGAGCTGGTCTGGAGCGATTTTCGGGATAGCTTAGGTGCCTTTTGTTTGGTGAGGGCGAGCGACTTACTCGGGTACTCGCCGCCAATGTTGGAAATGAATCTGTAAGGGCGCGATGGTAGAATGGCAGAAAAGTGTCCGATTTATGAGCTGATCGAGGTCATTTTCGGGAAAAATTTCCCCGAGCCTTGGGCTTGTCAGGGACGACAATCTTGACCATACTCGCAGTGCTCCCTGTGATTAGTGCGCCAAAATGGCGGAGCCATTTGGCGGAAATTTGTTCGGTTACGTCGTAAAAAGCTTAGTTGTTGCATGAATGGGATCGCGGAAATAGGCGGCGGGGCGAATACGGATATTTTGCCGGTGATGCTCCTGCTGCTCGTGACGATGACGGTATCGGCCATCATTTGCATGTTTTCGGTGCTCTACTACCTCCGCAACCGGCGTGCCGCCCAACTCGTCTCTGCTCCCTTGTCCGGCAAGAGTCGGTATTCTTCAATGCTGGCAGTGCCCCGTTTCGTCTTTGATCGGCCTCGCTGTTGGATCGCTATTCAGAGTCGGAATCTGCATCTGGTTCAAGAGACACTCGGATTGGTGAACCCGACCTCGTGCAGCTGGATGGAGGGACTGGCGGAGGTGTGTTCGGAAAACCGCATTTTCGTCTCGGCGCCGATCAAGGGTTGGATCCTGGTATTTGGTCCCCATCTCCCCCGTCCGTCGGATGATGTGGACCACTGCTATTCCTATTTGCGTGCCTTAAGCGAGAAGCTCGGGGAAGTGCATTATTTCTGTGGCGATTCCGTGACCTATGAGCATGCGTGGGCCCGTCTCGTGGATGGCGTGGTCATCCGGGCCTATGCCTGGTATCGGGAAACCTTGTGGAATCAAGGGAAGCTCTCGGAAGCGGAACAACGGGTTAGGATGGAAGCCTTTCCCTACGGGGAATCTCCCGATCCGTTCGGTTTGGGCTCTCAGGAGCGCTTTCGGAAGAATACGGAACGGATCTTCGGCCTTGCCAACCGCTGGAGTTTGGATCCGAGTCGAATCGGCCAGGCCGAACTGGTCGGAGCCGGGCTGGGGGTCAGCGGGGACGTCTCTCAGGCGCGGATTTCCTAGGCCGGTTTCCGGAACGTCTTTCCCGTATCCAATCGGTCTCTTTTCCATCCGTTCCGACCCGCAGGTTTTCGCGAAAGAGGCTGGCGCCTTTGGTAGTGCCTCGGCTAGGCTGAAGGCATGTCTGAGGGACTTTCGATTCTGGATGTGACCTTGGAACGCTATCCCGTGCCGTGCGAGTTGCCCTCGGGTTTGGCGTGTGAGGTGCGTCCCCTGAGGCGGGAAGATGAAGTTCCCTTTTGGGATTTCTTTCAAGCGGTCCCCGAAAAGGAGCGCCTCTTCATCAAGCATCAGATCCGGGATCCCAAGGTCATTGAATCCTGGTGTCAGGAGATTGATTATGGCCGAAACCTACCGCTCTTGGCCCTGCTGGAAGGGCAGGTCATTGGCGCTTGCACCCTCCATCAGCAGCTGGGTGGCTGGAAACGCCATATCGGCCGGGTCAGTGTACTCATTCATCCCCTATTTCGAGAGCGCGGATTGGCGCGAGCCTTGGTCACGGAGATGATCGATGTGGCTCGGAATCTCGGCCTGGAAAAGTTGGAAGCGGAGTTTATCGCCGAACAAAAGCGGGCCATCCATGTCTTTGCGCTCTTGGGCTTTAGTGAGCTCTTGACCCTGGAAGCCTACGTGCGCGATATGCAGGCGGTTTCCCATGATTATTTACTCTTGGGGATGGAACTAACGACGGATGAAGAATATGCCGGCGTGGGCTAAGCCTAGGGCGGGAAGCGGCCAATCCGTCGGATCTGAGAACCCGTGATGAGCGGTTTGTGTCCCCAGTGCGGTGCCCGCTTAGCCGATGATGCCGTGGCTTGCCCTGAGTGTGGTTCCTGCGAGGAAACGGGTTGGTCCGAACGCGCTCACTACGACTCCATCGGGGTTGACTATGACGAAGGGGAGTTCGACTACGACTCCTTTGTGGCGGAAGAATTTGGAGAACGGCGGCGTCCCCTGGATCGACGTCGGATCTTTTGGGGGATTGTAGCGGCCCTCTTGGCGTTACTGTACTTTTTGATCTAATTTTAACGCCGGGTCGGCCTGGGCATTGGCCGGATACCTCGGTCGATTTCCGGGATTTTGCTGTTGCTGATTTGTAACATTGATGCCATCTCTGCGTCAGGAACCGCGTGGTATGCAACAGGGACGTGAGTAAGAGAATACTAGTTGTCGATGATGAACCGGATGCGGTCGAGCTCGTTGCCTTCAATTTGAAGGCGGCGGGTTTTGATGTGATTACGGCCGAAGACGGCGAGTCGGCGTTGACGAAAGCGCGGACCTTCGCACCCGATTTGGTGGTCTTGGATGTCATGCTCCCAGCGGTGGATGGGTTGGAGGTGTGCAAGATCATGCGCCGGGATCCGGCGACTTCCGGGTTACCCATCATCATGCTGACGGCGAAAGCCGGCGAAATCGACCGCGTGTTGGGACTGGAGTTGGGGGCGGACGACTACATGACCAAACCCTTCAGCCCGCGCGAACTTGTTCTGCGTATCAAGAACCTGCTGACCCGCCGTCAGGCCCCGAGCGAAAAACCGGATCACTTTCAATTCGCGGAACTCACCATCGATGTACCGCGCCACCTCGTGCAAGTCGGGGATAAACGAGTGGATCTGACCCCCACCGAGTTTAAGTTGCTCACCGTCTTAGCCGAACGGCGGGGGCGCGTGCAATCTCGGGAACGTTTGCTACAAGATGTCTGGGATTACGATAGCTTGGTGGATACCCGCACCGTGGATACACATGTCCGGCGACTGCGTGAAAAACTCGCCGATGCGGCCCGTTTCTTGGATACGGTCCGTGGCGTAGGTTACCGTTTCCTCGACGAGTAGGGAGCGTCGGAGCCAGAGAGAAGATCGTGATGATATCGGAGTTGCTCGCGGCAGTCCTTCTGGTGGCTCTAGTGGGATTGGGGTGGTGGAGCCGCGTGCGACTGACGGATCTTGGTGGGCAAATTCAATCCTTGGAATCGCAGATTACCGACCTGGAAAGTCAGCGAGAACGCGATCAAAAAGACGCTCGAGCCCGACAGGAAGCCATCTTCGACCGGATGGTTGAAGGCGTACTCATTCTTTCTGCCGAGGGCCGTGTTCGGTTCGTCAATGCGGCTGTTGAATCGCTCTTTGGGGTCACTCAAGACGTCCGCAACAAGACCCTGATCGAGGCGATTCGCTCGCACGAACTTCAGGAAATGGTGGCTCAGACTCGGGCTGAAGGTCACGTGACGGGCCACGAACTCATGCTGGGATCTGCCTCGGAGAGTCGCTACTTCTCGGTAAATGCGGCGACCTTTCGCGAGTCGGAATCGGAGTCCGGGGTGATTGTGATCTTCCATGACTTGACCCGGATCAAGCAATTGGAGAGTGGTCGCAAGGAGTTTGTTGCCAATGTGAGTCATGAGCTCCGCACGCCGCTTTCGATGATTAAGGGCTATGTGGAAACCCTTCTGGCGGGATCGGTTGAGGATCCGGCAATGGAATCTCGTTTCTTGCAGAAAATTGAGAAACACAGCGACCGCTTGACCTACCTGATTGAAGACTTGTTGGCACTTTCGCAGTTAGAGTCTAATCAGATCTCGATCAGTCAGGTGGAAATCAATTTGGCTGATTTGGTGAACCGGGTGTTTGATGATCTCTTGGACCGTGCCGCCAATCGTTCCGTTTCTTTGGTGATGGACATGGATCCGAAACTGATGGTGTGGGTGGATTCAGATCGGGTTCAGCAGGTGTTGCAGAACTTGGTGGACAACGGAATCAAGTATGGAAAACCGGAAGGCAGCGTGTCCGTGACGGCGGGGCGTAGCGACGACGGTCATGTCGTGGTTCGCGTGTCGGATGATGGTCCGGGCATTCCCGAAGCAGCGCGCGAACATGTGTTCGAGCGATTTTTCCGGGTCGATAAGGCGCGGTCTCGCGAACAGGGCGGGACCGGCTTGGGCCTGGCGATTGTGAAACACATTGTGCAGGCCCATGGTGGGCGCGTGTGGTTCGAGGCGGCCGAGCCCAGTGGTGCCGTCTTTGCCTTTACCTTGCCCGGGCGAAACCCTGGCGTTGTTGAGTAGTCCCGAATCGTTTCCTCGATGCCCGTGGTGACGACCTTAAGTCTCCGCTGAAGGTAGAATGAAAAACACCCGCCAGCCTTAGAGGCGTGGCGGGTGGGTGAAAGGTTCTTATGTTGTATGCTGGCTTAGTCCAGTTGATCGGTAACGGCACCGAGGTGGGCCGAGCTCACCGTGTGCGCATACTTGGCCAGGATACCCCGAGAGTAGTTAGGCTTACGGGGCTTCCACTTGGCAAGGCGAGTTTTGATCTCGCTTGCTGAGACCTCAAGATTGAGTTGTCGCTTCTTCGCGTCGATGGTGATGGTATCCCCGTTCTTGATGATGGCAATCATACCGCCTTCGAACGCTTCCGGAGTCACGTGACCCACCACGAAGCCGTGGCTGCCACCGGAAAATCGGCCGTCCGTGATGAGAGCCACGTCCTTGCCGAGGCCTTTGCCCATAATGGCCGAGGTGGGGGAGAGCATTTCGCGCATCCCGGGCCCGCCCTTGGGTCCTTCATAGCGAATGACGATGACGTCGCCCTTCTTGATCTTGCCACTCAGAATCGCCTTGAGGGCCAACTCTTCGCCATCAAAGACTTTGGCCTTGCCGGTGAAGCTCAAACCTTCCTTGCCGCTGATCTTGGCCACGGCGCCGGTCTCGGCCAAGTTTCCGTAGAGCACCACCAGGTGGCCGTCTTTTTTAATCGGGTTGTCAAAACCGCGAATGACATCTTGGCCGGCAGGGTAGGACGGGGCTTTGGCCAGGTTTTGGGCGAGGGTGCGGCCGGTCACCGTCATGCAGTCGCCGTGCAACAAACCTTCTTCCAACAACATCTTCATCAACGGCATGGTGCCGCCGATCTTTACGAGTTCGGCCATCACGTATTGACCGCTTGGCTTGAGGTCGGCCAGCACCGGGGTGCGCTTTCCGATGCGGGTGAAGTCGTCAATGGTTAGCTTGACGTTGGCGGCATGCGCCATGGCTAGCAAATGGAGAACGGCGTTGGTGGAACCACCCAATGCGGTGACCACCGTGATGGCATTTTCAAAAGCCTTGCGCGTCATGATGTCGCTGGGGCGAATGCCTTCTTTCAACAAGTTCATGACCGCTTTACCTGCCTTTTCGCAGTCCACGCGTTTTTCCTCAGAGACGGCCGCTTGGGCGGAACTGTTTGGCAAGCTCATTCCCAAGGCTTCAATCGCGGAGGCCATCGTGTTGGCCGTGTACATCCCACCACATGAGCCCGGCCCTGGTATGGCGCACGATTCGAGTTCGCCCAACTGCCGGTCGTTGATCTTCTGGTTCGCATGCTGGCCCACGGCTTCGAACACGGACACAATGTCCACATCCTTGCCTTGGTATTTCCCGGGAAGAATCGTGCCGCCGTAGACGAAGACCGCAGGGCGATCGAGTCGGGCCAGCCCAATCAAACAGCCCGGCATGTTCTTGTCGCAACCACCGATTGCAACCACGCCATCGAATCCTTCGCAACCCGCAACGGTTTCGATGGAGTCGGCAATGACTTCACGCGAAACGAGCGAGTACTTCATGCCTTCGGTTCCCATCGAAATCCCGTCGGAGATCGTAATCGTGTTGAAAACCACCCCTTTGCCTCCGTTGGAGTTGACGCCTTGCGTGACATGTACGGCCAGCTGGTCAATGTGCATGTTGCACGGCGTGACCATGCCCCAGGTGGAGGCAATCCCGACTTGAGATTTTCGGAAGTCGGGCTTCTTGAAACCCACGGCATAAAGCATTGCCCGGCTAGCAGCGCGCTCCGGACCATCCACCATGGTGGAGGAGTAGGCGCGCTTGGCGGATCGTCGGTTTCCGGATTTGGTCTTAGGGGTCTTTTTTGAGGTCGCCATAATGTACTGTGGGAGCCACCAGTGGGCTCGAAAATTCGTTGGGAAAGAAAGCGCGTTAGAGTTCGAAATCGAGCACGAGGACGGACTCAAAGACTTGTAAGGCCAGTTGCTTTACTCGCTCATGTTCGGGGTGCCGCAGGTACGAATCCCGAGCGATCGAATCGGTAAAGGTCATGACGAAGGCATGCGTGTAGCCTTGGTTGAGTCCTTCCGGACTGTTATTTGGGCCGGAGACGAAGTTTTCAATCCCTGGGATCGTTTCGCTGATATCGAGAAACTCGTCGAGGATCTTATCGATTCCTTCGGGCGTCGTTCCCTCTTTGAATTTGATAAGAACGATATGGTCTACCTTTGACATGAATTCGGGTTCTAAGGGTTAGGAATAAAAGTCTGGGACGGTCGCTAGTGCTTCAATGCGGCTTCGATCGCGGTTCGGACTTCGGTCGAATCGGGCTGAGTGCCGGGTTTGAATCGATGCAGAATTTTGCCGTTGCGACTGATGAGAAATTTGCCGAAGTTCCATTTGATGTCGCCAGCGAATGGAGACTCCTTGCCGGTCAAGGCCGCGTAAAGTGGGTGCTGTGCCTTACCCTTCACGTGGATCTTGTCAAACATGGGGAACGTGACCTGATACTTCGTCGAACAAAACGTCTTGATCTCGGAATTGCTTCCCGGCTCTTGGGCTCCGAAATCATTGCAGGGAAAACCGAGGACTTGAAGGCCGTCGGATTGGTATTTGGTGAAGATTTTTTGCAGGCCTTGATACTGAGGGGTGAGGCCGCATTGGGAGGCCACGTTGACGACCAGGAGTACATCCCCTTTGTATTCCTTGAGCGAAGTCGATTCGCCATCAATCGTCTGGAGCGGGATGGAGTATAATGGAGACTCCGCTCGGAGCGCCGATCCCACGGCTAAGGCGAAGCACAACGTGACAATTCCCAATTTCATAAGCAGCAATTATTGCCGCACTTTGTCGATTGTCAAACGCCGAACCGGAAATGGCGCAGGTTGGGGGCAGGATTGAAATCGGAAACGATCGTTCCAGCTCGTCGGGTCGGTCTTTGCCGGTGGAATACGAGAGCGAAGCAGATGCGTCTCCCCACCCGGAACGCTCTAGGGTGTCAGTGCCGCCAGAACCCCCCGAATCAGGAGTTCCGGAAAACAACCCAGCAGCAACACGACAACCGCCATCGCTACCGCCGTCCATCGTAACACCGGGTCCGTGTTGCTCGTGGTCTCTGAGGTGTCACAGGGTACCACGTAGGCTTGTTTCAAGACCTTCAGATAGTAGTAGAGCGAAACCGCACTCGAAGCGATTGCTAGGATCACGAGTGCGAAGGCCCATTGCGTGGCGTGGGAGGCTTTCAAGGCGGCGGCAAAGAGGTAGAACTTTCCGAAAAACCCAGCCAACGGCGGGATACCGGCGAGCGAGAGGAAAAAGACCAATAGGCATGCTGCTTCAATGGGCGCCTGTCGGTAAAGACCTGCGAACGACGTGATGCGGTCGTTTCCTTGGGAACGCTCCACGTTGAGAATAAGGCTAAAGATGCCCACCAAAGCCAGGCCGTAGGTGATCAAATAATAGATCACGGCGGCCAGACCATCGGGGGAATGGGCCATGATACCGAGGAGGACGAAGCCCGCATGGGCGATGGCTGAGTAAGCCAAGAGCCGTTTGGTCGAGGTTTGGACAATGGCCGCAAGGTTGCCAATCACGAGGGATGCCCCTGCCAGAATGGCGAGGAGAAAGAACCAACCGATCTGAAGTCCGGCATTCCCGGTGTTTCCAACGAACGCGCCCAGGGCCACGGTCCAGATTCGGGCGAAGAGATAGAAACCTGCGAGTTTGGAGGCGGACGCGATCAGCGAGGCGATCGGTGACGCTGCGGATTGGTAAACATCCGGAGCCCAGAGATGCAAGGGGACGGCGGCGATCTTAAACGCAAACCCGATGGCCAAGGCACAAAGCCCGACGATGAGCAGCGGCGTGAGGGAGGCTCCGTCGAGCTGAGCCGCGATGGCTCCAAAACTCAGTTCGTGGGTGGCACCGTAAATGAAACTAATGCCAAAGAGCGTGATCGCAGCCGAAACACCACCCAACAAGAAGTACTTTAGTGCGGCCTCGGTAGCAGCGGGACGTTGTTTGTCAAAAGCCACCAGGCAATAAAAGGAAAGGCTGACGAGTTCTAAAGCTACAAAAGACAAAAGAAGGTGATTCGCACCGGCCATCAGGAGCATTCCGACCAGGGCCAGTAGAGTGACCAAATAGAACTCGCCGATGTGAATAGTGAATCGCGTTCGGGTACTGATAGCCAGGGTTCCCACGGTGAGCACGATTAGCCCGATCTTGACGGCACTCGTCGCGCCGCCAAGGCTGATCCAATCACTGGTAGTGGGACCATTGGTGACCCCAATCAGGATCGAAACGATCGCGGCCACGCCACCAAATCCACAAATGCCGAACCCGATGGCGTGCCGGCGTTGGGGAGGCAATTCGCGGGTCCAGATTAAGTCTGCGGCGAGCGCCACCAGAGCGGAGATGACCAGGATCAACTCGGGCACCAGCGCCAATAGGATGTCACTGTAGCTGAAAGGCATCATTGGTCGATCAAGGGGCGCAGCAGGGGAGAGTGGAGGGTGGGCGCGATCAAATCCAATAACAGTCGCGGATACAAGCCAATCACGGTCGTGGTGACAATCAGCAAAATGGCTCCCGCCTTCTCGGGTTGTGTGATCGGCGGCAGTTCGCCGCTCGGTTCGGGAACGTAGGTCGGTGTCTGAGCGTAGAACGCCTTGATCAGGGCACGCAACGTGTAGCAAACCCCGATGATGATGCCGACTCCCGCCGCTATGGAGTAAGACGGAAACGTATGCCAGGCGCCAATGAGCACTTGCAGTTCCGCCACGAAGCCGCTGAAGCCGGGCATACCCATGCCGGCAAATCCGGCGATCACGAACGCCACGGCGGCGAAGGGCAGTCGGCGCGATAACCGGAGCGCCTCCAACTCGGTGAGATCGCGGGTGTGGGTGCGGGCATAGACCATGCGGCCGACGATGCCGAAGAGCAGGCTAGCTAAGATTCCGTGAGAGAACATCTGCAACACAGCCCCGGAAAGCCCCACTTCGGTCGTGGCCATGAGCCCCAGAAGTACAAACCCCATATGGCTGACACTGGAATAACCGATGACGAACTTGAAATCACTCTGTACTAAGGCGACCGTGGCGCCGTAAACAATCCCAATCACCGCAAGCAATGCCAGCTCCTCGCGCCATGCGGCCAGCCCCATCGGGAAAAGCGTCATGGGAAAGCGCAAGGCCCCGTAGGCACCGAGTTTCATCACGACCCCGGCAAGCAACATCGAAGCACCGGTCGGAGCGGCGACGTGTCCGGTTGGAGCCCAGGTATGGAAAGGCCACAAACCGGCGAGAATGGCAAAGCCGATAAAGGTCACCGGAAAGGCCCACAACTGAAAGTCCCGCGGGAATGGGTGATTCATGAGGTCCAGAAGACTGAAGGAAGTGGCTCCCGCTTCGTTGTAGGTGGCCAACAGACCCACCAGCACAAAGGCACTCCCAACAAAGGAGTAGAGCACCAACTTCATCGCGCCGTAGCTCTTCCGAGTGGAACCCCAGATCGCGATCAGAAAATACTTCGGGATGATGGCGATCTCGTAGAAGACGAACAACAGGAACAAATCAAAGCTGATGAAAACGCCATAAACGCCGCCGATCAGGCAGAGATAGAAAGCAAAGAACTCACGGGTGCGGTTGCTGATATCCCAGGAGAACAAAATCCCCGTTGTTGCCGCGATGCCTGTCAGCAGCACTAAGACGAGGCTAATCCCATCCGCTCCCAGGAAATATTGGATGCCCAGGGAGGGGATCCAACTGAGTTGAGTGGTGAATTGGATCGCTTCGGCGTCGGCCTGGGTGTCATACCGGAAACAAGCCAGGAGCCCGCAGAGGAGTCCGAAGACCGCCGAGGAGAGCGCCAGCCGCCGACATCCCTGCGGTGTGAGCCCGGGCCAGAGGGCACAGGCCGCAGCACCGAGAAAACTTGAATAGACCGTCCAGCTAAGCATCGATCGCCTCCCGAATCCGCGTCACCGGACAAATACAAATGGGCCCCTTCATCCTAGGGTGTCCCTCCTAACTGCTGCACCAAAGTCAGTGTGGTTTGATTGGCAAATCGAATCAGCAACTGGGGGAAAATCCCAGCCAAGAACATGATCGCGATGGCTGGAATGACGACCCAGCGTTCGGCTTTGGTGAGTTCCGGGAAGGCCGCCCAATCCTCGTTTAGGGGACCGGTGAACATTTGCTGGATGATCCTGAGAATGAATCCGGCCGTCAACAGGAGTCCGAGCGTGGCGATGGCCGGCGCCCATTTGACCAACCCGAGTGCGCCTTTGAACATGAGGAATTCCCCAATAAAAGCATTCAGTCCGGGAAGACCAAGTGAGGCAAAGAGCGCAATCCCCATCACCGTTACAAACTGAGGCGCGACGGAACGCAGACCGCCAAAGCGGTCGGTTTCCCGGACCCCATCCGTGCGGCTCTCCAATTGTGCTACGAGATAGAATAACAACCCTGCAATGATGCCGTGATTGAAGAGTTGGAGCAGCACACCGTTATAGGCGGCACTGGCTTCGGCTTGCCAGGCGGCGGTGGCGGCGGGGGAACTCACAACTGCGAACACCGCCAGAAAACAATAACCCAGATGGTTGATGGAGGAGTAGGCCAAGATGCGCTTGAGATCCGTTTGATGGTAGGCGGCAAAGGCCGATGCCACGATCGTGATGACGGCCAAGAGCAGGAGCGGGGTGGCCACCAACTGGAGTTGCTGGGGAAAGATCGGAACGATGAGTCGGAGCAAGGCGTAAAGTCCCATCTTGGACATCAGTCCGGTGAGCAGCAGGGTTACCACACTCGGCGCCTGGGTGTAGGTCAGCGGCAGCCAGGTGTGAAAAGGATACAAAGGCACCTTCACCGCCACGGCCAGGAAGGCGAGCCCGAAGAGCAGCATCCCAATCCAACGGATCGGCAGATCCGGCCAACCAATGCTTTGTCCCACGCTGCCGAGCAATTCCCCGGTGCGAGCCAGCTCGGCAAGCTCTCGGAAGTCGAAAGTGCCACTCGCTGCAAAGAGCGCGAGAAAGGCGAGCAGGAGCCCCACGCTGCCCACGAACGTATAGACAAAAAAGTGAACCGCCGCCCGAGCGCGTTCGGGGCCGCCCCAGAGGCGGACTAGGAAGAACGCGGGAATCAGGCTCAGCTCCCAGAAAAGGAACCAGTGAAAAAAGTTCAAGGCCGTGAAGGTCCCGAGGAGGCCGGTCTCCAGAAAGAGCACTAACGCCACGAATAGGTTCGGCGACCGCGTGAGCTGGCCCCCGGCTCGCAGGCTGACGGGAATTAAGAGGGTGGTGAGCCAAATCATCAAGAGACTGAGCCCGTCGACACCCACGGTGTAGTCGAGATTCAGCGTCGGAATCCAAGCGGCCCGTTCTTCGAATTGAATCGCCCCGGAGCTGATATCGAAATTGAGCCCCAAGAGCACTCCAAGACCCAACGTAACCAGGCTCGCAATCAGGCCGTAGCGCACCGCTGTGGCCGTGGGCAAGCGCTTCCCTTGCGCCAAGATGACCATCCCCGCGATGAGCGGCACAAAGGTCATGCAACTGACAAGCGGGAATCCGTTCATGAGCGGGCCATCCAGACTAGAATCAATGCGAACAGGGCCAGCGACGCGCTCGCGACCTTGAGGTAGAATTGTGCTTGGCCGTTTTGGAGTAATGCACTCACTCGAGCACCCCAGCGCACGGAGTGACAGGACTGATCGAAAGCGCCATTGACCAAGTGCTCGTCGATAAACCGAGCGATCCAGGAGAATCCCCGGACGATGCCGCCGAGCACGGCAATGCAACGGGAGATCACGGCCTGATCCAGCCAATCCATTCCCATAGCCGTCCATCGTGTGCCGCGCAGGAGCGTCGCCTCGTAGGCTTCGTCGATTCGGAAACGGTTTGCAGCCGCTCCAAAGAAACCGGGGAACCGTGCTTGAACCGGATCGGGTGCCGTGCCGGCATCAAATCCTTCCGGTCGATAGAGACGCCATCCCAGGAACATACCGCCAATGGCGATGATGCCGGACAAGACCATTACGAGAAGCGAACCTGAGTGAAACAGCGCGCCGAAATCCCAATCCGTATGATGCCCCTCAAGGTAACCCTGAAACCCGGGAAAAGCCGGCGTTCCGAAAAAGCCTAGCAACACGGCGCCACCAGCCAAGATCATCAGCGGGATCGTCATGATCGAGGGACTCTCGTGCGGGTGCTGAGCCGAGCCGTCTTCTTTAGCCGGCAACCGATTCTTACCAAAGAAAACGTAAGCCATCTGGCGGGTCATATAGAAAGCGGTGAGGAAAGCCGCAACCAACCCAATGACGAAGGGGATTTGCGATGCGGACCAAGCGTGGGCGCTGTGTAGAATCGCGTCTTTGCTCCAGAACCCCGCGAAGAGTAGGGGGAAGCCCGCCAAGGCCAACATGCCGATCGCATACGTGGCAAAGGTCACCGGCATGGCCTTCTGCAAGCCACCCATCTTGCGAATGTCTTGGTGATCATGGCATCCATGGATCACCGAACCCGCACCGAGAAAGAGGAGCGCTTTGAAAAATGCGTGCGTGATCAAATGGAACATGGCCACCGCCGGCCCGCCCGTTCCGAGACCCAACATCATGTAACCGAGTTGCGAGACGGTGGAGTAGGCGAGGATGCGTTTGATATCGGTTTGCGCCACGGCAATCAGGGCTCCCAAGAGAGCCGTGATGGCGCCCACCCACGTGGTCGCGATCAAGGAACCGGATAGGATCGCCTCATGGCCTTCGGGGGCTGGCATGGACGCGCCCATCAATGGATAGAGTCGGGCCATGAGAAAGACACCGGCGGCCACCATGGTAGCGGCGTGAATCAACGCACTGACAGGTGTCGGACCTTCCATTGCGTCTGGTAGCCAGACGTGCAGCGGGAATTGACCGGATTTCCCCATCGCTCCCCAAAGGATCAAAAGCGTGATCACGGTCGAGAGGGCGAGCCCAAAGACCACGGTTTGCGCGCCGAGCGCCCCGAGGGCGGTGGGTTGCAGGCAGCCATTGCCGTCATCATAGAAAAGCAGGGTCCCGGAAGCGCTGGCGAGCCAGATCATGCCGAGGAAGAATCCAATATCCCCGATTCGGGTGGTAATGAATGCCTTCTTTGCCGCCGCTGCGGCACTCGGTTTGTGAGCCCAAAATCCGATCAAGAGATACGAGGCCAAGCCGACCAGCTCCCAGCAGATGAACAAGAACAAGAGGCTGTTGGAAATCACAATCCCTAGCATGGCCGCCGCAAACAAACTGAGGTAGCAGAAGAATCGATTGAACCGCTCGTCGTGCTCCATGTAGCCCTTGCTAAAGAGGAAGATCAGCGAGCCGACGAAGGTGACCATGACCAACATAACCGCCGAAAGGGGATCGAGGAGCCAGCCGATTTGCAACTCGCTGGTGCCGATCTGGAACCACGTGATATTGCTGGTCTCCCGCCAGATGGCGCCATCTGCGGTCTCCCCAAAGGTCGCGAGGAAGGCGACGAAGGAAATCAGAAACGCACCACCCAAGGCCCCAATCGCGATTCCAGACGCCATCGACTTGGACAACTGGGGCCGCACCGCGAGCACCACCGCTGCCACCAGCGGAAGGAACGGGATCAGCCAAAGGATGTCGACGATGTTATTCAAAGGGGTCGTGGGGTTGCTTGCGTTGAATCGGCCTCAAGCGCTACCCATTTAAGGTGTTCACTTTCTCGATTTCGGTCGTTTGGTAGTGACGATAGACGGCAATGATCAGTGCGAGCCCCACCGCAGCTTCAGCGGCAGCCACCGCGATGGTGAAAAGGACGAATAGGTAACCATCCAAGCGCTCCGGATTCTCACTGAATCGCCAGAACGCGATGAGGTTGAGGTTCGCAGCGTTGAGCATCAGTTCGATGCCCACCAAGATCAAGATCGCGTTCCGCCGGATCAAAACGGCGGTGAGTCCCAACGAAAAAAGCAGGGCCGCCAGCAGGAGATAATGTCCGAGACTCGCCATGACCTTAGACGGAATCCGCTCCTTTCGACGGGGCTGCGGACTCGGGAGCGGGTTCATTCATGGCGATGACGACGGCTCCCACCATCGCGGCCGTCAAGAGCAGGGCAATCACCTCAAGCGGAATCACGAAGTCCTGCATGAGCGTCAGGCCGATGGCTTTGACGCTGACGTTGGCGTCCTGGGCCGATACCCCGCGAATATCCGGTGAGCGCGTGATGGCCCAAGCCAAACAGCCGAAGACACTCGCGCTAATCAAGACGCCGATGCCGGCTCCGCGGGAGAACGGCGAGCCGCTCAAGTCCGGTCCGGTGTTCCGGGTCAGCAGGATGGTAAACAACATAAGGATCGTGACCGCTCCGATGTAGACGAGAAATTGGGCAAAGCCAAGAAACTGCGCCCCGAGCTGAAGGTAGAGCATAGCGATGCCCGTAAAACTGATCGCGAGACACAGCACACAATGCACGATCTGCCGTAAGGCCGTCGCAGCCACAGCTCCGGCGACGGTGATCAAGGCAACAATGACAAAAGCGGCAGTCATTCTTTACTCAGCAAAGCGATACACTCGCGGAGCCACGGATTGGGAGGTGGCCATGCTTCTTCCAAAAATCACGTAAGGCCCGGCAATCATCGGCGTGCACAACACCCAGGCCCAGAAGCCACCGCCGGTATAGTGCCAAACGGCGCCGGCTCCGAAGGTAACCAAGGTCATGGGTAACATGAATTTCCACGCCAGCTCCATGAGTTGATCCATCCGGAGTCGGGGCAGTGTGCCGCGGATCCAGATGAACAAAGCAATTAGAGTGGCGAACTTGGCCACAAACCAAAGCGGTGCCGGAATGAAGGTCAAGAACCCAAGCGGGGCGTGGTAGCCACCGAGAAAGAGCGTGATCGCCAGTCCACTCATCGCGAACAATCCCAGATACTCCGCCAGGAAAAAGAGCGCATACTTAAAGCCGGAATACTCCGTCATGTGCCCGGCAATGATCTCGGATTCGGCTTCCGGAATGTCAAACGGGCTGCGATTGGACTCCGCCAAGGCGGCGGTCAAGAACAGGCACAAGCCGGCGAACCCCCAGGGCGTCGCAGCGTTCCAATGCCAGAAGGCCCCGGATTGCGCTTCGACAATCGCAACCAAAGAGAGGGATCCCGTCATCATAATCACCACGATCGAAGAGAGGATCAGTGGCACTTCGTAGCTAATCATCTGAGCGATCGCTCGCATGGCACCGAGCATCGCGTATTTGTTGCGGCTGGCCCATCCGGCCATGAAGACCGTCAACTCAGCGGCTCCACCCACGGCAAAGAAGAACAGGATACCGGCGTCCAGATCGATCGGGACGAGCTGCCGCCCGTAAGGGATCACGGAAAAAGCCAACAAGGTGGGAATAACCAAAGCGATTGGAGCCAGGAAATGCACCACCCGATCGGCCGAGCGGGGAACGACGTCCTCTTTGAAGATCATCTTCAGCCCATCAGCAACGGGTTGCAGGATGCCAAAAGGTCCCACGCGATTCGGCCCGTAGCGGTTTTGGATGCGGCCCAATCCTTTGCGTTCCACCCAAGTGGTGAGAGCGAAGAATCCAGCAAAGACACTAATGACCGGCGCGATGGAGAGCATGTGACCCAGCACGGGCTGTAGCACTTCGGGAGCGAAGGCGATCAAGCGGGCTTTGAGGTCAACGAGGAAAGCTTCCACAAATCTTACTCTGCTTTCGGACTCGCGCCGGAAGCATCCGAGTCTTTTTTGGCTTCGGCGGCTTCCGCCTCGGCTTTGGCTTTCTTTTCTGCGTCGGCCTTCGCCTTGGCGGCGGCTTTGGCGGCCGCCTTCTTGACGTCCGCTTCGCGACTCGCATCGATGTCCGCCGCTTCCGTGGGGTGGATCCCTCGGTAATACTCGTTGGACTTGGCCAGTTGATGTTTGTCGAGGAGCAGATCTTCGAAGCGGTTGGTTTGGCTTAGCTCAAACTCCGTGTCCATTTTGATGGCATCAAACGGACACACTTCCACACAGATCTGGCAACTCATGCAGACCGAAATATCGATGTCAAAAGTGGCGGGGAAGAACTGCTGCTTGCCGACGTGATCCGGCTTCTTTTCCTTGCTCTTCTCAATGTAAATGCATTGTGGCGGGCACTCTTTCTCGCAGATCTGACAGGCCACGCAGCGCAATCCCACCGCCGCATCGTCCCCGTCGAAAACCAAGAAGGGGAAGTTGCGGTTGTTTTCTTTGGTCGGGATCTTTTGTTCTGGGTAGGGAACCGTGGTCAGATACTGGGGGTCGCGAAAGCTTCCGGCGAAGTTCTTCGCCGTTTGGGCCATCCCTTTGATGATTCCAGTACCGAGCATGATTCGTTCTTCGTAAGAAACTCTACCGATCGATCTCGCCCAATACAATATCTACGCTCCCCAGAATTACGACGACGTCGGCTACACTTTGCCCCAGACACATGTCTTCAAGCACGGTGAGATTGATGAGGCTGGGGGGACGCACGCGATACCGATACGGGTTCGGACTCCCGTCGGCGATGAGATAGAATCCGAGTTCTCCCTTAGGACCTTCAATCCGTCCGTAGGCTTCGCCCGGTTTGGGCCGGAACCCTCGGAGCTTGGCCTTGGGATTGACGATTGGTCCTTCGGGAATATCACGGATGGCCCGTTGAAGAATCTTGAGCGATTCGCGCATCTCCAAGATCCGGATCATGTACCGGTCGTAAACATCCCCGGCGTCGCCCAACGGGACTCGAAAATCAAACCGATCGTAAATGCCGTATCGATCCACCTTCCGGAGATCATAGTTCACCCCACTGGCACGAAGCATCGGCCCCGAGATCCCCGCGTTCACGGCGAGTTCCGGCGTGAGCACACCGACGTTCTGAGTGCGTGCCATGAGAATCTCGTTGCTCGTGAGGAGTTTCTCAAAGTCATCCAGGAAGCCCTCGAAGTTATAGATCAGGTCTTGAGCCTGATCCAACCACAAGGGCGGCAGGTCGCACCGCAGGCCTCCGAAGCGCATGTAGTTACACATCATGCGCGAGCCACTCAACGATTCGAACAAATCGAGAATCTTTTCCCGCTCGCGGAAGGCGTACATCAAGGGCGTGCCGAGCGCACCCATATCCATCACCAAAAAGCCAATCAAGCAGGTGTGATTGAGCAAGCGCGTGAGTTCGGAAACAATCACCCGGATATACTCCGCGCGTTCCGTCGGTTCGATACCGGCCAACTTCTCCACGGACAGCGCGTAGGCCCAGTTGCTGGTCATGGAATTGAAATAATCCAGCCGGTCGGTGTAAGGCATGGAAGCCAGGTAAGTCGTATTCTCCGCAATCTTTTCGTGGTTGCGGTGCAGGTAACCGAAGACCGGTTTTAACCGCACGACCTTTTCGCCATCCAATGTGACGTCCATCTGGAACACACCGTGGGTCGAGGGATGATGCGGCCCCATGGAGATTTCCAGCAGGTCCCCTGTCAGTTCCCGAGTACTGACCGCTTCGCGCGGGCGCAGTGTGTAGGGGGGCTCGCTCGTCGGGGGCAAGGCCGGGTCAGTGGTGGAGGGGGAGCTGGTGTCTGCCATTGCGAGAAAAGTTTGAGCGGGCTAGCCAGCGTCGGGTTGATGGTGTTGTTTGCTCCGTTCCAAGACACTCCCGTGGGGGGTGGGTTCGTACTCGTAGTCGTCCGGGTCTTGGTAATCCTTCCGCATGGGATGATCCTCGAACTCGTCCCACATGAGCAATCGCCGCAGATCAGGATGGCCGTCGAATTGGACGCCGTAGAGATCAAAGATCTCGCGTTCTTGGAGTTCGGCGCTACGCCACAAGGGGGTGAGCGAAGGCACGGTGACCGAGTCCGTCCGATTCGCCGTGCGCACTCGGAGAATGAGCGGGCCATGCCGGAGGGCTACGGAGTAGAAGTGGTAGACCACTTCGAGATACCCGGGAATGGTCTTTTCGAGGGTTTCCTCGACTTCGACTTCTTCGCCGTCTTTCTCTTCCTTCCGTTTGACCTTTTCTTTGATCACTTCGTCCAAGCGATCCACGCCGGTGACGTTGGAAAGATAGTCGAATGCCAGATCGGGTTCGTCCCGCAGCCATTGGGCAATCGCGTAAAGCGCGTCGGCGGGAACTATGAGCGAGTGCTGACCCGACGGGCTCGCGTTTTCCACCTCCGTTACGGCCGCCTCGGGAAAGGCTTGCTGGATTCGGGAGATTAAGGTGTCGAGTTCGCTCATCGGTATCGGCACGAGTGGGTTAACAAGAGCGATCCATCACGGGCGGCTTCCAATTGCCGGAGTTAGAAGTGGGCGTCAAATCGTGTGCCCCGAATGTCGGGACCGGAAACTCGGATGGCGCGTCGGCTCGGAGATGTTGAGGTCGTTCCTCGCCTTGGAGCGATTGTTGGTCGATCTTTCGCTGCAGAGTCATGAAGGCGTGGATCAAGGCTTCGGGCCGAGGCGGGCAACCCGGAATGTGCACGTCCACCGGCAAGTAGCGATCAATGCCCTTGAGGACGTTGTAGCCTTGCTTGAAGGGGCCGCCGGAGATGGCGCAGGCGCCCATGGCGATCACGTACTTGGGTTCGGGCATCTGGTTGTAGAGGCGGACGACTTGTGGCGCCATCTTCTTGGTGACCGTCCCGGCGACGATCATAAGATCGGCTTGGCGAGGCGAGGGACGAAAGACTTCGGCCCCGAATCGGGCCAGGTCATACCGTGCCATTGAGGTGGCGATCATCTCAATCGCGCAACAGGCCAAGCCGAATTGAAGCGGCCAGACGGAATTACGTCGCCCCCAGTTGTGGATGCCTTCCAAGGTGGTCGTGAACACCCCTTGTTTGCTGAGTTCGCCGCGTAGACCTTCGTCCATGCCGTGTTTCGTTCGTTCGTTAGCGCCAGTTTAAGATACCCTTCGCCCAGGCCCAGGCCAGACCTTCGACGACCAAAAAGACGAATAGCAGGATCGCCAAAAAGGCGCCGAACGGGAGTTCGGTAAAGGCGACGGCGAAGGGCAGTAGAAAGACCGCTTCGACGTCAAAGACCAAAAAGATAATTCCGTAGAGGTAATACTCGGCCTTGAATTGGACCCAGGCATCGCCCTTGGCGACCAGACCACATTCGTAGGTCGCATTCTTATCGAGACCGGGCTTCGGGGGGGAGAATCGAAGCGCCCACAATCGGGCGAGCACTAGAGGGACGACCGCAAAACCAAAGGCGGCCAAGGCAAACAGAGACAGAAACCAGTAGGGAGAATCCGTCATGTTGTTTTCAGCGAGCCATCCCCGGCGTCGCGTGAGGGATCCGATTCCTCTGAGTGACCCATAGATTCGGAAGGTCTAGTTGTTTTCCGGACAGTGCCGTTCTAGGCCGACGGAGTGGGCAATGTCGCTGAACTCCTCTTTCGAGACTTCCTCAAGGCATTTCCCTTTGGCGGCCAGCTTCTCGTTGATCTTGATGGTTTTCTCCACCATGACCTCGTGAGTCTCTTCGCTCCCGCCGACGAGAGCAAAGTTGTCGCCGGTGGTGATGCGTTTGTAGCCGTCGGAATCAAGACCGACCCCGACCATCATCGCCTTCTTGGACTGTTTACTTTTTCTCGGCACTTGCGACATCATTTGAACTTAGTCATGGGGAATCAAAGTGCAACGAATAATTTCTGGGCGGGTCCTTGTCGGGTGTGATTAAAAGTGCGGGGCGTCGGATCGAAGCGGCAGGCTTCCCTTTGAAGAGGCTGGAAGAACAGGTCGCTGGTAAGGAAAGCGGCAGCTCTGCTCCCGCACTCCATATGAGAGAGCTGAATTTTCCATTTTGCAGTTTTCATTTAAACTTTTTCATTCTCCCCGCACTTTGAATCACACCTGTCCTTGTCAGCCGTCCCGGTTACGCGACCGAGAGCGGTTGCCCGTTATCCCCAGGCCCCAACCCAAGAATAAATGGAGCCGCCGTTTTGGCCCATTCCGCTGGTGAGGGAAAGTCCGCGGCGGAGCCACCGAAACAACTCTCCAGCATTGGTGTATGGATAATTCCCGGATTGAGTGGCACTGCGGCTAACCCAGCGGGTAGTTCTTGAGCCAAGGCTTGGGTGAGCCCTTCGATCGCCCATTTCGTGGCACAGTAAGGGGCGACGTCGGCACTGGTCGATCGACCCCAGCCGGAACTGAAGTTCACGACGATCCCGTGGCCGACCTCGATCATTGCTGGAAGCAGGTGACGGATGACGTGCGTGACGCCTTTGATATTGGTATCGATGACATCCGAAAACTCGCCCGCTGGAACTTCCCACAGTGGCCGACTCCGATTGATGATGGCCGCGTTGTTCAAGACCAGGTCGGGAGGCACACTCGTGCTGAGGATCGATTCGGCCCATTCCGCCACCGAGCCTTCGTCGGTGATGTCGACGATTTGGAACTCGTGGGGATCGGGATAGGCTTCGGACAATTCTTCGATCGCCCGCTCGGATCGGCCACATCCGAAGACTTGGTGGCCGCGTTGGACAAACTCGTCGGTCAGGGCTCGGCCCAATCCGCTGGTGACGCCGGTGATTGCTATTCGCTTACTCATCAATCTCTCCTTACTGAGCCGATGCCTCGGCCTTCAAGTTGGCCAACGGAGCGTTCCCGAGCGTTTGGCGCCGTTTCATCAACTCCCGCCAAGTGGTGACGTGAATGCCTTCTGTCTGAATCGTTTCCTTGACCCGCGGGCTGAGGAGGGAATGGAGGTCGGCTCGGCGGGACTCGCTGGATCCCGTGATCAGCGGAAACACATCGCTCGGATCCGAGGCATGAAACAAGATCT